>NZ_CP114912.1:0-4862500 GCF_027497335.1 Micromonospora sp. WMMA1976 | reverse complement strand
CGGAGCCTTGCGGGGTGACGGCGTGCCTTTTGAAGAATGAGCCTGCGAGTTAGTGGCATGTGGCGAGGTTAACCCGTGTGGGGGAGCCGTAGCGAAAGCGAGTCTGAATAGGGCGTTTTTAGTCGCATGCTCTAGACCCGAAGCGGAGTGATCTAGCCATGGGCAGGCTGAAGCGCGGGTAAGACCGCGTGGAGGGCCGAACCCACCAACGTTGAAAAGTTGGGGGATGACCTGTGGTTAGGGGTGAAAGGCCAATCAAACTCCGTGATAGCTGGTTCTCCCCGAAATGCATTTAGGTGCAGCGTCGCGTGTTTCTTGCCGGAGGTAGAGCACTGGATGGTCTAGGGGGCCCACAAGCTTACCGAAATCAGCCAAACTCCGAATGCCGGTAAGTGAGAGCGCGGCAGTGAGACTGCGGGGGATAAGCTTCGTAGTCGAGAGGGAAACAGCCCAGATCACCAGCTAAGGCCCCTAAGCGTGTGCTAAGTGGAAAAGGATGTGGGGTCGCATAGACAACCAGGAGGTTGGCTTAGAAGCAGCCACCCTTTAAAGAGTGCGTAATAGCTCACTGGTCAAGTGGTTCCGCGCCGACAATGTAGCGGGGCTCAAGCACACCGCCGAAGCTGTGGCATTCACATTTTAACTTCGTGCCTCCTTGATGGGGTATGCAGGTGTGTGGATGGGTAGGGGAGCGTCGTGCCGGGGGTGAAGCAGCGGGGTGACCCAGTTGTGGACGCGGCACGAGTGAGAATGCAGGCATGAGTAGCGAAAGAAGGGTGAGAAACCCTTCCGCCGGATGACCAAGGGTTCCAGGGCCAGGCTAATCCGCCCTGGGTGAGTCGGGACCTAAGGCGAGGCCGAGAGGCGTAGTCGATGGACAACGGGTTGATATTCCCGTACCCGCGAAAGAGCGACCCTGATGAACCTCGTTGTGCTAACCACCCGAACTGCCGGCGGTCTTCGGACCAATGGTGGGGAGCGTGGGAACCTGGCGGGTAGTAGTCAAGCGATGGGGTGACGCAGGAAGGTAGCTGAGCCCGGCCGGTGGTTGTGCCGGGGTAAGCGTGTAGGCCGGTGTGTAGGCAAATCCGCACACCACTAGGGCTGAGACGTGATGCCGAGCCGATTCAGGTGAAGTCAGTGATCCTATGCTGCCGAGAAAAGCCTCTAGCGAGTTCTTAGCGGCCCGTACCCCAAACCGACACAGGTGGTCAGGTAGAGAATACCGAGGCGATCGGGCGAACTGTGGTTAAGGAACTCGGCAAATTGCCCCCGTAACTTAGGGAGAAGGGGGGCCGGAGACGTGAAGCCCCGCGCGGGTGGAGCGTTGTATGGCCGCAGAGAGCAGGGGGAAGCGACTGTTTACTAAAAACACAGGTCCATGCGAAGAAGTAATTCGATGTATATGGACTGACGCCTGCCCGGTGCTGGAACGTTAAGGGGACCTGTTAGCTCTTCGGGGCGAAGCGGAGAACTTAAGCGCCAGTAAACGGCGGTGGTAACTATAACCATCCTAAGGTAGCGAAATTCCTTGTCGGGTAAGTTCCGACCTGCACGAATGGCGTAACGACTTCCCCACTGTCTCAACCACAGGCCCGGCGAAATTGCATTACGAGTAAAGATGCTCGTTACGCGCGGCAGGACGGAAAGACCCCGGGACCTTTACTATAGCTTGACATTGGTATCTGAATTAGCTTGTGTAGGATAGGTGGGAGCCGGTGAAGTCCATACGCCAGTATGGGTGGAGGCAATCTTGAAATACCACTCTGGTTGATTTGGGTATCTAACTTCGGACCGTTATCCGGTTCAGGGACAGTGTCTGGTGGGTAGTTTAACTGGGGCGGTTGCCTCCTAAAGGGTAACGGAGGCGCCCAAAGGTTCCCTCAGCCTGGTTGGCAATCAGGTGTTGAGTGCAAGTGCACAAGGGAGCTTGACTGTGAGACTGACAGGTCGAGCAGGGACGAAAGTCGGGACTAGTGATCCGGCACTGGCATGTGGAAGCGGTGTCGCTCAACGGATAAAAGGTACCCCGGGGATAACAGGCTGATCTTCCCCAAGAGTCCATATCGACGGGATGGTTTGGCACCTCGATGTCGGCTCGTCGCATCCTGGGGCTGTAGCAGGTCCCAAGGGTTGGGCTGTTCGCCCATTAAAGCGGTACGCGAGCTGGGTTTAGAACGTCGTGAGACAGTTCGGTCCCTATCCGCCGTGCGCGTAGGATACTTGAGAAGGGCTGTCCCTAGTACGAGAGGACCGGGACGGACGAACCTCTGGTGTGCCAGTTGTCCCGCCAGGGGCACGGCTGGTTAGCTACGTTCGGAAGGGATAACCGCTGAAAGCATCTAAGCGGGAAGCTCGCTTCAAGATGAGGTATCCCACCCACATTGTGGGGTAAGGCCCCCAGCTAGACGACTGGGTTGATAGGCCGGAAATGTAAGCCCGGTAACGGGTTCAGTTGACCGGTACTAATAGGCCGAGGACTTGACTACTAAGCTGCTACGCGTCCACTGTGCAACTCTGAACAAACGATCACCCACCAGGGTTGGGTTGGTTGACATGTTCATAGAGTTACGGCGGTCATGGCGGAGGGGAAACGCCCGGTCACATTCCGAACCCGGAAGCTAAGCCCTCCAGCGCCGATGGTACTGCACTCGGGAGGGTGTGGGAGAGTAGGACACCGCCGGACAATCTTTCAATTCAGGGCCACCCCGACCGGGGTGGCCCTGAATTACGTTCACCCCCGGAAAACACCACCAGACCGGCCGCAAAGCTGGCCCCCGATGCGGGTAACGGAGTACCCCGGACCTAGCCACTTCGCCGTACTGGTGTGCCGGCCACCAGTACGCCGTAGTGGCTGCAACGGAGTGCCCCGGATCCAGCCACTTCGCCGAGCTGGTGAGTCGGCCCGCCGCTTCCCCGAGGGGGAGACACAACGGACTGTCTGGCATCCGGCCCACCTCCCCGAACAGGAGGGGCTGGGCGGCCATTACCCCGAGACCGGGGCATGGGAGGGACAGGGGGCGCCGACACGGCGACGTGGCGGGGGCGGGGCAGGGCGTGTGCGGGCACCTCGGCGTACTGGCCCGGTGAGAGGGCGCCGAGGTCGCGGGTCAGCGGCTCTGGACGGACTCGCGGATCTCGCGGAACAGCGCCGCGGCGTCGTCGACCCGGCGGCCCGGGAACATGCCCATCACCACGCTGCCGTGGTCGGCCCACCCGCAGACCGCGAAGTCGCCACCGTCGCCGCTGGTCGTACCGCACTTCATCACGCCGCCCAGGCGGCCCGCGTCCACCTCGCGCAGCCCTGCCACCCGGCCGGTCTCGTCGGCCATCAGGCCGAACAGAGTGTCCAGGTCACGTTCGGGCTGCCAGAGCAGCGTGGTGCCGCCGAACAGCAGCACCGAACGCTTGGCGTCCCCGCGGTCGGAGTAGACGGCGCCGTAGCCGCGGTCCAGCTCGATGTCGGCGGCCAGTCCGTCGCGCAGGTAGTCGGCGGTGCTGCGAGCCCGTTCGCTGTCGTCCCGGACCAGCCCGGCCACCTCGGCCGGCTGACCGAGCGTGGTGTCCTTCTGCTGGACCACCCGCCAGCCGCCCAGCCCGAGCGCGCCGGCGCCGGCCAGGCCGGCCGCCAGCAGGGCGGCGAGGACGATCTTCCGGCGCCGGGACACGGGACGGCGTTCGGGCTCCTGCGCGGGATCGCGGCGGCTCAGCTCGATCGGCTCGTCGGTCAGCTCGACCGGATCGGGGCCCCCGTCGACCGGGCGCTCGGTGAGATGCGCGTCGGACATGACCGCCACCGTACGCGAATCACAGGTGGTGCACGTCGGGTCCCCGAAAGCGCTCCGTAGACTTTCAGAGTGACCGAGAGACTGGATGCCCGACGCCCCGACGCCCCGACCCTCGCCGGCCAGTACCAGCCCGGCGAGGTAGAGCAGCGACGGTACGAGCAGTGGGTAGCCGGCGGGCACTTCCGGGCGTCGGCGGACAGCGAGAAGCCGCCGTTCACCATCGTCATCCCGCCGCCGAACGTCACCGGCTCGCTGCACATGGGGCACGCGTTCGAGCACACGCTCATGGACGCGCTCACCCGGCGCAAGAAGATGCAGGGGTACGAGGCGCTCTGGCTGCCGGGCATGGACCACGCCGGCATCGCCACCCAGAACCTGGTCGAGCGGCAGCTCGCCGGTGAGGGGCTGTCCCGGCACGACCTCGGGCGGGAGAAGTTCGTCGAGCGGGTCTGGCAGTGGAAGGCCGAGTCCGGCGGCGCGATCCTCGGCCAGATGCGCCGGCTCGGCGACGCCGTCGACTGGGACCGTGAGCGGTTCACCATGGACGAGGGCCTGTCCCGGGCCGTGCAGACCATGTTCAAGAAGCTCTTCGACGACGGGCTCATCTACCGGGCCAACCGGATCATCAACTGGTGCCCGCGCTGCCTCACCGCGCTGTCCGACATCGAGGTGGAGCACACCGACGACGAGGGCGAGCTCGTCTCGATCCGCTACGGCGACGAGGTCGTGGTGGCGACCACCCGGGCTGAGACCATGCTCGGCGACACCGCGGTGGCGGTGCACCCGGACGACGAGCGGTACCGGCACCTGATCGGTACCGAGGTGGAGCTGCCGCTCACCGACCGGCGGATCCCGATCGTCGCCGACGAGCACGTCGACCCGAGCTTCGGCACCGGCATGGTCAAGGTGACACCGGCGCACGACCCGAACGACTTCGAGATCGGCCAGCGGCACGACCTGCCCTCGCTGACGATCATGGACGAGCGCGGCGTCATCACCGCGCCCGGACCGTTCCAGGGCCTGGACCGGTACGAGGCCCGCCCGGCCATCGTCGCGGCGCTGCGCGAGCAGGGCCGGATCGTCGCCGAGAAGCGGCCGTACCTGCACGCGGTCGGGCACTGCTCGCGGTGCAAGACGACCGTCGAGCCGCGGCTGTCGCTGCAGTGGTTCGTCAACACCGCCCCGCTCGCGAAGGCCGCCGGTGACGCGGTGCGCGACGGCCGGGTGAAGATCGAGCCGGCCGAGCTGGCCAAGCGCTACTTCGCCTGGGTCGACAACATGCACGACTGGTGCATCTCCCGCCAGCTCTGGTGGGGCCACCGCATCCCCGTCTGGTACGGCCCGGGCGGCGAGATCGTCTGCGTCGGCCCGGACGAGGAGCCGCCGTCCGGCGAGGGCTGGCGGCAGGACGAGGACGTCCTGGACACCTGGTTCTCCAGCGGGCTGTGGCCGTTCTCCACGCTCGGCTGGCCCGAGCGTACCCCCGACCTGGCGAAGTTCTACCCGACCAGCGTGCTGGTCACCGGCTACGACATCCTGTTCTTCTGGGTCGCCCGGATGATGATGTTCGGCCTGTACGCGATGGACAGCGTGCAGCCGTTCGACGTGGTGGCGCTGCACGGCATGGTCCGCGACGAGCACGGCAAGAAGATGTCGAAGTCGTTCGGCAACGTGGTCGACCCCCTGGACTGGATCGACCGGTTCGGCGCCGACGCCACCCGGTTCACGCTGGCCCGGGGCGCCAACCCCGGCCAGGACGTGCCGGTCAGCGAGGAGTGGTGCCAGGGCTCCCGCAACTTCTGCAACAAGCTCTGGAACGCCACCCGGTTCGCGCTGCTCAACGGTGCGCACACCGACGGCCCGCTGCCGGCCGCCGCTGACCTCTCCACCGTCGACAGGTGGATCCTGTCCCGGCTGGCGCACGTCACCGCCGAGGTCGACGAGCAGTTCGAGGCGTACGAGTTCGCGAAGGTCTGCGACCTGCTCTACCACTTCGCGTGGGACGACGTCTGCGACTGGTACGTGGAGCTGAGCAAGCCGGTCCTGGCCGAGGGCGGCCCCGCCGCCGACGCCACCCGCCGGGTGCTCGGGCACGTGCTGGACCAACTCCTGCGGCTGCTGCACCCGGTCATCCCGTTCGTCACCGACGAGCTGTGGGCCGCGCTCAGCGGCGGCGACACCGTACTGACGGCGTCCTGGCCGGTCGCCGACCGTACCCTGATCGACGACGCCGCGGAGAGCGAGGTCGGCACCCTCCAGCGGGTGGTGACCGAGGTCCGGCGGTTCCGGTCGGACCAGGGGCTGCGGCCGACCCAGCGGGTCGCCGCGCGGCTCGACGGCCTGACCGGCGCTGGCATCGCGGCGCACGAGCCGCTGGTCCGCTCGCTGGCCCGGCTGGACGCGCCGGGCGACGACTTCCAGGCGAGCGCCACGCTGGCCATGCCCGGCGCGGTGAGCGTCGCGCTCGACACCCGCGGCTCGATCGACGTGGCCGCCGAGCGCGCCCGGCTCACCAAGGACCGGGCGGCAGCCGAGAAGGAGGCCACCCAGGCGCGGGCGAAGCTGGACAATCCGGCGTTCGTGGGCAAGGCGCCCGAGCCGGTGGTGGCGAAGATCCGCGAGCGGCTGGCGGTGGCCGAGGCGGACCTGGTCCGGATCGACGCCGCCCTGGAGGCGCTTTCCTCGTGAACGACCGCACCGCGTTCGCCGAGGTGGAGGCCGCGCTCAACGCGCGCGGCTTCACCCGGATGCACTTCGAGCTGGAGAAGATCGAGACCCTGCTCGATCTGCTGGGCAGCCCGCAGCGGGCGTACCCGTCGATCCACCTGACCGGCACCAACGGCAAGACCTCGACGGCCCGGATGATCGACTCGCTGCTGCGGGCGTTCGGGCTGCACACCGGCCGCTACACCAGCCCGCACCTGGAGACGGTCCGGGAGCGGATCAGCCTGGACGGCGAGGCGGTGAGCGAGGAGCGGTTCGTGTCCACGTACCGTGAGATCGCGCCGCTGGCCGAGCTGGTCGACAAGCGGTTCGCCGAGCCGCTGACGTACTTCGACATGACCACGGCGCTGGCGTTCGCCACGTTCGCCGACGCCCCGGTCGACGTGGCGGTGGTGGAGGTCGGGCTCGGCGGCGCGGAGGACGCGACGAACGTCATCCAGGCCGGCGTCGCCGTGATCACCCCGATCGGGCTGGACCACACCGAGTGGCTCGGCGACACGATCGAGGACATCGCGCTGCACAAGGCCGGCATCATCCACCCCGGCGCCACAGTGATCGCGGCGGCGCAGGAGGAGGAGGCCGCCCGCCCGATCCTGGAACGCTGCGCCGAGGTCAACGCCACAGTCGCCCGCGAGGGCGCCGAGTTCGGCGTGCTGCGCCGCGCGGTCGCGGTCGGCGGCCAGGTGCTGACCATCCAGGGCCTGGGCGGAGTGTACGAGGAGATCTTCATCCCGCTGCACGGCGCGCACCAGGCGCAGAACGCGGCGGTCGCGCTGGCCGCCGTGGAGGCGTTCCTCGGTGCCGGCGCACGGCGGCAGCTCGACATCGATGCGGTCCGTGAGGGCTTCGCCGCGACCAGTTCGCCGGGCCGGCTGGAGCGGGTGCGTAGCGCCCCGACGGTGCTGCTCGACGGCGCGCACAACCCGCACGGGATGGCCGCGACGGTCGCCGCCGTGCAGGAGGAGTTCGCGTTCAGCAAGCTCGTCGGCGTGCTGGCGGTGCTCGGCGACAAGGACGCGGCGAGCCTGCTGGAACTGCTCGAACCGGTGCTCGACTCGATCGTGGTGGCGGAGAACAGCTCGGCCCGGGCGATGCCGGTGGACGAGCTGGCGGCGCTGGCGCGGGAGATCTTCGGGCCGGAGCGGGTGCAGGTGGCCCGGGAGATGCCCGACGCCATCGAGGCGGCGGTGGCGGAGGCCGAGTCGGACGTGCCGGGCGAGCTGTCCGGGGTGGGCGTGCTGGTCACCGGATCGGTGGTGACAGTGGCCGACGCCCGCCGGCTGCTCAAGCGATGACCGGCCCGCAGCAGCGCCCGACCGGCGCTGAGCAGCCGACGGGCCCGGAGCAGGCAGGCGGCTCGGAGCCGGTGGGCGGCGTGCGGCGGTCCGGGCTGCGGAACCCGGACAAGGCGGTACGCGGACTCGGCGCCGGCACGATGTCGCTGGAGGCGCTGGTGCTGCTGCTGGCCATCCAGCCGATCCGGGTGGTCGGCGGTGACCTGAGCGGCGCGGCGATCGGCGCGATCGTGACGCTGGCGGTCGCCTGTGTGGTGCTCGCCGGGATGATGCGCCGCCCGTGGGCATGGCACGCCGGCACCGTGATCCAGGGACTGCTGCTGCTCTCCGGGCTGCTGCACTGGTCGCTGTTCGCGCTCGGGGTGATGTTCGCGCTGGTGTGGGCGTACGCGCTGCACGTGCGGCGGGTCATCCTCGGCTGAGGACGGGCCGCCGCGTACCGCTCAGGCGTCGGCGAGGGTGCGCCACTGCGTCAGCGCGACACCGTGGCCGTCGGGGTCGCGGAAGGCAGCCGCCCACACCTCCAGCTTGGTGCCCCGGTTGACCACGCGCGGGGCGTACGTGAACCGGACGCCGGACTCGCGCAGCCGCTCGTACGCGCCCTGGATGTCGTCCACCTCCAGGTTGACGTGCACCAGGCGGCGGCTGATCGGGGCGGCGCCGGTCACCCGGCGCAGCACAAGCCGGGTCGGCCCGGAGGCGAGCACGGCGTTGCCCTCGCCCCGATCCAGCTCCTCGAAGCCGAGCTCCCGGTAGAAGTCGAGGGACCGGTCCAGGTCGGTGACGAGCAGCGTGATGCCGACGCCGCTGATCGGGCCGGCCAGCTCGTCCGGCTCGGCCGCGCCGGACGGGCCGAAGATCGCCTCGTCCAGTTCCTCGGGCGTCGGCGGCGCGTCGGAGCGCCGAGGGGCGTCCGCGGGGTCGTCAAGCGCCACGTCGATCGGGTCGATCTCGGCCGGCCCTGAGCCGGCCGGCCCTGAGCCGGCCGGCCCTGAGCCGGCCGGCCCTGAGTCGGCCGGCCCGGAGTCGACGAGCACTGTCTCGACCGGCACGGTGTCGACCGGCTCCTCGGCCGGCGAGCGGGGCGCCGGGGCGCGGCGGGGGAGCGGGTCAGGGCCGGCCGTGCGTTCGGCCCGCTCGACGAGCTGGCCCTCCAGCACCACCGGGCCGCCGGGGCTCTGGTGCAGCACCACCGGCTCGCGGTCCTCGGCCCGGGGCGGTACGTCGTCCAGGTACGGGTCCGGCGCGGGCGGGTAGTCGTCGCGGAAGTCGTCCTCCGGCGCGCGCCCAGCCCACGGCGGCGCCTCCTGCGCGATCAGCGGCTCGTCCAGCGGGTCCGGCTCGACGGCGTACTCGGGCGGCAGGTCGGCGACCGCGGCGGCGCTCTCGGCGTGCGTGGGCACCTCGTCCCAGAGCACGCGTACGTGCCGCTGGTCGTCCAGCGCCACCCGGACCGGCAGCGCCTGGCCCAGCGAGGGCCACTTGGCGACCGGCACCCGAGGCTCGATGATCTTCTTGGAGCGAGGCGGCAGCCCCGGCGCGTCGATCACCAGTTGCAGCTCGCACCGGCCGAACGCGTACTGGGTGGGCGGCTCGGAGGCGCTGTGCACGTGCCCCAGGCCGATCACCCAGGTGCGGCCGCCGCCGCGTACCGTGGCCAGGGCGATCGCCAGCACCAGCAGCGCCACGCCGAGCGCCACGATGGCCCAGCTGGTCATGCCGAGCCCGAACACGGTCACGAAGGTGGCGACGGTGCCCAGCACCGCCCCGATCAGTTTGCGTACCGGCGCGATCGTGCGGTTCCCGCCATTCGCCACAGTGGACCTCCCAGGGGTTCCAGGGCCAGGCTAGGCCGCCGCGGCGGGCCAGGGAAGACGCAGCCGCCGCGCCGGCGCCGGGACCGGGTCGCTACGCTGACCGTACCCAGCCGAACCCCGTTTGAGTGCGCAGGAGGAACCCAGCGTGTCCAGCAGCAGCCCGGACGAGCGGTCGCTCGTACTGATCAAGCCCGACGCGGTGCGCCGCGGTCTGGTGGGCGAGATCCTGTCCCGTTTCGAGCGCAAGGGCCTGCGGATCGACGCGATGGTGAGCCGGACCATGGACGGCGACTTCGCCGACCAGCACTACGCCGAGCACGTCGACAAGCCGTTCTACCCGCCGCTGAAGACGTTCATGACCAGCGGCCCGCTGGTGGCGCTGGTGCTCTCCGGCGACCAGGTGGTCGAGGTGGTGCGCGCGATGATCGGCAGCACCGACGGCCGCAAGGCCGCCGCCGGCACCATCCGCGGTGACCTGTCGCTGTCGAACCGGGAGAACCTGGTGCACGCCTCCGACTCGGCGGACAGCGCCAAGCGCGAGATCGCGCTCTGGTTCCCCGAGCTGGCCTGACCGACACGCCGACGGCCCCGGCCCGCTCCTGGCGGGACCGGGGCCGTCGTGTGTCAGCGATCAGACCTGCGCCGGCGGCTGCGTCCGGCAGGTCACCGCGACCCGGTTCCACACGTTGATGGTGGCGATCGCCATCACCAGGTCCGCCAGCTCCTTCTCCGACCACACCTTCGCCGCGGCGTCCCAGACGTCATCCGGCACGCCGTGCTCGCCGAGCCGGGTCACCGCGTCGGTGAGGGCCAGCGCGGCCCGCTCCCGCTCGTCGAAGAACGGCGCCTCGCGCCACGCCGCGACAGCGAACAGCCGGCGGCTGTCCTCACCGGCCGCCAGCGCCTCGCGGCTGTGCATGTCCACGCAGAACGCGCAGCCGTTGCGCATCGACGCCCGCAGCTTCACCAGCTCCAGCACGGTGTGGTCCACGTTCGCCCGGACGTACTTCTCCAGGCCCAGCACGGCCTGGTACGCCTCCGGTGCCACCGCCGCCATGTCCATCCGGCTCATCGCCGCCTCCTTGAGGGTTCGGGTACGCGCACAGGACGGGGCACGGTGGGCGCGGTGTGACGGCCCGGCGGTGTGACGGTTGTCATGCCGGGGCGCTGGACAGCAGTCGTTGACGTGCCGGTCACCTCGACCGGAGTTCCCGGCCACCTGCGGCCGGTAGACCGGGCTGGCGACACTGCCGAGACCGGGAGAACCCATGACGCACTTCGATCGACGTACCCTGCTCCGCGCCGGCCTGGTCGCCGGTGCCGGAGTCGCCGGCGGCGCGCTGCTCGGCGCGCCCGGCGCGCCCGCCGCACCCGGCCTGCGGCGCAGCGGCCGGCCGCTGCTCACCCACGGCGTGCAGAGCGGCGACGTGACCGCCGACTCGGCGCTGGTCTGGACCCGCGCGGACCGGCCCGGCCGGATGCTCGTCGAGCTGAGCCGCCGCCCGGACCTGCGCGGCGCCCGCCTGGTGCGCGGCCCGGTGGTCGACCCCACCGGCGACCTCACCGGCAAGGTCCGCCTGCGCGGCCTGCCCGCGGGGGAGCGGCTGCACTACCGGGTACGGGTGGAGAGCCTGGACCGGCACGGCCTGTGCAGCGAGCCGCTGACCGGTTCGTTCGCCACCGCCCCCGGGCGGCACCAGCGGCGTGACGTGCGGTTCGTGTGGACCGGCGACATCGTCGGGCAGGGCTGGGGGATCAGCACCGACTTCGACGGCCTGGCGATCTTCCGGGCCATGCGGGAACGCCGCCCGGACTTCTTCCTGTGCAGCGGCGACACCGTGTACGCCGACGGCCCGCTGGCCGAGAGCGTGGTGCTGCCGGACGGCCGCACCTGGCGCAACCTGGTGACGCCGGAGAAGAGCAAGGTGGCCGAGACGCTCGCCGAGTACCGGGGGCAGTTCGCGTACAACCTGCTCGACGAGCACCTGCGGGCGTTCGCCGCCGAGGTGCCGCAGATCAACCAGTGGGACGACCACGAGGTGGTGAACAACTGGTACCCGGGGGAGATCCTGACCGACGACAGGTACGGCGAGAAGCGCGTGGACGTGCTCGCCGCCCGGGCCCGGCAGGCGTTCCACGAGTGGCTGCCGGTGCCGTCGGGCGGGCCGATGTACCGCAAGTTGTCGTACGGGCCGCTGCTGGACGTGTTCGTGCTGGACATGCGCACCTACAAGGACCCGAACGACGGCAACACGTACGCGGACCGCAGTCGCGGCCTGCTCGGCACGGCGCAGCGGGAGTGGCTGATCCGGGAGCTGCGCGCGTCCCGCGCCACCTGGAAGGTGATCGCCAACGACCTGCCGATCGGCGTGGTGGTGCCGGACGGGTCAGACGCCCAGGAGGGTGTCGCGCAGGGCGACCACGGCGCGCCGGCCGGCCGGGAACTGGAGTTCGCCGAGGTGCTGCGCGCCTCGCACCGGGCCGGGGTGACCGGGCTGGTGTTCCTCACCGCCGACGTGCACTACACCGCCGCCCACCACTACGACCCGGCGCGCGCCGCCGTGCGGGACTTCAGCCCGTTCTGGGAGTTCGTCTCCGGCCCGGCGCACGCCGGTGCGTTCGGGCCGAACGCGCTGGACGGCACGTTCGGCCCGAAGGCGGTCTTCGTGCACGCGCCGCCGCGCGCCAACACCTCACCGGCCGAGGGCTTCCAGCACTTCGGCGAGGTGACCATCGACGGCCCGTCGGCGGCGCTCACGGTCCACCTGCGCGACCGCTCCGGCGTCTCCCTCTGGACCACCACCCTCCCGGCCCCGTCCCACCGCTGACACACGGGGTGGAGGCGGGGTGGAGGCGGGGTGGGGTGGGGCGGGAGATACTCGGCGGCGCGGTGGGTGGGGGGTCGAGTACGCTTGAACGCACAGGCGACGACCCGGCCATCACCGGCGAGCCTCCGGAAGAACGGCCGGGTGACCGGCTCAGTAGAACCGGACGGGACGGCCCGTCACAGCCGGCCAACGAGCGGGCGGTCGCACCTCGGCCGCCAAGCGGGGTGGTACCGCGGGCCACGCCCGGAACGCCGGTCACGGCGTACCGGATTCGGCTCGTCCTCGCAGACCACAGACGAGTGAGCTGCTGAGGGAGAGCGACAGGCGATGGCCTATCCGTTGCACGACCCGACCGGCGCCGGTGTCCCGGCGAGCCCGGACCTGCCCGCGGTCGAGCGCCGGGTGCTGGAGCACTGGACGGCCGACAAGACCTTCGAGGCGTCGGTGGAGGCCCGCGACGCCGGCCGCGACGGCGAGAACGAGTACGTCTTCTACGACGGCCCGCCGTTCGCCAACGGCCTGCCGCACTACGGCCACCTGTTCACCGGCTACGTCAAGGACGTGGTGCCGCGCTACCAGACCATGCGCGGCAAGCACGTCGAGCGCCGGTTCGGCTGGGACTGCCACGGCCTGCCCGCCGAGGTGGTGGCCGAGAAGCAGCTCGGCATCACCACCAAGGCGGAGATCCTCGACCTCGGCGTGGCCCGGTTCAACGACGCCTGCCGCACGTCGGTGCTGGAGTTCACCCACGACTGGGAGCGGTACGTCACCCGGCAGGCCCGCTGGGTCGACTTCGCCAACGACTACAAGACGCTCGACCTGGACTACATGGAAAGCGTCATGTGGGCCTTCAAGACCCTGCACGACAAGGGCCTGGTCTACGAGGGCTTCCGGGTGCTCGCGTACTGCTGGCGGTGCGAGACGCCGCTGTCGAACACCGAGACCCGGATGGACGACGTCTACCGGGACCGGCACGACCCGACGCTCACCGTCTGGTTCGAGCTGACCGCCGACGAGAACGCGCCGGAACCGCTGCGCGGGCCGGTCAAGCTGGGCGTCTGGACGACCACGCCGTGGACGCTGCCGTCGAACCTGGCGCTCGCCGTCGGCCCCGACATCGAGTACGCGCTGCTGGAACGCGACGGTGAGCGCTACGTCGTCGGCGCCGCGCGCCTCGGCGCGTACGCCAAGGAGCTGGAGGGATACGAGCAGGTCGGCACCGTGTACGGCCGCGACCTGGTCGGACGCCGCTACACGCCGCTGTACGACTTCCTGGTCGAGCCGGCCGGGGAGAACGCCTACCAGGTGCTCGGCGCGGACTTCGTCACCACCGAGGACGGCACCGGGATCGTCCACCTGGCGCCCGCCTTCGGCGAGGACGACCAGAACACCTGCAACGCCGCCGGCATCCCCACCGTCGTGACGGTGGACGACCACACCCGGTTCACCGCACTGGTGCCGCCGTACCAGGGCGAGCAGGTCTTCGACGTGAACAAGCCGGTGATCCGGGAGCTGAAGGAGCGGGGGGTGGTGCTGCGGCAGGACACCTACACCCACTCCTACCCGCACTGCTGGCGCTGCGACACCCCGCTGGTCTACAAGGCGGTGTCGTCGTGGTTCGTCGCGGTGTCGACGTTCAAGGACCGGATGGTCGAGCTGAACCAGCAGATCAACTGGACGCCCGGCCACATCAAGGACGGTTCGTTCGGCAAGTGGCTGGCCAACGCCCGGGACTGGTCGATCAGCCGGAACCGGTTCTGGGGCTCGCCGATCCCGGTGTGGCGCTCCGACGACCCGAACTACCCGCGGGTGGACGTCTACGGTTCGCTGGCCGACATCGAGCGGGACTTCGGCGTACGCCTGACCGACCTGCACCGGCCGGCGGTGGACGACCTGGTCCGCCCCAACCCGGACGACCCGACGGGCAAGTCGATGATGCGCCGGGTGCCGGAGGTGCTGGACTGCTGGTTCGAGTCCGGCTCGATGCCGTTCGCCCAGGTGCACTACCCGTTCGAGAACCGCGAGTGGTTCGAGCACCACTACCCGGGTGACTTCATCGTCGAGTACATCGGGCAGACCCGCGGCTGGTTCTACACCATGCACGTACTGGCCACCGCGCTGTTCGACAGGCCGGCGTTCCGCAACTGCCTGAGCCACGGCATCCTGCTCGGCTCGGACGGCCGCAAGATGTCCAAGAGCCTGCGCAACTACCCGGACGTCTACCACGTGTTCGACTCCTACGGGTCGGACGCGATGCGGTGGATGCTGATGTCCTCGCCGGTGTTGCGCGGCGGCGACATGGCGGTCACCGAGTCGGGCATCCGAGACGCGGTGCGCCAGGTGCTGCTGCCGCTGTGGAACGTCTGGTACTTCTTCTCGCTCTACGCCAACGCCGACGGCTACACCGCGCGTCGTCGTACCGACTCGGCGAACGTGCTCGACCGGTACGTGCTGGCGAAGACGAACGAGCTGGTCGCGACCGTCGGCGCGCAGATGGACGCGTACGACATCTCCGGCGCCTGTGCCACCGTGCGGTCCTACCTGGACGCGCTGACCAACTGGTACGTGCGCCGGTCCCGGGACCGGTTCTGGGCCGGCGACGCGGACGCGTTCGACACGCTGTGGACCGTGCTGGAGACGCTCTGCCGGGTGGTGGCGCCGTTGGCGCCGCTGACCGCCGAGGAGATCTGGCGCGGGCTGACCGGCGAGCGGTCGGTGCACCTGACCGACTGGCCGCAGGCGGAGGAGTTCCCGGCCGACCACGAGCTGGTCTCCGCGATGGACAACGTCCGGGCGGTCGCCTCGGCGGCGCTGTCGCTGCGCAAGGCCAAGGGCCTGCGGGTACGGCTGCCGCTGGCGACGCTCACCGTGGCGTCGCCCGTCGCCGCCCAGCTGCGGCCCTTCGCCGATCTGGTCGCCGACGAGGTCAACGTCAAGGAGGTCGTGCTCACCGGCGAGGTGTCCGCGTACTGCCAGCAGGTGCTCACCGTGGTGCCGCGGGCGCTCGGCCCGCGCGTCGGCAAGGCCGTCCAGCAGGTCATCAAGGCGGTCAAGGCGGGGGAGTGGGAGCTGCGCGACGGCGCCCCGGTCGCCGCCGGGGTCACGCTGGCCGAGGGCGAGTACGAGCTGCGCCTGGTCGCCGCCGACGCCGAGCACTCCGCGCCGCTACCAGGTGGTGAGGGAGTGGTCGTGCTGGACACCGAGGTCACGCCGGAACTCGCCGCCGAGGGGCTGGCCCGGGACGTGGTCCGGGTCGTGCAGCAGGCCCGCCGCGACGCCGATCTGGACATCTCCGACCGGATCACGGTGGCGGTCTCGGCGTCCGAGGAGGTGCGGGCGGCGGTCGCCGCGTACACCGGGTTCGTGGCGCGGGAGGTGCTCGCCGACAGCATCGACTTCGCCGAGGGCCTCGACGGCTTCGCCGGCGAAGCCGGCGAGGGCGAGCGCGTGACCGTGACGGTCCGCAAGGTGTGAGCGGACCGGGCCCTCCTGCACCCTCTCGGGTGGAGGAGGGCCCGCACCCAGCGAGTGGACTGCGGGCCACCCGCTCGGTGGCGGACGGCCGCGTCGGCTACCGTGACAGCGCCTGTTTCACGTACGACCGCCGGAGGACCCGTGCCCCTGCTCTACACCATCGGCAAGCTCACCGTGGCGCCCGCGCTCCGGTTGGCCTTCCGTCCGCACGTGGAGGGTTTGGAGCACATCCCGGCGACCGGCGGCGCGATCTTCGCCAGCAACCACCTCTCCGTCGCCGACGAACTGCTCCTCGGCACCGTGGTGCCCCGGCACCTGGCGTTCTGGGCCAAGTCGGAGTACTTCACGGGCACCGGCCTCAAGGGCGGCTTCTCGAAGTTCGTGCTCACCGGGCTGGGCGCCATCCCGGTCGAGCGGGCCGGCGGCCGGGCCGCGCTCACCGCGTTCGACGCGGCGATCCCGGTGCTCAAGGCCGGCGACCTGGTCGCCGTCTACCCGGAGGGCACCCGTTCCCCGGACGGGCGGCTCTACCGCGGGCGTACCGGCACCGTCCGGCTGGCGATCGCCGCGGGCGTGCCGATCATCCCGGTCGGCGTGACCGGCACCGACAAGGCCCAGCCCATCGGTACGCGGATCCCGCGACCGGGTCGTGCCAAGATCACCATGAAGTTCGGCAAGCCGCTGGACTTCACCGGCCGTCCCGACGACCGCACGTCGCTGCGCGCGATGACCGACGAGATGATGGCCGAGATCCAGAAGCTCAGCGGCCAGGAGTACGTCCCGCGCTACGCCCCGAAGCGCGCCGACCAGGCCACCGGCGGCCAGACCGGCGGCGATCAGACCGCCTGAGCGGTCAGGACTTCGGCACCACCACGCGCTGGCGCAGGTCGTTCAGCAGCCGTCCGCTGTCGTCCACCGACAGCCGGGTGAACACGCCGGTGGTGAGGCTGCCGTGGTCGGCCGAGACGCAGACCACCACCGAGTCGCCGTCCGCGCGGCCGACGGCGCAGCGCTCGTGGCGTCCCCGTACGCCGGTGTCCACCACCACCGGCTCCTGCAGGGCGTAGTCCCCGGCGAGACGTTCGATCTCCGACTTGGCGTCCGACTCCGGGCTGAACCGCAGCCCGGTGCTGCCGAACAACGTCACCCGCTTGCCGTCGCTCGTGCTGTAGATGCCGGCGAACGTGTCCTCGGCCAGCAGGTTCGACTCGCGTACCCGGGACTTCAGCTCCTCGGCGGCGGCCCGGCTGCTGTCGTCCTGGCGTAGCCGCATCGAGTCGATCTGGTCCGGGAGGGTGGCGCTGGCCGGGTACTGGGTGGAGATCGGCTGGAACCACCAGAGCGGGAGCCCGCAGCAGCAGGCGACGGAGAGCAGCAGCACCCAGGGCCAGCGGCGCCGGCGGCGGGTCCGCTTCGGCGGCTGCTGCCAGCCCGGCGGCGGTGCGACAGGCGGACCGGCCTTGCCCCGGCGCTGCTTCGGCGGCCGCCCGGGCTTCGCCGGCGGCGCGACGGGCGTCGCGGGCGGCAGGGGCCGGGCGGCGGGCTGAGCGGGATGGTGCGGCGGCGAGACCGGCCGGGCCGGTCCGGGGTACGGGGCGCTGTGCGGCGGGGGCGAGACCGGCCGGGCGGCGGGCGGCGCGGGACGGGCCGGTGGCGGGGCAGGGTGCGCCGCCGGTGGCGCCGGGTGGGCCGGGTGCGGATTGTTCGGCACGGCCCAGGGCGCGGTGTACGGCAGCGTCGGCGTCGGTGGCGGCAGCTCCGGGGCGTGCAGCTCCCAGCCGGTGGTGTCCACCCCCGCCCACGGGTCGACAGGCGTGGCGTGTTCCGGCGACGCGAGCGGCGGCACCGGGGTGGGCTCGGCGGACTCGCCCCAGGCGGGCCGGCGTGCCGGCGGTGGCGGGACGGCTGCCGAACCGCTCCAGCGGGGCGCCTCGACCCGGGTCGGGTTCGGGGCGTTCTCCACGCGGGTCGGGTCCGGCGTGTTCCCGGCCCGCATGGATTCCGGGGCGTTCTCGACCTTGGTGGGATCCGGCGTGGTCGCGGCCGGCGGTGGCTGCGCCGCGACGTCGATGCGGGTCGGATCCGGCCGGCCCCCGGTACGCGGAGCGGGGACGGGCGTGGTGCGGCCGGGAACCGCTGCGGATCCGCGCGCCCTGGTCACCGGGACGGGCGGGGTGGCGTCGATGTCGGCAGGTGTTCCGGCGTCGGCGGTCGGGGCCTCGCTGTCCGTGGGCGCGTCGGCCGGCGTTCCGGCGTCGCCGGTGAGGGCGTCGGCGGTCGTCGTGCTCGCCGGCGCGTGCTGGCTCGTGTCGTCGAGCGCGGCGGTGTCGGCCGGGTCTGCCGGCTCGCCCGCCGGTTCGGCTCGTTCGTCCCGCCGTGCCGGTTCGGCCTGCTCGGACGATTCGGGGCGGTCCTCCGGCAGCGCCCGTCCGTCCTGCTGCGCGGGCTCGACCTGCTCCGACTGCTCGGCGGGTGCCGGCTGCGTTCTCCTCGATGCCGGACAGGTCGTCGATCGGCCGGGGGGCGGGGTCGCCGGGCTCGGCGTGACCGGGACGTCGGGCGGGGAGGCGGGCGCCGCGCCGCCGGACGGCTGGTCACCGGGCTCGGCGCGGTGCGGCTGCTCATCCGGCGCGACGGCGGACGGCGGGCGGCGGGGCGTACCGTCGTGCGCCCTGCTCTCGGCGGCGCCGGACGGCTCCTCGGCCGTCCGGTCGTCGGCGCCCTCCGGCGTGGTGGACGGGGACGCCGGAGCCGAGGCGCCGGCGGCGTCCTCGGTGTCGGCGGCGGTCGCCGGCTCGGTGACGGACGGCATCTCGGCCCCGTCGGCCGGCCGGTCCGCCCCCGGCTGCGGCTGCGGCATCGCGGCTATCTCCTCTCGCGCCCGTTGCGAGGTTAGTACCGCCCCGCCACCCGGGACGAATCCCGCCCGCCCCGGGCCCCCCACTCCGGTGATCAAGGAGTTCGTGTCCGGTGGGAGCGCGGGACAGTCCGCGAACTCCTTGATCAACGCGGTGGACACGGGCGCGGGCGCGGGAGAGGGCGGGGGCACCGCGTACGCTTGGGCATCATGAGTGCCCCGTCCACGACCCCGCGTCCCACCGCCGCCAACTCGGTCTGGCCCCGGCTGGAGCCGTTGCTGCCGCAGGTGACCAAGCCCATCCAGTACGTGGGTGGAGAGCTGGGAGCCGTGGTCAAGGACTGGGACGCCGCGACCGTCCGGTGGGCGCTGATGTACCCGGACGCGTACGAGGTGGGCCTGCCCAACCAGGGCGTGCAGATCCTGTACGAGGTGCTCAACGAGCTGCCCGACGTGCTGGCCGAGCGGACGTACGCGGTCTGGCCGGACCTGGAGAAGCTGATGCGCGCCCACGGCGTGCCGCAGTTCACCGTCGACGCCCACCGCCCGGTGCGTGACTTCGACGTGTTCGGCGTCTCGTTCTCCACCGAGCTGGGCTACACCAACCTGCTCACCGCGATCGACCTGGCCGGCATCCCGATGCTCGCCGCCGACCGCACCGACGCCGACCCGGTGATCGTGGCCGGCGGGCACGCCGCGTTCAACCCGGAGCCGATCGCCGACTTCGTCGACGCCGCGGTGCTCGGCGACGGCGAGGAGGCTGTGCTGGAGATCACCGCCATCGTGCGGGAGTGGAAGGCGGAGGGCTCCCCGGGCGGCCGGGACGAGCTGCTGCTGCGGCTGGCCCGGACCGAGAGCGTCTACGTGCCGCGCTTCTACGACGTCGACTACCTGCCGGACGGCCGGATCCAGCGGGTCGTGCCGAACCGCCCGGACGTGCCGTTCCGGGTGCACAAGCGCACGACCATGGACCTGGACGCCTGGCCGTACCCGAAGAAGCCCCTGGTCCCGCTCGCCGAGACGGTGCACGAGCGGTACGCGGTGGAGATCTTCCGGGGCTGCACCCGGGGCTGCCGCTTCTGCCAGGCCGGCATGATCACCCGCCCGGTGCGGGAGCGGTCGATCACCACCGTCGGCCAGATGGTGCAGCAAGGGCTGGAGTTCTCCGGCTTCCACGAGGTGGGCCTGCTGTCGCTGTCGTCGGCCGACCACTCCGAGATCGGCGACATGTGTTCCGGCCTGGCCGAGCAGTACGCCGGCACCAACGTCTCGCTGTCGCTGCCGTCGACCCGGGTGGACGCCTTCAACATCGACCTGGCCCAGGAGCTGTCCCGCAACGGCCGCCGGACCGGTCTGACCTTCGCCCCCGAGGGCGGGTCGGAGCGGATCCGCAAGGTGATCAACAAGATGGTGTCGAAGGAAGACCTCATCCGCACCGTGGTCACCGCGTACTCCAACGGCTGGCGGCAGGTGAAGCTCTACTTCATGTGCGGCCTGCCCACCGAGACCGACGAGGACGTCCTGGAGATCGCCGACATGGCGCACGAGGTGATCCGGGCCGGCCGCGCCGCCACCGGGTCCAAGGACATCCGCTGCACGGTCTCCATCGGCGGGTTCGTGCCGAAGCCGCACACCCCGTTCCAGTGGGCCTCGATGGAGCGGCCGGAGGTCATCGACGGCCGGCTCAAGCTGCTCAAGCAGGCCATCAACAGCGACCGGTCGCTGGGCCGGGCGATCGGCTTCCGCTACCACGACGGCGAGCCGTCGCTGATCGAGGGCCTGCTGTCCCGGGGCGACCGCCGGGTCGGCGCGGTGATCCGCAAGGTCTGGGAGAACGGCGGCCGGTTCGACGGCTGGAGCGAGCACTTCTCGTACCAGCGGTGGGTGGACGCCGCCGCCGAGGTGCTGCCGGCGTACGGCGTGGACCTCGACTGGTACACCACCCGCGAGCGCGAGGAGCTGGAGGTCCTGCCCTGGGACCACCTCGACTCCGGCCTCGACAAGGACTGGCTCTGGCAGGACTGGCAGGACTCGCTGTCGGAGTACGAGCAGGACGACTGCCGCTGGACGCCCTGCTTCGACTGCGGCGTCTGCCCGTCCATGGACACCGAGATCCAGATCGGCCCGACCGGCCGCAAGCTGCTGCCGCTCACCCCGGTCAACGGGCTGAAGCTGCCCGCCGCCGCCCAGGGCTGAGCCCGCCCGCACGCACCGGAGCGCGGGAACCCGACACGGGTTCCCGCGCTCCGTCGTCTCCGGTGACCGCCGTGGTACGCGGGGTGGGGGTGCCCCGACTGGTCCTTCCTCGATACGCTGCGTCCGTAATGGACCGGCCGGGCCGGTAGCGGGGAGGACAGGCAGCATGGGCATCAATCCGCCGGACACCGGCGATCTGCACGTCAGCGTCGAGGACCTGGATGCGGCGGCCGAGTACATCGAGCGCCTCAAGCAGTACGTCGAGGACACCATCTCCTGGGAGATGGAGCGCATCAAGGAGAACATGAAGGGCGACAGCAACAGCCCGCAGATCATGTCCAACGGCACCCCGTTCGGCGCGTTCGCCGACGCCCGGTTGCAGTGGCAGGCGCTGGAACGCTCCACGGCCAACATGGAGGCCCACCTCAAGGGCCTCTCCGCCAAGCTGGCCGGCCTGAAGAAGGGCACCGAGGACATCGCCAAGGCGTTCCGCGATGCCGAGGAGCGCAACGCCGCGAACGGCAAGGACATCGAACGGCTGCTGGAGTCCGCTGCTCCGCCGCCCGGCGGCGCCGAGCCGCCCACCTATCCGTACCCGGCCTGAGAGAGGAGACGGTCATGGCTGGAGCAACCTGGGAACGCTGTGTCCGCGAGGTGACGCTGTCGGCGGATCCGTACACCGTCGGCGTGGTCGGCTCGGGGTGGAGCAACCTCTCCACCGCTCTCGGCCACCTGCGCGACTCCCTCGTCGGCCGGTCGTTCGTCGGTCCGATCGCGGCCGGCCAGGAGCGCCCGCACACCGGCGGCCTGCCCGGGATGCTCGCCGGCTGGAAGGGCAGCGGCGGCGACGCGTACCGCGAGCACCTGTCCGAGATCGGCAAGGACATCGAGGACCTCATCACGCACGCCAGCAACGTCAGTGGCGCGCTGTCGCGGATCGAGGGTGACATCCGCAAGACGGTGGCGAGCATCCCGATTCCGCTGATGGACAACTTCGGCTGGAACGAGTGGAGCCTGCCCGGCGGCACCGAGCTGGACGACGCCCGCGACGGGGAGAGCCAGTCCGGCTTCCTCGCCGCCCTGCGCAGCGACTACCAGGGCAACCAGTCCCTGTACGCCGACGGCGCGTTCCGCGACAAGGCCGACGACCTCGAAGCCACCATGAAGATCGACGGCAACGCCAGCGACCAGAAGCGCGGCGGCTGGTGGGACACCAAGTCGCACCTCGACAACTGGTACAACGACAACCAGAAGGCGGCCAACGCGGCGATGTCGCCGTTGCCGGCCGCGGTCGAGGCCGAGCGCCCCAAGCTGGCCGTACCCCAGCCCAAGAACGACTTCGGCGACGGCTACCGGGGCGACCCGCGTGTTCCCCCGTCGGGCGTACCCGGTGGTGGCCTGCCCGGTGGTGGCCTGCCCGGCGGCGGTATGCCCGGCGGCGGTATGCCCGGCGGCGGCCCGATGCCGGGCATCGGCAGCACCGGCATCGGTGGTGGCACGCCCGGTGGCGGCTCGTACACGCCGCCCCCCGGTGGGCCCGGCGGCGGCCTGCCGGGCGGCGGCTCCTACACCCCGCCGACCACCGGGGGTATCCCCGAGCTCGGTGGCGCCCCCGGCTCGGGCACACCGGAGTACGGCAGCGGTCTGGCCGGCGCGGGCGGGCCCGGCACGGTCACCGCCGGCGGGCCGGGCACGCTCGGCCTGGGCGCCGGCGGCGTCGGCGGTGGCGCGGGTGGACTGAGCGCCGGTGGCGGCGGCTTCGGCGGCGGGGGCGCCGGCCTGGGCTCGGCCGGTGGGATCGGCGGCGGTGGGATCGGCGCGGCCGGCGGCATGGCCATGGGCGGGCTGCCCGGCATGGTCGGCGGCGGCAACGGCAAGGTTCCGCCGCTGACCAGCGCGGCCAGCGCGCTGAAGGCGGCGGCCGCGGCGGGCCCGGGCGGCGCGGCCGGTGCGCGTGGCGGGATGGCCGGCGCCGGAATGATGGGCGGCGGGATGATGGGCGGTCACGGCGGCGCCGGTCACGGCGGCGACGCGGCAGGGCACTCTTCATGGTTGACTGAGGACGACGATCCGTGGGGCGCCGGTGACGGTGCGTCCCCGGGCATCCTGCGATGAGGACGGACGGATGAAGGTGCACGTCGGCGCGCTCCGGCCGGTGGCTGCCGGCCTGTTTGCCGGACTGATGCTGCTGGGCGCCGCCCAGCCGGCGGTCGCCGCTCCGCGTCGCGCCGAGCAGTGGTACCTGGACGAGCTTCGGATCGACCGGGCGCACCAGATCTCCACCGGCCGGGGTGTCGTCGTGGGCGTGGTGGACACCGGCGTCGACGCGGGGCACCCCGACATGCGGGGCCAGTTGCTGGCCGGGGGAAGCACCCGCGATTCCGGCGACGGGCGGCGCGACCCGGACGGTCACGGCACCCACATGGCCGGGATCATCGCGGCCAACGGGACCGGGGTGGTGGGCATCGCGCCCGACGCCCGGATCCTGCCCATCCGGAAGCCTGCCGGCGACGCGTTCACCTCGGACGACTCCGCGCGGGGCATCCGGATGGCCGTCGACGGCGGGGCGAAGGTGCTCAACCTGTCGTACGGCGGTGCCGGCGCCGTGGAGGAGGTCGAGGCGGCCGCGATCCGGTACGCGCTGGAGCGCGACGTGGTCGTGGTGGCCGCCGCAGGCAACGCCCGGCAGGCCGGCCCGGACGTCACCTCACCCGCCAAGATCCCCGGCGTGATCGCGGTGACCGGCACGGTCCGGGGCGGGGGATTCTGGTCCGGATCGGCCTCGGGGCCGGAGGCGGTGATCGCCGCGCCCGGCGACGAGGTCTACAACATCGGACCGGACCGGGGCTACGGCTGGGGTGACGGCACCTCCGACGCCGCCGCCGTAGTCTCCGGCGTCGCGGCGCTGATCCGGTCGAAGTACCCGAAGCTTTCCGCACCCGACGTGATCAACCGGATCATCCGCACCGCCCGGGACGCGGGACCGCCCGGCCGCGACCCCCGGTTCGGCTTCGGCCGGATCGACCCGGTGGCGGCGCTCACCGCCGACGTGCCGGGGGTGTCGGCGAACCCGCTGCTCGGGGCTGCCGTGCCGAGCGCGTCAGCGCCACCGGCCGCCGCCGAGGACGACAACTTCGACGTGACGAAGTACGGCGACCGAGGCGGCCCCACCGACCAGCAGGTGATGGTCATCGGCATCGGCATCGCCGTGGCGCTGGTGGTGCTGCTGGCGCTCGTGGCGTTCCTGATCTGGAACCGCCGCCGTCACCGGCGCGAGCTGGCCCGGGCCGCGATCCCGGACGACGAACTGGACCGGCTGAACGGGCAGGGCCCACCGGTGCCCGCCGGTCAGGCGACCGCCCCGCCGCCCGGCTACGGCACACCCGGCGGCTACCCGCAGCCCGGCGCGCACCCCCACCCGGGCGGGTATCCCCAGCAGGGCGGATACCCCCAGCCGGGGGCGTACCCGCCGCCGGGCGACGGCGCCTACCCGCCCCAGGGGCAGGCCCACCACGCCCCACCCGGCCAGAGCCCCTACGCCCCACCCGGCGACAACCGCTCCTGACCCACCCCGCTACCGCCCGGTCCCGCGCCCACCCCCACCCCCACCCGCACCCGCACCGCACCCGCACGCCCGCGCCCACCCACCCGGCCCGCCTCGGCCCGACGATCATGAAGTTGGCGGCACATTCGGAGATCGACTTCGCCGCTAACTTCATGATCAACGGGGCGGGTGCGGGGCTGGTGCGGGGCGAGGGCGGGTGGGGTTTGGGTGGGTTTGGGGTGGGTGGGGTGGCCCCGGGTGTGGGGCGTGGTGGGCGCTGCGTCAGGATGAGACCGATACGCAGGCACAGCCGAGGAGCTCACGATCGCCAGAAAGCCTCAACCCGAGGGCGGCCAGGCCCCTGTCGTCCAGCGGGTCCGTATCCGGTACGCCAAGCGTGGGCCGTTGCGGTTCACCTCGCACCGGGACTTCGCCCGGGCCTTCGAGCGCGCGCTGCGCCGGGCCGGCGTGCCGATCGCCTTCTCCCAGGGGTTCACCCCGCACCCGAAGATCTCGTACGCCTCGGCCGCCCCGACGGGGGTGGCGAGTGAGGCCGAGTACCTGGAGATCGGGCTCCGTGAGCCGGTCGACCCGGCGAAGCTGCGCGAAGCCCTCGACGGCGCCCTGTCGCCCGGACTCGACGTGCTCGACGCGGTGGAGGCCACCGGTGGCAGCCTGGCCGACCGGATCGAGGCGTCGTACTGGCGCATCGAGTTGCCCGAGGTCGACCCGAAGGTGCTCGCGCAGGCGGTGGCGGCCTTCACCGCCGCCGACGAGATCCAGGTCGAGCGGATGACCAAGCAGGGACGGCGTACGTTCGATGCCCGGGCAGCAGTGGTATCCATCGATGTGATGGCTCCGGCTGAGACGCCTTCCGGGGCGGCGGCCGTACCGTGTGCGATACTCGAACTGGTCGTGCGGCAGGTCACCCCGTCCGTTCGGCCCGATGACGTCCTGTCCGGCCTCCGCGCGGTGGCCGCCCTGGAGCCGCCGGTCACCCCGAAGGTGATCCGGGTGGCGCAGGGCACGCTGACCGCGCAGGGCGAGATCGTCGATCCGTTGGAAGCGGATCGCGACGGGGCAACCATCGGAGAGCGCTGACCGTCGGTCAACGCTCTGGCAGGCAGACTTCGGCGGTCGCGCGTTTGCGCGCCCGGCGGAAACACCTTTGCGGCAACCCTGCGTGGCAGCGCTCACCCGCGCCCGGGGCGGCCAGAACTGGAGAACGTCCATGCTCGAGAACGAGCCCGAGGGCGGCGAACGGACCGGCGCAGAGCCGACCGGGACGACCGCCGACAGTGCCGCCACCGCCTCCGGCAGCGCCGCGAGCGCGACCCCGGCCGGCGCCGAGGGAGCCACCACGGAAGGCACCGTGGAGGGCGTCGCCGAGACCAAGCCGCCGGCCCGTAAGCGGGCCAGCCGCCGCAAGGCCGCTCCGCTGAACCAGCCGGAGCAGACCGACGCGCCGGTCGAGGCGTCCACCGCGGTGACCGGCAGCGGCGAGTCGCCGCAGGCCGAGGTGTTCGCACCGATCGCCGGTGAGTTGGACACCGCGCCCAAGACCACCCGGCGGCGTCGTAAGGCGACGCCGGCGAAGGCGGTCGAGGAGCCGGTGGCCGCAGCCGGGGTGGAGGCCGCCTCGGAGGAGGTCGTGCCGCCGGTCAAGGTGACCCGGACCCGTCGCCGCAAGGCCACGCCGGCTGCCGAGACCGTCGCCCCGGACGAGGCCGCCGCCGCGGGGCAGATGCCCGCGGACGGCATGATCGACGGGCCGGTGTCCGCGCCCGGTGGCGATCTGATCGCTGAGGGACGCGCCGACATCGACGGCGGCGAAGCCACCGCCCCGGGCGGGACCGCCACCGAAGAGAGCGCCGCCGGGACCGGCGGGCGGGCCCGTACCCGCCGGCGCGCCGCCACCGAGACCACCGCCGCCGGCGACAAGACCACCAGCGGGAGCAGGGCCGCCGCCGGTACGGCGAGCACCGGCGCCGCCGAGAGCACCGTCGAGGACGTCGAGGACGAGGACGCCGAGAGCGGGACCGTCGAGGACGCGGGCGCCGCTGCCGCGCGTACCCAGGAGGTCGACCTGGCCCGCAGCGGCGGCCCGGCGGACGCGACGGGCGCCGTGTCGACGGGCGCCGCCGTGCCGCGCGTGGCCGAGGAGCCGGCCGAGACGCCGCCGCCCACCAGCCGCCGCCGTCGTGCCGCGCTCTCCGCGCCGACCGTCCTGTTCATGGCGCCGCAGCCCGACGAGGCGCCCGCCGTCCAGGTGACGTACCCGGCGGCGGAGGAGCCGATCGAGGAAGCGGTCGAGACCGGCCGGCGCCGCCGTCGCGGCCGCCGTGAGGTCGAGCCGGTCGAGGCCGAGGTCGAGCCGGAGGTCGCCGAGGAGGAGTCCGCCGCCGAGGCCGAGGAGGCCGTCGAGGGGGACGAGGACGACGAGACGGCCGCGGGCCGGCGTCGCCGTCGCCGGGGCCGCCGGGGTCGTGGCCGGGGCAAGGGCGGCGCGGACGAGGCAGACGACGAGGACGGCGAGGAGCCCGTCGCGGCCGAGACCGCCGAGGGCGAGGCCGAGGAGCCCGCGGAGGACGAGGAGGCCGAGGGCGAGGGGATGACCCGTCGCCGTCGCCGTCGTCGCCGCCGGGGAGCCGGGGAGGCGGACACCGCCGCCGAGGACGGTGTGCCGACCGTCGTCAAGATCCGTGAGCCGCGCAAGCCGGTCGACGAGGTGCAGGGTGTCTCCGGTTCGACCCGGCTGGAGGCCAAGCGGCAGCGGCGGCGGGACGGCCGCGAGCAGCGGCGTACCCGGCCGCCGATCCTGAGCGAGTCGGAGTTCCTGGCCCGCCGCGAGGCGGTGGACCGGGTGATGGTGGTCCGCCAGCGCGGCGACCGCACCCAGATCGCCGTGCTCGAGGACGGCGTGCTCGTGGAGCACTACGTCACGCGGAACTCG
The DNA here is from genome assembly GCF_027497335.1 of Micromonospora sp. WMMA1976. NCBI lineage: Bacteria > Bacillati > Actinomycetota > Actinomycetes > Micromonosporales > Micromonosporaceae > Micromonospora > Micromonospora sp. WMMA1976. The sequence continues at coordinate 4,835,024 of NZ_CP114912.1, read as the reverse complement.
TCCGGCACCATGGCCGGCAACGTCTATCTGGGCAAGGTCCAGAATGTCCTGCCGAGCATGGAGGCGGCCTTCGTCGACATCGGGCGCGGGCGCAACGCGGTCCTGTACGCCGGTGAGGTCAACTGGGACGCCACCGGCCTGGAGGGCCGGGCCCGCTCGATCGAGCAGGCGCTGCGCTCCGGCGACTCGGTGCTGGTGCAGGTGACGAAGGACCCGATCGGGCACAAGGGCGCGCGGCTGACCAGCCACATCGCGCTCTCCGGCCGGCACCTGGTCTACGTGCCGAACGGCAACGCCTCCGGGATCAGCCGCAAGCTGCCCGACACCGAGCGCAAGCGGCTGCGGGACGTGCTGAAGAAGCTGGTGCCGGACGGCGCCGGGGTGATCGTCCGGACCGCAGCCGAGGGCGCCAGCGAGGACGAGCTGGCGCGTGACGTCAAGCGGCTCCAGGCGCAGTGGGAGGACATCCAGGCCAAGGCGACCGAGGGCGGCGCCCCGGTGCTGCTCTATGAGGAGCCTGACCTGGTCATCCGCGTGGTCCGGGACCTCTTCAACGAGGACTTCCGCGAGCTGGTCATCGAGGGCGAGCCGGCGTACGACCTGGTCGAGTCGTACCTGTCGCACGTGTCGCCGGACCTGGTGGCGCGGCTGCGTCGGCACGCCGGGGTGGCGGACGTGTTCGCCGAGTACCGGATCGACGAGCAGATCCTCAAGGGGCTGGACCGGAAGGTCTTCCTCCCGTCGGGCGGCTCGCTGGTGATCGACCGCACCGAGGCGATGACTGTCGTCGACGTCAACACCGGCAAGTACACCGGCTCCGGGGGCAACCTGGAGGAGACGGTCACCCGCAACAACCTGGAGGCGGCCGAGGAGATCGTGCGCCAGCTGCGGCTGCGTGACCTCGGCGGCATCGTGGTGATCGACTTCATCGACATGGTCCTGGAGTCGAACCGGGAGCTGGTGCTGCGCCGGCTCACCGAGTGCCTCGGCCGGGACCGTACGAAGCACCAGGTCACCGAGATCACCTCGCTCGGCCTGGTGCAGATGACCCGTAAGCGCATCGGCGCGGGCCTGCTGGAGGCGTTCAGCGAGACCTGCGAGTGCTGCAAGGGCCGGGGCGTGATCATCCACACCGAGCCGGTGCCGGAGAAGCCGCGAGGCGGGGCGGGGGAGAAGGTCAAGGCGGTCGCCTCGGCTGTCACCGCGCCGGCCGAGGAGAAGAGCGGCCGGCGCCGGGGCCGCAAGGCCGCCGCGGACAAGCCCGCCGGGGAGGCCGCGCCGGAGGCCGCAGCCGCGCAACCGCCGGCCGCCGAGGCGCCTGCCGCACCGGCCGCCCCGGAGCGGACCGTCGCCGAGGTGGTCGAGACCGACGACGACTACTACGACACCCAGGGCTACGACCTGTCCCGGTTCGAGACGGACACACCGGCCGCGCCGGCGGTCGCGGACAGCCAGGAGGGCGACTCGGCCCGGCTGGCCGCCGCCGACGACCCGGACGCGATCGGTGACGGCGACAACGACGACGACAGCGGCGCCCCGCGCCGGCGGGCGCGCCGTGGTGGCGCCCGGCGGCGTACCCGGCCGTGAGGCTCTGACCTGCTCGAACAGGACCCCTGAATCCGGACGCTATGGGTGGATTCAGGGGTTCTGTCGTGTCCGCCGGCCACCGGGAGGGCGCGGACCGCGGGCCCGGTTTGGGGGCCGGGCCGGGTATGGCGTACGCTTGCCTGCGGCGCACTTTGGTGTGCCGAGTTCCCGCGTGCCCGCGCTGCCGGTGTCACGGCTCCCGGCGAGACGCCGTGGGAACGACCGCGAACGGTGTGACAGCCGACTGCGGTGGAATAGACGCCAGTAGCCTCAACGACAGGGAGTCCGCCTCCGATGTACGCGATCGTCAAGACCGGCGGCAAGCAGTACAAGGTCGCCGAGGGCGACGTGATCGAGGTCGAGAAGCTCGCCGGTGCCCCCGGCGACGCGGTGAAGCTCACCGCGGTGCTCCTCGTCGACGGTGACGACCTGGTGACCGACGCGGCGAAGCTCGCGAAGGTCGCGGTGTCCGGCGAGATCGCCGCGCACACCAAGGGCCCGAAGATCCGGATCCACAAGTTCAAGAACAAGACCGGCTACCACAAGCGCCAGGGTCACCGCCAGCCGCTGACCCAGGTCAAGGTGACCGGCATCTCCAGCGGGAAGTAGGTCGTCCTCCAATGGCTCACAAAAAGGGTGCGTCCAGCTCGCGTAACGGCCGTGACTCCGCGGCCCAGCGACTCGGCGTGAAGCGCTTCGGTGGTCAGGTCGTCAGCGCGGGTGAGATCCTCATCCGTCAGCGTGGCACCAAGTTCCACCCCGGTGACCTGGTCGGCCGTGGCGGCGACGACACGCTGTTCGCGCTGGCCGCCGGTTCGGTGCAGTTCGGCACCAAGCGCGGTCGCAAGACCGTCAGCATCGTGCCGCAGCAGTAGTTCTCCTGCGAAGCGGGCCGCGGACCTCGAGTCCCGGCCCGCTTCGCTTTTCCCCGTGCGGGGCGGACCCCGCTGGAAGGATTGGCGTCGTGACGACGTTCGTTGACCGGGTCGTCCTGCACATGCAGGCCGGCGACGGCGGGCACGGCTGTGTCTCGATCCACCGGGAGAAGTTCAAGCCGTTCGGCGGGCCGGACGGCGGCAACGGCGGCCACGGCGGCAGCGTGTCGCTGGTGGTCGACGCGCAGGTCACCACGCTGCTCGACTTCCACTTCCGGCCGCACCTGAAGGCCGAGAACGGCAAGGGCGGCGCCGGCTCGAACCGGGACGGCGCCAACGGCCGCGACCTGCTCATCAAGGTGCCGAACGGCACCGTCGTGCAGAGCCTCGACGGCGAGGTGCTGGCCGACCTGGTCGGCGTCGGCACCACGTTCGAGGCGGCTCGAGGCGGCCGGGGCGGGCGCGGCAACGCCTCACTGGCGAACGCCCGCCGCAAGGCGCCCGGCTTCGCCGAGCTGGGTGAGCCCGGCGACCGGCTCGACGTCGTGCTGGAGCTCAAGAGCGTCGCCGACGTGGGCCTGGTCGGCTTCCCCTCGGCCGGCAAGTCGTCGCTGATCTCGGTGATCTCCGCGGCCAAGCCGAAGATCGCCGACTACCCGTTCACCACGCTGGTGCCGAACCTGGGCGTGGTCCGGGTCGACAACCACACCTTCACCGTCGCCGACGTACCGGGCCTGATCCCTGGTGCGGCCAGCGGCAAGGGCCTGGGCCTGGAGTTCCTCCGCCACGTCGAGCGCTGCGCCGTGCTGGTGCACGTGATCGACACCGCGACGCTGGAGCCCGGCCGCGACCCGCTCGCCGACATCGACGCCATCGAGTCCGAGCTGTCCCAGTACGGCGGCCTGGCCGACCGGCCCCGGCTGGTCGCGCTCAACAAGGTCGACGTGCCGGACGGCAAGGACCTCGCCGACATCGTCCGCCCCGACCTGGAGGCGCGCGGCCTGCGCGTCTTCGACGTCTCGACCGCCACCCGCGAGGGCCTGCGCGAGCTGATGTACGCGATGGCGGAGCTGGTCGACCAGGGCCGCCGCGCCGCCCCGCCCGCCGAACCGACCCGGATCGTGATCCGCCCGAAGGCGGTCGACGACGCCGGCTTCACCATCGAGGCCGAGCCGGACGGCTCGTACACGGTGCGCGGCAGCCGGCCGGAGCGCTGGGTCAAGCAGACCAACTTCGACAACGACGAGGCAGTGGGCTACCTGGCCGACCGGCTGGCCCGCCTCGGCGTCGAGGAGAAGCTCGCCAAGGCCGGCGCGCAGGCCGGTGACCTGGTGCGCATCGGTGACCGGGAGTTCGACTGGCAGCCGACGCTCTACGCCGGTGTCGACTTCGTGCCCGGCAACCGGGGCACCGACGTGCGGCTGGAGGAGAAGTCGAACCGGCCGTCGGCGTCCGACCGGCTGGCGGCCCGCAAGGCCCGCCGGGTCCGGCCGGAGGACGAGGTCGAGGCCGCGCCTGCGGCGGAAGCGGACGCCGAGTAGCCGTTTCCGGGCCGGTGGCGGGAAACGTGCGCGAAATCCGGCCGATCTAGCGTACGGGCATGTTGATCGAGTCCCGTCCCGCCACCGATCCGGAGATCGCCGCGCTCGTCGTCGCCCAGCAGCGTGAACTGCGCGACGCGGACGGCGGGCTGGACGGGCAGGTCACGGTCGTGCACACCGACATCCACTACCTGGCCGCCGTGGTGGGCGGCCGGGCGGTCGGCTGCGGTGGGCTCCAGGCGCTCGACGCCGAGACCGGCGAGCTGAAGCGGATGTACGTGCGTCCGGCGTACCGGGGGCGGGGCATCGCCCGGCAGTTGCTGGTTGCGCTGGAGGAACTGGCGTTCCGGCACGGGCACCGCACGGTGTGCCTGGAGACGGGCACCTACCTGCCGGCCGCGATCGCGCTCTACCGATCAAGCGGTTACGAGCCGATCCCGGTGTACGGCGAGTACGTGGACAACCCGTACAGCGTCTGCTTCGCCAAGCGGCTGCCGGTGGCGGCCTGATCGGCGGCCTGACGCTCAGGCGCTGGTCTGCGCGTGCGGCGCGGTGACCGGCTTCGACTCCGGGCTGGCGTGCTGGCGCAGCACGACGCTGAGCAGGATCAGCACGCCGACGGCGAGGAACTCGCTCTGCCAGTTCTGCATCGACTGGAACCAGAAGTCGCTGGTGCCGAGGAACTGCCACGCGCTGATCGGGGCGGCGCCGCTCTCCAGCGTCTGCTCCTGGTTGTAGGCGGCCACGCCACCGAACAGGTGCCCCAGGAACGCGCCCCCGAAGATCATCAGGAGTGCGATGGCGAGACTGTTCCGGTAGACCACGAGCGGCAGCCCGCCGACGCGTACCGGCCACGGCGAGTCGGGGCCGGCGTGGTCGCGGTTGTCCTCCGGCCGGTCCGTCTGGTCCTCCGGCTTCGACTCGGCCGAGCCCTTCTGCACCAGGTACGCGGTGAGCAGCACGTAGCCGCCCATCTGGAGGAACTCCGACTCCCAGTTCTCGAACACCGCCTCGGCGAAGTGCCCGGTGCCGAGGTAGGCCCACCAGCTCAGCGGCTCGGCGCCGTACCGGCTCAGTTCCTCGTTGTGCACCTGCCAGCCGAAGACGCTCTGCAGCAGCAGGAAGACCAGGAACGCGCCGAGCATGGCGACCGAGAGCATGTTGTCGCGCAACCACCGTGGCATCGCCGGACCTCCTCGACCCGTTCGCGGTGGTCCTCCTGCCCGGCGACGGCCCGCGGCAAACGCCCGCTCGGCGTGTCGCGCCTGGTCAGGGGCGGTCGAAGGGTGCCTCCACCCGGGTGCCGGTGCCGAGGCTGTTGTTCAGCAGCAGGCCGGCGGCGAGCATGCCGAAACCGAGGACCAGGTGCAGCCAGTTGTCGGCGTCGTTCACCGGCACGAAGTTGGCAGCGGTGTCCCGGTCGATGGCGAACCCGTACAGCCACAGCACCAGGTAGAGCGCGCCGCCACCGGCCAGGAAGACCCGTGCCCCGGCCAGTCGCCGGGCCATCACCAGACCGACCAGCCCGAACAGCAGGTGCACCAGGTTGTGCAGCACCGACACCTGGAACACCCCGAGCAGCTTCGCCTCGGAGTGGTGCCCGGCGAACGTCAGCTCGCCGTAGTGCGTGGTGATGCCGGGAATGAAACCGAGCACGCCGATGAGCGCGAACAGGGCCGCCGCCGCGAGGGCGACCTTCTGCACCGCAGGCCGGGCGGTCGCGTGTTCGCGCAGGTCACGTGCCATCCCTGTCACCCCCGTGGAACTCGCCGCCGCCCGGGCGGGCGCGCACCCCATTGTCTGACCGGGGTGGGGCGCTCCCGCAGAGAATTCACGAATCAGGCATGGAGCCGTCGACCTGGGGTAGGGCGATTGTCACGCGGAAACAAATCCGCGTACCCCCCGAAGACACCCGCTGGGAACCACGAGCGGAAGGGACACCATGACTCAGGATCTTTCCCCCAGTTCGGCCACGTACCAGTCGACGAACGGTGGTGGTGGCGTACGTGACCAGGCCCGCCAGGTCGGCTCCGACGCCGCGAACGCGGGCGGCGCCGTGGCGCAGACCGCCAAGGAGCAGGGCCGGGAGGTGGTGGGCGAGGCCAAGCGGCAGGCCCGCGACCTCTACGGCGAGACCCGCAGCCAGGTCACCGCGCAGGCCGGTCAGCAGCAGCAGCGCGCCGCCAGCGGACTGCGCTCGCTCGCCGACGAGATGCGCACCATGGCGCAGCAGGGCGGCGGCTCCGGCCCGGTCACCGAGCTGGCCCACCAGGCGGCCGAGCGGGTGCACGGCGTGGCCGGCTGGCTGGAGCAGCGCGAGCCGGGCGACCTCCTCCACGAGGTGAAGAGCTACGCCCGCCGCAACCCGGGCACGTTCCTCGTCGGCGCGGCGTTGCTCGGCGTGGTCGCCGGACGGCTCACCCGCAACATCACCGCGCTCGGCGACGACAGCGCGGCGCGGCCGGCGTACGACCCGGACCGCACCGCCGTCATCCCGACCGCGCGTGAGATGCCGGACCAGGTGCCGCCGGGCGGCTACCTCGACCCGACGCCGGGCAGCTACGCCGAGCCGGACCCGGGCTACTCCGCGCCGGGCGCGACCTACCCGACCGGCGGCGCCCCGAACACCTGGGCCGACCCGGCGGGCGGCACCGGTCAGCCGCTGCCGCCGCCGGAGCGCACCGACCCGCTGCCGGGTGTCCCGTCGACCGGCGCTCCCCGCCCGTGACCGGCCGCACCGGCAGAAGGGAGGCGACGGCATGACCGTACCCACGCAGGACCCCGGCTATCAGGCGGCGGGTGCCCCGCCCCACGCCGACGAGGTGCGCGGCAGCTCGCTCGGCGACCTGATGCGTCAGGTCACCACTGACCTGTCCACGCTGATGCGCCAGGAGGTCGAGCTCGCAAAGGCGGAGATCCGCCAGGAGGGCAAGAAGGCGGGCAAGGCCGCCGGACTGTTCGGCGGCGCCGGCTTCGGCGGCTACATGGTGGCGCTCTTCGTCTCGATCGCGATCTGGCAGTTCCTCGACAACGTCATGGACTCCGGGCTGGCCGCGCTGATCGTGGCCGTCATCTGGGCCGCTGTCGCGGCGGTCCTGTACTCGATGGGCAAGAAGAACGCCGAGCGGATCCGCGGCCTGAAGCAGACGAACGACAGCGTGCAGCGCATCCCCGACGCGCTCAAGCCGCACCCGGAGGGAGTGACCCGATGAGCACCGATCCCGAGCAGATCCGCCGCGAGATCGAAGCCACCCGCAACAACCTCAGCTCGGACGTGGACGCCCTGGCGTACAAGGTCAGCCCGAGCCGCATCGTCGACGACCGCAAGCAGCGCGTCCGCAGCGCGCTGACGAACGTGAAGGACAAGGTGATGGGAACCGCATCGGATCTCGGCCACGGCACCGGCCACGCCGCCCACTCGGTGGGCGACCACGCCTCCTCGATGGCGTCCACGGTGGGCGACAAGGCGCAGTCCGCCGCCGCCACGGTGAGCGACGCCGCGCACCGGGCGCCGCAGGTGGTGCGGCGCAAGTCCGAGGGCAACCCGATCGCCGCCGGCGTGATCGCCTTCGGTGTCGGCATGCTGGTCTCCTCGCTGATCCCGGCCACCCGCCGCGAGCAGCAGGTCGCCGCGCAGGTCAAGGAGAAGGCCGCCGAGCACGGCGGGGTGGTGAAGGAGAAGCTGGGCGAGTTCGCCGGTGAGCTGAAGGACGAGCTGCGCGAACCGGCGCAGCACGCCGCCGAGTCGGTGAAGGCCACCGCGCAGGACGCCGCGCACACGGTCAAGGACGACGGCCGCGCCGCCGCCCAGGACGTCCGGCACAGCGCCGAGCAGGTGCGGTCCTGAAGGTCCGCGCCTCCCGTTAGGAAGGGCCCCTTTTCACCGCCCAGGCGATGAAAAGGGGCCCTTCCTTACACCTCGGCGCGCAACGGTGGTGGGGGCACCGCCCCGGTCTCCACCCAGAGCACCAGGTCGTCGGGGCGGCGCCGGGTCATCCGTCGGCGGAGAACCCGTGTGGAGTTGGCCGCCGTCCGCACCTGGGCGCCCGCGTAGGGCACCCCGCCGCGCAGCCGCCGGCCCACCGCCAGCCAGGCGCACAGCCCGCGTTCCAGCACCCAGGCGGGCGCGGCCAGGCTCGTGTGCGCCGGGAAGACCCGGGTGCCGCCGGCCCGCCGCCGGCCCAGCTCCGCCACTGCGACGGTCGCCAGCCCGGCCCGCAGCAGCAGCCCGGGCCGGCGGGTGGCGAGCGCGACAGCCGTCGCCGGCAGCACCGCCAGCGCGGCCAGCAGCCACACCGGCCGGGCCGTCTCGTCGTACGCCTGGCGGACGCGCTGCCCGAGGAAGTGCCCGACGGTGGGCGGCAGTCGTCGCACGTACAGCCACGCCGGGGTGGCGGTGCTGCCGCCGTACGCGCGCACGGTGCGGACCAGTTCCAGGTTCTCGAAGAGCACGTCGGGGTCGTAGCCGCCCATCGCCAGGAACGTGCTCCGCCGCACCGCGAGCGTGCCCGGCCAGTCCCCGCCGAACACGCGGGCCAGCAGCGTCCGGCCGGTGTCCCACCAGGCGTGCCAGGGCAGCGGTTCGAAGTGGTTCTGCGGCCGGACCAGGTCCATCCCGTCCAGCAGCTGGTGCACCGCGCACAGGGCCGCCCGGTCGTACCGCACGTCGTCGTCGGCGATCACCACGTGCTCGTGCCGGGCCAGCGCGACGCCGGTGAGCACGCCGAGCACCTTGCCGTTGCGCCCGCGCAGCGCCGGGTCCGGCGGTACGTGCCGGACCAGCCCACGCCAGGCGTCGGCGTGCCGGGCGAACAGCTCCGGCGCCGATCCGTCCACCACCACCACGTCGACCCAGCGGCTCAGCTCGCGCAGGTACCCGGTCAGCTCGTCCAGGCCCTCGCCGTCGCGGGCGCGCAGCGGCAGGACGTACGCCATCGGCAGCCGGACCGGCGCGGACGCGGCGCCCTCGTCGTGCGGGTGTGCGGCGGCAGGTCGGTTCACGTCGCCTCCCCCTCGTGTCGGGTCACGCGACTTGCCCGGAATGCGGCTGCTGAAACCGTTTCGGGCGGGCTGTGTCGGGTAGCGCAGCCGGATACGGACGGTCCGAGTCGGAGGGAGACGTGATGCCCAGCAACGCGACGAGATGGACGCTGGCCGGCGCTGCCGCGGTGGCCGCGCTCGGAGTCACCCGGACGGTGGCCCGTCGGCGGCACCGGCACCAACCCGACCGGGAGGACGGCTGGTACGTGGTGCGCCGCGGGATCACCGTGAACCGGCCGGTGGACGAGGTGATCGGGTTCTGGACCGACCGGGAACGGCTCGACCGGGGGCTGGCCGAGTGGGCCACGCTGGAGCAGCTCGACGCGAACCGGTGGCGCTGTGTGGCGGCCGACCCGGCCGGCGGCGGCACCGAGTGGCGGGCCGAGATCACCGTCGACGGACCGGGCCGGTTGAGCTGGCGGGTCACCGACGGGCCGGTCGCCCAGCGCGGCCGGGTCGAACTGGCCGCCGCCCCCCAGGACCGGGGCACCGAGATCCGGGCCGAGCTGCGGTGGCGTTCCGGGCCGATCCGGCGGGCGGTCGGCCTCGTCGGCGGCAGCGACCCGGACCTGGGACTGCGCACGGCGCTGCGCCGGATCAAGTCGCTGGTCGAGACCGGCCAGGTGCTCGACACCCGGCACGACCCGTCCGGGCGCAGCCCGCGCCAGGAACGGGCGACGGACAAGGTACGCGAGAAGCTGATGGCGGGAGGACGACCGTGAGGGCGTTGTGCTGGGAGGGCGTCGGCAAGCTGGCCGTGCGGGACGTGCCGGAGCCGACGGTCAGGTCCGGCGGCGACATCATCGTCAAGGTGCGCGCGAGCAGCGTCTGCGGCTCCGACCTGCACCTGATCAACGGCTACCTGCCGGCGATGCGCGAGGGTGACATCCTCGGCCACGAGTTCATGGGCGAGGTGGTCGAGACCGGCCCGGACGTGCGCCGGATCTCCGTCGGCGACCGTGTCGTGGTCGGATCCGTGGTGGCCTGCGGCTCGTGCTGGTACTGCCGCACCGAGCAGTTCTCGCTGTGCGACAACTCCAACCCGCAGCCGGTCTTCACGGAAAAGCTGTGGGGCCACTCGCCCGCCGGCATCCTCGGCTACTCGCACGCGGCGGGCGGCTACGCGGGCAGTCACGCCGAGTACATCCGGGTGCCGTTCGGCGACGTCGGCGCGTTCACCGTGCCGGACGGGGTGCCGGACGACTCGGTGGTGTTCGCCTCCGACGCGATGCCGACCGGCTGGATGGCCGCCGACTTCTGCAACCTCAAGGGCGGCGAGGTGGTGGCGGTCTGGGGTGCCGGTGGCGTCGGCCAGATGGCGGCCCGGTCCGCGCAGATCCTCGGCGCCGAGCGGGTCGTGGTCATCGACCGGCTGCCGGAGCGGCTCGCCACCGCCGCGCAGCGCCTCGGCGTGGAGACGATCAACTACGCCGAGACCGACGTGCTGGAGGCGCTGCGGGAGATGACCGCCGGGCGCGGCCCGGACGCCTGCATCGAGGCCGTCGGCATGGAGTCGCACGACGTCGGCCCGGTCTACGCGTACGACAAGGCCAAGCAGACGGTACGCGCACAGACCGACCGCCCCACCTCGGTCCGGCAGGCGATCATGGCGGCCCGCAAGGGCGGCACGGTGAGCATCGTCGGCGTGTACGGCGGTCTGGTGGACAAGTTCCCGCTCGGCGCGGCCATGAACAAGGCCCTGGTGCTGCGGATGGGGCAGATGCACGCCCAGCGCTACATCCCGATGCTGCTGGACCGGGTAGCGGCCGGCGAGATCGACCCCGGCTACCTGGCCACCCACCCGATGTCGCTGGAGCAGGGCGCCCGGGGTTACGAGATCTTCGAGAAGAAGGAGGACGGCTGCCTGCGTACCGTGCTGCACCCGCAGGCCGCCTGACCGTGCCAGGGGTGCGCCCGGTTCAGCGCAGCGGGCGTACCCCACCGGCCGGGCGTGCGCCGTCGGCCGGGCGTACCCCGTCGAGCACCAGGCCGCCGGGCGGCAACGCCGGCATGGCGCCGAGGTCGAGCGCCAGGTCCTGCGGCGGTACGCGGTAGCTCATCGCGCCGGTCAGGTTCGTCACCGCCCGTTTCATCAGCTCGATCGTGATCCACTCACCGGCGCAGCGGTGGCCGGTGAAGTGGTCGCCGCCGCCCTGCGGGACCAGGCCGAACGGGTCGTCGCGCCAGCCCACGAAGCGCTCCGGGCGGAACCGTTCCGGCTCCGGCCACACGTCGGGGTGGTGATTGGTGCCGTACAGGTCGAGCAGCACCCGCCGGCCCTGCGGGAACGCGTACCCGCGCCACTGGAACGAGCGGCGGACCCGGGCCGCGGCGACCGGGAAGAACGGGTAGTAGCGGCGTACCTCCTGCACGAACTGCTCGGTCGCGGCGTCATCGCCCGGTAGCCGGTCCCGCCAGTGCGGGTGGTCGTGCAGCGCCAGCGCGGCGAAGACCACGTACCGGTCCACCGCGACGGTGGGGCGCAGCACGTTCAGCAGCTCCACAGCGGCGATCCGGCGCGGCAGCGGCAGCCCTCGTTCGTCCCGGTGCCCGGCCACCACCGCCAGTGCGCTGCCCTCCGGGGCGGATACCGCGCCCGCGCGTACCCGCTCGATCAGCTCGCCGGCCCAGCGTTGCGCGTGCCGGCGGCCGCGCCGTCCGCGCCAGTGCCGGGGGCCCACCGCGGCCGGCGCCTCGATCATGGCGTGCATCTCGGCGGTGCGGCGCGGCACGTCTGCCTCGGCCAGCGGAACCCCGGCCCAGGCCCAGACCGTACGGGTCAGGATCCGGCCCACCTCGTCGTAGAGCACCACCGGGCCGTCCTGCGCCCAGACCGGGATCCGGGCCTGCCACTGCTCGTCGAAGATCTCCCCGAGGCGGCGGATCGCGGCCGGCGTCATGATCGACATGAACATCGCCTTGCGGACCTGGTGGGCCTGCCCGTCGAGGCCCTGCACGCCGCCGACGCCGGTGAGCGTGCGCTGCCCGCGCATCGGCATGGCGCCGCGCCGGACGAACCGCTCCTCGTCGTAGAACAGCTCGGCTGCTTCCCGGCCGCGCAGGCAGATCGTCGGCTCCAACAGCAGCCGGGTCTGGAAGACGTCGCTGCCGAGGCGGTCGCAGCGGGAGCCGACGAAGCGGTAGCCCTCCCGGAGGAACGCCAGCGTGCTGTCCGGGCTCCGGTCGCTCGGCATGGTGCTCATCTCGGCTGCTCCTGACGCGGTTCGGCGGCGCTGCCTACCTACCCGGGCCGACGCGGCCGAACCCTCCATTCCAGCAGCTCCGGCCCCCTGGGGGAGGGGCCGGCCACGCGGGCGGGCGCTGGCCCCTCCCCGGGCCCGGAAAAGCTGGTTGGCTCGGGTTCGCGGACCGGCGGCGACCGGCCCGCCGCCCGCCGGCGCGACGTCCGGGGGCGTCATCGACGACGGGGGAGGGTACCGATGCGTGACGACAGGGCGGCACGACGGCACCGCGAGGCACCGGCCCGGCTGCGCGGCGACGGCCGCGACGGGCCGCTGATCGGCACGCCCCGGCGCGCCGCCGCCCGCCCGCCGCGCTACTTCACCGTGCACCTGGGCTTCGCCGCCGACGATCCGGCGGTCGCGCGCGAGCACGCCGTGGCGTACGCCGAAGCGCTCGGCCTGCTCCGCCCGGAGCTGGCGCTCGCCGCGGCGGCGCTGTCCCCGGCGGACGCCTGGCACCGCGCCGAGCGGCTGTTCTGCGACGCCGCCGGGCCCGACGGCGAGCGCTGCGCCGACGTGGCCGGTCACCCCGGCTTCCACCACGCGCCCGGCCCGGGCGGGCTCGGCTGGGGCGACGGTGACTGAGGTGCGCTCAGTCCAGGTCGAACTCGCCGTCCTGGGCGCCCGCGACGAACGCGTCCCATTCGGCCTGGGTGAAGACCAGCACCGGCCCGTCCGGCTCGGCGGAGTTGCGCATACCGATCAGGTCGTCGACGAAGGCCACTTCGACCGCTCCCTCGGAGGTGTCGCCCTCAGCCCGCTGCCAAACCGCCCGGGAGAGGTCGAAATCGCCCTTGGGGTGCTGACCCATCGCTGCTCCTCCATCGCCATGCGTAACGAGGCGGCCCGAGCGGACCACATCGGGCAGGATAAGCGGATGCCGAGCCTCACCCGTGCAGAGGCGACCGCGCGCCGCGCGTCGATCACCGTCGAGTCCTACGATGTGGACCTCGACCTGACCGGCGACGCCGAGCGGTTCCGCTCCGCCGTCACCATCCGGTTCCGGGCCACCCCCGACGCCGAGACCTTCGTCGACGTCAAGCCGCGCCGACTCCTCGCCGCCCGCCTCAACGGCAACGACCTCGACCCGGCCCTGCTCGCCGGCGACCGGCTGCCGCTGACCGGCCTGGCCGAGGACAACACGCTCACCGTCGAGGCCGAGATGGCCTACTCCAACACCGGCGAGGGGCTGCACCGTTTCGTCGACCCGGCCGACGGCGAGACCTACCTCTACGCGCTGTCCTTCCTGGACGACGGGCCGCGCATCTTCGCCGCGTTCGACCAGCCCGACCTGAAGGCCCCGGTGACGCTGACCGTCACCGCGCCGCCGGAGTGGACCGTCGCCGCCAACGGGCCGCTCGCCGACCGGCCCGCACCGGGGCGCTGGGAGTTCGCCACCACCGAGCCGCTGGCCACCTACTTCGTCTCGCTGATCGCCGGGCCCTGGCACGTGCTGCGCGCCGAACACGACGGCATCCCGCTCGGCCTCTACTGCCGGCGTTCGCTCGCCGAGCACCTGGACGCCGACGCCGAGGAGATCCTCACCGTCACCCGGCAGTGCCTCGACCGCTTCCACGAGCTGTTCGCCGAGCGCTACCCGTTCGGCAAGTACGACCAGGCGTTCGTGCCCGAGTTCAACGCCGGCGCGATGGAGAACCCGGGCCTGGTCACGATCCGCGACGACTACGTCTATCGCTCAGCGGTCACCGACACCCAGCGGGAGCTGCGCGCCACCACCATCGCCCACGAGATGGCGCACATGTGGTTCGGTGACCTGGTCACCATGAGCTGGTGGGACGACCTGTGGCTCAACGAGTCCTTCGCCGAATACCTGGGCACCCGGGTCACCGCCGAGGCGACCCGGTTCGACCGGGCGTGGACCACGTTCGCGAGCCACCGCAAGGCCTGGGGCTACACCGCCGACCAGCGTCCCTCCACCCACCCGGTGGCGCCGGAGGAGGTGGCAGACGCCGCACAGGCGCTGCTGAACTTCGACGGCATCTCGTACGCCAAGGGCGCCAGCGTGCTGCGCCAGCTCGTCGCCTGGCTCGGTGACGAGGCGTTCCTGGCCGGGCTGAACGCGCACTTCGCCGCGCACCGGTTCGGCAACGCGACGCTCGCCGACCTGCTGGCCGCCCTGGGTACGGCGAGCGGCCGCGACCTGGACGGCTGGGCGGAACGCTGGCTGCGCCGCGCGCAGGTGAACACGCTGCGGGTCGACACCGCCGTGGACGCCGACGGGCGGTGGACCGACGTGGCGATCGTGCAGACCGCCCCGGCGAGCCACCCGGTGCTGCGGCCGCACCGCATCGGTGTGGCCCACCACACCGCGGACGGCCCGGCGTACCGGTTCGAGGTCGACCTCGACCCCGACGCCGACGGCGGCCGGACGCCGCTGCCCGAGCTGGTCGGACGGCCCGCCACCGGGCTCGTGCTGCCGAACGCCGGTGACCTGACGTTCGCGAAGATCCGCCTCGACCCGGCCTCGGCGGACGCGGTGCCGCTGCTGCTGCCGGGGCTCGACGACTCGCTGGCCCGGGCGCTGCTCTGGGCCGAGACGCTTGACGCGGTCACCGACGGCGAACGGCCGGCCGGCGCGCTCGCCGGGCTGATCGCGGCGGCGCTGTCCGCCGAGACCGAGGTGACGATCGTCGAGGACGTGCTGCTGCTCAGCCGCCGGCTGATCGACCGCTACCTCGACCCGCTCGCCCGGGCCGCGGCGCTGGTGCGGGTGGCGACCGCATGTGGGGCGCTGCTCGACTCGGCGCCCGCGGGTGGCTCCCTGCAACTGGCGGCGGCGCGGGGTCTGATCGGCGCGACAACCGACACCGCCATGCTGACCGGCTGGCTCGCCGGCAAGGACGTGCCGCCGGGTCTGGCGGTCGACGCCGACCTGCGCTGGGCGGTGCTGCGCCGACTCGTGGTGCTCGGGGCCGCCGGTGCGCCGGAGATCGACGCCGAGGCCGACGCCGACCGCAGCGCCACCGGCGCCGAGCAGGCTGCCGCGTGCCGGGCCGCGTTGCCCGACGTCGACGCGAAGCGGGCCGCGTGGGAGATCGTCACGCGCAGCACCGAGCTGTCGAACCGGCTGGTCGAGGCGACCGCCGAGGGCTTCTGGCAGCCCGAGCAGGCCGAGCTGACCGCCGGGTACGTGGAGCGCTACTTCACCGACATGCCGGCGGCGGCGCGGCTGCGTACCGCGTGGGTGGCCGACGCGGTCACAGTGGCCGCGTACCCCCGCTACGCCGTGTCGCAACCCACCCGGGAGATGGCCGCGGCGCTGCTGGCCCGCGACGACCTCACGCCCGGCCTGCGGCGATGGGTGACGGACCTGGACGACGACATGCGCCGGGCGCTGGTGGCCCGGACGGCGGTGGCCGCCGCGTCGGCCTGACCGGGGCACGCCGGGCGGGGCCCACCCGCCCGGCGTGGCCGACCCCGCCCGAGCCCGCCCGCCGCGCGGCCTACGATCGCGGGGTGGAGGAAGACATCCGGCGGGTCGGCATCATGGGCGGCACGTTCGACCCGATCCACCACGGGCACCTGGTGGCGGCGAGTGAGGTGGCCGACCGGTTCGGTCTGGACGAGGTCGTGTTCGTGCCGACCGGGCAACCGTGGCAGAAGGCGGAGGAAGCTGTCACCCCGGCCGAGGACCGCTACCTCATGACGGTGATCGCCACCGCCTCCAACCCGCGCTTCCAGGTGAGCCGGGTCGACATCGACCGGGGCGGTCCCACCTACACCGTCGACACGCTGCGCGACCTGCACGCCGAGTACGGCCCGAAGGCCCAGCTGTTCTTCATCACCGGCGCGGACGCCCTGGAACGCATCCTCTCCTGGAAGGACCTGGACGAAGCGCTCGAACTGGCCCACTTCATCGGCGTGACCCGGCCCGGTTTCGAACTCACCGACAAGCACCTGCCGGCCGACTCGGTGAGCCTCGTGCAGGTGCCCGCGATGGCGATCTCCTCGACCGACTGCCGCGCGCGGGTCGCCCGGGGAGAGCCGGTGTGGTACCTGGTGCCCGACGGTGTGGTGCAGTACATCGCGAAGCGGCGTCTTTACCAGCGGTGATTCGCCCCTGTGTGTCCCGGTTCATGCCTGAAATCGACCAGAACTGACAAGTCGCCGCACCGCCGGGTGTGAGACGCTTGGAGGGTCGCACGGTTGATCGAAGGAGAACGGTGACAGTTTCCGAACGCGCGCACGAGCTGGCGATGGCCGCCGCCCAGGCCGCGGCCGACAAGAAGGCACAGGACATCGTCATCATCGACGTGGGCGACCAGCTCGCGATCACCGACGCGTTCCTGCTGGCCGCCGCTCCGAACGAGCGTCAGGTCCTCGCCATCGTCGACGCCATCGAGGAGCGCCTGCTGGAGCTGCCGGAGAAGGCCAAGCCGGTGCGCCGCGAGGGCGAGCGGGGTGGCCGCTGGGTGCTGCTCGACTACGTCGACATCGTGGTCCACGTCCAGCACACCGAGGAGCGCGAGTTCTACGCCCTCGACCGGCTCTGGAAGGACTGCCCGCAGATTCCCTTCGAGGACCGCGACCTGGCCGACTCGGCCGCCGGCACCGCCACCGCCGAATGACCCGCCTGATCGTCTGGCGGCACGGCAACACCGACTGGAACGCCGGAAGCCGCGTCCAGGGCCAGACCGACGTGCCGCTCAACGACCTCGGCCGGGAGCAGGCACGTGCCGCCGCGCCGGTGCTCGCCGCGCTGCGCCCGGACGCGATCGTCGCCAGCGACCTGCGCCGGGCCGCCGACACCGCCGCCGCGCTCGCGGCGCTGACCGGGCTACCGGTCCGCTCCGACGCCCGGCTGCGCGAACGGCACTTCGGCCAGTGGCAGGGCCTCACCCTGACCGAGGCGGCCGAGCGGTTCCCCGACGAGTACGCCCGCTGGCGGGCCGGCGACCCCGACCCCGGCGCCGGCATCGAGCCCCTGGGCGACCTGGGCGCCCGGCTCGGCGCCGGGTTCCAGGACGCCGCAGGCCTCGCCGTCGGCGGCACCGTCGTGGTGACCACGCACGGTGGCGGCGCCCGGCAGGGCGTCGGGCACCTGCTCGGCTGGGACCACACGGTGCTGCGCAGCCTCGGCTCGCTGGCGAACTGCCACTGGACCGAACTGCGCCACGACGACGTGCGGGGCTGGCACCTGCGCGCGCACAACGTCGGCCTGATCACCCAGCCGGCGCTCACCGACGCGGTCTGACACCTCCGGCCCCGGCACGTCACAGCGCCATCGGCTAGCGTGCCGGTCATGCCCGTCGCGGTCGTCACCGACTCCACCGCCTACCTGCCCCCCGACCTGATCCGCGCACGCGGCCTCACAGTCGTCCCGCTCACAGTCGTGCTCAACGGCGCGGAAGGACTGGAGGGCGTCGAGACCTCCCCGGCCGACGCCACCCGCGCGCTGAGCGGCCGGCGGGTCTCGGTGAGCACGTCCCGGCCCGCGCCCGAACAGTTCGCGCAGGTCTATCGCAGATTGCTCGCCGAGGGCGCCGACGGCGTGGTGTCGGTGCACCTGTCCGCCGAGCTGTCCGGCACCGTCGAGGCCGCCCGGCTGGCCGCCGCCGAGGTCGGCGACGACCGCGTCACGGTGGTCGACAGCCGATCCACAGGCATGGGCCTCGGCTTCCCGGCGCTCGCCGCCGCCGCGGCCGCCGCGCAGGGCGCCGACCTGACCGGGGTACGCGACGCGGCGCTGGACGCGGTCACCAGGACCACCATCTACTTCTACGTCGACACGCTGGAGTTCCTGCGCCGGGGCGGCCGGATCAACGCGGCCGAGGCGCTGCTCGGCACCGCCCTCTCGGTCAAGCCGATCATGCACATGCCGGACGGCGCGATCGTGGTGAAGGACAAGGTCCGCACCGCCAGCCGGGGCGTGGCACGCCTGGTCGACCTCGCCGTCGAGGCAGCAGGTGACGCCCAGGTGGACCTCGCCGTGCACCACCTCGCCGCGCCGCAACGCGCCGAGCAGTTGCTGACGGCGCTGACCGAGCGGCTGGGCGATCGCCTGCACGACACGTACGTCACCGAGGCCGGAGCCGTCGTCGCCGCGCACGCCGGGCCCGGGCTGGCATGCGTGGTGGTGCACCGCCGCACCCCATAGGGTGGCCGGATGAGCGCTCTGTCGTACGTCGTCACCGGCGGCGGGCGCGGCGTCGGACGGGCCGTCGTCGAACGGCTGGCCGCAGACGGCGGCACAGTGGTCGTGGTCGAGCGGGACACCAGCGCGCTGGACTGGCTGGCCCGCCACCCGCTCGCCGACCGGCTGCACGCCCTGACCGGCGACGCCGGTGACGAGGCGGTCACCGGCCGGGCCGCCGACCGCGCCGAGGCACACGCGCCACTGGCCGGCTGGGTCAACAACGCCGCCGTCTTCCGCGACGCCGACCTGCACCGCGCGCCCGCGAGCGAGGTCGTCGACCTGATCGCGCTGAACCTGCGCCCCGCCGTGGCCGGGGCCGCGACCGCCGTACGCCGGTTCCTGGCCGCACGCACCGGCGGCGCGATCGTCAACGTCTCATCCCACCAGGCCCGCCGGGCGGTGCCGGGGGCACTGCCGTACGCCACCGCCAAGGCCGCGCTGGAGGGGCTGACCCGGGCGCTCGCCGTCGACTACGGTCCGCGCGGGATCCGCGCCAACGCGGTCGCGCTCGGGTCCATCCACACCGAACGGCACGCCGCCTACCTGGCCGGACTCGACCCGGCCGGGGTGGAGCACGTCGACGCGGAGATGGCCCGGCTGCACCCGCTCGGCCGGATCGGGCGTACCGACGAGGTGGCCGAGGTGGTCGCGTTCCTGCTCTCCGACCGCGCCTCGTTCGTCAACGGCGCGACGGTGCCGGTCGACGGTGGGCGGGCCGCGCTCGGGCTGGACCCGGAGGCACGCTGAGCTTCGCCTTCCGGCCGCCCTAGCACAGTCAGGGCTTGATCGGGCTCCTGTCCACAGCGCGCTGGCTGTCCACAGGTGGGAGTTCACCGGCCGACGGTCGACGAGCCGTCGCCGTAGCGTCCCGAGCCGTGCCAGACGACCAGGAGACGACGGTACGGCGGCGGCTCGCCCGGCTGTTCGGGTTCACGGATGCCGTCGCTGTTCCGTCGATCCGCGCCGGCCGGCTGGGGGAGTCCGGCCATCGAGCCGGAGAGGCCCAGCCCGGCCCGGATCTCGTCGAGCAGGGCGGCCGGCCGGCGCGGTCCTCCTGGCCGCCCGGCCTTTCCCTGCCCGGGCCGGACGGTGCCGTGCCGATCTTCACCGGCGGGTCCGGCGCGAGCCTCGGGGATGCCCCTGGCCGGGCCGGCACCCGCGACCCACAGCCGCCGGGCGAGCAGGACGCCGGTCCGCCTGCTCGGCGTCGGCCCGGTGCCCGAGGGCGGCTCGGGCGTGGGCCGGACGAGATCGAGCCGGGTTTCGGGCTGCGCCCCGGATTCCCGGAGCGCGACGGCGGGCGGGAGCATCCGTTCGGGGCTGATCCGGCCTCCGACGATTCGGACGCCGACGGCACAGGCGACGCTCCGGGATCCGGGCGTGGGCTCGCGTCGCGGCTGCCCGGTCCTGGGGCGTTCGATCCCGGCCGCCGGGGTGTACGCGCGCTCGCGGCGGTGGCCGCAGTGGTGGTCCTGGTGGCCGCCGTCTGGGCGTGGCGCGCGCGTCCCAGCGCCGAGCCCGTAAAGCCCGTCACGGCGTCCTCCGAGGCGCCGGTGAGCGCGGCGACCGAAGCGGCTCCCGGAGCGCCGGTGGCGGTCGGCTCACCCGGTCAGGTGGTCGTCGCGCTCGCCGGCAAGGTCCGGCGTCCCGGCCTGGTCCGCCTGCCGGCCGGCGCGCGGGTGGCCGACGCGATCGAGGCGGCCGGCGGCGCGCTGCCCGGCGTCGACGTGGCGCTGCTCAACCCGGCCCGCAAGGTCACCGACGGGGAGCTGATCCTGGTCGGCGTCACCGCCCCACCCGGGCAGGCCGCGGCTGGTGGTGGTGCACCGGGTGGCTCGGCGGCACCTGCGGGCCCGGTCAACCTGAACACCGCCACGCTGGCCCAGCTCGACGCGCTGCCGGGCGTCGGCCCGGTGCTCGCCCAGCGGATCCTCGACCACCGGGACCGCAACGGCGGGTTCCGGTCCGTGTCCGACCTGCGGCAGGTCGACGGCATCGGCGACGCCCGGTACGAGCAGCTCAAAGAACTGGTGACGGTGTGACCGCCGGACGCGGGCCACGCCCCGCGCCCCTCGACGGTGACGTGGCCGGCCGCGACGTGCCCGACCTGCGGCTGGCCGGGCTGGCGGTGGCGGCCTGGCTCGCCGCGTTGGCCGGGCTGCACCTGAGTGTCCGGTCGAGCGTGTGGGTGGCCGCCGTCGCCGCCGCGCTCGCCCTGCTCACGGGCCTGCACCTGGCCGGCGTGCTCGGCCGGCCGGGCGTGACGGCCAGCCGCTACGGCTGGATCGCGGTCGCCGTACTGCTCGGCGTCCTCTGCGGGGCGGCGGCCACCGGCGCGCGGGTCGCGGTCCGCGACGCCGCCCCGGTCCGCGCGCTCGTCGCCGACAGCGCCCCGGTCACTGCCGAGCTGGTGCTGCGCGACGATCCCCGCCCGGTACGCGGCGCGCCCGGCCGGCAACCGATGCTGTTGGTCCGCGTGGATCTGATCCAGCTCACCGGCCCCGGCGGCGCCCGCGTCACCGGCCCGGTACGCGCCCTGGTGCTCGCCACCGACCCGGCCTGGCGTCCACTGCTTCCCGGCCAGCGTGTCACCAGCCGGGGGAGGCTGGCCGCCCCGCGCGGCGGTGACCTGACCGCCGCCGTGCTCTCCACCGCCGAACCGCCCACGCTGCGCGGCGACGCGTCGTGGCCGCAACGGGCGGCGGGGGTGCTGCGGGCCGGGCTGCAACGGGCCTGCGAGCCGCTGCCCGACGCGCCGGGCGGGCTGCTGCCGGGTCTGGTGGTGGGCGACACCAGCCGGCTGCTGCCGGAGGTGGAGGAGGACTTCCGGGCCACCGGGATGACGCACCTCAACGCGGTGTCCGGGTCCAACGTGGCGATCGTCGTGGGAGCGGTGCTGCTGCTGGCCCGCTGGGCGCGCGCCGGTCCGCGTACCGCCGCCGTGCTCTGCGTCCTCGCGCTCGTCGGGTTCGTCATCCTGGTGCGGCCATCGCCGAGCGTGGTGCGTGCCGCCGCGATGGGCGCGATCGGGCTCGCCGCGCTCGCCGCCGGGCGGTCCCGGTCGGCACTGCCGGCGCTCGCCGCCGCTGTCACCGGGCTGGTCCTGTACGACCCGGACCTCGCGGGCGACCCGGGTTTCGCGTTGTCGGTCTGCGCCACCGGGGGACTGCTGCTGCTCGCGCCGGGATGGCGGGACGCGTTGCGGCGACGGGGTGTACCGGCCGGGCTGGCGGAGGCGCTCGCGGTGCCGGCCGCTGCGCAACTGGCCTGCGGCCCGGTGATCGCCGGGCTGTCCGCGACGGTGAGCCTGGTGGCGGTGCCGGCGAACCTGCTCGCGGTGCCGGCCGTCGCGCCGGCCACCGTGCTCGGCGTGCTGGCGGCGGTGCTGTCGCCGGTGTGGCCGGGCGGTGCGGAGTTCCTGGCCTGGCTGGCGAGCTGGCCGGCGCGCTGGCTGGTGGCGGTCGCCGCGTACGGGGCGGACCTGCCGGCCGGGAACCTGCCGTGGGCGGGCGGGGTGGCAGGAGCCCTGCTGCTGGCGGCGGTGAGTGTGGCGCTGCTGCTCGCCTTCCGGCGACGCCGGGCGCGGCGGCTGATCGCTGTCGTCGTGGTGGCGGTGGTGCTGGGTGCGGTGCCGATCCGGCTGCTCGCCTCGGGCTGGCCGCCGCGCGGCTGGGTGGTGGTGGCGTGCGCGGTGGGGCAGGGGGACGCGGTGGTGCTGCCGGTCGCCGCCGGCCGGGCCGTCGTGGTCGACGCCGGCCCGGAGCCGTCCGGCGTGGACGCATGCCTGCGCCGCCTTCGCGTACGCGAGGTGCCGCTGCTGGTGGTCAGCCACTTCCACGTCGACCACGTCGGCGGTGTGGCCGGGGTGTTCCGCGGCCGGCGGGTGGGTGCGGTGGTGGGTCCGTCCTGGTCCGAGCCGCCCTTCGGTGTCGCCCAGGTACGCGAGGCGGCCCGCGGGGCCGGTGCGCCGCTGACCCCGGTGCAGGCGGGCTGGCGGTGGTCAGCGGGCGCGGTGGACCTGGTCGCGGTCGGGCCGCCGTACCCGCTGCGGGGCAGCCGGTCGGATCCGAACAACAACTCGCTGGTGCTGGCCGCCACCGTGGGCGGGGTACGGATCCTGCTCACCGGTGACGCCGAGACGGAGGAGCAGCGGGCGATGCTGGAGACCACACCGGCCGCCGCGATCCGGGCCCACGTGCTGAAGGTCGCCCACCACGGGTCCGCGTACCAGGCGCCGGAGTTCCTGGCCGCGGTGCGTCCGGCGGTGGCGCTGGTGAGCGTGGGCGTCGGCAACGACTACGGGCACCCCAACGCCGGGTTGCTGGACCGGCTGACCCGGGCTGGTGCGCGGGTGCTGCGTACCGACACCGACGGGGACGTCGCGGCGGTCCGGGTGGATGCCGGCCTCGCAGTGGTGAAACGCGGCGCCGAGTCGGGACCGCCACGCTGAACCAGGGGAATCTTGTTGCGATAGATGGGGAATCAAGTCAAATGTCTGGATTTGCGCTGTGTGCGGGCTGCGCCGTCACAGTCCCCGATGAGCAGGCCCGGCCGGGTCGGAGGGCGTGCGAGTATGGGCGACGTGACCCCCGCCGACCTGCCTCCTATTGTGCTCGTCCTCGGCGACGAGGAGCTGCTCGCCACGCGAGCGGTCACCGAAGCCGTCGCCCGGGCCCGCGAGGTCGACCCCGACGTGGACGTACGGGAATACCAGGCCGGCACGCTCACCGTCGGCGAGATCGCCGAGATGCTCAGCCCGTCGCTGTTCGGCGGTCGCCGGGTGCTCGTGCTCCGCTCCGGGCAGGACGCCCGCAAGGACCTGTCCACAGCGCTGCTCGCGTACGCGAAGAACCCCGACCCGGACGTGCAGCTCGTGGTGCTGCACCTGGGCGGGGCCAAGGGCAAGGCGTTCGCCGACGGTCTACGGGCTGCGGGCGCCACAGTGGTGCCGGCGGTGAAGCTGAAGGGCGACCGGGAGCGGGCCGCCTTCGTGCGGGACGAGATCCGCCGCATCGGCGGCAAGTGCACGCCCGACGCGGCCGACGCCCTGGTCGCCGCCGTCGGGAACGACATGCGCGAGCTGGCCGCCGCCTGCTCGCAACTGGTCGCCGACACCGACGGGCGGATCGGCGCGGACACCGTCGCCCGCTACTACCGGGGGCGGGCCGAGGTCACCGGCTTCACCGTCGCCGACGCGACGATGGT
The DNA here is from genome assembly GCF_027497335.1 of Micromonospora sp. WMMA1976. Lineage (NCBI taxonomy): Bacteria > Bacillati > Actinomycetota > Actinomycetes > Micromonosporales > Micromonosporaceae > Micromonospora > Micromonospora sp. WMMA1976. The sequence continues at coordinate 4,811,377 of NZ_CP114912.1, read as the reverse complement.
CGGTGACGTACCAGGTGCGCTGGAGGCGCTGCGATGGGCGCTGCACGTCGGCGTCGACCCGGTGCCGATCGCCGACGCGCTGGCCGACGGCGTACGGACCGTCGCCCGGGTCGCCGCCGCAGGGCGGGGCAGCGCGTTCCAACTGGCGAAGACGCTCGGCATGCCGGCCTGGAAGATCGAGAAGGCCCAGGTACGCGCCCGGGGCTGGACGCCGGAGGGCCTGGTCGAGGCGATGCGGGTGGCGGCCGAGTGCAACGCGGCGGTCAAGGGCGGCGCCGACGACCGGGCGTACGCGCTGGAGCGGGCCGTGTTCTCGGTGGCCGCGGCCCGGCAGGGCGGCGCCCGGTGACCCGAGCGTGGTCGACGGTGGCCACGGACGAGGAGCGGTACCGCCCGCTCTACGCCCGGGTGCTGGGGCTGCGTTTCGTCAACCCGGGTGGGGTGCTCTGCTTCCTGTTCTTCGAGGGCGCGGTGGCGCTGGCCGTCCTGCTCGCGCTCGCCGAACTGGTGAGCTGGTGGGCGGTGCTGGTGCTGCCGATCGCGGTGGCCGCGATGGTCAAGCTCAACGACGTGGTGGCCGAGATGGTCGTCCGCACCGCGGCGCAGGTGCCCGAGCAGGAGCGGGATCGCTTCCGCCGCCAGATGGAGCCGGTGGTCGGCCGGGCCCGGGTGCCCACGAGCGCCCGTGCGTTGCCGGGCGGCGCGACGAGCATCGGGTCGCTGCCGCGCGGCGCGGCGAGTTCCCGTGCGTTGCCCGGCGGCGTGACCGCGGATTCCCGGGGCGTCCGCTACCACCATCCGCAACGCGTGACATTCGACCGCCCGAACGAGCGATAGCCGCAGCCACCGGGGTGCGCTCTCCCGCCGCCTCGCGCTGCGCCCTCCAGAGGCCCGGCGCTGCGCCTCCCGACACCGCGCCCCGCGCTCTCCGGACGCCCCGCGCTTTCCCGCCGGACCGACCGCCGAAGCCGCCGCCGGGGGCCCGATCACTCCGTAGATCTTGGTACGAAATGGCCCCCAGAGGCGGGTTCAACCGGTGGTTGCAACACCCTTCCGGTGATCTTCGTTGGGGTGGTTGTGGCGTCGAGGTTGAGCCCGCTGGAGCGGGAGCAGATTGGGTTGGGTCGGGCTGCGGGTGAGTCGTTGCGGTCGATTGCGCGTCGGTTGGGACGGGCGGTCTCGACTGTTTCGCGTGAGGTGGGCCGGTTCGAGCGTTACGGGCAGCAGTATCAGCCGTCGATGGCGCAGTGGGCGTCGTTCTTGCGGCACAACCGTGCCAGGCGTGTGCCGCGGTTGGCTGTTGACGGGCGGTTGCGGCAGACCGTGGTGGATATGCTTCGTCGACGTCGTTCGCCGCAGCAGATCGCCGCTCGGCTGCGGTGGGAGTATCCGCTGCAGCCGGAGATGCATGTGTCGCACGAGACGATCTATCAGGCGATCTACCTGCAGGCGCGAGGGAATCTGCGTGCCGAGCTGACTCGTCAGGTGGCCCTGCGGTCCGGGCGAGCGGCGCGTCGGCGCCGGCCGGTGGCTGCGGCGGCGGTGCGCTCGAGTCGGCCGTGGCTCGGTTTGAACATCAGTGCCCGGCCCGCTGAAGTCGCCGATCGGGCCGTGCCCGGGCATTGGGAGGGCGATCTGCTCGAGGGAGTACGACGGGGTGGACGTGGTGGATCCGCGATCGCGACCCTGGTAGAACGCGCTACCCGATTCGTGATCCTGGTCGGACTGCCCGAGGGCAAGGTGTCCGAACACGTCGTATCTCAGCTGGCTGCCGCGATGACCTGGCTACCGCAGCGCCTACGGGCCTCGCTGACCTGGGACCAGGGCACAGAAATGGCCCGGCACCGTGACTTCACCATCGCCACCGACTGCCCGGTCTACTTCTGCGACCCCCACAGCCCCTGGCAACGCGGCAGCAACGAGAACACCAACGGCCTGCTGCGCCAGTACTTCCCCAAAGGCCAGTTCGACTTCACCACCATCGACCAAACCGGCCTCAACGCCATCGCCGACGAACTCAACGACCGTCCCCGCATGACCCTGGGCTGGGCCACCCCCGGTGAGAAGATGACCCAGCTACTAGGTGTTGCAACCACCGGTTGAACCCGCCAGAGGGGCCGAAATCTTCCAAGATCTCCGCGCGCGGCGCGCGACGGGGGAGTGCGGACAGGCGGAAGCCCCGTGGGCTCGTGGCCCCGGGGCTTCCGGTGGAATCTGTAGCGCTGGTCAGGCAGAGAACGAGGCGACGCGCTTGGCGATCGCCGACTTCCGGTTGGCCGCCTGGTTCGAGTGGATGACACCCTTGCTGGCAGCCTTGTCCAGCTTGCGGGTGGCCTCACGCATGAGCACGGTGGCCTTCTCGGTGTCGCCCGCCTCGGCAGCCTCGTGGAACTTCCGGATGGCGGTCTTCAGCGACGACTTGACCGACTTGTTACGCAGCCGGCGCTTCTCGTTCTGCCGGTTGCGCTTGATCTGGGACTTGATGTTCGCCACGCGACAGCCTCGTCTTGATAGCTCGGGTTGGTCTGCTTTCGCGCACGACGAGCATGCGTCATCGCCGCGCGAAAAGCCAGGCTACCAGGTCGGCCCCGGACGAGCCAAAACGCCTCCGGCCGGGGCCCACCCGACCCTCGTCACCAGCATGCCGCCGCACTCATGGACGCCGCCAGGCCGACCGGCGTTCCCAGGCTGGTTGGGCGGCGCGCCAGTTCGGGGAGGTGGCGGGGTCAGAGCCCGTGTGATGCCGCCTTTTCCCCGTGCTGGTGTGGATCAAGGGTGAGGGTCGGTGGACTGATTCGCCAGTTCGGGGAGGTGGCGGGGTCGGGGGCAGTGTGATGTGACCACTTCCCCGTGCTGGTGTGGATCAAGGAGGCGGTGGGATGCGGCCGCCTTGCCGAACCGGGGTGGATCACGGGGAACCGGCGGGGTGGGGCCGGCTCGCGGACCAGGTTGCTTGTTGACATGGCTGTCCCTCGTCAGTCAGGACCAGCCCTGCCGCTCGGCCAGCCAGCCGAGCGCCTGCTCCCCGCTCCACAGCTGGTGGGCGCGCAGGTGCGGGGAGGCGTTCGACGGTCCGGCGGCGGCACCGGTCAGGAAGTACCCGGCCAGTGCGGCGAGCGTCACGTCCAGCGCGTCGGCCGGCGCTCCCGCCGTCGCCGGGTGACCGGCGAACGCGGCGTCCGCGTCCAGGCCGCCGGCGTACGCGGTGAGCAGCAGCCCGGCCAGGTCGAACCAGGCCGGCCCGTGGCAGAGCCAGGGCCAGTCGCACAGCCAGGCGCGGCCGTCGGGGTCGATCAGGAGGTTGTCCACCCGCAGGTCGCCGTGGGCCAGCCCGGGGGCCGCGTCGGCGTACCCGGGCAGCCGCGACTCCAGCGCGACCAGCTCGGCCAGCGGGGCGCCGGCGGCCTGCTCGGGCGGCGGCTCCCGCCCGGCGGCCACCTCGCCCCACCAGAGGATGTCGTCGCGGGCCAGGTCCGCGAGGCGGGGTAGCCGGAGCGCGGCCAGCTCCGCGGGCGGCTCGGCGAGCGCGGCGGCCACTTCGGCGTACGTGGCGAGTGCGGCGTCCAGCTCGGCCGGCGCCCAGGGCAGCGTGGGGGTGTGCCCGTCGATCGCGTCGAGCGCGAGCGCGTACCAGCCGGACTCGGTGAGCGCCCAGCGCGGCCGGGGCACCGGCAGGCCGGCCGGGAGCCGGGCCAGGACCGCCGCCTCGTGGGCGTACCAGTCGACCAGGTGTCGTTGCCCGTGCAGCGCCGCCGCCTTGACGAACACGCTCTCCCCGGCGGGGCCGGTCAGCACGGCGGCGAAGCCGCTGGTGAATCCGCCACCCGTCACCCGTACCGCTGACGGTTCGCCGCCGATCCGGGCGGACAGCGCATCGCGCAGCCCGGCCGGCAGGTCGGCCCAGCCGGGCCGGACGGCTGTCGACCCGTACGGGACGGGCGGTAGGGAGATCGGGCGCACCGCACCATGCTGCCGCACCGGCGGCGCGCGGCGGACCGGCGTGTCGGTGGGCTCTGCCAGACTGCCTGCCATGAGGACCGACGAGTTCTGGCAGTTGATCGACGACGCGCGCGCCGGCGCCGGGGGAGAGCCCGACGCGGTGGCCGCCCGGGCGGTCGCGCTGCTGGCCGAGCGCGACCCGGAGGAGATCGTCGGCTACGCCCACCACCAGCGGCGGGTGCTCGCCGCCTCATACAAGGTCGACCTGTGGGGCGCGGCCTACCTGATCAACGGGGGTGCCTCGGACGACGGCTTCGAATATTTCCGGGGTTGGCTGATGACGCAGGGGCGGGCGGTGTTCGCGCGGGCGGTCGGCGATCCGGACGCGCTGGCCGAGCTGCCGCAGGTCCGGGCCGCGGCGCTCAGCGGCGAGGAGTTCGAGTGCGAGCAGATGCTGGCGGTGCCGTGGGACGCGTACCGGAAGGCCACCGCGTCCGACCTGCCGGCCGAGCGTGACCCGGTTCCGGTGCCCGACCTGAACGACTTCTGGGACTTCGACGACGAGGAGGAGGCCCGCCGCCGCCTGCCGCGGCTGGCCGCACTCTTCGTCGAGCCACCCGTGGAATAGCCGAGCCACCCGTGGAATAGCGGTGGAGTGAAGGGGGAGCCCGGGCGCGCGCCGGGCGACGTGGGACCATGGAGGGGGCCGGCGGCGCGCCGGCCCGCTCACGTCAGCCGACCAGAACGGACCGCTGTGCCACCGACGCTCGATCCCGGCGCGAACGCTCCTGGTGCCACCGACCCGGCGCGCATCCGGAACTTCTGCATCATCGCCCACATCGACCACGGGAAGTCGACCCTGGCCGACCGGATGTTGCAGCTCACCGGTGTGGTCGACCCGCGGCAGATGCGCGCGCAGTACCTGGACCGGATGGACATCGAGCGCGAGCGCGGCATCACCATCAAGAGCCAGGCCGTGCGGATGCCGTGGACGATCCGCGAGGGCGACCGGGCCGGTGAGAGCGCCGTGCTCAACATGATCGACACCCCGGGCCACGTGGACTTCACCTACGAGGTGTCCCGTTCGCTCGCCGCCTGCGAGGGCGCGATCCTGCTCGTCGACGCCGCGCAGGGCATCGAGGCGCAGACGCTCGCCAACCTCTACCTGGCGCTCGAGAACGACCTGCACATCATCCCGGTGCTCAACAAGATCGACCTGCCGGCCGCCCAGCCCGAGAAGTACGCCGAGGAGCTGGCGCACCTGATCGGCGGCGACCCGGCGGACTGCATCAGGGTCTCCGGCAAGACCGGCGAGGGCGTGCCCTACCTGCTGGACGAGATCGTCCGGCAGTTCGTGCCGCCGGTGGGCGAGGCCGAGTCGCCGGCCCGCGCGATGATCTTCGACTCGGTGTACGACGTCTACCGGGGCGTGGTCACGTACGTCCGGGTGATCGACGGCCGGATCTCGGCCCGGGACCGGATCAAGATGATGTCCACCGGCGCGGTCCACGAGCTGCTGGAGATCGGCGTCATCTCGCCGGAGATGGTGAAGGCCGACGCGCTCGGCGTCGGTGAGGTGGGCTACCTGATCACCGGCGTGAAGGACGTGCGCCAGTCCCGGGTCGGTGACACGGTCACCATCAACAACAACCCGGCCAAGGAGGCGCTCGGCGGCTACAAGGATCCGAAGCCGATGGTCTACTCGGGTCTCTATCCGATCGACGGCTCGGACTACCCGAACCTGCGCGAGGCGCTGGACAAGCTCAAGCTCAACGACGCCGCGCTGGTCTACGAGCCGGAGACCTCCGGCGCGCTGGGCTTCGGTTTCCGCTGTGGCTTCCTCGGCCTGCTGCACCTGGAGATCATCCGGGAGCGGCTGGAGCGGGAGTTCAACCTCGACCTGATCTCCACCGCGCCGAACGTGGTCTACCGGGCCATCCAGGAGGACGGCGAGGAGATCGTGGTCACCAACCCGAGCGAGTACCCGACCGGCAAGATCGCCGAGGTGTACGAGCCGACCGTGCGGGCCACGGTGCTGACCCCGAACGACTACGTGGGTGCGGTAATGGAGCTGTGCCAGGGTCGCCGGGGCAGCCTGCTGGGCATGGACTACCTCTCCGCCGACCGGGTGGAGCTGCGGTACACGCTGCCGCTGGCCGAGATCATCTTCGACTTCTTCGACCAGCTCAAGAGCCGCACCAAGGGTTACGCCTCGCTGGACTACGAGCCCTCCGGTGAGCAGGCGTCCGACCTGGTGAAGGTCGACATCCTGCTGCACGGTGAGCCGGTCGACGCGTTCAGCGCGATCGTGCACAAGGACAAGGCGTACACGTACGGCACGACGATCGCGGCGAAGCTGCGCACGCTGATCCCGCGCCAGCAGTTCGAGGTGCCGATCCAGGCGGCCATCGGCAGCCGGGTGATCGCCCGGGAGACCATCCGCGCGATCCGCAAGGACGTGCTCGCCAAGTGCTACGGCGGTGACATCAGCCGGAAGCGCAAGCTGCTGGAGAAGCAGAAGGAGGGCAAGAAGCGGATGAAGATGGTGGGCCGGGTGGAGGTCCCCCAGGAGGCGTTCATCGCGGCGCTGTCGTCCGACTCCGGCGACGGCAAGCCCGCCGGCAAGAAGTAGGTCGCCAGAGCCCACGAACCGGCCGGCGTCCCCTCGCAGGGGCGCCGGCCGTTCGCGTACCCAGGAAATTTTCAGCTGCTGGCAGCGCTCCCACCTGCGGGTTCGTCCCGGCCGGGGGAGCGGCGGTCGTTGCCGCCGGTTTCGGTTTTCGATGCGTCGGGCACTTAGCGGTCACGACAGCAACCGCACAGAACGTGCGAAATCGCTTTAGGAGGACCGACCGTGGAGTTCACCGTCTGGGGCATCATCACCGCGCTCGTCGTGGGTCTGATCGTCGGCGCGCTGGGCCGGCTGGTCGTGCCGGGCCGGCAGAACATGCCGATGTGGCTGCACATGGTGATCGGTGTCGGCGCGGCGCTGCTGGGCACCGTCCTGGCCCGTGCGCTCGGCATCGCCACGCAGACCGCCGGTATCGACTGGGCCGAGCTGGCCGTGCAGGTCGTGCTCGCCGCCATCGGTGTGGCCCTGGTGGCCGGCGTCGGCCGCCGCCGCAGCGTCTCGCGTTACTGATCGACGCATCACGCGCCTCGACGGGCGCCCGGCCCCACGGCCGGGCGCCCGTCGGCGTATTCGGCGCATTGAACCCCGTCGGTGTGCCGGGCCCGCCCGCCGCGCCGGGTTTCGGGGAGAAGCAGCAGGTCAGGGTACGTCTGAACAATTCGTCATCGGAGTCGGTTTGGATTTCCGGACGGTCGGGAACTTAGCGATCACGACAGTAACCACACAAAAACGTGTGACCGGATCTTAAGGAGGAGGGCGACCATGGAGCTCACCGTTTGGGGCATCATCACGGCGCTGGTCGTTGGTCTGATCGTCGGCGCGCTGGGCCGGCTGGTCGTGCCGGGCCGGCAGAACATGCCGATGTGGCTGCACATGCTGATCGGCGTCGGCGCCGCGCTTCTGGGCACGATCGTGGCCCGGGCCTCCGGCTTCGCCGAGACCGCCGGTATCGACTGGCGCGAGCTGATGCTGCAGGTGCTCTTCGCCGCGATCGGCGTGGCCCTGGTGGCCGGTGTCGGTCGTCGCCGCGGCGTCTCGCGCTACTGACCCCGCATCACGCGCCTCGACGGGCGCCCGGCCTCACGGCCGGGCGCCCGTCGCCGTGTGCGGCCCCTTGAGCTGCCCGGACGGCATCGATGTCGGCCGGGCCTCCGGCTGCGATACGGTCGCCTGTGCCCTCCGTCACGAACACCCCCTGTTGTAAAGGAAATTTTCCTACTAAGGTGCGGCGGAGAAGGTTAGTGCCAAACGGCCCTGAGGGAGATATGGCGTGAACAGGTGGAAGCGGCTGGCTCCGGTCACCGCCATCGTGGCGTCGGCCGCGTTGGTGCTGACCGCGTGCGGTGGCTCCGGCGACGACGACAAGGCCGCCGACAACAGCAAGCTCACTGTGTGGATGATGGGTGAGGGCGGCGACGCCCAGACCAAGTTCCTCGACAGCGTCGAGGCGGAGTTCAAGAAGAAGCACCCCGAGACCGACGTCGTGGTGCAGTACATCCCCTGGCTCGAGGCGCCGAAGAAGTTCCAGGCCGCGCTCGCCGGCGGGGAGGGTCCGGACGTCACCGAGCTGGGCAACACCGAGACCCAGGGCTGGGCCGCGCAGGAGGCCCTGGCCGACGTCTCGGACAAGTTCAACGGCTGGTCCGAGGGCAAGGACATCCTGCCCGACCTGGTCAAGAACGCCCAGCTCGACGGCAAGCAGTACGGCGTGCCGTGGTACGCCGGCGTGCGCGCCGTCTACTACCGCACCGACTGGTTCGCCGAGGCGGGCGTGAAGACGCCGACGAACTGGGACGAGATGGTCGCCGCCGCGAAGGCCGTGCAGGCCAAGAAGCCCGGCACCTACGGCATCGCCCTGCCCGGCAACTCCGAGCTGCCGTTCTACTCCTTCCTCTGGGGTGCCGGCGGGGAGATCGCCACCAAGGAGGGCGACAGCTGGAAGTCCGGCTACAACACCCCCGAGGCGCAGAAGGCGGTCAAGTTCTGGACCGATCTGGTCACAGTGCACAAGGTCGCCCCGCCGGCCGCCGCCGGCTGGAACGAGGTCGACGCCCGTACCCAGTTCGCCACCGGGAAGGCCGCGATGGCGTTCGCCGGCAGCTGGCAGGGCGGCGCGATGAAGAAGGACAACCCCGACATCGAGAAGGTGTGGGGCACGTTCCCGATCCCCGGCCCGGACGGCAAGGCCGCCCCGGCGTTCGCCGGTGGCTCCGACATCGCCATCTGGAAGGACAGCGAGCGGCAGGCGCTGGCCTGGGACTACATGACCGTGCTGCTGAGCAAGCAGAAGGACAAGGAGTTCGCCAGCAGCCTCGGCTTCTTCCCGGTCTACCAGGACCTGGTCAGCAGCGGCGACTACGCCAACGACAAGGTGATGGCCGCGTTCGCGACCGCCATCCAGAACACCAAGCTGACCCCGCTCACCCCGAAGTGGGTCGAGGTCAGCCGGACCAAGACGGTGACCCAGGCGATGAACAGCTCGGTCATCAAGGGCCAGAAGACGGTCGAGAAGGCTACCGCCGACGCGGCCACCGAGATGGAAAGCATTCTCAACGCCAAGTGACCACGCTGACCGAGGCCACCGGCGAGGCCGCCGCGCGGGAGACCCCCGCGCGGCGGCGCCGTCGCCGGGTGGACCACCTTCCGTACCTGCTCCTCCTGCCCTGCCTGGCGATCATCGCCGTGCTGCTGCTCTGGCCGCTCGGCCAGGTCGTGTGGATGTCCTTCCACAAGCTGGACAGCGTCCGGCAGTTGCGCGGCGACCGCGAGTGGCCGTGGGTCGGCCTGGCCAACTACGCGCAGATCCTCGGCGACCCGTTCTTCCGTACGGTGCTGCGCAACACGGTGCTGTTCGCGCTCGCCAACGTGGCGCTCACGATGATCCTCGGCACCCTGGTCGGGCTGCTGCTCAACCGCCTGGGCAAGAAGATGGCCACGTTCGTGGCGAGCTGCGTGATGCTCGCCTGGGCCACTCCGGCGCTGACCGGCACGATCGTCTGGAAGTGGATCTTCGACGACACGAGCGGCCTGGTCACGTGGCTGTTCAACAAGCTCCCGGACGGGCTGTCCACGGCCCTGTTCGGGCGCAGCGACTGGACCGGGTACGGCTGGTTCAACGACCCGCTGCTGTTCTTCGCCATCCTGACGCTCGTGGTGGTCTGGCACTCGTTCCCGTTCATCGCGGTGAGCGTGCTGGCCGGGCTCAAGAGCGTGCCGACGGAGTTGCAGGAGGCGGCCCGGGTCGACGGCGCCGGGCCGTGGAAGGTGTTCTGGTCGGTGACGTTCCCGGTCCTGCGGCCGGTCTTCGGCATCCTCGTGGTGCTCTCCACGATCTGGGACTTCAAGGTCTTCACCCAGCAGTTCGTGCTGGCCGGCGGCACCCAGGACCGGTCCACGTTCATGCTGTCGATCTACTCGTACGCGGAGGCGTTCTCGCCGCCGCCGAAGTACGGCCTCGGCTCCGCCATCGCAGTCATCCTCACCGTGATCCTGCTCGTGGTGACCGCCCTGTACGTCCGCATGGTGCTGCGGCAGGAGGACGAATGATGAAGAAGATCGCCCTCAACGGCGCGGGCCTGCTGGTCGCGCTCTTCGCCGCGTTCCCGGTCTACTGGATGGTGGCGACGTCGCTGAAGCCCAACCGGGAGATCTTCTCGTCCACGCCCCGGCCGGTGCCGGCGGAGCCGACGCTGGAGCACTACCGGGAGATCCTCACCGGCAACCTGATCCCGGGCGTCACGTTCGCCGACTTCTTCCTCAACAGCGCGCTCGTCGCGCTGGCGACGGTGCTGCTGAGCGGGCTGGTCGCGCTGCTCGCCGCGACAGCCGTGGCCCGGTTCCGGTTCAAGCTGCGCACCACGTTCCTGATCATGCTGCTGGTGGTGCAGATGATCCCGCTGGAGGCGCTGGTCATCCCGCTGTTCCTGATGATCCAGCGGCTCGGCCTCTACAACACGCTGCCCAGCCTGATCCTCACGTACCTCGGCTTCTCGCTGCCGTTCGCGGTCTGGATGCTGCGTGGCTTCGTCGCCGCGGTGCCGAAGGAACTGGAGGAGGCCGCCGCCATAGACGGCGCCAGCCGGGCCCAGACGTTCCGCAAGGTGCTGTTCCCGCTCGTCGCGCCCGGCCTGGTCGCCACCAGCATCTTCTCGTTCATCACCGCGTGGAACGAGCTGATCTTCGCGCTGACCTTCATCAACGACCAGCAGAAGTACACGCTGCCGGTGGCGATGACGTTCTTCTTCGGCCGGGACGACACCGCCTGGGGCTCGGTGATGGCCGCGTCCACGCTGTTCACCCTGCCGGTGATCGTCTTCTTCCTGCTGGTGCAGCGCCGGATGGTCTCCGGGCTGGTCGCCGGAGCCGTGAAGGGCTGAGGGCCGCGGCCGGTCAGGCCGCGGCGAACACCTCGGCCCGCACCTCGGTGGCCGGGTCGCCCTTCACCCGGGCCCAGGAGCCCTGCTCGGCGGTCCACTCCAGGTTGCCGAAGCGGACCTTCTTCACGCCGTGGTCGTCGGCGTGCGAGACCAGCCAGTGCGCGTACCGCCAGCCGTTGCGGTCGCCGCCGGCCGGCACGGTGAGCGCGGTCAGGTCGGTCGCCGTGGGCAGCCGGGGCAGCCCCCAGTCCAGCGACAGACTCTCCAGCACGGCGCTGGCGGCGGCCGGGCCGCGCATCGTCGGCGGCGAGGAGACAGTGCAGGCCACCGCGCCGGTCGCGTGGCCGAGCAGCGCGCGGGTCAGGACCTCCGACTCGTCCGCCCACTTCTCGTACGCCTCGGGGAACGCCGACCGCTGCACCCGCTGGGCGGCGTCGGTGACCCGCATCCGCTCCCAGCCCTTGACCTTCTTCAGCGCGGCGTAGAACTTGTTCGCCGCGTACCGCGGGTCCTGGACCTGCTCCGGTGTGCCCCAGCCCTGGCTCGGGCGCTGCTGGAACAGGCCGAGCGAGTCGCGGTCACCGTGGGCGATGTTGCGCAGGTGCGACTCCTGGTACGCGGTCGCCAACGCCACCACCACCGCCCGCTCGGGCATCCGGCGCTGCATCCCGATGGCCGCGATGGTGGCCGCGTTCGCCATCTGGTCGGCGCCGAGCACCACCTCGCCGTCCGCCTTCACGGTGCAGGTCCGGCTGGACAGGGGGAGCCGCAGGTGCTCGCCGAACTGCTTGGTCACGACATAGACCGCGAGCAGTGCCAGCACGCACACCGCCACCCCAGATGCCACGATCGCCGCTCGCGTCCGCACCCGCACCCCCTGTCCCGACAGTCCGACAAGCGTACGTCCCACCCGCACCGGCGCGTCTCGGCCGACCGGCGGGCCCCACCTCGGCCGCAATGGCTCCCGCGGGGCCCGCCGCGCACCTCAGTCTCCGGCGGGCACCCAGGCGGCGGGACGCTTCTCCCGGAACGCCATGACGCCCTCGCGTCCCTCGTCGGAGAGGAAGTACCCGGTCGACAGCGCGGCCAACTCGGCGATCTCGGCCCGCAGGTCGGTCCCGGCGGGCCGGCGCAGCAGCTCCTTCGCCCCGGCCAGCGCCCCCGGCGCGCCCTTCACCAGCGAGTCGCAGTAGCGCCCGACGGCGGCGTCCAACTCGTCGGCCGGCACCGCGGCGGTGACCAGGCCGATCTCGGCGGCGCGGCGGCCGTCGAACGTGTCGCCGGTCAGGTACAGCTCGGCGGCGGCCCGCTGGCCCAGCCGCGGCAGCACGGTCGCCGAGATCACCGCCGGAATCACGCCGATCCGCACCTCGGTGAACGCGAACGTCGCCTCCTGCGCGCAGACCGCCAGGTCGGCGGCGGCGATCAGGCCCAGCCCACCGGCCCGGGCCGGCCCGGCGACCTTCGCCACCACCGGCTTCGGGCACTCCCGCACCGCCACCAGCACGTCGCCGAGCATCCCGGCGGGCACCGTGCCGCTGGCGTACGCGGCGGCGGTCTCCTTCAGGTCGGCGCCGGAGCAGAAGACCGGGCCGGTGTGGTCGAGCACGATCGCGCGTACCGCGTCGTCGGCGACCGCGTCGGCCAGCCCGGCCAGCAGCTGGGTCATCAGGGGCGTGGAGAGCGCGTTGCGGTTGTGCGGGCTGTCCAGGGTGAGGGTGGTCACCCCACGGGCCGTGGCGACTCGCACGAGAGCGTCCGGAGAGGTCATGCCGGGCACACTAGTGGCCATGCCCGGCGTCCTTCCAGAAGGCGAACCCGTCCCGCGCGACGGATCGCTGCCCGCCACCGCCCGCCGCGACGTCGGCGCGCGCGGTTTCGGCGTGTACGTCCACGTGCCGTTCTGTGCCAGCCGGTGCGGTTACTGCGACTTCAACACGTACACCGCCGCCGAGCTGGGCGGCGGGGCGAGCCGGGAGACGTACGCCGACTCGGTGCTCGCCGAGCTGGAGCTGGCCGCCCGGGTGCTGGGCGACTCGCCGCCGCCCCGGGTCGACACCGTCTTCGTCGGCGGCGGCACGCCCACCCTGCTGCCCGCCGACGACCTGGCCCGGATCCTCGACGGCATCGACCGGGTCTGGGGGCTGGCCGCCGACGCCGAGGTGACAACCGAGGCCAACCCCGAGTCGGTGAGCCCGGAGTCGCTCAAGACGCTGCGGGCGGCCGGCTACACCCGGATCTCGCTCGGCATGCAGTCCGCCGCTCCCGGGGTGCTCGCGGTGCTGGACCGGCGGCACAGCGCGGGCCGGGCCACCGCCGCCGCGCTGGAGGCGCGCGACGCGGGATTCGAGCACGTGAACCTGGACCTGATCTACGGCACGCCGGGCGAGACGGCCGACGACTTCGCCGCCTCGCTGGCCCAGGTGGTCGACGCGGGCGTGGACCACGTCAGCGCGTACGCCCTGATCGTGGAGGACGGCACCCGGCTGGCCGCGCGGATGCGACGCGGCGAGTTGCCGTACCCCTCCGACGACGTGGCAGCGGACCGCTACCTGGCCGCGGAGGCCGCGCTCGGCGAGGCCGGATTCTCCTGGTACGAGGTGTCGAACTGGGCCCGCTCGGCGGCGGCGGCGTGCCGGCACAACCTGCTCTACTGGACCGGCGCCGACTGGTGGGGCCTGGGCCCGGGGGCGCACAGCCACGTCGGCGGCGTGCGCTGGTGGAACGTCAAGCACCCGAGCGCGTACGCGGCGCGGCTGGCCGAGGGCGCCTCGCCCGCGCTGGCCCGGGAGCGGCTCACTCCGGACGAGCAGCACATGGAGGACGTGATGCTGCGGGTACGGCTCGCCGCCGGCCTGCCGCTGGACGTGCTGGACGAACCCGGCCGGGCGGGCGCCGAGCGGGCCCGGGACGCCGGGCTGCTCGACGCCGGGGCGTACGCGCGAGGGCTCGTGGTGCTGACGCTGCGGGGCCGGCTGCTGGCCGACGCGGTGGTACGCGACCTGCTGCCGTGACCGGCACCGGCCGGCCGCCCCCTCGGCCGGCCGGCGGTGTCACTTGATGAAGTTGTAGGTCATCGGGTAGCGGTAGAGCACACCCTCGTTGGCCTTGACCCCGCCGATGATGCCGAAGATCAGCGGCACCAGCCAGACCAGCATCGGGACGAAGAACAGGATCCCGCAGGTGATGACCGTGATCACCCAGGCGAGCACGCTGGCGATGGTCCAGGTGATCTGGAAGTTCAGCGCCGAGACCGCGTGGGCGCGGACCGTCGGGGACTGCTGACCCCGGGCCATCATCGCGATCAGCGGGGCAACCCAGCCGAGCAGACCGCCACCGACGATGACACCGGCGGCGCCGCCGAAGTGCGCCACCAGGGCCCACGTCTTCTCGTCGTTGTTGGCGTAGGAGGCCGGGCCGTACCCGCCACCGGCGGGGTAGCCGGGCGTGCCACCCGGCGGGGGGTAGCCGCCCGGCGGGGGGTAGCCGCCGCCCGGGGGCGGGTAGCCGCCCGGGGGCGGATAGTCACCGGGCGGGGGATAGCCGCCGGCGCCCGGCGCCCCGGACAGTGGAGCGGTGGGCGGTTCGCTGCCCGGCGACGAGCCGTAGGGCGCCGACGGGTCGGGCTGGGGGCCGGAGTCCCCTGCCCCTGGAGGGCGAGGAGGTTCTGTCATGGTCGCCACGGTAGGGGCACCGGTCAACTCGCACCAGAGCGACACAGACCGACGATGACCGGCTGTTCGGCCCTGGTGGGCGGCGCTGTGTGGTGGGCCGCACCGCAGGTCCGTCAGGCGATCATCGCGTCGGCGGGGGTGCCGACGTAGACTGGCACTCGCTACAGTCGAGTGCCAGCCGCCCGGCGGATGCCGCGTGCCGGCCCGGCCGAGGTGCGTCAGGAGGTGGGGAATGGGTCTCGACGACCGCAAACTCGCCGTGCTGCGCGCGATCGTCGAGGACTACGTCGCCACGCAGGAACCGGTCGGCAGCAAGGCCCTGGTCGAGCGGCACCAGCTCGGCGTCTCGCCCGCCACCGTGCGCAACGACATGGCGGTGCTGGAGGAGGAGGGCTACATCCGGCAGCCGCACACCAGCGCCGGCCGGGTGCCCACCGACCGCGGCTACCGCCTCTTCGTCGACCGGCTGTCCCGGGTCAAGCCGCTCAGCCCGGCCGAGCGCCGGGCGATCGAGCGCTTCCTGGTGGGCGCTGTCGACCTGGACGACGTGGTGCACCGTACGGTCCGGCTGCTCGCCCAGCTCACCCGTCAGGTGGCGGTGGTGCAGTACCCGAGCCTGGCCCGGTCCAAGGTGCGCCACCTGGAGCTGGTGCCGATCTCCACCACCCGGCTGATGGTCGTCATGATCGCCGACACCGGCCGGGTCGAGCAGCGGCTGGTCGAGCTGCCCGCCCCGGTGCCCGCCGACGACGTGACCGACCTGCGCCGGCTGGTGAACGAGAAGCTGGTCGGCAGCCAGCTCGCCGAGACGCCGCCGCTGGTGCAGGCGCTCGTCGACGAGTCCGCGCCGCACCTGCGCCCGGCCATGACCACGCTGTCCACCGTGCTGCTGGAGACGCTGGTCGAGCGGCACGAGGAACGCCTCGCGCTGGCCGGCCAGGCCAACCTCACCCGGGGCGGCCTGCTCGACTTCCAGGGTTCGCTGCGCCCCATCCTGGAGGCGCTCGAAGAAGAAGTAGTGCTGCTCAAGCTGATCGGCGAGACCGAGCCGAGCACCACCCGGGTGCTCATCGGCGACGAGAACGAATTCGACAACCTGCGGGCCGCCTCGGTGGTCAGCACCGGGTACGGACCGGGCAGCACGATCGTCGGTGGACTCGGCGTGCTCGGGCCGACCCGGATGGACTACCCCGGCAATATCGCCATGGTGAGGGCCGTGGCACGCTACGTGGGCGAACTGCTGGCCCAGAACTGACCAGTCTGGGCCGACGGCCGGTTCCGGCCGACGACCGGAGCGACGCGAGACGAACATGAGGACACCTAACGCAGTGGCCAGGGACTACTACGGCATTCTCGGCGTGAGCCGGGACGCCTCCGACGACGAGATCAAGCGCGCCTACCGCAAGCTGGCGCGGCAGTTCCACCCGGACGTCAATCCGGACCCGGAGGCCCAGGAGAAGTTCAAGGACATCAACGCCGCGTACGAGGTCCTCTCGGACGACCGGAAGCGGCAGATCGTCGACCTGGGCGGCGACCCGCTCGCCCCGGGCGGCGGTGGCATGGGCGGCCCGGGCGGTCCCGGCGGCGCCGGCCCGTTCGTCGGCTTCCAGGACATCATGGACGCGTTCTTCGGCGGTGCCGCGGGCGGCAGCCGTGGGCCGCGGCCGCGTACCCGCCCCGGCGCGGACGCGATCCTGCGCCTGGAACTGGACCTCAACGAGACCGCGTTCGGCGTCGAGGCGCCGATCACCGTCGACACCGCGGTGCTCTGCACCACCTGCTCCGGCGCCGGCACCGCCGCCGGCACCCACCTGGCCACCTGCGAGGCGTGCGGCGGCCGGGGCGAGGTGCAGTCGGTGCAGCGGACCTTCCTCGGTCAGGTGGTCTCCGCCCGGCCGTGCACCGTCTGCCAGGGCTACGGCACCACCATCCCGCACCCCTGCCCGACCTGCGCCGGTGACGGCCGGGTACGCACCCGCCGCTCGCTGACCGTCAAGATCCCGGCCGGGGTCGAGGACGGCATGCGGATCCGCCTGGCCCAGCAGGGCGAGGTCGGCCCCGGTGGCGGCACCGCCGGTGACCTCTACGTCGAGATCCACGAGCGGCCGCACGACGTCTACTCCCGCAAGGGCGACGACCTGCACTGCCGGGTCACGGTGCCGATGACCGCCGCCGCGCTCGGCACCCGGCTGACCATCAAGACGCTGGACAGCGAGGAGACGGTCGACGTCAAGCCCGGCACCCAGCCCGGCAGCACACTGCGGTTGCGCGCCCGGGGCGTACCGCACCTGCGCGGCACCGGCCGGGGTGACCTCTACGTGCACCTGGACGTGCGTACCCCGACCAAGCTCGACGCCGACCAGGAGCGGATGCTGCGCGACTTCGCCAAGACCCGCGGCGAGGAGGTCGCCGAGCTGACCAAGCAGGGCGGCTTCTTCTCCCGGATGCGCGACGCCTTCAACGGGCACGCCTGAGGTGTCCGCGCCGCTGTTCCTGGTCGAGGCGCTGCCCACCGGTGACACGCTGACGCTGGACGGCCCGGAGGGCCACCACGCGGCCACCGTGCAGCGGCTGCGTGTCGGCGAGGAACTGGTGCTCGCCGACGGCCGGGGCGGCACCGCCGCCGCGGTGGTCACCGCCGTCGGCCGCGGCACGCTCGACCTGCGGGTCACGAGCCGGGGGTACGCGGACGCGCCGGTACCCCGGCTCGTCGTGGTGCAGGGCATCGCCAAGGGCGACCGGGGTGAACTCGCCGTGCAGGCGATGACCGAGGTCGGGGTGGACGAGATCGTGCCCTGGGCGGCGTCCCGCTCGGTGGCGCAGTGGCGCGGCGAGCGGGGCGAACGGGCCCGGCAGAAGTGGGTCGCGACCGCCCGCGAGGCGGCCAAGCAGGCCCGCCGCCCGTGGCTGCCGGTGGTGGCCGGCGCGCCGGACGAGTCCACCGCCTCGGTGGCCCGCCGGATCGCCGGCGCGGCCGGCGCGTTCGTGCTGCACGAGGGCGCGCAGGACCGGCTGACCACAGTCGACCTTCCGGCCGCCGGCGAGATCGTGCTGGTGGTCGGCCCGGAGGGCGGCATCGCCGACCACGAGCTGGCCGCGTTCGCCGAGGCGGGCGCCCGCACGGTCCGCCTGGGCCCGTCGGTCCTGCGTACGTCCACGGCAGGCGTGGCAGCCCTGACAGTCCTGGCCACCCGCCTGACCCACTGGTAACCCCCGCGCCCGCCCCTCTTTTCGGTGCGCGCTGATCTTGCAGTTTCGGCCCGCGCGGCGCCCCTTTTGCGGCGTTTGCCTGGGCCGAGAGTGCAAGATCGCGGGGGTCAGGGGCGAGGGTGGGGGTCAGGAGCGGAGGTAGGAGGCGCCGTTCAGGTCGATGATGGTGCCCGACGCCCACTCGGCCTCGGGGCCGGCCAGCCAGTACACCGCCGCGGCGATCTCCTCCGGCCGGGCCACCCGGTGGAACGGAGACTGGGCGCGTACCGCCTCGCCCCGCTCGCTCTTCAGATGCTCGTTCGTCATGTCGGTCTCGACGAAGCCGGGCGCCACGCAGGCCACAGCGATGCCGTACGGCGCCAGGGCCACCGCCAGCGACTGGGCCATCGCGTTCATCCCGGCCTTGCTGGCCCCGTACGCCGGGTTGGCCGGCTCGCCCCGGAACGCGCCCCGGGACGAGACGTTCACGATCCGGCCCCCGCGGTCGCGCATGTGCTGCGCGGCGCACCAGGCCGCGTTCGCGGCGCCGACCAGGTTGGTGTCGAGCACCTCCCGCCACCGCGCCCGCCACTGTTCGTAGCTGCTCTCGAAGACCGGGTGCGGTGGATCGGCCGGCCCGAACACCCCGGCGTTGTTCACGAGTACGTCGAGCCCGCCGAGCCGCTGGGCCGCCTCGTCCACCACGGCGCGTACCGCGTCGGGGTCGGCCAGATCGGCGCGTACCACCACGTGCCCGTCACCGGGCAGTTCGGCGCGCAGCCGCTCGGCCAGCTCGGCCGAGTCCCGGTGGTGGATCGCCACCCGGTCCCCACCGGCGGCGAACGCCCGCGCCACCGCCCGCCCGATGCCCCGCGAGGCCCCCGTCACCAGCACCGCCCGTCCCGACATGGCGGCCATCCTGCCGCATCCTGCCGGTCCGCCCGGCGGTGCCCCCGCCACGCTTGCGGCGGCGTCCTTACACTGCTGCGATGGACTGCCTCTTCTGCCGGATCGTCGCCGGGGAGATTCCGGCCACCATCGTCCGCGAGACCGCCACCACCCTGGCCTTCCGGGACATCGACCCGAAGGCGCCCACGCACGTGCTGGTGATCCCCAAGGAGCACTACGCGGACGTGGCCACGTTGGCCCAGGGTGCGCCCGAGCTGGCCGGCGAGGTGCTCCAGACCGCCGCCGTGGTGGCCGAGGAGGAGGGCCTGACCGTGGACGGGTTCCGGCTGATGTTCAACACCGGCCCGTACGGCGGCCAGGAGGTCTTCCACGTGCACGCCCACCTGCTCGGCGGCGCGCCGCTCGGCCCGATGCTCTGCCGATGACCGACGTCTCCGACCGGCTCGCCCGGATGGTGCGCCAGGCGCAGGCCACCGGGCGGATCCCGGCGGTGTCGGCCGCCCTGCACCGGGCCGACCGGCCGCTCTGGACCTGCACCGTGGGCGACACCGGCAACGACACTCCGCTGGGGCCGGAGACGGTGTTCCGGATCGGCTCGGTCACAAAGACCTTCACCGCGGTGCTCGTCATGCAGTGCCGCGACGAGGGGCTGCTCGACCTGGACGACCCGATCGGGCGGCACCTCGACCTGCCCGCGCACGGCGACGCGACGGTACGCCGGCTGCTGTCGCACACCGCCGGCCTGCAACGCGAGCCGCACGGCGACGTGTGGGACAGCCTGCGCGCCCCGGCCGTCGACGAGATGCTTGCCGACCTGGCCCGGGTCGAGCGGGTGCTGCCCACCGGCCAGCGCTTCCACTACTCCAACCTCGGACTGGCGCTGCTCGGCGAGGCGGTCGCCCGGCTGCGCGGCGGCACCTGGGCCGAGGTGCTGGCCGACCGGGTGCTCGGCCCGCTCGGGCTGACCGCCACCGGCCCGTACCCGACCGAGCGGGCCGCGACCGGGTTCCTGGTCGACGCGTACTCCGACGAGGCCCACCCGGAACCACCCGCCGACTTCGGCGCGGTGGCCCCCGCCGCGCAGCTGTGGAGCACCGCGTCGGACATGGCCCGCTGGGCCGCGTTCCTGGCCGACCCGGCGGCGCTGGACCCGGACGGCACGGTGCTCGCCGCGACGACTGTCGAGGAGATGCGCTGGCCGCTCACCCCCACCGACGAGGCGGTCTGGTCGGCCGGCTTCGGACTGGGACTGATCCTGATCCCGCAGCCGGAGCGGGTGACCCACGTCGGCCACGACGGCGCGATGCCCGGATTCCTCGCCGCCGTGTACGGGCGGCGCGGCGGGCAGGGCACCGCCGGGGCGATGGGCGCCGCGGTGCTCGGCTCGTCCGGCACCGGCGTGGAGGTGTTCGACCTGTCACACCGGCTGCTGGCCGCCGCCGCCGAGCACGACCCGGCGGAGATCGAGCCGTGGCGTCCCGGCCCACCCGCGCCGGACCACCTGCGCGGCGTGCTGGGCCGCTGGTGGGGCGAGGGCTTCGAGTACGTCTTCTCCTGGCACGACGGGACGCTGCGGGCGCGTGGCGCCGACGACCCGGCCGGGAAGCCGCCCGCGGTGTTCGCGCCGCTGCCGGACCGGCCGGACGTGTTCCGCACGGTCTCCGGCCGGGAGGCGGGGGAGCTGCTGCGGCTGACCCGCGACGAATGCGGCGTGGTGGTCCGGATGCACTGGGCGACCTACCGCTTCACCCGCACCCAGGAGACCTTCGACGGGTACGACTTCCGCGCCGGCGGCTGACCGCCGGGCACCGGAAATGGGCGCGGTGCGTACGGTGCCGACCCGATACGATGGAGGTAACCGTACGCCGCGCCAGCAGGGCCCGGCGCCCGAGAAGCGGAGAGCAGGTGGCGCAGGGCCCGACGGGCCCGACCTATGACCGGCACCCCACCTCCCGGCACGCCGCGTGTGCAGACCAGGATCACGGTCCCCGACCAGAAGATCATGGTGAACCTGCTCGGCGCGGGCGACGAGATCCTGCGGCTCGTCGAGCGCTCGATCGACAGCGACGTCCACGTCCGCGGCAACGAGATCACCATCACCGGTGCCCCCGCCGACAACGCCCTCGCCGAGCGTCTCTTCAGTGAGCTGCTCGAACTGATCGAGAAAGGCGAGACCCTGACCACAGACGCGGTACGGCGTACCGTCGGCATGCTCGAGCAGGGCGGCACCGAGCGGCCCGCCGAGGTTCTGACGCTCAACATCCTCTCCCGGCGCGGTCGCACCATCCGTCCCAAGACGCTGGGGCAGAAGAAGTACGTCGACGCGATCGACGCCCACACCATCGTCTTCGGCATCGGCCCGGCGGGTACCGGCAAGACGTACCTGGCGATGGCGAAGGCCGTGCAGGCGCTCCAGGCCAAGCAGGTCAACCGGATCATCCTGACCCGGCCGGCGGTCGAGGCGGGGGAGCGGCTGGGCTTCCTGCCCGGCACCCTGAACGAGAAGATCGACCCCTACCTGCGCCCGCTCTACGACGCGCTGCACGACATGCTCGACCCGGAGACCATCCCGAAGCTGATGGCCGCCGGCACGATCGAGGTGGCGCCGCTGGCATATATGAGGGGGCGCACCCTTAATGACGCGTTCATCATCCTGGACGAGGCGCAGAACACCACGCCCGAGCAGATGAAGATGTTCCTCACCCGGCTCGGCTTCGGCTCCAAGATCGTCGTCACCGGTGACGTCACCCAGGTGGACCTTCCCGGCGGGACGACCAGCGGCCTGCGGGTGGTCCGGGAGATCCTGAACAACGTCGAGGACGTGCACTTCGCCCAGCTCTCCAGCTCCGACGTGGTGCGCCACAAGCTGGTGGGCGACATCGTCGACGCGTACGCCCGCTGGGACGCCGAGCGGGAGAACCAGCAGGCGCAGAGCGTGCACGCCGTACCGGGGCGCACCGCCCAGGGCGGCCGGGCCGGCCGGCGCCGCTGAACCACCGGCGGAAGCCGTCACATCATCAGAGGAAGACAGTTGTCCATCGAGATCGCCAACGAGTCGGGTGTCGACGTCGACACCGACGCCGTGCTCGCCGTCGCGCGGCACGCCCTCGACGAGATGGGGGTCAACCCCCTCGCCGAGCTGTCCGTGCTGCTCGTCGACATCGAATACATGTCGGAGCTGAACCACCGCTGGATGGGTGGCGACGGCCCGACCGACGTGCTCGCCTTCCCCATGGACGAGGGCAGCGTCGACCACGGCCCGGGGGAGAGCAACCCGGCCGGCGGTGAGCCCGCCCTGCTCGGCGACATCGTGCTCTGCCCGGAGGTGGCGGCCAAGCAGGCCGCCGTGGCCGGACACTCGGCCGCCGACGAGCTGCACCTGCTCACCGTGCACGGCGTGCTGCACCTGCTGGGCTACGACCACGCCGAGCCCGAGGAGGAGCGGGAGATGTTCGGTCTCCAGGCCCGGCTGCTGGCCAGCTGGCGGTCGACCCGGTCGCGGTGATGGACACCTTGGCGGCGGTCCGCACCCCCGCCGGACTGCCTGATCTTCAACTCCTGGTCTTCGCCGCCGGGCTGGTGGTGCTCGCCGGCCTGATCGCGATGACCGAGGCGGCGCTGGCAGCGGTCTCGCCGGCCCGTGCCGCGGAGCTGACCCGGGACGGCGCCCGCGGCGGACGTGCTCTCCAGGCGGTCGCCGGTGACGTGGTCCGCCATCTGAACCTGCTGCTCCTGCTGCGCCTGCTGGCCGAGCTGACCGCCACCACGCTCGTCGCGCTGGTGGCCGTCGACACGTTCGGCGCGGGCTGGCGGGCGGCGCTGGTGACCGCGGGCGCGATGACTGTGGTGAGCTTCGTCGTGGTCGGCGTCGGCCCGCGGACGATCGGCCGCCAGCACGCGTACGCGGTCGGCCGCGCGGTCGCGCCGCTGGTGCGCTGGCTGGGCCGCGCGCTCAACCCGCTGGCGTCGCTGCTGATCCTGATCGGCAACGCGGTCACCCCCGGCAAGGGCTTCCGCGAGGGGCCCTTCGCGACCCAGGTGGAGCTGCGGGAACTGGTCGACCTGGCCGAGCAGCGCGGTGTGGTGGAGCACGGCGAGCGTCAGATGATCCACTCGGTCTTCGCGCTCGGCGACACCATCGCCCGCGAGGTGATGGTGCCGCGTACCGAGATGGTGTGGATCGAGGAACGCAAGACGCTCGCGCAGGCGCTGGCGTTGTTCCTGCGCTCCGGGTTCTCCCGCATCCCGGTGATCGGCGAGAACGTCGACGACGTGCTCGGTGTGCTCTACCTCAAGGATCTGATCCGCCGGGTGCAGGGCGACCAGGCCGCCCGGCAGATGCCGGTGGCCGAGCTGATGCGCCCGGCCACGTTCGTGCCGGAGTCCAAGCCGGTGGACGACCTGCTCTCCGAGATGCAGGCGGCCCGCAACCACCTGGTCATCGTGGTCGACGAGTACGGCGGCACCGGCGGGCTGGTCACCATCGAGGACATCCTGGAGGAGATCGTCGGGGAGATCACCGACGAGTACGATGTCGAGCGCCCGCCGGTCGAGCACCTGCCCGACGGGGCCGTGCGGGTGACCGCGCGGCTGCCGGTGGAGAATCTGGGCGAGCTGTTCGACACCGAGTTGCCCACCGACGAGGTGGAGACGGTCGGTGGCCTGCTCGCCCAGGCGCTCGGCCGGGTGCCCATCCCGGGCGCCGAGGCCGAGGTGGCCGGCCTGCGGCTGGTGGCCGAGGGCACCACCGGCCGGCGCAACCGGATCGACACGGTTCTGGTGAGCCGGGTCGACCGGGGTGACGCGCCGGAGGGCACCAACCGCAGCGAGCCGCCCGATTCGCGTGGCGACAACAACCGTGGCGACAACAACCGTTCCGAGGAGAGGCAACCCGCCGATGCCTGAGTCACCCGCCGTACCGGCCGCCCTGCCCACCCCCGCCGACCCGGCCGAGCTGAGCGCGGAGGACGCCAAGCTCGTGATCCTGGCCCGGGGCGCGCGGAGCCGGGTGGCTGCAGTGGAGGGCGCCGCGGTTCGCGACCAGGACGGCCGGACGTACGCGGCGGCGAGCGTGGCGCTGCCGTCGCTGACCCTGACCGCCCTCCAGCTCGCGGTGGCCTCGGCGGTGGCGGCGGGCGCGAGCCGGCTGGAGGCCGCGGTGGTGGTGACCGAGGCGTCGACGCTGGACGGCTCCGGGCACGCCGCCGTGCGTGACCTGTCCGCCGACGCGCCGGTGCACGTGGCCGCGCCGGACGGCACCGTCCTCGGCACGGTGGTCGAGTGACAACGCCCGAGCCGCGTCCCTACCGGGCCGGTTTCGCCTGTTTCGTCGGTCGGCCGAACGCCGGCAAGTCGACGCTGACGAACGCGATCGTCGGCACGAAGATCGCGATCACCTCGAACAAGCCGCAGACCACCCGGCACATCATCCGGGCGGTGCTGCACCGCCCGGACTCGCAACTCGTGCTTGTCGACACCCCGGGTCTGCACCGGCCCCGCACGCTGCTCGGCGAGCGCCTCAACGACCTGGTCCGGGAGACCTGGAGCGAGGTCGACGTGATCGGCCTGTGCGTGCCGGCGAACGAGCCGGTCGGCCGGGGCGACCGCTTCATCACCGGCGAGCTGGCCAGCCTCAAGGCGACAGTGCTGGCGGTGGTCACCAAGACCGACCTGGTCGACAAGAAGCGGCTGGCCGAGCAGTTGCTCGCGGTCAGCGAGCTGGGCGAGTTCGCCGACGTGGTGCCGGTCAGCGCTGTCTCCGGCCACCAGGTGGACACGCTCGTCGACGTGATGACCGGCTACCTGCCCGAGTCGCCGCAGCTCTACCCGGACGACATGCTCACCGACGACCCGGAGCAGGTGCTCGTGGCGGAGCTGGTCCGCGAGGCGGCGCTGGAGGGCGTACGCGACGAGCTGCCGCACTCCATCGCGGTGGTGGTCGAGGAGATGATCCCGGAGGGCAACCTCACCAAGATCTACGCCGACGTGTACGTGGAGCGCTCGAGCCAGAAGGCCATCGTCATCGGCCACCGGGGCAGTCGCCTCAAGCACGTGGGCACGACCGCCCGGCGGCAGATCGAGGAGCTGCTGGGCACCCGGGTCTATCTCGACCTGCACGTCCGCGTGGCGAAGGACTGGCAGCGCGACCCGAAGCAGTTGCGCAAGCTCGGCTTCTGACCGGCGGCCGGGGCAGGCCCGGGTAGCGGATGATCAGGATCAGCCAGACCTATGGGACATCTCACTTTCCATAGGTGTTCTTGCTTGTTTCACAGTGTCCGGGAGCAGGGTAGGGACCATTGTCTCTGCCCCCGGACCCCGCCGCGAGCTGATGCGAAACCGCTACCTGGACCTGCTCCGCTTCCTGGCCATCCTGCGCGTCGTCACCTACCACGTCACCGGCTACGCCACGCTCACGCTGGTGTTCCCGGCGATGTCGGTGATGTTCGCCCTGGCCGGGTCGCTGATGGCGGCGTCACTCGATCGCAGCGGGGTACGCGCGGTCGGCCGCCGGCTGCGCCGCCTGCTGCCGTCGCTGTGGGTGGTCGCCGCGGTCTTCGTGCCGGCCATGCTGCTCACCGGGCTGGCGTTCAGCCCGAAGGTGCTCCTCTGGCTCTTCCCGATCAGCGACCCGCCGGCCAACTACTGGGGCGGGCTGGCGCTCAGTCCGATCTGGTACCTGCGGGACTACCTGTGGTTCGTCCTCGCCTCACCGCTGGTGCTCCGGCTGTTCCGCCGGGCGCCGCTGCCCACGCTCGCCGCCCCGTACCTGCTGCTGGTCGCGATCGAGGTGGGCCTCCTGGCGAACCCGCCGACGGTGCTGCGGGAGTTCGGCCTCTACTTCGGCGCCTGGCTGC
The DNA here is from genome assembly GCF_027497335.1 of Micromonospora sp. WMMA1976. Classification (NCBI taxonomy): domain Bacteria; kingdom Bacillati; phylum Actinomycetota; class Actinomycetes; order Micromonosporales; family Micromonosporaceae; genus Micromonospora; species Micromonospora sp. WMMA1976. The sequence goes on along the minus strand of NZ_CP114912.1, from coordinate 4,785,804 downwards.
TCGGCTTCGCCCACCACGACGGGATGCTGCGCCGGATGCGCAACCGGGTGCTGCTGCCGGTGGCCGCTGTAGTCGGCGCTGCCGGGCTGGCGTGGATCGTCACCCACCCGGGGCCGCGCGGGTACGACATCAACGACATCCCGCTGGGCAACGCGCTCTGGTCGGCCGCGTTCATCCTGGTGGCGATCGGCCGGGCGCCGGCGGGGGTGACCTGGGTCGACCGCGTGCCGGCGCTCGGCCGGGCGGTCACTGTGGTGAACCGGCGCGCGCTGACCATCTACCTCTGGCACATGCCGTTCGTGGTGCTCCTCACCCCGCTTGTCGGCCTGGTCGGCTGGTCGCCACGCGACCCGGTGGGCCTGTGGCTGCGGGTGGGGCTGGTCTTCGCGCTCGTCGGCGTGGTGACGCTCATGGTCGGCTGGGTCGAGGACGTGGCCGCCCGGCGTACCCCCGAACTGCTCCCCGGCAAGCCGCGGCGGACCGTGGCCGACCGGGCGGCGGCCGCCCCGGCCAGCCCGGCCCCCGCCGGGGCGGAGGACGCGCTGGTCAGCGTCGGCGCCCGGGTGCCGGGCCCGCGTCGCCCGCCCGAGGACCCCGGCCGGAGAGACGGCGTCCCGGCGTCCCGGCGGGACGCGCCCGGCGGCGACTGAGCGACCACCGGGCGCGGCCCGCTCAGCGCGTGCTTACCGTGACGTTGCCGCTGGTGGCGGACGCTTCGAGCGTCACCGACGCGGTCGGGTCGTCGGTGACGCGTACGTCGGTGTCGCCGGATGTCGCGGTGGCGCGCACCCGGTAGCGGCCGGCCGGTACGGCCAGGTCGACGTCGCCGCTCGTGGCGTGCACCCGGGCCGGAGCCGGCTCGTCCAGCTCGACGACGATGTTGCCGGAGGTGGTCTCCACGTCGACGGCGGAGGCGAGCCGGCGGGCCTCGATGTCGCCGGAGCGGGCCCGCAGCCGCACCGGGCCGGCCGCCTCGACGACCCGGATGTTGCCCGACGTGGTGGAGGCACGGACCTCGCCGGTGGTGCCCCTGATGGTCAGGTCGCCGGAGCTGAGCGTGAACTCGACGGCGCCCACGTCGGTGAGGTCGACGTTGCCCGAGCCGGTGCCACCGCGGACCACCACACCGGGCGGCGCGGTCACCTCCCAGGAGATGCTGCACCGGTGCCCGCAGTCCGTGGGCAGGACGAGTTCGTCGCCCTTGATCTCGTACCGGCTGGTCGGCTCGTCGCCCTGGTAGCGGACCACGCGCTTGACGCGTACCTGGTCGGCGGGGCCGTTGGCCCGCACCACGACGTCGCCGGCGCCGTCGTCGTCCACGGTGATCTTCGTGATCCTGGTCCGCTCGGTGTGGTCGTAGTCGAGGCGGCGGAACGAGAGGGTGTCACACCCGGAGAGAACGATGAGGGCGGCGGCAGCGGTCGCGGCCACCGCGGTGCGGAGCGAAGCCATGGCCAGCACATTAGGACCGGCTCGGCGCCCGGCACATCGGGGATCGCCCGCCGGTGCACCCCGAGCCGACCCTGAGATCGCACCCGGAGGGAGAATGGCCTGATGGCCGGGTACCGCCGACAGCTCTACCGCGACGACGCGGTGGTGCTGCGTGTGCAGAAGCTGGGCGAGTCCGACCGCATCATCACGCTGTTCACCCGCCGGCACGGCCGGTTGCGCGCGGTGGCCCGGGGCGTGCGGCGCACCACGAGCCGGTTCGGCGCACGGCTGGAGCCGTTCGGGCACGTCGACCTCCAGCTCGCCGGTGACCCCAAGGGCAACCAGGGCAGCTCGTTGCACACCGTCAGCCAGGTCGAGGCGATCGAGCTGTACGGCAAGCGGTTCCTCGGCGACTACCCCCGCTACACCGCGGCCAGCGCGATCGCCGAGACCGCCGAGCGACTCACCCCGGTCGAGCGCGAGCCGTCGTTGCGACTGTTCCAGCTCACCCTCGGCGCGATGAAGTCGCTCGCCCGGGGCGAGCACGCCACCACGCTGGTGCTCGACGCGTACCTGCTGCGCGGCATGGCGTTCGCCGGCTGGGCGCCGGCGCTCGCCGCCTGCGCCGTGTGCGGCGAGCCGGGCCGGCACCGCGCGTTCTCCGTACCGGCCGGCGGCGCCGTCTGCCCGGACTGCCGCCCGCCGGGCGCCGCCCACCCCGCGCCCGCCACGCTGGAGCTGATGTCCGCGCTGACCTCCGGCGACTGGGGGTACGCCGACGCGGCGGAGACCGGCGTACGCCGGGAGTGCAGCGGGCTGGTCGCGGCGCACCTCCAGTGGCATCTGGAGCGCGCGCTACGCTCGCTGCCGCTGGTCGACCGGGGTGCCCCGGCGGCCGGCGCGGTCCCGCCGCCCGGCGTCGCGGGACCGGATGTGGTCCCGCCGCGCTCCGGCGCCGGGCCAGTCGCCGGTGTGAACAGGGAGATGACCGAGTGATCCGATCGACGAGGGCGACCCGCCGCGAGCCGGTGCCGCCGACCCCGCACCCCTCCGGCGCCCGTCCGCCGGCGCTGCCGCCCGCCGCGGTGCCCCGCCACGTCGCCATCGTGATGGACGGCAACGGCCGCTGGGCCAAGGAGCGCGGGCTGCCCCGCACCAAGGGGCACGAGCAGGGCGAGCACAGCCTGTTCGACGCCGTCGAGGGCGCGATCGAGATGGGCATCCCCTACCTGTCGGCGTACGCGTTCTCCACCGAGAACTGGCGGCGCTCGCCCGACGAGGTCCGCTTCCTGATGGGCTTCAACAGGGACGTCATCCGCCGCCGCCGCGACCAGCTCGTCGACCTGGGCGTACGGGTGGTCTGGTCGGGCCGCGCCGGCCGGCTGTGGAAGAGCGTCATCTCCGAGCTGCAGACCGCCGAGGAGATGTCGCGCGGCAACTCGACGCTGACGCTGCAGTTCTGCGTCAACTACGGCGGCCAGGCCGAGATCGCCGACGCCGCCGCCGGGATCGCCCGTGACGTCGCCGCCGGCAAGCTGGATCCGGCGAAGGTGAACGAGAAGACGGTGGCGCGGTACCTCTACCACCCCGAGGTGCCCGAGGTCGACCTGTTCCTGCGCCCCTCCGGCGAGCAGCGCATCTCCAACTTCCTGCTCTGGCAGACCGCGTACGCCGAGCTGGTCTACCTGGACACGCTCTGGCCCGACTTCGACCGCCGTCATCTCTGGTACGCCTGCGAGCTGTACGCGCAACGCGACCGCCGCTTCGGCGGTGCCCTGCCCAACCCGGTCGCCCCGGGCGCCTGACGTCACGCTTACCGGGGCGCCGCGCTGGGTACCGATACCTCCAGACAGCAAACGCGGAGGTGAACCACATGATTCAGAAGCGGATCGCGCAGTGGGCGTTCATGGCGGTCGCCGTGCCGCTGGCAGCGGCCGGCGCGCGCCGGCTCAGCCACACCCTGGAGGCCCGTCGCGGCCCGTCCGGGGTGAGCCGTCTGCTGACCAAGGGCGCCGACCTGGTCCGGCCGCAGAAGGCCAAGCGTCGCCGGTTCTTCTGACCGCGACGTCCGGCCCTGGTGGCCGTGGCCGGCATCCGGCCCGACCGTGACGCCCCGCATCCGGCTTTCCCGCCGGGCGCGGGGCGTCGCGCTCTACGATCGGCGCAGGGCGTGCCGCCGGGTGCGCGCCCGCCACGGGGGTGGAGGATGCGCGATCTCCGGTACGAGATGACTGCTGCCCTGGCCGCCGCCGACCTGGTGGAGCCGGCTCGCCGGGACGCCGTCGCCGCACTGTGCGCCGACGTCGCCCAGCGGTGGTGCGCCGACCTCGGGCACACCCCCGCCGTCCGCTCCGGTGAGATCGGCGAGCTGGCGGCGGGCGAGCCGGCCGCCGGGTGGGCGCCCGACCCGGACGGCCAGCGGGCCTGGTGAGGCGTCCGGCCGGGCTGCCGGTGCGGCTCACGCCTCCACTTCGGAGCGGTCGCCCGCCCAGAGCGTGTGGAACGAGCCGGGCCGGTCCACCCGGTGGTAGGTGTGCGCGCCGAAGTCGTCCCGCAGGCCCTGGATCAGCGCGGCCGGCAGCCGCTGCGCCCGCAGAGCGTCGAAGTAGGCCAGCGACGACCCGAAGGCCGGGGCCGGCACGCCCGCCCGGGCCGCGTCGGCCACCACCCGTCGCCAGGCCGGTACGCCGGCGCTGACCCGCTCGGCGAACCACGGCGCGACGAGCAGCGTCGACAGGTCCGGCTCCGCGTCGTACGCCTCCCGGATCCGGTCCAGGAAACCGGCCCGGATGATGCAGCCGCCCCGCCAGATCGTGGCCGTACCGCCCAGGTCGATGTCCCAGTCGTACTCCCGGCTGCCGGCCCGGATGTGGTCGAAGCCCTGCGCGTACGCGACGATCTTGCTGGCCAGGAGCGCGCGGCGCACGTCCTCGACGAACGCGTCCCGGTCGTCCACCTGCCACTTGTCGCCCGCGTCGGCGAACACCCGGCGGGCGGCCTCGCGCTGGTCGGCGTGACCGGACAGCGACCGGGCGAACGTGGCCTCGGCGATGCCGGTGATCGGGATGCCGAGGTCCAGCGCGCTCTGCACGGTCCAGCGGCCGGTGCCCTTCTGCTCGGCCTGGTCGAGCACGATGTCCACGAACGGCTGGCCGGTGGCCGCGTCGGTGTGGCCGAGCACGTCGGCGGTGATCTCGATGAGGAACGACCCCAGCTCGCCGCCGTTCCACTCCCGGAAGATCTCCGCGATCTCCGCCGGGCTCGCCGACAGACCGGCCCGCAACAGGTCGTACGCCTCGGCGATGAGCTGCATGTCGGCGTACTCGATGCCGTTGTGCACCATCTTCACGAAGTGGCCCGCGCCGTCCGGCCCGATGTGCCGGCAGCAGGGCTCGCCGTCCACCTGCGCGGCGATCTTCTCGAAGATCGGCCCGAGCTTGCGGTACGACTCGGCCGACCCGCCGGGCATGATGCTCGGGCCGAGCAGCGCGCCCTCCTCGCCGCCGGACACACCGGTGCCGACGAAGTGCAGCCCGTGCTCGCGCAGCGCCTCCTCCCGGCGGCGGGTGTCGGCGAAGTGCGCGTTGCCGCAGTCGACGACGATGTCGCCCTCCTCCAGCAGCGGGATCAGCTCGTCGATCACCGCGTCGGTGGGCGCGCCGGCCTTCACCATCACGATCACCGCGCGGGGCCGCTCCAGCGAGCCGACGAAGTCCGCGAGCGACTCCGACGGCACGAACGTGCCCTCGTCGCCGTGCTCCGCGACCAGGCTGCGGGTACGTTCCGGCGACCGGTTGTGCACCGCCACGGCGAAGCCGTTGCGGGCCAGGTTCCGGGCCAGGTTGCGGCCCATCACCGCCAGACCGGTGACCCCGATCTGCGCCGTCGCCTGCTCTGCCATGCGTACCGCCACCTCTCGTTCGTGCTGCCGTGCTGCGACCGTATCGCGGTCGCCGGGGGAGCGGGCGGGGACGTCGACAGGGCGTGACCGAGGCGTGGCCGTGCGTCCTTGCGTTAATTCGGGTGCGGGGCGTCCGGTGGCGGGGTAGCGTTGCCGCATGCGTATGTGACGCCCCACCTCCGAGCCCGGTCCACCGCCGCCAGTGCCGTGGACCCGTCCTGCTCCGGGCGTCCGCATTCCTTCCCCGCCACCGTCGGTCGCGGTGTCTGTCGTGATCGGAACGCACCGGAGCCCTCGCTCGGCGCGTCCCGGTCGGCGCGCCCGCACGACAGGAGGCCCGCGAATGCCCGCGAAGCGCAATCCGAAGAAGTCCCGCAAGCAGTCGTCGCCGCAGGTGACCACGCCGAACCTCGACGCGCTCATGGAGACGCCACCCGCGGTGGTGCTCCCCACCGAGCCGTTGGCGTCCGTGTCCCCGGTGGTGCTTCCCACCGAGCCGGCGGCGCCCGCCGTGTCCCCGGATGCGGTGTCGCCAGTCCTGGCTGCGCCGACGGTGTCGCCCTCGGAGTCTCCGGAGACCCCGGTCCTGCCGGGCGCATCCGCGACGCCGCCCAGATCGGGTCCACCGGCAGGGCAGCAGGCCCGGTTCACCGGGCGGAGCCAGCGCGCCGGCCAGACCCGGTTCTACGCCTTCCGCCGCAGCTGACCGACAGCCCGCCCACCGGGCAGGCCCCCTCATCCGGGGCCTGCCCGAGCATCCCCGAAGATCTTGGAAGATTCCGGCCCCCATAGGGGCCCTTCCGTACCAAGATCTCGCCCGACCCTGGCTGATCATGAGGTTGGCGGCGACAAAACGGGCAACCGGTACCGTCAACTTCATGATCAACGGGGCGGGGCGGGGGGCGGGGCGCTGGGCGGGGACTGGGCTCGGGGTCAGCCGATCAAGGGGCGGAAGGTGCCCAGGGCGATGCTTGTGGCCAGGGCGCCGGCTGCCAGCAGGGCGGCGCCCGCGACGAGCAGCGCGTCGGCGCGGGTGAAGCGCTGCGGGCGGGCCACGGTGCGCGGCGTACCCGCGTCGAAGCCCCGCGCGTCCATCGCCACGGCCAGCCGGGTACCCCGCCGGATGGCGCCCACCAGCAGCGTGAACGCGGTGGACGCGAACAGCCGCAGCTTCGCCACCGGGTTGCGGCCGGCGTCCACGCCGCGGGCCCGGCGGGCCATGCTGATCATCCGCCACTCCTGTTCCAGCAGCGGCACCATCCGGAACGCGGCGAGCGCCCCGATGGCGAACCGGGCGGGCGTCTTCGCGTTCTGGATCAGCGCATCGGCCAGGTCGGTCGGGTCGGTGGTGGCGAACACGACGATGCCTGGTAGCGCCACGGCGAGCATCCGCAGCACGAGGCCCAGCGCGGTGACGAGCACCCCCTCGGTGACCAGCACCGGGCCGGCTTCGAGCAGGACACGGCCGGAGCGGTCGGCCGCGAAGAGCACAAGCGTGACGAGGATGCCCACGGCACCGGCGAGCAGCGGCCAGGCCCGGCGGGCGAGCACCCGGTAGCGGACGCCGAACAGCGGGAGCACCGCGAGTTCGACGGCGATGGCGACGGCCGGGGCCACCGGGTCGAGCGTCGCCACCAGGATCAGCGTGAAGACCACGGCGGCGGCCAGCTTCGCCACCGGGTTGCGCCGGGCCAGCGGTGCGCCGGGTGCGGCGACCGGTTCGAGGCCGATCACGCGACCACCCCGTCGGGGGAGCGGGGCAGGGTGAGCGTCCGGTCGGCCAGCGCGGCGACGAAGTCCTCGTCGTGGGTCACCGTGACCACGCCGTGCCCGGCGTCGCGCAGCTCGGCGAGCAGGTCGACCAGCTCCAGCCAGGTCCGCCGGTCCTGGCCGAACGTGGGCTCGTCGCAGATCAGCAGGCGGGGCGCGGTGGCCAGGGCCGTCGCCACGCTCAGCCGCCGCGCCTCCCCACCCGAGAGGGTGTACGGGTTGGCGCCGGCCAGCCGGTCCAGCCGCAACCGGTGCAGCAGCTCGTCGACGGTGGCGGTGACCGCCGACTCGGGCCGGCCGGTGCGGCGCGGGCCGAGCGCCAGTTCGTCGCGCACAGTGGCGGTGACGAACTGGTGTTCCGGGTCCTGGAACACCGAACCGATCCGGCGTACCAGCGCGGGTGCCCGCCAGCGGTGCGGGGGAGTACGTGCGTCCCGCCCGGCGAGTTCCGCCGACGCGGTGACGGCGCCCGTGCCGGGCTTCAGCAGGCCGCCCAGGAGCAGTGCCAGTGTGGACTTGCCGGCCCCGTTGGGGCCGAGGACGGCGAGCGCCTCGCCGGCGCGTACCCGAAGATCGGTGGGGTCGAGCCGCGGCGGCAGGCCGAGCCGCTCCGCGGTGAGCAGCACGTCGCCGGGCGGCGTGGTGGCGTGCCGGGGCGGCGCGACGTGCCCGGGTACCCAGACCCCGGCGGCGGCCAGCGCCTCGCCGTGCGCGGCGAAGACCGCGTCGGGCGCCCCGTCGGCGCGGACCCCGCCGCCGGGTTCCAGCACCACGACGCGGTCGACAAGCGGCAGCGCCTCGGTGACCCGGTGCTCGACCAGGACCATCGTGGTGTCCGGGTCGAGCGCATTCGCGACGGCCCGGCGGATCAGGCCGGCGCCGGCCGGGTCGAGGTTGGCGGTAGGCTCGTCGAGCAGCAGCAGCCCGGGGCGCAGCGCGAGCGTGCCGGCCAGCGCGAGCCGCTGCTGCTCGCCGCCGCTGAGCGCGGCGGTGGGGCGGTCCCTGTCGTACGGGAAGCCGACCCGGTGCAGCGCCTCGTCGACGCGGGGCCAGATCTCCCCGGCGGGTACGCCACGGTTCTCCAGCCCGAACGCCACGTCGTCACCGGAGCGGGCCATGACGAGTTGGGATACCGGGTCCTGGAAGACGATGCCGACGCGCTCGCGGGCCTTGCGCGGGTCCAGCCCGTCGATCTCGACGGTTCCCTCCTGCTCGCCGGAGTCCTCCGGCAGCAGCCCGGCCAGCGCCGCCAGCAGCGTGCTCTTGCCGGCGCCGGAGGGTCCGAGCAGCAGCACCCGCTCGCCGCTCTCCACGCGCAGATCCACCCCGCGCAGAGCCCAGCGTTTCCGTCCCCCGTGCCGCCACCCGAACCCCCGCAGTACCACCCCGCTCACCGCCCACCCACCCCCTCTCCCGGCCCAGCCTGCGTGATCAAGGAGTTCGCGTCCGGGAAACCGTGCCCGGCGGACGCAAACTCCTTGATCACCGGGGCGGTGCGAGGCGAGCCTCAGACCAGGGCGCGATCCCGGCCGGCGGGGAAGCGGTCCAGGACGCCGGTGTTCGCCAGCGCGCGGGTGAGGACGTGCGCGCCCAGACCGGCGACGATCGTGGCGCTGACAATCGTGATCAGCGCGTACGGGAGGCGGTAGGAGGCGAAGTCGAACGCCTTGTTCCAGTAGACGAAGTCGAAGATCGCCGCGCCGAGACCGGTCAGCGCACCGGCCAGCACCGCCACCGGCAGTCGGAACGAGCGGTACCGGAACGCGGCGAAGGCCAGCTCGGCGCCGATGCCCTGCATCAGGCCCTGGAGGATCACGATGCTCGCCCACTGGCTGCCCAGCAGGGCGGAGATGATCGCGGCCACGGTCTCGCAGTACAGCGCAGCGCCCGGCTTGCGGATGATCAGGCCGGCGAGCACCGCCGGGATCAGCCACACGCCGTAGAGCACGGCCTGTGCCGGCGGGAAGAACGCGAACGCCGCGTCGGTGGCGCTCCAGAGCAGGCCCCAGGCCCAGAAGACGACGCCGAAGGCGACGGCGATGACCGAGGCGACGACGATGTCGACGGTACGCCAGCGGTTGCTGTCGGTACGGTTCACGGTTGGCTCCCAGTTCGTCGAGGTGAACCAGGAGAAGACGCACGCCGCGCCCGGTGGTCACCGGACGGCGACGCGGCTGGAGGTCGACCGAACTCCCTGCGCTGGCATTACCCAGATCAGGTTCGAGGGTCTGCGGGCACCGGCCCGCACTCTCAGCGCTGTGCGCTCCCCTGTCGGATGTGAAGTTGTCTCGTCGCAGACGCTAGCACCGACCACGGCCCCCGGCCCAGCAGGGCGAGTGTCGGTATGGTGGCGATCATGCTGGTGGATGCGCGGGGACTGACGTTCGAGGTACGCGCCGGCGGCCCCGAGGGCGGTGATCCCGTCCTGCTGCTGCACGGCTTCCCGCAGCACTCCGGTGAGTGGGACGCGGTCACGCCCGCGCTGCACGCCGCCGGGCTGCGCACGTACGCGCTCGACCAGCGCGGCTACTCGCCCGGCGCGCGTCCGGCCGACGTCGGGGCGTACCGGATTCCGGAGCTGGTGGCCGACGCGGCCGCGGTGCTCGACGCGCTCGGGGTGACTCGCGCCCACGTGGTCGGCCACGACTGGGGCGCGATCGTGGCGTGGGGCCTGGCGGCGGCGCACCCGGACCGGGTGCGGACGCTGACCGCGGTGTCGGTGCCGCACCCGTCCGCGATGGGCCACGCGCTCGCCACCGACCCCCGGCAGAAGGTCAAGTCCGCGTACATCGCGTTGTTCCGCAAGCCCGGTACGGCGGAGAAGGTGCTGCTGGCGTGGAACGGCGCCACGCTGCGCAAGCTGCTGAGCGGCGTGGGCGACGCCGAAGCGGTCGCCCGGTACGCCGAGCCGATGCGCGAGCCGGGCGCGTTGACGGCGGCGCTGAACTGGTACCGCGCGATGACCGGGGCGGACATGAAGGCGGTCGCGCCGGTCGGGGTGCCTACTACGTTCGTCTGGAGCGACAAGGACGTGGCGATCGGCCGGACGGCCGCGCAGGCGTGCGCGGCGCACGTCACCGGTGACTACCGGTTCGTGACGCTGTCCTGCGTCAGCCACTGGATCCCGGACGAGGCGCCCGGCCCGCTGGCCGAGGCGATCCTCGCCCGGTGCGCAGGAACGGAGGAGGCATGACGGTGAGCGCCGAGGCGTACCTGGCGGTGGTGACCGAGACGATCGGCCGGGTCGCCGCCGAGCAGCGGCAGAACGTCGCCGAAGCGGCCGACCTGATCGCGGCGGCACTGCAGGCCGACGGGGTGGTGCACGCGTTCGGCACCGGGCACTCCGAGGCGCTGGCCATGGAGATCGCCGGGCGGGCCGGCGGCCTGGTGCCCACCAACCGGATCGCGCTGCGTGACCTGGTGCTGGTCGGCGGCGACCCGGCCGACGTGCTCGGCCCGAAGCTGGAACGCGATCCGGCGGTGGCGCACCGCCTCTACGAGCTGGCGCCGATCCGGCCGCAGGACGTGTTCGTGCTGGCCTCGAACTCGGGCGTGAACGGGGCGATGGTCGAGTTCGCGTCCGTCGTGAAGGAACGCGGGCACGGCCTGGTGGCGATCACCTCCGCGCAGCACTCGGCGCGGATGACCTCGCGGCACCCGTCCGGCCGCAAGCTCGCCGACTTCGCCGACGTGGTGCTGGACAACGGTGCCCCGTACGGCGACGCCACGCTGCCGCTACCCGGCGGCGGCGCGGTCGGCGCGGTCTCCTCGATCACTGCCGCGCTGCTGGCCCAGCAGATCGTCACCGAGGTGGTGGCCCGGCTGGTCGCGGCGGGGCAGCGCCCGCCGGTCTACCTGTCCGCGAACATCACCGGCGGCGACGAGCACAACGCCGAGCTGGAGGCACGGTACGCGGGCCGCATCCGCCGGGGATCCTGAACCGGTTTCGTGATCAGCCGTACGGGGCACAGGCGCTCCTGCCGGTGGGCGTTCACCCGCCGGCCGTGCCGTCTCCCGGGGAGGTCCGCGAGTGTCAAAGGAATCCGAGAAGCAGCGCTGGCAGCGCAACTTCGCCGATCTGTTGCAGGAGCTGCGGGTCGCGCAGACAGGCGTGCAGATCCTCTTCGCCTTCCTGCTGACGCTGCCGTTCAGCAACGGGTTCGGCCGGACCACGGAGTTCCAGCGCGACGTCTACATCCTGGCGCTGCTGACCGCCGCCGCGTCCGCCGCGATGATCATCTCTCCGGTCGCGTTCCACCGGGCGCTGTTCCGGCAGGGGCGTAAGCCGGAGCTGGTCCGGTTCGCCCACCGGATGGCCACCGGCGGCCTGTTCTTCATGCTGATCGCGATGGTCAGCTCGGTCCTGCTGGTCACCGACTTCGTGCTGGACCGGCCGATCGCGTTCCTGCTCAGCGCGCTCACCGGCGTGTGGTTCCTGATCTTCTGGGCGATCCTGCCGTTCAGCAGGCGCAACTGGGGTGAGGACGACATCGACGACGAGGACGACAGCCCTCAGTCGCTGACCGACTGACGGTCCGCCAAATCGGACGTGCACGCAGCGCTACCCCTGGGTAACACCCGGGGGTAGCGTCGTTTTCGTCGCACGTGTCGACGCAGCCGGACCGACGAGGAGGCAGCCGTGACCACGACCCAGAACAGCCGGCCCGAGTCACCGGACGGCGCGGGGCCGCTGCCCACCGAGGCGGGCCAGGTCTCCGAGAAGGAGGCCCGCCAGGTCGCCGAGGCGGCCCGCGAGTCGGCCTGGGACCGGCCCAGCTTCGGCAAGGAACTGTTCCTCGGCCGGTTCCGGCTCGACCTGATCGACCCGTGGCCCCGCCCCGACCCGGCCGAGGTGGCCCGCGCCGACGAGTTCCTCGGCGCGCTGCGCGCTTACCTGACGTCCGAGGTGGACGGCGAGGCGATCGAGCGGGACGCGCGCATCCCCGACGAGGTGTTCCACGGCCTGGCCGGGCTCGGCACGTTCGGCATGAAGATCGACCGGAAGTACGGCGGGCTCGGCCTGAGCAACCTGCACTACTGCCGGGCGCTGATGCTCGTCGGCTCGGTGAACCCGGCGGTCAGCGCGCTGCTCTCCGCACACCAGTCGATCGGCGTGCCGCAGCCGCTGAAGATGTTCGGCACGCCCGAGCAGAAGGATCGGTTCCTGCCCCGGCTCGCCGCCGGTGAGGTCTCCGCGTTCCTGCTCACCGAACCGGACGTCGGCTCAGACCCGGCCCGGCTCGCCACCACCGCCGAGCCCACCGCCGACGGCACCGGCTACCGGCTCAACGGGGTGAAGCTCTGGGCCACCAACGGCACGCTCGCCACGCTGCTGGTGGTGATGGCCCGGGTGCCGGCCGGTGAGGGGCGGCGCGGCGGCATCACCGCGTTCGTGGTGGAGGGCGACAGCGACGGCATCACCGTGGAGCGGCGCAACTCCTTCGTCGGGCTGCGCGGCCTGGAGAACAGCCTCACCCGGTTCCACGACGTGTTCGTGCCGAAGGAGAACGTGATCGGCGGCGAGGGCAAGGGCCTGAAGATCGCGCTGACCACGTTGAACACCGGCCGGCTCTCGCTGCCGGCCATGTGCGTCGGCGCCGGCAAGTGGGCGCTCAACGTGGCCCGCGAGTGGGCGGCGGACCGGGTCCAGTGGGGCCGCCCGGTGGGCGAGCACGAGGCGGTGGCGAAGAAGCTGTCCTTCATCGCCGCCACCACGTACGGCATGGAGTCGATGCTCGACCTGTCCTGCATGCTCGCCGACGACGACCGCAACGACATCCGGATCGAGGCGGCGCTGGTCAAGCTCTACGCCAGCGAGATGGCCTGGCGGATCGCCGACGAGCTGATCCAGATCCGCGGTGGCCGCGGCTACGAGACGGCCGACTCGCTCGCCGCTCGCGGGGAACGGCCGGCCGCCGTCGAGCAGCTCCTGCGCGACCTGCGGATCAACCGGATCTTCGAGGGCTCCACCGAGATCATGCACCTGTTGATCGCCCGCGAGGCGGTCGACGCGCACCTGTCCGTCGCGGGCGACATCATCGACCCGGACGCGGGGCTGGGCCGCAAGGCGAAGGCGGGCGCGCGGGCCGGCGCCTTCTACGCGAAGTGGCTGCCCACGCTCGCCGTCGGCAAGGGGCAGACGCCCGGGGCGTACCAGGAGTTCGGGCCGCTGGCCGGGCACCTGCGCCACGTCGAGCGGACCTCCCGCAAGCTGGCCCGGTCGACGTTCTACGCGATGTCCCGCTGGCAGGGGAAGATGGAGCGCAAGCAGGCGTTCCTCGGCCGGGTGGTGGACATCGGCGCGGAGCTGTTCGCGATGAGCGCGGTCTGCGTCCGGGCCTACGCCGAGCGGGACGCGCACCCGGAGAACGTCGAGCTGGCCGACCTGTTCTGCCGTCAGGCGCGGCTGCGCGTCGACGAGCTGTTCACCGGCCTGTGGTCGAACACCGACTCGGTCGACGTGGCCGCCGCCAAGCGGATCGTCGCCGGCCGGTACGCCTCGGTGGAGGAGGGTGTCGTCACCCCGCCCGCCGACCTGCCCTGGGTGGCCCGCTGGGAACCGGGGGCGTCCACCGAGCAGGACGTCCGCCGTCGCATCCCGCCCGCCGGCTGACCCCGCCCCGCCCGCCCGGCGGTCGTCCCACCCGGACGGCCGCCGCGGGCGGTCAGCGCGCGATCGCCCAGGCCAGGACGCCGGCCAGGATCAGGCCGTTGAGCCCGGCCAGCACCAGGTACGCCGACGGCGGGATCTTGCGGCCCTTGCGGACGAAACTCACCAGCACGGCCGCGTACCCGAGCAGCAGCACGGCGACGACGATCAGGAAGTACAGCACCCGCACACCTTACCGGCCGCCGCGCAGCCCCAGTTCGCGCAGCTCCAGCGCGGCGAGCGCGTCGACAGTCGCGTCGTCGCCGCGCCGCCACGCCTCGGCGACGTCGGGCGCGATCCGGGTCAGCTTCGACAGCGGCTGACCCGCCAGTGCGCGCAGCGCCAGCAGGTCCCGGCCGGCCGGGACGCCCGCCAGGGCCTTCGCCGCGCCGGCCCGGCGCATCCAGCGCAGGCGCAGCGGCAGCCAGCCGAACAGCACCAGGCCGAGCGGGAACACCAGCACCGCGACGGTCAGCCCGAGCGCGAGCTGCCCGACCAGCTCCTGCTGGTCGCGGCCCGCCTCGGCGACCGCGCGGGCGGCGTCGGCGGCACGGGTGAACGGCGCGGTCAGCTCGTCGCCGACGATCGGCACCCGGCCGACCTTGCCGCCGGCGTCGGCCAGGTTGTCGGCGAGACCACCGCCGGCCCCCTCCAGCTTCTGCCCGGGTACGGCGAGCTTCTCGACCACGTCGTGCAGCCACAGCGCGAAGCGGATCGCCGCGTACACCCAGACGACCACGAGCAGGTCGGTGAGGAACTGGCGGACGGCGGTGGGAAAACGGTCGGCGTAGATCTTCACGCCGGACAGCGTCCCACGGCGCGGGCGCGTCGGCACCTGGCCGATTTCCCGCTCAGTGCGACCCTTCACCGGCGTGACTGACGGCGTCCGCCACGATGTGCGCGACGTGGTCGTCGACCAGCGCGTACGCGATCTCCCGGCCGCGCCGCGACCCGCGCACCACCCCGGCGCCGCGCAGCACCCGCAGGTGCTGGGAGACCAGCGGCTGCGGCGCACCGAGCTTCTCGACCAGCTCGTGCACGCAGCGCTCGCCCTCGGCCAGCTCGCTGACGATCGCGAGCCGGATCGGGGCCGAGAGCGCGCGCAGCAGGTCACCCGCACCCTCGAAGGCGTCGTACCCGTTCGTGCCGGTCACCCTGTAACGGTAACCAATCCCAGCTGCGCCGGCGGGCAGGGCCTCACCGCAGCAGCACCTCGTGCTCGACCGGCTCGGGCGGGGGCGTGGCCCGGTCGGCCCGCACCCGCCGCCGCAGCGCCCGCACACCGGCCGCCGCGAGCGCGACCAGCAGGAACGAGCCGATCGCGACGAGCACCACCGACGCGCCGGGCGCGGTGTCGGCGGTGGCGGCCACCCAGACCCCGGTGCCGGCGGCGAACAGGCCCAGCGCCATGGCCGCCGTCATGGTGGAGCGGAAGCCCCGGGTCACCTGCTGCGCGGTCGCCACCGGCACCACCATCAGCGCGCTGATCAGCAGCACCCCGACCGCCCGCATCGCGATGGTCACGGTGACCGCGGTACCGACCGCGATGACCAGGTTCAGTGTCCGCACCGGCAGGCCGGACACCCGGGCGTACTCCTCGTCGTGGCACACCGCGAACAGCGCCGGACGCAGCACCAGCATGGTCACCAGCAGCACCACGCCGAGGACGCCGATGGTGATCAGGTCGGTGCGGGAGGTGGTGGTCAGCGACCCGAACAGGTACGCGTTGAGCGACCCGCTGCTGGCGTCGGAGAGCCCGACCAGCATCACGCCACCGGCGATGCCGCCGTAGAACAGCAGCGCCAGCGCCAGGTCACCGGAGGTGCGCCCGTACGCGCGGACCAGCTCGATCACCACCGCGCCGAGCGTCGCGGCGATCACCGCCACCAGCACGGGCGAGCGGTTGAGCAGCAGCCCCGCGCCGACGCCGGTGAGCGCCACGTGCCCGAGCCCGTCGCCGATCAACGCCAGCCGCCGCTGCACCAGGTAGATGCCGAGCGCCGGGGCGGCCAAACCGATGATCAGCGCGCCGACCAGGGCGCGGAGCATGAAGTCGTACTGGAAGAGATCCATCTCAGATGCCTGTCCAGAGCCGGGCGGGCTCCTCGTCGCAGTGCGGGTGCACGTGCTCGTGGTCCGGGTCGGCGTGGTGACCGGCCGGTTCGGGCACCGCGCCGTCGTGGGCGATCCCGCCCTGGTGCACCACCACGGCCCGGCTGATCAGCGGGCGCAGCGGGCCCAGCTCGTGCGCGACGAGCAGCACCGTGCCGCCGCCGTCGCGGAACGCGCGCAGCGCCCCGGCGAACGCCTCCTGGCTCGCCGCGTCCACCCCGGCGGTCGGCTCGTCGAGCACCAGCAGCTCCGGCCGGCCGGCCAGCGCGCGGGCGATCAGGGTGCGTTGCTGCTGGCCGCCGGAGAGCGTCGACACCGGGTCGCCGGCCCGGTCGGCGAGCCCGACCGCGTCCAGCGCCGCCGCCACCGCCTCCCGGTCCGCCCGCCCGGCCGGACGCAGTACGCCCCGGCGGGCCAGCCGCCCGGACGCCACCACCTCGCGCACGGTGGCTGGTACTCCGCTGCCCGCGCCGAGCCGCTGCGGCACGTACCCGATGCGGTGCCACTGCCGGAAGCGGCGCTGCGGCGTGCCGAACAGGGCGACCGACCCGGCGCCGACCGGCACCAGGCCGAGCGCGGCGCGCACGAGCGTCGACTTGCCGGAGCCGTTGGCGCCGAGCACGGCGACCACCTCTGAAGCGGTCACTGTCAGCGAGACGTCACGCAGCACCGGGCGGCCGTCGTAGCCGACGGTGGCGTGCGCGATCTCGATCACGGGTGAGGTCATGAACAGTCCAGAGCGGTTCGCAGGGTCTGCAGGTTGGTGCGCATCGCGGAGAGGTAGTCGCCGTCGGCGGGCGGGCCCTCCAGTGGGTCCAGGACCGCCGTCTTCGCCCCGACCTCACGCGCGATCGTCTCGGCGACCTTCGGGCTGACGAGCGTCTCGAAGAAGATCGTGCCGGCCTGGTGCTCCCGGGCCTCCTCGGCGACCTCGGCGAGGCGCTTCGGGGACGGCTCGGACTCCGGGGTGAGCCCGCTGATGCCGATCTGCTCCAGCTGGTAGCGCTCGGTCAGATAGCCGAACGCGGTGTGGCTGGTGACGATCTCCCGGCGCTGGCAGGTGCGCAGGCCGTCGGCGTACTCGGTGTCGAGCTTCGTCAGCTCGGCGCGCAGCGCGCCGGCGCGGGCGGTGTAGTCGGCGGCGTGGTCCGGGTCGGCCTTGCCGAGCCGCTCGGCGAGCTTGTCGCCGATGGTGGCCAGCCGGGTCGGGTCGAGCCAGACGTGCGGGTCCTTGCCGCCGCCCTCCTCGGTGTGCCCGGCCTCGCCCTCGTGGTCGTGGTCGTGCCCACCGGCGGCGGCGTCCCGCAGCGGCGTGACGCCCGCCACGTCGAACGCGCGGTCGCCGCCGTTCTGCTCCACCGCCTCGTCCACCGCCGGCTGGAAGCCGCTGAGGTAGACGACCACGTCGGCGTCGACCACCTGGCCGACCTGGCGCGGGTTGAGTTCCAGGTCGTGCGGCTCGGCGCCCGGCTTGGTGAGGTTGCTGACCGCGACCGTGTCGCCGCCGATCCGCTCGGCGAGGAACTGGAGCGGGTAGAACGCGGCCACCACGTCGACCCTGCCGGGCTCGCTCGCGCCGCCCGAGCCGTCGGCGCAGGCGGTCAGGCCGGCGGCGGCGAGCAGGGCGGTGGTTGCGGCGGTCAGGATGCGGCGCGGTGCACGAACGGTCATGGGCTCAACTGTCCGCGACAACGAAAACTATTGTCAAAAACGCATGATTGCATGTCAGCGCAGGTCAGCTCGGCTCTGCTTCGTGCGGTCAGCCGACCATGAGCTTCGCCAGCGCCACCGCGATCAACAAGGTCAACATCACCAGCCGGAGCATCCGGGTCGCCGGGGCCTGCACCGGCCAGGTGACCGACATCAGCCAGACCAGCCCGCCGGCCAGCACGAGCAGCAGGACGCCACCCGCCGGGCCGGGCGCGAACAGGCCGACAAGCACCAGGGCCAGCGCGGCCAGGAACACCGCCGTCGGGTTGAGCCGTGCCAGCCGGGACAGCACGGGACTCTGCGTACGCTGCATGCCACAAACTCTACGAGGAGGAACGCCGTGCTGGTCACCAACCGGTTCGTGGTGGAAGCCGAAACGGTGGACGAGTTCACCCGGGAGGCGCACGCCGCGCTGGCCGCGCTCGCCGCCCGCCCCGGCTACCTGCGCGGTGAACTGCTGCGGGCGCTCGACGACCCGGACCACTGGCTCCTGGTCACCGAGTGGGAGTCGGTCGGTGCGTACCGCCGGGCGCTCGGCGGATTCGACGTCAAGGTCACCGCCGTGCCGCTGCTCGCCCGATCGGTGGACGAGCCGTCGGCGTACGAGACGCTCGCCGGCGCCGCCCCGGAGGGGGAGATCGTCGTCGTCGCCAGCGATCGTGCCGCAGGCCCGTACCGCTGAGTGCCGGGGCACTACCCTGGCGCGTATGACCGCTCCCGGACCGGCCGCGCCACCCCCGTCGTCAGTTCCGCCCGCGCCGCCGGCGGACCCCGGGGTGCCCGCGCCGCCGCAGGGGCCCGGTGCCGTGCCGCCGTTCGCCGCCCCGCCCACCGAGGGCGGGCGGACCCGGCTCTGGCTCGGCCTCGGCGCGGGCGCGCTCGCAGTGCTGATCTGCTGCGGCGGAGGCGGCGCCGCGGTGGTCGGCCTGGCCGTGAGCAACGCCCAGGCGATCGGCGAGCAGGGCCGGGCCGTCACGAACGACTACTACCAGGCGCTCGTGGCCCGGGAGTGGTCCAAGGCGTACGACACGCTCTGCGACGACATCCGGCGACGCGAGCCCCGGCGCGAGTTCGAGCGGCGGGTGGCGACCGAGCCGCAGATCTCCGGCTACCGGGTCGGCGAGGTCGACCTCAACACGCTCACCGTGCCGGTGGACGTCACACTCGCCGGCGGCCGCCGGGAGGCGCAGACCGTGACGCTGGCACCGGACCAGCAGACGGGCGGCGTGGAGGTCTGCGGGGTGAGCTGACCGGCCCCCGGTATTCTGCTGGGCTCGGGACGGACACGGTCGTACCGTTGTCCCGAACAGCCCGGTTCCATCCATCTCAACCGCGCCGACCGCCAGCCGGCGTAGGAGGAAACATGCCAGCCGACCGTATCGACGCCGTCACCAGCCTCGCCAAGCGCCGGGGCTTCGTCTTTCCCTCCAGCGAGATCTACGGGGGCACCCGGTCGGCGTGGGACTACGGTCCGCTCGGCGTCGAGCTGAAGGAGAACGTCCGCCGGCAGTGGTGGCGGACCATGGTGCAGCAGCGCGACGACGTCGTCGGCCTCGACTCGGCGGTCATCCTGGCCCGCAAGGTCTGGGAGGCCAGCGGCCACATCGCCGAGTTCGTCGACCCGCTCACCGAGTGTCAGTCCTGCCACAAGCGGTTCCGGGCCGACCACCTGGAAGAGGCGTACGAGGCCAAGCACGGCAAGCCGCTGACCTCGCTGACGGAGCTGAACTGCCCCAACTGCGGCAACAAGGGCACCTTCACCGAGCCGAAGATGTTCAACGGCCTGATGAAGACCTACCTGGGCCCGGTGGAGAGCGACGAGGGCATGCACTACCTGCGCCCGGAGACCGCCCAGGGCATCTTCGTCAACTACAAGAACGTGGAGACGGTCGCCCGCAAGAAGCCGCCGTTCGGCATCGCGCAGACCGGCAAGTCGTTCCGCAACGAGATCACCCCGGGCAACTTCATCTTCCGGACCCGCGAGTTCGAGCAGATGGAGATGGAGTTCTTCGTCGAACCCGGCACCGACGAGCAGTGGCACGAGTACTGGCTTCAGGAGCGCTGGAACTGGTACCTCGACCTCGGCCTGTCCGAGGAGAACCTGCGCTTCTACGAGCACCCCAAGGAGAAGCTCTCCCACTACTCGAAGCGCACCGTCGACATCGAGTACCGGTTCCGGTTCGGCGGCAGCGAGTTCGCCGAGCTGGAGGGCATCGCGAACCGCACCGACTTCGACCTGTCCACGCACAGCAAGCACTCCGGCGTCGACCTGTCGTACTTCGACCAGGGCAAGGGCGAGCGCTGGATGCCGTACGTGATCGAGCCGGCCGCCGGCCTCACCCGCGCGGTGCTGGCGTTCCTGCTCGAGGCGTACGACGAGGACGAGGCGCCGAACACCAAGGGCGGCGTGGACAAGCGCACCGTCATGCGGTTCGACCCGCGCCTGGCCCCGGTCAAGGTCGCCGTGCTGCCGCTGTCGCGCAACGAGGCGCTGTCGCCGAAGGCCAAGCAGCTCGCCACCGACCTGCGCAAGCGCTGGGTGGTCGAGTTCGACGACTCGCAGGCGATCGGCCGCCGCTACCGCCGGCAGGACGAGATCGGCACGCCGTTCTGCGTCACCGTCGACTTCGACACGCTCGACGACAACGCCGTGACGGTCCGGAACCGGGACACGATGGCCCAGGAGCGCGTCTCGCTGGATCAGGTCGAGCGCTACCTGATCGAGCGCCTGCCCGGCTGCTGACGTCGCACGAAGAAGGGCGCCGTCGCCGACGGCGCCCTTCTTCATGTCCTCCGCGCGGGGACGACAGGTCGACATGTCTGGATCCCGCGAGGCCGGTGGCGTTAGCCGGCGGGAGCGCCGGGTAGCAGATCCCTCACCGGCAGCGGAGGGGGCGAGATGCGGCAGGCGACCAGCGGACCGACTGTCACCCCGGCGCCCGCGGTGGTGGCGCATCGGTGGCCCACCGCACTGGTCCTGGCCAGCGCCATGTTCCTGGTGCTGTTCGACAGCCTGGCGGTGGCCACCGCGCTGCCGCGCATCGGTGACGAGTTCCGCCTCGGCCCGGCCCGCCTCCAGTGGGTCGTCACGTTGTACTCGCTGAGCATCGGCGGCCTGCTGCTGCTCGGGGGCCGGCTCTGCGACCTGTGGGGGCGCCGCCGCCTGATCGTCGTCAGCCTCGCGCTGGCCACTTTCGGCTCGGCCCTGGCCGGGCTGGCGACCGCGCTGTTCCCGCTGCTGCTCGGCCGGGTGTTGCAGGGCGCCGGGGCGGCCCTCGCCATCCCGGCGACCCTGGCCTCGGCGGCGACGTTCTTCCCCGACGAGCCGTGGCGCAGCCGGGTGTTCGCGGTGGTCGCCGCCGCCGCGAACACGGCCGGCCTGGCCGGGGCGATCGTCGGCGGCCTGATCACTTCGCACCTGGGCTGGCGCTGGGTCTTCCTGGCCACCGTGCCGGTCGGACTGGTGGCGATGGTGGCGGCCCGGCTGCTGCTGCCGGCGAGCCGGCCCGAACCGGGCGGCCGGCAGCGGCTGGACCTCGCCGGCGCGGTCCTCGCCACCGGCATGCTGCTCGCGCTGATCTTCGGTGCCAACCGGATCGCCGAGTCGGGTCCGGACCCGGTCGGGCTCGGCGCTGTCGCCGCCTCCCTGGTACTGCTGTTCCTGCTGGTGCGGGTCGAGCGGCGGGTGGCCGACCCGCTGGTCCGGCCGTCCCTGTTCCGGTCGCGCCCGCTGGTCGCCGGTTGCCTCGCCTTCGCCGCGCACTCGGCGGCGTACGCGGTGGTGGTGGTCGTGGGCAGTCTCTACCTCCAGGAGATCCACGGCCTGTCCCCGGCGGGCGCCGGGCTGGTGCTGGCCCCGGTGCTGCTCGGCGCGCTGGTCAGCGCCGCTCCGGCGGGCGCGCTGATCCGCCGGTTCGGCGCGCGGCGGGTCGTCGCGGTGGCGCTTGCCCTGTGCGCGGTCACGCTCGCGCTGGTGGCGGTCAACGCGGGCGGCCCGCTGATCCTCGTGACGACGATCCTGGTCGCCTGGGGGCTCAGCGCCGGTCCGATCTACGTCGGGCTGACCCGCGTGTGTGTCGGTGACGCACCGCCGGGCGACCAGGGAACGGCCTCGGCCGTGTTCGAGTCGACCACCCACGTGGCCGGGGCCGTCTCCGTGGCGGTCTTCCTCACGTTGCTCGCCGCCGGGGTCGGCTACGGCGTCGTGCAGTTCTTCGGCGCCGTGGCGGGTGGGCTGGGCGTCCTCGCGTTGCTGCTGATCATGCCGGCGGGGAACCCCGGGACCGCGCCGGAGCCCGCGCCGCAGCGGGTGGCGGCCCGGTAGGCGTCGATACCCGAGAACCCCTCCCTACACTGGTCAGGTGACTGCTCCGATCCTGCCCGCGTTGACCATCGGCCCGCACCGGGTGTGGCCGCCGGTGGTGCTCGCGCCGATGGCCGGGATCACCAACGTCGGCTTCCGCCGGCTCTGCCGTGAGCAGGGCGGCGGCATCTACGTCTGCGAAATGATCACCACTCGCGCGCTCGTCGAGCGGAACCCGAAGACGCTGCGCATGATCGCCTTCGGCGCCGAGGAGCAGCCCCGCAGCCTCCAGCTCTACGGCACCGACCCGGAGATCACCGCCGCCGCCGTACGGATCGTGGTCGAGCGCGACCTGGCCGACCACATCGACCTCAACTTCGGCTGCCCGGTGCCCAAGGTGACCCGCAAGGGTGGCGGCTCGGCCCTGCCGTGGCGTCGCCGGCTGTTCGCCCGGCTGGTCAAGGCCGCGGTGGACGCCGCGTCACCCGCCGGGGTGCCGGTCACCGTCAAAATGCGCAAGGGCATTGACGACGACCACCTGACGTACGTCGAGGCGGGGCTGGCCGCGCAGGACGCGGGCGTCGCGGCGGTCGCCCTGCACGGGCGTACGGCCGCGCAGCGCTACTCCGGCACCGCCGACTGGGACGCGATCGCCACGCTCAAGTCGGCGCTCGACGTGCCGGTGCTCGGCAACGGCGACATCTGGGAGGCCGACGACGCGCTGCGGATGGTCGCGCACACCGGCGTCGACGGTGTGGTGATCGGGCGCGGCTGCCTGGGCCGGCCGTGGCTGTTCGCCGACCTGGAGGCCGCGTTCAACGGGAGCGCCGAGCGGCGGCTGCCGAGCCTCGGCGAGGTGGCGGTGACCATGCGGCGGCACGCCGAGCTGCTGGTGGAGCAGTTCGTGGCCGGTGCGCGCAACCCGGCCCGGGGCGAGCGGGACGGTTGCACCGACTTCCGCAAGCACGTCGCCTGGTACCTGAAGGGCTTCCCGATCGGCAGCGAACTGCGCCGCTCGCTCGCCATGATCGAGAGCCTGGCGCAGCTCGACGACCTGCTCGGCAAGCTCGACCCGGCCGTACCGTTCCCGGTGGAGAACCTCGGGCAGCCGCGCGGCCGCACCAACTCCCCGGGCAAGGTCTTCCTGCCCGACGGCTGGCTGGCCAGCCGCGACGACGACACCCCGCCCGACGGCGCCGAGCTGGACGACTCCGGCGGCTGACCCCGGACACGCCGAAGGGCCCGACCCCTGTTCTGGGGTCGGGCCCTTCGGCATTGTCACTCGGTCAGGAGCTGTAGCCGCGGCTGGCGATCCAGTGGGCCAGGGCGTCCACGTCCATGCGGTACGAGGCCTGGTTCGGGTTGGCCGAGTCGGCGATCGTCACGACCTTCCCGCCGTCGCGGTAGCCGACCACGCTGATGTAGTGGCCACCCTCGAACGAGTGGGCGTTGCCGTCGGTGTCGGTCGCGGTGCCGGCGATGTTCGCCACCACGGCCCGGCCGTCGTCGACCGTGCGCACCACGTCGGCGCGCAGCTTCTCCACCTTGTCACCGGCCTTGTCCACCGGGATCTCGGTCGACTTGTAGACGTCCTTACCGGTCTCCTTGTTCAGCACCGGCGTGATGTCGTTGATGGAGTTGGTGCCGTCCTCGGTGGTGCCCATCTCCTCGGCCATCGCGTGCACGTCGATGTTCTTGCCCTGCACGCTCAGTGCGTTGCGGGCCGCGGCCGGGCCGCAGAAGTAGAAGTTGGGCTGCGCCTCGTAGCGTACGTCCAGTTCCCGCTCGCCGTGCTTGCGGTCGGTGGTGACCTGGGCGGCGGCGCGCTCGGCCGGGGTGGCCTGGGCGGCGATGGCGGGGCCGGCGATGCCACCAGCGGTGGCGACGACACCAGCAGCGGTCAGAACGGTCTTACGCAGCAGAGTGGTAGCCATGATCAGTTGCCTCTCTGTCGGGGGTACGCGGCGATGGGGGATGCCGCGAAGAAAGATCAGGTGGCCCGGTATGTGCGTCGGGCCGGTGGCTCGCTCGGGCGGCCAGGGGGACGGCCTGCTCCGGCGGCTCGGGGATGTAACGACCGGGGGCCCGGGGTCATTCCCGGGGGCGCTGCCCGGCGGTGGGGCCGGCTCGACAGGCGGTCGGCCTGCTCGGCGGCCCGGGTGATGTAACGACCGGCGGCCCGGCCCGATTCCCGGCCCGAGGGGGCGGGCGGTCGGTGGGTGCGGCGCGGTCTGCCATGTACAACGCCCCGCACCCACCCCCGATTCCACCCCACCGGTGACCCCCACCACCCGAAATCCGGACACCGCCCCCACCGGGCCCGCCGCCACCGACACCGACCCCGCCCGCCTCACCGCAGCCACCCGGCCCGGCCACGCCCGAGGGGCTCCCCCCACCGGATGACGGCGTCGATCATGAAGTTGGCGGTGTCTTGTGTCCGGTTTGTCGCCGTCAACTTCATGATCGACCGGGTTCGGCGACCCCGCGCGGGTCAGGGGGTGGTTGGGGAGGGGTGGGGAGTGGGCTGGGTGGGGATCTGGGGTGGGGTGGTGGGCCAGGGGATTTCGGGGGACTGGTGGAAGGTGATGCCGGCGGTGGACCAGCGGGGGCCGTGGCCGGCGAGCCGGCTGCGGAACCGGGACCAGTCATGCGTCTCGCGGGGTGACCAGCCCAGCTCGGCTACGGCGGGCAGACGCGGGAAGAGCATGAACTCGACCTCGGCCAGTGTGGTGACCGACTCGGTCCACAGCGGGGCCTCCACCCCCAGCACCGCCTCGGCCGGTACGCCCCGCACGTGACTGGCCGGATCCCACTCGTATGCCCGGCGTACGTCGATCAGACCGGCCCAGTCGTGTCCGATCGGGGTGTCCGGGGCGTACTTCATGTCCAGGTACGCGTGGTTACCGGGGGAGAGGATCAGCCGGGCGCCCCGGCGTACCGCGTCGGCGGTCTCCGGGTCGTCGCCGTTCGTACCCCACCATTGCAGGACGCGCCCGTCGACGTGTTCGGCCGGGGCGAGCTGGTGCCAGCCGACGACGGTCTTGCCGGTGGCGGCGACCAGCCGCTGCGCCCGGGCCACGAACGCGCGGTAGCTGTCGGCCGGCACCTTGAACGCCTCGTCGCCGCCCAGGTGCAGCCACGGCCCGGGCGTCAGCGCGGCCACCTCGCCGACCACGTCCGCGACGAAGGCGTACGTCCGCTCGTCGGCGGGGTCGACGAAGCTGAACCCGACCTCGGTGCCTGTGTAAGGCGGCGGCGCGACCTTGCCGGGCGCCAGTTCGGGGTACGCGACGAGCGCCGCGTTTGTGTGGCCCGGCAGGTCGATCTCGGGCACCACAGTCACGTGGCGGCGGGCGGCGTACGCGACGATGCGGCGGTAGTCGTCACGGGTGTACCAGCCGCCCGGGCCGCCGCCGACCGCTGTCGTGCCGCCGACCTCGGCGAGCCGGGGCCAGGAGTCGACGGCGATCCGCCAGCCCTGGTCGTCGGTGAGGTGCAGGTGCAGGTGGTTGAGCTTGTAGCGGGCCAGGTGGTCGATCACCCGCAGTACGTCCTCGACCGGGAAGAAGTGGCGTGCGACGTCGAGCATGGCGCCCCGGTAGGGGAAGCGCGGCCGGTCGACGATCGTGCCGCCGGGGATCGCCCAGCGCGCGGCGACGGCGGCCGGGTTCTCGATCGGCGCGGGTAGCAGCTGCCGCAGTGTCTGCGCCCCGTGGAACAACCCGGCCGGGCCGGCGGCGGTGATCCGCACGCCGTCGGCGGTCACGTCGAGGCGGTAGCCCTCGTCCCCGAGCCGCACGTCGCCCGGCCCGCCGGAACCGCCGGAGCCGCCGAAGCTGCCCGGGCCGCCCGATCCGCCGGCCCCGGTGGAAACCGCCGCGGACAGCGTGAGCGTCAGCGGGCCGCCCTCGGTGGTGTCGGTGACCGGGAGCGGGAAGCCGGTGGCCGGGCGCAGCCAGCCGGCGAGCTGTTCGGCCACGTCCCGCCCGGTGGGGCTGACCCGCAGCACCGCGTCCGCGTCCAGCGTGAAGTCACCCGCCGGGTCGGGGCGCACCTGCTCGGGCGCCGGCACCACGTCGTCGAGCCGGACCGGCGCCGGCCCGGCAAGCGCCCCGGCGGCCCGGCCCGCGGCGGCCCGGGCCAACTCGGCGGAGGACGCCGCCACACCCGGCAGGCCGTCGGCGGGCGCCGCCCCACCGGTCAGGCCGGGGGAGGAGGGCGCCGCCGCCCCGGGCAGGCCGGTGGGAGATGCCGGGGCGGGCGCGCCGGGCGAGGACGCCTCCGAAGGCGGCAGGTCGACGGAAGGGCTGGTGGGAGGGGTGTCGGACGGCTCCGGCCCGATCTGCGGGGCGGCGGGGTTTGTCGGCACGGCGACGGCTCCGAGGGGTGTATTCGCGCGGGATATGGCAAAGGTCAGGTTCCGCGAGATGCAGTGACGTCCAGAGTACGAGGGGAATCGGAATTGCGTGATCGTGCTCGTGGAAGCGTTCCCAAAAACCCGTACGAACGCGGATTGTGGTGACCGTTGTGCCGAAAGTCACCGAACGCTCCCAGGTTTCTCGAAGTTCGCCTAGCCTTCGGCCCACCGACGCTGACGAGCCGGGATTGCCGGTGGTCACTACCGGGGTATGTCCGAACTGAACCTTCGTTAAGTGTCAATGGCGCGCGTGGGAGGCTCTGGTGGCAGCGCACGATTCGGTCGAGCAGAAGTACGTCTACGACTTCGCCGAGGGCAACAAGGATCTCAAGGATCTGCTCGGCGGCAAGGGGGCCAACCTGGCCGAGATGACGAATCTCGGCCTGCCGGTTCCGCCCGGCTTCACCATCACCACGGAGGCCTGCAAGGCGTACCTGACGACCGGGCGCGAGCCGGACGGCCTGGCCGCGCAGATCGAGGCGCACCTGGAGTCCCTGGAGCGCGAGATGGGCCGGCGCCTCGGCGACCCGGACGACCCGCTGCTGGTCTCGGTACGCTCCGGCGCCAAGTTCTCCATGCCGGGCATGATGGAGACCGTCCTCAACGTCGGCCTCAACGACCGCAGCGTCGAAGGACTCGCACGACAGGCGGGCGGCAGTGCTGACCGGGCCGCCTCCGGCGGCGCAGACAGGTTCGCCTGGGACTCGTACCGGCGGCTGATCCAGATGTTCGGCAAGACCGTCTGCGAGGTGCCGGGCGAGGAGTTCGAGCACGCGCTCGACGAGATCAAGAGCGCCAAGGGTACGCACAACGACCTCGACCTGGACGCCGACGACCTGCGCGGGCTGGTCGACGCGTACAAGAAGATCTTCGCCAAGCACACCGGCCGCGAGTTCCCGCAGGAGCCGCGCGAGCAGCTCGACCTCGCCATCCGCGCGGTCTTCGACTCGTGGAACGCGGAGCGGGCGATCCTCTACCGCCGGCAGGAGCGCATCCCGGCCGACCTGGGCACCGCGGTCAACGTGGTGACGATGGTCTTCGGCAACCTCGGTCCGGACTCCGGTACCGGTGTGGCGTTCACCCGCGACCCGGGCAGCGGCGCACAGGGCATCTACGGCGACTACCTGGCCAACGCCCAGGGCGAGGACGTGGTGGCCGGCATCCGCAACACGGTGCCGTTGCAGGAGCTGGAGCAGCTCGACAAGACCTCCTACGACCAGCTGCTCGGCATCATGGCCCGGCTGGAGGAGCACTACAAGGACCTCTGCGACATCGAGTTCACCATCGAGCGCGGCAAGCTCTGGATGCTGCAGACCCGCGTCGGCAAGCGCACCGCCGCCGCCGCGTTCGTCATCGCCGGGCAGCTCGTCGACGAGGGCCTGATCGACCTGGACGAGGCGCTTCACCGGGTCAACGGCGCGCAGCTCGCCCAGCTGATGTTCCCGCGCTTCCAGCTCGACCACGAGTTCGAGGCGGTCGCCAAGGGCATCGGCGCCTCCCCGGGTGCCGCGTCCGGCAAGGTGGTCTTCACCTCGGCGCGGGCGGTCGAGCTGGCCGCCGAAGGGGAGTCGGTGATCCTGGTCCGCCGGGAGACCAACCCGGACGACCTCAACGGCATGATCGCCGCCAAGGGCATCCTGACGTCCCGGGGCGGCAAGACCAGCCACGCCGCCGTGGTGGCCCGTGGCATGGGCAAGACCTGCGTCTCCGGCGCCGACGAGCTGGACGTGAACGTGCCGGCGAAGAAGTTCACAGTGGGCGACCACGTGGTGAACGAGGGCGACGTGGTCTCGATCGACGGCACCACCGGCAAGGTCTACCTCGGCGAGGTGCCGGTCATGCCGTCCGAGGTGGTGCAGTACTTCGAGGGTGAACTCGACCCGGAGAACACCGACGACGCGCTGGTCCGCTCCGTACACCGGATCATGACGCACGCCGACGCCGCGCGGCGGCTGCGGGTCCGCACGAACGCCGACACCGGTGCGGACGCGGCCCGGGCGCGGCGCTTCGGCGCCGAGGGCATCGGCCTGTGCCGCACCGAGCACATGTTCCTCGGCGACCGGCGCGAGCTGGTCGAGCGGCTCATCCTGGCCTCCGGCGAGAAGGAGCGGGAGGACGCGCTCGCCGCGCTGCTGCCGCTGCAGCGCGCCGACTTCATCGAGATCTTCCGCGAGATGGACGGCCTGCCGGTCACCGTGCGGCTGATCGACCCGCCGCTGCACGAGTTCCTGCCTCCGCTGGAGCAGCTCGCGGTGAACGTCGCGGTCGCGCAGGAGCGCGGCGAGGACGTCGCGAAGGAGGAGGCGCTGCTCGCCGCCGTGCGGCGGATGCACGAGGAGAACCCGATGCTGGGCCTGCGCGGCGTCCGGCTCGGCCTGGTCATCCCGGGCCTGTTCGCCATGCAGGTCCGCGCGATCGCCGAGGCCGCCGTGGCGGTCGTCCGCGACGGCGGCAAGGCCTGTCCGGAGATCATGGTGCCGCTCGTCGGGGCCGTGCAGGAGCTGGAGACGGTACGCGCCGAGGCCGAGCGGATCATCGCCGAGGTGGTCGGGGACAGCGGCGTCGAGGTGCTCATCGGCACGATGATCGAGGTGCCCCGGGCGGCGCTGACCGCCGGGCAGATCGCCGAGGCGGCCGAGTTCTTCTCCTTCGGCACCAACGACCTGACCCAGATGGGCTGGGGCTTCTCCCGCGACGACGTGGAGGGCGCGTTCTTCTGGCGGTACCTGGAGCTGGGCATCTTCGGCATCTCGCCGTTCGAGTCGATCGACACCGACGGTGTCGGCCGGCTGGTCCGCATCGCCGCCGAGGAGGGGCGGGCGGCACGTCCCGGCCTGAAGCTCGGCGTCTGCGGCGAGCATGGCGGCGACCCGGACTCGGTGCACTTCTTCCACGAGGTCGGGCTGGACTACGTCTCCTGCTC
This sequence comes from Micromonospora sp. WMMA1976, assembly GCF_027497335.1. Classification (NCBI taxonomy): domain Bacteria; kingdom Bacillati; phylum Actinomycetota; class Actinomycetes; order Micromonosporales; family Micromonosporaceae; genus Micromonospora; species Micromonospora sp. WMMA1976. The sequence continues at coordinate 4,756,588 of NZ_CP114912.1, read as the reverse complement.
GCCGTTCCGGGTGCCGGTGGCGCGCCTGGAGGCAGGACGGGCGGCGATCACCACCACCGGCTCCGACTCCCGCTGACGAGGACGCGGGGCCGCCGGTGTTCATCGACGGCCCCGCGTACGCCCAGCGCGCCTTTCCGGCCTCCTCGGCGTAACCTGAGCTTCCGCCGCGTGTCGATCAGGAGGGGTGTCCACATGACCGCCGTCTGGGAGAACCTGGTAGTCGACGCCCGGGACCCGTCCCGGCTCGCCAGTTGGTGGGCGGAGGCCCTCGGCTATCAGGTGATCACCGACAAGCCGGACGAGGTGGAGATCCGCCGGACCCCCGACACGCTGCCCGGCCTCGTCTTCGTCCCGGTCGCCGGGCCGAAGGAGGGGAAGAACCGGCTGCACATCGACCTGCGTCCGGCCGACATGGAGGCCGAGGTGGAGCGCCTCGTCGACATGGGCGCCCGGCACGTCGACATCGGCCAGGGAGACGTGGAGTGGACGGTGCTCGCCGATCCGGAGGGCAACGAGTTCTGCGTACTCCGGCAGAGGTGAACGACGCGGCGCGGCTGGTCGACGAGGCGCCCAAGGACACCGGGTACGGCCGGTCGCCGTTCGAGCGGGACCGCGCCCGCGTGCTGCACTCGGCGGCGTTCCGCCGGCTCGCCGCGAAGACGCAGGTGCACACCGCCGGCACGAACGACTTCCTGCGTACCCGGCTGACCCACTCGCTGGAGGTCGCGCAGATCGCCCGCGAGATGGGCGCCCGGCTGGGCTGCGACCCGGACGTGGTGGACACCGCCGGGCTGGCCCACGACCTGGGTCACCCGCCGTTCGGGCACAACGGCGAGTACGCGCTGGACGAGCTGGCCGCCGCCTGCGGCGGTTTCGAGGGCAACGCGCAGACGCTGCGGGTGCTCACCCGGCTGGAGGCCAAGGTGCTCACCCCGGACGGGCGTTCGGCCGGGCTGAACCTGACCCGGGCCGCGCTGGACGCGGTGAGCAAGTACCCGTGGCCGCGCCGCCCCGGCGAGCGCAAGTTCGGCGTGTACGCCGACGACCACCCGGTCTTCGACTGGCTGCGCGAGGGCGCCCCGCCCGGCGCGCGGCGTTGCCTGGAGGCCCAGGTGATGGACTGGGCCGACGACGTGGCGTACTCGGTGCACGACGTCGAGGACGGCATCCACGGCGGGTACGTCGACCTGCGCCCGCTGCTGGCCGACGCGGACGAGCGGCGGGCGCTCTGCGCCGACGTGGCCGCCACCTACTCGGGTGAGGCGCCGGAGGACCTGGGCGAGGTGCTGGCCGACCTGCTCGCCGATCCGGTGCTCGCCCCGCTGGCCGCGTACGACGGCAGCCACCGCGCGCTCGCCGCGTTGAAGGCCACCACGAGCGTGCTCACCGGCCGGTTCGTCGCCGGCGTGGTGGCCGCCACGCAGCAGCGCCACGGTCCCGGCCCGCACCGCCGCTACGAGGCCGACCTGGTGGTGCCGCGCCGGATCCGGGCGCAGTGTGCGCTGCTCAAGGGCATCGCCCTGCGGTACGTGATGCGCCGTCCCGGCGCCGAGGACCGCTACGGGCGGCAGCGGGACGTGCTGACCGGGCTGGTCGCGGCGCTGCTGGACCGGGCGCCGGACGTGCTCGACCCGGTGTTCGCGCCGCTGTGGCGGGACGCGGCGGACGACGCCGCGCGGCTGCGCGTGGTGATCGACCAGGTCGCTTCGCTCACCGATCCGGCCGCGCTGGCCTGGCACGCCCGCCTGGTGTCGCCGAGCTGACCGGATCGTCCTCGCGGAGCTTAGGCTAGCCTAAGCGGCATGACGGATCGTCCGAAGAAGCTCACCGCCGCCACGGTCGTCCGGACCACGCGGCCCACCCCGCACCTGATCCGCCTCGTGCTGGGCGGTCCGGAGCTGGCCGGGCTGCCGGTGGGCGCGTACACCGACCACTACGTGAAGTTCGTCTTCCCGCCGGCCGGGGTGACCTACCCGTACCCGGTCGACCTGGCGACGATCAAGCGGGAGTTCCCGGCGGAGCAGTGGCCGCGCCTGCGCGCGTACACCGTCCGGGCCTGGGACGCCGCGGCGGGTGAGATGACGGTGGACGTGGTGCACCACGGCGACGAGGGTGTGGCCGGGCCGTGGGCGGCGGCGCTGCGTCCCGGCGACCGGGTGTTGTTCACCGGGCCGGGCGGCGCGTACGCGCCGGACCCGGCCGCCGACTGGCATCTGCTGGCGGGCGACGAGAGCGCGCTGCCGGCCATCGCCGCCGCCCTGGAACGGCTGCCCGCGGGCGTTCCGGCGAAGGTGTACGTCGAGGTCGGCGGCCCGGCCGACGAACTGCCCCTGGCCGGTGCGGACGGGGTCGAGGTGCGCTGGCTGCACCGCGACGGGCGCCCGTACGGCGCGCCGCTGGTCGAGGCGGTCCGGGCGCTGGAGTTCCCGCCCGGCCGGGTACACGCGTTCGTGCACGGTGAGGCCGGGGCGGTGAAGGAGCTGCGGCGGCTGCTGCGCGTCGAGCGCGGCGTGCCCCGGGGTGACCTGTCCATCTCCGGCTACTGGCGGCAGGGCCTGGACGACGAGGGCTGGCGGTCCACCAAACCGGCCTGGAACGCCGCGGTTGAGGCCGAGGAATCCGCCGCCGTCGTGTCCTGACCCCCCACCCCCCACCCCCCCCCGCCCCCCGCCCCCCCGCCCCGCCCCGCCCTCGCCGCCCCGCTCCCGACGCCGATCTTGGAGTTGTGGCACCTCTGACACCGGCGTGAAGCCGGCATTCCGGGCGCCACAACTCCAAGATCGACGGAGGTGTGGAGTGGGGCGTTTCGTCCTACCCGGGCGGCTGCGCTGCCCAGGATGGGGACATGGGGGAAGACGTGGGCAAGCGGGTCGACCGGGTGGTGCTCGGGCTCGGCGTGGCCGGCGTGCTGGCCGTGGTGGCCTGGGGCGTGTTCGCCCGGGGCTCGCTGGCCCGGTTCGGCGAGTCCGGCCTGGCCTGGACCGTGAGCACGTTCGGCTGGTTCTTCGTGGTCGCGGCGGACGCCTTCCTGGTGCTGGCGGTGGTCGTGGCCGCCTCCCGGTTCGGCCGGGTCCGACTCGGGGCCGACGACGACGAGCCGGAGTTCGACACGCTGGCCTGGATCGCCATGATGTTCAGCGCCGGCATGGGCATCGGCCTGGTGTTCTTCGCCGTCGCCGAACCGATCCAGCACTACGCGACGCCGCCGCCCGCGTCCGGCGTCGAGCCGCAGACCGGTGCCGCCGCGGCGACGGCGATGCAGTACACGCTCTTCCACTGGACGCTGCATCCGTGGGGCATCTACGCGATCGCGGCGCTGGCGCTGGCGTACTCGACGTTCCGCAAGGGGCGTGGTAACCGGATCTCGTCCGCGTTCGCGCCGCTGCTCGGGGACCGGACCGAGGGCCCGCTCGGTCGGGCGATCGACCTGCTCGCCGTCTTCGCCACCGTGTTCGGCTCCGCGACCAGCCTCGGTCTGGGCGCGCTCCAGGTGGCGGCCGGCCTGGATCTGGTGGCCGGCGTGCCGGACAGCCGGGCCGTCGAGCTGACGATCATCGGCGCGCTCACCCTCGCGTTCGTCGTCTCCGCGTTCTCCGGCCTGCACCGGGGCGTGAAGTGGCTGTCCACCACGAACGTGCTGATCGCGGTCGTGCTGATGCTGTTCGTGTTCGTGGTCGGTCCGACCGTCTACACGCTGGAGGTGCTGCCGGCCTCGGTCGGTGACTACCTGAGCGGCCTGGTGCGCATGTCTACGCGTACCGGGGCGTTCTCCGATCCTGACTGGCTGGGCTCGTGGACGATCTTCTACTGGGCGTGGTGGATCTCCTGGGCGCCGTTCGTGGGCACGTTCATCGCCCGCATCTCGCGCGGCCGCACGGTCCGCCAGTTCCTGATCGGGGTGCTGCTGATACCCAGCGGCGCGAGCACCGTCTGGTTCGCGGTGATGGGCGGGACCGCCCTGCGTACGCAGACCACCGGCACCCGCGATCTGGTGGCGGACGTGGACGCCGGGTCCGAGCAGGGGCTGTTCGGGCTGCTCGACGCGCTGCCGCTGGCCACGCTGACGAGCGTGCTCGCCATGGTGCTGATCGGTCTCTACTTCGTCACCAGCGCGGACTCGGCGTCGCTGGTGCTCGGCTCGCTCAGCTCGCGGGGCGCGTTGCGGCCACATCGCGGGGTGGTGGTGCTCTGGGGCGTGCTGATCGGCGCGGTCGCGGCGGCGTTGCTGCTGGCCGGCGGCCTGGCCGCGCTGCAACAGGCGACCATCCTGGTCGCGTTGCCGTTCGTCGTGGTGATGTTGGGCTTGGCCGTCGCGGTGCTCCGGGAGATGGCCGCCGATCCGATGCTGCGCACCGGGCCCCGGCCCCGCCGCTCCGGCCTGGCCGCCGCGGTGAACGCGGCCCGGTCGTACGAGGAGGAGGAACCGGCCCCCGTCACGCGCTGGTTCCACCGCCCACGCTCCTGAGTGGGGGTACCTCTGTTTGTAGCATGAGTGCTACATTCCGAGGCATGACTGCGGTCGAACTTCCCGGGGCCGTCGCGTCCCCCCGACCGCCCGACGAGGATCTCGTCCTCGACGTGCGGGATCTGCGTATGCGCTACGGCGCCGTCGACGTGCTGCACGGCGTCGACCTGACCGCCCGGCGGGGCGAGGTGGTGGCGCTGCTCGGGCCCAACGGCGCCGGCAAGACCACCACCATCGAGATCCTCGAAGGCTTCCGGCTGCCCTCGGCCGGCACGGTGCGCGTGCTCGGCACCGATCCGGCCCGCGGCGACGAGCGGTGGCGCGCACGACTGGGCGTGGTGCTGCAGTCCTGGCGCGACCACGGCAAGTGGCGGGTACGGGAGCTGCTGGCCCACCTCGGCGACTTCTACGCGCCGTACGCCACCGATCGGATCCCACGCCCGTGGCCGGTGGACGAGCTGCTGGAGACGGTGGGCCTGGCCGCGCACGCCGGCAGCCGGGTGTCCCGGCTCTCCGGTGGTCAGCGCCGCCGGCTCGACGTCGCTGTCGGCATCGTGGGCCGGCCGGAACTGCTGTTCCTGGACGAGCCAACCGTCGGCTTCGACCCGGCCGCCCGGCGCGAGTTCCACGAGCTGGTGCACCGCCTGGCCGACCTGGACGAGACCACCATCGTGCTGACCACGCACGACCTGGCCGAGGCGGAGAAGCTGGCCGACCGCATCCTCATCCTGGCCGGCGGCCGGATCATCGCCGAGGGGTCGCCCGACCAGCTCGCCCGGCGCGTCGCGGGGGACGCCGAGGTGCGCTGGACCCGCGACGGCGAGCGGTACGTGCACGCCACCGCCGACGCCACCGCGTTCCTGCGCGACCTGCTCCGCGAGCACGGCGACCGGATACGAGAGCTGGAGGTGCGCCGGGCCAGCCTGGAGGACGCTTACCTGGCGCTGGTGCACGAGGAGGAGACCGGCATCCGTACCGGCCGGGCCGAGCGGGTGTGGCAGCAGGAGGCGAACCGATGAATCCGACCACCAACGCGCTACGGGCCGGTCTGCGGCGCGGCGCGATCGAACTGCGCGCCACGTTCACAAACGGTCAGGATCTCTGGACCTACTTCTTCCCCACCGTGGTGCTGCTGATCGCCGTGTTCTGGATGCGCGGCTCGACGGTGCCCGGCACCGACTTCTCGCTCGGCGCCCGTACGCTGCCCAGCGCGCTCGGCATGGGCCTGCTCTTCGGCGGCCTGCTCGGGCTGGCCAACCAGCTCGTCATCGACCGGGAGGACGGCACGCTGCTGCGCGCCAAGGCGATCCCGGACGGCATGCTCGGCTACCTGGTCGGCAAGATCGTGCTGGTCTCGGCGGTCGCGCTGATCGGCGTGGTCATCCAGCTCACGCCCGGGCTGTTCTTCCTCGACGGGCTGCGGCTCGGCGACCCCGGCGCCTGGCTCACGCTGGCCTGGGTGGTGCCGCTCGGACTGGTGGCGACGCTGCCGCTGGGCGCGGTGATCGGCTCGCTGGTGGAGAACCCCCGCAACATGGGCCTGGTGGTGATGCCGATCTTCGGTCTCATCGCGCTGTCCGGCATCTTCTACCCGATCAACGGCCTGCCCGGCTGGCTCCAGGGCGTCGCCCAGGTCTTCCCGCTCTACTGGCTAGGCTTGGGCATGCGCTCGGCGCTGCTCCCCGGCGACCTCGCTGCTGTCGAACTCGGCGGCTCCTGGCGGCACCTGGAGACGGTCGGCGTGCTCGGCGCCTGGGCGGTGCTCGGGCTCGTGCTGGCCCCGGTGGTGCTGCGCCGGATGGCCCGCCGGGAGTCCGGCTCGCGGGTCGCGGCCCGGCGGGAGCGGGCCATGCAGCGGGTCGGATGAGAGGGCGTCGATGAGCGAGACCGTGCACAACCGTATCGCGGTGCTGCGCGCCGAACGGGGCATCTCCCGCCGGCAACTGGCCGACGCGCTCGGTGTGCACTACCAGACCGTCGGTTACCTGGAACGCGGCGAGTTCCGGCCCAGCCTGCACCTGGCGCTGCGCATCGCCGCGTACTTCGAGGTGCCGGTCGAGGTGGTCTTCTCGATCGAGCCGTTCCCGCGTATCGGCGACCCCGCGGCGGCCCGCTCGGCCTGAGCCGGCGGGGACGGGCGTGGCCGGCCACACGCCCGTCCCCCCGGCCGCCGGAACGTCGGTCCGGCAGGGCAGGATGTACGCCGAGGGGGTGGCGGTCATGGCGGGGCGGATCCGGGACGAGGACATCGCGCTGGTCCGCGAGCGCACCGCCATCGCGGACGTCATCTCCGAGGTGGTGACGCTCAAGTCGGCCGGCGGCGGCAACCTCAAGGGGCTCTGCCCGTTCCACGACGAGAAGAGCCCGTCGTTCAACGTCTCGCCCGCCCGCAACGTGTTCTACTGCTTCGGCTGCGGGGTCGGCGGCGACGCGATCAAGTTCCTGATGGACGCCGAGCACCTCAGTTTCGTCGAGTCGGTCGAGCGGCTGGCCGCCCGCGCCGGCATCCAGTTGCGTTACGTCGAGGACGACAGGTCGGCGCCGCGTCCCCGGCCGCAGCAGGGGCAGCGGCAGCGCCTGGTGGCCGCGCACGCCGCCGCCGTCGAGTTCTACCGGGCCCAGCTCACCACCGCCGGCGCCCGCCCGGCCCGCGAGTTCCTCGCCGGGCGCGGCTTCGACCGGGCCGCCGCCGAGCGGTACGGCTGCGGCTTCGCCCCCGACGGGTGGGACCTGCTCACCAAGCACCTGCGTCAGCAGGGCTTCACCCACGACGAGCTGGTCACCGCCGGGCTGTCCCGCCCGGCCCGTTCCGGCTCGCTGATCGACAGGTTCCGCCGCCGCCTGATGTGGCCGATCCGGGACATCACCGGCGACGTGATCGGCTTCGGCGCCCGCAAGCTGTTCGACGACGACGACGGCCCGAAATACCTGAACACCCCCGAGACGCCGATCTACAAGAAGTCGCACGTGCTCTACGGCATCGACCAGGCCAAGCGGGAGATCGCCAAGCAGGGCAAGGTGGTGGTGGTCGAGGGCTACACCGACGTGATGGCCTGTCACCTGGCCGACGTGCCGACGGCGGTGGCGACCTGTGGCACCGCGTTCGGCGGCGACCACATCTCGGTGCTGCGCCGGGTGCTGTTCGACAGCGACGAGCGGGCCGGGGAGATCATCTTCACCTTCGACGGCGACGCCGCCGGGCAGAAGGCCGCGCTGCGCGCCTTCGAGGACGACCAGCGCTTCGTCGGGCGTACCTTCATCGCGGTCAGCCCCGACAACATGGACCCGTGCGATCTGCGCCTGGCAAAGGGCGACCTGGCCGTACGCGACCTGGTGGCCCGCCGGGAGCCGCTCGTCGACTTCGCGCTCCGGCACGTGATCAACCGGTTCGACCTGGACACCGTCGACGGCCGGGTCGAGGCCATGCGCCGCGCCGCGCCGCTCGTGGCGAAGATCAAGGACCGGGAGAAGCGCCCGGAGTACGTCCGCAAACTCGCCGGCGACCTCGGCATGGAGATCGAGCCGGTGCAGCGCGCGGTGCTGGCCGCCGCGCACGGGCCGCAGGCCGGTGGCGCGCCCGCAGCACCCGCCCGCTCCGGCCCGGCCGCGCCGAGTGTGGACAGCCCGCGTTCCATGGTGGAGCGGGAGGCGCTGAAGCTTGCGTTGCAGGAGCCGGTCCTGGCCGGCCCGATGTTCGACGCGGTCGAGGCGACCGACTACCAGCATCCGGTGCACCTCGCGGTACGCGCCGCCGTCGCAGCGGCCGGCGGGGCGTCCGGCGCCACCGGCGGCGCGGTCTGGATCGAGCGGGTCCGCGACGCGTGCGACGACCTGGCCGGGCAGGCGTTGATCGGTGAGCTGGCGGTGGAGCCGCTGCGCATCGACGGCGAGCCCGACCCGCGGTACGTCTCGATCACCATGGCCCGGCTCCAGTGGAGTTCGGTCACCGGCCGCATCCGTGACCTGAAGTCGAAGATCCAGCGAGTCAACCCGGTGAGCAACAAGGACGAGTACTTCGCCCTGTTCGGGGAACTGCTCTCGCTGGAACAGCACGCACGGGCACTGCGCGAGCAGGCCGCCGGAGGTTTGTGATGGGTCTGTTCAACCGCCGGCCGAAACTGCCCTCGGCCGACCGGCCGCCGCTGGCCGCCGACGAGCGGGTCCTCGCCTGGGCCGCCGCCGGCACCGGCGAGGGCGGCAACGACGGCGTGCTGGTCGCCAGCAACCGCGGGCTCTGGCTGCCCGGCCGGGTGGACCGCCTCGGCTGGCACGACATCCTCAAGGCGGTCTGGTCCGGCCGGGAGCTGACGGTCACCCCGGCCGAGCCGGTCGCCGAGCGCGACGGCTACCTGGTGGTCGCGGACGGCCTCCCCGAGACTTACCTACTAGTCGACCCGGGTGACCTGCCGCACCAGGTCCGGGCCCGGGTCACCGGCTCGGTGGCGTACACCTCGCACCACGAGGTGCCCGGCGGCTCCGGGCGGATCGCGGCCCGGCGGGTGTCCGGGGTCGACGGTCTGACCTGGACGGTCCGCTACGACCCGGGGACGCCGGCCGACGACGAGGCGGTGACCGCCGAGACCGCCCGGCTGGTCGCGGCGGCGCGGGCCGCCACCGCCCCCGCCGACGCCTGAGGCCTACACCTTGAGGACGTCGACGTCGTAGAGCGGGATGGAGGCGTCGCGGGTGGCCAGGGTCAGGTTCTCCGTGATCGCCTGCGCCACCAGCATCCGGTCGAAGGGATCCCGGTGATGCGGCGGCAGGCGGCCCGCGGTGATGGCGTGGTCGTGGGTCACCGGGAGTTCACGGAAACCCATGTCCCGCACCCGTTCCGCGAGGTCGGGAGGACCGGAGAGCTTTCCCGCCTGCTGCTTGATGGTGATCTCCCAGAGGCTGACCGGGGAGAGGAAGACATCGGGGTCGTGGCGTAGCCGGTCGAGGAACTCGACGCCGAGAGTGGCGTCGCCGGTGATGGCCCAGAGCGCGACGTGGGTGTCCAGCAGCAGGGTCATGCGCCGATTCCGAAGTCGGCGGCGATCTCGGCGTTGGTCTGTGGCGAGTCCCAGTCACCGGAGAGGTCCACCTGCCCGGCGAGGGAGCCGACCGCCGTGCGGTCGGTTCGGCGCACGAGCGGCACGACCTTCGCCACGGGGGTGCCCGCCCGGTCGATGATGATCTCTTCGCCGCGTTCCACCCGCTCGATGATGCGCGACAGGTGGGTCTTGGCGTCATGCATGTTGTAGTGCGCAGCCTCAGCAGACACAGCGCGACCTCCTCAGTTAGCTAAGTACTTAGTTTAGGCACGTGGGCGGGCGCCGTCGAGGAAGAGCGCGACGACCCGGGCGGGTCCGGTCTCGTCGGTGAGGTCGGCCGCGCGGGCCAGGTGCAGGAACGCGTTCATCAGGAACTCCGGGTCGCCGGTGACGGCGCCCTCGGCCTTCGCGTCGGCGAAGAACCGGGTCACCGGCTCCAGCATCAGCGCGACGTAGAGGCCCGACACGTGCTCGCTGGTCCCGGCGGAGACGAGCGGCAGCGTGTCGTAGATGCGCTGCTCGAACGTGATCGCGTCGCCGTGCTGCCCGGCGGCGACGGCGGCGAGCGCGTGCAGCCGGTGCGTCACGTCGCCGGGCTCGGCAAGCGCCGCCGCGATCCGGCCGCCGACGTCCCGGATGTACCGTTCCGCCACCGCGATGTACAGGTCCTCCTTGCCGCCGGGGAAGTGGTGGTAGATGGACGGCTTCTGGATGCCGACGCTGCGGCCCACGCCGACCAGGGAGATGCCCTGGTAGCCGGTCGCGGCGAGCTGCTCGGCGAAGGCGTCCATGATCTGGGTGCGGGTGTCGGTGGGACTCATCGGTTCTTCCTCGCGTGGTGGAGGGCGAGCGCGCAGGCGGCGGTTCCGGCGACGGCGAGGACGGCGACCGCCGTGACGCCGGCCGGAGCCGCGGTGAGCGACGCGTCGCCGCCGAGTTGGCGGGCGGTGTCGACGATATAGGTGAGCGGGTTGACGGTGGCGATCATCCGCATCCAGCCGGCGAGCCGGTCGACCGGCGCGAACACGCCGGTGAAGAACGACAGGCCGAACACGGCGAGCGTGACCAGGTTCGTGGCCGACGCCGAGGCCGACCGGATCGCGAGCGCCATGCTCAGCAGCGCGACACCGAGGCCCAGGGCCAGCATCAGCAGCAGCATGGCGGCGACTCCGGACCAGCTCGCCGGCCGGTAGCCGATCAGCGCGGCCCCGGCGATCGTCACCGCCATCTGGAGGACGACGGCGACCAGCGCGGCCACGAGCGGCCCGACGAGGAACGGTGTGGTGGTGCCGTGGGCGAGCCGGAGGCGGTCGAGGTAGCCGCTGGTGATGTCGCCCAGCACCAGCGTGCCGGCGGCGCCCGCGCCGGTGGCGACGCCGGTGAGCAGGATCAGCGGCAGCAGGAACGCGATGAAGCTCGTGCCGTCCAGGTAGGTGCTGCCCACGGCGTCGAGTTGCCCGGCGTAGACGAGCAGGAAGAACAGGGACTGGGCGACGGGGGCGACGAGCAGCGCGGGCGTACGGAGCACGGCACGCGTGGAGCGTCTGATCGCCGCGAGGACGACCGGGGCAGGAGAGCGGCGGGGCGGGGCGACTGCCAGCGGGAGCACGGGTTCGGGCCTTTCGGGGTGCGGTGGGGTCTCGCCTCAGCGGGCGGCGAGGGCGACGAAGACGTCGTCGAGGGAGGGCTCGGCGAGATGCAGCCGGGTGATGTCGGCGGCGGCGTCTCCGGCCTCGGTCAGGGCCTTCGCCAGGGCACGCGGGTCGTCGGGCACGCTGAGGCGTACCCGGTCCGGGCGGTCGGGGTCGGCGCGGAACCCGGCCTCCGACGCGGCGGCGAACGCGGCAGCGGCGGCGGCGCCGGACAGGTCGAGCGTGAGCGTGCGGGCGCCGACGCGCTGCTTCAGCGACGCCGGCGGGCCCTGGGCGACCACCCGGCCGTCCCGGAGCACGGCGATGTCGGTGGCGAGCACGTCCGCCTCGTGCAGGTCCTGGGTCGAGATGAGCAGCGAGGTGCCGGCCTGGTTGAGACGGGTCAGCTCGGTCCAGAAGTCGATGCGCGCGAGCGGGTCCAGGCCGGTGGTCGGCTCGTCCAGGATCACCACGGCGGGCTCGGCGACGAGCGCCACGGCCAGGTCCAGCTTGCGGCGGGTGCCGCCGGAGAGCTTGGCGACCCGGGTCGAGCGGTGCTCGCCCAGGCCGAACAGGTCGACCAGTTCGCGCGTACGGCGGGCCCGCTCGCGGCGGCCGAGCCCGAGCGCGACGCCCTGGAAGTCGAGCACCTCGGTGGGGGTGGCGAGCGGGTCCAGGGCGTTCGACTGCGGCGCGAGGCCGATCAGGCGTCGGGCGTCCCGCGCCTGCGTGACGGTGTCGAAGCCGCCGACGCGTACCGAGCCGGACGTCGGGGTGCGCAGCGTCGCGATGATCTCCAGCAGCGTGGACTTGCCGGCGCCGTTGTGGCCGAGCACGACGAACCGGCTGCCCGGCGCGACGGTCAGGTCGAGCGCGCGCAGGGCGTGGCGCGTCCCGTAGGTCTTGGTCAGGGCGGTGGCGAGCACGAGCGGAGTCATGCCCACCAACCTACCGACCCGTCGGTAGGGGAGCCAAATCCGGTTGTCGCCCTGCCCACCCACCGTTAGCGTCGCGGCATGTTCGCCACCGACCGGGTCCGCCTGCGTCCCCCCACCCCCGACGACGCGCCGGACCTGTTCCGGCTGCACGCCGATCCGGAGCTGCACCTGGTCACCGACGACGAACCGTTCCTGCCGCACCACGTCGGCCAGGTCCGGGCCCGGCTGGAGAAGCGCGCCGCCGAGCAGCCGGAAGCCGGCGCCCCGGTGTCGCTGCTGGCCGAGACCGTCGCCGACGGCACGTTTCTCGGCACCGGCGTGCTCTGGGGCATCAACGCCTTCAACGGGTACGCCCACCTCGGCATCACCCTGCTCCCCGAGGCGCGCGGCCAGGGCTACGGCACCGAGGTGATCCGGCTGCTCTGCCGGTACGGCTTCCGCAACCGCAACCTGCGCCGGCTGGAGATCGAGACGCTCGCCGCCAACACGGCCATGCGACGCACCGCCGAGCGGTGCGGCTTCGTCCACGAGGGCACCCAACGGGACCGCGAGTACGACGGCGACGGCTTCACCGACCTGGCGATCTACGGCCTGCTACGACGCGACTGGACGCCGTGAGCAGACGCGGTCCCGCCCCGGCGCGGTCGAGGCGGCGCGGTCCCGCACTCAGCCGGTGCGGTAGAACCGTTGCGCGCCCGGGTGCAACGGGATCGGCCGGGTCGACGCGGCGCTGGACCGGTTGAAGTTCGCCGCCTCCGGGTGCACCTGGATCAACTCGCCCTGCCAGGTGAACAGCACCCGGGTAAGGTCGTACGCCAGTTGGTCCGGCATGTCCGCCCCCACCAGGATCACGTTCGCCACCGTGATGGTCGGCGTCGGCTCGGGTGTCCCGTACACCTCCTTCGGCAGCGTCGCCGTGGTGTAGACGGCGCCGAAGCGGGCGCTCAACGGCTCGATCAGCTCGTCGATCGGCAGCAGCCGGAACGTGCCCGGTGCGGACGAGAGCAGATCCTTGACACCGGGGGTGGGCAGACCGCCGGAGAAGAACATGGCGTCCAGGCCCTTGGCCCGCATCCGCTTGACCGTCTCCGGCAGCGACAGGTTGAACCGCTGGATGTCCCGGTTCGGGTCGATGCCACCGGCGGTGAGCAGGCGCCCGGCGATGATGTCGGTGCCGGACTTCGGTGAACCGGTGGAGATGCGCTTGCCGCGCAGGTCGGCGAAGCTGCGGATCTTGCCGTCGGCACGGACGATCACGTGCGTGTAGTTGCTGTAGACCCGGGCCAGCGCGCGTACCGGCTGCGGCTGCTTGTCGAACGCCCCGCGCCCGTCGACCGCGTCCGCCGCCGTGTCGGCCAGGCTGAACGCGATCTCCATGTCGCCGCTCGCCACCCGGGTGATGTTCTCCACCGACGCGCCGGTCGGCTCGGCCCGCGCCTCGTACCCGGGCAGGTGGCGGGTGATCAGGTCGGCGTACCCGCCGCCGAGCTGGTAGTAGACGCCTGTGGTGTTGCCGGTGGCCAGGAAGATCCGCCCGCCGTGCCACGCCTCCGGCGCGGAGTCCTCGGCCGCGCACCCGGCCACCAGCACCGCCGACATCAGCGCGGCGGTCAGCCGCAGCGCGCGGCCGGTCACCGGCGGACCGCCGGTTCCAGCGCCTCCGCCACCCGCTGCACCAGCGTCGCCGTCTCGTAGCCGATCTGGCCCAGGTCGCAGCCGGGAGCGGCCAGCACGCCGAGCAGTGCCCGCTCACCCACCGCCATCACCAGCATCACCCCGCCGTCCATGTCCACGATCTGCTGGCGTACCCGGCCCGCGGACATCAGCCGGGCCGCGCCCACGGTCAGGCTCGCCAGCCCGCTGATCACTGCGGCGAGCTGGTCGACCTGGTCGGGGGAGAGGTCCGGCGAGGACGCCAGCCGCAACCCGTCCTCGGAGACCGCGAGCGCGTGCGAGACGTCCGGCACCTGCTCGGCGAAGTTCGCCAGCAGCCAGTCCAGTCCGGTGGTGGACGGTGAGGTCATGGTCTTCTCCCGTTGGGTGTGGTGTTCGGGGCACGGCGGGTCGCGCTGGCCACCCCCTCGGCGAGGGCGGACAGCCGGGCACGTACCACTTCGGGGTCGAGCAGGTCGGTGGCCGGCGGCGGCGCGGTGGTGTCCGGCATCGGCTCGGGCAGGTGGCCGCCCACCTGCCGCCGGGGCAGCCCGGCGGCGGTGGTCGGGACGGGCGTCGGCGGCACACTCACCGGCCGGATCCGCGCCGTGCTCGGCGCCAGCAACGCGCCACCCGGCGTGCGGACCGCGGCGACGCCACGCACCGGCCCGACGGCCGTGGCGCTGGTGACGAGACTGCGACCGGCGGCCGGCCCGGACTTGAACCAGGCCGCGGCGCGCGGCCGCCGCTCGGCGGCAGGCCGGGACGCCACCGACTCGACCCGGGTCAGCACCGATTCCGGTACGTCGACCTGGGCCACAGTGCCGGTACCGGGGTTGTGCAACTGCACCCGGATCCCGTGCCGGGCGGCCAGATGGGCCACCACGTGCAGGCCCATGCTGCCCGCCGCCGCGCTGGACAGCGTGGCCGGCGCGGCCAGCCGCTCGTTGATCTCGGTCAGCCGGCTCTCGCTGATGCCGATGCCCTGGTCGCGGACGCGCAGCACCAGCCCGTCGACTGTGCGCCGGCCGTCGACGAGCACCCGGGCCTCGGGTGGCGAGTAGACGGTGGCGTTCTCCAGCAGCTCGGCCAGCAGGTGCACCAGGTTGCCGGCCGCCGTGCCGTGCACCGCCGCGGTCGGCACGTCGATCTCCACCCGCGGGTAGTCCTCGATCTCGGACGCCGCCGCCCGCACCACATCGTCCAGCAGCAACGCGCCCTCGTGCCCCCGGCCGGGCTCACCGCCGGCGAGCACCAGCAGGTTCTCCCCGTTGCGGCGCAACCGGGCGGCGAGGTGGTCCAGCGCGAACAGCCGGGCCAGCGCGTCCGGGTCGGTCTCCTCGCGCTCGAAGTCGTCGAGCAGCCGCAGCTGCCGGGTGATGAGCGTCCGGATGCGCCGGGCCAGCGCTTCCGCCATCCGGGTCACGTCCAGCCGCAACTCGGCCTGCTGACCGGCCAGCCGCAACGCGGCCCGGTTCACCGTGTCGAACGCCTCGGCGACCTGCGCCACCTCGTCCCGGCCCCGCCTGATCCCGTCGGTCATCCGGGTCGCCGGGCCCTCCGCCGGGGTCCGCTCGCCCGCCGCGATCGCGGTGATCCGTTCCGGCAGTTCCCGGTTCGCCATGGTCAGCGCGGCCACCCGCAGCCGGCGCAACCGGCGGCTCGTACGGACCGCCAGCAGCACGGCGGTGAGGAGCGAGCCGAGCGCGACCGTGCTCGTCGCGCCGGCGGTCAGCACCGCACGCAACCGGGCCGCCCCGGCCAGGTCCGCCGCGTCCCGGTCCAGCCCGTCGGTCAGGTCCCGGCCGAGCAGGTTGTACCGGCGGATCGCGCCGCTCTGCGCCACGTACCAGGCGTCGCCGTCGATCTTCACCGTGCCCGGCGCGCCGTCGGAGTCGAGAACGGCGTCCCGCATCCGGCGGGCCGTGGTCACGTCGACGCCGTCGACCAGGCGGTACCAGGCCCGGTTCGCCGGAGTGGATGCGATCCGCAGGAACTCGGCCTGCCGCTGCTCCCGGGCACCCCGCAGCCGGCCCAGCCGGGCCAGCTCGCCACTCTGCAGCCCACCGCGGACGAACACCGCCCGCAGCAGGTCACGCTCCAGTGAGGACAGGTGCTCCTGGGCGGCCACCGCTGCGACCTCACGGGCCTGGTTGGCCAGGTCGGCGTCGCGGAGCTGGCTCGGCAGCGCGTCCGCGACCGCGAGCAGCGACTCCACGAGCGACACGTACGCCGGGTCGGCGTCCTCGCCGGCCACCGCCTGTTCCCGGGTGGGCGCGAGCTGATCCAGGCGTCCGCGTGCGTCGTCCAGCACCCCGGCCAGATCCGGGGCGGCCCGGCGCGCGTCTCCCTGTGCCGAGCGGTAGCGCTCCACGGCCGTGTCCACCCGGCGACGCTGCGCGTCCACGAGCGGGCGGCCGGACGTGCCGCCGCGCTGGCGCAACGCGGCCGTCTCGCCCAGCTCGCGTTCCAGCTCGTGCACCAGCCGTACGGTCGCGGTGGCGGTGCCGGCCAGCACGCGGGCCCGGTCGGCGTCGGCGGACGCGTCGAGCGCGGCGCCGGTCTGCGCCGCCCCCAGCACGACCAGGCCGGCGGTGGCCACCAGGATCGGGGCCAGCAGTTGGACGCGGACCGAGCGGAGGCGTCCGGTGCGGTCCGCGGAGCGGTGATGCCGGCGTACGCGAGCCGGGTGGGGCAGCGGCACGGGGGTCTCCGGGTCGGGTCGGGCGGGCCGGGCCCGGACACGAGTCCGGGCCCGGCCCGTTCAGGTCAGCTCGCGCCGAGGTCGCTCAGCGCCCGCTCCGCGCCGCGGTGCAGCGGCACCGGGTCGGTCTTGCGGGCGTTGCCCAGCTCGATGCCCTTCGCCGCCGGGTTCGCCTGGGCCAGGGCGTCCTTGGAGTCAAAGACCGTCCGGGTGATCGCGCAGGCCACGTCGGCGTCCAGGTCGTCCCGCACCAGCAGCACGTTCGGCACCACGATGGTGGGCACGTCGGCCGGGGTCCGGTAGATGTCCTTGCCGATGGTGCCCGCCTGGTACGCCGGGTTCAGCTCGGCCATCTTCGGCAGCAGCGGGCTGATGTCGACGAACTTCACCTTGTCGCCGGACGTGGTGAACAGGTCGGTGACGCCGCCGGTCGGTACGCCGCCGGACCAGAAGAAGCCGTCGATGCTGCCGTCCTTCATGCCGTCGACGGTCTTGGTGAGGTCCAGCCGCTGCGCCTGGATGTCAGTGGCCGGGTCCAGCCCGGCGGCGGTGAGCAGTCGGTTGGCGATGACCTCGGTGCCGGACTTCGGCGAGCCGGTGGAGATCTTCTTGCCCTTCATGTCGGCCACCGACGTGATTCCCGCGTCGGCGCGGACCACCACCTGCGTGTAGTTGTCGTAGATCCGGGCCAGCGCCTTCACCGGCTGCGGCGCGGTGAAGCTCCCCTTGCCCTGCACCGCGTTGACGGCGGTGTCGAACAGCGAGAACGCCACGTCGTACTGGCCGGCGACGAGCTGCTCGACGTTCTGCACGGAGGCGCCGGTCTCGGCGGCCGTCCCGGTGAGCTTGCCGTCTGTGGTCTTGCTCAGCTCACCGGCGAGCGCGTTGCCGACCACGTAGTAGACGCCG
Source organism: Micromonospora sp. WMMA1976 (assembly GCF_027497335.1). NCBI lineage: Bacteria > Bacillati > Actinomycetota > Actinomycetes > Micromonosporales > Micromonosporaceae > Micromonospora > Micromonospora sp. WMMA1976. The sequence continues at coordinate 4,739,255 of NZ_CP114912.1, read as the reverse complement.
GTGGCGTTTCCGGTGGCGATGCCGACCCGGGTGTCCTTGGTGACCTTGCAGCTGACCTCGCGGGCGGCGTCGTCCTTCGCCGCGCCGTCCTGACGGCCCCCGCAGCCGGCGGCACCGGCGGCGACCAGGACAAGTGCCCCGACACCCGCCACTATCCTCGCGTCGATCCGTCCCACTCTCTCTCCTCCCCAAGGTCCACGGATTCTTCGACCGCCGGGCAGCCGGGGTGTCCGGCGGCGCCACGTCGGACGTACACGCCCGCGACCGCGAGCGCGGCGAGTGCCGCGCCGATCGCCATGGGCAGCGGTTCCAGCCAGAGCAGCACCAGCCCGGCGATCGCCCCGACGATCCGCTCCGGCACGCCGGCCGGGCCCACACCGGGTAGCCAGCCGCCGGCCGCGACCGCCAGCACCGCGACGCCGAGCGCCGACACCAGGCCGGCCGTCACGATCCGCCCAGGCCCGCCGATGCCGAGCAGCCCGAGGCCGGTGGGCGTGATGACGAAGGCCAGCGGGATCAGGTACGCCGGCAGCGCGTACCGCAGGGTCTGCCACATGGTCGGCACCAGCCGGCCGCCGGTGACGGCCGCGGCGGCGACCGCGGCGAGCGCGGTCGGCGGCGAGACCTCGGACAGCACCGCGAAGTAGAAGACGAACATGGCCGCGGCGGGCGCCTCGACGCCCAGGTTCAGCAGCGCGGGGCCGATGATCACCCAGCCGATGACGAACGAGGCGGTGACCGGCACGGCGAGGCCGAGCAGGCTGAGCGCGACGGCGGCGAGCACCGCGGTCAGCGCCAGCACCACGGCCGGCTCCGAGCTGACCGCCTGCGCGCCGTCGATCAGCAGCGCGGCGGCCTGCGGCCCGAGGCCGGTCTTCGTGGTGGTGGCGGTGATGATGCCGGCCGCGGCGCAGACGGCGCTCACCGCGAGCACCCCGCGTACGCCGTCGCGCAGCGCCGCCACCAGCCGGGCCGGCGTGAGCCGGTGCCGGCGGTCCAGGAAGGACAGCGCCGCCGCGATCACAGTGGCGATGACCACCGCCCGCATCGCCGACGCGCCGAGCGCCAGCACCACGATGATCACGAGAAGCGAGAGGAAGTGGTAGCCGAAGCGGGCCAGCAGCCGCCACGCCGAGCCGGTGTCGATGACCACCGGGCGCACGCCCGAGCGCCGGGCGTCGATCTCGACGGAGAGCAGGATGCCCAGGTAGTAGAGGATCGTCGGCACCGTGGCCCAGCCGAGCACCTGGAGGTAGGACACGCCCAGGTACTCGGCGATGATGAACGCGGCGGCGCCCAGCGTCGGCGGCGACAGGATCGCCCCCACACCCGCGGCGGCGAGCATGCCGCCCGCCCGCTCGGCCGGGTAGCCGGCGCGGCGCAGGATCGGCCAGGTCACCGCGCCGATGCTGACTGTGGTGGCGGCGCCGGAGCCGGAGACCGTGCCGAGCAGGAAACCCGACGCGACCGCGGTACGCCCGGCGGCCGTCCGCGAGCGGCGGAACGCGGCGGCGGACAGCTCCACGAAGAACCGGCCCGCGCCGGACAGGTCGAGCACCGCGCCGTAGATCGTGAACAGCACGATGTACGAGGCGGCCACGTCCAGCGGGGTGCCGTAGAAGCCGCTGTCGGAGTTGTAGAACGCGTCCACGAGCTGCCCGAAGTCGAGCCCCGCGTGCGCCACCGGCCAGGACTGCGGCAGCAGGCCGCCGTAGTAGCCGTACCCCAGGAACAGCACGCACACCGCGGGCAGGATCCATCCGGTGGTACGCCGGCACGCCTCCAGCAGCAGGAGCAGCAGCCCGGTGCCGAACGCCACGTCCAGCGGATCCAGCAGGCCCTGCCGGTCGAGGAAGGCGTCGTACCCGCCGCCACCGGCACCGATGGTGACCGGCAGCACCGGGTAGAGGCAGACGACGAGCGCTGCGAGGGCCAGCAGCCAGTCCACGGGCGTGGGCCCGCGCCGGTCGTCCGCGTCGTCCGCGTCGGCCTTGGCGCGTCGCAGCCGCACCCCCGAGGGGTACGCGAGGAAAACCACCGGCAGGACGCCGGCCAGGAAGAAGATGAGGTAGTACTTGCTGCCCTGAGCCAGCGGGAAGAACACCTGCCAGAGCGTCAGCAGTCCGACCGCGACGGTGACGCCGGTGAAGAGGACCCCGACCGGGCCGGCGAGCACCCGTCCCGGTTTCTCCTCCTCGAACCGGGCCGCCAGTTCACGGGCGTCCCGGGTCTGGTCCGGGCTCTCGCCCTTGTCGCGGGTCTCGTCGTCCTTGTCGCGGGCTTCGTTCTCGTCCGGGGTGTGGTGATCGTCCGCAGTGTGCTGCTCGCCTGCGGTGTGGTGCGCTGCTCGGCTGTGGTGGTGCGTCTCGCCCGGCCCGTCGTCGGCCCACTCGGGCCCGGCGACGCTTCCGTCGTCCGGCGGCAGCGACACCACCTCGGCGTCCACGTCGGACCCCGGTCGTCCGCCGGACGGCGGCCGGGGTTTGGGGGGAGTCGCGTCGGAGGGGCGAACGGGCGGCACGAGGGGGCACGATACGCGAATAGCGCGCATGTTGGGAACATTGCCGATCATGATTGCAATGAGTGACGGAATGGAGCTTCGCTCATTCGCGTCGCATATTTCTTGAAACTGTTTCGCAATGGTGGGAGGTGGTCTCGCGCGACTCTCTCCCGATATCGCTTACAACGATGAACAATGGGCGTGCCCGTGATGCTTGTCGTCACGCAACGTGTCCACTCAGGTGGGTGCGTCTCCCGTGTCGGCTCGCGCGGGGGACGCCCGTCGCGCCGGGTCGTGCGCGCTCGTGCCTGCCGCGCTCACCCGGTGGGGAAGTGGCCGGAGAGTGTGTTCGCCGGCTCGCGTTTCCACGGTCATCTCCACTTTCCCGAGGTGGTGGCATCGGAGGACGGATCACGCGTCACTTCAGCGCCCCGGCCTCTGCCGCCCGTGCCCCGCGCTCTCGCTTCCGCGCACGCCAGTGATCGACCCTCGGTGAGTGGAACGTCATGGGTGCTTCCGGTCCCGTTTGACACCCATGATGTTCCACTCGTCGTGACGGTCGTCGAGATGGTGGCGATTGGTGGTCGCGGCGGAGCGGCGGCTCGCCAGGATTTCGGGCGGGGGAGTGGTGGGGTGCCGGTGGGAGCGCTGCCCACGCCTTCTTTGCTCTGCAGCCATCGGCGCACATGGTTACGGAGCGTGTCCGTCGCGCGCATGGCTGCAGAGCAAGCGGCGGCCAGCGGTGTGAACGTGCCGACGGGGGAGGCGGCGGCAGGGTGCGAGCAGTGGGGCGCGAGTGGGGGCGTGGGTGGGAGTCGAGGGCAGGGCTCGGCCGGGGGCCGGGCCGGCAGGGAAGGGGCGGGGACCGGTCGCCGGCGGTCGAGTGGCCGGTTTGCGGGTGCGGTGGTTATCGCTGCCCTCGTCAGGGCATGTCGTGCGGGACGACATGACGACGAGGAGGTGCCATGGCCGCCCGCGACGACGCCCACGACGTCCACGACGACACCCGTGACGGGCGCGAGGACGCCCCCACCATGCGCGACGACGCCCGCGCCGGGCAGGACCGGCCCGACGGGCGGAAGCACGCCGGGCCGGTGGGGCCGGACGACGGGCCGGACAGCCCGGCCGACCTGTCGGCGACGGGCTGGATGGCGACCCTCAAGCGGACCGTGCGGGAGTTCCAGGACGACAGCCTGACCGACTGGGCCGCCGCGCTCACCTACTACGGCGTGCTCTCCATCTTCCCGGGCGTACTGGTGCTGATCTCGGTGCTCGGCCTGCTCGGCGACCGGGCCACCGAGGGGGTACGGGACACCGTCGGGCAGGCCGTGCCGGAGGAGAACATCCGCCGCATCATCGAGAGCGCGATCGACCAGGCCGGCCAGTCCGGCGGGCTGGCGAGCATCGCGGCGATCGTCGGTCTGGTGGCGGCGTTCTGGTCGGCGTCCGGCTACGTCGCCGCGTTCATGCGCGCCTCGAACAGCATCTACGACGTGCCGGAGGGGCGGCCGATCTGGAAGACGCTGCCGGTACGCCTCGGTGTGACCGCGGTGATCGGCGTGATGCTGCTGATCAGCGCCGTGATCGTGGTGTTCACCGGCGGGCTGGCCGAGCAGGCCGGCAACGCGATCGGCCTGGGCGAGACCGCCGTGACGGTGTGGAACATCGCCAAGTGGCCGGTGCTGCTGGTGCTGGTGAGCCTGATGTTCGCGATCCTCTACTGGGCCTCGCCGAACGCCCGGCACGGCGGCTTCCGCTGGGTCAGCCCCGGCGGCGTGCTCGCGGTGGTGCTCTGGCTGGTCGTGTCCGGCCTGTTCGCGCTCTACGTGAGCAACTTCGGCTCGTACAACAAGACGTACGGCGCGGTGGCCGGCGTGATCATCTTCCTGGTGTGGCTCTGGCTGAGCAACGTCGCGATCCTGCTGGGTGCGGAGTTCGACGCCGAACTGGAGCGCAGCCGCGCCATCGCGGCGGGGCACCCGGCCGACGAGGAGCCCTACGTGGAGCTGCGCGACGACCGCAAGCTGCGCAAGAAGGGCCGCGCGCCCTCCCGCTGACCCGAGAACGCACCTGACCCGAGATCGTGTCGCCCCGCCCGGAAGTCGCCCGGGCGGGGCGTCACGTTTTCATGATCCGTAACTCGCTTTTGTTCGTATGGACAAAAGTTTGCATCAGGCGTGCCGAAGCTATGGACATGCGGCCCGGAAGGCTCCTACTGTGTCGGACACAACACCCAACGCCGATGCGGAGGTGACTGCCGGTGCGGACGGTCGACCCCCTGCACGTACGGCTTCTGCGACTGCTCCGGGACGAGGGCGCGGTGTCCCGCGCCGAACTCGGCGACCGGCTCCAGATGCCCCGCCCGCGCCTGCTCGCCGAGCTGGAACGCCTGGTTTCCCTCGGATACGTGGCCGAGGCCGGGCTGGCCGCCTCCCGGGGCGGGCGCCGTTCCACCCTCGTCGAGCTGAGCCCGCACCTGCGCTTCGCCGCCGTCGACCTGGGCGCCAGCTCGATCGACGTGGAGGTGGTGGACGGCCGGCTGGAGACGGTGGCCGCCTACACCGAGGCCGCCGACATCCGCTCCGGTCCGAAGGTGACGCTCCAGCGAGTGAACGAGCTGCTGCACAAGGCCAAGGTGGACGGCGCGTACGAGCGGCTCGACGCGGTGGGCATCGGCGTACCGGGGCCGGTGAGCTTCCGCGACGGCGTGCCGGTCTCCCCGCCGATCATGCCCGGATGGGACCGGTTCCCGGTCCGTGAACTGCTCACCCGCGAGCACGGCTGCCCGGCGGTGGTCGACAACGACGTCAACATCATGGCGATCGGTGAGCGGCACGGCGGCGTGGCCCACTCCGTCGACGACTTCCTGTTCATCAAGATCGGTACCGGCATCGGCTGCGGCATCTACCTGCACGGCGAGGTCTACCGCGGCACGGACGGCTGCGCCGGGGACATCGGCCACATCCAGGTCGACCCGAACGGTCCGATGTGTTCGTGCGGCAACGTCGGCTGCCTGGAGGCCGTGTTCAGCGGCGCCGCGCTGGCCCGGGAGGCGACAGTCGCGGCCCGCACCGAGGTGTCCCCGGCATTGGCCGAGCGGCTGGCGGCCCGGGGTGCGGTGACCGCGCTGGACGTGGCGCAGGGGGCGATCGAGGGGGACGTCACCTGCATCCAGCTCATCCGCGACGGCGGCCGGCGGGTCGGCAGCGTGCTGGCCGGGCTGGTCAGCTTCACCAACCCGTCGATGATCGTCATCGGCGGCGGGCTCGCCCAGCTCGGCCACATCCTGCTCGCCGAGATCCGCAGCGTTGTCTACCGCCGCTCGCTGCCGCTGGCCACCGGCAACCTGCCGGTCGTCCTGTCCGAGCTGGGCCCGCGCGCCGGCGTCGCCGGCGCGGCGGTGCTCGCAAGTGACCTCGCGTTCGGAGAAGCAGCATGAGCGAGATCGGACGGCCCGAGGCCCGGCCGCTCGTCGAGGCGCCCGCGGACGCCGTCGCGGGCGAGGTGGTCCTGCGCCTCACCGACGTGGTCAAGACGTTCCCGGGGGTACGCGCGCTCGACGGCGTGCAACTGGAGGTACGGGCCGGTGAGGTGCACTGCCTGCTGGGGCAGAACGGCGCCGGCAAGTCCACGCTCATCAAGGTGCTGGCCGGGGTGCACCGGCCGGACTCCGGCGAGGTGCTCTGGCGGGGCGAGCCGGCCTCGTTCGCCAACCCGCAGGCCGCCATGCGCGCCGGCATCGCCACCATCTACCAGGAACTCGACCTGGTCGACGACCTGTCGGTGGCGGAGAACGCGTTCCTCGGCCACGAGCCGCGCCGGTTCGGCTTCGTCCGGCGGGGGCTCATGGCCCGGCGTACCCGGCAGATCCTGGCCCGGCTCGGCCACCCGGAGATCCCGCCGGGACGGCTGGTGCGGCACCTGCCCGCCGCCGGCAAGCAGATCGTCAGCATGGCCCGGGCGCTGTCCCACGAGGCCCGGCTGATCATCATGGACGAGCCGAGCGCGGTGCTCGCCCACGACGAGGTGGCGAACCTGTTCCGGATCATCCGGGAACTCACCGCGCAGGGCATCGCGGTTATCTACATCTCGCACCGGCTGGAGGAGATCCGCGAGATCGGCGACCGGGTCACCGTACTCAAGGACGGCCGGACCACGGCGGCGAGCCTGCCGGCCCGCGAGACACCGACCCGCGACCTGGTCGCCCGGATGACCGGGCGGACCATCGAGTACGTCTTCCCGCAGCGCCCGGCCGACCACGGGGGCGGCGCGGAGCTGTTGCGGGTGGACGGGCTGACCCGGCCCGGCGAGTTCGCCGACGTCTCGCTCGGGGTCCGGGCGGGAGAGATCGTCGGCATCGCCGGGCTGGTCGGCTCGGGCCGGTCGGAGCTGCTGGAGACCATCTTCGGCGCGCGCCGGGCACACGCCGGGACGGTCCGGGTGAACGGCCGCGCGCTGCGCCCCGGGAGCGTGGGCGCGGCGGTACGGGCCGGGATGGGCATGGCACCGGAGGAGCGCAAGAGCCAGGCGCTGCTGCTCGGCGAACCGATCTACCGCAACGTCACGCTCGCCACGTTCAGCAGGTACGCCCGTCTCGGCTTCACCGACACCGGACGGGAACGCGCCGAGGCCGACCGGATCGCCGCGTCGCTGGAGTTGCGGCCCCGGGACGTACGCCGGCCGGTGCGCACGCTGTCCGGCGGCAACCAGCAGAAGGTGGTGGTCGGGCGGTGGCTGCTCGGTGACACCCGGCTGCTGCTGCTCGACGAGCCGACCCGGGGCGTGGACGTGGGCGCCCGCGCCGAGCTGTACCAGGTGATCCGCGATCTGGCCGCCCGTGGCGTCGGGGTGCTGCTGGTCTCCAGCGAGGTGCCCGAGGTGCTGGGCCTGGCCGACCGGGTGCTGGTGATGCGGGAGGGCCGGGTGGTCCGTGAGGCCCCGGCCGGCGAACTGGACGAGAACACCGTGCTCGACCTCGTCATGGCGGGGTCCCTCATGGAAGGCGCACCGGCATGAGCGAGCGACAGCGAGCGAATCATCGACACAGCGCCGGAGAGCCTCATGGCGGCGCCGCGCGAAGCGGGGCGCCGGCATGAGCGAAGCCACCGACACCTCGCTGCCCGCGCAGTCGCCGCCGGTGGAGCGGACGGAGACCGCGAAGGTCGACGCGCCGGCGAAGCTCTCCTGGTGGCGCGGCGACGGCGGGGAGGGCGTCAAGCGCAACCTCGGCCTGCTCGCCACGCTCGTCGTGCTGGTGGTCATCGGCATCCTGACCCGCCCCGACCTCTACGGCGACCCGAACTGGGTGTGGGGCAACACGCTCACCATCCTCAAGCTCGCCTCGGTGGTCGGCGTGGTCACCGTCGGCATGACGTTCGTGATCATCGGCGGGGGCATCGACCTGTCGGTCGGCGCGATCGTCGCGCTCGCCGGGGTCTGGTGCACCACAGTGGCGACGCAGAGCTACGGCGCGGGCGGCATGATCTTCACCGCGCTCACCGTCGGGCTCGCCGTCGGCGTGGTGAACGGGCTGCTCGTGTCGTACGGGCGGCTGGTGCCGTTCATCGCCACGCTGGCCATGCTCGTCGCCGCGCGAGGGCTGGCGGCGGAGATCTCCGACAAGCAGACCCAGGTGTCGGGCAACACATTCATCAACGGCATCGCCAGCACGAACGTGCTCGGCATCCCGCTGCTGGTCTACATCCTGGTGGCGGTGGTGGCGGCCGGCTGGGTGCTGTTGAACCGCACCACGTTCGGCCGCCGTACGGTGGCGGTCGGCGGCAACCCGGAGGCGGCCCGGCTGGCCGGCATCAACGTCCGCCGGCACACCGTGATGCTCTACGCGCTGTCCGGTCTGTGCTGCGGCATCGCCGCGGTCATGCTGACCGCGCAGGCCACCTCCGCGCAGGCGGCGATGGCCAACCTCTACGAGCTGGACGCGATCGCCGCCGCGATCATCGGCGGCACGCTGCTCAGCGGCGGGCGGGGAACGATCATCGGCTCCCTGCTCGGGGTGATCATCTTCTCCACGATCACCAACCTGTTCGCCATCAACAACCTGTCCGCCGAGGCCCAGAACATGGTCAAGGGCGGCATCATCGTCGCCGCCGTCCTGGTCCAGCAGGTGCAGTTCGGCAGCCTCACCCAGTTCCTCGCCCGCAACCGGGCCACCACCACCTGACCCCACGCGCACACCCCGGCTGCCGTCGTACCGACGGTGGTCCGGCCCGCCACACCCGAAACCACCCCACCACCTCATCCCAGGAGGCGTCATGAGAACACCGCGCCATGACCTGTCCCGCCGCCGGCTGCTCTTCGGCGGGGCCGCCGTCTCCGCCGGGGTGCTGCTCGCCGGCTGCACCAGCAACGAGCAGAGCCCGACCGAGGCGCAGACCAAGGCGGCCGGTTCCGGCGCCAACACCGAGACGGGCAAGAAGGTGAGCATCGGCTTCTCCGCCCCCGCCGCCGACCACGGCTGGATCGCCGCGATCACCAACAACGCCAAGGCGCAGGCCGGGGCGTACCAGGACGTGGAGCTGAAGTCGGTCGAGGCCGGCGCGGACGCGGCGGCCCAGCGGGCGGCGCTGTCCACGCTGATCTCGCAGAAGCCCGACGTGATCGTGCTGCTGCCGCACGACGGCAAGGAGCTCAACGCGTTCGGCCTGGAGGCGATGAAGGCCGGCATCCCGGTGGTCAACCTGGACCGGGCCTTCCCGGACGCGCGCGCCTACCGGCTGCAGATCAAGGGCGACAACTACGGCATGGGGGTGGCCGCCGCCACCTACATCGCCGAGCAGCTCAAGGCCAAGGGCGTGAGCAACCCGGTGATCGGCGAGATCCCCGGCATCGAGTCGCTGGAGCTGACCCAGGAACGCTCGAAGGGGTTCGCCGACACGCTCGCCTCGTACGGGTTCAAGGTCGCCAACCGGCGGCCCGCGGAGTTCACAGTGGACAGCGGGCAGCAGGCCGCCACCGGCCTGTTCCAGGCGCTGCCGAAGATCGACGCGGTCTGGAACCACGACGACGACCAGGGCATCGGTGTGCTCGCGGCGGTCAACCAGGCCAACCGCAAGGAATTCATCATGGTCGGCGGCGCCGGCTCCAAGAAGGCCATGGAGGACATCGCCGCCGACAGCACCGTCCTCAAGGCCACAGTCACCTACAGCCCCTCGATGGCCTCCTCGGCCATCTCCCTGGCCCGCCTGATCGGCCAGGGCAAGGGCATGTCCGACCTGGTCGAACTCCAGGTACCGAAGGAGATCGTGCTCGCCTCCGAGACGATCACCAAGGAGAACGCGAGCGACTACCTGAAGCTCGGGTTCTGACACACGGGGGGAGACCCACCTTGTCCAGTCACGACAGCATCCTGCGGGTCGGCATGGTCGGCTACGCGTTCATGGGCGCCGCGCACTCCCAGGCGTGGCGCACCGTGAACCGGGTGTTCGACCTGCCGGCGCGGGTGCGGATGGCGCTCGTCTGCGGCCGCGACGAGCCGAAGGTGGCCGAAGCCGCCGACCGGCTCGGCTGGGACGGCTACACCACCGACTGGCGGCGGCTCGTCGAGTCCGACGAGATCGACGTGGTCGACATCTGCACACCGGGGGACAGTCACCGCGAGATCGCACTCGCCGCGCTCGCCGCAGGCAAGCACGTGCTGTGCGAGAAGCCGCTCGCGAACAGCGTCGCCGAGGCCCGCGAGATGACCGAGGCCGCGGCCCGGGCACGCGAGTCCGGCGTACGCGCGATGTGCGGCTTCAACTACCGGCGGGTGCCCGCTGTCGCCCTGATGCGGCAGCTGGTGGCCGACGGGCGGCTCGGCGAGATCCGGCACGTGCGGGCGACCTACCTCCAGGACTGGATCGTCGACCCGCAGTTCCCGCTGGTGTGGCGGTTGCAGAAGGACAGGGCGGGCTCCGGCGCGCTCGGTGACATCGGCGCGCACATCATCGACCTGACCCAGTACGTCACCGGTCAGCTGGTCAGCGGGGTCAGCGCGCTCACCGAGACGTTCGTGCGTCAGCGGCCCCTCGTCGCCGGGTCGAGCGGCCTGGCGGCGCAGGCCGACGGCAACGGCAGCGCCGTGGGGCCTGTGACAGTGGACGACGCGGCGGTGTTCGTGGCCCGGCTCGACGGGGGAGCGCTCGCCACGTACGAGGCGACCCGGTTCGCCACCGGCCGCAAGAACGCCCTGCGGGTCGAGATCAACGGCTCGCGCGGCAGCGTCGTGTTCGACCTGGAACGCCTCAACGAACTGGAGTTCCTGGACGCCACCCGGCCGGCCGCCGAGCAGGGCTTCAGCCGGATCCTGGTGACCGAGCCGGACCACCCGTACCTGGGTGCGTGGTGGCCGCCCGGCCACATCATCGGCTACGAGCACTCCTTCACCCACCAGGCGCGCGACTTCGTCGAGGCGGTCGCCACCGGCGCCGACCCGGCACCGTCGTTCGCCGACGCGCTTCAGGTCCAGCTCGTGCTCGACGCGGTGACCCGCTCGGCCGAGCGGGCCGCCTGGACGGAGGTGGAGCCCGCCCTGGCCGAAGCTTCCGCCTGACCCGAGGCGGGCCAGGCCCGCCCGACACTCACCGGCGCCGGCCGGCGAGGGCCCGTCGCGGTTGCGCCCCGCGGTGGGGACGAGGCCGGCTCCGGGGAGCGTGCCGCCGGTGTCCGCCGGCACGACCAGCACGGCCCTCCGGTGCGGCCGGACCGGGATTCCCCGGCCGCACCGGCGGACCGGCCTTACCTGGGGAGGTAGCGCGAATGCGTACGGGTGTCTGGCTGGTGGGTGCGCGGGGCTCGGTCGCCACCACCGCCGTGGTCGGGGGACTGGCCCTGCGGGCCGGGCTCACCGCGCCGACCGGCTGCGTGACCGAGCTGCCCGACGTGCGCGGGCCCGCCCTGCCGGGCTTCGCCGATCTCGTCTTCGGCGGCCACGACGTGGTCGCCACCCCGCTGACCAAACGCGCCGAGGCGCTCGCCGCCGCAGGGGTGCTGCCCGCCCGGCTGGCCGACGCCGTGGCACCCGACCTGGCCGCCGTCGAGGCGGCGCTGCGCCCCGCACCGGCCGAGGGCGACCAGGGCGAGCGGGTCGCCGCAGTGGTGCGCGACCTGACCGGGTTCCGGACCCGGCACGGGCTGGACCGGGTGGTGGTGGTGAACGTCGCCGCCACCGAACCGGCGCACGCACCGCATCCGGCCCACAGCGACCCGGCCGCGCTGCGCGACGCGCTGACCGGCCCGGCCGACGTGCTGCCGCCCAGCTCCGCGTACGCGTACGCGGCGTTCACCGCCGGCTGCCCGTACGTGGACTTCACCCCGTCCACAGGCGCCCGCCTGCCGGCCCTGGCCGCGCTCGCCGCCGAACGGAAGCTGCCGTACGCCGGGCACGACGGCAAGACCGGCGAGACGCTGCTCAAGTCGGTGCTCGCACCGATGTTCGCGATGCGGCACCTGGCCGTGCGCTCCTGGTCCGGCACGAACCTGCTCGGCGGCGGCGACGGTGCCACGCTCGCCGACCCGGCCGCCAACGCCGCGAAGGTGGGCAGCAAGCAGCGGGTGCTCGCCGAGACGCTCGGCTACCGTCCGCAGGGCCACACCCGGATCGAGTACGTCGAGGAACTCGGTGACTTCAAGACCGCCTGGGACCTGGTCACGTTCGCCGGCTTCCTGGGCACCGGCATGCGGATGGAGTTCACCTGGCACGGCTGCGACTCGGCGCTGGCCGCGCCGCTCGTGCTGGACCTGGCCCGGCTCACCGCCGCCGCCCACGCGGCCGGACGCGAGGGTCCGCTGACCGAGCTGGCGTTCTTCTTCAAGGACCCGCTCGGCGCGACCGGCCACGCGCTCGGTGACCAGTGGACGGTGCTGCGGGACTTCGCCGCCGGCCTGCACGCCCGGGTGACGCCGTGACCCGCCTGGCCGACCTGGCCGAGCTGGTGCGCGCGCCGGCCGCGCTCTCCGTCCCGGGGGATGTGCTCTCCGGCGCGGCGGCCGCCGGTGCGCTCGGCCCGCGCACACCGGCCCTGGCCGGCGCGTCGGTGCTGCTCTACTGGGCCGGGATGGCCGCCAACGACTGGGCGGACCGGCGGCTGGACGCGGTCGAGCGGCCGGATCGCCCGATCCCGTCCGGCCGGGTGCGCCCGTCGGTCGCGCTCGGCGTCGCGTCCGGCCTGAGCGCCGCCGGGCTCGCCGTCGCCACCGCCGCCGGAGGCCGCCGCGCGGCAGCGGTCGCGCTCCCACTCGCCGCGACGATCTGGGGGTACGACCTGCGCGCGAAGAACACCGCCGTCGGGCCTGCGGTGATGGCCGCCTGCCGAGGGCTGGACGTGCTGCTCGGCGCGTCCGGCGGCCGGGTGGTCCGGGCGCTGCCCGCCGCGTTCACAGTCGCCGCGCACACCTGGACCGTGACCGCGCTGTCCCGCCGCGAGGTGACCGGCGCGGACCGGCGTCTGCCCGGCCTCACACTGGCCGGCACCGCGCTGATCGCGCTCACCACCCCGGCCCGGCCCACCCCGTCCGCCACCGGCTCCGGCCGCAGCGGTGCCGGCCGCGCCGCCCGGCTCGGGGAGCTGGTGCCGGCGGTCCTCGCGGCCGGGTACGCCGCCCGTTACGGCCGGGCGCAGGCCCGGGTGCTCGCCGACCCGTCGCCGTCCCGGGTGCGGGCGGCGGTCGGTGCCGGGATCACCGGGCTGCCCGCGTTGCAGGGCGCGCTGACCGCCCGCGCCGGGGCCCGGCTGCTCGGCCTCGCCGTGGCCGGCGCCGCCCCGCTCGGCCGCCGCCTGGCCCGACTGATCTCACCGACATGACCGCCGCGCCGGCCACCCGGGCCGCCGCCAGCCTGCTGTCCGGGCCCGGTGCGCTGCGCTTCGGGTACGGCACCAACGGCTTCGCCAACCACCGGCTCGGCGACGCGCTGGCGGTGCTCGCCGACCTCGGGTACGTGGGCGTCGCGCTCACCCTCGACCACGACCACCTGGACCCGTTCGCCCTCGGCCTGGCCCGCCGGGTCGCCGCCGTACGCCGCCGGCTGGACGCGCTCGGGCTGGCGGTGGTGGTCGAGACCGGCGCCCGCTACCTGCTCGACCCGTGGCACAAGCACGCGCCGACGCTGCTGCACGACGATCCGGCCCGGCGGGTGGAGTTCCTGCGCCGGGCCGTCCGGATCGGCGCCGACCTGGGCGCGGAGGCGGTCTCCTTCTGGGCCGGCGTACGCCCGCCCGGCGTACCACCCGATGTCGCGGCCGACCGCCTGGTCGCGGGCTGCGCGACCGTCTGCGACGAGGCGGCGGAGGTGGGCGTGCCGCTGGGCTTCGAACCCGAGCCGGGCATGCTCGTGGAGGACGTCGCCGGGTGGTGGTGGCTGCGCGAGGCGCTCGGCGCGCCACCAGGCTTCGGCATCACGCTCGACATCGGACACTGCCGCTGCCTGGAGCCGCTGCCGGTGCCGCAGTGCGTGTCCGAGGTCGCCGCGCACCTGGTCAACGTGCAGATCGACGACATGCGCCGGGGCGTGCACGAGCACCTGGAGTTCGGCACCGGCGAGATCGACTTCCCGCCGGTGCTGCGGGCCCTGGCCGACGCCGGCTACCGCGGCCTGGTGGCAGTGGAACTGCCCCGGCACTCGCACGCCGCCCCAGCCGTCGCCGCCCGCTCACTGGACTTCCTGCGCACCGCCGCCTCGCGCGGCGAGGGGCGGTGACCCACCACCTTCCACCCGGCAGAGGGGAGACGGCATGACACCCGACCGACTGTGCGCCGCGCTTCGGGGCGTACCCGATCCGCAGTGGCTGGACGCGGCGCTGCGCCGCGTCGCGACCGAACCCACGGCGATCGGGCGGTTCTTCGCCACCGCCGCCCGGCGGTGCGGTCGTCTGCCGCTGCCCGACCCGCCGGGCTGGACGGCGGACGAGGCGGCCCGGGCGCTGCTGCTGACCGCGCTGCCGCACGGCCACGCCGCCGCCGCGGAGACGCTGTACCGGCAGGGCGACGCCGCCGAGAAACGCGCGGTGCTGCGCGCGCTGCCGCTGCTGCCGATCGGCGCGGAGTGCGTGCCGCTTCTGCACGACGCGATCCGCACCAACGACACCCGGCTGGTCGCCGCCGCGCTCGGCCCGTACGCCCGGCACCTGGAGCAGGCGACCTGGCGGCAGGCGGTGCTCAAGTGCGTGTTCACCGGCGTACCGCTCGCCGTGGTCGACGGCCTGCCGGAGCGGGCCGACGGCGAGCTGGCCCGGATGCTCGCCGCGTTCGCCGCCGAGCGGCACGCCGCCGGTCGCGACATGCCCGCCGACGCGGCCGACCTGCTGCGCCGGCTGACCATCCCCACCACGGAGGCGTGACATGCGCATCTTCGACCCGCACATCCACATGACGTCCCGCACCACAGACGACTACGAGCGGATGGCCGCCGCGGGTGTCCGCGCGGTGGTCGAGCCGGCGTTCTGGCTGGGCCAGCCGCGTACGAGCGTGGACAGCTTCGTGGACTACTTCGACTCGCTGATCGGGTGGGAGCCGTTCCGGGCCGGCCAGTTCGGCATCCGGCACCACGCCACAGTGGCGCTGAACCCGAAGGAGGCGAACGACCCGCGCTGCCGGCCGGTGCTCGACCTGCTGCCCCGCTACCTGGACAAGGACGGCGTGGTGGCGGTCGGCGAGATCGGCTACGACGCGATGACGCCGGCCGAGGACGCCGCACTGGCCGGGCAGCTCGCCCTGGCCGTCGCGCACGACCTGCCCGCACTGGTGCACACGCCGCACCGGGACAAGGCGCGCGGCGTCGAGCGGACGCTCGCGGTGGTCACCGAGTCGGGCATCCCGCCCGGGCGGGTGCTGGTCGACCACCTCAACGAGGTGACAGTGGAGCTGGTCCGGGACACCGGCTGCTGGCTGGGCTTCTCGATCTATCCGGAGACCAAGATGTCGCCGCCGCGCATGGTGGAGCTGCTGAAGCGGTACGGCACCGAGCGGATGCTGGTGAACTCGGCGGCCGACTGGGGCCGCTCGGATCCGCTGCTGACCCGGGCCACCGGGGAGGCGATGCTGCTGGCCGGGTTCGACGCCGACGACGTGGACCGGGTGCTGTGGCGCAACCCGGTCGAGTTCTACGGCCAGTCCGGCCGGCTCGACCTGACCGACCTGGAGGCCGCAGACCCCACCTTCGCCGGCAACTCGATCGCGCGCGGGGGGCAGTGATGCGGCTGCGTCACGCCGACGGCACGGTCGTCCACCTCGGCTACTGCACGAACGTGCACCCGGCCGAGGATTTGCCGGGCATCGTCGCCCAGCTCGACACGTACGCGGTGGCGGTGCGCCGGGCACTCGACGCCGACCGGCTCGGGCTCGGGCTCTGGCTGGCCGCGCCGGTGGCCGCCGCGCTCGCCGCCGACCCGCCGGCCCGCCGGCGGCTGCGGCACGAGCTGACCGTACGCGGGCTGGAGGTGGTCACGCTCAACGGCTTCCCGTACGCCGCGTTCCAGGCCCCGGTGGTGAAGGGCGCGGTGTACCACCCGGACTGGACCAGGCCGCAGCGGTCGGCGTACACGCTGGACCTGGCCCGGGTGCTCGCCGACCTGCTGCCCGACGACGCCGTCCGGGGCTCGATCTCGACGCTGCCGATCGCCTGGCGCACCCCGTGGGACGCCGCGCGTGCCGCCACCGCCCGGCGCCGGCTGGACGCGCTGGCCGACGGGCTGGCCGCCGTGCAGCGGGAGACCGGCCGGGTGATCCGGGTCGGCTTCGAACCGGAACCGGGCTGCCTGGTGGAGTCGACGGGACAAGCACGCGAGGTATTCTCAGACATGGATACCGACCGGCTCGGGATCTGCCTGGATCTCGCGCACCTGGCGTGTGCCTGGGAGCAGCCGGCGGATGCCCTGGCCGGGCTGCGTGCCGCCGGGCTGCCGGTGGTCAAGGTCCAGGTGTCAGCGGCGATCGAGGCGCCCGACCCGGCCGGGGCGAGCGCGGCGCTGCACCGTTTCGTCGAACCGAGGTTCCTGCACCAGACCCGGGCCGCCGGTTGCGCCGGCGCCGCCGATCCGGCCGATCCGGCGTACGCGGCCGACGACCTCGACGCCGCACTGGACGCGCGGCTGCCGGGGGCGTGGCGGGTGCACTACCACGTGCCGTTGCACGCCCCGCCCGAGCCGCCGCTGCGCTCCACCGTGCCGGTGCTGCGCGAGGCGCTTGCCGCGTTTTACGCCGGTCCGGTCGCCGGCTGCGACCACCTCGACGTCGAGACGTACACCTGGGGGGTGCTGCCGGAGGCGCGGCGGCCGCGCGGTGACGCGGAGCTCGCCGCCGGCATCGCCGCCGAGCTGGCGTTCGCCCGCGACGAGCTGACCGCGCTCGGCCTGGCCGACGGCGGCGCGCAGGGTGCTCCGGGTCCGCGGGCGGCGGAAGGCGTGCCCTCGTGAGCCGGCGGCTGGTGGTGCTCGACGTGGTCGGGCTGACGCCGCGGCTGCTGGCGCACATGCCCCGGCTGCGCGCGGTGGCCGAAGCCGGGTTCGCCGCCGAGCTGGGCACCGTGCTGCCGGCGGTGACCTGCTCGGCGCAGTCCACGTTCCTCACCGGTGAGCTGCCCTCCGGGCACGGCGTGGTGGGCAACGGCTGGTACTTCCGCGACCTGGGCGAGGTGCTGCTCTGGCGGCAGCACAATGCCCTCGTCGGCGGCGAGAAGGTGTGGCAGGCGGCCCGCCGCGTCGAGCCGGGCTACCGGGTGGCGAACGTCTGCTGGTGGTACGCGATGGGCGCGGACGTGGACTGGACGGTCACGCCGCGCCCGGTCTACCACGCCGACGGCCGCAAGGAGCCGGACTGCTGGACCGACCCGCCCGAGCTGCGGGACACGCTCACCGACGCGCTCGGCACGTTCCCGCTGTTCAGCTACTGGGGTCCGGGGGCCGGGCTGCCGTCCTCGGCGTGGATCAGCCGGGCCGCGCAGCGCATCCTCACCGACCATGCCCCCGACCTGACCCTGGTCTACCTGCCGCACCTGGACTACGACCTGCAACGCTTCGGCCCGTCCGGTCCGGAGGCCGCCGTCGCGGCGGCCGAACTGGACACCGTGCTCGGTCCGCTGCTGGACGCCGCGCGCGAGCAGGGAGCCACAGTGCTGGCGTTGTCCGAGTACGGCATCACCGACGTGTCCCGCCCGGTGGACGTGAACCGGATGCTGCGCGCCGAAGGGCTGTTGCGGGTCTACACCCAGGCCGGGATGGAATACCTCGACCCGTGGACGTCACGGGCGTTCGCGGTGGCCGACCACCAGGTGGCGCACGTCTACGTCAGGGATCCGGCGGACGTGCCGGTGGTGGCGAAGCTCTGCGCCGCGCTTCCGGGCGTGGCCGAGGCGCTCGACGCCGCCGGGCAGGCCGGGTACGGGCTGGATCACCCCCGATCGGGTGAGCTGGTGCTGGTGGCCGAGCCGGACGCCTGGTTCACGTACTACTACTGGCTCGACGACGCGCGGGCGCCCGACTTCGCCCGGCTGGTGGAGATCCACCGCAAGCCCGGCTACGACCCGGCGGAGCTGTTCTTCGACCCGGCCGCGCCGGGTGCGGCGAAGCGCCGCGCGGCGGTGGCGCTGGCCCGCAAGAAGCTCGGGCTGCGCTACCTGATGTCCGTGGTGGGGCTGGACGCGGGCGCGCGGGCGGTACGTGGTTCACACGGGCGCCTGCCCGCCGACCCGGCGGACGGCCCGGTGCTGATCTGCTCCGACCGGGCCGCGATCCGGCCCCGGGTGGAGGCCACCGATGTGAAGGCGTTGCTGCTCGAACTCGCCGGACTGGCCAGGGAGGCACCATGACCGTAACCGTCGCACCGACCGATCCGGCCCTGCTGCGGGGCCGCTTCGACGCCGCGCTAGCCGCGTTCCTGGACGCGAGAGAGCCGGATCGGCCGGACGACGGTACGGGGGCCGTCCACACCGCTGTGCGCTGGTTCGTCCTGGCCGGCGGCAAGCGGATGCGGCCGTTGTTCTGTTACTGGGGCTGGCGGGGGTTCGGTGGCCCGGACGGCCCGTCGATCGTGACCGCCGCCGCCTCGCTGGAGCTGTTCCACGCGTTCGCGCTGATCCACGACGACATCGTGGACCGCAGCGACCGCCGCCGGGGCGCGCCGACGCTGCACCGGTTCTTCGCCGACCTGCACACCCGCTCCGGCCGGCCGGGCGACCCGGCGGCGTACGGGCGGCAGGCGGCGCTGCTCTGCGGGGATCTCTGCGCCACCTGGTCGGCGCAGATGTTCCACGGATGCGGGCTGCCGCCCGAGCGGCTGCGCCGGGGGCACGTGCTGCTGGCCCGGATGCGCTCGGAGGTGATCGCGGGGGAGTACCTGGACGTGGTCGGGGCGGCCGGGGACGGCTCGGTGGCGAGCGCGCTCACCGTGGTACGGCTGAAGACGGCCCGCTACACGGTGACCCGTCCGGTGCAGATCGGCGCCGCGCTCGCCGGTGCCCCACCGGAGGAGGTGGCGGCACTGGCCGGCTTCGGCGATCCGCTCGGTGACGCGTTCCAGCTGCGCGACGATCTGCTCGGCGTGTTCGGTGATCCGGCGGTGACCGGCAAGTCCAACCTGGACGACCTGCGGGAGGGCAAGCCGACGGTGCTGCTGGCGCTGGCCCGGGCGTCCGCCTCCCCGGCCGGCGCGGCCCGGCTGGAGGAGCTGGTCGGCGATCGGGAACTCGATCAGGCGGGCGCGGCCGAGGTGCGGGGCATCGTCGAGGAGTCCGGCGCCCGGGAGGCGGTGGAGCGGATGATCCGCACCCGGGCCGACGCGGCGCTCGTCGCGCTGGAGGCGCTACCACTGGCGGAACCGGCGCGACAGGTGCTGGCGGCGCTCGCGGAGCGGGCGGTCGACCGCCATGAGTGACACCTACTTTTGTCGCTGAGCGGCGAAAGTCAAAGCCGATCGATCAGAAGCTATGGACAGGCTGATCGAAAGGTCTTAATGTCGTGCACAGCACAACGCTGTTTCGCCGAGGTGATCGCCCCGCACCAGATCGCCCCGCACCGCCCGCCTCGGCGAGGTGACCTCCGGCCCTGACCGGAGGTCGCGGCCCGCCGACCTCCCGGCGGGCCGGCGCAGCATCCCCCTGCTCGGCATCCGGCGCGACGCGCGCCCGGTCCTGGCTGCGCGCGTCAGGAAGGGACAGCACAGCATGTCCAGCCACCACCACCCCCGTGCCCGACGACCGTTCGCCGCTGCCGCAGCGCTGCTGCTCGCGGCCACCGCCGGCACCGTCACAGTGGCCGCGGCGTCCGTTCCGGCGTCCGCCCACCCGATCTCCGCGAGCGACTTCCAGCAGGTCGAACTCGCCCGCGGTGTCGCCGAGACCGGCGAACCGATGTCGCTCGCGGTGCTGCCCGACCGGTCGGTCCTGCACACCGCCCGCAACGGCACGCTGCGCCGCACCGACGCGGCCGGCGCCACCACTGTCATCGGCACGCTGCCGGTCTACACCCACGACGAGGAAGGGCTCCAGGGCGTCGGCGTCGACCCCGGCTTCGCCTCCAACCGGCACATCTACCTCTACTACGCGCCGCCGCTGTCCACCCCGGCCGGCGACGCGCCCGCCACCGGCACCGACTTCTCCGCCTGGCAGGGCGTCAACCGGCTGTCCCGATTCACGCTCAACGCCGACTTCACGCTCAACCAGGCCAGCAAGGTCGACGTGCTCGACGTACCGGCCGACCGGGGGCTGTGCTGCCACGTCGGCGGCGACATCGACTTCGACGCCGCAGGCAACCTCTACCTGTCCACCGGCGACGACACCAACCCGTTCGACTCGGCCGGCTACGCGCCGATCGACGAGCGCACCAACCGCAACCCCGGGTACGACGCGCAGCGCAGCGCCGGCAACACAAACGACCTGCGGGGCAAGATCCTGCGGATCAAGGTGAACGCCAACGGCACGTACTCGATCCCGGCCGGCAACCTCTTCGCGCCCGGCACCGCGCGGACCCGCCCGGAGATCTACGCGATGGGCTTCCGCAACCCGTTCCGGATCAGCGTCGACAAGGCCACCGGTGTCGTCTACGTGGGCGACTACGGGCCGGACGCCGGCACCACCACCGCCCGCGGCCCGTCCGGGCAGGTCGAGTTCAACCGGGTCACCGGGCCGGGCAACTACGGCTGGCCGTACTGCACCGGCACCAACACGGCTGCCGAGACGTACGCCGAGTGGGACTTCGCCACCGGCACCGCCGGCGCGAAGTTCAACTGCACCGGCGGCCCGGCGAACAACTCGTTCCGCAACACCGGCCTGGCCACGCTGCCGGCGGCGAAGCCGTCCTGGATCCGCTACGCCGGCGACGCCGGCAGCCCGCCCGAGTTCGGCGGCGGCTCCGAGTCGCCGATGGGCGGCCCGGTCTACCGGTACGACGCGGCGAACCCCTCCACCACCAAGTTCCCGCAGTCGTTCGACGGGCAGTTCTTCGCCACCGAGTTCGGCCGGGGCTGGATCAAGCCGATCCACGTCAACGCCGACGGCTCACCCGGCACCATCGACAGCTTCCCGTGGACCGGCAAGCAGGTGATGGACTCGGCGTTCGGCCCGGACGGCGCGTACTACGTGCTCGACTACGGCACCGGCTACTTCAACGGCGACGCCAACTCGGCGCTGTACCGCTTCGACTACCTGGGCGGCGCCAACCGCGCCCCGGTGGCCCGTGCCGCCGCCGACCGGACCTCCGGCGCCGCGCCGCTCGCGGTGGCGTTCTCCTCGGCCGGCTCGTCCGACCCGGAGGGTGGCGCGCTGACGTACGCCTGGACGTTCGGCGACGGTGGCACCTCCACCGCGGCGAACCCGTCGCACACCTTCACCGCCAACGGCAGGTACACCGCCACGCTCACCGTCCGCGACCCGCAGGGCGCCACCGGCACCGCGAGCGTGACTGTCACAGTGGGCAACACCGCGCCGACGGTGGTCATCGAGACGCCCGGCAACGGCAAGCTGTTCTCCTTCGGCGACACCGTGCCGTTCCGGATCACCGTCACCGACCCGGAGGACGCCACGATCGACTGCACGAAGGTCAAGATGACCTACGTGCTCGGCCACGACCAGCACGGCCACCAGATCACCTCGGCGACCGGCTGCACCGGCTCGATCGCCGTACCCGTCGACGGTGAGCACGACGACGCGGCGAACATCTTCGCCGTCTTCGACGCCGAGTACACCGACTCCGGCGGCCTCACCACGCACACCCAGCACACGCTCCAGCCCCGGCACCGGCAGGCCGAGCACTTCAGGACGTCGTCCGGGATCAACACGTTCGACAAGGCCACCGCCGAGGGCGGCAGGACCGTCGGCGACATCCACAACGGCGACTGGATCGCGTTCCAGCCGTATCTGCTGGCCGACGCCACCGGGTTCACCGCCCGGGTCTCCTCCGCCGGAGCCGGCGGCACGCTCCAGGTGCGGGCCGGCTCGGCCACCGGCACCGTGCTCGGCTCGGCCACCGTCCCGGTCACCGGCGCCTGGGACACGTTCACCACAGTCACCGGCACGATCGCCAACCCGCCGTCCGGCACCACCACGCTCTACCTGACGTTCGCCGGTGGCACCGGGGCGCTCTACGACCTGGACGCGTTCACGCTCACCACGTCGGCGGTCCGCACCGGCCCGGTCAAGGGCCTGGCCGGCAAGTGCCTGGACGTGCGCAACGCCGCCACCGCCGACGGCACCCAGATCCAGCTCTACACCTGCAACGGCACGACGGCGCAGTCGTGGACCGTGACGCCGAACGCCACGGTGAAGGCGCTCGGCAAGTGCCTGGACGTGTCCGGTGGCGGCAGCGCGGACGGCACGAAGATCCAGCTCTACGCGTGCAACGGCACCGGCGCGCAGAACTGGTCCGCGCAGGCCGACGGGACGCTGCGTAACCCGCAGTCGGGCAAGTGCCTGGACGTGTCCGGCAACAACTCGGCCGACGGCACGGCGGTGCACCTGTGGACCTGCACCGGCGCGGCGAACCAGCGCTGGACCCTGCCGTGAGGATGAAGGAGAACCAGATGAAACTCGTGCGCACCGCGCTGGCGGCGGTGACCGCCGTCCTCGCCACCATCGCCTGCACCGTCCCCGCGAGCCCGGCCGCCGCCGCCGACGCCCCCTACGACGTGCTCGTCTTCTCCAAGACCGCCGGCTTCCGCCACGACTCCATCGCGGTCGGCACGCAGGCGGTACGGGAGCTGGGCGCGGCGAACAACTTCACAGTCACCGCGACCGAGGACGCCGCCCAGTTCACCACCGCCAACCTGGCCCGCTTCGAGGCGGTGATCTTCCTCAACACCACTGGGGACGTTCTCAACGCCACCCAGCAGTCGGCGTTCGAGGCGTACATCGGCGCCGGCGGCGGGTACGTCGGCGTGCACTCCGCCGCCGACACCGAGTACGACTGGCCGTTCTACGGCAACCTGGTCGGCGCCTGGTTCGCGTCCCACCCGGCCATCCAGCCGGCCACCGTGACGGTGGAGGACCGGGCCCACGCCGCCACCGCGCACCTGCCGCAGCGGTGGAACCGCACCGACGAGTGGTACGACTACCGCACCAACGCCCGCTCCACCGCGCACGTGCTGGCCAGCCTCGACGAGTCCACGTACTCCGGGGGTTCGATGGGCGGCGACCACCCGCACGCCTGGTGCAAGACGTACAGCGGCGGCCGGTCCTTCTACACCGGCGGCGGCCACACCCAGGCGTCGTACGCCGACGCGGCGTTCCGGTCGCACCTGCTCGGCGGCATCCGCTACGCCGCCGGGCGTACGAAGGCGGACTGCCGGCCGGAGACCGGCTACACCGCGCTCTACAACGGCGGCACCACCGGCTGGTCGCAGGCCGGGCCGGGCAGCTTCACAAACGCCGACGCCACGCTCACCTCGGTCGGCGGCATGGGCCTCTACTGGTACAGCGCGAAGCAGTTCACCGACTACTCGTTGAAGCTGGACTGGCGGCTGGCCGGTGACGACAACTCGGGCGTGTTCGTCGGCTTCCCGCCGTCGAGCGACCCGAACTCGGCGGTGAACAACGGCTACGAGATCCAGATCGACCCCACCGACGCAGCCGACCGGACCACCGGCGCGATCTACGGTTTCAAGTCCGCCGACCTGGCGGCCCGGGACGCGGCGCTGAACCCGGCGGGGGAGTGGAACACCTACGAGATCCTGGTGGAGGGGGAGCGGCTCCAGGTCTTCCTCAACGGCGTCCGGATCAACGACTTCACCAACACCGACCCGGCCCGGTCGCTCGCCGGGCACGTCGGTATCCAGAACCACGGCACCGGCGACGACGTGTCGTTCCGCAACATCCGGATCAAGGAGCTCGGCGGCACGCCGCCGCCGACCGGCAACACCACCGTCCAGGCCGAGGCGTTCGGTTCGGCGAGCGGCGTCAGCGCGTACCCCAAGGCCGGTGCCAACGGCGGCCAGACCCTGGGGTACGTGGATCCGGGCGACTGGGCCGCGTACCCGGGGCTGGACCTGACCGCTGTGACGTCGCTGCGCGCCCGGGTGGTCTCCGGTGGCCCGGGCGGCACGCTCCAGGTGCGGACCGGCTCGCCGACCGGCCCGGTGCTCGGCCAGGTGGCGGTGCCGAACACCGGTAGCTGGACCACGTTCGCCGACGTGAGCACCGCGCTCACCGGAGTGCCGTCCGGTACGCAGACGGTGCACCTGACGTTCACCGGCAGCGGCTCCGGGCTGTTCGACGTCGACGACTTCACACTGGTCCGCGGCACCGCGAGCGGTGGCACCGGCCCGATCCGGGGCCTGGCCGGCAAGTGCCTGGACGTGCGCAACGGGTCGTCGGCCGACGGCACCCAGATCCAGCTCTACACCTGCAACGGCTCGACGGCGCAGTCGTGGACGGTGACGCCGAACGGGCCGGTGAAGGCACTGGGCAAGTGCCTGGACGTGTCGGGTGGCGGCAACGCCAACGGTACGAAGATCCAGCTCTACACGTGCAACGGCACCGGCGCGCAGACCTGGTCGGCGCAGGCGGACGGCACGGTGCGTAACCCGCAGTCCGGCAAGTGCCTGGACGTGTCCGGCAACAACTCGGCCGACGGCACTGCGGTGCACCTGTGGACCTGCACGGGTGCGGCGAACCAGCGCTGGACCCTGCCCTGACGGAGGCCATAGAGTGGAGGCGGCGACCGCGAGGTGGCCGGTGACCCGGCGGGAGGCGCAACCCGTCCGGGAGCAGACGCTCCGGCGTCCACCGGTGCCCACGCGACCGCCGCCTCCGGTCGTCCTCGCCCCGGTCCGTGACGGAATCCCCCATCACCACAGGGGAGAAGGACAATGGCGCGACCCATCACGCTCTTCACCGGCCAGTGGGCCGATCTGCCGTTCGACGAGGTCTGCCGGCTCGCCGCCGAGTGGGGCTACGACGGGCTGGAGATCGCCTGCTGGGGCGACCACTTCGAGGTGGACAAGGCGCTCGCCGACGACTCGTACGTGGAGCGCAAGCGGGCCACCCTGGCCAAGCACAACCTCCAGGTGTTCGCCGTCTCCAACCACCTGGTCGGCCAGGCGGTCTGCGACCACCCGATCGACGAGCGGCACCAGGACATCCTGCCGGCCCGGATCTGGGGCGACGGCGAGCCGGAGGGGGTGCGGCAGCGGGCCGCCGAGGAGATCAAGGACACCGCGCGGGCGGCGGCGAAGCTCGGCGTCCGCACAGTCGTCGGCTTCACCGGTTCGTCGATCTGGCACACCGTGGCGATGTTCCCGCCGGTGCCGCCGGCCATGATCGAGCGCGGCTACCAGGACTTCGCCGACCGGTGGAACCCGATCCTGGACGTGTTCGACGAGGTGGGCGTGCGGTTCGCGCACGAGGTGCACCCCAGCGAGATCGCCTACGACTACTGGACCACCAAGCGCACGCTGGAGGCGATCGGGCACCGGGAGGCGTTCGGGCTCAACTGGGACCCGTCGCACTTCGTCTGGCAGGAGCTGGACCCGGTGAACTTCATCTTCGACTTCGCCGACCGGATCTACCACGTGGACTGCAAGGACGCGAAGGTCCGCACCGGCGACGGGCGGCGCGGCCGGCTCTCCTCCCACCTGCCCTGGGCCGACCTGCGGCGCGGCTGGGACTTCGTCTCCACCGGCCACGGCGACGTGCCGTGGGAGGACTGCTTCCGGGCGCTCAACGCGATCGGCTACGACGGCCCGATCTCGGTCGAGTGGGAGGACGCCGGCATGGACCGCCTGGTGGGCGCGCCGGAGGCGCTCCAGTTCGTCCGCCGCCTGGCCTTCGACGCCCCCACGGCAGCTTTCGACGCCGCCTTCAGCAGCCGCGACTGACCCTCCTTCCGCGCGCGCGATCTTGCACTTGCGGCCCACGTGATGCCGCTTATGCCCGTTTCGGGAGGGCCGCAAGTGCAAGATCGGCGGCGCGGAGGGTGGGGTGGAGGGCGGGGCGGGGGGTGGGGGGTGGGGCTAGCGGGCGGCGTAGGTCTGGGTGCTTACCAGGTGGGCCGCGCCGATCAGGCCGGCGGTGTCGCCGAGGTCGGACAGGACGATCGGCATGCTGCCGGTGGCCAGCGGCGTGGACCGCCGGTAGACCACGCCCCGGATCTCGGCGAGCAGGACCGGCCCGATCCCGGCCGGCGCACCGCCGATGATCACGATGGCCGGGTTGACGAAGCTGACCAGCCCGACCAGCACCCGCCCGAGCCGGCGGGCGGCGTCGCGCACCAGCGTCTGCGCCGCCGGGTCCCCCTCGGTTGCCGCCGCCGCCACGTCGGCCACCGACAGCGTCCCGGCCGCGACCAGCCGGTCCGCCAGCGCCGTCGAGCGGCCGGCCCGCGCGGCGGTCACCGCCTCCCGCACCAGGGCGACATCCCCGCAGTACGCCTCGACGCACCCGTTGTTGCCGCAGCCGCAGAGCGGCCCGTCCTCGGCGAGCTGGAAGTGGCCGATGTCGCCCGCCCCGCTGGCCGCGCCCCGGTACAGCGCGCCGGCGAGCACCAGCCCGCAGCCGATCGCCTCGCCAAGCTTGACGTAGAGGAAGTCGTCGAACGGCCGGCCGGTGCCCGCGTGCCGCTCGCCGAGGGCCATCGCGTTGGCGTCGTTGTCCACCTGCACCGGGCAGCCCAGCTCGGCGGCGAGCGTGTCGCGTACCGGGAAGCGGTGCCAGCCGGGCAGGGCCGGCGCGGACACCGGCGAGCCGTCGCGGACCTCGACCGGCGCGGGGAGCGCCACGCCGACGCCGGTGAGCGACGTCAGTCCCGCCTCGACGCGCAGCTTGCCGAGCAGTTCGACGATGCGCCCGACCACCACGTCCGGCCCGAGCCGGACGTCCACCGGCTCGTCGTGCCGGGCCAGCGGGTTCAGCTCGCCGTCGGTGAGCGCGACCCGCAGGACACCGTCGCCGACGAGCGCCGCGCCGAACCGGACCTGCGCGCCGATGCGCAGCAGCGACGAGCGGCGTCCGCCCCGGGACGCGGCCGGCCCGGCGGTCTCCACCAGGCCGAGCGTGGTCAGCCGGTCGACCTCGGCGGCGAACCGTGCCCGGGGCAGGCCGAGGAGGTCGGCCAGTTCGACCCGGGAGCGTGGGCCGTCGTCGCGCAGCAGGCGCAGCAGTCGCGCCTGATCCGCCGTCTCCGGTCCGACCATCGGCATGTGGTCACCTCCCCAGGGAGAATGTGCCACACCGCCGCCCGCGCACACGGGAGCGGGCCGGTCACCCGGAGGTGACCGGCCCGCTGTCCGCTTGCGTCAGAGCGTGTTGCCGGTGCTGGACGGCTTGGTGCTCGTGCCGGTGGTGGTCGAGCCGGACGCGCTGGTCGAGCCCGTCCCGTTGGCGCTGCGGCTGCCGACCGCGGCCGGCGTGCCGGCGAACGGCTTGTCGGCGTCGGTCATGCCCGGCTTGCCGCCGTTGGTGGCGAGCTTCTCACCGAGCTTGGTCTGCCCCAGCTTGTCCTTGCCCTCCGAGTAGAGCCGGTTCGCCTGGGCCTGCGCGACCCCGGCCGCCTCCTGGACGGTCGGGTGGTCGAGCACCTTGCGCCCGCGGACCACCAGCTCCTCGTACTTCTCCCGGCCGGCACGGGCGCCCAGGACGAATCCCGCAGCCAGCCCGCCAAGAAACATGATCTTTCCGCGCATGGCGGCTCCTTCCGTACCTGACGCTCTCGCCGGTTTCCCGCCAGCTCGGCGGAACGACCGTCTCGCGCCTGCGTTCTCTGTCGACGGCTAACTACCCATCTTGCTCTCCGCTCATGCCTCCCTGTGCCGAGATGACGATTTGTCCGGAATCCTGGCGCGTCAGCCGGTCCGGTCCTCCTCCGGTAACCCCCTGGCGCACCACCCCCCGATGTCCTGTACTCTTGTCCCCGTCGCACGGAGCGGAGAGATCCGAACCGAGCGGTGCACGGTCCCCTGTAGCTCAATTGGCAGAGCAGCCGGCTGTTAACCGGCAGGTTATTGGTTCGAGTCCAATCGGGGGAGCTTCGCTCCACTTCACGCCCGTCGGTAGATCCGGCGGGCGTTCGTCGTTCCTGCCTCCCCTCGCGCGTGCCCGGCTGCCCGGTTTCCGCCCGCGAGGCCTCGTTCGCCCGGCAGGATGGTCGGCGTCGACTTAGACTCCCGCTGCGTCGATTGATGCGTCGATTCGAGGACGGTGGAGATGGCCGCAGGACGCAGCCGCTGGACCGCGACGCTGATCGCGGTGGCGGTGGTGCTGGGCTGGCTGATCGTCGGCGGCATCGCCGGTCCGTACTCCGGCAAGCTCGGCGAGGTCTCCACGAACGACAACGCCTCCTTCCTGCCGGCCGACGCCGAGGCCACCCGGGCGCAGGACCTGGCCGGCGGATTCGTCGACCGGGAAACCACCCCGGCCCTCGTGGTCTACGAACGACCCGGCGGTCTCACCCCCGCCGACCAGCAGCGCATCCAGGCCGACGCGGCCCGCTTCGCCGAGGTGCCGGGCGTGGTCGGCCCGCTGCCGCCACCGGTCGTCAGCCAGGACGAGCAGGCCGCCCAGGTGATCGTGCCGATCGACAGCGCCGAGGGCGAACAGATCCGGTCCGTGGTGGAACGCCTGCGTGACATCGCCGGCCCGGACCGCGACGGGCTCACCGTCGACGTGGCCGGACCCGCCGGGCTGCTCGGCGACCTGATCGAGGTGTTCAGTGCGATCGACGGGCCGCTGCTGCTGGTCACGCTGACAGTGGTGCTGGTCATCCTGCTCGTCGTCTACCGCAGCCCGGTCCTCTGGATCTTCCCGCTGCTGGCTGCCGGGATGTCGTACTCGCTCGCCGCCGTCTTCGTCTACCTGCTCGCCGACCACGACATCGTCAAGCTCAACGGGCAGGCACAGGGCATCCTCACCGTGCTCGTCTTCGGCGCCGGCACCGACTACGCGCTGCTGCTCATCGCCCGCTACCGGGAGGAACTGCACCGGCACGAGCGCCCCTGGGACGCGATGCGGACCGCCTGGAAGGGCGCCGCCCCGGCCATCGTCGCCTCCGGCGCCACAGTCATCGTCAGCCTGCTCTGCCTGCTGCTGTCCAGCCTCAACTCCAACCGCGCGCTCGGCCCGGTCAGCGCCGTCGGCATCGCCGCCACGCTGCTGGTGATGCTCACCTTCCTGCCCGCGCTGCTGGTCCTCGGCGGCCGCTGGGCGTTCTGGCCCCGGCGACCCCGGTACGACCAGGCCGACCCGCGCGCCGAACACGGCATCTGGGCGCGGATCGCCGGCTTCGTGGCGCGCCGCGCGCGTACCGTGTGGGTGGTCACCGCCGTGGTGCTCGCCGCCCTCGCGATCGGGCTGACCCAGCTCGGCGCCACCACGCTCGGCCAGTCCCAGCTGTTCACCCAGCGCACCGACTCGGTGGCCGGGCAGGAGGTCATCGACAGGCACTTCCCGGCCGGCACCGGCAGCCCCGCCACCATCTTCACCACCCAGGACACCGCGCGGCAGGTCGCCCAGGTGGCGCAGGGCGTACCTGGCGTCGCCTCGGTGCTGCCGCTCGGCGAGCGGGGCGAGAACGCGCCGCCCGACCCGGACGCGCCCCCGAAGGTGGTCGACGGGCGGGTGCAGCTCAACGTCACGCTCGCCGACCCGCCGGACAGCAACGGCGCCGAACGCACCATCCGCGACCTGCGCGAAGCGGTGCACCGGGTACCCGGAGCCGACGCCGTGGTCGGCGGCTTCACCGCGATCAACGTGGACACCGCCGACGCCTCGGTACGCGACCGCGACGTCATCATCCCGGTGGTGCTGCTCGTCATCGCGGTCATCCTGGCCCTGCTGCTGCGCGCCCTCGTCGCACCGGTGTTGCTGATCGCCACAGTGGTGCTGTCGTTCCTGGCCACGCTGGGCCTGTGCGCGCTGCTGTTCCGGTACGTCTTCGACTTCCCCGGCGTCGACCAGTCCTTCCCGCTGTTCGCGTTCGTCTTCCTGGTCGCGCTCGGCATCGACTACAACATCTTCCTGATGAGCCGGGTCCGCGAGGAGTCGGTCCGCCGCGGCACCCGCGCCGGTGTGCTCGCCGGACTGGCCGTCACCGGCGGCGTCATCACCTCCGCCGGCATCGTGCTCGCCGCCACGTTCTCCGCGCTCGCCGTGCTGCCGCTCGTGGTGCTCGTCGAGCTGGGCGTGGCGGTAGCCGTCGGCGTCCTGCTGGACACCATCGTGGTCCGCTCGCTGCTGGTGCCCGCGCTCGCGTACGACATCGGGCCGAAGGTCTGGTGGCCGGGCCGGTTGTCGCGGTCGCACCCCGAGGGCGACCGAGCCGGGGCGGGGGTGGACCGTGCCTGACACGGACGTGGTGGTCGTCGGCGGCGGCCTGGCCGGTCTCGCCGCCGCCCGGCGGCTGCACCGCGCCGGCGTGCCGTGGCGGCTGTTGGAGGCGGGCGACCGGCTCGGCGGGCGGGTCGCCACCGACCGGGTCGACGGGTTCCTGCTGGACCGGGGCTTTCAGGTGCTCAACGCCGCGTACCCGCGACTCACCGGCCTGGTCGACGTCGGCGCGCTCGGGATGGGCTGGTTCACGCCCGGCGTGCTGGTACGCCGTGGCGACCGGCTGGAACGCCTGGTCAACCCGCTGCGCGAACCGACCGGCGCGCCCGGCACGCTCACCGCCGGCATCGGCTCACTGACCGACCGGTTGCGGTTCGCCGCGCTCGCCGCCGGCTACGCCACGGTGCCGGTCGGGCGGCTGCTCGGCACACCCGAGACCAGCGCCGAGACGGCGCTGCGCCGGGCCGGGCTCTCCGACGGGATCATCGAGGAACTGCTCCGGCCGTTCCTGTCCGGCGTGCTGCTCGACCGCGAGCTGGCCACCTCCAGCCACGTCCTCGCGGTCATCATGCGCTCCTTCGCCCGGGGCCGGATCGGCCTGCCCGCGAACGGCATGGCGGCGCTGCCGACGGCGCTCGCCGCGCCGCTGCCCGCCGAGCTGATCGAGCTGAACACCCCGGTCACCGAGGTCGCACCCGGCCGGGTCCGCACCCCGTCCGGCGAGATCACCTGCCGCGCCGTCGTGGTCGCCGCCGACCCGCCCGCGGCGGCCACGCTGCTGCCAGGGCTGCCGAGGGTACGCATGCACGCCTACACCACCTACTACCACCGCACCGGCACGGCACCGCTGGACGAGCCGATCCTGCTGCTCGACGGCGACCGGCGGGAAATGATCGCCAACACGGTGGTGGTGAGCCGGGCCGCGCCCACCTATGCCCCCGACGGCCAGCACCTGGTCGCCACCTCGGTGGTCGGCCCGCAGGCCCCGCCCGAACCGGTGATCCGGCGCGAACTGGACCGCCTCTACGGCCGCTCCACCGCCGACTGGACCCACCTCACCACAGTCGCCGTGCCGGAGGCGCTCCCGGCCGCACCGCCACCACAGGGCCGGCTGCGCAAGCCGGTGGCGCTCGGCGACGGCCTGTACGTGGCAGGCGACCACCGCGACAGCCCGTCCATCCAGGGGGCGCTCGCCAGCGGGTGGCGTACGGTCGGCGCGGTCCTCGCGGACTTGCGGCGCGGGTGAGCCGCCGACGGGTAGCGCGTTGTTATCCTCGCGTTGCCCATCGTGCTGTCGCGGCCGTGTTTCCGCCCGGTAGGTGGTGGTCCGCGCAGCGATCGGCGGGTTACGATCCGGCGCGGTCACGGGGCGGTAGCTCAGCCGGTTAGAGCAGGGGACTCATAATCCCTCGGTCGCGGGTTCGAACCCCGCCCGCCCCACCACCTGTTTTCCCTGGTCAGTGCTGCTGCCGACGTACGTGCCGAACACCGCCCGCCCGTTCACCTCGCAAGTTCGCCAACTGATCTGCCACACCACAGTGATCACGGTGGATCGGTGCATTCGGTCGTTGCTTACGATCGCCATGATTCGCGACAGGGCGGGAGTGTGGGATGAGCCTCGACATCGCGGTGTGGATACCGGACGACGACGCCTACGCCGGCCGGAACGTCGTCGCGGATCCGCCGGGCACCAGCACTGGAGTGGGAGCTGAGAGCTTCCGCCATGAGCTGTGGGGTTCCGCAGCCGCTCGGCGTCTCGGCGCGATGATCCTGCCGCAACTCGCTGACATCACGGTCGAGAACCGTGGGAATCTCCAGGTCCCGCCCGGCCGGCTCGACGCCTTCGAGCAGGAGTGCGTACTCCTGGCGGAGAACGTCGAGCAACTGTCCGCCGCGACTGGATACGACGCGGATCGCATCCTCCATTACCTGACCAACATGCAGCACGCTGTGGAGCGCGCCAAGGCGGTACGCGGCGGCATCATCATCTGGTAGCGGCATCAGAGACGGCCGGCTGGGCGGCCGCGCCCCTGATTTCGCAGATGAAGGGACAGGTAGCCCTCGCGACGCTTCTCACCGGCTGCACGAGCGACGCGTCACACGAAGGTCTCTGCCGAGGGACCAACTTCGCAAGAAGTTTCCCCTGAGTGCCGGCGACAGACCTGTCAGGACGCAACCTGGGCAAGCCTGAGCACGTGTTCGAAGCCGCGTTTCTGCGTCGGTGACTCCACCATTGGCAGGATCAGCGCCGGTATGCCGGCGGCAACCGATCCGCCGTCGCCGGTGGGATGATCACCGACCATCAGGGTCTGGCCCGGTACGGCATGGAGGGCTTCGAGGGCGACGCCCCAGATCCGAGGGTCCGGTTTGACGAAGCCGACCTCGTACGACAGGACGAACGCATCGACATGGCCGTCGAGTCCGTGCCGCGCGAAGCATTTGCGGATGTCCCAGCCGACGTTGCTGACGACGCCGATGCGAACACCGCTGTCACGCAGTGCGGACAGGGTGGCGACGGTGTCGGCGTACGGCTCGATCGCTTCGGCGTGTGTTTCGTGCATGACCGATGCCAGCGCCCGGTCCACCCCAGGAATCTGCTCCAACACGGTGAGGATCGCCCGATCCCAGACTCGCGGATCCAGATCCCGGGCGATGTGGGCCGGATCCGTGGCCGTCTTCCGCAACAGTTCCGCGAAGTCGCCGGCAATGCGGTGTTCCTCGCCGACAGCCAATGTCCGGCCGATCGATGCCGCCGCGTTGCCCACCCAGCGTTCCGAGTCCCTGGCGAACAGAGTCCAGGCGAAGTCGAACAGTACCGTCGTCACGGGCTTGGCGGCCATCGCATCACCCTAGATAAATACGATGAGTTCTGTGGGCTCAGCCGAGCTACCAGTACCTGCCGCAGTCCGGCTCGAGCTTGTCGACCGCGCTCTCCAGGTCGCCCGTGTCGCTCGCCACCTTCACGATCGCTTCCGCATGTTCGAGCTTGGGCTTGATCGAGCGGACTTCGACGCCCTTCAGGCCTGCGGCCACGGCGAGCGACCTGAATTTGCTCCGCAGCGTACGGTCGGTCTGCTCGCCGGCCACCCGGTTCGCCACCGCCTCGAGGTTGACCAATCGGGTGGACGCCTCTGCCCGGGCGTTGACGAGCTCGGCCTCCACTGTCGAGCTGGAGGCGACCCCGACCAGGATGATCAGGCCGGCGATGGCCTTCTCCAACGGACCCTTGACGGCGGTGCAGGCCGCCTTGTTGTTGCCGGCGGTGGCCACTTGCGTGGCCTTCTTGGTAGTGGTCGGAGCTGCGGGGGCCGTCGAGGATCGCGGGGTGCCCGAGGACCGGGGGGGCGGCGAGGTCTCGGGTGCACGGGTCGGTGTGGCCGTCGCCATCGTGGGCGTGGGGATGGGCGACTCCGCAGCGCTGGGTGACTCCGTGGAAGCGCTCGCCGCCACGGCGGTGGGCGTGCCCGGCATCTCGTCGGCGCGGCCACACGCCGAGGCGGTGAGCAGCATCGCAGCGACCGCCGCACAGAGCCCGAACCGTCGTACCGTCACGTCGTGTCCCATCTCGCGATCTTGCGGGAGCGTGACGATACATGGCGGACGCAGTGGCGACCATCAACCGGCTGGGCCGGCCGCCCGGGGCAATCACTTCTTCGCTGTAGCAGTAGGCCGTCCGTCCCGGTCATTCGGCTGGGGTGCGAGTGGAACTCGGCCAGCCGGGCCGCTGAACCGCCCCTCTGCATGTCCATCTGAGGTCGAGAGCGTTGCTCTGAAGCTCCAGGACCACTGAGGGATCGTGCGCCCTCGTCGCTTCGACCTTGTCGGCCTTCTTCAGGAGCACCGAACCCTTGAAGTCGAAACCATCGACGCCGGACCGCTTTGCCGCTTCGGCGATCGGGCGCATCGTCGCCGGTTCGCCGTGGGTGCCGTTCTTCACCACCTCGTTGATCTGCTCGCACACCCAGGCGGCCAGGGCGACGCCCTCCAGGGCGGGATGCGAGGCGGGGGCCGTGGTGCCACCCGACGAGGGCTCCGGCGCGGGGCTGTCGCCCTGGCAGCCTGACGCGGCGAGGACCACGGCGACGGCGAGAAACGCGGGGTGTATGCGAAGCACCGGCAGATGATAGATGGTCTTCGCTGACGGCCGTCGCCTGTCTTCCCGATCGCAACTCGCGTCGGCATGCTAGCCGGATGGAGAACCTGCACGCGTCGGCGTCGCGCGTTGCCGTCGCCGACCACTGAGGTGACCAGGTCGTAGAAGCCCGGCTTGGCATCGGGGGACCGATCACGATCGTGCTGACGGGACGCTCGCCGGAACCGGCCGCCGGCCGGACCGGTGTCGCCGTAAAGGTGACCAGCCCGGGCACCGCCGAAGCGGCCTTCAGGTCGTCCACCGTGCCGTACGGGCCCGCGAGCTGCGCGGTCAACTCGACCTGCGACGAGGTGGAGCCCGGCTCGACCGTCCACTGCACGGTCAGGGTCTGGCCCGGGTGGTAGGGCTTGTCGACGTCCAGGTCCGTACAGCAGGTGTATGCCGGCGGCGGCACCATCTCGGCGGTTCGGCGCCGCAGGCAGCCAGCAACGGCACGGCGAGGCAGCTGAGGAGGCGCAGGCGCGGCGAGTTCATGCGCAGGATCGTAGGCGGGGTCCGCCGCTGCGAGGGGGCGACGGACAGATGCACCGCGGCCTATGGTTGCCGCGTGAACAGACGCCTGTGGGTGGTGTCGGCACTGGCCGCGACCGCGCTGCTCGCCGTGCCGGTGACCGTCGTCGGCGTCCACGTGACCCACCCTCGGAACGAGGACGGATACCTGGCGCACCTGAAGCAGTACGGCGACCGGCAGAACGACAGGCCGCTGGCGGTGTTGCCGCCGACCGCGGATCTGGTCGCCGAGGGCGACGCGGCGTGCGACTGGTTGCGCGAACAGCCGTACGCGCTGTGGCGGCACGATCCGGAGTACCGCGAGCTTGTCGTCTACGAGCGCTACGTCCGGCAGGTCGAGAACCACCTGCCGGCCTGGGGCGACGAGCTGCCCGACCGGCGATCGGTGACGGGAGCCGCGTGGACCCACCTGTGCCCGGCGGAGTGGGAACTACGCCAGCCCCGCCGTAACCCCTTCGCCCCCAAACCGCCGGACTGAACGCGCGGCCCGTCGTACCCGGTGCCCTCGTCCGCATCGATCTTGGAGTTGTGGCACCTCGTAAAAGCCGCGTGCGGGACATCCGAGGCGCCACAACTCCAAGATCGCCGAAGAACCCGCGCGGCGGGCGGTCAGCGCCCGCGGTTCGTGGCCATCCAGGCGGTGGCGAAGTCGACCAGGGTGCGCTGGGACATCAGCCGGGCCGTCGCGGTGCCCACCCGGCCGATCGTCGCGCCGTCTGTCGCCTCGAAGTCGGCGCCCAGCCGGTCGAAATCGTCCTCGTCGGTGACGACGTCTGTCCACGTGGTCCACCGGCTCGTGCCGTCCGGCAGCCGTACCGCCGAGCCCGTCATCGCCCGCGGCGGTGACGCCTGCCGCCACTCCGCCAGGTGCAGCGAGGTGTTGGAGCTGTGGTCGCAGCCGAGCAGCAGCACCCTGCCGTCGAGCCGGTACACCGCACCGAGCGGGGAGTGCTCGCCCAGCGCGTCGTCGAGGCGGTGCCCCGCCACGATGTCGGCGGCGTGCGCGCCGAGCGCGGCGAAGGACACCTGCGGATGGTCGCTGCGGCGGGCGCCGGGCCAGGTGCGTACCGTCTCGGCGACGGCGCCCATCCACCGGCTCGGCGTGCGCGCGGGGTCGAAGCCGGGGGTGTGCTCGCGGATGACGGGCCACCACGCCTCCGGTACGGGCGGATGCCGCCACCCGGCCGGGTCCGTGTTGTCCGGGGTGTGTGTCGGCACGACGAGGGTGCCCTCCGGCCCGAGCGCCGCCAGCAGCGCCAGCACCACCGCCTCGGTGCCGCCGGCGACGAACCCGAGACTCCGGTACGACGAGTGCAGCAGCAGAACGTCACCCGGGACGATGCCGAGCGCGCGCAGGTCGTACGCGATCGAGGTGACGGTGTGCGGTGCGGCCTGGTCCACGCGGCGCAGTGTAGGCGGAACCGCCGCACCGCATTCTCGCCGATCCCGGGATAGCGGCGGTGCCCTCCGGCGTCTGTCACTGGTGAACGAGAAAACGAGGGTGGTGCGGTGGACGAGGACGAACGGGCGGTGCTGGCCGAGTTCGTGGCGAGCCGTGCGCCGGCGCTGATACGGGTCGCCTACCTGCTCACCGGTGACCGCAGCAGTGCCGAGGATCTGTTCCAGTCGGCGCTGTCGAAGGTCATCCCGAAGTGGCGGAGCATCCGGCACGCCGACCCGGAGGGCTACCTCCGTGCCGTCATGTACCGGGAGCAGGTGAGCTGGTGGCGGCGGTTGCGTCGTCGCCGGGAGTCACCGGTCGGGCTGCACGAGCCGGTGGTGGCCGACCCGGCCGGCGGTACGGATCTGCGGCTGGCGTTGCGGACGGCGCTGTGGCAGTTGCCGCCGGCGCAGCGCACCGTCGTGGTCCTGCGCTACTACGAGGACCTGCCGGAGGCCCGGGTCGCCGAACTGCTCGGCTGCTCGGTCGGGACGGTGCGCAGCCGGACCCACCGGGCGGTCAGCCGACTGCGTCAGATCCTGCCGGACAGCGAGCTTCTGGAGATGCGGCGATGAGTGATCCGTTCGAAGGTCTGCTCCGCGCCACCCTCACCGACATCGCCGAGGAGGCACCGACTGTGCAGGACTCATTGACCAGGGCGGAACGGCGGGTGCGTAACCGTCGACGCAACACGGTGGCGGCAGGTGCGGCGGGCGTCCTGGCGGTGCTGGTGATCGGGGCGCCGTTCGCCTACGCCAGCCGGGACGACGACCCGGTGATTTCGCCGCAGCCGGGCACGAGCGCCCCGCAGCCGGACCGCACCGAGCCGGTTCCGCCCCCGCCGGGCCTGGCGTCGCCCGTCCCTGTCGGCCCGGACGGCCGG
The DNA here is from genome assembly GCF_027497335.1 of Micromonospora sp. WMMA1976. NCBI lineage: Bacteria > Bacillati > Actinomycetota > Actinomycetes > Micromonosporales > Micromonosporaceae > Micromonospora > Micromonospora sp. WMMA1976. The sequence continues at coordinate 4,702,032 of NZ_CP114912.1, read as the reverse complement.
CGGATGCCGGACGGCGCGGACCCGACTCGCCCGGGCGCACCGTCGCCCGTCCCGGTTGACCCGGACCCGAGCATGCCGGCCAGTCCGGTACCGGCTTCGCCGGGCGTGCGGTCGGACAACCCCGTCGGCCCGTCGCCGAGCCCCGTCAGGCGCTGATCGACGCGCACGATCCGATCGGATCGGTGCCGAGAGCTGGGTCCGCGCCGATGGTGGCGGGCCCAGCTCTGCTGCCGATCTGAACCGGATTGACACGCGGGGCGGTCCGCGGGGGAGAGTCGGGCATGAGCTTTCCGCTGTCGACGCCATCCGCCGTACCCGCCGGCACGCTCACCACCGGCCCGCAACCCACGCTGTTCGCTACCGACGGCCTGGTCCTGCGCCCCTGGGAGGACGGGGACGCGCCCGCCGTCCTGGCCGCCTACCAGGATCCGGAGATCCGCCGCTGGCACACCCGCCGGCCCACGTCGCCGGAGCAGGTCCTCCGGTGGTTCGCCCACTTCCGTCGTGCCTGGCAGGAGGAGACGGGCGCGAGCTGGGCGGTGACCCGAGGCGACGAGGTGGTGGGCCGTATGACGTTGGGCGGCTTCAACCTCGACGACGGCGAGGCCGCGTGCGCGTACTGGGTGGTTCCGGCCGCCCGTGGCGCGGGCGTGGCCTCCGGTGCGCTGCGGGCGCTGAGCGCGTGGGCGCTCGGCGACGGCCGGCTGCACCGGCTGTGGCTGGACCACTCGACCGGCAACGTCGCGTCGTGCCGGGTGGCGATCAAGGCCGGGTTCCGGCTGGAGGGCACCAAGCGCAGCGCTGCAGTGCACCACGACGGACGGCACGACATGCATCTGCACGCCCGCGTCCGCGAGGACGACTGACCGGCTCACGACTGCGCGGCGGCGACCTCCCGGATGCGCCGCAGCGCCTCCGCCCGGTCCATCCCGGTCGCCTGGAGGATGTCGCTCGCGGCGGTCCGGACCTGCCCCACGATCACCGTGCCGGACAGCCCGGTCCCGGCCAGCTCCGCGCGCGTCGCCGCCGCCACCGCACGCAGCGCGTGGCGGCGGGCGTCCTCCGGGCCCTGGCCGGCGAGAACCTCCTCCTGTACGGCGTGCACTGCCGCACTGAGCGCCTCCACGGCGTCCGGCAGGCTCTCCGGTATCGGCTCCCCGTCCTCGATCAGCACGACGGCCCGCCGGGCCAGCACGCGGGTGTTCCAGACCGCCTGGTCCACGTCCGGCGCGCTGAGCTGGTAGTGCCGGACGGAACGCCGCCTCGGCCACCGCGCCGGGGCGAGGTCGACGGTCTCCTTCGCGCCGCCGAAGACGTCCCAGAACCGGCCCAGGTCCGCGCCGATCGCCTGCGACCGGCTCAGCGCCCGGTCGGCCAGGTCGTGGTCGCGTCGCCGTAGCGCGGCGGCGGTCGCGGCGAGCTGGCCGGCGAGTTGCCGCAGCGTCGGCGCGGCCACCCGCCGCACGACCCGCAGCGGGTTGATCGGCACCAGCAGCAGTGTCACCACCAGTCCCACGCCGCCGCCGATCAGCGCGTCGACGAAGCGGGGGAACTCCAGCGTGTGCCGGGAGGAGGAGAGCGCGCCGAGCAGCACCGCCGTACCGCTGGCGTTGCCCACGATCCCGCCCCGCGTACTCAGTGCCAGCGCGACCAGGACGGACGCCGCGACGATCACGCCGGTCTGCCACACGCCGGCGCCGACGGCGCCGATCAGCAGGTCCGACACGATGATGCCGAGCGTCACCCCGGCGAGCAGCTCAACCGTGTTGGAAAGGCGTCGCCCGAACGACGAGGTGATCACCGCGACCGCGGCGGCCGGGGCGAAGATCGGGCTCGGCATGCCGGTGAGCCAGCGCGCGGCGGCCCAGGCCAGCGCCGCCGCCAGTCCGGCCTGCACGGCGAGTACGGACTTGATCCGCAACTGTTGCATCCGGTCCCGCCCGGCGGCCCGGCCGCGCTCGTTCACGCGCTCCCACGCCTCGTCGAACCGTTCCGCGTCCAGGCCGGCGCGCCGCGACGACCCCCGCCGGCCGCCGCGCCCCTCCCGCTGCCCGGTCACCGCCGGCGGCTACCCGCAAAAGCCGCCGCCAATCCCGGCGTCCGTCGTGGTCAGGCGCCCGGCTCGAGGTACGCGGCCAGGTGCGCCAGCGAGGACGCGATGCCCTCCTCGTGCACCGCCTGGTCGATGCCGGGCGGTACGCCGGTGGCGGCGACTGTCACATCGGTGCCGTCGCCTGCGGCCGCGAGGTGCCAGGTCATGGTCATGGTGCCCGCGTACGCCGGGTCGTCGGCCTGGAACACGGCCGTCTGCACGACCCGGCGCGCCGGTACGAGTTCGGCGAACCCGACGTCGACCACGTCGGTGGCGTCCGACGTCTTGCCCGGGCTGCCGGCCGGGTCGAGGTAGGTGAGCACCATCCGGAACCCGCCGCCCGGCCGCGGATCCCAGCGCTCGATCCGCCCGCGCATCCCGTCCGGCGGCAACCACGCTTCCAGGGCCGCCCGGTCCACGAGCGCTCCGTACACCGCCCCCGGATCGGCGGCGATCGTCCTGCTGCCCCGATCGACCCTGCTCACCCCCCAACCCTAGGCCCCGCCCCACCCCGCCGCGGGTGTGCTCGGCGATCTTGGAGTTGTGGCAGCTCGCGTAAGCCGCGAAGCGGGCATCTGAGGCGCCACAACTCCAAGATCGGCGGGGAGCGGGAGCGGGGCGCGCCCGGTACGCTGCCACGAATGCCGGTACGACCGCACCTCCACGACTCGCTGCTGCTCGGGGATGACGACACGCCGCTGGCCCGGATGCGGCTGCGGGACGACGACGGCACGGCGGTCGCGGCCGACGTCCGGGCGCTGCCCGAGGCGCCGCTGACCCGGCTCGTCGCGCAGGTGCGGCGCGACCTGGCCGGGCACCGGCTGGAGACGCCGGATGAGGCGCTCGCGTCGGCCCTGGTGGCCGACGGGTTGACGCTGGACCGGGCCGCCACGGACATGCGGCACGACCTGGCCGACGTACCCGAACCGGTGGCGCTGCCGGAGGGCTGGTCGCTCGGCGCCCCCGGCTGGGACGACGACCTCGCCGCTGGGCTGGACGCGGCGTACGGCCCGGACCACCCGGACGGCCGCTGGCAGCCGAGCGACACCGAAGAGGTACGGGCGATCTTCGACACCGGTGAGCCGGTGCCGCCCCTGGTGCCCGCCTCGGCACGGCTGGTCGACCCGGACGGCCGCAGCGCCGGGCACGTCCTGTGCGCCGGGCCGGTGCCGTGGACCGACGACGACTGCGTCTGGATCCTCAACCTGGGCGTCGCGCCCCGCGCGCAGCGGCGCGGGTTCGGCCGGGCGTTGCTGGTGCACGCGTTGCGCGGCGCGCGCGAGGCAGGACTGCCGTCGGTCGGCCTGTCGGTGGTCGACGGCAACCCGGCCCGCCGGATGTACGACGCGGCCGGCTTCCGCGTCCTCACCCGGGTGCTCACGGTCCGGATCCCCGAGGCGTAGGCCGCTGGCGTCAACGCGGCGTAGTTCGCGGTCGCCGCGCCGGTCCACTGCGGTTCCTTCCATGCACTAGCGTCGGCTGGGTGGGGAAGCATGCTGCGAGCTACGAGCCGTTGACTGTGGCGCGGCTGGGCGAGTTGCTCGTCGAGGTGGACGACAGCCGTCGCTGGCGGTTGGTTGCGGAGTTTCTGGAGGAGTTCCGCTGGGAGCCGCGCGAGACCCGCATACGGTTGCTGCAGGGGGAGCCGGCACCCACCGGAGACGAGCATTGGGACGTGTTTCTCGCGGCGCTGGTCGAGCACCTGAGCGCGAAGGACGGGCACGGCCCGCCGCCGTGGGTCGAGACGCGGTCGCTGCGGCGGTTCTGGTTCCCGTTCAACACCAAAGCTGCTCGAGTGGATGCGGTCGTTCACGCCCCGGCGGCGTTCCGTCGCCGGGGCGTCTACGTCTCCGCACATGAGCTGGATGTGGCATGAGGCCGGAAGATCCCCTTCTGGATCGCGCCGCGATCGAGAACGCTTCCGCAGGTTGGGCGACCGGCTCGCGAAGCGGGGGGTGATCGCGGACCTCTACATCTTCGGCGGCGCGGCGATGGCCTTGGCCTACGACGCGCGGCGGTCGACGCGGGACATCGACGCCGTTTTCCAGCCGCACGGGGTGGTTCTCGACGAGGCCCGAGCGGTGGCGGACGAACTCGGCCTGCCGCACTGGTGGCTCAACGAGCAGGCGAGCGCCTATGTGGCTCCTGGCGGTGGCGCCCGGCGGCGGGATGCCGAAGACATCCGCTTCCTCATCGATCACCTCGGGCTGACGAGTGCCGAGCAGGTGCTGGATCTGTGCGCCGAGATCTTTCCCGAGGAGGAGGTGCCGGGCCGGGCAAGGCTTGTGCTCGACGACGTGTTCGGCGCCGATTGAGGCCAGGAGTAGCCGCGCGGTGAACCTTCAGACGCCGGTGAGCAGAGGGCGGTGCTCGGACCAGAGCCAGCGCAGGTAGTCGCGCAGCCGTTCCGGGGTGGCGATCCACCCCTGGGCGGGATAGCGGAGCAGCCGGCTGACCTCGCCGGCCACCAGGTCGTACCCGGCCGCGCCGGTCTCCGGCACCGGGGCGTCCGGTGCGACGGCCACTGGCAGCGGAACCATCGGGATCCGCAGGCCGGCGTCGTCGCAGGCCCGCAGCACGGTGAGATAGACCCGGACCAGGTGGTACGGCGAGACGACGAGCGCGACGCTGCCGACGCCCAGCGCCCGTACCTGCTCCACGACCCAGGTGGCCTGCCGGCCGGTGCCGGTGACCGGCTCGGGCTGGAGCACGACCCCGTCGGTCCGGCGCAGACCGAGCCCGCGCAACCGGTCCAGTGTGAGCGGGCGGTACGTCCGCTCGGCCGAATCGGTGTTCGCCACCAGCAGGTGCCGCAGCGCCGGACTGGTCTCCCAGGCGCGGATCGCGTCGGTGAGACGCCAGTCCTCGCCCTGGCCGGTGGCCACCACCAGCGCGTCCACCCGCTCGGCGGCGCGGTGGGGGAGCGTGAGGACCATCGTGACCACCTCCAGCACCGCCAGGAGCCGGTCGGCCGGGACGTCAGCGAACGCCTCCGCCTCCACGAGCCGTGGCAGCGGGCGGGACACACTCGTCACGCCCGCGATCTTGCCACCATCGGTTCGACGGCGGGTGAGAGAGTGGCATGGTGCGGGTGGGGATCCTCGGGCCGCTTGAGGTCCGCGACGGCGAGCGGCCGGTCGACGTCGCCGGGGCGCGGCTGCGGGCGCTGCTGATCCGCCTCGCCCTGGACCCGGGCCGGCCGGTGAGCGTGCCCGCGCTGGCCGAGGCGCTCTGGGGTGACGAGCCGCCCACCGACACCGCCAACGCGGTGCAGACGCTCGTGTCCCGGCTGCGCCGGGCGGTGCCCGGGCTCGCGGTACGCAGCAGCCCGGCGGGCTACCGGCTCGACCTCGACCCGGACGACGTGGACGCCGGGCGGTTCGAGCGGCTGACCCGGCAGGGGCGGGCGGCGCTTCGTGACGGGGACGCGACGGGGGCACGGACGACGTTGCGCGACGCGCTCGCGCTGTGGCGGGGTCCGGCGCTGGCCGAGGTCGCCGACGCGCCGTACGCGGCGGCAGCGGTGGCGCGGCTGGCGGAACTGCGGCTCACCGCGCAGGAGGACCGGATCGACGCGGAGCTGCGCACCGGGCGGCCGGAGCTGCTCGTCGCCGAACTGGAGGAGCTGACCGCCGCGCATCCGCTGCGGGAGCGGCTGGCCGAACTGCACCTGCGGACGCTCGCCGCCGCCGGGCGGCCCGCCGAGGCGCTCGCGGCGTACGAGCGGATCCGGCAGCGGCTCGCCGACGAGCTGGGCGTGGACCCGTCGCCCCAGTTGCGGGCCGCGCACCTGGAGCTGCTGCGTGGCGAGGCGGCACCGCCGCAGCCGACGGCCGTGACGCGGGGCAACCTGCGGGCCGCGCTCACCACGTTCGTCGGGCGCGACGAGGACCTGCGCCGGCTCACCGGGCTGCTCGCCGGCAACCGCCTGGTCACCCTGCTCGGGCCGGGCGGAGCCGGCAAGACGCGGCTGGCGAGCGTGGCGGCGGGCCGGCTCGCCGACGGCGTACCCGGCGGGGCCTGGCTGGTCGAGCTGGCGCCGATCACCGACCCGGCGGACGTGCCACGGGCCGTGCTCGACACGCTCGGCCGCCGGGACCGGACGCTGGAGCCGGTACGCCCGCCGGCCCGCGACCCGCTCGGCCGCCTGGTGGAGACGATCGCCACCGACGAGACGCTGATCGTGCTGGACAACTGCGAACACGTCGTCGAGGCCGCCGCCCGGCTCGCCGAGGACCTGCTCGGCCACTGTTCGGGGCTGCGCGTGCTGGCCACCTCCCGGGAGCCGCTCGGCATCGTCGGCGAGGTGCTGGAACCCGTACCCCCGTTGCGGCTGCCACCGGCGGACGCGACGCCGGGCGACGCGCTCGCGTACCCGTCGGTGCAGTTGCTGCGTGACCGGGCCGCCGCCGTGCGGCCCGGGTTCGCGGTGACCGGCGAGAACGTGGCGGCCGTGGTGGAGATCTGCCGGCGGCTCGACGGCCTGCCGCTGGCCATCGAACTCGCGGCGGCGCGGCTGCGGACGCTGTCGCCGCGGCAGGTCGCGGCCGGTCTGGACGATCGGTTCCGGCTGCTGACCGGCGGCAGCCGCACCGCGCTGCCCCGGCACCGCACGCTGCGGGCGGTGGTGGACTGGAGCTGGGGGCTGCTCACCGACGACGAGCGGCGGCTCGCCGAACGGCTCGCGGTCTTCCCGGCGTCGGTCACCGCCGACTCGGCGGCCGGCGTCGCCGGCCCGGCCGCCGCCGCGCTGCTCGACGCGCTCGTCGACAAGTCGCTGCTCCAGGTGGTCGGCGACGGGCGGTTCCGGATGCTGGAGACCATCCGGGAGTACGGGCTGGAACGGCTCGCCGCCGCCGGGGCAGTGGCCGGGGCGCGCGCCGCGCACGCGGCGTACTTCCGGGAACTGGTCCGGACCGCGGAGCCGCACCTGCGCACGGCCGGTCAGCTGCCGTGGCTGCGGCTGCTGGAGGCGGAACGGGAGAACATCGTCGGCGCGCTGCACTACGCGTGCGACGCCGGTGACGCCGACACCGCGCTGCGCATCGGCGCCGGGCTGGCGTTGCCGCTGGTGATCTGGGGCGACGACGGCGGCATCGGCGGTGACGTGCTGGCCCGCGCGCTGGCACTGCCCGGCCCGGCACCGGCGGAGGAGCGGGCGGTGGTGCTCGCCATCCGCATCGGTTCCGAGCTGGCACGCGGCGAGCAGGTGCCGCCGCCGGAGCAGCTCGCCGAGCTGACCACGGCCCTGCGGGCGGCGGAGGGGACCAAGCATCCGATCGTGGGGCTGCTCGCACCGATGCTGTCGATCTTCGACGACGACACGGCGGCCGGGATCGCGGCGATCGACCGGGCGCGCGGGCACCCCGACCCGTGGACCGACGGCACGTTGCTGGGGATGCGCGGCAAGTTCAAGGAGAACGACGGCGACGCCGAGGGCATGCTGCGCGACCTGACCGACGCCGCCGCCGAACTGCGCGCCGTGGGCGAGCGGATGAGCCTGTCGCACGTGCTCAGCGAGTACGCGGACGCGCTCACCAAACGCGGCGACTTCGAGGCGGCGACCGCGGCGCTGGAGGAGTCGGTTCGGCTGGCCCGGGAGCTCAACCCGGCCTCCGAGCCGGGCTTCCAGCTGATCTGGCTCGCGGCCATCCGCGCCCGCTCCGGCGACGTGGCCGGCGCCAAGGCCGAACTGCGCCGGTTCGTGACCGACCGGGACGGCCGGGACGGCGCGTTCGGGCTGATGATGCTCGGCAGCATCGCCCGCTCCGACGGCTCGCTGGACGAGGCGCAGGAGTGCCTCGCCGAGGCGATGCGCCGCCAGGCCGAGACGCCGCTTGTCGCCCCGCAGTTCCGGGGCCTGCTGCTGGCCGAGATGGGCCACCTGGCGCTGGCCCGCGATGACCTGCCGGGCGCGCGCGGGTGCCTCGACGAGGCGACGACGCGGGCCCTCGCCGCCCGGGACATGCCGGTGGTCGCGATCGTCACTGTCGGCTGGGTGGCGCTGGCCGCTGCGGAGGGCCGGTACGAGCGGGCGGCGGAACTGCTCGGCGTCTCCGACTCGCTGCGCGGCCGGCCGGACCGGTCCAACCCGGACGCGCAGCGGCTCGCCGAGCGGCTGCGCGCGGAGCTGGGTGAGGACGGGTACGCCGCCGCGTACACCAGGGGTCACGGCCTGAGCCGGGCCGACGCCCTCGCGTTCGTGGGCGGCGACCCGGCTGGTTGATCCTCGTGCGGCCCGGGCCGGCCCGGCGCGGACCGGTCCCGGGCGGCGCGGCCGGTCAGGCGCGGCGGCGGTAGGCGAGCACGGCGAGCGGCGCGAAGACCGCGATGATCGCCACGGTCCAGAGCAGCGAGCGGCTCACCGGCCCGGCCACCGGGCCACCGATCATCAGGCCCCGGGCCGCCTCCATCACGTCGGCGACCGGGTTGACCCCGACCCACCACTGCAACCAGCCGGGCAGCGTGTCCGTCGGCACCATCATGTTGGTGCCGAAGGTCAGCGGGAACAGCAGCAGGAACGCCGTGCCCTGCACCGCGCCCGGGCTGCGCATCAGCACCCCGAGCAGCACACCGATCCAGCTGACCGCGAACGCGAACGCGATGGTGAGCAGGCACGCGGCGAGCGCGGAGAGCGGATCGGTGCCGATCCGGAAACCGAGCGCGTACCCGAACCCCAGCAGCACCACGATGGAGACCACGAACCGGACCAGGTCGCCGACCACCGAGCCGACGAGCGGCGCGGACCGGGCGATCGGCAGGCTGCGGAACCTTTCGAACACGCCCTTCTCCACGTCGGTGTTGAGGCTGACGCCGGTGGCGATGGACGCGAACAGCACGGTCTGCACCATGATCGCGGGAAGCAGGAACTGGAGGTACTCGTGCTGTGAGCCGGCGACCGCGCCGCCGAGCAGGTAGACGAAGATCAGCACGAAGACGACCGGCTGGAGCGTGACGTCGAGCAGTTGCTCCGGGGTCCTGATCGTCTTGACCAGGCTGCGGCCGGCCAGCGCGAGACTGTGCCGGACCATTGCGAACGGACGGACCGCAGCGTGGGCGGTGGCGGGCCGGGACGGCATCGCCGCCGTACGAGTGGTCGTGGTCATGCCGCCACCTCCGCCTGCTCCTCGGCGCCGTGGCCGGTCAGCGTGAAGAACACCTCGTCGAGGCTGGGCAGCCGCAACGCCAGCTCCACCACCCCGATGCCGGCGTCGTCGAGCCGGCGGACCACAGCGGTGAACGTGGCGTCGTCGTCCACCGGCACGGTGAGCACGCCCGGCCGGGGCAGCTCGGGATCGGTCCCGGTGGCGGCGCGCAGGATCTCGGCGACCGCGCCGATCCGGCCCGGCTCGGTCGGCCGGACCACGATCGTCTGACTGCCGGCGATCCGCTTCAGCTCGCCCGGCGTACCGTGCGCGATCACCCGGCCGTGGTCGATCACCGAGATCTCGTCGGCGAGCGCGTCGGCCTCGTCCAGGTACTGCGTGGTCAGCAGCACCGTCGACCCGTCGTCGACCAGCGAGCGGACCACGCCCCACATCTCCTCCCGCTTGGCCGGGTCCAGGCCGGTCGTCGGCTCGTCCAGGTAGATCACCTCCGGCCGGCCGACCAGGCTCGCGGCCAGGTCCAGGCGGCGGCGCATGCCACCGGAGTACGTCTTGGCCGGGCGTCCGGCCGCGTCGGTCAAGCCGAACCAGGCGAGCAGTTCCGCCGCCCGCGCCCGGGCCTCGCGGCGGCTCAGGTCGAGCAGCCGGCCGATCAGCACCAGGTTCTGGGTGCCGGTCAGGTCCTCGTCGACCGAGGCGTACTGGCCGGTCAGCCCGATCAGTCGGCGTACCCGGGCGGCGTCGGTGACCACGTCGTGGCCGCCGACAGTGGCGCGCCCCCCGTCCGGGCGCAACAGCGTGGCGAGGATCCGTACCGCTGTGGTCTTGCCGGCGCCGTTGGGCCCCAGCACCCCCAGCACGGTCCCGCGTCGTGCGGCGAGGTCGATCCCGGCCAGCGCGGTGGTCGTACCGAACCGCTTGACCAGGCCCTCCGCCTCGAATGCGTAACTCATGACGCCGACGATGGCCGGGCCCGCTGGCACCGGGCGCACACGCCGCGCACACCGCCGTGTGCGCGGTGGCGGAATCGAGTACGCGTGCTCATTCGCCCGCCCCGCCGGCCCGGGCAGGATCGGAGGCGTGACGACGAGACGTACGCTGCTCGGCGGTCTGCTCCTGGCGCTGGCCACTGCCGGTGCCTGGGTGGCCTGGCTGAGCTGGGAGTCCGGCTGGACCGTGGACCCGCAGACCGGCGACATGAGCGGGCCGTACGCGGTCTGGCAGGTCGCCGCCGCGGTGCTGACCCTGGGCGCGCTGGCCGCCGTCGGCGGCTGGTGGCTGAACATCTGGCTGGTGGCGACAGTGATGACGGTGGCGTTCACCGTGCCGTGGGCGGTGCACGCCGCCTCGACCGACGACACCGGCCTGTGGGCGGTCGGTGCGGCACTGGTGGCGATCGGCACCACCATCGGGACGACGCTGGTCGGCGGGGCCGCCGGGTGGCTGCGCCGCCGGACCGCGTGACTGCCGTCGTCAGTCGCGGTTCAGGCGTTCGGCGTACGCGTCGCGCAGCTCCGCCCAGCCGAAGTCCTTCGCCTCCGCGCCCCGGATCGGGCCGACCGGGTCGCCGTCGAGCAGATGCGCGGCGACGTCGAGGCAGATGTGCCAGCCGGCGGCAGTCATCGGGGCGAGGTCCGGACCGCCGACCCGGTGCCGCAGCGTGAGAGTGGTGCCGTCGCCGTTCGCTGTCAGCTCCCAGCGGAGCCTGTCGTCGCCCCAGGTGTACTCCAGCAGGTGCGGCCGGTCCGCGCGCAGCACCCGGGCCGGTGCCGGGTGGCTCTGGTCGCCGTCGATGGCGCTGAGCACGGCGTCGCCAGGGCGGCCCAGGTCGCGGTCGGCCAGGAACGGCGCCCACTCGGCGAGCCGGTCCGGGTCGGTGAGCGCGGCCCACACCTTCTCCGGCGGGTGTCGTAGGTCGCGGACGAAGACCAGTTCGTTCTCGGGTGTCAGCTCTACCCGGGCGATCGGGCCGGGACGGAACGAGTCGCGGTCCATCTGTCACTCCTGACTGTCGAGATGGCGTTCGAGGGCGTCGAGATGCGCGGTCCACATCGACCGGTACGGCCCGAGCCAGTCGTCCACTGCCCGTAGCGGCGCGGTGTCGACGCGGTAGATCCGCCGCTGCGCCGCCGTACGGCAGGTGACCAGCCCGGCGTCGCGGAGCACCCGCAGGTGCTTGGAGACGGCCGGCTGGCTCATGCCCAGCGCGTCCACCAGTTCGCCGACGCTGCTCTCCGCCCGGCGCAGCCGGTCCAGGATGCGGCGCCGGGAGGGCTCGGCCAGCACGGCGAAGGCGTCGACGGTCACCCGTGCAATATGCCTCACTGGTTATATGCCTGGCAAGGAATGACAGGTCGCGCTGCCCCGGCCCGGCGGGCTCCATATGCTCGGGGGATGGAACTGCGGATCTTCACCGAGCCCCAGCAGGGGGCCACATACGACCAGCTCCTCGCCGTGGCACGCCGCGCGGAGGAGACCGGCTTCGCCGCGTTCTTCCGCTCCGACCACTACCTGAAGATGGGCTCGGTGAGCGGCGACCCCGGCCCGACCGACGCGTGGACCACGCTCGCGGGCCTGGCCCGCGACACCACCCGGATCCGGCTCGGCACCCTGATGACAGCCGCCACGTTCCGGCTACCCGGCCCGCTGGCGATCACCGTGGCGCAGGTCGACCAGATGAGCGGCGGCCGGGTCGAGCTGGGCATCGGCACCGGCTGGTACGCCGAGGAGCACACCGCGTACGGCATCCCGTTCCCGGCGCTGGGGGAGCGGTTCGACCGGCTGGAGGAGCAGCTCGCCGTCATCACCGGGCTCTGGTCCACCCCGGACGGCGCCACGTTCGACTTCCCCGGCACGTACTACCCGGTCAGTGACTCGCCGGCGCTGCCCAAGCCGGTGCAGCGCCCCCGCCCGCCGATCCTGCTCGGCGGCATGGGCCCGAAGCGCACGCCCCGCCTGGCCGCCCGGTACGCCGACGAGTTCAACCTGCCGTTCGCCTCGGTCGAGGACACCGTCACGCAGTTCGGGCGGGTACGCGACGCCTGCGCCGCGATCGACCGCGACCCGTCCACGATGACCTGGTCCAACGCGCTCGTGCTCTGCTGCGGCCGCAACGAGGCCGAGGTGAGGCGCCGCGCCGAGGCGATCGGACGTGACCCGGACGAGCTGCGCGCCAACGGCGCCGCCGGGACGCCCGCCGAGGTGGTGGACACGCTCAGCCGGTACGCCGAGGCGGGCAGCGCGCGCGCCTACCTCCAGGTGCTGGACCTGACCGACCTGGACCACCTGGAGCTGGTAGCCGCCGAGGTCATGCCCCACATCTGACCCGGCCCCCGCCCGCCCGCCGCTCGACCGTCCCCATCGATCTTGGAGTTGTGGCACCTGACAAGCCTCGCTCGAGCGACAATCCGGGCGCCAAAACTCCAAGATCGACGGGCTGGGGCGGGCTGGGGCGGGCTGGGGCGGGGCGTGCGGGTGGGCGGCGGACGGGTCAGCTCGCTGTGGCGCGGCGGACGGTGTCGAGGCGGCCGTCGCGGTCGCTGTCCAGGTACGTCACGTCGGGCACACCGTCGCCGTCCAGGTCGACCTGCACCACGTCGGCCACGCCGTCGCCGTCCAGGTCCGTCACCACCTCGACGGAACCGTCCAGGTGCCGGGTCACGATCGACCGGCCGGACACCTGGCGCGGCGGCGGCCCCGGGTGGGGCACCGGGTCCGGCTCGGGCTCCGGCGTGGGCCCCGGGACCGGCGCGGTCGCGGCGGGCGTCACCCCTACACCGGCGGGCCCTGCACCGGCGGGCCCCACAGCGACGGGTTCCACACCGCCGGGCGGCATCTCCGCAGCGTCAGGGTCTACGCCGGTCGGGTCGATCTCCTCCTCCGACGGGTACACGTCGCCGCGGAGGCTCGGGTCGCGGTAGCTGCTCATCCCGCCAGGATTCCCGCCGAGTGGCCGGGGCAACCCTGCCGGCGCATCATGGCGCATGATGCAGCGCATGAGGGACACGAACTGGGCCGGAAACGTCAGCTGGTCGGCGCGTACCCGATCGCGGCCGGCCTCGACCGACGACCTGCGGCGGCTGGTCGCGGAGGCCGACCTGGTCCGGGCCGTCGGCACCGGCCACTCGTTCAACCGGCTCGGCGACACCACCGGCGTCCAGATCGCGCTGGACGGCCTGCCACCGGCCGTCGCGCTCGACCCCGAGCGCGGCACCGTCACCGTCGCGGCCGGCGTCCGCTACGGCGACCTGGCCACCGCGCTCCAGGCTCAGGGGTACGCGCTGGCGAACCTCGCCTCGCTGCCGCACATCTCGGTGGCCGGCTCGGTCGCCACCGCCACCCACGGGTCCGGCGCGCGGAACCGCAACCTCGCCGCCGCCGTCGCCGGGCTGGAACTGGTCACCGCCGACGGCGACCTGATCACCGTCGACCGCGGTGACCCGCGGTTCGCCGGGATGGTGGTCAACCTGGGCGCGCTGGGCGTGGTCACCCGGCTCACGCTCGACGTGGTGCCCATGTACGCGGTGCGCCAGCACGTCCGCCTCGGCCTGCCTCGTGCGGCGCTGGACGAGGCGCTCGACGCCGCGTACAGCGTCAGCGTCTTCACCTCGTGGCGCTCGGAGCGTTTCGACCAGGTGTGGGTGAAGCAGTACGCGGACCAGGCGCCGCCGCCCGCCGACTGGCTGGACACGGTGGCCGCCGACTCGCCCCGGCACCCGGTGCCCGGAATGTCGCCGGAGCACTGCACGGCGCAGCTCGGCGAGCCGGGGCCGTGGCACGAGCGGCTGCCGCACTTCCGGCTCGGATTCACGCCGAGCAGCGGCGACGAGTTGCAGTCCGAGTGGCACGTGGCCCGGGCCGACGCGTCGGCGGCGCTCGCCGCGCTCGACCCGATTGCCGACCGGATCGCCGCCGTGCTCCAGATCTGCGAGCTGCGGACGATCGCCGCCGACGAGCTGTGGCTGAGCCCGAACTTCCGGCGCGACTCGCTGGCGCTGCACTTCACCTGGATCGGCGATCCGGTGGCGGTGGCGCCGGTGCTGGCGGAGGTGGAGGAGCGGCTCGCCCCGTTCGCGCCGCGCCCGCACTGGGGCAAGCTGTTCGACCGCGATCCCGCCAGCGCGTACCCCCGGCACGCCGACTTCGCCGCGCTGCTGCGCGAGTTCGACCCGAAGGGGAAGTTCCGCACCGCCGAGATGGACCGCTACTTCCTCCGGGACTGAGCCGGCTTTCCTCGGGACTGGATCAGCGTCCAGCCGGCACCTGCTGGCGCAGGCTGCCGCGCTGCACCGCCCGGCTGATGTCGCTGGGCGAGACGATGCCGACCAACTGTTCGTCGATCACCACCAGCGCCCGGCCGTCGGTGCACTCGTTGAGCCGGGGCAGCAGGTCGGTGAGCTGTTCCTCCGGGCGGGCGAGCACCAGTTCGTCGGCCCGGCAGGACACCTCGGCCAGGGTGGTCGACGCGCGGCGGTCCGCCGGGATGCCGCGTACCCGATCGAGCGTGACCAGGCCGACCGGCCTGCCGTCGACGGTGAGCGGCAGTGCCGAGTGCCGGTACGCGAAAAGGTAGTGGTCGACGAAGTCGGCCACTGTGAGGTCGCCGGACGCGGTCTGCGGCTGCGGCGTCATCACGTCGCCGACCCGGATGCCGCGCAGCGCGTCGCCCATCCGGGCGGCGCGTTCCTCCTGGCCGGCGGCGCCGAGCAGGAACCAGCCGATCAGCGCCAGCCAGAGCCCGCCGAACCCGGCGCCGGTGAAGAACCGCCACAGCCCCAGCCCGATCAGCACGACGCCGAGCACCCAGCCCGCGCGGGCCGCCACCACCGACGCCTTGGTCCGGTCGCCGGTGAACTTCCAGACCGCCGCGCGCAGCAGCCGCCCGCCGTCCAGCGGGGCGGCCGGCAGCACGTTGAAGATCGCCAGCAGCACGTTGATGCCGGCCAGCCAGGCCAGCGCGCCGAGCAGCAGCCCGTGCCCGCCCGCGGCGGCGACGGCCACCGCGATCGCCGCGAACACCACGCCGATGATCAGGCTGACCAGCGGCCCGACCCCGGCGATCCGCAGTTCGGCGCCCGGGTCCTTCGCCTCGCCCTTCAGCTCGGCGACGCCGCCGAACAACCACAGCGTGATGCCCTCGACCTCGATGCCGTTGCGCTTGGCGACCACCGCGTGCGCCACCTCGTGGGCGAGCAGGCCGAGGAAGAAGACCACGGCGGCGGCCAGGCCGGCCGCGATGTAGGCGACGGGGGAGTGACCGGGGTACGAGGAAGGGAACAGGCTCGCCGACAGCGCCCACGCGATCAGCACGAAGATGACCAGGACACTCCAGTTGACGCCGACCGGTACGCCAGCGATCCGACCCAGACGGAAACTCGCCCTCATGTTCCCGTCATACCCGGCGCACCCACCCGCACACCAGAACCTGCTGCACGGCGTGCCGGACCTGCGGTGAGTGCAGAGCCAGGAGGATCGGGGTGCCAGGAGGCAGCGCACATGATTGATCAACTTTGATGAGAGAACTAGCCTTGCGTAGATGAGGAGTGTTCGCGGCGTAGCCGTCTGGGCGTTGTTGGTCTTCTTGGGAGGGCTTGCGCTGCTGCTCTCCCCGCCCCTGATCGACTACGCCTTCGATCCGAGTACCGACTGGGAGCGCTTGGCGAATATCGGCCAAGCCTACGGCTCGGTATCCATGCTTCTCTCTGCGCTGGCTCTCGTGGGTGTGGTCGCCACCACCATCAGTCAAAACAGGCAGGCCCGCATCGCATTGGAATACGCGCAACGTGACCAGCATGCCTTGTTGCTGAAGATGGCCATAGATGATGCCGTGCTGATGGAGTGCTGGGGGTCGCTGACCCAGGACCCTGCCCCTGAAAGGCGGAGGCAGCGGGCCTACATCAACCTGATCCTCAACTTCTGGGCCGCGACCTGGCAGCTGGGCGGGATGCCTGAGAGTCAGTTGCGAGGACTGCTGGCAGCTGACATCTTCGCCACCGAGATCGGCTTGAGGTTCTGGGAACAGGCGCGACTTACGCGGGAGGTCGTGCACGCGGGGGCGCAGCCAGCAGCGTTCGACCGGATTGTGGAGGACGAGTACCTGCGCGCCCTTGCGAAGCTACGAAGCGCGGAGGCTTCGGGCACCGGATCGTAGGGCAGGGTGGGCAGGCGATGCCTGCCGCGTTCAGTTCCGGAACGTCTCGTGCTTGACGCTCGCAACGAAGGTCGACCAGGCTGCCGGGTCGAAGGCGAGGATAGGACCTCGCGGGTCCTTGCTGTCGCGTAGCCCGACCACGCCGGGCAGGTTGTCGGCGACCTCGACGCAGTCTCCGGAACCGTTGCTGCGGGTGCTCTTGCGCCAGGTCATCGTCGCCTGGTTGGCCTCGTCCACCCGCGCCGTCCTCTCATAGCTCGTCGATCGCCCCCAGGATGAGGTCGCGCGACTCCCGGGCGCCGGCCGCCGTGGCGACCAGATGCTCGAAGACGCGGCTGTACTCCCTGACCTGTTGGCCTTCGAGATAGAGGCTACCCGCGCGGGTCTCGACGTAGACGACCCCCGGATCGGCCGGCTCGGGGAAGGCCAGCACGCTGAAGGCGCTGCCCATCGACCCGTACTCGCCGGCGCCGAACGTCAGGATCTGGATGGTGCGGCCGGGCCGATCGGCCTCCTCGGCCAGTCGCCGCAACTGCGCCGCGAACAGCTCCGCGCCGCCGACCGGCCGCCGTAGCGCTGCCTCGTCCAGCACCACCCAGAGCTTCGGCGGAGTTTCGGTGTCCTGACGGCGCATGCGCAACTCCACCCGCCGGTCGACCTCGTCGCTCGGAGCGTCCGGATGCTCGGCGCGGATGACCGCGCGGGCGTAGTCGGCGGTCTGGAGCAGACCCGGAATCAGTTGTGGCTGGAACGCGCGGATCTCGGACGCCTCGGCCTCCAGCCCGACGTAGACCTCGAACCAGTCCGGCAGCACGTCGTCGTACGCCTGCCACCAGCCCCGCTTGCGGGCGTCGCGGGCGACCTGGACGAGCGCGTCCACCTCGTCGCCCTCCACGCCGTACAGCTCAAGGAGCCCACGGGCGACCGGCGGCATGACGGACACCTGGGCGTTCTCGATGCGGCTGATCGCCGACTTCGAGATGCCCACCTCCTTGGCGGCCTGGTCGGCGGTCATGCCGGTCTGTTCACGGAGGCGACGCAGCGCAGCGGCCAGGCGTCGACGTCGGACGGTCGGGCTTCCAGTCATGCCGGTCAGTGTGGCGGAACCGGACGAGCTTCGCAATGACACGCTCCCGAATCGGGAGTTGCGTAGAGGGTGCAGTTCGCTGCACGATGGGTGAGTGGCCGGATCGGCTGGGTTACCGGTTTGTCGACCTGAGTCACGTGCTGTGCCCTGCTGACGTACTGCTGGTCGAAGGCTGCGGTGGCAGGTGCCGGGGTGGGTCCGCCGGTGCGGGGCGGGCCGGCGGGCCCGCCCTTCCACGGTTCGATCTCGACGGTGAGAGAGGCAGGTCCTGTCATGCGCGTCTTCCTCCGGCGTGTCCGGCGTCGCCGACGGTCGGTCCTCGGATCGACCTGCTACCGCTCCTCCGCCTACCACCCGCTGCGCCCCTGGCAGGTTCGTGAGCGGAGCTTCCGGCCGACCCCGCTGGGACGGCGCGGGCTCGATCCGCAGGAGGTGCGGGAGTTCCTCGACCGCGTTGCCGGTGACCTGTCCGCCGTCTACGACGCACTGGCGCAGAGCCGCCGGGAGACGGACCGGATCAAGAACGCGCTGCGCCGCTGGCAGTCGGAGCAGGCCCAGGCGCGCAACGAACGGGGATACGACAGATGACCGAGCGATGGGTGATCCACCTGCCGGTCGTCGTCAACGACCTGCTCTCCGCTCAGCGGCTGGCCCGCGTGGTGGCGCACTGGACCCACGTCCTGCCGCAGACCGAGCCGGGCGGCACCACTGTCTCGGCGGAGGACGACCAGAACGTCCGTCACTGGGTGTTCTGCGACCGGTTGCTGCCCGGTGGGCAGCGGTGTCTGCTACGGCCCGGACACGACGACGAGTGCTCCCGGCGGTTCCGGCCGCGATGAGCATGCGCCGGAGCAGCGTCGGACGCCCGCAACCGGAAGCGGAATATGCACGAGCCGCGGTCGAGAACATCGGTTATGCAGTGACCGACGAGGACGTCGAGCGGGCCCGCCGGAGGCTGGCACAACAGCCGCCGATCACCGACGAGCAGCACGACCGGAACATGGAGTGGCTGCGCCAATTCGGGGGCGACAGGGCGGCTGGCGCGTGAACGGGCTCGTCCTGGACACCTCGGCGCTACTCCCGGCGGCCCCACCCGGCATCGAGGCCCGGAGTCGGTCAGTCGGCCTTTCCGGCCGGGACGACCCACGTCGTCGGCTGGCCGGTGATCGCGGTGATCAGGTCGAAGTCACCGTCGTAGTGCAGAACGGTCACGCCATGCCGTTCGGCTGTCGCGGCGATCAGCAGATCGGCCATCGAGAGCGCTCGGTGGTTGCCCTTGTGCAGCGCCTGCACCTGGACGTCGATCGCACGATCCCAGATGTCGTCGGGCATGGCGAGCCAGTCGAAACCGCGGAGCAGCCACCGAGCGCGCTTCGCGTCCTTGGCCGAGCGGGCGCTGTGCACGACCTCGATCTCGATGGCGCCGCAGACCGCCAGCAGGCCGCGATCGGACAACTCGTCCAGGACCGGTGCCACGGCGGGCTTCGGCCACCGGGCCAGCGCCGACTTGTCGAGGAGGTAGCGCTCCCGCGTCATGCCGCTTCGGGCTTCGACGCCTGCCCCGGGTCGGTGAGGTCCGGCAGGCCGCCGCTCTTGAGCCAGTCGGCGAACTCCCGTCGTTTCTCCCGGTTGACCACTTCCTGAAGCGCGGCGTTGACGGTGGCCTTCTTGGTGCCGGTACCGAGGATCTCGGCGGCCTCGGCCAGGAGTTCATCGTCGACGTCGAGAATGGTGCGGGACATGGCATGCCTCCTCGTCCAGCGGGCGAACGAGGTGATGATATCAAGTTTTCGGTTTCTTGATATACGCATGCGGAGGTGTCGGGCTGGGTCAGCGCCGTCGCGGGGCCTCGGCGACCACCGTCGGGGAGAACTCGTTCGCCGCCTCGACCGCCCACTCCAGCGCGAAGTCCGCCTCCTCCTCCCAGCCCGGTTCGCCGCCGACGAAGTGCGACCGGCCGGGGAACTCCCGGTAGCCGGTGAGCGCCGTCGAACTCCGGTAGAGGTTGGCGATCGAGCTGGCCAAGGTTGCGGGCACCACGTGGTCCTCGCCGCCCGCGGTGATCAGCAGCGGGGCGCGGTCGCTGCGCTTCTTGTCGATCTCGGTGGCCGAGTTCGGGTCCAGGTTGGCGAACGCGGCCTCGAACAGCACGTGCCCGGCGCCCGGTACGGCGTACCGCTCCCAGGCCGCGTCGGACTGCTCCTGGCTGATGGTGTTGCCGAAGGCGTACCGGAAGTCCTCCGGGGTGAACGGCACGGCGCGGTGCCGGTTCGCCGGGTTGTGCAGGATCGAGTACCCGGAGCGCAGCGTGCTGGGCGGCAGCTTCAGCACACCCCGTACCGGCGCGGGGTGCACGGCGACCACCGCGGCGCCGAGGCGGCGGTCCGCCAGCAACTGGGCGATCAGGCCGCCGAACGAGTGGCCCATGATGATCGGCGGGCGCGGCAGGTCCCTGATGATCGCCGCGTAGTGGTCGGCGATGTCGGCGATGCGCTGCGCGGCGATCGGCGCGGGGTCGGCCCGCAGCTCCTCCACCTCGCGGTCCATCCCGGGCCAGGCGGGCGTGAGCACCTGGAAGCCGCGCGCTGAGTACCGCTGCGCCCAGTGCTCCCAGCTCCGCGAGGTCATCCAGAGCCCGTGGATGAGCACTATCGTGTCGACCCGTCCCGTCGGTGCGCTCATGTCCGCCTCCCCGTTTCGCCGCTGGACGGCCCGCGCGTACCCGGACTGGGCGCCGGCAACCCTGTTTGATCGAACAGTCGGGAGCCGGCCGGCGACCCGGGTGATCGCTGTCCTGAGTCGACTGTCAGGATGAGGACATGACGGTCAGACTTGCCGACAGGGTCGCCCTGGTGACGGGTGGGAGCCGGGGAATCGGCGCCGCCGTCGTGCGCCGGCTGGCCGAGGACGGCATCCACGTCGCGTTCACCTACCGCACCGCGGAGGACAGCGCGAAGTCCGTGGTGGCCGAGATCGAGGCGTACGGGCGGACCGGCCTGGCGATCAACGCGGACAGTACCGACGCGTCGGCCGTGGTCGGCGCCGTGGAGCGGACCGTCGCCGAGTTGGGGCGGCTGGACATCCTGGTCAACAACGCCGGCGTGTTCGCGGGCGGGCCGATCGAGTCGGTCAGCCTGGACGCCCTGGACCGGGCGATCGCGGTGAACGTGCGCGGGGTCTACCTCGCCACCCAGGCGGCGGTGCGCCACATGGGTGCGGGCGGGCGGATCGTCAACATCGGCAGCAGCTTCGCCAGTCGTGTCCCGGCCCCCGGGGTGAGCGCCTACGCGATGACCAAGAGCGCCGTGAACGGGCTGACCCGGGCGCTCGCCCGGGAACTCGGTCCGCGTGGGATCACCGTCAACCTGATCCTGCCCGGCTCGACCGACACCGACATGAACCCGGCGGACAGCGTCGGCGCGGACGGGCAGCGGTCGCACATCGCTCTCGGCCGGTACGCGGAGCCGGAAGACGTGGCGGCTACTGTCAGTCACCTGGTGGGCGTCGGCGGACGGCACATCACCGGCGCGTCGATCGCGATCGACGGCGGCGCGACGGCCTGATCGGACCCCCAGGCCAACGGCCGGTTGCTGGGGTGAGTCCGGTCAGGGCAGGCGGTCGACCACCACGAAGGCGGTGCCCGGCTCGACCTCGGTCAGCAGTAGGCGCTGGGCGCTGCGGGTCAGCCGGATGCAGCCGTTCGTGACGTTCCTGCCGAGCGTCTCGTCGTTGTACCAGCTGTGCAGTCCGATGTGGGCGCCGCGCAGCCCGGTCGGCACCGCGCCGGGGTCGTCGGGGATCGCCCCGAGGGCGAAGATGTCGACGCCGCCGTAGACGGCCTGCGGGGGCGGGGTGCGGCCCAGCACGAACGTACGGCCCAGCGGGGTGAGCTGCCCGGACATGCCGAGGCTGACCGGCCAGGTGCGCATCGCGCGGCCGTCCCGGCTCCAGGTGAGGCGGTGGGTGCGCCGTTCCACCACGATCTGGTCGCGCAGCACCACTGTGGTCCAGCCACCCGACGGCAGCCAGGCGATGGTGCGGTTCGCCGACGGCAGCAGCACCGCCGTCCAGCCGGAGCGGCGGTCGACGATCGGCACGGTGAGCCGTACGCCGCTGATGGTCGGCGCGAGGAACGCCAGCGGGCGGCCGCCCGGTGCGTCGTAGGCGGCCACGTTTCGGTTCGGGCGCAGCCCCTCGCTCAGCGGGCGGGTGTCGGCCGGGTCCGGGTCGGGCGGGAAGCCGCGCGGCGCCGGGTCGTAGGTGACCACCGGCAGGTCGTCCGGCGGCGGCGCGGCGGGCGGCACCGACTCCACCGGCGACGGGCTCGGCGCGGCGGTCGTGGCAGGGGGTGCGGCGGCGGGTGGCGTCGCCTGGCGCGCGGGCGCGGCGGTGAGCGCGCGGCCGACCAGCAGCGCGGTGACGAGCAGCAGCGGTACGGCGAGCGCGGCGATCAGCCAGCCGGGAGGCCGACGTGTGGCGAACCGGTCGAACAGCACGAAACCGACTGTAACCGACCGGAAGCCCCCGTACCCGGTACTACGGGTACGAGGGCTTCGCGGCCCGGGTGGCTCAGCTCAGCTTCGCGCCGGTTGGATCAGCTCAGCTTCGCGCCGATGTGGAGGGCGATCCCGTCGTGCGCGGGGACGTTCGCGGCGAACCAGCCGGACGAGTCCACCGTGATCACCGGCCCGCTGCACGAGCCGTTGCTGAACGTGCCGTGGACGACGTCGCAGTAGCGGCCCGCCGGCAGCCCGGTGTAGTACGAGCGGCCGTTCACCGCGCTGTCCTCGTCGTTTATGGTCAGATATCCCTTGCCGGTACGGCTGAACGCGATGTGCTGGTAGCCGTTGTCGTACCAGTTGGAGACCCCGGCGCCCTCGGTGGCGTTGCGGAAGCCGACCATGTTGGCGATCACCGGCCAGCGGTGCTCGCACTCCCAGCCCGAGTAGCAGGTGACGTTGGTGATCCGGTTGCTGCCGTCGGCGGGCGGGCCCTGGTCCCGGCCGCTGTAGGTGAAGCTCGACATGACCGCCGGGGTGCCGTACGGCCAGGCGAGCATGAACGCGTTGGCGAGCGCGTACGTGCCACGGTTGCGGTAGGTCAGCACGCCGCCATCACGCTGCGTGTCGTGGTTGTCGGTGAAGACCACCGCCTTCGCGCTCGACAGGTAGCCCCAGGACTCGCCGAAGTTCTTCAGGTACGCGAGCCGCTCGTTGTTGAACATCCGGGCCAGGTCCTTGCCGTACCGGAACTCGTGCACGTCGCCGTTGCCGGTGTACTCGGTCGGCTGGATCGGCTCACCGGCGCCGTAGATGACCTCCTGCACCAGGTACGCGCTGCGGTTCAGCTTGGCCTTGATCGCGGCGATGTCGGCGGCCGGCATGTGCTTGCTGCCGTCCAGCCGGAAGCCGTCGACGCCGAGCGAGAGCAGGTCGTTGAGGTACGCGGCCAGCCGGCCGCGCACGTAGTCCGACTCCGTCTTGAGGTCGGCGAGGTTGACCAGCTCGCAGTTCTGCACCTCGTACCGGTCGTTGTAGTTGGCGATGTCGTTGTTGCCGTTGCGGCCGCAGTAGTGGAAGTCCTGCGCCGAGTAGACGCCCGGGTAGTTGTAGTGGCCGTACGACGAGCCGGCCCAGCCGGTGCCGCCGTTCTCCTGGCCGGACATGTGGTTGACCACGGCGTCGACGATCACCTTGACGCCCGCGGCGTGGCAGGTGTTCACCATGGACTGGAACTGCGCCCGGGTGCCCTTGCGGGACTCGATCCGATAGCTGACCGGCTGGTACGACACCCACCACGGGCTGCTGTTGACGTGCTCCTGCGGCGGGGACACCTGAACGTAGCCGTAGCCCTTCGGGCCCAGGGTGCTGGTGCACTCGGCGGCGACCGAGGTCCAGTTCCACTCGAAGAGCTGGACGATGACCTTCTTGGCGCCGGGGGTGGCGGCGGCGGCCGGGGGTGCCGCCGCGGTGAGGGGAACGAGCAGGCTCGCGGCCAGGCTCAGGGCGAGCGCCGCGGCGCGGCATCGGCGTCGATGCATCAGGACTCCTGCGGGGTGCGGGGGATGCGGGGGAGTGGAGCCTGTATCAGTGCCGGCTTCTTGCAACCGGACTGAAATTTTGCGGCAAGGTTACGAGCCTGTTGCAAAGTCTGTCAACGCATGGGCATCCGTCGTTGCGTCAGGCGCTACACGCGCGTCCGGTCCGGACGGTTCGAGAAACCGGCCGAGAAATTCGCCACCGGAGGTGATCCGTCCGCGCCGTCCCTCCGTACCTGAGTGGGGAGCAGGGTCGGCCGGTGGGGGCGCCGCCGCGAGACGATCGAGGAGCAGATGGCCCGGGCACAGCAGAACGAGAAGGCGACGACCGTCCGGACCACCAGCACCAGCCGTGGTGCCCGGACGATGTCGAAGTCCGCGATGGTGGCGCTGACCGCCTCCGCGCTCGGCCTCGCGTGGGCGGGTGTGGAGCTGGCCGGCGCCGGCGGCGTCATGTACTCGTACGGATTCTTCTTCACCGAGTTCTTCGCCGGGGTGGTCGCCCTGGTCTCGCTCAGCATCACCGTGATGCTGGGCCTGCTCGCCACCGACCGCCTGGTGCTGCTCATCCGGCACCGCGTGCTGCTCCAGTCGGCACACCGCGCCACCGGCGTGCTCGGCGTGGCCGGGCTGGTCTTCCACGTCATCACCAAGGTCGCGATCGGCCGGGCCGGACCGACCGACGCGGTGGTGCCGTTCCTCAGCGGCAGCGGCCTCTACGTCGGACTGGGCACCGTCGCCGCGCTGCTGATGGTGGGCGTGCTCTGGACCGGGCTGGTCCGGGTCCGGTTCGCCGGCGTCGGTCCGAAGTGGTTCTGGCGCGGACTGCACTCGATGGCGTACGTGTCCTGGCCGTTCGCGCTCGTACACGGCCTCAACGCCGGCCGGCCCGCCGCCGGCTGGGTGGTGCTGAGCTACCTCGCCTGCGTGGTGCTCGTGGTGATGGCGTTGCTGGTGCGCGTCTCGGTCCACCTCGGCAAGCGCAGCCGCGAGCAGCACCAGGCCGTCGCGCTCAACAAGGCGATGGCCGGCAAGGGCGAGGAGCGTACCGGCGTGTTCGCCGCGCTCACCCGCAAGAAGGCCGCCGACAAGGAGGACAAGGGCGCCGGCCGGGGCCGCTGGGCCGAGGCGAGCGCCACCTGGACCGCCCCGGCCGGCACCGCCCGGCGGCGCGACCCGGAGCGGTTCGCCGTACCCGTGGTGCCGGAACCCGGGTCGCTGCGCGAACCGGTCCGCGCAGCAGCCGCCCGCCGCCGCGACGAGGAGCGCGAGCCCGTCGCCCGCGCCCGCGACGAGGAGGTGGCGCCGGCCCGCCGGACCGGCGGCGAACGGCCCCGCCGCCGTCGCCGCGACGACGAGGAACGCGTGACCCGCCGCTCCCGGACCGAGGAGCGGGTGAGCCGCCGCTCCCGCGACGACGAGGACCTGGTGGCCCGGTACTCCGCGCCGCCGGAGAGCGGCGGCCGGCACTCGGCGCCGCCGGACACCGGCGGCCGCCACTCCGCACCCCCGGACAGCGGCCGGTACGCCACCGCCGCCGAGGTGGCCCGCTACTCCGCGCCGCCGCGCGCCACCGACGAGCCGGAGGAGCCGTGGGACAGCCCGCGCCGCTGGGAGACCCGCACGGTCTCCGGTGAGCCGATCTCGGCCGGCCCCATCTCCGGCACCCCGGTCACGGCCGAACCGCTCAGCGGATCCGGCCGCCGCTACCGGGACGAGGAGGACGTGCCGGAGGAGCCGGACTACTGGCGCCCGCCGGCCCGCTACGCCGCCGACGAGGCGTTCGTCGACGACACCCCGACGCTCGTCGACCTCGCCTCCCGCCGGGCGATGCGCGCGGGCAAGGAGAGCCGGTCCAGCCGTCGCAAGCGGGCCGACGCGGACGCGGTCGACGGCGCGTACTGGGCCGGGCTGCGGGGTGAGGCGCGGTGACGCGTACGACCGTCCCGCCGGTCGCCTGTGTCGGCGAGCCCCGCCTGACCGCCGGGTTCGCCGAGTTCGGCCGGCTCGACCTGCTCGCCCACGAGGAGGTGCACGGCCCGATCGGCCCGATGGAACCGGCCGCGCTGCTGCGGCTCGCCGAAGCCATCGACCTCAAGGGCAAGGGCGGCGCGGGTTTCCCGTTCGCCCGCAAGCTGCGCGCCGTGCTGGAGTCCTGCGAGCGGCAGGACCTCGGCGCCGTGGTGGTGGTGAACGCCACCGAGGGGGAGCCGGCGAGCTGGAAGGACAAGGTGCTGCTCACCCGCGCCCCGCACCTCATCCTGGACGGCGCCGCGCTCGCCGCGTTCGCGCTCGACGCCGAGGAGATCGTGATCGGGGTCGCCGACGACGACGTGGGCCGGCCCTCGCTGACCGAGGCGCTGCGGGAACGGCGGATGCCGGTGCCCACCACGATCGTCACCGTGCCGCACCGGTTCATCTCCGGTGAGGGCGGCGCGCTCGTCAACGGCATCAACGGCCTGCCGCACATCCCGCCCGGCACGAAGAAGCGCTCCAGCGACTCCGGCGTCGGCGGGCTGCCCACGCTGCTGTCGAACGCCGAGACGTACTCCCAGCTCGCCGTCGCCGCCCGGATCGGCCCGTACGAGTACGCCGCGCTCGGCACCGACGACGAGCCGGGCACCGTGCTGCTCACCGTCACCGGGTCGGCGAAGCGTCCGGCCGTGGTGGAGTGCGCCGCCGGCACCCCGCTGCGCGAGATCCTCGACCTGTGCGAGGTGCCGCCCGGCCCGGGCATCCTGATGGGCGGCTACCACGGCAAGTGGATCACCGCGGCGGCCGCCGAGCGGGCCGAGGTGTCCCGCAAGGGGCTCACCGCCGTGGGTGGCACGCTCGGCGCCGGCATCATCGTGCCGCTCGGTGCCGACACCTGCCCGCTCGGCGAGGCCGCGCAGGTGGTGCGCTACCTCGCGGGCGAGTCCGCCGGGCAGTGCGGCCCGTGCAAGATGGGCCTGCCCGACCTGGCCCGCTCGGTCGACCTCGCGGTCTCCGGCAGCGCACCGGTCGAACTGGTCCGGGCCGCGGCCGGCGACGTCAAGGGACGCGGCGCGTGCAGCCACCCGGACGGCACCGCCCGGTTCGCACTGTCCGCGATGGAGGTGTTCGCCGACGACCTGCGGCTGCACGCCACCGGCGAGGGCTGCGGAAAACGGGTCAAGGGCATGATGGGCCTGCCCGGCGCGCCCGACGCCAACCCGCAGAAGCTCACCCTGGACTGGTCGCGCTGCGACGGTCACGGACTCTGCGCGCACGTGGTGCCGGACTTCATCCGGCTCGACGGCAACGGCTACCCGGCGTTCCCGCCCACCCCGGTGCCGACGTGGCTGCGTGAGGGCGCGCTCAAGGCGGTAAAGGTCTGTCCCGAACTCGCGCTCCGCCTCGTCCGGGCCGAGTAGAACCAGGAGCCGCCGATGCGTACCGCCGTTCGTGTCACAGCCGCCGCCCTGCTGGCCGCCACGCTCGCCGCCGTGACCGCCTGCGCCGCCGGGCCTGAGCCCGGCGCGCGGGACGCAGCGGTCGCCCCGGCGCCCCCGGCCGCCGCCTCCCCGTCCGGGTCGGCATCCGCACCGGCGTCCGCGTCACCGGCCGTGGTGCCGGCCGCGCTGTCGTTCACCGGCAAGACCCTCGACGGTACGGCGTTCGACGCCGCCGCCCTGGCCGGGCGGCCGGTAGTGCTCTGGTTCTGGGCGCCCTGGTGCGCCACCTGCGCCAGCCAGGCGTGGACGGTGGCCGAGATCGCCCCCGCCTACCGCGACACCGTCCCCATCGTCGGCGTCGCCGGACTCGGCGAGCAGAAGGCCATGAAGTCGTTCGTCAGCGAGTTCGACCTGGCCGGCACGACACAGATCGACGACCGGGCGGGCGCGCTGTGGCGCCGGTTCAAGGTGGCCGAGCAGAGCACGTTCGTCGTCCTGGACCGCACCGGCCGGGTCGTCCACCAGGGATTCCTGGACGGCGAGGCGTTGACCCGGCAGGTCGAGACGCTGGCCCGGGGATGACCGGCGCGCTGCTGCTCGCCCTGACCGCGGGCATGCTCGGCGCGGTCAACCCGTGCGGCTTCGCGATGCTGCCCGCGTACCTGTCGTTGCTGGTGGCCGGCCCCGACGGCGGGCGCGGCACGGTCGGCCGCGCGCTCACCGCGACGGCCGGGCTCACTCTCGGGTACGTGCTGGTGTTCGGCGCGTTCGGGCTGGCCCTGGCACCGGCGGCGGACTGGCTGCGGCCCCGGTTGCCGTGGCTGACGCTGACGCTCGGCGTGCTGCTGGCACTGGCCGGATGCTGGCTGCTCACCGGCCGGCGGCTGCCCGCGCCGCGCCCGTTGCGCGTCGCGCCCCGGCTCACCCGCACCTGGCCGTCCACGGTGCTCTTCGGTGCGGCGTACGCGCTCACGTCGCTGACCTGCGCGATCGCGCCGTTCCTGGCGATCGTGGTGACCAGCCTGCGGGCCGGGTCGCCGCTGCGCGGGCTGGCGCTGTTCGGGGCGTACGCGCTGGGGATGGCGCTCGTGGTCGGCGTGGCCGCGCTCGCCGTGGCGCTGCTGCGCGGCCGGGTCGTGGCGCTGCTGCGCGGCGCGGGCGCGTGGGTGCCGCGGCTGAGCGGCCTGGTGCTGCTGGTCGCGGGCGGCTACGTCGCCTGGTACGGCTGGTACGAGGTACGCCTCGCCCAGGGCCGCTACGACGCCTTCACCGACCCGGTCATCCGCACCGCCGCCCGCATCCAGCAGTCGTTGGTGAGCGCCGTCGACACGCTGGGCCCCGCCGTCCTCGCGGCGCTGCTCCTGCTCCTCCTCGCCGCCCTCACCCGCCCCCGCCCCCGCCCTCGCTCCCGCGATCTTGCAGTTGGCGCCCGGGCAGAAGGGGTGAAGCGGACTTCTCGCGGGCCGGAAGAGCAAGATCGCGGGGGAGCGGCGGGGGCGGGGGAGCGGGTCAGCGCGGGGTGAGGCGGTCGGTGCCGAGCTTGTCGCGGAGGACCTCCGGGACCACCACCGAGCCGTCGGGCTGCTGGCACTGCTCCAGGATGGCCGGGAACAGGCGGCTGGTGGCCAGCGCCGAACCGTTGAGCGTGTGCACGAAACGGGTCTGCTTCGCGCCCGGCTCGCGGTAGCGGATCGCCGCCCGGCGCGCCTGGTAGTCGCCGGCCCAGGAGACCGACGACACCTCCTTGTACTTGCCGGTGCTCGGCATCCACACCTCGACGTCGAGCGTCTTCTTCATCGAGGCGCTCGCGTCACCGGCGGCGAGCAGGCTGGTCTGGAAGTGCAGACCGAGCTTGCCGACCAGGCCCTCGACGTGCCCGACCATCGCCTCCAGCGCCTCGCCCGCCTGCTCCGGCAGCGTGAACTGGAAGATCTCCACCTTGTTGAACTGGTGGCCGCGTACGGTGCCCCGCTCGTCGGAGTGCGAACCGGCCGCCTCGCGCCGGTAGCACGGCGTGTACGCGAACGCCTTCAACGGCAGCTTCGGCGTCTCCAGGATCTCGTCCTGGTACGCGCCGAGGATCGCCGTCTCCGCCGTGGGCAGCAGGAACTGGCCGCGCGAGGACGACTGCTTGTCGATGTGGTAGACGTCGTCGTGGAACTTCGGGAACTGCCCGGCGGCGAAACCGGCGCTGTCCAGCAGCAGGTGCGGCGGGAGCAGGAACTCGTAGCCGGCCTGGATGTTCTGCTCGATCAACCAGTTCACCAGCGCCCACTCCAGCCGGGCGCCGAGACCGGTGTACATCCAGAAGCCCGAGCCGCCGAGCTTCACGCCCCGCTCGTGGTCGACCAGGCCGAGCGCACGGCTCAGCTCCACGTGGTCGCGTACCTTCTCGATGGCCGGCGCCGCACCGAACGTCCGCACCACCCGGTTGGCCTCCTTGCCCCCGGCGACCACGTCGTCGGCGGGCAGGTTGGGCAGCTCGCTCATCGCCGAGCGGAGCCGGGACTGCACCTCGTCGAGCTGGGACTCCAGCTCCGCGAGCTGCTTGCGCTCGGCCTCCGGGGCGACCGGCTGCGGCGTGCCGCCGGACCGTTTCGCCTCCGCGTACGCGCGCGCCTCGGCCTTGCGGCGCTGCCGCTCGGCGTCGATCTCCGTGATCAGGGCGCGTCGTTCCTGGTCGAGCCGCTGGATGTCGTCCAGCGCCCGGGTGACCTCGGCGGGATCCAGACGCTTCGCCAGCGCGGTCGCCACCGCCTCGCGATCCTTCCGGATCAACTCCATGTCGAGCATGCTGCTCGTACGCCTCCGTCCAGGCAGTCAGGTGGGACCTCCAGATGCTACCGTCGCGCCCCCGCCGCCCTGGCCCGGCCCGCGCAGCCCGCCGCCGCGAGGCCCTTTCCGGTGACGGTGTGTGGTGGTTCAGCCGTCGACGGGGCGTGCTCACGTTCCGTGATGGTGCTCCGGTGCCCGTGCGGCCTCGCTGCGGATCGCCAGCCCGCTGACCTGGTCAACCTCGCGGCTCCGCTCTCCGGCGGACATGCCTCTCCGGCGACTTTGCTCTGCAGCCACCGACGCGGCGTTCGACGGAGCGTCAGCGTCGCGCGGATGGCTGCAGAGCAAAGTGCGCAAGGGGTGAAGCACGCGGGAGGGCAGCGGCGTCACGCACGGTCACGGATCGCTGTCGCTATGCGGGTGCCGGCACCGGTGAGCGCGCACCGTCAGAGGCGTACCGGCATCAGGACCGAGAAGGCGTGCGCGTCGTCGGGCCGCCGCACGGCCAGCGGGGCGATCGGGCCGTCCAGCTCCAGCACGAGCTGGCCGTCGCCGGACCCCAGGGCGTCCAGCAGGTACTCCCGGTTGACCGCCACGCGAAGCGCATCCGCGCCGCCGCCCGCGCCGTTCGGGTCGACCAGGCGCAGCTCGCCGCGGCCGTCCAGACCGAGCGCCACCACCTCGTGCTCGGCGCCCTCGTGCGCGCGGTGACAGACCGGGACGCCGTCGGCGGTGAGCGCCGCCCGCAGCGCCGCGCCGTCGAACGGGATCCGGTACGCGGGTACGTCGCCGAGCTGCGCCCGCAGCAGCCGCCGGTAGTCGGGGAAGTCGTACGGCAGCGGCACCGCGGTGAGCGGCCGGCCCGCCACCGTGACGGTCACCCGGTCGGTGGCGACGACGACGTCGGCGGATTCGGCGCCGTCGGCGTCCAGCAGCGCGCGGAGGTCGTCCACAAATGCGACCGGCAGCAGCGCGCTCACCGGCGGGCCGTCGACGGTGCCGCCGACCCGGGCCACTGCCAGCCGGTGCCGGTCGGTGGCGACCAGCCGGACACCGTCCGGCTCGACCTCTACGAGCACGCCGGACAGGACCGGCAGGCCGGGGTCGGCGCCGACGGCGAAGCGTACGGCGTCCACGGCGGCGGCGAGGTCGGTGCGGGACAGCACGAGGCGGGTGGTCACGATGGTCTCCTCCGGGTCGATCAGGCTACGGATCCGGGAGAGTTCGCGACGCGCGTCGGCCAGGCCGTCCTCCAGGCGGCGCAGGTGCGCGTCCAGCAGCCGGTGCACCTCGGCCGGCCGGTGCCGGTTCCGCAGCGCCTCGGCGATGCCAGTCAGCGGCATCCCGACCCGGCGCAGCCCGGCCACCAGGCGGGCCGGGCCCACCTGCTCCTCGGTGTACCAGCGGTAGCCGGTCACCGGGTCCACCCGGGCGGGGGCCAGCACCCCGGAACGGTCGTAGAACCGCAGTGCGCTGACCGTCAACCCGCTGGCCCGGGCCAGTTCGCCGATGCTGCGAAGCTCGCTCTCCACAGCCGTCATCCTGTGACCTCAAGCGGGTCGAGGGTCAACCTCACGCCGGCAGCGTGCGGAACGTGATGCCCGCTCGTACCAGCCGGTCCAGCAGCGCGTCACCCATAGCCGCAACCGGCGTGACCTGCCCGGCGGTCTCCGGCAGGTCGTCGAAGGCCAGGCAGAGTGCCGACTCGGCCAGCATCTTGGCCGTCTCGTCGTAACCCGGGTCGCCGCCGGCCACCTCGGTCACCACCCGCCGGCCGCCGCCGGTGCCCACGAACCGCACCCGGAACCACGACCTGGCCCGCTGCTCGGCGGTCGGCCCCTGCCCGGAGGCGAGCCGCCCGAGCAGCCACCGCCGCGTCGGCGCCACCTTCACCAGCCCCACCACACCGGCCAGCCCGACGCCCGCGACCAGCACCGTGGGCAGCCGCTTCATCGCCGCGAAGTGCCGGTAGCGGAAGTCCGGGCCGTACTCCGGGCGGGCCGCCGCGGATCGGCGGACCACCTGCGGGTCGATGGTGGGCAGCGGCACCGCCCACTGGCCGAACTCGCGTACCCGGCCGACCTTGCCCGGGACCGCGCGGACCCGGCGTCCCTCCGGGCCGGGCTCCATCGCCCGGCGGGCCCGCGCCGCGCGGCTCATCTCACCGGTACGGGAGAACGCGGTGAGCGCCGAGTGGTACGTCCCGGCGGAGAACCGGCCACCGGCCCGGACGTACCCGTCCACGGCGATCGGCCCGTCGGCCGGCAGTTGCTTGACCGTGTACCAGACGCCCAGGTCGTGCGGGATCGAGTCGAAGCCGCAGGCATGCACCAGGCGTGCCCCGGTGCGCACCGCCTCGGCGTGGTGCCGCACGTACATCCGGTCCACGAACTCCGGCTCGCCGGTGATGTCGAGGTAGTCGGTGCCGGCCGCGGCGCATGCGGCGACCAGCGGCTCGCCGTGGTGCACGTACGGGCCGACGGTCGTGGCGACCACCCGGGCGCTCTGCGCCACCGCGCGCAGCGACGCCGGGTCGGTCACGTCGGCGGTGAGCAGCGGCAGCTCGGCCAGGGCCGGGTCGATCGCGGCCAGCCGGTCCCGTACCGCTGCGAGCTTGTCCGGGTTACGCCCGGCGAGGGCCCAGCGCAGCCGGTCCGGCGCGTGCCGGGCCAGGTATCCGGCGGTCAGCCCGCCGGTGAAGCCGGTGGCGCCGAACAGGACGAGGTCGTACGGACGGTCTGCGCGCATCCGCCGAGTGTGCCATCCACGGCGCTCACCTTCACGGTGTGAAGACCACCCGGACGCAGCCGTCGGCCCGGTCCCGGAACAACGCGTACCCCTCGGCGCCGCGCTCCAGCGGCATCCGGTGCGTGGCCAGGTGCTCGGTGACCAGCTCGTCGCGGGCCATCCGTTCCAGCAGCGCCGGGATCGCGGCACCGCCCCGGCGCCGGGCGGCGCGGACGGTGAGCCCCTTGTCGGCGAACGCGCCGAGCGGGACCCGGTCCACGAAACCGGGCCGGGCGCCGAGCACCACCACCACGCCGCCCTTACGGCAGGCGTGCACCGCGTCGCGCAGCGCCGCCCCGCCGTCCGGCTCGGCCACCGGCCACCGGCCCGGCGCGGCCGGCACCCCGGAGGCGTCGACGCACACGTCCGGGCCCCGGCCGCCGCTGCGTTCGCGCAGCTCGGCGAGCACGTCCACGTACCTGTGGTTGAGCGCCTCCACGCCGTCGTGCCCGGTGACCATCCGCAGCCGGTCGTCCCGGTCGTCGACCACCACCACCCGGTCCGCGCCCCGGGCCACCGCCGCGTCGGCGGTGAGCTGACCGACCGCGCCCGCACCCCACACCGCCACCACGTCGCCGGGGGCGACCTCGCCCAGCTCGGCGCCGTACCAGCCGGCCGGCGCGGCGTCGGCGGCGAACACCGCCCGCTCGTCGCTCACCGACTCCGGCACGGCGAACGCGCCCACATCGGCGTACGGCACCCGCACGTACTCGGCGTGACCACCGGGGAAGCCGCCCAGCCGGGCCGGGCGGCCGTAACCCCCGGCGGGCGGCTGCCCCCACTCCGGCTCGGCCGCCACGCCGCTCGTACCGTTGTCGCAGCACGCCGGCAGCCCCTGCCGGCAGAACCAGCACGCACCGCAGGCGACCGCCGCGCCCACCACCACCCGGTCGGCGACCCGGTGCCGGCGTACCTCCGGCCCGACCTCGACCACGTCGCCGAGGAACTCGCGTCCGAGCACCTCTCCGGCGGACGCCTCGGGCACCTGCCCATCGAGAAGCGGCAGGTCCGCGCCGCACGTCGTGCTGCGCCGGACCCGGACGATCATGTCCTGGGCGTTGCGCAGCTCCGGATCCGGGACGCGGCGCACCTCCACCAGGCCGGTACCGGCCCAGCACAGCGCCCTCACGTCGCGCTCCCCGGCCGGTCCAGCGGCGAACGGTCCGCCCGCAGCACCTCGCCGGTCTCCAGCAGTTGCTTGGTCTGCCGCAGCACGTGGCGCAGGAACCGGCCCGGGTCGTCGCCGACCAGGTGGGCGGCGAACCCCGGGAGCGTGCACTCCCCGCCCAGCGGGCGGACCGCCAGCTCCGTACCGCGCCCGCCGGGAGCCGGACGGGCCCACAGCTCGACCGCGCCTTCGAGGCGGCGCAGCGGCTCGGGCCACCGCCCGGCCGGGAGCACCTGCTCGGGCGCCCCGGCGATCGTCACCACCTGCCACCGGCC
The DNA here is from genome assembly GCF_027497335.1 of Micromonospora sp. WMMA1976. Lineage (NCBI taxonomy): Bacteria > Bacillati > Actinomycetota > Actinomycetes > Micromonosporales > Micromonosporaceae > Micromonospora > Micromonospora sp. WMMA1976. The sequence continues at coordinate 4,668,139 of NZ_CP114912.1, read as the reverse complement.
CGGCCGTGGATCGGCGCCGGACCGCCGTACCCGGCGGCGGGCCAGCACCCGCGCGCCCGCCGGAGCCAGCACCCGTGCCCCCGCCAGCGCCAGCGCGCCCGCCGCGAGCCGTCTGCTCCGCGCCACCTGACCTCCCGCCGTCCCGAGGGCGCCGACACCCGGCCGCCGCTCCGCGTGCCTACAGGGTGCGCGGCGCCCGGGTGAGCGGGGTTCGCCCGGAAGGGGTGAACCGGCGCGGTGCGGGTAACCGCTGCCCGCACCGACGGGGGGAGGGACGCATGCCGGAGGAGGCAGACCAGGTCGTCACCGCACCGAGCGGCACAAGCGACATCACCGGTACGCCCGATCTGCTCACCACCGGCCTCGATTCGCCCGATGTCGCCGGTGGTGCGCTGCCGGGTGGCCCGCCGCTGCTGGCGTCCCGGTTGACGCCGCCCGTGCCGCCGGAGCCGGTCCTGCTGCGTCCGCGGCTGCTCGACCGGCTGGAACAGGGCGCGTCCGGCCCGGTGACGCTCGTCTGCGCGCCGGCCGGCTGGGGCAAGACGACGCTGCTGTCGACGTGGGCGCAGGGGGAGCGGGCCGGGCCGGCCCCGGCCTGGGTGACGGTGGCCGAGGGGGAGACCACCCGGCGGCTCTGGGGCTACCTCGCGGCGGCCCTGCGCACCGCCGCCGCCGACGACCCGGACGACGGGCCGCCGCCGGTGCCGGACGGGCCGCCCCGGCCCGAGCAGCTCGAAACGCTCGCCGCCGCGCTCGCCGCCCGGGAGCGGCCCGTGCTGCTGGTCCTGGACGACCTGCACCGGGTCACCGACCCGGCCGCCCTGACCGGGCTGGAGTTCCTGCTCCGGCACTCCGACGGCCGGTTGCGGCTGGTGGCCGGCGGGCGTGGCGAACCACCGCTGGCGCTGCACCGCTGGCGGCTGGCCGGTGAGCTGACCGTGATCGGCGCCGACGACCTGGCGTTCACCGCCGACGAGGTGGCCGACCTGCTCGTCGCGCACGGCGTGGCCGTACCCGCCCCGGCCGTGGCCCGCCTGGCCGAGCGCACCACCGGCTGGCCGGCCGGGCTGCGCTTCGCCGCGCTCGCGCTCGGCGACGCCGCCGACCCGGCCCGCGCGGTGGAACGGTTCGCCGGTGACCAGCCGGACGTCGCCGCGTACCTGCGGGACGAGGTGCTGGCCCCGCTGGAACCGGCGACCCGCGACGTCCTGCGCCGGGTGGCGGTGGCCGTCGCGGTCCACGCCGACCTGGCCGCCGCGCTGACCGGGCGGCCCGACGCCGGGCACCTGCTCGCCGAGGCGGCCCGGGAGGGCGGTTTCCTGCACCGGGACGGCGGCAGCCCGCAGTGGTACCGGCCGCACCCGCTGCTGGCCGACGTGTTGCGCGACGAGCTGGACCGGCTGCCCGCCGACGAGGTGCGGGAGCTGCACCGGCGCGCCGCCGGGTGGTACGGCACCCATGACCGTCCGGCCGAGGCACTGCGGCACGCGCTTCTCGCCGGTGCGTGGGCCGACGCCACCGACCTGCTCGTCACCCGCTGGCCCGAGCTGGCACCGGACGAACCGGCCGCCGTACCCGCCCCACCCGAGCCGCCCGCCGAGGCGATCCGCCGGGATCCGGAGCTGGCGCTGGCCGCCGCCGCCGAGCGGGCGTACGCCGGGGATCGGGCCGCCGCCGACGTGCAGCTGCGGCGTGCGCTGGCCGCCGCCGCCGACCTGCCCGCGCCGCGCCGCGACCGGTTCGGCCGGCTGGCCGCCGCCGTGGAGCTGAGCCTCGCCCGGCTCGGCGGCGACCACGAGGAGGTACGCCGGGCCGCCGACCGCCTGCTCGCCACTGCGTCCGGCCCGCCCGCCGACGCGGGAGCCGATCCGCGCGCCGGGGCGGCCGAGCGGGACGACGTGCGCGCGGTGGCCGGTGCCGCGCACGGGCTGGCCGCGCTGGCCGAGGGGGAGCTGTCCACCGCCCGGGACCGGTTCGCCACGGCGCGGGAGGCGGCGCGGCGGGCCGGGCGGCCGCGTACCGAACTGCTCTGCGTCAGCCGCTCGGCGCTGCTGGAGGCGGCCCGGGGCGCGCTGCGGGCCGCCGAGGAACTGGCCCGGGAGGCGCTGGCGATGCCGCCGTGTCAGGGCTGGTCGTCCCGGTCCGACTGCGGTTACGCGTACCTGGCGCTGGCGATCGTGGACTGGCAGCGGGACCGGCCGGCGGAGGCCACGGCCCACCTGGCGCTCGCCGGGCCGGCCGGCGCGGAGCCGGGCGGCGCGGCGCTCACCGCGCTGTGCCGGGCCGGGCTGCTCGCCGACGGCGGGGATCCGGGCGGCGCGCTGCGCACGCTCGCCGAGGCGCGGACCGCCGCGCCCGGCCCGCAGCTGGGCGCGTGGCTCGCCGCCGACGAGGCACAGGTACGCGCCGTCGTCGGTGACGTCGACGGCGCCCGGTCGCTGCTCGACGCGGCGGGCGACGGGCCGGCGCCGGCGCTGGCGGACGCCCGGCTGCGGTTGCGCGCCGGTGACGCCCGTGCGGCCGAGCGGGCCCTGCCCGACTGGACCGGGCCCGGCGCGGCGGACTGGCCGCTGCCGGTGCGGCTGGGCGCCGGGTTGCTCGACGCGGCGCTCGCCGACGCCTCCGGTGACTCCCGGCGCGCCGGGCGGCTGCTGGAGGAGGTGCTGGCGCTCGCCGAGCCGGACGGCTTCCGGCGCGTCTTCACCCGCGCCGACCCGGGGGTACGGGATCTGCTCGCCGCGCGCCTGGATTCCGGCACCGCGTACTGGGCCACGGTGAGCGAGCTGGTGCGCGGCGTGGACGCGCAACCGGTGGCCGCGACCGCCGACGGTCCGGCCCGGACGCTCGACGAGCCGCTCACCGAGCGGGAGCTGACCATCCTGCGCTATCTCCAGAGCATCCTGTCCAACGTGGAGATCGCCGCCGAGCTGTCCCTGTCGGTGAACACGGTGAAGACGCACGTGCGCAACATCTACCGCAAGCTCGACGCGACCCGCCGGCGTGACGCCGTCCGGCGGGCGCGCGAGCTGCGGCTGATCTGACTGTCAGCCGTCGTCGGTGGCGGCGTCCACCACCGCCAGCAGTTCGGCCAGGTCGTAGCCGCCGTCGTGCCGGACGTCGTTGACGAACAACGTCGGCGTGCCGTTGACGCCGCTGCGGATGCCGCCGACGAAGTCCTGCCGGACCCGGTCGGCGTACTCCTGCCGGCCGACCTCCGCGGCGATCTCCTCCGGCGACAGGCCGATCTGCTCGACGCCCAGCGACAGGTGCACCGGGTCGAGCTGGTCCTGGTGCTGGTAGAGCCAGTCGTACATGTCCCAGAACCGGCCCCGGGCGGCGGCGGCCTCGGCGGTCTCCGCGGCGCTCTCCGCGTACGGGTGGACGTTGGTGATCGGGAAGTGCCGGTACGCCAGCCGGACCGTGTCGGCCCGCTGGCGCAGCACCTCGGCCAGGTTCGGGTACGCGGCGCCGCAGAACCGGCACTGGAAGTCGCCGTACTCGACGATGGTGACCGGCGCGTCCACCGGCCCGCGGACATGGTCGCGGTCGGTCACCGGGATCCGCAGCCGCGCGGTGGTGACCTGAAGTGGCGTGGTCATCGGGCACTCACCCGCCGATCCGCGTCCAGCCGTGCCAGCGCGTCGAGGATGCCGTCCACACCCGGGTTGACCTCGGGCGGGGACAGGTGGCTCCAGGCCACCCGGCCGTCCGGGCCGATCACCACGAGCGCCCGGTCCGACTGCCCGTGCGGCGCGTACGCGCCGTACCGGCGTGACACCTCACCCTTGGGCTCGAAGTCGGCGAGCAGCGGGAACCGGATGCCCCGGCTCTCGGCGAACGCCCGGTGCGAGTCGACGCTGTCCACCGAGATGCCCAGCAGCACCGCGTCGTACCGCTCCAGCTCGGGCAGGGCGGCCTGGTACAGGGTCATCTGCTCGCCGCACACAGGTGACCAGTCCGCGGGGTAGAACGCCAGCACCACGGGACGGCCCCGGAACTGCCCGGGGCCCACCTCGCGTCCGTCCGGCGCCGCCGGCAGCGTGAACCCTGGCGCGTCCGTGCCCGGTGTGATCAGCCCGTTCGGATCACTCATGCCGCCCACGATGCCCGCGGCCCGGGTGAGGCGGGCTCACCCGGGCGGGGTGGTTCCCGTCAGCGCACGGCGAGGTGGTTGCGCACCTCCCGGATGCCTGGTGCGTTCCACACCACCCGCTCGATCTCCTCGCGTTCGCCGGGCGAGTGGACCCGCCCGTCCAGCAGCACCGTGTCGCCGTGCACCCGCACGTCGACCTCCTCGGCCTCGGTGGCGCGGTTGCGGGCCAGCGCGTCCACGATCCGCTCGGCCAGGTCACCGCCGTCGGCGCGCACCGCGGGGCGTACCGCGATGCCGTTGCTCACCCCGCACACGCCGGTGAGCCGGGCGACCGAGCGTTCGGCGGCCCGCCGCTGGTACTCCCACTCGACCTCGCCGTGCAGCGTGACCCAGCCGTCGGCCACCGTCGCCTGCAACGCCTCGATCGGCACGAACGCGTCCCACTCCAGCGCCCGTACGGCCGCGACGGCGATCTCCGGGTCCTCCCGCCCGGCCGCGGTGTCGATCCGGACGGCGAGGTCGTTGGCGACCGCGCGGACCCGGGCGACCCGGTGCGCGGCCCGCTCGGCGGCCCACTTCTTGGCGTAGCTGTCGACCCGGCCGGTGAGCGTCACCACGCCCTCGGTGACGGTCACCCCGATCTCGTCCGCGCCGACCCGCGGTTCCCAGGTCAGCTCGTCGAGCACGGCGGACTGGATGTCCCGGTCGGTACGGGTGATCGTGTCGGTGGTCATCCGGCTCTCCCTCCCGTCGATCGCGGCACGGGCACGTGGTCCCGCACCCGCGATCCTGCGCGCGTCCCGGGTGAGCGGCCCTCGCCCGGTCCGGGTGAGGCAGCACGACGGCCGCCCCGGAACCTCCCGGGGCGGCCGTCGTCGAGTCGTACGGGCGGGTCAGCCGTCCAGGCCGGCGGGCGAGTTCGGCCGGTCCACGTCCACGAACTCGATCTCCTCGGCGGCGCGGTCCCGGCTGCCGGCAGCGCGCGCCGCGGTGCCGGCGGCCCAGCCGATCGCCGCGCCGGTGAGCGCCGCCGCGATCAGCAGCGTCCAGGGCAGGGCGGGCCGGCGGCCGGCGAGCGCGTCGAACGCGAGGGACGCCCGGCGGCGTGCCTCGTCGGCGGCGGAACCGACCAGGTCGGTGGCGTCGTCGGCCAGGCCGGAGGAGCTGCGGCGGGCGGTCCGGGTGGCGTCGCGCACGCTGTCACCGGCGGAACCGACGGCGGAGAGCAGGTTCTGCCACGCCTGGTCGGCGACCCGCTCGGCCTTGCCCCGGCGGTCCAGCAGGTTGGATCCGAACATCGTTCTACCTCCTCGGGTGCCGAAGGCCGGCGGCCACTTCGGACTCCGGTGTCCATCCGGCGGGTTCACTGTCTCGGGCAGTGCCCCACCGGCGCACGCGGCAAACCCACGGGGTGGTGCCGGGCCGTGAGCAGCGAACGGGACGAACCACCCGAACGCGCCGGGACCGGTGCCGACGGGACGTGCGTGCGCCAGCTACCCTGGTCGGCGGATCGGCGGGCCCGCCCGGTCGCACGGTTGGCCGCGGCCCGCCGTACAGGGGAAACTGGAACCCGGAGGTCCGGATTGGGTACGCCCAGGTGTGCCCAGTTCGCGAATTGCTCATCCCGGGGGGTGGCGACCGGGCCGTTGGAGGAATACTCTCGGTCGCGGCCCGCGTACTGATGAGGCGCCCGTCATGGGCGAGTGGAGGTGCTCGCGTGAGCCTGTCGATCGTGAAGTCGGTGCGGCCGGGTGGTGTCGTCCAGATCGCGCCCCGTGGGGAGATCGACGTCGACACCGCGTACGAGGTGCGGGAAGCGATCGCCGAGGTGCTCGCGAAGGGCCGTCCCGCGCGGATCGAGCTGAACATGCGGCTCGTCACGTTCATCGACTCGGTCGGTATCAGCGCCATGGTCGCGGGTTTCCAGACCTGCGAGGTCAGCGGCGTCAAGCTCGTGGTCACCGAGCCGAGCCGGTTCGTGCACCGGCAGCTCTGGGTGACCGGCCTGCTCGGCCTGTTCGGCGCGCCCGAGCCGTGGTTCGCCGACGACACCCCCGAGGTGCTGCCCGGCGCCTGAGCGCCGTTCACACCCCCTGCGGCCAGGGGACCTTCTACCCGTTGCCAGTCCGGCGTCGGTACGGGACGATCGTCGCGACGCACGACGGCGAGGGGGCCCGCTTGCAGAGCAGCGACAGCTTCAGCTACACCGTGCAGGCCCGGTGCACCCGGGCCGAAGCGGTGGCCCTGCTGGGTGACCTGAGTCGCCAGGGTGAGCTGCATCCGCTGATCGTCCGGGTCCGGAAGCTGCCGGCCCGGCCGGGCGCGCTGGCCAGCTATGCGATCACCGACCGGCTGCAACTCGGCCCGCTGCACTTCCCGGTCACGTACCAGGCGGACGTGCTCGTCGCGGGCGAGGACGAGGTCGTCACCGTGGCGCGGCAGCAACCCGCGACGACCGTCCGCAACCACACCCGCCTGCGCGACGAGCCGGACGGCACGGTACGCATCGACGTGGAGATCACGCTCACCGCGCCGGCGCCGCTGTTCGGGTACGCGTTCCGCCAGGCCCGGGCGGCTCACCTTGGCCTGGCGGCTCGCCTCGGCGCGACCCTGGAGGGCCGGCCGGTCTGATCCGGCCGACCCTGCAGGGGCGTGCTCAGTACACCGACAGGTGCACGTGGTTGGTGTGGTCGCTGGACGGGTCGCCGTTGCCGCCGCTGTACGACTTCCACCCGCTGCTGGGCAGCCAGATCTGCTTGAACCAGATCACGTAGAGCACGGCGAGCGGGTCGGCGTTGCGCACGAAGTACGCGGCCAGGTTGTTGCCGTACGTCCGGTCACCGCCGGTGGCCACGCCGCCGAAGCCGCTCTTCTGCGCGGCGAAGTCGCAGGCCCGCCCCTTCGGATGCTCACCCGAGCCGCTCGGCCGGTGGCACGAGACGTACCTGGTGAAGCCGGCCGCCTTCGCCTGTTGCAGCGCGTGCAGCGTGCGCGGCGTGATGCAGCCGTTCGCCGGCGTCGGGTCGTTGACGCTGCACGACTCCGACGGCCAGGAGCCGTCCGAGTTGCGCGGCGCCGGCTTCGCGTTCTTGCTGGAGGTGCCCTGGACGCTGCCGCCGCCGCTGCTGCTGCGCGACGCGCGGTCGTTCGCCACCTCCAGGGCGCGCTCGGCCTGTTCCTTGCGCTTGGCCATCACCGTCACCTGCTTGCGCTGCTCGAGGATCTCCCCGTCGAGCTGGGCGCGGGTGCGGGTGGCCTCGTCGCGGGTGGCGATCAGGTCGCGCAGCGTGCGGTCCTCGTGCGCGGCGACCTGTTCCAGGGCGGCGGCCCGGTCCATGAAGCCCTCCGGGCTGCTGCTGCCGAGCAGCGCCCCGGCGGTGCCCAGGCGGCCGTTGCGGTACGCCACGACGGCGATCTCGCCGACCTTGGCGTCGCGGACGGCAAGCTCGGCGCCGACCGTCTTGAGCTGGTCGTTGAGCTGTTTCTGGCGGGTCACCGACCGGTTCAGCGCGGCCTTCGCCTCCAGCCAGCCCTTGCTGGCCGCGTCGAGCTGGGCGCGCAGTTCCGGCGTGCCGCCCTCGTCGTTGCCGCCGGGCGCGGCAGCGAGCAGGCCGGTCGCCGGCGCCGCGGAGGCGGGGGAGACCGGAACGGTCGCGACGCCGAGGGTCAGCGTCGCGACGAGCAGGGCCGCCAACCGGGCGGCCGTCCGTCGTACAGGTGCCACTGGGGGCATTCACACGTCCTTCCGTCAACGCCGACCGGGTTAGCTGACGGGTTCGGGACGGAAGATCCCTACCGCTGACGCGGATGCACCCCACGTACGTGGTTCCCCGGCTCGTCCCTGCGGACGATTAGGCGACGGCCGCCCCACCGGGGCCGGGTGGCGTCCGCGGGTGCGGCCGCGACCGAGACTACCGGCGCTGCCCGGGCGCGGCTCCGTCGAGCAACGCCACTAGGCGGGGCAAAACCGGCATAAGACTACATTAGTCCCAGTGATTTAAGTGTGTCCTAATCACCACTCGGTCTTGCCGCACACTCCGGCCGACGCTCCGGGTTCGACCTGCAACGTGGCGTGATCGATGGAGAAGTCCTCGTGCAGGGCGGCCCGCGCGGCGGCCAGCACCCCGGCCGGGTCCGCGCCCGGGTCGGTGGTCAGGTGCGCCGAGGCCACCTCCATGCCCGAGGTGAGGGTCCAGACGTGCAGGTCGTGCACCTCGGCCACGCCCGGTACGGCGGCCAGCCGGTCGTGCACGGCGGTGACCTGGAGGTGCTCCGGCGCGGCCTGCACCAGGATGCGCAGCGCGGCCCGGCCGAGCCGCCAGGTGCGCGGCAGGATGAACACGCCGATGCCGACGGCGACGAGTGGGTCGGCCCACCACCAGTCGGTGACCGCGATGACCAGCGCGGCGGCGATCACGCCGAGCGAGCCGAGCAGGTCGCCGAGCACCTCCAGGTACGCCCCGCGCAGGTTGATGCTCTCCTTCGACCCGGCGCGCAGCAGCGCGAACGCGACGATGTTGGCGAGCAGGCCGAGTACCGCCACCACGAGCATCGGTCCGGCCAGCACCTCCGGCGGCTCGCCGAACCGGCGTACCGCCTCGACCAGGACGTAGATGGCGACGGCACCGAGCAGGACGGCGTTGGCGAGGGCGGCGAGCACCTCCAGCCGGTAGAGCCCGAACGTGCGCTGCGGGTCGGTGCCGGCCCGGCGGGTGGCGGTGATCGCCGCGAGGGCCATGCCGATGCCGAGGACGTCGGTGAACATGTGCCCGGCGTCGGAGAGCAGCGCCAGCGAGCCGGTGGTGAAGGCGGCCACCGCCTCGACCACCATCAGGGCGGCGAGCAGCGCGAACGCGGCCCAGAGGCGGCCTGCGTGGCGGTGTGCCGCATTGGCCACCGCGCCGCTGTGGTCATGACCTGCGCCCACGCCAACACCCTCCCTGCCGCGTACCGGCCCGGCCCAATGTATGTTCACATCGCTATGTATGCAAGTGAACTGTGGGTGGCGGCGGGGCCGGTCACCCCACCGGGTCGAGCGTGGTGAGGCGCTGCGTCGCCCGGGACAGCGCCACGTAGAGCGTGCGGACGCCCGAGCCGGGGTCGGCCCGGATCTCGCCCGGCGCCACCAGCACCACGCCGTCGTACTCCATGCCCTTGGCCTGGAGGCTGGTGACGACCTGGAGCCGGCCCGCGCCGAGCGCGCCCAGCCAGCCGGCCACCTCGTCCCGGCGCGGCACCGGCGTGATCACGCCGACGGTGCCCTCCACCTGCGCGAGCAGCGCCTCGGCCGCCTCGACGGTGGCCGCCGGCAGGTCGGCGGCGGGCACTGTGCGCTCGACCGGCGGCACGCCCGTGGACCGCACCGCGTCGGGCAGCGGCAGGTCCGGGTAGAGGCGGCGGATCTCCGCCGCCGCCACCGCGAAGATCTCCGCCGAGTTGCGGTAGTTGGTGGTCAGCTCGTAGCGGTGCCGCTTACGCCGGCCCAGCGCCTGGTCACGGGCCCGCTCCAGCTCCTGCGGGTCGCCGGTCCAGGCGGTCTGCGCCGGGTCACCGACCACCGTCCAGGACGCCAGCCGGCCGCGCCGGCCGATCATCCGCCACTGCATCGGCGAGACGTCCTGCGACTCGTCCACCACCACGTGCGCGTAGTCGCGGTAGTCGGCCGGACGCTCCCGCGCCGCCGCGCGGGCGGCGCGCTGCCGGTCGGCGTACGTGCTCAGCTCGCGCACGCCACCGGCGAGCTGGTACGGGTCGCGCTTGGGCCGGGCCCGCTGCACCGGCTTGCCGAGCAACGCGTCCAGCTCGTCCAGCAGCGCGATGTCGGCCACCGTCAGCCCCTCGGTCGCAAGCGTCCGGTACGCGTCGCCGAGCAGCCGGATCTCCGCCGAGGAGAGGATCCCCCCGGCGTAGCGGCGCAGCCGGTCCGGGCGGGCCAGCCAGTCCAGCACGTGCCGCGGGTGCAGCCGGGGCCACCACGCCTTGAGGAACTCGCGGAACTCGGGCCGCCCGATGATCTCGTCCTCGAATGCGGGCTGCTCCGGCAGGCGTCCCACCCGCAGCGTGCGGGCCTGCGCGTAGAGCGCGGCGAGCACCGCGTCGAACGCCGCCCGGCGTACCTCGTTGCGGCGCGCCCCACGGCCCAGCGTCCGCTCCCGGATCGCGTCCAGCGCGGGACGTTCCAGGCGCAGCAACTCGCCCCGGTACAGCAGGCGCAGCTCGGCCGGGGAGTCCGGCACCGCGTCGCGGACCGCGCGTTCCAGCACCCGGCGCATCCGCAGCGATCCCTTCACCGCCGCCACGTCCGGCGGGTCGGTGCGGGACGCGGACAGGCCGGGGAACAGCGAGCCGAGCGAGTGCAGCGTGGCGGTCTCCTCGCCGAGCGAGGGCAGCACCGAGGCGATGTACTCGACGAACACACCGGACGGGCCGACCACCAGGATGCCGCCGCCGGCGTACCGGGCCCGGTCGGAGTAGAGCAGGTATGCCGCCCGGTGCAGCGCCACCGCCGTCTTGCCGGTGCCCGGGCCGCCGGAGACGATCGTGACGCCGTTGCCGGGGGAGCGGATCGCCTCGTCCTGCTCGCGCTGGATGGTGGCGACGATGTCCCGCATGCCCCGGCCGGTGGCCCGGGACAGCGTGGCCAGCAGCGCCCCGTCGCCGACCACCGCCATGTCCGGCGGCGCGGCCTCCGGGTCCAGCAGGTCGTCCTCGATCCGGGTGACCTTCTCGGAGGCGGACTGGATCGTGCGCCGGCGCACCACGCCGCGCGGCTCGGCCGGTGTCGCCTGGTAGAACGCGGCGGCAGCGGGCGCCCGCCAGTCCACCACCAGCGTCTCCGCGTCCACGCCCCGCACCCCGAGGCGGCCGACGTGCAGCACCTGCCCGGTACGCAGGTCCAGCCGCCCGAACACGAGCCCCTCGTGCTCGGCGTCCAGCACGTGTCGGCGCTGGGCGGCGTGGAAGACCATCGCGTCCCGCTCGACAAGCGCGCCGAAGTTCCCGACCCGGGCCAGCCGGTAGCCCTCCCGCTCGGCGTCGGCCGCCGACCGGCGCAGTTCGGCCAGCCGGGCGTACACCCGGTCGAGGTGGCGCTGCTCGGCGGCGATCTCCCGGTCCAGCGTGGTCTGGTCGGTCAACGCGGATGCTCCTGTGTTCGGAGGGCACGACGGGCTGAATGAGGGTACGGGCCGCCGGCAACCGGCACGCCGGGGCATGCCGCGCACGTGGCGTACGTCGGTGCCGCCCGGAGGTGGGGAACGCTCAGAGGCGGGTCGCGGGACGGGCGGCCAGCACCCGGTCCAGCACGCCGGTGAGGGCCGCGTTCACCTCGTCGGGGCGCTCCATCATCAGCATGTGCCCGGCACCCGGGCAGACGGTCAGCTCCGTGCTGGGCAGCGCCGACGCGATCGACTCGGCGCAGGGCGGCGGCGTGAGCCGGTCCCGGTCGCCGACCAGCGCGGCGGCCGGCAGCCCGCCGAGCGCGGCGAGCGTATCCAGCCGGTGCTGGGCGCCGATCGAGGCGCGGAAACCGCCGATCGAGCGCAGCGTGGCCCGGGCCACCGCGGAGGTGACCAACCGGATGTCCGCCGGGTCGCAGCGGTCGCCGAACAGCATCCAGCGAATGCTCGGGCGCAGCGCGCGCAGCAGCGCGTGCGGGGGCCGCCAGCCGCCGCAGCGGGCCAGCACCCCGGCGCCTGTCGTCTCGGCCAGGCGGATCAGCCGGGTGATCCGGGGGGACAGACCGTACGCGGTGTGCGTGTGCCCCTCGGCGGTGGTGGAGACGAACACCAGACCGGCGGTACGCGCGGCGAACCGGTCGGGGTGGCGGTGGGCGTACTCCATCACCGTCATCCCGCCCATCGAGTGCCCGACCAGGACGACCGGACCGGACGGGACGATCTCGTCGACCACCGCCGCCAGGTCGTCACCGAGCTGGGCGAGGGTGGCGTCGCGCAGCGCCAGGCAGCTCGACCGGCCGTGGCCGCGCGCGTCGTAGGTGACCAGGCGGACCCGGCCGCCGAAGCGTTCCCGCAGCTCGGCGACCTGACGGTGCCAGCTGCGCCCGTCGAGCGTCCAGCCGTGCAGCAGGACGGCGGTGACCTCGGCGTCGACCGGCCCGGTGACGCTGACGTGCAGGCGTACGTCGTCGGGGAGCCGCAGTTCCAGGTCCGGCATCGTCCACCTCCCGGCCCGCCGATGTGTGTCCACCGGATGACCCGGCGGTGACACCGGCGTTACCCGCCATGAGACCACGGCAACCGGCCCGGAGAGAAGATTCCGGTCCGGCCCCACGGCGTCGGATCGGTGACCAGGCTGGGAGGCATGCCGTACACCAGTCCGCGCGCCGCGCTGGCCGAGCTGCTCGCCGGCAACCGCCGCTTCGTCAGCGGCCGGCCGGTGCACGGGCACGACGTCACCGCCGCCGCCGCGGTGGCCTCCGGCGACCAGCAGCCGTACGCGGTGGTGCTGGGCTGTATCGACTCGCGGGTGCCGTTGGAGGCGATCTTCGACCAGACGTTCGGTTCGATCTGCGTGATCCGTACCGGCGGGCACGTGCTGGACCGGGCCGTCCGGGGCTCGATCGAGTACGTGGTGGAGCAGCTCGGCGTACGCCTGGTGATGGTGCTGGGCCACGAGCGCTGCGGCGCGGTCGGCTCGACCGTCGAGGCGCTGCGCACCGGGCGGCGGCCCGGCGGCGACCTGGCGTACGTGGTGGACCGGATCGCCCCGGCGGTGACCGACGTCGGGTTGGACGACCCGGACGCGCATCCGCTGGCGATCCGCCGCCACGTCCGGCGCACGGTGGCCGCGTTGCGCGCCGACGACCGGCTGGCCGGGCCGGTGGAGGCCGGCGAGTTGGCGGTGGAGGGCGCGCTCTACGACCTGGCCACCGGCGAGGTCACGCTGTTGCCGCAGGAGGAGACGCGAAACCGCCCGCCGGGATGATCCCGGCGGGCGGTCGCGGTGGTGCGGGTGAGGGCGCTCAGCCCTCGAAGACGCCGGCCTCGACCAGGCGCTTCTCGGTGGCGTCCCAGCCGTGGTCCGGGTAGGACGCGGCCAGGCCGTTGATCTCGGCGCGGATCTTGGCGGCGTGGCCGGCGGCGGCCAGCACCCGGATCTCCTCGACGAAGGCGTCGGAGTCGGTGCGCAGGTGCGCGGTCTTGCCGTTGGTCAGGTTGCGCACGTAGGCGTGCTTGCCGCCGTTGAGCGGGATCAGGTACTTGAACTCGCCCAGCACGCTGAGGGCGCCACCCTGGCCAGCCTGGCCGGCCCGGACGGACGCGCGCGCGGTCTTAGAGGTGTTGCTCGCCACGGAGGTACTCCTTGCAGACGTACGGTGGGGACGGAAGGCCGTCCGGGGGCTGTGCGAGTGACGCCCGGGTGGGCGCCGGCCCGCGAAGATGTACGGCGGCACAGAGAACCGCCCAGAGAACTGTACACGACCACGACACCTGGCTGGTCGTCGCGGCGTCAGAGGGCATAACCGGGTCCGCCACCCGGGTATTTCCCGCTCCGGGGCCCGGCGAATTTTCCGATTCGCTGGCGCACCACCAGTCACACGGGTCATCATGTGTGCCAGGTACCACTCGGTAGGACGAGGTCGTAGGGGAAGACGCACCTCGGCTCACCGGGAGGTCACCGTGCCAACGCGTGGCGTCGTATACGTCCACTCGACCCCGCTCGCCGTGTGCTCGCACGTCGAGTGGGCGATCGCGCGCGTCCTCGCCGCGCCGGTCAACCTGCACTGGACGGCGCAGCCCGTCGATCCGGGCGCCCGCCGCGCCGAGTGCGGCTGGACCGGCAGCCCGGGGACCGGCGCGGAGCTGGCCGCTGCCCTCCGGCAGTGGCCCATGATCCGTTTCGAGGTCACCGAGGAACCCAGTCCCGGCGTCGACGGCGAGCGCTTCATGTACGTACCGGGCCGGGGCCTGTTCCGGGCCGCTGTCGGCGCGGCCGGCGACATCCAGCTCGGCGAGGACCGCCTCCGCAGCCTGATGACCGCCGCACGCGGCCCGGAGGCGCTGGCCCACGCCCTGGACAAGGCGCTCGGCACCGCCTGGGACGCCGAGCTGGAGCCCTACCGGTACGCCGGCGACGGCGCGCCGGTGACGCTGCTCACCCGGGTCGGGTGACGGCGGCCGAGTTGCCCCGATACGGTGGGCCGCGTGTCGATTTCCCCGCGGCGCTCCGCCGTCGCGCTCGCCGCACTGACCGCGCTGCTCGTCTCCGGGTGCTCGGACGGGCCGGACCGTCCCCGGCCCGCCCCGACGAGCCCGGCGCCGTCGTCCGCAGCGCCCGCGCCGAGTGACTCGCCGGCCGCCGATCCGGCCGCCCGCGCCGTCGCGCTCGTCGGCACGCTGAGCGACGAAGACCTGGTCGGGCAGGTGCTGATGCCCTACGCGTACGGCAGCTCGGCCACCGAGGTCTCGGCCGGTTCGGCGGCCGGGAACCGGGCGCTCGCCGGGGTCGACACCCCCGCCGAGATGGTGGCGAAGTACCGGCTCGGCGGCGTGATCCTGGTCGGCTTCAGCGCCGACGACCCCACCTCGGGCAACCAGGCCACCACGAACGTGGACAACCCGAAGCAGGTCCGTGCGCTCACCGACGGGCTGCGCGCCGCCGCCGGCAAGCTGCCCGCCGGCGGCGCGCCGTTCCTGATCGGCACCGACCAGGAGTACGGCGTGGTCACCCGGATCACCGACGGGGTGACCCTGCTGCCCAGCCCGCTCGCCGCCGGCGCCGCCGGGAACCCGGCACTCACCGAGGCCGCCTGGCGGGCCGCCGGGGCCGAGCTGGCCGCGATGGGCATCAACCTCGACTTCGCCCCGGTCGCCGACGTGCTCGCCACCCGCAGCACGGTGATCGGCTCCCGGTCCTTCGGCGCCGACCCGGCGAGCGCGTCCCCGCAGGTGGCCGGCGCGGTACGCGGCCTGCAGGCCGAGGGCGTCGGCGCCG
This sequence comes from Micromonospora sp. WMMA1976, assembly GCF_027497335.1. NCBI lineage: Bacteria > Bacillati > Actinomycetota > Actinomycetes > Micromonosporales > Micromonosporaceae > Micromonospora > Micromonospora sp. WMMA1976. Next base: position 4,653,090 of record NZ_CP114912.1, on the reverse strand, counting down.
CGGTCAAGCACTTCCCCGGGCACGGCCTCAGCGCCGAGGACTCGCACACCGAACTGCCGGTGATCAAGCAGTCCCGCGCCGAGCTGGACCGTCTCGCGTTCCCGCCGTTCCGGTCCGGCATCGGCGCCGGAGCGATGGCGGTGATGTCGGCCCACCTGGACGTCAAGGCCGTCGACCCGGGCACCCCCGCCACGTTCTCCCGCAAGCTGCTCACCGACGTGCTGCGCGGCCAGCTCGGCTTCCAGGGCGTGGTGATCACCGACGGGATGAACATGGCCCCGGCGAAGAAGTGGTCGCCGGGCGAGGCCGCCGTGCGCGCGCTCAACGCCGGCAACGACCTCATCCTGATGACCCCGAACGTCACCCAGGCGTACGACGGGCTGCGCGCCGCACTCAAGGACGGCTCACTGCCCCGCGCCCGCCTGGTCGAGGCGGTCACCCGCGTGCTGACCATGAAGTTCCGGCTGGCCGGACGGGACACCCCCGCGCTGTCCACGCTCGACGGCGCTGCGCACCGCAAGGCCGCCGACGACCTGGCGACCGCCGCCGTGACGGTGCTGCGCGGCAAGTGCGGCGGCGCGGTGACCGGCCCGGTGAGCGTGACCTCCTCCGGCGGCCGGGAGCGCACCCGCAAGCTGCTGACCGAGGCGCTCACCGCGGCCGGGGTCAAGGTCGTGCCCTCCGGCGGCACAGTGGTGCACCTGGTCGGGTACGGCGACGGGGCGAAGGACCTGAGCGCCGGCGCCGCCGTGACGGTGGCGATGGACACGCCGTACGTCCTGTCCGGTGCGAAGTCCCCGACGCTGATGGCGACCTACTCGTCCACCCGCGCCTCGATGACCGGGCTGGCCGCGGTGCTCGCCGGCAAGGCCCGCCCGGCCGGCCGCTCCCCGGTGCCGGTCTCCGGCCTGCCCGCCACCACCTGCCGGACCTGACCGCCGTCGTAACTCGGGTGCGGCCCGGGGTGGCCGGCTGGCAGGGTGGCGCACATGGGACAGGCGGCACAGGGCTTCCGGTACGTCGAGCGCGGCGACGGCACGGTGGTGATCACGCATCACGGCCGGGTCGCCGGCACGTTGCGCGGCGGCCGGGCCGCGCAGTTCCTGGCCGAGGTGGACGACGATCCGCAGCTGACCATGGCCCGGTGGACCGGCAACTACCGGCACGGCAACGAGCGGACCGCCCGGCAGCACCCCCGCAACCGCGGCTGAGACGTGCGGAAGGGCCCCTCCTCGAACGGAGAAGGGGCCCTTCGCGTCCGCTCAGGGGCGGGTGAAGACCAGCGCCACGTTGTGCCCGCCGAAGCCGAACGCGTTGTTCAGCGCCGCCGGGATCTCCATGTGACGCGCCTTGTGCGCGGCGACGTCCAGCGTCAGGCCCTCGTCCGGGTCGTCCAGGTTGATCGTCGGCGGGATCACGCCGTCCCGGATGGCCAGGATGGTGGCGATCGACTCCAGCGCGCCGGCCGCGCCGAGCAGGTGCCCGGTCATCGACTTCGTGGCGGTGAGCACCGGGTGGTCGCCGACCGCCTGACGCAGCGCGCCGATCTCCAGCATGTCCCCGACCGGGGTGGAGGTGGCGTGCGCGTTGACGTGCACGATGTCGGTACGGGCCACGTCCGCGTCGGCGACCGCCCGGGCGATGGCGCGGATGGCGCCCTCACCCTCGGCGTGCGGCTGCACGATGTCGTACGCGTCCGAGGTGATCCCCGCGCCCGCCAGGCGCGCGTACACCCGGGCGCCCCGGGCGGCGGCGTGGTCGGCGCGCTCCAGGATCACCACGCCCGCGCCCTCGCCGAGGACGAAGCCGTCGCGACCGGAGTCCCACGGCCGGGAGGCCCGTTCCGGCTCGTCGTTGCGGGTCGACATGGCCCGCATCGAGCTGAAGCCGGCGATCGGCAGCGGGTGGATGACCGCCTCGGTGCCGCCGGCCACCACCACGTCGGCCCGGCCGGCGCGGATGATGTCAAGGCCCAGCGCGATCGCCTCCGCGCCGGTCGCGCAGGCGCTGGCCACGGTGTGGACGCCGGCCTTGGCGCCCAGCTCCAGACCGACCCAGGCGGCCGGGCCGTTCGGCATCAGCATCGGGATGGTGTGCGGGGAGACCCGCCGCGGTCCGGACGCCTCCAGGATGTCGTCCTGGGCGAGCAGGGTGGTGGCGCCGCCGATGCCCGAGCCCACGCTGACCGCCAGGCGCTCCGGGTCCGGCGCGGCCTCGTCCAGACCGGCGTCGGCCCACGCCTGCTTGGCGGCGATGATGGCGATCGCCTCCGAGCGGTCCAGCCGGCGCAGCTTCACCCGGTCCAGCACCTCGGACGGGTCGACCGCCAGTTCGGCGGCGATCCGGACGGGCAGTTGCGCGGCCCACTCCTGGGTGAGCGCACTCACCCCGGAGCGGCCGGCGAGCATGGCGTCCCAGGTCGACGCGACGTCCCCGCCGAGCGGGGTCGTCGCGCCGAGCCCGGTGACGACGACGTCGGGACGACTCATGATCAGGACTGCGCCTCGATGTAGCTGACCGCGTCCCCGACGGTCTTGAGGTTCTGCACCTCGTTGTCCGGGATCTTGACGCCGAACTTCTCCTCGGCCGCCACCACGACCTCGACCATGGAGAGCGAGTCGACGTCGAGGTCGTCGGTGAAGGACTTCCCCTCGGCCACGTCGTCCGGGTTCACCCCGGCAACCTCTTCGAGGATCTCGGCGAGGCCGGCGGTGATCTCGTCACGGGTCATTGCGGTTGGTTCCTCTCATCGGGGGTTCCGGTGACCGGCGTCGCCGGTCACGCACCTCGGCGCGTTCGCGCCCGAGGGGGTCTCAGGGGCAGCGCACGACCTGACCGGCGTAGGTCAGGCCGCCGCCGAAGCCGAACAGCAGCACCGGGGCGCCCGAGGGCACCTCGCGCCGCTCGACAAGCTTCGACAGCGCCAGCGGGATGCTCGCCGCCGACGTGTTGCCGGACTCGACGATGTCCTTGGCGATGATCGCGTCCGGGATGTTCAGCCGCTTGGCGATGCCGTCGATGATCCGGGCGTTGGCCTGGTGCGGCACGAACGCGGCCAGCTCCGACGGGTCCACCCCGGCGCGTTCGCACGCCTGCAGCGCGAGCGGGGCGATCGCGGTGGTGGCCCAGCGGAACACCGACTGGCCCTCCTGGGTGATGTACGGCTGCCAGCCCTCGATCCGGACCGCGTCGCTCTTCTCCGGCGCGGAACCCCAGACCACCGGCCCGATCCCGGCCGGCTCGTCGTCGGCGGTCGCGCTGACCACGGCCGCCCCGGCGCCGTCGGCGAAGATGATGCAGGTCGAGCGGTCGGTCCAGTCGGTGAAGTCGGAGAGCTTCTCCGCGCCGATGACGATCGCGTTGCGCGCCGCGCCGGCCCGGATCGCGTGGTCGACAGTGCCCAGCGCGTACGCGAAACCGGAGCAGGCGGTGTTGAGGTCGAACGCCCCGGGCGCATTGATGCCCAGCTTGGCCGCGACCCGGCAGGCCACGTTGGGGCTGCGGTCCACCGACGAGCAGGTGGCCACTACGACCAGATCGATGTCGGCGGCGGTGAGGCCGGAGTTGGCGAGCGCCTTGCCGGCGGCGGCGGCGGCCATGTCGGCCACCGTCTCGTCGCCGGCGATCCGCCGGGTGACGATGCCGACCCGGTCCCGGATCCACTCGTCGTTGGTGTCGACCATCTGGGCGATCTCGTCGTTCGTGACGACGCGGGAGGGCTGGTAGTGCCCCATCGCGACGATCCGGCTGCCGGCCATTTAGTGCGTTCCTCCGATACGGACGAGGGGCTGGCCCGGTGCGACCGGGTCGTCGTGGTGTGCGAGCCACTCGACGAGCGGCCCGTTGTCGTGTGCGGTCACCTCGACCGGGCCCCGGCCGGTGGTGACGTGGCCGAGGACCGCACCGGCGCGTACCTCGGCGCCCTCGGCCGGTCCGGCCGACCGGTCGAGGCGTCCGGCGGCGGGGGAGACGACCACCCGGAACGACGGCGCGGTCGGGCGGGCGGCGGGGCCGGCGTGCCGGGCGATCAGGCGGCGCGCGGCGGGCAGGTCGGCCGGGGTGTTCAGGGCGACGATCTCGGGTGCGCCCTCGCCCTTGAGTTCCCGCTTGACCAGCCCGGCGAGCGTGCCGGCGGGCGGCAATTCGATCACGCCGGTGACGCCGAGGTCGGCCAGCGTACGCATGCACAGATCCCAGCGGACCGGGGCGGTCACCTGCCGGACCAGCCGGCGTACCGTCTCGGGGCCGTGCCCGACCGGTGCGCCGTCGAGGTTGGACAGCAGGATCCGGGCCGGGGCGGAGGCCGGGACACCGGCGGCGATCGCGGCGAGCGCGGTCTCGGCCGGCGCCATGTACGGCGTGTGGAACGCGCCCGCCACCTGGAGCCGGATGACCCGGGTGCGGGCCGGCGGCTCGGCGGCCAGCTTGTCCAGCGCGTCGACCGCGCCGGCGGCGACGATCTGACCGGCGCCGTTGCGGTTGGCCGGGTGCAGCCCGTGCGACTGGAGCGCGGCGAGCACCTCGTCCGGGTCGCCGCCGAGCACGGCGGCCATCCCGGTCGGCTCCAGCGCGCAGGCGGCGGCCATCTCCCGCCCGCGTACGCCGGCGAGCGTCACGGCGGCCTCGGCCGGGAGCACTCCGGCCAGCGCGGCGGCGCCCAGCTCACCGACGCTGTGCCCGGCGACCAGGCCGACGTCGTGCATCGGCAGGTGCTCGGCGGCGAGCAGCGCGGCGGCGACCAGCAGCGGCTGGGTGCGGGCGGTGTCCTTGATCTCGTCCGCGTCCGCCCGGGTGCCCAGGTGGATCAGATCCACCCCGGCGAGCGCCGACCACCAGCGCAGACGTGCCTCGGTGCCGGGGAGGTCGAGCCACGGCGTGAGGAAGCCGGGCTTCTGCGAACCCTGTCCGGGAGAGAGTACGGCGAGCACGTGTACGACTCTGACGGATCCGGGCGTGCCGCGCTGTAACGTACGGCACCAAACCGCACTAGAACCTTTAGAGGAAACCTACAAAGATCGCTGGCGATCATCGCCTGTCGGAGACCGACGGCACCACCGGGTCGAGCCGTCCCACTGTGAGCGCGACCTGCAACGCGAACGCGTCGCGCGGGGCCAGTGGGGAGAAACCGGTCACCTCGGCGATCCGCTTCAGCCGGTAGCGCACGGTGTTCGGGTGCACGAACAGCGCCCGGGCCGCGCTCTCCAGCGTGCCGCCGGCGGCGAAGAACGCGTCGAGCGTCTCCAGCAGCTCACCGCCGGAGCGGGCCAGCGCCGCGTACACGTCGTGGCGCAGCCGGCGGCGGGCCTCGGTGTCCCCGGCCAGTGCGCGTTCCGGCAGCAACTCGTCGGCGGCGACCGGGCACGGCGCGGTCGGCCAGGCCGGCGCGGCCCGGAACCCGGCCAGCGCGGCCCGCGCCGACTCGGTGGCCTCGTCCAGGCTGGGCACCGCCGGGCCGACCACCACCGGCCCCTCACCGAAGGCGGTACGCAGCTTCTCCGTGGCCGCCACCGGATCGGCCGCCCCGCCCAGCACGATGACCAGGCGGTCGCCGTGCACGCCGCCGATCACCTCGACGCCGATCCGGCGGGCCTGCCGGTAGACGGTGTGCAGCACGGCCGCGACCTCGCCGCCGGGGGAGCGGCCCACCGCCACCGCCACCGGCGGCGCGTCGGTCCAGCCCAGCGCGGCGGCGCGGCTGGCCAGCACGTCCGGGGAATCGCCCCGCAGCAGCGCGTCGACAAGCAGCGCCTGCAACCGGGCGTCCCAGGAGCCGCGGCTCTCGGCGGCCCGGGCGTACACCCGTGCGGCGGCGAACGCGATCTCCCGGGAGAAGCGCAGTACCGCCTCCCGCAGCGACTGCTCCTCGCCCGGCACGGCCAGGTCCGACACCTGTTCCTCGACCACGTCGATGGTCACCTTGATCAGCGCCACGGTCTGCTGGAGGCTGATCGAGCGGGCCAGTGCCTGCGGCGCGGCGGCGAAGACCTCGTCCGACACCTCCTGGGTGCGGTCGGTCGCGCCGCCGCCCTGACGCAGCCACTGCACCAGGGAGCGCACGCCGGCCTGGGCGACGAGCATGACCCAGGAGCGCTGGTCGGCGGGCAGCTCACGGAACCACGGCAGCGTCTCGTCCATCCGGGCCACGCTTGCGGTCGCCAGGCCGCCCGCCGCCCGTTCGATGCGGCGCAGCGTCGCCGACGTCTCCGTTCCGCCCGGTTCGCTCACCGCACCAGCCTGACACGGCGTGACCAGCGGATCCACTTCGAGCCGGCGGGCCCGCGGTGGCGTGACGATCTCCACCGGTACGCGCTGACGATCTCGTCCGGCCGGGCCAGTACGGTGTCAGGGCACGCCGGGCCAGACTCCGGCCGGGCGGGCGAGGGCGACGCGTGAGGGGGGCCGGGGATGGCGCAGGGGGAGGCCGAGCACGGTTGCGCCCAGGGTGAGGCCTGCCGGCGGGGCCACGACCAGCCGGCGACTGCCACGCACCCGCGCCGGCCGTGCCTGAACCATCAGGGCGAGCAGCCTGCGGGCCGGGTGCCGGAGCGCGCCGAGGACGAGCCGGGCGTGCCCCGGCAGCGGGCGGCGGAGCCGGCGCACCCGGCCGACGACGAGCCGTTCGACCGGAACTGCCGCAGCGATCTCGCGGGCTGGGCGGGCGCCCATCGGCACGGCGCGGTACGCCCGCGCAACCGCACCACCCGCCGGGAGCGCCCGCCGCGCCGCTGGTGCTGACGCTCCGCCGGGTGCGGGTCAGCGCGTGCGCCGCCGGACCAGCAGCGCGATGCCGGCCAGCCCGGCGGTGATGACGACCACGATGCCCACGTTGAGCAGCAGCAGCCGCTGGAGTTCACCGAGCGCGGTGTCGATGTTCTGCACCGGGTCGAGCGCCTCCTCCGGAAGCACCCGCTCGCCGCCGCCGATGCCGCCGGCGAGCGTGTCGAACTGCGCCGGCATCGGCACGCCCACCGAGCGCAGCGTCTCGGGCATGTTGAGCCGGCCGAAGAACCAGCCGGCGCGGGTGCTGCTCAGGTCCGGCTGCTTGCCCGGCCGGTAGATCCGGGGACCGCCCTTGGCCAGCGGGAACAGGTCGTAGGTGCGCTGCGGGCCGGCGGCGGCGAGCACCACCACCGTGTACTTCGGACCGAGGTCCTTGGCGGCCGGGCCGCGCAGCTGACCGGTCGTGCCGAGCCACTTGACCTGGTCGACCACCAGGTTGACCTCGTTCGGGCTGACGTCGGCGCGCAGCTGCAACGGCGCGTCGAGCCGCTCGCCGGTGATGTCGACGCCGGTCGGGGCCGGCTTGGGCTTCGGCGCGGCCTGAACCGCTGCCGTGCCGGCCAGGGCCAGCGTGCACGCCAGGGCCGCTACGCTCCCGGTCACGGCGACAAGCAGCCGTCTCACCCTTCGGACCATCGCCGCCTCCTCGCCCCGTTCGATGGCTGGCTTCCGCTGCAGGTCACACTGGACCGGTGTCCACCACAAAGACTCCGCAGAACGGCGCTCGGTTGCAGCTGGTGGAAGAGTATTTGGAACTATCTGCGAGCTGAGACCGACCAACGAGCGGTCGATGATCATCGGCCGGATCCTACCCGGACGGAGGGAATCATGGGGGGCAGGGTCGCCCGTATGACACGTACCTGGGTGGTGGTGCTCGGGGTGGTGGCGGCGTTCGCACTGCTGCCGGCCGCGCCGGCCGCCGCGCACAACTCGCTGACCGGCAGCGATCCGCGCGACGGGGCCCGGCTGGCCGCCGCGCCGGAGCGGATCGAGCTGCGGTTCCTCGCCACGCCGAAGGAGGCGACCACCGAGGTCACCGTCACCGGCCCGGACAACGTGGCCGCTACCGGCGGCGCGCCGACCTTCTCCGGCAAGCGCGTGATCGTGCCGTTCCGGCCGGGCGCGGCCGGCCTCTACATCGTGACCTACCGGCTGGCCTCCGACGACGGACACCCGATCAAGGGGGAGGTCCGGTTCACCCTGACCACCGGCACCCCGGCCGAGTCGCCGTCGGCGACGGTGCCCCCCACCAGCGCCGCGCCGACCGCCGCGCCCACCAGCGCCGCGCCGTCCCCGGCGAGCCCGACTCCGGCCGCCGCTGGGGCGGACGACGACTGGGGGACGGGCTGGCTGTGGGCGGCCGGCGCGGTGGTGGTGCTCGCGGCGCTGGGTGGCGGGCTGCTGTGGCGGCGCCGGGCCACTCGCCGGTGATTGTGGCCAGCGCGCTTCACTCTGCGTGACACTGCTGGCGCAATGTTCGCCGAAAACGCATATGCCTCTGAGCCATAACTATGACTCAGAGGCATATCGCGCAATAGAGGTACCGCTCTCCGGCCACGACACGCCCGAGCGTCGGAACGGGCGCCGGGCCCGCGGCTCAGACCAGGCGTACGCGGGCGGCGCGCAGCCGGGTCAGCGTACGGTCGCGGCCGAGCACCTCAAGCGACTCGAACAGCGGCAGGCCGACGGTGCGCCCGGTGACCGCGACGCGTACCGGTGCCTGCGCCTTGCCGAGCTTCAGCCCGCGCTCCGCGCCGACCGCCTCCAGCGTGGCCTTCAGCGACTCGGCGTCCCAGGACTCCAGCGCCTCGAACGCGACGATCGCCGCGTCCAGCAGGTCGGCGGCGCCCTCCTTCATCGCCTTGGCCCAGGCCGCCTCGTCGATCAGCGGGTCGGCCAGGAACAGGAAGTCGACGTTCGGCACGATCTCGCTGAGCACCGCGATCCGGGTCTGCGCCAGCGGGGCCACCGCCGCGAACGCGGCCGGGTCGAACTCCTCGGGCTGCCACGGCGGCGGGGCGATGGTCCCGGTGCCGGTGAGCCACGGCCGGCACGCCTCGACGAAGTCCGCCACCGGCAGCGCCCGGATGTAGTCGCCGTTGAACGCGCGCAGCTTCTTCTCGTCGAAGAACGCCGGGGACGGGTTGACCTCGTCCAGCCGGAACTCCTCCTCGATCACCGACCAGGGCACGATCTCCCGGTCGCCCGAGGGCGCCCAGCCCAGCAGCATCAGGTAGTTGCGCATCGCGTCGGCGAGGTAGCCCTCGTCCCGGTACGCCTCCAGTGCGACCTTGTCCCGCCGCTTGGACAGCTTCTGCCGCTTCTCGTTCACCACCACCGGCACGTGCGCCCAGACCGGCGGCTTGACGCCGAGCGCGTCCCACAGGAGTTGCTGCTTCGGGGTGTTCGGCAGGTGCTCCTCGGCCCGGATCACGTGGGTGATGCCCATCGACATGTCGTCGACCACGTTCGCCAGCAGGAACACCGGGGAGCCGTCGCCGCGGGCGATGACGAAGTCCTCGATCAGCTTGTTCTCGAACGTCGGCTCGCCGCGGACCAGATCGACGACCACGGTCTCGCCCTCGTCCGGCGTGCGGAAGCGCAGTGCCCGTCCCTCGCCCGGCTCCAGGCCGCGGTCCCGGCAGAAGCCGTCGTAGCCGCGCTGCTGCGGGCCGGTACGCGCCTGCACGTCCTCGCGGGTGCAGTCGCAGTAGTAGGCCCGGCCGCCCTCGTACAGCCGCTGCGCGGCGGCCCGGTGCTCGCCCGCGTACGAGGATTGGAAGTACGGGCCCTCGTAGCTGCCCCGGGCGATGCCGATCCAGTCGAGCGCGGAGAGGATGCCCTCGGTCCACTCGGGCCGGTTACGTGCCGCGTCGGTGTCCTCGATGCGCAGCACGAACACCCCGCCCTGCTGCTTGGCGAAGATCCAGTTCTGCAGCGCCGAGCGGGCACCGCCGACGTGGAACATACCGGTCGGGGAAGGGGCGAAGCGTACACGTACCGTCACGCCCCCCAGCCTACGGCTGACCGCGACGGGTTTCCGGCAGGGGGCCGGGTCAGGGCACCGACTTGATCTTCACGACCAGGGCGCTGCCGAGCAGGGTGACCGCCGCGGTGACCGCGTACAGCGTCGGGTAGCCGCCGAGGTGCACGACGATCGGCGCGGACAGCGCCGGACCGAGCACCTGCGGCGCCGAGTTGGCGATGTTGATCACGCCGAGGTCCTTGGCCCGGTCGGTGGCGGCGGGCAGCACCTGCGTGATCAGCGCGGCGTCCACCGACAGGTAGACGCCGTACCCGGCGCCGAGCAGCAGTGCCGCGACGATCGCCATCGGCCAGGTCGGCGCCGCCGCGAGCAGCACCGCCGCCACCGCCATGATCAGCCCGGAGGTGATCACGAAGACCTTGCGCCGGCCGGAGCGGTCGGACATCCGCCCGGCCACCACTGCGGTGAGCATCATGCCCACCGTGTAGAGCAGGATCAGCACCAGCAGGGAGCCCTCGGGGTCGGCTACCCGTACCCCGTCGGTGAGGAAGTAGAGCAGGTAGAGCGTGCCCAGCGCGTTGCCGGTCTGCACCAGGAACCGGGTGAACCAGGCCCAGGCGAAGTCGGGGTGGCGGCGCGGGCTGATCCACATCGAGGCGAACAGCGAGCGCAGCCGCAGCGGGGAGCGGTGCTCCCGGGGCAGGTGGTCGTCCTGGGTCAGCAGCGCGAACGGCAGCGACAGCAGCAGCACGGCGAGCGCGATCGCGGCGTACCCGGCGGCGTTGCCGGTGACCACGGCGGTCACCAGCACCGCGCCGAGCACCAGGCCCAGCGCCTGCGGGATGCCCACCCAGCCGGACACGCCGCCGCGCTGCGCCACCGGCACCCGGTCCGGGATCGCGGCGGTGAGGCTGGCGAGCATCGCGTTGAAGCAGACCTGCGCCGCCACCCAGGCCACCGCCACCCCGGCGATCGTGTTCTGCCGGGCCAGCAGCACCAGGGCGAGCGCGCCGACCACCGCGCCGAGCGCGGTCCAGACGTGCCGGCGGCCGAAGTGCCGGTTGGCCAGCCGCAGCGAGGTGCGGTCGGACAGCGCCCCGGCGAGCGGGTTCGCCAGCACCGCGGCGAGCGCGCCGATGCCGGTGACCACCGCCAGCATGGCCTCCTTGTCGGCCGGGGCGATTCGTTCCACCTGCTGCGGCAGCAGCACCTGGATCGGGGTGAAGAACGCCATCCAGACGCCCAGGTTCGCCGCGAAGATCAGCGCGATCCAGCCCCGCCGTACCGGGACGGTCGGCTCCGCGAGCGCCGCCGGCAGCGAGGCCGGCGTCGGGTTGACGGTGGTCACCGCCGGACCAGATCCCGGAACCAGGTGTACGACGACTTCGGCGTCCGCCGCTGCGTGGCGAAGTCGACGTGCACCAGGCCGAACCGCTTGGTGAAGCCCTCGGCCCACTCCCAGTTGTCCAGCAGGGACCAGACGAAGTACCCGGTCACCGGCACGCCCCCGGCCATCGCCTCGCGCACCGCGCGGATGTGCCCGTCCAGGTACGCGATCCGCTCCGGGTCGTGCACCCGGCCGTCGGCGTCCGGCGCGTCGTCGTACGCGCAGCCGCTCTCGGTGACCTGGATCGGCGGCAGCGCGTCGCCGTACCGCTCGTGCAGGAGGAGCAGCAGTTCGCGCAGGCCGTCCGGGGCCACCGGCCAGTCGAACGCGGTACGCGGGTAGCCCTCCAGTGGCACGATCTCGAACGGCAGGGGCGAGTCCGCCTCCGGCGCGCGGATGCCGGTCGGGTTGTAGTAGTTGACGCCGAGCACGTCGATCGGGGCGGCGATGACGGCCAGGTCGCCGTCGCGTACCACGCCCGGCTCGGGGCCGAGCGCATCCGGGTAGCCGCGTCCGAGCAGCGGATCGGTGAACAGCCGGTTGTGCAGCGCGTCGTACGCCGTGGCGGCGGCCCGGTCCGCGTCGGTGTCGCCGGCCAGGCGCACCGGGGAGTAGTTGTTGGCGATCGCCACCGGGGACGCGCTGCGGGCGCGCAGCGCGGCGACCGCGAGGCCGTGCCCGAGGAGCTGGTGGTGGGCCACCGGGAACGCGTCGAACAGCAGCGTCCGGCCGGGCGCGTGCTCGCCCGTGCCGTGACCGAGGCTCATGTGGATGAACGGCTCGTTGAGCGTGATCCAGAGCTTCACCCGGTCGCCGAGGCGGGCCGCGGTCAGGTCGGCGTACTCGGCGAAGCGGGCTGCGGTGTCCCGGTTGAGCCAGCCGCCGGCGTCCTCCAGCGCCTGCGGCAGGTCCCAGTGGAACAGCGTGGCGACCGGGTCCACGCCGGCGGCGAGCAGTCCGTCCACCAGCCGGTCGTAGAAGTCCAGCCCGGCGGCGTTGGCCGGGCCGGTCCCGGCCGGCTGGATCCGGGGCCAGGCGATCGAGAACCGGTACGCGGACACCCCCAGCCCGGCCAGCAGCGCGGTGTCCTCGGCGTACCTGTGGTAGTGGTCGCACGCCTGGTCGCCGGTGCTCCCGTCGGCGATCCGGCCCGGGTCGTGGGCGAACGTGTCCCAGATGGACGGACCACGTCCGTCGACCGAGGTCGCGCCCTCGATCTGGTACGCGGAGGTGGAGACCCCCCAGCGGAAGCCGGCGGGGAACTCGGGCATCGGCGCGGTCGTCAAGTCACCCTCCAGAACGTGAAGCGTGCTCGCGACTCTAGGGCTCCGCGGACCGCCGCGCCATAGGCCGAGATGACTGGGTGGCGCAAGGGAGTTCGGCGTGTCTTTTCCGAACCCGTCCGCTTAAGTCCGATTTACACATAGAGTGCCAAATATCGCGGATGTGATTTAAGTGGGGGAAAGATACTCATGATCCTCGTGGAACGAAGCGCGCACGTGGCGGCGCCGGTGGATGTGGTCTGGGACGTCGTGCAGCGCGCCGAGCAGCTGCCGGCCTGGCTGGCGGGAGTCCGCGCGGCCGAGGTCCTGTCCGGGGAGGGATTCGGGCGGCGGCAGCTGGTCCAGGCCGGACGCGGCGCCGCGCACGAGGCCGAGGTGATCGCCTTCCAGGAGCCGACCCTGATCGGCTGGCGCGAACGCGCGAAGGGCGCCGGCGCCCGGGCCGAGGCGCGCACCGAGATCTACGTCCAGCTGACCCCGGACGAGGAGGGCGGCGGCACCGTCGTACGCCTGATCGTCGTGCGGTGGCCCGCCGGACCCGTCAAGGCGGCCCTGCTCCGGCTCGGCCTGCGCCGGGTCGGCGCCGACCTGGAGGACTCGCTGGCCCGGCTGACCGACCTGGCCGCCGTCGGCTGACCGAGCCCGTCCCGGCGTCGCCCGCGATGGTGACGGCCCGGCGTTCCCGCCAGGGACGCCGGGCCGTCGTCGCATCGGGGGACGAGAAGGGCCCGGCGCGCCTGGCGCCGGGCCCTTCTCGCGTGAGGCGTACTAGCTGTCGCCGCCGGTCTCGCCGACCGGGGCGGCGTTGACGTCGTCCAGCGCGTACTTGCGGGCCGCGTCGGCCGGCACGTGCGCCGGCACCACGCCGCGCAGCGCGAGCTGGCGCAGCGTGGCCACCGCCACCGACTCGGCGTCCACGTGGAAGTGGCGGCGCAGCGCGTGCCGCGTGTCCGACATGCCGAACCCGTCGGTGCCGAGCGAGGTGTAGTCCCCGGGTACCCAGCGGGCGATCAGGTCCGGTACCGCGCGCATCCAGTCGCTGACCGCGACCTTCGGCCCGTCGGCGTCGGCCAGCTTCCGCGCGATGTACGGCACCCGCGGCTCCTCGCCCGGGTTGAGCAGGTTGTGCTCCTCGCACTGGACCGCGTCGCGGCGCAGCTCGGTCCAGGACGTCACCGACCACACGTCGGCGGCCACGCCCCAGTCCTCGGCGAGCAGCTGCTGGGCCTTGAGCGCCCACTGCATGCCGGTGCCGGAGGCGAGGATGTTCGCCTTCGGCGCGTCCTCGCCGACCTGCGGCGCGGGGGAGTAGCGGTGGATGCCCTTGACGATGCCCTCGACGTCCACACCCTCCGGCTCGGCCGGCTGGAAGATCGGCTCGTTGTAGACGGTGAGGTAGTAGAAGATGTTCTCCTGCGCCTCGCCGTACATCCGGTGCAGGCCGTTCTCCACGATGTGCGCCAGCTCGAAGGCGAACGCCGCGTCGTAGGAGACCACCGCCGGGTTGGTGGCGGCGAGCAGCAGCGAGTGGCCGTCCTCGTGCTGGAGGCCCTCACCGTTGAGCGTGGTCCGGCCGGCGGTCGCGCCGAGCACGAAACCCCGAGCCATCTGGTCCGCCGCCGCCCAGAATCCGTCGCCGGTGCGCTGGAAGCCGAACATCGAGTAGAAGATGTACAGCGGGATCATCGGCTCACCGTGGGTGGCGTACGCCGTGCCCGCGGCGGTGAAGGAGGCCACCGACCCGGCCTCGTTGATCCCCTCGTGCAGGATCTGGCCGGTCGTCGACTCCTTGTAGGACAGGAACAGGTCCCGGTCGACGGCGGTGTAGCGCTGGCCGTGCGGCGAGTAGATCTTCTGCGTCGGGAACAGCGAGTCCATACCGAAGGTACGGGCCTCGTCCGGGATGATCGGCACCCAGCGCTTGCCGAACTCCTTGTCCTTCATGATGTCCTTGAGCAGGCGGACGAACGCCATCGTGGTGGCGACCTTCTGCTTGCCCGACCCGCGCTTGACGTCGGAGAACCGCTCGCTACCAGGGATGGCCAGCGTCTTGCGCGCGGTGCTGCGCGTGGGCAGGTAGCCGCCGAGCTGCTGCCGCCGGTCCTTCAGGTACGCGATCTCGTCCGACTTCTCGCCCGGGGTGTAGTACGGCGGGAGGTACGGGTTCTCCTCCAGCTGCTTGTCCGGGATGTCCAGGTAGAGGCGGTCGCGGAAGAGCTTCAGGTCCTCCAGCGTCAGCTTCTTCATCTGGTGCGTGGCGTTGCGGCCCTCGAAGTGCGAGCCGAGCGTCCAGCCCTTGATCGTCTTGGCGAGGATCACCGTCGGCTGGCCGGTGTGCTCCATCGCCGCCTTGTAGGCCGCGTAGAGCTTGCGGTAGTCGTGGCCGCCCCGCTTGAGGTTCCAGATCTCGTCGTCGGTCAGCCCTTCGACCATCTTGCGGGTCCGCGGGTCGCGGCCGAAGAAGTGCTCCCGCACGTACGCCCCGGACTCCGCCTTGTAGGTCTGGTAGTCACCGTCGGGCGTGGTGTTCATCAGGTTGACCAGCGCGCCGTCGGTGTCCGCGGCGAGCAGCGGGTCCCACTCGCGGCCCCAGACGACCTTGATGACGTTCCAGCCGGCGCCCCGGAAGAACGCCTCCAGCTCCTGCATGACCTTGCCGTTGCCGCGGACCGGTCCGTCCAGGCGCTGGAGGTTGCAGTTGATCACGAAGGTGAGGTTGTCCAGCTCCTCGCGGGCGGCTACGCCGATCGCGCCGAGCGACTCGACCTCGTCCATCTCACCGTCGCCCAGGAACGCCCAGACGTGCTGCTGAGAGGTGTCCTTGATGCCGCGGTGCTGCATGTAGCGGTTGAACCGCGCCTGGTAGATGGCGTTCAGCGGGCCGAGGCCCATTGAGACGGTGGGGAACTCCCAGAAGTCCGGCATCAGCCGCGGGTGCGGGTACGACGGCAGCCCGCCACCGGGGTGCGACAGCTCCTGCCGGAACCCGTCGAGCTGGTTCTCGCTGAGCCGGCCCTCGAGGAACGCCCGCGCGTACATGCCGGGGGAGGCGTGGCCCTGGTAGAAGATCTGGTCGCCGCCGCCGGGGTGGTTCTTGCCCCGGAAGAAGTGGTTGAAGCCCACCTCGTAGAGGGACGCCGAGCTGGCGAACGTGGAGATGTGGCCACCGACGCCGATCTCCGGGCGCTGCGCCCGGTGCACCAGCATCGCGGCGTTCCACCTGATGTACGCCCGCAGCCGCCGCTCGACGTGCTCGTCACCCGGGAACCACGGTTCGCGCTCCGGCGGGATCGTGTTGATGTAGTCGGTGGTGGTCAGTGACGGCACCCCGACCTGCCGCTCGCGGGCCCGCTCCAGCAGGCGCAGCATGACGTACCGGGCTCGCTTTGTCCCGCGCTCGTCGATGACACCGTCGAGTGACTCAACCCATTCGCTGGTCTCTTCAGGGTCGATGTCCGGAAGCTGGCTCGGCAGACCAGCGGTGATCACCGGGCGCTTGCGTTCCGTAGCCACAGGCGTTCCCTCGGTTTCGTGTGGGATAGGTCTCTAGCGCCATCCTGCCCCCTGGTGGCGCGTGTCGTCACCTCTCCCACCCCCAGACGCGACGCTCAACACAGGTACCCATCAGTAACTTTGCGCGATCGCCGGATGCGCTATCGGCGGACGCGGCGGGGATCCGGGCACTGCGGCAGAATGCGCCGTATGCGCAGTGAGGTGATCACCGTCCGGACCGGCTCCCGTCCGACCGTCCGGGACATCACGAGCGAGGCCGAACGGTTCGTCTCCGGCGCCGGCGACGGACTGCTGCACGTCTTCGTCCCGCACGCCACCGCCGGGCTGGCGATCATCGAGACCGGCGCCGGGTCCGACGACGACCTGCTGCGGGCGCTCGACGACCTGCTCCCCACCGACGACAGGTGGCGGCACCGGCACGGCTCAGCCGGGCACGGCCGCGACCACGTGCTGCCGGCGTTCGTACCGCCGTACGCGACGCTGCCGGTGCTCGGCGGGCGGCTCCAGCTCGGCACCTGGCAGTCGATCTGCCTGGTCGACACCAACGGCGACAACGCCGACCGCCAGGTCCGCTTCTCGTTCCTGGCCGGCTGACGCGCGGACGACCGGGCGGGAGTTTCCGCCGAACAGCGCTTCATGATCGGCAATCGGTTGCACGAGGTGCCTGACCGTTCGGATGAACGAAGATCGACTTCGCCATAACATGAACGGATGGCGCATTCCACCGTTCCCACCGCCCGTGACCGGGCCGGCCTGGCCGGGGAGACCGTGCGCCGGATCCTGCACGTCGCCGCCGCGATGCGGCACCACCAGCACGAGGGGATCGCGGCACTGGGCCTCACCCCGGCGGTCGCCCGGGCGCTGCACGAGCTGGACCCGGACCGCCCGCTCCCGGCCCGCGACCTCGCCGCGCAGCTCGGCTGCGACAGGTCGAACGTCACCGGACTGGCCGACAAGCTGGAGCAGGCCGGGCTGGTGGAACGGCGTACCGACCCGGCCGACCGGCGGCAGAAGGCGCTCGTCGTCACCGGGCGGGGGCGGCAGGTACGCGAGCGGGTCCGCCAGGTGATGTCGGACTCCCGACTCCTCGACGCCCTGAGCACCGAAGAACTGGCCACACTGCGGAACCTGGTGCTCAAGGTCTCCGACGGGGGCTGCCCGACGGAGTGTGGGCAGGTCTGAGCCACGCCGGGCGGAACGTGTCCGAGTGGGCGAGGCGGGCCCGAGTCGGTAATGCTGTCCGCGTGACCACCCCGCACGATCTCGACGACCGGCTCCGAGCCGAACTGGCCGCGCTCGGGGCGCCCGACCAGCGGCGCGACCTGGGCGAACCGCTGCCCGACGGCGGTGCGTTGACCGGGGCGCAGGCACTGGCCCTGTTCGACGCGCAGCTGACCAGCCGGCTGCTCGACCTGGCCGGCCGGTGGCTGTCCGGCTTCGGTGAGGGGTACTACACGATCGAGTCGGCCGGTCACGAGGGCGACGCCGCGGTGGCAGCCGCGCTGCGGCCGACCGACCCCGCGCTGCTGCACGCCCGCTCCGGCGCGTTCTACTGCCTGCGCGTCGCCCAGGCCGGCGGCGCCTTCCCCGTCACCTTCCCGGAGCCGGAGCCGGAGCCGGAGCCGGAGCCGGAGCCGGAGCCGGAGCCGGAACCGGAACCGGAACCGGAACCGGAAAAGACGGAGGCGGCCAGCCTGCCCGTGGGCGCCGGGATCGTCGTGGACGCGGACGGGGACGCGACTGTCGTCGTACCCGATCTGCCGCAGCCCGCGCCCGACGACGCGTTCGCGGCGGCGGCGCGCGACGTGCTGCGCGGCATCGTCGCCTCCGCCGAGGAACCCGCGGCCGGCGGGCGGGCGAAGGTCTTCGGCCGCGCCGACCTGGCGGTCGTGCCGACCATCTCCGCCGCCGGCTCGCACCTGCCGCGCGCCGTCGGCCTGGGGCTGGCGCTGGAGCGGCTGCGCCGCGGCGCGCGGCCCGCCGACGGCGAGGCCGAGGCGGCGCAGTGGCCCGCCGACGCCGTGGTTGTCTGCGCCTTCGACGACGGCGCGGTCGACCACGCCACGGCCACCGCCGCGCTGAACACGACCGGCTGGTACGACCACACCGGCCTGCGCATCCCGGTGCTGTTCGTCTGCGCGGACAGCGGCGCGTCCGCCGAGGGCTGGGTGGCCACCACGCTGCGGGCCCGGCCCGGCATCAGGTACTTCGCCGCCGACGGCACGGACGTGGCCGCGACCTACCGGGTCGCGGCGGAGGCGGCGGAGTGGGTACGCCGGCAGCGGCGGCCCGCCGTGCTGCACCTGAGCGTGGTCCGCCTGATGGAGCACTGTGACGGCGACGCGGCCCGCGACCCGCTGCTGGCCACCGCGCGGCTGCTGGTGACCTCCGGGTACGCCAGTGGCGAGGAACTGCTCGCCCGCTACGACGAGCGGGGCTGGCAGCTGCGCCGCGTCGCCGAGGAGGTGCTGGACGAGCCGAAGCTCGCCGCCCCGGTCGAGATCGTGCGGGAACTGGCGCCACGCCGGCCGGTGCGGGTGTCCCGCGCGGTGGCCGAGGCGGCGGCGCATGCGGCCGGGCCGGGCGCCGGAGCGCGGGCGGAGGCGTTCGGCGGCAAGCCGCCGGAGCTGACCGGCCCGCTCACGCTGGCGCAGAGCATCAACGCCGCGCTCGCCGACGGCATGCTGGACCATCCCGGTACGGCGGTGTTCGGCCACGACGTCGCCGCCGGGGGCGGGGTGTACGGGGTGACCGAAGGGCTGCGGGACCGGTTCGGGGCGGCGCGCGTGTTCGACACGCTGCCGGACGAGACCTCGATCCTCGGGCTCGGGCTGGGCGCCGGGCTGGCCGGTCTGCTGCCGGTGCCGGAGATCCGCCACCTGACGCTGCTGCACGGCGCCGAGGGCCAGCTCCGCGGTGAGGCGGCCACCATGCGGTTCCTCTCCCGGGGCGCGTTCCGCAACCCGATGGTGGTGCGGGTGCCCGGCCTGGCGAGCCCGGACGGACTCGGCGGCCACGACCGCAACGACGACTCGCTGGGGGCGCTGCGCGACGTACCGGGCCTGGTGGTGGCCGTGCCGGCCCGGCCGGACGACGCCGCGCCGATGCTGCGGACCTGCCTGGCGGCGGCCCGGGTGGACGGCAGCGTCTGCGTGTTCGTGGAGCCGATCGCGCTCTACCACGTGCGCGACCTGTACACGGACGGTGACGACGAGTGGACCGCCGAGTACGCCGAACCGGGCGCCTGGGCCGACCGGCACGTGCCGATAGGCCGGGCCCGCGTGTACGGGATCGGCTCCGCCGAGGACCTCACCATCATTACGTTCGGTAACGGAGTGCGGATGTCGCTGCGCGCCGCCGCCACGCTCGCCGAGGAGGGCGTGGGCAGCCGGGTGGTCGACCTGCGCTGGCTGGCCCCGCTGCCGGTGGCCGACATCATCAGGGAGTCCTCGGCGACCGGCCGGGTGCTGGTGGTGGACGAGACGCGGCGAACCGGCGGGGTGGGCGAGGGCGTGCTGTCCGCGCTCGTCGACACCGGGTACGTGGGCGCCGCGCGCCGCGTAGCCGCACTTGACTCGTTTGTACCATTAGGTCCGGCTGCCCGTCAGGTTCTGGTCTCCGCGGAAGCCATCACCCAGGGTGCCCGTACGCTGCTGGCACGGTAAATTCCGTTCCACCCGGTGCGCCACTTGCGCGGCGAGCCGCAACTGTGTGGACTGAGCCCGACGGTGTCACCCGACGCCACGAGCAGGGATAGATGAGGAGGCACTCGACAGTGAGCGCGACCGCTGGCCAGGCCGACGGGGTACGCAGCCTGGCGGACCGGTTCGGTATCGAGCCGGGCATGGTCGTCATGGAGATGGGCTACGACGACGACGTCGACACCGATCTCCGGGACGCCCTGACCGACCGCTGTGGGGAACTCGTCGACGAGGACACCGACGAGGTTGTCGACGCGGTTCTGGTCTGGCACCGAGACGGCGACGGTGACCTGTTCGAGCTCCTCGTCGACGCCCTCGGGCCGCTCGCGGACAACGGCGTGGTCTGGCTCCTGACCCCGAAGGCCGGCCGCGACGGCCACGTCGAGCCGAGCGAGGTCGCGGAGAGCGCGCAGACCGCCGGGCTCCAGCAGACCTCCACCATCAACGCCGGCCGCGACTGGAGCGGGGCCCGCCTCGTCATGCGTCGCGGGTCCAAGAGCAAGAAGTAGGGCGGCGCCGCACATCCGGCGACCGAGGTCGCCGGGTGTGGCAGGCTGATCATCTCCAGACCCGATCCCGAGGGAGCACGCATGCCCATCGAGGTTGGCGCCGAGGCGCCCGACTTCCTGCTCAAGGACCAGAACAACCAGGAGGTCCGGCTCTCCGACTTCCGCGGTAGCAAGACCGTGCTGCTGGTCTTCTACCCGCTCGCCTTCACCGGCATCTGCCAGGGCGAGCTGTGCGAGGTGCGGGACAACCTCAACGAGTACGTCAACGACGACGTCCAGGTGCTGACCGTCAGCGTCGACTCCGTGTACGCCCACAAGATCTGGGCCGACCGGGAGGGCTACCAGTTCCCGCTGCTGGCGGACTTCTGGCCGCACGGCGCGGTGGCGCAGGCGTACGGCGTCTTCAACGACGTCGCAGGCATCGCCAACCGGGGCACCTTCGTCATCGACAAGGCCGGCGTGGTCCGGTTCGCCGAGATGAACATGCCCGGCGAGGCGCGCGACCAGCAGGGCTGGCGCAAGGCGCTGGCCGAGGCCGTCGCCGCCTGAGTCCCACACCCCAGGCACGTCGTTGCGCGGGGCCGGAGGCGGGCAGGTAAGCTGGCCGCTCCGGCCCGCCGTACGGGCGTTCCGGGCGCGTAGCTCAGTGGGAGAGCACTCGCCTTACAAGCGAGGGGTCGCAGGTTCGAAACCTGCCGCGCCCACCATCTTTCAGCAGGCTGCCTCGGCAGCGTCCGTACGTGTGCCTCGGCGGACCTGCGCTGTGCTCGACCGCATGACGCGGATCAAGAACGGGAGGAAGGCCCAGTTGTCCTCGGTGGTCAACCTCTGACCAGCCGCCCACAGTTCGACGACGCGGAGTTGGTGCGGCTCGACCTCGCCGATCTCCACCGCGAACATGGCCCGGTCACCGATGCGCCGTGTCATCAGCCCGCGGGCGCAGTCATGTGGATGGTCGTGCCCGGCTGGGTAGGTTGCCATCCCTCGGCCAGCGCCTTCCGGACTATCGCCGCGACAGTCGACGGAAGTACGGGGACGACTGGCGTGCCGAACCAGTTGCTTGGATGATCCTGAGACATGCGGACCAGCAACACCCTGCCCTTGCAGCCGACCTGTTCGACAGCGACAGCGAGTGGAGCCTCACACAGCGCTTGGGCATAGGTCGGTCTGCCGCGTACGCGCCACCTGTAGGTGACCCCGTCCACCGTGATGAGCCGAGAGCCCTTCTTGACCAACGTCATGACGACCCTCCTCGACGTCAGATGCCCGTACCCGCAGATGCCCCACGGCGGCGCGGACACGCTGCGGCCTCATGGCCGCAGAATGCCGTTACGCGGTGCGTCGTTCGTGCTTCGCCCGCGCTAGTGATCGTCGATCATCGGCTCGGCCCACGCGGCATGGTCGAACTCCCAGGTCCAGGTGATGCCGTCGGACCTGCCCGTGGCCGAGTCGACGGCAGCGGCGGTCAGATGCTGCCCTGCGGGCACGATGGCGACCCGTCGCCGGACTCGCTTCGTGTGACGGATCCGGTACTTCAGTCCCTCGATGGCCACCACTCCGCATTCGTTGCCCGGCTGGTCGACGGAGGACGAATCCACTGTCACAGGCCAGCCTTCCTTGTGGGCCTTGTAGAGCCAGACCTCTAGGGCCCGTTGCTTACCCTGGTTCTCTGATACCCGGGCGATGATTTCGATCGGGTCGGTACGGTTGTCCATTTCGTCCTCTGCCGTGGGCTGAGAATGCACCTTGTGGTTCGGGGTTGCGGTCTTTTGAGCGAACCTGGATGACAGTCGCTGATGCCAGTCACACGGCCGGCGTGTGTCGACGCCGGCGGGGCGGCTCGGTTCTAACCTGGCGCGGAGACGGTAGTGACGATCGCCGTTGCCAGGGACGTCGCCTTCTCCTGAGCGATTGCGGTGACCTCGGTGGCAGTGTTCAGTTTGGGCGGCCAGAAGGTGAGCGCCTCGACGCTGATGAGCAGCGAGCCGTGCGCGAAGATCAGCCGCGCGTTGCCGGGCAGGAACGGCATTCCTTCGGCGCTTTCCGGGTTCACCCGGCTCACCGTCGCCGTGGTCAGCCGCGCGCTCGTCGATCCGATGGGCATCGTGCGTGCGCCCCACCGGGCGGTGGCCATCCCGATGTTGAGTGGGAAATCCTTACTCGGGCAACGTGCGGCGCGCGCCGTACGCGCGGCCGCAGCGGCCGCCGAGGCATCGCCCAGACCGATCACCGTGACGTTCAGAAGGGTTGTCGGGGGCTGCACGTCGACGAAGATCCCTACGGGGTTGACCTCCAGGCCCGCGCCCCACACCTGGTCGAACTCCAAGCCGCTCCCGCTCGACCGGTCGGGGTCGGCAATGAGCAGGTCGCAGGGGTTGTAGGGCTCGCCGACCTCGATCGTGCGCTCCCGGATGTCGTCGCCGACATCGGCCCGCTCGACCAGCTGGCGAATCGTCGCCATCAGCGCCTCCTGCTCGGTGGGCGATGCCGACGGTGACGGATCCACGGAGGGTGCCGGAGGCGGTGGCGGGTCGGCTCGTGTGACGCAGCCGGCAAGGCCCAGTACCACCAGTACGCCGGCGACGAAGGATCCGCCGCGAACCCGATCAACGATCCCCACGAATCCCCGCTTCCACTCGGGGTGCAGCATATGGCTCATCACGTCCGGCGTTTGCCCGTGCCGTCCGCGGCGAAGGTTCCGCCATCAGGAGTGCGGGAGAAGCGCGGACCGTCCGTGATCTGCCGGAGCGGTCAGGAACTCCAGCCGCCCACGCCGCCGCTGCCGGTGTTGCTGCCGTCCGTACGATTCCGATGGTCGTCGAGCCGGCGGCGTGCCTCGGCGGACGCCCGGAGGTCACGTACCTGGCGGCCGTCCACGGGTGTCTGCCGACGACGACGCAGCAGGCCGACGACGAACACGGCGGCCGCGATGACGAGTACGAGGATCACCCAGCGCATGTCGACCTCCCGGGTCAGATGCCTGCCCCCAGTGTCCGCAGCCGGTCAAGGGCTCGCTCCCTCGCGATCACCGCTGTTTGCGAGACTTTCGGGAGCCGTTGAGGCTGGATGGTCGTTCAGGAACGACTGGGCAGCCGCCTTCGTGGCCGCTACGGCCTCGTTTGTCTGGTCGTATGCCGTGCCCCATCCGACGTACAGCTCCAGGAAGCGATCGGCCACGGGTCGCAGCTCCGGCAACTGGGATTCGGCCGCCTGGCAGTAGATCTCGTGGGCCAGGTCCTCGGCGTCGCCCTCTCCCGCAACGATGCTCGCCGCTACCTGACGCATGAGGTGCAGCCGAGCGCCGCGCTCGTCCGGCACCGGCGAGCCGAGTTCGTCCATCGCCTGCCGGAACAGATCGACCGCCTCCCGCGACTGGCCCCTCGACAGGCCGGCAAGCTCACGCAGGCCCGGCGAGTCGACGCCTCGGGTCAGAGCGTGAGCAGCCGCCATCGGCAGGTCGTCGCCGACCGGTTCGTCCATCGCCAGCCGGACGGCGAGGTCGCGCAGGTGCTCCACGCCCGAGAGGCTAGGCGATGGACGAGAGCGGCGTCGGCCGTCGCGGTGCGGTGTGGTGACGGGTCAGCGGATGCCTGCGGCGTGGAGGCGTCGGGTGGCGTCCGGGTCGATGCTGGTCCGCACGAGCGAACCGGGCGCATCCGCGGAACCGGTACTGAACGCGGTCACCACCAGCACGACGGACAGGACCGGCATGAACAGCGTCCGGACCAGCATGGCCCAGCACGCCTTGAGGCCGATCCGGCTGCCGTCCTTGACCCGCACGAGCTGCGTGCCGGTGAGGACCCCGCCGAGCGCCCGGCCGTTGCCGTAGCAGAGGCCGTAGAGCACCGGCACCAGTACGAACAACGCGAGCACCGCCCCGGCGAGGGCGCCGCCGGAGAGGGTCACCGCACGGTCCACCACGGACAGGGCGACGACACCTACCGCGACAGCGAACAGGCACACCACGAAGTCGATGAGCCAGGACATGACCTGCGCCATCGTGCCGGCCTTGACATACAGCGTGCCGTTGCCGAACATCGCGATCCGCTTGGCCTTGCGGGCGCCGAGCGCGTGCTCTGCCTGCGCCTGGGCGGCTTCCAGTCGGGTCAGTGGGCGGCCCGCGGCGCGGACTGTCACAGCGTTCTCCTGTTGTATCGCGGGCACGACGTGCGGCTTCGCTGGAACTGGGCACCGTGCCCTGCCGTGTTCCGATGCAGAGTAGTCGACGCCGGCACCGCTCCTGTCCGACGTCGAGGCGATGGCGCGGCGCTTGCTACGTCGCCGGCGTGTTGTACCGGTCCAGCGTCGCCTTGGAGGTCGACGCGTCGCGGAAGACGAACTCCCACGGGCCGGTGTTCACGTCCATGTCCTTGCCGAATCCGACCCACTTCCCGGCCATCCGTCGGCCGGTCGGCTCGGCCAGGAGCTGGATCGCCCCGTGATAGCGGGCGCCCCGGTAGTAACCGGCCGGGTCCGTCTGTTCCACCCAGGTGCCGGTGATGACGGCGCCGTCCACGGTCAGGTCCAGCGACAGGGACGAGGACGCCGATCCGGGCAGGCTGCGCGCGGTCAGCCTGTCGCCGTGCTGCAGCAGGACGACGAAGTGCTGTCCGGCAAAGGACTCCTCCCGGCCGCTGGAGTAGTACTGGTAGCGGCTGAGCCACACGCCCTCGTACGACCTGTGGGCCGTGGCGGACTTCGATGTCGGCGTGGGCGTAGCCAGGCTCGATACGGGTGAGGTCAGGTCGTAGCCACCGTGTTGGTCGTCGGCCACGTGCCCACCGGGCACCGCGGCGAAGCCGAGCAGTGAGATGGGCAGGCCGGTCACGACCTCCAGCGCGCGAGCGTAGACGGGGCGCGGTGCGGCGATCGCACCGGACTCCCATCGCTGGACGAGTCGCTTGTTGGCGTCGTTGGGTTCGCCGACGCGGTGGCCGACGGCTTGGAGCGCGCGGGCGAAGTCGTCCTGGCTCATGCGCATTCCGGTGCGGACGCCGCGCAGAACCGTGTTGGGGGCGGTCATGCCCGCCACGATAATGCTATGTCGCCTAAATGTCGCCACCTATGGAGTCGGACTGTCGGCTCTCGTGCCGTCGCGATCAGTGACACCCAGACGTCACTGTGGACTGGTGGCGGCTGAGAGGGCCGCCGCGTTTCTCCTGGCGGAGGTGGAGATGCCGAGCACTGGCGACGAACCGTCGATGAGCCGGAGCGAACAGATCCACGCGGTGGACCGAGGGGCGACAAAGAGGCGACCTCTCGCCGCTGCTGAGGCGGCTCGCGGCGAGGGACGCGTACCTGTCCGCCGCAGCGTTGACGTTGGCCCGGCGGCATCGGCCGGTCTGGTGCTGGCGGCGGTGGACACGGGTCTGCCGGTGCGGTGCCGATCTGCCCTGCCATTCGCGGCATCGGATTCCGATCAATCGTGGTCAGTGGCCGCAGGGGGGCGACGAGTGATCGGCGGGCCGGAAGAGACGATCCTCGCGGTACACGTCCGAGGACTTGACGGCATGTGTGCCGGGTGCCGGGCCTGGTGGTCACGGCTGACTCCGTACCCCTGCTGGCAGGTGGAATGGGCGACCAGCAGGCAGGCGCGGGCGGTCACCGCGCGGTTCCTGGAAGGTGCGCGGTGACCACCCACGGCCCGGTCATGCCGGTCTGGAGCTGCGGCGGCTGTGACCTGCCCTGGCCGTGCCCCACGCGGAGACGGGAACTGCGCGCGGAGTACGCCGGTGCGCCCGTGTCGCTGACCCTGTACCTCGGCGCCTACCTCGTGCAGGCCTCCGAGGACATGCCGTGGGCGCCTGCCGGCGCGCTGCACCGCCGCTTCGTCGGGTGGACCCGCGCGGCCGGTCCGCGGGGGCGGTGACTGCTCAGCCGCGCCGCTCCCGCAGCCGCCGCCGGAACCGCATCCATTCCGCCGGTACGACGAGGCGGCCCGCCACGGCCGGCGGCACGGTCGCCAGGAAGTCCGGCCACCGCCAGATCGGCGCGTCGGCTTCCCGCAGGTGGGTGGGGTGCCGGGGGTCGTAGCGGACCGCTATCACGTCGCCTGCTGCCGGCCGGTGAACAGCGACGTGACGAGCAGCCAGAGGCCGGCTGTCAGCGCGGTCGCCCCGTCGCCCCGCAGCAGGCCGAGGACGGCCTCCTCGTAGCGCTAGGGGCGGCCGACGTGCCCGGCGTCCGCTCCGTCGACAGCCATCCCGCCATTCCTTCGCCGACTGTCCCGGGACCCCACAGTAGCCAGCCGGTCCAGCCCGGTGAGGACGTGGTGATGAGAAGTGAATATGCCTGAGAGGCATATTCATGACTCTCAGGCATATCGCTCGGTGTATCACTCTTCCCGAGACGCATGACCCTCCGTGACCGAACGACCTGGCGTCACCGGAGGGGCGAACGCCGCCACCCGCCGGTCCGGGGCCGGGGCGGTGAGCGGCAGCGTGGGCCAGGCCGCCAGGTCGTGGAGCATCTGCCGGTCGTGGGTGGCGACGACTACCGCCGCCCGGGTCGTCAGCAGGGCCGCGGTGAGGTCGTCGACGAGCGGCGCGGACAGGTGGTTCGTGGGTTCGTCGAGGATCAGCAGGTCGGGACGCTCGGCCAGGCGGAGCGCCAGGTTCAGCCGCCGTTGCTGTCCGTGCGACATCCGGCCGACCGGGGTACGCCGGGCCTCGGCGTCGAGCAGGTTCGTCGCGCCCAGCGGCAGAGGCGTGCCGGAGCCGAGGCGTCCGGTGGAGCGCAACCGGCCCACGTGCTGTTCGTGCAGGTCGTGGGCGAGCATCAGGGGAGGCCAGTCGGGCACCTCCTGACCGAGGTACGCCACCCGCGCGCCGGACGGGTGGCGAACCTCGCCGGTCGACGGCACGAGGTCGCCGGCCAGCACGGAGAGCAGCGTCGACTTGCCCGCGCCGTTGGGCCCGGTCACCAGCAGGCGGTCCCCGCCGTCGAGCGTGAGCGTGACCCGGGTACGCAGACGCCCTGCGACCGTCACGTCGTGGCACCGCAGGATCGGCAGTCCGGCCCGGGCGTCCAGCGGCGGCCAGCGCAGCGGCTGCGGTGGCTCCGGGACGGTGATCCGGTGCTCGTCGAGCGCCTCCTGCCGGCGTCGCAGCGCCTGGACCAGGCCGGGGGCGCGGGACTGGCGCTGGTGCTTGCCGTGGCCCTTCTCCGGACGCCAGCCGGTGCTGAGCCGGCCCTGCGCCTCCCGGACCGCGTCGGCCAGCCGCTGGTGCTCGGCCTGCTGCGCCTCGTGGTCCCGTACCCAGTTCGCGAAGTCGCGACTGCGCCCGTCCTGCCAGGCGTCGTAGTCCCCGGCGTAGCGGCGTGGGCGCCCGTCCGGGCTGGGGTCGAGGTCCAGGAACTCCGTGGCCACGTCCCGCAGCAGGGCGCGGTCGTGGGTCACCAGCACCACGCCGCCCGGGTGCTCGCGCAGCCGCGCGGTGAGGAAGGCCAGGCTGGCCGCGTCGAGGTGGTTGGTTGGCTCGTCCAGCATCAGCAGGTCGACCCGCGCCCCGAGCAGGCATGCCAGCCGGACCCGGTAGCGCTGGCCGACCGACAGCGTCGCCAGCGGGCGGTCCCGGTCCGGGCAGGCGTCGAGACCGGCCAGCGCCACGTCGACGCGACGTTGCGCGTCCCAGGCGTCCAGCCGGGTTGCCGCGTCGAGCGCGGCGGCGTACGCGTCGTCCGCGCCCGCCCGGCTCTCGGCCAGCGCGCCGGCGGCGTCGTCCAGTGCCCGCAGCGCGCATTCGGACTCCCGGATCGCCTCCCGGACGAGCGTGCCCACCGTCTCGCCGTGGCGCGCCTCCAGGTTCTGCCGGGCGACGCCGATCGTGCCCAGCCGTTCCACCGTGCCCTGGTCGGGCACGAGGATGCCGGCCAGCACGTGCAGCAGTGTGGTCTTGCCGCGGCCGTTCTCGCCGACGACCGCCAGGCGGGAGCCGGCGGAGACGGTCACGCCGACGTCGGACAGCACGACCCGGCCGCCGCGGATGACGCGGACGCCGTCGGCCCGGACGTGCGCCCGGTGCCCGGCGGGCAGCGAACCGCCTGAGATGGATGGGGACGAAGGAATGTGGTCGAGGTTGTTCACAGTCCGCTCTTCGGCTCGTCGTGGAGCCGGGCAGCGCGAGGACACCGCCCGGCGGGAACGCCAGGACGGCGGAGCAGAGCTGGTACGTCAGAAGAAGCCGGTCACCCTGCCGCCGTCAGCGGAGGGACCAGGGCTTCATGACGGCGGCGTGGAACCTCATGCGGTCAAGGCTACCCGGAGCGGGACCGGAGATCGCCGGAGTTACCGGCGCAGGCGGGCGGAGGCCTCGGCGTCGAGCAGGTCGTTCACCGTCAGCGCCGAGTTGATCAGCGCGAGGTGGCTGAACGCCTGCGGATAGTTGCCGATCTGCTCACCGGTGGAGGCGATCTCCTCGGCGTACAGGCCGAGGTGGTTGCTGAAGGTGAACATCTTCTCGAGGGTGAGCCGGGCGTCGTCCAGCCGGCCGGAGCGGGCCAGCGCCTCGACGTACCAGAAGGTGCACATGTTGAACGTGCCCTCGTGGCCGGGCAGCCCGTCGGGGGAGTGCACCGGGTCGTACCGGTGGACCAGGCTGTCCGAGACCAGATCCCGCTCGATCGACTCCAGCGTGGACAGCCACAGCGGATCGCTGGGCGTGACGAAGCCGACCGCCGGCATGTAGAGCAGGGCGGCGTCGAGCACGTTCTCGTCGTACGCCTGCACGAAGCTGCCGCGTTCCCGGTGGAACCCGCGGGCCATGACCTGGTTGTAGATCCGGTTGCGCTGCTCGGTCCAGCAGCTCATGTCCCCGGGCCGGCCGGTGCGGGTGGCCAGCCGGATGGCCCGGTCCAGCGCCACCCAGGACATCACCCGGCCGAACGTGTAGTTGCGGGGGTGGTGCCGGCTCTCCCAGATCCCGGCGTCGCGCTTGTCCCAGTTGTGGCAGAGCCAGTCGACCAGGCGCACGGTGCTCTTCCACACCTGGTGCGACACCCGGATGCCCTGCTCGTCGGCGAGGTGCATGGCGTACAGCGCCTCGCCGTGGATGTCGAGCTGAAGCTGGTCGGCGGCGCCGTTGCCGATCCGCACCGGCCGGGAGCCCCGGTATCCCTCCAGGTGGTCGAGCACCTCTTCGTGCAGGTCCGAGGAGCCGTCCACCCGGTACATGATCTTCAGCGGGTCCTGGTGGTCGCCGGCTTCGCGGATGCGCTCGTCCAGCCAGTCCATGTACCGGCTGACCTCCTCGGTGAACCCGAGACCGAGCAGCGCGTGCACCGAGAACGAGGTGTCACGTACCCAGGTGTAGCGGTAGTCCCAGTTGCGGGAGCCGCCGACCAGCTCGGGCAGCGCGGCGGTCGGCGCGGCGATCATCGCGCCGGTCGGCGCGTACGTCATGAGCTTGAGCGTGATGGCCGAGCGCTCGACCATCTCCCGCCAGCGCCCGGTGTAGCGGGAGCGTTCGACCCAGCGCCGCCAGTAGTCCCGGGTCCACTCGAACATGCCCTGGACCTCTTCCGGCGGGATGATCCGGGGTTCGTCGCTGCCCGTCTCCAGGATCACCCCGCCGGTGTCGCCCTCCTTCAGCGTGCCGTAGGCGATCAGGTCGCCGTCCTCCATGCGGATCTCGCCGGTCTGGGCCCAGAGCTGCCGTACCGGGTCGATCGGGTTGAAGGTGAGCGTCGCCGACGGGCTGCGGAACAGGTAGCCGTTGCGGTGCCGCTCCACCTCGTGGCGCTCGCGGGCGTAGTCGAACCGGGGCCGGCACTCCACCCGGAAGCGCATGCTGCCGCGCACCATGTTGACCATGCGGACCAGGCGGTGCGAGTCGGTGACCCGCTCGCCGGTCACAGGCATGAAGTCCATCACCTCGGCGACGCCGTCCGCGCTGATGAACCGGGTGATCAGGATCGGTGTGCCGGGCAGGTAGAGCTGCTTGGTGACGTACCGGACCTCGTGCGGGGCGATCTGGAAGAAGCCGCCCTTGTCCTTGTCGAGCAGTGCGGCGAAGATGCTCGGCGAGTCGAAGCGCGGCGCGCAGAACCAGTCGATCGTTCCGTCACAGGTCACCAGCGCGGCGGTCTGCAGGTCGCCGATGAGCCCGTGATCCTCGATCGCCGGATAGCCCTTCACATCGCCCCCCAGGTTCCGACTGCCCTCTCCGACTCAACCTAGGGGAAGAATTGTCAGGTTAGGGGTGATTCGTGGTCACCCACCCGCCCGCGCGCCACGGTGCGCCTCGACCGCCCGCTGGGTCTCCGCCTGCACCAGGTCCGCGTTGATCATCGCCGCGGTCCAGGCGCCCGCCGCCGCGGCGGCGCCGACCTGCGCCGACAGGTTCGTCACGTTGCCCGCGACCCACACCCCGGGCACATCGGTACGCCCCGACTCGTCGGCCGGCAGGTACTCGCCCATCCCGCTGGGGTGCGGTTGCGGGCGCAGGCCAAGCCCGGCCAGGAACCCGGCGCGCGCCACCATCCGGGGCGCGACGGTGAGCACCTCGCGGTCGACGGTGCGGCCGTCGCGCAGGCGTACCCCGGTCAGCCGGTCCCCGTCCGTCTCGACGGCCGCGATCTCGCCCTCGACCACCGGCACGCCGCGCGCGGCGAGCTGCTCGGCCTGCTCGTCGGTGAGCGGCGGCGCGGTGTGCCGCAGGTAGACCACGTCGTCGCTCCACTGCCGGAACAGCAGCGTCTGGTGCACCGACATCGGGCCGCTGCCGATCACCCCGATCGGCCGCTCGCGCACCTCCCAGCCGTGGCAGTACGGGCAGTGCACCACGTCCCGTCCCCAGCGCTCGCGCAGGCCGGGCACGTCGGGCAACTCGTCGACCAGGCCGGTGGCGACCAGCACGTGCCCGGCGCGTACCCGGCGGCCGTCGGCGAGCGCCACCGCGAACCGGTCGCCGTCGCGGTCCACCGTCTCGACCCGGCCCTCGGTCAGGTGCCCACCGTAGCGGCGCACCTCGTCCCGGCCGCGCGCCAGCAGCTCGGCCGGCGGTACGCCGTCGTGCCCCAGCAGGGCGTGCACGCCGTCGGCGGGCGCGTTGCGGGGCTCGCCCCCGTCCACCACCAGCACCGACCGGCGTGCCCGGGCCAGCATGAGTGCGCCGTTGAGCCCGGCCGCGCCGCCGCCGATCACCAGTACCTCGTAGCTCTCGGTCATCGTGACCACCTCCGCGACCAGATTGCGGCGAGGCTCGGCAGAACTGCAAACTCTGTTGCTGATGTGGCAAACTCGTGGGCATGGACGACGACCTCGATCAGGCCCTCGACGCGGTCGGCCCCCGGCTGCGTGCGCTGCGCCGCGAGCGCGAGACCACCCTCACCGACCTCTCCGCCGCCACCGGCATCTCGGTGAGCACGCTGTCCCGGCTGGAGTCCGGCGGCCGCAAGCCGACGCTGGAACTGCTGCTCCCGCTGGCTCGCGCGCACGGCGTCACGCTCGACGAACTGGTCGGCGCCCCACCGACCGGCGACCCCCGCGTCCACCTGCGGCCGGTCGCCGCGTTCGGGATGACCATGCTGCCGCTCACCCGCCGCGCGGGCGGCATCCAGGCGTACAAGCTGATCATCCCGGCCGGTGGGCGGTCCGAGCCCGAGCCGAAGACCCACGAGGGGTACGAGTGGGTCTACGTGCTCAACGGGCGGCTGCGGCTCGTGCTCGGCGAGCACGACCTGGTGCTCGAACCCGGTGAGGCGGCCGAGTTCGACACCCGCGTCCCGCACTGGTTCGGCCGCGCCGACAGCGAGGGGGTGGAGTTCCTCAGCCTCTTCGGCAGTCAGGGCGAACGCGCCCACCTGCGCGCCCGCCCCCGCGCGTCCCGCTGAGCGGCGTCCGCGAACGCGCCCGCCACGGCGCCGGGGGCGCGACGATCGGCGGGTGAGCTATGCGGACGTCGGCGGGCTGCGGATCTGGTACGAGGAGCACGGCACCGGCAGGCCGCTGGTCCTGCTGCACGGCGGGTACGGGTCGACCGAGACGTTCGCGCCGGTCCGGCAGGCGCTCGCCGCGCGCCGCCGGTTGATCGCCGTCGATCTGCGGGGCCACGGCCGCACCGGCGGTCTGGACCGGCCGCTGCGGTACGAGTCGATGGCCGACGACGTCGCCGGGCTGCTGCGTCACGTCGGCCTGCCGCGCGCCGACGTGCTCGGCTACTCGCTCGGCGGCGGGGTGGCCCTGCGTACCGCGATCCAGCACCCCGCCCTGGTCCGCCGCCTGGTGCTCGTCTCCACGCCGTTCCGGCGGCGCGGCTGGTACCCGGAGACGCTCGCCGCGATGTCCGCCCACGACGAGCGCGCCGCGAGACGCATGCGCGGCACCCCGCCGTACGAGCGGTACGCGCGGGTCGCGCCCCGCCCGCAGGACTGGCCGCTGCTCTGGGCCCGCAGCGGGGACCTGCTGCGGCGCGACTACGACTGGTCCGCCGAGGTGGCCGCGTTGCCGATGCCGGTGCTGCTGGTCTTCGCCGACGCGGACGAGATCCCGGTGAGCCACGCGGCGGAGTTCTTCGGCCTGCTCGGCGGTGGCCGGCGGGACGCGGGCGGCGACGGTGCCGCCCGGCCCGCGTCCCGGCTCGCGGTGCTGCCGGGGCTCACCCACTACGACGTGGTGGCCTCGCCCGCGCTGCCGGCCGCGGTGCTGCCGTTCCTCACCCATCCGGCGCG
This sequence comes from Micromonospora sp. WMMA1976, assembly GCF_027497335.1. Classification (NCBI taxonomy): domain Bacteria; kingdom Bacillati; phylum Actinomycetota; class Actinomycetes; order Micromonosporales; family Micromonosporaceae; genus Micromonospora; species Micromonospora sp. WMMA1976. The sequence continues at coordinate 4,620,262 of NZ_CP114912.1, read as the reverse complement.
CGCTCCCGGCTGACTCACCCGACCAGCGCCGGGGCGTCGGTGCGCGCCGCCGTGCGCGGGCGCAGCAGCGCGTACGCGAGCACGACGGCGACCACCACGAGTCCCGCGCCGACCGCGAATGCCGCGTGGAAGCCGCTGGTCAGGGCCGTGGCCCGGTCGTCGCCGAGCGCGACCCGGTCCGAGGTACGCGCGGCGGCCAGCGTGGACAGCACCGCGACGCCGAACGCCATGCCGAGTTGCTGGGTGGTGTTGAACAGCCCGGAGGCGAGACCGGCGTCCTCGGCGCGGGCGGCGGACATGCCGAGCGCGGTGAGCGCCGGCAGCACCAGCCCGAACCCGCCGGCGAGCAGCATCACCGGGAGCACGTCGCGCAGGTAGCGGCCGTCCACCGGCACCCGGGCCAGCAGCGCGAACATGGCGGCGAGCAGCGTGAGCCCGGCGATCAGCACGGCCCGCTCGCCGAAGCGGGCGTTGAGCCGGGCCGAGACGCCGAGCGACACCGCGCCGATGACGACAGCGGCCGGCAGCAGCGCCAGCCCGGTGCCGGTGGCGTCATAGCCGAGCACCTGCTGAAGGTAGAGCGTGACGAGGACCTGGAACGCGAACGTCGCGGCCACGGTGAGGACCTGCACCACGTTCGCCACGGCGACGCCGCGCGAGCGCAGCAGCCGCAGCGGCATGAGCGGTCGGTGCGCGGTGGCCTGCCGGACCACGAACCCGGCGACCAGCGCGGCGGCGAGCGCGCCCAGGCCGAGCGTGTGCGCGGACGTCGCGCCGTACCGCTCGATCGTGACCACCGTGTAGATGCCGAGCACCAGCCCGGCGGTTACCAGCAGCGCGCCCGCCACGTCGGCCCCGGCGGCCAGGCCCAGGCCCCGGTCGGCGGGCAGCGTACGGATCGCGAGCGCGATCGTCGCCAGGCCGATCGGCAGGTTGATCAGGAAGATCCAGTGCCAGCCCAGCGCGTCGGTGAGCAGGCCGCCGGCGACCTGACCGATCGCCGCCCCGGCCGCGCCGGTGAACGCGAACACGGCGAACGCCCGCGCCCGCCCGGCGGCGTCGGGGAAGAGCGTGACCAGGATGCCGAGGCTCACCGCCGTGGCCGCCGCGCTGCCGACGCCCTGGAGGAAGCGGGCCGCGACGAGCGTGGCGCTGTTCGCCGCCACCCCGGCCAGCACGGAGGCGGCGGTGAACAGCGCGGTGCCGCCGAGGAACATCGTCCGGCGCCCGATCAGGTCGCCGAGCCGGCCGGCGAGCAGGAGCAGGCTGCCGAACGCGATCAGGTACGCGTTCACCACCCAGCTCAGGCCGGTGGGGGAGAAGCGCAGGTCGCGCTGGATGGCCGGCATCGCCACGGTGACGATGCTGCCGTCGAGGATGGTCATCAGGGCGCCGGTGGCGAGCACGCCGAGGGCGAGCTGCCGGGAGCGGGGAGCGGACATGGAGTCCTCCTGTCGAGAGGTGCGACAGGAGGACCGTAACGGATAGTTCCGTTACAGACAATCTATTGAAAGACTATTGGCGGGCCCGGCGGGCCGGCTTCGGGCTCTGCACCGGCGTGGCCAGATGGCCGGCGGCCAGGCGTTCCAGCGCGCGCAGGAAGACCTTCCGCTCGTCCTCCGGCAGGCTCGCCAGTGCCTCGGCGTGCACCCGGTCGACGATCTCCTGACTGCGCGCGGCGACCCGGGCGCCCTCCTCGGTGACCGCGATGATCCGCGCCCGCCGGTCGGTACGCGCCGGACGCCGCTCGGCCAGCCCGGCCCGCTCCAGCGCGTCGACCGTCACCACCATCGTCGTCTTGTCCATGTCGCCCATCTCGGCGAGCTGGATCTGCGTACGCTCCTCGGGCAGCGCGTGCGCGAGCACGCAGTGCATCCGTGCGGTCAGCCCGATCTCGGCGAGCGCCGCCGCCACCCGGGTACGCAACACGTGGCTGGTGTGGTCGAGTAGGTACGACAGGTCCGGGCTGCTCATCCGCCCAGCGTACCGATGATTCCGTGGCGGATGATCCGGCTCGGACGCGGTCCGGGCCCGGATACGATCTTGTGAGATGTCGTCGGTGAGAGAGGTTGGGTGCGGTGAGCGACGAGCACGGCAGGCAAGTGGTGGTGGGTTACGACGGGTCTCCGGCCGCTAGCGCCGCCATCGAGGTGGGCGCGCTGCTGTTCCCCGGCGCGCACGCGTGGATCGGGCATCTGTGGACGCCTCCGTTCGCCAGCGAGGAACTCCGCAAGCGGCTCTGGACCGGCACCCGCAACATCAACGTGTTCGTCGAGGCGATCGAGCGCGAGGGCAGCCGGGAGGCCGACCGGATGACTGCGGTCGGCGTGATGCTGGGCCGGGCCGCCGGCTGGGACGCCGAGCCGCTCGTGTGCCGCAGCTACGGTGGTGAAGGGCTCCGCCTCGCCGAGCTGGCCGACGAGAAGCAGGCCGACGTGCTGCTGCTCGGTTCGCGGGGCCTCGGCGGCGCCCGCGCGGTGCTCGGCAGCGTCTCCGACATGGCCGTGCACTACAGCCCGCGTCCCGTGCTGGTCGTGCCGCACCCGCTGCTGACCGACGAGTACGACGCGCTCGCCGCCGGGCCGGTGGTGGTCGGCTGGGACGCCTCGGCCGGATCCGAGGCCGCGCTCGCCGCCGCCCGCCGCCTCTTCCCCGAGCGGGAGATCGTCCTGGTCGCCGTCGACGGCGACGAGGGGGACGCGCCGGAGACGGTCGACGGGGTGACCACGGTGCGCGTACGCGCCGGCGGCGGAGCGCCCGGCCGCGCGGTGGCCGACGCGCTCTCCGCTGTCGCCACCGAGCGCAAGGCGAGCCTGCTCGTGGTCGGCTCGCGCGGCCGGACCGCGGTCCGCAAGATCCTGCTCGGCAGCGTCGCCATGGCCACGCTGCACCGCGCCCACCGGCCGGTGATGGTGGTGCCGCAGAGCCCGGTGCGCGAAGCCGAGTAGCTGTCACTGGACCATCACGGGTGCCTCCCGGGCCGGGAGGCACCCGTGGCGTTCCACTCGCACTTCGGCAGTCCGGTGAGCGCCTCCGCGCTGGCTGCTGTCGATGTGTGCCAACTATCCTCGGTCTCGGAGAGCCAGTCGCCATCCGACGGAGTGGTCGATGCTGAAAGGTCTGGCAGCAGACCGGCACGCGCAGGGGGACAGCCGCCGGCTCAACCTCGGCGCGCTGCTGCGGCGCGTCCACCTGACCGGCCCGGTCACGCGCGTCGAGCTGGCCGAGTGGATGGGCGTCAACCGCAGCACGGTCATGGCACTCACTGCGGAACTCGCGGCGGCCGGCCTGGTCCGGGAGGTCACGGCGGGCGGCAGCGGACGCGCCGGGCGTCCCTCCCGTGTGGTGCGTCCCGCGTCGGACGCCGTCTACGTCATCGCCTTCGACATCGCCGTGGACCGGCTCGTGGCCGCCCGCGTCGGGCTCGGCGGTGTGGTGTCGGCGCGGCTGGAGGCGGAACGGCCGCGGGCCGGGGCCGACCTCGACTCCGTGGTCTCGGTGCTCGCCGACTTCGGACGGGCGCTGCACCACGCCGCGCCACCCGGGTCGGTGTGCGTCGGCGTGGGCGCCTCCTACTGCGGGATGATCCGCCCCGGCGACGGGATGGTCCGGTTCGGGCCGGACATGGGGTGGGTGGACCAGGCGTTCGGCGCCGAGCTGGCCCGGCGGCTGGACCTGGGCCTGCCCGTCCTGGTCGGCAACGAGGCGCACCTCGGGGCGCTGGCCGAGCATCAGCGCGGCGCCGGAGTCGGCGTGCAGAACCTGGTCTACCTGCACGGCGACGTCGGTGTGGGCGGCGGGATCATCGTGGGCGGGGAACTGCTCGACGGCGACGGCGGGTACGCCTCCGAGGTCGGGCACATGCTCGTGAACCCGTACCAGGGGAGGCCCTGCGGCTGCGGCTCGCGCGGGTGCCTGGAGGCCGAGGTCGGCGAGCGGGCGCTGCTCGACGTCGCGGGCCGACCGGCGCGGGAGAAGGGGCGCGAGGCGGTACGCGCGGTCGTCGCCGCCGCTCAGGGGGAACCGGCCGCGCAGGAGGCACTGCGGCACATCGGTGACTGGCTGGGCATCGGCGTGGCGAACGTGATCAACCTGTTCAACCCCGGCGTGGTGATCTTCGGCGGCACGCTCCAGGAGGTCTTTCCGGTCTGCGCCGCCCACGTCCGCAGCCGGATCGCCGCCAACGTGCTGCCCATCTCCCGCGACAAGGCCCGCCTGCGGGTGTCCGCGCTCGGCTACGACGCCACCCTGATCGGCGCCGCCGAACTGGGCTTCTCCCCGTTGTTCGCCGACCCCCTGGGCACCCCCACCCCCGGGTAACCCGACGCGTGTCGGCGCGCTTCGTCGATCTTGGACTTGTGGTGCCTGGGATGTGGCTTTGGCGAGCCTTGTGAGGTGCCACAAGTCCAAGATCGACGGCGACATCCCCGGCCCGGGGGTCAGGGGGTGAGGCGGTGGGTCAGCCAGGGGAGCAGGGATTCGCCCTGGAGGCGCTGGAAGGCCCGCACCGTGGGGATGCCGGGTGGTGGGGGCTGGCGGGCGCCGTCGAGGAAGAAACCGGTGAATCCGGCCAGCACACCCGTCAGGTCGGCCGGGTCCACGCCTGCCGTCAGTGGCCGGGCGGCCAGCAGCGCGTCCGGGTCGTGTCCGCCGTACACCTGCACGTTGACGACGGTGAGCAGCGTGTCCAGCCAGGCCGGCCCGCGACAGGCCCAGGGCCAGTCGACAACGGTGACCGATCCGTCCGGGCCGAGCAGCAGGTTGTCGGCGCGCACGTCGACGTGGCAGAGCGTGTCGCCGTCGAGCGCGGCCAGCCCTCGCTCGGCGGCGGCGCACAGTTCGGGCAGGTGGGACCGGGCCCACGGGTCGAGGTCGGCCGGCGGGTCGGCGGCGAGGCGCCGCCAGCCGCCGAAGTCGTGAGCGAGCCGTTCGGCGGCGGTGGGGGTGGGTGCGGCGGCCGGTGCCGGGGTGAGCGCGCCGGCCATCGCCTCCAGCGTGGACAGCACGGCGGCCAGCTCGTCGGCCCGCCACGGCGTGACCGGGTGCCGGCCCTCCACGTCGGTGAAGACGAGCGCGATCCAGTCGCCGTCGTCGTAGCTGCCGAGCAGCCGGGGCGCGGGCGTGTCCGGCGGCAGGGCGGCGGCGATCCGGGCCTCGGCGCGGTGCAGGTCGGGGCTGCGGTCGTTCTGCGCCGGGCTGACCGCCTTGACGAAGGCCCGGCCACCGCCTGCGGTACGGACGCGGTCGGCGGTGCCGGGGGAGAAGCCGCCCGGCTGGGACCGCGCCGCCACCACCCGGTCGCCGAGGACGGCCTCGACGCCGTCGCGGACGTGTGCGGGCAGTTGGTGCCAGTGCAGCCGGGTCTTCGTCACCGCTCCACGGTGCGTGCCGCCCGCCGTCCGGGGCAACCGGGTTAATCGTTGCGCGTGTAGTGCAGGACGACCACGCCGGCGTCGAACGGTCGCGCCGAGGTGAGCGTGAGCCGTCGCGGGTCGAAGCCGCTGTCGACGAGCTTGATGCCGCTGCCGACGACCACCGGGTTGAGCTTGACCACCAGCTCGTCGATCTCGTCGAGGAGCTGACCGGCGAGCCGGCCGCCGCCGCACAGCCAGATGTCGCGCCCCGGGCGGGTCTTGAGGTCGCGGACGAGGGCCGCCGGGTCACCGTCGACGACGTGCACGTCCGGGTAGTCGGCAGGGGGCAGGGAGCGGCTGAACACGTACTGCTCCAGGTGGGCGTAAGGGCTGGTGACACCGAGCTTCAGGCCCGGCTCGTAGCTGCCGCGGCCCATCAGCACGGTGTCGAAGCGGCCGGCGGGCGGGGAGTCGATGCCGAGCTGGGCGTGGGCGAACGTGGGCAGCGTCTGGGGCCACTCGGCCACCAGGTGGGGCGCCAGGTCGGGCGTCAGCGGGAGGAAGTCGAACGTCCCGTCGGGCGCGGCGATGAAGCCGTCGAGGGTGCTGGCGACGAAGTAGACGAGCTTGCGCAAACCGGCTCCGATGTCCGAGGTGATCCACGACGGCTGTCGTGGTTCGGCGATGAATCTACAACACCTGTCGTGGTTGTTGCTAGTGTGTTCGCGTGGCCAGGAATCCGGAACGCCGTACCCTGCTCGCCGACGCCGGGCTGAGGGTGCTCGCCGACGCGGGCGCGCGGGGGCTGACCCACCGGGCGGTCGACGCCGAGGCGGGCGTGCCCACCGGCACCACCTCGAACTACTTCCCGTCCCGCGCGGCGCTGCTCGCCGGCTTGGCCGAACGCATCTTCGACCGGATCGCCCCCGACCCGGCAGTGCTGGCCGGCCTCGGCCGCCGCGAGCCGTCACTCGCGCTGATGACCGACTACCTGCGCGACATCGTCGCCCGCACCACCCGCGAACCGGGCCTCACCCGGGCGCTGTTCGAGCTGCGGCTGGAGGCCGCGCGCCGCCCGGAGCTGCGGGCCGCGCTCGGCGGCGTGCTGCGCCGGGGGTACGCCGACGACGTCGCCCACCACACCGCCGCCGGACTACCCGGCGGGGCGTACGAGGTGGCGTTGCTGCACTACGCGGTCGACGGGCTCCTGCTCGACCTGCTCACCACCTCGATCGACGCCGGGTTCGACACCGATCAGGTGGTCACGGACCTCGTCTCCCGTCTGGTCGGCAACGCCACCGGTTGAGCCTCCTCGCCGTGCGTTAACCCGGGGCGGCCAGCGGGAACGCTGGCGCGGACGCCCCTGGGAAGGAGCAACGGATGAGGGAACGCACCGGACTGACCATCGGCGTGCTCGGCTCCTACGGCGGTCGCAACCTCGGCGACGAGGCGATCCTCACGGGTCTGCTGGACGATCTGCGCCGCCACGAGCCGCATGCCCGGATCATCGTCTTCTCCCGCAACCCGGCCCACACCGCGCTGGCCCACCCCGAGGTCGAGGCGGTGCCGTGGGAGGGCGTCAGCCGGGTCGACTCGTCCCCGGTGCTCAACCAGCTCGACCTGCTCATCCTCGGCGGCGGCGGGATCCTCTACGACAAGGAGGCCCGGCGCTATCTGCGGGTGGTCCGGGTCGCCCAGGAGCGAGGACTGCCGCTGATCACGTACGCGGTAGGGGTCGGCCCGCTCACCGACACGCTGGACAGCGGCATGGTCCGCGAGACGCTGGCGCAAGCAGTCGAGGTGACAGTGCGCGACCAGGAGTCGCGGATGGTGCTGGAGGAGGCCGGCCTGGTCAACCCGATCACCGTCACCGCCGACCCGGCGTTCCTGCTCGAAGCGGAGGAGTTCCCCCAGCAGTGGCTGCGTGAGGAGGGCGTACCGGCCGGCTCCCGGCTGGTCGGGCTGAGCGTGCGCGAGCCGGGCCGGGCCGCCGAACGGCTCGACGTGGACGGCTACCACCGCCTGCTCGCCCAGATCGGTGACTTCCTGGTGCACCGGATCGACGCGTACGTGCTGTTCGTGCCGATGGAACGCGACGACATCCGGCACTCCCACGGCGTGCTGTCGCACATGACGGCCGCCGACCGGGGACGCATCCTGCACGGCGACTACCGCCCGGCGCAGATCCTCGGTCTGATGCGCCACTTCGACCTCGCGGTCGGCATGCGCCTGCACTTCCTGATCTTCGCGGCCATGATGGGCACGCCGTTCCTGCCGCTGCCGTACGCCGGAAAGGTCTTCGACCTGGCCCAGCGGCTCGGTGTGCCGGCGCTGCGCGGCGTGGAGCGCGAGGTGGAGGGCCCGTTGCTGGCCGAGGTGGACCGGCTGTGGGACGAGCGGGAGGCCCGGGCCGACGCGACCGCGCGCCGGGTCGCGGAGGTGTGCGAGCAGGCGCGCGGCACCTCGCAGGTGACCCGCAGCGTGCTGGACAGCATCCGGGCCCGCACGCTGACGCACGCGCTGTGAGCCGGGCCGTCAGACCGCCGGGCCGCGCCAGGCGTAGACCCACTCGCGGCCCGGCTGGTCGCCCGACTCCAGCTCGTAGATCTGCGCCTCCGCGAGCCCCTTCGACCCGAGGTGGTGGTGGGTCAGCGGCGGGCGGCCGTTGACGTCCAGCTCGACGGTGACGGTCTCGCCGTCGGCCGTACCGCCCACCAGGGGGATCTGCACCGTGGAAGCCATGCGCCCATCCTGCCCCGGCCGGCCCGCCCGCGCAGGGGGATCACGCGGGGCAGCGGGGCGGGCACACCGCGTACTAGGGTCCGGGGATGGCGCACCCGACGATCGATCCGACACTCGGTCCGGTCCTCGCCCGCACGGGCGGCGAACGGGCGATCCTCGACGCGTTCCTCGACTTCCACCGGGCCACAGTGCTGCGCAAGACGCGCGGCCTGACCGACGCCGACGCCGCCCGGCGCCTGGTGCCCTCGCTGACCACCCTGGCCGGGCTGCTCAAGCACCTGACGGTGGTGGAGGGGAACTGGTTCCGCTGCCTGTTCGCCCCCGAGCCGGGCGACGTCTACGTCACCTCGCAGGACGACGCCGACGCCAGCTTCACGCTGGGCGCCGGCGACACCGTCGAGTCGCTCGTCGCCGCGTACGAGGCGGCCTGCGACGAATCCCGCCGGGTCGCCGCCCGGTTCGACCTCGACCACGTGGTGCCGCACCCGCAGCTCGGCGAGGTGTCGCTGCGCTGGGTGCTGGTGCACCTGATCGAGGAGACCGCCCGGCACGCCGGGCACGCCGACATCCTGCGCGAGCTGACCGACGGCGAGACCGGCGCGATCTGACCGGTCACTCGCGGGGCAGCAGCCCATCCGGATACTCCATCCCGTCGTGGGTGCAGGCGGCGGCGGCCACCCGGGCGGCGTACCGGGCCGCGTCGAGGACGCCCGCGCCGCGCAGCCGGGCGGCGATCACCCCGGCCGCGAACGCGTCCCCGGCGCCGTTGGTGTCCACCACCGGCCCCAGTGGGGTGGCGGCGGGCACGTGCGTCGGCGGCACGCCGGGCGTGTGCAGCGTCGCGCCCGCCGCCCCGCCGGTGACCAGCACCGTGCGCGGCGCCAGCTCGGCGGCCTCCTTCACGGCCCGCTCGCCGAGCCGCGTGTCGCTCACGAAGACCAGGTCGGCGATCCGGGCGAACGGGCGGTGGTAGTCGTTCTCGCCGTCCCAGTCGTGCAGGTCGGTGGAGACCGACGTGGCGGCGCGCAGCACCCCCAGCGAGTCCCGGGCCCAGTCCATGATCGACAGGTGGACGTGGGTCGTCTCGGCGACGAGAGCGGCCAGCTCCGCCTCGCCGAACGGCGCCGGCCCCGACCACGGACGCGGATCGTGCAGCGACATCCGCCGCCCCGCCGGGTCGACCAGGTTCACCGAGCGGCGGGTACCGGCCGGCGCGTCCGCGAGCGTGGTCCGGATCGAGGTACGCGCCAGCGCCGCCCGCACCACGTCCCCGGCCGCATCGGCGCCCAGCACGTCGACGAGCGCCACCCGCAGGCCGAGCGCGTGCGCGGCCAGCGCGACCCCGGAGCCGGTGTTGCCGATCCGCAGGTCGATCGGCGGCACCAGCAGCGAGTCGGCGACGGGTGGCGGCAGGGCGGGCACCTGGACGCGGACGTCCACGCCGAGCCCGCCGATCACGAGAAGGTCGACCATGTCGCCGACGATAACCGCGACCCGCCGCCTATCCTGGCCCCCGGGCGTCGTCTCCGGGACCCGGCGCCGTCGAGGGGGAGCAGTGCTGGTCGTCCACGGGTTGTGGTTGCCCGGCGCCGGGCTCGCCCTGTGGGCCGAGGACAGCACGCTCCCGGCCCGCGCGCCCCGCCGTCCCGGCCGCGTCCCGCGCGAACGCCCGCACCCGTTCGCCGCCGACCACGCCGCGCTCGCCGCCGCGCTCGACGGCCCGCCCGGCGAGCCGATCTCCGTCCGGCTGGACCTGCCGACCCGGGCCGGCTCGCCGCTGGACTCGCCGGAACTGGTCCGGGCCACCGTCGGGGAACCGGTCCGCGGCCCGGTCACCCGCGCCGGATGGCGGGCTCCCGCCCTGGGGTACGCCCCGGACGACGCGTACGCGCTGCTGCGCACCCCGATGCCGGGCCCGGTCGGGGCGAGCCTGCGTCACCTGTGCGAGCTGGCCGACTTCGCCGCCGACCTGGTCGTACGCGGCCGGCTGCTGCCGGTCGTGCTCGAGGCGTACCCCGGTGGTGGCGCTGGCGGGTCGGCCGCGACCGGCGGGCGGACCTCGGCGCGACGCTCACCGGCGGCCTCGGGCGCGGTCGGCTCGGGTGCGGCGGGGTCCGGGCGGCCGTTGCGGGCCGTCGGGGCGGCCGACGTGGCGACGGCGTGGGCGCTCTGGCGGCCACTGCTCACCGGCACCGACGCGGCCTGGGCGCGCGACCTGGCGACGGCGTTGCCACCGGCGGCCTGCGCCGCTCGCGAGTGGCGACCCGAGGTCTCGGCCGCGCGGGCTGCCATCGGCGGCGCGGCGGTCGTCTCGGGGTCGGCTGATGTCCGGACGGGCGGCGGCGCCGGGCGCTCGCCGGAAGGAAGTGCCCCGCGAAGCGGGCCGAGCGGTCCGGCGGAGGACGTGTGGGCCGGGCGGGCCGACGACGTCGGGGCCGGTGAGCTGGTCGCGGAGGCGCTGGACGAGCTCGTCGACGCCGCCGCCCGGGTGGCGCTGACCGACGCCCGGCTGCACCGGGGGATGCGCCCGGTCGGCGCGGTGCCGCGCTGGCTGGCCGCGCTCACCGGCCCGGAACGCGCCTTCCCGGCCGAGCCGGACGCGCTGGCGACGCTGCGCGACGAACTGGACGCCTGGCAGCGCGACGCCGCGGGCGGCGCGGTACGGGCCACGTTCCGCCTCGTCGAGCCGGCCGTCGACCCGGTCGCCGAACTGGTCGAGGACGCCGTCTGGCGGGTCGAGTTCGGCCTGCACCCGGCCGACGAGCCGGGACTCGTGGTCGACGCCGCGCACATCTGGCAGCGGCCCGCACCGGCGCTCGCCGCCCGGGGCGTGGAGCCGCAGGAGACGCTTCTCGCCGAGCTGGGCCGGGCCAGCCGGCTGTGGCCCGAGGTGGACGCCGCGCTGCGTACCGCCGCGCCCGAGGGCATGGAACTGGACGCCGAGGGCGCACACCGGTTCCTGCGCGAGGGCGCGCCGGTGCTGCACGCGGCCGGGTTCGGGGTGCTGCTGCCGTCGTGGTGGCGGCGTTCCTCGTCGCGGCTGGGGGCGCGGCTGCGGGCGCGCAGCCGTACCGCGCCGGGTGCTGTCGCCACCAACACCGGGAAGCTGGGGCTGGACGCGCTCGTCGACTACCGCTGGGAGCTGGCACTCGGCGACGAGCCGCTGACCGCCGAGGAGCTGGCGTCGCTGGCCGACCTGAAGTCGCCGCTGGTCCGGCTGCGCGGCCGGTGGGTCGAGCTGGACCCGCAGCGGCTGGAGGCCGGGCTGAAGCTGTTGCGGTCCTCCGGCGAGCTGACGGTGGCCGACCTGCTCCGGATGGGACTGTCCGGTGACGACAGTGCCGGTGAGCTGCCGGTGCTGGACGTGGTCGCCGACGGCGCGCTCGGCGAACTGCTCGCCGGTGAGGCGGAACGGCGGCTCACCCCGGCCGACCCGCCGCCGGGGTTCACCGGGACGCTGCGGCCGTACCAGCGGCGCGGGCTCGCCTGGCTGGCGTTCCTCCAGTCGCTCGGGCTCGGCGGCATCCTCGCCGACGACATGGGCCTCGGCAAGACCGTGCAGCTGCTCGCCCTGCTCGCCGGGGACCCGCCGGACGCCGGGCCCACGCTGCTGGTCTGCCCGATGTCGCTCGTCGGCAACTGGCAGCGCGAGGCGGCGAAGTTCGCGCCCGGACTGCGCGTACACGTACATCACGGCGCCGAGCGCGCCCGGGGCGAGAGTTTCGCGACCGCAGTGGGCGAGGCGGACCTGGTGCTCACCACGTACTCGGTGGCCGCCCGGGACGCGTTCGAGCTGGCCGGCGTCGACTGGCACCGGGTGGTGGTGGACGAGGCGCAGGCGATCAAGAACGCCGCAACCCGCCAGGCCGAGGCGGTCCGGTCGCTGCCCGCGCGGCACCGGGTCGCGGTCACCGGTACGCCGGTGGAGAACCGGCTCGCCGACCTCTGGTCGATCATGCAGTTCGCGAATCCGGGGCTGCTCGGCCCGGCCGCGACGTTCCGCAAGCGCTTCGCCGAACCGATCGAGCGGCACGGCGACGCCGAGGTGGCCGAGCGGCTGCGCCGGATCACCGGCCCGTTCGTGCTGCGCCGCCTCAAGACCGACCCGACGATCATCACCGACCTGCCGGAGAAGCTGGAGATGGAGGTGGTCTGCAACCTCACCGCCGAGCAGGCCGCCCTCTACCGCGCCGTGGTCGACGACATGATGGCGAAGATCGAGTCCAGCGACGGGATCGAGCGGCGCGGACTGGTGCTGGCCACCATGACCCGGCTCAAGCAGGTCTGCAACCACCCCGCCCAGCTGCTGCACGACGGATCCGCGCTGGACGGCCGGTCCGGCAAGCTGGAACGCCTCGACGAGATCGTCGACGAGGTGCTCGCGGCGGAGGAGAAGGCGCTGCTGTTCACCCAGTACGCCGAGTTCGGCGGCATGCTGCGCGGGCACCTGTCGGCGCGTACCGGACGGGAGGTCCTGCTGTTGCACGGCGGCGTCGGCAAGGCCGAACGGGACGCGATGGTGACCCGGTTCCAGACGCCGCAGGGTCCGCCGCTGTTCGTCCTGTCACTGAAGGCCGGCGGCACCGGGCTCACCCTGACCGCCGCCAACCACGTGGTGCACGTGGACCGGTGGTGGAATCCGGCCGTCGAGGACCAGGCCACCGACCGGGCGTTCCGCATCGGACAGCGCCGCCGCGTGCAGGTACGCAAGTTCGTCTGCGCCGGCACCGTCGAGGAGAAGGTGGCCGCGATGATCGCCGACAAGCGCAGCCTGGCCCGGTCGGTGGTGGGCAGCGGCGAGCAGTGGGTCACCGAGCTGTCCACCGACACGCTGCGTGACCTGTTCCGGCTGGAGTCCGGGGCGGTGGTCGAGTGAGCCCGTTCAACCGGTTCGAGGACTACGGGCCGCCGGTACGCGTCGAGGGCGGCCTGCGGGCCCGCAGCACCAGGGGCGCGATCGGTCAGTCCTGGTGGTCCCGGCGCTTCGTGGAGGTGCTGGAGTCGTTCGCGCTCGGCTCCCGGCTCACCCGCGGACGGGCGTACGCGCGCCGGGGCCAGGTGCTGCGGCTGGACGTGTCGCCGGGCGAGGTCACCGCCGAGGTGCAGGGCTCCCGGCCACGGCCCTACCCGGTGCGGATCGGGCTGGCCGCGTACCCGGAGGAGACCTGGCGGCGGATCGAGGCCGAACTGGCCGGGCAGGCGTTCTTCAGCGCCCGGCTGCTCGCCGGTGACCTGCCGGCCGAACTGGAGGAGCTGTTCGCCGAGGCGGGCGCGCCGCTGTTCCCGGCCGAGATCGGCGAGCTGGACCAGCGCTGCGGCTGCCCGGATTTCGCGGTGCCGTGCAAACACCTGGCGGCCACGTTCTACCTGCTCGCCGAGGCGTTCGACGCGGACCCGTTCCACCTGCTGCACTGGCGCGGCCGATCCCGCACCGAGCTGCTGGACCGGCTGCGTACGCTGCGCGCCGCCGATACCGGCAGCTTGGGCGGAGCCGGCGGTCCTGGCGGAGCCGGCGGTGCTGGCGCAGTCGATGGCGCGGAGGCGGTGCCGGGTGCCGGGCCGGAGCCGGCCGGGACGACCGGTGTGCCGGTGGTCGGCGCGGCGCGAGCCCTGGCCGGGTTGCCGCCGGTCGAGGCGGACGCCGAACCGGCCCGGTTCTGGCTGTCGCCGGTGGCGCTGCCGGACCGTCCGCCCACGCTGGCCACCGGCCCGGAGTTGCTGCTGCGCCAGCTCGGTTCACCCGGTGCCGGGATCGGCGGGCCGGGCCTGGCCGAGCGGCTGCGCCGGGCGTACCGGGAGTTCAGCCGCGGCGAAGCCGCGTCCCCCAGGGAGTTCGGCCGCGGCGAACCCGCAGGCGAGCGTTGACAAGGGGCCCTTCCTCACGCCTAAAGGAGGCGGCGGCGGAAGCGCCACATCACTGCGGCGTTGGCGACGAGCACCACCGCGCAGATCGCCCCGGCGAGCCGTCCGACGAGCACTGTCATCGCCGGCAGCGACGCCCACAGCACGATCGTCAACAGCATCATGTACCGGCCCCGGCGGCCCTTGATCCGGCTGTCCAACCGGGCGAAGAAACGTGGATCACTCTCCCGCAGCTGGCGGGTGATTTGTTCGAACCTGCGCTGATCCTCTTGGCTGAGCATGGCGGTGCCTTCCCCTCACGGCTTCAGCGGTTCGGCGGCATACCCGGATCGGAGGCCGGTCACGCGCCGCCGCTGCTGCTGTTTCGCCGTACCGGACAGGGGGAACGAGCTTCTCAGCGCAGGCTTATCCGTACCTTAAGTTTCGGTGAGGCGCTGAACGCGTCCGGCGGCGGCGGCGGGGTGCGAAACCTCGCATCCGGGCGCTGTGCGCCCGGGTCGGCCCTGCTCCGGAGGCCGCCGCGCCCCGGCGGTCGGGACGCGCCCTCCCCGGCAGGTATGAGCACTGTCTTAAGTGCGCTCACGAGCGCGTCCGGCGCGCCTTGAGCGGCCGGGACGGCATGGCTACTTTCCCGTAGGCAACTTCTCCGGCAACCGTCGCCGCCCCTGCGCCACCCGACCCCCCGGGTGGCAGGCGTGCCGGCGCTCGAAGAAAACGGGATAGGTACATGGCCGACCTGAACGTGCCACCGCGTCGCCCCCGGGACGATCGCGGCTGGGACGGATACCAGCACCCCCATCCGGACGGGTACCGCGACCCGCACGCCGCGCCGCACGCCGGCGCTCACCCCGCCGCAGGCCCGCAGTGGGTCGGGCCGAACGGTTTCGCCCCCGCCGCGCCGGCCCCCGCCGGCTACCCCCAGTCCGGCGGCTACGCCCAGTCCGCCGGCGGGTACGGCCCGCCGCCCGGCGGTGGACTGCCCGACCTGGACGACGACGGCGACGAGGCCCCGAAGCGGGGCCGGCGCCGGGCGCTCGCCACCCTCGGCGGTGCCGTGGTGGTCGCCGGTGGCGCCGCCCTGGCCATGTCCCCGCAGGTGCGCGGCCTGTTCAGTGACGCGCCGGCCGGCGACGCCACCGGCACCGTGACCACCGACGGCAACGCCGCCCGGCCCAGCGGGCAGCAGCCCAGCACAGTACGGACCTACACCGAGCAGAACGAGAGCTACATGGGCTCCCGGGCCGGCGAGGCGCTCAAGCGCAACGCGCCGTCCGGCGGACGGCTCTACGGCAGCCCGGCCGAAGCCGCCGCGGCGACCAAGGTGACTGTGAAGACGGTGCTCGCCAAGGACCCGATCCGGCACCTGTTGAGCCGGACCACCTTCGGTCCGACGCAGAAGATGATGGCCGAGGTCAAGCGGGTCGGCATCGACGACTGGCTGCGTGGGCAGCTCCAGCCGGAGAAGCAGGCCCCGACGAAGGCCGAGCTGAAGCTGGCCGAGCTGCAGTCGCTCAAGCTGAGCCCGACGCAGCTGCGTGACCAGCGCGAGCAGCTCAACGAGAAGGGCGTCGACCCGGCCCGGGAGACGGTGGACGCCACCATCGCCCGGCAGATCTGGTCCGACCGCCAGCTGTTCGAGGTGATGGTCGACTTCTGGAACGACTTCCTGCACGTCGCCGCCGACTTCGACGGCGGGGAGAACTACCGCAACGCGTTCGACCGGGACGTCATCCGCAAGCACGCGCTGGGCAGCTACCCGGAGATGCTCGTCGCCGCGAACAAGCACCCGGCGCTGCTGCTCTACCTGAACCAGGTCGACTCGCGTAAGGACGCGGTCAACGAGAACCTGGCCCGGGAGAACCTGGAGCTGTACTCGGTCGGCGTCGACGGCGGCTACACCGAGAAGGACGTCCGCCAGGCCGCACTGCTCCAGACCGGACGCGGTGTCGCCGACGGCAAGTACAAGTTCTTCGCCGAGCGGCACTACCTCGGCAAGGTGAAGATCCTCGGGTTCAGCCACGCCAACAACTCCGACGACCCGGTGGCCGCCGACAAGGTCATCGACTCGTACATCCGCTACATCGCGATGCACCCGTCGACCGCGCGGTACGTGGCACAGAACCTCGCCACCCGCTTCGTCTCCGACACCCCGCCGAAGTCCGTGGTGGACCGGCTCGCGAAGGCGTACACCACGAACAAGGGGCAGATCCGGCCGGTGCTGGCGACGCTGTTCAGCTCCTCGGAGTTCTGGGCCGCGGTCGGGCAGAAGGTACGCCGCCCGATGGAGTACCTGGTCGCCACGTACCGGGCGCTCGGCGTCTCGCCGGACGCGGCCCCCGACTACTCCGGCGACAACCGGCGCACCCCGTTCGCGCAGGGCCTGCGGCAGATCCAGGACAAGATGCGCGAACTCGGCCAGTACCCGATGGGCAAGCCCACCCCGGACGGCTACGCCGACGTGTACCTGGCCTGGACCTCGGCCGGCACCATGATCGACGGCTGGAACGAGGCCGGTGACCTGATCGCCGGCTACCGCAAGCAGTTCACCTTCGTGAAGCCGGAGAAGCTGGTGGCGAAGCCGCCGGCCACCGCCGGGGCGTACGTGGACGCGCTGGCCCAGCGGCTGGTGCACCAGAAGCTGAGCGCCAAGGAGAGGAAGCTCGTGCTCGCCGTCGCCGGCGTGGCCGAGAGCGCCAAGGTCGACGCCACCTTCAACGGGGCCATCGCCGCTGTCGCGCGGACGATCCTCGCGTCCCCCCAGCACCACCTCCGGTGAGGCATTCGATGGAGATGACCGTGAACCCGTACCCCCTGCACCCCGAATGCCCCGACCTGCGGCGGCTGGCCGACAACCCGGCCGAGGCGCTGCTGCGCGCGGAGGCGGACATCGTCGCGGCCGAGAACGCGGCCGAGACCGACCGGTACCGCCGGCTGGAGGAGATCGAGGAGGCGCAGCAGGACGGCCGGGGCGTCACCCGGCGTACCTTCGTCGCCGGCGCCGCCGCGACCGCGACCGCGCTCGCGACCGCGCAGTTCGTCACCACGTCGGCGTCGTTCGCCGCGACCAAGACCGGCACGCTGATCCACGTCTTCCTCTACGGCGGGCTGGACGGGCTGAGCCTGGTCGCTCCCGCCGATGACCCGGTGCTCGCCAAGGCGCGCCCCGACCTGCTGCTCGGCAACGACTCGCTGGCGCTGGCCCGCGGCTTCAAGCTCACCAGCGCGTTCGCGCCGCTGGAGAAGTGGCTCAAGGCCGGGCAGCTCGGCTTCGTGCCGGCCGTGTCCGACCCGCGCCTGTCGCGCAGCCACTTCCAGGCCGCCGACGCGTGCAACCTGGGCGGCCTGCCCGGCGAGACCGGCGGCCGGGGCTGGCTGGACAGCCTCGTCGACTCGCTGGGCAAGGGCACCGCGTTCCGCAGCGTCGGCATCGGCAGCACGCTGCCCCGCTCGCTGGTCGGCGTGAACGGCGCGATCTCCCTCAACAGCGTCGGCGACCTGCGGCTCAACGGCGCCGACAAGTACCGCGCGGCCACCGAGAAGGCCATCCGTGGCCTGTTCACCGGCATCAACCACCCGGTCGAGGAGGCGGTGCAGGAGGGCATGGGCGCGCTCGCCACCGCGCAGAAGCTCGCCGCCAAGCCGTACGCCGCCGCCGAGGGCGTCCAGTACCAGGGCGTCGGGAACGCGTTCAAGCAGCTCGCCCAGCTCATCAAGGGCGGCGCGAACGTGCGGGTGGCCACGGTCGGCATGGGCGGCTACGACACCCACGAGAACCAGGGCACCCGCGAGGGTGGCCAGCTCTGGCGGCGACTCAACGAACTGGCGAACGCGATGGCCGCGTTCTTCACCGACCTGGGCGACCAGGCGGCGGACGTGACCATCATGGTGTCCAGCGAGTTCGGCCGCCGGGTCGGCTCCAACGGCGGCGGCACCGACCACGGGCACGGCGGCGTGGTCACCGTGCTGTCCGGCCGCAAGCTCGCGAACTCGCTGCTCGGCACCTGGAACGGGCTGGACAAGCTGGACAGCGGCGACGTGCCGGAATACAACAACATGTTCAACGTCTACGGATCGGTCGCGCAGGGCCGCTTCGGCCTGACCACCGCCCAGGTGGACAAGGTCTTCCCCCGGCAGAAGTTCACCCCGGTCAAGATCTACGCGTGACGTACCAGGACATCCGCGCCGCCGGCCGCCGTACCGGGCATCCCGCCCCGTACGGCGGCCGTCCGGCTGCCCCCGTACCCCCGGGTCGTCCGCGTCGCGGACCCGGCGGCCGGCGTGTGCTCGCCGCGTTCTTCTGGCTGGGCCTGGTCGCCGCGGTCGGACCGTGGTGGCTGGACACCCCGGCCGGATCGCTCGCCGACACCGCCGACCTGCTCACCGCGGGCGGCCGGATCACCGGCCTGATCGCCGGCTACCTGCTGCTGGTGCAGGTGCTGATGATGAGCCGGCTCGGCGTGCTGGAACGCGCGCTCGGCGGCGAGCGGATCTCCCGGGTGCACCGGGACCTCGGTGCGACGCTGCTGGTGGCGGTGCTCGCGCACATGTCGCTGCTGGTGGTCGGCTACGCCCGCCAGGAACGCAAGACGGTGCTCGGCGAGGTCGGCGCGCTGCTGACCGACTACGAGGACATGGTCACCGCGTTCCTCGCCGCCGGGATCCTGGTCACTGTCGCGTTCACCGCGGTACGCGCCGTGCGGCGCCGCCTGCCGTACGAGCTGTGGCACCTGCTGCACGCCGCCAGCTACCTCACGCTGCTGCTCGGCTACGCGCACCAGTTCAGCAACGGCGCACAGCTCTACGAACCAGGCCCGGTGCGTACCGGCTGGATCGCCGCGTACCTGCTGGTCGTGGCCGCGCTGGTGTGGGGCCGGATGCTCGCGCCGCTGATGTTCAACCTGCGGCACCGCCTGCGCGTCGCCGACGTCGTGGCGGAGAGCCCGGACACCGTCTCGGTCTACCTGACCGGGCAGCGGCTCAACCAGATCGACCTGCTCGGCGGGCAGTTCTTCCGCTGGCGCTTCCTGAACCCCGGCTGCTGGTGGCAGTCGCACCCGTTCTCCGTCTCCGCCGCCGCCAACGACCGCTGGCTGCGGATCACCGTCAAGGTCGTCGGCGGGTACACCGCCGAACTGCGCGACCTCACGCCCGGCACCCGGGTCTGGGCGCAGGGCCCCTCCGGCACGTTCACCGCCGCGCACCGCACCCGGGAACGGGCGCTGCTCATCGCCGGGGGCAGCGGCATCGCGCCGTTGCGGGCGATGCTGGAGGAACTGCCGCCCGGCGCGGCGCTGATCTACCGGGCGCGTACCCCGGCCGACGTGCTGCTGCACCAGGAGCTGGACTGGCTCGCGCAGGCCCGGCACACCTCCGTCTGGTACGTCGTCGGCCGCCGTGACGACCCCGGCCCCCGCCAGGTGATGAACCCCGAGGGCCTGCGCCGGCTCGTGCCCGACCTGACCCGCCGCGACGTCTACCTGTGCGGCCCCGGGGGCCTGGTCGACGAGGCGGTCGCCGCGCTGCGGGCGGCGGGCGTGCCCCGCCGCCAGATCCACCTGACCGCGTTCGAGCTGTAGAGAGGCACTACCCATGCGTCGCGCGCTGCTCGCGATCACCGGACTGGCCGCCGGCACCACCGCACTGGTGGTGCTCAAGGGCGCGCCGGGCGCCGGGCAGGCCGGAGCGGACGTACCGGCCGCGCTCGCCCCGGTCGCCCCCGGCGGCTCGGCCGCGCCCGAACCGCCGTCGCCCACCGGCTCCGCGCCCGCCGACGTCACCCCGTCGCCGCGCGCCTCGTCGAAGCCGACCCCGAAGCCGACCGCCGACCGCAGCGCGGCCAGCCGGGGCGGCACCCGTACCACCACCGCACCCGCCGCGCCACGGACCACCACCAGCGCGCCGAAGGTCACCACCCGCACGGTGACCGGGCCGTCGGTCACCTACGAGTACGGCTCGCTCCAGGTCCGGATCACGCTCAGCGGCAGCCGCATCGTCGACGCCACGGGGATCGGGCTGCCGCTGGGCGGGCAGTCCGGGCAGCGCAGCGACGACGTGCAGGCCCGCTACAGCGGCACCTCCGGCGAGGTGGTGGCCCGGCAGAGCGCCAACCTGAGCACCGTGTCCGGGGCCACCTACACCAGCACCGCGTACAAGCAGTCGTTGCAGGGCGCACTGGACAAGGCGTGACCGTCCCGGCCTCCGCCGTTCGTCCCGGCCTGCGCCGGGTGGAACACATCATGGGTACGGCGATCAGCCTCGACCTGGCCGACGACCTGCCCGCGTCCACCCTGCACGAGCTGGCCGGGGACACGTTCGGCTGGCTGCGCGAGGTGGACGCGCGGTTCAGCACGTACCGGGACGACAGCGAGTTGTGCCGGATCGACCGGGGCGAGCTGCGGGTCGCCGACGCCTCCGCCGACCTGCGGGCCGTGCTGGCCGCCTGCGCCGACCTGTGGACCGCCACCGACGGGTTCTTCGACGCGTACGCGACCGGGCGCCTCGACCCGTCCGGCTACGTGAAGGGCTGGGCGGCGCAGGTCGCCTCGGACCGGCTGGTCGCCGCGGGCGCGCCGAACCACTGCGTGAACGCGGGCGGCGACGTGCGCGTACGCGGCCGCGACGCGACACGGCAGCCGTGGCGGATCGGGGTGCGGCATCCCTGGGACGCGGCGGCGATCTGTCTGGCGCTGACCGGCACCGACCTGGCGGTCGCCACCTCGGGCGTGTACGAGCGCGGCCACCACGTCGTCGACCCGCGCCGGGGCATACCGGCGACGGGCTTGCGCTCGGTGACTGTGGTGGGCCCGGACCTGGGCGTGGCCGACGCGTACGCGACAGCCGCGGTGGCGATGGGCGAACCGGGCCTGGCCTGGCTGGACCGCCTACCGTCCCCCTGGCAGCACGCCGTGGTAACGGACGACGCTCACCAACACCACTCCCGCACCCTCCCGCTCTCCTGACCTACGTCCCCCTCCCCCTTGCCCCGTTGCTCATGAAGTTAGCGGCACCGCCGCCCGGCGTGTCGCACTGCCAACTTCATGATCAACGGGGCGTCGGGCGAGGCGCGGGCTGGGAGGGAGAGGAGAAGCGGGGTCAGCGGAGGGGGCGGTGGAGGATGGCGGGGCGGGAGCCCGTCGGGCGAGGGCGGCCGGGGCGGACGCCCAGCGGTCGGGTGAAGGCCCACGGGTGCAGGCGGCGGCGGGGCCGCGCCGGCTCGGTACCGCCGGTGTGGCGGGCAGCGTCGTCCCTGGACATGGTCAAACCCCCGCTCTGGCGCAGACGCGCCCTCGCCAGGTTCAACGAGTCCGGTGCCGGTGAGGTCGCTGTCGGCCACCCGTCCGGGGCGCCGGACCGACCATGACCAGGAGAAACGTCAGCGGCCCCGGCGGGGCAGCGGGAGATGGCCGGGGAACAGGTCCGCGCCGAGCGTCACCCCGGCCGCCCGTAACGCGGCGATCAGCGCGTTCTGCACCAGGTACGAGTCGGGTAGCTGCCAGCGGGCCTGCTCCGGGGCGACCGCCCAGCGCACCGTCCCCTCGGGCAGCCGGGTCGGCGGGGCCGGAATCCACGAGCCGGGTCCGTGGCGGACCACGTGGAAGCAGTGCTCCAGTTCGGGCCGCAGCGGGTCGCCGGGGCGTACCAGGAACATCCAGCGGCCGGTCGGGGTGACCAGCGCGGGCCCGCGTACGCCGAATCCGGCGGGATGGGTGGCGACCGCGTCCAGGACCTGCCGGCCCAGGTGGGCGGCGACCTCCAGGACGTCGAAGGCGCGGCCGGTGGGCAGCAGGATGCCGTGCGGGCGGCTGCGCCACCAGGTGGCCACCCGGGCCGGGTCGGCGCTGGCGGCGTGCTCCCAGTCCTCCAGGGCCGGGTGGCAGCCCACCGTGGGGCAGCCGGCCCGGCCGCAGACGAAGCGGCTGTTCGCCAGGCAGGCGCCGGGGGTGACCGGCCAGCCGTGCAGCGCGTACCGCACCGCGATCCGGCGCAGCCGGACCCGTTCCAGCGGCGAGAGGTGAGCGACGCGCGGTCGGACGTTCCTCCACATGTCTGCCGTCCCCTCTGGTCCCGCCGAACCGTCCACAAGCCCCGACCGCTCACAAGCCGAACCGTCCACAAGCCACACGTTGAAAGCCGTCACTGCCGTAACCCACGCTCGTTGAGGTGACTAACGGTCGGTGCAACTTGCACGAAAACTACGAGAACTGGCTGGACGGTGGACGCACAACCTGTGCGATCGGCGCGAGCCTGGGGGACGTGGGGGGACCGGCCGGCGCCGTGAGGGGGAGGGAGCGGGAATGGACGAACTGCCCATAGGCCGGCGGGTGGCGTACTGGCGGAGCCGCCGCAAGATGTCCCAGCAGGTCTTCGCCGACCGGCTCGGCAAGTCCAAGAGCTGGGTGGACAAGGTGGAGCGCGGCGTCCGCCGGCTGGACAAGTTCTCCGTGCTCTACGAGATCGCCGACATCCTCCAGATCGACGTGCAGTTGCTGCACGGCAAGGACCCGGAACGGCGTACCGACGCGCTCAACTGCATCGACCAGGTCGAGGTGGAGGAGATCCGCACCGCCCTGGAGCGGTACGACTCGATGAGCGCCTACTTCGACGCGGCGCCCTACCCCCCGCCGCTGGCCGACATGCGCAAGGCCGTGAACCACGCCTGGCTCACCTACCAGTACGGCCGCTACGGCATGCTCACCCGCGCGCTGCCGAAGCTGCTGCGCGACGCCCAGGCGGCGGACGCCGGCTACGCCGCCGGCGACCAGGTACGCGAGGCCGCCCACCTGCTCGGGCAGGTCTACCAGATCGCCTCGTCGGTGCTGCGCAAGCTCGGCGAGTGCGACCTCGCCTGGCTCGCCGCCGACCGGTCGATGGCGGTGGCCCAGCGCGCCGACGACCCGCTGCTGGCCGGCATCGCCACCACGCGCGTCTGCAACGCGCTCGTCGCGATGGGCCGCCCCCGCCCGGCGCTGGAGCTCAACGTCCGCATCGCGGGCCGGCTCGCGCCCGGCGGCGACAACGACGTCCGCCCGGAACGGCTCTCGGTGTACGGGATGCTGCTGCTCCAGGGCGCGATGGCGGCCGCCCGGATCGGCGACTCGGCGACTGTGGACGACCTGCTCGCCGGCGCCGACGAGGCGGCCAAGCTGCTCGGCGGCGACCACAACCACTACTGGACCTCCTTCGGCCCGACCAACCTGGAGCTGCACCGCGCGGCGGCGGCGGTCGAGCTGGGCGACGGTGGCCGGGCGGTGGAGACCCACATGCGGCTGGCCGAGCCCGCGTTCAACGCGCTGCTGCCGGAGCGGCGCGCGCACCACCTGCTCGACCTGGCCCGGGGCTACTCCCAGATCGGTGACGTGGCCAGCGCCGGGGACATGCTGCTGCGCGGTGACCGGCTCGCGCCGTCGGAGATCCGGTGCCGGCCGATAGCCCACGAATTGATGTCCGAGATTCTCCGTCGCACACGTGGTGCGCCGCCTCCGCCGATCGCGGAGTTGGCTGAGCACATGGGAGTCGGAGTATGAGCGGTCCGGAGACCGCGAACGGGCACCAGCGGGTGCTCTATGTCATCGCCTGCGGTTCGCCGCTGGCCCGTCACGTCGGCCGGCTGGTCGACCTCGCCCAGCGGGAGGACTGGACGGTCTGCGTGGTCACCACGCCGGACGGCGCGAAGTTCGTCGACCGGGCGGCCCTGGCCCGGCAGACCGGCCACCCGGTGCGTACGCACTACAAGAACCCGGGTGACCCGGACGTGCTGCCCCCGGCCGACGCCATGCTGGTGTGCCCGGCCACCGTCAACACGATCAACAAGTGGGCGGTCGGCATCACCGACACCCTGGCGCTGGGCCTGCTGGTCGAGGCGCAGGGGATGGGGGTGCCGATCGCTGCCGTGCCGTACACGAACGAGGCGATGGCCGGGCACCCGGCGTTCCGGGCCAGCCTCGACCGGCTCGGGCAGTGGGGCGTCCGGGTGGTGTTCGGCGACCACGTCGTACGCCTGCATCCGCCCGGCACGGGGGACCGGCGCGCGGACGCCTTCCCCTGGGACGCCGGTCTGTCCGCCCTGCGCGGCGCGGACCGGCCGGTCGCTCCGGTCGGCTGAGAGGCGCGATGGGCACGGCCCTCGGCGGACGCCGGGGGCCGCGCCCGGCGGCGGTCGGCGTGTACCGGCCCGGACGCCGGTAAGCTGGCCGCCCGTGAGTACTACCGTCGCCGACGTGGTGGCCGCCCTGGACCGCCGTTATCCGCCCGCCTGGGCCGAGGAGTGGGACCGGGTCGGCCTGGTGCTGGGCGAGCCCGACCACCCGGTACGCCGGGTCGCCTGTGTGGTGGACGTGGTCCCGGAGACCGTGGACGAGGCGCTCGACGTCGGCGCGGACATGATCGTCGCGCACCACCCGCTACTGCTGCGCGGCGTCTCCTCGGTGGCCGCCACCACGTACAAGGGCCGGATCGTGCACCGCCTGATCAAGGCGGACGTCGCCCTGCACGTGGCGCACACCAACGCCGACGTGGCCGACCCGGGCGTGTCCGACGCGCTCGCCGCCCGGTTCGGGCTGACCGGGCTGCGCCCGCTGCACCCGCCCCGCCCCGGCTCGCCCGCCGCCGGGCCCGGCCGGGGCATCGGCCGCATCGGCGAGCTGCCCACCCCGATGACGCTCGCCGAGCTGACCCGGCTGGCCGCCGCCGTGCTCCCGGTCACCGCCTGGGGAGTTCGCGCCGCCGGGGATCCCGGGCGTATGGTTCGTACCCTCGCCGTCAGCGGCGGCTCGGGGGACGGCTTCCTCGCCGAGGCGACCGCGGCCGGGGTGGACGCGTTCCTCACCGCGGACCTGCGCCACCACCCGGCCGGGGAACACCTCGCCGCCGGTGGCCCGGCGCTGCTGGACGCCGCCCACTGGGCGACGGAGCGACCCTGGCTGGACGACCTGGCCGCCTACCTGGCCGCCGAGCTGGACGTCGAGACCGTGGTGTCCGACCTGGACACCGACCCGTGGACCGTGCACGCCGCCGCGCCCCGGCCGGACGACAAGGAGCCCCGACGTGAAGGCTGACCCGAAGGTGCAGCGCCGCCTGCTCGACCTCCAGGCGATCGACACCGCGCTGGCCCAGCTTGCGCACCGCCGCCGCACCCTGCCGGAGCGTGCCGAGCTGGAGGCCCTGGCGCGTGAGCTGTCCGCGCTGGAGGACGAGCGGGTCCGCGCCCAGGTGGCAGTCGACGACCTGGACCGGGACATCGCCCGGATCGAGAAGGACGTCGACCAGGTGCGGGCGCGCAAGAGCAAGGACGAGGCCCGGCTGGCCTCGGGCAGCGGCCCGGCCCGCGAGCTGGAGGCGATCCAGCACGAGCTGGTCTCGCTGAACCGCCGCCAGAGCGACCTGGAGGACGCCGAGCTGGAGCTGATGGAGCAGCGGGAGACCGCGCAGGGCGTGCTCGACGGCATCGAGAGCCGGCTCGCCGAGGCCCGCGAGCGCCGCGCCGCGACCGAGCAGCGCCGCGACGACACCCTGGCGGAGATCGCCAAGGAGGAGGAGTTCAAGCGCACCTCCCGCCAGCCGCTCGCCGGTGACCTTCCGGCGGACCTGATCGGCCTGTACGACAGGATCCGCGAGGACACCGGCATGGGCGCGGCACTGCTCACCGGTGGCCGCTGCGGCGGTTGCCGGCTGGAGATGTCCGGCGCCGACCTGGCCCGCATCCGCAAGGCCGACCCGGACGACGTGGTCCGCTGCGAGGAGTGCCGGCGGATCATGGTCCGGACCAACGAGTCGGGCCTGTAGTCGTCGTGGCGGTGCGCGCGGTGGTGATCGAGGCCGACGGCGGCTCCCGGGGCAACCCCGGCCCGGCCGGTTACGGCGCTGTGGTCCGGGACCCGGAGACCGGCGAGGTACTGGCCGAGCGGTCCGAGTCGATCGGTACTGCTACGAACAACGTGGCCGAGTACCGGGGCCTGATCGCCGGGCTGGAGGCCGCCGCCGAGCTGGGCGCGGCCGAGGTCGAGGCGCGGATGGACTCCAAGCTGGTGGTCGAGCAGATGTGCGGCCGCTGGCAGATCAAGCACCCCGGGCTGCGTCCGCTCGCCGCCCAGGCGGCCGGGCTGGTCAGCCGCTTCGCCGCCGTACGGTTCACCTGGGTGCCGCGGGAGCGCAACCGCCACGCCGACGCCCTGGCCAACGCGGCGATGGACGCCGCCGCGTCCGGCGCCGCGCCGGCGGCCGCCCCCGTGAAGGCTGCGGCGCGGGAGGCGGCGGTCGTGCGGGCCACCGGCACCGACCCGGCCACCACGCCCGCCTCCTGGGAGCCGCGCCCGACCGAGGAGGCCACCCGGCTGATCCTGGTCCGGCACGGCGAGACCGAACGCACCGTGCAGAAGCGCTACTCCGGCCGGGGCGACGTGCCGCTCACCGAGCGCGGCCGGGCCCAGGCCCGGGCCACCGCCGAGCGGGTGGCCGCGCTGGCGCCGTCCGTCGCGGCAGTGGTCAGTTCCCCGCTGTCGAGGTGTACGGCCACCGCCGAGGCGGTCGCCGCGCAGGTCGGCAACCCGCCGGTACGCACCGACGACGACCTGATCGAGTGCGACTTCGGCGTCTGGGAGGGGCACACTTTCGCCGAGGTACGTGAGGGCTGGGCGGCCGAGCTGGACGCCTGGCTCGCCTCCACGAGGGTCGCGCCGCCGAAGGGCGAGTCGTTCGTGACAGTGGCCGAACGGACCGGGCGGGCGGTCGACCGGCTGCGGTCGGCGTACCCGGGGGAGACGGTCGTGGTGGTCTCCCACGTCTCGCCGATCAAGCTGGTGCTGCGCGACGCGCTCGCCGCCGGCGACGCGTTCCTGCACCGGCTCTACCTGGACACGGCGGGCATCTCGGTGCTGGACCTGTACCCGGACGGCGGCGTCGCGGTCCGCTCGGTCAACGACACCTCCCACCTCACGGACCTCTGACGGCCGTTCGGCGCATGCCGGCGGCCGTTCGGCGCATCGACATCACCCGATTGGACGTGACCCCCGTCACAGGGTCGTAGCCTCCGGCCGTCACATGGCCCGCTACGAATGCCCGGAGGGGTGTCACATGTCCGCACCGGAACCGGAGGCGCTCGACACGGCGCGATCCAGGGCGAAGGACAAGAGTCCCTGGAACTGGTTGCTCTTCATCCCAATCGTGGTGCCGCTGATCCCGGCACTGTTCAACGCCGACTCGCCCCGGCTGTTCGGCTTCCCGCGCTTCTACTGGCTGCAACTGGCCTGGATCCTGCTCGGCGTCGGCACCACCACGCTGGTCTACCAGATGACCAAGAAGCGGGGTGACCACTGATGTGGCGGGACCATCTCACCGAGATCATCGTCTTCACGCTGCTGTTCCTGCTGGTCAGCGGCATGGGTTTCGTGGCGGCCCGGTGGCGCAGACCGAGGGACATGGCCCACCTGGACGAGTGGGGACTGGGCGGGCGCAGCTTCGGCGGCTGGATCACCTGGTTCCTGGTCGGCGGTGACCTCTACACCGCGTACACGTTCGTGGCGGTCCCGGCGCTGATCTTCGGGGCCGGTGCGGCGGGCTTCTTCGCGGTGCCGTACACGATCGTCATCTACCCGCTGGTGTTCCTGGTGCTGTGCCGGCTCTGGTCGGTCTCGCACCGGCACGGCTTCGTCACTCCCGCCGACTTCGTCCGCAACCGGTTCGGCTCGCCGATCCTGGCGCTGCTGGTCGCGATCACCGGCATCGTCGCCACCATGCCGTACATCGCGCTGCAGCTGGTCGGCATCGAGGCGGTGCTCAAGACGATGGGCGTCACCGGGGACAGCGCGCTGGCCCGGCACCTGCCGATCATCATCGCGTTCGCGATCCTGGCCGCGTACACCTATCAGTCAGGGCTGCGCGCCCCGGCACTGATCGCGTTCGTCAAGGACTCGCTGATCTACATCGTGATCCTGGTCGCGGTGATCTGGCTGCCGTACAAGCTCGGCGGCTGGGGCGCCATCTTCGACGCGGCAGATGCGAAGTTCCAGGCGTCACCCGCGCCCGGCGACGGCATCCTGCTCAACCAGAACAACCAGATCCAGTACGTGACGCTGGCGTTCGGCTCGGCGCTGGCGCTGTTCCTCTACCCGCACAGCATCACCGGTGTGCTGGCCAGCCGGAACCGCGACGTGATCAAGCGGAACATGTCCGCGCTGCCCGCGTACAGCCTGCTGCTCGGGTTGATCGCGCTGCTCGGCTACATGGCCATCGCGGCGAACGTGAAGCCGCTACCAGGCGCGAAGGAGGGCACCACCGACGGCAACACAGTGGTGCCGCTGCTGTTCGACCAGCAGTTCCCGGACTGGTTCGCCGGGGTCGCCTACGCCGCCATCGGCATCGGCGCCCTGGTGCCCGCGGCGATCATGTCGATCGCGGCGGCGAACCTGTTCACCCGCAACATCTACAAGGAGTACCTGAAGCGGGACGCCACCCCCGCGCAGGAGGCGAACGTCTCGAAGATCACCTCGCTGGTGGTGAAGGTCGGCGCGGTGGCCTGCATCGTCTTCCTCGACCCGCAGTTCTCCATCGACCTCCAGCTCATCGGCGGCGTGATCATCCTGCAGACGCTGCCGGCGGTGGCGCTCGGCCTCTACACCCGCTGGTTCCACAGGGGCGCGCTGATCGCCGGCTGGGCGGCCGGCATGGGCCTGGGCATGTGGATGCTCTACCAGATCGGCAACCCGGCGACCGGCAAGAAGCACTTCGCCGGGTCGGCGTTCCCGCTGGAGAAGTTCGGCTTCGACACGCCGAAGACCATCTACGTGGGCATCGTGGCGGTGCTGGTGAACCTGGTGGTGGCGGCGCTGCTCACGCTGGTGCTGCGCGCCGCGAAGGTGGCCGACGGGCCGGACGGCACCACGCCGGACGACTACTTCGCCGACGAGGGCGACCCGCGCGTCACGCCCGGCGCCGACCGCGACGCGGACTCCGCGCGCGAGCCGGTGGCGTAGGGGAGGCGGGCCCCCGTCCGCCGGGCGGGGGCCCGCAACGCGCCTCAGCGGCGGCGGTTGCGCGCGTCGAGCGCCTCGTTGAGGCGGTGCAACATGTCCGCCAGCGTCTCCCGGTCCGCCTCGGGCCAGGCGGCGAGGATGTCGCCGTACAGCCGGGTGCGGGCCGCCCGGACGGCGGCCATCCGCTGGAGCCCGGCCGCCGTCGCGGAGATCACCGTGCCGCGCCCGTCGGCCGGGTCGGGGGTACGCGAGATCAGCCCGTCGCGCTGGAGCGCGGAGACCTGCCGGGTGACTGTGGAGCCGTCCAGGTTCAGCCGCGCGGCGAGCGCCGAGACGTTCTGCGGGCCGGCGGCGTCCAGGTGCCGCAGGATCACGTACGCGGCGCGGTCCAGCAGCCGGTGCTCCATCGTGCCGATGCCCCGGCGGGTGGCCTCGCCCAGGCGCATCAGCAGCGCGACCTCGGTTTCGATCCGGCCGAGGGTGACCTCGGCGGCGTGGACGTCCTCGCTCATAGCTGTATGATACAAGAAAAATGCCTGTACGATACAGCTATCTGGGAGGTTGCGGAGTGGATCGCCGATCCGAGCCCAACCGCAGTGCCATCTACGCCACCACGCTCGTGGCGTTCCTCGCCATCGCCGGCATCGCCGTCGTCGATCCGATCCTGCCCGTCATCGGCGAGGCGATCGGCGTCACCGCCTGGCAGGTCGAGCTGCTCTTCACCGCGTACATCGCGGTCATGGCCGTAGGCATGATCCCGGCGACGCTCGCCAGCGGACGGTTCGGTTTCAAGCCGGTGCTCGTCACCGGCGTCTCCGTCGTCGGCCTGGCCGCGATCGGAGCCTCGTTCAGCAACGACATCGTGCAGCTCTCCGTGCTGCGCGGCGTCTGGGGCCTCGGCAACGCGATGTTCTTCGCCACCGCCATGGTGGTCCTGGTCAACCTGGCGAACGACAGGGAATGGGTGGTCGGCCTCTTCGAGACCGCCCTCGGGCTCGGCTTCGCGGTCGGCCCGCTGATCGGTGGCCTGCTCGGCGAGGTGAGCTGGCGGCTGCCGTTCTTCGTCTGCGGCGTGTTCATGGTGCTGGCGCTCGGCGTCGCCGCCCGCAAGCTGCGCGAACCGGCGAACAAGCAACAGCCGGTACGCCTCGGCCAGATCTTCGCCACCTACCGCAAGCCCGCGTTCGTGACGCTGTGCGTGGTCACCGCCGCGTACAACTTCGTCTTCTTCGTCGTCCTCGGCTACACGCCGCTGTTCCTGCGCCTCGACGTCATCCCGCTGGGCCTGGCGTTCACCGGCTGGGGCCTCGGCCTGGCCGCCGGCATCCTGCTGCTCGGGCACCGGCTCGCCCACCGCATCGGCGCCGTGCAGACCGTCGGCGTCGCCCTGCTCGGCCTGCTGGTGTGCATGGTCCTGTTCGCCACCTCCACCGGCACCGCCATGTCGCTCGTCGTGCTGGTCGTGGCCGGCCTGTTCATGGGCCTCGCCAACGCCAACCTGACCGACCTGGCGCTCGGGCTCGGCTCCGCCGACCGACGCGTCGCCACCGGCGCGTTCAACCTGGTCCGCTGGGGCGCCGCCGCGCCCGCGCCGATCATCTCCGGCAAGCTCGCCGAGCACAGCCTGGCGCTGCCGTTCTGGGTCGGCTTCGGGGTGCTCGCCGCGGGCCTGCTCGCGTACCTCGCGTTCGGTCACCTGATGGCGGCCGGCTACGGCGAACGGGTCATCTGGAACCGGGCCGCCCGCCGCGCCGAGCACGCACCGGAGGAGCCGGTGGGGGAGGCCTACTGACCGCTCGTCGGTCAGGTCAGCGCGCGCCACAGCAGGTAGAGACCGATGGTGGTGCCGAACACCACGATGACGGTCTTCAACACCACCTGCGGAAGCCGGCGGGCCAGCCGCGCGCCCGCGTACCCGCCGAACAGGGTGGCCGGCGCGACCACCGCGACGGCCGCCCAGTTCACCGGGCCGAACAGGGCGAACACCACGAGCGTGGTGAGGCCCACCACTGCGGAGAGCAGGTTCTTCACCGCCGACACCCGGGCCAGCGTCGCGTCGAGCACCAGCGCCAACCCGGCCACCAGCATCACCCCGAGGGCCGCGCCGAAGTAGCCTCCGTACACAGTGCCGAGCGCGACCATGGTCTGCACCGTGACGGTACGGCGGCGCGCGCCCAGCCGTTCCGGATGGCCGACCAGCCGGCGCAGCGGACCCTGGAACGCGAGTACGGCGGTCGCGCCCAGCACCAGGAACGGCACCACCAGCTCGAACGCCCGCGCGGGAGTGGCCAGCAGCAGCACGCACCCGGCGATCGTGCCGACCACTGCGGTGGGCAGCAGCGACCACAGCTCCCGCCCGCGCGGCAGGTCCACCCGGCTGCCCGCCACGCTCGCCACGTACCCCGGGAAGACCGACACCGAGTTCGAGACGTTCGCCGCCACCGGCGGCAGGCCGGTGGCGATCATCGCTGGGAACGTGATCAGCGACCCGCCGCCGGCCACCGCGTTGACTGTGCCCGCGGCGAGGCCGGCGGCGATCAGGAGCGCGGCGTCGGAGAGATCCATGATCCCCCGAGGCTAGTCCGTCCGGTTCCCGGGCCGGTGGGCCGGTGGGTTCCGCGCCAGTGGGTTCCGCGCCAGTGGGTTCCGCGCCAGCTCGGGGAAGTGGCTGTATCGAGGGTCGGTTGATGCCGCCACCTCCCCGAAGTGGCGGGCGCGCACTCGCGGGCCGGGGTGGAAATGGACGCGGCGGGTGCGTCGTTAGGATGAGGGCGCGACGGACGAGTCGACCGGGCGGTCGCGTCGACGGGCTCCGGCCCGTCGCCGAGGAACGTCCGGACTCCACAGGGCAGGGTGGTTGCTAACGGCAACCCGGGGTGACCCGCGGGACAGTGCCACAGAAAACAGACCGCCGGCCCGTAACGGGACGGTAAGGGTGAAACGGTGGGGTAAGAGCCCACCAGCACCCCGGGTGACCGGGGTGGCTCGGTAAACCCCACCCGGAGCAAGGCCAAGAAAGGGCCGTCACCGCAAGATGACGACCCGCGCAGACGCTCGAGGGCTGCCCGCCCGATGTCTGCGGGTAGGCCGCTGGAGCCTGCCGGCAACGGCAGGCCGAGATGGATGGCCGCCGCCGGTGCGCCTACGGGCGTGCCGGTCACAGAATCCGGCGTACAGGTCGACTCGTCCGTCGCCCATCAGTTCAGACGCCACATCTGTCGTCTGGACTGGTCGTCGTTTGTCAAGACTCCATATGCGTCAGACGGCCGATCACCTGGTAGGCGAGTGAGCGTCACCTGGCCGAGGGGGCGATAACACCATCTTCTGCCAGTTGCGGAACACGAAGCGGTGCACCGACTTCAACCCGACCCATAACGCCGGATAGAGCACGGCGCGGCCGAACCCGCGGACTGTCAACGTCGTGGTCCGGGTGACCTGCGTGCCATGACCAGCAGGGGCCATCTCGAATAGATCCCCGAGATAGTCAACGTAGCGGTGGAAACCAAGATCCGTCGACTCCATGTGGAACGCCAGCCGGGCTGGTGGCTCCCATACGGTGATCCGCTGCCGCACCACCCCTTGCTCCGAGACACACTGCCGGGCCGCGTCTACCTCGCCTGGGCCATCGGGCAACCGGCACATCGTCGGTCGAGGCGTACCCAGGTAGAACACCGGGCACCGGGGCTGCAGCTCAAGGCGTGAGTCGCAGAGTGCTGGCCACAGCACCTCAGGCGGGTGGGGGATCGCCCAGCGCGTACGCACGATCACGCCTCCGACGGTAGTCCCACCGTCAACGGTGCAAGAGCGTCCAGCCGGACGTGTCACCCACGTTCCGAGACTGCTCTGTCATGCAGGTCCTGAGAACCGACATCGTCGGCAGCCGGCCTTTCCTCCGCCGACTGATGCGCGACAGTCTTCCGCCACCTGATGTGCGACACCTGACCTCGCGGATCGCGTATGACCCCGCATCACTCAGGCGTCGACTGGTGGTGGTACCTCCGGTCAGTGTCGGAGGATCTGCAGTTCGTCTCCCCAGCCTTCGATGATGGGGGTCAGCACGGGCACGGGACGCTCGTCGTCAAAGGTCGCGCAGAGGTTCTCGACCCGCTTGAAGGTTGCCCGTATGGCGGCCGGATCGCCGTCGAGGGTGGCCTGTAGCAATGACAGGAGTTCGCGTGCATCCCACTCAGGCACGGGGTGTTCGCGGAGTTCCCAAGGCAGATACTTGTGATAGGGACGCACCCGTCCGGCCAGCGAAAAGATGACGTCCAGCAGCCAGGGCACTGATTCGGCAGCATCGAGGCGGCGTTCCAATTCGCGTCCGTCGCGGTCGCTCTTGAGGGCCCGGTAGGCATAGTTCAGCCACCCGTCCAGGCGGTCATGCTCGACGAGAATCGTCTCTGCCTCGTCGGGCGTCACCGTGGCCAACCGGTGAAGGGCGGAGGACAGCCGGCCTTGTGTGCGGTCGAGGAGGATCGGGGCCCACGCGAACGACCAGCGGAACCACCAGCCTCCGCTCCCGAATGGGGGTACCTCTTCCAACTGGGAGACCGGAACCGGGATCTCGTCGAGGTCAGGGGATCGGGTCGTCTTGCGCTCGCCCATGCCCTGGTCGGTGAGAACGACGTACACGTCCAGGTCTGAGCGGTCCGTGGCAAGCCCTCGGCCTACCGAACCGGAGAGGACCAGGCCCACCAAGTCCTCGCCGTGATCCGTATCGTTCCGGTCCGCAAGCTCTGTCAGCACTTCCAGGCGCTGGGGCGAGAGACCCGGTGGAAGGTTGAGACCGTCGGGTGCTTTGGTCACGCGCAGCACCCTTCCCTCACCGAGCCGGTTGCAGCAAGCAAGTTTCTCGAACGGCGCTCCGGCCTGGCAGGACGTTCCAACGTTGAGCCAGGTGAGTCTGGTTCGACGCCAAAGCGTGTCGACTTGCCGTCACGGGGGCAGGCATCGTGCCGTCGAGGACGACCGGCATGCACGCGCTGCGGCACTTCCGCGCCTCGGCGCTGCTCGATGCCGGGGAGAGCATCAAGGCCCTCGCCTCCTACCTCGGGCACTCCGGGTGTCGATGGTCATTGGATGATCCCGGCGACGTGCGGCCGGTTGGGCTGGGACGACGCCGCGCGAAGGTGCCGTCCGTACCGGTCACCCGCTACCGGAATTCGTGGATGACCTCGATCGAACCGACGATGTGCGCGTTGAACTCGTCGAGTTCCTCGGCTGCAACCCACAGCATCGGAGCGGCGGATCCGCCGAAGGACCGTGTCGAGTAGCGGCCCAGGAAGCCTGTCTCGACGTGGAAGCGGGCCACGTAGCGCACGGATCCGAACAGGTTCCAGTCTTGGGCAGCTCTGATGGCGAAGTCCTCGTCGAGCATCGGGAAGAAGTGAGTGTGCTCCGGCGGGAGTGGCGGCCACCTGCGACCTCCTGCCTCGCGGACGAGACCGAGTTCCTGCTGTCCCAGGGGGCGCCACAGCACTGTCGTTACGTCGCTGCTCACGTCGCCCCCGCTGCCGCGGTCGGTCGCGATGCCGGACAGTCCCGCCGGATCGAACATTCGCCGCACCTCGTGCCCGTTGAGTGTGAGGTTTGCAGATGACCGCGCCGCGTGGAGGAGCGGAACTGAGCGCCTGACGGAGACTTCCGGATCTTGCCATGACCACCGACCACTGTCAGGCTTCGAAGATGACCTCGCTCCGGCTGATCGAGACCACTCCCGGACAGTATTCGCTGCTGCTGGATGCCGGGACCACCCCAGTCGATGGTGTGATCGGGGAGCTTGGTCACGAGCCCAACGGGTACTTCTGGGCAGGCGTCGCGGAGGTCCTCGTCCGCATCGAGGCCCCGGCGCTCAAAGGTCGATTCGCCTATGACCCTGAGGCCGGCATGTTCTGCGCCTACGGCACCGATCGTGGCGCGCTGCAAGAACTGGAGGCCTTGATGAACGCCGTGGCCACCGACGGCGAACGCATCCGGCGGCTGGTCGACGACGCCGAAGCGCGCGGGTTCGAGTTCGACGACTGACAGCTGACCCCGGCGGTTGACGAGGGAGACGCAGCGCTCCACGCGATGTCCACGAGGCGACCTCCTCGACGATCGCGAGTGGCCGCCGAATTCGCAGGAGTGCCGGACGGTTGTGGCGCCAGCATCGGCCACCCGTCACTGTCGCGGCGGGTTCAGGGGAGGAGAGGCGATGGCGGACGTTTCGGTCGACGTGCCGTCGCCCCTGCGTACGTGCATCGCCTTCTGCGAGGTCGAGTGCGTTGTCGGGTGCTGCGGGATCGATGCCGTCTCCACGGACCCCGACCTGAGCGAGGACTGGTGCCACCAGGTGGGCTCGGGCGCGGTGGTCGAGGCCCGACTTCAACTCATCGAGCTGATCGAGGTGGTCGAGGACCGCTCCCGTTGCGTCACGTCGGACTTTTTGAACCACCGCACACATGACGAGGCCGCGCGGCGTGAGTTGCTGGACTTTCTGGCCGCGCTCGCCGCGGGACTGGCTGCCGGCGATGCGTCCGTGAACGGCCGGGCGCCCCGGGGTGATCAGGACTTGCGATGATCCGGTGATGACCTCCTACGTGTCCCACACCACCGTGGACTGTGCCGACGCCTTCGCCCTGTCCCGTTGGTGGGCCTCCGTCCTCGACTACCGCGAGGACCCGGACGACCCGAACGAGCCGGGCCACGAGGAGTGCATGATCTACTCGCGGGACGGGCGGCACCGCCTGCTGTTCATCGAGGTGCCGGACGCGAAGCAGGTCAAGAACCGCATCCACCTCGACCTGCGCCCCGTCGAGGGGACGCGCGACGAGGAACTGGCCCGGCTGACCGGGCTGGGTGCGGCAGTGGTGGCCGACCGGCGTGAGAGCGACGGCACCGGCTGGGTGGTGCTCGCCGACCCGGAGGGCAACGAGTTCTGCATCCTCCGCAGCGACGCCGAGGTAGCCGCTACTCGCTCGTGACAGCGACCGAACGGCCGCCCCAGCTCCAAGATCGGCGGGCGCGGGCCGCGAGCGCGGGCCACGAGGGCGCGCGGCGGGGACGGCGCGGGGTGTGAGGGCCGGTGTGGGACGCTGCGGTGGTGATCGAGCTTGCGGACATCCAGGCGGCCGCCGACCGGATCGCCGATGTCGTCGTGCACACCCC
This sequence comes from Micromonospora sp. WMMA1976, assembly GCF_027497335.1. Taxonomy (NCBI): domain Bacteria; kingdom Bacillati; phylum Actinomycetota; class Actinomycetes; order Micromonosporales; family Micromonosporaceae; genus Micromonospora; species Micromonospora sp. WMMA1976. The sequence goes on along the minus strand of NZ_CP114912.1, from coordinate 4,584,192 downwards.
GACTCTGCCCAGCCCGGGACTGACCGAGCTGCTCGGCGTACCGGTCACCGCCAAGCTGGAGCTGCTGCAACGTACCGGCTCGTTCAAGGCCCGTGGTGCGGCGGCGAAGCTGCTTGCGCTCGACGACGCGGAGCGGGCGGCCGGGGTGGTAGCGGTCAGCGGCGGCAACCACGGCATCGCGGTCGCGGTGATGGCGGGTGCCCTCGGGGTGGCGGCGACAGTGGTCATGCCGCGCAGCGCGCCCGCCCGTGCGGTCGAGGTGGCCCGTGCGGCCGGGGCGGACGTGCGGCTGACCGAGGACATGGCCGGCGCGTTCGCGCTGATGAACCGGCTGCGGGACGAGGGCGTGACGCTGCTGCACCCGTTCGACGACCCGATCGTGCTCGCCGGGCAGGGCACCGTCGGGCTGGAGTTCGCCGACGACGCCGGTGAGCTGACCGACGTGCTGGTCAGCATCGGCGGGGGCGCGCTGATCTCGGGTGTGGCGGCGGCGCTGCGGGCGCGCCGGCCGGGGGTACGCGTCTGGGGCGTGGAGACCGAGGGCGCGCAGGCGATGTCGCAGGCGATCGCGAAGGGCGGCCCGGTCGAGGTGCCGCTGTCGTCGATCGTCACCACGCTCAGCGCGCCGAGCGTCTCGCAGCTCACCTACGATCATGTGACCGCACTGGTCAGCGACGTCCTCGTGGTCTCCGACGCCGAGGCGGTGCGGGGCACGCTGGAGCTGGCCGAGCACGCCAAGGTGTGGGCCGAGCCCGCCGCCGGGTGCCTGCTGCCCGCCGCCCGCCGCGTGGTCGAGCGGGTGGGCGCCGATGCCCGGATCGGCCTGGTGGTCTGCGGCGGCAACGCCACAGTCGCCGACGTGACCACGTGGGCCGGCCGTTTCGGCCTCTGACCCGCAGCGCCCACCGCGCACCACGCGACCGCCGCGCCGAGCGCGCCGCCGCACAAGGCGCGCGACCTCCGCGCCGCACGAACGGCAGAACCCGGGGGTACGCCGGCCGCCTCCGGTCCGGACGGGTGGGACCGGGACGACCGGCGTACGTCAGGACGTGGCCGGGCTGACGCCGTCGAGCAGCTCGGCGAGCCGGGCTGCGGTGGTCGGGGCGTGCAGGTGCAGCCGCGCCACGTTGATGCTGTCCGTGCCGATCACGGCGAGCAGCGCCTCTCCGTTGATCGCGTACACGCTGAGGTAGCCGCCCGCGTTGCGTACCGTGGACTGCTGGAAGTCGCCCTGCCCCAACCGTGACCCGACCTGGCGGCCGAGCCCGTACATGGTGGCGGCGAGCGCAGCCAGGTCGTCCGGGTCGGCGCCGTTCTGCAGGTTGTGCGTGACGAGCAGGCCGTCGACGCCGCCGAGGACGCATCCGTGCACGCCGGGGATCTGCAGCCGCAGCGCGGAGAGTTCCTGGGCGATGGCCGGGTACGGCAGCGCCGGGTTTCCGGCCAGCGACTGTGGAAGCGCCCGGGGTGGCGGCAGGGTGCCGGCCTGGGGGCGCGTACGGCGGGGGAGGTCGTCCACCCGGCTCACAGTTCCAGGCTCTCCTCGATCGTGCGCAGTTGGTGTCTGGCCATTGCGAGGTTGGCCCGGCTCTTGCTCACCATCAGGTAGAGGAACAGGCCCTTGCCGGTGCGGTTGCTCAGCGGGCGGATCAGGTGGTACTGGCTGCCGAGCGTGATCAGGATGTCCTCGATCTCGTCGTCGAGCTTGAGCATCTCGATGGTGCGCAGCTTGGCGCGTACGACGTCGGTGTTGCCGGCGGCGGCGACCGTCAGGTCGATCTCGCCGGTGCCCCCGGCGACGCCGAGGGTCATGCCACTGGTGTAGTCGACGAGCGCGGCCCCGATCGCGCCGTCGATGTTCATCGCGTTCTTCAGCGCGATGTCAAGGTTGCCCACGATCTTCTCTCCCCAGCTCGGGTCGCTGTCCGCCGGAGCGGGCGGGCAGCGGGTGCGGTCCGTCGAGGCTCGCATATGGAGACGCGAGGTGCACACGGGCCACCGGTGATCCACCTGAGCGGGCCCTCCCGGACCGGCCGCCGGTCCCGGCGAAGGGACCGCGCCGTCCATTACTTGTCGCCGTCTGTCCCGGTAAGACGGTGCATCCACGCTATGTAGAGATCCGATAGAGTGCGCCCGTGCGACTCACCATTCCGGTGGCGAAGGTGCTCTCGGCGCTGCTCGCCGAGCCCGAGGCGCCGCGCTACGGCCTCGACCTGATGCGGCTCACCGGCCTGCCCAGCGGGACGCTCTACCCGGTGCTGCACCGCCTTCAGGCGGCGGGCTGGCTCGCCGCCGACTGGGAGGACGTCGACCCGGCCGCCGCCGGCCGCCCGGCCCGCCGCTACTACCGCCTCACCGGCGAGGGCATCCGCTCGGCCCGGTCGGCGCTGAGCGAGCTGCGTGCCCTCGTACCCGCCGAACCTGCCGGCCCGGACCTGGTCTGGGCGCCGGTGTGGTGACCCGGCCGCTGGGGCGTACCGCAGGGGTGTTGCTGGTCGCGCCGCCAGCCTGCGTCGCGGTCCTCGTGCTCGCGGGCGCGGTGATGGGCGTGGCCCACGGGTGGCTGGAGATGCGCGTGCCGTGGGCCGCCGCCGCGCAGTTGCCGGCCTGGTCGGCGCTCACCGCGCTGCTCGGCACGGCGCTCGCGATCGTCGTCACCCGGGCCGCGCGCCGGACCGTACGCGTGGGGGCGCTGCCCACCGCGCTCGGCGTGGCGCTGCCGGTCGCCGCGACGGTGACCGCGACGCTCGCGCTGCTCGCCGCCCGGGGCGAGAGCCGGGTGTGGGAGACGGTGCCCGGGCTGCTGCTCTGGCTGGCGCTGCTGGTCCCGGCGCTCTGGGCCGCCGGGGCGCTGGCGCGCCGGGGCCGGGTCCGCCTCGCGTGGCTGGCCGGTCTGCTCGGCGCGCTGGTGGCGGCCGACGCGGCGGTGGTGCTCGCGGTGGTCACCTCGGTCCCGGCCACCGCACCCGTGGCCGACGGTCTGCCGCCGGACGCGGTGGACCGGATCTCCGCGCCGCTCTGGCTGTTCACCTGCTGGACCGACTCGTCGTTCGGGCTGCCCCGGCCGACCGGGTGGGAACGCTTCCGCATCACCGACCGGGTGCTCGTCGAGCCGCTGTTCTACCTGGCCTGCACGCCCTACGCCGTGGCGTACGCGATGGCGGCGGCCCGCCCGGCGCCCGCCGCCGTACCCGGTCCGGAGCCCGTCCCGGCACCCGCCTGAGCGTCAGGCGTTCCAGCTCAGCGCCCGCCCGGCCCGCTCGTAGTGCCGGGCCAGCTCGGCGTCGATCCGCGCGGCCCGCGCCTCGGTGAGCGTCACCGCCGGGTCCTGCCAGGGCCGCGCGCCGAGCATCCGGTGCCGCAGACCGGTCGGCGGGTGGGCGGCGAACAGCGAGGCGTCCTCCCGGACGGTGAGCTGCCGTTCCAGCGACAGCCGCTGCGCCGCGGCGTCCAGCGCGCGTCCCGTCTCCACCCGCCAGGTGTCCGGCCCGTGGCCGCCGCGTACCGCGTTGCGCACGGCGGTGGCCACCGAGTCGGTCCGCAGCGTCGTGTCCAGCAGCCGGGTCGCGCCCGCCGTGCCGCCGGCGCGGGCGGCCATCTCGTCGGCCAGGTACTCGGCCCGCTGGCTCTCCCGCAGCGCGGTCGCGACCAGCACCACGTGCCCGGCGAACAGCAGCCGCGACAGCGTCCAGGACGCCAGGTGGCCGAGCCACTCGCCGACCATCACCAGCAGGCCGCCGCCGTCGGACCCGCCCCGCGGCCGGAACAGGTCGGCGGCGTTGCCGAGCATGGTCAGCGCCGGCTGGGTCACCGGCCCCCGGCGTACGTCGCCGTTGACGAAGTGGCCCAGCTCGTGGCCCAGCAACGCGACCCGCGCCGGTCCGTCCAGGGCGCCCCACAGCGGCAGCCCGAGGCCGAGCACGCGCCGCCGGCGCAGCCCCACCGACGTCGCGTAGGCGTTGATGGCGCCGTCGACGCCGATCACGTGCGGCATCGGCGCGCCCACCGCCGTCGCCACCTCCCGGACCAGTGCGTGCAGCTCCGGCGCCTCCCGCTCGGTGAGCACGTCCAGGTCCCGGTCGAGCCGGCCGAAACGCGGCCGCAGCGCCACCGCGAGCGCGATCAGCGCCACGCCGCCGACCACCGCGAGGTTCGGGAATGGGTACGCGAACAGCAGCCACACCCCGGCCACCGCGATCCCCGCCACCCCGAGCAGGAGCAGCACCGAGATGCCGGCGACGAGAACGCCGGTGAACCCGGGCCCGGTCGGCTCCAGCGACCGGCCGAGCAGCGCGGCGTACTGCCGGCGGGTGAGCCGCGCGGCGAGCCGGTGGGTCCGCCGGTCGACCCAGGACCAGCCGAACTCCGGCGGCTGCCGGCGCGCGTCGTAGGTGTCGAGGTTCCAGTCGCAGCCGGCGCACCAGGGCAACGCCCCGTCCAGCGACACCGGCGTCGCGCCGCATCGCGGACAGGCCCCCGTGCCCGTCGTCGTGGTGATCACGAGCGCCGATCCTGTCCGTTCCCCACCGGCGCCGGTACCGGCCGTTCGGACGAGTGCGGGCATCTCCGAGTCTTCCGCCGTTCCCCGCCACAACCGCCCCGACCAGGTCTAATGTGGAGAAGGCCGTGACTATTTGTGCCGTTCCGGTGGCGGCCGGGCGGTTCCCGGTGCACAGTGATCGCATGAGCGACGACGGAAGTGGTGGGCACTACTACTGGTGCACGCGACACCACCGGGTCGAGACCGATGCCGACGTGTGCCCCGCCAAGCACGTTCTCGGACCGTACGCCTCAGCCGCCGACGCGGACAACGCCCTGCAGACAGTGCGGGAGCGTAACGACGCGTGGGACGCCGAGGACGCCCGTTGGGCCGGGGAGGGCCGCTAGACGGCGCGGGAGGGCCCGCGTCGAGGTGATCCGTGCTCCGCGAGGGCGAGAGCACGTCCCCAGGAAAGGGAACCGAGATGGCCGAAGCACAGCAGGCCACCCGCCCGGCCGCGAAACGGACGACCGCGAAGAGGACCGCCGCGGGCAGGACGACGACGGTCACCAAGGCGTCGCCGAACGCCTCGGGCGCCGGCGCCGGGCGGACACCGGCGAAGAAGGCGGCGGCCAAGAAGGCGGCCGCCAGGAAGGTCGTGTCGGCGGCGCGCAAGGCGCCGGCCACCAAGACCACTACCAGCAGGACGACGGCGAAGAAGACCGCGGCTCGTACGGCGCCGGCCGGCCGGGCCGCCGCCAAGACCGCGCCGGCGAAGAAGACCACCGCGAAGAAGACGACAGCCGTCAAGAAGACGGCGGCGGCGAAGAAGACCACGGCGGCCAAGAAGACCACGGCGGCGAAGAAGACCACCGCGGCCCGGAAGACCACGACGGCCCGGACCACCGCCACCGCGAAGAAGGCGCCGGCCCGCAAGACGACTGCGGCGAAGAAGACGACGACGGCGGCCAAGAAGACCACCGGCGCGCGGAAGGTCACCGCGGCGGCGAAGAAGACCACCGCGGCGGCGAAGAAGGCGCCCGCGAAGAAGACCACCGCCTCGACGCGTCCCACGGCGCGCAAGGCGGCGGCGAAGAAGGCGCCCGCGCGCAAGACCACCACCGCCCGCAAGACCACCTCGGCGGCGAAGAAGACCACCGCCGCGAAGAAGGCGCCGGCCCGCAAGAGCACCGCCGCCAAGAGCACCACCGCACGTAAGGCGCCGGCCCGCCGCGCCTGACGCCGCGGACACCGCTCCCTCCCGGGGAGCGGAACGTGCGGGGCGCTGTCAGGATTGACCGCGTGGTGATCCGACGCGTACTGGCGCCCCGTATCGACTTCGGCGCGCTGCGCCGCGAGCTGGGACTGCCCGAGAGCTTCCCGGCCGCGGCGCAGCGCGAGGCCGACCTGGCGGCCGCCGCGCCGCCGCCCGCCGTCGCCGACCGGACCGACATCCCGTTCGTCACCGTCGACCCGGCGACCTCGCGCGACCTCGACCAGGCCATGCACCTCACCCGCCGTCCCGGCGGCGGCTACCGCGTCCGGTACGCGATAGCTGACGTCCTGACCCACGTACGCCTCGGCGGTGACCTGGAGGCCGAGACGTGGCGCCGGGGGCAGACGGTCTACCTGCCCGACGGCAACGTGCCGCTGCACCCGCACACGCTCAGCGAAGGAGCGGCCAGTCTGCTGCCCGACGCCGACCGGGCCGCCGTGCTCTGGACCGTCGACCTGGACGCCGACGGCGGCACCGTGGCGGTCACGCTGGAGCGGGCGCTGGTGCGCAGCCGGGCCAAGCTCGACTACGGCGGCGTGCAGCGCGACGCCGACACGGGCCGGCTGCCCGAGCCGATCGCCCTGCTGCCCGAGGTCGGCGCGCTGCTCACCGCGCGGGGCCTGAGCCGGGGCGCGATCAACCTGCCGCTGCCGGAGCAGGACGTCGAGCCCGACGGCGACGGGTGGCGGCTGGTGCTGCGCGGCCCCGGCCCGATGGAGGAGCACAACGCGCAGATCTCGCTGCTGACCGGGATGGCCGCCGCCGACATCATGCTGGGCGGCCGGATCGGGCTGCTCCGCACCATGCCCCGGCCCCGGCCCGAGGCGGTCGAGCGGCTGCGGCTCGCCGCCGACCCGCTCGGCGTGCCCTGGCCGGACGGCACCCCGGTGGGTCAGGTGCTCGACGGGCTGGACACCTCCCAGCCCCGGGTCGCGGCCTTCGTCGACCAGGCCGCCGAGCTGATGCGCGGCGCCGCGTACACCGCATTCGACGGGGAGCTGCCCGAGCAGCCCGAGCACGGCGGGGTGGCGGCCGCGTACGCGCACGTCACGGCACCGCTGCGCCGGCTGGCCGACCGCTACGCCACCGAGGTCTGCCTGGCGCTGCACGAGGGCCGGGAGGTGCCCGAGCAGGTCCGGGCCGCGCTGCCGAAGCTGCCCGAGGTGATGGCCGCGACCGACCGCACCGCGGGCGCCGCCACCCGTGGCGCGGTGGAGCTGGCCGAGGCGGTGCTGCTCGCGCACCGGGTGGGGGAGACGTTCGAGGCGGCCGTGCTCGACGTGGACGAACCGCGCCCGGCGGGCAACGGCCGCCCCGGCCGTCCGCCCGGCGGCACGATCGCGCTCGACGAGCCGCCGGTGCGCGCCCGCTGCACCGGTGAGCTGCCGCTTGGCGAACGCGTCCGGGTACGTCTCACCGCCGCCGACCCGGCCCAGCGCCGGGTCGCCTTCGAACGGGCGTGACCAGCGCGGCGATTGTCACAGCATCGGGATGCACCGCACGCGGTCCCGCTTTGCGAGGATGAGCGCATGGCTTACGACGCGACCACGCTGCCCGACGTCTCCGGGCTGACCGTCGGCATCATCGGTGGCACCGGCGACCAGGGGCGGGGTCTCGCCTACCGGTTCGCCCGGGCCGGGCAGACCGTGCTGATCGGCTCCCGCACCGCGGAGCGGGCCACCCAGGCCGCCGCCGAGATCGCCGCGCTGCCCGGGATCCCGGACGGCGCTCTGGTCTCCGGCGGGGACAACGAGGACGTCGCCCGGCGCAGCGACGTGGTGATCGTCGCGGTGCCGTGGGACGGGCACGCGGCCACCGTCGCCGCGCTCGCCGGACCGCTGGCCGGCAAGATCGTGGTGGACTGCGTCAACCCGCTCGGCTTCGACAAGCAGGGCCCGTACGCGCTCGCGGTCGCCGAGGGCAGCGCCGTGCAGCAGGCCGCCGCGCTGCTGCCCGAGTCCCGGGTCTGCGCCGCGTTCAACCACGTCAGCGCGCCGCTGCTGGCCGACCCGGAGATCGACCGGATCGACCTGGACGTGCTGATCTGCACCGAGGACCGGGAACTCGTGGGCGTGGTCGGCGCGCTGGCCGCGCGGATCCCCGGCATGCGGGGCATCTACGCCGGGCGGCTGCGCAACGCCCACCAGATCGAGGCGTTCACCGCGAACCTGATCGCGATCAACAAGCGCTACAAGGCGCACGCCGGCATCCGGGTCACCGACCTCTGACGAGCGCGGCGGGAACCGGCCGGCGCCGGCTCCCGCCGTACCCACCTCAGAACGTGTGCTCGGCCGCCGGGAACTCGCCGTCGCGCACCTCGTCGGCGAACCGCCGGGTGGCGTCGGTCAGCGCGCCCGCCAGGTCGGCGTACCGCTTCACGAAGCGCGGCGCCCGGCCGGTCCGCAACCCGGCCATGTCCTGCCAGACCAGCACCTGCCCGTCGGTGTCCGGGCCGGCCCCGATGCCGACGGTGGGGATGGGCAGCTCGGCGGTGACCCGCTTGGCCACCTCGCCCGGCACCATCTCCAGCACCACCGCGAACGCGCCCGCCTCGGCCACCGCCCGCGCGTCGGCGAGCACCTCCTCGGCGGCCTCGCCCCGGCCCTGCACCCGGTAGCCGCCGAGCGTGTGCTCGCTCTGCGGGGTGAAGCCGATGTGCGCCATCACCGGGATGCCGGCGTCGGTGATCGCCTCGATCTGGGCGGCGCAGCGCCGCCCGCCCTCCAGCTTCACCGCGTGGCAGCCGCCCTCCTTCATGAACCGCACCGCGGTGCGCAGCGCCTGCGCCGGCCCCTCCTCGTACGAGCCGAACGGCAGGTCACCGACGATCAGCGAGTGCTTCGTGGCGCGGACCACGGCGCGCACCAGCGGCAGCAGCTCCTCGGCGGTCACCGGCAGCGTGGTCTCGTAGCCGAAGACGTTGTTCGCCGCCGAGTCGCCGACCAGCAGCACCGGGATCCCCGCCTGGTCGAAGATCGAGGCCGTGTACTGGTCGTACGAGGTCAGCATCGCCCACCGCTCGCCGCGCTCCTTGGCGGCGATCAGGTCGCGGGTGCGTACCCGCCGGGTGGCCGGCCCGCCGTAGAGGGCGGTCACCTCGGCCGGGGTGGACTCCACCATGACAATCTCCTTCCTCGAGGCCGCGCACGCGGTCCCCGGGTTCCCCGCGATCGTCGCACCGGGCGGCGGGCCGCGGGCAGGTCGGAGTGGAGGATGTCACTCCCCGGCCGGGGAAGGGGTCAGCCGTCCTCGCGCCACCGGTTGGTGATCGGCAGCCGCCGGTCCCGCCCGAACGCCTTCATGGAGATCTTGGTGCCGGGCGCGGACTGCCGCCGCTTGTACTCGGCGGTATCCACCATCCGCAGCACCTTGTCCACCACGGCCGGGTCGTGGCCGGACTCGACCAGGCCGTCGCGGCCCAGGTCGCCGTCGACGTAGCCGATCAGGATCGGGTCGAGCACGTCGTAGTCGGGCAGCGTGTCGCTGTCGAGCTGGCCGGGGCTCAGCTCGGCCGACGGCGGCTTGCCGATCGAGTTCTCCGGGATCGGCGGCGTCTGCCCGCGCCGCGCCGCGTCCGCGTTGCGCCACTTCGCCAGCCGCCACACCAGCGTCTTCCAGACGTCCTTGACCGGGTTGTAGCCGCCCACCGAGTCGCCGTAGAGCGTCGAGTAGCCCACCGCCAGCTCGCTCTTGTTGCCGGTGGTGAGCACCAGGTGGCCCTCCTGGTTCGACAGCGCCATCAGGATCACGCCGCGTACCCGGGCCTGGAGGTTCTCCACCGCCACCCCGGACAGCGACATGTTCGCCAGGAACGTGTCCACCATCGGCTGGATCGGCTCGACCCGGTAGTCCAGGCCGGTGCGCTTCGCCAGGTCCTCGGCGTCGGTGCGGGAGTGCTCGGATGAGTGCTGGCTGGGCATCGAGACGCCGACGACCCGCTCCGGGCCGACCGCGTCCACCGCGATGGCCGCCGCCACCGCCGAGTCGATGCCGCCGGACAGGCCGAGCACCACCGAGGGGAAGCGGTTCTTGTCGACGTAGTCGCGCAGGCCCAGCACCAGCGCGTGCCACACCTCGGCCTCGTCGGCGACCGGCTCGATGATGCCGCCGTCCGCAGCCGGTCCGGCCGGCGCGGCCGGGATCGCCGGGATGTCGTGGCGGGCCACGCGCATCCCGTCGCTCAGCGCGCCGGTCCCGCCGGGCGCACCTGCCGCCGCCGGCAGCTCCAGGTCGTGCACCAGCAGGTGCTCGACGAACTGCGGCGCCCGGGTCAGCAGCGTGCCGTCCGCGGCGACGATCATCGAGTCGCCGTCGTAGACCAGCTCGTCCTGGCCGCCGACCATGTTCACGTACGCGATGGCGGCACCGGCCTCGGCGGCGCGCCGGCGGACCAGCGGCAGCCGCACGTCGTCCTTGTTCAGCTCGTACGGCGAGCCGTTGATGCTCAGCACCAGCCCGACGCCGGCCTCCCGGGCCACCGCGAACGGGCCGCCGGCCTGCCACAGGTCCTCGCAGATGGTCAGCGCCACGTCCACCCCGCCGACGCGCACCACTGTCAGCGTGTCGCCGGGGACGAAGTAGCGGTCCTCGTCGAAGACGCCGTAGTTGGGCAGGTGGTGCTTGAAGTAGGTCGCCACCACCTCGCCCCGGTGCAGTACCGCCGCCGCGTTGCGGGCGCCCTTGCCCGGCTGGGCGTCGGAGCTGACCTGCGGGGGGCCGTCCGCGTCCAGGTAGCCGACCACCACCGGCAGCTCACCGAGACCGTCGGCGGCCAGGTCGGCGGCGAGCCGGTGCAGCGCGGCGCGGGACGCGGCCACGAACGAGCGGCGGAACACCAGGTCCTCGACCGGGTAACCGGTGAGCATCAGCTCGGGGAACAGGACGAGCTGGGCGCCGGCCTCGGCGGCCTGACGGGTCCACGAACGGACCAGGCCGGCGTTGCCGGCGAGATCGCCTACCGTCGGGTTGACCTGGCACAGGGCGAGACGCAGGGTGGGCATGCCTCCATCTTCCCCCAGCCGTCCGGGCCGAATCCGACAGGTCGCGGGATACCGGTGGCGGCCCCCGAGCGCATCCCGGCGGGCCGGACACGGCGGGACGGCCGGCCGGGGAGGGCGTAACGTCGGCGTAACGAGCCCGGTGGAGACTGGGCGGTCAGGCCGGGCCGGCCCGACCGGTGCGGACGTACGTGTCACGAGGGGTGGAAGTGGACCGTCAGCAGGAGTTCGTCCTCCGCACGCTGGAAGAGCGGGACATCCGTTTCGTCCGGCTGTGGTTCACCGATGTGCTCGGCACGCTCAAGAGCGTCTCGGTGGCCCCGGCGGAGCTGGAGGCGGCCTTCGACGAGGGCATCGGGTTCGACGGCTCCGCGATCGAGGGCTTCGCCCGGGTCTTCGAGTCGGACATGGTGGCCATGCCGGACCCGACCACGTTCCAGGTCTTCCCGTTCGAGGGCGGCGTCAGCGGCGAGAGCGCCCGGATGTTCTGCGACATCTCGCTGCCCGACGGCAGCCCTTCCTGGGCCGACCCGCGGCACGTGCTGCGCCGGATGCTCTCCCGCGCCGCCGACAAGGGCTTCACCTTCTACACCCACCCGGAGATCGAGTTCTTCCTGCTGGAGAACGGTCCGCAGGACGGCTCGGTGCCCGTCCCGGTGGACACCGGCGGCTACTTCGAGCACACCACGCACGCCGTCGCGCGGGACTTCCGCCGCCAGGCCGTGCTGGCGCTCGAGCGGATCGGCATCTCGGTGGAGTACAGCCACCACGAGGTCGCCCCCGGCCAGCAGGAGATCGACCTGCGCTACGCCGACGCGCTCACCACCGCCGACAACATCATGACGTTCCGGCACGTGGTGAAGGAGGTCGCGCTCTCCACCGGCGTGCAGGCCAGCTTCATGCCGAAGCCGTTCACCGACCAGCCGGGCAGTGGCATGCACACGCACCTGTCGCTGTTCGAGGGGGAGCGCAACGCGTTCCACGACGCCGGCGACCCGATGAAGCTGTCCAAGGTCGCGAAGTCGTTCATCGCCGGGCTGCTCACCCACGCCCGGGAGTACACCGCCGTCACCAACCAGTGGGTCAACTCGTACAAGCGGCTGTTCCCGCAGGCGCTGCCGGACCGGATCACCGAGAGCCCCGCGTACGTCTGCTGGGGTCACCTGAACCGGTCCGCGCTGGTGCGGGTGCCCGCTTACGGCAAGCCGAACTCGGCCCGGGTCGAGGTCCGCTCGCTGGACTCCGCGACCAACCCCTACCTCGCGTTCGCGGTGATGCTCGGCGCCGGCCTCAAGGGCATCGAGGAGGGCTACGAGCTGCCCCCGGGCGCCGAGGACGACGTCTGGTCGCTGAGCAGCGCCGAGCGCCGGGCCATGGGGTACGAGGCGCTGCCGGAGAACCTGGCCGAGGCGATCGACGTGATGGCCGGTTCCGAGCTGGTGGCCGAGGTGCTCGGCGAGCACGTCTTCGACTTCTTCCTGCGCAACAAGCGCTCCGAGTGGGAGCAGTACCGCCGCGAGGTCACCCCGTACGAGCGGCAGCGCTACCTCTCGCTCTAGATCACGCTGGCGCGGTGCCGCTATCGTCTGCGGCACCGCCCCGGCACCACCGCCGGGCGGGCGTGAGCCGGGGAGGCGTTGGTGCTGGGAGATCTGCTCGACGGGGCGTGGCAGAGCATCGTGTTCGGGATGGTCGGGGTCGCCCTGATGGCCGCCGGATTCCTGCTCGTCGACCTGCTCACCCCGGGCAAGCTGCGGGAGCTGATCTGGGTGCGCCGCAACGGCAACGCCGCGCTGCTGCTCGCCGCCAACCAGATCGGCATCGCCGGCATCGTCTTCACCGCCGTGCTGACCAGCTACAGCTCGTTCACCAAGGGGCTCGCGTCCACCGTGGTGTTCGGGCTGGTCGGCCTGCTGGTGATGGCGGTGGCCTTCCTGGTGCTGGACCTGCTCACGCCGGGCAAGCTGGGCGACGTCATCGCCGCCGACGAGCCGCACCCGGCCGCCAAGGTCAGCGCCGCCACCCACTTCGGCGCCGCGCTGATCGTCTGCGCCTGCATCGCCTGAGGGGTGTCGTACCCCCGGGTTAGCGTCCGGGGGTGAACCGCACCGACCGCCTCTACGCCCTGGTCGAGGAGCTGCGGGCGGTGTCGCCGCGCCCGCGCAGCGCGAGCTGGCTGGCCCGCCGCTTCGAGGTGAGCACCCGCACCGTCGAGCGCGACATCTCCGCGTTGCAGGGCGCCGGGGTGCCGATCTGGGCCGAGCCGGGCCGCACCGGCGGTTACGTGGTCGATCGGGCCCGCACGTTGCCGCCGGTCAACCTGACACCGGCCGAGGCGGTGGCGATGGCCGTCGCGCTGCACCGGCTCGGCGGCTCACCGTTCGCCCCGGCGGCGGGCGCCGCGCTGCGCAAGCTGGTCGCGGTGATGCCGCCGGCCGCTGTCGCCGAGGCGCACCAGCTCGCCGGCCGGGTGCACCTGGTCGGGGACGGGCCGGGCACGCCCGTCCCGGCCGCCGTCGCCGACGCGGTCGCCGCCGGGCGGGTGCTGCGCCTGCGGTACGCCGACCGCGGCGGCGCCGATTCGGCGCGCGACGTGGAGCCGCTGGCCTACCTGGGCAACTCGGTGCACTGGTACCTGGTCGCCTGGTGCCGGCTGCGCGACGGTGTGCGCTGCTTCCGCACCGACCGGATCGTGTCGGTGCATCCGCTGGCCGAGCCGGTGACCCGGGAGTGGCGTCCCGGCGACCTCGACGTGCCGGTCGACCGGGTGCGCCCGCTCACCCTGGTCTGATCCGGGTGGAAACACCGACAGGACGTTGTCGTGGCCCGGTACGAGGCTGAATCCTGACGACGCCGGCCGACCGCCGGCGCGAACGAGGAGGAAGCATGTCCAGCACGCCCGTGACCTGGTTCGAGATCGGCTCCGACCGCCCGGACGAGGCGCAGCGGTTCTACACCGAACTGTTCGGCTGGAGTTTCGAGCAGGGCGGCCCGGGCGGGTCGTACCGGCAGACGACGGCCGGTGGTGAGCCGGGGATCGGCGGCGCGATCCGGGGCACCGACGACGGCAACTACGCGACCTTCTACGCCCAGGTGGCCGACGTGGCGGAGACCTGCCGCCGGGCCGAGGAGGCCGGCGGCGCCGTACTGACCGCACCGATGACCACGCCGGCCGGCCTGGTGCGCGCCACGCTGCGTGACCCGTCGGGCAATCTGTTCGGCGTCTTCACCCCGCCCGCCGAGGGCTGACAGTACGTCGGGTGTGGTCGTCGTCGGGACTGCCGTACCGGAACGGCTTGGTGGCGGTGCCCGTTCGGGCACCGCCACCGGGGGTGGCCCCGCTCAGCTCCGGCCAGGAGGAGGGAACGGCCGGTGAGGGGCGGCGGGGCCACCGCGTCACTTGCCGCCCTGGCCCTCCTGCTCGGCCTCGGCGCCCTGGTCGGCCTTGTCGCCGCCCTTGCCGTGGTGGCCGGGCCGGCCGTCGTGGCCGCCCTTGCCCGGGCCCGGGAACACGCCCGCCTCGGCGGCCTTGAGCACCGCGTCGGCCTGCTCCTGGGTGAGCTTGCCGTCGGTGACGGCCTGGTCCAGCCGCTCCTTCAGCGCGGCCTGCCGGTCCTCGGTCGACGGCCGCTCCGGCCGCTCCGGACGGTCGCCCTGGCGCTGCTCGTGCAGCTTCTCCAGCGCCGCGGTGACCTTGTCGGTCGGGACGCCCAGCTCCTCGGCGAGCGCCTCGGCGAACTCGGCCTGCCGGTCGGCGTGCTTCTGGCGGCGGTCGTCACCCTGGTCGGTGGTGCTGCTGGCGCTCGAAGACGGGTTCGGGCTCTTGTCGTCGGCGAGCGCCACCGTCGGGGCGGCGATCCCGACGCCGAGCACACCGGCGGCGGCCAGGCCGGCCAGCAGGTGCTTCTTCGACATCGTGCGGATCATGCGATTCTCCTGTTCGGTGGTGGTGCGATGACGTCACCGACAGTGGTCGCCGGAACTGAGGGCAACCCGTGGCGAACCTGTCAGCGAGCTGGCAATCCCGTCCGAAAGGCCCGAATTATTCGTGTTGCCGGTGCGCCGTAGCGCCCGCGAGGCTGGGCGAAACCCGACGAAAGGCCACTCGATGACACAGCCCGCCATCCGTGAGATCCCGCTCACCGGACCGGGCTCCGGCCCGTACTCGATCACGGTCGGGTCCGACGGCGCGCTCTGGCTGGCGCTGGCCGGCTCCGGCGGCGTCGCCCGGCTCGGTCTCGACGGTGCGGTACGGACCTACCGCGACGACCCGCCCGGCAGCCGCCCGCTGATCATCGTCGGCGGCCCCGACGGCGCGCTCTGGTACACCCGCTCGGGCGACGACCGGCTCGGCCGGATCACCGTCGACGGCGAGACCGGCTCGGTGCCGCTGCCGCCCGGCTGCGGCCCCTGCGGGCTGGCGGTGGGCGCGGACGGCGCGCTCTGGTACGCCGGGATGAGCGACGACACGGTCGGCCGGGTGAGCGTCGACGGGGAGGTGGCGTCCTTCCCGCTGCCGGTCGACAAGGGTTTCCCGTCGATGCTGGCGGCCGGCCCGGACGACGCGCTCTGGCTCACGCTCAACCAGGCGAACGCGGTCGCCCGGGTGGACCTGGACGGGAAGGTGGCAGTGCATCCGCTGCCCACCGAGGCGGCCGGGCCGGTCGGCATCACCCGCGGTGGCGACGGCGCGCTCTGGTTCGTCGAGATCGTCGCCGGGCAGCTCGGCCGGATCACGCCGGACGGGCGGATCGACGAGTTCCCGCTGCCGGATCGGGCGGCGCGCCCGCACGCGATCGTCGCCGACCCGGCCGGTGGCTGCTGGTTCACCGAGTGGGGCGCCAACCGCATCGGCCACATCGACCCCGACGGCCACATCACCGCCCACGCCCTGCCGACCCCGGCGTCCGAACCCCACGGCCTCACGGTCACCCCCGACGGCGCGGTCTGGGTCGCCCTGGAGATCGGCGCCGTGGCCCACCTGACCCCGCCCGCCTCGCTCACGCCGCGCTGATCACGCCGCCCCGGCCGCGTTGATCATGAAGTTAGTGGCAGTTGTGGATCTCCAGACCGCCGCTAACTTCATGATCGTCGGGTCGGGTCGGGTGGGGTGGGGTGGGGCGGTGCCGGGCCGGGTGGGGCGGCGGGCGTCAGCTGACGGCGGCGGTGGCCGTCAGGGTGCCTGTGGTGGCGTCGAGCAGGGCGGGGGTGCCTACCGGGACGGTGAGCTGGTTGGGGCCGTGGCCGATCGGCAGGCCGCCCAGGACCGGCACGCCCAGGTCGCCCAGCCGGTCGGTGAGCACGTCCACGACTGTGGTGTCCCAGCCGTCCGCGCACTCGGTGAACTGGCCGACCGCCACCCCGGCGATACCGTCCAGCGCACCGCAGCGGCGCAGGTGGGTGAGCATCCGGTCGATCTTGTACGGCGGTTCCTGCACCTCCTCGACCAGCAGGATCGCCCCGGTCAGGTCGGGCATGTCCGGCGTGCCGACGGAGGCGGTGATCAGGCACAGGTTGCCACCGATCAGCCGGCCCTCGGCCCGCCCGGGCACCCGCACCGGGTACGTCTCCTCCGCCTCGGCCGCCGCCACCGTGACCGGTTCAGTGCTGGTCAGCGCGGCGTGCAGCGACTCCGCCGAGCGGACCGGCGTGCGCTCGTCCCGCCACGCGGCGCCCGGCCCGTGCACCCCGGCCAGGCGGGCGCCCCGCCACAGCGCGAACTGCAACGCGGTGATGTCGGAGAACCCGGCCACCACCTTCGGATCCCGGCGTACCGCGGCCATGTCGATCAGGTCGACCACCCGCTGCGCGCCGTAGCCGCCCCGGGTGCAGATCACCCCGCGGATCTCCGGGTCGGCGAACGCCGCGTTCAGGTCCGCGGCCCGCAGCGCGTCGTCGCCGGCCAGGTAACCCCGCCTGGCGTACGCGTTGGGCGCGGGCACCGGCCGCAGCCCCCACCCGGTGAGCAGCTCGATGCCGCGGGCCACCCGTTCGGGACGGGTCGGCCCGGACGGGGACACCAGCATCACCGCGTCGCCGGGACGCAGGGCCGGTGGGCGCAGGCAGTCGTCAGGCACGATCGGAGCCTAGGGCCTGCCGGACCGTGCTCTGTCGGCCGCACCGGTTAGCCTCGACGTCGTGGCGACCGCGCTGGTGATCGAGAACGACCCGACCGACGACCTCCGCCGCCTGGGGGAGTGGCTCACCGAAGGGGGCCTTGAGCTGCGCGTGCTGCGTCCGCACGCCGGTGACCCGCTCCCCGACGACCTGGAGGGGTACGCCGCGCTCGTGGTGCTCGGCGGCGACCAGCAGGCATACCCGGGGTCCGACGGCGCTCCGGGCGCACCCTGGTTCCCGGCGCTGGAAGGGCTGCTGCGCAAGGCGGTCCGCAAGCGCGTGCCCACGCTGGCGGTCTGCCTCGGCGCGCAACTGCTCGCCACCGCGCACGCCGGCCGGGTCGAACGCAGCCCGTCCGGCCCGGAGGTCGGGCCGGCGCTCGTCGGGCGGCGCGACGCCGCCGAGGACGACCCCCTGTTCCGGTACGTGCCGCTGATGCCCGACGTGCTCCAGTGGCACGCCGACGAGATCACCGAGCTGCCGCACGGCGCGACGCTGCTCGCCGCGTCCACCCGCTACCCGCACCAGGCGTTCCGCCTCGGCGACCGGGCCTGGGGGCTGCAGTTCCACATCGAGTGCGACACCGCGATGATCGCCGAGTGGTCCCGCGACTCGGCCGTGCTGGCCGAGCTGGGCTACGACCCCGAGCTGGTGGTGGCCGCCTGCGACCGGGTGATGGCCGACGTCGAGGAGGCGTGGCAGCCGTTCGCGATCCGGTTCGCCGCACTCGCGCTCGGCGAACTCGGCGACGACAACCCGCGCCGCAGCCTGCCGCTGCTCGGGGCCTGACGGTGACCCGGCCGGCCCGCGGGCGCCTGGCCCGCTACGGATTCGCCGAGGGTGACGGCGCCACCCGCGCCGCCGACCTGCTCGGCCCGGACGGGCTCGCCCTGTGGCGGCCCGACACCCAGGAACCCGCCGACGAACGCGCCGCCGAGCTGCTCGGCGCGCTGTCCCGGGCCGCCGACCCGGACCTGGCCCTGCGTCAGCTGCACCGGCTGGTCGAGTCCGAGCGGCGCTCCGGCGACGAGGTGGCCGTACGCGACGCCCTGGCCGCCGACCCCGGGCTGCGCCGCCGGCTGATCGCGGTGCTCGGCGCGTCCTCCGCGCTCGGTGACCACCTGGTCGCCAATCCCGGGCAGTGGGCGGTGCTGGCGACCGAGCCGGACGGGCTCGCCCCCACCGCGGACGGCCGGCTCGACCTGAGTGTCGCCGCCCGGCTCACCACCATGACCGGCGCGGTTCCGCTGCTGCGGCAGGCGTACCGACTCGCGCTGCTGCGGATCGCGGCGGCCGACCTGACCGGCGGGCGCGGCCTGGAACAGACCATGGCGGCGCTGTCCGGGCTGGCCGACGCCACGTTGGCCGCCGCCTACGACATCGCCGCCGACGAACTCCCAGAGGGCACGCCGCGTCCCCGCCTGGCAGTGGTGGCGATGGGCAAGTGCGGTGGCGACGAGCTGAACTACGTCTCCGACGTCGACGTCATCTTCGTCTCCGCCACCGACGACGACCTGCCCGCCGCGACCCAGATCGCCACCCGGCTGATCCAGATCTGCGGGCTGGTGGCCTGGCCGGTCGACGCGGCGCTGCGGCCCGAGGGCAACCGGGGGCCGCTGGTCCGCACGCTCGCCAGCCACCTCGCCTACTACAAGCGCTGGGCGCGCACCTGGGAGTTCCAGGCGCTGCTCAAGGCCCGCCCGGCCGCCGGTGACCTGGAGCTCGCAAAGGAGTGGATCGACGAGCTGGCCCCGCTCGTGTGGACCGCCGCCGAACGCCCCGAGGCGGTCGAGGACGTCCGGTCCATGCGCCGCAAGATCCTCGACAACGTGCCGCCCAAGGAGCTGGAACGCGAGATCAAGCGCGGTCCGGGTGGGCTGCGCGACATCGAGTTCGCCGTCCAGCTGCTCCAGCTCGTGCACGGCCGGGGCGACGAGTCGCTGCGGGTGCCCGGCACCGTGCCGGCGCTGCGCGCGCTCGTCGCCGGCGGCTACGTGGGCCGCGCCGACGGGGAGGCGTTGCTGCGCGGCTACCGCTTCCTGCGCGCCGTCGAGCACCGGCTCCAGCTCCAGGCTCTGCGCCGCACCCACACCGTGCCGACCGAACCGGCCGCGCTGCGCTGGCTCGCCGCCGCGCTCGGCTACGTGGCCACGCCGGGCCGCAGCGCCGTCGAGGAGTTCCGCGCCGAGTGGGTCACCCACGCCACCGAGGTACGCCGGCTGCACGCCAAACTGCTCTACCGGCCGCTGCTCGAATCCGTGGCCCGCGTACCGGCCGAAGGGTTGCGCCTCACGCCCGAGGCGGCCCGGCACCGGCTGGAGGTGCTCGGCTTCGCCGACCCGGCCGGCGCGCTGCGGCACCTGCAGGCGCTCACCGGCGGCGTCAGCCGTACCGCCGCCATCCAGCGCACGCTGCTGCCGGTGCTGCTCGACGAGTTCGCCGACGCCCCCGAGCCGGACCGCGGTCTGCTCAACTACCGGCAGGTCTCCGACAAGCTCGGCAGCACCCCCTGGTACCTGCGCCTGCTGCGCGACTCCGGCCCGGTGGCGCGCCGGCTGGCCCGGGTGCTGTCCTCGTCCCGGTACGCGGCCGACATGCTGGCCCGCGAACCGGAGGCGCTGCGGCTGCTCGCCGAGGACAGCGAACTGACCCCGCGTCCACGGGAGACCCTCGTCGAGGGCTTCGCCGCCGCTGCCGCCCGCCACGACGACCCGGTCGAGGCGATCCGGGCGGTCCGCGCGCTGCGCCGCCGGGAACTGGTCCGGATCGCCGCCGCCGACGTGCTCAGCCACGCCGGCTCGCTCGCACCGCTCACCTCGCGCCCGGTCGGCGGCGGGGAACGCCGGCCCACTGTGGTGGACGTGACTGCCGTCGGCACCGCGTTGTCGCACGTCGCCGACGCCACGCTGGCCGCCGCGCTGCGCGCCGCCCGTACCGTCCACCCCGGACCGCCCGGCCTGCGCTTCGCGGTGATCGGCATGGGCCGGCTCGGCGGGTACGAGTCGAACTACCTCTCCGACGCCGACGTGCTGTTCGTCTACGACCCGCCGCCCGGGGTGGAGGAGAGCGCGGCGAGCGCCGCCGCACAGGCCATCGCCGAGGAACTGCGCCGGCTGCTGTCCGCGCCCGCCCCCGACCCGCCGCTGGGCGTCGACGCCGACCTGCGCCCCGAGGGCCGGCAGGGTCCGCTGGTTCGCAGCCTGGCCGCGTACGCGCAGTACTACGCGCGCTGGTCCCGGGTGTGGGAGGCGCAGGCGCTGCTGCGGGCCCGGTTCGTCTGCGGCGACGCCGACCTGGGCGCCGAGTTCGAGGCCATGATCGAGCCGGTGCGTTACCCGGCCGAAGGGCTGAGCCGCGAGCAGGTGGTGGAGATCCGCCGGATCAAGGCGCGGGTGGAGACCGAGCGGCTGCCCCGCGGTGCCGACCCGGCCACCCACACCAAGCTCGGCCGGGGCGGGCTCGCCGACGTCGAGTGGGCGGTGCAGTTGCTCCAGCTGCGGTACGCCGGTCAGGTGCCCGCCCTGCGCGGCACCCGTACGCTCGACGCCCTCGCCGCCGCCCGCGACGCCGGGCTGCTCGACCCGTCAGACGCCGCCGAGCTGGCGGCCGGCTGGACGCTCGCCGCCGAGGTGCGCGACGCGTTGATGCTGGTACGCGGCCGGGCCGGGGACCAGTTGCCCCGGCACGGGGTGGAGCTGGCCGGTGTGGTGCGGCTGCTGGGGCGGGAGGACCAGGGCGAGTTCCTCGACGAGTACCTGCGCACCGGCCGCCACTCCCGCACAGTCGTCCAGCGAATCCTGGAGTCCCCCCTCTAGCCCACGCCGCCCCCTCCCGCCGCGCCCTCCCACCCCGCCCTCCGCGCCCCGCACACCGCGCCGCGCGGCGATCTTGCAGTTACGGCCCCGCGCAGGCCGGATAGGCCCGATTTGCCGGGGCGGAAAGCGCAAGATCGCCGCGCTCACGCCGCGCCGCTGAATGCTCATCTCGGCGGGATCGGGATCGGGGGAGGGGACGGTGGGTCAGCTTGTGACGGTGTAGGTGCCGGGTCGGGGGACCGTCACCGTTGTCCACTTGCCGTCTCGGGTGACCTTGGCGTTGTTGGAGGCCGTGAGCCAGGGGGTGTGGCGGACGCGGATCGGGATCGGGCCGGGGGTGGGGGCGCGGAACGTGATCGAGGCGCCGTCCTGGCGGACCAGCTCACCAGGTGCGCCGACCAGCGGGGTGGGGTCGGCGACCGCGTACAGCTTCCAGTGCCGGTCGGACCAGACCTCGGTCAGGTACGGCTGGCCCGTCTCCACCAGCTTCGCCTCCGACGCGCCCACCCAGGAGAACTCGGCGTCGGGCACCGCCACGTACTGCACCGCGTTGTCGGCCAGCCAGTCCCGGTAGGTGATCGGGGTCAGCGGGATGCCGGTGCCGTCCGCGCCGGGCACCGTGGTGAAGAACAGCGGATTGCGGTCGATGTCTGCCTGCCGAAGCCAGCCCCGCGCGAGCGGCACCTCGCCCATGTGGGCCGCCTCCCAGTAGTTGCGGGTCGGCGGCACCTCCACCCGCCCGGTGAGCCCGCGCCGGGCCAGCTCCGCGCGCAGCGGCGCGAAGTACGCCGGGTCGGCCGTCGGGTCATCGGCGCTGCGCAGGTCGGCGGTGACCACCGGCGGCTGCCACCAGCACACCACCGCCAGCAGCGCGGCAAGCCCGACCGCCCCGGCGACCCGGGAGCGCCGACCGGCGGCGCGAAGCCGACCGGACAGCGGGGTGGGGAGCGTCGCGGCGGCGGCCAGCACCGGCAGCGCGAACATCACCACCAGGCGGGTGGCGTTCAGGCCGACCGGCGTGTGCAGCAGCGCCGACGCCAGCACCCCGGCCGCGGACAGCAGCGCGCCCACCCGCACCGGCCGGTACGCGACGAGAGCCGTCACGACCAGGCTCGTCACCACGGCGTGCACGGTGTCGGCAGTGCTGATGTTCATCCAGCCGCCCTCGCCGAACAGCAGTCCGGTCACGGCGAGCAGCGCGGCGGCCGGTACGGTGAGCAGCAGGCCGTCGGCGTACCGGCGGGTCAGCAGCAGCGCGACGCCGGCGAGCCCGACGAACAGCCCGGCCACCGGACTGGCCGCGGAGGCGAGCATCGCGGCGGCACCGGCGGCGACGGCCGCCCAGACGTTCCGGCCGCCACCCGCTGCACCGGCCGGGTCGGCAGCGGCACCGGCGGCGAGGCGGGCGCGGCGGGCGGGGACGGTGAGCGCGAGCAGCGCGGCCAGGCCGAACGCGACGCCCAGGGCGTACGTGACCCGGCCGGACACCAGGTTGCCGGCGATCGTGACCACACCGACCAGGCTGCCCAGCAGTGGTCGGGGCACCCGGGTCCGCACCAGCAGGGCGGCGAACGCGGTGGCGGAGGCGAGTAGGGCGAGCGCGCCGGTGACGCGTACCCCGAGCAGCGCCATCAGCGGCGGCGAGACGAGGCTGTAGCCCCACGGGTGCACGCCGCCGTACCAGCGCAGGTCGACCAGGGCGGCCCCGTGGTCGGCGAAGAAGCCGGCGCGGGCGGCCTGCGCGGACAGGTCCGAGCCGGTGGCCGGCAGCGTGAGGTAGAGCACGCATAGGACGAGCGCCGACACGGCGGAGACCGCCACCACCCGACCGCCCCGCATGCCCACCTCCTGATCGCGAACCACCGTACTGGCAGCATGTCGGACGTGCCTCACCACCTCTCGCGCTGGATCGGCCTGGCGGGTTCGGTGCTGCTCGCCGTGGCCGCGTACCTCGGTGGCGCCCTGCCCGACGGCGAGTTGCGTCCCACCCCGGTCAGCATCTGGCAGGGCCCGAACGGGCCGCTGATCATCGGGTTGTGGCTGGTCGGCACCGGGCTGCTGGCGTGGGCCTGGTGGTCGCTGCGGGACAGCGTGCCGTCGGCCCGCTGGGTGCTGGTCACCGTGGCCCTGTGGCTGCTGCCGATGCTCGTCGCGCCGCCGCTGGGCAGCCGGGACGTGTACGCGTACGCGTGTCAGGGCGCCAGCTTCTCGGCCGGGATCAACCCCTACGAGCAGGGCGTGTCAGCGTTGCCGTGCCCCTGGCTGGACACCATCTCCTACATCTGGCGGGACACCCCGGCACCGTACGGTCCGCTGTTCGTGCTGCTCGCCGGCGCGGTGGTGGAGGCCACCGGCTCGCTGCTCGGCGCCGTCGTGCTGTTCCGGGCGCTCGCCGTGGCCGGGGTGGCGCTCACCGCGTGGGCGCTGCCGGTGCTGGCCCGCCGCTGCGGGGTGCCGCCGCAGCGGGCGCTCTGGCTGGCGCTGGCGAGCCCGCTGGTGCCCGTGCACCTGGTCTCCGGCGCGCACAACGACGCGCTGATGATCGGCCTGCTCGTGGCCGGGCTGGCGGTGGTCGCGGCCCGTCCGGGCCGGCCCGGGCCGCTGCTCGCCGGCGGGGCGCTGCTCGGACTCGCCGCCGCCGTCAAGGTCACCGCGCTGGTCGTGATGCCGTTCGCCGCGCTGGCCGCGATCGTCGGGGCGTACCGGATCAGGACGCTCGTGCGCGACGGCGGGTGGGTGGTCGGCGGCTCGCTCGCGGCGCTCGCCGCGGTGACCGTCGCGTCCGGCCTGGGGCTGGGGTTCGTCAGCGGGCTGGAGCAGGGCGGGCTGGTGGTGGCGTGGACGTCGCCGCCGACGGCGGTGGGGCAGACGGTGGGCTACCTGCTGGCGCCGTTCGGCGTGCACGTCGACGCGCTGCCGGTGACCCGGGCGATCGGCATGGTCGTGCTGGTCGCCGTGCTGATCTGGCTCTGGTTCCGGTCGTTCCGTCGCGGTGAACCGTTCTGGCACGCCGGGCTGGCTCTCACCGCCACCGTCGCGCTCTCCCCGCTGTTCCACCCCTGGTACTGGCTGTGGCCGCTTGCGGTGCTCGCCGCCACCGCGCACCGCACGCTCTGGTTCTCGATCGTCACAGTGGTGTCGTCGTTCCTGGTGCTGGCCGACGGCACCGGGCTGGCCCGGTACTCCAAGATGCCCGGTGCGCCGCTGATGACCCTGTTCGTGATCGGGCTGGTCGTGTGGTTGGTACGGTCGGCTCGCCAGGGCCGGCAGCCGGTTCCCGTGGACTGAGGAGTGTGCCGGTGAGCGAGCCCGACGGACCCGTCCGGCCGATCGCCGCCGGTCTCGCCCGCTACACCGGCCTCGCCGGGGCCGTGCTGCTCACCGTCGCCGGATGGCTCGGCGGCGCACTACCCGGCACGCCTTCGCGCGCCACGCTCGCCGCGATCTGGGCCGCACCGCACGGGCCGGCGGCGCTCGCCTGCTGGCTGGCCGGAACGCTGCTGCTCGTGGGCGCCTGGTGGTCGCTGCGGTGGGGCGCACCGACCGGCCGGTGGGCGTACGTGACCGCCGGGCTCTGGTCGCTGCCGCTGCTCGCCGCGCCGCCGATCGGCAGCCGCGACGTCTACTCGTACGCCTGCCAGGGCTGGACGTGGACGCAGGGGCTCAGCCCGTACCGGGTGGGGGTCGCGGCGGCCGGCTGTCCGTGGACCGACTCGGTGTCGCCGATCTGGCGGGACACCCCGGCGCCGTACGGGCCGTTCTTCGTCCTGCTGGCCGGGCTCGCGGTCCTCGCCGGTGGCGGCCTGATCGGGACGGTCGTGGCGCTGCGGCTGGTAGCGGTGGCCGGTGTGCTGCTGGCCGCGCTCTGCCTGCCCGGCCTGGCCCGCGCCGCCGGGGTACCCACCCGCCGGGCCGCCTGGCTGGTGCTCGCCTGCCCGCTCGTCGGGATCCACCTGGTGGCGGGCGCGCACAACGACGCGCTCGCGCTCGGGCTGCTCCTGCTCGGCCTGCTGGTGCTGGTCCGCCTGCCGGGCAAGCCGCGCGCGCTGCTGGTGGCCGGGGTGGTGCTGGGCCTGGCCGTGGCGGTGAAGGCGGTCGCGGTGGTGGCGCTGCCGTTCGCGGCCCTCGCCGCAGTGCTCGGCCGCTACACCTGGCGAGCGCTGCTGCGCGACGGCGGGCAACTCGCCGCGTCGGTGCTCGGCACGCTGCTGGTCCTCTCGCTCGCCACCGGCCTCGGGCTGGGCTGGGTGGGAGGGCTCGGCCACAGCGGCGACTCGCAGCAGTGGACGTCCCCGCCCACCGCCGTCGGATTCGTGATCGACTACGCCGGTGAGCTGGCCGGCCTGCGGCCGGCGGCGGTGCCGGTGGCCCGGGCGGTCGCGCTGGTGCTGCTGGCCGGGACGCTGGTGGCGCTCTGGTGGCGGGCGTGGACGACGCTGCGCCGGCTCAACGACACCCGGCAGCGGGTGGCCCGGCTGACGCTGGCCCGCCCTCGGGTGGCGCTGCTCGGCGCGGGCCTGGCGCTCGCCGCCACCGTGCTGCTCGCCCCGGTCTTCCACCCCTGGTACGCGATCTGGCCGCTGACAGTGCTCGCGGTCGCGGCGGTGCCGCTGGCCCGGCAGGTCTGGTTCGTGGCGCCCTGCGCGGTCGCCTCGGCGCTGACCCTGCCGGACGGATCCAACCTGGCCCGGTTCAGCAAGGCGCCGGGCGCGGTGCTGATGACGGCGCTGGTGGTGGTCGTCGCGGTGGCCGGCGTCCGGGCCGCGTTGCGCCACCGCGCCGCATTGCGCCGTACCGCGTGAAACGGCCGGGCCGGCTCCGCCATCGCGGAGCCGGCCCGGCCGGTGCTGACGAGCGTGCTCAGCAGTCGAAGTACATCGCGAACTCGTGCGGGGTCGGGCGCAGACGCACCGGGTCGACCTCGTTGGCCCGCTTCCAGTCGACCCAGGTCGAGATCAGGTCCGGCGTGAACACGCCGCCGTCGAGCAGGTAGTCGTGGTCGGCCTCGAGCGCGTTGAGCACCTCCGGCAGCGAACCCGGAACCTGCTTGACGTCGCCCCACTCCTCCGGCGGCAGGTCGTACAGGTCCTTGTCGATCGGCGCCGGCGGCTCGATCTTGTTCTTGATGCCGTCCAGGCCGGCCATCATCATGGCCGAGAACGCCAGGTACGGGTTGCTGGACGGGTCCGGCACGCGGAACTCGACGCGCTTGGCCTTGGGGTTGCTGCCGGTGACCGGGATGCGGGTGCAGGCGGAGCGGTTGCGCTGCGAGTAGACCAGGTTGACCGGCGCCTCGAAGCCCGGCACCAGACGACGGTAGGAGTTCACCGTCGGGTTGGTGAAGGCCAGCAGCGACGGGGCGTGGTGCAGCAGGCCGCCGATGTACCAGCGGGCGGTGTCGGACAGGCCGGCGTAGCCGGTCTCGTCGTAGAACAGCGGTTCGCCGCCGCGCCAGAGGCTCTGGTGGGTGTGCATGCCGGAGCCGTTGTCACCGAACAGCGGCTTGGGCATGAACGTCGCGGTCTTGCCGGCGGCCCAGGTCTCGTTCTTGACGATGTACTTGAACAGCTGGAGCTGGTCGGCGGCGTGCAGCAGGGTGGAGAACTTGTAGTTGATCTCCGACTGGCCGGCGGTGCCGACCTCGTGGTGCGAGCGCTCGACGGTGAAGCCGCCGTCGACGAGGCGCCGCACGATCCGGTCACGCAGGTCGGCGTAGTGGTCCACCGGCGGCACCGGGAAGTAGCCGCCCTTGTAGGCGGTCTTGTAGCCGCGGTTGCCGCCCTCCTCGATCCGGCCGCTGTTCCAGGCGCCCTCGATCGAGTCGATGTAGTAGAACGACTGGTGCGCCGAGGTCTCGTGGCGGATCGAGTCGAAGATGTAGAACTCCGCCTCGGCGCCGAAGTAGGCGGTGTCGGCGATGCCGCTGGCGGCGAGGTACGCCTCCGCCTTCTTCGCCACGTTGCGCGGGTCGCGGGAGTACGCCTCGCGGGTGAACGGGTCGTGGATGAAGAAGTTGAGCGCGAGCGTCTTCTGGGCCCGGAACGGGTCGATGAAGGCGGTGGCGACGTCCGGCAGCAGGAGCATGTCGGACTCGTGGATGGCCTGGAAGCCGCGGATCGAGGATCCGTCGAAGGCGAGGCCGTCGGTGAAGACGCTGTCGTCGAACGACTCGACCGGCAGGTTGAAGTGCTGCATCACGCCGGGCAGGTCACAGAAACGTACGTCGACGAACTTCACGTCCTCGTTGGCGAGGTATCGCAGGAGTTCCTCGGAATTGGCGAACACACGTCCTCCTGGCAGGTCCACTCCGGTAGCTGGCTACTGGCGACGCTATGGCCGGGGGGTTGCCCTGCCGTGTCTCGTCTGTTTCCGCCGTGTTACGTCGCTTGCGGAGCGTCATCTCGGCACGCTGTGATGCTGAATGTCGTATTTTCCGTCAGAGGTCGAGGCGGCGCTACCCTGGCCGCTGTGACCGATACCGCCGCCACACCGGTGCCGCCCGCCACCGACCCCGCCTTCACCCCGCCCAGCCTCGGCCGCCGCTTCGGCGCCCTGATCATCGACTGGGTGCTGTGCCTGATGGTCGCCCGGGCCTTCTCCGACCCGGTCCGCGACGGCTGGCCGCCGGTCCTGGTACTGATTCTGGAGTACGGCTTCTTCCTCGGCCTGTTCGCCCAGACCCCCGGCATGTTCCTCACCCGGCTGCGCTGCGTGTCCTGGGCCGACGGCGGCCGGATCGGGCTGCTCCGCGGACTGCTGCGCGGCTTCCTGCTGGCCCTCGTGGTGCCGGCGCTGCTGATGGACGAGCACCGGCGCGGCCTGCACGACCGGCTCTCCGGGTCGGTCGTCACCGACGCCCCGCGCCGCTGACCCGCACGACGAAGGAGCCGGCCCCGCACGGGGACCGGCTCCTTTTCGCGTACGCCGGAAGTCAGCGACCCCGGGTCTGCCGGAACGCGCCACGCGCCGGCCGCATGTTCTTCGGGATCGCGCCCTTGGGCATCTGCGGCCGCGCGGTGAGCGCCTTGAGCCGCTTGTCGAGCGCGTTGACGTCCTTCGGGGAGAGGGCACGCGGCAGCCGCATCAGCGTCATCCGCAGCTTGCGGACGGGCAACTCACCCTCGCCCTGCCCGATCACGTAGTCGTGCAGCGGGGCGGTGCCGATCACCTTCGCCAGGCGGCGCTTCTCCTGGCCGAGCAGGCCGCGGACGCGCTGCGGGTTGCCCTCGGCCAGCAGGATCACGCCCTGCCGGCCCACCACCAGGTGCACCATGTCCATCTGGGTGGTGGAGCTGACCGCCGGGGTGACCCGCCAGTCGCCGCGCATGCTCTCCATGATCTGTGCCGCCGCGCCCGGCTGCCCCTCGGCGGCGTTCATCATCGCCTTGTTCGAGCGCAGGTTGAGCACGATCAGCACGGCCAGCAGGGCGAGCAGGATGCCGATCGGCAACCAGATCCAGCCCCAGGCGATCACCGCGACCACGGTGAGCGCGAGCGGGATCAGCACCGCCGCCGCGGTCAGCGGCGCGAACCACTTGTCCTGCTTGGCGGTGAACCGGAACACCATCCCGATCTGCTTCAGCCGCTGGCCGAACGAGACCTTCTCCTGGGGCTTTGCCATACCGCAGAGTCTAGTGGTCGGCGCGCACCCCGTTGATCCGTGGCCGCCCCCTGCGCCGAGGGCTGAGTACCTTACCGCCGCTCCGTCCCGGACCGGCCCGCCGGTAAGGAGGCCGGACGGCCGAAGATCAGGCGGCGTACCCATGCCCCGGGGGCACCTTCGCGCGGAGAGTCGATCTCGACAGGGAGACACCGCACGACAGGGAGATCCGAGATGTTCGGCAACGACGCAGACCTCATCCTCAGCATCCACCGCAGCCACGCCGCCGAGCTGCAGGCCGACGCGGCTCAGGACCGGCTCGCCCGGTCGCTGCCACGCCGGCACCCGCGCGGCTGGCTCAGCCGCCGCCGGCACAACGCCCGCCCCGCCGACGCCCGCCGGTGACCGCACCGGCGGCCGTCGCCGGGATCGTGGGCGTGGCCGGTGCCGCAGGGAAGGTCGCCGGTCCGGCCGTCACGGGGGCGGCCGGACCGGCGGCTACGCGCGGTCCGATCGGCCCGGTTGGGCCGTCGGGGGCGCGTGGCATGCTCGACGGCGTGACCGTACGCGCTGCCAGCACCGTCCTCGTCGGCCGCCGGCCCGAGCTGACGGCGCTCGGCGACGCGCTGACCCGGTCCCGGTCCGGCGAGCCGACGACGGTGCTCGTCGGCGGCGAGGCGGGTGTCGGCAAGACCCGGCTGCTGGAGGAGTTCGGCACCCAGGTGGACGCGGCCGGCGCGCGCCTGCTCGTCGGCCAGTGCCTGGAGCTGGGCGAGGCCGGTCTGCCGTTCGCCCCGTTCGCCGCCGCGCTGCGCGACGTGCTGCGCCACGACGGGCCGGCCGCCTTCGCCGGTTACGAGGCGGAGTTCGCCCGGCTGCTGCCCGAACTGGCCCGGATGCCCGCAGGCGTCGCCGCGCCCGCCGGGCCGGCCCTCGCCGACACCCCGCGCGGCTACCTGTTCGACCTGGTCGCCGACCTGTTCCGGCGGATCGCCGAGGAACGCCCGCTGGTGCTCGTGATCGAGGACCTGCACTGGGCCGACCGGTCCACCCGGGATCTGATCGGCTTCCTGGTGCGGGCCGCCCGCGCCACCCGCCTGCTGGTCGTCTGCACGTACCGCACCGACGAACTGCACCGCGGGCACCCGCTGCGGCCGTTCCTCGCCGAGCTGGACCGC
The DNA here is from genome assembly GCF_027497335.1 of Micromonospora sp. WMMA1976. NCBI lineage: Bacteria > Bacillati > Actinomycetota > Actinomycetes > Micromonosporales > Micromonosporaceae > Micromonospora > Micromonospora sp. WMMA1976. Next base: position 4,554,729 of record NZ_CP114912.1, on the reverse strand, counting down.
GTCCGCGGCGTGGACCGGATCGAGCTGGGCCGCCTCGACCGCGACGGCACCGCCGCCGTACTGGCCGACCTGCTCGGCATCGAACAGATCGCCCGGACCGTCGACGAGGTGCACGAACGCACCCAGGGCAACCCGTTCTTCATCGAGGAACTGGCCGCCGCCGGAGGGCCGGTCGGCTGCGCGGCCATCCCGGAGACGCTGCGCGACCTGCTGCTGGCCCGCGTCGACCGGCTGCCCGAGCCGGCCCAGCGGGTGCTGCGGATCGCCGCCGCCGGCGGGACCCGCTTCGCCCACCAGCTGCTCGCCGAGGTGGCCGGCCTGCCCGAGGCCGAACTGGAGGACGCGCTGCGCGCCGCCGTCGCCGGGCAGCTCGTGGTGGCCGACCCGGACGGCGACTACGAGTTCCGGCACGCGCTGGTCCGCGAGGCCGTGCACGACGACCTGCTGCCCGGCGAGCACGCGCGGCTGCACGCCCGCTACGCCGCCGCGATCGAGGCCAATCCGCACCTGGTCGCCGCCGGCCGCGCGCCGGCCGAGATCGCCCACCACTGGTACGCGGCACACGACCACCCCCGCGCGCTCACCGCCGCCCGGGTCGCCGCCGAGGCGGCGGCCGAACGGTACGCGTACGCCGAGCAGAGCCGGCTGCTGGAGCGCGTCCTCGAACTGTGGGAGCAGGTGCCCGACGCCGCCAACCGGCTCGGCATGGACCACCTGCGGGTGCTGGAGGACACGCTCACCGCGGCGGTGACCGCCGGAGACCTCAGCCGGGCGCTCACCCTCACCCGGGCGGCGCTGGCCGAGGTCGACTCCGACGCCGAACCGCTGCGCGCCGCGCGCCTGCTCGACCATCGGGGCCGGTTGTTCGCGCTGCTCGGCAAGAGCGACGGCGCGACCGAGCTGCGCGAGGCGTACCGGCTGGCGGCGGGCGCGCCGCACGGCCCGGAACGGCTCGGTGTGCTCGCCGACATCGCGTCGCACCTGATGAAGGTCGACCCTCGGGAGGCCGCCTCGGTCGCCACCGAGGCCGCGGCCGGCGCGTCCGAGGTCGGCACCGAACTGGTGCTGCTGCCCACCCGGATCGCCCTGCTGCACCGCATCGACGGCACGCCGGAGGTGGGACTGGCCGAGCTGCGCCGGGTGGAGGCGCGAGCCCGGGCGGCAGACGACTCGTGGGCCCTGGTCAGCGCGCTGGTCTTCCTCTCCGACGTGCTCTACGAACTGGGCCGCTACGACGAGTCCGAACAAGCCGCCGCGGCCGGGGTGACCGAGGCGCGCCGGGTCGGCATCAGCCGCTCGATCGGGGCGTACCTGCTGTCGAACCGGGCCGAGGCACTGATCGCGCTGGGCCGCTGGGACGAGGCGGACGCCACCTGCGCCGAGGCGGCCCGCATCGACCCGCCCGGCGTGTCCGGGCTGCACTGGCTGCAACTGCGCGCCGGGCTCCACCTCGCCCGCGCCCATCCGGGCGCGGACGAGGTCGTCGGGCGGGCGCTGGCGTTCCTCGGCCGCCCGTACCTCTGGCCGAACCACCGGCTGCCGCTGCACGAGCTGCGCGTGGAGGCGGCGCTCGCCGCCGACGACAAGCCCGAGGCGGTACGCGCGGCGCGCGCCGCCCTGGCCGACGCGCACCTGGCGGACCTGCCCCGCGAGGGCTGGCCGGTGTTGAACGCGCTGGCGCGTACCGCCGCGCTGACCGGGGACGCGATGCTCGCTGCCGAGGTGTCGGCGGTGGCCGCCGCGCTGCCGGCCCGGCACCCGGCCGAGCACGCCCACGCCGCCCACGTCACCGCGATCCTCGGCGGTACGGCGCCCACCGCTCCCGCCGAGGCGCTCGCCGCCTGGCGGGTGGCCGTGGCGGCGTGGCGGGCGGCCGGGCAGCCGTACCCGCTGGGCCGGGCGTTGCTCGGGCTGGCCGAGGCGGCCGCGGCGGCGGGCGAGCGGGACGAGGTGGCCGCCGCGGTACGGGAGACGGCCGAGCTGGCCGCCCGGCTGGGCGCCACCCCGCTGGGCGAGCAGGCGGCGACGCTTGCCCGCCGGGTCGGGCTGCGCGGCACCGGGCGACCCGGGCCGGACCTGCTGACCAGCCGGGAACAGGAGGTGCTGCGGCTGGTCGCCGAGGGGCACAGCAACCGCCGGATCGCCGAGCGCCTGTTCATCTCGCCGAAGACGGCGAGCGTGCACGTGTCCCGGATCATCGCCAAGCTCGATGTGACCAACCGGGTGGAGGCCGCCGCGCTGGCGCACCGCCTGGGCCTGCTCGACCGGCCGTCACCCGCCCCGGCCCAGCGCCGCGTCCGGTAGCGCGCCGGTCCGTGCCGCGTCGGCCGGGCGCCGGGCCGGTAACCGCGCCGGGTCCGGGTCAGCGGCGCGGCAGGTAGATCCGCCAGCCGGCCACCGTGGCGACGTCGAGCGCGCCCGACTCGGCGCCGACGCGTTCGTCCAGCCGCGCGGCCAGCGGCGAGCCGGCCGGTGCCACCCACGCCGCGTCCGGGTCGGCGGCCACCTCCCGCCGGTACGCGGGCAGCCTGTCGAAACCGGGGCTCAGGTCGTCGTCGACCACGGCGCAGAGCACGTTCTCGCCGGTCGCGTAGGTGAGCCGGTTGCACGTCCAGTAGCCGCCGCGGACGTTCCGCACGTCGAGCGCGCCGAGCGTGTCCACGAGCGACCGGTGCCGGTCGGCCTCGGCGTGCACGGCCGGCGCGGTCCGCACCACGTCCACAGTGGCCGCCGCGCCGGTGCCGAGCACCCCCGCGAGCACCGCCAGTGCCCCCGCCCCCGCCACTCGGGCCCTCCTCCCGGCCGCCCGCCCGCCGGTCGCCTTGATCGACTCCACTTCGGGGAGATGGCGGTATCCGCTCTCCTCCGATACCGCCACCTCGGCGAACTTGCGGAGCCCCGTCAGCCGGCGGGCGGCCTGCCACAGTGGCCAGAACAGGGCGGGCACGGCGACCGCCAGGCACGACAGGTAACGGCTGCTCTCGATCGGCGTCTGCCCGGCCGCGTTGCTCACCGCGTACGCCCCGAGCACGCCCGCCGCCCCGCCGAGCAGCGCCAGCCGCACCCCGGCCGACACCCGCTCCGCCGAGCCCGGCCCGCCGGGGCGGAGGGCGTGCCACGCGGTGAGGGCGGCGAGCACCAGCAGCACCGGGAACGCGACGGCCCACCAGAGCTGCCAGGTGGCACACCGGCCGGGGGAGCAGAAGCCCATCGCCAGCGGCGGCCCGAGCACCAGTGCGCCGTGCAGCCGGTCCGCCCAGTCCGCCGGCGCACCCGTGCCACCTGCGGCCAGCACCGCGGCCACCGGGTTGCGGCCGTGCCGGATGCTGTCGGCGAGCATCGGCGCCGCACCCAGCAGCAGCGTGCCCGCCAGCACCACCCCGGCCCGGCCGGCCAGTTCCCGCCACCGCCACGCCACGAGCAGCACGCCGAGCGTCAGCACGTACGGCAGGATCAGCGGGTCCACCCAGAGCAGCACCCCCGAGACCAGTCCCCAGGCCGCCCAGCGGGGCAGCCGCGCGCCCGCCCCGGTCACGCAGAGCCCGACGGTGAGCAGCGCCAGCGCGGCGCCGGCCGGGTTCAGCTCCGGATAGCCGCCACCGGCGATGAGCTGGTTCTTCACCACCCGGTCCGAGCCGAGCGCCAGCACGGCCACGACGAGCAGGGCGTACCAGCGGTCACCGCCGAGCCGCCGGGTCAGCCGCCAGGACAGCAGCAGGAACAACGCGTACAGCGCCAGCGTGGGCAGCCGCAGCACGAGCACCGACGGCCCGGCCAGCGCGACCAGCGGCGCGGCCAGGTACGCCTCGAGCGTGCCCATGTAGGCCTGGCCGTAGAACCACACCGGGAAGCCGTCACCGCGGGCGACGTGCAGGGCGGCCAGCCCCATCGTCGCCTCGTCGCTGTTTGTGGGCGGTACGTCGGCGAACAGCAGCGCCAGCCGGTAGCCCACACCGGCGAACCCGACGAGCAGGGCGAGCAGCGTCGGCAACGGCAGCCGCCGGGGCGTACGAGGGCGCACGGATTCGCGTGGCTCCTCGCGTACCCCGGCGGTCATGCCTGTGATCATGGCATCCGGCGGGCGGCCGGCGGACGGTGACGCGGTCGACGGCCGGCCTCAGCCGGCGACGGCGACCTCCTGGCGGGCGGCGAGCGCCTGCTGGTAGAGGCGGCCCGCGCGGTACGACGAGCGGACCAGCGGGCCGCTCATCACGCCCGCGAAGCCGATCTCCTCGGCCTCCTCGCGCAGCTCGACGAACTCCTCCGGCTTGACCCAGCGGGTCACCGGGTGGTGCCGGGGGGAGGGGCGCAGGTACTGCGTGATGGTGATCAGCTCGCAGCCCGCCTCGTGCAGGTCGCGCAGCGCCTGGGACACCTCGGCACGCTCCTCGCCCATGCCGAGGATCAGGTTGCTCTTGGTGACCAGGCCGTCGGCCCGCGCCTGGCGGATCACGTCCAGCGAACGCTCGTAGCGGAACGCCGGGCGGATCCGCTTGAAGATGCGCGGCACCGTCTCCACGTTGTGCGCCAGCACCTCGGGCCGCGAGCCGAAGACCTCGGCCAGCTGCTCGGGGACGGCGTTGAAGTCGGGGATCAGCAGCTCGACACCGCAGCCGGACTGCAGGGCGTGGATCTGCCGGACCGTCTCGGCGTACAGCCAGGCGCCGCCGTCGGGCAGGTCGTCGCGGGCGACGCCGGTGATGGTCGCGTAGCGCAGGCCCATCGCGGCGACCGACTCGGCGACGCGCCGCGGCTCGTCGGCGTCGAACTCGGCCGGCTTGCCGGTGTCGATCTGACAGAAGTCGCAGCGCCGGGTGCACTGGTCACCACCGATGAGGAAGGTGGCCTCCCGGTCCTCCCAGCACTCGTAGATGTTGGGACAGCCGGCCTCCTGGCACACGGTGTGCAGCCCTTCGCGCGAGACGAGCCCGCGCAACTGGGTGTACTCCGGGCCCATCTTGGCCTTGACCTTGATCCACGGCGGCTTGCGCTCGATCGGCGTCTCGGCGTTGCGCGCCTCGATCCGCAGCATCCGCCGCCCCTCCGGGGCGACAGTCGCGGTGCGCGCTGGCTGCTCAGTCGTCGGCGCGGATTGCTCGATCGTCACAAAACCGAGCGTACGCCGGTCGGTGCCGGTCGATGAACGAGGGCGACGGCCGTCACGCCGGAATGGCTGTGACACCGGACACCAGGGGCGAAAAAACCCGGTCACAGCGCGGCGCGTGCAGTGCTAGCGTGCCGGGCAGAGCTGTGACGGAGCCGAGTAACGGACCGATCCGCCAGTCGAGAGAGCCGCCGGTTGCTGCGAGGCGGTCTGGCGCCGGTCCGCGAAGACCCTCCCGAGCTGCGGGAAGAACGGCGCGTCGCGCCCAGTAGAGCCCGCCCGGCCGGCCCCGGTGAAAAGGCGACGAACGAGGCTCCCGCCCAGGCGGGGGCGAAGGTGTGGTGGCACCGCGAGGCTCCCGCTCGCCCACACCTCCCTGGGGATCGCGTTGCGATTGGTCAAGGAGGTAGTCGTCGTGCAACGCATCCTGTCCACGGAACTCCCCGCCCATGTGGGCGCCACCGTGCGGCTCGCCGGCTGGGTCCACCGCCGCCGGCTGCTCAAGTCGGTGGCCTTCCTGATCCTGCGGGACGCCGCCGGGCTCGCCCAGGTGGTGGTCGCCGCGCCCGCCGTGCGCGAGCAGGTCGAGGCGCTCACCGAGGAGACTGTCGTCGAGGTGGCCGGCACGGTGGTCGCGAACGCCACCGCGCCCGCCGGGGTCGAGGTCGTCGAGCCGACGGTACGTCCGCTCGGGCCGCCCGCCGTCCCGCCCCCGTTCGACCTGTACCGGCCGGTGCTCACCGCCGGCCTGCACACTCAGCTCGACCACGCACCGGTCGCGCTGCGGCACCCGGCCCGCTCCGCCGCGCTGCGGATCTCGGCGGCGGCCGTGTCCGGCTTCCGGGCCACGCTCGACGGGCAGGACTTCGTCGAGGTGCACACGCCGAAGGTTGTCGCCTCGTCCACCGAGAGCGGGGCGAACGTCTTCGCGCTGGACTGGTTCGGGCGGCCCGCCTACCTGGCCCAGTCGCCGCAGTTCTACAAGCAGCTCATGGTCGGCGTCTTCGAGCGGGTGTACGAGGTGGGGCCGGTGTTCCGCGCCGAGCCGCACGACACGGTGCGCCACCTGGCCCAGTACACGTCGCTCGACGTCGAGCTGGGGTTCGTGGCCGACCACCGGGACGTGATGGCGGTGCTGCGGGAGACCCTGGCCGGGATGGTGGCGACCGTGGCCGACCGGGCCGGCGGCGCGCTGGCCACGCTCGGCGTGACGGTGCCTGGGGTGCCGGCCGAGATCCCGGCGGTGCACTTCACCGACGCGCTGACGATCGCCGGCGCGCCGCCCTCCGAACCCGACCTGGCCCCGGCGCACGAGCGGGCGCTGGGGGAGTGGGCGCTCCGCGAGCACGGCAGCGACTTCCTCTTCGTCACCGGCTACCCGATGGCGAAGCGCCCGTTCTACACCCATCCGGACCCGGCCCGGCCGGCGTACTCGAATGGTTTCGACCTGCTGTTCCGAGGCGTGGAGCTGGTGACCGGCGGGCAGCGGCTGCACCGGCACGCCGACTACCTGGCCGCCCTCGCCGCGCGGGGCGAGCCGGTGGAGCCGTACGCGGGGTACGTGGACGCGTTCCGGCACGGCATGCCGCCGCACGGCGGTTTCGCGATCGGGCTGGAGCGGTTCGTCGCCCGGCTCACGGGCGCGGCGAACGTCCGCGAGGTGACCGCCTTCCCGCGCGACCTGCACCGCCTCACGCCCTGACGGCCGCGGGCCGGCACGGCTTGCGCCGTGCCGGCCCGCGGCGGCGGGTTGCTCTCTCCCGGTCCCGGTCCCGGTCCCGGTCCCGGCCCGGCCGCGGTGGCGGGGCGCGGCTCGCCGGAGCCGTCGGTCGAGCCGCCGGCCTCCGCAACCGGCTCGGATCGGTCGCAGAGAGTGATGGAAGGTCGCGCAGGCTTTGCGGTGACGCTCGGTGATGGGGCATCCGGAGTCGTCGAGATGCCCTTTGCCGCGGCGAATCCCGCTGAGCAGGTGTTATGGCGAACGACCGTCGGGCGGGAGGGAAGGGCGTCTGCGCACTTTGCTCTGCAGCCACGGGCGCAACGATCAACCGTGAGTGACCGTTGCGGATCCGGCTGCAGAGCAAAGTCGGCGAGAGGTCACATACCGCGGATTCAGGTTTGTCACTTACCGTGACCGATGGCGAGGCGGTCCTGGGCGGGTGGCGACCCGGACCGGTCGGCCACCGCGCACCGAGCGGATGCGCGATGGCCGGGGGCGGGAGCACGCGGAGGGGAAGGGGGAGCGGTCAGGCCGGGCCGAGCAGGTCCCAGGGGTTGCCGGCGATGTCGCGGAAGACCGCGACCCGGCCGTACGGCTCGGTGCGGGGCGGCCGGACGAACTCGACGCCCGCGTCGGCCATCCGGCGGTACACCGCCTCGAAGTCGTCGACCTGGAGGAAGAAACCCACCCGGCCGTGGGTCTGGTCGCCCACCGCACCGGCCTGGTGCTCACCGTCGGCACGGGCCAGCAGCAGGCCGGTGCCGCCGCCCGGCGGGCGTACGACCACCCAGCGCTTGGGCCGGCCGTCGTTCGTCAGCGAGGGCTTGTCCTCGGCCAGCTCGAACCCGAGCACCTCGGTGAAGAAGGTGATCGCCGGGTCGTACTCGGCCACCACGAGCGTGACCAGGTCGAGCCGCACCGGGCTCAGACCTGCGTCAGCGTCGGCAGGTGCCGCTCGACCACCGGCAGCACGTCGGCGACGGTGATCGGCCGGCCCAGCTCGGCGGTCAGCGAGGTGACCCCGGCGTCGCGGATGCCGCAGGGCACGATCCGGTCGAAGAAGCCCAGGTCGCAGTCGCAGTTGATGGAGAAGCCGTGCAGCGTGACGCCGCGCGCCACCCGGATGCCGATGGCTGCGACCTTGCGGGCCGGGCCCCGGTCGTCCTCCGGCACCCACACGCCGCTGCGCCCCTCGACCCGGCCGGCGGTCAGCCCGAACTCGGCGCAGACGTCGATCAGCAGCTGCTCGGTGCGCCGGACGTACGCGACCACGTCGACCGGGTCGGGTAGCCGGACGATCGGGTAGCCGACGAGCTGCCCCGGACCGTGCCAGGTGATCTTTCCGCCGCGGTCCACGTCCACCACCGGGGTGCCGTCCATCGGGCGGTCCCACGGCTCGGTGCGCTTGCCGGCGGTGTAGACGCTGGGATGCTCCAGCAGCAGCACCGTGTCGCCCTGTTCGCCGGCCACCACCGCCTCGTGCAGCCGGCGCTGCTCGTCCCAGGCGGCCTGGTAGTCGAGCAGGCCGGCGCGGACGGCGGTCAGCCCGGAAGTCGTCACGCTCACCCGTCCAGCCTAGTCCCGCCCTCCGGGAACCGGACCCGTGAGCCTCGTCGCGTCAGTCCGGCACCCGCCACAGCCAGACGTCCTCCACCCGCTCGGGCGGGCCGAGCAGAGCGGTGGCGGTGCGCCGCAGCGCCTCCTCGTCGACGTCGAACTTCGCGCCGTGCACCCGGTCGGGAAGCACCACCGCCTGGACGCCCCAGTAGCGCAGGTCCGCCCGGGACTCGCGGATGCTGCCGTCGGTGATGATCGGCACCAGCCCGGTCCGGCCCGCCTGGTCCATCAGCGAGTCGAAGGTGCGCGGCACCGGGCCGATCCGGCCCCGGCCCTCCGGGCCGCCCGGCCCGAGGAAGAAGCCGGACGGGATCCGGAACTCACCCTGCCGGTGGGCGAGCGCGTACGCCTGCCAGCGCTGCCCGTCCGGGTAGACGTCAACGGTCAGCGGCAGCGGGGTCAGCACCCCGTCGGGCGGGACGTAGCGCTGCCAGGCGCCACTGGTGATGAACTGCGGAATCGGTTCGCGGACGCTTGTCAGCAGCGGGGTCGGCACCAGCGGCAGCAGTGCGGCGGCGAAGCCCAGCGCCCAGGCGAGCCCGCTCGCCCGGTGCCGGGGCGGCCGGGCGCGCAGCGAGTCGATCGCGTACGCCAGCAGCAGGCCGATGACCGGCGCGACGACGAGCGCCAGCCGGGACGGCAACGCCGCGTTGATCACCGGCAGGTTGTCCAGCACCCCGAACGGCAGCATCTGGTCGAAACGCCGGCCGTTCCACTTCACCGTCGGCCCCCACGACAGCACCGCGAAGACCACTGCGGTCACGCCGAGGGCGGCCAGCGTGGCCCGGAACGCGCGGTCCGCGCGCCGCCACAGCAGCGCGAAGCAGGCGACGGCGAGCAGGAGCAGCGGTACGCCGAAGAACGAGTTCTCCTCCGTCGGGTTGGGCGCCAGCGAGGTGCCCCACCCGGCCCAGCCGGCGAGCGACCGGCGCGGGTACGAGCCGTACGCGGCGATGTCCTCGGAGTGGATCAGCGGGTCGAACCCGGTGCCGTGGAACCGTTGCGGTCCGAGGAAGTGCAGCCAGAGCGGGTACGCCAGCAGCGCCCCGGCGACGAGGGCTGTCACGCCCAGCCCGGCCGCCATCCGGGGCAGCGCGGCGCGTACCTCGGACCGGCGGGCCGGGTGCAGCGCCCACGCGGCGAGGAAGACGCCGAGCGCCAGCGCGGTGAAGAACAGCCCCTCGGCGGCGATCGAGAACGCGACAGCCACCAGCAGCCCGAGCACGATCCCGCCGGTGACCGCCCGGCCCGGACGGCGCAGCCGGAACACGCCCCAGATCAGCAGCGGCACCAGCCAGCCCGCGGTCCAGTTCAGGTGCGCGTTGGCGTGCGACACCATCGCCGGGCAGAAGGCGATGAACAGCGCGCCCACACCGGCGGCCAGCCGGCTGCGGACCAGGTGCCGGCTGAGCAGCCAGTACCAGGCCACCGCCGTCGCGGCCAGGTTGAGCGTGAGGATGACCAGGAACGTCGCGGGCGGCCCGATCAGGTACGTGAGCGGCGCGAAGACCGCCGCGTACACGGTGATCGAGGTGTTCACCGCGAGGTTCACCCCGTCCGGGACATTGATCAAGGTGGTGTACAGCGGGTTCTGCCCGTGGGTCAGCGCGTGCCCGCCGAACGCCAGCAGCCATTCGAACAGCGCCTGGTCGCTGGAGTTGACGGTGATCGCGCGGCTGTTCGGATCCCGCCACATGCCACTCGTCACCCAGAGGGCCAGGGCCAGCGCGGCGAGCGTGACCAGCAGGTCGGCGCGCCGGTCGCGGACGCGTGTCGGCGCCGGGCCGGCGGCCGGGGACGGGGAGGAGGGCACGCAGCGGACGTTACCAACCGGACCTGGGCAGACCGCCCGGACACGGAACTCGCCGCACACTTCGGTGGTCGTGAATGTGTGAGTGGCGGCCATTCCGGTGTGACGAAACGCGGCCGTAACGTCGCGGCAACTCGGAGGTGACTCAGTTCACATTCCACGATCGGGAGGTCTCCGTGCCCCGCTCCTCTTCTCTCATCGCCCGCGTCGCCGGGGCGGCGGCCGGGGTCGTGCTGGCCGCGGCCACCGCGCTGGTAGCCGCCCTTCCCGCCCAGGCCGCCTCGCTGACCCAGGTCACCGGGTTCGGCTCCAACCCCGGCAACCTGGCCATGTACGCGTACCGCCCGGACGGCCTGGCCGCCGGCGCGCCCGCCGTGGTGCTGCTGCACGGCTGCGTGCAGAACGCCTCGACGTACGTCGCCAACTCCGGCTGGCAGAAGTACGCCGACCAGTGGAAGTTCACGCTCATCGCGCCGCAGCAGCCCAGCGCCAACAACGCCAACTCCTGCTTCAACTGGTTCGAGACCGGTGACACCGCGCGCGGCCAGGGCGAGGCGCTGTCGATCAAGCAGATGGTCGACTACGCCAAGACCACCTACGGCACCGACGGCGCCCGGGTCTACGTCAGCGGGCTGTCCGCAGGCGGCGCGATGAGCGCGGCCATGCTCGCCGCCTACCCGGACGTCTTCGCCGGCGGCTCGATCGTCGCCGGCATCCCGTACCGCTGCGCCACCAGCACCGTCACCGCGTTCAGCTGCATGAACCCGGGCGTGGACAAGACCCCGGCGCAGTGGGGCGACCTGGTCCGCGGCGCGTACGCCGGATACACCGGGAAGCGCCCGCGGGTGGCGATCTGGCACGGCACCAGCGACACCACTGTGGCGACCGCGAACGCCGCCGAGTCGCGGGACCAGTGGACGAACGTGCTGGGCGTGTCGACCACCCCGGCCAGCACGTCCACGCTGCCGGCCGGCACCAGCCTGGAGGTCTACGGCAACGACCAGGTCCGCCTCTACCGGGTCTCCGGGATGGGCCACGGCACCCCCGTCGACCCGGGTACGGGCGCGGACCAGTGCGGCACCGCCGGGGCGTACTTCCTGGACACCATCTGTTCGACGTACCGGGACGCGGTCTTCTTCGGGCTCGGCGGTGGCGGCGCCTCGCCGAGCCCGACCCCGACGGCCACCGCGTCACCCACCCCGACCGCGTCACCGACCGTGTCGCCCACGCCGACCGGCGCACCGGTCTGCGTCACCGCGAGCAACTACGCGCACGTGGTGGCCGGGCGGGCCTACCAGTCCGGCGGGTACGCCTACGCGCTCGGCAGCGGGCAGCGGATGGGCCTCTACAACACCTTCTACACGAGCACGCTGAAGCAGACCGGGCCCGCGTACTGGGTGATCGGCTGCTGATCCGCCGCGTCGCGCCGCCCTCGCCCGCTCACTCGGTCAGGGCGGCGCGCAACGCGCCCGCCAGGTCCGGGTGTGCCCACGGGAACCCGGCCCTGTCGAGCACGGCGGGCAGCACCCGCGCGCTGGTCAGCGCCTCCTGTGCGAAACCGCCGAGTGCCACCTTCAGCGCCACCGCCGGGATCGGCATGATCGCCGGGCGGTGCAGCTGGCGGGCCAGCTCCTTGGTGAACTCGGCGTTTGTGACCGGCGCCGGGCCGACCACGTTCACCGCGCCGGCGATGCCGTCGCGGGCCAGCAGGAACTTCGCGGCGTCGAGCCAGTCCCGCATCGAGATCCACGGCAGCCACTGCCGCCCGTTGCCCAGCTTGCCGCCGACACCGAGGCGGAACGGCAGCAGCTGCGGCTTGAGCAGGCCGCCGTCGCGGTGCAGCGGCAGTCCGGTACGCAGGCGCACCACCCGTACGCCCGCGTCCTCGGCCGGGCGGGTCGCGGCCTCCCAGACCCGGCAGACGTCGGCGAGGAACCCCTCACCCGCAGGCGCCTCCTCGGTGACCGTCCGGTCGCCGGTGTTGCCGTACCAGCCGACCGCGGAGGAGTTCAGCAGCACCGCGGGCCGGTCGGCGGCGGGTAGGCCGGCGATCGTGATGGCGAGCGTGGTGGTGCTGTCCACCCGGCTGGTCCGGATCAGCTTCCGGTACTCGTCGTTCCAGCGTTTGTCGCCCACCCCGGCGCCGGCCAGGTTCACCACCGCGTCCGCGTCGGCGACGCACTGCGGGTCCAGTTGCGCGGCGGACGGGTTCCACTGCCGTTCGGCGGGGGTGCGTGGCGGGCGGCGGACCAGGCGGGTGACCTGGTGGCCGTCCGCGGTGAGGCAGTCGACCAGTCGGGTGCCGAGGAAACCGGACGCGCCGGCCATGAGGATCCGCATGCTCACATCTTCGAGTACGCGGCGCGATTCGGATGCGTTGAGCGAAATCACTCACTCGTCACGCCCCACCCGTCACGCGCCGACGGCCGGCCTCAGCCGGTCGGCCTGCTGACCGGATGCACGGTGATCAGACCGTCGAGCCCGAGGAAGTCGGCGGGGTTCGTGGTGTAGAGGGGAAGCGCGTTTGCGTGTGCGACGGAGGCGATCATCAGATCCGCTACCCGGCGCCGCGTTCCCCGCCCGGCGGCGAGCACCGCCGCCGAGACCAGACCGAAGGCCCGCGCCGCCTCGGCGTCGAACGGAAGCGGCTCGAAGGTGGCCTCGACGTGCTGCAGGACGCTCATCCGGCGGGCGCGCTCGCGCGGATCGTCGGTGTGATGTGGACCGGCCGAGAGTTCGGCAAGCGTGACCGCGCTGATGACCATCTCGTCGGGCAGTTCCGCCCCGTCGAGTCCGCCCAGATGGATGACGATGTTGGTGTCGATCAGACCGCGGACGGGGAGGTCACCAGTCACGGCTGGCCAGCTCCTGGTCGATCCCGCCGTCGAGGTCGGCCCGGAAGCGTGCCTCGTCCAACCGGGGCGCGCTGGCGAAGGCCGCGAGAACCTCGGCTCGCGGGACGAACGTGCGCCGCCGGATCGGGATCAAGCGTCCGATCGGCGTGCCGTTGCGGGTGATGGTGAAGGACTCTCCGCGCTCGACTCCGCGCATGATGGCGCCGGAGTCGTTGCGCAGCTCACGTTGGGTGATCTCGCGATGAGCGTGCTCGGCCACACCGGCAGCCTACCGCCTGTGTGCTACGAAGTGCTACACACCTTGCGGTGTGGCTGCCGGTGCGGTCGAGCGGGTCAGGCGTCGGCCGGGGCGGTACGCAGCTCGGCGAGCAGGCGTTCCACCTCGGCGAACGCGTCCTGCGGCAGCGGCCCGTACGCCAGCGCTCCGAGGTTCTCCTCGGCCTGCGCGACGGTGCGGCAGCCGGGGATGGGCAGCGTGTGCGGGCTGCGGGCGAGAAGCCAGCCCAACGCACCCTGGGCCAGCGTGCGGCCGTCGGCGGTCAGCGCCTCACGGACCCGGGCCACCCGCTGCGCCCACTCGGCGCGCGGTACGCCGCCGGCGAACCAGTCCAGCCACTCCGGTGCCACACCGCGTACGTCGTCGCCGCCCCGGGCGGTCGGCGCGTCCTGGTACTTCGCGGTGAGCAGGCCCATCGCCAGCGGCCCTCGATTGAGGCTCGCCAGGTCGAACTCCGCGCAGACCGCGAGCATGGCGGCGTTGTCCCGCAGCACCGACTGGTCGTGCTGGATCGCCGCGCAGTGCGGTCCGGCCTCGGCGAAGGCGCGTGCCGAGGCGGGGTCGTCGGTGCTCCAGCCGTACGCCCGGATCTTCCCCTCCGCGACCAGGTCCTCCAGCGTGCCGACGAGGTCCAGCGCCCGTGGCACCGGCAGACCGCCCAGGTGGAGCTGGTAGAGGTCGACGTGGTCGGTGCCGAGCCGGCGCAGCGAACCCTCCAGGCTGCGCCGCGCGTACTCGGGACTGGCGTCCTCGCCGAGCGCCTGGCGGGTCTCCTCGTCGGTGGGGTAGCCGAACTTGGTCGCGATGACCGCCCGGTCCCGGCGGCCCGCCAGCGCGCGCCCGAGTACCCGCTCGCTGTGCCCGGCGCCGTAGTTGCTGGAGGTGTCGAACAGCGTCGCGCCCAGGTCGAGAGCCCGGTGGACGGTACGCACCGACTCGTCGTCGTCCACCTCGCCCCAGCCGAGCGGTTGGGTGCCGTCCCAGAGCGGGCCGCCGATCGCCCAGCAACCCATGCCGATCGCGCTGACCTCGATGCCACTGCGGCCCAGCCGTCGTGTCGTCGTCATGCGCCAAGTGTTCACTTTCGAGTGTGCTCGAAGTCCAGCTCTTTTTCCGCCAGCCGGGGCAGGAGCGGGGCGAGCGCGTCGACGGCTCCGGCGCGTACCACGAAGCGGGTGACGCCCCAGCGGCGCCGGTGCCCGGCGACCGCCGAGACGATCTCGTCGGGCGTGCCGGCCAGTACGAACGGGGTGGCCAGCACCTCCGCCGGGGTGAGTCCGGTCTCGGCGGCCGTCTCGGCGGCGGCCGCCTCGGCGTCGTCGGTGACGGCGACGTGCTGGACCAGCGCCTCCAGGACCGGCGGTGTGTCCCGGCCGGCCGCCCCGGCCGCCACGTGCGCGAGCTGCGCCTCGATCTGGTCGGCCCGCCAGCGGACGGTGTGCTGGTGGCCGTCGGGCAGCGTCCGGCCCAGGCCGGCCAGGCCGACCACGTCGGCGTGCCTTCCGGCCCAGCGCAGCAGCGTCGAGTTGGAGGCGCCGACGGTCAGCGGGATCCGGTCCTGCACCGGGCGGGGCCGGTCGAGCCGTGCCGCGTACGTCGCCAGGTCCTCGGTGTCCACAGTGACCTCGTCGCCGGCCAGCAGTGCCCGTACCGTCTCGGTCACCGCGACGCAGCGGCGGACCCGGCCGGCGACGTCCGGGCGCTCGCGCCCGACGGCCCGCCACTCGGCCGGCGTGTGGCCGGCGCCGACGCCGAACCGGGCCCGCCCGCCGGAGACCACGTCCAGTGTGGCGACGTCGGCGGCGAGCAGGATCGGCTCGCGGACGCCGGCGTTGGAGACGTACGAACCGAGGCCCAGCGTGCTGGTCACCGCCGCCGCGGCGGCCAGCGCGACGAACGGCGACGCGCAGGAGCCGGGGTGGTCGGCCGCGAACAGCGCGTCGAAACCGGCCGCCTCGACGGTACGGGCCAGCTCGGTCCAGCTCGCCGCGTCGGTGGGCTGGGCCTGTACGGAGAAAGTCGCCATCGCCTCAGCATCGGCGCGCGCCGGGCCGCAGGCCACCCCGCACGCGCCGATTCTGCCGACGGCCGAACGTCACACCGCGTCGAGGCGGGCCAGGTCGGCGGGGGACAGGCGCAGCGCGGCGGCGGCGACGTTCTGCTCCAGGTGCGCCGGGTCACCGGTGCCCGGGATGGCCAGCACGTTCGGGCCCCGGGCCAGCGTCCAGGCCAGCCGGACCTGAGTAGCCGTCACGCCGTGCTCCCGGGCCACCGCGAGCACCTCCGGGTGCTCCTCGCCGGTGGCGCCGGCCTCCCGGCCGCTGGTGACGAGGGAGAAGAACGGTACGAAAGCGGTGCCGTGCGCCGCGCAGTCGCGGATCAGCTCGTCGTGCTGACGGCGGTAGCCCAGGCCGTACGAGTTCTGCACGCACACCACCGGGGCGATGGCGCGCGCCTCGGCGACCTGGTGCGGGCGTACGGCGGAGACGCCGAGGTGCCGGATCAACCCGGCGTCGCGCAGCTCGGCGAGCGCGCCGAAGTGCTCGGACAGCGGCTCCGGGCCGTGCACCCGCAGGTTCACCACGTCCAGGTGGTCGCGGCCGAGCTGACGCAGGTTCTCCTCCACCTGCCCGCGCAGCTGGTCCGGGCGGGCCGCCGGCAGCCACTGCCCGGACGGGTCCTTGCCCGGCCCGACCTTGGTCACGACGACCAGATCCTCCGGGTACGGCCACAGCGCCCGGTTGATCAGCTCGTTGGCCGAGCGCAGCGGCGAGAAGTAGAACGCGGCCGTGTCGATGTGGTTGACGCCCAGCTCGACGGCGCGGCGCAGTACGGCGACGGCCCGGTCCCTGTCGCTCGGGCTGCCGTCGGCGTTCGCGGTCAGCCGCATCGCGCCCAGGCCCATCCGGTTTACGGTCAGGTCGCCGAGCTGCCAGGTGCCGGCCGCGCCGGCGTGGACGGTGTCGATGGTCATGTGGCCCCCGTATCCCTCGTCTGCGGCCCCACTGCGGGGCCGACAGGTACCACGGGGGCGAGGGGCAGCCGGTTCACTCGCCTTCGTCGCGGTCCTCGGGCTTCTCGAGCCAGCGGGCCCGCCAGGCCGCCTCGTGCGCCTCGTGGCTGGTGCGTTCCTCGAAGACCAGCTTGCGCAGCGCCTGCCGGCCCTCGGCGAAGACGATCACCTCGACGGCCACCATACCCACGGTGACGGCGGTCAGCATGCCCAGCGCGGCCAGCCCCGGCACGCGCTCCGCGACCGGGATGAGCACGCCCAGCAGCAGCGCCGCGCCGATCCGGGTCCAGCTCAGCGTGCGCAAGGTACGCAGCTGGAACAGCATGTTGCCGCAGAGGTAGCAGATGACGCCGCCGTAGAGCAGCGGTACGCCGGGGCCGTGTGCCGGCTCGCTCGGCGGCACGTTCGGGTCGGCGATGCCGTGCACGATCGTCTCGGCGCCGAGCGCGAACAGGATGATGCCCGCGATCATCGGCAGGAACAGGTACGCGTACGCGTCCCGGGCCATCGCCACCCGGGGGCCGTCCTGCGCGACGTGCAGGGCGATCCGGGCGGCCGGCCCGACCATGTCGTAGTGCGCCCACCAGAGCGCGGCGGTGAAGAAGATGCCGAGTACCGCCGCGGCCACGGCCGGCCAGGTGGGCGGCTGGCCGAGCAGGTTGCTGCCGACGCCGACCGAGATCACGGACTCGCCCAGCGCGATGATCAGGATGAGGTCGTACCGCTCGGTCCAGTGTTCGGCGGACGCGACGCCCCAGCCCCAGGTGCCGGCGATCATGCCGCTGCCGTACTGGAGCAGGACGACCCCGCCCCACAGCACGTCGCGGAGCACCGCCGCGGAGAACAGGTCGTCGATCCTCGGCGGCAGCAGCGCGGCGACCAGCAGCAGCGCGGTGCTGCCGAGCAGTTCCGGAGCGAACCGGAGGAGTTGCCGGCGCTCGTTCGGGCTGTCCCGGACGGCGTGCCGGTAGAGCAGCAGGTGCACCAGCCGTAGGACGGTGTAGCTGAGCGCCGCGACCATCGGCCCGGCCGCGTTGCCGCGCGGGTCGCGGAACGCGTTCGGCAGCGAGAGCGCGAACGTGAACAGCGCGGCCATGCCGACGGTCATGAGCACCGGGACGAAGCCCTCGCCGAGGCGTACCCGGGTGGCGACCACGCTGTGCACCACCCACGACCACCACAGCACGGCGAGGACCAGCAGCGCGTGCAGCAGCGCCCCGCCGGTCACCTGGAGGGCGGTGGCCCGGGTGATGATGAAGAACGAGAAGACGAAGACCAGGTCGAAGAAGATCTCGAACCGGTCGACCCGGGCGCCCGGGGCCACCGGCACCGCCGGCCCCAGGCGTCCCCGCCACCGGTTCGAGCCCACCGGCCGAGTCTGTCAGCGCAGGTCGGGCCGGGTGGCCGATTCGGTCAGCCCGGCCGGTGGCGCAGGCCGTCCATCAGCAGGTCGAGCAGGCGGCCGGCCTGGGCGCGCTGGTCCGGTTCGCCCGCCACCAGGGAGACCCCGCTGAGGCTGGCGAGCACGTCGGCGGCGGCCACGTCGGCGCGCAGGACACCGGCCGCCGCGCCGGCCGCGAGCAGTTCGCCGAGTGCGGCCAGCAGCCGGTCACGGCTCTGCGCGTACGGGTTGGCGCCGGAGGCGATCACCAGCCGCAGCGCGTCGGCCATGCCCCGCTTGGTGGCGAGGTAGTCGACGAACCGGTCCATCCAGGCGCGCAGCGCCGCGTCGGCGGGTTCGGTCGCGAGCAGCGCCGGGGCGGCGTCGCAGAGCTTCTCCAGCTCGTTGCGGTACGCCGCCTCGATCAGCGCCTCCCGGCTCGGGAAGTGGCGGTAGAGCGTGCCGATGCCGACGCCGGCCTCCTTGGCGACCCGGTCCAGCGTTACCTCGGGGCCGTCCTGGGAAAACGCCTGGACCGCGGCGTCCAGCAGCCGCTGCCGGTTGCGCAGCGCGTCCGCGCGCAGCGGTCGGTCGGGCACGGGCTCTCCTCCCTCGACCGGGTCGCCGGCCCGGCACGATGGTAACCGGAGTGTCCTCCGGTTATGCTGGCGGAGTAACGGAGGATCCTCCGCTTCTCATCGTAGCGGGCGGACATCGGTCCGCGTCGCCGTCGACAAGGATGGACCATGACAACCCCGACACCAGTCACCACCCCGTTCTCCGCCGAGACCACAGCCCTGGAGGTGGTCCGCGACCTGGACCTGACCGGCCGGCGGGCCGTCGTCACCGGCGGCGCGTCCGGGATCGGCGTGGAGACCGCCCGGGCGCTCGCCGCCGCCGGGGCGGACGTCACACTCGCCGTCCGCAACACCGAGGCCGGGCAGCGTGCCGCCGCCGAGATCACCGGCGCCACCGGCAACGACCGGATCCTGGTCGCCCCGCTCGACCTGGACGATCTCGCGTCGGTCGCCGCGTTCGTCCGGAACTGGGACGGGCCGCTGCACATGCTCGTCAACAACGCCGGGATCATGGCGTCGCCCGAGATGCGTACCGAGCAGGGCTGGGAGATGCAGTTCGCGACGAACCACCTCGGCCACTTCGCGCTCGCCACCGGGCTGCGCCCGGCGCTCGCCGCGGCCGACGGGGCGCGGATCGTCTCGGTCAGCTCGGCCGCGCACCTGCGCTCACCTGTGGTGTTCTCCGACATCCACTTCCGGCAGCGGCCGTACGACCCGTGGCTGGCGTACGGGCAGTCCAAGACCGCGAACGTGCTGTTCGCGGTGGAGGCGACCCGTCGCTGGGCCGACGACGGCATCTGGACCAACGCGCTGATGCCCGGCGCGATCCGGACCAACCTGCAGCGCTACATCACCGAGGAGGAACTGGTCCGGATGCGCGCGCAGAGCGGTGGCGGCGCGGCCTCGTTCAAGACCCCCGAGCAGGGCGCGGCGACCTCGGTGCTGGTCGCCGCCTCACCGCTGCTCGACGGCGTCGGCGGCCGGTACTTCGAGGACTGCCAGGAGGCCGGGCCGAACCAGCCGGGCACGCGGACCGGCTGGGCCCCGTACGCCCGGGACCCGGAGGCCGCCGAGCAGCTCTGGACCGTATCCGAGGAGCACCTGAAGGGCTGAGGCCGCACACGACGAAGGGGGCGCGCGGCATGTCGCCGCGCGCCCCCTCGCCGTACGGGATCTACAGACCCAGCTCGGCCTCGAAGTTGCCGCCCTCCAGCCGCTGCTTCACAGCGGTGAGGAAGCGGGCCGCGTCGGCGCCGTCGATCAGCCGGTGGTCGTACGACATGGCCAGGTAGACCATCGACCGGATCGCGACGACCTCACCCAGCTCCGGGTCGTTGACCACGACCGGGCGCTTCACCACGGCACCCGTGCCGAGCATCGCCGACTGCGGCGACGGCACGATCGGGGTGTCGAACAGCGCGCCCCGGCTGCCGGTGTTGGTGATCGTGAAGGTCGCCCCGGCCATCTCGTCCGGAGTGATCTTGTTGGCCCGGGTGCGCTCGGCCAGATCGGCGATCCGCTTGGCGATGCCGCCCATGTTGAGGTCGCCGGCGTTGTGGATGACCGGCACGAGCAGGCCGCGCTCGGTGTCCACCGCGATGCCCAGGTGCTCGGCGGCCGGGTAGGTGATCGTGCCGCCGTCCAGGTCCATGCTGGCCTGGACGATCGGGTACGTCTGGAGCGCCTCGATCGCGGCCAGCGCGAAGAACGGCAGGAAGGACAGCTTCACGCCGTGCTTGGCCTGGAACGAGTCCTTGGCCCGCGCCCGCAGCTTGGCGACCTTGGTGACGTCGACCTCGACGACGGTGGTCAGCTGCGCCGTCTCGTGCAGCGACTGCTGCATCCGCTTGGCGATGGTGGCCCGGATGCGCGGCAGCTTCTCCGTGGTGCCCCGCTTGGCGCTCGGCTCCGGCTTGGCGGCCGGCTTTGCCGGGGCCTCGGTCTTGGCGGCCGGCGCGGCGGCGGCCGGCTCCGGCTTGGCGGCCTTCGCCTTCTCGGCCGCCTCCAGCACGTCCTGCTTGCGGATGCGACCACCCACGCCCGTGCCCTTGAGCGAGCCCAGGTCCACGCCGTGCTCGGCGGCGAGCTTGCGCACCAGCGGCGTCACGTACCCGGCGGAGTCCTCGCCGAACTCGGCCGGAACGCTCGGACGCTGCGCGGCGGCCGGCGCGGACGGCTGGGCTGCCGCCTCGGCCTTGGCCGGCTGCGCTGCCTTCTCCGCCTCAGCGGCCGGCTCGTTGTAGGACGCGCCCGGCGTCGGCTCCTCGACCTTCGGCTCCGGCTTCGGCTCGGGCTTCGCCTCGGCCTTGGGCTCCGGCTTGGGCTCGGGCTTCGGCTCCGCCTTCGCGGGGGCGGCACCGGCCACCCCGACGATCGCCAGCACGGCGCCGACGTCGGCGGTCTCGTCCTCGGCGACCTTGATCTCCTGCAGCGTGCCGGCGACCGGCGACGGGATCTCGGTGTCGACCTTGTCGGTGGAGACCTCCAGCAGCGGCTCGTCCACCTCGACGGTCTCGCCGACCTGCTTGAGCCAGCGGGTGACCGTACCCTCGGTGACGCTCTCGCCCAGGGCCGGCATGGTCACCGGCGTGCCCTCGCCCGACGACGCGGCGGGCTGGGCCGGCTCCTCGACGGCCGGCTGCTCGGCCTCGGCGCCCGGCTCGGCGGCGGCCTGCTCGGCCTCCTGCTCCGGCTCGGGGCCGGTGCCCTCGGCGGCGGCCGTCGGCTCGGTGGCCGGCTCGGCCTTCTCCGTGGGAGCCGCGCCCGCGTCCTCGCCCTCGCCGGCGATGACCGCCAGCTCGCTGCCGACCTCGGCGGTCTCGTCCTCGCCGACCACGATCCGGCTCAGCACGCCCGCCGCGGGGGACGGGATCTCGGTGTCGACCTTGTCGGTCGACACCTCGAGCAGGGGCTCGTCGACCTCGACGGTGTCACCCTCCTGCTTGAGCCAGCGCGTGACGGTGCCCTCGGTGACGCTCTCGCCGAGCCGGGGCATGGTGACCGATACCGGCATGTTCTCCAGACTCCTTCATTCCCCTGGTGGGATCATCGCCCGTCGCCGGACGCCGCGGTTGTCGTGTCAGGCGTGCGCGTGCAGCGGCTTGCCGGCCAGGGCCAGGTGCGCCTCGCCCAGAGCCTCGTTCTGCGTCGGGTGGGCGTGCACGAGCTGCGCCACCTCGGCCGGGTACGCCTCCCAGTTGTAGATGAGCTGCGCCTCGCCGATCAGCTCACCGACCCGGGCGCCGACCATGTGCACGCCGACCACCGGGCCGTCGTCCACCCGGACCAGCTTCACGTGGCCGGCGGTCTTGAGGATCTGGCTCTTGCCGTTGCCGCCCAGGTTGTAGTTGTAGGTCTTGATCTTGTCGGCGCCGTACTGCTCCTTGGCCTTCGCCTCGGTCAGGCCGACCGACGCCAGCTCCGGGTCGCAGTAGGTGACGCGCGGGATGCCGGCCTCGTCGATCACGGCCGGGTTCTTCCCGGCGATCTCCTCGGCGACGAAGATGCCCTGCTGGAAGCCGCGGTGCGCGAGCTGCAGGCCGGGCACGATGTCGCCGACCGCGTAGACGTTCGGCACGCTGGTGCGCAGCCGCTCGTCGGTCAGCACGTAGCCGCGGTCCATCTTGACGCCCTGCTCCTCGTAGCCGAGGCCGGCGGTGTTCGGGCCGCGGCCCACGGCGACCAGCAGCAGCTCGGCCTCGACCGTGTCGCCGCCCTGAATGGTCAGCTTCACGCCCTTGTCGGTCTTCTCGACCTTCTCGAACGGCTTGCCGACCTTGAAGTTGATCTTCCGCTTGCGGAATGCCCGCTCCAGCGCCTTCGACGACTCCTCGTCCTCGGCGGCGACCAGGCGGGGCAGCGCCTCGACGATGGTCACGTCCACGCCGAAGGACTTCCAGACGCTGGCGAACTCGACGCCGATCACGCCGCCGCCGAGGACGATCGCCGACGACGGGACGCGGTCCAGGGTCAGGGCGTGGTCGCTGGTGATGATCCGCTCACCGTCGACGTCCAGGCCGGGCAGGCTCTTCGCGTACGAGCCGGAGGCCAGCACGACGTTGCGGCCGGTGTAGCGCTTGCCGTCCACCTCGACGACGTTCTTGCCGACCAGCTTGCCCGCGCCGGCCACGAAGGTGATCTTCTTGCTGCTGCCCACCAGGCCCTGGAGACCCTTGTACAGGCGGGAGATCACGCCGTCCTTGTACGAGTTGACCGCCTTCATGTCGATGCCGACCAGTTCGGCCTTCACGCCGAACTGCTCGGACTCGCGGGTCTGGTCGGCGATCTCGGCGGCGTGCAGCAGCGCCTTGGTCGGGATGCACCCGTTGTGCAGGCAGGTCCCGCCCAGCTTGCTCTTCTCGATGAGGGCGACGGAGAGGTCCAGCTGGGCGGCACGCAGCGCCGCCGCGTAGCCGCCGCTACCACCTCCGAGGATGACGATGTCGAAGGTCGTGTCGTTCGGCTCGCTCACATCCAACTCCCAGGTCGCGTCACTGCATCGGGGGTTACGGCGGAGTAACAGGCACACCCCACCTCGGTCATCTTGTCACCACCACGGACCGAGCGCGTACCGAGGTGCCCAACGACACGTCGGTGACACGTACCCTTGGCACCGTCTTCGATGACGGCTTGGGGGAGGAGTGGATTCGGTGGGGCTGTTCCGACGACGCAAGCGGGCGGCCCCGGCGAGCCGCGACCGCGCCGCCGACCGCGCCGATCTGGACCATCTGGAGAACTTCGTCCGGACCCGCAAGGGCGTCGAGGCGTACATCGAGCCTCGTACGACTGTCACCGAGACCACGATCATGCTGATCGCCGACGACGGCGAGTGGACCCGGCGGCGTGTCGGCGGGCCGGACGAGGCCCGCCGCTGGGCGCACCGGATCGCCATTCCGATTTACGACGTGCGGCTGATGGGCTATCCGCAGCGCATGCGCGACTACAACGAGCGCCGCAAGCGCCGCCCCGAGCTGTACTGAGACCACGCGAAAGGGGCCCCCGGCGACGCCGGGAGCCCCTTGTCGTACACGTCGGTCAGCCGTTGGTGGCGACGTCCTCGACCAGGTGCACGAGCGTACGCACCGGCACGCCGGTGCCACCCTTGGTCCAGTAGCCGGTCGCCTCGCCCGAGTGGTAACCCGGACCGGCGATGTCGATGTGCGCCCACGCCACGTCGTCGGTGACGAACTCGCGCAGGAACACGCCGCCCTGCAGCATGTGCCCGGCCCGGTCCATCCCGGCGTTGACCTGCGAGATGTCCGCGACGTCCGACTCCATGCCCTTGCGCACGTCGTCCGGCAGCGGCATCGGCCAGGCCGGCTCGCCGGTCGCGTCACCTGCCACCCGTACCCGCTCGCACAGCTCCGGGGTGCCCATCACACCGGCGATCCGCTTGCCCAGCGCGATCACCTGGCCGCCGGTCAGCGTGGAGGTCTCGAACAGGTAGTCCGCGCCGTCCGCGCAGGCCCGCGCCATCGCGTCGGCCAGCACCATCCGGCCCTCGGCGTCGGTGTTGAGCACCTCCACCTTCTTGCCGTTGAACATGCTGATCACGTCGCCCGGCCGGTAGCTGGTGCCCGACGGCATGTTCTCCGCCATCGGCAGGTAGCCGGTGACGGTGACCGACGGCTTGAGCGCCGCGACCGCCAGCATGGCCGCGCCGACCGCCGCCGCGCCGGCCATGTCCGACTTCATCTCCCACATGCCCTGCGCCGGCTTGATCGAGATGCCGCCGGTGTCGAACGTGATGCCCTTGCCGACAAGCGCGACCCGCTTGCCGTTGCCGCCGCCGGCGGGCGTCCAGGTGAGCTTCACCAGCCGCGGCGGGGCCTCGGAGCCCTGTCCGACGGCGAGGATGCCGCCGTAGCCGCCGGCCTTCAGCGCCGCCTCGTCCAGCACCTCGACCTCCAGCCCCGCCTCGCGGGCGGCGGCGGAGACGACGTCGGCGAACGCCGGGGGACGCAGCTCGTTCGGCGCGGTGTTGACCCAGTCCCGGCTGGTCCGCACCGCGCCGGCCACGGCCTGCGCCCGCGCGATCTCGGCCTGGGCGGTCGCGTCCGCCGCGTCCGGCACCGCCACCAGCACCTCGGCCACCGGCTCACGCCGGGCCGGCTGCGGCTTGGTCTTGTAGCCGGCGAACCGGTAGCCGCCCAGCAGCGCGCCCTCGGCGACCGCGCGCAGCGCGGCCGGGGCGTCGGCGTCGTCGGGCAGCGGCAGGGCCAGCGCGACGCGCGGGGCTCCCGCCAGCGCCCGCACCGCGGCACCGGCGGCCCGGCGCAGCGACTCCGGCGCCGGAGCGGCGCCCGAGGGCTCGGGGCCGAGGCCGACGGCGACGACCAGCGGCGCGGTCACGGTGCCCAGCGTGGCCAGCTTGATCACCTCGCCCGGGCCACCTGTCGCGCCGAGCAGGGCCAGCGTCTCGGTCAGCTTTCCGTCGAACGCGGCGGCGATGCTCTCCCCGCCGGTGGCCAGCAGCAGGGCGTGGGCGGGTGCGCCGCTGCCCGGCTCGGTGGTCTGGCTGTGCACGCCGATCACGATCGCGTCGACGGCGAGTTCGGCGGGGTCGGTGTCGACCAGGCTGAGGGTGGTGCGGGGCGATGTCACGAAAGCTACTCCGGGCGGGCCGGGCCGGCCGCGTAGTCGCGTACCGGCGATGAAGGTCTCTCCGGCGGCAACCTACCCGCCGGGAGGCGTGGCTGTCCCGCCGATGCGTGCCGACGGGATCCCGCCGATGCTAACCACAGCGGTCCGGGCCGGTAAGTTGCCACCCATGACCGAGGTGACCTCCGACGCCGCCGAGACCCGGCTGCGCCGCTCCCCGCTGCACGAGCGGCACACCGCGCTCGGCGCGAAGTTCGCCCCCTTCGGGGGCTGGCAGATGCCGCTGGAGTACGCCGGTGGCGGCGTGCTCAAGGAGCACACGGCCGTCCGCGAGGGCGTCGGCGTGTTCGACGTCTCGCACCTGGGCAAGATCCGGGTCACCGGGCCGGGCGCGGCGGACTTCGTCAACGCCTGCCTCACCAACGACCTCGGCCGGATCGCCCCCGGCCAGGCGCAGTACACGCTCTGCTGCGACGACGCCACCGGCGGCGTGGTGGACGACATCATCGCCTACCTGCACGCCGACGACCACGTCTTCCTGATCCCCAACGCCGCGAACACCGCCGAGGTGGCCCGCCGGCTGCGCGCCGCCGCGCCCGCCGGCGTCACCGTCACCGACGAGCACGAGGCGTACGCGGTGCTCGCCGTCCAGGGACCGCGCTCGGCGGACCTGCTGGGCGCGCTCGGCCTGCCCACCGGCCACGACTACATGAGCTTCTCCACCGCCACGCTCGACGGGGTGGAGCTGACCGTGTGCCGCACCGGCTACACCGGCGAGCTGGGCTACGAGCTGGTCGTACCGGCCGAGCACGCGGTCGCCGTCTGGGACGCGCTCTTCGCCGCGGCAGGCGACGTACGCGCCTGCGGCCTGGCCGCCCGGGACACGCTGCGCACCGAGATGGGCTACCCGCTGCACGGGCAGGACCTGTCCCCGGAGATCACCCCGGTGCAGGGCCGCTCCGGCTGGGCGGTGGGCTGGGACAAGCCGGCGTTCTGGGGCCGCGACGCGCTGCGCGCCGAGAAGGCCGCCGGCCCGGCCCGTACGCTGCGCGGCCTCACCGCCGTCGACCGGGCCATCCCGCGCCCCGGCATGGCCGTGTACGCGGGCGACCGCCAGGTCGGCACCGTCACCAGCGGCACGTTCAGCCCGACGCTCAAGCACGGCGTCGCGCTGGCGCTGGTCGACACCGACCCGAAGCTTGCCGACGGCGACGAGCTGGAGGTGGACATCCGTGGCCGCCGCGCCCGGATGCGCCTGACCCGGCCGCCGTTCGTCAAGCCCTCGGTGCGCTGAGCCCCGAGGCGGACCCCCCTCGGTGCGCTGAGCCGCGCGGGTCAGTCCTCGCCGCGCTCCCCGGCGTCGAGGACTGCCTGCGTCCAGCCGCCCTCCAGCACGCCGGTGCCGTCCAGCACGGCCCAGTCGACGACGTCCGTCGCCTCCACCACCACCGGCGAGCCGATCCGCACGCTCGGGTCGGTGTTGGCGTCGCTGGCGCTGGCGCCGACGATCCGTTCCGGGGTGTCCCACGAGGTCACCCCGGCCCAGACGTACTCGGGGCCGTCGTCGCCGGGCAGGCCGTACTTGACCACGAGCTGGCTCTCCTCGGGCAGCCGCCCGGCCAGGAACCGGGCCCGGATGTCGCCGAGCGCCTCCCGGGCCGTCTCCACCGCGCGGCTCATCGCGTCGCCGGTGCGGGTGTAGCGCACGTCCGGCTGGATGCCGTTGAACAGCGTCGCGCAGGCGGCGGCGAAGTAGCGGCCGGGCGGACCCGGATGCCCGGGCGGCGGGTTCAGGCTCAGGAACGAGTCGGCGTCCGGGTCGGTGGCCGGGTCCAGCTCCAGCCGCAGCAGCACCGGTGCGGTCGCGCCGTGCTGCTCCGGATTGCCGTACGCCACGGCGATGTCGTGCCCGGTCACCGTGGCCAGCACCGGAAGCTGCACGAACGCCGGCACCTCCTCACCGGTGAGCCCGTCGGTCCAGTCCCGCAGCAGCCGCCGGGCCGCGCCGGTCATCACCGCGCCCCACGCCCGGGTCAGGTGGTCCGGCACGCCCTGGGCCTGCAACTCCAGCAGCCCGAACCGGCGCAGCCCCTTCGTGGTGAACCAGAGCCCGTCGGAGTCCGAGGAGTAGGGCACCAGCACCCAGTCGACGAGCCGGATCCGGCCCTGCTCGTCGGGCAGCGAGCGCAGCGCCGCCGCCGGGTCGAGGAATTGGAGCCCGAAGACGTCCACCACGTCCCCGCCGACGGTCTCGGCGACCGCGGCGGCCACCGCGCGGGCGGCCCACTCGTGCGCCGGCGGCCAGCCCGGCCGGTACTCGGCCTGCACCACCACGAGGTGGGTGGCGGCGGCCAGCCGGGCCAGCTGCTCCTCGGTGGCGCCGAACGCGGTGAGCAGGTCCGGCGGCAGCTCGGGGAACTCGTCGACGGTGCGGGTGTCCACCGTCATCAGCGGGCTGTCGAGCATCTGCCGGGCCAGCCCGTGCACCGGTTCGGCGAGCCGGCCGGCCAGCCCTTCCACTGCTGTCTTCGGGCTCACCTTCGGCAGCCCCGTGATCGGTACCAGGTACGTCGCGTCGAGCGACTCGGGCACCGGTACCGGCAGGAAGTCGTCCGTGATGAGCATGCCGTCCCCCTCGACCGCGCCGGTGCACTCGCCCCGAACGCTACCCGCCCGGACCGGTGGCGCTCAGCCGGTCAGCACCAGTCCCAGGTAGGACAGCGTGGTGACGATCTCCACGAGCGCCCCGAGCACGTCGCCGGTGATGCCGCCGAAGCGGCGTACCAGGTGCCGCAGCAGCCCGGCCGCGACGGCGAGCGCGGCGAGGACGGCGAGCGGACCCTGCCACGGACGGTCCGGCACCGCGGGCACCGCCGCCAGCGCGACGGCGACCGCGCCGAGCGCCGGCGCGGCCCACCCGACGGTGCCGGCGACGAGCGCGCCCAGGCCCTCCGGCCGGGCCGCCGGCACGCCGCGCCGGCAGGCCAGGCCCACGGCGAGCCGCCCGGCCGCGGTGGCCGCGACCACGGCGGCGAACGCGGCGAGGGCGTCCCGGCCGGCCAGCTCCGCGAGCACCGCGCTCTGCAGCAGGAGTACGACCACCAGCGCGACCACCCCGAACGGGCCGACGTCCGGCTGCTTCATGATCTCCAGCGCGGCCGGACCACGCCGGTACGAGCCGAGCGCGTCCACGGTGTCGGCCAGCCCGTCCAGGTGCAGGCCCCGGGTGAGCAGCGCGCCCAGCCCCACGGTGACCACTGCGGCGACGAGCGGTGGCGCGAGCGCCCCGGTGAGCAGCAGCACCCCGCCGAGTACGGCGCCGAGCAGCGCCCCGACCAGCGGCGCGAGCGCCATCGCGGTACCGGCGGCGGCCCGGTCGACCCGGCCGGCGCGTACCGGGAGGGTGGTGAACGTGGTGAACGCCAGCCGGATGCCGTCGGCGAGCCGCGCCTCAGTCGGCACGTCGGCCGGGGAAGACCGGCTCGTCGGACCCGATCGTGGTCGGTCCCGGCCCGGCCGGCTCCGGCTCGGTGAAGTCCGGTTCGGCCCCGCCGCCGGTCCAGTCGTCGTCGCCGGTGGGCTCGCCGATACCGGGGCTGGTGCGGTCGCCGACGGCGTCGTCGGTGTCGCTGTCGCCGGGGCCGCCCAGCGACGGGTGCACCGGCAGCGTGGCGGCGAGCGTCAGCGCGGAGCGCAGCAGCGGCAGCGCGGCCAGCGCGGTCGCCCCCTCGCCCAGGTCGAGCCGCAGGTCCACCAGCGGCGTCAGGCCGAGCACGTCGGCGGCGAGCCGCACGCCCGGACGGCCGCCGTGGTCGGGCAGCAGGCACCAGTGCCGCGCCTGCCCGGCCAGGTCGCGGCTGACCATCGCGGCGGCGGTGCCGACTGGCCCGTCCAGCAGTACCGGCACCTTGCGGGCGGTGGCGCCCAGCAGCACGCCGGTGGCCAGCGCGATGTCGCCGCCGCCCAGCTCGGCCAGCACGTCCTTGGCCTCCCGGGCGGAGCGCCGGGTGCGGTGCAGCGCGTCCCGCACCGCCGCGCAGCGGACCATCCAGGCGGTGTCGTCGATCTCGCCCTGCTCGGTGATCACCCGGCCGAGCACCGTCGGCGGCTCCGCGCCGGCGGTGGCCGCGAGCACCGCCGCGGCGGCGGCCTCGGCGCCCGCGCCGCACGCGGCGAGCACCAGTAGCTGCACCCCGGCGTCGGCGGCCTGCTCGGCGAGCCGCCAGCCGTAGCGCAGCGCCGCCTCGACCTCGTCGGCGGGCAGGGCGGGGCCGTCCTCCATCGGCGCCGAGACGGGCGCCTCGACGATCTGCAGGCCGGCCCGGTTCTCGGCGGCGAGCCGGGCCAGCGCGCCCCGGCCGGCCCGGGCCTGCCGGGCACGGCGGGCCGACTCACCGGGCGTCGCGCCGGCCGACGCGCCGCCCTCGTGGTCGCCCTGGATCAGCAGTACGCGCACCGAGTCCCACGGACGCGGCGTGGAGGTGCCCTGGGTGGCGGCGGCGAAGCCGACCACCTGCTCCAGCACGCCGAGACCGGCACCGGGGATGTCGAGGGTGGCGAGCCGGTCGACCGCCTGCGGTCCGGTGTAGTCGTCGGGCATCGGCAGTTCCATGCCCGGCTGGATCACCAGGCCGGTGGCGATCATCGGCAACGCCATCGTGGGTGCGGCCCAGTCGCCCGTACTCGACGAGTCGTGTGCGGCCGGGGCGGGCACCGGGGCGGCGGCGGGGGTGAGCACCTCGGGCAGCGTCACGTCCCCGGCGCCGAAGTCGGCCCGGCCGGACGTGGTCCGGGAGGGCGCGGTCTCGGGCGCTGCGGTCTGGGCCGGCGTGGCCTCGGGGGCCCCGGCCCAGGGCGCCGGGGCGTGGCCGCGATCTGTCCTGGGCGTCGTGGCGCGGCCCGGCTCGGCCTCGGGCGACGTGGCGGCGGGCGGCACGGCGTGCGCGGGGGCCGGGGTGGCCGGCTTCAGCCAGGCGGTCTGACCGGCGACGACGAG
This sequence comes from Micromonospora sp. WMMA1976, assembly GCF_027497335.1. NCBI lineage: Bacteria > Bacillati > Actinomycetota > Actinomycetes > Micromonosporales > Micromonosporaceae > Micromonospora > Micromonospora sp. WMMA1976. The sequence continues at coordinate 4,524,778 of NZ_CP114912.1, read as the reverse complement.
CGCGACCGCGTCGCAGGCGTCGGCGACCGCGCGGTTCGTGGCGCCCAGCGCGTCGGTGAACGCCCGGCCCAGCGGCGTGGTGGGCACCAGCGACAGGCCCACCTCGGGGCTGACCAGCACCAGCCGGGCCGTGCTGGACCGCACCGCCCCGGCCAGCTCGGCGATCGTCGCGGTGTCGTCAGCGGGCTGGTGGGCCGGGTCGAGCAGCACTGTCACCCAGCCGCCCAGATCGTCCACGAGCAGCGTCTCGTTCGGCCCGGCGGCGGCGATCACCTCGACCAGCCGGCCCGGGTCCGCAGCGGTCTCCTCGGTGCTCCAGCTCCCCGGCCGCCGGGCGCGGTGCGCCGCGAGGCGGGTCGCCCACTCGGTGTCCTCCGGATCGCCGGCCGGGGCGGTGGCCACGTACCGGACCGTGGGCGCGTCGGCGACCAGTGACTCGGCGAACTCGGACTTGCCGGAGCGGATACCGCCGAGCACCAGGAGGGTGTGCCACCCGTCAACGGACATGCCCGTACCTTAGTTCGCCCGCCCGCGTTCCGGGCAGCTCGCCCCTCCCCACCCCCGCCCCGCCCGCGCCCCACCCTCTCCCCGCCCGCGCCCCACCCTCTCCCCGCCCGCGCCCCACCCTCTCCCCGCCGCCGATCTTGCACTTGCGGCCCCCGGGATGCCGGGAATGACCGCTCTGCCGGGGCACCAACCGCAAGATCGACGGTGCGGTGGGCGGGGCAGGTCGGCATGATCCATGTGGTGACGGGCCGTCGTCGGCGGGGCCGACTAGGCTTGCGGAGGTTTGGCGTCCCACGGGACGACGGCGGCGAGGGGAGACGCGGCATGGCGTGGAGCTGGCGGTACGAGGGCACGAACGGCGACGCGGCCGACGGGCCGGCCGAGTCGTTCACGAGCCAGGCGGACGCCGAGTCGTGGATCGGCCAGACCTGGCGGGAGCTCGCGGCATCCGGCGTCACCACGGTCGTGCTGGTCGAGGACGACCGGGTGGACTACCGGATGAGCCTGCAACCCCCGGCCGAATGACGGGCTACGACCGCCCGGGCGAGCCGCTGATCCTCGGCGTGCCCCGGGCGGCGTTCCGGCCCAGCCCGATCTTCCTGGCCCTGGTGGCGCTGTTCGTCGCCGCCGGGGTGATGACGTGGAACCGGTACGGCAACGTCGGCTTCGACGTGTTCCTCTTCGTCGTGTCCGGCTGGCTGGTCTCGCTGTGCCTGCACGAGTACGCGCACGCCGTGGTCGCGTACCGGTCCGGTGACCGGGACATCGCGCACCGCGGCTACCTCACGCTGAACCCACTGAAGTACACCAGCCCGCTGCTGTCGATCGTCCTGCCGGTGGTCGTGGTGCTGCTCGGCGGCATCGGCCTGCCCGGCGGCGCGGTCTGGGTGGACCGGCACGCGATCCCCGGCCGGCTGCGGCACACGCTGGTCAGCCTGGCCGGTCCGGCGACCAACGTGCTGTTCACGCTGGTGCTGGTCGCGGCGGTGGCGTGGGGGCCGGAGCTGGGCGGGCCGCTGGAGTTCTGGGCCGGCGTCGGGCTGCTCGCGTTCCTCCAGCTCACCGCCAGCGTGCTCAACCTGCTGCCGGTGCCCGGTCTGGACGGCGGCAACATGCTCCAGCCCTGGCTCAGCCCCGCCTACCGGCGGATGTACGACCTGTTCGCCCCGTACGGCTTCATTCTGCTCTTCGCGCTGCTGTGGAGCCCGCAGATCAACCGGGCGTTCTTCGGCGCGGTCTTCGCCGTCGGCGACGCGCTCGGCCTGCCGCGCGAGCTGTACCAGATCGGCTACGCCCTGATCCGCTTCTGGGAGTAGCCGGCCCGGTCGTTCCCGGGCCGGTGCGAGCCGGCCCGGGAACGACGCGAGGTCACGGGCGCTGAGCCGGGCTCTCGGTCTTCGCCGGGTCCCGCTCGGTGACCGGCTCGACGATCTCGTCGATCGCCTTGAGCAGGTCGGCGTCGAGCTTCACGCCCGCCGCCTTCACGTTGTCGTGCACCTGCTCCGGCCGGGACGCGCCGATGATCGCCGACGAGACGTTCGGGTTCTGCAGCACCCAGGCGACGGCGAGCTGCGGCATGGTCAGCCCGGCCTGCTCGGCCAGCGGCTTGAGCCGCTGCACCCGGGTGAGCACCTCGTCGGTCATGAACCGGGCGATGAACCCGGCGCCGGACTTCTCGTCGGTGGCGCGCGAACCGGCGGGCGGCGGCTGTCCCGGCAGGTACTTGCCGGACAGCACACCCTGGGCCATCGGCGACCAGACGATCTGGCCGATGCCCAGCTCCTCGCTGGTGGGGACCACCTCGGTCTCGATGACCCGCCACAGCATCGAGTACTGCGGCTGGTTCGAGATCAGCGGGATGCGCAGCTCACGGGCCAGCGCGTGCGCCTCACGCAGCTGGGACGCCTTCCACTCGGAGACGCCGATGTAGTGCGCCTTGCCGGAGCGTACGACGTCGGCGAAGGCCTCCATCGTCTCCTCCAGCGGGGTGCTGTAGTCGTAGCGGTGAGCCTGGTACAGGTCCACGTGGTCGGTCTGGAGGCGACGCAGCGAGCCGTCGATCGACTCCATGATGTGCTTGCGGGACAGCCCCCGGTCGTTGCGGCCGGGACCGGTCGGCCAGTAGACCTTGGTGAAGATCTCCAGCCCTTCGCGACGCTCGCCCTTGAGCGCGCGGCCGAGCACCGACTCGGCGCGGGTGCCCGCGTACACGTCGGCGGTGTCGAAGGTGGTGATGCCGCTGTCGATCGCGGCGCGGACGCACGCGACCGCCGCGTCCTCCTCGACCTGCGAGCCGTGGGTGATCCAGTTGCCGTACGAGATCTCGCTGACCATAAGGCCGGAACGGCCCAGGTGACGGAATTCCATGCTCCCGACCCTAGACCTGCCCCGGTCAGAGCACCGGGCTGGCGTCGGCGAGCAGCCGGTCGATCTCCGCGACCACCGCCGTGCGCCCCGGGTGCACCGGGTCGATGAGCGGCTCGCCGCGCCGGTCCAGCGCGCCCCACCGGCCCGACTCGGCGGCGACCAGGAACGCCACCGGGTGCACCACCACCGTCGGGTACGCCGGTGGCACCACCACCCGGCCGGTCCGGTCCACCACGCCCCGGCGGCCGGCCAGCTCGACCACCGCCAGTCCGTCGGCGGTGAACCCGTCGACCTCACGCCCGTCCGCGAGCGGCGTGCCGAGACGGTGGTAGCGGGTCGGCACCACCACCTCGCCGGTCAGGTCCACCGCGCCCCAGCCGCCGTTCTGCCGTACCGCCGCCAGGCCGTTGCGGAACGGCCTGGCCTCCTCGTACCCGGGCGGGATCTTCACGATGTTCATCCGGTCGACGGCCATCCACCGGCTCTTGCCGTCCATCGACACCCAGGACAGCCCGTCCGAGAAGGGCACCACCGCCCGGTAGCCGTTGTTCGCCTCGATCAGCGCCGCGCCGGACGGGTCGATCAGCGCCCACCGGGACGCCTCCGGCCGCCGTACCCAGGCCAGTCCCTCGTGGAACGGCTGCGCCTCGGCGTACCGGTGCGCGATGACCATCTCGCCGTCGGCGTCCGCGTACCCCCAGAGCTCCTGCTCCTCGTCGAACGTCGGCATCGGCGGACGCGGCGTGCCGAGCACCTCCTCGGGCCGGCGCGGCGCGGGCCCGAAGCCGTCGGCGGCGGCCCGCGTCGCGACCGCGTCCAGCGCGACCTCGACCCGGGCGTTGAGCTGCGCGTCCTCGCCGTGACGCAGGTCCAGCGCCCGCTCGAAGTGCAGGCACGCCTCGGTCAGCCGGCCCTGGTCGAAGCAGCACCGCCCGGCGTGCTCGTGCAGCAGCGCGCGCAGCCGGTCCGGCAGCTCCGGCGAGTTGGCCTCGGCGAAGAGCCGGTCCGCCTCCGCGTGGTCGCCCCGCCACCGCAGCGCCTCGGCGAGACGCGCGCGGGCCAGCGCGGTCCGCCGGAACTCGCCGGTGGCCTCCGCGTACGTGACGGCCAGCCGCGCGTCCCCGAGCGCGTCGTCCAGGTCACCGAGGATCCGCGACGCCACCGCGCGCAGGCTGAGCAGCCGGGCCCGGCTGCGGTTGTCGAGTGTGGTGTCCAGCTTGCCGGTGAGCCCGTCCCGGATCACCCGCAGGTGCGCCGGGTCGGGGGCCCGCTCGCGCAGCGTCAGCGGATCCAGTTCCCAGCCGACCGCCGCGAGGGCCTGCTCCGGGTCGACGGAAGGCGGCGGTTCGGCGTCCGCCGCCGGTTCGGCGCCGTCGTGGGCTCCGACTTCGGGGGTACGCGGATCCTGCGCGTCGCCTTCGTCTTCGCCGTTGGTGTGCTCGGCGCTGCCGGCGTGTTCGGCGTCGTGCTCGGTGCCGGCCGGGGTCGGTTCGGTGTCTTCGGCCTGTGCTTGCGCCTGTTGCGGGAGCGCGGCGGCGGTGGCGTCCGCATCAGCGGCCGTGGCGACCGGCTCCGGGGTGGACGGTGTGGGCGGGGAGTGGCCGGTGCCGTCGGCCGCCGCTGGTTCCTGGGCTGTGCGGTCGGCGATGGTCTCCCGCGTCGTCTCGTCGGCAGTGGTCTCCGGTGCCGCGCCGTCCTGCCGGGCCTCGGTGGTGCCGGAGGTGGCGACATCGTTCGGATTGCGCTCCGGCGGAGGGCTGGACTGCTCGGGTGCCGTAGCAATCGCGTCGTGCGGCTCGGGCTCGGCAGGCGGGCCGTCGGGTGCGGGGACGCTGGTGTCCGCCGTCGTCGGCTCGGCCGGCGGCGGGGTGATCGGCGCGGGCACGGGTTCGGCCGGTGGGCCGGTGGTCGTTGTGGCATCGGCCGGTGCGCCGGCAGTTGACGCGGTAGCTCCTCCGGACCGGGCACGGCGGGCATCGGCGTCGTCCAGGGCGGACGCGGTGACGACCGGTGCGGGGTCCGGCGCCGGTTCAGGCGCGGGTGTGGGTGCGGTCGAGTCGGCAGTGGACGCCGGTGCTGGAGGCACCACGGCATCGAGTTCCGGAGACTTCCTACCGTCCGCTGTGTTCGTCTCCGCCGAAGCCTCCGCCGGCACGATCGACTCCTGGCCGGCTAGAGATCTTGGTACGAAAGGGCCCCCAGAGGGGCCGAAATCGTCCAAGATCTCCGGCTTCGGAGCTTCGGCGGGCTGGTTCGGGCGGAACCATGCCTCGGCGCCGGGAGACGGCGGAGGTGTCTTCTCCGCCGGTCGGCCGTTCTCCGACGGCTTGTCACTCCGGCCGGAGGACGCCTCGGCTCCGAGCCGGTCCGCGCCCTGTGCGGGCCGGGTGTCGGCGTCGGCTTCCGGAGAGACGATGTCCGTAGTGGACGCGGCTTTCACGTCCGCTTCGGCATCGGGCCGGCCTCCGTCTGAGCGGGACTCGGGCCGGGTGACTGCACCGGCCTGCCGGTCGCCGTCCTCGACCGGGACGTGCACATCGGTCTCGGGCTGGCCGGTGCCGGCGGTCGGCGTGGCCTGGGTGACCGTCCGGGGCTGCGTCGTCTCGGCGTGCGCGTCGACCGCCCGACGGTCGGTGTCCGTGCCAGGCGTAGTCGGGGTGCCGGGCGAGGTTCGGGGACGCGGGTCGGCTACCGGGCGATCGGCCCTCATGTCCGGGACCGCGCGGGCGCTCGTGTCGGGCGTCGCGCCGGAGTACGCGCCGGATCCCGGACCGCCAGTGCCTGTCCCGGTGCCCGTGCCCGTCCCCGTCCCGGTGCCCGTGGCCGGCTCGGGTCGGGTGCCCACTCCGGGGGTCGCTCCGGCGTCGGCTTCGAGGCGGTCGGCGTCCGTGTGCGGAACGGGACGGGCGCTCGTGCCTGCCGTGGGCCGAGCCGCCTGTGCTTCCGGTTCGGCGGGGCGCGGCGCCGGTTCGGCGGGGCGCGGCGCCGGTTCGGCGGGGCGCGGCGCCGGTTCGGCGGGGCGCGTCTGTGGGACAACCGGTGGTGGCGCGGTCGGACCGGCCTGGGCGGGGCCCGGATAGGTGGGCGGCGCGGGACGAGCCGGCGTGGCCTGGGTCGGCTGGGCGGGACCGGCCGGAGGAAGTCCCTGACGTTCCTCGGTCCGGCCCGGCGCCGGCGTCCGGTGCTGCTCGTCCGAACCGGCTGGTGGCACGGGCCGCAGCGGGGCCGGGCCGGTCGACGGCGAGCCGTCGCCGGGGCGCGCGGGCGTACGCGGTGCCGACAGTGGATCCGGTACCGCCGGGGCAGGGCGGGCACGGTCGTCGGAACGCGCGGCCGCCTGGTCCGGGGTGTCCGGACGGCGCTCGTCGGGCCGTACCGGCCACTGCTGCGGCCGGGACTCGGAACGCGCGGCGACCTCGCCCGGCCGGTGACGGTCCTGCTCCGGCTGCGACCGCCCGGTCTCGGGGCGGGTCGGGGCGGTGGGCGGCCGGGTGGCGTGGGTACGCGGACCGGTGCCGTCGGGCTGCGCGCCCGTACCGGCAGGCCGAGCGTCGCGTGGGTCCGGACGGACGGGACCGTCCTGCCCGGGACGCCGCGCGTCGGGGCGTGGACCGTCGGCGGGCGGCATCGGGTGCCGGGGCGGTACGGGCCGCTCCGCGGGTGGGCGGTGCCGCTCGTCCGGCCGGTACGCGTCGGGCTCCGGCCGGGGGCGGGGCTCGATGACGGGCCACTCGCCCTGGTGCGGGCGCGGCCGACGCTGGTCGGCGCCCGGTCGCGCCGGGGCGGACGCTTGCGGGTCGGCCGGGCGGTATCCCTGCGCGCCGTACCGGTCGGGCTCGCTCTGCGGCGCGGGCCGCCCGTTCCCGGGTGCCCGGCGCTGGGTCTCTGGGTACGCGGCGGCCTCGCGGCCCGGCGCACGGTCGTCCCACCGGCCACCGGCCGGGTCGCGCCGGTCCGCCGGGAGACGTGGGCCGGGCTCGCGCCAGCCGTCACGCGTGGACTCGCGCCGGCCGTCGTGGCCCGAACCGCCCCAACCAGGGCCGCCGTGGCCCGGCTCGCTCCAGCCTGGTTCGCGCCGGCCGTCACGAGCCGGATCGGCCCAGCCCGGTTCGCGCCGACCCGGCTCGACCCGGCCGGCAGCGCTGCGCTCCGAGGGCGGCACGGCCTCGTCCCGCCCCTCCACGCCGGGACCGCGCCCCCCACGGGCGGGATCGACCTGTGACGGCTCCGGGAAGGGGCCGCGACGCCCGTCGGGCAGGGGACCGCCACGCGCGGCGGGGGAGTGGTCACGACGAGCGTCGGGCGCCTTGCCCCACCGGTCGCCGGAAGCCGCCGGACGGCCGTCGGCCGGGGTGCGCCCGCCGTCCGCCGGGCGATCGGCCCGGTGCGGAGCCTCGTTCGGCTCCGGCATCCAGCCCGGCTGGGCGACCCGACGGGGCGGGCCGTCGGGGTGTACCCAGCGTTGGTCGAGCCGCTCCGGCGGCGGACCGGGACGGTGGGGCCGGCGGCCGTCCGCGCCGGGGCCGTCCGGATGCCCGCGCCGCTCGTCCGGCCCCGCGGCGCGCTGCCCGCCGGGACCGGCGGAACCGATCGGGTACGCCCCGCGCGAGGCACCCGGCCCGTCCAGGTACGTGCCGCGTGGTCCCGCCGATCCGTCCGAGTGCCCGCCGCGCGGTACCGCATTGTTCGGGTGCGCGCCGCCTGGACCTGCCGGTCCGTCCGGGTGCGCGCCGCGTGGCCCGGCGGGGCTTGTCGGGTGCACGCCGGGCGGGACCGCGGGACTGATCGGGTACGCCTCGCGCGGCGCCGCCGGACTGGTCGGGTACGCGCCGTGCGGACCGGCCGGGCTGACCGGGTACGCGTCCGGGCCCGCGCGGTGCGCCTCGCGCGGGCCGGCCGGGCTGACCGGGTCCGCCCACCGTGGACGAGCGGAGCCGGTCGGAGACGCATCGCGCGGACCGGCACCGACGGGGTGTGCGCCGCGCGGACCGGCCGGACTGACCGGCTCACCGCCGCGCGGGGCGGCCGGGCTGACCGGATGACCACCGGCCGGACTCACCGGGCGCCCGCCCTCGTACCCGGAGGGCCGGGAACCGGCGGGACTCACCGGGTACGTCTCCTCGTCCGGCGCGGGACTGACCGGGCGTACCTCGGCCCGGCCGATCACGGCGCGCGGACGCGGCGTCAGGTTCTCGATGCCGATGTCACCCGGGTAGCGCTGCCCGGGGAACTGCGGCTGCCACTCGTGGGTGGGCTCGGCGGCCCAGGCCGGTTCGGCCGGCTCGCGCCAGCTCCCCCAGCCGCTCATCGGCAACCCCTCCGGCCGCTCGCGCGGGACGGCCCCGGGGCCGGCTCGCGTCGCTCGCTCACGGCGGTGTCACCTCATTGGAAATTCTCGCGCTGGGGCGCCGGACGTGCCGGTACAGTCGCCCGGTCCAGCACGTCATGGCTGCGGAAGGAGGGTAACGGCGTGGGCTCGGTCACCGCCACTGTGGCACCACCCACCGGCGCACACGTTACCCCATGGTTTCGGACATTCGGCGCGATCGCGGCGGCCGGGTTCCGGCGGCACGCGACCTACCGTCAGGCCGCCCTGGCGGGGTTGTGCACCAACACCGTGTTCGGCTTCCTGCGGTGCTACATCTTCCTCGCGGCGACGGGTGCGGCGGGCACCGTGGCCGGCTACGACAGGGCGCAGCTCGCCACGTTCGTCTGGGCCGGCCAGGGTCTGCTGGCGGTGATCGCGATCTGGGGCTGGACCGATCTGGCCGACCGGATCCGTACCGGCGAGGTCGCCGCCGACCTGTTGCGGCCGGTGCATCCGGTGACCAGCTACCTCGCCACCGACCTGGGCCGGGCCGGGTTCGCGTCGCTGGCCCGGCTGGTGCCGCCGCTGGTGGTCGGCCCGTTCTTCTTCGCCGTGTACGTACCCCGGCACTGGGCCACGGTGCCGCTGTTCCTGCTCTCCGCGCTGCTCGCGGTGGTGGTCTGCTTCGGCTGCCGCTACCTGGTCAACGCGACCGCGTACTGGTTGCAGGACGTCCGGGGCCCGATGATCCTGTGGACGCTCGGTTCGGGCGTGCTGGCCGGGCTCTACTTCCCGCTCGGGTTCCTGCCCGGCCCGCTGGAGGCGGTCCTGCGGTACGGCACCCCCTTCCCCAGCATCCTCCAGGTGCCGCTGGACGTGCTCGTCGAGCGGGAGCCGATGGCCACCGGTCTCACCCTGGTCGGGGTGCAGGCCGGCTGGGCGGTGCTGCTGCTGGCGCTGTGCCGGCTGGTGCAGCGCCGAGCCGAGCGCCGCCTGGTGGTCCAGGGTGGCTGAGCGCGGCAGCGCCCCCAGGGTGGCTGAGCGCGGCAGCGCCCCCAGGGTGGCTGAGCGCGGCAGCGCGCCCAGGGTGGCTGACCTGGCTGAACTGCGCGCGTACCGGGCGCTGCTCGGTGCGCAGGCGCGCTCGCAGGCCGCGTACCGCACGTCGTTCGTGGTGGACCTGGTCGGCAACGTGGGCGCCACCGTGTTCGACGTGGTCACCGTCCTGGTGATCTTCGGCGTGACGCGGGAGCTGGGCGGCTTCACGCTGCGCGAGACGCTCGTCGTGGTCGGCCTGTCGTCGTGCGGCTTCGCCACCGCCGACCTGCTGGTCGGCAACATCGAACGGCTTCCCCGGTACGTGCGCACCGGCCTCTTCGACGCGGTGCTGGTCCGCCCGCTCGGGGCGCTGCCGCAACTGCTGCTGATGGATCTGCCGCTGCGCAAGCTGTCCCGGGCCGTGTTCGGGCTCGCCGTGCTGCTGTTCGCGCTCATCTCGGCCGGCATCGACTGGACGCCGGGGCGGATCGCGCTGGCGGTGGTCGCCCCGGCGGCCGCGGTGGTCTTCTTCGGCTCGGTCTTCGTGCTGACCGCGACCGTGTCGTTCTACTGGGTCGACTCGGGCGAGCTGGCGAACGCGGTCACCTACGGCGGGCGCGACTTCACCTCGTACCCGGTCACCGTGTACGGCGGGTGGTTCCGCGCGCTGTTCGCGTACGGGATGGGGTTCGCCTTCGTCAGTTACCACCCGGCGCTGGCGCTGCTGGGCCGCGCCGACCCGCTCGGCCTGCCGCAGTGGACGGGCTGGGCCGCGCCGGGCGTCGCGGTGGTCGCCGCGGCGCTGGCCGCCCTGGCCTGGCGCGTCGGGGTCCGTCACTACCGGAGTACGGGGTCATGAGCGTCATCGAGATGGACGGCCTGCGCAAGGAGTTCACGGTCCGGGTGAAGGCCGGTCCGCTGCGGCGCGAGAAGCGGACGGTGACCGCCGTCGACGGGGTCGACCTGCGGGTGGAGCGCGGCGAGATGCTCGGCTACATCGGCCCGAACGGCGCCGGGAAGTCGACCACGCTGAAGATGCTCACCGGTGTGCTGACGCCGTCGTCCGGGCGGGCCCGGGTGTGCGGGCTACGCCCGGTGGCCGACCGGACCCGGTTGGCGCTGCGTATCGGGGTGGTGTTCGGGCAGCGCTCGCAGCTCTGGTGGGACCTGCCGCTGCGGGACTCGTTCGACCTGCTGCGGCACGTCTACCGGGTGCCGGCCGGCGAGCACGCGGCCCGGCTGGCCCGCTGCCGGGACCTGCTCGACCTGGACGGGTTCCTGGACACTCCGGTCCGGCAGCTCTCGCTGGGTCAGCGGATGCGCGGTGAGCTGACCGCGGCGCTGCTGCACGGCCCGGAGGTGTTGTTCCTGGACGAGCCGACGATCGGCCTGGACGTGGTCAGCAAGCAGGCGGTACGCGGTTTCCTGGCCGAGCTGGGCCGGGCCGGGGACACCACGCTCGTGCTGACCACGCACGACCTGGCCGACATCGAGCGGCTGTGCCGGCGGCTCGTGGTGATCGACCACGGGCGGGTGGTGCACGACGGGTCGATCGCGGAGCTGCACCGCCGGTACGGCTCGCGCCGGATGGTGGTCGCCGAGCTGGACGCGGCGCTGCCCGAGCCGCCGGTGCTGCCCGGCGCGCCGGTGCAGCGGGTGGAGGCGGACGGGCGGCGGCTGGTCTTCGCGCTGGAACGGGCGAGCGTCGCCGAGGTGGTGGCCGGGCTGGCCGGCCTGACCACGCTGCGGGACATCTCGATCGTGGAGCCGGACATCGAGGAGGTGGTGACCCGGCTCTATCGGGCGCCGGCCGCGGTCACGGGTGCTCCATGACGAGTACGGCGAAGGTGCCCGGGGCCAGCGCCTCGTAGCGGTGCGGGGTGTCGCCCGGGAAGGTGGCGTAGTCGCCCGGTTCCAGCTCGACCAGGTCGCTCTCGGGGCCCACGCGCATCCGCCCGGCGGCTACCACGACGTGCTCGACGCTGCGCGGGGTGTGCGCCTCGGCGATCCGTACCGCGCCGGGTTCCAGCTCCATCACGTAGACGTCCCGGCGGGCGTGCGGCGCTCCGGCGGCGAGCAGGGTGGCCGAGAAGTCGGCGTGCTCGGAGCGGATCCGGGGCCCCTGCCCGGCCCGGACCACCCGGACGGCGGCGGTGGGTGGTTCGACCAGGCGGCTGAACGGTACGTCGAGCGCCACGCCGAGCGCCCAGAGCGTCTCGACGCTGGGGTTGCCGGACCCGGACTCCAGCTGGGACAGGGTGGACTTGGCGATGCCGGCGCGGCGGGCCAGTTCGGTGAGCGACAGCCCCGCCCGCTCGCGCTCGCGGCGCAGCGCGGCGGCGATGGTGGCGAGTGGGGGAGCGGGGTCGATCGCCATGTGTTCGCTCCATCGGTCGTTTTGTTCGGTTTGACGAACCAGCGGGCTCCCGTTCAGGATAATGGACATGCGTACGGCAGATCGAACGGGCGACGCCCGGGTGCTCCGCGACGTCGCCGCCATCGGCGCGGCGATGTTCGCCGTGGGCGCCTCGTTCGGTGCCGTGGCGGTGGCCGCCGGCCTGCCCGTCTGGGCCACGCTCGCCATGTCCGCTGTCGTCTACGCCGGTGGCGCCCAGTTCATGGCCGTCGGGCTCGTCGCGGCCGGCAGCCCGTTCGCTGCGGTCCTCGCCGGCCTGCTCCTCAACGCCCGGCACCTGCCGTTCGGCCTGGCCCTCGGCGGTGCGCTCGGCACCCGGCGCGCGCAGCGGCTGCTCGGCAGCCACCTGATGACCGACGAGGCGACCGCGTTCGCGCTGGCCCGCCCGGCCGGTCCGCAGCGGCGGCGGGCGTTCTGGCTCGCCGGGGTGCTGCTGTTCCTGGCCTGGAACGCCGGCACCGCGCTCGGCGTGCTCGCCGGTGGCGCGGCCGGCGACCCGGCAACGCTGGGACTCGATGCCGCGTTCCCCGCGGGGCTGGCCGCCCTGCTGCTGCCCAGCCTGCGCGACCGGGAGACCCGCCGGGTGGCGGTCCTCGGCGCCGGCCTGGCCGTGCTGGCCACCCCGCTGCTGCCGGCCGGGCTGCCGGTGCTGCTCGCGCTCGCCGCGCTGGTCCTGCCGCTGCTGGCCCGCCGCCGCCCACCCGCTTCGCCGGCCGCCGACCCGAACCCCGCGTCCGCCGACCGGTCCGTCGTGCCGTCCGACCCGGACGCCGCGCCGGGCGGCGGTCCCGTCGCCGTGCCGGACGCGGCCGGCGGCGGACCGGTGGACGACGGCGGGGCTCGGCGGAGTGCGCGGGCCGGGGAGGTCTCGTGCTGATCGCCGTGATCCTGGCGCTGGCCGCCGGCACCTACGGTTTCCGGGTCGCCGGGGTGCTGCTGCGGGACCGGCTGGACCTGCCCGAGTGGTCCCGTCACCTGCTGCCGGTCGGCGCCGCCACGTTGCTGGCCGCGCTCGCCGCCACCGCGGCGCTCACCGAGGCCGGCGGCTTCGCCGGTTACGCCCGGCCCGCCGGGGTGCTGGTCGGCCTGGTGCTCGCCTGGCGGCGGGCGCCGTTCGTGCTGGTCGTGGTCGCGGCGGCGGCCACCACCGCGGTGCTGCGCCTGCTCGGCGTGGCCTGACGCCGGGTCAGACCTTGTCGCCGATGTTCACCCGGGGCGCGGGAGCGCGCATCCGGCGGAACGTGATCGACCGCATGATCGCGTAGAAGTAGAGCGAGCCGAGCTTCTCGGTGCTCTTCGGGAAGCGCTCGCGGACCAGCCGCTTGATCTTCCGGGAGATCAGGATCGAGTCGATCAGCACGCCGAGTGCCAGCGCGCCCCAGAGCACGTTCGACAGCAGCCGCACGATCGGCGGCATGGCCTGGTTGGAGCCGAACAGCACGATCAGCGCGCCGCCGAAGAACCAGGTGCCGATCGTACGGCGGGAGTCGACCACGTTGCGGGCCAGCAGCCGCTCGGGGCCGCGGTCACGCGGGCCGCCCTCGCGGCGGAACTCGGCGGCGGCCTCGGCGCGGGCGGCGCGGCGCTGCGCGCGGGCCTCCTCCTTGGTCAGCGGCTTCGCCGGCGCGGTCGGCCGGCGACCGGCGACCGGGCGCTTCGGCGTGACCTGCCCGAGTTCCTTCTTGCTGGGCGTGTAGCCCCGGGGGCGGGCGGCGGACTCCTCGTCGGTCGTCACCGTGGTGACGGACTCCTCGACGAGGTCGGCGGGCTTGCGGCGAAACAGCGACGGCACGCGGCAAGGGTAGCCAACCGGCCGCGCCCGGTGCACATCACGGGTGCACCGGGCGCGGCCGGACGAGTGAACGGGACGGTCAGGGACGCTCGACGTGCGCGCCGAGGTCGGCCAGCTTGGCCTCGAAGTCCTCGTAGCCACGGTTGATCAGGTCCACGCCGTACACCCGGGAGGTGCCCTCGGCGGCCAGCGCCGCGATCAGGTGGCTGAACCCGGCACGCAGGTCCGGGATGACCAGGTCGGCGGCGTGCAGCTTGCTCGGCCCGGCGATCACCGCGGAGTGCTTGAAGTTGCGCCGGCCGAAGCGGCACGGGGTGCCGCCGAGGCAGTCCCGGTAGACCTGGATGTTGGCGCCCATCGTGTTCAGCGCCTCGGTGTAGCCGAGCCGCTGCTCGTAGACCGTCTCGTGGACGATCGACAGGCCCCGGGCCTGGGTGAGCGCGACCACCAGCGGCTGCTGCCAGTCGGTCATGAAACCGGGGTGCACGTCGGTCTCCAGCGCCACCGCGTTCAGCTCGCCGCCCGGGTGCCAGAACCGGATGCCGCCTTCCTGGCCCGGGCTGCCGCCGCGCGGCGGGCGCAGGTCGGTGACCTCGTACTCGCCACCGACCGACCGGAAGATGTTCAGGAAGGTCATCATGTCGGCCTGCTGGGCACCAAGCACCTCGACGTGACCGCGGGTGGCCAGCGCCGCCGCCGCCCAGCTGGCCGCCTCGATCCGGTCCGGGATCGGCCGGTGGGTGTAGCCGTGCAGCTTCTTGACGCCCTGGATCTCGATCACCCGGTCGGTGTGGACCTTGATGATCGCGCCCATCTTCTGCAGCACGCAGATGAGGTCGATGATCTCCGGCTCGACCGCCGCGTTGCGCAGCTCGGTGACGCCCTCGGCCATCACCGCGGTGAGCAGCACCTGCTCGGTGGCGCCCACGCTCGGGTACGGCAGCGCGAACTTCGTGCCGTGCAGCCCGTTCGGCGCGGACAGGTGCAGCCCTTCCGGGGTCTTCTCGACGGTGGCGCCGAACTCACGCAGCGCCTGGAGGTGGAAGTCGATCGGGCGCGGGCCGATGTGGCAGCCGCCCAGGTCGGGGATGAAGGCGTGGCCGAGCCGGTGCAGCAGCGGGCCGCAGAACAGGATCGGGATCCGGCTGGACCCGGCGTGCACGTTGATCTGGTCGGTGCTGGCGCTCTCGACGTTCGAGGGGTCGAAGACGAGTTCGCCCTCCTCCACGCCGTCGCTGACCTTGACGCCGTGCAGGCCGAGCAGACCGCGGACCACCTCGACGTCACGGATACGCGGCACGTCGAACAGCCGGCTCGGTGTGTCGCCCAGCAGGGCGGCCACCATCGCCTTGGACACCAGGTTCTTCGCGCCGCGCACGCGGATCCGCCCTTCAAGCGGAGTGCCTCCGTGTACGACCAGGACGTCGTCGGTCAACGCAACCTCCAGCGCGTTGGGTGCTGCCGTGTCTAGTGATGGGTGCACGAAGTTCATCGCTACCCGGAACGCGGTCATGGAAAAACGGGCCGCGTGTGTCGTCGCCCCGGCAGCATAGCCCTCCGTGACGGGAATGGAATCGGTCACATCGCCAGCGAGGGCACGAACCGGGGTGTCCGGTGCGTTTCCGTGCCAGCGGGGTCACCGACGGTGATCAGGCTCCCGGAAGGGCGAGCATCTGGTCCAGCGCCGACCGGGCGTGTCGGGCGGTCTCCGGGTCCACCGTGATCTGGTTGACCACGCGCCCGGCGACTAGTTCCTCCAACGCCCAGACCAGGTGCGGCAGGTCGATCCGGTTCATCGTCGAGCAGTAGCAGACCGCCCGGTCGAGGAACATGATCTGCTTGTCCGGGTGGGCCAGGGCGAGCCGGCGCACCAGGTTCAGCTCGGTGCCGACCGCCCACGCCGAGCCGGCCGGGGCCGCCTCGATCGTCCTGATGATGAACTCGGTCGAGCCGACCAGGTCGGCGGCGTTCACCACCTCGTGGCGGCACTCCGGGTGCACCAGCACGTTCACGCCCGGCACCCGCTCGCGGACGTCCTTGACGCTGTCGAGCGTGAACCGGCCGTGCACCGAGCAGTGGCCGCGCCACAGGATCATCTTCGCGTCCCGCAGCTGCTCCGGGGTCAGCCCGCCGTTCGGCTTGTGCGGGTCGTAGAGCACGCAGTCGTCCAGCGAGAAGCCCATCTCCAGCACGGCGGTGTTGCGGCCGAGGTGCTGGTCGGGCAGGAACAGCACCTTGCGGCCCTGCTCGAAGGCCCAGTCCAGGGCCCGCTTGGCGTTCGACGAGGTGCAGACCACGCCGCCGTTGCGGCCGACGAAGCCCTTGATGTCCGCCGAGGAGTTCATGTACGTCACCGGCACGGTCTCGGCCGCGATGCCCAGGTCGGTGAGCGTGTCCCACGCGGCCTCGACCTGCGACAGCACCGCCATGTCGGCCATCGAGCAGCCGGCGGCGAGATCGGGCAGGATCACCTTCTGCGCGTCCGAGGTGAGGATGTCCGCGCTCTCCGCCATGAAGTGCACGCCGCAGAAGACGATGTACTCCGCGTCCGGGCGCGCCGCCGCCTCCCGGGCCAGCTTGAACGAGTCGCCCGTCACGTCGGCGAACTGGATCACCTCGTCGCGCTGGTAGTGGTGGCCCAGGACGAACACCTTCGTGCCGAGCGCGGCCTTCGCGGCGGCGGCGCGGGCCACCAGGTCGGGGTCGCTCGGCGCGGGGAGATCACCCGGACACTCCACGCCACGTTCGGTGGCGGGGTCGCTGCCGCGGCCGAGGAGCAGCAGCGCCGTGGCGGTGTTGGACGGCTCAACCCAGGTCGAAGTCACGACCCCATGGTCCCACAGCGCGCCCGCGCCGCAGCCGCCTCGGATGTGGCCTGCCACACTGCTGCGCATGCGCGTGCTGCTCTGTCCGGACAAGTTCGCCGGCACGCTGCCGGCCCCCGACGTGGCCGCCGCGGTGGCCGACGGCTGGCGTGACGTGGCCCCCGGCGACGACCTGCTGGCCCGGCCACTCGCCGACGGCGGACCGGGGTTCGTCGACGTGCTCGCCGGAGCGCTGGGCGGGCGCCGGGTGCCGGTGCCCACCGTCGACCCGCTGGGCCGCCCGGCCGCCGGTGAGATCCTGCTCACCGACGACGGCACGGCGTACCTGGAGAGCGCCCAGGCGTGCGGACTGCACCTGCTCACCGCCGCCGAACGCGACCCGAAGGCGACCACCTCGTACGGGCTGGGGCTGCTCGTGGCCGCCGCGGTCGAGGCGGGCGCGCGGACCGTGGTGGTGGGGCTGGGCGGCTCGGCCACGAACGACGGCGGCGCCGGGATGCTCGTCCCGCTGGGCGTCACGCCGCTCGACGGCGCCGGCTGGGCCCTGCCGTACGGCGGCGCGGCGCTGGCCGAGGTGGCCGCGCTCGACGGGGAGCCCCGGCTGCGCGGCACGACGCTCGTCGCCGCCACCGACGTCGACAACCCGCTGCTCGGGCTGCACGGCGCGAGCAGCGTCTTCGGCCCCCAGAAGGGCGCCGACCGGGCGGACGTGCTGCTGCTGGACGCCGCGCTGACCCGCTGGGCGGAGGTGCTGACCGAACGCCTGCCCGGCTGCCCGTCCGGGCTGGGCGCGCTGCCCGGCGGCGGCGCCGCAGGCGGCCTCGGCGCGGCGGTGCTGGCGCTCGGCGGCCGGTGCGAATCGGGCATCGGCCTGGTCACCCGCGCGGTGAAACTGGACGCCGCGCTCGACGCCGCCGACCTGGTGATCACCGGCGAGGGCTCGTTCGACCACCAGTCGCTGCGCGGCAAGGTGGTCGCCGGAGTGGCCGGGGCCGCCCGGGACCGGGGCGTGCCCTGCGTGGTGCTGGCAGGACGGGTGAGCACCGGGCGACGGGAGGCCGCGGCAGCAGGCGTCACCGAGGCGTACAGCCTGGTCGAGCACTTCGGCGGCGAGGAACACGGGGGAGTGGAGGCGGCGATGACCCGCCCGGCCGAGGGGCTGCGCGCACTCGGCGCCCGCCTTGCCCGGCAGTGGAGCCGCTGACCGGTTCCGCTGGTCACGCCGCCGGGTGGCGGCGCCGGAGGCGGCGTACGATCGAAAGACGGACCACACCGGGAATCACTGGCGGACGTGCGGCGTTGGCCAGGACGTCCGGACCTCATACCGCGCAGGGAGACTTCCACGTGACCACGCCAGCGCAGACCGAGTCGACCGAGGCCAAGGCCCCCAGCACCGTCGTCCTCACCGACGTCGCGGCGCAGAAGGTCAAGGCCCTGATCGAGCAGGAGGGCCGCGACGACCTGCGGCTCCGGGTCGCCGTGCAGCCGGGTGGCTGCTCCGGCCTGCGGTACCAGCTGTTCTTCGACGAGCGCTCGCTCGACGGTGACGTCGTCACCGACTTCGACGGTGTCGAGGTCGTCGTCGACCGGATGAGCGCCCCCTACCTGGCCGGCGCCACCATCGACTTCGCCGACCGGATCGACGCCCAGGGCTTCACCATCGACAACCCGAACGCGGGCAACTCCTGCGCCTGCGGCGACTCCTTCAGCTGAGTCGACGACCGACCGGCAGCGGCGGGCCGTCCCGGGTGGGGCGGTCCGCCGCTTCGTCGTACCCCAGGGGTGTGACGCCCGGATGTGCGCTGATCGACCGGTTGGTGACCGACCGCCGTCCGTCCGGTCCGGGGGCCGGTAGGCTGACCGCGCCGTGCTCCCGACCCCGAGGGTTGACATGAAGATCGCCGTGACCGGCTCGATCGCGACCGACCACCTGATGAGCTTCCCCGGCCGCTTCGCCGATCAGCTCATCGCCGACCAGCTCGACAAGGTCTCGCTGTCCTTCCTCGTCGACGAACTGGTGCTCCGGCGTGGCGGCACCGCGGCGAACATCGCCTTCGGCATGGCCCAGCTCGGCCTGCGCCCGGTGCTGCTCGGCGCGGTCGGCGCCGACTTCGCCGACTACCGCTCCTGGCTGGAGCGCCACGGCGTCGACTGCGACTCGGTGCACGTCAGCGAGATCGCGCACACGGCACGCTTCGTCTGCACCACCGACACCGACATGTGCCAGATCGCCTCCTTCTACGCCGGGGCGATGAGCGAGGCCCGCAACATCGAGCTGGCCCCGGTGGCGCAGCGCCTCGGCGGGCTGGACCTGGTGCTGGTCAGCGCCAACGACCCGGCCGCGATGATCCGGCACTCCGGCGAGTGCCGGGACCGCGGCTACGCCTTCGTCGCCGACCCGTCGCAGCAGCTCGCCCGGATGGACGGCGCGGACGTGCTCGGCCTGATCGACGGCGCCGACTACCTGATGACAAACGAGTACGAGAAGTCCCTGCTGCAGAGCAAGGCCGGCCTCTCCGACGAGCAGCTGCTGGACCGGGTCAAGGTGCGGGTCACCACGCTGGGCAAGCAGGGCGTGGAGATCGCCGGTCGGGAGGTCGGCACGATCCGGGTGCCGATCGCGCGGGAGATCCAGGCGGTCGACCCGACCGGTGTCGGCGACGGCTTCCGGGCCGGCTTCTTCGCCGCGCTCGACTGGGGCGTCGGCCTGGAGCGCGCGGCCCAGGTCGGCTGTCTGCTGGCCACGCTCGTGCTGGAGAACTTCGGCGGCCAGGAGTACGAGGTCCGCCGCGACCTGTTCGTGAAGCGACTCGCCGAGTCGTACGGTGACGCGGCCGCCGAGGACGTCCGGCCGCACCTGCTGTGACCGGCCCGGCCGGCGGGGTGGACCCGGAGGTCCGCCCCGGCACCGGCGGCCCGGTCCTCGTCGCGTTCGCCGGGCTGCCCGGTGTGGGCAAGACCACCCTGGCCGCCCGGGTCGGCGCCGCCCTGCGCGCCCCGGTCCTGCCGGTCGACCCGGTCGAGCGGGCCCTGCACCGCTACGGCCTCACCGGCGACGTACCCGGCATGGCCGCCTACGGCGCGGTCGCCGGGCTGGCCGAGGTGCAGCTCGGCCTGGGGCTCAGCGTGGTGGTCGACGCGGTGAACCCGGTCGCCAGCGCCCGAGGGCTCTGGCACGACGTGGCCGAGCGGGCCGGTGTGCCGCTGCGGGTGATCGAGGTGCACTGCGGCGACGAGGAGGAGCACCGCCGCCGCGTCGAGGCCCGCCCGCCCGAGGAGCACGGCACCTGGGAGCAGACGCTGCGCCGCCGGGCCGAGTACGAGCCGCTGATCGGCCCGCGCCTGGTGGTCGACACCGCCGTGGCGGCCGACCCGTTGCCGGGCATCCTCGCGTACCTGCGCTAACCGCTCACCCGGACGTCGTAGGCGGGGCCGGGGTGCGCGTCGAGGAACTCGTGGCCGCGCATCCGGCACCACGCCGGGATGTCGACGGCCGCCGCCGGGTCGTCGGCCAGCACCCGCACCACCGCGCCGGCCGGCAGGCCGGGCACCAGCCGGGCGAGATTGATCACTGGCAGCGGGCAGCGCTGCCCCCGGCAGTCCAGCACCTCGTCCGGCTCGCTCACAGTGCCGTCTCCGTTCCCGACTGCGGGGCTCGCAGGAGCGGCTCACTCCTCGCGCTCACAGGTCCGTCACCCCTGCTTCCACCCGCAGGTCCGCCACGATCCCGGGCAGCTCGGCCAGGAACCGCTCCACGTCCGCCTCGGTGGTCTCCCGGTGCAGCGACACCCGTACGTTGCCGTGCGACAGCACCCCCATCGCCTCCAGCACGTGTGACGGGCGCACCGTCGACGACGTGCACGACGAGCCGGAGGACACCGCGAACCCGCGCCGGTCCAGCGCGTGCAGCAACGCCTCGCCGTCCACGTACAGGCAGGAGAACGTCACCAGGTGCGGCAACCGGTCCACCGGGTCGCCGACCACCTCCACGTCCGGCACCTCGGCCGCCACCCGCGCCCGGATCCGGTCGACAAGCGGACCCAGCCGGGCCGCCTCGGCCGCCGCGTCGGCCGCCGCCGCGCGCAGGCTCGCCGCCGCCGCCACCACCGCCGGCAGGTTCACCACCCCGGGGGTACGTCCCGACTCCCGCTCGTCGGCCGGGTAGGGCGACTCCCACCGGGTGCCCTTGCGCACCACGAGCAGCCCGACGCCGGGCGGCCCGCCCCACTTGTGCGCGCTGGCGCTCAGCACCGACCAGCCCGCCGGCAGCGGTGCCCGGCCGGCCAGCTGCGCCGCGTCCACGTACAGCGGTACGCCCGCCTCGGTGCACGACTCCGCCGCGGCGGGCACCGGCTGCACCGTGCCCACCTCGTGACTGGCAGCGATCAGCGCGGCGAGGGCCACGCCGGGCGCGGCCACCGCCGCCGACCAGGCGTCCAGGTCCAGCCGGCCCGACCGGTCCACGGGTACGGACACCGCCGTGCCGCCGGCCGCCGTGTGCCGCTGGGCGGCGTGCAGCACCGCCGAGTGTTCGATCGCCGAGTGCACAAGCGTCGCCCCGGCCCGCCGGCGCCCGGCCAGGCCACCGAGTACTGCGGCGTGCGCTGCCGTCGTACCGCTGGGGGTGAAGGACAGCTCGTCGGCGCGGACGCCGAGCGTCTGCGCGGCGGCCTCCCGTGCGGCGTCGAGGAGCTGGCGGGCCCGGCGGGCCGCCGAGTAGAGCCGGGCCGGGTCGGCCCAGCCGTCGTCCAGGGCGGCCAGCATCGCCTGCCGCGCGACCGGATGCAGCGGCGCCGCGGTGGCGGCGTCGAGGTAGACCGGGGAGGCGCTCATGGGGTTCCACGCTATCGCCCGGTTACGCCCAAGATCCCCCCGATGGGGGTGGACAGCGACCCCAAGACGGCCTGGCCGGTCATGGTCGAGTAATCTGCGACCGTCGGTGACGCCTTTGCCGTCGGTGTCAAGGAGAACAACCGCCGCGGCGCGCTAGGGAGGCAGGACCAGGTGGTCGCAAGGAGTTCGGAGGTACGGCGCTCGGCCGTACGGCACAGCGCTTCCCCGGGGGCCGGTGGACGCCGGCGGCGTGGTGCTGGTCGAATCGCCGGGCTCGGTCTCGGCGCGGCGGCGCTGCTGGTCTCGCTCACCGGCTGTGACGTCGGCAAGACGTTCGGCGGGTTCGGCTGGCCGCAGGGCGGCATCACGCCCGAGTCGCACCGCATGTACGACCTGTGGATCGCGTCCTGCATCGCGGCGCTCGCCGTCGGCGTGTTCGTGTGGGGCCTGATCTTCTGGTGCGTGGTCCGCTACCGCAAGCGCGGCAACGAGCTGCCGGTGCAGACCCGCTACAACCTGCCGATGGAGTTCCTCTACACCATCGCGCCGATCCTCGTGGTCTCCGTGCTCTTCTACTACACGGCGGTCGTGCAGACCGACGTGAACAAGGAGTCGAAGAACCCGGACGTCACCGTCGAGGTCGTCGCGTTCAAGTGGAACTGGCAGTTCAACTACCGCGACGGTCAGGGCCCGGAGGCCAACACCGTCGCCTCGGTGCTCGGCACCAGCGAGGTCATCCCGGTGCTGGTGCTGCCCAGCGGCCGCTCGATCCGCTTCGAGGAGACCAGCCGCGACGTCATCCACTCGTTCTGGGTGCCGGAGCTGCTGTTCAAGCGGGACGTCATGCCGGGCAACGTGCGCAACACGTTCGAGGTCTCCAGCATCGACCAGGAGGGCGCGTTCGTCGGCCGCTGCGCCGAGCTGTGCGGCAGCTACCACGCCTTCATGAACTTCGAACTGCGGGTCGTGTCGCCGGAGAAGTACGACCAGTTCCTGGCGGCCAAGAAGGCCGGCAAGTCGACCCAGGAGGCGCTCGGCGCGATCGGTGAGCCGGAGTACGCCACCGAGACGAAGCCGTTCGACACCCGGCGCGACGTGAACAACTTCAACCCGTCCGACGCGTCGGCCGGCGCGGGAAGCTGAGGGGTTCGGCATGAAGACCGAGTGGAAGATCTTCCTGACCATCGCCACGTTCCTCCTCGGCGCGACGATCCTCTACGGCGCCTGGACGTACGCCGACAGCGGCGGCCACGTCGAGTGGATCGGCACTGTGGCGCTGCTGCTGTCCTTCCTGCTCTGCGCCATGTGCGGCGGCTTCTTCTGGTTCGTCTCCCGCCGTATCGACCTGCGCCCCGAGGACCGGCCGGACGGCGAGATCGCCGACGGCGCCGGTGAGGTCGGCTTCTTCAGCCCGGGTAGCTACTGGCCGTTCGGGCTGGCGCTGGCCGCCGCGATCGCCGGTCTCGGCCTGGTGTTCTGGCAGTTCTGGCTGCTGGGACTGGGCCTGGTGGCGGTCGTCCTCGCCACCTGCGGGCTGCTGTTCGAGTACTACTCGGGCACCCGCCGCACCGCCGAGCACTGACCCGAAGCACAGTCGCAGGCCCGCACCCCCTCCCGGGGTAGCGGGCCTGTCGCTTTCCCCGTGCCTGCCCCGCGCGCCGTCCCCGCGCGCTGCCTGCGTCGATCATGAAGTTGACGGCACCGGCGGTCCCTTTTGTCCCCGCCAACTTCATGGTCACCGCCTGATGCGGTCAGCCTGGCGCTCTCCCGCTCACCTCCGACGCGCACTGCCTGGCTCACGCTGCGCTGTTCCATTCGCCGAAGAGCACCGTTCCACTCACCAGGACCACACGAGATCTTGGAAGGAAACGGCCTCCATGAGGGCCGTTTCCTTCCAAGATCTCGCCGCGCGCCGTGGCCCGAAGGGGCACGGCGCGGCTCGGGAGGAGCGTGGGCGGCTCGGGAAGGGCGAAGACGGGCGCCGAAGGGGTGGAGGTCAGGCGGCCTGGGGGTGGGATGGGCGGCGGGAAGCGCGGCGGCTCGCCAGGCGGGTCTCGCGGAACGTGAACGTGGCGATCACCACTGCCGCGCCGCAACCGGTGCAGATCAGCTCCGGGCAGTCGGCGCCGTGCCCGTCGCCGCACGGCGGCGCCTCGAACAGCACGACGCCCTCGCAGGTGTCACAGTGCAGCTCGCGGTCAGACACGGGTGGCTCCTCTCGCTCCGGGCATCGGCCGGGGCGGGAAGCCGCCGGTCGGTGGACCGAAGACCGAAAACGGATAGACCGAAAACGGAGAATAACTCCCGTGTAGTTTGGCACGCGGGTACGACAACAACGGCATCAGGCCGCGCGTGCCACCTCGAGCCAGCGGTCCAGCGCTGCCGCCGCGGCACCGGAGTCGACCGCCTCGGCGGCCCGGTCCAGGTTGGCCCGCAGCACCTCGTGCAGATCGCCGTCGAGCGGCCCCTGGGTGGCAAGCGCGACGGCGGCGTTGACCAGCACCGCGTCCCGTACCGGCCCGGTCTCGCCGGCGAGCAGGCGCCGGACCACGTCGGCGTTGTAGACCGCGTCCCCGCCGCGCAGGTCGGCCAGGGTGGCCCGGGGCACACCGAGGTCCGTAGCGTCCAGCACGGCCTCCGTGACGGTGCCCTGCTGCGCCACCCAGACCCGGGTGGGGGCGCCGGTGCTGAACTCGTCCAGGCCGTCCTCGCCGCGTACCACGATCGCGGAGTCACCCCGGGCCGCGAACACGGCGGCCATCACCGGGGCCATCCGCTTGTCGAAGCAGCCCACCGCGCCCGCACGGGGCCGCGCCGGGTTGGTCAGCGGGCCGAGGAAGTTGAACGCGGTGGGTACGCCGATCTCGCGCCGGACCGGGCCGGTGTGGCGCATGCCGGGGTGGAAGCGGGCGGCGAAGCAGAAGCCGATGCCGGCCTCGGTCACGCAGCGGGCCACCTGCTCGGGTGCCAGGTCGAGGGGTACGCCGAGCTGCTCCAGCACGTCGGCGGTGCCACACGAGGAGGAGGCGGCCCGGTTGCCGTGCTTGACCACGCGGACCCCGGCCCCGGCGACCACCAGCGCGGCCATGGTGGAGATGTTCACCGTGTGGGCGAGGTCGCCGCCGGTGCCGACCACGTCCAGCGCGCTCGCGCGTACGTCCTCGGGCAGGTGCACCGGCACCGCGCGGGTCAGCATGGTCTCGACCAGGCCGCCCAGCTCGGCGGGGGTCTCACCCTTGGTGCGCAGCGCCACGGCGAACCCGGCGATCTGCGCCGGGGTGGCCGAGCCGGCCATGATCTCGCCCATCGCCCACGCGGTGTCGGCGGTGGAGAGCTCCTCGCCGCGCAGCAGCGCGTTGAGCAGAAGCGGCCAGGTCCGTTCGCCCATGACGGGCCTCCCGAGCGGCGTGAGGAATGCGGTTGGGGCGCGCCACGGCCGCGTCGCCGTGGCGCGCGAAGACCGGCGGGGTCAGGCTGCGGCGTGGGTGCGGCGCAGCAGCTCCGCCACGGTGCTGCCGGCGACCACCGGGTCCAGCGGGTGGGTCAGCGTGGCGTCGACCTCGGCGTACGCGGCCAGCCAGCGGTCGGCGGCGCGGGCGAGCACCACGCAGGTGGGCGGCGCGTCGTCCCGGTCGTCCTTGATCTGGCGGGCGATGCCGATGCCGCCGCCCGGGGTCGCCTCGCCGTCGAGCAGGAGCAGGTCGATCTCGTAGTCGTCGACCAGCCGGATGCAGGCGTTGTAGTCGTCGGCCTCGACGAACTCGATCTCGAGCCCGGGCGCCGGCCGGGTGCCCACGGCGAGCCGCATCCGGTCGCGGACCTTCGGGTCGTCGCTGTAGAGCAGGACGGTGCAAAGACGATCGCTCATCGTGACGTGGCTCCCACCTCGTAGCTGCCCGCTGATCGTAGCGGTCGTCACATCCGGGCTGTCGCCCCGCCCGGCGGGCTCGGGGCGTACCCCGGAACGGGCCGTCAGGCGCTCGTCTCCGCGGCGCGCTGGCGGGCCTCCTGGCGGTCCAGCTCGCGGTCGAGCCGCCGGGCCTCGCGCTCGGACTGCTTGACCCACTGGACGACCAGGACGGCGAGCATGGTGACGCTGACGAACTCGCCGCCGGCCCACAGGATCCCGCCCGCGACCACCTGGTCGTTCCAGGGGTCGGACCAGGACAGGTTGAGCGACGGGTACCAGTCGCCGCCGAACAGCGTGGTGCTCTGCATGATGGTCAGGCCGAGGACGGTGTGGAACGGCACCGAGAGCAGCATGAGCAGCGCGCGGCCCGGGTACGGCCAGCGGCCGGGCAGCGGGTCGAGGCCGAGCAGCGGCCAGAAGAAGACGCAGCCGGTGGCGATGAAGTGCGCGTGGACCAGCTCGTGCGCCCACTCGTGGCGCAGGGTGAACTCGTAGAGGTCGGTGAAGTACAGCGCGAACGGGTTCACCACGAAGATGGCGAACGCCACAAGCGGGAAGCTGTAGATCCGGATCACCTTGCTGTGCACGATCGCGAGCAGCCGCTTGCGGGGCCGTGCCGGCAGCGTGCGCAGCGCCAGCGTCATCGGGGCGCCGAGCGCCAGGAAGATCGGCGCGATCATGGACAGCACCATGTGCTGCACCATGTGCACCGAGAGCAGCGCGGTGTCGTACGCGCCGAGGCCGGTGAGCGTGACCAGGGCGATGCCGCCGAGGCCCGGGCCGAGGAACGACACGGTACGGATGACCGGCCAGCGGTCGCCGCGCAGCCGCAGCCGGTGCACCCCGTAGAGGTAGAGGCCGGCGGCCAGGACGATGCCCAGCGTGAGCCAGCTGTCCAGCCGGGTCTCCGTGAACACCCGGGTCACGGTGAACGGCGGCGGGGCGCCCTCGCCTCCCGCCGCCAGCGTCGCCGGAACAGCCGAGGTGACGGCGCGGATCTGATCGACGTGCAGCACGCTTTTCAGGGTAGGTCAGGCGAAGCGGACCACCACGATCGGGCCACGGAAGGGCCGGGTTTGCCACCCCGCTGATCGTCGGTCCCGGTCAGGGGCAATAATGACCGCGTGACTGCGGCCCCAGCCATTGACAAGAGCCGGATCCACTCCCTGACCCGACCCAACATGGTCAGCGTCGGGACGATCGTGTGGCTCTCCAGCGAACTCATGTTCTTCGCGGCGCTGTTCGCGATGTACTTCTCCATCCGCGCGGCGGCGCCGGAGCAGTGGGAGAAGCACACCGAGGTGCTGAACATCCCGTACGCGACCACGTTCACGGTGATCCTGGTGCTCTCCTCGATCACCTGCCAGATCGGCGTGTTCGCGGCCGAGCGCGGTGACGTCCACGCTCTGCGCCGGTGGTTCACGATCACCTTCGTGATGGGTCTGATCTTCGTGCTCGGTCAGCTGAACGAGTACCGGACCCTGGTGCACGAGGGTGTGAAGATCAACGAAGACGGTTACGGGTCGATGTTCTACCTCACCACCGGCTTCCACGGTCTGCACGTGACCGGCGGTCTCATCGCCTTCGTGATCTTCATGATCCGTACCACGATGGGCCGGTTCACCCCCGCCCAGGCGACCTCGGCGATCGTCGTGTCCTACTACTGGCACTTCGTGGACGTCGTGTGGATCGGGCTCTACGCCATGATCTACTGGCTCCAGTGATCTTGGCGCGTCACGAACCGCGCCGCTGCTCCGTCCCCTGAGACAAGGTCCAACCGGTTAAGGACACAGGTCATGACTTCTGACAACGACCGCCGACGCGGTCTGCTCGCGCGGCTGCGCGGGCGGCCCGTAGCGCGCAGCAGGGGCCGCCGCCGGCTGGGTGCCGCGGTCCGGCTGTTCGCCGCGCTGATGCTGGCCGGCGGTGCCTACACCGTCTTCGCCCCCGGCGTGCAGGCGCAGGACAACCCTCCGTTGACCGCCGCAGGCAACGAGGGCAAGGCGCTGTTCGACGTGAGCTGTGTGACCTGTCACGGTCGCAACGCCCAGGGCGTCGAGGGCCGCGGTCCGAGCCTGATCGGCGTCGGAGCGGCCTCGGTGGAGTTCCAGGTCAGCAGCGGTCGCATGCCGATGGCCCGGCAGGAGGCCCAGGCCATGCGCAAGCCGCCGCAGTTCACCGACGAGCAGGTGCGCCAGCTCGGGCAGTACATCCAGGAGCTCGGCGGCGGCCCGGAGGTCCCCAACGGCGACCTGCGTGAGGGCGCCAACCTGTCCACCGGTGGTGAGCTGTTCCGGATCAACTGCTCGCAGTGCCACGCCTTCAGCGGCGGCGGCGGTGCGCTGTCCTCCGGCAAGTACGCGCCGAGCCTGGCGCCGGCCAGTGACCGGCAGATCTACGCCGCGATGCTGAGCGGCCCGCAGAACATGCCGGTGTTCGGCGACAACCAGATCACGCCCGAGGAGAAGGCGGACATCATCGCCTACATCCAGGAGACGCTGAAGCACGACGGCGACCCGGGCGGCTTCAACCTGGGCCGCTACGGCCCGTCGACCGAGGGTCTCGCGATCTTCCTGGTCGGCATCGTCGCGCTGGTCTTCGCGAGCCTGTGGATCGCGGGCAAGTCGTGACCGGACGGATCAATGCTTCCAGTGCTGTGGCGCCGGCCCCCGGCGTCACCCGTAGCGAGGTGACGGCATGAGCACCCACACCGAGCACCAGGCCCAGCAGGGCCCGGAGCCGCTCGACGTGAACGACCCCCGGCTCTCCCGGTTCGACATCGTCCAGGAGGGCGCGCGGCGGGACGACATCGAGATCGTCCACTACGAGCCGCAGGTGGTCCCGGGCAGCAAGGCCGAGCGCCGGCTGACCCGCACGGTCGCCCTGATGTTCCTGCTGACCGGCGTCTTCGCGACGGCCTTCCTGGTGGTCTACATCTGGTGGCCGTGGCAGTGGGAGCCGGGTACCGGCGGCGACAAGCTCTACACGCCGCTGCTCGGCCTGACCCTCGGCCTCGCGCTGCTGGGCATCGGCTTCGGCATCCTGACCTGGGGCAAGAAGCTGCTGCCCAAGGAGGTCTCGATCCAGGACCGGCA
This sequence comes from Micromonospora sp. WMMA1976, assembly GCF_027497335.1. Classification (NCBI taxonomy): domain Bacteria; kingdom Bacillati; phylum Actinomycetota; class Actinomycetes; order Micromonosporales; family Micromonosporaceae; genus Micromonospora; species Micromonospora sp. WMMA1976. The sequence continues at coordinate 4,496,687 of NZ_CP114912.1, read as the reverse complement.
CGACCAGGCCGACGACCCGGAGGGTCGCAAGATCACCGGCGAGACCATGCTCTACCTGGCCGACGAGATGGGCGTACGCCGCCGGCCGCTGCTGGGCATCTCGCTGCTCGCCGGCCTGGCGCCGGTGGGCGCGGTGGCCGCGGCACCGCTGATCGGTGGCCTGATCGAGCAGCCGCACAAGAACAACCAGATGTTCACCACCGGCTTCCAGCCGGGCGAGGGCGGCAAGAAGATCCGGCTGATCCGTGAGGACGGCCGCCCGATCCGCCCGGCCGACGTCAGCGTCGGCGGCCAGCTGACCGTGTTCCCAGGCATCGACGGCGGCGTGAGCAACCTGCACGCCGACTCGCCCACCCTGCTCATCCACCTGCGGGAGGACGACGCGCAGAAGTCGCGCGCCGCGAACGAGCGCAAGGGCCACGGCGACTACATGTGGGGCAACTACGTCGCGTTCTCCAAGATCTGCACGCACGCGGGCTGCCCGGCCAGCCTCTACGAGCAGCAGACCAACCGCCTGCTCTGCCCCTGCCACCAGTCGCAGTTCCTCATCACCGACAACGCCAAGCCGATCTTCGGCCCGGCGAACCGGCCGCTGCCGCAGCTGCCGATCGAGGTGGACGAGGAGGGCTTCTTCGTGGCGAAGTCCGACTACACCGAGACCATCGGTCCCGACTTCTGGGAGCGGCCATGAAGCGCCGAAAGTTTGATGCGGCCGCGCTGCCGGCCAAGAGCGCGCGGGCGGTGGACGACCGCTTCCAGGTGGCCACGCCCCTGCGCAAGCTGCTGAACAAGGTCTTCCCCGACCACTGGTCCTTCCTGCTCGGCGAGATCGCGCTGTTCTCGTTCATCGTCCTGCTGCTCACCGGCGTCTTCCTGACGTTCTTCTTCGAGCCGGCTATGACCGAGGTCATCTACAACGGCAGCTACGCGCCGCTGCGGGGCACCCCGATGTCGGCCGCCTACGCCTCCAGCCTGGACATCTCGTTCGATGTCCGGGGTGGTCTGATCATGCGGCAGATGCACCACTGGTCGGCCCTGCTGTTCATGGCCGCCATCGTGGTCCACATGCTGCGGGTCTTCTTCACCGGCGCGTTCCGCAAGCCGCGTGAGACCAACTGGATCATCGGCTCGCTGCTGTTCTGGGTCGGCTTCCTGGCCGGCTTCACCGGCTACTCGCTGCCGGACGACGGCCTGTCCGGCACCGGTCTGCGGATCGCCTCCGCGATCATCCTGTCGATCCCGGTGATCGGCTCCTGGGTCAGCTCGTCGATCTTCGGCGGGGAGTTCCCCGGCACCATCATCATCAGCCGCTTCTTCATCGCCCACGTGCTGCTCGTCCCGGGTCTGCTGGTGGCGCTGATCAGCGTGCACCTCGGCCTGGTGTTCAAGCAGAAGCACACCCAGTGGCCCGGCCCCGGCCGGACCAACTCCAACGTGGTCGGCGAGCGGATGTTCCCGCGCTACGCGCTCAAGCAGGGCGGCTTCTTCATGGTCGTCTTCGGCGTGATCGCGCTGATGGGTGGCCTGTTCCAGATCAACCCGATCTGGCTGTTCGGCCCGTACGAGGCGTGGGTGGTCTCGGCCGCCAGCCAGCCCGACTGGTACGTCATGTTCCTCGACGGCTCGACCCGGCTCATGCCGGGCTGGGAGATCCACATCCCGATCGGCAACGGGTACGTCATCCCACCGTTGTTCTGGCCGACTGTGGTGCTACCCGGAATCCTGGTCGGCCTGTCGACGATGTATCCGTTCCTGGAGGCGCGCCGCCTCAAGGACTACAAGCACCACAACCTGCTCCAGCGGCCCCGGGACGTTCCGGCCCGGACCGCCGTGGGCGCCATGGCGCTCGCCTTCTACATCGTGCTGACCCTCTCCGGCGCCAACGACGTCATCGCGGACAAGTTCCACATCAGCCTGAACGCGATGACCTGGGCCGGCCGGATCGGCCTGCTGATCCTGCCGCCGATCGCGTACTACGTCACGTACCGGATCTGCCTGGGTCTGCAGCAGCACGACCGGGAGGTGCTGGCGCACGGCGTGGAGACCGGCATCATCAAGCGGCTGCCCGACGGCCGGTTCGTCGAGGTCCACCAGCCGCTCACCTCGGCCGACGGCCACGACGGTCACCCGCCGGCGCTGGACTACGTCGGCTGGGTGGTGCCGAAGAAGATGAACCGGCTCGGTGCCCTCGGCCCGGCGATCCGGGGCTTCTTCTACCCGATCGAGAAGCCGGCCGAGGCGCCGGTCTCGCCGGGGCACCCGCCGGTCGAGGCCCGGCCGGAGCGGGAGGAGATCGGCAGCGGCGAGAGCCGTCGCTGACCCTCCCCGGTACGACTGACAGTGGCGCCCGCCGGATCATCCGGCGGGCGCCACTGCCGTTTCCGCCCGGTCGTCCCGTTCCCTCCCGCGCACGCCGGGAGGCCGGTGCGCGGACGGCCGTCGCCCCCGACACGGACGGGTGGAATCGCAGGAATAACCCCGGTCAGCCGGGTATCCGTGCGGTCCGACGTCTCATGGGGGAGGAACGAATGTTGGGAATCAAACGCCTGGGCCTGCTGGCCGCGCTGGTGGTCGTGGGGCTGGCGCCCGCCGCCGCGTCGCAGGCTGCGGCGCAGCCGTCGACGCAGGACACGCAGTACCTGCAGGCGGTGCACCAGGTCAACCTGTTCGAGATCACCGCCGGTAACCTGGCCCAGCAGAAGGGTCAGAACCAGCAGGTCAAGGACCTGGGCAAGATGTTCGTGACGGACCACACCCAGCTGGACCAGACGGTGCAGTCGACCGCGCAGCAGCTCAACGTGCAGTTGCCGGCCGACCCGACCGCCGACCAGCAGAAGGTCCTGGACAAGCTGAACAACCTCAGCGGGGCCGAGTTCGACAAGGCGTGGGTGACCGCGCAGCTCGCCGGCCACGTCCAGGCGATCCAGGCCACCCAGACCGAGATCTCGCAGGGCTCGGAGCAGTCGGTGGTGCAGATCGCGCAGGACGCGCTGCCGGTCCTCCAGGCGCACTACGACGCGCTCGTGGCCCTGGCCCAGACCTTGGGCGTCCCGGTTCCGCAGACCAGCGCCAGCGGCACGCCCAGCCCGGGCGGCACCACGTCCCCGGGTGGCACCGAGTCGCCGGCTCCGGGCGGCACCGAGACCGAGGAGCCCGCTCCGGGCACCACGGAGACCCCGGTGCCCAGCCAGAGCTGACGTACCGCACGGTCCACGGTGGCCGGTCCGCCCGTGAGGGCAGGCCGGTCACCGGCTCGTGTCAGTCGGCGTTCGCCAGCCCGATCGCGAACGCCTCCTCCAGGTCGTGCTGGGAGTAGGCGCGGAACGCGATGTGCGACTCGGTGTTCAGCACGCCCGGCACCTTCGAGATGCTGCCGGCGATGACCTGGGCGATCTGCTCGAACTCCCGGACCCGGACCATGGCGATCAGGTCGACGTGCCCCGCCACCGAGTAGACCTCGCTGACGCCGGGCAGGTTGGCCAGGGTCTCGGCCACCTCGGGGATGGAGTCGGTGGCGCAGTCGATCAGCACGATCGCGGTGATCACGGGACGGTTCTCCGTTCGTCGGCGACGAGGCCCATGCTAGAGCCCGCGCCCCTCACCGCGCCGCCGGGACGGTCAGGTCGTCACCGGCCCGGATCACCTCGCGCAGGCGTTCCCCGGCCGCGACGCTCGCGCCGGGCCACACCACCGACCGGTCCACGTCGCCGTGCACCAGCGCCCCGGCGCCGACCACCGAGCCGGTGACCCGGCCGGTCACCGTCGCCGCCGGGTCCACCAGCCCGTCCGGGCCGGCCGCGTGCAGGTTGGCGGCCAGGTAGTCGGCCGGGGTGCCGGTGTCGTAGAACGTGCCTCGGTAGGGCACGACGGTGAGCGCCCCGGCGGCCTCCGCGGGCCGCCACACCGCCCGGACCAGGTCGCCGAACGTGGCCGGCAGGTCGCGGACCAGCCGCCACGGCAGCAGCGAGAAACCCACGAACTCGTGGCCGTCGAAGGTTCCGGGGGCGTGCGGGTCGTCGGCGGGCCGGCCGAGCAGGCGTACGCCGTGCCCGTCCCACCCGTCCAGCAGCGCGGCGATGTCCGGGCCGGGCGGGGCCTGCGGGTCGGACAGGTACGCGTCGGCGTTGCCGACCAGCACGCCCCGGCCGTCGATCCAGTCCCGCAGCCGGCCCACGCCCCCGGCGGTGCCCAGCGGGGCGTCCGGCTCGACCGACAGGTGGGCCCGTCCGCCGACCCGCGCGACCACCTGGTCGCCCAGGTAGCAGGCGTTCACCGCGACCCGCTCCGGGCCGGTCAGACCCAGCCCGGCCAGCCGGGCCAGCGCCCGGTCCAGCAACGGGACGTTCCCGACCGGGCAGAGCGCCTTGGGTACCCGCTCGGTGAGCGGGCGCAGCCGGGTGCCCTCACCCGCTGCAAGCACCACCGCGCACACCTCGACCCCCGGTGCCGCGGTGCCCGCGTACGGGGTGCTCACGCGGCCGGTGGGTGTTCGCCGGCGCGCGGGCCGATGCCGTAGTAGCCGAGCAGGTTGGCGGTGGCGCGGCTGAGCCGGGGCAGGTCGTCGAGCGGATGGAAGGCGGCCTCGAACACCTCGGCGCCGTCCACCTTCAGCTCGGTGGTCGACGCCGGCACCTCGGCCTCGAAGACGACGTCGACCCAGCCCTTGGCGTGCACCACCGCGTTCGGCACCGCCGGGCGCAGCGCGTCGGGGGACAGGCGGACGCCTGATTCCTCGTACAGCTCGCGGGCGGCGCCCACCACCGGGGCCTCGCCGCGTTGCAGCAGCCCGGCCGGGAGCGTCCAGCTGTAGCCGGGCGGCTGGCGCAGCAGCAGGATCCGGCCCGCGCCGGTGGCCTCCGTGTCCTTGACCAGCGTGACCGCGCCGACGACGTACTTCGGTACGGCCAGCCGGACCAGCCGCCGCCGCAGCGGGACCGGAAGCCGGTAGAAGATCTGGTAGCCGAGGGCCCGTCCGGTGGCACGCGCGCGGGGGATCATGTCGTCCAGGCTAGTGGTCCCGGCGCGGACCGGCTCCGTCTACTGCCTGTGGTCGACCAGATCGATCAACTGCTGGACCACCGTGTCCGGCTCGACGGTGCGGTCGAAGACCGCCACCAGCAGCGTCTCCAGGTCGGGGTAGCCCAGTTCCTCGGACAGCCGCAGCAGCGGCAGGTCGCTGGCCAGGCCCCGGTTGTGCTTGCGCAACGCCAGGCCGATCGAGGCCCGGCCGAGCCGGACCTTGTCGGCGATCGAGATGCCCGGCTCGGTGTGCTCGGCGAACCAGCGGTTGATCTGCATCTGGGCGTGCGGGGACTTCACGAAGCCCAGCCACTCCCGGCGCGGGCCGCGCGGGGCCACGTCCGCCTCGAAGCCGCTCTCCGCGTCGTTCTCGGTGAAGATCTCCACCACGTCGCCCTCCTCCAGTTCCGAGGAGAGCGGTGCCAGCCGGCCGTTGATCCGGGCGGCCAGGCAGTGGTCGCCGCGCTCGGTGCCCAGCTCGTACGCGAGGTCGACCGGCGTGGCCCCGGCCGGCAGCACGACCTGCCGCCCGTCGGCCACCACCTGGATCTGCGCCTCGGACAGGTCGCAGCGCAGCGACTCCATGAACTGGGTCGGGTCGACCGTCTCCTGCTCCCAGTCGAGCACCCGGCGCAGCCAGGCCAGCTCGTCCGCCCGGTCGGCGCCCCGGCCCGCGGCCCGGGGGAACCGGTAGTGGGCGGCTACGCCGTACTCCGCGGAGCGGTGCATCTCGGTGGTGCGGATCAGCACCTCGACGGTGCGGTCCTGCGGGCCGCAGACACTCGTGTGCAGGGATCGGTAGAGGTTGTTCTTCGGGGAGGCGATGAAGTCCTTGAACCGGCCCGGCACCGGCCGCCACAGCCCGTGCACGGCGCCCAGAGCGGCGTAACAGTCGGTCGCCGGACCGTCCACCACGATCGCGATGCGGGGCAGGTCGAACGGGGCGGCGTGGTCGCCGGCGACGGTGTCCTTCCAGATCGAGTAGAGGTGCCGGGGGCGGGGGGAGACGTCGGCGTCGACCCGGTTGCGGCGCAACGCCGCCCGGGTGCGCGCCACCACGTCGGCCAGGTAGGCGTCCCAGCCGGGCCGGTCGTGCACGAACCGGGCGATCCGCGCGTGCTCCTCCGGCCGCAGGTGCAGCAGCACCACGTCGTCCAGTTCGCGTTTGAGGGTCTGGATGCCCAGCCGGTCGCAGAGCGGGACCAGCACCTCCTGGGTCTTGCGGGCGATCCGCTCCCGGGAGGCGGCCGAGCGTACGCCGAGCGTCCGCATGTTGTGCAGCCGGTCCGCCAGCTTGATCACCAGCACCCGGACGTCCTTGCCGGCCGCCACGATCATCTTGCGGACGGTCTCCGCCTCGGCGGCCTTGCCGTAGAACGCCTTGTCGAACTTGGTCACGCCGTCGACCAGGTGGGCGACCTCGCGGCCGAAGTCCTCCTGGAGCGCCTGGAGCGTGTAGCGGGTGTCCTCCACCGTGTCGTGCAGCAGCGCGGCGACCAGCGTGATGGTGTCCATGCCGAGGTCGGCGCAGATCTGCGCCACCGCCAGCGGGTGGGTGATGTACGGCTCGCCGCTCTTGCGGAACTGGCCGCGGTGCATGTTCTCGGCGATCGTGTAGGCCCGGCGCAGTACCGAGGCGTCGGCGCTCGCGTGGATGCCGCGATGGGCGCGGACCAGTGTGGTGACCGGGTCGCCGTCGGCAGTGGGCCAGGTGAGCAGGGAACGCAGGCGGCGGGTGAGCGGTAGTTCGCCCTGGGCAGGGAGCGCGCCACCCAGGGCGGCGCCGTGTCCGGCGTCGACGTCCACCTGGGACACCTCCTCACCCCGGCCCTCGGCCACCGGGGACCGGCGGCCGGGAGCAGAGCCCGCGAATCGGGCAGGTCTGCACTCCTTTAACAGACTAAGGGAGTCGAGGTAGTCCGATCGGTCAGTTGGTCATGAGCGTTCGGTCGAGAGTTTGGCGGATCCGCCGTTCTCCGCCTTCGTCAGCAGGTCGCGGAAACGCCCCGCGCCGGCCACCGGCGAGGCCCAGCCGTCTGTCGTCTCGACCAGCCGGGTCTCCGGTCGTTCCAACCAGGACAGGATCCGCTCGGTCTCCTCGGCGGTGGCGGCCGGCACCGGGCCGTGCCCGGGCAGCACCGTCTCGGCGGTGGCCCGGATCGCCGCGATCGTGGGTCGCGGATGGACACCCGGCGGGGACACCCCGGCCCCGGCGAGCCGGCCGTGCCGCACCAGCGCCAGCTCCCAGCCACCCCGGGCGGCCGGGCGGGCGGCGGCCAGCTCGGCGATGCCGGTCAACGCGGCCAGCCGCTGCATCCGGACCGCCGCGCGCAGCACCGCCACCAGCCGGCCGCGCACCACCGCCGCCTCCTCGTACCGCCGGGCGGCCGACAGCACCTCGATGCGGGCGAGCAGCGCGTCCACCACCACACCGGGGTCGTCGCTGGTGGCGGTGCGGAACGGGGTCGCCGCCGCGTCGTCGTACTCCTCGGGGGTGATCCGGTGCTCGCAGGGCGCCGGGCAGCGACCCAGCTCGGCCAGCGCGCAGGCCGGCATGGTGGTGCGCCGGGAGAGCCGGTGCGTGCACTGCCGCAGCGGCACCGCGTCGTGGAAGCCGGCGGCGGCCAGCTCCGCCGCCTGCCGGGACCGGAACGGCCCCAGGTAGGCGGTGTCGGTGGGCGCGATGTCGCGCACGATCGACAACCGGGGGTACGCCTCGTCGGTGAGCTTCAGCCACACCTGGCGCTCCGGATACTTCGACCGGCGGTTGTACGGCGGCGCGTGCGCCGCGATCAGCCGCAGCTCGCGGACCTCGGCCTCCAGCGAGTGGGCGCACTCGACCGCCTCCACCCGCTCGGCGGCGGCGAGCATCTCGGAGATCCGGGCCCGCTTCTCCGCGGCGGTGAAGTAGCTGCGGACCCGGGTGGCGATGTCACCGGACGTGCCGACGTAGAGCGGCCGGTCGTCGGCGGCCCGGAAGATGTAGACGCCCGGCACCTTCGGCAGCCCGTCGGCGAGGTGCCGCTTGCGGCGCTGGGTGGGGGTGACCGCGCGGGCGAACTCGATCGCCTCGCCGACCGTGCCGACCCGGTGCCCACCGAGGCGGCCGATCAGCCCGTGCAGCACGTCGACGGTGGCCTTGGCGTCGTCGAGCGCCCGGTGGGTGGGCTGGGTCGCGGTGCGGAAGTAGGCGGCGAGCGTGCCCAGCTTGCGGTTGGGCACCTCGTCGCGGGTGAGCACCCGCCGGGCCAGCGCGGCCGTGTCCAGCACGCGGGGGTTGGGCCAGCGGTAGCCGTGCTTCGCGCAGGCCGCCTTGAGGAAGCCCACGTCGTACGGCGCGTTGTGGGCGACGAGCACGGCGTCGCTGATGAACTCCAGGAAGCTCGGGAGCACCTGCTCGATCGGCGGGGCGGGCAGCAGCATGGCCTGGGTGATGCCGGTGAGCACGGTGATGAACGGCGGGATCGGCACGCCCGGGTTGACGAGCGTGGCGAGCACGCCCAGCTCCTCGCCGCCGCGCACCTTCACCGCGCCGATCTCGGTGATCCCGCCGCCGTCCGGAGCGCCGCCGGTGGTCTCCAGGTCGACCACCACGAAGGTGGTCGCGTAGAGCGGCAGCGCCGGGTCGACGCCGCTGCCCGCCGGGTCCAGGCCGGCCAGCGACTCCTGGACGTACTCCGCTCGTGTCACCCGCGGGACGCTAGCGGCACGGTCCGACACTCCCGTCACTGCGGCCCCAGGAGATACCACGGGGGTACGATGAGAGATCGGCTCACTCACCGGGCGGTGGGCCCGTTCGGGGTGGGAGACTTGCCTCATGCCCCTCAGCGAGCCGTACGACGACCACTCCTCCGTGGAGGAGCCGGTGGTCGGCGTGCCCGCCGATGAGGACGCGCCACCGGCGATCGAGCCCGAGCCGGTGCTGCCCGAGCCGGTCCGGCAACGGATCGTCACGCTGACCGCCGCCGTGCTGCCCGGCCTGCCCGCCGACGAGGTGCCGGTGCCGCTGCGGCGGGTCGCCAAGTTCGCCCCCAACCGTCGTGCCCGCCTCGGCGCGCCCGCGATCGCCGCCCAGCTCACCGCCGACCCGCTGTTCCGGCAGCGGATCACCGCCCGGGTGCTCGCCGACGCCGGCGACCTCGGTGCGGCGGTGGTCGACGGCACCGCACCGGCCGCCGCCGACCCGGTCGAGGTGGCCGCCCTGGCCTACCTGGCCCGGCCCCGCGGCTGGCGGGACCTGATCGAGGCCAGCGGCGAGGCGGTACGCGCCGAGGCGGACAGCGCGGTCGTGGCCGAACTGGTCCGCGAGGCCGAACAGCGGGCCGCCCGCGCCGAGCACGACCGCGCGGTGGCCCGGGTCGAGGCGGAGAAGCTGCGCGACGAGCTGGCCCGGGTCCGGGAGGAGCTGGGTCAGCTCCGCGAGGAGGCCCGCCAGCTGACCCGTACCCTGCGGGAGACCCAGGCCCGCGAGCGCAAGGCCACCGAGATGCTCGCCACCGAGCGGGGACGGGCGGCCCGTGCCGCCGCCGACGCGGACGCCGAGCTGCGCCGCGCCCGGGCCCGGCTGGCCGAGGCGGAGGCCGCCGCAGGCGTGGCCCGGGCCAGCGCCAAGGAGGCCCGCTCGGTCGACGACGCGCGGCTGTGGCTGCTGCTGGAGACGATCGGCCAGGCCGCCGTGGGGCTGCGCCGCGAGCTGGCGCTCGACCCGGTGGACAAGCTCCCCGCCGACTTCGTCGCCGACGCGTTCGCCGAGCAGCCGGGTGCCGCCCAGGCCGGCCCGTCGACGCGGGCCCGTGACACCGACGACCCGGCCCGCCTCGACCAGTTGCTCGCGCTGCCGCGGGCGCACCTCGTCGTGGACGGCTACAACGTGACGAAGCGAGGCTTCGGCGAGATGTCGCTGGAGCAGCAGCGCAAGCGGCTGATCACCGGGCTGGGCGGGATCGCCGCGCAGACCGGGGACGAGGTCACAGTCGTGTTCGACGGCGCCGAGCGGATCCACGGACTGCCCCCGGCGCCGCGCGGCGTGCGGGTGCTGTTCTCCCGCAAGGGCGAGACCGCCGACGAGCTGATCCGCCGGCTGGTCCGCGCCGAGCCGGCCGGCCGGCCGGTGGTGGTGGTCTCCTCGGACCGCGAGGTCGCCGACGGGGTACGCCGGCACGGTGCGTACCCGCTGGGCGCCGACTCGCTGCTGCGGCGCCTGGCCCGGTCCTGAGCCTTCTCTCTCCCCCTTGATCGACTCCAGATCGGGGGAGTGGTGGGGTCGGACGCGTGCTGATCGCGCCACTTCGGCGTACTGGTTCTGCTTCGCGGCGGCTGCTGCCTCGTTGTCCGGTTCCGTCGTACCGGGGCGTTAGCGTCCTGGTGACCGACGGTGGTGGTTCCTTCCCCGAGCGCCACCGGCGACCCGTCAGGAGGCGTTGATGCTGATCGACTGCGACACCTGCGGCAACCGCGGCGCCGGCTGCTCCGGCTGCCTGGTGACCGCACTGCTCGACTCCGACCCGGCCGACCTGGGCCCGGCCGAGCACCGGGCGATCGAGGTGTTCGCGCGGGCCGGCTTCGAGGTGGACGTGCTGCCGTCGGCGCCCGCCGAGGCGCCGGCGCCGATGCCCCGCCGCCCCGGCCGTCGTCGCCGGGTCGCCTGACGCTGCCCGCTGCCCGCCGGCTTCCGCCTGCCGCTGAAGGAGGGCCGCCCCGGGGTGCTCGAGGCGTCCGTCGGGATCACCCCGTCCACCTTCTCGTCCCCAGCCCGGCAAGGGCCATCGATCTTGGAGTTGTGGTGCCCAGGATGTCCGGGTAGTCACGTTTGTCAGCCGCCACAACTCCAAGATCGGCGCGCGGGTGGGCTGGCGGCCGCGCGCGCGGGGCGGGGCGGGCGGGACCGCGTGGCGGGCACGGCGGTCCCGCTTGCGCGGCCGGGCAATAGGATGAGCGGTCACGGCGGGAGGGGGCGGGATGACGCGGACCGGGCACGACGGCGGGATGGGGCGGTGACCCCGCGCGCCTGGGCGCTGCTGACCCTGGGCGGCCTGGTGGTCGCGCTGCTCGTGGCGGTGGTGCTGCTGGTGCCGTGGAGCCGCCCGCCGGCGCCCCGCGCCGACCAGCTCGCGGCACTGCGTGACCTCCCGGCCGAGCAGGTGACCCGGGGCCGGGCCTTCCACGGCGCGCTGCGCCCGGCGGCCTGGTCGGCGCTTGCGGTCGGGCTGGTGGTGGCGTTGCTGCTCGGGCTGACCGCGCTGGGCGGGCGCCTGGTCGAACTGGTCGGCCGGCCCTTCGGCGGGCACTGGGTCGCGCAGGCAGTGCTCGGCGGGCTGGCCGTCATGTTCCTCGCCGACCTGCTCACGCTGCCGTTCGCGGCCTGGCGCCGCACCGTGCTTGTCCGCTACGGGCTGAGCACCCAGAGCTGGGGCGGCTGGGCCGTCGACCTGCTCAAGTCGTACGCGGTCAGCGCGGTGATCGGCGCGCTGGTCCTGCTCGGCTTCTACACGGTGGTGCGGCTCGCCCCGCGCTGGTGGTGGGCGTTCGGCGCGGCCGGAGCGGCGGCCCTTGTGGTGGTGCTGTCGTTCGTGCTGCCGGTGCTGGTCGAGCCGGTGTTCAACCGGTTCACCCCGATGGAGCCGGGTCCGCTGCGCACCGAGCTGACCGCGATGGCCGCCCGGGACGGCGTGCCGGTGCGCGACGTGCTCGTCGCCGACGCGTCCCGGCGTACTAGTGCGGTGAACGCGTACGTCTCCGGGCTCGGCCCGACCCGGCGGGTGGTCGTCTACGACACGCTGCTGCGCGAGGCGGAACCGGCCGAGGTGACGAGCGTGGTCGCCCACGAGCTGGGGCACGCCAAGGACCGGGACGTGTGGACCGGCACGGTGCTCGGCGCGCTCGGCGCCGCCGCCGCCGTGGTGGCGCTCTACCTGATCGGCTCGTGGACGCCGCTGCTGCGGCTCGCCGGCGTCGACTCGATCGCCCATCCGCGGGCGTTCCCGCTGCTGATCGCGCTGGTCACGGTCGCCGGGCTGCTCGCCACCCCGGCGCAGGCGCTGGTCTCGCGCCGGATCGAGGCCCGCGCCGACGCCCACGCGCTGGCACTCACCGGCGACCCGGCGACGTTCGAGGCGATGCAGCGACGACTGGCCGGGGTCAACCTGGCCGACCCGGACCCGCCGCGCTGGGAGCGCCTCTGGTCGGCGACCCACCCGTCCACCGTGGAGCGGATGGCCGCCGCCCGCGCCTACGCCAGGGAGTCCGGCCGATGAGCCGCACCTTGCTGATCACCAACGACTTCCCGCCGCGCCCCGGCGGCATCCAGTCGTTCGTCCACAACCTCGCCGTGCGCCAGCAGCCCGGCTCGGTGGTGGTGTACGCGTCGAGCTGGCGCGGGGCGGAGAAGTTCGACGCCGACCAGCCGTTCGAGGTGGTCCGGGAGCGGACCCGGGTGCTGCTGCCCACGCCGCTGATCGCCCGGCGGGCGGCGCGGCTGGCGCGCGCGTACGACTGCGACACCGTGTGGTTCGGCGCGGCGGCCCCGCTGGGGCTGCTCGCCGCTGGCCTGCGGCGGCGGGCCGGGATCCGCCGGGCGGTGGCGCTGACCCACGGGCACGAGGTCGGCTGGGCGGCGCTCCCAGGCGCCCGGTCGGCGCTGCGCCGGATCGGGCGGGGCGTGGACGTGACCACCTACCTCGGCGAGTACACCAGGGCGCGGCTGGCCCGCGTGCTGGACGGACTCACCGAGCTGCGGCGGCTCGCGCCCGGCGTGGACGTGGACACCTACCACCCGGACGTCGACGGCGGGCGCGTCCGGTCGCGGCTCGGGCTGGCCGACCGGCCGGTGGTGGTGTGCGTGTCGCGGCTGGTGCCCCGTAAGGGCCAGGACATGCTGATCCGCGCGCTGCCGGAGATCCGCCGCCGGGTGCCCGACGCCGCGCTGCTCGTGGTGGGCGGCGGCCCGTACCGCTCGACGCTGGAGAAGCTGGCCCGGCAGACCGGGCTGGAACGCGACGTGGTCTTCACCGGCTCGGTGCCCTCGGCCGAACTGCCCGCGCACTACGCGGCCGGCGACGTCTACGCGATGCCGTGCCGCACCCGCAACCGGGGCCTGGACGTGGAGGGCCTCGGGATCGTCTACCTGGAGGCGAGCGCGACCGGGCTGCCGGTGGTGGCCGGGGACTCCGGCGGGGCCCCGGACGCGGTCCGCGAGGGGGAGACCGGGTACGTGGTCGGCGGCCGGGACGTGGCCCAGCTCGCCGACCGGGTGGCCACGCTGCTCGCCGACCGGGATCTGGCCCGGCAGTTCGGCGCGGCCGGCCGCGCCTGGGTGGAGCGGGAGTGGCGCTGGGAGACGCAGGCGCAGCGGATGGCCGCCCTGCTGGCCGGCTGACCGCATGCCAGCCGGACCAGGAGCCCGCGTGCCAGCCGGATCAGGGCACCGCGGGCCGGCCCGGTCAGGCGGCGGCCGGGTCAGGCGACGGCCGCGTCAGGAGGCCGCGTCGACGTGGGCGGGCACCCGGCCCAGGTGCGGCGCGGCCGGTCCGGGGCGGCCGAAGTGCCAGCCCTGCCCGGCGTCGCAGCCGATCGCGCGCAGCCGGTCGGCCTGGTCGGCCGTCTCCACGCCCTCGGCGGTGACCGTCAGGTCCAGCGCGTGCGCCAGCGACACGAGCGAGGCGAGGATCCGCTCGTCGGTGCCGCTGCCCGGCGCCCGCAGGCCGGTCACGAACTCGCCCGCCACCTTCAGCTCGTCGACCGGCAGGTCCCGCAGGTACGCGAGGTTGCAGTAGCCGGTGCCGAAGTCGTCGATGGCGACCCGGACACCGAGGTCGCCGAGCACCCGCAGGGCGCGCACCGGCTCGACGACGGTGCTCATCATGGTGCTCTCGGTGATCTCCAGTTGCAGCCGGTGCGGCGGCAGGCCGGTGCGCCCGAGCACGCCGCGTACCTCGGTCACCAGGTCGGTGCGGTGCAACTGCCGGACGGCGAGGTTGACGCTGACGAACGGCGCGTCGCCGTCCGCGCCGGGCCAGGTGCCCGCCTCGCGGCACGCCTCGGCCAGCACCCAGCTGCCCAGCCGGACGATCAGCCCGGTCTCCTCGGCCAGCGGGATGAAGCTGTCCGGCCGCAGCACACCCAGCTCCGGGTGCCGCCAGCGCACCAGCGCCTCCATGCCGAGCACCCGCCCGTCGCGCAACGACGTCAGCGGCTGGTAGTCGAGGTAGAACTCGCCCCGGTCCAGCGCGGCGGGGATAGCCGCGGACAGCGCGTACCGGGCCAGCTCGCGGCGGTTGCGGTCGGCGTCGAACAGCGACCAGCGGGCCCCGCCGGCGGCCTTGGCCCAGTGCAGCGTGCTGTCGGCTGCGCGCATCAGGTCCATCGGCGAGGTACCCGCGACCGGCCGCTCCACGATGCCGATGCTGGCGGACACGGTCAGCTCGTGGCCGTCGACGAGCGCCGGTTCGCGTACCGCGGCAAGGGCCGCCTCGGCGACCTTCACCGCGTCGTCGGTGCCGGCGGTACGTTCGACCAGGATCACGAACTCGTCGCCGCCGAGCCGGGCCACCAGGTGTTCGCCGAGCGCCCGGTGCAGGCGCTGGGCCACCGTCACCAGCAGCGAGTCGCCGATCTGGTGGCCGAGGGAGTCGTTCACGACCTTGAACCGGTCCAGGTCGAGGAAGCAGACGCCGACCCGGTCGGCGCCCCGTCCGGGCGCGGTGATCGCGGCGGTCAGCCGTTCGGTGAACAGCGTGCGGTTCGGCAGGCCGGTGAGCGGGTCGTGGGTGGCCTGGTGCCGGAACCGGGCCTCGCTGTCGCGCAGCGCCCGTTCCGCCTGCGCCCGGGCCATCATGGCGGCCCGGCGGATGGACTCCTGCTCGTCCAGCGTGCGGTCGCGCAGGGCGCGGGCGTACCCGGTGGCGACGGTGGCGAGCAGCCGCGCCATCCGGTCCTCGACGTCGTCGACGACCAGGTCGAGGTCGCGGACCAGGCGCAGCTGGATGACCTCGACGGTGCGGCCCAGCCCCTCCGCGGAGGCGATGTGCGCCTGCACCAGCTCCGCGCCGACCTGCTGGCCGATCCGCAGGTCGAACGGCTCGGCGCGCAGCGCCTGGGCCAGCCGGTCGGTGAGCCGTTGCAGCATCTCCTCCAGCTGCGACTGGGTCATCGGCAGGTAGCTGGTGCCGGACACCGCCTTGGCCCAGGCCCGGGCGAAAACGCCGGGCCTGCTGCGGGTCGCGTCGTCACCCACCGAGCCGCCCGACCCCGCCCATGAACACGGCCCGTTCGGCGTTCTCCGCCTGGTCGGGGGAGTCCGGCCGCCACTGCGGCACCCACACCACACCCGGGTCGACCAGCTCGAAGCCGTCGAACAGCGCGGTCATCTCGGCCCGGCTGCGGATCCAGAGCTGGCTGTCGGTACGCCGGTAGACCCGCTCCGCCTCGGCCCGCTCGCCGGTGCCGTCGCGGCCCTCCTCGCTGGCCTGGGAGAGCACCAGGTGGCTGCCGGGTGCCAGCGCCCCGCGCAGCGTCCGCAGGATCTCCTCGGGGCGGTCGGCGTCCGGGACGAAGTGCAGCACCGCCACGATCATCACGGCGACCGGCCGGGTGAAGTCCAGCAGCCGGGTGACCTCCGGGTGGGACAGGATCGCCTCCGGGTTGCGCAGGTCCTCCTGCAGCACTGTGGCGTTCTCGTTTCCGGCCAGAATCTCCTGGCTGTGCGCCACCGCCACCGGGTCCACGTCGACGTAGACCACGCGCGAGTCCCTGTCGATCCGCTGGGCGATCTCGTGCACGTTGCCGACGGTCGGGATGCCGGAGCCGATGTCGAGGAACTGGCGGATGCCGGCCTGGGCGAGGTACTGCACCGCCCGGCGCAGGAACGCGCGGTTGGCCTGCGCCATCAGCGGCGCCTCCGGCACCGCCTCCACCATCGCGCGGGCGGCCGCCCGGTCGGCCGCGAAGTTGTGCGAGCCGCCGAGGTAGTAGTCGTACATGCGGGCGACGCTGGGGCGCTCGATGTCGATCGTCTCGGGTGCCCAGTCCGGCCGCTGCATGTCCTGCCCCTCGGGTGTCGGCGACACGCGGTCGTCACCGCCGCGCGGATCACCCGGGTATTCTGCCCCTCCGCCGTCGCGCTGCAAAGACCGCCGTCACTGCGCGTCCGGCCGGTCACCGTCAGCGACCAGCCGGGACCGGAAACGCCGAGAGGCCCGCGTCCGTGGCGGACGGGGCCTCTTCGGCGGTACGTGTCAGAACTTCGGCGCGTCGGGGGCCTCCAGCAGCCCCAGCCGCAGCGCCGTCATCAGTGCCTGCGCCCGGTTGGCGGCGCCCAGCTTCTCGTAGAGCTTGGAGATGTGGGTCTTGGCGGTCGACTCGCTGACGAACAGCTGCTTGGCGATGCCGGCCACGCTCATGCCGTCGGCGAGCAGCCGCAGCACCTGGCCCTCACGGGGGGACAGCTGCGGACCGGACGGCGCCAGCCGGCGCTTCATCGCCTCGGCCAGGTCGGCCGCGGTGAACGCGCTGGGGGAGGAGGCGGCGTGCCGGGCGGCGGCCACCACCTCGTCGGCCGGGGCGGTCTTCGGCACGAATGCGCTCGCGCCCGCCTCCAGGGCACCGAAGAGCTGGTCGTCACCGGCGTACATGGTGAGCACGACGATGCCCATGGACGCGCTGGACTTGCGCAGGGCGCGGGTGGCCTCCAGGCCGCTGCCGTCGGGCAGGCGGAGGTCCATGATCACCACGTCGGGCTGGAGCGCGCCGGCCTGGCGCACGCCCTCCGCCGCGGTGGCCGCCTCGCCCACGACCTCGAACTGACGGTCGCGCTCGAACGCGTGACGCAGCCCCTTGCGGATGAGGTCGTGGTCGTCGACCAGGAGAACCTTGGTACGGGTGGCCGGTGTCGGACTGCTGGTCATCCTCGGGTTACTCCCCTTCTGCTGCTGCGGCGCTGCCGCGCACCTTATCGCGCCGGGGCGACGAACCGAGCACCACCGCCACAGTCGTCCCACTCGGCTGCCGCGGCCTGATCTCCAACCGGCCTCGGATACGTTCCGCCCTCTCGGCCATGATCGCAAGGCCATAGTGCCCGTCCGGGCGCTGGTCACCGATGCCGTGACCGTCATCCGACACTTCGATTCGGGTGTACGGGGGATCCACCTCGCACGTGACCCACAGGTTCGACGCGCCGGCGTGCTTGCGCGCGTTCGTCACCGCCTCCTGCGCGATGCGCAGCAACTCGGCCTCGGTGGCGGCGGGCAGCCGGGCGGTGGACTCGTCCAGCGACAGGTGCACCCGCAGGCCACCGGACGCGCCGACGGTGCGGGCGTACTCGGCGATGGCGGCGGCCAGGCCACCGTGCCGGTCCACCTCGCTGCGCAGCTCGAACAGGCTCAGCCGCAGCTCGGTGATCACCCGGGTGACCTCCTGGCGCAGCGTGCGCAGCGAGTCGGCGGTCTCCTCGGCGTCCTCGTGCACGGTGGCGAGCGCGTTGTCGATGCCGTACCCGACCATGACCAGTTCCTGGGCGACCCCGTCGTGGATCTCCCGGGCCAGCCGCTGCCGCTCCTCGTTCGTCGCCAGCGAGCGCACCTCGTCGAAGAGCAGCGCCGCCTCCAGCCGCAGCGCCGCCGGGCCGGTCAGCGCCGTCACCCGGGACACCACCGGCGGCGGGTACGCGGCGGCGGTGTCCGCCTCGATCACCACCAGGCCGACCGTGCGCACGCCCGCCACCAGCGGGACGATCAGCGCGGAGACCTCCCCGGAGTGCCGGGACCGGGCCTGCGAGCGGGCCGAGACGGTCGGCTGCTGGGTGGCCCAGGCGTCGGCGATGGCCGAGTCGGCGTCGAGCGTGGTCTCCCAGTCGACCCGGTCCGCGCCGATCTGCGCGAGCACCACGAGCCGGCCGCCGCCGCTGGCGGACAGCACCGCGCCCCGGTCGGTCTTGGCGACCACCCGCAGCTCCTCCAGCAGGTGCTCGGAGATGCCGCCCGGGTCCAGGGTGGCGCCGGGCAGCTGGCGGGCGACCGTACGGAGCTGGGTGAGCAGGCGGGTCGCCTCGGCGTACGGCTGGGGCTTGCCCTCGCCGCGCACCCGCATGACGCGCTGGAGCGTGCCGGCGGTGTAGAGGCCGAGCCCGGCGAGGATCAGCCACTGCGCGCAGACCGCGAGGTAGCCGACCTGGCCGAGCTGCGGCCCGCCGTCGACCTGGGTGAACGCGGCGCTGGCCAGCAGCGTCGCCGCCGCCACCGCGAGCAGCGCGGCGCCCTCGCGGAAGCGGCGGCTGAGCGCGGTGACGGTGACCGGCACGGCGAGGTACGGCAGCACCGCCGAGGCCCCCACCCCGCCGGTCACGCCGGACAGGTGGGTGTCGGCGGCGACCTGGCTGGCGGCCAGCCCGAGCACCACCACCTCGGCGAAGCGGCTGATCGGGGCGAGCAGCCGGTGTTGGGGGGCGAGCACGGCGGGCAGGCCGGCGACGCCCAGCAGCGCGATCCACCAGAGCTGGGTGGCGTCGCGGGTGGCGAACAGGGTCAGGGCGGCGACCAGCGCGAGGAGGACCGCGCGAGCCGCCGCCGCGAGGGGCTGCGTCGACGGCTGGCGGGATGTGGAGGCGGGCACGTGACGGATGGTAGTCAGCCCCGGTAGATCTCGGCGATCTCCGAGGCGTACGTCTTGTGCACGACCTGACGCTTGACCTTCAGCGACGGGGTCAGCTCGCCGGTGGTCTCGGTGAAGTCCTGCGGCAGGATCCGGAACACCTTGATCGCCTCGGCCTTGGACACCGCCTGGTTGGCCTGGTCGACCGCGGACTGCACCTCGGCGCGCAGCGCCGCGTCGTCGCGCAGCTCGGCCATGCTCGTGGTCTCCGGGCGCCCCTGCCCGGCCAGCCACTTCGGCAGCGCCTCCTCGTCGATGGTGACCAGCGCGGCGATGAACGGCTGTCGGTCGCCGACCACCACGCACTGGCTGATCAGCGGGTGCGCCCGTACCTGGTCCTCCAGCACCGCCGGGGCGACGTTCTTGCCGCCGGCGGTCACGATGATCTCCTTCTTGCGGCCGGTGATGCTCAGGTAGCCGTCGTCGTCGAGGTGCCCGAGGTCGCCGGTGCGGAACCAGCCGTCGGTGCTGATCGCCTCGGCGGTGGCCGCGTCGTTGTGCCAGTAGCCCTGGAAGACGATGTCGCCGGCGATCAGGACCTCGCCGTCGTCGTCGATCCGGATGGTGACGCCGGGCAGCGGGCGGCCGACGGTGCCGATCCGGGTGCCGGTGGGCAGGTTGGCGGCGGCGGCCGGCGAGGTCTCGGTGAGGCCGTAGCCCTCGCAGATGGTCACCCCGACGCCGCGGAAGAAGTGCCCGAGCCGCGCGCCCAGCGGCGCGCCGCCGGAGATGGCGTCGCGGCACCGGCCGCCCATCGCCGCCCGCAGCTTGCGGTAGACCAGCTTGTCGAAGAGGGCGTGCTGCGCGCGCAGCCCCAGGCCCGGACCGCCGGGCAGTTCCTGCGCCTCGCTCCACGCGATGGCGACCTTCTCCGCCCGGTCGAAGATCTTGCCCTTGCCCTCGGCCTCGGCCTTCTGCCGCGCGCCGTTGTAGACCTTCTCGAAGACCCGGGGTACGGAGAGCACGAACGTCGGCTTGAAGTCCTGCAGCTCGGCGACCAGGTTCTTCGTGTCCGCGCAGTGCGACATGGTGGCCCGGGCGTGCACCACGCCGACCTGGATGAGCCGGGCGAAGGCGTGCGCGAGCGGCAGGAACAGCAGGGTGGAGGCGCCCTGGCGGAACAGGTTCGGCAGCACCGGCACCGCGTTGGCGATGTCGGAGTAGATGTTGCGGTGGGTCAGCACGCAGCCCTTGGGCCGGCCGGTGGTGCCGCTGGTGTAGATGATCGTGGCGACGTCGTCGGCCTTGAGCAGCGAGCGGCGGGTCTCCACCTCGGCCCGGTCCACCGACGCCCCGGCGGCGACCAGGTCGTCGACGGCGCCCAGGTCGATCTGCCAGACCTCGCGCAGCTCGGGCAGGCGGTCCCGGACGCCGGCGACCAGGGTGGCGTGCGCGGTGCTCTCCACCACGACGGCGACGGCGCCGGAGTCGCCGAGGATCCAGGCGGCCTGCTCGGCGCTGGACGTCTCGTAGATCGGCACGGTCACCGCGCCGGCCGCCCAGATCGCGTAGTCGAACAGGGTCCACTCGTAGCGGGTGCGGCTCATCAGGCCGACCCGGTCGCCGGGGGAGACGCCGGCGGCGATCAGGCCCTGCGCCACCGCCACGACCTCGTCGCGGAACTGGCGGCAGGTGACATCCTCACGCGCGTCCGTCCCCGCGCCGGGGCGGACGAACTGCACGGTGTCCGGGGCGACCTCGGCGTTTTCCCAGACCGGGTCGGTCAGGTTGGCCGCGTCGCCGACGGTGACGATCGGCGGGACGGAGAACTCGCGCACCTGCACTCCCTCGTGCTCTACCGGCGGGGGCCGGCCTGGTCGGCTCTGTCGAAACCTACCCGCACACCCCGGGGGGTCTGCCAGGGAGGTTGCCCGCCCGGCTGGTGGGACGCCGTCCGGCGGGTGGAGCGGGACCGGCCGGGAGCCGGCCGGGTAGCCTCCCCCCATGGCGGACTCCTCCACCCAGTCGATCATCATCGGCGCGTCACCGGACCGGGTGGCGGCCGTCATCTGCGACTTCCCGAGCTATCCCGAGTGGGCCGAGGCGGTACGCCGGGCCGAGGTGATCGAGGAGTACGAGGACGGCTACGCCAGCCAGGTCCGGTTCACGCTCGACGCGGGCGTGATGGCCGACGAGTACGTGCTGGCCTACGAGTACGCCGAGGACATCTCCCGGATCGAGTGGCACCTGGTCGCCCCGTCGAAGATGCAGCGCTCCCAGCGCGGGTCGTACGACCTGGTGGGCAACCCGGACGGGACGACCACTGTGACGTACACCCTTGAGGTGGAGCTGTCCGTGGCGATGCTCGGCATGTTCCGTCGCAAGGCCGAGAAAATGATCATGGACGCGGCGTTGAAGCAGCTCAAGCGCCGGGTAGAAGCACCCGGTGCGGCGCAGGAGACCCGACCGTCGTCCCGGTAGTCACGCTGGAGGAGCCGAACCATGGGCAACACTGATCCGGGTTCGGCCCGGGAAGAGGCCGAGCGCCTCGTCGCCACCCTGCTCGCCGGCGCGAAGATGGCCGCCGCCGCGCCCGGATCCGGCGCCTGGGGTCCGCTCGGTGGGATCCTCTCCGGTGTCCTCGGTCACACCCCGCCCGGCGCCGGCCCCGCTCCGGAGACGCCCGCGCCCGCCGGTTTCGCCACCGGCTCGCCGGAATGCTGTGTCTGCCCCGTCTGTCGCGGTATCGCCGCCTTGCGCGACCCGAGTCCGGAATTCGCCGAGCGGCTCGCCACCGGCGCCGGGGACCTGGCGGCCGGGGTGGCGAGCCTGCTGCGCGCGTTCACCCCCGCCGAGCCGGCGCGAACCGCCGACGACGGCACCGCCGCGCCGGACGGATCAGGGGACCACGTGTGGCGCGAGGCGACCCGTACCGGGCATGATTCTCAGCCGGCACCCGAGCAGGACGTGTGGTCCGCCGCCACCCGTGGGGAGGGCGCGGCCGATTCGGGTGCCACCGCCGACGCCGCCGGGCCGCCGGAGCCGGACACGAGCCGGACACCGGCCGGCCGTCCCGTGGTGCCCGCCTCGCGGGCGTCCGGAGAGGTGGGCGCGGACGCACCAGGCGACGGGGCCTGACCACCGGACATCCCGGGACCGTACGGCCGGTTCGGCCGGTCCCCGGGCAGCACAGCAGAGGGGAGCGGCAGCGGTGACGCTGACCATCGGAGTCGACGTCGGTGGCACGAAGGTGGCCGGCGGTGTCGTGGACGACGCCGGCACGGTACTCGTGCAGACGCGACGGGACACCCCCGCCGACGACGTGGCCAAGACCCGCGACGTCATCATCGAGGTGGTCACCGAACTGGCCGCCGGTCACGCCGTGGAGGCGGTCGGCATCGGCGCGGCCGGCTGGATCGACGCCTCCCGCTCCACCGTGCTGTTCGCCCCGAACCTGGCCTGGCGGGACGAGCCGCTGCGCACGTACGTCGGCGACGCCACCGGCCTGCCGGTGATCGTGGAGAACGACGGGAACGTGGCGGCCTGGGCGGAGTTCCGCTACGGCGCGGCCCGCGACGCCGACGACTCGATGGTCATGTTCACCATCGGCACCGGCGTCGGTGGCGGCATCGTGCTCGGCGGTGGCCTGGTCCGCGGCGCCAACGGCATCGCCGCCGAACTGGGCCACATGCTCACCGTGCCGGACGGCCACCAGTGCGGCTGCGGCCGGCTGGGCTGCATCGAGCAGTACGCCAGCGGCAGCGCCCTGGTCCGCTTCGCCCGCGCCGCCGCCCGGCAGGAGCCGCACCGCGCGGCCGCACTGCTGGAGCTGGCCGGGGGCGAGGCCGAGACGATCACCGGTCCGATGGTGACCGCCGCCGCGAAGGGCGGCGACCCGGTCTCCACCGAGGCGTTCGCCCAGGTCGGCCGCTGGCTCGGCACCAGCCTCGCCGACATGGCGCAGATCCTCGACCCGCAGGTGCTGGTGGTGGGCGGCGGCGTGATCGACGCCGGTGACCTGCTGCTCGGCCCGACCCGGCGGTCCTTCGCCGACGCGCTGGCCCAGCGCAGCCGCCTGCCCGTCGCCGAGGTGCGCCCGGCCGAGCTGGGCAACACCGCCGGCGTGATCGGCGCCGCCGACCTGGCCCGGCGGATCTGACATGACTGACGCGGGTGTGCCGCTGCGGGTCGTGTCGTACAACATCCACAGCCAGCGCGACGACACCGCCGCGCTGGCCGAGGTGGTCCGTGCGGTCGCGCCGGACGTGGTGATCGTCCAGGAGGGACCACGCCGGTTCCGGTGGCGGCAGAAGACCGCCGCGCTGGCCGAGTCGTTCGGCATGGTGGTGGCGGCCGGTGGCCTGCCGTCGCTGGGCAACGTGCTGCTGACCAGCCTGCGGCTGCGGGTCGTCGACACCAGCTGCCAGCGGTACCCGCTGACGCCGGGACGGCACATGCGCGGCGCCGCCTATGCGCACTGCCGGGTCGGCGGCGTCGACGTGCTGCTGGCCGGCTCGCACCTGTCCACCGACCCGGCCGAGCGGCCGGCCCAGGCGGCGGCGTTCAAGCGTGAGCTGGACGCGTCCAAACTGCCCGTGGTGGCCGGTGCCGACGTCAACGAGGGCCCGGACGGGCCGGCCTGGCAGACGCTCGCCGAAGGGCTCACCGACACGGCGCTCGCCGCCGACCGGGCCGACCGGCACACGTTCTCCTGCGCCGACCCGCGCCGCCGCATCGACGCGCTCTTCGTCGACCCCCGGATCACCGTGGTCGACTACGACGTGGTGGACACCCCGGCGGCCCGCCGGGCCAGCGATCACTTCCCGGTCCTGGTCGACCTGCTGCTGCCCACCGCCTGACCGGCCCGGACCGCCGGGCCGGTGACGCACGGTCAGGTCCCGGCCGCCGGCGGGCCAACCGCTTCGCCGCCTTTGCTCTGCCGCCACATACGCACCAGCTACCCGCCGTGACCGCCGGGCCGCGTCCCGGCCGGACGGCCGCGAGACGTCGGCGCAGCTCCCGGCGGTGCTGCGTCCGTGGCGGCAGAGCAAAGGGCGGAAGAGGGTACGCCTCCGGCGCGGCCGGTCCACTCACGCTCGGTGACCGGCGCGCCGGTGACGCTGTGTCAAGGCAGCCGGGCGGGTGGGCGGCGCCGGATCCGGTGGCTGGACAACGGCGGGCATTCTCGGCAGGATTTCGCTCCGACCCGGCACGCGTGCCGCACAAAGGAGATTTCCCGGTGTCCTCCTCCACCGACCTCGGCCGCCCCGATCCGGACCGGACGGACGTCCCGGTCCGCGACGACCGCCCGGTCTCCGACCGGGGTGACACGGTCTGCGTCATCGGCGCCGGCGCCAGCGGCCTGACCGCCGTGAAGAACCTCCGCGAGGCCGGCTTCGGCGTCGACTGCTACGAGCGGGAGACGGGCGTCGGCGGCGCCTGGAACTGGCGGCATGACCGCAGCCCGGTGTACGGCAGCACGCACCTGATCTCGTCCCGGCCGTTCACCCAGTTCCCCGACTTCCCGATGCCGGACGACTGGCCGGACTACCCGCACCACAGCCGGTTGCTGTCCTACTTCGAGCGGTACGCCGACCACTTCGACCTGCGCCAGCACGTCTGGTTCGGCACCGAGGTGGTCCGCGTCGAGCCGGTCGAGGGGGACCGCTGGGACGTGACCACGCGCAGCACCGGCGGCTACGGTCCCGAGCGCACCTCGAGGTACGCCGCCGTGGTGCTCGCCAACGGCCACAACTGGTCGCCCAAGCTGCCCCGCTACGAAGGGCTGGAGGAGTTCCGCGGCGAGGTCATGCACGCCTCGTCCTACAAGGACCCGGCGCAGTTGCGCGGCAAGCGGGTGCTCGTGGTCGGCGCCGGGAACACCGGCTGCGACATCGCGGTCGAGGCGGCGCAGCAGGCGTCGCACTGCTGGCACTCCACCCGCCGCGGCTACTGGTACGCCCCGAAGTACGTCCTCGGCCGCCCCGCCGATCAGGTCAACGACACGCTGCTGGCGTTGCGGGTGCCGCTGCGCGTCCGGCAGTGGCTCTACCACTGGACGCTGCGGCTGACCGTCGGTGACCTGACCCGGTTCGGCATGCCCAAGCCGGACCACCGGGTCTACGAGACGCACCCGATCGCCAACAGCCAGCTCGTCTACTACGTCGGCCACGGGGAGATCACCCCGGTGCCGGACGTGGCCCGGTTCGACGACCGCGCGGTGGAGCTGACCGACGGCCGGCGCATCGACCCGGAGCTGGTCGTCTTCGCCACCGGCTACCTGCCGCGCTTCGAGTTCCTCAAGGGCCGGGTGCTCGGCGACGAGGACGGATCCGGGCGGCCCCGGCTGTGGCTCAACGCGTTCACCGCCGGTCATCCCACGCTCGCCGTGGTCGGCCTGGTGCAGCCGGACTCCGGCATCTTCCCGATCTCGCACTGGCAGAGCGTGCTGTTCGCCCGGCTGCTCACGCTGCGCGCCGCCCGGCCGGAGCGGGCCGCCGCGTTCGACCGCAAGGTCCGGGAAGGGCTGGGCGAGCGGTACTCGGCGAAGGTCAAGGACAGCACCCGGCACTGGTTCGAGGTCGGGCACGCCGACTACCTGCGCGCGCTCCAGCGGGCGCTGCACGAGCTGGAGGAGGGTAAATGACGGCGGCCGAGCGGGTGCGGGTGGTCCGGTCCTGGGAGTGGGCCCGGCCGGAACGGCCCGCCCGCCGGGAGGTGCTCGCCGCCCTGCCGGAGCGGGAGGAGGCGAAGCCGCCGCTGCTGTTCGTGCCCGGGTTCGGGCACGGGGCGTGGGCGTTCGCCGAGCACTGGCTGGGGCACGCCGCCGGTCGCGGCTTCCCGGCGTACGCGCTGAGCCTGCGCGGGCACGGCGGCAGCGAGCCGGCGCCGGAGGCGACGCTGCGGTCGTACACCCATGACGTGACGCAGGTGGCGGCGAGCCTGCCGCGGCAGGCGGTGCTGGTGGGGCACGGCGCGGGCGCCCGGGTCGTGGCGCACGCGATGGCCCGCTACCCGGCGCGGGCCGCGGTGCTGGTGGCGCCGGTGCTCGGCGGCTGGGCGACGTTCGGCACGGCGTTGCGGCGCAACCCGGTGGGCACGGTGCCGGCGGTCTTCGGCGCCGGGCTGCGGCTCAACCGGCGGCAGTTGTTCAGCCGGGAGCTGCCGGACGCCGACGCGCGGCGGCACCTGGCCCGGCTGGGCCGGGCCGGACGGCGGGCGCAGTGGCAACTGCTGACCGGCCGGTCCCCGGAGCCGGCGGTGGGCCGCCCGCCGGTGCTGGTGCTCGGCAGCCCGGACGACCGGGTGCTGCCGGCGACGGCGCTGACCAGGGCCGCCCGGCGGTACGACTCGGCGCCGCTGCTGTTCCCCGGCATGGGGCACGACCTGATGCTCGACGCGCGCTGGCGCGAGCCGATCGACGCGATCCTGGACTGGCTGGACAAGGACCCGGCGCCCGCCCTCGGGTGAGCGCCGGGGTGCCGGTCAGCGGGCGGCCGGGCGGCGGCCGACGAGCGTCCCGCTCTCCTCCAGCGCACTGAGGTAGGACGCCGCCCAGGCGTGGATGTCGTTGTGGGCCAGGTGGTCGCGCATCGCGCGCATCCGGGCCTCGACGTCCTCCGGGCCGGCGCGCAGCGCGGCCAGCAACCCCTGCTTGAGGCCGTCGAGGTCGTGCGGGTTGACCAGGTACGCCTGCTCCAGCTCGGAGGCGGCGCCGGCGAACTCGCTCAGCAGCAGCGCGCCGGTGCCGTCGACCCGGGCCGCCACGTACTCCTTCGCGACCAGGTTCATGCCGTCGCGCAGCGGCGTCACCGCCATCACGTCCGCGACGCGGTAGAGCGCGACCAGTTCGGCGCGGTCGAACGGCTGGGTGAGGTAGTGGATCGCGGGCTCGCCGACCCGGCCGAACTCGCCGTTGATCCGGCCGACCTGGTGCTCCACCCGGTCGCGCAGGATCTGGTATTGCGCGACCCGGTCGCGGCTGGGCACCGCCACCTGGACCAGCACCGTGTCGCGGACCTTGATGTCACCGTTGGCGAGCAGCTCCCGGTACGCCTTGAGGCGCTGCTCGATGCCCTTCGTGTAGTCCATCCGGTCGACGCTGAGGATCACGTGCTCGGGCCGGCCGAGGTCCTGCCGCAGCCGCCGGGCCCGCTCGGCGACCTCGGGGCGGGCGGCGAGCGCGGACACCTCGGCGGTGTCGATGGCGACCGGGAAGGCGCCGATGCGGACCACCCGGCCGTCCACGCCGATCCGCCGGTCGGTGGCGGGCAGGCCGAGCACCTTGGTGGCGAGCTGGGCGAAGTTGTGCGCGGCCTGGGCACGCTGGAAACCGACCAGGTCGGCGCCGAGCATGCCGCGCAGCAGCTCGGCGCGGCGGGGCAGCTGCATGAACAGTTCCGGCGGCGGGAACGGCACGTGCAGGAAGAACCCGATCCGCAGGTCGGGGCGCAGCTCGCGGAGCAGGCCCGGCACCAGCTGGAGGTGGTAGTCCTGCACCCAGACCAGGCCGCCCGGCTCGGCCACCTGGGCCGCGGCCTCGGCGAACCGCTGGTTGACCCGCTGGTACGCCTCCCACCAGCGGCGGTGGTACTCCGGCTGCTCGACGGCGTCGTGGTAGAGCGGCCAGAGGGTGGCGTTGGCGAAGCCCTCGTAGTGGTCGCGGAAGTCCTCGGCGCTCAGCGGCACGGTGTGCATGCGCACGCCGTCCACGTCCGGCAGTTCGGGCGCGGGACCGGTGCCGCCGGCCCAGCCCACCCAGGTGGCGGGTGTCTGCCGTAGCAGCGGGTGCAGGGCGCTCACCAGGCCGCCGGGGCTGCGGCGCCACTCGAAGGCGCCGTCGGGCGCCACGCTGTCGTCGATGGGGAGGCGGTTGGCCACCACCACGAGGGGGCTCTGTCGCATCTCGGGCAATCCGCTCAGCAGGGGACCGGCGACCCGGAAGGAGACGCAAGCCGGACAGCCGGTGCGGGACGTGACGTTCAGCCTATTCCTACTGACTGTAAGTTACACGCTTGTTACGCCTCGGCCCAGGGGCTGCGGCGTCCCGGCATCCGGGCAGCGCCCGGCGGCGGGGTGTCAGACGACCGCGCCGTCGTCCGGGTCGTGGTCGTCCCGGTCGCCCGGACGCAGCCGCCAGATCAGCATCACGAAACCGGCCAGGATGCCGGTGAAGCCGAGCAGCGTGACCACCGACGGGTCGACCAGCGACACCACGGTGGGGGACAGGAACAGCAGGAAGCCGAGCACGATGCAGGCCACGCCGAGCACCGCGTACTTGGAGAAGCGGGGCAGCGGGGGCGGCGGGGGCGGGGTGTAGTGATCCTCGTCCGACGCCTCGTCGGGCAGGTTCGCGCCGAACGTGTCCAGGCCGTCGAGCAGCGAGGGCTCGTCGTGGCGGTCCCGGCTGAGCGAGACGCCGGAGACGTCGGCGGCGTACGGCAGCCGGCGCACGTCGGTGGCGGTCGGCCCGGCGGGCTCCTCGGCCCGGCCGCCCGCGGCGGTGCCCGGCGCGGCCGGGTCGTCCACGTCCTCGGCGGCGGGCCAGGGGTGGCTGCCGGTGCTCGGCGTGGTGTGGAAACCGGCGACGATCTTCGCCCACTCGGCCTCGATGTCCGGCTCGTCGGCGCGCGGCGGGTCGCCCGCGCCCTCGTCGGCGAGCTGGGTCAGGTAGTCGCGGGCGGTGGTCAGGTGCGACCTGTCGACGTAGAGCCGGTCGACCGGGCGGGCCGGGACGGTGGTGGTGCGGGTCACCGGGTTCAGGTCGGCCGAGGGCTGGAGGTAGGCCGCGATGCCACCGGCGGCGAGCACGTCGAGCAGGTGCTCGCCGACGCGTGGATCGACGTCGCCCGCGACCGCGTACTCGGCCGCGTCGAGCCCGTTGTCCCGTCGTCCCCGACGGGGCCCGCCCCCTGACACCGGACACCCCCCTTCGCCGTTCCCTGCCCGTGCCCTGAATCGTGACACGTCGGCACCCGGTTCCGGGAGTGCGTTGTGGCGTGCCGCTCGTCGTTCGTACCCTCTTCCCGGACTCCCGTGGGCGCCGCCGGCGCCCGCGGGGCCACGCGGCGACCCGTCCGCCGCCACCGACACGGGAAGGACGCCGGTGCTGTACTGGCTGCTGAAGTACGTCGTTCTCGGCCCGCTGCTGAGGTTGATCTTCCGTCCGCAGGTGGAGGGACTGGAGCACGTTCCGGCCACCGGCCCGGTGATCCTGGCCAGCAACCACCTCTCCTTCTCGGATTCGATCTTCACACCGCTGATCGTCAAGCGAAAAGTCACCTTCATCGCGAAAGCCGAATACTTCACCGGTAAGGGCCTCAAGGGCCGGCTCACCAAGATGTTCTTCGTCGGCTCCGGCACCATCCCGGTCGACCGCTCCGGCGGCCGGGCCGCCCGCGCCGCCCTCGACACCCAGCTCTCCGTGCTGCGTGCCGGTGGCATCGCCGGCATCTACCCGGAGGGCACCCGCTCGCCGGACGGCCGGCTCTACCGGGGCAAGACCGGCGTGGCGCGGCTGGCGCTGGAGAGCGGCGCCCCGGTCGTACCGATGGCCATGCTCAACTCCGACGCGATCCAGCCCACCGGCCAGATCATCCCGAACCTGGGCCGGGTGCGGATCCGCTTCGGCCCGCCGCTGGACTTCTCCCGCTACGCCGGGATGGCCGGTGACCGGTTCGTCGAGCGGGCGGTCACCGACGAGATCATGTACGAGCTGATGGAGCTGTCCGGTCGCGAGTACGTCGACACGTACGCGCAGAAGGCCAAGAGCGCCGCGGCCCGGCAGCCGCTCCCGGCCTGACCCTCAGCCCGCCCCGGCGATCCGGAGCAGCCCAGTGGCGGCGTGCCGGCCGGCGAACGCGCGTACCCGGTCCAGGGTCGCCGCCGCGGCCGGCGGATCCGCCTCGGTGAGCGGCCCGACCGCCAGCGCGGACGCGATCATCTGGTCGGTGACGTCGGTCATCTCCGCGTACCCCTCGGCCGCTGTGGTGAGCAGCCGGCCCGCCCGCGCGGCGTCGCCGTCGCCCCGGGCCAGCGCCGCCTCGGCCGACCGTCCGGCGGCCCGCGCCCAGCGGGTGGCCCGCGGCGAGCGCGCCAGCAGGTCGCGCACCAGCACCGCGGCGTCGCCGCCGAGCAGCGCGGCCACGTGGCCGACCGCCGGCACCCACTCGGCGAACGGGATCATCCGGGTCTGCCGCCAGTCCTCGTCCAGCTCGGACAGCAGCGCCACCGCCTCGTCCCGGCGGCCCTGCACCGCGCGGCAGAGCGCGGCGTGCGCCAGCGTGGAGCGCAGCACGCGCTGGAAGCCGCTGCGGCGGGCCGCCACGAGCGCCTGGTCCACCAGGTCCTCGCCGGTGCCCGGGCCGGCCGGGTCGTCGCCGAGCGCGCGGATCCAGCCGGACACCGCCACGATGTGCAGGTCCCACTCGTCGGTCGGGCGCCGCGTCGACCCCTCGGCCATCCGCAGCGCCGACGTCCAGTCCCCGCTGTAGTACGACCGGGCCCACTGGTCGCTGAAGCTCACCGTCAGGGCGTGCTCGCCGGCCAGGTCCAGTGAGCGCTGCTCGTCGACCAGCCGTGCCGAGCCGGCCAGGTCACCCTCCTCCTGCAGCACCCAGGCCAGGTTGTGCACCGCGCGGCGGCGGCTGGTCAGCCGCTCCACCCGGCACTCCTCGGTCACCTCGGCCAGTTCGGCGTACGCCTCCTCGGCGCCGGCCTGGTAGCGGACCACGGCGAGCGTGATGCGCGCGTTCGCCCGGGCCTCGCGCAGCCCCAGCCGCTCGGCCAGCTCGGCGGCGGTACGGGCGGCCGCGCACGCCGGCTCCGTCTCCGCGTCCAGCATGTGCGCCCGGGCCAGCTCCAGCAGCACACCCACCTTGTCCTCGCTGTCCGGCAGCGTGGCGTGCAGCCCGATCGCCCGGTCCAGGCAGCGCATCAGCTCCGAACGGTCGGCCCGCGCGAAGGCCGCAGTGGCCAGTAGCCGCCACGCCTTCGCCGCGCCGGGCCGGTCACCGGCGTCGGTCAGCCGGTCGGCCAGCGTGGTGAGCAGCGCCGTACCGCCACCGTCGAGGAAGCCGTCGCGGTCCCGGTAGAACGCCAGCTCGGCCCGGAACAGTTCGAGTGCCGGGTCCGGCCCGCACTCCACGCTCAGCGCGCGCTCCACCAGCGTGGCAGCGGTCTCCAGCGCGTGCAGGTCGTACGCCCGGCGTGCCGCCCGGTGCAGCGCGGACCGGGTCGCGGCGGCGTGCGGGGCCTGGTCCAGCCCGACGGTACGGGCGATCTCGTGTGCCGCCCACCTGTGGTTGGCGAGCACCTCGGCCAGGTCGTGCAGTCGGCCGTCGGCGAGCTGCTCGAGCCAGTCGGCGGTGCGCTGGTGCCGGGCGACCCGCTCGGCCCGGGGCAGCCGCTGGTAGCAGACGTCCCGGACCAGCACGTGCCGGAACCGGTACTCCGCCTGGCCGGGCATGGCCGAGACGGGCAGCTCGTAGACGAGGTCACGCCGCTGGAGGTGGTGCAGCGCGCGCTCGACCCACTCCGTCGGGCGGCCCAGCGCCAGCGCGACCGGCGCCGCCCAGAACTGCACGCCGACCACCGAGGCGGCCTGGAGCACCGCGCGGTCGGCCGGGTCGAGCAGGTCCAGCCGGTTGGCGATGACGGCCTGCACGGTACGCGGCATCCCGGCGCTGCCGACCGGGTCGAGGAGCGCGAGCGCGGCGGTCCGCTCGGCCAGCCCGCCGTCGAGCAGCATCCGCGCGTACTCCTGAGCGTAGAGCGGGTTGCCGTCGGCGAACTCGATGAGCGGCGCGCGCGCCTCCTGCGGCAGCGTGGCCTGGCCGAGCAGCAGCGAGTAGAGCGTGTCGATGTCCCCGTCGTGCATCGGCGGCACCGAGATGGACATCGCCCCGCTGATCGTGCCGGTCCAGGCCGGGTGCCGCTCGCGCAGCTCCGGCCGGGCGGTGGCGACGACGAGCAGCGGCACGTTGCGGGCCGCCGCGCCGAGCTGCTCGACGAAGGACAGCATCGCCTCGTCGGCCCAGTGCATGTCCTCGAAGACGAGAACCGTGGGGCCGGTCGACGCCAGGGTGAGCAGGAACCGCCGCCACGCCGCCTCGGTCTCGGCCGAGGTGAGCCGTTCACCGGAGACGCCGACCAGCGGGCCCAGCGCCTCGGCCAGCCGTACCGCGTGCGGATCGGCGAGGTGGCCCAGTCGCTCGCGCAGCCGGTCCCGGATGGTGGCCGGGTCGTCGGCGCCGGTCAGCCCGGCCCAGCTCCGGACGATGTCCGCCAGCGCCGCGTAGGTGACGTTCTCGCCGAACGGCGGGCACTGGCCGGTCAGCCAGGTGACCCGGGCGCCGGGCAGGCTGGCGGCGTGCCGGGCCAGTTCGCGCAGCAGCCGGCTCTTGCCGACCCCGGCCGGGCCGAAGACGGTGAGCAGCTGCGAGGTGCGCTCGGTGAGCGTGCGGTGCAACGCGCTGACCAGCAGGCCCCGCTCGTGGTCCCGGTCGACCATCGGGGTCAGCTCGGCGGTCTGCCCGTCGCGCCGGGGCCGCGCCCGCACGGCCAGCCAGATCCGGCTCACCGTCGAGCGGCCGCGCAGGGTCACCGGTGGCTGGTCGTCGTACTCCATCTCGCGCCGGGTGGCCGCCCAGGTGCTCTCGTCGACCACCACGCCGCCCACCGGAGCGAGCCCCTGCAACCGGCTGGCGGTGTTCACCACGTCGCCGGTGACGAACGCCTGGCCGCCGTCGCGGGCCGCGGACAGGTCGACCAGGGCCTCGCCGGTGGCGATGCCGACCCGGAACCCGAGCGGCGGATGCGGGCCGGCCGGCTGCCGGGCCAGGCTGCGTTGCAGCTCCAGCCCGGCGCGTACGCAGCGCAGCGCGTCGTTGTCGGTGGCGACCGGCGCGCCGAACAACGCCATGACGGCGTCGCCGATGTACTTCTCCACCACGCCGCCGTACTGGTGCACCAGCCGGCGCACCGTGGCGAAGTACGCCTGTTGCAGGCCGCGGGCCTGCTCCGGGTCGGCCCGCTCGGCGTATGTCGTGAAGTCGACGATGTCGATGAAGAGCACGCTCACCTGGCGGCGGTCCTCCTGCACGGCGACCGCGTGGTCGCGCAGCGGCTGACCGCAGTTCGTGCAGAAGTTGGCGCCGGTGTCGTTGGCGTGGCCGCAGCCAGGGCAGGCAGCCGCCAGCGGACGGCCGCACCCACCGCAGAAACGGTCGTCCGGCCCGGCAGTCCGGGCGCAGTGTCCACAGGTGAGGTCGATGTCCGGCTCCGTACGCGTGAGGTCCCCAGTGTCCCGCGCGGCCGCGCAGTCGGGTACCCGACGGGTCGGCGGGACGTCACGGCTGTTCGGCCGGGTCTAGTCTCCCCTAGCAGGAAGTCCCGTCGACAGGGAGTTTGCCGTGCACGTCCGGCTGTCCGCCGCATGGACCGATCCACGGGGGACGGTGTGGGCCGTCGGCGACACGGTCGACGTGGACGCCGTGACCCTCGCCGAACTGGAGGAAAAAGGCATGGTGGAGCAGCCCGCGGGTAGCGGATCGACCGAGACCACGACCACCACGACGACCCCGCCGAAGAAGACCGACCCGTCGAAGATCGGCCCGGGCCCGAGCTCGCCCCCGGCCGACACCGACAACGACTGACCGGGCGTACGACGAACGGGCGTACGACGAACGCGGCGGGGGCCGGCGGGACGACCGCCGGCCCCCGCCGTCGTCGTGTCAGCGGTCGTTCATGCCGGCCCGGCGGCGCAGCGCGGCCACGTCGGTGACCACGATGCGGCGTCCCTCGGTGCGCAGCCAGCCCCGGCTGGCGAACGAGCCGATGGCCTGGTTGACGCTCTGCCGGGAACCGCCCGCCATCTCGGCCAGCTGACTCTGGTTCAGCTCGATGGTGATCATCGGGGCCTGGCTCTCACCGGCGAGCCGGACCAGCGTCTTTGCGACCCGGCCGGGCAGGTCGAGGAAGACGTGGTCGGCGTTCTGCTCGGTGAGCCGGCGGATCAACTGGCCCAGCGAGCGCATCACCGCGTCCAGGATGCGCGGGTTGGAGTGCACCAGCTCCATGAATGCCGGCCGGGACAGCGCCAGCGCGGCGCAGTCCTCGATCGCCTCGGCCGACGCCGAGCGGGTGGAGGCGTCCAACAGGGACACCTCGCCGAGCACGTCCGGGGGTCGGATCACCGACAGCACCGCGCGTTCACCGGTCGGCGCGGTGCGGAACACCGCCACCGCGCCGCGGCGCAGCACGATCAGCGACTCACCGGGATCGTTCTCGACGAAGAGCAGCTGGCCCTTGCGGTAGGTGCGCGGTACGGCCGCGGCGATGACACGCTGCCGCACCTCCGGCTCGAGCCCGGCGAACATCTCCACACCCGTGAGCGCGTCACCCGGCTCCGGCAGGCGAGACTCCACGGCTCAACCCCTCCCCGGTCAGAAGTCACGACTCGCACACCGGGTGAAGCTGTCATTCCCGGTACGAGGCAGCTCAACCGGTTCGGCGCCCGACGGCGGTACACATCAGATCATGACGCTCTCGTCGCGTGCTGTACACCCCCGGAAACACTTCCGTGACCATGCCCGCCCGCCGCCGGCACACGCGCCGACCTCGGCGGACGCCCCGGCGACCGGTCCGTGCCGGTGATGGGCGAGGATGGGGGCGATGGTCTACCGCTATTTCTACGACTGCGAATTCATCGAGGACGGCCGCATCGTCGACCTGGTGTCGATCGGCGTCGTCGACGAGTACGGCCGCGAGTTCTACGCGGTCTCCACCGAGTTCGACGACTCCCGGGCGGTGCCCTGGGTGCGGCGCAACGTGCTGGACAAGCTCCCGTCGCCGGCCGACCGGGCCTGGCGCTCCCGCGCGCGCATCCGGGACGACCTGCACGAGTTCCTGCTGGAGCCGGTGCGGGACCGGCCGGGCGAGCAGCTGGAGCTGTGGGCCTGGTACGCCGCCTACGACCACGTCGTGCTGGCCCAGCTCTGGGGCGCGATGCCGGCGCTGCCCCGGGAGATCCCCCGCTTCACCAAGGAGCTGCGCCAGCTCTGGGACGACCGGGGTCGCCCCCGGCTGCCGGACGCCGAGGCCGACCGGCACGACGCGCTCGTGGACGCGCGGCACAACCTGGCGCGGTGGCGGGCGATGACGGCGCGGGAGGTTTGACCGGTTCCGCCCAGGGCACGGGAGCGGCATCTACGCCGATCCGAGACAGGAGTGCCCCATGAGCAATGAGCCGACAAACGCCGCGGACGCCCGCCGCCGGGTCACCGAGCTGATCAGGGACGCCCGGATCTGCCTGCTCACCACCACCGGCGTGGACGGGCGTCTGATCAGCCGCCCGATGGGGTTGCAGGAGGCGGACTTCGACGGCGACCTGTGGTTCTTCGCGTACGCCGACTCGGCGAAGGTGCGGCAGATCCGGGTCAACCCGCAGGTGAACGTCGGTTTCTCCGACCAGCGCCACCACGCCTGGGTGTCGGTCGCCGGCACCGCCACCGAGGAGTGGGACCCCGACCGGGCGAAGGAGCTGTGGAGTCCGGTGCTGAAGGCGTGGTTCCCGGACGGGCTGGACACGCCCGGGATCACGTTGATCAAGGTGCACGCCGGGTCGGCGGAGTACTGGGACTCGCCCGGCAGCACCGTGGTCAACCTGCTCGGCTTCGCGAAGGCGGCGGTGACCGGCAAGCCGCCGAAGGCGGGGGAGAACCACGAGGTCAGCTACTGACGGGTAGCCCGTCCGCCGTCCGGAACGGCCCGGGGTGCGGTGTCGGCGTACACCTGTGCCGACTACAGTGCGCAGTGACGGCCCGCCCCGGGCCGGCAACGGCGCCGATGGTCTGATCTGACACATATCCTGGGGCTTATCCGGGCTTCACCTGATGCTCCAGGAGGATGAGCAGATCATGCGTATCGGCGTGCTCACCGGCGGCGGCGACTGCCCAGGTCTCAACGCGGTGATTCGGGCGGTGGTCCGCAAGGGCGTCGCCAC
Organism: Micromonospora sp. WMMA1976; assembly: GCF_027497335.1. Lineage (NCBI taxonomy): Bacteria > Bacillati > Actinomycetota > Actinomycetes > Micromonosporales > Micromonosporaceae > Micromonospora > Micromonospora sp. WMMA1976. The sequence goes on along the minus strand of NZ_CP114912.1, from coordinate 4,461,085 downwards.
CTACGGTCACGAGTTCGTGGGCTTCCGGGACGGCTGGAAGGGCCCGCTCGAGGGCCTGACCAAGCCGCTCGGCATCGCCGAGGTGCGTGGCATCCTGCCGCGCGGCGGCACCATCCTCGGCTCGTCCCGCACCAACCCGTTCAAGATCGAGAACGGCGTGGAGCGGATCAAGGACAACCTCGCCGCCCAGGGCGTGGACGCGCTGATCGCGATCGGCGGCGAGGACACGCTCGGCGTCGCCACCAAGCTGCACGAGCTGGGCGTCAACGTCATCGGTGTGCCGAAGACGATCGACAACGACCTCGGTGCGACCGACTACACGTTCGGCTTCGACACCGCCGTCAACATCGCCATGGAGGCGATCGACCGGCTGCACACCACCGCGGAGAGCCACCACCGCACCCTGGTGGTCGAGGTCATGGGCCGGCACGCCGGCTGGATCGCCCTGCACGCCGGCCTCGCCGGTGGCGCCAACGTGATCCTGCTGCCGGAGCGGCAGTTCGACGTCGAGCAGGTCGCCGGCTACGTCGAGAAGCGCTTCCAGCACCAGTACGCCCCGATCGTCGTGGTCGCCGAGGGCGCCCAGCCGCTGGACGGCCAGATGGTCCTGCACAACCAGGAGCTGGACGCGTTCGGTCACGTCCGTCTCGGCGGCATCGGCCAGTGGCTGGCCGAGCAGCTGGAGGCGAAGACCGGCAAGGAGGCCCGCACCGTGGTGCTCGGCCACATCCAGCGCGGTGGCACTCCGACCGCGTTCGACCGGGTGCTGGCGACCCGGCTCGGCCTGCACGCGATCGACGCCGCGCACGAGGGCGACTGGGGCAAGATGGTCGCGATGCAGAGCACGGACATCGTCCGCGTCCCGCTCGCCGACGCCACCCGCGAGCTGAAGACCGTGCCGCTGGAGCGGTACGCCGAGGCCGAGGTCTTCTTCGGCAGCTGATCGACGGCGCACGGGCGTGGCGGGCCGGCGATCCGGCCCGCCACGCCCTGCCCACGTGACCCGGGAAGGGGTACGGCTGATGGCACGCCAGGTGCACACGGTCGCGGTGATCGGCGCCGGCAAGATCGGTGAGCTGATGCTCTCCGGGCTGCTGCGTTCCGGCTGGCCGGTGGAGCGGCTGCTCGCCACCGCGCGGCGGCCGGCGCGGGCGCGGGAGCTGGCCGACCGCTACGGCGTACGGGTGGTGGACAACCTCACCGCCGTGACCGAGGCCGAGGTGCTGGCCGTGTCGGTCAAGCCGCAGGACGCCGCCGCGCTGCTGGACGAGATCGGCCCGAAGGTGCCGGCCGACAAGCTGGTCATCTCGCTCTGCGCCGGCCTGCCGACCGCCTTCTTCAACCGCCGGCTACCAGAGGGCACCCCCGTGGTCCGGGTGATGACGAACACCCCGGCGCTTGTCGACGAGGCGATGAGCGCGATCTCGGCGGGCGCGTACGCCACCGGCGAGCATCTGGCCCTGGCGGAGGAGATGTTCTCCCCGCTCGGCGCCACCGTCCGGGTGCCCGAGTCGCAGCAGGACGCGGTCACCGCGCTCTCCGGCTCCGGCCCGGCCTACTTCTACCTGCTGGTCGAGGCGATGATCGACGCGGGCATCCTGCTCGGCCTGCCGCGCCAGGTGGCGCACGAGCTGATCGTGCAGACCGCGATCGGCTCGGCGGTGATGCTGCGCGACTCCGGTGAACACCCGGTGAAGCTGCGCGAGGCGGTCACCTCGCCCGCGGGCACCACCATCTCGGCGATCCGCGAGCTGGAGAACCACGGCGTACGCGCGGCCATGCTGGCGGCGCTGGAGGCGGCCCGGGACCGGGCCCGGGAACTCGCCGCCCAGGCGGACTGACGCTCAGCCGGGCCGCGCCGCCGGTCCCGGTCGCCGGTGCCGGCGGAGCAGCAGGATCAGCACGGCCAGCGCGAGCGTCCCCCACAGTGGCACCCAGCGGGGCTGGTGCTGGGCGAGCGTGCCGACTGCGCCGCCGACGCTGTAGCTGACCAGGGCGAGCAGCCCGAGCAGGGTGCCCCGCCGGGCCCGGCCCCGGCCGGCGGCGGGACCGAGCAGCCAGCGGGCGGCGCGCTCACCGGTCTTGGTCGTGGTGTCCGACTGGTAGGTGATCGGCGTCGCGATGCCCGCGGTCCGGCTCGCCACAGTGGTCAGGCTGCCCATGGCGACCGCTCCGGCGGCGGCGAGCAGCACCCGGGACGCTGTGCCGTCCCGGCCGTACGCGAGCGTCAGGTTGAGCACCGTCCAGACGATCATGGCGGCCTCGGTGACCGCGATGTCGACGAGCGGCGCCGCCGTCGGCCGGGTCCGGCGGCGGAGCAGGTTCGTCAGTCCGGCGGCGGTGGCGAACGCGATGATCGAGGCCGCCGAGACCGGCCAGGTGCGATGCCCGCCGGCCGGTCCCATGCCGAGGAAGATGGCGTTGCCGGACTGGTTGGCGACGAATGCGCCGTACCGCAGGAACGCGAAGGCGTCCAACGCGCCGGCGGTGACGACGGCGAGCACGAGCGCCGCGAGCGGATGGCGGAACTCCCGGTAGGAGTCCGCGGAGTCGTACGACGCCGACCGGTTCACCCTTTCCCCGTCCGTGTGCAGGAGCGGCCCCGGCAGCGTCCGGCGCAGGCGGGCGCACGCCGATTCCGGGAATCTCACCGAAAGCCTGTTTTGCCCATAAACCCCTCCTAGTGTGACGACATAGTCGAAAGTACGTGAAGGGATCGCGACGTGCATCTCACGCCGAAGGAATTCGACAAGCTGACGATCCACTCGTTGGCGATGGTCGCGAACGCCCGCAAGGCGCGCGGGGTCAAGCTCAACCACCCCGAGGCCGTGGCGGTGATCTGCGCCGCGGCGCTCGAAGGCGCGCGCGAGGGCAAGACCGTCGAGGAGGTCATGAACGATGCGAGCCACGTGCTCACCGCCGACGACGTGATCCCCGGCGTGGCGGACATGATCCCGATGCTCCAGGTCGAAGCGGTCTTCACCGACGGGTCACGGCTGATCACCGTCCACTCACCCATCCAGTAGAGCAGCGACCGGAGGCCACGGTCTCCGGCGGAGCGGGGGCGACATGGCGAAGCAACACCCGGGACCGAACTCCAAGCACCTTCGGCCCATCGGCGGTTACAAGCTCAGCGACCAACCTCTGGAACTCAACGCCGGGCGGCCGGTGACCGAGGTGGTCGTGCACAACACCGGTGACCGGCCCATCCAGGTCGGTTCCCACTTCCACTTCTTCGAGGCCAACCGCTTCCTGGAGTTCGACCGCCCGGCGGCGTTCGGGAAGCGGCTGAACATCCCGGCCACGACCTCGATCCGGTTCGAGCCCGGCGACCGCAAGACCGTGCAACTCGTCCCGTACGGCGGCTCCCAGCGGGTGTACGGCTTCAACGGCCTGGTCCAGGGCTGGACCGGCGACGGGCCGATCCCCGGCTACCGGCCGGACCGGGCCGAGGCGCTCCACCAGGCCCAGACGCGCGGCTTCAAGACCACGTCGCAGCAGCAGGACCAGGGCAAGGGCCAGGACCAAGGCAAGGGCAAGGGCAAGTAGCCCGGCCACTCTCAGATGCGCCAGAGCTGGAGCGACAACGCATGAGTCAGATCTCACGGCAGGAATACGCCGGAATGTACGGCCCGACCACGGGCGACCAGATCCGGCTGGGTGACACCGACCTCTACATCGAGATCGAGAAGGACCTGCGGGTCCTCGGTGACGAGGTCATGTACGGCGGTGGCAAGACCCTGCGCGACGGCATGGGCAGTGCCAGCCAGGCCACGAGCGCCGAGGGCGTGGTGGACCTGGTGATCACCAACGTGACCATCGTGGACGCGCTGCTCGGCGTGGTCAAGGCGGACGTGGGGATCAAGGACGGCAGGATCGCCGGGATCGGCAAGGCGGGCAACCCCAACATCATGGACGGGGTGACCCCGGGCCTGGTGACCGGTCCGGGCACCGACGCGATCTCCGGTGAGCACCTGATCCTGACCGCCGGCGGCATCGACGCGCACGTCCACCTGGTCACCCCGCAGCAGGTGTACGCCGCGCTCAGCAACGGCGTCACCACCCTGTGGGGCGGCGGCACCGGGCCCAGCGACAGCACCAACGGCGTCACCATCACGCCCGGCCCGTGGAACATCCACAACATGATGCGGGCCTTCGAGAACCTGCCGATCAACATCGGCCTGCTGGGCAAGGGCAACAGCAGCGGCCGGGCGCCGCTGGTCGAGCAGATCATGGCCGGGGTGCCCAGCTTCAAGATCCACGAGGACTGGGGCGCGCCGCCCGCGGTGATCCGGTCCTGCCTGGCCGTCGCCGACGAGTACGACGTCCAGATCAGCATCCACACCGACACGCTCAACGAGAGCGGCTACATCGAGGACAGCATCGCCGCCTTCGAGGGCCGCACCATCCACACCTTCCACACCGAGGGCGCCGGCGGCGGGCACGCGCCGGACATCATCAAGGTCGCCGGCCAGATGAACGTGCTGCCCGCCTCGACCACGCCGACGGTGCCGTACGGCATCAACAGCCAGTCCGAGCTGTACGACATGATCATGGTCTGCCACAACTTCAACCCGAAGGTGCCCTCGGACGTCGCCTTCGTGGAGAGCCGGATCCGCACCGAGACCATCGCCGCCGAGGACGTGCTCCTCGACGAGGGCGTCATCTCGATGATGCAGAGCGACTCGCAGGCCATGGGCCGGGTGGGCGAGACCTGGCTGCGGACCGTCCAGCTCGCCGGGCAGATGAAGAACGTCCGCGGCAAGCTGGCCGAGGACTCCGACGCCAACGACAACTTCCGCGTCCTGCGCTACGTCGCCAAGATGACCATCAACCCGGCCATCACCCAGGGCGTCTCGCACGTCATCGGGTCGGTCAGCCCGGGCAAGCTCGCCGACCTGGTCCTCTGGGAGCCCGCGTTCTTCGGCACGAAGCCGAAGATGGTGCTCAAGGGCGGCATGATCGCCTGGTCGATCATGGGCGACCCGAACGCCTCGCTGCCCACCCCGCAGCCGGTCTACTACCGGCCCATGTTCGGCGCCACCGGCACCCAGGTCGCCAAGAACTGCGTGACGTTCGTGTCCCGGGCCGCGCACGAGTCGGGTGTGGCCGAACAGCTCGGCCTGCAACGGCAGGTCATGCCGGTCTACGGCTGCCGCAACCTGACCAAGCGCGACATGGTGCGCAACGACCGTACGCCGAAGCTCGAGGTCGACCCGGAGACCTTCGCCGTGAAGATGGACGGCGTGCACGCGACGGTGCCGGCGGCCAAGAACCTCCCCCTCAGCCAGCTCTACTTCTTCAGCTGACCCGGCGCGGTGCCAGCCCCCGGCCGGGCCGGTGGCGGGGTCGCGTGAAAGGAGAACACATGCTCGTCGAAACGGTACTCGGCAACGTGAACGAGCCGGCCTGGACCGAGCGGCTCCGGGAGGCCAAGGTCGACGACCTGGTCCTCGACCAGTGGGACGCCCAGAAGAGCCGGCTGCGCCGGACCACAAGCCTCGGCACCGAACTGGCGCTGTCCCTGGCCCGCGGCGTACGGCTGCGCGACGGCGACGTGCTGGCCTGGGACGACGCCACAGCGACCGCGGTGGTGGCCCGGATCGCGCTCGGCGAGGTGATGGTCGTGCACCTCGACACGCTGCACGGGGAGTCCCTGGACATGGTGATCCGCTCGGCCGTCGAACTCGGCCACGCGATCGGCAACCAGCACTGGCCGGCGGTGGTGAAGGGCACCAAGATGTACGTTCCGCTCACTGTGGACCGCAAGGTGATGGACTCGGTGATGCGGACCCACGCGTTCACCGGCCTCACCCACGAGTTCATCCCCGGCACCGAGATCATCGCGTACCTGGCCCCGCACGAGTCGCGGCGGCTGTTCGGCGGGGCCGACTCGACCCCGCACACGCACCTGCCCGCCGACCTGAACTGAGGGCCGGGGTGTCCACGGTGACCGAGGCCCTGAAGCTGCTCCAGTTCGGCGACTCGGTCTTCCCGGTCGGCGCGTTCTCCTTCTCCAACGGGCTGGAGACGGCGGTCGAACAGGGGGCGGTGCACGACCGGGCCACGTTGCAGGAGTTCGTGCGTACCGTCACGCGCGCCGCCGCCACCGGTGACGGAGTGGCGCTGCTCGTGGCGCACCGCGCCGCCCGCGCCGGTGACCTCGACCGGATCCGGGCGGCCGACGAGGCCGTACACCTGCGCAAGATCAACGAGGAGACGCGGACGATGACCGTCCGCATGGGGCGCAAGCTGGCCGAGGCCGCCGAACGGGTGGTGGGGGAGTCCCTCCTGCGCAAGCGCGTCGCGGAGAGCGGCGCCGGCGTCCCGGTCACCTACCCGGTCGCGCTCGGCGTGCTCTTCGCCGAACTCGGCGTGGACGAGGCGGACGCGTTCGCCGCCCACCAGTACGGCGCGGCCTCCATGGTGCTCGGCGCGGCGGTCCGGCTCATGCGGGTGGACCACCTCGACACCCAGTCGATCCTCTTCGCGGTGAACGAGCGGGTCGGCGAGGACTACGAGGAGGTGCGCACCGCCGGGCTCGACGACATGCAGAGCTTCGCGCCGCACCTCGACGTGCTGGCCGGCGCACACCAGCACGCACACGTACGGATGTTCATGAGCTGAGCGCTCATCACCTGAAGGGCTTTTTCAAAGATGAAATCAGCGAGTCGGATCGGCGTCGGCGGCCCGGTGGGCAGCGGCAAGACGGCCATCATCGAGGCCGTCGTGCCCCGCCTGGTCGAGCAGGGCCTGCGCATCCTGGTCATCACCAACGACGTGGTCACCACCGAGGACGCCAAGCACGTCCGCCGCGCCCTGACCGGCGTGCTGGTGGAGGAACGCATCGTCGGCGTGGAGACCGGCGCCTGCCCGCACACCGCCGTTCGCGAGGACCCCAGCATGAACCTCGCCGCGGTCGAGGACATGGAGGCGCGGTTCCCGGACAGCGACGTCGTGCTCATCGAGAGCGGAGGCGACAACCTCACGCTCACCTTCAGCCCGGCGCTCGTCGACTACTTCATCTACGTGATCGACGTGGCGGCCGGCGACAAGATCCCGCGCAAGAACGGCCCCGGTATCTCCAAGTCCGACATCCTCGTGATCAACAAGACCGACCTGGCCCCGTACGTCGACGCCGACCTGGACGTGATGGCCCGCGACGCCGAGATGATGCGCGGCGGCAAGCCGTTCGTGTTCACCAACTGCAAGACCGGCGAGGGCATCGACGACCTGGTGGACCTGGTCCGCCGCAACGCGCTGTTCGACGCCGAAGTCCTCGCATGACCACTCTGGACTCCGTCCGGGAACTCGCGCCGTACCAGGACCAGCCGGCGCAGCTGCCGGCCGCCGCGAACGGCAAGGTGGGCATCCTCCGGCTGGGGTTCGAGCGGCGCGAGGACCGGACCATCCTGCGCGACGTCTTCCGGCAGTCGCCGCTGCTGGTGCAGCGCGCGCTGTACTGGGACGAGGAGATGCCGGGCCTGCCCTGCGTCATGATCCTCACCACCTCCGGTGGCGTGCTCCAGGGCGACCGGCTGCGCATCGACGTCGACCTGGGGCCGGGCGCGCAGGCGCACCTGGTCACCCAGGCCGCCACCAAGATCCAGGAGATGGACGCCAACTACGGCACCCAGACCCAGAGCTTCACCCTGGCGCAGGACGCCTACCTGGAGTTCCTGCCCGAACCGGTGATCCCGTTCCGGCGCAGCCGGTTCGTCTCCGACACCGTGGTCCGGCTGCCGGAGACCGCCACCATGCTGTACGCCGAGGTCCTCCAGCCCGGCCGCAAGTACTACCGCGACGGCGAGATCTTCGCGTACGACCTGTTCTCCACCACGCTGCGGGCGCAGCGGCCCGACGGACGCCCGCTGTTCGTGGAGAAGTTCGTCATCACGCCCGGCCGGTTCCCGGTGTCGCGGATCGGGATGATGGACCGCTTCCACGTCTTCGGCAACGCCGTGCTGCTCACCGACCCGGACCGGGCGGCAAGGGTCTTCGAGCGGACCGCGACGCCGGTGTGGGACGAGCAGACACCGCTGGCCACCGCCGTCAGCCGGCTGCCGAACGACGCCGGCCTGGTGTTCAAGGTGCTGGGTCAGGAGACCGAACCGGTCCGCGCCGCGGTACGCGCGTTCTGCACTGCCGCCCGCGAAGAGGTGACCGGCTGCACCTTCCCGCCGGTCTTCAGCTGGCGTTGAGGCGAGGAGAGCAGCGACATGGCCGACATCGGACGTGGCTGGCGCCATCTGGCCGATCGGAACCCGGCGGCCGGGTTCGTCGACGCCAGCCTGCGCGGCGCCGCGCAGGTGGTGCTCCAGAACAATCCGCTCAGCGGCCTGCTGATCCTGATCGCGCTCGCCTGGGGCGCGTTCGAGAACGGGACGCCCCGGGTGTTCGGCGGCGGCGTGCTCGGCCTGGTCGTCGGCACCGCGACCGCGCTGGCGCTGCGGGTCGACATGTCGAGCTGGCGCAAGGGCCTGTTCGGCTTCAGTCCGCTGCTGACCGGGCTCGCGGTGCCCACGTTCCTCGACCAGCGTCCGCTGATGTGGCTCTACCTCGTGCTCGGCGCGATCGGCACGGTGGTGGTCACGCTCGCCCTCAACGCCGTCTTCAAACGCTGGAACCTGACCGCCTACACGTTCCCGTTCGTGCTCACGACCTGGTTCCTGCTGATGGCGGCGTACCAGTTCGACAGGTTCACGGTGCTCACCAAGCTGACCCCGAAGTTCCCCGGTGAGGGATCGCTGACCGGCGGCACGTTCGACTGGGGCCTCATCCCGGTCTTCTTCAAGGGCGTGTCCCAGGTCTACCTGATCGAGAGCTGGGTCACCGGCCTGCTCATCCTCGTCGCCCTGCTGATCAACTCCCGCTGGTCGGCGCTGTTCGCGGTGATCGGCGCGGTCGGCGCGACACTGCTGGCGCTCTGGTTCGGCGCCGACGGCGCGTCCCTGGACAAGGGGCTGTTCGCCTTCAACGCGGTGCTGACCGCGATCGTGGTGGGCGCCGTGGCGCACCGCCCCGGCGCGCTGGTCACCGTCTACACGCTGTTCGGCATCGCGCTGACGCTGTTCGTGCAGATGGCGCTGACCACCATGCTCACCCCGCTCGGCATCCCGGTGCTGACCGGGCCGTTCAACATCGCCACCTGGCTGTTGCTGCTGCCGGACCGGCACTTCGCGCCGGTGCCCAACCACGATCGGGTCAAGGACACCGTGATGCACACCGTCCGCGACTCCGTCCACCTGCGAGAGAACGAGGGAAACCGTGTCCGCTCCGAACGCGGGTGACACCGCCTGGGTGCTCGTCTGCGCCGGCCTCGTCCTGTTCATGACGCCGGGGCTCGCCGCGTTCTACGGCGGCATGGTCCGCACCCGCAACGTGCTGGCGATGCTGCAACAGAACATGATCGCGCTGGGCGTGGTCAGCCTGACCTGGGTGCTCGTCGGTTACACCATCGCCTTCGGCGACGACGCCGGCAGCGGACTCTTCGGCAACCTGGAACTGTTCGGGCTCACCGACCTGAAGGTGCCGCCCGCACCCAACCTGCACGTCGTCGACGGCCGGATCACCATCCCGACGCTGGCGTTCGTCCTGTTCCAGATGATGTTCGCGGTGATCACACCGGCGCTCGTCACCGGCGCCACCGCCGGTCGGCTGAGGTTCGGCGGGTGGGTGCTGTTCCTCGCGGTCTGGTCGATTGTGGTCTACGCGCCGATCGCGCACTGGCTCTGGCACCCCGGCGGATGGCTCGCCAAGTTCGGCACCCAGGACTGGGCCGGCGGGCTCGTCGTGCACGCCAGCGCCGGCGCCGCCGTCCTCGCCGTGCTGCTCGTCGTCGGCCGGCGCCGGGACTGGCCGCACACCGCCGCACCACCGAACTCGATCCCGCTGACCATCGTCGGCGCCGGCATCCTCTGGTTCGGCTGGTTCGGCTTCAACGGCGGCGACGGACTCCAGGCCAACGGCCTCGCCGCGCAGGCCGTCCTCAACACGCACCTCGCCGCCGCCGCGGCGATGCTCGTCTGGCTGGCGCTCGAACGCGTCACCGACGGACACAGCACCGTCGTGGGCGCGGTCTCCGGCGCGGTCGCGGGCCTCGCCACTGTCACCCCGACCGCCGGGTACGTCAACGCGGCCTCGGCCGTGGCGATCGGCGCGCTGGCCGGCCTGGTCTGCCACTTCGCGCTGAAGCTGAAATACCTGCTGCGCCTCGACGACGCGCTCGACGTGCTCGCCGTGCACTTCGTCGGCGGCATGCTCGGCACGCTCCTGCTCGGCCTGTTCGGCAACCGCGGCGTCAACCCGCTCGGCGCCGACGGGCTGTTCCTCGGCGGCGGAGGCGGCCTGCTGTGGCGCCAGCTCGTCGGCGTGGTCAGCGTGGTCGCGTTCTCCTTCGTCCTGACCTGGCTGATCGCCGCCGGGGTGCAGGCACTCATCGGCCTGCGCGTGCTGCTCGCCGACCAGGAGCGCCTGGACCAGGCGCAACAGGGTGCCGACGCGTACCACCTGGGCGGCGTGACCAGCCTGACCGCGCCCGGCGCCCCCCGGCGCCGTACCGCGGCGGCACCGGTCGGCGAACCGGCCGTGCCACCAGGCCAGCGGGTACGGGTGGTCACCGCGCTGCTGGAGCCTGATCCGGCGGCGAACAGCGCCGACCTGCGCGACGCGCTGCTGCGCGCGGGCGCGATCTCGGTCATCGTCAGCGACGCCGCCGTGGCGACGACGACGCCACAGGCCAGCCTGCTGCCGCGTGGTTACTGGCAGGACCAGCCGTTGTCGGCCCGGCTGCGCGTCACGGTGCTGGTGGGTGCGGACGGGGTGGGGGCGGTGCTGGACGAGCTGGACCGGATGGGGGCCCGGCGGAGCGACACGTTCGTGCAGGAGGCGGAACGCGTCCAGTCCTGATAGGTGGTCGACCACTGCCTGATTGGGTCTTACGTCTCACTCCTTCGGTCAAGTTGCGCGTGTAGACCGCTGGGGATCCTGCCACTGTGGACTGTGAGTGATTAAATCAAGCTGCGACGGCAGGCACCGAGGACGTTAGGGGTGTCTCCGATGCCTAATCGATTCAATCGAGGAATGTCAGGAGTCTGCAACGACCGTTTTCGCATGCTGCGGCTTGGAAGTCGGATGGCGCGTCGAGTCCCAACGGGCCGGCCGTCCACTTGTAAGATACGCACAGGTCGATCTTGCGCCTGCCCCCACAATGGGAAGAGGGCGGCCTGATCTGGCTTCTCTGGCTTACATGATCGGTGCCTTTACAGTGGCGGGTGTCGACGAAGCCCCTCTGTGGTGAGCGGCAGGCCGGTCGGAGCTCTTCAGTCTGCCGTCAGCCTCTTCAGGTGAATCATCTCCAGTGGAGTAGGGTCGATAGGCGCGTGATCCACAGATTCTACGAATTTAGAGGTTGCAATGCCGCCAATGAGGCGAAGGCGAAACCCGGCCTCGTCGAATCAATCGCATTCATCCGATCGTCAGATTGCTAAGCTCGCACTGATTGGTACGGTAGCGGCAGCTGCGATTACTGCTGTATCTGCCGTCGTTGCGTCTATCGTCCCTCATCTACTGGCGGCCAACCAACCGCAGGCTCCATCATCCGGGATTTCGGCGTCCGGTGCACCGACTGCTACTCCTGACGTTTCGCCGCCGCTAACCGTTGCCGTTCAACAGTCTGACGAGTATTGCCGGGAGGGATGGGTTCTGCCCAATGCTCCTCGTCCAATTCCTCAGTCCAATGACGGATGGATCGACTGGCCCGCCTGGGCGCGGCAGCAGGGGGCAGTGCGTGTCAACAGGCACGAAGTGCTGCTTACTATTCAAGGAGTCTCGGACGCCAGGGTTGTCATCGATCGCATCCGAGTAGTCGTGGTGGGTCTTCGCAGGGCGCCCCTCATTGGGACGCTTGTGGATATACAGTGCGGCGAGCCATTCGAGTACAGATACCTGGAGGCCAATCTTGACAAGAATCCGCCGTCCGTAACGTCCAAGACAACAGGATCAATCGGTGGCGAACGCAATGCTCGGCTGGATCCCGCGAAGTTCCCCTATCAGGTCGCCATTGATGAGGCCGAGAGCTTTGTTGTCTCATCTGTGATTTCCAAGTATGACGTTGACTGGCGAGTCGAGGTGGATTGGTCTTCTCAGGGTCAGTCCGGCACGATTGAGGTCTACGATAACGGGCGGCCTTTCCGCACGACCAGTTCATCTAGCGTGAGTGCCACCTGTACTTGGTGGGATAGCGGCCTCCTTGTCAAGGAGTCGTCCAAAAACTGCCAGACATGAGTAACGTGGTTCGATTGGAAGGCGAACTCGAAGTTCCGAAATATCGGGGAAGTGTGGGGAATTTTCTGAAGTCTTTGAGGTCGGCGCGGACAGCGGTGACTTGGCTGTTATGGCGGCTTTGGTGCCTTCGCCGTCCGTTGGCGACCGAAGGTTCTCTGCGGATGGAGCCAGAGGAGGTCACTACGAGATCCGCGACCGGTGGAGCAGTGGTCTGGTGGAGCGATGGGCGGAGGCTGACTTCCCAAGGGTTGGCGTGGCCAGCCGCCTACCTTCCTTCAGAGTCTCCGAGGGTTCCACCGGCCGGTGGAAAGTTGTGCCACCGGTAGTGGTGGACGGTCGTACGATCACCGATGATCGAACAACTCGTTGACTGTCTTCGTGTCGATGAGTTGGCCGGCACCGACAAAACGCTGCGCCACCAGGATGCCCGCCTCGTGTGCGGCCTGACCGCCGTGGCTGGCCGACGCATCGGTGACCACCCATGGCGTCAGATCGCGCTCGAACGCGTCCACCGCTGACTTCAGGACACAGCTCTCGGTGGCCACCCCGCAGAACACCAGATCGGTCCAGCCCTCCCGAGCAGTCAGGTTCGCGCCCTGGTTCGTGAAGTACGAGTAGATGGGCTTTTCGAGAACGGCTCGCGCGCGAGCAGCGTGTCGGCGCAGTTCAGGGACGATCTCTGTCTCCGGCACATGCTGCATCTTCGACCAGTGGATCAGCCTTTCGAACGGGCTGTTCGGATAGTTGTAGTAGCGCGTAAAGACGATCGGTCTGCCCGTGGCCTCCCACCGTTCGACCAGCTCCACGACCTTCGGGATGACATGTCGGCTCCGGTCGTTGATGAAGCCGTTCTGCATGTCGATGACGATCAGGGCCGCCCGCTTGCCGCTCATGCCCCGACTCTGCCAGCCGTCGTCTCTGCTTCGCGAAGCGCCGCCTGGGCCTGCGTCAGGCGCTCGGGTAGGCCGCTGGTCGTCACGGCTGCCTGACGCATCATGCAGTGCTGCGCGGTCTCCTGCACTCGTGCGGTGGTGAGTCGCGAGTGGGCAGCTCTCAGGAACCGCCAGCCGAACCCGTGAGGCACCACCGGGTCTCGCCCGTTCTCCACCACTCGCTGGACCTGCCGGCAGTAGGCCCAGAGCATCTGCACGTCGATCTCAAGCGAGACCAGTTCGTCGGCGGTAAGGGCTCGCTCCGGTGAGATTGCGTGGTAGGCGAGTCCGGACCAGGTCGCGAAGCCGACGGATACTCCGACGATTCCGAACGGCACAGCCGTGGGCTCGTCGAATCCCTTGGTCAACAACGTCCGCTCGACGTGCTCGGGCACAGGTTGTGGTCGGGGTGCCGCATGACGGTTCACCAGCACTGACGGGAAACTCAACAAGCGGACGGCGTTGTTCAGTTCCTCGGGGCGGCACCCCATTTCCTGGGGAAGGTACATCGACATCACGTACTCCGCGACCACTTCTCGTCGGTCAAACTGATCCGACAGCAGCCGTTCGAGCTGCCGGGTCGCCCACGGTAGGTCGTCCTCGTAGCTGGCGTACCGCCAGGCGGCGAGTTCCGCCAGCCTTCTGAAGATGAGTTCCTGCTGAAGGTGCAGCACCACCACGCCGCAGGCGAAGACGTGCGCTGTGCACTGCCCGTCTGGATGCGGCACATCGGTCGTCGATACGTGCAGCCACTCGTGCGGGCGGGGCTTCACCCGCGGCAAAGTCGCCAATTCCCGTACCGCAGCCGCCCCGACGTGGGCCGGGATGAACTTGTGGGAGTGGATGCGGTATCCGGAAGTCACCGAAGCAGCAGGGACGGGAGGCTCGTTGCCCGTCGCTTGGCAGAACCTGGCGACCGCCTCATCGCTGGCTCTGACCAGAGCGGTGTCGAGAGCGGCCTGCATCTCCGGTCGAGGTTGCACCGCATCCCGGCCGGCCTCCCACTTCGACACGGTGCGCTCGCTGACGCCGAGGTGTTCGGCGAAGTCGCGGATGCTCATCCGCAGCGCGTGCCGCAGCATCCGGGTTTCCCGCCCGGTCCACTTCTGCACGGTCGTCATCGGCTCGCCTCCGAGTGCGTCGAGACCGGCCGCCAGCAGCTTAGCGGCTCGACTTCAGAGCTGGTACAGCGCAAGTGCAGAGCGTAGTCGTACCCCATGAGCCGCAAGCTGGCGAGGGTGGACGCATGGCCCGGGGCGGGTGCTGGGCTCCGGTGGGGCGTCACCCGAGCGCGTCCGCCGTCCCCGCCCGCCCCGGTGCCGCTCCGACTCTCGACGGAAGGGCTCTTCATGGCGGCGGTGCTGGACGACTTTCCGGCGCTCACCCCGGTCAGCGACGAGGATGTGGCGCTGGCCGTACGCGCGGTGGCGGTGCATGTGCCGGAACGGTGGCCGACGGGCCCACTGTGCCGCAGCGAGCGGGTGCCGCATCCGTGCCGGCTGGCCCGCTGGGGCCGCGGCACGCTACGGGCGGCCGGGCTCACCGAGGAGCGCGTGGACGAGCTGGTCGCCGCCGGCGACCCGGGCGCCTGGCCGTGGGCGTGACCGGGCTCGGGGCGTACCCGATGGAGAGCTGGCCCGGCTCGACGGCGGTGCGCGAGGCGGTGGCCCGGTGGCTGCGGCTGGTGGCGGCGGACGCGGAGCTGGCGCCGTACCTCGTCGGGGTTGATCGGGCCCGGCTCGCCGGACACCTGGCGCTCACTCTCACGGTTGCTCTCGGCGGACCGGCGGGCGACATCGCCCGGCCGGCGGCCGGGGCGTGGCGCGGCCTGGGCCTGACCGAGGCGCAGCACCGCCGCGTGGTCGACTACCTGGCCGGGGTGCTCTGGGCGCTCGACGTGCCGGCAAACTCGGTGAAAGCGGCCCGGCGGGCCTTCTCGGACGAGGCCGGCTCGTGACCGCCGCCCTGGCCGCGTCGTGGTCCGTCACCATGCGGTACGCCCGCGAGGCAGCCGACCACTTCTGGTGTGCGGTCGAGGACCGCTGCCCCGCGACGCTGCCGGAGCGGGAGGCGGCGGTGTTCCTCGCCGCATTCGGACGGCTGGTCAGCGGTGGCGACGACCCGGCCGGGCGGGCGGCGCTGTTGGCAGTGCTCGGCCGCGCCTGTCGCCGCTACCGGCTGCTGCCGCACCTACTCACCGTCGAGGCCGCGCTCGTCGCGACAGTGTCCCGGCAGGTGAGGTGGACACCGGAGCTGGCAGCGGCCTGGGCAGGGGCCGCCCGGCGGGCCACGGCGGCGGTGCGCCGTGCGGTCGAGCAGGCCGGCGACGGCCCGCCCTGGTGGCCGGCGCAGGTCGTCGACCACGACCGGGCGGCCGACGGCATCGCCGTGGTGACCGTGCGCCCCTGGCGCCGCCTGACGTACCGGCCCGGTCAGTCGCTGCCCGTCTGCACCGAGCGCCGGCCCGGCCGGTGGCGTTGGTACTCGCCGGCCAACGCTCCGCGCGCCGACGGCACCATCGAATTCCACATCCGTGCCGTCGCCGCCGTCTCCCGCACGCTCGTGCACCGGGTACGCCCCGATGATCGGATCTGGCTCGGCCCGCCCCGGTCGACCGGCCTGACCCTCGATCCGGCGTCGAATGCGGACCTGCTGCTCGTCGCCGGGGGCACCGGGCTGGCGCCGCTGCGCGCCCTGGTCGAGCAGGTCGCCGCCGCGCCGGCCGGTCGCCGGGTCACAGTGGTCGTCGGCGCCCGCACCTTCGCCGACCTCTACGACCCGATCAGCCTGGACAAGCTCCAGAGGAGCAACGACTGGCTGACCGTCGTGCCCGCGTTCTCGCACGATCCGGTGGCGGAGGCGGGAGAGCAGGGCGACGCGCTCACCGTCGCGTTCGACCACTGGCGGCCCGGTCAGGAGGTCTACCTGTGCGGTCCACCGTTGATGGTGGCCGGGTCGCGGCTGCGGCTGCTCGCCGGTGGGGTGCCGGCCGAGCGGATCCACCTGCCGGACGGGTGCGGGGTCTGATGGGCGTCTATCGCAGCCGCAACGCGCTGGCCGGCCCGCTCACCGCGGACCGGCTCAGCGCCGTCGAGCTGCCCCGCACGCCACTGGGCCGGCGCGGTTACCGGACCGACGACGTCGACGCGCTGCTGCATCGGCTCGTCTACGAGCTGGGGGAGCGGACCCGGCTGCTCGACGACGCGCTGGGTGAGAACGACCGCATCAAGCGGGCGCTGCGCGCCTGGCAGGCCGAGGTGCGGGAGGCTGCCGGCGTCGTCTGGTCTCCCGCGGCCATTCCAGACCCACCGTCTCGTCCCGGCCCCGACAGTCAAAGTACGCCTGAGGTTCCGGGCGGCGCGAGGACGCCCGGCGTCGTGGGCTGACGGGGTGAGACCACCTTGAGCAGGCCATTGCGACGGGCGCGGGGAACTGAGCCCCGGTGCACGGGAGCCGGTGGTTCGTCTGTCGCAGCGCATCGATGATCGCACCGGCCCCGATCTCCGTCATCGTGCCCGCGCCGCATGCGGTCGCCAGGAGCCAGATCGTTCCGTGCACGCTCAAGCCGTACGCACGGGCGACTCTGGTCGCGTCGCGATCGTCGGTCACCGCGGTGCCGCTGTAGATCTGTGCGGCGGCGAAGACGCTGGCCTCGCCCATGTGACGGGCGCCGGCGCCGGTCCTGCGGACCCAGGCCGCGAAGCATCGGATCTCGGCCGCGTCGTCGAGTGCGATCACCCGAATCCAGTCCAGTTCCAGCGCGGAGGTGAGCATCGGATGCCGCTCGGCTCCGGACCGAAGCTCGTCCAGCACGATCGAGGTGGTTGCACATGAGTTTTCCGCGACCATGCTCGCCAGGACGTCCAGCCGGTCGGCGAGCGCGAAGTGGTGCAGCACCGTGGTATCGAAGACCAGCATCGATGTACCCGCTCCAGGGTCGGTCACAGCGGCAGATCTGCGTCGTGGCGCGGAGGTAGATCATCGGAGGTGATCTGGCCGTGCAGCAGTTCGACCGCACGGGGGCCGGTCACCAGATTGCGGCGCCATGCCTGCATCACCGCGTGTGAGTAGCTGGGCGGAACGCGCTCCGCGTTCAGGTCGGGCTGCGGCGCCCAACCCACGGCGTCCATGAACTCCGCCTGGGTGGGGGTGACCTGGTTCAGGTTGCGCCGTCTCGGGGTGTCAAGCCAGCCGGCCAGCTCGGCCTGTCTGAGGGCGAGCGACCAGGATGTGCGGTACGTGGCGGCCAGGCGAATGATCTGTTCGCGCGGGTTGCCGTCCGGGACGGGGCCGGAGAAGGCCGCAAGCGGCAGCAGCAGCTCCGCCGCGAATGCATTGATCATGGACTCGCGATCGGCCCGGGACAGGTGCACCGCCAGGTCGCTGGAGTACTCGTCGCCGAGTACCAGGTGACCGAGTTCGTGGGCCGCAGTGGCTCGCCGCCTGCCCGGATCACCCTTGGCGCTCACCACCGCCACGGCGGTGTCGCCGTCGATCAGGGAGGCGCCGTCCCCCGGCAGGTCGATGACCAGAACGTATTGTCCGCAGCGCTCGCTGAACTCCATGAGCGTGGTGATCGGTTCCTCGCCGAGACGATGTGCCTCGCGTAGCCATCGTGCGGCCATCCGCGCGTCAGCCTCCGATTCGACCGGTCCGGGGTATCGGGTCGGGGCGTTCGGACGCAGCGTTCCCACATCGATCATCTGCCGGACGTCGCCGAGCCAGGCGGACAGTGCGATGTCGAGACGCTGGGATCTGCGCGCGGACTCCACGTTTTCGTCTTCGGCGAGCAGGTCGGTGCGATGAGAGATGACGGCCGGCCGTCGATGCAGGAGATAGTCGATCGTGACGTCGAGCGCGGTGGCGAGACGGACAAGTTCCAACGCGTCGACGCGGCGGGCACCAGCCTCGACCTTGGCGATCATCGTGCGGTCGAGGCCGATGCGGGTGGCCAGCTCAGCCTGCGACAGGCCGACCCCGAGACGTGCCTGCCGGATCTGCTCGCCGACCGTCGCCCAGTCGCTGTCATCGACCATGGTGCGATAATCGCACACTTCCGTCCTCCCGTGTTCCCGACTTGACCGTCCGTCACGAGAGCCGGTGAACGTGAAAGGGAAGCCCGGCGACGGTCGTAGCATGTGGAGACTTCTCCCGGCGCGGTCGTGCCGCATACTGGCCCGGTGTTCACTCTCGCCCAGGCGCGTCACCTGGTGGCCACGTTGCGGCCGCGCGTCGACGAGCTGATCCGGCTGCGGGCCGACCTGGCCGAGCTGCGGGTCGATCTGGCCGATCACGGCGTCAGCGCGCTCGGCGGGCTCGCCGAGGTGAAGGCGCTGGAGGCGCGCCTGCATCTCGTGGTGGACGAGTTCCACCAGCACGAGATCGCGGTCAAGGGGATCGCCCCGGTGCTGCTCGACTTTCCCGGTGAGCGTGACGGCCGGGCGGTGCTGTGGTGCTGGCTGGAGGGGGACACCGACATCCGGTGGTATCACCGGGTCGAGTGCGGGTTCGCCGGCCGTCGTCCCGTCTGAGCCGGCCTGTGGGTGACGCGCGCCGGGCGGTGCCGTCCGACGCCGACGAGCTGGTGCGGCTGCGCGGGCTGATGCTCGCCGGCATGAGCGGGGTGCCGACGCCGCCGGGTCGCTGGCAGGACGTCGCCCGGGACAATCTGCGTACCTGGCTGGCTGAGCCGGACCCGTGGCTCGCCGCCTTCGTGGTCGACGCGCCGGGCGGCGCGTCGCTGGCGGCCTGCGCGGTGGGCACTGTGGAGCGCCGACTCGGCGGGCCGGACGATCCGAGCGGCCTGGTCGGGTACGTCTTCAACGTCAGCACCGACCCGGCGTACCGCCGACGTGGCCACAGCCGGGCCTGCCTGACCGCGCTGCTGGCGTGGTTCCGGGACCGGGGTGTGCGCCGGGTGGATCTGCGGGCCTCGGCGGCCGGCCGGCCGCTCTATCGTGCCCTGGGTTTCCGGGAGACCGCCGACCCGGCGATGCGGCTGACGATCCCGGCGGAACAATCCTTCAGCCCGCTCCGCGAAACCGGCAACGATTTGTAGGCGTAAGTCGCTATACGCGCCCGGCCGCAAATCGGTGATCTTCCATGCGCTGTGATCTTATTGATATCTATCTCTCACCACCACTTCACGCCCCCAGGAGTGCGACGTGCGGAGATCCCGTCTTGCCACCCTCGCCCTGACCCTGGCCGCCTCGGTCGGGGTCACCCTGTCTCTGGCCGCCCCCGCCCAGGCGGCCCCGTCCGACCGCTACGTCGCGCTCGGCGACTCGTACGCCTCCGGCGTCGGCGCCGACAGCTACACGTCCGAGAGCGGTAACTGCCTACGCAGTACGAACGCCTATCCGGCGCTCTACAACGCCAACATCAAGCCCGCGTCGTACCGTTCGGTCGCCTGCTCCGGCGCCACCACGGCGGACGTCATCAACAGCCAGCTCTCCGCGCTCTCCTCCACCACCACGCTGGTCAGCGTCACGGTGGGCGGCAACGACGTCGGCTTCGCCAACATCATGAGCACCTGCGTGCTCCAGGGGGAGACCCAGTGCGTGGCGGCCGTGCAGTCCGCCATGAACGTGGCCCGCACCTCGATGCCGGGCCGCCTCGCCAACGTCTACAACGGCATCAAGAGCCGCTCGCCCTCGGCCCGCGTCGTGGTGGTCGGCTACCCGGTCTTCTACCAGCTCGGCACCACCTGCGTCGGGCTCAGCGCGACGTCCCGGGCGAAGATCAACGAGGGCATCAACCTGCTCGACGACATCACCCGTACGGCCGCCGTCTCGGCCGGCTTCAAATTCGCCGACGTCCGCTCCATCTTCGTCGGCCACCAGCTGTGCAGCGGCGGGACCAAGTGGCTGCACGCGCTGAACGTGCTGAGCCTGAGCAAGTCGTACCACCCGACGGCCGCGGGGCAGTCCGGCGGCTACTACCCGGTCTTCCGGTCCGCCGCCGGCTGACCCGGTCCGCGGCAGCGGCACGCCTCCCCGCGGGAGCGTGCCGCTTCGCCGTGCCCGGCGGCGGTGTGCCCGTCAGGCCGGCAGGACCTTCTCGATCGCCGCGCGCAGCTCAGGATCCTCGGGCGTGACCTGCGGGCCGAACCGGGCGGCCACCGTGCCGTCCGGCGCGACGAGGAACTTCTCGAAGTTCCAGCGCACGTCGCCGGTGTGCCCCTCGGCGTCCGGCGTGGACACCAGCTCCGCGTAGAGCGGGTGCCGGTCGGGCCCGTTGACGTCGACCTTCTCCGTCAGCGGGAACGTCACGCCGTAGTTGATCTGGCAGAACTCCTCGATCTCGGCGGCGCTGCCCGGCTCCTGGCCGGCGAACTGGTTGCACGGCACCCCGAGCACGGTCAGCCCGCGTCCGGCGTACGTGTCGGCGAGTTCCTGAAGGCCCGCGTACTGCGGGGTGAGGCCGCAGCGGGAGGCCACGTTGACCACGAGCAGGGCGCGGCCGCGGTAGCCGCCGAGGTCGGCCGGGCCGCCGGTGAGGGCGTCGATCTGGACGTCGAAAACGGTCATGGGACGAGGCTACGGGCCTTGGCGCCCACCGTCCCGCGCCACCCGTGAAATCGATGCATCGACATCTTGACTAAGTGGTGACGGCGTGAGTAGCGTCTCAGCAATCAATTTGGAAAGTTTCCTAACTATTGGAGGGACGCCGTATGAAGAGATCGCTCCGCCGGGCCCTGTGGGCCACCGGCGCCGTGGTCGCGCTCGCGGTCGCCGCGGTGCCCATGACCACCGCGTCGGCCGCCGGCAGCGTCACCGCCACTTTCGCCAAGGTGCAGGACTGGGGGACCGGCCACGAGGGACGGGTGACAGTCACCAACGGCACCAGCTCCACCGTCAACGGCTGGCGCATCGAGTTCACGCTGCCCTCCGGCACCTCGATCAGCAGCTCCTGGGACGCCGACATCACCCGCAGCGGTGACCGCTACGTGGCGGTCAACAAGAGCTGGGCGTCGACGCTCGCCCCCGGCGCCAGCTTCAGCTGGGGCTACAACGGCACCGGCGCGTACAAGGCGCCGGTGAGCTGCACGATCAACGGCGGCTCCTGCACCGGCGGCGGCACGCCGACGACCACCGCGCCCACCACGGCGCCGCCGACCACCGCGCCGCCCACCACGGCACCGCCGACGACCGCCCCGCCGACCACGCAGCCGCCCACCACGCCGCCGCCCGGCGGCAAGAAGATCGTCGGCTACTTCGCCGAGTGGGGCGTCTACGCCCGCAACTACCACGTCAAGAACATCCACACCAGCGGCTCGGCCGCGAAGCTGACCCACATCCTGTACGCCTTCGGCAACACCACCGGCGGCCGCTGCAGCATCGGGGACAGCTACGCCGACTACGAGAAGGCGTACACCGCGGCGGACAGCGTCGACGGCGTCGCCGACACCTGGGACCAGCCGCTGCGCGGCAGCTTCAACCAGCTGCGCAAGCTCAAGAAGATGTACCCGAACCTGAAGGTGCTCTGGTCCTTCGGCGGCTGGACCTGGTCCGGCGGCTTCACCCAGGCCGCGCAGAACCCGGCCGCGTTCGCCGACTCCTGCTACTCCCTGGTCAAGGACCCGCGCTGGGCGGACGTCTTCGACGGCATCGACGTCGACTGGGAGTACCCGAACGCCTGCGGCCTCCAGTGCGACAGCAGCGGCCCGAACGCGTTCAAGAACGTGGTCTCGGCCCTGCGGAGCAAGTTCGGCTCCAGCTTCCTGGTCACCGCGGCGATCACCGCCGACGGCAGCAACGGCGGCAAGATCGACGCCACCGACTACGCCGGCGCCGCGAACAACCTCAACTGGCTGATGCCGATGACGTACGACTACTTCGGCGCCTTCAACGCGCAGGGGCCGACCGCGCCGCACTCGCCGCTCTACTCCTACGCCGGCATCCCGCAGCAGGGCTTCTGGTCGGACGCGGCGATCCAGAAGCTCAAGTCCAAGGGCGTACCGTCCAGCAAGCTGCTGCTCGGCGTCGGGTTCTACGGACGCGGCTGGACCGGCGTGACCCAGGCCGCACCCGGCGGCAGCGCCACCGGCGCGGCACCTGGTACCTACGAGGCCGGCATCGAGGACTACAAGGTGCTCAAGAACAGCTGCCCGGCCACCGGCACCGTCGGCGGCACGGCGTACGCCAAGTGCGGCAGCAACTGGTGGAGCTACGACACCCCGTCGACCATCGGCGGGAAGATGAGCTACGCCAACAGCCAGGGCCTCGGTGGCGCGTTCTTCTGGGAGCTCTCCGGTGACACCAGCAACGGTGAGCTGATCGGCGCCATCAAGGGCGGTCTCGGCTGAGCCGAGGGCCGACGCACCACCCACCCGGCGGGGAGGGGCCGCACCGGCCCCTCCCCGCCCGCGTGCCGTCCTGGCCGAGCGCGCCGATCCGGGTCAGGATGGGGAGTCACCCGGCCACGCGGGCCGGGTGTGGCACACTCGCCGCTCGACGAGTCAACGCGACGGGAGGACAGATGGGTCGCAGCCACCGGGACCGGTTCGCCGGGCTCGCTCTCCTCGCGCTGTTGCCGGCGGCGCTGGCCGCCTGCGGCTCGGGCGGCCAGGACGGCGGAGACACCCCGCCCAGCGGGAAGGCGCCGGCCGAGGAGGCGGCGGCCAAGAGCCGCGAACGTGTGCAGGCGTACCTGGACGCGCTCACCGCCCGCGACGCCGCCGCCGGCCGCAGCCAGCTCTGCGCGCCCATGCACGCCGCCTTCGACTCCGCCGCCACCGGCCCGAACGGCGACTTCGCCGACCACTTCACGGTGCCCGAGGCGACGATCACCGAGGTCCGCTCCGGCCCGAACGGCCAGGAGGTCAGCGCCTCGATCACCGTTGCCGCCGGCTCGCGCAAGGCCGCCCGGTCGTTGCTGTTCACCGTCACCCGTAACGGGGCGGACTGGTGCATCTCCGGCGAGGTGCCCGGCGAGCGCGCGGTCGAGGCGACCGCCGACCCGGCGGAGCCGGCGCCGCCGGCGACGGCGCCCTCACCGGTTCCCTCCCAGTGACCGGAACCATCCCCCTCGGCGGCGAGTGATCGCGACGGTCGCCGTACGCTTTCCTTCATGCGCCATGAGTGGCATCAGCTGAGTCACCCCGCCGTGGGCAGCCCTGGTCTGCAGACCAGCCGCCCGACCGCCGACTCCGCCGAGGACGCGGCCCTCGGCCTCGACCGATGGCGGGAGCTGCCGCGCGCGCAGACCCCGCCCTGGGACGACCCGGCCCAGGTCGCCGAGGTCTGCCGGGTGCTGGACACGGTGCCGTCGGTGGTCGCGCCCTACGAGGTCGACCAGTTGCGGCAGCGGCTCGCGCTGGTCTGCGAGGGCAAGGCGTTCCTGCTCCAGGGCGGTGACTGCGCGGAGACCTTCGCCGACAACACCGAGAGCCACCTGCTCGCCAACGCCCGCACGCTGCTCCAGATGGCCATCGTGCTCACCTACGGCGCGTCGCTGCCCGTGGTCAAGGTCGCCCGGGTCGCCGGCCAGTACACCAAGCCCCGGTCCCTGCCGACCGACGCCCGGGGCCTGCCCGCCTACCGCGGCGACATGATCAATTCCCTTGAGGCCACGCCGGAGGCGCGGGTCGCCGACCCGCAGCGCATGATCCGGGCGTACGCCAACTCGGCCGCCGCGATGAACATGCTCCGGGCGTACCTGGCCGGCGGGCTGGCCGACCTGCACGCCGTGCACGACTGGAACAAGGACTTCGTCCGGCGGTCCCCGGCCGGCGAACGCTACGACGCGATCGCCCGCGAGATCGACCGGGCGCTGGCCTTCATCCGGGCCTGCGGAATGACCGACGACGAGGCGCTGCGCACCGTCACGCTGCACTGCTCGCACGAGGCGCTGGCGCTGGAGTACGACCGGGCGCTGACCCGGATCTCCAACGGCAAGGCGTACGGCCTGTCCGGGCATTTCCTCTGGATCGGTGAGCGGACCCGGCAGATCGACGGCGCGCACATCGACTTCATCTCCCGCATCGCCAACCCGATCGGCGTCAAGCTCGGCCCGACGACCACCCCCGACGAGGCGATCGAGCTCTGCGAGAAGCTCAACCCGGACAACATCCCCGGCCGGCTCACGCTGATCAGCCGGATGGGCAACCACCGGGTACGCGACGCGCTGCCCCCGATCGTCGCCAAGGTCACCGCGGCGGGCGCCAAGGTCGTCTGGCAGTGCGACCCGATGCACGGCAACACGCACGAGTCCTCGAACGGCTACAAGACCCGGCACTTCGACCGGATCGTGGACGAGGTGCTCGGCTACTTCGAGGTGCACCGCGGCCTGGACACCCACCCGGGTGGCCTGCACGTCGAGCTGACCGGCGAGGACGTCACCGAGTGTCTCGGCGGCGCCCAGGGCATCGAGGACCTCGACCTGCCCGACCGGTACGAGACCGCCTGCGACCCCCGGCTGAACACCCAGCAGTCACTGGAGTTGGCGTTCCTGGTGGCGGAGATGCTCCGTGGGTGATGTGAGGAATCTGATCGATCTGCGGACGGACACCGTGACCCGGCCGACGCCGGGGATGCGGGAGGCGATGACCGCCGCCGAGGTGGGCGACGACGTCTACGGCGAGGACCCGACGGTCACCGCGCTGGAGACCGAGGTGGCCGCGCTGTTCGGCCACGAGGCGGCGCTGTTCGCCCCGAGCGGCTCGATGGCCAACCAGATCGCGCTCCAGCTGCACGTACCGCCGGGCGACGAGCTGCTCTGCGACGCCGACGCGCACGTGGTCACGTACGAGGTGGGCGCCGCCGCCGCGTACGGTGGGATCTCCTCGCGGACCTGGCCGGCGGTGGGCGCGGAGCTGGACCCCGACGTGGTGGCCGGGATGATCCGGCCGGACGGCTACTTCGCGGTGCCCACGCGGGCGATCGCGGTGGAGCAGACCCACAACCGGGGCGGCGGCGGGGTGATCCCGCTGCCGACGCTGCGGCGGATGCGTGAGGTCGCCGACGAGCACGGGGTGGCCCTGCACTGCGACGGCGCGCGGATCTGGCATGCGCATGTGGCCGACGGGGTGCCGCTGGCCGAGTACGGCGTGTTGTTCGACACGCTCTCGGTCTGCCTCTCCAAGGGCCTCGGCGCGCCGGTCGGCTCGCTGATCGTGGGTAGCGCGGAGAAGATCGCCCGGGCGCGGTTCCTGCGCAAGCGGATGGGCGGCGGCATGCGGCAGGTCGGCATCCTGGCCGCCGCCGGCCGGTACGCGCTGGCGCACCACGTCGAGCGGCTCGCCGACGACCACGTGAAGGCGGCCCGGCTGGCCGAGGCGGTCGCCCCGCACGGGGTGCTCGCGGCGGCGGTGCGGACCAACATCGTGCCGCTGGACCTGACCAAGCACCCGCTGGACGCGCACGCGCTGGCGGCGGCCGCGCGGGCGGAGGGGCTGCTGATCTCGGTGCTCGGCCCGCGTACCGCCCGGCTGGTCACCCACCTGGACGTCACCGACACGCAGATCGACCGCGCCGCCACCATCCTGAACACCGCCCTGCGCGCCTGACCCGCCCTCACCCTGCCGCGCCCCGCGCCCCTGCCGGAGTCCGGCGGGGGAGGGGCGCGTGGGCGGAACCGTCAGGGGTGGAGGCGCTTCAGGGTGGCTATGTCAGCGGCGTGGCCGACGTGCTTCTCCGTGGGGGTCTCCACCAGTACGGGCACACCGGCCGTCGCCGGATGGCGCATCAGCTCGGCGAACGCCGGCTCACCGATGGTGCCCTTGCCGATGTTCTCGTGCCGGTCCCGGGTGGAACCGCACAGGTCCTTCGAGTCGTTCGCGTGCACCAGCCGTAGCCGGTCCGCGCCCACTGTCGCGACCAGCGTGTCGAGCGTGGCGGTCATGCCGCCCTCGGCGGCAAGGTCGTGGCCGGCCGCCCAGGCGTGACAGGTGTCGAAGCAGACCCCGAGCATCGGGTGCCTGTCGACCGCGTCCAGGTAGGGGCCGAGGTGTTCGACCCGGGACGCCAGTGACCGGCCGCCCCCGGCGCTCGGCTCGACCAGCAGCATCGGTCCGCCGGTGGCCGCGACCTCGTCGAGCAGCGGGAGCAGTGCCTCCCGGACCTGCCGCAGGGCCGCCTCGGCGTGACCGGCGTCGACCGAGCTGCCGGCGTGGAACACCACGCCCTCGGCACCGATCGCCCGGCCCCGCCGCAGCGCGTGCGCCAGCGTCTCGGCCGACCGGGTCACAGTCGCCGGGGTGGGGGAGCCGAGGTTCACCAGCAGCGACGCGTGGATGAACACGGGCAGGCCGCGCTCGCCGCACCCGTCGCGGAACGACGCGTCCTGCGCCGGGTCCCCGGCCGGCAGCGCCCAGCCCCGCGAGTTCGAGACGTAGACCTGCACCACCTCGGACCCGGCCGCGTCCGCGTACGGCAGGGCCGCCCGGGCCAGGCCGCCGGAGGTGGGGGTGTGCGACCCCACCCGGCGGCGGCCGTCGCATCCGCTCACAGGCACGTCACCGTGATCGTCGTACCCGGCGGCACCGGCGTGTTCTCGGCCGGGTTCTGGATCCGGACGATGCCGTTCGGGTTGAGCTGGACGTTGACCGGGAAGCCCTGGCTCTCCAGCGTCTGCTTGGCCTGCTGGCACGGCATGTCGATCACCCGGGGCACGGCCACCTGCGGCGGGCCCTTGCTGATCTCCAGCTTGACCTGGGTGCCCTTCTCCACACCGGTGCCGTCGGCCGGGCTCTGGCCGAGGATCTCGTCCTTCGGCTTGTCGGAGTCCTTGACGTTCTCCACCGGCTTCAGCCCGAGCTGCGCGAGGATGGCGCGCGCCTCGGTGAGGCTCTTGCCGACCAGGTTGGGCACCGTCACCGGCGCGCGACCCTTGCTGAGGATCACCGTCACCTTCGCCCCGGGCTTGACCTCTGTGCCCACCTTCGGATCGGTGGCCAGCACCACACCCGCCGGCAGGGCGTCGTCGTACCGGGAGGAGCCCTTGGCCACGACCAGGTTGACGCCCTCCAGTTCGGCCTGGGCCAGCGCGTAGTCCTTGCCCACCACGTCCGGCACCGGCAGCCGCTCCGGACCGAGCGACAGGGTCAGCGTGATCGTGCCGCCCTTGACGATCCGCGCGGCCGAGCCGGGATCCTGCCCGAGCACCGTGTCCTTCGGGACGTTCTCGTCGTAGCGCGGTGCGGCGTACCGCAGCGTGAAGCCGCCGCGCTCGGCCCGCGCCTCCGCGTCGGCCTTGGTCAGGCTCACCAGCTGCGGCGCGACCGTGTAGCGGCCCACGCCGAACCACCAGCCACCCCCGGCGGCGACCAGGCCGAGCACGACGACCACCGCGGCGACGGCCAGCCGCCCGCGCGGTGAGCCCATGATCCGGGTACGCAGAGCGGCGAACCCGGTCCCCGGAACGTCCTCCTCGACGGCGCGGCGCCGGTGCGGGCGCTGCGCGGCGCCGCTCTCGGGCAGCCGGGCCCACGCCGGGCGCTCGACCGGCTGGAGCGCGGCCACCATCTGGGTCGGCTGGCTCAGCACCGCGGTGTCGTCGCTGAGCTGCGGCAGCACGGTGGTGTGCGCCTGCGGGTCGCCGAGCTGGTCGCGGACCGCCTGCACCTCGCTCAGCAGCGCCGCGGCGTCGGCCGGGCGGCCGGCCGGATCCCGCCGGGTGGCCCGGGCGACGAGCGCGTCGAGGGCCGGCGGCAGCGTCGGCACCAGCGTCGACGGCGCCGGTACGTCCCGGTCGACGTGCTGCCAGGCGACCTCCACCGGACGGTCGCCGTCGTAGGGCACCCGGCCGGTGAGCATCTCGAACAGCACGATGCCGGCCGAGTAGACGTCGGTCCGCGGGTCCGCGTGGCCCTGGGTGACCAGCTCCGGCGCCACGTACGCCACGGTCGCCATGAGCTGGTTGCCGTTCTCGTCCTCGGCGCTGGCCTCCACGGCCCGGGCCAGCCCGAAGTCGGCCACCTTGACCACGCTGTCGACAAGGTTGCGGCTGCCGCCGGTGGGCACCTCGGCGACCAGCACGTTCTCCGGCTTGACGTCGCGGTGCACCAGGCCGGCCCGGTGCGCGGCGGCGAGCGCGGCGAGCATCTGCTCGGTGATCGCCAGTGCCTCGTCCGGGTTCAGCCGGCGGCGCTCGGCGAGCACGTCGCGCAGCGTGCGCCCGCGGACGTACTCCATCACCAGGTACGGCAGGCCGGCGTGGATGCCCTGGTCGTAGACCGCCACCACGTTCGGGTGGGTGAGCCGGGCGATCGTCTTCGCCTCGTCGGTGAAGCGCTCGACGAACCCGGCCATCCGGGCCCGGGCCTGCGGCGCCTGGGTCGGGTGAATGATCTTGACCGCCACGGTGCGCTCCAGGCGCTCGTCGGTGGCGGTGTACACGGTCGCCATGCCGCCACGGGCGACGCGCCCGCGGATGCGGTAGCGCCCCTCGATCAGCGAGCCCAGCAACGTGTCGGCGACCTGTGTGTCCATCGGTAGGCAGTCTATGTGTCGGAAGGGTGAAGGTAGAACAGGATGCTACCGCCGGGTTGCGACACGGGGGGACCGCCACGGTGCGGGGTGCCGTGCGCCGCGTCCGGCGGGCACGTGGCAGGGTGGTCGGGTGACCGATTCCGTACCCGCCGAGACCGGCCCCGACCTGGCCGGACCGGCCGACCCGGCCGGCTGGCTGACGCTGCCCGACGTGGCCGAGCGCCTGGACCTGTCGATCAGCAAGGTGCACCAGATGATCCGCGACCGCGAACTGATCGCGGTGCGCCGCGACGGCGTCCGCCGGATCCCGGCCGACCTGGTGGCCAACCGCACCGTGCTCAAGCACCTGCCCGGCGTGCTCAACCTGCTCGCCGACGCCGGGTACGACGACGAGGAGGCGCTGCGCTGGCTCTACCGGGAGGACCCCAGTCTTCCCGGTACCCCCGCCGTGGCCCTCGGCGGCGACCTGGCCCGCGAGGTCAAACGCCGAGCCCAGGCCGTCGCCTTCTAGCCCTCACCCACCCGGACCCACCCCACCCCACCCCACCCCTCCCGCCCGCCCTCGTCGATCATGAAGTTGACGGCGAAGTCGATCTCCGAAAGTGCCGCCAACTTCATGATCGACCGCTTCGGGGGCGGGTGGGGAGGGGGGAGGGGGTGGGGGTGGGGTGGGTGGCGGTCAGGCGGGGCGGCGGGTGGCGGCGATGGCCAGGTCGACCAGGGCCTGGCGGGCCTCGGTGTCCAGGTCGACAGCGGTCAGCGCGGCCAGGGCGCTCTCGGTCAGCGCGGTGATGTGCCGCTCGGCCCGCTCCAGCGCGCCGCTCGTGGTGATCAGCTCGCGCAGCCGGTCCACCCCGGCCGCGTCCAGGTCCGGTGCGCCGAGCCCGGCCAGCAGCGCCTCCCGGCCGGACGGGTCGAGCGTCTCCAGGGCCGCCGCCACCAGGTACGTCCGCTTGCCCTCGCGCAGGTCGTCGCCGGCCGGCTTGCCGGTGCGCTCCGGATCGCCGAACACCCCCAGCACGTCGTCGCGGAGCTGGAACGCCTCACCCAGCGGCAGCCCGTACGCCGAGTACGCGGCGTGCACCTCCGGCGGCGCGCCGGCCAGCGCGGCGCCCAGCAGCAGCGGGCGCTCGACCGTGTACTTCGCCGACTTGTACCGGGCCACCTTCGCCGCCCGGTCCAGCGAGGTGTCCCCGGTGGCCTGGGTCAGCACGTCCAGGTACTGCCCGACGGTCACCTCGGTGCGCATCTCGTCGAAGACCGGCCGGGCTCGGGCCACCGTGGCCGGCGGCAGGCCGGAGGAGTGCAGCAGCTCGTCGGACCAGACCAGGCACAGGTCGCCCAGCAGGATCGCCGCGGCGTCGCCGAAGGAGTCCGCGTCGCCGCCCCAGCCGGCCGTACGGTGCCGGGCGGCGAACCGCCTGTGCATCGCCGGCTCGCCCCGCCGGGTGTCCGACCGGTCCATCAGGTCGTCATGGATCAGTGCGCTGGCCTGCACGAACTCCAGCGCCGCCAGGGTGGCGACGACCTGGTCGGAGTCGACCCCGCCGGCGCCCCGGTAACCCCAGTAGCCGAACGCCGGGCGCAGCCGCTTGCCGCCGCCCAGCACGAACGCCTCGATCGCCTCGGCGACGGGCAGCAGGCCGTCGTCGACGGCGGTCAGCCAGCCGCGCTGGCCGGCGAGGAACTCGGTGAGCGCCTTGTCGATCCGCTGGCGCAGGCCGGCACGGTCGACGGGGGATACGGGAGCAGCGTGGGTCACGCCACGACGCTAGCGGTTCACACCCGTTCCCGCCGTGCCCGGCGCCCCGGCGTGCCTCGTGGCTCACCTGCCCGGACGGTCGCGCAGGTGGCGCGGCACGCCGGACGGCAGGTACGGGCGGGCCGCGGTGACCAGTCGCGCGTACCCCCGGGTGGCCGGCGCGGGCGGCGCCTGGGCCAGGCCGCGCCGGAACGCGGTGAGCTGGCCGGTGGCCCGGGCGGACCCGGACCGGACCGCGTCGAGCAGCGCCTCGCCGGCCACCGCGCACGCCTCGGGCACCGCGCCCAGGCCCAGATGACCGCGGGCCAGCCAGCCGCCGTAGACGGCCGACCGGCGCGGGCGGCCCGGCGCGCCCACCACCGGCGTCAGCAGCGGCACGGCGGCGGCCGGGCGGCCCAGCGCGACGAGCGTGCGCCCGGTCATCGCCGCCAGTTCGGCCGCGTCGAGCCAGTACAGCCAGGGCGGCTCCCGGCCGGGCTCCGGCGTGCCCGCCCGGTCCGCCCCGGCCAGCGCCTGCCCGGCGGCGCGGGCACGCCCGGCGAGCGCGGCGGCGAGCGCCATCCGGTGCAGCAGCAGCGCCCGCAGACCGGGCGTGGCGTCGGCGCGGGCGGCGGCGTACCCGATCCGGGCCAGGACCAGCGCGCCGGCCGGGTCGCCGGCGTCGGCCAGCAGGTGACTGGCCGACGCGAGCACGTGCCCGGCCAGCGGCGGCTGCCCGGCGGCCACCGCCGCCCGCAGCGCCAGCCGGTACGCGACCAGGCCCCCGCCGGGGTCCCCGGCGTCGGCGGCCAGCCAGCCGGCGAGCTGCGCCGACTCGGCGAGCGCGGGCAGTAACCCGCGCCGGCCGGCGGGCCCGGCGCGCCGGTAGCCGCGGACCGCGTGCCGCAGCCGGCGGGCGCCGTGCCCGGCGAGGTCGCCGCCGCCGAGCAGGTCGTCCCAGCGCCGCAGCGTGGCGAGCGTCACCCGGTCCGCCGGGTGACCACGACCGGCGGGCTCGTCCGGCCCGCCCGGTACGCCGAGCGACAAGGCCTCGTCCGCCGGCGTGCCCCCGTCGTCCCGCCCGGGACGGCCGTGCCGCGGCGGCGCGGCGGCGAACGGACCGGTCAGCGTGCGGCCGCCCGGCTCGGCCGCCCAGCGGTACGCGAGCGTGAGCAGGGCCAGCCGGGCCCGGGAGCCGGCCGGGTCGACCATCGCGGGCGCCACGCCCAGCCGGCGGCTGCGGGCGGCGGCCTCGGCCAGCACCTCGCCCGGCAGCCGCAGAACGGTCGCCAGCCAGGCGGACCAGAAGTCGCCGGGAAGCCGCAGCTGGCGCTCCCAGCGGGACACCTCGTTGCGGGTCAGCGTGGGCACGCCGGAGGCGGCGCAGAGCTCGTCGGCCAGCCGCTGCTGGCTCCAGCCACGGGCGGCCCGCAACTCGGCCAGCAGCGGCCCGAGCAGGCGTGGGCCCGGCAGCGGGGACGGGATCATCGGAACCTCCGGGGCGACGGCGCGGATGGCGACGCGGACGCCCGGCCAGGTGGTGGCGCCGGCGCGTCGCCGTCGTGGCGACCCCCGCGCGGGCCCCCGGAACGGCCGTCGGCCGCCCCACCGCGCTGCCGCAGTTCTACCCCCGGGGTACGACGTCGCGCCGGGACAGGTGTTCGCGGGCTGGGAAGATTCCCGGTGCGGCGTGCCGTCCCGGTTACAGTCGGTCCGTGGCGCTCGGTCTTCCCTCGGTCCTTCCCAATCCCCAGCCGGCCATCGGGGAGCTGATCCGTGACGGCCGCCCCACGTTCTCCTTCGAGTTCTTCCCGCCGAAGACTCCGGCCGGGGAGAAGCTGCTCTGGCAGGCCATCCGCGAGCTGGAGTCGCTGCGGCCCTCGTTCGTGTCGATCACCTACGGCGCGGGCGGCTCGACCCGCGACACCACGGTGGCGGTGACCGAACGCATCGCCACCGAGACGACGCTGCTGCCGATGGCGCACCTGACCGCGGTGAACCACTCGGTCGCCGAGCTGCGGCACGTGATCGGCCGGCTGGCCTCGGTCGGGGTCCGCAACGTGCTCGCAGTGCGGGGCGACCCGCCGGGCGACCCGGGCGGCGAGTGGATCGCCCACCCCGAGGGCGTCCGGTACGCCGAGGACCTGGTCCGGCTGGTCCGCGACAGCGGCGACTTCAGCGTCGGCGTGGCCGCGTTCCCGTACAAGCACCCGCGCTCGCCGGACGTGGACAGCGACACCGCGCACTTCGTCCGCAAGTGCCGGGCCGGCGCGGAGTTCGCGATCACCCAGATGTTCTTCGACGCCGACGACTACCTGCGCCTGCGCGACCGGGTCGCCGCCGCCGGCTGCGACACCCCGATCCTGGCCGGGGTGATGCCGGTGACCCAGATCGGCACCATCGAACGCTCGGTGCAGCTGTCCGGCGCGCCGTTCCCGCCCGCCCTGGCGGAGCGGTTCGAGCGGGTGGCCGACGACCCGGAGGCGGTCCGCCGCCTCGGCGTCGAACAGGCGAGCGAGATGTGCGAGAAGCTGCTCGACGAGGGCGTGCCGGGGATCCACTTCATCACGCTCAACCGGTCCCCCGCGACCCGGGAGGTGTGGCAGCGGCTGCGCGCCGCCGCACGGGTGTGACCACCCGCCACACGACACCCGCGCCGTGCTTCTACGGTTGATCCGTGGTGGGCACACAGCTGAACTGGGACCAGTACGCGACCGCGTGGGCGCGGCTGCACGGCGGCTTCGATCCGCGTACCGCCGCGCCGGTGGTGCGCGCCTGGCTGCGCTTCGCCTACCACGTGGGCTACGTGCTGGGCCGGCTGCGCGTCGGCCCCACCCCGGTGACCGTGTTCGGGGTGCTGCTCTGCTTCTGCGTACCCCTGTTCGTGGAGCGGTCCGGCAACGGGCCGTTCCTGGGCGCGTTGTTCGTGCTGCTGGCGGCGGTGGCCGACAGCGTCGACGGCGCGGTGGCGGTCGCGACCGGCCGCACCACCCGGCTGGGCTACGTGTACGACTCGGTCGCCGACCGGCTCGGCGAGGTGGCCTGGCTGATCGCGTTCTGGCTGCTCGGCGCGCCGGGCGCGCTGGTCGCGGCGGCCGGTGGGCTGTCCTGGCTGCACGAGTACGTGCGGGCGCGCGCGGTCTCGGCGGGGATGCGGGAGATCGGCGCGGTGACGGTGGGGGAGCGGCCCACCCGGGTCTGCGTGGCGCTGGTCGGGCTGCTGGTCGCCGGGCTCACCGGGCTGATCGACGCCGACCTGACCGCCGGCACGATCACCATGGCCACCACGGTCTGGGTGCTGCTCGCCGGGTTCGGCCTCGGTCAGTTGCTCTCCGCCGTCCGCCGCGCCCTGGTCGACGCCGGCTGACCGCCGCGCGCCCGTGCGGCGGTCGTCGACCCCTCACCAGGCCGGGTCGACCGCCTCGGCGACGATCTCCGCGGACAACGTCACCATCGGCAGCCCGCCACCCGGGTGACTGGAACCGCCGACCAGCCAGAGCCCGGCCACCGGCCCCCGGTTGGCCGGGCGCAGCAGCCCGCCCGCGGTGCCGTAGATCGCACCGCCCGGCGCGCCGGTGGCCGCGTCCAGGTCGGCCGGGGTACGGATCTCCCGGAACACCAGCCGGTCCCGCACGTCGGCGCCGCGCTCGGCCAGCACGTCCAGGATCCGGTCCGCGTACGCCTCGGCCAGGCCCGGCCGCCGCCAGTCCACAGCGCTCGCGGCGGTGCCGTGGCGGGGCGCGTTGACGAGCACGAACCACGCCTCGTGGCCGTCGGGGCGGACCGCCGGGTCGTCGGCCGCGGTGACGAACACGGTCGGGTCGGGCGCCGGGCGGGCCCGTACCCCGCGACCCGGGTCGCCGAACACGGCGTCGAACTCGGCGTCGTAGTCGCGGGGGAAGAACACGGTGTGGTGGGCCAGCCCGGAGTCGCCGCGTACGCCCAGCAGCAGCACGAAACCGGCCAGGCTGCGGTCGGTGAGCGCGGCCAGCCGGCGCGGGTCGGGCAGCAGGTCCCGGTAGACGGTGAGCGCGTCCACGTTCGCCACCACCACGTCGGCGGGCACCGGTGCGGCGGCCCCGGCCACGCGTACCCCGTGCACCCGCCCGCCCGCGGCGTCGATGCGGGTGACTGTGGCGTCGGTGCGTACCACCACGCCGAGGTCGAGGCAGCGCGACAGCAGCGCGTCGGCGAGCGTGCCCAGTCCGCCGCGCAGGTACCAGCCGCCGTACGCCAGTTCGGCGTAGGGCACGGCGACGAGCGCGGCCGGGGCGCGGCGCGGGTCGGCGCCGGTGTACGTGGCGTACCGGTCCAGCAGCATCCGCAGCCGCGGGTCGGACAGGTGGCGGCGGCCCAGCCCGCGCAGGCTTCGGCCGGGGCCGATGGCGGCCAGGTCGCCCAGCCGCCAGGCCAGCGCGGCCAGGTCGCGGGGCGAGTCGACGGTACGGCGCAGGATGTCCCGGTGCGAGGCCGCCCACACCCGGTCGGCGCGCCGCCACAGCCCGCGCCAGTCGGCGGCGGACCGGTCCCCGAACGCGGCGCCGATCCGGGCGGCGAACTCGTCCGGGTCGGCGCAGGAGTCGAGTGCCTGCCCGCCGCCGGGGAAGACGTGCCGCACGATCGGGTCCAGCGGGACCAGGTCGAGGTATTCGTCGAGCTTCGCCCCGGTCGCCTCGAACAGGTCGTGGAAGACCTGCGGCAGGGTGAACAGGCTCGGCCCGGTGTCGAAGTGCCACACCCCCTCCGGGGTGTGGTGGGCGTACCGGCCGAGCTTCCCCCCGACCGTGCCGGCCCGTTCGAGGACGGTGACCTCGTGCCCGGTGACCGCGAGCCGGGCGGCGGTGGCTAGCCCGCCCACCCCGGCGCCGATGACCACGATGCGCGCCATGGCGTGCCCCTCCTAGGTGACCGGGCGACCCCGCCAGGTGAGCCGGTGTCGCTTCCGCAGATGGTACGACCGGACGGTCAGCCAACCGAGGACCACGACCGATACGGGGTGGCCCAGCGCGTCGGGCCACGCCCGTCCGCCGGTCGCGCGGGCGCTGACCACCCGCCCGGCGACGCCGGCCAGGTAGGCCAGGAACGCCACCGCGGCCACCGCCGGCGCGCCGGCGAGCAGCGCCCCGAGCGCCAGCAGCGGCGGCGCGACGTAGAGCGCGGCCAGCAGCGCCAGCACGGCCGCCGCGGCGGTGGGGTGCCCGAACGTCGCCCACAGCGACTTCGTGTAGCCGTCGCGCAGCTGCGGCCAGGTGTCGTACATCCGGCAGGACGCCAGCCGGGAGCCGTCGGCCAGCGCGATCCGCCCGCCGGCCCGTTTCACCGCCCGGGCCAGCTCGATGTCCTCCAGCACCTTGTCGGCCACCGCCGCGTGCCCGCCGGCCCGCAGGTAGCCGGCCCGGTCCACGACCAGGAACTGCCCGCCCGCCGCGGCCAGCGACGGCCGTCGCGAGCGTTCCATCGCGCGCAGCGGCAGGAACGTCAGCCACAACCACTGCAGCAACGGCTGCACCAGCCGGTCGGCCACCGTCCGCACCACGATCCGGGGGTACGGCGACAGCAGCGCCGCGCCGGCCGCGCGCAACTCGGTCACCGCCGCCGCCACCGCGTACGGGGTGAGCACCACGTCCGCGTCGACGAAGACCAGCACCGCCGGTTCCGGGGCGGTACGGGTGGCGAGCTGCCAGCAGGCGTGCGGCTTGCCCAGCCAGCCCGGCGGCGGGGCGACGCCGGTGAGCAGCGTGACCCGGGGATCGTCGCCGGCCACCGCGCGGACCACGTCGGCGGTGCCGTCGGTCGAGCCGTCGTCGAGCACCACGATCCGCAGGTCCGGCACGCCGCGCTGGGCGAGCAGCGCGCGCAGGCACGGGGTGACCCGCTCGGCCTCGTCGCGCAGCGGCAGCAGCACCGCCACCGGCTCGGTCACCTCGGCCGGGCCGGCGGTGGGACGGCGCAGCCAGGCGTACGCGTTGACCAGCGTGTGCCCGGTGAGCGCGGCGACCGCCACGGCCAGCGCGAGGACGGCGATCATGCCGGGGCGTCGACGCGCGGCGCCGGCTCCGGCGTGCCGGTCCGGTCCCGCCGGCGGGCCCGCCACAGCGTCACCGCCAGCGGCACCGCCGCCACCGCCATTCCGGCCGCGCCCCACAGCGCCGACGCCGGCAGCCGCAGGAACACCGCGTGCGCCAGCACGCTGGAGGCGTACGTCCAGAGGTAGAGCGCGAACATCGGGGCGTCCCGGCCGTCGACCCGGTCCACCGACGGGCCGGCGAGCGGGCGCAGCGCGACGGCGAGCAGTACCGCGAAGCCCAGCCAGCCCAGGTAGTTGCTGACCGGGATGCCGGGTAGCCCGGGCAGCGCCGGGGTGGCGTCGAGCCAGGTCCAGTAGCCCTCGGCCACCATCTGCGGGTCGAGGAACAGGTCCCAGGCGGCCAGCCCGACCGCCGAGAGCGCGATCCGGGCGACCCGGGAACGGACCAGCCGGACCGCGGTGAGCCATGCCGGCCAGGCCATCCAGGTCCAGGCGAGCGGGATGATCAGCGGCACCCCGGCCAGCTTCGGGCCCAGCTCGCCGGAGTAGTCGTAGCTGCCGAACGGGAACCCGGTGGCCACACCGATCGCCTCGACCGCGAACCCGCCGCCGGTGACGACCGCGACCAGCGCGACGGCGGTACGGACGCCCCGGGTGAGCAGCGCGTGACCGACCGAGAGCAGCCAGCCGAGCACCACTGTGGCCACCGTGAGCCCGGCCCGGGTCGCGCCGCCGGTGAGCGGGTAGCAGATCTGGGCGAGTACCAGCACGGCCAGCAGCGCCCAGGGCAGCCGGGCGCGGATCACCGCGCTCACGGGGCGTCCGGCGGGGGCAGCGGCAGGTCCCGGCCGAGCACGCCGAACGGCCGTTCGTCGCCGGGGAAGTGGAAGTGCCGCAGGACGTCGACGAAGCCGAACCGGCGGTACAGCCGCCAGGCCCGGGACTTCTCCTCGTCGGCCTCCGGCGTGGACAGCAGCGTGGTGTCGCCCTCGGCCACGGCGAGCAGTGCGCGCAACTGGCGGGCGCCCAGGCCGTGCCCCTGCGCGGGCGGCCGGACGTGCAGCTCCACCACCTCGAACGGGTGGGCCAGCCAGCGCTGCCGGTCCTGCGCGTTCAGCGCCCGGTGCACCTGGTCGTGCCACCACTGCCCGGTGGCGCCCCGGTAGCCGTACCCGAAACCGGCCAGGTGTCCCTCGCTGGTCAGGCTGGCGACGGCGCGGAAACCGGGCCGTCGGACGTGGGTGGCGATGTAGCCGCGGCGGGCCTCCAGCAGGTCGGGCCGGTAGCCCATCGCCTCGCCGTAGACGGCCACCACGTCGTCCAGCCGCCGGACCAGGTCGTCCGGTGTCCACCGCACCAGCCTCATGCGTGCCCTCTCGATGTTTCCGGGTCGCCTTCGGCGGCGGCCCAGCCCAGCACCGTACGGTCGCCGACCACGTCGCCCACCGCGAACCGCGCGAACAGTTCCTCCGCGTACCAGCCCTCGGTGGGGGTACGGGTGATCGCGGCGCGGTGCTCCGGGGAACGGTACGCGAACGCGACCAGGTCCGCCGGGTCGCGCCACACGCTCACCGTGCCCTGCCAGCCCAGCGGCGCCTCACCGACGCCGAAGCGGGCGAGCAGGCCGGGCGCGGCGTGCAGCTCGGTGGCGACCGGCGGGATCGCGCGCCAGAACGTGGCCGCCCGGCGGGCCCGCAGCCGGGCCCGGGTCAGCGCCAGCACCGGCCCGGTGACCCGGCCGCCGGCCGGCGCGCCGAACGGTTCCCGGCCGGACCACCGGCCGCGGCTGGTCAGCGGGCGCAGGTCGACCCGTACCGCGGCGTCGGCGATCCGGGCCCAGGAGCGGGCGACCGGGGAGGCGTCGAAGCCGGCCGCGTCGGCGGGGGAGTCCCACACCACGAGCGCGGCCCACCGGGTCAGGTCGGCGTCGCCGGGGCCGAAGCCGGTGCCGGTCCCGGTGCCGAGCAGCTTGGCGAAGCGGACCCCGGGCAGCCGGCGCAGCCGCGCCGGGTGGGTGGCCATCCGGCCCAGCACACCGGGTACGGCCCGGCGGGGCACACGCCACACGTGCAGCGTGACGAGTCCGGGGTTCACGCCACCTCGGCCGGGGTGCCGGCGGTGATCCGCAGCAGTTCCGCGTACGTGGTGGGGAACACCGCCCGGGGTACGCCGCCGGCGGCCCACACCTCGTCGTACCCGGCCAGGGCGGTGTCCACGACGGTGCGCAGCGGCGCGGGGTGGCCGACCGGTGCGACGCCGCCGATGACCTGCCCGGTGTGCCGCTTGACGAACTCCGGGGTGGCCCGGCGCAGGTGGGTCACGCCCAGCGTGGCGGCCAGCCCGGCGGTGTCCACCCGGTGCGCGCCGGAGGTGAGCACCAGCAGCGGCGCGTCGTCCGCGTCGAAGATCAGCGAGTTGGCGATGGCGCCGACGGCGACACCGAGCGCCTCGGCCGCCGCGGCGGCGGTGTGCACCGCGTCGGGCAGCAGTCGGACGAGGCTGGCCTCGCCCGATCCGTTCCGCGCGCCCGCGTCGTCGAGCGCGCGCTGCACCGCCTGCACGTTCGGGTGTGGCTGCATGCACCCATTCTTCCCCCACCCCGGTACGCCCCCGCCGGGGGCCGTCGCCCTCCCGTGCGTCCCCGGCGCGTCACACGTTGCGTTTTCGTCGGAGGGGAGGTGTACTGTCAGGGTAGTTAGAACGAGTGTTCGATTCGGCTCACACGGCAAGCGGCTCAGCTCCCCGGCTGGCCCGGCCTGATCCGAGCCGGTTGCGCACCCGTCGAACGCTCCGGAAGCGGTGTTTCGCGGCACCGGCTTCCGGGAGGTGCGGCACCGCGGGCCGCACCGGGTCTCGGACAGTCGCGAGTCCGGGCCCGTCAGGCAGGTCGTCGCCCGCCGCCCACGACCCCCGGGCGGCGGGCGACGGACCCGCCGGCACGCCGGCCGGGTGTGGGTGTGGGGAAGCGTCCACATCCGGCCGGCCGCCACCTGAAAGGGTGCGTCTTCCTCCGCACCGACCGCTCCGGGCGACCGGGCGACGTTCCCCGTCGCGCGACCGCCCGCCCCGGCCACACGCGGAGGAGAGACCCATGCCGACCAGTCCGGCCCAGGCGCCCACGGTGCCCGCGCACGTGCTGCCGCACCGCACCCCCGCCCAGTTGCTCGCGGTGGCCCGCGACGGGCTGGCCGAGGCCGCCCGCACCCGACCCGACGGCCTCCGGTACGCCGCCGCCCACCTCGCGGCGCTGCGCGCCGCCGCCGCCGTGCTCGCCGCCCGGGCCCGTCCCGCGCCCACCCGCCGGCACCGGATCACCAGCGTCTGGGTGCTGCTCGCCACCGTCGCCCCCGAGCTGGACGAGTGGGCCGCCTACTTCGCCGCCGGCGCGAGCAAGCGGGCCGCCGCCGAGGCCGGCATCCCCCGCGTGGTCACCGCCCGCGAGGCCGACGACCTGCTGCGCGCCGCCGAGGAGTTCGTGACGGTGGTGGAGACCGCGCTCGGCCTGGCCCACCAGCCGGCGCTCGACGGACTGCCCCGCCCGCTGCGGCCCGGCGCCTCCGGCTCCCCGCCCCGGCCCGGAGCAGCCGCCGCCTGATTCGTGGCGCCCGGCCGCCACCGGCGGGACCCCGGGTGGCCGGGCGCCGCACCCACGGCACACGCGTGCCGCGCACGACACGATCCACAGCACCATCCACGGGCGGGCCCGTGGCGAAACACGACGGGGGGTTGGTCCGATGGCGGGCCGCATGGTGGTCGGTTCCGCCGCCCTGGCCGATCTGGTCCGTCCGGCGAGCGCGCCCGACCCGGCCGGCGGCCACCGGGTGCTGCCCGTCCGGGCCGAGCTGACCGGGCTGCTGCCCAACCGTGGCCTGCGGCGTGGCAGCACCGTCGCGGTCGGCGCCGGCCAGCCCCGGCGCAGCGGCGCCACCTCGCTGATCCTCGCGTTGCTCGCCGAGGCGTCCCGGGCCGGCTCGTGGTGCGCGGTGGTCGGCGTACCCACCTTCGGGGCCGGCGCCGCCGCCGAGGCGGGCATCGCCCTGGAGCGGCTGGCCCTGGTGCCCGACCCCGGGCCGGAGTGGCCCACAGTGGTCGCCGCGCTCATCGACGGGGTCGACGTGGTGGTCACCGCCGTGCCGGCCACTGTCTCCGCCTCGGTCGCCACCCGGCTGGCCGCCCGCGCCCGGCAACGCGGAAGCGTGCTCGTCCCGTACGGCCGGTGGGACGGCGCGGACGTCACGCTCCAGGTGGTCCGGGGCGTCTGGCAGGGGCTCGGCGCCGGTCGCGGGCGGCTGCGCCGCCGTGAGGTGACCGTCTCGGCCCGGGGCCGGGGCGCCGCCGCCCGTCCCAAGGAGATCAAGGTGTGGCTGCCCGGCGACGAACTGACCCGGGTGATCCCCCGCTCGGCCGGGCTCGGCGCCCCGTCCGCCACGCCGTCACGCCGGCTGCGCGTGGTCGCCCCACCCGCCCGTACGCTCGTCGCGGCCGGTCCGGCGTGAGCGGCGGACCGCAGCGGACGCTGCTGCTCTGGTGCCCGGACTGGCCGGTCCTCGCCGCCGAGATCATCGACGGGGTGCCCGCCACCGACCCGGTCGTGGTGCTGCACGCCAACCGGGTGATCGCCTGCTCCGAACGGGCCCGCGCCG
Organism: Micromonospora sp. WMMA1976; assembly: GCF_027497335.1. Lineage (NCBI taxonomy): Bacteria > Bacillati > Actinomycetota > Actinomycetes > Micromonosporales > Micromonosporaceae > Micromonospora > Micromonospora sp. WMMA1976. The sequence goes on along the minus strand of NZ_CP114912.1, from coordinate 4,420,025 downwards.
AGGGCATCCGGCGCGGGCTGCGCCGCCGCGAGGCGCAGGGGCGCTGCCCGCACCTCACGGTGGTCGACCACGACCCCGGCCGGGACGTGCGCGCGTTCGAACCGGTGGTGGCCGCCGTGGAGGAGGTGGTCGCCGGCGTCGAGGTGATCCGGCCCGGCGCCTGTGCCACGGCGGCCCGGGGGCCGAGCCGCTACCTCGGCGGCGAGGAGGCGGCGGCCGAGCGGATCGTGGAGCACGTCGCGCAGAGCTGCGCGGTGGAGAGCCAGGTCGGCATCGCCGACGGGGTGTTCGCGGCCGGGCTGGCCGCCCGGGAGGGCCGGATCGTGGCCCCCGGCGGCACCCGCGAGTTCCTGGCCGCCCGGCCGGTCGAGGCGCTCGGCCGGCCCGCCCTGGCCGACCTGCTGCGCCGGCTCGGCGTCCGCACCCTCGGCGACTTCGCGGCGCTGCCGGCCGGGGACGTGCTGGCCCGGTTCGGCTTCGACGGGGCGCTGGCGCACCGGCTCGCCGGCGGCCGGGACGACCGCCCGCTGGCGGTCCGGCAGCCGCCCGCCGACCTCACCGTCACCGCCGACTACGACGAGCCGGTCGACCGGGTCGACGCCGCCGCGTTCGCCGCCCGCATGCTCGCCGAGCGGCTGCACGAGCGGCTGGCCGGGTACGGCCTGGCCTGCACCCGCCTCGGCATCGAGGCGGTCACCGCACACGGCCAGGAACTGCACCGCGTCTGGCGGCACGACGGCCTGCTCACCGCAGCGGCCGTCGCCGACCGGGTCCGTTGGCAGCTCGACGGCTGGCTCTCCGGCAGCAACGGCCGGGGCGGGACACGTCCGGCCCGCCCCACCGCCGGGATCGTCCGGTTGCGGCTGGTGCCGGACGGGGTGCTCGCCCAGGCGGGCCTGCAAGCCGGGCTGTGGGGGGAGACCGGCGAGGAGCGGGAGCGGGCGCACCGCGCGCTGAACCGGGTGCAGGGCATCCTCGGTCCCGAGGCGGTGGTCACCGCCGTGCTCGGCGGCGGACGGTCCCCGGCCGACCAGGTGCGCCTGGTCCCGTGGGGCGACGAGCGGGTGCCCGCCCGCCCCGGCCCGCCACCCGCCGTAGCGCCTCCGGTCCCGGCGTCCCCGGCTCCGGCCGCATCGCCCGTCCCGGGTGTCGGGGCCGCTCCTGGTGCCGCGTCCGCCTCGGTCGTCGTACCGGCTTCGGGTGTGCGTGCCGGGCTGCGTGCCGGGCGGGGCCGGGCGGTGGCCGAGCCGCCGTGGCCGGGGCGGATTCCGCCGCCGTCGCCGGCCGTGGTGCTGCCCACCCCGCTGCCGGCCGACGTGCGTGACGCCGCGGGGGAGCCGGTCGTGGTGAGCGCGCGGCTGGCGGTCAGCGCGGCGCCGGCCCGGCTCATCGTCGGCGACGGGCGCCCGGCCGAGATCACCGGCTGGGCCGGGCCGTGGCCGGTGGACGAACGCTGGTGGGCGCCGGTCGAGGCGCGCCGCCGGGCCCGGTTCCAGGTGAGCCTGGCCGACGGTGCCGCCCTGCTGCTCGCGGTCGAGGGCGGCCGGTGGCTGGTGGAGGCGATCTATGACTGAGCGCCGGGGAAGATCTTGGAAGGAATGCGCCCCTCCAGGGGCCGTTTCGTACCAAGATCTCGGGCGGTCGGGTGGTGGGCGAGGCGGGCGCCGGTGAGCTTCCACAACCCGAAGATGCCGTGGTCCAAGCTGGAGCAGGTGCTCTCCGGCCGGGCCGGGGGCGAGCGGCACCTGCACGTGGTCGACCCGCTCGCGGTCGACGCCGACGGCGGCGACTCACCGGCCTGGAGCCGCAAGCGCCAGGAATACCGGCCGCCGGAGCTGGCCCGCCCGGACGGCGTGGTGCCCTACGCGGAGCTGCACGCGCACTCCAACTTCAGCTTCCTCGACGGTGCCAGCCACCCGGAGGAACTGGCCGAGGAGGCGGCTCGGCTCGGGCTGACCGCGCTCGCCGTCACCGACCACGACGGCTTCTACGGCGTGGTGCGCTTCGCCGAGGCGGCCCGCGCGCTGCGGCTGCCGACGATCTTCGGCGCGGAGCTGTCCCTCGGGCTGCCCGGCCCGCAGAACGGCGAGCCCGACCCGCTCGGCCGGCACCTGCTGGTGCTCGCGCACGGGCACGAGGGGTACGCGCGCCTGGCCGCCACCATCTCCCGGGCCCAGTTGCGCGGCGGGGAGAAGGGCCGTCCGGTCTACGGCGAGCTGGAGGAGATCGCCGCCGAGCTGCGCGACCACGTGCTGGTGCTCACCGGCTGCCGCAAGGGGCACGTGCCCGCGGCGCTGCTTACCGAGGGGGTCGACGCGGCGGCCCGGGAACTGGACCGGCTCACCGCGCTGTTCGGCGCGGAGACGGTGGCGGTGGAGCTGACCGACCACGGCCACCCGGTCGACGCCGACCGCAACGACGCGCTCGCCGACCTGGCCGCCGCGGCCGGGCTGCCCACCGTCGCCACGAACAACGTGCACTACGCCACCCCGGGACGGCGTCGGCTGGCCACCACCGTCGCGGCGGTCCGGGCCCGGCGCAGCCTCGACGAGATCGACGGCTGGCTGCCCGCCGCGGCCACCGCCCACCTGCGCAGCGGCGGGGAGATGGCGGCGCGGTTCGCCGCGTACCCGGGCGCTGTGGCACGGGCCGCCGAGTACGGCGCGGAACTCGCCTTCGACCTGCAGCTCGTGGCGCCGCAGCTGCCGGCGTACCCGGTGCCGCCCGGGCACACCGAGATGAGCTGGCTGCGCCGGCTGACCATGGACGGCGCCCGCGAGCGCTACGGCCCGCCCGAGGCGCACCCGGAGGCGTACGCGCAGCTGGAACACGAGCTGCGGATGATCGAAGACCTCGGTTTCCCCGGCTACTTCCTGGTGGTCTACGACATCGTCGCGTTCTGCCGTGCGCAGGACATCTACTGCCAGGGCCGGGGATCGGCGGCCAACTCGGCGGTCTGCTACGCGCTGCGCATCACAAACGTGGACGCGGTCCGGCACCGGCTGCTGTTCGAACGGTTCCTCGCCCCGGAACGCGACGGCCCGCCCGACATCGACGTGGACATCGAGTCCGACCGCCGGGAGGAGGTGATCCAGCACGTCTACGCCCGCTACGGCCGGGAGCACACCGCCCAGGTCGCCAACGTCATCTCGTACCGGCCCCGGTCGGCGGTGCGGGACGTGGCGAAGGCGTTCGGCTTCTCGCCCGGCCAGCAGGACGCCTGGAGCAAGCAGATCGACAGGTGGGGCTCGGTCGCCGCGGTCGACGTGGCGGACATCCCCGAGCAGGTGGTCGCGTACGCCAACGAGCTGCAGACCTTCCCCCGGCACCTGGGCATCCACTCCGGCGGCATGGTGATCTGCGACCGGCCGGTGATCGAGGTGTGCCCGGTGGAGTGGGGCCGGATGCCCGGCCGCAGCGTGCTCCAGTGGGACAAGGACGACTGCGCCGCCGTCGGCCTGGTCAAGTTCGACCTGCTCGGCCTCGGCATGCTCTCGGCGCTGCACTACGGCTACGACCTGATCGGCTCCCGCCTCGACCTGGGCGACATGACGCTGGACGACCCCGAGGTCTACGACATGCTCTGCCGGGCCGACTCGGTGGGCGTGTTCCAGGTGGAGAGCCGCGCCCAGATGGCCACGCTGCCCCGGCTCAAGCCGCGCGAGTTCTACGACCTGGTGGTGGAGGTGGCGCTGATCCGGCCCGGCCCGATCCAGGGCGGCTCGGTGCACCCGTACATCAGGCGCAAGAACGGCCAGGAGCCGGTCACGTACGCGCACCCGCTGATGCGCAACGCGCTGGAGAAGACGCTCGGCGTGCCGCTGTTCCAGGAGCAGCTCATGCAGCTCGCCATCGACCTGGCCGGGTTCGACGCGGCGGGTGCCGACCAGCTGCGCCGGGCCATGGGGGCGAAGCGGTCGGTGGAGCGGATGGCGCAGATCGCCGACCGGCTCTACGCCGGGATGGCCGAGCGGGGCATCACCGGCGAGCTGGCCGACGACGTGTACCGCAAGCTCACCGCGTTCGCCAGCTACGGCTTCCCGGAGAGCCACGCGATGAGCTTCGCCTACCTGGTGTACGCCAGCTCGTGGCTCAAGCGCTACCACCCGGGCCCGTTCCTGGCCGCGCTGCTCAACGCCCAGCCGATGGGCTTCTACTCGCCGCAGACACTCGCCGACGACGCCCGCCGGCACGGCGTGGAGGTGCGCCGGCCGGACATCAACGCCAGCGGCGCCAAGGCGGTGCTGGAGTCCACGCCGGAAACCCGGTGGGGCAGCGTGCCGGGGGAGCCGCCGCACGCCTGGGGGCTGGGCGGCCCGGCGGTACGGCTCGGGCTGGGCAGCGTCCGTACCCTCGGCGAGGACGTGGCCGAGCGGATCGAGGCGGAACGCGCCGCGCACGGGGCGTACCGGGACATGCCGGACCTGGCCCGCCGCGTCGGTCTCACCGCCACGCAGCTGGAGGCGCTGGCCACCGCCGACGCGTTCGCCTGTTTCGGGCTGACCCGGCGGCAGGCCCTCTGGGCCGCCGGCGCGGCGGCCCAGGACCGGCCCGGCCGGCTGCCCGGCACGGTGACCGGCGCGGACCCGCCCACCCTGCCCGGCATGGCCGCGGTGGACCGCCTGGTCGCCGACGTCTGGGCCACCGGCCTGTCCCCGGAGAGCCACCCGGCCCGGTTCATCCGGGACCGCCTCGACGAACTGGGCGCGGTGCCGATCGCCCGCCTCGGCCAGGTGCCACCCGGGCAGCGGATCCGGGTCGGCGGGATCGTCACCCACCGGCAGCGCCCGGCGACCGCCGACGGCGTCACGTTCCTCAACCTGGAGGACGAGACCGGGATGCTCAATGTCACTTGCTCCCCCGGGCTGTGGCAGAGATACCGTCGAATCGCCCGCACCAGCGGAGCACTCGTGGTGCGGGGCCGGCTGCAGCGGCACGAGGGCGTCACGAACCTCACCGCGGACCGGCTGGACGCGATCGAGCCCCCCGTCACACCGGCATCCAGGGATTTCCGTTGATGGAGTGATCCACATTACGGTTTCCGTGAGCCGGAGGCGGGAGACTCCCGACGCGGGTGGGCAGAGTGGCCCACCCGGGGTATGGGGGATGAACAGATGACCTTTCACCGCACGAACGCCGGTGGCGTGGCGAACGCCCGACGGACCCGCCTCGGCGCCGACTGGGCGCCCACCCACGAGGCCGAGCCGCGGGAATACCAGGTGACCGACGGCCCGGTGGCCAACCACCAGCGTTCCCGCGCCGAGGACGACCCCGCCGGCGGCGGCGAGTCCTGAACCCGGGCCGGGGGGTGACTAGGCTCGGCGCGTGGAGCAGATCCGAACCCTCACCCCCCGCACCGCCGTCATCTGGTCGGTGCTCCGGGCCGAGCTGGACCGGCGGGCCGGCGAACGACTCTCCGTGCTCGACGTCGGCGGCGGGACCGGCGGCTTCGCCGTCCCGCTCGCCGAGGCCGGTCACCGGGTCACAGTGGTCGACGCCAGCCCCGACGCGCTCGCCGCGCTGACCCGCCGGGCCGCCGAGGCCGGGGTCGCCGATCGGGTACGCGCGACGCAGGGCGACGCCGACGCGCTCACCGGACTCGTCGAACCGGCCACCGTGGACCTGGTGCTCTGCCACTCCGTCCTCGAGGTGGTCGACGACCCGGAACCGGTGATGTCCGCGCTGGTCACCGCGTTGCGGCCAGGTGGCGCGGCGAGCGTGCTCGTCGCCGGCCGGGCCGCCGCCGTGTTCGGCCGGGCGATGAACGGGCAACTGGACGCCGCCGCCGCGCTCGCCGCCGACCCGCACGGCACCACCGGCGGCCGGGACACGCTGCGCCGCCGCTACGACGCCACCGACGCGACCGCGCTGCTCACCGCCGCCGGCCTCGTCGTGGAGGAGATCCACGGGGTACGCGTGCTCGCCGACCTTCTCCCGGCCGCGGTGGCCGACGGCCAGCAGGCCGCCCTGGTGGAGCTGGAGCGCGCCCTCGCAGCCCGGTCCCCGTACCGGGATCTCGCCGCCCAGCTGCACCTGTTCGCCCGCCGCCCGGCATGACCGGTCCGGCTCCCGATCCGACGCCCGGCCCGGCTCCCGGCCCGCTGGACCGGGTGGCGCCGCGCTACGACGGCGGCGCCCTGACCGACGTGCTGCCCAGCGCGCTGGCGCTGCTCGGCGTACCGGGCGCGGCCGACCGGCTCGGCCTGACCCCGCGCCTGGCCGGGGTACGCCGGATCGCGGTACTGCTCATCGACGGCCTCGGCTGGTACCAGATCCCCACCGCCGCCCCGTACGCCCCGACGCTCGCCGGCCTGGCCGCCACCGCCGGCCGGCCGCTCACCACCGGCTTCCCGTCCACCACCCCGACCAGCCTGGTCAGCCTCGGCACCGGCACCCCGTCGGGCGCGCACGGCGTACTCGGCTTCACGGTCCGGGTGCCCGGCACCGACCGGGTGCTCAACCACGTCGACTGGGCCGGCGACCCCGATCCGGTGAGCTGGCAGCCGGTGCCCACCTGGTACCAGCGGGCGCGCGCCGCCGGGGTCGCGGTGACTGTGGTCAGCCGTCCCGAGTTCGCCGGCAGCGGCCTCACGCTCGCCGCCAACCGGGGCGGCGACTACCGGGGCGCGGCAGGCGTGGACGCGCTCGCCGCCCGGATGCTGGCGGCGCTCGCCGCCGGGAACGGGCCCGCACTCGTCTCCGGCTACCACCCCGACCTGGACCGGCACGGGCACCTCAGCGGCGTCGACTCCGCGCCCTGGCGGACCGCCGCCGCCGAGGTGGACATCCTGCTGGCCCGGCTCGTCGACGGGCTGCCGCCGGACGCCGCGTTGCTGGTCACCGCCGACCACGGCCAGCTCGACGTGCCCGCCGGGCACCGCATCGACCTGGACACCGACCCCCGGCTGCGGGCCGGGGTACGGGTGGTCGCCGGCGAGCCCCGGGTCCGCTACCTGCACGTCGAGCCGGGCGCCGAGGCCGACGTGGTGGCTGCCTGGACCGAGGTGCTGGGCCCGGCCGCGCAGGTGCTGACCCGCGCCGAGGCGGTGGCGACCGGCTGGTTCGGGCCGGTGCCCGAGGCACACCTGACCCGCATCGGCGACGTGGTGGTGGTCTGCCGGGACACGTACGCGGTGGTCGCCACGCGCTCCGAACCGCCGATGGCGTCGCGGCTGGTGGCGTACCACGGCGCGGACACCGCCGCCGAGATGACAGTCCCGCTGCTGGTGGTCCGGGGCTGAGCGGGCCCGGTTCTGGCCGGTGCGTGGGGTGGCGCCCCGATGGCCGTGGGCTGGGCGGTGGGGTTGTCGGACCGGCGGGCTAGCCTGCTGGCATGGGCCGCAGCCAGTCGTTGCCCCGAGGCGGTGACCCCCGCTTCGGGCCGGACGCCGACGACACCGGCTGCACCATCCTGCACGTCGACATGGACGCGTTCTATGCCTCCGTGGAGGTGCGCCGCCGCCCCGAGCTGCGTGGCCGGCCGGTGGTGGTGGGCGGCGTCGGCCCGCGCGGCGTGGTCAGCTCCGCCAGCTACGAGGCCCGGCGGTACGGCGTCCGCAGCGCGATGCCCACCGCCCGTGCCCGCGCGCTGTGCCCCGGCGCGGTCTACCTACCGCCCGACTTCACCGCCTACACCGAGGCGTCGCGGGCGGTCATGCGGATCTTCCGGGACGTCACGCCGCTGGTCGAGCCGCTGTCGCTGGACGAGGCGTTCCTCGACGTGGCGGGCGCCCGACGGCTGTTCGGCCGGCCCGCCGACATCGCCGCGCTGATCCGCCGCCGGGTCGCCGAGGAGCAACAGCTGACCTGTTCGGTGGGCGTGGGGCCGAGCAAGTTCGTGGCGAAGCTCGGCTCCACCCGGGCCAAACCCGACGGCCTGCTCGTGGTCCCGGCCGCACAGGTGCTGGAGTTCCTGCACCCGCTGCCGGTGTCGGCGCTGTGGGGCGTGGGGGAGCGGTCCGCGGACGCGCTGCGCCGCCTCGGCCTGCGCACCGTACGCGACCTCGCCGAAGCGCCGGCCGGCCTGCTGCGCCGGGCCGTGGGCGAGGCGTCCGCCGCCCACCTGCACGAGCTGGCCTGGGGGCGTGACCCGCGTGGCGTCACGCCCGACCAGGTGGAGAAGTCGATCGGCGCGGAGGTCACGTTCGACACCGACGTGACCGACCCGGACGAGATCCGGCGGTCCCTGCTCGCGCTCGCCGACAAGGCCGGCGCTCGGCTACGGGCGGCCGGGCAGGTGGGCCGTACGGTGTCGCTCAAGGTCCGTTTCGCCGACTTCCGGACGATCAGCCGCTCCCGCACCCTCGCCGTGCCCACCGACACCGCCCGGGAGATGTTCGACACGGCCTGGGCGCTGTGGGGCGCGCTCGCCCCGGGCGAGCCGGTTCGGCTGGTCGGGGTCCGGATGGAAGGTCTCGCCCCTGCCGGGGAGACCCCGCAGCAGCTCACCCTCGGTGCGCCCGAGCGCGGCTGGCGCGAGGCGGAGGCGGCGGCCGACGCGGCGGCCGCCCGATTCGGGCGGTCCGTCATAGGTCCGGCCAGTCTTCTCGGCCGTCGTGATACACGACAAGTCGAAAAACCGACCCGGCCGTAGGTCGTCCCGCTTTCCGACGCGCGGGGGCCCTCGTAGACTTGCGGGTAAGCAGCCGGTTGGCTGCCACGGTCTGTCGGCCCGCCCGGGCCGACCAACGTGACCGGGGAGGAGTGCCGTGCCGCTCTCGGAGCACGAGCAGCGGCTGTTCGAGCAGATCGAGCGGTCGCTTGCCGAGGACCCCAAGTTCGCCTCGGCCGTGCGCGCCAGCGACCCGCGTTTCCACGCGCGGCGTCGCGTGCTCGTCGCTGCCGGCGTGGTCGTCGCTGGTCTGGCCCTGTTGATCTACGGTGCCGTGATCAAGATTCCCGCGGTGGCCGTGGCGGGTTTCGTCGTCATGCTGGCCTCGTTGGGCTACGCGGTGCAGTCGCACCGCCGATCCCAGTCGCCCGACCTGCACGTGGTCGGCGGCACAACGAGCCGGCGTCGTCCCCGTGGCCGCAGTGGTGGTGGTCGCCGGGGCTCCTTCCTCGATCGGATGGAGGACCGCTGGCGGCAGCGCCCGGAGGGCCACCGCTGACCGCGTCCCGCCCCTGACCCGGGGCGGGAACCGGCGGCGCCTCCGTAACCGGCCGGCCAGCGCCGCCGGGGCGTATTGCTGCCGGTCGCCGGGCAGCGCGGGCGAGGGCCGGCGCTCAGTCATGCCCGCGATCGACCCACCCACCGTCCCCGCCACTCGACGCACCCCCGCGGCCCGCCGCCTCTGCACACCCTCGGACGTCTCCAGCCGGCACGTGCTGCCGGGTCCGCCCCACACATGAGCGTGTGCACCGTGCCCGGAGCGCCCCGCCCGTGAGCGTGCGCACCGCGCCCCGGTCGCCCCGCACGTGAGCATGCGCACCGCGCCCGGGTCGCGGCAGGGCAGCTCCCCGTCGTGCCCAAACCTCCCCGCCTCAGCGCCACGCCAAGCGCCTCCTCGCGCCCGCCAGCAGGCGCCACACCCGCCCTCACCCGCGATCTTGCACTTTCGGTCCGAGCGGTGCCCCGAATGTCCCCTTCACCCGGGCGCAAACTGCAAGATCGCCGGGCCGGGCCGGGGCGGGCCGGGCGGGCCGGGGCGTCCAGCTCACCTGATCAGCCATGCGCGCCCGGCAGGCGGGATGCGCTGCCCGTAATCCGGGAGCCGCCGTAGATCTTGGTAGGAAAGGGCCCCTATGGGGGCCGTTTCCTACCAAGATCTACGGCGCGTCCGGGCCAGAAGCGGTGATCAAGGAGGTTGTGTCTTCAGCGGGGCTCGATTCGGACACAAACTCCTTGATCACCGCCGAAGGGCGGGCGGGCCGCGCGGGAGGGGAGGGCCGGGGGCGGGTGGGAGGGGCAGGGCGGGTGGGTCAGCGGGTGGGACGGTGGGCCAGGAGGCGGCGCGGGCTCCAGCGGGTCATGTGCTGCCGGACCTGACCGCTCGCGGTCACCACCATTGCCGACCGCTCGGCCAGGGCGGTGCGCCAACGCTGCAGCACCGACGGGGGCAGCAGCGCGGCCAGCAGCCGGGTACGGCGGTCCGCGCCCGCCGCCAGCGCGCCCCGGACCGTGCGCAGCGCCGGCTGCAACTCCGCGTCGGTCAGCGGGTCACGCGCGTAACGGGCGCGCTCCTCGGCGCGGCCGAGCAGGCGTACCCCGGTCGCGGCGTCCCCCCGCTCGGCGAGTGCCTCCCGGGCCAGCCGTTCGGCGGTGGCCCGTGGGGTCTCCGTGCGGTCCACCCGGACGTGGAAGTCGACGAGCGTGTCGAGCAGCTCGTCCCAGGCGGCGTGCGCGTCGGCGCGGGCCGCCTCGGCGTCCACGCCGACGACGACCGGCCGCGTCTCGCCGCGCTGGCCCGGCACCGGCAGCGCGGTGGCCGCGGGCGGGACCGCCCGGACGCGCCGGCGTCGGCGCAGCGCGGAGCGGCGCAGGGCCGGTACGGCGAGCAGCGCCAGCAGCGCCAGCGCACCGGCCAGCCACCACGGCCAGACAGGGCTCTCCTCGGCCGGGCCGCCCTGGTTCAGGGTCAGGCCCTGGTCGGTGTCCTTGTCCAGCCGGTCCGCCTCGTTCGGCCCGGCCGACGGGCCGGCCGCGTCGGGAGCGCTGGTGCTGCCGGCCGACGGGGTGACCTCCTCGGGGGCGTCGATGTCCGGCGCCCAGGCCGAGCGAACCGAGCCCGTCACGGCCGCCGCCGGGGTGGCGTCGAACGGCACCCAGCCGATCCCGCTGAAGTTGACCTCGGTCCAGGCGTGCAGGTTGCGGTTGGTCAGCACGTACGTGCTGCCGTCGGCCTTGCCGCCGTTGGTGAACCCGACGGCCACCCGGGCCGGGATACCGGCGGCCCGGACCAGCCAGGCCATCGCCGCGGCGTACTGCTGGCAGTAGCCGACCTTGGTGGCGAGGAAGTCGGTGATGTCCTCCCCGCTGCTGCCGTTGCGGGTGGACAGCGCGTAGGTGAAGCCGTTCTCCACGGAGAAGTAGTCGTAGATCGCCCGGACCTTGTCGTAGTCGTTCGACTTGCCCTTCACCAGCTGCGCGACCAGTTCCTCGACGGCCGGGACGGACGGCCGCTCGGTCTGCTGCCGCATCACCGGGCTGTCCGAGGGCAGCGACGGGGCCGCGCGCAGCGCCGCCGGGCTGAAGGTGGACCGTACGTAGTCGAACGAGTAGCTCTTGCCGCGGGCGTTGTCCCGGTTGGAGAAGACGACCTGCTGGTTCGGGTCGTACAGCCAGTTGCCGTTGAGATCGTCGGTGTTGACCGGCTCGGCGTAGACCGGCAGCAACGGCATGTTGAGGTTCTTCGTCACCTCGACCGTGGCGCGGTAGCGCTGCTGCTCGACACCGCGCGTGGCGCGTTCCCCCGGGTCGGGCAGCGGGCGGGTGATCGGCCGCCCGGTAGGCACGCGTGCCTGGAAGCCGCTCGGCCGCAGGTCGTCCACCACGCCCAGACGCAGGTAGAACGGGGTCGTCTCGTTGGTACTGACCTTGACCAGCTCGACTTCCTCGTTCTGGTTGAGCTGGCCGCTGAGCGCCGCGAACAGGTCGACCCGGCCCGAGCTGCCGCCCTGGCCCGGGCGCCCGTTGCCCTCGCCGGGCCCGGCGCCGACGTTGTTCAGCAGCCCGCCGGTCATCCCGGGCACTGCGAGCGGCAGCGCCACCGCCACGATCACGCCGACCACGGCGAGCCGCCGTCCGGCCGCGGCGAGCGGGGACGCCTCCCAGACGTCCACGTCACGGCCCTCGCCGGTGAACCGGCGGCCGAACCGGCGTACCCGGTCGACGTTGTCGGTGACCAGCAGCCAGAGGTAACCGGCGGCGCCGACCACGAACGGGGTGGCCGGGACGCTGTCCACGTAGACCGCGACCGGCACCGAGTAGATGGCGAGCATCGGCAGACCGGCCAGCGCCGGGCGGCGCAACCCGACCGCGAGCACGTCCACCACCACCGCGACCGCGCCGATGCCGAGCACCGCGAGGAACAGCAGCGAGTCGACGTCCGGCACCTTCACGCCGTACGAGCGCATGTCCTGCAACGACGTCTGGAGCAGGTCGCCGAAGTGGGCGAACGTGGCCGGGGTCGGCACGAACGCGAGCAGTTCGGTGCCGCCGGGGAAGACCCAGGTCAGGCCCAGGGTCAGCCCGGCCAGCATGGCCAGTACCTGCCCCCACAGCGGGAACCGGCCCAGCCGGCTCAACGCGGCCGCGCCGGCCACCACGGCGACCACGACGGCGGCCTGGATCAGCCAGGTCCAGCGTTCGAAGATCGCCGACAGGGGGGCCGCCGCCAGCAGTGTCGCCGCCGCGGCGACGAACCCGATGTTGCGGTGCGGGGTCACAGGGGGATCCTTCCCGTCATCGTCGTCCGCCGGCCACCGTCTCGGCCATGGCGGCCCGCAGCGCGAAGCCCTGCGAGCCCCGTCCGGCCTGCGGCCACAGCATCGGCAGCCGGGTGCCGTGCTCCACCCCGATGACCCGCCAGCCGCTCTGCAGCAGCGTGAGCGCGGCGGCGCCGTGTGCCCGCTCCGCCTCGGCCCGGGCGTTCGGTGGCAGGTTGAGCCAGGTGTTGCTGTCGAGCAGGAACGCCACGCAGGTGGCGCCGTTGCCGCGCAGCCCGGCCAGCAGTTCCGCCTCGGCGGTGCCCAGCGTGCCGAGCAGCGCGATGATCAGACCGCCGTCGGCCCGCTGCCGGACCTGCTGCACGAGCGTGGTGATCTCGCCGCGCCGGTCCAGGTGCACGTCGGCGAGGTGGTCGAGCAGCAGTCCCTCGCCGCCTGCCTCGGTGGCGCCGACGTCGGCGCCGTTGCCGGTGACCAGCCGCAGCTTGTAGCCGGCCTCGCGCAGGTGCACGGCGATGCTGGCGGCGGCCGAGACCGCCCACTCGAAGCTGGCCGTCGGGCCCTCGCCCCGGTGCCCGCCGGCACGGGTGTCGAGCACCACCGTGGCGCGGCTCTCCCACGGCTGCTCCTCGCGGCGCACCATCAGCTCACCGGTGCGGGCGGTGGACTTCCAGTGCACCCGGCGCAGGTCGTCGCCCCTCCGGTACTCCCGGGTGGCGGCGTCGTCCTCGCCGTGCACCGCCACCGACCGGGCCCGGCTGTCGCCGCTGCCGGCGTACTCACCTGGTAGCCGGACCGACGGCAGCGGGGTGACCTGCGGGATCACCGTGAGGTGGTCGGTGCTGGGGAACGACCGGGTCAGCTCGCACAGGCCGAACGGGTCGGTCAGCCGGATCACCAGCGGCCCCACCTCGTAGCGGCCGCGCACGTCCGCGCGGACCGTGTACGCCACGGAGCTGGCCTGGTGCGCGCCGAGCCGCTCCAGCACCACCCGGGGCCGGCTGCCCAGCGCGTACGGCAGGCGGTCCTCCAGCAGCAGCGTGCCGGTGGGCAGGCGGGACAGGTTCTGCAGCCGCAGCACCACGCGGGAGCTGGCCCCGACCGGCACCCGGTGCGGCTCCAGCGACCTGTTGCAGGCCAGCTTGTACCGGCTGCGCCCGACGTACGCGGCGGCCAGCAGCGGCAGCACGGCGAGCAGGACCGCCACCCGGAGCAGGTCCTTCTCGCCCAGGATGCCGGCGGAGATCGCCGCGGCCACCGCGGCCGCCAGGAAGGAGCGGCCGCGGGTGGTCAGCCCACGCAGGCCGTCGCGCACGTCACGGCCTCCGCGGCTCGTACGGCCCGCGGCCGTTGTTGCCGCCGCCGGGGCGGGTGTCGTACGGCGAGCGCTGCCGGTCGTGCGGGAGCGGCAGGCGGTGCACCAGCTCGGAGACGATCGCGTCGGTGGTGCGCCGGGCCAGCTGCGCGTCCGCGGTCGGGATGATCCGGTGCGCCAGCACCGGCACCGCGAGCACCTGGAGGTCGTCCGGCAGGACGTAGTCGCGGCCCTCCAGGGCGGCCACCGCGCGGGCGGTGCGCAGCAGCTGGAGCGTGGCCCGCGGGGACGCGCCCAGGCGCAGGTCGGGCGCCTCCCGGGTGGCGGTGACCAGGTCGATCGCGTACTGCTTGACGGCGTCGGCGACGTGCACCTGCCGGACGTGGCCGATCAGCCGGCGGACGGTGGCCGCGTCGGAGACCGGCCGCAGCCCGGGCAGCGGGTCGGTGGCGCCGTGCCCGTCGAGCATGGCCAGCTCGGCGCGCGGGTCCGGGTAGCCCATGGCGATGCGGGCGGTGAACCGGTCGCGCTGCGCCTCGGGCAGCGGGTAGGTGCCCTCCATCTCGATCGGGTTCTGCGTCGCGATCACCATGAACGGCGTCTGCAACTGGTAGGTGACCCCGTCGACGGTGACCTGCCGCTCCTCCATGCACTCCAGCAGCGCCGACTGGGTCTTCGGCGAGGCCCGGTTGATCTCGTCGCCGACCACCAGGTTGGCGAAGACCGCGCCGGGGCGGAACTCGAAGTCGTGCGTCTCCTGGTTGTAGACGCTGACGCCGGTGACGTCGCTGGGAAGCAGGTCGGGGGTGAACTGGATCCGCCGGACCGAGCAGTCGATGGACCGGGCCATCGCCTTGGCGAGCTTGGTCTTGCCGACGCCGGGCACGTCCTCGATGAGCAGGTGGCCCTCGGCCAGCAGCACCGCCAGGGCGAGCCGGACGGTGGCGGTCTTGCCCTCGATGACCTGCTCGATGTTGGCCACGATGGCCTCGCTGGCGGCGCGGAACTCGTCGTGCGGCAGCAGACCGCCCACCTCGTCCCAGGTCTGTTGTGTCACGGGCCTCCTCCTCGTCGCCTGGACGGCAGCTCTTTATAGAGCACCTGGACCCGCCGTTGGGTTCGCGACGCCGAGCCTCGTCTGCCGCAGAAATCTCATTGGTATCTCAGGCTAACCATGTTTGTCGTTACTGCCGACTCCCGCAGGTGGTCGGTCGGTTACGCCCGGAATATTCGCCGGACCGGGGGACCGGCCGCCGCGGGTGGAACGGGCGCGCCGCCACCGAGGGGTGCGAGGTACACTGCCTGCATGGCCGGGTTCTTCCTGCTTCTTACCGAGCCGTGTTGATGCGCTGAAAGCGCGACAGCACGGCCGCCCCTCCTGCGCGAGGGGCTTTTTTGTGCCCGCAGCAGACCGCCACAATTTTTTCGAATCGATCCGCGCCGAGGAGACGCCATGAGTGAGGCAGCCGCACCGGCGACCGACATCCCCCCGTTCCGGTACACCGCCGCCCTGGCCGACGAGATCGAGCACCGCTGGCAGGACACCTGGGCGCGGGAGGGCACCTTCCACGCGCCGAACCCGGTCGGCCCGCTGGCCGACCCGGGCCACCCGCGGGCGGGCGCCGAGAAGATGTACGTGCTGGACATGTTCCCGTACCCGTCCGGTGCCGGCCTGCACGTCGGTCACCCGCTGGGCTACATCGGCACCGACTGCTACGCCCGTTACCAGCGGATGGCCGGGCGCAACGTGCTGCACGCGATGGGCTTCGACGCGTTCGGCCTGCCCGCCGAGCAGTACGCGGTGCAGACCGGCACCCACCCGCGGACCACCACCGAGGCCAACATCGAGCGGTTCAAGGCGCAGCTGCGCCGGCTGGGGCTGGCCCACGACGAGCGGCGCTCGGTGGCGACCATCGACACCGACTTCTACCGCTGGACCCAGTGGATCTTCCTGCAGATCTTCAACTCCTGGTACGACGCGGACGCCAAGAAGGCCCGGCCGATCGCCGAGCTGATCGCCGAGTTCGAGGGCGGCACCCGCGCCACCCCGGACGGGCGTCCGTGGGCCGAGCTGACCGTGGGGGAGCGGCGGCGCGTCGTCGACGACCACCGCCTGGCGTACGTCTCGGAGGCGCCGGTGAACTGGTGCCCGGGCCTGGGCACCGTGGTGGCCAACGAGGAGGTCACCGCCGACGGCCGGTCCGAGCGCGGCAACTTCCCGGTCTTCAAGCGCAACCTGAAGCAGTGGATGATGCGGATCACCGCGTACGGCGACCGGCTGCTGGAGGATCTGGACACGTTGGACTGGCCGGAGCCGATCAAGCTGCAGCAGCGCAACTGGATCGGCCGGTCGACCGGCGCGCACATCGACTTCCCGACCGACGCCGCCCCGGTGCGGGTGTTCACGACCCGGCCGGACACCGTCTTCGGCGCCACCTACATGGTGCTGGCGCCCGAGCACGAACTGGTCGACGTGCTGACGCCGGCCGCCTGGCCGGAGGGCACCCGGGACGCCTGGACCGGCGGACACGCCGGCCCGCGTGAGGCCGTCGAGGCGTACCGGAAGGCCGCCGCGGCCAAGACGGACGTGGAACGGCAGGCGGACAGCAAGGAGAAGACCGGCGTCTTCGTCGGCGCCTACGCGACCAACCCGGTGACCGGCGGGCAGATCCCGATCTTCATCGCCGACTACGTGCTGGCCGGGTACGGCACCGGCGCGATCATGGCGGTGCCGGCCCAGGACGAGCGGGACTGGGACTTCGCCGAGGTCTTCGAGCTGCCGATCGTGCGGACCGTGCAGCCGCCGGAGGGCTTCGACGGCAAGGCGTACACCGGTGACGGCCCGGCGATCAACAGCGCCGCGCCGGAGCGCGGCATCGACCTGGACGGCCTGGGCGTCGCCGACGCCAAGGCGCGCATCATCGAGTGGCTGGAGGCGAACGGGCACGGCGCCGGCGCGGTCACCTGGCGGCTGCGCGACTGGCTGTTCTCCCGGCAGCGCTACTGGGGCGAGCCGTTCCCGATCGTCTACGACGAGACCGGGGCGCCGATCGCGCTGCCCGAGTCGATGCTGCCGGTCGAGCTGCCCGAGGTGGAGGACTTCTCGCCGAAGACGTTCGACCCGGAGGACGCCGACAGCACCCCGGAGACCCCGCTGTCGCGGCGGCGCGACTGGGTGGAGGTGGAGCTGGACCTGGGCGACGGGCCGAAGCGCTACACCCGCGAGACCAACGTGATGCCGCAGTGGGCCGGCTCCTGCTGGTACGAGCTGCGCTACCTGGACCCGGCCGACTCGCAGCGCTTCGCCGACCCGGAGAACGAGGCGTACTGGATGGGGCCGCGCCGCGACGGCGACTGCGGTGGCACCGACCTGTACGTCGGCGGCGCCGAGCACGCCGTGCTGCACCTGCTGTACGCGCGTTTCTGGCACAAGGTGCTGTACGACCTGGGCCACGTGTCGTCGTTCGAGCCGTTCCGCCGCCTGTTCAA
The DNA here is from genome assembly GCF_027497335.1 of Micromonospora sp. WMMA1976. Lineage (NCBI taxonomy): Bacteria > Bacillati > Actinomycetota > Actinomycetes > Micromonosporales > Micromonosporaceae > Micromonospora > Micromonospora sp. WMMA1976. Next base: position 4,402,834 of record NZ_CP114912.1, on the reverse strand, counting down.
CCAGGGCATGATCCAGGCGTACGCGTTCGTCGACCCGCGCGGCGCCTACGTGCCCGCCGAGGAGGTCGTCGAGGTCGACGGCCGCTGGTTCCACGGCGAGACCGAGGTGCGGCGCGAGTACGGCAAGATGGGCAAGTCGCTGAAGAACGTGGTCACCCCGGACGACATGTGCGCGGCGTACGGCGCCGACACGTTCCGGGTGTACGAGATGTCGATGGGCCCGCTGGAGGTGTCCCGCCCGTGGGACACCCGGGCCGTCGTCGGCTCGTACCGGTTCCTGCAGCGGGTCTGGCGCACCGTCGTCGACGAGCAGACCGGCGAGCTGCGGATCACCGACGAGCCGGCCGACGAGGCGACCCGGCGGCTGCTGCACAAGACGATCGACGGGGTCCGCGCCGACATGGACGGGATCCGCTTCAACACCGCCATCGCCAAGCTGATCGAGCTGACCAACGGCCTGACCCGGCTGACGCGTACCCCGCGCGAGGTGGCCGAGCCGCTGGTGCTGATGGTCGCCCCGTTCGCCCCGCACATGGCCGAGGAGCTGTGGCGCAAGCTGGGCCACGACACCTCCCTGGCGTACGCGGACTTCCCGGTCGCCGACCCGGCCCTGCTGGTGGCCGAGTCGGTCACCTACCCGGTGCAGGTCAACGGCAAGGTCCGGGGCCGAATCGAGGTGCCGGCCGACGCGACCGAGGAGACCGTCCGCGCGGCGGCGCTGGAGGCGGTCACCGGCGCGCTGGGTGGCAAGGAGCCGCGCAAGGTGATCGTGGTGAAGGGCCGGATGGTCTCGGTCGTCGCCTGACCGTCCACCGTGTGCTTGAGGCGCGTCCCGTTCGCGGGACGCGCCTCAACCCGCCGGCCGGACCGTGTCGGCCGCCTTCGCCGCCGGGTCAGCCGGCCGGTCCGGCAGACCGGCGCCGTTCGGCCCGCCACCAGCGGTGGATGATCAGCAGACTGGCGATCAGGCCGAGGCTCGCAGGCGCGGCCGCGTACCAGTTGATCGAACCGGGCGTGGTCACCGCCGCACCGATCGCCGCGTAGCCGATCGCGGTCGGGGCGGAGGCGATCACGCTGCCGGCCAGGAACGGCGCCACCCGGGCGGCGGTGGTGCCGTAGCCGTAGCTGACCAGGCCGAACCCGGCGATCGGCAGCAGCCGTACGGTGATCACGCCGAAGACGCTCTGCCGGGCGAACCAGCCGTCGAGGCGGGCCAGCCGGCCGCGTACCCGCTCGGCGACGAAGTCGCGGCCGAGCACCCGGCCCACTGTGAAGCCGATGGCCGCCGCGAGCAGCGCCGCGCCGAGCGCGTACGCGGCGCCCTGCACCGGGCCGAAGATCGCGCCCGCGGCAAGCGTGACGAATGTCCGCGGCACCAGCGCCACCAGCAGCAGCGCACCGCCGATCACCGCCGCGGGCGGGCCGTAGCCGCCGAGCGAGTCGGCGAACCGGGGCAGGTCGGCCGGGTCCGGCCGGGGCACCAGCAGCAGCGTCACGCCGAACCCGGCGAGCAGCAGCAGAAGCAGCCCGAACCGGCGCGCCGAGGGCTGCCGCAGCAACCCGGCGAGCCGGCGGGCCACCGGTCGCCGCCCCGGCCGGGCGGCGCCGGTCACGGCCTCGGGGCGGCGGCCACCGCGGTGCGGCGCTCGGAGCGGAGGCGGTCGGCCCAGGTGTCGTCGAGCGGCGGGAGCTGGTGGATGCCGGTCGCCCAGCGCAGCAGCAGGTCCGCCAGGTCGGGGTTGCGCGCCAGCGCCGGGCCGTGCGAGTAGGTGCCGAGCAGCTTGCCCCGCCAGGCGCCCTCGGTGGCGCCGTCGTTGCCGACGCCGGTGGTGACGCGGGCCAGCGGGGACACGCCCGGGCCGAGGTGGGTACGGCCGCCGTGGTTCTCGAACCCGGACAGGTGCGGGATGCCCAGCCGCGGGTCGACCTCGCCGGCCAGCTCGCCGACGGCCCGGGTGGGCCCGCGGTCGGAGGAGAGGTCGAGCAGCTCCAGGCCGGCGCAGCGGGTGCCCTTGGCGAAGAAGGAGGTGCCGAGCAGCTGGTAGCCGGCGCAGACGCCGAACACCACCGAACCCTGGGCCACCGCCCGGTGCAGGCCGCCGTCGGCGATCAGGCGCTGGGCGCCGAGCGCCTGCGGACCGTCCTCACCGCCACCGAGCAGGTAGATGTCGGCGGTGGCGGGCAGCCGCTGGTCGGAGCGGACCTCCAGCACCTCGACCGGCATGCCGCGCAGCTGGGCCCGGCGGGCCAGGATCAGCGCGTTGCCCCGGTCGCCGTAGGTGGACAGCAGGTCGGGATAGATCCAGACGATGCGCAGGCTCTCAGTTGACACGGTCCAGCTCCGCTCGGATGTCCTGGAAGGCGGTGTAGTTGGCGATGACCTCCAGCCGGCCCGGCGGCACCGCGCGGACGGCCTCGTCGAAGCTGCGGACGTGCTGGAACGGCACGCCGTTCACCTCCAGCCGCACCGCCAGGTCGTACGCCCGGTCGCCGGTGATCAGCACCTGCCGGCCGGTCAGCGGGGAGAAGTCCACGTCGAACAGCCAGGAGGTGTCCAGCCCGTCGGGGTCGCGGGCGTTGATGGACAGCAGTGTCGGCGCGACGTCGGCCATGTCGAACGCCTCCAGCCAGCTCGCCGGGTTCTTCGCCAGCAGCAGCCGGATGTTGCGCCCGTCGCGGTCGACCTGGGCGTAGCGGCCGGCCACCGAGGTGACGGTGCCGAGCCGGGACACCGCGTCCACCGGGCGTACGCCGAACTCGGCGGCTACGGCCAGCGCGGTGGCCGCGTTGCCGAGGTTGACCTTGCCGGGGAGCTGGAGCTGGATCTTGTGCCAGGCGCCGGTGGGGTCGAGCACGCCGTCGTCCTCGACCGTCCAGTTCGGCTCGGGACGGCGCAGCGGGCAGCCGGTGCACCACCACTGCTCGCCGGAGCGCTGGATGGTGGAGCCGCACTCGGGGCAGACCCAGGAGTCGTCGTGCCAGCGCTGCCCGGCGCTGAACCAGGTGACGTGCGGCGGCACGTGGCCCTGGGCCGGGTCGGCCGGCGGGCAGGCGGCCCACACCACCATCGGGTCGTCGGCGTTGGCGACCACCCGTACCCGCGGGTGCCGGACCAGGGCGGCGCGCCAGAGCTGCGCCATCATGGCGACCTCCTTGGCGCGGTCGAGCTGGTCGCGGGAGAGGTTGAGCAGCGCCACCACGTGCGGCTCGGTCGCCTCCAGCACCTGGGCCAGGTAGTGCTCGTCCACCTCCAGCACCGCGTACGGCGTGCTGCCGGCCTTTGCCAGCGCCGAGGTGTGGCCGGTGGGCATGTTCGCGCCGAAGGAGTTGGTGGCGACCCGGCCCAGCACGCCGACCGCGGCGGTGGTGAGCCGGGTGGTGGTGGTCTTGCCGTTGGTGCCGGACACCAGGGCGATGGCCCGCCCGGCCGAGAGGTGGGCGAGCAGGTCCGGGTCGATCTTGAGGCCGATCCAGCCGCCGATCACCGAGCCGTCGCCACGGCCCGCGGCCCGCGACAGCGCCGCGGCGGTGCGCGACACGGAGCTGGCCACCTTTGCCCGCAAGGGCATCTTCGCGTCCGTCACGCGAGCGAGGTTACCGGACCGCCACCTCCACCAGATCGCCGCCGACGGCGAACCGTTCGGCCGGGGACGGCCCGGCGGACGGGCGGAGCGCGTGGGGCCGGACGGCGGCGGTCGATGTCGGGTAGCGGACGGTGTGGGGCGCGCCCCACCCCCTCCACTCCGCCCCACCCGCGTTGACGTGCGGTTTTGCGCGCGGAAACGCCACGCCACGCGGGCGATTCTGGTTGCAGGTGGAGGGAAGTGGAGTAGAGTGGGGCGCGATGGTGAGGCCGGGAGGGCCACACCGGCCCGGGGGGTCAGCGGCGCCGCGAACGCCGCTCAGGGCGAGGGGGTTGGGCCGATGTTCCTCGGCACCCACACTCCGCGCCTGGACGACAAAGGCCGGTTGATCCTGCCGGCGAAGTTCCGGGACGAACTGGCGGGGGGTGTCGTGATCACCAAAGGGCAGGAGCGCTGCCTCTACGTCTTCCCGATGCCCGAGTTCCAGCGGATCGCGGACCAGTTGCGCGCGCAGCCGATGACGAGCAAGGCGGCCCGGGCCTACAGCCGGGTCTTCTTCGCCAGCGCACACGACGAGGTGCCGGACAAGCAGGGGCGGGTCACGATTCCCGGCCACCTGCGGTCGTACGCGGCACTGGACCGGGATCTGGTCGTGATCGGAGCGAGCACCCGGGTGGAGATCTGGGACAGGGCGGCCTGGGAGGCCTACCTCGCGGAGAGCGAAGACGACTTCGCCGACATCGAGGAGGGGGTGCTGCCCGGCGGTCTGTAGGGCGTGACGGCGCCCGACGTACTGCGAGATCTCCAGCCGCTTTCGAGTTCCTGGCACCCCTTCCCCGGTGCCAGGCGCACGATCCGACACGGAGGGCCGCGGCCTCCGGCGGGCGGGAGCGGATGGGGATCTGGCGGTATGGCGAGGCGTCGTGGCGACGACGGACACGTGACGGAACGGTTGGCGAACGGGGTGGGGGTCGAGATGGGGGAGCTACGCGGCACGCACGTGCCGGTGCTGCTCGAGCGGTGTCTCGAGCTGCTGGCCCCCGCACTGGGCCGGCCCGGTCGCACCGTGCACGTCGACGCCACGCTCGGCCTGGCCGGGCACGCCGAGGCGGTGCTCTCGGCGCATCCGGACACGGTGCTGATCGGCCTGGACCGGGACACCGAGGCGCTCGCCCACGCGCGGGTCCGCCTGGCCCGGTTCGCCGACCGGATCCACCTGGAGCACGCCGTCTACGACGAGCTGCCCGAGGTGCTCGACCGGCTCGGTTACCCGGCGATCGACGGGGTGCTGTTCGACCTCGGCGTCTCGTCCCTGCAACTGGACGCGCCCGACCGCGGGTTCGCGTACGCGCAGGACGCGCCGCTGGACATGCGGATGGACCAGACCCGGGGGGTGACCGCCGAAGAGGTGGTCAACACGTACTCCCACCCGGACCTGGCCCGCCTGCTGCGGGTGTACGGCGAGGAGAAGTTCGCCGGGAAGATCGCCTCGGCGATCATCCGGGAACGGGAGCGCAACCGGATCACGTCCTCGGCCCGGCTGGCCGAGCTGGTCCGCGACGCCATTCCGGCACCGGCCCGACGAACCGGTGGACACCCGGCAAAGAGAACGTTTCAGGCTTTACGGATCGAGGTAAACAGAGAACTGGCAGCGCTGGAGACGGCGCTGCCGGCTGCTCTGGACAAGCTCACAGTGGGCGGCCGCATGGTGGTCCTGTCCTACCACTCGCTGGAGGACCGGCTCACCAAGCAGGCGCTCGCCGATCGGGTCCGCAGTAAGGGCCCGATCGACCTCCCGGTCGAACTGCCCGGGTCGGGCCCGACGTTCCGGCTGTTGAGCCGGGGCGCCGAGCTGCCCGGGGAGGCAGAGGTGGCCGCGAACCCGCGTGCCGCCTCGGTGCGGCTGCGGGCCGCGGAACGGCTCGACCCGGAGGCGGCCCGGCAGGGGCGTACCGACCGCGAACGGTACCGCCGCCGGGTGAAGGCGATGCACCAACCGGGGACGGGGTCACCGGGGTCCGGCGAGGACCCGCGGTCGGCCCCGGGGGACGCGAACGGGACGGACGAGGAGGGGGAGGGGACATGAACGTCGAGAAGCGCGACGGCCGGGGAGCCGTCGGGCAGCGCGCACCGCGGTCGGGGGGCCGGACCGCGGCGCAGCGCACCACGCGGGACACGACCGCGACCGACCGCCGGGAGCAGGCTCGCGCCCGGGGGGCGCGCGAGTTTCCGACGCAGGGCAGCGCCGCGCTGCGGCCGGCCGAGCGTACCCGGGTCACCGGTGCGCCCGCGCCGCGCCTGCGGGTCGCCCCGCCGGCGCCGATCCGGGTGCCCCGGGCCCCGTTCGTCGCGCTGATCCTGGTGCTGGTGGTCGGCGGGGTGCTGGGCATCCTGGCGGTCAACACCAAGATCAACGAGAACGCGTTCAAGCTGGAGAAGCTCCAGCAGCAGCAGGCCAAGCTGGACGTGGACGAGCAGGAGCTGCGCAAGGAGATCGCCAAGCAGGAGGCGCCCGGCAACCTGACCGCCAACGCCCGGCGGCTCGGCCTGGTCGAGTCCGAGGACCCGGCCTACATCCGGCTGCCGGACGGCCAGACCATCGGGGTGCCGCACCCCGCGCAGGGCGACCCGTCGGTCACCAGCCGGCAGGGCAACGGAGGCTGAGTCATGCCGCCGAGATCGGATGATCCGCGCCGGGACGCCACGGGCTCCCGGCGCGGATCGTCGCGGGGGTCGGAGCCGCGCGAGCCGGGCCTCGGGGGGATCTCCGACGCCCGGGCGTACACCCCGCGCGGGCGGACCGTGCGCGAGGGCGGCGGCGCCGAGCAACGGCGTACCCCCCGCAGCACCCGGTCCGGCGACCCGTTCCGGCCCGCGTTGCAGGTGCTCGACGGCGGCCGGGCCGGGCGGGCCGGCACGCGTGAGCCCGCCACCGACGGCGCCCGGTCCGGCCGCCGGTCCACCGCCGCGGGCGGCCGGGCCGGCGTGGTGCGGACCGTCTCGTCCCGGCCGGTGCGTGAACCGTTCGACGACGAGGAGGACGCGCCGCCACCGCGCCGCCGGTCCCAGCCGCGCCGCCCGGCCGCGCAACCCCGCCGGCCGGTACGCAAGCCGCGCCGGCCGCCGCGACTCGGCGACCCGCGCCGGCGGCTGCGGCTCGGCACCGTGCTGGCGCTGGCGCTGTTCGCCAGCATCGGTGTGCGGCTGGTCTACCTCCAGACCGTGGACACCCCGGCGTACGCCGACGGCGGCCTGCCCGACCGGCTCGCCGTGGTCGAGCTGCCGGCCCCGCGCGGGGCGATCCTCGACCGCGACGGCGAGCCGCTGGCGCACAGCGTCGAGGCCCGGTACGTGTTCGCCGACCCGACCCTGGTCAAGGACCGCGCCGCCACCGCGCGGGAGCTGTCCCCGCTGCTCGGTGTGCCCGCCTCCGATCTGGAGGAGAAGATGCGCCCGCGCACCCTGCCCGGCACCGACACGCAGTCGCGGTTCGTCTACCTGGCCCGCGGCGTCGAGATCAGCACTGCGAAGAAGATCATGGCGCTCGACCTGGCCGGCATCAACGTGCACCGCGACGAGCGGCGCGAGGTGCCCGGCGGCGACCTGGCCGCCAATCTCCTCGGGTTCGTCAGCCAGGACATGAACGGCCTGGAAGGGCTGGAGGCCAAGTACGACGACGTGCTGCGCGGACAGGCCGGCAAGCGGACCTACGAGGTGGGCCTCGGTGACCTGGCCGCGCCCATCCCGGGCGGCTACAGCCGCACCACCCAGCCGCAGCCGGGCAGCTCGCTGAAGCTCACCGTCGACCGGGACCTCCAGTTCATGACGCAGCGGATCCTGGCCAAGCAGACGGCCAAGGTGAAGGGCAGCGTCGGCGCCGCGGTGATCATCGAGGTGCCGAGCGGCGAGGTGCTGGCGCAGGCCAGCCAGCCGACGTACGACGCGGCGAACCCCACCAAGGTCGGCTCCCCGGCGGACCGGGACGACGCGGCCACCACGTTCGTGGTCGACCCCGGCTCGATCCACAAGGCGATCACGTACGGCGCGGCGCTCCAGGAGGGCGTGATCACGCCGGACACCAAGTTCCCGGTCTCCGACACGATCGTCCGGGGCGGCGTCACCTTCCGCGACACCCACCCGGCCGGCGGCCGCACCATGAGCATCCCCGGCATGCTCGCCTTCTCGTCGAACGTCGGCACCATCGAGATCGCCGAGAAGCTGGGCAAGGACCGGCTGTTCGACTACCAGAAGCGGTTCGGGCTGGGCGCGGCGACCGGCGAGGGTATGCCCGGCGAGGCCTCCGGCCGGCTGCTCCCGCCGGACCAGTGGAGCGGCTCGGCGTACGGGTCGGTGCCGATCGGGCACAGCGTGGACGCCACGCCGCTGCAGATGGCCGCCGCGTACGCCACCATCGCCAACAACGGCACGTACGTGCAGCCGCACCTGGTCAAGGAGACCATCGGCGCGGACGGCAAGCGCAGCCCCGCCGCCGCGCCCACCACCCGCTCGGTGCTCAGCCCCGACAACGCGGCGGCGCTGCGCCGGATGATGGAGGCGGTCACCACTGTCGACGGCCCGGACGGCCAGGCCACCGGACTGGCCGCCGCCGTGCCCGGCTACCGGGTGGCCGGCAAGACCGGCACCGGGCTGCGATACGAGAACGGCAAGGAACAGCCCGGGCCGGTCGGCTCGTTCATCGGCATGGCCCCGGCGGAGAACCCCCGGTACGTGGTGGCGGTGTTCGTCTGGAGCCCCGGCGGCGAGGGCGGCGCGGTTGCCGCGCCCGCGTTCCGGGAGATGATGGGCTTCACTCTCCGCCACTACCGGGTGCCGCCGTCGCTGACCAACAAGTCCCCGAAGTTCGAGGTCTTTCCGCGCTGAGCGGGGGCGGCGGGACATCATCGGTGAGTGGCGACGAACCACCGGGGCGGCTGTGCGGTCGGAACCGGACGACCGGGTAGGGTCTGACGCCGTGCCCGGCAATCCACGTCCCACAACCGTGCGTCCCGTACGGCTCGGCGACCTCGCCGCCCGCGTGGCGGCGACTCTGCCGGAGGAGGCCGACGAATCGGCCGTCACCGGCGTGACCCACGCCAGCCAGGAGGTACGCCCCGGCGACCTGTACGCCGCCCTGCCCGGTGCCCGCCGCCACGGCGCGGAGTTCGCCGCCGCGGCGGCGGAGGCGGGCGCGGTGGCCCTGCTGACTGACCCGGCCGGCGCGGCGCTCGCCGCCGGCACCGACCTGCCCGTGCTCGTCGTCGACGACCCGCGCGACGCGCTCGGCGAGGTGGCCGCGATCGTCTACGGCGACCCGACCGCCGGCCTGACCGTGATCGGGGTGACCGGCACCGCCGGCAAGACCTCCACCAGCTACCTGGTCGAGTCCGGGCTGCGCGCCGCCGGGCACGTCACCGGGCTGATCGGCACCGTGGAGACCCGCCTCGGCGACCTGGTGATCGACAGCGTCCGGACCACCCCGGAGGCCACCGACCTGCACGCCATGCTCGCCGTGGCCCGCGAGCAGGGGGTGGACACGGTGGTGATGGAGGTGTCCAGCCACGCGCTGGCGATGGGCCGGGTCGGCGGCGTCCGGTTCGACGTCGGCGGCTACACCAACTTCGGCTCCGACCACCTGGACTTCCACGCCGACGAGGCGGACTACTTCGCGGCCAAGGCCAAGCTGTTCGACGGCCGCTGCCGGGTCGAGGTGCTCAACCACGACGACCCGGCGCTGCGCACGCTGGACAAGCCCGGCACCGTCACCTACTCGGCGGCCGGTGACCCGGACGCGACCTGGTGGGCCGAGGGCATCGACGGCGAGGGGTACGCCCAGCGGTTCACCCTGCACGGCCCGGACGGGCTGACGCTGCCCACCGGCGTGGCGCTGCCCGGCCGGCACAACGTGGCGAACGCGCTGCTCGCGGTCGCCCTGCTGGTCGCCGCCGGGGTGGACCCGGAGACCGCGGCGCGCGGCGTGGCCGCCTGCGGCGGCGTGCCCGGCCGGCTGGAACTGGTCAGCGGCGACGCCCCGGTACGCGGGGTGGTCGACTACGCGCACAAGGCCAACGCGATCGAGGCGGTGCTCACCGCGCTGCGCGGCCTGACCGAGGGCCGGCTGATCTGCGTGCTCGGCGCGGGCGGCGACCGGGACCGGGGCAAGCGGCCGGTGATGGGCGGCGTGGCCGCGCGCGGCGCCGACGTGGTGCTGGTGACCGACGACAACCCGCGGACCGAGGACCCGGCCGCGATCCGGGCCGAGGTGCTGGCCGGCGCGTACGCCGCCGCGACCCCGGCCCGCGTCATCGAGGTGCCCGGGCGGCGGGCGGCGATCGAGGAGGCGGTCCGGGTGGCCGAACCGGGTGACGTGGTGGCGGTGCTTGGTAAGGGCCAGGAACGCGGCCAGGAGATCGGCGGCGAGGTGCTGCCGTTCGACGACCGGGTGGAGCTGGCGGCGGCGCTGCGCGCCCGCTTCGGTGACCTGGTGGGGCAGCGGTGATCCCGCTGACGCTGGCCGAGGTGGCCACCGCCGTCGACGGCCGGCTCGTCGGCGCCGACCCGGACGCCCGGGTCACCGGCACCGTCGAGTTCGACTCCCGCAAGGTGAACCGGGGCGGGCTGTTCGTCGCCTTCCCCGGCGAGCACGTCGACGGCCACGACTACGCGGCCGGCGCGGTCTCGGCCGGCGCGGTGGCGGTGCTCGGCACCCGGGAGCTGCCGGGCGTGCCGATGGTGCTCGTCGGCGACGCGCTCGACGCGATGGGCCGGCTGGCCCGCGCGGTGGTGGACCGGCTGCCCGGGCTGACGGTGATCGGGCTGACCGGCTCGTCCGGCAAGACCACCACCAAGGACCTGATCGCCCAGCTCGCGGTCCGGCTCGGCCCGACCGTGGCGCCGCCCGGCTCGTTCAACAACGAGCTGGGGCACCCGTACACCGCGCTGCAGGCCACGCCGGAGACCCGCTACCTGGTGATGGAGAAGGGCGCCCGCGGGGTCGGGCACGTCCGCTACCTGTGCGACGTGGTGCCGCCGCGGATCTCCGTGGTGCTCAACGTCGGCGTGGCGCACCTGGGCGAGTTCGGCTCGGTGGAGACCATCGCGCTCGCCAAGGGGGAGCTGGTCGAGGCGCTGCCGGAGGACGGGCTGGCGGTGCTCAACGCCGACGACCCGCGGGTCGACGCGATGGCGTCGCGTACCCGGGCCCGGGTGGTGCGCTACGGCGAGTCGGAGCGGGCCGATGTGCGCGCCGTGGACGTGACGCTCGACGGCCGGGGACGGCCCTCGTACACCCTTGTCACCCCGGAGGGCAGCGCGCCGGTACGGCTCGGGCTGACCGGCCGGCACCAGGTCTCCAACTCGCTCGCCGCCGCGGCGGTCGGCCGGGAGCTGGGCCTGCCGCTGCCCGAGCTGGCGGCGGCGCTGAACGAGCTGGGCCTGGTCTCGACCCGGCGGATGGACGTCTTCGAACGCCCCGACGGGGTGACCGTGATCGACGACTCGTACAACGCCAACCCGGCCTCCACCGGCGTGGCGCTGCGGGCGTTGGCCAGCATGCGCGGCGACGGGCGTACCGTCGCGGTGCTCGGCTACATGGCCGAGCTGGGTGACTTTGAACGGGAGGGCCATCAGCAGGTCGGCCGGCTCGCGGCCGAACTGGGAGTGGACCGGCTGCTCGTGGTGGGCGAGCCGGCGGCGCCGATCCACGAGGGCGCGACAGCGGTAGGCAATTGGGGAGGAGAGTCGGTGCTGCTCACCGATCAGGCGGCGGCCGTCGAGGTGCTGCGGAGCGAGCTGCGTCCGGGAGACGTGGTGCTGGTGAAGGGCTCCCGGTACCGGACCTGGGAGGTGGCCGACGCGCTGCGCGCGGACGCCCGGGAGGGTGCGACGGAGGGCGGCGCCGCATGAGGGCGGTCATCGTCGCCATCGGGGTCGCGTTCCTGATCTCGCTGTTCTGCACGCCGATCGCGATCAAGGTGTTCGCCCGGCTGAAGGCCGGCCAGCCGATCCGATCGAACCTCGGGCTCGCCAGCAACGAGGGAAAGAAGGGCACGCCGACGATGGGCGGCGTGGTCTTCATCCTGGCCACCGTCATCGCGTACGTCGCCGGGCACCTGGCCCTGACCACGCTGCCGGACGCGCAGATCGCGCAGGTCGAGCCGACCATTACGGCGCTGGTGCTGCTGGGGCTGATGGTGTTCTCCGGCGCGGTCGGCTTCATCGACGACTTCCTGAAGGTGCGCAAGCGGCACAGCGGCGGTCTCAACAAGCGGGGCAAGCTGGCCGGGCAGATCCTGGTCGGCGCGGTCTTCGGCGCGGTGGCCGTCTACTTCCCGTCGAGCATGACCGACGCCGGCGGCAACGCGACGAACACCGAGACCGTGGGCAGCACCACGCTGAGCTTCATCCGGGACATCCCGGCGCTGGAGATCGGCAAGATCGGCGCGGTGATCGTCATCATCATGGTGGTCATGGCGGCCACCAACGGCGTCAACCTCACCGACGGCCTGGACGGCCTGGCCACCGGCGCCTCGGTGATGGTGCTGGCGGCGTACGCGCTGATCGCGTTCTGGCAGTACCGGCACTGGTGCGCCGACCCGAACTACACCGAGTCGTACTGCTACGCCGTGCGCGACCCGCTGGAGATCGCGCTGATCGCCGGCGCGGCGGCCGGCGCCTGCGTGGGCTTCCTGTGGTGGAACACGTCCCCGGCGCGGATCTTCATGGGCGACACCGGCGCGCTCGGACTGGGCGGCCTGATCGCCGGCATGGCGATGTCCACCCGCACCATCCTGCTGCTGCCGATCCTGGGCGGCCTCTTCGTGATCATCACGATGTCCGTGGTCATCCAGATCATCTCCTTCCGTACCACCGGCAAGCGTGTGTTCCGGATGTCGCCGTTGCAGCACCACTTCGAGCTGGCCGGCTGGAGCGAGGTCAACATCGTGGTCCGGTTCTGGATCATCGCCGGTATCGGGGTGGCCATCGCGCTGGGCCTGTTCTACAGCGAGTTCCTTGCCGCGGTCAGCTGACGGCTCGGGTGTAAGGAAGGGCCCCTCATCAACAGACGTCTGTTGATAAGGGGCCCTTGCTTCAGATCCGACACGCCGACCGGGCGGTTGCGCCACGGGCGGGCGGGTCGACCGGCCATGATGGGCCTGTGGGGGAGGGACGAGACATCCAGGTGACCAGCGACCCGCCGGCCCGCCGTGCCCCGGCGGCCACGCCACCGGCCGAACCGCCGGCCGCACGCTGGGATCCGGCCGGTGGCCTGGCCGCGCTGCGCGGCCTGCTGGCCCGGCCGCTGGCCTCGTACTACCTGCTGCTGTCCAGCGCCGGCCTGCTGCTGCTGATCGGCCTCACCATGGTCTTCTCCGCCACGAGCGTGAAGGACTTCGCCGAGGGCGGCGACGCGTCCGCGTCCCTGACCAAGCAGGCCGTGTTCGCGGTGATCGGCATCGGCGCGTTCTGGGCCTGCCAGCGGCTGCCCGCGCGCACGTTCCGGGCGGTCAGCCGCCCGGCGCTCGGCGTTGCGGTGGCGCTGCTGCTCACGCTCAACCTGCTCGTCGCGCTGAACTCGCTGTTCGGGGTGACCTCGATCGGGCCGCTGAAGGCCGAACTGCTGTGGCTCTCCCTCGGCCCGATCTCGCTGCAACCGGTCGAGGTGGCGAAGTTCGCGCTGGTGCTGTGGGCGGCGCACGTGCTGGCCCGCAAGGGCGCCGCGCTGGGCTGGTGGAAGGAACTGGCCACGCCGCTGTTCCCGGTGGTGGGCCTGCTGTTCGTGCTCGTCGGCTACAACGACCTGGGCAGCATGCTCTGCCTGCTGGCGCTGGTGGTCGGGATGCTCTGGGCGGCGGGCGTACGGGCCCGCGTCTTCGCCGCGCTGTCCACGATCGGCCTGGCCGGCGTCGGCCTGCTGGTGGCCGCCGCCTCGCTCGGCGCCGGCTCCGGCTCCCGGGACGCCGACAACTACCGGCTGGGCCGCCTCACCATGTGGCTCGACCCGCCGGACCCGAAGACCTGCTTCGAGCAGCAGCTCGACTACTGCTACCAGCTCGTGCAGGCCCGCTACGCGATCGGCAACGGCGGCTGGTTCGGCGTCGGCCTCGGGCAGAGCTCGCTGAAGTGGAACTACCTGCCCGAGGCGCACAACGACTTCATCTTCGCCATCGTCGCCGAGGAACTGGGCGTGGTCGGCTGCACAGTGGTCCTGACGCTGTTCGCCGTGCTCGCGTACACCGGGATGCGGATCGCCCGCCGGGTCGAGGACCCGTTCCGCCGGCTCGCCGCCGCCGGCGTGACCGCCTGGCTGGTCGGCCAGGCCGTCATCAACATCGGTGGCGTGACCGGACTGCTGCCGCTGACCGGCGTACCGCTGCCGTTCATCTCCGACGGCGGCAGCGCCCTGGTGGTGACGCTCGCCGCGATCGGCATGCTCGCCTCGTTCGCCCGCGCCGAGCCGGATGCGGCGCGAGCGCTGCACGCCCGTCCGCCCGCCCGATGGGTCCGACTAGTGTGGGCCCCGTTGCCGCCGCTTCCCGGCCGGCGCCGCCGACCGGCGCCGCCCCCGGCCGACCGAGGGTCCGTGCCCCGGTCCCGTCAGCGGCGGCAGGACGACCAGGCCGCGCCCCGCGGCGCCCGGTCCGACCGGGCGCGCGCCGGCGCGGCGAGCGAGAGGAGACGCTGATGGGTCCGCTGCGTTCGGTGGTGCTCTGCGGAGGGGGTACGGGCGGGCACATCTACCCGCTGCTCGCCTTCGCCGACTGCCTGCGCCGACACGACCCGAGCGTCCGGATCACCTGTCTGGGCACACCCAAGGGGCTGGAGAACGAGCTGATCCCGCCGGCCGGCTACGACCTGCGGCAGATCCCGGCCTACCAGCTGCCCCGGTCGGTGAACATGAGCCTGGTGCGTACCCCGGACCGGATGTGGAAGGCGGCGCGCGCGGCGGGCAAGGTGATCGACGAGGTCCAGGCCGACGCCGTGGTCGGCTTCGGCGGGTACGTCTCGGTGCCCGGTTACCTGGCCGCGTGGCGGCGGGAGCTGCCCATCGTCATCCACGAGGTGAACGTGCCGCCGGGCGTGGCGAACCGGCTCGGGATGAAGTTCACCAAGAACGTCGCGGTGGGCTTCCCGCACCAGCCGGCCCAGGCCGAGGCGCTGCGCGACGCCCGGGTGGTCGGTGTGCCGCTGCGCCGGGGCATCGCCGGGCTGGACCGGGCCGCGCTGCGGGACGCCGCGCGCGCCCACTTCGGACTCCGCCCCGACCTGCCGGTGCTGTTCGTCGCCGGTGGTTCGCAGGGTGCCCGCTCGATCAACCTGGCCGTCTCCGGCGCGGCGAAGGAGCTGGCCCGCAACGGTGTGCAGGTGTTGCACGTCATCGGCGCCCGTAACGAGCCGGTCTCCGTGCCGACCGACCTGCCGGTGCCGTACGTCACGCTGCCGTACCTGTCCGAGATGGAGCTGGGCTACGCCGCGGCCGACCTGATGCTTGCCCGGGGCGGCGCGATGACCTGCGCCGAGGTGGCCGCGATCGGCCTGCCCACCGTCTACGTGCCCTACCCGCACAGCAACCAGGAGCAGAAGCGCAACGCGCTGCCGGTGGTGGAGGCGGGCGGTGGCCTGCTCGTCGACGACGCCGAGATGACCCCGGCCTGGGTGGAGCGGACGGTGATCCCGCTGATCCGGGACCCGCAGCGGCTGTACGCGATGAGCCACGCCGCAGCCGGCTACGGCCGCCGCGACGGCGACGTGGCGTTGCTGAACTTCGTCTACGAGGCGGTCTCCCGCTGATGAGGGACACCGCGACGGGAAGGTACGTCTGATGAACACCGCGCAGTTCACGCCCGCCGGCACCATGACGGCGGAGGACCTGGGCCGGATCCACCTGATCGGGGTGGGCGGGGTCGGGATGGCCGGGCTGGCCCGGCTGTTCCTCACCCGGGGCCTGCCGGTCTCCGGCAGCGAGCTGCGGGAGTGGCCGTCGCTGGCCGGTCTGCGGGCGCTGGGCGGCACGATCCACTCCACGCACGAGGCGTCCAACCTCGACGGGGTGGACACGGTGGTCTACTCCTCGGCGATCCCGCAGGACCACCTGGAGATGGTCGAGGCGCGCCGGCGCGGGCTGCGGGTGCTGCACCGCTCCGAGGCGCTCGCCGCGGCGATGACCGGCCGCCGCACGGTGGCGGTGGCCGGCACCCACGGCAAGACGTCCACCACGTCGATGGTCACCATGGTGCTCCAGCAGGCCGGTACCGACCCGTCGTTCGTGATCGGCGGCGAGATCTCCGAGGTGGGTTCCGGCGCGCACCACGGCACCGGCGAGCACTTCGTGGTCGAGGCGGACGAGAGCGACCGCTCCTTCCTCATCTACCGCCCGTTCGTGTCGATCATCACGAACATCGAGGCGGACCACCTCAACACCTACGGTGACCTGGCCACCCTGGAGGCGGCGTTCGCCGAGTTCGCCCGGCTCACCGACCCGGCCGGCTTCGTGATCACCTGCGCCGACGACGCGGGCGGGCGCCGGCTGGCCGAGACGCTGCGGGCCGAGGGCCGCCGGGTCTGGACGTACGGCGAGTCCGCCGACGCCGACCTGCGGATGAGCGAGGTCGTCTCGTCCGCGCACGGGGTGCGCTACCAGGCCGAGGTCGAGGGCCGGCCGCTGGGCGAGATCCGGCTGCCCGTACCGGGCCGGCACATGGCGCTCAACAGCGCCGCCGCGGTGCTCGCCGCGTACCTGTTGGAACTGCCGGTGGCCGCGGCGGAGGCTGCGCTCGGCGCGTTCCCCGGCGTGCGGCGGCGCTTCGAGCGCAAGGGCGTGGCTGACGGCGTGCTGGTCTACGACGAGTACGCCTACCACCCGACCTCGATGACGCTGGCGTTGCAGACGCTGCGCGAGGTCGCCGGCGACGGCCGGCTGATCGTGGTGTTCCAGCCGTACCGGCTCTACCGCACCCGGGACAACCAGGCGGAGATCGCCGCCGCGCTCGGCATCGCCGATGAGGTGGTGCTGCTGGAGGTCTTCGGCCCCGGCGAGACGCGCCGCCCCGGCGAGGGCTCGGCCGCACTGATCCAGGAGGTGTCGCTGCCGGCCGAACGCAAGGTGTTCGTCGAGTCGTGGGACGACGTGCCGGCCGAGGTGGCCCGGCGGGCGCGGACGGGCGACGTGGTGGTGACCATGGGCGCGCCGCCGATCTCGCTGATGGGTGACCAGTTGCTCGACGCCCTGCTCGCCCGCTCCGCCGGGGGCACGGGGCTCGGCGCCGGCGTCGACCCGGACGGCGCGGCGACCCGGGCCGGATGAGTCCCGGTCCGGCCCGCGGCCGTACCCCTGGACCGGACGGTGGCGGCGGGCGGCGCAGCCCGGCCCGGCGCTGGCAGCTCGTGCGGGCGAACGCGGACGCGGTGCCGCCGTCGACCCGCCGGTTCATGGCCCGGGCCCGGCAGCGGCGGATGCGCGCGGCGCTGCCGTGGGCGGTCGCGGCGGCGGTGCTCGCCGTGGTGGGCCTGGTGGCGTGGACGGTGCTGGGCACCGGCCTGTTCGGCGTCCGTGAGGTGCGGGTGGTCGGCGCGCGGCTGGTCACCCCGGTGCAGATCCGCGACGCCGCGGCGGTGCCGGACAACGCGCCGCTGGCCCGGGTGGACCTGGACGCGACCGCCCGCAAGGTCGGCACGCTGCCGCCGGTGGCGGACGCCACTGTGGAACGGGAGTGGCCGGGCACGCTGGTGATCCGAGTGCGGGAGCGCACCCCGGTGGCGGCGGTGCCGCAGGGCGAGGGCTTCGTGGTCGTCGACGGTTCGGGCGTGGTGTTCCAGCGCCTGGACCGGGCGCCGGACGGGTTGCCGCAGGTCCGGGTGGCCCGGCCCGGCCCGGACGACCCGGGTACGCGGGCCGGGCTGGCGGTGCTCGCCGCGCTGGGGGAGAAGCTGCGCGCGGAGCTGGTCGCGGTGGATGTGGCCGGGCTGGCCCGGATCACGCTGCTGCTGCGCGGCGAGCGTCAGGTGTTCTGGGGCGACGCCTCCCGTGGCACCGACAAGTCGACGGTGGCGACCGCTCTGCTGAGCCGCAAGGCGGACCGGATCGACGTCAGCGCGCCGGACGTGGTCACGTTCGAGTGACCCGCGGCTCAGCGAGCGGGCGATGTGTCCCCTGTCGCTCGGTCGGCGACACGCCGGAACAGGTCCTTGGCTCCTGGCGCGGCGGCGCATACGTTGCCCCGAAGAGATCAGTGGTTGACATAACTCTAAGCCTCTAGTAGAGGGTGAGGGTTCAGCCGTCGGAGCCACCGGGGGAGTGTCCGGCCGCTGATCCGGCCAAGCCGTGTGGGGTCGGCCCATGCCAATCTCGAAGGGAAAGGACCGGAGATGACACCTCCGCACAACTACCTGGCGGTCATCAAGGTCGTCGGCATCGGGGGCGGCGGCGTCAACGCCGTCAACCGGATGATCGAGGTTGGGCTCAAGGGCGTCGAGTTCATCGCGATCAACACCGACGCGCAGGCGTTGCTGATGAGCGACGCCGACGTCAAGCTCGACGTGGGCCGGGAGCTGACCCGGGGGCTCGGCGCGGGCGCCAACCCGGACGTCGGCAAGAACGCCGCCGAGGACCACCGCGACGAGATCGAAGAGGTCCTCAAGGGCGCCGACATGGTGTTCGTGACCTGCGGCGAGGGCGGCGGCACCGGCACCGGCGGCGCGCCGGTCGTGGCGAACATCGCCCGCAAGCTCGGCGCGCTCACCATCGGTGTGGTCACCCGGCCGTTCTCGTTCGAGGGCAAGCGCCGGCAGGTCCAGGCCGAGGCGGGCATCGAGGAGCTGCGCAACCAGTGCGACACGCTCATCGTGATCCCGAACGACCGCCTGCTCGCGCTCGGCGACCGCAACATCTCCATGATGGACGCGTTCCGCACCGCCGACCAGGTGCTCCTCTCCGGTGTCCAGGGCATCACCGACCTGATCACCACGCCGGGTCTGATCAACCTGGACTTCGCCGACGTGAAGAGCGTGATGAGCGGCGCCGGCAGCGCGCTCATGGGCATCGGGAGCGCCCGGGGCGAGAACCGCGCCGTCGAGGCGGCCGAGGCGGCCATCTCCAGCCCGCTGCTGGAGCAGAGCATGGACGGCGCGCGCGGCGTGCTGCTCTCCATCGCCGGCGGGTCGGATCTCGGCCTGTTCGAGATCAACGACGCGGCGCAACTGGTCACCGACGCGGCGCACCCGGACGCGAACATCATCTTCGGCGCGGTCATCGACGACGCGCTCGGCGACGAGGTGCGTGTGACGGTGATCGCGGCGGGCTTCGACGGGGGCGCGCCGGCGTACAAGGCGGTCGAGCCGCCGCGCAAGAGCAACCAGAACCCGCCGGCCCAGCCGAACGCTCCGGTGAGCCCGCCGGCCACCATGCCGGCGCCGCAGCAGCCGTCGCGCCGGGTGCTGTTCGACGACGTCGACGTGCCCGACTTCCTCAAGAACGGGTCCTGAGCCGCGCCGATGACGGAGTCACAGACGGCGGTGCGGCCCGAGCGGCGCGCCGAGCTCGCGGCCGGACTGGCCCGGGTCCGGGCCCGCATCGCCGACGCCTGTGCGGCGGCCGGGCGGCCGCGCGACGAGGTCACCCTGGTCGCGGTGACCAAGACGTACCCGGCGGCGGACGTGGTCGCGCTGGCCGGGCTCGGCGTGACCGACGTCGGGGAGAACCGCGACCAGGAGGCGGCGCCGAAGGCGGAGGCCGTGGCAGAGACCGGGGCCGCACCGCGCTGGCACTTCATCGGCCAGTTGCAGCGCAACAAGGCCCGCTCGGTGGTCCGGTACGCCGACGTGGTCCAGTCGGTGGACAGCGTCCGGCTGGCCGCCGCGCTGGACGCCGCCGCCGGGGCGGTCCGGGACCGGCCGCTGGACGTGCTGGTGCAGGTGAGCATCGACGGCGACCCGGCCCGGGGCGGCGCGCTGCCGGGCGTGGCCGATCCGCAGCGCGGGCTCGACCCGGTGGCCGCGGCGGTGGCCGGGGCCACCGGGCTGCGGCTGGCGGGCCTGATGGCGGTGGCACCGCTGGGCTGGGAGCCGGACCGGGCGTTCGCCCGGCTGGCCGAGGTGGCGGAGGCGCTGCGGGCCGACCATCCGGGCGCGACGGTGCTGTCGGCGGGGATGAGCGGCGACCTGGAGAGCGCGATCGGTCACGGCGCGACACATGTCCGTGTCGGCAGCGCGTTGCTCGGAATGCGCCCTGCGCTGCGGTAGCCTCACCACGACGGAAGCAAATTACATCAGTGTTGTTCAGGACGGCGTTCCCGTAGCCGGGGGCCGTGACGGGCGGACCGCGAACCGCACGTCAGGGGATTGCCGATCCGGTCCGGTGGGCATGATCGTCCACTCGTGATCAAGCGACACGGCACGGGGGCGCGTGCCGCACGGCGGACGGAAGGGCGCGGGGATGGGTGCACTGCGCAAGGCGGGGGTCTGGCTCGGTCTCGTCGAGGAGGACGACGAGCGGGCGTACGAGGACGGTGGCTACGACAAGGGTGGCTACCGGGACTCGTCGCGCTACCGGTCGAGCCGGTACGCCGAGGAGTTCGCCGACGAGGACGACGACGAGGCCGAGGAGCCGCCGACGACGCGTAGCCGGCTCGGCGAGCGGGGCCGGCTGTCCGAGCGCGCCTCCAGCCGCGCCGCCGACGTCGACCGGGCTGAGACCGAGCGCCCGGAGCGGGCCGAGCGGTCCAGCGTGCGGTCGATCACCCGGTCCTCCGGCGGTGACACCTCTGGTGCCCTGA
Source organism: Micromonospora sp. WMMA1976 (assembly GCF_027497335.1). Classification (NCBI taxonomy): domain Bacteria; kingdom Bacillati; phylum Actinomycetota; class Actinomycetes; order Micromonosporales; family Micromonosporaceae; genus Micromonospora; species Micromonospora sp. WMMA1976. Next base: position 4,382,484 of record NZ_CP114912.1, on the reverse strand, counting down.
GCTACCACACCCGGGACAATCTCGCGCTCGCGCCGCAGGCCCAGCCGCGCGAGCGGGAGCGTGTGGCGCCGGAGGACGAGCAGCGCTACCAGATCACCACGCTGCACCCGACCACGTACCGCGAGGCGCGGACCATCGGCGAGCACTTCCGCGACGGCGTACCGGTGATCATCAACCTCACCGAGATGGACGAGGCGGACGCCCGCCGGCTCGTCGACTTCGCCGCCGGGCTCGCGTTCGGTCTGCGCGGTACGATCGAGCGCGTGACCAACCGGGTGTTCCTGCTCTCACCGGCCAACGTCCAGGTCACCGCGGAGGACAAGGCCAAGATCGCTGAGGGCGGCTTCTTCAGCCTGAGCTGAGCCGCACGACCGAGGGACGTCGCCTGCCGTGTTGTCGATCCTGTTCCAGGTGCTCTACCTGCTGCTGTACATCTTCCTGATTGTCCTATTGGCGCGATTTGTTCTCGGGGCGGTGCTGGCCTATGGTCGCCGCTGGCAACCGGGACGGGGAGCGTCGGCGGGACTGGAAGTCGTGTGGAGCGTCACTGATCCGCCCCTGCGAGCGTTGAGGCGTGTGATCCCACCACTGCGAATTGGTACCGTGAGCATCGACCTGGCCTCCCTTGTGCTCCTGGTTATCCTGTTCGTGCTGATGGAGTTCGTGTTTAGGCGCCTGATCTTCGCGTTTGCCTGACCAGAGCGCTTTCGCGGCCGCAACTGACCCGAGGAGTTTCGATGCCGCTGACCCCGGCCGACGTCCACAACGTCGCCTTCAAAAAGCCGCCGATCGGCAAGCGGGGGTATGACGAGGAGGAGGTCGACGCCTTCCTGGACGAGGTCGAGCGCGAGCTGGCCCGTCTGATCGAGGAGAACAACGAGCTGCGCGCCCAGGTGGAGCGCGGCGGTCGGGGTGGCGCTCCCGCCGGCCCCGGCGGTGACGCCCGCCTCGCGGCGGAGCTCAACGACGTCAAGGCCCAGCTCGACCGGGTGCAGCGCGACAAGGCGGCCGCCGAGCAGGCGGCCCGCGCGATGCAGGCCGAGCTGGAGCAGGTCCGCACGCAGGGCGGCCCGGCCGGCGGCGTGACCGGTGACGGCGAGCAGCAGGCGCTGCGGGTGCTCATGATGGCCCAGCGCACCGCCGACGACCACGTCTCCGACGCCCGTCGCGAGGCCGACCAGCTGCTCTCCGAGGCCCGTTCGAAGGCCGAGGAGGTCACCCGGGAGGCGCGTGCCAAGGCCGACGCCCTGGAGCGGGACGCCCGCCAGCGGCACCAGGAGGCCATGGGCGGCCTGGACGCCAAGCGCACCGCGCTGCAGAAGCACATCGAGGAGCTCAAGCAGTTCGAGCGCGAGTACCGCACCCGCCTCAAGGCGTACCTGGAGAGCCAGCTGCGTGACCTCGACGGTCGCGGCCAGGGTCTCGAGGTGGAGATGAACCGCTCCGAGGGCAACCGTGCCACCGGCAGCAACGGTCTCGCCGCGGCCGGCCTCGCCGGCTCCTACGGCGGTGGCCGCGCGGGCTCGCTCGAGTCCGGCCGCTGATCCCGCGTCGGTGGCCGTCCCCGTGACGGCCACCGACCGCCCAGACCGACACGACGCGGCCGGGGGTGAGCCGTGGTAGCCGCCAGCATCCTGCTCATCCTCGTCGCGGTCGTGCTGCTGATCGCCGGTCTCGCCGGCGGGTCCAGCCTCCTGCTCATCGTCTCGATCGCGGCCAGCCTGTTGTCCGCCGTCGCCTTCGTCGCGTTCGCCCGCCAGGCTGCCGCGGCACGGGCCACGGCCGGCCGGGAGACCGGACCGCGACCACGGACCACGCACACCGTCCCGTCCCCGGACGAGCCGGTGAGCCCGGTCCCGCACCACACGTCCACGGTCGGCGCCGGCGGATCCGGGTGGCGGCAACCGCCCGGATCGCCGGTGACCGAGCCGGACGACGCCCCGCCGCCGGCCGCGTACTCGCCGCCGGCCGAGCCCTCCGACGCCGGGCCGTACGCGCCCGCCGCCGGGCCGTACGAGGCCGGGCCGTACACGCCGGCGTCCGACGCCGAAGCCGGGTCGTACACACACGCGTTCGATGCCGAGCCCGCCGGGCCGTACGCGGCACCGCTGGACACGGATCCGGCGTACGCGGACCCGGTCGTCGCGGACGCCACGCCCTACTCGCCGCCCGGCCCGCGCGTGGCGGAGACCGCCCGGCCCACCTCGCCCGCGCCGGGCGAGGCGTTCGACGGCGACCCGCCCGCCGAGTACCTCTCCACCGGCGACGTCGCCCGGCTGGTCCGGCTACCGGGCGACGTGCTGGTGGTCGACGGTCATCCCCGCTTCCACCTGCCCGGCTGCTCGCACCTGGTGGGCCGGGAGGACGAACCGCTGCCGGTCGCCGAGGCGGTCGCGCTGGGCTTCACCCCGTGCGCGCACTGCGAGGCCGCCACCACCCTGCTCGCCGAGGGCCGGCCGCGCTGACCATGACGATCGCGGACGACACACTCACCGTCGCGGTGCGGGTGAAGCCCGGGGCGGCCCGCGCCCGGGTGGGCGGGCGGTTCGACGGGCCGTACGGTCCCGCGCTCGTCGTCGCGGTGCACGCGCCGGCGGTGGACGGCCGCGCCACCGAGGCGGCCCGGCGCGCGCTCGCCGACGCGCTCGGCGTCCGGCCGGCGACCGTGTCGCTGCGCTCCGGCGCGGCCAGCCGGGACAAGCTGTTCCTGGTCGAGCGCCCGCACGACGGGCTGCCCGAGGTGCTGCGCCGGCTGCGCGACGGCAGCACGGCGTGAGGTCCGGTCGGGCCGGACGGCGATGACCCACGGGCTCGACGTCGCGCTGCTCGTGGGCGCCGCCGTGCTGCTGGTCGCGGTGGGCGCGGTGCGGTTCTCCACCCGGCTCGGCGTACCGAGCCTGCTGGTCTACCTGGCTCTCGGCGTGCTGCTCGGCGAGGCCGGCCTGGGCATCCGGTTCGACGACGTCGAGCTGACCCGGGTGCTGGGGTTCTGCGCGCTCATCGTGATCATCGCGGAGGGCGGCCTGACCGCGCGGTGGACCACGTTGCGGCCGGTGCTCGGCCTGGCCGCGGCGCTGTCCACGGTCGGTGTCGTGGTCAGCATCGTGGTCGTCGGCGTGGTGGTGCACCTGCTGCTCGGCCTGGACTGGCGGCTGTCGCTGCTCTACGGCGCGGTGCTCTCCTCCACCGACGCGGCGGCCGTGTTCGCCACGCTGCGCCGGCTGCGCCTGCCGCCCCGGCTGGTGGCCGCGCTGGAGGCCGAGTCCGGGGTGAACGACGCCCCGGTCGTGCTGCTGGTGCTGCTGCTGTCCCGCGCCGGGGTCGAGGCCGCCCACCCCTGGTGGTACGAGGTGCTGCTGCTCGGCTACGAGCTGAGCGCCGGCGCGGCGGTCGGGGTCGGCGCGGGCCTGGCCGGCCGGTACGCGCTGCGCCGGGCCGCGCTGCCGTCGGCCGGCCTGTACCCGATCGCGGTGGTCGGCTTCACCGTGCTGGCGTACGCGGCCGGCTCGGTGATGCACGCCTCGGGCTTCCTCGCCGTGTACGTCGCGGGCGTGCTGCTCGGCAACTCCCGGCTGCCGCACCGCCAGGCGATCCTCGGGTTCGCCGACGGGCTGGCCTGGCTGGCCCAGATCGGCCTGTTCGTGCTGCTCGGGCTGCTGGTCTCGCCGAGCCGGCTGGACTCGGCGGTGCTGCCGGCCGTGATCACCGGGCTGGCGCTGCTGCTGCTAGCCCGGCCGCTGTCGGTGGCGGTCTCCGCGCTGCCGTTCCGGGTGAACCTGCGCGAGCAGGTGTTCCTGTCCTGGGCCGGGCTGCGCGGCGCGGTGCCGGTCGTGCTGGCGACCATCCCGCTGTCGCTGCACGTGCCGGGGGCGGACCGCCTGTTCGACGCCGTCTTCGTCCTGGTGGTGATCTTCACGTTGCTCCAGGCCGGGACGCTGGCGCCGGCGGCCCGGCGGCTGGGTGTGACCGCGCCGGCCGAGGCGAGCGAGATCCTGCTGGAGACGGCCCCGCTGGAACGGATGCGCGCCGACCTGCTCCAGCTGGAGGTGCCGGCCGGGTCGCGGCTGGCCGGGGTGCACGTGGACGAGCTGCGGCTGCCGGTCGGCGCCGCGGTGACGCTGGTGCTGCGTGACGGGGTCGGCTTCGTGCCGGGCGCTGACACCCGGCTCAAGGTCGGGGACAGCCTGCTCATCGTCGCCACCGCCGGAGTACGGGACGAGACCGAGCGGCGGCTGCGGGCGGTGAGTCGCCGGGGGCGGTTGGCGAGGTGGTTCGGGGAGTACGGCGAGGAGAGGGCCCGCTGATCTGCTACCGTTCCTTTTGCCCCGATTGATGGCAGTCCGGGGCGGATACGTGGGACGACGGTGCGGCACGTTGTCGGACGCCTGTACGTTCCGTATTCTTGCCAACCTCCGGAGTGCACGGCGGGCCCGCTCGCCGTGCACCCTTCCGTACGCGGACGACGCCGACGACGGCGTCCCGCCCACGCACCGCTGACCGCCGCTCCGCGCGGCTGAGGGAGCTGACGATGGCGAAGCCAGCCGACACCAGGACCGCCGGTCGCAAGCCGGTGGCGAAGGCCACCCGCAGCGCGGCGGAGACCGAGAAGATCCGGGCCGCCCTGGCGGCACGGCGGGACGAGCTGAACGCCGAGTACGATCAGACGCTGAGCGAGATCACCGAGCTGCAGCGCGACCGGCTGACCGACTCGGCCGGGGACGACCAGGCCGACACCGGGACCAAGACGTTCGAGCGGGAGCAGGAGATCTCTCTCGCCAACAGCATCAAGGAACGGATCACGCAGGTCGAGCGCGCGCTGGAGCGCCTCGACGAGGGTGGCTACGGCTGGTGCGAGCGGTGCGGCAACCCGATCCCGGTGGAGCGGCTCGCCGCGTTCCCGTCGGCCACCCTCTGCGTGACGTGCAAGCAGCTGGAGGAGCGGCGCTGATCACCGCTCCCCGGCGGCCGTACGGCAGACGGTGACCGCACCGTCTCGCGAGCGTCGATGGGGAGCAGATGACCGCAGCACCGCCCGCCGGGGCCGGCACCACCGAGTCGGGCGCCGGCGCGCCTCGCCGTAAGGCCGTCGGCCTGCTGCTCGGCGTGTCCCTGTTCTCGCTGCTGGCGGATCTCGGCACGAAGCAGCTCGCGCTCGCCGAGCTGACCGGCCGGGAGCCGGTGTCGCTGCTCGGCGGCACCGTCTACTTCAGCCTCACCCGCAACAGCGGCGCGGCCTGGAGCATCGGCTCGGACCACACCTGGGTCTTCCCGATCATCACGTTCGTGGTGATCGGGTGGATCACCTGGATGGCGCTGCGGCTGCGCTCGCTGCCGTGGGCGGTGTCGCTGGGCCTGGTGCTGGGCGGCGCGCTGGGCAACCTGATCGACCGGATCTTCCGCGCGCCCGGCCATTTCGTCGGCCACGTGGTCGACATGATCAGCCTGTTCGACCCGTACGGCCAGGTCTGGCCGGTGTTCAACCTGGCCGACAGCTCGCTGGTGTGCGGCGTGGTGCTCGCGGTCTTCCTGGAGCTGACCGGCCGGCAGCGAGACGGCTCCCGGCTGCGCGACGAGAAGCGCGACGACACCGCCCCGGCCGAGCAGCGGGAGAGCGCATGACCTCCGCCTTCGCCGCCGGCGGCGACACCCGTTCCCTGCCCGTGCCCGACGGTCTCGACGGTATGCGCCTGGACCAGGCCGTGTCCCGCCTGTTCGGGCTCTCCCGCACCGCCGCCGCCGGCCTGATCGACGCCGGGGACGCGCTCGTCGACGGCGTGGCCCGGCCCAACTCGCACAAGGTCAAGGCGGGCTCGTGGCTGGAGGTCACGCTGCCCGCGCCGGCCGCGCCGCCCGTCGTGGTGCCGCAGGCCGTACCCGGCCTGACCGTGGTGTACGCCGACGACGACATCGTGGTGGTGGACAAGCCGGTCGGGGTGGCGGCGCACCCGAGCCCGGGCTGGACCGGCCCGACTGTGATCGGCGGCCTGGCCGGCATCGGCCACCGGATCTCCACCAGCGGCGCCGCCGAGCGGCAGGGCGTGGTGCACCGGCTCGACGTCGGCACCACCGGGATCATGGCGGTGGCCAAGAGTGAGCGCGCCTACACCGCGCTGAAGCGGGCGTTCAAGTACCGCGAGGTGGAGAAGCGCTACCACGCCGTGGTGCAGGGCCACCCGGACCCGCTGCGCGGCACCATCGACGCGCCGATCGACAGGCACCCGCACCACGACTACCGCTGGGCGGTGGTCTCCGGCGGCAAGCCGAGCATCACCCACTACGACACGCTCGAGGCGTTCCCCGCCGCCAGCCTGCTCGACGTGCGGCTGGAGACCGGGCGTACGCACCAGATCCGGGTGCACTTCTCCAGCATGCGGCACCCCTGTGTGGGCGACCTGACCTACGGCGCGGACCCGACGCTGTCGGCCCGGCTGGGGCTGTCCCGGCAGTGGCTGCACGCCCGCTCGCTGAGCTTCGCGCATCCGGGCACCGGCGACGAGGTGACGTTCGTCAGCGAGTACCCGGACGACCTGGCCCGGGCGCTGGAGATCCTGCGCGACTGACGTGAGCGACGATCCCGCGCCGCCGCGCCGGTCCCGGTCCGCCGCGCTGACCTGGGTCGCGCTGGCCTGCGCGCTCGTGGTGCTGATGGTCGCGGTGGCGCAGCGGCGGGACCGGCCGGTGAGCGACCGCACCGTGGGCGAGGTGACCCGGGTCGGCGTGACCGACGGCGCGAGCATCCCGGCGTACCTGCGCGCCGCCGGGGACGAACTGGCCGGCCTCGACGCTCCCGACGGCTACGCGCTCGTCTCGTTCGACGGCTACCTGACCCCGGCGCGGGCGGCCGCCGCGCTGGACGGCACGCGGGTCTCGGCGGTGGTGGCGCGGGTGCCGCTGCCCGGCCGGCAGACCGAGATCGTCCGGATCGCGGCGCTGCGCCTGCCGCAGGACGTGGTGGCCGGGATGGCCGGCGTCGCGACGCGCAAGGACCGGGAGGCCGTTGACTACCGCTCGCGCGCCGCCGCGACCACCGCGGATCCGGAACTGCGCCGGGTGTACGACAGCGGCGCGGAGGTCGCCGCCCGCGAGGCCGAGGCGTACCGGACCGGCTGCGCCTGCGTCTACGCCGCGGTCGTGAGCGCCGCGCCGGACGCCCTGCGCGCGCTCGCCGGGCGTCCGGGCGTCCGGGTGGTGGACCCGGCGCCGGAGGTGCGCCGCCTGGACCGGACCGTGTTCACCCCGCCGCTGCCCGAGCAGCGCGACGTGGTCCGGCCGCCGTCCGACACCGGACCGGCCGAGGCAGGCGGAATGGGCGATTCGTCGGAAGCCGCACGGACGGTGAGCGGACCTTCACCCACCGCCCCCGCGCCCGCCGCCGGCTCCGGGACGCCCAATCCCGCTCCCACCTCCTGAGACATCGGGGTACGCGGCGACCCGGCCGATCCCACGGTGCGGCGGACCACCGGGCGATGTGCGGCGCGGGGAGTGGTCCGAATAGGGTTTCGTTCGTAGCCTGTCAGGCGGAGATCGATGGGCTGGGGGAGGGCGAATCCTTGGACGGCAGCGAGACCGGCTGGGGTCGGCAGGGCGAGCCGGCACCGCGGTGGCGGGCGCTGCTCGACCGGGCCCGGCTCGGCGGTCGCGGCGCGGAGCACGCCGACGCCGACCGGCACGTCGAGGAGCAACCGGCGCCGCCGCCCGACCCGCTGCCCCGTCGTGGCGCGGGCGCCGGGTGGACCGGGCGCGCCACCGCCGTCGGCCGCGCCCCCGACGGGTCGTACGGCGCCGAGCCCGGCTACCGGGCCGAGGCCACGTTCCGGGTCGACCCGGCCTTCCGCGCCGATCCCCGGCACGACGGCGAGCCCGCGTACCGGGCCGAACCGGCCTACCGCAGCGATCCGGAGCCGTCCTGGCGCGCCGGGCAGCCCTACCCGCCCGACCCGTCCTGGCGCGCCGACCCGTCGTTCGCGCCCGAGCAGCCCCTCACCGCCGAGCCGCGCCCGGAGCCGTCCTGGCGGCCCGACCCGGCCCGTCCGGAGCCGCGCGGCCGGGCCGATGCGCCGGCCGAGTCCCGGTACTCCCTTCTGGACGGCGGCTATCGGCCCGCGCCGCCCCCGCCCGAGTCCCGCTACGCGCTGCTCGACCGGGGCCGCTACCGGCCGGACACGCCGCCCGCCCCGGAGCCGGTGGTGCCCGCGCCCCGCCGCCCGCTGGACGGCCGCTCCGGCCGGGTCGACGCGGCCCAGGTGCAGTGGCGCGCCCCGGAGCCGGACCCGGAACTGGAACGGGCGACCAGCGTGCTGCGGCGCGAGCTGGGCACCCCGCGGGTGCTCGCCTTCGCCAACCCCAAGGGCGGGGTGCACAAGACCACGGCGACGGTGCTCGCCGCCGCGACGGTGGGCAGCGTGCGCGGACGCGGCGTGCTCGCCTGGGACGACAACGAGCTGCGCGGCACGCTCGGTCTGCGGGCCGGCAGCGCCCGGCACGCCCGTACCATCCGGCACCTGATCCACGACCTGGCGCAGATCGAGATCCTCGAGGGCAACACGCTGCTGTCGCACCTCGACGACTACCTGCGGCACGCCTCCGACGGCTCGTACGACGTACTGGCCGGCGAGGAGAGCCCGCGCTTCGCGCAGCGGCTCGACCAGTTCACCGTCAAGCGGGTGCTGGAGCTGCTGCGCCGCACCCACGAGGTGGTCTGCGTGGACACCGGCAACAACGTGGAGAGCCCGAACTGGCGCACCGTCATGCAGGCCGCCGACCAGCTCGTGGTGACCACCGTGCCGCGCGAGGACGCGGCGTTCAGCGCGGACTGGATGCTCGACCTGCTGCACGAGGTGGGCATGGGCGAGCTGGCCGACAACGCGGTCACGCTGATCTCCTGCCCGACGCCGGGGCGTACCTCGTTGCAGGACGACCTGGAACGGCACTTCGCCACCCGGACCCGGGCGGTCGCCGTGGTGCCCTACGACCCGGCGCTGGAGACCGGCTCCTCGATCGAGTACCACCAGCTCCAGGCCGAGACCCGCAACGCCTGGCTCAAGGCGGCAGCGGTGATGCTGGAACCGTTCGCGCGCTGAGCGGCGACCACCGCCCCGCGCCGTGCCCGGGCCTGAGAGGATCAACGGGTGAGTCCGGACACCCCTGAGCCCGAGCGGGCGCGCGAGCGCACCGACGGCACCGACGCGCGTACCGGCGAGGCCCCGCGGCCCGGCGGCGACGTGTGGCCCGAGCACGCTCAGCCGCCCGGCTGGCCCGGCGGCCTGCCGGTACCCACCGGCACGCCGGTCACCGCGCCCGGCGCCGACCCGCTCGCCGGATACCCGGGCGTGGTGGCGGAACTGCCCGGCGCCGGCGTCGACCGGTCCCGCCGCCCGCTGCTCACCGCGCTCGGCGTGATCGCGCTGCTCACCGCGCTCGGCGCGCCACTGGGCCTGCTGTGGGCGTGGGCGGCGCCCGCCACCCCGGTCCGGCAGACCCCCGCCGGCACGGTCTACGCGACCACGCAGCCGGAGCAGCCGATCGCCGCGGACGGCTGGTTCAGCCTCCTGACGCTCGGCTTCGGCGTGCTCGCCGCGATCGCCCTGTGGGTGCTGCTGCGGCGTCGGCGCGGCCCGGCCGGCCTGCTCGCGGTGACGCTCGGCGGTCTCGGCGCGGCGGTGGTGGCCTGGCAGGTCGGCCGCCGGATCGGGCTGTCGACGTTCCAGCGGCTGGTGGACACCGCGCCGCCGGGCACCGCCTTCACCAAGCCCGTCGACCTGCGCGCCGGCGGCGTCGACTGGTACGGCCCGCTGCCGGTGCCGCACGGGAACCTGCTGCTCGCCGCGTTCGGCGCCGCCGTCACGTACACGCTGCTGGCGGGCTGGTCGCGGTGGCCGTCACTGCGGCCGGAGCCGGAGCCCGACGCGGCCTGGCCGCCGCCCCCGCCCGGGTTCAGTTCGGCGCCGGGGGACCAGCCAGCTCGCTGAGCGGCACCGGCACCGCGCGCACCTGCCGCAGCAACGCCGTCTCCCGGTTGAGCAGGCGCAGCTCGGCGCGTAGCCGCCCGGCCGTGTCGTCGGCGGCGAGCAGCCGCTGCCGGTCGGCGACGGTCAGCGCGGCGGTCGCGGCGACCAGGTGCGACAGGACCGTCGGATCCTCCGGCAGCTGCTCGGTGATCTCCTGCTGGTCCGGCCGGATCAGGCCGAGATATTGCCGGAACACCGAGATCACCCGGGCCGCCAGCAGGTCGGAGACCTCGTCCGGGCCGTCCGGCTCCGGCAGCCACTCCACCTCGGCGGTCAGGTACGGCGTGGCGGAGGCGTCCACCTCGGCGACCCGGAACCGCCGCCGCCCGACCGTGACGATGTCGAAGCCGCCGTCGGCCAGCTCGGTGACCTGCCGCAGCTCGGCGGTGCAGCCGACCTCGTGCAGCGTGACGTCGCCGCCGGCCGGCCCGGAACGACCCGGCGGCCCGGCCGGCGCGACCTCCCAGCCGGCCTGGATCGCCACCACGCCGAACTCGCGCGGCACGCCCTCGGGCAGCCCCACGAGGTGGCGCACCAGCGCCTTGTAGCGCTCCTCGAAGATGTGCAGCGGAAGGACCAGCCCGGGGAAGAGGACGGTCCCGAGCGGGAACACCGGCAGCCGTGCGCTCACGTGATCGAGCGTATCGCCAACCCGCCCGCCCGCGCGTGTCCCGGCTCACCGTCCCGGCGTGCGGGCGGGCCCGGCCGGCGACACCGGCGGCGGCCTAGACTCGCAGGCGTGCTGAATCGGATCGACCTGCGCGGCGGGAACCGTGACCCGCGCCGCCTGCTGCCCCGTGCCCAGCTCGACGTCTCCGTGGCGGTCGAGCGGATCCGCCCGCTCGTGGAGGCGGTCCGGGACCATGGGTACCCGGCGATCCGGGAGGCGAGCGAACGGTTCGACGGCGTCTCGCCGGAGCGGCTGCGGGTGCCGGTCGAGACGATCCGCGCCGCCGAGGACGAGCTGGACCCGCAGGTCCGCGCCGCGCTGCTGGAGTCGATCACCCGGGCCCGCAAGGTCCACGCCGACCAGCGGCGTACCGACCACACCACGACCGTGGTGCCGGGTGGCACGGTGACCGAGCGGTGGGTGCCGGTCGACCGGGTCGGTCTGTACGTCCCCGGCGGCCTGGCCATGTACCCGTCGACGGTGGTGATGAACGTGGTCCCGGCCCAGGCGGCCGGGGTGCGCTCCCTGGTGGTGGTGAGCCCGCCGCAGAAGGACAACGACGGCCTGCCGGACCGCCGGGTCCTGGCGGCCTGCGCGCTGCTCGGCGTGGACGAGGTGTACGCGGTCGGCGGCGCCCAGGCGGTCGCCATGCTCGCGTACGGCGCGGGCGTCGACCCGGCCGGCGACGAGCGCTGCGAGCCGGTCGACATGATCACCGGCCCGGGCAACATCTGGGTCACCGCCGCGAAGCGGCTGCTGCGCGGCGTGGTCGGCATCGATGCCGAGGCCGGCCCGACCGAGATCGCGATCCTGGCCGACGACACCGCCGACCCGGCGCACGTGGCCGCCGACCTGATCAGCCAGGCCGAGCACGACCCCCTCGCGGCGAGCGTGCTGGTCACCCCGTCCACCGCGCTGGCCGACGCGGTCGACGCGGAGCTGGCCCGGCAGGCGCCGGCGGCCAAGCACGCCGAGCGGATCGGCACCGCGCTGCGCGGCGAGCAGAGCGGCGTGGTCCTGGTCGACGACCTGGAGGCGGGTCTGCGGGTGGTCGACGCGTACGCGGCCGAGCACCTGGAGATCCAGACCGAGAACGCCCGGGAGTGGGCGCTGCGGGTGCGCAACGCCGGTGCGGTGTTCGTGGGCGCCTGGTCGCCGGTGTCGCTCGGCGACTACTGCGCGGGCTCCAACCACGTGCTGCCCACCGGCGGCTGCGCGCGGCACTCCTCCGGGCTGTCCGTGCAGTCGTTCCTGCGCGGCGTGCACCTGGTCGAATACACGCAGGACGCGCTGCGCGAGGTGGCGCCGCACGTGGTCACGCTGGCGACCGTGGAGGACCTGCCCGCACACGGCCAGGCGGTCAGCGTCCGGTTCGGCGAGGGCGGCGCGTCGTGACCACGCTCGACGACCTGCCGATCCGCGACGACCTGCGCGGGCGGACGCCGTACGGGGCGCCGCAGCTCGACGTGCCGGTGCGGCTGAACACCAACGAGAACTCCTACCCGGTGCCCGAGCCGGTGGTGGAGGCGATCGGCAAGGCGGTCGCCGCCGAGCTGCGCGACCTCAACCGCTACCCGGACCGGGACGCGGTGGCGCTGCGCGCCGACCTCGCCGCGTACCTGGGACACGGGCTCACCGCCGACCACGTGTGGGCGGCGAACGGCTCCAACGAGATCCAGCAGCAGCTGCTCCAGGCGTTCGCCGGTCCCGGGCGTACCGCGCTCGGCTTCACCCCGGCGTACTCGATGCACCCGCTGCTGGCGCTCGGCACCGGCACCCGGTGGGTGCCCGCCCGGCGCGGCGCGGACTTCGGTCTCACCGCCGGCGAGGCGGTGGCCCAGGTCCGCGAGCACCGGCCGGACGTGGTGTTCCTCTGCTCGCCGAACAACCCGACCGGCACCGCGCTCGACCCGGCGGTGGTCGCCGCCGTGCTGGACGAGGCGCCCGGCATGGTGATCGTCGACGAGGCGTACGCCGAGTTCGCCCGGCCCGGCACGGTGAGTGCGCTCGCCGTGCTGCCCGGCCACCCGCGGCTGGTGGTGACCCGCACCATGAGCAAGGCGTTCGGGTTCGCCGGCGGCCGGCTCGGCTACCTGGCCGCCGACCCGGCGGTGGTGGACGCGGTGCAGTTGGTCCGGCTGCCGTACCACCTGTCCGCGCTCACCCAGGCCGCCGCCCGCGCGGCGCTGGCGCACCGCGACGCCCTGCTCGGCACCGTGACCGCGATCATGGAGCAGCGGGACCGGATCGTCGCCGAGCTGCGCGCCCGGGGCCACCGCGTGGCTGACAGCGACGCCAACTTCGTGCTGTTCGCCGTCGAGGGGGACCAGGCGGTGGCCTGGCGTACCCTGCTCGATGCCGGCGTGCTGGTGCGCGACGTCGGCCTGCCCGGCTGGCTGCGCGTCACCGCCGGAACCCCGACCGAGACCGACGCCTTCCTCACCGCGATGGAGACAGTTTCATGAGCCGGATCGCCCGGATCGAGCGGGTCACAAACGAGACGAAGGTGCTCGTCGAGATCGACCTCGACGGCACCGGCAAGGCCGACATCGAGACCGGCGTCGGCTTCTACGACCACATGCTCAACCAGATCGCCCGGCACGGCGGCTTCGACCTGACCGTGCACACCGTCGGCGACCTGGAGATCGACGCGCACCACACGATGGAGGACACCGCGCTCGCGCTGGGCGCCGCGTTCGACCGGGCGCTGGGCGACAAGGCCGGCATCCGGCGGTACGGCTCGGCCACCGTCCCGATGGACGAGGTGCTGGTCCGCGCCGCCGTCGACCTGTCCGGCCGCCCGTACGTGGTACACGACGAGCCGGCGCTGGCCCCGTACATCGGGCCGGTCTACCCGACGAGCATGACCCGGCACATCTGGGAGTCGTTCGGTCAGTCGGCCCGGATCACGCTGCACGTGGACGTGCTGCGCGCGGCCCGGCCCGGCGGCCACCCGGACGCCCACCACGTGGTCGAGGCGCAGTTCAAGGCCGTCTCCCGCGCGCTGCGCGAGGCCACCGCGATCGACCCGCGTAACGCGGGCGTGGTGCCGTCCACGAAGGGCGCTCTCTGATGAGCGCGAGGAACGCAGCGAAGCGGAGTCCCGCAGTCGCGAATGAAAGGCGGCTCTGATGAGCGCGAGGAACGCAGCGCAGCGGAGTCCCGCAGTCGCGAATGAAAGGCGGCTCTGATGAAGGTGCTGCCCACTCTTCTGTTGATCGTGGCCGGCCTGTTGGTCGGCGGGACGTGGTCGCTGCTCAAGCAGGGCGCGCCCCGCGCGGCCGTGGTGATCACCGGCCTGCTGGCCCTGCTGGCGACCGCCGCCGGCGTGCTCTGGCTGCTGCCGGGGGAGAGCTGATGGCACGGGTGGTGGTGCTCGACTACGGCTCGGGCAACCTGCGGTCGGCCGAGCGCGCGGTGGCGCGGGCCGGTGCCGACGTGACAGTCACCGACGACCTGGACGCCGCCGCGTCCGCCGACGGCCTGGTGGTGCCGGGCGTCGGCGCGTTCGCCGCGTGCATGGCCGGGATCGAGGCGCTGGGCGCCGGGCCGGTCATCGCCGACCGGGTCGCCGCCGGGCGGCCGGTGCTGGGCATCTGCGTCGGCATGCAGATCCTCTTCGGGCACGGCGAGGAGCACGGGGTGGTCACCAAGGGGCTCGGGCTGCTGCCGGGCGGCGTGACCCGGCTGCCCGCGCGGCGGTTGCCGCACATGGGCTGGAACACCGTGCGCCCGCCGGCCGGCTCGGCGTTGTTCGCCGGGCTGCCCGAGGGCACGCGGTTCTACTTCGTCCACTCCTACGGGGTGACCGACCCGGCGGCGCTGGCGGAGGCGGGTGCCACGGTGACCACCGCGCACCACGGTGCGGACTTCGTCGCGGCGGTGGAGCGGGGGCCGCTCTCGGCCGCGCAGTTCCACCCGGAGAAGTCGGCCGACGCCGGGGCCGCGTTGCTGCGTAACTGGCTCGGCACGCTGTGACCGGCCCGCTGCCGGGCACGCGGGCGTCCGCGTGAGCAAGGAGCGGGCCCGCCGTCGCGCGGCGCGCGAGGCCGAGCAGGAGCGGGCGCGCGCCGTCCGCGCCCGCCGGGTGGCACGCCGGGAGCGGCGTCGTTCCCTGGTACGCCGGTTGACGCCGTCGCTGCGGCGTGGCCGTACCGGGCGGCTGCGCCGGCACACCCGCCGCGAGCGGGCGACGATCCTGGTGCTCACCGCCGTGGCGGTGGTGGCCAGCTGGACTCTGGTGGACGACCTCGCACTGCGGCTGGTGCTGGTCGCGTTGTTGTTGCTGGTCCTGCCCGCGATCGTGGTGATCGCGCTGGACCGTCGTTGAGGATCCGAGGAGAGAAGCGTTGAGCCTCACCCTGTTGCCCGCCGTGGACGTCGCCGACGGCCAGGCCGTCCGGCTCGTGCAGGGCGCCGCCGGTAGCGAGACCGCGTACGGCGACCCGCTGGACGCGGCTCTGGCCTGGCAGTCCGACGGCGCGGAGTGGATCCACCTGGTCGACCTGGACGCCGCGTTCGGGCGGGGCTCCAACGCCGCGCTGCTCGCCGAGGTGGTCGGCAAGCTGGACGTGAAGGTGGAGTTGTCCGGCGGTATCCGCGACGACGAGTCGCTGCGGGCGGCGCTGGGCACCGGAGCGGCCCGGGTCAACATCGGCACCGCCGCGCTGGAGGACCCGCAGTGGTGCGACCGGATCTGCGGCGAGTACGGCGACCGGGTGGCGATCGGGCTGGACGTGCGCGGCCGTACCCTGTCGGCGCGCGGCTGGACCCGCGACGGCGGTGACCTGTACGAGGTGCTGGCCCGGCTCGACGCCGCGGGCGCGGCGCGGTACGTGGTCACCGACATCACCAAGGACGGCACGATGCGCGGGCCGAACCTGGATCTGCTGCGCGAGGTGTGCGCCCGCACCGACGCCCCGGTGATCGCCTCCGGTGGTGTGTCCACGCTTGACGACCTGCGGGCGCTCGCCACGCTGGAGCCGGTGGGGGTGGAGGGCGTGATCGCCGGCAAGGCGCTCTACGCGGGCGCGTTCACAGTCGCCGAGGCGCTGGCGACGCTGCGGGCCGGCGCGTGACGGCCGAGCCGTCCCCCGACGCCGGGGTGGTGACCCGGCTCGGCTCGGGCGGCCCGTGGGAGGCGCTCTACGGCTACTCGCGGGTGGTCCGGGCGGGTTCGCTGGCGATCACGGCCGGCTGCACCTCCACTGTGGACGGCCGAGTGGCGCACGCCGGTGACGCGGCGGCGCAGACCGCGCAGGCGATCCGGATCGGCCTGGACGCGCTGGCCGAGGTCGGCGCCGGGCCGGGGGACGTGGTGCGGACCCGGATGTACGTGACGGACCGGATCTTCGCCGACGAGGTGGGCCGGGCGCACAACGCGGTCTTCGGCCCGGTGCGCCCGGTCGCCACGATGGTGGTGGTGGCCGGGCTGATCGACCCGGATCTCCTGGTCGAGGTCGAGCTGGAGGCGTACCTCCCGGAGCGCTGACCGGTGCCCGGGTGACCGGCGCCGCACCGTTCCACGGCCCGATAAGTTGTGCACAACTTAATTGCGCGCTACCGTTCTGGGCGTGACCGATGATCTGGTACTTCGCCGGCAGGTGTGCTTCGCCCTCTACGCGGCGTCGCGCGCCCTGACCGACGTCTACCGGCCCATCCTCGACGAGCACGGCCTGACCTACCCGCAGTACCTGGTGCTGCTGGTGCTCTGGGAGCACGACGACGCCCCCACGGTCTCCGAGCTCGGCGCCGCGCTCCGGCTCGACTCCGGCACGCTCTCCCCGCTGCTCAAGCGGCTGGAGGCGGCCGGCCTGGTGGTGCGTACCCGATCGGCGGCGGATGAGCGCCGGGTCGAGGTGGGCCTCACCGACCGGGGCCGGGCGCTGCGGGAGCGGATGGGTGACGTGCCGCGCCGGGTGGCCACCGCCACCGGGCTCTCCGAGGAGGAGCTGGTCTTCCTCCACGGCATCCTCACCCGGGTCACCGAGACGATCCACCGACAGAAGGAGCAGTGACATGCAGGTGCTCTACACCGCCTCCGCCCGCGCCACCGGCGACGGCCGCGACGGTCACGTCCGGACCTCCGACGGCACGGTCGAGCTGGACCTCGCCGTACCGAAGGAGATGGGTGGCGCCGGTGGCGCGGCCAACCCGGAGCAGCTCTTCGCGGCCGGCTACGCGGCCTGCTTCCACTCCGCGCTGCGCGTGGTGGCCCGCCAGGCCAAGGCGGACGTCTCCGGCTCCGTCGTCGAGGCCGAGGTGGGCATCGGCCCGAACGGCAGCGGCGGTTACGGCCTGGCTGTGACGCTCGTGGTGGACCTGCCCGCGGTCGAGCGCGCGGCCGCCGAGCAGCTCGTCGACGCGGCCCACCAGGTCTGCCCCTACTCGAACGCGACCCGTGGCAACGTCGAGGTGACCCGCACGGTCCGCGAGGCCCGATGAGCGGGACGAACCGGGAGATCCATCTGGCGTCCCGGCCGCAGGGCTGGCCGACGCCGGAGAACTTCCGGCTGGTCACCACCGAGGTGCCGACCCCGGGCCCGGGACAGGTGGTGGTCCGCAACCGGTTCATGTCCGTCGACCCGTACATGCGCGGGCGGATGAACGACGTCAAGTCGTACGTGCCGCCGTTCGCGCTCGACGCCCCGCTGGACGGCGGCGCGATCGGTGAGGTCGTGGCCGGCGAGGCCGGTGGCGTCCAGCCCGGCGACACCGTGCTGCACGGGCTCGGCTGGCGCGAGTACGCGCTGGTGGACGCCAAGGGCGTACGCAAGGTCGATCCCGGCCTGGCGCCGGTCACCGCGTACCTGGGCGTGCTCGGCATGACCGGGCTGACCGCGTACGCCGGGTTGCTGGACGTGGCGGCGATGAAGCCGGGGGAGACGGTGTTCGTCTCCGGCGCGGCCGGTGCGGTCGGCAGCATGGTCGGCCAGATCGCGAAGCTGCGCGGCGCCGGCCGGGTGATCGGCAGCGCCGGCTCCGCGGCGAAGGTGGAACGGCTCACCGCGCTGGGCTTCGACGCCGCCTTCGACTACCACGACGGCCCGGTGTCCAAGCAGCTGCGGGCCGCCGCCCCGGACGGCGTCGACGTGTACTTCGACAACGTCGGCGGCGACCACCTGGAGGCCGCGATCGGGGCGATGAACCTGCACGGCCGGGCCGCCATCTGCGGCATGATCGCGCAGTACAACGCCACCGAGCCGCCCGCCGCGCCGCGCAACCTGGCGCTGGTGATCGGCAAGCGGCTGACGCTGCGCGGCTTCCTCGTCGGTGACCACGGTCACCTGCGGGAGCAGTTCGTGCAGGAGGTCGCGGGCTGGCTGCGCGAGGGCCGGCTGTCGTACGACGAGACGATCGTCGACGGCATCGAGCAGGCCCCGGAGGCCTTCCTCGGCCTGCTGCGCGGCGAGAACCTCGGCAAGATGCTGGTCCGTCTCTGACCGGCGCGAGCGCGCACCACAGCGGGCGGTGGTGACCGGCCTCACCGGCGGGTCACCACCGCCCGCGCGTTCGTTAGGCTCGGGGCATGACGGTGGCGGTACGGGTCATCCCGTGTCTGGACGTGGACGCCGGGCGCGTGGTCAAGGGGGTCAACTTCCTCGACCTGCGCGACGCCGGCGACCCGGTGGAGCTGGCGGCGGCGTACGACCGGGCCGGCGCGGACGAGCTGACCTTCCTCGACGTCACCGCCTCGTCCAGCGACCGGGGCACCATGCTCGACGTGGTGCGGCGCACCGCCGAGTCGGTCTTCATCCCGCTCACCGTCGGCGGCGGCGTCCGCCGGGTCGCCGACGTCGACACGCTGCTGCGCGCCGGGGCGGACAAGGTCGGCGTGAACACCGCCGCCATCGCCCGGCCGGAGCTGATCGCCGAGATCGCCGACCGGTTCGGCCGGCAGGTCCTGGTGCTCTCGCTCGACGTGCGCCGCGCGCCGGACGGCACGACCCCGAGCGGCTTCGAGGTGACCACGCACGGCGGCCGCCGGGGCACCGGGCTGGACGCGGTCGAGTGGGCGGCGCGCGGCGCCGAACTGGGCGCGGGCGAGATCCTGCTCAACTCGATGGACGCCGACGGCACCAAGGCCGGGTTCGACCTGCCGCTGATCCAGGCGGTCCGCGAGGTGGTCGACGTGCCGGTGATCGCCAGCGGCGGCGCGGGCGCTGTGGCCCACTTCCCGCCGGCCGTCGGCGCCGGGGCGGACGCGGTGCTCGCGGCGAGCGTCTTCCACTTCGGCGAACTGACGGTCGGCGAGGTCAAGGACGCGCTGCGCGGCGCCGGGCACCCGGTGCGCTGAGCCGGCGCTCACTGCCGGCCGGAGTGCCCCTCGGGGGAGCGGCGCGGCATCGGGATCGACCGGACCACGTACTCCTGCACGGCGGCGGCGTGGTCGTCCTCTGCGAGCTGCCACTCGGACTCGGCGGGCGGGTGCCGCCGGGTCAGCACGCCCTGCACCGTGTCCACTGTGGTGCCGAGCCCGGCGCTGGGCCGGGTGCGCCAGAGCCGCTCACCGTCCGGGGTGACCCGGAACCAGCCGTCGGCGACGCTGACCAGGCCCGCCCCGACCAGCCGCCGGACCGCGCCCTCCACCTCGTGCCGTTCCGGGATGGCCTGGTTGAGGTGGTCGGCGGTGGAGAGGACGTCGGCCAGCCGTACGCCTTCGGGGCGACGTGTGGCGGCGGCCCGCCGGTGCCGGCCGGCGCCACTGGCGATGACAAGCGCGACGAAGATCCAGGCGTCGCTCCAACGCCATCCGTTCTCCCCCATGCAGGAATGATGCCCGGCCGCGACGGCGGAGGAAACACCTGGTTTCCCTGTTGTGCGTCGTCGCAGCTCAGCGCGTTGCGGATCGAACCGGTCCGTGGCGGTCGGCCCGACTGCGCTCACGTAGCGTAGGCACCGGCCGCCGGCCTTGCGGGCAGCGCGAAGACCGGGATGAAGAACTGGGCCAGCGGGCCGATGGTCAGCGCGTACGCCACGGTGCCGAGGCCGACGGTGCCGCCGAGCAGCCAGCCGAGCGCCAGCACGGTGACCTCGATGACGGTGCGGACCAGCCGGACCGAGAACCGGGGGTGGCGGGCGACGAAGCCGGTCATCAGCCCGTCGCGTGGGCCGGGGCCGAGCCCGGCGCCCAGGTAGAGGCCGGTGGCGGCCCCGTTGGCGACGATCCCGGCGACGAGCAGCGCGACCCGGACCGGCATGTCCTCCCCGGGCGGCAGCACGGCCAGGGTGGCGTCGACGACCAGTCCGATCACCACGACGTTGCTGACCGTGCCGAGGCCGGGCCGCTGCCGCAGCGGGATCCAGAGCAGCAGTACGAGGGCGCCGACGGCGATGGTGACGGTCCCGAAGGACAGGCCGGTCTGCCGGGCCAGCCCCTGGTGGAACACGTCCCACGGGTCCAGCCCCAGCTCCGAGCGGATCATCAGCGCCATGCTCACGCCGTAGAGGACCAGCCCGGCGTAGAGCTGGGTGAGCCGTCGCGCCGGCCGGTGCCGGAGATTGCCAAGCTGTGCCATGCATGCCACCCTAGGGGCCAATCGTGGACCTCAAGCGTGCCAATTTCGGGGGTGTGGCTATGACCAGTCAGGTGCGCGGTGTCCAATTGGCGCGGCTCCTCGGCCAGTGGCACGCCCTGCCGGGCCGCCGGCGCAGCCCCGACTACGCCGCGCTCGCCGGCGCCGTCCGCGGCTTGCTCGCCGACGGGCGGCTCCCACTCGGGGTACGCCTGCCGGCCGAGCGGGAACTGGCCGAAGCGCTGCGGATCAGCCGGACCACAGTCACCGCCGCGTACCGGGAACTGCGGGAGAGCGGCCACCTGGCCAGCCGCCGGGGAGCGGGAAGCTGGACCATGCTGCCCGGCGGGCACCGGGTGGCCAGCACCGGGCTGTGGACGCCGCTGGACGACCGCGACATGATCGACCTCGGCGTGGCCGCGCTGTCCGCGCCCCCGCAGCTCGTCCCGGCCGCCCGGGCCGCGGCCGAGGACCTGCCCCGCTACCTCGGCGGCGCCGGCTACCACCCGACCGGCATCATCGAGCTACGCGAGGCGGTGGCCCGCGCGTACACCGACCGGGGACTGCCCACCAGCCCGGAGCAGATCATGGTCACCAGCGGCACCCAGCACGCGCTGGACCTGGTGCTGCGGCTGGCCCTGTCGCCCGGCGGCGGCGTGCTCGTCGAGTCGCCCACCTACCCCAACGCGCTGGCCGCGCTGTCCGCCCGCCGGGCCCGGATCGCCACCCACGGCCTGTCCGACGAGGGCTGGGACGCCGAACTGCTGCTCGGCAGCCTCCGGCAGACCCGGCCGAAGCTCGCGTACGTGATCCCCGAGTTCCAGAACCCGACCGGCCACCTGATGGCCGCCGACCTGCGTGAGCGGCTGGTCGGCACGGCCCACGCGGCCGGCACCGACCTGGTGGTCGACGAGTCCTTCGTCGACCTGCCGCTGGACGACACCACGCTGCCGCCGCCGGTGGCCGTCTTCGACAGGCACTCCCGGGTGATCAGCATCGGCGGCATGAGCAAGCCCTACTGGGGCGGGCTGCGGATCGGCTGGGTCCGCGCCTCCGCGCCCCAGGTCCAGCGGCTGGCCGCGGCCCGGGTCGGGGTGGACATGGCCAGCCCGGTGCTCGACCAGCTCGTCGCCGTGCACCTGCTCACCGAGGCGCCGGCCATCGTGGCCGCCCGCCGGGCCCAGCTCGTCGCCCAGCGGGACGCCCTGGTCGCGGCGCTCGCCGACCGGCTGCCCGACTGGCGGGTACGGGTGCCGAGCGGCGGCGTCACGCTCTGGGCCGAGCTGGACGGGCCGATCTCCAGCGCGCTGGCCCGGGCGGCCGAGGAGGTCGGCGTACGGCTGGCGCCCGGACCCCGGTTCGGCCTGGACGGGACGCTGGAGCGTTTCCTGCGGCTGCCCTTCACGCTGCCCGCCGACGAGCTGGTGGAGGCGGTGGGCCGACTCGCGGCGGTCCGCTACGACCTGGACCGGACCAGCCGGCCGCAGTGGCGGGAGCCGAGCGTCATCGCCTGAGCGGGCGGTGCCCGTTCCGGTGGTGAATGGGCCGAACGGCGGCTGCGGGACGGCCCGTGCCCGCAGACTGCCCGGGTGGGGAACGGGAGGGGAGTCCGGCGGTCGTGGAGCGTGCGGTCCGCCGCCCCGGGATCCCGCACCACCCGGCTGGAGCTCTTCTACGATCTGGTCTTCGTCTTCGCGTTCCTGAACGTCACCACGCTCACCGCCTCGGAGCTCACGCCGGCCAACCTCTACCGCTTCCTGCTGGTGCTGGCGCTGCTCTGGTGGTCGTGGACCGGCTTCGCCCGGATGGGCAACTTCTTCCGCGCCGACCAGGGCGTGCTGCCGCTGGTCGGCTTCGTCACCGTGGCGGCGACGTTCCTGCTGGTGCTCAGCGAGCCCAGCGCGTTCGAGGACCTCCCCGGCGGGTTGCCCGGCCCGCTGGTCTTCGCCGGCTGCTACTTCGTGATCCGGATGGCCCAGCTCACCGTCTTCGGCTGGGTGGACCGGGCCGACCCGGTCCGGCACCGCCGGCTGCTGCTGCGCGCCGCGTTCCCGGCCGCCGCCACGGTGCTGCTGGTGATCGCCGGAACCGTGCCGACGCGGCTGCCGCAGGAGCGGTTCGCGATCCCGTTGCAACTGGCGCTCTGGACGCTGGCGCTGCTCGTCGAGTACATCGGCGGCGTGACGCTCGCCCGCCAGTGGTGGGTGGTGGTCTCCGCCGGGCACTGGGCCGAACGGCACGCGCTGATCGTGCTGGTCGCGCTCGGTGAGTCGATCATCGCGCTCGGCTTCGGTCCGAAGCACGGGCTGCCGCTGACCGGGCCGGTGGCGGTGTCGGCGCTGCTCGGCATCGTGGTCGTCGCGGCGCTGTGGTGGGCCTACTTCGACACGCTCGCCTTCGCGATGGAGCAGGCGCTGCACCACGCCCGGGACGAGGCCACCCGGGTCCGGATGACGCGCGACGTGTACACGTTCATGCACCTGCCGATGGTGGCCGGAATCATCCTCTACGCGCTCGGCCTCAAGGACCTGCTGGCCGAGGCCGCCGACCCGAACACGCCTTCCTGGGGACTGCCGCTGGGCGACTTCTGGGGCGCGATCCTGTTCGGCGGGGTGGCGTTGCACCTGCTCAGCCTCGCCGGGTGCTGGTGGCTCGCGCTGCGCGAGGTGCACCGGCCGCTGCTGCTCACTGTGGTGGCGCTGGCGGTCGTCGGCCCGTTCGTCTTCCGTGTCCCGGAGCTGATCGCGCTCGGCGTGCTCGCGGTGATCACCGGCGCCGGTGTCGCCTGGGAGACGCGCTCCGAGGACGGCCACCGGCGCCGGGTACGCCAGCTCGCGCTGGAGGAGCAGATCGCCGCCGAGGCCGAGCAGAGCCACTGGCGGCAGCAGCATCTGTGAACGGCACGCGGCCGTGCCCCGGGACGGTGGGGCACGGCCGGCGCGACCGTACGGCGGTGCGGGTCACAGCTCGGCGAGCGTGCCCTCGTACATCTTGTCGATCTCGGAGGCGAAGTTCGTCTCCACGCTGCGGC
The DNA here is from genome assembly GCF_027497335.1 of Micromonospora sp. WMMA1976. Classification (NCBI taxonomy): domain Bacteria; kingdom Bacillati; phylum Actinomycetota; class Actinomycetes; order Micromonosporales; family Micromonosporaceae; genus Micromonospora; species Micromonospora sp. WMMA1976. Next base: position 4,359,261 of record NZ_CP114912.1, on the reverse strand, counting down.
GCTTGATCTTCAGCGACGGCGTGACCTCGCCGTCCTCGATGGTCAGGTCACGGGGGAGGATGGCCACCTTCTTGATCGTCTCCCAGCGGTTGAGCTTGGCGTTCAGCTCGGCCACGTACCCCTCGACCATCTCCCGCGCCTGCGGCGAGGTGACGATCGTGGTGTAGTCGCTGCCCTCCAACGGGGTGCCGGCGGCCCAGCCCTTGATCGCGTCCGGGTCCAGCGTGACGAGCATGGTGCAGTAGTTGCGCGCCTGCCCGATCACCACCGCCTGCGAGGTGTACGGGCACACCGCCTTGAACATGCCCTCGATGTGCGACGGCGCCACGTACTTGCCGCCGGACGTCTTGACCAGGTCCTTCTTCCGGTCGGTGATGCGCAGGTAGCCGTCGGCGTCGAGCGTGCCGATGTCACCGGTGCGGAAGAAGCCGTCCTCGGTGAACGCCGCGGCGGTCTCCTCGGGCAGGTTGTGGTAGCCGCGCATGACCGGCTTGCCGCGCAGCAGGACCTCACCGTCGGTGTCGATCCGGCACTCCAGGTCGCCCATGGCCCGGCCCACGCTGCCGATCTTCAGCCCGTCGGGCGGGTTCACGAACGCGCCGGCGCTGGTCTCGGTCAGGCCGTAGCCCTCGGAGATGGGCAGGTTGGCGGCGGCGAAGAAGGTGGCGATCTCCTTGCTCAGCGGCGCCGCGCCGGAGACCAGCACCCGCATCCGGCCGCCGAGCCGGGCCTGGAGCTTGCTGAACACGAGCTTCTCGGCCAGCGCGTACTTCATCCGCAGCCCGGCCGGGACCGGCTTGCCGGCCTGCTCCAGCGCGACCTTCTCCTTGCCGACCCCGACGCCCCAGGCGAAGATCTTGGCCTTGGCCCCGCCCGCGCCCTGCGCGGTGGTGACCGCCTTGTTGTAGACCTTCTCGAAGACCCGGGGTGCGCCGCACATGAGCGTCGGCTGCACCACGCCGAGCAGGTCGACGAGCTTGTCCACCCGGCCGTCGACGTACGTGGGCAGGCCGACGTGGGTGGCGCCGCAGAGCAGCGTCTTGCCGAACGAGTGCGACAGCGGCAGCCACAGGTACTGCAGGTCGTCGACGCGCAGCAGGCCCAGCTCGGCCTGCGCCACGCCCTCCCAGCACCAGCCGCCGTGCAGCAGCTCCACGCCCTTCGGGCGGCCGGTGGTCCCCGAGGTGTAGATCAGCGTGGCCAGGTGGTCCGGGCCGATGCCGGCGACGAGCATGTCGATCAGGTCCGGCTCGGCGCTCAGCGCGGCGGCGCCGCGTTCCTCCAGCTCGGCCAGGGTGAGCTGCGGGACGGCCGCCGCCGGGTCGGGCGTGCCGTCGAAGAGCACGACGTGGGTCAGCGCGGGCAGGTCCGCCCCGGCGATCTTCGCCGCCTGGGCCGGGTTCTCCGCGAACAGCACCTTCGAGCCGGAGTCGGCGATGATGTAGACCGCGTCCTCGGGCTCGGTGGTGGGGTAGACGGTGGTGGTGGCACCACCGGCGCACATGATGCCGAAGTCGGCGAGCACCCAGTCCAGGCGCGTGTTGGCCAGGATCGCCACCGGGTTCTCCAGGCCGACACCGAGCCCGTGCAGCCCGGCGGCGATCGCCTTGGCGCGCTGCCCGACCTGCTCCCACGTCAGCCAGACCGGGCCCGAGTCGTCGGGTGCGGGGTGGGCGAAGGCGTGCCGGTCGGGGGAGTCCGCCACGCGCTTGAGGAACATGTCGGGTACGGAACGGTACGGTACATCGAGAGCCATCGCTGTAGCCGCCTTCAGGGGTGGAGGGACGTGACGGGGGTCACGCCGGTCTGCGGTTACCGAAGGGTATTGCGTGCACCCGGCCAGCGGCTAGCCCCGATCGGCCGAGTCGCCGGCGGTCCCGCCCTGCTGGAACCGGTCAGGCGTACCGGCCGGCCGCGCGGGACCAGTCGTAGGTGGCCCGGATCCAGTCCCGGCGGGTGTCCAGGAAGACCCGCATCCCCTCGTCGGCCACCGCGCTCAGCGCCGCGTCCCGCTCCGCGTACGTGGCGAGGGCCGTGTTGAACCGGTCCGCCGCCGCGTACAGCGCCGCCGTCTCGTCCCGACCGGTCTCGCCCGCGATCGTGGTGACCAGGTTGTGCGCCTCCGGGGCGGCGCCCCGCTCCTTGCCGTAGGAGAACAGGTCGTTGCACCAGCAGACCAGGTCCGTGGCCAGCGCGTCCAGCGCGGTGAGCGCCGGCGCGACCCGCTGGTCGGCCCGGGGCGCGGACGGGCGGGCCAGGTCGGTCACCGTGAAGCTGGGGCGCACGCCGCCGGTGTGGCGGCGCATCTGCGTGTACTCGGCCACCCCCGGCACCCGGTGGCGCTCCCGGTTGGCGGCCTCCCAGAGCAGCGCCAGCAGGTACTCCCGCAACTGGCTGACCAGGCGCAGCAGGTGAGCCGGGCGGCCCCGGTCGCGGGCCCGGCGGCACAGGTCGTGCAGCGCGAGGGCGATCGGACCGCCCTCGGTGGGTGCGGGCGCCTCCGGGTCGCCGTGCCGGTCGAGCACCGCCAGCAGCGCGGCCAGCGTGGGCGCCAGCAGCGTGGGCGTCGCGCCGAGCCCGTCGTCGTCGCAGGCGTCGTCCACCACGAACAGCCAGTTGATCAGGTCGGTGAGCATCCGCAGCCCGGACGGCGACGCCTCGGGGCAGGCGCGTGCGGCCAGCTCCGCGGCGTGCGCGCCTTCCAGGCGCCGGCGCCCGGCCTGGTCCTTCACCAGGCCGAAGTCTCGTACCCAGGCGGCGCTCTCCGCGGCCGCCACGTCGACGGCGGGGTGGCGCCGGGAGGGAAAGGGCGGCTCGTGCAGTGCCGAGAGGGCGAAGTCGCGCATCGTCGTCCCCTGTCCGCCGCCCCGCGGGGTCGGGCCGGTGCGCAGGAGCGTACGGGAGTTCGTAACCGTTATCGAAGTCCGGGTGTCCACTTTCCACTGTCGGCGAGCGAGTGGCTACCCGTCCTCGGTCACAGACCCAGCTCGGCGGTGCGCAGGCGCTCGGCGCGGTCGGCCGGACCGTCCACCTGGACCCGGGCCACCCGCTGCCGTCCGGTGAGGAACAGCACCAGCTCGCCCGGCGCACCGACCAGCCGCAGCCGTTCGCCGCCGGCGCCGGCCCGCAGTTCGCCGTACCCCGGCGCCTGCACCAGCACCTCGGCCGGGAACCGCCGCAGCGCCATCCGGGCCAGCAGGGACACCCGCTTCCACAGCACCGCCTGCTGCCCGGCCGGCAGGTCACGCGGGTGCCAGCCCGGGCGGGCGCGCCGCACGTCCTCGTGGTGGATGAAGAACTCCATCCCGTTCGCCAGTTCGTCGGTGAGCGGGTTGCTCACCGGGCTCCACGCCGGGGGACGGCGCACCCGGGCGATCAGGTCGGCGTACGGCCCGGCGGCGACCCGCTTACGGACCGACTCGCCGTAGCCGCGCAACGGCGGCAGCAGGATCCCGCCCGCCGCGTCCGGCCGGCGCTCCCGCACCAGCAGGTGCGCCGCCAGGTCACGGGTCGACCACCCCTCGTTCACAGTCGGTGCGTCCGGTCCCAGTTCCAGCATCAGGTCGGCGAGCGCCTCGCGCTCCGCTCGGGCGTACCGCGGCATGGCCCGATCGTAGGCCGGTCCCGGCCGATCGGCGCGCCACGCCCGGCGGGATCCGGCCGCCGGATCGGTCCCGGCCGTCGTCCGCGCAGCTCCGGTGGGAACGTGACGGCGGACATATCCCGGCCGGGTCGGCGGAGTCGGCGCCGAGCGGTAAGGATGGGGGAGAAAACTGCGGCTTACGGCGGGGGAGAGCGTGGCGAGCGGGACAAGTCGGGACGTCCTCGGCAGAGGGCTGCGGGTGCTCGGCCGGGCCATCCGGGAACAGCCACGGATCTTCGCGGTCGCGGTCAGCGGCAGCGTGCTGTTCGGCCTCCTGGTGATCGCGAGCGCGTACGTGGTCGGCGCGGTGGTCGGCGACGTGGTCGTGCCGGCCGTGGAGCGCGGCGAGGTGGCCGGCGGGGCGCTGGCGCTCGCCGCGGCGGCGCTGTTCGGCATCAGCGTGCTGCGGGTGGTCGGCATCTTCGGCCGCCGGCTCGGCGCCGGATACATGCAGTACCGGCTCCAGGCCGCCTACCGCCGCCGGGTCACCCGCCGCTACCTGGACCTGCCGCTTTCCTGGCACCACCGCAACTCCACCGGCACGCTGCTGTCGAACGCCAACTCCGACGTGGAGGCGGCCTGGTACCCGATCGCCCCACTGCCGTTCGCGGTCGGCACGCTGGTGATGCTCGTCGGCGCGGTGGCCTCGCTGTTCTTCACCGACTGGGCGCTGGCCCTGGTCGGCCTCGCGGTGTTCCCCGCGCTGTTCGCGCTCAACGTCGTCTACTCCCGCCGGATGGCGCCCCGGCAGGCCCGGGCGCAGCGTCTGCGGGCCGAGGTCAGCGGCATCGCGCACGAGAGCTTCGACGGCGCGCTGGTGGTCAAGACGATGGGCCGCGAGGCCCAGGAGACGGCCCGCTTCGCGTCCCGCGCCGGTGAACTGCGCGACGCGCTGATCTCGGTCGGCCGGCTGCGCGGCGTGTTCGACCCGATGCTGGAGACGCTGCCCAGCCTCGGCACGCTCGCCGTGCTGGTGGTCGGCGCGATCCGGCTGCGGCAGGGCGCGATCAGCGTGACCGAGCTGGTCAGCGTCGCGTTCCTGTTCACCGTGCTGGCCTTCCCGGTACGCGCCATCGGCTGGGTGCTGGCCGAACTGCCGCGCAGCGTCGCCGGCTGGGACCGGGTCCGCCGGGTGCTCGACGCGACAGGTGAGATGCCGTACGGCACCACGACGCTCGACCCGGCCACCCGCGAGCCGGCCACGCTCGGCTTCGACGACGTGCACTTCGCGTACGAGCCGGCCGAGGCACACCTGCCCGGTGCCAAGGTGCTCGGCGAGGTGACGTTCACCGTGCCCGCCGGGAAGACGGTCGCGCTGGTCGGCCCCACCGGCGCGGGCAAGTCGACGATCGCGTCGCTCGCCGTGCGCCTGGTCGACCCGGGCGCCGGGCGGGTCACGCTGGACGGCGTGGACGTGCGGGAGCTGACCGCCGCCTCGCTCGCCGGCAACGTGGCGCTGGTGGCGCAGGTGCCGTTCGTCTTCGACGACACGGTCCGGGCCAACATCGCGCTCGACCGGGCCGGCATCGGCGACGACGAGGTGTGGGCGGCGCTGCGGCTCGCCGAGGCGGACGGGTTCGTGGCCGCGCTGCCGGACGGGCTGGACACGATGGTCGGCGAGCGGGGCACGTCGCTGTCCGGCGGTCAGCGCCAGCGGCTCACGCTGGCCCGGGCGCTCGCCGGGCGGCCCCGGCTGCTGGTGCTCGACGACGCCACCAGCGCCGTCGACCCGCGGGTCGAGGCGGCCATCCTGGCCGGGCTGCGCGCGCCCACCGATGGCGGTGCCCCGGCGTCGATCCTGGTGGTGGCGTACCGCCGGGCCACCATCGCGCTCGCCGACGAGGTGATCTACGTGGAGCAGGGCCGGGTGGTGGCCCGCGGCACCCACACCGAGCTGCTGACCACCGTGCCCGGCTACGCCGACCTGGTCACCGCGTACGAGCAGGCCGAGCAGGAACGCGAGCAGAAGCAGACGTACGACGAGGTCACGCCGCTGGCCTCCGGCCTGGAGGTGGAGCGGTGAGTACGGCCACGGGGGAGAGCACCGGGACCACAGAGACCACCGAGTCGACCTGGCAGACGCTGCGGCGCGGGCTGGCGCTCTCCCCGGAGTTGCGCACCGGCCTCGCCGGCACGCTGGCGCTGGCACTGGTCTACATGATCGGCCGGGTCGCCGTGCCGGTGGCGGTGCAGCGCGGCATCGACCACGGCATCGTCGGCGGGCTCGACCTGAACGTCATCTCGCTCACCGTGGCGATCACCGCCGGGGTGCTGGTGGTCACCACCGCCTGCGGCTACCTGATGATGCGCCGCCTGTTCACGGTCAGCGAGACCGCGCTGGCCGGGGTGCGCACCCGGGCGTTCCGGCACGTGCACGACCTGTCCATGCTGCACCAGCAGTCCGAGCGGCGCGGCTCGCTCGTCTCCCGGGTGACCAGCGACGTCGACCAGATCACCCAGTTCCTGCAGTGGGGCGGCGTGATCCTGATCGTCAACCTGGGCCAGTTGCTGGTGACCACAGCGGTGATGCTCGCGTACTCCTGGCAGTTGACGCTCGTGGTGCTCGTCGCGTTCGCACCCGCGGTGCTGGTGATCCGGCAGTTGCAGCGCCGCCTCGCCGGGGCGTACGGGCTGGTGCGGCAGCGCACCGGCACGCTGCTCGGCGCGATCGGCGAGAGCGTGGTGGGCGCGCCGGTGATCCGGGCGTACGGCATCGCCGGGCGCACCGCGCGGCGGCTGGACACGGCCATCGACGGGCAGCGGGTGGCCCAGCAGCGGGCCATCCGGATCAGCATCATGGGCAGCTCGGTGGGGGAGCTGGCAGCCGGGCTGGCGCTGGCCGGCGTGGTGGTGGTCGGGGTCAGCCTGGGTGTCGACGGCACGCTGTCGATCGGCCAGCTCACCGCGTTCCTGTTCCTGGTCACGCTGTTCATCCAGCCGGTGCAGATCGCCACCGAGGTGCTCAACGAGGCGCAGAACGCGATCGCCGGCTGGCGCCGGGTGCTGGACGTGCTGGACGTCTCCCCGGACGTGGCCGACCCGGGCGAGCAGGGCCGGGAGCTGCCGTCCGGGCCGCTGGACGCCCGGTTCGCCGGCGTGACGTTCGCCTATCCGGGCGGGCCGCCGGTGCTGCACGACGTGACGCTGGACATCCCGGCGAAGAGCCGGGTGGCGGTGGTGGGCGAGACCGGAAGCGGCAAGACCACGTTCGCCAAGCTGCTCACCCGGCTGATGGACCCGACCGAGGGCGCGGTACTGCTCTCCGGCGTCGACCTGCGGCAGGTGCGCTTCGACTCGCTGCGCTCCCGGGTGGTGATGGTGCCGCAGGACGGCTTCCTGTTCGAAGCCACGGTCGGGGAGAACGTCCGCTTCGCCCGCCCCGACCTGACCGACGAGCGGCTCACCGCCGCCTTCGCCGAGCTGGGCCTCTCCGACTGGCTGGACGGGCTGCCGTCCGGGCTGGACACGCCGGTCGGTGAGCGCGGGGAGGCGCTGAGCGTCGGCGAGCGGCAGCTCGTGGCGCTGGCCCGGGCGTACGTCGCGGACCCGGACCTGCTGGTGCTGGACGAGGCGACGAGCGCTGTCGACCCGGCCACCGAGGTCCGCCTGCAACGGACCCTGGACGCGGTGACCCGGGGCCGGACCACGCTCGCCATCGCGCACCGGCTGTCCACCGCGCAGGCGGCGGACGAGGTGATCGTGGTGGACCGGGGCCGGATCGTGCAGCGCGGCCCGCACGACGAGCTGGTCCGCGACGCCGACTCGGTGTACGCCCTGCTGTACGCCTCCTGGTTGGAACAGACCCGCTGATCTTGCGGGTCCACCAGGGTTGGAGCAGACCCGGTGACCGGTCAGCGCGAGTAGAACTCCACCACCAGCTGCTCGTCGCAGACCACCGGCACCTCGTGCCGGGCCGGTTCGCGTACCAGCGTGGCGCGCAGCTCGGCCGGCTGCGCCGACAGGTACGGCCGCGGCTGCGCGTCGGCGTGCGCCCCGGCGGCGGCGAGCTGGAACGGCGGCAGCGTGCGGCTGCGCTCGCGTACGCCGACCACCTGGCCGGGCCGCAGCCGGTACGACGGCCGGTCGACCTTGCGCCCGTCCACTGTGATGTGGCCGTGTGCGACGAGCTGGCGGGCCTGGTAGACGCTGCGCGCCAGCCCGGCCCGCAGCACCACCGCGTCGAGGCGGCGCTCCAGCAGCGCGACGAGTGTCTCGCCGGTCTTGCCGGCGCCCCGGGCGGCCTCGTCGAACAGGCGGCGCAGCTGGGCCTCGCTGACGTTGTACTGGTGGCGCAGCCGCTGCTTCTCCAGCAGCCGCACCTGGTAGTCGGAGGTGGTGCGGCGGGACCGGCCGTGCACGCCCGGGGGATAGGGGCGCCGCTCGAAGTACCGCACGCACTTGCGGGTCAGCGGGATGCCGAGGGCGCGGGAGAGCCGTGCCTTGGGCCGGGGGTGGTTCACGTCGACGTCTCCGATCGTCTAGCCTGCTTCTTAGGTAAGCCTAACCTATATTGAGGAGGTCGGGATCATGCGGCCCAGCCCGGCGGAGATCGTGCGAACCCTTGTCGCGGGCCGGTTGCCCGCCCTCGTCCACCTGGCCCGGCACCCCGGCCCGCACCAGGTCCGGCACGCCGTCGACCCGGACGGGCGGGTGCTGCTGCTCGTACCCGTGGTCAGTGACCTCGCCGCGGCGCTCGTGCCGCCGGCGGGCGACGCCGACGTGGCCACCGTGCTCGACGTGCTCGACCTGCCGCCCGCGGCCGGGGCGCCCTCGCTCGGCCGGGCCTGGGTCTCCGGCTGGGCGACGCGGCTGGACGGCGACGAGGCCCGCGACGCGGCAGTCGACTTCGCCGCCACCGACCCGACCGGCGACCTGCTCGACGTGGGCAGCCGGTTCCACCTGCACCGCTTCGAGGTGGCCGAGGCCCGCTGGGAACGCGCCGGGCGCGTGCGCCGGGTCGACCCCGAGGCGTACGCGGAGGCCGAGCCGGACCCGCTGCACCCGGTCGAGGCCGACCTCCTCGCGGACCTGGCCGACCACCACGCCGAGCAGGTCGGCGACTACCTGCGGCGGCGGCTGGACCTGACCGGCGACCAGGTGCCGCGGGTGGTCCGGATCGACAGGTACGGCCTGCTGGTCGCGCACGGGCGGCCCGGCGCGACCCGGCGGGCCCGGCTCGCCTTCCCCCGGCCGGTCGCCGACGTGGCGGAGCTGTCCCGCCTGCTGCACCCGATGCTGTGCCCCCGGGCGGCGGCCTGAGCCGGGTGTGGGCGTCTCAGGTGATGTCGCCGGTGAGGTACCGCTGGACCGTGGGACCGATGGCCGCCACCAGCGTCGCCGGCTCGGCGGTGGCGACCGCGTCGAGGCGGAGCACGTACCGCATCATGGCCAGCCCGGCGAGCTGTGTGGCGACCAGCCCGCCGCGCAGCGCGCGCTGCGCCGGGTCGACGTCGAGCTGGTCGAGCACCCGCCGCAGCACCTGCGTGACCAGGAACTCGCGCAGCAGGCGCGCGGTCCAGTCGTTGCTGACGGCCGAGCGCAGCAGCGCCACCGCGGCGGTGCCGGTGGGGGAGTCCCAGACCTCCAGGAACACCCGGACCATCCGCTCGCCGGCCGCGTCCGGGCCGCCGGCGAGCACCGCCGGCAGCAGCCGGCCCGGGTCGGCCGGGAACGCCGTCGCGGCGCGGAACAGCACCTCCTTGCCGCCGAAGTAGTGGTGCACGAGCGCCGGGTCCACGCCGGCCGCCGCGGCGATGGCCCGGATGGACGCGGCGTCGAACCCGCGCTCGGCGAACGCCTGCCGGGCCGCGGCGAGGATCGCCTCGCGGGTGTCCGGGGTGCCGGGCCGCCGCCCGGTGCGCCGCGCGTTCACCCGCTGCGCCGGCGCAGCGTCGCGGCGGCCAGCACCAGCGCCGCCACCGCCGCCCCGGCCACGACCGCGACGTCCCGCCACATCGTCCCGGTCGGTTCGGCGTGCGCGCCGACCTCCTGCAACGCCTCGACCGCGTACGACAGCGGCAGCGCGTCGCTGATCGCCTGGAGCCAGCCGGCCATCTGGTCGCGCGGCACGAACAGGCCGCACAGCAGCAGTTGCGGCGCCACCACCACCGGCATGAACTGGACCGCCTGGAACTCGGTGCGGGCGAACGCCGAGCAGAACAACCCGAGCGCCACCGCGAGCACCGCGTTCACCCCGGCGATCAGCACGACCAGCCACGCGCTGCCCGCGGTCTCCAGCCCGAACACCCGGTACGCGACGAGCGAGGCGACAGTGGACTGGAGCACCCCGGCCAGGCCGAACGCGATGCCGTACCCGAACAGCAGGTCGAGCTTGCCCAGCGGCGTGGTGAGCAGACGCTCCAGCGTGCCGGTGGTGCGCTCGCGGAGCATGGCGATGCTGGTCACGAGGAACATGATGATGAACGGGAAGAAGCCCAGCATGATCAGGGCCACCCGGTCGAACGTGCTCGGCCCGCCGGGCGGGGCGGGCTGGTCGACGTACATGTAGTAGACGAGCGTGAGCAGCACCGACGGCACCACGACGAGCAGCGCCACGGTCCGCCGGTCGTGGCGGAGCTGGCGCAGGATGCGCCCGGTGGTGGCGGCCAGGATCCGTCCGTTCATCGCGCCTCTCCCTCGGCGTCGCGGATCAGGCGCAGGAACGCCTCTTCCAGGTCGTCGGTCCCGGTGGCGGCGCGGACCGCGGCCGGGGTGTCGTCGGCGACCAGCCGGCCCTCGCGGATCAGCAGCAGCCGGTCGCAGCGGGCGGCCTCGTCCATCACGTGGCTGGAGACCAGCAGCGTGGTGCCGTTCGCGGCCATCGCGTGGAACCGGGCCCACAGGTCGGCCCGCAGCACCGGGTCCTGGCCGACAGTGGGTTCGTCGAGGACGACGAGTTCCGGTTCGCCGACGAGCGCGCAGGCGAGCGAGGCGCGGCTGCGCTGACCGCCGGAGAGCGTGCCGACGAGCTGGTCGGCCGCCTCGGCGAGGCCGACGTCGGCCACCGCACGGTCGGCCTCGGCGCGGCCCCGGCCCTGGAGTACCGCGAAGTAGCGGGCGTTCTCCCGCACCGTCAGGTCGGCGTAGACGCTCGGCGCCTGGGTCAGGTAGCCCACCCGGCGGCGCAGGTCGGCCGAACCGGCCGGGCGGCCGAGCACGTCGACGGCACCGGAGCCGACCGTCTGCACGCCGACCACCGCGCGCATCAGCGTGGTCTTGCCGCTGCCGCTGGGCCCGAGCAACCCGGTCACCGTGCCCCGGGGCACCGCGCAGCTGATGCCGTGCAGCACCCGCCGTCCGCCCCGGTCGACCACCAGCTCGCGGACCGACACCGCGTCGTCCATGCTCGCCTCCATCAATTCATCACCCGTTGAACTCAACGGTAGGTGAATTCCGTCGGCAGGGCAATGAGGGACTTGACTTCGAGTGCGCTCGAACTGGAAGCCTGGAGGGCGTGGACATCAGCACGCGGGAGACGAGCCTCACCGTGGGTGAGGCGGCGGAACGGGTCGGCCTGACCACCTACACGCTGCGCTGGTACGAGCAGGAGGGCCTGGTGGGCCGCGTCGGGCGGGACTCGTCCGGTCGCCGGCGCTACACCGAGTCCGACGTCAACTGGCTGTTCCTGCTCACCCGGCTGCGGCGGACCGGGATGCCGGTACGCGACATGCGCCGCTACGCCGAGCTGGCCCGGCACGGGGACAGCACGCTCGGCGCGCGGCGGGCGCTGTTCGAGGCACACCGGGCCCGCGTACTGGCCCGGATGGCCGAGCTGGAGGAGGACCTGAAGGTCCTCGAACACAAGATCGACGCGTACCGCCGGGCGGAGGAGGAGTCGGGCTGACCGCGCCCGACGGCGGACAGGGAGTCCGGCACCGGAGGATCGGAGCTCGGCACCATGACGCAGTGGGTCCAGCTCCGTTGCCCGGAACCGGGTTCCTCGACGACTGGGCCGCCCGACTCCGGCAGGTCGCGGACCGGCCGGTCGTCGGGATCATGCTGCGCGGCAGCCACGCCCGGCGGGCCGCCACCGAGCACAGCGACGTCGACGTGGACGTGCTCGTCGCCGCCGACGACGGACGCCCCGCCGGCGGAGCCCGGCAGCCCACGTCCCGCCGCGGCACCCCGTACGCGGCCCGGCGGGCGTACCTGGCCGAGTTCGGCGGCCGCCTCGTGCACGTCTCGGTGGCCGCCCGCGACATCCGCTCCTGGGTGCGCCGCCTGGGCCAGCCCGCCGACTGGGCGTTCGGGCTCCCGGTCACCGCGCCCGCCCGGCTGCTCTGGGCCGCGCCGGAATGGCGCCGCCGGATCGACCTGCCGGTGCTCTGCCAGCCCGCCGACGATCCGCGCCTGGAGGAGCTGATCGCGACGCTGGGCAAGGTCGCCGCGGCCCGGGCGGCCGACGACCCGGCCGGGGTCCGGCTCGCCGCGGCCGACCTGGCGCGGCTCTGTCCGTCGGTGCTGCGGCCGGCCAACCCGTCGGTACGCGTGGTGTCCCGCCGGGCCGCCCTGACCGCCGCGCTGGACCTGCCGGTCGCCCCGCCCGGCTACCGCGACGACATGCTGCTCTGCCTCGGCTCGCGCCCCGGCGACCCGGCCGAGGTCGGCGCCGCCGCCGGACGGCTGGTCACCGGCATCCTCCCGCTGATCCGCCCGTACGCCGACGAGATCGCCGCCACCCACGGCGCGGACCTGGCCGAGGCGCTCGCCGACGGCCGGGTGGACCGCTACCTCGCCCAGCTGGGCCGGGCCCTGGGGCCGGTGACGCCCGCCTCCCGGGACACGTCGGCGGTCCCCGGGCCGCGTGCGGGAGAATGGTCAACCGTGCCCGCCCCTGACGCGCCGCTGACCGGCGCCCCCACTCCCGGCCCGGCCCGGCCGTCCCGGCTCGACCCGGCCATCGCGGCCAAGCTCCGCCGCACCCCGGACGGCCTGGTCGCCGCCGTGGTCCGCGCCCACGACACGGGCGAGGTGCTGATGGTCGCCTGGATGGACGACGAGGCGCTGCACCGCACCCTCACCACCGGCCGGGCCACCTACTGGTCGCGCAGCCGCGCCGAGTACTGGGTCAAGGGCGCCACCTCCGGCAACCACCAGTACGTGCGCTCGGTGGCACTCGACTGCGACGGCGACGCGCTGCTGGTCAGCGTCGAGCAGGTCGGCGCGGCCTGCCACACCGGGCAGCGCACCTGCTTCTTCACCGAACTGCCGGTCAGCTCCCCGGAGGTGACCCCGTGACCGACGGCACCGTCAGCCCGGACCGGTCCACCTTCGCCGGCCTGGCCGCCCGCTGGCGGGTCGTACCGGTCACCCGGCGGCTGCTCGCCGACGCGGAGACGCCGGTCGGGGTCTACCGCAAGCTGGCCGGTGGTCCCGGCACGTTCCTGCTGGAGTCCGCGGAGCAGGGCATCGGCTCGGCCGGCACCGCCTGGTCGCGCTACTCGTTCATCGGCGTCCGCAGCAGCGCCACGCTGACCGAGCGCGACGGCGCGGCGAGCTGGACCGGCACCCCGCCCGCCGGGGTGCCCACCGGCGGCGACCCGGTGACCGTGCTGCGCGAGACGGTCGCCGCGCTCGCCGGGCCGGGCTGGGATCCGGCCGGTGACATGCCGCCGCTGACCGGTGGCCTGGTCGGCTACCTCGCCTACGACCTGGTCCGCCGCTTCGAGCGCCTGCCCGAGCTGACCGAGGACGAGCTGGACGTGCCCGAGCTGGGCATGATGCTCGCGACCGACCTCGTGGTCCTCGACCACTACGAGGGCTCCGCGATCCTGGTCGCCAACGCCGTGCTGCCGCCGCTGGACGACCCCGACCGGGCGGAGCTGGTGGAGGCCGCGTACCACCACGCCGTCGGCCGGCTCGACGCGATGACCAGCGCGCTGTCCCGGCCGATTCCGCCCATGGTCTCGACAGTGGACCGGCCCGGCGTGGGCGAGGTGGTCAGCCGCACCCCCGAGGGCGGCTACCCGAAGGCGGTGGAGACGGCCAAGGAGGCGATCCGGGCCGGCGAGTGCTTCCAGATCGTGCTCAGCCAGCGCTTCGAGCGCCCCACCGACGCCGACCCGCTCGACGTGTACCGGGTGTTGCGCACCACCAACCCCAGCCCGTACATGTACCTGCTGCGCTTCGACGGCTTCGACATCGTCGGCTCGTCGCCGGAGGCGCACCTCAAGGTCAGCGCCGGCCCGGACGGTCGGCGGCGGGCGCTGCTGCACCCGATCGCCGGCACCCGCCCGCGCGGCGGCTCCCCGGACGGCGACGCGAAGCTCGCTGCCGAGCTGCTCGCCGACCCCAAGGAACGCGCCGAGCACGTGATGCTGGTCGACCTGGGCCGCAACGACCTGGGCCGGGTGTGCCGGCCGGGCACCGTCGAGGTGCCCGAGTTCGCCACCATCGAGCGCTACAGCCACGTCATGCACATCGTCTCCACAGTCGTCGGAGAGCTGCGCGACGACCGCACCGCGTTCGACGCGCTGGCCGCGACGTTCCCGGCCGGGACGCTCAGCGGCGCGCCCAAGGTGCGGGCCATGGAGATCATCGAGGAGCTGGAGCCGGTCCGGCGCGGCGTCTACGGCGGCACCGTCGGCTACTTCGCCTTCGGCGGTGACCTGGACATGGCCATCGCGATCCGTACCGCGCTGATCCGCGACGGCCGCGCCTACGTGCAGGCCGGCGCCGGGATCGTGGCCGATTCCGACCCCGCCGCCGAGGACCGGGAGACGCGCAGCAAGGCCGCCGCCGTGCTCGCCGCCATCGCGGCCGCCGAGACGCTGCGGGCCGCCCGGTGAGCGCGCCCGGCACCACCGCGCCGCCGGCCCGCGGGCGGCGCGAACTCGCGTACGCGGTGCTGCTCTGCCTGGCCGGCGCGGGCCTGGCCTGCTGGGCGGTGACCCGGACCTGGGCGGTGGAGGCGACCGCCCGGGGATCGCTGCCGTCCGGGCGGGCCGGGCGCACCGGTACGGAACTGCTGCCCTGGGTGCTGGCGCTGACCTACGTGGGGCTGGCCGGCGGTGGCGCGGTGCTCGCCACCCGGGGCCGGCTGCGCCGGCTGCTGGGTGTGCTGCTGGCCGGCGTCGGCCTGGCGGTGGCGGTCGGCGGCGGGATCGGCCTGACCGAGGCCGGGGTGAGCCGGCAGTGGCCGGCGCTGGTGCTCGCCGGTGGCCTGGCCCTGGCGGCCGGTGGCGCGTTCACCGCCCTGCGCGGGGACGGCTGGCCGGCGATGGGCGCCCGGTACGAGCGGCGGTCCGCTCCGGCCGACGAGCCCGGCCGACCGGCGGTCGAACGTGGTACCCGGGACGCGTGGGACGCGCTGGACCGGGGCGAGGACCCGACGGTCAGCTGACCGGCTGCGCCTCGCGGGCGTCGCGCCGCTGCCGGGCCGCGGCCCGCGCGGCGGCCAGCTCGGCCACCAGCCGCTCCAGCTCACGGCGCTGGGCGGCGCGGGCCCGGTCGGCGCAGACGGCCTCCCAGGCGTTGCCGCGGGCGGTACGCGCCCGGCCGTCGCCGGCCACCGCGCGTTCGAGCGTGTCCACCACGCCGACGGCGAGGGAGGCGACGGTACGGGAGATGGTGGTCAAGCCGATGGTCTGGGTCGGCCCGTTGGCGCTCATGGTCACCCCATACGAGATCGTTGGCGACGGTCGGCAGCCGCCGGCGTCGAGTGTGCCCGACGACGATGCTTCCGGGCGGACGTTTCGCCGCCGTGAAGCACAGGTCAACGCTGCCGCACCGGGGACGACCTGGGCAGGGCCGGAGGTCCTTGAGCTTGGTCACAGCCCATCGCCGGAACCCGTCCTGCGGGCCCGGAACGATCGTGGTGAGATAGGGGATGGGTGACGGTCGATGCCAGCGGTGGCGCTGCGTGACATGGCGTTCACCGGAAGTCGGCCATCATGCCACAGCCCATGTCGTGAGGTGCGCCATACCCCCCGGCACTCGTCGCCAGGTGGCGCCCCCTAGCATCGGCCCATGACGCCCGGAGAGGGGAGTCCGTTGGTGACTGCTGAGCATGCGCACGCGGAGGGGGACGACGCCGGAGCGGCGCCGTCCGCAGGGGTGCTCGACGAGATCCTGGCCGGCGTGCGGGAGGACGTCGCCCGGCGCCAGGAGCAGGTTCCGCTGGAGCGGATCCGTGAGCTGGCCGCCGCCGCGCCGCCACCGCTGGACGCGTACGCGGCCCTGCGCCGCCCCGGCGTCGCGGTGATCGCCGAGGTGAAGCGCTCGTCGCCGTCCAAGGGGCGGCTGGCCGAGATCGCCGACCCGGCCGACCTGGCCGGTGACTACGCGGCCGGTGGCGCGCGGGCGATCAGCGTGCTCACCGAGGGCCGCTGGTTCGGCGGGTCGCTCGACGACCTGGCCGCCGTGCGGGCCGCGGTGAACGTGCCGGTGCTGCGCAAGGACTTCGTGGTCTCCAGCTACCAGGTGCACGAGGCCCGGGCGCACGGCGCCGACCTGGTGCTGCTGATCGTCGCCGCGCTGGAGCAGAACGCGCTGGTCGGGCTGCTGGAGCGGATCGAGTCGCTCGGCATGACCGCGCTGGTCGAGGTGCACACCGAGGAGGAGGCGGACCGCGCCCTGGAGGCCGGCGCGCAGGTCATCGGCGTGAACGCCCGCGACCTGCGTACCCTGGAGGTCGACCGCTCGGTGTTCGAGCGGATCGCGCCCGGCCTGCCCAGCAGCGTCGTCAAGATCGCCGAGTCCGGGGTGCGCGGTCCGCACGACCTGATCCGGTACGCCTCCGCCGGCGCCGACGCCGTGCTGGTGGGTGAGGGCCTGGTCACCCAGAAGAGCCCGCGCGAAGCGGTGGCCGAGCTGGTCAACGCCGGTAACCACCCGGCCACGCCCCGCCCGGTGCGCTGAGCCGCCGGGCACCCGATCCGAGAGGACGCCCGCGATGAGCGCCGCACCCGCAACCGGCCCGGTCCCCGACGCCGCCGGTCACTTCGGCCGGTTCGGTGGCCGGTTCGTCCCCGAGGCGCTCGTCGCCGCGCTCGACGAGCTGGACGCGGCGTACCGGAAGGCGATGGGCGACGAGGACTTCCTCGCCGAGTTCGACGCGCTGCTGCGCGACTACGCCGGCACGCCCTCGCTGCTCTACGAGGCCCGGCGGTTCTCCGCGCAGATCGGCGCGCGGGTCCTGCTCAAGCGCGAGGATCTCAACCACACCGGCGCGCACAAGGTCCGCAACGTGCTGGGCCAGGCACTGCTCACCAAGCGGATGGGCAAGCGGCGGGTCATCGCGGAGACCGGCGCCGGGCAGCACGGCGTCGCCACCGCCACCGCCGCCGCGCTGTTCGACCTGGAATGCGTCGTCTACATGGGCCAGGTGGACACCGAGCGGCAGGCGCTCAACGTGGCGCGGATGCGGATGCTCGGCGCCACAGTCGTCCCGGTGACCACCGGCTCGCGCACGCTCAAGGACGCGATGAACGAGGCGATGCGGGACTGGGTCGCCAACGTCGAGGACACCCACTACCTGATCGGCACCGCCGCCGGCCCGCACCCGTTCCCGGAGATGGTCCGGGACTTCGTGCGCGGCATCGGCGAGGAGGCCCGCCGGCAGTGCCTGGACCTGACCGGCGCGCTGCCGGACGCGGTCGCGGCCTGCGTCGGCGGCGGCTCCAACGCGCTGGGCATCTTCCACGCGTTCGTGCCGGACACCGGCGTGCGGCTCTACGGCTTCGAGGCCGGCGGCGAGGGCGTCGACACCGGCCGGCACGCCGCCAGCATCACCGGCGGCTCGTCCGGCGTGCTGCACGGCACCCGCACGTACGTGCTGCAGGACGCCGACGGGCAGACGATCGAGTCGCACTCGATCTCGGCCGGCCTGGACTACCCGGGCGTCGGCCCGGAGCACGCCTGGCTGCACGACAGCGGCCGGGCCACCTACCTCCCCGTCACCGACGACGAGGCGATGGCCGCGTTCGAGCTGCTCTGCCGCACCGAGGGGATCATCCCGGCGATCGAGAGCGCGCACGCGCTCGCCGGGGCCCGCGCCGTCGCGCCCCGGCTCGCCGAGGAGCTGGGCCGGGAACCGGTGATCGTGGTCAACCTGTCCGGCCGGGGCGACAAGGACGTGCACACCGCCGGCGCGTACTTCGGCATCCTCGACAAGGAGTGACAGCGTGAGCCGCATCGGGGTCGCCTTCGACAAGGCGCGGGCGGACGGGCGGGCGGTGCTGGTCGGCTGCATGCCGGCGGGCTTCCCGACCGTCGAGGACAGCATCGCCGCCATGAAGGCGATGGTCGAGGCGGGCGTGGACGTCATCGAGGTGGAGATCCCGTACTCCGACCCGGTGATGGACGGCCCGGTCATCCAGAAGGCGAGCGACATCGCGCTCGCGGGCGGTGTCCGCGTCGCGGACGCGCTGCGCGTGGTCGAGGCGGTCGCCGCGACCGGGGCCAGCGTGGTCACCATGACCTACTGGAACCCGATCGAGCAGTACGGTGTGGACGCCTTCGCCCGCGACATGGCCGCTGCCGGCGGCACCGGCCTGATCACGCCGGACCTGATCCCGGACGAGGCCGCCGAGTGGCTGGCCGCCTCCGACGCGCACGGCCTGGACCGCACGTTCCTGGTCTCGCCTTCGTCGACCGACGCGCGGCTGCGGATGACCGTCGAGCACTGCCGCGGGTTCGTCTACGCCACCGCGATCATGGGCGTCACCGGCGCCCGGGCGCAGACCTCCGAAGCGGCGCCGATCCTGGTCTCCCGGCTACGCGAGGTCACCGAACTACCGGTCGGCGTCGGGCTGGGCGTGGGCACCGGCGCGCAGGCCGCCACCGTCGCCGGGTACGCCGACGCGGTGATCGTGGGCAGCGCGCTGGTCCGCTGCGTGCTGGACGCCCCGGACCAGGCCGCCGGCCTGACCGCCCTGCGCAAGCTCAGCGCGGAGCTGGCCGACGGAGTCCGCAACCCCGCCCGCTGACGCCCGGGGTCCGCTCCGTCGCCACCCGCTTGATCGACTCCACTTCGCCGAGCTGGCGTGGTCCAGGACGCCGGGACACCGCCACCTCGCCGAACTGGTGTCGATCATGCGTGGGCGCGACCCGGCCGGCGGCGCGGGCACCCGGGGGTCGGTGACCCGGTGGAGGCCGACCAGGTCGGCCGGCGCCACCGCCCAGCCGGTCTCGGCGCGGACCGCCCGGACGACGGCGTCCGCCGGGCTCTCGTCGTGGCGCAGCCGCCCGCCCGGCAGGCCCCAGCGCCGGGCCCTCTCGGACCGGCGGCAGAGCAGCAGCCGGCCGGATGCGTCGGTGACGACAGCGGCGACCGCCCAGGTGAGCGGGCTCATGGACAAACAGCCTACGACCGTGCAAACCAGAAGTCATCGACCCGCGCGGCAGGCGGCCCGGGGTGCCGCACACACAGTCCGCACCGGTACCGTGTGCACCCGTGACCCTCGCCCCGATGACCCCACTGGCGGCCATGCCCAGCCCCAGCACCGCCGTCTGGCAGCTCGGTCCGGTTCCGATCCGGGCGTACGCGCTCTGCATCATCCTCGGCATCGTGGTGGCCTGCGTGGTCACCGAGTACCGGCTGCGCCGCCGCGGTGTGGCGCCCGGCGCGGTACTCGACATCGCCGTCTGGGCCGTGCCGGCGGGCATCATCGGCGCGCGGATCTACCACGTGATCACCTCGCCGGAGAAATACTTCGGTGCCGGCGGTGAGCCGATCAAGGCGCTCTACATCTGGGAGGGCGGCCTCGGCATCTGGGGCGCGGTGGCCGGTGGCGCGGTCGGCGCGTGGCTCGCCGCGCGGCAGCTCGGCATCCCGTTCACCGTGATCGCCGACGCGCTGGCGCCGGGGCTGCCCCTGGCGCAGGCCGTCGGCCGCCTGGGCAACTGGTTCAACAACGAGCTGTACGGCGGGCGGACCACGCTGCCGTGGGGCCTGGAAGTGCACGTGATGGACCCGGACAATCCGGGTCACGCGCTGCGCGATGACGCCGGCAACCCGGTGCTCCAGCCCGGGCTCTACCACCCGACGTTCCTCTACGAGGCGCTCTGGAACGTCGGCGTCGCCGCGCTGGTGCTGTTCCTCGACCGTCGCCTGCGGCTCGGCCGCGGCCGGGCGTTCGCGCTCTACGTGATGGGCTATACGGCGGGCCGGTTCTGGATCGAGCTGATGCGCACCGACGAGGCGAACCTGATCCTCGGCGTACGCCTCAACGTCTGGACCGCCGCGCTGGTCTTCCTCGGCGCGCTCGCCTACTTCATCCGGGTCCGTGGCCCGCGCGAATACCTGGTGCCGGTGGGCGAGCCGGCCCCCGTGACCGGCCCGGCCGGGGACGTGTCCCAGGTCGACCTCTCCGCCCGGGAGGCCGCCGAACGGCCGGCCGCGCCCGAGGGCTACCGGGTGGTGACCGAGGAACAGTTCGACGCGTACCGGCAGACCGGCGAGTTGCCCCCGGAGCCGGCGGCGGACGACGAAGCGGCACGGGCCGAGCCCGCCGACGATGCCGCGACGGGCCGCACGGACGACGACGGCGCCACGGCCGAGCGGACGGACGGCGACGACACCGAGGACGACACGGACCCGGAGCGGGCGGACGCCGAACGGACGAACGCCGGCCGGGCCGACGGCGGGCGCCCGGCGGACCGGGACAGCTGAGCGGGGGAGTCATGCGCAGCGCGGTGGTGGTCGGCGCCGGCCTCGGCGGAATGGCGGCGGCTGGTGTGCTGGCCCGGTCGGGCTGGCAGGTCACGCTGCTGGAGCGCGCCGACCGGGTCCGCCCGGAGGCGACCGCCGTGGTGCTCTGGCCCAACGGGGTACGCGCGCTGCGCGCCCTCGGGCTGGGCGACGGGCTGGACGCGATCGCCACCCCGCTGCCCGACGGCGGCGTGCGCCGCCCGGACGGCCACTGGCTGGTGCAGGCCCGGTCCACGCCGGCCGAGCGGATGCCGGTGGTGGTGCACCGGGAGGACCTGCACGACGCGCTCATCGCCGGTCTGGGTGACCGGGTCGAGCTGCGAACCGGCGTGACAGTGCGGACGGTGCGCGCGGCGTCGGGCGAGCGCCCGGCGGTGGGCGACGGCCGGCACACCTACGAGGCGGACCTGGTGGTGGCCGCCGACGGCACGGACAGCGAGATCCGCCGGCACCTCGCCCCGGAGACCGCAGTGGTCAGCTCCGGCTGTGCCGCCTGGCGGGCCGTGATCCCCTGGTACCGGGCCCCGCAGCTACCCGACGACCAGCCGGTGCACGGCGAGACGCTCGGCGCCGGCTACCGCTTCCTGGCCGCCTCGCTCGGCGAGCGGGGCACCGCGGGCGCCTCCCGCCGGGGCGGCGTCTACTGGGTCGCCACCGCCGCCGGCGCGCCCCGGCCGGAGCCGCCGGAGATCCAGCTCGCGCTGCTCAAGCGCTGGTTCGCCGGCTGGCCCGCGCCGATCGGCACGCTGCTGGAGGCGACCGATCCGGAGGACGTGGTCCAGCAGGAGATCCGCGAGCTGCGGCCGCTGCCGAAGGCGTACGGCTTCCCGGCCGGCCCGGGTGGCGTGGTGCTGCTCGGCGACGCCGCGCACGCGATGCCGCCGCACCTCGGGCAGGGCGCCTGCCTGGCGTTCGAGGACGCGGCGACGCTGGCCGGGCTGCTGCGGGAGTCGCGGCTGCCGGATGCGGTGACCGCGTACGACAGGTTGCGCCGCCCCCGCGCGGCCACGATGGTCCGGCAGACCCGGCGGATGTCGGCGGTCCTGCAGGCCCGGGGCAGGCTGGCGCTGCGCGCCCGGGACGCCGCACTGGGCACGATCAGCCCGCGACTGCGCAACACCGCCGCGGCGGCGGCCGCCGCCTGGCAGCCGCCGTCCTGACCGTCCTGACGCGGCCCTCGGCGGCGCGGCCCTCGGCGGCGCGGTCCCCGCGCGGGCGGGCGGCCCGCGCCGGTGCTCAGATGACGGCTGCGGGCTCGGCGATGCAGGCGGTGCCGATCCGGCGGAACCCGACCCGCAGGTAGACGCGGGCGATGTCCTCGCTGCCGGCGCTCAGGAAGATCAGGTCGGTGCCGGCGGCGCGCAGTTCCCGCGCGAGCGTGGCGGTCACCGCCGCGCCCAGCCCACGTTGCCGGGCGGACGGCAGCGTGGCCACCCCGGCGATCTCCGCCACGTCGTCGACCCGCATCGCCATCCCGCTGGCGAGCGCGCCCTCGTCTGGTGTCTCGGCGAGCACCGAGACGCGCCGTCCGTCGGCGACCCGGGTCGCCTCCTCCTCCAGCGCGGCCACGTCCAGCTGGGCGAGGGCGGCGTCCCGCTCGGCCGGTCCGGCGTCGCCACGCGCGGTGCCGCCGTTGGCGAAGCCGACCGCCGCGACCGCCCGGCGCAGCGCGATGTCCGCCGCGAAGCCGGGTTCGGCGGGGTCCAGCACCCGCACCGGTACGTCACTGAACGTCCCCGGATCGGGCAGCCGCTCCGGTTCCAGCAGCATCAGCGGCGCCTCCAGCACGCTGAGCCCGGCCGAGCGGGCCACCGCGAGCAGGTCGGGCTGGTGCTCGTGCACCCACTCGAACGCCTCGGGCAGGCCCAGTTCCCGCTGCCGGGCGCGGACGGCGGTGACGTCGGCGAGCGTGGGCGCCTCGTCGGCGTCGAGTCGGGGCCGGGCGTAGAACGGCCATCCGGCGCCGTCGCGGACGAACAGCACCAGGGCGCCGTGATCCTCGGTCCGGGCCCCGTCGCGGGGCACCGCGTCGTAGAACCGCTCCAACCGGGCGAGTACGTCAGCGCGTGCGAGATCCACCGCGCGAGACTACACGTCCCAGCATCTGGAAGTGTGATCAATCTGAACTGGCCTTGCGCCGGAAGCCCTAACGTAGACTCAATAAACCGCAGAGGGCCGACGTCGTCCCCATCATGATCCATCCTGAGTGACGACAGGAGGCCCGGTGGCCTTTCCGTACCCTCACAGCCCGCAGTCGGCCCCGCGGACGACCGGGCTCTACGACCCCGCGTACGAGCACGACGCCTGCGGCGTGGCCTTCGTGGCCGACCTGCACGGGCGGCGCTCGCACCAGGTCGTCGCGAACGGCCTCGGGGCGCTGTGCCGGCTGGACCACCGGGGCGCCCGGGGCGCGGAGCACAACACCGGGGACGGCGCCGGCATCATGATCCAGGTGCCGGACGCGTTCCTGCGCGCCACCGTCGACTTCCCGCTGCCCCCGGCCGGCCAGTACGCCACCGGCCTGGTGTTCCTGCCCGACGACGACGCGGCCGAGGCCCGCGCCCGCCAGGTGGTGGACAAGTACGCGCTGGTCGAGGGCGCCGACGTGCTCGGCTGGCGCGAGGTGCCGACCGAGCCGTCCGGCCTGGGGGAGACCGCGCTCGCGGCCATGCCCCGGGTCCGGCAGCTTTTCGTGGCCGCGCACCGGCTGACCGACTCACCGGCCGGTCCGGCCGGCTCCCCGCTGACCGGGCTCGACCTGGACCGGGTGGCGTTCTGCCTGCGCAAGCAGGTCGAGCGGGAGACCGCCGAGCGGGGCGTGCCGGCGTACTTCCCGTCGCTGTCCGGCCGCACGATGGTGTGGAAGGGCATGCTCACCCCGGACCAGCTCCCGGCGTTCTACCCGGAGCTGACCGACGAACGGGTGGTCAGCGCCATCGCGCTGGTGCACTCGCGCTTCTCCACGAACACGTTCCCGTCCTGGCCGCTGGCGCACCCGTACCGATTCATCGCGCACAACGGCGAGATCAACACGATCCGCGGCAACCGCAACTGGATGCAGGCCCGCGAGGCCCTCCTCCGCAGCCCGAGCATCCCCGGCAACATCCGCCGGGTCTTCCCGGTCTGCACCCCGGCGGCGTCCGACTCGGCCAACTTCGACGAGGTGCTGGAACTGCTGCACCTGGCCGGGCGGAGCCTGCCGCACGCGGTGCTCATGATGATCCCCGAGGCGTGGGAGAACGACCCGGACATGCGCGCCGACAAGCGCGCGTTCTACCGCTTCCACGCCAGCCTGATGGAGCCGTGGGACGGCCCGGCGTCAGTCGCGTTCACCGACGGCGAGATCGTCGGCGCGGTGCTGGACCGCAACGGCCTGCGGCCGGGCCGCTGGTGGCACACCGCCGACGGCCTGGTGGTGCTCGGTAGCGAGGCGGGCGTGCTCGACCTGGACCCGGCCACCGTGGTCGCCAAGGGCCGCCTCCAGCCGGGCAAGATGTTCCTGGTCGACACCGTCAACGGCCGGATCGTCTCCGACGACGAGATCAAGACCGAGCTGGCCGCCGAGCAGCCGTACCAGGAGTGGCTGCACGCCGGCCTGATCGAGCTGGACGACCTGCCGCCGCGCGAGCACACCGTCTACACCCACGACTCGGTACGCCGCCGCCAGCAGACGTTCGGCTACACCGAGGAGGAGCTGAAGATCCTGCTCGGCCCGATGGCCCGCAGCGGCGCGGAGCCGATCGGCTCGATGGGCACCGACACGCCGATCGCCCCGCTGTCCACCCGGCCGCGGCTGCTCTACGACTACTTCCATCAGCTCTTCGCGCAGGTCACCAACCCGCCGCTGGACGCCATCCGGGAGGAGCTGGTGACCAGCTTGGCGTCCACCATCGGGCCGGAGGGCAACCTGCTCGACCCGGGCCCGGCGAGCTGCCGGCAGATCGTGCTGCCCTACCCGGTGATCGACAACGACGAGCTGGCCAAGATCCTCTCCATCGACGAGGACGGCGACCTGCCCGGCTTCAAGGCGGTCCGGGTCTCCGGGCTCTACCGGCTGCGCGACGGCGGCGCCGGCATCAAGGCCCGGCTGACCGAGATCTGCCGGCACGTCTCCGAGGCGATCGAGGACGGCGTCCGCATCCTGGTGCTCTCCGACCGGGACTCCAACGCCGACCTGGCCCCGATTCCGTCGCTGCTGCTCACCGCCGCGGTGCACCAGCACCTGGTCCGCGAGCAGACCCGCACCCAGGTGGCGCTGATCGTCGAGTCCGGCGACTGCCGCGAGGTGCACCACGCGGCGGTGCTGATCGGGTACGGCGCGGCGGCGGTCAACCCGTACCTCGCCTTCGAGTCGGTGGAGGACATGATCTCCACCGGCGGGCTGGCCGGCGTCGACCGGGTGAAGGCGGTCCGCAACTACGTCAAGGCGCTCGGCAAGGGCGTCCTGAAGATCATGTCGAAGATGGGCATCTCGACCGTGTCGTCGTACTGCGGCGCGCAGGTGTTCGAGGCGGTCGGCCTGGACACCCGCCTGGTCCACAGGTACTTCCGCGGCACGCCGAGCACCATCGGCGGCATCGGCCTGAACGAGATCCACGCCGAGGTGGCGGCCCGGCACGCGCGGGCCTGGCCGGCGCCGGGCGCGCAGGCCACCGACCGGCTGGAGGTCGGCGGCGAGTACCAGTGGCGCCGCGAGGGCGAGCTGCACCTGTTCAACCCGGAGACGGTCTTCCTGCTCCAGCACGCCACCCGCAGCCGCCAGTACGACGTGTTCCGGCAGTACACCGCCAAGGTCGACGAGCTGGCCGCGCAGGCGGGCTCGCTGCGCGGGCTGTTCACGCTGCGCACCGGCGTCCGCCCGGCGGTGCCGCTGGACGAGGTCGAGCCGGCCACCGAGATCGTCAAGCGCTTCGCCACCGGTGCCATGTCGTACGGGTCGATCTCGGCGGAGGCACACGAGACGCTCGCCGTCGCGATGAACCGGCTCGGCGGAAAGTCCAACACCGGCGAGGGCGGCGAGGACGTCGAGCGGCTGCACGACCCGGCGCGGCGCTCCGCGGTCAAGCAGATCGCCAGCGGCCGGTTCGGCGTGACAAGCGAGTACCTCGTCAACGCCGACGACCTTCAGATCAAGATGGCGCAGGGCGCGAAGCCCGGCGAGGGCGGGCAGCTACCAGGCAACAAGGTCTGGCCGTGGATCGCCCGGACCCGGCACGCCACCCCCGGCGTCGGCCTGATCTCCCCGCCGCCGCACCACGACATCTACTCCATCGAGGACCTCGCCCAGCTCGTCCACGACCTGAAGTGCGTCAACCCGGCCGCCCGGGTGCACGTCAAGCTGGTCAGCGAGGTGGGCGTGGGCACCGTCGCGGCGGGCGTGGCCAAGCTCAAGGCCGATGTCATCCTGATCTCCGGGCACGACGGCGGCACCGGCGCGTCCCCGCTCAACTCGCTCAAGCACGCCGGCACCCCGTGGGAGCTGGGCCTGGCCGAGGCGCAGCAGACGCTGCTGCTCAACAAGCTGCGCGACCGGGTGACGGTGCAGGTCGACGGCCAGCTCAAGACCGGCCGGGACGTGCTGATCGCGGCGCTGCTCGGCGCCGAGGAGTTCGGCTTCGCCACCGCGCCGCTGATCGTCGAGGGCTGCGTGATGATGCGGGTGTGCCACCTGGACACCTGTCCGGTCGGCATCGCCACCCAGAACCCGGTGCTGCGCGAGCGCTTCACCGGCAAGCCGGAGTTCGTGGAGAACTTCTTCCTGTTCCTCGCCGAGGAGGTCCGCGGCTACCTGGCCGAGCTGGGCTTCCGCAGCATCGACGAGGCGATCGGCCACACCGAGCTGCTCGACGTGGCCGGCGCGATCGACCACTGGAAGGGCCACGGCCTCGACCTGAGCCGCGTGCTGCACCTGCCGGAGCTGCCCGAGGGCGCGGCCCGCCGGGGCGTACGCGCCCAGGACCACGGCCTCGACGCGGCGCTGGACAACCGGCTCATCGAGCTTGCCGGGCCGGCGCTGCGTGACCGTACCCCGGTCCGGGTCGAGGTCGAGGTCCGCAACGAGCACCGCAGCG
Source organism: Micromonospora sp. WMMA1976 (assembly GCF_027497335.1). Classification (NCBI taxonomy): domain Bacteria; kingdom Bacillati; phylum Actinomycetota; class Actinomycetes; order Micromonosporales; family Micromonosporaceae; genus Micromonospora; species Micromonospora sp. WMMA1976. The sequence continues at coordinate 4,332,896 of NZ_CP114912.1, read as the reverse complement.
TCGGCGCGATGCTCGGCGGCGAGGTCACCCGCCGCTTCGGCGGCGCCGGGCTGCCCGACGACACGATCGAGTTCCGGCTGCGCGGCACCGCCGGCCAGTCGTTCGGCGCGTTCCTGCCGCGCGGAGTCACGCTGCGCCTGTACGGCGACGCCAACGACTACGTCGGCAAGGGACTGTCCGGCGGCCGGATCGTGGTCCGGCCGGACGCCGACGCGCCGTTCGTCGGCGTGGACGCCACGCCGGGCCGCCGCGCCGAGGACCAGATCATCGCCGGCAACACCATCCTGTACGGCGCCACCGGCGGCGAGGTCTACCTGCGCGGCCGGGTGGGGGAGCGGTTCGCGGTCCGCAACTCCGGCGCGGTCGCCGTGGTCGAGGGCCTCGGCGACCACGGCTGCGAGTACATGACCGGCGGCACCGTCGTGGTGCTCGGGCCGACCGGGCGCAACTTCGCCGCCGGCATGTCCGGTGGCACCGCGTTCGTGCACCGGCTCGACCAGCGGCTGGTGAACGCCGAGCTGGTCGACCTGTCGCCGCTGCGCGACGAGGAACGCGACCGGCTGCACGAGCTGGTCCAGCGGCACTTCGCCGAGACGGACTCGGCTGTCGCCGAGGACCTGCTCAAGCGCTGGCCGCAGGCGGTGGAGGAGTTCACCGCAGTGGTGCCCCGCGACTACCGCCGGGTCATGGAGATCATGCGGGCCGCCGAAGCCGCCGGCCGAGACGTCGACGACGCGGTGATGAGCGCGCTCAGCGTGCCGTCGGCCGCGCCGGTACCGCCCGCGCCCCGGGCGGTCGCCCAGGAGGTGGCTCGTGCCTGACCCGAACGGTTTCCTGCGCTACGACCGGCGGCTGCCGGCCCGCCGTCCGGTGCCGGTACGCATCTCCGACTGGCGGGAGGTCTACCCGCCGGCCGGTGAGGGGCTGATCCGCGAGCAGGCCACCCGGTGCATGGACTGCGGTATCCCGTTCTGCCACGACGGCTGCCCCCTGGGCAACCGCATCCCGGACTGGAACGACCTGGTCCGCACCGGCAACTGGGACGCCGCGGTGGAGTCGCTGCACGCCACGAACAACTTCCCCGAGTTCACCGGCCGGCTCTGTCCGGCGCCGTGCGAGGCGGCCTGCGTGCTCGGCCTCGGTGGCCAGCAGCCGGTCACCATCAAGCAGGTCGAGGTGGAGATCGCCGACGCGGCGGTGGCCCGCGACGGCCTGCGGCCCCGGCCCGCGTCCGCCCCGACCGGCCGGTCGGTGGCCGTGGTCGGCTCCGGCCCGGCCGGGCTGGCCGCCGCGCAGCAGCTCGCCCGCGCCGGTCACACGGTCACCGTGTACGAGCGCGACGACGCGATCGGCGGCCTGCTCCGCTACGGCATCCCCGACTTCAAGCTGGAGAAGCAGCACATCGACAAGCGGCTGGCCCAGCTCACCGCCGAGGGTGTGCGGTTCCGGACCGGCGTCGAGGTGGGCGTCGACGTGACCGCCGAGCAGGTGCGCGCCGAGCACGACGCGGTGCTGCTGGCCTGCGGGGCGTTGCAGGGCCGGGACACGCCGGAGACGCCGGGCCGGGCGCTGCGCGGTGTGCACCAGGCGATGGCGCACCTGGTCGCCGCGAACCGGGTGGTGGCCGCCGCCGGGGACGGGCGGCCCGCGCTCGCCACGCTGCCCGACGGTACGCCGATCGACGCCGCCGGCAAGCACGTGGTGATCATCGGCGGTGGCGACACCGCCGCCGACTGCCTCGGCGTGGCGCATCGGCAGGGCGCGGCCGGCGTCCACCAGCTCGACCTCTACCCGGAGCCGCCGGCCGAGCGCGACGCGGCCCGGGACCCGTGGCCGACCTGGCCGTGGGTGCTGCGCAACTACCCGGCGCACGAGGAGGGCGGCGAGCGGGTCTTCGCCGTCGCGGTGCAGGAGTTCGTGGACGACGGCACCGGTCAGGTCCGCGCGGTCCGGATCGCCGAGGTGACAGTGGAGAAGGTGGACGGCCGCCGCATCGTCACCCCGCTGCCGGGCTCCGAGCGGGAGATCCCGGCCGACCTGGTGCTGCTCGCCATCGGCTTCGAGGGCACCGAGGAGCAGCCGCTGCTGGCCCAGTTCGGGGTGACCCGCAACCGCCGGGGCGCGATCGACTCCGGCCCCGACTGGCAGGCCGCCGACGGCGTCTTCGTCGCCGGTGACATGCACCGGGGCGCCTCGCTCATCGTCTGGGCGATCGCCGAGGGACGCGCCGCCGCGGCGGCGATCCACGCGTACCTGGGCGGGGTGGGCGAACTGCCCGCCCCGGTCGACCCGGCCCGCCAGCCGCTCGCCGCGCGCTGACCCCGAACCGGCCGGGCCGCCCTCCGTCGCGGGGGAGCGGCCCGGCCGGCGCCGGTCAGCGGCCGAGCAGGTCGTGCGCCGCCCGGATCTTCGCCCACGAGGCCGGCTGCGCCGGTGCGGCGCTCGTCCGTGCGGCGGTGGCCACGGCGGGCCGGCCGGGGGTGAACGGCCAGGTGGTGAACACCGCGTCGAGGTCCCGTCCGGAGATCCGCTCGGCGAGCGCCTGGAACTGCGCGACGGTGCCGTTGCCGTACTGCCGCTTGGCCGTCCAGGTGCGCAGGATGCGGAAGAACGCGGCGTCGCCCACGGCGCGCCGGATCTGGTGCAGCGCCATCGCGCCCCGGTCGTAGACGGCGGCGTCGAAGATGCCGCCCGGGCCCGGGGCGCCGGGGCGTACCTGCCAGAACTCGGAGTCGGCCGGGTAGCTGTCGTAGGTGAAGTCGAACAGCTCCTGCGCGGTGCCCTCGCCCTGCTCCTCCGACCAGAGCCACTCGGCGTACGACGCGAAGCCCTCGTTGAGCCAGATGTGCCGCCAGTCCGCCACCGACACCGAGTCGCCGAACCACTGGTGGGCGTTCTCGTGCACCACCACGTACGTGTTGGCGCCGCGCCGCCAGAAGCCGGGCCCGTACACCGGGCGGGTCTGCGTCTCCAGGGCGAAGCCGATGCCGTCGACCGGCCCGGCCACGCCGCCCTGCGCCTCGAACGGGTACGGGCCGAACAGCCCGCTCTCCCACTCGACGATCTCGGCGGTGCGTTCGATGCTCGCCCGCGCGGCCGGCAGGCGCTCGCCCAGCGTGGTGCTGTACGCGTTCACCACCGGCTGCCCGTTCGGCGCGACGTCGGTGACGATCTCGTACTGCCCGATGGCCAGGAACGCCTGGTACGTGGCGCCGGGCTTGACGCTGCGCCAGCTCCACCGGGTGCGGTTGCCGGCCTCGGGCAGCGGGTCGCGCGGCTGCACGCCGTTGCTGACCACCTCGACGCCGGTCGGCACCGACACCGAGATGTCCCAGGTGGCCTTGTCCTTCGGGTGGTCGTTGCTCGGGTACCACCACCAGGCCGACTCGGGCTCGTTGACGGCGAGCGCCCCGTCGGCGGTTCGCGTCCACGCGGTGTAGCCGTAGACGGTGGTCTGCGACGGCACGCCGGCGTACCTCACCACCACGGTGAGCTGCTGGCCCTTGGTCAGCGGCCGGGCCGGGGTGACGACCAGCTCGTGGTCGCCGGCCCGGGCGAACCCGGCGGTCCACCCGTTCACCCGCACCGACTCGACGTCGAGGGCGAAGTCCAGGTTGAACCGGGACAGGTCCTTCGTGGCGGTGGCGAGGATCGTGGTGGTGCCGCTGAGCCGGTCGGTGGCCGGTTCGTAGCGCAGCCGTATGTCGTAGTGGCCGACGTCGTAGCCGCCGTTGCCGTAGTCGGGGAAGTAGCTGTCGCCCAGCCCGGGGCTGCCCGGCGTCGGGGTGGCCGCCGCGGGTTGCGGCCGGCCCCATCCGGTGGGGGCGGCCTGGCCGGGGGCACCGGTCACCGTGGTGCCGGCCGTGGTGAGGGTCAGGGCGGCGATGGCCGCCGTGAGTGCGCGTCGCACGGTGGGACTCCCTCCGTCGGGTGTCGTCACCGTCAAGCTAATCGACACATGTGAACGTATCTGTCCTGTCCGGTCGATCGGGGCTATTCAATTTCGACGAATGTTTCGATAGCATTACCGACCAGTAACAGCACCGATCCCTCGGCCACGCGCGCGGTCAACGGGCTCCACCACCCCTGCCCCGTGGAGGCTCTGCCATGCCCCGTCGCGTCCGTACCGTGTTCGCCGCCCTCCTGGCGGCCGTACTCGGCGCCGTGCTTCTGCCCGGCGCCGCCCGGGCGGCCACCGTCAACTACGTCGCCCTCGGTGACTCCTACTCCTCCGGGGTCGGCGCCGGCCCGTACGACCTGTCCACCTGCCTGCGCAGCCAGAAGTCGTACGCCCCGCTCTGGGCCGCCGCCCATTCGGTCACCAGCTTCAAGTTCCCGGCCTGCGGCGGCGCGGTCACCGCCGACGTGCTGGCCGACCAGGTCGGCCAGCTCAGCAGCAGCACCACGCTGGTCACCATCACCATCGGCGGCAACGACGCCGGCTTCGCCGACGTGATGACCAGTTGCCGCTTCGGCAGCACGTCCAGCTGCGAGAGTGCGGTCAACGAGTCGAAGGCGTTCGCCACCGCGACGCTGCCCGCCCGGCTCGACGCCACGTACACTGCGATCCGCAACCGGGCCCCGAACGCCCGGCTGGTGGTGCTCGGCTACCCGCGGCTGTTCGAGACCGGCTCCTGTGGACTGCTCGCCATGAGCAGCTACAAGCGCACCATCCTCAACCAGGCCGCCGACACGCTCAACGGCGTCATCTCCGGCCGGGCCGCCGCCGCCGGCGGCACCTTCGTCGACGCGCGGCCGTTCTTCGCCGGGCACGGCGTGTGCGCCGCCGAGCCGTGGATCCGGGACGTCAGCGGTGTCATCGAGGCGTACCACCCGAACGCGAACGGCTACCGCTACGGCTACCTGGCCGCGCTGACCGCCGCCATCGGCTGATCCGCATGTGAGGAGAGGGCCCCGCTCGACACCCGTCCGTCGAGCGGGGCCCCCGCCGTGCCGGGTTGCATCGAACGTCGACAATGGTGCGACACCCCGTGCGACCCGGAGGTGACCATGCGTGAACCGGCGACCCGGCTGCGGCCGGTCCGTGAGCAGCTCCCGGCCGGCGGCCCGGAACTGCTCACCCTGCTGGCCCGGCTGCTGCGGCGTCCACGCCGCGGTGACCGCCGGCTCCCACTGCTCTGGCTGGTCCGGCCCACCGGGGACGGCGCGGTCGCGGCCCTGCTACGGCGTTTCGCGGCGCTCCGGGCCGGGCGGCGGGTACCGCACGCCGTGCTGGACCTCACCGGCCGGCCGGCCGGCGACGACGTCGCGGCCGTGCTGCGCGAGCTGCACCGGCAACTCTCCGTGGAGGCGTTCGGCGCGCCCCGGCTGCGGTTCCGGCACTACCCGCTGGCCGACTGGCTGATGCACCAGACGCTCGCCGTGGACCTGGACGCCGCCGACAGCGGCCGGGCCGCGCTGGTGCGCCGGCTGCGGGACTGGCGGGGACGGCGTGCCGGAGAGGACCCCCAGGTCGGCGGCGACTCCGGCCTCGGTGCCGCGCTGCACCTGCTGCTCTGGCTGCTGTGGCGGGCCGTACCCGGCGTCGTGTTCCGGATCGCCGTCTCCGGCCGGGTGCCGCTCGTCGGACGGCAGTACCGCTGGTTCATGCGCCAGCAGTACCTGGCGCCCCGCCAGTCGGTGACGTTCCTCGGCTTCGCCGAGCGGCTCACCGCCGGCTGGCGCGACGGCGAACACCCGGCCCAGGTGGAGAAGCTGCTGCTGCACGCGTTCCTGGAGGACCTGCGCCTGGCGTACCGGCGGCGGTTCTGGCGGCCCGGGGACTGGCGCCGCACCGCCTATCCGGTGCTGGTGCTCGACGGCGCGCGGCCGGACAACGTCGGGCACACGCTGGTCCGGCTCGTCGACGAGGTCCGCAACGAGACCGGCCGCAACGACCCGTTGCTCGTCGTCGCGGTCGCCGCCGACCCGCCACCGGAACCGGCAGCGGCCCGGCCGCTGGCCGAGGCCGAGGAGGCGTACGAGGAGTGGGCCGAGGCGCTGCCGGAGAACCGCCGGCTGCGTCGCCCCGGCGCCTGGCTGATGCTGCTGGAGGCGGACGACCGGGACGTCGACGCGCCGGTGGGAGGCGTCCCGCCGGCCCTTGTCGCACCCGACCCGCCCTGGTGGGCCCGGCGGTTCCTGCCCGCCGCGGTGGCCCTGGCGCTCGTCGCCGGGCTGGGCGTGTGGGCGCACGGGCGGTGGGCGCCGGACTGCCGCCCCTGGCCCACCGACCGGGTCACCGTGCGGCTCGTCGGCGGGGAGTGCGTCGGCTACAGCGACACCGCCGGGCAGGTCTTCAACAGCGAACCCGGGCAGGACCGGCTGCGCGCCGTGCAGCGGCGCATCTTCGCCCAGAACCGGGCCGCCGAGGAGGTGTGGCGGCGCAGCGAGCACCGCCGCCCCTACCTGACGCTCGTCTACCTGGGCAGCCTCACCGGCAACCGGACCCGCGCGGACGAGGAGTCCTACGTCTCCGAGCGGGAGGAACTGGAGGGCATGGCCACCGCCCAGTACGCCCTGCTCCAGGAGTCGGCGGCGGCGGACGACGCGGCGCTGCTGCACATCGTGGTGGCGAACGCCGGGCGGCAGATGCGACACGCCGACGACGCGGTACGGATGCTGGAAGGGCTGGCCCGCGACGACCCCACAGTGCTCGGCGTGGTCGGCCTGGTGGACAGCCGCACCAGCACGGCGGCGGCGCTGCGCGAACTCAACCGCGTCGGCCTGCCGGTGCTCGCCCCGACGCTGTCGGCCGACCGGATGGACGCCAACTCCAGCCTCTACCTGGCCATGTCGGCGCCGAACCGGGACCAGACCCGGATGGTCGAGGCGTACGCCCGGCAGGTGCTGCGGGTGGGGGAGGCGCACGTCTACTGGACCACCGGCGAGGGCAGCTCGCTCACCGACGACCTGTACGTCGCCACCCTCGTCGACGGCCTGCGGGAACGCTTCGGCGACCGGCTCACCCGGCTCGACGAGTGGCGCAGCGGGCGGCGGCTCACCCAGGAGTGCGGCTACCCGGGGATGCTCTTCTTCGCCGGCCGCTGGTCGGAGTTCGACGGGTTCATGCGCGCGCTCAAGGAGTGCGGCGCGAACCCGCCCCGGCACCTGGTCGCCGACGACTCGGTGAACCGCTACATGGCCAACCCGGGGCTGCGCGCCAGCGCGCCGGGCAACCTGCCGGTCACGTACGTGTCGAAGGCCGCGCTGGCCACCTGCGCGTCGCTGCGGGCCGCGCAGGCCGGGCGCGACGACGCCCGGGGCAGTTTCCTCACCTGGATCGGCGCGGACGGCCTGCTCGACCCGCCCCGATGCCGCGCGGGGACCGGTCCGCCGGTCGGCGAGCGGGTCAGCCTGGCCTACGACGCCACCATGATGACGGTACGCGCGCTGGAGAGCCTCGCCGCCCGGCTGCGCCACGCCGACACCGGCCGCCGCTGGGAGCCCCGTTCGGTCAACCCGGTCGGGGTGCACGCCGAGGTGCTGCGGCAGAACGCCGCCGGCGGCTACCCGGGGGTCAGCGGCCTCATCCGGTACGCCCCGGACTCCGGTGAGCCGGTCGCGAAGCGGCTGGCGCTGCTCACCGTGGCGAAGGTGCCCGACGTGGACGCCGCCCCGGTCGAGGTGTTCCACTGCGGCGTGGCCGACGCCGGCCCCGACCCCGGCTGCCGCGTCGCCCCACGCTAGACGAGATCTTGGTACGCGCACGCCCCGCAAAGGGCGCCCGCGTACCAAGATCCACGGAACGAGAGGGCTGAGGTCAGCGGGCCGGGACCAGCTCGGCGGCCGGCGCCAGGTCCGGCACCGCCGGCCCGATCCGCCGCCGGGGCCACCGGCGGCGGCCGGAGGGTACGGCGAGCGCGGCTAGCGCCGCGGCCACCGAGATGCCGGTGAGCAGCAGGAAGCCCGCGGTGAAACCGGCCTCCCGGGGCAGCCCGCTCGGCTGCGGATTCGCGGTGATCACGGCACTGGCGAGCGCCGCGCCGATCGCGCCGCCGATGGTACGGATGTTGGCGTTCATGCCGGTCGCCGCGCCGGTCTGCCCGGCCGGCACGTTCGCCACGATCAGGTTGGCCATCGAGGCGAACGCCAGCCCGATGCCGAGGCCGACCAGGCCACCGGCGACACCGACCTGCCAGCGGGTGTCGTGTGCGACGGTCAGCATGGCGGCGGCCGCCACGTTGAACACCGCGCCGGTGCTCAGCTGGGCCTTGGCGCTGAACCGGGACTGCAGCCGTCCGGCCAGCAGGCCGGCCACGAACATGCCGACGAGCATCGGCAGCATCAGCAGCCCGGCCTGGGTGACGCTGGCGCCGAAGCCGTAGCCGGCGCTGGTCGGGATCTGCGCGAACTGCGGCAGGAACGCGTACACGGCGAACATCGAGGCGCCGTAGAGCAACCCGACGAGGTTCGTGGTCCAGACCGCGGGCAGGCGCATCATCCGCAGGTCGATCAGCGGGTTCGCGGCTCGGGCCTCGGTCGCCAGCCAGGCGGCCGCGAGCACCGCGGCCAGCGCCAGCAGCCCGACCACCCGGCCGGAGCCCCAACCCCACGCGGCGCCCTTGCTGACCGGCAGCAGCAGCGCCACCAGCCAGCCGGACAGGAGTACGGCGCTGAGCCAGTTGATCCGGCCCGGGGTGCGTACCGGCGAGCGCGGTACGAACCGGTGCGCGGCGAGCGCGGTCAGGCCGACCACCACCAGCGGGATCCAGAACAGCCACCGGTAGCCCAGGGTGGCCACGATCGGCCCGGCCAGCACCACGCCCAGCCCGCCGCCGACGGCGACGACCGCGGAGACCGAGGCCACCGCCGAGCTGACCCGGGCGGCCGGGAACTCGTCGCGGATGATGCCGAACGAGAGCGGGAAGACGGCGCCGCCGATGCCCTGCACCACGCGGGCGGCGATCAGCACGCCGATGCTGGGGGCGACGGCTGCCAGCAGGCAGCCCAGCGCCAGCGCGGCGAGCGAGAAGACGAGCGTCTTCTCCTTGCCGACCATGTCGCCGACGCGGCCGATGATCGGCGTGAAGACGGACGCGGAGAGCAGGTAGGCGGTGAGCACCCAGGTCACCGTGTTGGGCGAGGTGTGCAGGTCGTGCTGGATGGTGGGCAGCACCGGCGTGATCAGCGACTGGAGCATCGCGAAGAATCCGGTGCCGGCGGCCAGCACGAGGAAGGTGAGCCGGCGTGAGCCGCGCCCTGATGAGTGGATCATGTGGGAGAACTCCCCGTTGTCGGTACGAGACTGGTGGCCGCTCGCGCGGTCGTGCGGCGGTGGCGGCCGGGTCGTGCGGGCGCTCAGCGGTCGGCGGGCATGGTGGGACCTCCCGGGTCCGTGTCGTGGCGCGAGGATCGCGCGGCCGGAGGGCGGCCGGAAGTCCGGAGTAAGCTATCCGGAGGGGTGGCTCCGGTCAGTAACCGGAGGCGTGCCTCCATTAACCTAGCGGAGGGGTGCCTCCGGTTGCAAGACGGAAGGGGTGACGCGCGTCATGACCGACGCCGACGTGCCCGGTGAGGTCTTCTCCCGCCGCCCGAAACGGGCCGACGCCCGCCGCAACTACGACGCGCTGATCGCCGCCGCCCGCGAGGTCTTCGGCGAGCACGGCGCGGGCGCGTCGCTGGAGGAGATCGCCCGCCGGGCGGGCGTGGGCATCGGCACGCTCTACCGCAACTTCCCCCAGCGGCGGGACCTGTTCGAGGCGGTCTACGTCGAGGAGGTGCGCGCGCTCAGCGCCTCCGCCGCCGACCTGGCCGACGAGCCGCCCTGGGACGCCCTGGTCGGCTGGCTGCACCGGTTCGTCGCCTACGTGGCCACCAAGCGGGCGCTGGCCGAGGAACTGGTACACGACTCCGAGGTGTTCCGCAGCTGCCGCACCGAGATCTACGCGACCGGCGAGCCGCTGCTGCGCCGCGCCCAGGAGGCCGGCGCGGCCCGGCCGGACGCCGGTTTCGACGACGTGATCCGGCTGATCAGCGGGCTGGCCGCATATCAGTTCCCGGACCCGGCCCAGCGCGACCGCGTCCTGGCCATCGCGCTGGACGGCCTGCGCCCGCCGGCCGGTGCGGGATCGCCCCGGGTCTAGCCGAGGCGCCGTACGACCGGATCGAGCGCGGTCACCAGAAGGTCCGTCTCGCCAGTGTTCAGATGCCGGGCGCAGGCGTCGATGTTGTCGGCGGCGTCGAGTTCCGACCAGTCGAGCAGGTAGCCGGCTGCGGCGCCGAGCTGACGCAGGAAGGCGCGCAGCGTCCTGCCGTTGCCCTCGCGGAACGGGTGGCAGACGTTCAGCTCGCCGTAGTAGTGGGCGAGGGAGCCGACGAACGGCTCGCGCTTCAGGCCGAGCAGGAAGCCGTCCTCGGAGAGCTGGGCGAGGACGCTGCCCACCTGGTCGTCGATGAAGCGCCAGTGGCAGAAGCGTGCCCCGGTTTTGCTGATTTCAACAGTGCGTGTCTGCCCGGCCCAGGGGTACACGTCGCCGAAGAGGTGCCTGTGGAACGCCTGGAGGTGACCGAGGCCGTAGTTGCCGGGGATGGTGCTACGGGCCGCCTGCACGTCCCGGATGGAGACCAGGCGGAACTCCACCTCGTGCAGGGTAGCGGCGTCTCTGAGGCCCAACCGGTTGACCAGGCAGTCAGTGCCCGGCCAGCAGTACGGATCGGTCATCCGCGCAGGCGGGCGATCTCTTCGGCGATCAGATCGTCCGCGTCGACCAGGCCCGAGGCCACGTCGCGGAGCCGTTCCTGCCAGTCCTGGTCGAACTCCTGGCCCTCGATCGCGGCGTTCGCCGTGGCCTGCGCGACGGCTGTCTCGGTGCTCGCCATCTGCCGCGCGTAGTACGTCCGCATCAGGTCGACATCGAGCTGCTCGGAGGAGCTGGCGGACTCGGGCAGCGCGCCACGAGCGGCCCGCCACGGCAGTTCGTTGTGCGTCATGGTGGACAGCTCGGTCGCGGAGAACCTGCCGTACTCGCGGGCCACCCAGCGGACGGATTCGCGCTGGGCTTCGGTGAGCAGGGAGGGATCTCCGAGGGGCCACTCCGAGACGTAGAGCTGCTGGCGGTGGTGCCGGTAGAGCAGCGGAACCACCGGGCCTTCCCGCCATGCCTCGATCGGCTCGGCGAACAGCGACGAACCACTGCGAGCCAGGTGCCATCCCTGGCAGTAGTAGACGAGCTTCTCGAGCTTCATCGCGGTGACCCGGCCGACCTCGGCGAGCACCGCGGCGGCGACGTCGTGTGCGCTGGCCATCCGGTGACACCCCCTCATCAGCCCTGCTCAGAGAGTACCGATGATCCGGGCGCTCGGGCGACCCATGACGCCGACCGGCGGTTCCCGCCCCTGGGGAGACCACCGGCCGGCGCCCTCTCAGCGGTGCCCGTTACCCGGCCGCCCCCACGGCCCGGTGATCGCGAACACGTACCCCGGCGACTGGATGTTGGCGAACAGCGTCTTGCCGTCCGCGCTGAACGTCGGCCCGGTGAACTCGCTGTCGTTGAGCTCGTTGCGCGCCAGCGGGTACGCAGTGCCCTGCTCGGTGACGCCGACCAGGTGCGACACGCCCTCGCCGTCCTCGGCCAGGATCACCCCGCCGTACGGCGAGACGGTGATGTTGTCCGGCCCGTCGTAGTTGCCGGTGTCGGCCTCCGGGTCGGTGTTCACCCCGAAGATCGTCTTCAGCGTGACGGTCTGCCGACGCGGGTCGTAGAACCACACCTGCCCGTCGTGCTCGTTGGCGCTGCCGTCGTCGTGGCGGGCGTAGCTGGCCACGAAGTACGCGCCCCCGTCGCCCCACCAGGCGCCCTCCAGCTTGCGGCTGCGGGTCACCTCGGCGTCGGTGAACTGCTTGCGTACCGACACGGTCCGGGCGTCGCGGTCCGGCACCTCGACCCACTCCACCCGGTAGCGGGTACCGGGGGTGGTGGCCTCGGACAGGTCTGCCACGTGGCCGTCGCCCCGCAGGCAGCGCATCGCGGCGAGGCTCCCGGCGGTGCCGCCGTCGGGTCGCTGGGCGAGCGCCCGCAGCGCGCCCTTGCCGGCCCGGAAGCCGGGCGGCGGCGTCCACCGGAAGTACAGGCCGTTGGGCCCGCTCGCGTCCTCGGTCAGGTAGATCGAGTGCGTGTACGGGTCGACCGCGACCGCCTCGTGGGAGTACCGCCCGAGGAACGTCAGCGGCACCGGGCCGGTGTTGGCGGACCGGTCGTGCGGGTCGACCTCGAAGACGTACCCGTGGTCCTTCAGATATCGCCCACCGGCCCGCTGCTCGGTCTCCTCGCAGGTCAGCCACGTGCCCCACGGGGTGATGCCACCGGCGCAGTTGTTGTGCGTGCCGGCCACGCTCACGTACTCGCGCAGCCGCCGCCCGTGCCGGTCCACCTCGATGGTGGTGGTGCCGCCCCGGGCGCCCGGGTCGTAGGTGAGGCCGGGTAGCGGCGGCACCGGGTACGGCTCGTCGCCGCCGATCTCGTGGTTGTTGACCAGCACCGAGCCGTGCGGGCCGCGGAAGCAGCCGGTACCGTCCGCGTCGCTCGGGGTGGGCTGCCCGGACTCCAGCAGCGTCGCGCCCGCCTGCGCGACGACCGTGTACGAGAAGCCCGGCGGCAGCGCCAGCAGGCCGGCCGGGTCCGGCACCAGGTCGCCGTAGCCGACGGCGGGGCGGCACGCGGGCCGGGCCGCCGCCGGGCCGGCGATCGCCTCCAGGCTGCCGGCCACCATGATGCCGAGTCCGCCGGCCACGCCGCCGCGCAGCAGGGACCGCCGGGGGAGAGGTGAGGTGGTCACGTCGTCGCCTTCCTGTGCGCACGATTGCCTGACCGAAGGCAAGCGGGGCCGGGGGAACGGCGGGCGGCGCGTCCGTCGGTAGCCGGGTGAACAGTGGACGAATCCCCGGTGCGGAGCGCCCCGTGCCGGTGCGGCGCGCGTCCGTTAGGGTTCCCTTCGATCGCAAACGTCGGAGGGCGGACGGTGGGCAGACTCGCGGCGGCGTACCGGCAGGCGGTCGATCGGCATCGGCGGGCGGTGCGGCACTGGGAGGCGGCCCGGCGGCTGCTGGGCGCTGCGGGCCCGGCGCCGGTGGGCAGCCCCGAGCTGGTGGCGCGGCTGGCCCGCCTCGGCGGTGAGCTGGCCGCCGCGGTGCCCGGCACGGCCCGCGTCGCGACCCACCCCGTTCCGGTACGCCTCGGCGCCGCGTCCACTGTCGACGGCGCGTTCCCGGTGCTCGTGCCGGTGGGTGCGGGCGCGCACCTGGCCGTCGACGCGGACGCCCGTGACCCGCGCGTCGGCGAGCTGCTGCGGGCGGTGGTGGTACGGCTGCTGACCGCCGCTCCGGCCGGTGCGATCCGGGTGGCCGGCATCGACCAGGCGGCCTTCGGTGCGGCGTTCCTTCCGCTGCGCCCGCTGCACGATGCCGGGGTGCTCGCCCCGGCGGCGACGACCGAGGCGGAGACGACGGCCCTGCTCGACCTGGCCGAGCGGCACGCCCGTACCGCCCAGCGGTCCGCGCCGGAGGACCGCGAGCTGCTGGTGGTGGTCGCCGCGTCCGCGCCGCCGCCCCGGGAACTGGCCCGGCTCGCAGCGCTCACCCACGCCGGCCCGGCCGCTGCGGTCTGCGTGCTGCTGGCCGGGCACCCACCGGCCGGGCCGTCCGCCGCGCCGCCGCTGGGCGCCACCACCCAGCTGCGCGTCACCGAGCGGTACACGCTCGTCGGCGACCCGCCCGGGCGCCCGTTCAGCACCGACGGCAGCGGGCTGGCCGCGCCGGTGGTGCTCGACGGCGACCCGTCGCACGCCACCGTCACCGCGCTGGCCCGCCGGTACGCCGAGGCCGCAGGCCAGGACGGCGTCACGTTCGCCGACCTGCTGCCCGCGCAGCGCTGGGCCGGGTCCGCCGCCTCCGGGCTGCGTACCGTGCTCGGCCGGGCCGGCCGCCGTCCGCTGAGCGTGGCGTTCGACGACGCCACCCCGCACTGGCTGGTCGGCGGGCGGACCGGCGCGGGCAAGACGGTCCTGCTGCTCGACGTGCTCTACGGGCTGGCCGCCCGCTACTCCCCGGCCGAGCTGCGGCTGATGCTGCTCGACTTCAAGGAGGGCGTCAGCTTCACCGAGTTCGTGCCCACCGACCGTGACCCGTCCTGGCTGCCGCACGCCGACGCGGTCGGCATCGAGTCCGACCGCGAGTACGGCGTGGCGGCGCTGCGCGAACTGCGCGCCGAACTGGGCCGCCGCGCCGACCTGCTGAAGCGGCACGGCGTCAGCCGCCTGGCGGACCTGCCGCCCAACGCCCGGCCGCCCCGGATCGTCACAGTGGTCGACGAGTTCCACGTGCTGTTCGCCGGCAACGACGCGCTGGCCCGGCAGGCCGTCGACCTGATCGAGGAACTGGCCCGCAAGGGCCGCTCGTACGGCCTGCACCTGGTGCTGGCGAGCCAGAGCACCACCGGCATCGAGGCGCTCTACGGCCGGGCCGAGGCGATCTTCGGGCAGTTCCCGCTGCGGATCGCGCTACCCGGCGGCGACGCCGTGCTGGACCCGCGCAACGACGCCGCACGCGGGCTCACCGTCGGCACGGCGGTGGTGAACACCGGCGCGGGGGCGCCCGGCTCGGACGCCGAGGTGCGGTTCCCGGACGCGCACGCCGCCTCGGCCGACCTCGCCGCGCTGCGCCACGAGCTGCACGCGGCCCGCCCGGCCGGGTCGCGCCCGCCTGCCGTCTTCCGGGGACACGAGACGCCCCGGCTCACCGACGACAGCGCCTGGGCGGCGTTGACGCCCGGCGCCGACCCGCCGTACGCGCTCGTCGGCCGCGTAGTGGACGTCCCCGGCAGCCCGGCCGGGTTCGCGCTCGACGCCAGCCCGGGCCGGCACCTCGCGGTGGTCGGCACCGCCGCGGGCGGCGCGGACGTGCTCCGGTCGGCCACCCTGTCCCTGGCCCGCCAGCACGCCCCCGGCACCGCCCGGTTTCTGTTCGCGCCGCTGGCGCCGGGCACCACGGACGCCGCCGACGACCTGGCCATGACGCTCGCCGCCGCCGGGCACCAGGTCCGACGCCTCGACGCCGGCGCACTGCGCGCCCATCTCACCGAGGCCGCCGCCGGCGACAGCCCGGCGTCCGGGCGCACCTACCTGGTGGTGTTCGGCATGGACGCCGCGGCCACGACGCTGGCCGCCTCCGACCCGGCGACGTTCCGCTCCGGGTACGACGACCTGCGCGCCGTGCTGCGCCAGGGGCCCGCGCGCGGCACGCACGTGCTCGGCTGGTGGCGCGGGCTGCGCCGGCTCGCCGACGACCTCGGCGGCAGCGGGCACCGCGACGACGTGACCGGCCTGGTCGCGCTGAACGTCCCCGCCGCCGACCTGGGCCTGCACCTCGGCGTGCACGACCTGGCGTACGTCCCGCGCGAGGGGCGCGCCCTGCTGGTCGACCGGCACGAGCACCGCACCGCGCTGATCGTGCCCTTCGCCGCCGCGGGAGAGCCGTCATGAGCGGATTCGACGAGTACGCGGCGCTGCTGCGGGAGCTGTCCACCCGGCAGCGCGGCGGGGAGCGGGAGATCGCCGCCGAGGCGGAGCGCCGCCGTGGCCTCCAGTCCGCCGTCGACACGCTCGGGCAGCGGCTCGCGACCCAGGGCCAGCACCTGGACCGGCTCGGGCAGGCGATCGGCGTGCCGATGACGTCGGTACCGGCGGAGGCGCCGGCGCCGGCGATGGCTGCCGGTGGGGGAGCGCCGGGTCCCGCACCCGGGCCGGGGGACGGGGTGACCGGCGGCGCAGCCGACGCGCCGGGGCGGCCGGACGTCGGGGCGTACCCCTCGGGGGGTGTTCCGGCGCCGCGGGCCGGCGACCCGGCGGCGGAGCTGGCGGCGGCGGGGCGGCTCGCCGAGGAGGCCGACGTGTTCGGGCAGCAGGCCGATGCGCTGGCCCGCACGCCGGTGCTGCTGCCCACCTGGTCGGCGCCGGCGCGGGCGGTGGTGGTGTACGCGGGCTGTGCGCTGGTCGGCTCGCTGCTGATGCTGATCGCGATAGTGGGTTCGTCGCTGCCGGTGACCGGGCTGGACCTGGTGGCGGCGCTGAGCTGCGCGGGCGTGCCGTTGATGTCCTTCGTGGCCGGTCAGGCGGTGCTCGCCCGCTGGGGCCGCCCGGCGGTGGAGGGCGACGCGCCCCCGGCCGGACGCTACGTGCCGCTGGGTTTCGTGATCTGCGCGCTGGTCTCCCCGTCCTTCTTCTGCCTCTACCTCCTCCTCTTCCGCCTCCTGCGCTGACAGCGAAGCGGGGTGGGGCGGTAGGCTGCGCGCGGGTCGGTGAGCTGGGGGAGGGCGTGTGAGCGCGGCGGAGATCATCGCCAGGCTGGCGGCGGCGGCACAGAAGCTGGACGAGGCCAAGGCACGCACCGCCGCCGCCGCGCAGGACGCGGCCGAGGCGCGGGCGCTGGTGGCGGGCGCGCTGGAAGGTGCCACGGCGGGGCCGCTGATCGGCGCCATCGACTCCTACCGGCAGGCGCTGGCACAGGCCGCACAGGGCGGGGAACCGGCCCGGCAGCACGTGCAGGAGACCATCGCGAAGGTCCAGGCGCTGGGCAACTGAGCCCGGTCCGGCATGCCGGTTTGCGCGCAGGGCGCGACAAGGGTTACCGCCGCGTAACTTTTCATTGACGTGTGTGAAATCGGACACGCATCATCGTGTCCACGATCGATCGGATCCCACCCGTCCCCCCGGGTACGCCCGGGTGCCTCCCCCCGGAGGTGCAGCCCATGCTGCTCCGAACGATCCTGGCCGTCACCACCGCCGCCACCGTCCTGCTCGTCCCGGCCGCCGCCCAGGCCGCCACCGCCGAACCCGCCGCCCCGTCTGCCACGGCCACCGTCGCCACCGCCGCGCAACGGGCCGCCGCCGCGGCCGCCGACCCGGTGATCGTGGTCGGCGGCCTCAGTGGAATCTCCATCGCGTACGAGCCGATCGCCGCGCGGCTGCGCGCCGACGGCTACCGGGTCTCGATCTTCCAGTTGCCGAACCTCGGTCTCGGCGACATCCGCGAGTCCGCCCGCGCGTTGTCGTCCTACGTGGACCGGGTGCGCGCCGGCACCGGTGCGGCCCGCGTCGACCTGGTCGGCCACTCCGAGGGCGGCCTGGTCAGCCGCTGGTACGTCAAGTACCTCGGCGGCGCGGCCACCGTCGACCAGTACGTCAGCCTGGGCAGCCCGCAGTACGGCACCTACGTCGCCAACCTGGTCGCCTTCCTCGGGCTGGGCAGCTGCGCCGGGGTGATCGCCTGCCAGCAGATGACCATCGGGTCGAGCTTCCTCGCCGACCTCAACGCCGGGGACGACACCCCCGGCCCGGTGCGGTGGGCGACGGTGCGCACCTGGCAGGACGAACTGGTCCGGCCGGTCGACAACGCCGTGCTCGCCGACGGCGCGACGAACATCCTGGTGCAGGCGTGGTGCCCGCTGCGGGTCGTCGGCCACCTCGGGCTGGTGCTGGACGGCACCACGTACACGGCGGTACGCCAGGTGCTCTCCGGCGCCGCGGTCCAGCCGAACTGCTTCGCGGTCTGAGTCACGTGCCCGGGCCCGCCGTCGCGCAGGCCCGGGCACGTCCGGCCGGGCCGTCGCTCAGTCCGCGTCCCGGCCCGTGATCACGTCGGCGGCCCGCCAGGCCAGCGCGGTCACCGGGGCGCTGGTCCAGCCCGCCACCATCACCGGCAGCACCGACGCGTCGACCACCCGCAGCCCGTCCACGCCGCGGACCCGCAGGTGCGGGTCGACCACGTGATCGTCGCCGTCGCCCATCGCGCAGGTGCCGATCGCGTGGTAGCCGCAGTAGCCGCGTGCCACCGCCGCCTCGACGATCTGCGCGTCGGTGGTAGCCGCCGTCCCGGGCACCGTCTCGGCCCGGATGCGCTTCGCGATCGGGCCGGTGCCGAAGAACTCCCGCATCCGGCGGAACAGGTCCACCGCCACCCGCCGGTCGTGCTCGGTGGCGAGGTAGTTCGCCACGATGGCCGGCGGCGTACGCGGGTCCGCGTCGGTGATCGTCAGGCTGCCCTCGCTGTCCGGCCGGGTCACCGTGCCCAGGCACATCAGGCCCGGTTCCCGTTCCAGTTCGAGGGCCTTGCCGGGCCGGGGCGGGGCGGCCGAGAACGGCGCCATCAGCAGGTGCGCGTCCGGGCGGTCCAGCTCGGGGCGGGACTTGAGGTGGGCCGCCACGTCCAGCACCGGCAGGGCGAGCGGGCCGCCCCCGGTGAGCAGCCAGCGCAGCGTGGCCCGGGCCTGCCCGAGCGGGCTGCCGATGGTCATGTTGTGGCCGCCGCGTTCGGCGAGGCGGTACTGGAGCACCATCGACCGGTGCTCGCGCAGCCCGGCGCCGACCCGGGGCCGGTCGAGCAGCACCGGCACCCCTGCCGCGCGCAGTGTGTCCGCCGGCCCGATGCCGGAGACCTGCAACAGGTGCGGGGTCGCGAGGGCGCCCGCGGCGAGGATCACCTCACCGGCCGCCCGGTACGTGGTCTCCCCGCCGCCGCGCGCCACCCGTACGCCGGTGGCCCGGCCGCCCTCGACGAGCACCCGCAGGACGACGGCGCCGACCTCGACGGTCAGGTTGGGCCGGCGCCGCACCGGGTGCAGGAACGCGTCGGCGGCGCTGACCCGGCGTCCGGCGTGGATGGTGGCGGTCGGGTAGCCGATCCGCTCGTCGTCGTGGGCGTCCAGGTCGTCGGCGTGGCGCCAGCCGAGCTCGGCGCCGGTGGCCACCATCTCCTCGGCGAGCGGTTCGGTGCCGGTGGCGATGGACAGCCGCACCGGGCCGCCGGTGCCCCGGTGCGTCGCGGGCCCGAGCGGGTGGTCCTCCAGTTGCGGGAACACGCGGCCCATGACCGACCAGCCCCAGCCCAGTGGTGCGAGGGCGTCCCAGTCGCGGGCCGCGCCGCGGCTCCAGATCATGCCGTTCACCGACGTCGAACCGCCGATCATCCGTCCGCGCTGCCAGATCTCCTGGCGGCCCGGTCCGGTGGTGGCCGGGTAGTGCCAGGCGGTGCGCTGGCCGTCCATCAGCCGGGAGAACGCCTTCGGCACCCGCACGTACGGGCTGCGGTCCCAGCCGCCCGCCTCCAGCAGCAGCACCCGCGTCCCCGGATCCTCGGTGAGGCGGTTCGCCAGCACGCACCCCGCCGCGCCGGCCCCCACGATGACGTAGTCGAACTCCTCCACAGCGGACCCCCACTCGCGAGAATCCCTCTGACAGTAGTTGCTCGATCACATTCCGCGAAAGGGCCGGGCGCGTCCGGGTCAGGCGGCCTTCGCCAGCGCCTCGAACTCGTCGTCGGTCAGCTCCACCTCGGCCGCCGCCACGTTCTCCTCCAGGTGCGCCACCGACGACGTACCCGGGATCGGCAGCATCACCGGCGACCGGCGCAGCAGCCAGGCCAGCGCGAGCTGCGCCGGGCTGGCGCCGTGCGCGGTCGAGATCGCGTCCAGCGGTCCGCCGGGCCGGGCCAGGTTGCCGGTGGCGATCGGGAACCACGGGATGAACGCCAGGTCGTGGCGCTCGCAGTGCTCCAGCACGTCCTCCGCGCTGCGGTCGGCCAGGTTGTAGAGGTTCTGCACGGACACGATCGGCGCGATCGCCCGGGCCGCCTCGATCTCCTCGACGCTGACCTGGGACAGCCCGATGTGCCGGATCTTGCCCTCCTGGCGCAGCAGCGCCAGCTCCCCGAGCTGGTCGGCCAGCGGCACCTTCGCGTCGATGCGGTGCAGCTGGTAGAGCGGGATGCAGTCCAGTCCCAGGTGGCGCAGGCTCAGCTCGCACTGCTGGCGCAGGTACTCCGGGCGGCCCACCGGCCGCCAGTCGTCCGGGCCGGAGCGGGTCAGCCCGGCCTTCGTCGCGATGACCAGGTCGTCGGCGTACGGGTGCAGCGCCTCGCGGATCAGCAGCTCGCTGACGAACGGCCCGTACGAGTCGGCGGTGTCGACGAACGTGACGCCCAGCTCGTACGCGCGGCGCAGCACCCGTACCGCCTCGGCCGGATCCTTCGGGTCGCCCCAGACGCCGGGGCCGGTGAGCTGCATCGCCCCGTAGCCGAGGCGGTCGACCGGCAGGTCGCCACCGATCCGGTAGCTGCCCGACGCCTTGGCGGGCTGGGTGCTGGTGGCCATTCGCGGTCCTCCTGTGCTCGTTCGTGCCTCGCAGGGCGGTGTTGCGCCCCGACCACTGGACATTCCCCGAATCGTGACGGCGAAGCACTGGTAGTTGCGGCGAGCGGCCCCGGCGCACCGGGCCGCCGTGGGAGGCTGGGTGGGACGGTGCTCAGGAGGTGCGCATGGCCGCGACGCCACGGCTCGACTTCGCGCTGGACACGTACGAGTGCATCGTGCTCTACCCCGGGCCCTCGGGACGGGCCCTGCCGGACGAGACCGTGCAGCGGCTGCAGGCCGAGCACCTCCAGCACATGCGGGCGCTGCAACGGCGCGGCATCGTGCTCGTGGACGGGTCGGTCGACGGCCCGGCCCGGGAACCCGACCCGCCGATCGGTTTCGGCCTGGCCCGGACCGGTTCGGTGGACGACGTCCGCAGCGTCATGGAGGCCGACCCGGCGGTGCAGGCCGGGCTCTACCGGGTCGAGGTGCTTACCTTCCTCTGCCCGGCCGGCTCACTGGAGTTCCCGCTGGTCAAGACGGAGAGCTGAGGCGCGACGCCCGCCCCTCCGACGGCACCGGTCGCTGCCGCGTACCCGGTGCCCGCCCACGCCCGGCCGGCCGAGCGCGGCGGCCCCACAGTGCCCCCGGCCGGTCCGTGACGGGGAGCGGTACGATTTCTCACCGCGCGGTCGCCGATGCCCGCCACACGACGTTCCGGTGCGGTACGCCTACCGCCCGCCCACGCGGTTGACGCGCGTCGTTGGACAAATGTTCCGCAGTCCGCAAGGGGTCGGCCGGGAGGCCGATCCGGAGGAGAGACTAGCCTGATGGGCGTGACACGCCGCGCGAAGATCGTCTGCACTCTCGGCCCCGCAACCGCGTCCCCGGAGCGTATCCGCGGCCTCGTAGAGGCGGGCATGAACGTGGCGAGGCTCAACTTCAGCCACGGCAGTCACGCCGACCACGAATCGGTCTACCGGCTGGTCCGCGAGGCGGCCGATGCGGCCGGCCGGCCGGTCGCCGTGCTCGCCGACCTCCAGGGCCCCAAGATCCGTCTCGGCCGGTTCGTCGACGGCCCGCACGAGTGGCGCACCGGCGACTCCGTGGTGATCACCGGCGACGAGGTGGAGGGCACCAAGGAGCGGGTCTCCTGCACCTACCGCAAGCTGCCGCAGGAGGTGAAGCCGGGCGACCGGCTGCTGATCGACGACGGCCGGGTCGCGGTCGAGGTCAGCGACGTGACCGGCAACGACATCCGGTGCCTGGTCACCGAGGGCGGCCCGGTCTCCAACAACAAGGGCGTCTCGCTGCCGAACGTCGCGGTGAGCGTCCCGGCCCTGTCCGACAAGGACGCCGAGGACCTGCGCTTCGCCCTCGGCCTCGGTGTCGACCTGGTCGCGCTCTCCTTCGTCCGCTCGCCGGAGGACATCAAGCTCGTTCACTCGATCATGGACGAGGAGGGCGTACGGCGCCCGGTCCTGGCCAAGGTCGAGAAGCCGGAGGCGGTCGACCACCTGGAGGCGATCGTGCTCTCCTTCGACGGGGTCATGGTCGCCCGCGGCGACCTCGGCGTCGAACTGCCGCTGGACCAGGTGCCGCTGGTGCAGAAGCGCGCCGTGCAGCTGTGCCGGGAGAACGCCAAGCCGGTCATCGTGGCCACCCAGATGCTCGACTCGATGATCGAGAACTCCCGCCCGACCCGCGCGGAGGCCTCCGACGTGGCGAACGCGGTGCTCGACGGCGCGGACGCGGTGATGCTCTCCGGCGAGACCAGCGTCGGCAAGTACCCGGTGCTCACCGTCAGCACCATGGCGAAGATCATCACCACCACCGAGGCCGGCTCGATCGCCGTCCCCCGGTTGCAGCACGATCCGCGTACGCACGGCGGCGCGCTCACCGTCGCCGCCTCGTCGATCGCCCGGGCCATCGGCGCCAAGGCCATGGTCGCGTTCTCGCAGACCGGTGACACCGTCAAGCGGCTGGCCCGGCTGCACTGCGACCTGCCGCTGCTGGCGTTCACGCCGGTGCCGGAGGTGCGCAACCAGCTCGCGCTGTCCTGGGGCGTGGAGACGTTCCTGATGCCGTTCGTCCAGCACACCGACGACATGTTCCGCCAGGTCGACCAGGCGCTGCTCGGCCTCAACCGGGCCAACCCGGGCGACTACGTGGTCATCGTGGCGGGCAGCCCGCCCGGCACCCCCGGCTCCACCAACACGCTGCGCGTGCACCAGCTCGGTTCGCTGGTCGACGCCGCTTCGGCGCGAGCCCTCCAATGAGTGGTGTGGCCACCGGGCAGGCGGCGGTCGACCAGCTGCTGGAGGTGCTCGACCTCGCCCGTACCGGGGAGATGACCTTCCGGGGGATGAGCCCGCCGGTGGGCCCGCAGCGGGTCTACGGCGGGCAGGTCGCCGGCCAGGCCCTGGTCGCGGCCGGCCGCACCGTCGACGCGGAGCGGGCCGTGCACTCCCTGCACGGCTACTTCGTGCGCCCCGGCGACCCGGCCGAGCCGATCGAGTACCAGGTGGAGAACGTCCGCGACGGCCGCTCCTTCTCGGTACGCCGCTCGGTGGCGTTGCAGCACGACAAGCCGATCTTCTTCATGTCGGCGTCGTTCCAGCGCCAGGAGGAGGGGCTGGACCACCACGCCCCGCTCCCGCCGGACGTACCCGGCCCGGACGACGTGCCGACGATGGCCGACCGGCTGTCCCGCTACCCGGAGCGCCTGGGCATCTGGGGGATGATCCCGCGCCCGATCGACGTGCGCTACGTCGGCGAGCCCGGCTGGGTCCGCCCCGGCGACCGCCCGGCCGAACCGCACCAGCGGGTGTGGATGCGCCTGGACGGCAAGCTGCCGGACGATCCGCTGCTGCACGCGTGCGCCCTCACGTACGCCTCCGACCTGACGCTGCTGGACTCGGTGCTGTCGGTGCACGGCGAGGTGTGGGGCCCGGGCGGTGTGGTCGGCGCGAGCCTCGACCACGCGCTCTGGTTCCACAGGTCGTTCCGCGCCGACGAGTGGTTCCTGTACGACTGCTGGAGCCCGTCCGCGTCCGGCGCCCGCGGCCTGGCCACGGGCCGGATGTTCACCACCGACGGCCGGCACATCGCCAGCGCCGTCCAGGAGGGGCTGCTGCGGCGCGTCGGCGACTGACCGCCCGGGCGGTGATCGCCCGGCCGGTGATCGTCCCGGCGCGGGTCGGGCGGCAGGTCCGCACCGCAGCGGACTAACCTGGCCGTATGCGTCTTTCCGCCCGGGTCGACTATGCCCTCCGCGCGGCCGCTGAGCTGGCCTCGGTCGCGGACGGGGGAAGCACCGGACGGAGCCGCCCGGTGACCGCCGAGCAGATTGCCCGCGCGCAGGACATCCCGCCGAAGTTCCTCGAGAGCATCCTGCTGCAACTGCGCCGGGGCGGCATCGTGCACGCCCAGCGTGGCCCCGAGGGCGGCTACTGGCTGGCCCGGCCGGCCGGCGAGATCTCCCTGGCCGAGGTGATCCGCGTCATCGACGGTCCACTCGCGCACGTGCGCGGGCAGCGCCCGGAACAGCTCGGCTACCAGGGCGCGGCCCGCGCGTTGCAGGACGTCTGGATCGCGCTGCGGGCCAGCGAGCGGGAGATCCTGGAGCTGGTCACCATCGCCGACGTGGCCGCCGGCGCGCTGCCCGGCCGGGTCAACGAACTGGCCGCCGACCCGCGCGCCTGGAGCTGACCACACCGTCCGGCGTCTCCTACCAACCGGATGGGGGACTTGACCCGGGGTGCCCTCGTGCCGCATTGTCGACCAAGTTGATAGGAGATACCGAAAAGTCAGGGGGCGCTCGTGCGCAAGCTGCTGGTCCTCGCCCTCGTCGGGCTCGCCGCGCAACTCGTCGACGGCGCGCTCGGCATGGCGTACGGGCTGACCTCCTCCACGCTTCTCCTGTTCGCCGGCGTGGCACCGGCCGCGGCATCCGCCTCGGTGCACCTGGCCGAGATCGGCACCACGCTCGCCGCGGGCGTCTCGCACTGGCGATTCGGCAACGTCGACTGGAAGGTGGTCGGCCGCATCGCGTTGCCCGGCGCGATCGGCGCGTTCGCCGGGGCGACGTTCCTCAGCTCCATCTCCACCGAGGCGGCGGCGCCGTGGATGGCAGCCATCCTGTTCACGCTCGGCGCGTACCTGCTGGTGCGGTTCTCCCGGCCGCTGCGCGCCAACCGCGCCGCCGGCCGGCTCCGTAGCCGCTTCCTCGCCCCGCTCGGCCTGGTCGCCGGCTTCGTCGACGCCACCGGCGGCGGTGGCTGGGGCCCGGTCGCCACCCCGGCCCTGCTGGTCTCCGGTCGGATGGAACCCCGCAAGGTCATCGGCTCGGTGGACACCTCCGAGTTCGTGGTGGCCGGCGCGGCCAGCATCGGCTTCCTCATCGGCCTGGGCTCCGAGGGCTTCCTGCTGCCCACAGTGGCCGCCCTCCTGGTCGGCGGCCTGATCGCCGCGCCGATCGCGGCCTGGCTGGTCCGCATCGTCCCCGCTCAGCTGCTCGGCGCCGTGATCGGCGGCGTGATCGTGCTGACGAATGCCCGCACGCTGCTGAGCGCCGGCGGCGTGGGCGGCTCGGTGCCGGTGGTGGTGTACGTGCTGCTCGGCACCGCCTGGCTGGTCGCCGTCGGGCTGGCGGTGCGCGCCCTGCGCCGTACCCGCCGGGCCCGCGCCACTGTCGACGCGGCCCTGGCCGCCGCGCCGCCGGCCGAGGCCGCGCCAGCCTCCGCGTCGGCGGCGGAGGACGCGCAGTCGGGGCAGGTCCCGGAGCCGGCGGCCACCGCCGAGGCCGCCGAATCGCGGAAGCTCGCCGCCGCCGTCGAGGGCTGAGCCGCCCGCGGCCTGAACCGCGCGCCTCGCCTGGCCGTGCCGTCGCCCGGGAGAGAAGATGTCCCGCTGACCGGTATGCCTCTCGGTCATATTTATGACTCTGAGGTATATCGGCTGTCGGGCCATTCCTTCGCGCCGCCCGACCGCTCCGCCGCGCTTGTGGTGCGTCCAGTGGCGACCTAGGCTGACGAAGCGCGGAGCCGAATCACCGACGTCGATGCGTTGACGTCGCCCGTCGCGTCAGGGCACGTATCCGCCGGTCCGGGCAGGCCGGCGCTCGTCGCGTGCCTGACCTCCGCGAAAGGCGTTCCCCGTGCACCCCACCACCCCTCGCCGCCGGATCGCGCTGCTCGCCGCGGCTTCGGCGGTCACCCTGTCGGCCGGCGCGCTCACCACGATGACTGCTGCCGCGGCGGCCGTCGCCTGCCGGGTCGACTACCGGATCACCAACCAGTGGAGCGGCGGCTTCGGCGCCGACGTGACAGTCACCAACCTCGGCGACCCGGTCAACGGCTGGACCGTCGGCTGGAGCTTCGCCGCCGGCCAGCAGGTCGTCCAGGCGTGGAACGCGACGGTCAGCCAGTCCGGCGCGCAGGTGAGCGCCCGCGACGCCGGCTACAACGCGGCCATCGGCACCGGCGGCACCGCGAACTTCGGCTTCAACGGCTCGTGGAACGACGCGTCGAACCCGGTTCCGGCCGCCTTCACGCTCAACGGCACCGCCTGCACCGGCGCGCCGTCCACCAGCGCGCCGCCGACGACCCCGCCACCGTCCACCACACCTCCGCCCACGACCCCGCCGCCGACCACACCCCCGCCCACCACGCCGCCGCCGACCACGCCGCCGGCCGGCGCGAAGCAGATGGAGGACCTCGACCGAGGGCTGATCAGCGTCCGCTCCGGCAGCGGGAACCTGGTCTCCTGGCGGCTGCTCGGCACCGAGACCACCGGGGTTTCGTTCAACCTGTACCGGGGCGGTACCAAGGTCAACGGCAGCCCGATCACCGGCGCCACCACGTACCTGGACAGCGGCGCGGCGGCCGGCTCGGCGTACACCGTGCGGGCCGTGGTGAACGGCGCCGAGCAGGCGGCGTCCGCGCCGGCGCTCCAGTTCGCCAACGGTTACCTGGACGTGCCGATCCAGCCGCCGCCCGGCGGCACCACCCCGTCGGGGGAGGGGTACAGCTACTCGGCGAACGACGCGAGCGTCGGTGACCTCGACGGCGACGGCCGCTACGAGTTCGTGCTCAAGTGGGACCCGTCGAACGCCAAGGACAACTCGCAGTCCGGCTACACCGGCAACGTCTACGTCGACGCGTACACGCTCGCCGGCACCCGGCTGTGGCGCGTTGACCTGGGTCGCAACATCCGCGCCGGCGCCCACTACACCCAGTTCCAGGTGTACGACTACGACGGCGACGGGGACGCCGAGGTGGCCATGAAGACCGCCGACGGCACCCGCTCCGGCACCGGCCAGGTGATCGGCAACGGCTCGGCCGACCACCGCAACTCCAGCGGCTACGTGCTCGCCGGCCCGGAATACCTGACCATGTTCGACGGCCGCACCGGCGCGGCGCTGTCCACTGTCGACTACGACCCGCCGCGCGGCACCGTCTCCTCCTGGGGCGACTCGTACGGCAACCGGGTCGACAGGTTCCTCGCCGGCACCGCGTACCTGGACGGGCAGCGACCGTCGTTGATCATGGCGCGCGGCTACTACACCAGGGCCGTCGTCGCGGCCTGGGACTTCCGCGACGGCACGCTGCGCAAGCGCTGGACGTTCGACTCGAACGCCTCCGGCAACGGCGCCGCCGCCGGCCAGGGCAACCACCAGCTCTCCGTGGCCGACGTCGACAACGACAGCCGCCAGGAGATCGTGTACGGCGCCGCCACCATCGACGACAACGGCCGGCTGCTGTACTCCACCGGCAACGGCCACGGCGACGCCCTGCACGTCGGTGACCTCGACCCGTCCCGCTCCGGTCTGGAGGTGTTCAAGGTCGACGAGGACGCCAGCAAGCCCAGCTCCTGGATGGCCGACGCGCGTACCGGGCAGATCATCTGGCAGACCGCGCCGAACGGCGACAACGGCCGCGGCGTCTCCGGTGACGTGTGGGCGGGCAGCCCGGGTGCCGAGTCCTGGTCGTCGGCGGTCGACGGACTGCTCAACACCCGGGGGCAGAACGTCGGGCGCAAGCCGTCGTCGGCGAACTTCCTGATCTGGTGGGACGGCGACCCGGTCCGGGAACTGCTCGACGCCACGAAGATCGACAAGTACGGCACCGGCGGCGAGACCCGGCTGCTCACCGGCAGCGGCGTCGCCTCCAACAACGGCACCAAGTCCACCCCGGCGCTCTCGGCGGACCTGCTCGGTGACTGGCGGGAGGAGGTCGTCTGGCGCACCTCCGACAGCACCGCGCTCCGGATCTACAGCACGCCGTCGACCACCGGTCTGCGTCTGCCGACGCTGATGCACGACCCGCAGTACCGGGTGGCTGTGGCCTGGCAGAACACCGCCTACAACCAGCCGCCGCACCCGGGCTTCTACCTGGGCGACGGCATGAGCACCCCGCCCGCGCCGAACATCTACCTGCGCTGAAACGGCAGGCACCGGGTCGCCGGCCGCGGAATCCGCTCCGCCGGCGACCCGGTGCACCACACCGCAGCATTCCCGACCCGTCCCGACCGGGAATGCCGTACCACCACCGGGGACAAAGTTATGCGTCCCGCGCGACGCTGCGGTGACGTGGCTATGAAGAGCGTGTTTCAGCCCTCCCGGCGCAGCCCGCCCGCCACCTTCTCGGCGATCAGCTCGAACGAGCGGACCCGGTCCGCCACGTCGTACACCATCGTGGTGAGCATCAGCTCGTCCGCGCCGGTGCGCTCCAGCAGCTCACCGAGCTGCCGGGCCACCGTCTCCGGTGAGCCGGTCGCCTGGCCGTCGCGGCGCTGGGCGACGAACTCCCGCTCGAACTCCGAGTACGGGTACGCCGCCGCCTCCTCCGGCGTGACCAGCGGCTCCGGCCGCCCCGACCGCAGCTTCAGGAACGACAGCCCGGCCGGCCCGGCCAGCCACTCGGCCCGCTCGTCGGTCTCCGCGCAGACCGCGTTGACCGCCACCATCGCGTACGGCCGGTCCAGCCACTGCGACGGCCGGAAGTTCTGCCGGTAGAGCTGCAACGCCGGAATCGTGTTCTGCGAACTGAAATGGTGCGCGAACGAGAACGGCAGCCCGAGCAGACCGGCCAGCTGCGCGCTGAAGCCGCTGGACCCGAGCAGCCACACCTGCGGCGACTGGCCGCGGCCCGGCGTCGCCGTGATCGGGCCCGGCTCGGCACCGGAGAAGTAGTTCATCAGGTCGGCCAGCTCACGCGGGAAGTGCTCCGCGGACAGGCCCTCCATCGTGCGGCGCAACGCCAGCGCGGTCACCTGGTCGGTGCCCGGCGCCCGGCCGATGCCCAGGTCGATCCGGCCCGGATGCAGCGCCTCCAGGGTGCCGAACTGCTCGGCCACCACCAGCGGCGGGTGGTTGGGCAGCATCACCCCGCCCGAACCGAGCCGGATCGTGCTGGTGTGCGCCGCCAGGTGCGCGAGCAGCACCGCCGGCGCGGAACTCGCGATCGCGGGCATGTTGTGGTGCTCGGCCACCCAGAACCGGCGGTAGCCCAGCTCCTCGGTGCGGCGGGCCAGCTCCGTGGTGTACCGCAGCGCCTCACCGGCACTGCCGGTCGCCGCCACCGGGGCAAGATCAAGAACAGACATGGGTACGTCGATCACAGGGAGGTGCAACAGGCGACGTGCCGGAATTGTTCCGCCGGGTGCGCTACCCCATACCCCGCGCCTGCTCGAAGATCAGGCTGGTCTGCGTGTGCTGCACCGCCGGATCGACTGCGAGATGATCGAGGACGAAGTCCCGCAGCGCGTCACCGGAGGCGGCCCGCACGTGCAGCACGTAGTCCTCCGCGCCCGCCACGTGGAACACCGACACCACCCCTGGCAGCCGCACCGACCGGGCCCGGAACGCGTCCACAGCGGCCCGCTCGTGCGCCGTCAACCGCACCGACACCAGCGCCTGCAACGGCAGACCCACCGCCGCCGGGTCCACCTCGGCGTGGAACCCGCGGATCGCACCGCACTCCCGCAGCGCCCGGGTACGCGTCAGACACGTCGACGGCGCCACCCCCACCCGCTCGGCCAGCGCGTTGTTCGGCAGCCGGCCGTCCGCGGCCAGCTCGGTGAGGATCGCGCGGTCGATGTCGTCCAGGCCGGCGAACGGCCGTACATCATTCGGTGCGGCAGGCATGTGACCATCCTTCACCGAATCACCGCCGAACGAAAGCGTGACTCCCAGAATCTTCTTCGCTGCTATTGCCTCTAGCCATCGTCATGTTCGACAGTTCCGGCATGACTTCCGTGGACACCGCAGCCGTACACGCCGGGCGCGCCGACCTCGCCGGGCTCGGCGTCCACGTCCCGCCGATCGACCTGTCCACCACCAACCCGCTGCCCTCGGTCGCCGGCGGTGGAGACGACTACGAGACGCTCGCCACCGGCGGCACCCTCCCGGCCGGCGGCAGCGCCGTCTACCAGCGCCTCTGGAACCCCACAGTGGCCCGGTTCGAGACCGCGCTCGCCCAGCTCGAAGGCACCGCCGAAGCCGTCGCGTTCGCCAGCGGCATGGCCGCGCTCACCGCCACCCTGCTCGCCGCCACCCGCGACGGCAAGCGGCACGTCGTCGCCGTCCGTCCCCTCTACGGCGGCACCGACCACGTCCTCGCCACCGGCCTGCTCGGCACCGAGGTCACCTGGGCCACCACCGCCGACGTGGCCGCCGCGATCCGCCCCGACACCGCAGTGGTCGTGGTCGAGACGCCGGCGAACCCCAGCCTCGACCTGGTCGACATCGCCGCGCTCGCCGACGCCGCCGGTGACGTCCCGCTGCTCGTCGACAACACCGTCGCCACCCCGGTGCTCCAGCAGCCCGCCCGCCACGGCGCTGCGCTCGTGCTGCACAGCGCCACCAAGAGCATCGGCGGCCACGGCGACGTCCTCGCCGGCGTCGTCGCCTGCGGACCCGAGTGGGCCGCCCGGCTGCGCCAGGTCCGTGCCGTCACCGGCGCCGTCCTGCACCCGCTCGGCGCGTACCTGCTGCACCGCGGCATCCAGACCCTCCCGCTGCGCGTCCGCGCCCAGCAGGCCGGCGCGGAGAAGCTCGCCGCCTGGCTCGCCGGGCACCCCGCCGTCGAGCGCGTCCACCACCCGTCGCTGCACGACCCGGCCGGGCTGGTCGGCCGCCAGATGTCCGGCACCGGCAGCCTGCTCGCCTTCGAGGTCCGCGGCGGCGCGCCCGCCGCGGCCGAGGTCGCCGGCGCCTGCGAACTGATCACGCACGCGGTGTCACTCGGCGGCGTCGACACGCTGATCCAGCACCCGGCCTCGCTCACCCACCGGCCGGTCGAGGGCGACGCCAAACCGTGCGGCGGGCTGCTGCGCGTCTCGGTCGGCCTGGAGGACCCGGAGGACCTGCGGGCGGATCTCGCCCGGGCGCTGGCGCGGATCTGAGGCCCGGCCGTTGCCGGCGCCGTCGAGTCAGGACTTCGGGCCGACATGCCGGTCCAGCGCGGCGACGGCCTCCCGGCGGGCCACGGACAGCGACCACGGCAGATTCATCCGCCACGCGATGCCGAGCAGGTCGAGGGACCACTGGCACAGCGCCATGATGTCCGTGGAGCGGTTGGAGAACATGTAGCGGGGATAGACGTATTCCTTCCCGCGAACGACGACCCGGTTGGCGAAGCGGCAGCCGTCGGAGTGGAACAGGCCCCGCAGCAAGTCGCCCGGCTGGGCCTCGACGATGGTGCGCTGCCAGTCGGCCAGGACGATCGGTCGCTCGTGTTTCTTGCCTGGCCCGTGCTGGGGAAACAGGCACGGCCAGTGTGCGGCGGTGCTCTGCACGGCGACGCAGCCCCGCTTCTGGATGCGCTGCACCTTGTTTGCCAACACCGCCCGCATCGCGGCGTCGCACTTGTCGATCAGGTTCGGCCAGGCGTCGGCACAGTAGACGCGGAGCACCGGCGTTCGGTCGGTGGTAACCAGGTGCCCGTCACCGAGATAGAGTCCGAGCAGGTAGGCGTAGGCGGCCGGATCAGGCGGCCCGTCCTGGTCGGGTTGGCAGCGGAAGCAGCGGACCGCGCTGCCGAAGACTGCCGGCTGGGGCCGGTCGACGCACCAGTGCCAGACCGTGGTGTAGGGCAGGGAAAGGCTGCGGGCCACCGAATGGATGTTGTGACCCCGGGCGCGAAGGGCGCGGGCTCGTGCCCGCATTTCGGGAGGATGCACAGCAACATCCTCGAACACCTGTATGACAAGAAGTGCCGGGAGCGGGATTCGAACCCGCAAGCCCTTTCGGGCAGAAGTGTTTGAGACTTCCGTGTATGCCGTTCCACCATCCCGGCGGGGTGCGGTAACTGTACCCGACTAGGCTCATGCGGGAGCATGGGTGGTGACCGTGCCGGGATCGATGGTGGGAGTGGCTCGTGGGCGAGATGCAGGCGGACGCCGAGCGCAAGCGCGTTCTGATCGCCGAGGACGAGGCGCTCATCCGGCTGGACCTGGCCGAGATGCTTGTCGAAGAGGGCTACGAGGTGGTCGGCGAGGCCGGTGACGGCGAGACCGCCGTCAAGCTCGCCGAGGAGCTCAAGCCGGATCTGGTCATCCTCGACATCAAGATGCCGATCATGGACGGGCTGGCCGCCGCCGAGCGGATCGCCGGCGCGCGCATCGCTCCGGTGATCATCCTGACCGCGTTCAGCCAGCGCGACCTGGTGGAGCGGGCGCGGGCGGCGGGCGCGATGGCGTACCTGGTCAAGCCGTTCCAGAAGAGCGACCTGGTGCCGGCGGTGGAGATCGCGCTGTCCCGCTACTCGGAGATCGCCGCGCTGGAGTCGGAGGTCGCCGGCCTCACCGACCGGCTGGAGATCCGCAAGACCGTCGAGCGCGCCAAGGGCGCGCTGATGACCACGTACGGGATGACCGAGCCGCAGGCGTTCAAGTGGATCCAGCGCACCGCGATGGACCACCGGATGACCATGAAGGAGGTCGCCGAGCGGATCCTCGCCGAGACCGCCGGCGGCGAGGTGGAGCAGCCCACGCCCTGACCTGCCCGGGAGGCGTCCGATCGATAGGATCGGATGCATGTCTCCCGCGCGTGCCCGGCCGGCCCTCGTCGCCGCTGCCGCCGCGCTGCTCCTGGCGGCCTGCCACACCACGCCGCGACAGCTGCCCGAGCCCGCGCCGGTACGCCCGCAGTGGCAGCCCGTCGAGCTGGCCCTTCCCGCCGGCGCCACCGGACGGCCGGTGCTGCGCGACGCCGCGCGGTGCGCGGGCCGGTGGTACGTGGTGGGCGGGCTGGTCGATCCGGCGGGGGAGACCCGGCCGGCGGCGTGGTCCTCATCGGACGGCGTGACCTGGTCGCCGATTCCGGTGCGCGCGCAGACGTTCTACGGCCGCCAGCACGTGCTCTACGCGGTGGCGTGCCGCGACGACGGGATGGCGGCGCTGGGCGCGAAGACCGGTGGCGTGCACGGCAATCCGCGTACCGGAACGTGGGTGTGGGGTCCGGGTGGGCCGTTGCGGGAGGTGCCGGCGGCGTTCGAGTTGTTCGGCGGTCCGCGCGCGGTGAGCGCGTCGCGGCTGGCGGCGGGTCCGGGCGGCTGGCTGGTGGCGGGGGCGCGCGCGGACGGCGCGGCGGTGTGGTCGTCGCCGGACGCCGAGGGGTTCGTCCTGCGCGAGGGCGTCGCGGAGCTGGCCGGCGACGGCCGGGGCCGGACGGCGGCGTACGACGTGGCGGCGGTGGGGTCGGGCTGGCTGGTGGTGGGGTCGTTGCTGCCGCCCGGCGGGACGGCCCGGACGCCGCTTTCGTGGTTCTCGGCCGACGGCCGGGTGTGGCGGCGGGTGGCCCTGCCGGTGCCGGCGGGGGCGGCCGGGGCTGCCGAGCGGGTGGTGTCGGCCGACGGCGGGCCGGTGGCGGTCGGCCCGGTGGGTGACCGCTTCGCGGTGTGGCGCGGGTGCGACGACTGCGGCTCGCCGTCGGCCGGTTCGGCGGGTGCGAATCAGGGGTGGCGGCGGGTAGGCGGGTTCGGCTCGGCGGGCCCGGGGGTGTCGTCGGTGGACGCGTTCGTGGCGTCCGGTGGGCGGCTCGTCGCGGTGACCGGGGACGGGGGTCAGCGACGGCTCTGGATGTCGCGTGACGGCGGCGCGTCGTGGCTTCCGGTGATCACGCCGGTGCAGGTGCCGGACGGGGGCGACGCGGCGCTGGCGGTGGCGGTCCGCGACGACCGGCTGCTCGTGGTCGCCGATGACGGGAAGACGTCCCTTGCCTGGTGGGGGGCGTTGCCGACCGTCGATCGGTAGCGGGTGGGGAGGGCATGGCTCATTACCGAGGAATAGTCGGCGAAAGCCTTTGCCCGCCTTCGGTTCTTACGCCGATGGGCTTGAATCCGCCACGGCGTGTAACGGTTCGGTCAACCCCGCTTTCCAGGTCTTACGCCACCGCTCACGGTGGGATAACGTCCCGCCCCAGACCGGCGACGACGGTCTTGGTTCGTCCACCCCGCAAGGGCCAATCAGCGGCGGGTGGTTCGGATCATGGACGGAGGAGGGTTCGGGCCTTGAGGCAGAAGCTCGCACGCGTGATCGGCGGGGTCGCCATGCTGGCGCTCGTCGCCGGTGGCACCGCTTGTTCCAGCGGCAGCGACGATGAGGGTTCCGGGGGCAGCGCCTGCGGGAGCAAGATCGCTTTCTTCGGCGCGCTGACCGGTAGCTCGGCCGCGCTGGGCATCAACGAGAAGAACGGCGTCAAGCTGGCCGTCGACAAGTACAACAAGGAGAACCCGGACTGCAAGGTCGAGCTCGCCGAGCTCGACTCGCAGGGCAGCCCGGACCAGGCGCCGGGTCTGGCCCAGAAGGCGATCGACGACACCAAGATCCTGGGTGTCGTGGGTCCGGCCTACTCGGGCGAGTCCGAGGCCGCCGGCCCGCTGTTCAACGAGGCCGGTCTGGTCACCATCACCCCCTCCGCGACCCGTCCCAGCCTCGCCGAGCAGGGTTGGAAGACCTTCTTCCGCGCGGTCGGCAACGACCTGAGCCAGGGCCCCGCCGCCGGTAACTACATCAAGAACGTGATGAAGGCCGACCGGGTCTACGTCATCGACGACCAGTCCGCGTACGGCGCCGGCCTGGCCGACGAGGTCAAGAAGGTCCTCGGCGCCTCGGTCGTGGGCAGCGACAAGGTCCAGGGCGAGGGCAAGCAGACCGAGTTCTCGGGTGTGGTCACCAAGGTCAAGGCCGCCAACGTGAAGGCGGTCTTCTACGGCGGCTACTACCAGGAGGCCGGCCTGATCCGTAAGCAGCTCACCGCTGCCGGGGTCACCGCTCCGCTGGTCGCCGGTGACGGCGTGAACGACGGCGCGTACATCACCTCCGCCGGTGCCGCCGCCGCCGAGGGCACCATCCTCACCTGCCCCTGCGCTCCGTCCACCGAGGCCCGCGGCACCTTCGCCGCCGACTTCAAGGCGCTCAACGGCACCGACCCGGGCACCTACAGCGACACCGCCTACGACGCGGCGAACATCCTGCTGGCGGGCATCAAGGCCGGCAAGAGCAGCCGTGCCGACCTGCTGGAGTTCGTGAAGGGCTACAGCGGCGAGGGCGTTGCCGCCAGCTACAAGTTCGTCGAGGGCGGCGAGCTCGACCCGGCGCAGGTCAAGGTCTGGGCGTTCAAGGTGCAGGGCGGCAAGGTCGTCCCGGACCAGGAGATCCCCAAGTCCTGATCGTTCGATCGCTGGACTGGCGATTGAGTAGTGATCGCGGGTGCGGCCGGGAGCTGGCTCCCGGCCGCACCCTCTTTTTCTCTTGAGCGACGGAGCGTCCCTCCCTTGGACTTCGACGGATTGTTCTCCAACTTCGGGGAACTCACCACGACCGGCTTGACGCAGGGCGCCATCTACGCCCTGGTCGCGCTCGGCTACACGCTTGTGTACGGCGTGCTCAGGCTCATCAACTTCGCCCACTCCGAGGTCTTCATCGCCGGCGCGTTCGCCGCGATCTGGACCTGGAACGGCTTCGGACTCGACCAGAACTCCCAGGTCAGCGGCATCGGCTCGATCCTGTTCTACCTGCTGGTGGCGATGATCGTGGCGGCCATCGCCTCGGCGGGCACCGCGACGGTGATCGAACGGGTGGCGTACCGGCCGCTGCGCAAGCGCAACGCGCCGCCGCTGGCGTTCCTCATCACCGCCATCGGTGCCTCGATCGCCATCTCGGAGGCGTTCGGCGTCTACACCCGGCGGCGGCCGGAGGGCGCACCGATCCTGGTCAGCTCGGAGCCGCTGTTCCACATCGCCGGGGTGCCGATCGACGCGGTGCAGCTGCTCACCATCGGTTCCGCGCTGGTGATGATGTTCGCGCTGGACCAGTTCATCAACCGCAGCCGTACCGGCCGCGGCATCCGGGCGGTGGCCCAGGACGCCAACACGGCGGCCCTGATGGGCGTCAACAAGGACCGCATCATCCTGATGGTCTTCATCGCCGGTGGCACCATGGCCGGCGTCGCGGGCCTGCTGTACGACGTGCGGATCCAGACGCTCACCTACAGCGTCGGCTTCCTGCTGGGCCTCAAGGCGTTCACCGCGGCGGTGCTCGGCGGTATCGGCAACCTGCGCGGCGCGCTCGTCGGCGGGTTGCTGCTCGGCGTCGTGGAGAACTACGCCGCGGGCCTGTTCGGCAGTCAGTGGAAGGACTTCGCCGCGTTCGCGGTGCTGGTCGTGCTGCTGATGTTCCGGCCGACCGGTCTGCTCGGCGAATCACTGGGGAGGGCACGCGCATGACGACCACCATCGACCCGCCGGAGCGGCGGGAGACGGCGGCGGACAAGCTGCGGCAGGGCCGGCACGCGATCTCGGAGCGCTGGCACCACGCGCCGCGCTGGGTGCGCTGGGTGCTGCTGGTCGCGGTCATCGCGTTCTTCTACGCGCTGCCGAACAAGGAGTTCTACCAGTACCTCGGGCCGATCCCGACCCCGGGAGCGAACTTCACCCAGGTGATGTTCACGGTCTCGATCTACGTGCTGCTGGCGGTCGGGCTCAACATCGTGGTCGGCTTCGCCGGCCTGCTCGACCTGGGCTACTTCGGCTTCTTCGCCGTCGGCGCGTACACGGTGGCGGTGCTGACCTCGCCGAGCAGCGACCTCAAGACGCTGTGGCCGTGGCTGGCGGTGGTGCCGATCGCGATCGGCCTGACCATGGTCTCCGGCGTCATGCTCGGCACGCCGACACTGCGCCTGCGCGGCGACTACCTGGCGCTGGTGACGCTCGGCTTCGCCGAGATGATCCGGATCGCGGCGGTCAGCTCCGAGTTCCTCAAGGGACAGCGCGGCTTCAACCAGATCCCGCACCCGCCCGGCGAGTACGCCGACGGCCGGCCGTGGTTCGGCGTGCTCGACGCCCGCCCGTACTACTGGCTGGTGCTCACGCTGATCATCCTGGTGGTGATCGGGGTGCGGAACCTGACCCACAGCCGGGTCGGCCGGGCCTGGATCTCGATCCGCGAGGACGAGGACGCCGCCCAGCTGATGGGTGTGCCGACGTTCAAGTTCAAGCTGTGGGCGTTCGCCTCCGGCGCGGCCATCGCCGGCCTGGCCGGTGCGCTGTTCGCCGGCAAGCAGAACTTCGTCAACTCGCAGAACTTCGAGCTGCTCAACTCGATCATCATCCTGGCCGCCGTCATCTTCGGCGGCTCGGGCAACATCGTCGGCGCGATCGTCGGCGGTGGCCTGGTGGCGTACATGATCGAGCGGTTCCGTGGCATCGAGCTGTTCGGCGTGGAGCTGTACGAGTACCGGTTCCTCTTCTTCGGTCTGGTGCTCGTGGTGATGATGATCTTCCGCCCGCAGGGCCTGATCCCGAACCGGCGACGAGCGGCGGAGTTCAAGGACCGCCGCAAGGAGGTGATCGTCGGTGAGTGACACCGAGCAGACCCCGGCCGTTCCGGCCCAGGCGGCGGCCCCCGCCGTCGAGACGGTCGACAAGCGGGAGCCGTTGCTGGAGGTCGACCACGTCACGCTGCGCTTCGGCGGTGTGGTGGCCCTCAACGACGTGGACTTCACCCTCTACAAGGGTGAGATCCTCGGCCTGATCGGCCCGAACGGCGCCGGCAAGACCACCTGCTTCAACGCGATGACCGGCATCTACCAGCCCACCGAGGGGCAGATCCGGTTCCTGGGCCAGAAGATCAGTGGCAAGAAGCGCCACCAGATCACCCGGATGGGCATGGCCCGTACCTTCCAGAACATCCGTCTCTTCCCGGAGATGACCGCGCTGGAGAACGTCCAGGTCGGCGCGGACGCGCACCACAAGACCAGCGTGATCTCCGCCCTGTTGCGCCTGCCGCGGCACTGGAAGGAGGAGCGCGAGGGCCGGGAGAAGGCCGAGCGCCTGCTGGAGTTCGTCGGCATCAGCAACCGGATGCACGAGTTCGCCCGCAACCTGTCCTACGGCGAGCAGCGGCGGTTGGAGATCGCCCGCGCGCTGGCCACCGACCCGAAGCTGCTCTGCCTGGACGAGCCGGCCGCCGGCTTCAACCCGGCGGAGAAGGAGGAGCTGCTCCAGCTCATCCGGCAGATCCGGGATCAGGGCGTGACGGTGCTGCTGATCGAGCACGACATGCGCCTGGTGATGGGCGTGACCGACCGGATCGTGGTCCTGGAGTTCGGAAAGAAGATCGCCGAAGGGCTGCCCGCCGAGGTGCGGGACAACCCGAAGGTGGTCGCGGCGTACCTGGGGGTGCCGGACGATGCTGCTTGAGATCGAGGACGTGAGCCTGCTCTACGGGCGGATCCAGGCGCTGCACGGCATCAGCCTGACCGTGGACGAGGGGGAGATCGTCGCGCTGATCGGCGCGAACGGCGCCGGCAAGTCCACCACCATGCGGGCGATCTCCGGCATCCGGCCGGTCGCCTCCGGCACGATCAGGTTCGCCGGTGAGGACATCACCAAGCTCCGGGCCGACCTGCGGGTGCGGCGCGGCCTGTGCCAGGCGCCCGAGGGCCGGGGCATCTTCCCCGGCATGTCGGTGCTGGAGAACCTCGACATGGGCGCGTACACCCGGCGCGACAAGGCCGGCATCGCGCAGGACCTGGCCCGGGTGCTGGACCTGTTCCCGCGGCTGGCCGAGCGGCGCAAGCAGGCCGGCGGCACGCTCTCCGGCGGCGAGCAGCAGATGCTCGCGGTCGGCCGGGCGCTGATGAGCCGGCCGAAGCTGCTGCTGCTCGACGAGCCGTCGATGGGTCTCGCGCCGATGCTGATCCAGCAGATCTTCACGATCATCACGGAGATCAACCAGCAGGGCACCACGATCCTGCTGGTGGAGCAGAACGCCCAGCAGGCGCTGGCGCGCGCCCACCGGGCGTACGTGCTGGAGACCGGCCGGATCGTCAAGAGCGGCACCGGCGCGGACCTGCTGCACGACCCCTCGGTCAAAGAGGCCTACCTCGGCGTGGCCTGACCGACCGACCCCTCGCAATAAGGAGTACAGCCATGTTCCACCCCAACCCCGGACGGCGGGCGGCGCTCGGCGTCGCCGGTGCGGCCGTCCTGCTGCTCTCCCTCGCCGCGTGTGGCGAGGAGGAGAGCACCGACCAGCCCGGTGGCGGCCCCAGCGTCGCGTCGTCGGTCGACGCCGCGCTGGCCGCGAAGGTCCCGGACGCGATCAAGTCGGACGGCAAGATCGTGGTGGGCACCGACTCCACCTACGCCCCGGCGGAGTTCCTGGACACCGACGGCAAGACCGTGATCGGTTTCGACGTCGAACTGTTCACCGCGGTGGCGGCCAAGCTGGGCCTCAAGGCGGAGTTCGTCTCGGCGCCCTTCGGCGACATCATCAACGGCGTCAACTCGGGCAAGTACGAGGCCGGCGTCTCGTCGTTCACCATCAACGACGAGCGCAAGGGCCAGGCCAACATGGTCAGCTACTTCCAGGTCGGCACGCAGTGGGTGACCAAGAAGGGCAACCCGGCCGGGATCGCGCTGGACAACGCCTGCGGCAAGAAGATCGCGGTGCAGAAGGACACGGTCCAGGTCGAGGACATCCAGAAGCGCTCCAAGGCGTGCACCGACGCCGGCAAGCCGGCGATCACCGTCGACCAGTTCCCGGGCCAGGACGCCGCCACCGCCGCCGTCGTGTCCGGCAAGGACGACGCGATGCTGGCCGACTACCCGGTCGGCGTGTACGCGGTGACGCAGTCCAACGACGCCCTGGAGCTGCTCGACAAGCAGTACGAGGCGGCACCGTACGGCTACGTGCTGGCCAAGGAGCAGACGCAGCTGGCCGAGGCGGTGCGTGACGCCACCAAGGCCGTGATCGCCGACGGCTCCTACAAGCAGGTGCTGGACAAGTGGAAGGTGGGAGACGGCGCGATCACGGACCCCGCGATCAACCCGTGACGACATGACCACCGAGGAAGCGACAACCGCGCGGGCACGGCCGGAACCGATCAAGGCCGTGCCCGTGCGGCACCCCGGACGATGGGCCGCGGTGGCGGTGCTCTCCGTCCTGGCCGCGATGTTCGTCCACCTGCTGGTGACCAACGAGGCCTTCAACTGGTCCTTCATGGTCGACAAGATGTTCCGGCCGCCGATCATCGAGGGCCTGCTGCGCGGCACCGTGCTGATGACGGTCAGCGCGATGCTGATCGGCGTCACGCTCGGCGTGGTGATCGCGGTGATGCGGCTGTCGGACAACCCGATCCTGCGCGGCGTGGCGTGGCTCTACACCTGGTTCTTCCGGGCCGTGCCCCGGCTGGTGCTGCTGGCCGTCTTCGGCAACATCGGCATCCTGTGGAGCCGGGTCGAGTTCGGGGTGCCGTTCGACACCCAGATCGGCCAGCTGTTCGGCATCGACAACCTCCAGCTACGGCTGTTCGGGTTCTCCTCCCGTGACATCCTCACCGGCTTCATGGCCGGTCTGCTCGGCCTCGCGCTCTCCGAGGCCGCGTACATGGCGGAGATCGTCCGGGCCGGCATCCAGTCGGTCGACCCCGGCCAGACCGAGGCCGCCCAGGCGCTCGGCCTCAGCCGCTCTCAGTTGCTGCGCCGGGTGGTGCTGCCGCAGGCGATGCGGGTGATCATCCCGCCGACCGGCAACGAGACCATCGCCATGCTCAAGGACACGTCGCTGTTGCTCTACGTGCCGGTGAGCGTGGAGCTGTTCTTCCAGCTCGACGCGGTCGGCAAACGGACGTTCCAGATCTTCCCGATGTACGTCGCGGCCTGCCTGTGGTACCTGTTCCTGACCAGCATCCTGCTGGTCGGCCAGTACTACCTGGAACGCCATTTCGGCAAGGGCTACGGCGTGACCGGCCGGGCCCGGCTGAAGCTGCGGGGGATGACGGCCGAGGCCGGCGGCGGCGCGGGGGTGGTGAAGTGACCGAGCTGATCGTGCCCGCGCAGGCCACCGCGCCGACGGCCGGGTCCGGGCTGATGGTGCGGGCCGAGCAGGTGCACAAGTCGTTCGGGCCGCTGGAGGTGCTCAAGGGCATCGACCTGGAGGTCCGCTCCGGCGAGGTGTGCTGCCTGCTCGGGCCCTCCGGCTCCGGCAAGTCGACGTTCCTGCGCTGCATCAACCACCTGGAGAAGATCGACGCCGGCCGCATCTGGGTGGACGGTGACCTGATCGGCTACCGGGAGCGCGGCGGCAAGCTGTACGAGATGCGCGACAGGGACGTGGCCGCGCAGCGCCGTGCCATCGGCATGGTGTTCCAGCGGTTCAACCTGTTCCCGCACATGACGGTGCTGCAGAACGTCATGGAGGCCCCGGTGCTGCTGCGCCAGGCCAAGAAGGCGCAGGCCCGGGAGCACGCCGCGCAGCTGCTGGACCGGGTGGGACTGGGCGACAAGCTCGGCGCGTACCCCGGTCAGCTCTCCGGCGGCCAGCAGCAGCGGGTGGCGATCGCCCGGGCGCTGGCCATGCGGCCGAAGCTGATGCTGTTCGACGAGCCGACCAGCGCGCTCGACCCGGAGCTCGTGGGCGAGGTGCTGGACACGATGAAGGACCTGGCCCGCGACGGCATGACGATGATCGTGGTGACCCACGAGATCGGCTTCGCCCGCGAGGTGGGCGACCACCTCGTGTTCATGGACGGCGGCGTGGTGGTCGAGCAGGGCGACCCGCGCGAGGTGATCTCGGCGCCGAAGCACGAGCGGACCAAGGCGTTCCTGGCCAAGGTTCTCTGACCTCGGCCTCCGGTGCGGCGCGCGCCGCACCGGAGGCCGGAGTTGTCGGGCGTACGGACTAGAGTCGCAGCCGTGACAGCTACGACGCCGCGCCTGCTTCTCGTCGACGGACATTCCCTGGCATACCGGGCTTTCTTCGCCCTGCCGGTGGAGAACTTCTCCACCACCACGGGGCAGCCGACGAACGCCGTCTACGGCTTCACCTCGATGCTGATCAACGTGCTGCGCGACGAGCAGCCGACGCACATCGTCGTGGCGTTCGACGTGTCCCGCCGTTCCTTCCGCACAGAGAAGTACTCCGAGTACAAAGCCGGCCGCAGCGAGACGCCCACCGACTTCAAGGGCCAGGTCAGCCTGGTCAAGGAGGTCCTCGCCGCGCTGCGCGTGCCGGTGGTCGAGAAGGAGGGCTACGAGGCCGACGACGTCATCGCCACGCTCGCCTGCCAGGCCCGCGACCAGGGCATGGACGTGCTGATCACCACCGGCGACCGGGACGCGTTCCAGCTCGTCGGCGAGCGCGTGACGGTGCTCTACCCGCGCAAGGGCGTCTCCGACCTGGCCCGGATGGACCCGGCCGCGGTCGAGGCGAAGTACGGCGTCACCCCGGACCGCTACCGCGACCTGGCCGCCCTGGTCGGCGAGACCAGCGACAACCTGCCCGGCGTGCCCGGCGTCGGCCCGAAGACCGCGGCCAAGTGGATCAACCTGTACGGCGGCGTCGAGGGCGTGGTGGCCCGCGCCGACGAGATCAAGGGCAAGGCCGGCGACAGCCTGCGCGAGCGGCTCGCCGACGTGATCCGCAACTACGAGATCAACTGCCTGGTCTCCGACCTGGAGCTGCCGGTACGCCCCGAGGACGCCCGCTGGCAGGGCTGGGACCGCGAAGCGGTGCATCAGGTCTTCGACACGCTCCAGTTCCGCATCCTGCGCGACCGGCTCTACCAGTATCTGGAAGCGGTCGAGCCGGAGGCCGACGCGGGCTTCGAGCTGGCCGGCGAGGTGCTCACCGAGCCGGGCTCGCTCGCGGGCTGGCTCGACACGCACGCCCCGGCGGGCGCGCCGGTCGGCCTGGCGGTCACGCTCGACACCGGCCCGAACCGCCGCCACACCGCCACCGTGACGGGAATGGCGCTGGCCACCGCCGCCGGCGCGGGCGCCTGGTTCGACCCGAGCCGGCTGGACGCCGGCGACGAGGCCGCGCTGGCCGGCTGGCTGGCCGACGCCGACCGCCCGAAGGTGCTGCACGACAGCAAGCCGGCGGTGCTGGCGTTCGCCGCGCACGGCTGGGAGCTGCAGGGCATCGCCCGCGACACCCAGATCGCCGCCTACCTGGCCCGCCCCGACCAGCGCTCGTACGACCTGACCGACCTGGCGCTGCGCTACCTGCACCGGGAGCTGCGCGTCGACGCGCCGGAGACCGGTCAGCTCACGCTCGACGGGTTCGGCGACGAGGGCGCGGCCGAGCAGAACCTCATGCTCCAGGCCCGCGCCACGCTCGACCTGGCCGACGCGATCGACGCCGAGCTGTCCCGCGACGGCGAGCAGTCGGCCCGGCTGATGGCCGGCGTCGAGCTGCCGCTGATGCGGGTGCTCGCCGCGATGGAGCGCACCGGCATCGCCGCCGACACCGACTACCTCTCCGAGCTGGAGGCGCACTTCGCCGCCGAGGTGAAGGCCGCCGCCCAGAGCGCGTACGAGGTGGTCGGCCGCGAGTTCAACCTCGGGTCGCCGAAGCAGTTGCAGGAGATCCTCTTCACCGAGCTGGGCCTGCCCAAGACCAAGCGGATCAAGACCGGCTACACCACCGACGCGGACGCGCTCCAGTGGCTCTACGCCCAGACCGAGCACCCGCTGCTGCACCACCTGCTGCGCCACCGCGACGTCGCGAAGCTCAAGTCGACAGTCGACGGGCTGCTCAAGTCCGTCTCCGACGACGGCCGGATCCACACCACGTTCAACCAGACGGTGGCGGCGACCGGGCGGCTGTCCTCCACCGAGCCGAACCTGCAGAACATCCCGATCCGCACCGAGGAGGGGCGGCGGATCCGCCGCGCGTTCGTCGTCGGCGAGGGCTACGAGTGCCTGCTCACCGCCGACTACAGCCAGATCGAGATGCGGATCATGGCGCACCTGTCCTCGGACGACGCGCTGATCGAGGCGTTCAACTCCGGGCACGACTTCCACGCCGCCACCGCGTCCTCGGTCTTCACCGTCGAGGTCGGCGACGTGACCGCCGACCAGCGCCGCAAGATCAAGGCGATGAACTACGGCCTGGCGTACGGGCTCAGCGCGTTCGGCCTGTCCCAGCAGCTCGGCATCAGCGCCGAGGAGGCGCGCGGGCTGATGGAGAACTACTTCGCCGGGTTCGGCGGCGTCCGCGACTACCTCCAGGAGGTGGTGGCCCGGGCCCGCCAGGACGGCTACACCTCCACCATCCTGGGTCGCCGCCGCTACCTGCCCGACCTGGTCAGCGACAACCGGCAGCGCCGGGAGATGGCCGAGCGGATGGCACTGAACGCCCCGATCCAGGGTTCGGCGGCCGACATCATCAAGGTCGCGATGCTGCACGTCGACAGCGCGCTGCGCGACGCCG
Organism: Micromonospora sp. WMMA1976; assembly: GCF_027497335.1. Taxonomy (NCBI): domain Bacteria; kingdom Bacillati; phylum Actinomycetota; class Actinomycetes; order Micromonosporales; family Micromonosporaceae; genus Micromonospora; species Micromonospora sp. WMMA1976. The sequence continues at coordinate 4,289,052 of NZ_CP114912.1, read as the reverse complement.
GGCTGCGGTCCCGGATGCTGCTGCAGGTGCACGACGAGCTGGTCTTCGAGGTCGCGCCGGGCGAGCGGGAGGCGCTGGAGGCGCTGGTACGCAAGCAGATGGGCGAGGCGTACCCGCTGTCGGTGCCGCTGGAGGTCTCGGTGGGCGAGGGCCGCGACTGGAACAGCGCCGACCACTGACTTCCCCACCCTGCCCTTCCTCCCGGTGGTGATCAAGGAGTTTGTGTCACGCCCGAGCCCGTTCGGGGACACAAACGCCTTGATCACCGCGAAGAGGCGACCCGGGAGGAGGCGGGGCGCGGCGGCCGGTCAGAGACCGAGCAGAACGGGCATCGCGTTGACCGCGCCGTGCACCACGAGCAGCGGCCACATCCGGCGGTACCGGGACCACAGGTAGCCGAGGAACAGCCCGATCACGCCGTGGTTGACGACCACCGACGCCAGGTCGACGGCGGGCCGGCCGCTGCCCTGGATGGCCACATGCCAGGCCGCCCACACCAGCGACGCGAGCACGATCGCCGGCCACCGGCCGAGCAGGGACTCCCACCGGGTCTGCAGCCAGCGCCGGTAGAAGACCTCCTCCAGCAGCGCGTTCACCGCGAAAGCCACAAGCAGCGTGACGACCAGCTCGACCGGCGTGACGGTCCGCCCCCAGTCGCTCGCCGGCACGGACAGCGGCGTCGCGTAGCTGAGCACCAGCCACACCGCCACCGGCAGCGCCGGACCCCACCGGTGGGCGGTGTCCGCCGGGGCCGGCCCCGGCCGCCACCGGGGCGGCCGGCGGCGCGCGGCCAGGAACACCACCATCGGTACGCCGAGCAGCAGCGCGAGCTTCACCAGCGTGTACGCGGGTTCGCCGCCGAGCAGCGGCATGACGGCGGCGAACGCGATCCCGGCCAGCAGCAGCGGCACCGCCTCGCGGTACGGCGCGACCGGGTCAAGCCACCTCGGGTCGGGCGCGGGCGGGATCAGGCGGATCAGTGCGATCCCGGCCAGCGCCGGGATCCAGCGGCTCCACATCGGTACGGTGCCGTCGTGGTCGGCGCTGTATCGGATGCCGGTGTTCCCGGTCGCCACCAGGAGAAGCGCCGCGACGGCGATCAGGCCGAGGCCCGCCAGGAGGACCACACGTCCGGCGCGGGGATGACGGCCTGCGGTCGAGACGTCTGTCGTCATCGCCGGCACGGTACCAACGCGACGCGAACGGACCGGGCGGCTCAGCCCTTGAGCGGGTCGTGCCCCCAGTTCATCAGCGACCAGCGCCACCTGGTGTCCCGCACGTCCCCGGACGGGCGCTGGGCGAGGTGGCGGTGGACGTACCCGATCACCTTGCGCATGTGCTTGTAGTCGGCGGCGGTCAGGTCGGCGCGCTTGCGGCGCAGCAGGTCGACGATGCGCCGGCCGGAGTCGTGCCCGACCGACTCGCCGCCCTGGGTGCCCTTCTTGTGCCAGCCGACGTGCTTGGACTCCTCGGTCTCCAGCCAGCGGGTCAGCTCACCGGGCTTCATGTTCACCGCGTCGGTGAACTCCCGGTACGTCTGCTGCGGGTCTTCAGCGCGACTCATGGCGCAGCACCTCCGGGCGGTGGGCCACGTCGCGGCCCGAGTCGTCGTTGGTGATCCGGTACTGCGGCTGCTCCGGCGAGGCGTTCACGGTGTGCCCGCGGACGTGGGTGCGCTCGGTCAGCTTCTCCTTGACGACGCCGTACGCCCGGCCGCTGTGGCTGGCCCAGGAGACGTGGTCGCCGGCGCGGAACTCCTTCTCGGCCATGCCGCCCGCTTACCCGCGGCCGACACCGAGTAACGGTGTGGTCAGGGCCGGATCTCGGCGATCGGCAGCTTGATCGCGAAGGGCTCGGACAGCTCGATCACCTCGCTGCTGCCGTCCACCAGCTCGTACTGCCGCTCGCCGCCCGGACCGATCCGGTCACCGAGGCGGTACGCGTAGAGGTGCACCGGATCCTGCTCGATCCGCCAGTAGAACGGGATCCCGGCGGCGGCGTACTCGCCCGGCTTGGCGAACCGGTCGACCCGCCGGGTGGCGGGGGAGACGATCTCGACGGCCAGGACGACGTCCGCCGGTCGCAGGAGGGACCTGTCGCTCGGCAGCCCGGCGTGGTGGAGCAGGACGTCCGGTTGCCGGCTGGTGTTGGGGCTGAGTCCGACCCTGATGGCCTGGGCGACCCGCAGCCCGGCCGGAGCGTGTGACCGCAGCCAGAGGCTGAGCAGGAGGGAGATGTCCTGGTGGCCCAGGGTGGGGGAGGGTGTCACCTGGAAGACTCCGTCGACGAGTTCGACGCGGGGGGCGTCGTCCGGCAGGGTGAGCAGATCCTCCAGCGTGTAGTCCGCACGCTGCTGCCGCATCGGGTCCGGACACCAGGGGCCAGGTGATGTCGGAATGGGCACGGCGCTCATGCGGCGAGCGTACCGCCGGGTGCCGGAGCTCGTGTCGCACCGGACGTGCGACGCGCTCAGCCCGTCGGCTTCTCCGCGACGAAGATCGCGGTGCCGGGGAACAGCCGGCCGCGCAGCGGGCTCCACTGGCCCCAGATCCCCTCGTGCCCGGCCGGCCACTCCGGCTCCACCAGGTCCAGCAGGCGGAACCCGGCGCCGACCAGCTCCCGGATCCGGTCGCCGAGGGTGCGGTGCTGCTCGACGTACGTGGCCACGCCGTGCTCGTCCTGCTCGACGTAGGGGGAGCGGTCGAAGTACGAGTGCACTGCGGTCAGCCCGCCCTCGCCCGGGTCGTCCAGGAAGATCCAGCGCATCGGGTGGGTGACCGAGAAGACCCACCGGCCGCCGGGCCGCAGCACCCGGGCCACCTCGCGCATCGCCGCCGCCGAGTCGTCCACGAACGGGATCGCGCCGAACGCGGTGCAGACGGTGTCGAACGCGGCGTCGGCGAACGGCAGGGCGAGCGCGTCGGCCTGCACCAGCGGCACACGTACCCCGGTGCGCCCGGCGGCCTCGGCGGCGTGCCGCAACATGCCGGCGGACAGGTCCAGCGCGACCGGCCGGGCGCCCTGGGCGGCGAGCCAGCGGGCGGCGGCGGCCGCCCCGGCGCCGAGTTCGAGGATCCGCCGGCCGGCGACGTCGCCGAGCAGCCGGACGTCGGCCTCGCGCAGCCCTTCCGGGCACCAGACGAAGTCGGCGTCGCCGAGGAACGCGCCGTGCTCGGCCTGGTACGCGTCGGCGTCGGTGTCCCACCATCCGCGGTTCGCGCGGCGGATCTCCCCGGCGTCGACCCGTCGGCGGGTCACCCTGTCGTCGTCCACGGGTTCACGCTAGGTCCGGCGGCGCGGACCGGGTGCGGTGGGGTGGTGGCTGGGGCGGATGTGACGGACGAGACAGCTGTGGCACCTTACCGCGCAAAATCTCCGCTTTCGCAGCGGATGAGTTCGCACGGACCCGGGAGGGCTTGCACGCTGTGGTAATGCAGCGGGTAGGCTAGACGATGCGCTCGCGGATCGTGTGCCTCGGCAGGGAGCAGGTGCGCGGTCACCGGAGCCACTAATGATCTTCTCGCGTCGATCGTTCGGTGTGCCCGGCGACGGATCCGTTGGCGCGGCAGAGTCACCGCGACACCCATGCCCGCTGTGACAACCCATCCGACCGGAGCAACCGCCCACATGACGAGCAGCATCGAGGCCACCTCGAGCGCCAACAAGGTCACCCACGACGACCTCGGCTCTGAGGAAGCTTTCCTCGCCGCGATCGACGAGACCATCAAGTACTTCAACGACGGCGACATTGTCGAAGGCACCGTCGTCAAGGTCGATCGGGACGAGGTCCTGCTCGACATCGGCTACAAGACCGAGGGTGTCATCCCCTCTCGGGAGTTGTCGATCAAGCACGACGTGGACCCGGCCGAGGTCGTTTCGGTGGGTGACCACATCGAGGCCCTCGTCCTCCAGAAGGAGGACAAGGAGGGTCGGCTGATCCTCTCCAAGAAGCGGGCGCAGTACGAGCGGGCCTGGGGCACGATCGAGAAGATCAAGGACGAGGACGGCGTCGTCCGCGGCTCGGTCATCGAGGTCGTCAAGGGTGGTCTCATCCTCGACATCGGCCTGCGCGGCTTCCTGCCCGCGTCGCTCGTCGAGATGCGGCGTGTGCGTGACCTGCAGCCGTACGTCGGCCGCGAGCTCGAAGCCAAGATCATCGAGCTGGACAAGAACCGCAACAACGTGGTCCTGTCCCGCCGTGCCTGGCTGGAGCAGACGCAGTCCGAGGTGCGCACCGAGTTCCTCAACAAGCTCCAGAAGGGGCAGGTCCGCAAGGGCGTCGTCTCCTCGATCGTCAACTTCGGCGCGTTCGTCGACCTGGGCGGCGTGGACGGTCTCGTGCACGTCTCCGAGCTGTCCTGGAAGCACATCGACCACCCGTCCGAGGTCGTCGAGGTGGGCCAGGAGGTCGAGGTCGAGGTCCTGGACGTCGACCTGGACCGCGAGCGGGTCTCGCTGTCGCTGAAGGCGACGCAGGAGGACCCGTGGCGTCAGTTCGCCCGCACCCACGCGATCCAGCAGATCGTGCCGGGTAAGGTCACCAAGCTGGTGCCGTTCGGTGCGTTCGTCCGCGTGGACGACGGCATCGAGGGCCTGGTCCACATCTCCGAGCTGGCCGAGCGCCACGTGGAGATCCCGGAGCAGGTCGTGCAGGTCGGCTCCGAGGTCATGGTCAAGGTCATCGACATCGACCTGGAGCGCCGCCGGATCTCGCTGTCGCTCAAGCAGGCCAACGAGGGCTTCGTCGAGGGCGAGGAGCACTTCGACCCGACCCTCTACGGCATGGCCGCGACGTACGACGACCAGGGCAACTACATCTACCCGGAGGGCTTCGACCCGGAGACGGGCGAGTGGCTCGAGGGCTACGACAAGCAGCGCGAGACCTGGGAGCAGCAGTACGCCGAGGCGCGTCAGCGCTGGGAGGCCCACACCAAGCAGGTGCAGACCTCCCGCGCCGCCGACGCCGAGGCCGCCGCCAACCCGGCTCCGGCCACCACCGGCACCACCACCTCGACCTCGGCCCCGAGCCGTCAGGCCGAGGAGCCGGCCGGCACGCTCGCGACCGACGAGGCGCTCGCCGCGCTGCGGGAGAAGCTCGCCGGCGGCAAGTGACCGGACGCTGACGCCTGTTCGTCCCACCGGACGGACCGGCGACTGCCTCTGACGACGGGCCCCGTCCCCGCGTTCCGCACCAGCGGAGCGCCGGGGGCGGGGCCCGCGTCGTGCGCCCGGCGGGTTTGGCATGCGGACTTCGGATCCGGTTGACTGTCCGGGTGCTGAAGGTGGGGCTGACCGGCGGAATCGGATCGGGCAAGAGCGCGGTGGCGAGCCGGCTCGCCACCCTGGGCGCGGTGATCGTCGACTCGGACCGCATCGCCCGGGAGATCGTCGCGCCCGGCACCGACGGGCTGGCCGAGGTGGTCGCCGCCTTCTCCGAAAAGGTTCTGGACGCCGACGGGGCGCTGGACCGGGCCGCCCTCGGCGCGGTCGTCTTCGGCGACGAGGCGGCCCGCCGCACGCTCGAAGGGATCACCCACCCCCGGGTACGCGCGCGCAGCGCCGAACTGGTCGCCGCCGCCCGCGCCGACGCGATCGTCGTCAACGACGTACCGCTGCTGGTCGAGGTGGGACTCGCGCCGACGTACCACCTGGTGGTCGTGGTGCAGACGGCCGTGCCGACCCGGATGGCCCGGCTGACCCGCGACCGGGGGATGGCCCCGGCGGAGGCGCAGCGGCGCATCGCCGCGCAGGCCGACGACGCGACCCGCCGCGCGGTCGCCGACGTGCTGCTGACGAACGACGGCACGCTCACCGATCTGCACGCCGCCGTGGACACCCTCTGGCGGGACCGTCTGCTGCCCTACGAGCGCAACGTCCGCGAACGCCGTGCCGTCCCACCCGACCCGGCGGCCCTCGCCGGGCCGGACCCGACCTGGCCCGAGCAGTACGCCCGGCTGGCCGCCCGGATTCGCCACGCCGCCGGCGGTGACATCCGGGTCGACCACGTCGGCTCCACCGCCGTGCCGGGGCTCGCCGCGCCGGACGTGATCGACATCCAGGTGACGGTGCCCTCCCTGGACGAGGCGGACGGGCCGCTCGCGCAGCGGCTGGCCGAGGCGGGTTTCCCGCGGCTGCCGGGCGAGTGGTGGGACGCACCGCGGCAGCCGGAGCCGGTGCGCTGGCCCAAGCGGCTGCACGGCGGAGCGGACCCGGCACGTCCGGTGCGCCTGCACCTGCGGGAGGCCGGTTCGCCCGGCTGGCGGTACGCGCTGCTGATGCGCGACCACCTGCGCGCCGACCCGGCACGGCGGGCCGACTACCTGCAGGTGAAGAGGGAACTGGCGGCTGCGGCGCCGGAGCACGTCACGTGGGGCACGGTGACCGATCCCTGGTTCGACGAGGAGCACCTGCGCGCCGAGGAGTGGGCCGGGCAGACCGGCTGGCGGCCCTGACCGGGCGGTAGGGATCGGGCCGGGCTCAGCGCGGCGCCGAGGCCGCCGATCCGCCGCTGCCCGCCGCCCGACCGGGCGTGAGGTCGAGCCGGATCCACACGCCCGACCCGGCCCGCAGCTCCATCCGGTGCGGCAGGCCGCCCCGGTCCAGCCACAGGCGGCGGCCGCCCGGCAGCTCGAACACGTCGACGGCCCGGTCGTCCAGCCGGTCCTCCCGGATCCGGACGGCGGTCCCGTCGGGCGCGCGCCGGGCCGCCCGCAGCGCCGCGTCGAGCAGCCGGTCCAGGTCGTCGCCGGGCGGCCGCGCGGGGGCGGCGAGCAGCGCGGCCGGCGTCGGTGCCGGTGGCGTCGCGGGCCCGTCGGGGGACCGCTGCACCTCGGCCACGCGTCCCGGCCGGGCCCATCGCAGGGTGCGCCGGCCGCTGCCCTCCTCGATCACCGCGAGGTACGCCGACGGGCTCGTCCAGTTCACCGTTCCGGTGGCCCACAGGTTGTCCGACGGGCCGAGCGGCGCGGCCACCGTCACCGTCGCGCCGCCGACTGCCCGGAGCCGGGCGGGCAGCGCGGCCAGCCGGGCGACCTCGTCGTCGGTGAGTGCCCGGGGCTGGCCGGGCCGCCCGCCGAGCGCGTCCACCGGATGCAGCGTGGGCCGGTCGGCGCGGGTCAGGTCCACGGTGACGGGCGTGCCGTCGGCCAGCCGGCCGGTGAGCCGGTGCAGCCGGGCGTCCGCGTCCACCCACAGCGTGGGCAGTGGGTCACCGAGTGACGCGAGGGGCGCCTGGAGCACGTCCACCGGGACGCCGCCCACCTGGTCGCCGCGTAGCCACCGGCCGTCGGTGGCGGGTGGATCGACCCGGTCGGCGCCGAGCCCGATCAGCAGGTCGCGTACCGCGCCCAGGCCGTGCCCGCCGGTCGGGGAACGCATCCGCCACCGGTCCGCCGGCGGCACCAGCGGCGGCCGGGCTGGGGTGGGGAGCGCGCCCGGGTCGGGCCGTACCAGCAGCGCGGACGCGGTGGCCTGCACCAGGCCCCGGTCGTCGCCCGCGCCCGGGCCGCCGACGTCCAGGTAGACCAGGGGGCGGGCCCAGTCGACCCAGCCGACCAGTTCGGTACGGGCACCGTCGGCGCCGACCGTGACCCGGACACCGGCGCGTACGTCGCGCAGGTTGGTGACCCGCAGCGCGGCCACCCGGTCCGCCTCGGCGGCGGTCAGGGCACGTGTCGCCGGGGCGTCGTCGGTGCGGCCGGGCACCCAGGACGGCAGGGCGGCGACGAGCGTCGCGGCGGAGATCGCGGCTGCGGCCACGAGCGCGGCGAGGGCGATCCGGCGCCGGTCCGGCCCGTCCGGCGGGTCGTCGGCGCCGTCCAGTTCCGGGTCGCCGTCCGGCCGGGTGGTGAGCGGGGGACGGCGGCCGTCGAAGAGGCCGGCCCGGCGGCGCCGGCCGGCCACGGTGGCGGGCCGGGTCGGTGTGCTGGTGCGGCCGCGCCGGTGGCCGCGACCCGGTTCCCGGGGTACGGCCTGGTCGCCGTCGCCCCGCGCGGAGAGCCGGTGGGGGCGGCTCACGCCGCGCTGGCGGCCCGGCTCGTCGGCGGGCGGGGGCGTGCCGGTGTCGGGCTCACGTCGCGGCCTGCGCTCGGGAGAGGTCCCCACGAGTGGAGAACGCGAGAGCGGGGTTTCGGTGACGAGCAGGGGCGCTCGCGGCGGCCGGTCAGCGCTGCGCGCGACCACCGTCGGCGCGCACGCCGGTCGTCCCGGGTGCTGCGGCCCTGGCGCCGGGGGCGACCGGCCCGCGTGGGGCGATCACCGGCCCGGTCGGCCGCCGCGAGCGGCCTACGGTACGAGGGTAGACCGGTGAGATGAGCCACACAATGGGAATATCGAAGCCGATCAGGGACGGTCCGTGGTCGTGGCCGGAAGTGTCGGACCCCGGGCGTACGGTGGGTGTCATGGCGCTCGACATTCCCCGGCTCGACGGCCGCTTCCAGGTCGTCAGTGAGTTCCAGCCGGCCGGTGACCAGCCGGCTGCCATCGACGAGCTTGAGCGTCGCGTGCGGCGCGGCGACCGCAACACGGTGCTGCTCGGCGCGACCGGCACGGGCAAGAGCGCCACCACGGCGTGGCTGGTCGAGCGGCTCCAGCGGCCGACCCTGGTGCTCGCCCCCAACAAGACCCTCGCGGCCCAGCTGGCGAAGGAGTTCGGCGAGCTGCTGCCGCAGAACGCCGTCGAATACTTCGTCTCCTACTACGACTACTACCAGCCCGAGGCGTACATCCCGCAGACCGACACGTACATCGAGAAGGACTCCTCGATCAACGAGGAGGTCGAGCGGCTGCGGCACTCGGCCACCATGTCGCTGCTCACCCGGCGGGACGTCATCGTCGTCGCCACCGTCTCGGCGATCTACGGCCTGGGTACGCCGGAGGAATACCTCGACCGGGCCGTGCGCGTCAAGGTCGGGCAGGAGCTGGACCGCGACCAGCTGCTGCGCCGGCTGGTCGACATCCAGTACACGCGCAACGACATGGCCTTCCAGCGCGGCACCTTCCGGGTCCGCGGCGACACGCTGGAGATCATCCCGGCGTACGAGGAGCTGGCGGTCCGGATCGAGCTGTTCGGTGACGAGATCGAGAAGCTCTACTACCTGAACCCGCTGACCGGTGACGTGGTCCGCGAGGTCGACAGCCTGATGATCTTCCCGGCCACGCACTACGCCGCCGGTCCGGAGCGGATGGAACGGGCGATCCGCGACATCGAGGCCGAGCTGGGTGAGCGGCTGGCCGAGCTGGAACGGCAGGGCAAGCTGCTGGAGGCCCAGCGGCTGCGCATGCGCACCACCTACGACATCGAGATGATGCGCCAGGTGGGGTTCTGCTCCGGCATCGAGAACTACTCCATGCACATCGACGGCCGGCTGCCCGGCAGCCCGCCGCACTGCCTGCTCGACTACTTCCCTGACGACTTCCTCACCGTGGTCGACGAGTCGCACGTGACGATCCCGCAGATCGGCGGCATGTACGAGGGCGACGCCTCCCGTAAGCGGATGCTCATCGACCACGGCTTCCGGCTCCCCAGCGCCGCCGACAACCGGCCGCTGCGCTTCGACGAGTTCCTGGAGCGGGTGGGTCAGATGGTCTTCCTCTCCGCCACCCCCGGCCCGTGGGAGCTGGAGCAGGCGCAGGGCGAGTTCGTCGAGCAGGTGATCCGGCCCACCGGCCTGATCGACCCCGAGGTGGTGGTCAAGCCGACGAAGGGGCAGATCGACGACCTCATGCACGAGATCAAGCTGCGGACCGAGCGGGACGAGCGGGTGCTCGTCACCACGCTCACCAAGAAGATGGCCGAAGACCTCTCCGACTACCTGCTGGAGAACGGCATCCGGGTGCGCTACCTGCACTCCGAGGTGGACACGCTGCGCCGGGTCGAGCTGCTGCGCGAGCTGCGCAAGGGCGACTACGACGTGCTCGTCGGGATCAACCTGCTCCGGGAGGGTCTCGACCTGCCCGAGGTGTCGCTGGTGGCGATCCTCGACGCCGACAAGGAGGGCTTCCTGCGCAGCGGCCGGTCGCTGATCCAGACCATCGGCCGCGCGGCCCGTAACGTCTCCGGCCAGGTCCACATGTACGCCGACAAGATCACGCCGTCGATGGCGGACGCGATCGACGAGACCAACCGGCGCCGGGCCAAGCAGATCGCGCACAACGAGGCGAACGGCATCAAGCCGGAGCCGCTGCGCAAGAAGATCCACGACATCCTCGACGACATCTACCGCGAGGCGGAGGACACCGAGAACAGCAACGTCGGCGGTGCCGTGCGGCAGCTGTCCCGGGGCAAGGCTCCGGTCAAGGAGACCCGCAGCCGCCGGGGCGCCGCGGCCACCCCGTCGCGGGAGGGGATGGCCCGGGCCGACCTGGCCAACCTCATCCAGGAGCTCAACGACCAGATGCTCGCTGCCGCGCGGGAGCTGCAGTTCGAGCTGGCCGCGCGGATCCGCGACGAGGTCGCCGACCTCAAGAAGGAGCTACGCGGGATGGACGCCGCAGGGGTCCGGTGACCGGCGCGACGGCCGGGGCGGCGCGATGCTGACCGAGGCCGTCGTCGGGCGCCCCGACCCGCGGTTGCGCCGGTGGGTGGACAGCTACCTCGGCTACCGCGAGGACGTGCCCGTCCCGCTGGTACGCCGGGAGGTGGCGGGCGCCTTCGTGGTGCTGATCCTCGGCTGGGGCGACCCTCTCGGCGTGACCGACCCGCGTGCCCCCGGTGAGGGCGGGTCCGCCACCAACGCCTTCCTGGCCGGCCCGTTCGACGGCTGGTGCGCCACCCGGACGGCCGGGACCGGCACCGGGGTGCAGGTGCTGCTGACCGCCCCGGCGGCCCGCCGCCTGCTCGGGCTGCCGCTGGCCGAGCTGGCCAACCGGGTGGTGCCGCTCGACGCGGTGGCGGGCTGGCTGGCCCGGCTGCGCGACGAGCTGGCCGGCGAGCCGGGCTGGCCGGAACGCTTCGCCCGGCTCGACGCGGCAGTGGCCGCGCGGCTGGCGGCGACCGCGCCGGTGGACCCGCACCTGCTGGCGGCCTTTCGGCGTCTGGACGGCAGCGGGGGAGCGGTCGGCGTGGCCGCGCTCGCCGGGGAGCTGGGCTGGTCCCGCCGTCACCTGTCGGTCCGGTTCCGGCGGGAGTTCGGCCTGCCGCCGAAGACGGTCGCCCGCCTGCTGCGTTTCGAGCGGGCGTACGCGAGCCTGGGCCGCACGCTGCTCACCGCGGACGCCGCCGTGCCGGACGACGCCGGGTGGGCGGAGCGGGCCGCCCGGTGGGGCTACTACGACCAGTCGCACCTGATCCGGGAGTTCCGCGAGTTCGCCGGCGCCACCCCGGCCGCGCTGACCGGGCCCGGATCGCATTCGTCCAATCCGGCCTGACCGCTCCGGCGGCAGACTGACCGCCATGCGAAGCATCTATCCGGTCCTGCGGTATCCCGACGTGCGAGCCGCAGCCGACTTCCTCTGTTCCGCGTTCGGCTTCACCGTGCGCGAGGCCCACGAACTGCCCGACGGCACGGTCGGCCACGCCGAGCTGGCGTACGGCGACGACCTGGTGATGCTCGGCCCGGGGCCGGCGCCGCGGTCCCGGCCGGCCGACGACGACTACCGGGTCTACGTGGCGCTCGACGACGTCGACGCGCACCACGAGCGTGCCCGGTCGGCCGGCGCGGAGATCGTCCGGGCGCCGTTCGACACCGACTACGGCTCCCGTGACTACGCCGCCCGCGACCTCGCCGGGTTGGTCTGGTCGTTCGGCACCTACCGGCCCTGAGCGCCGCCGCCCGCCTGGTTGCGCTGTGTGGGCGAGGTATTGCCGAGCGTGACGGTGATGCGTACGCTGCCTCCCGGGAGGCGTGCATGCCGTTGTCAGCAAGTCCTGTGGTCCGGAGGGCGCGGCTCGGTGTGGAGCTGCGCCGGCTGCGTCGTCGCGAGTCGCTCACGCTCGAACAGGTCTGCACCCGGCTGGGCTGGGCGTCCACGTCGAAGCTGTCCCGCATCGAGCTGGGGCAGAGCCGGCCCGACCTGGCCGACGTGCTCGACCTGCTCGACGTCTACGCGGTGCCGCCGCCGCAGCGCGACGAGCTGATCGTCATCGCCCGCGACGCGGCCACCGGCCGGGGCTGGTCCAAGGCGCTCGGCGAGATGGGGGAGCGCCAGCGGGCGTACGCCGAGCTGGAGGCGGGCGCGGAACGCATCGTGGAGTACCAGTGCGTGCTCGTACCCGGCCTGCTCCAGACCCCGGCGTACGCCCGGCTGCGCGTGGCGGCCGGCGCGGCGCTGACCGGCGAGGTGGACGTGGAGGCCGACGTGCGCGCCCGCGTCGCACGCCAGGAACTGCTGATCCGGCCGGACCCGCCGCACTACACCGCCCTCGTCGACGAGCGCGTCTGCGACCCGGACGGCCTGCCCGCCGACGTGTGGCGCGACCAGATGCGGCACCTGCTCGCGCTCGCCGAACGGCCCCGCGTCAGCGTCCGGGTGCTGCGGTCCGCGGCGTCCAGCGGCGACGGGCCGCACCCGCTGGCGCCGTTCTCGTACTACGCCTACCCCGACCCGGACGACCCGCGCACCGTGCTGGTGGAGACGCTCACCACCGACCTGCGGCTGGTCGCCGAGGCGGACGTGGCCCACTACGAGCGGGTCATCGAGCGGCTGCTGGCGGCGGCGCTGCCGGCGGACGCCTCCGCCGAACTGGTCGCCCGGCGGCTCGGCGCGGCGCCGGTGCCCCGGCCGCGCGATCCGCACGAGCTGGAGTGAGCCCCCGCTGTCGGTGCGGCGCGACCACCGGGCCCGGCGCCCCCGATGCCCGTCGGGACCGGTGGCCGCGCAGCGCGCAGGCTACGGCACGGGTACGACAGTTCAGGCCGGCACGTCGATGAAGTGCTCGACCAGCGGCGGGCCGGCGAAGTGCGGGCCGATCAGTCCTCGCCACTGCGCGAACCGCTCGGTCTGGCGGAAGTTCACGTCGTGCGCCTCCACCGAGTCCCACTCGACGAGCAGCACGAACCGGGTGGGCGACTCCACGCCCCGGGTCATCCGCACGGAGCGGCAGCCTTCGGCGCCGGCGAGGATCGGCCGCGCCTGCGCGTAGGCGGCGGCGAACTCGTCCTCGTGTCCGGGCGTGACATCGATCAGCGCGACCTCAAGAACCATGCAGGCAGCCTGCCATGCCGGCCCGCGGCCGGTGCGTCCCGGGTGACGTCCCGGCGCGCCCCGCCAGGGGGACGACTAGCCTCCTAGGACGCCCTGCGCGACGTGAGCCGCAGCACGTCGAGAGATCGATGGGCGGCCCGGAGATGCGCCACCCGGGTGCGATGGTGAACAATGGCGGCCGAGGAGGGGAGTATTCCCCCGCGACGGAGTCGTCAGCACGGAAGAGCGCCGGCACCCCCGGTGGCCCGACCCGGCTCCGCCGGTCGGAACCCGGCACCCGGGCTCCGGCGGAAGAGACCTCCGACAGTCACCCCTGTCAGCGTCGACGCACCCCGGCACCGCACCCGGCGTACGGTGTGCCCGACGCAGCGTGTCTGCCGGAGGATGGATTTGAACGTGTCCGCATTGGTGTGGGCGGTAACGCTGATCGCGATGATCGCGGTCCTGCTCGCCGACCTGTTCATCATCGGCCGGCGGCCGCACGAGCCGAGCGTCCGGGAGTCCAGCCTGTGGGTGGGCTTCTACGTCGGCCTGGCGCTGATCTTCGGCGTGGTGCTCTGGCTGACCGCGGGTGGCCGCGTCGCAGGCGAGTTCTACACCGGCTGGCTCACCGAGTACAGCCTCTCGGTGGACAACCTCTTCGTCTTCGTGATCATCATGGCCCGGTTCGGGGTGCCCCGGCAGTACCAGCAGAAGGTGCTGCTCGTCGGCATCATCCTGGCGCTGATCATGCGGGGTGGCTTCATCGCGGCGGGCGCGGCGCTGATCTCCCAGTTCTCCTGGGTGTTCTACATCTTCGGCGCGTTCCTCATCTACACCGCTGTGAACCTGGCCCGGCAGGGCGAGCCGGACGAGGACGAGTTCAGCGAGAACCTGCTGATCCGGTGGAGCCGCAAGGCACTCCCGCTGTCCCGTGACTACGACGGCGCGCGGATGACCACCCACGAGCACGGGCGGCGCCTGTTCACCCCGATGCTCATCGTGATGATCGCGATCGGCACCACCGACCTGATCTTCGCGCTGGACTCGATCCCGGCGATCTTCGGCATCACCCAGGAGCCGTACCTGGTCTTCACCGCGAACGTGTTCGCGCTGATGGGGCTGCGGCAGCTCTACTTCCTGCTCGGCGGCCTGCTGGACCGGCTCATCTACCTCAGCTACGGCCTCGCCGTGGTGCTCGGCTTCATCGGCGTGAAGCTGGTGCTGGAGGCGCTGGCCGAGAACAACCTGCCGTTCATCAACGGCGGCGAGCACGTGGCGTGGGCCCCGCACATCCCGATCTGGCTGTCGCTGACGGTCATCCTCGGCACCCTGGGTGTGGCCACCGCCGCCAGCCTGGCGAAGTCGTCGCGGGACCGGCGCCGGGAACTGGCCCAGGCCCGCCGCTGACCCGTCCGTCCCGTCCGGGGCGCTCCCGTGCCGGGGCGCCCCGCGGCGTGTCAGCGGTCAGACGCGGTGGGCGCCGACGAGAGTGGCGGTCCGGTCGGCCGGCAGCTCCTCCTCGATCACCCGGCGGGTCAGGTAGCAGGCGTGCAGCATCCGGCGCCGGCCGCCGCGCGGCTCGGCCGACACGATCCCGACGTGGTGGATGCGCCGGCCGGGCCGGGCGAAGAAGTAGAGGTCGCCGGGGCGTTCGGCGTCCAGCGGCACCCGCGAGGTCGCCGCCGCCTGGTCGTCGGCGTCGCGGGGGAGCGTGATCCCGTACCGTCGCCAGGCCAGGTGCACCAGCCCGGAGCAGTCGATGCCGTCGGTGGACATGCCGCCCCAGACGTAGACGAGGTCGCGCAGCCGTTCGGCGACCGCGAGCACCTGCTCGGCCTCGGGACGCTCGGCGGGCAGCGGCACCAGGTCGTCCTCCGGGGCCCAGAGCGGGTCGGGCCGCCCGGGTACGCGGACCGGGCGTCTGCCGTTCACCGCCGGCCCGGCCGGGGTGAGCCGGGTGCCGAGGACCACGCCGGTGAGCGCGGCGCCGCCGCCGGGCTCGGCACGCAACGCGGTGCGGGCCACGTCGACCGTCAGCGGACCGTCGGCCGCCGGGCCGGAACCGGCCGACCTGGGACCGGCCGGACCGGTGCCGACCGCTGCCGGTCCGGCCGAAGCGGGGCCCGATCGCGCCGTGCCGGACGCGGCGGGGTCGGCCGGAGCGGGGCCGGCGGGGACGCTGCCGGACGGGACGGTGTCGGCCGGGTCGGCGTCGGCCAGGTGGGCGGCCCGCAGCCAGCCCGGGTAGCCGTCGGCGCCGAGCTTCGCCGCGGGCTGGCCCAGCGCCACCACCCGCACCCAGCCGTCCGGCCGGGACTCGGTGACGCGCACCGGCTCGCCGAGCAGCAGCTGGGTCAGGACGCAGTCACCGACGAGCTGGTCGCGGTCCATGCCGGCGATCCAGGCGGCGACGTCGGGCGAGCCGGCGAGGGCGGGGCAGTCGATCGGGCGTACCGCCTCGGGAGCGGTCCACAGGGTCGCCACCGGTACCCGTACGACGGCCCGGCGGCCGGGCTGAGGTGCCACGCGTACCCCTCTCTCCGGTGGTCGTCCGGGCGACCATATGAAAAATTCTGACGTTGCTCAACTACGTGTCTGAATTTTAGCTTCACGCAGGCCGGTGACCCCCAGGCCCGGAGCGTCCGGCAGCAGCACGCTCGCGCCCTCGTACCGGATGCCCCCGGTGACCGGCGACCAGGCCAGCCACCAGGCGGCGTCGAGGTCCGACACGGCGGTGGTGCCGGACGCGGCGACCAGGCTGGCCGCGGCGCCGACCCCCACCGGGCCCTCCATCATCGAACCGACGATGGTGCCCATGCCGTGCGCGGCGGCCAGGTCGAGCAGCGTGCGGGCCGGTTGCAGGCCGCCGCACTTGGCCAGCTTCACGTTGACCATGTCGGCGGCGCGCCGCCGGATCACCTCGACCAGGTCGCGCACGTCGAAGACGGACTCGTCGGCCAGGATCGGCAGGTCCACCCGGTCGCTGACCCAGGCCAGCCCGTCCAGGTCGCGGCGGTGCACCGGCTGCTCGACCAGCTCCACGTCGAGCCCCGCGTCCTCGATCGCGCGGATCACCCGCACCGCCTCCCGGGGCGTCCAGCCCTGGTTGGCGTCCAGCCGGATCCGCACGTCCGGCCCGACCGCGGCCCGCACCGCCCGGACCCGGTCCAGGTCGCCGCGGGCGTCGGTGCCGACCTTGAGCTTGAGCACGCCGAACCCCTCGGCGCCGCGCCGCGCCGCCGTCGCCGCCAGGTCGACCGCGTCACCGGCGGCCAGCGTGACGTCGGTCGGCACGCGCAGCGCCGTGCCACCGAGCAGACGCACCAGGGGTACGCCGAGCCGCCGCGCGGCCAGGTCGTGCAGCGCCACGTCGAGCGCCGCCTTCGCCGACTCGTTTCCCACCACGGCACGGCGCACCAGCACGCCTGCTGCCTGGAGGTCGTCGGCGTCGCGGCCGATCAGCAGCGGCGCGAGCAGTTCGCGTACGCACGCCTCGGCACCCGCCACCGACGCGCCGGTGACCTGCCAGACCTGCGGCGCCTCCCCGAAACCGGACCGGCCGTCGCCGTCGACCACCTCCACCACCAGCGTGTCCACTGTGGTGGTACGGCGCAGCGCGGTGACGAACGGGGTGTGTAAGGGGGCCGACAGACGGTGGGTGCGTACCGCGGCGATCGTCATGTGGGGCACCCTATAGCCAACTGGCGGCGAGCAGGGGAGGGCCGATGGCCGGGCGGGAATGGGAGCTGGTGGGCGCGCCGAACGCGCGTGACCTGGGTGGACTGCCGACGAGCGACGGGCGGCGGGTACGGGCGGGGCGGCTCATCCGCACACCCGCGCTGGGCCGGCTCACCGACGAGGACCTGCCGGTGCTGGGCAAGCTCGGCCCGGCCTGCGTGGTGGACCTGCGCGACGTCCACGAGCAGGCGGTGGCCCCGCCGGACCGGCTGGTGGGCGAGCCCCGCACCGTGCACCTGCCGGTCTACGACGCGGCGCACCCGGTGTTCACGTACGTCTCGGCGGTGCTGCAGGGCCACGACCTGGACGCGTACGCGGCGCTGGCCCGCGAGGGCATGCCGGGGGCGATGACGGCGATCTACCGCTGGTTCGTCACCGGGGAGTCGGCACGGACCGGGTTCGGCGCGGCGGTGCGGCTCGCCGCCGAGGGCGCGAACCTGCCGCTGCTGTTCCACTGCTCGGCCGGCAAGGACCGCACCGGCTGGCTGTCGGTGGTGCTGCTGACCGCGCTGGGCGTGGAGGACGAGGCGATCCGCGCCGACTACCTCGTGCACAACGAGTTGACCGAGAGCCTGCGCGAAGTGCTGCTGTCCGCGATGATCCAGCGCCGGCCGGACCTGGACCCGGCGGTGGCCCGGCCGCTGCTGGAGGTGCGCCCGGAATACCTGGACGCCGCCTACGACGAGGTGCGCCGCGCGCACGGCTCGTTCGACGCGTACCTGCGCGACGGTCTGGGGGTGACCGACGCGCACCGCGCCGCGCTGCGCGAGCGGCTGCTGGAGTAGCCGGGTCAGCCGGCCAGGTCGTGCCGCGCGGCCCAGACCCGCTCGGAGACGTGCGCGATCAGCCGGCAGGCGTCATCCTCGACCTCGTCGCCGTCCGCGCCGCCGTCGGCCAGCTCGGTGGTGGTGCAGACGACGATCGTGTACGGCGGCGAGTCGTCCGGGAACACCACGCCCGCGCCGTGGCGTACGCCGCGTACCCAGCCGTTCTTGTGCGCGATCCGGGTGCCGTCGGGCAGCCCGGCGGCCAGGTCCTCGCGGTGTTCCTGCGCGACGAGCACGGCGAGCATGGCGGCGCAGCCGGCCGGCGAGGCGAGCGGGCCGGGCCGGGACGCGCCGAGCGCCAGCTCACCGAGCAGGGCGGCCAGGTCGGCGGCGGTGACCAGGTTGTCGATGCCGGAGTCGCGGGCGGCGAAGTCCTCGATGCCGCGGCCGGTGACGCTGTGCCGCGCACCGGCGAGCGCCCACGCCTGCGCCACGGCGGGCAGCCCCACCTGGCCGATGCAGATGTTGGTGGCGAGGTTGCTGGACCGGACGATCATCCGTTCGGCGAGCCAGCGCAGCGGCGCCTCACCGCCGACGCGGTCCCAGACCGCCTCGTCGTTGTCGTAGTCGCGGTCGTTCGCGAACCGGGGCGCGCCGGGCAGCGCGGAGTCGAACGAGTTGCGCACCGGCACCGGCGCGTCCAGGTCGAGCCGGCCGGCCTCGGCGGCGCGGAACAGCGCAACCAGCACGGCGAGCTTCATGGTGCTCGCCGCGTAGTGGGTGGCGTCGGCCCGCCGCGTCCACGCCGGCCGCGCGCCGGGGCGGCCCACGTACGCGGAGACGGTGCCGGGCACCCGGTCCAGGTGTGCGTCGAGGTCCTCCCAGGTCATGACCGCACCGTAGCGGATCTTCGTGGCGTACGCGGGGCAGCGGCGGGCCCGGTGCGGGGCTAGCGTGCGGAGATGACGACCCCGTTGTACGACGACATCGCCGACTGGTACGAGGAGTACGCCAGCGAGACCTCGTCGGTCTACATGGACCGGGTCCGGTCGGTGCTGGCCGACCTGCTGGGCGAAGGCCCCGGCCGCTGCGTGGACCTGTGCTGCGGCACCGGGGCGCACGCGGCCGAGCTGAAGCGTCTCGGGTGGACACCGGTGGGGGTGGACCTGTCCGGCGGGCAGTTACGCCACGCCCGCGCCCGGCTGCCGGTGGCCCGGGCCGACGCGACCGCGTTGCCACTCGCCACCGGCGCCGTACCGGCGGTGGTCTGCGTGCTCGCGCACACCGACATGCCGGACTATCCGGCGGCGGTCGCCGAGGCGGCGCGGGTGCTGGCACCTGGCGGGCGGCTGGTGCACGTCGGCGTGCACCCGTGTTTCGTGGGTGCGTTCGCCGACCGGTCCGAGCCGGAGCGGATCGTGATCGACGGCGGGTACGCCTCGCGGGAGCGCACGGTCCGTTCGTGGAACGCGACCGGGGTGCGGGCGCGGGTCGGCGCGTGGCACCTGCCGCTGGCCGGCCTGCTGGACGCCGTGGCGGGCGCCGGCCTGCGGCTGACCCGGGTCGTCGAGTCCGGCTCCGGCCCGATCCCCGACGTCCTGGCCCTGGAGGCCACCAAACCTCACTGACCCCGCTGGCTGTGACTTCGCCTCGCGTCTGAGGCACGGTACCGGCCCCGTGGCGCGTCTCGCCGTCTCGCATCTGTCGCGCAGCCCTCCCGTTGACCGCGTCGATCATGAAGTTGGCGGCGGACTCGATCTGGCGGTTTCTAGGCTTCAGTGCAACTGATCTTGGTTGGGCTGGAGGGGCTGGTGGCGAGGCCGGGTGTGATGACGTTCGGGCATCGGCAGGTGTTGGAGCATCTGTGGGGGTCGGGTCGGACGATCTCGCAGATCGCGGAGGTTCTCGGGGTGCCGGTGTGCACGGTGTCGCGGGAGGTGGCGCGGAACAACAGTGCGCGGCACGGGACGAAGAACCCGCTCGGGCGGTCACTGCCGTCCGGGCGGGCTCGGCGTCCGTATCGGTGGGGGTATCAGGCGCAGTGGGCGCAGCGGCGTTCTGACGGGGCCCGGCGGCGGCCGGTGGTCTCGAAGTTGGCGGCGGGCACGCGGCTGCGGCAGGTGGTGGCGGGGAAACTGGCGCGTAGGTGGTCTCCGAAGCAGATCGCCGCGTGGTTGCGGGCCACGTTCGCCGACCGGCCGGAGTTGCAGGTGTCCCACGAGACGATCTACCAGGCGATCTATGTGCAGTCGCGGGGCAGCCTGCGGGCGGAGTTGACCCGGCAGGTGGCGCTGCGCTCGGGTCGCACCCAGCGGCGCCCGCAGTCGCGGGCCGCGGGTGCCGCCCGTAGTCGGCGGCCCTGGATCGGGGACCTGCGGATCAGTAACCGGCCGGCTGAGGCTGCCGACCGGGCGGTGCCCGGGCACTGGGAAGGTGACCTGGTCATCGGCAAGGCCGGAGCCTCGGCGATCGTGACCCTGGTGGAACGGACCACCCGCTATGTGATGCTCGGCGCGCTGCCTCACGGCCGCGACAGCGAAGCCGTCATCGGTGTCCTCACCGCCCTGGCAGCCCGCATGCCGGCACACCTGCGCCGGTCGCTGACCTGGGACCAAGGCACGGAAATGGCCACCCACCCGGTGTTCACCGTCGCCACCGGCTGCCCGGTCTACTTCTGCGACCCCCACAGCCCCTGGCAACGCGGCACCAACGAGAACACCAACGGGCTCCTACGCCAGTACTTCCCCAAAAGCAGCTACGACTTCCGCGCCATCGACCAGCGCGGCCTGGACCACGTCGCCCACGAACTCAACACCCGGCCCCGCGAAACGCTGGGCTGGAACACCCCAGCCCAACGCCTCGCACAACTCATCACCACCTGACGATTGCACTCACCCCTTGACCCCGCCTCTCCAGAACTGCCGCCAACCTCATGATCGACCGGCGACCGGGCGGAGATGGGTGAGCGGGTGAGCGGGTGAGTGGGGAGGAGGCGGTGGGAAGGGGGGAGCCCGGTCCGCTGAGGGCGGGCCGGGCTCCGGGTGGGGCTTATGAGCGGTGGTGGGTCAGCCGGCGTGCTTGCGGCGGGCGGCGGCCCGGCCACGCTGCTGCTGGTCGAGCACCACCTTGCGGATGCGCACCGCGGCCGGGGTGACCTCGACGCACTCGTCCTCGCGGCAGAACTCCAGCGCCTGCTCCAGGGACAGCTTGCGCGGCGGGATCAGCTTCTCGGTCTCGTCGGCGGTCGACGAGCGCATGTTGGTGAGCTTCTTCTCCTTGGTGATGTTGACGTCCATGTCGTCGGAGCGGGAGTTCTCACCGACGATCATGCCCTCGTACACCTCGGTGCCCGGCTCGACGAAGAGCTGGCCGCGCTCCTGGAGGTTGGTCATCGCGAACGCGGTGACCGAACCGGCGCGGTCGGCGACCAGCGAGCCGTTGTTGCGGGTGCGCAGCTCGCCGAACCACGGCTCGTACGACTCGAAGACGTGGTGCAGGATGCCGGTGCCGCGGGTCTCGGTGAGGAATTCGGTCCGGAACCCGATCAGGCCGCGCGCCGGGACCAGCCACTCCATCCGGATCCAGCCGGTGCCGTGGTTGACCAGCTGCTCCATCCGGCCCTTGCGGGTGGCCAGCAGCTGGGTGATGGCGCCGAGGTACTCCTCCGGGGCGTCGATGGTCAGCCGCTCGACCGGCTCGCAGGTCTTGCCGTCGATCTCCTTGGTGACGACCTGCGGCTTGCCGACGGTCAGCTCGTAGGACTCGCGGCGCATCTGCTCGACCAGGATCGCCAGGGCCAGCTCGCCACGGCCCTGCACCTCCCAGGCGTCCGGCCGCTCGGTGGGCAGCACCCGCAGCGAGACGTTGCCGATCAGCTCCTTGTCGAGCCGGTCCTTGACCATCCGGGCGGTGACCTTGGCGCCCTTGACCCGGCCGACGAGCGGCGAGGTGTTGGTGCCGATGGTCATCGAGATGGCCGGCTCGTCCACGGTGATCAGCGGCAGCGGCACCGGGTTCTCGGCGTCGGCGAGCGTCTCACCGATCATGATCTCCGGGATGCCGGCTACGGCGATGATGTCGCCCGGCCCGGCGGAGTCGGCCGGCTTGCGCTCCAGGCCCTCGGTCATCAGCAGCTCGGAGATGCGTACCCGCTGGGTGCTGCCGTCGGTGCGGCACCAGGCCACGGTCTGGCCCTTGCTGATGGTGCCCTGGCGAACCCGGCACAGCGCGAGCCGGCCCAGGAACGGCGAGGCGTCGAGGTTGGTGACGTGGGCCTGCAGCGGCGCGTCCTCGTCGTACGCGGGCGCGGGGATGGTGTCCAGCAGCGTGCGGAACAGCGGCTCCAGGTTGCTGCTGTCGTCCGGGACGGCGCCGTCGGCGGGCTGGGTCAGCGAGGCGATGCCGTCGCGGGCGCAGGCGTAGACGATCGGGAAGTCGATCTGCTCCTCGTCGGCGTCCAGGTCGAGGAACAGCTCGTACGTGTCGTCCACGACCTCCTTGATCCGGGCGTCCGGACGGTCCACCTTGTTGATCACCAGGATGATCGGCAGCCGGGCGCGCAGCGCCTTGCGGAGCACGAACCGGGTCTGCGGCAGGGGGCCTTCGCTGGCGTCGACGAGCAGCACCACACCGTCGACCATGGTCAGGCCGCGCTCGACCTCGCCGCCGAAGTCGGCGTGACCGGGGGTGTCGATGATGTTGATGGTGACGGGCTCCGAGCCGTCCGCCGGCATGTACCGCACGCCGGTGTTCTTGGCGAGGATGGTGATGCCCTTCTCGCGCTCGAGGTCCATCGAGTCCATGACCCGCTCGGTGGTCTCACCACGGGCGCCGTAGGCGCCGGCCTGCCGCAACATGGCGTCGACCAGGGTCGTCTTGCCGTGGTCGACGTGGGCGATGATGGCGACGTTGCGGAGGTCGGTGCGTAGCTGCATACCCTCCATACTCCTGTCTGCGGTTGCCGGGGCACGCCTCGGGGTCACCCCGAGACAACCCGGATCTGCGTCGAAAGTGCTGTGCCGACCGTTCCAGCGACTGGCATGCTGACACCCGTGCGGGGTGCCCGATGCCTGACCTGCTGAGCTGGCTGCAGGAGCTGCCGCCCCTGCTGATCTACGTGGCCGCCGCGGCGATCGTCGCGGCGGAGACCGCGGTGATCGTCGGGCTGCTGATGCCCGGCGAGGCGACCCTGCTTCTGGTCGGCTTCCTAGCGTACGCGGGGACGCTGCGCCTCGCGCCCGTGCTGGTGGCGATGACCGCCGCCGCCGTGATCGGAGACACACTCGCGTGGCGGGCCGGCCGCCGCTACGGCCCCCGTCTGCGTGCCTCCGGGGTGGGTGCCCGGATCGGCGCGCACCGGTGGCGGCGGGCCGACTCGCTGCTGGAGCGCCTCGGCGGCCGGGGTGTGCTCGCGGCCCGCTGGATCGCGTTCGCCCGCACGCTGGCGCCCCGGCTCGCCGGGTCGGCCGGGATGCCGTACCGGCGGTTCGCGCCGTGGAACCTGGCCGGGGTGGCGAGCTGGGTCGGCGCCTCGGTGCTCGCCGGCTACCTCGCCGGTGAGTCGTACGAGCGGGTGTCGAAGCTGCTCGGCCGGGCCACCGGCGCGGTGCTGGTCCTGCTGCTGTGCCTGCTCGCCGTGGTGCTGGCCGGCCGCTGGCTGGGCCGCAACCCGGACCCGGTACGCGCGCTGGCCGCACGGGCCGCCGCGTTGCCGCCGCTGCGCTGGCTGCGGGCCCGGTACGGGGTGCTGTTCTTCCTGGTCGCCATGCGGGTCGGCCCGGCCTGGACGCTGCTGTTCAACCTGGCGCTGGGGCTGGCGCTGCTGTTCGTCGCCGGGCTGGCCGTGGCGGTCCTGCTGGAGGCGGTGGTCGCGCAGAGCGGGCTGTACGTCCTCGACGGGCTGGTCGCCGACTGGTTCGCCGCCCGGCGTACCCCCGGGGTGGACGACACGGCGCTGCTGGCGGTGTCGGTGTTGCGCGGCTGGGTGCTGATCGCCGCGGTGGCGGTGGTGGCCGCCGTGGTCGCCCGGCGCGGCCGGGCCTGGCGGGCGGACCCGCTCGGGGTGCTGGGGACCGTCGGGGCGGCCGTGCCGCTGGTGTTGCTCGTCGTCGTCGCGGACCTGACCGGCCCGGGCGGCCCGGACCGCCCCGGTGACCTGTTCCCGACGCAGAACGCGGTGGTGACCGCGAGCTTCGGCACGCTCGCCTGGCTGCTGTCGCGCGGCGCCCGCTGGCCGGTGGGCGCGGCGGTCTGGACGGTCGCGTCGGCGGGCGTGGTGACTGTCACCGGCGCGCGGCTCTACCTGGGCTTCAGCACGGCGAGCGGCACCGTCACCGCGGTCCTGCTGGGCGTCGCCTGGACCACCGTGTTCGTGGTGGCGTGGGCGACCCGGGACCGCCTGGCCGACCGGGACGAGCGACCGGCCGGCGCGGTGGCGGGGGAGTCGCCGCCCCGGCCCCGGCGGCGCCGGTCCGCGTTCCGGGTACCCCCCGGACCTGTCGATCCTTGCTAGGGTGCGCCGACGGGGGACTACGGGGAGGTCCGATGCGGCGAGGACTCGGCCGGTGGGCCGTGACAGTGGTGGCACTGGTCGCGGCGGCCACGCTCACGGCGTGCGGCGAGGAGGAACGGCCGGTCCGGGAGGTCGCTGCGGACCTGCCCACTGCGGCCCCGGCGGACCAGCCGCAGGAGGCGCCCGCCGACGCGCCGAGCGAGGAGCCACCGGCGGTCGCGGCGATGGGCGGACGGCCCAGCCCGAGCGCGTCGGCGAAACCGAAGCCGCGGGCGAAGCCGTCCCGCACGTCGACGGCGCCGCTGGCCCGGCCGAAGCCGCCGACCGAGACCCAGGTGCCACCGGCGCCGCCGAAGCCGGCCGACGACGGCTGCAAGCCGAGCTACCGGGGCACCAAGGCCAGCCAGAGCCAGGTGAAGGCGGCGCTCGCCGACGCCGCGGCGCGGACCTACTGGCCGACCTCGGCGCCGGACATCCGCATCCCGTCGGCGCTGCTGAAGGCCACCGCCTGGCAGGAGAGCGGGTGGCAGTCCAACATCATCGCCTGTGACGGCGGGGTCGGGCTGATGCAGGTCATGCCGGCCACGGCGGAGTGGATGAACCAGCGGTTCGGCCAGTCGTACGACATCGACGCCTACCGGGACAACGCCTACCTGGGCGGCACCTACCTGGCCTGGCTGACCAAGTACATCGGCGACATGTACTTCGAGTCCGACTACCGGCTCGACGCCTCGCTGTGCACCAGCGAGCTGAACTCCTGCCTGCTCAACGCCGTGATCGCGGCCTACAACTACGGGCACGGCGCGGTGGCGCGGGAGGATCAGCCGCTGACCATCCCCAACCCGCAGTACGTGCGCAACGTGCGGGCGCTGATGACCGAGTGCGAGTGCCTGAGCTTCTGAGCGAACCGACGAACGGGCGACCGGACGAACGGGCGGGGGCCGGCGTACGCGCCGGCCCCCGCCCGTCCGGTCAGTCCCGCGCGGCGACCGGCTCGGCCGGCGTCGTGGCGGGCGCGTCGGCGTCCCGCTTGATCCGTCCCGGCCACCAGAACCGGTCACCGAGCAGGAACGCCAGCGCCGGCACCAGCACCGTCCGGACCAGCAGCGTGTCCAGCAGCACACCGATGCAGACGATGATGCCGATCTGGGTGAGCGTGATCAGCGGCAGCACGCCGAGCACCGCGAACACTGCGGCCAGCAGGATGCCGGCGCTGGTGATCACGCCGCCGGTGACCCGCAGCGCCGACAGCATCCCGTCGCGGGTGCCGGTGCGCCGGGCGTCCTCCCGGGCCCGGGTGACCAGGAAGATGTTGTAGTCGACGCCGAGCGCCACCAGGAACACGAACGCGAGCAGCAGCACCCCGCTGTCCAGCGCCGGGAAGTCCAGCACGTGGTCGAAGAGCAGCCAGGCCGCGCCGAGGCTGGCGAAGAACGAGGCGATGACTGTCAGCACCAGCAGCAGCGGCGCCAGGAGCCCGCGCAGCAGCAGCACCAGCACCGCGCCGACCAGCAGCAGGATCAGCGGCAGGATCAGCTTGAGGTCCTTGGTGTTCGCCTCGTTCGAGTCGTACGTCGCGGCGACCGAACCACCGACCAGGGCACCGCCGGGGGCGTCCGCTCCGTCCACGGCGGGCGGTGCCGAGTCCGGTACGGCGGCCACGGCGTCGCGCAGCGCCACCACGGCCCGGTCGGAGGCGGCGCTGCCCGGCTCGGCGGTGAGCACCACGTCGATCTGGGCGACCCGGTCCCCGGCGGCGCCGGGCCGGGCCGAGGCGACCCCGTCGACGCCGCCCGCCGCGGCCAGGACGGCCTGAGCGGCCTGCGGGGTGGTGAGCACCGCGACCGGCTGGGTGCTGCCGGCCGGGAACGCCCGGGCGAGCGTCTCGGCTCCGGCGACCGCCTCGGGCTTCTCGCTGAACTGCTCGGTCTCGGACAGCCCGGTGCGGATGCCCAGGCCGCCGAGGGCGAGGCCGGCGAGCAGCAGGACGGCGAGCGCGGCGACCGGCAGCGGCCGGCGGACCACCATCTCGCCGAGACGGCCCCAGATCCGGCCCTCGCGGGCGGCGCTGCCGACGCGGGGGACGAACGGCCAGAACAGGCCCCGGCCGAACAGCAGCAGGGCGGCGGGGAGCACGAACAGGGCGGAGAGCATGGCGAGGATCACACCGGTGGCGCAGGCCAGGGCGAGCGCCCGGTTGGTCTCCTGCTCGGACAGCAGCAGCGTGAGCACGCCGAGGACGACGGTGCTGCCACTGGCCAGGATCGGCTCGGCGGTGCGGCGCAGCGCCGAGCGCATGGCGGCGAACCGGTCCTCCTCGCGGCGCAGCTCCTCCCGGTAGCGGGCGATGAGCAGCAGCGCGTAGTTGGTGGCGGCACCGAACACCAGCACACTGGCGATGCCCGTGACCTGCCCGCTGGGCAGGTAGATGCCGAAGGCCGGGACGAGGGACTCCACCACGCGCAGCGTGATCTGCTCGGTTGCGCCGACGACCAGCAGAGGCACCAGCCACAGGAACGGGCTGCGGTAGGTGACGAGCAGCAGCACCGCCACCACGGCGGCGGTGACCAGCAGCAGCGTGGTGTCCGCGCCCTGGAACACCTTGCCCAGGTCCGCGGTGAACGCCGGGCCGCCGGTGACCTCGACGGTCAGCTCGCCGGGCAGGTCACCGACCGCCTCGCGGAGCTTCTCCACCTCGTCGACCACCGCCGACGGGCCGCCCTCGGTGGACAGCGGCACCGCGACCAGCGCCACAGTGCCGTCCGGGGAGACCTGGGCGGGGGAGACCCGCCCGCCGGCGGCGAGCGAGTTCAACTCGCCGCCGAGGCCGTCGAGCACGCTGCGGTCGGCCCCGCTCAGCGGAGCCCGGTCGGCGCGGCTGACCACCACCAGGGCGGTCTGGGCGTCCTTGGAGGGCAACTGCTCCTGGAGCCGCTCGACCTGTGTCGACTGCCACTCCACGGACAGGCCGGTGTCGGAGACGGGCGCCGGATTGTCCGGCTTCGGAAGCCCGAAGGCGACCACGCCGACGACGAGTGCGGCGGCCAGCGTGAGCCAGGCGGCCAGCCGGCCCCGGACGACGCGGGTGAACAGAGACATCTGATGCCCTCACATATTGGTCGCGGGGGATTCTCTCTAAACGAGTATCTTGATGAGCGAGATTATCCGGGGTGGTTCTATGCTGCAACCGGAACTGTTCGACAGGGGGGGTGGCGGCAAGCGGTGGCGGCGCACAGGATGTACCGGCGACGCGACGACCCGCGCGGTCGCATGGTCGCCGACATCACAAACGACCTGCGCCGCTACTCGGTCGACGCGCAGCACATCGGGCACGCGTTCGCCGGGCTGCACGGGCTCAACGCCACCGACCTGTACGCCCTGATCGCGGTCATGGAGGCCGAGCTGGTGGGCGACCCGATCACCCCCGGCCGTCTCGGCGAGGCGCTCAACCTCTCCTCCGGCTCCGTGACCGCGCTCGTCGACCGGCTGGAGCGCGGCGGCCACATCCGGCGCGACCGGGACACCGCCGACCGCCGCAAGATCCTCCTGCACTACGCCGACCGGGGCGCCACGCTGGCGCAGAGCTTCTTCGGGCCGCTCGGCCGCCGTACCGACGAGGTGATGGAACGCTTCAGCGACGACGAGCTGGCCGTGGTGCACCGGTTCATGGCCGAGATGGTGCACTCCATGCGTACCCACCGGGACGAGATCCGCGCCGCGCCCCGCCGTGGCGCCGGGTCCGGAGACGCCTGATCGTGCGGCTCGCCACCCGGGCGGCCACCGCGGCGCTGCGACTGCCCGCCGCCCGCACCGGGCGGGTCACCGTCACCCGGGACATCCCGGTCCGGGTACGCGACGGAGTGACGCTGCGCACCGACCACTACGCGCCCGGCCTGCCCGCCGCGCCGTGCGTGCTGATCCGCACCCCGTACGGGCGCGGCGGACCGGTCCGGCTGCTGGGCCGCCTGATCGCCGAGCGGGGTTTCCACGTGGTGATCCAGTCGTGCCGCGGCACGTTCGGCTCCGGCGGCGAGTTCGCGCCGCTGGTGCACGAGCGCGACGACGGTCTCGACACGCTCGACTGGCTGCGCCGCCAGCGGTGGTGGACCGGCGCGTTCGGCATGTTCGGCGCCAGCTACCAGGGCTTCGTGCAGTGGGCGCTCGCCGCCGAGGCGGGCGACGAGCTGCGCGCGATGGTCGCCGTGGTGACCGCTTCGGGCACCCGCGACTCGACGTACGCGGGGGAGTCGTTCGCCCTCGACACGGTGCTCACGTGGGCCGAGCTGCTCCAGGCGCAGACCGTGCCCTGGCTGGCCCGGCAGTGGGAACTCAAGCGCGGCCAGCCCCGCCTCGCCCGGGCCCTGGCGCATCTGCCGCTGGCCGAGGCCGACCGGGTCGCCACCGGCGTCACGGTGCCGTTCTTCCAGGAGTGGCTGCGCCACCACACGCCCGGCGCCGACTACTGGCGTACCCGGGTCTTCGGCGACCGGATCACCGAGGTCCGCGCCCCGGTGGCGATGGTCAGCGGCTGGCAGGACATCTTCCTGCCGGCCCAGCTCGACGACTACGCCCGCCTGCGGGCCGCCGGGACGCGTACCCGCCTGGTCGTCGGGCCGTGGACGCACGGCAGCCCGGGGCTGCTCCTGGCGTCGCTGCGGGAGGGCCTGGACTGGCTCGACACCCACCTGGCCGGGCGGCCCGGGCCGGACCGCGCGCCGGTGCGGGTGCACGTCGGCGGCGACGGCGGCGGCTGGCGCGACCTGCCGGACTGGCCGCCACCGGCCACCCCCGCGCGATGGCATCTGCGATCCGCCGGCGGGCTGGCCCCGGAACCGCAGGAGCACGGCGCACCGGACCGGATCTGGTACGACCCGGCCGACCCCACCCCGTCGCTCGGCGGCCCGCTGCTGGTGGCCCAGCGGGCCGGCGCGGTGGACAACCGGCCGGTCGAGGCGCGCCCGGACGTGCTGACCTACACCACTGAGCGGTTGCGTGAGCCGGTCGAGGTGGCCGGGCCGGTACGCGCCGAGATCCACCTGCGCAGCGAACTGTCGTACCTGGACGTGTTCGTGCGTCTGTGCGACGTGGACCGGCGCGGGCGCTCGTGGAACGTCTGCGACGGCCTGGTCCGCGTCGAGCCAGGCCGGTTCCCGCGCGATCCGTCCGGCGTGGTCACCGTGCCGGTCACGCTCTGGCCCACGGCGTACCGATTCGCGCCCGGGCACCGGCTGCGCGTGCAGGTCTCCGGCGGCGCTCACCCGCGATACGCGCGCAATCCCGGCACCGGTGAGCCGCTCGGCACCGCCGTGACCCTCCGTGCTGGATGGCGGGAGATCCTCCACGATCGCGAGCATCCCTCGGCACTGGTGCTGCCGCTCGTTCCGGCACCGTCCACAGCGGGCTGATAGTTCAAAAAACCGCTTCTGAGCTGGGCACTTCTGCCTAACCGTGGTTAAGCTCGGAGCAAGTGCCCGGTGCCGTGCAGTTATCCGGCGGGGCGCGTCCGCGGATCGCATGTCATCACGCGGTGTGATTTTCGTGCCCTCGCCGGTCATCGATCGGAAGGGGATCTGTCATGACGTCGGCCCCGGCGAACCTGCTGGCCGTCCGGAATCTCTTACTCACCTACCTCAACGTCGACAAGAACGCCGTACGCGCCGACGACCTGGAGCCGGCGGAGGTCGGCATCGTCGGAGACGTCAACCACCGCGGCGGCTACCACTGCGGCTCCGACCGGGTCGTCACGAACGACTACTCGGTGGTGGAGTCCAACCGGGACCGGTCGGGGCTCACGCTGTACGCGTCGGCGCTGGACGTCGGCACGTTCTCCGTCCGCTCCGGTGGCGGCACGCACAATCTGCGGACGTTCTCCACCTGGATGGTGGCGCAGTGCGTGGCGAACGCCGCGGACACCCGGGACATCCGGGAGGTCATCTACTCGCCGGACGGGCGGACCGTACGCCGCTGGGACCGGCTGGGACGGCGCACCGGCGGCGACAGCAGCCACCTGTTCCACACCCACTTCAGCTTCTTCCGCGACTCCACGAAGGCGGGCCGGGACCAGACCCCGCTGTTCCGCCGCTATCTGACCGCGATCGGGATGATCGCCATCGCGAAACCGGAGGACGACATGGAACAGACCGACAAGCTCATCCGCGACACCGGCGCCAAGAACCGTACCGTCGGCGACGTCCTGGCCGACCTGCAGAACCTGCGCAACTGGCTCATCTCGCCGGCAAACACCACCGGGCTGGTCAATCCGCCGATGGCGAACTCGCCGTTGCAGCAGATGCTGGCGATGCTGCGCGCCTGGCCGGCGCTGGTGGCGCAGGTGAACGAACTGTCCGGCAAGGACTTCACCGACGAGGAGCAGATCGTCTCCGGGGTGCTGGCCGGGCTGCCGCCGGAGAAGATCGCCGAGGCCATCCCGCCGCAGATCGCCCGGGACGTCGCCGACGAACTGTCCCGGCGGCTGACCGCCTGACCGCCCGGCGCCGCGACCGTCGCGTCGCGGCGCCGCGGTCCGGGCAATTCGGCAAGAGCTGTTGCGCAACAGCTCTTGCGAATGCCAGACTCGCCGCATGGAACCCACCGTCCGGCAGGTCACCGACTCGCGGGTGCTCGCCGCGCTCGCCCACCCCCTGCGCCGCCGGCTCATGGACGTCCTCAAGGTGTACGGCCCGTGCACCGTCGGCATGCTCGCCGAGCACACCGGCCAGGCGCCCGCGAACGTCAGCCACCACCTCAAGGTGCTCGCCGCCGCCGACCTGCTGGTCGAGGCGCCCGAGCTGGCCCGCGACCGCCGGGAACGCTGGTGGCGGCTGCGCGACCGCGGGGTGCGCTGGTCCAACAGCGACTTCGACGACGACCCGGCGGCCCGGCTGGTGGCCGACGCGGCCAGCTCGCTCAACCTGGAGCGGCACGCCGAGCTGGTCCGCGCCTGGCACGCCGCCTCCGACGAGGCCCACGCCGCGTGGGGCGAGGGGCCGTTCAGCACCGACAAGTGGCTGCACCTGACCCCCGACGAGCTGGCCGAACTCAGCCGCGAGGTGATCGCGCTGTTCGCCAGGTGGGCCGACCGGCCGGTGCCCGAGGACGGGCAGCGCCGCGAGCCGGTCTTCGTGTTCGCCCACGGCGTGCCGGGCCGGCCGTGACCGCTCCCGCGCGCACCTCCGGGCCGGTCGAGGTGCCGCCCGCCCGGCTGTCCCGGCACCGCGACTTCCGGCTGCTCTGGACCGGTCACACGGTCAGCGCCGTGGGCAGCAACATGACCGCTGTGGCGCTGCCGCTGGTCGCGGTCGCGGTGCTCGACGCGACCACGTTCCAGGTGGCGGTGCTCACCGCCGCGGCCTGGCTGCCGTGGCTGCTCGCCGGCCTGCCGGTCGGGGCGTGGGTCGACCGGGTCCGCCGCCGGCCCGTGATGATCGCCGCCGACCTCGCCGCCGCGGCGCTGTTCGCGAGCGTGCCGGTGGCCGCCCTGGCCGGGCTGCTCACCGTCGGGCACCTGCTGATCGTGGCGCTCGGCGCCGGCCTGGCCCGGGTCTTCTTCGAGACCGCCGACCAGGTCTACCTGCCCACGCTGCTGCGTCCCGAGCAGGTGCCCGAGGCCAACGCGCGGCTGCACGCCACCCAGACGGCGAGCTACCTGGTCGGGCCGGGACTGGCCGGTCTGGTCGCCCAGCTTGTCGGCGCGGTGACCGCGGTGGCGCTGGACGCGTTCAGCTTCCTGCTGTCCGCGCTGTGCCTGCGTCGCATCCGTGCCTCCGAACCCCGCCCGCACCGTCCGGCCGGGTCGACGTCGCTGCGCCGCGAGGTCGCCGCCGGGCTGCGGTTCGTCGTCCGCGACCCGTACCTGCGGGTTCTGACGGTCTTCGGGGCGGCGAGCAACATCGGCCTCACCGGCTACCAGGCGGTGCTCGTGGTGTTCCTGGTCCGCTCGGCCGACCTTCCGGCGGGCCTCGTCGGCCTCCTGATCGGACTCGCCAGCCTCGGGGGCGTGATCGGCGCCGCGCTCGCCGCGCGCCTGTCCCGCCGGCTCGGCAGCGCCCGTACGCTGCTGGTCGCCGGCGTCCTGACCGGCCCGCCCGCGCTGCTCATCCCGCTCGCCGGACCCGGCGCGCGCACCGGCTGGCTGGTGCTCGGCGGGGTGCTGGTGAGCCTCGGCGTCGCCGTCGGCAACGTGGTGAAGGGCAGCTTCCGGCAGACGTACACGCCGCACCGGCTGCTCGGCCGGGTGACGGTGAGCATGCATCTGCTCAACTACGGCACCATTCCGCTGGCCGCTCTGCTCGCCGGGGCGCTGGGCGCGGTCTGGGGGCCGGGCGGCGCGATCCGGGCGATGACCGCCTGGCTGGCGCTGACCCCGCTGATCCTGCTGGCCGGGCCACTACGGAAACGGCGCGACCTGCCGGCCGCGCCGTCCTGAGGATGCACTGCGGCGGCGGTCGGATCCCGACCGCCGCCACCGGCACGCGTTACATCGGACGGACGTTGTCCGCCTGCGGGCCCTTCTGGCCCTGGGTCACCTCGAACTCGACCTTCTGGCCCTCGTTCAGCTCGCGGTAGCCACTGCTCTGGATGGCCGAGTAGTGGACGAACACGTCCGGGCCTCCGCCGTCCTGCTCGATGAAGCCGAAGCCCTTTTCCGAGTTGAACCACTTGACCGTGCCGGTTGCCATGCGTCTCTCCCTGTTCCAATGCGGGCGAGCATCGGCTCCGCGGCCGGTGATCGCCCTGTACCACCCCGACAGTAACCGTCCGGACCGGAATCCGCTGCCGGAAGCGCGCGGCGCGCCCGTGAATACGTGCGGGACCGGAAAAAGACCCCGCCGCCGGGCGGGGCGCGGCATGCTTGCCCCGATGAGCAGGCAGACGGCTCTGGCCGACCTGGAGCAGGAGATCGCGGCGCCCGGCGCGGGGCCGGACCGCCTGCGCCTGGTCGGTACGCCGTTCGTGCCGGAGGTGCGTCTGCACCTGGCCGAGGACGCCATCCTGTGGTGGGCCCGGATGGAGGCCGCCGCCGGGCGGTCGCTGCCGCCGCCGTACTGGGCGTCGGTGTGGGCCGGTGGGCAGGCGCTCGCCCGGCACCTGCTGGACCACCCGGAGCTGGCCGCCGGGCGACGGGTGCTCGACCTGGGCGCCGGATCGGGGCTGGTCGCCATCGCCGCCGCGCTCGCCGGCGCCGACGAGGTGGTCGCCAACGACATCGACCCGTACGCGGTGGCGGCGGTCACCGTCAACGCGCGGGCCAACCGGGTCCGGGTGACGGCCGACGGCGCCGACCTGCTCGACGGGGTGGCGGGCGCCGACCTGCTGGTGGCAGGGGACGCGCTCTACGACGCGGGCCTGGCCGCCCGGGTCCTGCCGTACCTGCGGCGCTGCGCCGCACACGGCGTACAGGTGCTGGTCGGCGACCCGGACCGGGGCCACCTGCCGCCGGACGGGCTGGAACTGGTGGCCAGCTATCCGGTGCCGACCACGGAACCCTACGTCGACTCCCCGGTACGCCGGGTGCAGGTGCTCCGCCCCCGCTGACCCGCCTGACCCTAGGGGTCTCCCCGGCCGGGTGTCGGGGACCACTGGGGGATCATGCCCGATGTGCCGGCGTGCCCCCGCCGCATAGCGTGCAGCTCATGAACGAACTCGTGGCCGCCGCCGGTGAGCTGCCCACCACCCTGCTGATGGGGCTGCTCGGCGTGGTCATGCTCGCCGACGCCGTACCCCTGATCGGGGTGCTGGTGCCCGGCGACGCCGCGGTCCTCGCGGCGGTCGGCGCGGGTCGTCCGGCCGGTGGGGCGTTCACCGTCGCGGCGGTGGTCGCGGGCTGCCTGGCCGGCTGGTCGCTGAGCTTCTTCGCCGGCCGGCGCTGGGGCGGGCGGCTGCGGGACAGCCGGGTGGGCGGCTGGATCGGCGAGTCCCGCTGGGCCGCCGCCGAGACGCTGCTGCACCGCGGCGGCGGACGGATCGTGCTGGTGGCGCCGTTCCTGCCGGTGTTCAACGCGTTGCTGCCGCTGGCCGCGGGCGGGCTGCGGATGTCGTACCGGCGGTTCCTGGTCTGCGCGGCGGCCGGAGCCACCGCCTGGGCGGGGCTCTACGTGGCGCTGGGGCTCGCCGCACGGGCACTGACCGGCCTGCTGCCCGCGGCGCTGAACCCCACGGTGCTGACCATGGCGGTCGGGCTGCTGCTGGCCGGCCCGGTGCTGCTCGCCACCCGGCGGCGGCTGCGGGCGGTCACCGGCTGACCGCGCCCGGCCCGGCCGTCACGGGGGAGGCCGGACCGGGCGTGCTCACCAGCCGCGTGCGCGCCACTGCGGCACCGCGGGCCGCTCGGCGCCGATGGTGCTGTCCTTGCCGTGGCCCGGGTAGAACCAGGTGTCGTCCGGCAGCCGGTCGAAGAGCTTGGCCTCGACGTCGTCGATGAGCCGGCCGAAGCGCTCCGGGTCCTGGTCCGTGTTGCCCACGCCGCCCGGAAAAAGTGAGTCACCGGTGAAGAGGTGCGGGGGGCCGGCCGGGTCGCGGTAGAGCAGCGCGATCGAGCCCGGCGTGTGCCCGCGCAGGTGGATGACCTCCAGCGCGCAGTCGCCGACCGGCACCGTGTCGCCGTCGGCGAGCCGCTCGGCGGAGATGGGCAGACCCTCGGCGTCGTCGGCGTGGACCAGCGCGCGCGCCCCGGTCTTGGCCACCACCTCCTCCAGCGCGACCCAGTGGTCCATGTGCTGGTGGGTGGTCACCACGGCGGCCAGCCCGCCGTCGCCGGCCAGCTCCAGCAGGCGCGGCGCCTCGTTCGCGGCGTCGATGAGCACCTGCTCGCCGGTGGCGTTGCAGCGCAGCAGATAGGCGTTGTTGTCCATCGGGCCCACCGACAGCTTGGTGACGGTGAGCCGGTCGAGCTCGCGCACGGCCGGCGGACCGCCGGGCGTGACGTCTCCGGTGTAGGTCATGACGATGTTCAGATCCATTCCGGTGGGTTCGGCAGAGGACCGTCGGGTTCGACGGTGAGCAGGTCGCCCGCGCCCCGGCCGGTGAGCCAGGCGGCGAGTTCCGGCGCGGGGCCGGTGACCGTGGGCGCCCCCTCGGGGTCACCCACGACGAGTTCGGACGCCGCGCCGTCGAAACGCAGCACCATGGCCGGCGCGGCCGGGGTACCGGCCAGCCCGGTCACCACCTCGTGCAGCAGCCGCTGGGCGAACGCGTCCGGCCAGTCCGCGGGCCGGTAACCGGCCGCCAGGTCGACGTGGTGCACCTCGACCTCGCGCAGCCTGCCCCAGACCAGCATCGCCGCCGGCCAGGGGCCGCGCCGGGTCTGCACCGTGGCGCCCCACGCGTCGGCGGGCATCGCCGCGACCGCCGCGTCGAAGCGCTGGCCGCTGCGGCGCAGGTCGTCCAGCAGGTCGGCCGGGCCGCGCCCGGCGCCGGCGTCGATGTCGTCGGCGCGGGCCTGCGCCGAGGCGTACATCGGGATCTCCTCGCCGGTGCGCGCCGAGGTGAGCAGGTTGACGAACCCGTCGGCGTTGCGGGCCAGGTGGGTGAGCACGTGCGCGCGGGACCAGCCCGGCAGCAGGGAGGGCGCCGCGACGTCCGCGGCGGTCAGGCCGGACACGGTACGCAGCAGCCGGTCGTTCGCCTCGGCCAGCGGGCCGGTCAGCAGCAGGGGGTCGGCGGTCATCGCGTTCTCACCCGTCCGACCCTAGCGGGCCGGACCGGGCCGTGCCCGGGGGGAAATCGCTTTCGGCGCGTCGGCGGGACACCTACCGTCGGGGCCGACGACATCGGACCGGCGCCGCACGCGCCAGGCGTCCACGTCGTCGCGAACGCGGCACCGGGAGTCGGAGGGGAGGTGGTGTGCATGCCGGTCGCAGCGCGTGTGTTCCGCCGTATCTCCCCTCGACACCGATGAGGACACCATGACTCTCGATCTGACCGCCCTCGGCTGGGACGCCGGCTGGGCGGACCGTCTCGACCGGCGCGCCGGCCACCGTCCCGGGCGGGTCGCCCGGGTGGACCGGGGCGTCTGCACCGTGCTGTGCCCGCAAGGGCCGGTGCGGGCCAGCCTCGGCGGCGGCGTGCTGTCCGCCGCCGCCCGCGACCTGACCGCGCTGCCCTGCGCGGGTGACTGGGTGCTGCTGTCCACCTGGCCGGACGGCCCGGTCACGGTGGAGGTGGTGCTGCCGCGGCGTACCGCGCTGGTGCGGCGCACCGCGGGCAAGGACTCCAGCGGCCAGGTGCTGGCCGCCAACCTCGACGCCGCCGCGGTGGTCGAGCCGGTGCACCCGGAACCGGACGCCGCGCGGATCGAACGGCTGCTCTCCCTGGCGCACGAATCCGGGGCGGAGCCGCTCGTCGTGCTCACCAAGGCCGACCTGGCCGCCGACCCGGCGGCGGTGGCCCGGCAACTGGCCGACCTCGCGCCGGGGGTGCCGGTGCTGCCGGTCAGCGCCGAGCGGGGCACCGGCCTGGCGCCGCTGCGCCGGCACGTCGCCCCGGGCCGCACGCTCGGCCTGCTCGGCCCCTCCGGGGCCGGCAAGTCGAGCCTGGTCAACGCGCTGGCCGGGGCGGACGTGATGCGCACCCAGGCGATCCGCCGGGTCGACGGCAAGGGCCGGCACACCACCACCTGGCGGTCGCTGGTGCCGCTGCCGGGTGGGGGAGCGGTGCTGGACACCCCCGGGGTACGGGCGGTCGGCCTGCTCGACGGCGCGGCCGGGCTGGACCGGGCGTTCGCCGACATCACCGAGCTGGCCGCCGGCTGCCGGTACGCCGACTGTGCCCACGACGCCGAGCCGGGCTGCGCGGTGCGGGCCGCGCTGGACGACGGCGAGCTGCCGGTGCGCCGCTGGGAGAGCTGGCGGCGGCTGCAGCGGGAGATCGAGCACGAGGGCGGTCGCCGCGCGGCCCGGCTGGCGGCCGAACGGCGGGGAGGATGGCGGGCCGGTCGGCGACGCACCGGACGTCCGGCGACTCCGCCCGCTCCCGGGGCATTCTGAGCCGGCCCGGGCCGGTCGGGTGGACCTGCGTGGTTCGCGCCCGACCGGCCTGAGCTGGGGGAATGTTCGCGCGACGGAAGTTGTCATACGTCGGGGCTAGAGTTGCCGGGGCGTCTTCTCTGCGCCCCCGACAACCTGTGAAAACCACCCAGACCCGGCGTCTGGTGCACAGATCCGCCTCATATTCTTCTTCCGGGAGCACACGCACCGTGGCCGACCGACTGATCATCCGTGGCGCGCGCGAGCACAACCTGCGTGACGTCAGTCTCGACCTGCCCCGGGACGCCCTGATCGTCTTCACCGGGCTCTCCGGTTCGGGCAAGTCGAGCCTGGCGTTCGACACCATCTTCGCCGAGGGGCAGCGCCGCTACGTCGAGTCGCTGTCGTCGTACGCCCGGCAGTTCCTCGGCCAGATGGACAAGCCCGACGTCGACTTCATCGAGGGCCTCAGTCCCGCCGTCTCCATCGACCAGAAGTCCACCTCGCGCAACCCCCGCTCCACCGTCGGCACCATCACCGAGGTCTACGACTACCTCCGCCTGCTGTTCGCCCGCATCGGCGAGCCGCACTGCCCGATCTGCGGCGAGCGGATCTCCAAGCAGAGCCCGCAGCAGATCGTCGACCGGGTCCTGGCCATGGCCGAGGGCACCCGGTTCATGGTGCTCGCGCCGGTGGTGCGCGGCCGGAAGGGCGAGTACGTCGACCTGTTCGCCGAGCTCCAGGCCAAGGGCTACGCCCGGGCCCGGGTCGACGGCGTGGTGCACCCGCTGACCGAGCCGCCGAAGCTCAAGAAGCAGGAGAAGCACACCATCGAGGTGGTGATCGACCGGCTCAGCGTCAAGCCCAGCGCCAAGCAGCGGCTGACCGACTCGGTCGAGGCCGCGCTCGGTCTCTCCGGCGGCCTGGTGCTGCTCGACTTCGTCGACCTGCCGGAGGACGACCCGGCCCGGGAACGCCGCTACTCCGAGCACCTGGCCTGCCCGAACGACCACCCGCTCGCGATCGAGGACCTGGAACCCCGGGTCTTCTCCTTCAACGCCCCGTACGGCGCCTGCCCGGAGTGCACCGGCCTCGGCACCAAGAAGGAGGTCGACCCGGAGCTGGTCATCCCCGACCCGGAGCGCACGCTGCGCGAGGGTGCGATCCAGCCCTGGGCCACCGGGCACAACCTCGAATACTTCCTGCGGCTGCTGGAGGCGCTCGGCGAGGCCGAGCACTTCGACATCGACACCCCGTGGCGGGCGCTGCCGTCGCGGGCGCAGAAGACGATCCTGCACGGCTCCGACGACCAGGTGCACGTGCGCTACCGCAACAAGTACGGCCGCGAGCGCTCCTACTACACCGGCTTCGAGGGTGTGGTGCAGTGGATCGAGCGTCGGCACACCGACACCGAGTCGGAGTGGTCCCGGGACAAGTACGAGGGTTACATGCGGGACGTGCCCTGCGCGGCCTGCGGCGGCACCCGGCTCAAGCCGGAGGTGCTCGCGGTCACCCTGGCCGGCAAGAGCATCGCCGAGGTCTGCAACCTCTCCGTCGGCGAGGCGGCCGACCTGCTCGCCGGCATCGAGCTGACCGACCGGCAGAAGATGATCGCCGAGCGCGTGCTCAAGGAGATCAACGCCCGGCTGAAGTTCCTGCTCGACGTCGGTCTGGACTACCTCTCGCTGGATCGCCCGGCCGGCACGCTCTCCGGCGGTGAGGCCCAGCGCATCCGGCTGGCCACCCAGATCGGCTCCGGCCTGGTCGGCGTGCTCTACGTGCTCGACGAGCCGTCGATCGGCTTGCACCAGCGCGACAACCACCGGCTCATCGAGACGCTGCTGCGGCTGCGCGGCCTGGGCAACACGCTGATCGTGGTCGAGCACGACGAGGACACCATCCGGGTGGCGGACTGGATCGTCGACATCGGCCCGGGCGCGGGCGAGCACGGCGGCAAGATCGTGCACAGCGGGTCGGTGCCGGCGCTGCTCGACAACACCGAGTCGGTCACCGGGGCGTACCTGGCCGGGCGCAAGGCCATCCCGACGCCGGCCGGCCGCCGGCCGCAGACCCCGGGCCGCGAACTGGTGGTGCACGGCGCGCGCGAGCACAACCTGCGCAACCTCACCGTGAGCTTCCCGCTGGGCCAGCTCATCGCGGTCACCGGCGTCAGCGGCTCGGGCAAGTCGACGCTCGTCAACGACATCCTCTACACGGTGCTCGCCAACCAGATCAACGGTGCCCGGCTGGTGCCCGGCCGGCACACTCGGATCACCGGCCTGGAGAACGTGGACAAGGTCGTCGGCGTGGACCAGTCGCCGATCGGGCGGACGCCGCGCTCCAACCCGGCCACCTACACCGGCGTCTGGGACCACATCCGCAAGCTGTTCGCCGAGACCACCGAGGCCAAGGTCCGGGGGTACGGCCCGGGTCGGTTCTCGTTCAACGTCAAGGGCGGGCGCTGCGAGGCGTGCTCCGGCGACGGCACGATCAAGATCGAGATGAACTTCCTGCCGGACGTCTACGTCCCCTGCGAGGTGTGCAAGGGCGCGCGCTACAACCGCGAGACGCTCGAGGTGCACTACAAGGGCAAGACGGTCGCCGAGGTGCTGGACATGCCGATCGAGGAGGCGGCCGAGTTCTTCTCCGCCATCCCGGCCATCCACCGGCACCTCCGGACGCTCGTCGACGTCGGCCTCGGCTACGTCCGCCTCGGCCAGCCCGCGCCGACGCTGTCCGGCGGCGAGGCGCAGCGCGTCAAGCTCGCCTCCGAACTCCAGAAGCGCTCCACCGGCCGCACCGTCTACGTGCTCGACGAGCCCACCACCGGCCTGCACTTCGAGGACATCCGCAAGCTGCTGATGGTGCTGGAGGGCCTGGTCGACAAGGGCAACACGGTCATCACCATCGAGCACAACCTCGACGTGATCAAGACGGCCGACTGGCTCATCGACATGGGCCCGGAGGGCGGTCACCGGGGCGGCACCGTCATCGCCACCGGCACGCCGGAGGAGGTCGCCGAGGTGCCGGAGAGCCACACCGGGCAGTTCCTGCGGCCGATCCTCAAGCTCGACGGCGAGGCCAAGGGCGCCAAGGCGGCCACCACCCGGGCGGCGAAGGCCAACGGCAGCGCCAAGTCGCGGACCCGCAAGGTCCCCGCCGGGGCACGCTGACCGGCGTCCTTCAACGCGGCTCCCGGTTCGTTGACGCGTCAATATGAACCGTGCCGCAAGCTGGTGCGTGTTCCGCAGTAAGCCGAGAGAGAGGCCGGACATGAGTGATGATCAGGCGCTGACCCGACCGTTCACCCAGAGCCGCCGCAGTCTGCTCGCCGGAGCCGGCGCGGTGGGCGCAGCCGTGGTGCTCGCGGGCTGCGGCAGTGACGACGACGCGTCCCCCGGGGCGGCCCCGACCAGCGGCGGCCCGCCCGGCGCCACCGCGACCGGCGACGCGGGCGGCGGCGACCGGGACGGCAGCAGCGCGCTGGCGCGCACCTCGGACATCCCGGTCGGCGGCGGCGCCGTCTTCGCCAGCCAGGGTGTGGTGATCACCCAGCCCGAGGCCGGCCAGTTCAAGGCGTTCGACCCGATCTGCACGCACCAGCGCTGCCCGGTGTCGAACGTCGACGGCGGCACGATCAACTGCACCTGCCACAACAGCCGGTTCTCGATCGTCGACGGCTCGGTGAAGGGTGGCCCGGCCACCAAGCCGCTCGCGGCGAAGGAGATCAAGGTCGACGGCGACCAGATCAAGCTGGCCTGACCCGTTCCGCGCCCCCGTCGGCACGCCGTCGGCGGGGGCGCGGCGACGGTCGCGTGTCAGGGGTGCGGACTAGGCTTGACGCCGTGGCTGACCCCTCGACCTACCGTCCCGCGCCCGGCACCATCCCGGAGTCGCCAGGGGTCTACCGCTTCCGCGACGGCACCGGCCGGGTGATCTACGTCGGCAAGGCGCGCAACCTGCGCAGCCGGCTCAACTCCTACTTCGCCGACCCGGTCGGCCTGCACCAGCGCACCCGGCAGATGGTGTTCACCGCCGAGTCGGTCGACTGGATCACCGTCGCCACCGAGGTCGAGGCGCTCCAG
This sequence comes from Micromonospora sp. WMMA1976, assembly GCF_027497335.1. Lineage (NCBI taxonomy): Bacteria > Bacillati > Actinomycetota > Actinomycetes > Micromonosporales > Micromonosporaceae > Micromonospora > Micromonospora sp. WMMA1976. Next base: position 4,247,864 of record NZ_CP114912.1, on the reverse strand, counting down.
CAGGAATACACCTGGATCAAGCAGTACGACCCCCGGTTCAACGTCCGCTACCGCGACGACAAGTCCTACCCCTATCTCGCGGTCACGCTCGACGAGGAATACCCGCGGTTGCAGGTGATGCGCGGGGTGAAGCGCAAGGGCGTGCGCTACTTCGGGCCGTACTCGCACGCCTGGGCGATCCGCGAGACGCTCGACCTGCTGCTGCGGGTCTTCCCGGCGCGGACCTGTTCGTCCGGGGTGTTCAAGCGGGCCGGCCAGGTCGGCCGGCCCTGCCTGCTCGGCTACATCGGCAAGTGCTCGGCGCCGTGCGTCGGCAGCGTCACCGCCGAACAGCACCGGGAGATCGTGGACGGCTTCTGCGACTTCATGGCCGGCCGCACCGACAGCATGGTCCGGCGGCTGGAGAAGGAGATGCTCGACGCCAGCGAGCAGCTGGAGTTCGAGCGGGCCGCCCGGCTGCGCGACGACGTCGCGGCGCTGCGCCGGGCGATGGAGAAGCAGACGGTGGTGCTCGGCGACGGCACCGACGCCGACGTGGTCGCGTTCGCCGACGACCCGCTCGAAGCCGCCGTGCAGGTCTTCCACGTGCGCGGCGGCCGGGTGCGCGGCCAGCGCGGCTGGGTGGTGGAGAAGACCGAGGAACTGACCACCGGTGACCTCGTGCACCACTTCTGCACCCAGGTGTACGGCGGCGAGCAGGGCGAGGCCGATGTGCCCCGCGAGCTGCTCGTGCCCGAGTTGCCGGGCGACGCCGAGGCGCTCGCCGACTGGCTCACCGCCCGCCGGGGCAGCCGGGTGTCGCTGCGGGTGCCGCAGCGCGGCGACAAGCGGTCGCTGCTGGAGACCGTCGAGCGCAACGCCAAGGACGCGCTGGCCCGGCACAAGCTCAAGCGGGCCGGTGACCTGACCACCCGCAGTCAGGCGCTCGACGAGATCGCCGACGCGCTCGCCATGAACACCTCACCGCTGCGCATCGAGTGCTTCGACGTGTCCCAGATCCAGGGCACCGACGTGGTCGCCAGCATGGTCGTGTTCGAGGACGGGCTGCCTCGCAAGAGCGAATACCGCCGGTTCATCGTGCGCGGCGCCACCGACGACCTGTCGGCCATGTCCGAGGTGCTGCGGCGGCGCTTCGCCCGCTACCTCGACGCCCGCGCCGAGACCGGTGAGCTGGGCGAGGAGACCGCCTCCGACCCCGACCGGCCGGGCATCGACCCGACCACCGGGCGGCCGCGCAAGTTCGCGTACCCGCCGCAGCTCGTCGTGGTCGACGGCGGCCCGCCCCAGGTCGCCGCCGCCGCGAAGGCGCTCGCCGAACTGGGCATCGACGACGTGGCGTTGTGCGGGCTGGCCAAGCGGCTGGAGGAGGTCTGGCTGCCCGACGACGAGTTCCCGGTGATCCTGCCGCGCACCTCCGAGGCGCTCTACCTGCTGCAGCGGGTCCGCGACGAGGCGCACCGGTTCGCCATCACGTTCCACAGGCAGCGGCGTTCCAAGCGGATGACCGAATCCGCGCTTGACAACATCCCCGGCCTCGGCGACGTACGCCGCAAGGCGCTGCTGCGGCACTTCGGCTCGTTGAAGCGGCTGTCGTCCGCCACCGTGGAGGAGATCACCGAGGTGCCCGGGGTGGGCAGGCGTACGGCCGAGGCGATCCTGGCCGCACTGGACGGCTCCCCAGCCGACGCCCCCACGGCCGCCCCCCGTTCCTGACCCTTCTCTTGCTCGCGCCTGCCGTCGTAGGCCCCGGCCGGTGTCCAGCGTGCGTCAACAAACGCCCGTTGTCCGGTCCGCCGGCCCGCCACCACCGTCGCTGCCGTGGGTGGAACGCCGTGGGTGTCTCCGCCCGCCTTTGACACCTACGACGTTCCAGCCACGCCTGTTCCTGATGGGCGAAACCGCCATCCCGTCCCCTGATCTTGCAGTTGGTGCCCAACAAGTGCCCGATTTGCCGCCCGGCGCGTCCTGGGACCGGTGTCCGGTTTGCCGGGGTGGCGCGTTGTGGCCGGCGCCATGCTCACGGCGGAATCGGGGGTGGGGTGCAGGCGTTGTACATGGCTGACCGCCCAGGCACCAGGTCGAGCGCCGGACACCGGTCCGCCGAGGCGCCCGGATTGGTCAGGGAATCGGTCCGGCCCGGTCGTCGTTACATCCCCGAGCGACGGGCACCGCCGTCCCGGAATGACCCCGGCCCGGTGGTCGTTACATCCCCGAGCCGCGCAGAGCAGGCCCTCCGGGCCGCCCGCGTGCCGCCCGTCCGACGGGCACCCCTCAAGACTTTCCCCCTTCGCGGCACCCCCTGCCGCGCTTATCCCCCACTTCAGGGAGGCAACCATCATGGCTACCACTCTGCTGCGTAAGACCGTTCTGACCGCTGCCGGTATCGCCGCCACCACCGGAGGCATCGCCGGCCCCGCGATCGCCGCCCACGCCGCCCCGGCCGAGCGCACCGCTCAGATCACCACCGACCGTAAGGGCCACGGCGAGCGGGAACTCGACGTCCGCTACGAGGCGCAGCCCAACTTCTACTTCTGCGGCCCCGCCGCCGCCCGCAACGCCCTGTCCGTACAGGGCAAGAACATCGACGTGCACGCCATGGCCCGCGAGATGGGCACCACCGAGGCCGGCACCAACTCCATCAACGACATCACCCCGGTGTTGAACAAGGAGACCGGCGCGAAGGACGCCTACAAGTCGGTCGAGATCAGCACCCCCAAGGCCGACGACAAGCAGACCGACAAGCTTCGCGCTGACGTGGTCAAGACCGTCGACGCCGGCCGGGCCGTGGTCGCCAACATCGCCGGCACCGCCACCGACACCGACGGCAACACCCACTCCTTCGAGGGCGGCCACTACATCAGCGTCATCGGCTACCGCGACGACGGCAAGACCGTCACCATCGCCGACAGCGCCGACCCGAACACCGCCACCTACCGCATGAGCATCGACAACCTCGCCGACTGGATCGCCACCCGCGGCTACAGCACCAGCTGACCAACCGCCGCACCAACGGCTGCAGAGCAAGAGCAAGAGCAAGGCGCACGCGAAAGGGCCCGACCCCCACCACGGGGGCCGGGCCCTTTTCGCGTGCGTCAGGACTCGGCGAGCACGGCCAGGATCGCCTCGCCGTACTTGGCGAGCTTGTTCTCGCCGACCCCGTTGACCCGGGACAGCTCGGCCAGCGAGGCGGGCGGCTCGGCGGCGATCTGCCGCAGGGTCGCGTCGTGGAAGATGACGTACGCCGGGACGCCCTGCTCCTTGGCGGTGGCCGCGCGCCACGCGCGGAGCCGCTCGAAGACGGGCGCGGCGGCGGGGGACAGGTCGGCGACCACTGTGGCGGCGCCCCGGGGTTTGGCGGACCGGCCGCCCGCCGGACGTTCCGGCTCCTTGCGCAGGGTGACGGTACGGCGGCGGCCGAGCACGTCCGCGCTCGCGTCGGTCAGTGCCAGCGTGCCGTAGTCGCCCTCGACGGCGAGCAGGCCCTCGGCGAGCAGTTGCCGCACCACGCCACGCCACTCCGCCTCGCGCAGCTCGGTGCCGATGCCGAAGGTGCTGAGCGCGTCGTGGCCGTGCTGATCGATCTTGTCGGTGTGCTTGCCGAGCAGGATGTCGATGCTGTGCCCGGCACCGAACCGCTGGTTGCGTTCGCGGTCGAGCCGGTAGACGGTGGACAGCAGCTTCTGCGCGGCGACGGTACCGTCCCAGGACTCCGGCGGTTCGAGGCAGGTGTCGCAGTTGCCGCAGTCGGCCACCTCGGTCTCGCCGAAGTATTCGAGCAGCTGGGAACGGCGGCAGCGGACCGTCTCACAGAGCGCCAGCATGGCGTCCAGGTGGGCGGCGAGGTTACGCCGGTGCGCCAGGTCGCCCTCGGACGTCTCGATCATCTTGCGTTGCTGCACGACGTCCTGGAGCCCGTACGCCAGCCAGGCCGTGGACGGCAGCCCGTCGCGCCCGGCGCGGCCGGTCTCCTGGTAGTAGCCCTCCACCGACTTCGGCAGGTCCAGGTGGGCGACGAAGCGTACGTCGGGCTTGTCGATGCCCATGCCGAACGCGATGGTGGCGACCATGACCAGGCCGTCCTCGCGCAGGAACCGCTGCTGGTTGGCGGCGCGGGTCGAGGCGTCCAGCCCGGCGTGGTACGGCAGCGCGGGGATGCCGTTGGCGACCAGGAACTCGGCGGTCTTCTCCACCGAGGCGCGGGACAGGCAGTAGACGATGCCGGCGTCGCCGGGGTGCTCGTCACGCAGCAGGCTCAGCAACTGCTTGCGTGGTTCCCGTTTGGGGACGATGCGGTACTGGATGTTGGGCCGGTCGAAGCTGGCCACGAAGTGCCGGGCCTCGGTGAGCCGCAGCCGGGTGGCGATCTCGGTGCGGGTCGCCCGGGTCGCGGTGGCGGTCAGCGCGATTCTCGGTACGTCCGGCCAGCGCTCGTGCAGCATCGACAGGTTGAGGTAGTCGGGGCGGAAGTCGTGCCCCCACTGAGACACGCAGTGCGCCTCGTCGATCGCGAACAGCGCGATCCGGCCGCGTTCCAACAGGCCGAGCGTGGATCGCACGGCCAGCCCTTCCGGGGCGAGGTAGAGCAGGTCCAGCTCACCGGCGAGGTAGGCCGCCTCGACCCGGCGCCGCTGCGCGGGATCCTGGGTCGAGTTGAGGAACCCGGCCCGGACGCCGACCGCGGTGAGCGTGTCGACCTGGTCCTGCATGAGCGCGATGAGCGGCGAGACGACCACCGCCACGCCGTCGCGGACCAGCGCGGGGATCTGGTAGCACAGCGACTTGCCGCCACCGGTGGGCATCAGCACCAGCGCGTCGCCGCCGGCTACCACGTGTTCGACGACCTCCTGCTGGAAGCCGCGGAAGGCGTCGTACCCGAAGACCCGCCGCAACACGTCGAGCGCGTCGCCGGTCGGTGGGGAGCCGGCCGGTGCGGAGGTGGTCCGCTCATCGGTGGGGGAGACCATCCGCGCAGTCTACGAGCGTCCCCCGACAGCGCCCGTCCGGCGAGCCGTTCCGGGGGCGGCGACATGTTCCGGTGGTCACCCCGTGGAATCCCGGGCCGGGTCGCAGCCGTTAGAGTCGCTGATTGACCATGCGCGGCCGACCGGCCGCGGCGCCACGGCTGGGGGTAGCGGGTGAGCGAGGCGCGTACAGCGGGTGACCTGGGGCGGACCGAGGGGGAGACGGCGCCGGCCGAGTCGGACACCTCCCTGGTGGTGGTGACCGGCCTGTCCGGCGGCGGGCGCAGCACTGTGGCGCGGGCGCTGGAGAACGTCGGCTACTACGTGGTCGACAACCTGCCGCAGGCGCTGCTGCTGGACATGGCCGAGCTGGCGTTCAAGGCCGGCGGCGCGGCCCGGCGTACGGCGATGGTGCTGGACGTGCGCTCGCGCGCGTTCTCCACCGACCTGGCCGGGGCGATCCGCGAGCTGCGCGAGCGCGGTTTCCAGCCCCGGGTGGTATTCGTCGACGCCGACGACGAGGTGCTGATCCGCCGGTTCGAGAGCGTGCGCCGCTCGCACCCGTTGCAGGGCGACGGGCGGCTGGCCGACGGCATCGCGGTCGAGCGGACGCTGCTGGAGGAGGCCCGCGAGCAGGCCGACGTGATCATCGACACCAGCCACCTGAACGTGAACCAGCTGCGTCGCCGGGTCGAGGAGCTGTTCGGCGGTGAGGACGCCCGCCGGCTGCGGATCACCGTGATCTCGTTCGGCTTCAAGTACGGCCTGCCGCCGGACGCCGACTTCGTGATGGACGCCCGGTTCCTGCCGAACCCGTACTGGGTGCCGGAGCTGCGTGAGCACACCGGCCGGGAGGAGGCGGTGAGCGCGTACGTGCTGGGCCAGGAGGGCGCCGACGCGTTCGTGGCCGGCTACGCCGACCTGGTCAACGCCACCACCGCAGGGTTCGAGCGGGAGGGCAAGCGCTACCTGACCGTGGCGGTCGGCTGCACCGGCGGCAAGCACCGCAGCGTGGCCATCGCCGAGGAGCTGGCCTCCCGGCTGCGTCATTCCGGCATCGCCGCCAACGCCCAGCACCGGGACCTGGGGCGGGAGTGACCCCGACCAGGGTGGTCGCCTTCGGCGGCGGGCACGGGCTCTCGGCGTCGCTGCGGGCGCTGCGTCACTGCGTACCCGAACTGGACCTGGACATCACCGCGGTGGTCACCGTCGGTGACGACGGCGGCTCCAGCGGCCGCCTGCGCGCCGAGCGCGGCGGCCTGCCACCGGGTGACCTGCGGCAGGCGCTCGTCGCGTTGGCCGGTGACCATCCGGCCACCCGGCGCAGCGCGGCGCTGTTCCAGCACCGCTTCGCCGCCGCCGTGCCGCCGGCGCCGACGATCGCCGCGCCGGTACCTGTCGCGGTGGGCGACTCGCTCGCCGGCCACGCGGTCGGCAACCTGCTCCTGCACGGGCTCACCGAACTGCTCGGCGACCCGGTGGCGGCGCTCGACCACGCCGGGGCGATGCTCGGCGCGGTGGGGCGGGTGCTGCCGATGTCCCGCCAGCCGGTGGGGATCGAGGCCCGGGTCCGCGGCGCCGACCCGGAGCACCCGGACGAGGTGTCCACGGTGCGCGGCCAGCACCAGGTCGCGGTCACCCCGGGCACCGTCGAGTCGCTGCGGCTCAGCCCGTCCGCGCCGGCCGCGTGCGCCGAGGCGGTGACAGCGGTACGCGCGGCGGACTGGCTGATCTTCGGACCTGGTAGCTGGTACACGAGCGTGCTGCCGCACCTGCTGGTGCCGGGGCTTGCGGACGCGATCGTGTCCAGCCCGGCGCGGCGGCTGGTGACGCTCAACCTGGTGGCCGAGAAGGAGACCTCGGGGCTCTCCCTGCCCGACCATCTGGACACCCTGCGGCGCTATCTGCCCGAGCTGAAGGTGGACCGGGTGCTCGCCGACTCCACGGCGGTGGGTGATCCCGCGGCGGTCGAACGTGCGGCAGAATCGCTTGGTGCCCGGCTGGTCCTCGCTCCCGTCGCCGTCCTCGACGGCACGCCCCGTCATGATCCAGCCGCACTGGGCGCCGCGCTGGTGCCTGTCCTGCGCGCCGATCGTTAGACACGTACGTAATCACCGGCGACACGCCGGAACCGGTCCGTGAGGGGGCGCACTATGGCGATGACGGCTGCGGTCAAGGACGAGCTGAGTCGGGTCGACGTGCCCAAGCCCTGCTGTCGGCGGGCGGAGATGGCCGCCCTGCTGCGTTTCGCCGGCGGCCTGCACATCGTGTCGGGCCGCGTCGTGGTCGAGGCGGAGCTGGACACCGGCGCGGTCGCGCGCCGGCTGCGGCGGGAGATCGCCGAGGTGTACGGCTACCCGAGCGAGATCCACGTGCTCGCCTCCGGCGGGCTGCGCAAGGGCAGCCACTTCATCGTGCGGGTGGTCAAGGACGGCGAGGCGCTCGCCCGGCAGACCGGCCTGCTCGACGTGCGGGGCCGCCCGGTGCGCGGCCTGCCGCCGCATGTGGTGGCCGCGAACGTCTGCTGTGCCGTGTCGGCGTGGCGGGGCGCGTTCATGGCGCACGGCTCGCTCACCGAGCCGGGCCGTTCCAGCGCGCTGGAGATCACCTGCCCCGGCCCGGAGTCGGCGCTGGCGCTCGTCGGCGCCGCCCGCCGGATCGGTATCACCGCCAAGAACCGCGAGGTGCGCGGCGTGGACCGGGTGGTGGTCAAGGACGGTGACGCGATCGCCGCGCTGCTCACCCGCATAGGCGCGCACTCCAGCGTGCTGGCCTGGGAGGAGCGGAGGGTACGCCGGGAGGTGCGCGCCACCGCGAACCGGCTGGCCAACTTCGACGACGCCAACCTGCGCCGTTCCGCCCGTGCCGCGGTGGCCGCCGCCGCCCGGGTGACCCGCGCGCTGGAGATCCTCGCCGACGACGCGCCGAACCATCTGACCTCGGCCGGGCGGCTGCGCCTGGAGCACCGTCAGGCCTCGCTGGAGGAACTGGGCGCGCTCGCCGAGCCGCCGCTGACCAAGGACGCCATCGCCGGCCGGATCCGCCGGCTGCTCGCGCTGGCCGACAAGCGTGCCCGTGACCTGGGCATCCCGGATACGGAAGCGGCAGTCACGCCGGACATGCTCGTGGTCTGATAGGACTCGGGCGGCAGCGCACCGCGTGCGGGATCACCACCCGCCGCAGCGCGACGCCGCGCGCTCGGATATGGTCGCTGCGTACGGCAAGGGGGCCGGAACAGGCGCTCCTCGCCGTGCTCACCGCCTCGGGCGGTCAGGTCTCCGTGACCGCGGCGGGGTGGCCGAGATGACATGTCGACGGCCGGCTCCAACGGTCGGCGCACACACCTCCGCCGGCCCCGGTCTGGCGCCGGCGGACCAGAACGCGAGGAGATGGGACCTGTGACCATCCGGGTTGGCATCAACGGCTTCGGCCGGATCGGCCGCAACTTCTTCCGGGCAGTGCTGGCGTCCGGCGCTGACATCGAGGTCGTGGCGGTCAACGACCTGACCGACAACGCGACGCTCGCCCACCTTGTCAAGTACGACAGCATCCTGGGCCGCCTCCCGCACGAGGTGAAGGCCACCGCCGACGAGATCACCGTGGGCGGCAAGACCATCAAGGCGTACGCCGAGAAGGACCCGGCGAAGCTGCCGTGGGGCGAGGTCGGCGCCGACGTGGTCATCGAGTCCACCGGCTTCTTCACCGACGGCACCAAGGCGAAGGCGCACCTCGACGGCGGGGCCAAGAAGGTCATCATCTCCGCGCCGGCGAAGAACGAGGACGTCACCGTGGTCATGGGCGTCAACCAGGACCAGTACGACCCGGCCAAGCACAACATCATCTCGAACGCCTCCTGCACCACCAACTGCCTCGCGCCGATGGCGAAGGTCCTGCAGGACACGTTCGGCATCAAGCAGGGTCTGATGACCACCATCCACGCGTACACGCAGGACCAGAACCTGCAGGACGCGCCGCACAAGGACCTGCGCCGGGCCCGGGCCGCCGCGCTCAACATCGTGCCGACCTCGACCGGTGCCGCGAAGGCGATCGGCCTGGTGCTGCCGGAGCTCAAGGGCAAGCTGGACGGCTACGCGCTGCGTGTGCCGATCCCGACCGGCTCGGCCACCGACCTGACCGTGGAGGTCGGCCGGGAGACCACTGTGGACGAGGTCAACGCCGCGCTCAAGGCCGCCGCCGAGGGCCCGCTGCGGGGCATCCTCACCTACAACGAGGACCCGATCGTCTCCGCCGACATCGTGACCGACCCGGCGTCGTGCATCTTCGACGCGCCGCTGACCAAGGTGATCGGCAACCAGGTCAAGGTCGTCGGCTGGTACGACAACGAGTGGGGCTACTCGAACCGCCTCGTCGACCTGGTCAAGCTGGTGGGTCAGTCCCTGTGAGTGCGAGGAGCGAGCTTGCGAGCCCCGCAGTCACGAACGGAGGGCTAGCTCTGTGAGCATCCGCAACCTCGACGACCTGCTCGCCGAGGGGGTGTCGGGTCGGCGCGTGCTGGTGCGCGCCGACCTGAACGTCCCGCTCGACAAGCAGACCGGGGACATCACGGACGACGGCCGGATCCGGGCCGTCCTGCCGACGCTGAGCGCGCTGGTGCAGGCCGGCGCGAAGGTGGTCGTCTGCTCGCACCTGGGCCGCCCGAAGGGCGCGCCGGACCCGCAGTTCAGCCTCCGCCCGGTCGCCGGGCGGCTCGGTGAGCTGCTCGGCGCCCCGGTGCACTTCGCCGAGGACACCGTCGGCGACTCGGCGCGGTCCACCGTGGCCGACCTCGCCGACGGTCAGGTCGCGCTGCTGGAGAACCTGCGGTTCAACAAGGGCGAGACCAGCAAGGACGACGCGGAGCGGGGCGCGTTCGCCGACCAGCTCGCCGCGCTCGGTGACGCCTACGTGGACGACGCGTTCGGCGCGGTGCACCGCAAGCACGCCAGCGTGCACGACGTACCGGCCCGGCTGCCGCACTTCGCGGGCCGGCTGGTGCTGCGCGAGGTCGAGGTGCTCAGCCGCCTCACCGGCGAGCCGGAGCGGCCGTACGTGGTGGTGCTGGGCGGCTCGAAGGTCTCCGACAAGCTCGCAGTGATCGAGGCGCTGCTGCCGACCGTGGACCGGCTGCTCATCGGCGGCGGGATGTGCTTCACCTTCCTCAAGGCCCAGGGCCACGAGGTGGGCACGTCGCTGCTGGAGAAGGACATGGTCGAGACCTGCCGCAACCTGATGGAGCGCGCGCCGGGCAAGATCCTGCTCCCGGTCGACGTGGTGGTGGCCGACGCGTTCGCGCCTGATGCCGCGCACGACACCGTGCCCGCCGACGGCATCCCCAGCCACCGGCTGGGCCTGGACATCGGCCCGGAGACGGTGGCCGGCTTCGCCGCCGCGCTGTCGCAGGCGAAGACCGTCTTCTGGAACGGCCCGATGGGCGTGTTCGAGATGGCGGCGTTCGCCAACGGCACCCGGGGAGTGGCCGAGGCGATCACCAAGGCCGACGCGTTCAGCGTGGTCGGCGGCGGCGACTCGGCCGCGGCGGTGCGCGCGCTGGGCCTGGACGAGTCCTCCTTCGGGCACATCTCCACCGGTGGTGGCGCCTCCCTGGAATACCTGGAGGGCAAGACCCTCCCCGGCATCGCGGCCCTGGAGAACTGAATGGCGAGCACGACCCGCCGGCCGCTGATGGCCGGCAACTGGAAGATGAACCTGAACCACCTCGAGGCCAACCTGCTGGTGCAGAAGCTGGCCGCGAGCCTGAACGAGAAGCAGCTCACCGACGTCGAGTGCGTGGTACTGCCGCCCTTCACCGATCTGCGTACCGTGCAGACCGCGGTGGACGGCGACAAGCTGCTGATCGGCTACGGCGCGCAGGACCTGTCGCCGCACCCGTCCGGCGCGTACACCGGTGACATCGCCGGTCCGATGCTCGCCAAGCTGGGCTGCGGTTACGTGGTGGTCGGGCACTCCGAGCGGCGGCAGTACCACCACGAGGACGACGCGCTCGTCAACGCGAAGGTGTCGGCGGCGCTGGCGAACGGGCTCACCCCGATCCTCTGCATCGGTGAGGGCCTGGAGGTCCGGGAGCAGTCGGGTCAGGTGCGGCACTGCTGCGACCAGCTCGACGGCGCGCTGAAGGGGCTCACCGCCGAGCAGGTCACCAAGGTCGTCGTCGCGTACGAGCCGGTCTGGGCGATCGGCACCGGCAAGACGGCGACCCCGGACGACGCCCAGGAGGTCTGCGGCGCGGTGCGTAAGCGCATCGCCGAGACCTACGACGAGGGCACCGCCGAGCAGGTCCGGATCCTGTACGGCGGGTCGGTCAAGGCGTCGAACGTCGCCGCGATCATGGCGCAGCCGGACGTGGACGGGGCTCTGGTCGGGGGCGCCAGCCTGGACGCGGAGGAGTTCGCGCAGATCTGCCGGTTCCCGGAGCACATCACCCGCTGATCGCTCGCTATCCTTGACGCTGCCCGTCCACCGGTCGGTGCCGCAGTGCCCGACAGGTCCGGGCAGTGATCGCAACGAGAGGACTGACCCCCGCCATGCCGATCTGGTTCGCCTACACGATGATCACGTTGCTGGTCATCACGAGCGTCCTGCTCACCCTGCTGATCCTCCTGCACCGCGGTAAGGGCGGCGGGTTGTCGAGCATGTTCGGCGGCGGCGTCAGCTCCAGCCTGGCCGGTTCGTCGGTGGCCGAGAAGAACCTCGACCGCTACACCGTTCTGGTGGGAATCGTCTGGTTCGCGTGCATCGTCGGGCTCGGACTCTGGCTGCGGCTGCAGATGGCCAGCGGCACCTGAGTCGGCGCTGAGAAGCGTACAATCTGCGCGCGGTCCGTCACGGACCGCGCGCAGTTTTGTTTCTCCGCACGTCGTCCGTCGCCCACCCCCTCCGGCGGCGGTCCCCTCCGACGACAGGGAGCGAGCAACCGTGCCCAGCAACAACGTCATCCGCGGCACCCGGATCGGGTCCGCCCCCGAGCGGTTCGACCAGCGGGTGGAGCCCGCGCCGCGCCGCCCGGTCGTCTACTGGTGCCGCCACGGGCACCGGGTCGAGTTCCTGATCGCCGCCGAGGCGGAGACGCCCGCGACCTGGGAGTGCCCGCGCTGCGGCGAGCCGGCCGGCCCCGACCCGGGCGACCCGCCGGGCCGCCAGCGCGCCGAGCCCTACAAGACCCACCTGGCGTACGTGCAGGAGCGGCGCACGCCGGAGGAGGGGGAGGCGTTGCTCGCCGAGGCCCTCGACGCGCTGCGGCGGCGCCGCGGCCGCGCCTGAGCCGGCGAGTTGGCGTCGCCGATCGCCAGATCGGGGTGGTGGTCGTGTCGGGGTGCCCCGGATGCCGGCGAGCTGGTGTCGTCGATCGCCAGATCGTGGACGGGCCCCGGCAGGGGCCCGACCACGACCGGGATCAGCGGAGGCTGCGCAGCCGCGGCGGCACGTTCGCCGCGGCGGCCCGGTCGAGCAGCCAAAGGGTACGCGAGACGCCCCGCACCCCGGCGGCCGGCAGCTGCACCGGCCCGGCCCCAGCCAGCGCCATGCCCACCGCCCCGGCCTTGTCCGCTCCGGCGGCGATCAGCCACACCTCCTCGGCCGTGTTGATCGTCGGCAGCGTCAGCGTGGTCCGCACCGGCGGCGGCTTCGGGCTGCCCCGTACCGCGCTGACCGGCCGCTTGTCGTGGTGCACCGGGTGCTCCGGGAACACCGAGGCCACGTGCCCGTCCTCGCCGACGCCGAGCATCAGCACGTCGAAGTGCGGCACGATCGCGTTCCCGGGCCGGGCGGCGGCGGCCAGCTCCCGCGCGTACCCGGCGGCAGCCGCCTCCGGGTCGTCACCCGCGGGGCCGTCCGATGCCGGCATCGGGTGCACCCGGGCCGGGTCCAGCGGCACCGTGTCCAGCAGCGCCGCCCGGGCCTGCGTCTCGTTGCGCTCCGGGTCACCGGCGGGCAGGAACCGCTCGTCGCCCCACCACACGTCGACCCGGGACCAGTCGACGGCGTCCCGGGCGGGCAGCTGCCCGACCGCCCGGTACACCGCCGCGGCGATCCGCCCCCCGGTCAGCACCACCGACGCCTGGCCGCGCTCGGCCTGCGCGTCGAGCAGCTTCACCACCAACCGGGCCGCCACCGCCTGCGCCAGCAGGTCGGGGTCGGCGTGTACGGCGACACTCGCCTCAGTCATCCGTCGAGCCCTCGTGTTCCGACCGCCCACCGGCGGTCAACTGTGCCTCCGACCACCCGGTCCGGGTGGTCACTCGTTCGCGGTCGCGCCCGCGTGCGCGGTCACGCCGGCCTCGGCCCGCTGGGCGGTCGCCGGATCCTTCCACACGTGCACCCGCTGGGCGGGGCGCTGGTCGAGCCCGGTGATCCCGGCCGCAGCGCCGAGCGCCTCCGCGTACACCTGGTCGGCGTCGAGGCGGCGCAGCTCCTCGGCCAGCTCGTCACCGAGCGGCCGGCGCACCAGCGGCAGCGTGCGGTCCTCCTGCCCGGTACGCCGGAACACCGCGATGCTGTCGTCCCGGGTGAGCGTCAGCTCGTCGCCGTTGGCGCAGCGCAGCTGCACCTGACGCATCCGCGGGAACTCCTCGGTGGCGGTCAGGATCGGGTCGATGCCGAGCCGGGCGTTGAGCCAGCCGCGCATCAGTGCCGCCGTCGGATCCGACGGGGGCGCCACCACGCTCGCCTCGGTGACCCGGGCCTGGGTGGTGTCGAACGCGCCCGCCACGAGCGTGCGCCACGGGGTGATCCGGGTCCACGCCAGGTCGGTGTCGCCCGGGGCGTAGTCGTGCGCCCGCTGCCGCAGCGCGGCGATCGGGTCGGCGGCCTGCGCCGAGTCGGTGATCCGCCGGTCCGCGACCACACCGAGGAAGTCGGTGGCGATCTCCTCCGGCGGCTCGCCGTGCCACCACGTCACCACCGGTACGTCCGGCACCAGCAGCGGCATCACCACGGATTCGGCGTGCAGCGCGAGCCGCCCGTACATCCGGGTCACCACCGCCTCGCACGGCCCGAGCCGGCCACCCACGACGATCTCCGCGTCCAGCCGGTTGCGGTCCCGCTCGACGTCGGAGCGGACCACCACGAGCAGCCGGCACGGGTGCGCCGCGGCGGCGATGGTGGCCGCCGCCTCGGCCTCGCGTACCCGCTTCTCGTCCACCACCACGATCAGCGTGAGCGCCATGCCACTGGCGACCCCGCCCGCGCTGCGCCGTTCCGCGGCCAGCGCCTTGACCACCTCGTTGCCGGTGGTGTCCCACAGCCCGATCAATGGAGCCTCCTGGTTCGCTCGCAGTGCTCGCTCACGCTCTCCGCCAAGCCCGGCCCTCGCGGGCCAGCATCTCGTCGGCGGCCCGGGGCCCCCACTCACCGGCCCGGTACGGCTCCGGGGTCGTGCCCTCCCAGGCGTGCTCCAGCGGGTCGACGACCTGCCAGCTCTGCTCCACCTCGGCGGCGTCCGGGAACAGCGTCCGGTCGCCGATCAGCACGTCCAGCACCAGCCGCTCGTACGCCTCGGGGCTGGACTCGGTGAACGCCTCGCCGTACTGGAAGTCCATCGCGATGTCGCGGACCTCCATCGTGGTGCCCGGCACCTTGGAGCCGAACTTGAGCACCACGCCCTCGTCCGGCTGCACCCGGATGACGAGCTGGTTGGGGCCGAGCGACTCCATGTCGGCGGCGTTGAACGGCAGGTGCGGCGCCTTCTTGAACATGATGGCCACCTCGGTGACCCGCCGGGGCAGCCGCTTGCCGGCCCGGATGTAGAACGGCACCCCGGCCCAGCGGCGGTTCTGGATGCCCAGCTTCACCGCCACGTACGTCTCGGTGGTGGAGCCCTCCGGGACGCCCTCCTCCTCCAGGTAGCCCTTGGCGCGCTCGCCGCCCACCCAGCCGGGCAGGTACTGGCCGCGCACGGTGTCCTCGGTGACGTCCCGCGGCACGGTGATCGCCTTGAGCACCTTGAGCTTCTCGGCCCGGATCTCGTCGGCGTCGAAGCTCGTCGGCTCCTCCATCGCGACCAGGGCGAGCAGCTGGAGCAGGTGGTTCTGGAGCACGTCGCGGGCGGTGCCCACGGAGTCGTAGAAGGCCGCGCGGGTGCCGATGCCGACGTCCTCGGCCATGGTGATCTGCACCGAGTCGACGTACTTGGAGTTCCACAGCGGCTCGAACAGGTTGTTCGCGAAGCGCAGCGCCAGGATGTTCTGGACCGTCTCCTTGCCCAGGTAGTGGTCGATCCGGAACACGTCCTTGCTGGTGAAGACGTCGTCGACCAGGTCGTTGAGCGCCTTCGCCGACGGCAGGTCGTTGCCGAACGGCTTCTCCACCACCACGCGCCGCCAGCCGCCGGACTTGGCGTTGTCGGCCATGCCGGTGCGGGCGAGTTGCTTGAGCACCACCGGGAAGGCCGCCGGGGGGATGGAGAAGTAGAAGGCCGCGTTGCCGGCGATGCCGTGCGAGTCGCGCAGCTCGTCGAGTGTGGCGGCGAGGTGGTCGAACGCCGCGTCGTCGTCGAACGAGCCGCCGACGAACTTGATGTTGCCGGCGAGGCGGGCCCACACCTCCTCCCGCCACGGGGTGCGGGCGTGCTTCTTGGCCGCGTCGTGCGCCACCGACTCGAAGTCGCCGTCGCCCCAGTCCCGGCGGGCGAAGCCCAGGACCACGAAGCCGGGCGGCAGGAGCCCTCGGTTGGCCAGGTCGTAGACCGCCGGCAGCAGCTTCTTGCGGGCCAGGTCGCCGGTCACCCCGAAGATCACCAGGGCACACGGCTCGGGGATCCGGGGCAGTCGCCGGTCCTGCGGATCGCGCAGCGGGTTCACCGGGCCACCTCCTCCTGCGTCTCGGTCCGCTGATTCCAGGTCGTTGATCGTCACGTGCGTGTCCGTCCGGCCGTTTCCAGGAGCTGGGCGGCACCCGCCGCCCGCTCGGTCAGGTGCAGGCGCAGCACCGGTCGCTCCCGGCCGGCCAGGGCCCGCCGGTCGCCGGCGGCCTGGGCCGCCTGGAGCTGCGCGAAGGTGTACGGACGACCGGGCACGTCCAGATCATCGGTGACCGCACCGGTGATCTGGAGGTACCGGCCGTGCGGGTCGGTGTGTTCGGCCCGGCGCGGTCCCCAGCCGAAGGTGACCGGACGGCCGGCGGCCCGCGCCAGCAGCGGGCGCAGCCCGGCGACCGACGCGTCGGCGTGCCGGTCGAGGTACGCGGTCACCACGAGGTGCTCCCGTTCGCCCAGCCCGTCGAGCAGCCAGCGCAGCGCGCCGGTCAGGTCGGCGGGCGCGCCGCTCGGGGCGTACACCTCGATCGCGCCCTCGACCGACGACGGCGGCCCGCTCTCCGGCGCCGCGTCGTCGCCCACCGGGTCCGGCGGCGCGGCGAACGGGTCGGCCCGCAGCGTCACCGCGGCGGTGGCGGCCGCGTAGGCCCAGGTGAGCAGGTGCGCGCCGAGCGGGCCGTTGACGGCCACGTCGGCCGCCACGCCCGGCCCGACGCCGGCGCCGAGGGCGCCGCCGAGACCGACTGTGAGCACGCCCGGCCCGGTGGCGCCGGGGGAGTCGGGGGACTCCGCGACCACCGGCAGCAGCCGTCCACCGGTGGCCCGGGCGAGCAGCGCGCCGGCCCAGCGGCCCAGGCCGTCGAGGCCGGTGCCGTCCGGGACCAGCGCGATCGTGTCCCGTCCGGCGCCGGGCGCCGCGCCCAGGGCCGCGCCGAGCGCCAGGGCCGGGTTGTCCCGGTCCCGGTCCAGCACGCCGGTGAGCGCCTCCGCCTCGTCCAGCGCCTCGGCCACCGCCGCGCCGGCCAGCGCCGCCGGGACCAGACCGGACGCGGTGAGCGCGGCCCACGGCCCGGCCACGCCGGACTCGGCCGGGATGACCATCGCGCCCAGCTCGTCGGCGCGCGCCGCGAGGTCGGAGCCGGGTTCGGTGACCACCACGACGTGCCGGGCGGCGTCGGGGCCCTCGTCCGCCCACGCCTGCCGGTAGACCCGCAGGTGGGCGTCGGTGGTCCGGTCGAGGCCGCGCCGGGCGGCGAGCACCAGGAGGGTCCGCGCCGGGCGGTCGGCGAGCGCGGCCCGGACCGGTCCCGGGTCGGCGGTGTCGAGCACCGTCAGCGGCCGGCCCAGGCACTCGGCCAGCACCTCCGCGGCGAGCGTGTCGTCGCGGGCGCCGGCCAGCACCACGTGGTCCAGGTCGCCCAGCTCGGCGGCCAGTTCGGCGAGCTGGGGGAGCAGGTCCCGGCTGCGCCGGTGGGCGTGCAGCCAGCCCAGCCCGTCGAGGGCCGCCGGCTCGGCGGCGGGTCCCCAGAGGGCCGGGTCGGCGGCGGCGAGCCGGGCCGGGACGTCATGGGAGACGAGCGTGGCGCGGGTGGACGCACCGAGGGCGTCGGCTCCGCGCACGGCCAGGCCGGCGGCCATGTCCGCCCGCCCGGCCAGCAGGTCACTCACGGCGCCACCTCGGCTTCCACACAGCGCCCCCTCACCGCTTCCACGGTACGGCGCGACGCGTCCCGGGGCCGGGCCCCGGGACGCGTCGGACGCCGTCTGTCACGCGTTGCCGCCGGCCTGCTGCGCCGCCTGCGCGTTCTTCCCGGCGGCCCGGTGCGGGCTGCCCGAGCCCTTGGCCGCCTCGGCGAGGGACTTCTTGACCCCCTCCAGCAGCTCCACCCAGCTCGCCTCGAACTTCTCCACGCCCTCGCGCTCCAGCGTGGCGATCACGTCGGACAGGTCCACGCCCACCGCCAGCAGGTCGTCGAAGACCTGGCGGGCGTCGTCGTACGCGACGGTGACGGTGTCCGCCTTCGTCTCGCCGTGCTCGGCGTAGGCGTGGATGACCGGCTCCGGCATGGTGTTGACGGTGCCGGGCGCGATCAGCTCCTCGACGTAGATGACGTCCCGGTAGTCCGGGTTCTTCGTCGAGGTGGAGGCCCACAGCGGGCGCTGCGGGTGGGCGCCCGCGTCGGCCAGCTTCTGCCAGCGCGCCGAGGAGAACACCTCGCCGTAGCGCTCGTACGCCAGCCGGGCGTTGGCGACAGCGGCCTTGCCGCGCAGCGCCTTGGCCTGGTCCGACCCGATCTTCTCCAGCCGCTTGTCCACCTCGGTGTCGACCCGGGAGACGAAGAACGAGGCGACCGAGCCGATCTTCGACAGGTCGTGCCCGTTGGCCTTCGCCTGTTCCAGGCCGGCCAGGAAGGCGTCCATCACCTGCGAGTACCGGTCCAGGCCGAAGATCAGCGTGACGTTGACGCTGATCCCCTCGGCCAGGGTCGCGGTGATCGCGGGCAGGCCCTCCTCGGTGGCCGGGATCTTGATGAACAGGTTCGGCCGGTCGACCAGCCACCACAGCGCCTTGGCCTCGGCGACGGTCTTCGCCGCGTCGTGCGCCGAGCGCGGGTCCACCTCGATCGACACCCGGCCGTCCACGCCGCCGCTGACGTCGTACGACGGGCGCATCACGTCGCAGGCCCACCGCACGTCGTACGTGGTGAGCATGCGGACCGCCTCCTCGACGTCCACGCCGCGTACGGCGAGGTCACGAAGCTGCCAGTCGTACTCGTCGGCGTCGCTCAGCGCCTTGGCGAAGATCGTCGGGTTGGTGGTCACCCCGGCTACGTGGCTCTCCCGGCGCAGCTTGTCCAGCCCGCCGGAGGTCAGCCGTACCCGGGAGAGATCGTCGAGCCAGATCGCCACACCGGCGCCCTGGAGGTCCTTCAGCCTGTCCGTCATGCCGTCCACGCTCCCCTCAGTTGCCGGTCGTGAAACCGGTGATGTCGCCCACCCGGGTCAGCGCCGCGTGCGCGGCGGCCACGATCCGGTCGGGGGTGAAGCCGAACTGCTCGAAGAGCACGGTGTGCGGCGCGCTGGCGCCGTAGTGCTCGATGCTCACGCACTCGCCGCTGTCGCCGACGATCGCGCGCCACGACATCGCGATGCCCGCCTCCACGCTCACCCGTGCCTTTACCCCGCGAGGCAGCACCGACTCCCGGTACGCCTCGTCCTGGGCGAAGAACCACTCCTGGCAGGGCATGGAGACGACCCGGGTGGGGGTGCCGTCGGCCTCCAGCCGCTCCCGCGCGGTGAGGCAGAGCTGCACCTCCGACCCGGTGCCGACGAGAATCACCTGCGGCTTGCCGTTCGACGCCTCGGCCAGCACGTAACCGCCCTTGGCGACGCCCTCGGCGCCGGCCAGGTCGGTGCGGTCGAACGTCGGCAGCGCCTGGCGGCTGAGCGCCAGCGCGGTCGGCCGGTCGGTGTGCTCCAGCGCCTGCCGCCAGGCCCAGACCGTCTCGTTGGCGTCGGCCGGGCGGACCACGTCCAGGCCGGGGATGGCCCGCAGCGCGGTCAGGTGCTCGATCGGCTGGTGCGTCGGGCCGTCCTCGCCGAGGCCGATCGAGTCGTGCGTCCAGACGTACGTCACCGGCAGCTTCATCAGCGCGGCCAGCCGTACCGCCGGGCGCATGTAGTCGCTGAACACCAGGAACGTGCCGCCGTACGGGCGGGTGCCGCCGTGCAGGGCGATGCCGTTGAGGATCGAGCCCATGGCGTGCTCGCGGATGCCGAAGTGCAGCGTGCGGCCGTACTCGTCGCCCGGGAAGTCCTTGGTGGCGTGCGCAGCCGGGACGAACGACGGCTCGCCCTTCATCGTGGTGTTGTTGCTCTCGGCCAGGTCGGCCGAGCCGCCCCACAGCTCCGGCAGCACCGGCGCCAGGGCCTCCAGGATCTTGCCGGATGCGGCCCGGGTGGCGACGCCCTTGGCGTCCGCCGGGAAGGTCGGCAGCGCGTCGGTCCAGCCGGTCGGCAGCGTACGGGTGGCCATCCGGTCCCACAGCGCCTTGCGCTCCGGGTTGGCCTGCGCCCACGCGTCGAATCCGGTGGTCCACTCGGCCTGCTCCTGCGCGCCGCGCTCCAGCACCTGACGGGCGTGCTTGAGCACCTCCTCGTCGACCTCGAAGGTGCGCTGCGGGTCGAAGCCGAGGATCTCCTTGGTGGCCTTGACCTCGTCCGCGCCGAGCGCCGAGCCGTGGATCTTGCCGGTGTTCTTCTTGTTCGGCGCGGGCCAGCCGATGATCGTGCGCAGCGCGATGAACGACGGCCGGCCGGTCTCCGCCTTGGCGGCCAGCAGCGCCTGGTACAGCGCCTCCACGTCCTCGTGGTAGTCGCCCTGGTCGGCGTCGCCGCGGCGCCAGTCGACGGTCTGCACGTGCCAGCCGTACGCCTCGTAGCGGGCCGCGACGTCCTCGCTCTTGGCGATGCGGGTGTCGTCCTCGATCGAGATCTCGTTGTCGTCGTAGATCACGCAGAGGTTGCCGAGCTGCTGGTGACCGGCGAGCGCGCTGGCCTCGTGGGTGATGCCCTCCTCGATGTCACCGTCGGAGGCGATGCACCAGATGTCGTGCCGGAACGGCGAGTCGGCGCGGTCCGGCTCGCTGTCGAACAGGCCGCGCTCGCGGCGGGCCGCCATCGCCATGCCGACCGCGTTGCCGAGGCCCTGGCCGAGCGGACCGGTGGTGGTCTCCACGCCCGGGGTGTGGCCGTGCTCCGGGTGGCCCGGGGTGAGCGAGCCCCACTGGCGCAGCGCCTTGAGGTCGTCCAGCGCCAGCGGGTAGCCGGAGAGGAAGAGCTGGATGTAGAGCGTCAGGCTGGAGTGCCCGGCCGACAGCACGAACCGGTCGCGTCCGGCCCAGTTCGGGTCGGCGGGGTTGTGCCGCATGACCCGGTTGAAGAGCAGGTACGCCACCGGGGCGAGGCTCATCGCCGTCCCCGGGTGGCCGTTGCCGGATTTCTCCACGGCGTCCATGGCCAGCACGCGGACCGTGTCGACGGCCCTGCGGTCGAGGTCGGACCAGTTGAGAGCGGGAAGCTCGGGTCGGTTGGCAGCCACGATGGTTGTGCTCCTCGGCAGATGGGCGGAACCCTCACTGATGACCCTATCGAGCGGCGCTAAACGTCCGCCCGGGGATCTCAGCATGCTGTTCTGTACGGATCGCGGACGTCCGGTCGTTCAACCGCAGGTGTGACGGCTCGCACCGTTGCCGGGTCCACGGGGCAGCGAAAACGACGCCGCGTAGTGTGTGGGGCGGTGTGTGGACCCGCAGCGGTCCGGGCCGAACGACCTCCCCCGCCGATGCCGGAAGGTGGCAATCCGTGAGCATGATCACCGAGCGCCCCGTCAGCAACCCTGCCGGGCAGTCGCCGGTGGGCGCGGTGGCGGAGGCGCCGGCGAGCGGCCGGCGGGACGTACGCGCCGTGGTGGCGGCGTACGTGACGCTGACCAAGCCGCGGATCGTCGAGCTGCTGCTGGTCACCACCGTGCCGGCGATGATGCTCGCCCACGGCGGGATGCCGTCGCTGTGGCTGGTCGCCGTGGTGCTGGTCGGCGGGTCGCTCGCGGCCGGCGCGGCGAGCGTCATCAACTGCTACATCGACCGCGACATCGACCAGCTCATGCGGCGTACCAAGCGCCGCCCGCTGCCCGCGCACACCGTGTCGCCGCGCAGCGCGCTGGTCTTCGGCCTGGTGCTGGCGGTCGTGTCGGTGGCGCTGATGGCGGTGGCGACGAACTGGCTGGCGACGGTGCTGACGCTGGCCGCGATCGCCTACTACGACCTGGTCTACACGCTGTGGCTGAAGCGGACCACGGCCGCGAACACGTTCTGGGGCGGCATCTGCGGCGCCGCGCCGGTGCTGATCGGCTGGGCCGCTGTCACCGGCACGCTGGCGCCGGCCGCGTGGGGCCTGTTCGCTGTGGTCTTCTTCTGGCAGATGCCGCACTTCTACGCGCTGGCCATCAAGTACAAGGCCGACTACGCCCGCGCCGGGGTGCCGATGCTGCCGGTGGTGGCCTCGGTCCGGCGGGTGAACGCGGAGATCATCGGCTTCTCCTGGCTGACGGTGCTCTCCTCGCTGGCGGTCTGGCCGCTCGGGATGAGCCCGATCTACGGCGTCACCGCGCTCGTGGTCGGCGGGATCTTCCTCGTCGAGGCGCACAAGCTGTGCCGGCGCGCGACGCGTGGCGAGGCGGTCAAGCCGATGCGGCTGTTCCACTGGTCCACCACGTACCTCACGATTCTCTTCGCGGCCGTCGCGCTCGACGCGCTGCTCTGACCCGCCCGTCCGGCGGTTCATCAGAAATTTTTTTCGGGCTTCCCCGGACGTGTTCAACCCGGACAGATTGTGACGATCCAGCCCGCCCGCTTCGCCCAGATATAAGCGACATGTACGGGCGAATTACCTGTGGTTCTTCTTAAACCGATGGGTAATTGGCATCACATTCAGTTCATGGTTCTCGCACATCCGGGTGGAACTCTGCTTAGGCTTCGCGTCATGGCAGATGGTTCCGATACGACGCTGACGGCTGACAAGACCGCCGAGCAGGCCCCCAACGGCCTGGTCGCGGGCATCAAGTCGTTCGCCGCCGGACACGGCGGCGCGAAGGCGGTCATCGAGTACGTCGGCAAGCGCGGCGCACGGATCGTCCTCGTGGGTTCCGACGGGGTATGGGCGGACCAGTTCGCCGACGGCACGGACGTCGCGCGGCAGGCCTGCGCCAAGGCCGGGGTCGACGTCGAGAACGCCTGGGAGCGTGAACTGATGGACCAGATGCGTCCGAGCAACGACCTGTGGCGGTCGATGGCCCGGCGCACGATGGCCCGTTGACATATACCGAATGACCGACCACCACCAGTCGACCCGGGGGAGACCCCGGGTCGCTTTCGTCACCTGCGCCGAACTGCCCGACCTCGACCCGGACGACCGGCTCGCGCTCGGCCCGCTCGCCGCCCGCGGCGTCACCGCCGAGATCGCCGTCTGGGACGACCCGGCAGTCGACTGGTCCGGGTACGACCTGGTCGTGCTCCGCTCCCCGTGGGACTACGTGCTGCGGCGGGACGAGTTCGTGGCCTGGGCGCGTACCGTGCCGGCCCTGGTCAACCCGGCCGACGTGGTCGCCTGGAACACCGACAAGCGCTACCTGTCCGAGCTGTCCGCAGCCGGAGTGCCCACCGTCCCGACCGAGTGGGTCGAGCCCGGGCGGGAGTGGACCCCACCGGCCGGCGGCGAGTACGTGATCAAGCCGGCGGTCAGCGCCGGCAGCCAGGACACCGGCCGCTACGACCTGACCGACCCGGAGCACCGCGAGCTGGCGCCGGCCCACGTGCGGCGGCTCTCCGACGCCGGGCGGGTCACGATGGTGCAGCCGTACCTCGACGCGGTGGACACCGCCGGGGAGACCGCGCTGCTGTTCCTGGCCGGTCCCGGCGGCCTGGCGTTCAGCCACGCGATCCGCAAGGGTCCGATGCTGACCGGGCCGGACCTGGGCGAGGCCGCGCTCTACAAGGAGGAGCGGATCGACGCCCGCGTCGCCACGGCGGAGCAGCGCGCGGTGGCCGAGAAGGTGCTCGCGGTGGTGCCCGGCGGCCCGGACCGCCTGCTCTACGCCCGCGTCGACCTGATCCCCGGCCCGGACGGCGAGCCCGTGCTGGTCGAGCTGGAGCTGACCGAGCCGAGTCTGTTCGTCGGGTACGCCGACGGCGCCCCGGACCGGCTCGCCGACGCGGTGCTCACCCACCTGGCCCGCCACTGACCCGGATCGGCCGGGGGAGCCCGGCTGGCTAAGCGCCGGCCGGTGCGAGCCGGGCCAGGTGGGCGTCGATCTCCGTGCGGGCGTCCGCCGGGTCCAGTCCGGTGGTCAGGATCCGTACCGTGACGCCGTCCAGCAGCGTCGCCAGCGCGGCGGCCTCGGCCCGCGCGTCCACGTGCCCGGCGATGCCGCCGGTGGCCCGGCCGAGCGTGAGCAGCCGCTCGACGTTGGCCCGCATCTGCGCCTCGCTCTCCGCCAGGATCGCCGCGACCTGCTCGTCGACGAGCGCCTCGGCGGTGAGGACCAGCCAGACGCGGGCCTCGAAGGCGCGTTCGGCGTCCAGCGGGACGAGTTGCCGTACCGCCTGCCGGATGACCTCCGGAGTGACCGGGTCGGCGGGGATCGTCCGGGCCCGCGCCACCACGCGCCCGGCCAGGTGGTCCATGGCCGCCCGGACCATCAGTTCCCGGGTCGGCAGGTAGTGCTGCGCGGTCGCCAGCGGCATGCCGGCCTCGGCGGCGACGGCGCGCACCGTCATCCCGGCCGACCCCGCGCGCGCCAGTACGACGCACGCCGCCGCGCCGAGATGACGCCGCCGCTCCTCGTGGTCCACAACCTTGGGCACGACGTGATCATAGATGGTCGGTCATTTGACCGATATAGGTCGGCCGCCTAACGTTGCCCGGCATGACCGCACCCCTCACCGACCCCGCACGCGACACCCGCCGGTTCAGCTACCTCGACATGGCGCTCGTGCTCGCCGTCGGTGTCGGCCTGGCCAACTCGGCGGTCGCGGACTTCCTGGCCCGGGGACCGGAGCGGCTGGGCATGCCGGAGACGGCGGCGTCCACCATCGCCTGGGCCCTGATCAACGGCGCCCAGCTCGCGGTCGGCCTCGCGGTGGTGCGCCACCGCTTCGGCGAGATCGCCAGGCCGCTGCGACTCGTCCGCCCGGCGGGCCGCCAGGTGGGTGCCGCGGTGGGCTGGGGCCTGGCCAAGGCCGCGCTCACCCTCGTGCTCGTGGTGGCGCTGCCCGCGGCGCTCGTCGAGGGTGGCGGCGGTGAGGGCGGCTACCCCGCCGGAAGCCTGCTCGTGCAGTTCGCCTTCGCGTTCGCCTTCGGCGCCGTCGTCTCCCCTCTCTACGAGGAGATCCTCTACCGGGGTGTCTTCTACCAGGGGCTGGCCGCGCGGCTGCCCGCGGTGGCCGCCGTGGTGCTGTCGGCGGCCTTCTTCGCCGTCGTGCACCTGCCCCGGGTGTTCAACACCGTCAGCGCCCTCTTCGCCGGGCTGCTGTTCGCCTGGCTGCTGCACCGGCACCGCAACCTCTGGGTGCCGATCCTCGCCCACGCCGTCAGCAACGGGACGCTCGTCGCGCTGGCGTTCGCCGCCGAGGCGTCCGCCTGACCGCCGGCGGCGGCGACGGCGCGCTCAGTCGCGGTCGCTGTGGTTACGTGCCCAGCGGCCGCCGATCGGCGGCGTGTCCAGCCGCAGCGCGGCCTCGGCGCCGGTCAGGTCGTTGTCCTCGAACGCGCACGAGACACAGCTGCCCGCCTCGGTGACCCAGATGCCGTACGCCTGGGTGTCGGCGTCCCGGTGCCAGATCCGGTTGCCGCGCACGGTGGCCGAGTCGAACGGCGCGGCGATCGTGATGCCGCCGCACGCCGGTGGCGAGTCGGGCAGCTCGTACGCCGTGCCGGGCTCCGGTGTGTCCGCGCTCCAGCCGGTGGAGCCGTCCGGGCGTACCTCGGCCAGGGAGAGCCCGGTGGCGCTGTTGTCGGACACCACCGCGTCCCGCGAGCCGACCCGCACCACCTTGCCCCGGTGCCCGCCGGCCGGCCAGTCGGCGTTGCCGTCGGTGACCTCGCGCGGGCCGTATCGCACCGCCTCGCCGGAGCCGGAGCAGGCCGGGGCGGAGCGGCGGCCGTTGTCCCGGATCCGGTTCCCGACGATCGACGTGTCCAGCATCGGCCGGTCGATCCGGATGCCGTCCAGCGCGTTCTCCCGGATGTCGTTGTCCTGGATCACCACGTCGGCCGCCGCACCCCGGTAGCCGTGGCCCAGGTCGTGCTCGTGGTAGCCGAAACCGCCGTTGCGGCTGATCCGGTTGGCCTGGACCGCGTACGGGCCGGGGGTGTTGCCC
Source organism: Micromonospora sp. WMMA1976 (assembly GCF_027497335.1). Lineage (NCBI taxonomy): Bacteria > Bacillati > Actinomycetota > Actinomycetes > Micromonosporales > Micromonosporaceae > Micromonospora > Micromonospora sp. WMMA1976. Next base: position 4,222,197 of record NZ_CP114912.1, on the reverse strand, counting down.
ATGCTGATGCCGTCGCCGACGTTGTAGTCGATCACGCAGCCGGTGACCAGGCCGCCGCGCCCGGCGACCCCGGCGGTGCCGTTGCCCGACACGTCGAAGCCGGCCTCCAGGTTGTTGGTCATGGTGCAGGCGGAGACGATCAGCCCGTCCGCGCCCCAGTCGGAGATGCCGAACCGGTTGGCCTGGCTGTGGCAGCCGACGATCCGGATGCCGCGCGGCGGGGTCCAGTAGTCCTTCTGCAGCTCCAGGAAGATGCCGTTGGTGCCGTTGCCGATGGTGGTGCAGTTGGCGATGGTGAGGCGCTCCACGTCGCCCCAGCCGCCGATGCCGACGCCGATCCCCGCGCCGCCCATCTGGTCGCCGTTGTCCAGCCGGCCGCATCCCACCACGACCACGCCGTCGATCAGGCTGTCCTGGAGGAAGTCACAGCCCAGGCCGGTCGCCCCGGTGTGGTGGATGTAGAGGTTGCGGAACACGCCGCGCACCACGTACTGCAGGCCCAGCCCCTTGGCCAGGTAGTCGTAGGACGTCTGGGCCACGCCGGAGCCGTCGATCTCGAAGTCGGCGAACGAGCAGTCGGCGATGTGCCGGTCCCGGTCCGCGCCGTGCTGCACCGTGGTCCAGAAGGCGAGCGGGACCGGCGCGCTGCGGTTGCCCTCGTTGCTGAGCAGGAAGCGGGTCGCCGCCGGTCCGGCGCCGATCAGCGAGACGCCGCTGCGCCAGACGGTGCCGGCGTCACGGATCGAGTACAGGCCGGGCGGGCAGTAGATCACCCGCGCCCGGCCGTCGGCGTCGTACCCGGCGCCGAGGCGGTCCACCAGCGCCGCCAGGGCGGGCTGGTCGTTTGTGACCCCGTCGCCGGTGAGGCCGTACTCGCGGGCGTCGCACCACAGCGGCGCGCCGGCGACCGGGGTCAGCCGTTGCGGTGTGGTGGTGGAGAGGCTCTTGCGCGACACGGGGAGCTCCCCTCGGGCGACGGTCGGTGGCCCGGACCGCTTTCCCGCTCCCGCCGCGCGGTAACGCCCGCGCTCAGGCGGCGGCGCCCACCCGTCGCTCGGCGGGCGCGGCCGGCACCTCCGGGGTGGCCGGCAGTCGCTCCCGGGTCGCCCAGAGCACGCCCAGCGTGGCCAGCAGCACCAGGCAGGAGCCGAGCATGTGCGCGCCGACCAGCACGGCGGGCAGGTGGGTGAAGTACTGGACGAAGCCGATCACGCCCTGGCCCAGCTCGACCGCGATCAGCACCGCGGCGGCCCGCGCCGCCCGAGCCGCGCCGACCGCCCGGAACGCGAAGTACAGCGCCACCGACAGACCGATCAGCAGGAAGACGCCGTCGGCGTGCACCTGGGAGATCGCCGCCGGGTCCAGGCCGTTGCGGGCCGCGCCGTGGTCGCCGGCGTGCGGTCCGCTGCCGGTCACCCACGTGCCGACGACCAGCACCGACGCGCTCACCGCCGTGGTGATCCAGGCGAGGGTACGCAGCGGCGCCGGTACGGTCGGGGACACCGGCCCGTCCGGGTCCTTGATGCGCCGCCAGAGCGCGTACGCGACCGCGATCACCGCCATCGAGGCGAGGAAGTGCAGCCCGACCACCCACGGGTTGAGGTTGGTGAGCACGGTGATGCCACCGATGACCGCCTGGGCCGGAATGCCGAACAGCACGCCCACCGCCAGCGGCAGCGTCCCGCGGCGGCGGGGGCGGTGCGCCAGCACGGCCAGCACCACGGCGAGCGCGATGATTCCGACCGCGAAGGTGAGCAGCCGGTTGCCGAACTCGATCACCCCGTACACGCCCATCTCGGGCGTGGTGGTGTAGGAGTCCTCGGTGCACCGGGGCCAGGTGGGGCAGCCGAGGCCGGAGGCGGTGAGCCGGACGGCCCCGCCGGTGACCACGATCGCGACGTTCGCGATGATCGAGGCGAGCGCGAGGCGGCGCAGCAGCGTGGCGGAGACCGGAAACCGGACGGATCGCTTCACGGAGCGAATCCTACGCACCGTAGTTGATCCCGATCGGGTGACTCCGGCACCCCGGTGGTCGGAATCACCGGACCCCGGGTTTGCGGGCCCTCCGCGAATTACGTAACGTTGCCGTTGTGAAAAACGCGGCGGCGCTCTCCCGAACGCCGGTGACCGGTCCGGTCGCCGGTGGTTCGCGCGCACGTCGCGGCGTACGGCCCGGCGAGCGGGAGACCGCTCCGGCCGACCTGTCGACCCGCGACCGGGTCACCCAGTTGCTGCTGGAGCGTGGTCCCACCACCGCCGCGCAGCTCGGCTCGGCGCTCGGCCTGAGCCCGGCGGCGATCCGCCGCCACCTCGACGCGATGCTCGCCGACGGTGACGTGGTCGCCCGCGAGCAGGCCGTGCGCGGCAGCCGCGGGCGCGGCCGGCCGGCCAAGGTCTTCGCGCTCACCGAGGCGGGCCGCGGCCGCTGTGGCACCCACCACTACGACAACATGGCCACCGCCGCGCTGCGGTGGATCGCCCGCACCGGCGGCACCGAGGCGGTCGCGGCGTTCGCGGCCGAGCAGGTCTCCGCGCTGGAGACCCGCTGCCGGGCAGCAATGGAGGACGCCGGTGACGCCCCGCTCGCGCGGGCGGAGGCGCTCGCCGGCGCGCTGACCGCCGAGGGCTACGCTGCCAACGCGTCCACGATCGCCTCCGGCGGCCAGCTCTGCCAGCACCACTGCCCGGTGGCGCACGTGGCCGCCGAGTTCCCTCAGCTGTGCGAGGCCGAGACCGAAGTGATCTCCCGTCTGGTCGGCACTCACGTACAGCGCCTGGCCACCATCGCGCACGGCGACGGCGTGTGCACCACGCACATTCCCGCCCAGTCCGGTTCCACCGTCACCACTGTGAGGACAGATAGATGACCGAGCAGATCGTCCAGCCCCTGACCCAGGAGGAGCAGCTCGCGGCCCTCGGCCGGTACGAGTACGGCTGGGCCGACCCCGACGTCGCCGGGGCGTCCGCCCAGCGCGGCCTCAGCGAGGCGGTGGTGCGGGACATCTCGGCCAAGAAGAACGAGCCGGCCTGGATGCTCGACCTGCGGCTCAAGGGCCTGCGGCTGTTCGGCCGCAAGCCGATGCCGAACTGGGGCGCCGACCTCACCGGGATCGACTTCGACAACATCAAGTACTTCGTGCGGTCCACCGAGAAGCAGGCCACCTCCTGGGAGGACCTGCCCGAGGACATCAAGAACACCTACGACAAGCTCGGCATCCCGGAGGCGGAGAAGCAGCGCCTGGTCGCCGGTGTCGCGGCGCAGTACGAGTCCGAGGTCGTCTACCACCAGATCCGTGAGGACCTGGAGGAGCAGGGCGTCGTCTTCCTGGACACCGACACCGCGCTCAAGGAGCACGAGGACCTGTTCAAGGAGTACTTCGGCACGGTCATCCCGGTCGGCGACAACAAGTTCGCCGCGCTGAACACCTCCGTCTGGTCCGGTGGCTCGTTCATCTACGTGCCGAAGGGCGTGCACGTGGACATCCCGCTGCAGGCCTACTTCCGGATCAACACGGAGAACATGGGCCAGTTCGAGCGGACGCTGATCATCGTCGACGAGGGCGCGTACGTGCACTACGTCGAGGGCTGCACCGCGCCCATCTACTCCTCCGACTCGCTGCACAGCGCCGTCGTGGAGATCATCGTCAAGAAGAACGCCCGGTGCCGGTACACGACCATCCAGAACTGGTCGAACAACGTCTACAACCTGGTCACCAAGCGCGCCGTGTGCCACGAGGGCGCGACCATGGAGTGGGTCGACGGCAACATCGGCTCCAAGGTCACCATGAAGTACCCGGCGGTCTACATGACCGGCGAGCACGCCAAGGGCGAGGTGCTGTCGGTGGCGATGGCCGGCGAGGGCCAGCACCAGGACGCCGGCGCCAAGATGGTGCACGCCGCGCCGCACACCTCCTCGACCATCGTGTCGAAGTCGATCGCCCGGGGCGGCGGCCGCACCTCGTACCGCGGTCTGGTGCAGGTGCTGGAGGGCTCGACCAGCAGCAAGAGCACGGTCAAGTGCGACGCGCTCCTGGTCGACACGATCTCCCGCTCCGACACCTACCCGTACGTCGACATCCGCGAGGACGACGTGTCGATGGGGCACGAGGCGACCGTCTCCAAGGTCAGCGAGGACCAGCTCTTCTACCTGATGAGCCGGGGCCTGAGCGAGGACGAGGCGATGGCGATGATCGTGCGCGGCTTCATCGAGCCGATCGCCAAGGAGCTCCCGATGGAGTACGCGCTGGAGCTCAACCGCCTGATCGAACTCCAGATGGAGGGCGCGGTCGGCTGACGCCGGCCACCCTCGCCTCACTGACACCGTCGTCGCTGAACAGACCAAGGAAGAGATGACTACCCAGGCTTCCGCGCCGCCCACGACCAAGTCGCAGGCGCTCCGCTCGTACGACGTCGCCGACTTCCCGGCCCTGACCGGCCTGGAGGAGGAGTGGCGCTTCACCCCGCTCAAGCGCCTGCGCGGCCTGACCGGGTCGGCGCAGGGTGCGACCGGCACGGTCCGGCATGAGTACGGTGACCTGCCCGAGGGCGTCACCGTCGACCGGATCGGCCGGGACGACCCGCGGGTGGGCAGCGTGCTCACCCCGTTCGACCGGGTCAGCGCGCTCGCGTACGGCGGGGCCGACGGCGCGCTGCTGGTGCGCGTCGACCGCGACGCGGTGGTGGAGGCGCCGGTGCGCCTGCGGGTGGTCGGCGAGAACGCCGAGGCGCTCGCCTTCGGTCACACGTTCGTCGAGGTGGACCGGTTCGCCGAGGCCACAGTGGTGATCGAGCACGTCGGCTCGGCCACGCTGGCCGACAACGTCGAGGTGACTGTGGGCGACGGGGCGAAGCTGACCCTGGTCACCGTCGCCGACTGGGCCGACGACGCGGTGCAGGCGCAGCACCTCAAGGTGCGGCTGGGCCGCGACGCCCGGATCCTGCACGTGCAGGTCAGCCTCGGCGGTGACCTGGTCCGGCAGTACACGTCTGTCGAGTACACCCAGCGCGGCGGCGAGGCCGAGCTGTACGGCGTCTACTTCGCCGACTCCGGCCAGCACCTGGAGCACCGGCAGCTGGTCGACCACACCGTGCCGGACTGCCGCAGCAACGTCGGCTACCGGGGCGCGCTGCAGGGCGACGACGCGCACACGGTCTGGGTCGGCGACGTGCTGATCCGTGCCGAGGCGACCGGCACCGACACGTACGAGATCAACCGGAACCTGCTGCTCACCGACGGCGCGCGGGCCGACTCCGTACCCAACCTGGAGATCGAGACCGGCGAGATCGCCGGCGCCGGGCACGCCAGCGCGACCGGCCGGTTCGACGACGAGCAGCTGTTCTACCTGATGGCCCGGGGCATCCCGGAGGCCGAGGCGCGGCGCCTGGTGGTGCGCGGCTTCTTCGCCGAGCTGATCAACAAGATCCCGGTCGAGGACCTGCGCGAGCGCCTGGGCGACGCCATCGAGGCCCGGCTGGCGAAGGCCGGCGCCTGATGCTCAAGATCTGCTCCACCGAGGACGTGCCGAAGGGCACCGCGATCAGCGCCGACGTGGACGGCGTGCAGGTCGCGATCGTGCACGGCGAGGACGACGTGTTCTACGCGGTGCACGACGAGTGCTCGCACGCCGCCGTGGCGCTGTCCGAGGGCGAGGTCGAGGGCTGCACGCTGGAGTGCTGGCTGCACGGATCCCGTTTCGACCTGCGTACCGGTGAGCCCACCGGGCTGCCCGCGACCGAACCCGTACCCGTCTATCCCGTCGAAGTCCGCGACGGCGACATCTACCTTTCCGTGGACGGCGACGGCCGTCCGCTGCCGAGCAATGGAGTGACCCGCTGATGAGCACCCTGGAGATCCGCGACCTGAAGGTGTCGGTCAAGCTGCCCGAGGGTGAGCTCAAGCCGATCCTGCACGGGGTCGACCTGACCGTGCGCTCCGGCGAGACGCACGCCATCATGGGCCCGAACGGCTCCGGCAAGTCCACGCTGGCGTACTCGATCGCCGGTCACCCCAAGTACGAGATCACCGGCGGCGAGGTGACCCTCGACGGCGAGGACGTGCTGTCCATGTCCGTCGACGAGCGGGCCCGCGCCGGTCTCTTCCTGGCCATGCAGTACCCGGTCGAGGTCCCCGGCGTGTCGGTGGCCAACTTCCTGCGTACCGCCAAGACCGCCATCGACGGCGAGGCGCCGAAGCTGCGCACCTGGGCCGGGGAGCTGCGGGGCGCGATGGAGAAGCTCCAGATGGACCCGGCGTTCGCCCAGCGCAACGTCAACGAGGGCTTCTCCGGTGGCGAGAAGAAGCGGCACGAGATCGTGCAGCTGGAGCTGCTCAAGCCGAAGATGGCGATCCTCGACGAGACCGACTCCGGTCTGGACGTGGACGCGCTGCGCGTGGTCAGCGAGGGCGTGAACCGGGTGCGCGACACCGGTGACACCGGCCTGCTGCTGATCACCCACTACACGCGCATCCTGCGCTACATCAAGCCGGACTTCGTGCACGTCTTCGTGGCCGGCCGGATCGTCGAGCAGGGCGGCCGGGAGCTGGCCGACAAGCTCGAGGAAGAGGGCTACGAGCGGTACGTCGCCGGGGCCGGCGCGGCGCGGGCCTGAGACTCGACATGACCTCGATGGCCATCCCGGCGGGCATGCCGCAGTACGACGACGTGCCCCGCTTCGACGTGGCGAAGGTGCGGGCCGACTTCCCGATCCTCGACCGGGAGGTCAACGGTCACCCGCTCGTCTACCTGGACAGCGCGAACACCTCGCACAAGCCGCGGCAGGTGCTCGACGTGCTCGCCGAGCACTACGCGCTGCACAACGCCAACGTGTCGCGCTCGGTGCACACGCTGGGCACCGAGGCGACCGAGGCGTACGAGGGCGCGCGGGCGAAGATCGCCGCGTTCATCAACGCGCCGAGCGTGGACGAGGTGGTGTTCACCAAGAACTCCACCGAGGCGATCAACCTCGTGGCGTACGCGTTCTCCAACGCCTCGCTGCGCGCGGACGGCGACCCGCGGTTCCGGCTGGGCCCCGGCGACGAGATCGTGATCTCCGAGATGGAGCACCACTCGAACATCGTCCCGTGGCAGCTGCTGGCGGAGCGCACCGGCGCGACGCTGCGCTGGTTCCCGGTCACCGACCAGGGCCGGCTCGACGAGTCCGGCCTGGACGACCTGGTCACCGAGCGGACGAGGATCGTCTCGCTGGTGCACATGTCGAACATCCTCGGCACCGTCAACGCCACCTCGCGGATCACCGCGCGGGTCCGCGAGGTCGGCGCGCTGCTGCTGCTCGACTGCTCGCAGTCGGTGCCGCACCTGCCGATGGACGTGGTCGACTACGACGCCGACTTCATCGTCTTCACCGGGCACAAGATGTGCGGCCCGACCGGGATCGGCGTGCTGTGGGGCCGGGGCGAGCTGCTCGCCGCGATGCCCCCGGTGATGGGTGGCGGCTCGATGATCGAGACGGTGACGATGGCGGGCTCGACGTTCGCCGCGCCGCCGGCCCGGTTCGAGGCGGGCACCCCGCCGATCGCCGAGGCGGTGGCGCTCGGCGCGGCGGTGGACTACCTCACCGCGATCGGCATGCCGGCGATCCAGTGGCACGAGAAGGAGCTGACGGCGTACGCGCTCGACGCCCTCGCCACCGTGCCGGAGCTGCGGATCTTCGGCCCGACGGTGCCGGTGGGCCGGGGCGGGACGATCTCGTTCGCGCTCGGTGACGTGCACCCGCACGACGTCGGGCAGGTGCTCGACTCGCTCGGTGTGCAGGTGCGGGTGGGCCACCACTGCGCCAAGCCGGTGTGCACCCGCTTCGGGGTGCCGGCCATGACGCGGGCGTCGTTCTACCTCTACACCACCACCGCGGAGATCGACGCCCTGGTGGCGGGTCTGGAGCGGGTGCGGAAGGTGTTCGACTGATGCAACTTGAATCTCTCTACCAAGAGATCATTTTGGACCACTACAAGCACCCGCACGGCCGTGGCCTGCGGGACGCGACGGACCCGGCCGTCCGGGTCGGCGAGGCGCACCACGTCAACCCGACCTGCGGCGACGAGATCACCGTGCGGGTGGCGACCGACGGCAGCGTGTTCACCGACATCTCGTACGACGGGATGGGCTGCTCGATCAGCCAGGCGTCGGCGAGCATCCTGCACGAGCTGCTGCGCGGCAGGGCCGCGAGCGACGCCGCCGTGGTGCACGAGGCGTTCGTGCAGTTGATGTCCGGGCGGGGCCAGGTCACGCCGGACGAGGACGTGCTCGGAGACGGGGTGGCGTTCGCGGGTGTCGCGCGCTACCCGGCCCGGGTGAAGTGCGCGCTGTTGTCGTGGATGGCGTTCAAGGACGCCGCGGCACGCGCCGGGGTGGGCGTGAGCCCGGAGGTGAAGGCATGAGCGACGAGAACATGACCCCCGAGGCCGGCGCGGTGGCGACGGACGGCACCGCCGTCAACGGGACTGTTGCCGACGGTGCGGCAGCGGGTGCGGCGGCCCCGGCCGGCGGCAAGGCCGCGATCGGTGACATCGAGGAGGCGATGAAGGACGTCGTCGACCCCGAGCTGGGCATCAACGTGGTCGACCTCGGCCTGGTGTACGGCGTCCACGTCGACGACGAGAACGTCGCCACCCTGGACATGACGCTGACCTCGGCGGCCTGTCCGCTGACCGACGTCATCGAGGACCAGGCGCGGCAGGCGCTGACCACCGGTCCGGGCGGCGGCCTGGTGAACGACATCCGGATCAACTGGGTGTGGCTGCCGCCGTGGGGCCCCGACAAGATCACCGACGAGGGGCGCGACCAGCTCCGCTCGCTCGGCTTCAACGTCTGACCGTTCTCCCGGTCACCGCCACGGGCGCGGCACCCCTGCCAAGGGGATGCCGCGCCCGTCGTGTCTGCGGGCTTGATCGACACCGTTACGCCGAAGTGTTGTGGTTGGAGGGGGTCTGATGCCGCTACGTAGCGGTGTCGTCAAGGTGTGGGCTGACGGCACTGCCATCGGCGGCGGGGCCGGGAACGGCGAGATCTTGGTACGAGAACGCCCCTTGGGCGGCCGTTTCCTTCCGTGACCTCCTCGCTTCCCTCATGCCGGGATCCGGCTCCCTAGTTGTGGGAAACTGTCCGCCTGTTCGGCTTGATCGACACCACTTCGCCGAAGTGGTGTGGTCGGAGTCGCTTTGATGCCGCTACATCGGCGTAGTGGTGCCGATCAAGGTGGGCTGACGGCACTGCCATCGGCAGCGGGGCCGGGAACGGCGAGATCTTGGTACGAGATCGCCCCCGAGGAGGCAGATTCGTACCAAGATCTCCAGCCCAGCCCAGCCCAGCCCAGCCCAGCCCAGCCCAGCCGCGGGGTGCGCGTGCGGGCGCGCGGGAAAAGGGGTCGCGGGGTGGGGGAGTGGGGCGCAGGATGAGCGGGTGATCGAGGCGTACCCGAAGCAGGTTCCTGTCCGTGCGGCCACTGCCGCGCGTCGACAGCGCACCCTGCCCTCGGCCGCCTCGACCCATCACCCGTCGTCGTGACCGGGGCGTTCCTGGCCGGCCTGGTCGCCGGCTACGGCGTCGCCATTCCGGTCGGCGCGATCGCGATCCTCATTCTCGGACTCAGCGCCCGTACCTCGTTCCGGGTCGGTGCGGCTGCGGCGCTCGGCGTGGCCAGCGCCGACGGGCTCTACGCGGCCGTGGCGGCGCTGGGCGGCGCCGCGGTGGCGAGCCGGCTCGCGCCGGTCGCGGGTCCGCTGCGACTGGTCGCCGCGGGGGTGCTGTTGGCTCTCGCCTGCCTCACCGCCTGGCGTGCGCTGCGCCCACCCGCCCCGACGCCGGAGCCGAGCGTGGAAGGCGGACCGGCCCGGGAAGGCGGGCCGCATCGGACGGCGGCGGCGCGGGGCGGGCTGGACACACCGGTGCGGGCGTTCGCCGCGGTCCTCGCGCTGACCCTGCTCAACCCGGCCACAGTGGTCTACTTCGTGGCGCTCGTCCTCGGCCGGGGTGACGTGCTCGGTGGTGGTCCGGCGGGCGCGGGTGCCTTCACCGCCGGGGTGTTCCTCGCCTCGGCGAGCTGGCAGTTGCTGATCGCCGGCGGCGGCACGCTGATCGGCCGGGCCCTCACCGGTCCCCGCGGGCGGCAGGTCACCGCGCTGCTGTCCAGTGTCATCGTCGCCGCGCTCGCAGTCGCCACGGTGCTCGCTGTCTGACCGACGTGGACACGCCGATGTGTCGGCCGGATTGCGGGCCGGTTCATGATCCGTAACCCCGGGATCGGCCGGAACGGCGGTTCCGGATGACGGAAGGAGCCGTCCCGGTCCCGCGTCCGACCACAGGTGCCCTCGGTCGTCAGGCCGGCCGTGCCGGGCCTGCGAAGCGCGGATCCCGCAAGCCGGGACGACCCGGATCACCGTCCAGGTAGAACCGCATCCTCTTTGCGGGTGATGTTCGAGCTCGCGAGTGGTCCTAGGGTCACGGAACAATCCGTGGACCGTTCACGTACGTCCGGTCATCCCCACCGGTCGTGCGTCAGTCCACACCCGATCGAACAGGGAGAAGACTTGAGGATCACCCTCGGGCGCCCGCCGCGCGACCGGCAGCCCGCCGGACCGCCTCGGCGCGGACGGACCGCTGCCCTCCTCGTCGCCGCGCTGGCCGCGGCGACGCTTCCCGTTCTCGCGGCGCCCGCGCCCGCCTCCGCCGCTCCCGGCGTCCACGGACCGTGGCAGAAGGTGGACAGCACGCCGGCGGCCACGAAGGCGGGCCGCAAGGCCGCGATCAAGGCCAAGCGGCTGGCCGCGTACAAGCTGGACCGCGGCACCATGCAGGGCCTGCTGGACAAGGCGCCGGCCGAGAAGCGCGTGGCGGTGGCCCGGGTGGCGAAGCAGGTGGTGTCGCTGCCCGCTCCGGACGGCACGTTCCAGCGTTTCGAGCTGGTCGACTCGCCGGTGATGGAGGCCGGCCTGGCCGCGAAGCACCCGGAGATCACCACGTACGCCGGCAAGGGCCTGGACGACCCGACCGCTACCATCCGGGCGGACCTCACCCCGCTCGGGTTCCACGCCTCGGTCCGCTCGGCGAAGGGCAACTGGTACATCGACCCGTACTACCAGCGCGACCAGAGCCTGTACGCGAGCTACTTCGCCCGCGACCTGGAGCACCCCGACGGCGAGTTCGTCGAGCGTGAGGACGTCACGCAGGAGGCGCACGCGCTGGCCGAGGAGATCGCCGAGGCGGAGGTGCCGGCCGGGCCGCTGGTGAAGCTGCGCACCTACCGGGTGGCGCTGGTGACCGACCCGTCGTATGCCACCTACTTCGGCGCGGAGAACGTCACCGCCGCGAAGGTGACGCTGATGAACCGGGTCACCCAGATCTACGAGGACGAGACCGCGATCCGGCTCGTCCTGATCAACGACACCGACAAGACGAACCTGAACACACCGGCCCTGGCCACCGAGCCGAACGGTCCGTGCGGCGCGGCGGCCTGCTTCACGCCGGCGCAGCTCACCTCCTGCGGCGGCGGCACGCTCAGCCGTAACCGCATCGTGCTCGGCCAGCTGGTCGGCGCGAGCAACTACGACGTGGGCCACGTCGGCCTGGGCGTCAACGGAGGCGGCGTGGCCAGCCTCGGCGTGATCGGCGGCAACGGCAAGGCGCAGGGCTGCACCGGCCTGCCCACGCCGGTCGGCGACTTCTACGCGGTCGACTACGTCTCGCACGAGATGGGTCACCAGTTCGCCGGCAACCACACCTTCAACGGCACGCAGTACAACTGCTCGGGCGGCAACCGCAGCGCGGCCAACTCGTACGAGCCGGGCAGCGGTTCGTCGATCATGGCGTACGCGGGCATCTGCCAGCAGGACAACCTCCAGCCGCACAGCGACCCGTACTGGTCGCACCGCAGCTACACCGAGATCACCAACTACGTCACGTCGAACCGCCCCGCCATCAACGAGGTGCAGAGCGTCTCGCTGTACGGGTTCGACGCCGACGGTGACTCGTTCACCATCAGCTACGCGGGCAGCGACTCGGCGCCGATCGTGCGGGGCGTCAACTACACCACCGCCGGCATCAAGGCCGCCGTCGAGGGCATCGCCGGCTGGCCGGCCGGCGCGACCGTCACCGTGGCCGCGTTCGGTGGCAGCGGCACGCTCAACGACAACGGCTTCCAGGTGACCTTCGGCGGCACGCTGGCGACCACGAACGTGGCGTCGCTGGAGCTGACGAACGCCGCCGGTGCCTCCGGCTTCGTCGGTGAGACGGCGAAGGGCGGCGCCATCGACAACGGCGGCTGGCTGGTCGAGGAGACCACCAACCACGCCCCGGTGGTCACCGTGCCGGACACCGTCACCATCCCGGTGCGTACGCCGTTCGCGCTGACCGGCAGCGCCACCGACGCCGACGGCGACACCGTCACGTACCTGTGGGAGCAGAACGACAGGGGTGCCACGACCGGCACCGCGCTGACGAACAACACGAAGGTCAACGGCCCGCTGTTCCGGGTGTTCGGCGAGGCGGCGATCGTGTCGCCGACCGACACGCTGAAGTACTACTCGCCGGGTCTGAACGCGGTCACCACCGACTCGACCCGGGTGTTCCCGGACCTGCGGCAGATCCTGGCCGGCAACACCAACGCGGCCACCGGCGCCTGCCCGGCCCCGCCTGCGCCGCCGGCCACCGGTGGCGCGTCGAACGTGCCGGCCGAGCTGGTCGACTGCTACTCCGAGTTCCTGCCCACCCGCGACTGGGTCGGCATCGCGGGCGACCGGACCCTGCACTTCAAGCTCACCGCCCGGGACGGGCGGCTGGGCGGCGGCGGCATCGGCAGCGCCGACGTCTCCGTGGTGCTGGCGCCGGACGCCGGTCCGTTCCTGGTGACCTCGCAGGGCGCCGCCGCCGTCCTGGACGGCGGCTCGACCCAGACCGTGACGTGGGACGTCGCGGGCACCGACGTGGCGCCGGTGAACGCCGCGCAGGTGAAGATCTCGCTGTCCGCCGACGGCGGGCTGACCTTCCCGTACGTGCTGGCCGAGCAGACCGCGAACACCGGCACCGCGACGGTGACGCTGCCGAACGTGGCGACCGGGAAGGCCCGGATCAAGATCGAGGCGGTCGGCAACGTCTTCTTCGACGTCAACGACGCCGACTTCACCATCCGCTCCGCCCCGGTCGTCACCAGCACCGCCCCGGACGGCGGCGTGCGTGTGCAGTACAGCGACGCGCTCTCGCCCGCCGTCACGGTGACCGCCACCGACGGCGACACCACGGGCGCGGACCTGACCGCTGCCGCCACCGGGCTGCCCGCCGGCCTGTCACTGGCCGTCGCGAGCACCTCGGCGACGGACGCCCGGCCCGGGTCGCGCACCTGGACGGTCGCCGGCACCACCACGGCGGCCCCGGGCGACTACCCGGTCACCGTGACGGCCTCCGACGGCTCCGGTCTGACCGGCAGCACCTCGTTCACCGTCACCGTCGCCGCCGAGGACGCGGCGGTCAGCTGGGCCGGTGACACGCTCGTGAACACCGCGACCGGCGGCTCGTCCAGCCAGGTGTTGCTGCGGGCCGTGGTCCGGGACGGCTCGGTGCTGCCCGGCGCCACGGACACCACAGCCGGTGACATCCGTACCGCCACCGTCACCTTCACCAAGGACGGCGTGACGCTGTGCACCGGTGTGCCCGCCCTGCTCGGCACGGCCACCACCACCGCGTCCGCGGCGTGCACGGCCACCCTGCCGAAGGGCACGCACACCGTCACCGCGACCGTCGGCGGCAACTACACGGGCAGCACCACCGCCCAGGTGACAGTCGCCGTCTCCGACGGCGGGTTCCTCACCGGCGGCGGTCACCTGACCGCCACCCGCTCGGCGGGCACCTACCCGGCCGACGTGAACTCCACCGTCGAGGTGGAGCTGAACGCGAAGCCGGGCAAGGCGAACAAGCCCGCCACGGGCAAGGCCGAGATCGAGTTCCGCTCCGGCGGGAAGTCGTACACGATCAGGGCCGGCACTGTGGACGCACTCGGCGTCACCTCGGCGGGCAAGGTCGCCCAGGTGCGCTACCAGGCCGCCCTGTACGACAACAAGGGCAAGCTGGTGGCCTCCGGCCTGACCCTGGCCGTGACGGTGACCGACAGGGGCGCCCCCGGTAGGAACGACACCGTCGGGCTGACCCTGTGGCGGGGCGGCTTGCTGCTCTTCTCGTCCGACTGGACGGGCGGCGCGACCGCCGAGGTCACGCTGAAGGGCGGCAACCTCACCGTCCACTGATCCACGCGGCAGACGCGGGAGGGCACCGGTCACGGTGTCCTCCCGCGTTGCGTTCCCGGGTCCGTCGATGGCGTACCGTCGGGCCATGAGCAGCCGACCCGCCGCCGGGGGTGGCCGGTGGGTCGAGGTCGACCCCGGCCGCGTCGCCCGCTGGGTCGAGGGCTTCACCGACCGGCACGGCCCGCCGACCACGACAGTCCAGGAGTACGGGCTGCTGCTCACCGCCCCGGACGGCGCCACCGCCGAGCTGCACACCCCGCCCGGCGCGAGCGCGTCGGCGGACGTACCCGGATTCGTCGCCTCCGCCACGGCGGCCCGCCGGCTCGGTCTGCTCCTGGCCCGCAAGGGCGCTGTCGCGGTCGGCGTCGCCGACGGCACCGACCTGGCGGTCTCCAAGGTGGACACCCGGTACGTGCAGGGCCGGACCGCGGCGGGCGGCTGGTCCCAGCAGCGGTTCGCCCGGCGGCGCGACAACCAGGCGAAGGCCGCCCTGGGCGACGCGGCCGAGCTGGCCGTACGCCTGTTGTTGCCGGAGGCGGGCACGCTGGCGGCGCTGGTGTGCGGCGGCGACCGGCGCGCGGTGGACACCGTGTTGGCCGACCGGCGGCTGGCCCCGCTCGCGACGCTGCGCGCGCCGCGCCTGCTCGACGTGCCGGAACCCCGGCACGCGGTGCTGGTGGCGGCAGTCGCCGCCGCCCGGGCGGTCCACATCCTGGTCCGCTGAACAGGAAAGATCACCTCAAGACGGCGCAATCCCGCTCCTCGATGATGCATCGAATCGACTCGATGCATATGGTCGGTGTCACGAAGCGGCGGGTCTCCGGGCGACCCGCAGGGCCCGCTTCACCTCCGCCATCACGTGCCGACATCGTTGGGAGAGAACAACTTCATGAGCGGATATCAGGACGGCCGGCTGCGGGCCCGGTGGCGCCGTGCGACGAGGCTCCTCGTCGCGGCGGCGGCGATGAGCGTCGGAAGCCTCGTGCTCACCACCGCACTCACGGCCGGTACGGCGAACGCGGGCCCGGTGCAGCGCGCCGCCCTCGCCGCGCCCACCGTCAGCAGCGTCACCGCGGGTGGCGCGCACACGTGTGCGATCAGCACCGACGGGGGACTGTGGTGCTGGGGCTCGAACTACGGCGGCCAGCTCGGCGACGGGACCACCACGAACCGCAGCGCCCCGACGCAGGTCGGCACCGCCACCTGGACGAACGTCGACGCCGGCTCCGGGCACACCTGCGCGGTCCGCACGGACGGGACGCTGTGGTGCTGGGGCTCGAACTTCCGGGGTCAGCTCGGCGACGGGAGCACCACCAGCCGCAGCGCCCCGACGCAGGTCGGCACCGCGACCACCTGGGCCCGGGTCGACGCCGGCCCCCAGCACACCTGCGCGATACGCACCGACGGCACGCTCTGGTGCTGGGGCTTCAACCGGACCACCCAGCTGGGCGTCGGCGCCTCGCCGTACGTCGCGAACACCCCGTTGCAGGTCGGCACGGCCACCGACTGGGTGAGCGTCTCGACCGGCTACGGGCACACCTGCGGTGTCCGGACCGGCGGCACGCTCTGGTGCTGGGGGGCCAGCTCGGACGGCCAGCTCGGGCTCGGCAACCTGACGCCCCAGACCGCGCCCGCGCAGGTCGGCACCGCGACCGGGTGGACCGGCGTCGCCGCCGGGTACGCGCACACCTGCGGGGTCCGCTCCGGCGCGCTGTGGTGCTGGGGGGAGAACGGATACGGGCAGCTCGGCGTGAGCGGCACGTACCGGACCGCGCCGGTGCAGATCGGCACGGCCACCACGTGGAACCGGATCGCCGCCAGCAGCGACACGTCCTGCGCGTCGCGTACCGACGGCACCCTGTGGTGCTGGGGCAAGAACTCGGCCGGCCAGGTGGGCGACGGCAGCACCAACCACCGGTCCGCGCCCGCCCAGGTCGGTACGGCCACCACCTGGACCGGCGGCCTCGCGGTCACCGATCACGGCTGCGCGATCCGTACCGACGCCGGACTGTGGTGCTGGGGCGACAACAGTGGGGGCCAGCTCGGTGACGGGACGACCGTCAACCGGTCCACCCCGGCTCAGGTGACACTGCCGGCCTGACCGGCCCCGGAAACGACATCGGCCCGCACCGCCGACCAGGTCGGCGGTGCGGGCCGGTGCACGAGCGGCTCAGGCCCCCGAACCGAAGGTGTCGCAGGACTTCGGGTCACCGGTGGTGAAGCCCTTGGTGAACCACTGCTTGCGCTGCTCCGAGCTGCCGTGGGTGAACTCGTCCGGGTTCACCGGCCGGCCGGACCGCTGCTGGATCGCGTCGTCACCGATCTTCTCGGCGGTGTCGATGGCCTGCGAGATGTCCTGCTCGGTGATGCTCTTGAAGATCTTCTGGCCCTTGTCGTCGGCCGTGCCGGTGGCGTTCTTCGCCCACGCCCCGGCGTAGCAGTCGGCCTGCAGCTCCAGCTTCACCGAGAGCGCGTTCGCGCTCTGCGGATCGCGCTGCTGCTGGCGGCGCATCTGCGCCTCGGTGCCGAGCAGGTCCTGCACGTGGTGGCCGTACTCGTGGGCCAGCACGTACGGCTGGGCGAACTCGCCCTCGGCGCCGAGCTGGTCGGCGAGCAGCTTGTAGAAGGTGAGGTCGATGTAGACCAGGTCGTCGGCCGGGCAGTAGAACGGGCCCACGCCCGAGTCGGCAGCGCCGCAGGCGGTGCTCACGTTCTGGCTGAAGAACACCGTCTTCGACGGCCGGTACTGCTCGCCGAACGCCTCCGGCATCGCGGTACGCCAGTACGCCTGGATCGAGTTGACGTAGAGCGCGTTGCGGCAGTCGAGCTGCTTCAGCGCGTCCTGCGCCGAGCACTTCTGCTCCAGCGAGGTGTTGTCGCCCTGCTCGTCACCGCCGCCGTTGGTGGCGGCGTTGAGGCCGAAGCCGCCGCCCACCAGGGCGACCAGTACGGCGATGATGATGCCCACGATCCCGCCCCGGCCGCCGCCGATCGGGATCGGAATGCCCATCCCGCCGCCTCCGCCGGACCCTCGCCGGTCGTCCACCTGGCTGGTGTCGACCCGCGCGTTCTCGTTCAGCTCCATGTTGACCCCGATCACCGATGTGTCCGTTTGTGATGGTTGCGGTACCGGACCGGGTCCGGACGGCGGATTTCGTACCCGATGATCTTGCGCGGTAATCCGGGGGAGGGGGCCCGCGGGGCCCGGTACACTTGCCCCCGTGCTGCGCTGCGAAGGCTGAACCGCCCCGCGCCGACGGGAAATTCCACCCGCCGGCGCTTTCGCGTGCCCTGAATCAGCCCTTCCGGACCCGAGAGCGAGTACTCCGAGATGATCACTGCCACCGGCCTGGAACTGCGCGCCGGTTCCCGGATCCTGCTGTCCGACACCACCCTGCGGGTGCAGCCGGGGGACCGGATCGGCCTGGTCGGCCGCAACGGCGCCGGCAAGACCACCACACTGAAGGTGCTCGCCGGGGAGGGGCAGCCGTACGGCGGCCAGATCGACCGGCGCAGCGCCATCGGCTACCTGCCGCAGGACCCGCGTACCGGTGACCTGGACGTCACCGGCCGGGACCGGGTGCTCTCCGCCCGCGGGCTGGACGTGCTCATGGCGCAGATGAAGGAGCTGGAGAACAAGCTCGCCGAGGGCGCCGACGACGAGCGGCTGGTCCGCCGCTACGGCGCGCTGGAGGACCAGTTCGCCTCGCTCGGCGGCTACGCGGCCGAGGCCGAGGCGGCCCGGATCTGCGCCAACCTCGGCCTGCCCGACCGCGCCCTGGCGCAGACCATCGGCACGCTCTCCGGCGGTCAGCGCCGCCGCATCGAGCTGGCCCGGATCCTGTTCCGCGACGCCGGCGAGAACGGCGGCGGCATCCTGCTGCTCGACGAGCCCACGAACCACCTCGACGCCGACTCGATCACCTGGCTGCGCGGCTTCCTCGCCAACCACAAGGGCGGCCTGATCGTGATCTCCCACGACGCCTCGCTGCTGGAGGCCGTGGTCAACAAGGTCTGGTTCCTGGACGCCACCCGCTCCGTGGTCGACACGTACAACCTGGGGTGGAAGGCGTACCTGGAGGCGCGCGAGACCGACGAGCGGCGCCGCCGCCGCGAGCGCGCAAACGCCGAGAAGAAGGCCGGCGCCCTGATGGCGCAGGCGGACAAGATGCGGGCCAAGGCCACCAAGACCGTCGCCGCGCAGAACATGGCCCGGCGCGCCGAGCGCCTGCTCTCCGGCCTGGACGAGGTCCGCGTCGCGGACAAGGTCGCGAAGGTACGGTTCCCGAGCCCCGCGCCGTGCGGCAAGACGCCGCTGACCGCGACCGGGCTGTCCAAGTCGTACGGGTCGCTGGAGATCTTCACCGACGTCAACGTGGCGGTCGACCGGGGTTCCCGGGTGGCCATCCTCGGCCTCAACGGCGCCGGCAAGACCACGCTGCTGCGGATGCTCGGCGGGCTGCTCGAGCCGGACACCGGCGAGGTGCGCCCCGGGCACGGGCTGCGGCTCGGCTACTACGCCCAGGAGCACGAGACGCTCGACGTGGACCGGACGATCCTGGAGCACATGCGCAGCGCCGCGTCCGACCAGACCGACACCGACCTGCGCAAGATCCTCGGCGCGTTCCTGTTCTCCGGCGAGGACGTGGACAAGCCGGCCGGGGTGCTCTCCGGTGGCGAGAAGACCCGGCTGGCCCTGGCCACGCTGGTCTGCTCCGGCGCCAACGTGCTGCTGCTGGACGAGCCGACGAACAACCTGGACCCGGTCAGCCGGGAGCAGGTGCTCGACGCGATCGCCCGCTACCCGGGCGCGATCGTGCTGGTCACGCACGACCCGGGTGCGGTCAGCGCGCTCAAGCCGGACCGCGCCATCCTGCTTCCCGACGGCGACGAGGACGCCTGGTCCGACGACCTGCTGGAGCTGGTCGAGCTGGCCTGACCCCGCCCTCGCTCTTCCCCCGCGCCAGCCCTGTTGATCATGAGCTTGACGGCACTTCTGGAGAGGCGGGGTCAAGGGGTGAGTGCAATCGTCAGGTGGTGATGAGTTGTGCGAGGCGTTGGGCTGGGGTGTTCCAGCCCAGCGTTTCGCGGGGCCGGGTGTTGAGTTCGTGGGCGACGTGGTCCAGGCCGCGCTGGTCGATGGCGCGGAAGTCGTAGCTGCTTTTGGGGAAGTACTGGCGTAGGAGCCCGTTGGTGTTCTCGTTGGTGCCGCGTTGCCAGGGGCTGTGGGGGTCGCAGAAGTAGACCGGGCAGCCGGTGGCGACGGTGAACACCGGGTGGGTGGCCATTTCCGTGCCTTGGTCCCAGGTCAGCGACCGGCGCAGGTGTGCCGGCATGCGGGCTGCCAGGGCGGTGAGGACACCGATGACGGCTTCGCTGTCGCGGCCGTGAGGCAGCGCGCCGAGCATCACATAGCGGGTGGTCCGTTCCACCAGGGTCACGATCGCCGAGGCTCCGGCCTTGCCGATGACCAGGTCACCTTCCCAGTGCCCGGGCACCGCCCGGTCGGCAGCCTCAGCCGGCCGGTTACTGATCCGCAGGTCCCCGATCCAGGGCCGCCGACTACGGGCGGCACCCGCGGCCCGCGACTGCGGGCGCCGCTGGGTGCGACCCGAGCGCAGCGCCACCTGCCGGGTCAACTCCGCCCGCAGGCTGCCCCGCGACTGCACATAGATCGCCTGGTAGATCGTCTCGTGGGACACCTGCAACTCCGGCCGGTCGGCGAACGTGGCCCGCAACCACGCGGCGATCTGCTTCGGAGACCACCTACGCGCCAGTTTCCCCGCCACCACCTGCCGCAGCCGCGTGCCCGCCGCCAACTTCGAGACCACCGGCCGCCGCCGGGCCCCGTCAGAACGCCGCTGCGCCCACTGCGCCTGATACCCCCACCGATACGGACGCCGAGCCCGCCCGGACGGCAGTGACCGCCCGAGCGGGTTCTTCGTCCCGTGCCGCGCACTGTTGTTCCGCGCCACCTCCCGCGACACCGTGCACACCGGCACCCCGAGAACCTCCGCGATCTGCGAGATCGTCCGACCCGACCCCCACAGATGCTCCAACACCTGCCGATGCCCGAACGTCATCACACCCGGCCTCGCCACCAGCCCCTCCAGCCCAACCAAGATCAGTTGCACTGAAGCCTAGAAACCGCCAGATCCAGATCGCCGTCAACTTCATGATCGACGGGGTGGGTCGGGGCGGGTCGGTCAGGTCCGGAGGGTGGCCAGGTGGGGGAGGACGCCGGAGGTGAGCAGGATGGCCGCGCCGATGACTTATGAATATCACCGGCGCCAGCCAGTGGCCGGCGCGGCCGACCAGGGCCACCACCCGGGGGTGCCGCCGAGCGCGGCGGCGACCGCGCACCACACGGCCACCAGTAGCGCGAGCGCCAGCAGCCAGACCAGGCCGGTGGCCGGGTCGAGGGAGCGGAACACCGGCACGTAGGCGGCGACGTTGTCGACTCCGTTCGCCACGGTGACCCCGGCGACGCCGAGCAGGCTGCCGACCACCGCCGGCGGCTCGTCGTCGCCGCGGGACATCAGCGCGCGTATGCCGAGCGCGATCGGCAGCAGGCCGAGCAGGCCGGGCCACGGGTCCGGCACCACGAGCAGCCCGGCGGCGGCCACCACCGCGACCGCGACGAGCGCGCCGATGCCCGCGTACTGCCCGGCGACGATCTGCCAGGGCCGGGGGCGTCCGGCGTGCCGGAGGGTCACGAACAGCACCATGAGCACGACGGTGTCGTCGAGATCGGTGGCGGCGAAGACACCGGCGGCACCCGCCGCGGCCGTGATCACGTCAAACACCCCGCGCACGATACGGCCCGCCGCACCGGCCATCGCATGATCCACACCAGTTCGCCGAAGTGGAGGTGTCCGGAGCATGGTGATGCAGCCACTTCGGGGAAGTGGTGTCGATCATGCGGGAGGATGCCGCCACTTCGCCGAAGTAGGGCGAAGTGAATCGTCGCCTGTCGATCGGTGGGCCGGTTGGGGGTACGTCTCGTGCTTTCGGCGGCATGGACAAGCGGTCACGAGGCGGGGCGTGGGGCTCGTCCCCCCGCTGCGATGCCGCCACCTCGCCGAACTGCCGCGTGCAGGCTCGCCGGCGGGGCGGTACGGATCAGCCGGCCGGAAGGATCACTCTATCGGGAAGCTGACATTGCGTAGCGTGTCGGTTGGCGAATAGTTGATATCTGGCGCATGATCGTCCGAGGCGGTCTAATAGGTGGGACCGTATCCGAACCGCACAGTCTGGGACGTGAGGAATCAGCATGGCAGCCACCGGCACAGCCACCAGCACTGAGAAGGGTCGCCGGATCGTCGGGGCCGAGCGTCAGACGCTCGCCAAAGACCTGGTAAAGCGGTACACCGGCGGAGAGAGCATCCGTGCTCTGGCGGCCTCGACCGGCCGTTCCTACGGGTTCATCCACCGGGTGCTCACCGAGTCCGGGGTGCAGCTGCGGCAGCGCGGCGGCGCCCGGCGCCGGAAGAAGGCGTGACCCGCCCCCCAGCGTCGTCCATCAGCGCGTTCCGGGGCGTCCGGTGACCGCCGAGACGACCGGAGTGCGCTTCGACTGCGACGGGCCGGTCGCGACGGTGACGTTGTGCCGGCCCGACGTACTCAACGCCCAGACCCCGGCGATGTGGCGCGCCATGAGCGACTTCTCCCGGGACCTGCCCGGCGACGTGCGCGTCGTCGTCGTACGCGGAGAGGGGCGCGCCTTCTCCGCGGGCCTGGACCTGACGGTCGCCGGTGCGACCGGGCCGGGCTCCTTCGCCGAGCTGGCCGCGATGCCGGAGGCGGAGTGCGCCGACCGGATCGCCGACTACCAGGGTGGGTTCACCTGGCTGCACCGGCCGGACGTGGTGTCGATCGCCGCCGTGCAGGGCCACGCCATCGGCGCTGGCTTCCAGCTCGCGCTGGCCTGCGACATGCGCGTGCTCGCCGCCGACGCGAAGCTCTCGATGGCCGAGGTGACCCTCGGCCTGGTTCCCGACCTGGCCGGCACGCGCCGCCTGGTCGAGCTGGTCGGCTACTCCCGGGCGCTCGAGATCTGCGCCACCGGCCGGCGGATGGACGCCGCCGAGGCGGACCGGATCGGCCTGGCCACGCTCGTGGTGCCGAACGACGAGCTGGACGGCGCCGTGCGTGATCTCTCCGCCGGGCTGCTCGCCAACAACCGGGACGCGATCATCGAGATCAAGGCGCTGCTCGCGGGCGCGGCCGACCGTTCGCACGCCGAGCAGCAGCGCGCCGAGCGGGAGGCGCAGACCCGGCGGATCCGGGACCTGGCCGGGCGGGGCGAATAGCCGGTACGGCGATTTCGTAAGGACCGTTCGGGAAGATCTGGGTTACTCGCGAGGTTGTCACAGGCGTCGGGAGAATGGACTCCGACGGTTCATGCTGCCCCGACGACCCGGAGGTGACGAGTGTCCCACCCGATGGCCGGCGGCGGCATGGGCGGCTGGAGCATGCTCCGGTCGCTGCGCAACCGCGACGAGGTCTCCGCCCACGAGCTCAAACGCGGCACCGCCCGGCGGATCGTCGCGTTCGCCCGGCCCTACCGGCGCGACATCGTCGTCTTCCTGATCACCGTGGTCATCGCCGCGGTGATCGGCGTGGCCACGCCGCTGCTCGCCGGCGACGTCATCGACGCGATCGCCGGCGGCGGCGCGGACGCCCGCTCGACCGTCGTCCGGCTCGCCCTGATCATCGCCGCGCTCGCCGTGGCCGACGCGCTGTTCTCGCTGGTCCAGCGGTGGTATTCGGCCCGTATCGGCGAGGGCATCATCCTCGACCTGCGCACCCGGGTGTACGACCACGTCCAGCGGATGCCGCTGCAGTTCTTCACCCGCACCCAGACCGGCGCCCTGGTCAGCCGGCTCAACAACGACGTGCTCGGCGCCCAGCGGGCGTTCACCTCGACGCTGTCCGGCGTGGTCAGCAACGTCATCCAGCTCGTGCTCACCGCCGGGGCGATGCTCGTGCTGTCGTGGCAGATCACCGTGCTGGCGCTGGTGCTGCTGCCGATCTTCATCATCCCGGCCCGCCGGGTCGGCCGGCGCCTGGCCGAGATCACCCGCGAGTCGTACAACCTCGACGCCAAGATGAACGCCACGATGACCGAGCGCTTCGGCGTGGCGGGCGCGCTCCTGGTCAAGCTGTTCGGCGCGCCGGAGGTGGAGGCCGACCGGTTCGCCCGCCGGGCCGAGCGGGTGCGCGACATCGGCATCCAGTCCGCGATGTACTCGCGGACGTTCTTCGTGGCGATGCTGCTCGTCGCGTCGCTGGCCCAGGCGCTGACGTACGGCGTCGGCGGCTGGCTCGCGGTCACCGGGGCGGTCAGCGCCGGCACCGTCGTCAAGCTGGCGCTGCTGCTGACCCGCCTCTACGGCCCGTTGACCGCGCTGTCCAACGTCCGGGTCGACGTGATGAGCGCGCTCGTCTCCTTCGACCGGGTCTTCGAGGTGCTCGACCTGCGCCCGACCATCGCCGAGAAGCCCGACGCGGTTCCGGTGCCGCGCGGCAACGGCCGGGTCGAGTTCCGCGACGTGCGCTTCCGCTATCCGAGCGCCGCCGAGGTGTCCCTCGCCTCCCTGGAGGAGGTCTCGACGCTCGACCGGACGGTGAACGAGCCGGTGCTGCGGGGCGTCTCGTTCGCCGTCGAGCCGGGTCAGATGGTGGCCCTGGTCGGTCCGTCCGGCGCCGGCAAGTCGACGCTGTCCATGCTGATCTCCCGGATCTACGACGTCAGCGACGGCCAGGTGCTCGTCGGCGGCGTCGACGTACGAGACGCCACGCTCGCCTCCCTGCGCGACGAGATCGGCGTGGTCACCCAGGACTCGCACCTGTTCCACGAGACGATCCGGGAGAACCTGCGCTACGCCAAGCCCGACGCCACCGACGACGAGATCTGGGCGGCGCTGGCCGGCGCGCAGGTCGCCGACCTGGTCCGGGCGCTGCCGGACGGGCTCGACACGACTGTCGGCGAGCGGGGCTACCGCTTCTCCGGCGGCGAGAAGCAGCGCATCGCCATCGCCCGGCTGCTGCTCAAGGCCCCGTCGATCGTGATCCTCGACGAGGCCACCGCCCACCTGGACTCGGAGAGCGAGGCGGCGGTGCAGCGGGCGTTGTCGGTGGCGCTGACCGGGCGTACCGCGCTGGTCATCGCGCACCGGCTCTCCACGGTGCGCGACGCCGACCAGATCCTCGTGCTCGACGAGGGCCGGATCGTGGAGCGCGGCCGGCACGACGAGCTGGTGGCGGTCGGCGGCCTGTACGCCGAGCTGTACCGCACCCAGTTCGCGGTCACCGACTCGCCCGCGCCCCACGCCGAGGCCGAGCAGCCCGAGCCGGTGGTGACCACGGTGCCGATGGGCACCTACGTCGCCCACGAGGCCATGCCCCCGGCCGCCGCCAACTAGCGGCCCGGCGAGACCACATCCCGGCGCCGAGCCGTCGACAGCGCGGCGGCGCCGGACGACCGGCCCGCGACGACCGAAGCCCTAACCCGCGACGACCTCGGCGCGCAGCTCGGCGAACGCGGCGCCGAGCGTCTCCGGGGTGAAGTGGGCGTTCAGGCCGCTCGGATTGGGCAGCACCCAGAGCCGGGCCGCCGCGAGCGTCTCCGGCTGCGGCCCGAAACCGGCCTTCGGCCGGGCGAACCCGATCCGGTACGCGGTCACCCCGACCACCGCCACCCAGCGCGGCCGGTAGTGCTCGACCTTCGCGGTGAGCGTGGCGGCGCCGTCGACCAGTTCATCGGCGGTCAGCTCGTCGGCACGGGCGCTGGCCCGGGCCACCATGTTGGTGATGCCGAGGCCCAGCGCCGGAAGCATGTCCTGCTCACTGGGGTGCAGCAGCCGCGGCGTGAAGCCGCCGCGGTGCAGGGCGGGCCAGAACCGGTTGCCAGGGCGGGCGAAGTGCCAGCCGGTGGCCGCTGACCACAGGCCCGGGTTGATGCCGACGAACAGCACGTCCAGACCGGGTGCGATCACATCGGGCAGCAGCCGGTCGGCCGCCGCGGCGAGCTGCTCGCGGCTGGGCCGGGGATGGCTGCGGGCGGGCGTGCCGGGTCCGGGCGCGGCCTCGGGCCGTCCACCGCCCGGCCGCCGTCGATCGCTCATCGGCCCACCGTCCCGGGTGAACGGCCCGCCGCAGGCGCGGCCACCCGCACCCGGCCGGCCGCCGCGGAAAGCCCGCCCACCGCCGCGGGAAGCCCGGCCGTCGCGCCCACCGTCACAGCCCGCGCAGCGCGCCGCCGTCGACCGGAACGGTGATCCCGGTGACGTACCCGGCGGCGGGGGAGAGCAGGAACGCGGCCACCCGGCCGAACTCCGCCGGGTCGCCGATGCGCCCGAGCGGGATCGCCGCCTCGGCCTGCGCGCGGGCCCGCTCCGGATCGCCGGAACCGGCCAGCAGCTCCCGGTTGCGGTCGGTCATGATCCGTCCCGGCAGCAGGCTGACCACGCGGACGCCGCGCGGGCCGAACTCGTCCGCCATGTCCTTGGCCACGCCGGCGAGGCCCGGCCGCAGGCCGTTGGAGATGCCGAGCCCGGGCAGCGGTCCGCGTACCGAGGTGGACAGCACCAGCCCGATCGCGCCGCCGTCGGTGAGCGCGCCGGCCACCGTGCGGGCGAGCCGGACGCTGCCCAGGAAGACCGTCTCGAACGACTCCCGCCACTGCTCGTCGCTGACGGTGGCGGCGGTGCCGGGCGGTGGGCCGCCGACCGAGATCAGCGCACCGTCGAGACGGCCGAAGTGTTCGCGGGCGGCGGCGACGAGCCGCTCCGGGGTGGCGGGGTCGGCGAGGTCGGCGGTCAGCCCGATCGCCCGCTGCGGGTCACCGAGCGCCTCGATCGCGGCGGCCACCCGTTCCGGGGTACGCGCGGAGATGACCACCCGGGCGCCGTCGGCGACGAGGTGTTCGGCGGTGGCGAAGCCGAGGCCGCCGGAGGCGCCGGTGAGCACGTACACCCGGTCGGCGAGTCCGAGATCCATGCACCGATCCTGCCGTACCGGCGGGTGCCTGTCAGCGCGGGGCGGGCCGCACCAGGCGTACCCGGCCGAGAACCTGAACCGCGACGGCGCCGCCGGTCCGGGCGAGGGCCGGCAGCCGGCGCGGCCGGGGCGGGCGGTGGCCGTCGTAGCGGCTCGCGGACTCCCGCGCGGCCAGCTCGTCCGCGCCCAGCGGCGGCAGCGCGTGACGGTCGCGCAGGTCGCGGGCCAGGTCCCAGCCGTCGCGAAGGGAACCGTTCGTGGGACGGCCGTCGGCCCACGTGGTGAACGTGGCCGGCCAGGCGGACCCGAGGCCGGCCGCGAGCAGCGGCCAGTGCCGGGCCACGTCGCCGGCCCGTTTGCGCAGCAGCGCCCGGCGGGCCGCCTCGACCGGGGCCGGGGCGAAGCCGGACGGCAGCGGTCCACCGGCGACGAGCGCGGCGACCAGCTCGGCCTGCCGGGCCGCCAGGTCGCCGCTCACGTGACAACCGGGTGGCCGGAGGCGGCGGCCAGCGCGTCGAGTTCGCCCCGCAGCTCGGCGGCGGGCGGGTAGTGCCCGTCGCGTTCCAGCAGCAGCGCGGGCGGCCGGCGCCTGGTGCACAGCTCGCGGACCAGGTCCAGCACGGCGGCGGGCACCGGGTCGGTGTGCGTGTCGTGGTAGAAGCCGCCGTGTTCGGCACCGCCCGCCACGTGCACGTAGGCGATGCGCTCCAGCGGCAGCCGGTCCAGCAGCGCGGCCGGGTCGCCGCCCCGGTTGCGGGCGTTGGCGTGCACGTTCGCCACGTCGAGCAGCAGCAGCGCGTCGGTGGCGTCGAGGATCTCGGTGAGGAAGTCCGCCTCGTCCAGCTCGTCGTCCGGCCAGTCGAACAGCGCCGCGATCGGTTCCAGGGCCAGCGGCACCGGCAGCTCCGCCTGCGTCCGCCGGACGTTCGCCACCACCGCCGCGACCGCCTCGCGGCTGCGCGGCAGCGGCAGCAGGTGACCGGCCTCCAGGCCGCCGGCCCGCACGAACGCGATGTGCTCGCTCACCAGCGGCGCGTCCAGGGCCGCGGCCACCCCGGCCAGGTGCGCCACCCGGGCCGGATCGACCGGTTCCGCGCCGCCGAGGGACAGCCGCACCCCGTGGGGTACGACGTCGACGCCGCGTCCGCGCAGCTCGGCGAGCCCGTCCGGGAGCGGCCCGGCCGGGGCGACCGCCTCCGCGACCACCTCGACGAAGCGCAGCCCCGGCAGCCCGGCGACGAAACCGGCGATCTCGGGGCGCCAGCCGATGCCGACGCCGGACGGGCCGCTCATCCGCCGCACCCGCCGCCCCCGCCGCAGCCACCACCCCCGCCGCACGAGCTGCCGCCCCCGCAGGAGCTGCCGCCTGCGGTCGCCCCGCCGCCGCACGAGGTGCCGGTGCTCGCGCCGCCCGCGCTGCCCATCGCCTGCCGCTGGATCTCGGCCTGCTCCGCGAAGCCCGGATCCATCGTCCAGAGCGTGGCGGTGCCGAACAGGGCCACGCCCAGCGCCACGTCCGTCGCGCCGTACGTGGAGTAGGCGGGCCCGGCGGCCGGTCGCAGCCAGGCGTGCCGGCGGCGCATGTCGTTCAGCGCGGCGGTGGCCGCCCGGGTGCGCCAGGGCACGCGGTTGAGCAGCACGAACGCGAGGCCGAGCGGGAACAGGCTGAGCAGCAGCCAGCCGGTGGGCCGGTCGTTGAGCATCCCGGAGACCGCGCGCACGATGCCGATCACCAGCAGGGCTCCGACCAGCAGGGCGCCGCGCCGCAGGGTCCGGCGCCGCTCCTGGTCGAGGGCCAGACCCCGGCGTACCAGGCCGTCGCGCAGCTCGTCGAGCGCCCGCCGGACCCACTCGTCGGCGGCCAGTTCCCGGGTCCGCAGACCGCGGCTGGCCGCGTGGTGCACCGCCTGGTCCAGCGGGGTGGCGCCGGCCGGCAGCGGGCCGCCGGTGGTGAGCCGCCGGTCCGGCCGGACGCCGACCGCGCCGCAGTGGCGCAGCCCGCCGAGCGCGGCCCAGACGGCGAGCTGGTCGCCACCGTTGAGGTAGGCGACCTGCTGCGGACCCAGGTCGCCGTACGCGGTCACCGGCGTGCCCGCCAGCATCCGCCGCCGGTACACGATCGCACCGATGACCAGGACGACGGCGAGCAGGAGGTACCAGCGCAGGAATACGGGGCCGGGGATGCCCCAGGTGTCGGAGGGGGTCATCGTCTGCTCCTGTCGCGAGGAGGGGTCGCGGCTCATTGTGGAGCAGGCGCGCCAGAGTCGATCTCCTGGAGGGGCGTAGTTACCGGACCGAGACCGGCGCCGGTTCAGTGCCGGCGGACGGCCTCCTCGACCAGGTCGAGTACCCGGGCCAGGTCGCCGGCCGGCCGGCCCATCGCCAGGTGCAGCACCAGTCCGTCGTAGGCCAGCTCCAGGAACTGGGCCAGCACGTCGATCGGCACGTCGTCGCGGAGCACACCCGCCTCGCGCTGCCGCAGCAGGCGCTCCCGGGTGGCCGCGGCGATGGCCTCGGAGCGCTCCGCCCAGCGCTTGGCGAAGGCGGGGTCGGTGCGCAGCCGGCGGGAGACCTCCAGCTGGCTACCGAGCCAGCCGGTGGTGTCCGGCGAGACGGCCCGGGCGAGCAGGTCGCGCATGACCTGCACCAGGCCGTTACGGGCCACCGTCTCCACCATCGCGGCGGCGTCGTCCTCGGCCACGGCGAGGAACAGCGAGTCCTTGTCCCGGAAGTGGTGGAAGATCGCGCCCCGGGACAGGCCGGTGGCCTCCTCCAGCCGCCGCACTGTGGCGCCCTCGTAGCCGTGCCGGGCGAAACACGCCCGCGCCGCCGCGAGGATCTCCTGCCGGCGCGCGTCGAGCTGGTCCTGACTTACTCTGGGCACGAACGGATCGTCGCAGGTGGAACCGGCCGATGCAAACCGTACGTACGGCTTGAGATGCGATTCCGGATGATCATCCGCGCATCGCCGAGTGGTTAGGATCGGCGCGTGACCGCCCCGCCCGCGCACCCGCTCACCGTCGCCGCCGTCCAGGCCCAGCCCGTCCCCGGCGACGTCGCCGGCAACGCCCGTGCCGCCGCCCGCCTCGTCGGCCGGTCCGAGGGCGCCCGCGTCGTGGTGCTGCCCGAGCTGTTCCTGCCGGCGTACCATCCGCCGACGCTCGGCGCCGATCCGGAGGGCACGGACGTCGCGGCCGACGCCGACGGCCGGGTGACCGACGCCCGGCTGGACCCGCTGCGCTCCGCCGCCGCCGACGCGGGCGCCGCCGTCGTGATCGGCGCCGCCGTCCGCCACCCCGACCGGCGGCGCACCATCTCCTCGCTCGTGGTGGACCGGGCCGGCACGGTCACCGCCGCGTACGACAAGCAGCAGCTCTGGAGCGGCGAGCGGGAGCTGTTCGACGCCGGCCGCCGGGGCGCCACGCTCGAGGTCGACACGTGGCGGCTGGGACTGGGCGTCTGCTACGACGGCTGCTTCCCGGAGCACGCGCGGGCCGCCGCGGGCGACGGCGCGCACGGCTACCTCTGCCCGAGCGGGTACCTGGCCGGCTCGGCGCACCGCCGCGACCTCTACTACGCCGCGCGGGCGCTGGACAACACCATGTACGTGGTGTTCGCCAACTCGGTCGGCGGCGCCGATCCGTGGCGCTTCAACGGCGGCGCGGCGGTGTACGACCCGGAGGGCCGGCCGCTGGCCCGGGGCGCCGACACCGGTGAGGACGTGCTGGTGGCCACGCTGGACCCGGACGCGCTGGCCGCCACCCGTGCGGCGCACACCATGCTGCGGGATCGCCCGCTCGACGCCGGGGCGGCTCGCGCCGTCCTCGTGGCCTGATCGCCGTGGCGGGGCCCTCGGCCCTGTCGGTGCTCCGGCCCGTCCCGTAGGGTGCCCAGGTGCCGTTGCTCCTGCTCGATCTGGACAACACCCTGCTGGACCGCGACGGGCCGTTCCGCGCCTGGGGAGAACGCTTCCTGGACGGCATCGGCGCGCCGCCGGCCGACCTCGACTGGTTGGTGTCCGTGGACGCGGACGGGCTGACCAACAGGTGGGACGTGGCGGACGCGATCCGTGACCGGTACGCGCTGCGTATCCCCTCGATCGACCTGGTCGACGAGCTGCACGACGGCGTGGTGGCGCACATGCGGCTGGACCCGCTGGTGGCCTGCGCGCTGCGGATCGCCGCGGACGCCGGCTGGGTGCCGGTGGTGGTCACCAACGGCGCGTCCCGTCAACAGGACGCCAAGATCCGCAAGACCGGCCTGGACCGCTACGTCGCCGACTGGGTGATATCCGAGGAGGCGGGCGTCAGCAAACCGAACCCGAGGATCTTCGCGCTCGCCGCCCAGCGGGCCCGGATGCCGCTGCGCGGCGCGTGGGTGGTCGGCGACAGCCCGGAGGCGGACATCGGCGGCGCGACAGCCGTGGGCCTGCCCAGCGTCTGGCTGCACCGGGGACGCCGCTGGGCCGATCCGAGGTTCGCGCCCACCCGGATCGAGGACGGTCTGATCGCCGCCGTCGCGGCCGTCCTGGCCGGCTGACGGCGCTCGGCGGCGCGGGCCGGCGGCGGCACGGCGGCGCGGGCCGGCAGGCGGCGCGGCGGCACGGTGGCGCACCGCGCGGAAAATCCGTTGACCCGCCGCGGGCGGGGCACGAGCATGGTGCCGCGCGACTGCGCAGCCGGGTGTGCCCGGTCGAGGAGAGGGGGTCGGTCATGGCCGTTTTCGCAGGGTCTTACCACCTGCCTCCACCAGCCTCGATCGAAGGACAGATCCACCCGTGCGCGATCACGACATCCCGGCGCCGCAGCGCCGAGGCCGCGGCAAGAGCCGCTTCGACGACGACGAACCCGACTTCCTGAAGCGGGGGCGGCGTACCCCGCCGACCCTCACCGACCCGGACGCCGAGCCCGAGGCGGAGGACGCCTGGTCCTCCTGGGACCAGGCCGTCCACGGCCCCGAGCCGCACCCGGAGTGGCTGGTCACCGAACTGGCCGCCCGGGACACCGAGCTCGGGGTACTCAAGACCGGCAAGGAGGCGGACGTCCACCTGGTCCGCCGTGCCGTGCCGGGTACCGACCGCGCCTGCCTGCTCGCGGTCAAGCGCTACCGCGACGCCCAGCACCGGCTGTTCCACCGCGACGCCGGTTACCTGGAGGGCCGCCGGGTACGCCGGTCCCGTGAGATGCGGGCGATGACCGGCCGCACCGCGTTCGGCCGGCAGATGATCGCCGGGCAGTGGGCGGCGGCCGAGTTCGCCGCGTTGTCCCAGCTCTGGGAGATCGGGGCCGCCTCCGGGCGGATCGCCGTGCCCTACCCGGTGCAGCTGCTCGGCACCGAGCTGATGCTGGAGTTCGTCGGCGACGCCGAGGTGGGGGAGGCCGCGCCGCGGCTGGCCCAGGTCCGGCCCGACGACGACGAGCTGCGCGACCTGTGGGACCAGCTCGTGGAGGCGTTGACGGTGCTCGCCCGGGCCGGGTACGCACACGGCGACCTGTCCCCGTACAACCTGCTGGTGCACGCGGGCCGGCTGGTGATGATCGACCTGCCCCAGGTGGTCGACGTGGTGGCGAACCCGCAGGGGGCCGACTTCCTGGCCCGCGATGTGCGGGTGGTGGCCGCCTGGTTCACCGCCCGCGGGATGCCCGCGACGGTGACCGACCCGATGGCGCTGACCGAGGCGCTGCTGCGGGAGGCGGGCGTCCGCTGACCGGCCGGCGTCCCGGGCGGGAGACCGCCCGGGACGCCGGTCCGGGTCACTGCAGGTAGCGCTCGACCTCGGGCACCGGGCGTTCGCCCTGGGCGTCCGGGTCGCCGTGTGCCTGGCGGGCCGCGCGGCGGCGGCGCAGCAGGTCCCAGCACTGGTCCAGGGACTCCTCCAGCGCGCGCAGCCGCTCCCGCGCCTCGTCGTCGGTGCCGGCCTCGTGCTGCTGCGCGTCGGCACGCAGCCGGTGCTCCTCGTCGACGAGTTCCGAGATCCGGCTCAGGATGGTCTTGTCGTCCATGCCCGAAGCTTGGCACAGCGGACGGGTCCGCGCCCGCGTTCCGCCGCCGTCCGTCAGAGGTGAGCGTTGCTCGCTCTCCGCAACGGCCACTGTGTACGCGAGTGACGCATATCCCACGGGCTCCATTCTCGACAAAGAGATTGTTGTTACGTGAAATATCCTCCGACCTGCCTTTTGATCTGCGGCTCAGGATGGCATGCTCGCGAGCAACGTCACGGGTCGATACGGAGTCGCGACCCTGAGTCAACCGAGGGAGCGTTCAGGTGCCCGAACCGACGGACACACCGAGGCCCACCGGCCGACCCCGAACCGTGCCGCTGCGGCAGATCCTGCCGGCGGTGCTCCGCGACCCCGCCCGCGCACTCATCGACATCGGTAACCGTACCGAAGGTGAACTGGTCCGGCTCAACCTCGGCTCGTTCCGCCCCTACCTGGTCACCCACCCCAAGCACGTGCAGCACGTCCTGCGTGACCGGGCGGACAACTACGAACGAGCAGGTGACGGGCTGTTCTGGCGCCCGGTCAAGCGGCTGTTCGGCGAGGGGATCCTCGGCGAGGGGCAGATCTGGTCGGCCAGCCGCCGGATGCTCCAGCCGATGTTCACCGCCAAGCGGGTCGAGGCGCTGGTCGACGGGATGGCCGACGCGATCCGTGACGCGGTGGAGGAGCTGGACGAGCCGGCCCGCGCCGGCCAGCCGGTCGACATCGGCGTGGAGCAGGCGCGCATCGTCAGCCGGGCGATCATGAAGGTGCTGTTCGCCGACCGGATCTCGGTGCCGGACGCGATGCGCGTCATCGAGGCGCAGGACCGCATCGCCACCGCCGTCATCCCCCGGATCATCGTGCCGTTCGCGCCGCTGTCCCTGCCGATGCCCGGCGACCGCACGTTCGCCCGCGCCGTCCGCATCGTCGACGACGTGCTGGTGCCGATCGTCCGCGAGACGCGGGAGTCCGCCGACCAGGGCGACGACGTCATCTCGACGCTCTGGCAGGCCCGCACCGACGACGGGCGGCAGCTCGACGAGCGGCAGGTCCGCAACGACACAGTGGCGATGTTCGCCGCCACCACGGAGACCACCATCAACGTGCTGACCTGGGCCTGGCCGCACCTGGACCAGCACCCCGAGGTGGCCGGGCGGCTCTACGCCGAGATCGACGAGGTGGTCGGCGGCGAGCCGGTACGCCGTGAGCACCTGAGCCGGCTCACCTACACCCGGATGGTGCTGGACGAGCTGCTGCGGCTCTACCCGATCGGGTGGATCATCCCGCGCCGTGCGGTCGCCGGGGACGTCATCGACGGCGTGCCGATCGAGCCCGGCGCCACGATGGCGGTCAGCCCGCTGATCACCCAGCGGATGCGGCAGTTCTGGGACCGCCCGGACGAGTTCGACCCGGAACGGTTCCGCCCCGAGCGCGTCCGCACCCGCCACCGGTACGCCCACTTCCCGTTCGGCGGCGGGCCGCACCAGTGCCTCGGCATGTACCTGTTCTACCTGGAGGCCCAGCTCATCCTCGCCACCATGCTCAGCCGCTACCGCTTCCGGCTGCACCGCCCCGGCGTACCCGGACTGCGGCTGGCCGCGGCGCTGCGGCCGCGCGAACGCGTCGAGCTGACGCTCGTCGCCGCCGGGCGGACGGAGCCGGCATGACCGACGGGCCGACACCCGATCCGCTTACGGTCGCCGCGGAGCAGGGCCGGGTCTGCGCGCTCGCCGCGCAGGGCCAGCGCGGCCTGCGCAGGGCCGCCGCCGCGCACCCCGAGCTGTTCCCCGGCGACCCGTTCGACGCGACGCTGTTCAGCAGCATCGCGCAGGCGATGGCGTTCAGCGCCCCCTGGCACACCGCCGCCGAGCTGGCGGTGACCAACCGCGCGGTGCTCTGGGGCTTCGCCGTCGACTGGCTGGTCGACCACCAGGCCACCAGCCGGGCCGAGGTCGACCGGATCACCGCCGTCTGCCTGGACGTGCTCGACGGCGGCGAGTCCGCCGACCCGCTGGGCCGGTTCCTCGCCGAGCTGCGCGACGACGTCGCCGCCGCACCCGCATATCCGGCGCTGCGCGGCCTCTGGCGCGACACGATGGCCCGCACGCTCGACGCGATGGCCCGCGAGTGGGACTGGCGGCACACCGGCCGTCCCACGCTCGCCGAGTACCTCGCCAACGCCGACAACCTCGCCGCCACTGTGGTGAACGTGGCCCACTGGATCCACACCGGATCGGTGTCCGACGCCGCCACGCTGGCGCGGCTGATCGAGGTCGGCGACGAGGTGCAGCGGGCCCTGCGCCTGGTCAA
This sequence comes from Micromonospora sp. WMMA1976, assembly GCF_027497335.1. Classification (NCBI taxonomy): domain Bacteria; kingdom Bacillati; phylum Actinomycetota; class Actinomycetes; order Micromonosporales; family Micromonosporaceae; genus Micromonospora; species Micromonospora sp. WMMA1976. The sequence goes on along the minus strand of NZ_CP114912.1, from coordinate 4,187,652 downwards.
CGACCTCGGCACCCACCGCCGCGACGCCGAGTCCGGCGACCTCAACGCGCTGCTGCTGGTGGACGATCCGGCCGAGGTCGAGCGGCTCTTCGCCGAGCAGGTCGACCACTGCCGCGTCCTGCTGGCGAAGCTGGCCGGCGAGGTGCCGCGGGAGGCCGGCTTCCTGTCCCGGCAGCTCGGCTTCACCGCCGGCTTCTACCGGAACACCGACTTCTGGGGCGTGCGGTGACGCTCACCGCCGGATCGGTGCCCGCCACCCGGTCCGGGACCACGCATGACCTGATCACCGCGCTCGGCGGCGAACCGGAGGGACAGACGTCGGCGTCGGTCTACGAGACCGGACGGCTGGTCGCGCTCGCACCCTGGCTCGACGGCCACGACCGGCGCGTGGCCTGGCTGCTGGACCGGCAGCGCCCGGACGGCGGCTGGGGCGGTCCCGGCGGGTACGCGCTGGTGCCGACGCTGAGCGCGGTCGAGGCCCTGCTCGCCGTGCTGCACCGCGACGGGCCGTCCGTCGCGCCCGCCGACGCCGCGCGCCGGGGCCTGACGTACCTGACCGGCGCGCTGCGCGACGGCACCCCGCCGGACCTGCCGGCCACCGACCTGATCGTGCCGGCGCTGCTGACCGCCGTGGACCGGCACCTCGGCGGCCCGGCCGGGCCGCCACCCGGGCTGGCCGAGTGGGCCGGCCGGCCCCGCCTGCCGCTGCCGGCCGGTCTCGACCCGGCCCGCCTGAACCGGGTACGCGGACTGCTCGCCACCGGACGCCCGGTGCCGGAGAAGCTGGCGCACGCGCTGGAGGTGGCGGGCGAGCTGGCGTACCGGGCGCCCGGGGTGCGCCCCTCGGTCAGCGGCGCGGTCGGCGCCTCACCGGCCGCCACCGCCGCCTGGCTTGGCGGCCCGGAGCCCGGGCCCGCGCTCGACTACCTGAACACGGTCGCCCGGCCCGGCCCGGTGCCCTGCGCGAGCCCGATCACCGTGTTCGAGCGGGCCTGGGTGCTCGGCATCCTGGTCCGGGCTGGAGTGCCGGTCGGCGCGCCCGAGCCGGTGCTGACCGAGCTGCGCGCCGCGGTCGGACCGTCCGGCGCGGCCACCGCGCCCGGCCTGCCCGCCGACGCCGACACCACGGCGGTCACGCTCTATGCGCTGGCCCGGCTGGGCCGCGCACCCGGTGTCGCGCCGCTGGCCGGGTTCGACACCGGAGCGCACTTCTGCACCTGGCCGGGGGAGGACGGCGCCTCGCTGACCACGAACGCGCACGTGCTCGACGCGCTCGGCGAGCATCCGAGCGCACCCGGCGTCACCGGCGCCCGGCGCCGGGTCACCGAGTGGCTGCTGGAGCGGCAGGAGCCGGACGGGCGGTGGGAGGACCGCTGGCACGCCTCGCCGTACTACGCCACGTATGCGGTGCTGCTGGCACTGGCCGACCACGCGCCGGACGGCGCGGCGCGTACCGCCGTCGAGCGCGGGGTGGCCTGGCTGCTGGACACGCAACGCCCGGACGGCTCCTGGGGACGGTGGGACGGCACCGCCGAGGAGACCGCGTACGGGGTGCTCGCCCTGGCCGACGCGGGCCGGCCCGGTGACCCCCGGATCACGTCGGCGCTGGTGCGGGGGCGTCGTCGACTGTCCGAGCTGGACGGATCCGAGGGTGAACCGGCACTATGGCACGACAAGGACCTCTACCGCCCGACGCGGATCGTGCGCGCCGCGGTGCTGGCGGCCTCCGGCCGTGCCGGGGCGGCCTGGACCGGGGCCGCACCTACCATGATCAGGATCGCTTGAATGAGGTTCACGACGGCTGCTAGCGTGCGCCGGAGTCGATCGGATTCCGAACCGACCGAAGACCGGGCCAGGACGGTGTGATGGGTTCCCGCAGTACGAATCTCCGTACGAAGATCATCGCGCTGCTGGCGTCGCTGACCGCGCTCTGGGCGTTCGCCGCGTGGGTGACCGTACGGGACGGATTCAACCTGCTCGGCGTGCAGACGCTCAACGCGCGCGTCTTCGAGCCGAGCGACCCGCTGCTGCAGGAGTTGCAGGCCGAACGCCGGCTGTCGCTGCGCTACCTCGGTGAGTCCGACCCGAGCCGGCTGCAGGAGCTGGAGGCCCAGCGCGCGCGTACCGACGAGACCGCCGGCGCGCTGTGGCGCTCGGTGCGGGACTGGCGCACCGAGATCCCGGCCAGCGAGGAGCTGATGCAGCGGCTCGACGAGCTGAAGACCGAACTGGACCAGCTCGGCCAGATCCGCGCCGACGTCAGCCGCAAGACCATCGACCGGACCACCACGCTCATCGCGTACGACGAGGCGGTAGACGGGATCTTCGCGGTCTTCGACGCCCTCGGCGGCCTCGACGACGACGAGATCGCCAAGGACACCGCCGCGCTGATCGACCTCAACCGGTCCCGCGAGCTGCTGTCCCAACAGGACGCGCTGCTCACCGGCGCGATCGCGGCCAACCGGATCACCGTCGGCGAGCAGACCGCGTTCGCCCGCCTGGTCGGCGCGCAGTGGTTCCTCGCCGACCGCACCGCCCGCGAACTCGCCCCCGGCGACCGTGCCCGCTTCGAGCGGATGGTCGAGGGCGAGGCGTTCCAGCAGCTCCGCACGCTCCAGGACCAGGTGCTCGCGGCCAAGGGTGCCGAGGTGCGCCCCCCGGTGACCGCCGCGGCGTGGCAGGCCGCCGCCGAGAAGGCGATGGCCGACCTGCGCGAGGTCATCCTCGCCGGCGGTGAGGACATCGTGTCCCGGGCCACGCCGGTCGCGGTGGGCGTCATCGTACGGCTGGTGCTCGCCGCCGGTCTCGGCCTGATCGCCGTCATCGCCTCCGTGGTCGTCTCGATCACCACGGCCCGGGCGCTCGTCCGCCAGCTCGAACGGCTCCGCGAGGCCGCCTTCAAGCTGGCCCACGAACGCCTGCCGAGCGTGGTGGACCGGCTCGGCCGCGGCGAGGAGGTGGACGTCGCCCGCGAGGCGCCACCACTGCAGTTCGGCGACGACGAGATCGGTCAGGTGGGCAAGGCGTTCAACGTCGTGCAGGAGACCGCCGTCCGCACCGCCGTCGAGCAGGCCGAGCTGCGCCGCAGCGTCCGCGACGTGTTCCTGAGCCTGGCCCGGCGCACCCAGGCGCTCGTGCACCGGCAGCTCACGCTGCTGGACGCGATGGAACGGCGCGAGCACGACGCCGAGGAGCTGGAGGACCTGTTCCGGGTCGACCACCTGGCCACCCGGATGCGGCGCAACGCGGAGAACCTGATCGTGCTCTCCGGCTCGACGCCGGGCCGGGCCTGGCGGCGCAACGTCCCCATGGTCGACGTGGTGCGCGGCGCGGTCGCCGAGGTCGAGGACTACACCCGGGTCACCGTGCGCCCGCTCGGCGAGGTGGCGCTCACCGGCCGTGCCGTCGGTGACGTCATCCACCTGCTGGCCGAGCTGATCGAGAACGGACTCTCCTTCTCCCCGCCGCAGACCACGGTGGAGGTACGCGGTCAACTGGTGGCGAACGGCTTCGCCATCGAGATCGAGGACCGTGGCCTCGGCATGAGCGCCGACGAGCTGGCCGCCGCCAACGCGCGCATCGTGGACCGGTCCGAGCTGAACCTCGCCGACGCCGCCCGGCTCGGCCTGTTCGTGGTCAGCCGGCTCACCGAGCGGCACGGCGTCAAGGTGCAGCTCAAGGAGTCCGCGTACGGCGGGACCACCGCTGTGGTGCTGATCCCGCGTGAACTGATCACCGCCGACGGGGCCGACGGGGCCGACGCCCTGCCCGCACCCGGGACGGCCCTTCCCACGGCACCTGCGCCGGACCCGGTGCGGCGCACGCCGGCCGGCGACGGCGACGGACCGGCGACCCCGCCCGGTCCGGACGGCGCCGCCGAATCGGACCAGCCGTCCGAGCCCGCCCCGCAGGTGCCGGAGCCGGTGACGCGGGCGCCCCGGCTGACCCCGTCCGGGCTGCCGGCGCGTACCCGCAAGCGGCAGCCCGCGGTGGCGGGGCCGACCACGGAGCTGGCGGTGGTGGAGCGGCGGCCCGCCGCCACGACCGACGCGGCGGAGGCGTCGCCGGCGACGGAGCCGGAGACCGAGGCGGAGACGGCGCCGGTCACCGACGCGGGACTGCCGGTCCGGGTACGCCAGGCCAGCCTCGTGCCGGAGCTGCGGCACGACCAGAACGCGGCGGACGACGACGCCGCCGACGACGACACGGCGCGTGCACCGGAGCAGGTGCGCCGGATGATGAGCTCCTACCAGAGCGGCACCCGACGCGGCCGTACCGATGCCGCACGCCTGCTCGGCGGAGCGCAGGGGGCCGGCGGTGGGCCGGCCGACGCGGACGAGCAGGTTACCTGACCGGGACGTCGACGCGACGGAAACCGGAAGCTGACGGCACACAAGCCGGGAAGATGAGGACGACGAGTGGCGCAGAAGACGGCTTCGAGCGCGGATCTGACGTGGCTGCTGGATGACCTGGTCGGCCGGGTCAAGCAGGCGGAGCACGCCGTGGCGCTCTCCACCGACGGACTGTTGATGGCCTCGTCCCGCGGATTGAGCCGGGACGACGGCGAGCACCTGGCGGCGATGGCGGCGGGCATCCAGAGCCTGGCCCGCGGCGCGGGCAAGCGGTTCGGTGGCGGACAGGTACAGCAGACCATCATCGAGATGCAGTCCTCCTTCCTGTTCGTCACAGCGGCCGGGCGCAACGCATGCCTGGCGGTGCTGGCCTCGGAGGACGCGGACGTCGGCCTGATCGCGTACGAGATGGCCATGCTCGTCACCCGGGTCGGCCGGTTCGTCGCGTCACCGACCCGGGAACAGCCCCTCGGCGAGAACGCGGCACGATGACCGGCCGGGGGGACTCCGCGGAGCAGGAGTGGGTGGACGACCACGCCGGCCCGGTGGTGCGCCCGTACGCGGTGACCGGAGGCCGGGCCCGCCCGGTCACCGGCACGTTCGACCTGATCTCGCTGGTCACCTCGACCCGCACCGATGTCGGGTCGGAGTCCGGGCTGGGCCCGGAGCACGTGGCGATCGTCGGCCTCTGCCAGCGGATCCTCTCCGTGGCCGAGATCGCCGCCCATCTCGACCTGCCGGTGGGCACGGTCCGGGTCCTCCTCGGAGACCTGGCCGCCCGCAGCCTGGTACAGGTACGCGAGCCGCGCGCGACCACCGCCGGCCTTCCCGACGAGCACGTTTTCGAGGCGGTAATCAATGGACTACGGGCGCTCTGAGCGGCCGGCGGGCGCCGCTCCGCTGCCCACCGCGATCAAGATCCTGATCGCGGGCGGGTTCGGCGTCGGCAAGACCACGATGGTCGGCGCGGTCAGCGAGACCCGGCCGCTGCGCACCGAGGAGGTGCTGACCGAGACCGGGATCGGCATCGACGACCTGTCCGGCATCGAGGAGAAGTCGACCACCACGGTGGCGATGGACTTCGGCCGCATCACCATCAGCGACGACCTGGTGCTCTACCTGTTCGGCACACCCGGGCAGGACCGGTTCTGGTTCGTCTGGGACGAGCTGGCGCTCGGCGCGCTCGGCGCGGTGGTGCTCGCCGACACCCGCCGGCTGGCCGACTGCTTCCCGTCGATCGACTACTTCGAGGGGCGCGGTACGCCGTTCGTGGTGGCGGTGAACTGCTTCGAGGGCGCCAAGACGTTCCGCCTGGACGAGGTGCAGGCCGCGCTCGACCTGGACCCGGGCGTACCGGTGGTGCTGTGCGACGCACGCAAGCGGGAGTCGGCCAAGGAGGTGCTGATCACGCTGCTGGAGCACGCCATGAAGCTGCGGGAGGCGCGCCGCCGCGCCGCCGAGGACTGAGCGGTCACAACATCGACGGGGGAGTGGCGATGACCGAGGTGAGCGTACGGGCGATGTCGGCGGAGGAGTTCGAGCGCTGGCAGGACGACCTGGCGGCCGGCTACGCGCAGGAGCACGTGGCCGCCGGCAACTGGACTCCGGAGGAGGCGCTCGACCGGGCCCGGCGGGAGAGCGCCGCCTTCCTGCCGCAGGGCATGGACACGCCCGGCATGCTCTTCCTGCTCGGCGTGCTGGCCGACGGCTCGCCGGTGGGGCGCCTGTGGATCGGTCTCACCCACCCGCGCGGTCTCGCCGACTGCGCGTTCCTCTACGACATCGAGGTGGACGCCGGGCACCGGGGCCGGGGGCTCGGGCGGGCGCTGCTCGCGGCCGGGGAGCGGGCGGCCCGGGAGCACGGCGCCCAGGCGCTGGAGCTGAACGTCTTCGGCGCCAACGAGACGGCGCGAAAGCTGTACGAGACGTCCGGCTACCGGGTGGTGACCCAGCAGATGCGCAAGGATCTGCCCGCCTAGGAGGCGGGTCAGAGGCGGGTGGCGGTCCGGATCAGGGCGGCGAGGGGCCGGGACCGGCTGTGCGGCGGCCACGCGATCACAGTGGTCACCGCCGGGGCGTCCGGCACCGGCACGGCGGTCAGGTCGGCGAGCAGCAGCGACCGGACCGACTCCGGCAGCACCACGGCGGTGCGGCCGAGCGCGATGAGCTGGAACAACTGGGCGTGGTCCCGGACCTCGGGGCCCGGACCGTCCGGGTACGACCCGTCGGCCCGGGGCCAGCGCGGCATCGGCAGGCCGGGCAACGTCTCCACCTCGGCCATCAGCAGGTGCGGCCGCCGGGCCAGCGGATGTCCGGCCGGCAGGACCGCCACCTGCTGCTCGGTGACCAGTTCCTCGGTGTCCAGCCCCGTGGCCGAGTCGAACGGCAGGTGCAGCAGCGCCACGTCGGCCCGACCGTCGCGCAGCAGCCGTTCCTGTTCGCCGATGCCGCACAGCAGCACCTCGACGGGGACCGCGTCCGGCTCGGCCGCGTACGCGTCGAGCAGTTTCGGCAGCAGCTCGCTCGATGCACCCGCCTTCGTCGCCAGCACGAGTCCGGGGCCGCCGTTCACGGCCTCACCGGCGCGGCGGGTACGGCGGTCGGCGGCGTCCACGGCGTCCAGCGCGGCCCGGCCCTCCCGGAGCAGCACCGCACCGGCGGGGGTGAGCACGACGCGGCGGCTGTCCCGTTCCAGCAGCGTCACGCCGAGGCGCCGTTCGAGCTGGCGGATCGCCCGCGACAGCGGCGGCTGGGCGATGCCGAGGCGGCGCGCGGCGCGGCCGAAGTGCAGTTCCTCGGCGACCGCGACGAAGTAGCGAAGCTCCCGCGTCTCCATCCCGCCACCGTACCGCCGGATCGATACCCGTCGGGTATCGCTCGCTACCGAGGCGGTGTTGGAGGCTCGTCCGCCGCGCGGACAGGATCGAGACCATGAGCGAACGGACGATCGCGCTGGTGACCGGCGCGAACAAGGGAATCGGGTACGAGATCGCGGCCGGCCTGGGCGCGCTGGGCTGGCGGGTGGGCGTCGGCGCCCGGAACGAGCAGCGGCTCGCCGAGGCGGTGGCGAAGCTGCGCGCGGGCGGCGTGGACGCGTTCGGCGTACCGCTGGACGTCACAGACGACGCGAGCGTGACCGCCGCCGCCCGGCTGCTGGAGACGGAGGCCGGCGGCCTGGACGTGCTCGTCAACAACGCGGGCGTGACAGGTGGCGTGCCCCAGCACCCGGGTGACGTGGACCTCGCGACCATCCGGACGGCGGTCGAGGTGAATGTGATCGGGGTGGTCCGGGTGACCGAGGCGATGCTGCCGCTGCTGCGCCGCTCGGCCACGCCGCGGATCGTCAACATGTCCAGCGGCGTCGGCTCGCTGACCCGGCAGAGCGCCTCGGAGGGCGAACACCAGACCGGCCCGCTGTCGGTGGCGTACTCGCCGTCGAAGAGCATGCTCAACGCGGTGACCATCCAGTACGCGCGGGCGCTGGCCGGCACGGGCCTCCTGATCAACGCCGCCTGCCCGGGTTTCACCGCGACCGACCTGAACGGCTTCCGCGGTGTGCGGACCCCGCAACAGGGCGCGGCGATCGCGATCCGGCTCGCGACGCTGCCCGACGACGGGCCGACCGGCGGCTACTTCGAGGACGCGGGCGTGATCCCGTGGTGAGCGCCGTTCGTCAGCACCACATGACCGGGTTGCCGGTCGCCACCGACGCCGCGCACAGCCGGCGCAGCGGCTCCACGATGTAGGCGAAGTCGCCGCCCGACCGGCTCCTGGTCCGCACCCCGAGCCGTTCGGGCGGCGGCTCACCGTGCTCGCCCACCGGCCGCATCGCCACCACCGTCCGCGTCCCGCCGGCGGTGAACTCCACCCGGTCGCCGGGCAGCGGCCGCTGGCCGAACCGCACGGCCCGGAACAGCGTGGCGGGCGGGTCGGCGGTGTCGACAACGAAGAAGCCGTCCGGATCGACCCCGGCCCGGAAATCCGGGCCCAGCATGAACACCCCGTGGTAGCTCTCGACGTACTGCATCAGCACCCGGCCGGTCGCCTCGTCGACCAGCTCCACCTCGTCGGTGATCCGGTCGGTGCGCGCGAACGCGTCCAGCTCGGCGAGCGCGACCGCCGCCCGGTCGGCCGGCACCGAGCCGCCGTTGAGGTTCGGGAGCGCGGTGGCGAGCGTCGGGAAGCGCTCCGGGCCTGCGGCGCGTAGCGCCTGCTGGAACAGCCGCACGCCGGCCCAGTTGGACACGTGCTCGCTCGCCTGCTCCATGTCCTTGTGCGGGCACGCCTCCGCCTGCCAGGCGTCGAACGTGCGGTGCGCGGCCTCGTGGCGCTTCCACGGCAGCAACAGCGCGAGGTAGCCCTCCTCGTCGATGCCGACCGGTTCGACCGGGCAGGGCGTGGCGAGGCCGTCCTGCCAGCACCGGCAGTACACGAACGCGTCGAGTCCCACGCCGGCACGCTACCGGCGGCTTCCCGTCGGCGCGTACCCGTTTCCGGCGGGTCAGGTGACGGCGAGCAGCACGGCGTCTCCGCTCGCCGCCGCGTCGCGGTAGAAGTCGCGCAGCGCGGTGAAGTTCGGCAGCAGATAGCCGTCGAACTCGTCGTCGCCGTCGTCCCAGATGTGTGGATAGATCTCGGCCTCCGACATGGCGCCGGGGTCGAAGCTGGCCCGCAGCGTCGCGTCGTCCACCGCGTCGAGCCCGGCGGCCACGATGCGGACGTCGTCGGGCATCAGCAGGCGGGCCGGGCCCATGCCGAGGTCCGGACCGATCGGGTCACCACCCAGGATGGCCGGCCCGGCGTCGCCCCGGATCTCGTACGTGGTGCCGGTCAGCAGGTAGTGCAGCCCGTGCCACGCCTTGTCGAGATCGAGTTCGTCCGGCCCGCCCGGGAACAGCGTGCCGACCTTCTCCGGGTCGGCGAGCACCGCCGCCAGCTCCTCGGCGGACAGCCGGCGTGCGTTGAAGATCATGCCCATGAGTTGCCTCTCGGGAGGGCCGGTGGGAATCGGCGGCAGCGTAACGCGAGCGTCCGACAGCCGTGCCATCATCGGCGCATGGCCACCGACACCCGGCATCTCAGCGTCCACATCGCCCGGCCGGTAGCGGACGTCTACGCCTTCGCCGCCGACCCGGCGAACCTGCCCCGCTGGGCGCCGGGTCTCGGCGGCCCGGTCGTTTCGGTCGACGGTCACTGGTATGTGGACACGCCCGAAGGGCGGGCGCGGCTGACGTTCGCGTCCGCGAACGAGTACGGCGTGCTCGACCACGAGGTGCTGACGCCGTCCGGCGAGACGGTGTACGTGCCGCTGCGCGCGATCGCCGACGGCGACGCCACCGAGGTGGTGTTCAGCCTGCGGCGGATGCCCGGCATGAGCGACGCGGACTTCGACCGGGACACCGCGCTCGTGGAGGCGGACCTGGCTCGGCTCAAGGCCGTGCTGGAGAGCGCCGCCGGCTGAGAGGCGCGTGTGGTCAGTCCGGCGTCCGTGTCCGTGCCGCCGCCCGGATGACGGCGTCGAGGCCCTCCTCGAACAGCAGGTCGTCGTCCCATCGGGTGTCGTCGAGATGGCCGGAGGCGTCGAGGGTCGGATAGGCGTCGGCGTTCGCGGCGATGTGGTCGCGGGCTGCGGCTCTCGCGCCCGGGTCCGCGCTCCGGTGCCACGTGGCTTCCGTGAGCGAGGCGCCGATGACGTAGTTGGCGAGCAGTCGCGTGGCCACCGCGAGCCGAAGTCCGTGACAGCCGCCCCGCACGAGCGCCGATTGCAGGAACTCGGTACGGGCCAGGACGTTGGGCCCGAGCATCGGACGTCCGATGAGCTTCGGTGCCCAGGGATGGCGCAGCATGACGCCGCGCCAGGCCCGGACCAGGACGCGGATGTCCTCCGTCCAGTCGTCGCCGGCCTTCGGAACCGGCACGTCACCGAAGACGCGGTCGACGGCCAGGTCCAGGACGTCGTCCTTCGTCTTCACGTGCCAGTACAGGGCGGTGGCCGTCACGTCGAGCCGCTGGGCGAGCAGTCGCATCGTCAGGCCCTCGACGCCGTGCTCGTCCAGCACCGTCACCGCGAGTTCCACGATGCGTTCGAGGGTCAGCGGCGGCTTGCGCCGCGCCCGCGGCGGACCTGCCCGCAGCCACACCGGCGTCGTCGGCGCACCGGGCTCTGTCGCCGTCATGGAGCCACTCTAGTTCACTGGACAGGCAGCTTAACGTCGGTAAGCTCATTGAACAGACGAAAGTGCGGCCTCGACAGTGGGCAAGGAGGGACGCCATGCCTCTGCTGCGAGTCCACCTCGACAGCGACCCGGCCACGGCCCGCCGCGTCCTGCACCTGCATCGTGACGGCGGCGTCCATCACGAGTCGCGGGAAGCGGCCCGGGAACAGGTGTGGCGCCAGGGCCGCACCCCGGCCGGTGATCCGGTCTTCGTCGGCATCACCAACGGCCGCCGCAACGTGCAACTGCTCTACGACGTCGAGGTCTACTCCGACACCGTTCCGTGAGGACTCGCCGCCAGTTACGCCCTCCGCGAATGGGAATTGCGCCTCGGGCTCGGCGGGTGACCGTGAGTCGGAAGGAATTCGGCGTACCGGTGCGCCGGAATTCGATTCGGGCGAACGCAGATCCGGCGGACGCAATTCGGCGATTCAGTCGCCGATCGCGTCACGCATTCTTTCCCTCGTCCAGTATTCGGACGGGTCGGTGGCGCCGGGGCTCGGATTGTGCGTCGCAACCACCGGGCCGGGCGGCGCCGGCCGCGCCGAGCCGCCGTCGCGCGCCGCGACGACCACGACGGCCGCGGCCACGGCGAGCGCCGCGACGGCGGCCGCGCCGATCAGCACACGGTGTGACATGTCGCCTCCTCCGGGTCGTGGGGGCCGGTGCCGGTTCGCCTGGTGCCGGTCCGCCTGGTGCGCCGGGCGGCACACCAGGCGGACCGTCGTTCACCAGGTGTCGTTCGCGTACGTGTTGTAGAGCGTCCCCACCACCGCGGCGGAGAAGTACGGCGAGCCGTTCGTGTTCGAGCCGCTCGAGTAACTCATCACCCCGTGCACGTCACCGCGCCTGGTGGTGTTGTCGTACCTGTAGTACCACGGGCCGCCGCTCGAACCGCCCCCGAAGCCGCAGTTCATCTCGATCCGGTTGCTGCCCGCGTCCCGCGACGTGCCCGAGCAGACCCACTGGATCTCGCCGCTGTCCTTGTTGCTCGGGTAGCCGAAGATGTCGTAGTGGTACGCGCGCCCACCGCCGGTGAGCAGCCCGTTGGCGCCGACCGCGTCCACGATCGACCGGCTGCCGTAGACGAGCGCGACAGCCACGTCGTACTGCCGCTCGCGGGTGCTGATCCAGCCGCTCGGCACCGCGAGCGTGGACCAGTCCCAGGTGCCGTACGGCTGCGCACCGTTGCGGTACGACGGCACGAACATCCAGTTTGCGGTGTGCCAGTCCCGGCCCGGCCCGTCGTGCACGCAGTGCGCGGCCGTGAAGACCATGTTGCGCGCCGGGCTGTTCACCACGCTCGCCGAGCAGTAGTGGCCCAGGCCGTCGGTCGAGCTGGTGTAGAAGATCTTCCCCACCGTGATCGACTCGTTCAGCTGGGCGCCGAAGCCGCTGCCGTCCTTCGGCGCCACCGCCTCCGCGAAGCGCCGCACCCGCTCCGCCGCAGGGCTCTGGGTGACCGGGCCGGCGGACTTCTCCACCTCGTCGGCCGGAGTGGCCGCCGCCATGCGCTCGGCCGTCCAGTAGGCCCTGGCCTGCGCGGACGACCCCGCCTTGCGCTCGATCGACGTGACAGCGGCCGGAGCGGCCGTGCCCGCGGTGGTGCCGGTGCCGGCCAGCGCCGGAGCGCCGGCGAGGATCGCCGGCAGGATCAGGGCCGGCAGGGCCAGAAGTCTGATCGTCGTCTTCATGAAATCCTTCCCAGTGTTCGATTCCCGGATCGAAACTGGAGCGCCCCCGTTGTTCATCGCGATGTCGGCAACGTATCGACGTGCTTCGGATCGTGTCAACGAATCATGGACGTCGATTGTTTGCAGTGTCGGATGTGCGATCGGGGAACATTATCGAATTCCAATTCAGCAATGAGTGGGCTGCCGGCTCCCGCGGGCTGATCGATTCCGCCGGTTCGTGAGCGGCGCTCGGCCTCGGTAGCCTCGAAGCCGTGACGAAGGGACCGGGGCCACGATGACTGCTGATCCGCCGCCCGCCACCGAACGACTGACCTTCGCCGAGATGACCGTCGGCGACCTCGATGACATGGCCGCCATGCTCGGCGACCCGGTCGTGATGCGCTACTACCCGCGACCGAAGATCCGGGCGGAGGCACTGGACTGGATCCGTTGGAACGAGGGCCTCTACCGCGACCACGGCTTCGGATTATGGGTGCTCAGGTCACGGCCGACAGGCGAGTTCGTCGGCGATTGCGGTCTCACTCCGCAGCCGGTGGACGGGGTGACGGAGGTCGAAGTCGGTTACCACCTGCGGATCGGGATGCAGGGTCGCGGATTCGCCACGGAGGCGGCGGCCGCGTGCCGCGACCACGCGCGCGACCGGCTGGGCGTCGACCGTCTCGTCGCGATCATCCACCCGGACAACACGCCCTCGCAGCGGGTCGCGGAGCGGATCGGGCTGAGCTTCGAGCGTGCGACCACGTCCGAATCGGGGGATCCGGTGCACGTGTACGCCGCGCGCCTGGCCTGACCGGGCTCAGCGGCGGGTCGACGCCAGGAACCGGGTCCACGCGGCCGGGGTGAAGGTGAGCACCGGACCGGCCGGGTCCTTCGAGTCGCGGACGCCGACCACGCCGGGCAGGTTGCCGGCGACCTCGACGCAGTCGCCGCCGTTGCCACCGCTGCGGGTGCTCTTGCGCCACCGGGCGCCGCTCAGGTCCATGCCGTCGCCACTTCCCTCAGCAGTTCCAGGGTCCGCGCGCGGGGCAGCGCCTCGCCCCGGATGCGTTCCCACCGACGCTCCAGGGTAGCAATCTCCGAGGGCTGCTCGATGATCTGCGCGCGGGCCTGACTGTCCACATGCGCCACCCGGTTGCCGTCGCGCAGCTCCGCGATGACGAACGGCCCGTCCAGCCCGGGATAGGTCGGTGTGTCCACCGGCACCACGTGGAGCTGTACGTTCGGCAGCTCGGCGCAGGTGAGCAGGTGGGTCACCTGCGCGGCCATCAGCGCGCGGTCGCCGGCGGCGGCGCGGCGCAGCACCTGCTCGTCGAGCACCACGACGTACAGCGGCCCGCGCGGCCGGGTGAGGATGCCCTGCCGGTCCAGCCGGGCGGTGACCAGGTCGGTGACCTCGTCGGCGGTCAGCGGCTGGCCGATGAACGTGGCCCGGGCGTACGCCTCGGTCTGCAGCAGGCCCGGCACCCACGCCAGTTGGAAGGCTCGCAGCGCGACCGCCTCGCGTTCGATGTCCACCCACGGGCGGAACCAGACCGGCTCACGGCGGCGGACCGCGTCCGGCCAGAGCGCCTCGATCGGCTGGCCCAGCAGGTTCGCCACAGTCGCGCGGTGCCGGCTCTGCGGGATGTGCCCGGGGTTCGCCCACCGGGCCACCGTCTTCGGGTGCAGGCCGAGCCGCTCCGCCAGGCTCTCGGCGGTGTGGCCGGCGCCGGCCAGCGCGGTGACGAAAGCATGGTTCATGCCCGTTCCTCCCCGGAGCAAAAGAACCGTCCGAAGGAGATTACACAACGCTGTGTGATTGTTCGGGCACCCTCGGCACGGTGGAGGCATGACCGAACCGACACCCACATCGGCGTACCCCCGGGTGGTGCTGCCGCTGACCGGCCACCGCGCGTGCGGTCCGGCCTGGCGCTGCGACCGCTGCGGCGAGCCCTGGCCGTGCCCGACCCTGCGGGCCGCGCCCACCGACGCGGCCCGCCGCGCCACGATGATCCCCGAGTTCTCCCGGCTCACCCGGCAGGCCATCCGCGACCTGCGCGGCCGGCCCGACGGCCCGGACCCGATCGCGATCGTGCGGCGTTTCCTGTGGTTCCTGCCGCTCACCGACGCGGAGGCACGCGCCGTCGCGCTCCGGCTGCGATGACCACGGTACGGCGAGGGCCGCTTCCCGCCGGAGCGGGAAGCGGCCCTGTGTCAGCCGTACGCGAATCAGCTCGCGATCATGCGGCGCAGCACGTACTGCAGGATGCCGCCGTGCCGGTAGTAGTCCGCCTCACCCGGGGTGTCGATGCGGACCACGGCGTCGAACTCCACGCCGGTGTCGGTGGTGACCTTCACCGTGCGCGGGGTGTCGCCGTCGTTGAGCGCGGTGACGCCGCTGATCGAGAACGTCTCCGTGCCGGTCAGGCCCAGCGACTCGGCGGTCTCGCCACCCGGGAACTGCAGCGGCAGCACGCCCATGCCGATCAGGTTCGAGCGGTGGATCCGCTCGTACGACTCGGCGATGACCGCCTTCACGCCCAGCAGCATGGTGCCCTTCGCCGCCCAGTCCCGCGACGAGCCGGAGCCGTACTCCTTGCCGGCCAGGATGACCAGCGGGACGCCCGCCTCCTGGTAGGCCATCGAGGCGTCGTAGATCGAGGTCTGCTCGCCGGTCAGGTGGTTCACAGTGAAGCCGCCCTCGACACCCGGGACGAGCTGGTTGCGCAGCCGGATGTTGGCGAACGTGCCCCGGATCATCACCTCGTGGTTGCCTCGGCGGGAGCCGTACGAGTTGAACTCGTGGCGGGCCACGCCGTGCTCGGCCAGGTACTTGCCGGCGGGGGAGTCCGCCTTGATCGAGCCGGCCGGGGAGATGTGGTCGGTGGTCACCGAGTCGCCCAGCTTTGCCAGCACGCGCGCGTCGGCGATGTCCTGCACCGGGGCCGGCTCCTGCTGCATGCCCTCGAAGTACGGGGGCTTGCGCACGTAGGTCGACTCGCCGTCCCAGGAGAACGTGTCACCGGTCGGGGTCGGCAGCGACTGCCAGCGCTCGTCACCGGCGAACACGTCGGCGTACGCGGCGCTGAAGCCGGTCGCGCCGATCGCGGAGGCGATGACGTCCTGGATCTCGGCGCTGTTCGGCCAGATCTCCCGCAGGAACACCGGGTTGCCCTGGGCGTCCTCGCCGATCGGCTCGTTCGCCAGGTCGATGTCCATGGTGCCGGCGAGCGCGTACGCGACCACCAGCGGCGGGGACGCCAGGTAGTTCATCTTGACGTCCGGGTTGATCCGGCCCTCGAAGTTGCGGTTGCCGGAGAGCACCGACACGACGGCGAGGTCGCCCTCGTTGACGGCGGCCGAGACCTCCTCCGGCAGCGGGCCGGAGTTGCCGATGCAGGTGGTGCAGCCGTAGCCGACCAGGTTGAAGCCGAGCTTCTCCAGGTACGGCGTGAGCCCGGCGCGGTCGTAGTAGTCCATGACGACCTTCGAGCCCGGCGCCAGGGTGGTCTTCACCCACGGCTTGCGGGCCAGGCCCTTCTCCACCGCGTTGCGGGCCAGCAGCGCGGCACCGATCATCACCTGCGGGTTCGAGGTGTTGGTGCAGGAGGTGATCGCGGCGATCACCACGGCGCCGTGGTCCAGCTCGTACTCGACGCCGTCGGCGCCGGTCACGCGTACCGGATTGCTCGCCCGGCCGCCCGCGCCCACCGCGGCGGTCTCCAGGTCGCGCGGCGCGTCCGCCGGGTCGTTCACGCCGTTGGCGGGGGAGTCGCTGGCCGGGAAGGACTCGGCCGACGCCTCGTCGGCCGGGCCGTCGGCGCCGAACGGCTTCTCCTGCTGCGGCACGCCCGGCTTGCGGCCCGGGTCGCCCCCGGTCTCGTCGGCGGCCACGTAGTCGCTGAGCGCGGCACGGAACAGCGTCTTGGCGCTGCCCAGCGGCACCCGGTCCTGCGGCCGCTTCGGGCCGGCCAGCGACGGCTCGATGGTGCCGAGGTCAAGCTCCAGGCGCTCGGAGTACTCCGGCTCGCGCTCCGGGTCGTGCCAGAGGCCCTGCTCCTTGGCGTACGCCTCGACCAGCGCCACCTGAGACGCGTCGCGGCCGGTCAGCTCCAGGTAGCGCACGGTCTCGGCGTCGATCGGGAAGATCGCCACGGTCGAGCCGTACTCCGGCGACATGTTGCCGATGGTGGCGCGGTTCGCCAGCGGCACCGCGCTCACGCCGGGGCCGTAGAACTCGACGAACTTGCCGACCACACCGTGCTTGCGCAGCATCTCGGTGATGGTCAGCACCAGGTCGGTGGCGGTGGTGCCGGCCGGCATCTCACCGGAGAGCTTGAAGCCGACCACGCGGGGGATCAGCATGCTGACCGGCTGGCCGAGCATCGCGGCCTCGGCCTCGATGCCGCCGACGCCCCAGCCCAGCACGCCCAGGCCGTTGACCATCGTGGTGTGCGAGTCGGTGCCGACGACCGTGTCCGGGTACGCCTGACCGTTGCGCTCCATGATCGTACGAGCCAGGTATTCGATGTTGACCTGGTGCACGATGCCGGTGCCCGGCGGGACGACCTTGAACTCGTTGAACGCGGTCTGGCCCCAGCGCAGGAACTGGTAGCGCTCCTTGTTGCGCTCGTACTCCAGCTCGACGTTGCGCTCGAAGGCGTCCTCGCGGCCGAACAGGTCGGCGATGACCGAGTGGTCGATGACCAGCTCGGCCGGGGCGAGGGGGTTGACCTTGGTGGCGTCGCCGCCCAGGTCACGGACCGCCTCGCGCATGGTGGCCAGGTCGACCACGCAGGGCACGCCGGTGAAGTCCTGCATCAGCACCCGGGCCGGGGTGAACTGGATCTCCACGCTCGGGTCGGCGGTGGCGTCCCACGCGCCGAGCTGCTGGATGTGGTCGGCGGTGATGTTCGCGCCGTCCTCGGTCCGCAGCAGGTTCTCCAGCAGGATCTTCAAGCTGTAGGGCAGCCGCTCGTGGCCCTCCACCTTGTCGATCCTGAAAATCTCGTAGCTCGCGTCTCCGACGCGTAGCTGGGTCTTCGCACCGAAGGTGTCGAGGCTCGCCACGTCGTACTCCTTCACACCAGCGACCGTGAGTAGTCCTGAGCAGTTTGTCGCACCGACCGGTACGCCGCCGTGGTTAGGCGACACTTACCTGCGTCGGTCTCTACAAAACCGTACGTCCGTCTTGCTATTCACGCAACCTCGTGCCACGCTGCGGGACGAGGAGGTGCCACCATGATCCATCACGTCCTGCTCGCCTGCCCGCGCGGCTCCGAGGACGCGTCCCGCTCCTTCTACACCGGCCTGCTCGGCCTCACCGAGAAGCCCAAACCGCCGGCCCTCGCCGCCCGCGGTGGTTGCTGGTTCACCGGGTACGACGCCGAACTGCACCTGGGCGTCGAGGACGACTTCCGCCCCGCCCGCAAGGCACACCCCGCGCTGCTGCGCACCGACCTGGACGAGCTGGCCGCCCGCCTGGACGCCGCCGGGTACACGGTGACCTGGGGCGACGACGAGATTCCCGGCATGCGGCGGTTCCACACGTACGACCCGCACGGCAACCGGCTGGAGTTCCTGGCCCCCGCCGGGTGACCGGGCGCGGGTAGGGTCGGCTGGTGGTCGACGTACAGCACTGGCTCGCCGCCCTCCCACCGGGCCTCATCTGCCTGCTCGTGGGCGTGGTGATCGGCGTGGAGAGCATGGGCATCCCGCTGCCAGGCGAGATCGTGCTGGTCAGTGCCGCCCTGCTCGCCGCCACCGGCGTCGTCGGGCCCGAGTGGGTGGCCGCCGCCGCGGCCACCGGCGCCATCCTCGGTGACTCCATCGGGTACGCCGTGGGCCGGCGCGGCGGCCGTCCACTGCTGGAACGCCTCGGCCGGCGCTTCCCGAAACACCTCGGCCCGGCACACCTGGCCCGCGCCGAGCTGAGCTTCGCCCGGCACGGCGTCTGGGCGGTGTTCTTCGGGCGGTTCGTCGCGCTGCTGCGCATCCTCGCCGGCCCGCTCGCCGGGGCGCTGCGCGTGCCGTACCGCCGGTTCCTGGTCGCGAACGCCGCAGGCGGGCTGGTGTGGGCGTTCGGCACCACCTACCTGTTGTTCTACGTGGGGCAGGCCGCCGAGCACTGGCTCAAGGACATCTCCTGGGCCGGGCTGGTGCTGGCCGTGCTGGCCGGCGTGGCGAGCACCGCGTGGCTGCGCCGTCGCGCCAAGCGCCTGCCCCAGGCCGAAGCCCCCGATCAGCCCACCCCGGTCCCCGCCACCGACCGCTGACGCCGGACGCCCACCCGCCCCGCCCGAAGGCGGACGACCAGTCCAGCGCTCCCAGGACATCACCGGCCAGGGCAACAGCGCGCTCTCCTCGCGCCGTCCCGCCCTCGCGCCGTCCCGCCCTCGCGCCGTCCCGCCCTCGTCCGGTCCCGCCCTCGCGTCGTCCCGCCCTCGTCCGGTCCCGCCCTCGTCCGGTGATCAAGGAGTTTGTGTCCTGTGAGGGCTCCCGCAGTGACACAAACTCCTTGATCACCGACGCGGAGTAAGGGCGGGCGAGTGGGGCGGGGCGGACGGGGGAGGGTCGGGTCGGCAGGGCGGGGCGTGGCCGCCCGGAGCCGGCCGGGCAGGCGGGGCGGTTCGGGCCGGACGGGCGATGGGCGGGCGACCGGCGGCGGGGCAGGGGCAGGGCGCGGTGGACCGATGGGCCGGGTGACTGGGGCAGGGCGCAGGGGACCGCTGGGCCTGGTGATTGGGGTGAACGGGATGCGCGCGATGCCCCGCGCTTGCCCTGCCCCGTCGATCATGAAGTTGGCGGTGGTTGGTGCCCGATTTGTCGCCGCCAACTTCATGATCGACGCGGTGGGGGCGGTGGGGTTGGGGCTGTGGTGCTTCTGGGGCGCCCCTGCTCGCGGTCAGCCCGTGGGTTGGTGGAGATCTTGGTAGGAAATGGCCCTCATAGGGGCCGTTTCCTACCAAGATCTTTGTGGGTTCCGCTCTGCGGGACGGCGATCCCGGGAAGTGGGCGATGGGCGGGGCGGCGGCTGTCAGGGGGCGGTGAGCAGGGCGATCAAGGTGTCGCGGGCGGTACGGACTGCGGCCCGGGCCTCCTCGGTGTGGTCCAGCGCGTCGAATCCGTGCTGCCCGTTCGGCACGTCCACCACGCACAGCGGGATGCCGCGCCGCCGCGCGACCGCAGTGAACGCCTCGACGGTGGGGGCGACCTCGGGCCGTTCCCGCCCCGCCCGGGTCAGCACGAGCGTCGGCCGCGCCGCGCCCTCCGCATGCGCGGCGTCGACGTTCGCGGCGTCGGGAGAGGTCGCGTCCGGCCGGGTGGGGTCGACGCCGGTGGAGGCTGCGTCCGGCTGCGCGGCGTCGATGTCGGCGTCGTCGGGGGAGGCGGTGCCGGACGGAGTGGCGGCGTCCGGGTCTGTGGGCAGGTCGAGGGCGTCGACCGGGCGGAAGCGCGGGTCCACCGGCGGCCATCCGGGCAGCGGTGCCAGCAGCGGATACGTCGCCGCCACGCCGCGCAGCCAGGCGGGCGGGTCGCGGAGCCAGTCGCCGATCAGCAGGCCGGCGCCGGAGAAGAACCACAGGCCGATCCGGTCGGCGTCGACGCGTGGGTCGGCGCGGAGCAGTTCGGCGGCGGCGGCCACCCGGGCGGCGACCGTGTACAGGTCGTCCGGGCTCGCCACGGTGAGCCGGGGGATCGCGGCCAGCACGCCCGCCTCGGCGAGCAGTGCGCCGTAGCCCCGGTAGAGCGGCCAGTCCCGCGCGTCGGGGGCCTCGGGCGGTCCCGGTACGCCGTGTACGACGACGACCGCGGGATGCCGGCCGTCGCCGGTGGGCACGTGCAGGTCGACGTCGCTGTGCCGCTCCACGGCGGCGGGCGGAGGATCGAGGACGAACGGCCTCTCCCAGAAAACGGTTCCCATCATGGCGATGGTAGGAGAATCCGCCGCCCTCGACTGTCCCGTCAGGAGGACGACGAGGCCTTGGCGTGCCGCTCGCGCAGCCGGTCCCGGATCTCCTCCGGGGTGTACGCCCGGCGCCGCCGTTCGGCCCGCGCCACCACCACGCCGGTCGCCGCGACGCCGGCGAGACCCGCGAGACCGAGTACCTTCCACCACCGCATCCGTTGTCGCATCCGCATAGGGTAGTCCTCCATGAGCATCAGCCTGGACGAGGCCGTGGAGCTGACCCGCACCGGCGATCTGTGGGTGTTCCGCGGACGCAGCGTGCCCGACCGGGCCATCCAGCTCACCACGAACAGCCCGGTGAACCACGTGGGCATGGCCGTGGTGCTCGACGACATGCCGCCGCTGATGTGGCACGCCGAGCTGGGCCGTTCGCTGCCGGACATGTGGACCGGCACGCATCAGCGCGGCGTGCAGCTGCACGACCTGCGCGACGCGGTCTGCGTCTGGGCCAACCGGTACGGCCAGCGGGGCTGGCTGCGCCAGCTCGAACCGCCGGCGGACACCGCGATGGAGGAGGCGGTGCTGCGTACCGTGGCGCGTCTGGACGGGACGCCGTTCCCGTCCACCGCGCAGCTCGCCTGGCGGTGGGCGCGGGGCCGGCTGCCGCATCCGCGCCGCCTGAGCCTCGGCGGCCTCCGGGGCGGGACCGGCGACCGGAACCAGCTCGGCATCCTGAGCAGGATCATCGACAGGGGCGAGACCGGCAGCCAGGGCGGGGCCGGCGAGACCGGCGGCCGAGGCGAGACCGGCGGCCAGGGCGAGACCGGCGGCCAGGGCGAGACCGGCGACACCAGCAGGGAGAACGCGGCGGCGCTGGAGACGGCGTACTGCGCCGAGGTCGTCGCCGTGACCTACGAGGCGATGGGTCTGCTGCCCGCCGGGCGGCGGCCCAACTGGTACGACCCGGGGCGGTTCTGGAGCGGCGACGACCTGGACCTCAGCGGCGGCGCGCACCTCGGCGCCGAGATCGAGGTGCGGATCCCGCCGCGCTGAGGAAGGTTTGCCGCGAGGGCGCGCCGGTAATGAGGAGCGTCGTGACGGCTTCCACCGACCTCGACACGCTCACCGACTTCTTCGACCGGTACGGCGTGGCGCTGACCACCGCCGACGTGCCGGCCATCGCCGGCTGCTACGCCCTGCCCGGGCTGGTGGTCGCCGACACCTACAGCTTCTCGTTCACCTCGCCGGCGGCGGTGGCGCTCAGTTTCGTCGGCGCCGCACCGGACTACCAGGAGCGGGAACTCGTCGCGGCGAACGCGCAGATCGAGGACGTGCAGCAGATCTCGGCGCTGCTCACCGAGGTGGCGGTGCGCTGGGAGTTCCTGGACAGTCAGGGCCGCGCGGTCCCCGGCGAGCGATACCGCTATCTGCTGCGCACCACCGAGGACGGCCCGGTGATCTGCACCGTCATCCGTACCGCCTGATCGTGGTGGTGCGGCGGCCGGCCACGCGGGCCGGCCGCCGCACCGACTGACGTCAGCGGTGGTGGGCGCCGGCCCAGCGGTCGGCCTCGGGGGCCGGGTGCAGGCCGGGCTCGTGCAGGCCCTCCTCGGTGACCTGGCCGATCCGGCGGTACGTCTCCGGGCGGCTGGTGCGCAGGATCGCGCCCCAGATCAGGCCGACCACGCCCGCCGCCACCGGGATCGCCGGGAGCAGCCACTTCAGGTAGCTCGCCGTGTCGGGGGCGAGCAGCGCGTCGAAGTTGAACAGCAGCACCAGCAGCACGGCGGTGAGCAGGACCGTGCCGAGCGCCGGGGCGATCGCCCGCTGCCACGCGCTCTCCGGGCCCTGACGGCCCCGGAAGAAGCCCACCACGGAGGCCGAGGTGAGCGTCATCAGCAGCACGACGCCCACCGCGGCGGCGCCGGACAGCCAGGTGAACAGGTCGATGACCGGGTCACGGCCGGTCATCGCGAACGCCAGGAACACCACCACGGCGAGGACGCTCTGCACCAGCGAGCCCGCGACCGGCGCGCCGCTGCGGCTGGAGGTGGCGCCGAGGAATCCCGGCAGCACCCGCTCCCGGCCCAGCGCGAACAGGTAACGCGCCACGCCGTTGTGGAACGACAGCAGGGCGGCCAGCACGCTGGTGATGAACAGGACGTTCGCGATGTCGGCGACGACGGCGCCGGTGTACTGGTCGAGCGCGCCGAAGATGATGCCCGGACCCGCCTCGGCGCTGGCCGCCGGTGCGTTCTCCGGACCGGTGAGCACGGTGAGCGCCCAGGCCGAGAAGGCGTAGAACAGGCCGGTGAACGCCACCGCGATGTAGGTGGCCCGGGCCACCGTGCGCCGCGGGTCCTTGACCTCCTCGCTGTAGATCGCGCCGCTTTCGAAGCCGGTGAAGGAGGCGATGGTGAACGCGAGCACCGCGCCGAAGCCGGCGCCGAACAGGTGGCCGGGGCTGATGCCGGCGGTGGTGACGGTGCCGCCGTCGGGGTTGGCGAAGGCGACCAGGTCGAAGATCAGCACGGCTACGCACTCGAGGATGAGCAGGACGGCGAGGACCGTGGCGTTGAGGTCGATGCGCAGCACACCGAGCGCGCCGATGAACACCCAGGCCAGCAGCGCCCAGACCCACCAGTCGAGGCTGATGCCGGTCTTGGCGTCCATGAAGTCGCCCAGGATCGCACCGAGCAGGCCGTACAGACCGATCTGGATCGCGTTGTACGCCGCGAGAGCGACCGCCGAGCCGGCCACCCCGCCGGCCCGGCCGAGGCCGTTGGCGATGTACGCGTAGAAGGCGCCCGCGTTGGCGACGTACCGGCTCATCGCGGCGTAGCCGGTGGCGAAGACGGCCAGTACGGCGGCCAGGAGCACGTATCCGAGCGCGGCGCCGATGTTGCCGCTGACCGCGTACATGGTGGTGACACCGCCGCCGAGAACGGTCAGCGGGGCGGACGCGGCGACGGTGAAGAAGACGAGGTGAGCGGTGCCGAGACGACCGCGGCGCAGCCCACCGTCGGAGAAGAACGGATCGGAGGACAAGGCTTCTCCCGGGGAGGGGGTGAGGGGATTGATGTGTCTACTTCGGAACAACCTGAAGCAGGGTATTGGTGATCACGTATCGTGACAACCCCGCTTCGATATCGATTGGGGTGCGCCTGAACGGCCGGAATTGAGCTGTGCGTGGTCATGCCGTACCGTCCCGTGTCGACGATCACGGCCACCGTTCGAGGATGGACCATGACCTACCCCGGGGCGCAGGCCACTTACCGGCTTGCGGATGCGCTGTTCCTTATCGGACACGACGAGTTCACCGGCAAGCCACACGTCGCGGTCGACCGGCTGGAGTGCGGGCTGGCCGGCGCCGCGCTCGCCGAGCTGATGTTCGAGGGCCGGATCGCCCTCGACGGAGGGGGGATCGCCGCCGTCGATCCGCGGCTGTGGCAGGAGCCGCTGACCGACCTGCTGATCACCGAGATCCTGCGTCGCGAGGGGGCGCATCCGGCCCGGCTGTGGATCCGCTACCTGCGGACCCAGCTCAACATCAACGAGCGGGTGGGCACCCGGCTGGTCACCGCCGGTGTGCTCCGTCGTGAGCAGGGCAAACTGATCGGCCGTACGGTGCGCTGGCCGGCCATCGACCCGAACCAGGCGGCCTCGCCCCGGGTGCGGCTGACCGCGATGCTGATGCACTCGTCCCCGGCCGAGCTGGACCCGGGCACGCTGCTGCTGGCGACGCTCGCCGAGGCGGTCGGCCTGGCCGCGCACATCTTCGACCCGCAGGTGGCCACGCGGATGCGCGACTGCCGCCGGTTCCTGCCGGCTCAGCTCGAAGGGCTGCTCGCCGCCGTCGTGGGCGCGCTCGACGTCACCACCACGACGGTACGGCGATGACGTCCCGCCCCGGGCCGAGCCGGGGCGGGACGGTGCCGGTCAGGACGGGTCGCGCCACATCGGGTAGAGGCTGGGGCCCTCCGGCAGGTCCAGCGTGACCGGACGGCGCCGGAATCCGAGCCGCTCGTAGAGCGCGGCGTTGCGCGGCGAACTGGCCTCCAGGTACGCCGCCGTGCCGGCCTGATCCAGCTCGGCCAGCCTGTGACGCAGCAGCGCCGACCCGACGCCCTTGCCGTGATGGTCCGGGTGCACCCCGATGAAGGGCAGGTACCAGTGCGGCTCTGCGGGGTGCCGGGCGCTCATCATCTCGTCGAGCGTGCCGAACCGCTTCATGGCCTCCGCGCCGATCGCGGCCTCCAGCCCGTCGAACTCGCCGCCGTCCTCGGCGTCGTGCCCCTCGCCGGTGGGCAGCCAGAGCGTGGCGCCCAGCCCGTCACCGGCGACGTACACCTCACCGGTGCGCAGCGCCAGCGCGACGAACGGTCCGAAGAAGGCGCGGTGGACCGACGCGCGGTGGCCGTCGTCGGGGAAGACCCAGCCGCTCACCGGATCCCGCATGAACGCTTCGGCGAGAATCGCGGTCACGACGGCGGCGTCCGCCGCGGACGCCCGCCGGATACTGTCCTGCCACTCAGTCACTGGCCAACCGTCCTACCGGCTCGACGAGCCATTGTGGTCATTGATCGGCGTGCAAGGTATCAGGTGCCAACGCCGTGCGGCAGACCCCGATCTCCGGCGCTCGCCGCGACCCGTCCCGGGTGGCTACGCTGGCTCGGACCCCGACAGGAGGACCATGTCCCGCACGCGCCGCCCCGGCCCGCAGCCCGGAGCCGCCATGACCTCGTCCCCCTGGATCCTCGTCGCCGCCGGCGTGGTCGTCATGGTGGTCCTGCTGGTGGTGGCGCTCGGTTCGGTGCGGGGCCGCAGCACGTTCCCGGCGGCCGGTCCGCCGGATCCGCTGATGTCGCTGCCGGGCATGCCGTTGACCCCCACGGAGGTCGGCGCCACCGGTCCGTCGCCGGTCTCCGCCACCGCCGCGGTGGTGCCGGGCCTGTCGCCCCGGTCCACCGTGGTGCCGGCCCGGCCGACGCCTGCCGCGCCGACTCCCAGCCCCAGGGGCGTGGCCCGGCCGGTGCTGCCCCCGTCTCCGCCGCCCCCGCCGCCGTCGGCGGTGACCGGCCGGTACAGCGTGATGAGCTCCTTCGACGGCGGCTTCATCGGCGAGGTGCTGCTCGTCAACACGGCGCGTACGCCGCACGGCTGGACGGTCCGCGCGACGTTCCCCGGTGGCCGGCTGGTCACCGCCTGGGTCGAGGGCGCCGAGCAGGGCGTGTTCGGCTTCGACGACGGCGTCTTCACCTACCGCAGCGGGTTCGACCTGGCCCCCGGGCAGTCCCTGCCGGTGCGGTTCCACATCGAGCGGGCCGGTACCCGGCCGCTGAGCTGCACCGTCGACCGCTCGCCCTGCGCCGAGCGGTAGTTCCGGCGCCCCGGACCGGGGCCGGCGTCCACGTCTCTTCTTGCAAGCTGTCTGCTTTGTTGCGGCAGTGTTTGCAAGGTATTGCAGAATGTTTCGGCAAGGGCTAGCGTGCGGGCGAATCAGCGACCAGAGAAAGGCCGTCGATGAAACCCCCGCCGATATCCCCCAAGGCGCTGCTCGCCCTGGTCACCTCCCTCGTACTCACTCTCGTCGGCGTGCCGGTGGCCCTCCACCAGCTCGGCGCCGACGCCACCGGCCAGGCCGCCACCCCCGACGTCCTGGCCGCCGGCAACGCTCCGCAGTGGAACCGCGAGCCGTCCCCCGACGCGCTGCTCAAGGCCGCCGCCGGCACCAAGAAGGCGGAGCAGTTCTACTTCGTCCTGCCGGACCGGTTCGCCAACGGCGACAAGCGCAACGACACCGGCGGCCTGACCGGCGGGCGGCTCACCACCGGCCTCGACCCGACCGACAAGGGCTTCTACCACGGGGGCGACCTCAAGGGCCTGATCGACCGGATGGACTACATCCAGGGCCTCGGCACCACAGCCATCTGGCTCGCGCCGATCTTCAAGAACCGGCCGGTGCAGGGCACCGGCGCTGACGTCTCGGCCGGCTACCACGGCTACTGGATCACCGACTTCACCCAGGTCGATCCGCACTTCGGCACCAACGCCGAGCTGAAGAAGCTGGTCGACCTGGCCCACCGGCGGGGCATCAAGGTCTACCTCGACATCATCGTCAACCACACCGCCGACGTCATCCGGTATGCCGAGGACAAGTACGGCTACGTGGACAAGAAGACCGCCCCCTACCGCGACGCGCAGGGACGCCCCTTCGAGGACCGCAACTACGCCGACGGCACCCGGAAGTTCCCGGCGGTGAACGAGAAGTCGTTTCCGTACACCCCGGTGTTCGCCACCCCGGCCGACGCGAAGGTCAAGGTGCCGGCGTGGCTGAACGACCCGACCATGTACCACAACCGCGGTGACTCCACGTTCGCCGGGGAGAACAGCGAGTACGGCGACTTCTTCGGCCTCGACGACCTGTGGACCGAGCGTCCCGAGGTGGTCCGCGGCATGACCGACATCTACGCCCAGTGGATCGGCAAGGCCGGCGTGGACGGGTTCCGCCTCGACACGGTCAAGCACACGAACCTCGACTTCTGGCCGCAGTTCGCGCGCGGCGTCGAAGCCGCCGCGGCCAGGGCCGGCAAGAAGGACTTCTTCATGTTCGGCGAGGTCTACAGCGCCGAGCAGGAGATCCAGTCCACCTACGTGCGGCAGGGCGGACTGCCCGCCACGCTCGACTTCTCGTTCCAGGAGGCGGCACGCGGGTACGCCGCCGCCGACGGCTCGGCCAAGGCGCTCGCCGACGTCTACGCCAAGGACGACCTGTACTCCGCGCGGGACACGAACGCCAACCGGCTCACCACGTTCCTGGGCAACCACGACATGGGCCGGATCGGCTCGTTCGTCGCCGCCGCCGGCGGTGACGACGCCACCCAGCTGAACCGCAGCCGGCTCGCGCACCAGCTCATGTTCCTCACCCGGGGCCAGCCGGTCGTCTACTCCGGCGACGAGCAGGGCTTCACCGGACCGGGCGGCGACAAGGACGCCCGGCAGGACATGTTCGCCTCACGGACCGCCGACTACCTCGACGACGACCTGATCGGCACCACCCGTACCCACGCCGCCGACCAGTACGACACCCGCCACCCGCTCTACCGGACCATCGCCGAGCTGGGCGAGCTGCGGTCGGCGCACCCGGCGCTGCGCGACGGCGTGCAGGTGACCCGGCACGCGGCCGACGGGCCGGGCGTGTTCGCGTTCTCCCGCGTCCTGCCCGCCGACCGGATCGAGTACGTGGCGGCGGTGAACAACGCCGCGACGCCGCAGACTGTCACGGTGGACACCTGGTCGGCCGGCGCCCGCTTCACCGGCGTGTACGGCGGCGCCGCGGGCGCGACTGCCGGCGCGGACGGCAAGCTGAGCGTCACCGTGCCGGCGATGTCGGCGCTGGTGCTGAAGGCCGACCGGGCGATCCCGCAGGCCGGGGCACCGACGATCACGATCACCGAGCCGGGCGACACCCCGGTCCCCGGCAAGGCCGCCGTCACCGCCCAGGTGACCGGCGACCCGCTCGCCACCGTCACGTTCGCCGCCCGGGTCGCGGGCGGCAAGTGGACGCTGCTGGGCAGCGCGCAGCGCGCGCCGTACACCGTGCACCACGACCTGACCGGCCTGCCCGGCGGCACCCGCGTGGAGTACAAGGCGGTGGTCCGCGACGGCAAGGGCCGCACCGCCACCGCCCGCGCCACCGGCACCGTCGGCACCCCCGCACAGGGCGCGTCACGCGACTGGGCGATCGTGCACTACCAGCGCCCGGCCGGCGGGTACGACGACTGGCGGCTGTACGCCTGGGGCGACATCGACCCGGCGTACGTGACGCAGTGGCCCGCCGGGCAGCCGTTCGCCGGTGAGGACTCGTACGGCCGGTTCGCCTGGGTCAAGCTCAAGCCCGGCGCGAAGACGGTCGGGTTCCTCGTGATCGACGGCGACGGCAACAAGGACGTGGCGAACGACCGCACCATCGACGTGACTGCGACCGGCGAGGTCTGGGTCAAGCAGGGCGACCCGGCGGTCTACCCGACGCGGCAGGCCGCCACCGGCGAGCCCGACCCGCCGGTGGCGCAGGACACCGCGCTGATCCACTGGCGCAAGGCCGACGGGAACTACGACGGCTGGGGCCTGCACCTGTGGGACGGTGCGGCCACCCCGACCGACTGGGCGGCCCCGCTCAAGCCGGAGAAGATCGACGCGTACGGCGCGGTGTTCCGGGTGCCCCTGGCCGCCGGGGCGACCGGGCTGAGCTACATCATCCACCGAGGCGACGAGAAGGATCAGCCCGAGGACCAGCGGCTCGACTTCGCCGGTGCCGGGCGCGAGGTGTGGCTGCTCGCGGGCGTGAAGGGCCGGCTGCTGCCGACCACCACGTCCGGCGCCGCCAAGGACCTCGACCTGACCAAGCAGAAGGCGCAGTGGATCGACAGGTCCACAGTCGCCTGGGCGACCGGGCCGACCGACGGCAGGCGGTATGCGCTCGCCGTCGCCCCGGCCGGCGGAATCGGCCTCGCCGACGGCGAGCTGACCGGCACGTACACCACCATCGGCCTGCGAGCCCAGCGCAACGGGCTGACCGAGGCGCAACGGCAGGCGTACCCCCATCTCTGGGCCTCGCGCGCCTTCACGCTGGACCGCGCCGACCTGGCCAAGGTGCCGGCGGCGCTGCGCGGCCAGATCGTGGTGACCGAGCGGGACGCCGAGGGCGTGCTGCTCGCCGCCACCGGCGTGCAGATTCCCGGCGTGCTCGACGACGTCTACGCGGCGGCGACCGGCGCGAAGCTCGGCCCGACGTTCGCCGGCCGGGTGCCCACCCTGGCGGTGTGGGCGCCGACCGCGCGGACCGTGTCGCTGGAGCTGTTCGACTCGCCCACGGCCCGGCCGACCACAGTGGCGATGCACCGCGACGACCGCACCGGCGTCTGGTCGGTCCGCGGCACGAAGGCGTGGAACGGCCGCTACTACCGTTACCGGGTGCAGGCGTGGCAGCCGGCCACGCAGAAGATGGTCACCGCCTCGGTGACCGATCCCTACTCGGTGGCGCTCGCGGCGGACTCCACGCACAGCCAGATCGTCGACCTGACCGACCCGGCGCTCGCGCCGGCCGGCTGGGCGAACCTGCGCAAGCCGGCCCCGGTGCCGGCGTCGAAGGTCCAGATCTCGGAGCTGTCGGTACGGGACTTCTCCATCGCCGACACCACGGTTTCCGCCGACCAGCGGGGCACCTTCCTGGCGTTCACCGACCCGAACAGCGCCGGCATGAAGCACCTGCGCAAGCTCGGCGACGCCGGGGTCAATTACCTGCACCTGCTGCCGGCCTTCGACTTCGCGACCATCCCGGAGAAGCGGGCCGACCAGGCCCGGCCGAACTGCGACCTGGCCGCGCTGCCGCCGGACTCCGACGAGCAGCAGAAGTGCGTCGCGGCGGTCGCCGGCACCGACGGCTACAACTGGGGGTACGACCCGCTGCACTACACGGTGCCCGAGGGCGGGTACGCCACCGATCCGAACGGCGCGAAGCGCACCACCGAGTTCCGCCAGATGGTCGCCGGGGTGAACAAGGCCGGCCTGCGGGTGGTCATGGATGTGGTCTACAACCACACCTCGGCCGCCGGCGCCGACCCGAAGTCGGTGCTCGACCAGGTGGTGCCGGGCTACTACCACCGGCTCCTGGAGGACGGGACGGTCGCCAACTCCACCTGCTGCGCCAACACCGCGCCGGAGCACGCCATGATGGGCAAGCTCGTGGTGGACTCGCTGGTCACCTGGGCCAAGGCGTACAAGGTGGACGGTTTCCGGTTCGACCTGATGGGCCACCACCCGAAGGCGAACATCCTGGCCGTACGGGCCGCGCTGGACAAGCTCACGCTCGCCCGCGACGGCGTGGACGGTCGCAAGATCCTGCTGTACGGCGAGGGCTGGAACTTCGGCGAGGTCGCCGACGACGCCCGGTTCACGCAGGCCACCCAGGCCAACATGGCCGGTACCGGCCTCGGCACGTTCAACGACCGGCTCCGCGACGCGGTGCGCGGCGGCGGCCCGTTCGACGCCAACCCGCGGGTGCAGGGCTTCGCCTCCGGCCTCTACACCGACCCCAACGGCGACGACGTCAACGGCTCGGCGGCCGAGCAGCGGGCCCGGCTGCTGCACCAGCACGACCTGATCAAGGTGGGGCTGACCGGGAACCTGCGCGGCTACCGGTTCACCGACTCCACCGGCAAGCGGGTCACCGGGGCGCAGGTCGACTACAACGGCGCCCCGGCCGGATACACGGCCGCGCCCGGCGAGGCGGTCACCTACGTCGACGCGCACGACAACGAGATCCTGTACGACGCACTGGCGTACAAACTGCCGCAGGGGACCTCGGCGCAGGACCGGGCCCGGATGCAGGTGCTCGCACTGGCGACCACAGCGCTCGGGCAGGGCGCCGGGTTCGTGACCACCGGCTCGGAGCGGCTGCGCTCGAAGTCGCTGGACCGCAACTCGTACAACTCCGGTGACTGGTTCAACCAGATCCGGTGGGACTGCGCCCAGGGCAACGGGTTCGGCGCGGGTCTGCCGCCGGAGGCCGACAACAAGGACAAGTGGTCGTACGCGAAGCCGCTGCTCGCCGATCCGTCGCTGGTGCCGGACTGCGCGGCGATCGACCTGGCCGACGCCCGGTACGCGGAGCTGCTGCGCGTACGCCGGTCCTCGCCGGTGTTCGGGCTCGACACCGCCGAGCAGGTGCAGAAGCGGGTGGCGTTCCCGCTGTCCGGGACGACTGAGACCCCGGGCGTGCTCACCATGACCCTCGACGCGCGAGGGCTGGACGGGACGTGGAAGTCGGTGACTGTCGTCTTCAACGCCACGCCGGAGACGGCGAAGCAGACCGTCACCGGGCTGCGCGGCGCGAACGTGGCACTGCACCCGGTGCTGCGGAACTCGGCCGACCCGGCGCTGCGTACCGCGTCGTTCGACCGGGCCGCCGGCACGTTCACCGTGCCCGCGCGCAGCGTGGCGGTGTTCGTCCAGAGCTGACCCGCACGGCCGACCGGCCCCCTGCCACGTCACGTGGCAGGGGGCCGGTCGCGTACCCCGGGCCGTCAGGTCAGTTGAAGCAGTCCTCGACGGTGTTGGCGCAGTTGGTGGGGTCGTTGTTGCTGATGAGGGACTTGTCGTCGAGCTTGACGCGTCCTTCGTTGTTGAGGACGCCGCCGGCGACCCGGTGGAGCTTGCTGGAGTCGGTGGCGGTGTTCTTGGTGACGTGGGTCTTGGTCAGGGTGATCTTCGCCTTGTTGTTGAAGATGCCGCCGCCGTTGAGGGCGGTGTTGCCCTTGATGTCGGTGTCGCGGATGGTGAGGGTGGCGTTGTCGTCCTTGTCGTGGTCGCGGGTGAGGAAGCCGTCCTCGATCTTGATGAGCCACTCACCGTTGAAGATGCCGCCGCCGAAGCGGTTGGCGGTGTTGTCGACGATCTTGCTGTCGGCGATCGTGGCGCTGGCGTGCTCCTTGTTCTCCGGGTAGCCCCAGTGCTTGCCGCCGGTGACCACCACACCGCCGCCGTCGCCGTCGGCGTGGTTCTTGGCGACGTGGACCTTCTCCAGGAGCAGGTCGGTGTTCTCGGCGTAGACGCCGCCACCGTTCTCGCAGGCGGTGTTGCCCGTGATCGCGGTGAAGGAGACCGTGACGGTGCCGCCGCTGCTGAACAGACCGCCACCGTTCTTGCCGGCGCGGTTGTCCGACAGGCTGGACTTGACGCCGTCCTTGCCGTGGTCGGAACCGAAGATCTCGACGATCCCGGCCTCGTGGTGCTTGCCCTTCGGGTCGTAGCCCTTCGGCGCGGCGGAGGCGGCCGGGCCGTGCCCGCCGGACAGGCCGCTGCCGTTGGCGATGCCGCCGCCGTTGCCGCCTGCGGTGTTGTCGTCGACGTGGGTTTCCTCGACCTTGAGGATGCCCTCGTTGTAGATGCCGCCGCCGTCGCCCTGGGCGTGGTTGTCGACGACCTTGCTCTCCTTGAGCCAGGTGCGGCCGTAGTTGGCGATGGCGCCGCCGTCACCTTCGGCGTTGTTGTCGACCAGCTTCACGTTGTCCAGGTAGGCGCTGCCGCCACGCTCGACGAGCAGCGCGCCACCGTCACCCTCCACCCGCTTGTCGTCGTCCTTGCCGCCGTTCATGCCGTCGGCGACGGGCGTGACAGCGGCGGCCGTGGTCGCCGCGGCCGGAGCCGCGACAGCCGGAGCGGCCGGGGCCGCCACCGCCGGAGCGGCGGCCGGAGCGGCGGCCGGCGGCTGGCCGCCACCGGGGTACTTGAACTCGTTGGCGTTTCCGCCCTTGACGGTGAGGTCCTTGAGGGTGAGGTCGCCGCCGTCGACGACGCGGAAGATGCGGAAGGTGTCTTCGGCGTCGCGCTTGATGGTGGAGTTGTTGCCCTTGATGGTGACGTCCTGCTTGATCTCGGGCAGGGCGGAGCCGAACTTGCGGTCCTTGACGCCGAGTTCGTAGGTGCAGTTCTCGGCGAGCTTGATGGTGCCGCCGTGGTCGCGGTTGGCCAGTTCGAGGGCGTCGATCAGGGCGTCGTCCTTGCAGGGGACCTCGCGGGTCTTGCCGTGGTCGTCCTTGCCGTCCTTGCCCCACTCGCCCTTGTCCGGGCCCCACTCGCCACGGTCGCGGCCTTCCTGGCCACGGTCCTTGCCGTCCTTGCCGTACCCGTCCTTGTCGTAGCCGTCGCGGCCGTAGTCGCCCTCGGCGCCCTTGTCGCCGTGGTCGTCGTCGCTGAGCTGCTGCGTGGTCGACCACTTGACGTCGGCGAGCCGGTGCGGGCCGGTGGCCCCGGTGGTCGCGTAGGCCACGCCGGCGAGGCTGACCGCTCCGGTCAGGCCCACAACGCCGGTGGCGAGCCACATCCGGCGACGCCGGAGCGGGGAGATGGTCTTGCTGGTGGCGTCATCGTTATTGCGAAGGTAGTTGGACATCGGAGCTCTCTGCCCTCTCCTTGTACCTGACAAGGTCGCTTCGCCCTGGCGAGGCGGCCTTCGCTACAAATCGGTTGTAGCTGCTGAAGATGACCGTATGAGAACCTTCTTCGCCTCGTGGCCATATACGAAAAAAACCCGCATAAGGGTGCGGGTGGGATGGGCGGGCGCAGTGCGGTCCGGACGCCCCGGCGGGGGACACCGCGGCCAGTCGGGCCGCCGGCGGGGGTGGGAGCCCTCCGCACGCCGTCAGCGGCGCGAGGAGGGCTCCCCGGTTATGTGGTGGTTCGATCAGTTGAAGCAGTCCTCGATGGTGTTGGCGCAGTTGGTGGGGTCGTTGTTGCTGATGAGGGACTTGTCGTCGAGCTTGACGCGTCCTTCGTTGTTGAGGACGCCGCCGGCGACCCGGTGGAGCTTGCTGGAGTCGGTGGCGGTGTTCTTGGTGACGTGGGTCTTGGTCAGGGTGATCTTCGCCTTGTTGTTGAAGATGCCGCCGCCGTTGAGGGCGGTGTTGCCCTTGATGTCGGTGTCGCGGATGGTGAGGGTGGCGTTGTCGTCCTTGTCGTGGTCGCGGGTGAGGAAGCCGTCCTCGATCTTGATGAGCCACTCACCGTTGAAGATGCCGCCGCCGAACCGGCCGGCGGTGTTGTCGACCACCGCGCTGTCGGCGATCGTGGCGCTTCCCGCGAGGCCGTCCTTCTCGGCGCCGTTGCCGGCCCAGTCCCGGCCACCGGTCGTCACTACGCCGCCGCCGTCGCCGTCGGCGTGGTTGCCCGCCACGTGGACCTTCTCCAGGAGCAGGTCCGTGTTCTCGGCGTAGACGCCGCCGCCGTTCTCGCAGGCGACGTTGCCGCCGATCGCGGTGAACGAGACGGTGACCCAGCCGCCGCTGCTGAACAGACCGCCACCGTTGTGACCGGCCCGGTTGTGGCTCAGCGTGCTCAGCGAGGCGTCCTTGCCCTCGTGCGCCCCGATGATCTCGACGGTGCCCGCGCGGTGCTTGCCGTGCTCGCCCTTGTCGCCCTTGCCGGGCTTCGCGGCCGAGGCCAGGTCGACCGGCCCGCCGTGGTGCTCACCGCCGCCGTTGGCGATGCCGCCGCCGTTGCCGCCTGCGGTGTTGTCGTCGACGTGGGTTTCCTCGACCTTGAGGATGCCCTCGTTGTAGATGCCGCCGCCGTCGCCCTGGGCGTGGTTGTCGACGACCTTGCTCTCCTTGAGCCAGGTGCGGCCGTAGTTGGCGATGGCGCCGCCGTCACCTTCGGCGTTGTTGTCGACCAGCTTCACGTTGTCCAGGTAGGCGCTGCCGCCACGCTCGACCAGGAGCGCGCCACCGTCGCCCTCGAACCGCTTGTCGTCGTCCAGGTCGGCCGGTCCGGCCGTCTTCGGTACCGACGGTCCGGGGTACTTGAATTCGTTGGCGTTTCCGCCCTTGACGGTGAGGTCCTTGAGGGTGAGGTCGCCGCCGTCGACGACGCGGAAGATGCGGAAGGTGTCTTCGGCGTCGCGCTTGATGGTGGAGTTGTTGCCCTTGATGGTGACGTCCTGCTTGATCTCGGGCAGGGCGGAGCCGAACTTGCGGTCCTTGACGCCGAGTTCGTAGGTGCAGTTCTCGGCGAGCTTGATGGTGCCGCCGTGGTCGCGGTTGGCCAGTTCGAGGGCGTCGATCAGGGCGTCGTCCTTGCAGGGGACCTCGCGGGTCTTGCCGTGGTCGTCCTTGCCGTCCTTGCCCCACTCGCCCTTGTCCGGGCCCCACTCGCCACGGTCGCGGCCTTCCTGGCCACGGTCCTTGCCGTCCTTGCCGTACCCGTCCTCGCCCTTCTCGCCGCCCTTCCCGCCCTCGGCGCGGGAGTCGTCGGCGGCGTTCTGCGGCGCGGCGGCGTGGTTCTCCGCCACCGGTTCGGTGCCGGACTTGTCGTCGCGGGCGGCGAGCCCGCCGAGTGCCGCCAGCCCGACGACGCCGGTCAGCCCGGCCACGCCGGTGGCGACCCAGAGCGCCCGCCGCTTGCTCGTCCGCGGCGGGGGCGCCATCGGAGCGCCGCCGTCGGGTGTCGTTACGTCGTTCGACATGAGAGCCCTTTCGGTTCTTCCCAAACGGGTCGCACCGCCCCAGGCCGGGCGACCAGCTACAAACCGGTTGTAGCCTCTGATCAGCACCGTATGAGAAGGTTCCTCGCGAGGAAGACGTATCCGAAAAAAGCCCGCATTCCTCCCACGAACGGCGGTCGGTGACCAACCACGTCAGGGGGACCGCAACGGCCCAGACGGCGGCGGGCCCCACCACCCGCCGTCGAGGCGCGGTGGTGGGGCCCGAAGGTTCGCGGCCGCGGGGATCAGCCGGGCAGGCGGGGGCCCGCCTCACGCTGCTCGGCCAGCCAGGTCTCCACCTCGGCGGAGGCGCGCGGCAGCCCGGCCGACAGGTTCACCGGGCCGTCGGCGGTGACCAGGATGTCGTCCTCGATCCGCACGCCGATGCCCCGCAGCTCCTCCGGGACCAACTCGTCCTCCGGCTGGAAGTAGAGCCCCGGCTCGACGGTGAGCACGTACCCCTCGCCGAGCGGCCCCTCGCGGTAGGTCTCCTTGCGTGCGTTGGCGCAGTCGTGCACGTCGATACCGAGCATGTGGCTGGTGCCGTGCAGCGTCCACCGCCGATAGACCGTGGAGGCCGGGTCCATCGCCTCGTCCACGCTCACCGGCAGCAGCCCGAGATCCTTCAGCGCCTCGGCGAGCACCCGCATCGAGGCCAGGTGCACGTCCCGGAACGCCACGCCCGGCCGGCACATCTCGATGCCGGCCTGCTGCGCGGCGTACACCGCGTCGTAGACCTGACGCTGCAACGGCGTGAACCGGCCGTCGACAGGCAGCACCCGGGTCACGTCGGCGGTGTAGAGGTTGCGATTCTCCACGCCCATGTCCATCAGCAGCAGCTCACCCGGACGGGTCGCGCCGTGGTTGTGCACCCAGTGCAGGATCGTGGCGTGCTCGCCGGCCCCGACGATCGAGCCGTAGCCGACGTCGTTGCCGTCGTGCCGGGCGCGCAGCGCGAAGACACCCTCCAGCAGCCGCTCGGAGACCCCGCGGTCGGCCGGCAGCGCCCGCGCCACGTCCTCGAAGCCGCGCACCGTGGCGTCGCACGCCTCCTGGAGCTGCGCGATCTCCCACTCGTCCTTGACCAGCTTCAGCTCGGCGATCGCGATCGCCAGCTCCCGGTCGCGGCCGGGCTGACCCTCGGCGCGCGCGCCGTCGTACTGACGCACCGCCGCGTCCACCCGAGGGTCGAAACCGCGGAGCACCCGGGTGCGCCCCGGGGCCAGGTCGGCCAGCGCCGCGTCCAGCTCGCTCAGGTCGGCCGTCGGCAGGCCCAGCTCGGTCGACTTCTCCCGCAGCGTCGGCCGGCGGCCCACCCACAGCTCACCGTGGCGGCTGCGGAAGAACTCGTCGGTCACCCGCGACGACCGGGGCCGCATGAACAGCGTGGCCTCGCCGCCCGGCCGCAGCACGAGGACGCTGTCCGGCTCCAGGTCGCCGGTCAGGTACGCGAAGTCGCTGCCCGGCCGGAACCGGTGCTCGGTGTCGTTGGCGCGTACCTTTTCGTTGCCGGTGGGAATGACCAGCGTCTCGCCCGGGAAGGCCTCGGCCAGCGCGGCCCGCCGCTTGGCGTGGTTGGGCACCTCCGCGCGCGGGGTGACCGGCAGTTCGGTGTCCCGCCAGCCCTGCCGCATGAACGACAGGAACGCCTCCGGGAAATCCGGGTCGTGCGACTCCGTGCCGTCCGCCGCCTTGCCCTGCCGGGTCCGCTCCTCGGCCATGATCCGCCCCTCCCTGAGCCTCGTCGCTGGTCCCGACGGTACCGCGCGCACGACAGCGGGAGGTGCCTGCGGTGCCGCGACGGCGGCTTCCGGCGCGTGGAAAGATGGCGGCCATGTGCGGACTCCTGGCCTTCTTCAGCGCGCGCGGCGACGCCGCCGCCCACCGCGACAACATCGCCGGCGCACTGGAGTGCCTGCACCACCGTGGCCCGGACGAGACCGGGGTCGAGGTGGTCGGCGACGCCTCCGGCCGGTACGCGGACGGCGTGTTCGCGCACAAGCGCCTGGCGATCATCGATGTGGCGCTGAGCCACGAGCCCCTGCCCTACGCGGGCGGGCGGTACCTGCTCACCTTCAACGGCGAGATCTACAACTACATCGAGCTGCGCGAGGAGCTGATCCGCGACTACGGCGCCCAGTTCGCCACGAACGGCGACGGCGAGGTGATCGTCGCCGGCTACCACTACTGGGGTGAGCAGGTGCTCACCAAGCTGCGCGGCATGTTCGCGTTCGTGATCTGGGACCGGCAGGAGCGGCGGGCCTTCGGCGCGCGGGACTACTTCGGCATCAAGCCGCTGCACTACCTCCAGACGCAGGACGGTCTCTACCTCGCCTCGGAGAAGAAGGCGCTGCTGCCGTTCGCGCACTCGGCATACCAGGGCGACGCGGGCATCGACACCGCGAACCTGAGCCACTACCTGACGCTGCAGTACGTTCCCGAGCCGGGCACGCTGCACAAGGGGATCAGCCGGATCGGCTCGGGGGAGTACCTGACCTGGACCCCTGGTGGCCGGATCGAGGTGCGCCGCTGGTACCGCCCGGTGTTCCGGCCGGCCCCGGTCTCCGACGAGCAGCGGCTCTACCACGACATCCGGGAGACGCTGCGCGAGAGCGTCCGGATGCACATGCGCTCGGACGTGCCGGTCGGCTCGTTCCTGTCCAGCGGCATCGACTCCACCGCGGTGGTGGCGCTGGCCCGCGAGTTCAACCCGAACATCCTCACCTTCACCGTCGGCTACGACGTGCCCGGCTACTCCGAGATCGACGTGGCCCAGGACTCGGCCCGGCACCTCGACGTGACCACGATCCCGACCAAGATCGGGCCGCAGGACATGATCGACGCGCTGCCGAAGATCGTCTGGCACCTGGACGACCCGGTCGCCGACCCGGCGCTGGTGCCGCTGTACTTCGTGGCGAAGAAGGCCGCCGAGCACGTCACCGTGGTGCTCTCCGGTGAGGGCGCGGACGAGTTCTTCGGCGGCTACACGATCTACCGGGAGCCGCTGTCGCTCAACGCGGTCAACAGCCTGCCCGACGGCGTGCAGAAGGGCCTGCGCGCGGTGTCCAAGGCCATCCCGCAGGGCGTCAAGGGCAAGAGCTTCCTGGAGCGCGGCACCACCCCGATCGAGGAGCGCTACTACGGCAACGCCCGGATGTTCACCGAGGAGGAGAAGCAGCACCTGCTGCGCCGCTACGACCCCTCGGTGCGCTACACGGACGTGACCGCGCCGATCTACGCCGAGTGCACCGAGCTGGACGACGTCACCAAGATGCAGTACGTCGACCTCTACACCTGGCTGCGTGGCGACATCCTGGTCAAGGCCGACCGGATCTCGATGGCGCACTCGCTGGAGGTGCGGGTGCCGTTCCTGGACCGGGAGGTGTTCAACGTCGCCGCCGGCATCCCGGTCGACCTGAAGCTGCCGCCGCGCTCCGAGGCCACCAAGTACGCGATGCGCCAGGCGCTGCAGGGCGTCGTGCCGCCGGCCATCGTGAACCGCAAGAAGCTGGGCTTCCCGACCCCGACCCGGGTCTGGCTGCGCGGCGAGATGTACGAGTGGGCGCGGCACGTGCTGTCCACCTCGGGCGCGGGTGACCTGATCGACCTGTCGTACGCGCTGCGCCTGCTGGACGAGCACAAGCGGGAGGAGGCCGACCACTCCCGCAAGGTGTGGACCGTGCTGATCTTCTGCATCTGGCACGCCATCTTCGTGGCCAAGACGCTCGACCCGGGCATCCAGCGCAACCAGTCCGCGCTGCTCACCAAGCCGGTCGTGGGCAGCATGGTCCGCTGACCCGAGCGTGACGAGGAAGGGCCCCCGGGATGTTCCCCGGGGGCCCTTCTCAGCGCGTGATCAGCGACCGGTGCAGGTGACTGTCGGCAGGGTGTTGGTGCCGGAGAAGTTCGCGGTGAAGCCGAAGGTCGTGGTGCCCTCCGGCGGGACGCTGCCGTTGTAGGCGGCGTTGGAGACGCTCACCGACGCCCCGCTGCCGCTCAACGTGCCGTTCCACACCTGGTTGATGGTCTGGCCGCTGGGCCAGGTCCAGTTCGCGGTCCATCCGGAGTAGGTTCGGGTGCTGTGGTTCATGATCGTCACTTCGCCCTGGAAACCGCCGCCCCAGGCGGTGACCACCTTGTACACCGCCATGCACGAGCCGGCCGGCATGGTCGGGCTGGTCGTCACCGGCGGAGGTGAGGTCGGCGGCGCGGTCGTCGGGGGCGCGGTCGTCGGCGGCGCGGTGGTCGGGGGCGCGGTCGTCGGGGGGGTGCTGCCGCCCGAGCCGATCCCGGTCACCTCGCCGTTACCGCCGTCGAACGTCACGTCCGAGCAGCCGAAGAAGTTCTCCTGGCTGTCCGAGCGGACCCAGCGCGAGTAGATGATGTGCCGGCCGCTCTTGTTCGACGGCAGGTTGCCGGTGAAGTAGTAGTGACCGTCGTTGGTGCCGACCGCGCCGCGCTGCGGCGGGTTGGTCACCTGCAGGAACGGCTGCTCCTCCAGGTCGCTCCAGGCCAGCGGCCGGTTCGGGCTCCAGCTGTCCTTGGTCACGTAGAAGTAGAACGTGCCCGGGTGGTGGGCCCAGTTGCTGTACCGGAACTCGATCGACCGCCCGGCCGTCAGGTGCGTGAGCGGCCAGTCGTTGCGCGCCGCGTCGTACCCGCTGAAGCCGGGGTTGCCGCCGCTGCACAGCTTGCCGTCGGGGATGAACCCGACGGTGCGCCCGCCTGCGTCTGAGCGCAGCACGCTGAACCAGTTGTACAGCGAGTTCGCCCCGCTCTCGGCCACCGCCGACGAGCAGGCGGGGTTGTTCGGCCGGATCTCACCGGTTCCGGTGAGGCCGTCCTTCCAGCACAGGTAGGTGCGGGCGCCCGGCGTCATGGCCGCGCCGTGCGCGGCCGCCGGTCCGGAGTTGGTGACCAGGGCGAACGCGCCCAGGGTCAGGGTGGCGGCCGCGGTGAGCAACGCGGCCGTACGGGATCGGGTTCGGTGCACGGGGATCTCCTGACTCGCGGAGCGTGGCCCGGTTCGGCCCGCTCCGCTGCGACGAGCGGATGCGACGATCGCGGTGCCCGCGCCCGGTCGGCGTGCGGCCGGGGCCGTCGACGGGCGCGCACCGTCTGCGGTCCGTCGCCAAACGGACCGTGGATGCCCTCGCGTCGGATCGACCCGGCGGCCGGTGACGCGGCAGCCCCCGCGTCGTCACCCGGCACCGCCATCCCACCACGTCCGCACGCCGCCCGCAATAGGCGGCGCTCGATGCCCGGGTCCCGGCGCGCGGTGGCACCGGCATGCGACAGGATCGGGGGAGAGGACGACGAGGGGAGCCAGGATGGGGTACGCGGTGGTGCTCGGCGAGGCACTGGTGGACCTGCTCGATGCCGAACACGACGGGGAACCCGTCTACCGGCAGGCGATCGGCGGCGGCCCGCTCAACGTGGCGGTGGCGATCGCCCGGCTCGGCGGGGACGCACGGTTCGTCGGGTCGCTCGGCGACGACGCGCTGGCCGGACGGATCCGCGCCTTCCTCACCGGGGCGGGAGTGGACGTGAGCGGGACGGTGACGGTGCCGGCCCCGACCGCGCTCGCCGTGGCCACGTTCGCCGCTGCGGAGCCCGACTTCCGCTTCTACGGCGAACCCCGTTCGTACGCGCTGCTCGGCCCGGACGACCTGGACGTGGCGCTGGTCGAGGGCGCGGACGTGCTCTACTGCGGCTCGATCGTGCTGCTCGACCCGCTGGTGCTCGCCGCCGCGCGGCGCGCCTGGTCGATCGCGGGCGCGCTGCGGGTGTTCGACCCGAACGTGCGGCCCCGGCTGCTCACCGCGCCGGGCGCGCTGGACGGGCTGCGGGCGGTGGTCGCCGAGTTCGCCGCCGCCGCGCACCTGGTCAAGCTCAGCAGCGCCGACGCGCGGCTGCTCTACCCGGACGAGCCGGTCGAGGGCGTGGCCGCGTACCTGCGGGAACTGGGCGCGAGCACGGTCGTGGTCACGCTCGGCGCGGACGGCGCCCTGGTCGCCGCCGGCGACGACGTGGTCCGGGTACCCGCGCCGAAGGTGGATGCGGTGGACGCGACAGGCGCGGGCGACTCGGTGATGGGCGCGCTGGTGGCCGACCTGCTGGCCGCCGGTGAGCCGGCCGACCCGGCCGGGTGGCGGGAGCGGGTCGCGTTCGCGCTGCGGGTGGCGGCTGTGGTGTGCGAGTCACCGGGCGGCGCCACCGCCATGCCCACCCGCACCGCGGTCGCCACCCGCTTCCCGTGACCCGTCCGCCCCGTGCTCAGGTGCGCGGACGGGCCAGCGTCACGACGGCGGTCAGCGACAGGAACGCGGCGCCGGCCAGCACCACCGCCATCGGCAGCGCGCTGCCCTCGCCGCCGAGCCCGACAAGCGGCGCGGCGAGCGCGCCCACCACCGACTGGATGCCGCCCATCAGCGCGGCCGCGGTGCCCGCGTGCCGGGCGTGCGCGTCCAGCGCCAGCGCGGTGCTGTTCGGCATCACCATGCCGAGCGAGCCGACGAAGGCGAACAGCGCCACCGCCGTCACGGCCAGGCTGCCCGCCAGCGCGCCGCTCAGCACGCCGATTGCGGTGACCAGGCCGGCCACCAGCGTGGTGACCAGCAGCCGGCGCGGCGTGAACCGGTCGAGCAGCCGGGCGTTGGCCTGCCCGACCGCGACCAGGGCGAGCGCGTTGACGCCGAAGATCACGCTGAACACGGCCGCGGAGACGCCGAAGACGTCCTGGAACACGAACGACGACCCGGAGATGTACGCGAACAGCCCGGCGAACGCGAAGCCCTGCGTCAGCGCGTACCCGAGGTAGACCCGGTCGGCGAGCAGCGACCGCATGGTCCGGACGGTGGCCCCCAGGCCACCGGTGCTGCGGCGCTCGGCCGGCAGCGTCTCCGGCAGGCGCAGCGCGACGGCGACGGCGAGCACCGCCCCGATGACGGCGAGCGCCACGAAGACCGCCCGCCACGAGCCGAACCGCAGCACCAGGCTGCCCACGCCCGGCGCCGCCACCGGCGCCACGCCGAAGACCAGGGTGAGCCGGGAGAAGTACTTCGCGGCGTCCCGTCCCGAGTAGAGGTCGCGGACCACCGCGCGGGCGACCACCACGCCCATGCCGCCGGCGACGCCCTGGGCGAACCGCGCGGCGGCGAGCAGCGGGGCGTTCGGCGCCGCGGCGCACGCCAGCGCCAGCACGGT
This sequence comes from Micromonospora sp. WMMA1976, assembly GCF_027497335.1. Taxonomy (NCBI): domain Bacteria; kingdom Bacillati; phylum Actinomycetota; class Actinomycetes; order Micromonosporales; family Micromonosporaceae; genus Micromonospora; species Micromonospora sp. WMMA1976. The sequence continues at coordinate 4,145,260 of NZ_CP114912.1, read as the reverse complement.
GTACGCGACCACACCGACCAGCACCGGCCGGCGGCGCCCCCAGCGGTCACTCAGCGGACCGGTGACGAGTTGACCCAGGGCGAGACCGATCAGGCAGGTGGTGAGCGAGAGCTGGATGCCGGCCTGGTCGGCGCCGAGGTCGCGGGTCATGGCCGGGAACGCCGGTAGGTACATGTCCAGCGACAGCGGGCCGATCGCGGTGAGCGCGCCGAGCAGCACCAGCAGCGTCACACCACCGGTGGACGCGGTGGTGCGGCCGGCGGCCGGGCGCGCGGCGGTCGGCGCGGCGTTGCTCACGAGTGGGTACCCCCTGGATCTGGTGCGTCCGGGGTACCTTACATCTGTAGTCAGAACTATTGCGATGTGAGGCGGGTGACTCCGTGGCGACGAACGAGCAGGTCGCGCGGTTCGGCGCGGCCCTGGGGGAGCTGCACCGGCTCCTGCGCCGCCGGACCGGAGCACGGGTGGGCCGGGATCCGCTGCCCGAGGCGCAGGTGGAAGTGCTCCTGCTGGTCCGGGAGATGCCGGGGATCAGCGGCAAGGAGGTGGCCCGGCGTCTCTGCACCGCGCCCAACACGGTGAGCACGCTGGTTCGCGACCTCACCGACGCCGGGCTGCTGGCCCGTGACCGCGACCCCGACGACCGCCGTGTGGTCCGGCTACGCGTCACCGACGCCGCCCGGGAGCGGATGGCCCACTACGAGGCCCACCGCGCGGCGTTGCTCGCCGACGCCCTGGCCGAGCTGGACCCGCCGGTACGAGCGGCGATCCTGGCCGCCGCCCCGCACCTCGACGCGCTGCGGGACGCGCTGCGGGGCCCCGCCCGCCCCGGGCCGGCCCCCGGAAACCCGGTGGCCGCAGCGCCGTCCCGCCCCGCATGATCACCCGATGGCCCTGCACCAGGACGAGATACCCGTGGACGAGCAGGTCGTCCGGGCGCTGCTGACCGCACAGCGCCCCGAGTGGGCCGCCCTGCCGCTCACGCCCGCGGGCGCCGGGACCGACAACACGATGTACCGCCTCGGCGCCGACCTGCTCGTCCGCCTGCCGCGCACCGCCGAGAAGGCCGGCGCCCTGCGCAAGGAACAGCGGTGGCTGCCCCGCCTCGCGCCGCTGCTGCCGTACCGGGTGCCGGAGCCGGTGTACGCCGGCGTCCCGGCCGACGCCTTCCCGCTGCCGTGGTCGGTGCAGCGCTGGATACCGGGCGACGAGGTCCGGGCCGGCACGGTCGCGGACTGGGCCGCGCTCGGCGCCGACCTGGCCGCGTTCGTCCGGCGCCTGCACGCGACCGACCTGATGGGCGCGACCCGCGCTGGCCCGCTCAGCGGCTACCGCGGCGGCAGCCTCCGGCCCTGCGACACCTGGATCTCCGCGGCGCTCGACGACTGCCGGACCCTGATCGGCGACGAGACGGACGTCGGCACCCTGGTCCGGCTCTGGCGTGACGCCCTCACCCTGCCCGAACCCGCCGGGCCGCACGTCTGGCTGCACGGCGACCTCAAACCCACAAACCTGCTGGTGCACGACGGCCGGCTGCGGGCGGTCATCGACTTCGGCGGCCTGACCGTCGGGCACCCCGACGCCGAACACGCGCCGATCTGGGACCTTCCGCCGCCGGCCCGGCACGCCTACCGGGATGCGCTCGGGGTGGACGACGTCACCTGGGCGCGGGCCCGCGCCTGGGCGCTCGGCGTGGCGGCCAGCGGCGTCTCCTACTACTGGCACACGTTCCCGGCGTTCGTCGCCGAGTGTCGCAACCGCCTCCGGGAGATCCTGGCCGACGCCGGCTGAACCCGGCCGCCGGTCAGGCCGTGCCGTCCAGCTCCGCGTAGCCGCGACGGGCGGCGATCAGGCCCGGCCGGGCGCCGAACGGCGACTCGGCCGCCACCCGCTCCGGCGGGGCGCTGCCGGTGTGCCCGGCGCGGATCAGCCACGCCTGCCGCGCGAGCTGCGCGCGCTGCTCGCGGACGAAGTCCGCGCCGACCGGCTCGCCGTGGCCGGGCACCACCACCGTCGTGGGCGTGGTCAGCCGCAGCAGGTCGGCCAGCGCGTCCGGCCACTTCAGCGGGTACGACTCCTCGAACGCCGGCGGTCCGCTCTGCTCCACCAGGTCGCCCGCGACCAGCACGTCCGCATCAGGCACGTGCACCACCAGGTCGGCGTCGGTGTGCCCGTGCCCGGGATGGCGCAGCACCACCCGCCGGCCGCCGACGTCGAGCACCGTCTCCTCGTGCACCTCGTGTGTCGGCGCCCGCAGCTCGGTGTGCGCCAGCTCCTCGGCCAGCGCCGGGTGCCCGGCACGCATCTCCTCGTACGCGGCGCGGCGCACCGCGTCGGACCGGTCCCGCAGCGCCGCCGCGGCCTGGGCCTGCGCGTAGATCGCGGTGTCCGGCCCGGCCAGCGTGGCGTTGCCGAAGCAGTGGTCGAAGTGGTGGTGCGTGTTCACGATCGTCCACGGGTACGGCGTCACTGCCCGCGCCGCCGCCGCCAGTTCCCGGGCCTGCCCGGCGGTGGAGAGCGTGTCCACCAGCAGCGCCGCGCCGTCACCGACCACCAGCACGACGTTGACCGCGAGCGTCGGCTCGCGCAGCACGTGCACCCCGGCGGCGACCTCGGAGAACCCGGCGGTCATGACTGGCGCACGGCCCGCTCGACGAAGCGCTGCCGGTCGACGAGCACCCGCTCGACCCGGCCCTGCGCCGCCACGGTGGGGCCGTCGGTGACCGTCACGTCGAAGACGAGCCGCTTCCCGTCGACCTTCACCAGCTCGGCGTGGGCGGCCACGGTACGCCCCACCGGCGTCGCAGCGCGGTGCTCCAGCTCCACCCGGACGCCGACGGTTGTCGACCCGGACGGCATCCGGGTCGCGGCGGCGGCCACCGTCGCCGCCTCGGCCAGCGCCAGCACCCGGGGTGTGCCGAGCACCGGCACGTCCCCCGAGCCGACCGCCTGCGCGGTGTCGGCGTCGGTCACTGTGAGCTCGACCCGGGCGGTCAGGCCCGGCGTGAAGGGCGACTCCGGCTGCTCCTGCATGCGGCCGAGCCTAGTGCAGCCGGCCCGCGCCCGTCCGGCGTCCGAGCCGCCACCGGTCCGGTCGCCACCGCCCGCCCGCATGCCCGCCCGTCGCCCGCCGTTAACCTTGTCCGCGATGGCCGAGCTGACACAATCTCCGACCCCCGCCCCCGACGCGACCACCGAGTCGCCCGACGGCGGGCGCCGCCGTGTGATCGCGATGACCATCTGGGGCGTCGCCTTCGTCGTCGCCTGGCTCGCCATCGGCCTGCCCACCGACCCGGCGTACGCGTTCCTCTGGATCTGGGCCGGCACGATCGCGTGGAACTCGGCCCGCCCGTGGCGCAGCCACCTGCGGTTCGCCCGGGACTGGATCCCGGTGGTGCTGCTTCTGGCCGCGTACAACCTGTCCCGCGGGTTCGCCGACAACGGCGCCACCCCGCACGCGATGGAACTGATCATCGCCGACCGCTTCCTCACCGGCTGGCTCACCGGCGGCGAGGTGCCGACGATCTGGCTCCAGGAGCGCCTGTACGACGCGTCCGAGGTGCGCTGGTGGGACGTGCTGGTGAGCTGGATCTACTTCTCGCACTTCGTGGCGACGTTCGCCGCCGCCGCGGTGCTGTGGATGCGCAACCGGCGGCGCTGGATCGCGTACATGTCCCGCTGGGGCTTCCTGTGCGCGGCCGGCCTGGTCACCTACTTCGCCTACCCGGCCGCGCCGCCGTGGTGGGCGGCGCAGAACGGCCTGCTCACCGAGGTCGCGCGGATCTCCACCCGGGGGTGGAAGGAGATCGGCATGCACGGCGCGGGCAACCTGCTCAACGCCGGGCAGATCGCCTCCAACCCGGTGGCCGCGATGCCGTCGCTGCACACCGCGTTCGCGCTGTTCGTGGTGCTGTTCTTCATGCGGTCGGTGCGTAAGCGCTGGTGGCCGCTGATGCTGGCGTACCCGCTGGCCATGACGTTCACGCTGATGTACAGCGGCGAGCACTACCTGATCGACGTGCTGGTCGGCTGGGCGTACGTGGGCATGACGTTCCTGGTGGTCGGCCTGGCCGAGCGCTGGTGGGCGGCGCGGCAGGCCCGGCGGGCCGGTGAGCCCGCCGTCGCCGCAGGCGAGCCGTCCGCCGACGGCGACGCCGACACCCCGGACCGCGCCGCCGACGACCGGGACGCGGTGCCCGCCGAGCGCCGGTAGGCCCGCGCCACCGGCCGTCTCGGGCGGCCGGGTCGTAGCCGCGCCGCCGTCGTTGCCGTACCGCCGTCGTGGCGTCGCGGCCCGCCGGGGTCAGCGGCCGCTGTCGGTACGGCGGGCGGCGCGCGACCGCTCGGTCAGCTCCGCGGCCAGCTCCCACGCGTCGGCCAGATCCCGGTCGACGGCCGCCGCCCCGGCCCCACCGGCGGTGTCCGCGTGCACGGTGGCCAGCCGCAGCAGCCGCTGCACCGGACTCCGCGTGACCCGCACGCTCTGGATCCGGGCGTACGGCACCAGCGTCAACCGCCGGGTCAGCAACCCGGAGCGGGCCACGAAGACCCGCTCGTCGAGACCGGCGCCGACCACCTTGCGGCTCAGCGGCCGCAGCCACCGGGCCCGTGACGGGGGCGGCGTGGCGGGTAGCGCGTCCAGCCGTACGCCGGGCAGCACCTCCGCCACGACCATCGCGCCGGTGCCCGCGTCGCCGACCGGCAGCAGCCGGTCCGGGCGGTTGCGGTCGTCCGGCTCACCGGCCGAGTAGCCGGCCACCTCCAGCCGCAGCCGCAGCCACCCCTTCATCCGCCACAGCAGCGGCCACGTCGCCCGTACCGTCTGCACCCGGTGCAGCGGCACGGTCTGCATCCGCGTCTCCAGCAGCCCGTTGTGCACGCGCAGCGTGCCGTCGTCCCGGTCGAGCCGGAAGCTCCAGTCGTCGAGCACCCGGCGGATCGGTTGCAGCACCACACCGGCCATCGCGGTGAGCGTGCTCGCCACCGCGATGAACGACCACGAGCCCTCGGAGAGGAACTGGGCGCCGACGAACACCAGGCCCAGCGGCAGCAGGAACGCCTGCGGCGTGAGCAGCTGGCTGACCAGCAGGTCCTGGTTGCGGACGGCGTGCAGCCGGCGACCCTCCGGCACGGGCGGCGCGACCGGCGCGCCGGGCTCGGCCGCCGGCACCGGTGCCGGGGCGGAGCGACCGGCGACCGCGAGCAGCCGCTGCCGCAGCGCGGTGGCCTCGGCCACGCTGAGGTATGCGAGCGGCGCCTCGGTCTTGCCCCCGCCGACCACCTCCAGCCGCAGCTCGGCCAGGCCGGTGAGCTGGGCCAGCAGGGGCCGGACCACCTCGACCGCCTGCAACCGCTCCAGCGGGATGGCCCGGGTGCGCCGCCACAGCAGGCCCTCGTAGACCCGCAGCTCGCGGCCCACCAGGTGGTAGCCGGTGTTCCACCAGCTCACCACCGACAGCACTGTGGCGCCGAGCACGAAGACGGTGACCAGCACCGCGAACCAGCCGAACCCGACGCGCGACAGCGTCGACCAGGAGAGCCCGGCGATCACCACGACCAGCGACTTCGCGCCGTGCAGTGCCGGGCTGAGCGGATGCAGCCGCTGCCGTGGCTCCTCGCCGCCGGGCGGTCCGGCCGCCGGACCCCACGGTCCCGGGTACGGCGGCAGCGGCGCGGGCCACGGCCCGGGCGTCGCGTCGGGTCCGGGCGGGGGTCCGTACCCGGATGGTGGTCCGGGGGTCGGGTCGGGCCGGTCGTCGTGGGGCGGCGGGGCGCCGGAGTCGCTCCGTTCGCTCACAGGCCCTCCGCCCGGTCCTCGCCCAGCGCGGTCAGTCGGTCGCGCAGCCGGGACGCCTCGGCCGGGCGCAGGCCGGGCACGCGCGCGTCGCTCGCGGCGGCGGCCGTATGCAATTGCACGGTGGCGAGGTCGAACGCGCGCTCCAGCGGACCGGCGCTCACATCGACGAACTGCATCCGCGAGTACGGCACGATGGACAGCCGCCGCACCAGCAGGCCGTGGCGCACGAGCAGATCGTCGTCGCGCTCGGCGTACCCCCAGGCGCGGACCGCGCGCACGATGGTGACGGACCGCCAGACGCCCATCAGCAGCGCCACGCCGACGGCGGCGCCGAGCAGCCAGTGCCCGGACAGCGCCCAGGCCACGCCGAGCACCACGAGCGCCACGGCCAGCCCGATGCCGAGCCGGATCAGCTCCACCCAGATCAGGTCGCGGGAGATCGGCTGCCAGTGGACCGTGTCCGGCCAGGGCTCCAGCGCGCTGCGCGAGGCGGGCGGGAGGCCGGCGGGGCCGTCACCGCTCATCGGGGAGACCTGCCGTGCTCGCCGCCGGTACGGACTCGGGTCGTCTGCTCGCTCACGCTTCGAGCGTAGGCGATCAGGGAAGCGGGACCACCTCGCGGAGGAAGCCGCGTGCCTCGAGGAAGTCACCGAGGGAGCCGCGGTGCTCCGGGCAGGCCAGCCAGGTCTTGCGCCGGTCCGGCGCGTGCAGGCGGGGATTGTGCCAGCGGAGCTGGAAGGCGGCGGGTGCGCGACACCCCCGCGCCGAGCAGATCAGCGTCTCGTCCGGGGTGGTGGGAGTCGTCACCGGGGCGAGTCTAGAGGCCGCACGCCGGGAGTTTTAGCGCCGGGCGGCCACGGGGGGAGCCGCCCGGCGACGGGGTGAATCGTACACACTGCGGACCCCTTGTTGTCCACCCGTGTTCAGCGTTTCCCGCGCGGCGGGACGGTGTGGTGGGACGGCGCGGCGAAAATCGTGCCTCTCCCACCCTCGGCTCTCAGCGAGGCATGACAGTCTTGATACGCACCACGCCACGACGACGACCCTGCTGTGGAGGACCGGTGGCCCAGCCGACCACACCCGACGTGCCGAACCCGACCGAGGCGGCGCCGGACGCGCCGCCCCCGGCGGGCACCACCCCGGCCCAGGACGCCACGCTGCTGGAGCGGGCACTGTTCGAGACCAAGCGGGTGATCGTCGGCCAGGACCGGATGGTCGAGCGGATGTTCGTCGCGCTGCTGGCCCGGGGGCACTGCCTGCTGGAGGGTGTGCCGGGTGTGGCCAAGACGCTCGCCGTGGAGACCCTGGCCCGGGTCGTCGGCGGCTCGTTCGCCCGGGTCCAGTTCACCCCCGACCTGGTGCCTGCCGACATCATGGGCACCCGGATCTACCGGCAGTCCAGCGAGAAGTTCGACGTCGAGCTGGGCCCGGTCTTCGTCAACTTCCTGCTCGCCGACGAGATCAACCGCGCGCCCGCCAAGGTGCAGTCGGCGCTGCTGGAGGTGATGAGCGAGCGGCAGGTCTCCATCGGCGGCGAGAGCCACCGGGTACCGGACCCGTTCCTGGTCATGGCCACCCAGAACCCGATCGAGCAGGAGGGTGTCTACCCGCTGCCCGAGGCGCAGCGGGACCGGTTCCTCATGAAGATCGTCGTGGGATACCCGACGGACGCCGAGGAGCGCGAGATCGTCTACCGGATGGGCGTCGCGCCGCCCGAGCCGGCCCGGGTGTTCGACACCCCGGACCTGGTCGCCCTCCAGCGCAAGGCCGACCAGGTGTTCGTGCACAACGCGCTCGTCGACTACGCGGTCCGGCTGGTGCTCGCCACCCGGGCGCCCGCCGAGCACGGCATGCCCGACGTGGCCCAGCTCATCCAGTACGGCGCCAGCCCGCGCGCCTCGCTCGGCCTGGTCCGGGCCACCCGCGCGCTGGCGCTGCTGCGCGGCCGGGACTACGCGCTGCCGCAGGACGTGCAGGACATCGCCCCGGACATCCTGCGCCACCGGCTGGTGCTCAGCTACGACGCGCTCGCCGACGACGTACCGGCCGACCACATCGTGCACCGGGTGATGTCGACCATCCCGCTGCCCGCCGTCGCGCCCCGCCAGCAGTCCACACCGCCGCCACCGGCCGTCCCGCACAACGGATGGCCCGGGCAGCGGCCGTGACCTCGCCCACCCCGCTGAGCGCCGCCGGCGACCGCTCGGGGGCCGTGCTGGCCCGGCTCCAGATCATGGTCACCCGCAAGCTGGACGGGCTGCTCCAGGGCGACTACGCCGGGCTGCTGCCCGGACCGGGCAGCGAGGCGGGGGAGTCCCGGGAGTACCGGCCCGGCGACGACGTGCGCCGGATGGACTGGCCGGTCACCGCCCGCACCACCATGCCGCACGTCCGGCGTACGGTGGCCGACCGTGAACTGGAGACGTGGCTGGCCGTCGACATGTCGGCCAGCCTGGACTTCGGCACCGGGCGGTGGCTCAAGCGGGACGTGGCGGTCGCCGCGGTCGCCGCGCTGGCCCACCTGACCGTGCGGGGCGGCAACCGGATCGGCGCCGTCGTCGGCACCGGCGGGGCCGGCGGGCCGGGGACGATGCTGCGGCTGCCCGCCCGTTCCGGCCGCAAAGAGGCCCAGGGGCTGCTGCGGGCGGTGGCGGGCGCCGAGATCCGGCCCGGCCGCAGCGACCTCGGCGCGCTCGTCGACATGCTCAACCGGCCGCCCCGGCGGCGTGGCGTGGCGGTGGTGATCTCCGACTTCCTCGCGCCGCCGCAGCAGTGGGGCCGACCGCTGCGTAAGCTGCGGGTCCGCCACGACGTGCTGGCCGTCGAGGTGGTCGATCCGCGGGAACTGGAACTGCCCGACGTGGGGGTGCTGCCGGTGGTCGACCCGGAGAGCGGCGAACTGCACGAGGTGCAGACCGCCGACCCGGGCCTGCGCCGCCGGTACGCCGAGGCGGCCGCCGCCCAGCGCGGGGCGATCGCCGCCGAGCTGCGCGCCGCGGGCGCGGCCCACCTGCGCCTACGTACCGACCGAGACTGGCTGCTGGACATGGTGCGTTTCGTCGCCGCGCAGCGGCACGCCCGCACCAGAGGGACGACTCGATGATCCGTTTTCTGCAACCGTGGTGGCTGCTCGCCGTGCTGCCGGTGCTCGCCCTCGCCGCCGCGTACGTCTGGCGGCAACTGCACCGCCGGCAGTACGCGCTGCGGTTCACAAACGTCGACCTGCTGCGTACCGTCGCGCCCAAGGGACTGGGCTGGCGGCGGCACGTCGCGGCGACCGCGTTCCTGCTCTGCCTGCTGGTGCTGGCGACCGGGCTGGCCCGCCCGGCGATCGACACCCGCGAGCCGCTGGAGCGGGCCACCGTGATGCTCGCCATCGACGTGTCGTTGTCGATGCAGGCCGACGACGTGTCGCCGAACCGCCTGGAGGCGGCCCAGGAGGCGGCGAAGCAGTTCGTCGGCGAGCTGCCGGAGAGCTACAACCTGGGGCTCGTCTCGTTCGCCAAGTCGGCGAACGTGCTGGTGCCGCCGACCAAGGACCGGGCCGCCGTCACCAGCGCGATCGACGGGCTGGTGCTGGCCGAGGCGACAGCCACCGGCGAGGCGGTGTTCACCTGCCTGGAGGCGATCCGCTCGGTGCCGGCCGACGGCGCCGCCGGTATCCCGCCGGCCCGGATCGTGCTGCTGTCCGACGGCTACCGCACGTCGGGCCGCTCGGTCGAGGAGGCCGCCGCGGCGGCGCAGGCGGCGAACGTGCCGGTGTCCACCATCGCGTTCGGCACCGACTCGGGGCAGGTCGACATCGGCGGGCAGCTCCAGCGGGTGCCGGTGGACCGCACCGCGCTGTCCCAGCTCGCGGAGACCACGCAGGGCTTCTTCTACGAGGCCGCGTCGGCCAGCGAGCTGAAGCAGGTCTACCAGGACATGGGCAGCTCGATCGGTTACCGGACCGAGCCGCGCGAGATCACCCAGTGGTACGCGGGGATCGCGCTGCTGCTGGCGCTGTGCGCGGGCGCGCTGAGTCTGCTCTGGACGTCCCGGCTCGTGTGAGCCGGAACCGGCCGGCGGTGGTCAGTGACCGCCGCCGGCCAGCACGAACAGGACGGCCACCCAGACGGCGGCGAGGGTGAAGCCCAGCGGGGCGACGTAACGGCTCATGGGTGTGCTCCGTGGCGACGGTCGGCCCGGTGCGGGCCGTGGGAGGGCGGGGCGTACGCGCACGAAGTCGTGACCGGGTGCTCCGCCGCGCGGCAGGCCACACCCCGGCGTGGTCGCCGGAGAGCGGATGCGGTGCGGGGGCGGGAAGCGGGTCAGCCGCGTCGACCGAGCCGTGGCTCAGCGGGGCTGACGGTGGGCCCGGCCACGACTGGGAGGATCGCTATCTCGCACAGCGATCACCTCCAGCGGTCGGCGGGGCCCGGCGCGGGCGCAGACCGGCCCGCAGACGCGATCATCGTACACCGGGGGTGCGGGTGCCGCGCGCGCGGTCGCCGGTCCCGCGGACCCCGGCGGGAGCGGTGCCGTGACCTGCGCGGGTTAGCGCTTACCTGTCGGTAACCCCTAGGCTCCGACCGACCGAGAGATCACTGGAGCAGAGGGGGATCCGTGGCCCGAACCGTGCTGGTGACCGGCGGGAACCGGGGGATCGGCCTGGCCATCGCGCAGGCGTTCGCCAAGCAGGGCGACCGGGTGGCCGTCACCTATCGCAGCGGCGGAGTCCCCGGTGCCGGAGCAGCCGAGCCGGGGTTTGGCGCAGGCGGAGCCGGCCATCAGAACGGCCTGTTCGGCGTGCGGTGCGACGTGACCGACGCCGAGTCGGTCGACGCCGCGTTCACCACGATCGAGGCCGAACTCGGCCCGGTGGAGGTGCTCGTCGCCAACGCCGGCATCACCGACGACACGCTGATCATGCGGATGTCCGAGGAGCAGTTCGCCCGCGTCCTCGACACCAACCTGACCGGTTCGTTCCGGGTCGCCAAGCGGGCCTCGACGAAGATGCTCCGCGGTCGCTGGGGGCGGATGATCTTCATCTCCTCGGTGGTCGGTCTCTCCGGCGGCGCGGGCCAGGTCAACTACGCGGCCAGCAAGGCCGGCCTGGTCGGCGTGGCCCGCTCGATCACCCGCGAGCTGGGCGCCCGCAACATCACCGCGAACGTGGTGGCGCCCGGCTTCATCGACACCGACATGACCGCCGGCCTGCCCGAGGAGCGCAAGGCGGAGATCCGCAAGTCGATCCCGGCCGGCCGGATGGCCACCCCGGACGAGGTCGCGGGCGTCGTCACCTGGCTCGCCTCGGACGCGGCCGGATACGTCACCGGCGCCGTCATCCCGGTCGACGGCGGCCTCGGCATGGGCCACTGAGCAGAGCACGGAGGAGACACGCAATGTCCGGACTTCTCGCCGGTAAGCGGCTGCTTGTCACCGGCGTCATCACCGACGCGTCGATCGCCTTCTCGGTGGCGAAGCTCGCCCAGGAGAACGGCGCCCAGGTCGTGCTCACCGGCTACGGCCGGCTCTCCCTGGTGGAGCGGATCGCCAAGCGGCTGCCCGAGCCGGCGCCCGTGATCGAGCTGGACGTCACGAACGAGGAGCACCTGGCCGGGCTCGCCGACAAGGTACGCGAGCACGTCGACGGCCTCGACGGCGTGGTGCACTCGATCGGGTTCGCCCCGCAGAGCTGCCTCGGCGGCGGCTTCCTCGACGCCCCCTGGGCGGACGTCGCCACCGCGCTCCAGGTCTCCACCTACTCGTACAAGTCCCTCGCGATGGCCGCGCTGCCGCTGATGTCCGCCGGCGGCGCCGTGGTGGGCCTCACCTTCGACGCCACCAAGGCGTGGCCGGTCTACGACTGGATGGGCGTGGCGAAGGCCGGGCTGGAGTCCGCCTCCCGCTACCTGGCGCTGCACCTGGGCAAGCAGGGCATCCGCAGCAACCTGGTCGCGGCCGGCCCGCTGCGCACCATCGCGGCCAAGTCCATCCCCGGCTTCGACCAGTTCGAGGACGCCTGGACCGAGCGGGCCCCGCTGGGCTGGAGCCTCACCGACCAGGAGCCCGCCGCGCGGGCCTGCCTGGCGCTGCTGTCCGACTGGTTCCCGGCCACCACCGGTGAGATCGTCCACGTCGACGGCGGCTACCACGCCATCGGCGCCTGAGATGTAAGGAAGGGCCCCTTCTCAACGCCTCGTGCAGCGGAAGGGGCCCTTTTTAACACGCTGCGGCCCGGGTGGTCACCACACCGACCAGGGGGCGTCGCCACGCCGTGACGGCGGGCGAGGAAGAATGGCCCCATGGCGTACGACGCGTTGGTGCTGGTCTCCTTCGGCGGCCCGGAGCGGCCCGAGGACGTTCTCCCGTTCCTGCAGAACGTGACCCGGGGGCGGGGGGTGCCGCCCGAGCGGCTGGCCGAGGTCGCCGAGCACTACCTGCACTTCGGCGGGGTGTCGCCGATCAACCAGCAGTGCCGTGACCTGCTCGCGGCGATCCGCGCGGACTTCGCCGCCAACGGCGTCGACCTGCCGGTCTACTGGGGCAACCGCAACTGGGATCCGATGCTCGCCGACACGGTGGCGCGGATGCGCGACGACGGGATCACCCGGGCGCTGGCGTTCGTCACCAGCGCGTACGGCGGCTACTCCTCCTGCCGGCAGTACCAGGAGGACATCGCCTCGGCCCGCGCCGCCGTCGGCCCGGACGCCCCGCTGATCGAGAAGCTGCGCCAGTTCTGGGACCACCCCGGCTTCATCGAGCCGCACGCCGACGCGGTCCGCGCCGCGCTGGCCCAGCTCGACCCGGCGAAGCGGGACAGCACCCGGCTGGTCTTCACCGCGCACTCCGTCCCGATGTCCGCGGCGGCCACCGCCGGCCCGCACGGCGGCCGCTACACCGCCCAGCTCGAGGAGGTCGCCCGGCTGGTGCACGCCGCGGCCGCGCCCGACCTGGAGTACGACCTGGTCTGGCAGAGCCGGTCCGGGCCGCCGCAGGTGCCGTGGCTGGAGCCGGACGTCAACGACCACCTGGCGACGCTGCCCGAGCAGGGCGTGACGAGCGTGGTGGTCAGCCCGATCGGTTTCGTCTCCGACCACCTCGAGGTGGTGTGGGACCTGGACACCGAGGCGCTGGAGACGGCCAAGCAGCTCGGCCTGGACTTCGTCCGCGCCGGCACCCCGGGGGTCGACCCCCGGTTCGTGACGATGGTCCGCGAGCTGGTGCTGGAGCGCACCGCCCCGGACGGCGAGCGGCTGCGCCGCCGACTCGGCGAACTGCCGGCCTGGGACACCTGCCCGGCGCTGTGCTGCGTACCCCCGGCCCGCCGGCCCTGAGCCCGACCCGACGACACCCCTGGGGACGACACGATGCTTGACCGCAAGCCGGTGCAGAGCTGGCTCACCGACATGGACGGCGTGCTGGTGCACGAGGGGCAGCCGGTGCCCGGTGCCCCGGAGTTCGTCAAGAAGCTGCGTGCCTCCGGCAAGCCGTTCCTGGTGCTGACGAACAACTCCATCTACACGCCCCGCGACCTCCAGGCGCGGCTGGCCCGGATGGGGCTGGACGTGCCGGAGGAGGCGATCTGGTCGTCCGCGCTGGCCACCGCCCAGTTCCTGGCCGACCAGCGGCCGGGCGGCACCGCGTACGTCATCGGTGAGGCCGGCCTGACCACGGCGCTGCACGCGGTGGGGTACGTGCTCAGCGACTTCGCCCCGGACTACGTGGTGCTGGGGGAGACGCGCACCTACAGCTTCGAGGCGATAACGAAGGCGATCCGGCTGATCAACGACGGCGCCCGGTTCATCTGCACCAACCCCGACGCCACCGGCCCGTCGATGGAGGGCGCGCTGCCGGCGGCCGGCTCGGTGGCTGCGATGATCTCGAAGGCGACAGGTGTCGACCCGTACTTCGTCGGCAAGCCCAACCCGATGATGATGCGCTCGGCGCTGAACACCATCGACGCGCACTCCGAGTCGACCGCGATGATCGGCGACCGGATGGACACCGACATCCTGTGCGGCCTGGAGGCCGGGCTGGAGACGATCCTGGTGCTCACCGGCATCAGCAGCCGGACCGAGGCCGAGCGGTACCCGTACCGTCCGTCGCGGATCGTCGACTCGGTGGCCGACCTGATCGACGAGGTCTGAGCCGCGGCGTCCGTCCGGTTCCGGTGCCGCGAGGGCCAGGCGGTGGGCGGCCACCGAAGTTCGACAAGACCGACTACCGCGAGCGGCATGCGGTCGAATACGGCGTCAACCGGCTCAAGCGCCATCGTGCAGTCGCCACGAGATACGACAAGCGTGCCGTACGCTACGAGGCGGCCGCGCCGGTCGCAGTCCTCAACGAACGGCTGTGACCAGGGGCACTACCCTCAGGTTGCCGCCGCATAACACCGGACGGCGACCTTCTGCTCCGGGCTCCACCGCTGTTCGACTGTGGCCAGCAGCTGCCAGCCGAGCCTCTCGTACAGAGCCGCCGCCGCAGTGTCAGAAGCCACCACGTCGAGCACGGGATGCAAACCGCGATGCTGTGCTTCTTCGACAGCCTGCGCCATCAGCAGCGCACCGATCCCGTGGCCGCGGGCCGACGGAGCGACGAACAACCGGTTGACCACGGCAGTCGCGTCGATACTCACACCTGCACGAGCGCCCCACAGCCCAGGTGCCGCGTCTCCCGCGTCGCTTCGGGACAAGCCGATATGACCGACCATGCGGCCACCCAGTTCCGCCACCCAGGAGGCGATGAGCGATGGCGGCGTGAGCCATGCGGCCGGGAAATCGGGCCAGCTCACCGGATAACCGTCGCGCTCATGAACCTCTGCCAGCACCCGCACACAGTCACTGAGGTCGCGATCAGACCGCTGTCGGACAGTCGGGGGTACGTCCGCGCCGAACACGTTCTCGCTCCTCACTGCGGCATGGGAACACAGCCCGCGGCCCGTGGCCAGCGACTTTCACACCAGACCCTAGAGTCGCAGCGGCGCGTTGCAGGCGGCCACCAGGGCCTGCCGGCACGCGGTGGTGAGCGGCCGCAGGGCCGCGTCCCGCTGCTGCGCCTCGTAGGTGTTCACCGCGCCGCCGGGCGCGCTCTCCCCGGCCAGCGCGAGCACCCGATCCAGTACGGCGGCGCGGGCGAACAGGCGGCGGGCGCGCGGGTCGAAGCCGGGCGGCAGGTCGGTGGCGCCGTCCGGCCGGCGCAGCGCGGCGAGCGCCCCGGCGAGTTCGGGCCGCCACTGTGCGACGTCCAGCCGGGTCAGCGTGGCGGTGGTCTCGGCCAGCACGGCGGCGAGTTCCGCCTCGGCCTCCGCCGCGCCGGGCGTGGTGAGGGACGCCTTCGGCGCGTCCGCCGGTAGCGGATGCACCCGCCAGAGCACCGTCTCCCAGGTCATCCCCGAGCCGGACGTGTGCGTACGGACCTCGGGCACCAGCCCCATCCCGCTCGCCACCACCGCCTCGCCCGCCACCAGCGCCGCCCCGGCGAACGCACCCGGACCGGGCAGGCCGCGCGGGTCACCGGGCGCGGGCAGCACCAGGCGGATGTCGTCTGGTGAATGCTTGGCGAGGCTGGGCAGCGCCTCCCGCAGCGACACGTCGGTCCAGGTGCCGGGGGCGTCGGCGACGAGGTGCTCCTCGTCGCCGGCGACGGCGTCGGCCACCTCGTCGAAGGGCACCAGGCCGGCTCGCCAGGCACGCACCCAGGCGACGAACCGGCTCGACCGGCGCGGAGCCAGTGTGGCCGCGCCCGTTGCGGGGGAGGACATGCGGAAAGGGTACGTGCTCCGCGCCGCTGCTGTCTCGGCTGCCGCTCCGGCGGCGCGACCTGGCCCCAACTACCCCCTTCGCACCGTTTCGTGCCGACGGATGACGGCCCGGTCGGCGCGTCGGCGAGCGACACGCCGGGGCGCTGGTTAGCGTCAGCGGCATGGCGGGGCGATACGACGGGGACGTGCTGGCCGGTGACTGGCGACGACGGAAGGTCACCCCCGAGGTCGACGCCGAACCCGACCTGGTGGTCGAGGACGCCGACTCCGGGTTCTGCGGCGCGGTGGTCGGCTTCGACTCCGGTGCGGTCGTGCTGGAGGACCGGCACGGACGGCGGCGCAACTTCCCGCTGCTGCCCGCCGCGTTCCTGCTCGACGGCAGGCCGGTCACGCTGCGACGCCCGGCCCGCGCACCGGTGCCCGCCGCGCGCCGCCGTACCGCGTCCGGGTCGATCGCTGTGGACGGCGTACGGGCGCAGGTCGCCAAGGCCAGCCGGATCTGGGTCGAGGGCGTGCACGACGCCGCGCTGGTCGAGCGGATCTGGGGCGACGACCTGCGCATCGAGGGCGTGGTGGTGGAACCGCTGGACGGCATCGACGCGCTCGCCGACGAGGTACGCGCGTTCGCGCCCGGCCCGGGTCGCCGGCTCGGTGTGCTCGTCGACCACCTCGTACCCGGCTCGAAGGAGAGCCGCATCGTGGCCCGGGTGAACTCGCCGCACGTGCTGGTGACCGGGCACCCGTACGTCGACGTGTGGCAGGCGGTACGCCCGGCCGCGCTCGGCATCGCGGCGTGGCCCGTGGTTCCTCCCGGGCGGCCCTGGAAGGAGGGCGTCTGCGCGGCGCTCGGGGTGGGTGAGCCGGCGGACATGTGGCGGCACATCCTGTCCCGGGTGGACAGCTTCGCCGACGTGGAGACGCCGCTGATCAACGCGATGGAGCGCCTGATCGACTTCGTCACCGAGCCTGTCTGACTGGTCGCTGCCCGGTCGTGGTCGTTGTCAGGGCCGTGGTTGCGGTTGGGGTCCGGGGGCGACCGTGCCCGGCTCCGGGCGGTCAGGCTTGATCCCTGCGCCGGTCACGGTCGCCCCCGGCCCCGCCGTGCGCCGGCTCCGCCCGCCCCCGGATCTCCTGTCCCCGCCCCTTCCGGGTTCTGTTCCGGCGCCCTCGTGCCCCTCGCCTGGTTGATCAAGGAGTTGTGGGCGTGCTGGAGATCAACGCCGACGCAAACTCCTTGATCACCGGGGTGAAGGGCGGCCACGTGCGTCGATCATGGAGTTGTGGTCCCCGCGGATCGGGCATAGCGGGGCGAAATAGGGGCCACAAGTGCAAGATCGGCGGGGCGGCGGGGGCGGCGGGGGCGGGGGCGAGGGATGTCAGGGGAGGTCGTCGGGGGTTCGGGTTAGGACGAAGGTGGCTATGTCGAGGGCTGTCGGGGTGCCGGAAGCGTCGCGGATCACCGTGAGGATCTCGCCGTCCTGGGAGCCGGAGCGGCCCCGCCACCGGTCCGGGCCCTCCGGCGTGAAGCGGAGCAGCGGCCTGCCCACCTGACCGCCGACCAGGTCACCGGCGGCGTCGACGCGGAACTCGTACTCGCCGCCCATCCACCACCAGCGGCCGGTCAGCGCGGCCACGTCGGCGGCGGGCGGGTCGGCCGGGCGCCACGGGGCGGGCGCGGCCGGTTCTGCGTCCAGCACCAGCGTGAGCGCCTCGCGGCCGAGCGCGCCGATGTGGTGGCCGCGCAGCCCGTACGCGTTGGCGAAGTTGACCACGGCGGTGCGTGTCGGCCGGTGCACGGCCAGGCCGGCCACGTACCCGGGCATGGAGCCGCCGTGTCCGACGTACACCCGGTCGCCGACCCGGTAGAGCTCGATGCCGAGGCCGTGCCCGCCGGTCCACGCGTCCAGGTCGTTGATGACGACGGGGGCGCACATCTCGGTGAGCGTGGCGGGGGAGAGCACCGCCGGGTCCGGGTCGGCCAGGAACGCCGCCCAGCGGCCCAGGTCCTCGACCGTCGACCAGAGCTGCCCGGCCGGCGCCATCGCCCCGGTGTCGGTGCGCGGCTCCTCCCGCAGCGTCTCGTGCCAGGGGTGGACGACGTAGCCGTGGGCGTACGGCTCGGCCGGGTGGTACGTGGTGCGGCGCATGCCCAGCGGCGTCAGCAGCCGCTCGGTCAGCAGCTCCGCCCACGGCGTGCCGGTGATCCGTTCCAGCACGGCGCCGAGCAGCCCGTACGCCAGGTTCGAGTAGTGGTAGACGAAGTGCGGCGGATAGGCGATCTTGCCCGGTGTCAGCCCGGCCAGCAGCGTGTCCAGGTCCATGCCCTCGGCGCGTTCCCACCAGTCGCCGTCCGGCTCGCGTTGCAGGCCGCCGACGTGGCCGAGCAGTTGGCGCACGGTCACCGCGCCGACCGGGGTGCCGGGCAGGTGGGCGTCGAGCGGGTCGTCGAGTGCCAGCCGCCCGGCGTCGCGCTGCTGCATCACCAGCACCGCGGTCATGGTCTTGGTGATCGAGCCGACCCGGTACTGGAGGTCGCCGTCCGGGCGGGGCGTCTCACCGGCGACCGCCAGGTGCGCCAGGCGGCCGTCGCGGACCACGCCGAGGGCGAGCGAGGGACCCCGCCCCTCGGCCTGGGCCCGGGCGACCAGCAGGTCCACCTGACGCGCGGTCTCGGGCAGCAGGGGCATGTCGTCCTCCTCGTCGGCCGGCGGCGCGGTACGCCGTGCCGAGCCTAGCGATCATGACAGTTCGATGACACGTGCGTTGACGTGTCAGGATTGTTCTCGTGGACGCCGTGTTCTGGATCGTTCTGGGTGTGGTATTAGCGGTCGCCGAGATCTTCACGACGACGCTCTTCCTGATCATGTTCGGGGTCGGGGCGTTCGCCGCCGCCGGCGCCGCGGCGCTCGGTGCGCCGGTGGCGCTCCAGGCGGTGGTCTTCGCGGTGGTGTCGGCGCTGTCGGTGGCGGTGGTCCGTCCGGTGGTCCGGCGGCATGCCCGGCCGGCGCTGGAGACCGGGGAGCAGCCGTTCGGGGTCGAGGCGCTGGAAGGGGCCACCGCTGTGGTCCTGGAGCCGGTCGACGCCGACCGGGGCATGGTCAAGATCGATGGTGAGCTGTGGACGGCCCGCTCGTACGACGCGACGCGCACGTACGCCGAGGGTGAGCGGGTGCAGGTGATAAAGGTCCGGGGCGCTACCGCCCTGGTATGGCAGGACGACATTTCCACCCCGGGCGAGCTGCCCGAAGCGAAAAGGTGAACGGTATGGAGTTTCTGGCGATCCTGATGATCGCGGTGGCGTTGATCGGTGTGGTGACGCTGTTCAAGGCGGTGCGGATCGTGCCGCAGCAGCGTCAGGACGTGGTGGAGCGACTCGGCCGGTACAAGCGCACGCTGAACCCGGGCCTGAACCTGCTGGTGCCGTTCGTCGACGCGGTGCGTACCAAGGTCGACATGCGCGAGCAGGTGGTCAGCTTCCCGCCCCAGCCGGTGATCACCTCCGACAACCTGGTCGTCTCGATCGACACGGTCCTCTACTTCAAGGTGGTCGACTCGGTTCGCGCCACCTACGAGATCTCCAACTTCCTCCAGGCCATCGAGCAGCTCACCGTCACCACGCTGCGTAACGTGATCGGCTCGCTCGACCTGGAGCGCGCGCTGACCAGCCGCGAGGAGATCAACCGGCACCTGTCCGGCGTGCTGGACGAGACCACCGGCCGCTGGGGCATCAAGGTGACCCGGGTCGAGATCAAGGCGATCGAGCCGCCGCCGAGCATCCGCGACTCGATGGAGAAGCAGATGCGTGCCGAGCGGGACCGCCGTGCCGCGATCCTCAACGCCGAGGGGCACAAGCAGTCGCAGATCCTCACCGCCGAGGGTGAGAAGCAGGCCGCGGTGCTGCGCGCCGACGGTGACCGCCAGGCCCGGATCCTCCAGGCGGAGGGCCAGGCCAAGGCGATCCGTACCGTCTTCGACGCGATCCACACCGCCAACCCGAGCCAGAAGGTGCTTGCGTACCAGTACCTCCAGGCGCTGCCGCAGATCGCCAACGGCACCGCCAACAAGGTCTGGATCGTCCCGACCGAGCTGACCAAGGCCCTGGAGGGCATGGGCGGCGCGCTGGGCGGGCTGGCGAACATGGCCGGCGACGTGCCGTCGCCGGAGGCCGCCAAGAGCGCCGGCGAGGTCGAGCGGGAGGCCGCCGAGGCCGCCCAGGCCGCGGCCGTCGCGGCCCAGGAGATCCACGACGAGGTACGCGTGGCGGAGGCGCAGGCCACCGGCGGCAACAACCCGAAGGGTCTGCCCGCGCCGGAGCCGGTGTCCCCGGCCAGCCTGGTGAACGACCCGGCGGACCAGCGCGAGCGGGGCTGACCGGCAAATCCGAGAATCCCTCATGCGGCGCTCCGGCGACTGCCACCATCGGTTTCAGGACGGGTGGTGAGCAGGGCCGGAGCGCCGTTGCGTGCCCCGGGCCACCCGCGGCGCGAACGAGGTGAGGCATGAAGGACCCGGCGAACCGGCTGTTCTCCCGTACCCCGGTCCCCGGCGCGCACGACCCCGCCGGACCGATCGGTTCCCGGCGTACCGGAGGGGGTTTCGGGGTCCTGCCGTTCGTCTCCGAACCCGGCCCGGGAGCGCCGGCCACCGACGCGACCTGGGCCTGGTCGATCCGCCGGTTCGCCCGCGCGGCGGTCTGGCTGCTCCCGGCGTACGCGGTTCTCTACGGCCTGGTGGCGATGGCCAGCGACGGCGGCGTGGGCAACGACCCGTACCCGGCCGACGGCCGGCCGCTCTACCTGGTCGGCTGGGTCGCCTCGGTGTGGCTGGGGCTGCTCGCCCTGCTCGCACTCACCGGCCTGCTCGCCGCCACCCGCTGCCGCCGCGTCGCACTGGCCGGGCTGCTGGCGAGCATCGGCGGGATGGTGCTGATGCTGCCCTTCGCCGGGCTGGCCGAGCAGACGCCGGTGTTCGGCGTGACCGCGCGTGGCATCGTGCTGTTCGGCGCCACCCTCTACAGCGCGGGCTGGTTCCTCACCGGCTGGTCGGTCGCCCGGTCCGGGATGTTCTCCTACGGCGACGGGACGATGCTGATGATCGCCGCCCCGCTGCTCGGGCTGGGTGGCGCGCTGATCGGCTCGCTGCAGACGTTCGGCGCGATCTTCGTGCTGGTCGCCGGCATCGGCATCGGCTACCGCAGCGGCCGCCTGGTGCCCGAGACCATCGCCCGGGACGCCGCCGCGGCGAGCGTCGCCGCCGCACCCGTGCCGCCCGCGTCACCGAAGGGCCCACTCGGGGCGGGCTGACCGTTTCTTCAGCTGGGCGGTCGCCGTGAAGTAACTGACAGTTGCCTGGCGAGGTGGCCGGTAGGCGGCTTTCGTGGCAATCCTTGCGTCCATGCCGTCTCCCAGGTCGCCGCTGTCGCGGCTGTTCACCGTGCTGCTGGCCGGCCTGCTCGCCGGGCTCGTCCTCGCGCTCGCCGCGCTTCCCGGCGGCCTGCTCGGCGGGTTCGCCGCCCGGGCCGCGCTCGGCGCGTACGCGGAGCTGCCCGACGCGCTGCGCACCCCGGTGCAGCCGCAGCGCTCCTACCTCTACGCAAACGACGGCAAGACGCTGATCACCACGTTCTACGACGTGAACCGCACCGACGTGCCGCTGGCCGAGATCGCCCCGGTGATGCGGCAGGCGATCATCGCGGCCGAGGACCGGCGGTTCTACTCGCACGGCGGCGCTGACCTGCGCGGCATCGCCCGTGCGCTGGTGGCCAACGTCAAGGGCGGCGGCACCGAGCAGGGCGGCTCCACGCTGACCATGCAGTACGTCCGCAACGTGCTCAAGACCGACCCGAACCGCACCCCGGAGGAGCGGCAGGCCGCCACCGAGCAGACCGTCGGGCGCAAGCTCCAGGAGATCCGGTACGCGAACGCGCTGGAGCAGTCGCTGTCCAAGGACGAGATCCTCAACCGCTACCTCAACATCGCGTACTTCGGTTCCGGCGCGTACGGCGTCGCCGCCGCGAGCCAGCGCTACTTCGGCAAGGCCCCGGCCGACCTGACGCTGGGCGAGGCGGCGCTGCTCGCCGGCCTGGTCCAGTCGCCCGACGCGTACAGCCCGATCGACGGCGACAAGGACCAGGCGCTGACCCGGCGCGGGTACGTGCTCGACGCGATGGCCGAGACCGGCGCGATCACCGCGCAGCAGGCCGCCGCGGCCAAGGCCGAGGCGCTGACGCTGCGCCCGACCGCCCAGCCCAACGGCTGCACCGCCACCGCCCAGGGCCACGACGACTGGGGCTTCTTCTGCGACTACCTGCGCCGCTGGTGGATCACCCAGCCGGCGTTCGGCAGCACCCCCGAGGAGCGGGAGCAGGCGCTGCGCCGCGGCGGCTACCGGGTCGTCACCACGCTCGACCCGAAAATCCAGGAGACCGCGCAGGAGCAGGCCACCAAGGTCTACGGGTACGGCAACAAGCGGGCGCTGCCGATCGCGGCGGTCGAGCCGGGCACCGGCCGGGTGCTCGCGATGGCGGTGAACCGGCACTACAGCCTCGACGCCAACCCGGACGGGCAGGCCAACCACCCGAACACGGTCAACCCGCTGATCTCCGGCGGCGCCAGCGTCGACGGCTACCAGGCCGGCTCGACGTTCAAGATGTTCACCATGCTGGCCGCGCTGGAGGCGGGCAAGCCGCTGTCCACCGGCTTCGACGCCCCGAGCCGGCTGCCCACCCGGTACGCCTCGGACGACGAGGGCAATTGCGACGGCACGTGGTGCCCGGCCAACGCCAACCCGCAGTGGATGGACGGCTACCGGATGATATGGGACGGCTTCGGCCGGTCCGTCAACACGTACTTCGTCTGGCTGGCCGAACAGGTCGGCGAGGACAAGGTGGTGGAGATGGCCCAGCGCCTCGGCATCACCTTCCGCGCCGACTCCGACGCCGCGTTCGCCCGCGACAACGCCGCCAACTGGGGCGCGTTCACGCTCGGCGTGGCCGCCACGACCCCGCTGGACCTGGCGAACGCGTACGCCACGGTGGCGGCCGAGGGCACGTACTGCACGCCGCTGCCGGTGGTCTCGGTGACCGCGCCCGACGGCGACGCCGTCGACGTGGCGCAGCCGTCCTGCAAGCGGGTGCTCGAACCGGACGTGGCCCGCGCCGCCACCGACGCGGCCCGCTGCCCGGTCGGTCAGCAGTCCGCGTTCGAGCAGTGCAACGGCGGCACCGCCACCGCCGTCGACCGGATCGTCGGCCGCCCGGTGGCCGGCAAGACCGGCAGCTCGGAGCGCAACGCCACCGAGACGTTCGTCGGCTACACCCCGCAGGTCGCGGTCGCCGGCATCGCCGCCAACCCGGACGACGTCACCGACCTGGTCGGCTCCGCCGTGCAGGCGAAGGTGATCGACGCGGTGGCGCGGACCATCAAGACGGCGCTCACCGGCAAGCCGGTGGCCGACTTCACCGCGCCGAGCCGGGCGCTGGTCGGCGACCCGCAGCGCCCGCAGCCGCCCCGGCGGACCGAGCCGGACCGCCGCGAGCAGCGCCAGGAGAGTGAGCTGCCCTCCGACGTGCTGCGCTGGTTGCGTGAGCGGGGGTAACGGCCTCTCTCACCGCCGCGCCGCACGCACCGCCGCATCGAGGGCGGCGGCCACCTCGTCCGGGGTGCCGTCGCCGTCGAGCGTGACGAACGAGCCGAACTCCGGCAGCGCCCGGTATGCCCCGTCCAGCGCGCGCAGGTGCGCCAGCTCCTCGGTGTCGATGGCCCGCGCGGCCACCCGCCGCTGCGCCACCTCGGGCGAGGTGGCCAGGAAGCACACCACCGCCGGGCGCGGGAAGACCGCGTAGACGGCGCGCACCACGTGCCGTCCCCGGTCGCCCCGGGCCGCCATGATCACGTCCTGGCACCAGGTCCACCGGTCCAGCACCGGCACCCGTCCGGTCAGGCGGGCCACCGCCACGGTCCGGGCCATCGCCGCCGCGCGCACCGTCGCCTCCAGGGCCGGATAGACGGTACGACCGAACAGCGCCACCCCGTCCGGCCGGCCGAGCGCCCGCGCCAGCCGGTTCCACAGCGGCCGCCCACCGGCGTTCTCGAAGTACCGCGCCCGGACACCCCGCTCGCGCAGCCGCGCCGCCAGCGCCCTGGCCTGGGTGGTCTTGCCGGAACCGTCGACACCGATCAGTGCGATCATCAGGGGGCGGGCCACGCCCGCAGGCTAGCCGGAAATCGACGACGCCCGGTTGTCGGATCCGGGCGGGCGGCTCCGACCCACCGGTGAGCGCGCCCGGCCGGGACGCGCCGCGACGCGGAGGAACACATCATGGGCAACGTCATCTACGGGGTGCACA
The DNA here is from genome assembly GCF_027497335.1 of Micromonospora sp. WMMA1976. NCBI lineage: Bacteria > Bacillati > Actinomycetota > Actinomycetes > Micromonosporales > Micromonosporaceae > Micromonospora > Micromonospora sp. WMMA1976. The sequence goes on along the minus strand of NZ_CP114912.1, from coordinate 4,121,371 downwards.
CGTCGGTCGACGGCTTCATCGAGGGCCCGAACGGCGAGTTCGACTGGCCGGAGATGGGAGAGGAGCTGTCCGCGTACTCGATCGGGCTGGCCGAGCGGGCCGACGCCTTCGTCTACGGGCGGCGGGTGTGGGAGATGATGTCCTCCTACTGGCCGCAGGTCGAGTCGATCTCCGACCACCCGCACGACCTGGCGTTCGCGCCGGTCTGGCGGCGTACCCCGAAGGTCGTGGTCTCCCGCACGCTCGCCGAGGCATCCCACGGCGCCGTGGTGGTCGGCGGTGGCGACCTGGCGAAGGAGTTCGCCGAGGTCCGCGAGCGGTTCCCCGGCGATCTGCTGGTCACCGGCGGCACCGGGGCCGCGACGGCGCTGGCCGCGCTCGGGCTCGTCGACACCTACGAGGTGATCGTGCACCCGGTGGTGCTCGGCGGCGGACGGCAGGTGCTGCCCGGCCTGGCCCGGCAGGGCCTGCGGCTGGTCGAGACGCGCGCCTTCGACGCACGGTCGGTGCTGCTGCGCTACGCGCGGGCCTGACGCCTCAGCGGCCCCGGCGGCGGGGCCGGTACGTGGCGAGCGCGGCCGGCACGCCGCGCCGCACGATGCCGGCCCGGTCGCTGTCCCCGCGCAGCACCGCGGCGGCGGTCTTGCGGGCCTGCTCGGCGGTGAAGTGCGGCGGCAGCATCAGCTCGGCCGGGTCCACCACGGCGTTGACCACCACCGGCCGGTCCGCGTCGAGCACCCGCTGCCACAGGCCGTCCACCCGGGCGGGGGAGTCGACCAGCTCACCGCCGAGGCCCAGCACCTCCGCCCACCTGTGGTACGCCACGTCCGGCAGGTCCTGGCTGTCCGGGAACATCGGCGTGCCCTCGCCGGAGCGCTGTTCCCAGCTGACGAACGCGAGATCCCGGTTGTTGAGCACCAGCACGACGAACCGGGGGTCGGACCACTCCCGCCAGTACTTCGCCACCGTGATCAGCTCGTTGACGCCGTTCATCTGCATCGCCCCGTCGCCGAGCAGTGCGATCACCGGCCGGTCCGGGTGGGCGAACTTCGCCGCCAGCGCGTACGGCATCCCGCCGCCCATCGAGAGCAGCGTGCCGGAGAGGCTGGCCAGCATGCCGGGGCGGACCCGGACGTGCCGGGCGTACCAGGCGGTGGCGGTGCCGCAGTCGACGGCGAGCATGGCGTCGCCCGGCAGCGCCTCGTCGAGCGTGGCGAACAGCGACTGCGGGTTGACCGGGTCGGCGGGCTGGGCGGCGACCTCGCGTTGGGAGGCCCGCCACTTGCCGGTGGCGTCGGCGAGGGTGGCCCGCCACGCGGTCGGGCCCGGCCCCGGGCCCAGCTCCTCGATCAGGGCACGCAGTGTCGGCCCGGCGTCGCCGGTCAGGTTCACCTCGGTCGGGTAGCGCAACCCCATCCGGGTGCCGTCGATGTCGATCTGCACCGCCCGGGCCTGGCCCTCCGGCGGGTAGAACTCCGAGTACGGCATCTGGCTGCCGACGATCAGCAGCCGGTCGCACTCGCGCATGAGCTGCCAGCTCGGGCGGCTGCCGAGCAGGCCGATCGCGCCCGTCACCCAGGGCTGCCGGTGGTCGACGGCGGTGAAGCCGAGCAGCGCGGTGGCGACACCGGCGCCGAGCCGGTCGGCGATCCGGCGTACCTCGTCCTCGGCGCCCAGCGCGCCCTGCCCGACCAGCATCGCCACCCGGTCGCCGCCGCGCAGCACCTCGGCGGCGCGGCGCACGTCGGCCTCCGGCGGCACGGTCGGGGTGCTGCTCGGCACCGCGCTGGTGTGGTAGTAGCCGTGGGCGTGCGGCGGGTGCGGCACCGCCGGCAGGTCCTGCACGTCGGAGGGGAGAACCAGGGCGGTCACGGTACGCCGGGCCAGCGCCGTGCGGCAGGCGCGGTCCACCAGGTGCCGGGCCTGCGACGGGTCGTCGAGCTGGGCCAGGAAGGCCGAGGCCACGTCCTTGTAGAGCGAGAGCAGGTCCACCTCCTGGTAGTAGCCGCCGCCCTCGGCGGGCAGCGCGGTGTGCCCGAGCAGCGCCACCACCGGCTGGTGGTCGAGCTTGGCGTCGTACAGGCCGTTGAGGGCGTGGATCGCGCCCGGACCGCTGGTCACCACCACACAGCCGAGCGGTCCGCCGCCGTACTTGACGTGCGCGCCGGCCGCGAAACCGGCGGTCTCCTCGTGCCGGACCTGGATGAACCGGGCGCGGCCCTCGGCGCGTTGCAGCGCCGAGGTCATGCCGTTGATCCCGTCGCCCGGGTAGCCGTAGTAGCGGTGCACGCCCCACTCGACGAGCCGGGCCACCAGGTAGTCGGCGACGGTGGCGTCGCGGGGGAGGTTGCCGTCGTGATCCGCGCCCATCCTGGTCCCTCCGTCACCGTCGGCCTTCCGGCTCCGTTCCCCGCCCGGGACGGCGGAAACCCGGCCCGCGCCGGAGCGGCCGGGCGGGCCGGGCAGAATCGCCTGGTGCCCGTCCACGAGATCACCGACCCCGACGACGACCGGATCGCCGACTACCGCGCGCTCACCGACGTGGAGCTGCGTACCCGCTGGGAACCGCCGCACGGGCTGTTCATCGCCGAGGGGGAGCTGGTGCTGCGGCGGGCGCTGCGGGCCGGCTACCCGGCCCGGTCCTACCTGGTCGACGCGAAGCGGGTGGACCAGCTCGCCGACCTGGACACCGGTGACGCGCCGGTATACGCGGCCACGCCGGACGTGCTGCAGCGCGCCACCGGCTTCCACGTGCACCGCGGCGTGCTCGCGTCGTTCCACCGCAAGCCGCTGCGCTCCGCCGACGAGGTGCTCGCCGCCGCCCGGCGGGTGGTGATCCTGGAGGACGTCAACAACCACACGAACCTGGGTGCGATCTTCCGGGGCGCCGCCGCGCTCGGCGTCGACGCGGTGCTGCTGTCCCCGACCTGCGCCGACCCGCTGTACCGGCGCAGCGTACGGGTCAGCATGGGCGAGGTGTTCGCGGTGCCGTACGCCAAGCTCGAGCGCTGGCCCGCGGGGCTGGACCAGGTCCGGGCGGCCGGGTTCACGGTGCTCGCGATGACGCCCGCGCCGGATGCCGTACCGATGCAGCGGCTGACTCCGGCGCAGCGGGTGCGGGCGGCGTTGCTGCTCGGGGCGGAGGGGCCGGGGCTGACCGCGGCGGCGCAGGCGGCCAGCGACGTGCGGGTGGTGATCCCGATGCGGCGCGGTGTGGACTCGCTGAACGTGGCGGCCGCCGCGGCGGTGGCGTTCTGGGAGCTGGGGCGTGAGGACGCGCTCTGACGGACCAGCTTGCATGACCATGCGAGACCGTGCATAATCTTCCTTGTGTCCAAGGTTCTCACCTCCCTGCCCATCGGCGAACGTGTCGGCATCGCCTTCTCCGGCGGCCTCGACACCTCGGTAGCCGTCGCGTGGATGCGCGACAAGGGCGCCGTCCCCTGCGCCTACACCGCTGACATCGGCCAGTACGACGAGCCCGACATCGCGTCGGTGCCCGGCCGCGCGCTCAGCTACGGCGCCGAGGTCGCCCGCCTCGTCGACTGCCGCGCCGCCCTGGTTGAGGAAGGGCTGGCGGCGCTGACCTGCGGCGCCTTCCACATCCGCTCCGGCGGGCGGGCCTACTTCAACACCACGCCGCTGGGCCGCGCCGTGACCGGCACGCTGCTGGTCCGCGCGATGATCGCCGACGACGTGCAGATCTGGGGCGACGGCTCGACGTTCAAGGGCAACGACATCGAGCGGTTCTACCGGTACGGCCTGCTGGCGAACCCGCAGCTGCGGATCTACAAGCCGTGGCTGGACACCGACTTCGTCACCGAGCTGGGTGGGCGCACCGAGATGTCGGAGTGGCTGCTGGAGCGCGGCCTGCCCTACCGGGACAGCACCGAGAAGGCGTACTCGACCGACGCCAACATCTGGGGCGCCACCCACGAGGCCAAGACGCTCGAACACCTGGACACCGGCATCGAGACGGTCGAGCCGATCATGGGCGTCAAGTTCTGGGACCCGACCGTGGAGATCCCCACCGAGGACGTCACCATCGGCTTCGACCAGGGCCGCCCGGTGACGATCAACGGCAAGGAGTTCGGCAGCGCCGTCGACCTGGTGCTGGAGGCCAACGCCATCGGCGGCCGGCACGGCCTGGGCATGTCCGACCAGATCGAGAACCGGATCATCGAGGCCAAGAGCCGCGGCATCTACGAGGCCCCCGGCATGGCGCTGCTGCACGCCGCCTACGAGCGGCTCGTCAACGCCATCCACAACGAGGACACCCTCGCCAACTACCACAACGAGGGCCGCCGCCTCGGTCGCCTCATGTACGAGGGCCGCTGGCTGGACCCGCAGGCGCTGATGCTGCGCGAGTCGCTGCAGCGCTGGGTCGGCACGGCAGTCACCGGCGAGGTCACGCTGCGGCTGCGCCGGGGCGAGGACTACTCGATCCTCGACACCACCGGCCCGGCGTTCAGCTACCACCCGGACAAGCTGTCGATGGAGCGCACCCAGGACTCGGCGTTCGGCCCGGCCGACCGGATCGGCCAGCTCACCATGCGCAACCTGGACATCGCCGACTCCCGGGCGAAGCTGGAGCAGTACGCCTCAGTCGGCATGGTCGGCGGCGGCACCCCGCAGCGGGTCGTCGGCGCCGCCCAGGCGGCCTCGACCGGGCTGATCGGCGCCATGCCGCAGGGCGGCGCCGAGGCCATCGCGTCCCGGGGCGTGCCCACCGCCGAGGACGAGGCGCTCGACCGGGCCGCGATGGAGTTCGGCGTCGACTGATCGCCATCCTTCGTTCCGTCCGCCCGCCGGTCCCCGCCTTCTCGGCGGGCCGGCGGGCGGTGTGGCTTTCGGCAACGGTGGTGACGCAGGGTAGCGTGTCGCCCGTGTTCCCTACCGTGCGTGAGGTGCTGGAGCTGGTGCCCGTGCGCCACGGCGCGCCGCGCCTGGTCGCGGGGAACGCCGGACTGGACCGGTCGGTGCGCTGGGTGCACATCGCCGAGGTACCCGACATCGCCACCCTGCTCGGCGGCGGCGAACTGGTCCTGACCACCGGGATCGGCCTGCCGGGCGACGACGCCGGGCTCCGCGAGTTCATCGGTGCCCTGGCCGACGTCGGCGTCTCCGGGCTGGTGGTCGAACTGGGCCGCCGCTACGTCAGCGGAGTCCCACGGGTGATGGCCGCCGCCGCCGAACGACGCGGACTGCCCCTGATCGAGCTGCGCCGGGGCACCCCGTTCGTCCGCATCACCGAGGCGGTGCACGCGCTGATCGTCGACGCCCAGCTCACCGAACTGCGCGCCACCGAGGAGATCCACCAGCGGTTCACCGAACTGTCAGTGGAGGGCGCCGAACCGGCCGAGGTGCTGCGGCAGGCCGCCGAACTGGCCGGCTGCCCGATGGTGCTGGAGAACCTGTCCCGGCAGGTGCTCGCGTACGACCCGGCGGGGGAGAACGCCCAACTGCTGCTGGACGGCTGGGAACGGCACTCGCGGCAGATCCGCCCGCCCGGGCGCACCGCGTACGACCCGGACAGCGGCTGGCTCGTCACCACAGTCGGCGCGCGGGGACAGGACTGGGGACGGCTGCTGCTGCGCTGGCCGGCCACCGAGTCCACCCCGCCGACCCGGCTGACCATCCTGATCGAACGGGCCGCCTCCACGCTGGCGCTGGGCCGGCTGATCCGGCGCGACGCCGAGGGGCTGGAACGGCAGATCCACCGCACGCTGCTGACCGCGCTGATCGACCACACCCGCCCGGTGGACGAGGTGGCGCTGCGCGCCAAGGCGCTCGGCGTCGTCCTGGACCGCCGCCACCTGGTCGGCGTCGTGGTCCGCCACCGCGCCGACGAGCCGTCCGGCGACGCGGGCGCCCCCGACGACGAGCCGGCCGCCGCCCGCCGGGGCGCGCGCCGCGACACCGACGCCGAGGACCCGGAAGCCGGCCCGGCCCGGCTGCGCGACCTCGCCGAGGCGGTCAGCCAGGCCGTCCGGGACGCCAAGCTCACCGCGCTGACCAGCCCGCTCGACGACCAGGCCGTGGGCGCGCTGCTGGCGCTCCCCGACCCGGCCGCCGAGGAGAAGGCACTGTCCGCGTTCGCCGCGGCGTTGCGCCGGGTACGCCTCGACGCCGCCCCCGCCGCCCGCCCGGCGTCCCGCCCGTCGGAGTCGCCTGACCGTCCCGCCGGACGGGCCGTCGCGTCGGGGAGCGCGCGGCCGGTCGACGCGCCGCCCCGGGCCGCGATCGTGGTGGCGGCCGGGTCCGGTGTGAGCAGCCTGCGCGAGGCACGCCGGTCACTGATCGAGGCGCGGCAGGTCGCCGAGGCGGCCCGGCGGGATCCCCGGGATCTGCCCTGCTACCGGCTGCCGCACGTGGGGCTGGCCGGGCTGCTGCACCTGTTGCGCGACGAGCCCCGGTTGCAGACGTTCGTCGAGCGCGAACTCGGGCCCCTGCTCGCCTACGACGCCCAGCACCCGCGGGAGCAGTTGCTCGGCACGCTGCGGGCGTACCTGGAGCAGGGGCGGAACAAGTCGGCCGGCGCCGCCGCCGCGCACCTGTCCCGGCCGGCGTTCTACGAGCGGCTGGCCCGTATCGGCCGCATCCTCGACGCCGACCTCGACTCGGTCGACAGGTGCCTGTCCCTGCACGTGGCCCTGCTGGCCCTGGACGCCATCCGCACCCCCTGACCGCGGCCCGCCCTCCCGCCCTTCCGGGCTGGCCCGCGCCGATCTTGGAGTTGTGGCGCCCGGAATGCCTACTACCACCGTTATCAGAGGTGCCACAACTCCAAGATCGATGGGCTGTGGGGGTGATCATGAGGTTGAGCCGGTGATTCGCCGGAATTCGCACCGTCAAGTTCATGATCGACGGGGCGGGGCGGGGCGGGGCGGGGGCGGGGGCGGGAGGAAAGGGGGTGGGTCAGGTCAGGGCGGTCAGGGTTTTGGCGTAGGGGGCGGGGATGAAGTTGTCGCCGCCGGGGGTGAACACGTCGGAGGTGGCCGCCGCCTGCCAGGCGGTGTCGGGCAGCGCCGCCACCAGGGCGCGTACCACAGGGGCGTCGCGCCACTGGTCCTGCTGGGCGAGCAGGCTCAGCGCGACCACAGACTCCTCCACCTCGCCCACGCACTCGAACGGCTTGTGCCCGTCGATGCCGAGCAGCTCCCGGTAACCGGGGATCTGGGACTCGTCGGCCAGCAGGTCACCGCCGAAGATGCCGGTCAGCCGCTCGCGGGGCATGAACGGCGACATGGCCAGGAACACGAACCGGCACTTCGGGCAGTCGCGGCACCAGCGCTCGCTCGCGTCGCGCAGCTTGAACGCGGCGTTGCAGCTGGTCACCACCGCGTCGTACCGGTCGATCTCGGCGAACAGCCGGGCGATGTGCAGCTCGGACAGGGAGCGCAGCAGCGAGAAGTACGGCTCGGTGAGCCCCGCGTGCTCGGCCAGCGCCGCGCGCAGCAGCCCTTCGGCCTCGACGCCCTTCGACCACTGGTGGTTGATCTCGTGGCCGTTCCAGATCAGGTTCGGGTCGGACGCGGAGCGCTCGTTCGACATCACCACCGGGCCGAGCCCGTGCAGGACGGCGGTGGCCACGGCGATCAGCGAGTTGATCGCGGTGACCGGGATGTGCCCGTTGCGCGCACCGGCCGCGTTCAGCTCGAACAGCACCGGGTCCAGCCGCCGCCGGGCGGCCAGCGGCACCAGGTCCGACGCCTCGTTCACCGACACGATCACGTGGTTCGGGTTGACCGAGAACGGCACCGGGTCGAGGCCGGCGCGGCGCAGCGCCTCCAGCGTGACGATGGAGTCCTTGCCGCCGCCGACAGCCGACAGCGGACGACGGTCGGAGTTGTCCACCGGCACCGCGGGGTCCACGGTGCCGGACGGCACCTCGGGACGCAGTTCCAGCACGTGCGGCAGCTCGTTGCGGTACGCGTACTCGGCGAGGCCCTTGGTGTAGACGGCGGTGACCAGCTCGACGGCGGCGGCGCCCAGCGGCGCGGGCAGCACCAGCCGGGGCGGCGCGGCGGCCTTGTAGTAGCTGACGCCGGCGACCACGTGCAGCAGCTCCAGCACCCGGGACAGGGTGGCAGCTGTGGCGTCGGAGACCGGCTCGGCCGGCAGCGGAAGCATGATCACCTCGGTGAACCGCTGCTCGCCGTCGGGACCGGTCAGGGCGTAGTCGAACAGGACCTCGCCGGTGGCGAAGTCGATCGAGTAGGACGGGAAGGTGAAGGCGTCCATCCGCCGCAGCTGCTCGTTGGGCACACGCCATACTAGGCCCTGGTTCGTCCGTCCGTGTCCGGCTGGGCCGGACCCTGCCCGCCGTCGACCGAGTCCGAGGAGAGCCCGTGCGCCTGTCTGATCTGCGCGGACGTCATGTCGCCGTCTGGGGCGCCGGCCGCGAGGGCCGGGCCGCGGTGACCGCGATCGCCGCGCACGGGCCGGCCGGCCTGGTCGTCGTCGACGACAGCGCCAACTTCCTCACGCTGCCCTGGGACGGCCCGCTGGCCGCCGCCGCGCCGCTCGTCACCGGCGAGGAGGGCTTCGAGCGCCTGGCCGCCGCCGACGTGGTGGTCCGCTCGCCGGGTGTGCCGAACACCCACCCGTGGATGGTGGAGCTGCGCCGCCGGTCCGTGCCGGTCACGCAGGGCAGCGCGCTGTGGATGGCCGACCACGCGGACCGGACCGTCGGGGTGACCGGCAGCAAGGGCAAGAGCACCACGTCCAGCCTGATCAGTCACCTGCTCACCGCGATGGACCGGCCGAACGTGTTCGGCGGCAACATCGGGGTGCCGCTGCTGGATTTGCCCGAGGCGGAGCTGTACGTGCTGGAGCTGTCCAGCTACCAGTGCTCCGACCTGACCGATTCGCCGCGCGTGGCGGTGGTGACCGCGCTGTTCCCGGAGCACCTGGACGCGCACGGCGGTGAGCGGGAGTACTACCGGGACAAGCTGAACCTGATCGCGCACGGCCCGCACGCCGTCGTGGTGAACGGCGCCGACCCGCGGCTGGCGGCGGAGCTGGGCGACCGGGCCGCGATCCGGGCCGGCTCGCCGGACACCACGCACGTGGCCACCGGGCCGGACGGTACGCAGTGGTTCCACCTGCGGGACACGCCGCTGTTCCCACGCGCGGTGCTGCCGCTGGTCGGGCGGCACAACGAGGGCAACCTCTGCGTCGCGCTCGCCGTGCTTGACGCGCTCGGCGTCGACGTGGTGGCGCGCAAGGACAGCCTCGCCGTGGCGGTCGCCGAGTTCCAGGGCCTGGCGCACCGGCTGACCGAGATCGCCGACCCGTCCGGGCTCACGTTCGTCGACGACACACTCGCCACCAGCCCGTACGCGGCCATGCACGCGATCGACGCGTACGAGGGGCGGCCGTTGACGGTGATCGTCGGCGGCGCCGACCGGGGGCTGGACTACAGCCCGCTGCGCGCGCACCTGGCCGATCGGGAGATCACCGTGATCGGCGTGCCGGACAGCGGCCCCCGCATCGTGGAGGCGCTGTCCGGACTGCCGTCGGTGCGTACCGAGCTGGCCGACGACCTGGTCGCCGCCGTCGGGCTGTCCCGCAAGCTCACCCCGGCCGGCGGGGTGGTGCTGCTGTCCCCGGCCGCGCCGAGCTACGGCCGGTTCCGCAACTTCGAGCACCGCTCCGAGGTGTTCGCGCAGGCGGTCGCGGACACCGCCCGCTGAGTCAGCCGCGCTCCGCCCGCGTGTGCCGCGGCGGCCCCGGCTCGGCCGACAGGAGCGCGTCGAGCGACTCGGTGGGCGCCGAGCCGTCCACCGGCTCGCGCGGCCCGGGCGTCGTGCCGGCGGGCGTCGCGCCAGCGAGCGTCGTGTCGGCGGGCGTCGTGTCGGCGGGCGTCGCGGCCGGGCCGGCGCGGGGAGCCCGCCGCTTCACCGGCGTCCAGGCGAACGCGAGCGCCCCGCCGACGAGCGCCAGCAGCATGCCGATCAGGAAGCCGCCCAGGTTCGAGGTGAGCCAGGAGACCAGCCCGAGCACGAGGGAGAGCACCGCGTAGAAGACGCGTTGCTGCGGCGTGGTGATCAGCAGCACGCCGCAGATCACCAGGACCAGGGGGACCAGGTACGCGGCCAGCCCCTGCGGCCCGACGTGCAGCAGCACCCCGAGCGGCGCGCGCAGCGTCACGAGCATCTCCGCGCCGCCGAGCGCGATGAGCAGCCCGGCGGTGAACGGCCGCGCCCGGCGCCAGCGCCGCCAGCGTGTCCGGACGCCGGCGGCGGGCGCCGCGTGCTGTCCCGCGCTCACCTCAGCACCCTTCGGAGCTGAAGCCCATGCGCAGGTTGGGCAGCGTGAAGACGGCGGCGGTGGTGGCGTAGTTGTTCTGCCGCAGGTTGGTGATGGTCACGGTGTCGGCCTGCTGGGCGAACACACCCGGGTTGCCCTTGACCCCGGGGACCTTGTCGACGGTGCTGGCGTCCTGCCCGACGTCGATGTTCTTGAAGGAGGCGTTACCGGCGATCTCGTCGCCGTCGACCACGAGCGTGCGGGCGGAGACGGGCTTGCCGGAATTGCCGGCGGTGATCCGCAGGTTGGTCCCGCCCAGGTTGATGCTCTGGCAGAGATTGGTCAGCTCGGCCTTGTCGATCGCCGAGACGATCACGAGCACCTGGCCGCCGGTGTCGCCCTGGTTGGGGCTGTCCGGGATCATCTGGTCGAGCGTGGCGAACTGCTCGAATCCGGTGCCCTCCAGCTTGTCGGCGGTGACCGTGAACGGCATGCCCGAGATGGCGAACTGCGCGCCGAGCACACCCTGCGCGGTCAGCACCACCATGCCGGCCGCGCCGGCCGCCACGGCGCCGAACGTGACGGCGAACCGGCGCCAGCGCACGCCGCTTCTCGGTTGATCGGTCTCGACCTGATCGATCTGCTCCGACATGCCGGCCCCTTTCGAGATCAATTCATCTGCGACGATGTGAATTGGCTTCGCAGGATGTGCGCGCCGAGGGGCGCAGGCCGAAGTTACCGCTGAGTAAAGGGGCGGTCAACTGCCTGTAGCAGTTCGTTGGGCGGCATTTGCCAAAAGCGGCCAAAGTGAAAAACCGCTGCGGTTTCCGACCGGTCAGGGCTGGCCGGGTGCGCAGGGCGCGGTGGCGGCCGGGCCGTCCTCCGTCCCCGCCGCCCGCGCGACGCGGCCCGCCTCGCGTGGGCCGAGGAACGGCGCGGTCGCCGCGTACGTGAGCGCCGGCAGCAGCGACGGCAGCTCCTCGGCCCGCCCCTGCGCCACCCGCTCACGGATGGTGGCGTGGATGCCGCCGACCACTGTGGACAGCAGCGCGTCCCGGTCCACGCCGGCCGGATCCGGCCCGGCGCCGGCGAAGAACCGGCGGAAGCTGCTCAGTAGCGCATCGCGCTCCCGGCGTGCGTCCGGGCCTGCGGCGTCCACCTCGACCAGTGCCATCCGGGCGAAGGCGGGCACGCTCGCCAGCACGTCGAGCAGCGTACGCAGCGCCGCCCGGGCGGCCTGCGGCCAGTCCGGGCCGGCGTCGCGGAAAGCGTCCTCCATCAGGTGCGACACCACCGCGATGCCGTGTCGGTACGCGGCCAGGAACGCGTCCTGCTTGCCGCTGAACAGCGCGTAGAACGCGGGCCGGGTGACCCCGGCGGCGTGGCAGATGTCGCTGACCCGGGCGTTGTCGTACCCCCGGCCGGCGACCTCCCGGACCAGGCCGTCGAAGAGGCGGTCGCGCTGGGTCGCCGCCACCTCCTCGGCCGGCACGCGGCGCGGGCCGCGCTTGATGGCGCGGTCCGGGTCGCGGCCGTGGCGGGCGCCCGGCAGGGGCACGGGCGCCGGCGACGGCGGGCTCGGGACTGTCACTCATCGACCTTTCTTGATGCGTTGACTTTACGACCCTCCGAGGTTTATAACTTTCGACACGCTCAGTTCATGCCTCGTCACCGCTGGTGATCTCTCCTGATCGGTCACCCGAACGCGTCGAAGGAGGGCCGGATGGCTGCCATTATCGCCGCGCGGACCCGTCCCCCCAAGACCGGAGAGACCCAGGTGACGCGGCGACGCCGCACTGCGCCACGCCGCCCGGCCCGCTGAGGCCGCAACGGCGCACCACCACCTGCGGCGGTCCCATTCCGGCCGCCGCACCCACCGGCTCCGTCCACCCCGGACGCCGCCGGCACCGTTTCCTGTCCCACCGCCGGAAGGAACAACCATGCCCAGGTACGGACGCATCGGCGCGGGCCTCGCCGCCCTGGCGCTGCTGACCGGTCTGGTCGGCGCCGCCCCCGCCACCGCCGCACCCACCACCTCGCTCGCCAGCGCCGTGCTGACCTACCCGACCGTCGCCGGCACCGCCGTTTCGGTGGGCGACGTCATCCAGGCCAGCCTCCGCAGCGGCACCAACGCCACGTTCTACTCCTCGACCAGCGGCACCACCGGCATCAAGTGCGCCGCGTCCAGCTTCAGCGCCAAGGTGCTGACCAATCCGACCGCTCCCGGCACCGCGACCGAGAGCCTGACCGCGCAGTCGTTCTCCAGCTGCACGACGAACGTCTTCGGCACCACCGGCGTGCAGAGCGTGACGGTCAACAACCTGCCCTACACCACCTCGGTGACCAGCGCCGGCGTGGTCAAGATCTCCGGGACCACGGCGGCGCCGATCCAGAGCACCGTGGTGCTCAACTCGCTGCTCGGCGCGATCACCTGCGTCTACCGGACCAGCACGAACACGCTGACCGGTACGGCGTCCAACGGCACCAACTCGATCAGCTTCACCAACCAGGTCCTGACCAAGTTCTCCGGGCCGTCGCTGTGCTTCGGCACCGCGTACTTCACCGCCTCGTACTCGCCGGTGAAGGACACCAGCAAGACCGGCAGCCCGGCGGTCTACGTCAACTGACACCCGGCTCTCGGGCCGGTGCGCGGCGAATCGCCGGGCACCGGCCCGGACGCCGGTTCAGCCCGCCGTCAGCGTCGCGTGCAGCGCGCGCATCGACCGCAGCGCCGACCGGATCTCCTGGAGGTAGCGGCCCGGCGTCAGGGTCGGCTCCGGTACGGCGACAGCGGCGCGCGCGGCCGGGTCCACGCCGACCGTCTCGATGCCGCACCGGTACGGCACGGCGAGCGTCCGCAGCGCGTCGCAGTGCTGGAACGGCACGTAGATCGGGGCGGTCACCATCAGCACCGGGTCGTCCGCGCGCAGCCGCACGTGCTCGGCCCAGAACCGCTGCGTGTCGGCGGTGTGCGCGCGACGCCGGTCCGGTTCACTGGACGGCGCGGCGAGCACCCGTACCGGGGGCAGCCCGGCCGGCCGGTACGTACGCGAGGACCAGGCCCGGTGCGGATGACCGGCCGGCTCACCGTGCTCGTCGTCCGGCGCGTCCACGCCGAAGGCCAGCCGTACGCCGGCATCGAGGACGTCCACCTCGGTGGCGCAGCCGGGCAGGCCGGCGGCGTCGAGCGTGCGGGACTCGGCTGCCGACAGCGGCCGGAAGCTGCCGAGCACGGCCACCTCGCCGGTCACCTCGGCCACCGTCCGGGCCAGCGTCGCCGCGTACGCGGTGCGCCGCAGGCAGGCGTGCGCCAGCCCGCCGAGCACCAGCAGGTGCGCGTACCCGGATCGGGCCGGCGCGACCGCGCGGACCAGGCCCAGCGACGCGGCGGCGCTCAGCACCAGTCCGGCGGTGGCCGGGTCGAACGCCGGTTCCCGGGCGTCCGGGCGTTCCCGTCCCTGCCGGAAGTCCCAGCGGCGGGCGGAGAACGCGTCCAGGCCGGCCAGCACCGCCGCGAGGTCGCCGTCGGGCCAGTCGCCGCCGAAGTGCGCCACGAGCTGCCGCACCGGCGCCGACTCCACCCAGGACCGGACCCCGTCGAGCAGTTGTGCCCGCGTCGTCCCCGCCGCGCCGCCCGGCAACGTCACCTGATCCGTCCGCACCCGGCGGATGCTACCGCCGGGCCGACTCGCACAGTGCCGGTTGTCCCGGCCCCGGTCGTGGTGGGAACGTGCGGGGATCCACCTCCGCTGAAGGGTGCGCCGATGACCTCCGACGACCTGCTGGCCCGGCACCGGGCCGTGCTCCCGTCCTGGATGCCGCTCTACTACGCCGAACCGCTGGAACTGGTGACCGGTTCCGGCCGCCGGGTCACCGACGCGGCCGGCCGGACCTATCTGGACTTCTTCGGCGGGGTGCTGACCACGATGGTCGGCCACGACATCCCGGAGATCCGCGAGGCGGTCGAACGGCAGCTGCGGACCGGGCTCGTGCACACCTCGACGCTCTACCTGATCCGGCAGCAGGTCGAGCTGGCCGAGAAGATCGCCCGGCTCTCCGGCATCCCGGACGCCCGCGTCTTCTTCACCAACTCCGGCACCGAGGCGAACGAGGCGGCGCTGCTCGTCGCCACCAACCACCGGCGCTCGCACCAGATCCTTGCGGTGCGCAACAGCTACCACGGCCGGTCGTACGCGACGATGGGCGTCACCGGTAACCGCGGCTGGTCGGCCAGCGCGCTCAACCCGTTGCAGGTGGCCTGGCTGCACTCCGGGGAACGGCTGCGCGGGCTGCTGGCCCGGCTCGACGCCGCCGACCGGGTCGACGCGGCGGTGGAGGACCTGCGCGAGGTGCTCGCCACCCAGACCGCTGGCGACGTGGCCTGCCTGATCGCCGAGCCGGTCCAGGGCGTCGGCGGCTTCGTGCACGGCCCGGACGGGCTCTTCGCCGCCTGGAAGAAGGTGCTCGACGAGCACGGCATCCTGCTGATCAGCGACGAGGTGCAGACCGGGTGGGGCCGGACCGGCGAGCACTTCTGGGGCTACCAGGCGCACGGCGTGACGCCGGACCTGCTCACCTTCGCCAAGGGCATCGGCAACGGCTTCGCGCTCGCCGGCGTGGTCGGCCGGGCCGAGGTGCTGGAGTCGGTGCCGGCGATCAGCTTCTCCACCTTCGGCGGCAACCCGGTCTCCACCGCCGCCGGCAACGCGGTGCTCGACTACCTGCTCGACCACGACCTCCAGGCCAACGCCGCCCGGGTCGGCGCGATCCTGGGCGACGGCCTGCGCGCGGCCACCGCCGGGGTGGACCAGGTCGCCGAGGTACGCGGCAAGGGCCTGATGCTCGCCGTCGAGTTCGTCCACCCGGGCGCCGTGGAGCCGGACGCGGCGCTGACCACGCGGGTCTTCGAGGCGTGCCGGGCCGGCGGTCTGCTCGTCGGCAAGGGCGGCCTCTACGGCAACGTGATCCGGATGGGCCCGCCGCTGACGCTCACCGAGGACGAGGCCCGGGAGGGCCTGGCGATCATCGTCGACGCGATCCGCGCCTCGATCGAGGGGTGAGCGTCAACCCGGCCGGCGCCGTCCCGCCCGTCCGGACCTGAGCAGCCGCAGCAGACCCGCCCCGGCCAGGTACGCCACCAGCGCCGGGGCGGGCAGGCCCAGCGGCTCCGACGTCGCCTTGGGCGCGAGGCTGTTCAGCAGCAGGCCGACCAGCACGCCCGCGTACCCGGCCACGGCCGTACCGGCGCGCAGCCGCCGGCCACCCGCCCCGGCCGGCCCGGTCGCGGCCGGGCGGCGGGTGCGGGCCTCGACCGGACCGAAGACGGCGACCAGTACGGCCAGCACCGCGGCCAGCGCGAGCAGCCACGGTACGCGCCACGCCCACCAGGCCGCCGAGCCGACCGGGGGAGTGGGCAGCACGCCGAGCGCGTCCAGCAGGCCGACGAGCAGCACCGCGGCGGTCAGGTGCCAGAGGAACAGCGTGAGTACCACCGCGTTGACGGCGAGCACCGCCTGCCAGGGGCCGGACCGGCGCAACCAGCGCCCGGCCGGGCGCCGCAGCAGCAGGATCAGGCCGAGCTGGGCGACGGCCGCGGCCATCAGCGCCAGGCTCGGGGGCGCCGCGTTGTCCAGCCGCTCGCCCGGTACATGGAGCATCGCCACGGGGTAGGGCCCGGCCACCGTGAGCAGCACCAGCGCGACCAGGCCGCCGCCGAGCAGGAGCACGCCCGCCCGGCGGGACAGCGGCAGCCGACGGCGGAACAGGCCCCGGGTTCCGGTGCCGGCGGTCGCCCCGGCGCCGGTCACGCCGGCGGGCTGACGGGTGTCCGCCTGGGCGGCGTCGTACCAGGCGAAACCGACCTGGTGGACGGCCAGCCAGCCGAACAGGTAGTTGCCGTCGGCGAGCGCGGCCGGGCCGAGAAGCCGGCCGAGGTCGCCGAGCGCCACGAGGACCACGAGCGCCGTGGGCACGGCGAGCCCGAACCGGCGGTGCAGCGCGTACATCGGCGGGGTCAGCGCCACCACCGCGACGTAGGCGACCAGGAACCACAGCGGGATGGTGGCGAACCAGACCACTGTGCGCACCTGCGCCGGGTCGGCGCCGCGCAGTGTGGCGATCCCCGCTCCCGCCGCCAGGACCAGCAGCAACACGGTGGTGGGGCGGAACAGCCGGGCGCTGCGGTCGACCAGCCATCCGGCCGCCGACCCGCCCCGGCGCCGGCGGGCGGCCAGCGAGGCGGCGTTGGCGTAGCCGCCGACCAGGAAGAACACCGGCATCACCTGGGCCACCCAGGTCAGCGGCCAGGCCCAGCGCAGATCCCCCAGCGCGGAGTGACCGGCGGGGCGGCCGTGGTCGTACCCGATGACCGTGACGCCCCAGTGGCCGAGCACGACCATGGTGATGGCCAGCGCCCGGAGCAGGTCGATGTAGCGCTCCCGCCCCGGCGGCGTGCGTTGCGCGAGCTGCCGCAGGCGGCGCATGGGGTCAGGCTAGGCCAGCCGGGCCCGACCGGTACGGATAACGGATCGGTCGAGAGGTCTTGTGGTCCCCGTCGCACTGTCGTAGAAATTCTTCATTGGAAATGCGTCTTGTGAAGACAAGCGACAGGGTGCTCACCGCGCGTACCCGGACCGAGGAGATGCGATGAACAGGCGTGAGATCCTACGGCGCAGCGCCGCCGCCGGTCTGCTGGCCACCCCCGCCGCCGGGCTGCTCGCCGGCTGCGCCACGTCGGGTGGGGGCGACGAGGGCGACAAGGCCGCGTACAAGGGCACCAAGAGCGAGCAGAATCCGCTCGGCGTGGCCGAGGACGCCCCGCTGGAGGTGGTGATCTTCAACGGCGGGTTCGGGGAGGACTACGCCAAGGCCCACGAGGCCATGTACAAGGAGCGGTACCCGAAGGCGGAGATCAAGCACTCGGCCACCGCGGAGATCAGCAAGACGCTCCAGCCCCGCTTCGTCGACGGCAGCCCGCCCGACGTGGTGAACAACTCCGGCGCCGGCCAGATCGACTTCAACGGCCTGGTCTCCCAGAACGCGCTCGCCGACCTGGGCGAGCTGCTCGCCGCGCCGAGCCTCGACACGCCCGGCAAGACGGTCAAGGACACACTGCTGCCCGGCACCGTCGAGGTCGGCTCATACGACGGCCGGTTCCTGGTGCTCAACTACACCTACACGGTGTACGGCATCTGGCACTCCACCAAGCTGTTCGCCGACCGCGGCTGGGAGGACGCCAAGACCTGGGACGACCACATCGCGCTCTGCCGCCGGATCAAGGCCGCCGGTATCGCCCCCTGGACGTACGCCGGTGTGCACCCCCGCTACATGAGCTGGCCGCTGATCTCCACCGCGATCAAGCTCGGCGGCCCGTCCGTGGCGCTGGCGATCGACAACCTGGAGCCGAACGCCTGGAAGTCGGACGCGATGAAGACCGCCGCCGACGCCTGGCACCAGATCGTCAAGGACAAGTTCATCCTCGACGGTTCCCCGGGCCTGGACCACAAGCAGTCGCAGACCGCGTGGTGCCAGGGCAAGGCCGCGTTCATCTCCTGCGGCTCCTGGCTGGAGAGCGAGCAGAAGGACGTCACGCCGGCCGGGTTCAACATGACGGTCGCGCCGACGCCGAGCCTGGGCAGCGGCGACAAGCTGCCGTACGAGGCGATCCGCGGCACCGCCGGCGAGCCGTTCATGGTGCCGGCCAAGGCGCGTAACGTCGCCGGTGGCCTGGAGTACTTCCGGACGATGCTGTCCCGCAAGGGCGCGCAGGACTTCACCCGGAAGGTCGCCAGCCTGCCCGTGGTCGCCGGCGCGACCGAGGGCATCGAGCTGCCGTACGGGCTCAGCACCGTGGTCAAGGCGCTCGACGCGTCCGGGTCCAACGGCTTCAACTGGGTCTACAACAACTACTACCGCAAGCTGGAGCGCAACCTGGTCGACGCGGCCTGCGGCGAGTTCTTCAGCGGCCGGATCTCCCCGGCCGAGTTCCTCGACCAGTGCCAGAAGGGCGCCGACTCGATCGCCGGAGACAGCTCGGTCAAGAAGTACAAGCGGTCCGCGTGATGCGACAGGGCCGCCTCCCCCTGATCCTCACGTTCCTCCTGCCACCACTGGCGTTGTACGGCATCTTCGTGCTGTCGCCGTACCTCCAGGCCTTTCAGATCTCCACCACCGACTGGATGGGCTACTCCGCGCAGGCCGACCCGGTCGGCATGGCGAACTTCCGCACGCTGCTGCACGACGGGTACGTGTGGAACGCGTTGAAGAACAACGCGATCCTGCTCGCCGTGGTGCCGGTGGTGACGATCGGGCTGGGCCTGTTCTTCGCCAGCATGCTCACGATGGGCGGCCGCAAGGGCCGGGCCGGTGTGACCGGGGTGCGCGGCACCTCGGTCTACCGGCTCGTCTACTTCTTCCCCCAGGTGCTCTCGGTGGTGATCATCGCGCTGCTCTGGAAGGAGATCTACAGTCCGACGAGTGGCCTGCTCAACGGTGCCCTGCGCGCCGTCGGGCTGGCCACCCCGGCCTGGCTCGGCGACCCGCGCTTCGCGTTCTGGTGCGTGCTGGCGGTGATGGTGTGGAGCAACGTCGGCTTCTACGTGGTGCTCTTCGGCGCCGCCATGCAGGCCATCCCGCGTGACATCTACGAGGCGGTGCTGCTCGACGGCGCGTCCCGCACCACGATGCTGCGGAAGATCACCATTCCGCTGCTCTGGGACACCATCCAGGTGGCCTGGATCTACCTCGCCATCGCCGCGCTGGACGGCTTCATCCTGGTCCAGCTCATGACGAACGGCGGGCCGAACTTCTCCTCCGACGTGATCGGGCTGCGGATGTACGACACGTCGTTCGGCAGCGAGAACAAGTTCGGGTACGCCTCGGCGATCGGCGTGGCGATGTTCTTCCTGACCCTCTCGGTGGCGGTGCTGGCGCTGCGCACCGCCCGGCGTGATCGGATCGAGTACTCGTGACCACCGTGGACACCGGCGCCCCGGCCGCCGACGCGACCCGTGCGGCCACCCCTGCCGACCGGCCGCCCCGCCGCGAGCTGGGCGTGGCGAACGTCTTCTCGCACGGCTTCCTGCTGCTCTGGGCCGCCATGACGATCCTGCCGCTGGCCTGGATGGTGCTCAGCTCGCTCAAGACCAACGGCGAGATCGTCGCCGAGCCCTGGGGGCTGCCCGAGGCGCTGCGCTTCGACAACTGGACGCGCGCCTGGACCACCGCCCACATCGGCCGCTTCTTCTTCAACAGCCTGGTCGTGGTGACCGGCTCGCTGAGCCTGACCATGCTGCTCGGCGCCACCGCCGCGTACGTCTTCGCGCGCTACGAGTTCCGCGGCCGGCAGGTCGTCTACTACCTGTTCGTCGGCGGCATGATGTTCCCGGTCTTCCTGGCGTTGGTCCCACTGTTCTTCGTGGTCCGCAGCGTCGGCATGCTCGGCACCTGGCCCGGCCTGATCCTGGTCTACACCGCGTACTCGCTGCCGTTCACCGTGTTCTTCCTGACCGCGTTCTTCCGGACGCTGCCGACCTCGGTGGCGGAGGCCGCGCTGATCGACGGATGCGGCCACTTCCGACTGTTCTTCCGGGTGATGCTGCCGATGGCGCGACCGGGATTGATCAGTGTGGGGATCTTCAACTTCCTCAGCCACTGGAACCAGTTCCTGCTGCCCCAGGTGCTGCTGCCCGGCGACGGGCAGGACCGGATGCTCGCTCAGGGACTGAGTTCGCTCGCGGTCAGCCAGGGCTACGCCGGTGACTACGCCCAGTTGTTCGCCGGCCTGACCATCGCGGTGCTCCCGGTGCTCGTGGTGTACGTGGCGTTCCAGCGCCAGGTCCAGTCCGGACTGACCGCCGGGCAGCTCAAGTGAGGTGGTTGCCACAGGCAACGGGGCAGTGGAGAAGATCGAGCTGACCTAGGGTGAGCCGGCACGCTCATCTATCGACAGGAATCTCATGTTCTTCCTCCTCTACACACTGTTGCTGCTGCTCGGCGGCATCGCGATGATCGTCGTCGGCGTGGCCGTCAAGGAACAGGGCAAGGGCTCCCGGATCCTCAACGTGGTGATCGGCCTGGCCTTCTTCGGGTACGGCTTCTACCTGCTGTTCCTCTTCGACGGCGACAGCTACCGGATCTTCTTCTACGTCTTTGTGCTGCCGATCCTGCTGATCGTGCGCGCGGTCAAGGCACGCAAGGAGGCCCGCGAACAGGCCGCGGCGCAGCAGTACGCGGGCGGCCAGCAGTACCCGGGCGGCCAGCACTACCCCGGCGGGCCGCAGCAGCCGGGCCCGTACCCGGCGGCGGGGCACGGTCAGCCCGGTCCGGCGTTCCCGCCCGCCCAGGGCCAGCACGCCCAGGGGCAGCCCGTCCCGGGTCAGTCCGCACCGTATGGTGCCGCGCCGCAGGGGCACCCGGCTCAGCCCGCCCCGCAGGGCTGGCACCCGAATCAGCCGGCACCTCATGGCATCGCGCCGCAGGCTCACCCGGGCCAACCCGCTCCGCAGGGCTGGCACCAGGCTCAGCCCGGTTCGCAAGACCGATACTGATCGGCGCGAGTGCCGGCTCACGCCGAGAACTGCAGGAAGCGGCGAGTGGAACGTCATGGGTGTCAAACGGGCGTTTTGACACCCATGACGTTCCACCCAACGGCCGCCGCCGCGGCGGGGCGCAGCGCAGCGCGGCAGGGCGGGCGGGTCAGGTGGGTGGGGGCACCAGGCGGGTGTGGAGTGCCGCCGGGTCGGTCACCTCGGGCAGGTCGCGGGCGGCGAGCCAGGCCGCGGCGGCCGCACCGTCCCCGGCGCTGTGCAGCGGCGCGTCCGGCCACCGGTCGGCCAGCTCGGCGCGTACCGCGCCGGCCAGCGGGGTGTCGCCGGTGAGCAGCCCGCCGCCGAGCACCACCGGATCTGCCGCACCCGGCGGGCGGATCCGGGAGACGCTCTCCGCCAGCAGCGCCGCGGCCTCGGTGATCAGCGCGACGGCCGTCGGCTCCCCGTCCCGTGCCGACGACACCACGAGCGGCGCGAGCCGGGCCAGTTCCACAGGCGGCCGCCGGGTGACCGCCTGCACCACGGCTCCGGCCGTCACTCGCGGCTGAGCGTCCACAGCGGGCGTGCCGGTCAGCTCCGCCAGCACCTGCCGGTTCAGGGTGCCGGGGGTCTCCGCGCGGTCCAGGTCGGTCAGCAGCCGGCGGACCGCCTCGCGGCCGAGCCAGAACCCGGAGCCCGCGTCGCCGAGCAGCCAGCCGTGGCCGTCGGCGGTCCGGTCCAGCCGCAGGTCGCGTACCTGGGCGGCGATCGCGCCGGTGCCGGCGACGAGCACGGTGCCGTCCGGTGCGGCGGTGCCGGAGGCGTAGGCGACCAGGGCGTCGCCGTGCACGGCGTACGGGCACCGTAGTCCCGCCTCGGCCCAGGCCCGGTCGAACGCGTCCCGGCCGTGCGGGTCGGCCAGGAGGCGGCCGGCCCCCGCGAGGCCGATGACGCCGGCGCGTACCCGATGGGGGTCGATGCCGGCGAGCGCCGCGCGCAGGGCGGCGAGCAGCTCGGCGGCGGCCCGGTCGGCGCCGTGGCTGGTGGGGTTGCCGCCGCCGGCGCGGCCGGCGCCCAGGCGGGTGCCGTCGAGGCTCAGCGCTGTGGAGCGGGTGGAGGTGCCCCCGACGTCGAGGCCGACCACGACGGTGTCCGACATGGTCCCCATGCTGGTCGGCCGCGTCTCCGGGCGCAAGATCGCGCCGGTGCGGCAGGTAACAGTTTGAAAACTTCGCCCACGCCCTTGACACGGAGGGGCCTTCAGTAAGAACTTTTACCACTAACAGTTAACACTCTTTTCCGAAAGGCGCCCGCCGATGGCCGAGCACGAGGTGGAGACTTCCGCGGCGACCGCGGTGGTCGATGCCGGTCCGGCCGACCGGCTGGGCGCCGACGGGGTGCTGGCCCGGGTCCGGGCCGGCACGGGGGAGCTGACCGGGGCGCTGCGCCGGGTCGCCGAGCACGTGCTCAGTGACCCGGAGGCGGCCGCCCGGGCCACCATCGTCGAACTGGCCGAGCGCAGCGGCACGTCACCGGCGACCATCACCCGGTTCTGCCGGGCGATGGGCTTCGAGGGGTACGCGGACCTGCGGCTCGGCATCGCCGCCGAGACCGGCCGGGCCCGCTCGGCCGGCTGGACCGTCGACATCGGACGGGAGATCCAGCCCGGCGACCCGCTGTCCCGGGTGCTCGACCAGATCATGGCCGCCGACACGCGGGCCATGCACGACACCGCCGCGCTGCTCGACCTGGCCGAGGTGGAACGCGCGGCGGTCGCCATCGCCGGGGCCAGCCGGGTGAACATCTTCGGGGCCAGCGGCAGCGCGCTCGTCGGCGAGGAGATGCAGTTCAGCCTGCACCGCATCGGCGTCGCCGCGTGGGCCTGGAGCGACGTGCACGAGGGACTCGCCAGCGCCGCGCTGCTCGGTGCCGGGGACGTCGCGCTCGGCATCTCGCACACCGGGCAGACCCGGGAGACGATCGAGCTGCTCGCCGAGGCCGGCAGCCGCGGTGCCACCACCGTCGCGCTCACCGGCTTCCCCCGCTCGCCGCTGGCCGAGCTGGCCGACATCGTGCTGGTCACCGCCAGCCAGGCCACCACGTTCCGGCCGGACGCGCTCTCCGCCCGGCACCCGCAGCTCGTCGTGCTCGACCTGCTCTACATCGCGGTGGCGCAGCGCACCCACGACCGCGCCCACGCGGCCTTCCGGCGTACCGCCCAGGCCGTCGACGGGCACAAGGCCGCGAAGGGGGCCCTCTCATGATCAGTGCCCAGAGGTACGCCGACGCGGTCCGCCCGGTGCTCGACCGGCTGGTGGACAGCCAGTCCGTGGCGGTGGACCGGGCAGCCGACCTGATCGCCTCCGGGCTGCGCGCCGGCGGCGTCCTCCAGGCGTTCGGCGCCGGCCACTCGGAGGCGTTCGCCGCCGAGCTGGTCGCCCGGGCCGGCGGCCTGGTCCCCGCCAACCGGCTCTCCCTGCACGACCTCGTGCTGCACGGCGACGCGCCCCGCGACGTGCTCGCCGACCCGAAGCTGGAACGCGACCCGGCCGTGGCGCACCAGCTGTACGCCCTGGCGGCGCCGCAGCCGGGGGACGTGTTCGTGATCGCCTCGCAGTCCGGCATCAACGGCTCGGTGGTCGAGCTGGCGACGCTCGTCAAGCACGGCGGCCACCCGTTGATCGCTGTCACCTCGGTCGAGCACACCGCCCGGGTAGCTCCTCGGCACCCCTCCGGGCACCGGCTCGCCGACCTCGCCGACGTCGTGCTGGACAACGGCGCGCCGTACGGCGACGCACTGCTGCCGCTCGAGGGCGGCGGCGCGGTCTGTGCGGTCTCCTCGGTCACCGCGGCGCTGCTGGCGCAGCTGCTGACCGCGGAGGTCGTACGACGGTTCCACCAGGCCGGAGAGGTACCCCCTGTCTACCTCTCCGCCAACGTCCCCGGTGGGGACGAGCACAACCTCGCCCTCGAGTCGCGGTACGCCGGGCGTCTCCGGCGGACCGCCTGACCCGACCCACAAGGAGAGACAAGATGTCGGTTTCCCCCGAGAAGTTCGGCGACGTCAGCCGTCGGACCCTGCTGCGGCGCGCCGCGGCGGCCGGTCTGCTGGCCGTACCGGCGGCGGGTCTGCTGAGCGCGTGCGCCGGCAGTGAGCCGAGCAAGTCCGACGGCGGCGGCGCGGCCAAGAGCAAGGACAACCCGTTCGGTGTCAAGGACGGCAGCGCGGTCAAGGTGGTCGTCTTCAACGGTGGCCTGGGCGACCAGTGGGCCAAGGAAGACAAGGTCATCTTCAACGCCAAGCACGCGAACGTCACGGTCAACATGTCTTCGACCCAGAAGATCAAGACCGAAGAGCAGCCCAAGATGGCGACGCAGCCGAGCGACCTGGTGATGAACTCGGGCGCCGACATGATGGACCGCAGCACGCTGATCAACGAGGGCGCGATCGAGCCGCTGGACGACCTGCTCACCGCGCCGGCCTGGGACAGCGAGGGGACTGTCGCCGACAGCCTGCTGCCGGGCACGGTCGCCGACGGTACGCAGAACGGCAAGTTCTACGTCGTGAACGTGGCGTACACGGTGTGGGGCAACTGGTACAACGCCGCGCTCTTCAAGAAGGAGGGCTGGACGGCGCCGACCACCTGGGACGAGTTCTTCGCGCTCGCGCCGAAGATCAAGGCCAAGGGCATGGCGCCGTACGTGCACGACGCGGTGCACGGCTACTACCCGCGCTGGGCGCTGTTCGCCAGCATCTGGAAGGCCGTCGGCAAGCAGGCGGTCGTCGACATCGACAACCTGAAGGACGGCGCCTGGAAGGCCGACGGCATCGTCGCGGCGCTGGAGCCGTGGGAGAAGCTGGTCAAGGACAAGCTGCTGCTGCCGGGCAAGCTCGACCACACCCAGTCGCAGCAGGCGTTCCTGGACGGCAAGGCGGCCTTCATCCAGGTCGGCACCTGGCTGAAGAACGAGATGGCCGCGACCATCCCGCCGGGCTTCGAGATGACCATCTCCGACTACTGGAGCAAGAGCGGGGACAAGGCCGCCAAGGATGTCTTCGCCTCGTCCGGCGAGGGCTTCGTAGTGCCGAGCAAGGCGCCGAACAAGGAGGCCGCGAAGGAGTTCCTGCGGGCCATCCTCTCCAAGGCCGGTTCGGCGAAGTTCGCCGAGCTGACCAAGTCGCTGGCCTCCACCAAGGGCTCCGGCGACAACGTCCAGGACACCGCGCTGGCGTCGGCGAACTCGCTGATGAAGAGCGGCAGTTCGGACCTGATCTCGGTGAAGTTCCCGGACTTCTACGCCGACCTGGACAAGGAGAGCCAGAACCTCTCCGAGGAGCTGATGGCCGGCCGCCTGACCGCGCAGCAGTTCGTCGACAAGATGCAGGCGGCCGCCGACAAGGTCGCCAAGGACTCGTCGATCAAGAAGCAGACCCGCACCGCCTGATCACCGCGAGGAAGTGAGTCCAATGCGGCACGGAGTCGCGCGTTTCGTCACGGGCTTCCTGGCCCTGCCCGTCGCGCTGTACCTGTTCTACGTGGTGTGGCCGTTCGCCCAGGCGGCGGGATACTCGCTGACCGACTGGGGCGGGTACTCCGATTCCCAGCGCTTCGTCGGGCTGGACAACTACGTCCGGCTGTTCTCCGACGAGCTGATCCGGAAGGCGTTCTGGCACAACGTGTTCTTCCTGGTCACCGTGCCGCTGTTCACGATCGCGCTGGCCCTGTTCCTCGCGTTCCTGCTCAACGTGGGCGGACGCGAGGACAGGGCCGGCATCCGCGGAGTCTTCGGCTCCGGGATCTACAAGGTCATCTTCTTCTTCCCGCAGGTGCTGTCGCTGGTGGTCATCGCTGTCATGTGGCAGCAGATCTACCGCACCGACGGGCAGGGCCTGATCAACGGCCTGCTCATCAAGATCGGGCTGGTCGACGCGGACAACCCGATCGCCTTCACCGCCGACCCGGAGCCTTTCCTCGGCGTGCCGGCGGTGCTCTGGTGGCTGCTGTTCATCGCGGTGTGGAGCGGCGCCGGCTTCTACATGGTGCTGTTCTCCGCCGCGATGCAGTCGATCCCGAAGGACATCTACGAGGCCGCGATCCTCGACGGCGCGGGCCGGTTCCACACGTTCTTCAAGGTGACCCTGCCGCTGCTGCGGGACAGCATCTCGGTCGCCTGGGTCTATCTGGGCTTCATCGCGCTGGACATGTACGCGCTGGTGTTCGTCATGACGCCGAGCCAGGGCGGGCCGAACCACGCCAGCGAGATCTTCGCCTCGGTGATCCAGTTCAACGCGTTCCAGAAGGGCCAGTTCGGTTACGCCTGCGCGATCGCCGTCGCGTTGGCCATCTTCACCATCCTGCTGGCCGCGCTCCAGCTGAGGATCACCCGCCGTGAGCGGATCGAGTACTGAGGAGGTCTGGACGATGAGCACTGTGACCCACGCCTCCGGCCCGGCCCGGTCCGACACGGCACCGCCGGACCGGCCGCCCGCGGACCGGCGGAACGTCGGCAACGGCTTCGGCGGCCGGATCTTCAACGGCTTCTCGCACCTGTTCCTCGCGGTCTGGGCGATCATGGTGGTCTACCCGCTGCTGTGGGTGGTGATGTCGGCGCTCAAGACCGACTCCGAGGTGATCCGCGAGCCCCTGTCGCTGATCCCCGACGCCCTGCAGTGGGACAACTTCGCCCGCGCCTGGACCGCCGGGATCGACAGCTTCTTCCTGAACACGCTGCTCGTGCTGGTGTTCAGCGTGACGCTGACGATGCTGCTGGGTTCGATGGCCGCGTACGCCCTGGCACGCTACGAGTTCCGCGGCAACCGGCTGATCTACTGGATGTTCCTGTCCGGGCTGACGCTGCCGATCTACCTGGCCGCGGTGCCACTGTTCAAGGGCGTCTACAACACCGGCGTCAGCCTCCCGTTGCTCGGCCCGAACAAGCACCTCATGCTGATCCTGGTCTACGTGGCGTGGTCGCTGTCGTTCACGATCTTCTTCATGCACTCGTTCTTCCGGACGCTGCCCGACTCGATCGCCGAGGCGGCCCAGGTCGACGGGGCGTCGCACACCCGTACGTTCTTCAGCGTGATGCTGCCGATGGCCAAGCCGGGCCTGATCAGCATCGGCATCTTCAACGTGCTCGGCCAGTGGAACCAGTGGTACCTGCCGACGCTGCTCATGCAGTCGGTCTCGGGCGAGCCGAAGAACCAGGTGATCGCCCAGGGGTTGATCGAGTTGTCGGTCAACCAGGGGTACAAGTCGGACTGGAGCGGACTCTTCGCCGGGGTGACCATGGCGATGCTGCCGGTGCTTATCGTGTACATCGTCTTCCAGCGCCAGGTGCAGTCCGGCCTCACCGCCGGCGTCGGCAAGTAACGCGCGGGCGGCGTCGGCAAGTAACGCACGGGGTCCCGGCTCGACGAGCCGGGGCCCCGGCCTGTCGGTGGCACCGGGCAGAATCGCGTCCGTGCTGGTGGCGGTGGAGGCGGACGAGCGGGGCGGCGGCGTGCTGCAACCGCTGCACGCCGACGGCACCCCGTCCGGCCCGCCCGAGGAGGTGGCCGACCTGGCGACCGCCGTGGCCGCCCGGGAGGCCGCCGGCCACCCCCGCTGGATCTGGGCCGCCTGGACGGGCGTCTACCCGGCGCTGCTGCGCGCCGGGGTGCGGCTCGACCGCTGCCACGACGTCGAGCTGACCGAGGCGCTCCTGCTCGGGCACGCCGGCCGGTGGGGTGAGCCCCGCGCGCTGCCCGCCGCCTGGGCCCGGGTCACCGGCGCGCCGGTCCCGCCGGACCCGGCACCCCGCCCGCCCGAGCCGCCGGGCCACGCCCAGGCCGCGTTGTTCGAGCCGCCGTCCGGCCCGCCCGGTCCGGGCATCACGGCGTTGACCCGGGTGTACGCCGACCAGCTCGCCCGGATCGCCACGACCACCCACCCCGGCCGGTTCCGGCTGCTGGTGGCCGCCGAGTCGGCGGGCGCGCTGGTGGCGGCCGAGATGGGCGCGTCCGGGCTGCCGTGGCGCGCCGACGTGCACGACGCGATCCTGGCCGACCTGCTCGGCGAGCCGTCACCGGTCGGCGGGCCACCGCGCCGGCTGGCCGAGTTGCAGGCCCGGATCGCTGACGCGTTCGGCGTACGCCAGGTGCACGCCGACTCGCCCGCGGAGCTGTTGCGGGCGTTCGCCCGCGCGGGCGTGGACCTGCCGAACACGCGCGCCTGGGTGCTGCGCGGGGTGGAGCACCCGGCGGCGCCGCTGGTCCTGGAATACAAGGAGCTGTACCGGATTTGGACGGCGCAC
This sequence comes from Micromonospora sp. WMMA1976, assembly GCF_027497335.1. Classification (NCBI taxonomy): domain Bacteria; kingdom Bacillati; phylum Actinomycetota; class Actinomycetes; order Micromonosporales; family Micromonosporaceae; genus Micromonospora; species Micromonospora sp. WMMA1976. The sequence continues at coordinate 4,093,295 of NZ_CP114912.1, read as the reverse complement.
GGCTGGGCCTGGCGCGACGCCTGGGTCTCCGGCGGCCGGTTCCACCCGGAGTACGTACCAGGCGGTGTGGTCTCCGGCCGGTGGGCGACCCGGGGCGGCGGGGCGTTGCAGATCCCGAAGGTGATCCGGCAGGCAGTGGTGGCGGACCCGGGCTGGACGTTCGTGGTGGCCGATGCGGGTCAGCTCGAACCGCGCGTGCTCGCGGCGGTCTCCGGCGACGAGCGGCTCGCTGCGGCGGGCGGCGCCGGTGACCTCTACGCCGCGCTGGCCCGGGACGCGTTCGCCGGTGACCGGGCGAAGGCCAAGGTGGCCCTGCTCGGGGCGATGTACGGGCAGACCGGCGGGGCGGCGGTGCCGGCCCTGGCGGTGCTGCGGAAGAACTATCCGACCGCGTTCGGCTACGTCGAGGCGGCGGCGCGCACCGGCGAGGCGGGCGGGCTGGTCCGGTCCTGGCTGGGGCGTACCTGCCCGCCCGGGTCGGCGGGGTTCGCCGAGGGGGAGGAGCCGTTGCCGGAGGGCGGGGCCGATCCGCACAGCCCGTCGGCCCGGGCGGCCCGTTCGCGGGGGCGCTTCACCCGCAACTTCGTCGTCCAGGCCACCGCCGCCGAGTGGGCCTCCACGCTGCTGGCCACGTTGCGCACCGAGCTGGCCGGGACGGAGGCGGAGCTGGTCTTCTTCCAGCACGACGAGGTGGTGGTGCACTGCCCGGCCGGGCAGGCGGCGGTCGTCGCCGAGGCGGTCACCGCCGCCGGCGCGCGGGCCACCCGGCTGATGTTCGGCGACACCCCGGTCCGGTTCCCGCTCGACCTGTCCACTGTCGACTGCTACGCGGACGCGGCATAGTCACGCAATTTTCCGTTTTGCCCCGCTACTTGCCCCCGGCCGTGCTCGTTGGGTCCGGTGTGCGTACGACGGGACGGACCGGGCGGCTGTGCCCGGTCCGTCCCCAGATCGAGGGGGCACCGCTGAACCGGATCGCTGCAATGATCATCGCCGCCGGTGGCGGCCGCCGCATCGGCGGACCCGAAGCGCTGCTGCACCAGGGCGAGAAGCCCCTGGTCAGCCAGATGATCGACACGATGGCCGAGGCGGGCTGCGCACAGGTCGTGGTCGTCCTGGGCGCGGCGGCCGAGCAGGTGCGGCAGACCACCGACCTGACCGGCGCCACAGTGGTGGTCAACCGCGCCTGGGGCACCGGGGTGGGCTCCTCGATCCGGGCCGGGCTCGCCGCGCTCACCGACGACGACATCGAGGCCGTCGTCGTGGTGCCGGTGGACATGCCCGGCCTCACCGCGGCGGCGGTCCGCCGGGTCACCGCGCTGCCGTACCCGGACGTGCTGGTCTGCGCCACCTACGACGGGCTGCGCGGCTACCCGATGCTGTTCGGCCGCCGGCACTGGTCCGGCATCGCCACCCTGGCCAGCGCCGACGTCGGGGCGCGGCCGTACCTGCTGGCGCACAAGGACCAGATCGTCGACATCGCGTGCGACTCGGTGGCCGACGGCAGCCGGATCGACAGTCCGGAGCTGATGGCTCTCTACGGCCTGTCCATCCCCGAACAGCGCGTCGGCGCCTGAGGCGCGCCGCGCTGTCGGACCCGGGTGCCAGGATCGGACCGTGGCCTACGACGAGGACCTGGCGAACCGGGTACGGGAACGCCTCGGGCGCGAGCCCGGCATCACCGAGCGGCGCATGTTCGGCGGCCTGGCGATGATGCTGCGCGGCAACATGGCGGTGGTGGTGCGCGGCGCGGGCGGCCTGATGGTCCGGGTCGACCCGGCCGAGGCCGAGCGCGCGCTCGCCGAGCCCGGCGCCGAGGCGACAGTCATGCGGGGCCGGGAGATGCGGGGCTGGGCCACCGTGTCGCCCGATGCCTGCGAGCGCGACCCGGACCTGACCCGCTGGGTCGAGCGGGGCGTCCGCGTCGCGCGCACCCTCCCGGCGAAGTAGCGCGGCAGCGGGAAATCCGGCTGCGCGCCCGGGCCGCCCGGCCTACGCTCCTGACCTGCCGCCGACGACGGCGGCGGATCGGAGACGGGCGGATGGCTGTTCACCTCTACGCGGTCAGCCTCGACGCGGGCGACCCACTGCGGCTCGCCCGGTTCTGGTCCGGGGTGCTCGGCCGGGAGATCCTCGACGACCCGCGCGAGGGCGTGGCGCTGGGCGGCGACGCCCACAGCGACTTCCGCATCCGGTTCCTGCCCAGCGCTGCGCCGAAGACCGTGCAGAACCGGATCCACTTCGACCTGACCAGCGCGTCGCCGCAGGCTCAGCGGGACACCGTCGACCGGGCGCTGACGCTGGGCGGGCGGCACATCGACATCGGCCAGGGGCCGGACGACGACCAGGTGGTGCTCGCCGACCCGGAGGGCAACGAGTTCTGCGTGATCGGGGCGGGCAACACCTTCCTCGCCGGCTGCGGCCCGGTCGGCGCTGTCAACTGCGACGGCACCCGGGCGGCCGGCCTCTTCTGGAGCGAGGCGCTGGGCTGGCCGCTGGTCTGGGACCAGGACGAGGAGACAGCGATCCGGTCGCCGCGCGGGGGCGCGAAGGTCACCTGGAGCGGCCCGCCGCTGATGGACGCCGGTGGGCGGGACCGCGTACACCTGGATCTGGTCGCGGACGGTGACCGGGACGCGGAGGTCGACCGGCTGCTGGCGCTCGGCGCGACCCGGGCCGGTACGGGCCGGCACACCGCCGGCGACGTGGTGCTGGCCGACCCGGACGGCACCGAGTTCTGCCTGCTGACGGCCCGGTGACGCGGGTGCGGCCCGGGCGGACCGCACCCGCACCGATCAGCGCAGCCGCAGGCTCGGCTCCAGCGTGACCTCGAACAGCCGGTCCCACGGCAGCTCGACCCGCACCGCGGTGACCCGGTCCAGCGTCGCGGTGAACGTCTTGCGTCCGCGTACCCCGAGCACCAGCTCGTGCCCGGCGAAGTGGTCGGCGAAGTACCGCTCGGTCAGCGGCACCAGCCGGTCGCGTACCCAGCCGTCGAAGTAGCGCTTCTGCTCGGCGGTCAGCGCCAGCGGGTCCCAGCCCTGCGCCCGGGCGTGCGCGTACGCCTCGACCTGCACCACGTTCTTCCACGGGTCGTCCTTGACGAACCGGTAGAGCAGGTACTCGGCGTGCGCCCGGGCCGGCCCGCGCAGCTCCGGCACGCCGAAGCCGCTGCCGGAGCTGCGCAGGTACGCCCACCGCGCGGTGCCGTGCGCGAGCGCCAGCCCGAGCGCGTTGCCGCCGGTGTTCCACCCCGAGTACGACAGCAGCGCCGGCAGGTCCAGGCGGGCCTCCATCCGGGACACCAGGTCGTGGTCGCCCTTGTTGACGATCAGCGGGTCCACCACGATCACCGGGGTGCCGGCGGCCAGCAGCTCACCGATGCGGCCGACGAACGCGTCCAGGTCGGCGGCCCGCTGCCCGGCCGCCGCCGAGGGGGTGTTCACCGCGAGGACGATGTCCGCGTCGCCGGTCACCACCCGGCCGCCCACCGAGGTGACGTGCCGGCGGATGTTCTCCGCGAACGGGATGCCCTCCAGCGCGGCGGTCCAGCCCTCGCCGGACACCCCGGCGTACTCCACCCGGTAGGTGGGCGCGGCACCGGCGGCGACGACCCGCGCGACCAGCAGCGCGTTGACCTCGTCGGCGCCGGGGAAGATCTCCACCCGGTCGCCGACGCCGAGCCGCGCCACCAGCGCCTCCAGCTCGACCCGCTCGGCGCGGGCCAGGCCGACCGGCGCGGTGTCGTCCTCGGAGAGCACCAGGTGGCTGATCGTCCCGTCCGCGACCCACTCCACCATCAGCCGGTTGACCTGGTGGTTGCGTGCCCGCGCGGCCAGGTAGTCCTCGACCACGGCGTCGGGGATGCGCGCCCGCACGGCGTCGAGCTGGCCGCGCAGCGACTCCTGGCCCAGGTTGACCACCTGGTCGTACAGCTTGGCCCACTGGACCAGCAGGTCACGGTAGTTGTCCAGGTCGGTGCCGGTGCTGGTGATCGCGAGCCGCTGGATCGTGTCGTGCACCTCGATCACCGCGCCGGACCGGCGTGCGCGCAGCCGCCGGATCGCCTCCAGGTTGCGCAACGCGTCGGCCAGGGCCGGTGCGGCGGTACGTGAGGCGATCAGGCCCCCGTACGCCAGCATGCTCACCGAGATCACGTACCCGTCGACGCCGTCGGTGCCGTCGAGCCAGCGGGCGATGCCGGCACCGTCACCGGGGGTGAAGAAACGGCCCAGCAGGTTCCGCGGCGGCAGCAGCACCTCGGCGTCGGCGCTCGCACCGGTCATCTCCGCGCAGTACGTGTTGACCGGCCGGTCGTCCAGCGGCACCAGCGCCACGCTCGGTCGCCGGCCGGCGGGCCGGGCGAAGGCGGGGCCGCCGAGGGCGACGGTGGCCAGGCCGGCCGCGCCGGTGGCCGCAAGAAGGGTTCTTCTCTTCATCGATGCTCCCTTTTCTCCGGCGCGCTCGCCGCCCGGGGGGTGGCCGGAACCAGCCGGCGGGTGATCCACAGCGGTGAGGTGACGGCGTTGCCCGTCACCACCGCGTGGGCGCCCGCCTCGAAGGCCCGGCTGATCTGCTCCGTGGTCCGGTAGCGCCCTTCGGCGATCACCGGTACGGGCAGCAGCGCGGCGAGTCGCGCCACGAGCCCGAGGTCGGGCCCGTCGATCGGTGGGCCGGCCGGCGTGTAGCCGGACAGCGTGGTGGCGACCGCGTCCGCGCCGGCCTCGACGGCGGCGACGCCCTCGGCCACAGTGGCGACGTCGGCCAGGACCAGCGCGCCGGTCTGGTCGTGCACGGCGCGGACGGTGTCGGCGAAGGTCCGGCCGTCGGGCCGGGGGCGGTCGGTGGCGTCCACCGCGACGACGTGCGACCCGGCCCGCGCCGCTTCGAGGGCGTGCCCGGCGGTCGGGGTGATGAACACGCCCTGCGTGCCGTGCTTGTACAACCCGATCACCGGCACGTCGACGGCGGCGCGTACCGCCCGCACGTCGTCGGGGCCGTTGACCCGGACCGCCACCGCGCCCCCGCGGACGACGGCGGCGGCCACGCGGGCCTGGACGTACGGGTCGCGCATCGGGTCGCCGGGGTCGTCGGGCAGCGGCTGGCAGGACACGACCAGCCCGCCGGCCAGGTCGTCCAGGACACTCACGTGCTTGTTCCTCCGTCGTGGTGGATCGGTGCGGTGGCGAGCCGGGCGGCGCCGACCACCACCGCGTCGGCGCCCAGCGCCGCGGAAAGCAGCGGCACGTGCGCCCAGCCGTCGGGTAGCTCCGCCCGGTAGGCGGCCGTCGCGGCGGGAAGCACTGTGGCGGCGGCGCCGCCGGCGACCACCACCGCGTCCGGGTCGAGCAGGGCGACCAGCCCGGCCAGGGCCGCGCCGAGCGCGGCGCCGGCCCGGTCGACGACCTGCCGGGCGGCCGCGTCACCGGCCGCCGCACGCCGCGCCACCTCCCGGCCGGTGACCGGGTCACCGCCGGTGAGCGCGTACGCGGCGGCCAGGCCGGTGCCGGAGGCGATCGCCTCCAGGTGCCCGTACCGGCCGCAGCCGCAGCGCAGCCGGTGCGCGCCCGGGACCGGCAGGTGCCCGAGCTGGCCGGCCGCGCCCCGGGCGCCGCCCTCGACCCGCCCGTCGTTGACGATCGCGCCGCCCAGCCCGGTGCCGACGGCGGCCAGCAACACGTGCCCCCGGCCCCGTCCGGCGCCGGCCCAGCACTCGCCGAGCGCCGCCGCGGCGACGTCGTTGGTGACGCGCACCGACCGGCCCAGCCGCGCTGCCAGCTCGTCGGCGACCGGGGTGCCGGCCCACCCGGGCAGGCTGTCCGTGGCGTACCGGATGGCGCCGGTCGCCGGGTCGACGGTGCCCGCGGTGCCCACCCCGACCGGCCCGGGGCCGGCGGCGGCGAGCAGCTCCGCGGCCAGGCCGGCGGCGGTGTCCAGCACCGCGGCCGGCCCGCCGCGCGCGGGGGTGGTCGCCTCGCGGCGGTCGAGCACCCGCGCGCCGGGACCGACCAGGGCGACGGCGGTCTTGGTGCCGCCGATGTCGATCCCGACGACCGGCTCGGTCATCCCTTCAGACCGGTGTGCGCGAGGCCCTCGACGAACTGCTTCTGCGCGATGACGAACACCGCCAGCACCGGCAGCGCGGTCATCGACGCCGCCGCGAGCTGCACGTCCCACATCGGACCGCCGTACGCGTCGACGAACTGGGTGAGCGCCTGCGGCAGGGTGAACTTGTCCGGCGAGGAGAGGAACACGATCGGTTCCAGGTACAGGTTCCAGCTGTGCAGGAACGTGAAGATGGCCACCGCGCCGAGCGCGGGCCGGGACAGCGGCAGCGCGATCTTCCAGAACGTGGCGAAGCGTCCCAGCCCGTCGACCCGCGCCGCCTCCTCCAGCTCACCGGGGAGGCTGATGAAGAACTGCCGCATGATGAACGTCGCCAGCACGCTCGGCGCCCCGAAGATCGGCACCAGGATCAGCGGCCAGTGGGTGTCGATCAGGTCGAGCTTGAAGAACATCTGGAACAGCGGCACGATCGTCACCTCGCTCGGGATGAGCAGGCCCGCGAGGACGACCAGGAACAGCACGTTCTGCCCCCGGAACCGGATCCGCGCGAACGCGTACCCGGCCAGCGACGCCACGGCCAGCGTGCCGACGGTGACCAGCAGCGCGATGTAGAGGCTGTTCAGGTACTGCTGCCCGAACGGCTGCAGCTCGAACACCCGCCGGTACGCGTCCAGCCGCGGATCGGTCGGCAGCAGCTGCGGCGGGAAGGAGAAGATGTCCGCCACCGGCTTCAGCGACGAGGTGACCATCCACCAGGTGGGGAACACGAACGGGACGGCGAGGACCATCAGTACGCCGTAGAGCACCAGCTTGGTCCGCCGGGACAGGTCACGATTCATGGAAGACCCACCTCTTGCGCATCTGCCACTGCAGCACCGTCAGCGCGAGCACGATGACGAACAGCAGGATCGACAGCGTCGCGCCGTAGCCGAAGTGATGGAACTGGAAGGCCTGCTGGTAGAGGTAGTAGACGAGCACCGTGGTCGAGGTGCCGGGCCCACCCTGGGTGAGCACCGCGATCTGCGCGAAGACCTGCAGCGAGCCGACCACCGTGATGATCGACGTGAGCATGATCGTCGGGCTGATCAGCGGCACCGTGATCCGCCAGAACTGGCGCATCCGGCTCGCGCCGTCCACCTCGGCGGCCTCGTACAGCTCGGCCGGCACGCCCTGCAGGGCGGCCAGGAACAGCACCATGTTCAGGCCGACGTTCTTGAACACCTGCACGACGATCACCGACAGCATCGCCGTGCCCTCGCCGCGCAGCCAGTTGGGGCCGTCGACGCCGATCGTGTCGAGCAGGCCGTTGATGCCGCCGTTGTCCTGCAACAGGAAGCCCCACACGATGGTCCACGCGACCAGCGAGACCACCACGGGGGAGAAGAACAGGGTGCGGAACACGATGGTCCCGCGCAGCCTCTGGTTGAGCAGGACGGCCAGCAGCAACGCCAGGCCGAGGTTGAACACGACCAGGCCGACCGAGAACAGGCCGGTCGACCGCAGCACCGGGCCCAGGTTGGGGTCGTCGGCCAGCGCGGCGTAGTTGTCGGTGCCGATGTAGTCGAAGCTGCCGGCCAGCACGTTCCACTCGTGCAGGCTGTACCAGACCACGAGGACCAGCGGCAGGATCACGAAGACCACGCTGCCGAGCAGCTGCGGGGTGATGAACAGGTATCCGGTGAGCTGGTCCCGGCGGCGGGTGGTCCAGAACGGCCGGGCCCGGCCCGGGGCGGGCCCGGCAGCAGCCGGGCCCACCCTGGTGTCCGTCTGGGTCATGATCCTCGGCCCTACTTCGCCAGCAGCGGCTGGATCTTGGAGCAGACGCCGTCGAGTACGCCCTTGACGTCCGCGTCCGCCTTCCACAGCGGGTCGAGCGCGGCGCGCACCTGCTGGCTCAGCTCGGCCTGCCCGGAGTGGCTGGGCTTGACGGTGCCGTTGGTGATGCCGTCGATGACGACCTTCTGCAGCTGCTCCGGCTTGAGCTTCGGGTTCGTCTTCGCCAGCGTCTCGGCGGTCAGCTGGGACTGCCGCGGCGGCGGGAAGAACTGGGCCAGCTTCGCCGAGTTGGTGGGGTTGGTGAAGAAGGCCAGGAAGTCGGCGGCCTGCTCGGCGTGCGGGCTCTTCTTCATCACGCCGATGCCGGCCTGGCCGACCACCGCGTACGGGCCCTTCGGGCCGGCCGGCAGCGGGACCAGGTCCCAGTCGAAGCCGTTCTCCTTCAGCAGGGAGGCACGGGAGATCTGGGTGACGGTCATGGCGGCGTCACCGGCGAAGAAGTCGGCGGTCGTGCCCGGACCGGGCAGCGCCTTGCCGGTGAAGATCGCCTTGTGCAGCGTGGTCATCGCCTCGACCATCTCCGGGCTGTTGAACCCGCAGCTGCGGCCGTCCTCGCTCCACGCCTGGGCGCCCCAGCCGGTCCAGAACGTGGCCAGGTTGTCCCAGCCCTTGTAGTCGAAGTCGCGGACCACGAGCCCGGCCTTGCCCGACTTCGCGGCGGTGGCGCCGGCCGCGGCGAGCGCGGTGTCCCAGTTCCACTGCCCGGCCGCGATCAGCTCGGCCGGGGTCTTCTGCCCGGCCTTCTTGAGCATGTCGTTGTTCACGAACACGCCGAACGGCGAGGTCGAGAACGGGTACGCGAAGAGCTTCCCGTCGTTCTGCCAGAGCTTCAGCGTGGCGGGGGACAGGTCGTCGTACTGGTAGCCGTCGGCCTTCTTCAAGGTGTCGTCGAGCGGGCTCAGCGCGCCGGAGGCGACGAAGTCCGGCGCCGAGTTCTCGAAGATCCACGCGAGGTCCGGCGCGTTGCCGCCGGCGATCTGCGTGGTCAGCGTCGTGGTGTAGTTCTCGAACGGCAGCGGGTCGAACTTGATCTCCGCGACGTCCGGGTTGTTCTTGCGGTACTCGTCGGCGATCTCGTTGAACAGCTTGAGGTGCGCCTCGTTCGCCGACCAGACGGTCATCCGCAGGCTCGCCGGACCGTCGTCCTTGGCGTCGCCGCCACCGCCGCAGGCGGTCAGGGCGAGCACACCGGTCATGGTCGCCGCGACCAGGCCGGACAGTCTTCCGTATCTCACTTTCTTCTCCTCACCGGGGGTTCAGTAGCCCGCGATCTGCGGCCAGCGGCATTCCACGCCGGCGGCCGAGATGCGGTCCGTGAATTCGGCCAGCAGGCGGGGGGTGCCGCGGACCGCGCGCGGGGACTCGCCCCGCGCAAGGCAGAAGTCGGCCAGCAGGCCGGCGACCTCACCGACGTTCCACTCGACCGGGTGCAGTCGGTAGCTGCCGTTGGTGATGTGCGTGGTGCCGATGTTCTTGCCGGCCGGCAGCAGGTTCTCCATCCGCTGCGGGATGAGCGCGCCGAGCGGGATCTCGAACGGGCAGGAGCCGACGTCGATGTAGTTGTCGCCGCCGGTCGACGGGTGCAGGTCGATGCGGTACATGCCGACGCCGATCGAGTCGGGGTAGCTCACCGCGCCGTGCTCGCCGCGTACGGCCAGGGAGAGGTCCTGCTCGACCACGGTGTACTCGGCGCGGATGCGGCGCGACTCCCGGATGTAGGGCGCCTGCGCCAGCCCGTCGGGGCTGCCGGTCACGTCGCCGCGCAGCCGCAGCCCCGGGTAGCCGGTGCCGCCGTCGGCGCGGGGCGCCTCGGTCTGCAGCCAGTACAGGGCGGAGTACGACAGCTCGCGCGCCTGGGACAGGTGCCAGGACGCGTTCGGCACGTCGATGACCGGGCCCTCGAAGTAGTCGATCATCGGCCAGTTGACGAGCGTGATGTCGCTGCCGTACGCGCCGTCGACGAAGTTGCGCCGCGCCGCGATGCGCCGGAACGTCCACAGGTTGCCGTCGCCCGGGTTGAGCCGCTGGTCGGCGTTGACGCCCAGCGGGTCGTCGTCCGGGTTCGGCGTGAAGCTGCGCTCGACGATCTCCAGCGTGCGCGGGTGCGGCGACCGCCAGGACAGCAGCCGGTCGCCCCAGAAGTCCGGCTTGTAGTCGCGCCAGAAGTCGTAGCCGGCGGGCCGGTCGATGGTGTGGTCGCCGTCGACGTGGTCCAGCGCGAAGCAGACGGACACCGCCTGCATGTTCAGCGGCTGAGCCTCGGCGGGCGCGCTCGGCTCACCGGTCTGCGCCTGCGACTCGAACCCGGTCACGTACTCGGTGCCGGTCAGCGGCAGCAGCTCACCGGTCTCGGTGGCGTCCAGGACGTACGGCGCCTCCACCTCGATCCGCTCGTCGCGGTCCCGATGGGCGAGCGTGACGCCGGTGACCCGGTCGCCGTCGGTCTCGGCCGCGACCGGCCGGTAGGGCTGCAGCACCGTCAGCCGCCCGGACCCCCGGTACGGCGCGAGCATCTGCTCCAGGACCGCGACCGCGACGCGGGGCTCGTGGCAGAGCCGGCTCACCCAGCCGGCACCCGGGTTCAGGTCGGTCCACGCCCGGGACCGCTCGGTCAGCGGGTAGTGGCGGCGGTAGTAGTCGCGGATGCCGTCGCGCAACTCCCGGTAGCTCGCGGTGGCGCCGAACTGCTCGATCCAGGAGTGCTCGTCCGGCGGGACCGCCTGGCTGGTGAGCTGCCCGCCGAGCCAGTCGAACTCCTCGGTCAGGATGACGGACCGGCCGGCACGGGCCGCGGCCAGCGCCGCGGCGACACCGCCCAGTCCGCCCCCGACGACGAGGACGTCCGCACGCATTAGTACCACTTGCTTCCTTCCAGTTGCGCGGCCGGGCGTGTCAGCGCCGGTCGGCCGCCGATCCAGGGACGCCGAGGGTGTCGCCCTCGACGAGTTCGCAGGGCAGGAGCCGTTGCTGGAGGCCGCCGGCGCTGCCGTCGATGACGCCGGTCAGCACCTCGACGGCCTGGCGGCCCATCTCCTCGCGCGGGATGCGGAACCCGGTGAACGTGATGTCGGTGGGCACCGGGACGGTCGGGTCGCCGAGGGTCACGACGGACAGGTCACCGGGCACCGTCAGCCCCTTGCGGCGGGCGGCCGCCTCCAGCGCCACGGCGGTGGCGAAGTCCTCCACGAAGGCGACGGTGCTGCCGTCGGCCCGCAGGTCGTCCACTGTGGCGTCGGCGGTCTCCGCCGTCGCGGTGATCTGGCGGGCGCCGTCCGCGCCGGTCGCGCCGGCGTGGAAACCGCTGCGCCGGTCGTGCGAGGACTCGGCCGAGGTGCCCATGCCCACGTACGTCAGACGCCGGTGTCCCAGTTCCACCGCCCGCTCGGCCAGCCGGTGGACCGCGCTGGCGTAGTCGGCGCCGACGTAGGGCACCGGGCCGCCGGCGTCGTCGCGGCGTCCGACGGCGACGTAGGGGAACCCGTCGCGGTTGAGCCGGAGCAGCTCCGCGCCGTCGATCTCCCGGCCGAGCAGGATGCAGCCGTCGGCCAGCCGCAGCCGGTTGTCCTGGTGGAAGATGCGCCGCCGGCCGTCCACCACCGGGGCGCTGGTGAACAGCAGCAGGTCGCAGCCGACCCGTTCGGCGTACTCCTCGATGCCGAGCAGGAACGGGTGGAAGAAGTCCCGGCTGCCACTGGGGAAGGCCGGCTCGTAGGTGAAGACGCCGATGATCCGGTTGAACCCGGAGGCGAGGCGGCGGGCGGCCGGATCGGCGGCGTATCCCGTCTCGGCGATGACCTGCAACACCCGGTCCCGTGTCTCCGGTGCGATCCGGACGTCGGCGTCGGTGCGGTTGTTGAGCACCAGCGACACGGTCGCCTGGCTGACGCCGGCCATGCGCGCGATGTCACGCTGGGTGACACGCCTGGGGGGAGGGGTCACGTCGGTCCTTCCACTTCCGCTAATGCGTATTAGCGATCGGGTCGGGATGGAGCCTCTCTGCTCTCCCGGCGTCCTGTCAAGGGGTGGCCGGAAGATTTCCGTTCGATGAACTCCCTGATGTAATGCGGATTAGCAACCGCGTCCGCCGCCGTCCGGCGGTTGTTCGGGCGGAGATCTTGACAAGGGTCGACCGAGCGCGCGACAGTAGGCGAACCTCGGCGCTAATGCGCATTAGCGTGTCGTCGATCGTCCGCGCGGACGATCGACGACTACTGCTTCCCTACTCAGAGTGATGCCGGGTGCGGCCTCTGCCCGCCGCCGTCCCGGGCACTACCGTTCTCATCGGACGGTCGTGGCGCCGTCCGCACGGGGGAGGGGGACAACGTGGGCACCACTGTCGCTCGTCATCTCGCCGGAGCAGTCGCGGCGTGGCTCGTCGTCGTCGCGGAGGCGGTCGCCGGCTACCTCGGCCTGCTGGCGTACGCGCTGGTCACCGGCGCCGACCCGGGCGGCCCGCTGGCCGGACCGCTGCTGGTGCTGATCGCGGCGCTGCTCGGTGTGGCGGCGCTGCCGCTGCTGTTCGCGCCGGCTGTCGCGCTCGGTGCGGTGGCGGGACGGCGGCGGGCCGGTCCGGCGCTCGCGTACGCCGGGCTCGTCGCAGTCGTGCTGGCCGCCGGCTACACCGCCGCGGTGGCGGTCGCCACGGACGTGCCCGGCCCTCGGGTGCCGCTGGTGGCCGGGATCGCCGCGCTGCTGGCCCTCCCGCCGACGGCGGCGTACGCGCTCACCGCCCGCGGCGTGGGCTGGACCGCCCGGCTGATCCGGGCCCGGGCGGCCAGCGCCCGACCGGTACGCGCCGAGGCGCGCTGACCTACACCTGGATGTCGAAGCGCTGCAGCACCGACGGGGCGACCAGCCCCACCGCGGCCAGGACGGACAGGATTGTCATCGCGGTGCGCAGCACCACCGTCTCGGCCTTGCTGCCGGTACGCAGGGCGATCTTGTTGGGCAGGCCGACCATCGTCCACATCCGGCGTTTGATCGGGATGGGCCACAGGATCGGCACCCCGGCCCGGGTGATCATGTCGCCGAGGATGTGCACGAAACAGCCCACCCCGACCGCGAGCCCGATCATCGGATAGCCCCGGTCGCCGGGCAGGTTGGCGAACGTGAACCAGGCCGCGGCGGCGGACACCAGCGTGACCACCACCCAGCCGGCACGCTCGGCCCACTTGTCGAACAGCCCGCGCAGCGCCAGGCCGATCATGAAGAAGAGGATGCCGACCACCGCCCACTTGCCGTAGTGGGCGCACAGTGCGGTGGTGCCCCAGCCGACGAGCACGGTGAACGGGATGGTGTGGGTCAGCGTGCGGTGCCCGTTGTTGCGGCGCGGGTCCTTGCTCAGCTTGGTGGCGTAGTAGACGCCGAGCGAGATCTTCTCCATCACCTCGGCGACGAAGAGGCTGACCACGCCGAAGGTGCGGGCCACGGTGGCGCCGCCCTGGTTGCGGGTGACCTTCCCGGACAGGTCCAGGTCTGGGAAGAGCGCCCCGCCGGCGCAGACCGCGGTGCCCACCGCCAGGGCCAGCGGTGTCTGGTGGTAGTCCGCGAACTGGGCCATCGCCCAGGAGCCGGTCAGCCACACCGCCGCGCCCGAGAGCGCGTGGGACGGTCCCATCATCTCGGCTCGCCCTTCCCGAAGATCTTGATCCACAAAAACTACGCCACTGTAGTCAGCCCGTGCGACAGCGGGGCATCAGCCGGACGGTCCACTGGGGAAGTGGTGCCCACCGCGCCGCATCAGCCCGCGGTACGGGTGGGCCGGACCGTGCCGAGGCTCGCGCGGATGACGGCGAACTGCTTCGAGGCGGCGGGCCAGTCGGCGTCGGAGGTGGTCCAGCCGAGCGTCCATCCGGCCCGCTCGCCTGGCAGCACGCGCAACGCGCGCATCCGTTCCCCGTACGGCGCGGTCCAGCGGCACTCCCACGCCGCGCCCGGGCCGTCGGACTCCAGCCGGACCTTCTGGTAGTGCGGCAGCCGGCCGGCCGAGGTGAGATCCCGCTCGGACGACTTCAGCCGGCCCACCGGATCACCGCCCGGGTACGGCTCGACGCCCAGGATGCGCCGCGTCTCCGGGTCCTGGAAGCAGGTGGTGTCGCCGGAGCGCAGCTGCAACCAGCCGGCGGGCAGGGCGATCCGGAAGCCGCCGGTGTCGGCGGGCCAGACCCAGCCGGCCGGAACGGTCACCGGCGGGTCGTCCGGTGGTGGTCCCTTGCGGACCGGTGTACCGGCCACGTCGGGCCGGACGCAGGGGAACGGCGGAGGCGGCGCGCCCGGCCCGGGCGGGCGGTCCCACGGGCGGGCGACGGCCTCGGTGGAACTGCCCGCCTGCGGCGGATCGTCGCGGCCACCGGTGATAGCCAGCGCGGTGCCCACCCCGGTCGCCACCGCCAGCAGCACGGCGCCCAGCACGATTCCCCAGCGGTGCAGCGGGTTCCCGTCGCCGGAGGTGAGCGGGGGATCGGCGGGGCGGGGGACACCGGCGGGCCGGGGCGGGGCCGGGTGAACGGCGCCGCTGTCGACCGGCCCGCTGTGGGCGACCGGTGGAGGCTTGCCTACCGGCGCGGCGCCGGGGCCGACGATGTGCACCGGGCTGAGGGCGTCGGCGCGGGGCGCCGACTCGGGGCCGCCCGGGCTGCCCGGGTCGACGAAGCTGGTGAGGACGGTGGGGCCGAGGCTGATCGGGGCCGGGCGGGCCGGCCCGCCCCGGGACGGTTCCGCGGTCGCGGCCTGCTCCGGTTCGGCCGCCTGGCCGCGTTCCGGTTCACCGGGCCGGGCGCTCGTCGGTGGTGCCGCGCGACCCACAGCGGCCGCGCGGCCGACCGCACCCGAGCCGCCGTCCCCGGCCGGGCCACCGGCGGGCGGACCGCCCGCCGCGGAGGGCCCACCGACCGTCCTCGGGCCTCCGACCACCTGCGAACCGCCGCCCGGGCCGGCCGCGCCCGCGCCGACGACCGTGCCTCCGACAGCCCCTCCGACCGCTCCCGAGCCGCCGACCGCTCCCGAGCCGCCGTTCGCGTCCGGACGGAGGTTTCCCTCCGCACGGCCGATCGGCGCCGACGAACCGGCCGCGTCCGTGCGCCCGAGCGCTCCCGAGCGGCCGGCCGGGGACGCCGGACCGCCGATGTCCGCGCGGGCGGCCGGGACCGAACGGGCGCCCGCACCGGCCGGACCGGAGGCGTCGGCCGCCTCGCCGCTCGGTGGCGCGCGGTCGCCCTCGGCGGGCGGGGCCCACTCGCTGCGCTTCGCCGCCCGGCTCCACGCGCGGGCGGCGGCGGCCGGTGGCATCAGGTCCGGGTAGATGCCACCCGGGGCCGCCGGGTTCCCCGGTGACCCCGGCTCGTCACCCGCCGCGTCGGCCTCGCGTCCGCCGGCCGGCCGCTCGGCCGGCGCGGCGGTGGCGCGGCCCGCCGACCCGGCGGCCTCCGCGTCGGCCTCCGACACCGCGGCGACGCCGAGCAGGCGGGCCGTCTCGCGGTGCCCCAGGCGGGTACGCGGATCGCGCCGCAGCAGCCCGGTCAGCACCGGCGTCAGCGGGCCGGCGTGCGGAGCCGGGTCGGGCGGCCGGGTGGCGAGCGCGGCGAGCGTGGCCATCGCGGTGCTGCGGGCGTACGGGGAGCGGCCCTCCACCGCGGCGTGCAGCGTGGCGCCGAGCGACCACATGTCCGCCTCGACGCTCGACACGCCGTCGGCGGCCCGCTCCGGGGCCACGTACTGGGGGGAGCCGAGGACCAGGCCGGGCCGGGTCATCGCGCCGTCGCCGCCCTGGAACACGGCCAGCCCGAAGTCGGTGAGCAGCACCCGCCCGTCCCGGGCCAGCAGCACGTTCGCGGGCTTCACGTCCCGGTGCAGCACCCCGGCGTCGTGCGCGGCGCGCAGCGCGGCGAGCACCGACAGGCCGATCTCGGCGGCCCGGCCGGGCGGCAGCGGCCCGTCGGTCTCGATGATCTCCTGGAGCGAGCGCGACGGGACGTACTCCATGATCAGCCAGGGTTCGCCCTGGACCCGGACCACGTCGTAGACCCGCACCACGTTGGGGTGGTTGAGCCGCGCGGACGTCCGTGCCTCGCGCAGCGTACGGGCGCGCAGCTCGTCCTGCTCGTTCTCGGCGAGCCAGTTCGGCGGCACGACCTGCTTCACCGCGACCTCGCGCTGCAGCTCCTCGTCGCGCGCCCGCCAGACCTGGCCCATCCCGCCGCGGCCGACCAGTTCGAGCAGGCGGTACCGCCCCGCGATCAATACCTCCCGCACCGCACTCCTCACCGCTGGTCAGTGGTCCACAATAGCCAACGGATCGGACGGTACCTATCGCATGTCAGTGCGTCATGCCCCTAACTTGCGGCGCCGGCGAGCAGGTTCCCCTCCGGGACGGTGATCGGGGACCGGTCGCCGGCCAGCAGGGCGGTGGCCCGGCGGGCCTGGAACGTGTCGTGGTCGCGGCGGGCGGTGGCATAGGCGGCGGCGGTGCGGGCGGCGATCGCCGACCAGGTGTAGCGCCGGCTGACCATGCTGCGCGCCTTGCGCGCCACCCGCCGGGCGAACACCTCGTCGCCGAGCAGCCGGTCGACGGCACCGGCCAGCGCGTCCGGGTCGCCGTGCGGGAACGTCACACCGGTGACCCCGGGCTCGACGATCTCCGCCAGCCCGCCGGTACGCGCGACCGCGAGCGGCGCTCCGGCGGCCGCCGCCTCCAGCGCGATCATGCCGAACGGCTCGTAGAGGCTGGGGATCACCGTGGCGTCGGTGGCGGCGAGCACCGCGGGCAGTTGAGTGGCGTCCATGAAGCCGGCGAACCGGACCGTGTCCCCGAGGTGCAGCCGCCGCGCCTGGTCGACCAGCTCGTCCCGGTACGGCCCGTCTCCGGCGATCACCACCCGCAGGCCGGGGTGCCGCCTCGCCAGGTGCGGCACGGCGTGCACCAGGTGCTGCACGCCCTTCTCGTAGACCAGGCGGCCGGCGTACCCGACGAGCGGCCCGCCCGCGGCGAAGCGCGCCCGGGCAGAGGCGACCGCGTGCGGCCGCGCCCGCCAGGCCCGGTCGTCGACGCCGTTGGCGACCACGTCGATGCGCCCGGACGGTACGCCGAACAGCCGGGCCACCTGGTCGCGCATGTACCCGGAGCAGGCGATCACCCGGCCGGAGGCGTTGCTCAGCCAGTGCTCGACACCGTGGATGGTGCGGTTCATCTCCTCCGGCAGCCAGCCCTGGTGCCGGCCCGCCTCGGTGGCGTGGATCGTGGTCACCAGCGGCACGTCCAGGTGCTCGGCCAGCGTGACGGCGGTGTGCGCGACCAGCCAGTCGTGGGCGTGGATCACGTCGTAGGTGCCGGACGAGGCGGCGCGCAGCGCGGCCCGGGTCAGCGTGTGGTTGAACGCCATCGTCCAGGCCAGCAGCGAACCGGTGGCCAGCGGGAACCGGACCGGATCCTCGGCGGCGCGGACGACGCGCACGCCCTCGGCGTACTCCTCCAGGGGAGCGCCCTCGGCGTGGCGGGTGACGACAGTGACCTCGTGCCCGGCGGCGGCAAGCGCCACTGACAGCGCGTGGACGTGGCGGCCGAGGCCACCGACGAGCACCGGCGGGTACTCCCAGGAGAGCAGCAGCACCCGCAGGCGCCGGGCGGGCTGGATGTCGATCACTTCGGCGTCAGCTGACACGCGGCCCCCTTTGAGTTGTGGCGTCCCCACCCCGGCGGCGGCGTCGCCGCGGTGTCCGGTGGGGTCGGCACCCATCCTGCCGAGGGGTCGATAACCGGCGGCGACGCGCCGGTTGCCGGTCTGTAACGCGTTACCGGCGCATCCGCCGCGCGCGCAGCAGCTCGGCCACCGACCACGCCTGGAACGGGCAGCCGGTGGCCGCGTGCGGCGCCGCGCCGTCGGCGGTCTCGCTGACCGAGCCCAGGCCGTCCTCGGCGAGGTGGCCCACCAGACCCACGAGCAGGTCGTCGGTGGGCAGCCCGGCCCGGCGGTACGCGTCCAGCAGCGGCCCGGTCAGCCACGGCCAGACGGTGCCCTGGTGGTACGCGGAGTCCCGCTCGGCGGGTCCGCCCCGGTGCCGCCCGGTGAAGCCGGGGGAGTCCGGGGCGAGGCTGCGCGGCCCGAGCGGGGTGAACAGCGCCTCGGTGATCCGGCGCAGCGTGGCCTCGTCCGGGTCCAGTGGCGCGTGCGGCAGGGACCAGGCGAGCAGCTGGTTGGGGCGCAGCAGGTCGTCGTCGTGGTGTGCGGCCCCGCCCAGCGGGTACGCGGGCGCCGGCGCGTCCACCACGTCGTACAGCCAGCCGGCCGGCGCGGGGAAGCGCTCCCGGAACGCGGCGGTGGCCCGGTGGTGCAGGGCGTGCAGCGCGGCGGCGTCGCGTCCGGCCAGCTCGGTCAGCTCGGCGAGCCCGGCCAGCCCGTTGATCCACAGCGCGTTGACCTCGACCGGCTTGCCGGTACGCGGGGTCACCGGTACCCCGTACACCCGGGCGTCCATCCAGGTGAGCGCCACGTCCGGCGGGCCGCCCTGGGCCAGCAGCCCGTCGGCCGGGTCGACGCCGATGCCGTACCGGGTGCCCGCGACGTGCGCCTCGACCACGCCGTGCAGCGCGGGCAGCAGCTCGTCGCCCAGGTCGGTGTCGCCGGTGACGGTGACGTGCCGGTGCACCGCGTGCAGGAACCACAGCGTCGCGTCGACGGTGTTGTACTCGACCCGGCCGGTGTCGGCCGTGTTCGCCAGCATGCCCTCGTTCAGCGTGGCCGCGTACGCCCGCAGCAGGTCCCGGCCCTCGTCGGCCCGGTTCGTGCACAGGAACAGCCCCTCGTAGGAGATCATCGTGTCCCGCGACCAGGCCCCGAACCAGGGGTAGCCGGCGACCACGTCCGGGCCGGTGGCGGTGCGTACCACGAACGCGTCGGCGGCGAGCGCGAGCGTCGCCTCGACCGCGTCGCCGGGTTTCGCCGCCGCCACCACCGCGCGGCTGCGCCGCCGGGCCGCCTCGACCACGGCGGTCGCCGGCGGCGGCTCCTCGGCCAGGTCGTCCGCCCAGGCCAGCACCGACACGGTCGCGCCCGGCTCGTCGAGCGCGCCGGTGAACCGGCCCGCGTACCAGAGGTCCTCGTCCGGGTGCAGGCCGCGCTCGGCCTCGGTCCGGTGGCGGACCCCGTGCCACCACTGCCCTTCCGGGGTCCAGTCCGGTCCGGCCAGGCGGTACGCGCCGTCGACCACCGCGCCGCCGGCCGCCGGTTCCAGGCGGGGTGCGGGGCCGTCGGCGCGCCGCTCGCCGTGCGCGTCGCGCCAGGTGCAGGCCGCGGCCAGGTCCAGCCGCACCGGGCCGCCGGAGATCAGCCGGTGCACCACAGCGACGCAGGAGCGGCCGTACGTCATGGCGATCTCCCGCTCGATCACCACGTCGCCGACGCGCCACCGCCAGCGCGGCACCCCGTCGGCCAGGTCGAAGTGCTCCAGCAGCTCGAAGCCACGCGGGTCGACCACGCCCGAGGACCACTCGTGCGCGCCGAGGCGGACCTGCCGCCCGGACGGCAGCGTCACCGCCGGGTCGAGGCTCACGAGTCCCACCTTGCGGGACGCCGGCGTGTCATCGGCCACCACGAGCAGCCCGTGATACCGGCGGGTACGCAGCCCGGCAACGGTGCCCATCGCGTACCCGCCGCGCCCGTCCGTGACCAGCCATTCCCGCGCGGTGGCGGCGGACAGCTCGCCGCAGACCCGCGGCCCGAAACGGATGTCGATCAACTTTCCTCCACCGGCAGCGAGGTGTGACATGCCACGGCGACAATGGCCGCTGTGGAGAAGTACCCCGGTGGCGTCGAAGATGTGCCAGTGATCACCGACCGGTCGACCTCCGCGTCCCCCGACCCCGAGCGGCACCGGCTCGCCCAGGCCGACGCCGGGGAGCAGGACTGGCGCGCATGGGGCCCCTATCTGTCCGAGCGGGCGTGGGGGACCGTCCGGGAGGACTACAGCGAACACGGCACGGCGTGGGACTACTTCCCCCACGACCACGCGCGGTCCCGAGCGTACCGGTGGAACGAGGACGGCATGGCCGGCGTCTGCGACGACCGGCAGACGTTCTGCTTCGCCCTCGCGCTGTGGAACGGGCGCGACCCGATCCTCAAGGAGCGGATGTTCGGCCTCGGCGGCGACGGCGGCAACCACGGGGAGGACGTCAAGGAGTACTGGTGGTACCTCGACAGCACCCCGACGCACTCCTTCATGCGCTGGCGCTACCACTACCCGCAGGCCGCCTTCCCGTACGACGAGCTGGTCGCGGTGAACGCGCTGCGCGGCCGGGACGACACCGAGTACGAGCTGGTCGACACCGGCATCTTCGACGACGACAGGTACTGGGCGGTGACAGTCGACTACGCCAAGGCGTCACCGGTCGACATGTGCGTGCTGGTCACCGTGGCGAACCGGGGCGCCGAGGACGCGACACTGCACGTGCTGCCCACGCTGTGGTTCCGCAACACCTGGGCGTGGGGCCTGCCCGGCACCGACCGGATGCCGAAGCTGACCGGCGAGGAGGCCGGGGCGCAGGGCGGCGCCCGGCTCGTCGGTGACCACTGGGTGCTCGGCCAGATCCTGCTGGAGGGCGACGGCGACCCGGTGCCGCTGCTGTGCGACAACGAGACGAACGCCGAGCGGCTGTGGGGGCTGCCGGGGCGGTCGGCGTACCCGAAGGACGGCATCAACGACCACGTCGTGGCCGGCGCCGCCACCGTCAACCCCGACCGCACCGGCACCAAGGGCGCGCTGCACTACGTGCTGGACGTGCCGGCCGGCGAGCAGCGGCAGATCCGGCTGCGGCTGACCCGTACCGCGCCGCCGCCGGCCGCCGCGCCGCCCGCCCCGGCCGACCTGGGCGACGGGTTCGACACCGTGCTGTGGGCGCGCCGGGCCGAGGCGAACCGGTTCTTCGACACCGTCATCCCGGCCGCCGCCACCGCCGACGAGGCGCTGGTGGCCCGCCAGGCCATCGCCGGGCTGATGTGGGGCAAGCAGTTCTACCACTTCGACGTCGAACGGTGGCTGGCCGGCGACCCCGGCTCCGCGCCGCCGCCGGCCGGCCGCCGGCACGGGCGCAACAGCGCCTGGTGGCACATGAACAGCTTCGACGTGATCTCCATGCCGGACCCGTGGGAGTACCCCTGGTACGCGGCCTGGGACCTCGCCTTCCACTGCGTCACCATCGCCCGGGTCGACCCGGGCTTCGCCAAGGAGCAGATCCTCCTGCTGCTGCGCGAGTGGTACCTGCACCCCAACGGGCAGATCCCGGCGTACGAGTGGGCGTTCGGGGACGTGAACCCGCCGGTGCACGCCTGGGCGGCGCTGAAGGTCTTCGAGATCGACGGCTCGCGCGACCACGAGTTCCTCGCCCGGGTGATGCACAAGCTGCTGCTCAACTTCACCTGGTGGGTCAACCGCAAGGACACCGGCGGCAACAACGTCTTCGAGGGCGGCTTCCTCGGGCTGGACAACGTCGGCCCGTTCGACCGCTCGGCCGCGCTCCCAGTGGCCGGGGTGCTGGAGCAGTCCGACGGCACCGGCTGGATGGCCATGTACGCGCTCAACCTGCTCGACATCGCGATCGTGCTGGCCGAGCACGACCGCGCGTACGTGGACACCGCCACCAAGTTCTTCGAGCACTTCGCGTACATCGCCGCCGCCGCGTACCACCAGGGGCTCTGGGACGCCGAGGACGCGTTCTTCTACGACGTGCTGCGGCTTGCCGACGGCACGAAGGTGCCGCTGAAGGTGCGCTCGGTGGTCGGGCTGCTGCCGCTGGCAGCGGTCACCCGGCTGACCGCCCGGACCATGCGCCGCCTGCCCGAGCTGGGCGCCCGGCTGCGCTGGTTCCTCACCAACCGCCCGGAGTACGCCGAGGTGATCGGCGCCCGCCGGCTCGGTCCGGACGGCCGCCAGCAGCGGCTGCTGTCGATGGTCGCCCCGGACCAGGTGGTACGGCTGCTGGCCCGGATGCTCGACACCGACGAGTTCCTCTCCGAGTACGGGCTGCGCACGCTGTCCCGGGCCCACCTGGACAAGCCGTTCACGGTCACGCTCGGCGGGCAGGAGTTCAGCGTCGGCTACGAGCCGGCCGAGTCGACCAGCGGCCTGTTCGGCGGCAACTCCAACTGGCGCGGCCCGATCTGGATGCCGACGAACTTCCTGCTGATCAGCGCGCTGCGCGACTACGCCGCGTTCTTCGGCGACGACCTCCAGGTCGAGTACCCGACCCGGTCCGGGGTGAAGCGCACCCTCGACGAGATCGCCGACGACCTGTCCGCGCGGCTGATCTCGCTGTTCACCCGCGACGGGTGGGGACGGCGACCGATCTACGGGGCCGCGCAGCTGTTCCAGACCCACCCGGACTGGCGCGACCTGATCTGCTTCCCGGAGTACTTCCACGGCGACAACGGCGCCGGCCTGGGCGCCTGGCACCAGACGGGCTGGACCGCGCTGGTCGCCGACCTGATCCTCACCCTGCGCCGCTGACGCGGCCGATCCTCACCGTGCGCCGCTGACGCGGCCGATCCTCACCGTGCGCCGCTGACGTGCGGGGCGCGGCGGGGGTACCGCCGCGCCCCGTACGCTCACGGCAGCGGCAGGAACGCCAGCCGGGCGTGGTACTCCCCGGCCACCGTCACCGTGTCGCTGCCGATCCACAGGCCGCGGTCGGTGGCGTACAGCTCCTGGGTGCCGACGCCCCGGTCCTTCGTCGGATTCCACGGCAGCGCCTTGCCGGTGGTCGGGTGGATCGCCCCGATGCCCGGCCGCGGCACCGCGCCCGGACCGGCCGAGTTGCGGCCCAGCGGGTTGTCCAGCCAGCGCTGATGGCCGCCGACGTAGACCGCCGCGCCGGTCACCGCCACCGACAGCAGCGTGTCGCCGCCGGTGTAGTTGGCCCAGGTCGGCTGCTTGCCGCCGGTGGCCGTACCGAACTCGAACCGCGCCGCGGTGTCGCAGAGCGTGCCCGGGAACGGGCCGCCGGTGGTGACCGCCGCGAACCAGGTGCCGTCCGGCGAGATGTCGACGCCGCGCATGTAGACCGGCATCGTCCGCGCGCACTGCGGCTGGTAGCGGTCGGTGGCCCAGCCGGAGAGCGTGGCACCGGCCGCGCTCAGGTCGGCGACGGCGATCTGGTGCCGCGCCACGCCCGCGACGCTGCTGAAGCCGCCCACGAACACCAGCCGCCGGCCGTCGGCGGAGACGTCCAGCGCCTCGACCTTCACCGGCGCGGTGGCACCGGAGGTGGTCGTGCGCGGACCGGCCAGGTTCAGGTTGACCGACGCGTCGGCCGCCCCGGTGGTGGCGTTCACCGCCGCCAGGGCGCGCCGGGTCACCCCGCCGACGGTCTGGAACGCGCCGCCGACGATCAGCCGGTTACCGACCAGGCGCATGTCGTTCACCTGGTTGTTCAGCGCCGGCGTGGTGAACCCGGCGACCCGGGCGCCGGTGGCCGCGTCGATCCGGGCCAGCCGGGACGCGGCGGTGCCGTTGACAGTGGTGAACGCGCCGCCGATGTAGAGCGAGCGGCCGTCCGGCGCGGCGGCGAGCGCCTTGACCGCGCCGTTGACCTGTGGCCGGAACGTGGTGTCGATCCGGCCGGTGGTCGCGTCCAGCGCCACCAGCCGGGGCATCGCCAGCTGGGCCGTCTGGCCGGCGTTGCGCACCTTGCTGAACGTGCCGGCGACGTACACGCGGTTGCCGATCTGGAGGATGCGGTGGACGGTGCCGTCCAGCGCGTGCGGCGTCCAGTCGACCGGGTTGGTGCCGACCACTGTGGTGTGTGCGGCGTTGACGGCAAGTGCCGGGGCTCCCGGCAGCGCCGCGCCCGCGACGGCGAGCGTCGCGGCCACCGCGACGGCGGCGCGCCGCCGGCGCCGGCGTCCAGGTGGATGATCGGGTGAGATCGTCATGGCCGAAGCATGCCGTCCGACCAGGGATTCCGCAGTCGGGTAGCCGCCGGTAACCGGCGGCCGACCGGATAATCCGCGTGGCCCGTCCGGCGACCGGGCAGTACGGTGTGCGGGGTCCGCGAGGGGGAGGGGAACGCGATGCCGTCGCGCCGGGACGCCGCCGTGCTGGTCTTCGACGCCGACGACACGCTCTGGGAGAACAACGTCCTGTTCGAGCGCGTCATCGACGACTTCCTCACCTGGCTGGACCACCCCACGCTGGACCGGGCCCGGATCCGCGCGGTGCTCGACGACATCGAGCGCGCCAACGCCGTCGCGCACGGCTACGGCAGCAAGGTCTTCCTGCGCAGTCTCGGCGAGTGCCTGGAGAAGCTGCGCGAGCGTCCGGCCACCGCGCGGGAGCGCGCCGAGATCGAGCAGCTCGCGGCGGCGCTGGTCGGGCACCAGGTGGAGCTGATGCCGGGCGTGGCCGAGACGCTCGACGACCTGGCAGGCCGGCACGAGCTGCTGCTGCTGACCAAGGGTGAGCGCGAGGAGCAGCAGCGCAAGCTGGACGCCTGCGGGCTGCTGCACCACTTCCGGGCCGCGCACATCGTCCCGGAGAAGGACGCGAACACCTACCGCTGGCTGGCCCGAGAGCACGCCTTCGACCCGGCGGCCGCCTGGATGATCGGCAACTCGCCGCGCTCGGACATCCTGCCCGCCCGGGCCGCCGGGATGAACGCGGTCTTCATCCCGAACGAGAACACCTGGGTCCTGGAACACGACGAGCTGGACCCGTCCGACCAGCGGGTGATCCGGCTGGCCGCGTTCCCCGACCTGGTCCATCACTTCTGAGCGGGCCGGTAACGTCCGGGACGTGCCGCTGACCTTCCCGTCGCACCTGGCGCCGGTGCTGCCGCTGAAACGGTGGCGGCCGGGCTGGTTCGACGGGGTGGCGCTGTGCACCGGCGCGGTGGCGCCGGACGTCGGGTACCTGGTCACCGGCACGCCGCTGGCCCTGAACCTGCGGACGCACACGCTCGGCGGACTGCTCTGGTGGTGCCTGCCGGTCGCCCTCGTGTACGCCTGGGTGGTGCGCCGCGTGGTCGCCGGCATCGCGGTGCACCTGCCCGGGCAGCGGTTGTTCGGCTGGCCCTGGTACGTGACGCTGGCCCGGGTGCGTCACCCCTGGCAGGTGACCGTGTGCTCGGCGCTGATCGGCGCATTCAGTCACGTGGCGTGGGACCGGCTCAGTCACAGCGAGCGACTGCCCCGGCTGCTCGGCGTCGCCGACTTCCGCGCGCTGACCGGCGTCTACTGGTTCCAGTTCGCGGATGTGGTCGCCGGCCTCGGCGGCGGACTGCTGGTGGTCGTCCTGGCCGTGCACGAGGCCCGCCGCGGCCTGCGGGCGGGCGGCGTACCCGTATCCGCGCCGGAGGCGAACCCGAACGTGTTCTGGCGGGTGGCGCTGGCGGTCACCGGGCTCGGCGCGCTGCTGATGCCCGCGCTGCCGGCCGCCGGCGTCCCCGCCCCGGCGGGCGTACGGGTGCTGCACGTGGCCGCGCTGGCGCTCGTCGCCGGTGCCGTCGCGGCCCGGACCGTGCCGCCGCGGCAGGCCGGGCGCAGTCCGCGTCTCGAAGTCGAACAGCGCGAAACCGGGTGACCCCGTTACGCCGACATGCCGCAATTCGGCATAGACATCAATCACAAGTGTGGTCGCCGGTCATCGCTTGTCCGGCCTGCGCGGACGCGCCTAACCTGAGCCCGCGCCCACGTCTCGTCGGGGTGAGACGGGGGCGCACCGGAGTCCGGTGGTAAGAGCACCGTGGAGCTGAGTGCGGGCATACGGCTCGCCGCGCGGAGCCCGGCGGAAGGCGTCGTGCCACGCCTGCCGGGTTCCCGTGGCGCAGACCGCTACCGAACCGGACGGCCGGGGTCAGGACCGGGGAGTTGCGGACCCGGTCCTGACCCGTCCGGCCCCATTTACTGCCTGGCGGATTCCGGGTGGGACGCCTCTGGTGCGTGAGCCGGTCACGGAGCGACACTGAGTCATGACTCCTCAGCGCGCACCGCTGCTCGCCGGCCTGGTCGTGCTGCTCGCGGCGGCCTGCACGGCGACCGGCCACGACGGTGCGTCCACGGCGCCCACCCCGACCGTCGCGGCGGCGTCCGCGCCGGCCGCCACCGGGACGCCGGAGGCCACGCCCACCCCGCCGGTGCCCACCGAGGCCGAGCCGGTCGCCGGGTCCTGGCACGCCACCTGGGGCTGGGCGGTGCCCGGCGGCCCGGTCCGGGTGGCCCATCGGGTACGGGTGCCGGTCGCCCCGCCGCCCGGGGAACCGCTGCCCGTCCTGGTGGCGATCGACGTCGGCGACCACCCGGTGGAGGGGTTCAGCCGGATCACGTTCGCCTTCCGCGGACCCACACCGTCCTACGAGGTCGCCTACGTGCCGCAGGTGGTGACCGAGGGGCGCGGGGCGCCGGTCACGCTACCCGGCACCGCGTACCTGTCGGTGCGGTTCGACCCGGCCCAGGCGCACGACGCCCGCGGCGGCGGGACGGCGGACCTGCCACCGGCGGCGATCCGCTTCCCGACGCTGCGCGGATGGGCGGTGGCCGGTGACTACGAGGGACACCTCAGCTTCGGGCTCGGCCTGCGACCGCCCGACGGCGGCCGGCTCCCGGTGCGGCTGGGGGAGGCCGACCGCCCGGACGGCACCCACGTCGTCTCGGTCGACGTCCGGCGGAGCTGACGCGGGCCTTCGTCAGCGGTCGATGACCCTGTTGTCCTCGTCGATGCCGTGGGTGCGCCAGTAGACGTCCCACTCGTCGTCGACGTACTTCGGCACCTTGCCGTCCGGGTAGCGCACGTACGGCGGGGACGGCTCCTGGCCGTCCGGCACGCAGGAACTGCCGCCCTGCGGGCCGACCGCGATCACCGGGTACTCGTCGCTGCCGCAGATGCTCTGCCGCAGGGAACACCCGGTGGTCGCCATCAGCCCGGTCAGTCCGAGCACGGCAAGAACGATCATGATTCGAGTTCGCACGGGGAGAATTCTCGCCGCCCCGGGCGGACCCGCCATCAGTACGCGTACTCAATTCCGGGTTGGCCCGGGGCTCAGGTCAGCTCGCCCCGCACGATCGCCACCGCCACCCGGCAGAACTCGTCCATGTCCGGCTGGAAGCCGGCCGCGATGTCCGGGTGCAGGCCGGAGCGGGTCTCGTCGAGCAACCGACGGCAGACGTCCTCCACCGGCTCGCCGGCGTAACCGGCGCGGACCCGGTCGGCGGCCGCCTGCAGGGCCGACGTCAGCTGATCCTCCAGCGGGCCGCGCAGCTTCTGCTGCACCGGGTCGAGCCCGCTCGGGTCGAGCGTGACATGTGGCTCCGACATCGGCACTCCCTTCGTCGGCGTCCGCGGTACCCCACCGCGGACGTCGGTCAAACCATCGTCGGTACGGCCGACACCCGGACCAGATACGAGAACTCCTCCGCCGGCTCCTCGACGTACGACAGCCGGCGGATCTGCCGGTCGTCGGACCAGAGCGCGACGTCGACCAGCACCCCGAGGTGGGCGAGGCCGATGGAGGAGACCCGCTTCTTGTCCTGGAGCACCGCGCACACGCCGCCCAGCAGCGTGCTGGCGTCGGAGGTGCGGTGCCCGGGCGGACAGCGCAGGGTCAGGTCCACCTCGACCGGACCGGTCAGCGGGGTCCACCCGGTGCGCTGGGCCGCCGTGCAGGCGGCCTGGAGCAGGGTGCGGACCCTCGTCGCCTGCCGGTGCCCGGCGGCGAAGATGGACAAGGCCTCGGTCTTGACCGGGGGCAGGCCGCTCACCTCGAACGTCAGGGCGAGAGCGCGGGTGTCCTGCACGACGGCACCTCCTCGGGGGAATCCTGCCCAACCGGGGAACGCGCGCACGGCACTTCCCGTCAGAACCAACCGATCGGGCGGGCGATGGGGGACGGCCGGAGGCGCATCGGCGTCGACGGCGACGCGCCGGCTACGGAGCCAGCCCCACGCTAGTGCAGACCGCTGACGCTGGGTAGCCTCCCCGTTTCACTACGTGGGACGAGCTGTCGGTCGTCCCGGCCGGTTCGTGCTGTCGCCGTCACATGTCCGTGATGTTTCGCTCCGTCGCAGGTCGGGCACGTTCAGCCGCACGACACGCCCGGGGCGTCGGGCGATCGGGCCGATGCCCCGGTCGTATCGCCGTGCACCGGGGCACGGGTCACCCCCCGGTTCTTCGCCGAAGAGAGGGGGAGGGTGATGACGACAGTCCCCGACACGGCCGCACGGCGGCCGGCCGGACGCGCGGCGGCGGCAGCCGCCGCGCTGGCGTTGGTGGCCCCGCTGGCCGCCTGCGGATCCGGCGGCGACGGCGGCGTCCCCACGATCAACCTGTACTACCCGCCGGAGCAGAACCTGCAGAAGGTCGTCGACACCTGCAACACGCAGGCACAGGGGCGGTACCGGATCGACTACCGGGTGCTGCCGCGCGAGGCCGACGAGCAGCGGGTGCAGATGGTGCGGCGGCTCGCCGCGCAGGACAGCGGGATGGACGTGCTCGGCCTGGACGTCACGTGGACGCAGGAGTTCGCCAGCGCGAAGTGGATCCGGGAGTGGACCGGCCAGGACAAGGCCGAGGTCGAGCAGGGCACGCTGGCCGGCCCGCTGGACACCGCCCGGTACGAGGACGAGCTCTACGCCGCGCCCAAGAACACCAACGTGCAGCTGCTCTGGTACCGGTCCGACCTGGTGTCGCAGCCGCCGAAGACCTGGGACGAGATGATCTCGGCCGCCCAGCAGCTCAAGGAGCAGGGCAAGCCGTACCAGGTGCTGACCATGGGCGCCCAGTACGAGGGCCTGGTGGTGCTCTACAACACGCTCGCCGAGAGCGCCGGCGGCAAGATCCTCAGCGACGACGGCAAGAAGGCGGAGATGGACGCCGGCGCGGTCCGCGCGCTCGACCAGCTCCAGAAGTTCGCCACGTCGGGCGTGACCTCGCCGTCGTTCAGCAACGCGCTGGAGGACCCGGTGCGGCTGGAGTTCCAGTCCGGCAAGGGCGCGTTCCAGGTGAACTGGCCGTTCGTCTATCCGGCGCTCCAGGAGGCCAACCCCGATCTGGCGAAGAACGTGAAGTGGGCCCGGGTGCCGGGCATCGACCCGGGCACCCCCAGCAAGGTCACCATCGGCGGGGTCAACCTGGCGGTCAGCACCTACTCGAAGCACCCGGAGGA
Organism: Micromonospora sp. WMMA1976; assembly: GCF_027497335.1. Classification (NCBI taxonomy): domain Bacteria; kingdom Bacillati; phylum Actinomycetota; class Actinomycetes; order Micromonosporales; family Micromonosporaceae; genus Micromonospora; species Micromonospora sp. WMMA1976. The sequence continues at coordinate 4,064,254 of NZ_CP114912.1, read as the reverse complement.
GTCGTTCGAGGCGGCCCGCTGCCTGCGTAATGCCGAGAACCAGAAGTTCTCCGCCGTCAACGACGGCGTACCGCCCACCATCGAGGCCGTCTACGACGACCCGGAGATGACCGAGGCGTACCCGATGAAGGAGACCATCCTGGAGGAGCTGAAGGAGCCGGCGGTGCGGCCGCTGACCCCTGCCTACCAGAGCATCTCCACGGTGATGTCGGCGATCCTGTCGCCGCCGTCGGCGATCCGGCCCGAGCAGACCGCCGACGAGCTGCGCAAGGCGATCTCCGACGCGCTGGAGTCCAAGGGGGTTCTGCCATGAGCGTGAACGCCACCCCGGCCGGCGCGCAGGCCGCCGCCGAGGCCGAGGCCGAGCAGCCCGGCGGACGGCACGCCGCCGTACCGGAGCAGCGGTCCCGGCGCGGCTCCCGCGCCCCGCTGAGTGACAACAAGCGTGCCGAGCGGCGCCTCGGCCTGCTGCTGTGCGCGCCGGCCGCGCTGGTCATGGTGCTGGTCACCGCGTACCCGATCCTGTACTCGGTCTGGCTGTCACTGCAGCGCTTCGACCTGCGCTTCCCCGACGAGCGGCAGTTCGTCGGGCTGGAGAACTACGTCACGGTGCTGACGAACGACTTCTGGTGGACCGCGTTCGGGGTGACCGCGCTGATCACCGTGGTCACCGTCGCGGTCGAGCTGGTGCTCGGCATGGGCCTGGCGCTGATCATGCACCGGACGCTCGTCGGCCGCGGCATCGTCCGCACCGCCGCGCTGATCCCGTACGGCATCGTCACGGTGGTCGCCGCGTTCTCCTGGCGGTACGCCTGGACGCCCGGCACCGGCTACCTGGCGAACCTGTTCGACGGCAGCGCCCCGCTGACCGAGCGGGCCAGCTCGCTGGCGATCATCATGCTGGCGGAGATCTGGAAGACCACCCCGTTCATGGCGCTGCTGCTGATGGCCGGGCTTGCGCTGGTGCCGGAGGACCTGCTCAAGGCGGCCTCCACCGACGGCGCGACGGCCTGGCAGCGGTTCACCAAGGTGATGCTGCCGGTGATGAAGCCGGCCATCCTGGTCGCGCTGCTGTTCCGCACGCTCGACGCGTTCCGGGTCTTCGACAACATCTTCGTGCTCACCAACGGCGGCAACGAGACGTCGTCGGTGTCGATGCTCGCCTACAACAACCTGATCCGGGGCCTGAACCTCGGCATCGGCTCCACGATGTCGGTGCTGATCTTCATCACCGTGGCGATCATCGCCTTCGTGTTCGTGAAGCTGTTCGGCACCGCTGCCCCGGGCAGCGACGATGGGGAGAGGCGCTGACATGGCAGTGGAAACCACCACGCGGGCGAAGGTGCGCTGGGGCCTGCTGGACGTCGTGGTCGTCGTCTTCGCGCTGGTCCCCGTGCTCTGGATCGCCTCGCTGTCGTTCAAGACCCCGGCGACGCTCACCGACGGCAAGTTCTGGCCGCGCGAGTGGACGCTGGACAACTACCGGACCATCTTCGACACCGACCAGTTCGTCCGCGCACTGGTCAACTCCATCGGCATCGCGCTGATCGCCACCGCGATCGCCGTGGTGCTCGGGACGATGGCCGCGTACGCGATCTCCCGGCTCGACTTCCCGGGCAAGAAGCTGCTGGTCGGCGTATCCCTGCTGATCGCGATGTTCCCGCAGGTGTCGCTGGTGTCGCCGCTTTTCGAGATCGAGCGGCAGCTCGGGCTGTTCGACACCTGGCCCGGACTGATCCTGCCGTACATCACGTTCGCGCTGCCGCTGGCGATCTACACGCTGTCGGCGTTCTTCAAGCAGATCCCGTGGGACCTGGAGAAGGCGGCGAAGATGGACGGCGCCACCCAGGGGCAGGCGTTCCGGCGGGTGATCGCGCCGCTGGCCGCGCCCGGCGTGTTCACCACGGCCATCCTGGTCTTCATCTTCTGCTGGAACGATTTCCTGTTCGCGATCACGCTCACCTCGACCGAGCGGTCCCGCACGGTCCCGGTGGCGCTGCAGTTCTTCACCGGCGAGTCGCAGTTCGAGGACCCCACCGGGGCGATCTGCGCCGCCGCCGTGGTGATCACCGTGCCGATCATCCTGTTCGTGCTCTTCTTCCAGCGCCGCATCGTCTCCGGTCTGACCTCCGGCGCAGTCAAGGGATAGGTGGTAGCAATGGCCGACATCGTGCTGGACAAGGTGAGCAAGCGGTTCCCGGACGGGACCACCGCCGTACAGGACGTCGACCTGGAGATCGCCGACGGCGAGTTCGTCATCCTGGTCGGCCCGTCCGGCTGCGGGAAGTCCACCACGCTCAACATGATCGCCGGGCTGGAGGACATCAGCTCCGGTGAGCTGCGCATCGGCGGCGAGCGGGTCAACGACAAGGCGCCCCGGGACCGCGACATCGCGATGGTCTTCCAGTCGTACGCGCTCTACCCGAACATGACGGTGCGGGAGAACATGGCGTTCCCGCTGCGGCTGGCGAAGGTGGACAAGGAGACCATCAACCAGAAGGTCGACGAGGCGGCGAAGGTGCTGGAGCTGACCGCGCTGCTGGACCGCAAGCCGGCCAACCTGTCCGGCGGCCAGCGGCAGCGGGTGGCGATGGGCCGGGCGATCGTGCGACAGCCCAAGGCGTTCCTGATGGACGAGCCGCTGTCGAACCTGGACGCCAAGCTGCGGGTGCAGATGCGCACCGTGGTGTCGCGGCTGCAGAAGCAGCTCGGCACCACCACCGTCTACGTCACCCACGACCAGACCGAGGCGATGACGCTCGGCGACCGGGTGGTCATCATGCGGGGCGGCGCGGTGCAGCAGGTCGGGCCGCCGCAGGAGCTGTACGACCACCCGCGCAACCTGTTCGTCGCCGGGTTCATCGGCTCGCCCTCGATGAACTTCGTGCACGCCGTCGTGGAGGACGGCCGGCTGCGGACCGCGCTCGGTGACGTGCCGGTCGGCGACCGGATCCGCCGCGAGCTGGAGGCCGGTGACGCGCCCAAGGAGCTGATCCTGGGCATCCGCCCGGAGCACTTCGAGGACGCGGCGCTGATCGACGACGAGACCCGCCGCCGGGGCATGGAGTTCGAGGCGCCTGTGGACATCGTCGAGTCGATGGGCTCGGACAAGTACGTCTACTTCACGGTCGAGGGGGAGCGGGCCACCGCCGCCGAGCTGGAGGAGCTGGCCGCCGACACGGGTGCCGCGGACTTCGCCGGCGCCGGGTCGAACCTGGTCACCCGGCTGTCGGCGGAGTCGCCGGTACGCGAGGGCGAGTCCCGCCGGGTCTGGTTCAACCTGGAGAAGATCCACCTGTTCGACCCGGGCAGCGGCCGCAACCTGACGCTGCACGAGGGCCGGTCGGCCGGAGCGCTCGCCGACTGATCCCTGGATGCGTGCGAAGGGCCGGTGGCGGTGCACGCCGCCGGCCCTTCGGTCTGCTCGCGTCCCGGGTGCCCACGCTGTCACCAGGAGTGGCGCAACTCCAGCCCGAGGAAGCTGGCATAGCCGGTCAGGGCGGCCCCCACCTGCTCGCGCAGCGCGGCGTCGAAGGGCACGAGCTGCTGGACCGTCACCGTGACCGCCTTCGCGCCGACCGTCCGCGTCCAGGTGCCGGCCACGCGCCCGCCCCGCACCACAGTCGACCGGAACACCCCGTTGTTGCCGGGGACCACAGCGGCGGCGTGCGCCGGGTCGAGCATCAGCGAGCGGTCCTTGAAGCCGAGCAGGTATTCGTCGAAGCCGGGCAGCGTGTGCACGTCGTCGACCGGCGCGCGGGGCGCGTCGAGCAGCGCGGCGTCGACCACCGCGGGCTCGCCGTCGACCTCGACCGGGGCGAGCAGGTCACCGGCCAGCGTGATGGCCCGGGTCGCGTCGGTGACGGTCAGGCCGGTCCACCGCGCCAGCTCGTGCCGGGACACCGGGCCGTGGCCGCGCACGTAGCGGTGCGCCAGCAACGCCAGCGCCTCGTCGCGCTCCGGGCGGCGCGGCTCGGGCGCCCACTCGTCGAGCAGCACGAACGTCTGCTCGGTGCCGACGTGCGGCGCGATGCAGGTGACGCCGCGCTGGCTGGCGTACCAGAGCAGGTGGTAGCCGCGCTGACCGTCGGTGGCCAGCCCGGCGGCGCGCAGCGCCGCCACGCACCCGGCGCGGGAGAGCCGGCCACCGCCGGCCAGCGCCGCACCCAGCACCTCGCCGGCCCGTTCGCCGTCGGCGACGGTCAGCCCGAGCTGCCGCCACCGCCCGGCGATGCCGGCCAGCGTCCGCACCCCGGTCAGGTCCAGCATCCACCGCGCGTCGGGTGCCGGGACCAGGTGCACGGTGCCGCGCATCGGCCAGGTGCGCAGGGCCTCGCGCCGCTCCAGCGCCGCGCGGACGTCGTCCTGGGTGGCGCCGGGAAGGCGTACGCCGAGCGACCACAACCCGCTCGCCGCGTCCTGCGCCTGCATGGCGCCGAACCACTCGACCACGTCGGCGACACCCCGCGGGCGGGCGGTGGGGTGCGGGCGCAACAGCAGGCCGGTCATGCGCAGCGCGAGCGCCTCGGCGCGGTTGAGGCGTACGGTCACGGGCGTCAGCGTAGGCCCGGGGTACGACAGCGCGGCCCCTGATCGCGCTGCGCCGGCGGCGCTGCCGACATCAGCGCGATCCCCCGTTCAGGTTCCCGGCGCGGGGGCGGCCGCTGCGGCCGGCGCCGGTCCGATCAGCATCCCGTGTGAGCTGGACCGGGACAGCGATTGCCGGCGGAACTTGCGCAAATCTTGAGCCACGCTCAGGCCAGGCGCCGGTGCATGACCAGCAGGTCGACGTACCCCCGGGTGGGGTGCCGGAAGCCCTCCGGCACCCGGCCGATCACCTCGAAGCCCAGCGACCGCCACAGCTCGACGGCCCGGGTGTTCGTCGCCACCACGGCGTTGAACTGCATGGCCCGGTAGCCGTCGGCCCGGGCCGCGTCGAGCACGTACGCCGCCAGCGCCCGGCCGACGCCGCGCCCGGCGGCGGCCGGGGCGACCATGAACGAGGCGTTCGCGACGTGGTCGCCGGGACCGCCCTGGTTCGGCGCCAGCTTGGCCGAGCCGAGCACCGCGCCGTCCGGCGCCACCGCGACCACCGTCCGCGCCGGCGCCGGCGGCATCCAGAGCCCGCGGGCCTGCTCCTCCGTGACGTCGCGGGGCCAGGTGTACGTCTCGCCGGCCGCGACGATCTCGCGGAGGAACGGCCAGATCAGCGGCCAGTCGGCGGGCGTGGCGGTGCGGATCTCCACCCGGAGAGCATGCCATGCCCGGAGTTTGACGGGACAAGTAACGGGTAGTCGCCGGAGCTGACCCGAAACGAGGAGGGAACGTCTGATGGATGGCCAGGTCAAGGTCGCGGTGATCTATTACAGCGCGACCGGCATCACCTACCAGATGGCGCAGGCGGCGGTCGAGGCGGCGGGGGAGGCCGGCGCCGAGGTGCGTCTGCGCAAGGTACGTGAGCTGGCGCCCGACGAGGCGATCCGCTCCAACTCCGGCTGGCAGGCGCACCGGCTGGAGACCCAGGACGTGATGGAGGCGCAGCCGGACGACCTGTCCTGGGCCGACGTGATCATCATGGGTTCGCCGACCCGGTACGGCATGATCGCCGCCCAGCTCAAGCAGTTCATCGACACCACCGGCCCGCTCTGGGCGGCCGGCGCGCTCGCCGACAAGGTCTACAGCGGGTTCACCTCGACCGCCACGTCGCACGGCGGCCAGGAGGCGACGCTGCTGTCGCTGTACACGGTCTTCTACCACTGGGGCGGCATCGTGGTGACCCCCGGCTACACCGACCCGAGCCAGTTCGTCGCCGGCAACCCGTACGGCGCCTCGCACACCAGCAACAACGGCGAGGTCGCCCCGGACCACGTGGCACTGGCCGCCACCGCGCTGACCGCCAAGCGGGCCGTGCTCATGGGCGCCGCGCTGAAGCGGGGCATGGCCGGCTGAACCGACTGGCGACCGGTGGCCGGGCGGGGGCTCTCGAACCCGTCCGGACCACCGGTCGCCAGTGCCCTACCCGCGATCGGCCGCTCCATGCGCGCTCAGCGCCGGCCGGTCGAGCAGATGCCCGAGCAGATCCGCCAGGACCCGCGTGCCGTCCTGGCTCAGCACCGACTCCGGGTGGAACTGCACCCCGGCGAAGCCGGCGCCGCGCAGCGCGTGCACCGCGCCGTCGGCCGGGTCGCGGGACACCTCGACCGGGCCGTACGGGCCGGGGACCCGGTCGGCGTCGGCGCGGGCGGTGAAGCTGGCGTAGAACCCGACCCGCCGCGTCGTCCCGAACACCGGCACGTCCCGTGGCAACCCCTGGTACGGCGCGTCGCGGCGGTGCAGCGGCAGGCCCAGCAGCCCGGCGAGCAACTGGTGGCCCAGGCACACCGCGAGCGTCGGCCGGCCGGACGCGAGCAGCTCGGTCAGCAGCGCCCGCAGCGCCACCATCTTCGGCGCGGTCGCGTCCCGCGGGTCACCCGGGCCGGGGCCGACCACCACCAGGTCGTAGCCGTCCAGCGGGCCCGGGTCCGGCCAGTCCCGCCGCGTCACCGCCAGGCCCAGCGCGCCGAGCTGGTGGGCGAGCATGCCGGTGAACGTGTCCTCGCCGTCGACGATCAGCGCCCGGCGCCCGGCCAGCCCGCGCAGCGCGAGCGCCCCCGGTTCCCGCTGCTCCAGCCAGAACCGGGCCAGCGGGGCGTTGCGGGCGGCCAGCGCGGCGCGTACCTCGGGGTCGTCGGCGTACCGGACGGCCGGTTCGGTGGCCGAACGCGGCGCGTCCGGGCCAAGGCCGAGCGCGGCCAGCACCCCGGCGGCCTTGGCGTGCGTCTCGGCGACCTCCCCGGCGGTGGTGGAGTGCCGGACCAGCGTGGCGCCGACCGGCACGCGCAGCGCGCCCTCGGGCGAGATCTCGGCGGTACGGATCAGGATCGGCGCGTCGAGCGTCTGCCGGCCCTGGTCGTCGCGACCGAGCAGCGCGAGCACCCCGGCGTAGTAGCGCCGCCCGATGCGCTCGTGCCGGGCGATCACCCGGCAGGCGTTCTCCATCGGGCTGCCGGTGACGGTGGGCGCGAACATCGTCTCCCGCAGCACGTCGCGCACGTCCCGGGAGCAGCGCCCGGCCAGCAGGTACTCGGTGTGCACCAGGTGCGCCATCTCCTTCAGGTACGGCCCGACCACCTGACCGCCGTGCTCGGCGACCACGGCCATCATCTTCAGCTCCTCGTCCAGCACCATGTACAGCTCCTCCACCTCCTTCTCCTCGTGCAGGAAGCGCAGCAGCTCAGTCCGGTCGACGGTCCCGCCCCGGTGCCGGAACGTGCCGCTGATCGGGTTCATCTCGACCAGCCCGTCGGCGACGCTGACGTGCCGCTCGGGGCTGGCGCCGACCAGGATCCGGGTGCCGGTGTGCACCAGGAACGTCCAGTACGCGCCCCGCTCCCGCAGCAGCAGCCGGCGCAGCGCGGCCAGGGCCGCCGCCAGCGGGTCGCCCTGCACCGTGGCGCACATGGTGCGGTGGATGACGAAGTTCGCCCCCTCGCCGCGGCCGATCTCGTCGGCAAGCACCCGTTCCACGATCGCCGCGTACTCGTCGTCGGCGATGTCGAAGCCCGCGTCGCGGGTGCGTACCTCGGCGTCGGGCAGGTCGTCGAGCAGGTCGGCCAGCGGTATCCGCCGGTGCTCCTGCACCGTCAGGAACTCCAGCGGCAATCCGTCGTCGACGCACTCGAATCCGCGTTCGGTGACCTGCCGGAACGGCACCAGGGCCAGTGTGTGCGGACCGGCGCCGTGCTCGGGCAGCGGCAGGTCGGCGAGCAGGCCGGCGGTGCGTACCGGGCCGGTGAACAGGTCGACGTGGTCGGTGCCCTCGCGGCGGACGAGGGCGAACGGGCCGGGGTCGCGGCCGGCGGCGACGGCGGCGAGCGGGTCGGACGGGCGGGTCATCGGTTCTCCTCGGTGGGCCGGTGGCCGCCGGTGAAGGCGACCCGGGATGCCGGGGAGAGACCGGCGGCCGCCTCGTCGGGCGGCCGCGTCGGGAAGCTACGCGCGGGGATGGGCCGCCGGGTCGGCGGGCCACCAGCAGGACAGGTGCGCGGGCATGACGGTCACTGTACGCGATCGGCGGCAGCCGGGGAACCCGATCGCGCCGCACCGGGTACGGATCTTGGCGTGGCCGCCGGTCCCGCCGGGTAGGTTGACCGGCGATGGACATTCTCGCTCTGGACCTGGGCACCTCCTCGGTGCGTGGCCTGGTGCTCGACGCGGACGCGGTGCCGCGCCCGGGCGCGCTGGCCCGGCGGCGGGTGCCCCTGGTCACCGGCGACGACGGCAGCGGGACGCTCGACGGCGCGGCCTACCTGGCGTGCCTGATCGAGTGCGTGGACGAGCTGGCCGCCGGTGGGCACCTGCGGGACGTCGACCTGGTGGCGACCTCCGCGCAGTGGCACTCGGTGCTGCCGCTGGCCGCCGACGGCACACCGTCGGGGCCGGTGCTGACCTGGCTGGACACCCGGCCGGAGCCGCTTCCCGGTGCGACCGGGCCGGCCGACCCGGACGACTTCCACCGGCGTACCGGCACGTGGTGGCACCGCTGCTACTGGTCGGTGCGGCTGCCCTGGCTGCGCGAGCGCGCCGACGGGGCCGCCCGCTTCACCGGGCTCACCGAGTACGCGCTCGGCACGCTGCTCGACGAGGCGCCGATGTCCATCTCGCTGGCCTCCGGCACCGGGCTGCTCGACCTGCGGCGCCTGGACTGGGATCCGGAGGCGTGCGAGCTGGCCGGCGTACGTCCGGATCAGATGCTGCGGCTGGCCCCGGACGGCTGGCACGGCCGGCTGAACGCGGCGTACGCGCGGCGCTGGCCGCAGCTGGCCGGCGCGCGGTGGGCGCCGCCGGTCGGCGACGGCGCGGCCGCGAACGTCGGCTCGGGCTGCGTCGACCCGACCCGCGCGGCGGTGACGGTCGGCACCTCGGCGGCGGTCCGCATGATCCAGGCGGTGCCGGCGGACGCGGCGCCGCCGCCGCTGCCGGAGCAGCTCTGGCGGTACCGGGTCGACCACCACCACGTGGTCACCGGCGCGGCGTACTCCAGCGGCGGCAACCTGTTCGCCTGGGCGGCGCGCGAGCTGCGGCTGCCGGAGGGCCGGGAGCTCGAGATGGCGCTCGACCGGTCCGCCGCCTCGGTGCGCGCCAATCCCCGCTTCGGCGGCGACCGGCCACCGGGCACCGCCCCGGCGGGCTCGGGGGAGCTGCACGGCCTGAGCTTCGGCACCACAGCTGTCGACATCCTGGCCGGGCTGATGAGCGGCCTGTGCCGGCTGGTCGCCGACGACCTGACGCTGCTGGAGGCCGGTATCGGCGAGCCGATGGAGGTGGTCCTCGGCGGCGGGGCGCTGACCGCCTCGCCGTGGTGGCGCGGTGCGTTCCTCGACGTGCTCGCGCCCCGCCGGGTGTGCTGGCAACGCAACCCGGAGATCGGCGCGACCGGCGCCGCGCTCATCGCCCTGGGCCGGGTCGCGGAGGCGGACGAGATCGCCGGGATCGGCCGGACGGACGAGGCCGCCTCGCACGCGTGACCGTCCATCCGAGGCGCTGACCGTCCTGGTCATGCCGTCCGGGCGGCCGTTGACACCGACCGACGGCCTGATTGGATGGACTCCGCTCCCCGACGTGGTGGGGCGGGACGAGGAGGCAACCGTGGGCGCAGGTCCCGACCCGGTTCGCGGCGCGGCCCCTCAGCCGCACCGGCGGCGTTCCGGGTTCCGGCTGCGGGACTGGCGGATGGGCACCAAGCTCGCCACGGTGCTGGTGATCCCCTCGCTGGCGTTCCTGGTCCTGGCCGGCATCCAGACCCGGGGCCTGGTCGGGCAGACCACCACGCTGAGCGCCTTCGCCGAACAGGTCGGGATCGGCCGGCAGATCTCCGCCGCGGTGGACCGGCTCCAGCACGAGCGGGACCGAACCGCCGGTGAACTGGCCGCGTTGCGCCGGGCCGGCACCGGCGCCGACCGGGACGCCGCTGTGGCCGCGCTCAAACCGCTGCAGGAGGCCACCGACCGCGCGGTGGCCGAGCTGCGGGACGCGGCCGCGCCGCTGGCCGACGCCGACGCCGCCTGGCGGGTCTCCTACTCCGAGGCGCTGGAGGCGTACGACCAGGTGGTGAACATCCGCGCGGCGGTGGCGCCGGCCGTGCTGTCCAGCGACACCGTGCTGAGCAACTACCACAGGTCCGTCGCGGCGCTGCTGAACCTGCTGGCCGAGCCGACGCCCGGCAGCGGCCGGCAGGAGCTGACCGAGGCGGTGCTGCGGTACGTGCAGATCTCCCGGGTCAAGGAGCTCTCCTCGCGCATCCGCGCGGAGCTCTACGCGGCCGCCCGGTCCGGCCGGTACGAGGCCGACGACCCGGTGACGCTCAGCGACCTGCGGGCCCAGCAGCTCACCGCGCTGGGCGCGTTCCGGGTCGCGGCGACCGCCGACCAGATCCGCCGCTACGACCGCACCTCGGTCGACCCGGCGTTCGTCGCGGCCACCCGGATGGAGGAGCGCACGCTGCCCGGCGGCGGCGACGCGAAGCCGGCCCTGCTCGACGCGCCCCAGTGGTGGGCGGCCAGCGAGCAGCGGCAGGAACTGTTCCGCCAGTTGGAGAGCGACATCGTCGCCGACGCGGTACGCCAGGCCGACGACGCCAGCGCCCGCCAGCTGCGCGACACGCTGCTGGTGGCCGGCGCGATCGCCACGGTGCTCCTGTCCGCGGTGCTGATCTCGCTGCTGGTCGGCCGGTCGGTGGCGCGCGGCATGCGGCAGCTGCGCGGCCAGGCGCTGCGGATCGCGCAGGTGGACCTGCCGCTGACACTGCAACGGCTGCGCACTGTGGACCGGCCGATCGGCACGATCGACGTACCGCCTGCGGTGATCGACTCGCAGGACGAGATCGGCGAGCTGGCGGAGGCGTTCGTGGCGGTGCACCGCAGCGCCGTCGACGTCGCCGTCGAACAGGCGATGATGCGGCGCAACGTCAACGCCATGTTCGTCAACCTGGCCCGGCGCAGCCAGGTCCTCGTCGAGCGGCAGCTGGAGCTGCTCGACGACCTCGAACGCGAGGAGAGCGACCCGGACCAGCTGGAGAACCTGTTCAAGCTCGACCACCTCGCCGCCCGCATGCGCCGTAACGACGAGAGCCTGCTGGTGCTCGCCGGCACCGAGTCGACCCGGCGGTGGAACCGTCCGGTGGGCCTGGGCGCGGTGCTGCTGGCCGCGAGCGCGGAGATCGAGCAGTACCAGCGGGTGCGCCACGAGAACCGGACCGACCTGCACGTCGTCGGGCACGCGGTGGGCGACCTGGTGCACCTGTTCGCGGAGCTGCTGGAGAACGCCACCGCCTTCTCCCGCCCGGACACCGCGGTGCGGGTGGTGGTCGAGCCGGACGGCCGGGGCGCGCTCGTGCAGATCGTCGACGAAGGGCTGGGCATGAGCCCGTCGGCGCTGGCCGAGGCGAACGCGGTCCTCGCCGAGCCACCGGCCGCCGACGTGTCGGCCTCGGAGCGGATGGGCCTGTTCGTGGTGAGCCACCTCAGCGCCCGGCACGGCGTCCGGGTGCGGTTGAGCGCCGGCCGGGAGGGCCTGGTGGCGCGGGTGCGGATCCCGGTCGAGCTGCTGGCCGAGGCGCCCGCGCCGGAGGCGGGCCACCCGGCGCCGGGCCGGCTCGGACGCGGGCCGGAGCCGCAGATGCTCACCGGTCCGGTCGCCGCGTCCGGCGCGCTCGCCGCGGCCACCGCCGAACTGCCGGTGGCCGGCTGGCGTCCGGCGCCGGGCCGGCCCGCCGCGCTGCCGGTGTCCCCGCTGACCGGCCGGCCGCTCGGCGACGGCACGGACGCCGCGGCCGCCACCCCGCCGGCGGCCGCCGCGCCGGTGCCCGCGCCGCGTCCCCGCCCGGGACGGGCCGAGGACGTGCTGACCCCGGACGCCGGCGCGGCGGGCGGCGGGTGGTTCAGCCGGCAGGGCCCGGCCTCGTCCACGCTGGGTGTGACGCCGGCGCCGGCGGCGACGCCGGTGACCGGAGGGACGAACGAGCGGGGCCTGCCGGTACGCGTGCCGATGGCCCAGCTCACCTCGGCCGCCCCGGCCGACCGTCAGGTGGTGCGGCACGAGCCGGACCCGGAGGCGGTCGGCGGCATGCTGTCGCGCCTCTACAGCGGGGTACGGCGGGCCGAGGCCGAGGAGACCACCGAGATGTACCTGCCGCGCGATGAAGGAGGACGACGACAGTGACGACGTTGAGCCAGGAGGCACGCGACCTGAGCTGGCTGGTGAACGCGTTCGCGGAGCGCGTTCCCGGGGTGGCGCACGCGGTGGTGGTGTCCTCCGACGGGCTCCTGGTGGCGATCTCGGCGCACCTGCCGCGCGACCACGCGGACAAGCTCGCCGCAGTGACCTCCGGCCTGATGAGCATCACCGCCGGTGCGGCCCAGATGTTCGACGGTGACGTCGTCAAGCAGACGGTGGTCGAGATGGGGCGCGGCTACTTCCTGGTGATGCAGATCCGGGACGGCTCGATCCTGGCCACGCTGGCCGGGGCGGACGCGGACATCGGCGTGGTCGGCTACGAGATGGCGCGGCTGGCCAAGCAGGCGGGCGAGATGCTCACCCCGGCGCTGCGCGCCGAACTCCAGCAGGCGCTGCCGCGCTGATCCGCAGCCGGCGCGTGCGTCCGGCCGGCACACCGCCGGCCGGACGCGCGCCGTTCACAGGCCGTTGCGGCGGATCACGTCGCGGTACCAGTGGGCGCTGCGCTTGAGCACCCGCCGCTGGCTCGCGTAGTCCACGTAGACCAGGCCCCAGCGCTGCTCGTACCCCTCGGCCCACTCGAAGTTGTCCAGCAGCGACCAGACGTGGTAGCTCTCCAGCGGCACCCCGTCGCCGACGGCCCGGTGGGCGGCGGCGAAGTGGTCGCGCAGGAAGGCGACCCGCCCGGCGTCGTCGACGGTGCCGTCCGGGCCGGGCACGTCGGGGCAGGGAAGGCCGTTCTCGGTGATGGTGATCGGCACCCGGCCGTAGTCGCGGGTGACCCGGGTCAGGATGTCGTACATGCCCTCCGGGTAGATCTGCTGCCACTCCGCCTCGGAGGTGGGCCACTTGCGGACCGTGTCGCGGGTGCCGGTGACGTAGAGCGGCGTGTAGTACTGCACGGCGAGCAGGTCGACCGGGCTGGAGATGATCTTCAGGTCGCCGTCGCGGACGCCGCGGACCATCCGGCTGTCCGGGCCGAGGTCGTCCAGGACGTCCTGCGGGTACGCCCCCTTGAAGATCGAGTCGAGGTAGAGGCGGTTCTCGTAGCCGTCGTGGAGCCGGGTCGCGGCGGCCGACTCGGCGGAGTCGTCGGCCGGGTAGCAGGGGTGCAGGTTGAGCGCCGGGCCGATCCGGCCGGTGGGACCGGAGGCACGCAGCGCCTGCACGGCGAGGCCGTGGGCGAGCTGGAGGTGGTGGGCGACCAGGTACGCCGCGTCCTCGTCGCGGATGCCCGGCGCGTGGTGGCCCCAGATGTATCCGTTCTGCACCACCGTCTTCGGCTCGTTGACGGTCAGCCAGACCGGCACCCGGTCGCCGAGGGCGCGGAACACCACGTCGGCGTACTCGGCGAAGCGCTCGGCGGTGTCCCGGTTCTCCCAGCCGCCGGTGTCCTGCAGCGCCTGGGGGAGATCCCAGTGGAACAGCGTGGCCATCGGCGCGATGTCGCGCTCGTGCAGCCCGTCCACCAGCCGGCGGTAGAAGTCGAGGCCGCGCTGGTTGGGGCGGCCGGAGCCGTCGGCCTGGATGCGGGGCCAGGAGATGGAGAACCGGTAGCTGCGCAGTCCCAGGTCGCGCATCAGGTCCAGATCCTGCGCGTACCGGTGGTAGTGGTCGGCCGCGACGTCGCCGGTGTCGCCGTTGCGGATCCGGCCCGGCGTGTGGCTGAAGGTGTCCCAGACGGACTCACCCCGCCCGTCCTCCTTGGCGGCCCCCTCGATCTGGTACGCCGAGGTCGCCGCGCCCCAGGCGAAGCCGTCGGGGAAGCGCAGCCCGCGGTCCGGCTCCGGGTCGGTGGTGCGCTCGGGCGGGCTGTCGCAGCCGCCGAGCGCGACTGTCGACGCGGCGATCCCGGCCGCGGTGGCGCCGGCGAGCCCGGTCCGGGCCGCGCCGGCCGCGGTCGCGGACAGGGCGGCGCGGCGGAGCAGGCGCCGTCGGGTGAGTAACGACATGAGGTTTCTCCTCGGAGTGACGGGCCGCCCTGGGCCGGGAGCGCTCCCATCTTAGCCAGGGAGCGGCCGGCCCCGATCCGGCGGTCGCGGCGAGGTGCGGCGCGGCCGGCGGGCGGCCGGAAAGTGGGTGGGCGGGGGCGTCGCTCGGGAACGTCGCTCGCGGCGGCGTGAGCGGCGAGGGGTGGGGTGGATAGCGAGAAAGGCCGTCCGGGTGGCGTGTCACGCCTGTCCCGTCGGCCTCTTTTGCCGTCGACAACGGGGGTTTAGTGTGGGGACGGGGGAGGGCAACCCCCGTCCCCACCGATGGTGCACACACGCACGAAGTGGAATTGGCGTCCGTCGTGCGCGTCGCGCGGGAGCCGGGCCACGCGAGTGGCTCTGGTTCCACCTCCCTCCGTCTGGCGGGTGACGGCCGGCGGCGGCGTCCGGGCTGGTCCGCCGTCGGCCTCTGGGCCGACGCGCCGGGCACGGGTGTACCCGGCGATCCAGTACTTGTATCACCGTCGATGGAAGCGCTCCCATCGGCGATGCTGCGACTGTAACGCCCGTCACGGGTTTGGAAAAGCCCCTAAACGAGATCGAAACATGGAAGCGCGTATCTGCGCTGGCCGTTGTGGTGGGAGCGCTTCCATGTCACACTCTCGTCACGCCACGCGGAGCCAGTGAACGCGAGCGCGGGCCGCCGAGGGCACCCGGTGAACAACCGGTGCGGCGCCCCGATCCCCGGCACGGCCGGGACGACCACCTTTCCGGACGCCTCCGTCCCCCCGCGTACGCCCCGTCGACGCGTGGAGGCGCCCCGCCGGGGCCCACGGTCCCGGCCCGGTCCGAGGAGACACCGCCCACATGAGACTTCTGGCCAGACGTCGCCGTACGGCGATGGTCGCCGCCACCGCCCTCGTCATAGGCGGGGTGGCCCTGCCCGCGGGCGCCGCCCAGGCCGCGCCCGCCTGCGACGTGACCTATGCGACGAGCGACTGGAACAACGGGTTCACCGCCACCGTCACCATCAAGAACCTGGGCGACGCGCTGAACAACTGGTCGCTGAAGTTCGCGTTCCCGAACAGCAGCCAGCGCGTGACCCAGGGCTGGTCGGCCAAGTGGAGCCAGTCCGGCAGCGAGGTCACCGCGACGAACGAGTCGTGGAACGGCAGCCTGCCCACCGGCGCGTCCACCAGCATCGGCTTCAACGGCAGCTACAGCGGCAGCAACCCGAAGCCCACCGCGTTCACCCTCAACGGGGTCGCCTGCAACGGCGCGCAGACCAACCAGCCGCCGACGGTCTCCCTGAGCGTGCCGTCCGGCCCGTTCGAGGCGCCGGCCGACGTCCCGCTGACCGCGACCGCGAGCGACAGCGACGGCACCATCAGCAAGGTCGAGTTCTACCGCAACGGCCTGCTCGTCAACACCGACACCACCGCGCCGTACGGCTACGACCTGCTCGACCTGCCGGCGGGCAGCTACACCGTGCAGGCCAAGGCGTACGACAACGCGGGCGGCAGCGCCGTCTCGGAGAAGTCGTTCACCGTCACCGCGGCGAGCGGGCCGAAGCTGGTCGCCAACCCGTCGGCGGTCACCGTGGCCGAGGGCGACAGCGCCACGGTCCGGTACACGCTCAGCGCGGCGCCCACGGCCAACGTGCCGGTGACCCTCGCCGTCACCGGTGACAGCGACATCACGGTCTCGCCGTCCACGCTGACGCTCACGTCGAGCAACTGGAGCACCGGCGTCACCGCCACCGTCTCCGCCGCGGAGGACTCCGACACGGTCGGCGGCACCGCGACGATCACCGCGTCGGCCACCGGCTACGCCCCGATCTCCGTCGTCGCCACCGAGGCGGACAACGACACCCCCGGCGGCGACAACGACTACATCAAGAAGTTCCTCGACCAGTACGGCAAGATCAAGAACTCGGGTTACTTCAGCCCCGAGGGCGTGCCGTACCACTCGATCGAGACGCTGATCGTCGAGGCGCCCGACCACGGCCACGAGACCACCTCGGAGGCGTTCAGCTTCTGGCTCTGGCTGGAGGCGCAGTACGGCCGGGTCACCCAGAACTGGGCCCCGTTCAACAACGCCTGGACAGTGATGGAAAAATATATCATTCCGAATCATTCAGACCAGGCCACCGCCGGCTCGCCCGGCACCCCGCAGTACGCCGCCGAGCACAACCTGCCCAGCCAGTACCCGTCGGCGCTGGACGCCAACGTCCCGGTCGGCCAGGACCCGCTGCGCTCGGAGCTGCAGTCCACCTACGGCACCGGTGACATCTACGGCATGCACTGGCTGCTCGACGTGGACAACACCTACGGCTTCGGCCGCTGCGGCGACGGCACCACCCGGCCCGCGTACATCAACACCTTCCAGCGGGGCACCCAGGAGTCGGTGTGGGAGACCGTGCCGCAGCCGTCCTGCGACACGTTCAAGCACGGCGGCCCGAACGGCTACCTGGACCTGTTCGTCAAGGAGTCCAGCGCCCCGGCCAAGCAGTGGAAGTACACGAACGCCCCGGACGCCGACGCGCGTGCCGTCCAGGCCGCCTACTGGGCGCTGACCTGGGCCAAGGCGCAGGGCAAGCAGGCCGACGTGGCGGCCACCGTGGCCAAGGCCGCCAAGATGGGCGACTACCTGCGCTACGCGCTGTTCGACAAGTACTTCAAGAAGATCGGCAACTGCGTCGGCGCGAGCACCTGCCCGGCCGCCAGCGGCCGTGACTCGGCGCACTACCTGCTGTCCTGGTACTACGCCTGGGGCGGCGCGTACGACGCCTCGCAGAACTGGTCGTGGCGGATCGGCTCCAGCCACAGCCACTTCGGCTACCAGAACCCGTTCGCGGCCTGGGCCATGACCAACGTCGCGGAGCTGAAGCCGAAGTCGCCGACCGCGGTCTCCGACTGGCAGAAGAGCCTCGACCGGCAGCTGGAGTTCTACACCTGGCTCCAGTCCGCCGAGGGCGGCATCGCCGGTGGCGCCACCAACAGCTGGGACGGCAGCTACGCCCAGCCGCCGACCGGCACCGCCACCTTCTACGGCATGTACTACGACGTCGACCCGGTCTACAACGACCCGCCGTCGAACCAGTGGTTCGGCATGCAGGCCTGGTCGATGCAGCGCATCGCCGAGCTGTACCTGGAGACCGGCAACGCGAAGGCGAAGGCGCTGCTGGACAAGTGGGTGCCGTGGGCCATCGCCAACACCACGGTCGGCACCAACTGGTCGATCCCGTCGGACATGAAGTGGACCGGCCAGCCGGCCAACTGGAACCCGAGCAGCCCGCAGCCGAACACCAACCTGCACGTCGAGGTGACGGTCAAGGGTCAGGACGTCGGCGTCGCCGGCGCCTACGCCCGCACGCTCATCGCGTACGCGGCCAAGTCCGGCAACACCGCGGCGAAGAACACCGCCAAGGGCCTGCTGGACGCGCTCTCGGCGTCCGCCGACAGCAAGGGCGTCTCGACGCCGGAGAAGCGCGGCGACTACAAGCGCTTCGACGACGTCTACAACGCCGCCGACGGCCAGGGTCTCTACGTCCCCAACGGCTGGACCGGGAAGATGCCCAACGGCGACGCGATCGCCCCGGGCAAGAGCTTCCTGGACATCCGCTCGTTCTACAAGAACGACCCGGACTGGCCGAAGGTGCAGGCGTACCTGGACGGCGGTCCCGAGCCGGTCTTCAACTACCACCGGTTCTGGGCGCAGGCGGACATCGCCATGGCGTACGCCGACTACGGCACCTACTTCCCGCAAGGGTGAGGTGACCCCTCCTCCGCGGGCGGGTGCGAACCCGCCCGCGGAGGAGGCCGACCCGGCCGATGGGGGAACGGAGCGGCCGGGTCGGCGAACGGCCTGACGCCCACGGTCAGGCCGGGTGGGCCGGCCGTCCGGCCGACGCAGCGGACCGGCCGGCCCACCACTCCGCCCGGCGACGACCCCTGGCGCGAAAAGGCACGGAAAAATCAGCGGTCCACGGGATCACATCCGGGCCGTGGACGGAGTAACGTATTTGACGGAGAGGCCGCTCCCCCCGTGGCGGCCTCTCCATTATTCTGTGCGTGTCGCCACACCGTCGGTGCCCGCCGGGTCCACCGGGTGCCGCAGCCCCGGATGCCCGGCCGGCAGCGAGCGCCGGATCACCACCCAACTGCCCGCCAGCGCCGCCGCGATCAGCGGCCAGGTCAGCGCCGCCCGCGCCACGGTGAGCGCGACCACGTGCCCGTACAACCACAGCGGCACGAACACCGCGACCCGCAGCACATAGGTGGCCGCCCACACCCAGCTGGCCCGGCCGTACGCCCGCAGCAGCGCCGGGTCGCGCCGCCACCGGGTCCGCTGGCCCAGCGCCGTGCCGACCACCACACCCAGCAGCGGCCAGCGCACCACGATGCTCACCGCCCAGGCCAGCGCGCTCGCCGCGTTGGCGGCGATCTGGAGCAGGAAGAAGTCGGCGGCCCGGCCGGTGCGCAACGCGATGAGCGCCGCCACGCAGACCGCGAGCAGACCGACCAGCACCGAACGGGGACGGTCGCCGCGCCGCCACCGCCAGCCGGCCACCGCCGTGCCGGTCAGTACCGCCGCGAGCACGCCGCCACCGAGACCGCCGAGCACCCAGCCGAGCCCGAACGCCAGTGGGGGAAGGGTCGCGTCCACCGCCCCGCGCCGGCCGCCGAGCAGGTCGGCCAGCGACTCCGGCCGCGGCCCCTCGTCCGGTTGCCGCTGTGGCGTGCCGGTCACGCGCCACCTCCTCGAAATCGCCCGCCTCACCGTACGCCGCCGCCGCTGGCGCTCCGCCGCGCGCCGGAGCGTGCCTACCGTTAAGTTGTCCGGGTGCGGGAGACGGCGAGGGGTTGGACGGCGGTCTGGTTGGTCGTACTGGCCCTGATCCAGACAGCC
The DNA here is from genome assembly GCF_027497335.1 of Micromonospora sp. WMMA1976. Classification (NCBI taxonomy): domain Bacteria; kingdom Bacillati; phylum Actinomycetota; class Actinomycetes; order Micromonosporales; family Micromonosporaceae; genus Micromonospora; species Micromonospora sp. WMMA1976. The sequence goes on along the minus strand of NZ_CP114912.1, from coordinate 4,045,139 downwards.
GCGTTCGGGCTGGTGTGGCGCTTCGCCGTGCACACCGAACTGGGCCAGTGGCTGGACACGGTGGCGCTCACCGGCAACCGGATCGGCCAGGACCGCATCGACGATCCGGTGAACACACTCCTCAACGCCATGTCGGTGGTGTCGCTGCTGGCCGCGACCGCCGTGATCGGCTTCATCGCGCTGATCCGGGGACGCAAGGCGCTCGCCGTCACCGCGACGCTGCTGATCGCCGGGGCCAACGTGACCACGCAGCTGCTCAAGCACTACCTGGCCCGGCCCGACTTCGGCATCGACCCGGAACGGGCCGCCGCCGGCAACAGCCTGCCCAGCGGGCACACCACGGTGGCCGCCTCGGTCGCGGTCGCGCTGATCCTGGTGCTGCCGCGCAAGCTGCGGGTCGCCGGGGCGTTCCTCGGCGCCGGGTACGCCGCCGCCGCGGGCGTCGCCACGCTCTCCGCCGGCTGGCACCGGCCCAGCGACGCGGTCGCCGCGTACCTGGTGGTCGGCGCGTGGGCCGCGGTCGCCGGGCTGGTGCTGCTGTTCTTCCAGCGCGAGCAGGCGGTGGTGGAGCCGGGCGACGCGCACCGGGTTGCCGGCGCCGTGCTCGGCGGCGCCGGCGTGGTGGCCCTGCTGGCCTCCGCGGTGGCGCTGTCCTGGCTCGTCGACCGTTCCACAGTCCCCGTCGAGGCGCTCGGCCGCCGTCCGCTGTTCATCGGGTACGCGGGCAGCGCGGCCGGCATCGCCGGCACGATCGCCGTGGTGGCCGCGCTGGTGCTGGTCGTGGTGCACCGGCTGGTGCCCCGCTGGAAGGGCTGACCGCAGGTGCAGACCGTACGGGCGGCGTTCCGGGCCGAGTGCGAACGCCTGGAACGGGTGCTGCGCGACCTGGACGACGCGGCGCTGGACCGGCCCACCCCGTGCCCGCCCTGGCAGGTACGCGACCTGATCGCGCACGTGAGCACCGGAGCCGGGCGCCTGGCCCTGATGCTCGCCGAACCCGCGCCGCCCCGGGCCGAGGTCGACGCCGCCGCCTACTTCGGCGCGGCCAAGTTCAGCCCGCCGGTCGACCGGGACCGCGTCGACTCGGCACGCCGGGCTGCCCGGGAGCACCCGGGCGCGGCCGAGGTGGCGGGGGAGTTCGGCCGGGCCTGGCGCGCCACCGACGAGGCGGTCGCCGCCGCGCCGCCCGGCCGGGTGGTGCGCACCCGGCACGGTGACGCGATGGCGCTGCCGGAGTTCCTGCGTACCCGCGTGGTGGAGGTCGCGGTGCACGGCCTGGACCTGGCCGACGCGCTGGACCGGCCGCCGTGGCTGACCCCGCCCGCGGCGGCCGTGGTGGCCGGCGTGCTCACCGGCGGCGCGCCGGTGCCGCCGGGCCTGCGCTGGGACGCGCTCACCGTGCTGCGCAAGGCCACCGGGCGGCTGCCGCTGACCGGCGACGAGCAGGCCGAGCTGGCCCGTGCCGGCATCGGCCGGCTCGCGTTCGGCGGCTGATCTCCGCTCAGCGCCCGGCACACCGCCGCAGGTGCTCCAGCACGATCGGGTCGATCCGGCCGGGCACGAAGCGTTCCTCCAGGTTCTCCAGGCCGGTCCAGGCCGCCAGCGCGTCGTCCAGGCCGGCCGGGCCGACCGGGTGACCGGTGGCGGCGAGCAGCTCCGCCACCTCTGCCGCGAGCGGACCGGTGAGATCCCGAAGCGTGGCCGGGTCGGGGCGGCCGAACAGCATGTGGTGGATGCCGAGCAGGCGGCGCAGCTCGGCGACCGGGTCGTCGTGGTCGTCCACGCGCAGGTCCACCAGTTCGTCGCCGGTGCCGGCGTAGCCGCCGTGGCGCTGCACCACGAGTATCGCGGCGCTCTGCCTGCCGCGCCGGTCACCGCCGGCCGCGTCACCGGCGGTGAGCGCCGCCAGCATGCGCTGCGGGAACGGCAGGTCGTCGCGGGCCAGCCAGGCGTCGCGCAGCGCGTCGATCACCTGCGGGCCGGTCAGGATGTTGCCCTGCGCGGCCCAGCCGTCGCCGGCCTGCCCGCCCGCCCAGGGGTGGCAGCGCGGTCCGGTCCAGGTGGCCCCGTCGCCGGTCGCCCCCACCACGGCGAGCTGCCGGTCGTCGCGGCCGGGGTCGGCGGCGACCAGCCCGGCCACCGCGTCGGTGGCGCTGACGCCGGTACGCAGCAACGCGAGCGCCTGTGCCCGGTAGGCGAGGTTGGCGTGCGCCTGGGTGGCGACCGCGCCCACCAGTGCCTCGGCGGCCGGCACGAGCGCCCCGGCGGCGAGGAAGCGGCTGGCCACCGCCACGCCGTACAGGTGCCCGTCGGCGGAGCGGGCGACGAGCGAGAAGGTCACGCGCGGATCGTAGCCCGGTAGCGGTGTGCCGCACCGGCGTCGCCGCTCAGAACGGCGTCGCCGCCTCCTCCGGCGGGCGGCCCCAGGCGCGGCGCGCGTCGGCCACCGCCACCGCCGTGAGGACCAGCGCGGCGAGGATCGCCGCGACGAGCGGCGCGAGGCGCACCAGCAGCGGCGCGGGCAGCAGCAGCGCGGCGATCCCCACCAGCCGGGACGGGGAGACGCGGCCGAACACCTCGTACTCGAAGCGGGCCCGGCCGGCCAGGAACACGGCCGGCCCGCCGAGGATCATGGCCAGCCAGGGCAGTTCGTTGTGCCCGGCCGGGTGCTCGATGACCAGCTCGTAGCCGATCGCGGTGGCGACCACCCCGATCACCATGACCAGGTGGGTGTCGGCGGCGGACCGGCCGACGGTGGCCGGATGGGCGGCCCGGGTCACCGCCTCGCCCAGGATCTGCCCGGCCCGCTGCACGTAGATCCGCCACAGCAGTACCGAGGTCGCGAGCGCGACGGCGAACGCGGCGACCATGCCCGGGCTGGTGGGGGAGCGGGTGAAGGCCAGGCCGGCGAGCAGGATCGTCTCACCGAGCGCGACCAGGAAGATCTGCTGGTAGCGCTCGGCCAGGTGCTCGCCGTGGATGTCCCACCGGGAGACGGTCGAGCGGCCCAGACCGGGCATCGGCCAGCCGAACCGGGCGGCGAGGTACTCCAGCAGCAGTGCCGTGGTCCAGAGCACCACCCGGGCGCTGCCCGGCAGCAGCGCGCCGGCCAGCCAGAGCACACCCGTGGCGCAGAACGTGATCAGCATGCGCAGCTTGAGCCGGCGGTACTGCTGCCTGTGCAGCACCAGCACGAGGATCGCCGGCCGGCTCACCTGGGCCACCACGTACGCGGCGGCGAACATCAGGCCGCTGTGGCTGAACGCGCGCGGGATCGCCACCCCCATCACCATCGCCGAGATCAACGCGGTGATCACGATGACCTGCAACCACAGGTGGTGCGGGTCGTAGCGGCTGGTGGTCCACGCCGTGCCCTGCCAGACGGCCCAGAGCGCGAGCAGCAACAGCAGTGTCTTGCCGCCGCCGGTCACCGCCGTCCAGCCGGTCTGCCCGCCCTCCAGCACCAGGTCCTCGAAGGCGCGCGCCGAGATCCGGGTCAGCGCGAACACGTACACGAGGTCGAAGAAGAGTTCCAGGAACGTGGCCCGGTCGGGTCCGCCGCCGGAGCTGCGCAGCGCGGCCGGCTCGGCGGTCCTCACCGCCGGGCCCCGTCCCCGGTCCGACTCATGCGGCAGTCGTAACACTCTTTCCCGGCAACTCGGAGCGGATCACCCATATCTGCCTGGATCTTGCTCCGGGCGCTGCCGGACGGGCACCATCGACGGGTGACGAACCGATGGGGAATGACCGTGCCGTTGGGCGGAATTCCGCTCGCCGACCACGCCGCTGTCTACGCGGCCCTGGACGACGCCGGGTTCACCGACGTCTGGTCGTCGGAGGTGGCCGGCGCCGACGCGTTCACCCCGCTGGCCCTGGCCGCCGCGTGGTCGCCACGGCTGCGCCTCGGCACCGCGATCACGCCGGTGTTCACCAGAGGGCCCGGACTGCTCGCGATGAGCGCCGCCGCGCTGGCCGAGGCCGCGCCGGGCCGCTTCGCGCTCGGCGTCGGCTCCTCCTCGCCGGTGCTGGTACGCGACTGGAACGCGATCGCGTTCGACGAGCCGTTCAAGCGCACCCGGGACGTGCTGCGGTTCCTGCGGGCCGCGTTGCGCGGCGAGACCGTCGACGGGGCGTTCGACACGTTCGCCGTCCGGCGGTTCACGCTCGAGCGCCCGCCCAGCGTGCCGCCGCCGGTCGTGCTGGCCGCGCTGCGCCCCGGCATGCTGCGCCTGGCCGCCGCCGAGGCCGACGGGGTGATCCTCAACTGGCTGGCCGCCGACGACGTGCCGACCGCGCTCGCCGAGGTGGGGGAGCGCCGGCCCGGCTTCGACGTCGCCGCCCGCATCTTCGTCTGCCCCACCGAGGACGCCGCCTACGCTCGCGCACTGGGCCGCCGCATGATCACCGGCTACCTGACCGTGCCCGCGTACGCCGCCTTCCACAGGTGGCTGGGCCGCGAGGACTCGCTCGGCCCGATGTGGGAGGCCTGGGCCGCCGGGGACCGGCGGGGCGCCTCCGCCGCCGTACCGGACGAGGTGGTCGACGCGCTGGTGCTGCACGGCTCGCCCGAGCAGTGCGTGGCATCCGTCCGCCGGTACGCCGACAACGGCGTCGACGTGCCGGTCATCGCGGTGCTGCCCACGCCGGAGATCACCGAGGGCGGCGCGGCGGCCTGGATGGACCTGCTGCCCCGGCTCGGCCCCGGAAAGGTGGCCTGAGATGAACCTGACCGACCGGGTGGTGGTGGTCACCGGAGGGGCCGGTGGGATCGGCGCGGCGCTGGGCCGCCGGTTCGCCGCCGAGGGCGCCGCCGCGATCGTCCTGGCCGACCTGGCCGCCGACGCGGCCCGCGCGGCGGCCGACGCGATCGGCCCGGTCGCGAGCGGCGTCGGGCTGGACGTCACCGACGAGGCGGCGGTGCACGCGCTCGTCGAGGAGACCGAGCGCCGTCACGGCCGGATCGACCTGTTCTGCGCCAACGCCGGCGTGGCCACCGGCGGTGGCATCGACGCGCCCGACGCCGACTGGGACCGGGCCTGGAAGGTGAACGTGCTCGGGCACCTGCACAGCGCCCGCGCCGTGCTGCCCGGGATGCTCGGCCGGGGCCAGGGACACCTGCTGCTCACCTGCTCGGCGGCCGGACTGCTGACCGCCGTCGGCGACGCCCCGTACACCGCCACCAAGCACGCCGCCGTGGGTCTCGCCGAGTGGCTGGCGATCACCTACCGGGACGCCGGCATCCGGGTCAGCGCGCTGTGCCCGCAGGGCGTGGACACCCCGATGCTCGCCGACGGCCTCGCCGAGGGGCACCTGGGCGCCCGGGTGATCGCCGCGTCCGGGACGATCCTCACCCCGGACCAGGTCGCCGACGCGGTCGTCGCCGGGCTGGCCGAGGAGCGGTTCCTGATCCTGCCGCACCCCGAGGTCGCCGACTACGCCCGCCGTCGCGCCGAGGACCCGGACGGCTGGCAGGCCGGGCTGCGCAAGCTCGTCCGGAAGCTGCGCGCCGGCTCCCCTCAGTCGTGACGGATCGACGGCGATTCAGCCGTCGCCACCGGTTCCGGCTGTCGCCGGCGGAGTTGCCGTCGCCACCGGCTCCGCCGCCGGCGGTCCGGACCGGGTGGGTAGCAGGAGGGCGGCGACTGCTGCGCCGGCCGCCAGTACGCCGATCACGAGCCAGACCGTGGTGATGAGGGGCAACTGCTGCCCGGCGATGCTGCCCGCCGAGGCACCCACGACGGTCGCGGCCATCTCGGCGGCGGAGAAGGCGGATCCGACCCGGCCGAGCTGGCGGTCCGGGGTGTGGCGCTGGACCTGAACCTGGACCAGCATCAGCAACGCGCCACCGGGCAGGCCGGCCAGGGCGATGAAGACCAGCGCGGCGGCGAAGTGGTGGATGAGGAAGAGCCCCGCGAAGCAGAGGGTGATCGCCGCCAGGCAGCCGGTGAACGACAGCCGGAGGAGACCGCTTCGGGACAGCACGTTGCCGACGTACGCGCTGGCCAGGAAGCCGCCGCCCAGCGCGGCCATGAGCACGCCGACATCGCCGGCGTCGCCGCCGAGGACGCTGATGACGTACGGCACGAGAAGCACGTTCAGAGCGGCGTTCGCCATCAGGAAGATGCTGGAGACGCCGAGCGTCGTGCGGAGGACGGGATGCCCGAAGAGGAAGGCAAGACCCTCCCGGATCTGCCCCCGGAAAGCGGCCAGCCAGGACGACGTGCCCGGCCGGTGTCCGTCGTCGGCCACCCGCAGCCGGCCCATTCCGAAGATCAGTACGGCCGAGGCCAGGTACGTCGCGGAGTCGATCAGCACCAGAGCGTCGAAACCCACGAGGGCGTAGAGCGCGCCGCCCAGGGGCGCGCCGGCGAGGCGGACGACGCCGCTCGCCACCGTGTTCCAGGAGTTCGCCGCCTCCAGGTCACCGCCCCGGCCGACGATGGCGGGCACCACCGCCCGGGCCGCGGGCTGGAAGACGTGCCCGATCGCGCTCTCGAAGAACATCACCGTGTAGAGCAGCCACAGCATGCCCGGATCGTCGACCACGACCAGCGCGAGCACGACGGCCATGCGCAGCAGGTCCGCGCCGACCATCACCGCGCGCCGGTCCCACTGGTCGGCCAGCACCCCGGCCAGGGGCGCGAAGACGATCGCGGGCAGGGTCTGCGCGACGAAGGCGAAACCGCTGCTGAGCGTCGACCCGGTCATCGTGTAGACGTGGACCGGTACCGCGACGATCATCAGCCAATTGCCCAGGTTGGACAAGAGCGTACTGGTCCAGAGCAGACGAAAACGCCGGTTCCTGATCCAGATCACCGCTCACCCTACTTCCGTAAGCCGGCCGCCGGTGCCCCACTCAGGACGGCTCGTAGAGGTACCGGCCCGGCGATCCGGTTACGGCTGTTGATCAGCGTCGCCACCGGAGCGGCCCCGGATGGACCGCCCACAGCACCTGTCGCCACCGCGACCGGGCCGCGCGCAGCGCGTCGGCGAAGCCGGCGCTCAGCCGTGCGGCCCGCTCCGCCTGTTCCGGCGTGACGCTGCCCGGCGCGAAGCCCGCCTGGTTGAGCAGACCGGCCAGCTCGTCCACCACCGCGCCATCCGGGTCGCAGCTCGCCGCGCCCTCTCCGGGCCGCGCCGCGCGCGCCTCGGCGAGCGTCCGGCGGGCCTGCTCGGCGACCTCGGCCGCCGCCAGGTCCGGCCCGACCGGGTGCCCGGCCAGCCGCAGCGCGTCGGTCAGCTCCCGCCACGCACCGGCGACCCGTTCGCCCGGGTCACCGGCGTCCAACCGGGAGCGGGTAAGCCGGCGGCGCATCGCCACGAGCATCGCCAGCACCGCCCCGACCACCAGCAGCAGGCCACCGGCACCGCCGCCGACCAGCACCGGCGTGCCGAGCCCACGCTCGTTCCGGCCGGGCGCGGGCGCGGCGGCCGGGGGAGTGGCGCTCGGCTCCTCGGTGGGCGCCGGCACCTCCGACGGCGGCGGATCCTCCGGCTGCGGCCGGAAGTCCTCCTCCACCGGGCGGGGCTCGGAGTCCGGACGCGGCATCGGGTCGAACGGCACCCAGCCGACGCCGTCGAACAGCACCTCCGGCCAGGCGTACGCGTCGGCGGCCCGCACCGGACCGTCGCCCTTGGGCTCGAACCCGACCACCACCCGGGTCGGCAGGCCGGCGAGGCGGCCGAGCACCGCGAACGCGGCGGCGAACTGCTCCGACGTGCCCCGCTGCCCGCCGCCGTTACGCGGTCCGAACAGGAAGAACGCCAGGTTCGGGTACGCGTGCCCGCTGGGCGCGTCGGCGGTCACCCGGTAGTGCTCGGCCAGGAACGCGGCGATCGCGTCGGCACGCGCGTACGGGGCGCCGTTCGACTCGGCGAGCTGGGTGGCGAGCCGTCGCACCGGCTCCGGCGCGCCGTCGGCCACCCGCAGCACCCGGGCCACCTCGTCACCGGCGGGCACGTTCGCCGTGGGCAGCAGGTTCGCGTCCGGGCGCTCCCGCACCGACGACACCTCGTACCGCAGGCCCGGCGCGAGCCCTTCCGGCCGGATCAGCGTCCCGGTCGCCGGGTCGTACGCCACCCGCGCGCCGGTCACCTCGCGCGGCGTGGGCACCGCCGGCAGCAGCCGCCCGGTCAGGTCGCCGACGGTGATCTCCTGGCGCACCTCGTCGGTGGCCGCGTTCGGGGCCGGCTCGGCGGCGGGCAGGATCCGCCCCGCGTTGCGGTACGTGGCGCCGACCCGCCAGGTCACCCCGTCGTAGTCGCTGAGCACCGCCAGCCGGATCCGCGGCGACCCGTCCCCGGCCGCGCCCCCGCTCGTGCGCACGTCGAGCAGCCGCTGGTCCGGGTTGAGCGCCCACCCGGAGATCCGGATCAGCGGGTTCTCGTCCAGCGACTCCACCCGGGGCGGCTCCACGTAGCGGCGCGGGTCGACCGGTCGCTCGTCGACCCGGGCGGCCACCACCGGGGCGAGCAGCGCCGCCAGCGCAACCACCACCGCGAGCCCGGTCGCGCTCGCCGCCACCAGACGCAGCCGTACCGCCGCGCGTACCGCAGGACTGAGGCCGGCGACCGGATCTGGCGCCGGGCCGTCGCGGCGCCCGGGCGTCGCCAGGCCGGCCGCCGCGACGGCCGCGAACAGCACCGTCGAGCCGATCGCCGGATCGGCGTTCGGCCCCACCACGTAGAGCGCGCCCGCGTAGAGCAGCGCCGGCGGCAGGTAGCCCAGCAGCACCCGCCCGGCCCGCAGCGCCACCTCGGCGGCGGTCAGCCCGGCCAGCCACGCCGCGACCACCGGGACCAGCACCGTGTCCGGCGCCGGCTCGACCGGGATCATCGCGGTGAGCAGCCGGGGGATCGCGTTGCGGGCCGCGTCGGCGGTCACCTCGCCGAGCCCGCCGGGCAGCGCCGCGTGCGCGGCGGCCAGCCGCAGCGACAGCAGCGTCCACCCGGCCAGCGCGGCCACCGACAGCGGCGCGACCAGCCAGGACGGCAGCCGCCGGGCGGCCACGCTGACCAGCACCGAGCCGACCGCCGCGCCGGCCATGAGCCGGGTCAGCAGCGGGTCCGCGTACACCCGGCCCAGCACCACGCCGGAGAGCGCGACCAGCACGATCAGCGCGGCCGGGACCGGCACGGCCCGCAGCGCCCGGGCCACGCGCCCGTCCGCCGACGGTTCGACCCGCGGCGGCGTCACCACCGGCGGACCCCGTCCCACTCGGCGGCGAACGCCGCGCCGTCGGCCGCGTCCAGCACCGTGAGGCCCGCCGCGCCCGCCGGCGTCGGCCCGTCCGCGCCGAACATCCCGACCACCACCGACGGGTACGCGCCACGCAGCGCGCCCACGTGCCCCAGGTCGTCGCGGCCACCCGGCCCGGTCAGGAAGACGAGCGTGTCGCCGAGCCGGTCCCGGCGCAGCCTGCCCGTCGCGGCGGGCAGCACGTCCGGCCCGGCGTCCGCCAGCTCCACAGCTGCGAGCCGGTCCAGCGGCCCGGCCGCGCCCGCGGGCTCCACCTCGGCCGGTACGACGAGCAGCAGGTGCACCGGCAGGTCCTCCCGCACGGCGGCGGCCACCACCGACGCCGCCGCCTCGCACGCCGACTCGAACGACTCCGCGACGCCACCGGCCCGGCCCGGGTGCGCGGATGCGCGGTTGTCCAGCACCACCACCAGGCGCGGCAGGCTGGTGTCCACGTTCTCCCGCACCATCAGCTCACCCACCCGGGCGCTGGTGCGCCAGTGCACGCGGCGCAACTCGTCACCCACCACGTACTCCCGCAGCGAGTCGAACGTGATCGACCCGTGCGGCACGCTGTCGGTACGCCCGTCCAGGCTGCGCCCGGCGCCGGTGGGCACCGCGGAGAGCGGGTGGATGCACGGGTGCACCCACACCGGCACCGTGCCGCCGTAGCCGCGCGCCAGCGCCACCAGCCCCAGCGGATCCCGGCGCACCACCCGCAGCGGCCCCACCGGAACCACCCCACGCCGATGCGTCGGCACCTCGTACCGCGCCACCGTGTCCCGGCCCGGGCGCAACCGCAGCAGCGGCACCGGCACGAGCGCGCCGGCGCAGCGGTCCTCGGCCACCAGGTTCGCCGCCCGCAGCCGGCCGGTGTTCCGCACCGTCAGCTCCATCGCCGCCGGCTCACCCCGGGCCACCCGGTCCGGGTCGGCCCGCCGCTCGACGCTCAGCCGGGGCCGCCAGGCCGCGTTCACCACGGCGTAGCCGACCGCCACGCCGGCCGCCGCGCCGAGCACCGTCAGCTCCGGGTACGCGTACCGGAACCCCACGCCGAGCAGCACCAGGGCGGCGACGAGCAGCCCGATGCCACGGGCGGTGATCCCCACGCTCAGCCGTGCACCGCTGTGGCCTGGCCCGACGGCAGCGGCACCGGCACCGACGCGACCGCCTGACGCAGCACCTCGGCGGGCGTCACACCACGCACCTGCGCGTCGGGGGTGAGCAGCAGCCGGTGCGCGAACACCGGCTCGACGAGCGCCTTCAGGTCCTCCGGCATGATCCAGCCGCGGCCGTCGATCAGCGCGTACGCGCACGCCGCCCGGGTCAGCGCGATCACCCCGCGCGGGCTCACCCCGACCCGCACCTGCGGATGGGTACGCGTCGCCGCGGCCAGCCGCACCGCGTACGCGTAGAGCGGCTCGGCGATGTGCACCCGCCGGGCCATCTTCACCATCTCGCCCACGGTGGCGGTGTCGGTGACGGCGGTCAGCGAGTCGGGGGAGCGGACCGTGGCGCCGCGCAGCACCTCCACCTCGACCGCCTCGTCCGGGTAGCCGACCGACAGCTTCACCAGGAACCGGTCGAGCTGGGCCTCGGGCAGCCGGTACGTGCCGTCCATCTCCACCGGGTTCTGCGTGGCCACCACCAGGAACGGCTGCGGCACCGGGTGCCGTACGCCGTCCACGGTGACGGTCCGCTCCTCCATCACCTCCAGCAGCGCCGACTGCGTCTTCGGGGACGCCCGGTTGATCTCGTCGGCGATGACGATGTTGGCGAACACCGGCCCCGGGTGGAACTCGAAGCCCCGGCTGGCCTGGTTGAAGATGGTCACCCCCGACACGTCGGAGGGGAGCAGGTCCGGCGTGAACTGGATCCGCCGCCACTGCCCCTTCACCGTGGCCGCGACGGCCCGCGCCAACGTGGTCTTGCCGACGCCCGGCACGTCCTCCAGCAACACGTGCCCCTGCGCGAACAGCGCGGTCAGCGCGAGTCGCACCACCTGCGGCTTACCGAGCACGACCGCGTTGACGTTGTCGGCCAGCCGGGCGGCCAGGGCGGCGAAGCCCTGCACCTCCGGCTGGCTCAGCGGCTCGTGCGTGTTCACGGATGCGCCTCTCGGGTGCGGTCAGCAGGTGGGCAGGACGCCGAGGTCGTCGCCGCCCTCCAGGTTGAGCCAGGCCCACGGGATGTACGTCTTGCCCTTGTACTCCACCTGGACCCACCAGGTGCTCTGCTTGTTGTTGTTGTAGATCCAGGCGTCCACATCCTCGCCCTTCACCTTGCAGTACGTGCGCAGCCGGTGGCCGTCCGGCACCCAACCGGCCTGCCGGTCGTTGTCCTGCCTCGGCACCTCGAAGATCTCGTTGCCGTTGCGGCCCGGCACGTCCTTGTCGCAGTACGTCCGCTGGTCGCCGTCCGGACCGTTCTTGCAGGTGGCGACGCCGTACACCGGGTCGGTGGTCTGCGCGCGCGAAGCGGTGCCCTTACCGGCGGCGTTCGACGCGGTCAGCGTCACCGTGTACGCGGTGCCCGGCGTCAGCCCGGTCACCCGCAGGCTGGAACAACTGCCGCTCGCCGTCTTCCCGCCGGTCGACGCCGTGCAGGAGGCGCGCCCGCCGCCCGCATCCACAGTGAACGTCACGGTCACCGACGTGGCGTCCGCCGACGAGCCGGTCACCGTGATCCGGGGCTCGGCCACCGTCCGCGCGGTGGTGCTCGCCTCCGGTCCCGCCCCGGCTTCGTTCACCGCCTTGACCTTCACCGTCACGTTCTGGCCGTTGCCCAGCCCGCCGACAGTGGCCCGCACGTCGGTCACCTCGACTGACTTCCCGGCGGCCTCCAGCACGTACTTCGTCACCGGGCGGCCGTTGTCCACCGCCGGGGACCACTGCACCGCGATCGTGCCCGGCTGGTCGGCGACGGTGGACGCCCGCAGCTCAGTCGGCGCCTTCGGCGTGGTGAACGGCACCACCGTGTTGCTCACCGGCGACGCCTTCGACCCCGCGCCCTTCTCGCTCACCGCGGTCACGGTGAACGCGTACTGGGTGCCGTACTCCAGTTGCCCGGCCGGCACCACCAGCTCCGTCTTCGCCGACTCGCCGGCCGGGGCGCTCGCGCCGGCCGAGGTCGCCGTCACCGCGTACTTCGCGATCTTATTGCCCTGGCCGTCGGCCTCGGGCCAGCTCACCCGCACCGTGCCGTCCGGCCGCGCCTCGGCGGTCACCGACGCCGGCGGGTCCGGCACCTCGGCGGTCGGCACCACCGGGTTGCTGCGCCGCGCCGGACCCTCACCCTTGGCGTTCACCGCGTGCACCGAGAACGTGTACGTCTCACCGTTGGTCAGACCCGTGATCTCCAGCGCACGCTGGTTCGCGCCGACCTGACGGGTCTGGCCGGCGCCCTCCACCACGTACCGGGTGATCTCGGCGCCGTTGGACGCGGCGGCCTGCCAGCTCACCCGCGCCGACGCGTCACCAGCGGCGGCCGTCACCGACTTCGGCGCGCCCGGCTTGGACACCTTGGGCTTCTTCGGCGGGGGCGGCGGCGGAGCGACCGGCGGCGGGTCGCCGCCGAGCACGTCGTTGGCGTACTTGTCGACCTCACGGACCTGGTTGCGGTCGTCGACCACCTGCGCCGTGGACGAGTCCGGCGGGTTGATGAACAGGTGGTTCTCGCGCACCTCCAGCTCGACCGGGCCGGGGCGGCCGGAGCCCTTCACGGTCTGCACGAGCTGACCCTCGGTGTCGAAGGCGTACACCGTGCCGGTGTTCTCGTCGGCGCAGTAGAACCGGCCCGCCCAGGCCACGGCCGGGCTCAGGCGGGCGCCGGTGCCGGGCACCGTGAACCGCTTCACCTCGCGGCTGTCCCGCACCACGTGCACCGACCGGTCACCGGAGACCGTGACCGGCACCTGCGGCCCGCTGGTACGCGTCGGCAGGTTCCCCGGCGCGGTCATGCTCAACTCCGCCCGCTGCGTCTGCCCGCCGACCACAGTCACCAGCGACGCCGAAGTGCGGTCCAGCACCGCGACACCCTCGTCCAGGGTGGACACCACCAGCTCGTGCGCCGGCTCGGCCACGTCGTACGTCTCGACCCGCTTCGGGCTGAGCCCGGCGGGCGGCGCGTCACCGGGCGTCTCCGGCAGCTCGGCGGCGGTCACCGCCGAGACGGTGCCCTCGCTGGGCACCGCGATCCACAGCTTGCCCGCGCCGTCGAACGTGCCACCGGTGATGCCCGGCGGATAGCGGACCGGCTCGCCCACCGGCGTCAGCGCCCGCGGGTCGAGCTGCCGGACGATGCCCTGCACCGCGTCCACCACGAACGCCGCGTCCTCGTGCAGCGCCACACTCACCCCGAGCCCCGGCGCGGTCGGCGTGGTGGCCGTGATCTGCAACGTCGCCAGGTCCAGCGAGCTGACCCGGCCGGTGTTGAGGTCGCGCAGGATCAGCAGCCGGTCGGTCTGGGCCACCTGCATCTGGTGCCGGCGCCCACCCGGCACCTCCATCCGGGTGTCGACCCGCGCCGTGACGCCGTTGACCCGGGCCAGCTCGCTGCGGGTGGTGCTCCACAACCAGGAGGACGCGTCGAAGCTCGCCACCGCGTTGTCGGCCGCACCCAGCCCGAGCACCGTCAGGCCCATCGCGGCCAGCAGCGCGGCCACCGTGCCGATGGTCACCAGCCCGCCGCGCATCCGCGACCGTGGACGGGCCGGCTCCGGCCCGGTGCCCGTGACGTCCTCGATGGTGGTCACTGCCGGCTGCCTCCCCGTGTCGGTGCGGGAGAACCGCCGAGCACGGCGGACCCTCCCCAGAGCCGGGAGCCATCATAGGTGCCGTGCGGAGCCGGTGAAACCCGCACCGTCCTCCTGTGGACACCGAGCGTGTCGTCTCAGTTCGGCGTTCCGCCGCCCTCCCGGTCCGTGCAGACCTGGCCCGAGGTGGCGTACGAGTCGGTCGAATAGACAGCCAGCACCGTGAAGCAGTAGTCCAGCTTCGCGCTCAGTCCGTTCACCGTGTACCGGGTCTGCCCGGCGTCCACAGTCGCCATCACCCCGAGCTTCTGCCCGGCCCGGCCACCCGCCACCACGAACGGCACCCCGCCGTTCGTCGGATCGGTCCAGGTCACCGTCACGGTCGTGGTGTCGTCGCGCAGCTTCAGGTCACCCGGCGGCGGCCCGGCCACCTTCGGCGACGCGGAGCCGGACGCGGGCGCGGGAGCCGGAGGCGGCGCCGCCTCCCGGTTCAGCAACACCGCGCCGACACCGACCACCGCCACCACCGCGAGCACCGCACCGCCGACCACCAGGGCCAGCACCGTCCGGTTCCGGCCGTGCGCCGGTTCCTCCGTCCCGGGGTACGCGGCCGGCGGCTGGTGGAACATCGGCGGGGTCGCCGGCCAGGCGCTCTGCTCGGGCTGGGCCGGCGGCTCCGGTCGGGTGGACTCGGGGAAGTCCAGCAGGTCCTCGTAGATCGTCATCGGCCGGTTCGGCTCGGCCTCACCTGCCGCCTCGGCCGCTGCCGCCTCACCTGCCGCGTCAACGCGTGCCGGCTCGTCCTCTTCCGGGTCGGGGTCGGCGGGCCGGTCGACGGGCTGGGACGGGGCGACGCTGCTCCACGGCGGCGCGACCATGCCCCACGGCGGTACGGAGGACCCGCTCACCGGTGCGGCGCTGACCGGCGCCGCGGGTGGTCCGCTGACGGGCGGTGGATAGGTGCCGGGGGGAGCGCTGATCGGCGGGTATCCCGCTGGTGGTCCGCTGACGGGCGGAGGGTAGCCGGGTCCGGGCGGCGCGCTGATCGGCGGGCCGGGAGGGCCGCTGACGGGTGGCCCGCCGGCCAGCGAAGGGTAGGCGGGTGCCGGTGGTCCGCTGGCCGGCGTCGGGTGGCCGGGTGCGGGCGATCCGCTGACCGGGGTCGGGTGACCGGATGCGGGTCCGCTCGCCGGTGGGGAGTAGCCCACCGCCGGTGCGGCAATGACCGGTGCGGCGGGTGGTCCACTGACCGGTGGTGGGTAGCCGGGTGCGGGTGGCCCGCTGACCGGTGGCCCTGGAGGCCCGCTGGTGGACTGTCCGGAGGGCCCGCTGACCGGGTACGCAGGAGGCGCGCTGACCGGAGACGCCGAGGGCGATCCGATCGGCGGTGCGCTGACCGGCGCGGCGCCGGCGGGTGACTGGCCGGCCGGCGCGGCGCTGCTGGGCGGCGTGCTGACCTGGGGCGCGACGGGCGGTGGTGCGCCGTCTGCTGTCGACGCACCGGTGGCGGGTGCGCTGAGTGTGCTTGCCGAGGGCGCGCTCGGCTGCGTCACGCTCGCGGCAGCGTCGCCTCCACCCGTAGCCGAAGGGCTCACCGGCGGTCCGTCGACCGGGGGTTCGCCGGCGGCGCCGGTCGCTGCGGGCTTCACCGGGGTGCTGGGGGCAGCCGCTGCGGCGTTGCGCGCTGCCTCCTCTTCCAGCAGCGGACCGATCTGCTGCACCTGGATCGTCGGCTTGTCCCAGCCCGGTCCACCGGGGACGGACGGTGTCGTACCCCGGCCGGATGCGCTCGTGTCGGCGCCGGCCGCCCGGTCCACAACGGGCAGCGGGGGAGCGGTTGCCTCGGCCGTCGGAGTCGCCTGCGGGGCGGGCGCCGGTCGGGGCGGAACAGGCACCGAACTCGGCGTCGGTGCGGCGGCGGCGGTCGGCGCCGATTCGGCGATCGGCTGGGAGGTGGGCGCCGGTGGGGCTGGCGAGGCCGCAGGGGTGACCGGTGGCGGGGCGGGCGGGGACGACACGGGCGGGACGACCGGAACGGCCGGCGGTGGTGGCAGGTCGCCGCTCGCCGGAGCCGGCACGCGCGGCGCCGGTGGCAGGACGGTCGGAGGTGGCGGCACGAGGCCCGCCGAGGGCGTCCGCGACGACGGCGGGGTGATCCCGGCGGAGGGCGGCACGGTGACCGGCGTCGCGGGCGGGGGTGGGATGACCGGCGGAGGCGGCAGCGTGGGCGTACCCGCGGTTCCGGGCATCCGCTGCTGCGGCGGCGGGGGCGTGCCGGCCGTTCCGGGCATCGGCGAGGGCGGTAGCGGTGGCGTGCCGGCGGTTCCGGGCGTCGGCGTCCCGGCGGTCGGTGCTGTCGTCGGAGTGCCAGGCGCCGTCGCGGAGTTTTCCGGTGTCGGACCGGGCATCGACGTGCCGGCGGTTGCCGGGTGCGGAGGCGTGACGGGGGCGCGGGGCGGCACCGGGGTCACCCCGGGAGCGGCGGCCGGCCGGCCGTACGTTGCCGGTGGAGCCTGGGTGGCGCGTTGGGCCGGGGGAACCGGGATGACGCCTTGCGCCGGGGGCACCGGGATGACGCCTTGCGCCGGGGGCACCGGGCGGACCCCGGGAACCTGCGGGGCTGCCCCGGCAGTCGGCGGCTTCGCTGGGGCGGCGGGTGCGACGGGCACTACCGGGAACCGGGAGGTGGCCTCTTCCGTGATGGGCGCGAACCGGGAGGTGGGCTCCTCTGCGATGGGCGCGAACCGGGAGGTGGCCTCCTCCGTGACGGGCGCGAACCGGGTCGTCGCCTCCGAGGCGGGCGGCGATGGCGGTGCCCACGGACTCGCGGGTCCGTTCGGCCCGGCGGCGGAGGGCTGGTGCGGCGGGGCGGGCGCCACCGGAGGCGGCGGAGCGACGACCCGCGGGTCCGGCGCGGACTGAGGCGGCTGCCCGGCGTGGGGCGCATGCGGTGCCGGGCCCGGGCGGGGAGCCCACTGCGAACCGGGTACCGGCGCACTCGCGGCGGGTGGCCCCGGGGTGACCGGTCCGGGCGGGGCCGGAGTGTGCGGGTGCGGCGGCGTGACCGCCCGCAGCGAGACGCTGGGCTCGGGCACTCCGTGCCCGGGGTACCCGGAGGAGGCGGGACCGGGCTGGCCGTGCCGGACCGGACCAGGGCCTCCCGGCGGTCCCGGATTGGGGCGTCCGGGCGGGACCTGGTCCGGATGCCCGGGCAGGGACGGACCGGTGTGGCCGGGCAGGGACGGACCGGGGTGCCCGGGTCGGCCCGGATTCGGATAGCCGGGAAGGGGCGGAGCGGGGACCGGGCCGGCAGCGGCGGCGAAGCCGCCGGGGGAGGGGCCATAGCCTGCGGGAGCGGCGGCGGAGCCGCCGAGGTACTGGCGGGCTGCGCGTACCGCGGGGTGGTCCGGACCGAGCACGGCGGCCCCGGCGGTCGCCACGCGGCTGTAGTTGCGGCGGGCCTCGTGCCGGTTGCCGAGTTCCTCGGACACCCCGGCGAGGTCGAAGCTGAGCGCGAGCATCAGCGGGTCGGCCTCGCCGCGGCGGCGCTCGCCGGCCGCGTAGGCCTCCTCGAGTACGCGCCGGGCGGCGGCCGGGTCGTCGGCCTCGCGGTGCAGCCGGGCCAGCAGGTGGCCGGTGGCCAGGACGTCCTGGTGGTCCTCGCCGTACGCCGGGCGGGCCGCGATGATCGCGTCGGCGAGCAGGCGGCGGGCGCTTGTCAGGTCACCTGCGGCGCGCAGCGCGAGGGCCTGGTGTTGAGTGGCGATCAACGGGGAGGGGTGGGACACGGGAGCAATGCTGCCCGGAATCGCCTGTTGCGCGCTACCCACCCGATCTATGTGGCCGCTGACCTGCGCAAACGTGCCGTGTTGGAGCTGATGTGCATGATCGTTCTGGGCCGTGTACAGTAATGCCCCGTGCGGCCCGCCAGGCCGACCGATGCGGTGAGTAGCTCACATTGGTCGACCGGGTAGGCTGGTACGTGCAGGTCCGGGTGGCGGAATGGCAGACGCGCTAGCTTGAGGTGCTAGTGCCCGTATAGGGCGTGGGGGTTCAAGTCCCCCCTCGGACACAAACCATTACCCCACGGTGCGCGCTTAGATCCACTGAAGCGCGCACCGTTTGCGTTTCCGGCTGGTAGGTGAGCCGAAGGCCGAGTTGGCGGTAGACCTCGGCCTTGTCTGCAGGGTCGGCGTCGCGAAGGGCCGCGGCGATGTCGCCGAGGGTCGTCACCAAGCCTGTGATTTCCGCTCGGCTCATCCGGCGTGGGCTGTTGCCCGCGTTCGCGTTAAGCTCTGCTTCGGCGCGGGCGCGTTCGGTCTGGGTTTGAGCGATCCACCCGGTGACTACCGCCGGGTCGGCGCCGGCGTCGAGGGCGGCTCGGTAGCGTTCCAGCTTCGTGTCGCATTCGTTGATGATCGTCTGGGCTGCCGTGGCCGGAGCGGGCGAAAGATTCAGGGGTTGGGCGTCGGCGAGCGCGGCGATTGTCTGTTCGATGCGGTGGGGTGTGAAGGCAGAGGCCAGCCAGGTGTCGAGGGGGTCGGTGAGGGCGTCCTCGCGTAGGTACACGTTGCGGGGATGTGGGACCTGATTGGCGAGGGCGTACTCCTGGGGGAAGCGGCAGCGGTAGTAGGCGTCCCCGTGGTTGTACTGGCCCTGCATGCGTCGGTCGCAGGCGGCGCAGTAGATCATCCCGCGGAAGACGTACGGGTTGCGGGTGCGCTGCCTGACGTGCTGACCGCCGGTTCCCCGTCCGCGCCGTTGCAGGATTGCTTGGACCTGCTCGAACGTCGCATCATCGATGAGCGGCTCGTGGGTGATCTCCTTTGAGACCACCCACTTGTCTCGGGTGTTCCAGCGCATGACGCCGGTGTGGCCCATTGCCACATCGTCGACGTCGAGCAGCACCTCGTCGGTGCGTTGCTTGTTCCACACCTGCCGCCCTGTGTAGCGGGGGTTGGTGAGGATGACCCGAACGGCGCTCTTGGACCAGGCGATTCCGCTGCGGTGCGGGTTGCGGGCGCGGTCATGCGCCGACGGGCAGGGTACGTGGTTGGCGGTGAGTCCTTCGGCGATGGCGAAGAGCCCGATTCCGGTGAGGAACTCGGCGAAGATCCGCCGGACGATCGGCGCCGTCTCCTGATCGGGAGTCAAGCCCTTGAGGCGTTTGCCGTCGGCGGCCTTGGCGGGGTTGGGGTGGGGTCCGAGGTCGCGGAGGGTGTAGCCGTAAGGCGGGCGTCCGCCTAGGTAGCGGCCCTCCAGGAGAGTCTGGGCGGTCATGGCGGTGCGGACGCGGAGCTTGATCCGGTTGCGTTCGCCTTTGCTCATGCCGCCGAAGACGGACATGACGAGTTCGTGTGCCTCGTTGTCGGGGTCGATCGGGCCGCCGATCTCAGGCACCCAAAGTTCGACGCCGTAGTGGGCGAACAGAGGCACCGTGAGACCGAACTGGTTGCCGTAGAACGCCCGGTGGGGTTCGCCAACGACGACGGCGGAGAACCCGCGCCGTGGGTTGCGCAGCGCGGCGAGGAGTTGGTTGGCCTGGGTTCGGCGTTGCCACGGCAGGGAGCGGCTCTGGCCGACGTCGAAGTATTCGGTGACGATGCTGCCGCCGGGGGGCTGGATGAGTGTGGTTGCTCGGGTGAGTTGCCAGCTCCGGGACGATTCGGGGTCCTGGTTGTCCTCGGTCGACACGCGGCCGTAGAAGGCGAAGAGTTTCGGTTGAGGGGTGGTCATCGTTTGTCCTCGTTCGAGTTGTCCGTGCGGCGGTCGTTGACGCGTCTGAGCAGCTTCAGCAGGGCGGCAGCTGCGCCGGGGTGCAGATCGGGTGCCTGGTCGGGAGCCGCCACCTTGGTGAACCCGTTCGTTGCGCGGCCATCGGCGTTGTCGACCGTCCATGAACCGTCGTCTTCGCTGGCCTGGTCAAGTCGCTTGCCCGGTGCCGCGGCCGTTGCCGGATCGGGCTCCTTGCGTTGCTGATGTTGGTCATCGGGCGGCAGCGTCATGCGCCTCCGTCCGGCGGTTGGCCCGGCCGAGACACGCGTCGGTGAGCGTGCATCGTTCGCTCCGTGGCCGCCGCGACCCCGATGCGAAAGAGGGCGGACTGGAGAGCGATGCCAGCATCGGCTTTGTGAGCGGGCGGGGTGGTGGCGCTGTAGCTCGATGCGTCGGCGACTCGCGCCGGGGCGGACGGGTGGGTTGTCATGGAGCGGTCCTCCGAGAGTTGGTCGTGTGCCGGTTGCTCCGGCGGGCATGAAGAAGCGGCCGGTGCCGTCGGGCACCGGCCGCTGGTTGAGCAGGGCGGGCGTTACATCTCTGCGGTTGTCATGACCCTTGGCAGCCTCGAAAAGTGCCAGCTAGGCCGAGGGCGGTTTGCGATGCGGGTCGAAGATAACCGCCATCATGGCTTTTCTATCCTCCGGGTTCAGCTCCGCGCACATGGCCAATGCCACTGCCGCGGCCTGCGCCTCTCCCCGCTCGCTGAGTAGCGAGGCATGCAGCCTGCGACAGACCGCAGGCCAGGGGTCGATAACCTCCCGCCCATTCGTCTCAGCGCGGATCGCGCTCAACGCGACCCGAATGATCGCTGGCCGCGTTGTACGAAGGCTTACCACGTACTGAAGAAGAAGCGCCACATTGTCACCGGCAACGCGGGGATCAAGCCGCCTATTCGTCAGTGCCCTCGCGCCGCACCGGATCCATTGTTCAACGACGTCGAGTTGAGCCCAGTTTCTATCGATCGCCTGACGGAGTACCTCGGTCGGGATTTCCGCCTTGCTCCAGGTCTCAAGACGGCTCAACGCGAACGCGGCTGCCTTCGGAAGCCAGTTGTCACGAGCGGCGACCGTACGCAACACGTCTGCCGTCACCGGTAGATCGACTGCGTAATCACTAACGAGTGAGATGAGCAGATCTGACCATTGGTCGCGCGTTAGGCGTCCTCTTCCGAGCAGCTCCTCTGCTACCTCTACCGTTCCGAAGGTAGGAACGCCTTTGGACCTCGCCAGTTGACGGAGCACGGCATCGTCACACCAGAAGACGTACCCTCCCCGTACTGCGACGTCGACGTTGCCCAACCACGGCTCTGATCGGCGACCATCTGAGGATGTGTCGGTAAGAGGCGTGGTAGGCAAACGAGAGAGAGACTCCGCTATGGCGACCATTGCGGAGATCCGTGCCCGTAGCCGATTGACCTCCTCAACGTCTGGCTCGGAATACACCAGCTCATCGCTTGCGACGTCATAGTTCAAGTATCCCGCGGCCGGCATCGCCAAATCGTGTCGCGTCGCACGTATGTCGTAAAGAGCAGCGCTAGCAATATGTTGTGAGGGAAGTGACCCGCGAAGTACCGCGGCGACGCCCTCGCTCAGACCCGAAAGAGTGTGAATCGCTGAGGCGTCGAGGAGCAACCTTGTCGCGTTGTTTGGATCCAGCGCCCGCCGAGCAGCCTCGCGAGACGCTGTACGCTCAGCCGCAGCCGAGGAGCAGAGGTAGTGGTGTCCAGCACCACGCGCAAGAATTGCATAGGCATAATGCTTCCGGGAAACAATAGCTAATGCGCCGAGAGGCCATTCGTCTTCAAGTACGCGCTTGGCAACTTCTGCCCGCACCTCTGCGCCACGTTTCATCATCTCCTTAATCTGCGTCAGAAGTTGATCCTCGTCCCCAGAGATGGTTGTCAGGGCGGGGTGTTGAGGAAACGTGCTGCTAAACGCCTGAAAGATTTGATTGAGCTGAGCTTGCTCGGGCGACTCGTCAATAGGCTCGACGTCGTCGTTGCCTGGAAAAGGCATGTAGGAGATCAGCAGCACATTTGCGACGAAGTCATCGTCGTCCTGGTGACTGCGGATCAGCTCTACCGCCGACGAAATGACATCACGGCGTTCACCGAACTGGCGCGTTAGGCGCAGGAGTAATAGGCCCTCCTGCTGAGTGGCTGGACGAGGCGAATCGGAGAAGTTAGCCCGTAACGAAGCCCATGCCTGGTGGGCCTTGTCGTCGTTCCAGAGGGCCTGCGCTTGCGCCCATGCTGCCCTTTCATTGTTGGGATCAATAGAAAGAAGCTGGCCCGCGTGGGTAGCAGCCTCGGCCCAGTTGCCAAGCGCCTGAGACGAGTTAGTTAATGTCATGAGGGCACGTCGTCGCCCTGGCCACTCTTTTGGAGCCTTAGCAAGCGCTTCATTGACGGCAGAAGCAGCGGCTTCATAGAGTCTGGCTTCGTACAGTAGCGATGCAGCGAGTAGACGGAAGAACTGATCATTAAACCGGTCGGCCGCCTCACTGAGTTCGGCGGCTGCGGCGGCCGGTCCCTCTGTCTGCCTTATGAGGTCCGCAAGCTTAACAGCCGCGTAGGGCTCGCTTTGCTTCATCAACCGCAATTGCCCGATTACTTGGTCACGGCTAGAAGGCTCACCCCCGAGCCCTAGAGCCTGCGCAAGCCGGAGCGTGTCCTTTAGTCGTTCTCGCAGCTGCGGCGGCAGATCGTCAAGCTCTGTCTCCGGCACGCCTGCCAAAATTGCGCCTCGGGCGGCACTAAGCCGTTCTTCATCCGACGATGCAGCCGCGCGAACAGCCCTCCATGCATTCTGAACTTCGGCATGTGCTCTCTCCGAACCGTCGTCCTGCGCTTCGGCGATGATTGCGGCGACTTCGGCGGCGGCGAAGGGCGTGGCATCGGTGACCAACTCCAAGGCTTCAGAGTGGTAACCCATAACTGCAGTAGCGATAGCAGCTTCCGACCGCAATTCTGGCGAAGCCGCTTCTGCGGCCGTTGCTTCGCCCAAAGGCTCGGCCGTTGCCACTGCCCGCATGCGACTAAAGTCTTGGGCCATCATTAGCGCTTTGGCGGCGAGTACGGCCGCCTCTGTGCTATCACCGCGCCAACGCCTACGGCGGTCACGCGCCTCAAGCGCTAGCTCCGCAGCGCGTTGAACGTCCGCAGTCACCGCCTGAGACTCGCGCCGCTGTGCACGTGCGAGAAGAGTGGTGGCTAGTAGTATCCGCGGAGTCGCAACGTCCTCGTACTTCTCGATGAGAGACTTTAGCGTCTCTATTTGCCTCTCAGCTTGGCCAAGCACACGTTCGCACTCGGCCTTAAGGGTCAAACGGAGGTTGTCATCCCTAGGCGCCTGAGGGCTCCACTGCTCCAGAGCTGATGCGGCATCTCGGAATCTGTCCCCTGCTATCGCTATCACGGCTGCAGCCAGCGGATGCTGGGTTTGGCCGGAATGCTGTTGGAGAGTGTCCATCGCTGCTGGCGCTAACGACTCCAACAGGGCGATTCGAGCGAGCCAGTAGGACCGGTGAGGGATCCCATCCTCGATCGCCTTTTTAATCGCGCTTACTGCCTCGGGTCGCAGGCCGAAGGCAGCGAGGGCCTCAGCAAAGATTGTCCAAGCTCGTGGCGTTGACTGATCCAACCAGCGCGGAGGGAGTTCCGCCCAGTCGCTCAACGCGTTTCGTGGATCGACGCTATCCACGAGTGTATATGCAAGGGTTGAGAGTTTGGGGTTTCGGTCAACGTCTTGCACGATCTCCTTGTGCAGGAACGGAGGAAGGGCTGCCGCCAGCGTCTCTAGCCGTCGATCTGCTTCGACCGTGCGGGCGATTCCGCGGATCGCTTCCATTTCATCGACGTGTCGCTGCTGTGACCTTGTGTCAGCCACACTGACGGCCTGCGATGGCTCCAGACGCGCCAACAGGTTGCTTTGTATCAGCATTACTAGTCGCGTGGCGCGCAGCTCCACCTCTGCTGGGGTCAGATCGCGCCACTGCTTGGCACCGTCCATGTAACTGCGTAGGACTGCTACCGCCCCAGCCGCGGACTTGTCGTCGTTTGGTCCCAGAACACGCAGCATCTCGGGGGTCCGAAGTGCCTTTCGTAGCGCCCGCTCAGGGATAGGGAATGGCGCCTGCTGAGCAACGTCCGCTACGACGCGGCGCTGCCAGCGTGCCCACCACCATCGGCCGAGGTTGATTACGGGACCGGCTAGCTTGGTCAGTGGACCTATTTGCTTGCCCAGCCCAACAACCGCGGCGATGCTCACCTCTACCATCTTTGTTCGCCTCCAATGGTGCTGTTGGGCTTGATCCGTTTGCCGGTAGGCGTGGCGGTGGGATTGGTCGGGAGGGCATAGGGCGTGGTGTACGCGTGCAAGACTTACGGTTCGTGGTGTTCTCGGTGGTAGGCGAGCTGCGCCCAGTCCACAGCGTGGCCGGCCACGACCCGAAGCTTCCCTAGATCGGTGGCCGTGCCCGCCTGCCTGATAACGCCGTCGGGGTCGACGTAGCTGGCGCCGTCCTTGCCTCCGCATATGCCGGCCTGATTCGGCCGGCGCACTCGAGAGTCGGCGAGCTCATCCCGGTTCCTAGGTTGAGCCGGGTGGGTAGCCAGGATTTCGCCGTAGGTCCGCTCGGAAGCCATGGCGGCACGATAGGGCAAGGGGCGGACGTCCGCGGGGCGGCGATGCGCCGGCGTGGCAGGGGCGGTCTCAGTTGCGGTCTCGTTCGCCCCGGTACGCGGGTGCATGCCGCCAGTCGTCGGGGAGCATCACGCCTGCTCGCGGCCCCTACCAGACCACAGCGGATGCATAATCGCAGACTTCGAACGCGTGTGAATCCTCCTCGCCCCGCCTCGGCGGCGAACCATATCAAGGCGGCTGGGCGAACAGGCGCCTTGTCCGAACTGCGACAACCGGGCGAGGTGGGCAGAGTTGGCCGTCCCGCGGACAGCGGCATGCAGCTGCGGAGGGGCGTCCAGTCACCGGATAACGTTCTGGTGGTTCGATCCGCCGACGCGCAGACTGGTCGGGTGTACAGCCACGGACTGCAGGCGTCGAGGCATCGCCGCGTCGGCCCTACTCTGCGCCCTTTTGCGGCTCCGTGGCCGGCGTTGGCCATGGTTGCTGACACGAACGTTCTGGCTTCGCGTGCTTGCAATGCGGTCCGTGAGGGCCGCAGCGAGGAACTCCTGAGTGGGCTGGCGGGAACCGGCCGGTCTAACATCTATGTCTCTGCGCACGTGCCCGAGGAGCTCGTCGAGCACCTACCGGCGATCGCCGCATCGAGCAACGTCCCGGTGTCGGAGGCGGCAGAGGTCCTGTGGAACAACATCATGCCGGCGGTCCCCGTGGTCGACCTGGCGATTCGCGACTACCTCAGCCCACGTGTGCGCACGATGCTGTGTATCGACCGGGAGTTACCTCGCCGGCTACGCGGAGATCCCGACGATGTTGGGACTACTGCGCTCGCCGAGCTGCTTGCGCCGGCGGTGATCCTCAGCACCGACAGTGTCTTCACGCGACTAGGGTTCGCGAACACCGACGCCGCGACGTGGGTGGGAATGGCCTACGGTCTGTTACGGATGGCCGGATTCGAAGCGCGGTTGACTGATGCTGCCTTCCTCGCCGAACTGGCTGCTCGTGCGATCGCCGTGACCGGCGGAGCCGCCGTCCGCGCAATCCGTAGCCACCCAGTGCCTGCCGTCGGTTTGCTTGCTGGTGCTGCAGTGCTGGCCGCCCGATTCGGATACCTCGATCTAGCTCGCTGGCGTGAGGGCTGGCATCGTTTTCGTGAGGCGATTGGGCCCTGGAGGGATGGGCTGACGGTTGCTCTTGAAGAACACCAAGCAGCTCGCGGTGCAGTTCGTGTCATTGAGCCCGCAGGGAAGCCGACAGTCGAACAGGCCACCGCGCGGCATCTCGCCCGCCGAGGGGCTGCGTTGACCCCTCGCGAGCTTCGCGACGAACTGTCATCGTCCGGCTACAAGTCCTCTGCTGCAGAACTCAAGCGGGGCATGTTGAGCCATCCGGGATTCATCCGGCGTCCCGGCGACCGGTTCGAGTTGGGTCGCTGCTCGACCTTGATGGTCGACTCCGTGGCGCCGCCCAAGTAAGCGGCCGAGCCGATAGATGAACTCGAACGGCCACGTCGACTCAGGGGCTGGACCACGGCCAGGGGCTAGGCGCCGCTCTGAACGAGGGCCGAAGTCGGCAGCGGCTTCGGGCTGCGGGGGCGAGCCCTGGCGGCTGGGAGTGGCCCGTGGGGCGACCAGCAGGAGGCCTAAATCTCTTTCGCACGGAGACGCATCTCCTGACGCACTTGCGAGAGATGAACCTCCTTGGCTTCGTGCCGCGGCACCCTTCTGCCGGTCGACAGGGTCACGGTGATGTCACAGCGGGAACCCCGAATCGGGATGGCACATACCGTCACGGGCCGCGCTGAGCGGCTAGGGCCCCCCTCCATGCAGAGCACGTGCTCCGAATGGTCCAAGAGCCGCCAGTCTCGTTGCTGAAGCCGGGCGGCGGCCAAGCGGTTCGCGACGTCGAGGGCGGTCGCTGGCCGTGCCGCTGGGTCTACCGTGAGGCACCGCTCCAGAATCTGGCCGACGCTCTGAGGCACGTGCGGTCCGAGATCTCGAACTTTTCGCTTGTCGCCCGCGACAATCCGGTCACGCACCTGCGCGGTACTACCGCCAGTATCGACCGGGAACTTCCCCGTAAGTAGGTAGCAGACGGTCGCACCCAGCGAGTAGACGTCAGACGCAACCGAACAGACGCCTCGAGTCAGGACCTCCGGCGCAACCGTCTGGAAGTTGCCGTCGGGAGGTGCCTGCCCCATCTCATTGAGTCGGTGGGCCTTGCCGAGATCACCGAGCAGCGCCTTCCCTCCGCCGGTGACGAAGGCGTTTCCCGGCTTGACGTCACGATGTACGAGGCCGCTCGTATGCATCCGGACAAGACCGTGAGCGATGTGGATTCCCCACTGGACCGCCTGCCCGACCGAGGTTCCCACAGGCTTCACTCGCTCACCGAGATCTCCCCCTGGGATGTAGGCAGTCGCGATGTACCTCAGGTCGGAAGGATGCAGCACGTCCGCGTTGAACACAGGGACCAGGAACTCGCTCTGAAGCTGCTCAAGGAGTTGCGCCTCGTCCCAGGTGGCGGCTCCATCGGACTTCGGGGTGAGGATCTTGAGTGCAACCTCCTTGTCGAGGTGCAGATCTCGAACCAGGAAGACCTCGCCATCGGCACCGCCACCGAGCTTCCGGATCAAGGTGTAGCGGTCACCGATCCGGTCACCTGGCTGGTGCCACTGCGACCCGAGAGACATAGATGGAGGGTAGATTATCCGGGTGCCAGCGCTTGGGATCGCCGTCTCGATGACTCCGAGGCGGCCTGTAGTGTCATGCGTCCTGCTCGATGGCACGCAGGACGCGCCGATCCTCGTTGACGGCTTTGACTTGAGGACCGCCAGCGATCATGTCCTTGCTCAGGCCGACGACCTCGCACAACAACTCAGCAGCAGGATCGGACCGGCCGCTGTAACGACGGCCATCCTCAGAGTCGCCGACTTCTCGCCACGCGCCAGGCGCTCGAGTGGGCCGCGCAGCCGGCTCCTGATTGAGGGTGCACTCGCTTTCGCCTGCAAGCAGCACGTGACCGACGTAGACGTACGTGATGGCAAGGAGATCGGTCGCGCGTTGAAAGTCTCGAAGCAAGAGGCAGAGGCCGCTGGGGCAGCGCTCGATGGAGCCCGGAAGGCCGCAGCGAGCGCTGCGCTCAGCGCGCTACCGACCAGCAGCTGAATCAGCGGTCGCGCTCAAGACTCAACGATTTCCAATGAGTCGACGCCACACTCGTCCGGACCCACCGCAGAAGGCAGGGCGTGAAGCGCCGCAGCCGCAACCCTCCTTGCCCCTGCCTGTCGTGCCCGTCGAGCGGCGTTGGCAATGCCCGTACCGCTCGCAAGATTGACATCGACGACAAGCACCTGTTGGCCGATCACGTCCATGTCAGCCTGGGCATACATCAAAGCGCGGAGTCCAGGGCTGACGAGGAGTGCCGCACCAACCAATCGCTCAGCCGCTGGGCTAGCGGCGAGGAGGTGCGTGGCCCCGGACGACGTCGCCACTGAGACGATTCGCGTGGCCGCTGCCCGCAGCTTCTGGCCGTCTGAGAGCTCGTTGACATAGCGTTCACTCGAAGCAACGAGATCCAAGAGACTGCTCATAGCGCCTCCCAACGACGGCGAACAAAGGTGCTAATGCGGGAGCCCAAGTATGGACCCAGGCGTGCTGCGGCAGAAGATCTTGAGCTAAGCCAGACGTCTCAAGGCTAAGCGGATACACCGCTTTCCTGGCCTTATACCCTAGTTATCCGTTTGTGCTCGGTTGGCGCGCCAAACTGCTGTCGAGACGGCGGCGCTGCACGCTGGCGCGAGCGAGCAGGGAGACGGCCACCCGTAGCCCACGACCGCGCCCAGCAGGACGGGTCCGCCGAAGGGAGCCTGCGGCAAGACGTCAGGCGGAATCCGCGAGGTCCGGAACATGCTTGGAAGTGCTCTTCGTGATCACATGGCACACATCTGGCACAACCGGGCGCGAGTGACGACGGAAGATGCCGGAAGTTGGCGGAAGGCGTTTGGGCAGGCCACGGGACAGGCGCGGCGCAACGGGCAAGGTCCGACAGATGGGGCTCCCACTTCCAGCAGAAATGCACGAACTGGCCCTGCGTCAGCCGAGCCCGGGCAGCGGAGGCAGCTTGACCGGCGTCGCGCACCCTCGCGAGCCAGCGTGCCTTGCCGTCAGTCTCGCCCCACTGCACGGTGAGGGCCGAGGCATGGAAATGCCAGGGCTGCGATTGCATTGACCGGCGGCCGGGCATGGTCGAAAGCATGGCCTCGAGCCGGCGTTGGTTGCAACAATTGCCGTTCCAGGCGCGCCCGGTCCCGGTGCTGCTCCTGCCGGTTCTCGGGGCGCTTGCGCCCCTGTTCGCGCCACTGTCCGGTGGTGCCGACGCCCAGCAGACGTTGGACCATGGGCGGGAGCCCGGCTCGGAGTCGAACCTGCCACCGCAGCCCGTTCCCGTCTCGGGGGCGCCCTCGCGGGCGCCGCCAGAGCGGGGTGGCGCTCTACTGCGGCATCCGGGAGGGCAGTTCACTCGCAGCGACCCTTGCCGCCCCGGCCGTACGGCTCAAAGCAGTCGGGGGCGGTGCCGGTACACGCGCAGGTCGCGTCCCTGGCGGCAGCCGTACTCGGGCGTGATCTCGTACAGGCAGGCCTGCCAGACGACGACCTCCCCGCCGCGCAGCAGCGTCCACGTCTACGTCCGTACGCATGCAGCGCCGGGAGGTGGCGTATGAATCTTCCACCCAAGCGGTACCCACAGGAACCGACTTCAAGGCCGGTGTCAGACGCGGGTGAGTCGGTGGTCGATGGCGGGGCGCGGCGGGGCTGCTGGGGTCACGTGGAGCAGGTCTCTAGTGCGGGGTGCGGTCACGCAGCCACCCCAGAAACCGGCGGTGGAGTAGACCAGCGGGAGCCCAGCCCATGTCCTGGCTCGCAGCAACCATGCAGGAGCCCATGTACAGGGCGAGGGAGATGGGTGAGTTCCCCCCGCTTTTATGGAGCGGTGGTTACCTGCTGCCGGCTGGCGCAGGGGTGGCGATAGGTGGCTCGGCTGGTTGCGGCTGGCGGGTGTGCCAGGCGGTCTCGTACTCGTTCGGGCTGAGGTAGCCCAGTTCCTTCTGTATGCGGCGGGTGTTGTACCAGCCGTCGATGTAGGCGAAGATCGCGTTCTCGGCCTCGTCGCGGGTCCGCCAGGACGTGCGGTAGACGAGTTCGATCTTCAGCGTGGACCAGAAGTTCTCCATCAGGGCGTTGTCGTACGAGTCGCCGACGGAGCCCATCGACGGCAGGATCCCGTTGTCCTGCAAGCGTTCCGCGAAGCGGAACGACGTGTAGTTCGACCCGCGGTCGCTGTGGTGGATCAACTGGCCGTCGCGGACGTCGCGCGACCAGATGCCGTATTCGAGGGCGGCGAGGATCAGGTCGGTGTCGCAGCGGTCAGACGTCTTCCACCCGACGATCCGGCGGGAAAACGCGTCGCGGACCGCAGCCAACAGAACACACCCTCACCGCACGGGATGCGGGTGGCGTCGGCAACCCAGAGCCGGTTCGGCCCGTCGGCGGTGAACTGCCGATTGACCAGATCCGGCGCCGGCGTGTGCCGGGGATCCTGCTTCGTGGAGCCACCACGCCAGCCTCGACGCAGGAACGCCCCCTGCCAGCCCTGCTCGGCCATCAGCCGCTCGACGCGCTTGCGGCCCACGCGGATGCCGTCACGGCGCAGCTGCCGGTGGACCCGGTCAGCGCCGTAGGTGCGCCCGGAGGTCTCCCAGATCTCGTGGATGTTGGAGATCAGCCCCAGGTCGACGACGTCCCGGTCGCAGGGCTGCTCGGCCTGCTTGACCCACGCGTAGTAGGTTGAAGCGCCGATGTTGAGGACCCGTAGCAGGAGCGCGACCGCGAACTGGTCACGGTGTTCGTGAATGAACCTCATGACCGTCGCCGGGTCGGGTCGAGCTCCGCCGCGAAATACGCACTCGCGGCCTTCAGAATCTCGTTCGCCCGCCGCAACTCGGCAACTTCCTTGCGCAGCCGCCGGTTCTCGTCCGCCATCTCGCTGGTCGGCCGGTCGTGACGCTCACCCGTGTCGGCCTCGGCCTGGCGGATCCAGTTCCGCAACGCCTCGTGATGCACGCCGAGTTGCTCGGCCAGGCGCCGGATCACCGGCTTCGGGTCCGACTCGCGATACAGGCGCACGGCGCGCTGACGTAGCTCGTCGGGGTACTTCTTCGGTGCTGCCACGGACGACTTCCTCCCCACGGCCATAAGACCATGATCAAGAAGCTCCATGAAAGCGGGGGTGGCTCACACCAACCCAGTACCGCTGTACCGCCGCTGACCCGCGATGTGAGCGCAACAAACGCCTGACCGTGAGCGCTTGCGAGCCACTGTGAGAACCGGGGGCGTTCGTCAGAGCACACAACCGCCGGTTTGGGGGTGTCAGCGCACTACCCGCGCGGCGCGGAGCCGACATCCAGATGAGCGAGCACACGCCGCAGCACCACTACGACCCCGCCCACCCCGTCGACCCGCATGTCGACCCGACCCTCATCGACCTGGTGGCCGGTGACCCGCCGGTCCCGATCACCGTGTGGCGCACCGCCCGCACCGACGCCGACACCGACCGCGCGATCGGCGCCCGGCTGGCCTACCGGCTCGTGGCCGCCTACAGCCGCCCCGGCGACGCGGTCATCGACCTCACCACCGACCACGCCCTCACCAGCGCCTGCACCACGGGCGAGCGCCGACACCATCCCGGCTGGTTCACCGACGCGTCCAGCCTGATCATCGGCCCGCCGACCCGCACCGACCCGCCCGCCCAGTCCGACAACAGCGACCTGCCGGACACGGGCGCCTGGTTCGGTGACGACCTCACCGACGCCAACCTGCCCCCGTCCAGCAACCCGGCTGTCCCAGTGCCCGACGCCGCGTCCCTGGCGGAGGCGACCAGCCTGGTCGTGGCCTGCTGGCCCCTCGACACCGCCGACGCGACCAACCGCATCCGACTGGCGTGGCTGTTGACCGCCTGCACGCGGCTGCTGCGCCCCGGCGGCTGCCTGATCCTCGTCGTCACCACCCCCGCCAGCCCGGCCGCCCCGCAGGACTTCACCCCCGTCGTGCGGGCGGCCGCCGCCATCGGGCTCGGCTACCTGCAGCACATCGTCGCCGTCACCGCCGACACGTGCGGCGACGCGTTCGTCTACCACGTCACCGACGAGGAACTCCTCGCCCTCGCCACGCAGGCCGAGCAGCCGTGGACGGTGGCGCACCTGCAGGTGCACGCCGACCTGCTGGTGTTCACCCACCACCAGGCGCCCACCTCCCAGCGGAACCCACGCTCGGAAGGCGGTCGCCGTGGCTGAACACCTGCCCTTCCCCGCCGACCCGAACCAGCCGACAAACCCGGCCGAGGACACCCACCACGGCCAGCACCGCCACTTCGAAGGCCGCCACCGCGACACCGGCGGACGTCACCGGGCGCCCGGCGGACCGGAGGGCCTGTCGGTGTGGGCGACCGCCCAGCGGACCGGGCCGGTGCAGCGCCGCGGCCGCTACACCGCCGAGTCCGTCAAACACCCCGCCCGGATGCTGCCCGCGATCGCCGCCCACGCCATCGCCGCCTACACCCAGCCCGGCGACCTGGTCCTCGACCCGATGTGCGGAATCGGCACCACCCTGGTCGAAGCGATCCACGCGGGCCGCGACGCGATCGGGGTGGAGTACGAGCCGCGATGGTCGAACATCGCCGACGCCAACATCACCCACGCCCAGCAACAAGGCGCCAGCGGCCGCGCCTCCGTGGTCCGCGGCGACGCCACCCGCCTGCGATCGCTGCTGCCCGCCGCCCTCACCGGGCAGGTCGCCCTGGTCGTCACCTCACCGCCGTACGGGCCCACCGTTCACGGCCTCGTCCGGCCCGGCGCCGACGGGGTGGAGAAGTTCGACAACGCCTACAACGACGGCGCCGACAAGGGGAACCTCGCCTACCGGGACCTCACCGGTCTCACCGATGGGTTCGAGCAGATCCTGTCCGGGTGCGCGGTGCTGCTGCGCCCCGGCGGCACCGTGGTGGTCACCGCCCGTCCATGGCGCAAGAACGGCCAGCTCGTCGACCTGCCCTCCGCGGTCATCGCCGCCGGTGTCCGCGTGGGCCTCATCCCGACCGAGCGGTGCGTCGCGCTCCTCGCCGCGATCCGCGACGGGCGGCTCGTCGCCCGGCCGTCGTTCTTCCAACTCCAAGCCGTGCGCAAGGCCCGCACCGCCGGCGCGCCGCTGCACCTGATCACACACGAGGACGTGCTGATCTTCCGCCGGCTACCCTCACCGAGGAATCCAGAGCGTGGCGGGGTAAGGTTGAGGTCCGTCCGTTCGACGGCCTCGCCTGAGCCGGCTCGGCCGGGTGACTGATCGATGCAGCGCGAGACGGCGGCCGTCGAGCGGGTCTTCCGCGAGGAGTGCGGCCGCCTGATCGCCTCGCTCGTGCGCCGCTTCGGCGACATCGACATCGCGGAAGAGACGGCTGGCGAGGCGATCGTGGCCGCGCTGGAGAGGAGGCCGGAGTTCCGCCGTGCCTCCTAGCCCCGGCGCCTGGCTGACCACCACCGCGGGCAATCCGTCGCACGCCTGCGGATGGGCCAACCCCTGCGGATTCATCCCCGCCTTCACGAATGTCATCGGAAGCACCCCGGGCCGCCACCAGGCCGGCCGGCCCGCCGCCAGCGGCGTGCCGTTTCCCGAGAGCGGGGCAGCGGCCAGGTGAGCGGCGGCAGGAGGCTGTCCACCAGCGCTCGAAGCCTGTCGAGGTAGGTGTCCTCGGCGGTCGGCGCCGCGGCAACCGCGCGGCTTGCCTGCTGTTCACCGTGAGTCTGGTCGCGGCACTCTCGTCGCCACCGCGGCACGCGATCCCACCCGTCGCGGGTGCCCGGCGCCCTGCCGGCCGCGGGCCTGGCCTGGTTCGCGTTCATCAGCCCCGTCCCGCCTCAGGCTCTCCACTCGTTTAGTGCGCCTACAGACGTCGGGTAATCAACCCTTTTCGCGAACCGGCGGACCTCAACCTGTGCTCCAACTGCCGTTCGCCTCCGCAGCCTCCTGGATATCGACATGGCGACAAGGCGCCCAATTACCGGCCGATTCGCTGCAAGCTCTCCGCTTATCCTGCCAATCACTAATAAGATCCCGTTGACTACGAGGATGGTAAGGAATATCGTTCGAACCCGGCCGTTTTGATACAATGCAAGCCGCTGACCGAAGTGCGTCCAGGGCCGGCGCGCTCTTTCATGAGGCTGCGGGAAGCGGGCGAAGAGGGCTCGGATTGCGATGGGCTCCGATGTGTTCGCCGAGGTGCTCGTCCTAGCTTCGCTTCCTGGCATTGGCGTTCGAGCGCCAGGAGCGCCCGAGGCGGGGAAGGCGCCTCGCGCACGAGTCCGCTGCGTCACGAACGAGTGTCGAGCTACCTGCCGTCCGGGATGGGGCGCTAGGCTGCTCTGCTGATCCAACGCGGCAACGCCTACGGGCTACGGGGAGGCTGACCACCTTGGCGGACTCGTTCGTGCATCTGCACGTTCACACTGAGTATTCGATGCTCGACGGCGCCGCACGCGTCAATGAACTTCTCGCCGAGGCGAAGCGGCTCGGCATGCCAGCCGCAGCGATCACCGACCACGGCAACATGCATGGCGCGTATGACTTCTACACCCAGGCCAAGGCCGCCGGGGTGGCGCCAATCATCGGCATCGAGGCATACGTGGCGCCGGAGTCGCGGTTTCACAAGGGTCGCGTGCGTTGGGGCCGCCCGGATCAAAAGAGCGATGATGTCTCGGCGAGTGGCCTCTACACCCATATGACCATGTGGGCACGCAACGATGTCGGGCTCAAGAACCTGTTCAAGCTGTCCACGAGGTCCTTCACGGAAGGCCAGTGCGGTCCCGGCGGCAAGTACGCCCGGATGGACTTCGACCTCGTCGCCGAGCATGCCGAAGGCATCATGGGCACCACCGGCTGCCCGTCCGGGGCGGTGCAGACCCGGCTGCGACTCGGCCAGTTCGATGAGGCGCTGAAGTCCGCGGCCATGTACCAGGAGGCGCTCGGGAAGGAGCACTACTTCCTGGAGATCATGGACCACGGTTTGTCGATCGAGAAGCGGGTCCGCGACGGCCTGCTGGAGATCGGCCGGAAGCTGGGTATTCCGCCGCTGGTCACCAACGACTCGCACTACACGCACGAGCACCAGGCCGCCGCGCACGACGTGCTGCTGTGCGTGCAGACCGGCAGCAACGTGGATGACCCCGACCGGTTCCGGTTCGACGGCTCGGGCTACTTCGTAAAGTCGGCCGACCAGATGCGCGCCGTCGATTCGTCGGACGTCTGGCAGGAGGGGTGTCGCAACACTCTGCTGGTTGCGGAGAAGGTCGAGTCCTACGATCGGGTGTTTTCCTACGCGAACCGAATGCCGTTGTTCGACGTGCCGGAGGGGGAGACCCAGGAGAGCTGGCTGGAGAAGGAGACCTGGAGAGGGCTGGCCGAGCGCTTCCCGGACGGGGTCAGCGAGGCGCACCGGGCCCGTGCCGAGTACGAGCTCGGCGTGATCATCCAGATGGGCTTCCCTGCGTACTTCCTGGTCGTGGCCGATCTTCTGCGGTTCGCTCGCAGCCAGAAAATTCGGTACGCGCCGGGTCGTGGGTCGGCGACCGGCTGCCTCGTTGCGTACGCATTGCAGATCATCGACCTGGACCCGCTTGAGCACGGTCTGCTGTTCGAGCGGTTCCTGAATCCGGAGCGGGTCTCGATGCCGGATATCGACCTTGACTTCGACGAATCCCGGCGCGGGGAGATCATCCGGTACGTCACCGAAACCTACGGTAAGGAGCGGGTCGCTCAGATCGTCACGTTCGGTACGATCAAGGCGAAGGCTGCGATCAAGGACTCGGCCCGCGTGCTCGGCTACCCGTTTGCGGTCGGCGACAGGATCACCAAGGCCCTGCCGCCGGACGTGATGGGTAAGGGCATCCCGCTCTCCGGGATCTTCGACAAGGAGCACAAGCGGTACAACGAGGCCGGCGAGGTCCGCTCGCTCTATGAGAGCGACCCGGACGTCAAAAAGGTGATCGACACTGCCCGCGGGATTGAGGGCCTGATCCGGCAGACCGGTGTCCACGCTGCCGGCGTCATCATGAGCGCCGAACCGCTCATCGAGACAATCCCGCTGATGCGCCGGAACGCCGACGGTGCCATCATCACGCAGTTTGATTACCCGACCTGCGAGACGCTCGGCCTTCTCAAGATGGACTTCCTTGGCCTGCGCAACCTGAAGATCATCGACGACGCGGTCGCCAACGTTCGCCTCAGCACCGACTCGGAGTTCGAGCTCAGCGCCCACCGCCTCGCTGACGAAAAGACCTACGAGCTGCTGGCGCGCGGCGACACACTCGGGGTCTTCCAGCTCGACGGTGGACCGATGCGGCAGCTGCTCAAGGCGATGGCCCCCACCCGGTTTGAGGACATCGCGGCGGTTCTCGCCCTTTACCGGCCCGGCCCGATGGCTGCGAACGCGCACATCGATTATGCCGACCGCAAGAACAACCGCAAGCCGGTCGTACCGATTCATGAGGAGTTCCGGGAAAGTCTCAAAGACATTCTGGACGAGACGTTCGCCCTGATCGTCTACCAGGAGCAGGTGCAGAAGATCGCGGTCCGGGTTGCCAACTACTCGCTCGGTGGCGCCGACCTACTGCGCCGCGCCATGGGCAAGAAGAAGAAGGAGATCCTCGATAAGGAGTTCGTCACCTTCGAGAAGGGGATGAAGAGCAATGGCTACTCCGATGAGGCGATCAAGGCGCTTTGGGACATTCTCCTCCCTTTCTCTGGGTACGCCTTCAACAAGTCGCATACGGCGGGCTACGGGATCCTCTCGTTCTGGACCGCCTACCTGAAGGCGAACTTCCCCGCCGAGTACATGTCCGCGTTGCTCACCAGCGTCGGTGACGACAAGGACAAGATGGCCCTGTACCTCTCTGAATGCCGCCGGATGGGCGTGGCCGTGCTTCCCCCGGATATCAACGAGTCCTTCGGCCCGTTCTCTCCCGTGGATGGCAAGATCCGGTTCGGACTCAACGCGATCCGCAATGTCGGCGGAGCCGTCGTCGAGTCGATTCTCGCCACTCGCAACGCCAAGGGCAGATTTGCATCCTTCTCTGACTTCGTCGAGAAGATCGAACTGCAGGTGTGCAACAAGAAGACGATCGAAGCGTTGATCAAGGCCGGGGCGTTCGACTCACTCGGGCATTCTCGGCGAGGGCTGCTCGCTGTGCATGAAACCGCCGTCGAACTGGCGGTCGGCACCAAGCGCAAGGAGTCCGTCGGCCAGTTCGACTTATTTTCCGAGGCTGCCGAACTCTCGCAGGTTGGCGGGAGCTCGTTCCACATCGAGATTTCGGACAAGGAGTGGGACCGCCGTGACAAGCTGGCGTTCGAGCGGGAGATGCTCGGTCTCTACGTCTCTGACCACCCGCTCGCCGGGATGGAGCGTCTGCTCAGCAAGGAGTGCGATACGCAGATCGTCGAGATCGGTGAGGACGCTC
Organism: Micromonospora sp. WMMA1976; assembly: GCF_027497335.1. NCBI lineage: Bacteria > Bacillati > Actinomycetota > Actinomycetes > Micromonosporales > Micromonosporaceae > Micromonospora > Micromonospora sp. WMMA1976. The sequence continues at coordinate 4,008,165 of NZ_CP114912.1, read as the reverse complement.
CGGATCGGCAGAGCGTCGTGATCGCCGGCCTCATCGCGAGCGTGGAGCGTCGAGTCACGAAAGCCGGCAAGATGTGGGCGATTGCCACAATTGAGGACCTCACTGCCTCGATCCAGGCGCTGTTCTTCCCGAACGCCTACGAGATGGTCGCCAACGAACTCATTCCGGACCGGATCGTGGCAGTGCGCGGTCGCATCAACCAACGGGAGAACGAGACCACCATCTCCGCGTCAGATCTCAAGGTTCTTGAGCTATCCGAGCATGACCTGATGGACAACCCGCCACTAGTCATCGCCATGGACCTCAACCGGGTAAGCCCTCATCTGGTGGACGAGCTCAAGCGGGTGCTGACCACCTATCCGGGCAAGTCGCCGGTGCATGTCCGGCTGCGCAACGGCGCCCGCCATATCCTGCTCGATCTCACGAGCTGCCGGGTTGAGCGAGGCGTCAACCTGCAGGGCGAGCTCAAAGCACTGCTCGGCGCGGGTTGCCTCGAGTAGCCCGATGACAACCTCCCTTCCGTGCCCCAGGTGCGCCACCGAGCTGCTGCTTTCGATGGACCGGCCGCACCCGCGTTTCCTAAACACCATCTACCGGAGGAACCTGTGCCCGCGGTGCGACGCGGCTGACCCGATCGCACACGGCATTCTTGCGTTTTTCACGGTCCACCGCCGCGTCACCGAAGACAACATCGCGGTCTTCGAAACGCTCCTGCGCGAGTGGATCGAGCGGACCGCCGAGCCACCGTCGGTGAGTCCGGAAGCGTTCGCTGAAGACATCGAGGCCTTCAACCGGGGCGATTTCGATGACTTCTGATGGCCTCAGAACAGCGGTGCCCTGTCGTACGGCCCGTCGTGGTCGTTGAGCGCGAGCCGGATCACCCGCTCGAGAAGCGCATCCAGTTGCTCCGCGGGCCAGCAGGTCCTCGCTTCGGCCTCGGCGTGCCGTAGCGCTGCAGCGAGGCGTACGGGGTGGGTCGTGCGTATCATGCATGCGAGGCGGATCTCCAGCCTGCGCAGGCCGGCTTCCGCCGATGGGGTTTCGGCAGGTAAGGGCAGACCCTCCTCCCGAGCCGGGTCGACATGATCGGACACGGCGCGTCCTCCTTGAGTCCTGTCTACTGGGATCGAAGACCCCACCCCGGGGAGAGCGGTGTTGGCGACGGCCCTGGCGAAAGCCGTTTCGACGCGCTGTCGACCGGTGTTCCTTCCGACGGGCGCGAGTGTGGGCCGCCCGGGTGTTGCGCTGCCCGCCCGCGACGTCGGGCAGTACGCACCGGCTGGGGACGGCTGGTTGAAGACGCCTTCAGCCGAGCTCGGAAACAACCGGGCGCTCACCGGCCGAGCCGCGGCGGCGTCGCTGCGCCTGGGGCAGCTGGCTGCGCGAACGCGCCGGCGAAACTTGTTGGCCAGCCTCCCGTAGCGCCGTCCCGTGCCAGGCTGGCCAGGACCCCGGCCCTCTAGAACAAGACTCGGCGGCTGGTGGACGATCGGTCCGCCTGCGCTTTGCGCAGGTCCCGGCTGACGATCATTCGTTTGAGCCACCGGTCGGTCCCGTCGTAGCGGGACCGGAACGCTCTCCGTCCGTGCACCGCCCGGTAGTTGTCGACGATGAGCAGCATCCCCTGCTCGACCACCACCGACCGCTGGCGGCGCTTCAGCTCCGCGATCAAAGAGTCGAGGGCACGCTCGCCCTCCACGTCGCCCGTGTCACACCGCATGAACGGTCGGTCGATTCGGAGATAGGGGTTCAGCCTGTCGCCGAACAACACCGGCACGGGCGCGGGCGCCTGCTGCATCTCGATCGCCCGCGCGAGTGAAGGGTGGTCCGGGTACCGCTGCTGCAACTGCCGGATGTGTTCGTCATCAGGAAGGATGTAGAAGCGAGGTTCCGAGAGTGTCCGCCGGTCCTGTTCGGCGAGCCGCACGTCGCTGATCGATGCGACGTAGGTCGGCACCTCGTCGTGGTTGCGTACGCCGAACAGCATCAGGTAGTCACAGCGTGCCGGGTGGAAGCCGTCCTCGGTGTGGAACTCCAGCAGCACGTCGCTGCTGTAGCCGTTCTGGCGGTGCTCGTCGCCCTTGATTGGCAGGAGGTCCTGGATCATCGCACCACTCTGTAACGTAGACCAGGTGAAAGGGTCGCCCAGTGCGAGTGAACACATGGCCATCAGGGCGTCATGGTCGTGCACCGTGGGGTCCATGGCGGCCGTCTCCCAGTCCGGCGGGGTAAGGCCGACCGCATCCTCGTTCACCGGCAGTCCCTCGACGACAGCGATCGGGGCCTCTTCGATGCGCCGGAACCGTTCGAGGAACGCCCGCAAGTCGTGTGGCAGCTCGGCATAGAGGTCCCAGTACTCGTCGTAGAAGCGCGGGTCCCTGGGGTGCATTCTGCTCTCACGCAGCCGCGCCGCCACCTGCCGAATCCCTATGACATCCCCGGGGCTCAGGACGTAGTGCTGTGGATTGTCGCTCACTCTGCATCCCCCACTGGTGAAGGTTCTAGGGTCGGTCGGCGCCGCCAGTGAAGCCGCGGCGGTGCCAACTGGGTCAGGACCGGACGTGATGTGCCGAGATCGTCTTGATCACCGCTTGCCGTTGCTCGTTGAGATAGAAGTGGCCTCCGGAGAAAGCGTGGTGAGTCGGCGGTGTGGTGACGACCGCCAGCCACGGGGTCAGCCGTTCCTCGGGGATCATCACGTCGTCCGTGCCATAGCAGAGGTGGGTGTCGCTTCGCACAGGATCGCCGGGGTGGTGGACGTAGGTCTCGACGATCTCGTGGTCCGATCGCAGATACGGCACGATCAGACCGGCCAGCTCCGGGTCGCGCAGCACCTCCTGCGGAATCGTCCCGTATCGGCGCGCCAGCACGTGAATCAGCTCGCTGTCGGTCAGTCGGTGGATCGGTATCTCAGAGCGGGGCAGGTGCGGTGCCGGGCAGGCAGAAAGCCACAGGCTGGTTGGTTCGGCCCGGCCTGCCGAGCGCAGGGCGCGGGTCAGCTCGTACGCCACGAGCGCGCCCATGCTGTGTCCGAAGAGCGCGAAGGGCGGCTCGAACTCGACCTCGTCCAGCAGCGCCGTGACCAGATGTGACAGGCGACGGAAGGGCCGCTCCTTGTGGCGTGCGCCCCGACCCGGGTAGCGGAGACCCCAGATCTCGACGCGCTCGTCGGGGTCGGTCCAGCGGGCGTACTCGCTGCCGCTGCCGCCTGCGTACGACAGGCAGTAGAGGCGGCCAACGGCGTGCGGGATCCGCTGCCCACATACCAGCCATGGACTGTGGGCCGCGTCCGGCGGTGATTCGCCGCTGCGGGCTTGGCTGGACGATCCGGAGGACATCAGCACGTGTCACCGTCGGTCGCCGGAGCGTACTCGACCTGGAGCAGTTCGTGGATCCGCTCGCGCAGGGCGGCGAGCTCCAGGTGGTTTCCGGCCTTTCCCCAGATGGTGCAGATCTGACTGACCGATCCGGTCCGCCAGTCGACGACGGCGCCCGGCCGAGCCACGCTCACCACCCGGGCCACTCCGGGCAGCTTGCGGATCTCGTCGCGCCCCTGGAGGGACACGATCCTCACGCGTTCCATCGGGGAGAGGACGCTCATCTCGAAGATGACCACGCCCGCCGGCGTGGGGCCGCTCGTGACGGGTCGGCGGTCCATCGCCACCATCAAGCCCATGGTCACCGGGTCCATCGCCCCCGCCTTCCGGACAATGTCGGCGGTGCCACCCCCGAGGCGTCCGTTCACCTCGATGATTCGTGGACCGGCCTTGGTGAACTTCACCTCCGTGTGGGTGATGCCGTCACGGACACCGAGAGCGTCCAGGGCGGCCGCCACTAGCTCACGAACCCGCTGGTCGACGGCGCGGTCGAGGGTGGCGGGGAAGAAGTCCCCGGTCTCCCGGAACGGCTCCGCGAGTGGGAACTTGCCGAGCGTGACTACATGTTGGTGAACCCCGTCGAAGCTCACATGTTCCACCGAGACGTGGTCACCCCAGCCACGGCCGGTCCACTCGGGGTCGCCCACGAGCAGTTCCTCGAGGACGAAGTCCTCCCGGATGTCTAGTCGTAAGGCGACGTCCTCGCCGTCCTCGATTCGGTCGAGGCGGAAGGTGTCGCGGCTGTGGGTTCCCATCGAGGGTTTGAGGACCGCGGGAACACCGATCTTCTTCAGCGCGGGCAGAACCTCGCCGCTGGAACGTACGAGTTCGAAGGCGACCGAGTCGACTCCCGCCTGAGCTAGGGCGGTCCGCTGGAGGGACTTGCGCGTCAGGCGGTCGAGAGCGGACGGACTGTGGGTACGCAGGCCGAGCTCGTTGCCCAGCTCACAGGTGAGCCGCAGGGCGTACTCGCTGAAGGTGGTGATTCCGCTGAGCTCGTAGGGTTTGAGCAGCTCGACCAGTTCCGGCACGGACAGCCCGGTGCCATCGATACCAGCCGCTAGCCCTTCGATCAACTCGATCGTGAGCGCCGACTCGGCCATGTCGCGGTGGTACAGGAACAGGACCTCGCAGACGCCGGCGGCGGCCGAAACTATCTCGCGCGGTGTCGCCGCGCCGACGTCGTACACCACGAGAACGGTGGGCAGGCCGGTTGAACTCACACAAACTCCTTCAGGCGTCGGGCGGCCGGTGCGACCGGACGTCCTGATCGGTGGACAGGCAGCGGGCAGACGCTCCTCCGGAGGCCACCCAGGTCTCAGGGACGGGCGCGGCGGGCGGAGGCGCAATTGGTCGCGGTACGGGCAGCGGCCCTCCACGACTCGTAGGTTCCTGAGCCGACGAATCCGTTGAATCGGCGAACCCTGACGGATTTCGGTGCGACCAACCGCTTCTCCTTCGAGCATGGCGATACGGCCGCCGGCTCGAGAATGTGGCCCAAGCTTTCAAATTATCCCCGTGATTCAAGTTATCCGCGAGTTCGGGAGGCGCGCACGGCGGCTTCGGCAGCACTCCCGGCGGCACGCCGGTCGGAGTGGGCCGGGCCGGAGACGACACATCCAATCGGAGCGATCCCGGGGCGACAGTAGCCGATCGTTCAGGTGTCGATCAACCCATGGCCCGAGCCCTCGGATGAAGGCCGTCGCTCGCCGTGCGGGCGGGCTCCGGGCCGTCTCGCAGCGGTGTTCTTCGGCCGACTCGACGGGCGACACCCGTGGTGCCGCGCGCTCGGCGCATCGGCCGCCGTCGCCGCGCTGGGCGATCGTGGAGGGTTGACAGCCCCTCGGGCACGTCCGTAGGTTTTTGGCGCACTGAGCAGACATATGCGAGAACGGGGATCACGTGGACGTCGCTGCGGTGGGCAGGCACATCCTGCCCTATTCCTGGCATGCTTCACGACGGCCAACGGTCACCTGGGTTCCGCCAATCTCTCTCGCCCCGTAGACCAGGGAAACAGCAGCCAGGCCCGTGATCGGCGCGGCTCGGTGCCGTCGTCCTGTCCTGTTGGGCCTGACCGGTCGAGGCCGCCTCGCGTCAGTAGCGTCTCGTTCATCCGATGAGCCCGAGCGGATCCCACTGCCGGTGCCGGTCGGCGGCTTAGGCGTGTGCCGGTGGTCGGGCCGCATCGACACGCCCCACTCGCCCGGCTCCGCTGCCACGCCCGGGACTCGGTGCCTGAGTGGTCCTCGATCTCAGGCGTTGCAGGGTCGTCTTCCCAGGTAGGGCCCGAGCATCACCCGCTCAGCCGGGCCTCCCAGGAGCGGCCGGACACGAAACAGAGAGGAATGTCGGATGGCATCACTCAGGGAATCTCTCGCTCCCTTGCGGGTCCGCGATTACCGATTGGCCATGTTCGGTAACTCGGCGTCATTCATCGGTGATCAGATTGTGCCGGTGGCGCTGGCCTTCGCCGTGCTCGAGGTGACCGGCTCGGCCACCGCGCTGGGCGTGGTGCTCCTCGCTCGTACGGTGCCCCTCGCAATTTTCGTGGTGACCGGTGGGGTGTGGGCCGATCGCCTCCCGCGCCAGTTCATCATGGTGACTACCGACTGCGTCCGCTTCGTCAGCCAGGCGATCTTCGCGGCCCTGTTGTTCACCGACCACGCCGCGCTGTGGGCCATGGCGTTACTACAGGCCGTCCACGGCGCAGCCGGTGCCTTCCACCGGCCGGCTGCCGGTGGCCTGCTGCCCCAACTGCTCACTCCCGACCTCCGCCAGCGAGGGAACGCTCTTATGTACTCAGTGCAGAGCCTGGGCGGGATCGTCGGACCGGCAGCCGCAGGGCTGCTCCTGGCCGTCTCAAGCCCGGCGTGGGCGCTCGCCCTCGACGCGCTGTCGTTCGCCGTGAGCGCTTTCCTGATCGCTCGGATCCGCACTCCGCAGCGCACCGTCGCCAAGGAGCGGAAGAGCTTCCTGCAGGATCTGGGAGAAGGGTGGAAGGAGATGGTCTCCCGTCCATGGCTACGGACCTGGATCCTCAACTTCTCCCTGTTCCAGTTCGCGCTCCTGGCCGCGTTCTTCGTGCTCGGGCCGGTGGTCTCGAAGACCTCATTGGGCGGGGAGACGACCTGGGCGACCATATCCGCCTGCATCGGGGCCGGGTCATTGCTGGGAAGTCTGCTGTCCGTACGGTGGCACCCGTCTCGACCGCTGCTCGCCGTGGGGGGTGCGCTGCTCCTGGCCCCGACGGTCCTGTTCGGGCTCGCCGCCCTGGCACCGGTCTATGTGCTGGCCGGGATGTCCATCCTGTTCGGAGCGGCAACGGCGTTCGGTGACACGGTGTGGGAGACGGCGGTGCAGAACCACGTTCCGGAGCATCTGCTGTCGCGGATCGTCTCGTACGACTGGATGGGCTCCGTCGTCCTACGGCCCGTCGGCCTCGCGATCGTCGGGCCCCTGGCCGCGGTGGTCGGCACCGCGAACACGTTGATCGGCGCGGGGATGCTTTATCTCCTGGTGACGCTCGGCGCGCTCGCGATGCCCATCTCCTGGAAGCTTCCCGCTCAGCCGGAGCCGGCTGCGCCGTCGACTCTTCCGGTTGCGCAGCCGAGCTGACGTACGCACGCCAGTCACGGGTCCCGTCGGGTTGCCCGCCCGGCAGCCGTGGTCGGAGGACGCACGAGCATACGTGGGCCCGAGCAACGGCACGCGTGCGGGTGGATCGGGATCCGTCCCGTCCACCCGCATACGTGTCCGTCAGGACCTGAGGCTCAGGGGCACGGTGGTGAAGCCGAGAATGAAGTTGGATCGCACGCGCCGTACCTCGCCGTCCAGTGCGAAGGCGACGTCTCGGTCGATGAGGCAGCGGAGCAACGCGGTGAGCTCGATGTGCGCGAGCATCGCTCCGATGCAGCGGTGGATGCCGCTGCCGAAGGACAGATGCCGGTTCGGCGAGCGGTCGATCCGGAACGTCCAGGGGTCGGTGAACTGCCGGTCGTCCCGGTTCGCCGAGACACTCCACAGGGTCACCGAGTCGCCCTGGCGCAGGAGCTTGCCTCCCAGCTGTACGTCCCGCGCCAGTATCCGCTGCACATACGCGTTGGTCGAGCTCCAGCGGAGAATCTCGTTGATGGTCAGGTCGAGCAGCCCTTGCGGATCTTCCTTGAGTCGCCTCCAGGCGTCCGGGTGCTCCGTCATGGCGATCATGCCGGCGCTCGCGGAGTGCGACGTCGTCTCGTTGCCGCCGACGGCTACGTTCATGCAGTTGTAGAGGATCTCTTCGTCGGTCAGCGGGCGGCCGTTGACCTCGGACTTGACGAGGATGCTCACCAGGTCAGTCCCGGGCCGCCGGCGACGCTCCCGCCTCAGGTCGTCGAAGAACTCGAATATCTCTGCCTGGATCATGGCGAGTCGTAGGCGGTCGTCGCTGGCCGTGTCGACGAAAGCTGGATCCCGGAAGCCGATCATCTGGCGGGTCAGCCCGATCAGGTGATGAGCGTCCTTGTGGTCGATGCCGACCATCGCCATGAGGGCGCCCGCCGGGAGTTCGGTGGCGATCGCCGTGGCGAAGTCACAGCCCCCGGCGGCCAACGCGTCGTCAACGGCCTTCGCGACGAGGCGCGCGACCTGGCGGCCCACCTCGGCGGCGATGTCGGGGGCGAACGCACGGTGAACAACCTGGCGCAGCAATCGGTGACGGGGTGGGTCCGAGGACACCAGCATACGGTTGGCCGCCGTATCGGCCTCGTTACGGAACGAGCCGCCCAGCATCGCCCCGCCCGAGGACTGGAACGTGGCGTTGTCGAGGTATGCGGCGGCGACGTCGCTGTACCGGGTCAGAGCCCAGAAACCAGCGCCGGCGTCGTCGGTGGGGTGCCAGTGCACCGGGTCGTTCTCTCGCAGCCAGGCGAGCATCTCGTGGTGCTCGTCGCGCACGAAGCGGTCGATGTCGGTGAGGTTCGGAGCGATCGTCGTCATCGGGCCGCGGGTCGCTTCTGGTCGCGCAGGATCGCGGCCTGCTCGCTGAGTACGGTCACGGTGAGTATGTCCTTCATCGGAATCGTCACCTCGTGGTCCCGTTTGATGCGTTGGCGTACACGGAACGTGAGGAGGGAGTTGCCGCCGAGTGCGAAGAAGTCGTCGGCCGCCCCCACTTCCTCAACCGACAGGAGGTCCTTCCACACGCCGGCGAGGTAGCGTTCCGCCTCGTCTCGTGGCGGGATGAGAGTGTCCCGCCTCCTCATCTCCTCCTGCGCGATGTGCCGCAGCGCCGGCAGGTCACGCTTGCCGTGGTCGGTGATCGGGATTTCGGTGATCGCCACCAGGGCGCTGGGCACCATGTAGTCGGGCATCACGTCCGCGGCGTGCCGGCGAAGGGCGTCCAGCGGAAGGCCTCCTTCCGGCACGACCAGCGCCACCAGGTGGACGCCGTCGCCCGAGCCGACGGGGACCACCGCGGCGGCCTGCACGTGCTCGTGACGCAGCAACGCCCGCTCGACCTCCCCCGGCTCGACCCGATACCCACGGACCTTCACCTGGTCGTCGGTGCGGCCGAGGAACTCGAGGTTGCCGTCCCGCCGGCGGCGGCCCAGGTCTCCCGTGGCGTACATCAGGCCGGGCTCGCCCACGAACGGGTCCGGTAGGAATCGGTCCGCGGTCATCCGCAGCATGCCGAGATAGCCCCGCGCCACCCCGGCGCCACCGATGTACAGCTCTCCGGTCTCGCCGTCAGCGACCGGCGCGAGACTCTCGTTCAGCACGTAGACGGCGGCGCCGTCCAACGCCGAGCCGATGGGGACCGTGTCCGAGGCGACGTCGCCGAGGTCGATGCGGTAACCGGTGCAGGCGGTGGTTCCTTCGGTTGGGCCGTAGAGGTTGTAGAAGGCGCCCTTGAACGCGCCGTCGAGCAGTTGACGGCAGGCCGTCGGCAGGATCACGTCGCCACCCGTGCACAGGATGCGCAGGCTGGAGAACGCGTCCCGGTCCTCTCGTACCAGATGATTCACCGCCATGGTGGGTGCCAGCATGGCCGTGATCCGCTGCCGGCGTAGCTCGCGTTGGATGTCGTTGCCGATGAGATCGGGCATCGCCGGCAGGATGACGATCTCGGCACCGGCGAAGACGGAGCACCATACCTCGAAGTTGAAGGCGTCGAACGACACGCTCGACACCTGAGCCACCCGGTCGCTTGAGGTGAGTTCGGGCAGGGACCGGTTGCCCGCGAAGTAGCACAGATTGCGGTGCTCGAGCAGGATGGGCTTGGGCCGGCCCGAGGAGCCGGACGTGAACAGGACGCAGGCGGCCTGTTCGTCGGTCACCGCCGGTAGCTCACCAGCCGGCGCGCCAGGCCGGAGGAGCTGCTCGGCGGTCAGCACCTCCATGTCCAGATCCGGTAGTTGGCGATCGGCGATCGCGATTCGGGCGCCGCTGCCCGAAGTCATCTGGGCCTGTCGCATGTCCGGGTATCGGGTGTCGACGGGGACATACGCCCCGCCGGCTTTCAGGATCCCGAGCAGTACGGCTATCAACTCGATGCCGCGCGGGAGCAGGACGGCTACCCGGTCCTCCCGGTCCAGGCCCCGCTCAAGGAGCCGGCGCGCTACGTCGTCGGAGGCCTGGTCCATCTCGCCGTACGTCATGGACCGGCCCTGGTTGGTGACAGCCGGGCGGTAGCGATGCTGCTCGACTGTGCTCCGCCACCGACGGAGCAGGGTGTCGCCGTCCGAAGCCGGAGTGGACGGCTCGGCCCCCTGCCGGTGGCTGAGTAGGAACGGCCAGCCGGAGGCTTCGATGTGGTCGAGGCACTCCGCGCGCGTACCGCTCGTGCCGGTGGCGGTCCATCCGGCGGGAACCGACTGATCGGCCGGCCAGATGCTCAGCCGGCCCTCGAGCCCTCGGACCACGACGAACGTGTCCAGTTGTGCTGGATAAGTCATGTCAGACCACAGCCTTCCGCGTAGCGCTGCTGAGGAACGAGAGCACGGCAGCGCGGACCTGGGGATCCCGGAGCAGATCCCTCCTCGAGGACGACATCCGTAGGACCTGGACCCCGGTCGCGCCGGGCCAGTCATCGACCGCATCGGTGTCCCGCGACACGATCTGGAACAGTGGTCCCGGCCACTGGGACCACGCGGCGTTGTGCGCCGCCACGAGGTGTACGAGCCAGTCGATGAAGACCTCGATGAGGTATTCGGCCTCGTCTTCGTCGATGTCCGATCGGGCGCCGTCAGACCTGGCGGCGCGTTCCGCGCTCTCGCGCAACCCGGCCCTCATCCGTTCGACCACGGCTGAGGAGGACGAACGCAACTCGTCCTCCGAGAACACCTCCCCGGGATGGTGATCGTATGGAGCGTCCGCGGCGAAGGCCCACATCTTCGCCCGGGCCAGCTGGTACTCCGAGTTCACCGCCTCGGCGGTGGCCGGCGCACCGTCGAACACCACGAGCGGGACCGGCTGGTCGGTGGCGGCAGAGACGGCGGCGGCCAGCTCCTGCGCGATGGGAGCGGCCATACAGTACGCCAGCACCCCTTGCACGTCCTCGTCGGCGAACCCACGTCCCTGTCGGAGAGCCTTCGCATAACCCGCAGCTGTCAGCTCCGTCGGGTTCGGCAGGTCGAGGAGGTACTCAACCCGGTAACCCTCGTCGTCGAGCTTGAGCGCGGAGACCGGTGCCTCGACGCGCCGTCCGGTGTAGTCGATGACGAGCAGCGTGCCGTCTTGGCGGTGGACCGCCCTTTGAGGAGGGTCGGGCAGTTCATCTGTACCAGACATGGCCTTCCAAATTTCCGGTGTATCGGGAGCGCGGAGCCCGGCGACGGGACCACGCTCGCCAGGCTAGGCCACGCCGCGTCTGCTTGTTGCGTCACAGGTTCGGGGGATGGGCAGGGGAGGTCCGCCGCGCAGAAGACCGCACACGCACCTCGCGGGTCTGGGCGACGGGTGCTCCCAGAGCCGGTCAGTCCGCCGGCCGATGGTGGGAGCGGCACCACGAGACCGTTCCGCCCTGTCCACGCCGCCTGAGCCGAACACCGCTAGAAGTTTGCCGCTGCATAAGAAGCAAGTGAATCCCCGTTGAGTCGTTCAGCTATGCAGAACGAAATGGAGGCGCGAACGCCGCAGGCTGCTGCCAGCTGCCTTCGTCCTCCGGTCCGGCTAGGTTGATCACCGGACGTTCGGTGGACGCTACCTGGACCATCTGATGATGTCAATGCGACGCCGGTCCGAGGGGCCACGATCGTCGAAGATGTCGTGTTACCCCAGCTCAGTGCGCATTTTCAGGCGGCGTCCCATGGTGTGTCACGGACGCCCGGGGGGGGGTCTTGGCATGGGGGACCCGCGGCCCGTCTCTGGGTGCCGCGTCGACGTGAGTGCACGGGGCTGACAGGAGTTGATCATATGGTCTAGAGTTCCAACCGCTCGATCTACTTGTTTCACCTCGCCAAGCTGCGACGCCGCGATATAGGCGATCGTCAGTATTGCGGTATGGCTGGCGTTCCGCGCCGCCTCCACCATTGCGTCGGTGAGGTGGTCGAGGACGAGCCGGCGACCCATGGGTCAACTGTTTCCGGCCTGCTCGATCCGCCTCCGTGGCGGGTCGGGGGCGCCCAGATGGTCGACGTCGTCCTCGCCCGCGCAGCAAGCAACCCGTTTCCGGGCAATCGCCGAACCCTCACGGCCATGTCCGATCTCTAGGTGAATCGAGGTCTTCCGCGGTGACGTCAGACAGCTTTCGGCTTTCTCCGCGTCAGCGCCAGTGGTGGCGCGCAAGCGAACTGATGGCCATCGCGCCGCTGCGGGCCCGGTTCGAGCTCCCGGAGGGGGTGGGCGTGCAGGACGTACGACGGGTGCTCGATGAGCTGAGCAACCATCACGAGGCACTGCGGCTGAGATTCGCCGTGGATCCGCGGCGCGAGCCGTTCCAGCAGGTGCCTGAGGAGCAGCGGCCGCCCGTCACCACGACCCCACCCGCAACGGACTGGGACTGGTGGCGACAGCCGGTGGTGACCGTCTTCGAGCCTGGTTCGCTGGTCGTCGTCGCCGCACCGATCGCGCTGGACCCCGAGAGTTTGCGACTGCTGGGAGCGGATCTCCGGAGGCGCCTCGCCGGTGTTGAGCTGGCCGACGACGACAACCGACTGCAGTTTCTTGACCTTTCCGAATGGGAGCTGGAGCTGGCGCCGCCCGGCCCACCCGCGACGGCGGGCACCCTCGCGCCCATCGATCTGCCCAGCGGGGAAGTCCGCGACGCCGCAGCCACCGTCACCCTCGATCCCCAGTTGGCGGCACGCCTCGGCGATCGGGCGGCCGCTGAGAAGATCACCCTCGACGAGATGGTGCTGGCCGCCTGGTTCCGGGTGCTGGCCCGGTACGCGGCCGACGACGAAACCCCCTCGTGCTCGCCCGCTACCGCGAGGGCCGGGAGTTCGACGGCACGCAGACGGTCCTGGGTCCGCTGGGTCACTACGACGCGGTCACGTCCGCCGCACCGGTGGCGACACCTACCGACATCTCCGTCCTGTCCGCGCTCGCCGACCCCACGCAGTGCGCCGGTAGTTTCGCCGCGGTCACGGCCCGCCCGCCCGGCACCGACGAGCAGGCCACCCCCGCCCCGCTGAGCCCACTTCACCTGGAGTGCGTCGTCGACGACGAGGCGATGCTCCTGACGGTCAACGCTCACGGCGCGGGCGAGTACGCCCCTTGGCTGCGGGACGTACTTCTGCTGGCCCTGGCGGCCCTCGCGTCCGACGCCCCGGACGAGCAGCCCGACCTGCTGGGCGCCGACGAGCTGGCACTGCTGGCGGCGCTCGGTCAGGGGCCCGCGATCGAGGAGGCCGCGACCAGGCAGACCTTGCAGGCCCTGCTCGACGACGGAATCTCGCGGACCGACCCCCGGCGCCCCGCCATACTCGACGGGGAGACGACGCTGACCTTCGGCGAACTCGACGCCAGCGCCGAGGAGACGGCACGCCTCCTGCTGAGCCGCGGTATGGGTCCGGGCGACCGGGTCGGCGTCCTCGCCGGCCGCACCTGGCGCACCGTGGTCGCCTTCGCCGGCATCCTGCGAGCCGGGCTGGTCTACGTCCCGGTCGACCCCGAGCAGCCGGCCGAGCGTATCCGCGCGCTGATCACTCGGGTTAACGCCGCCACCGTGCTCGGCTCCGAGCAGGATCTCTCCCGGAGCATGCTGCCGGAGAACGTCCGATGCGAGGTCCCGCGGCTGTCAGCCGGCAGTGGGTTCGCCCGCTCGCACCGGGCGAAACCGGCCGATCCCGCCTACGTCATCTTCACCTCTGGTTCCACCGGCGCACCGCGGCCGGTTCTGGTGAGCCAGGGTGCCGTCGCCGCACTGCACAGTGCGCTGGCCGCCACCGTCTATGCCGAAGCCGTCGCGCCGCTGACGGTCGCGGTGAACTCTCCGGCCGCCTTCGACGCATCGATCAAACAGTTGATCCAGCTCGCCTCCGGGCACACGCTCTGCCTGATGTCCGAGCGTACGCGCCAGGACCCGCCGCGATGTCGGCCTATCATAGTGAGCAGCGGGTGGACGTTCTCGACTGCACACCGTCACAGCTACGGCTGCTCCTCGACGCCTGCCCCGCGGAGTCGATGCTGCCGGGCCTGCTGCTGATAGGTGGCGAGCCCGTTGACGATGTTCTCTGGGCTGACCTGGGCGGCAAGGCGGGCGTCCGAGCGATCAACCTGTACGGGCCGACAGAATGCACCGTGGACGCCACCTGGGCGCAGGTGATGCTGCACACGAAGCCCACCATCGGCCGGCCACTCCCCGGGGTCGGCTTCATGGTCACCGATCCGGCGGGTCGACTGTCGCCGCTGGGCGCCCCGGGCGAGTTGCTCCTGACGGGCACCCAGGTGGCCGACGGATATCTCGGCGACGACGTCGAGACGGCCCGGCACTTCGTGAACCGCACCGGTCCCACCGGTGGCAACATCCGCGCCTACCGAACGGGTGACCGGGTCCGGCTGCGGCCCGACGGCCTGCTCGACTACATCGGCCGCGTCGACGACCAGGTCAACGTCCGCGGCGTACGCATCGAGCCCGGCGAGATCGCCGGGGCGCTGCGGCAGCATCCTGACGTCCAGGCGGCCGCGGCCACCGCCCGGGGCGAAGGTCCGACACGGCGCCTGGTCGCCTACGCGGTCCGACGCGACCACGAGGTGGATCCCGCACGTCTCGCGGGCATCAACCCGCACGAGACCCGCTTCCTGTACGACGAGATCTTCATCCAGCAGACATACCTGCGCGGCGGCGTGACACTGCCGGCCGGGGCGACGGTCTTCGACGTAGGCGCCAACATCGGCATGTTCTCGCTCTTCGTCTGGAGCCTCGTGCCGGACGCACGGCTGTACGCGTTCGAGCCGGTGCGTCCGGTCTTCGCCGCGTTGCGGGAGAACCTGGCACGGCTCGGCGGGGGGGCCCGCCTCTTCAACCACGGGCTCTCGGACAGCGAGCGGTCTGAGACCTTCACGTTCTACCCGGGATATTCGATGATGTCCGGGCAGCAGGACTACACCAGCCCCGAGGGGGAGATGGAGGTCGTCCGGCAGTACCTGGTCAACGAACGTGATCTGTCCGGTGGGCAGCGGACCAACCTGCTCGACGAACTGGATGCACTGCTGGCGGACCGGTTCGAGCCGCGGGCGGAACCGGTCATGTTGCGGCGCCTTTCCGACGTCATCGACGCCGAGGGCATTGAGCGCATCGACCTGCTCAAGATCGACGTGCAACGCGCCGAACTCGACGTCCTGAACGGCCTCGAGGACCGGCACTGGCCGATGGTGCAACAGGTGGCGATGGAGGTGCATGACGCCGAGGACGGTCCGACGCACGGGCGCGCCCGCCACATCACCGAGCTACTGGAGTCGCGCGGCTTCACCGTCCTGACGGAGCAGGACGCGCTGCTCGAGAAGACCGACCGGCACAACATCAGTGCCGTCCGGGCCGTTTACCGGGAGACCGTCGTCCCGGCTCCGGTCCGGGCGGCCCGCGCGGTGACCGGGTCCGCCCTGCGCGACTAGCTCGCCGAGCGGTTGCCCGCCTGTCTGGTGCCCGACTCCGTCGAGATCATCGAGCACATTCCGCTGACCCGTAACGGAAAGCTCGACCGGGCCGCCCTGCCGTAGCGCGGCACGCGGCACCGGCGGCGAGCTGGTTCGCCGCCGGACTTACCGCCGATGATCGCCCCGGGCGGTCACTCACCGACCTTCATGGTCGCCAGCTCCGTCAGGATTCCCGCCGCTACGGCTCCGCTCATTGAACCGCGTTCGGTATCGCCGAGGACGGTGCAACGCAGGTTGGCGTCACCCGACGATCGGACGGTGATCTCCACCTGGATCGGGTGGTGAAACACGTCGCGGTATCCGAGCACCGCCAAGCCGCTGTTGCCGCCCTGCCTGGCCTCGTGACGGTTGTAGTTGAAGCTCATCGCCCCGGCCGGCCAGGCCCGCCACCCCAGCGCTGTCGCGCGAACGGAGGCGAGAGGAGCTGCCAGATGGTGGATTCTTCGGGCGGTTGAACCGATATCTTCGATCTCCACGGGGGCGAGATACCAGAACATGCCCAGTGCTTCGTCAGCCCCCGGCAGATCGGCGTCCCGGCCGTTGGTCACGGCATGCAAGCCGGAGATGCCGGCGAGGGTGCGAGCAACCCGGGCACAGACGCCACCGATCACGGCACGCTGATCGACCTGCCATTTCCGGGCCAGTGTGTCAGCGCGGCGGAGCAGGTCGCGCGGTAGGAGTGTGTCCGTGTGGACCGCCGCCGCTCCTGCGACGGCGTGCTGCGGCAGGGCTTTCCGGTCGCTGGATTCGGGCAGCGTGACCTTCTCGCACCCGAGGTGCTTACGCAGGTACAGCCTTGACGATCGCCTGTCGCCGGGTGAGGTGGGGTGGCCCTCGGCGGCCCGTGAGATCCGGTCGAGCAGGATGCGGTTACTGACACCGTCCATGACCGCGTGATGGGTCTGCATACCCAGCACGATCAGTCCTTCTTCGCCGGCCCAGGTCGTCAAGCTCACCGGGGCGCCGCCGAGGCGAACCTTCTCAGCCGATACCTGGTCCGGCGAGTCGAGCCATTCCCGTGCGGCGCTGAGGCCGCCGGCCCTTTCGTCCGGCCTCAACGGCTGCGCCGGCAGGCCGGTGCGGAGGATCGTCCCGTCACGTCCGGTCTCGAACCGATGGCTGACCGGTTCGAACGTCTCTATCGCCGTCACGATCCGGCTCAGTCGCTGGTCACGGTCGGGACCTGCGGGCAGGGTCATCAACTGACGGGGCCGGTAGCGGTGGGGACCGCCCGCTGCGTGATGGAGCATCATCTCCTGCATCGCTGCAGCCGGTAGGTGCGGGTCGGCGACGGCGGCTGGCCGGTCGGCGACCGCCACCGTACCGGCCTGGAGGTCATGCAACGCGCCTTGGAGCGCGCCGAGCACGGTGTCCGCCCATTCATCGGTGATGCGACTCGGGTCGTAATCCAGCACCGCCTGTGCCTGTTCTCCCCGGAGCCGGAAGGTGAGCGCGGCGTGGTACGGCAGGTGGTTGTCGCGACCCGCCGACGGACCGGCGAGTGCGCCGATGCGTTCACGTAGCGCCCCGAGAGACGGTTCGGGCGGTGCACCGACGGTTTGTACGTCCACGGCGAACTTCCCGATCCGGTCATCCGGCTCCGCGGACAGCCACCGCAGCGCGCCGTAGCTGACGCCTTCCTCGGGGACGCGTGCGAGATCGGCGGTCAGGCGATGCGCGGCCTCAGCCGTCAGCCGTACGTGGGGCAGGGTGACCGGGTGGTGCAGCCCGATCCACCCTACGTTCTCGCTGAGGTCGAATCCGGTCACCGCCTGACGGCCATTGCGTTCCAGGTCGACGACCGTTGCGCCGAGCCCGTCGACGTGCAGCAGCGCGTGCCCGAAGGCGGCAAGGAGCAGGCGGGAGGTCGGAGCACCCACCCGCCGCGCCGCCGAGGCAATGCCGTTGAGTTCCCTGCTGGCGCTCACCCGGACGCGCGGACGGGCGGTACGGACCCCGGTCCGGCCGGAGGCGAGCACCTGTCGCCATCGCGCGGCTTCCAGGGCGTAAGCGCCTGCCACGGCCTGCCGCTGGACGGCCTGGCTGAAGGCCGCGAAGCCGTCGTCGGTGACGGGGCGGCCGCCGTCGATCAGGTGACGAAGGCGCTGGCCGACGATGTCCCACGACCAGACGTCGATGACGAGGTGATGTGCGACCAGCACAAGGGCACCGGAGCCGTCGCGCTGCCGCAGGGCGAGCGCGCCGAGCACCCGGCCGACCCGGTGGTCGATGCCGTCATGCAGTGCTCTCAGCCGCTCACTCAGCACCGCATCCGACGATTCGGCGTCCACCACGCTGATCTCGACGGGCCGCCCTTCGGTGACCGTGGCTGAGAGATCGCGTGCGTCGAATGCCGTACGGAGAATGGGAGTGTGCCGTATCAAGCTCGTCAGCGCCTGCTCCAGGCGCTTCCGCGTCGGGAGCCGCTCGAAATCCATGACCCAACGCTGGTGCCACCGCTGTGGCCGGGCCAACGGTAGGGTGAAGAACCAACGCTGCGTGGGGCTCAGCACCGTCTGGGAACTGCCGGGAGCCGAGGAAAGGCCGGGCCGGTCGAGACGCTCGCGCCAGCGCACCAGGTCGGTATAGCGAGGGTGCCGATACACGTCCGCAGGGCTGACCTCAACTCCGGCGGCCCGGGCCATCCGGACGAGACGTAGGACGTTGAGCGAATCGCCACCGTCGGCGAAGAAGTCCGAGTCGGCGGTCGGGTTGGTTCCGAGGACGGCGTGCCAAGCCGCTGCGACGGGTTCCGTTTCGGCGACCTGCGGCTCCACGGTGGCCGGGTTCGACGGAGCCGTCAGCCTCGCCTCGTCGACGCGGCCGGAGGTGAGCCGAGGAATCACACCGACCGCGATCACGTGGTGCGGGCGAGCTTGGCGGGAAATCGCTGTCGTCATGCGGGCGGAGAGGGCATCCGTGTCCTCGCAGCCGGCCACGAAGAGCCACAGACGCTTGTCGCTCGGGCCGGTTCCGGGGCGGACTGAGACGTACGCGTCGTCGCAGAGCCCGGTGGCTCGCGCGGCCGCTTCGATGGCGTCCAGCTCAAGCCGGTGTCCGCGGATCTTGACCTGCCGGTCGATGCGTCCCGCCAGCACCAGCTGCCCATCCGGCCGGAGCACCGCGGTGTCGCCGGTCAGATAGGCGCGGTGCCCGAGGGCTAGCGGGTCGGCGGGGAACAGCTCGTCCGTCAGATTCTCGTCGTCCAGATAGCCGAGAGCCACTCCCGCCCCGGACAGCATGAGTTCCCCTGGGACTCCGGGTGGTGCCGTCGCGGCCCTGTCGATCAGCACGCGCGCGGCGAGGCCACGGATAGGGGTGCCGACCGGGACGGGCTCGGCGAAGGACGTGACCCGGGCGACCGTCGCGGTCACGGTGACCTCGGTCGGACCGTAGATGTTGAACAGCCGGGCATGGGAGAACCGCCGCAGGTCCTCTGCCCGGCAGTGATCGCCGGCGGAGGCCAGCATCTGGAGATCGGGCAGCGGTGCTCCCGCGAGGAGGCGGACCAGTGGCGCCGGCAGGAAGGCGTGTGTGACGCGGGCCGCGGCCATCGCCTCCGCCAGGTTCGCCGTCGCCGGGTCGATACGGATCAGGGTGGCACCGAGCACCAGAGCGGTCGCCACGTGGCAGATCCAGGGATCGACCACCGGAGGGGCGACCAGCAGCACCCTGCTCTCTGCGTCGATGCCGAACCGTGGTCCCTCGCCGTGAACCAGATTCGTCAGCGCGGAGCGCCCGACCACGACGCCCTTGGGCCTACCCGTCGTGCCGGAGGTGAAGATGATGTACGCGGGGTCTTCTGCCGCCGAGTAGCGACGCCGGGGCGCTGACGCCGGCGGCAGGCGGAGGACCCCGTTGCGGCTGATACGGGCCACGGCACCGCATCGCCGTTCCAGCGGTTCCGGGTCCGTTGCGGGCTCGTCGTCGAACGGGACGTACACGGCGCGGATGGCAAGTGCCGCGGCGAATCCCGCAATCCGGTCGATCATGTCCAGGCCGCCGACGGAGACAGCCTCGCCGGCGCGCACACCTGCTGCCCGGAGATCCTCCGCAACGGCTCGAACCCGGTCGCGTAGGTCGGACCGGTCGTACACCCGACCACCGTCGATGAGGATCGGTCGTGCCGCCTCGGAGCCGAGTCGGGCGTCGATGGCCGAGTCCAAAGGTGGCCCGGTGTATGCCGGCGCGGCCGTCGCGAGCCGCCGCGCCGCCGCCCGCGGCTCAGGGGCCAAAAGCAGGTCGCTGGCCAGGGGAGTGTCGGCGTCCTCGGCCAGGACGGTGAGCGTCCTCAGGAACGTCGCGGCGAAGTCGTGGAGATGACCGGCGAAGACGCTGCCGTCTGGAGCCTCGACGCGCAGACCGAGGCTGCCGTCGAGGCGCCGGGTCGCCACCACGACCACACCTCCGGCCCGGCCGGGGCTGGGAAACTCGATCGGCTGCACGTCGGCGTCCGCGAGATGTGGATGGTTCTGCTGGGCGATGACGAGCACGGCCGCGTCCGGGCTGGACAGCGAGGCGGGGGCGCCCGCCTGGTCCAGATCGTCGGTGTCGACCATGGCATGGTCGCGCACCTCCATGAGCTTGCGGGCGAGCAGGCGAGCGTGCTGGCGAAGCGGCATCGTCCAGTCGTGTCGGACCCGCATCGGGATGGTCGACGTCATCTGCCCGAAGACGTCGAGGGAGCCGGCCGTGCGAGTGTCGACGGCGACGAAGACGAGGGTGTCGCCGGTCCCGCGGTATCGGGCCACCGCATGCGCGTGTGCCGTCAGGAGCAACGCCGCAGGCGTTACCCGTAGCCGCGCCGCCGCTCGGTCGATCCAGTCGAGGTCGATCGGCTCGGCCGGGCCCGTCCAGTCGGCGGCGCGAGCGGGTGTGCCCGGCGGGCCGGGCTCAAGGCCCGCGAACTCCCGCCGCCAGTAGTGGATGGTGCCCGGTTCGTGGCCGGTGATGCCGGCCAGAACCGCCTGGTACGACGGTGCTGGGCTTGGCAGGCCCTGCTCGAGCCGATGTTCTTCAGTGCGATGGTAGGCGGCGCTCACGGCGTCGTGGAGCAGCCCCAACGAGCGACCGTCCGCCACGACATGATCGATCGACTCGGTGATCAGCCACCGCTTCTCATCGATGCGGGCGATGTCGACGACGGCGATCGGCCCGTTGGTGTGGTCATAGCGGCGGCGTTCGCTGGCCGCCACCCGCTGCGCGAGCCAGGCATCCTGCTCCTCGGCAGGAAGGTGATCACGAATGTCCGTGATTGCCACTTCTGTGCGTGGCTCGCCGGTCTCCCAGCCCTGGCCGTCGGCGCGCCAGGACAGTCGGAGCGCGTCGTAGGAGCGCAGCACCTCGCGATACGCCCGAGCAAGCCGCTCGGCGTCGATGTTGCCGCTCGCGATGTAGGCGCTGCAACAGTTGACGGGACGTCTGCCAGCGCTGCGCGCGAGCAGCAGAGGCCGCTGTGAGGGGTGGCTCTGCAGCGGTTTGGCTGCGGGCTGCTGCCGGTGGTCCCGCGGCTGACCGGGATCACGCATGGTCGTCCCGGCCGGAGCCGTTGATGTGGTCGGCCAGTTGGCGGGCAGTGGGGTGGTCGACGAAGCTCAGCGCGTTGAGTCGGATCCCGCACTGCTGCTGGACGGCGGCGGCGAGCCGCACCAGGTCAAGGCTGTTCAGACCGGCCTCGAACATGTCGTCGTCGACGCCGATGCTCGAGCCCGCGACGTCCGAGCACAAGCGTGCGATCGTCTGCGCCGACGCCTTCGGCGTCGGCGCCGGACCTCGCGATGTCGGCGTCCGATCCGATTCATTCGTGATGCCGGACATGAGTTCTCCTAGACGCGAGTTAGCCCGGCGCGCCGGGGAAGAGCGGACAGGTGATGACTGGGCGGGTCGCCGGAAGCTGAGCGTCATGCGCAGCTCATGACCCGGTCCCCTCTTCGACGAACGCGGATCCCAATACGGCCTCGATGGTCGGGGCGGTCAGGATGGCCGTGGGCGACACGGTCCGCCCGAGGACGGTCTCCACGCGCGATGCCAGGGCGAGGGCCTGCGCGACCGTGCCGCCGTGGTGGAAGAAGTCGGTTGCCGGGGTCACACCGTGTCGCCCGATTACTTCCTCCCACAGCGAGGTCAGCTGCGCGACGCGCGGGTCAGGCGAGGCGACCGGCGTCTGCGGTGCGCCCCTCTGCGCGCCGATCGCGGCGCTGACTCCGGCATAGTCGACCTTGCCGTTCGCGGTGACCGGTATCCGGTCGAGGACGACGATGGGAGCGGGCACCGTGGGACGGGGCAACAGGTCCGCCGCGTGCCGGCGCAACAGGGCGACCGTTCCTTCGTCTGGTGGACCCGTGACGGTGACCGCGGCGGCGAGGCGGGGCCGTCCGGCAGGGTCCGCGACGGTGACCACGGCGGCATCCCGGACCAGAGAATGGCTCGCCAGGACGGCCTCCACGTCAGCAAGTTCTATCCGATGACCGTTGATTTTGAGCTGACGGTCGGTGCGGCCGAGGAACTCCAGTGCTCCGTCGCTGCGCTGGCGGACCCGGTCACCCGTTCGGTAGCACCTTCCGGCCGGCCCGGTCACGAACCGGGCCGCGGTGAGAACAGGGTCACCTATGTAACCGACGGCGACGCCGGCACCGCCGATGTGCAGTTCTCCTGGCGTACCCGGAAACACCGGTTGCCCGTGCTCACCGATCACCTGGACAGTGGTGTTGCTGATCGGCCGGCCGATCAGCACGGGGTCGGCGACCGGCTCGGTCACCTGGTGAACCGTCGACCAGATCGTGGTCTCGGTCGGCCCGTACATGTTGCGGACCTGTGCGCCGGCACTGAGCAACCGCCGGGCCAGGGCCGCGGGAAAGGGCTCCCCGCCGACGAGGGCGAGCCGGCCGCGAAGGCTGTCGTCGAAAGCCTCGCTGGTGGTGAGGTGCCTCCAGAGGGTGGGCGTCCCCTGAACGATGTCGATCTCGTCCTGATCGAGGACGTCCAGTAAGTCATCCGGCACCAGCAGCGTCCGGTCACCCACCGGTCGGATCCAGCCGCCGACGGTGAGCGGCGCCCACAGCTCGAGTGCCGAGATGTCGAAGGTGACCGCGGTCGACCACAGGACCCGGTCGCTCGCACGTACGGGCAGCCGCGCCGTCATGTCCGAAATCAGGTTCGCCAGGGCGCCATGCGGGACGAGAACGCCCTTAGGGTTACCCGTCGACCCCGATGTGAACAGTACGTATGCGCCGATCCCGGCTGGCCAGGATTGCGGTAGGCGCACGGGACCGGGTGGGGGCATCGTGATGGATCGCTGCGCCACCGTCGCCGGTGGCGGATTCACTCCGCACTGCAACACGACGTCGACCCCGGCGACGGCCAGTTGCCGGTGCATGCGTGCCGCGGTCATCCCTTCGCCGAGAGGGAGGTACGCCGCTCCTGCCAACCATGTCCCGAGCAGCGCCGAGGCCAGTGCCGGCCCCCGATCCCCATGTACGGCCACCACGTCGCCGGTTCGGACCCCGGCGGCGGTCAGCGTGTCACGCACGTCGACCGCTCGAGCGACCAGCTCCGCGTAGCTGGTGTCATCGATCGCCGGAGCGTCGGGAGTGCGTCGCGCCTGGGCTAGGACGAGGTCGGGGACGTACGGACCTGGGGCGTTCGTGCGTGTCGGCCCGTCATCCGTCGCCGAGCGGGTGATGGCCCGATCGCGTCGCGTCAGAAGGGGAACCTCGGTGGGGGTCCCGCCCTCGACATGCCTCAGGAGATGGTCGTACCGGTCGAGGAAGGCATCCACGTCGGCTGCCTCGTAGAGCGCTGTCCGGTACACCGCAGCGATTCCGACGCCCGTGGCGGCTGCGCGCACGGACAGGCGGAGGTCGTCGGTCGTCGTTCCAGGTGGGACCGGTATCCGGGTGACCGGTTCGCCGGCGAGGTCGCATCCCTCCAGAGGATCATCTTCCCGTACGTTGATGGCGTAGCGGTGTTCCGGTTTCCACCAGCGGGCGGGGTCTACGCGAGCCGGCACCGTGGTGTCGGCCCGGCCGATGGCTTCGTCAACGTGCGCGACCAGGTCGGCGAACGTCTTGTGTTCCTCCGGATCCACCCGGATAGTCATGGGTTGTCGATCGCGACCGGTAGTGCCGACAGCCACCCGGGGCCCCGCGCCATGCTGCCGCAGCAGCATCACGAACAGAGCGGTCAACACCGCGGTGGCGGTCGCGTCGTGCCGTCGGGTGTGCATCTGGAGAGCGCTGTCGCAGGACTGCGACGGCTCTCGGGTCAGCTGACCGGCGACGAAGTCCAGCATCGGCGGCGAGGGGCGCGCGATGGACATGGCCGACTCTTCTTCGAAATGCGGGCTACCGGTGCCGCCGGGGGCGCTCCCAGCCGAGCTCGCCCATGCTGGTCTGTCGGCGGGCGCGGGGATCCCGGCCACCGAAAGGCCAGGGATCGCACCCAGGAGCTCGGCGAGCAGAAGCTCGACGTCGTCGACGATGAGTTCGTGTGCGACTGCGGCGATGATGCTTCGCCCGGAGGAGCGGATCACCGCAACCCGTAGCAGTACGCGGCCGGCGGCCAGCGGTTCATTGGCCAGTCGGCCGAGCAACGATTGCACAGTGCCGTCGTGGTCGCTCTGTGAACCGCGGGCCAGGGAGACGGACGACGTTTCCGGCTGAGCCTGATCTGGGGGCAGATCGATGAGGTACGGACCGCCGGCCGATTCGCCTGGCGCGAACGTGCGGCGTAGCTGAGGATGCGCGGCGATGAGGTGATTCGCCGCTGCGGTCACCGCTGCGGCGCTCACCTCGGCCCGGACCTCCGCCGCGGCAGCACGGTTACCGCCGCCGAGGCTGGCAGCGATGCGGTGAATTGCCCAGAGCGCCAGCTCGCGATTGCTTGGTGGGTTGCTCATGCGTGCCTTCGGCTCACGGGTTCGGCCACCCGGGGCTCCCGTGAACCTGCGTCCGTAGCCGATGCTGCGCCAGGCGCGGAACGAACGGCAGACCTTCCCCCCGTGGAAAGCATGCGTGAACCCCATCAACTAGTTCGGGATCGACGATTCGAGACCGTCAAGGCGATGCCCTGGACGCATGGCTGAGGTTCTACGCCGTTGCTGCCCTTCCGGGTGCCGATCGGATCTTGAAGCCAGGCTACGCAACCCGATTGCCAGCGTCAACATCCCCTGGCCGGAGGGCCATCGTGGACGTTCTTTCCGCAGCTCAGAGCCGATGGCGGCGACCATCCACTCCGTACCGTTGACGGGCACGTCGATGGGTGTACTATTGATCACCACGGCGGTACGGCCGCGTAGAGGGGATGCTCAGTATTGCGCCACGATGTCGCGCTTGCCAAAAGATGGAACTGGCGCGCCCGTTGCCAAGAGAACATTAGTGATCCTGTGCATCCGCATGTCGCGTTGACGGTCGGTGGCGCGAAATGGGATGTCGAACGGTGGCCGATTCGCCGTCGCTTCGAGTGCGCATACCGATCGGCGCCGGCCCCTCAGGAGGGAGTCCGGGCCCGTCGGCTGTCGCCACGAGGCCCGTTGTGGCGTGCAGTCCTGACTGGCGCAGTCGCCGTTTAAATGGTCGGCTGCTGCTGATCCAGCGGTCACCAGACACGTCCCGCTCATTGAGAAACCGGCTAGGCTACGGGGGATCGGAATCTAGTAATGGGTGCCAAAAGAATGTATCGGCCCTGGGCCGATAGCTGCCTTGCTGAGCGGAAAAACGCTCTCGCCACGCCTCGGCCCTTGTTTGTCGTCCACTCCGCCTCGGGCTCGGCTGCGTGGATCGCCGACGTGTTCGCCGACGGGGGCGTGACTTGTCCGGTAGCGGCCCTGTCCTCACCAGGGTGGCAGGGCGCCCCGCCTGCGCCGTGGTCCCTCGACCTGATCGCTTCGCGGTACGTCGACGAGATCCGGCGACGCCAGCCGGTCGGTCCCTATCTGGTGTGCGGTTGCTGCACGGGCGGCATTTTGGCTTACGAGATCGCCTGCCGTCTGGCCGCGCTGGGTGAGGACATAGCCGGGCTCGTGCTGATCGATCCCGACCTCGAGCTGGATGAGCAGCGGTGGCCCACCCCCGACTCGCTCCTCGCCACGCGACTGGACTGGCTCAGGTCCAACTCGCGTCCCGGGTTGGCCAAAGAACTCGTCACTGACATGAGCATTTCCGACGCAGCTCGCCTGGCCGCCGAATATCCCGGCGATGTCGAGGGCGAAGAACGCAAGGAATTGGCAGCACTGTTCAATACCATCCTCGTCAATGTGGACATGTGCAGAAACTATCAGCCGCCGCGCGAGGCCCCCGCACTGCCGACGAGGTTGATCCTGGCGGGAGACAAGGACGAGCATGACGTACCCCTGGGGCGATACGAGGTAGGCAGCCTGTGGCAGTTCCTGAGCTCTACCGACCTCTTGATAGATGTCGTCGAGGCCACTCATGACGACGTCATGTCGGCACCCCGTCTTCATGACATCTTGAATGAAGTTGCTCCGACCCCGACCGATGCTCCCCAATCGTATTGAGCTGTCGGTCTCCGTATGAACCGGTAGATTCTCCGATCGAGCGACAAAGTGACGGCCTCACGCGGGAGCCCGTCCCAAGCCGCCTGCCCGGAAAAGCAACGCAAAGGACAACGACTGTGATTCAGAGTCGGCCGGAGGCCGAGCGGCTCGTACTGCAGACGGTAAGCGACGTCCTCGAAGTCGCCGACGTCTCTCTCGATGACGACTTCTTCGCTATCGGCGGCGAGTCGACCGATGCAATCAGGGTCCTCGTGCGCCTTCAACGTCTGACCGGAACCCGGCTCAAGGTGGACGAATTCTTCGCCGCACCAACGCCGAGCACTTTGGTGGATCTGGTGTGGAAGTCGCTTCATGCGTGATCCAGCTGCCGCCGAGGCTCTCGATGGGAGAAGCCCGTGCTCCTCGATGTGATCAAGCAAAGATGTGTTCAGTCGGGCGCGGAGGAGCTGGTTCGCGTCTGGCCGACAGGTGAGCGGCTTGGCGGCACCGCCTTCCTGGCCGAGGTCGAGGCGCTGCGGGACCAGCTGGGGGCCCTAGGTCTCGGGAAGGCCGACCGCATCGGGTTGAGTCTGCCCATCGGCCCGGATCTGCTGGTCGCCATCGTGGCAACGTGGTCGCTGGGAGCCTCGTTCGTGCCCGTCGACCCGCGAGAAGCCACCAGGCGCCTGGAATCGATCATCGAGGAAAGCCGCCTGGGTGCCGTGCTCACGTCGCACAGGCGCCCGGACATCGCGGCAGCGGGCACCCTCGCGCTCGTCCTCAGTCACGGTCAGATCGTGGCTGCCGATGGGGAACTGCCGTCACAGCGCGCAGGTCGGCCGGCGGAAGAGGCGTACGTGATCTTCACGTCCGGATCGACCGGGGCGCCCAAGGGCGTAAGCGTGGGGCACGCCTCGATCACTGCCTACCTCGACACGATCCGTGATCTTTACCGCGTCCCCGACCAGGGGCTGCTGATTCCCAGTCAGCTTCCGCCGACCTTCGACGCGGCACTGACCACGCTGCTCCTGCCTCTCGTTACCGGCAACACCTCGGTGCTGATCCAGAACCCGTCGGCTGCCACCTCCGCGCTTGCCTCGATGCTCGCCGATGTTGACGAGCCGGTGCTGATCAAGACTACCCCGAGCCAGCTACGGGTGTTGGGCACGATGCTGAGTGACACCGACATCTCCCGTCTCGCGGACCGGGGCGCAACCATCATCGTCGGCGGCGAGGCCCTGGACTTCGCAGACACCGCCCGGCTTCACCATCCCGGCATCACGGTCTTCAACGAATACGGTCCCACCGAGACCACTGTCGGGTGCAGCGCCCACCGGCTCGAGCTCGGTAGCCCGCCCACCGGTCCGGTGCCGATCGGAAGGCCATTCCCCGGCACGACGTTTCGGCTTGACCGTTCCGACGACCATCCCGCAGGCGAGGGCGAAATCGTCATCGCCGGACCGGGTGTGGCCCTCGGATACCTCGGTGACGCGACGGCTGGCAGGTTCGGCACCGACGACCGGGGCCGGATCTACCGGTCCGGAGACCTTGCCCGGATCGACAGCGACGGCCGTTACCACTTTCTGGGCCGACGAGACGACCAGGTGAAGGTGAACGGCTATCGGGTCGAGCTCGGCGAGGTCGACGCCGCCTTGAGGGTCGCCTGTGGTGGCCCTGCCGTCGCCGTCTTCTCCTCTGGAATGATCGTCGCGGTCGCCGAACATCGTCTCGATCTCGACCTGGCGACTGCCGCCGCACGAATGCAGGCTCTGCTTCCCGCACACATGCAGCCCACCGCCTTCCGTGTGGTGTCCGAGCTCCCGCTCACCTCACACGGGAAGGTCGACCGGGCGCAGGCGTTCCGGCAGTCGGCCCCCCTGGACGGCATGCGGCGGGCCGACGACTTCGGGACGCGCATAGCGGAGCAATGGCAGTCCATGCTCAACCTGGTCGAGGTGGACGACGACACCAACTTCTTCGAGGCCGGTGCCCACTCGATCACCGCCCTTACGATGGTGGGTCACGTGGCCGCCGACCTACAGGCCGACGTCCCGTTCTCCCTGATCTTCGACCATCCTCGGTTCGCTGACTTCGTCACCGCGGTGCGGGCCATCGCCAACGACGACAATCCCGGTCAGCTGGCCCCGTTGAGCGGCGCAGCGCGGGACACGACCAGGACTCCCTCCGCCACTCAGCTGGCTCTTCTCGGCGCCGAAAGCTGGGCTGTCGACCCTGCGGAGTTCACCGTGGTCACCGCCGCTCGCGTGGCCGTGCCTGACTGGCGCGCCCTTGAGCGGGCCGTGGCGGCCACGCTCAAGAGACACGACGTGCTCGGCTGGCGGTTCTCGCTCGATGATCGATACCAGATCACCGCTGCTGCCGTCGGCGCCGACACCGTCCCTGTCGAGTCAGTGGACCTGCGGAACCTGTCGCCTGAGGACGCCAGCGGGCGCATCACCGCCACTCTCAACGAATGCCGTCGTCGCCCGATCAACCTCCTGGCCGGCGACCCGCCCGCCAGAATGGTGCTCACGCGCACTCGCGGCACCGACGGACGCGATCACGGCGTGATTGCCCTCATCGCTCACCACGCCGTCGTCGACGAACCGTCGGTCGCGCTGCTCTGGTCGGAGGTGATCTCCAGGCTGCGCGGCGAGCACCCCACGCCCGACCCTGACCAGCGCTACCGCCGCTGGGCTGAGGCCAGCGTCCTGCCGGAATCCCGGCGTGCGGCTCGCGATCTTGCCGCAGACCTGGTCAAGGAGTTGGCGGCCGGTCCCCTGGGTCACCTGGACACCGCGGTCGCGGCCGAAAAGGAAGGCGTACGAAGGCTGGAAACGGCCTTCAGCGCGGACCTGTCCGGGCGTGTCGCCGAGGCCGCGAGGCGGCTCCAACTCCCCACGACCGCCCTCGCCGGTGCCGCCGCGGCGTCCGCGTTGGCAGGCTCGATGACCGAGCACCGGTTCCCGGTGTTCCTCCCGGTCACCCGCCGACGTTCGCCAGATGAATTTGCCACCGTCGGCTGCTTTCTCGCGGCGGTTCCGATCGCTGTGCAGCCGCCGGCCCCCGAGCACATATCGGCCGGCTGGCTCCATGCCTGGCGCCGGACTCTCGTCGACGCCATCACGTTCGCCGCTGCCGACGGCGCGGAGGTCGGTCCCCTGCTCCAGCGTTCATCTCCCGAATGGGCGACGGCACCCCGGGTCGCTCTGATGATCGAGACGCCGTTCACCGTCGAGAGGCCGGACCTGTCCTGGGTGGCGCTGCCGGCGCCACCAAGTCCGCCGAAGTACGACCTGACGGTGTTCGTGACCGTCACCGGAGGGCGTCCGGCCGGTGGCCGGATCGAGTGGCGTGCCGGTGCGTTCGACGCCGACCGGGGCAGGGCCCTGCTCGATGCGCTGAACTCGGCCCTCCAACACATCGTCGGTATCACACTCGATGCCTCCGCAGCCGGCTCACCTGTGAGGCAGGCAGCTGGTCAGGTGCCCACCGGACAATTCCCCGACGACGACACCGAACAATCACCCACCCGCACGATCCCCACCAGCTGAAAGGGCACACCATGACCACGACCGCTGACCGTTCCCTGGACCGCAAACAGTTCCCGCGGGTCGCGGCCTTCCTGGACGCCTACGCCGAAGGCCCCGGCCAGAACGACGACTCCGTTGCGTTCGACCTACGCCACACGATCGACCGTGCCGCGGTGACCACGGCGCCGTTCGAAGTTGCCACCATCGACGAGTTCCTCCCGCCGGAGTTGTACAACGCCGTCCTGGACGAGTGGCACACCTACGACATCAAGCCGGTCAACCTTCCGGGCTCCAAGTACGTCGGGTCGCGGCAGGGAACCCGACTGATGAACTGGACTCGTGATGAGCCCGGCACCAGCACGGCCACGTGGGGCAAGCTGGCCGACGTGCTCCGTTCGGCGTCGTTCACCAGCGCTCTGTTCACCAGGTTCGCTCCGACCGTCGAGGCGAACCTGTCGCACCCCGATGTCGCCGACGCCGCCACGGCGGGCTTCATGATGTGGGCCAACCAGGACCACGGAGCTGACGAGGCCCTGGGCGCCCACATCGACGGACTGCACAAGCTGCTGACCATAGTGCTGTACCTCGACCTGCAGGGGCCTACCACGCCTGACTCGAACCGGCTGTGGGGCACCACGCTCTACGACATCGAACCCGACTCGCTCAAGACGGTGGACTTCTCCCCGAACGCCGCCCACCGGCCGGCTGGCGTCGTCGAATTCCGCCCCAACCGGGCGTTCGTCATGCCCAACAGCAGCAACGCGTTGCACGGAGTGGCCGGCGGCCAGGAGGGCGTGACCCGCCGCTCCCTGATGTGGGGCTACTGGTTCTTCGGCGACCGCTGAGGCCCTCCAACCGCTACCCCTCCCCATCGCCATCCGGCCGCTGCGCCCGTTCCTTCAGGGAAGAGTTATCCATGACACGCATCCTTGGCTACAACCTCAGCCACGACAGCAGCATCTGCCTGATCGAGGACGGCCAGATCCGCGCGGCATCCGCGCTGGAGCGCGTTTCACGAGTCAAGCGTGGGGTCGTACCGGTGCACGCCTACCCGGCGGCGATGGCGGCGCTCACCCGTGACGTCCTGGGCGATGCCGGCCTCGTCCCCGACCAGATCGACCACTGGATCGTCACTTCGACGGAGTCCTGTGACCAGGACGACGAGGATCGCCTCGCAGACAGCCTCGGGCTACTGGTGCCCGCCGACCGCAGGCTCAGCCTGCCGCACCCCGGCCACCACCTGGCACACGCCTCGGCGGCGTTCTACACCTCGGGTTTCGACGAGGCCTCCGCCCTGGTGATCGACGCCTATGGCTCTCGGACCGGCGAGGGCCGGGAGCAGGAAACCGGCTTTTTGTTCCGACTCGGCGACACGCCGCGCCGGGTACTGAGCGCGGTTCGTCCGACGTCGCGTATCGCCGGGCGGCTGCAGCCCGACGGCACCCTCTCCGTCCCGGCGAAGCTGAGCGGTGTCGGCGAGATCTACCGGGTCGTGACCCTTGCCCTCGGCTTCTTCGAGAGCGGCACCTACGACGACGCCGGTAAGACGATGGGGCTGGCTCCCTACGGACGCCGGCTCTCGGCTGAGAACCTGTTCATCACTGCCGGCCCTGACGGGTTGTCGTTCGACCGGGCCGCCGATTCCCTCATCGAGCTCGGTCTGGCGACCGCCGACGGCGACGCCCTGCGGCTGCTGCCACGGGGGCGCAGGGAGCCTCTCGGGCAGTTCCATCGGGACCTGGCGGCGCAGCTACAGCTCGAATTCGAGGACGCCTGCCTTCACCTGGTGGAAGAACTGATCGGCCGGACCCGGGTACGCTCGCTTGTCCTGGGGGGAGGGTGCTTCCTTAATTCCGTGTTCAACGCCCGCCTGCTCCGAGAGTCGGTGG
This sequence comes from Micromonospora sp. WMMA1976, assembly GCF_027497335.1. Taxonomy (NCBI): domain Bacteria; kingdom Bacillati; phylum Actinomycetota; class Actinomycetes; order Micromonosporales; family Micromonosporaceae; genus Micromonospora; species Micromonospora sp. WMMA1976. The sequence continues at coordinate 3,976,796 of NZ_CP114912.1, read as the reverse complement.
TCGAACGGCTGTCGGTGTTCCCTGCCGCGACCGACGACGGCAACGCCGTCGGCGCCGCGCTCTACGCCCACCACGTCCTGCTCGGCGGCAAGGTGCCGTCCCCCGCGGAACGCAAGCTGCGGCACGTGTATCTCGGCCCGTCCCGCGTCGCCGGCCGTGACGTGCCGGCCTTGGCGAGCAAGATGGGACTGACCGCGGTGCAGCACGAGTCGGACCGGGTCGCCTCCAGGGCGGCGGCGTCGGCCATCGCCGAGGGACAGATCATTGGCTGGTTCTCGGATCGCGGCGAACTCGGGCCACGAGCTCTCGGTGCCCGGTCCATCCTGTGTCACCCCGGCATCTCCGGTATGAAGGACAAACTCAATGCCAGGGTGAAGTTCCGGGAGGCGTTCCGCCCGTTCGCCGCTGCGGTTCTGTCGGAACAGGCCGCCAAGTGGTTTGAGATCGCCAACGCCGACAGCCCTTTCATGCTGCAGGTCTGGCCCGTCGCCGAAGCGGCACGCCAGCAGGTGGCCGAAATCGTTCACGTGGACGGCACCTGCAGGATCCAGACCGTCGACCGCGACCTTCCCGGCTCATTCCGGGTCCTGCTGGAAGAGCTCGACGCGATCACCGGCATTCCGGTCGTGCTCAATACCTCCTTCAACCTGCGCGGTATGCCTATCGTTGAGCATGTCGAGGAGGCTCTCGACTGCCTCTACGGCTCTCGCATGGACCGCTTGTTCATCGGCAGCGTCGAGGTTGAGGCCCCTGACCTCACCCGACTGCGGCCCGTAGCCCTGACGGGCACCGGTGCCGACGCAGACGACTTCCGTGCGGCCTGGCACGAGCAGGCGGACGGACAGCGCACCGTTCGGGACATCGCCGCCGCCGTCGGGATGGACCCGGAGGCACTCGTGGACGAGGTCCTCAACCTACGGCGGCTCGGCCGGATGCGTTGGGAAGGCGTACCCCAGCTCCAGGCACCCCGCTATCCACTTCCGCAGTACGAGCCGCAGGCGGCCGGACGATGACCGGCGTGTCCGCTACTCGGGCCGTGCCGATCATCGAGTCCTGGCGGAAGGCAGCCGAGCTGTATCCAACCCGACCCGCGCTTCTCGCGCGGTCCTGGTCGGCCACCTACGCTGAGGTCAGCGATGCCGCGACCGCGGTGCATGATGAGCTTCGCGGGGCGAACGTCCGCCCCGGTGACTCGGTGATCGTGAACCTTCGGCGCGGCCCGCTGTGGCTGCCTGCGCTGCTCGCCGTCTGGCGGGCCGGCGCGGTGGCGGTCCCGGTGCGCGACGAAACGGCCGACGCCGTCGAGTCCGTGGCCGGCCGCACGGCAGCGGCGCTGGTCCTCGGTGACGGCGCTACCGCTGTGCCTGGCTGGCCCCGCGGGTTCGATGTGAAACCGCTGCGACGATCGGGCGCCGCGGTGACGGCGACACCCTCCCACGCCTACGCCATGCCCACCTCCGGTTCGACCGGACGGCCGCGGTACGCATTGGTCAGCCACTCGACCATGGCAGCGGTGCTGACCGGGTTGCGTCGGGCGATCCCGGTCGCCGAGGGGGAGCGGGCGCTGCACACCGCCAGCTTCAGCTTTTCCTCGAGCATCCGGCAACTGTTCCTGCCGCTGCTGAGTGGTGCCTCGGTGACGGTCCTCGAGCCCTCCGGGCGGTTCGATCCCCATCGGCTGCTGGAGACGGTCGCTGAGCAGAGGATCACCTCGCTTGACCTGACACCCAGCCAGCTCACTGCCGTTTCCCGGTGGTTGGAGTCGACCGGCGCTCCGGCGCCCACCGAACTCCGGCGGTTGCTGGTGGCCAGTGAACCCTTCACCCCTGCGGCGCTCCGCCGATGGCGGCAGGCCGTCGGCACCGACCACACCGTCTTCCACCTGTACGGCCAGACCGAACTCGGCGGCGCGGTGAGCGCGTTGAGGATCCCGGATCAGTGGACGGACGATGGCACGGGCCGCTTGCCCCTGGCGCCGCCATTCGCGCCGTTCACCGCCCTGTTCGACAACCGCCCGGAGGGCCCTGGGGAACTGCTGGTCTGCGGCCTGGCCGAACAGGATGGCTATCTCACCGAAAAAGGGCTCGACCGGTCCCGGTACCTCGCCGTGGCCGGCGATCGGACCGCGATGCGCACCGGGGACCTTTTCTCGCAGTCGGCGGACGGCACCATGGCCTACCAGGGTCGTGCCGACCATGAGGTGAAGATCCTCGGCAACCGCGTCGACATGATCACCCTCGAACAGGCCATGGCGGCCGTGCCCGGCGTGGCCCAGGCCGCAGTCCTGGCGGCCCCCGACCCTGCCGGCCACCAGCTGCGAATCGCCTACACCACAACCGGCGACGCCGACCCGGTCGAGCGGATCGGCGACGTCCTGGCCGAACAGCTCGGTCGGACCGCGCCGATCCCCACGCCCGTCCGCCTGCCAACGCTGCCGCTCACGACCTCCGGCAAGGTCGACCGCGCTGCTCTGCTCGACCTGCTGGGCGAACGAGACACGGCCGACGAGGAGGCGGGTGACGACGAGGCGGCGGCCCTGTGGCGACGGTTCACCCACCCGGGTTCCAGCGAACTGGACGAGGGCAAGGACTTCTTCGCCGCCGGTGGGCACAGCCTGTCGATGCTGGAGTTGTTGGCCGAACTCAAGCGTCACCACGGGGTTCGGGTCCTGCCGCAGCAGTTCCAGAAGGACCCGACGCTGTCCGCCCTACGGGGCTGGGTCAAGCGACAGACCGGGACCTCGACGATGCCGCCCACTACGCCGAGCGGGGCAGCATCCGCCGGCACGCAGGAGCCGGCCGGTGACGTGGATGCCAGCGCCCTGCAGCGTCAGGTGTGGTTGGCGGAGCAACTGACCAGTCAGACACCGTCACCGTTCTGGATCGCCTTCGATCTCGACGTTCCCGGTGACCTGGACCTGCAACGGCTCAACCGCGCCGTGCAACTCGTCGCCGCCCGCTTCGATGTTCTGCGAGCCGGCTTTCACCGTCGTGGCGACAGCCTTGTCATTGTCCCTGAGTTGGTCCCGGCCGACCGGTTCACGGTCCACCGAGACGGCAGCGCAGACGAGCCCCTCGCCGCCGGCCACCTGACCGGGATGACCGCGGGTGGGCCGCTGTTGCAGGTGGGCGCCGTCGCGGGCGCGAACGGCACGACCATCGGGCTGCGGATCCACCACGCAGTCGTCGACCGCACCGCGACCCAGATCCTGCTGGGCGCACTTGCCGATGCCTACCAGGACCCCGGTGGCTTCGCCGACCGGCCCCCGGCGCCGTCATTCCTGGCATGGGTACGACACCACGCGTCGGTGGTGCGGGCCGACAAAGAGGCGGCCGCCGCCTACTGGGACCGGACGCTGCCGCCGCGTGCGGCGCGGACCGCTCTCGGCACGCCTCTCATCGAACGTCTCACCGTTCAGGTGCCACGTCGACCGGCCCCGCACCCGGGGACGACGCCGCACGCCATGTGGCTGTGGGCGTACCAGAGGGCGCTGGCAGCGCACCAGATACCTCAGCCGCATCTGATCGGCGTCGATGTCGACCTGCGAACTCACGACAGTCAGGATCTGGTGGGGCCGTGCGTGCACACTTTCCCGGCCGTCCTGGACGGAAGTGCCCTGGATGCCGAGAACGGTCCGGGGGCGGCCATGTCCGCCATCGCCGCGCTGCTGACGCACCGGATGGTGCCCATCAACGAGGTCGTGGCCCCCGCCCGGCGGCCCACCGGCGATCCGAGGCAGCCGTTCTTCCGGAACAACCTGGTCTACCAGAACCGCCCTTATCCCGACCTTTCCTTCGGCGACGGTCCTGCCCGCTACCGCCGTTTTCCCACCGGCATCGCCGGGAACACCACGAGCCTGTACGTCCGGGAGTCAGAGCTGGGCACCAACGTGGAGCTCGCCTGGGACTCGCGGATCGTCCCCGAGCAGATAGCCCGCGACGTCCTGACGGACGCTGTCGACATCCTCGGGTTGTGGGAGACTCCCCTGCCATGACCGCGTATCTCGACGTGCTAGCCCGAAAATATCGCCTTGACGAACTCGGCATGGCCACCGTCGCGGCGCCGCCGTTGCTGCTGACCGCCCCTCCGCAGGCCGACCCCACCATCCAGTTGGAACAAGCGCGGGCCATCCGCGACGCCGTCGCCGACCGCGGGGCCCTTCTCCTGCGCGGCCGGCCGCCGGCTGGACCGACCGGAGCCGCCACGACCGCCGATCAGCTCTTCCCTGGCGAAACGGTCATGGACACCGGGGAGCACCCCGAAGTCGAGGACAGGGAGGCGCTGTACCGGCCGGTGCCCTTCGCCCCGGAGCAGACCCTGCTGTGGCACCACGAGAACAGCTTCAACGCGGTCTTCCCCCACGTTCTGATGTTCGTGTGCCAGATCCCGGCCAGCAGCGGAGGCGGCACCACCATCGTCGACTCCCGGCTCGTGTACCAGGACATGCCGGCCACCGACACCGCTGCGCTGGCCGCACACGGCGTGCGGTACACCAGGCTCAGCGCCCCGCATGCCGGCCGAACCTGGCAGCAGCTCTACGGGACGGACGATCCAGCTGTCGCTCGATCAAGGGCGGCAGAAGCCGACGAAACGCTCAGTATCGACGGAGATCGAGCGACGATCGTCGCGGAGCGGCCGGCGTTCCTACCCTCCGCACACGGGCTGGTCTGGTTCAACCAGTTGCTGCACTGGCACCCGGCCGCGCTCCCGGAAGACCTGAGCCGGCTGGTACGCACGGGAGTCGTGCCGACCTTCCGGAACTGCCAGTACGGCAATGGCGACGACATCGACGACGAGGTCGTCAGACGGCTCCTGGACGCGTACCGGGATCGTGAGTTCGTGGTGGACTGGCAGGCCGGCGACATTCTGCTGGTCGACAACACCGTGTTCGCCCACGGTCGTCGGCCCTTCCGAGGGCCACGTGAGCACTTCGTGCGAATGCTCGGACGCCGTAGTCAGCCCACCGGGCTGCTGCGGCACGAGCCGGGATGACCGCGTACACCTCCCGGACGGGGCGGCTCGTCGTCCTTCCGACGCCCCCTCCCCGCCGAAAGGCCCACGACAACCCGGTCTCCGATGTGTCCGGTCTGCCGACCGGGACCGGACGGCCGGCGGCGCCCCTCGTCAACCGGCAACCCCCTCGACGCCGACCGCATAGGCCTCACAGGTAAATCCAAGCGCAAGGAGAAAGTGCATCATGGCGCCGCTCGGACCGATCAGCCCTTCAGGCCGCAGCCCGCTGCTGCAATGGGCGGCGAAGCAGACCGATGTCATTCGCCAGCACCTGCGCGATGACGGCGTCCTCTGGCTGCGCAGCCCGCTGGACGACGACACAGGTGTGGTCGAGAAACTTCTGACAGTCCTCGGTGCCGAACTCATGGACGAGGTGTTCTTCTCCACGCCTCGTTCCGCAGTGGGCGGCAAGACCTTCACGGCCACCGAATACCCCAGTGATCAACGGATCCCGCTGCACAGCGAAATGTCCTACCTCACGCGGTACCCTCGGCTGCTCTGCTTCCAGGCGCGCACCTGCCCACCGATCGGCGGACAGACGACGGTCGGCGATCTGGATGCGATCTCCGTGGACCTGCGTGACGTGACCGCCGAGTTCCTTGAGCGGGGGGTCAGGTATGTGCGCGTGTTCCAGCCCGGGGTCGACATCCCCATCGAGATCGCTTTCGGCACGGCAGACCTCGACGAGATCGCCGTAATCGCGGCCGGTCATGGCATGGAACTCGAGGTCGGGCCCGAGGGGCCGCCTCGCCTTTCGCATGTAGCGCAAGGGGCCCTGCGTGACGAGGCCACGGGCGACCCGGTGTGGTTCAACCAGCTCTCCATCCACCATCCTGCCCGGCTGCCGGCGACGACGCTGCAAGCGCTCACCGACATCTACGGCGCCGACGGGTTGCCGCGGCAGATGACCTTCGGCGACGGTGGTCCCATTCCGCAGAGCACGGTTGAGCACGTGCAGGACGTCCTGCGCCGGCACACCCAGCTGATCGAGTGGGAGCCGGGAGACGTTGTGCTGATCGACAACCTCCGGTACATGCACGGTCGAGAGCCGTACTCCGGCGCACGGACCATCCATGTCGCCATGGGGATGCCGGAGAGCGGAACCGCCCGTCAGCCCCTGTTCGCCGAGACGACGCGCACCCGTGGCTGACTCTCTTCACGGCGGCTCCGCCGGCATCAGCGGAGGGTCGCGGGCGCCGCGGCGTAACCTTCACGTCAATCTCTTTCTTGCCGGGACCGGCCACCACGAGGGTTCCTGGCGCCATCCGTTGGCCGACTCGGTCGGCGCGGCCTCTGCCGATCACTACATTGCCTTGGCCGTCGCTGCGGAGAAGGCATGCCTCGACTCCATCTTCATCGCTGACGGGCTCTGCTGCGCCATTGATGTCGAGCACTCCATGCCCCGCAACTTCGAGCCGATCAGTCTGCTCGGGGCCATCGCCACGCACACCCGAACCATCGGCCTGATCGGCACCATGTCGACCACCTTCAACGAACCGTTCAACGCTGCTCGGCAGTTCTCCTCTCTCGACCATCTCAGCAACGGTCGCGCCGGGTGGAACATCGTGACCACCGCCGAGCACCGGGCGGCTCGGAACTTCGGACTTCCGCGCATGCCCTCCCATGAGGAGAGGTACGGGCGAGCCGCCGAGTTCCTGGAGGTCGCGAAGGAGTTGTGGGACAGCTGGGACGACCGCGCCGTCCTCAACGACGTGCCGGCTGGCCGGTATGCCGACAGTGAACTGATCCGACCGGTCAAGTTCCAGGGGGAGCGTTTTCGGGTCGCCGGGCCGCTGAACATCGCTCGTAGTCCGCAGGGTTATCCGGTGATCGTGCAGGCCGGCACCTCAGAGATCGGTCAGGCGTTCGCTGCGGCCCACGCCGAGGTGGTCTTCTCGGTGACCTACACGTTGGCGGAGGCGCAGGAGTTCTACCGGTCGTTTAAAGGCAAGGTAGCCGCTGCCGGGCGCGATCCCAGCCTGGTGAAGGTGTTGCCGGGAATCGTGCCGATCATCGGAGACACCGAGGCGTCGGCCAAGAAGCGCGCCGACGAACTCAACGACCTCATCGTGACGGCGCGAGCCATCGCCGCGCTCGAGGAGCGGATCGGTTTCAGCCTTGCCGGCTATTCCCTCGACGAGCCGCTACCTCCGCTGCCGCCGGTCGACGAGTTCCCCGGCCAGCGGGGGAGATACCGGGTCATCAAGGAACTGGCGGAGCGAGAGAAGCTCAGCATACGGAAGATCATCGGCAGGCTCGGCGGCGGCCGGGGACACCACACCGTTATCGGATCTCCCGAGCAGATCGCCGATCAGATGGAGCAGTGGTTCCTCTCAGAGGCTGCCGACGGCTTCACCGTCCTGCCGCCGTTGCTTCCGGAGGGGCTCGAACTGTTCGCCGGTCACGTCGTGCCCGAACTGCGCCGGCGCGGCCTAATGCGTGAGGGTTACGAGGGTCACACTATGCGCGACCACTACGGGCTGCCGCGCCCCAGCGGCAGGGCGGGATAGGCTCCCCATTCGCGTTGGCGACATTTCATGATCTTGAAGATTGGTGGGCCCCCTTCCGGTGAGGTGGACTTTTCGAAAGTCTCGCCTCGCACGGGAGGGGGGACTGGCCCCCTGGCGCCGCCCTGCCCGGCAGAAGTATACCGACAGGCATCAATGCTGCGTCAGGGAATGCTCACCACGCCCAGTCGTATACGTCGGGGAGGTTGTGAGGCGAGTGCCCGTCGTTGAATTAGCCGAACAGGCGCCGGCCACAAGCTCCGTGGCGCCCACCGGAGAAATCAAGTTTACGTCTTGCTTGGCGATGGCCGGGTTTCTGGGGCTCGCCGTCTTTCCCTTCCTGCGCCGCTCCAGGCCGCGCTGTATAGCGGCAACAATCCGGTTCCATTGCCACTCGCAGCAGGGGCCTGACGGCGGTCCAGCCAAGCGCTCTCGCCAAGTCTTCATGTTGGTACAGTTCAAACTTTCAGCTCGCCGGGACTCGTGTCTGCCCTCGCTGGCGCCAACGTCGTGTCATTTGAGCGGCAGCATGGACCGGTAATGTCGCGGCGGCAGGTTGAGCTGCGACGTACACAGCGGCGGCAAGAGAACCCGCACAAAAGGTCGCACCCGCCGATGCGGCTCTGGCGTGCCGACGCGACGCAAGGGTCAACACCAGCCCGTCGAGCAAAGCAACGCCATCGTTGGGCGTCTACCCTGTAGGCAGCCATCGCCGCATCATGGTCAGCCAACCGTCCTCGCTCGATGCGGCTGCTTCCGATCCGAGGTCGGGAATATCATCGTCCACAACTCAGATGAACATCTCCGGCTGGAACGCTTACGGCATCAACAGGTTCGCACATGCCGCACTCGCGATCGACCTCGAGCAACCCTCCCCATTGATATCGGTCTGCGGCGGCCGATACGCTGCCTTCTCGTAGCTGGTGCAAGCTGCGTCATCACAGAAGGTGAAGCGAGGATCACATGCGCGAACATGCTGAGTTCCGACGGATGGTGAAGCGAGTTCAAAGCGAGTGCCGACGGGAGAAACTCGATCTGTCCCCGTCAGCCGTCGAGGAACTTGTGGCTGACCTAGTCAGTGGATTAGTCGGAAGCCTCGGAGTTAGGGAGGACGCTATCCTGCGTTCGCACTTAGCTGCGGTCGATGTTTCGGCGCTGGTCCGTGCGATAGAATACGCCGGCGAGCTGCAAAAGCCAGAGGCTCGCGCTGCGTTGCCCGTCGTTTTCGCGCTCGAAGACATCGGACGGCTCGTGGCATCGCTCGCTCAGGCTATTCGCTGCGTCACCATCCGCTGCGTTAGCCTCGAGAGCAAGGTGCTTCCCGGCGACGACGGCGAAAAGTGGGAAGCGATCGATGTGCTCGCGGCGGCGAGCGACGGCTTGATTCGAATCGGCGAGGCGCTCGAAAAGACTCAGCTGCCGTCACAGCTCGACGCGGTTGCTCTTAACGTAGAGAGCCTAATGTTTGCAAAACAGGCCTTGGCTAGGAGCGCGGACAAGCTGCACAGCAATACATGGACGTATGGCCGCGGGCAGCGGTTCGACAACGATCTAGTTTCTCGTATGTTGGAAGACCTTGAGAAGCTCGCGGAGCAGGAACGAGATGTGCTGTCCAGGGAGATTAATCGAGATTGTCCGACGACACGATCTGATGTCATAGGTAGGTGAAGGCCTCCGGTTGTAGAGCTGTCTAGGAACCGCTCCGGCAACAGGATGCCTTCGTGTCCCACGCTACGCTGCGTTGATCCTCGCGCACGCCTGCGGCTGGCGCGTATGATCGTGGATGAAAGTTGGTCGGTCGCCCGAGCAACCGAACGCTATGACGTGTCCTGGCCGACCGCGAACCGCCGAGCGCAGCGATACCGGCAGCAGGGTGCCGAGGGCATGCAGAACCGTTCGTCGCAGCCGCACTGCAGCCCGGCCGGGAACCCGCGTCCGCTGGTACGCAAGATCGTGCACCTGCGGTGGAAACAACGCCTCGAACCCGTGCAGATCGGCGGGCGCCTGGACATGCCGGCCTCGACCGTGCACGCGTCGCTGACCCGTTGCCGACTCCACCGGCTGTCACACATCGACCGGGTAACCGGGGAACCGATCCGCCGCTACGAACACCCGCATCCAGGCGCGATGCTGCACGTGGATGCCACCAAGTACGGCAACATCCCTGGCGGCGGTGGGTGGCGTTTCGTCGGCCGCCAGCAAGGCGGGCGCAGCCGCCAGGCCACGGCACGGCGGACCGGGGCACGTGACGGCGTCAACCTCAGATGGGCACAGCGTTCGCGCACGCCGTCGTCGATGACCACTCCCGGGTCGCGTACGCCGAGATCCGTGCCGCCACGGCTATCGAGCCGTTACGCAACGCCGCGGCCGGTTCGCCGCCGGCGGCGTCACGGTCGAACGCGTCCTGTCCGACAACGGCTCGGCCTACAAGTCGTATGCCTGACGTGATGCCTGCACGGAGTTTGGGATCACGCCGAAGAAGACCTGCCCATACCGGCCCCAGGTCAGGCAACATTGGCGTCAAGTCGCTGGCCGGCGACTCGAACCCCCACCGGCGGCCGTACGTCTGTCGTTTGAGCATCTGGATCCGGTTGAGGTGCCCTTCGAAGGGGCCGGAGTTCCAGGATCTGGAGTGTCCGGCGGTGACGGCGGCGAGGTCTTGGCGTAGGCCACGGGCGAAGCTGCGGATGGTTGCGGGTTCGATTCCGTCAGGCGGCTCTGTGCAGAGCGCAGGTCATCGATCGCCGTTTCCCGCGGTCGGTCGCGCCGCGGTCCGTGGTGTCAGTCCGCCGGTAGTCCGCGTCCCGCGCCGTGACCGCCTTGTCGAGCCGGTTGGCGGTCGCGTTGAGGTCGTCACCGGACGGGCCCGCGTAGACGTCCAACGTCACCGATGCATAGGCGTGCTCGAGCGACGCAGCAGGGCATTAGGTGATTCGTTGTAGCTGCCTACGAGCGGGTACCCACTTCATCTGTTCGACCGTGTTCGGGTCTGTGAACGCGAGGACGGACTCGTCAAGGCGGCGCCATACGAGCCGGCCGTCGAAGTTCTCCTCCGCTTCGCCGGCCACCAGCAGCAGATCGCGGGGTTCAACTTGAAGCCGGACTTCGGCGAGAACGTCGCCGTCCAAGTCGATAGACATCCTTCGGACCAGGCCCGTGGGCAGCTCTGGCAGGGCGCGGCGTCGATAACCATGGCTGACGTGATCGCCGTCAGACCCGGCGCTCAGCTCGATCCTCAATCCGAACAGGTCATCGTGTTGGTATGTGGCGATGGTGACGGTGTCGCCGGTGTCGGTCCGTGCGTACAGAGCCCACAGATGTAGGCAGGGTACGTCCTGATCGGCGAACTCGGGTGTCGGCCCATCGCCGCCCCGCACCGCCATCTCCACGCCACTCCAGGACTGGATGACCTGATCCTTCAACGCCAAGAACTCGTCGATCTGGGTTCGCATCCGTCCGCTGGCCACCGTTGCAGTCTCCCCCTCGTGCCTACTGTCTGGTCTGACAGGGCTTCGTGGGCGGTGACCTCTTCGGCGTGCCCGAAGAGGTCACCGACCAACTAGGCTTGGGATAGCCTCAAGGTCTTGTCGATCCTCATCGGCGGTGGGGCAATGGTTCGTGTGGCCCCTCGGACACAAACGATAACCCCACGGTGTGCGCTGAGATCGACTTCAGCGCGCACCGTTTGCGTTTCCGGCTGCAGTTCAGTCGGAGTCCGAGTCGTCGGTAGACCTCGGCTTTGTCGGCTGGCTCGGCGCTACGGAGCACGGTGGTGATGCCGCCGAGCGCGGTCACCAGGGTTGTGATCTTTCCTTGGCTCATCCGGCGCGGGGTGGTGCGCGCGATGGTGCGTAGATCGGTTTCCGCGCGGGCGCGTTCGGCTTGGGTCTGCGCGATCCAGGCGGTGACCACTGCCGGGTCGGCGCCGGCGTCGAGGGCGGCGCGGTAGCGCTCCAGTTTGGCGTCGCACTCGGTGATGATTGCTTGGGCTGTGGTGCTCGTTGTGGGCGGATGGTTGAGGCGCGAGCTACTCCGTTTCGGGCCTGCGTTACCTGCCCCGGCAGGATGGCGGCTCCGGCGCGGCCAACGGGCGCATCGGCCGGTACGAGGTGTACGTCAGCACCGACGGCACCAACTGGGGAACGGCCGTGGCCACCGGCACGTTCGCCAACGACGCGAGCCAGAAGGACGTCCGGTTCACCGCGAGGACCGGGCAGTACTTGCGGCTGCGTGCCGTGAGTGAGGTCGCCGGCAACCCGTGGACGTCGGCCGCGGAGATCTACGCCCTCAACTGAGGCTCGTCCGTGCGTTCCTGGGGGAGCGACCGCACGGGACGGTAAGGCATGGGGTGGCCCGCCACGGAGCGGGCACCCCATGCCGTTACAAGCCGGCTGCGCTCCGGTGCCAGACGAAAGACGCATACGAACACCAGGTATCGGTCCGCTGAACAGGGATGACACGGTGCACTCCCGAAGAGCCGACGACTTCCGGAGTCAGTCTTCACCGAGCGGCGGCACAGGTCGGATCCTTGATCTGGCAGGGATCGGGTTCACGACTGCCTCGGGTGACCGACGGCTCCCACGCTGAAATTTGTGGAAGATGTCGATGACGCCCGTGAGCTCGTTGAGCAGCGGATGCCCGCCACGGGGTCCGAGGAGGCTGGCCCTCGACGCCTTGCCGGGCGAGCCCGGCGCCCACGCCCCGCCTTCATGATCGAAGAGCTTGTCCCGGCCACGAGCCGCGGGCGGCGCTTCAGGTGGAGGTGCGTTCCCGCCAGGCCCGCAAGCGGTCACGCAGCCAGTGGTAGCTGGCCTTGGGCGTACGGGATCCGGTGCCGTAGTCGACGTGGGCCAGACCGAAGCGGGGCCCGTACCCGCGGGCCCACTCGAAGTTGTCGATGAGCGACCAGTAGAAGTACCCCCGCAGATCGAGCCGGTCGTCGACGGCGGCCGCACGGGCCGCCGCCGCCAGGTGCCCGGCCACGAACGAGATCCGTTCCGGGTCCGGCTCGGGTCCGTCCCGCAGGTCGGCGCAGCCGTTCTCCGTCACGTACACGGCAGGCAGGCCCGGGTAACGGTCCGCGAGCCCGGTCAGGGTGTCGAACAGCCCTTGCGGCTCCACCGGCCATCCCAGGTCGGTGGTGGGCAACCCGTCCGGCCGTAGCTGCCGGACCCCGATGTCGAACGCGCTGCGCAGCGCCGGGTCGGGCTGCTCGTACGGGGCGTCGGCGACGTGCACCCGGTAGTAGTAGTTGACACCGAGGAAGTCCAGCGGCGTGGAGATCACCGCCAGGTCACCGTCCCGGCGGAACGACAGATCGCTCACCCCGGCGTAGAGCCGCTCGAACCCGGGCGGGTACGCGCCGCCCAGCACCGGATCCGTGAACTGCCGGTTGAGCATGAGATCCTGCCGATCCGCCGCCGCCCGGTCGGCCTCGGTATCGCTGGCCGGCACGGCGGGGGAGAGGTTGAGCGTGATGCCGACGCGCGACCGCGGGCCGGCGGCGGACCGGACTGCGGCGACCGCCCTGCCGTGCCCGAGCAGCAGGTGGTGGGCGGCGGCCAGGGCACCATGTCCTTCGGTGGTGCCGGGAGCGTGCCGGCCCTCCGCGTAGCCGACCATCGACGAGCAGTACGGCTCGTTCAGCGTGATCCAGTCCTGGACCCGGTCACCGAGGACGCCCGCCACCACGGCGGCGTACTCGGCGAACCACTCGGCCGTGTCCCGCACCCGCCAGCCACCCTCGTCCTCGAGCGCCTGGGGCAGATCCCAGTGGTACAGCGTGACGAACGGCCGGATGCCGTGCCCGCACAGGGCGTCGACGAGCCGGTCGTAGTAGTCGAGGCCCCGCCGGTTCACCGCGCCCCGCCCGGTCGGCATGACCCGTGGCCAGGCGACCGAGAAACGGTAGGCGTCCACGCCGAGACCGGCCAGCAGGTCCACGTCCTCCCGCCAGCGGTGGTAGCTGTCACAGGCCACCGAGCCGGAGGTGCCGTCGTCGACGGCACCGGGGCGGCGGCAGAAGGTGTCCCAGATCGACGGCCCGCGGCCGTCCTCGTCGACCGCCCCCTCGATCTGGTACGCCGCGGTGGCCGCGCCCCAGCTGAAGCCGGCCGGCAGGTCCGGCAGGTCCGGCAGCTCGGGCAGGTCCGGCCGGGTTGCGGCCGTGGCGGCACCTTCGGATGTGGTGGTCACCCCTTCACCGCCCCCTGCATGATGCCGTCGACGAGATGCCGGCCGAGGAGCATGAAGACGACGAGGATCGGCAGCGTGGCGAGCAACGTGCCGGTCAGCGTCAGGGTGTAGTCGGTGGTGTAGCCGCTGGCCAGTGCGGAGAGCGCCACCTGCACGGTCGCGTTGTCCTGCAGCACGACCAGCGGCCAGAAGAAGTCGTTCCACGCCTGCATGAAGGTGAACAGCCCGAGCACCGCCGCGGCGGGGCGGGCCGCCGGCAGGACGATGTGCCAGTACAGGCCGAATGTGCTGGACCCGTCGACGCGGCCGGCCTCCAGCAGTTCGTCGGGTACGGCGCGGCCGAGGTACTGGGTCATGAAGAAGACGCCGAACGCGGTTACCAGCCCGGGCACGATCACGGCGGTGAGGCGCCCGGTCCAGCCGAGGTCGGCCATCAGGATGTACAGCGGGATGATGCCGAGCTGGTGCGGCACCATCGAGGTCGCGATGGCCACGACGAGAAGCGCCTTTCGGCCTCGGAACCGCAGTTTGGCGAAGGCGAACCCGGCCAGGGTCGAGAAGAACACCACGGAGACGGTGATCGAGCCGCTGACGATGAAGGAGTTCACCAGGGCTCGGCCGAAGTCGGTCGTGTCGAACACGCGCGCGATGTTGTCGAAGAGGTGCCCGCCGGGCACCAGGGCCGGCGGCACCTTCGTGACGGCGTCGCTGGTCTGCGAGGACACGACGATGGACCAGTAGAGCGGGAAGACCGACCCGGCCACGACCGCCAGCAGGGCGCCGTAGCTCCAGACCGAGGCCTTGCGTGGGTACCCGAAGCTCCGGCGCCGGTGGGACCGGCGTTGCGGCGGCGAGGGTGTGGTGCCGGTCTGTACGGGGTCCGCGAGGGTGGTCACGGCGTTCTCCTCAGTCCTCGTCCTTGGCGATGCGCCGGGTGAGCAGGAAGTTGATGATCGCGAAGATGGCGATGACCAGACAGAGCGTCCAGGCGACCGCCGAGGCGTAGCCGAAGCGGAACTCCCGGAACCCCTGCTCGTACATGAACAGGGCGACGGTCTGGAACTGCCGGTCGGAGCCGCCGGTGGGCGTCTGGGAGCTGGCGAACAGCATGGGTTCGGCCATGATCTGCAGGCCGCCGATCGTCGAGATCACCGTGGTGAAGATGATCGTCGGCCGCAGCATCGGGACGGTGATCCGCCTGAACTGCTGAGCCTGCGACGCGCCGTCGAGGTCGGCGGCCTCGTACAGGTGGTGCGGGATCGCCTGCATCGAGGCGAGGTAGATGAGGGCGTTGTAGCCGGTCCACCGCCAGGCGACGATGAACGAGATGGCCAGGTGGGAGCTCCAGGTGTTGGCCTGCCAGTCGATCGGGCCGATGCCGACGAGGCCGAGCGCCCAGTTGACCATGCCGAAGTCGCGGCCGAAGAGCTGGGTGAAGACGATCGTCACCGCCACGATCGAGGTGACGTTGGGCAGCAGCACGCCCATCCGTAGCGCGGTGCGGGCCCGCAGCCGGTGGTTGAGCAGGTGGGCGATCCAGAGCGCGGCGAGCAGTTGCGGCACGGTGGACAGCACCCAGATGCTGAGTGTGTTGCCCAGGGCGTTCCAGAAGTACGCGTCCTGCAGCATCTCGCGGTAGTTCGCGAGGCCGACCCAGCGGTGCGACCCGGAGTCGAGCAGGTCCCAGTCGTTGAACGAGACGTACGCCGTGTACAGCAGCGGGAACAGCCCGAACGCGCCGAACAGCAGGAAGAACGGCAGGATGTAGAGGTAGGGCGAGCCCTTGGTGTCGAGCCGGCTCAGGCCCGCCCGCCGGGCCTGGTGGAGGTAGGTGGCCATCGTCGATCCTTCGTCGCCGGGCGCCGCCGGCGGTCAGGGGTGACCGCCGGCGGCGCGGGTCGAGTTACTTGGCGAGGCGCTCGACGTCGCTGACCATCTGGGTCCAGGACTCGTCGGACCTTTGCTTGCCCTGTTCGATGCGGACGAGGGCGTCGCGGATGGTGGTCTGCACGTCTCCGGCTCGCGGGCCCTGGTACTGGGGCTTGAGTTGCTTCGCCGCGGTGGTGAAGAGCTGGCCCACCGGGGCGTTGTTGAAGAAGGCGTCCTTGTACTGGGCAATGTCGGGCTTGTCGTACAGAGCCGGGATGGACGGCAGGTTGCCCCGCGCGGTGAACACCTTGGCCTGCTGTTCCGGGGCGGTCAGCCACGCCGCGAGCTTCTTGGCCTCCTCGATGTGCTTGCCCTGCTTGGGAACGGTGAGGTACGAGCCGCCCCAGTTGCCGCCGCCGCCCGGGACGCTCGCCACGTCCCACTTGCCGGCGGCGTGCTTCGCCTGGTCCTTGATCTTGGTCATCATCCAGGCCGGACACGCGATGGTGGCGAACTGGTCCTTCGCGAAGCCGTTGTTCCACTCCTGCGAGCTGCCGATCAGCTTGGCCGACAGGTTGCTCTGGATCGCCTTCACCGTCAGGTCCCAGGCCTTTCGGACATCGGGGTTGGTGCTCACGACGATGGCGTTGTCCTCGTTGTAGTACCCGACCGGGGCCTGGCCGATGATGGCGTTGAACAGTTGGCCTCCGCCATCGAAGAAGGCGCTGCCGGCCGGGGCCTTCGCCGCGTACCGCTTGCCGAACTCGATGTACTGGTCCCAGCCGCTGCCCCAGGCGGCCGACACCTGGTCGCGGTCGAACGGCATGCCGGCCTTCTCGAACAGGTCACGCCGGTAGCAGATGGCCAGGCCGCCGACGTCGGTGCCGTAGCCGACCTGCTTGCCGTCCTTGGCCAGCGACGCCGCCCACTTCCAGTCGAGGTACTCGGACTGGCGGTCCTTGCCCAGGTCGACGAAGAGGTTGCCCCGCTCGCGCATCTGCGCGATGAAGCCCGTGTCGACGCCCTCGATGTCGCCCGCGCCGGAGCCGGTGGCCAGGTGGGTGATCAGGTCGCGATGATGGTCGTTGTAGGCGGACGTGCGCTCCTGGATCGTGATGTTCGGGTGCGACTTCTGGTACTCGGCGTACAGGTCCTGGTACCCGAAGTTGCCGAACAGGTTGACGTTCAGGGTGACCTTTTCGCCGCCGCCGCCGGAGCCTCCCTCAGTGTCGGTGGCACACGCGGTCAGCAGTACTCCGGCGGCCAGGGTGGCCGCCGCCAGTCGCAAAAGTCGGTTTGGGTGCATGC
Organism: Micromonospora sp. WMMA1976; assembly: GCF_027497335.1. NCBI lineage: Bacteria > Bacillati > Actinomycetota > Actinomycetes > Micromonosporales > Micromonosporaceae > Micromonospora > Micromonospora sp. WMMA1976. Next base: position 3,959,904 of record NZ_CP114912.1, on the reverse strand, counting down.
CAGGGAACCCTTTCGTGCGATGTAACCGGTTACCTGAAACCGGTTACATTGTCGGCGTAGCGATGGTGGTGGGGGTGGGTGGAGTTAGATGAAGATCGGATGCCGGCCGAGTTGCGGGCGGCCGCCGACGAGCGCCTTTCCTGAGAAGTGTGAACGGGTTCGGCTAGGGGGTGTCAAGCTACGAAACGGTAACGGTCGATGCGGCTTGACCGGCGGACATCGCTGGCGCTACGGTCGTGAAACCGGTTACAGAGAAGGCACCACATTGACCACTATCAGGGAGTTGGCGCGCCGCTCCGGCGTGTCCGTCGCCACCGTGTCCCGCGTCTTCAACACCCCCGAGGTCGTCAGCCAGCACACCCGCCAGCGCATCCTCGACCTGGCCGCCGAGATCGGCTACCTGCCGAACGGCTCGGCCCGGACGCTCGCCACGAAGAAATCCAACATGGTGGGCCTGGTGTGGGACACCGACCATCGCCGCCCTGGCTGGCGCCACCCATTCCTGCAGGAGATCCTCGTCGCGCTCAAGACGGCGCTCAGCGCGCACGGGCTGAACCTGCTCATGCTCGCCGGCCACGACGCGGCGGGGCCCGACGACGGGCAGCGATACGTGCGCGCCGTCCGCCAGCACAACCTCGACGGCGCGGTCATCATCGACAACGGCACCCGGGACCCGGCCGTGCTCGCCCTCGTCGAAGCCCAGGTGCCGTGCGTCGCTCTCGACCTGCGGGTCGACGGCCCGACGTCGACCTACATCACCTCGGACAATGCCGGCGGCGCGGCGCTCGCCGTGCGCCACCTCGTCGAACGCGGCCACCGGCGCATCGCCACCATCACCGGCCCGCTGCGAACCTGGCCGGGAGCCGAACGGCTCGTCGGCTTCCGGGCCGCGCTCGCCGGGGCCGGCCTGCCGCTCGCCGACGGCCACGTCGTCGAGGCAGACTTCTATCTCGACGGCGGTCACGCCGCGATGGACCGGCTGCTCGCGCTCGACGACCGCCCTACCGCAGTGTTCGTCGCCGGTGACGAGATGGCTGTCGGCGCGATGCGGGCGGCCCAGGCGGCCGGCCTACGGATCCCCGACGACATTGCGATTGTCGGCTTCGACGACATCGAGGTGGCCGCGCTGATCCCGCCCGGGCTCAGCACCGTCGCCCAGAACAAGCCCGGCTTCGGCACGGCCGCCGCCGAGGCGCTGGTCGCCATGCTGCACGGCGGTGACGACCCGCCCAAGCCGACCGTGTTGCCGACGACGCTCGTCGTCCGCGGCACCACCTGACCCGAACCGCGCGACGTCGGCGCCGTCCCGCTCTGGATCGTGCTGCTGCTCGCGGTCGCTGTTGCCGGAGCCGCTGTCACCGACCCCGCAACCGGGCCTGCCTCGAGCGTCACACCCGTGCCTGGGCGAGGTCGCGGCCGGCGGCGGCTCGAATGATCCGGGGCCAGGTCCATGCGGCGCGCAGGGCGAAGGCCAGAGGAGCGGGTCCCACAGTCCGAAGTCTTGATGGCGGCCATCGGGCGATGGAGCGACGGGGTCTCGTCGGCTGGGAACGACAGCCGCTCACCTCGAGCTCTCGCCCGACATGCGACCGGGGCGGTGGCGTGCCGCGCACAGGGACCTGAGCGAGAATGGGCCAGTTCGAACTCTGCGCAACCCTGAAAGGACCCCTCCCTTGGCCGGTGGACTCGTAGCCCTGCTGGACGACGTGGCGGTGCTGGCCCGAGCCGCTGCCGCGTCGATCGATGACATCGGGGCGGCCGCCGCGAAGGCCGGCGCCAAGGCTGCGGGCGTCGTCGTCGACGATGCTGCCGTCACGCCGCAGTACGTACGGAGCCTGGCGGCCGAGCGTGAGTTGCCGATCATCAAGCGCATTGCCCTGGGGTCGCTGCGCAACAAGTTCTTCATCATCCTGCCAGCAGTGCTGCTGCTCAGTCAGTTCTTGCCCTGGCTGCTCACTCCGATCCTCATGCTCGGCGGCGCCTACCTCTGTTACGAAGGCGCGGAGAAGGTGTGGGCCAAGATCGCCCATCACGATGCCCACGGCGCGGGCGAGGAAAAGGTGCAGGACGAGACGACACTGGTGTCCGGGGCGGTACGAACCGACCTGATCCTCTCGGCGGAGATCATGGTCATCGCCCTCAACGAGGTGATCGATGAGGCGTTCTGGTCCCGCCTGGTGATCCTGGCTGTCGTCGCCGTCGTCATAACCGTTCTGGTGTACGGCGTGGTGGCCCTGATCGTGAAGATGGACGACGCCGGGCTGCGCCTGTCGCAACGTTCCGGCGCCGTCGCCACGTTCGGCCGCGGTCTGGTGAGGGCGATGCCGGTAGTCCTCACCGTGCTGACGGTAGTCGGCACCGCGGCGATGCTGTGGGTGGGCGGGCACATCCTGCTGCTGGGCACGAACGAGCTCAACCTGCACTTCCTGTACGAGGCCGTGCACCACGTGGAGGTCGCCGCCCACGACGCCACGGGTGTTCTCGGCGGGCTCGTCGGCTGGCTCGTCAACACGGTGGCCAGCGCGATCCTCGGGCTGATCGTCGGAGCGCTGGTCGTGCTGGTCATGACCCTCACGCTCCACCGCCGCGAATCCAAGGCTGCGACTGCGGCGGCGGCCACGACTCGTACCGACGCCACCGTCCTCGCGCAGCCGAGCCGTGCAGCTCAACGTCGCGACGCTCCTGTGGACCGAGCGCCGCGCGGTTGACCGCGAAATCATCGCTACCCGACCACGAGGTCAGGCGTCCGACCTAGCCTGTCGATGGCAGGATTCCGTTGTCTCCTAAGCGTTCCGAGAAGCGGAACGACGTGTAGTTCGACCCGGGGTCGCTGTGGTGGATCAGCTTGCCGTCGCGCAGATCACGCGACCGGATGCCGTACTCGAGCGCGGCCAGGATCAGCTCGGTGTCGTACCGGTTGGAAGCCTTCCGGCCCACGATCCGGCGGGAGAACACGTCTCGGACGGGCGGCCAGCCGGAACACGCCTTCACCGGTCGGGATGCGGGGTGGCGTCGGCGACCCTAGAGGCGTTCACGGCTGACCCGGATGCCGTCACGGCGCAGTTGCCGGTGCACCCGTCCGCGCCACAGGTGAAGCCGGAAGCCTCTCAGATCTCATGAATATTGGAGAGCAGGCCGAGGTCGACCAGGTCGCGGCCTTGAGGACCCGTTCGCCCAGCGCAGCTCGGCGTTCTCCTGAGCCAGCCGGCGGTTTTCCGCCGTTACGTCGACCGAAGGTGTCGGATTCGGGCAGGGGTGTTCGTAGTTATGGCGAGGGGCAGCCTGCGAGCGTGCTGTCGCGGTGACAGGAGGTGATGGGTGATGCACCAGTGCGTCAAGGTCTGCTGCATGTTCGATCTCGTCGGCCCATTGCCACCGCGATTCTTCTCCGAGGTGCCGAACGAGGCGTCCTGGCCCTCGGTATTCGCGATTACCGGGACGGCTACTTCGCGGGCCGGGCTCTGTGTGGCGGCTCCGGGCGCTCGCTGGCTGGAGGAGCCGGTGGCCCGGCTTCATGCGTTCACCACGCTGACGAGTGTCCAGGCTGTTGCGGTTGATCATTGAGAGGTAGGGGCATGGCAAAGCTGATATATGTGAACAACGTGTCGCTTGACGGCTACATGGAGGACGAACGCGGCGCGTTCGCCTGGTTGCCGATGGACGACGAGGTGTTCGTTGTCTACACCGATCTCCTGCGGTCCGTGGGCACGTTTCTCTACGGGCGGCGACTGTACGAGGCGATGGCGGTCTGGGAGACCGACGCCGCTCTGGCCGCGCAGTCCGACCTCATGGCCGACTTCGCAAGCGCCTGGCAGGCAGCGGGAAAGGTCGTGTACTCCACGACCCTCGCCGCGGTGTCGACCGCCGATACCCGACTCGAACGCCGCTTCGACCCCGCTGCGGTACGCGAACTGAAGGCCACGGCCAGTAGCGATCTCACCGTTGGAGGTGCACACCTCGCGGCGCAGGCTCTTGAGGCCGGGCTGGTCGACGAGTGCCAGCTGTTCGTCTGGCCCGTGGTCGTCGGCGGGGGTAAGCCGGGCCTGCCGACCGGCATGCGCGTCGACCTCGAACTCCTCGATGAGCGCCGATTCCGAAACGGCGTCGTACGCCTCCGCTACCGCCCTCTCGGGCAGTGAACGACGGCCCCGCCCCGATCGCCAGCGCTTGCTCGACGGCGCAGCGCTGACGGCTGATCCGGCCGGACGAGGTCGACCATCGCCAACTCCGGTTGCGTCTCGTTGCAGTGTGCGGGGGCGTCAAGCGCCGCGTCGGGACGGCGGTGGCGATCCTGGCCTCCGGGCGGGCCTCGACCGGCCGAGGTGGACTGCTGGTCGACCGCCTCCAGGACCGGGTCGTGGTCGGCGTCAGCGATCCCCGGACGCGCGGCGCGCGGCCTGGTCAGCTTCGTCGGGTGCGCCCCGCCCGGCGCCGATGGGTCTGTGCCGCCGATGCTGCACGGCCGCGCCACCCCGCGATGTGGGCGAGCGGTCCGGCGTGACCTCCCGGAGCGCATCGGAGAGGGCCACGCACTCGGGAAAGTCCTCGTGACCGTCGTCTGACCGGCGGCATCCGGATCCGCCGCTGTCGAGGCGTGCCGCCCCCGTGAGTGCGGTCGGTAGATGCAGGTCAGCAGTCGCTGGCCGGACGCCGCCGTCAGCCGATTTCGCCGGCTCCAGGAGCGACGAGCCGTTGTCCGGCAGCCTGCGCGACCGTTCATCCCAGCTCGTCCGCGGCAGCCCGATCACGAGCCGGAATCGGGGGAGCAACCGTGGGGCGGCCCGGCGTCGAGTCGACCCGGCGCCGGCGCGGTTCGATCCCTCATCCCGAGCACACTGTTGCCCCCGCCGCCGGCGATCCTCTACGGTCGGTTGAAGCGGTGGGCGGTGCGGTCCGCATCCGACCGACACCGCCGGGAGCCCGTCGCGCGGGCCGGGATGGTGGAGTCCCGGGCCACCCCGCCGGCGGTCGTCGCGGCGGTCGTGTGACTCCAGCTCGTACTCCGGGTGGTGCTGCCCGGCGCGGCTTCGCGCGGAGCCGACGGCGAGCGGGCCACGCCGATCCCCACCGGAGAATCCCGTGTTCCTCAGCCCGCACGAGCAGGACCGCCTGCTCGTCCACGTCGCGGCCGACGTCGCTCGCCGCCGCCGCGAGCGCGGCCTGCGACTCAACTATCCCGAAGCCGTCGCGATCATCGTCGCCTTCCTGCTCGAAGGGGCCCGCGACGGACGGTCGGTGGTCGACCTGATGTCCGCCGGCCGGACGGTGCTCGGCCGCGAGGACGTCCAGGACGGCATCCCCGAGATGCTGAGGGAGGTGCAGGTGGAGGCGACGTTCCCGGACGGTACCAAGCTCGTGACGGTGCACCACCCGATCCCGTGATCCCCGGGGAGATCCTGCCGGCGGCCGGACCGGTCGAGATCAACGTGGGCCGGCCGGTGACCACAGTGGTCGTGGTAAACACCGCCGACCGTCCGGTGCAGGTCGGCTCGCACTACCACTTCGCCGAGGCCAACCCGGCGCTGGCGTTCGACCGGGCCGTCGCCTGGGGCCGGCGTCTCGCCGTTCCGGCGGGTACCTCGGTCCGGTTCGAGCCGGGCGTGAGCCGCGTCGTCGAGCTGGTCCCGCTCGGCGGCGCCCGCGTCGTACCAGGCCTCCGCGGCGAGTGCGCCGGACCGCTGGACGGGGCGTCACCGCCAGCGCCGGAAACAGCCGCGCCGGGAACAAATGCGCCGACAACAGGCGGGCCGGCGCGGTGAGCGCCGTGCGGCGGGACCGCTACATCGACCTGTACGGGCCGACCACCGGCGACCGCATCCGGCTGGCCGACACGAGCCTGCTGATCGAGGTGGAGACCGACCACTGCGTGGGCGGCGACGAGGCGGTCTTCGGCGGCGGGAAGGTGATTCGCGAGTCGATGGGCCAGTCGCGGGCGACCCGCGCCGAGGGCGCCCTCGACACCGTCGTCACCGGCGCGGTGGTGCTCGACCACTGGGGCGTGGTCAAGGCCGACGTGGGTCTGCGCGACGGGCGGATCGTCGCGCTGGGCCGGGCCGGCAATCCGGACACCATGCCCGGCGTCCACCCTCAGCTGGTCATCGGCCCGGCTACCGAGGTCATCGCCGGGAACGGCCGGATCCTCACGGCCGGCGCCGTCGACACCCACGTGCACTTCATCTGCCCGGAGATCGTCACCGAGGCGCTCGCAAGCGGCATCACCACACTCGTCGGCGGCGGCACCGGCCCCGCCGAGGGCACCCGGGCCACGACTGTCACCCCGAACGCCTGGTACCTGGCCCGCATGCACGAGGCGCTGGACACGCTGCCGGTCAACGTGCTGCTGCTCGGCAAGGGCAACACCGTCTCGCCGGAGGCGCTGTGGGAGCAGTTGCGCGCCGGCGCGGGCGGTTTCAAGCTGCACGAGGACTGGGGCACCACACCGGCGGCGATCGACGCCTGCCTGCGGGTGGCGGACGCCTCCGGGGTGCAGGTGTCCATTCACACCGACACCCTCAACGAGGCCGGTTTCGTGGCCGACACGCTGCAGGCTATCGCCGGCCGGGCCATCCACTCGTACCACACCGAGGGTGCGGGAGGCGGGCACGCGCCGGACATCATCACGGTGGCCGGCGAGCCCAACGTGCTGCCGTCGTCGACCAACCCGACCCGGCCGTACACCGCCAACACCCTCGCCGAGCACCTGGACATGCTGATGGTCTGCCACCATCTCAACCCGTCCGTGCCGGAGGACCTGGCCTTCGCCGAGAGCCGTATCCGGCCGTCCACCATGGCCGCCGAGGACCTGCTGCACGACCTCGGCGCGATCTCCATCATCGGCTCCGACTCGCAGGCGATGGGCCGGGTGGGCGAGGTGATCCTGCGAACCTGGCAGAGCGCCCACGTCATGAAGGAGCGGGTCGGCGCGCTGCCCGGCGACGGCGCGGCCGACAACCACCGGGCCCGCCGGTACGTGGCGAAGTACACCATCTGCGCGGCGATGGCGAACGGGCTGGACCGGGAGATCGGCTCGGTCGAGCCGGGCAAGCTGGCCGACCTGGTGCTGTGGGATCCGGCGTTCTTCGGCGTACGACCGCACCTGGTGCTCAAGGGCGGCATGATCGCGTACGCCCAGATGGGTGACGCCAACGCGTCCATCCCGACGCCGCAGCCGATGCTGCCGCGACCGATGTTCGGGGCGTACGGCGCCGCGGCGTCTGCGACCAGCCTGGCGTTCGTCGCGCCCGCCGCCCTCGACGCCGGGCTGCGCCTGAACGTACGGCGAAGGGTGGTGCCCGTCGCGGACGTGCGCTCGCGGGGCAAGGCCGACCTGCCGGAGAACGACGCGATGCCCCGGATCGAGGTGGACCCGGACACCTTCACCGTGCGGATCGACGGTCAGGTGGTGGAGCCGGACCCGGTGCCACGCCTGCCGATGGCCCAGCGGTACTTCCTGTTCTGATGGCCACGTCGAGCCTGCTCCTGCTGCTGGCCGACGGTCGTTTCCCGGCCGGCGCGCACGCCCACTCCGGCGGCCTGGAGGCCGCCGTCGCCGCCGGCCGGGTCACCGGCCTGGCCTCGTTGGAGGCGTTCCTGGCCGGCCGGCTGGCCACCGCCGGGCTGGTCGGTGCGGCGTTCGCGGCGGCGGCGCACCGGGCGGTGACCTCGGCCGGTCCCGCCGTACGCGGGTCCACGCTGGCGTCGCTCGACGCGGAGCTGGACGCCCGGACGGCGGCGCCGGCGCTGCGCACGGTGTCCCGTCGCCAGGGACGTGCTCTGCTGCGCGCGGGCCGGGCCATCTGGCCGGAGGCGCCCTTCGACGACCTGCCCGCCACACCTGGCGGGGCACACCAGCCGCTTGTGCTCGGGCTGCTGTGCGCCGCCGCCGGTCTGAACCGCGCCGAGACCGCCACGGTCGCCGCCCACGGGACGGTGACCGGTGCGGCCAGTGCGGCCGTTCGCCTGCTCGGCCTCGACCCGTACCGGGTCCAGGCCCTGCTTGTGGGTCTCGCCGGCCTGTGCGACGGCACCGCCGCCGCCGCGGCCCGGGCCGCCGACGATCCACCCGAGCGGCTGCCCGCGGCAGCCGCGCCCCTTGCCGACATCCATGCCGAAGCTCATGCCACCTGGGAGGTGCGTCTCTTTGCGTCCTGAAACCGTTGCGCCCGATGCCGACCGGAACCCTGCCCCGCACGACGAGACCGTTCCGCACACCCACCCCGAACCGGGGGCGGACCCGCATCCGCCCCTGGCGCAAGCCGGGCGGGCGCTGCGCGTCGGTATCGGCGGGCCGGTCGGATCCGGCAAGACCGCCCTGGTGGCGGCCCTGTGCCGGGCGTTCGCCGGCGAGCTGCGGCTCGGCGTGGTCACAAACGACATCTACACGACCGAGGACGCCGACTTCCTCAAGCGGGCCGGCGTCCTGGACCCGAGCCGGATCCGTGCCGTGGAGACCGGGTGCTGCCCGCACACCGCCATCCGGGACGACATCGGGGCCAACCTCGACGCCGTGGACGAGTTGGCCGAGGCGGTCGGCCCGCTGGACCTGGTGCTTGTCGAGAGCGGCGGGGACAACCTGACCGCCACCTTCAGCCGGGGCCTGGTGGACCGGCAGATATTCGTGGTCGACGTGGCCGGCGGGGACAAGGTGCCGCGCAAGGGCGGACCCGGTGTGACGTCCGCCGACCTGCTCGTGATCAACAAGACCGACCTGGCCCCGATGGTGGGCGCGGACCTTTCCGTCATGGACCGGGACGCGCGGGCCCGGCGCGGCGACCTGCCGACCGTTTTCCTGTCGATCGTCGGCGACACGGCGGCGGGGCCGGTCGCCGACTGGATCCGCCACGAACTGGCCCACCACGCGGCAGTGCATCCGGTCGCCGCGCGGGGCGGCCCGGCCTGATGCGCGCGTACGCCCGGCTGGCGGCCCGGGCCGACGGCCGGGGCGGCACGGTCCTCGCCGAGCTGCGCGGTGAGACGCCGCTGCTGCTGCGACAGACCCCCGGCACCGGTCGTGCCGTGACCGTGTACGTCGTCGGCGGGGCGGCCGGCCCGCTCGCCGGCGACGACCTGCGGCTGGACATCGACGTGGGACCGGGGGCGGCGGTGCGGATACACACCGTCGCCGCCTCGGTCGCACTGCCCGGCCGGCCCGGCGTCGTGTCGCGGATGGCGGTCCGCGCCGTGGTGCACGACGGCGGCGCACTGCACTGGCTGCCCGAGCAACTGGTCGCGGCGGCCGGCTGCGCGCATCTCGCCGAGTCCCGGGTGGAGCTGGCCGCCGGGGCGAGGCTGACCTGGCGCGACGAGGTGATCTGCGGCCGGTACGGCGAGGCGCCGGGCGGCGCCGTCGTCCACACCCGGGTCGACTACGACGGCCGGCCGCTGCTGCGCCAGTCGCTGGCCGTGGGACCGGGTGCGCCCGGCTGGGCCGGCCCCGCGGTGCTCGGCGGCGCACCGGCCAGCGGGTCGCTGCTGGTGGTGGACCCGTCGCTTCTCCACGAGACCGCGACGGTCGAGGGCACAGTCGCCCGGCTGCCCCTGGCGGGCGGTCCGGCGACACTGTGGACCGCCACCGCTGCCGACGCGCACACGCTGCGCGCCCACCTCGAAGGCGAGCCGCTGCTCACCGAGGTGTAGGGAGGCGAAGGCCGGCCGCCTCGGCGTTGTCGCGGCGACCCGCCGGGTCGAGGCGGGCGATCAGGTCGGCGAGATGGTCGAGCAGGGCGGTGCCGGCCGGTACGCCCGCCTCGGCGAGGCAGGTCCGGACCCGCTCGTCGAGGCGGGCGTGCTCGCGGCGGCCCCGGGTGGTCAGGTAGGCCCGGATACGTCTGCGGTCCAGCGGGTCGATCCGCCGGAACACCAGGTTACGGTCGACGAGCTGGTCGACCAGCTTGGTGAGGGTCCCGGGCGGCAGCGACGCCTCGGCGGACACCTCGCTCATCGGATGGCCCTGACCGTCGGCGAGCAGGCAGAGCACCCGCCACGCCTCGGTGGTCAGGTCGTCGTCGGCCAGTACGGCGGCCAACCGGCGGGAGAGCAGCCGTTCGGCGCGGGTGAGCGAGCGCAGCAGATCGGCTGGCGCCCCGGGCACGTCTGACATGGAACTCCCTGGGCCGGTGGCCCTGTCATGGTAGCGACTCGTCCCGCTCCGTGGAGAGCTGTGGTTTTCCCACGTCGGCCGGGCAATCATGGGCTCATGTCCGCGCCGGCACCGCCGTGGCTCACAGTCGATCGGGCCGTGGTCGGCATCGCGCTGGTGTACCCGATGCGCGGGCCGGCGGGAATGTTCGGCCCGACCTGCGAACTCTGTGCCCAGCTCGCGGTCGAGGAGATCAACGCCGGTGGCGGGGTGCTGGGCCGCGAGGTGCGGCTGGTGCCGGTCGACGGTGGCGCCCCGCCGGCCGAGGTGGCCGCCCAGGTGGAGGCGCTGGTGTCGGTGGGTGCCGTGCAGGGCGTGACCGGCTGGCACATCTCCTCGGTGCGGCAGGCGCTCGCGCCCCGGGTCGCGCACCGCGTGCCGTACGTCTACACCGCCCTGTACGAGGGCGGTGAGCGTACCGAGGGGGTCTATCTGACCAGCGAGACGCCGGACGCCCAGCTGTGGCCGGCGATGCGGCTGCTCGCGGGGGAGCAGGGCGTGCGCCGCTGGTTCGTGGTCGGCAACGACTACGTGTGGCCCCGGCGCACCGCGCGGGCGGCTCAGCGGTACGCGTTGCGCGGCGGTGGCCGCGTGGTGGGCCAGGCGTTCCTGCCGTTGGAGACGCACGACTTCGACGACGTGTTGCGCCGGATCGAGCGCAGCGAGGCCGATGCCGTGGTGATGCTGCTCGTCGGCGCGGACGCGGTGCGGTTCAACCGGGCGTTCGCGCGTGCCGCGATGGACCAGCGCTGCCTGCGGCTGAGCACCCTGATGGACGAGAACATGCTGCTGGCCAGCGGGGCGGGTGCGACGCGACGGCTCTACAGCGCGGCGGGCTTCTTCGCCGGCCTCGTGACGCAGGAGAACCTCGACTTCCACGGCGAGTTCGCCCACCGGTTCGGGGTGGAGGCGCCGCCGCTGGGCAGCCTGGGGGAGTCCTGCTACGAGGGCGTGATGCTGCTCGCCGCCCTGATCGGGCAGGCCCGCACCCTCGACGTACGGGCGATCGAGACGGCTGCCGACACGGTGGCGTACCACGGGCCGCGCGGCCGGCTGCAGCTGCGCCGGCGGCACGTGCGCCAGCGGATCTACCTCGCCGAGGCCGACGGCCTGGACTTCACCGTGCTCGCCCAGATCTGACCGTCCGATGCGGACCCTTGACACGTCCACCCGGCCCGGCCCTAAGATACTTCCTGCGTGAAGTATCTGTCCCGGAGGATGGATACCGCGATCTTCTGTCCACCGTCGGCGAAATGCGTCCGCCGACCTCGTGGTGGCAATTCTTCACCGCACTGACCACGGCTGAAACAGTCTTGCATCCGACGGTTTCAGTCGTCGTGGCGTGCTCTCTCTCCGCTGCGTGGGAAACAGTCAATTAAGGGCTGGGAAACGTTAACGCAATCATGCCGGTCGACGCTTTGCGTGCCCATGACCGACGCGATGACCACAGGCGACGTCCACCCGTCGACCCCGCATCGCCGACTCCACCGGACCGCACCGCCCGTCCTTTCGCTTCTTGAGTGCACCGCAGGGAGATTAGATGTCACTTCTTCGGAGCCGCCGCATCCTGGCGGGTGCCATGACCCTCGTCGCCGCGGCGGCCATGACCGCGTGCGGCAGCAAGACCAGCGACGAGGGCGGCGCGGCCGGCGTCACCGCCGACGTCTCCGGCGACACCGTCAAGGTGGGCCTGCTCAACTCGCTCTCCGGCACCATGGCGATCAGCGAGGTCACCGTCCGCGACTCCATCATGCTCGCCGTCGAGGAGATCAACGCGGCCGGCGGCGTCCTCGGCAAGAAGATCCAGCCGGTCGGGGAGGACGGCGCCTCGGACTGGCCCACCTTCGCGGAGAAAGCCGAGAAGCTCATCTCCGAGGACCGGGTCGCGGCCGTTTTCGGGTGCTGGACGTCGGCCAGCCGCAAGGCGGTCAAGCCGGTGTTCGAGAAGAACAAGGCGCTGCTGTTCTACCCGGTGCAGTACGAGGGTCTGGAACAGTCGCCCTACATCTTCTACACGGGCGCGACGACCAACCAGCAGATCGTCCCCGGGCTCGACTACCTCAAGGCTCAGGGAACGAAATCGGTCTACCTGGTCGGCAGCGACTACGTCTTCCCACGGACGGCCAACAAAATCATCAAGGCGTACGCGGCGGCGAACGGCATGACTGTGGTCGGCGAGGACTACGCGCCGCTCGGGTCCACCGAATTCGGCACGATCGTCAACAAGGTCAAATCGTCCGGCGCGAAGGCGGTCTTCAACACCCTCAACGGCGACAGCAACGTGGCGTTCTTCAAGGAGTACAAGTCGGCCGGGCTGACCGCCGCCGCGATGCCGGTGGTGTCGGTGTCCATCGCCGAGGAGGAGGTCAAGAGCATCGGCACCCAGTACCTGGAGGGCCAGCTGACCGCCTGGAACTACTACCAGACCACGCCCGGCACGGCGAACGGCAAGTTCGTGGCCGCGTACAAGGCGAAGTACGGCGCGGACAAGCCGACGAGCGACCCGATGGAGGCCGCCTACGTCAGCGTCTACCTGTGGAAGGCGATGGTCGAGAAGGCCGGCGCGTTCGACGTCGAGAAGGTCCGCGGCGCCTCCGACGGAATCACCTTCGACGCGCCGGAGGGCCTGGTCACCGTCGACGGCAAGACCCAGCACATCGCCAAGACCGCCCGCATCGGCAAGGTCGGCGCGGACGGCCTGATCACCGAGGTGTGGAACTCCGGCAAGCCGATCGCGCCGGATCCGTACCTCAAGACCTATCCGTGGGCGAGCGGCCTGAGCTGACGACGCCGGACCCGGGCGGGCACCGCGACGACGCGGCCCGCCCGGGGCCACCGACCAGCAGTACGGGAGTACCCACCGTGACAGTCCTCTTCGGTCAACTCTTCACCGGCATCAGCATCGGCGCGGTGCTGCTGCTCATCGCGCTCGGGCTGGCGCTGACCTTCGGCCAGATGAACGTCATCAACATGGCGCACGGCGAGTTCATCATGGCCGGCGCCTACACCACGTACGTGCTGCAACAGAGCATCACCGGCGCCGGTCTGTCGCTGCTGGTCGCGCTGCCTGTCGCGTTCGTGGTCGCCGGCACGATGGGGGTGCTGCTGGAGGTCCTGCTGATCCGCCGGCTCTACGCCCGTCCCCTGGACACCCTGCTGGTCACCTGGGGCGTGTCCCTGATGCTGCAGCAGCTCGCCCGGGACGTCTTCGGCAGTCCGAACGTGCAGACCCGCGCGCCGGAGCTGCTCACCGGCAACGTGGCCCTGCCCGGCGGGCTGACGGTCGCCAACAACCGGCTGTTCATCCTGGCCCTGGCCCTGGCCGCCGTCGCCGCCCTCACCCTGGCGCTGCGGCTCACCCCGTTGGGACGCCGGATCCGCGCGGTCGTGCAGAACCGCGACCTCGCCGCGGTGTCCGGCATCCCCACCGCCCGGGTCGACCGGACGACCTTCTTCCTCGGCTCGGGCCTGGCCGGGCTCGCCGGGGTGGCGCTCACCCTGCTCGGCCCGATCGGCCCGACCATGGGCACCAACCTGATCATCGACGCCTTCCTGGTCGTCGTGGTCGGCGGGATCGGCCAGCTCAAGGGCAGCGTGATCGTCGCCTTCGCCCTCGGGGTCCTCCAGGCCACCGGGGAGTACCTCACCACCCTCAGCGTCGCCAAGGTGATCGTCTTCGTGGCGATCGTCGCGTTCCTCCAGTGGCGGCCACAGGGCCTGTTCACCCTGCGGACCAGGAGCCTCGCATGACCGCCGTGACACCCGCGCCGCCGAGCACCGCCGGCGCACCGGCCCCGGCCGACGTCGCGCCGGCGAGCCGGTCCGGTCGCCGGTCCCGGCTGCGCGCGGCGGCGGGGTTCGCGTTCGGCGCGGCGCTGCTGTTCGCCGTCGCGCCGCTGGCGCTGTCGGACTTCCGGCTGTCCCTGCTCGCCAAATACCTGTGCGTCGCCATGGTGGCCGTCGGCATCGGCATCGCCTGGGGACGCGGCGGCATGCTCACCCTCGGCCAGGGCGTCTTCTTCGGCCTGGGCGGCTACGCGATGGCCATGCATCTCAAGCTCGCCGACGCGGGTCCCGGTGGGATGCCCGACTTCATGCAGCTGTACGGGCAGCTCGACGAACTGCCGGTCTGGTGGCGGCCGTTCGCCAGCCCGTGGTTCGCGCTGCCGGCCACGGTGCTGCTGCCGATGGCGGTCGCCTTCGGGCTCGGCTCACTGGTGTTCCGCCGCCGGGTGCGGGGCGCGTACTTCGCCATCCTCAGCCAGGCGCTCGCCGCCGCCATGGTGATCCTGTTGATCGGCCAGCAGGGGACCACTGGTGGCACCAACGGGCTCACCGACATCCAGGGCTTCTTCGGTTACGACCTGGACGACCCGGTCAACCAGCGGATGGTCTACTTCATCATCGCCGGCGTCCTGCTCGCGCTGCTCGCGCTGGCCCGCCAGATCGTCCACAGCCGCTACGGGGAACTGCTGGTGGCGGTGCGGGACAGCGAGGAGCGGGTCCGTTTCCTCGGCTACGACCCGGCGTCGGTCAAACTCGTCGCCTACGTGGTGGCGGCGGGCATGGCGGGCCTCGCCGGCGCGCTGTTCGTGCCGGCGGTGGGCATCATCTCGCCCGCCCTCATCGGCATCGTCCCGTCGATCGAGTTCGTCATCGGTGTGGCGGTGGGCGGCCGGGCCACGCTGCTCGGGCCGGTGCTCGGCGCGGTGGCGGTCGCCTGGGCGCGTACCGCCCTCTCCGAACGTTTCCCGGGCACCTGGACGTACCTGCAGGGTCTGCTGTTCGTGGTGGTGGTGGCGTTCCTTCCCGGCGGCCTGGCGTCGCTGTGGGCGCTGGCCCGCCGCCCCGCGAAGCGGGCGGAGGTGGAGACACCGTGAGCGACGACCGGCTGGACGGGCTGTCCGTCCGTGACGTGCGGGTCAGCTTCGACGGCTTCACCGCCGTCGACGGCGTCTCGCTGGAGGTGCCCGCCGGTGACATCCGATTCCTGATCGGGCCGAACGGCGCCGGCAAGACCACAGTGGTCGACGCGATCACCGGTCTCGTGCGGGCCACCGGCTCGGTGTGCTTCGGCGACCAGGAGCTGCTGGGCCGCCCGGTGCACCGGATCAGCCGGCTCGGTATCGGCCGGACGTTCCAGACGTCGACGGTCTTCGAGGAGCTGTCGGTCGTGCAGAACCTCGACATCGCCGCGGGCGCACGCCGGAGCTGGGCCACCCTGGCCCGGCGCCGGCGGGGGATCCCCGACGAGGTGGCCGCCGCGCTGGAGACCGTCGGGCTCACCGGCCGGGCCGACCAGCTCGCCGGCACCCTCGCGCACGGCCAGAAGCAGTGGTTGGAGATCGGCATGCTGCTTGTGCAGGACGCGCGGCTGCTGCTGCTCGACGAGCCGGTCGCCGGGATGAGTCACGAGGAGCGCGACGCCACTGGCGCCCTGCTGGAGACGGTGAGCCGGGACCGCACGGTGGTGGTGATCGAGCACGACATGGACTTCCTGCGTCGCTTCGCGCGCAGCGTCACCGTGCTGCACGCGGGGAAGGTGCTCAGCGAGGGCACCGTGGCGCAGGTCCAGGCGGACCCGCGCGTGCAGGAGGTCTACCTCGGCCACCCGGTCGACGCCGGGCGGGTCCCCAGCCCTCTGGAGGCATGATGCTGACTCTGCGCGGGGTGCACGCCGGATACGGGCGTTCCCGGGTGCTGCACGGCGTGGACCTCGCCGTCCCGCCCGACGGGGTGGCCGCGGTGCTCGGGCACAACGGCGCCGGCAAGAGTACCCTGCTGCGGGTCG
This sequence comes from Micromonospora sp. WMMA1976, assembly GCF_027497335.1. Classification (NCBI taxonomy): domain Bacteria; kingdom Bacillati; phylum Actinomycetota; class Actinomycetes; order Micromonosporales; family Micromonosporaceae; genus Micromonospora; species Micromonospora sp. WMMA1976. The sequence continues at coordinate 3,943,975 of NZ_CP114912.1, read as the reverse complement.
CGGCGGGCCTGCTGCGCCCGAGTGCCGGCACCGTCGAGCTGGACGGCGAGGACGTCACCCGGCTCGCGCCGCACGAGCGGGTGGCGCGCGGCATGGCGTACGTCCCGCAGGGCCAGCAGTGCTTCCCGCACCTGACGGCGGCGGAGAACCTGCGCCTCGTCGCCGACGCCCGGCGCGACGGCGCGGTGGCGACGGCGGAGGCGCTGGACCTGTTCCCGGCGCTGCGTCCGCTGCTGCGGCGGCGGGCCGGGCTGCTCTCCGGTGGCCAGCGTCAGCAACTCGCCATCGCCCGCGCGTTGATCACCCGGCCACGACTGCTCATGCTCGACGAACCGACCGAGGGCATCCAGCCGTCGGTGGTCGCCGAGATCCAGGAGCGGATCGTCGAGCTGACCCGGCAGTCCGGCTTCAGCGTGCTGCTCGTCGAGCAGCACCTCGGGTTCGCGCTGCGGGTGGCGAACCGCTACCACGTCCTCGAATCCGGCCGGGTCACCTCGCACGGCGACGGGGGAGTGACGGCGGAGCGGGAGGTACGCGCGGCCCTCGCGGTCTGACCCGATACGTCGGTATCGATTTACATTGACAGCCGTCTTCACTACCATCGTGGCTGGGAGTCGCCAAGCGCTGCTGGGCAGCAGTGCCGTCCACCTGGTGGGCGGCTTGAACCGATCGGCGTCATCTTCTCCGGGGTGGGCACCCAGCGAGGGTCACTGGGCGTCGGCGCATCCACTGGAGCATCATGAAAATCTCACGGACAGCACGCCGTCTGGGACTGGCCGGGGTCGCAGTTCTCGTCGCCTCGTTCACGATGGTCGTGGTCAACCAGGCCGGTCCGGCCTCGGCGCACGGATCGGTCACCAACCCGCCGTCACGCAACTACGGATGTTACGAGCGCTGGGGTTCCGACCACCTCAACCCCACGATGGCCCAGACCGACCCGATGTGCTGGCAGGCGTGGCAGGCCAACCCGAACACCATGTGGAACTGGAACGGCCTGTACCGCGAGAATGTCGGCGGCAACCACCAGGCCGCCGTGCCGGACGGGCAGCTGTGCAGCGGCGGCCGCACCCAGAACGGCCTGTACGCCTCGCTCGACGCGGTCGGCGCGTGGACCGCGAAGCCGATGCCGAACAACTTCACGCTGACGCTGACCGACGGTGCCAAGCACGGTGCCGACTACATGCTGATCTACATCACCAAGCAGGGCTTCGACCCGACCACCCAGCCCCTCACCTGGAACAGCCTCGAACTGGTACTCCGCACCGGCAGCTACCCGACCACCGGGCTCTACGAGGCGCAGGTGAACGCGGGCAACCGCACCGGGCGGCACGTCGTCTACACCATCTGGCAGGCGTCCCACCTCGACCAGCCGTACTACCTCTGCAGTGACGTGATCTTCGGCGGCGGCGGCAACCCGCCGCCGACGACCCCGCCGCCCACCACGCCGCCGCCCACCACCCCGCCGCCGACGACTCCGCCGCCCACCACGCCGCCGCCGGCCGGAAACGGTGCCTGCACCGCCACCTTCCGCAAGACGAACGAGTGGTCCGGTGGATTCGGCGCCGAGGTCACCGTCCGGGCCGGCAACGCCGCCATCTCCGGGTGGACTGTGGCGTGGACCTGGCCCAACGGCCAGAGCATCACCAACTCCTGGAACGCGACGGTCACGTCGAGCGGTTCGTCGGTCTCCGCGTCGAACGTCGCCTACAACGGTTCCCTGAGCGCCAACGCCAGCACCAGCTTCGGCTTCAACGCCTCCTGGAACGGCACCAACTCCACACCCACCCTCACCTGCACCGCCCGGTAACAGCATCTGCGGTGGGGTGGCGCGGCACGCGCCACCCCACCGTCGGCGCGCTCCGCCACCATCAGGAACCGCGACGAGGTGAAGAACGATCATGATTTCCCGGGTAGGCGTCGGCGGCTGGTACCGGAGCCACGTCGTGTGGATCGAGGTGTGCCTGCTGGCCGCGTCGATCGGTGTGGCCGCCGTGGCCACCGCGACCACCCCGAAGACGGACCGGGCGGTTCTCCACCAAGAGATCCTGACCCGGATGCGTACGACCCTCGAGCAGGCGGACCCGGCGCAGCATCAACACGCCGGGCACACCGCTGCCCAGGTACCGGCCGGAGAGCAGGGCGCGCCGGCGATCGTCTGCGGAGTCCATGTCTACGGTTACGAGCCCGCCGGGGCCGCCACAATGGCCGACGTCGCGACGGTCTACGGCTTCCACCTCTGCGGCGTCGCCGAACAGAAGCGCCACTGGGACGGAGCGGTCAAACTCGTCGGTCCGGTGATCATGGACATGACCACCCGACCTCCCGGCATTCAGGTGGTCGAGGCGACCGCCGACGTCAGGTTCGTCGACCGGCTACGGGAGATGTTCCCCGACAAGTACGAGGAACTGGCACTCAGGGAAGCGCTTCCTCCATCGGAGATGGCCGACCTGCGGCGCCGGTACGACGCCGCCGCCGGCCTCTGACCACGCCGGATCGGCGTGCAACGGACCGAGACCGTGCGAGGCGCGGGGGTAGCTGTGGCACTCGTTCACGCGCGCGGCGGGTCCAGGAAGCGCTGCGCCAGGTCGGCGAGGGTGTCGGCGGTGTGGTCGACGGGCGCGGTCGGCAGCACGATGTGGCTGACGACCAGTCGCGCGAGGGATTCGGCACCGACGGTGACGTCATCGGGCGGCACCCGGGGCAGGTGCGTGTCCGCCCACTCCCTCAGCACCGTGACGGCGGCGGCCAGGGCCAGGTCGGCGCGGGTGGTCAGGTAGGGGAGCAGGGCGTCGGTGCCTCGGGCGCTGTTGAGGACGGCTTTGACCAGCGGATCGGTCCCGGCCTGCGTCAACACGAACGTGACCGCGGCATGGACGGCGGCTCGCACGTCGCTGCCGTGGGCGGACAACGCCTCCCGCACACCGTCCATGAACCGGTCGATCTCGCGGTGGGCGATGGCTTCGCCCAGTCCGGCCTTGTTGGTGAACTCGTTGTAGAGCGTCTGCCTGCTCACGCCCACGCGGGCTGCCACGTCGGCCATTCGTACCGCGTCCCAGCCGCTGTCGATCGCCAGGTCGCGACCGGCCGTGATGACCGCGTCACGCAGGTGCCGGCGGGCGGTGTGGCGATAAGGCGGAGGGGCGGACATGGTGCGCCGAGTCTATCGACTGGACACACACACCTTCTGTGTCCACCGAATTGACGCAGCGGCAGATATTGTCAAGCGTGGTTATCCGTGTGACAGTCGACGCAGCGCTCGACACTCCGGAGGCGGGACATGCAGACCTCGACCGATGCTCCAGCAGTCGCCGCCGGTTGGCGTGACGGCAAGAAGCACCTGTGGCCACTGGCTCTCCTCGTGCCGGTGCTGCCGTTTCTGGCGTACGCGTTGTGGCGGGCCGGCGCGGGCCCCGCTGCCTGGTGGCTCACCCCGGCGGTGGTCTTCGGACTCATCCCGATCATCGACGTGCTGCTCGGTGACGACGGAGAGAACCCGCCCGACGACATCGCCCGGCGGTTGCAGGAGGTCCGTTACTACCGCTGGATCACGTTCCTGTTCCTACCGGTGCAGTACGCCGCACTGCTGCTCGGCGCATGGGTCTGGACGCGCGGCGGTCTCGGTGCCGCCGGCGCCGCCGGCCTGGTCGCCACCATCGGGATCGTCAACGGATTGGCCATCAACACCGCACACGAGCTCGGCCACAAGCGCGAGACGGTCGAGCGGTGGTTGTCGAAGATCGCACTCGCGCCCACCGGGTACGGCCACTTCTACGTCGAGCACAACCGCGGACACCATGTCCGTGTCGCCACACCGGAGGACCCGGCCAGCGCCAGGCTGGGGGAGAGCTTCTACTCGTTCTGGCCACGTACGGTCTGCGGCAGCCTCATCTCGGCGTGGCGGCTGGAGACCGGCCGCTTCCGGCTGCGCCACAAGAGCCCGTGGACGCTGCGTAACCACCTGCTCAACGCCGGGCTCATGACCGTCGTGCTCTTCGCCCTGCTGATCGCGGTGTTCGGGTGGCGGCTCGTGCCCTTCCTGTTCCTGCAGGCGATCGTCGGCTTCTCGCTGCTGGAAGCGGTCAACTATCTCGAGCACTACGGATTGTGCCGCCAGCGCACCGCCACCGGCCGCTTCGAGAAGGTCGACCCACGGCACAGCTGGAACAGTGACCGCGTCGTCACCAACGTGTTCCTCTTCCAGTTGCAACGCCACAGCGACCACCACGCCAACCCGCTGCGCCGCTACCAGACGCTGCGCAGCTTCGACGTCTCGCCGCGACTGCCCGGAGGCTACGCCTCGATGGTGTTGCTCGCTCTCGTCCCGCCGCTGTGGTATCGGGTGATGAACCCACGGGTTCTGGCGCACTACGGCGGCGACCTGAACCTCGCCAATCGCAACCCCCGCGCCGAGGCCCGGCTGCGTCGCCGCTACGGCCGGCCCGCAGCGGACACCACAGCGGTTCACGCCGCCTGACCCGACCCGGGAAGTGTGGGGCTGACGGCACCTCTCTGTGTCAAGGCGTAGGATCTCTGTTCCTGCACGGAACGGGGCCGCGCCCGGCCGATCGCGCCGCCTCGGCCTCGCCGGGCGCCGCGGCGTCCGGGACGAAGGGTGGACACCCCGGATGCACCAGCGGATCCTGCTGCGAGCCCGCAAGGGCCCGTTCGACGTCGTCACCGCCGAGGAGACCTACGAGCGGGACTGGATCGGCAAGAACAGCGGCAACCTGGTCTTCAGCCACGCCGCGCACAAGCTGCTGGCCACCTCGACGGCGGAGATCACCCCGTCGCGGTTCCGGGCGGACCCGCGCGATGCCGACGAGATCAACGAGAAGTACGACGTCTTCGTGATCCCGCTGGCGAACGCGTTCCGCCACGACTACGCGAACCGGCTGATGTCGATGGCCCGGCTGATCGAGCGACTCAAGATCCCGGTGGTGGTGCTCGGGGTCGGGGCGCAGACCGACGTGGACGGCGGCCTGGAGTCCCTGCGCCCGATCGACGAGCCGGTGAAGGCGTTCTGCCGGGCGGTGCTGGACCGGTCGCACAGCATCGGCGTACGCGGCGAGATCAGCGAGAACTACCTGCGGAAGCTGGGCTTCTCCGCCGTCGAGCAGATCGGCTGCCCGTCGATGTTCCTGCACGGCGACAGCCTCCGGGTCGAGAAGGCGAAGGCGGCCCTGAGGACCGAGGACCGGCTCGCGTTCGTCATCTCGCCCTACGTCCGCGCGTTGGCCCCGCTCGTCCGGCACCACCACCAGCGCTACCCGAACCTGCGCTACATCGCGCAGGGCCTGTACGCCCTGGGCACCCTGCTCTACGGCGACGCACCGAACTTGCGCGGCAAGACCGACGACATGCCGATCCACACCTCACATCCGCTCTTCGTCGAGGACAAGGTGCGGATGTTCATGGACCCGTGGCCCTGGATGGAGTATCTCGCCGGATTCGACTTCGCCTTCGGCACCAGGATCCACGGCACCATCACGGCGCTGATCTCCGGCACTCCCGGCTATCTCCTCGCACACGACTCGCGCACCCTGGAACTGGCCCGCTACTTCGACATCCCGCACCGGTTGATGCGCGACGTGCCGGCCGACGTCGACGCCGCCCAGCTCTACGAGGAAGCCGACTACTCGGCACTGAACGAGGGCCACAAGGAGCGGTTCGCGCGGATCAGCGCGTTCCTCGCCAAGCACGACCTCGGCCTCTCGTTCGCCGACGGGGACAGCGCGGTCCGCTTCGACGAGCAGGTCCGCCGAACCGTCTACCCGCCGGCGGTCCGGCCGGCCTCCGCCTACACCGCCGAGGAACTGCTGGCGCGCATGCAGTGGCTGCGGGACGAGAACCAGACGTTGCAGCAGAAGCTCAAGGCACGCCGCGCGCAGCCACTGCGCGACCAGGTCAAGCAGGCGGTGGGCAGCCGGGTCCGCCGGATGCTGTCGCGCTGACCGTCGTACGCCTGCGCAGGCTCCGCCGGCCGCGAATCGCGAGAACCCTTCTTATTCCCATCGACCGGCATTACGCTCTGGGCCAGCCCTGAGGTGCATCACATCGGAGGTTCCTATGAGGACGATGACCATCCGTCGCACGACTGCACTCCGTCTGGTGTCCGGCGCACGCCGGCTGTGGATCGAGTGGTGCTGGTAACTGCCGGCCCGGCGGGCGCTTCCGGGCGCCCGCCCCTGCGGCGCCCGCCCCTGCGGTGACGGACGGCGCGGAGCGCTACGACTGCCACCGCGACCACGGACCGTACGCCGGAGTCTCGGCCTTCCTCGGTCGCGTCGCCGCCGACCGGCCCCGCCTGGCGGCCCGGCACGCGGTCGAACTGCACGCGATCGTTCCCCGGCTCGATCCGGCGGCCCGGCCGGCCGGCGAGGAGGAGCCGATCCGCTTCCACCCGGCTCGTCGTACCGCCTGCCTGGCCTACGGTGCGGCGGAACTCGTGGCAGCCTGGGCCGGCACACGCCGGCGGCCCGTGACCGTCCGGTTCGATCACGTCGCCGGCGCCGACGAGACGACAGCCGAACTGCTGGGCGCGCTGGCCCGCCGGCTCGGGCCTTCCCCGCTGCGCCTCGACCTGCGCGACGACGGTGCCCCCGGCCCGGCGCCCGACGAGCGCACCCCGCAGGCGTTGCGGCGGGCCCTGGGCGACAGCCTGGCCAGCGGCTACTACCACCACGCGGCCCGGGTCGCCCGGCGCGGGCGGGCGGCGGTCACCCCCGACGGCGACCTGCGGCACTGGTGGGCGTTCACCACCGGCCTGGCCACCGCCCTGGCGGCCCTGAACCGGGCCGCCGAGGCGCTCGATCTCTACGACGAGGCGCGGGCCGCCACCGACGATCCGAAGATCACGATGTCGGCGGCGTACGCCACCGCCATGCTGCACGCCCGGCACCTGCCGGCGGCCGACCAGGACCCGGCGCTGGCCCGGCAGTGGCTGGAGCGGGCGCTGTACCTCGCCGCCGAGCTGGCCGATCCACGCCAGCGGCTGTTGTCGACGGTCTTCTACGAGCAGGGCCTGGCACTGCTGGACAGCCGGGCAGGCCGGCCCGACCGGGCGCTGCGGCTCGTGGACGACGGGCTGGCCCGGCTGACGGCCGCGCTCGGTCCCGGTGAACGCCCGCAGGACCTGGCCCGGCTGCGCCACAACCGGGCGCAGGTGTACCTCGCGCTGGGCGACCCGGCGCGGGCGCTGGCCGACCTGGACACCGTGATCGCTCAGGACCCCGGCAACTGCGAGTACTACGTGGACCGCGCCGCCCTTTACCGGGCAGCGGGCCGGACCCGAGCCGCGATCAGGGACTACGACGCCGCCATCCGGCTGGGACCGCACCTGCCCGAGGCGTACTACAACCGGGCCGCGCTCCAGCAGGAGCGGGGCCGCCCCGAGCGGGCGCGCGCCGACCTGGTGCGGGTGCTCGCCATCGAACCGGGGCACCTCGACGCCCGGATCGCCCTGGTCAACCTGCACGTGGAGCGCGGCGCGCTGGACGCCGCCGAGGCGAGCGCGCGGGCCGGGCTGGCCGGCGCTCCGCAGGAGCCCGCGCTGCTGTGCACCCTGGGCCTGGTACTCGCCGAGCGTGGCCGGGCCGCCGAGGCCGACGAACTGCTCACTCGGGCACTGAGCGGGGACCCCGAGCTGGTGGAGGCGTGGACGAACCGGGCCGCCGCCCGGTTCGAGCGCGGCGACGTGGCCGCCGCGCTCGACGACCTGGACCGGGCGGTGGCGCTGTCGGAGGCTCCCGTGCCGCGCTACAACCGGGGTACGGCCCTGGCCCGGCTGGGCCGGTGGGACGAGGCGGCCCGCGACTTCGCCCAGGCGCTCGCCCAGCCCGGCCTGGACCGGGCCCTACGGCGGGATCTGCGAGCGGAACTCGCCCGGTGCCGCCGGGCGCTGGCCGTCTGACCCGGCCCGGCCGGGGAACCGGCGCTCATCGTGCCCCTCCCCCCGGCCCCGGCCGGGGGGAGGGGGAGCGGGTTCAGCAGCCCTGGCGGCGGCTGTAGATCTGGTGGCGCTGACCGGCCCATCCGATGTAGCCGACCGCCTCGACGCAGTAGTTCGCCGTGCCGGTGACGGCGACCGGGCCGGCGTAATAGCTGAAGTCACCGGAATTGGTGTCCGCGCCGCCCGACCGGGTGCAGTGCGCGCCCTCGCCCGACCGCTCCGCGCAGCGGTAGATCTGCACGAAGGTGGGCGCCGACTTCCCGTACGCCGCGCCGCGGTGGTAGAAGCAGGCGCTGTTGGTGCCGCCGTTGCTGCTGTTGTAGTAGATCACCAGCTCACCGAGCCCGGACGACTGCACCTGGCTGTAGGTGATGGTCCCCGAGCAGGAGCCGGCCGCTTGGGCGGCGGGGGCGCCGACAGTCAGGCCCGCCGCGACGGTCACCAGCGCGGTCAGCGCCGAAAGCATGCGTCTCATGAACCACCCAATCCACAGTCGACTGTTCCGGAGTGGATCTTAATCAACCGGTGACCTTCACGGTGGCCCCGATCCATAGCCAACCACCTATTGACAAACAATATTAACAATTGGACCCTGCTGAGAGAGCGCTCTCCCGTCCCCCCTGTCTCCAGCGAGGTGTCGCCATGCGTCTCCGAAGAAGGCTGCTCGCCGCCGCGTCCGCCCTGCTCGCCGGGCTCACCGGCGCCGTCGTCGCCACGCCCGCCCAAGCGGTCGGACCGGCGTTGCTACCGGTCACCGTCACCAACACCACCGGCCGCAGCGACCCGGTCTACCTCTACGTCATCGGCGTCCAGCTGTCCTCCGGCCGGCTCGGCTACGTCACCTCCGGCGGTGCCTTCGTGCCGTGGACCGGCGGGCAGATCCCGCCGTCGCCCGCGCCGGACGTCTCCATACCGGGCCCCGGCAACGGCGGCAGCACCACGATCCAGTTCCCCCGCGGCTTCTCCGGCCGGGCCTACTTCTCCCTCGGGCAGAAGCTGACGTTCTTCCTCACCCCGGACGGACTGGTGCAGCCCGCGCCCTGGGCGGCCGGTGACGCGAACCGCGACATCCTGTTCGACTGGAGCGAGTTCACCTACAACGACTCCGGGCTGTGGCTCAACAGCTCCCAGGTCGACATGTTCGCGATCCCGCACGCGGTCACCGTGACCGGCGCCAACGGCGTCACCAAGCGCACCGGCGACGTGGTGGCCAACGGACGCAACGCGGTCATCGACGGGATCCGGGCGCAGCCGGGCTGGGCCGGCACCGTCCACACCCGCTCCGACGGGACCGTGCTGCGCGTCCTGGCTCCGGGCAAGGCGGCCGGGGCCGGCCTGCTCAGCACCACGTACCTGGACTCGTACATCGCGTCCGCGTGGAACGCGTACACCACGAAGACCCTGACCGTGGCGCCCTTCGCCGACCAGCCGGCCATCCGGTACTACGGCCGTACCTCGGGCAACACCATGACCTTCACAGACGGCAGCGGCCAGGTCGTCGCCTCCTTCAACCGGCCCTCCTCGGCCAGCGTCTGGGGCTGCGACGGCGACCTGCCCGCGCCGAACGACCAGGTGGTCGGCCCGATCTCGCGTACGCTCTGCGCCGCCCTCAACCGCGGCACACTCGGGACCATCGACACCCAGCCCAGCACGAACGCCGCCGACTTCTACCGCAGCAACCCCACCAACCAGTACGCCCGCCTGATCCACGCCAACATGACCGACGGCCGGGCGTACGCGTTCGCCTTCGACGACGTCGGCGGATTCGAGTCGCTGGTGCACGACGGCGACCCCCGTTCGGCCGGACTGATCCTCAGCCCGTTCACCGGCGGTGGCGGCGGCACCCCGGCCACCGGGGTGCCAGTGGTCAGCAACTGGAACAACAAGTGCATCGACGTGCCGAGCTCCAACTTCGTCGACCGCGCGCCGCTGCAGATGTGGAACTGCAACAACACCAGCGCGCAGAAGTGGACGTTCAGCGGCACGGCGCTCAAGAGCCAGAACAACAAGTGCATGGACATCGACGCCGGCTCCACCGCGAACGGGGCGGCGGTGCAGCTCTACACCTGCAACGGCACCGGCGCCCAGCAGTTCACCCTGAACGCGGCCGGAGACCTGGTCAACCTCCAGGCCGGAAAGTGCGTCGACATCAAGGACTGGAACGGCGGCGACGGCGCGAGGCTCCAGCTCTGGGACTGCGGGGGCACGGCCAACCAGAAGTGGCGCAAGGGCTGACCGGCCCTGCGACGAGGGCGGGGGCCGACCGCGAGTCGCTCCCGCCACCCGCCGCGACGGCTTGCCGTCCCGCAGGGCGGACGCGCCGGCCACGTCGGCTCACCGCCCCATACGATGAACAACGGTGCTGGTTCGCCGTGCCCGTGACGGGTGTGGCGTCGTAAGAGGGAACCCGGTGTGAGTCCGGGACTGCCCCGCAGCGGTGAGTGGGAACGACAGCCGTCATCGAAGCACTGGACCGTGAGGTCTGGGAAGCGACGGCCAGTAGGTGACCGGGTGGATCCGGTCGCGCCCGCGAGTCCGAAGACCTGCCCGCACCGCGTGCACCGTCCGGTGTGCGCCGCCGACGGTCGCTCGGGACGGCCGGTGCGGAAGCCGGTACGCCGCCTGTACCTCTTCCCTCCCTGCCCCGATCGGCCTCGTGTGCTTCGAGGGAAGGGATCTCCATGAGTACCGCATTCGGTCAGAGCACCGTGCTGGGCTATCCGCGTATCGGGGGCAACCGGCAACTCAAGAAGGCCGTCGAGGCCTACTGGGCGGGCCGGATCGACGCCGAGGAGTTGGCGGCGACCTCTGCCGCGCTACGGGCGAAGGTCTGGCGGACGCTGCGCGACGCGCGCCTGGACGCGATCCCGTCCAACACGTTCTCCTACTATGACCACGTGCTGGACACGGCCGTCGCCGTCGGCGCGATCCCGCACCGGTTCGCCCGGCTCGGCCTCGGCGATCTCGGCACCTACTTCGCCATGGCCCGGGGCGTCGATGCCGAGCCGGCGCTCGAACTGACGAAGTGGTTCGACACCAACTACCACTATCTGGTTCCCGAGATCGGCTCCGACACCGCCTTCGCGGCGAATCCCGACAAGGCGCTGCGCGAGTACCGTGAGGCCCGCGAGCTGGGAATCGACAGCCGGCCGGTGCTGGTCGGGCCGGCCACATTCCTGCTGCTGGCCAAGCCCACCGAGGCGCGCGGCGAACCGTTCGACCGGTTGACCGACCTGGTCGACGTGTACGCCGACATCCTGCGATCCCTCGCCGCGGCGGGCGTGCGGTGGGTGCAGCTGGATGAGCCCGCCTACGTCGCCGACCGGAGCACCGCCGAGATCGACGCGCTGCGGGAGGCGTACACCCGGCTCGGCGCGGTGGAACAGCGGCCGGCGATCTTCGTCGCCACCTATTTCGGCGAGCTCGGTGACGCGCTGCCCGCCCTGCTCGACACGCCGGTCGAAGCGGTCGGCGTGGATCTGGTGGCCGGGCCCGGCAACCTGCGGCGGCTGGCCGGTGCGGGACCGCTGCGCGGCAAGACGATCGTGGCCGGCCTCGTCGACGGCCGCAACGTCTGGCGTACCGACCTGCGCGCCGCCGTTGCGGCTGGTGCCGCCGTTGCCGCCCTCGCCGACCACGTCGCCGTGTCCACCTCGTGCTCGCTGCTGCACGTGCCGGAGGACCTGTCCGCCGAGACCGCCCTCGACCCGGCGTTGGTTCAGCGGCTCGCCTTCGCCCGGCAGAAGGTTGATGAGGTCGTTCGGCTCGGCCGCGCGCTGCGCAACGGCACCACGTCCCTGCCCGAGCCGCTGCCGCCCACCCCCGCCGCATGGCGCGACGACACCGTACGCGGCCGGCTCGCCGCACTGCGCGCCGGGGACCGGCGGCGCGGCGCGTACCCGGAGCGAGCGGCGGCACAGCAGGCCCGGCTGAATCTGCCGCCCTTGCCGACCACGACCATCGGATCGTTCCCGCAGACCGACGAGCTGCGCCGCGCGCGTGCCGAGCATCGAGCCGGCCGCCTCGACGACACCGCCTACACCCGGCGAATGCGCGCCGAGGTCGAGCACGTCGTCCGGCTTCAGGAGCGGCTGGGTCTGGACGTGCTCGTGCACGGCGAGCCGGAACGAAACGACATGGTCCAGTACTTCGGCGAGCAGCTCGACGGGTTCGCCGCCACCGAACACGGCTGGGTCCAGTCCTACGGCTCCCGATGCGTGCGTCCGCCCGTCATCTACGGCGACGTGGCACGCAGGGCACCGATGACCGTCAACTGGTCCACCTACGCGCAGTCGCTGACCGACCGGCCGGTCAAGGGCATGCTCACCGGCCCGGTCACGATCCTGGCCTGGTCGTTCGTCCGCAGCGACCAGCCACTGGCAGACACCGCGGACCAGGTCGCGCTCGCCCTGCGCGACGAGTGCCGTGATCTCGAGGCAGCCGGTATCCGGGTCATCCAGGTCGACGAGCCGGCGCTGCGTGAGACGCTGCCACTGCGCAGGGCGGACCAGAAGGCGTACCTGGACTGGGCAGTCGGGGCGTTCCGCCTGGCCACCTGCGGAGTCGCCGACGACACCCAGATCCACACCCACCTGTGCTACTCGGAGTTCGGGGAGGTGATCACGTCCATCGACGCCCTCGACGCCGACGTCACAAGCATCGAGGCGTCCCGCTCCCGGATGGAGGTCCTCGACGACCTCGCTGCGATCGGATACCGCCGAGGTGTGGGGCCCGGCGTCTGGGACATCCACTCACCCCGGGTGCCGTCCCACGACGAGGTCGTCGGCGCGCTGCGCCGGGCGGTGGCCGCGGTGCCGGCCGAGCGGCTGTGGGTGAACCCCGACTGCGGCCTCAAGACGCGCGGCTATCCCGAGGTCGAGGCGTCCCTCCAGCACTTGGTCGCCGCCGCGGCCGAGCTGCGCGGACGCTGAGCCGGCGGGCCGGGCGGAACGCCGCGCCGTTCCGCCCGGCCCGGACCCGGTTCAGCCCTTGACAGACCGTGCCCCGACCGCCGGCGTCCGCCGGGGGCAGAGACCAGGCACGCAGGACGGTGTCCGGCACTAGATTGAGGCGGTGAGCCGGGGCGAACCATCGGTGGAGGCCGGTCCGTCGGGCGAGGACCTGACGGCAACGCTGCTGGCTGCGGCGCGTGCGGGCGACGGCGCGGCCTTCAGTCGCCTGGTCGCGCCGCTGCGGGACGAGCTGCGTGCGCACTGCTACCGGATGCTCGGTTCCTTCCACGACGCGGAGGACGCGGTTCAGGACACTATGGACCGGGCGTGGCGGGCTGTCGACCGGTTCGAGGGGCATTCGATCCGGTCATGGCTCTACCGGATCGCCACCAACCGGTCGCTGTCTCTCCTCCACTCGCGCGGGCGGCGTGAACTGCCCACCGATCTCACCGCCCAGGGCGTGTCCCGGGCCGAGGTGAGCTGGCTCGAACCGTACCCGGACCGCCTCGCGGCCCCGTCCGTCCAGCCGGACCCGGAGGCCCACGTGATCGCGAGGGAGGCCGTGGAACTCGCGTTCGTCGCCGCGTTGCAGCATCTGCCACCGCGACAACGTGCCGTTCTGCTGCTGCGCGACGTTCTCGGGTACTCCGCCGAGGAGACCGCCGCGATGCTGGTCTCCACCGTCGCCGCGGTCAACAGCGCGATGCAGCGCGCCCGCCGGATCGTCGCCGGGCTGACGCCGCCGGACAGTCAGCAGCGGATCCTCGCCGACCTGGGCGACGCGGGGCAGCGGGAGGTGGCCAGGCGGTACGCCGAGGCGTGGGAGTCCGGCGACGTCGAGACGATCGTGGCGATGCTGACGGAGGACGCGCGGTACTCGATGCCGCCGCTGACCATCTGGTACGAGGGCCATGCGCAGATCCGCGGTTTCCTGGCTGAGGTGACCGCGGGGCGAAGGTGGCGGTTCCGGCGGGCGAGTGCCAACGGGCAGCTCGCTTTCGGGACGTACCTGTGGGACGACTCGGCTGCCGCCTACCTGCCGGCGGGGCTGGACCTGCTCGTGCTGCGGGGGCGCCGGGTGGCCGAGGTCGTCTCGTTCCTCGACGCGCGCCTGCCCGCCTTCGACCTGCCGGATCGGCTGCCGGAAAGTTCGCGCGGACGCGATGAGTTCGCGGTCCGGTCGGGGTTGTAGTCCTGACGGGTTTCACCAGCCACGAAGGGCAGAGCCGACATGCCGAGCAACGAAGAACAGATCCGCGCCCTGGTCGAGCGCTGGGCCGCCGCGGTTCACGACGGGAACCTTGCCGGCGTCCTGGCCGACCATGCCGAGGACCTGGTGATGTTCGACGTGCCGCCGCCGTACGAGGGCGTACGCGGGCTGGACGCCTACCGGGAGATCTGGCCGCCCTTCTTCAGGTGGCAGGCACAGGGCGCGTCGTTCGAGGTCGAGTCGCTGGACGTCGTCGCAGGCGAGGACGTGGCCTTCGCGTACGCGCTCGTGCGCTGCGGCACGGCGGCCGACTTCGCCGCACGTCCGGCGAACCGCCTGCGGGTGACGTTCGGCCTGCGGAGGCGGGAGGGCCGGTGGGTCGTCACCCACGAACACCACTCCTTCCCGCTCGCCGATCCCGCCGCCGAGGCGGCTCCGGACGCGGCCGTCGCCGAGGCGGAGGTACGCGGGCTCCACCGGCGCTGGTTCGACGGCACCGCGGCCAAGGATCTCGATGCCCTGATGGAGGCCGTCGCCGACGACGTGGTCTCGTACGAGCACGACCAGCCGCTGCGACACGTCGGCGTGAACGCGGTCCGCGAGATCTGCGCGGCGGGCCTGGCGGCGTCGGGTGACGGATCAGTCGCCTGGGACGTGCCCGACCTGACGATCGTGGTCGACGGCGACCTCGCCGTCGCGTGGGGCCTCAACCACGTCTCGGTACGCCCGAACCTTGGTCCGTCGATCGAGAGCTGGTCCCGGGGCACCCGGGTCTTCCAGCGACGCGACGGGGCCTGGCTGATGACCCACCAGCACCTCTCCTACCCGTACGACCCCTCGACCGGGACGGCGCGGACGGATCTGCGCCCGTAGCGGCGCGAGCACGACGTCGCACACCGAGTCGTCCATCGACGTTCATCCAACAGATCGGCGCGCGTAAGCTCCGCACGGTCGGATCTGGGGAACCTACGGAGGAGGTTCCATGGATCGTCGAACGATGTTGCGGGCCACTGTTGTCGGTGCGGGCGCTGTCGCCCTGCCGTTCACGGCATGGTCGGCCGCGTACGGAGCCCCGGCGCAGAACGCGGCGGGCCCCTACGGTGGGCTCCAGCCCGCCGACGCCAACGGCATCCAATTGCCGGCCGGCTTCACCAGCTCGATCGTCGCGCGGTCCCGTCGGACGGTGCCGGGGACGTCGTACACCTGGCACGACGCTCCGGACGGTGGCGCCGTGTTCCCGAACGGCACCGGCTGGATCTACGTGTCGAACTCCGAGGTGTCAGCCGGGGCGGGCGGCGGTGCCTCACGACTCGTCTTCGACTCCAGCGGTGCCGTGATCGGGGCGTCGCGGATCCTCGCCGGAACCGACAACAACTGCGCCGGCGGGAAGACACCGTGGAACACCTGGCTCTCCTGCGAGGAGGTGTCCCTGGGCCGGGTCTTCGAGACGTACCCCCTCGGCGGGACCGCCGTGGCGCGTCCCGCGATGGGCCGGTTCAAGCACGAGGCCGCAGCGGCCGACCCGGTCCGCCGGGTCGTCTACCTGACCGAGGACGAGACCGACGGCAAGTTCTACCGGTTCGTGCCGGCCACCTGGGGCGACCTCTCCGCCGGAACCCTCCAGGTCTTCCGCGCCGGTACGGCGACCTCCGGCACGTTCACCTGGGCCACGGTGCCCGATCCGGACGGCTCGCCCACCCCGACCCGGCAGCAGGTGTCCGGCGCGAAGACGTTCAACGGCGGCGAGGGCTGTCACTACGCGGACGACACCGTCTGGTTCACCACGAAGGGCGACAACCGCGTCTGGCAGGTCAACCTGGCTTCCGGCACGTACGAGCTCGCCTACGACGACAACCTGGTCAGTCCGGGCACCCCTCCGCTGACCGGGGTCGACAACATCACCGGGTCCACTGCAGGTGACCTGTACGTCGCCGAGGACGGCGGCAACATGGAGATCTGCATGATCACGCCCGACGACAAGATCTCGGTCTTCCTGCGGATCACCGGACAGAGCGGCTCGGAGATCACCGGGCCGGCGTTCACCCCGGCGGGGGACCGGCTGTACTTCTCCTCGCAACGCGGCACGACCGGCTCGTCGTCCGGCGGCATCACCTACTGCGTCACCGGGCCGTTCCGCCGATGACCGGCTCCCGGCCGCGGCCGGCCACCACGGGGCCGGCGTACGGCTGGGTCGGCGCTCCGGTCAGCGCCCCGTGCCACCGGCGGCCGAGGTCGGACGAGCCGTTCTTTCCACTGTCTTACGGGACAGACGCGCTGGCCAACATCCCGGGACCTCGTCCTTCTGCGGGAGCGGCACCGTGTCCGCCGGCTGTGGCGAGGTCATGATCCAATGAAGCGCATGATTCTCCAGCGCATCGCGGCCGGCCTCCTGTTGCTGATCGGGCTTCTGGCGATGGCGGCCACCCACACCTTCCCGTTCCTCGACGACCTCTCCGAACCGGCCGAGTCGGCGGTCGCGATCGGGGGCGCGGCGTGCCTGCTGGCAGGGGTGTGGCTGTGGTGGCGCAAGCCGGCGGACCGGCCGTCCGCGCCGTCGACCGGCGACGGTGAGGGTTCGTGACAGGGGGCGGCAAAGGGGCCGGCGTGCTCGGCGGGCGGTCCCGGCTCAGGCGTCGGATACTGAGCCGATGACCAACCCCGACCTCGATCCCGAGGTGTACCCGCCGATCGACCCCCGCGAGGACGTGCCGGACGACCCCGGCGAACTCCTCCCGGACACGCCGGGCGAGCTGCCCGAGGCGCCGGTCGAGCCGATGCCCGACGACGGGGAGCCCGGGGGCGTGCCCGAACCGGCCTGACCGGCCGGCGCCGGGGCACCCGACTGATCGACGATGATGGATAATTCTGTGGTGACCGGCGCGCCGACCGCAGGGGAGACCGGATGAGGATCGTCGACGCCCGGGTGATCGTGACCTGCCCCGGCCGCAACTTCGTGACCCTGAAGGTCGTCACCGACGCCGGCGTCACCGGCGTCGGCGACGCCACCCTCAACGGCCGGGAACTCGCAGTCGCGTCCTACCTGCGCGACCACGTCGTGCCGCTGCTGATCGGGCGCGACCCGGCCCGGATCGAGGACACCTGGCAGTACCTCTACCAGGGGTCGTACTGGCGGCGCGGACCGGTCACGATGAGCGCCGTCGCCGCCGTGGACACCGCGCTGTGGGACATCAAGGGCAAGGTCGCCGGGCTGCCGGTCTACCAGTTGCTCGGCGGCCGGTCCCGTGAGGGCGTGACCGTTTACGGGCACGCGAACGGCGAGACCGTCGACGAGGTGCTGACCGAGGTCGCCCGCTTCGTCGACCTCGGCTACCGCGCGGTGCGGGTGCAGTGCGGCGTGCCCGGCCTGCCCCGGACGTACGGCGTCAGCGCCGACAAGATGTTCTACGAGCCCGCCGACGCCGCGCTGCCGAGCGAGACGACCTGGTCCACCGAGGCCTACCTGGCCCACGTGCCGGGCGTGTTCGCCCGGGTCCGCGAGGAGTTCGGGCCCACCCTCCGGCTGCTGCACGACGTGCACCACCGGCTCACCCCGATCGAGGCGGCGCGGCTCGGTAGGAGCCTGGAGCCGTACGCGCTGACCTGGATGGAGGATCCCGTCCCGGCGGACCTGCAGGAGGGCTTCCGGCTCATCCGCTCGCACACCACCACGCCGATCGCCGTCGGCGAGGTCTTCAGCAGCATCTGGGACGCCGCCCAGCTCATCCGGGAACAGCTCATCGACTACGTGCGCACCACTGTGGTCCACGCCGGCGGGATCACCCACCTGCGACGCATCTTCGACCTCGCCGCGCTGCACCACGTCCGCAGCGGCTCGCACGGAGCCACCGACCTGTCCCCGGTCTGCATGGCCGCCGCGTTGCACCTGGACCTCGCCATCCCCAACTTCGGTCTGCAGGAGTACATGCGGCACACCGAGCAGACGGACGAGGTGTTCCCGCACGGCTACCACTACGACGGCGGCTACCTGCATCCGGCCGAGACTCCGGGGCTCGGTGTGGACATCGACGAGCAGGCCGCGGCCCGCTACCCGTACGCGCCGGCCTACCTGCCGGTGAACCGGCTGACGGACGGCACCGTGCACCCCTGGTGACCGCGCCGGTCTAGTGGATGCGGCGACCGTGCGCGTCCGGCACCCCGGACTTGCGGAAGAAGTAGGTGTTGATCTGGTCCCGCCACTCCACCGCGCTGCGGAGCTGTTCGTCGAGGCGCTCGGCCACCCGGTCGTGGACGGCCGGGTCGACCGCCCCGGCGACGAGCCGCCACCGTTCCCGCATCGCCGCCACCTCCTCGACCCCGGCGAAGTGCGTGTCGTAGATGTGCTGGATCACGGTACGGCCGCTGTGCAGCACGTGCCGGTACGGGACGTGGTGGAAGAACAACAGCAGTTCGTCCGGGCAGCGCTCGCGTGACTCGTACACTTCTGCCCACGGCGGCGGGTACTGGCCGGTGAACCCGGTCCCGGTCGCCCGGGTCCGGTCCACCCCGACGCCGTCACGGTCGGCGAAGTGGTACGTGCCCCACGGCGTGTACTCGTAGCCGTCCACGTCCGGCCCGTAGTGGTGACCGGGCCGCACCATGAACCCGACGCCGAGCGGGGCGGTGTAGCGCTCGTAGGTGCGCCAGGAATCGTCCATGATCGCGTGCA
This sequence comes from Micromonospora sp. WMMA1976, assembly GCF_027497335.1. Lineage (NCBI taxonomy): Bacteria > Bacillati > Actinomycetota > Actinomycetes > Micromonosporales > Micromonosporaceae > Micromonospora > Micromonospora sp. WMMA1976. Next base: position 3,925,199 of record NZ_CP114912.1, on the reverse strand, counting down.
TCGTCCGCCGCACCGCTTCCGGATCGCCGGTGGTGACCGGCAGCCAGGTCAGGTCGATCCACTCGTCGAGGATCGCGCCGGGATCCAGCAGCGGATCCCAGGCGAGCCGGCCGAAGGCGTACAGGTTCGCCTGGGCCAGCGGGTGCCCGGTCCAGAAGCTGTCGTCGCCCACGTTGGACACGGCGACCAGGCCGCCGCCGGTGCCCGCCCGGCCGGCCGCCACGTCGGCGATCGTGCCGCCGGCCTCGCCCCACGGCCGGAACCGCAGCACCTCGCTCCACCAGGGCGCGAGGTAGCAGACGTGCCGCTGCTGGCCGGTGTACTCCTGCGTCGCCTGCACCTCCACCGCCAGCCGGGTCGCAGGCATCGCGGTGAGCACCGGGGACACCGGTTCGCGTGGCTGGAAGTCGATCGGGCCGAACTTCACCTGGAGGATCACGTTGTCGGCGAACCGTCCGTCCAGCGGCGCGAAGTGGTCGTAGGCGGCCCGCGCCCGGTCCGTCGACCGGTCCCGCCAGTCCTGGTGGTGGTCGTAGACGAACGCCCGCCAGCGCACCACGCCTCCGTGCGGGGCGAGCGCCTCGGCGAGCAGGTTCGCGCCGTCGGCGTGGTCGCGCCCGTACGCGAACGGGCCGGGCCGGCCCTCGGAGTCGGCCTTCACCAGGTACCCGCCGAAGTCGGGGATCCGCCGGTAGACCCGGCGGGTGGCGGCGGCCCACCAGGCCCGTACCCGTTCGTCCAGCGGATCGGCGGTGGGCAGGCCGCCGAGGACCACCGGGGCGGCGAAGGTCACCGCCAGATGCACCCGGATGCCGTACGGGCGGAGCACCTCGGCGATCTCCGCGACGTCGCCGAGCCGGTCGGTCAGCAGCCGCGCTTCGGTGTCGTGCACGTTGACGTTGTTCACGCAGATCGCGTTGACGCCGCAGGCGGCGAGCAGGCGGGCGTAGTCGCGGAGCCGGGCGGGCTCGCGCCGGGCGGCGCCGTCGCACCAGAACAGGGAGCCGCCGGCGTAGCCCCGCTCGACCTGGCCCGACACCGGGTGTACGGCCACGTTGTCCCAGTGGTCGAGCATCCGCCGGTCCAGTGCCGGTCGGTGCCGCCGCGCCGGCAGATCGTCGTCGAAGGCCGCCGCGCCGAGCCGGACCACGTGGAACATCCCGTACAGCAGGCCGGCCGGCGCGTCGGCCAGGACCACTGTCACGCCGTCCACCCGCGTCAGCAGGTACCCCTCGTCGCCGAGGGAGCCGTCCCCGGTGCCGTTCACCGCCGGTGTCGCGCCGAGCCGGGCCGTCTCGGCTGCCGCGTTCGGCACCGGACCGGCCCCGCGCAGGGCCAGCACCAGGTCGGCGTCGACGGGCCACGGTGGACCGTGCCAGAGCCGTCCGCCGTACCGGGTGCAGGCCCGGCTCACCTCGTCGAGGACGGTGTCGACCAGCAGGCCGTCGCCGTGCACCAGCACCCCGCGCGAGCCGAGTTCGCGGAACGCCGCTGGTGGGAGCCAGGCGGCGTGCCAGGCCGACTCGCCGGCGTCGGCGGACGCCCGGCCGGTGACCGGAACGCTCATGCGGTGAACTCCGCCCGGATCTCGTCGATCATGGGGTCGCCGATCCGCAGCAGCGCCAGCACCAGGAGTGCGGCGAGCAGGGCGAGTACCGCCTCGGAGAACACCGCGGTGACGCCGGCGGCGGCCAGCAGCAGGACGTTGCCGGCCGTGACGCCCGGCTTGCGCGCCACGTAGTAGACGGCGAGCCGGAGCACGTCGCGGGTGCGGAAGGTGAACAGGGAGACGATCACCAGCGCGTTGACCCCGACCAGGACCACGCCCGCCCCGACCACGACGAGCGGCACTGCCCACCAGCCGGGGACGGCGGCGGCGGGCAGGTTCGCCAGGTTGACAGCGATGACGGCCAGCCACAGCAGCGTCGGCGCCCAGATGCGCAGCACGCCCGGCAGGTTGGCCCGGTACGCCCGGCCGAAGGTGGCGGCGGGACGGAGATCGGTCAGGTCGGGGCGTTGGTGCCGCAGCGTGTACAGCGCGGCCGAGACGGCCGGACCGAGTGGCAGCGCGGCGGCGGCGACCAGCGGGAGGTTGCTGTTGTCGCGGTCGAGCAGCACGAGCACGGCCAGGCCGGGCAGCACGCTCACCAGGAGCAGCAGTTCGACCACGAGCAGGGTGTGGACCCTTGCGGCGGCCCGCGACAACGGGCCGTCGCCGAACTCCCGCAGCCCGCCGGCCGCGCCGGTCACCGCCGGTCCCCGGGTGGGTCGAGCACCCTGTCGTCCCACCACGGCGGGGTCTCGTCCACCACCGGAGTCAACTCGGCGAGCGTCACCTCGTGCCGGGCGAGGACGAGGTCGAGGTCGGCCCGCCCGGCCGCGACCGGCACTGCGCGATGGGTACGGGCCGGCTCGGCGGACTCCCGCAACGCGTCGAGTTGCCGGGGCCGTGGCGAGTGCGGGCTGCCCATCTCCCGCCAGGCCGCGAAGGCGTTGCCGGCGTCCTCGCTCACCGACGAGCGGAGCAGGAACGCCGAACCGGTGCCCGGCGGGCCGATCGGCACCGACAGCGACAGGGTGTGCCGCTCGGGTGCCGGCTCCCGGCCGGTGACGTCGACGGGAGCCCAGGCCAGCACCGCGACCCGGCCGTCGGGGTGCCGGGTGACGAGGTGGTCCGGTCCGCGGGCGAGCACCTCGTCGCCGAGCCGGGCCATGAACGTGTACAGGTGGTAGGTGGGTTTCTTGACCTGCCGGTGGGTGAGTAGGCCGAAGCCGCCGTGCAGCGGCGCGGTCGGCACCCCCTCCTCCTCGAACACGTCGCTGAAGGTCCAGTAGGAGAAGGAGTCGACCAGATCCCCGCCGCCGGCCAGCACCGGGGCGAGGTAGGCGGCGTGGAAGGCCGTGTCGTGGATCGGGTTGTCCGGCCGGTAGGAGGAGTTGAACTCGGTGATGTGCACCGGGAGGTCGGCCAGCGCGGTGCCGGCCAGGTGCCGGCGGGGCGCGGCGAACTGCTCCAGCAGCTCCGCGGCCGGTGCGAGGGTCTGCCGGGTGCCGAACGGCAGGTGCCGGGCCGGTCCGGAGGTGTAGGCGTGCCGGCTGACGAAGTCGACAGGCACGTCGCGGTCGGTGACGAACTCGGCGAACGGCTTCAGCCACTCGTCGGCGCCGGGGGACAGCGCCGGGCCGCCGACCTGGAGCGCCGCGTCGACGTCCTTGACGGCGTGCGCCGACACCTCGTACAGGCGGTGGTAGGCGTCCTGGTCGGCGCGCGCCCAGAACGCCGTCAGGTTGGGCTCGTTCCAGACCTCGATCGGCCAGCCGCGCACCTCGTCGAGGCCGTACCTGTCGACCAGGTGGGCCACCGTGGCGCGGACCAGGTCACCCCATTCGGTGTACGACCGGGGTGGCGTGACGTTGCCCCGCCACCAGAACACCGTCTGGTCGCCGGAGGCGAGCGCCGAGGGCATGAACCCCAGCTCCACGAAGGGCCGGATGCCCATCGCGAGGTAGGCGTCGACGACCTGGTCGACGTAGGTGAAGACGTGCCGCACCCGGCGCTCGCCCTGGTAGTCGTAGGGGCGGTGCACGCCGGCGCCGTCGCTGAGCAGCCCGTGCCCGCGGATGTGCCGGAAACCGATGTCCCGCTGCACCAGCGCCAGCGAGTCCTGATAGTCGCGTCGCAGGGCCAGGTCGAACCGGCCGGTGCCCACGCAGGTGCGCCAGGCGTCGGTCAGCCGGCCGGCCGGCCGGTCGGGGACGAGGAGCCGCGTCATCCGTGGTTCTTGCGGTACCGGTCGTACGCCTTGTTCACCAGGTCGGTGTAGGCCTGCGCGTTCTTGCCCCTCAGCTCCGAGACGTAGGCGTCCCACTCGCTCAGCGGCCGCTGGCCGAGGGCGAACTTCAGCGTGTTCTGGGTGACGTGGTCCTTCAGCGCGGTCGCCCACAGCGTCGTCTGCTCGCGCTCCTCATCACTGAGCGGCGCGGGTGGCGGAGTCACCCAGGGCGCGGCCTTGCGGGCGTTCATCTCCTTCTGGAACTCCAGTTCCTCGGGCGAGAAGAACGACTGCACCAGGTCGAGCTTGCCGCCGTAGGCGAAGACGCCGTTGTAGAAGCCGAAGTCCTTCTGCAGGTGCTTGCTGCCCTTGGGGTTGAGCCCGATGACGTTGACGTCCGGGGCGAGGCTGCGCTTGCCCGAGGCGTCAGTGGTGTACGTGGTTCCCTCGACGCCCCACTTGGCGAACTCCTGGCCGGCGTCGGAGTACCAGAGCCAGTCGACGAACTGCATCATGGCCACGAAGTTCTTGCCGTCGCGGGCCTTGCTGGAGATCATCACGCCGTTCTCCAGCCGGCTCGCCGGGTTGACCGGGCCGGCCGGTCCGATCGGGAAGAGGATCTTGCCGAGCCGGGCGTTCGGGTTGATCTTCGCGATGTCCGGGCGGTAGTCGTTCACCAGGGTCTGCGCGTTCGTGCTGATCACGAAGGACTTGCCGCTGGCGAGCTTCTGCCGGGCCTGGTCGTCGGTCTGGGTGAACGTCTCCGGGTCGAGCAGCCCCTCGGCGACCAGCTTGTGGAGGTACTCCACCACCTGCCGGTAGCCGTCCGAGGCGCCGGTGAAGACGTACTTCCCGGCCCCGGCGTCCCAGCTCGTCGGCTGGTAGTTCCAGCCGGCGCCGGGCAGGCCGTGTGCGAGGGCCAGCATGTTCAGCAGGTTGCCGGCCGGGTTGGGCTTGCCGAAGCGGTCGGAGAACGGGATGACGTCCGGGTGGGCCGCCTTCATCGCCTTGAGCATGGCGTACACCTCGTCCCAGGTGGTCGGGGACGGGATCTTCAACTGCTCCAGCACGTCGGTGCGCACGGCGAGGGTGTAGTCCTGCCAGGGCTTCTCGTGCAGGCCGGGCAGCAGATAGAACTTGCCGTCCTCCTGCCGGAGCGTGTCCATCTCCGGCTGGAGTCCCCACTTCTCGATCTTGTCCTTGAAGTGCGGCATCAGGTCGAGGTAGTCGCTGACCGGCAGGATGGCGCCGGAGGAGACGTACGAGTTCTCCTGCGGGTGGTAGGTCTTCGGGATGATCAGCGGGGCGTCGCCGGAGCCGACCAGCACGCTGCGTTTCTGCTCGTAGTCGCTCAGCGGCACGGCGACCGGGTCCAGCTTGACGTTCGTCCGCCGGGCCAGCTCGGTCCAGAACAGCCACTCGGGCTTGAGCGGGTAGTTCGGGTGGTTGTTGTAGAGGATCGAGAACGTGACCGGCTCGGTGGCCTTGAACTGGTCACCGATGCCGTACTTGTCCATCGCGCCCGTACGGTTGCGGTCGAGGTCCTTCTTGTCCGGGGTGTCGTCGCCGCAACCCGCCAGGGCGACGACGGCGGCCGCGCCGCTGGCGAGCAGTACCTGGCGCCGGGACAGCTGGGCCATGGATTCTTCCTTCCGGTGGTGGGGGACGGTGCGGGTGCGGCTATCCCTTCACGGCGCCGAGCATGATCCCGGAGACGAAGTAGCGCTGGATGAAGGGATAGACGGCGAGGATCGGCAGGATCGTCAACACGATGGTCACGGACTGGATGGTGGCGGCGGACTGGACGACGTCGCCGGCGCTGCCGAGGCCGCCGCCGGTCTGCGTGGCGTCCGTCGCGCCCGCGATGAGGTTGCGCAGATAGACGGTCACCGGGAGCAGGTCCTGGCGGTCCATGTAGAGGAACGCGGCGAACCAGGAGTTCCAGAACGAGACGGCGTAGAACAGCACCATCGTGGCGACCATCGCCTTCGACAGCGGCAGGACGATCCGCAGCAGCGTGCCGTACGTGTTCAGCCCGTCGACGGCGGCGGCCTCCTCCAGTTCGACCGGCAGGCTCTCGAAGAACGCCTTCATCACCAGCAGGTTGAACACGTTTATGGCGTTGGGCAGGGCGATCGCCCACACGGTGTTCTTCAAGCCGAGGCTGGTGACCAGGACGTAGTTGGGGATCAGGCCGCCGGTGAAGAACATGGTGAACACGGCGATCCCGACCAGCGCGGTCCGGCCCCGCAGGTGCTTCTTCGACAGCACGTACGCGTAGCAGGTGGTCAGCACGACGGAGATGAGCGTGGCGACCACCGTGTAGAAGACGGTGTTGCGGTAGCTGATCCAGAACGTCGGGTCCGACGTCACCACGCGGTACGCGGTGAGGTTGAACCCGCGCGGCACCAGGTTCACCTCACCCGCGACGATGTACGCGTTGTCGCTGAGCGAGCGGGCCACGATGGTGAGGAACGGATACAGGGTCACCACCACGACGCCGGTCAGCACGACGGCGTTGACCACCTGGAAGACCCGGTAGCCCGCTGTCGGCCGGGGGCCACGCGGGCGGACCGCCGGCGCCCGGGTGCGGGCGCGCGTGCTCACCACAGGCTCGTCCCCACCGTGCGCCGGGAGATCGCGTTCGCCGACAGCACCAGCGTCAGCCCGATCACGGACTCGAACAGGCCGATCGCGGCGGCGTAGCTGAGGTTCCCGGAGACGATGCCCACCCGGTACAGGTAGGTCGAGATCACGTCCGCCGTCGGGTAGGTGAGGGGGTTGTACAGCAGCAGGATCTTCTCGAAGCCGACGGCCATGAAGGTGCCGATGTTGAGGATCAGCAGTGTCACCATCGTCGGCCGGATCCCCGGCAGCGTGACGTGCCAGGTCTGCCGCCACCGGTTGGCGCCGTCGATGCGGGCCGCCTCGTACAGGTCGCCGTCGACTGTGGTGAGCGCGGCGAGGTAGAGGATGGTGCCCCAGCCGACGGTCTGCCAGACCTCGGAGGAGACGTAGATCGTCCGGAACCATCCGGCCTGCTGCATGAACGAGACCGGCTCGCCGCCCACGGCGCGCACCATCTGGTTCACCGTGCCGTCCACCGACAGCAACTGGAGGACCATGGCGGCCACGATCACGATCGACAGGAAGTGCGGTAGGTAGGACACCGACTGGACGAACCGCTTGAGCGCGCGGTTGCGTACCTCGTTGAGCAGCAGCGCCAGCACGATCGGCAGCGGGAAGCAGAACAGCAGGGTCAGCGCGCCCAGCACGAGCGTGTTGGTGAACACGCTCCAGAAGGTCGGGTCGGTGAAGAACAGCCGGAAGTACCGCAGCCCGGTCCAGTACTCGCCGACGATGCTGCCGCCCGGCTGGAAGCGCCGGAACGCGATCACGTTGCCGAGCATCGGCAGGTAGCGGAACGTCAGGAAGAACAGCAGCGGCAGGACGGCGAGCGAGTAGAGCTGCCAGTCCCGGCGCAGGGCCCGCCGCCACGGCGTACGGCGACTGCGCGGGATCGGGGCTGCCAAACTCGTCCTCCCGCCTGACCGTCGGCTGGAACTTTCCGGTAATACGTCGTAAGCCTTTCGGAAATTTATGGGTATCGTTATCGGCGTGTCAAGAGCGTCGATTGATATCTCCCTCGAGCAGCTCCGCCGCTACGCACCGGCCGTTGCCGAGCCCGCCGACTTCGACCGGTTCTGGCGGGCCACCCTCAACGCCGCCGCGGCCACCCCGGTGCTCGTCGACGTCCGTCCCGAACCCACCGACCTGCGGCTGGTCGACGTGTGGGACGTGACGTTCGCCGGGTACGCAGGCGAGCCGGTCCGGGCCTGGTACACCCGTCCCGCGGGCGTACCGGCGCCGCTGCCGGCAGTGGTGGAGTACCCCGGCTACGGGCGCGGCCGGGGCCTGCCGGGCGAGCGGCTCACCTGGCCGGTGGCCGGTTACGCCCACCTGCTGGTGGACAACCGGGGACAGGCCGGCCTGTACAGCCGCGGCGACACCCCGGACCCGCACGACGCGCCCGGTGGGCCCGGCCCCGCCACGCGGGGGATCCTCTCCCCGGACGACTACCACTACCGCCGCCTCATCACCGACGCGGTCCGCGCGATCGACGCCGTCCGCGTCCTGCCCGGGGTGGACCCGGCCCGCGTCGCCGCGGTGGGCAACAGCCAGGGCGGTGGGCTCGCACTCGCGGCGGCGGGCCTCGTGGACGGCCTCGCCGCGCTTCTGGTCACCGCCCCGTTCCTGTGCGACATCCAGCGCGCCATCGAACTGACCGAGGCGTCCCCGTACGGCGAGATCGCCAGCTACCTGGCGGTGCACCGCGAGGCCGAGGAACCGGTCCGGCGCACGCTGTCGTACGTGGACGGCGTCACCTTCGCCCGGCGGGCCACCGCCCCGGCGCACTTCGGGATCGGTCTGCGCGACGAGGTCTGCCCGCCGAGCACCGGCTTCGCCGCGTACAACCAGTACGCCGCCGCCGGATCGACGGTGCCGTTACGGGAGATGCACACGTACCCGTTCAACGGCCACGAGGGCGGGGAGGCCGTCCACGTCCGGCGGCAGCTGCGCTGGCTCGACACGGTGCTCCGCCCCGCCGGGACGGCAGCCGGCTGACGGGCCCACCGGCAGGGCCCGCGACATCTACCATCCCTGATCATGATCTCGACCATGTGGCGGATTCTCACCCGCCAGATCGACCTCAACCCGGCGCAGGACGACGCCGTGCTGCGCGAGGCGTGCACACAGGCGCGGTACGGCTCCGACATCGGACCGGCCCGGAAGGCGCTGATCGCCACCCGGAACGACTACGACCGCCGGGCCCGGTACGTCCGTGTGCTCGCCGAATCGACAGCTCGTGGGCTGGGATCGCGGATCGACCGTACGACCGGCCGGGTCGACACCACGGACGCGTGGACCGACCGCTGGGTGTCGCGCGCGCCCGCCGATCCGGACGCCCAACTCGTCCGTGCCGGTTCCCTGATGGCGCGGGCGTGGGAGGTGCGCGGCGGCGACTGGGCCTCCAACGTCCGTCGGGAGCAGTGGGTCGAGTTCAGCCGCCTGCTGGACCTGGCCCGGCAGGTGAACGATCTCGCGATGCGGCTCGCACCGGACGACCCCACGCCGTGGGCGCACCGGCTGCGCCTCATGATCGACGAGAGTGCGTCACTGGAGGAGGTCGAGGAGACGTGGCGTGAGCTGACCAAGCGGGATCCCCGGCATCACCAGGGCCACGTGCTCCGGCTGACCTACCACTGCCGGAAGTGGAGCGGCTCGCACGAGGCGATGTTCGACTTCGCCCGCTCGGTCGCCGCCACGGCGCCTACCGGCTCACCACTGCTCGTGCTGCCGGTCCGGGCCGCCGCGGAGTGGGCGCTGTGGGAGCAGGATCGCGAACCTCACGGCGGTACCGCCGACGAGATCGGCGAGCGGTGGCGACAGGATCCGGTCATGCAGTCGGAGCTCGACAACGCGCTGAACCGGTGGTTCCACCAGCCGGCGACCCGGCACGCCGACTGGCTCGACGACGCGAACTTCCTGGCGTACGGGCTGGTGCGCACCGGCCGCGACGCCGAGGCCGCGCCGGTGTTCGCCTCGATCGGCCGGTACGCGACAGGCGTTCCGTGGGCCTGGTGGGGCGACGAGCGGTACGACGCCGTCTTCCTCCGAGCCCGTCGCCGCGCCCGCCGCGCCGCCTGACCACGGCGACGCCGTCACGGCCGCATTCGACTCCCATCGGAGGAGCCGTTCTTACCACTCTCTTACGGGACCGCGCTGGGGCGCACGCGCAGCGTTGCGGAACGCGATGCTGAGGTCCGACCACCGATCGGGGAAGAGGGCCACCACATGGGATCACTGGCACGGCACGGGTTGTCGATAGCGACGGTCTCCACTCTGACGGCGGGTGTGCTGCTCCTACCGGTCACGCCGGTCGCGGCCGCGACCCCTTCTACGTGGACGGCGACGATCCCCACGCTGATCCACGAGAGCCGGCTGACCGACGTGGCCGCCGCCGGCCCGAACAACGCCTGGTCCGTGGGCTACCAGGCGTCGACATACACGGGGTACTCGATCGACCAGCCGTACGCCCTGCTGCGGTGGAACGGGCGGACGTGGACGGAACGGCGTCTGCCGCACCAGGCGTATCTGCTGTACAAGGTGGACGCGGCGGGCGCCCGGGACGTCTGGACGGTGGGCTCCCGGCGCCTCGGCGAGTCGTACGCCGGGCACTTCGACGGCGTGACCTGGACGGCGCACGCGCCGTGGCCCGCCCCGGCGGGAACCTCGGAGCTGCTGGACGTGGCCGCGACCGGCGGCGGACGGGCCGTGTTCGTCGGCCACGACGGCGGCCGGCCGCTGGTCGTCGAGGGCGGCACCGGTCAGTTCGGCCGGGTCGCGGTGCCGGGGACGGAGGGAATCAACGGTGTCCTGCGCGGGGTGGCGCGCACCGCGGACGGTGGCGTGTTCGCTGCCGGGGAGCGGTACGTCGCCGACGCGCCCTACCCGGAGCCGATGATCGCGCAGCGCGTCGGCGGGTCGTGGCGGGTGGCGCCGCTGCCGTCGATCCCGAGCGCCCGGCTCACCGGCGTGTGGGCCCGCTCGTCGACCGACGCCTGGGCGGTCGGCACCCAGGACTACGACTCCGCCCCCAAGCCGGTCATCCTGCACTGGGACGGCCGGACGTGGCAGCGGGTGGCCGGACCGGCACCGGCCGGCTGGGCCTACGCGGTCGCGGGCGACGCGAACGGAAACGTCTGGATCAGCGGCACGAACCCGATTCCGCCGTACGTCGAGTACCCGGGCACGCTGCTGCTGCGCTACACCGCCGGGCGCTGGAGCGTCGCGTACGGGCCGAAGGTCGAGGGCAACGATCCGAGCCTGGACGCCCTGGCCAACATCCCGGGGACCTCGTCGTTCTGGGGGAGCGGCACGGTGTCGACAGCCGGGCTCCGCCTCACCGCAGTGATCGAGCGGACCAGGTGAGGGTGGGGGCGTGAGCGCGGCACCGCTCACGCCCCGCCACCCTGGCACCCGGCGGAGGAACTACCGCCAGGGGGTCAGCACCGAGCGCGTCAGCGCGGTCAGCCCGGCATCCCAGCGCTCGTCGGGCCAGTCGCGGAGGTGCTCGACGAGATCGCTGCGCACCGCGGCCAGCAGGGCGTGCGCGAGGAACTCCGCCGACTCGGGGCCCCGGGCCTCGGACACGATGGCGGTCAGTCTCGCGTGCCACTCCTCGTACGACTCGTTGCGATAGGGGCTTCCGCTGCCCGCGTTCTCCAGGGCCAGCGTGAGGACCCGGTTGGCCCGCTTGAACCGGACCAGCTCCCGCAGCAGATGCAGGGCGCGGTCCGCCGGCGAGTCGCCGGGCAGGCTCGTCGCGAGTGACGCCTGGAGCTGTTCGCCGCGTGCGCCGTAGAGGGCGCGGACGAGGCCCAGCCGGTCGCCGAAGTGGCGGAACAGCGTGCCCTTGCCCACGCCGGCGGCAGCGGCGACGTCGTCCATGGAGATCCGGTCGGGGTCGGTCGCCGCCTCGAACAGCCGATCGGCCGCGGCGAGCACCGCCTCCCGATTCCGCGCGGCGTCAGCACGCACTCCTGCCCCCTCTCGCAAACGGACCGTCAGTCCGCTATGGTGAAGCGGACCGGCCGTCCGCTTATCGTAGATCACCGCGGGCGGCCCGCCGACAGGAAGGAACAGCAGTGCCGAGTACCGCCACCGATGTGTTCCACCAGGCCCTGGACCGTCTGCTCGCCAAGGACATGCCGAGCTTCATCGCCCTGTTCGCCGACGACGCCGTCATGGAGTTCCCGTTCGCGCCGGCCGGGCGGCCCAGCCGGGTGGCCGGCCGCGCCGAGCTGCACGACTACCTCATCGACTACCCGCGGACCCTGGACATCCGCGAGATCGCCGACGTCACGGTGCACCAGACCGCCGACCCGGAGGTGATCGTCGCCGAGTTCACCGCCACCGGCGTCGTCGTCGCCACCGGCGAGCCGTACCGCCTGCGCTACATCGCCGTCCTCACCATCAGGGCCGGGCGGATCGTGCGCTACCGCGACTACTGGAACCCCCTGGCCGTGCGGGAACTGTTCGGCGAGGGGGTGCGGGCATGATCCTCGTCGTCGGAGGCACGGGAACGACAGGCCGGCTCGTCGCCGCGAGACTCGCCGCCGCCGGCCGCCGGGCCCGCGTCGCCAGCCGCCGGGCGTCCGCCGAGGGCGTCCGCTTCGATTGGTACGACCGCAGCACGCACGACACGGCGCTGGACGGGGTGACAGGGCTCTACCTGATCGCGCCCCTCGGCGACGCCGACCCGGCGCCGACCATGCTGCCGTTCCTGGACCTGGCCCGCCGCGCCCGGGTACGGCGGGCCGTCCTGCTCAGCTCGTCGGCGATCGAGGCCGGCACGCCGGGACTGGGCGAGGTGCAGGCCCAGCTCGGCGAGATGATCCCCGAGTGGGCGGTGCTGCGACCGTCCTGGTTCATGGAGAACTTCGTCGGCGACCATCCGCACGCCGCGAGTGCCCGGGACCGTGGCGAGATCGTCAGCGCCACCGGCGACGCCCGCGTGGGCTTCGTCGATCCGGCCGACATCGCCGAAGTGGCGGTGCGTGCCCTCACCGACCCGGCGCCCCACGACACCGAGCACGTCATCACCGGTCCCGAGCGGCTGAGCTACGCCGACGTCGCCGCCACGCTCACCGACCTCCTCGGCCGCCCGGTCCGGCACCGCGCGGTCGACGAGGACGCGCTCACCGCGTACCACGAGGCTCACGGCCTCGCGCCCGACTACGCCCGCTTCCTCGCGGGCCTGGACACGGCCGTCGCCGCGGGCTCGGAGGACCGGGTCACGACGACCGTCGCGGACGTGACCGGCCGGCCACCCCGGACGTTCCGGGACTTCTGCCGCGACCGGCCGGCCGGGGCATCTCGGGCCGTGGACGTCTGAGATCGGCCCCGGCCGCCGTCAGGCGGGGCTGGAGGGCTCGGTCCTGCTCGCGTCGGGCGCCTCGTGCGGCGGTGTGCGGCCACGCGTCGACGCGGCCCGGGCGGCCAGGGAACCCAGCAGCCGCAGGTTGTCGTGTGACGGGCTGCCGGGATCGGTGGTGTAGACGAACAGTGTCTGGTCCGGGTCGCCGGGCAGGGCGAGTGCCTCGTAGTGAAGGGTGATCGGCCCGACCGCCGGATGGTTCATCCGCTTCGTGCCGTGCGTGCGTTCGTGCACGTGGCGGCCGTTCCACCAGGTCCGGAACTCAGGGCTCTTGATGCTCAACTCGCCGACCAGCTCGCTGAGCTGCGGATCGTCGGGATTACGCCCGGCGTAGAGACGCAGCGTGCCGACCACGTCGGCGGCCACCGTGGGCCAGTCCAGGAAGGCGTCGCGGGCGCCCGGGTCGAGGAAGACCCACCTGATGTAGGTGCGGTGCCTCGGCGGCAGGAGCGTCCAGTCGGTGAGGAGCGCGCGGGCGAGGGCGTTCGAGGCGAGTACGTCCGTGCGGCGGCCGAGGATGAGCGCGGGGTGTTCGGTCATCGAGGCGAGCAGTTGGTGCATCGCCGGGCGTACCCGTTGGGCCGGCGTCTGCCGGCTGCTGCGCCTCGCCGGCCGCGCGAGGTCGGCGAGGTGGGCGCGGGCGGCGGCATCGAGCTGGAAGACCCGCGCCAGGGCGTCGACGACGGCCGCCGACGGGCTGGCGTGCCGGCCCTGTTCGAGGCGGGTGTAGTAGTCGACGCTCACGCCGGCGAGCATCGCCACCTCCTCGCGGCGCAGCCCGCGGACCCGGCGTCCCTGCGCCGCGGCGGCGATGCCGGCCGCCTCCGGAGTCAGGTCGGCCCGGCACTGACGGAGGAACCGCCCCAGGTCTGAGTGTCCCGCCATGACTCGATGATCCGCCGCGAACGCCGTCCGCGACACCGTCTGGGTGGGTACGCCGTTCCCAGGCAGCGCTGGGCTCGTCCGGCTGTGTTCTCGGCCGTCTGTCGTACCCACGATTGATCTGTGTCCCAGCCCGGGGACACGACGACATCGAGATCGGGAGTTCCCATGCCTTACCCCACCGCAGGTCCGGCCACGTGGTTCGTCACCGGCACGTCCCGCGGCATCGGCCTCGCACTGGTCACGCAGCTGCTGGAGCGGGGCGACAACGTCGCGGCGACGACCCGCTCGGCCGAGCGTCTCGCCGCGGCCCTCGGCCCGGTCGACAGCGAGCGGCTGCTTCCCCTCGAACTCGACCTGACCGACGAGGCGGCGGTGAGGGCGGCAGTCCGGGCCACCACCGACCGTTTCGGCGGGATCGACGTCGTGGTCAACAACGCCGGCTACGGCTTCCTCGGCGCGGTCGAGGAGGCGGGCGACGCCGAGGTCCGGACGATGTTCGAGGTGCAGGTCTTCGGCGTCTGGAACGTGCTCCGCGCGGTCCTGCCCGGCATGCGCGCCGCCCGCAGCGGCCACATCGTCAACGTCTCCTCGATCCTGGGGCTGACCGCCTTCCCCGGCTGGGGCCTCTACTGCTCGGCGAAGTACGCCCTGGAAGGCCTGTCGGACGCGCTCGCGGCCGAGGTCGCGCACCTCGGCATCACTGTCACCGTCGTGGAACCCGGGTACACGCGTACCGACTTCCTGCGCACATCGTCGCTCGGCCTGCCGGCGAACACCACCGACGGCTACGAGGCGGTCCGCGAGATGACCGAGGCGCACCTGGCCATGCCCGGCACTCAGCTCGGCGACCCGGTCAAGGCCGCGGCGGCCGTCATCGAGGTGGCAGTGGGCGGCAAGGCCCCGCTGCACCAGGTGCTCGGCTCCGACTCCTACGACCTGGCCAAGGCCCGCGTGGCGACGTTGCTCGCCGACATCGAAGCAGGCCGCGAACTCGCGCTCACCACTGACGTCGACGAAGCCTGACCGCTTCGCCGACGGGTCACGCGCTGCCGCGCAGCCGGACAGCTCGGCGTCGATCCGGTGTTGTCGGAGCCCGTGGCTATCCTTTCGCGGTGTCGTACGCCGATCTCACTTCCGCGCAGTGGAACGACCTCTCCGACAGCGCTGCCGGCCGGCTGGCGCGGGACATCGCCGGCCGGCACGAGCTGACAGTGGCCTGCGTGGAGAACAGGGCGTACGCGGGCCGGTCGCACCGCACGGCGCTGTTCGACCGCGGCGGGATGCGGTTCGCGCTCGTACCCGGCGGGCGCCCGGCGCTCGGCTACGACGCGGCCCGGTTCCGTCCCGCCGCGCACCAGGCCGCCGACTACGCCGACAGCGCCGCCGAGTTCGGCCTCCCGTCGCTGACCGAGTTCGTCGACTCGATGACGTCGCCCGTCCGCGACGTCGACATGCCGGCGATGCTGGTCGCGGTGGACGCCTTCGACCCGTGCGAGGTGCCGCTGGCGCCGGACGACCCCCGCGTGCGGGAACTGGTCGCGGCGGCCGGGGGCCGGTTCGGCGGGGTGCGCACCTTCCGCTCCGGTGACGGGCTGACCGTGGAGTTCGACCGGACGACCGGGCAGGTGGTGCGGGCCCGGGCGATCCGCGAGGTCTCGTACGACGACGCGATGGCCGGGCTGGCCGATCTCGGCCTGCGCACGACCACTCCGGACGAGTGGGAGTGGGCGTGTGGCGCCGGGGCGGCGACGCTGTTCCGCTGGGGCGACGACTGCCCCGGCGACGGCTACCCGTACGACCACAGGACCGGCCCGCACCGGCAGGACAACCTCTGGGGTCTGGCGATCGGGCAGGACCCCTACCGGCACGAGGCGACGACCGAGCGCACCGTCGTGTGCGGTGGCGACGGCGGCGGTGCCACCTGCGGCGGCAGCGGCTTCTTCCTGGGCTGGCTCACCCTGGCGACCG
Source organism: Micromonospora sp. WMMA1976 (assembly GCF_027497335.1). Taxonomy (NCBI): domain Bacteria; kingdom Bacillati; phylum Actinomycetota; class Actinomycetes; order Micromonosporales; family Micromonosporaceae; genus Micromonospora; species Micromonospora sp. WMMA1976. Next base: position 3,909,572 of record NZ_CP114912.1, on the reverse strand, counting down.
CGTACCGCGACGAGGATTTCGGCCGGTGGACCGCCTCCGACGACGGATACGCCGACGAGATCCTGACCCGGCCCGTCGTCGAGCTGGGCTGAGGCCCGGATGGACGCCAGGACCGGCGAACCCCTCCGCCCGGTGGGCGATGACTGATCGTCCGCTGCTGTTCCTGGACGTCGACGGGACGCTCCTGCCCTTCGGCGGCTCCGCCGGGCCGCCGGAGGACGGTGTCAACCCGCTGCTGGCCGGTCTGGACGCCGGGCACGGCCGCCGGCTCGCCGCGTTGCCGTGCGATCTGGTGTGGGCCACGACCTGGATGCACGATGCCAACGAGGTGCTCGCGCCGCGGCTCGGCCTGCCTCCGCTGCCGGTCGTCGACTGGCCGGACGACGAGGACGACGACGGTCGGCTGCACTGGAAGACGCGGCGACTCGTCGAGTGGGCCGCCGGACGCCGGTTCGTCTGGCTGGACGACGAGATCACCGACGCCGACCGGAGGTGGGTAGCAGGGAACCACGGCGCGCCGGCGCTCATGCACCGCGTCGATGCGCGTCGAGGCCTCACCGACGCGGACCACCAGGCTGTCGCGCGATGGCTGAGGGGATAGGCCTTGTGCCGGCGTCCGCGCGCCCTAAGCGACCCGGTCTCGTGGCAACGCCCGGGTGGGCAGCACCAGGACCTTCCCGTCCTCCTTCTCGACGAGGCCGATCTCGACATCGGGAAGGTCCGACACGGACACGGTCTCCTCGGCCGCGAGCTGACGCAGGCGGCCCGGCCATTCGAGCAGGTTGTTCACCTCGCCCTGGGTCAGCAGGCGATCGGTGAAGCTCTTGGTGGGTGCCCGCAGCCGCAGGTCCGCGAGGGCGCCGAGGAGCGCGTGCAGTTCGTCCTGTAGTTCGTCCACGCTCCGCTGCTCGTCCTGCAGCATGGCGGTGAAGCGGCGGAAACTGAGCTCGGGCGACTTCTGGGCGTGCTCCACGGCTTGCAGCACCGCGACCCGTCGCTTCGTCGCGATGGCCAGTGAAGCCAGCCGGAGCTCGACGCGGAAGGCGCCGTCGGGCTTGTCGATCCCGGGGAAGGCCTTGATGAGGTCGGCGACCTCCACCCCGTCGGAGGAGAACGCCGCGACCTTCGCCCGCCATGCGCCCGCCCTGCGTCGGGCCGCGGCGATGGCGGTGTCGACGGTGTGTACGGCCGCGTCCAGCCCGAGGGAATGTCCCGCCTCACCCTTGTCGAGCAGGAGGGCGGTCGCCCGTTCGACGGCCGCCGTCGCGCCGTGGAGGCGGTCGCGTTCCGCGTCGAGGTTCTCGGCGGTCAGCTCCTCGAGAAGCTCGGTGACCCTTTCCATGGCCTTACGACGCTGCTCTTCGGCGTAGACGCTCGCGGCGGTCGCCACGGCGAGCAGGATGAACGATGCCGCGGCGGTGACGATACCGGCGGTGGTCGCCGCCTTCGCGGTGCCGCTCACCGCCCCCGTGACGCCTGGCCGGGACGCGTCGGCCGCCACCGGTACGAAGGTGGCCTTCTGCACGATGCCCGTCTTGCCGAGGATGTCGCCGTGGATGCCACCCGCGACGGCCTTGGACGGCATGGACCGTACGAGACCGTCACCGAGCTGCGAGGCCACCGACCTCGGCACCACCATGCGGTACAGCGTCTCCGTCGGCCCTGCGGCGGCCGTCGCCGCGGACCCGGCATTCGGCGTCTTCAGCAGTCGTCGGAGCTCCATCGCGAGCGGCGACGCGGCGTCGAGGAGTCGTCCCCCTCGGACGTCCGTCATCGGCGGAAGCGGGTACGCCTCCACCGTGACGAGCGGCGTGTCGAGGAAGGCGGCGAGCGCCTGCCGCAGCCCGGCGAGCCGCTCCGGTGACATGCCCTTGTGGTCCACGGGAAGCTCCGCCGCCCGCGAGATCTTCCCGGGCTCCGTCGCCAGGGTCCACACCGGCACCTGCTGATGGTCCGTCACGCCGTTCCGCCGTTCCTAGTCGTGGCGAGCGCCATGAGACTAGCCAGTGCGTCGCTGATCGGCAGACCCGTGTCTGCCACCGGACACGGCCTGTCATGCTCGAAACGATGACCACCGAGCGCCCTCGCGGCTCCCGTCTCCCGCGCGTCCTGCTGATCGTCGGCGTCCTCGGGGCGCTCGCCGCCGTCGCGGCGGTCGTGGTGCCGCTGGTGCGGCCGCCCGGCCCGCGACCGGACTTCCAGCTCCCGGTGGCGTGCGGCGAGATGTGGCGGCTGTCCACCTATCCGGGGCACGACGACTACGACGTCGACCTCTTCCCGACCTCGGGGGAGGCTTGGGGGAGGCCGGTGCTCGCCTCCGCCGACGGCACCGTCACCGTCGCGGGGATCAACGGCTCGCTGGGCGGCCGCACCCCGCAGGATCCGGACGGGCCGCGCGGGCGCGGCGGCGGTTACTGGGTGAAGATCGACCACGGTGGCAAGTGGGAGACGCAGTACCTGCACCTGCTCGAACCGCCGTCGGTGCAGGCCGGTCAGCGGGTGGCCCGGGGCGACCAGCTCGGGCGGGTCGGCAGCACCGGGAACTCCGGGGCCCCGCACCTGCACTACGAGCAGCGCCGCGGCTGGGAGAAGGTGGAGGCCCACTTCGACGGCGTGCCCTCCGGGATCACGTCCGACGACCGCGAGTACTCGGTGCGGCTGACGAGCGCGAACTGCGCGCCGCCGCGCCAGTGACCGGGGCGGTCAGCGTCCGTCGGTGGTGGCCCGGGTGTGGCGGGCCTTCCCGATCAGGCCGAGGTGGGTGTGCTCGAACCCCTCGCCCGTCTTGAGGCCGTACCCCAGCGCGCGGTCGACGGCGATGTGGAACGCCCACGCGACGGCCAGGACGCCGAGCCAGTCGATCCGGTCACCGGACGCGGCCGCCGCCACGGCCACCGCGCCGAGCGCCGCCGGCAGCGCGTACGAGTGCGCCAGGTTGTAGCAGGCGGCACCGAGGCGCGGCCCGCGCAGGTAGCCGAGCATGGACAGGTCGAAGACGAGGAAGAGGGCGAGCAGCGACCACCACGGGTATCCGGCCGCGACGGTCACGACGACGGCGAGGACAGCGACGACGGCGGCCTCGACGCGCTGCGTCGTCACGGGGTTGAGCTGCGGCATCTCCCACCTCGATGTCGGTGCCGGGGCCGGCGCGGAGGCGGCCGGCTCGCGCCGTCGGCCTGCCCGGACAGCGTACGCAGGCGACTGTGGGCCGGTGCGTCGAGGTCATTGACGCACCACGGTGACGCCACGGCCGGTTACCATCCCGAGTCATGGCGAGATACGTCGCTCTGCTGCGCGCGGTGAACATCGGTGGCGCCAGTTCCATGGCGATGGCGGAGCTGAAGGAGGTCTTCGTCTCCTGCGGCTTCGACCAGGTGGCGACCTACATCCAGAGCGGCAACGTGGTGTTCGGCTGCCCGGAGACCGACGAGGCCGCGATCCTGGCCGAGATCGGCCGGGGCATCACGCGGCGGTGGGGCCGGGACGTGCCGGTGCTGCTGCGCAGCCTGGCCGAGCTGGACGCGATGATCGCCGCGAATCCGTACGTCGACGCGCAGACCGATCCGACGAAGCTGCTGGTGACGATGCTCAGCAGCGACCCCGGCGCGGACAAGCAGGCGGCGCTCGCGTCCCCGCCCGGCGAGACCGGGACGCTGACGCTCGTCGGCCGGGACGTGTTCGTGCACGTGCCCGACGGGTACGGGCGCAGCAAGCTCGGCAACGCCTTCGTGGAGAGGAAGACGGGTGTGGTCGGCACGACCCGCAACTGGCGCTCGGTGCTGAAGTTGCGTGAGATGGCGGCGGCCTGACCCGGCGCCGGGCGCGAGGGGCGTCGTCGAGGTGACTGTGCAGTTCCGGGTGCTGGGCCCGCCGGAGGTGGTCCGGAACGGCCGGGTGGTGCCCCTCGGCGGGCCGAAGCAGCAGGCACTGCTGGCCCTGTTCCTGCTGCGCCCGAACCGGTTCGTCGCCGCCGACTGGCTTGTCGACGCGCTCTGGGACGGACGGCCGCCGGCCAGCGCCCAGACCACGCTGCGCACCTACGTCGCCGGGCTGCGCCGGGCCGTGGAACCGCAACGCTCCCACCGCGAGCCGGCGCGTGTCCTGCGCAGCCACCCCCGGGGGTACGAGCTGCGGGTGGACGCCGACGCCGTGGACGCGGTCCGGTTCGGCGCCCTGGTGGACCGGGCGGCGGACGCGCTCGCGGGCGGGCGGCCGGAGTCCGCCGAACGGACGTACACCGAGGCGCTGGCGTTGTGGCGTGGTGAGCCGCTGGCGGGCGTGGCCGACCTGGCCGCGGTGCGCCCGGAGGCGGCCCGGCTGGCCGAGCTGCGGGTGAGCGCCGAGGAGGGGCGGCTGACAGCGGCCGTCGCCGCGGGCCGGCACGCGACGCTGCTGCCGGAGCTGCGCCGGTTCGTGGCGGCGCATCCGCTGCGCGAGGGCGCCCGGGCGCAGTTGATGCTGACGCTGTACCGGTCGGGGCGGCAGACCGAGGCGCTCGCCGTCTTCGACGAGGGCCGCCGGATCCTGGCCGACGAGTACGGGATCGACCCGGGGGAGCAGATCCGGGCGGCGCACCGGCTGATCCTGGAGCAGGCCGTACCGCAGGACGCCGGCAGCCCTGCCGACACCGGCGTCCGGGCGGCCGCCGAGACGGCCCCGGAGCGGGACGTCGAGGCGCTGGTGGGGCGGGATGCGGAGCTGGACCGCCTGCGGGGGGCGCTGGACTCGGCGACCGGGCAGGGCGGGCGGGTGCTGACGCTGGTGGGGGAGGCCGGCATCGGCAAGACCAGCCTCGCCGCGGCGCTCGGCGCCCGCGCCGCCGCAGCCGGCGTCCCGGTGGTCTGGGGTCGCTGTCCGGACGTCGGGCAGGCGCCGCCGTTCTGGCTGTGGAGCCAGGTGGTACGCGCGCTGCTGGCGCTGCCGCACACCCGCGCCGCCGGGTCGGCGAGCCGGCTGGACGGGTTCGCCGCGGGCGCGCCGAGCGGACCGGCCGACGGTCGCGGACTGGACCCCACGGCGCGGTTCCAGGTGTACGAGGCGGTGGCGGACCTCGTGCACGCGGCGGCCCGGGAACGCGGGCTGCTCGTCGTCCTCGACGACCTGCACGCCGCCGACCCGGACTCGCTGCTGTTGCTGCGGTTCCTCGCCACCGCCCTGCCCGCGTCCCGGGCGCTGGTGGTCGCCACGCTGCGCCCGTACGACGACGATCCGGCCCTGGTGGCGACCGTGGCCGAGCTGGCGCGCGGACGCGGCTTCGGTCAGGTCCGGCTCGCCGGGCTGGACGCCGCGGCGGTCGCCGACCTGGTCCGGGACCGCACCGGCGTGGCGCCGCCGGAGCCGCAGGTGACCCGGCTCGTGACCCGCACCGGCGGGAACCCGTTCTTCCTCACCGAGCTGCTGCGGTCCCGGGCCGGCGCGGGCGCCGACGCGGAGCTGCCGCCGAGCATCCGGGACACGGTACGGCTGCGGCTGGCCGGGCTGCCCGCTGCCACCCGGCGCTGCCTCGACCTGCTCAGCGTCGCCGGACACGACGTGGACCTGGCGGTGCTCGCGGCGGCGCTGCACAGGACGGCCGAGGCTGTCGCCGAGGACCTCGCCCCGGCGTACCCGGCCGCGCTGGTGGTCGAGACCGGGCCGGGTGCGCTCGCGTTCCGCCATCCGCTGATCGCCGAGGTCACCTACGCCGAGCTGGTCCCCCCGCGCCGGGCCGCGCTGCACGCCCGGCTGGCCGCCGCGTACGAGCGGACCGCGGGCGCCGCACCGGCGGAACTGGCCCACCACTACGGCGAGGCGATCGGGCTGGGCCACGGCGAGGACCACCTGCGGTGGTCGCTGCGCGCCGCCGACGACGCCACCCGCCGGGTCGCCTACGAGGACGCCCTGGGCCACCTGGAACGTGCCGCGCTCCGGCTCGCCCCCGCCGCGCGGGTGTCGCCGGACGCGGCGCACACCGAGCTGACCGTCCAGTTGCACCGCGCGGCCCTGCTCCAGATGACTGTGGGCGTCGGCAGCGACGCGGTCGACCGGGTCTGCGCCCGGGCCCGCGAGCTGCTGGCGCTCGTCGGGCCGGACGCGGACATCCGCCACGCGCTGTGGGCGCTCGGTGAGCTGGCCGCCAACCGGGCCGAGTTCGCGATCTGCGCCGACCTCGCCGGGCGGCTCGTCCGGGCGCCCGACGACGGCAGCGGGCTGCTCGCCGTCGCCGGGGAGTACCTGCTGGGCGCGGTCGGCTACTTCACCGGCCGGCAGGCCGACGGCGAGCGGCGGCTCACCGCCGGGATCGAGCGGCTGCGTACCGTCGACCGGGCGCTGCTGCGCCGCGAGGTGGGCCGGCGTCCGGTGCTGGCCTGCCACAACTTCCGGGCGCTCGTACGCTCGATGCGCGGCGATCCGGCCGGTGCGTGGGCGGACATCGCCGCCGCGGAAGCCCTCGCCGATGAACTCGACGACGCGTACGGCCGCGCGAACGCGGCGCTCTACGCGGCCTGGCTGGCGATGCAGGAACACGACGTGGCAGCGGCCGACGCGGCGGGCCGGCGGTGCCGGGACATCGGGCGGGACACCGGTCTGCCGCACATGACCGCTACCGGCGCGTACTTCCTGGAGTGGGCCGCGGCGCGCGGCGGCGACCACGGCCGGCTCGACGCGATGCGCGCCGCCGCCGACGAGTTCTACCGGCCCGGGCTGCGGTCCACCCGGACCATCACGCTGTGTGCGATGGCCGAGGCGTACCTGGCCGCCGGTCGTCCGGAGACCGCGGCGACGCTGGCCGGGGAGGCGCTGGCGGTGGCGGACCGGGTCGGTGAGCGCGTCTTCGTCGCGGAGCTGCACCGGATCCGCGGCGCGGCCCGGCGCGACCGCGCGGAGTGGGACCTCGGCGCGCGGATCGCCGCCGGCCAGGGCGCGGGTCTGCTGCTGCCCCGGTTCGCCGCCTTCTGACCGGCGTGGAGGCCCGCCTCCACGCCGTCTCCACACCCCTTCCACACCGGACTGGTGCCCTGACCGGTGCCGGACGGCGCAGAGTCGTCCGGACCACGTTCCGAAGGGGCACCACGATGGAATCAGTTCAGCCGCCGGCTCACCAGGAGGTCCAGGAGGTCGAGGTCGCCGTCATCGGCTGCGGGCCGGTGGGCGCGCTCACCGCCAACCTGCTCGGCGCCCGCGGCGTCACCACGCTGGTCGTGGAGCGCAGCGCGACGCCGCACGGCCAGCCGCGGGCCTTCTCCTGCGACGACGAGGCGTTGCGCATCTACCAGCAGGCGGGCCTGCTCGACGAGATACGCGACGAGACGATCGCGCCGCCGCTCGTCGAGTACGTGAACGGCGCGGGCCGGGTGTTCGCCCGGATGAGGCTGTCCGAGACGGACTTCGGGTACGGGCACGCGCCGCTGCGCTTCTTCGACCAGCCGCGACTGGAACACACGCTGCGCGCCGGGCTGGACCGCTTCCCGCACGTGCGGCTCGCGCTCGGCACCGAGCTGGTCGGCCTGACCCAGGACGAGGACGGCGTGACGGTGCTGCTGTCCGACGTGGTCACCGGGCAGCGGCGGGCGGTCCGCGCCCGGTACGTGCTCGGCTGCGACGGCGCTCGCAGCGCCACCCGCGCCGCCGTCCGGATCCCGCTGTCCGGGGCGAGCTACGCCGAGCCGTGGCTGGCCGTCTCCGGCGACGTGCCGTCCGACGCGGTACGGGTGCCGGACACCACGTTCGTCTGCGACTGGCGGCGCCCGGCCTTCGTGTCCCCCGGGGCGGCCGGCAGCTACCGGATGGAGTTCATGCTGCGCCCGGGCGAGACCGAGGACGAGATGCGGCGACCGGAGACCATCGCCGCGCTCGTCTCGCCGTATGTCGACCCGGACCGGTTCGCCGTCACCCGGGCGGTGGTCTACACCTTCCACCACCTGGTCGCGCAGCGGTGGCGGGAGGGACGGGTGTTCCTGCTCGGCGACGCCGCCCACCAGATGCCCCCGTTCATGGGCCAGGGCCTGTGCAGCGGCCTGCGCGACGCGGCGAACCTGTCGTGGAAGCTGTCGCTGGTGCTGTCCGGCGCCGCCGACGCCGCCGTGCTCGACACGTACGAGTCCGAGCGGCGTCCGCACACCGTGGAGATGGCGCAGACGAGCGTCCGGCTGGGACGCGTCTTCCTGGCCCGCAACCGGGTCACCGCCGGGGTACGCGACGCCGCGCTGCGGGCGGTCCAGACGATCCCCCGGGTACGGCGGTTCGTGGAACGGTTCGAGTTCAAGCCGGTGCCGGCGTACCGGCGGGGCCTGATGGCCGGCGGGCGGCGCGACGGGGTGGTCGGAACGATGTTCCCCCAGCCGCGGGTCCTCGTTCCGGGCGCGCCCGGGGAGCGTCTGCTCGACGAGGTGCTCGGCGACGGCTTCGCCGTGCTGGGCCGCGCCGGTGTGGCCGACCCGCTCGGCGCGTGGCGACCGGGGCTGCCGGTGCGGTTCGTCGCGGTCCACCCGTCCGGCACGCGGCTCGCCGACCTGCCGGATCCGCCCGCTGGCCCACCGGCGACCGGCGGTCCGGACCGGGTCGACGTCGTGGACGCCGACGGGGTGCTCGGCGGGTGGCTGCGGCGGCACGGCGCCGACCTGGTGGTGCTGCGGCCGGACCGGTTCGTGTTCGCCCTGGTCACGGCCGGTGGCGTCGAGCAGGCCGCACGGGACCTTTCGGCCGCCCTCGGCGTACCGCCGGACGGAGGCCGGACCCGGGCGGACACCTCGGGACTCGCGGCGGCCCCGGGCTCGTGACCTGACGTCCGGGAGCAGTGCCTATCATCGCGCACTGTGGACGGTGCGGAGGTCGACCGGTTGACTGTCGACGGGGTGGGTTCGATAGCGCACCTGCTGCCGAGGTCACGCGGTCGGTGCGGCATCTACGAGCTGACCTTCGCCGACGGCGAGCGGTACGTGGGGCAGGCCGTCGACGTGGTGGCCCGGTTCGGCATGCACCGCCAGAAGTGGCACGACATCGTCGAGATCGCCTTCCGGCGCGTACCCCGCGACCGGCTCGACGACGAGGAGCGGGAGCAGATCCGCAGGCGGGAGTCGGCCGGGGTGCGGCTGCGCAACGTCGTGCACACCGCCGGCCGGCTCGGCGCCGCCGAACTGGACCTGATCCTGCCCCCGTCGGAGCAGGAACGCTGGCTGGCCGGCGACGAGCCCTGCCCGATCCCCCTCGCGCTCCGCGAGGGGGACGCCGACCTGCGCCGCCGGACCCGCCACCAGTTCGACCGGCTGCGCGCCGACGCCCGGTTCACCGACGGGATGGCCCGCCTGATCGGGGCGTACCTGCGCCTCACGATGCCCGTACCGGAGCAGACCGAGCGCGACTTCTGGACACTGACCGCGCTGCCGGGTACCAACTCCGCCAGCTTCCCGCGCCTGTTCACCGTCTCCGTGCACTCGCTGGAGACGCTGTTCGTCTGCCACGACCGGCGGCGGCCGCAGGATCTGCACATCCGCCTGAACGTCGACGAGGCTGCGGCTCGGTCACAGCTGCGCACCCGGCTCCGGCTGCGCGCGATGGGCGCGGCCCGAGCGCACTACCGGGTCCGGCCGGGCGTGCTGGCGCTGCGGTTCGGATCGGTCGACGCCGCGTACGACGCGCTGACCCGGCCGCGGATCGTCAAGGCGGCCCGCCGGCTCAACCTGGACCTGATGAGGAAGGGACCCGCGCTCAACTGGAAGACCCACTGCCCGGACCTCGTCCGGCACGTGCTGTCCGATTGAGCACGGGAACCGCTCACACCACGTCGGACACCCGGGTCAGGTTGGTGCGCTGCCAGTCGTGGTCGCCGAGCGAACGAGACAGCAACTGGATGTTGCCGTTCGCGGCCGTGTAGGTGATCTGGAGCCGGTCGCCGCCCAGCCACACCGACAGCACGCTGCGCCCCACCGGCGGCATCCCGTCGATCTGCACCCGCTCGGCCTGCCACGCGTCACCGTCCCCGGTCAGCTCCCACAGGCCGCCGTCGAAGTCGGCGAAGACCAGCAGCCAGCCGTCGGGCGCGCCGTCCACGCCGGGCAGCCGCTGCACCGCCGACGCGCTGCACTCGGGCAGGCCGAGTTCCGCGGTCAGCGAGCGGGTGTGCCAGGCGCCGTCGTCGCCGACGGCGTACATCCGGATGTCCTGCCGGTGGTCGAGGCCGAAGACCCGGTGCCGCTCGCCGGCGCGGTGTTCGCCCCAGACCGGCATCATGGTCAGCGGTAGCGGGTTCTCCGCCTGGGTGGCCCAGGTCAGCGAGATCTGCCCCCAGCCCTCGGGGCCCTCCCACAGCATCCGCAGGTGCTCCTCGGCGTCCCGGTAGATGATCACGTCGAGGCCGGTGACGCCGTCGACGTACCCGTAGGGCGTGCCGTCGGCCGCGACCGCGCCCTCCACCGACACGTCCTGCCAGACCCAGCCCTGGCCGGGCGCCTGGGACAGCCGGATCGTCCGGCCGTCCGTGGCGCTGTAGACGACCCGCTGGGTGTCGCCGTTGCGGTAGGCGTGCGGGCCGTACCGCACGGCGGGCGGGCCGCCGCTGTCCTGCGTCAGGTCACCCCACCACCACTGGCCCTGGTCGTACCAGATCTGGTGGACGTGGCCGCCGTCCCCGGCGTAGACGTACGACGGCACGTCGTCGTGGGCGAAGAACGGCGACGGGGCGCTGCCGCGGGCCATCCGGGGCGCGCCCACGTCCGCGGTGAGCCGCGTCCACGTCCACCCGTCGCCCGACGGGTAGTGCACCACGAGGTGCCGCTCGCAGTCGGAGTACGCGACATGATCCACGCCGGGCAGCACCCGGATGCCGACGCCGTCGGTGAACGGCAGCCGCCCGTACATGGCGAACAGGCCGTTGCGGTCGTCGGACTTGGGCACCCGGTACCAGCTCGCGTTGCGGTGCATCACGTTGCCGCTCTTGCCGTGGTTGAGCCCGAACGCGTGGCCGATCTCGTGCGTGGCGACGTGCCGGAAGTCGGGCCCGTGCAGGTCGACGTCGAAGTACCCGTGCGCGTCCCAGTTGATCTTCCGGTTGAAGATGACCGGAAGTTGGCCGCCCGTGTCCGGCCAGCCCGGAGCGGCCCCCCACTTGGTCACCGCGTAGACGGTCCGGAACCAGCCGGTGTCGTGGAACACCGGGTCGTCGCCGACGGAGAAGACGATGTCCGCCTGCGCCGGGTCGAAGACGCGGGTGAACTCGAACGGCCCGTACCAGTTCTCGCCCAGCACCTCGCGCCACACGTCGAACGACACCTGGATCAGCTCGTGCTTCAGCGCGTCGGTGAACTCGTCGCGGGCGTACGGCATCGTCATGTCACCGAGGTGGTACGTCAGGTTCGTGTGCCGGAAGTGGTGTCCCTCCAGGACGAAACTCGCTGCCGCCGGCCGGTCCGGGGTGCCGCAGCCGGGCGCGGTCAGGTGGGCGGCGGTGACCGCGTCGGGCCGCCCGGTCACCGGCAGCTCGTGGAACGTCTGGTACGCCCGGATCGCCGTGCCCAGCCCGGCGGCGGGGGCGAAGCCCGCCTCGGTGAGCAGCGTGGCGACGGCGTCCAGGGGCAGGTCCGCCACGTCCGGACGGATCAGCGACACGGTGCCGTCCGCCACGTCACCCACGTACGCCGTGCCGTCGGCGGTGACCGCCACCGCGTACGGGCCGTGGCCGGTGGTGACCGGATCGAGCGTGCGCGGCGCGTACGGGTTGGTGGTGTCGACGAGCTGGACGCCCTTGTCTGTCGCCAGCCACGCCCGGGACAGTCCCGGCACGGCCGCCAGGTCGCGGACGCCGGCCGCGCTCCCCACCGCGCCGAGCCGCCGGCCGGTGTCCGGGTCGTGCACGCCGACCAGCGGATGCACGGTGCCGCCGCCGAGCGAACCGAGGTAGATCATCCCGTCGTGCGCGACTGCCAGCTCTCCCGGCTGGAGGTGGGCGGGCTCGACCGGCGCCACGGTGAGCGTGCCGTCCGGGCGCAGCACGGCGAGCGCGTCGTCGGCGGGCACGAGGCCTTTGACGTACAGCGCCGCGTAGACGGTGCCGTCCGGGGCCACCGCGAGGCGGTTCGGCGCCGACGGCAGCGACACGAAGCGCCGCCGGGTGGTGTCCGCCAGCTCGATGACCTGCAGGCGTTTGTGCGCCCAGTCGGCGACGTACAGCAGGTCGGCGACCGGGTCCACGGCGATCGCGATCAGCCCGAAGCCGATCGGGATGTCGGTGACCGTCCCGGTGGCCAGGTCGCACCGCGAGACGCTGTAGCTCTGCACCCCCCGGTTCATCACGTACGCCTGCCCGCGTCCGGGGTGCCAGGCCACCGCGCGGGGCTCATGGCCGACCGGCAGGGACGGGCGGACCGGGGCGAGGGTACGGGGGTCGAGGACGTGCAGCCGGCCGGCGCCGGACGCGGGGTAATGGGCGACGAGCAACGCCGTGCCGGTGTCGGTGACGGCGTGCACCGAGCCGGGGTCCCCGGGGGTGCCGAGGGCGACCTGGAGCTGAGGTGGTGGGGTGGGGGCGGGAGTGGTCATGACGTTCTCCACTGGACGTGAGCGCTTCGCGACTCACCGTAGGACTATGTGCCTGACCTGCGGATTCTTCGTCGTTGATCCGGCAGTGTCGATGTGCGGGGCCTTGCCGAGATCCGTTCACGAGCGTAGGAAGAACACCACCGTCCGATGTCGAAGGAGACGCGCGTGCGCACACCCCGACGGCTCCGTCTCGCCGTGTCCGCGCTGGTGACCGCGTCGGCCGTGCTGTTCGGCTCCGGGGCCGCCGCGGCGCCGTCCGCGCCTCCCGCCCCGGCCGGGAACCGGTCCTGCGACCCGATCGACCCGGCGGCCTGCCTGCTGCCGTTCCCCAACGACTACTTCACCGTGCCGGACCGCAGCACGCCGACCGGCAAGCGGGTCCGGTTCGCGGCCTCCGCGATGCCCGCCAACGTGCTCGGTGTGCCGATCGCCCCGGCGGAGTGGAACCGGCAGGACGGGTTCAGCCCCGGCTCGCCGATCCTGGCGCGCGTACCCGGCCTCGACGCCGCGCGGACCCGGATCGCGCCGGTCACCGACGTCGCGCGCTCGCTCGCGCCGGACGCGCCGATCGTGCTGCTCGACGCCCGCACCGGGCGGCGTACGCCGTACTGGGCCGAACTGGACGCGCACGCCGCCGGCAACCCGGACCGGCAGGCGCTGATCATCCGGCCGGCGGTCGCGCTGACCGAGGGCACGAGGTACGTCGTCGGCCTGCGCGGCATGCGCGACGGCGACGGCGCGCTCATCCCGGCGCCGAAGGCGTTCCGCGCGTACGTCACCGGTGCCGGCCTGGACCGGCGTGACCCCCGCGCGCTCCAGATGAAGCGGATCCTCGCCGACCTGACCCGGGCCGGCGTCAAGCGGCACAGCCTCTACCTGGCCTGGGACTTCACCGTCGCCAGCCGGCAGGGGCTGACCGGGCGGATGCTGGCGGTCCGGGACGGCGCGTTCGCCGCGCTCGGCCGCCGCGCGCCATCGTTCACCGTCACCCAGGTCACCGACTACACGCCCGAGCAGGACCCGCTGATCGCCCGGCAGGTCACCGGCACCGTCGCCGTACCGTCCTACCTGACCGGCGACGGCGGGCCGGGCTCCCGGCTGCACTACGGGCCGCCCGGCGGCGACGGCACCCCGCCGACGCCGAGCGCCCTGCCCACACCGTCCGGCACGACGGTGGCGGCCGACTTCGTCTGCAACATTCCGCGCAGCGCGTCCGCCACGAGACCGGCGCACCTCTCGCTCTACGGCCACGGTCTGTTGGGCCGGCCGACCGAGATCAACGCCGGCAACGTCAAGACCATGTCGCAGACGTACGACTTCACCTTCTGCGCGACGAGCTGGATCGGGATGGCCGCCGCCGACGTCCCGTACGTGGCGGGTGCCTTCACCGACCTCAGTGCCTTCCCCGCGGTGGCCGACCGGCTCCAGCAGAGCTTCCTGAACTTCCTGTTCCTGGGCCGGACGATGATCCACCGCAACGGGTTCGCCGCCCACCCGGCGTTCCGCGACGCCGCCGGTCGGCCGCTGATCGACGTGGCCGGCGGGCTGCACTACGACGGCAACAGCCAGGGCGGCATCAACGGCGGCGCGCTCACCGCCATCGCCCAGGACTGGACTCGCTCCGTGCTCGGCGTGCCCGCGATGAACTACTCCACGCTGCTGCAACGCAGCGTCGACTTCGCCCCGTTCCAGACCGTCCTGGACGGCTACTACCCGGACCGCATCGACCAGCAGATCGTCTTCGGCCTGCTGCAGATGCTGTGGGACCGGTCCGAGGCCAACGGGTACGCCCAGCACATGACCGACCGGCCGCTGCCGCGTACCCCGGCGCACCGGGTGCTGATGCACGTGGCCTTCGCCGACCAGCAGGTCTCGACCGTCGCGGCGGAGGTCCAGGCGCGCACCATCGGCGCCCGGCTGCACACCCCGGCGCTCGCCGACGGCTGGTCACCGGACGTGCGGCCGTTCTGGGGCATCGCGCCGATCCGCAGGTACCCGTACGCCGGCTCGGCGATGGTGGTGTGGAACAGCGGTGCCGCGTACGCGCCGCCGCCGACCAACCTCGCGCCCGCCGGACCGGAGTACGGCGAGGACTCGCACGAGTTCCCGCGCGCCCAGCCCGGGGCCCAGCGGCAGAAGGCGGTGTTCCTGCTCACCGGGAAGGTGATCGACGTCTGCGCGGACGGCCCCTGTCCGTGACGCGCCCGGCCGGGCGTGCCGCGCGGCACGCCCGGTCAGTCCGGCGGGGGAGTGTCCCCGCCGAGGTGACCGAGGACCCGGCCGAGCTGGGCGGCGTACGCGTCGAGGAACTCGGGTGAGCCGGCGTCCAGACCGGTCAGCCGGCGGACGACCTGTGGCAGCACCGTCGGCGCCATCGCCGCCGCGAAGAACGTCAGCACCACGTACGCCGGGTCCAGGTCGGCGGACAGCTCGCCCTCGCGCTGCCGGCGGCGTACGTCGTCGACCATCGCCGTGAAGTACGCCTGACTGTCGCTCTCGTCGTCGTCGGCGTCGGTGGTGCCGGCGTCGGCCAGTCCTTCCCAGACGAGCAGCCGCGCCCAGGACCGCTGCGTCGCGCCCAGCCGGACGAAACCGGCGACCACGTCGGCCAGCGGCTGGTCGGGCCGGGCGGCGCCGCTGGTGCTGCGCCAGCGCTGGTGGAGGGCCTGGTAGAGGCCCTCCTTGCCGGCGAAGTAGTAGGAGATGAGCTGCTGGTTGACGCCCGCGCGAGCGGCGATCGCGCCGGTGCGGGCGCCCGCGAAGCCGTATTCGCCGAACTCGACGAGCGCCGCGTCCAGGATGCGCTCGCGCGTGCGTTCGGCGTCGCGTCTGCGCTGATCGCCGCTGGGAGACCGCCGTGACATGCCGAAGATCCTATCAGTGTCACCTGTCTGCCTGATTTATTCAATCAGATGGTTGACATACTGACTCGCGCGAATGACCATCGGGTCATGGAGAACCTGACCGTCATGATCATCGGGGGCGGCGTCGGCGGCCTGTGCCTCGCGCAGGGCCTGCGCCGGGCGGGCGTCGCGGTGACCGTCCACGAACGCACCCGGGCCCGCACCGACTGGTTGCAGGGCTACCGCATCCACATCAACCCCGACGGCGCCCGCGCACTGCGCGCCTGCCTCCCGGCCGCGAACTGGCAGGCGTTCCTGGACACCGTCTCGGTGGACGGGGGCGGCTTCGCGTTCACCACCGAACAGCTCACCGACCTCGTCCGCCTCACCGCCGACGAGATCGCGCCCAGCGGCGACCCCGGTGAACGGCACTACGGCGTCAGCCGGATCAGCCTGCGTGAGGTGCTGCTGTCCGGTCTGGACGACGTGATCCACCTGGGCCGGGAGTTCACGCACTACGAGACGACGGCCGACGGCCGGGTCACCGCGCACTTCACCGACGGCGGCAGCGCCACCGCCGACGTGCTGATCGGCGCCGACGGCGCCAACTCCCGGGTACGCCGGCAGTTGCTGCCGCACGCCCGCCGGATCGACACGGGCGTCGTGGCGATCGCCGGCAAGCGGCGGCTCGACGGCGCGACGCTGCCCCGCGCGCTGACGCACGACACGAACCTGGTGATCCCACGGGACCGGGGGTCGCTGTTCACCGCCGTGTGGCATCCGGACCGGCGGGTCGTCGTACCGGATCGGGACGCGCCGGCGGAGTTCCTGCTGGACAACGCCGCGCCGTTCGTCCTTTGGGGCTACTCCGACGTGGCGGCCGCCTTCCCGGCGGACGTCGAGTCGCTGACCGGGGCGGACCTGCGGCGACTGGTGCTGGCCCGCATCGACGGCTGGGCGCAGGCCCTGCGGGACCTGATCGACGGCTCCGATCCGCTGACCGTGAACGCCCTGCGGCTCCGCAGCGCCACGCCGGTCGACGCCTGGCCGACCACGTCGGTGACGCTGCTCGGCGACGCCATCCACAACATGACGCCGATGGCCGGCATCGGCGCCAACACCGCGCTGCGTGACGCCGAACTGCTGTGTCACCGCCTCACCGAGGTCGCCGCCGGTGGCTCCGCGCTGCTGTCGGCGCTGCGGGACTACGAGCGGCGGATGCTCGACTACGGGTTCGCCGCGGTACGGCAGTCGCTGCGCAACGCCCGCCAGGCCGGGTCGGACAGCCGCCTCGGCCGGGCCGCCTTCCGCACGATGATGCGCCTCGCCGGCGCGGTGCCACCGATGCGCCGCCGGATGGCCGCGCAACTCGGCCGGTGATGCCGCCGCCGGGTGCGAGGGATCGCGGTCACGCTCCCGTGTAGGCGAACGCGGCCCAGTACCTGGGATCGACGTAGGGGCGGTCGCCGGCCTCGCCGGCCGGGTCGGCATCGGGCAGCACGGCGGCCAGATCGGTCCGCGTGGCGGTACGGAGCCACAGCTGGGCACGGTTGAGCGCGACCGCGGGCTCGCAACCCTCCTGGCGCCACAGGCGATAGAACATGATCATCAGATATGTGGTGGCGAGATCGTCGACAGACCACGCGGTCGCGATCACCCCGGCGAACCCGATCTGGATCAAGGCGGACGGCAGCCCGACCGCCTCGTTGGGCAGGGCTGATCCACTGCGGTTGGTCTGGCAGGCGGACAGGACCGCCAGACGGCGGCGGCTCGGCTTCAAGGTCCGGCGTAGCTCCTGGAGCGTGACCTGCCGGTCCGCGAAGTACAGCCTGCTGTCCATGATCGAATCACTGTCGACGCTGCCGTGGCAGGCGATGTGCCACACGGTGTGTTCGTCAGCTGCGGCGTGGAACTCCGCCCACGTGCAGCCGTGCCGTGGCCATGTCGGTCTGCCGTTCCAATTGCGGGTGATCTCGGCGGTCTCCCGGCCCACATACCGAAGGTGTTCGCCTGCGCTCGTGCCGTGCCCGTCGGGCACGTCGATGGCGAGCAGTGTCTGCTCCGGGCCGGCGAGTTGTCGGACCGTGCTGCGGCATCGTCGTAAGCTCCGGACGTTCGGCGCGTACCGGATCGCGGAGAACTGTCCGACGTGACGCCACTCGGTGTCCTCGTCACCAGTGATGCCGGGCACGCCGGCGGCATGCAGCGGCAGGAGGCTGAGGAGGCCGACGGGCACCAGCGTGACCACCTCTCCCCTCGCGCTCCACAGGACGACGTCCCTCAGCCCTGCCTCCCAGAGCGTGCGAAGCGCCCCGGCCGTCCGGTCGACGCTTCTGGCTTCGAGCGGTTCGATGTCGCGGAGCCCGGGCAGGAGTGGGCTCGTCCGCCGAGCGACGGTGCGCCCGAATGCCGTCCCGTCCCCGGCGGCCACGTTGCGGACCAGTTCGGCGACCGTGGCGCGGTCCAGTTTGGGGAGGTCGACGTACTGCGGGTCGTGCCGTGCGGCGACCACGAGCGCGTACCCGCCGGCCTTCGCGGCGCCGAGGTAGACCAAGGCGCCGTCGTCGGTCTCGGCGGCGATGGTGTCGTAGTCGGCGAAAAGGGCGAGCGGGTCTGCTCCGGTCACCGCCGCGACGCGCCCGGCGACGTCACGGAGGTGCGACCACGACTGCCGTAGATCGGGGGACGAGAGACGCGTGCGATCGTCGAAGTCCTCGACGGCATGCGTGTACTCCTCCGCGAGCTCCGCCCGGCCGGCCGCTCGGAGGCGCTGGAGCACCGCCGCGTCGTCCCGGCCGATCACCTCGGTCAGTCCCACCGCCCGGCCGGTCTCCAGCGCGAGCACCGCCTCCCGGTAGCGTCCGGTGCGGGCCAGCCAGTATCCGGCCTCCTCGGCGTACTCCTGCGCGGCGGCGAGGACCCGTTGCTTCGCGCGTGCGCCGTACCGCGTGACAGCGTCCTGGGAGGCCAGATCCACCAGGTGCTGGTACGCCTCGGCGGCGTACTCGGGATCACCGGTGCCGACAGCCCACTCCGCCCATGCCACCGCCAGGCGGGCCCGCGCCGCAATGGTCCCGGAGACATGCATGGACTCGCGCCACGCCCGGTGCCGGTGCTCGTCCTTCGTAGTGTCGGCCAGCGCGTCCAGGGCGGACAACGCCTCTTGGAGCAGTTGGCGATCGTCGGCGTCAGGGTGGTGCCAGGGGCGGCGCCGGCCATTGATCAGGCGCACCGCTTCGCGTATGTCGCCGTCGGCGGACGGAGCCGCGGACGACAGGGCCCGCCGCAGCAGCAGTCTGGCCAGAGCGGTGTCTGCGGCAGTGGTACGGCGCCACGGACGCAAGCCGGCGGCGCGGCCTGACCGGCACCATCCGATGCCCTCGTCGAGTCGATGCGGACGGCAGCCCGCCACGACCAGTCCGAGCGTGGCGAGGATCTGTGGCCGCAATGCCCGGGAGAGCCTGTCCTCGGCCTGCGCGCCGATCGTCAGTTCCGCGACTGCCGCATCGAGGTCCCCGGTCAGTACGTTGCGTCGGCCCCGCAGCAGACGTACGAGACCGGTGCTGGAACCGGCGAGGTCGAGCCGGTCGATCAACTGATCGAGCGGCGCGGTGTCGCCGTGGGTCTCCGCCGTGGCAATGGCTGCTTCGGCGACAGCGAGGACGTGGTTCTCGTCGGTCAGGGCTTCGGCGGCGAGGTGCGCCGTGTCTCCCGTTGTCGCGTGCCTCGAGCGGAAGACACGCGGTGCCAGGACGGGCGGCATGCCCTCCACGAGTGCGGAGGCCGATGACCTGTTCCGTTCGAGAGCGGCACGAGTGTCGTGCAGTGCCCGCATCTCGGCGATGCGCCGAAGGTCGCGGTGATGGTCGTTCATCAGGACGCCGGAGATGCGGTCCGCGACGTCGCGTAGCGCGGTGAGCAGTGCGTTCTCCTGCGGGTGGCCGAGCGAGGATTCGCGCTTCAACACCGTCAGGCACATGGATACGTAGCCGCGAGCCGCCGTCCGCGTGCTGTTGTCCTCGTCCACGTTCCGGGTGTCGATGAACGGATGAAGGCTCAGCAGGTCATGTATCGCGAGGTCGAGGTCGTCGAACACGCTGGCGACCAGGACCAGCTCGTGCAGACTCCACAACGTGCGGTTGAAGCCCTCGGTGCTCTGCCAGCGCGGCGGCCGGGCCTGACGGTGCGCCAGCCACGCCCGGCGGGCGGCGGCCGGGTCACCTCGTAGGTGCGCGTCCTTGTACGCCCAGACATGCCGCTCGACCTCGGCCGTCCACCGTTGGGTGTCGTCCGAGCCGTTCAGGTCGTGCCTGATCCGATGTCCCCTGGCCTCGTGCGCCCACGGCTCCTCGAAGGTGGGGTCGGTCGCCCTTCCGCACAACGGACACGGGTGCGGCCACGACCGGGGCGCCGGTGTGTCACCGGTCCCGCAGCCGTCGTTGCGGCACTCCCAACCTCGTACCTCCGCCTCGGGTGGCGCCAGGTATCCGTAGGAGGTACGTGGCGGGCGTCGAACCAACGCGGCAACCGTCCTCTTCGCGTCGCCGGCACCGACTGCCGGTC
Organism: Micromonospora sp. WMMA1976; assembly: GCF_027497335.1. Taxonomy (NCBI): domain Bacteria; kingdom Bacillati; phylum Actinomycetota; class Actinomycetes; order Micromonosporales; family Micromonosporaceae; genus Micromonospora; species Micromonospora sp. WMMA1976. Next base: position 3,889,653 of record NZ_CP114912.1, on the reverse strand, counting down.
CTCATCGGTCTGCTGACGGACAGCTGTCCGTCAGCACCGGGCATGGCATTCTTCCGACGACCGCCCAGCTCGCCGTTTCCGGACGACATGGTGCGGTGGCTCGATCTCTTCGGCCGGTACTCGTTCGACGTGCACGGCAGCGGCATCGACGACAGCGGCATGTGGGACCGCTTCGGATCGCTGTACGAGTACGCGACCAGCGACCGGGAGGGCTTCCTGGCCGCCCTGGGCGATCTCGTCGCCGACGACGAGGGCGGTTTCGCGACCTTCGGTGCGGCCCGGCTCGTCTGGGAGATGTTCAGCGGGGACGCGCTGACGATTCCCGCGGCGTTGCCGCTGATCGACGCGGGCATCGCCTTCAAGGCCTCCCGAGGGCTTCCGGTCTTCCTGCTCACCGGTTACGAGCAGCAACGGCTCCAGCAGATCCGCGCACAGCGCGGCTGAATCCGTAGTCGGCGACGACGTCATCCGATCGCAAGGAGGAAATGAAAACCGTGGAAGGTCTAGTCTGCTTCGGCATCGTGGCCGCACTGATCGGCTTCTTCGTGTGGCAGTTCATCGAGACGCGGAAGGCCGTCGCTACCACGGTCGTCGACACGACGTGCGATCCCGCCCAGGCGGTCGAGGTCGTACGAGAGGCGTTCGGCGGCCCCCGCAGCGTGCTGTGGACCGGCACGAGCGGTCCGGGAATGATCAATATGCGGCGACGTGGGATGCGGGGTGGTATCACGATGTCGATCGACATCGAACCACACCCGGGCGGGGGTTGCCGGGTGGAGATGTGGGCGTCGAGAACGGTCGAGTACCTGGGGATCCTGGTGAACTTCGCCGGTGTCGTAAACCGGCGGAAGACCGTGATCGGGCGGCTGCTGGCCGATGCGGAGAGCACGGGGGCGACGGGCAGCGTAGGACGGTGACACCGGAGCGGTAGGTCCCGCTCATTCGCGGAGGGCTGTAGGCCCTCCGCGAATGAGCGCCTACTCGACCGGAGCACCCGGCTGGTGCACCACCGCCGTGCATCGGGACCCGCGATGCTAGCCTGCCCGTCTGGTATGGACAGTCTTCTCGACCGGGTTCAAGAGTGGATCGATGACGGATGGTTCGGGCGCCCGGCGTCCGCGGCACCACGCAGCGTCCGGGGCCACTCCCGTGACCGGCACCCGAGGTGGTCGCGGGTGACCCGGTCCGTACGGGCAGCCGCCCGGGCCGCGCTCGCCGCCGTCGTCGCGTCGGCGGTGCTCGCGCTGACGCCCCTCCCGGCGTCGGCGGCCCGCCCCGGCGGTGAGCCGGTCAAGTTCTACACCGTCGAGACGGCCCACCAGGGCGAGCCGGAGAACCTCACCGAGATCGCGGAGCGGTTCCTCGGGGACGGCGCGCGGGCGGCGGAACTGTTCGCGCTCAACAGCGGGCGGATCCAGCCGGACGGCGGCACCCTCACCGACGGTGTTCGGCTCCGGGCCGGGTGGGTGCTCGTGCTGCCGTGGGACGCGTACGGCAGCGAGGTCCGCCAGGGCGTCCCGCCGGCCCCTAAGTCGGCGCCGGGCACGTCCACGCCGGACGAAAGGCAGCGCACCGCCGACGGTGACGCGGTCGCCCGCCCGCCGAAGGGGTGCCGCACCGTCGCGACGTCGCGCGCCACGTCATCGTGGGCCGGTCCGCGCGTCGCCGCCGACCGGGCGTGGGCGCACAGCCGGGGCCGGGACCAGCTCGTGGCAGTCGTCGACTCCGGTGTCGCCGGCGGCCTGGCCCCGCTCGCCGGCCGGGTGACGACGGGCGTCGACCGGGCGACCGGCGGCGCCCGCGGTGACACCGACTGTCTGGGCACCGGTACGGCGATGGCCGGGCTGATCGTGGCGCAGCCGGTGAAGGGGTCGGCGGTGGCCGGCGTCGCGCCCGACGCGGCGGTCATGCCGGTCCGGGTGGCGGGCAGGACTGCCGGCGCCTCGGCCGCGGCCAGCGCGGCGGGCATCCGGGCGGCGGTCGGCTCCGGCGCCTCCGTCATCGCGCTCGGGCCGCAGGTGGACCTCGGGCAGGCCGAGGTGGTGACCGCCGTCAACGAGGCGGTCGACGCGGGCGTGGTGGTCGTGGTCGGCGCCGCCGGCGAGCAGGAGCCGGCGGATCCGGACGTGCCGCTGCACGAGGCGGTGCTGCGCGTGGGCGGGATCGGGCCGGACGGGGGTACCACCGGCAGCTACCGGTCCGGGGGCGTGGACGTGGTCGCGCCGGCCGTCGACGTGACGAGCCTCGGCATCACCGGCACCCGGCCGGTGACCGGCTCCGGCACGCACCACGCAGTCGCGTACGTGGCGGGGCAGGCGGCGCTGATCCGGTCGGCGTACCCGGACCTCGACCCGGCGCAGGTCCGCAACCGGGTGCTGAGGACGGCGAAGACCACCGGCGGCGTCGCGCCGGAGATCGACCTGACCGCCTCCGTCACCGCCGTGCTGCCCGAGGAGGCGCCCCGGGCGCAGGCGGCCGAGCAGGCGTCCGGCTCCACGGCTGGGATCGGCCGCCGGGCGGCGTTGCTGGCGCTCGCGGGGCTGGCGGCGCTCGCCGCCGTCCTGCTGGGCCTGCGCGCGCGCCGCCGGGCGGGAGCGGGCGACGATGCCGGATCATCCGCGGCGGCACCGGGCGCCACGACTGCCGGGTCCGCAGGCGCGGTCCCGGTGGAACCCCCCGTGACCCGTGTGGATCCAGCAGTCCCCGAGGCGGCGCTCGCCGAGCAGGCCGGCCCCGACCGGGCCTACGCCGCCCCGGCATCCGCCCGGCCGATTGTCGCCGCTGCCGAGTACACCGGGCCCGCCGACACCGGGTCGACCGCCGGCGCCGTGCCGGCTGACCCCGCCCCCGAGGACACCGTTCCGGGCGACACCGGGCCGGCCGTGACGGCGGCGGTGGCGGAGCTGAGCCGCGACCCTGCGCTGCGTCACCTGGCCGCCGACGAGGCGGGGATGGCGTACCTGGCGGAGACCCGGCCGGAGGCGCGCGAGAAGGCGCTCATCGGCCTGGTGCCGGGCATGGACGACGAGACGGTCGCCGCGCTGCCGGCGATGGTGACGGCGCTGCCCGGCACCGACGAGCAGGAACAGTCGCTCACCGGTGTCCTGGTGGACGTCCGGCGTCACCTGCGCGGCGACCCGCTCGCGCTGGACCGGGCGCTGGTGCGGGCCGGGAAGGTCCGGTGGCAGTCCCAGTACGAGCTGGCCGAGCACGTGGCGTCGTACGCGCGGCAGTATCCGGAGCTGGCGCGGCTCGCCACCGCCATCGCCGAGACCCGCTGGTCGAGCGGCGCCCAGGAACCGGCGCGGGGCACCTGACCAGACCGGCCGGTCAGAGCACCACCAGTTCCTGGGCCAGCATGTCGGTCCACGTGCGCCGGGTGAAGTTGCAGCCGGTGTGCGCCACGAACTCCTCCAGGGTGCGTACCGGCCCGATGCCGAGCCGGTCCACCGGCGGCGTGTGCAGCATGTAGAGCACCCGGCGGCGGCTCAGCTCCTCGTAGCGGGCCCAGTCGGCCTCGACGTGGTCGCTCCAGTGCCGCGGCCTGTCCTGCCGGATGTAGTAGTGCCAGGTCAGCACCTCGGTGGGGTGGAACAGGTCGTAGCCCCACGTGAAGGCGCGCAGAGCCAGGGTGATCTCCTCGCCGTGGAAGTAGATGCCCGGGTCGTAGGGGACCTCGGTGACGAACGACCCGGGTGCGAAGAGGAACCCGGCGGCCAGGAACAGCGCCGGCTTGGGCGGTACGCCGGGCGCGGCCCCCTCGATCAGGCGCTGACCGAAGACCGGTACGCCGACGTTCGTCCAGTCGCTGACGACGATCTCGGCGGGCGCGCCCGCGCCGGTGAACTCCTGATCGGGCTCGTAGCTCGGCGGGTACGCGGTCAGGACCGGCTTCGCCGCTCCGGTCTCCCGCGCCATCCGGATCATCCGCACGTCCCAGTCCGGCGCGAACCGGGTGTGGCTGTCCACCTGCAACAGCCAGTCCTCGCCGCGGTACTGCTGGAACGTCCTGTCCCGAGCCCAGCAGGCGCCGCGGCTGTCCCGGGCGTCGTACTCCTGCACGTCCACCTGCGGCAGGCCCCGGATGGCGGAGATGTCCTCGTCGCCGAGGTGCTGCCAGCACACCGCGATGCGGACGTCCTCCGGGTGCGCGGCCTTGGCCAGGCAGTCCAGCACCGTCGGCACCAGTTCCCGGTCCCGGTACGACGCGATCGCCACGAAGATGGTCACGCGTGGGCCTCCGCCGGGACGAGGGCGTACGACTGGAACAGCAGCGCCAGCGCGCGGTGCTCGTCGGCGGGGTCGGTGGCCGGCAGCAGGTCGCCGCGCGACCGGATGTGGGCCAGCAGGTTCGGCTCGGGCGCCAGCCCGTACGCCTGGAGGTAGTAGGCGACGGACTCGGGCCAGAGCCAGCGCCCGTCGGTGCGGTAGGTCATCGGCACGACCAGGCCGCGTGCGGGCTCCACCACGTCGGGCCCGCGTGCGGTGGTGGCGAGCACCGGCGTGCCCGCCTCCAGGTACGCCGCCGCGCGTGCGAGGTCGGTGCCGGACAACCGCTCCCGGTCCGGCGCGAAGCGCGCGCCGTCGTCGTCCACCTCGTCGAAGACGCGGGCGATCCGCAAGGGTTCGGTGTCCCGGTCGGCCCAGAGCAGCGCGCCGGACCGGCGGGCCGCGGCCGCGTACGCCGGGAGCTTGTCGCCGGGGCGGTACACCTCGACCAGCGGCGCCGAGATCCCGGCCCCGGCCAGCGCCCGCATCACTGTCGCCGCCGTCGCGGCCTGCGGGCCGGCGGTCTCCAGCACGTACACCGGCGCGGGCGGGATCGCCGCGGCGGCCCACTCCGGGGCGATCCGCCATCCGCGCCACAGCGCCACCGCGCCGGGCTGCTGCCGGACCGCCGCGACCGCGACCCGGTCGGTGTCGTCCATCAGGCCGTCGCGGCCGGTGAGGTCGGCCGGCGGCGGCACCCGCCCGCCGAAGACACGCGGATTCGGTACGGCCGACGCGAACGTGAACGGCAGGTCGACAGGTCCGGGCGGCTCGGGAAGGCACACCGTGCCGGTGTCGGCGAGCCGGAGCCGCGCCTCGGCGAGCGTGGCGTCCGGCACCCGGCCGCCGAGGTGCAGCAGCGCGGTGTGCAGCTCGTCCTGCTCCGTCATTCCCGGCCTCCTCGCGTCCTCGTCGGCGGGCGCATTCGACCACGGCGGCAGCCGGGAGCGCCGGGCCGCGCGCGGGCTCGTGCCCGAGAAACACCGCGACCGGGGCCGTTCGTGCATCCGGTCAGAGCGCGCCCGCGCGTACCAGGGCGGCGAGCGCCCGGTGGACGGCGACCGCGCCGGCCGGTTCCGGTGGGTCGGCCCGGCAGCGCCGCAGGTGCCGCAGCAGGCCCTCGTCGGCCATCGCGCCCTCGTCGAGCAGCCGGTCGGCCACGTCGGCCGGCCAGACCCAGGCGCCGTCGGTGCGCAGGTGCGCGGTCAGGGCGGGCGCCGACCGCAGGTGGGTGACGAACGCGGCGACCTCGTCGTCGTCGACCGGCAGCCGGGCGTCCCCGCCGGCGGCCAGGCGTACCTCGCCGGGCGGCTGCGGGGCCCAGATCAGCGCGGACCGGGACCGGGCCGTCCACTGGTACGCGGGCAGCGGCAGATCGGGCCGGTACACCTCGACCGGCGCGTCGTGCCCGGCGTCGGAGAGCGCCCGCTGTGCCCGGTCGGCGACGGCGGGCAGCTCGTCGTCGGGCACCGTGGCTTCGACCAGGTAGACGCGCACGGCGTCGACGGTGCCGTCCGGCTCCCGGGTGATCCGCCAGCAGCGCCACACCCCGGTGGTGCGGACCGGGTCCAGCACGTCGAGCAGCACCAGGTCGAGGCCGTCCACGGTGCCGCCGGCGGTCTCGTCCACCACCGGTGGCCCGGCCGTCGCGTACAGCGGCAGGTCGACCGGCGGGAACGGGACGAACACGGCCACCGGATCGGCGTCCACCTCCTCGTCCGCCGCCGGGCCGGGCAGCGGCGTCTGCGGGGGCAGCAGCCTGGCGAGCGCCGTGATCTCCGCCGCGGACTGCGGGAACGCGCCCAGCAACCCGGCCGCGCAGGCGCCGTGGTCGCCACGGGCGAGCAGGGTACGCAGGCCGGCGAGGTCGTCGTCCGGGATCCGGCCGGCGGCGCGCAGGCAGAACAGGTGCAGAAGGCCGGTGCTCATCGCGTCGCCGCCGTCTCGCGCAGGAACGCGGCGGCCAGCCGGGCGGGCGCCGGGCCGCCGGGGTTGACGAGCACGTCACGGTCACCGGCCACGGCGGCCAGTCCCGCCAGGTCGAGCAGCCGCCACCCGGGCGCGGGCACCGGTTCCCGGTGGGGTTCGCCGGTCGCGACCACCACGCACCGCTCGTCGTCCGGGGCGTGGACGACGAGCGGCCGCCCGTCGCCGTTCACCGCCAGGTGCAGGGTGGACGCGCGTAGCACCGCCCGCAGGTGTGCCGGCCGCACCGCACCGGCGGCCGCGATCAGGCGCAGCACGGCGTCGAGCGGGTCGGTGGGGGAGTCCGGGAAGTGCCGGCGGTAGTCCGGGTTGCCCCGGAACTCGCCCACCTCGCCGTCCTCGCCGACCTGCCACACCCCGAGGACCGCCTCGAACGGCGGCTCGTCGTCGCCTGCCGGCCACTCCGGGTCGAGCAAAAACACGAACTCGTCGTCGCTCATCCGCCGGTGTCCTCGTCCGCGTACCGGAGCGCGTGCCAGACGAGCGCGGCGGCCAGCCGTACCGGCTCGGTGCCGTCCGGGTCGACCAGGACGTCGATGCCGTCCGGCAGCAGTTCGGCCAGCTCGACCGCCTCGACCCGGCGCCACTCGGGCGCGAAGGTACGCGCGCGCTCCTCGGCCGTGGTCGCCACCGCCACGCACGGCTCGTCGTCGAAGGAACGGACGACGAGCGGACGACCGTCGCCGTTCATCGCGAGGTCGAGCCGGGCGACGCGCAGCGCGGACTGCACCTGCTCGATCGTGGCGTCACCGCGCATCATCCGGCGCAGCAGCACGCCGAGCGGCTCGGCGCTGTCGGTCATGGTTCCTCCAGGTGGCGGCGGCCCGCCGCGAGGGTCACGGCGGGCCGTCCGTCCGGGGCTCAGGCGAACGGGTCCGGTGCGGCCGGGACCGGCACCGCCGGCAGCCCTTCCCGCGCGGCGTACTCGTTGAGCCAGCGCTCCAGCGGCGGACCGGACGGCGCCACCCACGGCTCGGCGCCGTTCTTCGGTACGACCAGCGGTCCCACCGCGAGCGCGTCCAGAATGCTGCCGGTCTCGGTGGCCCGGACCGTGTTGAACGGGTACACCCAGCACCACTCGTACTCGGCCGGGGCGTCCGGGGCGAGCAGCGTCAGCGGCTGCTCCGGGTTCTCCAGCCCGCGCAGCGCGGCCTGCGCCCGGTTGCGGGCGTCGTCGGCGTTCATCGGGTAGTCCTTGTCTGTCGATGGTGGTCGGACGGTGCCCGCCCCGGCCGCCGTGACGGCCGGGGCGGGCGGCGGGTTACCGCCGGGGTACCGGCGCGGGGCGAGGTTCCGGCAGGGAACCGCCGGACGAGGTGGACACCGCCGCGTCGTACGCGAAGCGCGTCACCGACTCGCCGGTGCGCCGTTCCACCACCCGGCCGAGCAGGTCGTACGCGTAGTGCGTGACCTCGTCGGCCGCGTCGGTGTGCTCGACGAGCTGCCCGGCGGCGTCGTAGACGTACCGCTGGGTGCGGCCGTCGAAGTCGGTCTCGGACACCATCCGGCCGTTCGGGTCGTACGTGTAGCTCCACGTCGCGTCCGCCGGGTTGGTGACCCGGACCAGCCGCAGCTCGGTGTCGTACGCGTACTCGGTGCGGTTGCCCTCGTCGTCGATCTCGGCAGTGACCAGGTCGAACGCGCCGTACTCGCGGATCGTCCGGCGGCCGGTGGCGTCGACCCACTCGACCAGGTTGCCCTCGCCGTCGTAGAGGAACTCCTCGACCGAGCCGTCCGGGTTCTCCCGCCAGGCCAGGTCACCCTCCAGCGTCCAGCCGAACTCGGTGAGACCGGTGTCGTCCTGGATGCTGAACAGGCGGCCGAGCGCGTCGTAGACGTACTCCGTCTCGCCCTGACCGGTGCGCACCGCGGTGATCTGCCGGGCCGTGTCGTGCACGACGGCGGTCGGACCGACGTGGGTGGTCGTGCCCCGCCCGTCGGCGGCCGGCTGCTCGTACCGGACCACCTCACCGGAGGCGTCCACCTCGGCGATCAGCAGGCCGTCCGGGCCGAACTGGCGGTTGCGGGTGCTGCCGTCGAAGTCGGTCCAGGACACCGCGCGACCGAGTTCGTCGTACGTGGTGACGGACCGGCTGCCGTCCGGCCGGACGACAGCGACCAGCCGCCCGAGCGCGTCGTACTCGCTCGTGGTGGTGCGGCCCAGCGGGTCGGTCGTGGACCGCAGGCGGTACGCCTCGTCCCAGACGTTGCGCGTGGTCGCGCCGAGCGCGTCGGTCTCCGCGACCACCTGGAAGCGGTCGTTGAGCTCGTAGACGCGCGCCGCGCCGAGCGAGTCGGTCACCACCGTGCGGCCCGGCCGGTAGTCGAACCGGTAGCGCAGGTAGCCGCCCCTGCCGTCGGTGGCCACGCACCGCCCGGCCTCGTCGTAGGTGTACGTGTACCACTCGCCGTTGCGGTCCTCCCAGCGCACCAGCCGCCCGTCGGCGTACGTGAAGCGCTCGGGGTCGCCCGAGGAGTTCGTCACCTCGATCAGGTTGAGGTCGCCGTCGTAGCCGAACTGCGACGCCGCCATCAGGTCACCGGCCGCGTTGGGCAGGGAGACCATCGTGACCAGCCCGGCGGACGAGGTGAGCGCGATGGTGGCGCCGGTGGACGACAGCAGGTGCGTCGGCGTACCCCGGCGGTCGCGGTGGATCGTCCAGCGGACGCCGCCGTCGGTGACGTCGGTGAGCAGCGACTCGGTGTCCGACGCCGCGGCGAACAGCAGGCTGCGGCCGGACGTCGGATCGGTCAGCAGCCAGCCACCGCCGACCAGCCGGCGCAGCGGCAGCGTCCGGCCGGTCTCCGGCTGCGCCACTTCGCCCTCGGCGGGCAGCGGGTAGGTGAGCAGCGAGCCGTCGGCGGCCAGGTAGCGGACCTGCTCGCCGTCGACGATGATCCGCTGGTCCAGGGTGGAGGCCCAGGCCCGGCCGAACGACCGGCCCCACCGGTAGTCGGAGCGGTACGTCCGCTCCAGCGTGAGCCCCGGCATGACCGCGTCCGTGTGGGTGAGGATCATCCGGCCGGTGGTGACGTCGATCGGGTCGCCCACCGTCGGCGTCTGCGCGGTGGTCTTCGCCACCGCCTCCGGCGCCACACCGGCGAACGTCTCGCTGGTCGGCGAGAAGTCCGCCATGTCCACGTCGCTGTCGGCGTCGCGGACGGAGGTCATGTCGACGTCGGAGTCGCCGTCGCGGACGGAGGCCATGTCCGTGTCGGAGTCGGTGTCCCGGACCGAGGCCATGTCGACGTCGCTGCCGGGTGCCGGGTCGCTGGTCCGGATGACGACGACCGAGCCGTCGGGGGAGATCGCCGGGAGCGTGGCGAGCCCGGGGACCTGGGCGTCCTCGAAGGTGACCCGGCCCTGCCCGTCCTTCGACACGTTGATGACGTGCCCGACGCTCCCCGGACCACCGGGCCGCAGGCCGACGATCGCGGTGGTGCCGTTCGGCATGGCGCCGAGGGCCTCCATCAGGCCGCGGATGCTGCCGACCTCGTCCACCCCGCGGCCCGGGTACCGCTTCATGACCTCGCCGATCCCCATCGGCTGGGTCTGCGCCGGCACCTGGGTGACCGCGCCGGTCTGCCGGTACGCGTCGACGGCCAGGGTGAGCGGCACACAGTCGACGTTGGCGGCGACGCTGCCGGCGTCCCGGTTGTCGTTGATCCGGCGCAGGTGGTCGCGGTCGACGGCGTCGAGCATGCCGAGGTCCGCGTCCGTGGCGGCGGTGGCACCGTGCAGGTTGGCGGCCAGCACCCGCAGCGTCGACCCGTCGGTCAACGTGTACTCGTACGACAGCTGGTCCCGGAACGAGTCGAGGATCCGGGCCTGCGCGGCCGGGTCGCCCTGCGCCGCCGTCAACTGGTCGGCGAGCGGGGTACGGAACGGGTCGGTGACCGGCGCGGCGGCGCCCCGGACGTCGGTGGTGCCGGTCTGCGGGCCCTGGAAGCCGTACCGGGGATCGCCGTGGCGTCCGCGACGGCTGCTGCCGCCCCGGCGCTCCGGGCTGCGTGACCTATCGCTGCGCGGCGCGACTGTCACGATCCGGGCGTTCGACGAACTCGCCGCCGGGGCCGGCGCGCCGGTGAACTCGGTCTCGGTGTAGTACGGGGCGGTGTCGGTGATCGCGTTGGGCCGCTGGCGCGGCATGATGCTCGCCACCGGAGGCCGGCTCTCGCGGGGCACGAACTCGTCGCCGGCGTATCCCGGCGCGGCCGGGGGGAACCACGACGGGATGTCGCGCCATCGGTCGGCGGCGTCCCGCCCGCGCTCGGCGTGCGCGATGTAGTCCAGCGCGATGGGCAGCGAGTTGACTTCCGACTCGTAGCCGCGGGCGTTCTCCGCGAAGCTCACGATCCGGGCGAAGTCCCGCCCGGCCTCGGACTCGATCTGGTCGAGCCTGATCTGGCCGCGCAGGTACCTGGCGATCTGGCTCGCGGTCCGCTTGCCGCCGCCGCGCTCCTCGGCGATCCGGTTGCCGAGGCCGATGTGCGTCCGCGTCACGCCCCGGCGCGTGGTCGTGGTGGTGTTGTAGTAGTTGAGCGCGCCGACAAGCGGCTCGTTCTGGTGACCGATCGCGTCCGACCGGACACCCGTGTAGGGCCGCGTGCCGATGTGCGGGAACACCGCTTCGCGGATCTCCTGGTAGCTCCGGGACGCGGCGGAGTTCGGATCCTGGAGGTCGGCCCGCGACGCCGGCGCGACGTCGTTGAACCACTGGCGGGCGTGATATCCGACGGCGCCGGCCGGGGTGGTGACCGGCGGCGGCGACGGCGTGTCGCGCATCCGGGTCTCGTACCGCAGCACCCGTCCGTGCTCGTCCAGGATGGCGACCTGCACCTGGAACGGCATGCCGTAGAGCGCGCTCGGTGGTGGCGGTGCCGCGTTCGCAGGCAGGCTGCTGGGTGTCTGGTCGGACGGCGCGGCGAGCGCCGGTTCCACAGCGGCCAACGGGTGCGGCGTCGCGGGGGCGGGCGTGCAACTGGTCAGGCCCAGCGGGTCGGCCACGGTCAGCGGGTCGCTCACGTACGCGGTCGGGTTCGGCCCGCCGGACAGGCCGAGCGGGTCCGGGCTGACGTACCGGCCGGTGGCCGGGTCGTAGTAGCGGAACCGGTTGTAGTGCAGGCCGGTCTCGGCGTCGACGTACTGGCCGGGGAAGGCAAGCGGCGTCGCGGTCCGGTCCGCGCCGCGTCCCCACAGGTCGCCCCGCGACCACCAGCGCAGCCCGCCGCCCGGCTCGACCAGGTGGGTCGGGGTGCCGATGCGGTCGGTGACCACCGCGCGGAGGGTGCCGTCGTCCGTCTGCGCGACCGGTACCGGCGCGTCCGGACGGTAGTCCCACGTGGTCGTGGTGGTGGCGCCGGTGGCGTCGCGGTGCGTCTGCTCCAGCATCAGGTCGCCGGACCAGGCGAAGGACACCTCCTCCAGCACCCGGTCGTCGTCGCCGAGGCGCTGCTTGGCGATGCGCCGGCCGAAACCGTCGTAGCGGTAGCGCCAGCGGTCGCCGCCGGGGGTGACGGCCAGGACCATGCGGTCCTCGGCGTCCCACTCGAAGCGCCACGCGCCCGCGTCGTCGACCCGGCCGGTGAGGCGGCCCTTCGCGTCGTAGGAGAACGTCGCGTCGTCGGAGCGCACGAGCATGGTGCCGGTGAACTCCCAGCGCCCGCCGCCGGCGCCGACCAGGTTGCCGGCCTCGTCGTAGTCGTACCGCTGCGGGACGTCCCCGTCGACGGCCCGGATGCGGCCGGTGTCGTCGGGGGTGAACGCCAGGTCGCCGGCGAGCGAGTCGGCGATCGCGGTGACCCGGTCGGCGGCGTCGTAGGTGTAGCGGCGCTCGGCGCCGTTCGCGATGTGCTGACCGGTGAGCCGGCCGGCCGCGTCGAAGGTCTGCCGCAGCGCGACCAGGCCGCCGATGGTCCGGCCGATCTCGCGGCCGGCGTCGTCGTGGGTGAAGCCGAGCAGGTGCTCCCCGGCGGTCAGGCTCTCCGGGCGGCCGGCGGCGTCGAACGTCCACCGGCTCGACCGGCCCGACGGCGTGGTGCGCGCCGCGACCGCGCCGGAGTCGGTGTACGAGGTGTGCACCGTCCGGCCGTTGATCGTCTCGGACAGCACCCGGCCCTCGGCGTCGCGGGTGAACCGCACCTGCGCGTCCGGGCTGAGCACGGCGGCCACGTGACCGTCGGCGTCGTACTCGACGCGGGTGACGGCGTCGCCGGCCCGGCGTTCGACGACCCGGCCCAGCGCGTCCCAGCGGTAGCGGGTGACGGTGCCGGCGGCGTCCGTGTGCGCGACCAGCCGGCCCGCCTCGTCGTGCTCGTAGCGCTGGGTTCGGCCGTCGAAGTCGGTCTGCCCGCACAGCTGGCCGGCCGCGTCGTACTCGTACCGCCACGTCCGACCGGCCGGATTCCGCACCGATGTCAGCCGTAGTTCCGTGTCGTACGTGAACTCGGTGCGGTTCCCCGCCTGATCCACCCGTGCCGTGGGCAGATCGAAGGGGCCGTACTCGAAGCTCACCGCCCTTCCTGATGCGTCGATGACGTCCACCAGATTCCCTTCACCGTCGTAGAACCACCGTTGCGTGGAGCCGTCCGGGCGGACCCGCCACGCGAGATCCCCCTCGGCGGTCCAGCCGTACGTCGTGACCGCGCCGTCCGGGTCCCGGGTCGCCCGGACCCGTCCGAGCGCGTCGAACTCGATGTCGTCCGCGTGCGCGGGCGGGCGCGGCGGGACCGGGTGGGTCGAGCCGTCCGGGAGCGTGAGCGTGCGCGCGTCGTGGTCTAGCCGGGTGACGCGACCGAGCGGGTCCGTGCGCGACAGCAGCCGGTGCGCCGCGTCCCACTCCTGCCGGACCGTGGCGCCCAGCGGGTCGACGATCGCGGTGACCAGCCGGCGCTCGTCGAACTCGTACCGGGTCACCCGGCCCAGCGAGTTCGTCACGTGCGTGACGCCGTCGCCGTAGCGCAGCGAGTAGCGCAGGACGTCACCGCCGCCGCCGGCCCGGACGCAGCGGCCCGCCTCGTCGTAGTGGTATCCGAACCACTCGCCGTTGCGGTCCTGCCAGCGCACGAGCCGGCCCGCCTCGTCGTAGCGCAGCCGCGTCTCGTGACCGGAGGAGTTGCGGACCTCGACCAGGCGCCGCCGCTCGTCGTACCCGAAGGCGGGGAGGTGGACCGTGTCGCCCGCGGCGCGGACGTGCGCGCCGACGACCAGGCCGCCGGCCAGGTGCGGCACCACCACGAGGCCGGACGCGGAGAGCAGCAGTTCGGGCGTGCCGTCGCCGGAGCGTTCGATCCGCCACCCGGTGCGGTCGGTCACCACGTCGGTGAGCCAGGAGTCGCCGTGCGCGTCGGCGGGCGCGAACAGCAGCGACCGGCCCGGCTCGGTGAGCAGCCAGCCGCCGCCGGCCAGCCGGCGCAGCGGCCCGCCCGGTCCGGCGACCGGCAGCGCCTCGTCGCCCTCGGCCGGTATCGGGTACGTGTGGATCGAGCCGTCGGCGGCCAGGAACCGCGCGTACGTGTCGTCGGTGACGACGCGCTGGTCCAGCGTGGACGCCCAGGTCGGGCCGAAGCAGCGGCCCCAGAGGTAGTCGGAGCGGTGGGTCCGTTCCAGGGTGAGCCCCGGCAGGCGGGCGTCGACCTCGGTGTAGAGGACCCGGCCGGTGGTGACGTCGACCGGATCGCCGACCACGGGGGCCTGCGCGGTGGGCGTCGCCACCTCGGCGGCGCGCACGTCCACCGGCGGGGCCGGGGCCGGTGGTGGCGGGGCCACCTCGGCCTCGTGCGCACGGTAGGCGTCCCACCAGGCGTTCTCGGCGTCCGTCAGGGCCAGCTCGGCAGCGGCGACGGCATCCGGGTCCGCGTCGGCCCGGGAGGTCAGCCCGTCCAGGCGGGCCGCCGCGGCGGACAGCTTCTTCGCCGCGTCGGCGACGGCGAGCGCCGACGTACGCAGACCCGGAGGGAGATCCCGGCCGGTGACGTCCCGGGCCGCCGCCTCGTCCAGCCGGACCACGAAGCCGCCGGGCACTCTGACCTCCGTGCCGGCCCGGTGCCTGCCGGCCGCGTCGCGGGAACGCGCGACGAAACGGAACTCGACGTCGTACTCGACAGCCGCGGTGAGCTTGTCGTCCGGGTCGGCGCGCCGGGCCGGCTTGCCGGTCGCGCTGACCGAGACCTTGCCCTCGTCCTTCACCTGGGCGCCCGGGTCGGTCCGGTAGAGCTGCTGCTCGACCAGCGTGGCCGCGTTGACGGCGGCGAACTCCTGCCGCTCGCCCACAGCGCTCGCACCGCCCGGATGGCCGACCCCGCCGACGACGAGCGGCCCGGCCGTCTTCAGCGCGAACGAACGGCCCGCGGTCTGCTCGTACTCGGTGTCCGCGGCGCGTTTCGCCGAGCCGCCGATCTTCACCGTGGCGTCCGCGCGCAGGAGCTTCGGGCGGGCCACCAGGCGGGCGTCGAGGAACAGGTCGCGGCCCGGTCCGGCCGGCATCGGCAGCGGGTACGCGCCGTTCAGCATCGCCGGCAGCGCCTTGATCCGGCTCACCGTCAGCGTGTCGCGCAGGGCCGCGTCGACGTCCCGGCCGGGTGCGGCGCCGGAGGCGACGAGCGCCTGCCGCGCCGCGTCGTGCAGGTCGGACAGGTCGACGAGGACGTCCTCGACGGCGTACCGGCCCGGCTCGGGCAGCCGGTCGAACCCGGCCTCCTCGCGCCACCGCCGCCGGCCCTCGTCGGTGGTCTGCCCGGCAGCGACCGGTGTGACCGGGCCCGACGTGGCCAGCTCCCGGCCCTCGGTCGCCGAGTACGTGGTGACGTCGTGGACCGCGTGGACCGACACGCCGCCCTCGGGCAGCCCGCGCCCGGTGACAGTGACGGTGAGGCGGACCGGCCCGCGGTACGTGGGCACCGGGCCGGAGACGGTCAGCGACTGCTCGTACGTGCGGGCGGTGCGCTCGATCGCCTTGGTGGCCCGGTTGCCGACGGCGGCGGTGCCGGTCAGGCCGGCGGCGACGGTGCCGGAGGCCGGGCCGTGCCCGGTGGTGCGGGTGGCGTCGTCCTGGACCCGGTCGGTCTCGGTGCCCTGTGCCCGCCCCGTCAGCGTGACCTGCGCCGCCGTCTGCGAGGTGGTACGGGTATGCGCCTCGCCGACCACCGTGCGGTCGGTGACGGACAGCTCGTCGACCAGGTCGATGCCGGTGAAGCTCGGCTCGCCGACCGGCTCGGCGGTGAGCGTGACGTGGTACGTGGCACCCCGGAACCGCCGCTCCAGCCGTACCGTCCCGCTCCGGCCGCCGTTCAGGGCGTCGGCCAGGTGCAGGTGGGCGGCGCCGAGGAAGCCGGTGCTGCCGAGCCCTCGGATCGGGTCGTCCGGGCCGCGGTCCCGGGTGGGCGGCAGGATCGCCCGGGCGAGTTCCTCGCTCGACGCGCGGGCCAGGGCACGCCGCAGGTGCGGGATACGGCCGGTGAGGTCGACGTGGGTGGTGACGCCGCCGATGCCGAGGGACCGTGCCGGTCCGGGCCGGAACTCCGGTTGTGCCGCGTGGGCCGGTGCGCCGGGTTCGGCGGCGTCCTCGTTCTGCCGCTGCTGCGCCTCGCGCACCAGGTCGCGTTCCCGCTGCTGGTGCTCGGCCTGCTCGGCGCGCTCCTGATCCTGCTTCGCCAGCAGCGCGGCCATGTCCGCGTCGTGCTGCGCGGCCAGCTCGTCGCGTTCGTGCTGGTGGGCGGGGCCGGCGTCCGGGCTGACGTGCTGCCGCCGCAGCAGGCTCGCCAGTTCCGTGGCCTGTTCGCTCCTGAGCCGGGCGACCTGCTCGCGCTGGCCGGCGCGGAGCGTCTCGGTGTTCTCGGCGTGCCGCAGGTGCAGCCGCACGTCGGCGGTGCCGTGCCGGCGGGCACGGTCGCGGTCCTGGAGTCGCTTCAGCTCCGCCGGGGTCATCCGCATGACGACCGCGCCGGGCAGGGTGAGCCGCCGGCCGGCCCGCCGGGCCGGTGTGCCGGGCCAGCGGCCCAGCGGACGCAGGTTGCTGTCGTGGCGGGCTTCGGCGACCACCTCGGCCTCGACGTCCACCCGTACCAGCAGCTCACGTTCGGCCCGGCCGCCGCCGAGGCGCAGCTTGGAGACCCCGGAGGCGCTGCGCTCGCTGATCCGGCCCCACGCCCGCCGCCACGGCGTGACGGACAGGATGACCGCGCCGCCGGACCGGCCGGTGCTGCCGCCGTGGTCGGCGACCGGCCCGCTGCCCGACGCGACGCCGGTCGCGGAGACGCTCAGTTCGACCGCGCGCGCGTGAGTGGTCTTGCGGGCGGTGCCGCTGGCAAAGGTCCGCTTGACGCGGGCGAACTCGGCGCCGTCGAGCACCGTCGGGTTGGTCGGGCGCAGCCGTACCCGCACGTCGGCGCGGGCGTCGGCGGCCCGGCGGCCGTGCCACAGGTTGCTCAGCGCCAGCGGGCGGCTGAACAGCTCGGCGTCACCGGTGAGGCGCTCGGGTGACAGCTCGTCGGCGATCACCGTGGAGATCAGGCCGTCCTCGGCGACGTAGATGTCGTCCCGGGCGGCCTCGCGCAGCGTCTCGGCCACTGCCTCCTGCAACCGGTCGGCGCCGACGAACGACTCCACCCGGCGTCCGTCGAGGTCGTGCGGCCCGCCGGTCATCCGGCTCAGCGGCGGCGGGTACGCCATGCTCTCCACGTCGCGGGGGACCGGGCTGGGCTCGGCGTCCGGGCGCTGCCGGGACACGCGCGTCTCCGGCACGAGCATGCGCACGTCGAGGCGGTCCGTCCGGGGCCGGGTCTCGGACGCGGCGACGACGGCGGGCACCCCCCGGCCGTACGCCCCGAACGACAGCTGCCGTCCCGCCTGGTTGACCCGCACCGTGGACCGGGTGCTGACGGTGAGATCGAGGGTGGCGGCGAACTCGCGCAGCCGTACCTCAGCCGGTTTGCCCTCGTCGTCGAGCGCCGGTCCGTGGTCGCTCTCGGTGGACTGCCCGCCGGTGACGGCGCTCTCGTCGGTGGTGCCCCAGCTGAACGCGGCGCGCGGGCCGCCGAGCAGCGTCGACGCGGCCTGACCGAGCGGGCCCAGGACGCGGGGTTCCAGGCTCAGCTCGACCGACCGGCTGTCGTCGCGGGCGCTGGTCACCGTCGACCTGGCGGTGCGCTTGTCGGCGGTGCCGATCTTGTCGTGGCCGAGCAGGTCGCCGTCGGACACGTCGCGGAGGCTGCCCTGGACGGTCACCACTGTGACGTGGTCGTGGAACGTGCCGGTGCGGATCAGCGGGATCTTCAGCCCGGGGCCGACGATCCGGTCCGCCAGGTGGCGCAACTGGTCTGGGGAGAGCTGGGTCCGCAGGTCCGTGCCCCGGTTCAGCGCGGCCTGGATCTCGGGGGTCAGCCCGTCGGCGAGCTGCGCGTCGCCGAAGTGCCGCAGCATCTCGTCGCGGGTGGCCAGGCGGAACCGGTCGTGGCCGGGCACCGACCGAACCGCGTCGGCGACCGTCTCGTACAGGCCCCGGTCGCCGACCCGGGTCAGGTACGCGCCGCCGAACGACTCGCCCCGCTCGATGCGTGCCGGTGCGAAGTGGGTCCGGTCGGCGCCGTGCCGTCCGCGCCACTCCCGGCCGTCGGGGTCGAGGGCGGTGCCGGGCAGCCGGTCGCCGGTGGTCCACTGGAGCGCGTCGACGGAACCGGACAGCATCCGCGGCGCGCGGCCCAGGACGCGCACCTGGACGCCGTACTCGACCCGGTAGCGGACGCCCGGCGCGGTGCCGGTCACCGTCTGCTTGCCGCCGGTCCGCTCGGCGATCGTCCGGGTGGCGCCACGCTCCCGGCCGCCGCCGATCCGCGGCCCGACGATCAAGCCCAGCGGCGCGGTGTCCACACCCGCGCCGACGAGGCCCCACAGGCCGAACGGCCGCTTGGTGGCGGCGGCGCTGGTGCTCTCGGCGCCGAGCGCGGACGTGTCGACGTGCGTGAGCCCGTCGACCCGCTCCACCTCCTCGACGCGCCGGGCGACCAGGCGGACCTCGACCTGCCGGGCGCGGCCCGGGAAGAACCGCCGCCAGCCGCGGCGCGCGGCGCGCGGCAGCGAACCCGACCGCACCCAGCCGTCGTGGACGTTCGCCGGATCGGTGACCACCATCGTGGGCAGGCTGCCGGAGAACGCCGCGTCGCTGAGCAGCTTCTGCATCACCGGGCGGCCGGGTGCGCCGATCCGCACGAGGTCGGCCATGCCGTCCTCGGCGAGGATCGCCTCCACCTGGTCGAAGAACGTGGCGCCGGGATCGGCCGACCGGCTCCGGACGCTCTCCACCCCGAACCGGCCCGGCACCGGCGCGTCGAGCGCACGGTCCGCGGCGGCCGGCGCTGTCGCGTCCGCCGTCCGCAACCCCGTGTGTACGGCGAGAGCGACGGTGCCCGACGTCTCGACCGGGTCGACGGCGGGACGGCCGGGCCGCACGAGCCTGGCGACGAACCGGATCGGCACCGTCACCTCGGTCAGCCCGGTGACCTTGACCGTGGTGGTGGACGTGTAGGTGTCCTTGCGGTCGGCGGAGTGCTCGGTGACCGGTGCCGTCGGCACCGAGCCGCCGACGCCGACGACGACACCGGGCATCGCGGTGACTGTCACCTTCGGCTCGACCCGCCGGTCCCGGTTGTGGCGCAGCTTGTGGGTGAGGTTCTCCCGGTTCTTGGCGGTGACCTTGCGCGGGTCGTCGTGGGCCCGGTCCACTGTGAGCGCGTCCCAGTCGAGGACGGCGGTGACCCGCAGCTCCGCCGGGCGCCCGTCGATCGTCACCGGGTACGGGCGGCCCTCGCCGAGGAACTGGTCCACGTCGTCGCGGCTGTCCGCCTCCACGGTGGCGACCACGTCGTCGGACAGGCCGGGGTCGAGGGTCCGCAGCGCCGCGCCGAGCGTCGCGTTCTCGGTGGCGCGCAACTGTTCGGCGAGGCCGAGGGTGCGGCTGTCCCGCAGATACGACGGCAGGCCCCGGCGTACCGCGTCGGGCGACGGCAGCGGCGCAGTGGTCCCGGTGGCCGACGACGTGCCGGTCCCGCCCTCTGTGGTCTCCCGGGCGGCGGTCTCCTCCGCGGTGGTCTCTCGTGCGCTGTCCCTCTCGGCGCTGGTGCCCTCCGCGGTGGTGGTCTCGGCCGCGGTGCTGTCCTCGTCGGCCGACCGGGTGGCCGGGGTGTCGGTCGGCGGGTTCGCCGGGTCGTCGGGCGTGCCGGGGCCGTCGTCGCTGTCGTGGACGCCGCTGCTCTCATCGCCGTCGCGGACGCCGTCGCCGTCGTGCTCGCCGAGGCCGGCGAAGCCGCCGAAGTCGTCGTCGCCGAACAGGTCGAAGCCGCCGGAGTCGCTGCCGTCGTCGGAGTCGTTGTCGTCGTCGGTATCGCTCGTCGAGGTCGTCGACGCCGGCACGTGGGGCGCGTAGGTGACGTGGCCCGCCGGGTCGATCGTGCGGACCAGTTCCAGCCGGCCCCGCGGCTTGGCGCCGACCACCGGGTGGTCGCGCGGCGGCCCGCCCTGGTCGTCGTACACGATCAGGTGCACCTGGGTGCCGCGGGCGGCGGCGAACTCGACCACGTCGTGCGCGTTGGCGATGCGCTGCCGCTCGGCGTCGTCGATCGGCGTGTCGCGGCGTTGCGGTCCGGGGTCGGGGGCGAGCACGGCCCGGACGAAATGGCCGTTGTCGTACGGGTTGCGCTGCCGCATCGCCGCGGCCTCGTCGAGGCTCATCGTGTCCCGGCCGGCGTGCAGTGTGCTCGTCCGCAGGGCGTCCGCGTCGCTCCCGGGCAGGCCGCCGGCGATCGCGTCGTAGAGGGACCCCGGTTGCCGGCCGAGCCCGCCACGGTCGGCGACGGCGGTGGCGGCGGCGAACTCCTGCTGGATGGTTCCGGGGTCGTTCGACGTCGCGACGAGGTGCGCGGCGACGAGGCGCTGGCTGTTCGGCAGGCCGACGGTCCGGGCCGGCCGCGCCGGGTCCAGGTCGGGATCGACCTCGGGCGGGACGTCCGGCGCCGGGGCGGTGTCCGGCGCCGGCAGCGAGACGGCGGTGACGTACCTGTTGTGCGGTTGTGCGCCGAGCTGCCGCAGCTGCTGCGGCGTGAGCGTCTGCTGCCACGTCCACGACGGGCCGGGCACCAGGTCGGTGGGCGCGGCGAACGGCTTCGGGGCGGCGACGGCGGGCTTGCGCAGTTCGGCCCGGTACTCCTTGAAGCCGGTGCCCTCGGTGTAGAACAGCTGCCGGTTGACGTTCGTCGGCACGGCGTGCGACTGCGGCAGGAAGTTGCCGACGGCGAAGTCGGCCGCGAGCCGGGACAGGTCGGTGGGCGTGGCGGCGCCCACGAAGTCCGTCATGAACGCCAGGTCCCGGTCGGGATGCCTGTTGTTCTGCGACTCGACCTGGACGTCGACGGCGAGGACGTCCGCGGGGAGGCCGGCCGGTGTCGCCGCGCCGTGGGCGACGGCCAGCTCCTCGCCGTACGCCTGGTGCAGGCTCTCGGCCAGCAGGAGGAACTCCGCGCCCGCGTCGCCGAACCGGACCTCGGGCCGGCCCAGGGTGAGCAGGCCGTCGACGAACAGGTTCGGCTCCGGCGAGTACGGCAGCATCGGGTGGACCCTCGCCTGCCGGTCCCGGGAGCGCATGTCCTCGTCCACGGCTGTGGTGAAGTCCCGGACGAACGCGTCCCGGCCCGCCTGCGTGTCGAGCTTGGCGAGGCCGTTGCGCACGGCGGCCAGCTTCTGCTGCTCGGTCGTGCGTTCGCTGCCCGCAGGGAGGTCGTCCATCCTCGCCTGGTGGTCGCGTGCGCGTCGCTCCAGCCGCTCCCGGGTACGCCGGACCAGCTCCGCGGTGTCGCCGACGCGGTAACCGCCGGAGATCATCAAAGGGCGGGCCGGTGGCTCGTCCTGCGGTCCGGCCGACTCCGGGTCGAAACGGGTCCGGCGGTCGATGCGGTCGAACACGTGGGTGCCGTCGGCCGTCGTCCGTGCACCCCTGTCGAAGTCCTGGATCGACACGTACGGGTAGCGCCGGGCGTCGCCGTCGGGGCCGCCCTGGGCGAGTCCCTGGATCGCGGCGACCGTGTCGGGGTCGCGGAGCACCTGGTTGCGGGTGCGGCCGTACGGGAACTTGTCGTTCTTCGTCCCGACCGCGTAGCCGTTGACAGCCACCGGCACGTCGAGGTCCTCGGCGAGCCGGGCGGCCCGGGCGACCGCGTCCCGGAAGGCGAGGTCGGGCACCTCGGCGGTGGTGTTGACGCCGAAGACGAACGCGACTGTGGTGCCCGGGGCGAGCCCTTCGGTGACGGCGCGGACCACCTCGGGGATCTGGTCGACGTCGTCGGCGGGCAGCATCGAGTTGACGACGAACCCGATGGGCGCGCCGTCGTCCTTGAGGTCGGCCGTCTCCTGCCGGTAGTTGCCCGGGCCGACGTCGCGGGTGTGCCGGGTCAGCTCGTCGAACCGCGCGTTGCGGCCGCCGGGCACCCGTACGGGCTGGAAGCGGACCGGCCGCGCGCGGGGCGGCAACCCGCCACGGTCGGGCGAGAGCACGTCGCGCTGCTGACCGGCGATCCGGTGGACGTTGCGCGCCAGCAACAGTGGATCGTTGCCGGGCTGCCGCGTGGTGGTCGCCATCAGCGAGTTGTCGCCCTTGACGAAGGTGCCGTCCAGGGCGCGGTCCGCCACCGAGTACTCGTCGCGCAGACCGAGGAAGTGCCCGATCTCGTGCGCGAGGTCGAGGTCGGAGGAGTGCGTCGACCAGGCGGTCTGGGTGGTCGGTGCCGGGGTGCCGTGCAGCGCCACGACGGCGTGCGCCTCGCCCGGCCGGGTCACGAACTCCACTGTGACGTTGAGCTGATCGGCGCCGATCCGGAAGCCCTGGTTGTAGATCGCGTCGACCGCGTCGCGTACCCGGGTCTCCACGTCCGGCCGGGCATCCGCCGCCGCGTCGTCCCGGGCGTCCAGGAAGACCTTGACCGTGAAGTCCTGCACGTTGCGGTCGCCGAGGTCCAGCACCCGATGGTCGTACGCGATGCGGTTGTCGACCGCGTCGAGGCGCGGGCGGGGCCGGTCGCCCGCCGGAACGGTCAGGCCGGCCTGCTCGTACGAGCGCGCGACCACGTCGGGCACGCGGGTGTCGGGATGGAGCCCGCGGTCGATGACGTCGTACGCGCTGGTGTTCGCGATCCGCCGCGGCGCGGTGTCGTGCTGTTCGGCGCGGGCCTGGGCGATCTCGTCGCGGGTCTTGGGCGTGGGGAACCGGTCCGGCAGGACTCCCGGGACGCGCAGGGTGTTGTCGGCCGGGGGAGCGCCGGGCGCGGCGTCGGTGCGCGGGCGGGCGTCCGGGGCCAGCGGCAGGCCGGTGACCGTGGCGAGGGCCTGGTCGACCTGGTCGGAGCCGGTCTGGCCGAGGGCGTCCCGCCACCCGTCGAAGTACGTGCGGACACCGCCGTCGTCGTCCTGGACGAAGTCCCGCACCGTCGCGGGATCACCGCCGCTGCGCAGGTACTCCGACGCGTTCACGAGCAGGTCGTGGCCGTCCTGGGGGAACGACGCGGGCTCGTGATCCCACGGCCGGGTGTCACCCGCGGACCCGGTCGCGGAGAGCGTGGGCTTGCCCGCCGTGAGCGCTTCCTGCCACGTGTTCGCGCCCTCGGTGACCACGAGCGTGGCGCGGTTCTGGAGCCCGGCCATCTGTTCAGGTGTGACGCGGGGCAGCGCGGCGACGTGGACGCCGGCATTGCTCGTGGTGAGGGCTCGCTTGTCGTTGCCGAGGACCAGGACGACGGTCTTCCGGTCGGGCCGGGCCGCGGCGGCCAGCCGGTCGACGACCTCCTGGTGCGGGGGCGTGTCAGGCGTGTCGCCGTAGTAGACGAGCACCACGTCGGTGGCGTGGTCGTCGACCACTGCCGCGAGGTCGTCGGCTCCGGGAATGCCGGTGGCGGTGATGACGTCCCGGGCGGGCGGCGGATCGGCGGGCGGCGGGCGGCGGTAGGCCGGGACCCCGGTCGAGGCCCGGTCGAGATCCGTGATCGTCCCGTCGGCGCTGCGGACCTGCCGGGGGAACTGGTCCCACAGGAACGGCTGGAGCGTGACGACGTCGTGGTCCCGGCCGCCGGCGGCGTCGCGCAGCGGACCGGCCCACGCCTGCTGGAACCACTCCTGCTTCTGCTCCGCGGTCCACTCCGAGCCGTCGTCGTTCTTCGGTACGTCGACGGCCGGAAGCACGGTCAGCACGTCGCCCTCGGGGAGCAGGCTGGTGGCGAGCTCGTCCATGCGCAGGCTCTGGGTGTTGCCCTGCTCGCGGATCTTCTTCTCCCGGAACTCCTTCTGCCGGTCCACCTGCCACGCCTTGGCCCGTGGCGCGCCGGGCCAGTCCGTCGTCTTCCAGGCCTCCTCCCGCGTGCCCTGCGGCCCCTGCGGTCGCATGACGACGTCCATCCCGCCGCGGTGGCCGGTCCACTCCCGGTGGAACAGGTCGTACGAGCCCGCCGGGGTCTCGAACTCCTGCTGCCGGCCGAGCTGCTCGGCGTAGTAGGGCGTCTTGTTGCCGGGATAGGTCAACACGACCGTGCCTCGGTAGCCGGTGGCGGCCAGCCCGTCGAGCATCGCGACCGTCGCGGCCTGGTGGCCCAGACCGGGCGACCCCTGATCCACGACGTGCACGACGCCGTACTTCTCGTTCAGCCTCTGGCCGACCGGGGTGGGCGAGGGCCTCGGGTCGCGGTGCCGCAGCGTGGCGGGTGAGAGGTCCGTCGGGGTCAGGTCGACGGCCTGGGTCGTGGGACCGGCCGACGGCGGTGGCGCCACGCCGGGTGGTGGCGGCATGCCCGGCGGTGGTGGTGGTGGGAGCATGCCCGTCATGCCGGGCGGTGGTGGCGGTGGTGGCGGCATGCTCGTCATGCCGGGCGGTGGTGGCGGTGGTGGCGGGGCCGGGGCCGGGGCGCGGGACGGAATCTGCGGGTTCGGACGCGGGTCCGGCGTCCGGTCGTGCGACGTCCGCGGGGACGGCAGGTCGCGTACCGGGCCGGCGGTCAGCGCGGCGTCGTGGATCGTCGCCAGATCCTGCGGGGTGAGATAGTCCGTCGGCCCGGTCGAGGTGGCCGCCTGCTGCGACGACGTCGGCAGCGTGTCGACCTCGACACCCATGACCCCCGGCCGGTTCACTGTGGTGAACAGGTGCTCGGGGGCCTGGTGACCCTCCTTGGCGCCGAGGTAGTGCATCACCTCGTGCACCATCACCGGGAGGCGGTCCCCGGTGTTCCACAGGTGCTGGTCGGTGCTCACCCCGGTCTCCGAGGTCACCTCGACCGGCGGGTTGCGGCGTGGATCCGCCTGCCAGTCGCGGGTCATGCCGTCGCGCCACGGCGGCGTGTCGACGACCAGGTCGATGTGCAGCAGCCGGCCGTCGGGCAGCGTGTACCGGCCGTTGACCATCTCGTCGACGGTGCGCTGCACCGCCGCCGCGAAGTCCCGCAACTCCCGGGGGGACATCCGGTCGTTCCTCGAGACCAGATCCAGGTGTACGTCGAACGACCGGTAGTCCCTGCCATCGGCGGTGAACTCCCGGGTGGTGAAGTCGATCGTCGTGATCTCGCCACGCAGCAGGTGCGTGCCGGGGACGACGGTGTCCTTCCAGGGCACGTACCGTTCGGTGCGCAGCCGTTTCGGCTCCGCGCCCGCCTTGGCCTGCCGGAACTGCGGGCTCGGCTCGGCCCGGGTATGTGCGGAAGGGTCCGCGACGGCGAGCGGCGGCGCCTGCACACCTCGCGACCCGTCCGGCGTCGATTCGGCGGTGTCGTCCCGCGCGGCCGTCGGTCCGTCCGGCGTCGGCGCGGTGTCGACGGCTCCCGCGACCGCCTGCTCCAGTGGGGACGGCGTGCCGACACTCGGATCGACGGCCGGGGAGGTGACCACGGCCGGAGCGTCGACCGAGATGCCGTCGACGGGCGCCATCGGTGGTGGGGGTGCGGCGCCGACGACGTCGCGTGCGGGAGCGATCGGCTGGCCGCTGGTGGCCGAACCCGACGACGGCGTACCGGTGGTCGATGTGCTCGTGGTCGACGTGCTCGTAGACGGCATGCCGGTGCCGGCACTCGGTGTGCCGGTGCTCGGTGTGGCCGTGCCCGGCGTGGTGGTTGTCGGTGTGCCTGCGCTCGGCGTGGCGGTGGACGGTGCGGGACCGGCCGGGACGGCCACCGGGTCGGCAGTGGTGGCGGGCGAGGTCACGGGTGCCGGGGTGTCGACACCGGCTGTTCCGTCGCTCGACGTCGGAGTGTCGAACCCGGGGAGCCCGCCGCCGTAGGGCGCGGCGACGTCGGCGCCTGCCGCCGGGATGCCGGTCGCGGGCGTACCGGTGCCGGCGCTCGCCGGGTTGCCGCCCGGCGTACCCGTCGAATCGGCGCGCGGGGCCTCGCCGCCTGCGGCCGGGCCTGGCCCGGTGGCGACACCGCCGACCGCACGTGGGTCGGCGCCGACGCCCGGCCCGGCTGTGCCGGGCCCGCTCGTCGTCTGACCTCCGACGCCGTCGGGGCTCGTGCTGCCGTTGGGTACGCCCGCCTGCGACCCGTCGCGGACCTGACCACCGGCGGTCTGACCATCCGCGGCTGGACCTCCCGCGGTCTGACCTCCTGCGGTTGAACCTCCTGCGGTTGGACCTCCCGCGGTTGGACCTCCCGCGTTCTGAGCGCCAGCGGTTTGACCGCCGGGAGTCTGAGCGCCCGCGGTCTGGCCCCCGGGAGGCTGGCTGCCCGTGGTGGTGTTTCCGGCGCTGCCCTGACCGGTGCCCTGGTTGCCCGGACCTTGGTCCCCAGAGCCCTGATGCGCAGGCCCCTGCCCCCCGGTCTCGCCTGGGCCGGACCCGTGACCGGAACTGCCTCCGGCAGCCGGGCCGCCCGAGGGCTGCGGACCCGGGCCGCCGCCCTGACCGCCGCCCGGGCCGGCGGAGGAGCCGACGGGTGGGGGAACTGGTGGTCCGTCCACGGACGTGGGCGGAGGCGTGGGCGCGGTGGTCGTGAGGTTGTTCGTCTCGATCGTCGGCGGTGGCGCACCGGCACCGGCACCCGGGCCGTAGCTCTGGCCGACCACTGTGGCGTAGTGGTGAGCCATCCCGCCGATCATCGACGAGCTCATGGTGGCCCACGGGTTGAAGCCGCCGCCGCCGACCATCATGGTGAACAGGCCCTCGAACAGCGTCTCGGCGAGCGCCGACAGCCCTTCCCGCGACAGCACGTTGTTGTTGATCTTCGGGAAGAACTTGCCGCCGATCATCTGCACGCCGCTGACGCCGGCCCCGATGAAGGCGCCGCCGGCGAACGCGATCGCCAGGTCCTTGTAGTCGAGGGACTTGCGGTTGCCCTCGATGATCTGCGTGACCTGGGCGGCGGCGCTCTGCCAGAGTTCCTCCAGGCCCTCCTGGAACGCCTCCCAGGCCAGCCGCATCAGCATGTTCCGTAGCCGCTGGCGGAACAGGCTGATCAACGCTCCGACGATCTCCTGACCGATCTTGATCAGTGCCGGCACCGCCGCCGCGCCGAAGCCCGAGGCCAGCGCGATGGCGATCTCGACGACCTGCGTGAAGGCCGCGATGACGATGTTGTACTGGGTGTTCTCCGAGTCCAGCGCGAAGTTGTAGGCCGAGCCGCCCAGCGCCAGCGCGATGTTGCCGCCGGCCGGCACGTTCTTGGTGATCCCGACCTGGTACTGCTGGAACGCGTCCATCGCCGGGCCGGACAGGCTCCCGGCCAGCCCGTAGCCGAGGTTGGCGGTCGCGCCCATCCCGTTGAGGATGGTGCTGCTGAGCGCGTACAGCTCGTCGCCCATGGCCCGCAGGGCGGCGGGGTCGGCCTTCGGATACTCCTCGCCGACGGCGACGAGGATCAGGTCGTACGCCCACTGCCACTGCGGGTCGTTGGGGATGTGGAAGTCGGGCATGTCCTAGCGAGGCGCGGGTGGGTGGCGCTCAGGCGCCGGGGATGATCGGGGTGGGCGTGCCGTCGGGCGCGTAGCTCAGGTACAACGGCTGGTAGCCGGGCGCGGTGGGGTCCACGGCCGGGTTCTCCTTGACCACGAAGAACCGGCCCTGTCCGGGATCGATCGTCGTGCCGTCGGGCGTGGTGACGGGGGTGCCGGTAAGCGGGGTGATCGAGTCGTACAGGTTCGCGTCCACCCGGGTGGTGCCGTCCTCGAACGGGTTGAGCGCGATCAGCCGGTACTCCTCGGGCAGCGGCCGGCCGCCGACGTGCGCGGTCGCGTACTCCGGAGCCGTGAAGTAGGACGAGATCGCCGGGTGGGCGGCGGTGAGCGGGGTCGGCGCCTCGGCGGGCTCCAGCGGCAGCATCGGGGTGCCCTGCTGCTGCGGAAGGAGCCGGGCCCGCTCGCCGACCGGCTCGCCGACCGCCAGGCGGCGGGACAGCAGATGTTGCCGGCGCGGCTCACCCTCCGCGGCGGGCTCCAGCGCCGGGTTCGTGACCGCCGCCCGCGTCGTGTACGGGGGGCGGTCCAGGTCGTCGAAGTCCTTCGCCATCTTCCGGCTGACGTCCAGGGCGGCCTCGTCGGCCTCCCGGTACGCCCGGCCGCTCTCCGTGAGGCCCTGGGCGGTGTAGCGCAGGGTGCCCTTGACGCCGCCGATGATCGCTTCGAGGTTGTCCAGGCCCTCCAGGAACTTGGTCGAGAACTGCTCGCCCATGTCGTCGTCGCCCCAGGCGTTGGCGTACCGGGCGCGCAGGGCGGTCAACTGGGAGAGGTAGGACTCGTAGAGCTGCACGTGCGACTCGTACGCCTTGCCGAGCCCTTCCACGCCGTCCGGGTCGACCCACAGCCGTCCGCCGGGATTGTTGCTGATCATTCGGGCCCCCGGGTCAGGAGTTCCCGCACGCTCGTCACCATGCGGGGTTCCTTGGGCAGGAACGCGTCGGCCCCGGCCTGGCCCCGGACCAGCTTGTGGGCATCGAGGCCGTCCGGCAGCACCGGCGCCAGCACCTCGGCCGCCTGGTTCATGACCTGTTCCTTGGCGTCGGCGTAGGTCTCCAGGATGAGCCGGGTCAGGTCGGCGGTGGTGAGCCGCTTGTGGGCGCCGGAGGGGAACTGGATGTCGGTCAGCACGCCGTTCTGGCCGACGGTCACGCTCACCTCCCGCCGCGGTGACGTCGCGGTGGCCGAGAGGGCGCTCATCCGGGCCTGCATCTCGGCGAGGCTGTTGCGCTGCCGCTCGTACTCCTGGAACAGGCCTTCGATGCGCTCGCTGTAGTTCACGACGGACCACTCCCTCGACGTCGCGGTCCAGTGAAGACGCCGCCGCGGTCGAGCCGGAACTCCGGCCGGGGATCAGTGCATGAAAGTGCAACCACTCTTCCCGGGCTGTCGGCCGGCGCCGCCCGTTCCGGGGGCACTGCCGTGCAATGTTGGGTGACGTTCGGACATGGTGGCGCGACCGGGTTGCCGCGGGGCACGGCCGCGGATCAACACTCTTCCCTGCCACCTTTCCCTGACACGAGGAGTCCGACCGTGACGATGCCGATCGTCAGCACCACCGAAGAGGGTATGCAGCGGGCTGCCCAGGAGTTCTCCGACAAGGCCACCGAATTCACCGGCCAGCTGCGCGCGGTCAACGGCCAGATGGCCATCCTGATCTCCTCCTGGACCGGCCAGGCGTCGCAGGGATTCAACCAGGCCATGGACAACTGGGAGAACGCCTTCCAGCGGGTGATCAACGAGCTGCTCAACATGCTCGAGGTCATGGGTGTCACCACCAAGGGCTACCAGACGGCCGAGGACGAGGCGTCGAGCGTGGCCAACTCCTTCGGTGCGGCCCTGCCGGGCATCTGAGCCGCACCCCGACCCCCGATCTCCCGAGAGGACCGACATGTCCAACTACACCTTCGATTTCGTGCAGGCAGACGCCGTGCTGACCGACATGAACCGCATCAACGGCCAGATCCAGTCGTCGCTGGAGGGGATGGAGCAAACGGTCGAGGCCAGCCTCGCCCAGTGGACCGGTGCCGCCCAGGAGCAGTACAAGGTCTCGAAGCTGGCCTGGAACCAGGCGGCCGACTCGATGGTCGCCTACCTCGAGCAGGCCCGCCAGACTCTGCTGCAGATCTCGGACAACTACGGCACCACCGAGCAGCGTCACGCCATGATCTGGAACGACGTCCGCGGCGGCTGATCCGCTCGACGGCCGCCGCGGACGCGTGGCGGCCTACCACGTTGTCCGTCCCCGGCCCGGTGAGCTTGACGACCCGGGCCGCTGGGGTCTGCGCCTTCGTTCCGCCGTCGACATTCGAGTGGAGTGAGTTCCTTGGCCACCATTGACTGGGGATATCCCAACGACAAAGCCATCAGCGCGATGGACGCCTACGGCATGGGTGACGACGTCCTCAAGAAGCCGGACGGCACCGTGCAGGCGGCGTACGACTCCTGGATGGCCTTCTACAACAAGCACCAGAACAGCCGCACCGGGGTGAACTTCGAGAAGTGGAAGGACGAGGTCCGCGCAGAGCATCCGGAGTGGATCGAGGCCCGCGACTGGTACGACAAGAACATCCTCGACACCGACGGCTGGAAGAACCTCGTCAAGACGTACAAGGACAACATCACCGACCCGTCGAACGTGAAGCCGCCCGCGTTCACCGACCAGTCCGACTGGATCGACGACAAGATCTCGACCGGCTCGGGCTTCGAACCACCGGCGATCAACCCGACGTTCAAGGGTGACACCGCCTCGACCAGTGGCGTGGCGGTCAACACCGCCGCGCTGAAGTGGTTCGCGGAGGACGTGCTGGGCCGCATCACCGGCGCCGGGAACATCCTGCTCACCACGGCCGACAAGCTGAGCGCGATCGACCCGCGGCCCGGTGCCTTCGCCCGGGCCGAGGTGCTGCGGCAGGCGATCGTCGGGGCGACGGCCCACGACGGCGGCGTCAAGGGCGACATGAAGGACATGCTCGTCAACATGAACACCGCCCTGCTCGCGGTGCAGACCGCCCTGCTGAAGATGGCCGCGGAGTACGAGAACCTCGAAGAGCTCAACGCGCTCACCACCGACAAGCTCAGCGAGATCATGGGTGACTCCTTCAATGGCCTGGACAACCTGAAGACCTACGGCCAGAAGGTCGTCAAGACCGACGGAAACTGACGCGGGCGAACAGGTCTCGCCGCTCGCGAAGAGGGACAGGGCATGGGCAACGGTCTCGGTGACAGCAAGCTCGACGGGTGGAACGACCCCGCGGAGGAGGCGGCCACCTTCCCACCGAAGGCGGTCCCCGTCAGCGACCTGTACGACTACCAGACCTGGGCGAAGGAGACCCGGGGCTGGCGGAAGCTCGAGGCCGCGGTGAACGGTGGCGCCGCGCTGACCACCGAGAGCGGGCGGGACCACGCCGAAACGCTGGTGAGCGTCCGGTCCGTCGTCGAGACCGCGCAGGCCTTCCAGGCGACCCAGGACCTGCTGATCTGGCTCGAACAGACCATCCGTACCGCTGTCACCTCGATGGTCGGCGACGACAAGGCGTGGAAGGGGCCGGCGGCCAACGGGTTCCGCGACAAGATGAACTACTACGCCGACCTGCTCGGCAAGCAGGCCGAGCACCTGGCCGGCGGCGCGGTTCCGGACTCCACCACGGTGTCCAACGACATCAACTCGTCGACGAACGTCACGTCGCTTCCGTCGCAGCTCTACGACGCCGCCAACCACCTCTCCTGGGCCCAGCAGACGATCGCCTACCTGGACGGCGCCTGGGCGACGATCGCCTCCCAGAACGGCGTCGGCAGCGGCGACGGCCCGGTGCCGATCAGCGGCACCGAGTACGAGAAGCCGATGGCCCTGCAGATGGCCGATGTCGTCCACACGGTCGCCGAGAAGTACCGGATGACCACCGACAAGGCGGCGACGTCCACGGTCAGCATGCCCACGCCCAGCATCAACGTGCCGACGGGCCCGCCGATCCCGTCGCCGACCTTCACGACGCCGACGTTCACGACCCCGCCGGGGCTCACCCCGCCGGGCTTCACCACGCCGCACATCGGCGGCATCACCACGCCGGCCGTCAGCGCGCCGCCGAACATCACGGTGCCCACGATCACCCCGCCGAACCTGGCGGGCATCGGTGGCCCGGGTCCCGGCCAGGGGCCGGGAGGAATCACCCCGCCGACGTTCTCGGGTCCCGGTGAGATCGGTGGCCCCACGCCCGGCGGCGGCGGCGGCAGCGGGCTGCCCGGCTTCGACGCCCCGGGCATCAACGGGCCGGGGGGAGCCGGTTTCCCGGGCGGTGGCGGCCTACCGGGTGGTGGCGGCCTGCCGGGCGGGTTCGTCCCCGGTGTGGTTCCGCCGGGCATCAAGCCGCCCGGCTCGGCCAACCTGGGCGGCGGCGCGGGCGGCGCCGGTTCGGTCAGGCCGCCGTCGTTCTCCGGACCGGGTGACGTGGGCGGCCCGAAGCCCGGGGCGGGCACGGGCGCAGGCATCGGCAGACCGGGCGGCGGCTTCACCGCGCCGGGCGTCCCCGGCTTCGGCTCACCCGGCGGCGCCGGCCCCGGCGCAGGTGGTAGCCCGAGCCTGCCGGAGAAGCCGGACGCGAACGGGCTGCTCGGCAACAGCGACGACTTCGTCCCCGGCGCCGTCGACGGTGTGGACATCCCGGCCGCCCCCGGCGGCGCCGTGCCCGGTGGCGGCGGCTTCCAGTCGCCGATGATGCCGGGCATGCCCGGCGCGGGCGCTCCCGGTGCCGGTGCCGGCGGCGGATCCGGTGTCCCCGAGGCCCCTGACGCCAAGGGCCTGGTGGAGGGCGACGAGGCGGACTGGCGGTCACCCGGGTTCGACGGCGTGCAGGTCCCCGGCGCGCCGGCCGGCGCCTCGTCCGGCGGCGCCGGGCTCGGTGCGGGCATGCCGCCCATGCCCGGCATGCCGGGGCCCGCGGGCGGCGCGAACAATCCCGGCGGGGCCGAGTCGCCCGACGCCCGGGGACTCGTCAGCGGCGATCCGGAGGCCTGGGGACCGGTGGGCGTGGACGCGGGTGTACCGGACGGGTCGGGCGGTGCGCCGGCCGGTGGTGACGGGCTCGGCGTCGACGGCCCGCAGATCCCCACCGCCCCGCCCGTGGTTCCGGGCGTCGGCGTCGACTCGCCGGCCGGCCCCGCCATGCCGATGATGCCCGGAGCGCCGGGTGCGCCGGGCGCCGGCACGTCCGGCGGCGGTGTCCCGGACGCGCCCGACGCCTCCGGGCTGATCCAGGCCGACCTCGACGACTGGCGCCCGTCGACCCCCGACACCGGCACACCGCACGCGCCGACGGGGGTGGACACCGGCGGCGCCGGGCTGGGGGAGCCGGCCCACTCCGCGCCTCCCGTGCCGCCGAGGACCAGTGCGACGCCGCCGACGGCCGGTGTGGTGCCGTCGATGGCCGGCCCGCCGGGCAGCAACGCGCCCGCTGGCACCGCACCCCGGACCGCGCCCGACGCGTCCGGCCTGATCCGGCCGGACGGGGCCGACTGGACCCCGGCCGGACCGGGGGACGGCGCGCCGGAGACGGGTGGCGGCACGGCGGCCGGTGGCGCGGGACTCGACGGCTCCGCGCCGGTCGCCGGCGTGCCGGGCTCGCAACCGGGCCCGGACGGTCCGCCCGCCGGCCCGGATCCGGGCGGGCCGGAGGCCGCCGCCGAGGAACCGGCCGCGCCGGAGGTTCCGGCAGCGCCCGTGCCCGGCATCGGCGGTACGTCGCCGGCTGCGCCCGTACCCGAGGTGATCGCACCGCCGACGGCGGTGGAGGTGCCGACCGTGGTCGACCTGTCCCCAGCGGTGGAACCGCCGCCGCGGGCCGAGCCGCCCGCGGCCGGCGCACCGCCCACGGTTGTTGCGCCGCCTCCAGCCGTCGCGTCGCCTCCGGCCGTCGTGTCGGCTCCGGCGGAGCCGGTGGTCGGCGGTGTCGTGGCGGCTCCGGTGATCGTGGGCCAGCCGGGCGTGCCCGGCCAGCCGGGCCTGCCCGCCCAACCCGGCCCGGTGGCGAACCCACCCGCCCAGGCAGCCGCGCCGAACCAGCCGGCACAGTCGAATCCGCCGGCGCAGCCGAACCCGCCCGGGCAGGGGAACCCGCCCGCGCAGGCGAACCAGACGGCGTCGCCGGGAGGCGGCAGTCCGGAGGGGACGCACCGGAAGACCGGCGTGGCCGCTGCCGTGGCCGACGGTGAGGTGGCGGTCGCGGTCCCCGGCGCCCTCGGGCTGGCCGCCGCCGTGGCCGGACTCGCCGGTCCCGGACCGCAGACGTCCGGCCGCGCGACGGTCGGCGCGGACCCCGGCGACCCGGCCCGGGCCGGCACGGTCCGGCGTCCCTCCGACCGCGACGACGACAGCGAACCCGGCGCCGGCCGGGAGCCCGCCGGGCTGCGCGAGGACGACGCCGTCTGGGGCGGTGACCACGCCCGGCCGGCGGCCGACGACCACGTGCCGCTGGTCCGCCCGGACGACGACCCGGACGACACGGCGGGCTGGGACGACCTCAGCGACGCGGACTGGCTGACCGGACCGTCAGCTGACGACGGCAGGGAAGGGTGACCATGTCGGAGACACCGCAGCCCCCGCGCGCCGTCTGGCGGCGCGTGGCGCCCGCGAAGGCGCCCCGGCCGTCCGACGGCACAATCGACTTCTTCAGCGCCGACCTGGAGAAGATGCGGCGGTGCGGTGAGCCCGGCGTCAGCGACGCCGAGTTCACGGCGTCGCTCGCCGACGAGGAGAAGGCTGCCGCCGCCCGCGCCGAGGCGTTCTGGGCCGAGCAGGAGCGACGCCGCAGGGACGAGGAGGAGCGGGCGAAGAAGGAGAAGAAGCGCCAGGCCGAGGAGGACGACGACGTCAAGGTGGCCGAGCGCTACCGCAACGACCGCTACGCGGTGAAGCTGCTGCGCCAGGAGCGCACCGTCTGGGGCGGCGACGGCGCGGACGCGGGGACACTCGGATGAGTACGGTCACCGTCAAGCGACCGCCCCGCGCGCCGGGCCCGGAGGCGCCGGAAGGTTCCATCGAGCTCCAGGAGCCGCCGCTGATGGCGGAGGAGGCCCCGCTCGACTTCCGCTCGTTCGCGATGGTCGTGCCGATGGGCCTCGGCATGGGCGCGATGCTCGCCATGTTCGGCCTCTACAACCGCACCCCGATCATGTACGTGATGGGCGGCGCGATGGCCGGCGGCATGCTGCTCATGGGCGTCATGCAGATCGGCCGGGCGGCCGCCGAGCGCAAACGCAAGATGCGCGGCGAGCGGCGTGACTTCCTGCGCTACATCGGGCAGCTGCGCAAGCAGGCCCGCGAGGCCGCCGACCAGCAGCGCCGGCACGTGCTGTGGAACAACCCGCAGCCGGGCTGGCTGTGGTCGATCGCGATGGGCAGCCGGCTGTGGGAGCGCCGGCCCAGCCACGACGACTTCGGCCGGGTCCGGATCGGTCTCGGCCGGCAGACCGCGATGCTGAAGTTCAACCCGCCGTCGACCAAGCCGATCGAGGACCTCGAACCGCTGTCGTCGATCTCGCTGCGCCGGTTCTCCGAGGCGTACCGGACGGTGTCCGGCATCCCCACCTCCGTCGGCCTGCCGAGCTTCACCAGCGTCGAGTTCGAGGGGGCGATCGACCCGGCGATCGACCTGGCCCGCGCCGTGGTGGCGCAGCTCGCCACCTTCCACGCCCCGGACGAGCTGCGGATCGCGGTGCTCGCCGCCGAGGTGCACCGGGGTCCGTGGGAGTGGGTCAAGTGGCTGCCGCACAACGCCCATCCCACCGCGTACGACGCGGCGGGCCCGGTCCGGATGTTCGCCGGCAGCCACGACGCGCTGATGGACATGCTCGGCCCG
The DNA here is from genome assembly GCF_027497335.1 of Micromonospora sp. WMMA1976. Classification (NCBI taxonomy): domain Bacteria; kingdom Bacillati; phylum Actinomycetota; class Actinomycetes; order Micromonosporales; family Micromonosporaceae; genus Micromonospora; species Micromonospora sp. WMMA1976. Next base: position 3,854,586 of record NZ_CP114912.1, on the reverse strand, counting down.
GAGATCACCGACCGGGGCGACCACGACCGGGCCGTCAAGTCGACCACCACCGAGCCGTTCCTGGTGATCGTCGCGCACCTGGTGGACCTGCCGGACAGCTCCCGCCTGCTCGGCGCGGGCATCCGCAACGTGGTGCTGCTCGACCTGACCGGCGCGATGCCCGGCGGTCCCAAGGTGCTGCGGCTGACCGTCACCGACGACGTCGTGGAGTTCCCGGCCGGCGCCACGACCGGCTCGGCCAAGCGGGACGGCCTGGACCGGACCCGGTGCGAGGCGCTGGCCCGGATCATCGCGCCGAAGCGGACCAGCGGCACGCTGGAGGTCTCCGACGAGCCGCTGGACACCAGCTTCGAGCTGACCACGCTGCTCGGCATCCGCGACGCGATGACCTTCGACGTGCCGGCGCTGTGGCGGACCCGGACGCCGCAGCGCAACCGCCTCATGGTGCCGATCGGCGTCACCGAGGAGGGTGAGGTCATCGAGCTGGACCTGAAGGAGTCCGCGCAGGGCGGCATGGGACCGCACGGCCTGCTCATCGGCGCCACCGGCTCGGGCAAGTCGGAGCTGCTGCGTACCCTCGTCTGCGGCCTGGCCGCGACGCACAGCTCGGAGATCCTCAACCTGGTGCTCGTCGACTTCAAGGGCGGCGCCACCTTCCTCGGCATGGACAAGCTGCCGCACACCTCGGCGGTGATCACCAACCTGGCCGACGAGCTGCCGCTCGTCGACCGGATGCAGGACGCGCTCAACGGCGAGATGACCCGGCGGCAGGAGATGCTGCGGGCCAGCGGCTACGCCTCGCTGTTCGACTACGAGAAGGCGCGCGGCAACGGCGCCCAGCTCGTGCCGTTCCCGGTGCTGCTGATCATCGTGGACGAGTTCAGCGAGCTGCTGTCCAGCAAGAGCGAGTTCATGGACCTGTTCGTGTCCATCGGCCGGCTCGGCCGGTCGCTCGGCGTGCACCTGCTGCTCGCCTCCCAGCGGCTGGACGAGGGGCGGATCAACCGGGTCGAGGGGCACCTGTCGTACCGGCTGGCGCTGCGCACGTTCTCCTCGATGGAGTCGCGGTCGGTGATCGGCGTGGGCGCGGCGTACGAGCTGCCGCCCGAGCCGGGAAACGGCTACCTGAAGGTGGACACCACGAACCTGGTGCGCTTCAAGGCGGCGTACGTCTCCGGCGCGTACACCGGAAGTGGACGCCGCGGCGGCGTCGCGGACGCCGGGGACGAGCCCACCGCGGACGTGGTGCCGTTCACCACCCGGCAGGTGGCGGTGCGCCACGACCCCGGGCCGGATCGCGTGGCCGAGCAGGTCGAGGAGCCCGCCGCCGACGCGAACGGGCCGAGCCTGGTCGAGGTGCTGCTGGACCGGCTCGCCGGCTCGGGCCCGCCGGCCCGCCAGGTCTGGCTGCCGCCGCTGTCCAGCGCGCCCAGTCTGGACTCGCTCATGCCGAGCGTGCTGCCCGACCCGGTACGCGGCATGACCATCGACGACCCGGCCGTCCAGGGTGGGCTGCGGGTTCCGGTGGGTGTGGTGGACCGGCCCGCCGAGCAGTTGCGCGAGCTGCTGGTGGTCGACCTGAACGGAGCGGACGGCCACGTCGGCATCGCCGGCGCCCCGCAGAGCGGCAAGTCGACGCTGCTGCGCAGCCTGATCCTGGCGCTGTCGCTGGCGAACACGCCGCGTGAGGTGCAGTTCTACGGCCTCGACTTCGGCGGCGGCGGGCTCGCCTCGATCGCCGGCCTGCCGCACGTCGGCTCGATCGCCACCCGGATGGAACGCGACCGCGTCGTCCGGACGGTCGAGGAGGTCCTCCAGGTCATGGAGCGACGCGAGGCCGAGTTCGCGCGGCACGGCCTCGACTCCATGTCCACCTACCTGGCCAAGGTCGCCGAGGGGGTGATCGAGGACGGCTTCGGGCACGTCTTCCTGGTCATCGACGGCTGGTACACGATGAAGCAGGACTTCCAGGAGCTGGAGCAGAAGTTCCAGGAACTCGCCTCGCGTGGCCTGTCCTTCGGCGTGCACGTGATCGTCACCGCGACCCGCTGGTCGGAGCTGCGTACCTGGATGCGGGACCTGCTGGGCACGAAGCTGGAGCTGCGGCTCGGCGACGCGATGGAGTCCGAGCACGGCTCCCGCAAGGCGGCCACCGTGCCCAACCAGGTCGGCCGCGGCCTCACCGGCGGCGCGCTGCACTTCCTGGCCGCGCTGCCCCGGATGGACGGCAGCTCCGAGGTGGGCGACCTGGCCGAGGCGACCAAGTCGGTGGTCGAGGAGATCGGCACGTTCTGGCCCGGCCCGGCCGCCCCGCCGGTACGGATGCTCCCGGCGCACCTGATGGTCGAGACACTGCCGCCGCCCGAGTCCGACTTCAAGTTCGTCATCGGCCAGGACGAGCAGCGTCTCGCCCCGGTCTGGCACGACTTCATGACCACCCCGCACATGCTGGTCCTCGGCGACAGCGAGACCGGCAAGACCAACATGCTCCGGCTCGTCCTGCGGTCCATCCAGCAGCACTACCCGCCGGAGCGGGCGAAGGTCGTGCTCGGCGACTCGCGCCGCGACCTGGACACCGCGATCGGCGCCGCGTACCAGGTGGGCTTCGCGTTCACCGGCGACAAGATGCACGAGCTGGCCGGCCAGGCGTCGGTCTCGATGAACCGGCGGATGCCCGGTGCGGACGTCTCGTCCGAGCGGATGCGCAGACGCGACTGGTGGGAGGGGCCGGAGCTGTTCGTCATCGTCGACGACTACGACCTGATGACCAAGAGCACCGGGATGGGCTCGACGCTCGACCCGCTTCTGCCGTTGCTGGCCCAGGGCGCCTACATCGGCCTGCACGTGATCGTCGCGCGCAGCACCTCCGGCGCGATGCGGGCCATGATGGACCCGGTGATCCGGCGGATGTGGGAGCTGGGCACGCCCGCGACGCTCTTCTCCTACCCCAAGGAGGAGGGCAAGTTCCTCGGCGAGGCGAAGCCCCGCCAACTGCCGCCCGGACGCGCCCAGCTCGTCACCCGGCGCGGCGTACGCCTGATGCAGACCGGTTTCGTGTCGGACACGGCCCGATGAGAGAGGCTCGCTGGTGACCGCAGCGCTCAACGACCAACTGTGCCGGATCACGGTGATCGGCCCGGCGCGCCGGGCCGATCTGGCCGTACCGGCCCGGATGCCGGTGGCGAACCTGATGCCGCTGCTGGTGCGGCACACCACCGACCTGGCCCGGGTGCCCGACGGCGAGGTGCCCGACGAGTCGTGGGTGCTGCAACGCCTCGGTCAGGCGCCGTTCGAGCTGTCCGGTACGCCGGAGAGCCTGGACTGGCTGGAGGGCGAGGAACTGCACCTGCGCCCGGCGCAGGACCCGCTGCCCGAACTCGACTTCGACGACCTGGCCGAGGGCGTCGCCACAGTGGTCAACCGGCGGGCCGACAGGTGGCAGCCGGAGTACCGCCGGGTGCTGTTCCTGGTGCTCTCCCTGGTGGCGATGGGCCTGATCGCCGCCGTCCTCGTGGACCGGGGCCCGGTGCTGCCCCAGGTGATCGCCGGCGCGGTGCTCGCGGCCGGGTTGTTCACCGCGGCGATCGTCAGCGCCCGCCAGCAGACCGACGGCGCGTTCCCGCTGCTGTTCGGCGGCGGCGCGGCGTTCTTCGCGGCGGTGGCCGCGTCCAGCGCCGTCGACGGTGACCCGGACGGCGTGGCCTGGACCGCCGCCGCCGGGCTGGCCGCCGCCGTCGCGGTCGTCGGGGTGACCGCGTTCCTGCTGATCGCGCAGCGGACGGTCACACCGGTCATGCCGTTCGCCCCGCTGCTGATCGTCGCGCTGACCGCCGCGATGGTGGTGCTCGTCCTGCTGGCCGGCGACGGGTTCGCGCTCACCGCGCCGCAGGTGTCCGCCGTAGCGGTGTCGGTGATCCTGGTGCTGATCGTGATCGCGCCGCGGGCGGCGGTGAAGCTGGCCCGGCTGCGCGGACCGCAGCTGCCGAAGACCGGCGCCGACATGTCGTACGACATCGAGCCGGAGGACTCCGACCTGGTCAAGTCGCGCGCCGACGAGGCGGACACCTACCTGACCGCCTGCATGACCGCGTCCGCGCTGGTCCTGCCGGTGCTGATGCACCACACCATGCGGGCGCCGGGCTGGTCCGGGTGGACGCTCGTGCTGGTGACATCGAGTGCAATCCTGTTGCGCTCGCGTACCTTCTTCGGTTTCTGGCAGCGGGTCGCCCTGGTCGCGGCCGGTACCGTCGGCTACCTCATGGTGGCCCTGATGTTCTCCGACGAGCTCGCCCCGACCGGCCGGTACGTCCTGCTCGGCGGGCTCGTCGCCCTCCTGGTGCCGCTGGTGATGGCCGCGCTGCGGCCGTGGCCGCGACGCATGCTGCCGTTCTGGGAGTACACCGCCGGCGGGCTGGACGTCGCGACCGGCCTGGCCGTGCTGCCGGTGCTCGCCCAGGTGCTCGGGCTCTACGCCTGGGCCCGCGGACTCTTCGGGTAGCCGGCCGTGCAGACCCAGCGCGACCACGTCCACGCCCACCAGTTCATGATGGGCCGGTTGAGTTCCGCCCTGGTGCAGGGCGACCCGTCCACAGCGGAGATACCCGGGCAGCGTGCCGTCACCGGCCTGGCCTTCGGGGTGCTCATCAGCGTCCTGGTCGTCGCCGGGTTCGCCGTCTACGGCTGGATCGTCCCCGGCGGCAGCAAGGCGTACACCCGCAGCGGCGTGATCCTGGTCGAGAAGGAGAGCGGCAACCGGTACGTCTACCTCGACGGGATGCTGCGCCCGACGCCGAACCTGACCTCGGCCATGCTGATCCAGGGCAGCGGCGCCACCGTGAAGCTCATCTCCAAGGAGTCGATCAAGGACGTCCCGCGCGGACCGTCGATCGGCATCGACGGCGCCCCGCAGTCGGTCGCCACCGGGCAGATGGTCGCCGGTCCGTGGCTGGCCTGCCTGCCCGGCTCGGTCACCGACGAACCCGGCGACCGCCTCGGCCTCAACCTCGACCCGCGCGCCGAGGCGGTACCGCTGCCGGCCGACCGCTTCGCCGTCGTCCGCGCCGCCGACGGACCCACCTATCTGGTGACCGCCGGCCGCAGGCACCGGGTCGTCGACCCGGCGGTGCTCGTCGCGCTCGGCGCCACCACCACCCGCAAGGTGCCCGCACCGCAGGACTGGCTCGACTTCCTGCCCGACGGGCCGGACCTGGCCCCGGCCACGATCCCCGGCGCGGGCCGCTCCGGGCGGGTCGGCGACCGGACGTACCCGATCGGCACACTGTTCCGGCAGCGGCCCGACACCGGCGCCGAACAGTTGCTGGTGCTGCGCCGCGACGGCCTCGCGCCGCTGAGCCGGACCGAGTTCCTGCTCGCCACCGCCACCTCCGGTGAGGAGCCGGTGGAGCTGAGCGCCGCCGACCTCGCCGCGGCCCGGATGTCGGCCGACCGGTCACTGCTCACCCGGCTGCCCGATCTGACCGGCCTCACCCCGCAGGAACCCGGCCCGTACGCGCTGTGCCTGCGCCAGAGCGCGGTCGACGGGACACGGTTCGACAGCACCGCCGTGCTCGCCCCGCTGGCCCGCTCCGGTGTCCGCCCCGACGGCCGCGCGACGGTGCTCACCGCGCCCGGCAGCGGCATGGCGGTGCTTCCGGCGCCGGTCGGCTCCGGTGCGGCGCAACCCCTGCCCACGTACATCGCGGACGACGGAAAGGCGTACCCGATCGGCGACCAGGACGCGGTACGGGCGCTCAAGCTCGACCGGGTCGTGAACGTTCCCTTCCCGAGAGAACTACTCGCGCTGGTGCCCCAGGGCCCGGCGCTGAGCATGAGGGCCCTCGCGGCCGCAGAAGTGGGGTAGGTCGATCATGGCAACCCGGTTCCGGGACCTGTTCGGCGGCGGCAAGGACCGCCCCGAGGGCGTCGTCCAGCACACCGTCGGCAACGCCCTGGTGGTGCACGCCGACGACGCCATCAGCCCGGAGGCCCAGTCGCTGGCGCTGTCCATGATCGAGGACGCGGAGAACGACGTGGTCGTGCTCGACCTCGGCGACGGCATGCCGATCAGCGCGTGGGAGTCGATGGCCGGTGTGCTGCCGCGCCGCCGCCGCGGCATCCGGCTCATCGCCTGCGGCCGGCACGGCAACTCGGCCGCGATGGCCGGTCAGTGGCTCTCCGAACGCCTCAACCGCACCGTCATCGCCCCGGACGGCGACCTGGTACGCGGCTCCGCCGGAACGCTGTTCGTCCACTCCGCACCGGGCAGCGGCTGGGTGCGGTTCCGGCCCGGCCGTCCGCCCGCCTGGGACGCCAAGCGCTACCCGACGCCGCGATGGGACCGGGCCGCGATCGACACCCGGCCGTCCAGCGCCACCGCCGAGATCGAGCCGATCCCCGCCGGGGTCTGGATCCACAGCAACCGCGACCCGCAGGTGGTCGACCCGCAACGCCAACGGCTCACCGCGTACGTGCCGTGTCAGGCCGCGACCATGACCGTGCTGCTGGGCTGCCCCGGCACGCCGCCGCTGTCGCTCGACGACGTGGTGCGCTTCTGGCGCGGACTCGACGAGGAGAACCGGCAGCGGGTGCGCTTCGTGCAGTTCGGCGAGGTCCGCATCCCCGAGGGCGAGGCGTTCGGCCAAGCGCTCGCCGACCTGCTGAACACCGACGTCACCTGCTACACCGGCGTACCGATCGGCAGCCCGCACCGGTACGAGATCCGCACCGTGCTGCCGGACGGCGCGTTCGGCTGGGCGCCGTACGCGCTCGAACTGTCCTACACGCCCCGGGCGCACCCCAACTCGCGGGCCCGCCGGCCCGCCGTGCTCAGCCACCGCCCGCCGCTGCCCGGCGCCGAGGAGGTCGCGCCCCGGGTCTACTGGTTCGCACCCGGCGCCGTGGTCGAGGTGGTGCAGACCGGTCTCTGGGTACGCTCCACCGTCGAGCCGAAGAACGCCGAGCAGGTCCGGTCCGCGATGCTCGACGCGGGCAGCGGCACGCTGGTCTTCGACGACACCGTCCACTCCACCGCCCACCGGATGCGGGAACTGGCGCTCGACCTGGCCGCACGCGTCGACGGCATGGCGGGTACGAGCCGGGCGCTGATGCCGGCGTCGGTGCTGGTGCCCGGCGCGAAACCGGCCAGCCGGGCCGAGGTGGTCATCGACCTGGAAGCCGAGACGCGGGCGGTGGGCACGACCGTGCCGGTGCCCGCGTACGTGGAGGCCGCCCCGCCCGCGCCTGTCGCACCGCCCGCGGCGGACGGTGTGGTGGTCGCCGTTCCCGCCCCGGTCCCGGCCGTCCCCGCCGATCGGGACCAGCCGGCCGCACCTCCCGCGGTGCCGCTTCCGGCCGCGCCGCTCGTCCCGGAACTGCCGGCGCCGCCCGCGATACCGTTCGTTTCCGCGCTCCCGGATCCGCCCGCGGTGCCGCTGCCGGCAGCGCCTCCGGTCGTCTCCGAGCTGCCCCCGCCGCCGGTCGTGGCGACGCTGCCGGAACCGCCCGCGGTGCCGGTCGTCTCCGAGCTGCCCGTACCGCCGGTCGCGTCCGGGCCACCTGCGGCGAAGCCGGTGCCGATCGCGTCCGACCTGCCCGAACCTCCCACGGTGCCGATCGCGTCCGAGCTGCCGCCTCCGCCCGCGGTGCCGCCGCCGGTGGCGCCCGTGGTGGTGTCCGCACCCGCGCCGCCGGTCGGGCCGGTGGCCGCTGCCGACTCCGGTGACGGGCCCTCGGCGGCACCCGTCGAGGACGCCGGGCGCGACGCGTACCCCGCGCCCCCCACCATGCCGGCGGGCTTCGGCGAGCCGGCACCACCGACCATGCCTGCCGGGTTCGGCCATGCGTTCGCGGCCCCGCCGGTGGCGGCCGGGCCGGCGGCGCCGCTCACGGCCGCGCCGTCGATGCCGGTCGTCGCGGTCGACCTGCCGTCCGCCGGCGCCGGTCCGTCGCCCGTGACCGCGCCCGCGCGGACCGTCGAGCCCGGCGGACCGACCGCACCTACCGGACCGGCCGCACCCGCCGGACACGTCAAGCCGTCGGACGCCGCCGAGCCGTCTTCCGGGAACGCCGGACCGTCGGAGGCCGCCGAACCGTCGGAGGTGGCCGCCGAGGCACGCGTGCAGCCGGTGCCCCCGGCCGGCGCCGGTGCCCTGCTCTCGGACAAGAAGGGACTCGCCGACGAGCGCGCCTGGCTGCGCCGCACGCTCAGCCGCGAGTTCGACGTGATGGCCAGCTCGGTGTCCCGGATCATGTCCGAGCACCCGGGCATGCAGGGCTCCGGCGTGCCCACCGAGGACGTGCTCGCCGACACGGTCGCGCTGCGGCTCTACCTGACCGGCCGGGGACCGGGCGTCGACGCCGGACTGCGCTCCGGCCGCAAGGGACCGCACGTGCCGTTCGCGCGGTGCGTGGTCGCCGGGGTCTCCCGGATGCCGTCGTTCCGGGGCACCACCGTCTACCGGCTGTCGCCGACCGACGGGGAGTGGGCGCTCTACCAGGACCGGCGGCTGGTCACCGACTGGAGCTTCGTCAACGCGCTGACCCAGCCGTGCGCGTCCGAGGACGGCGACACCGACGTGCTGATCTGGTCGATGACCGCCCGCCGGACCAGCCTGCTGGAACCGGAGGGGGACGAGCACGTCGAGGACCGGGTGCTGTTCCTGCCCGGCACGAACTTCAAGGTGCTGGACCTGCGCCGGCCCTCCGCGGACGAGCGCGGCGCGGTCCTGCTGCGGGAGATCGGCGCCAACGAGATCGACGACACCGGCCGGGTCGACTCCAACCGGGTGTCGCTGGACGAGCTGGCGCTCACGTCGCTGCGGCGCAGCGTGGACCGCTGGGCCTCGGCCGAGCCCCGGGTACGCATCGGCGCGGCGGCCCGCGGGCGCCTGCGGGTGCTGCCCGGGCTGGACCGGAAGGGATGACGCGGTGAGTCGGCAGGTTCTTGTGGTGGGTGACCGGAAGCCGGGTTCCTATCCGACGATCGGCTCCGCGCTGTCCCGGGCCGAGCCCGGCGCCACCATCGACGTCCACCCCGGCCGGTACGTCGAGAAGCTCGTGGTCGGCGATCGGGTGACGATCAGCGCCGCCCAGCCCGGCACCGTCGAGGTGCACGTGGAGGAGGGCAGCGTCCTCGTCGTCCGCGGTGAGGGCGCCCACTTGCGCGGCATCACGCTCAGCAGCGCCGACACGACGCTGGCCGCGGTCGACGTGTACGCGGGCGAGGTCGCGCTCGACGACTGCCGGGTCGGCGGCGCCTCCTGGGTGACGCTGCTGGCCCGCATGCAGGGCACCGTCGCGCTGCGCGGCTGCGACGTGACCAGCTCGGCCGGCGCGGGCGTGGTGGTGATGTCGGCCGGGTCGAGCACGATCGAGGACACCGACGTCCACGACGTCGCCACGAGCAGCGTGGTGGCGGGGGAGCAGAGCGCGCTGACGCTGCGCCGCTGCCGGCTGCGGACGGCGGGTGCGAACAGCGTCTGCGCCGGCGGCGACGCCCGGCTCACCATCGAGCAGTGCGAGATCACCGGCGCCGGCAAGCCCGCCCTGGTGGTCGAGCAGCGCGCCTGGGCCCGCATCCGCGGCCTGTCCGTCACCGGCAGCGGCAACGTCGACGTCTTCGTCCGGGGCGAGGCGGACGTGCAGATCAGCGACTCGACGTTCACCGGCGCCGCGGTGCAGTCGGCGCACATCGCCGAGGGCGCGTCGCCGGAGTTCCGGAACTGCACGTTCGGCGGCGCCGGCCACACCGCCGTGCAGGTGCTCGGCGGCGGCCGGCCGACCTTCACCGACTGCACCGTCGAGGACACGCCGGTGGGCATCGCCGTCAACGGTGGTGCGCCCCGGTTCCTCGGGCTGACCGTGCGGGGCACGCGCGACCACGTCGCCGTGCTCGCCGGTGAGTCGGCTGTCGTGCTCCAGCGGCTACGCGCCGAGATCACCACCGGCGGCGGGGTGCTGGTCCAGGACGGCGCCTCGCTGGAGGGCACCGACCTGGTGGTGGACGCGGGCGAGGCGACGGCGCTCGCGCTGACCGGCCCCGCGCGCGGCGTCGTCCACGAGGCCCGCCTCACCGGCACGGGCGCGGCCTGCGTCCGGGTGGGGACCGGCGCCGACCTGACGCTGCGCGCGGCCCTGCTGCGCGGTTCCGGCGCGCTGGCCGAGGGTGCCCTCCGGCTGGGGGACAGCGAGATCGTCGGCGCGGTCCGCGACGGCCTGCGGGTCACCGGGTCGGCGACCGTCACGCAGACCCGGGTGCGGGACGCCCGGGCCGACGGGATCGTCTTCGAGGCGGGCTCCCGGGGGTCGGTGAGCGACGGGGAGGTGCTCGGCAGCGGCGCGGCCGGCATCGGCGTGGACACCGTGGAGCCGGTGGCGCTCACCCGGTGCGTGGTGCGCGACAGCGGCACCGAGGACGTCCGCCGCGCCCCCGGCGCCACAGTGACCACCGAGGCGCTGACGGTGGGCCGTCCGCCGGCCACCCCGGCGCCCGCCGGCCCGCCGGCCGCCGCGCCGGTCCCGGTCGCCGACGACGGGGGTACGGCGGAGGACGGCGCGGACGAGCTGAGTGAGCCGCTCCGCGAGTTGAACGGGCTGATCGGCCTGCGCGGGGTGAAGCAGGAGGTCACCGCGCTGATCAACCTGATCAAGATGTCGCAGGTCCGGCTCCAGATGGGTCTGCCGATGCCGCCGATGAGCCGGCACCTGGTCTTCGCCGGCCCGCCCGGCACCGGCAAGACCACTGTGGCCCGCCTGTACGGCTCGGTGCTCAAGGAGCTGGGCATCCTGTCCAAGGGCCACATGGTGGAGGCGGCGCGGGCCGACCTGGTGGGCCAGTACATCGGCTCCACCGCGATCAAGACGACCGAGCTGGTCACCAAGGCACTCGGCGGCGTGCTCTTCATCGACGAGGCGTACACGCTGTCCAGCGGTTCGGGCGGCTCCGGGCCGGACTTCGGCCAGGAGGCCATCGACGCGCTGATGAAGATGATGGAGGACCACCGCGACGAGCTGGTGGTGATCGTCGCGGGCTACTCCGAGCTGATGGAGCAGTTCCTCGCCTCCAACCCCGGCATGGCGTCGCGGTTCACCCGCACCATCGAGTTCCCCAACTACTCCGTCGAGGAACTCGTCACCATCACCTCGAACCTGGTCAGCAAGCACTACTACGAGCTGACCGACGACGCGGTGGAGGCGCTCACCGCGTACTTCACCCGGGTGCCGAAGAACGCCACGTTCGGCAACGGCCGGGTGGCCCGCAAGCTGTTCGAGGCGCTGATCAACAACCAGGCGTCGCGCCTGGCGACCACGCCGCCCACGAAGGACAACGAGCTCAACCGGCTCACCGCCGCCGACGTCGAACCCGAGCTGGCGCTGCTGGAGGACCTGCCGGTCGAGCAGGGCGAGCAGCCCGACGCGGCGACCGACCCGACCGGCGCGATAAACGCGGCCCGCAGCTGGAAGCGGATCTGCGGCCTGGTCGGCGGGCAGCGGGTCAAGGAGGCGGCCGGGCAGACGCTGTTGCAGCTCTGCGAGGGCCGCAACCGCCGGCGCGGCCCCGGCCGCACCGGCAACGTGCTGCTCGCCGGCCGGGCCGGCAGCGGCCGCAGCGAGTACGCCCGGCTCTACGCCGCATGCCTGTCGGAGCTGGGCCTGGTGCCGGTCGGCCAGCTGGTGCGGGTGAGCACGAGCCGGGAACTGGCGCCGCAGTGGCCCGGCCAGGCCGGCAGCCTGGTGGACGCGGTCCTCGACGACGCGGCCGGTGGCGTGCTCCAGCTCGACTACGTCGACGACGCCTCCGGCGTCGCGCCGGAGATCGCCGAGGCGCTGGTGGGCCGGATGCGTTCCCGGCTCGGCGACCCGGTGGTGGTGCTGACCGGCGAGGAGGCGGCCCTGGCGAGCCTGCGGGCCGCGGTGCCGGCGGTGAACGAGGTGTTCGGCCAGCAGTGGTCGGTGCCGGAGTTCAGCACCGACGAGCTGGCCGCGATCGTGCTGCGACACCTGGTGCGGCGGGGTCACGAGGTGCCCGACGACGTCCGGGCCGCGCTGACGCAGCTGGCCGGCCGGCTGCCCGAGCGCACCGTCCACGCCGCCCACCAGTTCTCGCTCGCGCTGACCCGGCGCACCGGCTCCCGTACCCTCGCGCTCGCCGACCTGGCCGCGCCCGGCCCGGCGGCCGGCGAGCGGCTCGGCGGCCTGGCCGCCGTCGGCTGACCACCCGACCGTCACACACAGAAAGGCCCGGCATGCAACCCGAGTCCAAGCCCGTTCCTCCCTCGTTCCAGGAGTTCATGGAGAACGCGCAGCGCCTGGAGGACCAGATGCGCAACGCGCAGTCGGAGCTGGAGCGGGCGATCGTCACCGGCCGCTCGCAGGACGCCACCGTCGTGGTCATGGCCAGCGGCCTCGGCAAGGTCCAGACCGTCCGGGTCGACCCCCGGGTGTACGAGCAGCGTGACGCAGCGTCGTTGCAGACGGCGATCATGGAGGCGATCCAGGCCGCCGCCGCGAACGCCGGGAAGCTTGCGACGGAGAAGATGGGCCCCGTCGAAATCAATCTTCACTGACTGAAAAAAGTCTGACCAGCGGTTATGGGCAGATCTTCACGGCTTGGCGCCTTCGGGAAAGAGAGTGTGGAGATTTCCTGAAGGACTCTCCATGAGACTGTCAGCCCCTACTGACAGTGATGGAGATGGCTGTGGAGCAAGTTGCCGTCTTTGTGCACGCGCCCGACCCGCTGACCCACACCGGCCTGACCGCCCACCTCCGGTCCCGCTCCGACATCACGTTGCTGGACAGCGCGGACCGGACGCGGGCGCAGGTTCTCGTCGTCGCCGCCGAGCGGCTCACCACCGACGTGATCGCGATGCTGCGCCTCGCGGCGACCGAGATCGGCGCCCCGGTCGTCCTGATCACCACCGAGGTCAGTGAACAGGAACTCCTCACCGCCGTGGAGTGCCGGGTCGTGGCCGTCCTGCCACGCGCGGCGGTCACCGCCGAACGCCTCGTGCACAGCGTCCGGGCGGCCGCCTCCGGCGGCGGCGTGCTGCCCCCGAACCTGGTGGGCGAGCTGCTCAAGCACATCGAACGGCTCCAGCGCGACGTGCTCAACCCCAACGGGCTCAACGCCTCCGGCCTGACCGCGCGCGAGATCGACGTGCTGCGGCTGATGGCCGAGGGCTTCGACACCAACGAGATCGCCGACGAGCTGCGCTATTCCGAACGCACCGTGAAGAACGTCATCTACGGCCTCAACCACCGGCTGAAGCTGCGCAACCGCTCGCACGCGGTGGCCTACGCCCTGCGCTCCGGCATGATCTGAAGTGATCACGCGCCACACCGTGGGCAACGCCCTGGTGCTGCACGCCAGCGAGCGGATCAGCACGGAGGCCCGTACGGTCGCGCTGTCGGTGGACCGGGATCCCGACAACGACATCGTGATCCTGGACCTGCAACACGAGCTGCCGTTCGACATCTGGGACACGGTCGCGACCGAGCTGCGCCGGCAGCGCCTGCGCCGGGGCATCCGGCTGGTGGTGTGCGGCGCCCGCCCGGAGACCGGGGCGCTCGCCGGCCAGTGGCTCTCCGACCGGCTGGGCCGGCCGGTGATCGCCCCGTTCGGACGGATGATCCCGGGCGCGGCGGGCCTGCTGTTCGTGCACGCGACGGATCTCGGCGGCTGGGTCTGCTACCGGCGCGGCCACACGCCGGTCTGGCAGTCGAAGCGCTATCCGGTACCGGCCTGGGACGGCGCCGCCGTCGACCACCTGACGATCAGTTCGACCTGCGCCGCCGAGCCGCTGCCCGGCGGCGTCTGGCTCCGGGAGAGCCGCGACGAGGCCGCCGTCGCCGTACACGGAAGTCACCTCACCTCGACGATGCCGTGCCTGCCGGACGCCATGCCGGTCCTGGTCGGCTGCCCCGGGACGGCGCCGCTGCGTCTGGACGACATCGCCCGGTTCTGGCGCGGCCTGGCGCCCGAGGGGCGCGAGCACGCCCGCTTCGTCCAGTACGGCCCGGTCGCGCTGCCCGACGGCGAGCCGTTCGGGCAGGCGCTGGCCGACCTGCTGCGCTGCCCGGTGCGGGTCTTCACCGGCGTGCCGAGCGGCCGCCCGGACGGCCCGGCCCTGTTCACAGTCGACGCCGACGGGCGGCCCGGCTGGCAGGTCTTCGCCGAGGAACTGGCCTACCGGCCCCGGGAGACGCTCGGGGCGAAGGCGGTTACGCCGCGCATCCTGCGCCACCGTGCGCCGCCGGAACTCGGCGAGCCGGTCGGTCCGCGCGTCTACCGGTACGCCCACGACGCGGTGGTCGAGGTGATCCCGTCCGGCCTCTGGCTGCGCGCCCCGGAGCCACCCCGGCACGCCGACCGGATCCGCGCGGTGCCGGTGGACCCGAACCGCGTCCGGCTCGTCGTGGACGACCCGGCGCCGGCCGTGGCGGACCGCCACCGGGAACTGGCCGGTGACCTGGCCGCGCGGCTGGACCCGGCGACCCGCAAGCGGGCGGCGGTGCAGCCGTCCTCGCTCGTGGCGCCGGGACGCCCGGGGCTCTCGGCACGCGGGATCGAGGCCGGGACGTACCGGCACACGACGGGTCACGCCGCCGGACTGCCGCCCGCGCCGTCGGTGCCGGCACCCGTCCCGGAGCCGGTGCCCGTCGCCGTGGCGGGCCCGCCCGCGCCGTCGGCCGCCGAGGTGGCCGCTGCCGTTCCCGCAGTCGCACGTCCCGCCGCCCCGCCGGACACGACCCTGCCGGACGGCTCCGGGCTTCCCGGCCCAGGGTCGGAGGCGGCCGGGCTTCACTCGGCGGGGACGAACGTGGCCGGGCCGCACGTGGCCGGGCCTCACGCGGCCGGGCCGGTCGCGGCCGGGCTGAGCGCCGTCGGGGCGGAGGCGGCCGGGCTCGACGACATCGGGCCGGACGCGAACGGACCGGATGCGACGGCGCGGGACGTGGCCGGGCCGGTGCTCGGCGGCGGCGCGGGCTGGGCGACCAGCCCGACGATGACGCTGCCGGTACACCGCCCCGCACCGGCGCCCGTCCGCTTCCAGCGCACCCCCGGCGACGACGCGCGGGGCGTACGCCCCGGCCCCGACCTGGACGAGGAGCGGACCTGGTTCCGGCGGGCGTTCCGCCGCGAGATCGCCGCCGTCGCCGCGGACGTGGCGGACGTGCTCGCCGCGCATCCGGCGCTCGCGGCCGGCGCCGGCGCGGCGGAGTACGCGACAGCGGTCCGCCTCTACCTCTCCGCCGCCGGTGACGGCCTCGACCAGGCGCTGCGGTCCGCCGAGCCGGGCGGGCACGTGCCGTTCGCCAGGTGCGTGTCGGCGGGCGTACGCCGGTTGCCGGTGCACCGCGGCGTCGCGTACGCCGGCGCCGAGCTGACCGCTGCGGACCTGCGGCGGATCGCGCAGCGCCGGGTGCTCACCGACTGGGGCTTCACAAACGCGCTCGCCGAGCCGCCCGCCGACCTGCCGGGCACGGTCGAGGTGCTGATCTGGTCGGCCACCGCGCGGCGCACGGCGGCGTTCGAGACCGGCGACGGCGTCCCGGCCCGGGTCCTGTTCCTCCCCGGTACCGCGTTCACGGTGCTCCAGGTGCAGGAGCCGGACGCCGGCGCTTCCGCCCGGCTGCTGGTGCGGGAACTGGCGGTGGAGGAGCCGCCGGTGGAGGGGCGGGTACGCTTCGACGCCCTCGCCCTTGCCGCCCTGCGCCAGCATCTGGCACGCCGCACCGGCCCGGGTGCGCCGGTCCCGGCAGCAGCCGCCCGCCGGTTCGTGGGCGTACCGGGGCTGCGCTGAGGCGCTACCGGTCGAGACCGTCGCGCAGCGCGGTGAGCGTCGCCCGCTGTGCCGGCGGCAACCGGTGCCCCGCCAGGGCCCGGCGTACCAGCTCGCGGGCCGCCTCCGGGGCGCGCCGGGACAGCTCGGCGCCGTGCGCGACCAGCCAGTCCACCAGCCACTCGTCCACCTCGGGCGGCCCGGCGAGCAGGTGGTCGGCGATCCGGGTGACGTCGCCGCCGTTGTCCGCGAGCGCCTGTGCCGCGTGCCGGTGCAGCGTCGGCCGCAGCGCGGCGGGGATGCCGCCGGCGAGCGCCCGCCGCAGCACCGGCTGCCGGAACGCGAGCTCGCTGCCCGCGTCCACGAGGACGTCGGCGGCGACCGCCTCCTCCAGCTCGGCCATCAGGTCGAACGGCGACCGCCCGGTGACCGCCGCGACCTCGGCGACGGCGAACTCGTCGCCGAGCAGGGCGGCGTAGCGCAGCGACTCCCGGGCGCCGGGGGAGAGGTGGTCGAGGCTGGCCCGCACGGTGTCCAGCAGCGCGCGCGGCATGTCGCCGGCCCGCGCGTCGACCTCGGCGAGCCCGTCGACGACGCGTACCCCGTCCTCGGCGACGAGGCCGCTGACCAGTTCCCGGGCGTACAGCGGGTTGCCGGCGGCCAGCGGCGCCAGCGACCGCAGCGTGGCGCCGGGTGGCACGCCCACCGTCCGGCCGAAGATCTGCTCGATGTCCGACGGGGGCAGGGGGGTGAGCCGGATCAGGTGCCCGTCGCGGGTGCTCACGCCGCGCCGTACCCGGGCCAGGTCGCGTCGGCCCGGTTCGGGCCGGGCGGTCGCGACGAGCAGCAGCGGCAGCCACCGGGTCAGCGCGGCCAGCCGCTCCCAGGCCAGCAGGCTCACCTCGTCGGCCCACTGGAGGTGGTCGACGGCCAGCACCAGCGGGCCCGTCGCGGTGAGCCCGCGGACGTGGTCGAGCACCCGGTCGACGGCAGCGGCCGGGTCGTCGTGCGGCGCGTCCTCCAGGCGCAGCGCGCGGCGCATCACGTGCAGCGGGATGCGGCTGCTGAGTTCCTCGGCGCTGCCGCGCGCGACCCGGTGGCCCCGGGCCCGCGCCTCGTGCAGCGCCGCGTCGAGCAGCGCGGACTTGCCGATGCCCGGCTCGCCCTCGATCCACACGATCGCGCTGCGGCCCTCGCCCACCGCGTCCAGCAGGTCGCGCAGCAGCGCCAGTTCGGCGTCGCGTCCGACCAGGCGTCCCCGTCCCGGTACGGTCGGCGCCGCCACCGCTGCCGGTGCCACCGGTACGGGCGGCGCCGGCTCGGCGAGGATGCGGCTCTGCAGTTCGCGCAGGGCCGGGCCGGGCTCGACGCCGAGTTCGTCCACCAGCACCCGGCGCGCCGCGTGGAAGACGTCCAGGGCCTCGGTGCCCCGGCCGGCTCGGTGCAGCGCGCGCATCAGCAGCTCGTGGAACGGCTCGTGCAGGGGATGGTCGCGGACCAGGGCGGTCAGGTCGGCGATCAGCGCGTCGTCGTCGCCGGCCAGGGCCAGCCGGGCCCGCCGCTCCGCCGCGGCGATCCGCAGCTCGGTCAGGCGGTGCCGGTCGAGGTCGGCGAAGAGTCCGGTGACGTTCGCGTACGCCTCGCCCCGCCAGAGCGCGAGCGCCTCGTCGAGCAGGGCGACGGCCTGGCCGGGCCGCCCGGCGGCAGCGGGCTCCACCGCCGCCTCGCACAGCGCGTCGAACCGGTCGGCGTCCAGCGCGCCCGGTTCGAGGCGCAACGTGTACCCGGCCCGGCCGGAACGCAGCAGCCCACCGGCCGGGCCCAGGGCGCGCCGCAGACCGGAGACGTAGGTGTAGATGTTGCCCACCGCGGCGCTCGGCGCCGACTCGCCCCACAGCGCCCGGATCAGCTCGGCGCGGGTGACCGGGCGGTTGGCGTTCGCGGCCAGCATCGCGAACAGGGCGCGCCGCCGGGCCGGTCCGAGGTCGATCTCGACCTCGCCGTTCCAGGCTCGTACCGGGCCCAGAACGGTGACGCGCAGTCTCCTCACCGCTGCCCGACGACCGCCGGGCCGACGTCCGCCGCCGGCCCCTGCGGGCCGGCGATCCGGTTCATCTCGGCGCGCGTCGCGGCGTCCCCGGTGTGCGCCGACACCCAGGTCGCCTCGGCACCGGCGGGCAGTCCGCAGCGGTGCAGGACCCGGGCAAGTTCCGCGGTGAGCAGCTCGCGGGACGACGCGGAGAGGCCGGGCGAGGCGACGGCGTGGCGCAGCACCGCGATCGCGGGCGCGGGTGCGGTGGCGCCCAGCTGCGCGGCGTGCGCGGTCAGCCAGTCCTGCACCCAGGCGTCGACCGGCACCGGCCCGGCCAGCAGCTGGCCCGCGATCCGGCCGAGGTCGCCGCCGGCTTCGGCGAGCCGCTGGGCGAACTGCCTGTGCATCAGCACGCGCAGCGCGGTCGGGATCGCGCCGCGCAGGACCCGGCGGATGACCGGATGCCGGAACCGCAGGCGGCGCCCGTCCTCGACGAGGATCCCGGCGGCCAGCGCCTCCTCCACCGCCGGTACGAGTTGCGGCGCCGACCTGCCGGTGACCGCGGCGAGGTCGGCCACCAGGTAGTTGTTGCCGAGGAACGCGATCGCCCGCAGCAACTGGCGGGTGTCGTCGGCGAGCGGTTGCAGGTGCCGGGAGACCGCGTCGGTCAGTTCGGGGCCGGGCGTGTCGGCGGTCCGGCCGTCGTGGTCGGCGAGCACGAGATGCCGCAGGTAGTACGGGTTCCCGGCGGCGGCCGCGACGAACGAGCGCACGGTGCCGGCACCCGGGCCGGGTGAGCGGGACCAGTCGCGTACGAGCGCGGTCGCGGTGTCGTCGTCCAGCGGGCCGAGGTCGACGAGCGTGGTGCCGTCGCGGGGCAGCACCCGGCGCAGGAGCCGCACCTCGTATCCGGCCGGGACCGGGCGGGCGGCGGACACGAGCAGCAGTGGCAGCCGCGTGGTGAGCTTGTGCAGCGCGTGCCAGACCAGCAGCGACATGTCGTCGGCCCACTGGAGGTCGTCCAGGACCAGCAGCAGTGGCCGTTCGGCGCACCGTTCGACCACGAACCGCTGGACGGTGTCGATCACGGTCATGGTCGGTGGCGCCCCACCGGAGCAGGCGTGCAGCGAGGCGGGCAGGCCGTCCGCGTCGTTGCCCAGGGAGAGGCACTCCAGCACGATGCTCAACGGCATCCGGTACGCCAGCTCGTCGCCGACGGCCCAGCCGACCTGGACGCCGAGCGGTGCCGCGCCGCTGAGTCCTTCGGACAGCAGCGCCGACTTCCCGATGCCCGACTCGCCGCTGATCCAGACGCTGCCACCGCGCCCGTCGGCCAGGCCGGTGACCGCCGACCGCAGCCGGGCCAGCGCCGCGGAACGGCCCCGGAAGCCGGGGTGCCCTGCCGGGGCCGGTCCCGGGCCGCGTACCGGGGCCGCGGTGGCGCCGGACAGCTGGTCGTGGATCTGCCGGACGGCGGCGGCGGGTTCGGTGCCCGACTCCTCGACCAGCCGGTCCCGCAGCGTGACGTAGAGCGCGAGCGCCTCGGCGGTACGGCCCTGCGCGGCCAGCGCCCGCATCGCCACCGCGTACAGGCTCTCCCGGGCCGGGTGGCGGTCGACGAGCGTGAGCAGGCGGTCGACGACCTCGGCACCGCGTCCGAGGCCCAGCATCAGTTCGGCCTGCCGTTCGACAGTTGTCAGGTACAGCTCGCCGAGCCGGATCCGGTGGCCGGCCGCCCGTGGTCCCGGTACGCCGACGAGCGCCTCGTCGCCCCGCCACTGCGCCAGCGCGGCGTCCAGCGCGGCCAGTTCACCGGCGGTGTCCCCGGCGGCGCGGGGCGCGCGGCTGCGTTCGCGCAACCGCTCGAAGCGGTGCACGTCGACGGCGTCGGCGTCGAGGTGCAGCCGGTAGCTGCCGCCCTCGGAGGTGAGCACCCGGCCGGAGGACCACCTGTCGCGGTCCGGTTCGAGCATGCGGCGCAGGGCGGAGACGTACGTGTAGAGGTTGCCGGTCGCGCTGGCCGGCGGGTCGTCACCCCAGACGGCGGTGATCAGCTCGTCCCGGGACAGGCCCCGCTCCGGGGTGAGCGCCAGCGCGCTGAAGACGGCCCGGCGCTGGGCCGAGCGCAGTGGCAGTTCCCGCCCGGCGTACGTGATCCGGAGATTGCCCAGCAAGCGGACGTCGAAGCCACTGCACTGTGCCGTCATGCCGTCCTCGTGGTGACCGGATATCTGCCTCGGTGACAACCGTTCGGCGGAACCCTAGCCCAACCATCAACCATGTCAACTTCGTGTGGATGGCGGAAAGGCTTACGGCACAGGACTTCCTGGTGCATGCGGCGTTCAGCTCGGCCCGCTGCCGGTGGTGCTAGCAGGCAGTCTTGCCGGGCCCTGTGCGGACCGTCCACGACGGACCGGTCGGCGGCCGGGGGGCGTGGCGAGACGATACTCACCTCGACGGGGGCCGGCGTCCGGCGCCGGCCCCCGTCGAGGTGGCTCAGCTTCCGGCGCAGGTGGCGGTGGCTCCGCCGCCGGTTCCGGTGCCCTGGAATCCGAAGGTGGTGGTCTGCCCCGCGGCCAGTTGTCCGTTGTAGCTCTGGTTGACCACGGTGACGGTGCCGCTGGTGCCGCTGGGCACGCCGTTCCACAGCGAGCTGATCGCGGCGCCGCCGGGCAGCGTGAGCGTCACGCGCCAGCCGGTCAGCGCGGCGCTCCCGGCGGTGACCGTCACGCCTGCGACGAAGCCACCGTTCCACTGGTCCTGGACGGTGTAGACGGCGGTGCAGGAGGCCCCGCCCGGCGGTGGCGTGGTCGGCGGCGGGGTCGTGGGCGGCGGGGGCGTGGTGGGCGGCGGGGTCGTGGGCGGGGGAGTGGTGGGCGCCGGGCCGTCCAGCGTCAGGTTCTTCTGCTGGACGCTCCACTGGGTGCGGCACAGACCGCAGTCGGGGCCGACGAAGTTGGCGCCGGCGCTGATGTCGCCCTTCAGGCGCCACTTGAGGTAGAGCACCGCGACCCGGCCGAACTCGCCGCCGTTGGGCTGGTCGTACGTGCCGCCGTGCCCGACGTTCAGGTTGCCCATGAAGGCGGGCAGCCCGGCCGGCAGCTTGCCCCAGTCGTCCATCGCGTTCGGGTAGGCGATGTCGCTGGGCCCACCGATGAAGTACGCGATCGGCTTGGTCAGGCGCCGCAACTGGTAGTCGTCGGCGTCGTTGAGCAGGCCGCTGCTGAAGATGCCGGTGGTGGTGACGCGCGGGTCGTTCGAGACCGCGTACGCCTCGACGCCGCCACAGGAGAACCCGGCCACGGCGATCTTGGTGGTGTCGATCCGGTTGTAGTACTTGCTCCCCGACCGGGAGTTCTCCGCCACCGCCCAGTCGATGGACTGGGTGAGCATCTGCGCGCTCGTGGAGCCGGAGCCGTTCGGTGCGCCGTTGGCGATGGCGAGGAAGCCGTGGGAGGCGATCTCGCGCAGGAAGTTGCCCTGCGACAGCCCGTTCGCCGAGCAGGCACCGTTGCCCAGACCAGGACGGGAAGGCGCTCGGACGGGAGCGTCTGGGGACGGAAGATGGTGTGGTTGGGCAGGCTCGACGAGGTCTCGTAGTCGGCGGGGTAGGGCCCCGAGCCGCCGATCGCGGCGCCCGCGGGTGTCGCGCCGAGCGCCACGACCACGGAGGCGAGCGGGACGATGGCGGCCGCCAGCGCCGCGTAGATCTTCGATCTTCTTCTCATGCGTCCTCCAGGGGACGTCGTGACGGCGCTCCCTGGACGGTGGTGGTGGCGGTGTGCCGGCCACGTCGGTGTGGCGCCGCCGCGATGCGTCCCAGCGGAGGGACCGGCGGGAGCTTTTGCAGTTACTATCACCGCCGTAACGAAATGTGTCAATACATGCCGGTCGATGTCTGCCGCCGGTTCGGCTACCGGTCTGCGGCCGGGAGCCGTGGCGCCGGCCGGCTATGCGGCGACCGCCTGCGGGTCGCCCGTGGCGTCGTGGGCGGCCATCCTCTCCTGCCGTTCCGGCTCCTCGCGCAGGATCGCGGCGTGCAGCCACGCATCAGGGATGGCGAAGCCGTCCACAAGCGTGCGCATGTACGGGCGCAGCTCCTTGAGCAGCCCGTTCACCACGCCGGTGATCGCCTTCGACCGGGCCGGGGTGAGCCGGCCGTGCTCCAGCAGCCAGCCCTTGTTCGCCTCGATGACGCTCAGCGCGTACAGGTCGCAGACCCGGGACAGCAGCTCCTTGACCGCCGGGTCGGCGGTGGCGTCGATGCCCGCGACGAACGCCTCCAGGGTCACCCGGTCGACGTGCGCGGCGGCGACGGCGAGGACGTGGTCCTGCACGTCGTTGAAGATGTCGAACGGACGGTCCTTCTTGGTGGAGGCACCACCGCGCAGACGGCGGACCGCGCTGTCCAGCAGGTGCTCCTCCCGATCCTCGAACACCTTGAGCTGCCAGCCCCGGTCGGTGACGGCGACCTCGTCGTCCCGGCCCGGCACCGCGCCGACCAGCCGCGCGATGAGTGCCCGCGCGGCGGTGCGTTCCAGCACCATCTCGCGTACCTGCTCGGCCACGAACGAGGCGCGCCCCCAGCCGTCCAGCGAACCGAACTCGTCCCGGTAGCCGGTCAGCATGCCCTTGGCGACCAGCTGGAGCAGGACCGTGTTGTCGCCCTCGAACGTGGTGAACACGTCGGTGTCGGCCTTGAGGCTGGGCAGTCGGTTCTCCGACAGGTAGCCGGCGCCGCCGCACGCCTCCCGGCACATCTGGATGGTGCGCGTGGCGTGCCAGGTCTGCGCCGCCTTCAGTCCGGCGGCCCGGGACTCCAGCTCCCGCTGCCGGTGCTCGTCGACCGGCCCGTCGCCGCCCTGGATCTCGTCGAGTGCGGCGACCAGCTCGGTCTGGGCGAAGTGCAGCGCGTACGTGGTGGCCAGCGCGGGCAGCAGCTTGCGCTGGTGGGCCAGGTAGTCGTTGAGCAGCACCTCGCGGTCACCCTCGGCGTCGCTGAACTGGCGGCGGATGTCGCCGTACCGCACCGCGATGGCCAGCGCCGCCTTGGTGGCCGCCGACGCTGCGCCGCCCACGCTGACCCGGCCCCGCACCAGCGTGCCGAGCATGGTGAAGAACCGGCGGGAGTCGTTCTCGATCGGGCTGGAGTACGTCCCGTCCTCGGCCACCTGCGCGTACCGGTCCAGCAGCATGTCCCGCGGCACCCGTACGTGGTCGAAGCTGAGCCGCCCGTTGTCCACGCCGAGCAGGCCGGCCTTGGGCCCGGCGTCGCCGATGGTCACGCCGGGCATCGGGTTGCCGTGCTCGTCGCGGATCGGCACCAGCCACGCGTGCACCCCGTGGCGGCGCCCGTCGCTGATCAGCTGGGCGAAGACCACGGCCATCCGCCCGTCCCGGGCCGCGTTGCCGATGTAGTCCTTGCGGGCCGCCTCGTGCGGCGTGTGCAGGTCGAAGGTCTGCGTCTGCGGGTCGTACACGCAGGTGGTGCGCAGTTGCTGTACGTCCGATCCGTGGCCGGTCTCGGTCATCGCGAAGCAGCCGAAGATCCGGCCGGAGACGATGTCCCGCAGGTAGGCGTCGTGGTGCCGCTTGGTGCCGAGCGCGGCGACCGCGCCGCCGAACAGGCCCCACTGCACGCCGGCCTTCACCATGAGTGACAGGTCGACCTGCGCCAGCATCTCGGTGGCGACGATCGAGGTGCCCACGTCGGACCGGCCGCCGTACTCGGCCGGGAAGCCCGCGGCGATACCCAGCTCGACCGGGAGTTCGCCGAGCAGCCGGGTGATCCGCTCGCGCGCCTGGTCGCCGGTCTCGCCGTAGACCGGCAGGAACCGTTCGTCGAGATGTTCGCGGTGAGCCCGGCGGACCGCGGCCCACGGTCCGTCGAGCGTCTCCTGAAGGCGGGCGATGTCGATGCGGCCGGACGCGTGATCGAGCATGGTCGCTCCTCGGGGCAGCGGACATATGGGTGCACTCTCGGCCTGATCAACATTACCGGCGGTCACCGTGCCCCGCTGGCGGAGGCCGTGGTGAGCCGTGCCACCCGACTCGGTCACCGCGCGTGCTGAGGTTAGGCTGTCCTCACTTCGAGCACTGGAGGCCTCCCCTCGTGTCCCCGCAACCCGCCGCCGGCGTCGTCACGGCCCGGTACGTGCTGCGTCAGGCGTTGCGCCGCCAGCGACGGCCGGTGCTGATCGGCGTGACGCTGCTCGGCCTGCACCAGGTCGCCGAGGCGCTCGTGCCGGTGGCGATCGGCGTCATCATCGACCGCGCCGTGGTGACCGGCGACCCGTGGGCGCTCGCGTACTCGGTCGCCGGCCTCGCCGCCCTGTTCGCCGTGCTGGCGTTCGCCTACCGCAACGGTGCCCGCCAGGCGTTCGCCGCCGTCGAACGGGAGGCGCACCTGCTCCGGGTGGAGATCGCCGAGCGCGCGCTCGACCCGCGCGGGCACCGCTCCGGGCTGCGCGACGGTGAACTGCTCTCGGTCGCCGCCTCCGACGCCGAACTCTCCGCGTACGTGGTGCGGGTCGCCGGGTTCGGTGTCGCCGCGGTGACCGCGCTGACCGTCGCGGCGACCGCGCTGCTGGTCATCGACATCCCGCTCGGGCTCGGCGTGCTCGTCGGCGTACCCGTGCTGGTGCTGGTGCTGCAACGGATGGCGCCGCTGCTGTCCCGGCGCAGCACCTCCCAGCAGGAGGCCCTGGCGGAGACCACGGCGCTCGCCGTGGACCTCGTCTCCGGCCTGCGCGTGCTGCGCGGCATCGGCGCCCAGCACCACGCCGCCGGCCGGTACGCCGCCGCCAGCCGCAACGCGCTCGCCGTGACGCTGCGCGCCGCGAACACCAAGGGACTGCACCTCGGGCTCACCACCGCCGCGAACGGCCTGTTCCTCGCCGCGGTCGCCGGTGTCGCCGGCTGGCTCGCCCTGCGCGGCCGGCTCACCATCGGCGAGCTGGTCACAGTGGTCGGCCTCGCGCAGTTCATCGCCGAGCCGGTGCAGACCATGGGCTGGTGCGTGCAGCTGTTCGCGATGGCCCGCGCCTCCGCCGCCCGGGTGGCGCGCGTGCTCGGCGCCGAGCCGCTCACCCGGCCCGGCGACGCGCCCGCCCCGGCCCACCCGGACGGGCCCCGGCTCGCCCTCGACGACGTCGGGCACGCCGGACTGGACGGGGTGAACCTGCGCGTCGGCCCCGGCGAGGTGGTCGGCGTGCTCGCGTACGACCCGGCCGACGCCGAGGCGCTGGTGGCGCTGCTGTCCGGGCGGGTGCCGCCGGACGTGCGCCGGGGCACCGTGCGTGTCGACGGCGTGCCCGCCGACGACCTGCACGTCGACGCGCTGCGCGGCACCGTGCTCGTCGAACCGCACGACGTGACGCTGTTCGAGGGCACAGTGGCGGCGAACCTCGCCGCCGGCGCCCGTACCGACCAGGCACGGCTGCACGCCGCCGTCCGGGCGGCGGCCGCCCAGGACGTGGTGGACGCGCACCCCGGCGGCCTCGACCACCGGCTCGTCGAGCGGGGCGCGAACCTCTCCGGTGGACAGCGCCAGCGGCTCGGACTGGCCCGGGCGCTGCACGCCGACCCGCCCGTGCTGGTGCTGCACGACCCCACCACCGCCGTCGACGCGGCCACCGAGGCGCAGCTCGCCGACGGGCTGGCCGAAGCGCGCCGGGCGGCGCCCCGGGGCACGCTCCTGATCACCAGCAGCCCGGCCCTGCTGCGCATCACCGACCGGGTGGTGGTGATCGCCGACGGCCGGGTGGCCGCCGAGGGACCACACGAGCGCCTGCTCGCCGAGGACCCCCGCTACCGCGAGGAGACGCTGCGGTGACCGCCGAACCGCGTACCCCCGGCCGGACGTTGCTGCCCGTCGCGTCCGCCCGCCAGACCTGGACCACGCTCGTCGCCCGGTTCCGCGACCGGCCCGGCCTCAGCGCCGCCGCCGCGACGGTGCTCGTCGCCGCCGCCACCGGTGGCCTGGTCGCACCCTGGGTGCTCGGCCGCCTGGTCGACGACGTCATCGCCGACGCCCCGGCCTCCCGGATCGCCGGCCGGGTGGCGGTGATCGCCGCCGCCGCCGTGCTCACCGGCCTGCTCACCGCGCTCGGTGCCGCGCTCGCGGCCCGGCTCGGCGAGACGGTGCTGGCCCGGCTGCGTGAGCGCGTCCTCGACCGGGCGCTGCACCTGCCGTCCGTGACGCTGGAGCGGGCCGGCACCGGCGACCTGCTGGCCCGCGTCGGCGACGACGTGGCGGTGGTGACGAACGTGATCGCGGTGAGCGGCCCGGCGTTCGTCGGCGCGCTGCTGTCCGTCGTGCTCACCGTGTTCGGGCTGGTCGCGCTGGACTGGCGGCTCGGCCTCGCCGGGCTGGTCGCCGCGCCCGCGTACGCACTGGCGCTGCGCTGGTACCTGCGGCGCTCGATGCCGTACTACGCCCGCGAGCGGGTCGCCACCGGTGAGCGGACGCAGGCGATGGCCGGTGCGCTGCGCGGCGCGGCGACGGTGCGCGCGTACCGGACCGAGGACGCGCACGTGGCAGCGATCGCCGAGCGGTCCGGCCTCGCCCGCGACCTGTCGCTGGAGATCTTCAACCTGCACACCCGCTTCGGGCTGCGGATCAACAGGTCGGAGTTCCTCGGCCTGGCCGCGGTGCTCGTGGCCGGTTTCCTCCTGGTCCGCGACGACCTGGTCACCGTCGGCGCGGCGACCACCGCCGCGCTCTACTTCCACCGGCTGTTCAACCCGATCGGCCTGCTGCTGATGGAGTCCGACTCGGTGCTGCAGGCCGGCGCGAGCCTCGCCCGGCTGGTCGGCGTGGCGAACCTGCCCGACACCGCACCGGCCACCGCGTCCGCCCCGCCCGCCGGCCCGCGCGGCCCGGCCGCGCTGGACGTCACGGTGCGCCGGCACCACTACGACGACGGGCCGCTGGTGCTCGCCGACGTCGAGCTGCGCCTGGCACCGGGGGAGCGGGTCGCGCTGGTCGGCGCCAGCGGCGCCGGCAAGAGCACGCTCGCCGGCATCGCCGCCGGGATCATCGCGCCCACCGACGGATCGGTACGCCTCGACGGCGCGCCGCTGACCGGGACGGGCGAGGCCACCTCCCGGCGGGACGTGGCACTGGTCAGCCAGGAGGTGCACGTCTTCGCCGGCCCGCTGGCCGAGGACCTGCGCCTGGCCGCCCCGGAGGCGACCGACGCCGAGCTGCTCGACGCGCTCGAGCGGGTCGGCGCCACCACCTGGCTGCGTGCCCTGCCGGACGGGCTGGCGACGCCGGTGGGCGAGGGCGGCCACCGGCTCACCGCCGCGCAGGCCCAGCAGGTCGCCCTGGCCCGGCTGGTGCTCACCGCACCCGCCGTCGCCGTGCTCGACGAGGCGACCGCCGAGGCGGGCAGCGCCGGGGCCCGCGACCTGGACCGGGCGGCCCTCGCGGCCACGCAGGGGCGGACCACGCTGATCGTGGCGCACCGGCTCAGCCAGGCGGTGAGCGCGGACCGGATCGTGGTGCTCGACCACGGCCGGATCGTGGAGCAGGGCACGCACGAGGACCTGCTCGCGGCCGACGGCCGGTACGGCCACCTCTGGCGTTCCTGGCGCGTCCCGGTATGATCACCGCCCGCTCCACCGCCCAGGCGAGGTGACCATGACCGACCTGCCGACCCGCTTCGTGCTGTTCCCGGGGCGGCACCACCTGCTGACCCGGTTCCAGGCCGACTACCTGAGCCGGCTCGCCGGCGACGAGGCCACTGTGGTCTGGGCGGTGACGTCGGCCAACCACGAGAACACCAGGCGCAACCCGGTCGCGTACCACAGGCGGGAGGCCGCGATCGAGCGGTTCAGCGTGCTGACCGGGTTGCGCTCGCTGGCCGTGCCGATCTTCGACACCGCGTACACCGACGCGTTCGCCGAGGTCACGCTCAAGAGCATCGCGGTGGCCACCGGACTCGAACTCACCCCCGCCGACACGGTGGTGGCCTGCTCCACGCCGGAGGTCGCCAAGCTGTACGAGCGGCTCGGCTTCGCGATCGCGCTGGTCGAGGCCGACCCGGACCTGCCCGAGACCCCGGAACGGCCGTGGGACGTGCTGCTGCGCCTGGCCGCCGGCGACGAGAGCTGGCGGACGCTCACCCACCCGGCGACTATCGACGTGTTCGAGCGCTACCGCCTGGTCGAGGCGATCCGGTCGGTGGTGAACGACCCGCTCGTCGGCGACGAGGGCGGCCTCACCGTCACCCGCGACTACCGCACCTACGTCGAGGCGTTCGCCTCGGCCGCGCAACGCAAGTGGGACTCGGTGCGCCGGTACGTGCAGCCCGGCCGCATCGTGGACATCGGCTGCGGCGCGGGCGCCGTCCTGGAACTGGCCGACCGGGAGGCCACGCTGCGGGAGAGCGACCTGATCGGCGTGGAGGTGGCCCGTCACCTCTACCAGGAGTGCCTGCACAAGAAGGCGCAGGGCGTGTTCCGCAACGCCAACGTCTACTTCTTCCACCGCAACGTCCTCGGCGGCGCGGTGTTCAAGGACCGCTCGGTCGACACCACGCTCACCTTCGCGCTGACCCACGAGATCTGGTCGTACGGGCGGCAGCGGGAGTCGCTGCTCCAGTTCGCCCGCCGCATCCACGACCACACGGTGCCGGGCGGCGTCTGGATCAACAGTGACGTGTGCGGGCCGGACGAGCCGGAGCGGCCGGTGATCCTGCGACTGACCGGCGACGACGGCGACAACCCGGCCTCGCCCCGCCGTGACCTGGCCGACCTGTCCTCGGCCGAGGTCCGGCGGTACGTCTCGGGACTGTCGACGCGGGCCCGGCTGGACCAGTTCGCCGTGGACTTCGCGTTCGGCTTCGCGTACGAACCACTGGCCGACGGCGCGGTCCGTCTCGGCCTGGGCGCGGCGATGGACTACCTGACCCGCAAGGACTACACCGACAACTGGCTGTCGGAGACCAGGGAGCAGTTCTGCGGCCTGAGCTTCGCCGACTGGTCGGAACTGCTCACCGAGGCCGGTTTCGAGATCGGCCCCGCGTCGGCGCCGGTCCGCAACGACTGGGTGATCGACAACCGGATCGCACCGGTCGCGTCCCTGACCGACCTGGACGGCCGGCCGCTGGACTGGCCGACCACCCACGTCCTCACCGTCGCCCACCGCCCGCGCAACGCCTGACCCGTGGGCGCCCACCGGACCGGCGGGCGCCCACGGGGTGCGGCTCAGTGGCTCAGCGCGATCCGTACCGCCAGGACGATCAGGATCAGCCCGGTCAGCCGCTCGATCACCAGTAGCACCGACGGCCGGGTCAGCCAGGGCTGCAACCGGTCGATGAGCAGGATGTAGCAGGCCCACCAGAGCACCGCGAGGCCGATGAACGTGGCGGCCAGCACCGCCGTACGGGCCGCCGCGCCGTCGCCGGGCTTGACGAACTGCGGCACGAACGAGACGTAGAAGACGACCACCTTGACGTTCAGCAGCTGGCTGGTGACGCCCATGACGAACGAGCGGCGGGCCACGTGCGGCTCGTCGGCGGCCGGGACGTCCTGAACCGGCGCGGCGGCCCCTGTGCCGGCCCCGCCCGCGCCGACCGGGACCGGCTGCGCCACCGGGGCGCTCCGGCGGGGCCGGGTGGCCCAGAGGATGGTGCCGCCCAGGTAGAGCAGGTACAGCGCACCGGCGACGCGCAGCACCGTGTAGAGCGCCGGCGAGGACACCAGCAGGGCGGACAGGCCTGCGGTGGCGAGCGAGGCGTGCACCAGCGCGGCGGCGAACAGCCCGGCCAGCACCACGAACCCGGCCCGCCGCCCGTACCGCACGGTCTGCCGGGTGACCAGGGCGAAGTCGACGCCCGGCACGATGATGATGAGCAGGCTCGCGGCGACGAAGCTGACGATCTGGATGTCAGACACGCTGCTCCTCCCTCGCCTCGACGGGGGCCGGGGCGGCCTCCTCGATGACCGAGACACCGCTGTCGCGGCGCGGCCCGTGCCGGCGCCACTGCTCGCGCAGCCGGATCCGGCCGTCCGGCAGCCGCTCGGGCCGCGACTCGCACTCGCCGACCACGATGCTGCCGTCGGTGAGCACCTCCACGTACGCGAAGCGCACCACGCCCTGCGCGTCGCAGGTGCCGGCGAGCCGGCCGTGCCGTACCGGGCCGCCGGAGATCTCCGCCCAGACCAGGTCGCCGCGCTGGTGGTAGTGGCCCCGCAGCGGGTCGGCGTCACCGGCGTGGTCGACGGAGACGAAGATCCGGTCGTCGTAGTCGAACGATGTCATCGCGCTCACGCCCATCGGGTGCTCAGGTAGTCGTCGCGGAACCGGCAGACCGTACGGCCGGCGATCGAGTTGAGGATCATCGCGCTGCGGATCGGCAGGATGCTCAGGTTGGAGTCGACGAGCCCCTGGACGTACCGCCCCCGGTTCAGCACGAAGATCTTGTGGTCGTCGGCGTGCTTCCACCGGATCGAGTAGTCCGACTCGATGACCGGTTCGCCGCGCTCGTCCAGGTCGATCAGCGCGGTCAGCTCCGGGTCGAAGGGCAGCGGCGCCTGCCGGCGCCCCGCCGCGACGACCAGGTTCACCGCCCGGTGCCGTTCCTCGCCGCTGCCGGCGGTCAGGCACTCCAGCTCGACCTCCCCGTCGAGCTGCCGGGCGCCGGTCACGGTACGGCTCGGCATGATCGTCACCGGGAACCGGCCGGTGCGCAGCCGTTCCTCGTAGTTGTGCTGGTAGATGCCGCGCAACGTGCCGGGGGAGATGCCGTCGCTGGTCAGGATCTGGCCGGAGACGAGGCGTTCCCGCACGTCCCGGGACAGGGTGAGGAACGCCTCCTGGTAGGCGGGCCGGTACAGGTCGTTCGCCGACGGCGAGTCCTCCAGCGGGGCGAACCACGACCGCCGTCCGATCCACCTGATGTCGCGGCACCCGCGGGCGAGCAGCGCCGCGACGCACTCCGCGCTGGTCTGGCCGCTGCCGATCACGATCCACGGCAGGTCCGGCTCGTCCGGCACGGTGGCGAGGCGCTGGTGCAGCTCGTCGGCGACGAACAGGTGGCGCGGGTCGAGGGCGTCCAGGAACTCCGGTACGAAGGGGACGGTTCCGCTGCCGAGCACCAGGTGCCGGGAGCGGGCGACCTCCGCACCGCCGCTGCGGCTGACCAGCGCGCCGTCGAACTCCACCCGGTCGACGCGGGTGCCGTACGTGATGCGCGGCAGCTGACCCGCCGCCCACACCAGGTACTGCTGGTACTCGATCCGGGGGATGGTGTCGAACCCGGCGCCCAGCAGGGCGTACACCCGGCCGGTGGTGACCAGGTAGTTGAGGAACGACAGCGGGTGGGTCGGGTCGTAGAGCGAGACAAGATCCTTGACCCAGCCGGTCTGCATGCGGACGCCGCTGTGCAGCATCCCGTCGTGCCAGCCCGGCCGGTCGCGGGCCTCGAACAGCGCGATGTCGTGCGGCGCGAGGGTGTCGTACATCGCCGCGAGGCTCAGGTTCGCCGGCCCGGCGCCGATTCCCACTGTGTGAAAGGTCTGCGTCATCAGTCTTCCTCTGTCTGGCCGTGGGGGACAGGGATCGCGGTTCGGGTGTTCAGCAGGGCGGTGGTGGCGAGCCGGCTGGCGGCCAGGACGGTCTTGGCGGCGCCGCCGCTGCCGCCGGTGAAGGTGTGCACCGCACCGGACACATGGCGCAGGGCCAGGCCGGCGGGGTCGCTGTAGCAGTCGGCGGCGCTCACCGGCGGGCCGGCCGGTCGCGGATCCAGGCCGGGCAGCCGCCGCGCGGCCACGGTCAGGACCCGTGCCGCCAGCGCGGCGTCCGGCTCCGGGGCCGGCGGGTCGACGTCCCACCTGTCGCTCGGCAGCCCGAGCAGCACCCGCCCCGGACCGGCCGGCCGGCCGTAGAGGCCGCTGGTCTCGTCCACGAAGCACGGCAGGTCGCCGCGGCCGGTGACGTGGTGGGCGTACTGGATGTGCTTGGTGCGCAGCGAGGCCGGCAGCCCGGCGGCGCGCAGCAGGCGCGGGGTCCAGGCCCCGGCGGCCACGACGACGAGGTCGCCGGTGAGCCGGCGGCCGTCGCGCAGCTCGACCACGCGGTCGTCGAGGCGCGCCACCGGTGTGGTCTCGGTCCGGCCGAGGCCACGCAGGACGGCCCGGCGCAGCCGGTCCGGATCGAGGTAGCCGGCCCGGTCCTCCCAGATCCCCACCGTGCCGTCCGGGAGCCCGGCGAAACCGAACCGCTGGGCGACCTCGCCCCGGGTCAGCACCTCGGCGCCGTCCACGCCGGCCGCCGACCCGGCGTCGAGCAGGTAGAGCGAGCCGGTCCGCCGCCACCCGGCCGCGGTCGCGAGGGACGGATCGGCCAGCAGTTCGGCGAGGCTCGCGGCGGCGAGGGACCGGGCGGCCGGATCGGGCTCGAACGCCCGCACCAGCCCACCGGACGCGGCCGTCGCGTCGGCGGGCCGCCCGTCCGGACCGCCGCCGTGCGGACCGATCAGGACCGCGTCGGCGCCCGCGTCCCGCAGCCGCCGGGCGAGCAGGACGCCGCTCACGCCCGCGCCGACGACGAGCACGCGCGGCTCACCCATCCGAACCCGCCGGTTCCGCGCCGCCGACGACGCCGAGCAGGCGGGCCGCCCGCTCCGGCGCACCGGGGTACGCGGCCAGCGCCGCCCGGACCGCGGTGGCCGGGTCGAAGTGCTCCGGCCGCAGCGCCTGCTCACCGCGCGTCAGCTCGGTGTCGGCGAGCATGCCGTCCAGCCCGGCGGTGGTTCCGGCGACTGTCGCGGCGTACCGGGCGGCGAACGCCTCGTACGCCTCCGGCCGGAAGTCCGACTCGTAGCTGTCCGGCCGGTCCCAGCTCAGGAACGCCCGGACCACCGCCGGGTCCTCGGTGGCGAGGAACTCGTGCGCCCAGATCGCGTGCTCGCGGCTGGTGGAGAACTTCGCGCCGGTGAGCCGGTAGAACTCGTTCACGACCAGCCCGGTCGGCCGGTCGGGCAGGCCGGCGGCCAGGTGCAGGGCCGGGATGAGCAGCGCGTAGTAGAACGCGTTGTCGACCCCCAGGAAGATCCACTGCTCGTCCACGTCCCGCCACGCGTCGAGGTACCCGGCCAGCGTGTCCGCGTCCGGCCGCAGGTGGCGGGCGGGCAGCACCAGGTTGGCCAGGGCCATCTCGGCCCAGACGTCGACGCGCAGGCCGTCGTCCCACTCGATGCCCCAGTCCGTCGGGTACGCCAGCGGCACCTCCGGCAGCCCGCCGTCGAGGTACGACGCGACGAGGCGCCGCAGCCGGGGCGGCAGCACCGCGCGCGACCAGAACTCGGCCAGCCGCTCCCGGTGCTCGTCGAGCCGCAGCACCGGGACCGTGTGCGTGACCGGTTCGGGCTCCGCCTCGCAGCAGGTCGAGCGCGCGCCGACGAGGTTCGCGGCGGTGCAGAACCCGCCGCAGCCCTCGCAGGTGCCGCCGTTCGCGCCGGCGCCGCAGGCCGGGCAGCGCCCGGCGACCCGCACGTGGTGCAGGGTCCGGCGGCAGGCCGCGCAGGCGCGCAGCGACACCGGGGCGACCTCCACCACCTTCGCCTCCACCAGTTCGGTGAGCAGGTGCGCCACCGCCCGGCGGTAGCCGGCGTCGGCAGACGGGTCGGCCATCACGTCGTACCGGATGCGCGCGGCGCGCAGCGCGGCGTGGATCGACGAGCCGTAGCGGGCGACGGTGTCGGCGGGAGTCTCGCCCCGCGCCTCCGCCCGGGCGAGCACGTAGTTCTGGTGCGCGTCCAGGCCGCACTGGGTCACCACCCGCCGGCCGGCGGCACGCAGCGCGCGGGCCGCGATGTCCCCGGCGACGTACGGGCCGCTGAGGTGCCCGAGGTGCAGTGGCCCGTTCGGCGTCGGTGGCGGCGTCACCACCAGCACCGCGCCGGTGGCGGCGTCAGTCACGGCCGGTTCCGTCGTCCGCGCCGGGCTGCGCCGAGTCGCCGGGCCGGGGCATCCAGTAGATGCTGAGGATGGTGAGCGGCTGCTCCGGCGAGGGGTTGT
Organism: Micromonospora sp. WMMA1976; assembly: GCF_027497335.1. NCBI lineage: Bacteria > Bacillati > Actinomycetota > Actinomycetes > Micromonosporales > Micromonosporaceae > Micromonospora > Micromonospora sp. WMMA1976. The sequence goes on along the minus strand of NZ_CP114912.1, from coordinate 3,820,746 downwards.
GGATGACGTGGCTCTGCTCGGGTTCGAGCAGGATCACGCCGCCGGTCGGCACCTCGACCTTCTCGCCACCCGCCTCGTAGATGGCCGTGCCGCGGGTCACCACGGCGAACTCGACCTCCGGGTGGATGTCCTCGCTGCTGCTGCCACCGGGCGGGATCACGCACCACATGGCGTCGAACGGCAACGGGCCGAGATCGCGGTACTGCGTCCAGCGGCCGATCCGGATGCCGTACTCGTCGGTGAGTTCGGCGGTGTCGCTGACGTACCTTCGCATGTTCGTCCTCCTGGTCGGCGCGCTGCCCGCCGGGCCCGCGCCGGACGGGTCTGAGGTTTGCGGAGAGTGACCGGAAGTGCTGCTTCTGCGACGCTGCACCGATGCCGGGAAGCGCCCGCCTCGTCGACCGTCGATTCGACTCCGGTCGATAGCGTCGGACCCACTGTGGACTTAACCTCGTCTGGCCAACAGGAGCTTCACCGGCAGATCACCGGCAATGTCGCTGCTGACTGCCCGCTCAGCGGCCGCGGCTTCGGTGGTCCACCGTCATGAATCCACCAGAACCGGTACGGAGACGACGCTGTGATCGGCTACATGGATACGTTGGGTCATGAGATCGCTACCGCACGGCGAATGGCCAACCTGACACAGGAGGAGTTGGCCGCCCGCACCGGACTGAGCGTCCGGAGCATCCGCAACCTGGAGTCGTCGCGGGTGACCCGTCCGCGGCCCGCGACCGTCCGGCTGCTCCGCGAGGTCCTCGGCCTGCCCGCCCACCCGGCGGTCGCGGCCCGGATCCGTCCCATGCAGCTGCCGCTGGAGATCCCCGGCTTCACCGGCCGTTCGGCACAACTGCGGCAACTCGACCGGCTGCTCGAAGGCGGGCCGCGGCGGATGTCGAGCGTGGTGGTGTGCGTGCTGTCCGGCCGGTCCGGCATCGGCAAGACGGCGCTGGCGCTGCGCTGGGCGCACCGGTCGGCCGCCCGGTTCGCCGACGGGGTGCTGCACGTCCAGCTCGGCGGCAGCGACCCGGTACGGCCGGCGGTGGCGCCGGCCGAGGCGCTCGGCGGCCTGATCGAGGCGCTCGACGTACCCGGTGGGGTCCCGTGCGGACCGGCGGCGCGCACCGGGCTCTACCGCAGCGCGCTCGCCGGACGCCGGATGCTCATCGTCCTCGACGACGCCCGCGACGCCGACCAGGTGCGGCCGCTGCTGCCCGGCGTACCCGGCTGCATGGTGGTCGTGACCAGCCGGCACCGCCTCACCGGCCTGGTCGTCGGCGAGGCCGCGTGCCCGGTCGTGGTCGACGAGCTGGCCGCCGGTGAGGCGTGGGACCTGCTGGCGGCGCGCCTCGGCGAGCGTCGCCTCACCGCCGAGCGCGCGGCGGTACGGGAGATCATCGCGCACTGCGCCGGTGTGCCCCGAGCGCTCGCCGTGGTGGCCGCCCGCGCGGCCGTCCAGCCCCGGCTGCCGCTGGCGGAGGTGGCCCGCCAGCTCCGGTGACGGACCGGGTGCCGCCTGTCAGCCCTGGTCGGCGCGGGTGCCGGCGCGCGCCGCGACGTGCGCCGGCACCGGCGTCGCCGGCGGCAGCGCCGGGTCGGTCACCGGCTGCTCCCAGCGCGCGACAAGCGGCAGCTCGCCGGCCCAGAGCCCGAGGGCGGCGTCCGGGCTGTCGCCGTCGTCCGGCGGTCCGCTGCGCGTCTTGACCGACGCCTCGGTCAGCGGAAGCGCCAGCAGCGCGGTGGCCGCCAGTTCCCGCCGGTTCGGTCGGCGGGCGTGGTCCCACTGGCCGGGGGCGACGTGCTCGGTCAGCAGCCGCAGGCCGTACACCTTCTCCTCGGCGTCGGTCACCCACCGGGGCCGGCCGTAGATCATCGCGCTGCGGTAGTTGATCCCGTGCTCGAACACCGAGCGCGCCAGGACCAGCCCGTCGACCACGGTGACCGTCACGCAGACCTCGGCGTCAGTGGTGAGGCTCCGGCTGGCCACCGAGCCGTGCAGATAGAGGTGCCTGTCGTCGAAGCCGTAGACGGTCGGCACGACCATCGGTCCGCCGTCGACGAGCACGCCCAGATGGCAGACGGCGGCGGCCCGGAGCACGTCGAACAGGGCGGCGCGGTCGCGGTGCCCCTTCTCCTTCATCCGGCGCAGGGTCGTACGCGGCGTCGCGGACAACCGCCCGTCGGTGTCGGTCATGACTGATCTCCTGTCGGCCCCGCCGTTTCTACCGGCTCGGGCCGCGCACCTCAAGGGTGCCGGGTCAGCGGACCTTCTTCGTCGGCCGTTTACGAGGAGGCGTCAGCAACTCGGCGATCGCCGAGATCGCGGACGGCACCAGGCGGTAGTACGCCCACACGCCCCGCTTCTCCCGCTCGATCAGGCCGGCCTCGGTGAGGATCCGGAGGTGATGGCTGACGGTCGGCTGGGAGAGACCGAGCGGCGCGGTGAGGTCGCTGACGGACGCCTCGCCCTCCGGCGCGGACTGGATCAGGCTGAGCAGGCGCAGCCGGGCCGGGTCGGCCAACGCCTTCAGGACGCCCGCGAGGCGTTCGGCGTCGGCACGCTTGATCGGCTCGCCGGTGAGCGGCGAGATGGCAGGGGTGGCAGTCTTCGCAGTTCCCACGCTTGCATCGTCGCACCAACGGCGGCCGCCCGCCGGTGCAATCAGGACCGGATCATCGTCGGTTACCACTACGGTGTCGACTGCAGTTCGGCGAGCAGCCGTTCCACCCGGGCGCGGATCTCGTCCCGGACGGGGCGTACCGCGTCGACGTCCTTGCCCGCGGGGTCGTCGAGCTTCCAGTCCTCGTACCGCTTGCCCGGGAAGACGGGGCACGCGTCGCCGCAGCCCATCGTGACGATGACGTCCGAGGACTCCGCCGTCTCGTACTCCAGGAGCCTGGGGGTCTGGCCGGTGATGTCGATACCGACCTCCCGCATGGCCTCGACGGCGGCCGGGTTGACCTGGCCGGCCGGCGCGCTGCCGGCGGAGCGCACCTCGACGGTGTCGCCGGCGAGGTGGCGCAGCCACCCGGCGGCCATCTGGGAACGGCCGGCGTTGTGCACGCAGACGAACAGGACGCTGGGCTTGCCGCTCATCGGGTCTCCCTGATACGGGTGGTTGCCGCGCGGCGTGCCGCAGCGCGGTCGGGGCGTCTCACGGCCGGGTGCCCGGCGCGGGGAACAGGCGGGCGCGGGCCCACAGCGACACGTAGACCAGGCCGACGAGGACCGGGACCTCGATCAGCGGGCCGACGACACCGGCGAGGGCCTGGCCGGAGGCGATCCCGAAGGTGCCGATCGCGACCGCGATGGCCAGTTCGAAGTTGTTGCCCGCCGCGGTGAACGCCAGGGTGGTGGTGCGTTCGTAGTTGAGACCGATGGCCCGGCCGAGCAGGTAGGAGCCGGCCCACATGAGGGCGAAGTAGGCCAGCAGCGGCAGAGCGATGCGGGCCACGTCGGCCGGCCGGTCGGTGATGGCCTCGCCCTGCAGGGCGAACAGCACGACGATGGTGAACAGCAGTCCGTACAGGGCGACGGGCCCGACCCTGGGCAGGAACCGCCGCTCGTACCAGTCGCGGCCCCTGGTGCGCTCGCCGAGGCGGCGGGAGAGGTAGCCGGCGAGCAGGGGGATGCCGAGGAAGACGAGTACGTTACCGGCGATGTCCCAGCCGGAGACATCCAGCGCGGCGCCGTCCAGACCCAGCCAGCCCGGCAGCACCGACAGGTAGAACCAGCCGAGCAGGCCGAAGGCGACGACCTGGAACACCGAATTGACGGCGACGAGGACCGCCGCTGCCTCCCGGTCGCCGCAGGCCAGGTCGTTCCAGATGATGACCATCGCGATGCAGCGGGCCAGGCCGACGATGATCAGACCGGTGCGGTACTCCGGCTGGTCGGCCAGGAACACCCAGGCCAGGGCGAACATGACGGCGGGACCGACGATCCAGTTGAGGACCAGCGACGAGACCAGGAGGCGCCGGTCACCGGTGACGGTGTCGAGGCGGTCGTAGCGGACCTTGGCCAGGACCGGATACATCATGATCAGCAGGCCGAGGGCGATGGGCAGGGAGATGCCACCGACCTCGACGGCGCCGAGAGCGTCGTCCAGGCCGGGGACGATCCGACCGAGCAGCAGACCGGCGACCATTGCCAGACCGATCCAGACCGGCAGGAACCGGTCGAGGCGCGACAGGCGTGCCACCACCGGCGTGGCATGGTCGGCTCTGGTGGCGGTGCTCATGGACGCTCCAGTGGGGTGTCGGTGTGGCGGCAACGGGGCTCGGGGGTGATCGGACCGCTCCCTCGAGGGCTACCGCTGCTCCGCGACGGCCGGCTCGATCGACAGCAGGCCGGCGAGCCGGCGCAGGATCTGCGGCCGCGCGCGGTAGTAGACCCAGGTGCCCCGCCGCTCGGCGTCCACCAGGCCCGCCTCGCGCAGCGTCTTGAGATGGTGGGAGATCGTCGGCCCGGTCAGGTCGAACGCCGGCGTCAGGTCGCACACGCACACCTCGCCGCCCTCGGCGGAGGCGATCATCGACATCAGCTGCAGCCGTACCGGATCGCCGAGGGCCTTGAACGCGGGCGCGAGCACCGCCGCGGTCTCGGCCGGGACACGGCGCTGCGCCAGCGAGGGGCAGCACGGCGCGTCGGCGCTGAGGTCGACGAGGGGGATCGGCGCCTGTTGCTTCGGCATGTCTCTAGGTTGACATCTATCTAATCAGCGTGCAAGTCTTTGTTTAGAACGACATCAAGACAGGGTGCCCGCCGGGGAGGGCGTCGTCACGCGGTGCCCGTCCGGCGGTCGTCGGCTCCGGCGCCTGCTAGGCTTCATCGTCGATCGGCGATAAACGATTGAAGGAGTGGTGGTGGGCGACCTCCTCGACCGCGACACCGCGCAGACCTACGCCTCGTGGTTCCGGGCGCTCGCGGACCCGACGCGGGTGCAGATCGTGGAGTACCTGGCCCGCCACGCCCGGCCGATGAGCGTGGGGGAACTCGTCGCCGCGGTCGGGCTCGCCCAGTCCACCGTCTCCCAGCACCTGAAAATCCTCACCGAGGTGCGGTTCGTGCTCGTCGAGCCGGTCGGCACCGCACGCCACTATCGCATCAACGACGCCTGTGTCGGCTGCTTCCCGTCCGCCGCCGACGTCGTGATGGGTCGCCCGGCGCCCGATCCGGTCGGAGTCTGCTGACGGCTGCCCGGTGGCGCGACGTGACGTCACCGCACCTGACTGATTCGAAAACTGTCAATACAGAGGAGTTCCCGATGAGTGTCCTGGACGAGTCGCCCGTCGTGGTGATCGGCGCGGGCCCGGTTGGTCTGGCCGCCGCCGCCCACCTGCGCGAGCGTGACCTGCCCTTCCTCGTCCTGGAGGCCGGTGACACCGCCGGCGCGGCCGTGCGGCAGTGGGGGCACGTGCGACTGTTCTCCCCGTGGCGGTACAACGTCGACCCGGCCGCCCGCCGGCTGCTCGACGACGCCGGCTGGGTCGCACCGGCCGGTGACGTCCTGCCCACCGGCGCAGAGCTGGTCACCGGCTACCTCCAGCCTCTCGCGGAGCTGCCGCAGCTCAAGCCCCACGTGCGCTACGGCGCGCGGGTAACGGCGATCAGCCGGCTCGGCCTGGACCGGCTGCGTACCGCCGGCCGCGAACAGACGCCGTTCCTGATCCGCCTCGCCGACGGCGAGGAGCTGCTGGCCCGCGCCGTCATCGACGCCTCCGGCACCTGGGGCACCCCCAACGTCCTCGGCGCCTCCGGCCTGCCCGCCCGGGGCGAGGAGGACGCGGCGGCGTTCCTCGACCACGCGCTGCCCGACGTGCTCGGCGGCGACCGGCACCGCTTCGCCGGCCGGCGCACCCTCGTCGTCGGCGCCGGCCACTCCGCCGCGAACACCCTGCTGTCGCTGGCCGAGCTGGCCACCGCCGAACCCGGCACCGAGGTGATCTGGGCGATCCGCTCGTCCAGCCCGGCCCGCACCTACGGCGGCGGAGACGCCGACGCCCTGCCCGCCCGCGGCGCGCTCGGCGCCCGGCTGCGTGACCACGTCGACGCCGGCCGCATCCGGCTGCTCACCGGCTTCTCCGTGCACGCCCTCACCCCGGCCGAGGGCCGGGTCGCCGTGGTCGTCCGTCACGCCGACGGCACCGACGAGTCCGTCACCGTGGACCGTGTCGTCGCCGCCACCGGCTTCCGCCCCGACCACTCGATCGCGGCCGAGCTGCGGCTGGACCTCGACCCGGTCATGGGCGCGACCCGCGCCCTCGCCCCGCTGATCGACCCGAACGAGCACTCCTGCGGCACCGTTCCCCCGCACGGTGCCGCCGAACTCGCGCACCCCGAGGCCGGCTACTACGCCGTCGGCATGAAGAGCTACGGCCGCGCACCGACGTTCCTCATGGCCACCGGATACGAGCAGGTCCGTTCCGTCGCCGCCGCTCTCGCCGGCGACTGGGACGCCGCCCGCGACGTCCAGCTCGACCTGCCCGAGACCGGCGTCTGCAACAGCAACCCCGCCGACTCCACCGGCACCGACGGCTGCTGCGGCCCCGACCCCGCGGCCCCGCCGGCCGCACAGGGGCTGGCGACCGGAATCTCCGGGGGCCTGCTCTCCGCACCGCTCAGCCTGGTCAGTCTCGACACCCCGGCCGGCGGCCAGGCCGGCATCTGCTGCACCAGCTGACGACCACCACGACGGTGCCCGCCGACCCCACCGTCGGTGGGCGCCACGGGTGGGCGCGCCGCCGCCGCTGCGATGCGTTCGGTACAGAGCGGAAGCGGCGGGTACGACGGCGAAGCCGGCTGATCTGCGACGCTCGTGAGCAGCCTCGATCCGGGCGGGCGAGGTCCGCCCGGGCGCCCTAGGCGAGCAGCGTCCGCAGCGCCTCGGCGAGGCCGGCGCCGGCGGTGACCGGCCGGGCGAAGGACAACCGGGTGTCGGTGTGACCGCCCGACCGCTCCGCGCGCAGCACGATGCCCTCGGCGTCGAGCGCGACCGGGACGATCCGCGTCCCGTCGGCGCCCCTGTCGACGAGCGTGCCGAGCCGGTCCAGGAGGTCGCCGTGGCACCGGGCCAGGTGCGCGAGGTGGGCGGCCTCGTCGACGGCGATCGGGTCCGGACGGGCGGCGCGGTACGTGCCGAGGTCCACCGCGACGGGCTCGGCGGCCCGGTCGAGGACGATCTCGTCCGGCGCGAGTGCCCACAGCGCCACCGGCGGCAGATCCAGCAGCGACATCACGGTGGCCGGGTCGCAGGCGTCGAGCGCGGCCGGGTCGAAGCGGCGGGCGGTGCCGACGATCCGCAGCCGGGCGCGCACCCGGGAGCGCACGGCGACCGGGGCGAGGTGGGTCACGTCGAGGCGTACCGCACCGCTGTGGCCGCGCGCGGCGACCAGCAGGCCACCGGTGCGGCTCATCGCGTCGACCGCGAGCACGATCGTGCCGTCGGGGAGGACGGCGTGGGCGGAGAGGAGATCGGCGGTGGTGTCGCCGAGCGTCAGCCGCACCGAGGAGGCGGCGCTCAGCACGCACCGGGCGGAGACGGCGTCGCGGGGCGTGGCGGGAAGCGCCGACGGCCCTGCGGTGACCGGGGCGACGCCGGCCGACGGGGCCGGGCGCCCGGCGGGGTGCAACGCCATGTCTGTCTCCTCGGCCGGGAAGGGGTGAAGTCGGCCCAGGTCAGACGGTAGTAGGTAAGGCTTACCTGTGCAACGGCGGGTCGGATGCCGCACATGCCGTACGGGTCACGACGGTGGCGCCGTGACCCGTACGGGCGTGGTGTCCGGTTCGTCAGGCGGGCTGATAGGTCAGGCAGTCGCTGACCGTGGCGCCCGGCCCGACCGTGATCGACTCGGCGGTGCAGGCGAGGTTGGTGTTGTACACGCACTCGGCCCGCGCACAGGCGCCGACCGCGCCGGTGACCTCGGCGATCCCGCCGCTGAGCGAGGACTCGACGAACGTCGCGCAGGAGGCCGCGTCGGCGGACGCCGCCACGGTGATCGCGGGAGCGTGACAGCCGTTGTCGTTGAAGCTGCACGCGGTGGCGGCGCATTCACGTACCGGCGGAGACTGCAACAGGGTCTTCATGGTGCCTCCAAGTCATGCGGGCCGGCGGACACGAACGGCCGGCCTCGTGGTGCTCGAATGCCATCGGGTATTTGCCGGGCGGTCCGGTCCGCAAACCCGTCCGCCGTCAGTGAGGATCATGCTCACCTTAACAACGGAATGCGGGGTTGGCGGCCGTAAGCAGTCGTTTCCGCGCCGAGTCCCGGACCGGCGAAGATGAGCCTTACCTTGGTTAGGGAAGGCTTTCTTTCCAGGTGGGGAGATGTCTTTCTCCGCCCGCTTCGGGCGCTACAGGGCGGCCGGCGCAGCACCTCTGAGCAGCCACGAAGCCGACCGGCCGGTGCCGGGACCGTCATCCGGAACAGCGGGCGGTAATCGTCTCCGCCGCCCGCATCGGAATCGAGACCCGGGGTGCCGATTCGAAATCGGCGGCGCCGGTCAGCGGGCCGGGGACGGCGGCAGCTCGGCGGCGTTCGGATTACCCATTCCGTGGTCCCGCGCCCGGGCTATCGCCTCGGCGCGGCTGCCGAGACGGAGTTTGACCAGAATGGCGGAGACGTTGTTCCGTACGGTCTTGGCGCTCAGCCCGAGCCGGTGCGCGATGAGCGGGTTCGACAGGCCCCGGGCGAGCAGGCCGAGCACCTCGCGTTCCCGGTCGGTCAGTTCCGGGAACGGGCCGTCGGCGCGGGCGCCCAGCAGGGCGGCGGCGCGGTCGGCGAGCGGGCCGCCGAGGACCAGGTCGCCGCCGGCCACACCCCGGATGCCGCGCTCCACGTCCGCGGCCGAGGCCCCCTTGAGCACGTATCCACGCGCTCCGGCACGTACCGCGGCGACGAGTGAGGCGTCGTCGTTGAGCATGGTCACCACCAGCACCCGGACCTCCGGGTGGTCACGGCTCAACGCCCGGGTGGCCTCGATCCCGGACCCCGGCCCGAGATGGAGGTCCATCAGCACCACGTCCGGCCGGGTGCTGCCGACCAGCGCCCGGGCCTCGGACGCGTCGGCGGCCTCGCCGACGCACTCGATGCCGTCGAGGGTGTCCAGCAGCGCGCTCATGCCGAGCCGGAAGACCGGGTGGTCGTCCACCACGACGACGCGGATCGGGCGGTCGGTCACCGGCACTCCAGGGGGACGGTCAGGCAGACGGTGGTGCCACGGGAGGGGGCCGGCCCGACGGTCAGCGTCGCGCCGACCGCCTGCGCCCGTTCCCGCATGGCGTGCAGCCCCACGCCGGGGCGGACCGGCCCGGCGGCCACGCCCCGGCCCTCGTCGGTGACGGTGACCCGGAGCAGGTCCGGTCGCCGGTCCAGCGACACGGTGCAGGTGTCCACCCCGGCGTGCCGGTGCACGTTGCGCACCGCCTCGGCGGTGACGCCGTACGCGGCGGTGGCGACCCTCTCCGGCAGCGGGTCCAGCGAGGCGGGTGCGCGCATCACGATCCGCAGCCCGGCCCGCGCGTACTGGGTGCGCAGCAGGTCCAGGGCGGGACGCAGCCCGCCGTCGGCGAGCACCGGCGGCAGCAGCCCGTGCGCCAGCTCCCGCACCTCCGCCGCCCGTGCGGTCAGCTCCTCGGTCAGCCGGTCCAGCAGATCCTCGGCCCGGTCCGGGTCGCGGCGCAGCAGGTTGCGGGTGGCGGCCAGGCCCAGCCCGATGCCGCTGAGCGCCGGCCCGAGGCCGTCGTGCAGGTCCCGGCGCAGCGAGCGGCGCTCCTCGTCGCGTACCTCCGCCAGCCGTTGCCGCGACCGGGCCAGGTCCCGGTTCGTGCCGGCGAGGTCCACCATCGCGGCGACCACCGGGGCGAGGACGGCGAGCGCCTCCCCGGCCCGGTCGTCCAGCAGTTCGCCGGGCCGGGGCCAGGCGTGCAGGTGGCCGACCAGCCGGTCGCCGCGGACCAGTGGCACGGTGACCGGCGGCCCGCCCTCGTGCGGCGGCGGCTGCGGCCCGTCCTCGGTGATCCGCACGTCGGCCAGCCGCAGCGCGGTGGCCACCGTCGCGCCGATGTCGGTCGTGCTGCCGCCGCTGCGCACCACCCGGTGCAGCAGGAGTTCGGGCGGCTCGCCGTGCACGAGCCCGTCCACGCGTCGCTGCACGAGCGCGCGGACCGGCTGGAAGGCCGCCGCTATCACGCCGGTGACCAGCAGTTGCGGCAGCGGCGCGGCGTGCGGCAGCAGCCGGTCGGACACGGCGACCGCCGCGCAGTAGGCGGCGATCACCGTCGCGGTCATCAGGTACCAGACCAGGGTGCGCCGGACGGCCAGCCGCAGGCCCCACAACTGCTGGCGCAGCACCACCACTGCCACCGCCGCGGGGAAGAACGCCTGGGAGGCGAGCATCAGCAGCGCGGGCGCGGCCGGCGGCACCACCGCCGGTGGCAGAAGCGTGGCCAGGAAGGCCAGGGTGAGCAACGCGCTGCCCGCTGTCACCCAGCCGAGGCCGTTGCGCCGCGCGGGCTCCCCGCGCCGCCACCGCCACGCGACGCCGGCGGCGGCGAGCGCGCCGAGCCCGACCAGCGCGTACGGCAGGACGGGGGACAACTGTCGCAGCAGCGCGGCGCGGGCGTCGCGCAGCTCCGGCGTCAGCGGCACCACTCCCACCGGCGGCGGCGCGGTGGCGAGGACGGCCACCGTCAGCGCCACGTATCCGAGGCCGATGGCGACAGCGACCCGGTCGAGCCGGCTCGGCGGCCGCTCGGGCAGCAGCCAGGGCATGACCACGACGAGCGAGTAGAGGCCGGGCACCCAGGCCCACTGGTGCACTGCGGTCAGCAGCGGCGGCCCACCGACAGCGAGCTGCCACTGGGCGCAGCACGCGGCGAGTGCGCCGCCGAGCGCCGCCGCCGTGGCGATCCACCCCGGAAGCCGGCTGCCGCTGCGCCGGCGGCTCAGGATCAGCCATGCCGCCGCGCCGTAGACGACGCCGTCGAGCAGGTCGACGAGCGAGTAGAGCTGGGCGGCGGTGAACGGGGGAGTCGCCACCGCCCAGCCGGCGACCGCGCCGAGCGTGAGCACGCCGGTGGCGACGAGGACGGCCCAGGCCGTTCGACGCGGAGTGAGGAGTTCGTCACGCATGTCGGGTCCACTGTGTCAGGCCGGGAGGCGTCGGGGGACCACCTGAACGGCGTGAGCCGGATGGCGGGCCGGGCGGTGCGCGGGCCCGCCGTACCGTTCCCGCGCCGGCGCGGCCCGCCGCCGTCACCCTGCGGGCGGCGGTGTCCCGGCGGCCAGGGGCGGATGTCCCGGTCCGGCCGGGACGGGGGGATCGGCCGTGCGGTGCGGCGACGGCGTCCCGGGCCGGACGGGATCGGCGTCCCTGGCGGGCCGGGACGCCGCGCCGGTTGACTGCCGGGCATGACCGAGAACACGCCGGACCACATCCCGGCCCACGTCAAGAACTCCTACGTCAACTGCTCCGAGTACAGCCGGGCGCCCCGGCTCACGCCGCCGCCCGCTGACGCCCGAGGCGACGCCGTGGTGCTGTCGCTCCGCCCGGCCGCGCCGGCCGCTCCGCCCGTCGAGGTCACCCGGTGACGCTGGCCGCCGCGCCGGGCCTGCTCCCCGCCTGGCGGGAGTGGCTCGCCGAGAACCTGGCGATGGGCGTCGCCGCCGGGCAGGCCCGCGCGGCGGCCGTCGCCGCCGGCGCGGACGCCGACGCCGTCGACGCGGAGCTGGCCACGCTCGCCGGCCACCCGTACTTCGCCGTGTGCCGGCGGCTCGCGCTTCGCTACGACTGGATGGAGTCGGTGCTGGACACCTACCGGGTGCTGCGCGAGGACGACGGGGGCCGTGTCCTGGAGCGCCGGTCCGACCCCGGCGCCGAGGAGTTCTTCGCCCGCTACTACTACGGCAACCGGCCGGTAGTGCTCGACGGCCTGATGGAGGACTGGCCCGCGCGGGACTGGACCACGGCCCGGATGGCCCGCAGGTGCCCGGACGCGGTCGTCGAGGTGATGACCGGCCGCGAGGCGAACCCCGACCACGCCTGGCAGTACGACAGGCACCGCACCACCATGCCGTTCGCGGACTACGTGGCGCTGCTGGACTCCGGCGCGCGGACGAACGACTACTACATGGTGCCGCGCAACGAGAACTGGAACGGCGCGCTGCGGGCGCTCGCCGCCGACGTGCGGCCGCCGGCGCACCTCGTCGACCCGGCCGGTGGCGGGCACCTGCTGCTGGGGCCGGCCGGTACCGTGACGCCGTTGCACGTGGACAACAGCACCGTGCTGCTCTGCCAGGTGCTCGGCCGCAAGCACGTCCGGCTGGTGCCGTCGTACCAGCGGCACCTCGTCTATCCCCGCGGCGGGACGTTCAGTGCGGTGGACGCGGCACGACCGGACCTCGACCGGCATCCCCGGTACGCCGAGGCGACGGTGCTGGAGACGGTGCTCGAACCGGGGCAGATGCTGCTGGTGCCGGTCGGCTGGTGGCACTGGGTGCACGCGCTGGACGTCAGCGCCACCGTCACGTTCCACCACTTCCGGGTGCCCGGCCGGAACCATCGGATGGCCACGCCGCCGGCGGCCGGTGCCGAGGCCGTGTAGCGAGCATCACACTCCAGCCACAGTGGACGCTGCGGCGTCGCCGGCACGGTCGGCCGGTCGGTCGACCGCGTCCGCCGGTCGGCCGACCGCGTCCGCCGTCCGGGGGAGGCGCGCGTGGTACGACGGGCGCACCCCCGGTCCCCCGTTCATGTCCACCGTCGCCACCCGGGCAACCGTACGCGAAGAATTTTTTCGCCGGGTTGCCCGGCACGGCGGCGCCCCGGGGAGGCCGCGACGCCCCGGCGCCCGCCCCCGCCGCCATCTGCGGCGATGCGTGAAAAGGCGCCCCTGAATGGGCGTCCGTTCTCGAAGATCCACGTCGAGTTGTCGTCCATCGATCATCGGCTTCCCGACAGGATGGGGTTTGCGAGAGCGTCGGACGGCGTTGCAGAATGAGTCCGTCCGGAGGTGTCGGGGGATCTGCGTCCGGAAACGAACTTAAGGATCGTAAAGGTCGCTTGGGAGTGATTCTGTGATCTCTCGTTTGTGGTCGTAGCGGGACCAAATCCGACATACGGCTACGTGGGATGGCGTCCAGCCAGGCCCTACCTCTGATCAGTGCGAGCGGTGGAATAGGTCGTGCATGCGACCGTTTTCCGCCCTGCCATGCATTTCGCCCGATGGGTGAATGAATGGGCATGGCGCTTCGGGATGTCTGACCGAATTGCGCGCCGACGCAACTCGCATGCGTCGGTAATCGCTTGTCGCCTGCCGGTTTCCAGTCGAGGAGAATTCGAATTGCGCCAGCTAGAGAACTGTGTCCAGGTTGATTACTCTCCGTCGTTCTCCCAGCACCGCATGTGGTTCCTCGACCGGCTGGCCGGTGGTCGCGACACCGCGTACGTCACCACTCCGATGTGGCGGGTGCACGGCCGGCTCGACCGGGAACGGTTCCAGACGGCGGTGGACACGGTGGTCGACCGGCACGACGCGCTGCGCGCCCGTTTCGTGGAACGCGACGGCATGCCCCGGGTCGTTCTGCCGCCATCGGCCGGCACCCCCGTCGACTGGCGCACCGCCGGCTCGGCCGCCGAGGTCGCCCGGGCGGCCGAGGTCGAGGCGGAGCGGCCGTTCGACCTGGCCACCGGACCGCTGCTGCGGGTCGTCGTCTGGACGCTCACCGACACCGAGCACGTGGTCCTGGCGGCGACGCATCACATCGCCTCCGACGGCTGGTCGGTCGGCCTGCTGGCCCGCGAGCTGGCCGCCGCGTACGCCGGGGAAACCCTGCCCGACCTGCCCGTCCGGTACGTCGACTACGCCGAGCGGCAGCGCCGCGAGCTCGACGGCGACCGGCTCCGCGCCGACCTGGACTACTGGCGTGACCGGCTCGCCGGCCTGCCCGCGCTGACCCTGCCCACCGACCGGCCCGCCCCGGAGCGACCGTCGCACGCGGCGGCGACCACCGAGTTCGTCCTCGGCCCGGACCTGGTGGCCGGCCTGCACCGCGTCGGCCGGGAACACGGCGCCACGCTCTACATGACGCTGCTGGCCGCGTTCCAGGTGCTGCTGGGCCGGTGGAGCGGGCAGGACGACTTCGGCATCGGCTCGCCGGTGGCCGGCCGGGACCGGCCCGAGGTGGAGAACCTCATCGGACTGTTCGTCAACACGGTGGTCACGCGCGCCGACCTGAGTGGCGACCCGACGTTCGCCGAGCTGCTCGGCCGGGTCCGCGACGACGCCCTCGACGCGCTCGACCACCAGGAGGTCCCGTACGAGCGGGTGGTCCGCGAGTTGCGGCCCGAGCGGCCGGACACCGACTCGCTTATCGACGCCTGGTTCGCGATGCAGAACGTGCCGGGCGACGGCCCCTCGGCCGGACCGCTGCGCTTCACCGACTTCGAGACCGACCGCCCCAAGGCGCTGTTCGCGGTGTCGCTGTTCGCCCAGCCGCGCGGCGACGAACTCGCCATGACGCTTGTCTACCGGACGGATCTGTTCGATGCGGTGTCGATCGGTCGGTTGGTGGGTCGGTGTCGGGAGTTGTTGGTGGCGGTGGTGGCTGATCCGGGTGTGCGGGTTGGTGGGTTGGGGTTGCCGTCGGGGGAGCGGGGTGTGTTGCGGCGTTTCGGTGCGCCGGAGGTGGTGGGCCGGGTGGTGGATCCGGTGGTGGGGTTCGAGGAGCGGGTGCGTCGTGGTGTGGGTGCGGTGGCGGTGGTTGCTGCTGGTGGGGTGGTGTCGTACGGGGAGTTGAACGCGCGGGCGAATCGGGTGGCGTGGTGGTTGCGGGGCCGTGGTGTGGGTCCGGAGTCGCTTGTGGGTGTCCGGTTGCCGCGTGGGGTGGACATGCTGGCGGCGGTGCTGGGTGTGTTGAAGGCGGGTGGGGCGTATGTGCCGATCGACCCGTCCTGGCCGGCCGAGCGGGTCGACGTCGTCCGCGCGGACGCCGGGCTCGAACTCCTGCTCGACGGCGAGCTGCCGGACGGCGGCCGGGACGACGACCCGGGTGTGCCGGTCGCGGACGGGCAGTTGGCGTATGTCATCTACACGTCGGGGTCGACCGGACGGCCGAAGGGTGTCGGGGTGTCGCGGGCGGCGATGGCCGCGCACGTGTCCCGGATGCGACGCCGGTTCGGACTCGGGCCGGCCGACCGGGTGCTGCAGTTCGCCGCGCTGGCCTTCGACGCCTCGATCGAGCAGATCTTCCCGGCGCTGACCTGCGGGGCCGCGCTGGTGCTGCCCGAGCACGGCCTGGTCGCCCCGGCCACCCTGCTGCCGCTGCTGGCCCGGCACGGCGTGACGCTCGCCAACCTGCCGCCGGCGTACTTCGGCGAGCTGGTCGCCGAGCTGACCGAACGGGACGGCGAGGTGCCGCGAGACCTGCGGCTGATGGTGCTCGGCGGCGACCGTGTCCGCCCCGGCGACGTGGACCGTTTCGCGTCCCGGTGCCCCGACGTGACGGTGCTCAACGCGTACGGCCCGACCGAGACCACAGTCACCACGACGGTCGCCGACCTTCCGCCGGGCCTCACCGGCACGCCGCCGATCGGCCGGGCGGTGGGGGACCGGGCGTTGTACGTGCTGGACGGTTCGCTGGCCGAGGTGCCGGTGGGTGCGGTGGGTGAGTTGTTCGTCGGTGGCACGCAGTTGGCGCGGGGTTATCTGGGCCGGCCGGGTGCGACGGCGGAGCGGTTCGTGCCGGACCCGTTCGGTGGTGAGCCGGGTGGCCGGTTGTATCGGACCGGGGATCTGGTGCGGTGGCGTGCGGACGGGCAGTTGGAGTTCCGGGGGCGGGCCGACGGTCAGGTGAAGGTGCGTGGGTTCCGGGTCGAGGTGGGTGAGGTCGAGGCCCGCCTGCGGGAACACCCGGGCGTACGCGACGCCGTGGTCATCGCCTGGCAGGACCGCCTGGTCGCCTACCTGGCCGCGGACGGCGTGACCGCCGACGAGGTACGGCGGTGGCTGGGCGAGCGGCTGCCCGAGTTCATGGTGCCGGCGGTGGTGATCGTCCTCGACGAACTGCCGCGCACCGTCGGCGGCAAGGTCGACCGGGACCGGCTCCCGGACCCGGAGGGCCACCGTCCGGACGTGAGCGTGGGCTTCGAGGGCCCGCGTAACCCGACCGAGGAGGCGATCGCGGACGTCTGGCGGCAGGTGCTGCGGGTCGACCGGATCGGCATCCACGACGACTTCTTCGACCTGGGCGGCCACTCCCTGCTCGCCACCCTCGCGGTGGCCCGCCTGGTGAAGGCGCTCGACCGTCCCGTCGATGTGCGGACCTTCTTCGCCCACCCGACCATCGCCGAGTTCGCCGCCGCGCTGCCCGCGTCCACCGCCGGCGCCGCGCCCGCGATCACCCGGCTCCGGCGCAGCGGCGACTTCCCGCTCTCGTTCGCGCAGGAGCGGATGTGGTTCCTGCACCGGCTGGAGCCCGACGCGCCCGACTACATGGCGGCGCTGGCCTGGCGGGTGGACGGACCGCTGCACCGGGACCGGCTCGACCGGGCGCTGCGGCAGCTCGTCGACCGCCACGAGTCGCTGCGGACCACCTTCCCGGTGGTCGACACGCAGCCGGTGCAGCGGGTCGCCGCCATCGGCGACGTGACCGCCGACTGGTACGACACCCGATCCGCCGCCGACCCGTACACCGAGGCGGTGACGCAGGCCGAGCGGGAGCTGCACCGCCCGTTCGACCTGGCGTCCGGCCCGCTGTTCCGGGCCCTGGTCTGGCAGCTCGGGCCGGAGGACCACCTGCTCGTGCTGGCCATGCACCACATCGTCTCCGACGGCTGGTCGATGGGCGTGCTGGTACGCGAACTGGGCGCCGCGTACGCCGGGGAGTCGCTGCCGGAACTGCCGGTGCAGTACGCCGACTACGCCGGCTGGCAGCGCCGGGAACTCACCGGCGAGCGGCTCGACACCGAACTGGCCCACTGGCGGGAGCGGCTGGCCGGCCTGCCCGCGCTGGAGCTGCCCACCGACCGGCCCCGGCCGGCCCGCCCGTCCTGGGCCGGCGCGACCCACGAGTTCACCCTGGACCCCGAACTGGTGGCCGCGCTGGAGCGGATCGGCCGCGCGCACGGCGCCACGCTCTACATGACGCTGCTGGCCGCCTTCCAGGCGGTGCTGGCTCGCTGGACCGGGCAGGACGACTTCGGCGTCGGGGTGCCGGTGGCCGGGCGTACCCGGCCCGAGGTGGAGAACGTCATCGGCTTCTTCGTCAACACACTGGTGATGCGCGCCGACCTGAGCGGCGACCCGACGTTCACCGAGCTGCTCGGCCGGGTCCGTGACCGGGCGCTGGACGCCTACCAGTACCAGGAGCTCCCCTTCGAGCGGGTGGTGGAGGAGCTGCGCCCCGACCGGGAGGCCGGCCGGTCCCCGCTGTTCCAGGCCATGTTCGACCTGGAGGTGCGCTCGATCGCGGCGCCCCGGCTCGGCGTCGCGCGGCTGCGTCCCGCCGAGATCCCGTTCGACGTCACCAAGTTCGACCTGATGGTCACCTTCACCACCGACCCCGGGGCGGCCGGCGGCTTCGTGCAGTACCGGACGGATCTGTTCGATGCGGTGTCGATCGGTCGGTTGGTGGGTCGGTGTCGGGAGTTGTTGGTGGCGGTGGTGGCTGATCCGGGTGTGCGGGTTGGTGGGTTGGGGTTGCCGTCGGGGGAGCGGGGTGTGTTGCGGCGTTTCGGTGCGCCGGAGGTGGTGGGCCGGGTGGTGGATCCGGTGGTGGGGTTCGAGGAGCGGGTGCGTCGTGGTGTGGGTGCGGTGGCGGTGGTTGCTGCTGGTGGGGTGGTGTCGTACGGGGAGTTGAACGCGCGGGCGAATCGGGTGGCGTGGTGGTTGCGGGGCCGTGGTGTGGGTCCGGAGTCGCTTGTGGGTGTCCGGTTGCCGCGTGGGGTGGACATGCTGGCGGCGGTGCTGGGTGTGTTGAAGGCGGGTGGGGCGTATGTGCCGATCGACCCGTCCTGGCCGGCGCAGCGGCGGGAGCTGCTGACCTCCGACCTCGGCGTGAGCGTGGTGCTGGACGGCGAGCTGCCGGACGGTGGCCGGGACGACGACCCGGGTGTGCCGGTGGACGGCGGGCAGTTGGCGTATGTCATCTACACGTCGGGGTCGACCGGACGGCCGAAGGGTGTCGGGGTGTCGCGGGCGGCGATGGCCGCGCACGTGTCCCGGATGCGACGCCGGTTCGGACTCGGGCCGGCCGACCGGGTGCTGCAGTTCGCCGCGCTGGCCTTCGACGCCTCGATCGAGCAGATCTTCCCGGCGCTGACCTGCGGGGCCGCGCTGGTGCTGCCCGAGCACGGCCTGGTCGCCCCGGCCCAGCTCGTCGCCGACGTGGAACGGCACCGGGTGACGGTGATGGAGGTCGTCCCCGGCTACCTCACCGAGCTGATCGCCGAGGTCACCGCCGACGGCACCTCCGCGCCCACCTGGAGCCCGGCCGCGCTGCGCCTGCTGGTGCTCGGCGGGGACGAGGTACGCCCGGCCGACCTGGCCTGGTGGCGGCGGCACCACCCGGACGTCGCAGTGGTCAACACGTACGGCCCGACCGAGACCACGATCAGCGCCACCGTCTACGACGTGCCGTCCGCAGTGGACGGCGCGGTGCCGATCGGCCGGGCGGTGGGGGACCGGGCGTTGTACGTGCTGGACGGTTCGCTGGCCGAGGTGCCGGTGGGTGCGGTGGGTGAGTTGTTCGTCGGTGGCACGCAGTTGGCGCGGGGTTATCTGGGCCGGCCGGGTGCGACGGCGGAGCGGTTCGTGCCGGACCCGTTCGGTGGTGAGCCGGGTGGCCGGTTGTATCGGACCGGGGATCTGGTGCGGTGGCGTGCGGACGGGCAGTTGGAGTTCCGGGGGCGGGCCGACGGTCAGGTGAAGGTGCGTGGGTTCCGGGTCGAGGTGGGTGAGGTCGAGGCCCGCCTGCGGGAACACCCGGGCGTACGCGACGCCGTGGTCATCGCCTGGCAGGACCGGCTCGTCGCCTACCTGGCCGGCGACGCGGTCTCCGTCGACGACCTGCGCGACCGGCTGGGCGAGCGGCTGCCCGGGTTCATGGTGCCGGCGGTGGTGATCGTCCTCGACGAACTGCCGCGCACGGTCGGCGGCAAGGTCGACCGGGACCGGCTTCCCGACCCGGCCGGCTACCGGGCCGCGCCCGGCGCCGACACCGAACCGCCGCGTACGCCCACCGAGGAGGCGATCGCGGACGTCTGGCGGCAGGTGCTGCGCGTCGACCGGATCGGCATCCACGACAACTTCTTCCACCTGGGCGGCCACTCCCTGCTCGCCACCCGGGTCGCCATCCGGCTGCGCGCGGTCTTCGGCTGCGAGGTGGCCGTCCGCACCCTCTTCGAACAGCCCACCGTGGCGCGACTCGCGGTAGCAGTCGAGGACCGGTTGATGGCCGAGATCGCCGCGATGAGCGACGAGGACGTCGAGCAGGCACTGAAGGAGCAGCAGGCATGAGCACCATCCACGGCTTGGTCGAGGCGCAGGTCCGGCGTACCCCGGACGCGGTCGCCCTGGAGTTCGAGGGCGCGGAGCTGACCTACCGCGAGCTGGACCGGCGGGCGAACCGGCTCGCCCACGCCCTGCGCCGCCGCGGCGCCGGGCCCGAGACGGTCGTCGCCGTCGGCGCCCAGCGGTCCCTGGACCTGCTGGTCGTCCTGCTCGGTGTCCTCAAGAGCGGCGCGGCGTACCTGCCGCTGGACCTGGAGCTGCCCACCGACCGGCTGACCTACATGGCCGGCCAGGCCGGCGCGGTGGCAGTGGTCCGCGGCCCCGGCATGGACGTCGACCTGGGCCTGCCCGGCCTGCCGGAACTGACTGTCGCCGACACGGCCGACGAGTCCGCCGAGCCGTGCGACGTCGCCGTGGACGAGCGCAACGCCTGCTACGTCATGTACACCTCCGGCTCGACCGGGCGGCCCAAGGGCGTCGTCGTCGAGCACCGGGGCGTGGTCAACCGGCTGCGCTGGGGTCAGCACGAGTACGGCATGACCTCCGACGAGCGGGTGCTCCAGAAGACCCCGTACGCCTTCGACGTGTCCGTGCACGAGCTGTTCTGGCCCCTGACCGTCGGCGCGCGGCTGATCCTCGCCCGGCCCGGCGGGCACCGGGACACCCGGTACCTGGTGGAGATCATCCGCAGCCGGGAGATCACCAGCGTGCACTTCATCCCGACCATGCTGGCGCTGTTCGCCGGCGAACCCGGCGTCGCCGAATGCCACAGCCTGCGCCGCATCCTCGCCAGCGGCGAAGCGCTCCCCACCGACCTGCAGAACCGGGTGCTGCGCGTCCTGCCCGACGTCGAACTGCACAACCTGTACGGCCCGACCGAGGCGTCCATCGAGGTCAGCGCCTGGGCCTGCCGGCCGGAGTGGACCGGGGCGAGTGTGCCGATCGGCGCGGCCGTCGACAACACCCAGCTGCACATCCTGGACCCCGAACTGCGTCCCGTGACCGGCGACGACCCGGGAGAGCTGTACCTCGCCGGTGTGCAGCTCGCACGCGGCTACGTCGGCCGGCCGGGCCTGACCGCCGAGCGGTTCCTGCCCGACCCGCACGGCGAGCCGGGCGGGCGGATGTACCGCAGCGGCGACCTGGCCGGCTGGCACCGACCCGGCGTGGTCGACTACCTCGGCCGGGTCGACGAGCAGGTCAAGCTCGCCGGCAACCGGGTCGAGCTGGGCGAGATCCAGGCGGTGCTCGACGACCAGCCCGGCGTACGCGCCTCGGTGGTGGTGGCCACCGGCGAGGCCGCCGAGAAGCGCCTCGTCGCCTACGTCGTCGGGGACCGTCTCGACGTCGGCGAGCTGCGGGACCGGCTGGCCGGACGGCTGCCCGGCTACATGGTGCCGTCGACGTTCGTGCCGCTGGCCGAGCTGCCGCTGACCCCGAGCGGCAAGCTGGACCGAAAGGCGCTGCCCGCCCCGGACCGCCCGGACATGGCCGTGGCGTACCGGGCCCCGGAGAACCCGGTCCAGGAACGCCTCGCCAAGGTCTGGACCGACGTGTTCGGCGTCGCCCGGGTCGGCGTCGACGACACGTTCTTCGCCCTCGGCGGGCACTCCCTGCTTGCCGTACGGCTGATCGCCCGCCTGCGCGAGGAACTGGGCGTGGAGGTGTCGCTGCGCGACCTGTTCGAAGGACTTACCGTGTCCGCCCTGGCCGAGACCGTCGCGGACGCGCCCGCCACCGACCCGGCGCCGGCACTGGTCGCCGGAGCCGACGACGCCCCGGCGGTGGCGTCGTTCGGCCAGGAGCGGCTGCTGTTCCTGCACCGCATCCATCCGGACAGCCCCAGCTACGTCATCCCGGTCGCCTGGCGCGTCGACGGGTACCTCGACGAGGACACGCTGCGCCGGGCCCTGCACCGGCTCGCCGCCCGGCACGACGCGCTGCGTACCCGCTTCACCGGCGACACCCCGGTGGTGGACCCGGAGCCCACCGTCGCGCTGACCCGGCTCGACGCCGCCGCCTGGACCGACGAGGCGGCCGCCGCGCTGATCCGCGAGCCGTTCGACCTGGCTGCCGGGCCGCTGTGGCGTGCCACGCTGGTCCGCCTGCCCGGGCACGACGTGCTGCTGCTCGTGCTGCACCACCTGGTCGCCGACGGCTGGTCGCTCGGCGTCGTCGCGCGCGAACTCGCCGAGTTGTACGCCGGCGCGACGCCGCCCGCACCGCCGGTGCGCTACGCCGACTTCGCCCGCTGGCAGCGCGCCGACCTCAGCCCGGACCGCGTCGCCGCCGAACTGGACTGGTGGCGCGACACGCTCGACGGCGTACCCGCGCTGGAACTGCCCACCGACCGGCCCCGGCCGGCGGTGCTCGGCGCGGACGGCGCCACCCACCGCTTCGCGCTGCCGCACGACGCGCTGCCCCGGCTCGCCGCGCTGGCCCGGGAGCAGCGGACCACAGTGCACACGGTCCTGCTGGCCGCGTTCCAGGCGCTGCTCGGACGGTGGAGCGGCCAGCACGACTTCGCCGTCGGCACCCCGGTCGCCGGCCGGACACGCGGCGAGCTGGAGAACGTCGTCGGCTTCTTCGTCAACACGCTCGCGGTCCGCGCCGACCTGACCGGCGACCCCACGCTGACCGAGCTGGTCGGGCGGGTCCGCGCGGCCACCCTGGGCGCCTACGACCACCAGGACGTGCCGTTCGAGCAGGTGGTCGCGCAGCTGCGGCCCGAGCGGGACCTCAGCCGCACCCCGGTCTACCAGACCATGTTCGCGCTGCGGGACACCGCGGTGACCGCGCTGCGGCTGCCCGAGCGGACCGTGACCGAGCTGCCGCTGGGCTGGCGTACCGCCAAGTTCGACCTCACCCTCTTCGTCGACCAGGCGCCCGACGGCACCCTCACCGGTCTGTTCGAGTACGCCACCGACCTGTTCACCCCGGCCACCGTGGACCGGCTCGCCGGTGCGTACGCCCGGCTGCTCGACGCGCTGGCCGACGACCCCGGCACCCGGCTCGGCGACTGGCCGGCCGTCGACCCCGCCGAGTGGGACGCGCTGCGCGCGGCGGGCACCGCCGCGGCACCGGAGCTGCCCGCCCGGCCGCTGCACCACCTCGTCGCCGACCGGGTCGCCACCGGCGGCGACCGTGCCGCCGTGGTCGACGGCCCGGTCGTGTGGACGTACGCCGAACTGGACCGGCAGGCGAACCGGCTGGCCCACCACCTGATCGCCCTCGGCGTGGGCCCGGAGACCGTGGTGGCGGTCAGCCTGCCCCGCGGCGCCGGCCTGGTCCGCGCGCAGCTCGCCGTGCTCCGCGCCGGCGGCGCCTACCTGCCGCTGGACGCCGACCAGCCGGCCGGGCGCAGCCGGCACATGATCGCCGACACCGGCGCCACGGTGCTCGTCACCGGCGGCGGGCACCACGACGGCGCGGGCCTGGACTGCCGCGTCGTGGACCTGGTCCGCGACGCCGCCGAGGTGGACCGGCGGCCGGCGACCGACCCGGCGATCCCGGTCGACCCGGAACAGCTCGGCTACGTCGTCTACACCTCCGGCTCCACCGGCCGCCCCAAGGGCATCGGGATCACCCACCGCGGTCTGGTCCGTACCGTCCACGACGGCGGGTACCTGACCCTCGGGCCGGACGACCGGGTCGCCTTCGCCGCCAACCCGGTCTTCGACGCGGCCACCTTCGAGGTGTGGGCCACCCTGGTCGCCGGTGCGACGCTCGTGGTCACCCCGCCCGACGTGGCGCTGTCCACCGCCGCCCTGGCCGCGCACCTGGCGCGGCACCGGGTCACCACGCTGTTCCTCACCACCGCGCTGTTCCACCAGGTCGCCCGGGAACGCCCGGACGTCCTGGGCCGCCTGCGGCACGTGCTGTTCGGCGGGGAGGCCGCCGACCCGGCCGCGGTGGACGGCCTGCTCGCCCACGGCGGCCCCGGCCGGCTGCTGCACATGTACGGCCCGGCCGAGTCCACCACCTTCGGCACCTGGCACCAGGTCACCGCGCCGGCCGGCGCGGGCAGCGTCCCGATCGGCCGCCCGATGCACCACACCACCGCGTACGTGGTGGACCCGGCGCTGCGGCCCGTCCCGGTCGGGGTGGTCGGTGAGCTGCTGCTCGGCGGCGCCGGGCTGGCCCGCGGGTACGTCGGCGCGCCCGCCCGCACCGCCGAGCGGTTCCTGCCGGACCCGTTCGGCGCGCCGGGAGGCCGGGTCTACCGCACCGGTGACCTGGTGCGCTGGACCGCCGACGGGGTGCTGGAGTTCGTCGGCCGGGCCGACGGCCAGGTGAAGGTCCGCGGGTTCCGAGTCGAGCCCGGCGAGATCGAGACGGCGGTCCGCCGCCACCCGGCGGTCCGCGACGCGGTGGTGCTCGCCCGCCCCGACCGGGCGGGTGTGCTCAGCCTGGTCGCGTACGTCGCCGCCGACCCGGCGGAACTGGGCGACCTGCGGGCCCACCTCGGACGGACGCTGCCGGCGTACCTGGTGCCGGCCGCCGTGGTGGTCCTCGACGAGCTGCCGCTGACCCGCAACGGCAAGGTCGACCGGGCCGCCCTGCCCGAACCGTCGTACGCCGCCGGCGCGGGCCGGCGCGAACCGGCCACGGAACTGGAACGGCACCTCGCGGAGATCTTCGCCGAGGTGCTCGGCGTCGCCGACCCGGGCATGGACGACGACTTCTTCGCCCTCGGCGGACACTCGCTGCTGGCCATCAAGGTGGTCGGCGCGGTCGCCGCGCGCACCGGCCGGGAACTCACCTTCCGGGACCTGTTCACCGCCCGCAGCATCGCCGGGCTGGCCCGCCTGCTCGACGAGGCCGAGCCGCTCGTCACCCCGATCGGCAGGGACACCGCCACCACCGGGCTGCCCGTCTCCTTCGGGCAGGAACGGCTGGTCTTCCTCGACCGGCTGGAGGGCGCCGGCCCGGCGTACACGATCCCGCTGGCCTGGCGGCTGACCGGACCGCTCGACGCCGGCCGGCTGGCCGCCGCGCTCGACGCGCTCGTCGACCGGCACGAGTCGCTGCGTACCCGCTTCACGCTCGCCGACGGCGTGGTCCGCCAGGACGTGCTGCCCGGCTGGGACGGCCTGGACCGGCGCGTCGCCGCCACCGAGGCCGAGGCGGCGGACGCGCTGGCCCGGGAGGCCCGGCGGCCGTTCGCGCTGACCACCGGCCCGCTGTTCCGGGCCGTGCTGTGGCACGCCGGTGACGTCCACCTGCTGCTGCTCGCCATGCACCACGCCGTCTCCGACGGCTGGTCGGCGGCGGTGCTGGTCCGAGAGCTGGAGGCCGGGTACGACGGGACCGCCCTGCCCCGGCCGCCGGTTCGCTACGCCGACTTCGCCGCCTGGCAGCGGCAGCGGCTCGCCGGTGACCGGCTGCGCGGGGAGCTGGCCCACTGGCGGCAGCGGCTGGCCGGCCTGCCGACGCTGGAACTGCCCACCGACCGGCCGCGGCCGGCGGTGCGCGACGGCGCCGGCGCGAGCGTCGGCTTCCACGTCGAGCCGGACACCGTGGCCGCGCTGGAACGGCTCGGCGCCGCGCACGGCGCGACGCTGTTCATGACGCTGCTCGCCGCCTACCAGGTGCTGCTGGGCCGGTGGAGCGGCCAGACCGACTTCGCCGTCGGCACGCCGGTGGCCGGGCGGGACCGACCGGAGGTCCGCGACGTGGTCGGGTTCTTCCTCAACACGCTCGTGCTGCGGGCGGACCTGACCGGCCGCCCCACCTTCACCGAGCTGCTCGGCCGGGTCCGCGACGACGCGCTCGCCGCGTACGAGCACCAGGAGCTGCCGTTCGGGCGGCTTGTCGAGGAGCTGAGCCCGGACCGGGACCTGAGCCGGTCGCCGCTGTTCCAGGCGCTGTTCAGCTACAACGACTGGACGCTCGACACGCTACGGCTCGGATCCGCCGCCGGCGCCGCCCACCCGGTCGACCGGGGCGCCGCGAAGCTCGACCTGACGCTGGAGCTGGTGCACGGCCCGGACGGGCTGACCGGCTCGCTGGACTACACCACGGACATCTTCGACGCCGACACGATCCGGCGGATGGCCGGGGCGTACCAGCGGGTGCTGCGGGCCGTGGCCGCCGACCCGGCGGCCGGGATCGGCGACCTGCCGCTGGCCGACCCGGTCGCGCCGGCGGCGGTGACCCGGCCGGCCACGCCGTTCCGGTCGCTGCCCGACCGCATCGCCGACCAGGCGCGAGCCACCCCGGACGCCACCGCGCTGGTCGGCCCCGGCGGCGAGTTGACCTACGCGGAGCTGGACCGGCGCGCCGACCAGCTGGCCCACCACCTGCGCACGCGGGGCGTCGGCCCGGAGGACCGGGTCGGCCTGCGGCTGCCCCGCGGCGTCGACACGGTGGTCGCCGTGCTCGGCGTCTGGAAGGCCGGGGCGGCGTTCGTCGGCCTCGACCCGGACCTGCCGCCGCGCCGCCTGGCGCAACTCGCCGACGACGCCGGGGTACGGCTGGTGCTCGACCCGGAGACGCTGGCCCGGAGCCGGACCGAAGTCCTGCCGGCCGACCCGCCGGCCGTCGCCGCCGACCCGGCCCGGCTCGCCTACCTGGTCTACACCTCCGGATCCACCGGACGGCCCAAGGGCGTGCTGGCCGAGCACGGCGCGGTCACCGCGTACCTCGACACCATCCTGGCCCACTATCTGCTGGGCGCCGACGACGTCGTCCTGCAACGGGCCTCGCCCGCGTTCGACGCGTTCCTGCGCGACTGCGTCGGCCCGCTCACCGTCGGCGCGACGGTCCTGATCGCCGAACGCTCCGACCTGTCCACGATCGCCACCGACCTGCCCGGCCGGCCCGCGCCGACCGCGCTGCTGAGCATGGTCCCGTCGCTGCTGCACCAGCTCCTCGACACCGGTGACGTCGCCGCGGCGACGCTGCCCGCGCTGCGGCTGCTGGTGCTAAGCGGCGAGCCGTGCACCCCGGAGCTGCTCGCCAAGGTGCACACCGCGCTGCCCGCGCTGCGCCGGGTCGTCAACCAGTACGGCCCCACCGAGGCAACCGTCACCACCACTGTCGCCGACCTCGACCCGGGGACGCCCCACGAGTCGGTCACCATCGGCGTGCCGATGCCCGGCACGTACGTGCGGGTGCTCGACGAGGCGCTGCGCCCGGTGCCGGTGGGCGTCTTCGGCGAGGTGCACATCGGCGGCACCGGGGTCAGCCGCGGCTACCGCAACCGGCCCGGCCTGACCGCGGCGGCGTACCTGCCGGACCCGGCCGGACCGCCCGGCGCGCGGATGTACCGCACCGGCGACGCGGCACGCCTGCTGGCGGACGGGACGCTGGAGTTCCGGGGCCGGCTGGACCGGCAGGTAAAGGTACGCGGCGTCCGGGTCGAACCGGCCGAGGTGGAGGCCGCCCTGGCCGCTCACCCCGCGGTCGGCGCCGCGGCCGTGGTGGCCCGCCCGGACGGGCCGGACGGCTGGCGGCTGGCCGGCTACGCCCAGCGGATCCCGGGCGCCGGCGTCACCGAGGCGGATCTGCGCCGCCACCTGGAGGACCGCCTGCCGTACGCGATGATCCCGGCCGAGCTGCTGCTCCTCGACGCCCTGCCGCTGCTCGGCAACGGCAAGGTCGACCGGGCGGCGCTGCCGGAGATCCGGGCCGGGCGGCCCGCAGTGGACCGGGTGGCCCCGCGCACCGGCACCGAGCGGGTCGTCGCCGAGATCTGGGCCGAGCTGCTGGACCGGCCCGACGTCGGCGTCGAGGACGACTTCTTCGCCCTCGGCGGCCACTCGCTCACCGCGCTGCGCGTCATCTCCCGGCTGCGCGACCGGCTGGCCGCCCCGATCACCCTGCGCGCCTTCTTCGAAGCCCGCACCATCGCCCGGCTCGCCCGGAAACTGGAGGAGACCCGATGACCGCCCTCACCCCCGCCCAGCACGAGCTGCTCCGCCGGCGGCTCGCCGGAGCGGCCCCCGCGACCGCCCCGGCCGGGATCATCCGGGGCAGCGGCACCCGCGACCTGCCGGTCTCCTTCGGGCAGGAACGCCTGGTCTTCCTCGACCGGCTCGACGGCGCCGGCGCGGCGTACACCATCCCCGTCGCGTGGCGGCTCACCGGGCCGCTGGACCGGGAGCGGCTCGACGCGGCGTTCGCGGCCCTGGTCCGGCGGCACGAGTCGCTGCGTACCCGGTTCACCGTCGTCGACGGGGTGGTCCGGCAGGACATCGTGGACGGCTGGGCGGGCGTCGACTGGCGGGTCGCCACCGACGCCGCCGAGGTCGCCGCCGCGGCCCGGGCGGCGGCGGGGGAGCCGTTCGACCTGGAGACCGGCCCGCTGTTCCGGGTCACCGGGTGGCGGCTCACGCCCACCGACCACGTGGTGCTGCTGACCCTGCACCACATCGTCGCCGACGGCTGGTCGATGGGCGTGCTGGTCCGCGACCTGGAGGCGTTCTACACCGGCGACCCGTCGCCCGAGCCGCCGGTGCGGTACGCCGACTACGCGGCCTGGCAGCGCCGCACCGCCACCGAGCAGCGGGTGGAGCGGGACCTCGCGTACTGGGCCGACCGGCTGGGCGGGCTGCCGCCGCTGGCGCTGCCCACCGACGGCGACCGCCCGGCCGGACGCTCCACCGCCGGGGCCACCTGCGACTTCACCGTCGGGCCGGAGCTGGTGACCGCGCTGGAGCAGCTCGCCAAGGAGCGCGGCGCCACCCTGTACATGGTCCTGCTGGCGGCGTTCGAGGTTCTGCTGTCCCGGCTCTGCGGGCAGGTCGACTTCGGTGTCGGCACCCCGGTTGCCGGCCGGACCCGGCCGGAGGTCGAACAGGTCGTCGGCTTCTTCGTGAACACGCTCGTGCTGCGGGCCGACCTGGCCGGGAACCCGTCCTTCGGCGACCTGCTCGACCGGGTCCGCGCCGACGCCCTCGGGGCGTACGACCACCAGGAGACGCCGTTCGAGCGGGTCGTCGACCGGGTCGGCGCGGACCGCAGCCTCGACCGCACACCCCTGTTCCAGGCCATGTTCAGCCTCGACGACGACGCCGACGACCGCCCGGTACGCCTCGGCGCGGTCAGCGGCGCGCGGTTCGACCTGGACCTCGACGCGGTCAAGTTCGACCTCATGCTGCAGACCGCGCGCCGTCCCGACGGGCTGGCCGCCGCCTTCTTCCACCGGGCGGACCTGTGGCACCCGGAGACCACGCGGCGCTGGGCGGGGCAGTACCTGAGGCTGCTGGAACAGGCGGTCGCCCACCCGGACACCCCGCTGGCCGAGTTGGACCTGCTGCCCGCCGACGAGCGGCACCTGATCGCCGGCTGGACCGCCCCGGTCCGCGAGTACCCCTCGCCGGACCTGCTGCACGAGCGGTTCGCCCGCCACGTGGCCGCCGACCCGCACCGGATCGCGGTGGTGGCGGGACAGCAGCGGGTCGACTACGCCGGCCTGAACGCACGGGCGAACCAGCTCGCGCACCGGCTGCGTGCGGCCGGCGTCGGACCGGAGACGACTGTGGCGCTCTGCGTGCGCCGCGACGCCGACCTGGCCGTCGGCATCCTCGGCATCCTCAAGGCCGGCGGGACGTACGTGCCGCTGGACCCCGAGCACCCGCGGGACCGGCTCGCGTACGTGGTAGCCGACGCGGGCGTACGGCTGGCCGTCGTCTCACCGGAGCTCGCCGACCGGGTGCCGGTGGCGCCGGCCGGGGTGCTGCGCCTGGACACGCTCGACGGTGAGCCGACGACGGATCCGGAGGCGGTCACCGACGCCGACCACCTCGCGTACGTCATCTACACCTCCGGCTCCACCGGCCGGCCCAAGGGCGTGGGCGTCGCGCACCGGCAGGTGGTCCGCCTTCTCGACTCCTGCGTGGACGCGCTGGACCTGCCGCCGGGCGGGGTGTGGAGCCTGTTCCACTCGTACGCCTTCGACTTCTCGGTCTGGGAGCTGTGGGGCGCGCTGACCCGGGGCGGCACCGTCGTGCTCGTCGACCGGGACACCGCCCGCGACCCGGAGCGCTTCGCCGGCCTGCTGGCACGGGAGCGCGTGACGATGCTCAGCCAGACCCCGGGAGCGTTCCGCAACCTGCGCGCGGCGCTCGGCGACCGGCCGCTGGCCGGCCTGGGCGTGCGGCACGTGGTGCTGGGCGGCGAGAAGCTCGACCTGCCCGAACTGGACGGCTGGCTGGACGGCCCGGGCGCCGGGGTGCGGCTGGTGAACATGTACGGCATCACCGAGACCACAGTGCACGTCACCCACCGCCTGGTGACCGCCGCGGACCTGACCGGCGACGCCGTCTCCCCGATCGGGCGGGCGCTCGGCGACCTGACCGTGCACGTGCTGGACCGGCACCTGCGGCCGGTCCCGATCGGGGCCACCGGCGAGATGTACGTCGGCGGCGCCGGACTGGCCCGCGGCTACCTGGGCCGGCCGGGGCTGACCGCGGAGCGGTTCGTGCCGGACCCGTTCTCCACCGTCCCGGGGGCGCGGCTCTACCGCACCGGCGACCGGGCGCGTCACCTGCCCGGCGGCGAACTGGAGTACCGGGGACGCGCCGACGACCAGGTGAAGATCCGGGGGCACCGGATCGAGCTGGGCGAGGTGGAGGCCGCGCTGCTGCGCCATCCCGCCGTCGCGCAGGCCGCCGTGGTGGCCCGGGGCACCCGCAGCGGTGAGCACCGGCTGCACGCGTACCTGGTGGTCGGTGCCGGGCTGACCGGTGAGGAACTGCGGCGCTGGCTGCGCGACCGGCTGCCCGAGGCGATGGTGCCCGCCACGTTCACCGTGCTGCCGGCGCTGCCGCTGACCGCGAACGGCAAGGTGGACCGGCGGGCGCTGCCCGACACCGACGGCCCGGCGCTGGACGCCACCCGCGAGCACGTCCCACCGGCCACCCCCACCGAGCGGGCGCTGGCCGAGGTGTGGTGCGCCGCCCTCGGGGTGGACCGGGTCGGCGTCACCGACCGCTTCTTCGACCTGGGCGGGGACTCGATCCTCGCGCTGCGGGTGGTGGGGCTCGCCGAGCGGCGCGGTCTCACCGTGGCGCTGCGCGACGTCTTTGCCCACCAGGCACTCGGCGAGCTGGCCCGGGCCGTCGACGCGGCCGCCGACGGCGGCTCCGCCGCGGCCGGGCCGGTGGAGCCGTTCGCGATGGTCGCGCCGGCCGACCGGGACCGGCTGCCCGCCGGCCTGGCGGACGCGTACCCGCTGACCCGGATGCAGCAGGGCATGCTCTACGAGCTGCTCGCCGACGCCGGCAAGGGCGCGTACCACAACGTGACCAGCTTCCGGGTGCAGGAGCCGGCCGGGTTCGACGCCGCCGCCATGCAGGCCGCGGCGGACGCGGTGGCCGACCGGTACGAGATCCTGCGCACCGGCTTCGACTGGAGCTCCTACGAGGAGCCGCTGCAACTGGTGCACGAGCGGGCCGCGCTGCCGGTCGGGGTGGACGACCTGCGCGGCCTGACCGGGGCGGAGCAGGCCCGGCGGGTCCGGGAGTACCTGCACGCCGAGTCGGTGCGCTGGTTCGAACTGGCCGAGCCGCCGCTGATCCGGCTGCACGTGCACGTGCTGAACGACGCCGAGTACCGGCTCACCATCACCGACTGCCACGCCGTCCTGGACGGCTGGAGCCTGACCTCGCTCATCGCCGAGCTGGTCGACCGGCACCGCCGTGCGGTCACCGGCGCGGGCCCGGAGCCGGCGGCCGGTCCGGTGCCGCGCTTCGCCGAGTACGTGGCGCTGGAACGCGCCGCGGTGGACGACCCGGCGGCCCGGGCGTTCTGGGACGACATGGTGGAGCGGTTCCCGCCGGTACGGGTGCCCCGCTCGGTCGGCGCGGCACCCGCCGACAAGTCGACGTGCGAGGTGGTACGCGACTACGCGCACCTGCGCGACGGCATCGACGCGCTGGCCGCCCGCGCCGGGGTGCCCCGCAAGACGGTCCTGTTCACCGCCTACTACCACCTGATGGGGCAGCTCGCCGACGGCGAGGCGTACTCGACCGGCTTCGCCACGAACGGGCGGCCCGAGCGGGCCGGCGCGGAGGGCATGCGCGGCCTGTTCCTCAACGTGGTGCCCTTCGGCGTCCGGTCGTCCGCGACGACCTGGCTGGGGCTGCTCCGGGACGTGTTCGCCGCCGAACGGGACCTGCTGCCGCACCGCCGGTTCCCGCTCGCCGAGGTGCAGCGCGGCCGGTGGGCCGGTGAGGTGCTCGTCGACACCGCCTTCAACTACGTGCACTTCCACGCGCTGGGCAGCGAGCACAAGCAGGAGATCGAGGAGATCGCCCGCACCAACTTCGGGCTGATGGTCACCACCGGCCCGCAGGGCGTGTCCGTCGAGGCCGACGCCGGGCGGATGTCACCGGGGGAGGTGGAGCGGCTCGCCGACGCGTACTGCGCGCTGCTGGCCGCGATGGTCGCCGACCCGCAGGCGGCGCCGGGTCTGCCGGCCGCCGACGGCGCGACCCGGACGCCGGCCGCGGCCGCCGCGGCGGACCCGCGCAGCGTGGTCGACGTGCTGGCCGCCCGGGTCGCCGCCGGGCCGGAGCGGGTCGCGCTGGTCCTCGACGGGACGACGCTGAGCTACGCCGAGCTGGATGCGCGCGCCAACCGCGTCGCGCACCACCTGCGGCGGCACGGCGCCGGCCCGGAGCGGGTCGTCGGGCTCTGCGCGGAACGCTCGGTGGACCTGATCGTCGGCATGCTCGGCATCCTCAAGTCCGGCGCGGCGTACCTGCCGCTGGACCCGCGCGACCCGCGCGCCCGTCTGGAACTGCTCGCGGCGGACGCCGGGGCGGACCTGGTGCTGGCGCAGCCGGCCTGGCGGCACCAGGTGCCGGCCGGGGCCGTGGTCACGCTGGCCGAGGAGACGTTCGCCGGGGAGCCGGCCGGGCCGCCGGCGCCGGGGCCGGACGCCGACAACGTGGCCTGCGTGCTCTACACCTCCGGTTCCACCGGACGGCCCAAGGGCATCGCGGTGACCCACCGGGCGATCGTGGACTCGTTGCTGGGGCAGGACTTCGCCCACCTCGGCCCGGACGAGACGGTGCTGCACCTGAGCAGCGTCAACTGGGACGCGGCGCTGTTCGAGATCTTCGGCCCGCTGCTGCACGGCGGCACCTGTGCGCTCTATCCGGCGCAACCGCTCACCCCGGCCGGCATCGTGGCCGCGATCCGCCGGCACGGCGTGACCACCGCGTTCCTCACCACCACCCTGTTCAACCTGGCGGTCGAGCAGGTGCCGGCGGAGCTGGGCGAGCTGCGGCAGATCGTCTTCGGCGGGGAGGCGGCGTCCGCGCCGCACTGCCGGGACCTGGCCACGCGCTGGCCGCACCTGCGCCTGGTGAACGGGTACGGCCCGGTTGAGACGATCTTCGTCGTCACCGCGCACCAGGTCCGTGACCTGCCGGCGGACGCGGTCAGCGTGCCGATCGGCCGGCCGCTGGCCCGGACCACTGTGCTGGTGCTCGACGACGCGCTGCGCCCGGCGCCGGTCGGCGTGGCCGGCGAGATCTACCTGGGCGGCGACGCGCTGGCGCGCGGCTACCTCGGGCAGCCGGGGCTGACCGCCGACCGGTTCGTGCCGGACCCGGCCGGTGGCGGGCGGCGGCTCTACCGCACCGGCGACCGGGGACGCCTGCGGGCCGACGGCACGCTGGACTTCGGCGGGCGGGTCGACGGACAGGTCAAGATCCGCGGCCGGCGCATCGAGCTCGGCGAGATCGAGGCGGCGCTGTCCGCACGTCCCGACGTGGCGATGGCGGCGGTGGCCGCCCGCGCCGACGAGCCCGGCGACGCCCGGCTCGTCGCGTACCTGGTGCCGGTCGCCGGGCTGGACCTGCCCGAGGCCGACGTGCTGCGCCGCTGGCTGCGCGAGCGGCTGCCCGCCTACCTGGTGCCGTCCGCGTTCGTCGCGCTGGACGCGCTGCCGGTGACCGGCAACGGCAAGCTCGACCGGGCCGCGCTGCCGGAGCCGACGGCGGCGCCGGAACGCCCGTACGTGGAGCCGCGCACCGAGGTCGAGGCGACGCTGGCGAAGCTGTGGGCGGAGACGCTGCGACTGGACCGGGTCGGCGTGCACGACGACTTCTTCGACCTCGGCGGGCACTCGCTGGCCATCGTGCGGCTCGCCGCCCGCGCCTGCGACCTGGGCCTGCCGGTCGGGGTGGCGGACCTGGTCGAGCACCCGACCGTCGCGACGCTGGCCACCGCGATCGCCGTCCGCGACCGCGGTCCGGAAGGAGCGGCGGTACGGCACGAGGGCGGTGTCGTGGTGACCCTGCGCGACGGCGACCCCGGCCTGCGTCCCCTGTGGTGCGTGCACCCCAGCGGCGGCAGCGTCGCCTGGTACCTGCCGCTGGCGCAGGCGCTGCCCGCCGGCCGCCCGGTGCGCGGCCTCCAGGCCCGCGGGATCGACGGCGGCGTCGACTCCGACACGATGACCGGCCTGGCCGACGACTACCTGCGTGAGCTGCGCGCGCACCAGCCGCACGGACCGTACGCGCTCCTCGGCTGGTCGATGGGCGCCAACATCGCCCAGGAGATGGCGATCCGGCTGACCGCCGCCGGCCAGCAGGCGGACGTCCTGCTGCTGCTCGAACCGGCGGTGCCGGACGAGACCGGCATGTTCGCCGTCACCGAGGCGCTGGACCTGCTCGACCGGGCGGTCGCGATGCGCGCCGCGATCCGGGAGCTGACACCGGGCACCCCGGCCCGGCTCAGCCAGGAGCGCGAGCTGGTGGCCACCCTGCTGGCGGCCGGCGTCGACGAGTCCGAGGCGGCGCTGGGCGCCGACTGGCCGGTGGCGATGTGGACGGCGCTGCTGCGCGCCGCCGCCGGCTACCGCCCGCAGCCCTACCGCGGGCCCGCGCACCTGCTGGTCACCGCCGAGGCGGCCACCGCCGGGCCGGGCCGCCCCTCGGTGGTCGCCGGGGAGAACGGGTCCGCCTACGAGCGGCGCTGCCGGGAGATGTTCCCGGACGCGCTCACCGTCCACCACCTGCCCGGCACCCACCGGAGCATGGTCACCGAACCGGGCGTGGCGGCCGTCGCCGCCCTCGCCGCCGAGCTGCTGGAGCGTACGGCATGAGCACCGCGATCCTGACCGACCGTTATCTGCTGGACGACGACCTTGTCGCCGACCCGTACCCGTACCTGGCCGCGCTGCGGGCCGCCGAACCGGTGCACTGGAGCCCGGTGCACCGGGCCTGGCTGGTCACCGGCTACGAGCCCGCCGCCGCCTGCTACACGATGCCGGAGATCTCCGCGGACCGGATCAGCCCGATGCTGGCCCGGACGCCGCTGGAACTGCTCAGCCCCGAGGCGGCCCGGGCGTTCTCCATCATGGCCGGCTGGATGGTCTTCGTGGACCCGCCCGAGCACCGCCGGCTGCGCAGCGTCTTCCGCGGCGCGTTCGGGGCCCGGCAGGTGCGGCGCAACCGCCCGATGGTGCAGGAGGCGGTGAGCCGGCTGGCCGCCCGGGCCGGGGGCGGCGAGGGCACCATCGACCTGGTGGCCGACTTCGCCCGCCCGCTCCCGGCGACCGTCGCCGCGGCCTGGATGGGCGTGCCGGCCGAGGACACCGCGATGTTCCAGCGCTGGGCGATCGAGGTGGGCGACCTGGCCCTGGGCTCGGTGCAGTCGCCGGAGGAGCACGAGCGCTCGCAGCAGGCGCTGCTGGACCTGTTCGACTACCTGCGGGTGCTGGTGCGGGCCCGGCGGGCCGCGCCCCGCGAGGACCTGATCAGCGCGGCGCTCGCCAACGGCCTGGTGGGCGACTCGGTGAGCGAGGACGAGTTCGTCGCCATGCTCACCCACGTGGCGTTCGCCGGTGGCGAGACCACCAGCAACCTGATCGCGGTCGGCACCTGGAACCTGCTGCGCCACCCCGGCCAGCTCGCCCTGCTGCGGGCCGAACCGGAGCTGGCCGCGGTGGCGGTGGAGGAACTGCTGCGCTTCGACGGGCCGTCCAAGATGTCCATCCGGCACGTCAAGGACGACGTCGAGCTGGCTGGGCAGCGGCTGCACGCCGGCCAGCGGCTCTACGTGGTCACCGCCGGGGCGAACCGGGATCCGGCCCGCTTCGACCGCCCGGACGAGCTGGACCTGCGCCGGCACCCGAACCCGCACCTGGGTTTCGGGCAGGGCGGGCACTTCTGCCTGGGCGCCCCGCTGGCCCGGCTGGTCGCCGGCGCCGCGTTGACCGACCTGCTGGCCGCGGCGCCCGGCCTGGCGCCCGCCGGCACCGAGGTGCGGTGGCAGCCGTCGCTGCTCAACCGCAGCCTCGCCGCGCTGCCGGTCCGGCTCTGACACCCGCGGGCCGTCCGGGCCCGCGCCGCACACCCCCCGGCCGCCCGGCCGGGATCCGTCCCAACCGAGGAACCGAACGAGAAGGAGAACGGCGATGGCCGTCGACGACGATGACCGCACCTACCGCGTCGTGATGAACCACGAGGAGCAGTACTCGATCTGGTTCGCCGACCGCGAACTCCCGGCGGGCTGGACCGCCACCGGCTTCGAGGGCAACCGCGCGGACTGCCTCGCCCACATCGACGAGGTGTGGACCGACATGCGTCCCAAGAGCCTGCGCGAGCGGATGGCCGCCGCGCAGGGCTGAACCGCCCACCGGCCGGGGCGGGTCCGCACGGATCCGCCCCGGCCCGGCCGCCGTCCGGCGGCCACCCCTGTCCCATCCCGCTGACAACGAGGCGACGGTGATGAAGGTCTACTCCCACGAACGTCTGGCGCGGCTCGCCGGCGCGCGTGGCATGCCCGAGGAATACCTGCACGACCTGCGGGTCGTCTCCTCGGTGCTGCCGTTCAAGGTCAATCAGTACGTCGTGGACGAGCTCATCGACTGGTCCGCCGTCCCGGACGACCCCATCTTCCGGCTCACGTTCCCGCACCGGGACATGCTGCCGCCGGAGATCTTCGACCACCTGTCGGCGCTGCACCTGTCCGCCGCCGAGCCGGGTGTGATCCGCAAGGCGGCCCGCGACGCCCACGCCCGGCTCAACCCGAACCCGGGCGCCCAGCTCGAGGCGAACGTGCCGACCCACCGGGGACGCCGGCTGCTCGGCGTGCAGCACAAGTACGCCGAGACGGTGCTGGTCTTCCCGTCCCAGGGGCAGACCTGCCACTCCTACTGCGGCTACTGCTTCCGCTGGGCGCAGTTCGTCGGCAACGCCGAGATCCGGCAGGCCGCCTCGGACGTCGGCGACGTGGTCGCGTACCTGGAGGACAGCCGGGGTGTCACCGACGTCCTGTTCACCGGCGGCGACCCGATGATCATGAGCGCGGCGGTGCTGGAGCGCTGGGTGTCGCCCCTGCTGGACCCGGCCCTCGACCACATCCGCACGCTGCGGTTCGGCACCAAGGCGCTGTCGTACTGGCCGGCCCGGTTCACCACCGACCCGGACGCCGACGACCTGCTGCGTCTCTTCGAGCGGATCACGGCCGCCGGCCGGCACGTCGCGGTGATGGCCCACTTCTCCCACCCCCGGGAACTGGCCACCGGCGAGGTCCGCCGGGCGATCGCCCGGATCCGGGCCACCGGCGCGGTGATCCGGGCACAGGCGCCGCTGATCGCGCACGTCAACGACCGGGCCGGGGACTGGGCCACGATGTGGCAGCGCCTGGTGGAGCTGGGCGTCGTCCCGTACTACATGTTCGTGGAACGCGACACCGGCGCCCGCAGCTACTTCAGCCTGCCGCTGACCCGGGCCTGGCAGATCTACACCGACGCCGTCCGGTCGGTGTCCGGGCTGGCGCGGACGGCCCGGGGGCCGGTCATGTCGGCCGCCCCGGGCAAGGTGCTCGTGGACGGCGTCGTGCGCGTCGGTGGGACCGAGATGTTCAGCCTGCGTATGCTCCAGGCCCGCGACGCGGCCCACGTCGGCCGGCAGTTCTTCGCCCGGCACGACCCGGCGGCCGAGTGGTTCGACGACCTGCGCCCCGCTCCCGGCTCCTGGTGGCCGGCATGACCGCCGCCACCGAACCGACCCTGACCGCGACCGACGAGGAACAGATGCCGACCGTCACCGATCCGCCGGTGACCGGGCCGGAGCGCCCGGTCAGCCTCTGGCGCAACCGCGACTTCAACCTGCTCTGGATCAGCCAGTGCCTGTCCGACCTCGGCGCGGCGATGTCGAACCTGGCGATGCCGCTGCTGGTGCTCTTCCTCACCGGTTCGGCCGCGCAGGCCGGTCTGGTCGGCAGCCTGGGGCTGCTCACCACGCTGGCCTGCCGGCTGCCCGCCGGCGTCGTGGCCGACCGGTTCTCCCGCCGTACGCTGCTCATCGTCTGCGACGTGGTACGGCTGGTGGCGTACCTGGGGCTGGCCGGCGCGGTGCTCGCCGGGGTGGCCGGCCTGCCGATGATCATCGTGGTCACCGTGGTCGGCGCCGCGGCCAACGCGGTCTTCGGCACCGCGGAACACGCGGCGGTCCGCAACCTGGTGCCCGCCGAGCAGCTCACCACCGCTGTCGCGCGCAACGAGGCCCGCTCCTACGGAACCCAGCTCGCCGGGCCGCCGCTCGGTGGCCTGCTCTACGGGCTCGGCCGGTCCCTGCCGTTCGTCGGCAACGCCGCGTCCTATCTGCTCTCGCTGCTGGCGGTGCTGCTCATCCGCCGGCCGATGGAGCAGCCCCGCACCGAGCAGGCGCCGCAGTCCGGCGGCGCGGCGATGGCCGAGGGCATCCGGTTCGTGCTGGCCAATCCGTTCCTCCGGGCGCTGCTGGTGATCGCGGCGCCGCTGAACATGGCCTTCACCGGCATGATATTCACGATCATCGTGGCCCTGGAGCGGGCCGGCACCGCCTCGGTGGTGGTCGGCCTGGCCAGCACGATCTTCGGTCTGGGCGGGTTCCTCGGCGCGCTGGCCGCGCCGGCGGTCCAGCGCTGGCTGCGGCTGCCGACCCTGGTGATCGTGCTGTGCTGGGCCACCACCGTCCTGATGGCGGCGAGCGCGCTGGTGCCGTCGAGCGTGCTCGCCGCGGTGCCGCTGGCGGCTGCGGTGTTCCTCGCGCCGACAGCCAACGCGGTGCTCTTCGGCTACCAGGCGGCGATCACTCCGGACCGGTTGCAGGGCCGGGTGGTCAGCGTGATCTTCCTGGCCGCCACCTCGGCCGCCGCCCTCGCCCCGGGTCTGGCCGGGTTGCTGCTGGCCCGGTTCCCGGTGGCCGTGACCATGCTGGTCTTCGCCGGTCTCGTCGCGGTCTCGGCGGTGACCGCGACGCTGAGCAGTGGGATCCGGTCGATGAACACGCAGGAATCGCCGTAACCGAGCAGGCGACCGCGGCCGGCGGCCCGCCGGGAGGCAGGATGGCTCCGGACGGCCGTCGGCCGGACGGAGGTGGGGGCGGCGTGATCGAGGGGTGGCACGGCTGGTTCGGCACGATCAACGGGGTCGTGCTGCTCACGGTGGCCGCGTTGCCGGCGGCCGCGCTGCTGGTGTGGGTCCTGGCCCGCCGGCGTGGCGGCGGCGGTCCGGCGTGGCGGCGGTCGCTGGCCGAGGTGGGCATCGTCTACGGGACCGTGCCGTGGGTCTGGATGATCATGTTGCCGGGCGACGGCGCCGGTGTGGTCCCCGGCCGGGTGAGCCTGGTGCCGCTGCGGGACCTGCTCACCGTCCTCGCGGGCGGGCCGCTGACCGTGACGGTCCAGATCGTCGGCAACCTGCTGGTGTTCGCGGCGCTCGGGTTCTTCGGCCCGCTGCGGTTCGCGGCGCTGGCGTCGGTGTCGCGGATCCTGGTGCTCGCGGCCGGCTGCTCGGTCCTGGTCGAGGTCGCGCAGTACGCCCTGCGGCTGGACCGGGTGTCCTCAGTGGACGACGTCCTGCTCAACACCGCCGGCGCCGGCCTGGCCGCGCTGGCGTCGCGCCGCTGGTGGCGTGCACCGGCCGAGTCGTCACCGGTCGCGACCGGCCCGGCACCGGTTCGCTGAGCGGGCCGCGGCCCGGACCGCCCGGGACGCACGACGGGCCGGACCTGCCGGCCCGGCCCGTCGCGTGCGTCAGGTCGACGCGATCATCGTCCGCTCAGCAGATCTTCTTGGCCGCAGCGGTGGTGGCGCCGCCGTGCTCGTACGAGACGAGCAGCGAGGTGCCGGCCGGAAGCGACCCGCTCAGCGGCAGGACGAGGGTGCCGTCCTTACGCAACTCGGCCTTGGCCTCCGCCACGACCCGGGTGCCGTCCCAGAGGAAGGCCCGGGCGGTGCCGGCCTTCTTCACCTGGAGCTGCACGGACACCTTGCTCGCGGTGCGGGTGACCTTCTTGATCTTCACGGTGTTGTCCGCCAGCTTGGCGTAACCACCCGGCGCAACCCCGTCCGAGACGGACTGCAGCAGGGTCTGCGGCGAGTCGACGCTCAGCGCCGCGGTGTCGGGCATGATCGGAGCCTTCGGCGCCGACGGCTTGGCCGCCAGGTCCGGCAGCGTCGCGTTGCCCCAGCGCCACGGGTCGGCCCGTACGCCGCTCCAGGTCGACCAGCCGACCCGGGTCTGCGAGCTGAGGTCCTGCGTGTCCGAGTCGTTGACCAGGATGTTCAGGCCCATCCGGTTCGGGTCGATGGTGTCCGGCAGCACGCTGAACGGGATCTTGACCTCGATCCGGTACCCCGTGTACGGGCTGGTCACCACGGAGGCGATCTCCACACCCGGAGCGGTCTCCGGGCCGCCCTGGTGGTTGTCCCGCTCCCGGGCGAAGCACGGCGGGTTTCCGTTGGCCGGGTCGTTCGTGGCCGGGAAGAGCGCCATGTTGAACACCGTGGAGGTGTTCGCCGAGTTGCCGCGCGGGTCGATGCCGAACTCGATGTTGTCGTTACGCCGCGGACGCTTGCAGTCCTCCGGCGGCAGGACGGTGCCGAGCACGTCATCGGTGATGTTGAAGATGGCGTACAGGGCGTCATCGGTGTGGGTGAGCTGGGCGGTGCCGGAGATGTCCGACGCCGGGGCGGCGGTGCCCTCCCAGCGGGTGGAGATGTCGATGACCTCGCCGGTGTACTCGTGGTCGTGACCGTGGCCGTCCACCGTCGGCGCGGTGGCGGCCTTCGGGATCGTGGTGACCGGGACCAGGTTGAACGCACCCGGCTCGCTCGCGCTGCCACCGGTGTAGCTGGTCTCGATCTGCACCCGGTAGGCGCCGTTGTCCGGGGCGCGGTTGGCCGTCGGCAGTGACGTGTCGGTGTTGGAGACGGTGAACGTCACCGAGGTGCTGGCGCCCGGCTGGAGGCCGCTGTACGGCACCTGCTGCTCGGCCACCGAGAAGCCGGCGGGGACGTTCAGCTTGACCGCGCCGGACTCGACCCGGGTGCCGTGGTTGGTCAGGTTGACCTTGACGCTGCGGGTGCCCCCGCTGGGGATGTTCAGCAGGGACTCGATGAGAGCGTCGAGCTGCTGGGTCTTGTTCCGCACGGTCCACGCGCGGAAGTCGGCGATCTCCTCCAGCGGCTCCAGGGTGCCGCGCACCGGCGCGGTGCCCTGAACCCGGGCGCTGCTGGTGCCGCTGCCGTCCTTCTTGCTGGTCAGCGTGGCGTCGAGCTTGAAGCGGGTGCCCACCTCGACCTGCGCGGGCGGGGTGACGGTGAAGGTCTTCACGACCTCCTTGCCCGGGGTCAGCGTGCCGACGTTGCCGTTGCCGCTGACCGTCCAGCCGGCCGGGACGCTCAGGGTGACCTTGGCCCCCGGAACTGCCTTCTCGGCGTACAGGACGGTGTCCACCTTGATGGGCTGGCCGCCGACGGCCTCCCAGGTGCGCGGACGCACGTGGACCTCGGTGCCCAGCGGCAGGCCGCCCGGAGCGCGCAGGGTGGCGCCCTGGAGCGCACCGGTGCCGGCGCCCACGTTCGGGTCCGGGTACGGCGTGCGGGTGTCGATCAGCGTCAGCCGGTTGCAGCCGATGGCGTTCGGGTCGGTCGACGGGAAGGAGCTGTTGCCCCAGCCCTGCGACACGTACTCCCGGCGGGCCCAGGTCTGGACCGTGTTCCACCGGTTGCCGTCGTGGCGCGCCGACTCGTAGCCCTGCCAGGTGCCGAAGATGACGTTGCTGGCCTCGGCCGGCGTGAACGTGGTCTCGCAGGCGGGGCCGTTGGTGCCGGTGGTGCCGCTGCCGCCGGTCTGGAAGATGCGGGAGACCCGCCAGGGCTTGAGCCCTTCCTTCTTGATCTGCTCCGGGAACGCCTTCGGGTCGGCCGCCGCGTAGAAGGCCTCCACCGCCAGCATGGCCGCCTTCTGGTGGTTGCCGTGGTTGCCCTGCGTCGCCGAGGGGTTCATCGTGAGGATGACCTCGGGCTTGGTGGTCCGCAGGACCCGCACGATCCGGGACAGCGTCTCCTGGTGACCCCAGACCTCCTCGGTCAGGGGAGCGCTGGCGGTGTACCAGAAGTCCAGCGCGTCCAGGTTGTAGATGTGCTCGACGCCGGCCCAGCCGACGGCCTTGCGCTCCTCGGCCTCCCGCAGGATGCCGAGCTCCGGGCCCTCCTCGAGGCCGGTGGCGTTGCCGCCGCCCTCGCCGCGGGTGGTGGTGATGACGCCGGCCTTCATGCCGTGATACTCGTTCCAGTATCCGAGCATGCCGAGCTGGCCGGCCTCGTCGTCCGGGTGGGCGCCGATGAACATGATGTCCAGGTCGACCGGCTTGTCGGACTTCTTGGCCTGGGGCTTCGGTGCTGCTTGCTGGGGGTTGGCCTGGGCCGGAGTGGCCAGGCCCAACGACAGCAGACCGCACATGGCGATCGCTGCGCTGGTGCGCCATCTCATGGGCATACCTCTTCGTCTCGAAGCGAGAGTGCTGCGGCTGGGGACGGTCGGCCCGGCACGGGCCGGCTGACACGGTGGCTCGTGCCGGGCCGTGTTGCAGACAGCTGTCCACAGAGGACCGTGAGGTCCTCGGGGGTCGTGGTGCTCGACAACGGGATGGTGGTGCTCGCGCACCGTCACGGGGTGAGTGGTACGCACGGTGGCGACGTCGGTCCACCGGAAGGCCTTCGGGCCGTAACCTAGGGATCTT
This sequence comes from Micromonospora sp. WMMA1976, assembly GCF_027497335.1. Lineage (NCBI taxonomy): Bacteria > Bacillati > Actinomycetota > Actinomycetes > Micromonosporales > Micromonosporaceae > Micromonospora > Micromonospora sp. WMMA1976. The sequence goes on along the minus strand of NZ_CP114912.1, from coordinate 3,778,259 downwards.
GCGGAGGCGTCGTCAATAGCTCCGGACGACTTTCTTCCTTATCCGAATAAACGATCGTGCCTGCTCAGGGCGATCATCGGGGGGTCGGCCATGACCTGTGGACAGGCTATGTCCGGTTTTGGGACCCCAATGTGGACCGTAGGGCTCGGTTTTGCGCATCATGTCGGGCTGGCCCCGGCCCGACCGGCTTGTCGGTCGCAGAATTTTCCCTGGTCGGCGGACCGAGATCATCTCGTTACTTGACGGCAGAATTTTTTCTCACTAGGAAGAAAGTGTGCCTGACAAAGCCCCGACCAGCCCGGTCAGCCGTGAGCGGTCCCGTGAGATCAAGCGTCTCTCGGTGATCTTGGCCGCCCGGCAGGCCCGGCGGCTGTCCCGAGTCGACCTGGCCGAGATGACCGGCCTCTCGGCGGCCACTGTGACCGCGCTCGTGCGGGAACTCGTCGCCGAGGGCTACCTCATCGAACGCGGGCCCGGCGCGCCCACCACCGGCCGGCCCCGGGAGATGCTCGAGTTCAACCCCCGCGCCGAGCTCGTCGCGGCGGTGTCACTGGAGCCACCCCGGATCAGCTGCGAGATCGCCGACAGCGAGGGCGCGGTCATCGCGCACCGCGTCGCGCGGCTCGGCGCGAACGTGGTGGAGACCGTCTGCGAGTTCGTCCTCGACCTGGTCGGCGACAATCTGCCCTCGCTGCGCGGCGTCGCCATCGCGGTGCCCGGCGTGTCCAGCAACGGCGCGGTACGCCTCGCGCCGTCGGTCGGACTGGTCGAGGCGTGGCCGATCGGCGAATCCGTGCAACGGCGGCTCGGCGTACCCGTGGTCGTCGACAACGACGTCAACCTCATGGCCGCCGGCGAGTGCGTCGCCGGCGCCGGCGCGGACGTGGCGAACCTGCTGCTGATCCACGTCGCCGACGGCATCGGCGCCGGCCTCGTGCTCGACGGCAAGGTCCGCCGCGGCGCCAGCGGAGCCGCCGGCGAGGTCGGCTTCCTGCCGCTGGGCGGCGCGACCGAGCGCCCCTACAGCGGCGTCGGCGAGTTCGAGGCCCGGTGGTCGGTGAACGCCATCGCGGAGCGGGTCGTCGCGCTCAACCCGGGCCGCCGGCCCGAGTCACCGGTACGGGAGCTGAGCCGGCTCGCCGCGACCTCCGCGCCGGCCCGCGACTACCTCGACGAGGTCCTCGGCGCCTGGGCCGGGCTCATCCTCTCCTGCGCCTGCGTCGTCGATCCGGGGCTGGTGCTGCTCAGCGGCGCCGCCGCCGAACTCGACGACGCGGCCCTCGACCAGCTCCAGACCCTCGTCTCGGCCCGGACCCCGGCTCCCACCGAGGTACGCCGGGCCACCCTCGGCGACCAGGCAGTGCTGCACGGAGCGATCAGCTACGCGCTCTCGGCAGCGGTGCCCCGCCCCTCGCTTCCCTGACCGAACCCGGCCCCGACGACCCCCGACCCCGACCCCGGCACCCACCACCCCGACCCACCACCCACCTCACCGAACGCCGTCGCGGCGACCCGCGTCGTACCCACCGACGACAGGTCGCGGCGCGATGCGTCGCGCCCCGGTCCGGGCGCGACGCGCTGATCTTCCTTCCCGCTTCCGATAGTTCCCCCGCACAGTGGAGGTACCAATGAAACGTCGTTTGGCCCTGGCCGTCGCGTTCAGCGCGCTGCTGGCCGTCAGCGCATGCGGCAGCAGCGACGACGACAAGGACACCGGCTCCTCCGGCTCCGCGTCCGCCGAGAAGGTCGTCATCTACAGCGCCCGCGACAAGTCGGTCACCGACTACGTCGTTGAGCAGTTCACTAACAAGAACCCCGAGTACAAGGGCAAGGTCGAGGTGCTCAACATGGGCGCCCAGGAGGTGCTCGAGCGGGTCCGCGCCGAGAAGGCCAACCCGCAGGCGTCCGTCTGGTGGGGCGGCACCCAGCAGGGCCTCGCCGCCGGCGCGTCCGAGGGCCTGCTGGAGTCCTGGCAGCCGTCGTTCGCCTCGAAGATCGACGCGCGGTACAAGGACGCCGAGGGCCGCTGGTTCGGCGAGATCCTGCTGCCCGAGGTCATCATGTACAACAACAAGGCGCTGACCCCGGAGACCGCGCCGAAGGACTGGGACGACCTGATCGACCCGAAGTGGAAAGACAAGATCATCATCCGGGACGTGGCCGCCTCCGGCACCATGCGCTCGATCTACGCCTCGATGATCCAGCGCTACACGGCCGACGGATCCAACCCGCAGCCCGGCTACGACTGGCTGCGCAAGCTCGACGCCAACACCGTCGAGTACGCCGCCAACCCCAGCGACCTCTACCTGAAGATGTCGCGTGAGCAGGGCGTGGTCAGTGCCTGGAACCTCCAGGACATCCTGCTGCAGGCCAACGAGAAGATGCCGTTCGGCTACGTGATGCCGGCCTCCGGCGCGCCGGTGCTCGTCGACGGTGTGGCCGCGGTCAAGGGCGGCAACAGCGAGGGCGCGAAGAAGTTCCTCGAGTTCCTGTTCGACGACTCGCTGCGGGCCAGCCTCGCAAAGGACTACTTCCAGATCCCCGCCGTCGAGATCGCCGAGAAGCCCGAGTGGCTGACCAAGCTCGACCTCAAGCCGATGGACGTCGACTGGGACGTGATCGGCAAGAACGAGACCGCCTGGATCACCCACTGGAACGCCCAGATCAAGGGCAAGGGCTAAGACGCTCGGAACCGGGCCGTGCTCCGGCACGGCCCGGCTTCGTCCTGGAAGGACCCACGAAATGATCGATGTCCGACTGACGGCGGTCAGTAAGCGCTTCGCCAAGTCGAGCGACTCCGCGGCGGTCGATGACGTCACCGTCACCATCGGGGCCGGCGAGTTCTTCACGCTGCTCGGGCCGAGCGGTTGTGGCAAGACGACGACGCTGCGCATGGTGGCCGGCTTCTACTTCCCGACCTCCGGTCACATCCACTTCGGCGACGACGACGTCACCCACTGGACGCCGAACAAGCGGGACACCGGCATGGTGTTCCAGAACTACGCGCTGTTCCCGCACATGACGGTGGCGCAGAACGTCGCGTACGGGCTCAAGGTCCGCCGGGTCTCCCGCGCCGACCAGGCCCGCCGGGTGGAGGAGGCGCTCGCCCAGGTGCACCTCGCCGGGTACGGCGACCGGCGCATCGACGCGCTCTCCGGCGGCCAGCAGCAGCGCGTCGCGCTGGCGCGGGCCCTGGTGATCCGTCCCCGCACCATGCTGCTCGACGAGCCGCTGTCGAACCTCGACGCGAAGCTGCGCGAGGAGACCCGCGCCGAGATCCGGCGCATCCAGCGGGAGAGCGGCACCACCTCGATCTACGTCACGCACGACCAGGCCGAGGCGATGGCGATGTCGGACCGGATCGCGGTCATGGAGTCCGGCCGGGTCCAGCAGGTCGGCACCCCGCACGAGGTCTACTACCAGCCCGCGAACGCGTTCGTGGCCCGGTTCATCGGACGCAGCAACGTGCTGAGCCTGCCGGTGACCGGCGCGACGGAGCAGCGCGTCCAGGTCCGCCTGCCCGGCGGCGCCACGATCGAGGTGGGTGCTCCCACCGGACACGGGCTCACCGAGGGCGACACCGCCCTGGTCTCGGCCCGCCCCGAGCACATCGCGCTCGGCGGCGACGACGACACGGCGGCCATGCGCGGCCGGGTCAGCCACGTCGAGTTCACCGGCATGGCCACCCACGTCACCGTCGACGTCGACGGCGACGAGGTGATGGCCGCCCTGGTCGACGCGCCCGCCGGGATGGCGCTCGGCGACGTCGTGGGCCTGCGGCTCGTACCGGAGCGGCTCTGGGTGGTCAAGCCGTGACCGCGGCGACGCCGACCGCCCCCGGCTGGGCGGCGGCCCTCGGCCGGCGCCTGGCCGGCGGGGCGAACTCCCGGTGGTTCCCCTACCTGCTGGTGCTGCCGCTGGTCCTGGTGCTGTGGGGCTTCGTCGTGCAGCCGATGTTCGCCACCTTCCGGGAGAGCGTCAGCGCCAACGGCACCGACAACTACCTCCAGTTCCTCTCCTCCTCCGGGGTGGCCCGCGAGTCGCTGTTCACCTCGCTGTTCATCTCCGCGGCGAGCGTGCTGCTCTGCGGCATCGTCGGCGTGGCGATGGCCTTCCTGCTCAAGCGGTTCCACTTCCGCGGCCGGCGGCTCATCGAGGCGTTCATCCTGGTGCCGGCGGCCCTGCCGCCGCTGATCGGCGCCGTGTCCTTCCAGCTTCTCTACAGCAACATCGGCATCGTGCCGCGTGGCCTCCAGGCGCTGCTCGGCACCGACAAGCCGGTCCTGGCCTTCGACGGCATCGCCGGTGTGCTCGTGGTGCACACGTTCACCATGTATCCGTTCTTCTACCTGGCCGCCTCCGCGGCGCTGGCCGGGATGGACCCGTCGGTCGAGGAGGCGGCGTACAACCTCGGCGCGGGCCGGGTACGCGTGTGGCGCACCGTTCTGCTGCCGATGCTCACCCCCGCGCTGATCTCGGCGTCGCTGCTGGTCTTCATGACGTCGCTGGCGTCCTACACCGCGCCACTGCTGTTCAACGTCAGCCAGACCATGACGATGCAGATCTACATCAACCGCACCAACGGCGACCTGCCGATGGCCTCGGCGTACGCCTCCGTGCTCGGCATCGTGTCGATCATCTTCCTGCTGGCCATGCGCTGGTACGAGGGGCGGCGCAACTACCAGTCGCAGTCCAAGGGCATCTCGGCGGTCCGGCGGGAGATCACCAACCCGATCGGCCGCTGGCTCGCCCCGCTCGCCTCGGTGCTGGCCACGCTGGTCCTGCTCGCCCCGGTCGCCGCGATCGCGCTCGTCGCCTTCTCCGCGGATCGGTCCTGGACCACCGAGGTGCTGCCGCCGACGTACACGTTCGAGAACTTCGTGACCATCTTCACCGACCCCAAGGCGTTCGAGCCGATCCTGAACTCGGTGCAGATGAGCCTGCTGGCGGTCGTCGGCTGTGTGGTGATCGGCGTGCTCATCGCGTACGCGGTGCGGCGTCTGACGTTCGTCGGACGCGGCCTGCTCGACGTGGCCGTGATGATCGCCTGGGCGCTGCCCGGCACGGTCGTGGCGATCAACCTGATCTCGGCGTTCAGCACCGGCAACGCGTTCAGCTTCGGGCAGGTGCTGGTCGGCACGTTCTGGATCCTGCCGCTCGCCTACTTCGTGCGGTTCCTGCCGATCGTGTTCCGGTCCAGCTCGGCGACGCTGGCGCTGATCGACCCGTCGCTGGAGGACGCCGCCCGCAACCTGGGCGCCTCCTGGTTGCGCGCCTTCTACACGATCACCGTGCGGCTGATGCTGCCCGGTGTGCTCGCCGGCGCGCTGCTGGCGTTCGTGCACGGCGTCGGCGAGTTCGTCGCCTCGGTGCTGATCTACACCTCGTCGACGGTGCCGATCTCGGTGGCCATCAACAACCGCATGTACAGCTTCGAGCTGGGCACCGCGGCCGCCTACGGCATGCTCCAGGTGCTGCTCATCTTCGTGGTGATGTGGTTCTCCGGGCGGCTGGAGAGCAGCCGCACCGCGACCCGGAGGGCCGAGCAGTGGACGAACTGATCGAGCGGTGGCGGACCGGGGGAGGGCTGCTCCCGGTCACCCGGGTACCCGGGCACGCGTTCGCCGCCGTGACCGAGGCGGCCGACCTGGCGGTGCTGCCGGTCGGCGCGGTCGAGTGGCACGGTCCGCATCTGCCGATCGGAACCGACCTGATCCTGGCCGAGGGCTTCGCCGGGGAACTGGCCACCGGGTCCGCCCGGGCGGTGCTGTTCCCGGCCACGCCGTACGCCGCCTGCCCGGGCCAGACCCGCCCGTGGCCGGGCACCGTGGCGCTGCGGCCGGAGATCGCCGTCGGCTACCTCGCCGACGTGCTCGCCGGCATCGTCGAGGCGGGCTTCACCCGGGTGCTCGTGGTCAACGGGCACGACGCCAACATGTCCACCGTCCGCGCGGCGATGGAGTGGGTGTCCGGCCGGCACCGGGCCAGCATGATGCTGGTGAACTGGTTCCAGCTCGTCGGCCCGGACGAGACCACCGAGATGTTCGGTGAGCTGCCGGCCCGGGGACACGGCGGCGCGTACGAGAGTTCCGCGGTGCTCGGCTTCGACCCGGCCGCGGTACGCCTGGACGCGGCGCCGGACCTGCCGCCCAAGCCGAAACTGCCCACCCCGTACCCGTACGTGCTGGTGGAGTCGCGCCCCGACCCCTGGCAGGGCTGGTCGGGCCACGTCTCGCTGGCAGGTGAGGAGGCCGGCGGCCGGATCCGCGCCACCGCCGGCGCCCGCCTGCGCGAGCTGGTCGGGGCGTGGCTCGCCGCGCCGCTGCCGGGGCCGCCCGGCGCCGACCGGCCCGACCAGCCGACCGGATGACAGTCACGCCCCAGGACCACGCACCACCTCGGGAGGCCTCCATGAGCCCGTCACTGACCGTCTACCAACAGCACCACCTGCGCGTCGTGTTCGACCACCACGTCGCCAACCTCTACCCGGCGATGGTCACGGCCAGCAAGGCCCACGTCGTCATGCTCGCCGAGCAGGGACTGATCTCCGACGAGGCCGCCGCGACGATGCTGCGCGGCCTGGTCACCCTCACCGGTGACCGGCCCGAGGAACTGGAGTACGACGGCAGCGTCGAGGACGTCTACTACACGCTGGAGAAGCGCCTCGCCTCCGCGGCCGGCATCGAGGTGTCGCAGCTCAGCGTGCAGCTCGCGCGCAGCCGCAACGACCTCGACGCCGGCGTCTTCCGGATGGTGCTGCGTGACCAGTTGCTCCAGGTGCTCGACGCCCTGCTGGCCACCGGCCGTACCGTGCTGGACCGCGCGGACCGGCACGCCGACGTGGTGATCACCGGCTACACGCACCGCCGCCCGGCCCAGCCGACAAGCATCGGGCACGTCTTCGCCGGCTACGCCGAGGCGCTCGCCGGCGAGGCCGCCGCGTACGCCGGCCTGCTGGACGAGATGAACCGCTCGCCGCTGGGCTCCTGCGCCTTCGCCGGCACCGACCTGGACATCTCGCCGCGCCGGCTGGCCGACCTGCTCGGCTTCGACCAGCTCATCGTCAACTCGTACGAGGCGGTGGCCGGCGCCGACCACCTGGTCCGGGTCGCCACGCTCAACGCGCAGGCGCTCGCCACCGGCGCCCGGCTCGCCCGCACCCTGATGGACTGGCTGAGCTGGGGCTGGGTGGTCACGCCCGGCGAGTTCACCCAGGGCAGCAGCATCATGCCGCAGAAGCGCAACCCGGTGGTGCTGGAACACCTCGTCTCGATGGCCGGCGCCGCCGCGGCCGACGCGGCGAGCGTGCTCAACAACGTGGGCGCCGCCTGGTGGGAGGACTCGAACAACGCCACCACCGACGTGCAGTCCCGGCTCTGGGAGGGCGACGACCGGGCGTACCGCTTCTTCTCCCTGCTCGGTGGCCTGATCGAGAAGCTGGATCCGCAGCGCCCGCCGTCCGGCGAGGAGATCGTCGCCTCCGGCGCCACCACCACCGCGGCGGCCGACGCGCTGGCCCGCCACGGCGTGCCGTTCCGGGGCGCCCACTCGCTGCTCGGCCGGCTGGTCCGCGGCGGCGCGCCGGCGACCTGGACCGAGGAACTGGTCCGGTCCACCGCCGCCGACCTCGGCCTGGCGCTCGACGACGCCGCGGTACGGGACCTGCTGGCCGCCGCGGTCCGCCCCGAACTCGTGCTGCGCCGCGCCCAGGCCGACGGCCCCGGCGAGGCGGCCGTCCGGGACCAGGTCGGACGACTGTCTACAATGCTCGACGCGGTGCAGGAGCGGGCGCAGGCGTTGCGCGAGCGGCTGACCCGTGCCGACGCGGCTCTCGCCGAGGCGGTCGCGGCGAGGGTAGGCCCGTGACGGGGCGGCAGACGCAGCTGGCCGTGGTCGCGGACGTCGTGTCGCGGCGACCACGTGATCTGGACCGACGGCCCGAAGGGCGATCTGACATCACCATGGAACGACCGGCAAATCCGCGCCTGCTCGGCATCGACTTCGGCGGCACCAAGATGGCCATCGGCGTGGGCGACACCGACGGCCGGCTGCTCGTCTCCGAGCGCCTGCCCACGATCGCCGAGCAGGGCGCGCAGCAGGCCCTCTCCCGGGCCCTGGACCGGGCGTGCGAACTCGCCGAGCAGACCGGCGGCACGATCGTCGCGGCGGGCATCGCCTCGCCCGGCGTCGTCCACGACGACGGCATCGAACTGGCGCCGAACGTGCCCGGCTGGGAGCAGTTGCGGCTGGCCGAGGCGGTCCGCGCCCACCTGAACCTGGCGCACGTGCGGGTGACGAACGACCTGAAGGCGGCGGCCCACGCCGAGTTGCGGCTCGGTGCGCTGCGCGACGCCGATCCGGGACTCGTCGTCGGGCTCGGCACCGGGGTGGCCGCGGCGGTGACGGTGAACGGCGAGGTGCTGCCGGGCCGCCACGGCGCGGCCGGCGAGATCGCCTACGGACTGACCGACCTCAGCTGGCCGCCCCGGCTGGAACCGATGCTGGAGGCGACGTTCTCCGGCCGGGCCCTCGACGAGCTGGCGCAGCGCCTCGGCGTCGACGGCCGGGCGGCCGGCCTGTGCGCCGCCGCGGAGCAGCCCGGCCCGGTACGCGAGCAGCTCCGCCTGCGCGTCGACGAACTGGCCCGCCAGCTGGTCACCTGCTGCCTGCTGCTCGACCCGCAGCGGATCGTGCTGGTCGGCAGCGTCGCCGGCAACGACCTGGTGCGGGAGTTGCTGACCGAACGGCTCACGCACACGCTGCCGTACCCGCCGGAGGTCGTGCTGTCGGACTTCGCGCAGGACGCCGCGCTGCTCGGCGCGCTCGCCCTGGCCACTGAGGCCCAGCCCGCCGCGGTCTGACCGCCACCACCGTGGAACGCCGCCGGGCGGGGCGCAGCGGTGCGCCCCGCCCGGTCCGGTGCGGCCGGATCACCTGCGGAACGCGGCTACCGCCTCCTGGATCGCCGGCCCGGTCGCCGAGGACGCCTGCGCCCACGACTCGAACTCCAGGGCGGCGGCGAAACCGGCCGTCTCCGCGGTGCGCACCGACGTCTTGATGTCCCGGGCCAGCGCCGGGTCCAGCGCCGCCCACCGTTCGGCGCGCTCGTGCGCGGCGGCCAGCGGGTCGTCCGCGAGCGTCGCGGCGAGCCCGACGCGTACCGCCTCGGGGCCGTCCACGCTCCCGCCGTCGAGCAGCAGTTGCAGGGCGCGTTCCGGGCCGAGCGCCCGGGTGAGGAACCAGGTGCAGCCCCCGCCGGGGTGCAGGCCGAGCTTCGTGAACGAGGCGATCAGCTTCGCCTTCGGCCCGACGATCCGGGTGTCGCACGCGAGCGCCAGGTTCAGCCCGGCGCCCACCGCCGGTCCCTGCACGGCGGCGATCGTCGGGATCGGCAGCGCCAGTACCCGCAGGAAGCTGTCGTAGACGCGGTGCAGGTCGGCGCGGATCTCCGCGACGCTGCGGCCGGGCTCGCCGAACATGGCGGGCAGGTCGGCGCCGGCGCAGAAGGCCGTACCCGCGCCGGTGACCACGAGCGTGCGGGCGTGCCGGTCGGCCGCCACCTCGGCGATCGCGTCGCCGAGCGCGTCGCGCATCTCCGCGTCGATGGCGTTGCGCCGGTCCGGGTCGTTCAGCGTGAGCGTCCAGCGCCCGTCCGCGTTGTGCAGTTCCACTTTGCTCATGACTCATCCTCCTGCTCGGTCAGCCAGGACCAGACGCCTGCGCTGCCGCGCGGCACCAGCGCCGCGCCGAGCGTGGCGGCCCAGAACCGCTGGGTGCCGTTCTCGTCCCGCCAGGACCAGAGCCTGCGGGTGGACAGGTGCAGCGGGTGCTCGCGGGTCACGCCCATCGCCCCGTGCAGTTGGTGCGCACCGCGCGCCACCAGGGTCGCGGCCCGGCCGGTGAGCACCCGCGCGGCGGCCACCCGCAGCGGGTCCGGGCCGGCCAGCGCGGAGTCCAGCGCGGTGCCGGCCAGCAGCGTGTGCGCGGTCATCCGGGCCAGCGTCTGGCCGACCGCCTGGAACGCCAGCAGCGGCCGGCCGAACTGCTCCCGCGTCGTCACGTGCTGCCGGGTGTGCTCCACAGCGGTCTCCAGCGCGCCGGTGAGCGCGGCGGCGGTCAGCACCGCCGCCTCGGCGCGTACCGTCGCGGCGGGCGCGACGCCGGTGAGCCGCACGCCGTCGGTGACCGGCACGTCGAGCGTCATGTCGTCGCGTGGCTCGGCGGCCAGGTTGCGGCCGGGGGTGACCCGCACGCCGGGGTGGTCGGCGGGCACCACGAACGCGTCGTCGCCCGCGTACACCAGCAGTGTCCGCGCGGCGGCGGCCCACGGCACGCGGGCGGCGGTGCCGCGCAGCCGCCCGCCGGTCACCGCGAGCCCGTCGCCGGTGACCACCGTGGCGACGCCGTCGGGCAGGCCGCGACCGGCGGCGGCGAGCTGCCGGGCGGCCAGCACGGTCTCGGCCAGCGGCAGGGAGACGCCGTGGCGGCCCAGCCCGCGTACGAGCGCCGCCAGGTCGGTCAGCGTGCCGCCCGAGCCGCCCGCGCCCTCCGGCACCGACACGCCGGTCCAGCCCAGCCGGTGCACCGTGGACCAGAGCGCGGGCAGGCCCTCCGGGTCGCCGCCGTGCCCGCCGAGCACGTCGTCGGCCAGTTCCCGCAGCTCGTCGCCGCCGTGCCGGGGCGCCCGGGCGGCACCCTTGGCGATGATGGTGCGCAACACCTCGGTGGTGCCGCCGCGGATGGAGAAGCCCGGCGCGGCCAGCAGCCCCTGCGCGAGCAACCCGGCCGGTCCGTCGCCGTCGGGTTCGGGCTCGACGTCGAGCACGGCACGGGCGATCTCGTTGACGTCGGCCTCGAACTCGGTGCCCAGGTCCTTCAGCACCGCCGCCGCGTGCACCGGGGCCTGCCCGGCGTCCAGCTCACCGGCGATCCGCCAGGCCAGGCCGCGCAGCCCGGCCAGCCGGGCCAGCGCCTCGCCCAGCGCGGCGTCCGCGTCCCGCCGCGCGGCGCACGCATCGACGGTGGCGGCCAGCAGCGGGTACGTGCTCAGCACCCGCTCCATCCCGCCGCGCTCGAAGGACAACTGCTCGGTGACCTGCGTCCAGCCGTTGCCGGCGGTGCCCAGCACGTGGTCGCCGGGCACGTGCACGTCGTCGAAGAGGACCTCGTTGAAGTGGTGCTCGCCGCGCAGGTCGACGATCGGCCGGACGGTCACGCCGGGCGCGGACATGTCCACGATCAGCTCGGTCAGGCCCTCGTGCCGGTCGCCGCCGGTGCCGGTGCGGCACAGCACGTACGCGTGCGTGGACCGGTGGGCGTGGCTGGTCCAGATCTTGCCGCCGGTGAGCCGCCAGCCGTCGCCGTCCGGGCTGGCGGTGGTACGCACCGAGGCGAGGTCGCTGCCGGACTCGGTCTCGCTCATGCCGAGGCAGAACGTCACCTTCCCGGCGGCGATCGCCGCCAGGTACCGCTCGCGCAGCGTGGGGGAGCCGTACCGCAGGACGGCCGGGCCGATCTGCCGGTCCGCGATCCAGTGTGCGGCCACCGGCGCCCCGGCGCGCAGCAGCTCCTCGGTGACCACCAGCCGGGCCCGGTTCGAGCGGGCCTGCCCGCCGTACTCGCGCGGCCAGGTCAGGCCGATCCAGCCCCGGTCCGCCAGCGCGCGGCTGAACTCCGTGTCGTACGAGCGCAGCCACGCGTCGCACACCGGTCGGAACCGGTCGCCGTCGTGCCACTCGCCGACCAGGCTCCGCACCTGCCGGCGCAGCTCACCGAGATCGTCGTCAGTCATCCTCTGTCCGTTCCCTTCGCCACTGAGTAGCCGCGTACGGCGGCCCGCCGCAGCACGTCCACGGCCGCGGCGCGTTCGGCGGTGCCGACCGGCGGCCGGGGCACCGCGCCGTCGACCGGTACGCCGAGCGCGGCCAGGTGGGCGCGCAGCACCTCGCCGTCCGCGGTGACCTCCTCCAGCCGGGGATCGGCGCCCAGCCGCACCACGCCCCACCGGGTGTGCAGCCGCACCAGCGCGTCCGGCGCGGGCGCGGCGGTCACGTGCTCGACCGCCCGCACGATCCGGCGCGGATCCCGGGCGCCGTGCAGCAGCACCAGTTCCCGTGCCGCCGCCGCGATGTCGGCCGCGCCGCCGCCACCTGGTAGCCGTACCGTGGGCCGCTCCCGGGGGCCCAGGTACGACGAGTTGATCCGGCCGCGCAGGTCGACGTTGCCGGCGTCGAGCACCACCCGGTCGAACCGGTGTCCCATCGCCAGCAGCACGTCGGCGGTGCCGCCCAGCCAGCCGAACCCGCCGGCGTACGCCGGGTAGTCGGTGGTGCTCGTCGGCACGTCGTCGCCGGGCCGGTGCGCACTGGCGCCGGCCTCGAAGACCTGGCTGAACGGTTCGCCGGGCAGCGCGTACGCGCACTGGCCGGCGAGCACCGGCCAGTGGAAGCCGGTGAACACCCAGCCGCCGCGCCGGAACTCGCGCGCCGCCCGGACCAGGAAGTCCGCGGTGCTCACCGCACCTCCTCGGCCAGCCACCGCCGGAAACCGTCAACGGTGGCCGAGCAGCGGGCGTACCGCTCGTACGCCCGCACGTCCCGCGGGTACCGGCCGACCGCGCCGTCGGGGCGTACCGCGCCGGGGTGTTCGACCACCGTGTCGACGAGCAGCCCGGGGATGCTGATCCCGGCGGCGCGTACCGTCTCGGCGTCGGTGACCTCCTCGGCGACGAGCACCGTGCGGCGGGCCGCCTGGGCGGCGACGAGCACCTCACCCAGCGGACCGCGGATCACCCCGTTGCCGTCTTCGTCAGCCAGGTCCACGTGCACGAACGCCACGTCGGGCCGCTCGGCCCGGACCACCCGGGCCGCCCCGAACGCCGAGTCCACCCGGGACAGCCGGCCCCGGCTCCAGTCCTCGTCCAGGTAGCCGGTGCCGGGCAGGTCCGGCACCGGCATGAACGGCACCCGCCAGGCGCCGGCGGTGAGCGCGGCGGTGAGCAGCCCGAGGCTCAGCTCGTGCAGCGTGACGCGGGCGTCGCCGTCCTGCGCGGCCCGCCGGAAGTTCCAAGCCGGCGCCGGGCCGACCGGGCTCCAGCAGTGGCCGTACGTGGCCGAGCGCAGCACCCCCGCGCCGAGCAGCTGGTCCATCAGCAGCCCGCCGGAGGCGATCACGACGTCCACGTCCCGGATCCGCTGCCGGATCATCTCGTGACCCACGGCGAACAGTTGCGCGCCGAAGTTGCCCAGGTAGACCCGCCGGCCGGGGCCGACGTGCTCGGCCACGACGTCGGCGAGGGCGCGGCTCACCGGTACGCCTCCGCCAGCATGTGCAGCCCCGGGCCCAGGTGCGCGCCTCCGTCGAGCTGGACGAGCTGACCGGTCATCATGGCGGCGGCCGGGCCGGCCAGGAACGCCACCAGCTCGGCGACCTCCTCGGCGCGTGTCGGGCGGCGCAGCGGCGTGGCCCGGTCCACCAGGTTGTCCCGCACGTGCCGGTCCGCCTCCGCGTCGAGCGCGGCGGTGAGCACCGTACCCGGCCCGAGGCAGTTGAGCCGGATGCCGTCGGCGGCCCACTCCAGGGCCAGCGTGCGGGTCAGCCCGAGCACGCCGGCGCGGGCCGCGACCGCGTGCGCCATGCCCTGCCCGCCGCGTTCCACCCCGGACAGCGACATGTTCACCACCGCGCCGCGGCTGCGCCGCAGGTACGGGTACGCGGCGGTGGTGAGGTGGAAGACGCTGGTGAGGTTCAGGTCGACCACCGCGGCCCAGCCGCGCGCCGAGATCCGCGCGGCGGGGGCGAAGAACTGCCCGCCGGCGTTGTTCACCAGCAGGTCGATCCCGTGGGCGTCGCCCACCTCGGCGACGGTGGCGGCGGTACGGGTGTGGTCGCGGACGTCGCAGACCGCGTACGTGTAGCGGCCGTCCCCGCCGGCGGCCTCGCCGGTGGCCGCGCCGCCGTTGGCCAGCTCTCCGGTGGCGGCGAGCGTGTCGGCGTGCCGGCCCAGTCCGGTGACGTGGGCGCCCAGCTCGACCAGGCGTACCGCCACCGCCCGGCCGATGCCGCTGCCGGCGCCGGTGACCACCGCGTGCCGTCCGGCGAGCACACCCGGGCGCAGCACGCGCACGTCGCTGTCGTCGTCCCGCGTCACCGGGCGGCCCTCGCCTCGCCGATCGCCTGCCGCCGCAGCAGTTGCGCCGGCCGGTAGCGGGGGTCGCCGAACGCGTCAGCCATCGACCGCAGGGCCTCGTACACCGTCCCCGCCCCGGCGGACCGCAGCGTCTCGAACGGCCCACGCGGATGGTTCATCGCCAGGCGCAGCGCCACGTCCACGTCCTCGGCGGTGGCGGTGCCCTCCTCGACCACCGTGGCCGCCTCGTTCACCAGGCAGTGGGCGAGCCGGTCGCCGACCAGGCCGGGCAGCGCCGGCACCCGCACCGACGGCGCGCCGAGGTGATCCAGCAGCCGGTCGACGAAGGCGGGGACGGTGATGCCCGCTACCGGGTCCTCGACGACCTCGGCGAACACGGCGTCGTCGGCGCGCCGGTGCAGCCGGATCCAGCCGACCTCCGGGGGAAGCACGTCGGCCCAGCCGGCGTCCGAGCTGTCCAGCACCACGTTCTGCCGGGCCGCCAGCCCGGCCAGCTCCGACACCCGCTGCGGGGTCGGCGCGCCGAGGCTGACCACGGGGGCTGCCGGGCCGTTCGGTTGCCCCGGCTGCCGGACCACCCGGGCGTTGGCGTCGCGCGGCGACTCGGTGGCGTAGTCGTAGAAGCCGCGGCCGGCCGCCTTGCCGGTCAGGCCGGCCCGGACCAGGCCGCGCACCTGGGGGATGGGCCGGTAGCGGGGGTCGCCGAACTCGCGCAGCGCGGTCTCCGAGGATGCCAGGTGGGTGTGCAGCCCGGTGAAGTCGAGCAGTTGCAGCGGTCCCATCGGGTGCCCGAGCGCGCCCCGGGCGACCGCGTCCACCACCGCCGCCTCGACGCCCTGCGCCAGGAGGAGCTGCGCCTCGTAGTACAGCGGCCGGCAGATCCGGTTGACGATGAAGTTCGGCGAGTCCCGGCACACCACGGCGGTCTTGCCGAGCGACTCCACGAGCGCCAGCGCCCGCCGCACCGTCGTCGCGTCGGTGGCCGCGCCGACGATCACCTCCACCAGGCGCATCCGGGTGGGCGGGTTGAAGAAGTGCAGGCCGAGCAGGCGTTCCGGGGCGCCGAACGCGCGGCCCATCTCGTTGACGCTCAGCGACGAGGTGTTCGAGGCGACGAGCAGGTCCGGGCCGCCCGCGGCGGCGACCCGGGCGAGCAGGTCGCGCTTGGCTGCCATGTCCTCCAGGATCGCCTCGACCAGCACGTCCGCCCCGGCGAGCGCGGTCTCGACGTCGGCGGCGGCGTCGAGGTCGCCGGTCGCGCCGTCGGCGCGGATCCGCTCCAGGCCGGCGCGGCCCAGCTCGGCGGTGGCGTCGACGACCCGGACGGTGTGCCCCGCCGCGGCGAGGACCTGTGCGATGCCCCGGCCCATCGGGCCCAGGCCGACCACGACGGCGATCACCGGGTCACCCGCTCGATCACGGCGGCGATGCCCTGCCCGCCGCCGACGCACAGGCTCGCCACGCCGTATCGGCCGTCGCGGCGGGCCAGCTCGTGCAGCAGCGAGACGACCAGCCGGGCGCCGCTCTGGCCGGTCGGGTGACCGAGGGCGATTCCGCCGCCGTTGACGTTCACCCGCTCCTCGTCCAGGCCGAGCGCGCGGACGTTCTGCACGATCTGCGCCGCGAACGCCTCGTTGATCTCGAACAGGTCCACGTCGCCGACGGTCAGCCCGGCCCGGCGCAGCGCGAGCGGGATGGCCTCGGCCGGTCCGACGCCCATCATCGTCGGGTCCACGCCGACCGCCGCGAACCCGACGATCCGGCCCAGCGGGGTCAGCCCGTGCCGCCGTACCGCCTCGCCGCTCGCCACCACGACCGCCGCGGCGCCGTCGGCCATCTGGCTGGCGTTGCCCGCGGTGACCGTGCCGCCGTCGGTGAAGGACGGACGCAGCCGGGCGAGCCGGTCCGGTGTGGTGTCGGGGCGTACCGTCTCGTCGCGGTCCAGCTCGTCCAGCGGCAGCACCTCCCGCGCCGCCGCGCCGGACTCCCAGGCCCGGGCCAGCCGCTGGTGGCTGCGCGCCGACCAGGCGTCCTGGTCGGCGCGGGACACCCCGAACTCACGGGCCACCTTCTCCGCGGTCTCGCCCATGCTCATGCCGCAGATCGGGTCGGTGCCGCCGTCGCGCCAGCCGTCCTGGAGCAGGACGTCGCCGCGCCGCACCCCGTCCCAGCGCAGCGTGTACGGCGCCAGGTAGGGCATCGTGCTCATGCTCTCCGCGGCCACCGCGAGCGCCACGTCGGCCTCGCCGGCCAGCACCGACCGGTGGGCGAGCTGCACCGCCTTGAGGCCGGAGGCGCACGCCATGTTGATCGTCTGGGCCGGCACCGGCACCGGCACGCCCGCCGCGAGCGAGATCTGCCGACCCGGGTTCGGGCCGTTGCCGGCCTGGCGGCAGTTGGCGACCACCGTCTCGTCCACCGCCTCGGCGGGCACCCCGGCCCGCGTCAGCGCCTCGGCGCCGGCCAGCCCGCCCAGGCGCACCACCCGTACGTCGCGCAGCGCGCCGCCGTACCGGCCGTGCGGGGTGCGCACGGCGCCGACCAGGAACGCTTGCCTGTCCATCACGGAGCCTCTCGGTCGGCGCGTACGACGCGCTTGCTCTTGTGGGTGCTGCGCGGCAGCGTGCCCTCGGGGACGGTCTCCACCACCGCGCGCACCGTCAGCTCGGCGCGCACGGCGTGCGCCAGCTCGCGGGCCACCCGCTTGTCGTCCCCGGTCACCTCGACGCGCAGCTTGATGCCGGTGAGGTAGCCGGTCGCCGGGTCGGTGACGTCCTCGTCGAGGAGGATGAGGTATTCGCCGCAGGTGCCGGGCGTGGCGCGGACGACCTGCTCGACGGCGGAGGGGAACAGGTTGACCCCGCGTACCACCAGCATGTCGTCGGCCCGGCCGACGACGCCGCCGGGCAGCCGGGCGAGCGTGCGCCCGCACGGGCAGGCCGTGCTGTCGCGGACCACCACGTCGCCGGTCGCCCACCGCACCAGCGGGCTCGCCCGCTTGTCCAGGTGGGTGAGCACCAGCAGGCCGGGGGTGCCGTCGGGCACCGGCTCGTGGGTGTACGGGTCGAGCACCTCGGCGTACGCGAAGTCCTCGGCCAGGTGGCCGCCGGCCTGTTCCTCGCACTCCCAGGCGATCGGCTGGAACTCCAGGCTGCCGTAGCCGTCGAAGCACTTCGCGCCCCACCGCTGCTCGATGTGCGCGCGGGTGGCCGGCACCCCGGCGCCCGGTTCGCCGCCGACCTGGATCCGCCGCACCGGTGAGTCGCGCAGCGGCGTGCCGGCCCGTTCCGCCGTCTCGGCCAGGTGCAGCATGAACGACGGCGTGCCGCCGACGGCTGTGGTGCCGTACCGGAAGATGGTGTCGATCTGACGCTGGGTGTCGCCGGACCCGGCGGGCAGCAGCGTCACGCCGATGCGCTGGTAGCCCGCCGTGGCGCCGAGCCCGCCGACGAACCAGGCGTAGCTGAACAGGCACTGGTAGACGTCGGTGTCCCGCACGCCCTGGCTGTACGCGGCCCGCGCGTACAGGTCGGCCCAACGGTCCAGGTCGTGCGCGGTCCACAGCACCGGGGTCGGGTTCGAGGTGGTGCCGGAGGAGAAGTGCACCCGGCGGCGGTCGGCCACCGGCGCGGCGACGGCGCTGCCCCACGGCGGGTGGGCGGCCAGATCGGCCACGTAGTCGGCCTTGCCGACCAGCGGCAGGCGGCGCAGGTCGGCCAGGTCCCGGACGTCGCCCGGGTGGAAGCCGAGCGCGTTCCACCGGGTGCGGTAGAAGTCGCTGGCAGCGTACACGTAGGACAGCTGCGCCTTCAGGCGGGTGAGCTGGTACGCGGCCAGCCGCTCGCGCGGCCACGTCTCGGCCTCGTGCCAGTGGCGCGCGGAGAACGGCCCGGTCATCGCGGGCTCCGGCGCAGCCCGCCGACGATGAAGTCGGCGTACTCGTCGGCGAGCCGCTGACGGGTGTTGTAGTCGCCGCGCTGCGGGTCGTACCAGAGGCTGATCCAGTTCAGCGCGCCGAGCAGCGGCTTGGTGGCCAGCCGGCTGTCCACCTCGCGGAACACCCCGGCCTGCCGGCCCTCGTCGATGACGTCGGCGAAGATCTGCTCGTACCGGTCGCGCATGGCGATCACGGTCTCCAACGCCTGCTGCTGGGCCGGGGCCTCACCGAGGCGGCGCATCTCGACCGCGCGCATCGCCACCCGCTGGAACGAGTTGCGGGTCATCATCAGCCCGGCGTGGTGGTGCGCCATCCGCCAGAGCCGGGTGGCCGGGTCGAGGCCGCCGTTGCCGGCGATCGGTTCGATGCCGTCGATCAGCTCCTGCATACCGGTGGTGACGATGTCCAGGAAGACGTCCGCCTTCGCCCGGTAGTAGTGGTAGACGCGCCCCTTCGTGGCGCCCATCTCGCGGGCGATGTCGTCGATGGTGGTGGCCGCGTACCCGTTGCGGGTGAACGCGGTGGCGGCTGCTTCCAGGATGTCCCGCCGGCCGGGGGCGGCCGGGCGCGCGGTGGCGTCGTCGTCGGCGGTCATGCGGTGGTCTCCGGTGCGGTGGTGTCGGGTACGACGGCGAGCGGGCGGATCGGTGATCCGGTGCCGCCG
Organism: Micromonospora sp. WMMA1976; assembly: GCF_027497335.1. Taxonomy (NCBI): domain Bacteria; kingdom Bacillati; phylum Actinomycetota; class Actinomycetes; order Micromonosporales; family Micromonosporaceae; genus Micromonospora; species Micromonospora sp. WMMA1976. Next base: position 3,759,509 of record NZ_CP114912.1, on the reverse strand, counting down.
CGGATGGACAGCGGGGCGGCGATGAAGAAGAAGTCCCAGACCTCCTCGGCAGCCAGCGGCGCGAGGTTCATCGCCTCCATGATCGGTACGCCGTGGTCGACGAGCAGGTGGCAGTGCACCGCGAGCGCGGGGCTGGGCATGTGCTCGAACGCGATGGTGTCCGCGCCTGCCGCCACCACGCCGTGGTCGGTGAGCCAGCGCGCGCCGCTGACGTCCACGCCGGGTGCGCCGGTGGCGACACCGAGGTACGCGGCGTTGTCCGTCCACTTCTCGTCCCAGCCGGTGCGCACCAGCACCACGGCACCGGGGCGGGGGCGGGGCCGGTCGGCGAACCAGCGCTCGAACAGCTCCGCGCCGACGCCGTCGGCGGGTGTCAGCGGCCGGCCGAGCGCGACTGTCGCGTCCACCAGGTGACCGGCCGCCAGCATCGGCGGCAGCTCGTGCACCGACACGTCCGGCACCCCGCCGGCGTACGACTGGCTCGCGGTGACGTCCACGCCGCCGTACACCTTGCCGAGCCGGGAGACGTGGGCGAGGCCGTCGACGTGGGTGCCCACGTGCCCGCCCGTGGTGATCATCTCGGCGGCGGCGGAGACGCCGTCCGGGTACATGATCTCGCCGTGCCGCTTGGTCAGCGTGAAGCTGTACGGCGGGTGGTTCGGGTGGTGCGGGATGCCTGTGTACATCTGCTGCGCCAGGTCGAACACCCGGGTCGGGCCGGACGCGGGCCAGTCGACGCGCAGCCGCCAGGGCGCGCTCATGCCGCCACCGACGCCTTGATCGCCCGGCCCAGCACCAGCCGCTGGATCTCCGAGGTGCCCTCGTAGATCTCCAGGATCCGCTGGTCCCGGTAGAGCCGCTCGGCCGGGCAGGGCTTGCAGAAGCCGTCGCCGCCGAACACCTGCACCGCGGTGTCGACCGCGCGGTGCGCGACCTCGCTGGCGTACAGCTTGGCCATCGCGCCGAGGATGCCGACGTCGCCGCCCTCCTGGTGCGTCCGGGCCGCCTCGAAGGTGATCATCCGGGCGGCGGTGATGCCGGTGGCGACGTCCGCCAGCGGGAAAGAGATGCCCTGGTTGTCGATGATCGGCCGGCCGAACGTCTCCCGCCGGGTCGCCTCCCGCGACGCGACGTCGAAGCCGGCCAGGGCGACGCCGAGCGACTGGGCCGCGACGCTGATCCGCCCGGCGGACAGCGTCTGCATGGCCAGCCGCATGCCCCGGTTGAGGTCGCCGAGCACGTCGCCGTCGGGCACCCAGGTGTCCAGCTTGAGGTTGCTGGTGAGCGTCCCGCGGATGCCCATCTTGTCCTCGTACCTGTCGATGACCACGCCGTCGGCGTCCTTGTCCACCAGGAACGCGGTGATGCCGCGGGTGCCGGCCTGCGGGTCGGTGAGCGCGAAGACCACGTAGTACCGCGATGCGCCGCCGTTGCCGATGTAGATCTTCTCGCCGCGCAGCCGCCAGCCCGCGCCCTCACGCTCGGCGGTGGTGCGGATCCGGGCGGCGTCGCTGCCGGCGCCCTCCTCGGTCAGCGCGAAGCTGATCGCCTCGCCCCGGGCCAGACCGCCCAGGTAGCGCTCGCGCTGTTCGGGGGTGCCGGCCAGCACCAGCGGGGTGGCGCCCAGCGCGTACGCGGTGAGGATCGCGCCGGTCGACGGGCAGGCGCGGGAGACCTCCTCGATGACCGCGCAGGCGGTGACGAACGACGCGCCCCGCCCGCCGTGCTCGCGCTCCACGAGCAGCCCGGCCAGCCCCTCCTCGACGAGCACCCGAACGCTCTCCCACGGGTAGCGCTGCTCCCTGTCGAGTTCCTCGGCCAGCGGCGCGAAGTGGCGCGCCGCCACGTCCCGGGCGAGGTCGCGCCAGTGGCGTCCCTCGTCGTCCAGGCGTGGCTCCCAGATCACGGACACGTGGTGCCTCCCGGTTCTCCGGCGCGGGCCGGTCGTTGCGCGCCGCGCCATACCGTTGCGTATGTCGAGATGTCTAGGCGGTGCTTGTTGTCGGTGTCAAGCGCATCCCGGATGCTGTTTTCCCTTGTAAAGCCGGGCATCCTGCGACGGCAGCGCGGATCTTGACGACATACCCGTGGGTATGTTCGCCTGATGCGGACGACAGGGAGGTGATCCGTGGAACCCGTCGGTTACGCGGTACACGACGCGGTGGCGGTCGCCACCATCGACCGGCCGCAGACACGCAACGCGCTCAGCGCCGACGTCCTGCGCGCGCTCGCCGCGGCGATGGACCGGGCCGAGGCCGACCCGGAGGTACGGGTGCTGGTACTGACCGGCGGCCCGCGGCTGTTCGCCGCCGGCGCCGACATCCGCGAACTGCGCCGGACGTCCCCGGCCGACTACCTGCTCTCCGAGCGGCTGGAGTGCTGGAACCGGTTCGCCCGCTTCGGCAAGCCGGCCGTCGCCGCGGTCGCCGGATACGTCCTGGGTGGCGGGTGTGAGCTGGCCATGACGTGTGACGCGGTGGTCGCCGCCGACTCCGCCGTGTTCGGCCAGCCGGAGATCAACCTCGGCATCATCCCCGGCGCCGGCGGCACCCAGCGCTGGGCGCGTGTCGCCGGCCGGTTCCGGGCCGCCGAACTGGTGCTGGGTGGCCAGCTGGTGGACGCCTGGACCGCGCAGCGGATGGGCCTGGTCAGCCAGGTGGTGCCCGCCGAACGGGTGGTCGAGGCGGGGATCGCGCTGGCCGCCTCGATCGCCGCCCGCAGCCCGGTCGCGGCCCGCCTCGGCAAGCAGGCCCTGCGTACCGCCGAGGAGGTCGGCCTGACCGCCGGCCTCGCCCACGAGCGTTCGCTGCTGCTGACGCTGCTGTCCACCGACGACCACATCGAGGGCATCGACGCGTTCCTGGAGAAGCGTCCGGCCCGCTTCACCGGCAGATAGGAGAGACACGTGACGCAGGTACACGAGGCCACCGACCCGGGCGCCGGCGAACGGCTCGGCCCGGCCGCCCGCGCCGACCTGCTCGACGCGCTCAAGCGCCACGCCCGTACGCCGGGGGAGCCGCTGCTGATCCGCGTGGAGGGCGACGCCTGGCGGCACGAGCCGGACGACCTGGCCCAGCCGGTGGTACGCGGACAGCTGCACGAGCTGGTGCTGCGGATGCACGCAGCGCCCGGCCCGGTGATCGTCCACGTCGACGGCGCGGTACGCGGCCTCGGGCTCGGCCTGGCGCTCGCGGCGGACCTGCGCGTCGCCGCGCCCACCGCCACGTTCGGCACCGGCTCGCCCGCGGCGTTCCTGGCCGGCGGCGCCGGACGGCTGCTCGCCGGTGTCGCCGGCACCGGCGTGCTGGCACACCTGGCCTGGACCGGCGCCACGCTCGACGCCGAGGAGGCGCTGCGGCACGGCCTGGTCGGGTCCGTGTCCGCCGACCCGGACGCCGGGGCCGCGCTCGCCGCACGGGTCGGCGCGATCGGCGCGGGCACGGCGTCCGCGCTGGCCCGCGCGCTGCGCGGCCGGGACCGGCCGGAGCTGACCGCCGCGCTGGACTACGAGTCCTGGCTGGCCGGCGTCGGGTGAACCGGGGCGGGGGACCGCCGCTGCGGCGGTCCCCCGAGTCCGGTGCCGGCGCATCAGGCCACGGCCTCCAGGCCGGCGCGCGCGACCTCCATGTCCTGCGTGTAGTGGCCGCCGCTGACCCCGATGCCGCCGATCACCGCGCCGTCGGCGGTGATCGGGTAGCCGCCGCCGAAGACGACGAGCCGGTCGATGCCGGTGGTCGCACCGGTGGCCAGCGGCGCGTCGTCCTTGATGAAGTCGTACCAGCCGTCGGTGGGCATGCCGAAGCCCGCCGCCGTGTACGCCTTGTCCTGCGCGACCTGCACCGACAGCAGCGCGGCGCCGTCCATCCGGGCGAACGCCTTCAGCACGCCGCTCTCGTCGACGACGGCGATGACGCAGGGCAGTGTCATCTGCTCGGCCTTGGCGATCGCGGCGGCGAGGATCCGCTGGGCGGCGCCGATCGTGACCGACGTCTTGGTGAAGTTGTCCATGAGAGGTTCCTTCCGTGGTGGTGGGTGGGGTGGGCCAGGGCTCAGACGACGCCCGCGGCGCGCAGGCGGGAGATCTCGTCGCCGTCGAGTCCGGCGACGTCGCGGAGCACCTCGTCGGTGTGTTCGCCCAGCTCGGGCCCGACCCGGCGGATGCCGCCGGGCGTCGCGGTCAGCTTCGGCACGACGTTCTGCATCGGGAACTCGCCGAGGTCCGGGTGCTCCAGCCGGACGATCGCCTCCCGGGCGGTGAAGTGCGGGTCGGTGAGCATCTCCTTGGCGGTGTAGATCCGGCCGGCGGGGACGCCGTGGCGGTGCAGCAGTTCCAGCAGTTCGTCCCCGGCGTATCCGGCGCACCACTTGGCGATCAGCTCGTCCAGCTCGCGCTGGTGCCGGCCGCGGTCGGTGTGGCCGGTGAACCGCGGGTCGGTGGCCAGTTCCGGCTGCGCCATCGCCTCGGCCAGCCGCCGGAACACGGTGTCCTGGTTCGCAGCGATCACCACCATGCCGCCGTCGGAGGCGACGTAGACGTTGCTCGGCGCGATGTTCGGCAGGATCGAGCCGGTGCGTTCCCGGATGTAGCCGCCGATCGCGTACTCCGGCACCAGCGACTCCATCAGCGCGAGCACCGACTCGTAGATGGCGCTGTCGACGATCTGGCCCCGGCCGGTCGCCTCGGCCACCCGCAGCGCGCCCATCGCGCCGACGGCGGCGAACGTGCCGGCCAGCGAGTCGCCGATGCTGATGCCGACCCGGCTGGGCAGCGACTCGGGGTCACCAGTGGTGTAGCGGATGCCGCCCATCGCCTCGCCGATCGAGCCGTACCCGGCGCGTTCGGCGTACGGTCCGGACTGCCCGTACGCCGACACCCGCACGATCACCAGCCGCGGGTTGATGTCCCACAGCACGTCCGGGCCGACGCCCCAGCGCTCCAGCGTGCCGGGCCGGAAGTTCTCCACCAGGACGTCGGCCTCGGCGGCGAGCCGGCGCAGCACCTCCTGCCCCTCCGGGACGCGCAGGTTGAGGGTGACCGAGCGCTTGTTGCGGCCGAGCACCGGGAACCACAGCGACTTGCCGTACGGGCGCTCGCGTCCCCACTCGCGCATCGGGTCGCCCCGGCCCGGCTCCTCCAGTTTGATCACGTCGGCGCCCAGGTCGCCGAGGATCTGGCCGCAGAACGGCCCGGCCAGCAGGACCCCGGCTTCGATCACGCGCAAGCCGGACAGCGGGCCGCGGGCATAGTCGTTCATGTCGTCCCTGTTCTCTCGTCGGTCGTTCCGGTGGTGCGGGTGGAGGTCAGGCCGGCACGGTGTGCGGCCGGGCCTCCGGCTCGGGTTCCGGCGCGGGGGAGTGCCGCTGGGTGCGCTGGCGGATCCAGCCGAGCGACACCGCGCCGAGCAGCGTGACGCCGAGCAGGATGTCGCCCAGCGGCAACGGCATGCCGCGCAGCCGGAAGATGTTCAGCACGATGCTCAGCGAGAGCAGGCTCAGGAACGCCGTGATCGGGTTCCCGTGCCCGCCGCCGGCCAGCCGGAACCCGGCGATCAGCAGCGCGCCGTAGACGTACAGTTCGGTGCCCTCGCCGAGGGTGACGGCCGAGGCGCCGGTGCGCATCACCTGGATGCAGCCGGCGACCGCCGCGGCGGTGCTGGTCAGCACGAACAGCGCCAGCCGGACCCGGCCGGCCCGGATGCCGGCGCGGGCGGCGACCACCTCGTCGCCGCCGGTGGCGCGCAGGTGGGTTCCCCAGCGGGACCGGCGGACCAGCGCGCCGCACACCAGGGCGAGCCCCAGCACCACCAGGACCGGAACCGGCAGCGGCCCGATCGTGGTCTTCAGCGCGGTGCTGAGTTCCGGGGTGTACGCGGCCACCGAGCTGCCGTCGCTGATCACCTTCGCGAGGCCGCGGGCGGCGACGAGCATGCCCAGCGTGGCGATCAGCGGCCAGACGCCGAACACCAGCGCGAGGCCGCCGTTCGTGAGTCCGGCCAGCAGCCCGGTGCCGAGAGCGGCGAGCACGCCGATCTGCCACGAGCCGGAGACGGTGTAGACGGTGGCGTAGACGACGGCGCCGAGGCCGAGGACCGAGCCCACGCTCAGGTCGGCGACGCCGCCGGTCATCGCCAGGCTCGCCGCGAGCAGGACGATCGCCGGGGCGAGCAGGTCGCCGAGCATGCTGGAGATGTTGGCGCGGGTGGCGAAGTCGGGCGCGAAGCTCAGCGCGGCGGCCACGGCGACCACGAACAGCAGCACGCTCGTGGTGGACGGGCGGCTGAGCAGCGCGGTCCATCCGGGCCGGGTACCGGTGGTCGTCATGGTGCGCTCCTGACGCTGTTGACGGCGAGCGCGACCGCGAGCACGACTCCCTCGACGACCGGCTGCCAGCTGGACGAGACGCCCCAGGTGACGATCGCTGTGGGCAGCGTGTTGAGCAGCAGCAGCGCGGCGGCGACGCCGAGGAAGCTGCCCCGGCCGCCGGTGAGCGCCATCCCGCCGAGCAGCAGGATCGAGATCACCCGGAACTCGGTACCGGGGGTCAGCGTGGACTGGACGATGTCGCCCTGGGACGCGAGGACCAGCCCGGCCAGGCCGGCGACCAGGCCGCAGAACACCAGCGCGCCGGCCTGGATCCGGTCCGGCCGCAGCCCGCGCACGAGCGCGGCCTGCCGGTTGCCGCCGACCGCGACGAGGTGCCGGCCCAGGCGGGTGCGGCCGGCCACGAACGCGACGGCGGCGAGCAGCACCACCATGACCCAGAAGACCCGGGGTACGCCGAACAGGTCGCCGGCGACGTGCCGGCGCAGGAAGCTGTCGCGCGGGATCGGCACGAACTCGATGAACAGCCGGGTGGTGCCGCTGACCAGGAACATCGTGCCGAGGGTGGCGACGATGGGGTGGATGCGCACGCGCACGATCAGCACCGCGTTGACGACGCCGATGAGCGTGCCGAACACCAGCGCCGCGACCAGCACGAGGGCGAACGGCGCGCCGTCGGTCAGCAGTTGGGCGGCGATCAGCGCGGCGGCCACCGCCGTCACGCCGACGGACAGGTCGAACTCGGCGCCGCTGAGCATCACCAGGCTGACGCCGACGACCAGGACGCCGATGAACGCCATGTTGAAGGCCACCGCGATGACGGTCTGGTGGGACAGGAAGGCCGGCGACTTCACGGCGGTGGCCAGCACCAGCGCCACCCAGAGCACGGCCAGGGCGAGTGTGGCGCCGTGGCGGCGGAGCACGGGAAGACCCGTGCTCCGCCGGACGGCTGCCTGCGGGGCAGACACGGACATGGTCAGGTGCTCACTTGCCGAGCCCGTACGTCTCGGTGCCCGCGGGACAGTACTGCTCGGCGGCAGACTTGGCCGGGGCGTCCTTGGCGTAGAGCGCGTCGATCCGCTCCTTGAGCGGCGGGATGGACGACACGGCGTCCTTCGGGAACGCGCAGACCGGGTTGAACAGCGCGTTCGGATCCTTCGGCGAGTCGACCACGGGGAGCTTCTCGCCGCCGACCATCCGGTCGAGGATCGTGTAGATCTGCTTGGCGTAGCCCTCGTACCAGAACGCGGTCGAGCCGCCGAGTCCCGGCGTGTCGACACCGAACAGCATGAGGTCGGCGCCGAGGCCGTAGCCGTAGATCTCACCGGCGCGGCTGAGCTGCTCCGCGGCGTTGATGGTGCCGATGATCATGTTGTCGTTGCCGCCGAGCGCCAGGATCTTCTTCGCGTCGGGCTTGGAGACCAGGATGTCGCGGGCGACGCCCTGGGCGCCGTCCGGCGTCGTCGGCGAGTTGCGCCGGGTGATGACGCCGTCGATGTCCGGGCAGACCTCCTTGAGTCCCTTGAGGATGCCCTCGGTGCGCAGCAGCGCCACGTCACCGGACTCCTCGTTCTCCAGCACCGTCACGAGGTCCGGCTTGCAGCCCCACTTCTCCTTCGCGTACGTCCCGCCGGCCCGGCCGGACAGCCGTCCCGACTCGACGTTGTTGATCCCGAAGAAGTGCGCGCCCGGGTGGGCGATGTCGATCGCGATGACCGGGATGCCGGCCTTGTTGAAGATGTCCATGATCTGCGGCGCGACCTTGCCATCGCCCTGGAACTCCACGACGTGGGTGACGCCGCGGGAGACCATGGTCTCGGCGTTCGCCACCGCGGTCGGCCCGTCCCGGTCGTTGTTGAGCACGAGGATCTCCCACCCGCGCTTCTCGGCCTCCTTGCGCATGCCGACGTCGATGGCCCCGAGCACGGGGCTGGCCGGCTCGGCGAAGTTGGCGAACCCGATCCGGACGTCCTTGGCCTCCAGCGCCTTGCCCTCCGCGGGGGCCGCCGGGGCGGCCCCCTCGGTGGAACAGGCCGTCGCCGTCATGCCCAGCGCGACGACGAGCGCGGCGCTCGCGAACGATCTGCGTCTCACTCTGATCCCTTCTCTCGGGCTTGCTTCGGCCGGTGTGGCCGGTGTCATGACTCGGGCACCGGCACGGCGGGCGCCGCACCGGTGATCAGGGCGACGATGTCGCCGGAGGACGCCTCGGCGGTGGTCAGCTCGCCGGCAGTGCGTCCCTGTCGCATGACCGTGACCCGGTCCGCGACGCGGAAGACGTGTTCGAGGTTGTGCGAGATCATCAGCACCGCGACGTCCTGCTGCTTGAGCGCGGTGATGATCTCCAGGACGTGCCCGGACTCGGTGACGCCGAGCGCCGCGGTCGGCTCGTCGAGCATCACGATGTTGCGGCCCCACATGGTCGCCCGCGCGACGGCGAGCGCCTGGCGCTGTCCGCCGGACATCGAGGACACGTGCGAGGACAGCGAGGGCAGCCGGGCACCGATGCGGTCGACGGCCTGCTGCGTCCGCTCCGCCATCGCGCGGCGGTCCACCAGGCGCAGCAGCCGGGACATCGGGCCGCGGCCCAGTGGTTCCCGGCCCAGGAAGACGTTCTCCGCCGCGCTCATCGAGTCGATCAGCGACAGGTCCTGGTAGACGGTCTCGATGCCGGCGTCGAGCGCGTCGGCGGGACCGGCGAAGCGGCGGGGCGCGCCGTCGACCAGGATCTCGCCGCGGTCCGGCGTGACCACGCCGGCGAGCGTCTTCACCAGCGTCGACTTGCCGGCGCCGTTGTCGCCCATCAGCGCCATGACCTCGCCCCGCCGCAACGTCAGCGACGCGTCGCGCAGGGCCCGTACGGCACCGAAGCTGCGGGCGATGCCGCGCGCCTGCAGGACCGGTGTGGTGGTGGGGGATGGGACCTCGTCCCGGCGGCGCTCGACGTCCCCGGTACGAGAGACTGCCGCTGCCTGCTCTGTCATGGCGAGAGAGTCAAGCAATGTATGCAATCACTGTCAAGGATCTGCGGCAGGCCAATGGCCGCAGCGCTCACCGTCGAGTCGTATTCGACCCGACGTGTCGAGAAAATCGGGAAAACTCCGAGGTGAGGATGCCGGTGGAGGTGCGGGCTCGCCCCATGCACCGACGACGAGACCGTCTTGACCGCTCCGACCTGCGCCCCTATGTTGTGTACATTCTCGGGCCGATGGTGGCCGCGATCACATGCCGCGCACTGCCGCGACGGGCGGCCGGCGCGGTGACCGGCCGCGCCCGTCCACCGCTCGTCACGCCCCCGTCGACAGGAGAACGGAGTTGACATGATCAATGGGATGGTCGTGGTGGACGGTGTCGTCCACGGGTACGACTTCCGGCCCGGGAACCGGGCGCCGCACTGCTCCCAGGCCGCGTACGACGGCATGGTGAACGCGCTGTACCGCATCGGCCACACCTCGGTCGAGTCGCCGGCGCCCGGCTACCTCATGACGCGGGACGAGTTCACCGCCGGCTGGACCGCCGAGGAGCTGGCGGACATCGTGTTCGTGGAGAGCGCCGTCGATGTGATGATCTACCACGGCGTGGAGATCGACGGGTTCTTCGACGGCGGCGCCTCGCCGTACGAGCTGGGCCGCGAGCTGAAGCGGCGGTACCCGGACCGGGTGCTGCTGTTCGCGCCGGTGGACCCGCTGCGCGGTCCCGCCGAGCTGGACCTGATGCAGCAGCGCGCCGAAGAGGACGACATCGACGGGTTCAAGTTCTATCCGACGAACGGGCTGATCGACCCGGAGGTGAACTCCTCGAAGCTGATGCTGCTCGACGACCGCGAGCTGGCGTTCCCCTACCTGCAGAAGGCGCTCGACCTCGGCGTCCGGCACATCGGCGCGCACAAGGCGGTGCCGGCCGGAGCCGGTCCGCGGGTGCTCAACCACGTCGACGACGTGACCTGCGCGGCGATCGCCTTCCCGGACCTGACGTTCGAGGTGGTGCACAGCGGCTGGGCGTTCCTGGAGGACTGCGCGCTGCAACTGCGGACGCACCCGAACATCTGGGCGACGATCGAGTCGGTGTCGAACATGATCGTGCGCAAGCCGCGCCGGTTCGCCGAGATCGTCGGCATGCTCATGATGCACGGCGGCACGGATCGCATCATGTTCGCCACCGGCGTGCCGTCCGCGCACCCGCAGCCGATCATCGAGGCGCTGACGACGTTCGAGATGCCCCGGGACCTGGTCGAGGGGTGGGGCTTCCCGGAGTTCACCCCGGAGGTGCTCGCCAAGCTGATGGGCGGCAACGCGCTGCGCCTGCACGGCCTGGACGAGAGCGCGGTCCGCGCGGCGGTCGCCGGGGACGACCTGGCCCGGCGTCGCGAGGACTACCTCGCGCACGCGCCCCGGCCCTGGGCGCTGCACCGGGAACGGCTGGCCGCGTGAACGGCGTCGACCCGGTCGCCGCCGACCTGCGGTCCCGGCTGCTGACCGCGTGCAACGCCGTGTACGACCCCTGCGGGCTGGGCGTCGGCCGGCGGGTGGGCATCGTCGACATGGGGCTGGTCCGCGACGTGCGGGCGCACCGGGAGCCGGACGGCCGGCTGCGGGTGACGCTCGACCTGATCACCACCGGTCCGTTCTGCATGTACACGCCGTTCTTCGAGCAGAGCGTGCGCCGGGAGGTCGGACGGGTGGCGCCGGAGGTCGACGACGTCGAGGTCGAGTGGGGCGACAGCACCGGCTGGTCCGAGGCGCTGATGACCGAGCACGGCCGCGCGATCCTGCGCATCGGGCGTTCCGCAGCACCCGTCCGCTGACGCGTACCCCGAGAGCTCCACGTCGGAAAAATACAATTTCTCCGCCCGGTCGGGGCGAATGCGCCTCCCTCGTGGGCTGGCGAAACGCTCGCTAACAGGGCTTATGTTTCGGCATTGTGAACTATTGACTGTCGATGTTGATCGTGTTGGACTGCGATTGCATGCAACCCGAAGCGCCCGTCACGCGCCGGGTTCATTTTCGCCCCTCCCTGCGCCGATTCATCGATTCGCTTCTTTCGACGACTGCCACCCACCGAGGGAGTAGCACCGTGACACACACTTTCGGAGCCCGCCGGCTCCGCGCCGCCGCCGCCGCGTTCGGGGTGGCCGCCCTTCTGCTCACCACCGCCGCCTGCGGATCGGGTGAGGACAGCGCGGCCTCCGACACGCCCGCCGCGGTCAACGACGAATACACCGAGACGGCCCGCAAGCTGATCGCCGCCGGCACCGGCGGAATGCTCTACTTCGAGGGCAAGGAAGCCGACATCACCCTCGACAAGATCAAGGTCTACGAGGAGTGGTCCGGACCGACGACCTCGGTGAAGCCGCCGGCGAACGGCAAGCTCAACATCATCGTCTGCAAGATCGGCACCTCCTGCGAGGAGGTCGGCAAGCGCGCCACCGCCATCGCCGAGAAGCTCGGCTGGAGCGCCGAGATCCTGGACGGCCAGGGCACCCCGGAGGGCTACCAGAAGGCACTGGCCACCGCCGCCGCCAACAAGCCCACCGCCGTCATCACCGTCGCCATCCCGGAGAACCAGGTCGCCGACGGCATCGCCGAGCTGCAGAAGGCGAAGATCCCGGTGGTGGGCGTCTCCGCCGTCGCCGAGGGCGGCGCGGTCGGCTACGACGCGCACGTGTCCAGCCGGGAGACGTTCCAGGCGGTGCTGGCCACGGCGAAGGCCGTCGCCGACTCCAACGGCAAGGCCAAGGTCGTCTTCCTCTGGGACGTCGGCTACCCGCACCTGGTCGAGGCGCTCAACGCCAGCAAGCGCGTGCTCGCCGGCTGCACCGGCTGCGAGCTGCTGGAGGTCCGCGAGCGCACGCTGGCGCAGGCGGTCGACCCGATCGAGATGCAGAACATCACCACCTCGCTGATCCAGAAGCACGGCGACAACCTGCAGTACATCCTCACGCCGTACGGCAACGGCGTGGAGTCCGTCATCGCCGCCATCCGGGCCGCCGGGCGCAACGACATCAAGGTGCTGTCCAAGAACGCCGAGCCGGAGCGGCTGGGCAGCGTGGCCGCCGGTGACCAGCTCGCCGACTTCGGCGCCATCCGCGGCTGGAACGCCTACGCCGCCATCGACCAGGTCGGCCGGCTCGCCGCCGGTCAGCCCGCGCTGCCCGACGCCGAGCAGGGCATCCCGGCGACCGTCTTCGACAAGACGAACGCCCCCAAGGACGGCGCCGTCGACTGGAACAGCTACGTGAACTACGCCGAGCGCTACGAGAAGATGTGGAGCGAAGCCCGATGAGTGCCGCCCCGGTGCTGGAGGCGGTGGGCGTCAGCAAGTCCTACGGGCGGGTACGCGCCGTCACCGACGTCTCCTTCGACGTACGCCCGGGCGAGATCCTGGGCGTCGTCGGGGACAACGGCGCCGGCAAGTCCACGCTGATGAGCATGGTCAGCGGTGCGCTGGCGCCGGACACGGGCCGCCTGCGGGTGGCCGGCCGGGACCTGACGCCGCACACCATCGGCGCGGCCCGGTCCGCCGGGATCGAGATGATCTACCAGGACCTCGGGCTCTCCGACAACCTGAGCATCGTCGAGAACGTCTTCCTCGGTCGCGAGTGGACCGGCGGCGTACGCGGCCTGCCGGTGCTGCGCAAGCGGGCGATGCGCGAGCGCACCCGCGCGGTGCTGGAGGAACTCGGCATCGACCTGCACGACATGAACGTGCTGGTCGAAGGGCTCTCCGGCGGGCAGCGGCAGATGGTCGCCATCGCCCGCGCGCTGGTCACCGAGAACGAGCCGCGCGTGATGGTGATGGACGAGCCGACCGCCGCGCTCGGCACCACCGAGTCCGACGGCGTCAACGCGCTGATCCGCCGGCTGCGCGACCGTGGTTACGCGGTCATCGTGATCAGCCACCGGATTCCGGAGATCCTGTCGATGGCCGACCGGCTGCTGGTGATGAAGGGCGGCCGCAACGTCTACCACGGCCCCACCGAAGGGCTCGACGTCGAACGGTGCGTGCAGCTGATCGTCGCCGGCACGCTCGCCACGGCGGGGGAGGCGGTCCGATGACCACCGCCACCACGCAGACGCCCCCGGGCGGCGGCCGGACCGTCGTCAAGCAGAGCGCCGACCGGTCCCGCGCCGGGGCCGGGGAGCGGGCGGTCGAGGGGGTGAGCCGGTTCGGGCTGCTCGGCATGCTCGTCCTGGTGATCGCGGTCTTCTCCGTGCTCACCCCGGACACCTACTTCACCACCACGAACTTCCGGCTGATCCTGGTCAACCAGACCGTGACGGTGATCGTGGCGATGGCCGCCACGCTGCCGCTGCTGGCGCACTACCTGGACGCGTCGGTCGGCCCGATGCTCGGCCTGGCGCAGGGCGTGAGCATCTGGCTGATCGCGGTGCAGGGCGTACCGATCTGGCTGGCCCTGCTGGCGGTGCTCGCCGTCGGCGTCGCCGTGGGCCTGCTCAACAGCCTGCTGGTGCTGAAGTTCGGCATGAGTTCGATCATCGCGACGCTCGCCGTGGGCAGCCTGCTGATGGGTCTGCTCTACATGGTCACCGGCGGCCGGGTGCTGTACCAGAACGTGCCGCCGGCGTTCACCGAGATCGCCCGCGGCGACCTGGGCGGCATCCCGCTGCCGCTGATCTACCTCGTGGTGCTGGTGCTGGCACTGGAGTTCATCGTCGTCTGGACACCGTTCGGGCAGCGGCTCTACGCGATGGACGGCAACCTGCGCGGCGCCGCCCGGGCCGGCATCGACGTCCGCAGCTACACCGTCCGCGCGTTCGTCGGCGCGGCGGTGCTCGCCTCGCTCGCCGGGGTGCTGCTGGCCTCGCGGATCGGCTCGGCCCAGCCCACGGTCGGCGAGCAGTTCCTGCTGCCCGCCTTCGCCGCCGCCTTCCTCGGCGCCGCCGCGCTGCGACCCGGCCGGGTCAACATCCTCGGCACCGTGATCGCCGCGTACTTCATCACCTTCACCATCGCCGGCCTGCAACACCTCGGCGCCGCGACCTGGATCGAGCGCGTCTTCAACGGCCTCGCCGTCATCGCCGGCGTCTCGGTCGCCGCCTGGTCGGTGCGGCGCCGCCGACAGCTCGCGGTCCGGCACGTCGAACGCCTGGAGCACGACACCACCCCGAAGGGACGTCCCACCCCATGAAGAACGGCTTCTTCGTCCTCGACAACGCCATCCACATGTACAAGCTCACCGACGAGAACATCGACTTCAACCACGGCGGGAAGAAGTCGACGAACGCGCTCGTCGAGTACGCCCGCAAGTACTCCGCCCCGGGCTACCCGTACGACGACATCTCCGGCCGCGAACTGTCCGTCGAGGACGCGTACCGGCTGATGTTCGAGGAGTCCGACACCGACATGGCGATGGCCCAGACGGTGCCCAGCCACGGCGGCTGGAAGCTGGGTTTCTCGCCGGCGGAGAACAACTACAAGCTCAAGGAGGCGTACCCGGACCGGGTGCTGTTCTGCGGCGGCGTCGACCCGATCACCCACGGCCGCTACGGCGCGGTGACCGAGATGATCCGGCAGATCGAGGAGTGGGGCGCCACCAGCTTCAAGTTCTACCAGGCGCACTCCGGCGGCCTGTCCTGGAAGATCGACGACCGGCAGGTCGCGTACCCGCTGTGGGAGACCGCCCTGGAGCACGGCGTGACGAACGTGCAGTTCCACAAGGGTCTGGCGTTCAACACCCAGCACATCGCCGACCTGGCGCCGTACGACCTGGAACGCGCGGCGCAGGACTTCCCCGAGATGACGTTCATCGTGCACCACCTCGGTGAGCCGTTCATCAACGAGACGATCAACATCGCCGCCCGGTACGAGAACATCCACCTCGCGCTCACCGCCTGGATCAACCAGTACCCGGTCGCGCCCCGCGCCGCGCTGCACGCCATCGGCAAGTGCCTGCTGCACGTCGGCCCGGACCGGCTGCTGTGGGGCTCCGAGGCGTTCGTCTGGCCGAAGGTGCAGGCGTACATCGACCTGTTCGCCGAGATGCAGATGCCGGAGGACCTCCAGGACGGCTACGGCTACCCGGAGCTGACCGACGAGATCAAGGAGAAGATCTTCGGCCTGAACTTCGCCCGGGTGCTCGGCATCGACGTGAAGGCCAAGAAGAAGGAGCTGTACGGCAAGAGCGGCAAGAAGTCCGCGAAGAAGGGCCGCAAGGATGGGCGCTGACAAGACGGCGAAGGCCGCCGACCGCGCGCTCGACGGCAAGGTACGCCAGCTCGTCGAGGCGCACGGCGGCGGCGTCACAGTCGACGTGGACGCCCGCGGCGACGCCCGGGTGACGTTCCACGGCCGCTGCGCGGCCTGCCCGTCGGCGCCGGTCACCATGGGCTCGCTGGTCCGCCCGGCGCTGCTGAAGATCGAGGGTGTCCGCTCGGTGACCCGGGCGGGCGCGGTCTCCCGGTTCGCCGAGGCGCGCATCGAGAAGATGTTCGGACTGTCGGAGCCGGCCGGATGACCGGCGGCTTTCCCGACGGGCCGCTGACCGGCGTACGGGTGGTGGAGGCCGGCGTGCTGCTGGCCGGGCCGTTCTGCGCGCAACTGCTCGGTGACTTCGGCGCCGAGGTGATCAAGGTCGAGCAGCCCGACGGCGGTGACCCGATGCGGCAGTGGGGGCGGGAGAAGCCGCACGGCAAGTCGCTGTGGTTCCCGGTGGTGGCCCGCAACAAGAAGTCGGTCACCTGCAACCTGCGGGTGCCGGAGGGGCAGCAGCTCATGCGCGACCTGCTCGCCGACGCCGACGTGTTCGTGGAGAACTTCCGCCCCGGCACGCTGGAGCGCTGGGGGCTCGCGCCGGAGGAACTGCACCGGATCAACCCGAGGCTGGTCGTCGTGCGGGTCACCGCGTTCGGGCAGGACGGCCCGTACGCCTCCCGCGCCGGCTACGGCTCGATCGGCGAGGCGATGGGCGGGATCCGGCACGTCACCGGCGACCCGTCCACGCCGCCGAGCCGCATCGGCGTCAGCCTCGGCGACTCGCTGGCCGGCACGTTCGCCGCGCTCGGCGCCATGATGGCGTTGCGGGTGGCGGGCAGCACCGGCCAGGGGCAGGTGGTGGACAGTGCCATCTACGAGTCGGTGCTGGCGCTGATGGAGTCGCTCGTGCCGGAGTACGCGCTCACCGGCTACGTCAGGGAGCGGACCGGTTCGATCCTGCCCAACGTGGCACCCAGCAACGCGTACCCGACGCGCGACGGCGCCACGGTGCTGATCGCCGCGAACCAGGACACGGTGTTCCGCCGCCTGGCGGCGGTGATGGGCCGCCCGGACCTGGCCGACGACCCGCGGTACGCCACCCACGCCGCCCGCGGCGCGCACCAGGCCGAACTGGACGACCTGATCGCGGCGTGGAGCGTCACGTTCGAGCCGGCCGCGCTGCTGCGGCTGCTGCATCTGGGCGGCGTACCCGCCGGGTCGGTCTACACCGCCCGGGAGATGCTGGCCGACGAGCACTTCGCCGCGCGCGAGGCGATCGTCGAACTCGACCACCCGGAGATGGGCGCGTTCCCGATGCAGAACGTCGCGCCCCGGCTGTCCCGCACGCCGGGCCGGCTGCGTTCGGTGGGCCCCCGGCTGGGCGAGCACACCGACGAGGTCCTGCGCCAGGTGCTGCGCCTGGCCGACGACCGGATCACCGAACTGCGCGCCGCCGGCGCGATCTGAGGAGGCAGTCATGGCGAAGAACCCGTACGTGGTGAAGAAGCGCTCGATCTCCGCGCCGGCCGCGCGGGCGATGGTGGCCGCCGCCGTCGCCCGGGCCGAGGAGATGGGCTTCGCGGTCACCGTCGCGGTGTGCGACGAGAGCGGCGTGCTCAAGGCGTACGAGCGGATGGACGGCGCGCCGCTGGTGAGCGTGCAGCTGGCGCAGGACAAGGCGTACACGGCAGTCGGTTTCGGGCTGAGCAGCGACGGCTGGTACGACTTCATCAAGGACGACGGCCCGCTGGCGATGGGCGCCCCGCCCGCGATCGACCGGCTGGTGACCTTCGGCGGCGGCTATCCGGTCAAGGTCGACGACGTGCTGGTCGGCGGCATCGGGGTCAGCGGCGGCCACTACACGCAGGACATGGAGGTCGCGCAGGCCGGACTGAAGGCGCTGTCTTGAGCGTCGAGATCGTCGAGGTCGGCCCCCGGGACGGCCTGCAGAACCACCCGGCGGAGCTGACCACCGGGCAGAAGGCCGAACTGGTACGCCGGGCCGTCGCGGCGGGCAGTCGGCGGGTCGAGGTGACGAGCTTCGTCAACCCGGCGAAGGTGCCGAAGCTCGCCGACGCCGACGCGCTGATGGCGCTGGTCCGTGACGAGCCGGGCCTGGCCTCGATCGGCCTGGTGATGAACGGACGCGGCCTGGACCGGGCCGTCGCCGCAGGCGTCACCGAGGTCAACTTCGTGGTGGTCGCCACCGACACGTTCTGCCGGCGCAACCAGGGCACGACCACCGCGGAGGCGGTCGCGGAGGTGCGGCGGCTGCTGCCCCGCGCCCGCGAGCAGGGGCTGCGCGCGTCGGTCACGGTCGGGGCCGCGTTCGGCTGCCCGTTCGAGGGGGAGACGCCGCCGGAGCGCGTGCTGCGCGTCGTCGACGACCTGGCACCGGTGGCACCGGACGAGGTGGCGCTCGCCGACACCATCGGCGTGGCCGTGCCGTCCCAGGTGGAGCGGCTGTTCACGGCCGTGCGCGAGCGCACCGGCGCGAGCCTGCGCGGGCACTTCCACAACACCCGCAACCTGGGCCTGGCCAACGTCCTGGCCGCCGTCGGGGCCGGGGCGCGGGCGATCGACGCCAGCGTCGGCGGTATCGGCGGCTGCCCGTTCGCGCCGGCCGCCACCGGCAACGTGGCCACCGAGGACGTGGTGTACGCGCTGGAACGCTCCGGGACACCGACCGGGGTGTCGCAGGAGGCCGCGATCGGCAACGCCAGGTGGCTGGGCGAGGTGTTCGGCGCCGAGCTGCCGGGCATGCTGAGCCGGGCCGGTGGGTTCCCGTGACCGGGCCGCTGGCCGGAGTGCGGGTGCTGGACCTGACCAGCACGTTCTCCGGTCCGTACTGCACGCTGATGCTGGCCGACCTGGGCGCCGAGGTGATCAAGGTGGAGCCGCCGGGCGGCGACATCGCCCGCCAGCTCGGCGCCGCCCGCACCCCCGGCATGGCGGCGGTGTTCCTCAACATGAACCGGGGCAAGAAGAGCGTCCTGCTGGACCTCAAGGCGCCCGCCGACCGGGCCGCGTTCGACCGGCTGGTGCCGACGGTGGACGTGCTTGTGCACAACATGCGCCCGGCCGCCGTGGCCCGGCTCGCGCTCACCTACGACGACGTACGCGCGCTGCATCCGGCGATCGTCTACTGCGCGATCCCCGGCTTCCGGGGCACCGGCCGGCACGCCGACCGGCCCGCGTACGACGACGTGATCCAGGGCGCCTCCGGGATCGCCCGGCTGCAGAGCGTCAACCAGGACCAGCCCGGGTACGTCGTCACGCCGCTCGCCGACAAGATCACCGGGCTCACCGCGTCCACCGCCGTGCTAGCCGCGCTGCGCCATCGCGACGCCACCGGCGAGGGGCAGCGCGTCGAGGTGCCGATGTACGACACGATGGTCGCCTTCGGCCTGCTCGAACAGCTCGACGGCTGGACGTTCGACCCACCCACCGGGCCGCCGCTCTACCCGCGTACCGCAGCGCCGAACCGCCGTCCGTACGCCACCGCCGACGGGCACCTGTGCGTGCTGATCTACACCGGCCGGCAGTGGGACCGGTTCCTCACCCTGGTCGGGCGCGCCGACCTGCTGCGCCACCCCGACTACGACACCGTCGGCAAGCGGATCGCCAACGCCGACGGGCTCTACCGGGTGGTGGCCGAGGTGCTGCGCGGGCGTACCACCGCCGAGTGGCTGGCGGAGCTGTCGGCGATCGACGTGCCGTGCGCGCCGCTGGCCGGCTACGAGGAGATCCTGCGCGCGGAGGAAGCGGCCGGGACCGGCCTGGTGTCGATCGTCGAGCACCCGGTGGCCGGGCGGCTGCGCAGCATCGCCTCGCCGATCGTCATGTCGGCCTCGCCGCTGCCGTCCGGCCGGCTCGCACCCACGCTCGGCGAGCACACCGACGAGGTGCTCGCCGGTGGCGGCACCGAGGGGGGAAGCGGATGAGGGGCAGGGTAGCGGTCGTCACCGGCGCCGGATCGGGGATCGGGCTCGCCGTGGCCCGGCGGCTGGCCGACGAGGGCGCCGAGGTGCTCTCCGCCGACCTGGACGTCTCCGCCTGCGTGGGCGTCCCGGTCACCGCCGACCTGGGCACCCCGGTCGGCGTCGCCGCCGTCGTGCGGGAGGTGACCAGCCGGTACGGCGGCGCGGACGTGCTCGTCAACAACGTGGCGCTCGCACCGTACCGGGACGCGTTCACCGACATCGACGACGCGGCCTGGCAGCGCACCTGGGACGTGAACGTGATGTCCTGCGTACGTCTGTGCCGCGCGCTCGTGCCGCTCATGGTCGAGCGGGGCGGCGGCAGCGTGGTCACCATCGGCTCCGAGGCGGCGCGGCACCCGAAGCCGCACATGCTCGACTACGCGGTCAGCAAGGCCGCGCTGCTCAGCCTCGCCAAGGGCCTCGCCCTGGAGTACGGCTCCCGGGGCGTGCGGGTGAACACCGTCGCGCCCGGCCCGACCCGGACCGCGACCATGCACGCCTACCTGGAGTCGGTCGCGCTCCGGCTCGGCATCGACGTCTCCGCCGCCGCCGACCACGTCGTGCACGAGCTGCGCCGGCTGCCGCTGGGCCGGATGAACGAGCCGGAGGACGTCGCCGAGGTGGTGCTGTTCCTCGCCGGCGACCGGGCCCGGCAGGTGACCGGCTCCGAGTACGCCGTCGACGGCGGTTCCACCGCGTCGATGTAGGTTCACCATCGGTGAACAGAGGGGGACGCATGGGCCGGGCCACGCAGTCGGCGTACGAGTCGATCAAGACGCGCATCCTCGGCGGGGCGTACGAGCCGGGGAAGAAGCTCTCCGAGGAGGATCTCGCCGCCGCGGTGGGGGTGAGCCGCACCCCGGTGCGGGAGGCGCTGCGCCGGCTGCACGCCGAGGGCCTGGTGGACTGGGAGGCCAACCGGGGCGCCACCGTCCCGGCCTGGCGGGAGCAGGACCTGGAGGAGATCTTCGAGCTGCGCGCCCTGCTGGAGGGGTACGGCGCCGAGCTGGCCGCGACCCGGATCACGCCGGAGGAGATCGCCCGGTTGCGCGAGCTGTGCGCCGAGATGGAGGGCTACGCGGCCGGTCAGCGGCGGGACCGGGCGGACCGGATCGCGGTCTGCAACGCGCAGTTCCACGAGATCATCCTGGGCGCCGGGCGGAACCGCCGGTTGAGCGCGCTGCTCGGGGCGGTGGTGCAGACGCCGCTGGTGAACCGTACGTTCCGCCGGTACGACGAGGCGGCGATGGCGCGCAGCATGTCGCACCACCGGGAGCTGATCGACGCGTTCGAGGCGCGCGACCGGGCCTGGGCCGGCTCGGTGATGCGGGCGCACATCCTGGCCGCCCGCGCCACCCTCGGCACGCCCTGACCCACGCCGGGCCGGGACACGTCGTACCCGTCGACGGTCCCCGGCCCGGCGTTCCGGGTCATCCGGCGGACGCCTCGGCGCGGCGTACCACCTCGGTGGCGGCGCGCACCACCGCCCGGTCCAGCAGCCGCCCGCCGGCGTCGGTGGCCACCCCGGAGCCGCCGCGTTCGGCCTGCTCCAGCGCCGCCAGCACGGCCCGGGCGGAGGCCACCTCGGCCTCGGTGGGGGTGAACACCTCGTTGATCGTCGCGATCTGCCCGGGGTGGATGGCGCTGCGGGCCCGGAAGCCCTGCCGCAGCAGCGCCCGGGTGGTCCGCTCCAGCCGTTCCGGGTCGCGCAGCGTGGTCTCCACCGGCCCCACCGCGGGGGCGATGCCGGCGGCCGCCGACGCGACGACGACCTGGGAGCGGATCGGGGCGAACTCCGCCCGGTCCGGCCCCGGCTGAAGCCCCAGCTCACCGGCGAGGTCCGCCTCGCCGAGGCCGAGCCGTAGCACCCGGGGCGCGGCGGCCACCCGCGGCGCGGTGAGCACGCCCCGGGCGGTCTCGATCAGCGCCACCACCCGGAACGCCGGGGCGTCCGGGCCGAGCCGCCGCTGCACCCGGGTCAGCGCGGCGTCGACCTCGGCGAGCAGTTCCGGCTCGGCCTTCGGCACCCACACCCCGGCCGCGGCGGGGGAGAGGACCTCGACGTCCGCCTCGACCTGGTCGCTGTTGATCCGCACCCACAGCTCCGGGCCGGACGGGGCGGCGGCGCCCAGGAACCCGGCGACCGTCTCCCGGGCCTGCGCCTTGCGGGCCGGCGTGACCGCGTCCTCCAGGTCGAACACGAGCGCGTCCGCGCCCCGCCCGGCCGCCTTGTCCAGCAGGTCCGCCCGGTCGCCCGGCACGTACAGGTAACTGCGCGCCACCGCCATCAGTCGTTCCCCCTACCGCTGCGGGCGGGCGAGGTAGCGGCCGGCCGGCTCGCCGGTCACCTTGCCGTCGACGAGCACGTGCTGCCCGCGGACGAAGGTGTCGGTGACCCGGGCGGTGAGCTCGAAGCCCTCGAACGGCGTGTACTCCTGCGTCGACTCGGAGTCCTCGGCGCGCACCGTCCAGGTCGAGTCCGGGTCGACCAGGCAGATGTCGGCGTCGTAGCCCTGCAGCAGCGCGCCCTTGTTGCGCAGGCCGAAGCGCTGCGCCGGGTTCCACGAGGTCAGCTCCGCCACCCGCTGGTACGACAGACCGCGCCGGTTGCCCTCGGTGACCAGGCCGGGCAGCAGGTACTCGGCGCCGCCGAAGCCGGACTTGGCGACGAAGATGTCGTCGCGCGGCTCACCGAACTTGACCTCGTCCTTGCAGCAGGCGTGGTCGCTGACCACCCAGTCGATCTTGCCGTCCAGGACGTACCCCCAGAGCGCCTCGACGTCGGCGCGCGGGCGCAGCGGCGGGTTGACCTTGCCGCCCAGTCCGTGCGCGGTGTCGATGTCGGCGACCAGGTGGCCGATGGTCACCTCGCGGCGGAAGTCGATGTGCGGGAACGCCCGCGCCATCCGCAGCGCCGCGTCGACAGCCTTCTCCGAGGTCAGGTGCAGCAGGTTGATCTTCGGCAGACCGGTCTCGTGCGCCAGGTACGACGCGATCGACACGGCCAGTCCCTCGGAGTGCGGCGGCCGCGACGCGTGGTACGCCTCCAGCCCGCGCAGCGTGCCGTCCTGCTCGACCTGCTTGGTGTACGCGCTCATGATCTCGGCGGTCTCGCAGTGCAGCGACAGCGAGATCTCGTCGGCCAGCTCGGGGAAACGCTCCCGGGCCGCCTGGACGCCGCGCATCACGAACTCGAAGTGGGCGTAGTCGTACCGCTCGCCCTCCGGGATCATCAGGAACGAGTTCTGGTCGGTGGACCGGCCGTGCAGGCCGTGGCTGCCGTAGAACATGAAGATCTTGAACGAGGTGACGCCGTGCTCCTCCACCAGCGACGGCACCTCGCCGATGTGCTCCCGCGACATGGGCGCCAGGTGGAAGCCGTAGTCGATGTAGGAGCGGCCCTCGGTCGCGGCCAGCACCTCGGGGAAGAAGTCGGCGTACCGGCCGCCGCGGTTGAGGTAGTACTGCCCGGTGCGCATGTAGTTCAGCGCCGTGGTGACGCCGCCCTGCACCGACGCGCGGCTCTCCGAGACGGCGTCCTCGCTCAGCGGGTTGTAGATGCCCCAGTGCTGGTGCGCGTCCACCACGCCGGGGAAGGCGAGCCGGCCTCCGCCGTCGACGACCTGGGCGGCCTCCGCCCGGTCGATCTGCGGCGCGACGCGGCTGATCCGCCCGTCGGTGACGCCGATGTCCATCAGCTCGGGTTCGGGCCGGTCGTGCCGGACCACGCGGACGTTCGTCAGCAGCAGGTCGTACGTGCTCATGGTGTTGCTCCTCGTGCTCGGTTCAGCGGCGGTTGATCAGGCCCATCAGGCCGTGGACGTCGGGGGCCCGGTCCAGCCGGTGGACCTCCTCGGTGATGCGGTCGGCGGTCGCCGCCGGCAGGGCGGCGGCGTTGGTGCGGAACTTGACCGCCAGTTCGGCGTCGCTGAGCGGACGCTGCGGCCCGCCCCGGTTGGCGAGCACCTCCTGCACCCACTCCCGCCCGTCGCGGGTGACCACCCGCAGCACGGCCGGGAACTGGTGCGGGAAGATCGCGTCGCACCGCTCGTCGCCCACCACGTCGACAAGCGCCATCAGCGCCCGCCGCTGCGGGTCGTGCGCCAGGGCGTCGGTGAAGTCGGCGAGGTCCACGCCCAGACCGCCGCCGCCGATCAGGCCGGCGACCACCGCGTACGGGCCGCTGAACTGCGCCTCGTAGCCGGTCTGCGGCGCCCGCTTGCGCTCGATGGGCTGGCCGATGGTGCGCACCGTCGGCGTCGGCACGCCGAGCGTGATCGACTCGATCTCGTCCAGCGGCAACCCGCGCTCGCGCAGCGCGATCGCCGCGTCGATGGCGGCGTGGGTGAAGTGGTTCGCCGGGTACGGCTTGAAGAAGATGCCCGGTACCGCCCAGTCGGTGCCGAGCCCGCGGACGATCTCGTCGCCGTCGAACTCGCCGCGCAGGAACGCCTGGAAGAAGCCGAAGCGTCCCTCCAGCACGGTCGGCGGGCCGGTCACGCCGTGCCGGGCCAGCTGCGCGGCGCTCACCGCCGCGTGCGCGGCCCAGCCGCAGTGGATCCGCTTGACGGTGCCGCCGTTGCGGTTGGACTCGATCAGACCGGCCGCCATCGAGGCGGACACCCCGAGCGCGTCGAGCGCGCCGTCGGCGTCCAGCTTCAGCAGCCGGGCCGCCGCCACCGCGCCGCCGAGCGTGCCGCAGATCGAGGTGGCGTGCTGCCCGTGCTCGAAGAAGACGGAGTTGCCGGCGGCCGGGTCGTACCCGGCCATGCCGAGCCGCACGCACACCTCCAGGCCCACCGCGATGGCCGCGACGGTCTCCTGCCCGGACGCACCGGACGCCTCGGCGGCGGCCAGCGCGGCCGGCACCACCGACGCGCTGGGGTGCAGCACCGACGGCAGGTGCGTGTCGTCGTAGTCGAGCGAGTGCGCCAGCACGCCGTTGGCGAACGCGGCCAGCGCCGCGGGTGCCTTCTCGTCCAGGCCGACGACGGTGGCCTGACCACGGCCGCCCTGCTCCTCGACGTAGGCGAGGGCCGCCTGGCTGGTCGGCAGCGGCCGGGCCGCCACGCAGAGCCCGAGCACGTCCAGGACGCGGGCCCGGACGCTGGCGACCACCTCGTCGGGCAGCGTCTCGGCGGCGGTGTCGGCGGCGAAGGTGGCCAGGTGGCGGCCCAGGGTCGGCTCAGCCACGGCTGATCACCGCCAGCGGGCGCACCGGGGAGCCGGTGGCGCCGTACAGCGGCAGCGGCGCCATGACGAAGGTGAACTCGTGCACCTCGTCGCGGGCCAGCTCCTCCAGCGCCATCGTCTCGATCAGGTAGATGCCGTGCTCCACCAGCAGGATCCGGTGCGCCGGCAGCGAGCTGTGGCCCTTGCCCGGGTGCAGGCACTCGAAGGCGATGGTGTCCGCGCCGGCGGCGTGCACCTGGCGCTGCGCCAGCCAGGTCGCGCCGTCCGCGCCGACCCCCGGCACGCCGGAGTCCTTGCCGATGTACTGGTTGCGGTCCTCGTGGTCGAACAGCCGGCCCCACCCGCTGCGGATGAGCACGACGTCACCGGCGCCCACCGGCGTGCCCTGCCGGGACTCCGCGGCGTCCAGGTCGGCGGGGGTGATCTCGTAGCCGGGCTCGCAGGCCTCCACGCCCAGCGCGGCGGGCACGTCCAGCAGCACGCCCCGGCGGACCATCGGCGCGACGGTGTGCACGCCCAGCTCGTCGAACCGGCCGCCGACCTGCGCGGCGGCGGCGTCGGCGCCGCCGTGCAGCCGGCCGTCCTGGGAGACGTGCGCGAGCGCGTCGACGTGCGTGCCGACGTGCGTGCCCATCACCAGCAGGTCGTTGGCGGCGGAGCCGCCGTCGGCGCGCACCATGTCGCCGTGGCGGCGCGGCAGGGTGAGCCCGAACGCCGGGTGGTTCGGTGACTGCGGCATGCCGACGGTCAGCCGCCGGCCCAGGTCGTAGATCGTGACACCGGCCTGCACGGCGTCGAGCAGGCGGTCGGCGGTTCTGGCTGTGGTGCCCACGGGGTTCCTCGCGTTTCGGCTGTCGGCGTCGTCAGGCGACGACGCCACGGGCTTTCAGGTCGGCGATCTCGGCCGGGTCGCAGCCGAGTTCCTCGACGAGCAGGGCGTCGGTGTCGGCGCCGGGGGAGCGGCCGGTGAACCGGATCCGGCCCGGCGTCTCCGACATCCGCCACATGACGTTGTGCATCCGCATCGGGCCGAGGTCCGGATCGTCGACCGTGGTGATCATCTCGGTGGCCCGGACGTGCGGGTCCTCGACGATGTCCCTGGCGCTGTAGACCGGTGCGACAGCGGCGCCGGCCTCGGCGAACGCCGCGGTCACCTCGTCGCGGGTGCGCTCGGCGATCCAGGACCCCACGTACTCGTCGAGCAGGTCCGCGTGCGCCACCCGCCCGACGCCGGTACGGAACCACGGCTCGTCGATCACCTCGGGGTGGCCCACCAGCCGCAGCACCCGCTCGGCGATGGCCTGGGCGCTGGTGGAGATCGCCACCCACGACCCGTCCTTGGTCTGGTACGTGTTGCG
The DNA here is from genome assembly GCF_027497335.1 of Micromonospora sp. WMMA1976. Lineage (NCBI taxonomy): Bacteria > Bacillati > Actinomycetota > Actinomycetes > Micromonosporales > Micromonosporaceae > Micromonospora > Micromonospora sp. WMMA1976. The sequence goes on along the minus strand of NZ_CP114912.1, from coordinate 3,733,441 downwards.
CGGCGCGTTGTTCGTCGAGCGGTTGCCCTGCCGCTGCTCCACCACGCCGAGCTGGTCGTAGACCGTGGGGCCGGGACCGACAGCGGTCATGATCGGCTCCAGCAGGCTCATGTCGACGACCTGGCCCCGGCCGCCGGAGCGCTCCCGGTGCCACAGCGCCATCATCACCGCCGACGAGGTGGCGATGCCGCAGATGCTGTCGGCCAGCCCGAACGCGGGCAGCGTGGGCGGGCCGTCGGCCGTACCGGTCAGGTGGGCGAAGCCGCTCATCGCCTCGGCCAGCGTGCCGAACCCGGCGCGGGAGGCGTACGGGCCGGTCTGCCCGAAACCGGTGATCCGGGCGATCACCAGACCGGGGTTGACCCGGTGCAGTTCCTCCGGGCCGACGCCCCAGCGCTCCAGCGTGCCCGGCCGGAAGTTCTCCACCAGCACGTCGGCCCGCTCGGCCAGCCGCAACAGCAGCGCCGCGCCCTCCGGCGCGGACAGGTTCAGCCCGACCAGCCGCTTGTTGCGGGAGATCTCCTTCCACCACAGGGGATGGCCGTCCTTGGCCTTGCCGTGGCCGCGCATGCTGTCACCCATGGTCGGGTGCTCGATCTTGATCACGTCGGCGCCGTAGTCGCCGAGGATCTGACAGCACAGCGGCCCGGCGAGGATCGTCGAGACGTCAAGCACCCGCAGGCCCGTCAGCGGTCCGTCACTCACCTGTTCCACCTCCCCAGTTCTGTTCCTGACCCGTCCGGCCGGCGACGCGCTGCGCCGGCGGCCGGAAACCCAGTTCGGCGGAGATCTCCGCCGCCGCCGCGGCGACCAGCGCGCCGTGCGCCGCGCACACCTCCGGGGTGAACCGGTTCTGCGGCCCGCACAGCGAGATCGAGCCGAACACCTGCCCGGTCGCGTACCGCACCGGCGCGGCCACGCTCCCCGCGCCGTTCTGCCGTTCGCCCATGCTCACCGCGTACCCCTGACGCCGGATCCGGGCCAGGTCGGCCCGCAGCTTGGCGGTGGAGGTGATGGTGGCCGGGGTGACCGCGTCCAGCGGGTGGTGACCGAGGTAGTCGTCGACCTCGGCGTCCGGCAGCGCGGCCAGGATCGCCTTCGACGACGACCCGGAGTGCAGCGCGTGGCTGGTGCCCAGGGACACCGACATCCGGACCTCGTGCGGCGAGAGCACCTGGTCGATGTAGACGCGCGACCAGCCCTGCCGCACCGACAGCGTGGCGGTCTCGCCGCTGTCGCGGACCAGCCGGACCAGGTACCGGCGCGCGATGTCCGGCACGTCCAGGGCACGCAGCGCGGCCAGGCCCACCGCCAGCGCGCCGGTGCCGAGGCGGTACCGCTTGGTCTCCTCGTTGAAGGTGAGGAAGTTGTCGGCCACCAGCTCCTTGAGGATGCGGTGCGCGACCGCCTTCGGCAGGCCCAGTTCCCGCGCGATCGTCGACACGCCGAGGGTCTCCGGTGCCCGTTCGGCGATGATGTTGACGATGTCGAGGGCGCGTCCCAGACCGGACCGGGTCCGGCCGGCGGTGCTCTCGACGACCGCTGTCGTGATCATCTCTGTTCCTCCACTGTCGACGTACGTGCGTGGGGTCGCCGGGCGTCAGGCGGGCGCGACGGGGGTCTTCCCGGGCGGAAGGCCGTCGGCCTGCCGGGGTCGCTCCCGCGCGATGACGAGCGCCACCGAGGCGAGCACCACGGCACCGGCGAGCACCTGTCGTCCGGACAACGATTCATCCAGCACCATCATGCCGAGCAGGACCGCCACCACCGGGTTGACGTACGCGTAGGTGGACGCGAGCTGGATCGGCGCGTTGCGCAGCAGCCACGTGTAGACGCTGAAGCCGACCACTGTGCACACCAGCATCAGGTAGGTCCACGCCAGCCAGGACCGGCCGGTGACGCCGGCCGGGTCGAACCGTCCCAGCTCACCGCTGACCACGCTCGCCACCGCCACCGCGACGCCGCCGACGAGCATCTGCCAGCCGGTGCCGACCAGGTGGTCGGCCGGCATGTGCAGCCGCTGCGACAGCGTCGAGCCCAGCGCCCAGACCATCGTGGAGACCACCAGCAGCAGCATCCCGCCGAGGTGCCATCCCTTCGTCGGCACCGAGAACAGCAGCGCCAGCCCGGCCACACCGCCCAGTACGCCCACCGCCGCGAGTGCCGACGGCCGTGGGCCGACCGCCAGCCGCAGCACCAGCACCCACAGCGGCATGCCGGCCACCACCAGCGACGTCAGCCCGGTCGGCACGTACTGCTGGCCCAGGGCTAGCAGTGCGCTGCCCGCACCGACCATCAGCAGCCCGCTGGCGCCCACCCCGCCCCACTGCTGCCGGGGCAGCAGCAGCCCGGCCGGTCCCCGGCGCAGCGCCGCCACCGCGAACAGCAGCAGCGCGGCGGCCAGGAACCGGGCCGAGGTGGCGACCAGCGGCGGGATGCTGTCCAGGGCCACCCGGTTGCCCAGGTAGGTCGAGCCCCAGATCAGGTAGACCGCGCCGAGCCCGACGGCGAGGGCCATCGGGCCGGCGGGCCGCTGCGGATCCGCCGGGTGGCGGACCGCTGCGGGCTCGGTCAGGTCAGCGGTGGCCATCGACCCGGATCGCCACCGCGGTGTTGCCCCGCAGGGCGTTCGAGTAGGGACACATCTGGTCGGCCAGCTCCACGGCGCGTTCCAGGTCGGCCTGCGGGCACTGCGGCGCGGACACGTCCAGCACCACGGCGATCGCGTACCGGCCGTCCTCGGTCTGCCCGAGGGAGACCGAGGCGGTCACCGTCGTCGGGCCGGGCTTGACGCCGGCCTGCCGGGCGGCGACCGCGAGCGCGCTGTCGAAGCAGGCCGCGTAGCCGGCCGCGAACAGCTCCTCCGGGTCGGTGCCGGGCGCGTCCGGACCCCGCTGGGCGGGACGGGTCAGGTCGACCCGCAGCGACCCGGTCCGCGACCGGGCGCTGCCGCCCCGGCCGCCGGAGACCTCGACGGTGGCGGTGTAGAGCGTGTTCGCCGGGACGACCTTCGCGTCGGCGGCCGGGGTGCCGGCGCTCATGCCGCCACCTCCCGCCCGAGGTCGGCGTGCACCTGCGCGGCGACCGCGTCGGCGAACGCCTCCGGCTGCTCGTCGGCCACGAAGTCGGTGCCGCCGGGGATGGTCACCAGCTCGGCGCCGGGCAGCGCGGCCCGCACCTGCGGCGTCATCCGGTCCAGCAGGTCGTCGGCGCCGTGCAGCAGCACGATGGGCAGCGCGTCCAGGGCGGCGGTGTCCACGTGGTGGTCGAACACCGCCCGGTACGCGGTGGCGTAGTCCGGACCGGTCAGCAGGTACTCGGTGACCTGGCGGTTCGCCTCCTCCGGGGTCAGGCGCGGGTACAGGCCGTACACCCGGTCCCAGATCACCTTCAGGTGCCCGCCGTCGCGCGCCGGGGAGTAGCCGGGCGCGTACGACCGCTTCTTCTCCGCCCGCTCCTGCTCGTCGTAGAGCGGGATGCCCTGCAGGATCAGCCGGTGCACCCGCTGCGGCGCCGACATCAGCGCCTCCGCGCCGACGATCGCGCCGGTGTGCTGCCCGAGCAGGTGCACCCGGGACAGCCCGAGGGCGTCGGCGAACTGCCACACCCCGGCCGCGTACTCCGGGATGGACCACGGGCGCGGGGGCGCGTCGGACATGCCGAAGCCCGGCGTGTCCGGGGCGATCACCCGCAGGCCGCGGCGGGCCAGCGGCTCGATCACCGCGTCGTAGGTGGCCGAGGAGAGCGGGGACTGGTGCAGCATCAGCAGCACCGGGGCGTCGGCGTCGCCGCCGTGCCGGTAGTGCACCTGACCCCACGGCACGTCGACGTAGGCGCGGCGGGCCACGCCGCGGGCCCGGGTCACTCCGTCACCGCCAGCGCCGCCATGACCTCGATGACGTGCTTGATGCCGGCCTTGTAGTCGTCCAGCCGGATGTTCTCGTTCGGGCCGTCCACACCGGAGTCGGCGCGGGACACACCGACGCCGACGATCGGCCGGTCGGCGATCACGCCCTGGTTGCCGATCCACTGCGTGTACGGCTCGATCACCGGCTCGGTCCCGTACACCCGGCGGGCCGCGTCGGCGACCAGCGCGACGAACGGGTCCCGGTGGTCGGTGAGGTTGGGCCGGCTGGTCGCCATCACCTCGATGCGCAGGTCACCGAAGCCGGTCGCCGCCAGGTGGTCGCGGATGCAGCCGAGCACCCGGTCCGGGTCCTGGCCCGGCACCAGCCGGATCTCCAGCTTCGCCGAGGCGGTCGACGGGATGCCGAGCGTCACGTCGTCGCGCATGTCGCCGCCGGCGAAACCGGCGACGGTGAGCGTCGGCACGGTCCGGATGGCGACCGCGGCGCCCTGGTCGTCCAGGTCACCGGTGAACCGGTCGACCTGGGCCCGCTTGCGCAGGAAGTCCCCGTCGAACGCCACCTTCTCCAGCAGCGCCCGCTCCTCGTCCGTCGGCGGCCGGGCGTCGTCGGCGAAACCGGGGATCGTCACGGTGCCGTCGGGCCGCTGCAACTGCGCCAGGGCGGCGGCCAGCCGGGCCGTGGCGGCCGGCAGCAGCGCGGTGTTCTGGCTGGTCAGGTCGCGCGGCAGGGTCTGCGCGGTGAGCCGCAGGTAGAGCACGCCCTTCTCGGCGAGCTTGAGCAGCAGCCGATCCTCGCCGTCGAGCCAGGAGTTCTCCCACAGGGCCGCGTCGCTGGCGAGCCGGTCGGCGTGCGCCTGCACGAACGAGCCCAGACCCGGGCTGTGCAGCCACTTCTTGCCCTCGAAGATGATCCGGTTGGTCACCGGCGGGGTCAGCCCGGCCAGCTTCCAGGCCGCCGCCGCGTGGATGCGGGACATGACGACGCCCTTGTCGTCGGCCACGCCCCGGGCGTACAGCCGGCCGTCGTGGATCTCCGCCGCGTACGGCGGGCTGATCCAGTCGGCGTCGTCACCGGCCGGCTCGACCTCCACGTCGTAGTGGGTGAAGTGCAGCAGCGCCTTGTCACCCTCGCCCGGCACCTCGGCCAGCACGTACGGGTACGACTGCTCCCACGGGATGATCTCGGCTTCGCCGCCCCAGCGGCGGACCGACCCGGCGATGAACTCGGCGGTGGCCTCCATCTGCTCCGGCTCCTGGCGGCGGCTGCGGATGCGGCACAGCTGCTGGAGCTCCTCGACGAACTCGTCGAAGTGCTTGTCGACGGCCGCCAGGGCGGCCGCGGTATCCGGTTTGGGCATGGTGGTCCTCACAGAAGGGGTCGGAGAGGGGGAAGTCAGTGGATGGTGACGCCGCCGTCGACGAAGATCGTCTGCCCGGTGGTCATGGCGGCGGCGTCACTGAGCAGGTAGGCGACCGCGTTCGCGACGTCCTGCGGCTGCGCCATCCGGCCCAGCGGGATGGAGGCCATCTTGTCGGCCAGGTACGCGTCGTCGCCGCGGACGTCGGCGGTCATGTCGGTGGGCACGATCGTGGGTCCGACGGCGTTGACCCGGATCCGGTCCGGCGCCCACTCCAGCGCCAGCACGCGTGCCATGTGCATCACGCCGGCCTTGCTGACGCAGTACCCGAGCGTGTTCAGCACCGCGATGTGCCCGTTCGTGGAGCCGATGTTCACCACCGCGCCGCGGGTCTGCCGCAGCGCCGGGTACGCGGCCTGGCTCATCCGGAACGTGCCGGTCAGGTTGACGTCCAGGACGGTGGTGAAGTCCTCCTCGGACATCGTCGCGGCGGGCCCGCGCCGGACGATCCCGGCGTTGTTGACGAGCAGGTCCAGGCGCCCGTGGGCGTCCACGACCTCGGCCACCAGGCCGGCGCAGGAGGCGGCCGACCGGACGTCCACCCGGTGGCGGGTGTGCGCGCCGCCGGTCAGCTCGGCCTCCGCCCAGTCGTCGAGCAGGTCGGCCTGCGCCACCGTCGCGCCGCGCTCGGTGAGGGTCGCGGCGATGCGGGCGCCGATGCCGCGGGCCGCGCCGGTGACCAGTGCCACCCGCCCGTCGAACCGGTTCGGATCGGTGTTCATGTCTTGTGTCCTGCCTTTCCCGTTCGGCCACCGGCCGGGCGGGCGTGAACCACGCCCGGCCGGTGCTCCGCACGCGTGACGGCGGTCCCGTCAGCTGTCGTCACGCGCCGATCACCTTCGTGTCCTCGGCCCAGAAGGCCAGCCGCTTCTGCAGCAGCCGGATCACGAAGTGCGCCACCAGACCCATCACCGACAGCACCACCAGGACGGCGAACATGCCGGCGATGTCGAAGTTGTAGTTGGTCTGCAGCAGCAGGTAGCCCAGGCCCTCCTTGGCGCCGATGAACTCGCCGACGACCGCGCCGAGGATGGCGAAGACGATGCCGATGTCCAGGCCGGCGAAGATGAACGGCAGTGCGCTGGGCAGCCGGACCATCCGGAAGATCTGGGTCTTGCTCGCGCCGAACACGGTCAGCATCTGGATCTTGTCGGCGTCGGCCGCCCGCAGGCCCTCGATGACGTTTACGAGCATCGGGAAGAACGAGATCACCGCGGCCATGACCACCTTGCTGGTCAGGCCGAAACCGAACCAGACCACGAACAGCGGGGCCAGGGCGACCTTCGGCACGGTCTGGAAGGCCACGATGTACGGCATCAGGGTGGCTTCGACGATCTTGATCTGGGAGATGAACGTGCCGAGGAGCAGCGCCGCCCCGACACCGATCACGAACCCGAGCAGCGCCTCCTGGGTGGTCACCCAGAAGTGACCCCAGAACTGGTCGTCGCCGAGCTGCTGCCACAGCGACTCGACCACGCTCGACGGCAGCGGCAGGACGTACTCGTCGACGCCGATGAGCTGGACACCGTACTCCCAGGCCAGCACGACCACGACGAAGACCGTCGGGACCAGCCAGAGCTGGGGCTTCTCGCGGAGGTCGAACTTGCGCCGGGCGGGCCGGGCGGGCCGGGCGGACGGCGCCGGTGGCTGGGCCGGCTCGCGGACCAGGTTGCTTGTTGCCATGGCTGTCCCTCGTCAGTCGATAACGCCGGCGGCGTTGAAGTGTCGGCGGATCCGCTCCACGTAGACCCCGGCCCGGTCGGACGACATGACACCGAGGTCACGCGGCCGTTCCAGGTCGATGTCCATGACCTCCGCGATGCGGCCCGGCCGGGGGCTGAGTACCACCACTCGGTCGGAGAGGAAGACCGCCTCCGGGATGGAGTGCGTGACCAGCACGATCGTCTGGTTGCTCTCCTGCCAGATGCGCAGCAGCTCCACGTTCATGTACTCGCGGGTCATCGCGTCGAGCGCGCCGAACGGCTCGTCCATCAGCAGTACCGCCGGGTCGTGCACGAGCGCCCGGCAGATGCCGGCCCGCTGCTGCATGCCGCCGCTGAGCTCGTGCGGGTACTTCTGCTCGAAGCCGTTGAGACCGACCATCTCGAGCAGTTGCTGGGCGCGTTCCCGGTGCCGGCGGGGATCCAGTCGCTGGATCTCCGCCGGCACCATCACGTTGTCGAAGATGGTGCGCCACGGCAGCAGCGTCGGTGCCTGGAACACCATCCCGACCTCGGGAAGGGGCTTCGTCACGTCCCGCCCGGCGATCCGTACCGCGCCGCCGGACTTCGGGCTGAGCCCGGCGAGGATCTTCAGCAAAGTGGTCTTGCCGCACCCGGACGGTCCCACGACCGAGATGAACTCGCCGCGACGTACCGTCAGGTTGATGTCGCTCAACGCCTGGGTCGGTGCCGACTTCCGGGGCCGGTACTCCTTGTCCAGCCCGTCGATCTCGATCCAGGAGTCTTCCGACACCGATGCCGGAGCCTGCGTCTGCGCCCGGCGGGCCGTCGCCTTGATGGCCATCCAAATCCCTTCCGCTGTCCGCTGCCTAGGCGGTGTAGTTCGCGGCCTTGCTCAGCACCGCGGCCTTGTCGAAGTTGTTGGCGCCGGAGAGCAGGCTCGGGTCCCACAGCTTCTTGAGGTCGACCTCGCCGGTGATCTGCCCGGCCTCCTTGGTGTACGCCTGGGTCTTCGCCCACTCCTCGTCGCTGATCGCGCCCCAGTCGCCGAACTGCTCCGGGTCGCCGCTGGCCGGGGTGGCCGTCTTCAGCCAGGCGGCCAGGCTCTCGGTGTCCGCCTTGAGGCGCTCGTCGGCGGACTTGCCGGCGAGGATCTGCGGGAACACCTTGTAGCCGATCTTCATGGCGGCCTCGGGGTTCTTGGCCGAGAAGAGCATCGCCTTGTACGCCGCGCGCAGGAACCGCTCGTACGAGTCCTTCTTGGCGTCGAAGTCACGGGCGCCGACGCTGAAGGTGAGCGACCGGATGCCGGAGAACACGTCCGGGTTGGTCAGGTACTTCAGCTCGGTGCCGGCGTTCTCGATGACCGCGTACGCCTGGGTGTAGAGCGCCAGCATGTCGACCTTGCCGTCGTTGAGCGCGGCGGCGGCCTGCGCGCCGACGCCCACCGGCAGCAGCTCGACGTCCTTGGCCGGGTCCAGGCCGGCGGCCTTGACGTAGGCGCGGGCGTACGGGGCCGAGCCGGAGGCCAGGCTGATCACGCCGATCTTCTTGCCGCGCAGGTCCGCGCCGCCGGTGATCGGGGAGTCCGGCTTGACCGCCATCACCCACGGCCAGTTCTGCACCAGGCCGCCGACGGCCTTGATCGGCACGTTCTTCTCCACCGCGCCGAGCGCCGAGCCGGCGTCGGCGGGGGTGATGTCGCCGCTGCCGGACGCGACCGCCTGGAGGGCGGCGACCGAGCCGTCGGCGTTGATCGTCTCGACGGTCAGCTTCTCCTCGGCGAAGTAGCCGAGTTCCTTGGCGACCGCGTAGACGGCCACCTCCTCCTTCGGGCCGATCACGGCGGAGGCGATGGCCATGGTCAGCTTCGCCTCCTTGCCCTCGCCACCGGCCTCGTCGTCGGAGCCGCCGCCGCACGCGGCCAGGACCAGCGCGGTGGCCAACGCCGCCGGGAGCAGAGCCCACTTTCGTTTCATATGCACACACCTCGTCATGAGTCGGGGGAGACCACCTCCGCCGCCGGAGCGGCGGAGGTGGGGGAATCAGCTGTCGCGCTGCCGCGCGACCGTTGTCCGTCAGGCGTCGCGCTGCTGCGCGACGAGTGCCAGATCGTTGTAGACGTGCTGCTCGACGATCAGTCCGCCGTCGAGCACGAAGACGTCCGCGTAGCGGATGTCCTCGAACGGAGTGCCGTCGAGCCATTCCCCGTACAGCCGCCCGAGCGAGGTCACCGTGACCCGCCCGTCGGTCTCGCCCACCAGGTAGCGGTCCCGGTGCTTGCGCACCCACCGGTAGGTTCCGGTCGACGCGGCCGCCATCTCCCGCAGCGACGAGTACTCCCGGCCGCCCGGGAAGACCAACCGCGCCCCGTCCGCGAGAAAGCGCCCCGCTTCGTCGAGTTCGCGGTCCTCGCACAGCTGCAGGTAGCTGTCGATCAGACCGGGCGCGTCCGGTGTGCTCATCAGCCGGTCTTCTCGCTCAGCGCCGCCTCCCACTGGTCCCGCAGCGGGTGCTCCGCGGGGCCGTGCTCGGTGAGGATGCGCATCAGGCGGGCCAGCAGCGCGTCCCGCTCCCGGTCGAGGACCTGCTGCTCCTCCTCGGTGGAGACGAACTCGTCGACGGCGCCCGCGGTGAGCGCGCCGGAGCGGGTCAGCAGCGCCTCGACGACGCGTACTCGCTGGCGGGTCACGTGCAGCTCGGTGGAGAGCTGCAGCACCAGGTCGAGCAGCTTGCCGACCTTGGGGTCTCCGAAGTAGTCGAACTCGTTGCTCATCACGCCTCCGGCTTGGTCGCGGCCAGTACGGCCCAGGGGAAGTGCCACTCGGGACGGTCGCCCCAGCCCTGCGGCTGGACACCGTTGCGGCGCTCGTCGAACGGGGTCCACGACACGTCGGTCAGACCGGCCTCGGTGCAGACCTCGATCAGGTCGGAGCCGAACAGGTCGTGGAAGAACGGCTCGTTGTTGCGCTCGGCGTGCTCGTAGACGGTGGCGTCGCGCAGCGGGTCGCCGGTGAGCATGAACTCCAGGAAGCGCAGCGAGCCGCCCGGCTTGAGCAGGCGCGCGGCCTCCAGGATCGTCTCCCGGATCGCGGCGGCCGGCATCTCGTGCAGCACCATCGTGCCGGTGACCACGTCGCAGCTGTCCGACTCGATGCCGGTGGCCCGGCCGTCGGCCTGCCGGTAGTCGATCGCGAGTCCGGTCGCCTCGGCCTCGGCGTGGGCCAGGCGCAGACCCGGCGCGGCCAGGTCCACGCCGATCACCTGCGCGGTCGGGTACTTGGCCGGCAGCGGGCGGGTGCTCTTGCCGAAACCGCACCCGATGTCGACGATCCGGGTCGCCGCCGGCAGTTCGGGCAGCGCGGTCTTGGCGAACAGCGTGTGGAACTTGTAGCCGTCGTTGTCGCGCAGCATGACGATGCGCGCGCCGAACTCGTACACGTAGGCCGACATGTCGTCGGAGAAGAAGCTGCCGGGCTGGATGTGGATGTCGTAGTCGGTGTACCAGTCCGGCAGTTCCAGGTCGGGGTTCAGCTCCAGCGAGCCCTTCGGCTGCTCGGGCAGCGAGGTGAGCTGGTCGGTCAGCTCCTCGCGGCGGCTGAGCACCGCGTCGCCCGCGACCTTCCAGAGCATCTTCTGCTGCACCCGCTCCAGGTGGCTGAACCACGGGTAGAGCGGAAGACCACGCAGCACCTGACCGGCGTCGGCGATCGTCGTGGCCGACGCCCCGGTGGCGCCGTACTCGTCGCGCAGCGCCGGGTAGACGGTGTCCGCCCATCGCTTGCGCAGGCCGAGGACGAAGTCCACGGCGGAACGCTCATCCAGGGTGAGGCGCTCCTCGATGTCCAGCATGCTTGTCTCCTCTACAGGTGGGGGAGGTCCGGTCCGCGGTGCACCGCGACCGGGGTGGACGGGTCAGTGGGCGTACCGCACGCGCTGGGCGGACGCGGTGTCGAAGGCGCCGAGGAACGCGCCGGCCATCCGTCCCTCGTAGACGGCCTCGAAGGCGGTGCGGGGGGCGTTCGCGTCGCCGACGACGTGGATGCGGGGTCCGTCGGGCAGCGCGTCGAGCTGCCGGTACAACTCGTCCGCGGCCTGCGCCGAACCGCCGTCGACGACAGTGGTGACGTCCTCGACGATCGTGTCGCCGCCGGCGAGCGGGCCGCCGAGCGCCACCGCGGTGGCGCCCGCGGCGCGGGCGGCCCGCATCGGGTGGACCGCGATCCCCAGGTCAGCGAAGCGCTTGAGCAGCGCCAGCCGTGAGTACGTGGTGATCTTGGCGCTCACCGTGGCGGTGGGGGAGACGAGGTGGACGCGGGCGCCCCGCCGGGCGAACGCCTCCGCCACCGACGCCGCCGACCAGGTGCCCTCGTCGTCGAGCACGACGACGGTGCCGGCCGGCCGGTAGCCGGGGTCGGCCAGGTGGTCGACGGCCTGCCAGATGTCGATCACCGGCGGACCGCCGGGCAGCTCCCGCCGGGCGGGCCGGGAGCCGGTGGCGAGGACGACGTCCTGGTAGCCGCCGGACAGCACGTCCTCGACGGCGGCGCGGTGGCCGAGCCGGACCGGGATGCCGGCGGCCTCGACGTCGCGGGCCAGATCACGGGTGAGTAGCCCGAGCCGCTCCCGTCCGGGTACGCGCGCGGCCACCTCGACCTGCCCGCCGAGCCGGTCGCGTGCCTCGACCACTGTCACCCGGTGCCCGGCCCGGTGCGCGGAGAGGGCTGCCTCCAAGCCGGCCGGACCGCCGCCGACGACCAGGACGTCCCGCGCGCCGGACGGCCCGGGCAGTTCCGGCCAGGCGTCGGCCCATTCCCGCTCGGCGCCGACCTCGGGGTTCACCACGCAGGAGATGGGCAGGCTGGTCTCCAGCCGGCCGATGCAACCCTGGTTGCAGGCCAGGCAGGCGCGTACCTCGTGCTGGCGGCCCTGCTCGGCCTTGCGGACCAGGTGCGGGTCGGCGATGTGCGGGCGGGCCAGGCCGACCAGGTCGGCCTCGCCCGCGGCGACGACTTCGGCCGCCTCCGGCAGGCTGTCCAGCCGGCACACCGCGAGCACCGGCAGGTCCGGGAACTCCTGCTTGAACAGCGCCGCGTGGTGCCGGAACGGGGCGTGGCCGAAGCTCATGTCCGCCATCTGCGTCGCGAGCGAGAAGCTGCCGTGGTAGGCGGAGTGGCTGACGTGCACGTAGGCGAGGGGGAACTCGGCGCGCAGCTTCCCGACGATCTCCAGCACGGCGGCCGGGTCGAGGCCGCCGGGCAGGAACTCGTCGGCGCTGACCCGCAGCCCGACGGGCAGCTCGGGTGCGGCGGCGAGAACCGCCGTGAGCACCTCGCGGGTCAGGCGCATCCGGTTGTCGAGGCTGCCGCCGTACACGTCGTCGCGGGTGTTCGTGTGTGGCGAGAGGAACTGCTGGAGCAGGTGGCCGTGGCCGGCGTGCACCTCCAGGCCGTCGAAGCCGGCCTCGCGCATGCGCCGCGCGGCGGCGGCGAACGCCTCGACGACGACGGCGATGTCCCGGCGTCCCATCGCGTGCGGCACGTGCGAGCCGGCCGCCCACGGCACCGGCGACGAGGACCAGGCGGCGGTACGCGTCGCGTCGCCGTTGGCCTGGCGTCCGGCGTGCATGATCTGGGCGAACATGCGGGCCCCGTGCTCGTGCACGGCCTCGGTCACCGCCGCGTACGCCGGGATCGACGAGTCGTCGAAGCTGCCGAGGCTGATGCTGCGGCCCGCGCTCGTGGGGTGCACACGGATGGCCTCGGTGATGATCAGGCCGGCGCCGCCGCGCGCCCGCTCCGCGTGGTAGGCGACGTGGCGGGCGGTGGGCACGTTGTTCAGTCCGAAGTTGGTGGTGTGGCCGGGGACGAAGACCCGGTTCCGCAATGTGAGACGACCGAGCCGGGTGGGGGAGAGAAGAGCGAGAAGCTTGTCGTCAGGCATGCCTCGGACTTCCTGTTTCGGGCCGCACTCGGCGAGGCCGAGAGCGTTCGGATGAACCGTACGCCGTTCGATTGAGTGGAACGGTAGGGCCGGGTTCACATGCCGTCAACGGGCTACTGATCAGTAACTTAGTTCACCGCACCGCCTCTGAGCTGCTGTTCCACTAGGCGGAACGCTGACCGATGATGACCGTCGATGCGGCGGTCGATCGTTCGGTTCCTCCTGATCGGACGACAGTGCCGGCCGCCGCTCGCCGGTCGGCGGCCCGTGCCGATCGTTCGGACGGCCGCACCGGACGCGTCGGCGGCCCTCGCCGGGAGCGCCGGCAGGTCTCCCCGGCGCGGCTGCGGGCACGCAGCGGCCCGGGCCGTCGCCCGGCCGTGCCGGTGGGTGCGGCCGGCGCGACGACCCGGGCCGTCGTCCGTCAGCGGATGTGGTGGAGGCGCGGTCGCCGGCCGTTCCGGAGGGGCGCGGTCAGCCGGCGTCCGGACGCAGGTACGGGGTGAGCAGCTCGCGGGCGAGGCCCGTGGCCGCCGGAAGGTCGAGACCGTTCTCGATCATGCGGCTCAGGGCGTAGACGACCGACTGGACGAGTTCCGCCATCCGGTCCGGGTCGCTCGCCCCGTGTTCGGTGAGCGCAGCGCGCAACGGCGCCTCGAGGCTGTCGTGCAGCAGCCGGCTGGAGGTCGCCAACACCTCGCTGTTGCCCGCCGACGCCAGTGCCCGGGCCAGCGCGTGGTCGCCCCGGGCAACCAGTTGCAGGTTGGCCTCGACGTACGCCAGGATCCTCGCCCCCGGCGTGCGGGCCTCGGCCATCCGCTCCTCGACGAAGGCCGACCACCGGGGGAAGGTGTCGGCGACCAGCACGTCGAACATGTCGGTGCGGGACTTGAAGTACGAGTACGCGCTGGACCGGGCCAGCCCGGCGTGCCGGGCCACGTCGGCCAGGCTCGGGATCTGCTCCGGATGCTCGGAGAGCAGGGCGCGGGCGGCGTCGAGCAACGCCGCCCGCTGCGCGGCCCGGTGTTCCGCGACGGTCGAGGCTTGGATCTTCGGCATCGCGACCTCCCCGTGTCTCCCGCCGCCCGTGTCCGGCCCGCGTCGCTCCCTGGTCGTCGGTCAGCTGCTGGTGGCGAGCTTGCCGTCGATCATCTCGTAGATGGTGTCACAGTATTGCAGCACGTCGTGATCGTGAGTGACCATCACGACGGCCACCGAGCGCTCCCGCGCCTCCTGGGCGAGCAGCTGCACGATGTCGTGGCTGCGGGCCCGGTCCAGCGCCGCCGTCGGCTCGTCCACCAGCAGCACCGACGGCTCGGTCATCAGCGCCCGGGCGATGCCGACGCGCTGGCGCTCGCCGCCGGAGAGCTGGTGCGGCCGCCGGTCGGCCTTACCGGCCAGACCGACGTGCGCGAGCATCTCCAGCGGGTCACGACCGGCCCGTTCCCGCCGCCCGCCCAGCCGCAGCGGCAGGCGCAGCTGGTCGGCGGCGGTCAGCGCGGGCAGCAGGTTGCCCGACTGGAACACGAACCCCACGTGCCGGCGGCGCAGCTCGGTGCGCGCCCGGCGGCTGGACACGGTCATGTCGTGCCCGGCCACGGTGACGGTGCCCTCGTCCGGGCGGGCCAGCCCGCCGGCCACGGCGAGCAGGCTGGACTTGCCCGCGCCGGACGGCCCGACGATCGCGGCCAGCTCACCGGGCGCGACGGTCAGGTCCACGTCGTCGAGCGCGTGCACGGTCTCCGCGCCGTCGCCGTGCCGCAGGTGGACGCCGCGCATGACCAGGCCGAGGTCGGCCGGGGCGGTGCCCGCCGTCGAGGGGGACGAGGTGGGCCGGCTGCTCATCGGTTGCCTCCCAGGGCGGTCGCCGGATCGATGGAGGTGAGGCGGACGACGGCGGCTGCCGCGCCGACCAGGCCGAGCACGAGCAGGCCGGCCGCGGCGGCGGCGATGCTCTGCGGGTGCAGCGCGAACGGGACGTTGCCGCCCGAGATCAGCGCGCCGAGACCGAGGCCGATCCCCATGCCGACCGCGATGGCGACTGCCAGCAGGATGAGTGCCTGGGTGAGCGCGTCGCGCAGCACCCAGCCGGTCGAGGCGCCAAGTGCCCGCAGCACGGCGACCTCCTGCCTGCGCTGGATCGCCCAGACCGCGAAGAACGCGCCGGCCACGAGCGCCGAGATCGCGTAGAGGAAGCCCTGGATCAGCTGGAGCGTTGTCGTCTCGGCGGTGTAGCCGGGCGAGGCGCCGTAGGACTCGTCCAGCGTCAGGCTCTCCGTGCCCGCCGCCTTGTCGCCCGCGGCCAGGTCCACCGAGTCGCCGTCGGCCGCGCGGACCGCGACGGCGGTGATCTCCTGGGCCGCCTGCGCCGGCGTCTGCGCGCCGGCCGGGGTGCCGGACTTGACCGCCTGCCATGTCGCCAGCGGCACGTACGCCACGTCGACGTGGCCGAACGTGTCCTGCTGCTGGGTGACGCCGACGACGCGCAGACGCGTGCCCAGCCGGTCCACCGTCACGGTGTCGCCGACGCGCAGGCCCGCGTCGATGGCGGTGGGGCTCACCACGATCCCGTCCGCCGGGCCGAGCCGGTCGCCCTCGCTGACGGCGGGCGACAGGAACGAGTCGGTCTCGACGCCGAACAGGGCCAGGTCGACCTCGGTGCCCCCGTCGGTACGCCCGTTGACGAGCGTGTTGCCGAACGGGGTCGCCTCGGCCACGCCCGGCTGGTCGCGCCAGGTGTCCACCGCCGAGGCGTCCACCACGCTGCGCGAGAACGCCGAGTCGTGCTGCACGCCGTGGGCGAAGGCGAACGAGGTGACCGGCAGGTTCTGCAGGCCGGAGACGCCGTCACGGACCAGCCCGACGGAGAGGCCGGACAGCATCACCATCAGCACCGAGATCAGCGCGATCACGGCCCCCATCAGGGCGAACCGCAGCCGCGCGAACCCCAGCTCGCGAATGGCCAGGAACATCAGCCGCCACCTCTCAAACTTGTCGACACCATGTCGCCATGTTAGCAACGCGGTGTCGGCAAGATGGTGGTGGTGGTTGTCTACCCGGCCACACTCCGTGACGGGGCCGGTGATGCGCGGCCTGTCGTGCCCGGCGTCAGGCGGCGACCGGGCCCGCGGCGGCGCGACGCGCGCGCCGGCCGAGGGCGGTCACCGCGACCACGATGATCGGGGCGAGCGTGAGGTGACAGACCGCCAGCGTGATCGTGCTGGTGGTGTCGAGGTCGGCGGGCAGCGTCATGGTGGCGATCGTGAGGACCGCGAGCGCCGGGCCGATGATCAGCGCCGCCCGGACCACCCAGGCGAATCGGGGCGCCAGCACGGCGACGGCGGTGAGCCCGAGCGCCAGCGGCAGCGCGCTGAAGCCCGCGACGGTCACCGCGTCGACCTCGACCCGCCGGTCGTCGGCGGTGAACAGGAAGCTGCCGCCGGCCGCGCGGCCGATCCCGTACATGATCAGGTTGACGACCACCGCGACGGCGGTGGCGAGCGCGACGACGGCGGTACGGGACAGGTCAGCCACGGGAGGTCTCCTCTGCGTGCGCTCGGGTCAGGTACGCCTCGATGCGGGCGAACGCCCCGGTCCAGACCTCGCCGACGAAGAAGTCGCGCAGCTGCGGGGTGGGGAAGCCGCTCTGCACCACAGTCATCAGCGTGCCGCCGTCGCGCGCCTCGAAGGTGACCTCGATGCGTGTGGTCATGGTCGTGCCGTCCGGGCCGGTGCCCGTCGACTCGGTGACCAGCCGGTGCGGGCGGTCGATCTCCAGGAACGTCTGCGTCTCGCGGAACAGCATGTCGGGGGAGGGACCCCAGACCGCGGTCTGCCTTCCGCCGACCCGCAGGTCGACGTCGATCTCCACGATGCCGGGCTCCTCGTCGAGGATGCCGAACCAGATCTTCTGTTTGCCGGCGTCGGTGTAGGCGTCGAACGCCTCGTCAGGGGTGCCCGGAAGGTGTCGTGTCACTCGCATGTGGAGCGTCATGGTCGCGGTCCTCCGTGGTGAGTGTGAGGTAGGCGTCGAGGCCGTCGAGACGACGGGCCCAGAGCCGTCGGTAGAAGGCGATCCAGGCCATCGCCGAGTCCAGCGGCGCCTCGCTGAGCCGGCACTGCCGGGACCGGCCGACCTTGCACGTCACCACGAGGCCCGCGTCCTCCAGCGCGCGGACGTGCTTGCGCATGCCGGTGAGGGTCATCCCGGTGGGCTCGGTGAGCTCGCTGATGGTGGCCGGGCCGGCGCCGAGCCGGATCAGGATGTCGCGCCTGGTCGGATCGGCCAGGCTGGCGAACACCCGGTCGAGCGTCTCTTGCTGAACCACAAGGTTCACCGTACGACACTGAACCGATAGGTTCAACGTTTTGCCGGTCCGGGGCTACCCGCCGCGGTTGCGAGCCGCTGCGCAGTGGTCTGACCACCTTGAGGAATCGCGGGTGGTGGTGGGGTGGATCGCGGTCGCTCACCCGTTCGGCGCGACGGCCTCGGGCGTTCGGTCCGGTCTGGCTCAGTTGTGTTGACCTGGGCGGCTGCACCTGTCCCGACCTGCGGGAATGTTCCCCGATTCGGGTAACGGAAAGGTCACGAGGTATTCCTGCGGCGCGGTCGTGCTCGGTACGTTCCACGAGGCATGAGGTCAGACCTCGATCCTCATGCCTCTAGCTGACGAGGTGAGCAGACCAGTGCAGGAACCCGCCCCCCGCTACGCCGGATACCGGTCCTTCGACTACCTGGTGCCGCATGTGGACTACAAGGTCTTCGAGCTCGCGCCGCAGATCGGCCGGGTGCCGGAACACGACCTCGGCCTGAGCGACGAGCAGCGAGCCCGGGTCTCCCGGCTGCTGCGTGAGCACATGGCCATCTCGCTCCACGAGCACCCGAAGATCCTGCCGGCCGATGTGACGCAGTTGCGCGACTACAACCGGACCGGCCGCAACGCCTTCGGCTTCGAGGGCCTGGCCCGCTCCGGCATGACCGCGGTCTTCGACAACTTCATGAACGGCACCGGCTGCGTGACCAGCGAGCACGCCTGGAAGTGGGACGACGTCATCTACGACATCGGCCTGCGCTTCGCCGACGTCGCCAAGCAGGACCACGTGGTGGTGGCGACCACGCTCGAACAGATCTTCGAGGCCAAGCGCAACGGGCAGATCGCCCTGGTGGCCGGCCTGGAAGCAGCCACGATGATCGAGAACGAGCTGGACCGGATCGACATCCTCTACGGCTTCGGCGTACGCCAGATGGGCATCGCGTACAGCCAGGCGAACATGCTCGGTTCCGGCCTCTCCGAGGACCGCGACGGCGGGCTGACGCACTTCGGCCGGCGTGCGGTGGACCGGATGAACAAGCTCGGCATCGCCATCGACATCTCGCACTCCGGCGACCAGACGTCGCTGGACGTGATCGAGGCCAGCCGGGTGCCGGTGTTCATCACCCACGCCGGTGCCCGCTCGGTCTGGAACACCCCCCGGATGAAGCCGGACGAGGTGATCCGGGCCTGTGCCGAGCGGGGTGGAGTGATCGGCATCGAGGCCGCTCCGCACACCACCCTCTCGGGCGACCACCCGCACCATTCGATCGAGTCGGTGATGGACCACTTCACCTACTGCGTGGAGTTGGTCGGCATCGACCACGTCGCGTTCGGCCCGGACACCAACTTCGGTGACCACGTCGGACTGCACGACAGCTTTACCCAGCACCTGGCGATCGGAAAGGCCCACGGCGTGGTGGACCACCCCCGGGTTCCGTACGTGAGTGGCATGGAGAACCCGGCGGAGTGCTTCAGCAACATCGTCGGGTGGTTGGTCACGCACGGCTACTCCGACGAGGAGATCGCCAAGGTCATCGGCGGCAACATCATCCGGGTTCTTCAGGAGGTTTGGTGAACAAGACAGTCAAGGGTCGGTGGCGGCTCGCTGTCGCGCTCGGCATGGCGGCCACGCTCGGTGTCTCCGGCTGCGGCCTGAACGAGGAGACGTCCTCCTCCGGCGGTTCGTCGTCGGATTCGGTGCTGCGGATCGGCACCACCACCGACGTGAGCAACTTCAACCCGCTCCAGTCGCTGAGCAAGACGGACTCGTGGATCCTCAACGCGATGTACCCGCACCTGCTGCGGATCGACGAGAACGCGAAGAAGTCGCCGGAGCTGGCCAAGGAGTACCGCTACGAGGACGACGGCAAGACCGCCGTCTTCGTGCTGCGCGACGACTTCAAGTGGACCGACGGCAAGCCGGTGGTCGCCGAGGACGTGAAGTTCTCCGCCGAGTCGATCATGAAGTACAAGCTCGGCAACGTCGCGGCGAAGCTGACCTGGGTCGAGTCGGTCGAGGCGCCGGACGCCACCACCGTCAAGTTCAAGCTCTCCCAGCCGTACGCGCCGTTCGCCGAGGGCGTCGGCTTCTGGATGTCGGTCGTGCCGAAGCACATCTTCGAGCCGGCCGGTGACCTGTCCAAGTTCGCCAACGACTCCAACTGGGTCGGCGCCGGGCCGTTCGTCCTGGACAGCATCACCAAGGGCCAGCGCTACGTCATGAAGCGCAACGAGCACTACCCGCTCGCGCCGGGTGGCAAGGCCGCGGTGAGCCAGGTCGAGTACCGGGTCTACCCGGACGTGAACACCATGATGCTGGCGCTGCGCAACGGTGACATCGACATGATGGGTACCCCGGTGCCGGTCTCGGCGGCGAAGACCTTCGAGAACGACGACAAGATCAAGCTGAAGAAGGTCGGCGCCCTCGGCTTCGCGCACCTGACCTACAACATGAAGAACAAGTACCTCGCCGACCAGGACGTCCGGCAGGCGCTGTCGATGGCGGTCGACACCAAGGCGATCATCTCGGCCGTGCTGCAGGGCGACGGCCAGCAGATGGCCGGCCCGATCTCGCCGATCTTCTCCGAGTACGACAACACCGAGCTGCAGCCGTACCCCTTCGACCCGGCGGGCGCCAAGGCCAAGCTGAGCGCGGCCGGCTACAAGGACGCCAACAACGACGGCTTCTTCGACGAGCTGACGTTCGGCGTGGCGTGCGACCAGTCCAACGCCAACATCACCCGGGTCGTGCAGCTGTTCCGGGAGAGCGCGGCGAAGGCCGGCGTGAAGCTGGAGAACGAGTGCGTGGAGCGGAACACCTTCCTCACCCGCACCAAGAACGGCGAGTACGACATCGACGCCTCGCAGTGGGGTGTCTTCGACAACCCGATGGACCAGCTGCGCAGCACCTACCTGTCCAGCAACCCGGGTGGCATCAACTACAACCTGCTCGAGTCGGCGGAGATGGACGCGCTGATCAACGACGCGGCCGGCACCACCGACGCGGAGGCGTTCAAGACCAAGATCAAGAACATTGACAAGGTCGTGCACGAGCAGGCGTACCTGACCCCGCTGTACGTGGAGAACTTCCAGTTCGCCTACAACGCCAGCAAGTTCACCGGCTTCGTCCCGTCGCCGTCGGACCTGCTCGGCATGGTCACCGCGTACTCGCTGGCCCAGGTCACTCCGGTCAAGTAACCCACCCAACCTAGAGGGAGAGGAGGGGTCCCCCGTGGCGCGTTTCGTGCTCAGCCGGGCACTGAAGGCCGTCCTGACCGTGTGGATTGCGATCACTTCGACGTTCTTTCTGCTCCGGCTCCTGCCGGGGGACCCCACGACCCTCATGGTCGAGGGCGACATGACACCGGAGATGCAGGCGGCGCTGCTCAAGACGTACGGACTGGACCGTCCGCTGTGGGAGCAGTACGTGTCGTACCTGCGCGAGCTGGTCCAGGGCAACCTGGGCATCTCGTTCCGTCAGATCCAGCCGGTCACCGACATCATCCTCGACCGGCTGCCCTGGACGTTGCTGCTGGCCGGCAGCGCGTTCGTCCTGACCATCGCCGTCGGTATCCCGATCGGCGTGGCCGCCGCGGTCAACCGCGGCAAGTGGCTCGACCGCGCGTTGCAGGGCTTCGGGATCAGCGCGAACGCGCTGTTCGTGCCGAGCGTCGCGATCCTGCTGCTGGTCTTCTTCGGCGCCCAGCTCGGCTGGTTCCCGATCGGTGGGGCGATCGACCCGGACACCCGGGGCGCGGCGGCCTACCTGAGCCTGGCCCACCACCTGGTGCTGCCGGTGCTCTCGCTGGTCCTGGTGCAGCTCGGCCCGTACGCGCTGACCCTCCGTACCAACATGATCGAAGTCCTCGGCGAGGACTACATCCGCGCCGCGCAGGCGCGTGGTCTCTCGGCCCGGCGCCGGGTGTGGAAGCACGGCCTGCGCAACGCGATCCTGCCGGCACTGACCCTGATGGGCCTGCAACTGGGCACCCTGGTCGGCGGTGCGGTGCTGACCGAGACGGTCTTCGCCTACCCCGGGGTCGGCCGGCTGATCTACGAGGCGGTCGGGCAGCAGGACTACCCGGTGATCCAGGGTGCGTTCATCATGCTCGCCGTCACCGTGGTGATCGCCAACGCCCTGACCGACATGCTCTACGCGGTCCTCAATCCCCGGATCCGGCTGTGAACGCGCGCAGCGTCGCGGCACGTCGCCCGGATCCGTCCGCCGCCACCGAAGGGAGGGTGCCGTGAGTGCCCCCGTGCTGACCGAGCAGGCGCTGCCGCCGGCCCCGGCCGCGCCCAAGCGGTCCTTCCTCTCCGGCTACCTGCGTCAGCCCGTCGTGGCGCTGTCCGTGCTGGTGCTGCTCGTGATGGCGTTGCTGGCGATCTTCGCGCCGCTGATCGCCGACGAGCCCGCCGGCGCCGGCGCGGACGTGCTGCAACCCCCCTCCGGGGCGCACTGGTTCGGCACCGACGACCTCGGGCAGGACATCTTCGCCCAGGTGGTCTGGGGCACCCGGACCAGCATGGTGATCGGCCTGGCCGCGTCACTGCTCGCCATCGTGCTGGGCACCGCGATCGGGCTGGCCGCGGCGTACTTCCGGCCGTTCGACGCGGTCGCCACGGTGATCACCGACGTGATGCTGGCGCTGCCCACCCTGCCGCTGATGATCATGCTGGCGGCGGTGGTGAGCCCGAGCGTCACGACGCTGACCCTGATCATCGGGTTCTTCGCCTGGCCCGAGGTCGCCCGGCTGATCCGGTCGCAGGGCCTGGTGATCAGCGCGATGCCCTACATCGACGGCGCCCGGGTGCTCGGGGCCACCGGCTGGCGGATCGTCACCCGGGAGATCCTGCCCGCCGTCGTCTCGCTGATGGTGGTCAGCGTGCTGCTCACCGCCTCCCGGGCGGTGATCTCCGAGGCGGGCCTGAGCTTCCTCGGCCTCGGCGACCCGGACGCCTGGTCCTGGGGGCGGATCCTGCTCAACGCCCAGCGCAGCGGCACGATCGCGATCGCCTGGTGGCAGACGCTCTTCCCGTCACTGGCGATCTTGTTCCTGGTGCTGGCGGCGACCCTCGCCGGAACCCGGTTCAACGACACCCGCGACCCCCGTCGCAACGGAGGCTGACCATGCGACTGCCCGAGAGCTTCTACCACAGCGTCCGAAGCCGGCTCGCCGAGGCGCTCGAACAACGTGGTCTGGACGGGTTCCTGGCCACCTCGCCGGCGGAGGTCGCCTTCCTCAGCGGCTTCTTCTACATCGCCACCGAACGTCCGGTGTATCTCTGGCTGCCGCGTGTGGGGGATTCGCTGCTGGTGATCCCGCGCCTCGACGAGGAGTACGCGGCCCAGCAGGGCGTGACGGTCCCGACCGTCACCTACTTCGAGTACCCGGGCGTGGTCACCGCCGAGGAGACGCTCGCCTCGGCGTTGTCCCGCCCGGGTGGCCCGGTCCGCCGCATCGGCGTGGGTGCGGGCCTTTCGGTCGGCACTTTCCGGGCGCTGGCCGGGGCCATCGACGGGGCCACCCTGGAGACCACGGACGCGGTCGCCGAGCTGCGGCTGCGCAAGTTCCCCGAGGAGATCCCGTTCCACGAGGCCGCCGCGCGGATCTGCGACGACATGCTGGCCGCCGGACGGGCCCTGATCGAGGAGGCGCTCGCCGCCGGAGGGCAGCTGCCGCGCGAGGACGAGATCGCCCGGCACGTGATCGGCTACGGCACCGACCGGATGTACGCCGAGTACGACCTGGTCGTCTACACCACCAAGCTGGCCGGCGGGCTGGTCTACGCCGGCCCGAACTCCGCCCTGCCGCACGGCCTGCCGACCCGTCGTCGGCTCCAGCCGGGCGACACCCTGATCCTCTCCCTCGGCGCGGCGGTGGCCAGCCGGTTCGTGGAGAGCGAACGGACGTTCGTCATCGGCGAGCCCAGCGCCGAGCAGGTGCGCTACTACGAGGCCGACCAGGAGGCCCAGGAGGTGGGCACCCAGGCGATGGTCGCCGGGCGTACCTGCGCCGAGGTCAACCGGATCTGCCTGGACGTACTGCGGGAACGAGGGCTGGGCGACTACATCCGGCACCGGCAGGGCCACGGCATCGGCTTGCAGAACCACGAGGCGCCGTGGGTCGCCGACGGCGACGACACGGTCCTCGCCCCCGGGATGCTGCTGTCCAGCGAGCCAGGCGTCTACGTGCCCGGCCACGCCGGCTACCGCATCTCCGACACGGTCCTGGTGCAGGACGACGGCCCGCGCCGGCTCACCCGGTACCCGCGTGACCTGGCATCCAACATCATCGAGGGGATCCGATGAGAATCAACGGAGCGGAACTGGTCGTCGAGGCGTTCGGCCCGATCGACGGCCCGGCCATGATCGTGCACCACGGTGCCCCGGGCCTCGGTTCCCGCCAGGAGCCGAAGCGCTCGTTCGGCCCGTTCGCCGACCGGATGCGGGTCATCGTCTTCGACGCCCGCGGCTCCGGCGAGTCCAGCGACGACGGACCGTTCACCCACGAGCAGTGGGTGGCCGACGTGGACGCCATCCGCGCGCACTTCGGCTACGAGACCATCGTCATGGCCGGCGGTTCGTACGGCGGGTTCATCGCCATGGAGTACGCCATCGCCCACCCGGACCGGGTCTCCGCGCTGGTGCTGCGGGACACCGCCGCGGACACCGCGCACGACAACCTGGCGGTGGAGCGGGCCCGCAACACCGACCGTTCGGTGATCCCGGAGTGGGTCATCGAACGGATCGGCACCGGCCGGTTCGAGAGCAACGAGCAGTTGCGCGAGTACTGGCGAGCGATCCTGCCGCTCTACGACCACCAGCACGATCCGGCCAAGGACGAGGCGCGGCTGGCCGCCACCCGGTTCCACTACCGCACCCACAACGCCGCCTTCGGGCAGAACATGCCGCGCTACGACCTGAAGCCGAAGCTGCCGTCGATCACGTGCCCGACCCTGGTGACTGTGGGCCGGCACGACTGGCGTACCCCGGTGGCCGCCTCGCAGGTCATCGCGGACCTGGTGCCCCGTGGCGAGCTGGTGGTCTTCGAGTCCTCCGGCCACTCGCCGCAGCTGGAGGAGCCGGAGCGGTTCCAGCAGGTGGTGCGGGACTTCCTCAGCCGGGCCGGAGTGCTCCGATGAGCCTGCTGGAGATCGCCGACCTGCGGGTCGCGTTCCCGGGCCCGACCGGCCCGGTGAACGCGGTGAACGGGGTGTCGCTGCGTGTCGAGTCGGGCCAGACCCTTGCCATCCTCGGTGAGTCCGGCTCCGGCAAGAGCGTCACCGCGCAGGCGGTGACGGGCATCCTCGACGTGCCACCGGCGACGGTCACCGGCTCGGTCCAGCTGCGGGGCCGGGAACTGCTGACCCTGCCCCGCAAGCAGCGGGAGCGGGTCAGTGGCGAAGAGATCGGGATGGTCTTCCAGGACGCGATGGCCGCGCTCAACCCGGTCTTCACCGTCGGACACCAGATCGTGGAGGTGCTGCGGGTCCGGCGGGGCATGTCCCGGGCCGACGCCCGCCGCCGCGCCGTCGAACTGGTCGACCGGGTGCGGATCCCGGCGGCCAAGGACCGGATCCGGGACTATCCGCACCAGTTCTCCGGGGGCATGCGCCAGCGCATCATGATCGCGTTGGCCATCGCCCTGGAACCGGACCTGCTGATCGCGGACGAGCCCACCACCGCGCTGGACGTGACGGTGCAGGCCCAGGTGATGGAGTTGCTCGCGGAGATCCAGCGGGACAGCGGAATGGGCCTGCTCCTGATCACTCACGACCTGGGCGTGGTCGCCGAGGTCGCCGACGACGTGGCGGTGATGTACGCCGGCCGGATCGTCGAACGAGGCACCGTCGAGCAGATCTTCGCCGGCCCGGCGCACCCCTACACCGAAGGGCTGCTCAACTCGATGCCCCGGG
Source organism: Micromonospora sp. WMMA1976 (assembly GCF_027497335.1). NCBI lineage: Bacteria > Bacillati > Actinomycetota > Actinomycetes > Micromonosporales > Micromonosporaceae > Micromonospora > Micromonospora sp. WMMA1976. The sequence goes on along the minus strand of NZ_CP114912.1, from coordinate 3,708,297 downwards.
TGGACCGGCGCGACGAGCAGCTCTACGCGATTCCCGGCGCTCCGCCCAACCCGGCTCGGCTTCCCACCGGCTGCCCGTTCCACCTGCGTTGCCCCCGGGCCACCGACGAGTGCCGGGTCGTCCTGCCGCCGCTGCTGGCGCTGCCGGCCGACCGCGCCAGCGCCTGTCACCACCACGAGGAGGTGCTCGATGCCACCCGGCGATGAGGTCGTGCTGCGGGTCGAGAACCTGGTCAAGCACTTCCCGGTAAAGGGACGGGTCCCGTTCACCTCCGGTGGCGTGGTCAAGGCCGTCGACGGTGTCTCCTTCGACCTGCGCCGGGGCGAGACACTCGGCGTGGTGGGCGAGTCCGGCTGCGGCAAGAGCACGCTGGCGCGCATGCTCGTCGGGCTGGAGCAGCCCACCTCCGGTGAGGTGCGCTTCGGCACGTCAGTGGTGCACCAGGCCAGGGGGCGGGAGCTGCGGGCCCTGCGCCGGCGGATCCAGATCGTGCTCCAGGACCCGTACACCTCGCTGAACCCCCGCCGCACGATCCGGGAGATCCTGCTCCAGCCGTTCGAGATCCATCCCGACGTGCTGGACCGCCGGCGCCGGGTCGAGCGGATCAAGGAGCTGCTCGACCTGGTCGGTCTCGACCCCGGCCTGCACCTGGACCGCTACCCGCACCAGTTCTCCGGCGGGCAGCGTCAGCGCATCGGCATCGCCCGGGCGCTCGCGCTGAACCCCGACGTCATCGTCTGCGACGAGCCCGTCTCCGCACTGGACGTGTCGGTCCAGGCGCAGGTGGTCAACCTCCTGGAGCGGCTCCAGGAGGAACTCGGCGTCGCGTACGTCTTCATCGCCCACGACCTGTCCGTGGTGCGCCACATCTCCGACCGGGTCGCCGTGATGTACCTGGGCAAGCTCGTGGAGACCGGCCCGGAGACCAACCTCTACGAGTCGCCCCGGCACCCGTACACCCGGGCGCTGCTGTCGGCCGTGCCGGTGCCGGACCCGGCCGGCCGGCGGCAGCGGCAGCGCATCCTGCTGGCCGGCGACCCGCCCAGCCCGGTCGACCCACCCTCCGGCTGCCGTTTCCGGACCCGCTGCTGGCAGGCGACCGACACCTGTGCCAGCACCGAGCCGCCGCTGGCCGCCGGGCCGCATCCGGTTGCCTGCCACTTCCCGCTGGCCGCGTGACGGCCGGCGATCGCCAAAGGAGAAGCGTCTTGCTGCAAGAACCCGCCCCCCGGTACAAGGGTCACAGGTCGTACTCGTACCTGGAGCCGCACTCGGACTACCGGGTGTTCACGTTGGCCGAGGAGATCGGCCGGGTGCCGGAGCACGACCTCGGCCTGACCGACGCCCAGCGGGCGCGGGTGACGCGGCTGCTCACCGAGCACGCGGCCATCTCGCTGCACGAGCATCCGGTGGTCCTGCCCGCCGACGTCAGTGAGCTGCGGGCCTACAACCGCACCGCCCGCCAGCGCACCGGGTACGAGGGGCTGGCGCGCTCGGGCCTGACCGCCGTCTTCGACAACTTCATGGCCGGCGCCTCCTGTGTGACGAGCGAGAACGGTTGGAAGTGGAACGACCTCGTCTACGCCCTCGGGATGCGGATGAGCGACCTCTACAAGCAGGACCACGTCTTCCTGGCCACGTCCCTGGACGACATCCACGCCGCGAAGCGGGACGGCCGGCTGGCCCTGGTGGCCGGCCTGGAGTGCAGCAGTCCGATCGAGAACGAGCTGGACCGGATCGACATCCTCTACGGCTTCGGCGTACGCCAGCTCGGTATCGCGTACAGCCAGGCGAACATGCTGGGCGGGGGCCTGTCGGAGAAGCACGACGGCGGGCTGACGCACTTCGGCCGGCGTGCGGTGGACCGGATGAACAAGCTCGGCATCGCCATCGACATCTCGCACTCCGGCGACCAGACCTGCCTGGATGTGATCGAGGCCAGCCGGGTGCCGGTGTTCATCACCCACGCCGGTGCCCGCTCGGTCTGGGACACCTCCCGGATGAAGCCGGACGAGGTGATCCGGGCCTGTGCCGAGCGGGGTGGCGTGATCGGCATCGAGGCCGCCCCGCACACCACGCTCTCGCAGGCGCACCAGCACCATTCGATCGAGTCGGTGATGGACCACTTCACCTACTGCGTCGACCTGGTCGGCATCGACCACGTCACGTTCGGCCCGGACACCATGTTCGGCGACCACGTGGGGGTGCACGACACCTACGCCGGCAACTACGCCCACGACGCCGGCAACCGTCCGCAGCACCCGCGGGTGGAGTACGTGTCCGGGCTGGAGAATCCGGGCGAGGCGTTCGGCAACATCGTGGGCTGGCTGGTGGCGCACGACTACTCCGACGACGAGATCGCCAAGGTGATCGGCGGCAACACGATCCGGGTGCTGGAGCAGGTCTGGTGACGCCGTCCCGGGTGATCGGCTGAGCGCACGCGGACGAACTACACTCCGTACGCCGACGCGGCGGCGGGCAGTGATGAGGTGAGGGCGGATGGCTCGGCGGGAGACCGCGCTACAGGCGGCGCACGGCCGGCTACGGCAGCTGATCGGCAGCGAGTTCCGGTCGGGGGAGAAGCTGCCCAACGAGCGGGACCTGGCCGAGCGTCTGGAGGTCAGTCGCGCGACCGTACGCGAGGTGCTGGGGCAGCTCGTCGCCGAGGGGGTGGTCACCCGGACCTGGGGGATCGGCACCTTCGTGCACGACGACGCCGAACGGGTGCCGGTGTCCATCGGGGACGTCACCGCGCTGCGGGACCGGATCACCGCCTCGGGCCACCGTCCGACGCTTCAGGACGCGGCGGTCAGCCGGGCGAAGTGCCCGGCCGACTGCGCCCGCGTCCTCGGCCTGGAGCCGGACTCGCCGGTGTGGCGGGTCGACCGGCTCTTCGCCGTGGACGGGGTACCGGCGGCCTGGATCCGTGATCACCTGCCGCTGCGCTTCGACGGCCGCGACCTCGACCCGTCCGGGTTGCTCAGCATCGACCTGGACATGTTCGAGTTCCTGGCCAGCGCGACCGGCATGCCGGTGCGGCGGGCGGAGATCGAACTCTCCGCGGTGCTCGCCGACGAGGAGGCCACCGAGCGGCTCGGCGTGGCGATCGGACACCCACTGGTCACCGCGACCCAGGTCGGCTACGGGACGGGCGGCGCGCCGCTGTTCCACGGCCACATCACGGTTCGCACCGACGTGTTGACCCTGCGGATCAGTCGCGGCGGGGAGCCGGAACCGGCCTCGCCGGCCGAGTAGACGGCGGCCCCGCGACCTCTCGGGTCGCGGGGCCGCCCCCGGCGCCGTGGGAAGGAACGCCGGAGTGTGGAGTGCCGGTCAGGCGAGTGTGCAGGGTGCGCCGTTGAGGCTGAACGAGCCGGGCCGGGCGGTGTTGCCGGTGTGCGTGGCCTGGAAGCCGATGGTGGTCGAGCCGCCGGCCGGGATGGCCGCGTTGTAGGAGACGTTGCGCGCCGTCACCTGGCCCGAGGAGGGGGAGTACGAGGCGTTCCAGCCGGAGGTGATGGTCTGGCCGCCGGGCAGCGTGAACGCCAGCGACCAGCCGTTCACCGCGGTCGAGCCGGTGTTGCTGATGGTGATGTTCTCGGTCAGGCCGTTGTTCCAGGCGTTCAGCTCGATCCGCACCGAGCAGGCACCGGTGCCGGGCGGGGGCGTGGTCGGGCCCGGCGGAGGTGTGGTCGGGCCGGGCGGCGGCGTGGTCGGGCCCGGCGGCGGCGTGGTCGGGCCCGGCGGGGGCGTGGTCGGCCCGGGCGTGCTGGTCAGGCCGAAGAAGGCGATCGCCGCCGCGGCCATGCCGGACGACGGCAGGCTGTGCCCGGCGCCCTGGATGCTGTACGCCTCGACCTGCACGGTGCCGGTGGAGTCGGCGTAGCGCCGCCGGTTCCAGCCGGACTGCGGGGTGTCGGTGGAGGTGGGGTTCTGGCTGAGCCCGAACACGTTCGTCCACTGCTCGATCGTCTCCTGGAGCAGCGAGTACGGCACCAGCGTGTCGTTGGTGCCGTGCCACAACTGCACCCGGGGGCGGGGGCCGGTGTAGCCGGGGTACGCCTGGCGGACCGCGTCACCCCACTGCTGCGGGGTGCGGTTCATGTTCCCGCCGGTGCACTGGCTGGAGCCGGGCGGATAGTCGGCGGCGCCGGCGAAGCAGTTGAACGGCACGCCCATGAACGCCGCACCGGCCTTGAAGACGTCCGGGTAGAGCGCCAGCATGTGGTTGGTCATCATGCCGCCGGACGAGCTGCCGGTGGCGTACACCCGGTCCGGGTCCGCGCCGTACTGCTGCTGGACGTAGCGGACCATCGAGATGAGCGACACCGGGTCGCTGCCGCCGCCGCGCCGCTTGGCCGCGTCGGACCAGGTGTCGAAGCAGTTGCCGAAGCCGGCCTGCTGGGTCGCGCTGGGGTAGATGACGATGAAGCCGTACCGGTCGGCCAGTCCGGCGAACTCGCTGCCGGAGTAGAAGCCGGGGCCGGAGCCGCCGCAGCCGTGCATGGCCACCACTGTGGCCGGCCGGGCCGGGCGGGCGTCCGGCACGTAGACGTGCATGCGCATCCGGCCGGGGTTGTCGCCGAAGCTGGTCACCTCGGTCAGCGACGCCGCGTACGCGGGTTGGACGGTGGGGATCACCAGGCCGGCCGCCGCCAGCGACGCGGCCAGGGCCACCACCATCTTGGCTCTGATTCTCACGGAATCTCCTTCGATCGCCCTGTGCGGGCGGTGACGGGCGGGTGCGCGCCGCGTCGGCGGCCCGGACCGCCGCGGTGTCGCGTCTCGCCCACTGACGTGTCTCGCCCGGCCCTGGCTCCGTCGTGTGGCACATAGTGTTCCCGCCGGGCGCTGAAGTGTCAATCGATGTGCTCCGATGAGCTGCGGCGGCGTTCGTCTACAGTCGGTGCACCGTCCCTGAGCCGAGCCGGAGCGCGTGTGGCAAACCCGTTCGACATCGAGGAGATCTACCCGGACGAGGGGCCCGCCGCGCGGCTGCCCCGGCGGCAGGCCGGCACCTCGCCGCAGAGCGTCGCGGTGACCCTGCTCGCCGACTACACGCTGCGCACCCGCGCCGACCTGCCGTCCGCGGCGATCGTCGCCCTGCTCGGCGAGGCCGGGGTGACGAGCGCCGGGGCGCGTACCGCGATCAGCCGGCTGGCCCGCCGGGGGGTGCTCGAGGGCAGCCGGCGGGGCCGCAACAGCTTCTACCGGCTCAGCCGCTCCGCCGCCGAGTACCTGTCCGCCGGCGGGAACTGGATCATCGCCTCCACGGCCGACGTCCAGACGTGGGACGGATGCTGGACCGTCGTCGCCTTCTCGCTGCCGCAGGACCACGGGACGCAACGCCGGGCGCTGCGGGGCCAGTTGCGCTGGCTCGGCTTCGCTCCGCTCTACGACGGGCTGTGGATCTCGCCGTACGAGCTGACCGCGCCCGCCCGGGCCCGGCTCGCCCCGCTCGCCCTCGGCGCGGTCACGGTGTTCCGGGGACGGCAGGACGCGCTGGACGCGATCGGTCAGCGCGCCCCCGTGGACGCCTGGGACGTCGACGCGATCAGCGGACAGTACGAGGCCTTCCTGCGCCGGTGGACCCCGATGGTGTCGCGGCTCGGCACTGTCGACGGCGCCGCGGCCGTACGGGCCCGGACCGAGGTGATGGACACGTACCGGCGGTTCCCCACGCTCGACCCGCGGCTGCCGCTGGAACTGCTCCCGGCCGGGTGGCCGCGCCGGGCGGCCCGGGACGTGTTCGCGGCCGTCTACGACGGACTGGCCGAGGCCGCCGAGACGCACGTCCGGGCGGTCGTCGCGCGGTTCGCCGAGCCGGTGCCGCCGGGCATCCGGGCGCACACCACCGCCGACATGCTCGCCGGCATTCGCGAGGAGCGGCCGTGCGCGTGACCATCTCCCTCGACGAACTGCTCGGTGACGAGGTACGGCGTGACCCGTACCCGTTCTACGCCCGGCTGCACGAGGCGGGGGAGGCGGTCGCGCTGCGGCCCGCCGACCCGCACGCGCTCGTCGTGCACGGGTACGACGCGGTCAACCGGGTGCTGCGCGACCCGGTCTTCCGGGTGCTCGGCGCCGAGTACCTGGACCGGACCGGCGTGCGCTGGCGCGAGCACCAGGTGATCCGGATCCTCCAGTCGTCGATGCTCAACGCCGCCGAGGGCGACCACCTCCGGATCCGGCACCTGTTCTCCCAGGCGCTCACCCCGCGCCGGGTCGCCGCGCTGGAACCGGCCATCGGGCGCATCGCCGACGACCTGCTCGACGGGCTCGCCGCCGAGGGCGCGGACGGCCGGACGGTCGACTTCATGGCGCGCTTCGCGCTCCGGCTGCCCAGTGACGTCATCGGTGAGCTGCTGGCCGTGCCGCGGGCGGACCGGGAGTGGTTCCCGTCCCGGGTCCGCGCGTTCGACGCGGTGCTGGAGATCGGCCGCCGGTCCATGCGCGAGGTCCGGGCCGCCAACGTGGCGGCGGCGGAGCTGACCGCGTACTTCACCGACCTGGTCGCCGCGCGCCGGGCGGCGCCGCGCGACGACTTCGTCTCGGCGCTGCTGCGCGGCCTGGACGACGAACCCGGCCGGCTGACCTCCGACGAACTGCTGGCCAACCTCATCATCATGTACAACGCCGGGTTCCGGACCACCGCGAACCTGCTCGGCAACGGGCTGGTGCTGCTCACCGAGCGGCCGGACGCCCGGGACGCGCTGCGCGCCGATCCGTCGCTGGCCGCGTCGTACGTCGAGGAGATCCTGCGATACGAGCCGCCGGTGCACTTCGCGGTCCGCTACGCCGCCGTGGACACCGAGGTCGCCGGTCTGCCGGTGCCGGCCGGCCGGACCGTGGTGGTGCTGACCGGCGCCGCGAACCGAGATCCGCGCCGCTTCCCCGACCCGGACCGCTTCGACCCGTCCCGCGCCGACAACCGGCACCTGGCGTTCAGCGCCGGGCCGCACTACTGCTTCGGGGCGACGCTGGCCCGCGCCGAGGGGCGGCTGGTGCTGCCCCGGCTGCTGGACCGCTTCCCGGCGCTGACCGCCGAGCCCGGCCCGCGCCGCGCGCTGATGCTGCGCGGGTACGACCGGCTTCCGGTACGGCTGACCGACCGGGCACCTTGCCAAACCAAGCCGATCGAGTAAGGTCGATGCTACGCGGAGTGTCCGCTCCGCGCCTCACAGGTTCCGTCGAGCAGGTCGAGCGCGCCGCCAGGACACCGTGGAAGGGAAACACCGGACATGACCGACGAGATCCGCGCGTTCCTCCTCGCCGCACTCACCGAGATGAAGTACGACGTCTCCGACGTCGACGACGACACCGTCTTCGGCCCGGCCGGGCTCGACGTGGACTCCCTCGGCCTGGCCGAGCTGGCCGTACGCGTGGAGGACCGGTTCGGGGTCGCCTTCGACGACGACGAGGCGGAGGACCTCGCCATGATGACCGTCGGCGAGTTCAGCCGGACGGTGGCGGCGCGCATCGCACCGGCCTCGGCGCACTGACCGATGTCGGGGCACGGCACCCGGCCGCGCGGCGTCCCGGCGCCCACGCCGGCGCGGCGGGTCCGGTGAGCGTGCGCGAACCGGTCACCGTCACCGGGATCGGACTGGTCAGCCCAGTCGGCGCGACCGCCGCCGAGGTGTTCGACGCGGTCTGCGACGGCCGGTCCGGGCTCACCCGGCCGCCGGCCGGCCATCCGCTGCACGGCGTCGTCGACGTCGCCGCGTTCGCTCCGGCGATCGACCCGGCGAGCGTGCTGCCCGGCCCGGAGTCCCGCGTCGTGGACCGGTCGATCGTGATGGTGCTGCGCGCCGCCGAGGACGCGCTCGCCGACGCCGGGCTGCGGATCGGCCGGGACGTCGATCCGTACCGGGTGGCGGTCGTCGTCTCCGGCGTCGGCGGTCTGTCCACGCTGGAGGAGCAGGTGCTCGCCCGCGCCGGGCGGGGCCGGTTCGGGGTCAGCCCGTACATGCTGCCCGGCACGCTGCCGAACATGGGCGCGGCCCGCATCGCGATCAAGTTCGGCATCCACGGCTACACGTCGTCGATCGGCACGGCGTGCGCGGCCGGGGCGCAGTCGATCGGCGAGGCGCTGCGCATCCTGCGCGCCGGCGAGGCGGACGTGGTGCTCGCCGGGTGCGCCGAGGCGCCGCTGTTCCCGACGTTCGCCGACGCGTTCGGCAACGCCCGCGCGCTGGCCCGCGGCTGGGCCGACCCGGCCGCCGCGAGCCGCCCCTTCGACAGGCGCCGCAACGGGCTCGTCCTCGGCGAGGGCGCCGGGGTGTTCGTGCTGGAACGTGCCGCGCACGCCGCCGCGCGGGGCGCCCACCGGCATGCCGACGTGCTCGGCTGGGGCGCCACGAACGACGCCCACCACCCGACCACGCCGCGCCCCGACGGCGCCGGCGCGGCCCGCTGCATGCGGATGGCCGTCCGCGACGCCGGGCTGGTGCCCGGCGACATCGGGTACGTCAACGCGCACGGCACCGGCACCCGGGCCGGGGACGCCGCCGAGCTGGCCGCGCTCGCCGAGGTGTACGGCGCCGCCCCGCCACCGCTGAGTTCGACGAAGGGCGTGACCGGGCACATGCTCGGGGTCTCCGGCGTGATCGAGGCGGCGATCGCGGTCGAGGCGCTGCGTCGCGGCCTGCTGCCGCCGACCCACAACCTGGACGACCCGGAGCGCGACGGCGAGGTCGACCACATCCGCGAGAAGGCGCGGGCGGTGGCGGTGGACGCGGTGCTGTCCAACTCGTTCGGCTTCGGCGGCCACAACGTGAGCCTCGTGCTGGCCCGCCCCGCCTGAGCGGCCGGCCCGCCCGCCCGGCCGGGATCTCAGCGGAGCGTGATCACGGTCGCTGCGTCGGACGCGGCGACGGCGACGGTGAAGTGCGGGCGCAGCATCTCGGCCACGTAGTCGAGGTCGGCGACCAGCGGCACCGGCAGCAGGGCGCGCTGGTCCGGGCCGGTCCGGGTGGCGACCAGCTCGATCCGGTCGGCCTTGAGCAGCCCTCGGGTGAGGAACGCGGGCAGGTCCTCGGGGAGCAGGCACCGCCACATGTCGACGTTGACGATCAGGTCCAGCGCACCGGCCTTGAACTGCTGGAGCACGGTGCCGAGCAGGTGGGAGTTCGTCTCGCCGACCGGCGCGTCGTGGTCGTACGTGTGCGACCCGGCGCCCAGGTCCAGTGCGGACACGCCGTTGCCGACGACCAGCGCCGCGCTCGCCGCCAGTTCCTCGCGCAACGACGCGGGCAGCACGTCCGGCCGGCCCAGCCCACCGGCCCGGTACGCCTCGATGGCCTGGCCGTAGAGCCGGATCCGGCCCAGGTGCCGGCCGAACGTGTTGAGCCCGTACAGCACCTCGACGTCGTAGCGCAGGTGCTTGCGCAGCAGGTACTTCATGTTGTCCATCGAGGCGAGCCCGTTCGACGTCCTGCGGAAGTGCGGCAGGTGGTACGAGAGCGCGTCGACGTCCAGCCGGAACAGCTCCGGCGGCGCGCCGTGCAGGTGGAACACCCGGTAGAAGAAGTCGAGGTCCTCGAAGCCCCACTTGACCATCGCCTCGTCGAAGCCGCCGACCCGCCGGAACGACTCGTGGTCCACCGAGGCGTTGTGGGTCAGGCCAAGCACCCAGGGCGCGCTCGGGAAGTCGTCCGTCCGCTGGGGGAGGGCGATGTCCTCCAGCCGCGGGTCGCCGCGTTCGGCGTCGAGCATCGCCGGGGCGACCGGTTCACCCCGGCGCAGCGCGTCCGCGCCGGCCCAGTCCAGGTCGTACCGCTGCCCGAGCAGCACCCCGGGCCGCCCGGCGCGCCCGGCGTGGAAGTCGCGGTGCCGCTTCAGCAGCCCGGGATGGGCCACCGTGTCGGCGTCCAGGAACATCAGCGTGTCCGCGCGGGCCCGGGCCGCCGCCGCGTTGCGGTTGGCGCTGCGGCCCCGGTTCCGCTCGCTGCGGACGTAGTCGATCCGCAGGCGGTCCCGGTAGGCGTCCACCACCGGGCCCAGCGCCACGGCCGAGCCGTCGTCACCGACGATCACCTCGAAGTCGCCGGGCGGCAGCGTCTGCCGGGTCAGCGACCGCAGCGTCGCGTCGAGCGCGGAGCCGTTCTCGTGCGCGGGCACCACCACACTCAGGCCGGGCCGGTCCACGTCTCGGCCTGCTCAGCGCGGGGTGGAGTTGGCGGTGATGTAGTCGGCCAGGTCGCCGAGCGTGGCCATCCGATCCTCGTCGAGTTCCTCGACGTCGATCTGGATCTCCAGCTCGTCCTCCAGCGACAGCAGCAGTTCCAGGCCGAGCGAGGAGCTGAGGCCGAGGTCGTCCATCAGCTGGGTCTGCTCGGTGACCGGCGCGTCCGGCCGGAGCATGCGGGTCAGCAGGACGGTCAGGCGGTCGACGACCTGGTCACGGGGCGGCGCGTCGGCCGGCGCGTCGTGTTCTAGCACCGGGCGTCCCACGAGTCGATCATGCGCGTCGGCATGGAGTCATCAGAGCAGGGGACATCGGCAGGTGTCAACGGGTGCGGCGATCGTCACCGATCGTGACGGAGGCCGGTGTGGCACTCGACGTCGTACGGCCGGTCGCCGGCGAGCGCGACCGCCACCGCGTACCCGGCGGGTGTGGGCAGGTCGGCGAGCCGGTGCGGGCCGGTCGGCTCGACGCACTCGACCACGTCGACCCGGTGCACCGGCACGGCGAGGTTGGGCCACAGCCGGCCCCCGGCCGCCTTGACCGCGGCCTCCTTGCGCGCCCACAGCCGGGTGAACCGCAGCGCCCGGCCGGCCGGGTCCGGTCCGGCGGCGACGTGCCGGGCCTCCCGCGGGTCGAAGAAGCGCGCGGACGCCGACACCGGGTCACCGCCCGGCGCGACGTGCTGGATGTCCACCCCGACCGGGCGGCCCTCGCTGAGCGCGACCGCCACCAGGTCGCCGGAGTACGACAGGCTCGTGTGCAGGCCGCTCCACCGGCCGGTCAGCGCCGGTTTGCCGTACCGGCCGCGGCGCCAGGTGAGCGCCGCCGGTGGCGCGCCGGTGGCCCGCCCGGCGAGGACGCGCAGCGCGCCGTGCGCCACGGTGAACCGGTCCCGCAGCGCCCCGGCGCCGAGCCGCGCGGCCCGGTCCCGCTCGTCCGCGTCGAGCACCGCCCGGTACCGGGCCAGCTCGTCCGCCGGCACCGCGGCCGCGACGATCCAGACCCGGACGGCGTCCCGCATGGACGGCAGCGTAACCCTGCGCCGTCACGTTGACACACACCGATGCGCGTTGCTCTGATGAGCGGGTGTTAGCGCAGACGGTCCAGGCCCAGGTTCCCGTGGCGTTCGCCGGGCCGGGCGCCGGCACCGCGCCCCTGACCTGGGGGCAGAAGGCCATCATGCAGGACATGCGGGAGACCGGCTGGACGCACAACGTCAGCGGCGCCCACCCGATGCCCGCCGGTGTCACGATCGAGCAGGTGGCGGCCGAGTTCGCCGCGCTGATGGCCCGGCACCCGGCGCTGCGGATGCGGCTCGGCGCGGGCGACGGCGGCGGCCCGTGCCAGGTCGTGTCGGCGAGCGGCGAGACGGTCCTGGACGTGATGGACGTGCCCGACGACGCGGACCCGGCCGACGTGGCCGCTTTCGCCTACGACCTGGGCCACGCCCGCCTGCTCAGCCACTACGACCTCTACCGGGACTGGTCGGTGAAGATGGCGGTGATCCGGCACCGCGGCGCGCTGGTGCACCGGGTGCTGACGATCGACCACCTCGTGGTCGACGGCACCGCCACGTCCCTCATCCTGGCCGACCTCGGCCTGGCCGGCCGGCCGGTCCGCCGGGTAGCCGACCCGCGTACCGTGCAGATCCTCGAACTGGGCCGGCGGGAGGAGACGCCGCCGCTGCGCCGGCTCAGCGACCGGGCCGTGCGTCACTGGGCCGAACACCTGCGGGACGTCCCGCCGCTGACGTTCGGCGAGCCGGCGGCCGGTGGGCGCCGGGGCCACCGGTACTGGCACGGCCGGTTCAGCTCGCCCGCGGCGTACCTGGCGGTGCGGGCCATCGCGGCGCGGACCCGCACGGACACCTCGCGCGTGCTGCTCGCGGTCATCGCGATCGCGATCGGCCGGGCCACCGGCGTCAGCCCGCTCACCGCCAAGCTCATCGTCGGCAACCGGTTCCGGCCGGGCTTCGCCGAGGCCATCGCCCCGCTCAGCCAGAACGGCGTGCTGCGCGTCGACACCGCGGACACCACTGTGGACGAGGTGGTGGCGCGGGCCCGACGGGCCGCCGTCTCCGCCGGGAAGTACGCCTACTACGACCCGGCACAGCTCGCCGAGGTCTCGGACCGGCTGGACGCCGAACGCGGGTACCCGGCCCGGATCAGCTGCCGGATCAACGACCGGCGGGTGACCACCCGGCAGGCGGCCGACGGCGGGCTGCACGACGACCCGGTGACCGCCGAGCGGATCCGCCGCCGGGCCGACGAGACGTTCCTGGTCTGGGACGGCCCGCTGGACCACCTGCCCGAGCAGGTCTTCATCACCGTCGAGGACCAGCCCGAGACGGTCCACCTCCAGGTCATCTTCGACTTCGGCTGCTTCACCGAGGAGCAGGCGGAACGGCTGCTGCGCGGCGTGGAGGAGGTGGCGGTGGAGGCGGCGCTCGACCCCGCCGCGCCGACCCGGGTCGTCCCCGGATCGGCGGGCGGCTGACCGGCCACCCCTCCGGTCACGCGTCCCAGGTCACCGGCAGCGACTCCAGGCTGCGCACCACCAGCCCCGGCCGGAACCGCAGCTCCGCCTCGTCGACGGCGAGCCGCAGCCCTGGCAGCCTTCGCAGCAGCGCGCCCAGCGCCTCCTGCAACTCCATCCGGGCCAGCGCCGCGCCCAGGCAGTGGTGCGGGCCGGCGCCGAACGCCAGGTGCGGATTGTGCACGCGGCCCAGGTCGAGCGTGTCCGCGCCCGGGAACACAGTGGCGTCCCGGTTGGCCGACGCGATCGCCGGCAGCACCGCGGCGCCGGCCGGCAGGCGTACGCCGCCCAGCTCCACCTCCTCGGTCGTGACCCGGGGCAGCAGCACCCCGTTGTCGCCGAGCTGGATGAAGCGGGACAGCTCCTCGACCGCCCGGGCCACCGCCACCGGATCGTCGCCGCGCAGCCCGGCGAGCTGCTCGGGATGACGGGCCAGCACCAGCAGGAACAGGTTGAGCTGGTTGGTGGTGGTCTCGTGCCCGCCCACGAAGATTCCGGCGGTGACCGACACCAGCTCCCGTTCGGTCAGGTCGTCGTGGTCGTCCCAGACCTTGATGAGCGCGCTCATCAGGTCGTCGCCGGGCTCGCGCCGCCGCAGGTCGATCAGCTCGCGGAACGCCTCCAGCGCCGCCCGCGGCGCGTCCGGGTCGGCGTCCCAGTCGCCGACGAGCGCGTCCGACCACCGGCGTACCCGCTCCCGGTCCCGCTCCGGGATGCCGAACAGCGTGCTGATCACGGAGATCGGCAGGGGACCGGAGACGTGCGTGATCAGGTCGGCCGGCGGCCCGGCCGCCTCCAGGTCGTCGATCATCCGGTCGACCAGCGCCGCGACCGTCGGGCGCAGCTCCTCCACCCGGCGGACGGTGAACGCGTGCGAGACGGCGCGGCGCATCGTGGTGTGCCGCGGCGGGTCCATCCCGATCAGCGAGTCCTCGGCGAGCGAGCCGAGTTCCCGGGTCGGGCGGTTCGGGCCGGCCGCGGCGGCCCGGCTGAACCGCTGGTCGGTGAAGACCCGGCGCACGTCGGCGTGCCGGGTGGCCAGGTACGCGCACGCCCCGTCGGGCAGCTCGACCCGGGCCACCGGGCACGACTCGCGCATCCGGGTGTAGTCCGGCGACGGGTGGTAGATCGTCGGAGCCGGCGCGAGCGGGTACGGGATGGCGGGTGGGTCCTGCGTCATCTGCGACTCCTCAGATCGGGCCGCCCCGGGCCAGGGCGGCGAGCGTCGGCACCAGGCCGGCGGGGGCGGGCATGGCGCGGACCCGGTCACGCATCAGCGCCGCGGCCCGCCGCCGGGGCCCGTCGCCGACCAGGCCGGCGACGTGGTCCCGGACCGCGTCGGCGGTGGCCTGCTCGCCCGCCAGCCACGTGCCGGCGCCGGTGACCGCCAGCCGCCCGGCGTTGAAGTGCTGGTCGCTGACCCGGGGCAGGACGAGCTGCGGCACGCCGTACGCGAGCGCGGTCATGGTGGTGCCGGCCCCGCCCTGCTGCACGAGAGCGGCGCAGGTGGGCAGCACCAGGCGGACCGCCAGCGGCCCGTCGACCAGGCGGACCCGGGCCGGCAGCCGGCCCAGCCCTTCGTGCTGGCGCGGTTCGACCACCACGACGACCTCCACGTCGAGCCCGGTCACCGCACGGATCACCCCGCCCAGGTCGAGCCGGTCGTGCAACCCGGCGCCGGCCATCATGGTGCCCGCCGTGACGCACACCCGGGGCCGCTCCGCCGGGCGGCGCAGCCAGTCCGGCACCACGGCCGGGCCGTTGTACGGCACGAATCGCACCGGACGGCCGGGACGCCGCATCGGCACCTGCATCGGCGGCGGCACCGGGTCGAGCGTCAGGACGCCGTCCAGCGGTACGTCAGCGGCGCGCAGCCCGAACCGGGCGGCCAGCGGCCCGACCACCTCGTCCGGGTCCAGGCGCAGCGTGGTCGAGGAGTCCGGCCCCCACAGGTTCAGCACGCCCGGCACGCCCAGCGCGGCGGCGGCCACCGGCGCGGCCAGGTTGAACGGCTCCCAGAGGACCAGGTCCGGCCGCCAGGACCGGCCGTAGGAGACCAGGTCGTCGAGGACGGCGTCGGCGAACCGGACCACCCCGCCGTCGGCGGTGATCGCCGGCTCGACGGCGCCGGCCGGCGCGGAACCGGCGAGCGGGGCCACCGCGCCGATCCGGCCGGCGAACGCCTCGGCGAAGTCGACGTCCGCGCCCAGCGGTACGGCGGCGAGCCCGGCCGCGCTGATCGTGGCGGCCATCGACGGATGACTCGCCACCCGTACCTCGTGACCGGCGGCCTGCAACGCCCAGCCGAGCGGGACCAGGCTGTAGAAATGCGACCGCCAGCCCCACGTCGACATCAGAATTCGCAGCGGCGCAGTCAAAACCCACCAATCCGCGCGGCGAAACGGCAGCCCTGGAGAACCGATGCTAGGGGATCGACGCCGGTACGCGGAAGGCTGCGGACGCACGCGGCGGATATTGACGCCGGACTAACCGATGCTGGACTCTTAGCCGATGTCCGAGGTGGACCGCGATCAGCCGCCCGGTGGCCCGGTGACAGTCAATTCCGGGCTGCGTTCCTATCCGTTCGAACCGTTCACCGGTGACCTTCCCGCCGAGCTGCTGGAGATGGTCGTCGCCGAGCCGGTCAGCCGGGTTCGGCTGCCCGACGGGCGGGCGGCCTGGCTCGTGCTCGGCTACGAGGACTGCTGCACCGTCCTGGCTGACCCCCGTTTCTCCCGGCTGCCGCTGGGCGCGACGGCGACACCGGACGGCGGCGGTCCCCGGGAGCTGAACATGGACGGCCCGGCGCACGCCGTGGTGCGGCGGGTGGCCGGCCGCGCGTTCACCGCCCGGCGCATCGGGACGTTCCGGCCCCGGGTGCAGCGGCTGGTGGACGAGCTGGTCGACGCCATGCTCGCCGGTCCGCGCCCGGCCGACGTGGTGGCCGCACTGGTGGCGCCGCTGCCGGTGCTCGTGGTGTGCGACGTACTCGGCGTCCCGGCCGCCGACCGGCCCCGGTTCTACGCCTGGATCGAGGGGCTGAACTCGGTCACCGCGTACGGCTCGGCCGCCGCCGCGACCGCGCAGGCCGAGCTGCGGGACTACCTGGCCGGGCAGCTGACGCGCAAGCGGGCCGAGCCCGGCGACGACCTGCTCTCGGCCTGGGTCCGCGGCGGCGGCGCGCACGAGCTGGTCGACGCCGAACTGGTCGAGCTGGCCATGGGCGTGCTGCTGGGCGGGCTGGAGATCAATTCGACGAGCGCGGGCCTGCGCGCGTTGTTCCAGCACCCGGCGCAGCTGGCGAAGCTGCGCGCCGCGCCGGGCAAGCTCGCCACGGCCACCGACGAGATCCTGCGCTACACGTCGGTGAGCGCCATGTTCCGGGTGCAGGTGGTCCGTGCGGACCTGGTCCTCGGCGGGGTCGGGATGCGGGCCGGCGACTGCGTGATGGCGATCCCGTGGGCCGGCAACCGCGACCCCCGGTTCTTCCCCGAGCCGAACGTCTTCGACATCGACCGCCGGCCCGGCGTACCGCACCTGACCTTCGGCTTCGGGCCGCACTTCTGCCTCGGCACGGCGCTGGGCCGGATGCAGGTGGAGCTGTCGCTCGGGGCGCTGCTGACCCGGATGCCGGCGCTGTCGCCGGCCGTGCCGCTGGCGGAGATCCCGTGGCGGCACGACCGGATGAACGGCGGCATCGCCTCCTTCCCGGTCACCTGGTGACCGCCGGTCAGTAGCTCTCCACCGCGTTGACCCGGCCCGGCCAGTAGCGCTCGCCCGGCGCCGGGACGTAGTGCTCCCACCGGGGCTCGTCGCCGGTCGGGTGGTCGCCGAGCACGGTGATCCGCTGCCCGCGCCGCAGCCCGTCGTAGTCGTTCACGGCGTAGTGCTGGGTGACCCGGTTGTCCCACACCGCGACGTCTCCGGTCCGCCACCGGTAGCGGCAGGTGAACTGGGGACTCTCGGAGAAGGTGAACAGGTGCTCCAGCAGCGCGTCGCTCTCGTTGCGGGTCAGCTGCGGGATGTGCGACGTGAACAACCGGTTGACGTACAGCGAGCGGCGCCCGGTCTCCGGGTGCACCCGGACCACCGGGTGTTCGGCGCGGCTGGTGAACTCGGTGCCGATCCGGATGACGTGGATGGCGGTCAGCCCGTCGAGCAGGTCCCGCATCGGCGCGGAGAGCGCCTCGTAGACCCGGTACTGGTTGGTCCACATGGTGTCGCCGCCGACCTCGGGCAGCTGGATCAGGTGCAGGATCGAGGCGATCGGCGGGCTCTGGTGGAACGTCATGTCGGTGTGCCAGACGTCGACCTTGCCGCCGTCGGCGGAGTCGATGACGACGATCTCCGGGTGCCCGTCCAGCCGGGGCAGGTACGGGTGCAGCTCCACCTCGCCGAAGCGGCGGCCGAACGCGACGTGCGCCTGCGGCGTCAGCCCGGTCTGGCCGGCGAGGAAGATCACCTGGTGCTTGAGCAGCAGGTCGTGGATCAGCGCGAAGCCCTCGTCGGTGAGCGTGTTCAGGTCGATGCCGTGGACCTCGGCGCCCAGCGCGCCGGAGACGAGCCGGACCTCGGCCGCGATGGATGTGGTCATCGATGATCCCTCCGGTCTGCGCGCCTGCGCTGGCCCGCGAATTGTTCCACGTCCATGAATGTCCTCACCAGCCGTCGTCGTTGACTCACCCGCCGTACGCCTGGAAGCATGCGCACCGGCGGGGGCGGCGGTGCCGGCCCGCGACGCGGGAGGAGGCGCCGGTGTCGATCGATGCCCGGATCGAGGGTGACGCGCGGGAGCGGCTCGACCGGCTCACCGACCTGGCCACCCCGTTCGCGGTCCGCACGGCGGTGACGCTGCGCGTGCCGGACCGGATCGCCGCGGGCGTCACCGGTCTGGGCGAGCTGGCCGACGCCTGCGGGGCGGACGCCGCCGCGCTGGGCCGCCTGCTGCGCTACCTCGTGCACCGGGGCGTGTTCGTCGAGGTGTCGCCGGACGTGTTCGGCCTGACCGACGTCGGCGAGCTGCTCTGCGACCGCGACGGCGGCGGCCACGGCGCCTACCTGGACCTCGCCGGGCTCGGCGCGCGGATGGACCTGGCCTGGACGGGCCTGCCGCACGCGATCCGCACCGGCGGGCCCGGCTACCGGGAGGTGCACGGGCGCGACTTCTGGGCCGACCTCGACGCCCACCCGGACCATCGGGCCTACTTCGACGCGCTGATGCTCAGCCAGCAGCGGTTCACCGCGCCGGAGGTCGCCGCGCTCTACCCCTGGCACGAGGCCGGCCACGTGGTCGACGTGGCCGGCGGCGCGGGCGGGCTGCTGCGGGAGGTGCTGGGCGCCCATCCGCACCTGCGCGGCACCCTCGTCGACCGCGACGAGCCGGTGGCCACCGCCGCCGCGACGTTCGCCGCGTGCGGGCTGGCCGACCGGGCCGAGACCGTGGTCGGGGACTTCTTCGCCCCGCTGCCGCCCGGTGCCGACGTGTACGTGGTCTCCCGCGCGCTCACCGACTGGAGCGACGCCCACGCCACCGCGATCCTGCGGCGCTGCGCCGAGGCGGCCGGGACCACCGGCCGGGTGCTCGTCATCGAGGTGCTGCCGACGATGCCGCACGTGCCGCACCTGTCGCCGTACGACCTGCGGATGCTGGTGCTCGTCGGCGGCCGGGAGCGCGGGGTGCCCGAGTTCACCGCGCTGGCCGCCGCCGCGGGTCTGACGCCCCGGCGCACCTACCACGGCACCGACGGGCTGACGCTCATGGAGTTCGCCGCCGGCACCTGACCCGGGCGGAGCGGGTGGTACCTGTCCGGTGCCGCCCCGTGCGCCCGAACATTGACGTATATGCATCGACATGGCGGCCGTGGGTCAAACGGTGGATTTCTCGGTGCTTCGGTCAATGTGCTGAAGAATGCTGTCACGACATTTGTGGCCACCCATGTCCATGCGCATTTATCAATGGTTGTTCCGGGGAGGGCCTACCGGTAACGTCTCGCGTGGCGACTAGCCGATCCCTGGCGAAAGGGTCGACGCGTCATGACGGTTGCTGGCTCCACGCGATATCCGCCCTTCATCGACGACCTGGCCCGTAGCGAATCGGGGCGGCTGCTGCGCGCCGAACTCGGCCGGCGGTGGCCGGAGACGCCCGACCAGCTCGACGCGATCGTCCGCTACGCGCTGCTGCCGGCGGGAAAGATGCTCCGCCCGATGATGACGCTGCACGCCGCCGAGGCGGTGGGTGGATCGACACGGGACGTCCTCGCCGCCGCGCTCGGCACCGAGTACCTGCACGTCGCGACGCTCGTGCACGACGACATCATCGACGCCGACACGCTGCGCCGCGGCCGCCCGGCGGTCCCTGTCGCGTACGGCATCCCCGGCGCCATCGTGGCCGGCGACCACCTCATCTTCCACGCCTTCCAGGCGATCGTGGAGAGCGGCCGGGCGGTCCCCGCGGCCTCGGTCGTCGCCGCCGTCACCGCGCTCGCCGAGGCCGGCCAGGACCTGTGCCGGGGCCAGGCGCTGGAGGCGCGGCTCGTCGGCGACCTGGACGCGGGCGCCCGCTGGTATCCGGAGATGATCCGGCTCAAGACCGGCTCGCTGTTCCGCGCCGTGTGCCACATCGGCGCGCTGCTCGGCGGCGCCGACCCGCTGCTCTCCGCCGCACTGGCCCGTTACGGCGAGCACCTCGGCACCGCGTTCCAGATCCGCGACGACCTGCTGTCCTACCTGTCCACCCCGGAGCAGACCGGCAAACCGGCGACGAGCGACCTCAACAACGGCCGGCCCACGCTGCCGCTGCTGCTGGCGTACGACGCGATCGGCGACACCGCACGGGTGGAGCTGCTGGCGGTGCTGCACCGCCGCGGCGCCGGCCCCGGCGACGTCGAGTGGGTCACCGCCCTGCTCGACGACGTGGGCGCGGTCGCCGGCGCCCGGCGGCGGATGGTGGAGCACGCCGAGCGGGCCCGCGCCGAACTCGCAGCGCTCACCCCGTCCGCGAGCGCGGACGTGCTCACCGACATCGCGGCCTGGATGACGAGCGAGATGGCGTGAGCACGGCCGGTGCCGTGCGAGCACTGCGGGCTCACGTGGAGACCTGGCGGCCCTACACCCTCTGGTACGTCGGACTGGTCGGCCTCGCCGGCGCCGCAGTGGCCGGTGGCCGGCACGACCCGTGGCTGCTGCTGTCGGCCTGGGCCGCGCCCACCGCCGGCTGGCTCGGCGGCCACTACCTCGGCGACTACTTCGACCGGGATCTCGACGCCGGCAGCAAACCGCACCGGCCGATCCCGTCCAGCCGGCTGCGCGCGGGCACGGCCCTGTGGTGCGGCAGCGCCTGCTTCGCCGCGCTCGGCGTCCTCGCCGTGCTGGACGGATGGGGCACCACGCTGGCGGCGCTGCTTGCCGGGTGCGGCATCGTGGCGTACAGCAGGTGGTTCAAGGCCCGGGGGATCGCCGGCAACCTGGTCCGCGGCGCGCTCGGCGCGGTCGCGCTCGGCTACGGCGCGCTCGCCGCCGGGATCGCGCCGGACCGTGCCTGGGCGGTGCCGGTGCTGCTCGCGCTCGTCGTCGCGTTCTGGTCGCACGACGCCATGTCCAACCTGGTCGGCGCGCTGCGCGACATCGACGGCGATCGTGCCGGCGGCTACCGGACGCTGCCGGTGGGCCGGGGCGTGCCGGTGGCCGTGCGGACCGTGGTGGCGCTCTACGCCGTCACGATCGGCGCCGCGGTGACCGCCGGACTGCTGGCCGGCACGGGCACGCGGATGTCGTACCTGGCGACTGTGCTCGTCGTCCTGGCCACCGGCGTCGTCGCGCTGGCCCCGCTGGTGGCGCGCCGCGACGGGATGCCCGTCCTGGTGGCGCTGCGCGCCCACTCGGTCCTGGTCGTCGAGCGGGTCGTGCTGGCCTCGGCGGCGGTCGGGCTCGGCCTCGGCGTCGCCGTGCAGCTCGCGCTCGCGTTGCCGATGGTGCTGCTGACCTGGCTGGCGCAGCGCGGCATGCGCGTCCGACACGAACTCGGCCCGCCGGTGGCGGGCCTGACCCTCGCCACCCGCAGTCGACTGCCGCTGGAGGACGCGCCATGACCGCTGTGACCGCCGAGGCCGTCGGGAAGGCCCTCACCGACGGCGCCGAGGCGCTGTTCCGCCGCCGCCGCCCCGACGGCGCCTTCGGCGACGACCCGCCCGCCTCGGTGCTCGGCACCGCCGGCGCGGTAGCCGCCGTGCACGCCGCCGACCCGTCCGGCTGCGCCGACCTGGTCGACGCCGGAACCGCCTGGCTGCGCCGCGCGCAGCACGACGACGGCGGCTGGGGTGGCGTGGTGGGCGCCGGCACCGCCGTCGTACCCACCGCCGTGGCGGTCGCCGCGCTGGCGCTGAGCGCACCGGCGGACAGCGCCGACGCGATCGCGGCGGGCCGGGCCCGGCTGGCCGCGCTCGGCGGCGTCGACACCATCACCGACCCGGCCATCTCGCTGCTGTGCCGGCAACTGCTCACGATGGCCGGGATGACCGCCGAGGCCGGCCCGCTGCGCCGGCTGCCGCTGGAGATCGTGCTGTTCGACCGGGTGCGCCGGCAGCGCCTGTCGTTCCGTACCGCGCCGTTCGTCGGGCTCGCCCTGATGCAGGCCGGCATGCTGCCCGCGGGTCGGCTGCGCCGGGCCACGCTGCGCCGCGCCCGTCCGGCGGCGGTACGGCTGCTGCGGTCCATCCACGACCACGAGGGCCGCACCGGCGCGCTCAGCGAGGACCCGTGGCCGGCCGCGCTCGTCCTGCTCGGCCTGGCCCGCAGCGGCGAGGCCCCCGACATCGCCCGCGCCGTCGTCGGCTGGCTGCGCCGCGCGGTACGCCCCGACGGCTCCTGGGACGCGGTCACCAATCTGGACCTCACCCGTACCGGGTACGCGGCGACCGGGCTGATCGCGGCCGGCTACGCCGACGACCCCCAGCTGCACGCCACCCGGCAGTTCCTGCACGCCGCCCGCAAGACGGAGGCGTTCGAGGTCCTGGACGTGCCGCCGGGCGGGTGGAGCTACTCGAACGCCCGGGGCTGGCCGGTCACGCTGGAGTCCGCCGAGATCCTCTCCGCGCTCGCCGGACTCCCCGGCGCCGGCGCCGACCCGGTGCTGCGTCAGGGCCTGGCGTGGCTCGTCGGCCGGCAGGACAGCCGCGGCTCGTGGAGCCTGTGGGTCCGCGACACCCGGCTCGCCAACGACGGACCCTGCCCGGCCATCACCAGCCAGGCGATCCTCGCGCTGCACGACGCCGGGCATCCGGACGACCACCCGGCGATCGCCCGCGCGGCGGCCTGGCTGCTGACCCGGGCCGCGCCCGACGGCACGTTCGAGAACCTCTGGTACCGCGACCACACCTCCGGCACCGCCGTGGTGGTCGCCGCGCTGTCCCGGGTCGGGCACGCCCGGCACGACGTGGTGCGCCGCGCGGCCCGGTGGTTGCGGGACACCCAGCTGCCCGACGGCTCGTGGGGCCCGGGCGACGGTACCGGCGGCACCGTCGAGGAGACGTCCTGGGCGGTGCAGGGCCTGCTCGCGACCGGCGACCCGGACGCCGCCGGGGCGGTGGACCGGGGCGTCGCCTGGCTGGTGGCCGCCGCCGGACCGGACGGCGCCTGGCCCGCCGCCCGGGTCTGCAACTACATCCGGCACCACATGCGGTACCCGAACGCGGTGATCACCCAGGCGCTCGCGCTGCGGACGCTCGGCGAGTACCGCCGGGCCGCCGCCGCGCCGTCCGGCGCCGCACCGGGCGCGGTGGCCCGATGAGCGCCGACGTGGTGGTGGCCGGTGCCGGCGCCGGCGGGCTGGCCTGCGCCCACGCGCTCGGCGCGCTCGGCCTGCGGGTGCTCGTGCTCGACCGGCAGCGCGCTCCGGCGTCGATCGCCAAGGGCGAGATCCTCCAGCCCGAGACGGTACGCATCCTCGACTCCTGGGGCGCGCTGGGCGCTCTGCGGGCCACCGGCGCGCGCCCGGTCGGGCGGCTGGCCATCCGCGACGCGTACGGCGAGCCGCTGCTCTGCCTGGACTACGCCGGCCTGCCCGGGGCGTACCGGCAGATCCTCTGCGCCGACTACGGCGACCTGCGCGCGGTGCTGGCCGGCCGGCTCCCCGCCACGGTGGAGGTCCGGTGGGGCGTGCGGGTGACAGGCGTCCGGCGCGACAGCGGCGGGCGGATCGACGGCGTCCGGGTCGTCGCGGACGGCGCCGAGCGGGACGTCGCGGCGCCGCTGGTGGTCGCGGCCGACGGCATGTCCTCGCCGCTGCGCCGCGCGGCCGGGATCGGCGTGGAACGCCGGGAGTACCCGCACGGCCTGGTCGCGTTCGACGTGGACGGCGCCGAGGTGGCCGACGAGGTGTCCGCCTACCGCACCGCCCGGGGACTCTGCCTGGTCTACCCGCTGCCGGGCGGGCGGTGCCGCCTCTACGTGCAGGTCACACCGGACGAGTTCCGGGGCCGCGTGGACCTCGACGCGTGGTGCGGACGGCTGCTCGCCGACGTGCCGGCGATCCGTCCGCTGGGCCCGGCCGTGCGCGCGAGCCTGCACCGGCGCCAGTTGCTCGCGGTCTACCGGCTGCGCAGCGCGCGACTGGCCGTACCGGGTCTCGCGCTCGCCGGTGAGGCCGCCCACGCGGTGCACCCGATGGCGGCGCAGGGCGTCAACAGCTCCCTCGGTGACGCCGAGACGCTCGCCGCCTGCCTGGCCGCCGAGGGCGGCGCGCCGGAACCGGCCGCCGTGGACCGGGCACTGCGGGCCTTCGAGGCGGCGCGGCGGCCCCGGCTGGACCACGTCGCCACCGTCAGCCACAACGCCTCCCGCATGATCACCGCCGTGTCCGGGCTGCCGAGGCTGCTCGGCGCGCGGATGATGCGCCGCACCGCCGCGAACCCCCGGCTGCTCGGGCTCACCGCCGGCAACCTCTCCGGCACCGACGTGCGGCCGCTGTCCGCCGTCGACCGGCTCTACCAGCTCGGGCTGCTGGCCGACCGGCACGCGCACACCCCGTCCCCACCGGTCCCGTCGGAAAGTGAACGATGATGACGCCTGCCACCGCCGTCGGGACGCAACCCCCGGCCGACCTGTCCATGAACGAGACGCCCTACCCGCCGCTGCCGGGGATCCGGCGGGTGGTCGCCGACGCCGCCGCGACGCTCCAGCGCTATCCGGACCGCACGTCGTCGGCGCTCGTGGCGGCGCTGTCGGCGCGGCTCGGTGTCGGCCCCGAGGCGATCCTCGTCGGCCCCGGCTCGGCCGGGCTGTGCCAGCACCTCGTGCAGTCCCTCGGGCCGCGCCCGGACGTCGTCCACCCGGCCCTGTCGTTCGAGGGCTACCCGCTGATCGTCGGCAACGCCGGCGCCCGTGCCGTGCCCGTCCCGATGCGCGGGTACGACCACGACCTGCCGGCGATGGCGGACGCGGTCACCGACCGGACCCGGTGCGTGCTGCTGTGCAACCCCAACAACCCGACCGGTACGGCGCTGCGCCGCGACGACGTCGAGGCGTTCCTGGACCGCGTCCCGGCCGACGTGCCGGTGATCGTGGACGAGGCGTACCGCGAGTTCGTCACCGATCCGCGCTCGCCGGACGGGATGGACCTGTACCGGGCGTACGACAACGTCTGCGTGCTGCGCACGTTCTCCAAGGCGTACGGCCTGGCCGCGCTGCGCGTCGGGTACGCCGTGGTGCCGCCCCGGCTCACCCGGGCCGCCGCGCTCACCGGTGCGGTGTTCTTTCCCTCCGCGCTGGCCCAGGCGGCCGCGGTGGCGAGCCTGACACCGGAGGTGGGCGCCGAACTGACCCGGCGGTGCACCGACCTGGTGGCGGCGCGTACCCGCCTGATCGGCGCGCTGCGCGGCCTCGGGCTCACCGTCGCGCCGAGCGAGGCCAACTTCGTGTGGCTGCCGCTGGGGGAGCGGGCCGTGCCGTTCGCCGAGCGGGCCCGGGCGGCGGGCATCCTGGTGATGGCGCTACCGGGCGCCGGGGTCCGGATCACCGTCGGCGCTCCGGAGGCGAACGAGCGGCTCTGCGCGTTCGTCCGCGCCGCGCTCGCCGACGGGCTCTGACCGGCCCGCCGGCGCCAGCGCGGCCACGCTCAGGTAGCCCAGGCCGGGCTCGTAGTCGGCCACCACCACCACCGGCCGGGGCCGCGCCGCGTCCCCGGCGAGACGGTCCAGCAGCGCCCACCAGAGGCCGGTGGACGGCTGCCGCTCCGGACCGGTCGTCACCGCGCCGCCGCCGGGACCGGGCCACACAGCCGCGAGTTCAGCGCCGAGCACGACCGCGACATCGGTACGCCCGGCCGTCAGCTCGCGCACCTCGGCCGCCGCGAGCGCCGCCACCTCGCCGGGGCCGACGTCGGCGTGCTGGCGAAGCCCGGTCAGCCGCGCACCGGCGCCGAGCCCGATCCGCTCCGGACCGCCGCCGGTCCCGCTGTCGGCGTTGTCGTCGGCCGCGGTGCCGTAGAGCATGGCCACGGCCCGGTGGCGGGCAGGTACGGGCACCGCCGCGTCGTACGGCAGGACCGCCTGCTCGACGGTGACCAGCAGGGCCCGGCGGCAGCCGTAGTCGCGGGCGATCCGCAGCCCGGTGAACGCCGCCGCCGAACCCTGGTCGCAGAGCGCGAACGACATCGGCGTACCAGGGCACACGTGACTGAGGTACGCCGCGGTGGCCCGGCCGGGCAGCACGTCGTGCACGGCGAACGCCAGCACCAGCAGGTCCACCGGCTCGTCCGGCGGCACGACCGCCGGGATCAGTTCGGCGGCCATCTCCCCGTAGGACTGCCCGAGCGCCGCCGACGGCGCGTCGAACAGGCCGTCCGGCACCCGCAGCCCGTACGGCCGGGCCAGGTCCCTCAGGTAGCCGGCGCTGCGCTCGCGCAGCACCGGATCGCCGAGCAGCGCGGCCGGGCCGGTGACCGTCTGACGGGCGGCCCGCAGCAGGCGGAGTCCGCTCTCCACGGTGACCACCGCCGCTCAGTGCTCGAACACCATGGCGGCGAACGTCGCGCCGTCCCCGGCACCGACCGCCGCGACCAGGTACCGGTCACCCGGCCGGAGCAGGTCGCGTTGCCGGGCGGTGCGGTAGTTGACGAACGCGTCGGCGCAGAACACGTGGCCGGTCTCGGTCACGTTGTCCAGCAGCACCCGGTCCAGCGGCAGCCCGATCAGCCGGCACAACCGCTTCCAGGTCATCAGGTTCACGTTGTGCGGCAGCACCAGCCGCAGCTCGGACAGCGCCGTCCCGGCCCGGTCCAGCGCCCGGCCGATCACCTCGGCCAGCGCCGGCCGGTACGCCCGCTGGAACCGCGCCGGGGACTCGCCGCCGGCCACGTCGAACTCGCCCCGCTGGTGACAGGCGTACGCGAGCAGCCGGTCCCGGCCGCCACCGGCGCTGAGCAGGCAGGCCGACGAGCCCTCGCTGAACACCGACGTCTCCGGGATGAACTGGGCGTCGCGGGTGAACGCCTTCTCCCCGGTGAGCACCAGGGCCAGCGGCGGGCCGTCCGGCGTGTCCGGTTCGGACGCGAGCAGCCGCCCGGCCACGTCGATCGCGGCGAGCGCGCTCGCGCAGGACTGCTGGGTGAGCGTGAACGCGAGCGCGTGGCTCAGCCCGAGCGTGCGGCACACCTCGTGCAGCGGGTTGACCGGATAGGGGGTGACCACCGGGAACGCCCGCCCGTACACCACGAACCGCACCCGCTGCCGCAGCGCGGGCAGCGCGGTGAGGCCGCCCGCCGCGCGCAGCAGCAGGTCGGTCAGGGACAACCCGGGATCGCGGCGGACCTCGGTCAGGCCGTGGAAGCGGCCGAACAGGCGGACCTGCATGTCGGTCAGGCCCAGCGGCGCGGCCAGGCTCTCGACCGGCACCCGGCGCTGCGGCAGGAACACCGAGACGGCGTCGATCGCCGTCATACGCGTACCGTCACGACACGGATCAGATCAGTGACGCCGGTGGATGTCAACGCGCGTGCGATCATATCGACGTGGCTCGCTTTCTGTTCGTCGTGCTGCCGGTGGAGTCCCACCTGCACGCCCCGGTCGCCATCGCCCAGCAACTGGAGGTGGCCGGGCACGAGGTGGCCTGGGTCGGGCCGCGCAGCGACCTGCGCCCGCTGGTCGGCCCGGATGCCGTGCTGTTCCCGACCGGCAAGCGCTACTACCGGCCCGACGGCGCGTCCGGGGCGGCCTCGGTGCGCAGCCTCTGGGAGGGGCACGTGCTGCCGGCGAACCGATTCATCCGCGACGCCGCCGACGCGGCGGTCGAGCGGTACGAGCCGGACGTGGTGGTGGCCGACCAGTACGCGCTGGCCGGTGCGCTCGCCGCGCACCGCCGCGGGCTGCCGTGGGCGACGTTCTGCGTCGGCATGCTGGAGCTGACGCCGCCCACGGAGGAGATGCCCGAGTTCACCGACTGGGTGCGCGCCCAGATCCGCCGGGTGTGGGCGATGACCGACGTCCCCGTGGGCGAGACGATCGACCTGCGCTTCTCGCCGTACCTCGTGATCGGGCTGACCACCGCGGCGCTGACCGGCCCGGCGCCGCTGCCGCCGGGCTGTGTGCTCACCGGGCCCGCACTGGGACGGCGGCCGAACGCGCCGGCGTTCGCCTGGGAGGCGTGGGATCCCGGCCGCCGGCACGTGCTGGTCACCGTCGGCACGATGGCCGAGCATCTCGCCGCCGACTTCTTCCGGCGGATGACGGCGGCGACCGCGCCGCTCGCCGGCCGGGTCCAGGTGATCCTCACCGCCGGGCCCGGCCTGGTGCCCGACCCGCCGCCGCACGTGCTGGTCGCGCCGCGGGTGCCGGTGCTGGAACTGATGCCGCGACTGGACGCGCTGGTGTCCCACGGCGGGCTGGGCACGGTGTCCGAGGCGCTGGCCCACGGCGTGCCGGTGGTGGTCGCGCCGATCCGGCACGACCACCCGGCGGTCGCTAGTCAGGTGTGCCGGGCCGGAGCCGGTCTGGCGGTCTCCTTCGGCACGGCGACCCCGGCGGAGCTGACCGCCGCGCTCAGCGCGGTGCTCGACGAACCGGCGTACCGGGCCGGGGCGCGCCGGGTCGGTGAGTCGTTCGCGGCGGCCGGCGGCGCGCGGGCGGCGGCGGCGCACCTCGCCGCGTTGGCACGCACGGCTGCCGACGCCTGACGCATCGACCGTTGTCCAACCGTCGGCGCGGAACTAGCCTGACCTGACGCACCCGCGCCGGCGTCCTGCCGCACGAGGAGGCTCGATGATCGAGGCCACCGGCCTACGCAAGTCCTTCCGGGTCGGACGCGGGCGCGGCGCCACCACAGTCGACGCCGTGCGCGGTGTCGACTTCGCGGTACGGCGCGGCGAGATCGTCGGGTTCCTCGGCCCGAACGGCGCCGGGAAGTCCACCACGCTGCGGATGCTCGCCACGCTGATCCGGCCCAGCGGGGGAGCGGCCACCATCGCCGGGGTCGACCTGCTGCGCGCACCCGCGCAGGTCCGGCGGCGGATCGGCTTCGTGGCGCAGGCCAGCGGCACCTACGACGACTCCACCGCCCGGCGTGACCTGGTGCTCCAGGCCCGCATGCACGGGCTGTCCAAGTCGGTGGCGCAGGACCTGGCCGCCGGCGCGATCCGCGCGTTCCAGCTCGACGACTTCGCCGACCGCAAGATCAAGACGTACTCGGGCGGGCAGCGCCGCCGCCTCGACGTGGCGCTCGGCGTGATCCACTCGCCGCAGGTCATGTTCCTGGACGAGCCCACCGCCGGGCTCGACCCACCCAGCCGGGTCCGGATGTGGCAGGAGGTACGGCGGCTGCGCGAGGAGGGCATGACCATCTTCCTCACCACCCACTACCTGGACGAGGCCGACAGCCTCTGCGACCGGGTCTCGATCATCGACGCCGGGCGGATCGTGGCCGAGGGCACCCCGTCGGCGCTCAAACGCGAGATCTCCGGCGACGTGGTCGCCATCGACTTCGCCACCGCCGACGTCGCGGACCAGACCGGCGGCGACCTGCCGGCCGCGACGAAGCTGCTGGCCGAGGCGCCGTACGTGCACGCGGCCGAGCCGGTCGACGGCACACTGCGGCTCTACGTGGACAGCGCCGCCACGGCCATCCCGCAGATCATGCGGGCGCTCTACGACAGGGGCATCGAGCCCGGCGCGATCGAGGCCCGCCGACCCAGCCTCGACGACGTGTTCCTGGCCAAGACCGGCCGGTCGCTCGCCGAGTGACCGGACGCCGAGAGGAGTACGGCGTGAAGCTCGTCCGCGACACCTGGCTGATCTTCCAGCAGGAGGCCGGCCTGATGGTGCGCAACCCGGTGATGGTCGCGTTCAGCCTGGCCCAGCCGATCACCTACCTGATCCTGTTCGCACCGTTCCTCAAGGTGGTGATGGTCGACCGGGGCGCCGCGTCGTACGCCGACGCGTACCGGATCTACGTGCCCGGCCTGTTCGTGGCGATGGGCCTGTTCGGTGGCCTGTTCGCCGGGTACGGGCTGCTCAGCGCGCTGCGCGCGGGCATCATCGACAGGTGCCGGGTGACGCCGGTGAGCCGGACCGGCCTGCTGCTGGGCCGGGCGCTGATGCACGTGTGCCTCAACGTGGTGCAGGCGGTGGTGGTCACGCTGGTGGCGCTGCCGTTCGGCCTGCGGGTGCACCTGGCGAACCTGCTGGTGTCGTACGCGCTGCTGTCGGTGATGGTGCTGCTCAGCACGTCGATCTCGTACGACATCGCGCTGCTGGTGCGCAACGAGAACAGCCTCGGCGTGCTGGTGAACACGGTCGGCCAGCCGGTGTCGCTGCTCGCCGGCGTGCTCATCCCGCTCGTGCTGGCGCCGATGTGGATCCAGCGGGTCGCGGTGTGGAACCCGTTCGCCTGGGCCACCGACGGCATGCGCGCGCTGTTCGCCGGCCAGATCACCCAGACCGTGGTGTGGCAGGGCGCGCTCATCATGTCCGGGCTGGCCGCCGCCAGTCTGTTCTGGTCGTCGCACCTGTTCAACCGCGAGGTCTCCTGACCGTCCGTGCATCGACCATTGTCTCAGCGTGGCGGGCGCTCTAGCCTGATCGTGTCCCCGCTCGGCGGCCGGTACGGGGCGCGGCCGTGACGCGTGTCAGCTGAGGAGGCCACTCGTTGGGTGCCGACAACTTCCGGGCGACGCTGGCGGCCGACATGGAGCTGGGCGCGGGCAACGTGCTGCTCCGGCTGGCCGAACACGGCGCCGACATGGACATGCCCCGGGTGACGTTCGACGCCGACGTCGACGGCATCCCCGCCTGGACGCCGCTGTCGCTCGCCACGCTCACCGAGCGGGTCGCGGCCCGGGCCGCCTGGTTCCGGGCGCGCGGCGTCGGCCGGGCCGACCCGGTCGCGGTGTACGTGACCTCCGCACCAGACGTGTTCCTCAACTTCCTGGCGCTGACCTGGCTCGGCGCGATCCCGGCGCTGATGAACGGCAACATGCCGGTCGAGCTGGCGGCCGAGTTCGTCAGGCGGCTGCGCGGGGCCGGGGTGGTGGTCGACGCCGACCACGCCGCCCTGGCCGAGCACGCCCTCGGCGCGCCGATCCTCGGCGACGCGGCGCAGACCGGCACCGGCGACCCGGCGCAGGCGCCGCCGCACCACCGGCACCACCCGCAGGAACCGGTGGTCATCACCCACTCCTCGGGCACCACCCGGGTGCCCGCCGCGATCGTCCACTCGCACCACGGGCTGTTCGCCGCGATCCGCGCGGTCCGGCTCACCGAGTCCCGGCCGTACGGCGAGGTGCGGGAGATGTCCGCGCTGCCGGCCGCGCACGCCGCCGGCATCATCACGCTCAACCAGGCGCTCTGCAACGGCTACCAGCTGCTGTGTCTGTCCGCGCAGGGCGGCCCGTTCGCGCGCAGCGCCGAGACGATCCTTTCCGCGATCGAACGGTGGCGCCCCACCGGCGTGTTCGGCTTCGCGGTGACCTGGTCCGAGCTGGCCCGGGTCGACCTCACCACCCGCGACCTCAGCTCGGTGCGCAACTGGTTCAACACCGGTGACTGCGCGCACGAGGCGCACGTCCGCCGGCTCGTCGCGGTCGGCAGCCATCCCGCGTACACCCGCGACGGCATGGTCGACGTTCCCGGCTCCAAGTTCGTCGACATGCTCGGCTCCACCGAGATGGGGCACGGCGCGTTCCGGATCACCCACCGGCTCGGCAGCGACCGCTACGACCGCTGTGTCGGCAAGCCGTACCCGTTCGCCGAGATCGCCCTGCTCGACGTGGACACCGGCGAGGAGGTCCCGCCGGGGCAGGTGGGGCACGTCGGCCTCAAGTCGCCGACCCTGGCGCTCGGCTACTGGAACGACTCGGTCACCACGTACCGCACCCGGCTGGGCGGCTACTACCTGACCGGCGACCTGATGTACCGCGACGCGGCCGGCGACTACCACCACGTCGACCGGGCCAGCGACGCGGTCGACCTGGGCGGCGGCACCTGGCTGTACACCGCGCTGTCCGAGGAGCGCATCCTCCGGCACTGCCCGGACGTCCGCGACTGCACAGTCCTCGCGGCGGCGGGGGAGGACGGCACGACCGTCACCGACGTGCTGCTCCTGCTCGCCGCCGACGCCGATCCGGCGCACGACCGTACCGAACGGGTCCGGGCCGCGCTGGGGCCGGCGGTGGCCGCGACGCTGCGGCGGGTCGTGACGGTCCCCGACGACGACGTGGTCACCGGGCCGACCGGAAAGGTCCGCAAGTTCCTCATGCGACAGCGGCTGCTCGCCGGCGCCGGAGCGCCCGGCACCGGCTGACCGGGGGACATCGACGGCTGGCGCGGCCGTGCCAGAATCCAGCCGTGTCCTACCTCCCCTCGCAGCCGTACCCGCCGATGCCCGGCGGCGTGAGCCCGCTGATCGCCTACCCGCACCCGATCACCCCGCCGCCCGGCTGCGGGGTGCTCGTCGTCTCGGTGAACCGCGGGCCGTACCTGATCCCGGTGCCGGTGACCAGCCGCTTCAAGATCAACCGTCAGGTGGTCGCCATCCCCGGCGAGGGGACCTGGCACGTGGCGGTGCCGGCCGGCGCGCACGACGTCAGGTACACCGACTTCATGGGCGTCCCGCTCGTCACCACGACGCTCGCGGTACAGCCGGGGGCCGCGCACCACCTCGCGTTCCGCTTCGGCGGGTGGCGCAACCGGGTGTACGACGGCTACGGCACCGACGTCACCCGGTTCGGCCTGTGGTCCAACTACAGCGTCATGCTGGTCCTGCTGCCGGTGGTCGGCCTGGCCTGCTGCGGGGCGTTCGGGCTGGTCCTCGGCTCGACTCCCTGATCCGGGCCTGGTCGCCCGGCTAGCGCAGCGACCAGGTCTGCTTCACGTTGAACACGCAGGTCCAGGCGTTCAGCGGCGCGCCCGCGGCGTGCCCGTCGACGTCCAGGCAGCGGTCGGTCGCCCGGTTGAACAGCGACCGCCGGCCCTGGCTCTCGATCCACTCCCACTTCTGCGCCGGGTTGCCGCTGCACCACGCCGTCTGCACCGGTACGCCGTCGCGCTTCTCGCCCCACGCCACGTCCAGGCAGAGGCCGCCCTCGACCCGGACGCTGCCGTCGGACGCGAACGTCCACCACTGGGAGCGCTCCTCCCGGCAGGCCCGCAGCACGACGCGTACGCCGTCCCCGCTGCCGCCGCTGGCACACAGGCCGGTCTCCTTGCCGACGAGTTGTTTCGCGCCGGCCGGGCGGACCGGCGCGGCCGGCTTCGCCGGTTCCTTCGACGTGCCCGCCGCCGGCGCCGACGTGGACGGGCGCGCGGCCGACGACGCCGGCGGCTTCGGCGTCCGGGTACCGGGCGACGGGGTGCCGGAACTCGCCGGCGTGCCGCGCAGCCGGCCGTCGAGGGCGTAGAAGTCGGTGAACTCCCGGACCGTGCGCAGGAACGCCTGCGTCCCGGCGTCGAAGTCGCCGCCGGTGTGGCGCACGGCGTCGGTCCCGTCGCGGTACGCCGCCAGCGCCAGCAGGTCCGGGTCGCCGTCGAGCGCGGCCAGTTCCCGCCGCAGCGCGCAGAGCGTGGCGCCGGCCGCCGGTACCGCTGCCTGCGGGTCCCACGGCGAGGCGCCGGACGGGCCGTACGCACGCCACAGCTCGGGCCGGAACTGGGCGATGCCCTTTCGGCCACCGTCGCCGAGCAGGTTCGGGTCGAAACCGGAGGAGGCCATCAGCTGCGCGGCGACAGCGGCCGGGGGCACCTGCGGGCACACCGAGCCGGCCCGTACCACCAGGCGGACGTACGCGGCGGGGACCGCCCTGGGCTGCCGGCGCTCACCCTCGCCGCCGGCTGGGCCGGTCTCGGCGAAGCCGTCCTGCCGCCCGTAGTAGGCGGCGTACCGGCCGGCCTCGTCGACGTACGGGACCGCCGCCGAGGGCACCCCCTCGGCGGCGCGTACCTTTTCGAACCCGGTGTGGAACGCGGCGAGCGACAACCGCCACGGGTCGCCGGGGACGGCAGCCGCGCGCACCTGCCCGGCCAGGTCGCACATGTGGTGGGCCAGCGCGAGGATGTTGGCCGCGCCGTCGGTGCGCTGCGCGTCCGGCCACGGCGCCCAGGTCCGCCACCGCTCGTCGTCCAGTCCGGCCAGGCCCCGGCCGCCGGACGCGGTCCGCTCGGCCCGCGCGTCCAGACCCGACTCGGCCATCAGCTGCCCGGCCAGCCGCGCCGGGGTCAGCGCGGGGCAGGAGCGGGCAGCGGCCCGGATGGCGGCCAGGTGCTCGGCGGAGACGGCCCGGCCGGCCGGCTCGTCGTCGCGGGCGGTGGCGACGCTCCCGCTGAGGGCGGCGACCGCCAGGCTCAGCGCCGCCAGCCCGGCGGCGCCGGCGGCGACGACGCCGCGCGGGATCCGGCGCGGCCGCGGGCGCGCGCCGGGGGCATCGGGTGTCACAGGGCGGTCCCTCCGGTGATGACGGACGCCCTGCCGGTGCGCGGCGTCCTCGGTTCACCCGGCCGGAATCGGGTCCGATCCGGTCCGGCCGTCATTGAACCGAGCGTCCGGCGAGCCGTCAAATGTGGACGGTCCGGCCCGGCCCCGCCCGCTCGCGCGCGCCTACCGGCGGTGGCGGTGTTGATCCGGAACAGAACCGAAAGTTTTCGGGATCCCATCGCCTCCGATGACGTCCGGGCAGCTGTCGCCGGCCCGTCGATGCTGTTCGGAGGCGCTTTTCGGCAGCCGTAACGGCCGTTCAGGGTCCGGGCCGGGGTTACCACAACATTTCCGGAACTTGTTGACAGGATGAACCAGGGCTCCAATACTGTGGCCATCGGCGTATCTCGATTGACGTCGATGTCCGACCACCACCCGTGGCGCGGCTGTCGCCCCGGTCCCGCCGTCCGCGGGCGGGCGAGCACCCGCGGCTCGCGCCACCGGAAGCTGGCCGCCCGCCAGCCGTCACAGGGAGGAAACCCGTCCATGAAAGACGCCCCCGTCCGTACGGGCATCCGCAGGCGCGGACGCCTCAGGATGGCCCTCGGCGGTGCCTGTGCCGTGGCGCTGATCGCCGCCGGGGCGACGGCCGTCGCGTCAGGTCCGGCCTACGCCGACACCACCGTCACGTCGAACTCCACCGGCACCAACAACGGCTACTTCTATTCCTTCTGGAAGGACAGTGGCAACGTCTCCATGACCATGGGCAACGGTGGTCAGTACAGCACCCAGTGGAGCAACATCAACAACTTCGTCGCCGGCAAGGGCTGGAACCCGGGCGGCCGCCGCACGGTCAGCTACTCCGGCAGTTTCAACCCGTCCGGCAACGCGTATCTGACGCTCTACGGCTGGACGCGCAACCCGCTCGTCGAGTACTACATCGTGGACAGCTGGGGTAGCTGGCGCCCGCCGGGCAGCGGCTACATGGGTTCGGTGTCCTCCGACGGCGGCACGTACGACATCTACCGCACCCAGCGGGTCAACGCCCCCTCGATCGAGGGCACCCGGACGTTCTACCAGTACTGGAGCGTCCGCCAGTCGAAGCGCGTGGGCGGCACCATCACCTCCGGCAACCACTTCGACGCCTGGTCGCGCTACGGCATGAACCTCGGTTCGCACGACTACCAGATCCTGGCCACCGAGGGCTACCAGAGCAGCGGCAACTCCAACATCACGATCGGCGGGACCAGCGGTGGCAACCCGACCACCCCGCCGCCGAACAACGGTGGCTGCACGGTCAGCGTCAGCCGCGCCGAGGAGTGGGGCGACCGGTTCAACGTGACCTTCTCGGTCAGCGGCACCAGCAACTGGGTGGTCAGCATCCAGACCCAGGGCGGGCAGAGCCTGCAGAACAGCTGGAACGCGTCGATCAGCGGCACCAGCGGCACGCTCACCGCGCGCCCGAACGGCAACGGCAACAACTTCGGCATCACGCTCTACAAGAACGGCAACAGCAACACCCCGACGGCGACCTGTTCCGCCGCCTGAGCCCTTTTCCGGGGAGGGGGTGCCGCGCCTGGCGCGGCACCCCCGTTTCGTGCGCCGGGAGTGCCATGATGTGACGGCCGACACACCTGGGCAAAAACTTGATTGATTCCAAAAGACCGGACTAAGGTCGTCGCATGACGGCCGACTTCGAGACGCAGCTCCGGGCGGTCTCGTTGCGGGTGACCCGGCCCCGCCTGGCGGTGCTGTCCGCGCTGCGCGACCACCCGCACGTCGACACCGACACGGTGATCGCCCTGGTCCGCGCCGAGCAGCCCACCGTGTCCCACCAGGCGGTCTACGATGTGCTCCGGGCCCTCACCGACGCCGGGCTGATCCGGCGCATCCAGCCGGCCGGCGCCACGGCCCGCTACGAGTCGCGGGTGGGAGACAACCACCACCACGTCGTGTGCCGTTCCTGCGGCGCCATCGCCGACGTCGAGTGCGCCGTCGGCCGCGCCCCCTGTCTCACCGCCTCGGACGACCACGGCTTCGTGGTGGACGAGGCGGAGGTCGTCTACTGGGGCACCTGCCCCGGTTGCGCGGCCGACCGCACCGCCCAGTGATCCGCCAGTTCGGAAGGAAGCAGATGAGCGACACCCAGGACAACCGGCCCGTCAGCCCGCAGGGCGTGGACGCCAAGGAGGCGGCCGGCTGCCCGGTCGCGCACGACTCGGTGACCGCGCACGGCAGCGAGAGCGAGAACCCGGCGATCGACTCGCCGACCCCGAAGACCGGCGGTCGTCCGCGCAGCAACCGCGACTGGTGGCCCAACCAGCTCGACCTGTCGGTGCTGCACGCCCACTCGTCCAAGGGCAACCCGCTGGGCCCGGAGTTCAGCTACGCCAAGGAGTTCGCGAAGCTCGACGTCGAGGCGCTCAAGCGGGACATCAGCGAGGTGCTCACCACCTCGCAGGACTGGTGGCCGGCCGACTTCGGCCACTACGGCGGCCTGATGATCCGGATGAGCTGGCACGCCGCGGGCACCTACCGCATCGAGGACGGCCGCGGTGGCGCCGGCGACGGCGGGCAGCGGTTCGCGCCGCTGAACAGCTGGCCGGACAACGCCAACCTGGACAAGGCCCGCCGGCTGCTCTGGCCGGTCAAGCAGAAGTACGGCCAGAAGATCTCCTGGGCCGACCTGCTGGTGCTCGCCGGCAACGTGGCGCTGGAGTCGATGGGCTTCAAGACCTTCGGCTTCGGCTTCGGCCGGGAGGACGTCTGGGAGCCGGAGGAGATCTTCTGGGGTCCCGAGGACACCTGGCTGGGTGACGAGCGCTACGCCTCCGAGAAGGACATGGTGGCCGGCGTCGGCGCGACCGAGATGGGTCTGATCTACGTCAACCCGGAGGGCCCGCGCGGCAACGCCGACCCGCTCGCGGCGGCGCACTTCATCCGTGAGACGTTCCGCCGGATGGCGATGAACGACGAGGAGACCGTCGCGCTGATCGCCGGCGGCCACACGTTCGGCAAGACCCACGGCGCCGGCCCGGCCGACCGGCACGTCGGCCCCGAGCCGGAGGCCGCGCCGCTGGAGGCGCAGGGCCTGGGCTGGCTGAGCACGTACGGCGAGGGCAAGGGCGGCGACACGATCACCAGCGGCCTCGAGGTCACCTGGACCGACAAGCCGACCCAGTGGAGCAACCGGTTCTTCGAGATCCTCTTCGGCTACGAGTGGGAGCTGACCACCAGCCCCGGCGGCGCCAAGCAGTGGGTCGCCAAGGACGCCGAGGCGATCATCCCGGACGCCCACGACCCGTCGAAGAAGCACAAGCCGACCATGCTCACGACCGACCTGTCGCTGCGCGTCGACCCGGCGTACGAGAAGATCTCCCGCCGCTTCCTGGAGAACCCGGACGAGTTCGCGCTGGCATTCGCCAAGGCCTGGTACAAGCTGCTGCACCGTGACATGGGCCCGGTCAGCCGCTTCCTCGGCCCGTGGGTGCCCGAGGCCCAGCTCTGGCAGGACCCGGTGCCGGCCGCCGCGCACCAGCTGGTGGACGACGCCGACGTCGCCGCGCTCAAGGCGAAGGTGCTGGAGTCCGGCCTCACCACCGCCCAGCTGGTCTCCACCGCCTGGGCCTCGGCCGCGAGCTACCGCTCCACCGACAAGCGCGGTGGCGCCAACGGCGCGCGGATCCGGCTGGAGCCGCAGCGCAACTGGGAGGTCAACCAGCCCGAGCAGCTCGCCACCGTGCTGGCCACCCTGGAGGGCATCCAGCAGGAGTTCAACGCCGCCGGCGGCGCCCAGATCTCGCTCGCCGACCTGATCGTGCTGGCCGGCTCGGCCGCTGTCGAGCAGGCGGCGCGCGACGCCGGCGTCGAGGTCACGGTGCCGTTCCACCCGGGTCGCACCGACGCCACCCAGGAGCAGACCGACGTCGAGTCGTTCCGGGTGATGGAGCCGCGCGCCGACGGGTTCCGCAACTACCTGCGGCCGGGCGAGAAGACCCAGCCGGAGGTGCTGCTCGTCGACCGCGCGTACATGCTGAACCTGACCGCGCCGGAGATGACCGTCCTGGTCGGCGGTCTGCGCGCGCTCGGCAACAACGTCGGCGGCGCCGCGCACGGCGTCCTCACCGACCGGCCCGGCGTGCTCACCAACGACTTCTTCGTCAACCTGCTCTCCCCGGGTACCCGGTGGAAGGCGGCGGAGTCCGAGGAGCACGTGTACGAGATCCGCGACCTGGCGACCGACCAGGTGAAGTGGACCGCCACCGCGGTCGACCTCATCTTCGGCTCCAACTCGCAGCTACGGGCGCTCGCCGAGGTCTACGCCAGCGACGACGCGCGGGAGAAGTTCGTCCGCGACTTCGTCGCCGCCTGGACGAAGGTCATGGAGCTGGACCGCTTCGACCTGGCCTGATCCGCCACATCCGAGCGAGCCCCGGTCCGTCGCGCCGCGACGGGCCGGGGCTCGTCCGTGTCCGGGGGATCAGCAGCACGCGCCGGCCCGCAAACGTTGGAAAATCTGCTCGGAAGTTGCGGTCGTCCCGCGCAGCGGTTCGTCCCGTCCCGAGCAGCGGGATCTCGGCTGAGCGTCGGCCCACTCGGTCCAGCGTGGATCGTCGCTGGTGGTCGCGAATCCGAGCCTACTCGTGTTGCCTGCTGGTTTCGAAAACTTTGCCGCAAGCCCTTGCAAAGACTTTCATGGATGGCGCATGGTGTTCGCTACCCGGGACGGCCGCCCCACCCCCGCTCACCCTTTCGAACCCACGGAAGAGGTCCCCCAGCCATGCACTCCGCCAGGCCACACCGTGGCCGCGCCGGTCGTCTGCTGCTCGCCGCCGCGCTCGTCGCGGCCGGCGGCACGGTGGCCGTCGCCGTCGCCGCCGCCACCACCGCCCCCGCCCCCGCCCGCGCCGCCGTCGTCCTCAACGACAGCGAGGTGACCGCCAACCTCTGGGAATGGAACTGGACCTCGGTCGCCGCCGCCTGCACCGACCACCTCGGACCAGCCGGATACGGTGCGGTGCAGGTGGCGCCGCCGCAGGAGTCGGTGAAGCTGCCCGCCAGTGCCGACGGCGCGTACCCCTGGTACGAGGTGTACCAGCCGGTGTCGTACAAGCTGGACAGCCGGTTCGGCAACCGCCAGCAGTTCGCCGCGATGGTCACCGCGTGTCACAACGCCGGTGTGCGCGTCTACGTCGACGCGGTGGTCAACCACATGGCCGGCACCAACAACCCGGCCGGTACCCGCGGCTACGCCGGCACCGAGTTCTCCGGCTACAGCTACCCGGCCGTGCCGTACGGCGACGGTGACTTCCACCGCCCCGGCGACAACTGCCCGACCGGCGGCACGATCAGCGACTGGAACAACGAGGCCCAGGTGACCAGCTGCGAGCTGCTGTCGCTGTCCGACCTCTACACCGAGAAGGAAGCGGTCCGCAACAAGATCGCGGGCTACCTGAACGACCTGATCGGGCTCGGCGTCGACGGCTTCCGGGTCGACGCGGTCAAGCACATCCGCAAGGACGACTTCGCGGCAATCCTCGGCAAGCTGAACGACACCGTCGCCGAGGGCCGGCGCCCGTACGTCGCGCAGGAGATCTTCGACGGTGCGAGCAACCCGGCGTTGCAGGCCCGCGCCTACATCGGCAACGGCGACGTGCTCGACTTCGCGTACGCCAAGGGCATCCGCTCGGCGTTCCAGGGTTCGATCTCGGCGCTGGCGAACGTGCCGAACTGGAACCTCGACGCGCCCGGCGCCAACGTCTTCGCCATGGTCACCAACCACGACCTGGAGCGCGACGGCGTGGTGCTGTCGTACAAGAACGGCACCGACTACGTGCTGGCGAACTACTTCGCGCTTGCCTACCCGCACGGCAAGCCGTCGGTCTACGACAGCTTCACCTGGTCCAACCGCAACCAGTCCCCGCCGCACGACGGCACCGGCCGGGTCACCGACACCGTCTGCGGCGCCGCCTGGAACTGCCTGAGCCGCACCACCGGCGTCAAGGGCATGGTCGGCTGGGCCAACGCGGCCCGCCCGGTGAGGACCGTCTCGGACTTCACCACGGTGAACAGCAACGTGATCGGCTTCCACCGGGGCGACCGGGCGTGGATCGGCATCAACGACTCCGGTTCGGCCACCACCGCCACCTTCGTCACCGGGCTCGCCGACGGACGGTACTGCGACGTCATCTCCGGCGTCGCCACCGGCAGCGGCTGCACCGGCTCCACGGTGACCGTGTCCGGCGGCCGGGCCACAGTGACCCTCCCGGCCGACGACGCGGTCGCGATCCACGTGAACGCCCGGCCGGGCGCGAGCCCGTCTCCGACGGCCTCCCCGACCGCGTCCCCGTCGGTCTCGCCGACCGCCTCGCCGACGGCGTCGCCCACCGTCAGCCCGGCTGACCGGATCGCCACCACGTTCACCGTCGCCGCGAACGTGGCCGCCGGGCAGGACGTCCACGTCGTCGGCAACATCCCCGAGCTGGGCTCGTGGACGCCCGCGAACGGCGTCAAGCTCGCCGCGCAGGGCGGCGGCACCTACCGCGCCACCGTCAGCCTGCCCCGGTCCACCGCGGCGGAGTACAAGTTCGTCAAGCTGACCGCCGCCGGCGCCGTCACCTGGGAGTCCGGTGCGAACCGGACGTTCACCACCCCGGCCGGCGGCACGTACGCGGTGACCGAGACGTTCCGCGGCGATACCGTCAGCACGACTGTGGCCACCACGTTCTCCGCCACCGCGACCACCGTCTACGGGCAGAACGTGTTCGTGGTCGGCAACATCCCGGCGCTCGGCGGCTGGAACCCGGCCGCCGCCGTCGCCCTCTCGCCGGCCGCCTACCCGGTCTGGCGGGCCACAGTCGACCTGCCCGCGAACACCGCTGTCGAGTACAAGTACGTCAAGAAGAACCCGGACGGCACGGTGATCTGGGAGTCCGGCGCGAACCGGACGCTCACCACGCCGGCCGCCGGCACCCGGGCCGTCAGCGACACCTGGCGCTGACGATCGTGCGGCCCGTCCCCCTCACCCCTGGGGACGGGCCGCATCCGCGCCGGTCAGACGGCCGCGAACGACCAGACCTGGGCCGGGTTGCCGAACCCGGTGCAGCGGTAGATCTGGACGGTCGCGCCGTCGGCGTCCGATCCACTCCGCACGTCCATGCACCGGCCACCGATCTGCGACCTGATCTGGTGCACCCCCGCGAACGAGTTCGGGTCGACCGTCCACTTCATGCTCGACGTGCCGGTGCAGGCCCACTGCTGCAACGGCGTGCCGTCGGCGTTCACCCCGTTG
This sequence comes from Micromonospora sp. WMMA1976, assembly GCF_027497335.1. Classification (NCBI taxonomy): domain Bacteria; kingdom Bacillati; phylum Actinomycetota; class Actinomycetes; order Micromonosporales; family Micromonosporaceae; genus Micromonospora; species Micromonospora sp. WMMA1976. The sequence continues at coordinate 3,667,393 of NZ_CP114912.1, read as the reverse complement.
CGGACGTCCACGCACATGCCGCTGAACTGGTTGACGAACGTGTAGGTGTCCCGGCCCACCGGCGACCAGCGCTGCACGGCCTGGCCGTCGCAGGTGCGCTGCACGACCCGGCCGCCGAGCGACGACGGGGCACCGGACCGGTCCACCTCGAGGCACTTGCCGCTGCCGTAGTTGACGATGGCGTAGTGGCCGGTCGCGGCCTGCGCCGGCGGGCCGGACGCCACCCCGAACCCGGTGGCGAGCAGTCCCGCCGCCAGCACCCCGGCCGCTCTCTTCCCGATCATGGTGTCTCCCCTCGGAGTCGTGTCGCCGTCCCGCTTCCGCCGGTGGTCACCGGCCGGACGACTGGGGACGACGCTAGGGATCCGTGACGGCCCCCGGATCCGGGTTCCTCCTAGTCGACGAGGCCGCGCGGGCACCCTGTCGGGTTCGCGTCGCGCCCGCCCGCCCGGACCACACCGGCGGCTAGCGTGCGGTCATGGGCAGCGGTCCGGCGCCGGCCGGTGCCGTCGGCACGGCCACGGACACCGGTGAGGACGCCCTGCTCGGGCGCGCCGACGAGTGCCGGCGGCTCGGCGCGCTGCTGGCCGACGCGGTCGACGGTCACGGCGGTGCCCTGGTGCTGCGCGGCGCGGCGGGCGTGGGCAAGACGGCGCTGCTGGAGCACTGTGCCGCCCGGTCCACCGGGATGCGGGTGCTGCGCGCCACCGGCGCCCCGTTCGAGGCGGAGCTGCCGTTCTCCGCGCTGCACCAACTGGCGCGCCCGCTGCTGCACCGCCTCGGCGATCTGCCCGCTCAGCAGGCCGACGCGCTGCGTACCGTCTTCGCCATCGGCGGCGGTTCCGGTCCGGTCAACCGGCTCGCCGCGTACGTGGCGACGCTGAGCCTGCTCACGACGGCGGCCGAGGACACGCCGGTGCTCTGCCTGGTCGACGACGCGCACTGGATCGACCCGGCCTCGGCGGAGGCGTTGCTGTTCACCGCCCGGCGCCTGCTCGCGGACCGGGTCGCCGTCGTCTTCGCGGCCCGCGACGCCCCCGCGTTCCCCGCGCCCGGCCTGCCGGAGCTGCCGCTGACCGGTCTGGCACGGGACGACGCGATCCGGCTCGCCATGCGCGCCGGCCTGGACCGCCGGGTCGCCGCCGACCTGGCCGCGGCCACCGCCGGCAACCCGCTCGCGCTGACCGAACTGCCGGCGACGCTGTCCGACGAGCACCGCAACGGATGGCTGCCGCTGCGGGAGCCTCTCGTGCTCGTCGACCGCATCGAGATGACCGTCCTGGCGCACGCCCGCGGGCTGCCCGACGACACCTGGCGTCCGCTCGTCGCCTGTGCGGTCACCGAGGCCACCACCCCGGCGCTGCTGGAGCGGATCCTGGCGGCGGACGGGCTGCGCCTGGGCGTGCTGGACCCGGCGGTCGACGCCGGGCTGATCCGGGTGACCGACCGCGAGGTGACGTTCCGCCACCCGCTGACCCGCGCCGCGGTCCACTCGGTCGCCGGCCCCGGCCGGCGGCGGGCCGCCCACCTGGCGGTGGCCGCCGCGCTCACCGGCGACGACACCGCCGACCGCCGGGCCTGGCATCTCGCGGCCGCCACCACCGTGCCCGACGAGGGCGTCGCCGCGTTGCTGGCCGGCTCCGCCGAGCGGGCGCAACGCCGGGGCGGCGTGGTGGCCGAGGCCCGCGCGTACGAGCGGTCCGCCCGTCTGACCCCCGACCCGGACGTACGCGCGTCCCGGCTCGCCGCCGCGTCCCGCGCCTGGGCCAACGCCGGCGCGAGCCGGCACGCCGTCACTCTGGGCGAGGAGGCGATCGGGCTGACCCGGCGCGCCGACCTGCGCTGCCGGGTCAAGCCGTTGCTCGCCCACCTGGCGCAGCAGCACGGTGACATGGCGGGCGCCGAGGCGTACGTGGCAGACGCGCAGGCGTACGCGCAAGCGGATCCGCTCGGCGCGGCCCGGCTGATGAGCGCCCGCGTCAACCAGTTCTGGGCGCGGCTGGACGTCACCGGCATGGTGCCGCTGTGCGCGCGGGTGGCCGAGCTGGCCGCCGCTGATACGGGCGCGACCTGGCCGAAGGGGCCGATCCGGCTGGCCGCGGCGCAGGTGCTGGCCGGGCTGCCCGAGGGGGTCGCGTCGGCCCGTACCCTGCTCGCCGCCTGCGCCGGCCACGCCGACGGATCGGCGGCGGAGCTGGCCGAGGTGTTCTGCTGGATCGGGGACCACGACACCGCGCGGGCGCTGCTGGAACCGGAGATCGACCGGGCCCGCGCCGCCGACGACGTGTTCCTGCTGGCGTACGCCCTGCCCCGGCTCGCCGGGCTGGAGTGGCGCACCGGCCGGCTGCACGCGGCGTACCAGGCCGCCGCCGAGGCGGTCCGGATCGCCGAGCAGGTGGCGCTTCCGGTGCTGCGGGCGGAGGCGCTGGCCGCGCTGGCCCTGGTGGAGGCGCTGCTCGGCGAGGAGCCGGAGGCGCTCGCGCACGTCGGCGACGCCCGCCGGCTCCTGCCGGGCGAGTTCCGGGAGATCGAGGTCCGGCTCCGATACGCCACCGGGATCGTGGCGGTGGTGGGGGCGCGCTGGGACGACGCCGTGACCGAGCTGGAACGGGTCCGCCGGGCCCAGCGCGACGGCGGCATCGCCGAACCGGGGTGGCTGCCCGTCGCGGCCGAGCTGGCCGAGGCGTACGCGCACCTGTCCGACCCGCAGCGGTCGGTGCGGCGGTTGCGCGACCTGGCCGGTACGGGTGGTGCCGCCGCCCGGGCCGCCGCCGCGCGCGTCGAGGGCCTGCTCGCCGGCGAACCGGACCTGGACGAGGTCTTCGCGGCGGCGCTGGCCCGGTGCGATCCCGCCGTCGTCCCGCTGGAACGGGCCCGGACGCTGCTCAGCTACGGGCAGCGGCTGCGCCGGGCACGGCGCCGCCGGGACGCGCGGGTCCAGTTGCACGCCGCGCTGCGGTTGTTCGAGGCGCTCGGTGCGCAGGGCTGGGCGCGGCGGTGCCGCACCGAGATCGACGCCACCGGCCGGCGGCCGCCCGAACCCGGCGACCGGACCGTCGACCGGCTGACCGGCCAGGAACGCCTGATCGCCCTGCACGTGGCGGAGGGCCTGACGAACCGGGAGATCGCGGCCCGGGTCTTCCTGTCACCGAAGACCGTCGAGTACCACCTCGGCAACGTCTACCGGAAGCTTCGGCTGCGCTCCCGGCCGGAGCTGATCCGCCACCTGTCCGGCCCGCCGGCCGCGGGCTGACGACCCGGCCGGACGGCCGCCGCCAGTGCCGCGGCCAGGCACGCCACGGCGGCGAGCACCAGCGGCGGCCGGCCGCCGGCCGCGACCGCCGCCGACCCGAGCGGGATGGCCAGCGTGATCGGGCCGAACATCGCGGTGTTCGCGGTCCCGGCGACCCGTCCGAGGATCGCCTGCGGCGTGTACGTCTGCACGGCGGTGACCGCCGCGACGAGCGTCCACGGCAGACCGACGCCGATCACCACCGAGGCGGCCACGGTGCCCGGCCACCAGGGCAGGCAGCGCCCGAGACAGCCGACCGCGAACAGGACCGTGCCGGCGGCACCGACCGCGATCTCGCCGTGGCGGCGGACCAGCCGGCCGACCACCAGCCCGGCGAGCAGCGATCCGGCACCCTGGGCGCCGGCGAGCACACCGAGAAAGGTGGACGGCAGCCCGAGGCCGGTGACCACCACGTCGTACAGCGCCGCGGTGGTGAAGCCGGACATCGCGATGGACACCGCCGCGAGCGCCACGGGTACGCGTACCGCCCGCCGGGCCAGCAGCGCGGCGAGCCCGTCCCGAACCCCCGCCGGGCGGGCGGCCGGGGGAGCGGGGACGGTCCGCGTCAGGCGTAACGCGCCGTACAGCACGGCCACGAGCACCGGTACGACGGCGGCGAGCACCGCGACGACGTGCCCGCCCCGCCACGCGTACAGGCCCGCCCCGGCCAGCGGCGCCACCAGCTTCACGCCCTCCTGCGCGCTCGACCGCCAGCCGTTGACGTCGGCCAGCCGGGCCGGAGGGAGCGCGGCGGGCAGCAGCGCGGTCTCGCCGGCGTCGACGAGCACGTAGCCGATCCCGTAGGCGAGCGAGACCGCGTAGATCAGCCACGCCTCGCCGGGCCCCCGTACCGCCAGCAGGCTCAGCAGCGCGGCGGCGAGCGCCAGGTTGACGCCGATCACCAGCGGACGCCGGGGCACCCGGTCGAGCAGGCCGCCGAGCCACGGGCCGGCCAGCGTCGGGGCGTAGACGCAGAGCCCGGCCAGCGCGGCGAGCCCGGTCGAGCCGGTCAGGTCCAGGATCCAGATGCCGCAGACCAGGGCCATGGCGCTGCCGCCGAGACCGGACAGCAGCGAGACGGCCACGAACAGGACGGCGTTGCGACGCATGGATCCCCCGAGAGATTGAGTCTGGTGGACTCACATCCTCCGGAGTTGAGCCGCCAAGAGGCAATGCCTCGGGCGTACGTCAATGCGACGTTGACAGTGCGGCGACGATGCGCCGGGCGGCGTCGCATGCCGGTGCGGGCAGCCGCCTCCCGGCCCCGGCCAGGTCGTCGGCGAGATGCGCGGCCAGCGTGTGCAGCGGCCCGGCGCCGGCGTCCAGCGCGAGCGCGCAGGTGCGGCGCGTCAACGCCGCACTGGGGAAACGGCCGTCCCACGCGCGGTCCGCCTCGATCCAGCGGTGCAGGTCGGTGACCGCCGCCCGCAGCACGGGCAGGTCGGGGGCACCGGCCGGATCGAGCCGGGACAGGCGGGCCCGCCGGGCCGCGACGAGGCGTTGCCGGCGCTGCTCGGCGGCCTGCCGGCTGCCCAGGCCCAGCGCCCGCGCGATCTCGGCCCAGGTGGCGCCGCCGTGCCGGGCCCGGTCGATCAGGTCCAGCTCGCGGTCGTCCAGCCGGACCCGGGCCGCGGCGATCTCGGACAGGTGGTCCAGGGTCACCTGTCAACGCTACATTGACACCCGCCTCGGCACGTCAGTCCTCCGGCACGCCCGGGCCCACCTCGCCGCGTGCCAGACGCTCGGCGTTGCGGTCGGCCTCGCTCTCCGCGTTCTCCGCCCCGGCACCCGGGTCCCGGGTACGCCGCCCCTCGGCGTCCTGGAACACCTGCCCGCGCTCGAGCGCGCCCTCCTGCTGCCGCTGGAACTGCTCCGGATCAGTCATGACCGTCAGGTGCCCCGGCGACCACGCGGCAAACCGGTACGTCAGCGCGGCGGTGCCACGTAGAGGGCGGTCTTGCAGCCGGTCTCGCCCGGCTCCAGCCAGATCCGGTCGTACCCGGGGGATTCGATCTTCCCGGCCGGCGTGCGGACGAGCAGAAGGCAGTCCCGTTCGGCCGGTACGCCGACGGCGGCGACGAGCGCGCCCTCGTGCACCGTCGTGTCGACGGTGATCCAGTCCTGCGGGAAGGCCGCCCGCACCGCGTCCGCCAGCGTCTCCGCGGTGGCGGTGCGCAGCACGGCGGTGAGTCGCTGCCGCCCGTCCTCGGGCACCTTCGGCACCGGCGCGGCGGTGGGCGGCGAGGGAGCGGGGCCGCTCGGACAGTCGATCTCGTGGTACGTCGTGTAGCGGTAGAGCTCGAACTCGTAGCGGTAGCAGCGCACGGCCTCACCGGCGCTGTTGCTCGCGCCACCGATCGACACCGGCGGCTGCTCCGGCACCGTCACCACGAACCGCACGTCGACTGTGGCCCGCTCGTTCCCGGAGGTGCGCCCGGACCAGGCCAGCGCCTCCCGCCGGACTGTCACACCACCGCCGGACGCGGCGTCGGTCGGCTCCTGGACGATCTCGGCCGCCGCGATCGACCCGGCGTCCCGCGCCCGGTTGCGGTGCCCCAGCTCCGTGTTGAGCTGCTTCGCCTCCGCCGCCGCGGCGTCGCGCGCCAGCGCGTCGCCGTTCTCCTCCCCGATCCCCCTCCCGCACCCGGCCGACGCGAGGAGGAGCACCGCGAGCGTCCACCGGAGCCACCGGTGACGGGACGGAGGTGTCGGCCCGGTGGCGGCGCGTGTCCGGTTCACCGAGCGGACGTTACCGGCGCGCCGGGCGCCGCGCTGCCCCGTACGCGGGGGCCGTTGGTCCCGGATCCGACAGGCCCTCGGCCCTGCGATCCGTGCCCGCCCGCGCGGCATGCTGGGATTGCCCGGCGCGGGCGGCGACGACATGGAGGACGATGTGGTGATCAACGGCGGGCCGGCGACAGCGACGACGCCCACCGAGATCTCTCCGGCCCCCGCGACCGGGCTCGGCTCGGCCGAGGCGGCCGCCCGGCTGCGCGCCGACGGCCCGAACACCGTTGCCGCCCCGCGCAAACGCGGGCTGGCCGGCCGGGTGTTCCGCCAGCTCACCGACCCGCTGGTGGCGCTGCTGCTCGCCGCCGCCGTGGTGACCACGCTGCTGCGCGACTACCCGGACACCGCCGTGATCGTGCTGGTAGTCCTGATCAACACGGCGATCGGCGTGGTGCAGGAGGTACGCGCCGACCGGGCCGTCGCCGCGCTGGACCGGCTCGCCGCACCGACCGCGCGTGTGGTCCGCGACGGCCGTGACCTCGTGCTGCCCGCCGCCGACCTGGTGCGCGGCGACCTGGTCCGGCTGGAGGCGGGCGACGTGGTGCCCGCCGACCTCGATCTCACCGACGCGGTACGCCTCAGCCTGGACGAGTCGGCGCTGACCGGCGAGTCGGTGCCGGTGGCCCGGGTCGCGGGGGAGGAGGCCAGCGCCGGCACCGTGGTCACCACCGGCCGCGCCACCGGAACCGTGGCGCGCACCGGCGCGGCGAGCGCGCTGGGCCGGATCAGCGCCCTGGTCGCGGCGACCCGGCCGGCGCCCACCCCGCTGCAACGACGCCTGTCCTCGCTCGGCCGCGTGCTCGGCCTGACCGCCGTGGTGCTCTCCGGGCTGGTCTTCGCCATCGGCGTGCTCGACGGGCGGCCGGTCACGCAGATGGCCGTCACCGCCGTCAGCCTCGTGGTGGCGGCCGTACCGGAGTCGCTGCCCGCCGTCGTCACGCTGGCGCTCGCCCTGGGGGCGCGCCGGATGGCCGGTAGCCGCGCCATCCCCCGCCGGCTGCACGCGGTGGAGACCCTCGGCTCGGTCACCGTGATCGCCTCCGACAAGACCGGCACGCTCACCGAGGGCCGGATGGCGGTGCAGTACGCGGTCGTCCCCGGCCGCGACCGCTACGCCGTCACCGGCACCGGCTACGCGCCCGACGGCGAGGTGCACCACCGGGGCGAGCCGGTGAGCGCCCCCGACGAGCTGCGTGCCCTCGCCCGCGCCGGGCTGCTCTGCAACGACGCCACTGTGACGCCGCCGACCGACGAGCGGCCCGAGTGGACGGCGATCGGTGACCCGCTGGAGGCCGCGCTCGTCACGTTCGGCGCCCGCTGCGGCCTGGACCCGGACACCACCCGGGACGCCTGGCCCCGCGTCGCGGAGGCCCCGTTCGACCAGGACCTGCGCCGGATGACCACCGTGCACCGCCGCTGCGACGGGCGCTACCTGGTGGTCTGCAAGGGCGCGCCGGAGAACCTGCTGGCCGCGCCGCTGGTGGACGCCGACGCCGCGGAACTGGCCGAGCTGACCGACGCCGCGCACCGGCTCGCCACCGAAGGGCTGCGCGTGCTGGCGGTGGCCTCCGCGGTGGTCGACACCCTGCCCGACCCGGCCCGGCCGACCGGCCTGCGCCCGCTGGGCCTGGTCGCGGTCGGCGACCCGCTGCGCGCCGCTGCGCCCGGCATCGCCGCGGGCTTCGAGGAGGCCGGCATCCGGCTGGTCCTCATCACTGGCGACCACCCGGCGACCGCTGCCGCCATCGGCGGACGGCTCGGGCTCTGGCGCGACGGCGACCCGCTCGCCAACGGCGACGACGGCGACCCGGGCGGCGCCCACCCCGAGACCCGGGTGTACGCGCGGACCCAGCCGGAACAGAAGCTCGACATCATCGCCGGCCTCCAGAACCGGGGGCATGTGGTGGCGATGACCGGCGACGGCGTCAACGACGCCCCGGCGCTGCGCCGCGCGGACATCGGCGTGGCGATGGGCGGCGGCACCGAGGTGGCCCGGCAGGCCTCCGATCTGGTGCTCGTCGACGACGACCTGACCACCGTGGCGACCGCCATCGGCGAGGGCCGCCGGATCTACGACAACATCCGCCGCTTCCTGCGCTACGCGCTCGCCGGTGGCGTGGCCGAGATCGCGGTGATGCTGCTCGGCCCGTTGTTCGGCCTGCCGGTGCCGCTGCTGCCGGCGCAGATCCTCTGGATCAACCTGCTCACCCACGGCGTCCCCGGGGTGGCGCTCGGCGCGGAGCCGGCCGAGCCGGGCACGCTGCGCCGGCCGCCCCGCTCGCCGCAGGAGTCGGTGCTCGGCGCCGGCCTGGGCCGGGACGTGCTGGTCACCGGCGGGCTGATCGCCGCGGCGACGCTGGGCGCGGGGGTGTGGGCCGCGGCGGCCGACCGGCCGTGGCAGTCGGTGGTGTTCGTGGTGCTCGGCCTGGCCCAGCTCGGCGTGGCGCTGGCGGTCCGCGCGATCCGTACCCCGGGCTCGCGCGAGCGCAACCTCGCGCTGCCGGTGGCGGTGGCGATCTCCGCTGTGCTTCAGGTCGCGGGCGTGCTGCTGCCGCCGCTGCGCGAGCTGCTCGGCACGTCCCCGCTCAGCGCGCTCGACCTGCTCGCCTGCGCCGCGATCGGCGTACTGCCGGGGCTGGTGCTGCGGCTGACCCGCCGTTTCCGCGGGACCAACGGCCCGCACGCCGTGACCCCGGACCCTGCCGGGCCGGCCGCCTGACCGGCAGGCTGAGCACGAGTGAAGGAGGACGACATGACGATCCACTCGCAGGCCCCCGTCGTGGTGGGCGTGGACGGCTCCGCCGCCTCGCTGGACGCGGTCCGGGTGGCCGCCCGCGAGGTTGCCGACCGCAACCGGCCGCTGCAGGTCGTCCACGCGTTCATCTGGCCGCTGACCCGCGCGCCGCTCACCCCGGCCCCGGGCGCGCCCGCCGGCGCCGGCCTGCGCAACCAGGCCGAACGGGTCGTCGCCGAGGCGGTCGCCGAGGCCGGCAAGGTCGCCCCGGACGTCCCGGTCACCGGCGTGGTGGTCGACGGCGCACCGGCTGCGGTGCTGGTCGCCGAGTCCCGCGAGGCGGCGCTGATCGTGCTCGGCCACCGGGGCCTGGGCGGGTTCGCCGGCCTGCTGATCGGCTCGGTCACGCTCCAGGTGTCGGCCCGCGCACACTGCCCGGTGCTGGTGACGCGCGGCGAGGCGCGCGCCGATGGCCCGGTCGTGGTCGGCGTGGACGGCTCCGAGCTGTCCACCGCGGCGGTCGGGTACGCGTACGAGGAGGCCGCCCGCCGGGGCGCGTCGCTGATCGTGGTGCACGCCTGGCTGTACCCCACCCCGATCGGCCCCGGCGACATCCTGCCGCTGGTGTACGACCCGGAGGCGCTCGCCGAGGAGTCCCGGCGCGTCCTCGCCGAGTCGATCGCCGGCTGGGCCGAGCGTTACCCGGACGTGCCGGTACGGCAGCGGTCGCTGCGCGGCGCCCCGGCCCGGGTGCTCGTGGAGGAGTCGAAGGACGCCCAGCTCGTGGTGGTCGGCGCGCACGGCCGGGGCGCGCTGGGCGGGCTGTTGCTCGGCTCGGTAAGCCACGCGGTGCTGCACCACGCCCACTCGCCGCTGGTGATCGTCCGCAACGGCGCCTGACCCCGCGGCAGCGCCCGGCCAGGCGACAGGGCCGACGGCGCCCGGCCCGCGAGAGCGCCTGACGCCGCTGCGGCGTCAGGCGCTGCGGACCGTGGTGAGGTCGGCCAGCCCGGAGATGGTCAGCAGCGGCTCCAGCAGCGGGCCGGCGATCAGCGTGATCCGGTCGGCGTGCGGGAACAGCGCGGCCAGCCCGGCGCTGTCCAGGTACTCCACCTTCGTGAGGTCCACGACCAGGGGTTCGCCGTCGGGGCGTACGGCGTCGGCCAGCGCGTCGGCGAAGGTGGACGCGTTGCTCATGTCGATCTCACCGACGGCGGCCAGGACGCGGACGCCGTCCGGGCTGTCGCTCGTGGTCAGAGTCAGGGACGTGCTCATGGCGTGATCCTCGCCTGCATGTCGACGGTGGTGCCGGTGGCCCCCGGGGTGACGCTGATGCTGTCCATCAGCGCGCGCATGAGCACGAGTCCCCGGCCGCGGTGCGGGTCGGGAGGCTGGTCCCGGTCGCGCCAGTGGCCGCTGTCGGTGACGCTCAGGCGCAGCGCGCCGGCGGTGGCGGCGGCGCGCAGCCGGATCCGTCCGCCCGGGTTGTCGCGGTGCCCGTGCTCGATCGCGTTGGCGCACGCCTCCCCGGCCGCCACCAGGATGTTGTACGCGTGACCCGGGGCCAGCCCGCAACGGTCCAGCCATCCCCGCAGCGCGGTGCGGACCTCGGCCAGGCGCGTCGACTCGGCGGGGAACTCCAGTTCCAGCGGCCCGGGGTGACGGTAGAGCAGCAGGGCCACGTCGTCGTGGTAGCCCCCGTCCGGGGTGAGCCGGTCCATGATCTCGGTCGCCAGCACCTCGACCGGCGCGTGGTGGCCCTGCTGGATGGCGTCGGTGGCGCGGGCGATGCCGGCGGTGATCGGCTGACGGCGGCGTTCCACCAGGCCGTCGGTGTAGAGCATCAGGGTGGCGCGCGGCGGCACCGACGTCTCCGCCTCCGGACGTTCCTGCCCGAGGCGTACGGCCAGCGGCCGGGACCGGCCGTGCTGCAGCAGCTCGGGAGTGCCGTCGGCGCGGACCACGATGGCCGGCGGGTGACCGGCGCTGGAGTAGCGCATCAGGCCGGTGGCCGGGTCGAGCACACCACAGAAGACGGTGGCGCAGGACGCGCCCGGCAGCAGCGCGGCGAACCGGTCCAGCGCCACGAGCGTGCGGGCCGGGCTCGGGTCCTGCAACAGCAGCGCGCGGCAGGCGCTGCGCAGCTGACCCATCACCGTCGCGGCCTGAAGGCCGTGTCCCACGCAGTCGCCGACCACGATGCCGATGCGCCCGTCCGGCAGTTCCACGGTGTCGTACCAGTCGCCGCCGACCTTGAGCGGCATCGCGGCGGGGGAGTACCGCACCGCGAAACCGGCGGGGAGCTGCGCCGGGCCGAGGATGGCCCGTTGCAGGGCCAGCGCGGTCTCCCGCTGCTGGTCGATCTGGTGCACCCGGTGCAGGCCCTGACCGATGTGGCCGGCCAGCAGCGCCAGCAGCGTCTGGTCCTGCTCGGTGAAGGGCCGCTTCTCGCCCAGGTCGATCCAGAGCGCCATGGTGCCGTGCGGGTGCTCGACGGCGATGCCGGCGCCGTGCGTACGCGTCGCCACCGGCGTCAGCAGCGGGGTGTCCCGCAGCGCGAGCAGCGCCTGCCGGCGCTCCGGCGGCAGCGTGTCCCACCGTGCCGCCGGGTCGGTGGCGGTCACCTCGGGGGCGGGCAGGTCGCCGAAGACGGCGGTGAGCACGCCGGAGGCGCGCCACAGCTTGCGCAGCTCGTCCAGCACCCCGAGCAGCGCGTCGGTGAGATCGTCGGCCTCCGACAGTCGCATGCTGAGACCGGCCAGGGCGGTCTCCCGCTGCACCGCGTAGTGCTCGGCGGTGACGTCGCGGAACGTGCCGACGATCATCCGGCGGCCGCTGTCCGGGTCGTCGACCTGGTTGAACGCGGCCGAGATCCAGATCCGGTGCCCGTCGCGGTGGGTCACCGGCACGGTGTACGTGCCACGGGTCTGCCCCACGAGCGTCGAGAACGCCTCCGCCACCTGGCGGTGCGCCTCGGGCTCGGCCTCCCGGTCCGGCCACCACGGGTGCACCGCCGGATAGGGCAGCCCTTCGGTTCCGTACCCGAGGATGCCGGTGAACGCCGCGTTGATCTCGACGACCGCGCCGTCCTCGTCGCAGACGAAGAACGCCTCCTGCAACGAGTCGACGAGCGCGGTACGCCAGCGGGCGTGGTGGTTGCGCAGCCGGGCCAGTTCCACGTTCGCGCGGACGCGGGCCAGTAGTTCGGCGGCCGGGAACGGCTTGACCAGGTAGTCGTCGGCGCCTGCTTCCAGCCCTTCGATCGAGGCCTCCTGACCGGCGCGGGCGGACAGCAGCAGCACTGGGGTGCCGGCCGTCCGCTGGTCGGCGCGCAGCGCGGCGACCAGTTGCAGGCCGTCGAGCCGGGGCATCATCACGTCGCTGACCACCAGGTCGGGAGTGTGCGCGCGGGCTGCGTCCAGCGCGGCCCGCCCGTCGGCGACCGCGTGCACCTCGTGCCCGGCCGAGCGCAGCAGCCGGGTGAGGTACTCCCGCATGTCGGCGTTGTCGTCGGCCACCAGGATGCGGGCCGGTGCCCCGCCGCGCAGTGGCTGGAGTGTTCCGCCGGCCGGGTCGTCCCCGCCGACGGCGCCGTCCGGTTCGGCCGGCAGCCAGCGCAGCGCCTCCTGCACGAACGGTTCGGCGGACGCCGGTGTCCGGTCGGTGCCCGCCGGGGCGAGCGCGTCGGCGGGCAGGTGCGCGGTGCCGAACGGCAGCCGGATCGTGAAGGTGGTGCCCCGGCCCACCGTGCTGTGCGCGTCGATGTCACCGCTGTGCAGCGTGACCAGCTCCTTGACCAGGGCGAGGCCGATGCCGCTGCCCTCGTCGGAACGGGAGCGGGCGTTCTCGATGCGGTGGAACCGCTCGAACAGGCGCGGCATCTCGTCGGCGGGTACGCCGATGCCCGTGTCGGAGATCCGCAGCACGGCCGCGTCGCCCTCGCCGCGCAGCTCCACCCGGATGGTGCCGTCGAAGGTGAACTTCAGCGCGTTGCTGAGCAGGTTCAGCACCACCTTCTCCCACATGCCGAGGTCCAGGTGTACCGGCTCGGGCAGGGGCGGGCAGTCGACCTCGAAGGACAGGCCGGCCCGTTCGATCGCCGACCGGAAGACGCTGGCCAGGTCGGCGGTCACCGCGGCCAGGTCCACCGGCTCGTAGCGGGCCTGCATCCGCCCGGCCTCGATCCGGGAGAAGTCGAGCAGGCTGTTCACCAGCTTGCCCAGGCGCAGGCCGTTGCGGCGGATCACGTCCAGCTCGGCCCGGACCCGCTCGTCGGCGTCCGGCAACCGGCTGCGCAGCTCGTCCAGCGGTCCCATGATCAAGGTCAGCGGGGTGCGGAACTCGTGGCTGATGTTGGAGAAGAACGCGGTCTTCGCGCGGTCCAGCTCGGCGAGCTCCTCGGCCCGCCGCTGCTGCGCCTGGTAGCTGCGGGCGCTGGCGATGCCGGTGGCCAGATGCCCCGCGGTCAGCTCCACGAAGCCGCGGTACCCGTCGTCCAGCGCCCGGTAGCGGTTCAGCCCGGCGACCAGGAACCCGTACGGCGCACCGCCCTGCTGGCGCAGCGGCACCAGCAGCGCCTCGGCCGGCGCGGCGGGCCAGACGCCCGTCGGCAGGTCCGCGAAGGCCGGGCCGTCGAGCGTGACCCGCACCGACTCGCCCTCGCCGACGGCGCCGGCCGGCCACGGGGCGGCCGGGTCATCGAGCGACAGCGTGGCCGGGGCCGCCGGGTGCCCGTCCGGCAGGCCGGTCGCCTCCACCAGCCGGGCCCCGCCGTCGTCGTACAGGTAGGTGAGGGTGAACGGCAGGTCCTGCGGGTTGCGGGCCAGCTGGCGGCTGACGAACGCGAGTGTCTCCTGCTCGGTGCGGATGACGCTCGGGTCCGAGCCGAGGTCGCGCAGCGTCGCCATCCGCCGCTCGCCGATGACCCGCTCGGTGTCCTCGCTGACCACGCAGAGCATTCCGACCAGTCCGCCGTCGTCGGCGCGCAGCGGGCTGTAGGAGAACGTGTGGTAGGTCTCCTCGCGGTAGCCGGCGCGTTCCAGGAACAGCAGCAGCCCTTCGTCCCAGGTCGCCTCGCCGGTGCGCAGCACGGTGTCGACGCGGGGGCCGATGTCGTCCCAGATCTCCGCCCACACCTCGTTCGCCGGCAGCCCCAGCGCCCACGGGTACTTGCGGCCGAGCGTGTCCCGCCGGTAGGCGGCGTTGCAGAAGAAGGTGAGCTGCGGCCCCCAGGCCATCCACATCGGGAACCGGGAGGACAGCAGGATCCGCACCGCGGTCCGCAGGCTCTGCGGCCAGGTGTCCGGCGGGCCCAGTGGGTGCGCCGACCAGTCGATCCGCGCCAGGTCCGGCCCGATCTCACCGTCGACGGCGAAGACGTCGGCACGCGTACGCGGGTCGGTGTCAGCGCCGCTCATCGCCCGAGTCTCCCCCACCCCGTCCGGTCCCGCTCGTCCGGGCCGCGTCGCGGCCTCGTGGTCGCTTCTTGCCCCGTCGCGCCCCCGGCACTCCACCCGGGGCGGGGAGATCTGACTCACGCGACGGCAGCGGGTCAGGGCAAGGGTTGGTGGTGCGGAAAAACTAAAGGCAAGGAGACACCTCTCCTCGCCACTATCAACGTATATCGCACCCCGGGTCTTGCCGCAAGGCCCCGGTGATGCCGCAGAATCATCGGCCGATGCGGGTCGAGCTGCGAAAACGGGGGCACGGCATGACCGGACGGTACGTGTGGCAACTGCACGAGGTGGACGAGACGCGGATCGCCGCGGTGGGGGGCAAGGGTGCGCACCTGGGGGCGCTGACGCGGCTCGGCGGGGTGCGCGTACCTCCGGGTTTCTGCGTCACCACCGATGCGTTCCGGCTGGCCGTGGCGCGGACGCCGGCGCTGGCCGGCCCGCTGGAGCGGCTCGCCCGCGCGGACGCGGACGACCCGGCGGCGATCCGCGCGGCCGCCGCCGAGGTCCGTCGCGCGGTCGAGCGGGCCCCGCTGCCGGGCGAGGTCGCGGCGGCGGTCACCGCCGCGCTGGCCGGGCTCGGCACGGAGGCCGCGTACGCCGTGCGGTCGAGTGCGACAGCCGAGGACCTGCCGGACGCCTCGTTCGCCGGCCAGCAGGACACCTACCTCAACGTGGTCGGCACGGCCGAGGTGCTGCGGCACGTCAGCCGCTGCTGGGCTTCGCTGTTCACCGACCGTGCCGTGACCTACCGGCGGCGCCACGGCATCGACGACCGCGCCGTGGAGATGGCGGTGGTGGTGCAGCGGATGGTCGTCCCGGACGCGGCGGGGGTCATGTTCACCGCCGACCCGGTCACCGGCGACCGGACGGTGGTGTCGATCGAGGCCGGCTTCGGTCTCGGCGAGGCCCTGGTCTCCGGCCTGGTGAACCCGGACGTGTTCACGGTGCGCGACGGCGTGGTGGCCGGCCGGACGATCGGCGCGAAGGCGCGGGCGGTGCACGCGGCACCCGGCGGCGGCACCCGGGAGACACCGGTCGACCCGGCGCGGCAGGCCCAGCCCGCGCTGACCGGCGCGCAGGCGGTACGCCTCGCCGCGCTGGGCCGGCGGATCGAGGCGCACTTCGGCTGCCCGCAGGACGTCGAGTGGGCAGTGACCGGGGACGACGTCCACATCCTCCAGAGCCGGCCGATCACCACGCTGTTCCCGGTGCCGGCGGCCGCCGCGGACGGGCGGTTCCACGTCTACCTGTCGGTCGGCCACCAGCAGATGATGACCGACGCGATGAGGCCGCTGGGCCTGTCGATGTGGCGGCTCACCGCCATGGCGCCGATGCACGAGGCGGGCGGCCGGCTGTTCGTCGACGCCACGCCGCACCTGTCCACGGCGGCGGGCCGGGCCGCGTTCCTGGGCATGATCGGCCGGGCCGACCCGCTCACCCGGGACGCGCTGGAGACGGTCCTCGCCCGTGACGTCGTACCGGTCGCGCCGGACCCTGCACCGGCCGCGCCGGACCCCGCACCGGCCGGCCCGCCCGCGAGCGGGCCGCCGCCCTCGATCGACACCGACCCGGCGATCGTCACCGCGCTGATCGAGCGCAGCCGGGAGTCGGTCGCCGCCCTGCGCCGCGACATCCGGGGCCGGTCCGGGTCCGGGCTGTTCGACTTCCTGGACGAGGCGTTCGCCGAGCACAAGCGGGTGCTCACCGATCCGGTGAGCGCTCAGGTGATCATGGCCGGGATGCAGGCCACCTGGTGGCTCAACGACAAGCTGGGGGAGTGGCTCGGCGAACGCGACGCCGCCGACACGCTCACGCTGTCCGCGCCCGGCAACGTCACCGCCGAGATGGGCCTGGCGTTGCTCGACGTGGCCGACGTGGTCCGCGCGTACCCCGAGGTGGTGGCGTTCCTGCGGGACGGCGCCGACGACGGGTTCCTGGACGAACTGCCGAAGCTGCCGGGCGGCGTCGAGGCACGCGCGGCCGTCGAGGGCTACCTGGACCGGTACGGCATGCGCTGCGTCGGCGAGATCGACATCACCCGGCCACGGTGGAGCGAGTGCCCGGCCACGCTCGTGCCGCTGATCCTGGACCACGTCCGCACCTTCGCCCCGGGCGCCGCCGCGCGCCGCTTCGCCGACGGCCGGGAGCGGGCGTGGGCGAAGGCCCGGGAGGTGCTCGACCGCCTGCGCGCGCTGCCCGACGGCGAGCGCAAGGCCGCCGAGACGCAGGCGATGATCGACCGGGTACGGACGTTCGCCGGCTACCGGGAGTACCCGAAGTACGACATCGTCAGCCGCTACGCCGTGTACAAGCAGGCGCTCATGGCGGAGGCCGACCGGCTGGCCCGCGCCGGTGTGCTCGCCGGCCCGGAGGACGTCTTCTACCTCACCTTCGACGAGTTCCGGGAGGTCGCGGCCACCGGGCGGGTGGACGCCGGGCTGATCCGCAGGCGCCGGGAGGAGTTCCGGTCGCACCAGGCGCTCACCCCGCCCCGGGTGCTCACCTCGGACGGCGAGGCCCTGAACGGCTCGTACCGGCGCGCCGACGTGCCGCCGGGCGCCCTGGCCGGGCTGGCGGTCTCGGCCGGCGTCGTCGAGGGGCGGGCGCGGGTCGTGACGGACCTGGCCGGTGCCGACCTGGAGCCGGGCGACATCCTCGTCACCGCGCACACCGACCCGAGTTGGACGCCGCTGTTCGTCGCAGTCGCGGGCCTGGTGACGGAGGTGGGCGGCCTGATGACGCACGGCGCGGTGATCGCCCGCGAATACGGCCTGCCCGCGGTGGTGGCGGTGCCGGACGCGACCCGGTTGATCCCCGACGGCGGGCGGATCCGGGTGCACGGCACCGACGGGTACGTCGAGCTGCTGTCCTGACCGGCGCGGCATGCTCGATGATGGAGGTCCGGCGAGCGGGGAGGCGCGATGCGGATCGGGGAGCTGTCGGCGCGTACCGGGGTGAGCGCCCGGTCCATCCGGTACTACGAGCAGCAGGGCCTGCTCGCCGCCCTGCGGACGCCGAGCGGGCAGCGGGTCTTCGCCGATTCGGCGGTGGACCGGGTCCGGCTCATCCAGCGGTTGTTCGACGCCGGGCTGAGCAGCCGCCGGATGGCCGAGCTGCTGCCCTGCGTGACCGATCCGGAGATCCGCACGTCGTGGCTCACCGACCGGCTGCGCGAGGAGCGGGCTCGGATGACCGCCGAGATGGCGCGGCTCGCGCACGCCGTCGCGGTGCTCGACGACGTGGTGTCCGACATGACGGTGACCGAGGACACCCGGGATCCGGCCGCCTGAGCGCTTGCCCTTGACACCGGTGTCAACTCCTAGCGTCGGGTCATGAACGCGACACTGGACACCGCATCGCCGGTGACGCCGCTGCTGGAGCCGGTCACCGTCGCCGGCCTGTCGTTGCCGTCCCGCTTCGTCATGGCGCCGATGACCCGTAACCGCGCGCCGGGCGGCGTGCCGACGCCCGAGATGGCCGACTACTACCGGCGCCGCGCCGCGGCCGGCATCGGCCTGATCGTCACCGAGGGCGTGCTGGTGGACCATCCCAGCGCCGGCCACGAGGACACCGTGCCGCGGATGACCGCCGGCGCGGCCGAGGCCGGCTGGCGGGGCGTGGTCGAGGCGGTGCACGCCGCCGGCGGCCGGATCGCCGCGCAGCTGTGGCACCTGGGCAGCCTGCGTGAGCCGGTGGACGGCCGTCCGGCGTGGACCCCCTCGGGGGTACGCGAGCCGGGCCGCCCGGCGCCGTACGCGATGACCGCCGCCGACGTGGACACCCTGCTCGCGGCGTACGCGGACGCGGCGGGGGTCGCGGTCCGGGCCGGGTTCGACGCGATCGAGATCCACGCCGCGCACGGTTACCTGCTGGACGAGTTCCTGTGGCCGTACACGAACCGCCGGACCGACGCGTTCGGCGGCTCACCGGAGCGGCGGGCGGCGTTCCCGGCGGCGGTGGTGCGCGCGGTCCGCGCGCAGGTCCCGGCGGACCGGCCGGTGATCGTGCGATTCTCCCAGTTCAAGGAGCGCGCGTTCGACGCGCGGATCGCCGAGACCCCGGCCGAGCTGGCGCGAATCCTCGGCGCGTTCGCCGAGGCCGGCGCCGACGTGCTGCACGCCTCGCAGCGCCGCTTCTGGCAGCCCGCGTTCCCCGGCTCGGCGCTGAACCTGGCCGGCTGGGCGAAGCGGCTCACCGGCCTGCCGTCGATCACCGTCGGCTCGGTCGGGCTGCGGCGGGACTTCCTGCGCCCGGACGGCCCGGAGTCGGTGGCGGGCCTGGCCGCGCGGCTGGCGGACGGGGAGTTCGACCTGGTCGCGCTGGGTCGCGCGCTGCTGGGCAACCCGGCCTGGGTGACGCACGCCGCTACCGGCCGGCTGGACGAGATCGTCGACTACCGCAAGGCGCACGAGGACGTCTATCCCTAGGCGGCAGGGGTTGACGCCGGGGGATGTTATCGCTCACAGTCGATGGCAGGGCACGAGCGCCGCAAGGCTCACCGGGCGAGCCGCGCTGGGCGTACCCCGACACCGCCACCGGACGCGGGGTCGGGGATTCGCACCACCACCATCGCGTAACCCCCGGAAGAGGAATCCGCATGAGACGAAAGAGAGCCTTGCTGACCACCGGCATCCTGGCCGGCGCGCTCGCCGCCGGGATGGCCGTGGCCCTGGCGCCGGCCGCGAGCGCCGGCACCACGCTGCGCGCGGCGGCGGCCGAGAAGGGCCGTTACTTCGGCGCCGCGGTCGCCACCAACAAGCTGTCCGACAACACGTACGCCACGGTGCTGAACCGCGAGTTCAACTCCGTGGTGGCCGAGAACGAGATGAAGTGGGACGCCACCGAGCCGCAGCAGGGGCGGTTCAGCTACACCGGTGGCGACCGGCTGGTCAGCCACGCCCGCGCGAACGGCATGTCGGTGCGCGGGCACGCGCTGCTCTGGCACCAGCAGCAGCCGTCGTGGGCGCAGGGCCTGTCCGGCAGCGCGCTGCGCAACGCCGCGATCAACCACGTCACCCAGGTCGCCACCCACTTCCGCGGGCAGATCTACGCCTGGGACGTGGTGAACGAGGCGTTCGCCGACGGCGGCAGCGGCGGGCGCCGCGACTCGAACCTGCAGCGCACCGGCAACGACTGGATCGAGGCCGCGTTCCGGGCCGCCCGCGCCGCCGACCCGGGCGCGAAGCTCTGCTACAACGACTACAACACCGACGGCATCAACGCGAAGTCGACGGGCATCTACAACATGGTCCGCGACTTCAAGTCGCGGGGCGTGCCGATCGACTGCGTCGGCTTCCAGTCGCACCTGGGCACCACGATCCCCGGTGACTACCAGGCCAACCTCCAGCGTTTCGCCGACCTGGGCGTCGAGGTGCAGATCACCGAGCTGGACGTGATGACCGGCGGCAACCAGGCGAACATCTACGCCGCCGTGACCCGCGCCTGCCTGGCGGTGTCGCGCTGCACCGGCATCACGGTGTGGGGCGTGCGGGACTGCGACTCGTGGCGCGGCTCGGACAACGCGCTGCTGTTCGACTGCTCGGGCAACAAGAAGGCGGCGTACAACGCGGTGCTCGACGCGCTGAACGCCGGGGGCAACAACCCGCCGCCGACCACGACGCCGCCGCCGAACAACCCGACCACCCCGCCGCCGGGCCAGGGTGGATGTTCGGCCTCGGTGACGCTGAACTCCTGGACCGGTGGCTTCGTCGCCAACGTGAAGGTGACAGCCGGCTCGTCGGGCACCCGGGGATGGACGGTCAGCATGACGCTGCCGGGCGGCGCGAGCATCACGAACACCTGGAGCGCGACGGCCAGTGGTAACAGCGGCACGGTGCGGTTCACGAACGTGGACTACAACGGCCAGCTCGGCGCCGGCCAGAGCGCCGAGTTCGGGTTCCAAGGCAACGGCAGCGGATCGGGCATGACACCCACCTGCTCCGCGACCTGATCCGGGCCACCGCGGGGGCGGCGCGCGCCGCCCCCGCGGTGCTCCGTCACGCCGTCCCGTCCGACCTGGACCGCCGTCTCTGTTACGAGAAAGAGACATGCGCATTTCGCGCGTTTGGTTGACGGGGCAACTTGTGAGCGTTAACACTCCCCGTGAGGGTTACCTGTGTCACAGGGACCGCCACGACAGGGAGGACGCTCGTGCGCAGACGACTTCTGGCCGCACTCAGCGGTGCCGCGCTCGCGATCAGCCTGGCCGCCTGCAGCGGCGAGGGCGCGGGAGGCGGCGGAGACACCAGCTCGGCCAAGCCCGGCGACCTGACGATCGGCGTCTCGATGCCGACGCAGACCTCGGAACGATGGATCGCCGACGGCAACTCGGTGAAGGAGAAGCTCCAGGCCAAGGGCTACAAGGTCGACCTGCAGTACGCCGGGGACGACATCCCGACCCAGTCGCAGCAGATCGACCAGATGATCACGCAGGGCGCGGACGTGCTGGTCATCGCCCCGATCGACGGCACCGCGCTCAGCGGCCAGCTCCAGGCCGCCGCGGCCGCGAAGATCCCGGTCATCTCCTACGACCGGCTCATCCGCAACAGCCCGAACGTGAGCTTCTACGTCAGCTTCGACAACTACAAGGTCGGCGTGGCGCAGGCCAACGCGCTCCTGGTCGGCCTCGGCCTGCTCACCAAGGACGGCGCCAAGGGCACCGCGACCGGCCCGTTCAACGTGGAGCTGTTCGCCGGGTCGCTGGACGACAACAACGCCGGCTTCTTCTTCAACGGCGCGATGGACACGCTCAAGCCGTACTTCGACGCCGGCACGCTGAAGGTCAAGTCGGGGCAGACCAAGATCGAGCAGGCGGCCATCCTGCGCTGGCAGCAGGAGACCGCGCAGAAGCGGATGGAGGACCTGCTCACCTCCAGCTACAACGACGGCAGCAAGGTCGACGGCGTGCTGTCGCCGTTCGACGGCCTGTCCCGCGGCATCATCACCGCGCTGCAGAACGCCGGCTACCGCGGCGGCGCCAAGAAGATGCCGGTGGTGACCGGCCAGGACGCCGAGGTCGCCTCGGTCAAGCTGATCAACGACGGCGTGCAGAGCTCGACGGTGTTCAAGGACACCCGGCTGCTGGCCGAGCAGGCGGTCATCGCCGCCGAGGCGTTCCTGCGCAAGGAGGAGCCGAAGGCCAACGAGACCAAGGCGTACAACAACGGCGTCAAGGTCGTGCCCGCGTTCCTGCTGCCGGTGCAGACCGTCTACAAGGAGGACATCAAGTCCGTCCTGATCGACTCCGGCTACCTGACCGAGCAGGAGGTCGCCGCCGGACGGGCCGGCTGACCCGCGCGGCGACGGGCCCGGCGGCCACCGCGCCACCGGGCCCGTCCGCTCCGGACACCTCGACCACGAGCAGGACGGATACCCATGAGCGATCACATCCTCGAGATGCGGGGCATCACGAAGACCTTCCCGGGCGTGGCCGCGCTCCAGGACGTCTCGCTCGCCGTACGGCGCGGCGAGATCCACGCGATCTGCGGTGAGAACGGCGCCGGCAAGTCCACCCTGATGAAGGTGCTGTCCGGGGTCTACCCGGCGGGCAGCTACGACGGCCAGATCGTCTTCGACGGCGAGCCGGTCGGATTCCGGGGGATCCAGGACAGCGAGGCCCGCGGCATCGTCATCATCCACCAGGAACTCGCCCTGGTGCCCTACCTGTCGATCGCCGAGAACATCTTCCTCGGCAACGAGCGCCGCGGCCGCGGCGGGCTGATCGACTGGCACCGGACCAACGCGGAGGCCGCGGCGCTGCTGCGGTCGGTCGGGCTGCACGAGAACCCGGTCACCCCGGTCATCCAGCTCGGCGTCGGCAAGCAGCAGCTCGTGGAGATCGCCAAGGCGCTGTCCAAGAAGGTACGGCTGCTGATCCTCGACGAGCCCACGGCCGCACTCAACGACGTCGACTCGGCGCACCTGCTGGACCTGATGCGCCGCCTGCGCGACCAGGGCATCACCTGCATCATGATCTCGCACAAGCTCGGCGAGATCACCGCCGTCGCCGACTCGACCACAGTCATCCGCGACGGCCGTACCGTCGAGACGCTGGACATGTCCGACGGCGCCGTCACCCAGGACCGGATCATCCGCGGCATGGTCGGGCGCGACCTGGCCGCCTTCTACCCGAGCCGCAGCGTCACCCCGGGCGACGAGGTGCTGCGGATCGAGGACTGGTCGGTGCGCCACCCGACCCAGGACCGCCTGGTCGTCGACCGGGCCTCGCTGCACGTACGCGCCGGTGAGGTCGTCGGCATCGCCGGCCTGATGGGCGCCGGGCGCACGGAGCTGGCGATGAGCGTGTTCGGCCGGGCGTACGGCCGGGACATCAGAGGCCGGCTGTTCGTCAGGGGCCGTGAGGTACGGGCGCGCACTGTGGCCGAGGCCATCGCCAACGGCATCGCGTACGCCACCGAGGACCGCAAGCACTACGGCCTCAACCTGATCGACGACGTGCGGGGCAACGTCTCCGCCGCCGCGCTGCACAAGCTGGCCAGCCGTGGCTGGATCGACGGCAACCGGGAGATTCAGGTCGCCGAGCGGGGGCGGCGCGACATGAACATCAAGGCGCCGACGGTGATGTCGGTGGTGGGCAAGCTCTCCGGCGGCAACCAGCAGAAGGTCGTGCTGGCGAAGTGGCTGTTCACCGACCCGGACGTGCTGATCCTCGACGAGCCGACCCGGGGCATCGACGTGGGCGCCAAGTTCGAGATCTACACGATCGTCAACCGGCTGGTGGCAGACGGCAAGGCCGTCGTGCTCATCTCCTCCGAACTGCCCGAGCTGCTCGGCATGTGCGACCGCATCTACACCCTGGCGGCCGGGCGGATCACCGGGGAGACGCCGGTGGCCGACGCCACCCAGGAGAACCTGATGGAACTCATGACCAAGGACAGGGATCTCGTCCGATGACCAGCACGAAGCCCACGCCCCAGAAGGTCGCCGCGCCGGACACCGGCGCGGCGGCGAGCCTGCACACCGGCACCAGCGACCCGCGCGCGCTGATCCTGGGCAACCTGCGGCAGAGCGGCATCTACATCGCCCTGGTGGTGATCGTCGCGCTGTTCGCCGTCCTGACCGACGGCGTCTCGCTGAGCCCCGGCAACCTGACGAACATCGTCCTGCAGTACTCCTACATCCTGGTGCTCGCGATCGGCATGGTGATCGTGATCATCGGCGGCCACATCGACCTGTCCGTGGGATCGGTGGTGGCGCTCACCGGAGCGGTCTCGGCGGTGCTGGTCATCCGCGAGGGCATGCCCTGGTGGGCCGGCGTCCTGGCCGCGCTCGCGGTGGGTGTCGCGGTCGGCGCGTGGCACGGGCTCTGGGTCGCGTACGCCGGCATCCCGGCGTTCATCGTCACCCTGGCCGGCATGCTGCTGTTCCGCGGTCTGACGCTGCGCGTGCTGGACAACATCTCGCTGTCGCCGTTCCCGGAGGAGTACCAGCGGGTCGCGGCCGGCTTCCTCAACGGCCTGCTGGGCGGCCAGGGCTACGACGCCTTCACGCTGTTCATCGGCGCCTTCGCCGTGGTCGGGTACGCGGTGAGCGTGTTCCGGACCCGGGTCGCCCGGGTGCGCCACGAGCAGCCGGTGGAGTCGTTCCCGCTGTTCGTCCTGCGGATCGTGGTGGTCGGCGCCGTGGTCATGTGGTTCGCCTGGCAGCTCGCCCACGCCCGGGGCCTGCCGATCGTGCTGATCGTGCTCGCCGTGCTCGTGCTCGTCTACGGCCTGCTCACCCGCCGTACGGTGTTCGGCCGCCAGGTGTACGCCATCGGCGGCAACCTGCCCGCGGCGATGCTGTCCGGCGTACGGGTGAAGCGCGTCAACTTCTGGATCTTCGTCAACATGGGCTTCCTGTCCGCCGTGGCGGGCGTCATCTACTCGTCCCGCTCCAACGGGGCCCAGCCGGCGGCCGGCAACATGTTCGAGCTGGACGCGATCGCGGCGGCGTTCATCGGCGGGGCGGCCGTCACCGGTGGCGTCGGCACCGTGGTCGGCGCCATGGTGGGTGGCCTGATCATGGCGGTGATGAGCAACGGCATGCAGCTCATGGGCGTCGACCAGTCCGTCCAGTCGGTGGTCAAGGGCCTGGTGCTGCTCGTCGCCGTGGCGTTCGACATCTGGAACAAGCGCCGGGCGGCCGGCGCCCGGTGACGGCCGGCCGGACGCTCGCCCCTTCGTCCGGCCGGCCGCCGTTCACCGGCCGTAGCCGCTCACGCCCGGCTCCACCGTTGGTTGGCGTTGCCGTGGCAGGTCCAGACGATCACCCGGGTGCCGTTGGCGGTGCCCGCGTTGTCGACGTCCAGGCACAGCGACGGGAAGCGCCCGTTGCTCACCGTGCCGTTGCCGTTGACGGTCCACTGCTGGTTGGTGCCGCCGTTGCAGTCCCAGATCTGCACCCGGGTGCCGGCCGTCGCGTTCGTCGGCACGTCCAGGCACTTGCCGAGCACCTGCAACGCCTGCCCGTTGGCGGTGAACTGCTGGTTGGCGTTGTTGTGGCAGTCCCAGATCAGCGTCCCGGTGCCGTTCGCGGTGCCGGCGTTGTCCACGTCGAGGCACCGGCCGGACGACTCGCTGCGCAGCCGGAACGTGGTCGGGACCGGCGGCGGGGTGGTGGTGCCGCCCCCGCTGACCCGGTAGACCACGGTGCCGTGCGCGGGCACGCTGGCGGAAATCGTGCCGGTGCTGGTGGAGGTGGCGTCGGTCCACGCGTCGCGCAGCGTGAACGAGTTGCCGCTCTTGCCCACGGCCGCCGCCGTGGTGGAGACGGTGGTGGTCGAGCCGCCCTGGTTGAACAGCGCAACCGCCACGTCGCCGTTTGCCAGCGGCTTGGCCAGCACCCGCCGCGTGCCGTCGAAGGAGACCTGGACCGCCTGACGGCCGAGCGTGTCCTGGTTGATCGCGACCAGGTTCGCGTTGCGCAGGATCGCCAGGGTGGCCGCGCTCGCCGAGCGCACGTCGTTGCCCATCATCAGCGGCGCGGCCAGCATGGACCAGAGCGCGAAGTGGCTGCGCATCTCGGTGTCGTTCATGCCACCGTTGCCCACCTCGAGCATGTCCGGGTCGTTGAACCCGCCGGGCGCGGCGTATCCGGCCAGCGGCACCGTGACGTCGACGATGTTCTGGATGCCCATCGGGTAGCCGTTGGCCTGGCCGGTGTTCCACGCGTTGGTGATGTCCTCGGTGGTTCGCCAGAGGTTCGCCACGTCGCTCCAGTTGCGCAGCGGCCCGGTCTTGGCGTGGTAGCTGTTGGGGTTGATGCTGTAGACGATCGGCCGGCCGGTGGAGGCCAGCGCGTCGCGCATGATGCCGAACCGCGCCACCTGGTCGTTGATGGTGCCGGTGCCGGAGCACCAGTCGTACTTGAGGTAGTCCACGCCCCAGGCGGCGAACTGCCGCGCGTCCTGGTACTCGTGGTTGAGGCTGCCGGTGGCGCCGGGGAACGTGCCGCCGACCTGGGCGCAGGTCTTGTCCAGCGGCACCTGGTAGATGCCGAACAGCAGGCCCCGGGCGTGCAGGTAGTCACCGAGCGACTTCATCCCGCTGGGGAACCGCTGCGGGTGCGCCTGGAGGTTGCCCTGCGCGTCCCGGTTGGGGTCGAACCAGCAGTCGTCCACGACGACGTACTTGTAGCCGAGGTCGCGCAGGCCGTTGCTGACCATCGCGTCGGCGGTCTGGCGGATGAGGGTCTCGTTGATGTTGCAGCCGAAGGTGTTCCAGGTGTTCCACCCCATCGGCGGGGTACGGGCGACGCCGTTGTCCAGCGCCCGGGCGGGATGCGGTGCCACGGCCTGGTCGGTGACTGTCGCGGCGAGTGCCACCGCCGCGACGCCCAGGACGGCGAGCGTCCGTCGGGTCCATCTGCGCACTGGGTCCTCCTCGGTGGCCGGGCGCCGTCCGTGGCGGTGCCCGGAAGGGAGCGGCCCGCCGGTCGCACGGCGTCGCCCGTGGTCCACGGGGACGGACGCGGCACGGCAGTTCCAGCGGCCGGTCGGTGCCGGCGGGCGCTCGTGGGTGGTGGGGTTCCGGCGGTCGACGGGGTCGCCGTCCGTCGCCGCCCGGCTGCGGCGCCGGGGTTTCCCGGACAGCGGCGCCACATGTGGGGATGGCGAAATGTTATCGCTGACATCAAACACTGTAAATAGGCTGGCGGCCTGCGGGCGGCCCTCGGCGACCGTTCTCCGCGGGCGTCGCGGCGAGAAAAAGAGCCGCTGAGTGGCCCTCTGAGCGGCTCGGCGGCGGCGTCTGGACGCCGGGGCCCGGGGCGGCCGGAGCGCCGAGAGAATTTCCGGAAGTTCCATCGGTTGTTGTCGTTAACAGGGCGTCGGCCCGCGGCTTGGCCGCACCGTTGGCGTGGATCTCCCGGCCGGCGGCGGGGCCGGTCCGCGCGGGGCGGCGGACGTCGGTTCCGAGTGTCGCTGCTCGTTACGCAGCTGTTGCCCGGAGGTGTCTTGACGGATGTATATGTGAGCGCTAACACTAACCCCGTGACACGGCGGAGGTGCAAATGAGCGAAGTGGACGCGTCGGATCGGTACGTGATCGGGGTCGATTTCGGCACACTGTCCGGGCGGGCGCTCGTGGTCCGGGTCCGTGACGGCGCCGAACTCGGTACGGCGGTGCACGAGTACCGGCGCGGGGTCATCGAGACCGCGCTTCCCGACGGCGGCCCGGCGCTGCCCCCGGACTGGGCCCTCCAGGACCCGGACGACTACCGCGACGTGCTGCGCCACGCGGTGCCGGCCGCGCTCGCCGAAGCCGGCGTGGACCCGTCCCGGGTGGTGGGCATCGGCACCGACTTCACCGCCTGCACCGTGCTCCCGACGCTCGCCGACGGCACGCCGCTGTGCGAGATCCCGCAACTGCGCGACCGCCCGCACGCCTGGGTGAAGCTCTGGAAGCACCACGCCGCGCAGCCGCACGCCGACCGGATCAACGCGTTGGCGGCCGAGCGCGGCGAGCCGTGGCTCGGCCGTTACGGCGGCAAGATCTCCGCGGAGTGGCAGTTCGCCAAGGGCCTGCAGATCCTGGAGGAGGACCCGGAGGTCTACCGGCGGGCCGAGCGGTTCATCGAGGCCGCCGACTGGATCGTGTGGCAGCTCTGCGGCGCCGAGACGCGCAACGTCTGCACGGCCGGCTACAAGGGCATCCGGCAGGACGGCCGCTACCCGTCGGCGGACTACCTGGCCGCGCTCGACCCCGGCTTCGCCGACTTCGTGACCAAGCTGGACGGTCCGCTGCTGCCGCTGGGCGCGCGGGCCGGCACGCTCAGCGCCCGCGCCGCCGCCTGGACCGGGCTGCCCGAGGGCATCGCGGTCGCGGCCGGCAACGTCGACGCCCACGTCACCGCCGCGTCGGCCCAGGCGCTGCGGCCCGGCCGGCTGGTCGCCATCATGGGCACCTCCACCTGCCACGTCCTCAACGGCACCCACCCGGCCGAGGTGCCGGGCATGTGCGGCGTGGTCGACGGCGGCATCAGCCCCGGCGCCTGGGGCTTCGAGGCCGGGCAGAGCGGCGTGGGGGACATCTTCGGCTGGTTCGTGCGGCACGCCGCCCCGGCCGGGTTCGACTCGCACGAGCGGCTCACCGAGGCCGCCGCCGCCCAGCCGGTCGGCGCGCATGGCCTGGTGGCGCTGGACTGGTGGAACGGCAACCGGTCCCTGCTGGTCAACCACGACCTGAGCGGGATGATCGTCGGGCTGACGCTCGCCACCCGGCCGCCGGACGTCTACCGTGCGCTGCTGGAGTCCACGGCGTACGGCACCCGGATGATCGTCGAGGCGTTCGCGCAGGCCGGTGTGCCGGTCGACGATCTGGTGGTGGCCGGTGGGCTCACCTCCAACCGGCTGCTCATGCAGATCTACGCCGACGTGACGAACCGGCCGCTGAGCATCATCGGTTCCGCCCAGGGCCCGGCGCTCGGCTCGGCCATCCACGCGGCGGTGGCCGCCGGTGCGTACCCGACGATCCACGAGGCGTCCGCCGTGATGGGGCGCATCGACGAGGCCGTTTACCGGCCCGTACCGGAGAACGTCCGGGCCTACGACGCCCTGTACGCCGAGTACCGCGCGTTGCACGACCACTTCGGCCGCGGCGCGAACGACGTCATGCTCCGCCTGCGGGCGATCCGCAACGCGGCGGTCGACGCCGCCGCGGACCGCGCCGCCGCGACCCTGGAGGTGGTCGGATGAACAGCCAGGTCGACGCGCTGCGCGAGACGGTGGCGCGCCTGCACCGCGAACTGACCCGCTACGACCTGGTCGCCTGGACGGCCGGCAACGTGTCGGCCCGCGTACCCGGTCAGGACCTGATGGTCATCAAGCCCAGCGGCGTCGACTACGACGACCTGACCGCGGCGGCCATGGTGGTCTGCGACCTCAACGGCACCGTCGTCGACGGCGACGGCGCCCCGTCCAGCGACACCGCCGCGCACGCCTACGTCTACCGCGCGATGCCCGAGGTCGGCGGCGTCGTGCACACGCACAGCGGGTACGCCACCGCCTGGGCGGCCCGCGGCGAGGCGATCCCGTGCTGGCTGACCGCGCAGGCCGACGAGTTCGGCGGGGAGATCCCGATCGGGCCGTTCGCGCTGATCGGCGGCGACGACATCGGTAAGGGCATCGTCAGCACGCTGTCCGGCCACCGTTCACCCGCGGTGCTCATGCGCAACCACGGCGTCTTCACCATCGGCCGCGACGCGCGGGCGGCGGTCAAGGCCGCGGTGATGTGCGAGGACGTGGCCCGCACCGCCCACCTGGCCCGGGCGCTCGGCCGGCCGGTGCCGATCGCGCCGGCCGACATCGACTCGCTCTACGACCGCTACCAGAACGTGTACGGCCAACGCCCGCCGGCGCACTGACCTCGGACCGCGCCGCGCACCCCCCCACCACCACACCCGGGCCGCTCCGGCTCCCGCCGGCCGTGTGCCCGGAACATCCAACCCCGGAGGAGAATCGATGAGAAGCAGGAGCACGGCACGCACGGTCATCGCGGCGTTCGCCGGCGTGCTGCTCGCCGCCAGCATGGCCGCGTGCGGCAACAGCGACACCGGCGGCGGTTCCGGCGACGGCAACGACAAGATCGTCCTGGGCTTCTCCCAGGTGGGCGCCGAGAGTGGCTGGCGCACCGCCAACACCACCTCGATCAAGGAGGCGGCGGCCGAGGCGGGCATCGAGCTGAAGTTCGACGACGCCCAGCAGAAGCAGGAGAACCAGATCAAGGCGATCCGCAACTTCATCCAGCAGAAGGTCGACGTGATCGCCTTCTCGCCGGTGGTGGAGTCCGGCTGGGACACCGTGCTCAAGGAGGCCAAGGACGCCAAGATCCCGGTGATCCTGACCGACCGCGCCGTCGACTCGGCCGACAAGTCGCTCTACAAGACGTTCCTCGGCTCGGACTTCGTCAAGGAGGGCCGCCTCGCCGGCGAGTGGCTGGTGGAGCAGAAGAAGTCGGCGTCCGGCCCGGTCAACATCGTCGAGCTGCAGGGCACGACCGGCTCGGCGCCGGCAAACGACCGGAAGAAGGGCTTCGCCGAGGCGATCGCCGCCAACCCCAACCTGAAGATCGTCGCCTCGCAGACCGGTGACTTCACCCGCGCCGGCGGCAAGCAGGTGATGGAGCAGTTCCTCAAGGCCAACCCGAAGATCGACGTGCTCTTCGCGCACAACGACGACATGGGCCTGGGCGCGCTCGAGGCGATCACCGCGGCCGGCAAGACGCCCGGCAAGGACATCACCATCATCACCGTCGACGCGGTGAAGGACGGCATGCAGGCCCTCGCGGACGGCAAGTTCAACTTCATCGCGGAGTGCAGCCCGCTGCTCGGCCCGCAGCTGATGGACCTGGTCAAGAAGGTCAAGGCCGGCGAGGACGTGCCCGCCCGGATCGAGACCGAGGAGACCACGTTCACCCAGGAGCAGGCCAAGGAGGCACTGCCCAACCGCAAGTACTGAGTCACCCGGGGGTCGCCGTCGCAACCGACGGCGGCCCCCGTACCACCACCGTCGAAGAAGAGGTCCGATGGGATGACGGGTAACCGTCCGGTCCTGACCATGACCGGCATCAGCAAGACCTTCCCCGGGGTCCGCGCGCTGCACGACGTCGACTTCCGGCTGTTCCCGGGCGAGGTCCACGCCCTGATGGGCGAGAACGGCGCCGGCAAGTCCACCCTGATCAAGGTGTTGACCGGCGTCTACGGGACCGACGCGGGCGTCGTCACGCTCGACGGCGAGCAGGTCTCGTTCTCCGGTCCGATGCAGGCCGCCGCGGCCGGTGTCAGCACCGTGTACCAGGAGGTCAACCTCTGCACCAACCTGTCGGTGGCGGAGAACGTCTTCATCGGCCGGGAGCCCCGCCGGTTCGGCGCGGTGCGCTGGGGCGAGATGCGCCGCCGGGCCCGCGACCTGCTGGCCCGGCTCGACCTCGACCTCGACGTCTCCGCGCCGCTCGGCTCGTACTCGCTGGCGGTGCAGCAGATGGTCGCCATCGCCCGGGCGATCGACGTGCGGGCCCGGGTGCTGATCCTGGACGAACCGACGTCCAGCCTGGACGCCGGCGAGGTCGCGCAGCTGTTCCGGATCATGCGGCAGCTGCGTGACGAGGGGATCGCGATCCTGTTCGTCACCCACTTCCTCGACCAGGTCTACGGCATCGCGGACCGGATCACGGTGCTGCGCAACGGCACGCTGGTGGGGGAGTACCGCACCGAGGAGCTGCCGCAGTTCAGCCTGGTCGAGAAGATGATCGGGCAGGAGCTGGACGTGCTGGAGCGGCTCGACGAGCAGCAGAAGCGCGCCACCGTCGAGGCCGGCGGCGCGGCGCCGCTCGTGGACGCCGCCGAACTCGGCCGGCGCGGCGCGGTCGCCCCGTTCAGCCTGCGCATCCACGCCGGCGAGGTGGTCGGCCTGGCCGGCCTGCTCGGCTCCGGCCGGACCGAGGTGGCGCGGCTGATCTTCGGCGCGGACCGGGCCGACCACGGCCAGGTCCGGCTCGACGGCGGCCGGGCTCCGGTCCGCAACCCGATCCAGGCCATCGGTCAGGGCGTCGGGTTCTGCTCGGAGAACCGCCGGGCCGAGGGCATCGTCCCGGAACTCACCGTCCGGGAGAACATGATCCTGGCGATGCAGGCCGCGCGTGGCTGGCTGCGTCCGATTCCGCGCCGCCGCCAGGACGAGCTGGTCCGCAGGTACGTCGAGGCGCTGAGCATCCGCCCGGCCAACCCGGAGCTGCCGGTGCGCAACCTCTCCGGCGGCAACCAGCAGAAGGTGCTGCTGGCCCGCTGGCTGATCACCGAGCCGCGCCTGCTGATCCTGGACGAGCCGACCCGTGGCATCGACGTCGGTGCCAAGGCCGAGATCCAGAAGCTGGTGGTGCAGCTCTCCGACGGCGGCATGGCGGTGCTGTTCATCTCCGCCGAGCTGGAGGAGGTGCTGCGCCTGAGCCACCGGGTCGCGGTGATGCGCGACCGCGAGATGGTCGCCCAGCTCGACAACGACGACACGCTCGACGCCGACCGCGTCATGCGCACCATCGCCAGTGGAACGCCCCGGGAGGAGGTGACCCCGTGACCGCCGTCGCCGACCGCCTCCGCCCGCTGACCGGCCACCGCCTGTTCTGGCCGGCACTCGTACTCGTGGTCATGATCGCCGCGAACACCGTCTACCGTCCCGGCTTCCTCGCCGTCGAGGTCAAGAACGGCCACCTGTACGGCACGCCGATCGACATCCTCCGGCTGAGCGCGCCGCTGATCCTGGTGGCGCTCGGGATGACGCTCGTCATCGCCACCGGCGGCATCGACCTGTCGGTCGGCTCGCTCTGCGCGATCAGCGGCGCGATCGCCTGCCTGCACATCAGCGGGGCGGCCGACCAGAACAGCCCGGCCACGGTGGCCACCGCGCTCGCACTGGCCTTCGGCGCCGCGCTCGTGCTCGGCGCCTGGAACGGGATACTCGTGGCGGTCATCGGCATTCAGCCGATCATCGCCACGCTGATCCTCATGGTGGCCGGGCGGGGCATCGCCCAGCTGGTCACCGAGGGCCAGATCATCACCATCAACTCCGGTCCGTACCGGGCGATCGGGCTCGGGCACTTCCTGACGCTGCCGCTGGCCATCCTGATCGCGCTCGCCGCCGCGCTGCTCGTGGCCGCGTTCACCCGCCGCACCGCGCTCGGCCTGATCGTCGAGTCGGTCGGTGGCAACGCCGAGGCCAGCCGACTCGCCGGCATCCGGTCGCGGCGCATCGTCTTCCTCGTCTACGTGATCAGCGCCGCCTGTGCCGCGCTCGCCGGTTTCATGGTCACCGCGAACGTCTCCAGCGCCGACGGCAACGCCGCCGGCCTGTGGATCGAGCTCGACGCGATCCTGGCCGTCGTCATCGGCGGCACGTCGCTGGCCGGCGGCCGGTTCTCCCTCGGCGGCACCGTGCTCGGCGCGCTGATCATCCAGACCCTGACCACCACCGTGTACGCGATGAACATCTCGCCGCAGACGTCGCTGCTGTTCAAGGCCGTCGTCGTCATCGCCGTCTGCCTCGTGCAGGCCCCGGCGTTCCGGGCCCGGCTGCGCCGGCGACGGCGCGGGGCCGAACCCGGCCCGGCGGCACCGCAGCGGGAGAAGGAGCAGGTGCCGGCATGAGCAGCACGTCGTTGACCACCGGCCGGTCGTGGCGGCCCAGCCTGCCCCGGCGGCACGTCCCGGTGCTGGCCACGCTCGCCCTGCTGCTGGTCATGTACGGCATCGGCGTGTCCCAGTACCGCGCCTTCTCCAACGTCCAGGTCGTCTTCAACGTCTTCATCGACAACGGCTTCCTGCTCGTCGTCGCGGTCGGTATGACGTTCGTGATCCTCACCGGCGGCATCGACCTGTCCGTCGGCTCGGTGGTGGCGATGACCGCGATGGTGTCGGCGTCGCTGCTGCGCGACGGCCTGCCCGCCGCCCTGGTGCTGGTGATCGCGCTGCTGATCGGCCCGACGCTCGGTTTCCTGATGGGCTGCGCGATCCACTTCTTCGAGATCCAGCCGTTCATCGTGACACTCGCCGGGATGTTCTTCGCCCGGGGCATGTGCACGTTCATCAGCGACGCCTCGATCTCCATCACCGACGGCTTCTGGACCTCGATGTCGCAGCAGCGCATCGGCGACCCGGCCGGTAACTTCGTGTCGATCAGCGTGCTGATCGCGTTCGCCGTGGTGCTGATCGCGGCGTACGTGCTGGCGTACACCCGGTTCGGCCGCAACGTGTACGCGGTCGGCGGCAACGCGCAGTCGGCGCTGCTGATGGGCCTGCCGGTGGCGCGGACCCGGATCGCCGTCTACACGATCAGCGGGCTCTGCTCGGCCATCGGCGGCATCCTGCTGTCGTTCTACACGCTGTCCGGCGCGCCGCTGATCGCCGTCGGGATGGAGCTCGACGTGATCGCCGCCGTGGTGATCGGCGGCACCGTGCTCACCGGCGGCTCCGGATATGTCTTCGGCACCGTGCTCGGCGTGCTGGTGCTGGGCGTGATCCAGACGCTGATCACGTTCGACGGCAGCCTCAACTCCTGGTGGACCAAGATCGTGATCGGCGGCCTGCTGTTCGCGTTCATCCTCCTCCAGCGCCTCATCGGCATCCGGTTCAAGTGACGGTTCCTAGCGCGGAAGGCAACAACATGGCAACTCACCCCCAGCCCGAGGTCTGGTTCCTCACCGGCAGCCAGGGCCTCTACGGCGAGGACACCCTGCGGCAGGTCGCCGAGCAGTCCCGGCAGATCGCCGCGCGCCTGGACGAGTCGCCGGACATCCCCGTACGCGTGGTCTGGAAGCCGGTCCTCACCTCCAGCGCGGACATCCTCGCCGCCTGCCGGGACGCGGCCACGCAGGGCGCGGTCGGGGTGATCGCCTGGATGCACACGTTCTCCCCGGCCAAGATGTGGATCTCCGGGCTGGACGCGCTGCGCACGCCGCTGCTGCACCTGCACACGCAGGCGAACGTGGCGCTGCCGTGGGACGACATCGACATGGACTTCATGAACCTCAACCAGGCCGCGCACGGCGACCGGGAGTTCGGGTTCATCCAGACCCGGCTCGGGGTGGCCCGCAAGACCGTCGCCGGGCACGTCACCGACCCGCGGGTCGTCGGGCGGGTCGCGGCCTGGGCCCGCGCCGCGATCGGCTGGTCCGCGGTGCGGACGCTGCGGCTGGCCCGCTTCGGTGACAACATGCGCGACGTCGCGGTCACCGAGGGGGACAAGGTCGAGGCGGAGCTGCGCTTCGGCGTCTCGGTCAACACCTACGGCGTCAACGATTTGGTGGCCGCCGTCGACCAGGTGCCCGACGCCCAGGTCGACGACCTGGTCAAGGAGTACGACGACACCTACCGCGTCGCCGCCGAGCTGCGGCCCGGCGGGGACCGGCACGACTCGCTGCGGTACGCGGCGCGCCAGGAGCTGGGCCTGCGCGCGTTCCTCGACGCCGGCGGGTTCCGGGCGTTCACCACGAACTTCGAGGACCTCGGCGGGCTGCGCCAGCTCCCCGGGATCGCGGTGCAGCGCCTGATGGCCGAGGGCTACGGCTTCGGCGGCGAGGGGGACTGGAAGACCTCGGTGCTGGTGCACACGCTCAAGGCGATGGCCGTCGGCGTGCCGGGCGGCACCTCCTTCATGGAGGACTACACCTACGACCTGACGTTCGGCCAGGAGCTGATCCTCGGCGCGCACATGCTGGAGGTGTGCCCGAGCATCGCCGCCGACGTGCCGAGCGCGGAGGTGCACCCGCTGAGCATCGGCGGCCGGGAGGACCCGGTACGCCTGGTCTTCGATGCCGCGCCCGGCCCGGCCGTGGTGCTGGGCATGGCGGACATGGGGGAGCGGTTCCGGCTGGTCGCCAACGCGGTGGACGTGGTGCCGCCGCCGCACCCGCTGCGCCGGCTGCCGGTGGCCCGCGCTGTCTGGCGTCCGCAGCCCGACCTGGCCGGCTCGGCGGAGGCGTGGATCACCGCGGGCGCGCCGCACCACACCGTGCTGTCCCAGGCTGTCGGCGTGGAGGAGCTGCGCGACCTGGCCGCGATGGCCCGCACCGAGCTGGTGGTCATCGACGCCGAGACGCGTCCGCACCGCTTCGCCGACGAACTGCGCTGGAACCAGGCGTACTACCGGCTCGCCCGGGGCTTCTGAGCCCTCGCCGGCCGATCGTGCCGGCCCGCGCGGCGGTGCCCCTCGTTACGGCTTGACGAACGACATGTTATCGCTCACAGTCGATGGATAGGGTCACCGGCACCGCTCGCGGGCCGTTCCGGGCGCGATCTGCGCCGCAGTTGCCAGGGATCCGACTCCCGCCTGGGTGGGCATCGCTGTTAGCGATAACGCCGACGTCGTCGGCGCGTGCC
This sequence comes from Micromonospora sp. WMMA1976, assembly GCF_027497335.1. Lineage (NCBI taxonomy): Bacteria > Bacillati > Actinomycetota > Actinomycetes > Micromonosporales > Micromonosporaceae > Micromonospora > Micromonospora sp. WMMA1976. The sequence goes on along the minus strand of NZ_CP114912.1, from coordinate 3,631,756 downwards.
GCCGTGCCCGGGCTCCGGTCGACGAAGGAGGATCATGGTGACGGCTCGACTGTCCCGTGGACGTGGGCGCTTGTCCCGGCTGATGGCCGGGGTGGTGGCGCTGCTTGTCGGTGGCGTGGTGGTGGGCGCCGTGCCCGCGCCCGTCTCGGCGGCCACTGTGGACACCAGCGCGTACTACGTGCTGGTGAACCGCAACAGCGGCAAGGCGCTGGACCTGTACAACCAGGCCACCAACGACGGGGCGCGGATCACCCAGTGGACGCGCAACGACGGTGCCTGGCAGCAGTGGCAGTTCGTGGACTCCGGCGGCGGCTACTACCGGCTGCGGTCCCGGCACTCCGGCAAGGTGCTGGACGTGACCGGCGCGTCCACCGCCAACGGCGCGGCGGTGGTCCAGTGGACCGACCACGGCGGCACCAACCAGCAGTTCCGGCTGGCCGACTCCGACGGCGGGTACGTCCGGCTGATCAACCGGAACTCGAACAAGGTGATGGAAGTGCAGAACGCCTCCACCGCGGACGGCGGCAACATCGTGCAGTACGACGACTGGAACGGCGCGAACCAGCAGTGGCAGCTGGTGCGGGTCGGCGGCAACCCGGGTGACCCGGGCACGCCGAGCGGCAACTTCACCAACCCGGCCGTCTGGCAGGACTTCGCCGACGTCGACATCATTCGGGTCGGCGACGTCTACTACATGTCCGCCTCCACCATGCACTACTCGCCGGGCGCCCCGGTGCTGCGCTCCTGGGACCTGGTGAACTGGGAGTTCGCCGGGCACTCGGTGCCGCGGCTGGAGTTCGGCACCAAGTACGACCTGAGCGCGAGCGAGCAGGCGTACGTGGACGGCATCTGGGCGTCGACGCTGAACTACCGGCCGAGCAACCGCACGTTCTACTGGGCCGGGTGCATCGACTTCGCGCAGACCCACATCTACACCGCCACCGCCGTGGACGGGGCGTGGAGCCGCCTGAGCACCATCCCCAACTGCTACTACGACGCCGGCATGCTGATCGACGACAACGACACCATGTACGTCGCGTACGGCAACGGCACGATCAGCGTGGCCCAGCTGTCCGCCGACGGGCGCAGCCAGGTCCGGGCCCAGCAGGTCTACCAGACGCCGTCGAGCATCGGCACGCTGGAGGGGGCGCGCTTCTACAAGCGCAACGGCGCGTACTACATCTGGCTGACCCGGCCGGCCAACGGCCAGTACGTGCTGAAGTCCACGAACGGCCCGTTCGGCCCGTACGAGCAGCGGCAGGTGCTGCTGAACCTGCCCGGCCCGATCTCCGGTGGCGGCGTACCGCACCAGGGCGGGCTGGTGCAGACGCAGACCGGCGCCTGGTACTACATGGCGTTCACCGACGCGTACCCGGGCGGCCGGATGCCGACGCTGGCGCCGATCACCTGGACCTCCGACGGCTGGCCGCAGCTGCAGACCGTCAACGGGGCCTGGGGCGCGAGCTACCCCAACCCGCTGCCGACCCGTCCGGTCAAGCCGCTCACCGGCACCGACACGTTCTCCGGCACCACGCTCGGCGTGCAGTACGAGTGGAACCACAACCCGGACAACAGCAGGTGGTCGGTGAACAACGGCCTGCGGTTGCAGACCGCCACCGTCACGAACGACCTGTACCGGGCCCGCAACACGCTCACCCACCGCATCCAGGGGCCGACCTCGACCGGCACCATCGAGCTGGACTACTCGACCATGCGCGACGGTGACCGGGCCGGCCTGGCGATGCTGCGGGACAGTTCGGCCTGGATCGGCGTACGGCGGGACAACGGCGCGACCCGGGTGGTGATGACGAACGGTCTGACCATGGGCTCGAACTGGAACACCACGAGCACCGGGACGGAGATCGCCGGCGCGGCGGTGTCCGGCGGGCGGATCTGGTTGCGGGCCAACGCCGACATCCGGCCCGGCTCCGGGCGGCAGGCGCGGTTCTCCTACAGCACCGACGGGGTGAACTTCGTGTCGCTGGGCAACGCGCTGACGCTCAACAACGCGTGGCAGTTCTTCATGGGCTACCGGTTCGGCTTCTTCAACTACGCCACCCAATCCCTTGGCGGCGCGGTGACGGTGCGGCAGTTCTCGCTGACGACACCGTGACAACGGTCACCATTCGCGGCCGTTGACACATCTTCGACAACCCGGGGTGCGGCTCCGGCAATCGCCGGAAATGCCGCACCCCGGGCGCAATTCCACCCGCTCCGAGCTGCCTGTTCGTGCCCTGCGTAACGGAAGGGAATGAGCCGCCTGTCGATTCCCCGTTATCGCCGCGCCACTGTGGGAACGGGCGATCGACGGTGCCGATACCGATGGGACCGCTGGCGTAGACTGTCGCCACCCGGGACGGTCCGGTCGAGATCGACCGGGTGTGGCCGCGGGCAGTGGCGAAAGTGAGGTGGCCGTGCGCGGTCCTGCGATGACGGACGTGGCCCGCCTCGCCGGGGTATCGCACCAGACGGTCTCCCGGGTTCTCAACGGGCATCCCAACGTGCGTGAGCAGACCCGGCTGCGGGTGCAGGCCGCCATCACCGAACTCGGCTACCGGCCCAACCGCGCGGCCCGCGCGTTGGTGACCGGCCGGTCCCAGGTGATCGGCGTGGTCGCGCAGAACACCACGCTCTACGGCCCGGCGTCGCTGCTCGCGGCGCTGGAGCAGACCGCCGCCGAGGCCGGCTTCGCGGTGAGCGTCGGCAGCGTCCGCGACCTCGACCACCGCTCCATCTCGGCCGCCGTGGAACGGCACCTGGCGCACCGGGTCGCCGGCATCGTGGTGATCGCGCCGGTCGAGTCCGCCGGGGAGGCGCTGGAACGGCTGCCCCAGGACGTGCCGCTGGTGACTGTCGACGGCGACCCGCGGCGGCCGATCCCGCTTGTCACCGTCGACCAGGTCGCCGGCGCCCGGGCCGCCACCGAGCACCTCCTGGCCGCCGGGCACCGCACGGTGTGGCACGTGTCCGGGCCGTCGGACTGGTTCGACAGCGCCGGCCGGATCGAGGGGTGGCGTGAGGCGCTGCGGCTGGCCGGCGCCGAGATCCCGCCGCTGGTCCATGCCGACTGGTCGGCTGCGGCGGGCTACCGGTGTGGCCAGATGCTGGCCCGGATGCCGGAGGTCACCGCCGTCTTCACCGCCAACGACCACCTGGCGCTGGGCGTGCTGCGGGCGCTGCACGAGCACGGCCGCCGCGTCCCCGACGACATCAGCGTGGTCGGGTTCGACGACGTGCCCGAGGCGGCATACTTCATCCCGCCGCTGACCACCGTCCGGCCGGACTTCGGCGCTGTCGCCGCGGCGAGCCTGGACCTGCTCCTGGCACAGATCGAGTCCCAGACCGTCGGGCCGCTGCGGCAGACGATCGCGCCGACGCTGGTGCCGCGCCGCAGCGTCGGCCCGCCGCCCGCCCGCTGAGGCGCGCGCGGCCCTCTCGCCGTCAGTGGTCAGTGCGGTGAGCGCGCACCCGGCGCGCGATCAGCAGCACGATTCCGGCGACCACGAGCAGACCGGCGGCCGCCCCACCCGCAAGCAGCGCGACCGGCGGGCCGTCGTCGCCGGACCGCGCGCCCGAGGCGTCCGGCCCGCCCGCGGCGTCCACGCCGGTCGACGCGGCAGCCGGCGACGATGCGGGAGCCGGCGACGACGCGGCAGCCGACGGTGCGGGCGCGGCCGGGTCGGCCACGGTGAAGCGGTACGACCCCTGGACCGGGTGGCCGTCGCGGGACACCACCCGGTACGCGACCGTGTAGGTGCCGTTGCCCAGCGGCTCGTCGATCGTCACGGTGCCGGTGGCACCGTTCACCGCCGGTGCGGAGGTGGGGACCTTGCGCTGACCGGCATCGCTGACCGTGATCGTGGTGAAGGAGGGGTTCAGTCCCTGCATGAACCGCAGCGTGACCTGCGTCGGCGCGGCGGTGAGCCGGGCGTCGCGCGCCGGCGTGGCCTCCTGGAGCGAGTTGTGCGCCGCCGCCGGTGTGGCCGGAACCAGCAGCAGGGCGGTGAAGACCGCGGCGAGCAGCGCGGTGACGGAACGGGTACGCATGACGCGCCTTCCTGTGCTGGTCAGCCGAGCAGTTGCCGGCCGATCCAGCCGCCCTCGGGGCAGCCGGGCGGTACGGCGAACACGGCGGAGCCGATCGGGGTGGTCCACTCGTTGAGCAGGTCGCGCTCGGCGAGCCGGCGTTGGATGGGCAGGAACTGAGCGGCGATGTCGGCCTGGTACGAGGCGAAGACCAGCCCGCTGTCCGCGTCGCCCTCGGGCGTCGGCACGCCGTCGTAGTTGTACGGCCGGCGCAGGATCTTCTGCCGGTCGTCGGTGACGCGGGCCCGGGTCAGGTGCGAGAAGTCGGGGATGACGGTGAGCCCGTCGGGGCCGAGCGCGGCGAAGTCGGGCTCGTCGTGTTCGGCCCGGCCGGTCAGCGGCGCGCCGGTGTCGAGGCGCCGCCCCACGGCGAGTTCCCGGTCGGCGCGGCCCAGCAGATCCCAGGTCTCCAGGTTCATGCTGATCCGCCGCACCACGAGCGTGGTCGAGTCGCGCAGCCAGTCCGGTCCGTCGGTCACCCACACCGCGGTGTCCGCCGGGCTGCCGGGCTTCGGGTTGGCGGTGCCGTCGAGCTGCCCGAACAGGTTGCGCTGGGTACGCCCGGGCTCGGCGCCGGCGGCCCGGCGGAAGCCCTGCTGCACCCAGCGGACGACGGCGAACGGACGGCTGTCCTTGACCAGGACCCGCTGGGCGTGGGCGACTGTGAGCGGGTCGTCGGCGCAGATCTGCAGCAGCAGGTCCCCGCCGGACCAGCGGGGTTGCAGCCGGTCGATGCCGAACGCGGGCAGGTCGGCCACCGAGGTGGGCCGCCGATCGTCGAGCCCGGCGGCGGCGTAGAGCCCGGGACCGAAGCCGAACGTGACTGTCAGCCGGGCCGGCAGGACGCTCAGTTCCGGCTCGGTGTCGGCCAGCGCCGGGCGGCCCTGGGTGAGCCGGGCCGCGTCGTCGGAGAGCAGCCGCAGCATCCGCCCGAGCGCGGCCCGGTCGGTGCCGGGGCGCAGCGTGAACGCGACGAACGCGGCGTGCGCCTGCGGGTCGGTGGTGACCCCGGACTGCCTGGTGCCGTGGAACGGCTCGACCGCGCTGCCGACCTGGGCCACCGGGACGGCGTCGTCGGGGCGTACCCCGGCAGTGCCGGAACGGACGGCGGTGAGGGCGCCGGCGCCGGCCAGCGCGCCCCCGGCGGCCATCGCGCCGCCGGTGAGCAGGCCACGCCGGCTCACCCGGCGGGGCGTGGCGGGACTGTCGCTCATGACGCCGGGCTCATGCTCATTTCCGGCATCGGGGATTCACCGTGGCCGGGTGCGTAGGACTCCTGGGCGCCGGTGAACGGCTTCGCCACCGCGGTGAACGTCTGGGTCCGGCCGTCGGCGAAGGTGAGCGTGATGTCGAGCTGGTCGCCGGGGCGCACCGGGCGGGTCAGGTCCATCAGCATCAGGTGGTCGCCGCCGGGCTCCAGGGCGGCCTGGGAGCGGGCAGCGACCACGACGCCGCCCTGCTTCTGTCGCATCGCCATCTTGCCGTCGGTCATGGCCATCTCGTGGATCTCGGCCCGGGAGACGTCGGTGGTCACCCCGGTGATCGTGACGTCGGTGTCGCCGTCGTTGGCGAGCGTGGCGAACGCGGCGGTCATGCCCTTGTCGGCGGCCTTCACCCAGGGGTCGCGGACGGTGAGCACGCCCGCCGCCGCGCTCGCCGGGGCCGAGGCCGACGCCGAAGCCGAGGACGGCGTGGCGGCGGACGGCGTGTCCGAGGACCCGCAGGCGGTGACCGACGCGGCGAGCACGGCGGCGCCGATCAGGGCCGCCGGGCGCAGGAAGCGGCGGCTGGTGGTGCTGGGCATGACGTCGTCCCCTCGAAGATCCGGTGTTCGTACCGTTTGTCGGCGCGGTACGCCGGATAGTTCCGGCCCGGGTGGTCGATCACGTCACACCCCGCCCGGCGGACCGTCGCCGACCGGGGGTCGGCGGTGCGCCCGGAAGGCATAATGGTTCCGGGTGTCAGTGGCGCGCCGGGCACGGCCGCGGCCGCGGCCGGACGAGGGTGCCGGGCGGGTGCCCGGACGAGGGAGGCGACGGTGAGCCAGGTGACGACCGGGGCGACCCGCAACACCCGCCAGCGCGCCGAGGTGCTCGCGCTGCTGCGGGAGCTGGACGGCTTCCACAGCGCGCAGCAGCTGCACCAGATGCTCGTCCAGCGGCAGGCGAAGGTCGGCCTCACCACGGTGTACCGGACGCTGCAGATGCTCGTCGACAACGGCGAGATCGACTCGGCGCGGCTACCCGGCGGCGAGCACCTCTACCGGCGGTGCAGCCAGAGCCGCCATCACCACCACCTGGTCTGCCGCCGTTGCGGCCGGGCCGTGGAGGTGGCCGGCCCGGCCGTGGAGCGGTGGGCCGACCAGGTCGCCGCGCAGCACGGCTTCACCGACGTCGGGCACACCCTGGAGATCTTCGGCACCTGCGACCGCTGCGCCGCGTGAGCCGGCCGCGGGCGGTGACCCGCCCGCGGCGGGCCACCGTCAGCAGTTGCGCAGCGTCGGTGACTGGTTGAGCAACTGGCCCCGGCTGGAGGTGAACCGGCGGTACGCCTCGGAGCCGGCCGCGCCGGGGCGGAACGCTGCCACCCGGTGGCAGTTCTGGAACGCCAGCGTCACCCCGAAGTGCCGTTCCAGGCCGGCGCGGATCGCGTCGCTGGCGAGTGCGCGCAGGAGTTGCCCGCGCTCGGCGTCGCCCGGCGGCGGCACCACGTTGTCGGCGAACTCGGCGTCGGACGCGGCCAGGTCGGATGCGACCCGGCTGACCGTCTCCCAGGCGTACGGCAGGGAGTCGCGGACGCAGGCGACGAACTCCTCCTCGTTCACGGGACCGGTCTCGGCGGCGTGCAGCAGGGCGGGCGGAACGGTGAGCGACATGGGTCCTCCGTCATCGCTAACGAATACGGTTTCCATTACCGATTGAGCACACCATGCGACTGACGGTCCGTCAACTACCGGCGCACGCGAAACGGCGGGCGGACCCGAAGGCCCACCCGCCGTCCGGCGGTGCGACGTGTCAGCGCAGACGCGCCTCGATCGCCTCGATGACGCGGGGACGCAGCTCGGCGGCGCGGATCACCGCGTCGACCGAGCCGACCTCGACCGCGCGCTGGATGCTGTGCACCCGGTCGAACTCGGCGGCCACCTCGCCCAGCTTCTCCGCCCGCACCGACGAGCGCAGCTCGTCCAGCTCGGCGGTGAGCGTCGCCCGCTCGGTGCCGGCCGCGGCGGCGACCTTCGCCTCCAGGTCGCGTACCCGCGCGTCGGCGGCGGTGCGGGCGGCGACCTCGCCGGCGAACACCACGGCGGCGGCGGGCGCGCCACCGAGCACCGAGGCGAACGACCCCTCGATCGCCAGCACCGTCATGTCCGGGTTGAGCGCCTTGGAGAAGACCACGAACGCGCCGCCGTGGTAGCGCGAGATCACGCAGAACACGATCGGGCCGCGGAAGTTGACGATCGCCCGGCCGATCTCCGCGCCGTACTCCAGTTGCAGCTTGCGCATCGACTCGGGTGAGCCGTCGAAGCCGGACAGGTTGGCGAGCACGACAAGCGGCCGGTTGCCGCTGGCCGCGTTGATCGCCCGCGCGGCCTTCTTCGACGAGCGCGGGAACAGCGTGCCGGCGGTGTACGTGTCCGGGCCGTCGGTGGGCGGGAAGCCGTGCCGGGGCACCGAGCGGGACTCGATGCCGAGCAGGCACACCGGGATGCCGCCGAGGTGTACGTCCTGCACCACAGCGGTCTCCGCGTCGGCCATGCCGGCCCACCGCTCCAGCACCGGGTGGTCCTGGTCGGCGAGGGCCCGCATCACCGTACGGATGTCGAACGGCTTCTTGCGGTCCGGGTTGGCGGTGGCGGAGAAGATCTCGCCCACCGTGGCGAAGTCGCTGCCGGCCACCGCGTGCGGGTAGCCGCAGATGTCCCGGTCCACCGGGTCCATCGTGACGGCCCGGCGCGGCGCCTCCTCGCCCGGCGCGACGTACGTGTGGTCGTAGTGCGCCATCAGTACGTCCCGCGCGGCCGGCAGGTCCGGCGCCCAGTACTGCGCCTGTCCGTTCGGCCCCATCACCCGGTCGTAGCCGCCGATGCCGAAGTTGTCCTCGGCGGAGACGCCGCCGGAGAAGTCGAGCGACTGCTTGCCGGTGAGCACCATCGCCGAGTCCGGCGTCATGACCAGCACGCCCTTGGTGTGCATGAGCATCGTCGCCTCGGCGTTCCAGTACGGCTGCGCGCCGACGTTGATGCCCGCCACCACGATGTTGATCTCACCGCCGTCCTGGGTGAACTCGACGATGCGCTTGAGCGCCGCGGCCACCCAGTCCATGTTCTCGGTGCCGGAGGTCATCGAGATCCGGGCGCCGGCGGACAGCGCGTACCACTCCAGCGGCACGCCCATCCGCTGCGCCAGGTCCAGCGCGGCGATCACCCGCCGGCACTCCGGCTCGGACAGCGCGCCCAGCGACTTGGTCGGGTCGCCGAGCAGCACCACCCGGGTCACGCCCTGCGGGTGCCGCGGCGTCGGGGTGGTCACCACGCCGGCCACGATCGCCGCGGTGTTGCGGCCCTTCGGCCGGTCCACCGGCACCAGCTGGTGGCCGGCGTCCAGGTCGTGCTCGACGAAGTCACCGAGCAGACCGGTCAGCTCGTACGGGTAGACCGTGTTGCGGCCGGCCGCGCGCAGCACCTTCAGCCGGTAGTCGTCAAGCGGCTCGACCGGCTCGGCCGGCGGCTCGCCCACCGTCAGCTGCGCGTGCCCGCTCACGTCGAAGGTGATCCGCACGCCCACCTTGGTGAGCTCGCCGGTACGCCGGTCGCGCTGCCGCGCGATGAACAGGATCTCCTCCAGCTCGGCGCCCACAGTGGTCGGGCGTACCCGCCCGGCGATCAGCTCCATCTCCTCGCGGGTCAGCTCGCTCGGCGGCCACACGTAGACGACGATCCGGTTGGTCGGGAACCGCGACTTCGACGGCCGCCGCGACTGCGCCCGGCGGATCGAGTCGATGCATGCCGCCACGGTGTCCTCGGTGGTCGGCAGCGCCACCAGCCGGCCGTCCTGTTCCCGCAGCTCGGTCAGGTCACGCACCTGCGCGAACGCGACCAGCCGCTGGTCGGACGGGTTCTGCCGGGCGACCGCCTGGAACAGGTAGACCTCCTCGTCCAGCGACGGCAGCCGGGTCAGGTCGAACTCGCGCAGCCGTTCCAGCTGCATCCGCTGCGCGATGTACGGGTGCAGGCCGCGGATCAGGCGCTCCTCGGCCATCCCGCCGCCCTCGGCGGGGCGGAACGTGACGTGATGGTGCATCACCGCGCCCGCGCGCCCGGCGACGGTGGTGGTGAGGCGGCGCACCTGCTGCGGCAGCGGGTGCGCGTTCACCACCTCCAGCAGGGCGGCGGCGGTGGCGTCCAGGTCGTCGGGCTGGTTCTCCCAGGCCAGGTAGACGTCCGCGTCGACGGCCTCGCAATCCCGGGCCACCTCGGCCAGCCCGCGCAGCGCGTCGCCGAGCGCGTCGAACCGGACGGCGGCCGAGACCACGCTCGACCCGTCCCGCCCGGCCACCACGAACGTGCAGCCACCGGCGGTGCGGGTGCGCACCTCGGTGAGCGCCTTGTTGCCGTAGTAGCGGCGGGTCAGCACCTCCAGCATGGCCGCGTTGTCCACGTCGTTGCGGACCAGGCGCTGGCCGAGCAGCCGGACCAGCGGCTCGGTGCTGCGCACCATCTCGGCGATCCGCTCGGCGCGGTCCGGCGCGTCCGGCTGGGCGTCGAGGTGCCGCAGGTGGGTGCGGACCTGGGCGTAGACCCGGGCCCGGTTGCGGCGCAGCAGCGGCTGGGCGAACCAGGCGAACACCACGCCCCGGGCCAGGTCGGCGACCACCGGGAAGCGGACCTGGGTGGCCGCGACGAGCCGCTCCAGCGCGAGGCCGGCCGGCTCGCGCAGCGCCTCGTCCGGCGGCGGCTCGCGCAGCCAGGAACGCAGCAGCGCGGCGATCACCGTGGCGTCCGCGGCGGCCCGCTGCTGGGCCAGGAAGATCCGGAAGACCGCGGCCTCCAGCTCGGGGGAGCGGTCCAGCTCGGTGACGCCGTAGTGGGCGAGCGCCTTCGCCAGGCGGGCCCGGAACGAGTCCGGCGAACCGGCCCGCTCGACGTCGAGGCTCTGCAGGTAGGTGTGGAAGTACTCGCGGGCACTGTGCACGTGCCCGCCCGGCCCGTCGTCGCCGCCGGGCCGGTTACGGCTCAGCTCTGCCAGGTCGGCGAAGACGTTCACCAGTTCCAGTTCCTCGGCCAGCGGCCGGTGCCCGGCCTCGGTGGCCGCCCGCCGCGCGTCCAGGTAGTCGTCGAGCACCCGCCGCTCGTCGTGCGGGTCCACGTCGTAGCCGAGCAACAGCGCGCACAGGTCCTCCTGGCCGCGCTCGGCCCGGGACCGCGCCGGCACGTCCGCGGGCGCCGTGGGCAGGTCCAGCTCGACAGCCGGTCCGGCCGGGCCGGCGGCCGCCTCGGCGCCCTCCTCGGCGATCGGCTCCAGGCGCAGCAGCGGCGCACCGGCCTCGACCTGGGTGCCGACCGCCACCGACGACTCCTTGAGGCGGGCCCGGAACGGCGCCCGCAGCACCGTCTCCATCTTCATCGCCTCCAGCACCAGCACCGGCGCGCCGGCCTCGACCTCCGCACCGACGGCGAGCGGCGTGGCGACCACCAGCGCCGGCATGGGGGAGCGCAGCACGCCGCCCTCGTCGCGGCTGATCCGGTGCGTCACGCCGTCCACCTCGACCAGGTGGACCGGGCCGTGGGTGTCGGTGAGCAGGCGGAACCGGGCGCCGTTGACGGCGACCTGGCCGGTGTGCCGGTCGAAGCGGTCCAGCTCGACATCCGCGGTGCGCACGTCGCCACCGGCCTCGACACCGACCCGGAACCGGTGCGCACCGACCCGGGCGACCCGCATCCGGTAGGTCACGCCGCGCAGCTTCAGGTCCAGCGGCCGGCCGCTGCGGTGCTGCACCTGCGGGCGTCCACCGGCCGCGGTGGACAGCAGCCGCTGCCGTTCGGCGGTCTCGTCCTCCTCGTACGCCTCGATCGCGGCAGCGGCCAGCGCCACGGCGGAGTGCCGGTGCGCGACTAGGCGGCCCTCGCCGCGTACCCGGTCGATCCAGCCGGTGTCGGCGCTGGCGTCGATCACCTCGGGCTGGTCGAGCAGGTCGAGCACGAAGCTCTTGTTCGTCGCGCCACCGGCGATGACCACAGTGGTGTTCGCCATCGCCCGGCGCAGCCGGCCCAGCGCCTCGTCCCGGTCCCGGCCGTACGCGATGATCTTCGCGATCATGGAGTCGAAGTCGGCCGGGATGGTGTCGCCCTCGCTGACCCCGGTGTCGACCCGGATGCCCGGTCCGGCGGGCAGATCCAGCCGGGTGATCCGGCCGGGGGAGGGCGCGAAGTCACGGTCCGGGTCCTCGGCGTTGAGCCGCGCCTCGATCGCGTGCCCGCGCTCGACCGGCGGCTCACCGGTGAGGCGGCCGCCGCCGGCCACGTGCAGCTGCGCCTTGACCAGGTCGAACCCGGTGGTCGACTCGGTGATCGGGTGCTCGACCTGAAGGCGGGTGTTGACCTCCAGGAACGCGAACAGCCGGTCGCCCGGGTGGTAGAGGAACTCGACGGTGGCCGCGCCCCGGTACCCGACCGCGACCGCCAGCCGCTCCGCCGACGCCTTCAGCTCCGCGGTCTGCTCCGGGCTCAGCACCGGCGACGCGGACTCCTCGATCACCTTCTGGTTGCGCCGCTGCACCGAGCAGTCCCGTACGCCGAGTGCCCACGCGGTGCCCTGACCGTCGGCGATGACCTGGACCTCGACGTGGCGGGCGCCGGTGACCAGGCGCTCCAGGAAGACCACGCCGCTGCCGAACGCCCGCGCCGCCTCCTGGCTGGTGCGCTCGTAGGCGTCGGCCAGCTCGGCGTCGCTGCGGATCACCCGGATGCCGCGCCCGCCGCCACCTGCTGTCGCCTTGAGCATCAGCGGGTAGCCGATCGAGGCGGCCGCGCGCAGCGCGTCGTCCAGGCTCTCCACCGCGCCGCGGCTCCACGGCGCGACCGGCACGCCGACCTCCTCGGCGATCAGCTTCGCGCCGATCTTGTCGCCGAGCTTGCGCATGGCGTCCGGGCTGGGCCCGACGAACGTCACGCCGACCTTCTCGCACAGCTCGGCGAACGCCGGATCCTCGGCCACGAAACCCCAGCCCACCCACGCGGCGTCCGCGCCGGTCTCGACCAGCGCGCGCTCCAGGGTCTTCAGGTCGAGGTACGGGCGGGCGGACGCGGGCCCCAGGTCGTAGGCGACGTCCGCCTCCCGGACGAAGGTGGCGGTACGGTCGACGTCGGTGTACAGCGCGACGGTCTCGATCCGGCTGCCGGTCTCCGCGGCCAGTTCCCGGACCGCGTGGATGAGCCGCATCGCGGCCTCACCACGGTTGACGATGGCGACACGGGTGAACACGTGACCGTCCCCTTCGGTTGACCCACTCCTGCGCGCCGGGCGCGGCGATGCCCCCGGCTCGCCTCACCTTTCCGGCTGTGCGCGGGCGGCGCCATGTCGTAACGGCCGAAGCCTGAGCGGGGACCGTTGTAGGAACCGAACAAAAGTTTTTAGCCAGCCACTCACTACCCGCCGGTACGCGATACGGCGCCGGACCCGAGCGGGTCCGGCGCCGTATATTGCCTGCGCTGCGTGCTCAGCCCGGGATCTCCCGGGGGTCGCGGCTGCGGGGGTGCGTGTTCTTCTCGCCGATGGTGCCGTCCTGCTTCTTGATCACGTGCTCGGCGCCGCGCTCGGCCGCCATCTCCCGGCCGGCCGCCTCGGCCTCCGCCTTGGTGTCGTGGCGGCTGGTCGCGCGCTCGTTGCCCTCCGGGCGGTTCTTCCACTGCCCGTCCTGCTGGTAGGTGTCGATGTCGCCCTTCGCCATGCCGTCAGCTCCCTCGTTCGCGTGTCCGATGACAATTGTCTGCCCATGCGAGGGGAGTGCTAATCCTGACGGCGCCGGACGACCCGGGCCGGGCGGGGGAGGGGGCCCCGCCCGGCCCGGACTGCTGGTCACGCGGCGGCGTGCAGGCCCTGCCAGGCGCCGTACCCGCCGAGCAGGTCGGACACGTCGGCGTGCCCGGCGTTGCGCAGCAGGCTGGCCGCGACCGAGGAGCGGTAGCCGCCGGCGCAGTGCACGACGACCGGCCGGTCCGCCGGCACCTCGTCGAGGCGCCGCGTCAACTCGGCGAGGGGGATGTGCAGGGAGCCCTGGACGGCGCCCTGCTCCCGCTCACCGGCGTTGCGGACGTCGAGCACGACCGGGGTGTCCGGGCCGTCGAGGGCTTCCCGCAGCTCGGTGGCGGTGACCCGGCTCGCCCGGGTCATCTCGGCGACCATCTCCAGGAAGGCGCCCTCGGGCTCGCGCAGGTAGCCGATCACCCGGTCGAAGCCGATCCGGGCGAGGCGGACGACGATCTCCTCCTCCCGGTCCTGCGGAGCCACCACGAGCACCGGCCGGTCGGGCGCGACGACACTGCCGGCGGTCTCGGCGAACCGGCCGTCGGCCGGCACGTTGAGCGCACCGCGAAGGTGCCCGGTCGCGTACTCCTGCGGGTCGCGGGCGTCGACCACGACGGCGCCGTCGGCCCGGGCGGCCAGGAACTCGGCCGGGGTGAGCGGGCGGGCCGGCCGGGCGTGGTCGAACAGCTCACGCGCCTTGCGGTTGAGCACCGCGTCGAAGGCGAAGTAGCCGGGCGCGGCCGGCTGCCCGCCGGTGACCAGGGCGAGGAAGCGCTCCTCGCTCATCGGCGCGCAGGCGTAGTTGGTGCGGCGCTGCTCGCCGATGGTGGACTGCCGTTCGGTGGACAGGTTCTTGCCGCAGGCCGAGCCGGCGCCGTGGGCGGGGAAGACGCGCACCTCGTCGGGCAGGCCCATCAGCTTGTGCTGCACGCTGTCGTAGAGCATCCGGCCGAGTTCCTCGGCGGTCACGCCGAAGGAGGCGAGCAGGTCGGGGCGGCCCACGTCGCCGATGAACAGCGCGTCGCCGGTCAGCACGCCGTACGGGACCGGGTCGTCGGCGCGCTCGTAGACCAGGATGCTGATCGACTCCGGCGTGTGGCCCGGGGTCTCCATGATCTCCAGGGTCACGTCGCCGAGGCTGATCCGTTCGCCGTCGGTGAGCTTGCGGCTCGGGTACTCGGTCTCGGCCCGGCTCCCGTAGCCGATCCAGGCGCCGGTCGCGGCGGCCACCTCGAGGTGCCCGGCGAGGAAGTCGGCGTGGAAGTGGGTGTTGACGACGCCCTCGATGGTCAGGCCGTGCGCCTTCGCGTCGGTGAGGTACTCGTCGATGTCCCGGCGCGGGTCGACGAGCACGGCCCGGCCGGTGCGGTCGTCGGCGATCAGGTACGAGGCCTGGGACAGGCAGTCGAGGTAGTACTGGGTGAACAACATCGGCCGTGCTCCTTCTCCTGGTGATGAGGGGTCTGCTCAGGCCACGTGGCCCGGCCTGCCGCCCTTGGCTCGTACCGCCAGCCCGGCGTTCGTCCACGCCCGCATGCCGCCGGTCAGGTCGTGCACCTCGTGGCCCGCCGCGGCGAGCAACTTGGCCGCCCGCCGCGACCGCGCGCCGGACCGGCAGACGGTCACCACGGGCCGGTCCGCCGGCACCTCGGACAGCCGGTCCGCGAGCTGGCCGAGCGGGATGTGCCGGGCGCCGGGGGCGTGTCCGGCCCGCCACTCGGCGGGTTCCCGGACGTCGAGCAGCAGCGCGCCCGCGCCGGACAGCGCCGCCGCCTCCGCCGGGGTGACCCGGGCGACGCGGGGGCCGAGCAGGCGGCGGAGGAAGCCGGTGCGCGGAGCGGCCGCCGTCTCCGGGCGCCCGGTCACGGCCGGCTGCCCGCGGTGACCGGGCGGCCCGAGCGCACCCAGGCCGAGGTGCCGCCGGTGACCGAGAGGGCGGTGATGCCCGCGCGTTCGAGCAGTTCGGCGCCGACCCGGCTGCGTCCGCCGGCCTCGCAGATCACGTAGACGGGGCCGGTGCGGGGCACCTGCGTCATCTGGGCGGGCAGATGACCCAGCGGCACACAACGGGCACCGGGGACATGGCCGCCGAGGTACTCGGCGGTCTCCCGGACGTCGATGACCGTCGCCCCGTCGGCGTGGGCGGTGGCGAACGTGGTCAGGTCGACCTCGCGCATGGGCGTTCTCCTTCCGGATCGGCTATACCCCCGGGGGTATCTGCTCTCGACGGTAGCGCGGCGTCCGGCCGTCCGCTACCCCCTGCTCGTGCGGTTGTGCTCGTTTGCCGGAACGGCAAGGTTCCTTGCTGTCCGCTGAGTTGCGGCGCACGATGGCGGGGCTCGGGCGGGAGACGCCCGGCGGCGAGGAGGCAGACATGACGGGGCACCACCACGAGCACCCGGCGGCGGACACCGACCCGGCCCGGTTCTGGGACGAGCGGTACGGCCAGCGGGACCGGATCTGGAGCGGCCGGGTCAACCCGGTCCTGGCCGAGGTGGCCGGCACGCTGCCCCCGGGCACCGCGCTCGACCTGGGCAGCGGTGAGGGCGGCGACGCGGTGTGGCTGGCGTCGCGCGGCTGGCGGGTCACCGCCGTGGACATCTCGTCAGTCGCGCTGGACCGCCTCGCCGTGGAGGCCGAGCGGGCCGGGGTGGCGGAGCGGATCACCACCGTCCGGCACGACCTCACCCAGGGCTTCCCGCCCGGCCGGTACGACCTGGTGTCCGCGCAGTTCTTCCAGTCGCCGCTGGTCCTGCCCCGGGAGACGGTGCTGCCCCCGGCGGCCGAGGCGGTCGCGCCCGGCGGCCGGCTGCTCGTGGTCGAGCACGGCGCGCCGCCGCCCTGGGCCGGGCCCGACACCGGCCACCACCGGTTCGCCGAACCGGAGGAGATCCTGGCCGCGATGAACCTCGACCCGGACGGCTGGGACACCGAGCGGCTGGGCGCGGCGCGCCGTACCGCCACCGGCCCGGACGGCCGGACCGGCGAGCTGATCGACCACGTGGTCCTGGTGCGGCGTCGCTGACCCCGGTCAGGCCCGGGCCGTCGGCCGGGTCAGCAGCAGCACCAGCAGCCCGGCCGCGCACAGCGCGGTGCTCATGCCGTACGCCCACCGGTAGCCGACCTGCGCGGAGAGCCCGAGCAGCGGCCCGGCGAGCATGGCGCCGATCGGGAACGTGTTTGTGAACAGCGTGGTGGCCCGGCCCGGCTCGCCCGGCAGCAGATCCTGCACGTAGGCGATGCCGACGCCGGACACCGCGGCGATGAACAGCGCGTTCACCGGCTGCGCGAACAGCAGGACCGGCACGCTCGGCGCCAGCGCGGCGGTCGCGTAGTAGGCGACCCCGCAGGCACCGCCGACCAGGATCAGCGGCCGCAGCCGGACCCGCGCGGTCAGCGCGCCCAGCCCGAGGATCAGCGGGATCTCCAGCGCCGCGCACAGGCCCAGCACCAGGCCGGCGCGGGAGGGATCGTCGTTCAGTTCGGTGTCGATGAACAGCGGCATCGCCTGCACGCCGACCGTCAGCGGGCACTGGAGCAGCACGAACGCGAGCGCCGTCAGCGCCAGCCGCAGCCGGGACGCGCCGCGCGGGCCGGGCACCGCGCCGTCCGGATCGGCCGCAACCGGCCGCGCCGGCAGCGGCAGTTCCTCCAGCCGGAACGCGGCCACCAGCGCGGCCAGCGCGTACATGACGGCGGCCATGCCGTAGACCAGGCGGAAGCCGCCGACGTCGAGCAGCACCGCGGCCAGCGCCGGCCCGGCCACCCAGGCGACCGAGAAGACGGTACGCATGAGGCTGACGCCGAACGCGGCCCGCGTGGGATCGTCCCTGTCGAACAGCGCCCGGGTGTACGCGAACGACTGCGGGAACAGCGAGTTCGCCAGCGCGGTGGCGGTGGCGGTCAGCCCCAGCAGGATCCAGTAGTCGCGGACGTACGCGGTCGTCCCCGCGCCCACCACACCGGCCAGCGCGGCGCCGACAAGCAGCGCGCGCCGGATCGGCAGGCGGTCCGACAGCCGGCCGATCAGCGCGGAGGCGACCACCCCGGACAGCGGGGCGACGACCAGGAACACGGTCACCCGTAACGGACTGGCGTGGACCTCCCGGTCGAGGAACAGCGACAGGAACGGCAGCACCACGGCGGTGGACAGACCGACGGTCAGGAAGACCACACCCAGCGGGAGCAGCCGGAATGGGCCGGCGCGCACCGCCGGCCTGGTGTCCACAGCCATGCGGCGGACTGTACGCGGCGGCGGCGCGGCGGCCGACCGGATTTCCCGCGGTCCGGGTCAGCCGACGGCGGTGGGGGAGGGTGGCGCGCTGCCGCCCCGCGGCGCCTCGGCCGTCATCAGCCGGACGATCTCCGCCCGGTCGGCGGCCGACGGCCTCCCCCACTCCGGCCGGTAGCCGAACGCCCGGTCCAGCGGGATCGACGAGGTCCGGCCGTCGAGGATCTCCACCGAGTCGGTGCCGATCAGCCCGGGATGCTCGACGCCGCACGCCTCGGCCACCTTGACCAGGTCGCGGCGCAGCGTACGGATGTAGTTCGCGGCCCGCACCGACTTGCGGGCCGGGTCCAGGCCCCGGGCCAGCCACGCGTTCTGCGTGGCGACGCCGGTCGGGCAGGTGTCGGTGTGGCACTTCTGCGCCTGGATGCAGCCGATCGCCAGCATCGCCTCCCGCCCGACGTTGACCATGTCGGCGCCGAGCGCGAACGCCACCACGGCGTTGTCCGGCAGGCCGAGCTTGCCGGCGCCCACGAACACCACCTGCTCGTGCAGGTCGCGTTCGGCGAAGGTGCGGTAGACCCGGGAGAAGCCCTGCTGGAACGGCAGCGACACCGAGTCGCTGAAGATCAGCGGTGCGGCGCCGGTGCCGCCCTCGCCGCCGTCGACGGTCACGAAGTCCACGCCGCGCCCGGTGTCGCGCATCAGCGTGGCCAGTTCCTCCCAGAACCCCAGGTCACCGACGGCGGACTTGATGCCGACCGGCAGGCCGGTCTCGGCGGCGAGCAGCTCCACCCAGTCCAGCAGGCTGTCGCAGTCGGAGAACTCGGCGTGCCGGGACGGGCTGACGCAGTCCTGACCGGCCGGGATGCCTCGGGTGGCGGCGATCTCGGCGGAGACCTTCGCCGCCGGCAGCAGGCCGCCGAGGCTCGGCTTGGCACCCTGGCTGAGCTTGATCTCCAGCGCGCGTACCGGCGCCGACGCCACCAGGTCCTTGAGCCGTTCCAGGCTGAACCGGCCCTGCTCGTCGCGGCAGCCGAAGTACGCGGTGCCGAGCTGGAAGACCAGCTCACCGCCGTTGCGGTGGTACGGCGACAGCCCGCCCTCGCCGGTGTTCTGCAGGCAGCCGGCCAGCGCCGCGCCCCGGTTGAGCGCCTCCACCGCGTTCGCGGACAGCGAGCCGAAACTCATCCCGGAGATGTTCACCACCGACTCCGGCCGGAACGCCCGCGCCCGGCCACGCGCCGCGCCGAGCACCTTGGCGCAGGGCAGCGTCACGTCGTGCCCGGCGGTCGGCGCCGACGGCGGCACCGCCCGGCCGAACGTTCGGTGCTTGATGATCGGATAGCCGGAGGTGTGCTCGATGTCGTTGTCGGTGCCGAACCCGAAGTAGTTGTTCTCCTGTTTGGCCGAGGCGTACACCCAGCGCCGCTGGTCGCGGGTGAAGGGCCGCTCCTCGTCGTTGCCGGCCACGATGTACTGCCGCAGCTCCGGGCCGATCGACTCGATCAGGTACCGGGCGCGGCCCAGCACGGGGAAGTTGCGGCGCAGCGCGTGGTCGCGTTGCAGCAGGTCCCGCGCCGCCAGCGCGGCGACGGCGGCGACAGCTGCGGGTACGGCTCTCTTCGCCCAGCTCATCCCGCCACTCTTTCCGCCCCGGCACCCGGTCAAACGCCTGATGGAACCCGGCCGCCCCGGGCGGTGTCATGGAAGCGGACCGACGGCGGAGGCTGCCCTGGACGACGACGACCTCGTCACCCGCGTACGCGCCGGCGACCGGGAGGCGTACGACGCCCTGGTCGCCCGGCACACCGCGTCCGCGTACCGGACGGCGGTGCTGCTCGGCGCCGGTCCGGACGCCGAGGACGTGGTCCAGGAGGCGTTCGTGAAGGCGTACCGGAAACTGTCCCGCTACCGGGCCGAGGCGTCGTTCCGGTCCTGGCTGCTCGCGATCGTCGCCAACGAGACCCGGAACCTGCACCGGACGCGGACCCGGCGGGACGGGCTGACGCTGCGCGCGGCGGCGGCGGACCCGGTCGCGGCGGTCACCGCCGAGGACGGGCTCGACGCGGTGCTGGCGGCCGAGCGCCGGGCCGAGCTGGTCGGGGCGCTGCGCCGGCTGCCCGCCCGCGACCGCGAGGTGATCGTCTGCCGCTACCTGCTCGACCTCGGCGAGGACGAGACGGTGACCGTGCTGGGGGTGGCCCGGGGCACCGTGAAGTCGCGGACCCACCGGGCGCTGGCGAAGCTGCGTGCCCTGCTGGATCGGGAGGTGGCGCACCGTGGATGACCTGGAACGGGAGCTGCGGGAGCTGACCGGCTGGCTGGAGCCGGCGCGCACACCTGACCTCACCGCCCGGGTGCGGGCCCGGCTCGACGTGCCCGCGCCGCGCCGCCGGTGGCGGTACGTGCTGGCCGCCGCGCTCGCCACCGTGCTCGTGGCGGCGCTGCCGCCGGGGCGGGCCGCGCTCGCCGACGCGGTGACCGGGCTGTTGCGGTTCTCCGGGGTGGTCGTGGACACCGCGCCCGCCCTGCCGCCGACCGGTACGCCGTCGCCGCTGCCCGCGCAGCACGAGATCGCCCTGGCCGAGGCACAGCGGCAGGTCCGCTTCCCGATCCGGGTACCGGCCCGGCTCGGCGCACCGGAACACGTGCTCGTCGCCGATCCGGACGGCACCGGCGCCCACCGGGTCGCCAGCCTGCTCTACCGGGGCGGGACGGTCCGGCTGGACGCCTTCGACGGCTCGCTCGACATCGTGTTCCACAAGCGGTCCCTCGGGGCGGACGTGACGCTCACCCACGTCGGCGGCGAGTTCGCGATCTGGGTCGGTGGTCCGCACGCGCTCGCGTACGTGGACCGCTCGGGCACGGAACGGGTCGCCACCGCGCGGTTGTCCGCCGCCACGCTGATCTGGGAGCGGGCCGGGGTGAGCTACCGGCTGGAGGGCGACCTGACCCGTGAGCAGGCGCTCGACATCGCGTCCTCGCTCGAGTGAGTGCGGCGGGAACCTCGGGACGCCGGGCGGTGTCCTGTCGACGAGAGTCGTCAACGGGGGAGGCCGGATGTCCGTTCCGAGAAGAGTCCTACTGGTGCCGGTCCTGCTGCTGGCCGGGTGCACCGCCGGCCCGGCCGCGCAACCGGCCGGCGGGCCGGCCACGGGCACCGTGCCCGCCACCGGACCGGCCGCGCCGGCGGCCTGCGCCGAGCGACTGGAGACCGGCCGGCTGCCGGACTGGGCGGATGCCGGGTTCACCGGCGACACCCGGATCCGGCACGTCTTCGGCACCCGGGGCGACATCGTGGCGATCCTGTTCGCGTATCCGCTGGTGCACGCGCGCGGCGACGGCGCGAACAACAAGATCCTCTGGGTGTCCCGCCCCGAGCCCGGCCGGTCCGAGCCGGCACCGCGGACCCCGCTGGTGATCACCGCGACGCGGGACGGGACGGACACCCCGGTCGTCCGGGAGGTGGCGGGCGGGCCCGGGCCGTCCATCGTCGACCTGCCGGCCGCCGGGTGCTGGCGGCTGCGGCTGGACTGGTCCGGCCGCAGCGACACGATGGATCTGGTCTACCGGCCGTCGTCCCGCTGACCGGCATGGCCGCTGCCGGTCCGGGTAACGCTGCGTCATGGCGAAGTACACCGAGCCGGAACTGCGGGAGCGCCTCAAGGCCGAGATCCGCGCCTCCGACAAGGGCGGACGGCCCGGGCAGTGGTCGGCCCGCAAGTCGCAGCTGCTGACGAACGAGTACAAGAAGGCCGGCGGGGGATTCGAGGGTCCGAAGGACGCACGGCAGCGCTCGCTGCAACGCTGGGGCGGCGAGAAGTGGCAGACCCGCAGCGGTGACACGCGTGCCCGCAGCGGCGGCGAAACG
Source organism: Micromonospora sp. WMMA1976 (assembly GCF_027497335.1). Taxonomy (NCBI): domain Bacteria; kingdom Bacillati; phylum Actinomycetota; class Actinomycetes; order Micromonosporales; family Micromonosporaceae; genus Micromonospora; species Micromonospora sp. WMMA1976. The sequence goes on along the minus strand of NZ_CP114912.1, from coordinate 3,610,545 downwards.
CGCCGTTACCTGCCTGAACGGGCGTGGGAGGAGCTGTCGGAGACCGAACGGCGGGCCACCGACACCCGCAAGCGCCGCGCGTCGCGTTCCGGCCGCCAGTACGTGCCGAACACGGGCCCGGCGAAGCGGGCCCGCCGGGACGCCACCGCCGCCGAGCAGATCAACGAGCTGCCGGTGACCGAGGCGGTCAAACTGGTCCGCGACCTCGACACCCGCCAGCTCGACGCGGCGCTGCGCCGGGAACGCGGCGGCAAGGCCCGCAAGACGCTCATCGGACGGCTGGAGTCGGAACTGGGCCGGCGCCGGGCGGCGTGAGCGTGATCCCGTGGCGCACCGCGACGGAGGGGCCGGCCCGCAGGCCGGCCCCTCCGCGCGACAGTCAGCGGCGCGGGTGCTGCGGGATGCGCGGCAGCACGTAGGGCGGACCGGAGAACATCAGGTCGGCCTTCAGTTCGTGGTACGCCAGCTTCGGCTGGTAGTTCTCGTCGTAGACGGTGGCCAGGCCCTCCGGCGGGTCGGAGAACGCACCGGGCACCCAGGAGTGCTTGTCGGTGAAGCCCCAGAGCGTGAACGACAGGCAGTGCCGCTCGGCCAGGCAGGCCTGCATCAGCACGCTGAAGCCCGCCGCGGACGCCTGCAGGCGCGGGTTGATCTCCGCGGAGTCGCCGGCCTCCACCCCCTCGGTGATCTGGCTGCGCACGTCCACCTCGGTGAGGGCCGTGGCCAGCCCGAGCCCGGCGAACTTGCGCAGCGCCGCGACCACCTGGAGCGTGCTGAAGTTGCCGTACTGGGTGCCCAGGTGGCCCTGTGCGCCCACGCCGTCGATCGGCACACCCTTGGCCCGCAGGTCACGGGCCATGTTGTAGACGAACTGCGTCTTGTCGTCGGCCGGGTTGCCGGAGCCGAACGCCTCGATGTTGTAGTCGTTGTAGAACAGCAGCGCCTTCGGGTCGGCGGCGCGGGCCCAGCGGAACGCGTCGGCGATGTAGCCGGGCCCGAGGTTCTGCGCCCAGAACCCCTTGTAGTGCAGGGTGGACGGGGTGTCCCAGGGGTCGCTGACCGCCTCGTTCACCACGTCCCACTGCCAGATCTTGCCCTTGAAGTGGGTGACCACGGCGGTGATGTGGTTGCGCAGGATCTGGCGCAGCTCGGCCTTGCTGATCGAGCCGTCCGCGACACCGCTGGTCAGCCATGCGGGCAGCTGGTTGTGCCAGACCAGCACGTGGCCCCGGACCCGCTGGTTGTTCTTGCGGGCGAACTCGACCAGCTCGTCGGCCGGGCCCCAGTTGTAGGTGCCCCGGGTGGGCTCGAGGCTCTCCCACTTCATCACGTTCTCTGCGGTCACGGTCGAGAACTCCGACGCGGCCAGCTCGCGGTAGCGCGGCTCGGAGGCGTCGTTGAGTGCGGCCATGTCCACGGCGGTGCCCACGTACAGGCCGTGGCGCTTGGCCAGCTCACGCAGGCTCTGCGCGGCCGGGTCGTACGGGCGTCCGGCCGTCGCGGGGACGACGTTGAGGGCGGTGGCGGTCGCGACGGCGACGGCGCCGGCGGCGAGCCATCGTCTCAGCTTCATGGTCGTTCCTTTCGGGAGGGTGCGCGCGGCCCGGGGGCCGGCGGTGGCGGTGCCGGAGACGCCGCGCCGTGGAACGGTTCGGCGGGCGCCAGGGTGGACTGACGATGCGGCTTCCGAAACTTCCGATCAACCTTCCGGAAGTAGCCCGAAACATTACGGACGCCGATAGCCGTCCGTCAATCACCTGCGCGAGAAGGGTGAGCCGGTGCGTCAGCGCAGCGGGTGGCAGGAGGCCCGGACGACCAGCTCGGTGGGGAGCTGGATGTGGGTGTCCCGCTCGACGCCGGCGATGAGGTCGATCAGCAGGCGCAGCGACTCGGCGCCCATGCGTTGCAGCGGCTGCCGGATCGTGGTGAGGGGCGGGTCGACGAGCGCCGACTCGGGGATGTTGTCGAAGCCGATCACCGAAAGGTCCTCCGGTACGCGCAGGCCGAGGCCGCGGGCCACGTCCACCGTGGAGATGGCCGAGAGGTCGTTGCCGGCGAAGATCGCGGTCGGCCGGTCGGCGAGCGCGAGCAGCTCGGCCGCAGTGCTGGCGGCGGTCTCGGTGCGGAAACCGCCCACCCGCACGAGCCGTTCGTCCACCGGCACGCCCGCGTCGGCCATCGCCTTGCGGAACCCGGCCTCGCGCAGCCGGGCCGACTCCAGGTCGGGGCGGCCGCTGATGTGCGCGATCCGCCGGTGCCCGAGCGACAGCAGGTGGTCGGTGGCCAGCACCGCGCCGGCGAAGTTGTCGGAGTCGACGGTGGGCAGGCCGGACGGGCCGGTGTGCGGGTCGACGGCCACCACGTGGAAGCCGTGCTTGGTCTCGACCACCGTCGGCGTCACGATCACGGCGCCGTCGATGAGCGTGCCGGACAGCCGCGCCAGGGAGCGCCGCTCCCACCCTATGGCCGCGCCCTCGCCGTCACCGCTGGAGTAGGCGAGCAACTGGTAGCCGCTGCCGGCGACCTCGCGGGACGCGCCCTTGAGCAGCTCGGTGGAGAACGGCTCGAACTCGGCGACCAGGATGCCCAGCACGTTCGTCCGGTGGCTGCGCAGGCTCTGCGCCCCCAGGCTGGCCTCGTACCCCAGCTCGTGGATCACCTGCTGGACGCGTTCGACGGTGGCCTGCGCGACGCCGTACCGACCATTGACAACCTTCGATACAGTTGCCACCGAGACGCCGGCCGTACGTGCCACGTCCGACATCTTGACGCGCTCCTGGAACACCACGCCGACGATGATAGAGGGCACTTCCAGGGGGATCGAAGACGATGTCGAAAACGTTATCGATACCGATTGACTTCACGTTACGGCCCTGTAAAACTCCCCGGCAGGTAACCCGACTGAGTGGTCGAGGAGACATCTGTGGTGATGAAGCGCCGTGCTGGTGCCGCCCTGGCACTGTTTGTGACAAGCGCTCTGCTGGCCTCCGCGTGCAGTGGTGGTGGCGACGAGGAGAAGGCCGCCGAGAGCGAGCTGTACAAGAACCCGGTGACGTTGACCTGGTGGCACAACGCGTCGCAGGACGGACCCGGCAAGACGTACTGGGAGAAGGTCGCCAAGGACTTCTCCGCGGCCCACCCGACCGTCAAGATCGAGATCGAGGCGATCGAGACGAACCAGCTCCAGCGCACCCGGCTCCCCGCCGCGCTGCTGAGCAACGACCCGCCGGACATCTTCCAGGCGTGGGGCGGCGGCGAGATGCGCGAGCAGGTCGAGGCCGACTACCTCAAGGACATCACCGACCAGGTGAAGGGCGAGGTGGCCGACATCGGCAGCGCCGCCGAGATCTGGCAGGTGGAGGGCAAGCAGTACGGCCTGCCGTTCCGGATGGGCATCGAGGGCATCTGGTACAACAAGGACATGTTCGCGAAGGCGGGCATCACGGCGCCGCCGACCACCTTCGACGAGCTCAACGCCGCCGTCACCAAGCTCAAGGCGATCAACGTCGTTCCGATCGCCCTCGGCGCCGGTGACAAGTGGCCGGCCGCGCACTGGTGGTACAACTTCGCGTTGCGTGCCTGCTCGGTCGACACGCTGAAGAAGGCCTCCAAGGACCGGACCTTCGACGACCCGTGCTTCGTCAAGGCCGGCCAGGACCTGAAGACCTTCATCGACACTAAGCCGTTCCAGAACAACTTCATCGCCACGCCGGGTCAGAACGACCCGACCAGCGCCAACGGCCTTCTAGCAAACGGCAAGGCCGCGATGGAGCTGATGGGCGACTGGAACCGCGGCACGCTGGACACCGTCGCCACGGACAAGGCGGCCCTGGGCAAGTTCCTCGGCTGGTTCCCGGTGCCGGCGATCTCCGGCTCCGCCGGTGACCCGAAGGCGGCCCTCGGCGGCGGCGACGGCTTCGCCTGCGCCAAGAACGCCCCGGCCGAGTGCGTCGAGTTCCTCAAGTACATCGTCAGCCCCGAGGTGCAGAAGGGCTACGCCGCCACCGGCACCGGCCTGCCCGTCGCCAAGGGTGCTGCCGACGGCGTCACCGACCCGGCGCTGAAGTCCATCCTGGAGTCCACCGCGTCGGCCACCTACGTCCAGCTCTGGCTGGACACGGCCTTCGGCAGCACCGTCGGCACCGCGATGAACGACGCGATCGTCGCGATCTTCGCCGGCAACGGGACACCTGAGAAGGTCGTCTCGGCCATGAAGGCGGCCGCAAGCAAGTGACGTCCGCATCGCAGACCCGTACGCCCGCCGTCGGCGCGAAAGCGCCGCCGGCGGGCCTCCGGCCCGGCGGCGCACGGGCCGCCTCCCGCCGCGCCGAGACCCGTCGCAAGTGGTACGAGATCATCGGGCTGACCACGCCCGCGGTCGTCATCTACGTGATGTTCGTGCTCGTGCCGATGGGCTTCGCGTTCTACTACAGCCTGTTCCGCTGGCGCGGCGTCGGCCCGCCCACCGAGTACGTCGGCTTCCGCAACTACACGCTCGCCTTCCAGGACCCGATCTTCCTGGACGCGCTGCGCAACAACGCGATCATCGTGTTCGGGTCGCTGCTGATCCAGGGTCCGGTCGCGCTGGGCATCGCCCTCCTGCTCAACCGCCGCTTCCGCGGGCGCTCGGCGTTCCGCCTGCTGGTGTTCGTGCCGTACGTGCTGGCCGAGGTCACCGTCGGCATCATGTGGAAGCTGATCCTGACCGAGAACGGCACGCTCGACGCGCTGCTGCAGTCGATCGGGCTCGGCGGCCTGGTGCAGGCGTGGCTGGCCGACCTGGACGTGGTGATCTGGACGCTGCTGTTCGTCCTGACCTGGAAATACGTCGGCTTCGCCATCATCCTGCTGCTCGCCGGCCTGTCGAACGTGCCGCAGGAGCTGAACGAGGCCGCCGAGATCGACGGCGCGAGCTGGTGGCAGATCCAGCGCCACGTCACGCTGCCGCTGCTCGGCCCCACCATCCGGATCTGGATGTTCCTGTCGATGATCGGCTCGCTGCAGGTCTTCGACATGATCTGGGTGACCTCGGTGCCGGCGGTACGGTCCCTCGGCGCCTCGGCCACCATGGCGACGTACATGGTGGACAACGGCTTCTTCGCCCGGCTCTGGGGCTACGGCAACGCGGTGGCCGTGATCCTGTTCGCCATCTCGTTCGTCGCGGCGCTGTTGTTCCAGCGGTTCCTGCTCCGCCGGGACATCGAGGGTGCCATCACCCGGAAGGGGAAGTGACAGTGGCCGTGAACTCCGTATCCGCCCCCTCGGCCGGGCGCCGGCCGGTGCAGTGGAGCTCGCCGCTGACGTACGCGATCGCGCTCGCGGTCGCGGCCGTGTCGATCGCACCCGTCGTGTACGTCGTCGTCGGCGGTTTCCGGACCACGCCGCAGATCGTGGACGACCCGGCCGGCCTGCCGGACCCGTGGGTCTGGGACAACTACTACCGGGTGCTGACCCAGAGCGACTTCTGGAAGCAGGCGTTCAACAGCGCCGTGGTCGCCCTCGGCACCACGCTCGGCGTGGTGGTGCTCGGCATGGCCGCCGCGTTCGTGCTCGCCCGCTACACGTTCCGCGGCCGCGAAGGGCTCTACACCTTCTTCACCCTCGGCCTGCTGTTCCCAGCCGGCGCGGCGATCCTGCCGCTGTACCTCATGCTGCGCGACCTGAACCTGATCAACTCCTACTACGCGGTGATCCTTCCGCAGGTGGCCTTCTCGTTGCCGCTGACGATCGTCATCCTGCGGCCGTTCCTGTCGGCCATCCCGCGGGAGCTGGAGGACGCGGCCGCCATCGACGGCGCCGGCCGGCTCGGCTTCCTCTGGCGGATCGTGCTGCCGCTGTCGCGGCCCGCGGTCGTCACCGTCGGCATCCTCGCGTTCGTGGCGAGCTGGAACGCGTTCCTCCTGCCGCTGCTCGTCCTCGGGGACGTCAACCTGCACACCCTGCCGCTGGGCGTGCAGAACTTCTCCAGCCAGTACACCACCGACACCGCGGGAGTCCTCGCCTTCACGTCGCTGGCGATGTTGCCGGCGCTGCTGTTCTTCACCCTGGCGGAGAAGCAGATCGTGGGCGGTCTCCAGGGCGCGGTCAAGGGCTGAGCGGCGGCGGCACCAGCACAACCAGTGGAAAGGCACACCATGACAGAGGTCCACGCGGTGGTGGACGGGCCGGTACCGGCTCAGGCAGGTTCGGACCACGACCGGCCGGACGGACACGACGCCGAGACGCGCGTACGGGAACTGCTCGCTCGGATGACGATCGAGGAGAAGGTCGCGCAGCTCGTCGGGTTCTGGGAGAAGGAGGACGGTGAGGCGGTCGCGCCCCTGCAGGGCGAGTTCGCCGACAGCGGCCGGCTCGACGACTTCTCCCGGCACGGCCTGGGTCACCTCACCCGCGCCTACGGCACCCGTCCGGTCGACGCCGCCGCCCGCGCCGCCTGGCTGTGGAAGTTCCAGCGGGACCTGGTGACGGGCACCCGGCTGGGCATCCCGGCCATCGTGCACGAGGAGTGCCTGACCGGCCTGTCGGCGTGGAAGGCGGCGACCTTCCCGACGCCGCTGGCCTGGGGTGCCGCGTTCGACCCGGAGCTGGTCACCGAGATGGCGGCGGCGATCGGTGCCTCGATGCGCGCGCTCGGCATCCACCAGGGACTGTCCCCGGTGCTGGACGTGATCCGGGATCCCCGCTGGGGCCGGGTCGACGAGTGCATCGCCGAGGACCCGTACCTCGTCGGCACCATCGGCACCTCGTACGTGCGGGGACTCCAGTCGCAGGGCGTGCTCGCGACGCTGAAGCACTTCGCCGGCTACTCCGGCTCGCGGGCCGGGCGCAACTTCGGCCCGGTGCACGCCGGTCCCCGGGAACTCGCCGACGTGCTGCTGCCGCCGTTCGAGATGGCGATCCGGGACGGCGACGCGCGCAGCGTCATGCACTCGTACGCGGAGATCGACGGCGTGCCGGTCGCCGCCGATCCGACCATGCTCACCGATCTGCTGCGGGAGCGGTGGGGCTTCGACGGGACGGTGGTGGCCGACTACTACGGCGTCGCCTTCCTCAACCTGCTGCACCACGTCGCGGCCGACAACGCGGACGCGGCCGTGCAGGCGCTGAGCGCGGGCCTCGACATCGAGCTGCCCACCGGTGACGCCTTCCTGACCCTGACCGAGTCGGTGCGGACGGGCAGAGTCGACGAGGCGCTCGTCGACCGGGCGGTGCTGCGCGTCCTGCGCCAGAAGCAGGAACTCGGGCTGCTCGACGCCACGTTCGACGACGAGCCGCCGGGCGCGATCGACCTCGACTCGCCGGAGCACAGGTCGATCGCCCGCCGGCTCGCCGAGGAGTCGGTCGTCCTGGTCGCCAACGAGGGCGTGCTGCCGCTGCCGGCGGGCCGCCGGGTGGCGGTCGTCGGGCCGAACGCCGACCGGCAGGGCGCGCTGTTCGGCTGCTACTCGTTCCTCAACCACGTGCTGGCCCACCACCCGGGCGTGGAGACCGGCTTCGAGGTGCCGACCGTCCTGGAGGCGGTGCGCGCCGAGTTCGGCGCCGACCGGGTCACCTTCGCGACCGGCTGCGAGGTGGACTCGGCGGACCGGTCCGGGTTCGACGAGGCGCTCGCCGCCGCGTCCGCCGCCGACGTGGCGGTCCTCGTGGTCGGCGACCACGCCAGCCTGTTCGGGCGCGGCACCGTCGGCGAGGGCTGCGACCGGGACGACCTGGAGCTGCCCGGCGTGCAGCGCCAGCTCGTCGAGGCGGTGCTGGACACCGGCACCCCGGTCGTCCTCGTGCTGCTCACCGGCCGCCCGTACGCACTCGGCTGGGCGCTGTCCCGGTGCGCGGCGGTGGTGCAGACGTTCTTCCCGGGCGAGGAGGGCGCCGGGGCGATCGCGGGTGTGCTCTCCGGACGGGTCAACCCGTCCGGCCGGCTGCCGGTCACCCTGCCCGGCTCGGCGGGCGCGCAGCCGTACTCGTACCTGCACCCGAAGCTGGGGGCGGGCATGAACGGCACCAACCTGCCGGCGACGCCGGTCGCGCCGTTCGGGCACGGGCTGTCCTACACCACGTTCGCGTACACCGACCTGACCGTGCCGGCCGAGGTGCCGACCGGCGAGGCGCTGAAGGTGTCGGTGCGGGTGACGAACACCGGCCCGGTCGCCGGTGACGACGTGGTGCAGCTCTACGGCCGTGACCTGGTCGCCTCGGTGACCCGGCCGGTGGCGCAGCTGCTCGGCTACCGGCGGGTGCGCCTGGAGCCGGGCGCCTCGGTGACCGTCGAGCTGACCGTGCCGAACACGCGGCTGGCCTTCACCGACCGCACGCTCACGCGCGTGGTGGAGCCCGGAGAGGTCGATGTCTGGGTGGGCACGAGCGCCCGGCGCGACGTCCAGGCGCGGACGACGCTGACCGGCGACACCGTAGAGATCACCGCCGCCTCGCCCCGCTGGACGACCGTCGACCTTCGCTGAGCCGGGTCCGCCGGTCGTCCACGGGGCGATCGGCGGACCCTTTCATCTCATATTGGCGTTATGTCGTTTTTGGCTCAGTAGGCTCCAGGATGTCATCCAGCCCCGGCTGGATCCCGGTCGCCGGCACCCACAGGGATGCGTGAGTCACGATGATGGACGCGGACACCATGGTCCTGCCCCGGCTCGGGGACGCCGCGGTCGAGGACCCGTGGGGCGAGGACCGGCCGCGCCGGGCCACCGCCCGCGCCGCGACCGCCGTGTGGCGCTGGCGGATCGCGGCCTGGCTGCTGCCGGCGGCCCTCACGGGTGCGCTCGGCGTCGCCCGGATCACCGCGTCGGCGCCGAGCGCCGGAGAACTCGCGACCCGGCGCGCGATCACGTCGCCGTGGCCGGGGATCGGTGCCGCCCTGACCGGCGACGAGGTCGCGCTCGGGCCGTACCACCTTTTCCTGCGCGGCTGGGCGGCGCTGTTCGGCGCGGCCGACCTGGCGCTGCGCGTACCGTCGCTGCTGGCCATGATCGGGGCCGCGGCGCTCGTCGGCGCGCTCGCCGCCCGGATCGCCACGCCCGCCGCCGGCCTGGCGGCCGGGGCGATCTTCGCGGTGCTGCCGACCTCGATCCGGTACGCGCAGGAGGCGCAGCCGTACGCCCTGGCGGTGTTCGCCGCCGTACTCGCCACCTGGCTGCTGGTGCCCGCGCTGGACCGGCCGGCCCTGCGGCGGCTCATGCCCTACGCGGGCGCGGTGCTGCTGCTGGGCCTCTGCCAGCCGGTGGCGTTGCTGCTGCTCGCCGGCCACGGCTGGATCGTGCTGGCGTTCCGTCGCCGTGTCGCCGTCAGGTGGCTGGCCGCGGTGGTCCTCGGGCTGCTCCCGGCCGCCGCGCTGCTCGCCGCCGGCCTGCGCGACGGCGGTCATCTGTCGTCCGGCGTGCGACCCGGCGCCGCCGTGCTGGCGGCCACGCCCGGTGACCTGTTCGGCGTCGCCGTGCTCGGCGGCGTGCTGGCCGGGCTGGCGCTGTTCAGCCTTCCGCTGCGGTACGCCGCCGCGATCTGCACCGCCTGGGCGCTGGTGCCGGCGCTCGGACTGCTGGCGCTGGCGCAGGCCGCGCCGGTCTGGTCGGCGGCGAACCTGCTGTTCACGGTGCCGGCCTGGGCGGTGCTCGGCGGGGTCGCCCTGTCCCGGGCACGAGTCGCCGGGGCCGTCGCCGTGCTGGCTCTCGTCGCGCTGCTCGCCGTGGCGGACCAGCTCCCGTGGTGACCGTCGACGATCGGGCGACCTCCGCCTGATTCGCCCCTTTTGCGGTTAATTGTCGGCTTAGCATTCGGTCGGCTCCAGAGCCTGCAGACCATGGGGGAAACGTGGCCGTCGCCGCCGATACACGCCCGTCCCGCGCCACGACGGCCGGGCCGCCGGGTGCCCGCCCGATCGCGCCCGTCCCGCCCGGGACGCCGGCCGATCCGGACCGCCGGCAGCGCAACGTCCGCGCCCGCCTCGCGTACGCCCGTTGCGGTGCCACCGCCGGCCCGCTGCGACCGCCCCGCCGCCCCGACGCGGCGGTCGAGTTCCGCCCCACCGCCTCGGTCGCCGCGCGGCTGGTGCTGACGCTGCTGGTGCTCGTCAACAGCGCCGCCGGCCTGGTCTTCGTCGGCTGGCTGCTGCTGCCCCAGCACGTGCCCGGGCCCGGCGTCGTCGGCCTCGGCGGCTGGCAGACCGTCGCCGCCCGGCTCGCGTTCTGCGTCGTCGTCGGCGTCGAACTGATCCGCCTGGCGCAGAACGTGGTGGTCTGGGTCTTCGCCTACCACGCCCGGGACCCGGTGCCGGTCGACCCGCCGGTCGGCCTGCGGGTCGCCCTGCTCACCACGATCGTGCCGAGCAAGGAGCCGATCGAGGTCGCCGAGCGGACACTGCGCCGGCTGCGGGAGATCGTCTACTGCGGGCACGTCGACGTGTGGATCCTCGACGAGGGCGACGACCCGGCGGTCCGGGCGATGGCCGCGCGGCTGGGCGTCCGCCACTTCACCCGCAAGGGCCGGCCCGAGTACAACCGGCCCGGCGGCGAGTTCCGGGCCCGGACCAAGTCCGGCAACCACAACGCCTGGCGGGCCGAGCACGAGCACCGCTACGACGTGGTCGCGAACGTCGACCCGGACCACGTGCCGCTGCCGAACTTCCTGGAACGCACGCTCGGCTACTTCCGCGACCCGGACGTCGCGTTCGTGGTGACCCCCCAGGTGTACGGCAACATGCACCAGAACTTCGTCGCCCACGGCGCCTCGGTGCAGCAGTACCTCTACAACGGGCTGATCGCCCGCGGCGGCAACGGACTGGACGCGCCGCTGCTGACCGGCACCGGGCACCTCTACCGCCCGGCGGCCTGGCGGACCATCGGCGGCTACCAGGACTCGATCATCGAGGACCACCTCACCAGCATCCGCGTGCACGCCGCCGTCAACCCGGCCACCGGCAACCGGTGGAAGGGCGTCTACACCCCGGACGTGGTGGCGCTCGGCGAGGGACCGACCTCCTGGGCGGACTACTTCAACCAGCAGAAGCGCTGGGCGGCCGGGATCTGCGAGATCCTGCTCCGCCGCGAGCTGCGTACGCCGCGCGAGTTGCCGTCCCGCCGCCGCTGGCAGTACCGCCTGCTCCAGTTCTACTACCCGAGCGTGGCGGTGAGCCTGCTGCTCGGCAACGCCGCCACCGCGCTCTACCTGCTGACCGGCGTCGACGCGGGCCGGCTCGACCCGCAGATCTGGGCAACGCTGTGGGGCTCCACCATCGGCACCTGGTTCCTGCTCTGGCTGTGGCTGCGCCGATTCAACATCGCCCCGCACGAGCGGGAGGAGGTGGGCATGGTCGGCATGGCGCTCGCCCTGTTCGCCGGGCCGGTGTACGTGGCCGCCGCGGTGGGCGCGCTGCTGCGCCGCAAGCTCGGCTTCGTGGTCACCGCCAAGGGTGCGCTGCGCACTGTCGAGTCGGCGCGTACGTTCCGGCTGCACCTGTGCTGGGCGCTCGCCGCCGCCGGGCTGCTCGCGGCGAGCTTCGCGCTGGATCACGACTACCCGCTGCTGCGGGTCTGGCCGGTGCTGACGCTGCTGACCGGGCTCGCCCCGCCGCTGATCTCCTGGGCGGAGAGTCTGCGGGCCCGCCGGGACCGGGCCGCCGAACCGGCCCGGGAACCGCAGGTGGTACCCCGGACCGTGACCGAGGGCGGTGTGCCGTGCTGAGGCCGACGCTGCCCCGGATGGGCCTGGCGCTGGCCGGGTTGCTGCTGCTCGCGTACGCCTTCGTGGTGGCGCCGGGCGCGTGGCGCGACCCGGGCACCGACGCCTCGGCGCAACGGCCCGCCCCGGCGACGCCGCAGGCGAGCACCGACGTGCCGGCGGCGGTCGTGCCGAGCCCGCGCGGCGGCCCGTTCCCGCCGCCCGGGCAGGCGTTCTTCGGCGTGATGACGGACAAGGGACCGTACGACTTCGCGCCGGTCGACAGCTTCGCCGAGGCGGCCGGGCGCGCGCCGCAGGTGATGCTCTTCGGCGCCGACTGGGCGTCGGCCGAGTTCGACCGGAGCCTGTTCGACCGGATCGCCGAGCGGGGCATGATGCCGATGCTCGGCTGGGAGCCGTGGGACCACACGGTCGACAAGGCGGCCCGCCGCACCGACCTGACCGACAGGCAGATCGACCGGCTGCGCGCCACCCAGCCGGACTACCGGCTGTCCCGGATCGCGCGCGGCGACTTCGACGCGTACCTGCGCTCCTGGGCGGAGGGGGTGCGGTCGCTGGGCTACCCGGTCGCGATCCGCTTCGCGCACGAGATGAACGGCGACTGGTACCCCTGGTGCGAGCGGGCCAACGGCAACCGCCCCGGCGACTACGTCCGCGCCTGGCGGCACGTGCACGACGTCTTCACCGCCGCCGGCGCCACGAACGTCACCTGGGTGTGGAGCCCGAACGCGCGCTGGGACAAGACGACCGCCGGGGTCACCGGGCTCTACCCGGGCGACGAGTACGTCGACTGGGTCGGCGTCACCGGCTACTACGGCAGCGGCGCGTTCACCAAGACGTACTGGTCGTTCGACCAGATCTTCGGCCCGACGATCGCGGAGGTCCGCAAGGTCACCGGCAAGCCGCTCGTGGTCACCGAGACCGGCGCGGCCGACGCCGCCGGGCACAAGGCGCGGTGGATCCGGGACACGTTCCGCGCCCTGCCCCGCTATCCGGGCCTGATCGGGCTGATCTGGTTCGAGGTGGACAAGGAGAAGGACTGGCGCATCGCCGGCTCACCGGCGGCGGCGACCGCGTTCGCCGAGGCGGTGGCAGCCGACCGCTACGACGTGACCTGGTCGCCGGCGGTGCGGCCGCGTACCGGGCCCTGATCCCGGTCCACGCTCCATGTCGGACGGTGCGGCTACCCTCACGATCATGAACGAGAGAGATCAATTCCGGCGGACGGCGATCGAGCAGGGTGTGCCCGAGGACGAGGTGGCCCGTTTCGCGGAGCTGATCCGGTTCCGGATCCACGCCTGGCAGCGCGAGGAGGGCGTGCACGCCGGGCGGCGGGGCGGGCGGCCGCGGCTGCCGGTGGGCATGCCGTGGCCCACGTGCCCGGCGGGCTTGCCGTTGCCGTTCCTGCTCCGGCTCGACTGCGCGGCGCTGCCCCGGGTTCCCGACCTCGCCCTGCCGGCCGACGGCACGCTGCTGTTCTTCCTCGACCAGGAGGGCGCACAGGACGCCTGCGGCATCGAGAACGAGAAGGCGTACTCGCGGGTCGTGTACGTCCCGGCCGGCGCCGAGACGGCCGACGGCGAGTACGTCCTACCCGCCGGGACCGCCCGGGAGTCCTTCCTCACCCCCGAGCACGAGATGTACGCGGCCGTCCAGGCGGAGCTGCCGGACTGGCTCGACCGCTCGGAGGAGTGGCTGTGCGACACCCAGATCCAGCTCCTGCGCGACATGCCGCATCGCAAGGAGATGAGCGCGCTGGCCGAGCAGCTCTGGCCGGAGCGGGACTGGTGGATCCAGCACGACGTCTTCGTCGGCGGCTACACCATCTCCGCGCAGGATCCGCCCGAGGTGATCATGATGGACCCGGAGCGGGTTCAGCAGGGGTGGTCCCTGCCCCGCGCGGAGCGGATGGTGGCCCGGTACGAGGAAGAACAGCGGGTGATGCGCGAATGGGTGCCGCTGGCCCAGTTCGGCGTACCGGACGAGGAGTACGTCAACGCGCGGTTCCTGATCCGCCACGACGACCTCGCCGCACGGCGGTTCGACAGGGTGCTGTCCTTCTGCGAGTTCACCGAGTGACAGCCGGGCCGGCTCAGACCAGCGTGCGGACCGCCCGCAGCGCCGAATCCACGTCCTGCTCGCCGTTGGCGATCGTCGCGCCGAAGCGCAGGTAGGACGGCCGGTAGGGGGTGCTGCTGGCGATCACGCCGGCCGACCGCAGCCGGTCCACCGCCCGGTCCGCCGGCACGCCCGCCACCTCGCAGCAGACCACCCCGGCGGACAGGTCGGCTGCGCGCGGCGTGACCAGCCGGACGCCCCGGATCCCGGCCAGCCCATCCTTGAGCCGGTTCGCCAGCTCCCGGGTGCGTTCGGCGACCCGGGCCGGGCCGATGCGCCGGTGGAACGCGAACGCGTCGGCGAGCGCCCACCGGTGCTCGAAGCTGTGGTAGCCGCCGGGCGTGTGCGCCAGGCCCGGCGGCACGGGCGCCCCGCCGGTCCCGCCGGCCATCCAACGCCCGATGGCCCGCCCGTCGAAGGTCGGGATCACCGGCGTCATCCGCGCCCACGCCCGCTCGGCGGCCCAGACCAGGCCGGTGCCGCGCGGCCCGAGCAGCCACTTGTGGCAGCCGGAGACCAGCACGTCGCAGCCGAGCTGCTCGGGTGTGGACGCGTCGGCGCCGAAGCCGTGCACCGCGTCGAGGCAGAGTAACGCCTCCGGGCTGCGCTCGCGGACCGCCTCGGCCAGCCGGCGTACCGGCAGCTTCACGCCGGTGCTGGAGTGCACCCAGGTCAGCGCCACCACCCGGGTGCGGGGCGTGAGCGCCGCGGTCAGGCCGGCGACCATCTCGTCCGCCGTGGCCGTGGCCGCGTCCCGGTAGAGGCGGGCACGGCGCACCGTCACCCCGTCGCGTTCGGCGCGCAACCGCAGCGCCTCGTGCGTGGCGTAGAAGTCGTGCTCGGTGGTCAGCACCTCCTCGCCCGGTCGCAGCCGGATCGCGCTGTGGACCAGGCCGAGGCCCATGGTGGTGGAGTCGGTGAGCGCGATGTGGTCCGAGCGGGCGCCGAGGTGCCCGGCCGCCGCAGCGAGCACCGCGCGGTCCAGCCGTTCCTCGTGCGCGGCCAGGTAGCCGGAAGCGTCCCGGTCGAGGCCGGCCCGGTGGACGGCCACGGCGGCCCGTACCGGGGCCGGGTGCGGGGCGAAGACGAACGTGGCCAGGTGCGCCCGGGAGGGGTCGAGCGCGAACTGGGCGCGGACGTTGTCCCAACTGGCCGGATCCAGGGCGGGCGCGTCGTCGGACGCCGCGGTCCCGCCCGCCGGGCGGTCCGGGTCGCAGCCGGTGGCCAGGCCGGTGACGCCCGCTGCCGCTGTGGCGCCGAGCAGGTGCCGCCGGGTCAGGTGCCGTCGCGTCGGATGCATGGGGCAATCGTCCGCCGTGCATGTCACGGCCGGGTCACCGCCCGGGGACCGGTGATTTCACCGATGCGCACCGGCGGCCGGGCATCGATGCTGACGCATGTCGATGTAATTCCGGCGCAAGGAGTGACCGACGTGCCCACCACCACCCGTTCCCGTACCCCCGTCCGTGCCCTCGCCCGCCTCGCCGTGGCCGCGCTGCTCGCCACCGGCGGCGCCCTCGCCGTGCCGGCCGCGGCGAACGCCGCCAGTCCCTACGAGCGCGGCCCGGCGCCCACGAGCGCCATCCTGGAGGCCAGCCGCGGCCCGTTCGCCACCTCGTCGATAAACGTCTCCTCGCTGAGCGTTACCGGCTTCGGCGGCGGCGTCATCTACTACCCGACCAGCACCGCCGAGGGCACCTTCGGCGCGGTCGCCATCTCGCCCGGCTACACCGCCTCCTGGTCCAGCCTGAGCTGGCTCGGGCCGCGGATCGCCTCGCACGGCTTCGTGGTGATCGGCATCGAGACCAACACCCGGCTGGACCAGCCGGACAGCCGGGGCCGCCAGCTCCTGGCCGCGCTGGACTACCTGACCGAGCGCAGCTCGGTGCGCGGCCGGATCGACTCGTCCCGGCTCGCCGTGGCCGGGCACTCGATGGGTGGCGGCGGCAGCCTGGAGGCGGCGGCGGCCCGGCCGTCGTTGCAGGCCGCCGTCCCGCTGGCGCCGTGGAACCTGGACAAGACCTGGTCCGAGGTGCGGGTGCCGACGCTCATCATCGGCGGCGAGACCGACAGTGTGGCGCCGGTGGCGACCCACTCGATCCCGTTCTACAACAGCATCCCGGCGTCGTCCGAGAAGGCGTACCTGGAGCTGGACGGCGCGAGCCACTTCTTCCCGCAGACGACGAACACGCCGACGGCGAAGCAGATGGTCGCCTGGCTGAAGCGGTTCGTCGACGACGACACCCGCTACGAGCAGTTCCTCTGCCCCGGCCCGAGCGGGTCGGCGATCCAGGAGTACCGCAACACCTGCCCGAGCGCCTGAATCCGGTCCGCTCCCGGGGTGGTCGCCACGGCGACCACCCCGGGAGCGTGTCCGCCTCTTTTCCGACGGGTTGCCCATCTGTGACACTGCATGCATGGTTTCTGCATCGACAGTGCATATAGACCTGTGGGGCCGGGACGAGGAGTGCGACGCGATCCGCCGGCTTCTCGACCGCGAGGACGGCGGTGCGCTGCTGTTCCACGGGCCGCCCGGCTCCGGGCGCAGCGCTTTGCTGGCGTACGCCCGCAGGTGGGCGGGGGAGCGCGCGGTGCTCGCCGGTGCGGGCCTGGCCGACGAGGCGACACTGCCCTACGCGGGGCTGCACCGCCTGCTCGACCCGGTGCTGGACGCGGACACCGCGCTCCCGGTGCGGCAACGCCGGCTGTTGCGCCGCGCGCTCGGCGGCGACGGGTGCCCGGCCGAGCAGCGCCTGGCCCTGGCCGCGGCGGTGCGGTCCCTGCTCGCCGCCGCGGCGGCGGACCGGCCGCTGCTGTGCACGGTGGACGACCTCGACATCGGCGATCCGCAGAGCGCCTGGACCCTGGCGGTGGTGGCGCGCCGGCTGCGCCGGCTGCCGGTGGCGATGCTGCTGACCGCCACCGCACCGGCCACCGTCGACGGCGTACCCGCCCACCGGCTGCGCCCGCTGGACGCCCACGAGTGCCACGCCATGCTCGCCGGCCTGCGGGAGCGGCCGCCCGCGGCGGTGGCCACGGCGCTGGCCGCGCTCAGCCGGGGCAGCCCGGCGGCGCTGGCCGACCTGGCCGGCACGCTCACCCCGGTCCAGTGGCGGGGCGAGGCGCCGCTGCCCGGCACGCCGCCGGTGGACGGCACGCTCGCCGCCGCGTACCGGGCTCGCCTGGACCTGCTGCCGGAACCGACCCGCCGCCTGGTGCTGCTCGCCGCGCTCGACCCCGGCGACGACCCGGCCACGCTGGTCCGCGCCGCGTGGGCGGCCGGCCTGACCGTCGAGGCGCTCGCGCCCGCCGAGGCCGCCGGCCTGCTGCGCACCGGGCCGGGCGGGGTGACGTTTCCGCACCCGCTCGCCCGCACGATGATCACCGCCGTCGCGCCGCTCGCCGACCTGCGCACGGCCCACCTGCTGCTGGCCGGCACGCTCGCCGAGGGTGCGCTGGGCCGGGCGCTGCGCCACGCCATCGCCGCCGACTGTCCGGCCGACACGCTCGCCGCCGAGTTGAGCGCGGCGGTCGACGAGGTGCCGGACCGCGCCGCCGCGGCGGTCGTGCTGCGCCGGGCCGCCGAGCTGAGCCCCGACCCAGGGCGCGCCGCCGAGCTGACCATCGCCGCCGCGCGATGTGCCTGGACCGCCGGCGACCCGGACCAGGCCCGGGGGCTGCTGCGCCGCCTGACCGCCGGGCCGGCGCACAGCCGGGCGGACCTGCTCCGCGGCGAGATGCAACTGCGCTGCGACGCGCCTGCCGCCGCGGTCGCCACGCTGCTGGCCGCCGCCGACGTGGTAGCGCCGACCGACCGGCGGGCCGCGCTGCTCGCGCTGGTCCGCGCCGGCGAGGCCATCTGCGTCACCGGCGACCAGTACCGGTACGCCGAAGTGGCCCGCCGGGCCGAGGCGCTGCGTCGGCCCGGCGACCCGCCCGACCTCGACCTGCTGGCCACGTTCGCTACGGGCGTCGGCGCGACGCTGCGCGGCGACCACGCCCGTGGCGGCCCGGCGCTGCGCCGCGTCGTCGTCCTCGGCGGCCGGCTGACCGGGCCCTCGCTCACTCCCGGCGCGCTCGTCTGCGCCGCCGCGGCCGCCCTGCTCGTCGCCGTGGACGGTCCCGCGCACCGGCTCGCCGGCCGGGCGGTCGAGGTGGCCCGCGCGCGCGGCGAGCTGTCCCTGCTGCCCCGAGCGCTGGAACTGCGAGCAGTCGCCGAGTACTGGCTGGGCCGGCACGAGGCGGCGGCGGAGACCGCCCGCGAGGGCGTGCGCGCCGCCCGCGCCACCGGCCAGCACGTCTGCGCCCAGGTACATCTCGGCATCCTCGCCGTGCTGGCCGCCGTCCGCGCCGACCGGGACGCCGCGCTGGCCCGGATCGCCGAGATCGGCGACGGCGCCGCACCGGGAAGCCGGCCGGACGCGTACGCCCGCTGGGCGCTGGGCGTGCTGGACCTGATCGACGGCCGGTACGCCGACGCGGTGGCCCGGCTGTCCGCGCTCGCCCGTACCGGCACCGGCCGGGGGCAGGTGCTGGTCCAGGTGATGGCCACGCCGTACCTCGTCGAGGCCGCCGCCCACGACGGCGGGCGGCCGGCCGCCGCGCTCGCCGTGTTCGACCACTGGGCCAGCAGCACGGCGAGCCCGTCGCGGCGGGCGCTGGCGGCGCGTTGCCGGGCGTTGCTCGCGCCGCGCGGCGGCCCGGAGGCCGAACGGGAGTTCCACGCGGCGCTGCGGCTGCACCCGGCCGACACCGACCGGTTCGAGCGCGCCCGCACCGAGCTGCTGTTCGGTCGCGAGCTGCGCCGCCGGCGCCGCCCCCGGGACGCCCGGGCGCACCTGCACCGGGCCCGGGAGGCGTTCACGCTGCTCGGCGCCACCGTGTGGGCCGAGCGGGCGGGGGAGGAGCTACGCGCGGCGGGGGAGTCGGTCGGGCCGGTGCGGCGCGGCCCGGAGCAGTTGCTGACCGGGCAGCAGTTGCACATCGCCCGGCTGGTCGCGGAGGGGGCGACCAACCGGGAGATCGCCACCCGGATGTGCCTGT
Organism: Micromonospora sp. WMMA1976; assembly: GCF_027497335.1. NCBI lineage: Bacteria > Bacillati > Actinomycetota > Actinomycetes > Micromonosporales > Micromonosporaceae > Micromonospora > Micromonospora sp. WMMA1976. The sequence goes on along the minus strand of NZ_CP114912.1, from coordinate 3,591,702 downwards.
CCACCCGGACCGTCGACCACCACCTGCGCAACGTCTTCCACCGGCTGGGCGTGCGCTCGCGTACCGAACTGGCCCGCCTGCTGTCCTGACCGCCCGCCGCCCGCCGCTCTCGGCACGCGTGGCGTCGGCCGCCGCGCCGGGCGTGCCGCCGGGATCAGCGCAGTGCCGCCACGGCGGCGTCCGCGCCGCCGCGCCAGAGCACGCCGGCCTCGGTGAAGCCAGCCGCGCGCAGCGCGTCCAGGTGCCATGCCGCGGGCGGGTTCCACTCCGGGCTGTGCCCGGTCGGGTAGATCTGCCGTCGCTTCTCCACCAGCGGACCGAGCACCGGATCGTCGGCTGCCCGCTCCCACCAGTCCGACCAGGACAGCGCCGCGCCCGCGCGGTGCCGGGCCGCCCGCAGCGCGCCCGCCCGGGTGTGCAGCCGGCCGGTCAGCGTCGGCAGCGCCTCGTCAGGCATGTGGTCGGCATTGACGAACACCCCGCCGGGGCGCAGCACGTCGCGGATCTCGCCGTACAACCGCGCGAGGCGCGGGCCGTCGAGCCAGTGCAGGGCGGTGGCGGTGAGCACGGCGTCGAAGTCGCGGTGCGGCAGCGCGGCGGCCCAGTCGGACCGGTTGAGGTCGGCGGTGACCACTGTGGCCCGCCCGGCCAGCGCCGCCTCGGCGAGGGTGAGCAGCACCGGGTCGAGGTCGAGCACCGTCACCTCGGCGTCGGGCCGGCGGGCCAGCGTCCGCAGGCTGATCGATCCGGTGCCGCCCGCGAGGTCGAGGACGCGTGGCGGCCGGTCGCCGGCGGCCGCCTCGACGGCGTCGAGCATCGCCGCGAAGCGGTGCTCCCGGTCGGGCAGGTACGCCTCCTGCTGCCGGTCCCAGCTCTCCTGCCAGGCCCGTACATCCAGATCGTAAGGAGTCATGCCCCTCACGATAGTTACCGACCGCGGCCCTGTCGAGGCTTGTTGCCAAAGCTTTGCAATAAGCGTGCGCCGTCCCGGCGGCGTCACCGGGGCCGGACGTCCGGCGGGCCGACGGTGACGAGGCGGTGACGCGCGCTGCGGCAGGGTCGCGGCACGACGACCGCACCGTTCGAGGGGGCTGCATGATCAGGACGATGCTCCGGCTGCGCGCGCGCCCCGGCTGCGAGCCCGCGGTCGGGCCGGCCTTCGAGACGGTCGCCGGGCAGCTCGGCGCACTGCCCGGCAACCTGCGGCACGAGCTGCTGCGCGACGCCCTCGACCCGCGCGGCTTCGTCGTCGTCACCGAGTGGGCCGACGACGCGGCGCTGCGCGCGTACCGGCGCGGGCCGGTGGCGGCCCGCCTGGCCGACCTGTTCCGGCCGCTGACCGAGCCGGACGGCGATCCCGGCTACCCCCTGATGCGGGAGACCGGGGACGGGACGGGTCCGGTCTACGTGGACGTCGAACTCACAGTGCCGCTCGACCGGCTCGCCGAGTTCCACAAGGGCTACCCCGAGGTGGTCCGGCGGATGGCGGCGATACCCGGCTACCGCCGCGAACAACTGCTGCGGGCGCCCGGCTCGGACATCCACCACATCTTCGCCGAGTGGGACGGCTCCGCGCCGTTCCTCGCCTGGATCGGCGACCCGGCCCACGCCTCCGCGCAGGCCGGGCCGATCGCGCCGTTCCTTCTCGACATCCGGCGCCGGCTGTTCCACGTCGTGCCAGACGCGGACGGCCGCCGACACCCCACCACGGGCTGGGAGGCCGACGTGCACAGGACAACAGACGTACTCGTCGTCGGGGCGGGTCCCACCGGGCTGACCGCCGCCGTCGAGCTGGCCCGGCGGGGCATCGACTGCCTGGTGATCGACAAGCAGGCCACCCCGCCCGGCCACGCCGACAAGGCGATCGGCGTGCACTGCCGCACCATGGAGATCTGGGAGGAGCAGGGCGTCGTCCGGGAGGCCATGGACGCCGGCATCTGGCTCACCGGCAACACGGTCTTCGTCAACGGCGAGCAGACCCACCGGATGAGCTGGGAACTGCCCGGCCTGCCGTACGACCACCTCGGCCTGCCGCAGTACGAGACCGAACGGATCCTCACCGACCGGCTGGCCACCCTCGGCGTCCGCCCGCAGCGCGGCGCCGAACTCGTCGACTTCACCCAGGACGCCGACGGCGTGACCGCCACCGTCCGCACCGCCGACGGCGGCACCGAGACGGTACGCGCGGCGTACCTGGTCGGCGCCGACGGCGCGCACAGCCGGGTACGGGAGCGGCTCGGGCTCACCTTCACCGGCGGGCTGGGCCGGTTCCCGCAACTGTTCATGCTGGTGGACGTCGACGTGGACTGGGATATGCCGGACGGGCACCTGCTGCGGTTCCTGCACATGACCGACGGGCAGATGGACGGGATGCTCGTCTGCGTACCGCTGCGTGGCGAGCACCGCTACCGCATCGCCACCCTCGCGCCGCCCCGCTTCTTCGCCCAGACCGGTGGCCGCGACGCCCCGCCCGGGTTCAGCGAGGAACTCGACGAACCGACGATCGAGGACGTGCAGGCCGCGCTGGACCGCCTGGCGCCGCCCGGCACCCGGGCGAGCAACCTGCGCTGGTCGTCGGTGTTCCGGATCAGCCACGGCATCGTCGACCGCTACCGCGAGGGCCGCGTGTTCGTCGCCGGGGACGCCGCCCACCTGCACCCGCCGGCCGGCGGCCAGGGCATGAACACCGGCATCCAGGACACCTGGAACCTGGCCTGGAAGCTCGCCCTGGCGGTACGCGGGCTGGCCGCGCCCGGCCTGCTGGACAGCTACGAGACCGAGCGGCGGCCGGAGGGCGAGGAGATCGTCGGCCGGGCGGTACGGATGGCCGGCACCGAGGAGGTGGACCGCGCCGACCTGGAACGGCAGTTCCTCCAGGAGATGTCCATGCTGCTCAGCTACGCCGGCAGCCCACTGGTCGGGGAAACCGTCGCCGACCCGGCCGCGCTCGGCGACGCGCCCCGTCCCGGCGACATCGCGCCCGACGTGGACGGGCTGCGCCGGCGCGGCGTCGGCCACCCGCTGCGGCTGCGTGACCTGACCCGGGGCACCCGGCACACACTGCTGCTCTACGCCGACCGCACGGCCGGCACGGAGGAACTGGCCGCGGTCACCGGCCTGTGCGCCGACGCGCGGCGGCTCGCCGGCGGGGAACTCGACGCGTACCTGCTGCTCGACCCGGACGCCGACGAACCGCGACTGCTCGACCCGCCGGTGGTGCGCGACGCCGAGCGCCGCTTCCGCGGCGCGTACGGGCTGGCCGGCACCGGTCTGTACCTGATCCGCCCGGACGGGCACATCGGGTTCCGGGGCGCGCCGGTCGACCCGGACGCGCTGCGCAAGCACCTGCACCTGGTCTTCGGGAGTGTCCGGTGAGCCGGGTCCGGACCGTGCTGTCGATGCGGACCCGGGAGGGCTGCGAGGAGCGCTTCGAGGCGGAGTGGCTCACCGCGGCCGAACAGATCCGCACGCTGGACGGCTGCCTGCACCAGGACCTGGTTCGCGACGCCGACGACCCGCGCAGCTACCTGATCATCAGCGACTGGGCGGACCGCGAGCGGCTCGACGCGTTCGGCCGCAGCACGCACCGCGACCGGCTGCTGAGCATGATCCGTGAGCTGCGCGAGTCCGCCGACCGGCACACCTACCAGGTGCTGCACAGCGTGGCCGGCGAGCCGGGGGAGAGGCGATGACCGACGACGTGATGCCGGCGAACGAGCTCTACACCGACGCGTTCGCCGCCGACCCGTACCCCGCGCTGGCCCGGCTGCGCTCCGACCGGCCGGTCTGCCCGGTCGGCTCGCCGCGCTTCGACTCCTGGCTGATCACCCGATTCGACGACGCCCGCACCGCGCTGACCGACCCGCGCCTGTCCAAGGACCTGTACGGCCCGGGGCAGCACTACCTGAAGATCTTCGGCCCGAACTCCGAGGGCCTGAACCGCAACATGCTCAACTCCGACCCGCCGGAGCACACCCGGCTGCGCCGGGTGGTGTCGCAGGCGTTCGCGCCGCGGCGGATCGAGGCGCTGCGCCCCCGGATCGCGTCGACCGTCGACCAGCTCATCGACAAGATGGCGCCGCACGGCGAGGCGGACCTGATGCACGAGTTCGCCATCCCGCTCCCGATGACAGTCATCTGCGAACTGCTCGGCGTGCCGCCGGCCGACCACGACCGGGTGCTCGACTGGACCCAGGTGATCCGCACCTCCGGCTCCACCAGCCGGCCGCCGGCGCAGGAACGGGCCGCGGTGCAGGAGGCCCAGCTCCGGCTGCACCACTACCTGGCCGGGCTGGTCCGCGCCAAGCGCGACGACCCGGCCGACGACATCATCGCCGCGCTGATCAAGGCCGTCGACGAGGACGGGACGCTGTCCGAGGCGGAACTGGTCACCACCACGTTCCTGCTGCTGTTCGCCGGGCACCAGACCACCGCCGACTTCCTCGGCAACGCCGTGCTGGCCCTGCTCACCCACCCCGAGCAGATGGAACTGCTGCGCGACTCGCCCCGCCTGCTGCCCGCCGCGATCGAGGAGCTGCTGCGCTTCGACGGGCCGCTGCCCGTGGCCAGCCCGCGCATCGCCACCGAGGACGTCGACTACCAGGGCGTACGCATCCCGCGCGGCGCGATCGTCGGGGTGGCGATCAACGCGGCCAACCACGACCCGGCGCACTTCGCCGACCCCGACCGGCTGGACCTGCGCCGGGTCCGGGGCCCGCACCTCGGGTTCGGGCACGGCGTCCACTACTGCCTGGGCGTCTCGCTGGCCCGGATGGAGGCCGAAGTCGCGCTCGGGGCGCTGCTGCGGCGGCTGCCCGGACTGCGTCTCGGCGTACCGCTGGCCGAGGTGCGCCGGCTCCCGGCCGCCTCGCCGTTCCGCGGCCTGTTGGAACTGCCTGTCACCTTCACCGCCTGACGGCGCCGCCGTCGCGCGCCCCCGTCCTCGTCGCAATCGTCAAGGAGCAGTCATGGTCTTCCGTAACGTGATCGTCTGTCACATGGTCCCCGGCAGCGAACAGATCGTCGGCGGCGTGTTCGGCCACTACGACCAGGCCACCCGGCCGCAGGACCTGGGCGTCATCGGCCGGTACCTGCTGTCGCACCACGACCTCTACATCCACGTGATCGAGCGGGAGCAGGACCCGCGGATCTCCGGGCAGACCCGTGGCCTGCCCGCCTTCCAGAAGATCGCCGAGGAGATCGGCCCGTACGTCACCCCGTACCCGCGCTACTGGAAGAACCCGTCGGACTCGGTCGCGAAGGAGTTCTACCACTGGGCGCCCGAGGGGGAGCCGCCAGTCGACACCACGCTCACCGTGATCGTCGGGCGGATCAAGCCGGGCGCCGAGCCGGACGTGGCCCGGGTTTTCGGCGAGTCCGACGCCGGGTCGCTCCCGACCGACCTCGGCGTCACCGGGCGCTGGCTCTACTCGATCGACGACGTCTACGTGCACCTGCTCGAACAGGAGTCGTCGGCGGCCGAGGCGACCCGCGACCAGCACGGCGACAAGCCCGCCTTCGGCAAGGTGATGCAGGACCTGGGCCCGTACATCGAGCCGTACCGGCCGGAGAAGTGGCAGGGCCCGCAGGACTCGGTGGCCACCGTCTTCTACCGCTGGCAGGCTCAGGACTGAGCATGCTCCGCGCTCCCGTCGACCGGGAGCGCGGAAACGCCGCCCCCGCGACCGGCCGTACGCCAGGCTGGTGCGGGGGTGCCGGGTGTCGACGAAGGAGATCGTCCAGCACGTCGGGGCGCTGCTGGACCTGGCCGGGGTGTTCGTCATCGCGGTCGGCGTCGCGGTCGCCACGGCGGTGTTCGCGGTGCGCTGCGCCCGGACCCGTCAGGTGGTCGCGCACTACCGGGCGTACCGGCAGGGGGTCGGCCGGGCCATCCTGCTCGGCCTGGAGTTCCTGGTCGGCGGCGACATCATCCGGACGGTAGCGGTGTCGCCCACGTTCACCAGCGTCGGCGTGCTGGCGCTGATCGTGCTGGTCCGCACGTTCCTCAGCTTCTCCCTCGAGGTGGAGCTGGACGGTCGCTGGCCCTGGCAGGGCCGGACTCCGGCCGACCGGCCGAGCGTCGGCGCCCGCCCCCAGCGCTGAGCGTCGTACCCCTGCGGCAGCATGCGGGGCATGGCGGAGTTCCGGATCGTGCGCGGCGACGCGACGAGCCCGCAGGCGAAGGGCCCCAAGATCGTCGCCCACGTCTGCAACGATCTCGGCGGGTGGGGGAAGGGCTTCGTGCTCGCCGTCTCGCGGCGCTGGCCGGAGCCGGAACGCGACTACCGGGAGTGGCACCGGCACCGGGCCGGCAACGACTTCGGGCTGGGTGCCGTCCGGCTGGTCCGGGTCGCGCCGGACCTGTGGGTGGCCAACATGCTGGGCCAGCGCGGGATGCGCCGGGGCAGCGCCGGGCCGCCGATCCGGTACGACGCGGTGGAGCGTTGCCTCGCGACAGTTGCCGGCCACGCCGAGGAACTGGGCGCGTCGGTCCACATGCCGCGCATCGGCTGCGGGCTGGCCGGCGGCTCGTGGCAACGGATCGAGCCGTTGATCCGGCGTGCGTTGTCCGACCGCGGCATCCCGGTGACCGTCTACGACAGGTAGTGACCTCCGCTGTCGCCCACGCCACTTCGCCGAGTTGATGTGGACGGGTACCCCCAGGGGGTATGGTGGGCGGCATGGAGCACGGATCCGGTCACGACACCGCCCACCACGGCGACCACGGCGCGCACGCGGGGCACGACCCGGAGCAGTTCCGCCGCCGGTTCTGGCTGAGCCTCGCGTTGACCGTGCCGATCGTCGCCACCAGCCACATGGTGATGGACTGGTTCGGCTACTCGCTGGAGTTCCCCGGCGTGCGCTGGGTCGGCCCGGTGCTCGGCACCGTGGTGTTCGCGTACGGCGGCTGGCCGTTCCTCACCGGCGGGCTGCGTGAGCTGCGCGAGCGCGCCCCCGGGATGATGCTGCTGATCTCGATGGCGATCGTGGTCGCGTACCTCGCCTCGGCCGCCACCAGCCTCGGCCTGTTCGACCTGGACTTCTGGTGGGAACTCGCCGCGCTGGTCACCATCATGCTGCTCGGCCACTGGCAGGAGATGCGGGCGGTCGGGCAGGCGCGTGGTGCGCTCGGCGCCCTCGCCGCGCTGCTGCCCGACGACGCCGAGCGCCTGGACGACGCCGGGCAGCCGCATCCGGTGCCCGTCGGTGAGCTGCGGGTGGACGACCTGGTGCTGGTGCGCCCCGGTGGGCGGGTGCCGGCCGACGGGCGGATCGTCGAGGGCGCCGCCGAGCTGGACGAGTCGATGATCACCGGCGAGTCGCGGCCGGTGGCGCGCGCCGCCGGCGACCGGGTGGTGGCCGGCACCGTCGCCACCGACTCCACCCTCCGGGTACGCGTCGAGGCCGTCGGCGCGGACACCGCGCTGGCCGGCATCGGGCGGCTCGTCGCGCAGGCGCAGGCCTCCGGCGGGCGCGCGCAGGTGCTCGCCGACCGGTTCGCCGCGCTGCTGTTCTACCTGGCGGCGTTCGCCGGCCTGGCGACGTTCGCGGTGTGGGCGCTGCTCGGCGACCCCGACCAGGCGGTGGTACGCACCGTGACCGTGCTGGTGATCGCCTGCCCGCACGCGCTCGGTCTGGCGATCCCGCTGGTGGTGGCGCTGTCCACAGCGCTGTCGGCCCGCGCCGGCATCCTGGTCAAGGACCGGCTCGCGCTGGAGCGGATGCGCACCGTCGACACCGTCCTGTTCGACAAGACCGGCACGCTCACCACCGGCCGGCACACGGTGACCGGGGTGGCCGCCACCGGCGGGACGGACGAGACGGCCGCCCTGGCCCTGGCCGGCGCGGTGGAGGCCGACAGCGAGCACCCGCTGGCCCGGGCGCTCGTGACCGCCGCCGACGCCCGTGGTGCCCGCCCGGCCGCGCGCGGCTTCCGGGCGCTGACCGGCCGGGGCGTGCGCGCCACGGTGGACGGCGTCGACTGGGCGGTCGGCGGGCCGGCGCTGCTGCGCGAACTCGGCGCCCCGGTGCCGGACGACCTGGCCCGGGCCGCGCAGGAGTGGTCGGGTCGCGGTGCCGCGGTGCTGCACCTGGTCCGGCTGCCCGAGGGCGGCCCGCCGGAGGTGACCGCCGCGTTCGGGCTGGAGGACCAGGTCCGCCCGGAGGCGCGGGCCGCCGTGGCCGAGCTGCGCGACCTCGGCGTACGCAAGATCGTGATGATCACCGGCGACGCGCGCCCGGTCGCTGAGGCGGTCGCCGCCGACCTCGGGTTCCGGCCCGGCGTCGACGAGGTCTTCGCCGAGGTGCTCCCCGCCGACAAGGACAAGGCGGTGGCCGAGCTGCGCGACCGGGGACTGACGGTGGCGATGGTCGGCGACGGCGTGAACGACGCGCCGGCGCTGGCTCGCGCCGACGTCGGGCTGGCCATCGGCGCCGGGACCGACGTGGCGATCGAGTCCGCCGGGGTGGTACTCGCCGGCTCCGACCCGCGCGGTGTCGGCGGCGTGATCCGGCTGTCCCGCGCGTCGTACCGGAAGATGCGGCAGAACCTGGCCTGGGCGGCCAGCTACAACGTCGTCGCGATCCCGCTCGCCGCCGGGGTCCTCGCGTGGGCGGGCGTCGCGCTCAGCCCGGCGCTGGGCGCGGTGCTGATGTCCGCCTCCACGATCGTGGTCGCGCTCAACGCCCAACTGCTGCGCCGGGTCCGGATCGCCCCGGCCGACTGAACCGCAGTTCCGGGTCCCGATCCGCCTGGCGGCTCGCCGATGCGAGCGAGGATGCCCCTTCCGGCTCGCACCTGCGGGCCGCTAGGGTGAGCGCGTGACGGTGTTCCGGATCGGCGAGGCGGCCGAGCTGCTCGGGGTCAGCGCGGACACGGTCCGCCGCTGGATCGACGCCGGCAAGCTGCCTGCGACCCGCGACGAGCACGGTCACCGGGTGCTCGACGGCGCCGACGTGGCCGCGTTCGTCCGCGCCCCCGGCCACCCCGAGCTGTCCTCGGCCCGCAACCGGCTGCGCGGCATCGTCACCGCCGTCGTCAAGGACACCGTGATGGCCCAGGTCGACATCCAGGCCGGGCCGTTCCGGGTGGTGTCGCTGATGAGCCGCGAGGCCGTCGACGACCTCGACCTCCAGGTCGGTTCCGTCGCCGTCGCGGTGATCAAGTCGACCACCGTCGTGGTCGAGCGCGCCCCGGCCACCCCCAGGGGAAGGACCAGCCCGTGACCGTACGGTGGATCCGCGCCGCGCTCGCCGCCGCGCTGGTGACGACGCTCGGCCTGACCGCCTGCGGCAGCACCGACGGGCCGGCCGATCCGGACGGCGCCGGCCCGGTGACGGTGTTCGCCGCCGCCTCGCTCACCGAGTCGTTCACCCGGCTCGGCAAGGACTACGAGGCCGCGCACCCCGGCAGCACCGTCACGTTCAACTTCGGCGGCAGCTCCGGGCTCGCCACCCAGATCACCCAGGGGGCGCCCGCCGACGTGTTCGCCGCCGCCTCCCCGGCCACCATGAAGACGGTCACCGACGCCGGTGACGCGGCCGGTGAACCTGCCGTGTTGGTGCGCAACCAGCTCGTCGTCGCCGTACCTGCTGGTAACCCGGCCCGGGTCGGCGGCCTGGCCGACCTCGCCCGCCCCGGAGTGAAGGTGGCGATCTGCGCCGAGCAGGTGCCCTGCGGCGCCGCCGCGCGCACCGCGCTGGACGCCGCTGGTGTGCGGCTCACGCCTGCCACGCTCGAACAGGACGTCAAGGGCGCGCTGGCCAAGCTGCGCCTCGGCGAGGTCGACGCGGCACTGGTCTACCGCACCGACGTCCGCGCCGCCCCCGGACTCGACGCCGTCGAGTTCCCCGAGTCGGCGCGCGCGGTGAACGACTACCCGATCGTGGTGCTGCGCACCGCCGGCAACCCGGCCGGCGCCCGCGCCTTCGTCGACTTCGTCCGCTCCGACGCCGGGCTCGCCGTGCTCACCGCCGCCGGGTTCCAGGCGCCGCCCGGCGCATGAGCCGCACCGTACGCCGGCAGCGGGTGCCGATCGCCCTGCTCGTGCCCGCCGGGCTCGGACTCGCCTTCCTCGTCCTGCCGCTCGCCGGCCTGCTGCTCCGGGCACCCTGGACCACGCTGCCCCGGCGGCTGACCGAACCGGGCGTGCTCACCGCGCTGCGGCTGTCGCTGGAGACCGCCACCGTCGCCACGCTGCTCTGCGTGGCGCTCGGCGTACCCCTGGCCTGGCTCTTGGCGCGGGTGGAGTTCCCCGGCCGGCGGCTGGTCCGGGCGCTGGTCACGGTGCCGCTGGTGCTGCCGCCGGTGGTCGGCGGCGTGGCGCTGCTACTGGTCTTCGGCCGGCGCGGGCTGATCGGGTCGTGGCTGGACGAGACCTTCGGCGTGACGCTGCCGTTCACCACCGCCGGAGTGGTGCTGGCCGAGGCGTTCGTGGCGATGCCGTTCCTGGTCATCGCCGTCGAGGGTGCGCTTCGCGGCGCCGACCCCCGGTACGAGGAGGCCGCCGCCACGCTCGGCGCCGGACGGTTCACCACCTTCACCCGGGTCACGCTGCCGCTCGTCGCCCCGGGCGTGGCGGCCGGGGCGGTGCTCTGCTGGGCCCGGGCGCTCGGTGAGTTCGGCGCCACCATCACGTTCGCCGGCAACTATCCCGGCCGCACCCAGACCATGCCGCTGGCGGTGTACCTGGCGCTGGAGACCGACCTGCAGGCGGCGATCGTGCTGAGCCTGATCCTGCTCACCGTCTCCGTGGTCATCCTCGCCGCGCTGCGCGACAGGTGGGTCGGAAGCACATGAGCGCGCTGCTGGACGCGCATCTGGTCGCCGAGCGGGACGGGTTCACCCTCGACGTGCGGCTTCGCATCGCCGCCGGTGAGGTGGTGGCGCTGCTCGGCCCCAACGGTGCCGGCAAGAGCACAGCGCTGCGGGTGCTCGCCGGGCTGCACCCGCTCAGCGCCGGTCACCTCACGCTCGGCGGCGCCGACCTGGACCGGCCGGACCGCCGGGTGTGGACGCCGCCGGAACGCCGGCCGGTCGGCGTGGTGTTCCAGGACTACCTGCTGTTCCCGCACCTCAGCGCGCTGGACAACGTGGCGTTCGGGCCGCGCCGCCGGGGCGCCGGCAAGCGTGCCGCCCGCACCCGGGCCCAGGAGTGGCTGGACCGGGTCGGCCTCGGTGACCAGGCCCGGCGCCGGCCCCGGCAGCTCTCCGGCGGGCAGGCGCAGCGGGTCGCGCTGGCCCGCGCGCTCGCCGTCGACCCGGCGCTGCTGCTGCTCGACGAGCCGCTCGCCGCGCTCGACGCCCGGACCCGGCTGGACACCCGCGCCGAACTCCAGCGCCACCTCGGCGCGCATTCCGGCGCGACGCTGCTGGTCACCCACGACCCCCTCGACGCCCTGGTGCTCGCCGACCGACTGGTCATCGTGGAGCACGGCCGGGTGGTGCAGGAGGGCGACGCCGCAACCGTCACGGGCCGGCCGCGCACCGACTATGTGGCCCGGCTGGTCGGCCTCAACCTGCACCGCGGCCGCGCCGACGGGCGCACGGTCACCGTCGGTGAGCTGACACTCACCACCGCCGACACCGTCCACGGTGAGGCGTTCGTCGCATACCCGCCGGCTGCCGTCGCGCTGCACCCGTCCCGGCCCGAGGGCAGCCCGCGCAACGTGTGGGCGGCCACCGTGAGCGGTGTGCAACGCCACGGTGACAACCTGCGCGTGCAGCTCGCCGGGCCGGTCGAGGTCGCCGCCGACGTCACGCCCGCCGCCGCGGCCCATCTCGGACTGATCCCCGGTCGCCCGGTGTGGGCGGCGGTCAAGGCAGCCGAGACGCGCGCCTATCCGGCGTGACAAACACCGCTGGTCAGAGCATGTGCGCAGGTGAGAGGTTTGATCTGCGCTCAACCGGTCACTGGGACGGTAGCGACGACGCAAAGGGGGACACGGTGCCCGACACGATCCGCAACAGGTCCAGTCTGGACGCCGACCTGCCACGGGGAGTCACCGACCCGTTGCTCTGGCGGGCCGCGTACGACGTTGCAGTCGCCCACCGGCCCGACCGGTCCGGGCGGTGCGAGAGCCTGCTGTGTGACGGTCAGGTCGCGCCGTGTGACGCGCTGACCGCCGCCCACCGGGCCATGGAACTGGCCGGGGACCGGGACTCCGACCGGGTCGAGGCCGAGACCTGGCGTACGGAGCAGCGCCGGCGTGCCGCCTGAGCATCGGGTCGCGGGCGGTTCGAACCGCTGACGCCCCGCTTCCGTGTTTATGATCGACAACTCGGTCGGAATGCGGGGAAGAGGAGAGTTCGTGACGGTCGACGCCCACGCGTTCTGGCTCCGCGCGCCCGGCCAGGGCGAGATCCGGCCGGTCCGGCTCGCCGCGCCCGGCCCCGGTGAGGTGTTGATCCGGACCCGTTTCTCCGGCGTCAGCCGCGGCACCGAGACGCTCGTGTTCACCGGCCGCGTCCCGGCCGACCAGCACTCCGCCATGCGCGCGCCGTTCCAGGAGGGCGACTTCCCGGCGCCGGTCAAGTACGGCTACCTCAGCGTCGGCACCGTCGAGGCGGGCGACGAGCGGCTGCTCGGCCGTACCGTGTTCTGCCTCTACCCGCACCAGAGCGCGTATGTGGTCCCGGCCGACGCCGTGACCGTCGTGCCGGACGCCGTGCCGGCGCAGCGCGCGGTGCTGGCCGGCACCGTGGAGACCGCTGTCAACGCGCTCTGGGACGCCGCCCCGCTGGTCGGGGACCGGGTCACGGTGATCGGCGGCGGGATGGTCGGCTGCGCGGTCACCGCGCTGCTGACCCGTTTCCCCGGCGTACGGGTCGAACTCGTCGACATCGACCCGGCCCGCGCCGAGGTGGCCGCCGCGCTCGGCGCCGACTTCGCCACGCCCGCCGACGCGACCGGCGAGCGCGACCTCGTGGTGCACGTCAGCGCCACCGCCGACGGGTTGCAACGCGGCCTGGAACTGCTGCGCCCCGAGGGCACCGTGCTGGAACTGAGCTGGTACGGCGACCGGCCGGTCACGCTGGCGCTGGGCGGCGCGTTCCACTCCCGACGGCTGGGCATCCGCAGCAGCCAGGTCGGCACCGTGTCGCCCCGGCGGGCCGACCGCAGTTACGCCGACCGGCTCGCGCTCGCCCTGGACCTGCTGGCCGACCCGGCGTTCGACGCGCTGCTCACCGGCCGGTCCCGCTTCGACGACCTGCCCGACGTGCTGGACCGGCTCGCCTCCGGTGAGCTGCCGGCGCTGTGTCATCTCATCACCTACGGCGAGGAGTGATCGTGTTCAGCGTGACCGTCCGGGACCACATGATGGTCGCCCACAGCTTCCGCGGCGAGGTCTTCGGCCCGGCCCAGCGGCTGCACGGGGCGACGTTCGTCGTCGACGCCACGTTCCGCCGCGCCGAGCTGGACGACGACGGCATCGTGGTCGACATCGGGCTGGCCACCGAGCAGCTCAAGGCCGTGCTCGCCGAGCTGAACTACCGCAACCTCGACGACGAGCCCGCCTTCGCCGGGGTGAACACCACCACTGAGGTGCTCGCGCGGACGATCGCCGACCGGCTCGCCGACGCGGTGCACGACGGCCGGCTGGGGGAGGGCGCGCGCGGCCTGGCCGGCATCACCGTCACGCTGCACGAGTCGCACATCGCCTGGGCGAGCTACGAGCGGTCGCTCTGACCGGATGACAGTCGTCCACGTGGTGCTGCCGGGCGACATCGACGACCCGGCGGACCCCAGCGGCGGCAACGCCTACGACCGCCGGGTCTGCCGGGGCCTGGCCGCGCGCGGCTGGACGGTACGCGAACACCAGGTGCCCGGTGGCTGGCCGCATCCGGGGCCGGGGGAACGCGCCGACCTGACCGGGCTGCTCGGCGGGCTGCCCGATGGCGTACCGGTGCTGCTCGACGGCCTGGTCGCCTCGACCGTGCCGGACGTGCTCGCCCCGCACGCCGCGCGGCTGCGCCTGGTGATCCTGGTGCACCTGCCGATCGAGGGTGAGACGGAGGCACGGTCGCTGGCGGCGGCCACCGTAGTGGTCGCCACCAGCGCGTGGACCCGTGACCGGCTGCTCGACCGCTACCGGCTGCGCCCCGAACGGGTGACTGTCGCGCCACCCGGGGTCGACCCGGCGCCCGTCGCCGACGGCACGCCCGGCGGGGGACGGCTGCTCTGCGTCGCCGCGGTCACCCCGGTGAAGGGCCACGACGTGCTCGCCGCCGCGCTCACCGAGGTGGCCGACCTGGACTGGACCTGCGACTGGGTCGGTCCACCGGACCGGGACCGGGCGTTCGCCGACCGGCTGCGCGGACGGCTCACCGCTACCGGTCTCGCCGGCCGGGTCCGGCTCACCGGGCCGCGCACCGGCCCCGACCTGGCCGCCACGTACGCGGCAGCCGATCTGCTGGTTCAGCCGTCGCGGCGGGAGACGTACGGGATGGTGGTCACCGAGGCGCTGGCCCGGGGCGTACCGGTGCTGGCGAGCGACACCGGCGGCCTGCCGGACACGCTCGGGCACGCCCCCGGCGGCGGCCGGCCCGGCCTGCTGGTGCCGCCGGGCGACCCGGGCGCGACCGCCGCGGCGCTGCGCCGCTGGCTCACCGACCCGGGCCTGCGGGACCGGCTGCGCCGCGCCGCCCGGCAGCGGCGGCACACCCTCACCGGCTGGCCGGTCACCGTGGACCGGCTGGCGACGGCACTGAAGGAGGCGACCGCGGCATGACCACCTCACTCCCGCCCGGCTTCGCGGACTGGCTGCGACTGCGCGAGCCGGCCGACGCGGCGGCCCGCAGCACCGAGCTGGCCGACGCGGTCCGCGACCGGCTGCCCGCCGGCCGGCCGCTCGTCGTGCACGACCTGGGCAGCGGCACCGGATCGATGGCGCGCTGGCTCGCGCCCCGGCTGCCCGGCCCGCAGCGCTGGGTGCTGCACGAACGCGACGCGGACCTGCTGGCGCTGGCCCGGGCCGGGCGGCTCACCGCCGCCGACGGCGCCGAGGTCACCGTGACCACGCGCGGCTCCGACGTGACCCGGCTGACCGCCGCCGACCTGGCCGACGCCCACCTGATCACCGCGTCGGCGCTGCTGGACATGCTCACCGCCGAGGAGATCGAGCGGATGGCGGCGGCCTGCGCCGGCCACCCGACGCTGTTCGCGCTCACCGTGACCGGACGGGTCGACTTCACCCCGCCGGATCCGCTGGACGCCGAGCTGACCGCGGCGTTCAACGCCCACCAGCGCCGCACCGTCGACGGCCGGGTGCTGCTCGGGCCGGATGCCGTGGACGTCACGGTGGTCGCGTTCCGCCGCCACGGGGTCGAGACGCTGGTGCGATCCACCCCCTGGCGGCTCGGCCCGGAGCAGGCGGAACTGGCCGCCGAGTGGCTCACCGGCTGGGTCGACGCGGCGATCGAGGAACGACCGCATCTGTCCGGACCCGCCGCGACGTATCAGAAGTGGCGGCTCGCCGAGGCCGCCGCCGGGCGGCTCGACGTCGTGCTGCACCACGCGGACCTGCTCACCGGCTGAACCGAACCGGCTGCTGGCACGTGACAACCGGTGGGAACGAGGGAGGACCGTTTGTCACACGTCGCCGTTGCCGGACCCGTACCGGCTGTCACGCCCGCGCCACCGCGCCGGGCCCGGACGGGCGGGGCCTGGCTCCGCCCGCTGCTCGGGCTCGCGCTGCTGGCCGCGCTCGTCGCCTCGGTGGGCACCGGCCCGTTCCTGGCCGGGCTGCGGCTGATCGACGCGCCCGCGCTGGCCGCCGCGCTCGGCATCGGCGTGATCACCACCGTCTGCTGCGCCTGGCGCTGGTCGCTGGTCGCCGGTGGGCTGGGCGTACGGCTGCCGATGCGCGCCGCGGTGGCGCACTGCTACCGGGCGGTCTTCCTCAACTCCACACTGCCCGGCGGCGTGCTCGGCGACGTGCACCGGGCGGTACGGCACGGCCGCGACGCCGGGGACGTGGCCCGGGGCGTGCGGGCGGTGGTGTGGGAGCGCACCGCCGGGCAGGTGGTGCAGGTGGTCATCGCGGTGGCACTGCTCGCCGCGTTCCCGTCGCCGGTCCGCCGGTACCTGCCGGCGCTGGCGGCAGTGCTCGCCGTGGTCGCGCTGGCGCTGGTGCTGGCCGCCCGCGCGGTGCCCCGCTCCGGGGCGTCCCGGTTCGCCCGGGCGGCCCGCACCGCGCTGACCGACGTGCGCTCCGGGGTGCTGGGCCGCCGGACCTGGGCCGGCGTGGTGATCGCCTCGACAGTGGTGTTCGCCGGTCACCTGGCCACGTTCGTGGTGGCCGCCCGCACGGCCGGCGCGGACGCCCCGCTGTCGCACCTGCTGCCGCTGACGCTGCTGGCGCTGCTGGCGATGGCGGTGCCGCTGAACGTGGGTGGTTTCGGGCCGCGCGAGGGGGTGGCCGCGTGGGCGTTCGCCTCGGCCGGGCTGACCGCCGCGCAGGGTGTGGCGACCGGCACGGTGTACGGCGCGCTGGTCCTGGTGGCCAGCCTCCCCGGCGCTGCGGTGCTGCTCGCACGGCGGCTGCCCCGGCGCGAGCCCGGCAACTGTCGGTGATCCCGCCTACGGTGGGGGAGCGAGGTGTGCGTCGCCGGGTCCGCCCGGCGACCGGACGACAGGAGAACCATGGACGAAACGCTGCCCACCGCGACGGTCCGGACCCGCGTGACGGTTCCGCTCCGGTTCCCCGACGGCTACGTGACCACGGCCCGCGTGCACACCTTCCACGGACTCGTCGACGGCCGCGAGCACCTGGCGTTCGGTCTCGGTGAGCACGCCGACGCCGACCCGCCGCTGGTCCGCCCGCACAGCGAGTGCCTCACCGGGGACGTGTTCGGCAGCCAGCGCTGCGACTGCGGCCCGCAGTTGCGCGAGGCGGTCGAGCGGATCGCCCAGGCCGGCGGCTACCTGCTCTACCTGCGGCAGGAGGGGCGCGGCATCGGCCTGTACGCCAAGCTCGACGCGTACGCCCTGCAGGACGGCGGCCTCGACACGTACGAGGCGAACCTGGCGCTCGGGCGCGGCGCGGACGAGCGCGACTACACGGTGGCCGCGCAGATGCTCGCCGCGCTGGGCGTGGACCGGGTGTCCCTGCTCAGCAACAATCCGGACAAGGCGGCCCAGCTCGAACGGCTGGGCGTGACGGTGGCCGACCGGGTGTCCACCGGCGTGCACCTGTCGCCCGCCAACGCCGGCTACCTGGCGGCCAAGGTGACCCGCGCCGATCACGCCCTCGACCTGCCGTTCGTGCCGTGACCACCCGCCCGTACGTGCTGCTCAGCTGCGCGATGTCGATCGACGGCTACATCGACGACGCGAGCACCGAGCGGCTGCTGCTGTCGAACGACGACGACCTGGACCGGGTGGACGCGACACGGGCCGGATGCGACGCGATCCTGGTGGGCGCGGCGACAGTGCGCCGCGACGACCCCCGCCTGCTGGTGCGCAGCGAGCACCGGCGCGCCGCGCGGGTGACGCGCGGGTTGCCGCCGTCGCCGGTGAAGGTGACCGTCACCGGCAGCGGCGACCTCGACCCGCGGGCCCGGTTCTTCACCGCGGGCGACGGGCTCAAGCTGGTGTACTGCCCGAGCGGCGTGGTGGACAAGGCCCGCGAGCAGGTGGGCGCGGTGTCCACGGTGGTCGACGCGGGGGATCCGGCCACCGCGGAGGCGGTGGTGGCCGACCTGGCCGGGCGCGGGGTGACGCGCCTGATGGTGGAGGGCGGCGGGACGGTCCACCGCCAGTTCCTCACCGCCGGCCTGGCCGACGAGTTGCACCTGGTCGTGGCGCCGTTCTTCGTGGGGGACGGGCGTGCGCCGCGCTTCGTCGGGGACGGCCGCTTCCCGTGGCACCCGGGGCGTCGGGCCCGGGTGGTCGAGGTGCGCCAGATCGGCGACGTGGTCCTCACCCGGTACGCGCTGTCCGACCGCTGCCCGGCCTGACCGCCGTGTCGATCCGGTCCGCCCTTGTGCAAGCTCACGGTCGTGATTAGTTTGTTGACCATCCATACGAACTAATCCACTGCGCTTCCCTTCCCGAAGGGGGACCGATGACCGCGCACCACCCCGACCCGGGCTCCTCCCGCCGCCGCTTCCTCGGCCTGGTCGGCCTCGGCGTGGCCGCCACCGCCACCGGCCCGCTGCTCGCCGGCTGCTCGGAGAAGCCGGCCGGCTCCGGCGCCGCCCAGAACCTCGACGCCGTCTCCGGCCTGCTGCCCACCCGCAAGGACCTGCCCGGCGGCATCAAACCCGACATCACGGGTACGCGCCCGGTGCCCGACGGCTACACCAGCTACCCGGCGAACCTCGTCGACGCCATCACCGACAAGCCCGGCACCAGCGGCAAGCAGGTCACCGCGATGACCCCCGCCTGGGGCCCGGCGCCGCCCGGAGCCGCGCAGAGCGCCTACCTCCAGGCCGTGAACGCCGAGCTGGGCGTGCCGGTCAACTTCACCATCCAGGACGGCAACACGTACGCCGACAAGCTCAATGCGATGCTCGGCGCGCGGGACGTACCGGACCTGCTGTGCGTGCCGGGGTGGGAGGTGGAGAAGATCCCGCGCTTCGCCGAGGCGATCAAGGTGCTCTTCGAGGACCTGACCGACCACCTGAAGGGCGACGCCGCCGCCGCGTACCCGATGCTGGCGAGCTTCCCCACCGGGGCCTGGCGGCGGGCGGTGTGGAACGAGCGGATCATGTCCGTGCCCAACCCCACGGACGGGCCGTTCCCGTGGGCGCTGTTCACCCGCAAGGACGTGCTCGACGCCCGCGGCCTGGGCGTTCCGTCGAACCTGGACGACCTGCTCGCTGCGGCCAAGCAGGTCACCGACCCGGCGCGCAAGGTGTGGGCGTTCAACGACGTGTTCGCCATGATCCAGATGTTCCACAAGGTGCCGGGCCACAAGGGCGGATGGCGGGTCAAGCCGGACGGTACGCCCGAGTTCAAGTACGAGACCCCGGAGTTCCGCCGCGCGCTGGAGGTCATGGCCAAGATCTACGCGGACGGCCTGGTCCACCCGGACGTCGTGGCCAGCAAGGGCGCGGACGCCAAGCAGCTGTTCGCCAAGAACGGCGCGATCGTGTTCCTCCAGGACGGCGTCGGTTTCTGGCAGGGCGCCCAGGCCGAGCACCAGAAGACCAACCCCAAGCTGAACATCCAGCCGGTGCCGGTCTTCTCCGCCACCGGGGGCGACCCGCTGGTCTGGGGCGACGACGAGCCGATCTCCTACACGTTCGTCAAGAAGGGCCTCGGCAAGGACCGGGTCCAGGAGCTGCTGCGGATCATCAACTGGTGCTCCGCGCCGCTCGGCAGCCAGGAGGCCCAGCTGCGGGACTTCGGCGTGGCGGGCAAGCACCACACCCCGTCGCCGAACGGGCCCGTCAAGACCGACCTGGCGTTCAAGGAGATCGCCAACCAGTACTTCTTCATCAGCGGCCGCAACCCCACCATCGGGCCGTTCCCGGACACCCCGCGTTTCGTGCCGGACGTGCTCGCGTACTCCAACGAGATGGTCAAGCACATGGAGCCCAACCCCTGGGCCGGGGTGAAGCTGGAGATGCCCGCGGCCTACAAGGCCAACCAGGTGCCCACCGAGGACAAGTTCACCGACGTGCTGCGCGGCCGCCGGCCGCTCGCCGACGTGGACGCCATCGTCAAGGAGTGGAAGGCGAACGGCGGCGAGGAGGCCCGCAAGCTGCTCGCCGACTCGCTGCCCAAGGAGGGCCGGTGAATGAGCCGGCCGTCCTGGCCGGGCCCGAACAGGCCCGGCCGGACGCGCCGGCCCCACCGGGCCGCCCGCCCCGACGCCGCCCGTCCCGCCGCCGTGTGCCGCTGCGCACCCGGCTGCGCCGGGACTGGCAACTGCTCGCCATGGTGGCGCCCGGCTTCCTCATCCTGCTGATCTTCAGCTACCTGCCGATCGCCGGCAACGTGATCGCGTTCCAGGACTACAATCCCTACCTGGGCGACAACCCGTGGCAGGCGTTCCTGCACAGCGACTGGATCGGCTTCGGGCAGTTCCAGCTGCTGTTCGACGACCCGGCGTTCTGGGACGCGTTCCGCAACACGCTGGCGATCACCGCGTTCCAGCTCGTGTTCTTCTTCCCGCTGCCGATCCTGCTGGCCATCGCGCTGCACAACCTGCTGTCCAGCCGGCTGCGCGGCCTGATCCAGACCATCGTCTACCTGCCGCACTTCTTCAGCTGGGTACTGGTGGTGACGTTCTTCGTCGCGATGCTCGGCGGCGCCGGGCTGCTCGCCCAGAGCATGCGCGAGGCCGGGATGCAACCGTGGAACGTGATGACCAACCCGGACACGTTCATCGTCCTGGTCACCGTCGAGGCGGTGTGGAAGGACGTCGGCTGGGGCACCATCGTCTTCCTCGCCGCGCTGTCCACCATCGACCAGAACCTCTACGAGGCCGCCGCCGCGGACGGCGCCGGCCGGTGGCGGCGGCTGTGGCACGTCACGCTGCCCGGCCTGCGCCCGGTGATCGTGCTGCTGCTCATCCTGCGGCTGGGCGACGCGCTCTCGGTCGGCTTCGAGCAGTTCCTGCTGCAACGTGACGCCGTCGGCCGGCAGGCCGCCGAGGTGCTCGACACCTTCGTCTACCACTTCTCCATCGCCACCGGGAACTACGGCTACGGCGCGGCGGCCGGACTGTTCAAGGCCGTCATCGGGCTGGTGCTGATCCTGGCCGCGAACCGCGTGGCGCACATGCTCGGCGAACGAGGGATCTACTCGAAGTCATGACCACGCTCATCCGCCGGGCCGCCGGTGACCGATCCCGCCGGCCGGTGTGGCAGGAACCACCCACCCCGGTCGGGCAGGGGCTCAAGGCCGTCATGCTCACCGTGCTGGTCGCGGGCGTACTCTTCCCGCTCTGGGTGATCCTGGTGACCAGCCTCTCCTCCCGGGAGACCATCGCCCGGGCCGGCGGCCTGGTGGTCGTGCCGCGCGGCATCGACACGTCCGCGTACGAGACGATCTTCGCCGGCGGCGCTGTGACCCGGGCGCTGTGGATCAGCACGCTGGTCACCGTCTTCGGCACCGCCATCGCACTGACCGTCACCGTGCTGGCCGCGTACGGGCTGTCCCGCCCCGGCTCGCTGGGACACCGCTGGCTGCTGGCGTACTTCCTGATCCCGTTCCTGGTCTACCCGCCGCTGGTGCCGCGCTACCTGGTGGTCACCGGGCTGGGGCTGAAGGACACCATCTGGGCGCTGGTCCTGCCACCGGCGATCAGCGTGTTCAACCTGGTCGTGGTGCGCGGGTTCTTCCAGGGCATCCCGTCGGAACTGCTGGACAGCGCCCGCATCGACGGCGCGAGCGACTTCCGGACGCTCGCGCGCATCGTGCTGCCGCTGTCCCGCGCGGTGATCGCGGTGGTCGGCCTGTTCTACGCGGTCAGCTACTGGAACGTCTGGTTCGACGCGCTGCTGTTCATCGACCGCAACGACATGTATCCGATCCAGCGGGTGCTGCAGAGCTACCTGCTGGCCGGGCAGGCCCCGCACACCTCCGGCGGCAGCAGCGGGGTGACCATGCCGCCGACCGAGGCGGTCAAGATGGCGGTGGTGGTGCTGACCGTCGCGCCGATCGTCGCGGTCTACCCGTTCATCCAGCGGCACTTCGTCAAGGGCGTGCTGATCGGCGCGGTGAAGGGCTGAGGCCGCGGGTCTGTCACAGCACCTGGGACAGGAAGCGTCGCAGCCGCGGATGCTCGGGCGCCTCGAACACCGCCTCCGGCGGGCCGGACTCCAGCACCACGCCCGCGTCCATGAACGCCACCGTGTCCGCGACGCTGCGCGCGAACCCCATCTCGTGGGTCACCACGACCATCGTCATCCCGGCGGCGGCCAGGTCCGCCATCACCGCCAGCACGCCCTTGACCAGCTCCGGGTCCAGCGCGCTGGTCGCCTCGTCGAACAGCATCACCTGCGGGCGCAACGCGAGCGCCCGCGCGATGGCGACGCGCTGCTGCTGGCCGCCGGAGAGCTGCGCCGGTCGCGCGTCCGCCTTGCCGGCCAGGCCCACCAGGTCGAGCTGGGCGCGGGCCAGCGCCACCGCCTCGTCCTCGCTCAGCTTCTTGAGTTTGCGCAGCGCCAGCGTGATGTTGCGCAGGACGCTCAGGTGCGGGAACAGGTTGAACTGCTGGAACACCATGCCGATGCGCTGACGCAGTGCGTCCGGGTCGTCGCGCAGCACGCTGCGCCCGTCCAGCAGCACGTCACCCCGGTCCGGCTCGATCAGCCGGTTGATGGTGCGCAGCAGAGTCGACTTGCCGGAGCCGGACGGGCCGATGACGCAGGCCGCCCGGCCCCGGGCCACGTCCAGGTCCGCGCCGCGCAGCACCCGGTGCGCGCCGAAGGCCAGGTGCACGTCGCGGACGGCCAGGCTGACCGAGGTCGTGGTGGTGGTCATCGCGGGTCCCTTCCGGACGGCGTGAGGTCGATCGGCTCGGCATCCGGCTCCGGCTCGGGCGGCGCGGCCGGGCGGCCCTGCCGCAGCCGCCGGTCCAGCCAGTTGACCGCGTGGGTCAGCGGCACGGTCAGCACCAGGTAGAACAGCCCGGCCAGCAGCAGCGCGGACTGGTTGCCGGTGTTGGCCGCGTAGTCCTGCCCGATCCGGAACAACTCCCGCTGGCTGGCCAGCAGGCCGAGGAAGTAGACCAGGCTGGAGTCCTTGATCAGCGCGATGAGCTGGTTGACCCAGGCGGGCAGCACCCGGCGTACGCCCTGCGGGATGATCACCAGGCGCATCGCCTCGCCCCAGGAGAAGCCGAGCGCCCGCGCGCCCTCCAACTGGGCGGCCTCCACGCTGAGGATGCCTGCCCGGAAGATCTCACCGAGGTAGGCGGCGGCGATCAGGGACAGCGCCAGCACGCCCAGCGGATACGGGTTGGGGCCCCACACCTGCATGCCGAGCGGCGCCAGGCCCACGCCGATCAGGAGGATGGTCGCCGCGGCCGGCAGGCCGCGGAACACGTCGGTGTAGACCCGTGCCGGCCACCGCAACCATCGGGTACGCGAGATGCCGGCGACGGCCAGCAGCATGCCCAGCACCGAGCCGAGCAGGGCGGCGGAGACCGCCAGGGTGAGCGTGTTGGGCAGCCCGACGGTGAGCATCTCGGGCAGCGCCTCGCGCATCGAGTCCCAGTCGAAGAACGTCTCCCACAGCGTGCTCAGTGGATCCATGTCCGCTCCGTCCGCCCCGCTCGTGCTCGGTTACCGGTTCAGGAGGCGGCCGACGGCGACGGCACCGCCACCGACCCGCTGCCCGGCTTGAAGTCGGCCGGGATCGGCCGCCCCGGGTAGTACTCGGCCTGCAGGCGGCTCCACGTGCCGTCGGCGATGACCTCGTCGAGGCCCTTGTTCAGCGCCTCGCGCAGCTTGTCGTCGCCCTTCGCCACCGCGTACGCGGTAGGGGTGGGGCTGAGCTGCTTCGCCGCGACCTTGATCTTGCCGTTGCTGTCGGCGGCGGACTTGTCGCCGATCTCGGCCGGGGCGATCCAGGCGTCAGCGGTACCGGCCTTGAGCTGGTTGATCGCGCTGTTGTAGTCGGGCACCCGCACCGGGTCGAGGTTCTGCCTGGTGGCGTAGTCGTCCTGCACCGTGCCCTGGACCACCACCACGCGCTTGCCGGCGAGCTGGTCGAAGCCGGTGATCGAGGAGCCGGCCGGCACGTCCAGGCCGAAGTAGCCGAAGTCGTAGCCGTTGCCGAAGTCGACTGTCTTCTTGCGCGCCTCGGTGATCGTGATCGAGGAGCTGCCCACGTCGAACTTGCCGCTGTTGACCTGGGCGAGAAGGCCGGAGAAGTCGGTGCCGACGAACTCCACCTTCAGGCCGATCTTGTCGGCCACGGCACGCAGCAGCTCGTTGTCGAAGCCGGTGAACTTCCCGTCCTTCAGGAAGACGTTCGGCGGGGCGTCGGTGAGCGTGCCGGCGCGGATCACGCCGGGCTGGAGCAGGCCGTACGGGTTGTCGGCCGCGGCGGTGTCGTCGCTGCCGCAGGCGGTGAGCGCGGTGACGGCGAGCAGGGCGGCCGCGCCGACGGCGGCGGCACGGGTCAGGACGGTACGGAAACGCACGATGTCTCTCCAGAGTGGATGGACGCGCGGAGGTGCGCGTCGGCGCCGGCCCGCCGGACGGACGGCCGGGCCGGAGAAGGGTGGAACGGGGAAAGGAGGGGTGGCGCTCGCTCAGCGCGCGAGGCGACAGGCGTCGCTGCACACCCGCATCAGGTCGACGTGGCGGCGCTTGACCAGCGCGAAGCGGGCCGGGTACGCGGCGACATCGCCGGACGGGGTGGAGGGTGGTGCGGACATCGGTCTCCCTGGTCTGTTGCTGACCTGGGTGCCAGGCCACGCTTGCACCGGCGGCTGCCGGTGCCTGGTCTTCACCCGGGGCACCCCACCGCGGAGGAGGGTTGCCGGCCAGCGAGCCGGGGCTTCGCGCTGGCGCTCATGACCTGCCCAGAAGGCTAGCAGCACCGCCGCGGCGGTCGTCCAGCGGTTATGACCACCCTCACGCGCGGGGGCCTCCAGCCGGTTCCGTTCCGGCCGGACCGCGGAGCCGGTCCTCGATGTCCGGGATGACGAAGCAGATCTCCAACGTCTTCAACTCGGCCCAGAACCGCAGCACCACGCTCCGCCAGGCGGCGCCACCCGCGACGGCGAGCAGAGCCGGCCCGGCGAGGACCGCCGCGGTCCCGCCGAACCCGCGACCGGCTTCGACCACGGCCAGGACCGCGCCGAGAAGCAGCGGCACCGTGCCGTTCCGCATCATCAACCCGATCGCCCGCATCCGCGTCGCCTCGGCGGCCACCTCGCGGTTGTGCAACTCGGCCGCGGCGAGCAGCACCCCCCAGGGCGCGGTGAGCATCCGCGAGCCGGCCGCGCCGAGGGCCTGCTCCGCGAACACTCGGCGGGCGTCGAATCGGCCCCAGTTCCAGAACGGCAGCGCCCGGTCGACGACACGACCGAGGCCGTACGTGGCATTGCCCAGCACGTAGGCGAGCAGCAGGGCCAGGAGCAGGAGCAGCGGCGTGGGCTGTCGGCTCAGGTCGTCAAGCCGCACCCAGTCCTGCCGGACCGCGAGGTAGGCGGTCAATGTGAGGTAGAGCGACCCGGGGGTGAGGTAGGTGAAGAGGTCGAAGATGCCGATGCTGAAGGTCATCAGTCCTCGCAGGGCCCGGAGGTGGCGACGCCGGAAGGGGGCCGGTCCCGATCCACACTAGGTGACCGGCACAACGCCGCCCGTCACGACCACCTCACGCCCGGGGCCTCACCGCCGGGCCGGGACGACAGGCGCGTCCCGGCCCGTGCCGTGCCGCGACGGGCTGCGCTGCTCGTGGTAGTCCTGCTCGACGTTGACGGTCCAGACGTCGTGCTCCGCGCCGTGCGCGATGTTCTCCGCGGTCAGCATCGCCGTCAGCATGGAGTGGTCGGCGTTGTTGTACCGGTGCATGCCGTTGCGGCCGACCGGGTGCACGTTCGGTACGTTCGCTGCGAGCCAGTCCCGGATCACGTCGACGTTGTGCTGGTACCGCTCGTCGTAGACCGGGTACGCCTTCGGCATCCGGACCACGTAGCCCGCCTCGACGCACCCGGGCTTGACCAGGCCCAGCCGCTCCAGCTCCGCGGTGGCGAACGCGATCAGCTCGGCGTCCGGCGTCCGCCACATCTCGTCACCCTCGAACACGAAGTACTCCAGCCCCAGGCAGGTCCGCCCGTCCTTCACCAGGTACGGCGACCACGAGCCGAAGTTCTGGATCCGGCCCACCCGGGCCGCCGGGTCGTGCACGTAGATCCAGTTGTCCGGGAACGAGAACTCCTCCGGCACCACCAGTGCCACGGTCAGGAAGTCCCGATACCGCAGGTCGTCGGCGGCGGCCCGCACCTCGGACGGCGCCTCCGGGCGCATGGCCCGCACCAGCGCGGAGATCGGCATCGAGGAGATCACGTGGTCGGCCGGCTCGGTGCGCTCCCCGCCCGCGTCGGCCACCGTCACGGCGGTGGCCCGCCGCGCGGCCGGATAGCGGTGCACCTCGGTCACCCAGGCACCGGTACGCACCGTGCCGCCCCGCTTGACGACCTCCTCGGCGCAGCGCTCCCACATCATCCCCGGGCCGTGCTTCGGGTACTGGAACTCCTCGATCAGGCTGGTCACGTCCGTGCGGTTGCGCCGGGGCAGCAGCGCGTTGCGCATCGCCGTGGCAAGCGACAGGTTCTTGATCCGCTGGGCGGCCCAGTCGGCCTGCAACCGGTCGGCCGGCATCCCCCAGACCTTCTCCGTGTACGTCTTGAAGAAGATCGAGTAGAGCCGCCAGCCGAATCGCGCCGACACCCACCCCTCGAAGTGCGACTGGTCCTTCGGTGGCCGCAGCCGGGCCCGGCCGTACGAGCCCAGACAGCGCACCGCCTCCAGCAGGCCGAGGTTGCGCAGCGCGTTGCCGGCGCTGAGCGGGTAGTCGAACAGCGCGCCCCGGTAGTAGATCCGGCTCATCCGCGGCCGGAGCAGGAAGTCCTCGTCGGGGAGGATCTCGTGCCAGAAGTCCTCGACCCGGGACACCTTTGTGAAAAAGCGGTGCCCGCCGATGTCGAAGCGCCAGCCGTCGCGCTCCACGGTCCGGCTGATCCCGCCCACCACGTCGTCGGCCTCGTAGACCCGGACCGGCTCGCCGTGCCGCAGCAACTCGTACGCCGCGGTGAGCCCGGCCGGCCCCGCCCCGATGACCACGGTCCCGTCGCCGTCGCTCATGCCGTGCGTGCCCCCCGCCTGCCGATGCGGCAGCGCGCATACCCACCCTGACCGCGTTCTCACCTGCCGGTCCATACCGATCCGCCGACCGCCCCGCCCGGCCCCGCCCGGCCCCGCCCGGCCCTGCCCGGCCCCACCCCCCGGGCCCGTCGATCATGAAGTTGGCGGCGGTTGGCGTCCGATTTGTCGCCGCCAACCTCATGATCGACGGGGCCGGAGCCGGGCCGGGCCGGGGCTGGGGCCGGGGCCGGGGGTGGGGGTGGGGCCGAGGCGGGGCGGGTGTGGGCGGGGTGGGATGGGGAATGCGGGCCGGGTTTCCGGCCGGGCACGTCGGCCAGGGTCGACCGGTGGGAGCGCGATGGCGGAGGAGCGGCGGGCCGACGCCGGCGGCACGGCCGAGGCCGGCCGCGCGGGCGGCCTCCGCGGCGTTGCGCGCTCCGGGCGTACCCGGTGGTGGTCGCGCGGGTCTCCGGTCCGCCGGCTGCCTGAGCCGTGGGGATTCGTGCTCGCCGTCTTCGCCGGCTCGAAGCTCGTGCTCAGCCTGATCGGCGTGCTGGTGCTCACCGCCTGGGACGGGGTGCCGGGCGCGCCGCCGCCCGGCGAGACCTCGATGCGGGCCCAGCAGGACGCGATCTCGCCGCACCGCTGGTTCTCGCTCTGGTTCGCCTGGGACTCGTTCCTCTACGAGCACCTGGCCCGGCTGCCGCTGGACCGGCCCTGGCCGGACTTCGGCTTCCCGCTGCTCTACCCGTTCCTGGCCCGGCCGATCGCACCGCTGCTCGGCGGGCACACCGCGTGGGCGCTGCTGCTCGTGAGCAACGTGGCGCTGGTGTTCCAGCTCTACTACGCGTACCGGCTGGGGGGCCTGCTGCTCGGCGGCGCGGGACCGGCCGGCAGCCGGCGAGCGGTCCGGTACCTGCTGCTCCTGCCGACGGCGTTCCTGTTCCAGGCGGCGCTGACCGAGTCGCTGTTCGTCTGTCTGACGCTGGCCGCCTTCTGGTACGCCGAGCGGAGCCGCTGGCTGCTCGTCGGCGTCGTCGGCTACTTCCTGGCGATGAGCCGCTCGGTCGGCTTCCTCGTGGTGGTGCCGCTGACGCTGGTGCTGCTGCGCGAACACGGCTGGCGGGCCGGACCCCGGGCGTGGCCGCGCCTGCTGCGGCAAGGCTGGCCGCTGCTGCTGGTCCCGGCGGGCTGGCTGACGTTCATGGCGTTCTGCCGCTGGCAGAGCGGCGACTGGTTCGCCTACCAGCACGCCCAGGAGACGGGTTGGGGGATCCGGCTGCAGAGCCCGCTCGGGACCGCCGCGTCCGCGCTGACCGGCGGCAACTCGGCCGACGCGCTGCGGGTCTGGATCGCGGTGGCGATGCTGGCGGTGGCGGTCGTCGGGCTGCGCCGGCGCGCCGACTGGCCATACCTGGTCTACACGCTCGTCATGGTGCTGGTGCCGCTGTCGATGGGCCCGCCGGTGTACAAGAGCCTGCTGCGCTACCTGCTCGCCGCCTTCCCGGTCGCGTTCGTGCTGGCCCGCTGGGCGCGGCTGCCCGGCCTCGACGGCTGGCTCACCGCCGCGCTGACGCTGCTGCAGGGCGCGTTGTTCGCGGTGTGGCTCACCTACTGGACTCACCTGATCATCTGACCGCCGCGGCTGTGGCCGTGGGCGCTGCCCGGCGGGTTCGCGGGGCGGGCCGCAGAATGGGTGGATGACCGAGCGGCGGGTGACAGTCGACGACCTCGGCGCCTGGTTGATCAAGGGCAACGCGGACGCGGTGGACCTGACGGCCCGCTTCTCCGCCGACCCGCGCGTCACCGGCTGGTGCGTCCGCCCGGGTTACCGGTTACGGCTGATGCGCGCCGGTCAGCCGGTCGTGTTCTGGGCCAGCGGCAGCAGGGGCCGGGCGCTGTACGGCGTCTGGGGCGTCGGCCGGATCGCCGCCCCGCCGGAGCCAGGTGCGCCGGGCGAGGCGTGGACCGCGCCGCTGGACCTGACGATCCTGGACGAGCCGCTGCGGGTACGCCGCGAGGTGCTGCGCGCAGACCCGCGGCTGGCCGGCGCGGAGGTGCTCCGGCAGCCGCAGGCGGCGAACCCGTCCTACCTGACCGTGGCCGAGTTCGACGCGCTGCGCGCCTACCTGCCCCGCGACGGCGGCGGCTGACCGGCCCGTCCGGCGCGGGGCAGGTAGGCGCGGCGGACCGACACGTCCGCATGCCGGCCCGCTGCCCGTTCGGCACTGCGTGGCCGCTCGGGCGGTGCGGCCCCGTTTCAGGCGGCCAGGGTGGCGGCGAGCCGGCGGGCCTCGGCGACCAGTCGGCTGCCACCGCCCCGCGCCACCACGTCGGCCAGTCCGGGTACCTCGGTCCGGACACCCGTCGCGGTCGCCGTCTCCGCTGCCAGCGCCAGCAGGTCGGGCGTGCCCCGGGGCGGCGTCGGCGCGGTCAGCAACGGCGGCAACGCCGCGGCGAGCAGCCGCCACACGCTCAGCGGAGCACCCGCCGCCACCGCGTCGCGCAGCGGCGTGACCGCCCGGGTCAGCGTCACCTGCCCGCCGGCCGCCAGCGTGCCGAGGTGCTCGCCGGTCGCCGGCGCGTCCAGGTCACCGGCGGCGGCCAGGATCAGCACCGCGTCGAGCGCGGCCACCCGGTCCGCCTCGTGGCGGGCGCACAACCCGTAGGCCAGCGCGAGGTCGAGGGCCGGTCCGCCCGCGCCCGTGCACTCGGCCAGCACCGGCAGGGCGGCGGCGTGCCCGAGGGTGTCCTCCTGCGCCGCGCCGGCCACCTCGGGCAGCAGGTGGGCGGCGACCACGCCCCGGTGCCCGGGCAGGACGGCCGGCCAGACGTCACCCCAGCCGTCGGTCCACCGGCCGATCGGCGTGGGAGTCAGGGTGAGCAGGCCGAGCCGGTCCTCGACGCCATCCGGCGGGGTGAGCGCGACGAGCGTCCGGCCCTCGGGTAGCCGGTCGTAGCCCCAGTCGTACCCGGCCGACCGCGCCCGCCGGCCCACCGTCACCACCTGCTGCGCCGGGGCCGGCACGGCGTCGCCACGCAGCCAGCGGGCCAGCTCGTCACCGGCCGGCGTGCGCAGCGCCGCGGCACGTTCGGCAAGTGGCCCGTCGACGCCGGTCGGCAGGCGCAGCAGGGCCTGCGCGAGATCCCAGCGCCACACCGGACGGCCACCCAGCGCGGCCAGCCGTTCGTAGAGCGCCACCGGCTCGATCGCCCCGGTGACCGAGGTCGGCGTGGACAGCAGGCCCGGGTCGTCGCGGCCGTCCAGGCGCTGCCCGATCTCGGCCAGGCGGGCGCAGGCGAGCTGGACGGGCGCGGGCCGGCGTGTGGCCGGCACCGGCGGACCACCCCGGAACGGGAGCGGCGCGCGTGGGCGGGACTCGGCCAGCAGCGTGCTCCACTGGTCGCGGCGGGTCGCCGCCTCGGCGTCGCCGCAGACGGCCAGCAGGAGCCCGTGCATCTGGACCGAGATGTTGAACACCGACCAGGGATGGTCGTACGCGCCGACCTGCTCGCGGCGCACCACAGGCAGCAGCGCCGCCGTGAGCCGCTCGCGGTCGGCGGTGCCGAGCCGGACCAGGCCGTCCATGACGCGTTCCGTCGTCAGCGCGGGCCAGCGCCGGCCGAGCGACGCCGCGATCTCCTCCACCAGTTCGTCCACATCCTGGATCGGTGGCGGCGCGGCCGCCGCCGGCAGCGGCGGCGGCAGGTCGTCGCGGGCTTCGGCCACGGTGGCGACGGCCACCGGCCGGTGACCGTGGCGCGCCGCCAGCGTCAGCGCGCGTTCGCGCAGGCCGGCGTCCGGGTGGCCGGCCGCCACGGCCAGCACCGCGCCGATCTCCGCAGCCTGGTCCGGGTGCTGCCGGGCCAGCCGGTCGAGCCAGGACACCTGCGCCCGGACCAGTGCCTTCTCCGGCCGGGCCAGCACCGTCCGGGCGGTCTCCCACAGCGCCTCCGGCTCGGCGGCGTCACCGGCCTGCCGTAGCGTCCGCTGTGCGGCGCGGGCCACCGGCCCGGGACCGTCGGCGAGCAGCCGCAGATAGGCGCTCGACCGCACGGCCACCTCGTCCGGGGTCGGCGTCAGCAGGTCGTGCAGGACCAGGAACGGGCGCAGCGCGCCCGGACGGTCGCCGCGCAGCAGCCGGCCGAGGACGCCGTTGAGCAGGACCGCCCGGTCGAGCCGGCCCTCCGCCGCCAGCGCCGCCAGCGCCCGGGGCAGCGCCTCCGTGCCCGCGCCGTCGCCGCGGGCCAGCTCGGTGCCGACCCCGTCCACCTCGAACAGGCGCGGCAACAGCGCGTCGAGGAACGGGTCCGCACGCAGCCGGTCCACAGTCGGCGGACGCGTTCCGCGCGGATCCGGCCAGCCCTGCGCAGCGGCCCAGCCTCGCACGAAGTCGTCCCCCGTCGGCGGCGGAGCCTTCTCGGCCAGCAGGAGACCGGCGACGAACCGCCAGCCCGCGACCATCCGGTCCCGGGGGAGCCGGTCGGCCAGCTTGTACGCCACGTCGGCCAGCCAGGTCACCCCGCGCTCCCGGGCGACGTCGACCACCGGCGCCGCGTCGACGCCGCTCAGCCAGACCGAGCGGCGGCCGAGCAGCGCGGCCACCTTCGTCGGGGTGCTCAGCGTCCCCACCGCTGCGACCGCCAGTGTGGCCGCCTCGCCCTGCCACCACCAGGCGTCCCGCCTGCGGCGCACGTCGGCGACGAGGTCGTCGCCGAGTGCCCGCCGGGCCGGCTCGTCCAACCCGGCCAGGGCCGACCGGACCTCCGACATCCGGCCGCGCACCACAGCCTCGACGAAGCCGCTCACGACAGCGCCCCCACCGGCGCCGCGACCATCGACACCGCCAGCGCATGCCGGCACGGCCCCCGCTGCCCGCGGTGCCGCGCCCACCAGCGGCAGGAACAGGAGTACGCGCCGTCCGGGTGCCGTCGTACCCGGTAGGTCTCGGCGTCGGTGCGGACCGTCGCGTCGGCGCCGTCGCGCTCGACGGCGCCGCGCTCGACCAGCGCACGCGCGCCGACCAGCCGCGGGTTGTCCCGCTCCGCGCGGCCCGCGTCGTAGGGCATAACCCGGTGGAAGTACGCCCCGTCCGCCACGTCGTATCCGACCCGCCCGGCGGTGCCCAGCTGGGCGAGCGCGGCCCGCACCCGCTCGTCGGGCAGCGCGGCGGCGTCGGCCAGCGCGGCCACGTCGATCGCCGGATCCCAGTTGAGCAGCGCGCCCACCAGCTCCGCGTCGTCGACCACGTCGTCACCGGCGAGCGCCGCCAGGGCGGCGCCCTCACCGGAGAACCCCCGGTACGGCTCGGGGGACAGCGTCAGCGACACCCGCAGCGCCCCGGCGTCCAGCTCCCAGGTGCTCGGCACGGCCGGCGACCCGGTGCGCACCGCCGGGCCGTACACCCGCAGGGTGCGGGCGTGGCGCAGCACGCCGCGTAGCGCCGCCAGCCGGCCCGCACCGGCCAGGCAGACAGCGCCCGGCACCGGGCGGGACGTCAGCCGCAGCGTACGCCCGGCGGGCACCGCCCACAGCACGCTTCGGTCGTTCGCGGCGGGCAGCCGGCGCAGGAACGCCGCCGCCTCCGCCGCCGCGATCTCGGCGCGCGGCTCGAAGCCGGCGGTGAGCACGTGCACCTCGGCGAAGCCGCGCAGCCAGCGGCCGGGCAGCGGCACCTTCCGCTCGACCACCGCGCCGTCCACGGTGGAGACCGTCAGGTCGTCCGGGCCGACCGCCACGTGCAGCGGCTCGATGCCACCCACCCGGGCCAGCGCCTCCCGCAGCGGCGGGTTCACATCCACGTTCGTGGTGCCGTGGCCGCTGATCTCCCCGTCCAGCCCGGCCGGCAGGACGTCCATCCGCGCGTACACCCCGCAGCAGCCGGAGAACGACTCGAACCGCAGGCGGTCGCGGCTGCCGGTCACCACCGGGTCCAGGCTGGCCGGGTTGACCGGCTGGTGGTAGCGGGTGCGGGCCACCTCGGCGACGGCGAGCAGCCCGGCCGCCGACGCGGCCGGGGCGGTGAGGAACCCGGCGAAGAAGCGCGGGTTGGCCGCCGGGCCGCCACAGGTCTGCAGATCGAGACCGGCGGCGCGCAGCGCGGACGGCTGAAGGTATCGGTACGTCTGGACGGCGTTCACGGCGCAGACCGTAGAGGGACCGACCGACAAAAGCGGAACGGTCCTGCTAGCTTCCCCTGATGTTCGCCCACGCTCTCACCGACGACGCCGAGCTGCGTCCACTGTCGCCCTGGCACGCCGACGAGTTCCTGGCCAACCTCGACCGCTGCCGCGACCACATCTCACCCTGGGTCGGCGCGTCCTTCGTCGCCACCGACGCCGCGTCGGCCCGCAAGGTCCTCCAGGCGTACGCCGACAGGTGGGCCCGCGACGACGGCGGCATCTGGGGCATCTGGCAGCGTGGCACGCTCGTCGGCGGCGTGCTGTTCGTGTCGCTGAGTACCGAACGCGGGGTGTGCGAGGCCGGCTGCTGGCTGGAACCCGGCGCCGAGGGGCAGGGCCTGGTCACCCGCGCCGCCCGCTTCGTCATCGACTGGGCGGTGCGGGAGCGCGGCATCCACCGCGTCGAGTGGGTCACGAAGGCCGGCAACGACCGCAGCGTCGCCGTCGCGCGACGGCTCGGCATGAGCCGCGACGGCGTCATGCGCGGCGCCGCACCGACGCCCGACGGCCGCGCCGACCTGGAGGTCTGGTCCGTGCTGGCGCCGGAGTGGACCGGCTGACCGCCGAAATTGTCGTACCCGGACGTGAACATCTGTCCATGGCTGTCCCCGCACTGGCCGACCGGTCCCCCCAGCCGCGCGCCCTGCCGCTGCGCGAGGTCCGCACCCGGCTCACCCAGCTCGTCTCCCTGGCCGAGCTGACCGACACCGTCACAGTCGTCACCCGCGACGGCGATCCGCGGCCGGTCGCCGCGATCGTGCCCGCGTCCGCCGCCCGCACCGGCGCTCAGGCGCGCGCGGACGCCGAACGCGTCGCCGCGATCAGCGCCGGCTGGGCCCGCCGCCTGGAGGAGCTGCACCGGCAGTCCAGCCGGCGGCACGCCGCCGAGCTGCGGGCGCTGGCCGACGCGCTCGCCGAGGCGTGGGCCGAACTCGACCGCCGCGCGCCGGCCGGCGACGCGGCGCTGACCCGGCTGCGCGCCGCCCACGCCGACCTGCTGCGCCGCTGACCCGTGGCGTCCCGCCTGTGTACGCGGGACGCCACGGGGTGCGGTCAGCTCCGGCCGCGCTCGGCCCGGTAGCGGCGGATCAGCTCGGCGGTCGAGGTGTCCACGTCGGCCAGGTCCGGGTCCGGCCCGGTGAGCTTCGGCGCGAGCTGGTTGGCCATCACCTTGCCCAGCTCCACACCCCACTGGTCGAAGGCGTTGATGTCCCAGATCGCGGCCTCGGTGAACGTGATGTGCTCGTAGAGCGCGATCAGCTGGCCCAGCGTCGCCGGGGTGAGCTTCGGCGCCAGGATCGACGTGGTCGGGTGGTTGCCCGCCATCACCCGGTGCGGCACCACCTCGGGCGCGGTGCCCTCGGCCTCCACCTGCTCCCGGGTCCGCCCGAACGCCAGCGCGGCGGTCTGGGCGAAGAAGTTCGACATGAACAGGTCGTGCATGTCGCCCAGGTCGTGGTTGGGCCGGCTGAACGCGATGAAGTCCGCCGGGATCAGCCGGGTGCCCTGGTGGATGAGCTGGTAGAAGGCGTGCTGCCCGTTGGTGCCCGGCTCGCCCCAGAAGATCTCCCCGGTCGGGTACGTCACCGGCGAGCCGTCGACGCGTACCGACTTGCCGTTGCTCTCCATGGTGAGCTGCTGAAGGTAGGCGGGGAACCGGTGCAGGTACTGCGAGTAGGGCAGCACCGCGTGGGTCTCCGCGCCGAGGAAGTCGGTGTACCAGACGTTGAGCAGGCCGAGCAGCGCCGGCACGTTGCGCTCCACCGGAGCGGACCGGAAGTGCTCGTCGACCGCGTGGTAGCCGGCCAGCATCTCGCGGAACCGGTCCGGCCCGATCGCCAGCATCACCGACAGGCCGACCGCCGACGGCAGCGAGTAGCGTCCGCCCACCCAGTCCCAGAAGCCGAACATGTTCTCCGGGTCGATGCCGAAGTCCCGGACCCGCTGCTCGTTGGTGCTGACCGCGACGAAGTGCCGCGCCACCGCGTCGTCGTCGGCGTCCAGCCCGGCGAGCAGCCAGCGCCGCGCCTGGTCGGCATTGGCGAGCGTCTCCTGGGTGGAGAACGTCTTGGAGACCACGACGAACAGCGTGCTCGCCGGGTCCAGATCGGCGGTCTTGTCGTGGATGTCGGTCGGGTCGATGTTCGACACGAACCGGCAGCTGATGCCCGCATCCCGGTACGCCTTCAGCGCCTCGTACGCCATCACCGGCCCGAGGTCCGACCCGCCGATGCCGATGTTCACCACTGTGGTGATCCGCTCGCCGGTGTGGCCCCGCCACGAGCCGGAGCGAAGGCGCTGCGCGAACGCCGACATGCGGTCCAGCACGGCGTGCACGTCGGCGACCACGTCCTGGCCGTCCACGGTGAGCGACGCGTCCGCCGGCAGGCGCAGCGCGGTGTGCAGCACGGCCCGGTCCTCGGTGACGTTGATGTGCCGTCCGGCGAACATGGCCGCGATCCGGTCGGTCAGGCCGACCCGCTCGGCGAGCGCGCCGAGCAGCGCGATCGTCTCGTCGGTGACGAGGTTCTTGCTGTAGTCCACGTGCAGGTCGGCGACCTCACCGGTGAGCCGCTCACCCCGCTGCCCGTCGGCGGCGAACAGGTCGCGCAGGTGCGTGGCGCGCATCGCCTCGGCGTGCTTGCGCAGCGCCTGCCATTCGTCGGTGGTGGTGACGTCCACAGCCATCGGGTCGATCTTCTCCTTCACGACGGGCGGTCGGCCGGCGCACGCCGGCGAACCCCACAAGCCTGCCACCCGGACTGGTCGCGCGCGACGCGACCCGGCGGCGACCACCGTGCGGGCGGGTCTTTCCGGCCACCGCCACGGGACACGCCGTTGGGACGCCTGTACGACACGCCGAACACGGGGAGACATCTGTCGATTGCGGAACGTAAGCTCCGGAGTCGTCGGCGTACCGGAGGAGACGCGTATGGCAGCGGTTTTCGGTCCTCGGCGCCCCTCGGACGAGCACCCGCCGGACGAATCCGCCCCGGCCGGGAGCGCGGCAGGCGACGAAACGCCGCTGCCGGAGCTGGCGGACGGGCACTGGATGAACCGCGCCACCGAGTTCGCCCACACCAGCTTCTGGTCGGTGGCGCGCCGGCTGCCCGCCCTCGTCCGCGAGGCCATCGGCCTGGCCTGGGCGACCAGCCGCCGGGACACGCTCGCCTCGATCGGGCTCAACGTGGTCGCCGGCCTGCTCACCACCTTCGGGCTGCTCGCCACCACCGGCGTGCTCCAGCAACTCTTCGCCGACGGGCCCACACCGGACCGGATCCGGGCGGCCCTGCCCGCGCTGCTGCTCGCGGCCGCCGCCGTGACGGCCCGGGGAGCGCTGACTGTCGCCGCCGGCTGGGCGCAGGCGCGGCTCATCCCGCAGATCAACTACCAGGTGGAACTCCGGCTGTTCGAGGCGACCACCGCTGTGGAACTCGCCGCGTTCGACGACGCGGGCTTCGCCGAGGAGATGGATCGTGCCCGCGATCGGGGCATGGCCGAGGCCGCGTCGATCGTGGACCACACCGTGAACCTGGTGACCGGCGTCGTGGGTGTGCTGGCGACCGCCGCCGCGGTCACCGTCATCCAGCCCGTCCTGCTGCCGTGCCTGCTGCTCGCCGCGGTGCCCGAGGCCGTCACCGCGGTCAAACTGGCGCGGCGGCAGTACCTGGCGCTGCTGGCCTGGATCACCCGTCGCCGCCGGATGTACCTGCTGGCCCGTCTGATGGCCGATCGGCACACCGCCGCCGAGATCCGTGCCTACCAGATGCGGGACTTCCTGCTGGCCGAGTACCACCGGATGATGACCGTCGAGACCCAGGCGCAGCTCCGGCTGGCCCGTTCGCAGACCGTTACCCGAGGACTCGGCCTGTCGGTGACCGGCGTGGCCGCGTTCGCGGTCTATGCCGTACTGGGCGGGCTGTTGATGGGCGGCGTGGTGGCGCTCGCGGCGGCGGCCACCGCGCTGCTCGCGCTCCAGGCCGCGCGTACGAGCCTGCGCACCGCGATCTTCGCCACCAACTCGCTCTACGAGGACGCTCTCTACTACCAGGACTACCGCGACTTCCTCGACCGGGCGGCACGGCGGATCCCGGCCGGCGGGCACCTGCCCGTCGACGGGTTCACGCGCATCGACGTCGACCGGGTCAGCCTGCGCTACCCGGACACCGACAGCGCGGCGGTCGACGAGGTCAGCCTCACGTTCCGGCGCGGTGAGGTGATCGCGCTGGTGGGGGAGAACGGCTCCGGCAAGACCACGCTCGCCAAGCTGATCGCCGGCCTCTACCGGCCCACCGGCGGCACGATCCGCTGGGACGGCGTGGACACCGCCGAACTGGACCCACGCCAGACCGCCGCCCAGGTCGCGGTGATGAGCCAGGACTGGTGGAAGTTCCCGTTCACCGCCCGGCAGAACATTCGCGTCGGCCGCCACGACCGCGCCGACGGCCCCGGACCGAGCGTGGAGACCGCCGCCCGCGACGCCGCCGCGCACGACATGATCAGCGAGCTGCCGTTCGGATACGACACGCTGCTGGACCGGCAGTTCAAGGACGGCCAGGACCTGTCCGGCGGGCAGTGGCAGCGGCTGGTGGCCGCACGCGGCCTCTACCGCGACGCCCGGCTGCTGATCTGCGACGAGCCGTCCGCCGCGCTGGACGCGCGTGCCGAGCACGCCCTCTTCCAGCATCTGCGGCGGCACCCGGACCGGGCCGTCGTGCTGATCACCCACCGCCTGGCGAACGTCCGGCACGCCGACCGGATCTTCGTGATGGACCACGGCCGGCTCGTGCAGTCAGGCGACCACGACACGCTGATGGCGCAGGGCGGGCTCTACCGCGAGCTGTTCGAGTTGCAGGCGGCCGGCTACCTCGCCGGCAGCGCGGAACCCGCCGACGGTTGACCTCCAGCGCACTCGAACTCCTACCGTGACCGGACCGCGCGCCACCCGGCCGGCGCGGTGCGACCCAGGGAGTTCACATGCGCTATCGCGTCCTCGGCGGCACCGGCATCGAGGTCAGCGTCCACTGCCTCGGCACCATGATGTTCGGCGCGGTCGGCAACCCCGACCACGACGACTGCGCCCGGATCGTCCATGCGGCACTCGACCGTGGGATCAACTTCGTCGACACCGCCGACATGTACTCGGCCGGCGAGTCGGAGGAGATCGTCGGCAAGGCCCTGCGCGGCCGCCGCGACGACGTGGTGCTCGCCACGAAGGTCCACTTCCCGATGGGGGAGGGGCCCAACCGGGGCGGCAACTCGCGACGCTGGATCGTCCGTGCGGTCGAGGACAGCCTGCGCCGGCTGGGCACCGACTGGATCGACCTCTACCAGGTGCATCGCCCGGACCACACCACCGACGTCGAGGAGACGCTCGGCGCGCTCACCGACCTGGTCCGGGCCGGGAAGATCCGTGCGTTCGGCTGCTCGACCTTCCCGGCCGAGGAGATCGTGGAGGCGCACCACGTCGCCGAACGGCGGGCGCTCGCCCGGTTCCGCACCGAGCAGCCGCCGTACTCGATTTTGGCGCGTGGTATCGAGACGTCGGTGCTGCCGGTCTGCCGCCGCTACCGGATGGGTGTGCTGGTGTGGAGCCCGCTGGCCTCCGGGTTCCTGTCCGGCCGGTACCGGCAGGGGCGGCCCGTCGACCTCGGCGCGGGCCGTCCGGCACTCACCCCGGCCCGGTTCGATCCGGCGCTACCGGGCAACACCGCGAAGTACGCCGCCGTCGAGGAACTGGTCGCGCTCGCCGACGAGGTGGGCTGCACGCTGCCGCAGCTCGCCGTGGCGTTCACCGCCGTGCACCCGGCGGTCACGTCGACCATCATCGGGCCGCGCACGATGGACCAGTTGGACGCGCTGCTGGCGGGGGCGGAGCTGACGCTCGACGACGCGGTGCTGGACCGTATCGACGAGATCGTCCCGCCCGGTACGAACCTCTACCAGCCCGACGGCGCCTGGTCCCCGCCCACCCTGACCGACCCGTCCCACCGCCGCCGTCCCCTCCCCGAGCGGGCCGCCGCCTGACCCCGCTCCTCCCGCCAACCCCGGTCGCGTCCCCCGCCTCCGCCCTCAGCTCCCCAGCCCGTCGATCATGGAGTTCCGGCCCCGGCAGTAAGCGCGAACCGGACACTCGAGGGGCGCAAACCGCAAGATCGACGAGGCGGGGCGAGGCGAGGCGGGGCGAGGGCGGGCGGGGGAACTGCGTCGACATGGGACGGGGGTGGCTCCACACTAAGCCGGTGGAACATCGGGATCTCGTTCGGGTGAGCAAGCGGCTGTCGCTGGCGTTGCGGCACCGGCCCGACGCGTACGGGCTGCGACTCGACCGGGCCGGCTGGGTGCCGGTGGCCGACGTGCTCGCCGGGCTGAGGATCAGCCGCGCCCAACTGGACGCCGTGGTCGCGGGTAACGACAAGCAGCGCTTCGCCGTGGAGGCCGGCCCGGACGGGGCCGACCGGATCCGCGCCAACCAGGGGCACTCCGTCCCGGTCGACCTCGGTCTGACCCCGGCCGCGCCGCCGCCCCGGCTGTTCCACGGCACCGGCGAGGCAGTGCTGGACGCGATCCGGGCGCAGGGGCTGCGCCGGGGCGGGCGGCACCACGTACACCTGTCGCCTGATGTGGCGACGGCCCGGCGCGTCGGTGCGCGCCGGGGCGGCGCGGTGGTGGTGCTGACCGTGGACGCGGCGGCGATGGCGGAGGCCGGGTACCTGTTCTACCGCTCGGCGAACGGGGTGTGGCTCACCGACACCGTGCCGCCGCCCTACCTCGGCACCACCTGAGCGGCGGTCAGCAGGCGGTCACCGGGTGGGCCACCACGGCGTCGAACAGGTACGCGAGGTCGTTCGGCGCGGCCCGGTCGGGCTGGACCGCGCCCGTGCAGTCGGTGGCGCGGGCGCGCAGCACGTGCCGGCCCGCGGCCGGCGGGCACCAGCGGACGGTCCAGCGCTGCCAGGCCCCACCCCGGTCGGCGGCGACCAGGTCGGCCGGGCGCCACCCGTCGCCGGTGTCCACCTCGACGTGCGCGATCGGGCCGTTGCCGGACCAGGAACGGCCGGTCAGCAGCATCTCCTCGCCGGCCGGCACCCGGGCGTCCCAGGGCAGCTCGAACGCGCTGCGGACCGGCTGGACGGTGAGCACGGTGCCGTCGGCCGGGTGACCGGGGCCGAACATGCGGTAGAACTGCGTGTTCCACGGCGAGAACAGGGCAGTGGTGGAGACCTCGATCGCGCCCACCCACTTGATCGAGGAGATGCCGACCCAGCCGGGCACCACGACGCGTACCGGGAAGCCGTGGTCGGCTGGCAGCGGCTCGCCGTTCATCTCGTACGCCAGCAGCACGTCGTCGAGCGCCTTGGCGACCGGCATCGGCCGGCGTACCCGACCGAGGTTGACCCCGCCGCTGACGTAGTCCGGGTCGAGTCCTTCGGGCATCACGTCGACCGCCTCGTCGCGCAGCCCGGCCAGGCGCAGCACCGTGCCGAGCCGCACGCCCCGCCACCGGGCCACGCCGACGCTGCCGAGCCCCCACGCCACGCCCGGGGCCGGCTCGTCCTGCTGCTCGGCGAAGTAGCGCCGCCCGTTGCCGGCGCACTCCAGCAGCGCCGCGTGTTCCTCGGCGGGCAGCCGGCGCAGCTCGTCGAAGTCGAACTCGACCGGATTGTCGCGGGTCGGCGCGCCGCGCAGGCCGTCGCCGAACAGGCGCAGCCGCCAGGTGGCCGCGTCCAGGTGCGGCGTGACGGTGTGGTTACGGACGAAGAAGCGGTCGATCGGGACCACGTACCCCTGGCCGGCCATCGACGGCCAGCGCATCTCGGCGTTGGTGTCCAGCGGGCGCAGCAGCTCCGCCGGCAGCGGCTTGACGATCGGCGCGCCGGGGTCGACGCCGACCGGCGCGGACGCCACAGCGACCGGCTCGCGTTCCGCGGCGGCGGCGGTCACCGCGGCCATCGCCGCACCCACCTCCAGCAGCCGGTCGCGGTCGACGCCCGGCCCGTGTGCCTGCCCGGCGAGCCACTGCCGGCTCCGGTCGGCGTCGTGGACGGCTTCGGCGGGGGACGGGGAGTGACTCACTGCTGACCTCCGGGGTAGGCGACGCTGCCTTTCCTATTCAATCAGTAGGACTTTTCGTCGATCCGTCGCAGGTGGTGGCGACTCACGCCGCAGCGATCAGCGTCACCACCCCGGCCGCCACGAGCACACCGGCCCAGAGCCGGTCGACGTTGAACCAGGCCCGGCGCAGCACACCGACGCCGAGCACCTCGTACACCAGCAGGGCCACGACCAGCGCGACGGCGAGCATGGCGACTGTGTGCACGGCGGCGGCGAGCAGGCCGGTCAGCGCGCCGGCCGGCGCGGCGGCGAGGTGCCCGGCGTGCGGGCCTCCGCCGGCCGCCGGTTCGGCGAGCAGCACCGGCAGCAGCATCAGGCCCGCGCCGTGCGCCGCCGACATCAGGAACGACCAGGCGGTGAGCTGCGCCGCCGACAGCCGCATCCCGGCCCACCGGAAGTGCCGCTGGGACAGCAGCCGCCACATCCCGAACCCGACAAGCAGCACCCCGCCGGTCACCGCGACCAGTGTGCTCGCGGTGACCGACCGGGTGGCGCTGACCAGGGCGGCGACCACCGCCACCGACGCCAGGTGACCGGCGGCGATCGGCGGCAGGGCCGCCAGCAGCGCGGCCCGGCGGCGCTCCTGCAGGCCCCGGGCCACCGCGAACAGCCACCCCATCGCCGGGTTCAGGCCGTGGAACGCGCCGAGTCCGGCCAGCGCCGCCCAGGTCGCGCCGGTCACGGGAAGCAGTACGAGTCGGACGAGGCGTCGCCGCCCTGCAACCGGGTCTGGTGCACGCGCAGGCCGCGGAACTCCTCGCCGCGCGGGAAGAACCGCGGGTCCGGCACGAGGCCGCCGGTCGCCGGGTCGACGTCCAGCTTCGCCACCCAGGCGCCCACGCCGTCGGGGTAGAACTGGTCGTCCCAGGCGCCGTAGAGCGAGTTGCTGACGTACACGCGGCGGCCGTCGCGGCTGATCTCGACCATCTGCGGGCCGCCGGCCAGCGGCTCGTCCGGGTACGCCGGGTGCGGGGTGCGGTTGACGATGCCGCCCAGGCGCACCGAGCCGACGCGTACCGGGTGGAACGGGTCGCTGACGTCGTAGCGGATCAGTTCGCCGGTGCCCCAGCAGGAGACGTGCAGGAACCTGTCGTCCACCGACAGGTCGATGTCGGTGACCAGCGGCGGCACCGCCCCGAACGGCTTGAGCAGGTCCGGCAGGTCGGCCGGGTCGGCCGGCTCGGCCGGGATGTCGATCACCTTGGTCACCGCCCAGGTGTCGCCGTCGCGGTGCCACAGCCAGATCGAGGCGGACAGGTCCTCGACGCTGATCACCACGCCGACGAAGCCGTACGACTTCGTCGGGTCGTGCGCGGGGCGCAGCTCCAGCGGCATCTGGTACTGGTCGCCGAGGTCGACGCGCTGCACGTGCCGGCGCCTGGGCAGGTCCCAGAAGTGGATCGCGTGCCCGTACCTGCGGCCCAGCAGCAGCTCACCGATGATGCCGTCCTCGATCATCGACGGCGTGCCCCACTCGCTGGTGACAAGCACGTCCTGCGTGTAGTGCCACCAGAAGTCGTACGCCAGGAACTGCGGCCCCCGGTCGGCCTCCCACGCGCCGCGCACCTCGAACGTGGTGTGGTCGAGCACGGCGATGCCGCCGGGCCCCTCCTGCCCGTCCGCGCCGCCGAGCGCGGAGACGTAGATGCCGTCCGGCCCGCAGTGCACGGTGTGCGGGCGGGAGTACCCGGCACGCTCGCCCAGCTCCTTCGCCTCGATCACCTTGACCAGGTTCGGCCGGCGCGGGTCGGGCTTGGTGTCGAGCACGTGGATCCGGGACGAGCGCAGCCCCGGCACGATCAGGTAGCGGCGTTCCACGTGCGGGTGCGGCGCGGTCGGGCAGAGCGCGCTGCTGCACGCGTTCCACCCGAAGTGGTGCAGTTCGTCGCCGGTGTTCGGCAGCTCGGTCCAGCCCACCACCCGGCCGTACGAGCCGGAGTCCGGGTCGGTGTCGAGCACCGCGATGGCGTCGGGGCGCTGCCCGGCGCGGTCGAACGCGGCGACGTACGCGAGCTTCTCGGCCGGCGCGGTGGCGGCGAGCGCGGGGGAGGGGTAGAAGGTCGGGTCGGGTGTCCAGCGGGTCATCGGTTCTCCCTCGCGGTCAGCCGGCGGGTACGCCGAGGCGGTCGAGCAGGTGGCGGCGCAGCGCGCCGAGGGCCGGGTCGTCGGGGCTCGGGGTGGGGCCGAGGCGTACCGGCACCTCCTCGGCGATCACGCCGTCGTCGAGGAGCAGTACGCGGTCGGCCAGCAGCAGCGCCTCCTCCACGTCGTGTGTGACGAGCAGTGCGGCGAAGCCGTGCTGGGCGCGCAGCCGCCGCAGCAGCCCCTGCATGCGCAGCCTGGTCAGCGCGTCGAGTGCGCCGAAGGGCTCGTCCAGCAGCAGCAGGTCCGGTTCGCGGACCAGCGCGCGGGCCACCGCGACGCGCTGCGCCTGCCCGCCGGACAGCTCGGCGGGCCAGGCCCGGCCCCGGCCGGCGAGCCCGACCTCGGCCAGCGCGCGACCGACCCGGTCGTTCACGTCCGGCCCGGTCAGGCCGAGCGCCACGTTGTCGGCGACCCGCTTCCACGGCAGCAGCCGGTGCTCCTGGAACACGACGGCGGCGGTGCCGTGCACCGCGTGCTCGCCGCCCGCGTCGCCGTCGAGCCCGGCCAGCACGCGCAGCAGCGTGCTCTTGCCGGATCCGCTGCCGCCGAGCAGCGCCACCGTCTCCCCGGCGGCGATGGTCAGGTCCACCCCGGCCAGCACCACGGCCGGGCCGAAGGACCGGGTCACCGCCCGCGCGGTGAGCACCGGCCCGGTCAGGTCGCGCGCAGTCCGCGTCGCCACGCCAGCGTCCTCCTCTCCGCGTACCGGATGAGCAGGTCGGAGGCGAGGCCCAGCAGCGCGTAGATGAGCAGGCCGAGCACCACCACGTCGGTCTGGCTGAACTCGCGCGCCTCCATCATCAGGAACCCGACGCCGGTCTGCGCGTTCACCTGCTCACCGACGACCAGGCTCAGCCAGGCCGCGCCGATGGCCAGCCGCAGCCCGAGGAACAGCGACGGCAGCGCGCCGGGCAGCACCACGTGCCGCAGCCGGGCCGCCGCGCCGAGACCGCAGGTGCGCGCCGCCTCCACCAGGCGTTCGTCGATGTCGCGGATGCCGGCGTACGTGTTGAAGTAGATCGGGAAGAACGCGCCGAGCGCGACCAGCGTGACCTTCAGCGACTCGCCGATGCCGACCCAGATGATCAGCAGCGGGACCAGGCCCAGGTGCGGCAGCATCCGGGCCATCTGCACCGGCGGGTCGACCAGGTCGTCGCCGAGGCGCAGCAGCCCG
The DNA here is from genome assembly GCF_027497335.1 of Micromonospora sp. WMMA1976. NCBI lineage: Bacteria > Bacillati > Actinomycetota > Actinomycetes > Micromonosporales > Micromonosporaceae > Micromonospora > Micromonospora sp. WMMA1976. The sequence goes on along the minus strand of NZ_CP114912.1, from coordinate 3,547,309 downwards.
GCCGCCGCGCCGAGCACCAGCGCCAGGCCGCCGCCGATGAGCAGGCCGAGGGCGGCGCGGGTGAGCGAGTCGAGCAGGTGCACGCCGAGCGTCCCGTCGCGCGCCAGCCGCCACCCGGTTGCCAGCACCGCGCTGGGCGCCGGCAGCTTCTCCGGGGCGAGCAGCCCGGTCCGCGCGGCGACCTCCCAGGCGAGCACCAGCACGACCGGGCTCACCGCGCGCCGCCACCGCAGCGACGCGCGGGCCCGCGACCGCCGCGGCGACACCCGATCGGGTACGAGAGCAGGGGCGGCCTCGGCCAGCGCCGGACCGCTCACTGGAACGCCTCGTTGAACCGGCCGTCCACCCGTCCGGCGATGTCGACCGGTCCGGGCACGAGCTTCAGCTCCACGAAGCTGTCCGCGATGGCCTGCAACTCCGCGCCGATCTCCGGGGTGACCGGGGCGAGCGGCTTGGCGCTGCGGGCCAGCGCCCGGGTGGTCACGTCGAGCGGGATCTTCAGCTCCGGTGCGAGGACGGCGGCCCGCTCGCCCGGGTGGGCGATGCCCCAGTCGGTGGTCTGCCGGTACGTGTCCAGGAACGCGCGTACGTCGTCGGTGCGGTTCTTCACCGCGTCCGGTGCGGCCAGCACGTACTCGCGGTTGCCGGCCAGGCCGGTGGCGTCGGCCAGTACCCGTACGCCGGGCTGTTCGGCCAGCGCGAAGTAGGGATCCCAGATGATCCACGCGTCGACCTGCCCGTTGTCGAACGCGGGCCGCCCCTCGGCGGGCTTGAGGTACTTCACCTTGATGTCGGCGAGCGTCATCCTGTTCGCCTCCAGCAGCTTCACCAGCAGCCAGTGCACGTTGGAGCCCTTGTTCAGCGCGACCGTCCTCCCGCGCAGGTCGGTGAAGCCGCGGTACGGGCTGTCCGCCTTGACCAGCACCGCCTCGCCCTGCGGGATCGGCGCCGACGTGCCGATCACGGAGAAGGGGATCTTCCCGGCGGCGGCGAACACCGGCGGCGCCTCGCCGACCTGGCCGATGTCGATCGAGCCGGCCTTGAGCGCCTCGGTCAGGGCCGGGCCGCTCTCGAACAGCGACCAGGTGACGTTCTTCGCGTCGCCGCGCGCCTTGACCAGGCTGAGCCCGCCGAAGCGCTGATAGCCGATCCGCAGCGGACCGTCGCCGCCGCTGGCGTCGGCCGCCTCGCCGCCGCAGGCCGTCAGCGCCGTCGCGGCGAGCAGCGCGAGGGTGGTGAGCAGCGCGGCCACCGGCCGGCGGCGCGATCTGGGGGTACGCATGGCGACTCCTCGGGGAGGGATGGGCCCGGCCGTCGGCGGGCGACAGCAACCTACCAACCCGATAGGTTTTATGGGTAGTGTGTCGGCGTGGTCGTCCCACCACTCAGGAGGCGGCCCGTCCGACCACGCACCGGAGGTACACCATGTCGCTCACCTTCCACTGGTTCCTGCCGACCTACGGCGACAGCCGGGACATCGTGGGCGGCGGTCACGGCGTGCCGGTCGGCACGGCCGGTGGCGCGCGACCGGCCAGCGTCGCGTACCTGGGGCAGATCGCCCGCACCGCCGAACAGCTCGGCTTCGCCGGGGCGCTCACCCCGACCGGCGCCTGGTGCGAGGACGCCTGGCTGACCACCGCCATGCTCACCGAGGTGACCGAGCGGCTGAAATTCCTCGTCGCGTTCCGGCCCGGCCTGCTCTCACCCACCCTCGCCGCGCAGATGGCGTCCACGTTCCAGCGCCTGTCCGGCGGGCGGCTGCTGCTCAACGTGGTCACCGGCGGCGAGTCCGCCGAGCAGCGCGCGTACGGCGACTTCCTGGACAAGGACGCCCGCTACGCGCGTACCGACGAGTTCCTGCACGTGGTGCGGGCGCTGTGGCGCGGCGAGACGGTCGACCACGACGGCGCCCACGTGCGGGTCGAGGGCGCCCGGCTCAGCCGGGTGCCCGACCCGGTGCCGCCGGTCTACTTCGGCGGGTCGTCCGGCGCGGCCGGGCCGGTGGCGGTCCGGCACAGCGACGTGTACCTGACCTGGGGCGAACCGCCCGCGCAGGTGGCCGGCAAGCTGGACTGGATCCGCGGGCTCGCCGCTGAGGCCGGTCGCGAGCTGCGGTACGGCATCCGGCTGCACGTGATCAGCCGGGACACCGCCGAGGAGGCGTGGGCCCAGGCACGCAAGCTGCTCGACGGCATCCCCGAGGCCGACGTGCGCGCCGTGCAGGAAGGGCTGCGGCGCAGCGAGTCCGAGGGGCAGCGGCGGATGCTCGACCTGCACGGCGGCTCCCGCGACGGGCTGGAGGTCTCGCCGAACCTGTGGGCCGGATTCGGGCTGGTACGCGGCGGCGCGGGCACCGCACTCGTCGGCAGCCACACCGAGGTCGCCGACCGGATCGCCGAGTACCACGCGCTCGGCCTGGACGAGTTCATCCTCTCCGGCCACCCGCACCTGGAGGAGGCGTACTGGTTCGGCGAGGGCGTGCTGCCGATCCTGCGGCGGCGCGGGCTGTGGCGGCACCCGGCCGGTGAGCCGGAGGCCGAGGCGCCGGCCGCCGTGCCGTTCTCACCCCAGCCCGTCCCGGCCCGCGGCTGACCGTCGCGGATTCGTGGCCGCCGCTGTGTGGTGTGGCGACGGCGGCCACTGCCGTGCTCGGTCCGGTCAGAGCGGGCGTTGCCCGGCGAGGAAGTCGGCAAGCACCCGGGTGTGCGTGGAGAAGGCCAGCTCGACCGGATCGGTGAGCACCAGCCACTCGGTGGCCTCCTCGGTCGGCGCCGACGGCGGCAGGTCGCCGACCGGCCGCTCGGGCAGCACCCCGAAGACCATCATGGTGCCGCCGGCCGGGGCGCCGTGCACCGCGAACAGGCGCGCCTCGGCGGCCTCGGCTCGCAGCCCGGTCTCCTCGCGTAGCTCACGGACGAGCGCCTCGGACCACTCCTCGCCGTACTCGATGAAGCCGCCCGGCAGCGCGAGCTGCCCACGCGCCGGCTCGATGTCGCGGCGCACCACCACCACCCCGAGCCCCTGCGGCGTGCGGACCGGCAGCACCGCCACCGCCACCGGCAGCGGATTACGCCACACCGTCTCCCCGCAGGAGGAACAGACACGCGGCCACCCGGCGCCCGCCGGGTAGGCCGCGCCGCAGAACGAGCAGTGCGAGTACGCGGTCACGCCGCAGCACGTTACCCGCACCTGTCGCCCGAGGTCAGGCGTCACCCCTCGGGGCGACGAGCGCGGCGCGCGCCTCCATCAGGGCGAACCCCAGGAGGTTGTCGCCCCGCCAGGTCGCCGGGTCGTCGGCGCGCGGATCGTCGGCGGTCAGGCCGATGCCCCAGACCCGGTCGGTCGGGCTGGCCTCGACGAGCACCCGGTCGCCGGTGCCGATCAGGAACCGCCGCAACGGCTCGTGCCGGCCGAACTTGGCGATGCTGCCGGCCACCACGATCTCGTACCGGCGGGCCACCCAGGTCGCCTCGTCGAAGTCGCGGACCTGCCGGCCGAGCGCCTTCGCCCGGTGCGGATGCCCGGCCGCCAGCACGCGTTCGGCGATCGCGTGGTCACCGAAGAGGGTCGCCTTGTGCCACATCATCCAGTGCTCGGCGGTGGCGAACTCCCGGCCGTCCACAGTGAACGCCGCCGGCCACCACTGGCTCAGGCAGCTCGCGCCGATGCTGCCGTCAGGCCGTGGCCGGTGCCCCCAGAAGTGCAGGTACTTGACCGTCCGACCGGCGTCGAGCGCGGCGGTCAGGTCGGCGACGGTACGGATCGACATGCCCCGCAGTCTGCCCGAACCCACCGACATCCCACCGCCGCTTTTCGCCCCCGGCAAGGCACCGCGCGCCTCCCGCGCACCGACGTTGACCGTCTCGCGGCCCGTCGCGCGTCACCCGTCGACGCAGTCGCCCGAAGCCTGCCTCCTACCCGCCTCACGAGGCGCGACGTCCCACGCCGAGGGAAACGCGTTCCGTATCCCGGGATCGCGAGAGATCTTGGTAGGAAGAGGCCCCTGTAGGGACCATTTCCTACCAAGATCTCTCGCCGGGGCGGGCGCCAACTCTCCACCGCGCCCCGTGGTCCTCGCCGATCTTGCGCTTTAGTGCCCCGCAATCCAGGCGGAAAGGGGCATCACAAGGGCCCGAACTGCAAGATCTGCGAGGCGAGGCGAGGGCGGGAGGGTTAGGGAGTGGGGGCGCCTGTGTAGAACGCGGTTACTCGGGTGCCTGCGGTTTGTGCCTGCTCGGTGGGGGTGCCGGACTCGATGCTCGCCCTTGTCCAGCTGTTGCTCGACTCGGTGACGAAGCGCAGGCCCTCGGGTGAGGCCATCCACTCGGCTGCGGTGGCCGGATCGACGCCCGTGCCGTCGGCGGCGAAGTGGGAGGCCAGCCCGACCAGCGCCAGGTCCCAGCCGATGCCGACCGCGCCCGGACCGTACTCGGCCCACCGCTGGTCGTCGACGTGCGCGACGTGTTCCAGCTCCAAGCGGGTACGCCCCGGACCGGCCTCGCGCAGCCGCACCTCGATCCAGCTCACCTCGCCGCCGAACTCCCAGGTGGCGGCGAAGCCGTGCGGCGGATCGCAGCGTTCGACGGTGCCGCCGGCGTTGCCCTCCAGCTGGTACCGGCCGCCGAGGCTCAGGTCACCGGAGACCGGCAGGAACCAGCGGGGTATCCGTTCCGGGTTGGTGCAGGCGTCGAAGACGTCGGCGACGGGTGCGTCGTACGTCTGGGCGATGGTGAGCACCCGCGCCTGCCCGGCGGGGAGCGTGCGGTCGCCGATGCGGCGCTCGACGGCGCTGATCTGTCCGGTCACGTCGATCATGGTTCGGTCCTCTCGTCGTCTGTGGTGTCCTCGCGCAGCCGTCGTTCGCGGCGGCCCCGGGCCAGCTCGGTGGCGAGCGCCGCCAGTGGTGGCGTCCAGAAGCGGCGGAACCCGTCCAGCCACGCGTCGATCTCGCGCAGCGGGCCGGGATCCACGGCGTAGAGGCGGCGGGTGCCCTGGGCGCGTACCGTGGTGAAGCCGTGGTCGCGCAGCACCTTGAGGTGCTGGGAGACGGCGGGCTGGCTGATGCCGAACTCGCGCCGCACGGTCTCGCCGAGCGCGCCGGCGGGCTGCTCGCCGTCGGCGAGCAGCTCCAGGATCCGGCGGCGGACCGGGTCGCCGAGAACGTCGAAGGCGTGCACGACCCCTTTGTATCACGGGTAGCTTATATAAGCGAGGACTGACGCGTCGCGGGGCGCCCGTCGCACCCGGGCGCCCCGCGTACCCCCGTGGGTCAGCCGCCCAGACGGGCGGCGACGGTACGGCGCAGCTCCGGCAGGCGGTCGTGCAGCAGGCCCGGGCACTGCGTGTCGTTGAAGTCCTTGTGCCCGTAGATCTCGGTGGGCGCGATGCCGTACTGCTCGCAGGTGAACGCGCAGAACGTGACGAGGCTGTTCCAGAGCGCCTGCGGCGGCTGCACGTCCAGGTAGATGCCGTCGTTCTCGATGCCGATGGCCTGGCTGTTCTGCCCGACGCAGTGCGCGCCCTGCACCATCGTCTGACCGTGCAGCAGCGCGTAGAGGCTGCCGTGCCGGCCCTCGGTCAGGTAGCCGCCCCGGCTGTTGGTGAAGTGCTGCCCGGAGTCGAGCCAGCCGTTGCCGTCCATGTGCAGGTCCTGGATGTCGCGGGAGTTGCGGTACGCCTGGGCGAGGCTGTAGTCGGTGGTGTTCGGGAACGCCGTGTGGTGGACGATGATCTTGTTGGGCCGGCTGGTCACCACGCTCACCGGCGACGAGGGCGGGCGGGCGCCCCAGGTCGCGCAGTTGGCGATGGTCGGCTGGTCGACCCGGGTGGCGGCGGCCCGCGCGCCGGGGCCGGAGCCGATCTGGGTCAGCGCGCCGACGCCGGCGGCGGCGCCGAGCAGGACCGCGCCGCGCAGCACGGTCCGCCGGGGTACGGGAAGGGACATCGCAACCTCCTCGGGAGAGAGGGGCGGCCGGGCGTGGCGGGACCGGCACCGCCCGCCACGCCCGGGCCGGTCTCAGCAGGGTCCGTTGCAGGCCAGGACGCGCAGCCGGTCGAGCGAGCCGTTCCACACGTTCTGGTCACCGGGGAAGACCCCGGAGGAGGACCACTGCCAGAACGAGTACGTGCCCCAGCCCGCCGGCAGCGTGCCGACGCTGCTGGAGTAGCGGGCGATCCACAGTGGGTTGTTTGCGGCGAACTGCGAGGTGTTACCGGTGCAGGTGCTCCACCAGTCGGTGGTGGTGTAGATGGTGGCCCACCGGCCGGTGCGGGCGTGGTACTGGTTGACGAACGAGGCGATCCAGCTGCGCATCGACGCCTGGCTCAGGCCGTAGCAGGTCGCGCCGTACGGGTTGTACTCGATGTCCAGCGCGCCGGGCAGCGTCCGCCCGTCCTTCGACCAGCCGCCGCCGTGGTCGACGAAGTAGTTGGCCTGGGTGGCGCCGCTGGTGGTGTCGGGGCGGGCGAAGTGGTACGAGCCGCGGATCATCCCGACGTTGTACGAGCCGTTGTACTGCTGGGCGAAGTACGGGTTGGTGTAGTAGGTGCCCTCGGTCGCCTTGACGTAGGCGAACCGGGCGCCGTTGGCCCACGCTCCGGACCAGTTCACGTTGCCCTGGTAGCTGGAGACGTCCATGCCGGGTAGCCCGGCCGGGGCGGCGCCGGCGGGGGCCGCCCCGGTCAGGGTCGCGGCGGCGACGGTGACGGTGACGAGCAGTGCGGCTCCGGCCGCGCGCAGCGCCGATCGGATCGATCTGTGCATCTGTCCTCCCTGGGGGTTGCCGCGCTTCGGCGGCGGGAGTATGACGAAAGGAACTGTCGTCATTAGGGCACAGGGCGGAGAAACTTTTCAATAGACTGCATCGAAGAATCTCACTGAATCGGGTGCTCAGCCGAGCTGGGCGAGCACCTCGGCGGCGGCGCGCTCGCCGGCGGTCACCGCGCCCTCCAGATAGCCGCTCCACCGGGTCGCGGTCTCGGTGCCGGCCCAGTGCACCCGGCCCACCGGCGTCCGCAGTTCCGGGCCGTACGCGCACCACGCGCCGGGTGGCAGGACACCGCAGAAGCAGCCGCGCGTCCACTCGTCCGCCGACCAGTCGTACTCGACGAGGTCGTCGGGGTGCGCGGCGGCCGGGCCGAAGATCGCGGCGAGCGCCTCGCACAGCGCGTCCCGGCGGGCGTCTGGCGGAAGCCGGCGCAGCGCCCGGGCCTGCGCGCCGTAGCTGAACGCGGTGAGCACCCCGCCCGGCGCGTCCGGCAGCGAGTTGTCCACCGTCTCGGTGAGCGGCCCGGTGTCGGTGCTGGACACGCCGGAGCGGCCGTCGGCGCGCCAGAACGGCTCCGGGTAGAGCGCGTGCACCTTGAGCGCCACACCCATCGGCATCCGCTGGGTCAGCCCGTCGCGCAGCGGGGGCAGCGGCGGGTCGTACCGGATGCGCCCGGCCAGCGTCGGTGCCAGCGCGACCACCACCGCGTCGCCGCGGTAGGTCTCGCCGCCGGCGCGCACCCGCACGCCGTCGCCGTCCTGCGCGACGCCGTCCACCGGGGCGTGCAGGCACAGGCTCCCCGGCGGCAGCGCGGCGGCCATCCGCTCGGCCAGCGCGGCCGGACCACCGGCGATCCGGTCCTGCTGGGCGCCACCGGCCATGCGCAGCAGCGACCGGGTGCCGCCGCCGCTGCGCAGGTAGAACAGCATGTGCAGCAGCGAGACCTCGTCCGCCGAGGCGGCCAGCAGGCCACCGGCGAGCATCCGGCCCGCGTATCCGGCGGTGACCGGGCCGGCCGCGCTCGCGTCGAGCCAGCCGCCGAACGTGATCCGGTCCCACAGTGCCGCCTCGGCGGCCCGCCACGGCGCGGCCGGGTCGAGCGTGCCCGCCATCTCGTCGAGCGTGCCCAGCAGCGCGGACAGCCCCGGCGGCTCGCCGGTGGCCGGACGTCCGCCGAGCAGCAGCGCCGCCGCACCCTGCGCGGGGGAGGGGAAGGTGGTCAGGCCGTACGCGGCGACGAGCGCGTACATCCGGTCCTGGGTCGGGCCGATCCACTGCGCGCCGAGATCCAGCCAGCCGCCGTCTGGTAGCGGGCGGCTGCGCGTCCGGCCGCCCACCCGGTCCCGCGCCTCCAGCACCCGTACCTCGGCGCCCGCCGCGTCCAGTGCGAGCGCGCAGGCCAGACCGGAGAACCCGGCGCCCACGACGACGACCCGGTGACGGCGCACGCAACGGCGTACCCCGCTCCCGGCCGGATTCACCCGGCCCGGCGTGTCGAAACCGGCATCAGTCGTTCGTGTGGAGGGTGAGAGGGCGGCGCGGGGCCGTCCCCGGCGGTGAGGAGACACCGATGAAGCAGTACCTGATCAGCATGTACCAGCCGGCCGGTCAGGGCCGTCCCGACCCGGAGTTCCTGGCCGGGGTGATGCGCGAGGTCGAGGCCATCGGCCGGGACCTGCGGGAGGCGGGGTGCTGGGTGTTCGGCAACGGCCTGCACGACCCGCAGACCGCCACCGTGCTGCGCCCGGCCGGTGACGAGGTACTGGTCACCGACGGGCCGTTCGCCGAGGGCAAGGAGTACCTGGGCGGCGTCACCATCATCCGGGCGCCCGACCTGGACGCCGCGCTGGACTGGGGCCGCCGCTACGCCCTCGCGACCACGCTGCCGATCGAGGTCCGCCCGTTCCAGGGCGAGGGATGACCGACGTCGAACGGGTCTTCCGGGCCGAGTACGGCCGCGCGGTAGCCGTCCTGGTCCGCCTCCTCGGCGACATCGACCTCGCCGAGGAGGCGGTCCAGGAGGCGTTCACCGTCGCCGTGTCGCGGTGGGCCGCCGACGGGCCGCCGGCCAGCCCGGCCGGTTGGATCATCACCACCGCCCGCAACCGCGCGATCGACAGGCTGCGGCGCGAGGCGACCCGGGCCGCCCGGCACGCCGAGGCCGCCCTGCTGCACGCCGACGACGACCCGCCCGCCGAGGAGGGGCCCGTGCCCGACGACCGCCTGCGCCTGATCTTCACCTGCTGCCACCCGGCGCTCGCCGCTCCCGCCCGGGTGGCGCTGACGCTGCGCCTGCTCGGCGGCCTGAGCACCGCCGAGATCGCGCGCGCCTTCCTGGTGCCGGAGCCCACCATGTCGCAGCGCCTGGTCCGGGCCAAGGCGAAGATCCGCGACGCCGGTATCCCGTACCGGGTGCCGCGCGACGCCGACCTGCCGGACCGGCTGCGCGGGGTCCTCGCCGTGGTGTACCTGATCTTCAACGAGGGGCACACGGCGAGCGCGGGGGAGCGGCTGGGCCGCGCCGAGCTGGGCGCCGAGGCGATCCGGCTGGGCCGGCTGCTGGTGACGTTGATGCCGGACGAGCCGGAGGCGCTCGGCCTGCTCGCGCTGATGCTGCTCACCGAGGCGCGCCGCGCTGCCCGTACCGGCCCGGACGGCGTGCCGGTGTCGCTGTCCGAGCAGGACCGTGGCCGGTGGGACCGGGAGCTGATCGCCGAGGGGCAGGACCTGGTCCGCCGGTGCCTGCGGCGGGGCCGGCCCGGCCCGTATCAGATCCAGGCCGCGATCGGCGCGGTGCACGCGGACGCGCCCACCGCCGCCGCCACCGACTGGGGACAGATCCTCGCGCTCTACGACCAGCTCGCCGCCGTCGCGCCCGGGCCGGTGGTCGCGCTGAACCGGGCGGTCGCCCTGGCCGAGGTACGCGGACCGGCGGCGGGACTGGCCGAGGTGGAGCGTCTGGACCTGGCCGGCTACCACGTGTGGCACGCGATCCGGGCCGACCTGCTGCGCCGGCTGAACCGCCCGGCGCAGGCGCGGACGGCGTACGACGCGGCGATCGCCGGCACCGGCAACGCGGCGGAGCAGACGTTCCTGCGCCGCGCCCGCGACCGTATGCCGGGATGATCACACCGACAGTGCACGTAGGAGGCCGGCAACGCCCCAGAAGCGAGCGGCGATTGCCTGGGCATTGACGCGGCGGCAGAGAAAAGTACACTCCCGATGTAATTAGTCTTTCCGCGCTCCGTCGACCGGCACGAGGTGACGATGAGCCCACCGGCCACAGCCACCGACGAACCGGGCCTGGCGCTGCACCACGTCGGCGTACGCTTCGGCGGCCTGGTCGCCCTCGACGACGTCTCGCTGCGGGTGCCGCCCGGCCGGATCGTCGGCGTGATCGGCCCCAACGGCGCCGGCAAGACCACGCTGTTCAACGTGGTCTGCGGCTTCGTCCGGCCGACCGAGGGCTCGCTCACCCTCGACGGGCGGCCGTTCCGGCCCCGCCCGCACGCCCTCACCCGCCTCGGCATCGCCCGCACCCTCCAGGGCGTCGGCCTGTTCGCCGGGCTGAGCGTGCTGGAGAACGTGGTCGCCGGTGCCAGCCACACCGCCCGCGCAGGCTTCACCGCCGCCCTGTTCGGCCTGCCCCGCAGCGACAACGACGAACGGCGGCTGCGCGCCCGGGCGCTGGACCTGCTCACCGAGCTGGGCATCGAGAAGTACGCCGACGCGGCGCCCGCGACCCTGCCGTACCCGGTGCGCAAGCGAGTCGCGCTGGCCCGCGCGCTGATCGCCCGGCCCCGGCTGCTGCTGCTCGACGAACCGGCCGGCGGTCTCGGCGCCGACGACGTGGCCGAACTGGCCGACCTGGTCCGCGCGCTGCCCGGACGCGACGACGGCTGCGCCGTGCTGCTCGTCGAGCACCACATGGACCTGGTCATGTCGGTCTGCCACGAGCTGGTGGTGCTCGACTTCGGCAAGGTGATCGCGGCCGGGCCGCCGGAGCGCATCCGCGACGACCCCCGGGTCACCGAGGCGTACCTGGGTGCCGACGTGCCGGCCGAGCCGACCGGGAGCGCGTCGTGACCGCCGTGCTGGAGGTGGAGGCGCTCAGTTGCGGCTACGGGCCCGTGCCGGTGCTGCGCGACGTCGCTTTCACCGTCCCGGCCGGCACCGTCACCGCCGTGCTCGGCGCCAACGGCGCGGGGAAGACCACGCTGCTGCGGACCCTCTCGGGTCTGCTGCGGCCCACCGCCGGCCGGGTCCGGTACGCGGGCGAGGACCTGCGCGGCGTCCGGGTGGAACACCTGGTCCGGCGCGGCCTGGCACACGTGCCCGAGGGCCGCGGCGTGGTGACCGAGCTGACAGTGGCGGAGAACCTGCGCCTGGGCGGGCTGTGGCGGCGCGACCGGGCCGACGCCCGGCGCGCGCAGGACGAGGTGTACGAGCTGTTCCCCGCGCTGGCCCGCCGCCGCGACCACGCCGGGCACCAGCTCTCCGGTGGGGAACGGCAGATGCTCGCGATCGGCCGCGCGCTGATCGCCCGGCCCCGCCTGCTGCTGCTCGACGAGCCGTCGCTGGGCCTGGCGCCCAAGGTGGCCGCGCAGATCATGGCGCTGCTGCGGCGGCTGCGCGACGAGCGGGGGCTCACCGTGCTGCTCGTCGAGCAGAACGTGCGCTCCGCGCTGTCCGTCGCCGACCAGGGCATCGTCATGTCGCTCGGGCGGGTGGTGACGGCCGCGCCGGCCGCCCGGCTGCGCGACGACGACCAGCTCCGGCACGCGTACCTCGGATTCTAGGAAGGGGTCGCGGATGGAGCGGTTCTGGTTCCTCACCTTCGACGGGCTCGCCTCCGGGGCGGTCTACGCGGCGTTCGCGCTCGCGCTGGTGCTCATCTGGCGGGCCGCCCGGGTGGTCAACTTCGCCCAGGGCGCGATGGCCGTGGCCACCGCCTACGTCGGGTACGCGGTCGTGTCCGCCACCGGCTCGTACTGGCTGGGCCTGGCCGCCGCGATCCTGTCCGGACTGGCCCTGGGCGCGCTCGTGGAGCGGGTGCTGATGCGGTTCGCCGGCCCCGGCGGCCCGCTCAACCAGGTGATCGTCGCGCTCGGCCTGGTGCTCGTCATCCAGGCGGTGCTCGGCATGGTCTTCGGCAACGACTACCGGCCCGCGCCTGCGCCGTTCGACACCGACGCGCTCACCATCGGCGGGGTGGCCGCGCTGTCCCCGTACGACCTGTGGGTGCTCGGCGCGGCGCTCACAGTGGTGGCGCTGCTCGCGCTGTTGTTCACCCGTACCCCGGTGGGGTTGCGGATGCGGGCCGCCGCGTTCGCGCCCGAGGTGTCCCGGCTGCTCGGCGTCAGCGTCGGCCGGATGCTCACGCTGGGCTGGGCGCTCGCCGCCGGGGTCGGCGCACTCGCCGGCATGCTCGTCGTCCCCACCGGACTCGGCCTGCACTCGCACGCCATGGACCTGGTCTTCGTGGTCGCGTTCACCGCCGCCGTGGTCGGCGGCCTGGACAGCCCGGTGGGCGCGGTGGTCGGCGGCCTGCTGGTCGGGCTGATCCTGTCCTACGTCACCGGCTACCTGGGACCGGACACCACCCCGCTGGCCGTCCTGGTGTTGCTGCTGTCCGTCCTGCTGGTCCGCCCCGGCGGGCTCTTCTCCGCGGCGAGAGCGAGGCACGTGTGACGAGCACCCCCACCGAGATCGCGCCCGCCGCGCCGTCCCCGCTGCGGCGGCTGCTCCCCGGCGCCCCCGCCGGACGCGAGGCGCGCGGCTCCACGCTGCTGCGCCACCTGGCGCTCGCGGTGTTCGCCGGCACGCTCGTGGTGCTGGTGACCAACCAGCTCGCGCCGTACCAGAACCTCCAGGTGGCGCGCGTCTGCGCGTTCCTCTGCGTCACCGCCGGGCACACCGTCCTGGTCGGACTCAACGGCCAGCTCTCGCTCGGGCACGGCGCGTTGATGGCCACCGGCGCGTACACCGTGGCGCTGACCCAGCAGGCCCTCGACGAGCGAGCGGTACGCGGCTGGTGGACGCTGCCGGCGTCGCTGCTCGTCGCCGTCGCGGTGACAGCGCTCGGCGGGCTGGTCGTCGGGCTGGCCGCGGCCCGGCTGCGCGGCCCCTACCTGGCCGGCGTGACCCTGGCGGTGGCGACGCTCGTCCCGGCGGTCACCACGATCTTCACCGGCGTGTTCAACGGCGAGCAGGGGCTGCGGTTCCCGGCGCCGACGCCACCGGCGGCGCTCGGCGCCTACTTCCAGCCGGAACGCTGGCTGGCCTGGATCGCGCTGGCCGCCGCGCTGCTCACCATGCTGCTGCTGGCCAACCTGGTGCGCAGCCGCTTCGGCCGGTCCCTGCGGGCGGTCCGCGACGACGAGGTCGCGGCCCGGCTCGCCGGCATCCCGGTGGCCCGCACGCAGGTGCTCGCGTTCGTGGTCAGCGCCGCCTGCGCGGGCCTCGGCGGCGGCGTGTACGCGATGCTCACCGCCACCGTCGCGCCCGGCAAGTTCCCGCTGGACCTGTCGCTTTTCCTGCTCATGGCGATCGTGATCGGCGGGCTGGGCAGCCTGGCCGGTGCGGTCTGGGGAGCGGTGCTGCTGGTCGCGCTCCAGGACCTGCCCGGCCTGCTCACCGAACACCTCAGCCTCTCCGCCGGGCTGACCCAGCGGCTCGAGGGCAACCTCGCGCTCGCCGTGTTCGGTCTGATCCTCATCGTCGTCATGCTCGCCGCCCCGGGCGGCCTCCAGGGCGGGGTGCGTGCCCTCTCCACCCGCCTGCGCAGGGCCGTCCGCCGTCGTCCCGCCACCCGCCGGTCGCCGGACCGCTGACCTCACCGGTTCCACCCACACCGTTCGCACCGTCGCACCGGATTGGAGAACCATGCGCCCCACCACCCGCCGCGTTCTCGCGGCCGCCGCCGGCCTGGCCCTGCTGGCCGCGCTGCCTGCCTGCGCCGACGACGAGAAGCAGGCCGCCGAGAACGTCCCCGGCGTCAGCGACTCCGAGGTCGTCATCGGCACCCACCAACCGCTCACCGGACCGGCCGCCCCCGGCTACTCGAAGATCTCCGCCGCCACCAAGGCGTACTTCGAGCACGTCAACAGCAAGGGCGGTGTGCACGGCCGGAAGATCGTCTACAAGGTCATGGACGACGGCTACAACCCCGCCAACACCGAGAACGTGGTTCGCAAGCTGGTGCTCGACGACAAGGTCTTCGCGCTGCTCGGCGGCCTCGGCACGCCGACGCACACGAACGTGCTGGAGTTCGTCAAGACGCAGAAGGTGCCGGACCTGTTCGTCGCCTCCGGCAGCCGCAACTGGAACCATCCGGACAAGTACCCGACCACGTTCGGCTGGCAGCCCGACTACACGGTCGAGGGCAAGATCCTGGCCACCTACGTCAAGAAGGAGTTCCCCGGCGCGAAGGTCTGCCACTTCGGGCAGAACGACGACTTCGGGAGGGACTCCCTGGCCGGCGTCGAGCAGATCCTCGGCCCGGTCGCGGCGAAGCAGACGTACACCACCACCAATCAGCAGGTCGGCCCGGCCATCGGGGCGCTGCGCGCGGCCGGCTGCCAGGTGGTCATCTCGGCGACCATCCCCGGCTTCACCGCGCTCGCCATGGGCCAGGCCGCCGGACAGGGCTTCAAGGCGCAGTGGGTGGTCTCCAACGTGGGCGCCGACTACACCACGCTGGCCGCCCAGCTCGGCGACAAGAAGGTGATCCTCGAGGGCATGGTGGCCGACAACTACCTGCCGAACGTGGCCGACACCGCGAACCCGTGGATCCAGGAGTTCACCAAGATCCACCAGAAGTACAACGCGGGCAACCCGGTCGACGGCAACGCGATCTACGGCTACTCGATGGCGTACACGTTCGTGCAGTCGATGCTCGCCGCCGGGCCCGACCCCACCCGGGAGAAGCTGGTCGAGGCCGTGCGCAAGGGCGGCTTCCGCGGGCCCGGCCTGGTCCCCTTCCGGTACGCCGACGGCGTGCACGCCGGCTACGGCGGTGTGCGGCTCACCAAGGTGAGCAACGGCGTGCAGGAGTACTTCGGCCCTGCGTACACCACGGACGACGGCGACGGCGCGGTCACCGAGTTCACCGAGCCGCCGACGAACCCGCCCGCCGACGCGGTGCCGACCGCCTGAGGCGTCCCGCCGGGCGGCCGGGTGCCGGTCGCCCGGTGGCACGCACGTAGAGTGGCCGCCGGTACCCGAGCAACAGGAGATTCCGTACCCATGATCGAGGTGGAGGCCGACCCGCCGGAGCGGGTGGACGGCCGGGCGGCGCGGGCCGAGCGGACCCGGGCCGCGATCGTGGAGGCGCACCTGGCCCTGATCGACTCCGGTGACCTGCGGCCCACCGGGGAACGGATCGCCGAGCGGGCCGGGGTGTCGCTGCGTACGCTCTGGACCAACTTCAAGGACATGGAGACGCTGTTCGCCGCGACCGGGCGGCGGGTCGGCGAACGGCAGGCCGCGCTCTGGCAGCCGGTGCCGCCGGAGCTGCCGCTGACCGCCCGGATCGCCGCGTTCTGCGACCAGCGCGCCCGGCTGCTGGAGGTGCTGGCGCCCTCGGCCCGCGCGTCGGCGCTGCGGGAGCCGTTCTCCCCGCAGTTGCGGCGCAACCGGGAGGCGGCGGTCACCCGGGTCCGGCAGGAGATCGAGGCGGTGTTCGCCCCGGAGCTGGCGCAGGCCGGGCCGGGGCGGGCGCAGTTGCTGGACGCGCTGACGGTGGCCGGCACCTGGTCTTCGTGGTCGATGATGCGCGACTCGATGGGGCTCGACGTGGAGACCGCCCGCGCCGTGATGGCGCGCATGCTGGGCGCGCTGCTGGTCGACGCGATCGCCGCCGGCCTGCGCTGAGCGCCCCGCCGGCCCGCGCTGAGCGTTCCGGCGGCCGGTCAGGCGACCTCGCCGGTGGTGGCCACCTCGCCCAGCTGGCCCAGCGTGCTCAGGTAGGCGTCGTGCAGCTCGTCGGTGGCCGCCGTGCACGCGTCGGCGACGGTGACGATGCGATATCCGTTGTCGACCGCCTGGTAGGCGGTGGAGGCGACGGCCAGGTTCGTCGCGACGCCGGTGAGCACCACGGTCCGCACGCCCCGGCCGCGCAGGATCAGGTCCAGGTCGGTGCCGGTGAACCCGCCGAGCCGGGTGGAGGTGACGACCACGTCGCCGGGCTGCCGCGCGACCTCGTCGACGATCCGGGTCTTCGGGTCGCCCTCCAGGAACGCCCCGCGTTCGGCGATCATCGCGAAGCTCGGGGTGTTGGCGATCAGGTCCGGATAGCCGGGCCGGTAGGCGACCCGGGTGAAGACCACGAGACCGCCCGCGGCCCGAGCGGCTGCGGCGACCCGCGCCGCGTTCGCCGCCACGCCGTGCCGGGCCACCTGGTCGGCGAAGTACGCGCCGAAGACGCCGTCGGGGCTGACCACCTCGGGTTGCCAGTGGACGCCCACGACTGCGGTGTATGCCCAGTCGATGCGCTGCATGTCGGTCCCGTCAGGGTGCGGAGAGCTGCTGCGGCGCCAGCTCGTAGCGGCTCAGGCCGCCGGCGGCGGTGCTCCTGCCGAAGGCGTCCCGGCGCCCCCAGCGGCCGGGGACGTCGAGCAATGCCACGTAGTCGAGGCTAGCAGGCAGGGCGGGCCGGGCCACGAGATCGTCGCCGACCGGCCGCAGGCCGAGCATCGTCCGCAGGAGCAGCAGTGGAGCCCCGGCCGACCAGGCCTGCGGGCTGCACGCGGTCGGATACCGGATCGGGTAGCGGGTCTCGGACCGGGCGTGCCCGGCGAAAGCCTCCGGCAGCCGGCCGTCGTAGAAGGCCGCCGCGTCCAGGATGCCGGCCGCGATGCGGGCCGCCTCGTCGGCGTACCCGTAGCGCCGCAGTCCCCAGGCGATGAACGAGTTGTCGAACGGCCAGATGGTCCCGACGTGGTAGCCGACCGGGTTGTAGCGCGCCTCGCCCTCGGCCAGCGTGCGGACACCCCAGCCGCTGAACAACGCCGGTGACATCAGGTGCCGCACCAGGGCCTCGGCCTTCGGCTCCTCGACGATGCCGCTCCACAGCAGGTGGCCGATGTTCGACGACAGGGCGTCCACCTTGCTGCCGTCGCCGTCCAGCGCCAGCGCCATGTACTCGCCGTCGTCGATCCAGAAGTCGTGGTTGAAGCGGCGTTTGAGGTCGGCGGCGTCCCGCTCCAGCCGGTCCGCGTACGCCGCGTCGTGCCAGATCTCGCGGGCCAGCCGGGCGGTGCGCACCTTCGCGTCGTACGCGTACCCCTGGAGTTCGCAGGTGGCGCGCGGGAAGCCCGGCAGCCGGCCGTCGCGGTAGGAGATGCCGTCCCAGGAGTCCTTCCAGCACTGGTTCTCCAGGCCGTTCACCGGGTTGCGCCGCTCGTAGGAGACGTAGCCGTTGCCGGCCCGGTCGGCGTAGTGGTCGATCCAGTCGACGGCCGCCCGCGCCTCCTGCTCCACCGCGCGCACGAGGGCGGCGTCGCCGGTCCACCGCTCGTACTCGTCGAGCAGCACGAGGAACAGGGGAGTGGCGTCCGCGCTGCCGAAGTAGGGGCTGTGCGGCGTCTCGTCGAAGACGGTCAGCTCGCCGTAGCGCATCTCGTGCAGGATCCGGCCCGGCTCCTCCTCCCGGAAGTCGTCGATCCGGCTGCCCTGGCGGAACGCGAGCACGGTGAGCGTGGTGGCGGCGAGTTCCGGTGCGAACGGCAGCGCCTGGAGGCTGGTGAGGATGCTGTCGCGGCCGAACAGGCTCATGAACCAGGGCAGCCCGGCGGCCAGCACGCACCCGGTCCCGGCGAGGAACGGGCTGAACCGCAGCGCGGCCAGGTCGATGAGGCTCTGCCGGTAGGTGTTCTGCAACGGCCCCCAGCTGGTCTCCAGTCGCGGCGCCCGGTCCAGCCACTCCCGTAGCTCGGCGGGCTTGTCCCGGGCGTTGCCCTCGACCCGTCCGGGCAGGCTGAGCCGTTCCAGCCCGCGGGGCAGGGGGAGGTCCGGCTCGGCGGTCAGCCGGGTCTGCCACCGGCCGTGCGGTTCGATGTGCACGCGCAGCGTCAGGCCGTTCTCGTCCACCTCCGCCGGAGCCGTCGCCGACACGATCGTCTCGCGGCGGTAGCGTTCGCGCTGGTAACCCAGGACGAGTCGCGGGCCGTCGACCCGCCGGTAGTGCCGCCCCTCCCGGTTCGTCGTGCCCTCCTTGACCGCGAAGAGGTCCGCGAAGTCCGCGTCCACCTCGATCCGTACGGTCAGGTCGACGGCTCGCCGGTCGTTGTTGACCAGGACCAGTTCCTCGTGGAGTCCGCTGTTCAGCCTGTGGGTGCGGCGCACCTCGAGCGTGCTGTTGACGTAGACGTCCTGCGCGCCCGGGACCAGGTAGAACCGGTTCTCGAAGTACTGGATGTCGTCGATGGACAGCGTGCTGAGCCGCTCGCCGTCGATGGTGAGCTGCCACCGGGACAGCAGGCGGGTGTCGTGGGCGAACAGGCCGTGGGTGCCGTCGGCCGCCGGGACGATGTCGCCGGCCCGGTCGCAGACCAGGAAGATCGTCCCGTCGAAGATGCCGACGTGGTCGTCACCCATGCTCGTCTCCCCGGTGTCCTTCCGGGCGCGAGCCGGGCGGGGAGGGGAACAGCCGGCGTACGGTCGCGAACAGCCGGGGGCTGCCCTCCACCTCGGCCTCGCCGCGCAGGACGGTGGTCAGGAAGTACGCCTCGCCCCGGGCGATCCGGTCGAAGACGGCCCGGTCCGCCCGGACGACCGCGTCCCCGCCGGTGGCCTGCCGTGCCGCGGTGACCTCGCCCCGGGCGATGGAGACCAGCCAGTGGTCGACCGACCCGTCACCGGCGATGTCGAACCGGACGGTGCCCTCGTGGAGCGCTGTCAGCCCACGCTGCCTGCGCTGCCCCAGGCCCCGGAAGAACTCTTCGGTGGCGTCGGCCATCGGCCCTCCTCCCGATGGCGCTATTCCCCGCCAGGGGGCCCGTCGCCTCACCCGGAACGGGTGAAATCGGGGCTAGTCCTCGCGCAGGCGGCGCAGGATGCGGGTCAGTTCGCCGCGGTCCTCCGGCGAAAGTGCGCCGAAGAACCGTTCCGCCTCGGTGGCCCGGGCCTGCCGGATCGCCGTGCCCACCCGCTCGCCCTCGGCGGTCGGGGCGACCAGCGTGGCCCGCCGGTCGGCCGGGTCGGGCCGGCGCTCGACCAGGCCACGCTCCTGCAACCCGTCGACCACCTCGGTTGCCGAGCGCGGGGCGATGCGCAGGTGCTCGGCGAGCGCGCCGGGCCGCAGCGCGCCGTGACGCATCAGCACACCGAGCGCCCGCGCGTGCCCGGGGCTGATCTCCCACGGCTCCAGCGCGCGCTTGGTCTGGTGCCGCAGCCGCCGGGTCACCGCCCAGAACGTCTCGGCCAGGCTCTCGTCGCTGCCGTCCACGGGGAATACGGTAACAGGCTTTCGTGTTGTTCCCTCATGTTGAGGTAACCTCAGCATCGTCCCCCACACGAGGAGCACAGTTGGATCGCATCCCCGACGGCCGCCGTGACGGCCGCACCGTTTCCCCCGCCGAGAAGGCCCAGGCCCGCGACGTGTCCCTGCGCCGCATCGGCGGCCTGTTCACCGCCCACCGCGGCCCGCTCGCCACCGTGGTGGCGATCATCGTGGCGTCCTCGATCATCGCGATGGCCACGCCGTTCCTGCTGCGTACCGTGATCGACAGGGCCCTGCCCGAGCGTGACCTGACGCTGCTGGCCTGGCTGGTCGCGGGCATGGTCGCGGTCGCCGCCGTCACCGCCGTACTCGGCGTCGCCCAGACGTTGATCTCCACCCGCGTCGGCCAGCAGGTCATGCACCGGCTGCGCACCGACGTCTTCGCCCACCTCCAGCGCCAGTCGATCGGCTTCTTCGTCCGCACCCGCACCGGCGAGGTCCAGTCCCGCATCACCAACGACATCGGCGGCATGCAGTCGGTCGTCACCTCCACCGCCACCTCGATCGCCGCCAACCTCACCACAGTGGTCGCCACCACCATCGCCATGCTGGCGCTGAGCTGGCGCCTCACCCTCGTCTCGGCGGTCGTGCTGCCGCCCGCGCTCTGGCTCACCCGTCGGGTCGCCCGGCTGCGCCGGGAGATCACCGCCCAGCGCCAGCGTGAACTGGCCGACCTCACCGTGACCATCGAGGAAGGGCTGTCGGTGAGCGGCGTACGGCTGGCCAAAACGCTCGGCACCGGCCCGGCCCTGGTCGACCGGTTCACCGCCTCCTCGGCCCGCCTGGTCGACCTGGAACTGCGCTCGGAGCTGGCCGGGCGCTGGCGGATGGCCGCCATGAGCATCGTCTTCGCCGCCATCCCCGCGGTGATCTACCTGAGCGCCGGCCTGCCCGGCACCGCAGGCACGCTCACCATCGGCACGCTCGTCGCGTTCACCGCGCTCCAGGGCAACCTGTTCCGGCCGCTGATGGGCCTGCTCAACGTCGGCGTCACGCTCACCGCGTCGCTCGCCCTGTTCGCCCGCATCTTCGAATACCTCGACCTGCCCGTCGAGGTCGCCGAGCCGGCCCGCCCGGTCCCGCTGGACCCGGCCACCGCCCGCGGCCACCTGCGGATCGAGGACGTCACCTTCAGCTACCCGGGCAGCGACACCGCCGCCCTCGCGGGCGTCAGCCTGGACGTCCCGGCCGGCACCAGCCTCGCCCTGGTGGGGGAGACCGGCTCCGGCAAGAGCACACTCGCCGCGCTGATCAGCCGGCTGCACGATCCGGACGCCGGCCGCATCACCATCGACGGGATCGACCTGCGCGACCTGCGCCCGGCCGACCTGGCCGCCGTCGTGGGCGTGGTCAGCCAGGAGACGTACCTGCTGCACGGCACCGTGCGGGACAACCTCCGGTACGCCCGCCCGGACGCCACCGACGCCGACATCGAGGCCGCCGCCCGCGCCGCCCGCATCCACGACCTCGTCGCCGCGCTGCCCGACGGGTACGACACCCTGGTCGGCTCGCGCGGCCACCGGTTCTCCGGCGGCGAGCAGCAGCGCCTGGCGATCGCCCGCACGCTGCTGCGCGACCCGCGGATCCTGGTGCTGGACGAGGCGACGAGCGCGCTGGACACCGAGACCGAACGCGCGGTCCAGCGGGCGCTGGACGAGCTGGCCCGGGGCCGCACGGTGGTGACCATCGCGCACCGGCTCTCCACCGTCCGCGGCGCCGACCGCATCGCGGTGCTCGACCACGGCCGGATCGTCGAATCAGGCACCCACGACGCGCTGCTGGACCGTCGCGGCCGCTACGCCGCCCTGGTCGGTTGAACGTAGGAAAGTTTTGATCGGGCGTTCATTGCTGTAGGTATTTACCTGACCCTGCGCCACCCCTAGCATCGATCCGTGTCACTCGATGCGAGGAGGGGAACGATGTCGCTGATGACCACCGCCGCCCGGCGGCGCGTGCCGGCGCTGCTCACGACCGCCGTCGTCGCCGGTGCGATGCTCGGTGTGCAGCCCGCGCAGGCCGCCCGGCCGGGCTTCCGGATGCCGTTCCTGTGCGGCCAGACCTGGCAGGGCAACAACTGGAACGGGCACAGCCCCGCCCACGCCATCGACTGGAACCACTACGACGCCAACGGCAGCCCCGACGATCTCGGTCGCCGTACCGTCGCCAGCGCCGCCGGCACCGTGCTGGAGTCGTACTACTCCACCACCTCCGGCTACGGCAACACCATCGTCATCGGACACGGCGACGGCTGGCGCACCCGGTATGCCCACCTCGACTCGCGCGCCGTGGCCACTGGCGACACCGTGAAGCGCGGAGACGTCATCGGCCGGGTCGGCGCGACGTCGGCGAAGTACGACCTCAGCCCGCACCTGCACTACGAGCAGATCCACGACGGCAGCGTGGTGGTGGCCGTCGTCCAGGGCGTCACCTGGTCCGACGGGCTGAAGCGCAACCAGACCAGCACCAACGGCTGCTGATCCGGGGTCGGGCCGCCGGGGCAGAAACCCGATCTGCAAGACGTGATTTACAGAGCACCAATGGGTAGAGTGGCGCGGTGCGCAGCGGAGTTCAGGGTCAGGTCCCGGTGCTGAACGTCGGTGACGCCGACGCGGCCGGCCGGTTCTACGCGCTGTTCGGCTACACCGGGCAGCCCGGCGAGGACGGCCGGTCGCGCCTGCGCTGCGGCGACCTGAACCTGCTGATCGTCGAGGGCGCCCCGGCCCCGGCCACGCTGTACCTCCACGTCGACGACGTCGCCGCGACCACCGAACGCCTCGTCGCGGCGGGTCACCGGGTCGAGACCGCTCCCGGCGGCGAGTGCCGCACAGTCGACCCCGCCGGCAACACGATCCTGTTCACCCGCGCGCTCGAAGTGCCCGCACCCCAGGCCGAACCGGACGGGCGGCCCGCGCCGGTCCGCCGGGCCGCTCAGGTCGCCGCCCGGCGCGACGGCGCGCCCGCGCACTGCCAGATCGGCGGTCCGCGCGGCGAGCCCTGCACCGAGCCGGCCGAGGTCAAGCTCGCCGACTCGTGGGGCGACACGGTCTGGGGCTGCCTCACCCACGCCGACGAGACGCTGGTCAACGCGCGCGGCGCGTTCCTGGCCACCGAGGACGCCACCGGGCTCGCCGCGTACCTGGCCGCCCGGCAGGCCCGCCCCGAGGCGGCCGCCGTTCCGGGCTGACCGTCGCGGCTCGGACCTGGGCCAGTCCCGGCTCAGCCCTGGGGCGGCTCCGGCTCGCCCGGGCGGGGCCGCTGTCCCGGAGCGGTGCGCGGCACGGGCGGGGGGAGCAGCGGTTCCAGCGGGGTGAACGACTCCACCGGTCCGTCCGGCCGCGCTCCACGCCGCGCCCGCCCCGCCTCGCCGGGCCTCCCTCGCGCGTCCCGTACCGCTCCCGCCGGTCCGCTCCCGTCGGCAGGCGGTGCCGTGGCGGCCGGCTCGCCGTCCTTCCCGGCCCGCGCCGTCGTCGGTCGTTCACGCCGGTCGCGTTCCTCGGCGTACTCGGCGCGACGCCGGGCCAGGTCACGCTCGCACTCCAGCGCGATGCGCTGCTCCCAGTACGGCTGGAGCAGCTTGCGCACCCGCTCGTCCAGGTGGACGGTGACGTCCGGCTCGCAGGCGAACGTCACCTCGCCGCGCGCGTACGTCCAGGGCGGCGGATCCTCGTCGGCGAGCGCGGCGGTCAACGCGGCGTGCAGGTCGCGCGGGCGGTGCGGCGGCACCTCCGCCGCGCACCGCACGGCCAGCCGGTGCAGGCGTTGCGTGGCCTGCTGCTGGAAGTAGTCCACGTACCAGCCGAACAACTCCGGCCGGGCCGTCTCCGACGACCAGGTGTAGGTGGCGCGCACCAGGAACACGTACACCTGGCCCTGCGCCGGCACCGCGAGCGGCTCCGGGACGCGCCGGTCGACTGTGGTCACCGCCGTCACCGGCTCCTCGGTCCACCAGAGCTGCCGCAGCGTCGGCTGCGCGCCGTCCCAGAAACGCCGGGTCCGCACGCGCGCCGCTTCGCCCAGCGCCCGCGCCCGTCCGGCCCACCGCCGCCGCCGGCTGTCCACCGGCGCGCCGGGCTTCGGCCGGCCGCCGCCCGGCTCGGGCCCCTCCGGCACCGCGGTCATCGCACCCCCTCCATGCCGGATCGCAGCACCGCGTCCCGCGGCGTCACCGGGACGCGCGGGCCGTCGGGCGAGGGGTGGCCGGACCGCCGTGGCGGTCCGCGATCCACGCTAACAACCCCGACCGGTGTACGCGCGCAGCCGCGCGCACGGCGCTTCCGCCCGGCTCAGGGGCGGGCGCTGACCGATCGGACGAGCCGTCCCGTAGTCCTATCCGTGGGACTCAGGGCGGTTTCGGTCCCGTTCACGGGACCGACCATCCAGAGTCGATCGGCGCACCTTGATCCGTGATCGAAGCGCTTCGTAGCGTGAGGCTCCGCGATCCTTCGGGGGAGGACCAGAACGCATGGGCGTAGACGCTCGTCAGGCCGCCGGCCAGGCCGTGACATACCTACGGTCCCTGGCCGAGCGGCAGTACGACCGGGTCTGGATCCCGGACTTCCTGCACCTCACCCCCGACGTGCAGGGCTTCGCCGTGTTCCACCGCGGCGGCCTGGTGCTGGTCTACGGCGCGGTCTCGCCGGATGACCCGGCCCGCTGGGTGTTCCGGATGGCCTGCGTGGCCGGCGCCGACGTGCCGGACATCTCCGGGGCGATGGCCTGGGCGAACATCCGTAACCGGCTGGCGGAGGCGGGGCGCTACTACTGCGTCGTGAAGGCCGACCAGAGCGCCTGTCACGTGGTGTTCGCGCTCGACGTGCGCAGCCCGCTGCTCGGCGACGTCACGGCGCCCGACGCGCAGGTGGCGCGGGAACTGCTGCACTTCTCGCTCGCGGTGTGCGTGCACAACGCCGTGGCGGACTTCCGTGATCTGGCGTCCTATCTGCCGGCGCGGCCGCTGGCACCGACCGAGATCGACGCCTGGATGCTGTTCGCCGGCACCCAGGACTGACAGTGCGGCATCGGCTCGCCGGCCCGGCGCAGCCCTGCGAGCTGCACGAAGATGTCCCGCTTCGCGGTCGCGGTGCCCCGGCGGTTGAGCACGTAGCCGGTCAGCCAGATCCAGCCCATGTGCGTCATCTCGGCGCCGACCGACACGACCCGGAACGTGAGCTCCCGGTCGCCGCCGAACTGCACCGACGCGCGGCCGTCGACGCGCAGCAGGTCGCCGGGCTGTGGGCGCACCGCTACCAGTGGCCGTCGTTCGGCGGGCGGCACTCCCGGGCGTGCATGGTCTGCCAGTCCCGCAGGGCGCGCTTCAGCCTTTCGTTCTCCTGCGCGAGCAGGCGTACCTGCCGGTTCAGCTCGGTCAGCTCGTCGGCGACCCGGGCCTGGAACTCGCGTACCTGATCGGGGTCGACGCCGCGCCTGCGGGCGTCGAAGACGTGGGTGCGCACCTCGTGCGGGGTCATCCGGGCCGGTAGGCCGGTCAAGTAGATCCGGCCGGATCGATACTGCGTCACTTCGGTCCTTTCCAGGGCAGGCGGAGACGCGGTGGGTCTGGAAGGGCGGGCCGTCCGCACGCCGGCCGCGGGCGGCCCGCCCGCTCCGCCCTCGCAGCCCGGATCGGCGGTACGGAGGCGGAGCTGTCCGGAGGGTCGGGACGGGTACGCACACCCGCCCCGACCGGGGGATGAGCCGAACTCGTTGCCACGCGAGGAACGGCCCGGAAGCAACTTAACTAGACATGTCAGATGAGTCAACGCTGCTTGTTAGGCGAGTCGCGGTGTGATCGAATCGGATCGCCACGCGAGGAGTGCCATGCGAGAAGTGCCGGATTACTGGCGCATCGCCGACGATGTGATCGCCGACGTCAGGGGAAAGAAGCTGAAGCCGGGGGACAAGCTGCCCTCGATCGCTGAACTGCGCGATCGCTACGACGTCAGTCATGGGACCGTGCAGATGGCGTATGCGCGTCTCGAAGCGTTGCGGGTGATCCGGCGGCAGCAGGGCAAGGGCGTCTTCGTGACCGACCCGAAGACCTGGATGAGAGAGCCGTAACCGGCGTCAGCCCAGCAGGTCCACCGGCCGGCGCGCGACTCGCCATACTGTCGGCGATGACTGCGGACGTGCGTACCGAAGACGGTTGTCGCCTGTGGGCCGACCGGGTCGGCGCCGGCGCGCCGCTGGTGCTCTGTCACGGCGGCCCGGGCATGTGGGACTACCTCGGCCCGGTCGCCCGGCTGCTCGACGATCGCGCCCGCGTCATCCGGTGGGACCAGCGTGGTTGCGGGCGCTCCGAGCGGCGCGGTCCGTACACGATCGACCGCTTCGTCGCCGACCTCGACGTGGTACGCGAACACCTGGCCGGACCGCGAACGGCGGTGCTGGGCCACTCGTGGGGCGCGCACCTGGCGCTGCGGTACGCGATCGAGCACCCGGAACGGGTCAGTCACCTGATCTACGTGTCCGGCACCGGCATCGACCCCGATCGCGGCTGGCACCCGCACTACGAGCGGAATCTCCGGCGGCGGCTCGGGCCCCATCTGAACCGGTGGGAGGCGCTGGGTGCGCGCACCCTCACTCCTGCGGAGGAACGCGAACGGGCGGTCCTGCAATGGTCGGCCGACTTCGCCGACCCTGACGCCTCCATGACGCACGCCGAGGGCATGGCCACGCCGTGGCTGGGCATCAACCACGACTGCAACCGGGCCATCAACGCCGAGGTCAAGCAGGAACTCCGCACCTGCGACATCGCGGCGCGGTGCCGGACACTCGACCTGCCCGTGCTGATCATCGACGGACCCGAGGACATCCGTCCCCGCTGGGGCGTCGACTCGCTGGAGCAGGCGCTGCCGAACTGCGAGCGGGTCAGCCTCCCCGGGTCCGGTCACCTGCCGTGGGTCGAGAATCCACACGGCTTCCGTCGGGTCGTGGCCACCTTCCTCGATGCGACGGTGTGAGCCGACGTCCGGAACCTGAAAGCGGGAGCCATCGGTAGCGGCGTGTCGCGGAGATCGATACGTACGGGTACACCCGTCCCGTCGGCGGGACGGCTAGAGTCCCAAGGCCACAGCGAACAGAGCGGACAGGGTCGCTCTCCCCTCCCAGCTGTCAGGAGCCGGCAATGGGTAACGAGATTCAGCTGATCAGCGACGGCGACGGACTGGCGGTCATCGGAGAGCCGAGGGCTGTCGAACGTTTCCTCGTCTCCGAGGGCCTGCCGTCGAAGGACCTCGGGCTGCCTCGGCTCGGGTCTGTGCTCACGGTGGGGACGGCAGCGGCTCAGGCCGGTTCCGAGATCGCCGCCAACTCGGGCCGCTGGGTGCAGCTGACAAAGGAATCGGCCCAACTCGTGCACAAGCACGGGCTGATGCCGACCAAGACTCCAGGTGTCAGCCACGCGATGGTCGGCGATCCGGGCTCGATCCACAAATGGCTCCAAATCGACAAGGCGTCGATGGTCGGCAATCCGGCGCTGCTGGCCGGCGCCGCCGGACTCATGGCGCAGCTCGCGATGCAGCAGAGCATGAAGGAGATCACCGACTATCTCGCCACAATCGACGAGAAGGTCGACGATGTGCTCCGCGCCCAGAAGGACGCGGTGCTGGCCCGAATGATCGGCGTGGGCTTCGTCATCGAGGAGTCCATGACCATTCGCGAGCAGCGGGGTCGGGTCGACGAGGTCACGTGGTCGAAGGTGCAGGGCGCGCCGGCGACGATCGCAGAAACCCAGGCGTACGCGTTGCGTCAGCTCGACGCGCTCGCGGAGAAGTTGGAGCGTAAAGCCGCTATCGGTGATCTCGCCAAGGCGGCCAGGGAAGCGGAGTCCAAGGCGCAGGAGTGGCTCGTCGTCCTGGCCCGCTGCTTCCAGCTGCAGGACGCGATCGCCGTGCTCGAACTCGACCGGGTGCTGGATGCGTCGCCGGACGAGTTGGACGGGCATCGCGTCGGGCTGAGGAACGCCCGGCAGAACCGGCTCGAACTCATCTCCCGGTGCACCGAGCGTCTGCTGGCTCGCATGGAAGCGGCCGCGGGCAGGGCGAACGCCAAGGTGCTGCTGAACCCGATGGACTCACCGGCGGTGGTGAAGTCGAGCAACCACGTCTCCGCCGCCATCGTCACCTTCCACGGGCGGCTCGGGATCGAGGGTGATCGGCAGTCGTCGGAGGCGAGACGATGGACGGACGCGGCCAAGGAGGCGAGAGACAAGGCTCTCGAGACCGGAGCAGACGGCGTGGACGCCGCTCGGCGCCTCGGCAACGACACCTTCGACCGGGCGAAATGGGCGACCGGCAAGCTCTCCGGGCGGGTCGGCGGGTGGGCACTGCGTCGGCGCGGGGAGGACGACGAACTCAAGGAGAAGAGTGGCGACGCTTGATCAGGAGAGAACGTGACCTGATAGCTGCTGACGCTGTGGAGATCTTGGTACGAAAGGGCCCTCATGGGGGCCGTCTCGTACCAAGATCTATTCGTGTCTCGTCTGGTGAGACAGCGCCGCAGAGAAATCGACGCAGCAACATTTATGGATGTTCGGCTGGTGTCGAACGGTTGATCGTCCTGGTCGGATGGCGGAACGGACATCGCCGTTCGACGATGACAGGAGGGACCGTGCGCACACCATCCCGTGCGTTGACGGGGACCACCGCGCTGCTGCTGGCAGCCGGTCTGGTCCTGACCGCCGCTGGCGGCGGCCAGGCGGCACCCCGGGAACAGACCCGTACCCAGGCGCCACCCGACCACCTGCCGGGCGACCGGCACGACACCAAGGCCACTGACAACCGCAAGGGCCGCGTTCTCGCCAGCGACCGGCAGCGCGACCGCGCCGCCGCGCTCGGCGCCCGCGTGCGCTGGACCGACTTCGGCACGCCCGCCACGCTCACCTCCACCGGCAAGCCCCTGGCCACCGGGCTGCCCGCCGACCCGGCCGCCGCCGCGCGCGCGTACGTCGCAGCCAACCGGGACGTGCTGGGCCTGACCGCCGAGGGTGCCGCCGCGCTGGAACTGCTCACCGTGGCGCCGATGGGGCAGGGCGCCACCGTACTGTTCCGGCAGCGCTTCGGTGACCTGCCGGCCGCCGTCGACGGCATGCTGTCGATCGGCGTACGCGACGGAGCGGTGTGGCACGTCAGCTCCTCGCTCGCCCGTGACGCCGGTACACCGGCCCCCGCCACGATCAGCGCCGAGCAGGCCCGCCAGGCCGCGATCGCCGACGCCGGCCGTGCCGACGCGCAGGTCGTGCGTACCTCATTGGTCGCGGTGCCCACCGCGGACCGTGGGCCGCGCGCGGCGTGGGAGGTGGTCCTCGGCGCGGACACCACCGGCGCGGACCCGGCTGCCTACTCCACCTACGTGGACGCCCGCGACGGCGCGGTGCTGGTCCGCGAGGACCTGATCGACCACGACGCCGACCACCCCTCGTGGGAGGTCTTCCCGAACTCGCCGCGTGTCGACAAGTCGTCGGCCGACACCCGCAAGCGGTGGTGCGCCGTGCCGGCGCGCGGCTGCGCCGAGGTGGTGGGCGTGCCCGGGCACCCGGCGTGGGACGTGGACCCGGCCACCGGCCAGTCCACCACCACGACCAAGGGCAACAACGCGATCGCGGTGCAGAACTGGAACAGCAACGACCCGTTCAGCGTCGGCACCGAGACCGCGACGCCCCGCCCGGACCGCCGGTACGACTACCCGTGGACGAACCAGTGGCAGGAGCAGCGCTGCAACCCGGAGGTGTTCACGTCGCCGCAGGCGAACGACATCGACGCGGCGCGGGCGAACCTGTTCGCCATGCACAACCGGATGCACGACTGGACCTATCACCTCGGGTTCACCGAGGAGACCTGGAACATGCAGCAGGACAACCTCGGCCGCGGCGGGCTCGGTAACGACCCGGAGCAGGGCAACGCTCAGGCCGGCGGCATCAGCGGCGGTCCGCCCGCGTTCGCGGCGCGTAACAACGCCAACCAGATCACCCCGCCGGACGGCGTCGCGCCGACCACCAACATGTACCTGTGGCAGCCGATGGCGGGCTCGTTCTACGCGCCGTGCGTCGACGGCGACTTCGACATGTCGGTGATCGCCCACGAGTACGGCCACGCGGTCACCAACCGCATGATCGCCGGCCCGAGCGCCGGGGTCAGTTCGCCGCAGGGCATGAGCGAGAGCTGGTCGGACCAGCTCGCTATGGAGTACCTCTTCGAGCACGGGTACGCCGCGCCCGGCCGGCGCGGTTTCACCATCGGCGAGTACACCACCGGGGACCCGAACGCGGGTATCCGCAACTACAACATGAGCGACAGCCCGCTCAACTACAGCTCGGTCGACTACGACTTCGTCGGCCTCCAGGTGCACGCCTCCGGCGAGTTGTGGAGCGCGACGAACGCCGACATCCGGGCTGGCATGATGCGCCGCTGGGGCAGCGGCACCCCGGCCGTGCAGAAGGCGTGCGCCACCGGCGCCCGCGACGTCACCGCCTGCCCCGGTAACCGGCGTTGGATCCAGCTGGTCTTCGACTCGTTCCTGCTGATGTCGGTCAGCCAGGTCAGCATGGTCGACGCCCGGGACGCGATGCTCGCCGCCGACCGGATCCGCTTCGGCGGGGCCAACCAGGACCTGCTCTGGAACGCGTTCGCCAAGCGCGGTCTCGGCGAGACGGCGGCCAGCGTCGGCCACACCGACGCCGACCCCACGCCGGGCTTCACCTCGCCGTACGCGCGGGAGGCCGCGCTGCGGTTCCTGCCGGTCGGCGAGCGCGGGCCGGTGGCCGGCGCGCAGCTGTTCGTCGGGCGCTACCAGGCCCGGGCCGTGCCGGTGGCGGACACCGACGCGGCCACCCCGCTCACCGACCGGGTCGACCTCGTGCCCGGCACGTACGAGTTCGTGGTACGGGCGCCCGGCTACGGTCACACCCGGATCGGCCCGGTGACCGTAAAGGCGGGTCAGAGCCGGACACTGCCGGTGACGTTGCGACCCAACCTGGCCTCGGCCACCGCGGGCGCGGCGGTCAGCGGCGACGGGATCAACCTGCCGCAGATCGCCGACGAGGACGAGGCCACCAACTGGGCCGCGCTCGGCGCGCCGGTCGCCGGCCGGCAGGTCACAGTCGACCTGGCCGGTGACGTCCAGCAGGTACGCCGGGTGCAGGTGAGCGCCATGCTGCGCCCGCCGGTCGCCGGTGACGCCGACGCCGGAACCCAGAGCCGGTACTCCGCGGTGCGGCAGTTCCGGGTCCTGGCGTGCACCGCGACGGGGCCGGTGACCTGCGCCGACGCGGCGGACTTCCGGCCGGTCTACACCAGCCGGCCGGACGCGTTCCCGGCCGTCGCGCCGCGTCCCCGGGCGCCGGAGCTGATCATGCGGTCGTTCGACATCCCGCGCACCACTGCCACGCACCTGCGCGTCGAGGTGCTGACCAACCAGTGCACGGGCGCGCCGGACTACGCCGGTGAGCAGGACGACGACCCGCGGGCGGCGACCGACTGCGCCACCGCCAGCCCGCAGGCGCAGAACGTGCGGATCGCCGAGTTCCAGGCGTTCACGCGCTGACACACACGGCGGGTGCGGACGGGCGGCCGTTGTCGTCCGTCCGCACCCGCCACCGTGTGTTCACGCGCGGTTCGGATCGCCGTCGCCGGATCGGGACTGTACGGCGGGCAGGATCCCGGACAGACTGAGCATCGTTCGGCCATCAATGCTGATCGATGCGCTGTCGTCCCGTTCAAGGAGGATCCCTTGACCCCGCTCCGCGCCGCCGTCGCCCGCGTACGCCGCGCCCTCGCCGCGTCCGCCCTGGTCACCGCCGTGGCCGCCGCCGCGCTCGTCGCACCGTCCACGGTCTCCACCCGCCTCGCCGAGCCCGCTGCGGCAGCCGTCTACGGCTCCTGCACGCAGTCCCGCTGCGCCGACGCGCGCACCGCGCGATCCGGCTGGTCCGCGAAGAGCTTCCCGACCAGCCGCGGCTGGTACTCGTGGAGCGGCGGCAAGTGCAACTTCGCCGGCGGCCGGTTCTACAACTACGAGGGACAGCTGCCCACCGGCGCCACCTACTACGAGTACGACGTGTACCCGCGCGCCTGCAACGCCTCCCGGGACGCGTACCGGATCGTGGTCAACAAGAGCACCGGGGCGACCTGGTTCTCACCCGACCACTACGCCAACTTCTACCGGCTCTGAGCAGCCTCGACGCCGGCCGGGCCCGCAGTGCCCGGTCGGCGCCGTCGGGAAAGGACGGATCATGGGTACGCGGCTGCCGGCCTGGCTCGTGTACGTCGGCACTCCGTCCGAACCGGACGGTGTGCCGGTCTCCGGTACGGCCGGCCGCACCCGGGCCGGGCTGCACGAGACGCTGGCCGGTGCGCTGGAACTGCCCGACTGGTACGGCCGCAACTGGGACGCCCTCGCCGACGCGCTCGCCGACCGCCTCGACGCCGGTCCGCTGACAGTCGTCGTGACCGACGCGGCGGACCTGCTCGCCGACGAGCCGCCCGCCCAGCTCGGCACGCTGCTGGACGTGCTGGGCGCGGTCGCCGCCGGTGGCCACGAGACGCTGCGGGTGGTGCTGCACGACCACCCCGACCGCCTGCCCGCCCTGCGCGACCGCGTCGCCGCCGTGCTCGGCGGACGGCTCGCCGGCCCACCCGCGCCCGCCTGACCGGGTGCCGTTTCCCCGCCACTTCCCCGGCCTAGTGGTGGGCCGTGCGCCAGGTCGGGGAAGTGGTGGGGTCCGGTGAGTGGGGATGCGGCCACTTCGGGGAACTGGCGAGCCGGGCGCCAGGTCGGGGAAGTGGCGAGGTGAGGATGAGTGCGAGCCGGGTGGTGCGCGGGTGGCGTCAGGCGGGGTGGTCGAGGATGGCGCTGAAGCGTTCCTCGGCCAGGTCGAGCTGGGCCAGGATGTGCTGCTTGACCGGTGGTGACAGCGGTGTGTCGGGCCGGGTGACCAGGTCACGGAAGAGCGGCACCAGCGGGCGGTACTTGGCGGCGGCGCGGGCCACCTTCGGCCCGACCGTGTGGATCACGCCCACGCCGTTGTCGGTGAAGTCGGACACCTTGATCACCCGCGCCCAGGGTTCCCGTTCCAGGCTCGCCGCCACGTGCTCCCGGTACTGCTCGTCGCGGTCCCGGCCCGGGTCGTACGCCGGGTTGGTGACCGCCGCGACCAGCCGGGCGACCCGCGACCCGAACCGGCCGGACAGCGCGGCGAGTGCCGCCGAGGTCACGTCGGGCCCGGTGGCCGAAGGGTCGAGCCCGGCGAGCTCGGCGGGGTGGTCCTCGACCGCGTCGTGCAGCAGCCCGGCGACGATCACGTCCACGTCCCGCACCTGGTAGTGGTGCATCAGCCGGATCGACACCCGCAGCAGGTGGTTGAGGTACGGCTCGCGTACCCGCCGGTCGTCGCGGTGCAGGTCGGCGGCCAGGTCGAGCGCCTCGGTCAGCCGGTCGCGGGCGGTCTCGTCGAACGCCTCGATCTCCAGCCGGAACCGGGCCAGCAGGCCGGGCTCGCCGTGGATCTCGGTGATCGCGTGCATCGGCATGGTGGCGAGGTACGCGGGGAACTCCATGCGTCCCTTATAGCTGATCTTCGCTAGATCCGGTGCCCGCCGGGCCGCTCACGTCGCCGGTGAGGCGCTTGACCAGGCGTACGCAGGTGCCCTCCGGCGTGCCGACGATGGTGGCCTCGTCCATCACCCGCGCCATGATCAGCCGCCCGCGCCCCCGGTCGCCGCTGTCGTCGCCGTCGGCTGCCCGCCAGCCGCCCTGGTCGCGTACCTCGATCTCCAACCGGTCGCCGCGCAGCTCGGCCCGCAGCGTGGTGATCCCCTCCGGCGCGAAGCGGTACCCGTGCTCGATCGCGTTTGCGCACGCCTCGCCGGTGGCGATGAGGACGGTGTCGACGTCCCACTCGCTCACGCCTTGGGCGTGCAGCCAGCCGCGCAACCGTTCCCGGGTGGCGGCGAGCCGGGCCGGGTCGGCCGGTAGGTCGATGGTGAGGACCGGGCCGACGTCGCCGGATGTCCCACCCGTCACGTCCGGCCCTCCGTCCCGTGCCCGTCCCCGGGCCTGGGCGCCCACTCGCGCTCTCACCGCCTGATTCTCACCCTGTTGTCCCCGGTGGCCGCCGATTCATTCCCCCGGCGGCGATGTCCGTCAACGTGATCATCGCGCATCGGCGGCGGCGTGTCAGCCGGCGGGCCGATGACGACGCCGGGCCGGCATCCCCGCAGGGACGCCGGCCCGGTCGCCGGGTGGGCTCCGGAGCAGGTCAGAGCGGCAGTCTGCCGGCCCCGGCGAAGGCGTCCACGACGAACGGGACCAGCGGGGTCGGCAGCGGCCGGGCGGCCCGCAGCGTGGGCGCCCACCCGGCGTCGCCGCCGAGGTCCGGGTCGTGGACGGCGTTGTACGCGGCGAGCAGGTCAACCGGCCGGGGCAGGCGGTCACCCTGCCGGACCCAGCTGCCGCGCTCGGTGAGGGCGGTGCCGCCCCAGTCGTAGAGCAGGTCGGCCGGGGCGGTGTCGCCGGTGAGGGTGAAGAAGTTGTTCTCCGCGTACAGGGCGGACTGCACGCCGACGCCGATGGCGTACGCGAAGCCGGGCCCGCCGAGCCGGTAGTGGTTCTCGTGCACGTCGACCCGGCCGAACCGCACCCGGGGCAGGCGTTGCAGCGTGCCGTCGAACAGGTTGTGCCGCACGGTGACGTCGAGCCGGCCCACGTCGGGGCCGACGGTGTTCGACGAGCCGATCAGCATCACCTTGTCCCGGCCGGTGAACCGGTTCCAGGAGACGGTGACCAGGCTGGCCGTGTGCGTGACGTCCACCGAGCCGTCGTGTACCTGCCAGGGCCGGCCGAAGTAGACGGGCTGGGCGCTGTCCGGGTTGTCGCCGTCGGTGAACGTGTTGTGGTCGATCCAGACGTGCTCGCTGCGCCGCACCGAGATCTGGTCGTACTGGGAGTTCCAGTTGCCGGTGTCGCCGTCGGTGGGGGACCAGGCGGGGAAGCAGTCCCGGGCGTCGGTGAACTCGATGTTGCGCACGATCACGTTGTCCACCCGGTCGATCATCAGCGTCAGGCCGGTGAGCCGGGCGCCGCGCAAACCGATGATCGTGGTGTTGGAGCCGACGTTGATCTGGGTCTGCCGGGTCTGGGCGGCCACCGACCGCACCCGGGCGGCCTCCAGCGGCCCGCTCGGGTTCGTCCGGCCCCAGGTCGCCGGGTCGTACGCGGCCAGGTAGGCGGCCAGCGAGTACTCCGGGTCGGCCAGGTCGGCGCAGTCCAGCGGCGTGCCGTCCGGGCCTTCGAAGCCGTCG
Source organism: Micromonospora sp. WMMA1976 (assembly GCF_027497335.1). Classification (NCBI taxonomy): domain Bacteria; kingdom Bacillati; phylum Actinomycetota; class Actinomycetes; order Micromonosporales; family Micromonosporaceae; genus Micromonospora; species Micromonospora sp. WMMA1976. Next base: position 3,512,747 of record NZ_CP114912.1, on the reverse strand, counting down.
ATTGTCCCGGCCACGTACACGATCTTGGCGGTGCCGTCGGCGGCGTTCGTGGCGTTGTCGCCGCCGAGCGCGGCGACCAGCTCGGCGCGGGTATGCACGACGCGTACCCGGTCCGGCGTGGCGGCCGATCCGCCGGTGGTGCCGGTGCCGGCGGCGGCCCAGCCGTCGTTCGCGGCGAGGGCCTGGCGGCCGATCAGCTCGGCGGCCCGGGACGGCTCACCGGGTGCGGCCGGTGCGGGCGCGGCGGTGGTGAGGACGAGCGCGGCGGTCAGCGCCGCGACGACTGCGGTTCGGGTACGCATGACTCGTTCCGTTCTCCTGGAGGGACATTCACTGCACTGGCAGGTCCACCACATGGGGCTTGACCGCCCACGGCACGCCCGCCTCGGACGGCAGCGCGCCGGTCTGCGCGGCGGCCCGCAGCACCGCGCCGACGCCCCGCACCATCCGCACCCGCTGCGGGCCGTCGCCCGCCTCGCCTACCAGGTCCCCGTCGAGCAGCGTCGGAACGGGTGCGTCCCGCAGCGCGTCCAGCACCGCGGTGAACGGCTCGGTACGCGCCAGCGGCGCGATCAGCGGCGTGCCGTCCGCGCGGTGGTCGAGCAGGTTCGCCAGCAGCCCCCGGCGGCCGGGCACCGGGCGCGGCGCGTCGTCGCCTGGTAGCCGCAGCCGGTCGGTCGGGTACTCCAGCAGCGCCCGTCCACGCTCGCCGGTGACGAGTACCTCCCCGGGGACGTGTTCCTCGGCGGCGAGGGTGAGCGCGGCCAGCACCGGCGGCCCGGCGTGCGGGGTCAGCCGCAGCACTGTGGTGTCGTCCACCTCGATCGGGCGGACCCGGTAGCGCTCCACAGCGATCCGGGCCGGGCGTACCGGTGCGCCGGTGACCGATTCGGCGACGGCGAGGCACTGCATGAGCGCGTGCGCGAGCGGGTTGGCGAGCGCGCCGTCCAGCGCCGGGCGGCCGTCGACGGTTCGCCGTCCGGCCCAGGGGGAGCGGGCGTAGTAGGCGTCCGGGCGTTGCCAGGCGGCGAGCGTGGCGATGCCGGTGACCGGGCCGAGCCGGCCGAGCGCGCCGGTCAGTTCGGTCAGCGCGGCCGAGCCGAGCGCCTGGAAGTTGACCTGCACGGCCCGGCCGGCGGCGTGCGCGGCCTCGGTGAGCATCAGGTGTTCGGCGAGGTCGAGCACCGGCGGCTTCTCCAGCAGCAGGTCCGCCCCGGCGGCCAGTACGTCGAGCGCGATCGGCAGGTGGGTGTGCGGTGGCGTGCAGATCACCACCACGTCCGGGCGGCACGCGGCGAGCATGTCCCGGTGGTCGGTGAGGACGGCCGCCTCCGGTGGGACGGGCGCCTCCGGTTCGGCCTCCAGCGGCCGCACGTCGACCAGCGCGACCAGGCGTGCACGCCCGGCGGCGTGCAGCTCCGCGATGGTCCGGCGGTGCCAGCGGCCGTGCCCGTTCGCCCCGATCAGCGCCACCCGCGGCGGGTCGTTGCCACTCACCGGCTAAACCCCGCCGGTCGCGGCGCGCCGCCGGTCACCGGGCGTCCGCCAGGGTCGCCCGGACGCCGTGGCGTTCCAGCGCGGTGAGCCAGCCGGTCACGTCGGCACGGAACTCGTCGTCGTCGGCCAGGTCGGCCGGGAACACCTCGCGGAGCGCGAAGACCGCGTCCACCACCCCGGCCGGGGTGTGCGCTCCGGCCGCGAGGGCGGTGCGCAGCCGGTCGGCGAGCGGGTCGTCCAGCGGCAGCGGCCGGCCGTCGTCGGCGTACCCGAGCAGGAACCGCAGCCAGGCGGCCACCACGAGCGCGCTCCACCGCGCCGATCGGCCGGCGGCCCGCAGGTCGGCGACTGTCTGCAGCACCCGCTGCGGCAGCTTCTGCGAGCCGTCCATGGCGACCTGCGTCGTCCGGTACCGGATCGCCGGGTTGCCGAACCGGGCGAGCACCTGCTCGCCGTAGCCGGCCACGTCGGCGCCGGGCGGCGGGGTGAAGCTCGGCGCGATCTCCTCGGCGAGCAGCCGCCGCAGCACCGCGTCCAGGTGCGGCAGCGTCAGCGCCTCGGCCACCGTCTCCGCGCCGGCCAGCGCACCGAGGTACGCGGTGGCGGAGTGCACGCCGTTGAGTGCCCGCAGTTTCAGCCGCTCCCACGGGCCGGCGTCGCCGGTGAGGATCGCGCCGGAGCGTTCCCAGGCCGGGCGGCCGCCGGGGAAGTCGTCCTCGATCACCCACTGCGACCACGGTTCGGCGGCGACCGCCGCCAGATCGGTCACGCCCAGCGCCCGCCGGGCGGTGTCCCGGGTCTCGTCGGTGCTGGCCGGCACGATCCGGTCGACCATGGTGCCGGGGCAGGTCACCGCCGTGAGCACCCGTTCGGCTGTCGCGTCCGGCACCCGGGCCAGCGCGAGGCACTGCTCCACCAGGCCGCGCAGGCGGCGCCCGTTCGCGGGCAGGTTGTCGCAGCTCACCAGCGCGATCGGCCCGGCGTCGGCGGCGGCGCGGGCGAGCAGCCCACGCACCAGCAGACCGGGCACGGTACGCGGGGGACGGCCGCTGGTGAGGTCGGCGGTCAGGTCCGCGTCCACTGTCAGCGCGGCGGTCACCGGATCGAGCCGGTACGCCTTCTCGGTCACCGTCAGCGTGACCACCCGGATCGCCGGGTCGGCGAGCAGGGCGGCCACCGCGTCCGGGTCGCTCGCGGCGTGCCGTACCCCGGCGAGCGCACCGACCACCCGGGTCGTCGCGGCGTCGGGGGCGAGCGTGGTGACGCTGAACAGGCAGTCCTGCGCGGCCAGGGCGTCGACCACGTCGGTGCTGCGCGGCGCGACGCCGACGATGCCCCAGTCGCCGCCGGCCGCGCCGACCGCCGCCTCGGTGTGCACGGCCTGGTGGGCGCGGTGGAACGCGCCGAGGCCGAGGTGGACGATGCCGGCCGGTACGGTGCCGGGGCGCAGCAGCGGCCGGGACTCCGGCGGCAGGTGGCGCAGCGTGGCCAGGCCGAGCCGGTCGGGGGTCAGCGCCATGCCGGGCCGTCCGGGAACCGGTACCGCGCGATCGACTCCTGGCGCATGGTGGCGCTGTAGCCGGGCGCGGTGGGCAGCAGGTAGCGCCCGCCCCGGGTGCGGACCGGGTCGGTGAAGTGCTCGTGCAGGTGGTCGACGTACTCGACCATGCGGCCGTCCAGGCTCGTGCCGACCCGCACGTGGTCGAAGATCGCGAGGTGCTGCACGTACTCGCACAGGCCCACGCCGCCGGCGTGCGGGCAGACCGGCACGCCGAACTTCGCCGCCAGCAGCAGCTCGGCGAGCACCTCGTCCACGCCGCCGACGCGGCACGCGTCGACCTGCATCACGCCGATCGCCTCGGCCTGGAGCAGCTGTTTGAAGATGACCTTGTTGGCGGCGACCTCGCCGGTGGCGACCCGGCAGCGGCCGCCGGTCAGCTCGGTCACCGCGCGGGCGATCCGGGCGTGCCCGAGCACGTCGTCGGCGTGCGTGGGCTCCTCGATCCAGTACGGGTCGACTTCGGCGAGCACGCCCATCGCGGCGATCGCCTCGTCCACGTCCCACACCTGGTTGGCGTCCATCATGAGCAGCGCGTCCGGGCCGATCTCGGCCCGGATGATCCGGGCCCGCCGCAGGTCGTCCTCGATCCGCCCGCCGACCTTCATCTTCATCGCGCGCCACCCCTGCGCGTACGCGTCGCGGGTCAGCGCGCGCACCTGCTCGTCCGGGTAGCCGAGCCAGCCCACCGACGTGGTGTACGAGGGGAACCCGTCGCGTTCCAGCGCGGCCAGCCGGTCGGCCAGGCCGTCTCGTCCCTTGTCGAGGATGGCCGCCGCCTCGTCGGGGGTGAGCGCGTCGGTGATGTGGTGGAAGTCGACTGTCGCGACCAGCTCGTCGGTGGGCATCTCGGCGAGGAGGCGCCACATCGGCTTGCCGGCGAGCTTGGCGCGCAGGTCCCAGACCGCGTTGACGAGCGCGCCGGTGGCCATGTGGATCACGCCCTTCTCCGGCCCGAGCCAGCGCAGTTGCACGTCGGCGGCCAGGGAGCGCCAGAACGCGACGGGTCCGGCGGCTATCTCGGCGACGGTGCGTCCGCGGACGTGGTGGGCGAGCGCGCGGACCGCCGCGCAGGTGATCTCGTTGCCCCGGCCGTTGGTGAACGTGAACCCGGTGCCGGTGGGCCCGCCGTCGGTGGTCAGCTCCACGTACGTGGCCGAGTAGTCGCCCCTGTTTATCGCGTCCGAGCCGTCGCCGCTGGCGGCGGTGGGGAAGCGCACGTCGTGCACCTCGACGTCGACGATCGTGGTCATGAAGGCCCACCTCCGAACTTGAAGACCTGCTTCGGCAGCCGGTACGCCAGGTCGACGATCGTCTCGGCGGCGTCGTCCGCGGTCATCCGGTGCTCGGCGACGAGGCGGGCGAGGAAACCGGCGTCGACCCGGCGGGCCACGTCGTGGCGTACCGGGATGGAGCAGAACGCGCGGGTGTCGTCGACGAACCCGGCGGTGTTGTAGAAGCCGGCCGTCTCGGTGACCGCCTCGCGGAACCGGCGCAGCACCTCGGGGGAGTCCAGGAACCACCAGGGCGCGCCGAGGCGCAGCGCCGCGTAGCCGCCGGCCAGGGGGGCGAGTTCCCGGGTGAACGTGTCCTCGTCGAGCGTGTAGAGCACCACTGTGAGCCGGGGGTCGTTGCCGTGCGCGTCGAGCAGCGGGGCGAGGCCGTGCACGTACTCGGTGGCCTGCGGCACGTCCCCGCCGACGTCGCGGCCGTGCCGGGCGTGCAGCCACCGGTTGTGGTTGCGCACCGCGCCGGGGTGCAGCTGCATGACCAGGCCGTCGTCGAGCGACATCCGGGCGAACTCCAGCAGCATGTGGGCCCGGAACGCCTCCGCGTCGGCGGCGTCGGCCAGGCCGCGCCGGCCCCTGTCGAACAGGGCCGCGGCCTGCGCCGGACTGAGATCGAGGGTACGGGCGGTCGGGTGCCCGTGGTCGGTGGAGGTGGCGCCGGCGGCGGCGAACGCCTCCCGCCGGGCCCGCAGCGCGGCCAGGTAGCCGGCGTACGTGCCGGTGTCCTCGCCGGAGACCTCGGCGAGCCGGTCCACGTTGGCCGACCAGTTGCCGAACTCCATGTCCACCACGTCGTCGGGCCGGAACGTGGTGACCACCCGGCCGCCCGGCCCGCCCCAGCCGTCGGCGGCGAGCTTGGCGTGCCGGCCCAGGTCGTCCAGCGGCGACTCGGTGGTGGCGAGCACCTCGATGCCGAAGCGTTCGAACAGCGCCCGGGGCCGGAACCCCGGTTCGGCCAGGCGCGCGGCGAGCGCGTCGTAGACGGTGTCGGCGGTGTCCGGGCTCAGCGGCGTGTCGACGCCGAACACGTTCCGGAACGTCTGCTCCAGCCACAGTCGCGACGGGGTGCCGCGGAACAGGTGCCAGTGCGCGGCGAAGCGCCGCCAGATGGTCCGCCCGTCGGTCTCCACCGGGCTGCCGTCCACGCTCGGCACACCCAGGTCGGCCGGGGGTACGCCCTGGCTGAGCAGCATCCGGGTCAGGTAGTGGTCGGGTACGACGAGCAGCCGGGCCGGGTCGGGGAAGGGCTGGTCCTCGGCCAGCAGCCCGGGGTCGACGTGCCCGTGCGGGGAGATGAGCGGCTGCTCGGCGGCGAGCGCGTACAGCTCTCGGGCCAGGGCGCGCAGGCCGGGCTCGGCGGGCAGCAGCAGATCGCTGGGGGAGATGATCGGCACGGGTGCGGGCTCCTCGGTCAGGGCAGGGTGAGCAGGTCGGCGACCCGGACGGGTGCGCCGGTCTCCAGCGAGCGGTTGGCGGCCAGGCCGGTGAGCAGGGCGAGCGCGCCGTCCCGGGCGGTGGCGGCCCGGCCGAGCGGGTCGGGTTCGCCGCCGAGCAGCACCCGGGTCATCCGGGCATCAGCGCCGCCGTGCCCGCGCCGGGTCCAGCCCTCGACCGGGATCTCCTGCGGCGGCGCCCAGAACGGGCGCAGCGTGAGCCGGGCCGTGCCCTGCTCCACCGCCGCCTCGTCGCCGTGCAGCGCAGCGCCCTTGAGCGCACCGGCGACGGACGGGCTGACGTGGTCGCTCTCGGTCACCTCCAGTTCGAGACGGCCCCGGCTGCCGTTGACCATGACCCGGTAGCCCTCCCAGGGGGCGTACGCGGTCAGGTGGTAGGTCATGGTCGCGCCGGTGTCGTAGCGGGCCAGCACCGCGAGGTCGTCCTCGATGGTCACGCCGGGGGCGAACACGTTGCGGTCGCGGTGGTAGCCGTCCTCGGCCTCGGCGTCGAGGTACAGCTCGCGCAGGCGCGGGTGGTCGGCCAGGCGCAGCGCGAACGGGTCCCCGTCGGCGGCAGGGGAGCCGTGCGCCCGGTCGTAGTCGCGGGCGTAGCCGTGCCGGCGGCCGTCCGCGCCGTAGAAGAACAACCGGCCGTACGCGTGCACCTCGACCGGGCGGGCGTCCAGCCACCAGTTGACCAGGTCGAAGTGGTGGCCGGACTTGTGCACGAGCAGCCCGCCGGAGACGGACTTGTCCCGGTGCCAGCGGCGGAAGTAGTCGGCGCCGTGGCGCACGTCGAGCAGCCACTCGAAGTGCACCGACCCGATCTCGCCCACCGCGCCGTCGGCGAGCAGCCGGCGGACCTGTTCGTGCAGCGGGTTGTAGCGGTAGTTGAACGCGACGGTGACGCGCCGGCCGGTCTCGGCGACCGCGTCGAGGATGCGGCGGCACCGTTGCGCGTCCACGGTCATCGGCTTCTCCACGACCACGTCGCAGCCGGCGCGCAGCGCCGCCGTCACGTACTCGTCGTGGGTGGCGTCCACGCTGGTCACCAGCACCACGTCGACCCGCTCCTTGGCGAGCATGGCCGCGAAGTCACCGGCGGCGTACGTGGGCACCGGCCGGTGGCCCAGCTCGGCCAGCCAGCGGTTGTGCGCGTCCATCCTCCGCTGGTTGACGTCGGCGAGCGCGACCAGCTCGGCGGTGTCGGCGTGGTCGAGGGCCAGCGCGCGGACGAACATCTCGGCGCGTGCTCCGGCACCCACCAGGGCGTGGCGGACCCGTTCCCGGGCCGGTGGTGACATGACGTCGGCCTCCCTGGCAGTCGGTTGCAAAGGTTTGCAGCCGAAGAAACCACGACGGTGGATGCGTCGTCAACGGATGGCGGCCAAGCCGCCCTATCCATCCGCATTGATGAGGTTTCGCGCGCCCACCGGGACCGTCGCCGCAATCGAGCCGCAACAATGGACCGTTGACACGGGCGCAACCGTTTGCATTAATGGGCGGCACCCGTGACGCCCACCACATCGGACGAGGGAGCCCGCCGTGCCAGCCACCATCCGGGACGTCGCCCGCGCCTCCGGTGTGCACATCTCCACCGTCTCCCGGACGTTCTCGGCCCCGCACCTGGTCAACCCGGAGACCCGGGTCCGGGTGCTGGCCTGCGCGGAGGACCTCGGCTACCGGCCCAACCGGGCGGCCCGGGCCCTCATCACCGGCCGTACGCACAACATCGGCCTGATCGTGGCCGACATCGCCAACCCGTTCTTCCCGCCGCTGATCAAGGCGGCGGAGGGGCAGGCCCGGCACCGCGACTACCACGTGTTCGTGGCCGACACCAACGAGGACCCGGTCGCCGAGGAGGATCTGGTCCACGCCCTGGCCAAGCAGGTCGACGGCGTGCTGCTGTGCAGCCCCCGGATGAGCAACAGCCTGATCGAGCAGGTCAGCCGCGAGGTCCCGGTGGTGGTGATAAACCGCCAGGTCGCCGGCCTGCCCTGCGTGATGATGGACGTCGGGCAGGGCGCCCGGGCCGCGATCGAGCACCTGCTCGGGCTCGGTCACCGCCGGATCGCGTTGCTCGGCGGCCCGCGCGGCTCCTGGACCGCCCGGGAGATGCGCCGCGCCGCGACCGCCGCCGCCCGGGGCGGGGGAGCGGAACTGACGGTCCTCGGACCCAACCAGCCCACCGAGACCGGCGGCGGCGCGCTCGCCGAACAGGTACGCCGCAGCAGCGTCACCGCCGTGCTCGCCTACAACGACCTGATGGCGATCGGCCTGATCGAGGGGCTGGACGCGATCGGGGCGCGGGTGCCGCACGACGTGAGCGTCGTCGGCGTCGACGACATCGCGCTGAGCCGGCTCACCCGCCCCAAGTTGACGACGGTGGCCACGCCGACCGCGGCCGCCGGCCGGACGGCCGTCGACATGCTGCTGCAACTCGACTCCGACGCGCCGCGTGGCGCCCGGGGCCGGGGCGCGGCGGCCGGCGACCGTCGCACCACCGCACAGGTAATGCTCCAGACCGAACTGGTCGTCCGCGACTCGACCGGGCCCGTCCCCGCGCCCGGCCGGGACGGCACCGGAGCCTGAGCAGGTGGCCCGGGCCCGCACAGCACTGCGGACCCGGGCGGCCCGTGGACGGCCGCCGGTGACGTCGTCGCCTCCCACAGCCGAGGAGTGAGCGCAGATGCACCCCGCAACGTCCCCCACCGCCGGCGTACCCGCCGGGCGGGATCACCGTACCCCCCTGACCCGACGCCGACTCGTGCGCGGCCTGGCCGCCGTCGCGCTCGCCGTGCCGCTCGCCCTGGGCGCGGCCGGCTGCGGCGACGACGACGCCGGCGGCGACGGCGGCCCGGTCAAACTCTCCGTCTTCTGGTGGGGCGGTGAGGCCCGGGCGAAGCTCACCGAGGACGCCCTGGCCCTCTACACCAAGAAGCACCCCGAGGTGACGTTCGAGAAGACCTGGCAGGCCAACCAGGGCTACTTCGACAAGCTCGCCACGCTGACCGCCGGCGGCAACCCGCCGGACCTGTTCCAGATCGACGACAACTACCTGGCCGAGTACGCCGGCCGCAGCACCACGCTCGACCTGGGCAGCTACCGCGACTCCGGCAAGCTCGACGTGTCGAAGTTCCCCAAGAGCCTGCTGGAGTACGGCGTGGTCGACGGCAAGCTCGCCGGGGTGGCCGCCGGGGAGAACACCCAGGGCCTGGTCTACAACAAGACCCTGCTGACGAAGAACGGGCTGCCCGAGCCGACCACCGGGATGAGCTGGGAGGAGCACATCGCCTGGGCCGAGCAGGTGGCGAAGAAGACGAAGGTTCCCGGCACCCAGGACCCGAGCGCCGACTACAAGGCGCTCTGGGTGTGGCTGCGCCAGCAGGGCAAGGACCTGTACCAGGGCAAGGAGCTCGGCTTCACCGCCGAGGACGTGACGAAGTGGTTCGAGCTGTGGAAGGGCGCGCGGGACCGGGGCGCCACCCCGACGCCGGACGTCATCCACGAGGGCAACTCCAGCGACATCACCAAGCAACTCGTGGTCACCGGCAAGTCGGCCACCTCCTGGGTCTGGGTCAACCAGATGCCGGACCTGAAGAAGAACACGAAGGACGAACTGGGCGTGATCGCCTACCCGGGTGACCCGAGCGCCCAGTGGGCTCGGGCCTCGATGTACTGGTCGGTGTTCAAGGGCAGCAAGCACAAGGACGTCGCCGTCGACGTGATCAACTTCCTCAACAACGACCCGGAGGCGGTGGCGCTGCTCGGCACCGACCGCGGTCTGCCGTCGAACATGGACCTGCGCGCCAAGGTCAGCGAGACCGCCACCGACCCGGCCATGAAGCAGTCCATCCAGGTCGAGTCCGACCTGGCGCAGAAGTTCGGCGCCTCGCCCCAGGTGCCGATCAAGGGCCACAGCAAGGTCAAGTCCGAGCTCGTGAAGGCCGCCGAGAACGCCCAGTACGGCCGCGCCACCCCGGCCCAGGCGGCGGAGCAGTTCGTCACCGCCTGCAAGTCCGCGATCGCCTGACCCCACGAAAGGACCGGTCCCGTGGCTCTCACCACGGCGCCCGGCCGGACCCCGCGCACCGGACCGGCCGGCCCTCGCCCCACGCGGCGTCGGGCCGGCCGGGCCCGGCTCGGCGAGGGCCTGGCGGGGTACGTCTTCCTCTCGCCCTGGCTCATCGGACTGATGGGCGTCACGGCGATCCCGATGCTGCTGTCGCTCTGGCTGAGCTTCACCGACTACGACATCCTCACCCCGCTGTCCGAGGTGCGGTGGGTGGGGCTGGCCAACTACGAGCGGATGTTCACCGCCGACCCGTCGTACTGGCACGCGGTGCGGGTCACGCTGACGTTCGCGCTGGTCGCCGTACCGCTGAAGCTGGCCGCCGCCCTCGGCGTGGCGCTGCTGCTCAACCGGGCCTGGCGCGGCGTCGGGCTGTTCCGCAGCCTGTTCTACCTGCCGTCGCTGCTCGGCGGCAGCGTCGCGCTGGCCATCGTCTGGGTAAACATGTTCAACCGGGACGGCGCGTTCAACTCGTTCCTCGCCCTGTTCGGCGTCGAGGGGCTGCCCTGGGTCAGCGACCCGGACTGGGCGCTGGAGACGCTGATGGTGCTGGCGATCTGGCAGTTCGGCGCGCCGATGGTGATCTTCCTGGCCGGGCTCAAGCAGGTGCCCACCGAGCTGTACGAGGCGGCGGCCGTGGACGGCGCCGGGGCGTGGCGGCGCTTCCGCGCGGTAACCCTGCCCATGCTCTCCCCGGTGATCTTCTTCAACCTGGTGCTGGAGACCATCAACGGCTTCCAGGGCTTCACCGCCGCGTTCGTGCTCAGCAACGGCACCGGCGGCCCTGTCGACTCCACCCTGATGTACACGCTGAAGCTCTACATCTCCGGCTTCACCGACCTGGAGATGGGCTACGCGTCGGCGATGGCGTGGGTGTTCCTGGTGGCGATCGGCGTGGTCACCGCCGTCTTCTTCAGCACCGGCCGGTTCTGGGTGCACTACTCGGACGGAGACGACTCATGACCGCGCTCACTGTCGCTCGCCGCCGGCCGGGCAGCGGCCGGAACGTCCTGCGGCTCGTCGTGCTCGTGGTGATCGTCGCGGTGGTGCTCTACCCGCTGTTCTGGATGCTCGGCACGTCGGTCAAGTCGCAGGCCGAGATCGTCAACAACGTCGGCCTGCTGCCGGAGGAGTTCACCCCCGGCAACTACCTCGACGGCTGGACCAACTTCGACATCAGCTTCGGCCGGTTCTTCCTCAACAGCGCAGTGGTCAGCGCACTCACCGTCGTCGGCAACGCGCTGTCCTGCCTGCTCGCCGCGTACGCGCTGGGCCGGCTGCGGTTCCGGCTGCGCAAGCTGTGGTTCACCGTGATGATCGGGACGCTGCTGCTACCAGGGCACGTGCTGATCGTGCCGCAGTACATCCTGTTCCGCAGCCTCGGCCTGGTCGGCGGCGACTGGCCGTACCTGCCGCTGCTGGTGCCGCAGTTCCTGGCCACCGAGGCGTTCTTCGTCTTCCTCATGGTGCAGTTCATGCGCGGCATCCCGCGCGAACTGGACGAGGCGGCCACCATCGACGGCGCGTCCCCGTACGGCGTGTTCCGGCACGTCATCCTGCCGCTGAGCCGCCCGGCCCTGGTCACCACGGCGATCTTCTCGTTCATCTGGACCTGGAACGACTTCTTCCGCCAACTGGTGTTCCTGTCCAGCCTGGAGGACTACACGGTCCCGGTGGCGCTGACCCTGTTCATCGACTCGACCAGCCAGAGCGCCGTCGGCCCGATGTTCGCCATGTCGGTGCTGTCGCTGCTGCCGGTGTTCCTGTTCTTCCTCGCCTTCCAGCGGATGCTCGTCGAGGGCATCAACACCAGCGGGCTGAAGGGATGACCGCCGTGCCTGTACCCACCGACGCCGTATCCGCCCACCCCGCGCCGGCCCGTGCCGACTGGCGGGACACGCTGCGCGAGGCGACCGACCTGGCGCTGCTCGGCTTCGCCGTGGCCCTCGCCGCGCTGCCGGTGCTCACGCTCGCCCCGGCGGTCGCCACCGCCAGTGCCGCGCTGCACGACAGGTCGGTCACCGGCGCCTGGCCCGACGCGCGGACCAGCCTGACCCGGTTCGGCCGCGCGTTGCCCGCCGGGCTGGCGGTGAGCGCCGTCGCCCTGGCCGCCGCCGCGCTGCTCGCCGCCGACCTGTCCGCGCTCACCACCGGCCGGGTACCAGGCGGCGGGCCCGCGCTCGCGCTCACCGCCGTCGTGGTGGCGGTCCTGCTCGGGTACGCGGGCCTGGTCGCCGTCGCCGTCGGGCGCACCGGCGGCCGGGGCTGGCGGACGGCCGCCCGTGAGGTGTCCCGCACCTGCCCGCAGCGCCCCGGCGTGTGGGCCGCCGCCTCCGGCGTCTGCGCGCTCGCCGTGGTGCTGGGTGTGCTGGTCACGCCGGTCGCGGTACCGATCCTCGGCGGGTACACCCTCGCGGCGCTGCACGCGCTCGACGCCCGCCGCCCGGTCCCCGCCCCGGAGCCGTCGTGACCGCCGAACCCCGGCTGGTAGTGGGCGGCGTCGAGGTGGCCCGGTACCTGGTCCGGCCGGACCTGGATCCCCGCCACGGCCCTCGGCCGTACCTGCATCCGGTGCGCACCCGGGCCGGCACCCCGGTCACCGACGCGCTCCCGGCCGACCACGTCTGGCACCTCGGGGCGTCACTTGCGGTGCAGGACGTGGACGGCGTCAACCTGTGGGGCGGCCGGACGTACGTGCGCGGCACCGGCTACACCTGGCGCGACGACCACGGCGTCATCGCGCACACCGGCTGGCGGGAGCGGGCCGCCGACCGGCTCGACCACGATCTGGAGTGGCGGGACCGGCACGGCCGGGTGCTGCTGCGCGAGCACCGGCGGATCACCGCCGCGCCGGCCGGGGAGGACGCGTGGTGGCTGGACCTGTCCGCCACGCTCACCTCCGCCACCGGCGCCGACGTGCACCTGGGCAGCCCGGCCACGAACGGCCGCCCGGGCGGCGCCGGTTACGGCGGCTTCTTCTGGCGTGCCGTGGCCGACGACGAACCGCGCGTCCGCACCGCCGACGCCATCGGTGAGGGCGACGTGAACGGCTCGGCCGCGCCCTGGCTGGCGTTGTCGGCCACCGCTCCCGGTGGGGGCGCGTACACGCTGGTGTTCACCGGTCTGGGGCCTGGTGACAGGTGGTTCGTACGCACCGCCATGTACCCGGGCGTCTGCGTCGCGTACGCGTTCGACGCCCCGGCGGTGGTCGCGGCCGGGCAGCTGCGGCACAACCGGCACCGCGTGCTCGTCGCCGACGGCGACCTCGACCCGGCCGACGTGTCGGCCCGCCTGGGAGTGACGCCATGAGCCCGACGGGCGGGCCGGAGGTGGTGTGCGTGGGCGAGACGATGGTGGTTCTCGCCCCTGACGACGGCGGGTCGCTGGAGCGCGTGGCGCGGCTCAGGGTGGGCGTGGGCGGCGCGGAGTCAAACGTGGCGGCCGGGCTGGCCCGGCTCGGGCACCGCGCGGCGTGGGTCAGCCGGGTCGGCGACGACCCGTTCGGGCGGCGGGTGGTGGCCGATGTCGCCGCCGCGGGCGTGGACGTCAGCCTGGTCACAGTGGATCCGGACGCGCCGACGGGGCTCTACCTGAAGGATCCGGGGCCGGACGGCACCCGCGTGCACTACCACCGCGCCGGGTCGGCCGCGAGCCGCCTCGGCACCGCCGACCTCGCGTGTCCCGGGCTGGCCGGGGCACGCCTGCTGCACCTGTCCGGGATCACCGCCGCGCTCTCCGGCACCTGCCGTGACCTGCTCGTGTCAGCGCTGGACGGGCGCGCGCTGCCCGGCGCCCGGGTCAGCTTCGACGTGAACCACCGCCCGGCGCTCTGGCCCGCCGACCGGGCCGGACCGGTCCTGCGTGACCTGGCCGACCGCGCCGACGTGGTGCTGGTCGGGCGGGACGAGGCGGCAGTGCTCTGGTCGGCGGGCGATCCGGCCGCCGTCCGTGCGCTGCTGCCGGGCCCGGAACTGGTGGTGGTGAAGGACGGGCCGGTCGGCGCGACGGCGCTGCCGCGTACCGGGCCGGCGGTGGTCGTGCCGGCGCTGCCGGTGGACGTGGTGGAGCCGGTCGGCGCGGGTGACGCGTTCGCCGCCGGGTTCCTCTCCGGGCTGCTGCGCGACCTCGACCTGCGAGCCTGCCTGCGGCTGGGGCACCTGACCGCCGCGCCGGTGCTGGCCGTGCCGGGCGACACCGCGCCGCCACCGGACGCGGAGACGATCGCGCGGGCACTGGCGCTGCCGGACGAGGCGTGGCCCGAGGATGCGCGAGCGCCGGTCAGGGGAGGGAGCGACAGATGAGCGGGCACGACTTCGAGGCCCTGTTCGGCGACGCGCGGGTGATGGTGATCCTGCGCGACCTGCCCGCCGACGAGACGGTCCGGCTGGCGGAGCTGGCCTGGGATCTCGGTATCGCCGTGGTGGAGGTGCCCATCCGTACCCCGGACGCGGTGCCGGCGCTGCGCGCCGCCGTGACGGCCGGGCGGCGGCGGGACCGGATCGTGGGCGCGGGTACTGTGCGTACCCCGGCGCAGGTGCACGACGCGGTGGCCGCCGGGGCGGCGTTCACAGTGGCGCCCGGCCTGGACCTGGCGGTGGCCGACGCGGCGGCCGGTCTCGGCGTGCCGCATCTGCCCGGTGTGGCCACGCCGACCGAGGCGCAGCGCGCCCTCGACCACGGCCTGGTGTGGCTCAAGGCGTTCCCGGCGGTCAGCCTCGGCCCGGCCTGGTTCCGGGCGGTGGCCGGGCCGCTGCCGGAGGCCCGCTTCGTGGCCACCGGCGGCGTCGACGCCGGCAACGCGGGTGACTTCCTCGCCGCCGGGGCGCGCGTGGTGGCCGTCGGGTCGGCACTCACCGACCCCGAGCAGCTGCCACGCCTGGCCACGCTCGCCGCCGGCGGCGCGGTCAGGTGACGGTACGGCCGGACGTGGTGGCGGTGGTCCGGATCGCCTTCACGATCGCCGGGATCGACCCGATCAGCAGCACCAGCGCCCAGATCAGCGCCACCACGGCGAACACCACGGCGCCAACGTCGTCCAGGATGCTGACCAGGATCACCGGCACCAGGCCGTGCAGGAACTGCAGCACCACTGTGCACAGCAGCGTGGTCAGCGCCAGCGCGACGAGGCCCTTGTTGCGCAGGAACCGGGGCTGGGCGGCGAGCAGCAGCGCGACCCAGACCAGTTTGAGCAGCAGCGTCAGCCCGAGCAGCACCGCCGCGTCGTCGACCGGGAAGAACCCCCACACCGCGAGGTACGCCAGCGTGCCGAACGGCGGGGCCAGGAACAGCGAGACCATCACCGTCAGCTCGACGAACGCGACGATCAGCAGGACCAGCGACACCAGCAGCAGCACGATCGAGAAGACGAGCGTGGCCACGCCCTGCACCCGGCCCTGCATCCGGTCCGGCAGCACCAGGCTCAGGCAGAACAGTCCGGTCGTCCAGAGCGCCACCACGTCGATCAGCGCCAGGTAGCCGATGCCCCGGCCGGACGGCTCGGACACCGCGCCGACGTCGCCCAGCTCGACGCCGAGCCGGCCGGCGTTGTCCCGCAGCGCGCCGCTCGCGTCGCCACCGCCGGTCAGGGCCGCCGCGCCCAGCTCCACGCCGACCACGAGCGCCACCGCGAGCAGGGCCAGCAGCAGGAACGGCTTGCGCAACTCACCCATGCCGCGTCTCCGTCCCGGTCAGGACCGGGCCAGCGTGACCGAACATCCGCCACCTCCCGGACACCGCAGGAGCACCTCGGTCTCCCGGTCCACAGCAACCTTCGCCACCGCCGGGCCGTCCGCGTCCGGGGCGACCTCGTCGGTGACCGTGACGTCCGCGTCGCCGGGTGCGCGGGCTGTCACCTCGAACGGCGTCGCCCCGCGCAGCACGAGCGTGCGCAGCGCGCCCGGGTCGGCCACCCGCAGCCGGCACACGGTGCCGAAGGCGAGCGTCACCCCGTCGGCGGTGGTGGCCGGCTGGGCGGCCGGCGGCAGGCAGGTCACGGCCACCGTCGCCGGGTCCACGGTCCCGGATCCGCGTCCCAGCCGGGCCAGCGCGCCCGGCCCGGCCGCCGGGTCGCCCCTGTCGCCGGAGCGCCCGGCCACCGCCACCACGTACAGCGCCACCAGCAGCACGGCCACCGCCACCAGCAGCACCTTCTGCTTCGTACTCATGGCCGGACGACGGGCGTGAAGCGGATCTCGTCCACCCCGGCGAAGTACCTGTCGGTGCCCTGGGTCTTGCTCACCGCC
Source organism: Micromonospora sp. WMMA1976 (assembly GCF_027497335.1). Taxonomy (NCBI): domain Bacteria; kingdom Bacillati; phylum Actinomycetota; class Actinomycetes; order Micromonosporales; family Micromonosporaceae; genus Micromonospora; species Micromonospora sp. WMMA1976. The sequence goes on along the minus strand of NZ_CP114912.1, from coordinate 3,496,653 downwards.
ACGAGCGTCAGCTTGTGCGGCCCGCGGGTCAGCTCCACCGTGCCCACGTCCACCTCGTCGGTGCGGACCACCGTCGGGCTGAACCCGAAGAACGTGTCGCCGACCTGCCGGCCGTCGACCAGCCAGATCGTGTTCGCGTAGTCGAACGAGGTGGTGCGCACTGTGGAGAACCGCCAGGTGCCGTCGGACGGCACGTCCACCTGCACCGTCACCCGGTCGCCCACGCCCCGGCCCAGGAAGAACAGCTGCGCGTCGCCGGACCACACCACGTCGCAGCAGTTCTCCTGCGCCACCACCTCCGCCTTCGCGCCGGTGGTGGACTGCACCGCGGCACCGGAGACGAGTGTCTCCGCCTCCACCGTCACCGCGTCCGCGCGCGGCGGGGCCGGGGTGTCCGGGCCGCGGGTCACCAGCCAGGCCACCACCCCGCCCACGACCAGCACCAGCGCCGCGGCGGCGGCGATCCACGGCCACGGCGCGCGCTTCGGAGGTACGACGGCCCGCACGTCGTACGTGACCCGGCCGCTGGAGCGGGAACTCTCCTCCGGTGCGGTGTTGGCCGAGTACGCGAACCCGGTCATGTCGTAGCGCCGGGGCGGCGTGCCGGGCGGCACGGCGAGGCGTACCAGGAACGACACCGAGCCCTGCCCGGGCACCACCCGCTGCGGCTCGGCCACGGTGAACCAGGCCCGCTGGCTGCCCTCGCCGGGCGCGACGTCGAAGACGACGGTGTCCGGCGCGGTACCCGGGTTCGACACGGTGAACGTCAGCTCACCGCTGTTGCGGGCGTCCACTGTGAACTGTTCGGCGGCGGCGACGACTGTCCATTCGGTGGTCATGACGGCTCCTCGGGCGGATCGTGGGGCGGGGGTGCGGGTACGTGCGCCCGGCCGACCGCGCGTACCGTCGCGACCCCGGCGGCGGGCTCGGGGGCGTCCGGCTCGGGCGGCACCGGGTCGGACGGCGACGCTTCGGACGGCCCTGTGCCGGACGGGCCTGGCTCGGCCGGCGTCGGGTCGGAGGGCCGGTCGGCCGGGGCGGCGACGACCTCGACGGTGACCGCCGCCGGTTTCTCCGCCTCGACGATGCGGGTGACCAGTGCCAGCCGGTCGGCGGCGGCCGGCGGCACCCGCACCACCAGGTGGAACGGCCGCTCCGGCGGCTCGTCCAGCACGAAGCCGGTCACGCCGGTGGCCAGCTCCAGCGCGGTCCGCATCCCGTACGGGGTGCCGCGCCACCGGGCCAGCAGCGCGCCGTGCGCCACCAGGTCCCGCAGCCGGCCCACCGGCAACGGCAGCGGCGCGTCGGCGCGGGGCGCGGCGACGACGTGGTCCATCGCCACCCAGCGGGTCAGGTACGCCACGAACCCGTCCGGCGTCCGGTACGGCCCGAACAGCGCGTCGACGTCGGCGAGCACGGCCTCGTCCGGGGCGTGCAGCGCCTCCATCACGTCCAGCAGCGCGCCCAGCACGCTGCCCGGGCCGGCGGCCCGCTGGTACGCGGCCGGCAGCAGCCGCTCAATCGCCGCTCGGCGCATCCTGCCGCACCACCTCGATGTCGTGCTCGCCGGAGCAGAGCAGCCAGGTGCCGGGGACGGTGACCACGTCGGCGGTGGCCTGGTTGGCGCTGGGCGTCCAGTCCTCGCCGTCGCCGCTGCGGAACACGCCGCGCTCGCCGCCGGCCAGCACCAGCCGCCCGGTGCCGGAGGTGCCGGTGGGCGCGGTGGCGGCGATGGCGTCGACCGGGACGAACCGGGTCCGGTCCCGCAGCGGCAGGCCGCAGTTGACCATGACGGGCGACCACTGCGGCTGCCCGGCGAGCGTGTCGAGCCGGACCACGCCGCCGCTCTGCGTCGCGGCCAGCGCGAGCGGGCCGCTGAACGTCAGGTCCCGGCAGGTGCCGCCGATCCAGCCGGACGCCATCGACTGCCACTTCACGTCCGACTCGAACAGCCGGGTGCGGTGGCAGCCCTGGCCGGGTTTCTTCGGGTCCGGTTCGCCCGCTCCGCACCACAGCAGCGTGGCCGGGCCGTCGTACTGCACGGCGAGGACCCGGTTGTCCACGTTGGCGAGGCCGACGTGGGCGAACGTGCCGGGCCGTCCGGCAGCGGTGGACAGGTAGACCCCGAATCCGGCCTGCGCGGCCACCGCCACCCCTGGTGCGCCGCGCTCGGAGACGAACGCGCGGACCGCGTAGAAGCCCCGGTCGGCGTCGGCCGGGTCGACAAGGATCTGCAGCGGCACCGCGCCTGGTAGCAGCGGCACCTCGTACAGGCCGGTGTCGGTGGCCAGCAGCAGCGCACCGGTGCCGTCCCGGTCGATCCAGGCCAGGTCGCGGACGCCGGAGTCGAGGTCGGTCAGCAGCGTCCACGTCTCGCCCAGGTCGGTGCTCAGCCGGACCCGGGAGCCACCGGCGTCGCGGGTGGTCACCACCGCCACCGAACCGGCCCGGGGGACCACGCCGGGGCGTACCGGGGCGGGCGCGGGGACCACCCGCACCACCGTCTCGTCGTCGAACCGGCCGGCCGGTTCCCAGCCCGCCCCCGCGTTGGTGGAGCGGAACAGCACCGGGCCGCCGCCGGCGTACCAGGTGTCGGCCTGGTACTGGTCCACCGCCACGGTGCGCACCTGCGCGTCGGGCGCCTCGTCGACCACGAACCGCACCGACTCGACGTAGCGCACGCCCGGCTCGGCGTGCTCCAGCATCCGGTACACGTTGGAGGCGCGTAGCGGCTCGCCGAACGCCCAGCCGGCCGGGTTCAGCGGCGTGGGCAGCGGGCTGAGCGTCTGGTGCAGCCGGTCGTGGATGCGGCGGCGCACCGCGTCCACGTCCTCCTCGCGGCGCACCACCACCCGCGCCTGGATGGACACCGCCTTGTACCGGGCCCAGCCCGCGCGCACCGCCGTACCCAGGGCGCGGCGCCGCTCCAGGTCGGCCTCGACCCGGCGGCGGGCCTCCTCCACCTCGTGCTCACGCAGCACCGCCACCGGCAGCCGCCCGCCGGGGCGGGCCGCCTCCGGCACGTACGGCACCAGCACCACCTCGACCTCGCCGGGCCGGGCGAAGCTGTAGACGGAGGCCCTGGTGAACGCTCGCGCCCGCGCCACCGCGCCGGAGCCGGTGGCGAGGATCTCGAAGTCCCGGGCGGTCACCGCGCGCTGCTGGGCGAAGAACTCGTACGGCCCGCGCGCCAGCACCGACTCCAGCGACTCCAGGTCCCGGCCGCCGGTGGCCGGCTCCGGGTTGTCGACCTTCACCCCCGGCAGCGGATCACGCAGGCTGGTCAGCACGCCCGCCGCCACGTTGCCGGCCGGTCCGCCGCCGCAGCGGTACCAGAGCCGTACCTGCCGCCCGGCCGGCGGCACCGCCGCCACCGTGGTCGCCCCGGCCGCCCCCTCGACGGCCGGGGCGCTCACGTCCGGGCGCAGGTCCAGCGCCGGGGCGAACGTGACCACCCCGGAGGCCCGGTCGACCAGGTAGACCTTCGCCTGCGCCCCGACACCGGCGAAGCTGTCCACCGGCCGCCAGATCTCGTACGTGCGCCCCTCGTGCTCGCGGGCGGCGGCGCCCAGCTCCACCGAGCCCGCCGGCACCTCCACTCCGAGCAGCAGGTCCAGCGCCTCGGTGGTACGGGTCAACGGCGCGCGGGCGGCCCGCAACACCTGACCGGGCTGCCCGGTGCCGGTGCCCAGCAGCTCCGCCTCGACCGGCTCGCAGTGGTGCACACGTACCGTCGTCGTGGTCTCCCCGGCGGGCAGCACCGCCGGTTCGGTGGTCACGAAGACGACCGGCCGGGGGTCCGCGCCGCGGGCCGCGGCGACGCGGGTGCCGGCCGGCACCCGCACCGGGCCGCGGTCCGGGCCGGTACGGGTCAGGCGCACGTCCGCCCAGGCCGCCGCCGGTGGGTGCCGGGTGACGCCGAGCAGGTTCAGGAACGCGACGTACGCCTTCTCCGGCAACTGGTTCAGCCGGTAGATCATCACCTCGGTCAGGTAGGCGAACGCCTCCACCAGCGCCATGCCGGGGTCGTGCGCGGACAGGTCGGTCCAGTCCGGGCAGGACCGGGCGATGCGTTCCCGCGCCTCGGTGACCAGGTCGAGGAAGGCGCGGTCGTCCAGGTGCGGCACCGGCAGCGTCATGGCGTGCCCTCCTCGTCTCCGGTCTCCTCGTCGGCGGGCAGCAGGTCCACGGAGAACACCAGGTGGCCGGGAGAGAGGCTGGCCCGCACCCGGTAGTCCAGCCGGATCACCAGGCGCCACCTGTCGTCCGGGTCGGGACCGGCGTCCACGTCGAGCACCTCGACCCGCGGCTCCCAGCGCCGGATCGCCTGCCGCACGTAGTGGATCGCCAACCCGGCGGTGGTGTCGTCGTTCGGCGCGAAGACGAGCCGGTGCAGCCGCGACCCGTACCCGGGGCGCATCAGCCGTTCCCCGGGTGTGGTGGACAGCAGCAGGTACAGCGCCTGGCGTACCGTCTCGTCGCCGTCGGTCATGGCGAGCGAGCCTGCGGCGGTGAGCGCGAGACCACCGGCGCGGCCGGCGTCGAAGCCGGCGCCGACGAAGCGGAAGGCCCTCATGCGTCCGCACCCAGGAAACCCTGCCGCACGTCGCGGACCTGGTGGTGCACGGTGCCCGGCGGGGTGCCGTCGGTCAGGCCGTCCAGGTGCGACAGCACCACCGGCTGCCGGTCCACCCGCACCCACGTGCTGTAACCCACAGTCACGGTCAGCGTGTGCAGGCACGGTTTGATCGTCGGGCCGTAGTTCGGGCAGGCGGTGATGTCACGTCCCTCCGGGTCGGGTCGTACCAGCACCGGCACGGCCTGGACCGTCACCCAGTGCTGGGACGGGCGGTTGGTCACCCGCCCGTCGTGTCCGCAGGTGATCAGCGAGTCGCGGTGGATCCAGCGCATCAGCCACCTCCGGCGGAACGGGCGAGCGTACGGGCCTGCGCGGCGGCGGTCTCGGCGTCCTCGGCCGCCGGGGCGTGCAGGAAGTCGACGGTGCGGCCGCGCACCACGACGGCCCGGCCGGGCGCGGAGAGCACCAGGTCACCGGCGGCGTGCACGGTGGTCAGCTCGGGACGCAGCTCGACGAAGCTGCCCGCGTCGGTGGCCAGGCGCAGCGTCCGCCCGTCGTCGTCGATCACGATGGACTGCCCGGTGCCGGTCCGCATCGACCAGCGGCGTGAGCGTCCGGAGACGATCCCCGCGTCGTACGGCTCGACCGCGCCGAACAGCGAGCCGAGCACCACGCCCGAGGCCGGCTCGCCGCCGGGCAGCGCCACCAGCACGGTGTCGTCCGGGTCGGGCAGCGCGACGATGCCCTTGCCCCGGCCCGCGCCCGGGCAGAGCACCGCGAGCCAGCCGGCGTCCAGATCGCCGTACGCCGGGAGCGTCACCCGGGCCCGCCCCAGCCCGTCCGGGTCGTCGATGTCGGTGACGGTGCCGAGCGTGACAGTGGCCGCCAGGGGCGCGGCCGACGGCGGCGGGCCGGGCGGCGCCGTGGAGAACCGGCTCAGGTGCCCGTCCGCGTCCACCGTGTGCACCACCTCGGTGAGCACGTACACCCCGGCCACCGGCTCCGGGACGCCGGCCAGGGCGATCCGCCGGCCCGGCCGCAGCGCCGGGTCGCCCTCCGCGGTGCCCTCGGCGGTGACCAGCGCCGCTACCCGGGCGTCCAGCCCGGCCTGGGCCAGCGCGGCCAGCTCGTCGTCGCTGCGGCCGGGCTGGTCCACGGCGGTACGCACACCGTCCGCGCCCACGTCGCCCGGGTCCGGGCGCAGCGGGATGCGCCGCCCGCTGCGCGCCTCGCCCGCCCGCTGGCCCAGCGGCTCCGCGCGTTGCGGATGCCAGCCGAGCACGGCGCACTCCGCGCCCGCCCGGTCCAGGTTCTCGGTGACCCGCAACGCGTGCACCGTCTCGCCGAGCGTCAACGGCAGCGGCTCCCCGTACCCGTCCAGCGTGAACAGCCGCAACCGGTCACCGTCGACGCCCAGGTGCAGCCCGGCCCGCCCGGCCACCTCGCACAGCAGGTCCAGGTCGGTGTGCCGGTGCTGGAGCAGCCGGTCCAGGCGCGGCCCGTCGTCCTCGGCATCCACACTCAACCCCAGCCCGGCGCACAGGTCGGCGGCCAGCTCGGCGGCCGTCACCGACTCGAACACCCGCAGCTCCTGCCGCTTGCGCAGCCGGTGCAGCGGGTCGTACGCCCGGATCCGGGTCAGCGCGGCGCCGTCACCGGCGTACTCCCGCTCGACTGCCGTCACCTCGCCGGTGAACAGCGCCTCCGCCTGCCCGTCGAGGCGCACGTCGAGGGCGGCGCCGGGGCGTACCGGCGGGTCGAGCGGGCCCGCACCGGGGGCGGCGGTGAGCGTCAGCTCGCACTGCGCGGGCCGGTCCAGCCGGGCGGCGACGCGGATGCCGCGCAGCCGGGCCGGGTCGGCCAGCGGCCGACCGTCGACTGTGACCAGGGCGGCCCGGCTCACGGCCTGCCCCCGGCGGCCGCTCGCCGCGCCGGACTGGTCGCGTGGCGGGTCACGGCGTGCCTCCCGTGGTGACGGCGTCCGGCGCGACGGTGGCGGCGCCGACCGGCGGGACGGCGAGCGCGGTGCCGGCGGGCACGGTGAGCGGGTCGGTGATCCGGTTGTGCTCGGCGAGCAGCCGCCACCGCAGCGGCGAACCCAGCGCGTCGTGGGCGAGCAGGTCGAAGCGCACTCCGGACCAGCCCGGCTCGGCCGCGCCGTCGGCGGCGGCGACCACCGCCGACCCGGGCGCGACAGCGGGTGTGCTCGCGGCGGCCAGCTCCTCCTCGAATCCGGCGCGCGCCGCCTCCGCGCCCTCCGCGACGCGGACCAGCTTCAACCGCAGCCAGGACCGCCGGGGCGTACCGGTGAGGGTGAACGCGTCGAAGCGTTCCGCGATCGCGGTGATCACGCCGGGGACGTTCCAGGTCTTGCCCCACACCAGGCGGACCAGCGGCGGGCGCAGCCAGCCGTGCTCGACCGCCGAGTTCTCCGCGAGCATCCACAGCGGCCGGGTCAGCGCGCGTACGTCCTCCGGCCGGGCCGGCGACTCCACGAAGTCGACGTCGAAGAGCAGGTCCAGGACCAGTTCGGTACGCCCGCCGCCGGTGAAGACGAGGGGGTCGTCGGCCAGCCCGGCACCGGTGAGCGATCCGTCCGGTCCGCCGCGCGGGCGTACCCCGGCCAGCCGGGTCACCTGCACGGTCTCCGGGTTGAGCAGGCAGTCGACCCGGGTGCCGGACTCGTCCACGAGGAAGGCGACGCGTTCCATCAGTCACCCGCCTGTTCCCGGTCCAGCCGGGCCGTGTCGCTCCAAGGCGTCGTCCGTGCCGGTAGCCACGCCGGTTCGGCCGGGAGCATCGGCCACGGGTCCGCCTGCGTCCCGCCGCCCTCGGCCATCCCGGTCGCCACCTGACCCGTCGCGCGGATCGGGTCGGAACCGTCCGGCAGGGTCGGCCACGGGCCGCTGTACGTGGGACGCGCGGGCCACCGCCCCTGCCTCTCCCCGGACTCGCCGCCGGACGCCGGGTCGCGTCCGCCCGGGTACGGCAAAGCGGCGGCGCGCCCCGGGTACTGGGCGACGGATCCGTCCCTTGTCCCGTCGCGACCGTTCGCTGATCCGGTTCGACCGCCCTTGGTGCGTGCGGCCGGCCCGCGCGGCAACGACGATGGCGCAGCCGCGAAGGCGAGCGGCGGCATGTCCCCTCGATCGGACGGCACGTCCGCTCCGGCGATGTCGTCCCTGCGCGTCGGCCGGCCCCGGTCGACCTGTGGGAGGTTCCGGAGCGGGTCCACCCGATCGGGGTCGGGCCTCCGCTCGGACGGTGACGGCCGGTCCGATTCGCCGGATCTCACGCGACCCGGCGATCCGATCGTGTCCCGGCTGCCGGCGGGGTGTACGGGCCCGGCGGTGCCAGCGGGCACGCCCGGGTCGGTGGACCGACCGGTGCGGGTGCTCTCGGTGCCGTCGCTGCTCGCGCTCCTCGTGCCGGTGAGGGCCGGCCTGAGGGCGCGAGTCACCGCCGGCCATCGTGCCGGGGACGCGCCACCGATGGCTTCCGTGGTGCTTGTGGTACCGGTCGGACCGACGGCGTTCGGTGATCCGGTCCGGTCCGACATACGCGCCGCTCTCGTCCTCTCCGGTGCCCCGGCCACGCCGATTTGCTCCGTCACGAACCGGTTCGCGGGTTCACCCGCAGACGCCCCGTTGTCCCACGACCGCGAGGCCCCGTCCGAGCGGGACCGGGCGCCCGGCGTCGGCGTGGAAGGCGTCGCCCCGCTCACTTCCCACACGGCACTCGTCGCTCCCGGCGACCGCGCACCGTGCCCCGGCCCCGAGTTCCCGCTTCCCGAGATCCCCGTCCCGCCTCCCAGGACCTCCGGAAGATCTTGGTAGGAAGCGGCCCCCATAGGGGCCCTTTCGTACCAAGATCTCGGCGGGCTGTTGCGGAAAGCGGCGAGTCCGTTGATCAAACGTGCCATCCAGCGCCACCGGCTCCTCTGGCGCCGATCGTCGGAGCGCGGGGGAGGAGCGGAGGGCGGAAGGTCGCGCAGCAGGCCGGGGGCGTGCGCCGCCACCAGCAGCCGCCAGTGCTCGGGCGGCTGTCCGGGGGAGGATGGCGCGTCCTCGGCCGGGGCCGGTCCGGACAGGCGATCCGCGGTGGCCCGCAGGACGCGGGCCAGCCGGTCACGCGGTCGCCGGGGCGGCGGCACCGCCGGCCTCCAGCTCCAGGCTCTCGTACGCCAGGGTCAGCGCCTCGATGGCGATCTCCTGCGACAGGGTGTTCAGATGCGCGCCCCGCCACCGGGTCGGCCACGCGTTGATCATGTTCCAGCGCAGCACCTCGGCGGTGCCGGCCGGGTCGAGCAGCACCACCGACACGTTGCGCCGGTTGACGGTGCCCTTCGCCGCCGCGTTCACCCAGTCCCACAGCTCCCGCGAGCTGGTCAGGCCGAAGTGGAGGGTGACCGGGGCGTACTCGACCTGGCCCGGCACGGCCCGGATGCGCTCGTTGCCCGCCTCCCGGTACGACAGCGCCGGAATCGCCACCTCGAAGCCGCTGACCTCGGTGAAGTGCCCATTGGTGATGCCGTTGATGAGCAGCTTGAAGTGGTACGCCCGGTACGGGTCGACGGGTGCGCCCGGCTGCGGCGTCGCAGTGGTGGGCATGTCAGCCTCCGATCGTCTCGGTCTCGGTGCCGCCGGCCCACTGGCTCAGCTTGAACACCACGAACTCCGCGGGCTTGACCACGGCGATGCCGATGTGCGCCACCACCATTCCGGCGTCGCGGACGTCGGCCGGGTTGGTCTCCTCGTCGCACTTGACGAAGAACGCCTCCTCGGGCGTACGGCCGAGCAGCGCGCCGTCGCGCCACACCCGGGTGAGGAACGCGCCGATGTCGCGGCGGATCGAGCGCCACAGCGTGAAGTCGTTCGGCTCGAACACCATCCACCGGGTGCCGCCCGCGATGGCCTGCTCGATGGAGATGGACAGCCGCCGCACGTTCAGGTAGCGCCACTCGCTTGCCTCGGCGGCGAGCGTACGGGCGCCCCACAGCCGGATGCCCTCCCCGGCGAAGAACCGGATCACGTTGACGCCCTTGGGGTTGAGCACGTCGTGCTCCGGCCGGGTCACCCGGTACGCGAGGTCGACGGCGCCGCGTACCGGCTCGTTGGCGGGCGCCTTGTGCACGCCGCGCAGCGCGTCGGTGCGGGCCCAGATGCCGGCGACGTGCCCGCTCGGCGGGGTGAGCACGAGGTCGCCGCTGAGCGGGTCGCGGACCCGGATCCACGGGAAGTAGAAGGTGGCGAAGTCCGACTGCCGGGGCCGGTCGCCGCCGGCGCCGGGCGGTTCGTCGTCGGCGTCGCCCGGCGTACCCTCGGCGGGTTTGTCGGACGACCCGGACGACGCGGGCTTGGGCGGCCGGCCCGGCGTGGCGACGCGGGTGAGTCGCGAGACGTCGGTGACCTCCGGCGGCGGGTCGCAGATCGCCACCATGGTGCGCAGCCGCTCGGCCATGCTGATCAGGGCCTCGTGCGAGACCGGATCGTGGTAGCCGGGCGCAGCCAGGATGGAGATCTCGTCGATCGCCTCCAGCAGTTCCAGGCCGCCGCGCCGCCCGCCGGTGCCGGTGAGCCGGCCGCCCTCGCCGACGTTGACGACCCAGCAGCGGGTGCCGCCGTTGTCCAGGAAGCCGAACACGGCGCGGGCCAGCGGGGTGCTCTCCAGGTGCTCGCCGTCGGCGTACAGCCGCAGGAACTCGGTCCAGCTGTTCACCGCCAGCGCCTCGCCGACGTGGGCGCCGCGGTCGGGTGCGACCCCGACGAACGCGGCGGTGCTCATGCCGACCGGCCCGATCGGGCGGGCCCCGCTGGGCACCTCCTCGACGTAGATGCCGGGGGAGAAGTAGGTGGGCATCGGTCCTCCTCGGACGTCAGTCGGGCGCGCGGACGACGATCAGCCCGTCGCCGTCCGGATCGAGTTCGGCGGTGTGGACGCGTCCCGCGCCGACCAGCCGGATCCGCACCGGGGCGTCCGGGGCGTCGGGGTCGTGCGGCACGCCGGCCAGCCGGAACCGGCCGGCGGCGTCGGTCTCGGTGGCCTGGGCGGCGCCCACCAGTTCCACCCGGACGGCGGCGAGCGGCTGGTCCTGCGGCCCGACCACCCGTCCGTGCAGCGTGCGCATGCCGAGCTGCCGCAACCGCAGCGGCTGCCGTACCGGCGGCGCGACCGGGACCGGCCGCTCCACCCGGGCCGGCGCGTCCAGCAGCAGCGCGGGCCGGGGCGCCACGCCGAGCGCCCGCCACAACGCCGGGTCGCCGGCGGCCAGCACCAGCTCGGGCCGGCCCGCCGTGGTGGCGGCGGCGAGCACCCGGTCCAGCGCCGCCAGCGCCGCCGGCCCGCCACCCGCCACAAGCAGGCGGACCACGAACCGGTACGGCTCGCGGGTCGCGCCGCCGGTCGCGGTCTGCCGGGCCGGTCGCAGTTCCAGCGGCCAGACCGTGAGACCGCCGCCGGGGTCGTCGCGCGGCGGACCGACCGGTACGGGTTCACCCGCGGCCCCGGCCAGCCAGCTCGCGACGTCCGCGACGGCCGCCTCGATCGCGCCGGTCATCGCGGTGGCGTCCCCTGGATGCGGTACGCGATGGCCTCGTTCCACACGTGCGGGTAGACGCCGATCTCGAAGTAGCGGGTGAACCGGTTGATCGGCGCGTTGGTGTGGTCGTGCCAGAGCAGCCACACCGGAGCGACGGTGAACAGCACGTAGTTGAGCGCCACCAGCGGCAGGTAGAACGGGCCGAGCAGCCGGGCCTGGAACACGTGCACGTCCTCGTGCCGCTGGATGCCCGGGCTGGACCCGGCGCAGACGGTGCCGATGGTGGTGGCGTACCGGGGGGAGACGCCCTCGACGACGTTGACCCGGCCGCTGCCGGCCGAGACGATCCGGTCGAGCTGGTGGCCGAAGACCAGGTGCAGGGCCAGGAAGAGCGCCCCGGCGAACGTGTTGAGCAGGCTCCAGGTGTGGTCGACGACGAAGAGGAAGATCCCCTTCGGGTCGGCGCCGTACGTCCCGGCGGAGGCGGACGCCCAGCCGAAGGGCGCGCCGAGGAGCAGTCCGACGACCGCGCCGACCAGCAGCCCGACGGTGCCGGCGGCGAGTTGCCCGAGCAGGGCGCCGAAGACGACCTGGACGGCGGCGCTGAGGATGCCGAAGATCATGGGGTCACCTCTCTCAGACCCAGGAGCGGACGTAGCGGGGCTCGCGCCCCTGGGCGAGCTGGCTCGGCGACGCCTGCGTGGGCTGCCGGTTGCCAGGGGGGAGCTGGTTGATGCCGAGCGCGGCGGAGAAGATCACCAGACCGTTGAAGAACGCGATGATCCACTTCTCCGGGCCGGCGTCGGTGGCGAACGCGGCGGTCAGGTAGGACAGCAGGAGCGCGAAGCCCAGCGCGATCCACTTGCGCGCCTTGTCGCCGCTCGGTCCGATCAGCCCGCCGATGACGTTCGTGGCGAGCAGGGTGGCGGCGCTGGCGCCGGTGAGGCTGCCCAGGGCGGCCCAGGTGAAGAGATCGTTCACGGCGATCCCCCTCTTTTCGATGGTGCGGTGGTGCGGTCGGGGTGGAGTGGTGCGGCGGCGACCGGATTCACTGGACCCGGGTTCCGCCCGGTGTGCTGGTGGGCCGCCGGCGCGGGCGCCGTCGGTGGTCGGTGGGTCTCAGACCGGCGGACCGCCGGGTGGTACCGGTGCGGCCGGGCCCGTGGTGGCGGCAGGCGCGGGGCCGGCGGGTGCACCCGGGCCGGCGGTCGCCGTCGCGTCCGGGCCGCCGCGGGAGCCCCGGCGGCGCAGCAGGAGCACGACCACCGCGGCGACGGCCAGCAGCAGGACGACCACGCCGCCGACGACCGGCACCCAGGGGAAGGAACCGCTCCCGGTCACCACGGCGGCCGGGCTGGTGGCGGGCGGCGGGGGCGCCTGGGCGACGGCGCGCAACTCGGCCGGCTTGGGCTGGTTGGCGATCACCTTCCAGCTGACCGAGCGTCCGGTGACCGTGCCGTTGGTGTCGAGCACCCGGCCGGGGAACGTCACCGAGATCTCGAACGCCATCAAGGTCATGAACGCCTGTTGCTGGCGCGGATCCTGCTGCCCGAACTTGCCGCCGTATTTCTTCGGGTCCAGCGGGAGCGAGAAGCGAATGAGATCCTCGTCCCGGGCGAGATTCACACTTTCGCTCGTGAATTGTGCCAGTGGCGTTTTCCGGTACGTGATCTGAATGCCGTACGAGGTGGCGTCCTCGTACCGGGTCTCCGCCCCGGGCGGAAGTGAGGGAATGTTCGGCCGGAGTTCGGCGAACGCCACCGCCGGATCCGGGTTCCGCTGCTTGAGCACGGACTTCGGTGCGGTGAGCAGGAGCTGGCCGGAGACGGTGTCGTCGTCGTTCACGGTCAGCCCGAGATTGAGCTGCATGCAGCCGCTCATTATCGCCACGAGGGCGAGACACACCGCGAGGCCGAATGCCCGGCTGCGGCGGAGTCTCGTATTCATGCGGCAAGTGTGAGCGCCCGCGGCGGGCGCGACAGTCAGCGATCAGCCGCCTTCGTGTCGCCGATCTTACCGGCCGTCTCTCCCATTCGGCCGACCCCGGGAAACCGTCGCGCTCGATATTCTGGAATGTTGTGTCCGGATGTTCTCATCCGGTGCCCGCCACGACCCGGAACACCGGGATGTCCGCGGCGACGCGGGCGAACTCGGCGAGCGGAGCGTGCCGGTCCACCGGCACATGCGCCCGGGCACCGGGGGCCAGCGCCAGGTGCCGCCGCAGGATCGCCGGCCGCTGCGCCACCGGCACCTCGACCAGCCGCACCGGCTCGCGGCGGCGGCGCCGCAGCACCACCCGCCCGTCCGCGGCACGCACGTTCGCCACCCAGTTGGCACCCGCGCCCAGCATCGACACCACGTACCGCTCGCCGTCGAGGTCGGCGACCACTATCGGCACCGAGACGGTCCGGCCGGTCCGGCGGCCCGGCACCTCCATCGTCACCCAGTGCCGCGGGGCGAGGCCGGCGCCGTACTGCCAGGCCGACAGCGCGTTCATCATCCGGGCCAGCCGGTTCGGCCGGCCGCCCCGGTACATCCACGTCATGACCCCGCCCATCGGACCTCTCCTTCTCCCGTACCCATTGACGGACGTCCGCCCGGCGGCGGCCAGGGCCGACCGGCCCGTAACGCGTCACCGCAGCGTGAACCGCCCGCCACCGGACGCCCCTGAGTGGCGGTACGCCCGTCCAGGCCGAGATGGGTGATGCGCTTCGTACCCTCGGCCGGGCCGTCCGCGCGGCGGGCGACGCCTGGACGCCGTCCGGAGCGCCGGGCGGCTGTTCACCGGCGACGCCACGCTGCCCCTGGCGATGGTGACCGGTCAGGTCCGGGACACCGCCGTCCACCTGCTGCGCGCCGTGGACGCCGGCGACGACGACACGATCCCCGACCGGGTCGACGCCGCGGCCGCCGGGCACCGACCGGCGCTCAGGCGCTCTCCCGGGCGACAAGCGTCGATGGGAACGCGGTGCTCGGGGCGGCCGGCTCGCGCGTCAGCACGGCAGTGGCCGCGGCGGCCGCGATCCGGTCCACCGGGTGGGTCGCGGTGGTCAGCGGCGGGCTGCTGATCGCCGCGTACGGCAGGTCGTCGAACCCGGCCACCGCCACGTCGTGCGGCACCCGCACGCCGCGCCCGCGCAGCGCGGCGATCACGCCGAACGCGGTGGCGTCGCTGGCCGCGTAGACCGCGTCGGCGTCCGGCCACCGGCGCAGCGCCTCCAGCGCCGCCCGGCCGCCCCGCGCCGTGGTGAAGTCGCCGGTGACCAGCCGCTCCGGCGCCCCCGACTCCCGCATCAGTTCCCGGTACATGGTCACCGAGCGCTCCGCGCAGCTCAGCCAGCGCGGCCCGGTGACCATGACGATGCGGCGGCGGCCGGTGGCGTACAGGTGACGCAGCACCTCGCCCGCGCCGCCGGCGTTGTCGACGTCGAACGAGGGCACCGCCGGCGAGCCCTGACCGATCGAGACGACCCGGCCGCGCAGCCTCGGCGGCACCGCGTCCAGCGCGGCCTGGGTCGTGTTGACCAGGATGACCCCGCAAACGCCCCGGTCCGCGCCGAGCCGCGCCAGCCCCGACGGGTCGGCCAGCGGCAGCCACTCCAGCGCCACCCCGACGCCGTGCGGCGCGCCCACCCGCGACGCCGCGCCCACCACCCGATGCACGTACGGGTCGTCCAGCACGGTGTCGTCGCGGCCCACCACGGCCACCACCAGGCGTACCCCGGCCCCGCGCACCAGCGACCGGGCCGCGAGATCCGGCACGTAGTCGAGGCGCTCGGCGGCGGCCCGCACCCGGGCGCGGGCGTCCGCCGAGGCGAACCCGTAGCCGCCGAGCACCCGGGAGGCGGTGGCCCGGGACACCCCGGCGTCGCGGGCGACGTCTTCGAGCGTGGCGGGACGTGCGGTCGGCGTACCCATGTCCGCATCATGCCTGCTCCGGCGTGGATGGGCGAAGCCTTAACGGCGCTTGTGGTGGAAGCGCTCTCAGGTGTGCGATTGTCGTCGGGAACCAGACGGGGGAAGGGACCACCGCACCGTGAGCAGCACCATCGACGCACCGGCCGGCAAGCGGCCACCGGCGCCCCGGGCGGTGCTGACCGCCCGTAACGGCGTCGCCGCCGTCTTCGCCCTCAACGGGCTCGCGGTGGCGAGCTGGTTCTCCCGGGTTCCGGCGGCTCAGGACGCGCTCGACCTCAACCCGGGCGGGCTCGGCCTGCTGCTGCTCTGCGCCTCGGCGGGCTCCCTGCTGGCGATGCCGACCGCGGGCCTGGTCACCCAACGGCTCGGGCCGGCGCGCACGGTGGCCGTCTCGGTCGTGCTCGTCGCGCTCGGCCTGACCGTGGCCGGTCTCGCCGCCAGCCTGGCCGGATGGGCCGCCGGCGTCGGGCTGGGGCTCGCCGCGTTCGGCTTCGGCTCCGGCCTGTGCGACGTGGCCATGAACGTCGAGGGCGCCGCGGTGGAGAAGCGCCTCGGTCGCACCATCCTGCCCCGGTTTCACGCCGCCTGGAGCCTCGGCTCGGTGGCCGGGGCCGGGCTCGGCGCCGGCGCCGCGCACTTCGGCGTACCCGTCGGCGTACACCTGCCGGTCCTGTCCGTGCTGATCCTGGCCGGCACGCTGGTCGGCGCCCGGGCGTTCCTCGCGGCTACCGCCGAGGCGGCCGGGGCCGGGGAGCCGGCGGCCCGGCGGCAGGCGCTGCTGGCCGCCTGGCGCGAGCCCCGCACGCTGCTGATCGGGCTGCTCGTGCTGGTCATGGCGTTCACCGAGGGCAGTGCCAACGACTGGCTCGCGGTGGCGTTCGTGGACGGGTACGGGGTCGACGAGGCGGTCGGCGCCGCAGTGTTCGGCGTGTTCGTGGTGGGCATGACGATCGGCCGCACCGTCGGCACCGTCGCCATCGACAGGTGGGGCCGGGTGCCGGTGCTGTTCACCACCATCGCGATGGCGTCCGCCGGCGCGGCGCTCGCCGTACTGGCCGGGAACGGCCCCCTCGCGGTGGCCGGCGTCGCGCTGTGGGGACTCGGTGCCTCGCTCGGCTTCCCGGTCGGGATGAGCGCCGTCGCCGACGACGAGGACAAGGCCCCGGCCCGGGTGAGCGTGGTCGCGGTGATCGGCTACACCGCCTTCCTGGCCGGGCCGCCGCTGCTCGGCTTCCTCGGCGACCACTTCGGCGTGCTGTCCGCGCTCGTCGTGGTGCCGCTGCTCCTGCTGCCCACGCTCGCGCTGGTGCCGGTGCTGCGGGAACGCCCCGCCGCGCCGGACGCGCAGGCCGGCACCCCGGCGGCGAAGGTCGGCTGAGCCGCTCCAGCCGACTCCCACCGTGCTC
This sequence comes from Micromonospora sp. WMMA1976, assembly GCF_027497335.1. Taxonomy (NCBI): domain Bacteria; kingdom Bacillati; phylum Actinomycetota; class Actinomycetes; order Micromonosporales; family Micromonosporaceae; genus Micromonospora; species Micromonospora sp. WMMA1976. The sequence goes on along the minus strand of NZ_CP114912.1, from coordinate 3,480,212 downwards.
CCAGCCGCCTGCCAGGCGGGCGTGCTGCACTGGAGCGAACGCCGAGGAGAGGAGGCGGGCATGGGCTGGTTCAGCCGCCGGGCCGCCGACCCGACGACGCCCACGAAGCTCGACCGCGAGGCGACCAAGGAGGACCTGGCGCAGCTGGAGGCGTTCGTCACCAGCCGGCGCGGGGTCGAGTTCTACCTGGAACCGGAGACCACCGCCACCGACACCACAGTCGTCGCCATCGCGCACGACGGCGAGTGGATCCGCCGCCGTACCGGCTCGCCCCGCGTCGCCGGGCGGATCGCCCAGAAGCACGCGGTGCCGCTGTACGAGGCGGCCCGCACCGGCTACCCGGAGCGGATGCGGGCATGGAACCGGGCCCACCCGGAACGGCGGGCCCGCTGACCGGCGCGGTCAGCCGGTCAGCGCGGTGACGACGGCGTAGCCGAGGAACGCCGCGCCCAGGCCGGCGGCCACACTGAGCGCCACGTTCGCGTACGCGAGGTGGCGCTTCCCGGTGCGGGCCAGGCGCAGCGTCTCGTAGCTGAGCGTGGACCAGGTGGTCAGCGCGCCGCAGAAGCCCGTGCCGGCCAGCGCTGTCACGCCCGGGTCGACGGGTGCCGCGAGCAGGCCGCCGAGCAGCAGCGACCCGGCCACGTTGACGGTGAGCGTGCCCCACGGGAACGGCGAGCCGTGCCGGGCCTGCACCGCCCGGTCGGTCAGGTAGCGCAGCGGCGCGCCGATCGCGGCGCCGAGCGCGATCAGCAGAACGGTCACCGTCGGCCCCCGTCCCGGGCGGGCAGCAGCCGGGTGGTCACCGTGTCCCCGGCGACGACCGCCGCCAGCGCGCCGAGCATCGTCGCGGCCAGGTAGACGCCCGCCGTACCGGCCGCGCCGTCGGTCAGCAGCCGCTGCGCGTCGACCGCGTACGCGGAGAACGTGGTGAACCCGCCGAGCACGCCGACCCCGAGGAACGGCCGGGTCAGCGGGTGGGCCGGGCGGGCGGCGAGCACCGCCGTCAGCACGCCGATGAGCAGGCACCCGGCGACGTTGACGGCGAACGTGGCCCACGGGAACTCGCCGGGCTGCTGCGGCACCGCGGCCTGCGCGCCGGCCCGGGCCAGCGCACCGAGCACGCCACCGCCGGCGATCACGCCGAGCACGGCCGCCGGGTGCGCGGACAGTTCCGACCGGTCCGCCGGTACGCGCAGGTCGACATCCGGATCGACCCGGGGATCCGACACGACACCTCCCACCAGCACCCGAGAGCATAACCCCGCCCTCCCGCCCCTCGCCCCGCTCCCGGCGATCTTGCGGTTTCGGCCCCGGCAAAGGGTGCGAAGGGGGGCACCCGAGGGGCGGCAAGTGCAAGATCGCGGGGGAGGGGGGTGGGGGACGGGGTGGCGGGCGTACGGTGGGCGCAGCGCCCGGCGCGCGGCGTCCGGGGCCCGTCGTGCCAGGAGGTCACCGTGGAGGAGCGCACGCCCCGTCCGGACGAGCTGGATCCCGTCGAGCGGATCGGCGTCGACGAGCTGCGCGCGCTGCAACTGGACCGGCTGCGGCACTCGCTGCGGCACGCGTACGACAACGTGCCCCACTACCGGCGCGCCTTCGACGCCCTCGGCGCGCACCCCGATGACCTGCGTGAACTGGCCGACCTGGCCCGCTTCCCGTTCACCACGAAGGCGGAGCTGCGGGAGAACTACCCGTTCGGCATGTTCGCGGTGCCCCGCGAGCGGGTCGCCCGGCTGCACGCCTCCTCCGGCACGACCGGCCGTCCCACAGTGGTCGGCTACACCCGCGCCGACCTGGCCACCTGGGCGACGCTCATGGCCCGTTCGATCCGCGCCGCCGGGGGCCGACACGGCGACCGGGTGCACGTCGCGTACGGCTACGGGCTGTTCACCGGTGGCCTCGGCGCGCACTACGGCGCCGAGGAACTGGGCTGCACCGTCGTCCCGGTGTCCGGCGGCATGACCGAGCGCCAGGTGATGCTGATCCGCGACCTCGAGCCGGAGGTCATCATGGTGACCCCGAGCTACATGCTCGCCATCGTCGACGAGATGGAACGCCAGGGCGTCGACCCGCGCACCACCTCGCTGCGGGTGGGTGTCTTCGGCGCCGAGCCGTGGACCGAGGACATGCGCCGCGAGCTGGAGCAGCGCCTCGACATGCACGCGCTGGACATCTACGGCCTGTCCGAGGTGATGGGCCCCGGCGTGGCGGTCGAGTGCGTGGAGACCAAGGACGGCCTGCACCTCTGGGAGGACCACTTCTACCCGGAGATCATCGACCCGATGACCGGCCAGGTGCTGCCCGACGGGGAGCGGGGCGAGCTGGTGCTGACGTCGCTGACCAAGGAGGCCATGCCGGTGGTCCGCTACCGCACCCGCGACCTGACCCGGCTGCTGCCCGGCACCGCCCGCCCGATGCGCCGGATCGAGAAGATCACCGGACGTACCGACGACATGATGATCGTCCGGGGGGTGAACGTCTTCCCGACCCAGATCGAGGAGCTGATCCTGCGTACCCCGGCCCTGTCGCCGCACTTCCAGTGCGTGCTCGACCGGCGGGGCCGGCTCGACACGCTCACCGTGCACGTGGAGCGGCGGGCGGGCGCCGCCGCCGACGAGGCCGAGCGGGCCGGCGCGACGCTGGTCGAGCAGGTCAAGAACACGATCGGAGTGTCGGTGGCGGTACGGGTGGTCGAGCCGGACGGGGTGGAACGCTCGATGGGCAAGATGCGCCGCATCGTCGACCAGCGGCGGGAGTCCTGAGATGAGCGGTGACGGCGGCCGTACCGCGGCGCACGACATGTTCGACGCCGACGTGGCGTCCAAGGGGCTCGGCATCGAGCTCGTCTCGGCCGGCGACGGCGCGGCGGTGGCCCGGATGCGGGTCACCCCGTCGATGCTCAACGGGCACGCGATCGGGCACGGCGGCTTCGTTTTCCTGCTCGCCGACACCGCGTTCGCGCTGGCGTGCAACAGCCACGGCCCGGCGACGGTGGCGGCCGGCGGCGAGATCAGCTTCCTGCGCCCGGTACGCGAGGGCGACCTCCTGGAGGCGTACGCCACCGAGCGGGTCCGGCACGGCCGCAGCGGCATCTACGACGTGACGGTACGGCGCGGCGACGAGGTGGTGGCCGAGTTCCGGGGCCGCAGCCGCACCATCGCCCGCGACTGATCCGTCCGGCCCGCCCGGCCGACCTGCCCGCCGAGTGACGTCCGGGCCGGAGTGGCCCCGTGCCCGCTCCGACCCGGACGTCATGCCGCCAGCCCGAGCGCGTGCCCGCCGGGCTCGGTTCTTCGCCGGTTCCGGCCCACCCGCCCGGGCGGACCGGTCCGCCGTTCCCGCCACGCCGTGACCACAGGTGCCGGATCGGACCGCCCGGGCCGCGCCGCGACCGTGGACGACGACCCCGGCCACGCCCTGACACCCGGGACGATCCGTGTCGCGGCGGCGGCCGGTCCGGCACGCACCGGCTGGCCCGCCCGTCCGGGCTCCGCCGGGAGTCCGCCGGCCCGGCCCGGCTGCCCGGGCGCCGTGTCGCAGGCATCGGTCCGGTCCGGCGGGACGGGCGCCGGTCGGGCCCCTCCACCCGACCGGCGCGACCGCCCCGCCCCGAGCGGGCAGACCTCCCGCTCGCCGGCGCCCCGGGACGGGACGCCGGTCGCCGCTCCCGGCACACGGCCGGCAGCGGTGTCCTTCGCGGCACGCAGGCGGCGGGCGAAGTCCGCCCGTACCGCACGGGACAGCCGCAGCGCGGTCACTCGCGCCACCAGCGCGTCGACCGCCCAGCCGCCCGCCGCGACCGGGTACAGGAGCCCCGCCGCGGCCAGCTCCCGCAGCACCGGCTCGGCCCGGCCGGCGGGCCAGCCGAGCATCGCCTCCACCGCGGGGGCCCCGGCCGGACCGCCGTGAGCGGCAGCGGCCAGCAGCACCGCCCGGTGCGTACCGTGGAGCCGGTCCAGCCGGGCGTCCACCAGGCGGCGCGCGGCGGCGGGTACGCCGGACGGTTCCGCGCCCGCGTACGCAGCCGCGACCGCCGGGTTGCCGCCGACGAGCGTCACCAGCCGCGCGGCGAGCGCGGCCGGCCGCCCGGCCCGGTCGAGCAGGTGCCGCAGCAGCCGCCCGGTGTCCAGCGGGCCCAGCGGCTCCAGCGGGATCCGCCGCGCCGGCGCGGGCAGCGGGTCGGCCGAGCCGGATCCGCAGGTGGTGATCACCGCCAGCGGCAGTCCCCGCTCACCGGCCGCCACGTGGAGCTGCTGCAGGAACAGGCGCAGCGCCGGGGCGGCCCGGTCCAGGTCGTCCACCGCGACCACCACCGGCGCCTCGGCGGCCAGGCCGAGCAGCGCCTCGCGGCAGGCGACCACGGCGCGTTGCGCCACCGTGTCGTCGTCCGGCGTGGCCAGGAACGCCGCCAGCACGTCGCCCGGGCCGTCCACGCCCGTCGCGTCCGGCCGGGGCCGCACCAGGCCGGCCAGGGGCGCCAGCTCCCCGCACGGGTACGGCGGGCAGGCCGTCACCCGCCGGCGCACCGGCACGCCGTCCACGCTCGACACGGCGCGGGTCACCTCGTGCAGCAGCCGGCTGCGGCCACTGCCCGGCGGGCCGACCAGTGAGATCCAGCGGGGACGCCGCTCGCGGAGCGCCCGGGTCACCTCGTCGGCCGCGCTCGCCAGCTCCCGGCGGCGGCCCACGAGCGGGACGCGGTGCCGGGCCGGCCGGCTCCCGGCCGGCCCGGTCACCCGCCACACGTCGAGCGGAAGCGTCTTGCCGGCGAGCGTCAGGGTGGCGAGTGGACGCTGCTCGACCAGCCCCGCCACCGCGTCCCGGGTGGCCGGGCAGACCACGACCCCGCCGGGCGGCGCGTGCTCCTGGAGGCGGGCCGCCGTGGTGATCACCGCGCCGCTGGCCGCGCCGTGGCCGCCGTCGCGGACCCCGGCCAGGTCCAGCAGCACCTCACCGGTCGCCACGCCGACCCGCACGCTCAGCCGGACGCCGGCCGGGCGCCGCCGCGCCAGCGCGGCCTGGATGTCCAACCCGGCCCGCACCGCCCGGTACGCGTCGAGACCATCCGAACCGGACGCGCCGAACAGCGCCATCACCGCGTCGCCGACGTACTTCTCCACCACGCCCCGCCAGCGGCGCAGCACCGAGGCGACGGTGCCGAAGTAGGCGCGCTGCAAGGCGCGCACGTCCTCCGGGTCGAGCTGCTCGACCAGCCGGGTCGAGCCCACGATGTCGACGAAGAGGACGGTCACGATCCGTCGTTCCTCGGGCACCGGCCGGCACGCCGCGATGACGGCTTCCCGACTCCCCACGGGCGTGGTGATCAACATCGCACCCACCCTTTCCCGATAGCGGTGCCCGACGACCTCCGCAGACTTTCACCACCGGGTTCTCGGGGGATCTGTAGGACGACGTATGTCGGGCACCCGCAACCATTAGTCGTGTAGTCGACGCGAGAGGTACGAGTCCGGCCCGGAGGCCGTAGAACGGTGCGGGGACCTGTGACTAGGCTGCGTTCCATGGCCAGCGACGTGGACACGGCACCGCTCGTCGGCCGTACCGGGACGATGGCGACGCTGCGGTCGGCGCTCTACGACGACCTGCGGCCCGGGCAGACCGGCGCGGTGTTCCTCACCGGAGAGAGCGGAGTGGGCAAGACCCGCCTGCTGACCGAGGTCGGCGAGCAGCTGCGGCAGACCGGCGCGCTGGTGCTCACCGGCACCTGCCTCGACATCGGAGACGCCTCGCCGTTGCATCCGGTACGGCAGGCGCTGCGCCGGCTCGAGGCCGAGCAGTCCGAGGCGCGCACCACCTCGGCGATCCGCGGGGTGTTGCAGGTCTTCGACGAGGAGACCCCCGGCCCGGACGGGGCCGGTGCGCTGCTGGAACGCGTCGCGCAGGGCCTGCACGTGGTGGCCGGCGGACGGCCGCTGGTGCTCGTCCTCGACGATCTGCAGTGGGTCGACCGCAGCACCCGCCAGCTCCTGCTCTACCTGCTGGCCGGCCTCGGCGACCTCCAGCTCTCCGTGCTGGCGGCGATCCGGGCGGAGTCGCTGCGCGGCGCGCATCCACTGCGCCGGGTGCTCACCGAGCTCCGCCGGCTGCGCTCGGTACGGGTGATCGACCTGCTGCCGCTGGACCGGTCCGCCACCGACGAGCTGGCCGCCGCCGTGGTCGGCGCGCCGCTGCCGCCGGAGGCCGCCGACCAGCTCTGGCAGCGCAGCGGCGGCAACCCGTTCGTGGTGGAGGAACTGGCCCGCGACCGGCGCGACGGCCGCGACGGTCTCTCCGACACGCTGCGCGAGGTGTTCCTCGACCGGGTCGACGCGCTGCCGCAGCCGGCGCACGCGGTGGTGCACGCGGTGGCGGTCGGCGTCGAGCCGGTCGAACACTGGCTGCTGGCCCAGGTGGTGCGGCTGCCCGAGGACGAGCTGCTCGACGCGGTCCGGGAGGCGGTCGCGCACCGGCTGCTGGTCGGCGCCGACGACGGCTACCGGCTACGGCACCGGCTGGTCGCCGAGGTCCTGGCCCACGAACTGCTGCCCGCCGAGCGGGCCGCGCTGCACCGCCGTTACGCCGAGGCGCTCACCGCCGTACCGGCCGAGCTGCACCAGGCCCGGCTGGCCCACCACTGGCGGCACGCGGGGGAGCCGGGCCGGGCGCTGCCCGCCGCGATGGCCGCGGCCCGCGAGGCGGAACGGCTGCACGGGTACGCCGAGGCGCACCGCCACTGGTCCGCCGCGCTGACCCTGGCCACCGAGCCGGCCGCCGTGCTGCCCGACGGGGCGCGGCCCGAGCCGGTCGAGGTGGACCGGGCCGAGCTGCTCAGCCACGCCGCCGAGGCCGCGCACCACAGCGGTGAGCACGCCCGCGCCCTGACGCTGCTGGAGGAGCTGGCCGACGACCCGTCCGGCCCGCCGGTCTGCGCGCTGCGTATCCGCCGGGCCCGCTACCTGGCCGCGGCCGGCCGGTCCGCCCCCGCCGAGCAGGAGTACCGGCAGGTGCTGGACTCGCCCGACTGCACGCCGCGGGAGCGGTGCACGGCCGCCGCCCGGCTGGCCGAGCTGCTGCTGCACCTGGGCCGCTACGCCGAGGCCGGTGACCAGGCCCGGGAGGCCCTCACGCTCGCCGCCGACGTGCCCGGTACCACCTCCGAGGTGGTGATGGCCAGCGCCGCGCTCGGGTTCAGCGAGGCGTTCCTGGAGGATCCGGCCGCCGGGCTGGCGGTGATGCGCCGGGCGCTGGACACCGCCGAACGGTCCGGCCGGCCGGAGGACGTGGCCTGCGCGTATCTGCACCTGGCCGAGCTGCTCACCGGCCCGCTGAACATCCTCGAGGAGGGGGTGGTGGTGGCCCGCCGGGGCGCCGACCGGGTCGCCGAGCTGGGGCTCGGCCGCACCTGGGAGACCCGGCTGCTGGCGGTGGCGACGAACGGGCTGTTCCGGGTGGGGCAGTGGGCCGAGGCGGAGAAGGTGGTCGCCGCCGCGCTGCGGCACCGTCCCTCCGGGGCCGACGCGGTCGAGCTGCTGCTGGCCCGGTGCCGGCTCTCCGTCGGGTACGGCGACGTCGAGGCGTCCGACCGCGATCTGGAGGCGGTGGCGACGGTGCTGGCCGGCGGCGGCGCCCGGCACGTGCTGCCGATGCTCATCCTGCGCGCCGGCCTGGCCATGTGGCAGGGCCGGCACGACCTGGCCCGGCAGGCGGTGCAGCGGGGCCTGACCGAGAGCCGCTCCGACGACGTGATCGTGCTGGCCACGCTGGCCTGGCACGGGCTGCGCGCGGAGGCCGAGGCGGCGGCCGGCCGGACGATCGAGGTGGACCCCAACGCGGTACGCCGGCTGCGCGAGGTGGTCGACCGGGTGACCGGCAAGAGCGCCAAGGCGGGCGCGCCGGTGCGGTACGTCGCCGAGGGGTTCCTCGCGCTCTGCGACGCCGAACTGAGCCGGCTCGACGACGGCCGTGGCGACCCGGCGCTGTGGGAGCGTTCCGCGCTCGAATGGGACCGGCGCAACCACCCCTACCCGGCGGCGTACTCGCGGTTGCGGCAGGCCGAGGCGCTGCTGGCCCGCCGCAGCCGGGTGGCCACCGCCGGCAAGCTGCTGCACCGGGCGTACGCAATGGCCCAGTCGCTCGGCGCGGTGCCGCTGACCGCGGAGATCCGTACCATCGCCTCGCGGGCCCGGGTGCCCCTGGACGCCGCGCCGGATCCCGCGCCGGTGCCCCGGCAGCGGGCGGCGGCGCCCGCCGGACCGGCGGTGGACGAGCTGGCGACGCTCACCGCCCGGGAGCGGGAGGTGCTCGCCGCGGTCGCCGAGGGGCTGACCAACCGGGAGATCGGCCAGCGGTTGTTCATCAGCGAGCGGACCATCGGCGTCCACGTCTCGCACATCTTCGACAAGCTCCAGGTACGCACGCGGGTGCAGGCCAGCGCCATCTTCCTGCGCAACGGCGTGGAGTAGGCGTACGTCGCCAATACGTCGTTCGACGGATCCGCCGGGTGGACGGCGCCTGGCAGGCTGTCCCGCGGAACAGGGGTGGTGGCGTCGTGGGGGCGCCGGGGGCGCGGTGGAGGAGAGATGACCGAACCGGTCTGGGGTCCTGTGCACCAGGACATCGTCGGGTTGCTCGCCGACCACCCCGCCGACGTGCCGGCGGTCGTGGACCATCTGACCAAGCTGCAGGACCTGCTGGTCCGGCTGCCGCCGCTGGAGGAGAGCTGCCCGCTCGCCGACTTCAACAAGCTCTACCTGGTCATCACCAGCACCGTGCTCGACGGCCTGTACGACGACCGGTTCTGCGACCCGGCGTTCCTGGCCCGGCTGGACGTGGAGTTCGCGGCCCGCTACTTCGAGGCGCTGCGGTTCTGGACCGACTCCAGCCCGAGCACCCCGAAGGCGTGGTCGTGCCTGTTCAAGCGGATGCGCGGCCCGGACGCCCGACCGCTGCCGTCGGCCGCCGCGGGCGTCAACGCGCACATCAACTACGACCTGCCGTTCGCGCTGGTGACCACGTTCGACAGCCTGGAGTCCGAGCCGATCGACGGCAGCGACCAGCACCGCGACTACCTGGAGATCAACAAGATCTTCGCCGAGCGGATCCCGGACCTGCGCCGTGGCTACCTGGACAACTGGCAGCTCATGATCGACATGGTGAACGGCGAGATCGACGACTGGTACCAGGGCGAACTGGTGGAGTACACCCGGAACGTGGCCTGGCGCAACGCGCAGAAGATCTGGCGCTGCCGGCACGACCCGGACGCCCGCGAGTGTGAGCGGACGCGGCTGGACGACAACGCCGCGCTGCTCGGCCGGCTGCTGCTGTCGCCCCTCGGGGCGTTCCTGCAGTAGCCGGGACGGGGGGTTCCCGCGTCCCGCCGTCCGGGCGCGGGACGCGGGAACGCCGCCCGGGGGTGTCGAGCCCGCCGCACCGGGTACCTCGGCGCCGTGCCACCAGACGAACCGGCCGGCCCCGGGGCGTTCCCGCCGGGCCCGGCCCGCCGCTTCCCGTTCCGCTTCGACCCGGCGTTCCGGCTGCCGCTGGCACTGCTCGGCGTCCGGCCCGCCACGGCCTGGCTCGACTGGGGCCCGGACGCGTTCGTCGTCCGGTTCGGGCCGTGGCTGCTGCGCACCACGCCGGGCAACGTGACCGGAGCCGAGGTGAGCGGGCCGTACCGCTGGTGGCGGGCGATCGGCCCGCACCTGTCGGCGGCCGACGGCGGGGTGACCTTCGGCACCAGCGTGGCCGGCGGGCTCTGCCTGCGCTTCGCCGAGCCGGTGCCGGCGCTGGCCCCCGGCCCCTGGGTGCGGCACCCGGCGGTCACCGTGACGGTGGCCGACCCTGCGGCGGTGCGCGCCGCGCTGACCCGCGGACCGGATCTTTGACCGGTTCGGCCGGGCCGCGCCCGGGACAACCCCTACCGTCTTCATAGGGACGAAGGGGAGCAGATGGGGCAGGCGGGGGAGCCGGAACAGCCCCGGCGTACGCGGGAGCGGCGCCGGGAGGCGCACGCTGCCGCCGCGGCCCGGGCCGGTCGGCACGGCGACCACGCCGAGCGGGCCGGCCGTACCGTGCCGGAGCTGCCGGAACGGGTGGCGGCCCCGACGCGGCCGGCGGCACCGGCGGGCCGCCTGCACCGGTGGTTGTTCGCCCACCGGGTCGAGCCGGTCGGCCCGGAGGTCCGCGAGCACCAGACCCGGTCCCACCCGTGGTGGCAGGTGATGTGCCTGACCGGCGTCGACTACTTCTCCACGCTGTCCTACCTGCCCGGCATCGCCGCCGTCGCGGCCGGCGCGCTCAGCCCGCTGGCCACGCTGCTGATCGTGGCGCTGACGCTGCTCGGGATGCTGCCGATGTACCGCCGGGTGGCCCGGGAGAGCCCGCACGGGCAGGGTTCGGTGGCCATGCTGGAGCGGCTGCTGCCGTTCTGGCGCGGCAAGATCTTCGTGCTGGTGCTGCTCGGCTTCGTCGCCACCTCGTGGATCATCACGATCACGCTGTCCGCCGCCGACGCCAGCGTGCACCTGCTGGAGAACCCGGTGCTGCCGGGGTCGTTCCCGCACGGCGGCACCGCGGCGGTGCTGGTCACCGTGGCGCTGCTGCTCGTGCTCGGCGGCGTGTTCCTGCTCGGGTTCAGCGAGGCCGTGCAGGTCGCCATTCCGCTGGTGGCCGTGTTCCTGGCGTTGAACGCGGTGGTGGTGGTCGCCGGGGTGGCCGAGGTCGTCGCCGATCCGGGCCTGCTCGGTGACTGGACGGGCCGGCTGACCGACGCCGGCGGGCCCGGCGACGTCCTGGTCACCAGCGTGCTCGCGTTCCCGCTGCTGGTGCTCGGCCTGTCCGGGTTCGAGACCGGGGTGAGCATGATGCCGCTGGTGCGGGGCGAAGGGGAGGACGCGCAGCGGCGGCTGGACGCCCGGATCCGCAACACCCGCCGCCTGCTCACCGCCGCCGCGCTGATCATGTCGGTCTACCTGATCGCCACCACGTTCGTGACCACAGTGCTGATCCCGCCCGAGGCGTTCGACCCGGGCGGTCCGGCGAACGGCCGGGCGCTGGCCTTCCTCGCCCACGAGCACCTCGGCGAGGCGTTCGGCACCGTCTACGACATCAGCAGCGTGCTCATCCTCTGGTTCGCCGGCGCCTCGGCGATGGCCGGGCTGATCAACATCGTGCCCCGCTACCTGCCGTCGTACGGCATGGCCCCGGAGTGGGGGCGGGCGGTGCGCCCGGTGGTGCTGGTCTACACCGCGATCAGCATCGCCATCACGATCGCCTTCTCCGCCGACGTGAACGCCCAGGCCGGCGCGTACGCCACGGGCATCCTCGCGATGATGGTCTCCGGCGCGATAGCGGTGACCATCGCGGCGGTGCGCGCCCGCAGCCGCGCCGCCGGGGCCGGGTTCGCGCTGCTCACCGCCGTGCTGCTGTACGCGCTGGTGGAGAACGTGGTGGAGAAGCCCGACGGCATCACCATCTCCGGGTTCTTCATCGCCGGGATCGTCGCGGTGTCGCTGATCTCCCGGGTCACCCGGACCACCGAGCTGCGCGCCGAGCGGATCGAGTTCGACGAGGCGGCCCGCCGCTTCGTCGACGAGTCGGTGGCCCGGGACGGGCGGTTGCACCTGATCGCCAACAAGCGGCAGCGCGGGTCGGTCAAGGAGTACCGGGTCAAGGAACGGGCGCAGCGGTCGATGAACCCGGTGCCGGGCGCCGCCGACGTGCTGTTCCTGGAGATCGACGTGAGCGATCCGTCCCAGTTCAGTCAGGTACTGCGGGTGCACGGCGTGGAGTCCGGCGGCTACCGGATCCTGCGTACCAGCAGCCCGGCGGCACCGAACGCGATAGCCGCGATCCTGCTCGCGTTGCGGGACGCGACGGGGGTGCGCCCGCACTGCCACTTCGAGTGGTCGGAGGGGAACCCGATCGCGCACCTGCTGCGCTACCTCATCCTCGGCCGGGGCGACACCCCGCCGGTGGTGCGGGAGATCATCCGCAAGTCCGAGCCGGACCCGACCCGCCGCCCCGGCATCCACGTCGGCGGCTGACGCGCGAGTGACCGGCGAGCAGCGGGACTAGCCGAGCGCGCGGACCCGGGCGAGCAGGTCGCTGGCGCAGAAGTCCAGGAAGCCGTCCGGGTCCGGCCCGGCGTTCTGCAGCACGATGTGGTCGAAGCCGGCCTCCACGTACGTCCGCGCCTTCTCCACGTGCGGCGCCACGTCCGGGCCGACGGAGAACTGCTGCCGGATGTGGTGGTCCTCGACCCAGGTGGTGGCGGCGTCGAAGTTCACCGGGTTGGGCAGCTCGCTCATCACCTTCCAGCCGGTGATCGCCCAGCGGCTGGTCTCCCGTGCCGCGCGCACCGCCGTCTCCTCGTCGGTGGCCCAGGCCATCGGCACCTCGGCGTAGCGCGGGCCCTGGCCGCCGGCGTTGCGGTACTGGTCGACGATCGACGACTTCGGCTCGGTGGCGAACAGGCCGGTGCCCAGCTCGGCCGCGAGACCTGCCGACTCCCGGCCGCTCGCCGCCACGGCGATCACCGGCGGCTGCTCGGGCAGGTCCCAGATGCGGGCGTCCTCCAGTTGCAGGTGCCGGCCGCCGTACGAGCGGTAGCCGCCCTGCCAGAGCAGCCGGATGATCTCCAGCGCCTCGCGCAGCCGCTCGTGCCGCCCCCGTACGCTGGGGAACCCCTGCCCGACGACGTGTTCGTTGAGTCGTTCCCCGGCGCCCACCCCGAGCGTGAACCGCCCGTCGGAGATCAGCGCCATGGTGGCGGCGGCCTGCGCGACGATCGCCGGGTGGTAGCGGACCGATGGACAGGTGACGCCGGTGGCGAGGCCGAGGGTGGTGGTGCGGGCGGCGATCGCGCCGAGCGCGCTCCAGGTGAAGCAGGAGTGCCCCTGCGCCTCCAGCCAGGGGTGGTAGTGGTCGCTCATCTCGACGAAGTCGAAGCCGGCCTCCTCGGCCCGGATCGCCTGCCGGATGAGTTCCTGGGGCCCGAACGCCTCCGAGGCGAGCTTGTAGCCGATGCGCATGCCCGGTTCTCCGTTCCGTCGTCGCGGAACCGCTGCCGTTCCCACCGGTTCCGGCGGCAAACCAGGCGGAACCCAGCCTCCTAGGACGCCGTAGGAGTGGTGACGGTCCGCGCCGCGGACACGAAACGGCCCGCGCTCGACGGGCGGGCGCGGGCCGGGAGGGGAGTACGGGAGCGGCGGCCTACTTCGACGGCTCGGGGAGCTTGCAGTCCACCTTCGGGTTGGCGCCGATGTAGTTCAGCGGGCCGGCCACGATGGTGACCAGGATCGTGCCCGCCTCCGCACAGTTGGTTTCGTCGTTGCCGTAGTAGCCGCGCTGACCGGCGGCGATGGCGCCGATGATGAGCCAGATGACGACCAGGACGCCGACTATCGAGGTGCCGCGCATCAGTTGCCTCCACTGGGGTCGTGGTGGATTCGAGGTGGAGGCCTTGTACCCCGTCCGGGTGATCCGCCAAACGGCGCGCAGGTGCCGGCACGGCCGATTCCGATTACCTCAGTGCGGCGGCATCGGCTCCTCCGGCGGGCGGCCCCGGCTGCGGCGGTAGTCGGCGAACGCCACTCCGGCCAGGACCAGCATCGCCCCGGCCGAGGCGTAGACCGGCGCGAGGAACAACCCGGCCGGCGCGATCGACAGCAGCGCCAGCACCCCGCCCGGCCGCGACGGCGAGACCCGGCTGAACACCTCGTACTCGAAGGCGGCCCGCCCGGCCAGGAACAGCGCCGGCCCGCCGAGGATCACCGCCAGCCAGGCCGGCGGCGTGTGGCCGGTCGGCTCCAGCAGGACCAGGTCGAACCCCGCCGCGGTGGTCACCACCCCGGCCACCATCAGCAGATGGGTGTACGGCGCGGTGTTGAGAAACCGGCTCGGCTGGGCGGCCCGGGCGATGGCGTGCGGCAGCAGCTCACCGGACTTGTGTACGTAGACGCGCCAGAGCAGCAGCGTGGTGGCGAACGCGATGGTGAAGGCGGCCAGGTTCTCCAGCTCGGAGTGGTGCAGGCTGAACACGGTGCCGGCGACCAGCACGGCGTCGCCCAGCGCGATGATGAAGAACTGCTGGTACCGCTCGGACAGGTGCTCGGCGGTCACGTTGCGCTGGGCCTCCGGCACCGCGCCCAGACCGGGCACCGGGTACGCCAGACGGAACCCCAGGTAGTCGATGGCCAGGGCGGCGGCCCAGAACCACAGGCGGGCGGTGCCGTGCGCGGCCAGCGCGCCGACCAGCCAGGGCACCGCCGACACGGCGAACCAGACGAAGATACGCAGTGCCCGGCGGTTGCTCTGCGGGTGCCGCCGGACGGCGGGCATGAGGAACAGGCCGCGTCCGAGATGGATCGCCACGTACGTGCCGGCGAACACCAGCCCTCGGGCGCCGAACGCCTCCGGGATGGCGGTGGTCATCAGCAGGGCGCCGAACATCACCGCCACGATCAGCAGCTTGATCTCGGTGCGCCGCGGGTCGTAGATGTCGGTGACCAGCGTGGTGATCGCCCACGTCCACCAGATCGCCATCAGCATGACCAGCGACTCGGCGGCCCGCTCCCAGGTGACCGACCCGACCAGGTTGCGCGAGATCAACGCCAGCGCCACCACGTAGACCAGGTCGAAGAAGAGTTCGAGCAGCGTCACCCGGCGCGGCGCCTCCGGATCGCGGACCGGCGGTCGCCGGTCGGCGGGCTCCGGCGCTGCGGTGGGCACGAGATGCTCCTGCGGGTGGCGGTACGCGCGGCGGGCCGTCCCGGCCCTTCACCGACGGTAGCGACGCCCGTCCCCGCACGGTCGGCTTTCCGGCATACCGGTCAGGCGTGGGGTGATGGGGTGGGTGGTGGTGTCACCACTTCGGGTTCTGGTGGGCGGTGTGTCAGTTCGGGGAGGTGGCGGGGTCGGTGGGGTGATGATGTAGCCGGTCCGGTACTGGCGGGTGGGAAACGCGCCAGGCCGGTGGCGACCATCGTCACCACCGGCCTGGAACACGGGGGAGCGTCTACTCGGCGCCGGCCGGGAGCACCCGGTCGGCGTCCGCGCCGGCACCCGCCAGCACCTTTGCCTGCTGCGGCCAGGTGGCCAGACCCGGCGCGGAGCGCAGGCCGGCGGCCTTCACCGTCTGCCGCAGCGAGGCCTCGTCCAGCTCGGCGAGCTGCCGGTAGGTGCGGATCCCGGCGTCCTGCAGGGCGGTTGCCAGCTTCGGCCCGATGCCCTGGATCCGCCGGAAGTCGTCCGGCGCGTCGGTGTCCGCCGCGGCGGGTACGTCGTTTTCGACCGAGGTACGCGGGGCGGGCACGGCGACCGGCTCGGTGGCCTCGACCGGCGCGGCCTCGGTGGCCGGCGCGTCGATGGTTGCGCCGATCGCGGGCTGCTTCTCCTCGACCGGCTCGTCCACGTCGGCGGTGGCCGGAGCCGTCACCGGCTCGGCGTCGGCCACGGGCGCGGCAACCGGTTCGGTGGACACCGGCTCGGTCTCGGACGTCGCCGACATCGGCTCGGACACGACCGGCTCGGACACGACCGGCTCGGACACGACCGGCTCGGACACGACCGGCTCGGACACGACCGGCTCCGATACTACGGGCTCGGACACTACGGGCTCGGAGACGGCCGCGTCGGAGGCGGCGGGGGAGGACGCGGCCGGCTCGTCGTCGGAACGGGCGGCGGTGGCGACGGCCGGCTCGGCGGTCGGGGACTCGGCGGGGGCGGGCTCGGACACGGTGGCTGCGGCCGGGGGCCCGTCGACCACAGCGACCGGACGCGGCTCGTCGACGGTGGCGGTCACCGCGGGGGCGGTCTCCACCGTGGGCGTCGCCGGAGTGCCGGACCGGCGGCGGCCGACGAAGAACCAGCCGACGCCGAATCCGATGAGCAGGGCCAGGATGACGAACAGCCACTGCCCGAAGCTCGACGGCATGGCCAACCTCCTTCTATGTACGTGCACGACGGTGGCGAAAGACTCGGGGCAGCTTCGCACACGCGCGCGGCGCACGACAGGCAGCCCGGGGTCGGGCCGCAGCGGTGGGACCGGCGGTGTCGGCCGGTGCCCGGAGGATGACCGAGCGTGTGCCGGAAGGCGGGTCGAACGGCTCGGAGAACGGGGAGACGCCCCGGAACCTGGGTGCCGTGCGTGGTTCCGGGGCGTCCCGTCCGTCGCCCGTGGCCGGTCAGTGGATCCGGTCGGGCGCAGGGGTGTCGGCACAGTCCCAGCTGTAGAAGCAGCCGGCTACGGCGTCGCGGGGCGAGTGCCAGGTCGGCAGGTACGGGGAGGTGTGCGCGGACAGCCGCTTGTTCACCTGTTCGTAGAGCGGGTTGTCGCGCAGTTCCGCGGTCAGGCCGGGGGCGACGTCGACGGTCTCCATCAGATGGACGCACAGGTCGTGCAGGTAGTACAGCGACCGGTGCCGGACGCCGGTGAGGTGCGGCAGTTCGGTGGCGTCGGCCTCGGCGAAGATCTGCGCCACCCGTCCCTGTGCGCCCGGCACGATCCGGCTGACCACCAACAGTCGACTCATAGTGACCCCTCTCGCCGCCGCGGTGCTGGCTTCACCGTGCCGGTCGCGCTGTCACCTCGCCGTCACCGCGTACCCCGGGGCATTGATGGTGGTGGCGATGGTGAGGCGGGGGCGCGCGGCGCCGGCTTGGCGGTCCGGTCCGTGCGGCGCGGCGGCGGCTCCGGGCGGCTGGCCCGGCGGATCGGCGCGAGGGTGTCGTCGAGCAGCGCGGTCATCGCCGGGGACGGCTCCAGGCGCAGCTCGCGCAGCAGCAGGTCCCGGTAGACGTAGAAGGAGTGGACCGCCTCGAACGCGTTGCCCTCGGCCAGGTGGATGCGGACCACCAGGCGGTGCGGGGTCTCCCGCAGCGGTTCGGCGGCCATCGCCTCCAGCGCCGCCTCCAGCGCCTCGCCGTGCCGTCCGGCGGTGAGGTGGTTGCCGGCGAGTTCCTCCAGCATGTGCAGGCGCAGCTGGCGCAGCCGTTCGCGTTCCAGCAGCACCCAGTCGTCGTACCAGCCGGGGAGCAGGTCGTGGCGTCCGGCGCCGGCGGCGCCGCGCGGGACGGCGCCCTCGCGGACCAGCGCCGCGGTCTCCACCAGGTCGTCCACGTCGAGGCGGACGGTCGGTCCGAGGCGGACGGTGTCGCCGTCGGTGCGCAGCGGGCAGCACGGATCCTGCCGCAGCCGCCACAGCGCGGTGCGCAGCGACGACAGCGCCCGCTCTTCAGGCGTCTCGGGCCACAGCAGCCCGGCGAGGTGGCTGCGGGTCGCGGCCGGGCGCAGGCCGATCAGCGCGATGACGCGTTGCAACCCCCGGGGTACGACCACGGGCGTGTCGTCGTGCAGCAGCTGGAAGCCGCCCAGCAGATGCAGTGACACCCGTGGGGCGGGTTCGCCCGCCGTCGGCATTCTCGATCCACCCGACACGGCGCACCCCCCAGCACCGGAACCCTCGTCCCGACCGTTTCGCGTTGCCCGGACCGCCGCCCGCGACGCCGGTGTCGGAACGCCTCCGCCACGGCCGGAAGCTCCACCGTGGCCGGGCTGACCGAGACGCAGAATATCAACGCCTGTTACTCTCAGTCAACGGTCGGTCGGTCACCTGACTATCCGTAGTGGGCTCGGTAATACGCCCGTGATCTGCGAAGAAGTGTCGTCACCCGGGGGCCGGAAAGCGATCTTCCCATAGCTCGCGCACAGCTTGCGTCAACGCAGCGTCACCATGTTTGTGGCCCGATGGGGCCCGGTTGACGCCCGGTAGACGCCGTCGGCGCGACCGTGTGGCAATCCGTGCGGCGCGACCGGTTCGCCGCGCACCGGGACGTCCAGGAGGCGCG
Source organism: Micromonospora sp. WMMA1976 (assembly GCF_027497335.1). Classification (NCBI taxonomy): domain Bacteria; kingdom Bacillati; phylum Actinomycetota; class Actinomycetes; order Micromonosporales; family Micromonosporaceae; genus Micromonospora; species Micromonospora sp. WMMA1976. The sequence goes on along the minus strand of NZ_CP114912.1, from coordinate 3,462,365 downwards.
AATGGACCGTTCGCTCATCGTCGCCAAGGTGGTGCCGACGGCCGAGGACCGGGTGGCCGAGATCTTCGCCGAGTCCGACGCGACCGAGCTGCCCGGCCTGGTCGGGGTCCGGCACCGTTCGCTGTACCGGCTGCACGACCTCTACGTCCATCTGCTGGAGACGGAGACGCCCGCGCAGGGCGCGGTGGAGGACAACCGCGGGCATCCGGAGTTCATCCGGATCAGCGAGCGGCTGCGGCCGTACATCTCGCCGTACCTGCCGACCTGGCGGTCGCCGCGCGACGCGATGGCGCACTGCTTCTACCGCTACGACGCGCCGGCCCACCGGTACGACACCGCCGGGCGGCCACTGTGACCACGACCGCCCCGCGCGACGAGCAGCTCTGGTCGAGGTGCGACGGATGCGCGTCGCTGCTCTACCGCAAGCGGCTGCGCCGGAACCTGGACGTCTGCCCGGAGTGCGGCTCGCACGCGCGGCTGGACGCGCCGGACCGGGTGGCGCAGCTGGCCGACCCGGACTCGTTCGTCCCGCTGCCGGACCGGGCGGTACGCGTCGACCCGATCGAGTTCGTCGACGAGTTGCCGTACCCGCACCGGCTCGGCGCGGCCCGCGCGGCGACCGGCCTGGACGAGGCGGTGCTCTGCGGCACCGCCCGGCTGGGCGGGCACCCGGTCGCGCTGGCGGTGATGGACTTCCGCTTCCTCGGCGGCAGCCTCGGCTGCGCGGTCGGTGAGCTGATCACCCGGACCGCCGAGCGGGCGCTCGCCGACGGCATCCCGCTGGTGCTGGTGACCGCGTCGGGCGGGGCGCGGATGCAGGAGGGCGCGCTGTCGCTGATGCAGATGGCCACCGTCAGCCAGGCCCTCGCCGGGATGCGGGAGGCGGGCCTGCTCACTGTCAGCGTGGTCACCGATCCCACGTACGGCGGGGTGGCCGCCTCCTTCGCCACGAACACCGACCTGGTGCTGGCCGAGAGCGGCGCCCGGCTGGGCTTCGCCGGCCCTCGAGTGATCCGCCAGGTCACCGGCGCGAAGCTGCCGGAGGGCTTCCAGACCGCGGAATACCTGCTGCGGCACGGCCAGGTGGACATGGTGGTGCCCCGGCACGCGCTGCGGGGCCGGCTCGCGGCGCTGCTCGCCGCCGCCGAGGCGGGCCGCCGCGCCCCGGAGACCGCGCCCGCCCCGCGCCCGCCGGCCACCGCGCCCACAGCGACCACGCGGCCGGACCGCGACCCCTGGGAGACGGTACGCACGGCGCGGCACCCGGGCCGGCCGACCACACTGGACTACCTGGAGACCGCGTTCGACGGTTTCGTGGAGCTGCACGGCGACCGGCTCGGCGCGGACTGCCCGGCTGTCGTCGGCGGCATCGCCCGCCTGGACGGACGGCCGGTGATGGTGATCGGCCACCAGAAGGGGCACACCACAGCCGAGCTGGTGACCCGCAACTTCGGCATGGCCAGCCCCGCCGGTCACCGCAAGGCGCTGCGGCTGATGCGTCTCGCGGCGCGGCTGCGGCTGCCGGTGGTGACGCTCGTGGACACGCCCGGCGCGGACCCGGGGGTGAGCGCCGAGCAGCAGGGCCAGGCGGCGGCGATCGCGGAGAACATCCTCGCGCTCACCGTGCTGCCCACGCCGGTGGTGGCGGTGGTCACCGGGGAGGGCGGCAGCGGCGGCGCGCTCGCGCTCGCGGTCGCCGACCGGGTGCTCATGCTGGAACACGCCGTCTACTCGGTGATCAGCCCGGAGGGCTGCGCCGCGATCCTCTGGCCGGACAGCTCGGCCGCCCCGCAGGCGGCCCGCGCGCTGCGGCTCACCGGCGCCGACCTGTGCCGCCTCGGCGTCGTCGACGAGCTGGTGCCGGAGCCGCGCCCGGCCGCCCACGCCGACCCGGGCGGCGCGGCCGAGCTGCTGCGCCGGGCCGTGGCGGCGAACCTCGCCCCGCTGCTCACCGTCCCTCCGGCCACGCTGGTCCGCCGCCGCCGGCAGCGCTTCCGCCGCTTCGGCGCGGCCCGCGCGGCCGGACCGTCCCCGGCTGCCTCCCCGGCCGGTGGCCGGGCGGAGGTGGCGTGATGGCGGACGCCGAGGCCGAGCAGGTGCTCGACGGGCTGCGCCGGCAGGCCCGCAAGCTCGTCGCCGACCTGGCCGGGCCGGTGCGCCGGGTGCGGCTGCGCACCGGCGAGTCGGTGCTGGAGGTCGAGTGGCACGACCCGGCGGCACCGGCGCAGCGCGCCGCCGAACCGGCCGGGGCGCTGCCGGCACGGGCCGCCGAACCCGCCGCGCGTGCGGCGCCGTCGACCGACCGGCCGGTCGTTCGCTCACCGGTGGTCGGCACGTTCTACCGCGCTCCCGAACCCGGCGCGATGCCGTTCGTCGCGGTCGGCGACATGGTCCGCCCGGGCCAGGTGGTCGGCATCGTCGAGGCCATGAAGCTGATGAACGAGGTGACCGCCGGCCAGGCCGGACGGGTGGTCGAGGTGCTTGTCGACGACGGCAAGCCCGTCGAGTACGACCAGCCGCTGATCGCCCTGGAACCGGTCACCGGACAGGACTCCTGATGTTCGACAAGGTGCTGATCGCCAACCGGGGCGAGATCGCGCTGCGAGTGCTGCGCGCCTGCCGGGAACTCGGCGTGCGCACGGTGGTGGTGCACTCCAGCGCCGACGCCGACTCGCTGCCGGTACGGCTCGCCGACGAGGCGGTACGGATCGGCCCGGCGGCCAGCCGGCGCAGCTACCTCAACGCGGCGGCGATCGTGGAGGCCGCCCGGCAGACCGGCGCGCAGGCGGTCCACCCCGGCTACGGCTTCCTGTCCGAGGACGCCGACTTCGCCGAGATCTGCGCCGAGAACGGGCTGGTCTTCGTCGGCCCGCCGCCGCAGGTGATGGCCGCACTGGCGGACAAGTCGACCGCCCGCGCGCTGATGAGCGCAGCCGGGCTGCCGCTGCCGCCGGGAAGCGTCCGGACACTGCCCAGCGTCGGCGAGGCGCAGGAGGTGGCCGCCGAGGTGGGCTACCCGGTGATCGTGAAGGCCGCGGCGGGCGGTGGCGGGCGCGGCATGACAGTGGTGCGTTCGGCCGCCGAGCTGCCCCGCGCGTACGCCCGCACCCGCGCGGCCGCGCAGGTCGCGTTCGGCGACGACCGTGTGTACGTCGAGCGGTATCTCGCCGACGCGCGCCACGTCGAGGTGCAGGTGCTCTGCGACGGCCACGGCAACGGTGTGCACCTGGGCACCCGGGACTGCTCGGTGCAGCGCCGGCACCAGAAGCTGATCGAGGAGGCGCCCGCGCCCGCGCTGCGGCAGGCCACCCTGGACACCGTCGCCGAGGTGGCGCTGCGCGGCGCGCTGTCGGTCGGCTTCACCGGCGCCGGGACGGTGGAGTTCCTGGTCGACGAGGCCGAACGCTGCCACTTCCTGGAGATCAACTGCCGGATCCAGGTGGAACACCCGGTCACCGAGATGGTCACCGGCATCGACCTCGTGCAGGAACAGTTGCACGTGGCGTACGGCACGCCGCTGCGGCTGCGCCAGTCCGACGTACGGCTGGACGGCGTGGCGATCGAGTGCCGGGTCAACGTGGAGGACCCGGACCGCGACTTCGCGCCCGCACCGGGCCGGCTGGACCGGTTCCGCCCGCCGGGCGGCCCGTTCACCCGGGTCGACACCCACGGGCACGTCGGCTACCTGGTCAGCCCGCACTACGACTCGCTGCTGGCGAAGGTGGCGGTGTGGGCGCCGGACCGCGACGCCGCACTGGACCGGCTCGACCGGGCGCTGGCCGAGTTCGACGTGGCCGGTCCCGGCGTGCGTACCACCATCCCGTTCGCCCGGCGGGTGCTGCGCGACCCGGCGTTCCGCGCCGCCCGGCACACCACCGCCCTGGTGGAACGCCTGCTCGCCCCGCCCGCCGACGACGCGGCCGGGGCGCCCCCGGCGCGGGCCGTCGTGCCCGACCCGCGCGCTGCGGCCGAGCCGGGCAGCCGTACCCCCGTCAGCGCCGTGCCCGCCGCCGGCCCGACCACCTGGAGGAACCGATGACCGTCGCCCCCGACCGCCCGCTCGCCCGTGAGATCACCGACATCCTGGTCACGCACTGCGGCCTGGACCCGGACGCCGCCGCCGGCGCGCCCGCCGCGAGCCTGGAGGAGCTGGGCATGGACTCGCTGGCGCTGCTCGAACTGTCAGCGGTGGTGGCCGACAGGTGGCGGGTGAAGATCCCCGAACAGGCCGGGCAGCTCAGCATCGCCGGCGTCGCCGACCTGGTGGCCCGCAAGGCGGACCCGCCCGGGCACACCGAGAACGCCGTGGAGATCGCCGCGCCGCTGCCGCTGGTCTGGGAGATCACCAACGACGTGGCCCGGTGGCCGGACCTGTTCACCGAGTACGCGACCGCGGAGATCCTGCACCGCGACGGCGCCACCGTGCGCTTCCGGCTCACCATGCACCCGGACTCCAACGGCGTGGCGTGGAGCTGGGTCAGCGAACGCACCGCCGACCCGGCCACCCGCGAGGTGCACGCCCGGCGCGTCGAGACCGGCCCGTTCGAGTACATGCGCATCCACTGGCGCTACGACGAGACGCCCGGCGGCACCCGGATGACCTGGACGCAGGACTTCGCGATGAAGCCCGACGCGCCCATCGACAACGCCGGCATGACCGACCGGATCAACACCAACAGCACGATCCAGCTCGCCGTGATCAAGGAGAAGATCGAGCGGGCGCACGCGGGAGGCGCGCGATGACCGACACCACCACCGCCCGGGTCTCCGTCCACGACGTACCCGCCGACCGCCGCCGGGGCGGGGAACTGCGGGTGCTGCTCGGCCCGAAGACGGTCGGCAGCACCTCCGGATTCATGGGCGTCGCCACGCTCGCGCCGGGGGAGCGGATCGCCGAGCACTACCACCCGTACAGCGAGGAGTTCCTCTACGTCGCCCGCGGCGCGATCACCGTCGACCTGGACGACACGCCGGTGCCGGTCGCCGCCGGGGAGGCGCTCTACGTGCCGAAGGACGTGCGGCACCGGCTGCGCAACACCGGCGACGAGCCCGCCGAGGTGGTGTTCCACCTCGGACCGCTCGCCCCCCGCCCGGAACTCGGCCACGTCGACACCGAGAGCGCCGCACCGCCGCCACGGGAGCCGTCGTGACCGGCCGCCGTACCGTGGTCACCGGCATCGGCGTCGTCGCACCCGGCGGAGCCACCCGGGACCGCTTCTGGAAGACGATCACCGAGGGACGTACCGCGACCCGACGGATCAGCTTCTTCGACCCGTCGCCGTTCCGGTCGCAGATCGCCGCCGAGTGCGACTTCGACCCGGACGCCGCCGGGATCACGCTCGCCGAACGGCAGCGCGCCGACCGGTACGTGCAGTTCGCGCTCGCCTGCTCCGCCGAGGCGCTCGCGGACAGCGGCCTCGCCCTCAGCGACGCGCAACGGGAACGCGCCGGTGTGGTGCTCGGCACCGCCGTCGGCGGGACCATGGCGCTGGAGCAGGAGTACGTGCGGGTCAGCGACTCCGGCCGGCACTGGCTGGTCGACCACGCGCTCGGCGGGCCGTACCTCTACCAGGCGCTGGTGCCCAGCAGCCTGGCCGCCGACGTGGCCTGCCGGCACGGCCTGCACGGCCCGGCGCAGGTGATCTCCACCGGTTGTACCTCCGGCATCGACGCCATCGGGTATGCCCACCAGCTCGTCGCCGACGGCGAGGCCGACGTGGTACTGGCCGGCGCGGCCGACTCGCCGATCTCCCCGGTCACCGTCGCCTCGTTCGACGCGATCGGCGCGACCAGTCCGGACAACGACGACCCGGAGCACGCCTCCCGGCCGTTCGACGCCGACCGGCACGGGTTCGTCCTCGCCGAGGGCGCCGCGGTGCTGGTGCTGGAGGAGGCCGAGCACGCCCGCCGCCGGGGCGCGCACGTCTACTGCGAGGTCGCCGGGTACGCCAGCCGCAGCAACGGCTTCCACATGACCGGGCTGCGCCCGGACGGCGCGGAGATGGCGGTGGCTATCAGCGACGCGCTGCGGCAGGCCCGGCTGGCCCCGACGGCCGTGTCGTACGTCAGCGCGCACGGCTCCGGCACCCGGCAGAACGACAGGCACGAGACTGCGGCGTTCAAGCGGGCGCTGGGGGAGACGGCGTACCGGGTGCCGATCAGCTCGATCAAGTCGATGGTCGGCCACTCGCTCGGCGCCATCGGCTCGATCGAGATGGCTGCCTGCGCGCTCGCCATCGAGTACGGCGTGGTGCCGCCCACCGCGAACTGGACCACCCGCGACCCGGAGTGCGACCTGGACTACGTGCCGAACGAGGCCCGGGAGGTGCCGGTGGATGTGGCGTTGTCGGTGGGCAGCGGGTTCGGCGGCTTCCAGTCGGCGATGGTGTTCCGCCGGCTGGCGGCGGTGCCGACATGACCGCGCGTGCGGTGGTGACCGGCATCGGCGTGGTCGCGCCCAGCGGCGTCGGCGCCGAGGCGCACTGGAACACCGTGCTCGCGGGCACCCGGCGCACCGGGCCGATCACGCTGTTCGACCCGGAGCGGTACCCGACCCGGGTGGCCGGGGAGGTGGCCGGCTTCGACCCGGCCGGGTTCAGCGACACCCGGCAGCGGGTGCAGACGGACAGGTGGACGCACCTCGGCTTCGCCGCCACCAAGCTGGCGCTCGCCGACGCCGGGCTGCCCGAGGTGTCGCCCGACCCGTACAAGTGGGCGGTCACGCTCGCCAGCTCGTCGGGCGGCAACCTGTTCGGGCAGCGGGAGCTGCAACGGCTCTGGGGCGGGCCGAGCCGCACCGTCGGGGCGTACCAGTCGATCGCCTGGTTCTACGCGGCGAGCGTGGGGCAGCTGTCGATCCGCCACCAGTTCAAGGGGCCGTCCGGGGTGACCGTGTCCGAGTCCGCCGGCGGGCTGGACAGCCTGGCGCACGCGGTGCGCACCATCCGCCGGGGCACACCCGTGGTGATCGCCGGGGCGACCGAGTGCCCGCTGAGCCCGTACGCGCTGGCCTGCCAGCTCCGTTCCGGCCTGCTCAGCGACGTGTCCGACCCGGAGCGGGCGTACCGGCCCTTCGACGTCGCGGCGAGCGGGTACGTGCCGGCCGAGGGCGGTGCGGTCTTCGTGGTGGAGGAACTGGGCCACGCGCTGTCCCGGGGTGCCCGCGTCTACGGGGAGGTCACCGGCTGGGCCGCCACCCACGACGCCGCGCCCACCGACCCGGCGGTCGGCCCGGACCCGGCCCACTACGCCCGCGCGCTGCGGCTGGCGCTGGAGCGCGCCGGGGTACGGCCGCACGACGTGGACGTGATCTGGCCGGACGCGCTCGGCGTGCCCGCGTACGACCGGGCCGAGGCGGCGGCACTGCACACCGTGTTCGGCGACCGGACCCCGCCGGTGACCACGCAGAAGCCGCTGACCGGCCGGGCGCACCAGGGCGGGTCCGCGCTGGACGCGGCCACCGCGCTGCTGGCGTTCCGCCACGGGATGCTGCCCGCCTCGGCCGGCCCGGACGAGCCGGCGCCTGGCTGCGAGCTGACGTTCCTGCGGCGGCCCCGCCCGCCGCGCAGCCGGATCGCGCTGGTCGGGGCGCGCGGCTTCGACGGGTTCAACAGCGCGCTGGTGCTGCGCGGCGCCGCGCCCCCACCGGCCGGCGAACGCTGACCGTCACGACGGCCGGGCCAGGTACGCGGTCTTCGCGTCGCCGGAGAACCCACAGGCCAGATAGAAGGCGTGGGTCGCGGGCGAGCGCGACCCGGTCATGAGCATCGCCTTGTAGCAGCCCGCGTCCCAGGCGGCCCGCAGCGTGCCGGCCATGATCTGCCTGCCCAGGCCGGTGCCGCGCCGCGACTCGTCGACCACCACGTTCTCGACGACCGCGTACGGCGACGCCGACCGGCTCAGGTTGGGGATCACGTTGAGGTACGTGGTGGCGACGACCGTGCCGTCCAGGTCGAGCACGAACAGGTGCAGCCCTTCGGTGGACAGGATCCGCGAGAAGGCCCGTTCGTCGGAGCCGTCGCTCAGGTGCGGGTCGTCCGGGTTCAGCTGCCGGTAGAGGCGGATGAGCTGCGGGAAGCCGTCGGGCCGGGCGGTACGGAACATACCGGGAGCGTAGTCGCCGGCCGTCCGCGCAGGAGCCCGCGCGCACAGCATCCGGCGGCCGGCGGACTACCTTGCCGGCGTGGCCTCGATCCTGCCTGTCCGATCGAGCCTGAGCAATCCACCCAGCCGCTGTTTTGGATCTAGCCATTTGCATCTGGCGATGCAGAAGAGGGCCGTCGTAGGGTTCCGCCATACCCCGAACGACGTACCCGCTGGGCGGATCCGCCCAGTTCCTCAGTGGAACGGTGGCTGGTCGTGACTGCACATCCCGTGGCGGAAGATCCTGCCTCGACGACGGTGAACTGGGTGGACGACATCCTGTTCACCGGCCGCGACACCGACGTCTGCCTGCGCCTGCCCGAACCGGTCGACAAGGGCACGCTGCGCAGGCTCGTCGGCGAGGCGCAGGACCGGCTCGCCGGGGCCGGGCTCCGTGCCGGAGGCGCGGCCGCGCTGCGCCTGCCGCCCTCGCTGGCGTACGTGGCGTACCTGCTCGCCACCTGGCGTACCGGCGCCCAGGCGGTGCTGCTCGACCACCGGCTCACCGACCACGAGGTCGACCAGGCGCTGCGCCGGCTCAGCCCGCAGGTGGTGGTCGCACCGGTCCGCTCCGGCGGCGGCGCGCTGCGGATCTTCGTCGACGTCACCGCCGGGGTCAGCGCGTACTCCGACCGCCCGGCGGGCAGCCCGCACGCGGTGATCCAGCTCAGCTCCGGCTCCACCGGTCCGTCCAAGGTGATCGGCCGCACCGCCGCCGACCTGGTCGCCGAGGTGCACCGCTACACCCGTATCGACGGCGTCGCGCTGCCCGGTGAGCGGATCATCCTGCTCCCCAGCATGGTGCACGTGCTCGGCCTGGTCGGCGGCCTGCTTTACGGGCTGCACGCCGGCGTCGAGCTGTGCCCGCCGGAGCGGCTCAGCGGCGACGCGATCCTCGCCGCCGTCGCCGCCCAGGACACCCCGGCCACCGTGCTCGGCGTCCCGTTCCACATCGGGCTGCTCGCCTCCACCACACCCGCCGGGCCGCTGCCGCAGCTCAAGCGCATGACCACCGGCGGCGAGCTGGTGTCCGCCGCCGTGGCGAACGCGTTCACCGACCGCTACGGCGTGCCGCTGGGCAACATGTACGGGATGACCGAGGTCGGCGTCATCGGCACCGACCTGTACGGGCGGCATCGTCCCGCCATCGCGCCCGCCCTCGGCATCGAGGTGCGGGAGCGCGCCGGCGAGCTGTGGGTGAGCTGCCCGGACAACCCGTACGTCGGACTGGCCGACCCGACCCGGTGGGCCGACGGCTGGCTGCACACCCGCGACGCCGGCGTGGTCGACCCGGGCACCGGTCTGGTCACCATCAAGGGCCGGCTGGACTCGCAGGTGTCGGTGGGCGGCCTGAAGGTCGACCTGACCGAGGTGGAGGCCACTGTCGCCGGGCTGCCCGGCGTCACCGCCGCGGTGGTGGTCTGGGACGACGGCATCACCGCGTACGTCCAGACGGACGGCTCACTGACCGAGGACACGCTGGACAAGCTGATCGCCGAGCGGCTGGCCGGCTTCAAACGTCCCCGCACCCTGCGGCTGCTCGACCAGATGCCCCGCACCACCACCGGGAAGCTGGTCCGGTCCGTACCGGCGCTGCGGGACGCGGCGTCGTGACCGGCCCGCTGTACGAGCCGTACACCCACCGGACGCCCGCCGGGCGTCCCGTGCACCCCGATTCCCGCCCCGGACCGGCCGGGCAACGCGCCACCCGCGCGCCCGACCCCGCCGGTTCCCACGCACACGGTGTCCCGACCGGGCACCGTCAGCCGGTACACGGAGAAGAGGTCTGAACCCATGCGAGACGAGGTCCGCACCTTCGTCGTCGAACAGCTCGCCGACATGAACTACGACGTGGAGGAGCTCGACGACGACACCACGCTCGGCCCCTCCGGCGTCGACCTGGAGTCGCTGGCCCTGGCCGACCTGGCGGTCCGCGTCGAGGACCGGTACGGCCTGAAGTTCGCCGACGACGAGTCGGAGAAACTGGCGCTGATGACGGTCGGCGAGTTCACCACGATGGTCGCCGACCGGGTGGCCGCGAACAGCGACAAGTCCTGATGTCCGGTCAGCCCGACCTGGGGCGAGCTGACCTGGTGAGCATGCTCGCCGAACTGACCGCGAAACCCGCCGACCAGGTGCCGGACCGGCTCGGCTCGATGGAGCTGGCCTGGCTCGTGCACATGGTCGAGCAGCGGTACGACCGCCGGCTGGACCTGGGCGACGACGAACTCGCCGGCATCCGCACCGTCGACGACGCGCTCGCGGTGTTCCGTGGCTCTCTGACCGCTCCCGCAGATGGCTGAGCGGGAGACCGTACGGATCACCGGCACGTACGCGCTCAGCGCCCTCGGCAGGGGCGCCGACGCGCTGCTGGCCGGGGTGCTCACCGGTACCCCGGCGTTCGCGCCGGTGCGCCGTTTCGACACCACCGGCCGCCGGGTGACGGTGGCGGCCACAGTGCCCGACGTCGGCACGCTCGCCGGCGAGCTGACCGAGGCGATCGACGCCGCCGCCCGGGCCGCCGGGCTGGACCGGGCCGGGCGGGCGGAGTCGGCGCTGTTCCTGGCCACCCACGGCGGGCCGTACTCGCTGCCCGTACCGCAGGGATGGGAGGAGCCGACCGTGCCGGCGCTGGCCGGTCACCTGGTTGCGCGGTGCGGCCTGGGCGGGCGGACCCGGATCTACACCACCGCCTGCGTGTCGGCGAGCAGCGCGGTCGCCGACGCGGCGGCGCTGATCCGCCGGGGCGACCTGGAGCGGGTCGTGGTCGCGGCCGGCTACCTGGTCGAACCGGACCAGTACGCGCTGTTCGACGCCGGGCGGGCGCTCGCCGCCGACGGCGCGGTACGCCCGTTCAGCGCCGGCCGCAAGGGCCTGCTGCTGGGCGACGGGGTGGCCGCCGTGGTGCTGGAGTCGGCGAGTGCCGCCGCCCGGCGGGGCGCCGAGACGCTGGCGAGCGTGGCCGGGTGGGGCCGGGCGGGGGACGCGTACCACCCGTGCCAGCCGCACCCGGACGGGCTCGGGCTGGCCCGGGCGGTCGAGGCGGCGCTGCGCCGCAGCGGGCTGCCCCCGGACGCGATCGGCTACGTCAACGCCAACGCCACCGGCACCCCGTTCAGCGACGCCTCCGAGGCGGCGGCGCTGGTCCGGGTGTTCGGCGAGGACGCCGGGCGGCTGCCGGTCAGCTCCACGAAGTCGGTCCACGGGCACGCGCTGGAGGCGTCCGGGCTGCTGGAGCTGCTCGTCACCGTGCTGGCCCTGCGGCACGGCAAGCTGCCGGTCACCGCCGGCTGGCTCGGCCCCGACCCGCAGTGCCCGCTGGACGTCATCCGCGACGCCCCGCGCCCGGCGCGCACCGGACACGCCCTGACCCTCAACGCCGCCTTCGGCGGCGCCAACACCGCACTCCTGGTGAGCGTCCCATGACCGCCTCCGTGCCCAGCCCTCCGCGATCTTGCACTTCCGGCCCCGGCGAAACGGGCACAACGCCCGCCGAGGGGGCACCAACCGCAAGATCGCGCGCAGGGGTGGTGGCGCTCGCGGAGGCGCGGTGGCCCGAGGCGGGGGATGAGGGTGCAGGGCCGGCGGGGGTGCCGGGGTTCGTGCACTCGCCGTTCGCGCCTCTCGTGGTCGCGGTCGCCGAGCGGTGCCTCGCGCGGCGGTACGGCGACGGGCCGTTGCCGCCGGGCAACCGCATCGCTGTGGTGCTGGTCAGCGCGGGCGGGGACACCGCCGGGGCGGCGCACGTCCGCGCCACTGTGGACGCGGGCGGGCGGATCGGGCCGCTGTTCTTCTTCCAGTCGGTGCCGAACAGCGTGGCCGGGCACGTCGCGGCGCGCTGGGGACTGGACGGGCCGGTGGTGTGCCTGAGCCCGACCGGCGACCCGCGGGCCGACGGGGAGGCCGAGGCGGACCTGCTGCTGTACGACGGCGACGCCGCACAGGCGTTGCTGATCCTGATCGAACTGGCACCGGACGGTACGCCGGGCGAGGCGACCGCGGTGCTGCTGGGGGAGGGAACACGTCAATGAGGACGAAGGGACTGCGCGGCGCGCTCGCGGCCGACGCGGAACTGGGCGCGGGCAACGTGCTCGCCCGGGTGCTGGCGCACGGCGCCGACCCGGACGGGCCGGGGCTCACGTTCGACACCGAGATCGACGGCCACCCGGCCGAGACCCCGCTGACCCTGGGCCGTCTCGACCGGATGGTCGCCGCCCGGGCGGCCTGGCTGCACGAACGCGGGGTGAAACCCCGTGACCCGATCGCCGTCTGGGCCGGTACGGCCGCCGACATGGTGCTGTCGTTCCTGGCGCTGACCCGCCTGGGTGCCATCCCGGCGCTGATGAACGGCAGGCTGCGCCCCGAGATCGCCGCCGAGTACATCCGCCGGCTACGCGCCGCCGGGGTGCTCGCCGACGCCGCGCACGCCCAGGCGCTGGCCGGGCACGACCTGGGCGCCCCGATGATCGGCGAACCCGCGCAGGCGGGCACCGGCGACCCGGACGCGGCACCGGCGCACTACCGGCACCACCCGGACGACCCGATCGTCATCACCCACACCTCCGGCACCACGGGCGTGCCGAAGGCGGTGCTGCACTCGCACGCCAGCCTGTTCGCCGCCACCCGCCACCTGCTGTCCATGCCGCAGGCGCAGGGGACCACGCGCATCCTCAACGCCCTGCCCGCACCGCACACCGCCACGGTGCTCATGGTCAACCAGGCGCTCGGCAACCGGGCGGAGATGTTCCTGCTCTCCGAGCAGGGCGGCGAACGGGTGCTCGACGCGATCCAGCGGTGGCGCCCGGACGGCGTGTTCGGCTTCTCGGTCACCTGGGCCGAGCTGGCCCGCTTCGACCTGTCCGGTTACGACCTGGACTCGGTGCGGCTGTGGTTCAACACCGGCGACTGCTCGCACGAGCCGCACGTACGGCGGCTGGTCGCCGTCGGCTCCCGGGACGTGGTGACCCGTCAGGGCGTCACCCGGGTACCCGGGTCGGTGTTCATCGACGGCCTCGGCTCCAGCGAGATGGGCCACTCGATGTTCCACATCACCCACACCACCGACACCGGCAGGTACGGCCGCTGCGTCGGCCGCCCGTACCGGTTCACCAGGGTCGCCGTGCTCGACGCCGACGGCAACGAACTGCCGCCCGGGCAGGTGGGCTGGCTCGGCATCGACTCGCCGTCGCTGTTCCGCGGCTACTGGAACGACTCGGTCACCACGTACCGGTTCCGGCTGCGCGGCTGGTACCTCACCGGCGACCTGGTGTACGCCGACGACGACGGCCGCTACTACCACCTGGACCGGGCGGTCGACTCGGTCGAGACCGGCGACGGGAAGCGGTTCTTCACCGCGCTGTCCGAGGAACGCATCCTCGCCGCCAGCCCCGACGTCACCGACTGCACAGTGGTGATCGTCAAGGCGGACGACGGCACCGTCACCACCGACGTGCTGCTGGAACTGGCCGCCGGTGCCGACCCCGACGCGGACCGCACCGAGCGCATCCGTACCGCGCTCGGCCCGGACGTGGCCGCCACGCTGCGCCGGATCGTGCCGGTACGCGCCGACGACATCCCGGTCACCGTCACCGGCAAGGTGCGCAAGGTGGCGCTGCGCGAGCGCTACCTGACCGAGGCGCCGTCGTGACCGCCGTCATCACCGGTATGGGCCTGTTCACCCCGGCCGGGCGCGGCGCGGCGGACACGTTCGACGCCCTGCTCACCGGCCGGTCCGGGCTGCGCCGCCCGCCCGAGGGACACCCGGCGGCGGGCAGCCTGGAGGTGGCCGGGGTGCTGCCGGACATCGACCCGCGCAGCGTCGCCTCCGGACCGGAGACGAAGGTGCTCGACCGGGTGGTGCTGCTCGCCCTGATCACCGCCGCCGAGGCGCTCGCCGACGCCGGCATCGAGGTGGGCCGCGACGTCGACCCGGAGCGCGTCGCGGTGATCGTCGGCGGTGTCGGCGGAATGTCCACGCTGGAGGGCCAGGTGCTCGCCCGGGCCGCACGGGGCCGGGCGGCGGTCAGCCCGTACCTGCTCACGGGCATCCTGCCGAACATGCCGTCGGCGCGGATCGCCATCGCGCACGGCATCCGCGGCTACAGCTCGTCGGTCGGCACGGCCTGCGCCTCCGGCGCCCAGGCCGTCGCCGACGGGGTACGCCTCATCCGCGCCGGCGAGGCCGACGTGGTGGTGTGCGGGGCGAGCGAGGCGCCGCTGTTCGGCACGTTCGCCGACACGTTCGGCAACGCCCGGGCGCTGGCCCGGGGCTGGGACGAGCCCACCGAGGCGAGCCGCCCGTTCGACAAGCGGCGCAACGGGTTCGTACTGGCCGAGGGAGCGGCACTGCTGGTGCTGGAGCGCGCCGGTCACGCCGACGGCCGGGGTGTGCGCGGCTACGCCGAGGTCGCCGGCTTCGGGGCGAACACCGACGCGTACCACCCGACCGCGCCACGGCCGGACGGCGCCGGTGCGGCGGCGTGCATGCGCCGGGCCCTCGCGGCAGGCGGGGTCGTGCCCGCCGACGTCGGGTACGTCAACGCGCACGGCACCGGCACGAAGCTCGGTGACGTCGCCGAGACGGTCGCGCTGGCCGGGGTGTTCGGCACCGGTGGCGTGCCGGTCAGCTCTACAAAGGCGCTCACCGGGCATTTGCTCGGCGCATCGGGGGTGCTGGAGGCCGCCGCCACCGCGCTGGCGCTCGACAGTGGCCTGCTGCCACCCACCTACCACCTGGACGACCCGGACCCGGAGTGCGAGGCGGACCACGTCCGCGCCGTGCCCCGGCCCACCCGGGCCGGCCACGCGCTGACGAACTCGTTCGGGTTCGGCGGCCAGAACGTCAGTCTGCTCCTGCGCCGGCTCTCCGGGCCGGCCCGCCGGGCCGCCACCCCGGCCGCGGGCTGACCGGACTCCAGTCCCGGGCGTCCGTCCGGGTCGCGATCACGGGGGGAACAGGGGAAGCCCATATGACCATCAACGGGATAGATCATCTCGAACTGTACGTGGGGGACGCCCGGCAGGCGGCCTTCTACTTCGACAACGCCGTCGGTTTCCGGCTGTGCGGGCAGGGCGGTCCGGAGACCGGGCTGGACGGGCAGCGGTCGCTGCTGCTGGCCCAGGCCGGCATCCGGCTGCTGCTGACCACCGGACTGTCCGCCGAGCACCCGGCGGCCACGTACGTGCACCGGCACGGCGACGGCATCGCCGTGGTGGCCCTCGCCGTGGACGACGCCGCCGGGGCGTACGCGGAACTGGTGGACCGTGGCGCGACGGCGCTGAGCCCGCCGCGCACCTTCACCGGCGCGGACGCCGAGGTGGTGGTGGCCGAGGTCGGCGGCTTCGGCGACGTGGTGCACCGCCTCGTCGAGCGGCGCGGCGACCCGAATGTGTTCCTGCCCGGCGCGATCGAGCCGGTGACCGCGCCGGACGGCACGGACACACTGCTCGCCGAGGTGGACCACCTGGCGATCTGCGTGCCGCCGGGGCAGCTCGACGAGACCGTCGCGCACTACGAGAAGGTGTTCGGCTTCGCCGACATCTTCACCGAGCACATCGAGGTCGCCGGTCAGGCGATGAACTCCAAGGTGGTGCAGAGCCCCTCCGGGACCGTCACGTTCGTGCTGCTGGAGCCGGACACCGGCGCCCGGCCGGGGCAGATCGAGGACTTCCTGCGCTGGCACGCCGGCGCCGGGGTGCAGCACCTGGGTCTGCGTACCGACGACATCGTCACCGCCGTCGGCGCGCTCGCCGGGCGCGGGGTGCGCTTCGCCAGCACACCCGGCGCCTACTACGACGGCCTGGAGCAGCGGGTCGGCCGGCTGGACGCGCCGGTGGACCGGCTGCGTGAGCTGAGCATCCTGGTCGACTCCGACCACGACGGGCAGCTGCTGCAGATCTTCACCGAGTCGATGCACGTGCGCCGCACCCTCTTCCTCGAACTCATCGAGCGGCGCGGGGCGCGCACCTTCGGCAGCGGCAACATCAAGGCGCTCTACGAAGCGAAGGAACGCGAGCTGGCCGCGGCGGAAGGGGTTACGGCATGACCACCATCGATCCCGGGCTGACCGCCGAGGAGGAGGCGCTGCTTCCCTCCGACGAGGACGTCCGGCACTACGCCGAGCACGGCTGGTACCTGTCGAAGAAGCTGCTCACCGACGACGAGGTGGACGAGCTGGTCGCCGCCACCGACGGCTATTACGCCGGGGAACGCGACCGCCGCCTGCCGGTACGCCCGCCGAAGCTGGCCTACTGGGAGCCCTCCAAGGGCGACGTGCAGCGGCACAACGACTACGTCCACCACGAGCACGACGGCATCGCCCGCATCCTGCGCAAGCCGCTGATCGGAGCGGTCGCCGCCCGGCTGGCCCGCGCCGCCGAGATTCGCATCTTCCAGTCCACGCTGATCTGGAAGCCGCCGATCGCCGGTGAGCCGTCGAACATCGTGCCCTGGCACTTCGACAAGCACTACTGGGCGTCCTCGTCGTCGGAGAACATGCTCACCGCGTTCATCCCGTTCCACGACTGCGGCGAGGAGATGGGCACGATCACGATGGTCGACGGCTCCCACCGCTGGCGGGAGATCGGCGCCGACGACACGGTGGTGCGGCACTTCGCCGACCGCGACCGCGACCAGCTCGAGGCGATGCTCGCCGAGAACGCGGCGTACAACGGCGCGCAGATCCGCAAGATCCCCATGGTGATCCCCAAGGGACACATGAGTTTCCACCACTGCCGCACCTACCACGGCAGCGGTGCGAACGTCAGCGGACGGCCCCGCCGGGCCATCTCGCTGCACCTGCAGGACGGCGACAACGCCTGGCGGGAGTATCCGCTCTCCGACGGCACGCTCGCCGCGTACAACCACGACGTGCTGGTCCGCCGCACCCACGAGGGCCGGCCGGACTACGCGGACCCCGATTACTGCCCGGTCATCTGGCGCGACCGCGCCCAGCAGGGAGGCTGACAATGTCACGGTACGACTGGGGTAAGACGCACCCGGGCATCGAGCGGCTGGAGCGGGCGGTGACCGAGCGCCGCGACGTGGTGGTCAAGCACCCCCTCTACGCCAACCTCGACACCCACGACGCGCTCGTCACGTTCATGGAGCACCACGTCTTCGCCGTCTGGGACTTCATGTCCCTGCTGAAGTCGCTGCAGCGGCAGCTCACCTGCGTCACGGTGCCGTGGATCCCGACCGGGCCGACCGGCAGCCGCCGCCTGATCAACGACATCGTCATGGTCGAGGAGAGCGACGAACTCGGCGACGGCTACATCAGCCACTTCGAGCTGTACGTGCAGGGCATGACCGAGGCCGGCGCCGACACCACAGCCGTCGACAAGCTGGTCGACCTGCTGCGCGACGGCACCCCGGTCACCGAGGCGCTCGGCGCCGCAGGCGTCCCCGCGGCGTCCGCCGCGTTCGCCGGCACCACCTGGCGGATCATCGAGACCACCCCGGTGCACTGCCAGGCCGCGGCGTTCGCGTTCGGCCGCGAGGACCTCATCCCGGAGATGTTCACCCAGGTCGTCGCCGTCAACGAACGCAGCAACCGGCTGAACAAGTTCGTCGACTACCTGGAGCGGCACATCGAGGTCGACGGCGAGCAGCACACCCCGATGGCCATGCAGATGCTGGCCGACCTGTGCGGCGACGACGACACCAAGTGGCAGGAGTGCGCCGACACGGTGAACGCCGCGCTGGCCGCCCGCGCCCGCCTCTGGGACGACATCCTCGCCGCCGTCAAGGAGGGCCGTCCGGCGTGACCGGCTCCGACCCGCTCCGGCTCTACCGGACGGTCCGGCTGATCCGCCGCTTCGAGGAACGCGCGATCGAGCTGGTCCGCGCCGGCGAGATCGTCGGCGGCATCCACCCGTACCTCGGCCAGGAGGGGATCGCCGCCGGCGTCTGCGCGGCGCTGGGCGCCGAGGACCTGGTGACCGGCACCCACCGCGGGCACGGGCACGTGCTCGCGAAGGGCGCCGACCCGGCCCGGATGCTGGCCGAACTGTGCGGCCGGGTCACCGGGCTCAACCGGGGCCGGGGCGGGTCGATGCACGCCGCCGACTTCGGCGTCGGCGTCCTCGGCGCCAACGCCATCGTCGGAGCCGCCGGCGCGATCCTCACCGGAGCGGTGTGGGAGCGCCGGCGGCGCGGCGCCGACATCGTCGGCGCCACCTTCTTCGGCGACGGCGCGGTCAACGAGGGCATGCTGCTGGAGGCGTTCAACCTGGCCGCGCTCTGGCGAATACCGGTGCTGTTCGTCTGCGAGAACAACGGCTACGCCACCACCATGCCGGTCGACGGCGCGGTCGCCGGCACCATCGCCGGGCGGGCCGCCGCCTTCGGCATGCCGGCCGCCGTCGTCGACGGGCAGGACCCGGAGGCGGTACGCGAGGTCACCGCCGCCGCCGTCGCGCGGATGCGCGCCGGCGGCGGCCCCGAGCTGGTTGAGGCCCGCACCTACCGCTTCGACGCCCACCACACCTTCGAACATCAGGTACGCCTCGACTACCGGCCGCCGGAGGAGGTGGCCGAGGGACGGTCCCGCGATCCCGTCGACATCGCCGGCGCACGACTCGACCCGGCGGCACGCGCCGAGGTGGACGCCGCCGTCGAGGCGGAACTGGACGCCGCCGTCGCCTACGCGCTCGCCGGGCCGCACCCCGACCCGGCCACCGCCCTGGACCACCTGTACGCCAGCGGGCTCACCGCCCGGACCGGAGGTGGCTGAATGCCCCGGCTCTCCTACCGCAGGGCGCTCACCCGGGCGCTGTCCGACGAGATGGCCCGCGACGAGTCGGTCGTGGTGCTCGGCGAGGACATCCGGGTGGCCGCCGCGAACGTCACCACCGGCCTGCTGAAGAAGTTCGGCCCGGAACGGGTCCGCGACACACCCCTGTCCGAGCAGGCGTTCACCAGCTTCGCCACCGGCGCGGCGCTGGCCGGGGCCCGCCCGGTGGTGGAGTTCCAGATCCCGTCGCTGTTGTTCCTGGTCTTCGAGCAGATCGTCAACCACGCGCACAAGTTCCCGCTGATGACCGGCGGCCAGTGTGCGGTGCCGGTGACCTACGTGGTGCCCGGCTCCGGCTCCCGCACCGGCTGGGCCGGGCAGCACTCCGACCACCCGTACGCGTTGTTCGCCCACGTCGGCGTGACCACAGTCGTACCGGCCACCCCGGCCGACGCGTACGGGCTGCTGGTCTCCGCGATCCGCTGCGACGACCCGGTGGTGGTCTTCGCCCCGGCCGGCGCCCTGGACCTGCGCGCCGACGTCACCGACCCGGCGCCGGTGCCGCTGGGTCGCGGGATCGTCCGCCGCGCCGGTACCGACGTGACGGTGGTGGCCGTCGGGCACCTGGTGCACGACGCGCTCGCCGTCGCCGAGGAACTCGCCGGACAGGCCTCGGTGGAGGTCTTCGATCCCCGCACGCTCTACCCGTTCGACTGGGACGGTCTCGTCGAGTCGGTGAGCCGCACCGGGCGGCTCGTCGTCGTCGACGACGGCAACCGCTCCTGCGGCATCGCCGGGGAGATCATCGCCACGGTGGTCGAGCGGGTCCGGCTGGCCGCGCCGCCCCGCCGGGTGACCCGCCCCGACGGCGCGGTGCTGCCCTTCGCGCCCGCCCTCGACCGGGCCGTGCAACCCGGCCGCGAACAGCTCACCGCCGCCATCCAACTGACCCTCAAGGACGGATGAACGATGGACCCGAACTACACGTGGCCGCCGCTCGGCCAGGCGTGGACCGACCTGCCCGAGTCCACCCGTACCGCGATGGTGACCACCGGTGCCGCGGCGTGGGAGAAGATCTTCCACGGCCGGGCCACGTACAACAAGCAGTGGCGGCTGGCCCGCCCGCCGGTGTTCACCGCCGACGCGTTCCGCGAGCTGAACGAGGTCTGCGACCGCATCGCGCAGCTCATCCTGGAGGCCTGCCGGCGCCGTGCCCGCACCGCCGGTGAGCTGCGCCTGCTGCTCGACGTGCCGGACGGCGAGACCCGGCTGCTCGATCCGGACGAGGAACTGCACGAGGGGCTGCTCGCCGCGTACCGGCCGGACGTGCTGTTCTCCGGCGGCGTGCCGTGCATCGTGGAGTACAACATCGACAGCAGCCTCGGCGGCGGCTTCGACGCCGACACGGTGATCCAGCGGTACGCCGAGCTGTACCGTACCCATGACCTGCTCGACGGCACCCGGCCCGCGCCCTCACTGCTGGACCAGCGGTTCGTGGCCATCCGGGACACGCTCGGCCTGCCCGACGGCGCCCGGGTGGCGCTGCTGATGGACTTCGACGCCGACTACCCGGGACTGGACGACCCGGAGACGTTCATCCGGATCCTGTCCCCGCTGATCGACCAGGCCCGCCCGTTCGGCATCGACCTGGTCATCGCCCCGGTCGCAACCGCCACCCTGGAGGCGCAGAGCCGGCTGGTCGTCGGCGGCGCGCCGGTGGACGCCCTGTTCCGGCTGTTCGTGCCCAACCGGGTCACGCCGAGCGCCGGGCTGGACGCGGTGGCCGGTGCGCTCGCCGCGGGCACGCTGCCGATGTTCGTCAGCAGCGCCGCCTGGCTTCTCAGCAACAAGCTGAACTACGCCTGGCTCTGGGACGACCTGGACCTGCTGCCGGCGGACGACCGGACGCTGATCCGCCGGTACGTGCCGCACACCGTAGCGCTCACCGCCGACCAGCTCGACCGGGCGCTCGCCGAACAGGCCGACCTGGTAGCCAAGCCGGCGGGTGGCTCGGCCGGGCATGGCGTGCTGATCGGCCGGGAGATGACACCTGTGGCGTGGGCGGACGGGGTACGCGCGGCGATCGACGAGGGCGGCAACATCCTGCAGCGCTACCACGAGGCGGACCGGGTGGCGATGGACTTCGTGCAGATCGAGACCGGTGAGACGGTCACCGCCGACGTCCCGTACAGCCTCGCTCCGTACCTGTTCGACCGCACCGGGTCCGGCGCGCTCGCGCGGGTCGGTTACCCGGGTTGCGACGAGGTGCTCAACCTGGCGAGAGGCGTCCTCCTGACCGGCATCCTCCTGACGGACTGACCCCGGTCCTTCCCCGTCCACCCCCGTCCCCCTCCCTCCCAGCGTTGATCAAGGAGTTTCTGTCCTCACGGGGAGGCGTCAGCGACCCGAACTCCTTGGTCAACAACGTGGATCCGGGGTCGGGCGCTCGACCCTTGCCCCCGGCCCCGCTGATCATGAAGTTGGCGGGAACAAATCGGACGCTCAGCGCCGCCAACTTCATGATCGGCGGATTGGGTTGGGCCGGGCCGGGCAGGGGGAGGGCGGGTCAGGGGTGGGGGAGGTGGGTGGCGAGGACCTTCAGGGTTTCGGCGGTGGCTATGGCGTCGCTGCGGGCACTTCCGTGGCGGCCGTCGCTGCTGTACAGCGACGGGTCGGCCACCAGCGGATGGTCGGTCAGGTGGACGTGCAGCGTGCCCAGCCGTTCGGCCACGCCCCGGGTGTGCCGGGACAGCCGGCGCATCCGCTCGCCGAGCGCCGCGCGCAGCGTCTCCGGCACCGCCGGGCTGTGCGACACGTCGAACATGCCCACGGTGATGACGTCCGCCCCCGCCTCCCGTAGCGCGGTGATGATGGCGGTCAGCTCGGCGTCGACCGCTTCGGCGTCGTAGGCGGACCGGAACGCGTCGTTGCCGCCGCACACCACCAGGGCCAGGTCCGGTTCGAAGGCCAGCGCGTCGGCGAGCTGGGTGGCCCGGACCTCGTGCGCGCGCAGTCCGCGCCGGCCCAGGTTGAGGTAGGCCAGCTCCGGCCGGACCGCGCGCAGCTCGGCCGCGATCCGGTCGGCCCACTGGAGGTCGGGGTAGCCGTCGGCCGGCTCGCACAGCCCTTCCGCGACGCTGTCGCCCAGCACCACGAACCGGCGCCACGGGTGCCCGCGCAGCAGGTCGGCGGCCTCTCCCGGACGCAGGCACCACGGGTCGGTCGCCTCGGTCAACGTCGATGGCATGACCGGCAGGCTAGCCGAGCGTCCCGCGCCGGGAAAGAGGCTCAGGGCAGCAGGGCCAGCAGCTCCCCGGGCCGGGACAGGCTGAGGTCGGCCGGCTCGTCGGGGTCGTACTGGTGGCCCCACGCGGCGGCCACCGCGACCGCGCCGCTGTGCCGGGCGGCGCGTACGTCCAGTGGTGAGTCACCCACGTACGCGGCGCGGCCGGGTGGCACGCCGAGGTGCCGGCAGGCCGCCTCCACGCCGTCGGGCGCCGGTTTCGGGCGGTCGACCTGGTCGCCGCCGAGGACGACCTGGAAGTGGCCGAGCAGGCCCGCCCGGTCGAGCAGGATCTCGGCGGCCCGGTGGCTCGCGCCGGTGAACACGCCGACCGGCACCCGGGCGGCGATCTCGGCGAGCGCGTCCGCGACGCCGGGGTAGACGCGTACCCGCCCGGCGAGCGCATCCAGCTCGGCGTGGTAGCGATCCAGGTCGTCGCCGGAGGCCGGCCGCCGCAGCAGGTGCGTCAGCAGGTCCGCCGGGGAGCCGATCGAGTAGCCGGCGATGACCTCGGCGTCGGTGTACGACGGGCCGCCGCCGGCCCGCACCGCCGCCCGGTACGCCGCCGGCACGACCGCGTGCGACTCGACGAGCGTGCCGTCCATGTCGAAGACGATCGCCTCCACCGGGCCGGTCACGCGGTCTCCGCCCGGTGGGCGGTGGCGAGCCGCTTCGGGGCACGCGCGTACCACGCCTCGGTGACCAGCTCGGTCAGCTCGTCCACGCCGATGCGGTCGAGCCGGACCAGCACTGCCGGGTAGCCGTCGAAGTGCGGCGTGGTGAAGTAGACCGCCGGGTCGTCGGCGATCAGCGCCTCCTTGGCGCCCAGGTCGGGCACCCGCGCGCCGAGGATCGGGCCGTCCGGCGCGGCGTCGCCGAGCGACTCGAGTTCGCCGCGCCGCAGCGGCCGTTCCCAGACGAACGACTTGTCGCGCACGCGCCAGGCCGGCGCCTGGTCGTACGTGGGTCGTTCGGTGGTCTCCGGCAGCGCCAGCGCGATGCGCCGCACGTCGTCCCAGGTCGCCATGGCCCCGACCCTACCGCCGCCCCCCGACACCGCGGCCCGGACCGGCAGGCTCAGAGCGGACCGGCAGGCTCGGACCCGGCGGGCTCAGACCGGGGTGGGCGTGGCCGGTTCCGCAGCTGGGCGGCGGGACGCGCGATTCAGCAGCAGCGGTCCGACGGTCAGCACCAGGCAGACCACCGACATCACCAGCAGCGCCGGGGTCAGGTCGAGCAGCGCCACCGACCAGCCGCCGAGCAGCGCGCCGACGGGCAGGCCGAGGAACGCCACCGAGCCGGAGATGCCCAGCACCCGGGTCTGGAGTTCGCCCGGCACCCGCTGGTACAGGGCGGCGCCGAGCAGCGGGTTGACCGCCGCGATGCCGATGCCGGACAGGAACGTCACGACGAGCACCACGACCAGGTCGTCGCTGAGTGCCAGTGCGAGCAGCCGGGGTGCGCCGCTGAGCGTCAGCCCGAGCGCGAACGTCGTCCCGGCCGGCAGCCGGGTGCCGAACATCGTGAACAGCAGGTTGCCCAGCAGCGCGCCGGCCGAGAAGACGCCGAGCAGCAGACCGAATCCGGCCGGGTCGCCGAGCACCTGGTTGACCCAGAGCGGGATCCAGACCGCGACGCTGGCGTTGGCGAACATGTTCGACACCGAGACCACGATCAGCATGATCATCAGCGTCCGGTCGGTGCGCAGGTACGCGAAGCCGCCGCGCAGCGCCCGCAGGTAGGGCTCCCGGGGCGCCGGTTGCGCCGGTGCCGGTGGCCGGACCAGCACGCCGATCAGCAGCGCGCAGACCGCGAACGTGGCCGCGTCGATCCAGATGGCCCGGGTCAGCCCCACCCAGTCGATGAGCAGCCCGCCGAGCACCGCGCCGAACAGCGTCATGCCCCGGGCCAGGCCGTCGTAGGCGCTGGTGAGCCGGATCAGCGGCACGCCGGCCCGCTCGGCCGCCGGTTTGAACAGCACGTGCTTGACCCGGTCGCCGATGCCGCGCAGCCCGCCGGCGATCGCCACCAGCACCAGCAGCGTGCCGAAGCCGAGCCAGGGCGCCAGCGCCACCACGGCCATCGCGACGGCGCTCGCCGCGTCCACGAACACCGAGGTACGGCGTACCCCGAACCGGTCCGCCCACGGGGTCGCGAGCGCGCTGGAGAGCATGTACGGAAGCGTCTCCGCCGCGGCGACGAGCCCCATCTTGGTGGGGCTGCCGGTGGTCTCCAGCACGAGCCAGGGGATGGCGACCACCGAGATCCGGGTGCCGAGGTTGGACAGCAGGTCGGCGCCGACCAGGGTGTACAACTCCCGGCGCGGGTTCACGCCGGACTGCCGATCGGGTCGGCGCCGGCCGGATGACCGGCGGCGTACCGGGCACGCAAGGCGCGCTTGTCCACCTTCGCGGACCGGTTCAGCGGCAGCGCGTCGACGAACTCGACGGCGCCGGGCGCCCACGTCTCGCTCAGTTCCCGGACCACGAGTGCGATCAGTTCCTCGCCGGTCACCGACGCGTCCGGCGCGGGCACCACGTACGCGTGCGGCAGTTCCCCGGCCACCGGGTCCGGTACGCCGATGACGGCGGCGGCGCGTACCTCGGGGTGGCCGGCGAGCGCGTCCTCGATCGGGCGGGAGTAGATCGGCCAGCTGCGCTGCCGGGTGAGGATGCGGTCCTGTAACCGGTCGACCAGGTAGAGGTAGCCGTCGGCGTCGAGGTGCCCGATGTCGCGGGTGCGGACCCACCCGTCGACGAGCGTCTCGGCGGTCAGCTCCGGCCGGCCGTGGTAGCCGGCGAAGCTCAGCTTGGTGCGTACCCACACCTCGCCGTCGGAACCGGCGGGCAGCGCCCGGCCGTCGGCGTCGCGGATCTCCACCGTCACGTCGCCGTACGGGCGGCCGCAGGACCGCAGCCGCTCCGGGTGCTCCGGGTCCTCGGTGAGCCCCGGCAGCGCACAGATGACCACCGCCTCGCTGAGCCCGTACACGATGCGCAGGCACGGGCCGAAGCGGGCGATGGCCTGGCGCAGCCGGGCCGGCGCGGCGGGCCCGGCGCCCACGTTGAACATGAACATGGCGGAGAAGTCGGCGCCCGGCAGGTCGGGGTGGTCGAGCACCTCGTAGAGCATCGGCGGGGTGACGAAGGTGGAGGTGAGCCGCTCGGCGTCCACGGTGGCGATGAAGGCGGCCGGATCCCACTGCTCGCGCAGGAACAGCACGCCGCCGGTGAACAGGTTGAACAGTGTGGTGATCTGGCCGCTGGCCAGCCACATCGGGGAGTGCGACAGGTGCCGCAGCAGCGGGTACCCGGCGCCCCGGAAGTCGGCGGCCAGGGCGAGCACCTGCCGGTAGAAGCTCTCCCGGTGGTGCACCAGCTTCGGCGTGCCGGTGGTGCCGCTGGTCTGCAGGAACGATTCCGGCGCGGGCACCCCGGCGGGCGGTTCCGCGACCGGCCCGGCGGCCCGGGCGGTCAGGTCCGGTCCGGCGCCGCCGGGACCGAGGCAGAGCACCGGTACGCCGGACAGGCCCGCCGCGATCTCCACCGCCTGCGCGTCACGTGGGTCGTGGACGAACGCCTCCGGCGCGGACAGCGCGACGAACTCGTCGACCTCCCGCCGCGAGGTCACCGGGGCGACCCACATGCTCCGGCAGCCGAGCAGGTGCAGGGCCAGTTGCAGCAGCGGCCCCTCGACCGTGTTGCCGAGCATCACCAGCACCGCGGCGCCGGGGCGTACCCCGTGGTGGTGCAACGCGGCGGCCAGGCCGCGTACCTCGGCGGCGACCTGGGGGTAGGTGAGGCGGCGTCCGCCGCCGACGAGCGCCTCCCGGTCGCCGAACCCGGCGAACAGCTCCAGCGCCTCGTGCACATAGTTCGGCCGGTCGGTCATCGGGCAGCCCCCATCATGGTCCGCGAGCGGCGTCCGGCCAGGTCAGGGCCGGGACAAGACGGCAGGTGCCAGGGTCGGCGACCGCACCGCCGCCAGCCCCGAGCCTAGGCAGCCGCGGTCCACGGCGGACAGAGCCGATCGTCGCTGCGTCCCGTCCCGCGGGCATTTGATCATGTCGATCAGGTTGATTGACGCTCGTCACAGCCGGAAGCTAGTTTCCGGTCCATCGCCCGGGCCGGTGCCGCCGACCGCGTCACGCCCGGGGCTGCCGACCATGGAGGATCGATGCCGACCCCGAAGAGATGGCACGTCATAGCTTCCGCCGTCACGCTGCTGATCGCCGCCACCCCGGCGGTCACGGCGAGCGCCGGCCCGACCGGGAACGACCGCGCCGGGCACGGGCGCGCCGAGTGGGCCGGGACCTGGGCCGCCGCGGTGACCCGCGGGAACACAGTGGGCCTGACCAACACCGGCCTGAACAACCAGAGCATCCGGATGACCGTGCAGACCTCGGTGGGCGGCCCGCGCCTGCGGGTGCGGCTGACCAACCTGTACGGCGAGCAGGCCGTCCAGGTCGGCCGCGCCACCATCGCCCGGCCGAACACCGCCACCCCGGACGACCTGTCCGACATCGTCGGGTCGAGCGTCCGCCAGCTGACGTTCTCCGGCGCCGGCTCGGCGACCATCAACAAGGGCGCCGAACTGCTCAGCGACCCGGTGGCCTTCCCGGTGGCCGAGCAGGAGGACCTGGTCGTCACCCTGTACTTCCCGGTGCTCACCGGGCCGGTCACGTTCCACGGCCAGTCCCGGGTCACCAACTTCATCGGCGCCACCGACCTCACCTCGGCGGCCGAGGGCACCGGCTTCACCATCCGGCCCAACTGCTGCTGGATGTTCCTGTCCGGCATCGACGTGGAACGCAAGGCCACGCCCGGCTCGGTGGTGGTGCTGGGTGACTCCATCAGCGACGGCAACGGCAGCACCGTCAACGCCGACCAGCGCTGGTCCGACCTGCTGGCCAAGCGGCTGATCGACGCCCGCCCGGAGCCGCGTACGCCGGGTGTGCTCAACCTCAGCCTGGCCGGCAACCGGCTCAACCACGAGGGCACCGAGCCCGGCGCGGACAACTTCCCCGGCTACTACGAGCTGGGCCCGAACGCGCTGGCCCGGCTCAACGAGGACGTGTTCCCGCAGACCGGGGTGCGGACCGTCATCACCCACCTGGGCATCAACGACATCTGGATGAACGGCGACAGCCCCGAGGCGATCATCGCCGCGCTGCGCCAGCTCAACCGGCAGGTCCAGGCGCGGGGCCTGACCAGCATCGCCGGCACGCTCATGCCGTACGAGGGCAACGGCGGGCCGGGCGTGTGGACCCCGGAGAAGGACGCCACCCGCCAGGCGGTGAACACCTGGCTGCGCGGGCCCGGCCGGGCCGAGTTCGACGGCATCGTCGACTTCGACGCGGTGATGCGGGATCCGGCCCAGCCGAGTCGGCTGCTGCCGGCGTACGACTCGGGTGACCACATCCACCCGAACGACACGGGCGCCGCGGTCATGGCCAACGCCGTACCACTGAAGCTGCTCGGACTGTGACACCGGGCGGGGGCGGCGGTCGACACGACGCCGCCCCCGCCACCGTTTTCCTGGGGAGGAAGAGACAGTGGACGTCAGCGAGATCCTGACCGGCCTGTACAGCGAGCAGGGCCGGCAGAACCCCTATCCCTTCTACGCGGCCCTGCACGAGCACGGGCCGATAAACGCCGTGCCGGCCCGGGCCGAGCACAGCACCGTGAGCGCGGTCGCCGGCGGGTACGACGTGGTGGACCAGATCCTGCGCGATCCCGGCTGGTACAAGGGCTTCCCGCCCGGCTGGGAGGAGCAGGAGATCCTGCGCACGTTCCTCACCTCGATGATGTTCGTCAACCCGCCGGACCACACCCGGATGCGCGCGGTGTTCGCCAAGACGTTCACCCCGCGCCGCCTCGGCGCGCTGGAGCCGGTGATCGAGCGGATCGTCGCCGAACGCCTGGACCACCTGGCCGAGGCGGGCGCGGGCGGGCACGAGGTGGACTTCGTGGCCGACTTCGCGTACCCGGTCCCGGCGCTGGTGATGGCCGAGTTCATCGGCCTGCCCGCGGCCGACCTGACCTGGTACCGGCAGCGGGTCGACTGGATCGACGAGTACATGGACGTGTCCGGCAAGACGCCGGAGCGGCTGGCTCGGGCCAACCAGGCCGCCGAGGAACTGCGCGTCTACTACCGGGACCTGATCGCCCACCGCCGCCGCACGCCCGGCCACGACCTGATCAGCGGGCTGGTCGAGGTGCTCGACGCGGGTGGCGTCGACCTCACCGAGGAGGAGTTGATCAGCAACCTGATCGTGCTGTTCAACGCCAGCTTCGTCACCACCGTCTACATGTTCAGCAACGGTCTGCCGCTGCTGCTTGACCACCCGGACGTCACCGCCGCGCTGCCAGGCGACGACGAGCTGGCGCGCGGCTGCGTGGAGGAGGTGCTGCGGATGGAGAGTCCGGTGCACTTCCTGGCCCGCTCCGCGCCGGCCGGCGTCGACCTCGGCGGCGTGCCGATCAGCCGCGACGACAACGTGCTGCTGCTCATCGCCGCCGCCAATCGCGACCCGGCCCGGTTCCCCGACCCGGACCGCTTCGATCCGCACCGCGCCGGCCCGCCGTCGCTGGCCTTCGGCGTCGGGCTGCACTTCTGCCTCGGCTCGGCGGTGTCCCGGCTGGAGGGCCGCCTGGCGCTGCCGCGCCTGTTCGCGCGTTTTCCCCGGCTCGCCGTCACCCAGCCCTACACGTACAGCGGGAGCCTGTTCCTGCGTGGAATCGACAAACTCTTCGTCACCACCGGGGAGGCCGGATGACACTCGATCCGCAGGTGGTCGCGTGGCGGGCCGCGCGCGCCGCCGCCGGCACCGTGCCGCTCTACACCCAGACCCTGGCCGAGGCCCGCGCCGCCGACCTCGCCGCGATCCGCGCCGGGTCCGGCGCGGTCGAGCCGGTCGCCGAGGTACGCGACACGACGGTGCCCGGCCCGGCCGGGCCGCTGCCGGTGCGGATCCACCGGCCGGACGGTGACGGTCCGCTGCCCACGCTCGTCTACTTCTTCGGTGGCGGCTGGACGCTCGGCAGTGTCGACACGGCCGACGGGATCTGCCGGCGGCTGGTCAACCTGGCCACCGTCCAGACCGTGACCGTCGGCTACCGGCTCGCCCCGGAGCACCCGTTCCCGGCGGCGGTGGAGGACTGCCACGCCGCGCTGCGGCACCTCGCCGCGCATGCCGCCGAGTTCCGTGTCGACGCCGACCGGCTGGCGGTGGGCGGGGACAGCGCGGGCGGGAACCTGGCCGCCGCGGTGACGCTGCTGGCGCGCGCCGACGGCGGTCCCCGGCTCGCCGCCCAGCTGCTCGTCTACCCGAACACCGACCAGCGGCCCGGGCACCGGCCGGGCGACGACGAGGACCCGATGCTGTTCAACAGGCACTCGGTCGGCTGGTACCGCGGCCACTACCTCGTCGACCCCGGCGACGCCGCCCACCCGCTCGCGTCGCCGCTGCTCGCCGAGGACCTGTCCGGCCTGCCCCCGGCGTTCGTGGTCACCGCCGGGCACGATCCGCTACGCGACGAGGGCCTGCGGTACGCCGAGCGGCTGCGCGAGTCCGGTGTGCCCACCGAGACGGACGACTACCCGGGCATGGTGCACGGGTTCTTCGCCATGCCCGGCGTGTTCGGCGCCGGACGGCAGGCCCAGGAGCGGGCCGCCGCCTTCCTGCGCCGCGTGTTCGGGCTCGACCCGGCGCACGTGGCGACGGGTGCCGATCATGGCTGACCCGGCGGACGGGTTCGTGTCGCCGGCCAGCCTGGCCGAGTTCGCCGCGCTCGCCCGGGCGGTCCTGCCGGCCGACGTGTGGGACTTCGTCGACGGCGGCAGCGGCACCGAGACCGCCCTGGCGGCGAACCGGGCCGCGCTGGACCGGGTGGCGGTGCTGCCCCGGATGCTGGCCGGGGTGGACGACCCGTCCACCGAGGCGGTGCTGCCCGGCGGCCGGGCCGCGTTGCCGGTGGCTGTCGCACCGATGGCGTACCAGCGGCTGCTGCACCCCGACGGCGAGCCGGCGCTCGCGGCGGCGGCCCGGACGGCGGGCGTGCCGTACGTGGCGAGCACGCTGTCCAGCACGCCGATCGAGGAGATCGCGGCGACCGGCGCGACGGTGTGGTTCCAGCTCTACTGGCTGCGCGACCGGGCGCTGGTGGCCGACCTGCTCGACCGGGCGGAGGCGGCCGGCTGCGCGGCGGTGATGGTGACTGTGGACGTGCCGGTGCTCGGGCGGCGCCTGCGCGACGCCCGCAACGGGTTCGCGCTGCCGCCGCACGTCACCGCCGCGAACCTGCCCGGCGGCCGGGACGACCTGGCGCACCAGGGCACCCCCGGCGTCTCGGCGGTGGCGGTGCACACCGGCGCGGTGTTCGCCCCGGCGCTGAGCTGGGCGGACCTGGAGTGGTTGCGGGAGCGTACCCGGGTGCCGTTGCTCGTCAAGGGCATCCTGGACCCGCGCGACGCGGTCCGCGCGGCGGACGCCGGCGTCGACGCCGTGGTGGTTTCCAACCACGGCGGACGGCAGCTCGACGCCGCCCCGGCCAGCGCGGCAGTGCTGCCCGAGGTGGTCGAGGCGGTCGACGAGCGGTGCGAGGTGCTGCTGGACAGCGGCGTCCGCGGCGGCGTCGACGTGCTGCGCGCGCTGGCGCTCGGCGCGGACGGCGTGCTGCTGGGCCGGCCACTGCTCTGGGCGCTCGCGGCGGGCGGCCGGGCCGGCGCCGAGGCGGCACTGGCGCTGCTCGCGGCGGAGCTGCGTGACGCCCTCATCCTCAGCGGCTGCCCCGACCCGGCCTCGGCCCGGCGGCTGCGTACCCGGATCGGAGGCTGACGTGGAACCCGTCGACCTGGCCGTCTCGGCGCTGCACGGCAGCGTCGGCGACCCGGCGCTGAACTCGATGAACTTCCTCAACGAGGTGGCCCAGCACTACCCGGACGCGGTGTCGCTGGCGGCCGGGCGGCCGTACGAGGAGTTCTTCGACTCCGCGCTGCTGCACACGCACCTGGACCGCTTCCGCCGCCACCTCGCCGAGGACGTCGGGCTGGACCGGGCCGGCGTGGACCGGACGCTGTTGCAGTACGGGCGCACCAAGGGGATCGTGCACCACCTGATCGCCCGGCACCTCGCCGTGGACGAGGGCCTCGCCGTCGACCCGGAGTCGATGGTGGTGACGGTCGGCTGCCAGGAGGCGATGTTCCTGGTGCTGCGCGCCCTGCGGACCGGTCCGGCCGACGTGCTGTTCGCGGTGGCGCCCACGTACGTCGGGCTCACCGGCGCGGCCCGCCTGGTCGACCTGCCGGTGCGCCCGGTGGGCGGCGGACCCGGCGGCGTCGACCTGGCCGACCTGCGCGCCGGGGTGCGCCGGGCCCGCGCGGAGGGGCTGCGGCCCCGGGGCTGCTACGTGATGCCCGACTTCGCCAACCCGTCCGGCGTCAGCATGGACACCGCGCAGCGGCGGCGGCTGCTGGAGCTGGCCGCCGAGGAGGACCTGCTGCTGATCGAGGACAACCCGTACGGCCTGTTCCCGGCCGACGGCACCGAGCGGCGGCCCACCCTGAAGGCGCTCGACACCGCGCGGCGGGTGGTCTACCTCGGGTCGTTTGCCAAGACCGTGCTGCCAGGCGCCCGGGTCGGCTACGTGGTCGCCGACCAACGGGTGGGGGAGGCGGACGGCACCGTGGTCCCGTTCGCCGACCATCTCGCGAAGATCAAGAGCATGGTCACCGTGAACACGTCGCCGATCAGCCAGGCGGTGATCGGCGGCGCGCTGCTGGCGCACGACTGCTCGCTGGTGGCCGCGAACGTGCGGGAGCGGGCCGCGTACGCCCGCAACCTGCGCCATCTGGCCGACGGCCTGGCCCGGCGCTTCCCGGCCGGCGGGCCGGTCACCTGGACGGTGCCGGCGGGCGGATTCTTCGTGGTGGTGAGCGTGCCGTTCGCTGTCGACGACGCGCTGCTGCACCGTTCGGCCCGCGAGTACGGCGTGCTCTGGACGCCGATGGCGCACTTCTACGACGCGGGCACACCGGTCAACGCGCTACGGCTGTCGGTGAGCGCCGTCACACCGGAGTCGATCGATGTCGGCCTGGACCGGCTGGCCGCGCTGGTCACGGACACCATGAACGGCGATGCGACGCCGGAGTGTCAGGGTTCCGGCACAGTGCGTGTTTCCTGATGCCGTTCGTCTGTTGATAATGGACGAATGGTTGCCTGGGAGTACGCGTTGCTCGTTCGTCGGTATCAGGGTCAGGGTCGCAATTTCCACGTCTCGTTCGTGTGGTACGGCCCGGACGGGTCACGCACCGACGTGACCGCGTACGGCGACACCGCGATCGCGCACCTCAACCGGGTCGGCCGGGAGGGCTGGGAGCTGGTCTCCGCCGCCGAGGACGTGAACAACGTGCAGGGCAGCACCGAGGTCCACCGCTACCACCTGAAGCGCCCGCTGCGCTGACCCCGTTCACACCGGCGCCCCGGGAGACTCGTTCTCCCGGGGCGCCGCCGTCGTGTCGGCCGGGCTCAGCCCAGGTCCACGGCGGGGTAGAGCGGGAACGGCGTGAGCAGGTCGGCGGCCTGCTTGCCGACGGACTCGGCGACGGCCGGGTCCAGCACGTACTTCGCCTTCGACGGTGCGCCGTCCGGGCCGGTGCCGGGCGTGGTCTGGCTGAGCACGGTGTGGATCAGCTCGGCGGTGGCGTCCATCTCCGTGGCGCCGAGGCCCCGGGTGGTGAGCGCCGGGGTGCCGATGCGGATGCCGGAGGTGTACCACGCGCCGTTCGGGTCCTGCGGCACCGAGTTGCGGTTGGTGACGATGCCCGAGTCCAGCAGCGCCTGCTCGGCCTGCCGGCCGGTCAGGCCGTACCCGGACACGTCGATGAGCACCAGGTGGTTGTCGGTGCCGCCGGTGACAAGCGTCGCGCCCCGGCGCAGCAACCCGTCGGCGAGCGCCTGCGCGTTGTCCACGATCCGCTGGGCGTAGTCGGCGAAGTCGGGGCGGCGCGCCTCGGCCAGCGCGACCGCCTTGGCGGCCATCACGTGCGGCAGCGGCCCGCCGAGCACCATCGGGCAGCCCCGGTCGACCTGGTCGGCCAGCTCCGGCCCGCAGAGGACCATGCCGCCGCGCGGGCCGCGCAGCGACTTGTGCGTGGTGGTGGTGACGATGTGGGCGTGCGGCACCGGGTCGAAGTCGCCGGTGAAGACCTTGCCGGCGACCAGCCCGGCGAAGTGGGCCATGTCGACCATGAAGGTGGCGCCGACCGAGTCGGCGATCTCCCGCATGATCCGGAAGTTGACCTTCCGCGGGTACGCGGAGTAACCGGCGACCAGGATCAGCGGCTTGAACTCGCGGGCCGCCTCGGCCACCCGGTCGTAGTCGATCAGGCCGGTGGCCGGGTCGGTGCCGTAGCTGCGCTGGTCGAACATCTTGCCGGAGATGTTCGGCCGGAAACCGTGGGTGAGGTGCCCGCCGGCGTCGAGCGACATGCCGAGCATCCGCTGGTTGCCCAGCTCACGGCGCAGCGCGAACCAGTCCGCCTCGGTCAGGTCGTTGACCTGCCGCGCCTGCGCCTTGCGGAGCGCGGGGGACTCGACCCGGTCGGCCAGGATCGCCCAGAACGCGACCAGGTTGGCGTCGATGCCCGAGTGCGGCTGCACGTACGCGTGCGACGCGCCGAACAGCTCCCGGGCGTGCTCGGCGGCGAGCGCCTCGACGGTGTCGACGTTCTGGCAGCCGGCGTAGAACCGGCGCCCGACCGTGCCCTCGGCGTACTTGTCGCTGAACCAGTTGCCCATCGCCAGCAGCGTCGCCGGCGACGCGTAGTTCTCGCTGGCGATGAGCTTGAGCGACTCGCGCTGGTCGGCCAGTTCCGCGGCGATGGCGTCGGCCACGCGCGGCTCGACGCCGCGGACGACCTCCAGCGCGCTGCGGAAGGCGGTGGACTCGGCGTTGCGCGACATGCGACCTCCAGGTGACGTGCGGAAGGCCCAGGCGCTCGGCATGCGTCCTCATGACGAGGCCGCTCCCCGATGGTGCTCCATCTCCACGCGCCAGTCACGGCCCGTGCCGATCCTACCGGCCCGGCCGGGACCTGCGGGGTTGGGCCGCCCGTCCCGGGGCACACCGTGGGGGAGGGCCGGCCCCGACCCGGCCCGGGGGAGAGGAGGCACGACCATGACCACACCGAGCACCGGACGGCCGCTCGCCGTGGTGACCGGCGCGTCCAGCGGCATCGGGTACGAGCTTGCGGTCCAGTTCGTCGAGCACGGCTACGACGTGGTGGTCGCCGCCGAGGACGCGGCGATCGAGCGCGCGGCCGGTGACCTGCGGCGCGACGGCGGCCCGGAGGTGTACCCGGTCCGGGTGGACCTGGCTACGCCCGAGGGCATCACCCGGCTGGCCGGCGAGGTGACCGGCCTGGGCCGGCCGGTCGACGCGCTGGCGCTCAACGCCGGGCGCGGCGAGGGCGGCGACTTCGTCGGCGGCACCGACCTGGCCGACGAGCTCACCGTGATCGACCTGAACGTCCGATCGACCGTGCACCTGGCGAAGCTGCTGCTGCCGGACATGGTCCGCCGGGGCGCCGGGCGGGTGCTGTTCACCTCGTCCATCGCCGCCACCATGCCCGGGGCGTACCAGGCGGTCTACAACGCCTCGAAGTCGTTCGTGCAGTCCTTCGCCGAGGGGGTGCGCAACGAGCTGAAGGACACCGGCGTCACGGTCACCTCGCTGATGCCGGGCCCGACCGACACCGAGTTCTTCGACCGTGCCGACATGACCGACACCCGGGTCGGCCAGGGGCCCAAGGACGACCCCCGGAAGGTGGCCGAGGACGCGTTCGAGGCGCTGATGAAGGGGGAGCACAAGGTCGCGGCCGGCTCGTTGGTCAACAAGATCCAGGTGGCGGCCGGGAAGATCGTTCCGGATCGGCTGAAGGCCGAGCAGCACCGCAAGATGGCCGAGCCCGGCTCCGGCGACTGACCCCACCATGCGAGCGGGACCGCCCCTTCGCCGAGGGGCGGTCCCGCTCGCGTAACGCGGCCGGTGTCAGGCGACCACGGCGTCCAGCGACTTCTTCAGCGCCTTCGGGGCGGTCGGCGTCTTCGGCGCCTTCGGGCGCAGGTCGAGCATCCGCCGGCCGATCTCCTGGAGCCGGTTACGGCCGAGCGCCTCGCGGACCTTCGGGAACCACTCCTGCTCCTCCTCCTCGATGTGGTGCAGCACGTTCTCGATCAGCACCGTCGTCTTGGCGTTGTACCGCTCGTCGCCGGCGTCCATCGTGAACAGCTCGAAGCAGAGCACGTCCGCGACGTGGTGCTCCTCGTACGACTCCAGGACGTCGTCCTCGACGTCGGGCACCAGTTCGCGGACCTCCGGGTACATCACCTCGTTCTCGAGGTAGGTGTGCACCGTGAGGGCTTCGAGGATCTGCCCGACGATCTTCCCGCGCTTGCTCGCCGGTCCCTCCTCGGCCTCCTGGAAGGCCTTGAACAGGCGGCGGATCTCCTTGTGGTCCTCCTTGAGCAGGACGATCGCATCGGTGGACACCGGTTACCTCCTAAGTCGGCTGACGGTGCCCCCCTACCCGGCGCCCCACCAGGACAAACAGGCCGGGCCCGGCGTGATCGCCGGGCCCGGTCCACGCGGATACCGGTTACTTCACCGCGTTGTACGCGTCCACGACGCCGGCGCCGTAGAACCCGTTGCGGTTCCCGCCGGAGCAGGTCGCGTCGTACGCGTTCGGGCCCGCCGGGATCAGCGGAACGGGGTTGTAGACGCCCGACGGGCAGGACTTCGCGACCGCCGTGCGCTCCAGGAACGAGGCCAGCTGGCCCGGCGTCATGCCCGGGTGCGCGGACAGCGCCAGCGCCGCGACGCCGGTGGCGTGCGGGCTGGACATCGAGGTGCCCTGCTTGTAGCCCCACCCGTTGGTGCGGGTGGCGGTGTTGAAGGTGGTGGACAGGATGCCGTCGGCGGACGTCGAGCGGGCGCCCTGGGTCCGGAACCGGGTGTCGCCACCCGGCGCGGTCACGTCGATCACGCCCTGGCCGTACGAGGAGTAGTAGCTCTTCTCCCCGGTCGGGCCGACGGCCGCGACGGTCACCACGCCCGGCGCCTCGGCCGGCAGGTCGAGGCAGGCGTTGGTGAGGTTCTCGCGCTCCTCCGGCGTGCCGTTGTTCGGGCTGCCGGTGTCGGTGATCTTGTGGGCGAGGTCGTAGTTCGAGTTACCGGCCGACGCGACGTGCAGCACGCCCTGGGACTGCGAGTAGCGCAGGGCCCGCTGCACGGCCTTCCACACCGGGCGCTGACGCGCGTCGTTGCGGCAGTTCAGCTCCCACGGGTCGATGTAGTAGCTGTTGTTGGTCAGCTGCATGCCGTGCTCGGCGGCCCACATGAACCCGCAGACCGCGGCCTCCGGGAAGATGTAGCCGTCGTCGTTCACCACCTTGACGGCGGCGACCTTCACGCCCGGCGCGACACCGGTGACACCGACGCCGTTGACGGCGGCGGCGATGGTGCCGGCCACGTGCGTGCCGTGGTCGCTGGTGGTGGGGTTCCACGCGGCCTCGGCGGTGTTCGGGACGCCGCCCACACAGGAGGCGCTCTTGTCCTTGGCGATCTGGGTCGCCAGGTCCGGGTGGCTGCTGGAGATGCCGCTGTCCAGCACACCCACCACGACCGACGGGCTGCCGCCGGTCACGGCGTGCGCCTGCGGGACGCGGATCTGGGGCATGTCCCACTGCAGGTTGTAGAGCGGCTCGGCGGTCGGGTCGCCGGTGGCCGCGGCGACGGCGGCGGCCGGCACCTCGACCGTCTCGCCCTCGTCCAGGGCGGTGCCCAGGCCGGCGGTGGAGGCGACCGACTCGACGCCGGCGCCCGCCACCCGGGTGGCGAAGTCCGGGGCGGACGAGCGCACGACCAGCACACCGATCTTGTCGTACGCGGCCACCACGGTGCCGTCGGCGGCCGCCACGCGGGCGGCGGCCTTGGCGGTGCTGTTGCCCTGCGGGGCGAGCACGATGTAAGAGGTTTCCGGTCCGACGGCCGCGGCCGGTGCCGTGGCGCCGACGAGGGCGAGCCCGGCGCCGAGCGTCACTGCCGACGCCGCGGCGAGTGTCTTGCGACGGAGGTTGTTCACACAGACTCCCAGGGGTTCGTGCGGGTGGACCGCACCCCTGAGCGGGCTGCGGTCCGGGCGGAGGCACGGCGAAGTACCGGCCTCGCCCGGACCAGCGCCACCGCCTCCCGGGGTGTTACACGTGGTGGGAGCCCGGTGAAGTGGATCGTCAGACGGTGGCGATCGTGCAGGGGATCTCGTCGAGCAGTTCCCGGGCGAGGAAGCCGATCCGCCCGTACCGGGGGACCAGCCGTTGCCCGCTCACCGCGTGCGCGAACGCCGCCCAGCAGGCCGCCTGCGCCGGGTCGGCGCCCCGGGAGAGCAGACCCGCGAGCAGTCCGGCCCGCACGTCGCCACTGCCCGAGGTGCCCAGTCCGGCGTCTCCGCTCTCCTCCCGCCAGGCTCGGCCGTCCGGCGTCGCGATGTGCCCGTACAGCGAGACGACCGCGTCGTACCGGCCGGCCAGTTCCACCGCCTCGGCGTCCAGGTCGTCGCCCGGATCGCGGCCCAGCAGGTGCCGCGCCTCGGTCAGGTTGGGAGTGAGCACCGCCTTGCGGCCGGACCCGGCCAGCAAATCCGGCGCGTGGCTGAGCGCGCCGAGCGCGTACGCGTCGAGCACCAGCGCGGTCTCCCGGCCGGCCGCGTCCAGGACCAGGCGCAGCAGCTCCCCGGTGGCCTCGATGTCCGTCAGGCCGGGTCCGACCGCCACCACGTCGGCCTCGGTGACCAGGCCGCGGAGCAGGTCGCCCGGGTCGCCGCGGACCGCGCCGTCGCCGGTCTCCGGCAGGCCGATCACGAGCGCCTCGGGCACCTGGATGCTCAGCGACGCCGCAGTCGACTCGGCCGCGGCGAGCTGGAGCACGCCGGCGCCGGCCCGCAGCGCTGCCACCCCGGCCAGCAGCACCGCGCCGGGGGTGAACCGGGAGCCGCCGACCACCAGCACGGTGCCGCGCGCCTCCTTGCCGCCGGTGGGCACCGGCAGCGCCCAGTCCCGCAGCAGCGCGGGGGTGATCACGTCAGACCGGCTCGGCATTGACCTCGTCCTCCCTGGTGGGCTTCGCCCCCTGCCGGTGCAGGTGGGCGACGTCGTTGAACACCTCCGGCACGAGCCGGCCGGCGTCGTCGGCGTGCCAGGCGGTGACCGAGCAGTTGGCGATCACGTGCTCGCGGGTCAGCGCCATCAGCTCCGCTTCGGTGAGCCCCTCCACCAGGTAGCGCAGCAGGAAGACCAGCGCGTCGTGGCCGAACAGCAGCACCCGGCCCCCCTCGTGGTCGCGGCGCAGGTCGCCGAGCAGCGCCCGCAGCCGCAGCGCCACATCGGTCCAGGACTCGCCGCCGGGCGGGCGGTAGTAGAACTTGCCGAGGCGGGTACGCCGCTGCGCCTCCTCCGGGTAGCGCCGGGTCACGCCGTGGCCGGTGAGCCCGTCGAGGACGCCCAGCTCCCGGTCGCGCAGCCGCTCGTCGACGCTCGCCGGGATCCCGGTGCCGTCGAGCGCCAGCTCGGCCGTGCGCACCGCACGCAGGTACGGCGACACCACCGCCACGTCCGGCCGCCTCGACTCCGGCAGCCCGGCCAGCCAGCGGGCGGTCGCCCGCGCCTGCTCCTCGCCGGTCGGCGACAGCGGCACGTCCGCGTCCCGGTGGCTGAGGTCGATCAGCTCGGCGCCGGACGTCTCGGCCGCCGTGGCCGCCACGTTCGCCGTGCTCTCGCCGTGCCGGACGATCCAGAGCGATCCCAACTCCGCCATGCGGCTCCCGGTACCCGGGCTCGACCGGGGATAACCGTGCCGGACCGGCCCGGCGCGGGACTACGCCGCCGTGCATCGACCCGGCACAATGTCCCACGACGCGGGACGGACGGCTCGGGTCCGAGGGAGGCGCACATGGCGACTGTGGTGCGGGGTCTGCGGGAGGCGCTGGTGCTCTTCCTGATCGCCGCCGTGGTGATCGCGGCGGCGGTCGGCATCTGGGTGGCGGTCGGCGGCGGCGACTTCACGCACCGGCTGGGCGTGGCGTTCATGATCGTCGGCGCCGTGATCGGGATGACCGGCGACCTCACGCTGAGCCGCATCGGCATGCTGCCGGCCCGTTCGACCTTCGGTCTGGCGCCCGAGCGGGAGGACGGCGGCGGCGGGCGGGTGCTCACCGGCGTCGGCATCTTCCTGTTCGTCTCGGTGCCGCTGATCGTCGTCGGTGCGCTGCTGATCACCTGAGCACGTGACGGCCGTCGCCGGACCGATCAGTCCCCCGGCGAACCGGGATTCACGAGGCCCGTCTCGTAGGCGACCACCACCGCCTGGACCCGGTCGCGCAGACGGAGCTTGGCGAGGATGCGGGCGACGTGGGTCTTCACCGTCGCCTCGGACAGGTGCAGCGCCGCCGCCAGCTCGGCGTTGCTCAGGCCGCCGGCCAGCAGGCGCAGGACCTCCGTCTCGCGACGGGTCAGCGTGGCCAGGTCGCGGTGCACCGCCGCCGTCTCCGGGTCGCGGCGGGCGAAGCGCCGCACCAGCCGGCGGGTGATGGCCGGCGCGAGCAGCGCGTCACCGTCCTGCACCATGCGTACGGCCGCGACCAGGTGTTCCGCGTCACGTCCTTGAGCAGGAAGCCGCTCGCCCCGGCGGCGAGCGCGGCGTAGACGTACTGATCCAGGTCGAACGTGGTGAGGATGATGATCCGGGGCGTCGCGACGGCCCCGGTGAGGATGCGGCGGGTGGCCTCGAGACCGTCGAGCTCGGGCATGCGCACGTCCATGAGCACCACGTCGGGCCGGGTACGGCGGACCGCGTCCACCGCCTCCGCGCCCGTCGCCGCCTCGGCCACCACGTCCACCCCACCGGCCGTGAGGATCATGCGGAACCCGGTACGGACCAGTGCCTGGTCGTCGGCGACCACCACTCGTACCGTCATGGCGCCTCCCACGGGATCAGTGCCTCGACGTGGTAGCCGGCGCCCGGCCGGGCGCCGGCGCGCAACGTCCCACCGTAGACGGCGAGGCGCTCCCGCAGCCCGATCAGGCCGCGCCCGCCCGAGACCCCGATGGCGGCCGGGACGCCGGGCTCGGTGTTGCCGACCTCGATCCGCAGGCTATCCGGCGAGTACTCGACGACGACGGTGCCCGCGGCGCCGGGCGCGTGCCGGACCATGTTCGTCAGCGCCTCCTGCACCACGCGGTAGGCGGTCAGCCCGACACCGGAGATGACCGGCCGGCGCTCGCCGGAGATGGTCAGCCGTACCGGCACGCCGGCGTCACGCACGCGTTCGATCAGCTCGGGCAGGCCCTCGATCCCGGGCTGCGGGTCCTCCGGGTCGTCCGGTTCGGAATCCGCCAGCAGGCCCATGACGTGCCGCAGCTCGGTGAGCGCGGACCGGCCGGTCGACTCGACGGCGAGCAGCGCCTCCCGCGCCTGATCCGGGGCGGCGGCGAGCACCGTCCGGGCGGCGCCGGCCTGGATGACCATCACGCTGACGTGGTGCGTCACGACGTCGTGCAGTTCCCGGGCGATGCGGGCCCGTTCACCGGCGACCGCGTCGCGCAGCGCCTGCTCGTGGGCGCGGGCCTCGGCGGTGAGCCGCCGCCGGTCCTCACCCGCCCGTCGCCGCCACACGTGGTGGCCGCCCGCGGCGGCCACCAGCGGGGCCAGCACGACGAACGGCAGGTTGGCCGCGGGCACCGTGACCGGCATCAGCTCCCGCAGCCCCAGGGCGAGCAGCGCCACCGCCGGGACCGATGCCAGCACCGGCAGCCGGTACGGGCTGTGCGCCGCCGCGCTGTAGACGGCGACGAGGCAGGTCAGCACCACGCACGGGTACAGGGCCGGCTGCCGCTCCCCGTCGGTCACCAGCACCAGTGACGCGGCGGCCGTCGTCGCCCAGAGCACCGCGAGCGGATACCGGCGGCGCAGCACCAGCGGCGCGCACATGACGAAGACCAGCAGCAGTGCCCCGAGCGTCGACCCGGGCTGCGCCGGCTGCGTCTCCGGCGGGACCGCCAACGGCGGCAGCGGCAGTGGCGGCGGCAACGGCGGGGGCGGGACGCCGACGTCGTCGGTGGCGGCCTGGAAGCACACCAGCCCGAGCACCCCCGCCAGCGCCGCGTCGAGCAGCAGCGCGCGCCAGCCCGGCCGCGGCAGCGGCCCGGTCGCCACGATGCCTCTCACGCGTCCATTCTCGCCGCCGGTGCCCGGCCGGGGCATCGGCCCCGGTGTGCAGTGCGACTACATCGCAGGGATGACCCCGGGCGAAGATCCACCTCCGGCGGTACGGCGATGCGTCGCCGGACCGATGCCCGGCCCCCGGATCCGCCCCTAACGTCACGGCGTCCAGTAGACCGGCCCGACCCGACCGCAAGGGGCGACACATGACCGATCCGGTGATCGACGTACGCGGGGTGACCCGCCGCTACGGCGAAGGACCGCCCGCGCTGCACGACGTGTCGCTGACCGTCCGGCCCGGCGAGTGCGTGGCGGTACTCGGCCCCTCCGGCAGCGGGAAGTCCACACTGCTCAACCTGCTCGCCGCGCTCGACCGGCCGGACGCCGGCACGGTGACCGTCGCGGGCACCCGGCTGGACAAGCTCGGCGAGGCCGCGTCGGCCCGGTTCCGGCGCGCGCACGTGGGACTGGTCTTCCAGTTCTTCAACCTGCTCGACGACCTGACCGTGCTGGACAACGTCCTGCTGCCCGCCCAACTGGCCGGCGCGCCGGCCCGCGCGGCGCGCGAACACGCGGCCTCCCTGCTGGACTCGCTCGGCATCGCCCGGTACGCGCACGCGTACCCGGGACGCCTCTCCGGGGGTGAGCGCCAGCGCGTCGCCGTCGCCCGCGCCCTGGTCAACCGGCCCACGCTCCTGCTGGCCGACGAGCCGACCGGCGCGCTGGACACCGCGTCCGGTGAGGACGTCCGGCGCCTGCTCGACGACCTGCGCCGCAGCGGCCAGACCATCGTGCTCCGGCTCGATGCTCGGCTCGGTGATCCACGCCGCGGTGACCGCCGCCTGCCTGTGGGGGCTGCCGGGCGTACGCACCCACCTGGTCGCCTTCGACACCGACGTGGTCGACCTGACCTCCGACGTGGACGACCCGGTGGAGCTGCTGATGAAGGTGCAGCTCGGCGGCGGCACCGACATCGCCCGCGCGGTCGCGTACGGCGCGCAGCTCGTGGAGAACCCGCGCCGGACGATCGTCGCGCTGGTGTCCGACTTCTACGAGGGCGGCGACGCCGGACGTCTGGTCCGGTCGGTGAAGCAGCTCGTGGAGCAGGGCACGCACGTGCTCGCGCTGGCCGCGCTGGACGAGGAGGCCGACCCGGCGTACGACCGGGCCACCGCCCAGCGGCTGGCCGACGTGGGCGCTGCGGTAGGCGCGATGACGCCGGGCGAGCTGGCCGCCTTCGTGGCCGAGCACGTGGGCCGGTAGGGGGACCGGATGACCCGTGACGACCTGATCGCGCTCACCCCGGACGTGCTGGCCGCGCTGAGCAACAGGGGCCTGGTGAAGCGCGCCACGAAGGAGGTCGACGCCGGTGAGCGGCCGATGCTCACCGAGGACGCCGACGGTGCGGTGTGTGCCGCGTACCCGGACGGGGTGACTGTGACGCTGCCCGGGGGCGGCGGCCTCGCGGCCGGGATCTGCTCCTGCCCGGCGCCCGGCGTGTGCCGGCACCTGCTCGCCGTCGTGCTGACCTACCAGCGCACGCACGCCGCCGCCCCGGACCGCGAGGCCGCGCCGGGCCGGGACGCAGCGCCGGGCCGGGAGGACGCCGAGGCCGATGGCGAGCCGTGGCGGTGGTCGCCGGGCGACGTCACCGACGAGGAACTGGCCGCTGCGATCGGCGCGCCGGCGCTCACCGCCGCGCGGCGGCGGCTGCGGCGCGGCTACGCCGCCGTGGTCCACCGGCCGGACGCCGCCGACCCGGTGCCGCGCGTGGAGCTGCCCACCGGCACTGTGCGCTTCCTGGTGCCGCGCCAGATCGGGTACGCGCGCGGCGACGCGGCCGACGACGGCGGCGAGGCGATCGCCCTCGCCGTGTGGGCGTGCCGGACGGCCGACCGGGAGCAGCCGGACCGGCCCGAGGCGCAGGTACGAGTCGGCGGAACCGCCACCGTGGCGGAGCATCCGGCGCTGGACGCGGCGGTGGCGCTGGCAGCCGACGTGCTGCTGACCGGGGCCGCGCACCTGGGCTCCGGCGTGGACGCCCGGCTCGCGGCGGTCCGGCGTGACCTCGACGCGGCCGGTCTGCGCTGG
The DNA here is from genome assembly GCF_027497335.1 of Micromonospora sp. WMMA1976. NCBI lineage: Bacteria > Bacillati > Actinomycetota > Actinomycetes > Micromonosporales > Micromonosporaceae > Micromonospora > Micromonospora sp. WMMA1976. The sequence goes on along the minus strand of NZ_CP114912.1, from coordinate 3,418,842 downwards.
CCGCTGCTGGCGGTGGACGACCTGACCGGGCAGCTGGAGGCGTACGCCGCGCGCGGCGCCCGGTACCGGCCGGAGACCCTCGCCGACCTGCTCGCCGAGTTGCCCGCCCGGCGGCGCGCGGTGGTCAACGCCGGCGCCACGCCACCGGAGCGGGTGCTGGGCACCCACGAACCGGCGGAGACGCCGCTGCGGCGGGTGCGGCTGACCGGCCTCGGCGCCCGCGTCCGCGAAAGCAGCGGCGAGGTGGGCGTGGACGTGGTGCTCGCCCACCCGGCGGCCGTCTCCGTGCTGGTGCTGCACCGCGCCTATCCCGCCGGCGACGACGGCCCGCCCACCGGCCACGAGCTGGCCGGACGGCGCGTCACCGGCGCCACGCTCGGCGCGCTGGCCACCGGCAACGTGGTCTCCGAGTCGGCGGTGCGCAGCGCCGCGCACCGGCTCCGGATCGCCGCAGGCCGGCTGGCCCACACCACTGTCACCCCCGGCGCGGGGGAGTGGTCCGGCCTGCCGCCCGGCCTGCTCACCCGCGACCCGGACGCGCTCGCCGCCGAGCTGGCCGGGCGGCCACCCCGGCTGCTGCGTCCCCGCACCGCCGCCGAGTCGGTGCGGGTCCTCGCGCTCGGCGAGGTGCGCGCCATCGGGTACGCGGCCGGCGAGCAGCGCCTGCACGCCACGGTGACCGGGGCCGACGGCGGCACGGCGACGATCACCGCCACCCACCACGCCGCCGCCCCTGGTGCACTCGACGCGCTCGCGGCGGCGCTGGACGGCACACACGGGCCGCCGCGCTACGTCAGTGGGACGGTGCGCCGGGGCGCCGACGGACTCGTCGTCGAGCCGCTGGCGGTGGTCGCCGACGCGGTGGTCGTACCCGATCTGGCACCCGGGGTGGGCGACGGCCGGCTGGCCGGCGCGGTCGACGCCCGGCCCGACCCGGTCGCCGCGGCGCTGGGTGCGGCGTCGGCGCTGCTCGCGCAGGCGGCGCACACCGGCCTGCGGCACCTGCCGGCCGGCTTCCCGGAGCGGCTGCGCGCGACGGCGGCCGGGCTCGCCGCAGTCGGCCTGGATCGCTGCGGCGCGGCAGTGGCGGGCCTGGCCGGTGCGCTCGGCGCCGACCCGGGCGAACCGGCGGTACGGGCCTGGGTGGACGCCTGGATCCGGCTGTCGGTGACGGCGGAGTCCCGGTGAGCCGGTCCCCACGGCCGCGCCGGGTCGCTACGGTGTGACGGTGGCGACCACGGCGGCGCAGGAGATCCAGGTGGGGAAGCGGCTGGTCCGCGTCTCCAGCCCCGACAAGCCCTACTTCCCGGAGCGCGGGCTGACCAAGCTGGACGTGATCAGCTACTTCCTGTCCGTCGGCGACGGCATCCTGCGCGCGCTGCGGGACCGGCCGACCATGCTGGAACGCTGGCCGCGCGGCGTGTTCGAGGGCGCCAAGGTGGCCACCCGGCAGACGAACAAGGGTGACGCGTTCTACCAGAAGCGGCTCCCGGCCGGCGCGCCCGACTGGGTCCGTACCGCGCACATCACGTTCCCCAGTGGGCGTACCGCCGACGAGGTCGCCCCGAGCGAGCTGGCCGTGGTGATCTGGGCGGCGAACCTGGGCACGCTGCGGTTCCATCCGTGGCCGGTGTCGAAGGACGACGTGGAGCACCCCGACCAGCTGCGCATCGACCTCGACCCGATGCCCGGTGTCGACTTCGCGCAGGTGGTGCCGGTGGCGCACGAGGTACGCGCGTTCCTGTCCGAGCTGGGCCTGGAGGGCTTCCCGAAGACCACCGGCGGGCGCGGCATCCACGTCTACGTCTCGATCGAGCCGCGCTGGAGCTTCGGCGAGTGCCGGCGGGCGGTGCTGGCGCTGGGCCGGGAGATGCAGCGCCGCCTGCCCGACCTGGTCACCACCACGTGGTGGCGCGACCAGCGGGACCGGCCGGTCTTCGTCGACTACAACCAGATGGCCCGCGACCACACCATGACCTCGGCGTACTCGATCCGGCCGACCCCGGCGGCGCTGGTCTCGGCGCCGCTGGAGTGGGCCGAGCTGGACGACGCCCGGCCGGAGGACTTCGACGTGCTCAGCATGCCCGAGCGGTTCGCCGGGCGGGGCGACCCGCACGCCGGGCTGGACGGGCGGCGGTACTCGCTGGACGCGCTGCTGGAGCGGGCCGACGCCGAAGGGCTGGAGTCGCCGCCGGAGCGCTGACCGGTCAGTCCCAGGGGCTCTGCGTGCCGTCGAACTCCTCGAACACCAGCCAGGTACGTGTGGACAGCACGCCGGCGATGCTCTGCACCCGGTCCAGCACCACGTCCCGCAACGTCGCGTTGTCGGGTGCCCGGACCAGGGCGAGGACGTCGTGCTCGCCGCTGAGCAGCGCCGCGTGCTCGATGTAGCGCACCCGGGCCAGCTCGGCGGAGACCTCCCGCCAGGTGTTCTGCTCGATGGTCAGCGCGATGTACGCCGACGTGCCCAGCCCGGCCGGCTCCGGTGCGACCCGCGCGGTGAACCCGGTCAGCACGCCGTCGCGCAGCAGCCGCTCCACCCGGGCGTACGCGTTGGTGCGGGAGACGTGCACCCGTTCGGCGAGCGTACGGATGGACGTGCGGGCGTCGCGGACCAGTTCGCGGAGGATCCGCCGGTCCACCTCGTCCAGCGGCCCGGCCGAACGTCCCGTTCCGCCCGCCGCGCCCGGTGTGGCGCCGGTCTCCTGGCTCATCTCAGCCGCCCTCCTGTGCCATTCGTCCCGCGTTCATCCCGCATGTTGAGTCAATCATCCACGACCGGGAGCATAGGGCCACCACACGTCCAGGAGGTCCCCGCCGTGACGACCACACCCCAGGCGGTCCGCAGGGCATCCCCGCGCACCCGCCGGAAGACCACCCCGGCCGCACCCGACCCGTCGGCCGGCTTCATGCCGCAGCGGGAACCGGTCCGGCTGCTCGAACCCGACGGGACCCCGCTGCCGGCCCGCGACGACTACCCGGAGCCGCCGGTCGAGACGCTGCGCGAGATGTACCGGCGGATGGTCGTCGGCCGCCGCTTCGACGTGCAGGCCACCGCGCTCACCAAGCAGGGCCGCCTCGCCGTCTACCCGTCCGCGCGCGGCCAGGAGGCGTGCCAGATCGGCGGCGTCCTCGCGCTGCGCGACACCGACTGGGTGTTCCCCACCTACCGCGAGTCGATGGCGCTGACCGCGCGCGGCCTCGACCCGGTCGAGGTGCTCACGCTGCTGCGCGGCGACTGGCACTGCGGGTACGACCCGGCCGCCATGCACACCGCGCCGCAGTGCACCCCGCTCGCCACCCAGTGCGTGCACGCCGCCGGGCTGGCCTATGGCGAGTCGTACCAGGGTCGCGACACCGTGGCGCTGGCGTTCATCGGCGACGGCGCCACCAGCGAGGGCGACTTCCACGAGGGCATCAACTTCGCCGCCGTGTTCAAGGCGCCCGTCGTCTACCTCGTGCAGAACAACAAGTACGCGATCAGCGTGCCGCTGTCCCGGCAGACCGCCGCGCCCAGCCTCGCGTACAAGGGCGTCGGCTACGGCGTACCCAGCGAGCAGGTCGACGGCAACGACCCGGTGGCCGTCCTGGCGGTGCTGGAGCGCGCCGTCGCGCACGCCCGCGCCGGCAAGGGCCCCTACCTGGTCGAGGCGCACACGTACCGGATGGAACCGCACACGAACGCCGACGACCAGACCCGCTACCGCGACGCCGACGAGGTCGAGGCGTGGCGCGACCGCGACCCGGTCGCCCGGCTCGAGGCGTACCTGCGGGCCAAGGGCGTGCTCGACGACGCCGCCGTCGCGGCGGTCGCCGAGGAGGCCGAGGAGTACGCCGCGACGCTGCGTCGCCGGATGGACTCCCAGCCGAGCGTGGACCCGCTGAGTCTGTTCGACCACGTGTACGCCGAGCCGACGCCGCAACTCGTCGAGCAGCGCGAGATGGTCCGGGCCGAGCTGGCCGCCGACGCGGAGGGGAGCGCCTGATGGCCACCATGACCATGGCGAAGGCGCTCAACGCGGCGCTCGCCGACGCGATGCTCGACGACGAGCGCGTGCTCGTCTTTGGTGAGGACGTCGGCCAGCTCGGCGGCGTCTTCCGGATCACCGACGGGCTTCAGGCCCGGTTCGGCGACAAGCGCTGCTTCGACACCCCGCTCGCCGAGGCCGGCATCGTCGGGTTCGCCGTCGGCCTCGCCATGTCCGGGCTGCGGCCGGTCGTGGAGATGCAGTTCGACGCGTTCGCGTACCCGGCGTTCGAGCAGATCGCCTCGCACGTGGCGAAGCTGCGCAACCGCACCCGTGGCGCGTTGAGCGTGCCGATCGTCATCCGGGTGCCCTACGCCGGCGGCATCGGCGGCGTGGAGCACCACTGCGACTCGTCCGAGGCGTACTACGCGCACACGCCCGGCCTGAAGGTGGTCACGCCCGCGACTGTGGACGACGCGTACTCGCTGCTGCGCGCCGCCATCGACGACCCCGACCCGGTGGTGTTCCTGGAGCCCAAGAAGCTCTACTTCACCAGCGCCGAAGCGGAACTGCCGGCCCGTACCGCGCCGATCGGCAGCGCCGTCGTGCGCCGCCCCGGCACCGACGCCACGCTGATCGCGTACGGCCCGGCGGTGCCGGTCGCGCTCGCCGCCGCCGAGGCCGCCCGCGAGGAGGGCTGGGACCTGGAGGTCGTCGACGTCCGCAGCATCGTGCCGTTCGACGACGCCACCGTCACCGCCTCGGTCCGCCGTACCGGCCGATGCGTGGTGATCCAGGAGGCGCAGGGCTTCGCCGGTGTCGGGGCGGAGATCGCCGCCCGGGTGCAGGAGCGCTGCTTCCACGCGCTGCACGCGCCGGTGCTGCGGGTGTCCGGGCTGGACATCCCGTACCCGGCGCCCATGCTGGAGCACACCCACCTGCCCTCGGTCGACCGGGTGCTGGACGCCGTGGCGCGGCTCCAGTGGGACGACCAGCCCGACACGAGGTGGGTGGCGGCATGACCGAACGCACCGAGCGGAGCGAGGGCCGTGAGGGCATGCCCGGTCAGCACAGCCTGACCGAACGCACCGAGCGGAGCGAGGGCCGTGAGGGCATGCCCGGCCGGAACGGCATGAGCACGGCTCTTGGGACCCGCGACTTCCTCCTGCCGGACCTCGGGGAAGGGCTGAGCGAGGCGGAGATCGTCGAGTGGCGGGTCGCCGTCGGCGACGTCGTTACCGTGGACCAGACGGTGGTCGAGGTGGAGACCGCCAAGGCCGTCGTCGACGTGCCGTGCCCGTACGCCGGACGGGTCGTGGCCCTGCACGGCGCCGCGGGTGAGGTACGCCCGGTCGGCCAGCCGCTGATCACCATCGCCCCGCTCGACGACGCCCCCGACCCGCACGCCACCTACCGCGAGGAGGAGCGGGCCGGGTCCGGCAACGTCCTGATCGGCTACGGCACCGGCCACGGCGGATCGGGCCGGCGGCGGCGCCGGCCGCGGCTGGCGCTGGCCCCCGAGCCCGCCACGTCCGCCTCGACGGGCCCCGCGTCCGGTCCGGCGACTGGCTCTCCGGCTTCGGCGCCGCTGGTCATCTCGCCGATCGTGCGGCGCCTGGCCAAGGAGCACGGCATCGACCTGGCGTCGCTGCGCGGCACCGGGCCGGGCGGCGTGATCCGCCGGGCCGACCTGGACGCCGCCGTGACCGCCCCCGCTCCGGCGACCCGGCCCGCAGCGGTGCCGGACGCCCCGGCCGCCCACGTCGGGCTCGCCCCGGCGGGCGACGGGGACACGGTCATCCCGCTCACCGGCATCCGCAAGGTGATCGCCGACAAGCTCTCCCGCAGCCGGCGGGAGATCCCCGAGGTGACCATCTGGGTCGACGTGGACGCCACCGGCCTGCTGGAGACGCGCGCCGCGATAAACGCGGCCAACCCGGACTCGCCGGTGAGCATCCTGGCGCTGCTGGCCCGGATCTGCCTCAGCGGCCTGCGGAGGTACCCGCAGCTCAACGCGCACGTCGACACTGAGGGCCAGCGGATCGTCCAGTCCGGGGGCGTGCACCTGGGCATCGCCGCGCAGACCGACCGGGGCCTGGTCGTGCCGGTGCTGCGCGACGCGCAGCGGCTGACCACCCGGGAGCTGGCCGCCGCGCTCGCCGAGACCACTGCGGCGGCCCGGGCCGGTACGCTGCCGCCGGCGCGGCTGACCGGCGGGACGTTCACGCTCAACAACTACGGCGTGTTCGGCGTGGACGGTTCCACGCCGATCATCAACCACCCGGAGGCGGCGCTGCTCGGCGTCGGCCGGATCGTGGACAAGCCGTGGGTGGTGGACGGGCAGCTCGCCGTCCGCAAGGTGACCCAGATCAGCCTCACCTTCGACCACCGCGTCTGCGACGGCGGCGTGGCCGGCGGCTTCCTGCGCCACGTGGCGGACTGCGTCGAGCAGCCGGCCCTCCTGGTAGCCAACGTCTGACCGGTCCGGCTCCCGGCCCCGGCTCTCCGTGGGAGGGCCGGGGCCGCGCCCGTCCCCGCAGCCCGCCCGCGATCTTGCACTTTCGGTCCACGATATGCCCGATTCGCACTCTTGTCCGGGGCTGCAACTGCAAGATCGCGGCGATGACGCGGGCGGCGTGGGGTGATCACCTCCAGCGCTGCCCGCTTTGCGAGACCGTTGTGCCGGTGCGTGGGATCGCCTCCGTCCCGTCGATCATGAGGTTGGCGGGGACAAAACGGACGCCGTGTGCCGTCAACTTCATGATCGACGGGCCGGGGCGTGCTGGGAGGCGAGCGAGGGGGTGGCGAACCGGGCGGAGGGCGCGTGGGGCGCAAGCGGGGACGGGAATTACCTGTCCGGCATGATTCTCCGCAACCGTTTCCGAGCAATTCCGCCGAAGGTGCCACGGCGCGATCCCGGGCCTACAGAATGTGGGCGAGAGGGTTCGGAAATGGGGGGCGAAATATGTTTGCGAGGCGCCGACTGACGCTTTTCGCGATGACCGTCGCAGCCGCGCCGCTGGCGGTCGGCGCGTGCACCGCCGGCCCGAAGTCGGTGGCGAAGCGGGCCGAGGCGGCGCCGCCGTCGGTCTCCGTGACGCCGGCCGACAGTACCCGGGACGTGCCGATCAGCGCGGAGGTGGGCACGAAGGTGAGCAACGGCAAGGTGACAGCCGTCAAGCTGACCGACGACAAGGGCAACGCGGTGCCGGCCCAGCCGCGGGAGGACGGTTCCGGCTGGGTGCCGGACCGGCCGCTCGCCAATTCCCGGACGTACACCGCGGAGGTGACCGCGACCGGCGATTCCGGCAAGACCGCCACGCAGAAGACGACGTTCACGACGATGGCCAAATCCACCAAACCGGCAGTCACCAGCGAATTGTATTTCCGGCCGAATCAGACGTACGGGACGGCGATGCCGGTCGTGCTCGGATTCGACCCGCCGATTCCGAAGGAGGCCCGCGCGGACGTGCAGCGCCGGCTGTTCGTGAAGACCGACCCGCCGCAGCCGGGCACCTGGTCCTGGGTGGCCGACGGCAAGCAGGCCGAGTACCGCGCGCCGGACCGCTGGAAGCCGGGCACGAAGATCAGCGTGCGCAGCGCGCTGCAGGGGCTGCCCATCGGCAAGGAGGCGGTCGGCGATTCCGACCGGGTCGCGAGCGCCAAGGTCGGCCGGCAGGTGACCCTGGACATCGACAACGGGACGAAGCAGATGACCGTCTACGAGGACGGCAAGGTGCTCAAGAAGATCCCGGTCAGCCTCGGCAAGGAGAGCACGCCGACGTCCAGCGGCACCATGGTGATCATGGAGAAGCACGAGCACACCACGTTCGACACCCGGGGTGAGCCGAACGGCGGCTACGTGGTCGACGTGGACGACGCCCAGCGGCTGACCTGGGGCGGCGAGTTCATCCACTCGGCGCCGTGGTCGGAGGGCGACCAGGGGAGCACCAACGTCTCGCACGGCTGCACCAACGTCTCGGCCACCGCCGCGGACTGGCTGATGGGCTTCACGCAGGTCGGTGACCTGGTGACGGTCAAGGGCACCGAGGTGAAGCTGGACCAGGGCAACGGCTTCACCGCCTGGAACGTCAGCTGGGACGAGTTCGCCAAGGGCAGCGCGCTGCCCGTACCGGCGGGCCTGAAGCCCACACAGAGCGCCACGCCGCACCCGGGCGCGGTGGCCGGCGGGTCGTCACCGGCCCCGGCCCCCTCGCGGAGCAACAGCGGCGGCTGAACCTGGGGAGGAACGGCCACGGGGCCGGCCCGCGTCCGCGCGGGCCGGCCCCGCGTCGTCTCAGTCCAGGCCGACGCGGGCCACCCCGGCCGCGGTCAGGCTGCCCAGCCAGAGGTGGCGGCCGTGCTGCCGCACGCCGGTGACCATCGGGTACGCCCCGCTCGGGCCGTGCAGCGTGCGCAGCACCCGGCCGTCGCCGTCGACCAGCGCGACCAGCCCGTAGCGGCGCGGCTGCGGCTGCACCGCGCCGGGCAGCAGGGCCACGATCTGCCGGACCCGGGGATGCGGCAGCAGCCGTTCCATCGCCCGCAGCCGAGGGCTGGGCAGCGCGACCCAGTACGTGCCGTCGCCGACCCCCGAGACGTTGTCCGGATACGCGGGCAGGTCGGTGAGCACCGTGGCCCGCCCGCTCGGCAGGTCGAGGCGGAGCAGCCGATGGGTGGCGGTCTCGGCGAGCATCAGCGCCGACTCGTCCGGGGTGAGCGCGAGCCCGTTGGGGAAGTAGAGCCCGTCCGCGACCACGTCGGTGCGCCCGGTGCGCCTGTCGTACGCGAGGACCCGCCCGTTGGGCCGGTGCTCCAGCAGGTCGCGTTTCCAGTGCGAGAGCGGGAACCGGTCGGACGAGTCGGTGAAGTAGACGGTGCCGTCGCGCGCCACCGCCGCGTTGTCGGCCAGGTGCACCGGCGGCGCGGTCCCGGTCAGCTCGTGCACCCGGCCGGCCGGGTCGACCCGCAGCAGCCCCCGGTACGCGTCGCAGACCAGCAACCCGCCGTCGACCGGATCGCGTTCGATGCCCAGCGGCCGGCCGCCGGTCTCGGCCAGCAGGGTCGGCGGCGTGCCGGGCGGGGAGTCGGCCGGCCACCACCAGAGCCGGCCGTCCTCGTCGCCGCTGACCACCCGGCCGTCGCCGTCGACCACGACGTCCTCCGGGCCGTGCCCGCCGGCCGGCAGCGGCAGCAGGTCGGCCCGGTCGAGCCGGGTGTCTGCGGGCGACCAGGGGCCGGTGAGCGGCGGCGGTACCGTCGCCGGCTCGCGGACCGGCCGGATCAGCAGTGGGGCGCGCGGGCGGGGGACGACCATCGGCTCATTGTGGCCCGGCGGCGTCGCGCCGGGCAGTCCCCGACGGCGTTTCGCGGCGTTCCGCGCGGCGTGGCGTGGCGGCTGCGGGATGACCCTGAGGCGGCTCGGGGTCGGGTCCCGGACAGTACCCGGAACCCCCGCCGGGAGGCCCGGAAATGTCGGTGGGGCCGGGTAGGTTTGGCCGCATGGTACACAGCGTTGAGCGCTTCCACGTGGCGATGGACGTGCACGACCACGTGGTCGAGCTGCGCCCGGTCGGCGAGATCGACATCGCCTCCGTGACGGCGTTCCGGGCCGCGCTCTGGGCGGCGCCGGCCCGGCCGGTGCTGCGGGTCGACCTGTCCGGTGTGCGGCTGCTCTCCGCCGCCGGGGTCCGCGCGCTGGTCGCCACCCACCTGCGGGTCCGTTCCCGCGGCGGCGAGCTGGTGCTCACCGACCCCGACCCGGTGGTGGCCCGGGTGCTGCGGGTGACCGGCCTGCACCGGGTGCTCCCGGTGCGCTGCTCCGACCGCGCCCAGAACCTGCCCGACCGCGCGCCGGACCTGCCCGGCCGCGCTCGCGAGCTGGTGGCCTGCGCGGCCTGAGCCCGAGCGGAGCGCTCGGGCGGCCGGAGCCTGCGCGGCCTGAGCCCCAGCGGGGCGCCGGGCGGCCGGAGCCCGAGCGGAGCCGCCGGGCGCCCCGAGCACGAGCCGGGCCGCCGCGCGTCGGCCGGGCACGCGTCGGGCCGCCGGCGCGAGTGCCGACGGCCCGACGTGGACGGCGTTGCGCTCAGCGCACGCCGAGCAGGTCCACCACGAAGACGAGCGTCTCGTTCGGCTTGATGACGCCGCCCGCGCCCCGGGCGCCGTAGCCCAGGTGCGGCGGGATGGTGAGCTTGCGCCGGCCGCCGACCTTCATGCCCACGACGCCCTGGTCCCAGCCGGCGATGACCTGGCCGCCGCCGAGCGGGAACTCGAACGTCTCACCCCGGTTCCACGAGGCGTCGAACTCGCGGCCGTTCGAGTGGGCCACGCCCACGTAGTGCACGCTCACCAGCTGGCCCGCGCGGGCCTCCGGGCCGTCGCCGACGGTGATGTCCTCGACGACCAGATCGGCGGGCGGCGCGCCCTCGATCGGGCCGATCTGGGGCTTGTCCATGAGCGGGTCTCCTCGGTGCTGACGGTGTGGTCACAGTCGATCCTGCCGGATCGCGACCGGCCGATACGCGCCGGTCCCCGCACACCGGCGTGGCGGGGACACGAAAGAGGCGGGCGTCGCCTGTCGGCGACGCCCGCCCCGGGGCGAGCTGGTCACTTCAGCCAGGGGAGACGCTGGACCAGGGGGAGCCTCGCCCAGATCCGGCCGAGGCCGAGGGTGTTGCCGGCGCCCACCAGGGCCAGACCGGCCAGCAGGCCCGCGTAGATGAGGTGGTCGTCCATGAAGGGGTTGTTCGCCGGGGGCAGCACGGCCGTCCACATCAGGACCAGGAGCAGTCCGCCGGCCACGGCGGCGATCCGGATGCCGATGCCGAGCATCAGGGCGACACCGATGCCGAGCAGACCGACCATGAACAGGGTGTCCGCCCAGGCCGCGCCGGCGATGTTCCGGTAGAGGTCCGCGAACGGGCCCTCGACCGCGTTGCCCAGGAAGCCCTTGGTCGGGCTGCCGCCGTTGGTCCAGGCGTTCTTCGCCGGGGTCTCGTGGCCGAGGCCGAACATCTTGTCGAGGAAGGCCCAGAGGAAGATCCAGCCCAGCGCGAGCCGCAGACCGGCCCACACGTACCGGGTGGCCTTCTGCCGGGTGGTCTCGATGTGCGCCGCCGGAGCGATGGTGGCGGCGGGGGTCCGCTTGACGGCGGGGGTCCGCTCGATTGTCGCGGTCATGGTGTCCACGTCCCTTCCTGTGCCTCGCACCGCGCTTCCCGGTGGCACATTCATTCCACCGCCGCGCGGCGTCCGGGAGCAGGGCCGAGAGGTGCCCTCGTGACCGGGTCCTTGGTCCCGTCCGTACCCGGTCCGGTCGGCCCCTCGCAGCCGGTCCGCCGCCCCTGACCAGGCCGTACGCCTGCGGCCTACCGTCGTAGGTGGAGACCCGGTACGAGGAGGTCGTGATGAGGGCGTGGCAGGTTACCGACGTGATGACCAGGGACGTCGCCACGGTGACGGAGGAGACCCCGTACCGCGAGGTCGTCGACGTGCTGGTGCGGCAGCGGATCAGCGGTGTGCCGGTGGTGGACTCGTTCCGCCGGGTGCTCGGGGTGATCTCCGAGGCGGACCTGCTGCACAAGGTGGAGCGGTCCGGTCACCCGGACGAGCGGCGGGTCTTCGAGGGACGGCGCCGCCGTACCGCGCGGGAGAAGGCGGGCGCGCTCGTCGCCCGGGACCTGATGACCGGGCCCGCGGTCACCACCCACGAGCGGGCGTCGCTCGCGGCGACCGCCCGGCTGATGGACCACGAGGCCGTCAAGCGGCTCCCGGTGCTGGACGACCTGGGCCGGCTCGCCGGCATCGTCACCCGCGGTGACCTGCTGCGCGTGCACCTGCGTACCGACGCGGAGATCCGCGAGGAGGTCGTGCACGAGGTGCTGCGCCGCGTGCTGTCCGTGCGCGACGGCCTGGTCACGGTCCAGGTCCGCGGCGGCGAGGTCACCATGGACGGGCGGCTGGACCGGCGCAGCGCCGTCGAGCTGGCCGGCCGCCTCGCCGCGCAGGTCGCGGGTGTGGTCGCGGTGCACAACGCGATCGGGTACGACGTGGACGACACCACGCTGATGGAGCTGGACCCGGTGCACGCCACCCCGGTCGCCTGAGCGCCGTCACCCGGGCCTCACCGGTCAGGTGGGGCCCGCGGCGGCGAGCTGGGCGGCCAGCAGCGCCGGGGCCTCGGCCAGCGAGGGGCCGTACCAGGTGAGGTGCCGGCCGGAGACCAGCGCCGCGGGCACGCCGGGGAACGCCTCCGGCCCGTCGTCGGCGGTGAACCGGTACGGCTCGTCGGGCAGCACCACCAGCTCCGGCGCGCGGGCGCGCAGCTCGTCCAGGCCGGGCCGGGGATAGCGTTCCGCGTCCCCGGCCCAGCCGTTGCGCACACCCAGCCGGGCCAGCACGTCCCCGGCGAACGTGTCCCGTCCCAGCACCACCCACGGGCGCCGCCACACCGGCACCACGGCGGTGCGGACGTGTCCCGGCGAGGGCAGCGCGGCCCAGGCGTGGCGGGCCTCGCGCAACCACGGCGGCTCGGCCGGCACGCCGAGCGCGACGACCAGCTCACCCAGCTGGTCGAGGGCCTCCGGCACGGTACGCGGGAAGGTGACCCGGACCGGCACCCCGGCCGCGCGCAGCGCCTCGGCGTCGGCCAGCCGGTTCTCCTCCTCGTTGAGCAGCACCAGATCCGGCTCGAGCGTGAGCACCCGCTCCAGGTCCGGGTACTTCGTCCCACCGACCCGGGCGACGTCCAGCCCGGCCGGATGGGTGCACCAGTCGGTCGCACCGACCAGCACCTCCGGGCGGGTGGCCGCGACCGCCTCGGTCAGCGACGGCACCAGCGACACCACCCGCACCGCGTCTCCCTCTCCTCGAACTGGACCGGCCGGTCAGCGGGCCGGCGCGGGCACGGCGTCGGCGTTCTCCGGCGGCAGGCCCGCCACGGGCAGGCCCTTGCGTACCGCCCAGTCGACGGCGGCGCGCAGGTCCGCGGTGGGCAGCGGCCGCCGGGTGGTCACCCCGACCGCCGCGTGCACGATGTACGCCATGAACGGGTACGACCGGGCCAGCGCGCCGATCGCGTCGTGCAACCGGCGTACCACGTCCAGCGCGGCCGGTTCGTCGAGTCCGGGCAGGACGAGCTGGAACTCGTTCTCGGTGACGCGCACCGCGCGGTCGACCGGCCGCAGCACGGCGGTGATCGCGGTGAGCACGGCGTGCCCCTCGCGGGCGACACCGCGCCGGCCGAAGCGTTCCGGCGAGCCGGGCGGCGCCTCGACCCGCAGGCCGACCAGCGCCACCGGCAGCGTGCCGGAGGCGGTCACCCCGTCCGCGCCGGACCACCGGGCCAGGCCTGATTCGTCCAGCATGGTCTCGGCCGGCTCGACCGGCTGGTGGTTCCGGTCGCCGCGGCGGGCCAGCATCCGCAGCGCCGCCTCGGCGCGCGGCTCGCCCGGCCCGGCCGGGATGTCCCGCACCCGGGCGATCGCCTCGTCCAGCGCGGTGCGCGCCGCGGCGGGCAGCCGCTCGGCGAGCTGCTCGCGCAGCCGGATCACCTCGTGCAGCGCCTCGTCGCGGCGGAAACCCCAGCGGCCCTCGAACAGCCGGCCGGCCTCCAGCGTCGGCGCGGGCGCCACCTCGGCCCGGTCGTGCGCGACGAGTGTGGCGCCGAAACGCGGGCTCAGCGCGACCACCGTCCACTCCCGGGCCAGCGCCTCCGCCTCGTCCAGGGTCACGCCGTACGCCCCTTCGGGCAGGTCGGGCGGCGGTCCGCCGACCATCGCCACCACCGTCACGGCGGCACGGCCGGCGATGCGCCGGTAGACCTCGCGCTCCCGGGCGAAGTACGGCAGCCGCTGGAACAGCGCGAGCACGACGAGCGGGCCGTCCTCGGCCTCGGCGAGCGCGGCGCGTTCGATGGCGTGGGAGACGGCGACGAGACTGCGTTTGGTGAACTGTTCCGGGGTCCGTCCGCTGGGCACGGGCAGAGCCTAGAGGGACGGACGCGGTAGCGCACCGGGCGGCCGTACCGACTGCGCCGCACCGCCTAGACTCGGGGGTCGACCGGACGAGGGGGATCGGGGCGAGATGACGAGCACAGGCAGCGTGACCGCCTCCTGGCTGCGGCCGGTCCCGCCCGGCGTCGCGCCGTCCCTGGTCCGGGCCGGCCACCTCGGTCACGCCGGCCGGCGGCTCGGTGACCTGGTGCAGGGCCGCCCGCCGGGGGTCACCGGCAGTCAGTGGAGCACCGCCGGGCGGGCGTCGCTCGACCTGGTGGTCTGCGCCGCCGACACCGAGCTGCCGCGCTTCGCGGTGCGGTTCACCACGCCCGCTCCGGACGGGTCGCCGGCCCGGCGGGAGGAACGGCTCACCGACGCGGTCTGCGCCGCCGTCGGCCTGCCGCTGGTGCGCGTCGAGTCGCCGGCGCTGGGCGGCGCGGAGCAGGTCCTTCGGTTCGCCGGGTACGTGCTGGACGCGCGGGCCTACGCCGACGGCACCGACCCGGACGCCGACGACGCGGTCGGGTTCCGGGACATCATCGGCCGGCTGCCGGACGGCCGGCGCGGACCGGTGAACGACCTCGGCGCGCTGGCCCGGGTCGAGGCGGTCGAGGCGTACGTGGCGGGCCGGATCGCCGACCCGATCGTGCGCGGACTGCACGTGCGCTGGACCGACGGGCCGGCGGAGGGCTGGGCCTGGGCCGAGGTGCGGCCCGGCCGCTGCCTGCTGGAGCGGGTCCGGCTGACCTCGCGCGGCTTCGCCTGCGGGGTCGACGCGGGGCGGCTCGCCGAGGATCTGGCCGTGGTGGCGCTGGGGGAGCGGCTGCGAGGCCTCGACGGCGCCGTGCCGTCCCTGCTGGACCGGGACGAGCTTCTCGGGCAGGTCCGTGCGCTCGCCGCCCGGCGGGACTCCTTCGACGGCGGCTTCGCCTTCGACCACCTCTGCGCCGACTGAACCGTCCTCGCCGGAGCGGACGGCGACTTTTCGATTTTTTTCCGATCTCCGGTTGAACCTTCGCCGACGGCGCTCCGTACCTCATCGGGAATGGACGCAGATCTTCCCCGCCGCGCCCGGACGGCGCGGAGACGGTGCGGAAAGGGCACCGTCGGCCATTGGCGCGCGACTGAGCGTCGCAGTGATCTCACACCCCGAATTCGTCGGTCCGCCGGGATCACCAGTCAACTACCGGATCGAGAAGGAGAGCAATTCGATGCGCAGGTCCACACGGGCGCGCCGGTCATCCGGTAACGCGCGGAGCAAGCGGATGCTGGCAGTGGTCGGCACGCTCGCGGTCTTCGGCGGCATCGTCGCCGTCACCCAGATCTCGTCCGCCCAGGACCGGCGGACGACCACCCGCGCGGCCTCGGCGTCCTGCGTGCCCGCGAGCCCGGGGGCGACCGCCCCGGACGGCCAGGGCAGCACCACCCGTACCTGGCAGAACGGCCGCTGGGTCCGCAACCACTGGGGCGACGGTCAGATGTCGCCGGCCGAGTGCCAGCAGACCAACGCGGGTGGTGCCGGCGCCGGCACCCCGACGGTGGCCTGCCCGGACGTCCGCGGCCGGCTGCCGCAGGTGCCCGGCCGGGCCCGTGCCGAGGTGGACCGCACGCTGGCGCTGCTGGAGAGCCAGATCGCCGAGGCGAACCGGCGGCTCGCGGCGGAGGGCCGCAACGGCGGTGAGTTCATAGACAACGCGATCCTCGGTCCGCTCGCGGACAAGCGGACCGCGGCGCTCAACCGGATCGCCACCGCCATCGGCCGGTTCGCGCAGCGCCCGCAGGGCCTGGACCAGTTCGCCCGGTGCGCGGTGAGCGACACGCCGCAGAGCGGCGGTCAGAACGGTGGCGGTCAGAACGGCGGCAACAACGGAGGCCAGAACGGCGGGAACAACGGCGGGAACAACGGCGGCGGGAACAACAACGGCGGCGGCCAGAACAACGGCGGCAACAACGGCCTGAACGTGCTCGCCAAGGACTGCTCCGGCAGCCAGCTCCAGGCGCACGACGGTTTCCAGAACGGCAACCGGTGTGTGAGCACCGCATTCGGTGAGGTGGGTGCCGCGGCGAACAACCCGTCGCTGCTGATCACGCAGTTCCCGAACCAGGTGCGGCGCAACCAGCCGTTCACGCTCCGGGTCACCACCAAGAACCTGGTGCGGGACCGCTTCCTCGCCGCCGGTCAGGGCGGCTACTACCTGGAGAGCTCGCTGCTCAACGGCCAGGGCCTGGTACGCGGTCACTTCCACACCGCCTGCCGGATGCTCGGCAGCACCCGGCAGCCCCCGAACCCGCAGGACGTGCCGGCGTTCTTCGTCGCCACCGAGGACGGCCGGGGTGGCAACCAGCCGGACGACGTGCTGATCCAGATCCCGGGCCTGGCGCAGTCGGGCGTGGCGCAGTGCGCGGTCTGGGCCGGTGACGGCTCGCACCGCATCCCGATGATGGAGCGGGCGAACCAGACCCCCGCGATCGACGTGGTGCGCATCCGGGTCAACTGAGCGACGCGACGGCCGCGGCCGTCCGGGGGACTCCTCCGGGCGGCCGCGGCCTTTCCGCGTACGGGAACGGTGGGAGGCGATCCCGGAGGAAATCTCGTGCCGTGGGTATCCGCCGGACGAAAAGCGCCGTGCGGAGAATGCCGATCGGGGCCACGCCGATTTCTCAGCGTGACCCCGGGATGCCCGACGGTGAACCGGTGACGGTCAGCGGTTCTTGTACGCCTCGACCACCGACACCGGGATGCGCCCGCGCTCGGAAATCTCGAACCCGTTCTTGGCGGCCCATTCCCGGATGGCGCGGTTCTGCTCGCGGTCCATTCCCGAGGTGCTCGGCCGGGTCGTGCGACGGGCGCCGCGGGTGATCTCGGCGGCTCCCCGGCCGATTCGCCTGCCAGCGCTGATGTACGGATCCAGGGCCTTGCGCAGGACGCCCGCGTTCTCGTCGGAGACGTCGATCGTGTACGCCACGCCGTCCAGGCTGAACTCGACGGTCCGATCGGCCTTTCCGCCGTCGAGGTCGTCGGTCAGAACGGTGATTACTTTCCTTGCCATCGCCATTACTCCCTGTGTCGGGCGGGGTGTGGCTAAGAGTTTGACCTACCGCGCGGTAATCCCGCAACAATAGCCGACTGTTTCCATTCGGCGGGTCGCGGTAAACG
Source organism: Micromonospora sp. WMMA1976 (assembly GCF_027497335.1). Taxonomy (NCBI): domain Bacteria; kingdom Bacillati; phylum Actinomycetota; class Actinomycetes; order Micromonosporales; family Micromonosporaceae; genus Micromonospora; species Micromonospora sp. WMMA1976. The sequence continues at coordinate 3,401,722 of NZ_CP114912.1, read as the reverse complement.
GTGCCGCCATTGGGCGCGGAGCGCCGGAACGGGAGCGCTCGGCGTGGCGTGGGTCACAACCAGGAACAAGGGGCATCTTTTGTTACTTGAGCCAGACACGCTCAACCAACGTGATGGCAGGTGTTCGATGGCAACTCTTCCGGTACTCCCACTGACCGACGCCGTCCTGCTGCCCGGGATGGTCGTCCCGGTGACCCTCGACCCGACCACCCAGGCCGCCGTCGACGCGGCCCGCGCCACCGGCGACAAGGAACTCCTGGCCGTGCCCCGCATCGACGGCGAGTACGGTTCCGTCGGCGTGGTCGCCACGATCGAGAAGGTGGGCCGGCTGCCCAGCGGCGAACCGGCGGCGGTCGTCCGCGGTCTCGCCCGTGCCCGCATCGGCTCCGGCGTGCCCGGTCCCGGCGCCGCGCTCTGGGTCGAGGCGACCACACTCGACGAACCCGCCCCGGCCGGCCGCGCCCGGGAACTCGCCCGCGAGTACCGCGCGCTCATGACCTCGGTCCTGCAGCAGCGCGGCGCCTGGCAGGTGATCGACGCGATGGAGCGGATGACCGACCTGTCCGAGCTGGCCGACTCGGCCGGTTACGCGCCCTGGCTCAGCCTGACCCAGAAGACCGAACTGCTCGCCGCGCCGGACGTCACCGCCCGGCTGGACCTGCTCGTCGGCTGGGTCAAGGAACACCTGGCCGAGCAGGAGGTCACCGAGCAGATCAACAGCGACGTCCGCGAGGGGCTGGAGAAGTCCCAGCGGGAGTTCCTGCTGCGCCAGCAGCTCGCCGCGATCCGCAAGGAACTCGGCGAGGACGAGCCGGACGGCTCCGCCGACTACCGCTCCCGGGTGGAGTCCGCCGACCTGCCGGAGAAGGTACGCGAGGCGGCGCTGCGCGAGGTCGGCAAGCTGGAGCGGGCCAGTGACGCCTCACCCGAGGCGGGCTGGATCCGTACCTGGCTGGACACCGTCCTGGAGATGCCGTGGAGCACGCGTACCCAGGACAACACCGACCTGGCCGCGGCCCGGGCCGTGCTCGACGCCGACCACGCCGGCCTGGCCGACGTGAAGGACCGAATCCTGGAGTACCTCGCGGTGCGCAACCGGCGCGCGGAGCGCAACCTCGGCGTCGTCGGCGGACGCGGCTCCGGCGCGGTGCTGGCCCTGGCCGGCCCGCCCGGTGTCGGCAAGACCAGCCTCGGCGAGTCGGTCGCCCGGGCGCTGGGCCGCAACTTCGTCCGCGTCTCCCTCGGCGGCGTCCGGGACGAGGCGGAGATCCGCGGCCACCGGCGCACCTACGTCGGCGCGCTGCCCGGCCGGATCGTGCGTGCGCTGCGCGAGGCCGGCTCGATGAACCCGGTCGTGCTGCTCGACGAGGTCGACAAGCTGGCCGCCGGCTACTCCGGCGACCCGGCCGCGGCCCTGCTCGAGGTGCTCGACCCGGCGCAGAACCACACGTTCCGCGACCACTACCTGGAGGTCGATCTCGACCTGTCCGACGTGCTGTTCCTCGCCACCGCCAACGTGGTCGAGGCGATCCCCGGCCCGCTGCTGGACCGGATGGAGCTGGTCGCGCTGGACGGCTACACCGAGGACGAGAAGGTCGCCATCGCCCGCGACCACCTGCTGCCCCGGCAGCGGGAACGGGCCGGGCTGACCGCCGAGGAGGTCACCGTCGCCGACGAGGCGCTGGCCCTGATCGCGGGCGAGTACACCCGGGAGGCCGGCGTCCGGCAGCTCGAACGGGCCCTGGCGAAGATCCTGCGCAAGGTCGCCGTCGCGCTCGCCACTGACGCCGCGCCGGTGCACGTGGACGCCGGGAACCTGGCCCGCTACCTGGGCCGGCCGAAGTTCACCCCGGAGTCGGCCGAACGCACCGCCGTGCCCGGCGTGGCGACCGGCCTGGCCGTCACCGGCGCCGGTGGCGACGTGCTGTTCATCGAGGCCACCACGATGGAGGGTGAGCCGGGACTGACGCTGACCGGCCAGCTCGGCGACGTGATGAAGGAGTCCGCGCACATCGCGTGGTCGTACCTGCGGTCGAACGGACGGCGCTACGGGCTGGACCCGAACGCGCTGGCCGGGCGGCGGATCCACCTGCACGTCCCGGCGGGCGCGGTGCCGAAGGACGGCCCGAGCGCCGGCATCACCATGGTGACCGCGCTGGCCTCACTGGTGACCGGGCGTCCGGTGCGGCCCGAGTTCGGGATGACCGGCGAGGTGACGCTCTCCGGCCGGGTGCTGCCGATCGGCGGGGTGAAGCAGAAGCTGCTCGCCGCGCACCGGGCCGGCCTCACCGAGGTGATCATCCCGAAGCGCAACGAGCCGGACCTGGACGACCTGCCGGCGCAGGTGCGGGAGGCGCTGACCGTGCACACGCTGTCCGACGTGGCGGACGTGCTCGCGCTGGCGCTGCGCCCGGCGGAGATCGAGGCGGGAACGCTCGCCGCGGCCTGAGCGGGGGCGGGGGTCCGGTGACAGCCGGACCCCCGCTCCACGGCGCGACCGGATGGTCCGTCCGGCACCCCGGCCGGCCGGAGCGTCGACAGCCGTTCCCGGCCCGGCATACTGGCCGGCGTGCGGCCAGGACCGACGGACGCCGCACGGAGAGGGCTGGTCAGGTGGCGCGCAGAGCAACTGACGGGGATCCGCCGGGAAGCGGAACTCCGGACCTCGGCGATCTTCTGGGCCGGGAGTTGAGCACCGCCGTGGTGATGTTCCACGAGGCGGTCGCCGCCCGGCGTGGCCTGACGGCCACGGAGAACAAGGCGCTCGATCTGCTGGCCCGGCGTGGCCCGCTCACCTCCGGTGATCTCGCCCGTCAGCTCGGGCTCACGCCGGGAGCGGTCACCGGGCTGGTGGACCGGCTTTCCCGCGCCGGGTACGCACGGCGCAGCCCGGACGCGACGGACCGGCGCAAGACGTTCGTCGTCGCCGACGTGGAGCGGCTCGACGCCGAGATGGGCCCGGTCTTCGCGCCGCTGGGTGCGGCGATCAGGGAGCTGACCCGCGGGTACACCGAGGCGCAGCTCGCCACCGTCGAGCACTTCGTCCGCAACGTGGTGGTCATCCTCCAGGAGCAGACCTCCCGTGTCTCCGACTCCTCGACTGACAGGGCCTGACAAAAACATTTCAGTGCGCTAAAATGTTTAGCATGCTGAATCAATCTACGGAAGCCGGCGTCCGCCGCGCCCTGGCCCGGGTCGCCGACGCCTGGGGTGAGGGCGACCCGGACCGGTACGCGGCCCTCTTCAGCGAGGACGCGGACTACACGGCCTACGACGGCACCCGGATGGCGGGTCGGCGCGCAATCGCCGACGGTCACCGGGCGCTGTTCGGGGGCGTCATGCGCGGCTCGCGCATGACCGTCCGAGAGCCGCGCATCCGGCACGTCGCCACCGACGTCGCCGTGGTGTGGGCGCTGGGCGGGATCATCATGCGCTGGCAGCGCGGCCGTACCGAGCCGTCGGCGAAGCGGCTCTCGGCGGTCACGTTCGTCCTCGTCCACCAGGGGGACGACTGGCTCGTGACCGCGTTCCAGAACACCAGGTACCGTCCGTGGTCGCGTACCGTCGTCGGGCGGCTGACGAACCGCATGGCGGGTGGGAACGGCCGGTGACCGTCACCGCCGGCGGTGGCGGGCACCCGCCGGCGGTGGACGCCTCAGCGGCGGCCGCGGCGGCCGGCGTCGAAGGGACGCTCCCGGCCGTCGGACTCGCCGCCGTCCCGGTCCCGGCGTACCGTCGCCTTGCGGCCCTTGATGGTGGTGCCGCGCAGCCCCGCGATGATCTCGTCGGCCACCGCCTGCGGCACCTCGACCAGGGAGAACCGGTCGGCGATCTCGATCGAGCCGATGTCCCGGCCGTTGATCCGGGTCTCCCCGGTGATCGCGCCGACCAGGTCCTGCGGCCGCACCCCGGCCCGCCGGCCCAGCCCGATGAAGACCTGGGTGGTCCCGCCGGTACGCGGACGGCCCGGCCCCCGGCGCTCGCCCCGCCCGCCGGTCTCCGGCCGGCCCTCGCGCGGGCCGCGGACCGGAACCTGCGGGATCTCCTCCTCGTCGTCCGAGCCCGGTGACGTCGCCTCGTGCGCCAGCTTCACCGCCGCCAGCGCCACCTCGACCAGGTCGAACTCGTCGGTGAGCGACTCCACGATCGCCCGGTACGGGTCGAGGTCGTCCTCCAGCAGGCTCTCCCGCAGCGCGGCCTGGGTCAGTTCCAGCCGCCGGGTCCGCATGTCGGCGACAGTGGGGATCTTGTCGATGGCGATCCGCTGCCCGGTGACCCGCTCGATGGTCTTGAGCATCCGGTGCTCACGCGGCTCGGCGAGCGTGATCGCCACACCCTCCCGTCCGGCCCGGCCGACCCGCCCGATCCGGTGCACGTACGACTCGGGGGCCGACGGCACGTCGTAGTTGACCACGTGGGTGAGCTGCTCGACGTCCAGCCCTCGGGCGGCCACGTCGGTGGCGACCAGCAGGTCCGCCGTGCCGGCGCGCAGCCGGCCCATCACCCGGTCCCGCTGCTCCTGGCTCATCCCGCCGTGCAGCGCCTCCGCCCGGTAGCCCCGGCCGTTCATCGTCTCGGTGAGCCGGTCCACCTCCTCGCGGCTGCGGCAGAACACGATCGCCGCGGTCGGCGACTCCACGTCCAGCACCCGGCCCAGCGCGGCCGGCTTGTGCCCCCGGGCCACGATGTACGCGCTCTGGCGCACCCGGGGCGCCTCTCCGGCGACCGGCCGCTCCCGCTCGATCCGGATGCGCACCGGGTCGGTCAGGTGCTGCCGGGCCAGCCCGTCGATGCGGGCCGGCATGGTGGCCGAGAACAGCACCGTCTGCCGGCCGGCCGGGGCGTGCTCCAGGATCGCCTCGATGTCCTCGGCGAAGCCCATGTCGAGCATCTCGTCCGCCTCGTCCAGCACCACCGTGCTCAGCGCGCCGAGCCGCAGCGTGCCCCGGGCGATGTGGTCCAGGGCCCGGCCCGGCGTCGCCACCACCACGTCCACCCCGTGGTCGAGCGCGCGCAACTGCCGGCCGATCGGCTGCCCGCCGTAGATCGGCAGCACCCGGGCGCCCAGGTCCTTGCCGTAGCGGTGGAACGCCTCGGAGACCTGCACGGCCAGCTCACGGGTCGGCACCAGCACCAGTGACACCGGGTCGCCCTCGGCCCGGCCGACCGGCATCCGCTGCAACAGCGGCAGCGCGAACGCGGCGGTCTTGCCCGTACCGGTCGCCGCCTGCCCCAGCAGATCCTGCCCGGCCAGCAAGGGAGGGATGGCCTCCCGCTGGATCGGCGTCGGTTCCTCGTACCCGAGCGCGGACAGCGCGCCCAGCAACTCGGTGCGCAGCCCGAGATCGGCGAAGGCGATGGCGTCCTCGGCGTCGTCGGGAACGGCGGGGTCGGTCGGGGTCGGTGCGGCGGTCATGCGACAAGTTTTTCATCACCGCCGCGCGGCGGTCGCGGCGACCGGGGCAAACGTTCGCCGCGCCACCCGGGTGCCGTCCCCTCCGGGTGATCCGGCGCGGCCCCGTGCCCTCGCCGGATCACCCGGACAGGGCAGCGGATCACCGGGACAGGACGGCCAGGAGCGTGGTGAGGCCCACACCGACGTCGAACACCGCGCACCACAGCGCGTAGCCGCGCGGCACCACCGCGCCGGTGCGGTGGTACCAGGCGTCCCAGGCGGCGTGGACGAGCCAGCCCACCCCGACGAGAACCCCGGCGACGTCGGCGGACGCGATCATCGCCACGACCGCCAGGCCGCCCCACACGGCCGCCCCGGCGAGCTGCGCGGCCAGCGCGCGCCGGTCGCCCCACTGCCGCCGCCAGGTGCCGATCAGCAGGTAGCCGGCCGGCAGGACCAGCAGCGTCCACGGCGCGAAGACGGTGGGCGCGAACCACATGTCCACGGTCATGAGCAGCGCCAGCCCGGCCGGCCACCCGCGCGCCAGGGCCGCGGCGACCGGGTGCCGGCGCGGCGGCGCCGCGGGCGTGTGCCGGTGCCGCAGCGCCACCAGCAGCATCGCCGGCACCATCAGCAGGTGGCCGCCGAGCAGCAGCGTGTCGTCCCCGACCCACCCGGCCCACCAGGGCGGGAGCAGCAGCAGGAACGGCACGTACATGGCCGCCGACATCTCGGCGGTGGCGGCCCGGCCGTCCCCCCGGTACCACATCCACGCGGCCATGCCCGCCGCCATGTTCGTCGCCATCACCAGCGCGCCCACGTCCGGCCGCGCCAGCACCGCCGCGCCGCCCAGCAGGCTCCCGCCCACCTGCCACAGCGGCCCGAGCAGCACCATCCCGGCCAGCATCGCCACCACCATCCCGGCCAGGTGCCGGGTCCGCGCCCACCCGGCCCACCGCCGGGGTACGACCACAGTCATCTCCGTCATGCCCCGACCCTGCCGCCGTCCGGCGCACCGGAGAAGGCGCGTCCGTCACCGGGAAACCGTGCGGAACGCACGACCGGGCCGTGACATCTCGCAGGGGCGGGCGGGCCGGCGCACGCCCTAGGATCGGCGGGCATGACAGTCGATTCCGCCGACCACCGGCTGCGCCGGGCCCGGCGGGTCACCCTGCTGTCGCTGGCCACCAACGTGTGGACCACGGTGCTGCTGCCCGCCGTCGGCCTGGCCCGCGAACCCGACCCGGGACGCGTCGCACTCGGCGCCGCCGGGCTCCTCGCGTTCACCGTCGCCCAGATCGCGGTGCTGCACGCGGCCGTCACGCCGTGGCTGCCCGTACCGGCCCGCCGCCGCCGGCACGCCGCGCTCACCGTGGCGGCGCTGCTCAGCCTGCCGCTGCTCGGCCCGGTCGCGGCCGGCTCCTGGCCCACCTGGGCGTGGCTCGGCGCCTCACTGGTCGGCATGACACCGCTGCTGTTCCGGCCCGCCGTCGCGGCGGTGGCGGCGGCCGGCGTCCTCGCGGTGTCCGCCGCCGTCACCGGGGCGACGGGTGGGCCGGTGACCACGGCGCTGCTGGTCACCGGCCTGGTCGGTGCCGGGATCGGCGCGCTCACCTGGGTCCAGGTCTGGTTCTGGGACCTGCTCGTCGAGGCCCGGCAGGGGCAGGCCGCCCAGGCGCGGCTCGCCGCCGCCGAGGAACGGTTGCGCTTCGCCCGCGACGTCCACGATCTGCTCGGCCACGACCTCACGGTGATCGCGCTCAAGGCCGAGCTGGCGGAGCGGCTGGCGCCGCGTGACGCCGGCCGGGCCGCCCGCGAGGCGGCCGAGGCGCGGCGGCTGGCCGGCTCGGCGCTGACCCGGGTCCGGGCGGCGGTGCACGGCTACCGCGCCGTCGACCTGGCCGAACAGGCCGCTGCGGTGGGGGAGGTGCTGCGCTCCAGCGGCGTCCGCACGACAGTGGTCCCGCCCGCCGCTGAGGTGCCCGCGCCGGTCGCCGCCGACCTGGCCGCCGTACTGCGTGAGGCCGGAACCAACGTGCTGCGGCACAGCCGGGCCGGCTGGTGCCGGATCGAGATCACCCGGGAGGACGGCGTGGTGACGCTGACCGTACGCAACGACGGTGTCCGCGACGACGCCGGACCGGACCGGCTCAGCGGCGGCCTGCGCGGCCTGGCCGACCGGCTCGCCCCGGTCGGCGGACGGGTCCGGGCCGAGGCCGCCGACGGCGTGTTCAGCCTGGTGGCGACAGTGCCGGTGACGCCGTGATCCGGGTGCTGCTGGCCGACGACGAGGAGCTGATCCGGCTCGCCCTGGCCGCGCTGCTCGACCTGGAACCGGACATCGAGGTGGTCGCGCACGCCCGCGACGGGCGCAGCGCCCTGGACGCGGCGCTCGCCCACCGCCCGGACGTCGCCGTGCTCGACCTGGAGATGCCGCCGCCCGGCGGCGTCGAGGTCGCCGCCGAGCTGACCCGCGCGTTGCCCGGCTGCGCGCCGGTGATCCTCACCGGACACGGCCGGCCCGCCCAGCTCCGCCCGGCGCTCACCGCCGGGGTACGCGGGTTCCTCGCCAAGGGCGCCCCGGGCGGCGCGCTGGCCGACGTGATCCGCCGGGTGCACTCCGGGGCGCGTTACGTCGATCCCGCGCTGGCGGCCGATGCGCTCACCCTGCCGGAGTGCCCGCTCACGCCGCGTGAGCTGGAGACGCTGCGGCTGGCCGAGCTGGGTACGCCGGTCGCGGTGATCGCCCGGCGGACCCACCTGGCCGCCGGCACGGTCCGCAACCACCTGAGCGCCTGTGTGCAGAAGCTCGGCGCCGCCGACCGGGCCGAGGCGGTCCGGCGGGCGCGGGAGGCCGGCTGGCTCTGACGTACGGGGCGTCGCGGGCGGTCGTCGGCGACTAGCCTGATCACGTGCGGACGGTCGAACTGCTCTGCTCTCCCGAACTGGAAGCGGCGGTTCGCGCTGCCTGGGACCGGCTCGCCGCCGCCGGGCTGCCCAGCCTGGCCCGCAACACGCACCAGACGAACCGGCCGCACCTCACGCTCGCCTCGGTGGAGGAGTTCCCGCCCGGCGCCGAGCAGCGCCTGGCCGACCTCTGCGACGCGGCGCTCCCGCTGCCGGTGCGGCTGGGCCGGGTGACGGTGCTCGACGGCAGCGCGCCGCTGGTGTGGCTGGTCCGCCCGACACCGCAGCTCGTCGCGCTGCACGGCGCGGTCTGGGACGTGCTCGCCGAGGCGTCCGGCGGGCACTCGTGGCACCAGCCCGGCCGGTGGGTGCCGCACCTGAGCCTGGCGCTGCGGTTCGGCGCGGCCGACCGGCGCCGGGCCCGGGCGGTCGCCGGTGCGCACCCGCCGGCCGGGGCGTTCGTGGCGGCGCGCAGCTACGACGGCGACACCCGCACCGTCAGCGAGCTGACCACCGCCTGCCCGCGTTCCGGCGGCTGAGCGTGGCGACGTACAAGGTCTTGCTCCACGTCGAGCAGCGGTTGATCGCTGTAGTCGTCGCTGGTGACGCCGCTGTCGCCACCCGGTTCTGGGTGTGCGTGGCACCGGAGGATCCGGTGGCCGGAAGTGGCTGGCTCGGCTGCTGGAGCATCGGCGCCGGGAAAGCGATAACGGCGAAGTCTCTCCGACGGGTGCTCGGAGAACTCGAGATGGAAGTGGGGCGTGCGGGGCGTGCTCGGCGCGTTTCTCGATGATCACGTTTTCGTCGAGGGGTGGGATACGTGGGGAGGCGGCGTTCCCGCACCGATAGCCGAGGTGGTGCCTGCTGAAGCGGTGGCGGATGCGGTGAGCTGCCGGTCGAGCGATGACCTCGTGGAGAGGCTGTTGGGTGTGAACGGCGAAGGTTCGAGGAGCAGGGAGGTGATCGTGAGCGATGAGCGTAGGTTTCGCGAAGCAGCACAGGCGGTCGTTGATCTGATGTTCACGGACGACATGAAGCTTTTCGACTCCATGCCCGACGAGGTCCAGGAGAACCTCGGACCGGCGCTGTCGGTCTTGGGTGATCCGGTGGTAGACGGATCTGACACCGGACGCCTGATCGTGGCTGCGACAGCTGTTGAGCAGATCGCCATGAAATGCCGCAACGCGCTCCCGCCTGCACTGAATCAAAGGCTTGATGCGATGGAGTCCGCGCGGAGGTCTTTGCGACGACCCTGAACTGCGTGGAGCCGTTGTTGGGTCCTGCTCACAGACGCTTACGATCTCGGCTCTTGTGCTGGCAGCCGCCGCGCTGCGGCCCTCGCCCCCGGTATGGGGCGAGGGCCGCAACCGCTGTGGGTACCGTGCGGATCAGCGGTGGAAGCGCAGGTAGTCGAACTCGGCCGTCACCACCGGTGCCGCGCACTGACAGCTCACCCGTCGCGGGGCGCGGCAGCCGCAGCGACACCTGGGCGACCGGGCCGCCGAGGCGGGACGGGCCGAGCGTGGCGACGCCGCCCGCGTACCTCGATCGCGAGATCGTGCCGGTCGCGCAGGTCGGGGCTGGCGGGCAGCGCGGTGGACACGGCGCCGGCGCTCAGCCGGCCGCGCCCGGCGCGGACGCCCACGCCACCCAGCCGCAGCCCGGCGGTGGCCGCGCCGGTCACGTGTCAGCATGGGTCGATGACCACCGGTGCCGACGGCCGCGGACTCGCCGGGTTCGCCGCGCTGCTCGCCGACCCCACCCGGGCCGGCTTCTGCCTGGCCCTGCTCGACGGCCGCGCCTGGACCGCCGGGGAGCTGGCCCGCGCCGCCGGGGTGGCCGCGTCCACCGCGAGCGGCCACCTCACCCGTCTGGTGGCGGGCGGTCTGCTGGTCGAGGAGCGGCAGGGCCGCCACCGGTACGTCCGCCTCGCCGACCCGGGCGTCGCCCAGCTCGTCGAGGACCTGGCCGCGCGGGCGCCCGCACCGGTCACCCCGCCCCGCACTTTGCGCGCCGCGTCGGCCGGCGCCGCCCTGGCGTACGCGCGCACCTGCTACGACCACCTGGCCGGGCGGCTCGGCGTGCTGCTGCACGACGCCCTGCTCGAGCGTGGCGTGCTCGACCGCACCGGCGGCCTCGCGCTGACCGAGACCGGCATGGGCTGGCTGGACCGTCTCGGCGTACCCGTCGAACCACTGCGCGGCACCCGGCGACCGCTCGTCCGCGACTGCCTGGACTGGACCGAACGGCGCCCGCACCTGGCCGGCGCGGTCGGGGCGGCGCTGTGCGGGCGCTTCCTCGACCTCGGCTGGACCGCGCGCGGCAACGGCCGGGCGGTACGGGTCACCCCGGCGGGGCGGGACGCGCTGGCCGAGGCACTCGGGCTCGACCCGGCGCTGCTGGCCCCGCCCGCCACCCGCGACACCGGCCCGGCGCGCGCCTGACCCGCCCGTGCCCCGCGGCACCGGTCCCGCCCGCGACTGACCGCCGGGTGTGCCCGGCCGGACCGTTCGGTCCGGGCCGAACTGTCGGCGCCCTACGGTCGGGCGATGGATTCACCGACGATCACGGCTGCTCCGGGCACACCGCCCTGCGGGCCGCCGACCTCGGGCGACGGCGGCTGGGTGGTCACCCGGTACGCGGACGTCGTCTCCGTCCTGACCGATCCACGCTGCGTGGTGCCGCCCGCCGAGGAGGCGCCGGAGGGTGGCCTGGCATGGCTGCGCGCTTCGGTGAGCCGATTCAGCCCGCCGGACCGGCATGCCGCGCGGCGAGCCGTCGGGGTGGCGGCGCTCGACACGCTCGACCCACGGGAACTGCGCGTGGCCGCGGAACGGCTGACCGGGCGAACCCTCGACCGCGCCGCGACCGCGGACAACGGCGGCGACCGGGTGGACGTGACCGGTGACCTGGCTCGGCGCGTACCCCTTGTGGTGCTGGCGGAGCGGCTCGGCCTGGCCGACCCGGCGGCGGCCGTCGCGGAGGTGACGGCCGTGGCCGCCGCCTACCACCCGGGCGCCGGCCCGGCGGCGGTGCGGCGGGCGGACCGGGCGGTGCCGGCGCTGCTGGCCATGTCGCCGCCCGCTCCGGCCGAGGTGACAGCGAACCGGCTCGGGCTGCTGGTGCAGGCCGCCGACGCCACCGCCGGGCTGATCGTGGCCGCCGTCCGGCACGGGCTCGACGCGCCGGACGGGCTCGGGACCGACGCGCTGCTGGCCGAGGTGCTGCGCCTCGACCCGCCGGTACGGGTCACCCGCCGGGTCGCCGCCGACCCGCTGAGCCTGGGCGGCCAGGTGGTACGCGCGGGGGAGCGGCTGCTGCTGCGGTTCGACGCCGCCAACCGCGACCCGGCGGTCTTTCCGGAGCCGGACCGTTTCCGCGCCGGCCGGGCGAACGCCGCGCTGACGTTCGGCACCGGCCCCCGCGGCTGCCCCGGGCAGCGGCACGCGCTCGCCCTGGCCGCCGGCGTGGTCGGCGTGCTGCGCCGCCGCTGCCGTCCCGCCGGCCCTACCCCTGACGTCCCGCCGATCCCACTCGAGGTGATCCTCCGATGACCGACAGGTACCGCGCATTCCGTGACCTGCACCGGCCCGGTGAACCGCTGCTCCTGCCGAACGCCTGGGACCACGCCTCCGCCGCGGCGCTCGCTGCCCGGGGCCATCAGGCGATCGGCACTACCAGCCTGGGCGTGGCGGCGGCCGCCGGGCAGCCGGATGCCGTCCGGGCGACCCGCGCGCAGACGCTGGATCTGGCGTACCGGCTGCGGGGCCTGCCGACGCTGCTCACGGTGGACATCGAGGACGGCTTCCACGACGACCCGGCGGAGGTCGCCGGGTTCGTGGGCGAGCTGGCCGCGCTCGGCGTGGTCGGCGTGAACCTGGAGGACGGGCGCCCGGACGGGCGACTGGCCCCGGCCGAGCACGTCGCCGCCGTGATCGCGGCCGTCCGCGCGGCAGTGCCGCGGATGGTCGTCAACGCCCGCACCGACGCCTGGTGGCTGGGCGTGCCGGCGCCGCTGGACGAGGCACGGCGGCGGGCGGCGGCGTTCCGGGCCGCCGGGGCCGACTGCCTGTTCGTGCCCGGCGCCCCCGACGACCTGGTCGGCCTGCTCGCCGCCGAGGCGGGGTTGCCGCTGAACGTGCTGTACCGGCCGGGCGGCCCGGACCTCGCCGCCCTCGGACGGCTCGGCGTGGCCCGGGTCAGCACCGGCTCGCTGCTGTTCCGGGCCGCGCTCGGTGCCGCGCTGCACCTGACCGACGCGATCGGCGCCGGGCGCGACGCGGGCCTGCCGGCGCCGCCCGGATACGAGGAGGTGCAGGCCCTGGTGTCGCCGTCCGCCACCTGATCGGGCACTTCGGGGGAGATGGGAGGAATCGCGCCTTCTCCGGTCTTTACGGTGTGTGCAGGCCCAATCACGCCGTGTCCTGAACGAGAGGGGACGGAGACCATGCGAGTGCCCAGCCGCAGCCCAGGTCGCCAGCCCGGTCCCGCCGTCACGTCCACCGCTCCCGCCCGGCGGGTGCCCGGCGGCCGGCGCGCCGGCGCCGAGCCGGACCTGTCCGCGTACCGGGCGGCGGTGGCGGAACTCCTGGTCGAGGTGGGCGCGCTCGCCGACGCGCCGTCCACCACCGCCCGCCAGGTGCTGCTCGACCAGCGCCTGCGTGAACCGGCCGTCGCCGCCGTCCTCGACGCCACGCCGCAGGGCCTGATCGGCGCCCGGGAGACGTTGCTGCTGGAGATGGCCCGCTACCAGCCCAACGCGCGCAGCTCGGCGCAGGACCTCACCGCGCTGGTCCGCATCTACCTGCTCTCCCGCGTCGACGTGCTCTGGTGGCGGGACAGCCCGACGTTCCTTACCGACGACCAGGTCCGCACCAGCACCGAACTGGTCGACCTGGAATGGCTGCGCCGCCGCGGCCTGGTCGAGTTCCGATACCAGGAACAGCCCGCCACAGTGGTGGGACGCGGGCTGCGGGCGGTCCGGCGGCGGCTGCGCCCGGACGCCACCCCGCGTACCGCCGGACTGCTGTTCCGCCGGGCCCGCCGCGAGATGATCGCGTTCCTCAACGACCTGGCCCGCGAGTTCACCGCGACCGCGCCGGCCGGCACGCCACCGCTCTGGGTGACCAGCCTGGCCCGCAGCGCCGAGCACCAGTACCGGCTGCGCCGCCTGGGGTACGCGGCGATGGTGCCCAGCGGGCACTGCCTCGGCTGGGCCGCCGACGTCGAACTGGAGTGGTACGACCGCTTCGGTGCCCGCCCGGCGCTGGCCGGGCTGCTGCTGGCCCGCCAGGACGCGGGCGAGGTGAACGTGGTCGACGAGGGACAGGCCTGGCACGTGTGTCTCGCCCCGGCCGTCCGCCGCCGCTACCGGCGGGCGTACGAGGCCGAGATGGGGGTGTGACCCGGTGTGCGGCATCGCGCTGAGCATCGGCCCCGAGGCGGACCCGGCAACATTCCGGCGGATGCTCGCCGCGCTAGCACCGCGCGGTGAGGTCACCGAGACCCGGCAGGAACACGGCCTCCTCGCCGGCGTACGGCGGCTGAGGATCGTGGACCGGGAACGGTCCGTCCAGCCGTGGATGTCGCCGGACGAGCGGCACCTGCTCTGCTTCAACGGCGAGGTCTTCAACCACCACGAGCTGCGCGCCGAGCTGACCCGCCTCGGGCACCGGTTCAGGACCGCGGGCGACACCGAGGTGGTGCTCGCCGCGTTCCGCCAGTGGGGCGAGAACGCGGTACGCCGGCTGCGCGGCGAGTACGCGTTCGTCATCGTCGAGCGCGACACCGGCCGGGCGTACCTGGCCCGCGACCCGCTCGGCGTCAAGCCGCTGTACTGGTCCCGCCTGCCCGGCTGCCTGCACCTCGCCTCCGAGGTCAAGGCGCTCGTCGGGCACGGCGCGCCGATCGGCGAGGTGGCGCCCGGGCACCACGGCTGGGTCGAGCCCGGCCGGCCGGTCCGGTTGGGCCCGCACGTCGACCTGCTCACCCTCGGCGACGGCCTGCCGGTGATCGACGACCCGGACGAGGCGGCCCTGCTGGTCCGCGTCGCGCTGACCGACGCGATGCGCGCCCGGCTGGACACCGACCTCACCGTCGGCGTGGTGCTCTCCGGCGGCCTGGACAGCTCGCTGGCGCTGCTGCACGCCCGGGAACTGCACCCGGACTGCGTGGCGGTCACCATCGGCGTGCCGGAGAGCCCGGACGTCGCGTACGCCCGGCGGCTCGCTGCCGACCTCGGCGTCCCGCACGAGGTGATCGAGCTGCGGCCGCGTGACATCCGGCTCGCCGACGTCCGCGAGGCGATCCGGATCTCCGAGCTGACCGAGTACGGCGACATCATCAACGCCGTCGTCTCGGTGCCGATCTTCCGGCGGCTGCGCGAGCTGGGCGTCCGGGTGGTGCTCACCGGCGACGGTTCCGACGAGTTGTTCGGTGGGTACCCGATGTACCACCAGGTCGGGCCGGAGCGGTCCCGACGGCTGTTCCTGCACAAGATCCGCAACCTGTGCCGGACCGAGCTGCAGCGGGTGGACCGGGCCAGCATGGCGCACGGCGTGGAGGCCCGGGTGCCGTTCCTCGACCTCAGCGTCGTCGAACTGGCCATGCGGCTGCCGCTGGACCTGAAACTGCGCGACGGGCAGGAGAAGTGGATCGTCCGGCGGGCCTTCGCCGACCTGCTGCCCTCCTACGTGCGGCAGCGGCCGAAGAACCCGATGTCGTACTCGTCCGGACTGCACGAACGCGCCCGCCTCTACAAGCCGCTGTTCGCCCGGCTGCACCGCTCCTTCGGCTACGACCTGCTCGAACCGGTCCGCCGGGACTTCGACAGCGTGCTCACCCGCTGCGGCAACGACCTCGACCGGGCCATCGCCGAGGGCATCGCCCGGCCCGACTACACAGTGCTGGAACACGCCCGGGACCTGGTCGGCGCTGCCCGGTGGAACGCCGCGCCGATGGTCCGCCGGCTGGTCAACCCGCGCCGCACCCGAGGCGACGAGGCGCCCCTGCCCGGGTGAGCCCGGTCAGCGTCGCAGGTCCACGTCGGCGGCCACCCCGGAGACCGGGTCCATGCAGTGCACCGTCGGGCCCGGACGCAACCGGGCGTCCGAGGCGTACCGCCGGGCCAGCTCACGCCCGGCGGCGGCGTCGCCGCGGTCGGCGGCCACCAGCAGCGTGGCGACCTCGTCGACGAGGGTGAGATCGACGCCGGTCAGGTCCTCGGTCATCGCCCCGAACCCGTCCCAGAGCAGCACCTCGTCCTTGTGCCGGTGGGCCAGCTCCAGCAGCACATAGGCGTGGACGAGCCAGTCGCCCCGGCTCGGCAGCGACGGGTCGACGCCATAGGTGTCCGGGTCGATCCGGCCCGCCCGGTACGCCAGCCACACCCGGGCCGCCGACTCGAAGTGCCCCGCCTCCGGGTCGATGTCGTAGCCGTCGAACGGCTGCTCGCCGGCCGGGTCCAGCTCCGGGTCGGACCAGACCCAGCGCTCGCCGTTCCACCACTCCGCCAGCACGTGGTCGTGGTGCCAGTCCGGGGCGAAGTAGCTCACGAACCCGACCCGGCTGCGCGCCGGGATCCCGTGCCCGCGCAGCGCCGCGACGGTGAACAGCGTGTGGTCCCGGCAGCAGCCGGCGACCCGCTCGGCGGCCGGGCGCTCGGCGGTCAGCGGCAGCGGGAACCGAGACTGGTCGGTGTCGAGGATGCGGTCCATCCAGCGCAGGTTCACCTCGGCCTGGCGGACGTCCGGCAGCTCCACGCCGCCGGCGCGGTAGTGGACGATCACGTTGCGGGCGGTCGCCGCGACGGTCGGCAGGTCGGCGGGCACGGCGTCGAGCAGCGCCGCGTGGTGACGGGGATCGCTGTACGGCGAGTGGGTCCGGTAGTCGTCGACGTCCATCCGGCCATTGTCGGCGTGGGACGCGGCCGGCGGGTGCCCGCTCGGCGCGCAATCTCGCGGCGCCCGAGCGCCAGGTCCGATCGCCGCCAGCGCCGCGGCCGGGGCCGCGCCAGGCTGGGACCGTGACGACCACCCGTACCGCGTTCGGAATCCGCCCGCTGCCCGCCGGCACGCTCGCCGAGCTGCGACGCACCGGCCGCGACGCCACCGGCCAGCCGCCCGAGCACCGGCGCGCCACCGGCGGCGAGCCGCTGCGCTGCTGCCTGCGCGACGCCCGGCCGGACGAGGCGCTGCTGTTGTTCGGGTACGCCCCGCCGCTGCCACCCGGCCCGTACCGCGAGGTGGGGCCGGTGTTCGCGCACGCCGCCGGCTGCGCCGGCCCGGACGACGTGACGACGTACCCGTCGCGGTGGCGCGGACGGGAGCAGGTGCTGCGCGCGTACGACAGCCGGGGCCGCATCGTGGGCGGACGGCGACACGACGGCGGCGATCCGGAGGCGGTGATCGCGGAGCTGTTCGCCGACCCGGCGGTGGACCAGCTGCACAGCCGCAACGTGGTGTACGGCTGCTGGATGTTCGCTGTCGTGCGGAGCTGACCGGGTCCCCGATGGACATCGGCGCACGCCTCTTCTAGCGTCGCTGTCATGCGGAGGACCCTCATCGCCGGCGGGCTCGCGCTGCTCCTGCTCGCCACGGCCTGCGGGGAGAGCCGCCGGTCCGACCCACCGACCGCGGCCGGCTCGCCGACCTCCTCGCGGCAGGACCCGGGCCAGGTCGAACGGACGCTGGCCAGCCTCCGCAAGATCGACGATCTGCCGATGTACGAGATGACGTACGACGGCGACTACGACCCGACCGCCGGGCTGGCCGGGTCCACGCCGCCGAGCCCGTTCGGCTGCTCGCTGTTCGCCGCGCTCGCCGACCGGGAGCGCCCGCTGTTCGCCCGCAACTTCGACTGGGAGCCGAATCCCGCGCTGGTGCTGCGCACCGACCCGCCGGACGGGTACGCCTCGATCTCCCTCGTCGACATCTCGTACCTGGGCGTGTCCGCCGACCCGACCGGGGACCGGCGGCTGCTGGACGCGCCGCTGCTGCCGTTCGACGGCATGAACGAGCGCGGTCTCGCGGTCGGGCTGGCCGCCGACGACGGGGCCCGCGCCGAGCCGGTGCCCGGCCTGCCGACTGTCGGCTCGGTGCGCATCCTGCGCCTGGTGCTCGACTCGGCCGCGACCGTGGACGAGGCGGTCGCCGTGTTCAAGCGCTACAACCTGGACTTCGACGGCGGGCCGCCGCTGCACTACCTGCTGGCCGACGCCACCGGCGCGTCCGCGGTGGTGGAGTTCGTCGACGGGAAGATGACGGTGGACCGGCGCAGCGGCCCGTGGCAGGCGCTGACGAACGTGCCGGCCGTCGGTGTGCCGGACCGGGAACTGCGCCAGGACCGCAGGTACGGGGTGCTGGCGAAGGAGCTGGACCGCACCGGCGGGGTGGTCGACGCCGCCGGTGCGCTGCGGCTGCTGAACGCGGTACGTCAGTCGCACACCCGCTGGTCGGTGACGTACGGGCTGCGCAGCGGCGAGGTGCGCGTGGTCACGGCCGGCGGCGGCACCCGCGACTACCGGCTGCCGATGAGCTGACCCGGCCTCTCCGGCCCAGGTCGTCGCCGCTGATCACGAGGCAGCCCAGCAGGTCGGCGAGCACGGTCCGCTGGACCGGCGTCAGGGTGTTCACGAAGATGGCGGCGTCGACGCCAGCCTCCCGGCACGCGTCGGCGATCTCGCGGATCCGGCCGTGCGTGAGCAGTGTCCGGCGGGAGAAGGGCCGGGACATCCGGGCAGCCCCGCCGGGACGCGCGTGCCACCGATCGGAGACGCCTCGGCGTTGCGCGAACCGGTCCACCACCCGGGCGCCGCGTTCCTCGGCCACGGCGGCGAGCCGGTCGAGGCGGGCCTCGTAGTCCTTGTCCTTGGCCGGAAAGAGCCCGACGAGCACGACGGCGGCGCCGTCGAGCGGGTCGCTCACGTACCGCTTCACGCGGACAGCATTGCCCGCGCCGGGCGGCGCGGCCAGGGGTTTCCGGGCCGCCGCACGCACCGGGCCCGGCGTCCCGCGAGGGGAGCGCCGGGCCCGGGACGGGTCAGCGGGTCACCAGCTCAGGTAACCGGCCTGGGTCTGCACGTTCAGCTCGGGCACCAGCAGGAACTGCGCCAGCCAGGTGCGCGGGTCACGCAGCTCCAGCACGTCCAGTCCCTTCTGGATGTCGCTGGAGTAGATGTGGCCGTTGTACCAGTAGGCTGACCACGACCCGCCGGTACGCAGCTGCGAGGCGTCCAGCGGCCCGCGCTCCCAGTAGGCGATCTCCTTGGGCTTGCGCGAGTCGGTGAAGTCCCACACCGAGATGCCGCCCTGGTACCAGGCCTGGACCATGATGTCGCGGCCGGGCACCGGGATCAGCGAGCCGTTGTGGGCCACGCAGTTCTCCGTGTCGGCGTTGACCCGGGGGATCTTGTAGTAGCTGCGGAACTCCAGTTTGCGGGCGTCGCCGCGGCCGGTGATGTCGTAGATGGCGTCCGCGCCGCGGTTCGGGCCGACCACCTCGTTGCAGGTGGCCGCGCCGCCGCCGCCCAGCTCGTCGGTGAAGACGACCTTGGTGCCGGCGTTGTTGAACGTGGCCGAGTGCCAGAACGCGAAGTTCTCCGCGTCGGTGACCCGCTCGATCACCCGGGGCGCCTCACGGTTCTTGATGTCCAGCAGGATGCCGTCACCCATGCAGGCGCCCGCGGCCAGGTCCTTCGACGGGTACGCGGTGATGTCGTGGCAGCCGGTGGTGGCCGACGACTGACCCGGGATGCCCGGGTAGCCGCCGTCCGGGAACAGGTTCGGCGTGGCGACCACGGAGGCGGTGGTCGGGTTCTTCACCGGCACCTTGACGATGGAGATGGAGTCGTGCGGCGGCTGGCAGTCCGGGAACTCGGCCCGCGGGCTGTACGAGGAGACGTACAGGTAGACGTTCCGCTTGTCCCTGCCGGGCACCAGGGTGTGGGTGTGCGAGCCGCACGCCGTCTCCACCGACTTGATGTAGCGCGGGTTGCGCTTGTCCCGGATGTCGAAGATCTTGATGCCCTCCCAGGACTCCTTCACCGACGCCGGCTGGGTGGTGCTGGCGCAGGAGTCGTCGCTGCGGGAGGAGTCGGTCGACAGGAACAGCAGGTCGCCGTGGACCGAGATGTCGTTCTGCGAGCCGGGGCAGAGCACCTGGGACACGATCGCCGGGCGGTTCGGGCGGGAGACGTCGTAGACGACGAACCCGTCGTAGTTGCCGACGAACGCGTACCGCCCCTGGAAGGCGATGTCGGTGCCGAGGGCGGCAGTGGTGTCGAACGGCGCCTGCTTCGGCAGGTTCGCCACCTGGCGCAGGTTGGGGCTGCTGGAGATCTCGTCGACACCGGGGACGGCGTTGTCCACGGTGGCCGGCGCGGCCTGGGCGCGGGGGATCTCCTGCGCGCTGCTCGGGGGCGCGGTGAACACACCGGCGAGCAGCAGGCCGGCGGCGGCCAGGCTGACGGTCCGGATTCGGGACGTGCGGAGGCTGATCATCGGCAACGCCCTTCGAAAGGGGGTCATGATTCGCCACACCTTACCTATTTGAGACGGTCATCAATGTGAGCTGGGTCACACTTGGGAACTTTCGTCTATGGATAGGATCGCTTTCACCTTGACCGGAGGAGGCGTCGTATGACCAGCCGGCAGGCGCGTGTGTGGGTGGGCGTCACAGCACTGGTGACCCTCCTGGTGGTCGGCGCACTGGCGCTGACCGGGCGCGAGGACACCCGTACCCCGGAGGCGGCCGGAACCGCCGCGCCGGCCGCGCCGAGCGCGAGCGCCGCCGGGTCGGCGCCGCCCGTGGTGGTGCCGGGGCGCCCGGGGGAGCCCGCCGCGACCCGCCCGGCCGAACAGGTCCGGGGCGCCACCACGCCGCGCTGGAACAGCCTCGACGTCTGGTACGTCCGGATGATGATCCCGCACCATGAGCAGGCCCTGGAGATGGCCGCCCTCGCGCCCGGGCGCGCCGCCGACGCACGGGTGCGCGCCGTCGCCGACCGGATCCGTGCCGCGCAGGGGCCGGAGGTCGGCCTGCTGCGGGCCTGGCTCAGCACGCGCGACCTGCCCGCCGACGTACCCGGGCACGACCACGGCAGCATGCGCGGGATGCAGTCCCCGGAGGCGATGCGGCGGCTCGCCGACGCCCGCGGCACGGCGTTCGACAAGCTGTTCGTGCAGATGATGTCCGACCACCACCGGGGCGCGATCGTTATGTCCACCGACCTGCTGAAGGTCGGCGTCGACCAGCCGATGCAGGAGTTCGCCACCTCGGTGGCCGTCGAGCAGTCCGCCGAGATCAGCCGCATGCAGGCCCTCCTGACCCGCTGACCTGGGAGCGGGCGGGGGAGGGGCGAAGGGCGGGCCTAGGCTGGGAGGTCGTGAACCGCCTGATCCTCGGTCGACCGCTGCGGGGTGTCGCGTTCGACGCGGCAGTCTGCGGCCTCGTCGCGTTCTTCGCGCTGTCCGGCTTCGTCGCCGGGCACACCGGGATCCCGGCGACCGCTGTCGGCCTGGCGATGGCAGCGGTGCTGTTCCTCCGGCGTACCCACCCGTCGGCGGTCGGCGCCCTGGTGGCCGCGCTCGCGCTGGTCCAGGTGATCGCCGGCTGGGGCCCGCTCAGCTACGACATCGCCGTGCTGATCGCCCTCTACAGCGTGGTCAAGTACGCCGACCGGCTCCGCGACGGCATCGCCGCCGGGATCGTCGCCCTGATCGGCGGGGTGCTCGCCGCGCTCCAGACGCCCGGCACCGGTCCCTGGTGGATGGGCGCGGTCTTCTACACCCTGATCGTCGGCGCGGTCTTCCTGGCCGGGCTGAACCTGCGGACCCGCCGGCTCTACGTGCTCAGCCTGGAGGAACGCGCCGCCACGCTGGAACGGGAACGGGAGGCCGAGGCGCGCGCCGCCGTCGCCGAGGAACGCACTCGCATCGCCCGTGAGCTGCACGACATGGTCGCCCACAGCATGGCCGTGATGATCGTGCAGGCCGACGGGGTGCGGTTCACGCTCGACCGCGATCCGGCCACCGCCCGGGAGGCGGCCAAGGTGGTCGCCGACACCGGCCGGGCGGCGCTGGAGGAGATGCGGCGGCTGGTCGGCGTACTCCGGGAACCGGACCGCCCGGAGCCGGCGCCGGCGGACCAGCCGGCCGCCGAACCGGCGCACCGGCGGCCCGCGCTGGTGGAGCTGCCCGCGTTGCTCGACCGGTTCCGCGCCGCCGGGCTGCGGATCACCTGCGGCGGCGCCGGCACACCGCGGGCGCTGCCGCCCGGCCTGGAGCTGACCCTCTACCGGGTGGTGCAGGAGAGCCTGACCAACGCGCTCAAGCACGCCGGCGTCGGCGCGTCGGTGGAGCTGACGCTGGACTGGGCCGCCGACGCCGTCGTGGTCCGGGCGGTCGACGACGGCGGCGGCGCTCCGGTGGTCCGGCCGGCGCCGTCCGGCGGGCACGGCCTGGTCGGCATGCGGGAACGGGTCGGAGTGTACGACGGCAGCCTCGCCGCCGGACCCACACTCGCCGGTGGCTGGCGGGTACAGGCGCGGCTGCCACTGCCGGCGGGCGCCGGCACCGAGGAAGGGAGCGCGGCGGCGTGACCGTGCGAGTGATGATCGTCGACGACCAGATGCTGGTGCGGGCCGGGTTCCGGATGGTGCTCGACTCCCAGCCGGACCTGGAGGTGGTCGGCGAGGCCATCGACGGCGCGGACGCGCTGCGGGTGCTGGACCGGATCGAGGCCGACGTGGTGGTGATGGACCTGCGGATGCCGACCATGGACGGGGTGGAGGCGACCCGGCGGATCTGCGCCCGGCCGGCCGGGGGCCCGCGCGTGCTGGTGCTCACCACGTTCGACACCGAGGCCGACGCGTTCGCCGCGCTGCGTGCCGGGGCGAGCGGGTTCCTGCTCAAGAACGTGCCGCCGGAGGAACTCATGGCGGCGATCCGGGTGGTGGCACAGGGCGACTCGGTGGTGGCACCGTCGATCACCCGGCGGCTGCTCGACCGGTTCGCCGGGCAGCTCGGTCCCGCGCCGGCCACCGACCCCCGGCTGGCCCAGCTCACCGAGCGGGAGCGAGAGGTGCTGCTGCTGGTGGCGCAGGGGCTCTCCAACGCCGAGATCGCCGCCCGGGTGCACGTCGCGGAGGCGACGGTGAAGACCCACGTGGGCCGCATCCTGGCCAAGCTCCAGCTCCGCGACCGGGTCCAGGCGGTGGTGCTGGCGTACGAGAGCGGCCTGGTCACGCCCGGCGGCTGACCGGCCGTACGTCTCAGGTCGTACGGGTTCCCCCGGTGGGGGACGACCGTGGTCGCACCGAGGTCGAGCGCGCAGGTGGAGATCGACTCAGCGGTGCCGGGCCTAGCGTCGGAACTGTCTTCAGACCGTGTCCGACAGGAGCACCACAGTGTCCGCACCACCGACCACAGGCGTCGCCCTCGCCGCCCGCGCGCTGCGCAAGGAGTACGGCGCCGGCCAGTCCCGCGTCGTCGCGCTCGACGGCGTCGACCTCGATTTGGCCGCCGCCCGGTTCACCGCCGTGATGGGCCCGTCCGGCTCCGGCAAGTCCACACTGCTGCACTGCCTCGCCGGCCTCGACCGGCCGACCGCCGGGGCGGTCCACATCGGCGACGCCGACCTGACGGGCCTGGACGACCGGCGGCTCACCCGGCTGCGCCGGGACCGGATCGGCTTCGTCTTCCAGAAGTTCAATCTGCTGCCCACGCTCACCGCCGAGGAGAACGTCGTCCTCCCGCTGGCCATCGCCGGCCGCCGGCCGGATGCGACCTGGCTGCGTCAGGTGGTGGCCGCGGTGGGCCTGACCGATCGCCTCGGGCACCGCCCGGCGGAGCTGTCCGGCGGCCAGCAGCAGCGCGTCGCGGTGGCCCGCGCCCTGATCACCCGGCCGTGGGTGATCTTCGCCGACGAGCCGACCGGCAACCTCGACTCGCGCTCCGGCGCGGAGGTGCTGCGGCTGCTGCGCGAGGCGGTCGACACGCTCGGCCAGACCGTCGTCATGGTCACCCACGACCCGGCCGCCGCCGCGTACGCCGACCGGGTGGTCTTCCTCGCCGACGGCCGGCTGGTCGACGAACTGCACGCGCCGACGGTCGGCGCGGTCCGGGACGCGCTCAGCCGGCTCGACCCGGCCGTGACCCCGGCGGGGCGGTGACCGGGATGCTGCGCCTGACCCTGCGCCAGGTCCGCGCCGACGGCCTGCGCCTGCTGCTGTCCTCGCTGGCGATCGTGCTCGGCGTCGCGTTCGTCGCCGGCACGCTGATGTTCATCGACGGCATGCGCGCCGGGGCGTACGAGCGGGCCGGTGAGTTCGACAGGCACACCGACCTGGCCGCGTACGCCGAGACCAGCCCGCTGCCCCCGGCGCTCGTGGACCGGGTGCGCGCCGTCGACGGGGTGGCCGCCGCCGCGGGCGAACTGACCGGCTCCGCCGGGGTGGTCGGCCGCGACGGCCGTCCCGTGCTCGGGTACGCGGTCCTCGCCGCGATCCCCACCGAGACGGACCTGCAGTCCTACGACGTGGTCGCCGGGCGGCTGCCGCAGCGCCCCGGCGAGGTGGTGCTCGACGACGAGACCGTCGCCGAGCAGCGCTTCACCGTCGGCGGGCCGGTGTCGATCGGCGGGCAGGACGGCGCGGCCCGCCCGTACACCCTGGTCGGCACCGTCGACGTGGACGGCAGCTCCCGCGACGTCGGCGGCCCGTACATCGGGCTGATCGGACCGGACGCGCTCACCGTCAGCGGCGAGAAGGGCTACGGCCGGATCATGGTGGCGGCGCGGCCCGGGGTGGACACGGCCGCGCTGGCCGACCGGATCCGTGCCGTGCTGGGACCGGACGTGACGGTCCGGGACCGCGACGCCATCCTCGACGCGGCAGTCGACGACGCGGTCCGCGACCTGCGGCAGTTCGGCATGCTGCTGGGCACGTTCGCGGCGGTGGCGGTGGTGGTGGCCGGCTTCGTGATCGCCAACACCTTCGCCATCGTGCTCGCCCAGCGCTCCCGGCGTACCGCGCTGCTGCGCCTGGTCGGCGCCACCCGGGAGCAGATCTACCGGGCCACGCTGTCCGAGGCGGCGGTGACCGGCCTGCTCGCCTCCGCGGCCGGGGTGCTGGCCGGCGCGGCGGTGGCCGGCGGTCTCGGCGTCCTGCTCGCCGGCACCGGCGCGCCGCTCGGCAGCGGGCTCACCCTGACCCCGCGGACGCTGCTGCTCTCGCTGGGGCTGGGGACGCTGCTCACCGTGGCGTCGGCCGCGCTGCCGGCCTGGCAGGGCACCCGCGTCGCCCCGGTTGCCGCGCTCACCGACGCGGCGATCAACCCGGTACGCCCGGCCGGGCGGGTCCGGCTGGCGGTCGGCGCGCTGGCGCTCGCCGCCGGTGTGGCGGCGCTGGCCGGCGCGGGTGCCACCGGCCAGGTGGTGCTGGTCGCGGCCGGCGCGTTGCTGGCCTTCGGCGGCATCGTGGCGTTCGGCCCGGTGCTGGTGCCGGCCCTGGTACGGGTGCTCGGCGGGCCGTTCCGCGCGGCGTTCGGTGCCACCGGCGGGCTGGCCGTGTCGAACGCGGTGCGCAACCCGCGCCGGGTCGCCGCCACCGCGACGGCCATGGTGATCGGCATCGGGCTGGTCTCCGCGTTCGTCGTCGGCGCGGCGAGCGTCAAGTCCGGCATCGAACGCGCGGTGGACGCCCGGATCGGGGTGGACTTCCTGGTCACCGGCATCGGGGGCGACCTGCCGGCCACCGTCGCCGACGATCTGGCCGCCCGCCCGGAGCTGGGTGTGGTGCACGAGCAGCGCAGCCGGGTGGTCGGCGACGTGCAGCTGCGCGCCGCGCATCCGGCGCTGGTCCGGCGCACGCTGTCGGCGGTGGACGCCGGTGACCCGGCGGACCTGGGGCCGGGTTCGGTGCTGGTGCACCGCGAGCTGGCTGCGGCGCGGGGCTGGACGGCGGGCTCCGCGATCACGCTCGCCGGCCGCCCGTTCCGGGTCGTCGCGGTGGTGGCCGACGAGGAGCCGGTCCTGGCCGGCAGCCCGGTGCCCGCCGGTCACCTGGTGGACGTGCTGGACACCGACTTCACCGCCATGTTCCCCAGCGAGCGCGGCTACCTGGCCGAGGTGGACCCGGCCCCCGGGGTGGGTGTCGACGCCGCCCGGACCGCCGTCGAGTCGGTGCTGGCCCGCTATCCGACGGTGAACGTGATGGACCAGGCCGCGTACAAGAAGATGCTCACCGGCACCGTCGACATGGTGCTGGGGTTCGTCACCGCGCTGCTCGGCCTGGCCGTGGTGATCTCGCTGGTCGGGGTCGCCAACACGCTCAGCCTGTCGGTGGTGGAACGCACCCGGGAGACCGCGGTGCTGCGCGCGGTCGGACTGAGCCGGGCCGGGATGCGGGGCGTGCTGGCGGTCGAGGCGGTGCTCACCGCGCTCGTCGGCACGCTGCTCGGCATCGCGCTCGGCACCGGAGCGGCGGCCGGGGCGATGGCAGTGGTGGCCCGCATCGGCGGCGACTTCACGCTGGTGCTGCCCTGGGGACGGATCGGACTGATCGTCGCGGTGGCGGTGGTGGCCGCGCTGCTCGCCTCGGTCCTGCCGGCCCGCCGGGCGCTGTCCCGGCCGGTGGTGGCGTCGCTCGGCGCGGACTGAGCACCGCCGCCCGGACACGGACGAGCCGGCTCCGCCGTGTGCGGGGCCGGCTCGTGGTGAGTCAGGGCTGGGTGGCCGGCTGGCCGCCGGTGTCACCACCGCCGCCCGTGCCGGTGCCCGGGTCGGCGGTGGTCGGGTCCGGTGCCGGCGCCGTGGTGGGTGCCGTCGTCGTCGGCGCGCTCGACGGCGTGCTGCTCGGCTCGGCCGACGGGGCGGGCTCGTCGGTCACGCTCGGCTGCGCCGACGGGGTCGCCGAGGTGCTCGGCGTCACCGAGGGCGTGGCCGACGGCCGGCCACCCGGGCCGACCGGCCGGTAGGTGTACTCGTCGTCGGCCGACGGCTCGTCGGCGACCGGCTCCGCGACCGGGTCGCTCGGCGCCACCGCGGGCGCCGTCTTGTCGATCTTCGTGGCCGGTTCGGCGGTGTCGTTGGCGGCGGCCACGAGCGCGCCCAGCGCGCCCATCGCCACCAGCACCGCGCCCAGCGCGCCGACGAGCGTGCCACGCCGGCCCCGCCGCCGCGACGTCGCCACCGCGGCGCCCGGGCGGACCGCCGGCTGGTCGTCGCGGGACCGCGCCGAGCCCGCCGCGCCGCGCAGCGCCACCGTCGCGGTCGGCGAGTCGGTACGCGCGGCCCGCGCCGCGTCGGCCATCGCCGCGGCGCTCAGGTAACGGTCGGCCGGATCCTTGGCCAGCGCGCGGGAGACCAGCTCCCGCACCGACGCCGGGATCTCCGCCGGCAGCTCCGGCGGTTCGTCGTCGAGATGGCGTACGGCCACCTGGAGCGGATTGTCGCCGGTGAACGGCGGGCTGCCGGTGAGGCAGCAGTACGCGACGGCGCCGAGCGCGTACACGTCGGTGGCGCCCGAGACGGGCCGGCCGGCGGCCTGCTCCGGCGCCATGTAGAGGGCGGTGCCCGGCACCGCGTTCGTGCTGGTGATGCTCGTGACGTTCGTCGACCGGGCCACGCCGAAGTCGACCAGGACCACGGTGCCGTCGTCCTGCACGAGCAGGTTGCTCGGCTTCACGTCCCGGTGCACGATGCCGCGGCCGTGCGCCGCGTGCAGCGCCTGCGCCACCTGCGCCACGATCGACATGGTCTCGGCGACCTCGAGCTGTCCGGCGGTTTCGATCCGCCGCGACAGCGGCTCACCGGCGACGAACTCCATCACCAGGTAGTCGGCCCGGCCGCCGCCGGGCAGGTCGTCCTCGCCGCAGTCGAAGACCTGGACCACGCCGGGGTGGCGCAGCGAGGCCATGATCCGGGCCTCGGAACGGAACCGGGCGATGAAGTCGGGGTCGGACACCAGGGCGGGAAGCAGCACCTTCACCGCGACCGGGCGACCGAGGACAAGGTCGGTGGCACGCCAGACGTCGCCCATGCCGCCGGTGGCGACACGGTCATCGAGGCGGTACCGACCGCTGAGTACGACGTCTGAGGACAGCACCCCCATACCGTACCCACAGCAGGCGCGAAGTATTTCCCGCGATATCCGTGGCCGGTCCGGCCGGCCGTTCGGCCGGGTGTCCGGCACCCGGGACGCCGATCGGCTGATCGTGATCGACCCGGTACGATCGGCCAGAAAGTGACGCGCCCCCGCGCTCGCGGCCCGCCGCCCCCGGCGGGGTTCCGATCCGGGGAGCGTCGCGACCGCCGTCGGTGTTACCCCGACACGCCGGTGATGCAGGTAGACATTTCTCTCTGTTTCTCCGCCGTGCGGAGGCTTGCCGACGCGACCCGCCCGCCCCGGCGTCGGCCCGACTCCCGGCCGCACCCGGACGCCGGTACGGTATGTCCCGCCGACGCCCGTGCCGCGCGGCAGTGTCCACGGCGCACCGCACCCTCGTGCGGGTGCCTGATTCAGCTCACCGGGGGGCCGAGTGCGGATGGCGGTGTGGTCACTGGCACCCGTTGACGCCCGGCTCCGGGTCGTCATCCGGCCGGGGCGGCGCGCGTGACGGCCGAACTGAACGAGGCGGTCGCCGCGGCGCAGGCGGGGGACGAGGAGGCGTTCCGGTTCCTCTACCGCAGCCTGCAACCCGCGCTGCTGCGCTACCTGACCGCCCTCGTCGGCGCCGACGCCGAGGACGTGGCCTCGGAGGCGTGGCTCCAGATCTCCCGCGACCTGCCGTCGTTCACCGGTGGCGAGTTCCGCGCCTGGGTGGTCACCATCGCCCGCAACCGGGCCATGGACCATCTGCGCCGGCAGCGGCGGCGGCCCTCCGTGCCGGTGCCGGTGCAGGCCCTCAACGACCTGGTCGCCGACGTCGACACCGCCGACCGGGCCGGTGAGGCCATCGCTACCGAGAGCGCGCTCGCGCTGATCCGTACGCTGCCGCCGGCCGAGGCCGAGGCGGTGATGCTGCGGGCCGTCATCGGCCTGGACGCGGAGACCGCCGGGCGGGTGCTGGGCCGGCGGGCCGGCGCGGTGCGCACCGCCGCGCACCGCGGCCTGCGCCGGCTCGCCGCGCTGCTGGAGCGCTCGGCGGCGCAGGCCGCGCCGGCGGACACCCGGGACGCCGTCGCGCCGCGTCCCCGGACCGAGCGCCAGGTGCCGCACGCGCCCGAGGCCGAACCGGCGGAGGGCTGACGTGAGGGGAGACGACGGCATGCACGCTCGCCGGTCCGTCGGGCCCGCCGACCGGGCGGAATCCGACCGGCTGCTCGACGCCGCTCGCGCCGGCACGCCGCCGGGCGCCGACGCCGACCCGCTGACCCGGCTGCTGTCCGCTGCGGCCGGACCGGCCGGCCCGGACGAGGTCGCCGGGGAGGAGCAGGCGCTCGCCGCCTTCCGGGCGGCCCGCGCCGGGACCGCGCCGGCGCCGGTGATCGCGCCGCGCCCGCGCCGGCGCCTGCGGATCGCCGCCGCGCTGGCCGGTCTCGCCGCCACCGCCGTCGCCGGGGTGGCGTTCGCCGCCGTGCGCCTGGACCACGACCCGGAGCCGGTGGTGCCGCCCGCGACGACGGCCGCCCCCACCGGCGCCGGACCGACGGGGACCGGCCCCGCCGTCACCGGGCCGTCCCGGCCGGCACCGAGCACGCCGGCCGGTGACGCGTCCGGCGCGGAGTCCCCGCCGGTGCCGGCCCCGTCCGGCACGCCGAGCGCCAAGGGCCGGCCATCCGCGCCCCCGGACGGTGGGGCGAGCCTGGCCGGCCACTGCCGCGCCTACCTGGCCAAGCCGGAACGACAGCGGGAGAAGGCGCTCACCAAGCCGGGCTTCGCCGACCTGGTGGCCGCCGCCGGCGGCCCCGAGCAGGTGGAGAGCTACTGCCGCAACCTCGTGGGCGCGTCGCCGGAGAGCCCGGACGACGCGCCGGAGCCCGAGCGCCCGGGCCGGGAAGCGGACGACTGAGCGGCGCGGCGCAATCAGATTCCGGACAAAAATTCATCTCTCCGGGCAAGCGGATCTCGTCTGCTAGACAGAGGATGGTGGGGCGGCGTGCCGTGCCGTCCCGGCCGGCGCGTCGCGACGACGTCGTCGCCCATCGCCGAGGAGGAGCCGTCCCGTGGTGATGTCGCCGGACCTGGACCGCGCAGTCGTCCTGGGGGACGAGGAGGCGGCCCGGGGCCACCTCGCCCGGATCTGCTTCAAGACCGGCCCACCCGCACTCGTCGGCGTCGAACTGGAATGGACCGTGCACGACGCCGCGGACCCGGCCCGGCCGGTCGACCGCGAGCGACTACGCGAGGCGCTGGGGCGGCACAGCCCGGTGACCCTCGACCCCACCAGCCCGGCCGACGAGCTCCGGCACGGCGGCGCCGTGACCGTGGAGCCCGGCGGGCAGGTGGAGATCTCCGCGACGCCGCGATCGTCGGTCGGCGCCCTCATCCTGGCCACCGAGGCCGACGTCGCCGAGCTGCGGGCCCGGCTCGACGCCGCCGGCCTGGTGCTCGGCCGCAGCGGCATCGACCCGTGGCGCCTTCCCCGGCCCGTCGTGGAGACCCCCCGGTACCGCGCCATGCGCTGCGCCTTCGACCGGCGTGGCCCGGCGGGACGGGCGATGATGTACAGCACCGCCGGGCTCCAGGTCTGCCTGGACGCGGGCGAGCCGGAGCACCTGGCGCAGCGCTGGGCCGCCGCGCACGCCGTCGGCCCGCCGCTGCTCGCCGCCTTCGCCACCGCCGACCGGCACGCGGGCCGCCGCACCGGCTGGGCCTCCGCCCGGATGGCCACCTGGCTGGCCATCGACCCGGCCCGCACCCGTCCGGTCTGGTCGCCCGAGCGCGCCGACGAGGACCCGGTGGCGACCTGGACCCGGTACGCGCTCGCCGCGCCGCTGCTGTGCGTACGTGGCGACGGCCCGGACTGGACCGCGCCGCCCGGTGTCACGTTCGCCGACTGGCTGGCCGGGGCACTGCCCCGCCCGCCCACCACCGGCGACCTGGAATACCACCTCAGCACGCTGTTCCCGCCGGTCCGCCCGCGCGGCTACCTGGAGCTGCGCTACCTGGACACCCAGCCCGGCCCGGAGTGGACGGTGCCGCTGGCCGTGCTCACGTCGCTCTTCACCGACCCGGCCACCACCCGGGACGCGCTGGCGGCGGCCGGCCCGGTCGCCGACCGGTGGCGCGCGGCGGCCCGGTGCGGGCTGGCCGAGCGTCCGCTGGCGAGCGCCGCGGCGGCGCTGTTCGACCTGGCCCTGACGGCCCTGCCGAGGCTCGGCCTGCCGGAGGGCATCCACGACGAGACCGATCGAGCGATCCGGCGGCACCGCGCCGCCGCGGAGAGGGGACACCGGTGACCACCATCGAGCGACTACGCGACCGGATCGCCGCGGAACTGGAGCGGACCCGGGCCCGTACCGCGCTGCTGACCGACGCGGTGGACGACGACGACCTGGTGCGGCAGCACTCCACGCTGATGTCGCCGCTGGTCTGGGACCTGGCGCACGTCGGCAACCAGGAGGAGCTGTGGCTGGTCCGCGACGTCGGCGGCCGCGAACCGGTGCGCCACGACATCGACGACCTGTACGACGCGTTCAAGCAGCCCCGCAAGGACCGCCCGGCGCTGCCGCTGCTGCCGCCGGCCGAGGCCCGCGCCTACGTGCGTACGGTCCGCGACAAGGTGTTCGACCTGCTCGACGGCATCCGCTTCACCGAGCGTCCGCTCGTCGCCGACGGGTTCGCGTTCGGCATGATCGTGCAGCACGAGCAGCAGCACGACGAGACCATGCTCGCCACCCACCAGCTACGCGCGGGCGCCCCGGTGCTGGACGCGCCGCCCCCGCCGGAGCCCCGGGCCCGGGTCGGCGGCGAGGTACGGGTGCCGGCCGGGCCGTTCACCATGGGCACCTCCACCGACCCGTGGGCGCTGGACAACGAGCGCCCGGCGCACACCGTCGACCTGCCCGCGTACGTCATCGACGCCGCGCCGGTGACGAACGGTCAGTACCGGGCGTTCATCGCCGACGGCGGGTACGACGAGCCGCGCTGGTGGAGCGAGGCGGGCTGGCGGCACCGCGTCGAGGCGGACCTGAGCGCGCCGATGCACTGGCGGCGCGACGGGGACGGGTGGGCGTACCGCCGGTTCGGCCGCTGGTCGCCGGTACGCGACGACGAGCCGGTGGTGCACGTCTGCTGGCACGAGGCGCAGGCGTACGCGGCGTGGGCCGGCAAGCGGCTGCCCACTGAAGCGGAGTGGGAGAAGGCGGCCCGCTGGGATCCGGCGTCCGGCCGGTCCCGGCGCTACCCGTGGGGGGACGAGGATCCGGGCACCGAGCACGCCAACCTGGGGCAGCGTCACCTGTGGCCGGCGCCGGTGGGCGCGTACCCGGCGGGCGCCTCGCCGCTGGGCGTGCACCAGCTCGTCGGCGACGTGTGGGAGTGGACCTCCTCGCCGTTCCGGGGTCACCCGGGCTTCACCGCGTTCCCGTACCGGGAGTACTCGGAGGTCTTCTTCGGCGACGACCACCGGGTGCTGCGGGGCGGTTCGTTCGGCACCGACCGATCCGCCTGCCGGGGCACGTTCCGCAACTGGGACTACCCGATCCGGCGGCAGATCTTCAGCGGTTTCCGCTGCGCCCGTGACGCCGGCCCGGAGGAGTGAGCCGGCCCGATGTGCCGTCACCTCGCGTACCTCGGTCCACCCGTGCTGCTGTCCAGCCTGCTGTTCGACCCGCCGTACGGGCTGCTGCGCCAGTCGTGGGCGCCGCGTGACATGCGCGGCGGCGGCACCATCAACGCCGACGGCTTCGGTGTCGCCTGGTATCCCGGTGACGGCGACCCGGTCCGCTACCGGCGGGCCCAGCCGATGTGGAGCGACACCACGCTGCCGGAACTGGCCGCCGTGACGCGGGTGCGGGCGGTGCTGGCCGCGGTCCGCTCGGCCACCGTCGGCATGCCGCTGCACGAGACCGCCGCCGCCCCCTTCGCCGAGGGGCGGTGGCTGTTCAGCCACAACGGCGTGGTGCGGGGCTGGCCGGACAGCCTGGTCCCGCTCGCCGCCGGCCTGCCCGTCCGCGACCTGATCACCCTGGACGTGCCGACCGACTCGGCGCTGCTGTGGGCGCTGGTCCGGCACCGGCTGCGGGCCGGCGTGCCGCCGGACGAGGCGGTGGCGGACACCGTCGCGGCGGTGACCGCGGCCGCTCCCGGCTCGCGGCTGAACCTGCTGCTCACCGACGGTACGACGGTGGTGGCGAGCACGGCCGGGCACGCGCTGTCGGTGCGCCGCGGCGCGGACTCGGTGCTGCTGGCGTCCGAACCGTTCGACGACGACCCGGCCTGGCGGGCCGTGCCGGACGGCCGGCTCGTGGTGGCGACCACGGGCGGGCTCGACGTGCGGGAGACGACCGCCGCCTGACGATCAGTACCCACCGCAAGAGAGGACACTCGATGAGCGCGGAGCCGCTGGAGATCCACCTGGAGCAGCAGGACCTCGACCGTGGGTTGCGGGAGGACGTACGGGTCGGGCTGGCCGCGGCGCCGAAGTGGCTGCCGCCGAAGTGGTTCTACGACGCCCGGGGCAGCGAGCTGTTCGAGGAGATCACCCGCCTGCCGGAGTACTACCCGACCCGGGCCGAGCGGGCGGTGCTGGCCGCGCACGCCGACGACGTCGCCACCATGACCGGCGCGAAGACGCTGATCGAGCTGGGTTCGGGCTCGTCGGAGAAGACCCGGCTGCTGCTCGACGCGTTCACCCGCCACGGCGACCTGGGCACGTTCGTGCCGCTGGACGTGTCGGTGAGCGCGCTGCGGTCGTCCACCGAGCAGATCGCCGCCGCGTACCCGGGGCTGCGGGTGCGGGGGATCGTCGGCGACTTCACCCGCCACCTGGACCGGCTGCCCACCGGCGGCCGGCGCCTGGTGGCGTTCCTCGGCGGCACGATCGGCAACCTGCTGCCGATGGAGCGGGCCGAGTTCCTCACCGCGATGCGCGCGGCGCTGGAGACCGGCGACTGGCTGCTGGTCGGCACCGACCTGGTCAAGGACCCGGGCGTGATCGTGCCCGCCTACGACGACGCGGCGGGCGTGACCGCCGAGTTCAACCGCAACGTGCTGCGGGTGATCAACCGCGAGCTGGGCGCGGACTTCGACGTCGACGCGTTCCGGCACGTGGCGGTCTGGGATCCCGAGCGGGAGTGGATCGAGATGCGGTTGCGCGCCGAGCACCCGACCCGGGTGCGGGTGCTGGACACCGACGTGGTGTTCGCCGCCGGTGAGGAGCTGCGGACCGAGGTGTCGGCCAAGTTCCGGCCGGAGGGGATCGCGGCCGAGCTGACCGCCGCCGGGTTCGACAGGCGGGCGTTCTGGACCGATCCGGACGGGCTGTTCGGGGTGAACCTGGCCCGCGCCGACTGAGGGCCGCAGTGGCCCCGGCCACACCCGGTGACCGGGGCGGCGGGTGATCGGTTAGGCTGGCGGCGCGAAGGGGAGTAGCCCCCAATGTCGTGGTCGACACACTGGTGCGTTCCGCATCCGGCCACGCGGCCCCGGTCTCCGGGGCGGGCGAGACCTTCGACTCAGGCTGTCGCAGCCGGGTCGAGGGCGCCCCCGTTCCTCCTCCCGGCTTGATCGGGAAGGTTCACATGGAGGGTTTCCTCGTCGCGCTGGTGGTCAGCTTCGGCGTCATCTTCGTCGCCGAGCTGGGCGACAAGTCCCAGCTCATGGCTCTGACGTTCGCCACGCGGTTCAAGCCGGTGCCGGTGCTCATCGGCATCACTGTCGCCACCGCCGTCGTCCACCTGGCCTCGGTGGCCATCGGGTACGGCCTGAACGCGGCCCTGCCCACCGACTGGATCTCGCTCATCGCCGGTCTGGCGTTCCTCGGCTTCGGTGCCTGGACGCTGCGCGGCGACAAGCTGACCGAGGAGGAGAAGCGCAAGGCCGAGCGCGGCGGCCGGTCCGCGGTCATCGCCGTCGGTGTGGCGTTCTTCCTGGCCGAGCTGGGCGACAAGACCATGCTCGCCACCATCACGCTGGCCACCAAGTACGGCTGGTTCGGCACCTGGCTCGGCTCGACGCTCGGCATGGTGGCGGCGGACGCGCTGGCGATCCTGGTGGGCCGGATGCTCGGCCGGCACCTCCCGGAGCGGACCATCCGCTACGGCGCGGCGGTGCTGTTCGCCATCTGCGGCCTCTGGCTGATCTTCGAGGCGGTCTCCGAGCTGACCTGACGTGAGTGGTGCGGCGGCGCCCGATGATCGGAGAGCGCTCCGGTGGGTAAGCAGCCCGGGTGAGCGCCGTGGCGGTGACCGCCCGGCGGAGGACGAATCGGCACGACCGGGAGGTTCCGCCCATGAGCAGGCACGACGAGCCCAACGAGTACGGCTTCGCCGGAGGCGCCACCGCGCCGGAGCCGCCGCCGGGCGGGCGC
Organism: Micromonospora sp. WMMA1976; assembly: GCF_027497335.1. Taxonomy (NCBI): domain Bacteria; kingdom Bacillati; phylum Actinomycetota; class Actinomycetes; order Micromonosporales; family Micromonosporaceae; genus Micromonospora; species Micromonospora sp. WMMA1976. The sequence goes on along the minus strand of NZ_CP114912.1, from coordinate 3,366,949 downwards.
GAGGACGAGCAGGACCGCGCCGAGCAGGTGGCAGTGCCCGGTGACGACCTCACCGGGCCGGCCGCCGAGGCGCTCGAGGAACCGGAGCGCAAGCGCGAGCCGCGGCCGGCCGAGCGCCGTCGCTGAGGCGTACCGCGTCGAGGGTGGCGGCGGGCGTGACCGGATGGTCGCGCCCGCCGTGCCGGTTCAGGCCGGGCCCTCCTGGTACACGTCCGGTACGCCGTCACCGTCGGCGTCCCGGCTCTCCCGCTCGCTGATCCGCCGGTAGACCCGGTTGCGGCGCACCAGCACCACCGAGGCCAGCAGGGCGGAGATCAACGAGCCGAGCAGCACGGCCACCTTGACGCCGTCCTCCTCCGGGCTGCCGGCACCGAACGCCAGTTCGCCGATGAGCAGCGACACGGTGAAGCCGATGCCGGCCAGCAACGCCAGCCCGAGCAGGTCGGCCCAGGTGATCTCCTCGTCCAGTTCGGCCCGGGTGAACCGGGCGAGCAGGTACGTCGACCCGAAGACGCCGATCACCTTGCCGAGCACCAGCCCGGCGGCCACCGCGATCACCACCGGGTTGGTGAGCACGCCGCCCACGTCCACGCCGACCAGCGTCACCCCGGCGGCGAAGAAGGCGAAGACCGGCACGGCCAGGCCGGCGGAGACCGGCCGCCAGCGGTGCTCGAGCCGCTCGGCCAGGCCGGGCGCGCCGTCGCGGCTGCGCAGCACCGGCACTGTGAAACCGAGCAGCACGCCCGCCACCGTGGCGTGCACGCCGGAGGCGTGCACGAGCGTCCAGGCGGCCACCGCGAGCGGGATCAGCGCCCACCACCAGGTCCGCCGCCGCTGCACCAGCAGCCCGAACGCGGCGATCGGCAGCAGCGCGGCGAGCAGCGGCAGCGGGTGGAACGCGTCGGTGTAGAAGACCGCGATGATGGTGATCGCGAAGAGGTCGTCGACCACGGCGAGGGTCAGCAGGAACGCGCGCAGCCCCTGCGGCAGGTGGGAGCTGATCACGGCGAGCACGGCGAGCGCGAAAGCGATGTCGGTGGCGGTGGGGATGGCCCATCCGCGCAGGCCGGCGCCGCCGGCGCTGAGCGTCACGGCCAGGTAGATCAACGCCGGCGCGATCATGCCGCCGAGCGCGGCGACCACCGGCAACGCGGCCCGCCGGGGGTCGCGCAGGTCACCGGCGACGAACTCGCGCTTGAGCTCCAGGCCGACCACGAAGAAGAAGATCGCCAGCAGCCCGTCGGCGGCCCAGGTGCGCAGGTCGAGGTCGAGGTGCAGCCCGGCGCCGCCGGGCCAGGGCACCCAGTGGCTCAGTTCGGCGTACGCGGCGCGCCACGGCGAGTTGGCCCAGATCAGGGCGAGGACCGCGCCGAGCAGCAGCAGGCCGCCGCCGACGGTCTCGGTGCGCAGTACGTCGGCCAGGAAGCGGGCCTCCGGCCAGGAGCGGCGGGACAGCAGGCGCGAGCGGTGCGGGGTGTGCTGGGGCATGTGGCGTCCGTTCGGGAGCTGGGGTCGGCGGAACCATCGCCGACCAGGCTTCCCGGCACACCGGGATCAACCCTAACGGGCGCCGCCACCCGCGGCGAGCCGAGCCGGCCGATGGGACGCCCGTCTCACCACTCGGGCGGAGCGTCCCATCGGCCGGCGGGTCAGCGTTGCCCGGGCAGAGCCGGCAGGGACGCCCCGACCGGGTCGCAGAACGCGGCCATCCACTTCATCAGCTCGTCCGCGTCGGCGTAGGGGTCGAGCCCGCGCACCTCGTCCGGGTCCAGCTCGGGCACCGGTACGTGGGAGATCAGCGGGTGCAGCGGCCGGGTGTCCACCTCGTCGGCGCCGAACAGGTGCTCGTGCAGCTTCTCGCCCGGCCGCAGACCGGTGAAGACGATCTCCACCGGGCGGTCCGCCTCGGCGGCGAGCCGGCGGGCCACGTCGGCGATCCGGACCGGCTCGCCCATGTCGAGCACCAGCGCCTCGCCGCCCCGGCCGATCATCGCGGCCTGGAGCACCAGGTGCACCGCCTCCTGCACGGTCATGAAGTACCGCGTCACGTCGGGGTGGGTGACGGTGATCGGCACCCCGGCGCGGATCTGCGCCTGGAACGCGGTGAGCACCGAGCCGCGGCTGCTGAGCACGTTGCCGAACCGGACGCTCAGGTACCGGCCGCCGAGCCGCTGCGCGTGGTACGCCGTGAGCCGCTCGGTGATCCGCTTGGAGTAGCCGAGGACGCTCGCCGGGTTGGCCGCCTTGTCGGTGGAGATGTTCACGAACTCGGCGACGTCCCGGCACGCCTCCAGCACGTTCAGCGTACCCAGGATGTTGGTCTTGATCGCTTCCCCGGGGTGGCGCTGGAGTAGCGTGAGGTGCTTCAGCGCCGCGGCGTGGAACACCACGTCGGGCTGCCGGTCGGCGATCACCCGGGCGATGCCCTCGGCGTCGCGGATGTCGGCCAGGATCAGCTCCGGCCCGTCCAGCAGCGCGCGCCCGTGCAGGGACATCTGCAGGGCGTGCAGCGCGGACTCGTCCCGGTCGAGCATCATCAGCTCGTCCGGCTCGCAGCGGGCGATCTGCCGGCACAGTTCCGAGCCGATCGAGCCACCGGCGCCGGTGACGAGCACCCGGCGTCCGGCCAGCCCGCCGCGCTCGACGCTCAGCTCGGCCACCCGGTGCGCGCGGCCCAGCAGGTCGGTGAGCTGAAGGTCGCGTACGTCGGTGGCGGCCACCGGACGGTCGAGGACCTCGCGTACCGGCGGCAGGACCTTGAACGCCGCCCCGGCCTCCAGCGTGCGGGTGCGCACGTCGCGCAGCAGCTGCGGGTCGGAGCCGCTCATCGAGAAGATGACGGTGCTCGCCCGGGTGGCCCGGACGGCGATGCCGATCTGCTCCCGGCCGCCGAGCACGCGCAGCCGCTCCAGCCGCAGGCCGCGGCTGTCGGGTGCGTCGTCGAGCAGACCCACCGGCCGGTAGCTGCTGTCCGGGTCGTGCAGCAGCGCCCGGACGAGCCGCTCGCTCGCCGCGTCCACCCCGTAGATCAGGCAGCGCTCGGCGTGTCCCGCGGCGGGTGGCCGGCGGTCGGCGTGGGCCCGCCAGAGCCCGCGAGCGGTCGCCATCACCACGAGCGCCACCGCGCCGCCGACCAGCGGCGTGCTGGCCGGCACCGGGTGCTCCGTCCACGGCAGCAGGGCGACGAAGCCGACGGCCGCGACGAGCGCGACGGTGGTGGCCAGGCCCTGCGCGTCGCCGGCGCTGCCGATCGGATACCGGCCGTAGAGCCGGGACCGCAGCAGCGTGAGCGCGGCGTACAGCGCGGCGCAGGCCAGCGCCACGCCGAGCGTACGGGCGCTGGCGGCGGCGGTGAGGTCGAACTCGTACCGCGTCCAGGCGGCACCGAGAAAACCGCCGCACCACGCGGCCGTGTCCAGCGTTAACAGGGAAAGGGTGGCGGCGCGGTGGGTGATCCGGCCGGGGGGTCGAACGGCTGTGATCGCATCACGATCCATGAGCTGCCCTCTACGTCCTATCCGTATTGAAAGGATTAGACCGTCTGTGCCTGTTCGGTCGTTTACTGTCGTCCAGTCACGTAACGTCGTGAATAGGCGATTCGATCCTGGCACGGCAACTGGGGTTTTTAGGGGGCTTTCGTGCAGTTTCATCGGCAGACCGGCGTGTCGCGAGGGGGAGCGTGATGGACGTTCTCGGCTACCTGCGCCTGGTCCGACGCCACTGGTGGATCGTGCTGGTGACGGTGATGCTCGGTCTGGGCGCCGCCGCGCTGGTGACGGTCCGGACGGCGCCTCGGTACGAGGCCTCGGTGACCTTCTTCGTCACCACGCCCAGCCAGGGGGTCACCGACGCCTACCAGGGCGGCCTATTCCTCCAGCAGCGGGTGAAGTCCTACGGTGACCTGCTCACCAGCGACCGGCTGGCGCAGAGCGTGGTGGCCGACGCGCCGCTCGGCCTGACCGCCGACCAGGTGCGCAGCCGGATCCACACCACCGCCACGACCGGCACGGTCCTGCTCCATGCGACGATCACCGACACCGACCAGACCCGGGCGCTGAAGACCACCGAGATGCTCGCGACCAAGTTCACCGAGCTGGTCCGCAAGGTCGAGACGCCGCCTGACGGCAAGGCCCCGCCCATCAAGATCGAGGTGGTCAGCGGTCCCCGGGTCACCTCCGACCCGGTCTCGCCCCAGCCCACCCGCAACCTGGTCCTGGGCGGTCTGCTCGGCCTGCTGCTCGGCGCCGGCCTCGCAGTGCTGCGCGGGGTGGCCGACGTCCGGATGCGCGACGGCGCCGGGCTGCAACGGGTGACCGGCAGCCCGCTGCTCGGCGAGATCCCGTACGAGACCGGCGCGCGGTCGGCGCCGCTGATCGTCGGCGACGCGGCCACCTCCGCCCGGGCCGAGGCGGTCCGCAAGCTGCGTACCAACCTGCGCTTCGTGGACGTGCACGAGCCGGCCCGGGTCATCGCGGTGACCAGCGCGCTGCAGGGCGAGGGCAAGACCACGATGGCCTGCAACACCGCCATCGCGCTGGCCGAGGCGGGCTGGCGGGTGCTGCTGATCGACGCCGACCTGCGCCGCCCCAAGGTCGCCGACTACCTCGGGCTCGACGGCGGTGTCGGCCTCACCGACGTGCTCGTCGGTGACGTCCAGGTCGGTGACGTGGTGCAGCGCTGGGGCGAGAAGTCCCTGCTGGTGCTGCCCAGCGGCGCCACCCCGCCCAACCCGAGCGAGCTGCTCGGCTCCAAGTCCATGGCGGACCTGCTGGTCGCGCTGCGGGACTCGGCGGACATCGTGGTCATCGACACCGCGCCGCTGCTGGCGGTCACCGACGGTGTGGTGGTGGCCGTGCAGGCCGACGGCGCGCTGCTGGTGACCCAGCAGGGGCGTACCTCCCGCAGCCAGGTCGCCGCGGCGGCGCACGCGCTCAGCTCGGTGTCGGTGCGCCTGCTCGGCTGCGTGCTCAACATGGCCAAGGTGGCCAAGGCGGACGCCTACCAGTACGAGGCGTACAAGGTGGTCGTGCCACCCGCGGCGCCCTCCGTACCGGCCGACCGGGCCGGCACCCGGCGGGGCGCGAAGGCCGTGGGCGACCGGACGCAGGAACTCACCCGGCTTTCGCGATGAGTGCGAGCACGGGCCGGATCGACCGCTCGATCTCCTCGGCACACCGCCGGAAGTCGGCGGGCGAGCCGCCGATCGGGTCGTGCAGGTCCTCCGCGTCGGGGGCGGCGGGTTGCAGCCGCCCCCGGGCGCGGACCGCGGCCGACACCGTCGCGCGCAACGGCGTGCCCGCGTCCGCCTCCGCCTCGGCAGGGCGGGCCTCCGCGGCCAGCCGGGCGAACTGCCGCAGCGTGAACGTCCGGGTCAGCGCGGCCGGCGCCAGCGAGGTACAGGCCGAGCGTTGCCGGCGGGTCGCGGTCAGCACCAGCGCCGCACCGGTCAGGTGCTCGGCGCGCAGCCGGCGGGTCCGGAAGGCCGCCGGGTCCGCGCCGGTGGCCGCGGTCACCTCGACCGCGTACGGGTGCATGACCGCCCCGTCGATCGCGTCGGTTCCCGCGCTGGCCACCGTCAGCGGCAGGCCGGCCAGCATGCGGCGGGCGATGAACTCCGCCATCGGTGACCGGCACATGTTCGCGTGGCAGACGAAGAGCACCTCGTCGACCATCTGCACCCCTCTCGTCGGCAGGGTCGCGACGGAGGGTGCCGCGACGGCGTTCTTCCGGCGGTCGCGGCCGGACGCAGAGGGGATGCGGGAATGGTACGCGGTGCGGCGCCCGGCCGTCCGGAAAGCCGCGCCGGGAGCGCGGTCATGAGGGTCGGCATCCTCACCTACCACTTCCCGCCGGAGCCGGCGTTCGTCCCGGGCAGCCTGGCCGAGGAGCTGGTGGCCCGGGGTCACGAGGTACGGGTGCTCACCGGCTTCCCGGACTACCCGGGCGGTCACGTCTATCCCGGCTGGCGGCAGCGCTGGCGGCACCAGACGCACAGCGAGCGGCTGACCGTGCGCCGGGTGCCCCGCTACGCCGCGGGCGACGGCTCCGCCCGTGCCCGTACCGCGAGCTGGCTCTCCTTCGCCGGCAGCGCCGCGCTCGCCGGACGGGGCCTGCTGCGCGACGTCGATGTGCTCTACGTCTACGGGCACCCGGCGGTCACGTTCGCCGCCACCGGGCTGCTGCGGCTGCTCGGCCGTACGCCGACGGTCCTGCACGTGCAGGACGTGTGGACGGAGCGGGACGGTCGTGCGGCGCCGGACGGCGGCTGGTCGGCGCGGCTGGAGTCCGCCTCCCGCCGCCTCTACCGGGAGGCGGCGGTGGTGGCCGTCGGTTCGCCGTCGATGGCGGATCTGGTCCGCGCCGGTGGGGCCGCCCCGGGCCGGGTGCGCACGGTGCCGAACTGGACCGACGAGCGCATCTTCCGCCCCACCCAGGCCGGTCCGGCGGTGCGGCGGCTGGTCCGCCGGGACGACCGCTGCGTGGTGATGCACGCCGGGACGATCGGCGCGCACCAGGATCTGGAGACGGCGGTCCGGGCGGCTGCGGCGCTCGGCGACCGGATGGATCTGGTGCTCGTCGGTTCCGGTCCGCAGGAGCGGCGGGTGCGGGGGCTCGCCGCCGATCTCGGCGCGGACAACGTCAGGTTCCTGGAGCGACGGTCCGCGGTGGACATGCCGCAGCTGTACGCCGCCGCCGACTACCAGCTCGTGGCCCAGCGCGACCTGCCGGAGCTGCGGGGCCGGGTGCCCGGCAAGCTGCAGGCCGCGCTCTCCTGCGCCGCACCGGTGGTCGCCTCCGCGGCGGGGGAGACGGCGGAGCTGGTGGAGCGGGCCCGCGCCGGCCTGTCCTGCCCGCCGGAGGACTGGGCGGCGCTGGCCGACCGCTTCTGGCTGGCCGCCGCCATTCCGCCGGCCGCCCGGCTCGACATGGGCAGGCGGGGCCGCGACGCGTACCTGCGGGACATGTCGTTGCGAGCCGGGGTGGACCGGATCGAGGCGCTGCTGCACGAGGCGGCCGAGCGGTCCTCGAACCGAACGAAGCTCGCACCCAGCCGATAAGTCGGCAGAGTGTCGAATAACGCCTCGAACAGGGACTTTCTCGTGCTAAAAAGCACTCGATCGCGAATTGTGTCCGATTCGACCGACACGTAGGGGGAAATCCGTGACCGGACCTGGTGCCACGCCCGGCCGGCGGCGCCGTTCGCGACGGCGCCGGCGCGCCCGGGTCCGCCGGATCCTGCTGACCGGGCTGGTCGTCGTGTCGGTGCTGCTCAGCGCCGGCGGCTGGGTCGCGTTCCGGGGCTGGCAGGCCCGCGCCCACCTGGTGAACGCCGCCGGGCTGGCCCGGGAGCTCAGCGCCCAGGTGCTCGACGGCGACGTGGCCCGCGCCCAGCGCACGCTCGCCGCGTTGCAGGAGCAGGCCGCCGCCGCGCGCGGCGAGACCGGCGATCCGGTGTGGTGGGTGGGCCAGCAGACGCCGTACGCGGGGGACAACCTGGCCGCGGTCCGGCAGATCTCGGTGGCGGTGGACGACCTGGCCCGGCTCGCGTTCCCCACGCTGCTGCGCGTCGACCTCGCCTCGCTGGTGCCGAAGCAGGGCAAGCTGGATCTCGCCCGCCTGCGCGCCGTCTCGGCCGAGGTGTCCGCCGCCGACCAGGCCGTGCGCCGCACCGCCGACCGGCTGCGGCAGGTGCCCACCGGCGACCTCGTGACGCAGGTACGCGACGCGGTCGTCGCGTTGCGCACCGAGCTGGACCAGCTCGGCGAGCTGACCTCGGCCGCCGACCGGGGCGCCCGGCTGCTGCCGCCGCTGCTCGGCGCGGACGGGCCGCGCACCTACCTGCTGGTCTCGCAGAACCCGGCCGAGCTGCGCGCCACCGGCGGCATGTTCGGTGCGTACGCCGTGCTGCGCGCCGAGGGTGGAGGGATTCGCCTGGTGAAGCAGGGCAGCTCGTCCGACCTGCGGCTCTTCGACCCGCCGCTGAAGGTCGGCGCGGAGGCGAAACGGCTCTGGGGTGAGCTGCCGGGCATCTATCCGGCGGACGTGAACCTCACGCCGGACTTCCCGGCCGCCGCCGCGCTCTACCGGGACATGGTGCGCCGACGGACCGGCACCACTGTGGACGGGGTGCTGGCGGTGGACCCGGTGGTCCTGTCGTACCTGCTCGGCGTGGTGGGTCCGGTGCCCGTGCCGGACGGGCCGTCGCTGGCCGCCGCCACCGCGGTACGGACGCTGCTCAGTGACTCGTACCGGGATCTGGAGACGAAGGACCAGGACGAGTTCTTCAGCAGATCCGCGTCGGGCGTCTTCGACACGCTGTTCACCAAGACGGTAGACCCGAGGGCGCTTTTGACCGTTTTTACCCGTTCAATCAATGAACGTCGGATATTGTTCTGGAGTGTCCGATCTGAGGAGCAACGCGCACTGGCCGGCAGCCGGCTGGCCGGTCAACTCCCGGAGAAGGACACCGTGCCGACGGTCGGCGTGTTCCTCAACGACGGCAGCGGCGCGAAGCTCGGCTACTACCTCAGGTTCTCGGCCACCGTGACGGTCGGTGAATGCCATCCGGACGGGCGCCGCGAGCTGCGGCTGCGGGTCACGGTGCACTCCACCGCCCCGAAGTCGGGCCTGAGCAAGTCGGTCACCGGGCTGGCCCTGGCCGGCGACAAGTACACCGCACGCACCTTCGTCTCCGTGCACACGCCCACCGGCGGCGCCGTGCTCACCGGCCGGCTGGACGGACGGGACACCGCGATGGGCAGCGGCACCGACGGCCGCCGCCAGGTGGCGGTGGCGAACGTGGAGACCCGCCCGGGGCAGACCCGGACGCTCGACGTCACGGTGCTCACCGGCCAGACCGGCGCCGGGACCGCCGAGCTGGTGCACACGCCCACCGTCACCCCATGGACCACCCAAGTAGTCAACGCACCAAGCTGTGAACAGTAGGAGGGAATCCATCATGCGGCTATCCCGCATCATCATGGCGCTCACGGTGGGCCTGGCCGTAGCGGCCGTGCCGACCGCGGCCGGGGCGGCGCAGCCGCAGCCCCCGGTCTACCCGCCCGAGGTCGCGTCGCTGACCGTCTCACCGACGACCATCCGGCTCGGCGAGACGTTCACCCTGCGGGGTTCGAACTTCGCGCCGAACGAGTCGGTGCGGATCGACGTGGCGATCTCGGGTCTGCCCGCGGCCGCCCCGGCCGAGGGGACCGCGCGGCGCAGCGACGGCAGCACGGTGGCGATGGCGCCGGTCGCCTACACGCCCAACCGCGCCCAGCCGCAGCCCGCGCCGACCACGTTCACCGTGACGGCCGACGCCAGCGGCAACTTCACCGTCACCTACCGGCCGACCCGGCCGGGCCGGTACACGTTCACCGCCACCGGCCTGACGTCCGGGCGGATCGCGAGCGCGACCGGCACCGTCCTGCCGCCGCGGCCGACCAAGTCGCCGCACCACGGCGGGCTGCCGGTCACCGGTGACAGCATCGGCACGCCGCTGAAGCTCGGTGGGGGCCTCGCCGCCGCCGGTGCGGTGCTGCTTCTGGCCTCGATGGCCTGGCGTCGCCGTCGCCTCGGCTGATCCGGGGTGCGCCGGGGACGACCCGGCTCGATCGTGAGTGCCCGCCGGACCTCGTCCGGCGGGCACTCACGTGTCCGGACGCCGGGACACAATGACCCGATGGACGCGACACCGTGGACCGACCGGACCGGCCTGCTCACGCTCCCCGGGGGCGCCACCGTGCGCGGTCGCCGGGTCGCCGGGCCCGCGTCACCGGCTGACTTCGCCCTGCTGCTGGCGCCCGGTCCCGAGCCGGAGTGGCCGGCCCGGCGGGTCCGCTGGCCCGACTTCTGGATCCCGGCCGACCGGGCCGATGCCCTGGACGCGCTCCGGGAGGCGCGGCGGCGCGCGTACGCGGGGGAGCGGGTCGAGGTGGCCTGTCACGGCGGAGTCGGGCGCACCGGCACCGCGCTGGCCGCCCTCGCCGTGCTGGACGGGCTGCCCCCCGCGCGGGCGGTGGCCTGGGTGCGGTCCGGCTACCACAGGCGCGCGGTCGAGACGCCGTGGCAGCGGTGGTGGCTGCGCGGCGTGCGCTGACGCGCCAATCGGTCACCGACCGGGACCGCGTGATCGGCACCGTGTCACGACACCGGTGAGCCGTCCGGACCTGATCATCCGGCTCGGTAGGGTGCCATCTCATGAGAGCCCGGGTCCTGGCCGCCGCCACCGCCGTCACCCTGCTCACCACCGGCGTTCCGGCCCCGGCCACAGGCGCCCCGGCCGGCACGCCCGCGGCTGCGCCGGCCGCGGCACCCGCCGCTCCGGCCGCCGCACCCGTGCCCTGCCCGCGCCTGCCCGCGCCGAAGGTCAGCCGGCCGCCCCGCCCGACGCCGCCGGCCACGACGCCCGAACAGGCGGCGGTGGGCGGCGAGGCGCTGGCCGGTACCGGGCTGGTCACGCCACCCGGCAGCCCCGCGCCCCCGGCGGTCACCGCCGCCACCTGGCTCGTGGCGGACCTGGACACCGGCGCGGTCCTCGGCGCGTGCGGCCCACACGTCCCCGGCACCCCGGCCAGCACCCAGAAACTGCTGCTGGCCGCCACCATGCTGAGCCGACTGGACCCCAGGCAGGTCGCCGTCGCCACCCGCGCCGACCTGGACATCGAGCCGGGCAGCTCGGCCGTCGGCCTGCTCGTCGGCGGCCGCTACAGCGTGGAGACGCTGTGGCTGGGCCTGCTGCTCCAGTCCGGTAACGACGCCGCGAACATGCTGGCCCGTCTCGGCGCCGGCAGCTCCCAGGCCGGCGTCGCCGAGATGAACGCGCAGGCCCGCCGGCTCGGCGCCGGCCAGACGCACGCGGTCACCCCGTCCGGCCTCGACGGCCCCGGCCAGTTCACCAGCGCGTACGACCTGGCACTCATCGCGCGGGCCTGCTTCGCCGACGCCGCGTTCCGCCGGTACGCGCGCACCGAGCGCACGCAGATCCCGGCCCAGCCCGCGCTGAAGAAGGGCGGGTTCCAGATCCAGAACGAGAACCAGCTCATCTACCGCTATCCCGGCGCGCTCGGCGGCAAGACCGGCTTCACCGAGCTGGCCCGGCACAGCTACGTCGGCGCCGCCCAGCGCGACGGACGCCGCCTCGTGGTGACGCTGCTCGGCGCCGAGGCCCGCCCGGTACGCGGCTGGCAGCAGGGCGCCCAGCTGCTCGACTGGGGCTTCCGGCAGCCCCGGGACGCTTCGGTCGGCCGGCTGGTCGAACCGGGCGAACGGGACGCCGAGGCGGCGGAGCCCAAGCAGGCGGCGGCCGCGGAGCCGAGCCGTACCGCATCCCCGCCCTGGCGGGGACCGGCCGGGACCGCGCTGCGCCGCGTCGGCGACGGGGACTGGCGGATGATCGTGCCGCTCGCCGGTCTGCTGGCACTGACCGTCGGCGGGGTGGCGGCGGTGCTCGCCGCCCGCCGGAGCCGGTCACGCCGTCGCGGACGCCGCCGCGCCTGAACCCGGCGTCCCGGCGGATCGCGTGGACACCGATTCCGTGGGTATGCGCCGGGCATGGAGCACCCGGGCCGGATCGTGGTGGTCTCGGCGGACATCGGCGCCGGACACGACCGGGCCGCCGACGAGCTGGCGCACCGGCTGCGTGCGCGGGGCTTCGCGGTGGACCGGCTGAACCTCCTGCACCTGCTGCCCAGCCCGGTGCACCGGGCGGTACGCGAGACGTACCGGGGGGTGCTGCACCGGCTCCCCTGGGGCTACCACGCGCTGTTCCGGCTGACCGGCAACTCGCGGACCGCCGTACGCGCGATCCGCGCGCTGATGCGGCCGTTCCGCCGCCGCCTGCGCCGCCGCATCCCGCCCGACACCCGGGCCGTGGTCACCACCTATCCGTTCGCCAACCAGCTCCTCGGTCCGCTGCGGCGGCGCGGGCGGCTCCGTGTCCCGGTGATCACCTATGTGACCGACTTCGTGGTGCACCCGACCTGGCTCGCGCCGGGCGTGGACGTGTACTGCGCGGTCCGCCACGCCGAGACGCACCGGGCCGGCGCCGCCGACGTCACCGCCGTGCAGCCGCTGGTGTCCCGCGCCTTCGCCCGGCCCGCCCCGGAGGACCGCCGGCGGGCCCGGCAGCGGTTCGGCCTACCGGCCGACGGGGTGCTCGCGCTGGTCGTCGCGGGTTCCTGGGGCGCCGGCGAGGTGGCGGCCACGGTGGCCGAGGTCGCCGCCGCGGGCGTCCGGCCGGTGGTGGTGTGCGGGCACAACGCGGCGCTGCGTCACCGGCTGCGCGGCGCCGGTCGGCACGTGCTGGGCTGGGTCGACGACATGCCGGCGCTGATGCGCGCGGTCGACGTCATGGTGGAGAACGCCGGCGGGCTGACCTGCCAGGAGGCGCTGGCGGCCGGGCTGCCGGTGGTCACGTACCGGCCCATCGCCGGGCACGGGCGCGCCAACGCCGCGATCCTGGCCCGGGCCGGCCTGAGTCGGTGGGCGGCCACACCGCAGCAGCTCGGGCCGGTCCTCGCGGCCGTGATCGGGACCGGACCGGTGAGCCCGTTCCGCGACGACGTGTACCGCGACCCGGCGGGCCTGGTCGCCGAGGCCGCGCGCCGGGCACCGCCGGCCGGACCGGCCGGTAAGCGCCGCCCGCTGCTGGACCCGGTCGGAGACGCCGTCGCCGTGCTCGCCGCGCTGCTGCAGTCCACCGGCGGCCTGCGATGAGAGCGGTCACCCTGGCGGGGGCCGCCGCGCTCGCGCTGCCGGTGCTGCACGCGGCACCGGCGGTGACGGCGCTGCCCGCGCTGCGGCGACGGCTGCTGCCCGGGCTGCACGGGCTCGGGACGCCCGGCCGGGTCGCGCTGACCTTCGACGACGGCCCGGACCCGGAGTCCACCGGGCACGTCCTGGACGTGCTGGCGGCGCACCGGGTCCGCGCCACGTTCTTCGTGCTCGGCGCGATGCTGCGGCGCCACCCCGCGCTGGGCCGCCGGGCGGCCGGCGAGGGCCACGAGATCGCCGTGCACGGCTGGACGCACGACAACCTGCTGCTGAGCGGCCCGGCCCGCACCGTCAGCGACCTGACCCGCGCCTACGACCTGGTCACCGACGTGACCGGCCGTCCGCCCGGGTTCATGCGACCGCCGTACGGCGTGCTCACCACCGCCGCGCTGGTGGCCGCCCGGCGGCTGCGGCTGCGGCCGGTGCTGTGGAGCTGCTGGGGCCGGGACTGGACCGCCACCGCCACCGCGGACACCGTCGCGCGCACCGTGCTGGCCGGACTGGACGCAGGCGGGACGATCCTGCTGCACGACTCCTCCCGTACCGCCGCGCCGGGCGCCTGGCGGGCCGGTCTCGCCGCGCTCCCGCGTGTGCTGGCCGAGTGCCGCCGCCGTGGATGGCAGGTCGGCCCGCTCGCCGGGCACGGGCTCCGCGCGCGCTGAGCCGCGAGCGAGCCGCGGAGCCTACCGCCTTACCTCGGTGCCGGGGCCCGAATCCCGGAGCCGGTGACCCGTTCGGGTCGGCGTGGCTAGCGTCCGGGTCATGAGGACCTGGGGACCCTTCGTGGCGCTGGCCGCCGCCCTGCTGCTGCCGGCCTCCGTGACACCGGCGGCGGCCGCCGCCCGCGCGCCGGTACGCCGGCTGCCGGCTGCGCCGCCCTGCCCGAACGTGCCGGCCCCGGCGACCCGGCCGCCGCAGCCGCCGCCCGCGCCCGACCCGGCCGCGCGCGCCGTCGGTGGCGCCGCGCTCGACACCGCCGGCCTAGTCGTCCCGCCCGCGTCCAGCGCGCCGCCGGCGGTGACCGCCACCTCCTGGGTGGTCGCCGACCTGGACAGCGGCGCGGTGCTCGGCGGCTGCGGCCCGCACGAGTACGGCGTGCCCGCGAGCGTGCAGAAGCTGCTGCTCGCCGCCACGATGCTGCCCCGGCTGGATCCGCACCGGGAGGTCACTGTGACCGCGGGGGACCTGGCCGTGGAACCGGGCAGCTCGGCGGTGGGGCTGGTCGAGGGCGGGCACTACCGGATCGAGACGATCTGGCTCGGCCTGCTGCTGCGTTCCGGCAACGAGGCGGCGAACGCGCTGGCCCGCCTCGGCGGCGGCCCGGACGGGCTGGCCGGCGGGGTGCGGGCGATGAACGAGGAGGCGCACCGGCTCGGGGCCCGGCAGACGCACGCGGTCACCCCGTCCGGGCTGGACGGACCGGGGCAGTTCACCAGCGCGTACGACATGGCGCTGATCGCGCGGGCGTGCTTCGCCGACCCGGCGTTCCGCGAATACGCCGCCACCCGGGTCGCGCAGATCCCGGCCCAGCCGGCGCAGCGGGCGAAGGGGTTCGCCATCTCCAACGACAACATGCTGCTGGAGCACTATCCGGGCGCGCTCGGCGGCAAGACCGGCTTCACCGACCTGGCCCGGCACACCTATGTCGGCGCGGCCGAGCGCGGCGGCCGACGCCTCGTGGTCACGCTGCTCGGTGCCGAGGTGACGACCCAGCGGGGCTGGCAGCAGGGCGCGGCGCTGCTCGACTGGGGGTTCGCGCAGCCCCGCGACGCGCAGGTCGGCCGGCTCGTCGAGCCGGGGGAACTGGAGCGCTCGGCGCCACCGGCGGGCGGGGCGGCCTCTGCGCTGGCCGGGCACGCCGATCTGCGCGGCGGCGGGGCGGCGCCCGGGCCGCGGCCCGGCGCGGGGGTGACGGTGGCGGTGGGCGCGGTGCTGACGGCCGGGGGAGCGCTGCTGCTGGCCCGGCGGCGCCGCCACGCCGCCGTGGTAGCCATGTCGACCGGGTCGGCGCTGCGGGAGCCGGAAATTCCGGAACAGGAGTGAAAGCAGGGGGCCCGGATCAGCGGGAGGCGGGTCCTGCGGTGCTGTCCCGCACCACCAGTTCGGTGGCCAGTTCGACCCGGGGCGAGTCGATCTCCTCGCCCTGGGCCAGCCGCAGCACGGTACGTGCGGCCAGCCGGCCCATCTCGACCAGCGGCTGGCGCACAGTGGTCAGCGGCGGGGAGGCCCAGCGCGCCTCGGGCAGGTCGTCGAAGCCGACCACGCTCACGTCGTCGCAGACCCGCAGTCCGCGGCGGCGTACCGCCTCGTACACGCCGAAGGCCATCTGGTCGCTGGCGGCGAAGATGGCGGTCGGCGGGTCGTCCAGGTCGAGCAGCGCGCCACCGGCGGTGAACCCGGAGGCGTGGTAGAAGTCGCCGGGCTGCACCAGCCGGTCGTCGGCGGCCACACCGGCGGCGGCCAGCGCGGCCCGGTAGCCGTCCAGCCGGGCCCGGCTGCACAGCAGGTGCGGCGGGCCGGCCACGAACCCGATCCGGCGGTGGCCGAGCTTGAGCAGGTGCTCGGTGGCGGCCAGGCCGCCGGTCCAGTTGGTGGCGCCGATGGCCGGCACGTCCGTGGCGGCCACGCCGGCGGCCGGGTCGACCACCACCACCGGCACGTTGAGGCGCCGCAGCTGGGCCTGCACGGCCGGGCTCAGGTGCGAGGTCACCACGATCACGCCGTCGGACGCGCGGGCGCGCAGGTTGTGCAGCCACTGCCGGGTGGAGCTGGACTCGCGGTGGATCGCCGAGACGACGGTGCCCACCCCGGCGGCGTGGCTGACGTCCTCCACGCCGCGGATGATCTCCACGGCCCACGGGCTGTCCAGGTCGTTGAAGACCAGGTCGACCAGGTCCGCCCGGCGCACCGTACGGCTGCCGCGGCGCCGGTAGCCGTGGTGACGCAGCAGTTCCTCGACGCGCTCCCGGGTGTCCGGTGCGACGTCGGAACGCCCGTTCAGCACGCGCGACACGGTCGGGACCGAGACGCCGGCCTCCCGTGCGATCGCGGTGATGGTCACCCTGCGCTCGTCGTCCGCGCTCACCCGTGTTCCCTTCGCCGGCTGCCGGAACCGACCGGTAGACCGTCCCGCCCCACGCACATCTTGCCGTACGGCGAGGGCTTGACGACAGGCCGGACCGGCCCTAGCGTTCGCACGAGTTGCGGAAACGTTCCGGAAATGCGCCAGTCATCTTCCGGCGAGTCGCCGTCCACCCCCGACGAACGACGAGGAAAACCGAGGCGTGTTCACCGACCTGACCGAGGCCGAACTCCGCACCTACCGCAGCGACCTGCACGAACCGCCGGACTTCGACGCCTTCTGGGCTGACACTCTCGCACAGGCGCGCTCCTGCGGCGACCCCGTGTCCGCGACCCCGCTGTCCACGCCGCTGACCGGTGTCGACGTCTTCGACGTGACCTTCCCGGGCTTCGCCGGACAGCCGATCCGCGCCTGGCTGCGGGTGCCGCGCGGCGCGACGGAGCCGCTGCCCACGATCGTGCAGTACGTCGGGTACGGCGGCGGGCGCGGCCACGCGCTGGAGAACCTGCTCTGGTCCGCCGCCGGCTTCGCCCACCTCCAGATGGACACGCGCGGTCAGGGCTCGGGGTGGAGCCGGGGCGACACGCCGGACATCGCCGCCGCCGGACCGCAGGCGCCGGGCATGGCCACCCGCGGCATCGAGGACCCGAACCGGTACTACTACCGGCGCTTCCTCACCGACGCGGTCCGCGCCGTGGACGCCGCGTGCGAGCTGCCGGGCGTCGACCCGGACCGGATCGCCGTACTCGGGCACAGCCAGGGCGGCGCGGCCGCGCTCGCCGCCGCCGCCCTGGCGCCGAAGGTGCGGGCGGCGGTGGCGCTCGTGCCGTTCCTCTGCGACATCCCGCGCGCGATCACAATCACCGACACCACGCCGTTCCGGGAGATCCGCGACTACCTCGCCGTGCACCGCGACCGCGAGGAGCAGGTGCTGCGCACGCTCGGCTACGTCGACGGCGTCGCGTTCGCCCGCCGCGCCACGGTGCCGGTCCGCTTCTCCGTCGCGCTGATGGACGACATCGTGCCGCCGTCGACGGTCTACGCCGCCTACCACGACTACCGGGGCGACAAGGACCTGACGGTGTGGCGGTTCAACGGCCACGAGGCGGGCGCGATCGACGACGACGCCGCCGCTGTCGACTTCCTGCGTACCGTGCTGGGCGGCTGACCACCGTTCCGCCGACGCCGGCCCGCGAGGGCTGGTAGACACGGCGGATGGGCACCGGCATGCGCGCGACGGCGGTCCTGGCCGTCGCGGCCGCGCTGATCGCCACCGCCTGCCAGCGGCCCGCGCCGTCGCCGTCGCCGTCCGCGCAGCCGTCACCAACCCCGACCGGCCCGCGGGCCCCGGCGGACATCGTGGACCTCACCGCCGTCGACCCCACCGTCCGCACCGACATCCGGTACGCGGGTCCGCACAACTTCGTCGGCCGCCCGATCGACGGGTACGCCGAGCCGCGCTGCCTGCTCACCCGCCCGGCGGCGCAGGCGCTGCACCGGGTGCAGACCGCCGCGCTCGCCGGCGGGCACAGCCTCAAGGTGTACGACTGCTACCGCCCGCAGCGCGCCGCCGACGACTTCGTCGCCTGGGCGAAACTCCCCGGCGAGCAGCGGATGAAGGGCGAGTTCTATCCCGGCGTGCCCAAGGACCGGCTGTTCGCCGACGGCTACATCGGCGCCCCCACCGCGCACAGCCGGGGCAGCACCGTCGACCTGACCCTGGTCCCGGTCTCCGGGCCCCCGCAGCCGGCGTACACGCCCGGTCAGGCGCTCGTGCCCTGCACCGAACCGGCCGGGCGCCGCTTCGCCGACGACTCGATCGACATGGGCACCGGGTTCGACTGCTTCGACCCGCGCGCCCACACCGCCGACGCGCGGATCAGCGACACCGCCCGGAACAACAGGGACCTGCTGCGCCGGCTGATGTCCGCGCAGGGCTTCGAGAACTATCCGCTGGAGTGGTGGCACTACCGGTACGTCGACGAGCCGTACCCGGACACCTGGTTCGACTTCCCGGTGGCCGGTTCGTCACTGCGGTGACGCGGTCGTTCCACCAAGATCGATCGCGGCTAGGCTCGGCGCTCATGGAGACCGAACGGATCGGCCCGCCGCTGCTCGCCGGCGAGCGGGAGTCGCTGCGCGCCTTCCTCGACTTCCACCGGGCCACGCTGGCCCTCAAGTGCGAGGGCCTGACCGACGAGCAGTTACGCCGGGCGGCGTCACCGCCGTCCGCGCTGTCCCTGCTCGGCCTGGTCCGGCACATGGCCGAGGTGGAGCGCACCTGGTTCCGCCGGGTCATCGCCGCCGAGGACGTGCCGCTGGTGTGGTCGGACAGCGGCGACTTCCAGCAGGCGTACGACGCCCGCGACGCCGACGTGGCGGAGGCGTTCGAGGCGTGGCGGCGCGAGATCGAGCACGCCCGGCGCATCGAACGGGAGGCCGAGTCGCTCGACGTGACAGGTCACCAGGCCCGCTGGGGCGAGGACGTCTCGCTGCGCCTGGTCATGCTGCACATGCTGCACGAGTACGCCCGCCACAACGGGCACGCCGACCTTATCCGCGAGGCGATCGACGGCACCGTGGGCGTCTGAGCCCGCTCGGACGCCCGCGCACACCGGTCAGCGCGTGCGCAGCGGCAGCCAGGCCAGCACATCCTGGATCCGCGCGTCCCAGTACGCCCAGTCGTGGTCACCCGGACCGAAGTCGACGGTGACCGGCACGTCACGCTTCCGGGCCACGTCCAGGAACCGCATGCTGTCCTCGTACAGGAAGTCCTCCGTGCCGCAGGCGACGTAGAGTGCCGGCCGGTCCTCGCCGGAGCGCTCCAGCAGCCCCACCGTGTCGTCGTCGGCGGGCACCGGGCCGTCACCCCAGACGGTGCGCCAGACCGCCGGGTCGACCGGATGCGTCGCATGGTGGCGGCGGCGCGTCACGTCCAGCGCGCCGGACAGGCTCGCCGCCGCCGCGAACCGCTCCGGGCGGCGCAGCGCCCACTTCATCGCCCCGTAGCCGCCCATCGACAGGCCCGCGACGAACGTGTCCTCCCGCCGGTCGGACAGCCGGAAGAACGACCGGCACACCTCGGGCAGCTCCTCGCTGAGGAACGTCCAGTACCGGTTGCCGTGCGCCTCGTCGCAGTAGAAGCTCCGCTGCACCTGCGGCATCACCACGGCCAGCCCCAGCGGCGCCACGTACCGCTCGATCGCGGTACGCCGGGTCCACACCGTGTCGTCGTCGGTCAGGCCGTGCAACAGGTAGAGCACCGGCGGATCGCCGTCGGCGGCCGCGCCCGGCACGCCGATCCCGGCCGCGCCGCGATCGGGCAGCAGCACCGTCATCGACGTGCCCATGCCCAACGCCTCGGAGAAGAAGTCACACCGGATCAGCGCCATGAGGCGGCAGCGTACCTCGGAGGGGTTCGATGAGGGCGTTCCTATTGCCCCGGGACGGTCGTACGGGAAAGGATGGCCGTGCGTGCCGGAAACACACTCGTAACCTGCGCGCTGCTGGTCTCTGTCACGAGGAAGTGGGAGTCAGGCATGAGCGACGTGTCCGCCGCACTGGGTGTGCGCCTCTACCCGGATCTGGTCGAGCCCGGCGGTCTCGCCCCCGCGCTCGTGGCGACCGCCGCCGCGAACCAGCTCGACGTCGGCGAGGTGACCGCGCCCGAGCAGGGACGCAGCCGGTTCACCTGCGCCGAGATGGCCTCCCCCCGGGGCGTCGTCTGCGTCAGCCTCGGCTCCCAGGCCCGCTACTTCATGATCGACCTGCGGGTGGACGGCGACGTCCAGGCCCGGGGTGACGCCACCGACCTGCTCCAGGTCGCGCAGGTCGCCGCCGCGTGGCGGGCCGGCATCACGCTCGCCGAGCTGACCGCGCGCTACCCGTTCATGGAGGAGATGCGCCGCCACCCGGTGGCGCACGCCGGCTAGCCGCCGGACCCGCCCGGCGCTCATCACGTCGCGCCTGCGCCGCTCATCCGTGCGCGAAGGAATATCGCGTTGCTGCCCGTGTGCGGCGCCCGTACGGTGAACGGGCAACGTCGATCCGATCCACCAGGGAGCCTGCCGTGTCGCAGCAGAACCGCACCCGCGCCGAGCGGCAAGCGCCGCGCGCCGGTGTCCTGCTGTCCGAATCGGGCACGGGCCGGCGACGGCAGTGGCAACCCGGGTGGTGGCGCGTCTAGCGCCGGCGCGACGATCCGCGCGAACCGCCCGCCCCGACACCGGAGCCGGGCGGTTCTCCGTGTCCGGGGCACCTGTCCAGGACGGACACGAACAAGGAGACGACGATGGGTTTCACCCCGCTGGCTGGTACCCGGGCACCGGTCCGGGTCTGGACCGACCCGTACGCGATCGAGGCGCAGGCGGCCCGGCAGCTGCGCAACATCGGCGCACTGCCGTGGGTGCAGGGCGTCGCGGTGATGCCGGACGTGCACTTCGGCAAGGGCGCCACTGTCGGCTCGGTGATCGCGATGCGGCAGGCCGTGTCGCCGGCCGCGGTCGGCGTGGACATCGGCTGCGGCATGTCCGCGGTGCGCACCTCGCTGACCGCCGCCGACCTGCCCGACGACCTCGCGCCGCTGCGGTCGGCGATCGAGGCGGCGATCCCGGTCGGCTTCGCGATGCGCGACGACGCTGTCGATCCGCGCCGGATCCGGGGCCTGGAGCAGGCGGGCTGGGACGACTTCTGGCGGCGGTTCGGCACGCTGGACCGGAAGGTGGCCCAGCTCCAGACGCGGGCGCAGCGTCAGCTCGGAACGCTCGGCGGCGGCAACCACTTCATCGAGGTCTGCCTGGAGCAGGGCGGCCCGGACGACGGCCGGGTCTGGCTGATGCTGCACTCCGGCTCCCGCAACATCGGCAAGGAACTGGCCGAGCGGCACATGGCGGTGGCTCGAGGGCTGCCGCACAACACCGACCTGCCGGACCGGGACCTCGCGGTGTTCCTCGCCGGCACGCCGGAGATGGAGGCGTACCGGCGGGACCTGTGGTGGGCGCAGGAGTACGCCCGCCGCAACCGGGCGGTCATGCTCGCGCTGCTGAGCCAGGTGGTCCGGGAGGCGTTCCCACACGTCGGCTACGACGAGCCGATCTCCTGCCACCACAACTACGTGGCGGAGGAGAGCTACGACGGGGTGGACGTGCTGGTGACCCGCAAGGGCGCGATCCGGGCCGGCAAGGGGGACCTGGGCATCATCCCCGGCTCGATGGGCACCGGCTCGTACATCGTGCGCGGCAAGGGGAACCTGGACGCGTACTGCTCGGCGTCGCACGGCGCCGGGCGGCGGATGTCGCGGGGGCAGGCGAAGCGGACGTACAGCACGGCGGACCTGGCCGCGCAGACCGCCGGGGTGGAGTGCCGCAAGGACGCCGGTGTGGTCGACGAGATCCCCGGCGCGTACAAGGACATCACCGAGGTGATGGCCCAGCAGGACGACCTGGTCGAGGTGGTCGCCCACCTCAAGCAGGTCGTCTGCGTGAAGGGCTGAGTGGCAGGGCCGGCGTCGAGGGGGCGCCGGCCCTATCGGGTACGCCGGGCGACGCGTACGCCGATGGCGACCGCGCCGATGACGAGCAGCGCGGACAGGAGCTGCAGGCCGGGGGAGTCGTCGGCCTCTCCGTACACGAAGCCGGCGACGCCGAGCGCGACGGCGAGCAGGGCGACGACGGCGGCCAGGTATCTCATCGCTCCTCCTCGTCGGCGACCCATTCGAGCAGGTCGCCGGGCTGGCAGTCGAGCACCCGGCACATGGCCTCCAGGGTGCTGAACCGGACGGCCTTGGCGCGGCCGTTCTTGAGCACGGCGACGTTGGCCGGGGTGAGCCCGACGCGTTCGGCGAACTCGCCGACACTCATCTTGCGCTTGGCCAGTTCGACGTCGATGCGCACGACGATCGGCATCAGATCACCGCTTCCATGTCGGTGCGCAGCGTGGTGGCCTGGCGCAGCAGCGCGCGCAGCACGACCATCAGCAGCCCCAGCACGCTGACGCCGGTGACCAGCAGGAACAGCAGCAGCGGCAGGCCCGGGTCGTCGGCGTTGAAGCCGACGTAGAGGAACACACCGACCAGCACCACCCAGGCGGCGGCGACCGCCCAGACGATCCCGTCGACCCAGCCCAGGGACGCCTCGGTGAAGATGCGGTCGCGTTTGACCAGGGTGAGCAGGTGCCAGGTGCAGACGATCACCACCTGCACGCACAGCACCCAGAAGATCGTCACCGCGGTGGCGGGCCACCGCAGGTACGCCATGTCCGGGTTCTCGCGCGCCATGTGCGCGAACTGCCCGGGCAGCGACATGGTCTGGAACAGCACCAGGATCGCGAACAGCAGGACCAGGAAGGCGCGGAGTGGTGTGACCGCGCGTTGCGCCGTAAGCATGCATCGACTATCGCGCGGAACCTATCGAAAGTCAATCGGTATCGCTCGCGTGGCGGCCGACGGCGTAGCGGACGTGCACGGCGTGGCGCGAATGGTGCACGGCGCGGATCTCCAGGTCGACGTCCCGGTCGAAGCCCTCGAACAGCCGCTTCCCGCGGCCGAGGATCACCGGCGCGGTGGACAGGCCCAGCTCGTCGACCACGCCGGCCGCGAGCGCCTGCCGGATCACGTCGGCGCCCCCGCCGATGACCACCGCGCCGTCACCGGCCGTGCGCCGGGCCGCCGCCAGCGCCGCGTCGAACCCGTCGACCATGAGGAAGCCGGCGTCCGGGTCGGGCTGGTCGGCGGTGCGGTGGGTGAGCACGACCAGGGGCGCCTCGAACGGGTTGCGGCCGCCCCACGCGCCGGCGGCGTCGTACATGCCTCGGCCGCACAGCGCGGCGCCGACGCCCGCCAGCAGCTCGTCGAAGTACGCGCGGTCCGCACCGGTCATGCCGGTGCCGGGTTCGCGTGGCGTGTCGTAGGTCCACGGCCCACCCATCACCCAGTGGTGCAGCCGCTCGCCGCCGACACCGAGCCCCTGGCCGGCGTGGTCGTCCGGACCGGTGACGTAGCCGTCCAGGGACACGGTGACGAACGCCCGTACCCGGCCCCGCGCTTCGCTTGTGCTCATGTTTCCTCCCGGAGATCGGAGAACACCGACTCAGGGCAGACCACCGGCCGGTGCCGGACTCATCGCCGCCGTCGGTCCGGCGTCAGCCGTACACCGGATGTTCGGCCTGGAACGCCAGCCGGCGGTCCGCGCCGGCGGCCAGCTCGGCGAGCACGTCGTCGAGGTCCAGGAACGTCTGCCAGCGCTCCTGGCCGGTGATGCCGGCGAGCCGGTCGACCACGAGTTGCTCCAGGTCGGTGACGCGGCGGCCCTTCCACACCTTGTCGGCGAGGCTGACCATCAGGTCCTCCAGCTGCACGCCGGGGGAGTGCCAGGCGGCGTGGGTGACGGCGAAACGGGCCCGCTCCTCCGGTACGCCGAAGCGCAGCAGCAACTGGTAGCCCGCCTCCTCGTGCGCCGATCCAGGGCCGGTCAGCTCGCCGGGATGCTCGACCTTGCCCAGGTCGTGCACGGCGGCCCCGAACAGCACCGCCTGCCTGTCGAACGGCACCGCGGCGAACCGGTCGGCGAACGCGGCGGTCAGGTGCCAGGCGACGTCGTGCACCAGCCGCAGGTGCGCGCCCAGGCGCGGCGGGGCGGCCAGCGCGGCCAGCAGCTCGACCGCCACGCCCGGGAGCGGGAGCAGCGGCGGGTCGCCCGCCTCGGTGAGGGCGCGGTGCAGCGCGTCGGAGGTCATCGGGGCGAGCGTACCGGGCCGCTCCGGGCTCACCGGCGGTGATGGACGAGCAGCCGAACGTGAAGCGGCCGCTCGTCCGATTCCGGTGCGTCGATCCACTCGGGAGGGTTGGGGCCACGTCTCTCACGGGGGTTGTCGAATGACCGCACTGAATCGTCGTGCCCTGCTGCGTACCGCCGCGCTGACCGGGCTCGCCGCCGCGA
Source organism: Micromonospora sp. WMMA1976 (assembly GCF_027497335.1). Taxonomy (NCBI): domain Bacteria; kingdom Bacillati; phylum Actinomycetota; class Actinomycetes; order Micromonosporales; family Micromonosporaceae; genus Micromonospora; species Micromonospora sp. WMMA1976. The sequence goes on along the minus strand of NZ_CP114912.1, from coordinate 3,343,162 downwards.
CCGGGCTGGCAGCCGCGCCCTCCGCCGCGTCCGCCGCACCGGTGTCCGCCGCCGACGCGGTGAACGGGTCGTGGCTGGTCAGCGTCGGCTGGGGTGTGCTCCAGGTCGACCCGGGCCGGACCACGCCGCGGGAGCTGCTGCCCAACGGGGACCACGCGAAGGCTTCGCCGGACGGCCGGTACGTGGCCTGGGTCAACACGGCGCGCTCGGGCGACGGCACGCTCGAGCCGTTCGTGGCCGTGTACGACCGGGTCACCGGCCAGAAGCGCACTCTGCTCGCCGACCCGTTCGGTGTCCGCTACGGCGCGCCGACCTGGTCACCGGACGGCTCCGAGATCGCGCTCGTCACCGGGCAGGACAACGACCGGCTGATCGCTGTGGACGTGGTCACCGGCGCCACCCGCGTGCTGGTCGAGGGGCATTCCATGAGGGACCCGGACTGGTCCCGGGACGGCTCGATGATCGTCGTGAAGTGGCGTAGCCGTTCGCAGGGCTGGCAACTGCGGGTGCTGGAACTCGCGACCGGCACGGTGCGGCCCGTCTACACGCCGGTGGCGGGCGAGATGTTCATCTCGCCGGTCTTCATGCCCGACTCCGGGCGCGTCGTCTTCTGCACCAACCGCTGGCACCTGGACCGGGAGGTCTACAACCAGTCGCTGGCGTCGGTGCGCATCGGCGGCACCGGGCTGAAGAAGCTCACCGACGAGCCCCGGTTCTACCTGTCGCCGGTGTTCTCCCCGGACGGCCGCTACTGCGCCGCGCTGTCGATCCCGCCGGAGAACGAGTACCCGGACGGCGGCAACATCATCGTGTCCACCAGTGGCTTCGGCGAGCAGTGGTGGATCCCCGGCGACGAGTACGACGACAGCACCCGGCTGGACTGGGCGCGGGCGATCTGACGTACCGCCGCGCGCACATCCGGCGACGGATGTGCGCGCCGCCGGGCGCGACCGGTGCGAGGCTTGGAGCGGACGCCGCCGACGGGGCCGGCGTCCGCTGTGGAGGGGTGATGGCCGAGCCGCCGACCGGGACGTCGTCGCACCGCGCGCAGGCGCACGGCAGGCACGCCAACCACCGCCGCTACCACGACGGCGCCGAGGTCGACGGGTACGTCGACGACCCGTACCACCGGGTGCGCCGCGCGGTCGCGGCCCGGCTGATGGCCGAGGGGGTGACCGGCCGCGGGCCGGTGCTGGAACTGGGCTGCGGGCCGCGCGGCATGCTCGAGCCGGCTGCGCTGCCCGGCCCGGTGGTGCTCGCCGACACGGCCGAGACGGCGCTGCGCACTGCTCGCGCGGCGGCCTGCGGACGGGCGCTGCCGGTCTGCCTGGACGCCACCCGTGGGCTGCCGTTCCGGGCGGGCAGCTTCGCCGGGCTGCTCGCCGGGGAGCTGATCGAGCACGTGTACGACCCGCTGGCGCTGCTGCGGGAGTGCCACCGGGTGCTGGCGCCCGGCGGCCTGCTGGTGCTCACCACCCCGAACCTGGCGCCGGTGCAGGACCGGCTGGCGTTTCTCGCCGGCCGGGCGCCGCGCCAGGTCGACCCGCTGCATCCGTACCTGTGGCTGCACATCCGCCCGTTCACCGCCTCGCTGCTGCGCCGGACGCTGCGCCGGGCCGGGTTCACGCCGGTGGCGCTGCGCTCGAACGAGGTCGGCTGGCGGCTGCCGGGCGGCCGGTGGGTGACCTCGCGCCGGCTGGCCCGCGCCGCGCCCGGCCTGGGCGGTTCGCTGATCTGCGCCGCCCGCCGGCAGGGCGGACCGCCACCGGCCCGAAACAGGGTGTGATGGCGACATTGACAGCGGGCTATCATGGAGGTTCCGTCGTCGACCGGGGGATGTCATGACGCGCCTGCTCGCCTGGGTCGTGACCAATCTCGACGCGTTCATCGGCCTCGTCCTGGCGCTCACGGTGTCCGTGCTCGGCCTCACCAACGCGGTCGACCAGGAGGTCGTCAACAGCGCGATCCTGCTGGTCCTGGGCCTGCTCGCGCAGGCGATGCTGCGCGACCGGCTGCGCCGGCGCACCACCGAGCGGGAGGTCCGTCAGGTCATCTCGGACACCCGTGACCGGCTGACCGACCTGGTCCCGCAGATGCAGGAGATCACTGGGCCGGAAGGCGCGCTGAACCGGGCCCGCGAGGCCATCGACAGTGTCTCGATGGTGCGCGTGCTGCACGGCAGCGAGGTCGGGCAGGCGCTGGCCGAGGCGCGGCGGCACACCGACCAGTGGAGCTTCAAGGGCGGCACCGGCACCTTCCTGCGCGCGGTCACGCTGCCGGACTGCCTGGAACACGCCCGGCGGCGCAACGCCACGCTCACCGTCGCGATCGAGATCATCGATCCGACCGACGAGGAGGTCTGCGAACGGTACGCGCGGTTCCGGCGCAGCCTCGACCCGGACGCGCCGGGCGAACCGTGGACCGTCGACCGCACCCGCAAGGAGTCGTACGCGACGGTGCTGGCCGCCTGCTGGCACCTGCAGCGGTCCGGCCTGCTCACCGTCGACGTCCGGCTCTCCGCGCAGATGACCACGTTCCGCTACGACCTCTCCTCGTCCTGCGTCGTCATCACCCAGGAGAACCCGCAGACGCCCGCGCTGCGCATCGACCGCGGCGAGGTCTACTACAACCGTTTCAACATCGAGCTGGACTACAGCCGCCGGCAGAGCCGGCGCGTGCCGATCGAGGCGGCGGCCCAGGTCAAGCTCGACGACGAGCCGTCGGTCGAGCAGGTACGGCGGTTGTTCACCGCCCTCGGCCTGACGCTGCCCCGGTCCTTCGGCGACCGTGAGGTCGCCGACATCATCGGCAAGGCCGTCCAGGCGAGGAACCCCTACTCATGACCAGTTACGCCGACCTCGAACGGGAGATCGACCGGGGCACCCGGCCGGAGATGCTGCGCGGCTGGGTGCTGGACGTGCTCGGCGACGTCGCCGAAGGGCGTCGGCCGCTGCGCGCGGTCCGGCATCCGCTCGGCTTCACCTGCCTGCCGGTGGAACGCGACGGCCCGGACGGCATCTGCGTGCACGCCTGGCCGGCCGACCCGCCGCCGGTGCGCCCGACCACGTCCACCATGCACTCGCACAGCTGGGACCTGCTCAGCCACGTGCTGCACGGCACCGTCCGCAACGAGCTGATCGAGGTCGACGACGCGCCGGCCGACCCGGCCTGGCGGATCTACGAGGTGCACAGCCTCGGCGAGGTGGACGAGATGGCCGCCACCGACCGGCTGGTGACCGCGATGACCGCGACGGTGGAGACGCACTCCGCAGGCGACTCGTACGCGCTGCGCGCCGGCGGTTTCCACACCTCGGAGGTCGACGCCGGTGAGCCGGCGGTGACTGTGGCGCTCGGCCGGACCACTCCCGGCGCGTGCGACCTGAGCCTCGGCGCGGTGGACGGGCGCAGCCACCGGGTTCGCCGGGACCGCTGCGACGCGGCGGAGACCGCGCGGATGGCGCGGCAGATCGCGCGACTTGTGGCACGGGGCTGACTGGCTGGAGGAGCCATGGACGTGGAGCCGAGCAGAGGCGGGCCCGACCTGCGCGACGCGCACCGGTTCGCGGTGGAGGCCGCGCAGGCGGCGGGCCGACTGCTGCGCCGGGGCACCCGGGGGGAGGTGCACGCCCGGGCCAAGAACGACACCGGTGACCTGGTGACCGACCTCGACCTGGCCGCCGAGCGGCTGATCGTCGACCGGATCCGGGCCCGCTGGCCGGAGCACGGCGTGATCGCCGAGGAGGGCGGCGAGTACGCCCCGGACACCGCCTGGGCGTGGCTCGTCGACCCGCTCGACGGCACGAACAACGTGGCGATCGGGCTGCCCGCGTACGTGGTCGGGATCGCCCTGTGCGACAACGGCTCGCCGGTGCTCGGCGTGGTGCACGACCCGGTCGCCGGCCGTACCTGGTCGGCGGTGCGCGGCCGGGGCGCGTTCGTGCACGCGTCCGGCCCGGCCGCGCGGCCGCTGCGCGCCGCGCAGCGTCCGGTCCCGTCCGCGCCCGTGCTGGCCTGGACCCAGGGGCACGAGGTACGCCGGGACGACAGCACCGCCCGGGCGCTGAAGGTGGTGCTGGACACCAGCGCACGCCGGGTGCTGCAACTGTGGGCGCCGCTGCTGTCCTGGGTGATGCTGGCCCGCGGCGACATCGACGGCATCGTCGGCTACCGCCCCGAGGCGGTCGATCTGCCCGCCGGGATGCTGCTCGCCGTCGAGGCCGGCATGGCGGTACGCGCGCTCGACGGCGGCACGTTCGACGACAGGTACGGCTGCCCGGCGGACCGGCGCAGCTTCGTGGCCGGGCCGCCGGAGACCATCGACCGGCTGGTCAAGCTGGTCACCGCGGCACAGTGGATCGAGCCGCAGGTGCGCCGCCTCACCCCGGTCGGCCTCGGTTCGGTGGGCTGGTGACCCGGGTCGGCTAGCCTCGGCCGGATGGCCGCCAGACAGCTCAAGCTCGGGCTCCGGGTCCGTGACCTGGACCGTTCCCACCGGCTCTACCTGCGACTCGGCTTCAAGGAGATCCCGAACGCGGATCAGCCGAACCTGCGCTACCTCACGTTCGGCCACACCTGGCTGATCCTGTCCGACCTGCACCGCCACGGGCACCACAACGCGGAGCGGGAACGCGAGGTCAAGGCCGGGCCGCCGGGGCTCGGTGTCGTGCTCACCGTGCCCACCGCCGACCTGGACGCCACGTACGCGCTGTGGCGCGACGAAGGGCTGCCGGTGACGCTGGAGCCGGAGGACGTGGGCTGGGCGCGGATCTTCTACGGGCTCGACCCGGACGGCTACGAGGTCATGTTCGAGCAGTTCCATCCCGTCACGCGTGCCGCCGACGCCTGAATTGCCGCAGCGCGTCAGCTGACCGGCCGCGACGGCGCCCGCTCGGCCAGGAAGTCGGCCCAGGTCCGCACGCCTCTCGCCGCACCGGGCCGGGCGAGGTTCGCGCCGTCCCGGTACGCGCGGCCGGCTCGCCCGGGGATGCGTACCGGCAGCCGGGCCCGGCGCTTCCCGGTGACGGTCAGGTAGCCGGTCAGCAGCTCGCCGATGCCGTGGGTGCCCGGCCCGGCCAGGTCCGGCACCAGCCCGGCCGGTGCGCCCAGCGTCAACTCGGCCAGCCGGGCCGCCACCTCGGCGGCGTCGACAGGCTGCAACCGCAGCCCGCCCGGCACCGGCACCACGGGCAGCCGGGCCATCGCCGTCAGCATGGTCAGCACCAGGTCGTGCACCTGCGCTGCGCGCAACACCGTCCACGGGACGCCGGAGTCCGTCACCGCGCGCTCGGCGTCGAGCTTGGACCGGATCCAGGCCAGCGGCACCCGGTCGGCGCCGGTCACCGAGATGTGCACCAGGTGCGCCACACCGGCCCGGTGCGCGGCGCGGGCCAGGTGTACGGTGGCGCGGTCGTCGCCCTTCGCGCCGCCGGCCAGGTGCAGCACCGTGGACACCCCGCGCAGGGCGGGGCCGAGGTCGGCGCCGCCGAGCAGGTCGGCGGTCACATGGGTGACGCCGTCGCCGGACCGCCCGCCGCGCCGGCTGAGCACCCGCACGGGGTGCCCGGAGGCGCGCAGCAGCGGTACGACGTGCCGGCCGATCGTGCCGGTGCCGCCGGTGACCAGGATCTGTTTGTTCATCGTGTCGCCTTCCGTCGCCTGCGCTGTCACGTCGACCCGCGCCGGCCCGCCGACGTGACGGATGTGACAGCCGTCACGTCTGGTCACATCGGTGACCCGGTGCGGGTCGAGACGGCGTGTGGGAGGGGAGGCTCAGGTGATGGACACCGGGCTGGCGGAACGGTTCGAGCGGGAGCGGCAGCGGTTGCGCGCGGTGGCGTACCGGCTGCTCGGGTCGCTCACCGACGCCGAGGACGCGGTGCAGGAGACCTGGCTGCGGTTGTCCCGTACCGACGCGGCCTCGGTGGACAACCTGGACGCCTGGCTCACCACTGTGGTCACCCGGGTCAGCCTCAACACGCTGCGGTCCCGCGCCGCCCGCCGGGAGGACCCCCTCGACGTACGCCTGCCCGACCCGGTGGTGGAGACCGGCGCCGACGACCCGGCGCACGCCGCGGTGCTCGCCGACTCGGTGGGCCTGGCGCTGCTGGTGGTGCTGGACACGCTGACCCCGGCCGAGCGGCTCGCGTTCGTGCTGCACGACATGTTCGGCGTGCCGTTCGACGAGATCGGCCCGCTCGTCGACCGCTCACCGGCGGCGGCCCGGCAACTCGCCAGCCGGGCCCGCCGCCGGGTACGCGGACAGGCGCCCACCCCCGATCCCGACCTGACCCGGCAGCGGGCGGTGGTGGACGCCTTCCTCGCCGCCGCCCGCGACGGCGACCTCGACGCGCTGATCGCGGTGCTGCACCCGGATGTGGTGCTGCGCTCCGACGCCGGGACCGCCCGCGCCCGCCACACGGTCGTGCTCACCGGCGCGACGACCGTGGCGGCGCAGGCGACCACGTTCGGCCGGCTCTTCCCGCACGCCCGGCCGGTGCTCGTCAACGGCGCCGCCGGGGTGCTGGTGAGCGCCGGGGACCGCCCGCTGTCGGTGATGGCGTTCACCGTCACCGGCGGCCGGATCGCGGCGGTGGACGTGATCGCCGACCCGCACCGGCTGGCCGCGCTGGGCCTCGCCGGCTGAGCCGCGTCCTACCAGGGCAGCTCGCCGTGCTCGTCCTGCAACGTCCCGGTCGGGCCGTCCGCGTCCGGCGTCGCCAGCCGTACGATCACCCGGGCGCTGTCCCGCGGCGACCGGCCGCCGGCCATCGCGGCGGTCATGTCGGTGTCGGTGAAGCCGGGCTCGACCGCGTTGAACCGGATGCCCGGGTTCGCCTTGGCGTACTGGAGGGTCAGCATGGTGGCCGCCGCCTTGGACGAGGCGTAGAGCAGGGCCGGCATGCCGTACTCCGGGCGCTGCGGGTTGGTCGTCGCCCAGAAGGACCCGGCGCTGCTGGACACCGTGACCACTGTGGGGTTCGGCGACCGGCGCAGCAGGGGCAGCGCCGCCTCGGTGACCCGGACGACGCCCACCGCGTTGGTGTCGAAGACACGCAGGGCGGTCGGGCCGCTGACGGCCTCGTCGAGCACTCCCGCGTTGTGCACGAGCACGTCGAGCCGGCCCTCGGCCGCGTCGATCGCGGCCAGCGCGGCGGTGACCGAGGCGTCGTCGGTCACGTCGAGCTGCACGAAGCGCGCGCCGAGCGTCGCCGCGGCCGTCTCGCCCCGTTCGACGTCCCGGGCGCCGACGTACACGACGTGGCCCAGGTCGAGCAGCTGCCGGGCGGTCTCGAAACCGATGCCCCTGTTGGCGCCGGTGATCAGTGTGACGGTCATGTCTCTCCTCGCGGTACGTGGGCCGGACTGGCCGCGGGGAACGCTACGAACGGCCGTCCGCACCGGCCAGAGCCCTGTCGGACCGGGGTCCTGACAGGGCCCCCTCTGAGGGCGTCGCCGCGCCGTACGGTGGTCCGGTGAGCGAGACGACGAACGCGCTCGGCGCGTACCTGCGGGCGCGGCGGGAACTGGTGACCCCGCGGCAGGCGGGCATCCCGGACGGGGGAGTGCGGCGGGTGCCCGGGTTGCGGCGCGAGGAGGTCGCCATGCTGGCCGGCATCAGCGCCGACTACTACCTGCGGCTGGAGCGGGGCCGGGACCGCCGCCCGTCGGTGCAGGTGCTGGAGTCGATCGCCCGGGTGCTGCGCCTCGACGACGACCACCTCGCCCACCTGCTGACGCTCGTCGCGGAGCAGCCCCGGCGGCGCCGCCGGTCGCCGAGGGAGACACCGCCGCCGGGCGCGCTCAAGCTCCTGGACTCACTCGCCCAGCCCGCGTACATCGAGGGGCGGTACTTCGACATCCTGGCCTCGAACGCGCTCGCCCGCGCGCTGTCGCCCCGGCTCGCCGTCGGAGGCAACCAGCTCCGGGACATGTTCCTGGACCCGGCCGAGCAGGCCCGCTACCCGGACTGGCAGGACCTCACCGAATGCCTCGTCGCGAACCTGCGGCAGGCGGTCGGCACCGACGTGGACGACCCCCGGTTCATCGAGCTCACCGGGGAGCTGGCGCTCGCCAGCGCCCGGTTCCGCCAGCTCTGGGCCCGGCACGAGGTACGCGGACAGAGCGGCGGGCCGATCCGGATGCGGCACCCGCAGCTCGGGGAGCTGACCCTCAACCGGGAGCGGCTGGCCATCGGCGGCGCCGAGACGCTGATGCTCGTGGTCTTCCACCCGGAGGCCGGGTCCGGCGACGCCGAGAAGCTGGCGCTGCTGGCGTCCGCGACGCTCGACGCGCCGGACGCTCCAGCGGGCCGGGGCGTGAGGCGCCCGGATCAGCCGGCGACGACCAGGTTGGCCATGTCGACCACCGGCCGGAAACCGAGCCGGGCGTAGAGCCGGTTCGACACCGGGTTGGCCTGGTCGGTGAACAGGCACACCCGTGCGCCCTCGGCGGTGAGCAGCCGGCTGACCTCGGCGACGGCGTTTCCGGCCCAGCCGCGCCCGCGCTGCTCGGGTGGCGTGTAGACCGGGCCGACGCGGGCCACGCCGAACGACGTCGGGTTGGCGGCGGTCAGGTGTACCGGAGCACCCGACCCGTCGGTCCAGAACCAGACCCGCCCGTCCCGGATCCGGTGCAGCAGTTCGGCGTGGTCGGGCGCCTCGTGGGCGCTCGTCCCGCGCGGACGGCCCGCCTGCTCGTCGGCATCGGCCATGAACGCGCCGAACCACGCGGCGACCAGGTCGGCGTCGTCGACGGTGGCGCTCCGCAGCGCGCCGGGCACCGGTGCGGGCGGCGTCAGGTGGCCGAGCAGGTGCAGCCGGGTGTGCTGGGCCACAGCGACCCGCCCGCCCTCGAGGCGTGCGACCTCGTCGGCGCAGGCGCGCGCGGCGGGGAGCGCGCCGTTCACCGCGCGGACCCGCTCGCCGCGCCGGTGCCACGCCCGGGCCAGCGCCACGGCTGCTTCCCGTGGCATCGGCAGCAGGAACGGCGGTCGCGGTGGGGACGGCGCGGTACGCATCGCGGCGCCCACCACCGCCCCGGAGCCGTCCCGCACCACCAGCCACCAGTCGTCCTCGGGCAGCGCGACGCCCTCGGCGCGGCGGGCCGCCATCCGGCGCGTCACGCTGGCGACGACCGTGTTGATCACCGGGTCGGCGGCCAGGTACGCCTCGGCGGCGTCGAGGAACTCGCCCGGGTCGGTGCAGAAGTGCAGCGTGGGCGCGGCGGTCATGTGGGCACGGTAGCCACCGGCCGGGATCGGGCCGTACCGGTTTTCCCGCCCCGGCTCAGGGGGCGATGCGCAGCCGGCGGATGCGGGTGTCGTCGTACTCCTCGAACCGGAACCGCAGCCCGGCGAACGGGCTGCCGGGGAAGTCGCCGCTGATCGTGGCCGTCACCACGGTCCCGGCCGGCGTCTGCTCCACGTCGGTGATCTCGTACGACGCCAGCGGCGTGCCGCTGCGCCAGGCGCGGATCTCGTCGATGCCGCGGTGGGTGCGTCCCTCGTCCTCGACCACCGCGTCGTCGGCGAACAGCGCGATGTAGGGCTCCTTGTCGGCCTGGCCGGCGAGCGCGAAGTAGCGGCGGACGATCTCGGGTGCGTTGCTCATGGTCGCGATGCTAGGCACCGGGACCGACAAGAAGCGCCGTCACGGTGGCGGCGGTGGCGAGCACGGCGAGCGCGGCGCTGGTGGCCACGAACCGGCCCAGCGGTACGGCCACCCCGGCGGCCCGGCAGCGCTCGTACCAGATCAGTGTGGCCAGCGACGCCCACGGCGTGGCCAGCGGGCCCACGTTCGTGCCGATCAGCAGCGCCAGCAACTGGGTGTGCCGGTCGGCCGCGATCACCGCCTCGCCGGCCAGGTACGCGGGCAGGTTGTTCACCACGTTGCTGAACAGCGCGCCGACCGCGCCCGCCCGCAGCGCCCCCTCCGCGCCCGGGTCGGTGCCGATGAGCGTGCCCATCACCGTGTCCAGGCCGTGCCGGCCGATGGTCTGCACCACCAGGAACAGCCCGGTCACGAAGACCAGCAGCCGCCACGGCACCAGCGCGAGCCGCAGCCGGTGCCGGGCCCGCACCGCGAAGCCGGCGACCAGGATCGCGGCGGCCACCCCCGAGGCGATGCCGATCTCCACCCCGGCGAGGATCCCGGCGACGAACAGCAGGCAGGCGGCGAGCGCGGTGCGGTAGAGCACCCGGTCCGGCGGCACGTACGACGGCGGCGGGACGAACGGGTCGGCCCCGGCGCGCGCCGGACGCCAGTACCACCACCAGAGCAGCAGCGCGGTCACCGCCACGGCCACCAGCTGCGGCCACCACATCCGGGCCGCCCACGGCACCGGGTCCAGGTCGACCCGGTCGCTGGCCAGGATGTTCGTCAGGTTGGACACCGGCAGCAGCAGGCTCGCCGTGTTCGCCAGCCACACGGTGGTCATCGCCAGCGGCGTCGGCGGCACGTTCAGCGCCCGGGCCAGCGCGATCATCACCGGCGTGAGCAGCACCGCCGTGGTGTCCAGGTTGAGCGCGATGGTGGTCACCGAGGCGAAGCCGACGCAGAGCCAGAACAGGGCCCGGAAACTGCCCCGCGCGGTCACCGCCACCCGGGTCGCGAGCGCGTCGAACACCCCGGCCACGGCGGTCAGCTCGGCCAGCACCACGACCGTGCCGAGGAAGATCAGGATCGGGATGATCCGGCGCATCGTGCCCTCGGCGTCGGCGCGGGGCAGCAGCCCGGTGAGCACGAACACCACGCCGAGCACTGCGAGCCCGATCGCGATCCAGTCCAGCACGTGCAGGCGGCCCCAGCGGGAGCGGTCGGGCACGGCGTTCGGCGGATCGCCGGGGGTCTCCACGAGGGATGATCCTCCCACACGCCGGTGCGGAGGCAGGAGCCCGACGCGGTCGCGAACCGGGCTGCCGAGGGTGTCGATCTGTTGACCGTCGGTGGCCATAATGACCATGTGGTTGTAGGCGCGCACCCCACCCGGTCCGACCGACCCATCGATTTCTTCATCAGCTACTCACCGGCCGACGAACGCTGGGCCACGTGGCTGGCGTGGGAGTTCGAGGCGGCCGGCTATCGCACGCTGCTGCAGGCGTGGGACTTCGTCGCCGGCACCAACTTCATCGACTTCATGGACCGCGGCGTCCGCGAGGCCGAGGTGGTCGTGGCGGTGCTGTCCGAACGCTACCTGCACTCCACGTACGGCAAGCTGGAGTGGCAGGCCGCGCTGCGCGCCGACCCGGACGGCACCGGCAACAAGCTCGTCACGGTACGAGTCGAGGACTGCCCGATCGACGGCCTCCTCGCCACCATCACCTATGTGGACCTGGTCGGCGTGGACGACCCGGTGCAGGCCCGCAACCGGGTGCTCGACCGGATCCGGGAGGCGCTCGACGGCCGCGCCAAGCCGATGCGGCAGCCGGCGTTCCCGCACCACCCGGCCGACCCGCACGGGGTGCTCGCCGCGCCGGCCGCCGGCGCGCCCGCGCCCCGCCGCGCCCGGCGTACCCCGATCAACCCGCCGCCGTTCCCGCCCGCCGCGGTGGCGCCACCGACCACCCGGGACACCGTCACCGTGCTCCAGGTCGCCGGGCCGCGCTTCGGCCGGGGCGTGATCACCCCCGGCGCGCCGGTCACCCCGGGTGAGGTGCAGGAACACCTGATGGGCGACCTCACGCTGCTGATGAACGACGGCGTGCCCCGGCCGGACCTGCTCGTCGTCGCCGGCAACCTCACCGAGTCGGGCAGCCCGCGCGAGTTCTCCGACGCGCTGAGCTTCCTCACCGGCCTGCGGGTGCTGCTCGGGCTGGAACCGCACCGCCTCGTCGTGGTGCCCGGCCCGCGCGACGTGACGATGGCCGCGTGCCGCGCGTACTTCGCCACCTGTGAGGCCGACGACGTCGACCCGCAGCCGCCGTACTGGCCGAAGTGGCGGCACTACGCGCGCCTGTTCGACGACCTCTACCAGGGGCTCGACGACCGGATCTTCGACAGCGAGCAGCCCTGGACACTGTTCCCGGTACCCGACCTGCGGGTGGTGGTGGCCGGGCTGAACTCCACCATCGCCATCACCCACCGCGAGGAGGACCGGTACGGCTTCCTCGGCGAGGCGCAGTCCAGCTGGTTCGCCCAGCGGCTGCGCCACTACCAGCAGTCCGGCTGGCTGCGGCTGGGCGCGATGGCGCACGCGCCGGGGGCGCGCAGCCCGTACGCCGACGAGGTGCCCCCGGACCCGGTGTCGCTGCGCGACCGCGGCTCGGTCAACCGGCTGGTCGGCCCGATGCTCAACCTGCTGCTCTCCGACGCCGCGCCGTCGGCCCGGGTCGACCCGGTGGTGCCGCTGGCCGCCGCGCCCCGCGACGGCCGGGCGCAGGTGCTGCGGCTCGGCGGCGACGGGATGACCCGCTGGGTGCTCGGCCGCGACGACCGGCTCGACGGCGGCACTGTCACCGCCGTGTCCTGGCCGCACGCGGAGGCCACCTTCGGCGCGTCCGGCCCGGCGCAGGTGCCCGACCCGCGCCGCCCGGCCGCCGTCGAGGGGGCCACCCAGGGCGCGGCGGTGGCCGCCGCGCCGGTCGCCCCGGTGCAGCGGCTGCTGGACCGGCTAGCCGAGGTCTGCGAGGCCCGCTACGACCGGGTGGTGGTACGCCGCGTCGGCACCGACCCGCCGCACCTGTACATCAGCTACCGCTCCGACGGGGTGGTCCGCCAGCAGCGCGTCGGCGCGCACGTGGGCACCCCCACCGCCGCCGACGTGGACGTCTTCGCCCGGCGGGTGCACGCCACCGACCCGGACATCGCCTCCGAGCTGGTCTACGACGGCGACCGGGTGCCGCGCGGGCTGGCCGAGGAGGCGCAGCGCCGGGGCGTACGCGTGCTGCACCTGACCGAGTTCCAGGGCCTGCTCGACCTGCGCGAGTACGTCGCCGCGCAGACCGCCCGGCTCCAGGCCGACCGGCTCTACCCGCCCGGGCAGTACGTGCCGCAGCGCTACCGCCACCTCGTCGGCGCCGACCAGCGCGTCCGCGACGACGTGGTGGACGAGCTGCTGGAGACCGTGTCCGCGCCGGACGGCCGGTTCGTGCTGGTGCTCGGTGACTTCGGCCGGGGCAAGACGTTCGCGTTGCGGGAGGTGGCCCGGCGGCTGCCCACCGCCGCGCCGGACCTGATCCCGATCCTGGTCGAGCTGCGGGCGCTGGACAAGGCGCACTCCGTGGACGGCCTGGTCGCCGCGCACCTGGCCAACCACGGCGAGCAGGTCATCGACCTCAAGGCGTTCCGCTACATGCTGCGCCAGGGCCGCATCGTGCTGTTGTTCGACGGCTTCGACGAGCTGGTGGCCCGGGTGACCTACGACCGGGCGGCCGACCACCTGGAGACGCTGCTCCAAGCCGCCGAGGGCAACGCGAAGATCGTGGTGAGCAGCCGGACCCAGCACTTCAAGACCAACTCGCAGGTGCTGACCGCGCTCGGCGAGCGGGTCGGCCTGCTGCCGCACCGCCGCGTACTCGCCGTGGAGGACTTCACCCCCGGGCAGATCGAGGCGTTCCTGCGCAACCGGTACGGCGGCGACGAGCGGGCCGCCCGCGAGCGGATGGACCTGCTCGCCGGCGTGAAGGACCTGCTCGGGCTCTCCCGCAACCCCCGCATGCTCGGCTTCATCGCCAACCTGGACGAGGGGCGGCTCGCCGCCGTGGCCGGGGCGGGCGGCACGTTCAGCGCCGCCGCGCTGTACCGGGAGATCCTGGAGTCCTGGCTGGACTTCGAGGAGCGCCGCACCCAGGGCATCCCGGGCGCGCCGGTGAGCCTGCGCCGGCCCGAGCTGTGGCAGGCGGTGAGCCGGCTGGCGTTCCAGCTGTGGGAGAGCGGCGAGGCGTACCTGCGCCTGGCCGAGCTGGCCGAGTCCACCGGCCGGCTCGCCGGCCGGGCCGACTCGCGGCTGTCCGGCCCGCAGGCGGCGCACGCGGTCGGCGCGGGCAGCCTGCTCGTCCGTACCGACGACGGGCTGTTCGGGTTCATCCACACCTCGGTGATGGAGTGGCTCGTCGCCGAGGGGGTGGCCGAGCAGATCAACAGGGGCGAGGAGCCGGGCGCGCTGGCGGTACGGTCGCTGTCCGCGCTCGCGGTGGAGTTCCTCGGCGACCTCGCCGACCCGGCCCGCTGCACCGCGTGGACCGCGCGGGTGCTCGGTGACGAGTCGGCGGGGGAGACGCTGCGCGCCAACGCGCTGCGGCTGTCCGCCCGGCTGCGCCTGCCGGACCGGGCCGACCTGCGCGGCGCGGTGCTGCGCGGCGAGGACCTGTCGCACCGCGAACTCGCCGGCGCCGACCTGACCGGCGCCGACCTGACCGACGCGCGGCTGATCGCCACCAACCTGACCGAGGCGCGGCTGGAGCACGCCCGGCTGCGCGGCGCCCGGCTGGACCAGGCCCGCCTCGCCGGGGCGGACCTGCGCGACGCGGAGATGGCCGGTGCCCGGCTGTTCCGGACCGACCTGCGGGGCGCGCGCGTGGCCGGCAGCAGCTGGCACCGCACCGCGCTGATCGACGTCAGCGCCGACCCGGCGCTGCTGCGCGCCCCGGAACTGCGCGGCGCCGTCGTCGCACCGGGCCGGCCGGTCGCGCCGGGCCTCGCCCCGCCCGCCGTGGGCGTCGGGTACGGCTTCGAGGTGGGCCGGCTGCCGGTGCCGGTGGCGTACAGCCCGGACGGCGCGGTGCTCGCCGTCGGCAGCGACGACGGCGGTGTGCTGCTCTGCGACACCGCCACCGGGCTGCCGGTACGCACGCTCCAGGGACATCGGTCCCGGGTGTACGCGGTCCGCTACGACGCCGCGTCCCACCAGCTCGTCACCGGCTCGGCCGACCTCACCGTACGGCTGTGGGACGCCGACCACGGCGACGTGCGGCACGTCATCGAGGACGTGTTCACCGGCTGGGTGTGGCCGCTGCTCACCGACGGCCGCCGCGGCCGCCTGGTGGTCGGCGACGCCGCGGGCGTGGTGCGGCTCTACGACACCCGCGGCGCCCGGCTGCGCCACGAGTGGCCCGGCCACTCCGCGCCGATCTGGGGCACCTCGTTCAGCCCGGACGGACGGCGCGTGGTGGTGGCCGACAGCGCCGGCACGGTCCGTGGGTGGGACATCCCGACCGGCAAGCTGGCGTTCGAGGTGCAGGAGCCCGAGGTGGTCTACCGGGTCGTGCACTCACCGGACGGCCGGCTGCTGGCCGCCGTCGGGCAGCACGGCCGCATCTGGATCCGCCGGGCCACCGACGGTGAGCTGCTGCGCGCGCCGCGCGGCCACGAGGCCGACGTGTACGCCCTCGACATCCACCCCGACGGCACGCTGATGGCGACCGGCGACACGCACGGCGCGCTGCGGCTGTGGGAGACCGAGACGGGCCGGCCGGTGCGGGTGCTCGGCCGGCAGCGCGGCGCGATCTACAGCGTCCGGTTCAACGGCGACGGCAGCCTGCTCGCCACCGCCGCCAGCGACGGCGCGATCCAGCTCTGGGACACCGACGACGGGCAGGTGCGGCACGAGCTGACCCGGCACCGCGGCTCGGTGTGGCCGGTGGTCTGGCGGCCGGACCAGAACCAGGTGGCGACCAGCAGCAACGACGGCACCACCCGGCTGTGGGACGTCCGCAGCGGGCAGCTCCAGCACACGCTGCGCGGGCACGGCCGCAAGGTCACCGCGCTGTCCTTCCGCGACGACGGCGAGGTGCTGGCCGCCTGCGGCAACGACGGCGTCATCCGCCTCTGGGAGCCGCGTACCGGCCGCCTGCTGCGGCAGCTCGCCAGCCCGGCCGACCGGCTGCTGTCGGTGGTGTTCTGCCCCGACGAGCCGCTGGTGGCCACGCCCAGCGGCGACGGCGGCGTGCATCTGTGGAACACCGACACGGGCGCCGACGAGCGCGAACTCAACGTGGACACCGACCACGTGTGGGCGGTCGCGTTCAGCCCCGACGGCGACGCCCTCGCCACCGCGAACGACGACGACACGGTGCGCCTCTGGTACCGCCGTACCGGCCGCCACTTCGCCACGCTCACCCCGCACCGGGGGCGCGTGCGCACCGTCGCGTTCAGCCCCGACGGCGAGACCATCGCCACCGGCTGCGACGACCAGACGGTACGGCTCTGGGACGCCGCCACCGCCACCTGCCGGCTCACCCTCGAACACCATACCGACCGGGTCTACTCGGTCGGCTTCAACAGCGAGGGCACGCTGCTCGCCAGCGCCGGCAACGACGGCACGGCGGTGGTCTGGGACGCGGTCACCGGCGAGCGCCGCCTCGTGCTCACCGAACACGACGGGCGGCTCTGGTCCTGCGCGTTCAGCCCGGACGGCAACCTGCTCGCCACCGCCGGCGACGACCTGGTGATCCGGCTGTGGGATCCGGTCACCGGCCGGCTGCACGGCACCCTTGCGGCACACACCCGGCGCGTCTGGTCGGTGCACTTCAGCCCGGACAGCAGCCTGCTCGCCAGCGCCGGAGACGACGGCACGGTACGGCTGTGGGACGTGGCCGACCCGGAACACGCCCAGTTGCGGGCCACGCTCATCGGCCTGCCCGACGGGTGGGCGGCGGTCAGCCCGGACGGCCGGTACAAGCTGGACGGCGACCCGGGCGGCCAGTTCTGGCACGTCATCGGCACGTGCCGCTTCGAGGTGGGCGAACTGGACCCCTACCTGACCCAGGTCCGCCGCCTGTCGGTGGACGCCCCCTTCTGATCCCCGCCGTCTCCGACACGAACCCCTTGGTCAACCCCGGGCAGGCGGGGGAGGCGGGGCAGCCGGTCCGGTCCAGCGGACCTCGCCGTCCTGCCACACGTCGGTGGGAGCCAGGCCGCAGGCCGTGGCCACCGCCGCCGACGCGCGGTGGTCGGGATGGACGTGGGCCACGAGGGTACGCACACCGCGCCGGCCCAGCCAGCCGGCCATCCCACGGGCGGCCTCGGTGGCGATCCCGCGGCCCTGCCACTGTGTTCCCACCACCCATGCGATCTCCGCGACCGGTCCCGCGGTGGCCGGTGTCGCCTCGTCGAGGTGCCGGTGCCCGACTGCCCGCGCGCCCGCCGTGGCGGCGTCCGTCACCGGCTCGTGTGGCCCGGTGACCGTGGCCTGGACGAAGCCGGCCAGCCGGCCGTCGTCCCGGAGCCGGATCACCCAGTTGCACCACGACTCGGCCGGGTCGGGGGAGCCGGCGACCAGCCGTTCGTAGCGGGCCCGCAGCGCCGCGGGGGAAGCGGGCTCGCCGCCGATGAACGTGTGCAGCGCCGGGTCGGCGAGGGCGGCGGCCATCTCCCGGGCGTGCTCGACGGCCAGGGGCAGCAGGTCCAGCCGTGCGGTGGAGATCGGCTCCGGCGTGAACCCGCTCGTCGACGGCAGCGCGCCGGTCGGTTCATCCATGATGGCGCTTCCCAGGGGATCGATGACCTGGTCTCGCGGGAGCGAAACGGACCTCACGGTATCCCAGCCCGCAACGCCATTCGTGCCCCCGGCGAGGCGGTCAGCCCTCGCGATCTTGCAGTTTGTGCCCGGGCGAATGGGACATTCGCGTCACCGCTCGGGCCGAAAGTGCAAGATCGCGGGGGAGGGGTGGCGGGGCGGGACGCCGGTCAGCGGCGCCATTTCTGGTTGGCGGCGCCGGTGCAGTCCCAGATCTGCAGCCGGGTGCCGTCGGCCGAGCTGGGACCGGTGGCGTCCAGGCACTTGTTCGCCTGGGGGTTCACGATGTCCCCGGCCGCGCTGAACACCCACTTCTGCGCGCCGGTGCCGTTGCAGTCGTAGAGCTGCACCTTGGCGCCGCTCGCCGTCGATCCGGCGGCCACGTCGAGGCACTTGCCGAGCGCGCGTACCGAGCCGTCGGCGTTCCAGGTCCAGCGCTGGGCGGCGGTGCCGTTGCAGGTCCACAGCTGCACCGCTGTGCCGTTCGCGGTGCCGGCGCTCGCCACGTCGACGCACTTGTTCCCGTACCCGGCGATCTGCCCGCCGGTGCCCCCGCCACCGTTGTCCCACGCCTGCACCCGGACGTAGTCGATGGTCATGGTCTGCGGGAACGTGGTGCTGCCGTCCGGCGATCCGGGCCAGTTACCGCCGACCGCCACGTTCATGATCATGAAGAACGGGTGGTCGAAGACCCAGCGGTTGCCGCCGATGTCGGCGGGCGTCTTGCGCGAGTACGCCACGCCGTCGAGGTACCAGGTGATCGAGTCCGGCGCCCAGTCCACCGCGAACGTGTGGAAGGCGTCGGCGAGCGCCTGGCCGCCTGGTAGCGAGGTGGACGCGCCGACGCCGCTGCCGCCGGAGTAGCCGGGACCGTGCAGCGTGCCCCAGACGGTCGACGGCGCGTAGCCGACGTTCTCCATGATGTCGATCTCGCCGCTGCCGGGCCACGGGTTCGTGCCGATGTCGTTGCCGAGCATCCAGAACGCCGGCCACAGCCCCTGACCACGCGGGACCTTGATGCGCGCCTCGAACCGCCCGTACGCCTGGGCGAACGTGCCGTTTGTGAGCAGCCGGGCCGAGGTGTACTGGCAGCTTCCGTACCAGCACGAGTAGCCGGACGGGTTCTCCTTGCGGGCGGTGATGACCAGGTTGCCGTTGCCGTCGAGCGCGGCGTTGCGGGTGCTGTTGGTGTAGTACTGCAGCTCGTTGTTGCCCCAGCCGCCGCCACCGATGTCGTAGCGCCACTTGCTCGCGTCGGGGGCGGCGCCGGCTGGGCCGTTGAAGTCGTCGGACCAGGTGACCGCGCCGGGGGCGGCGGCGGCCGGGGTGCTGGGGACGGCGGCGAGGGCGGCGGTGAGACCGACCGCTGTCACCGTCAGGGCGGCGAGGGTACGGATGGTGCGCACGGGGCGCCTCCTGCGGGGGCGGTGGCCGTTCCCCGTCACGGCGGCCGGCCCCGCCCAACGGTTAACAAACCATACAGATAGACTTCGATGAAGGTATGAACGAAGTCGGTCGATGTCAAGAGAGCGTTTCCCGCTGTCGCTCCGATGTGGGCTCCGGGTCGCGTTGCCGCACCACAGTGGGCCGGCGCATGTCCCGCCACGGGCCGCCCAGCAGCGGCGTCAGCACCACCAGCAGATAGCAGGCGCCCATCACGACGAGCGTGGACGTGGGGCCGAACCGGTCCGCGGCGAATCCCGCGCCGACCGCGCCGGCCGGCATCGCCGCCCACGCGCCCGCGCCGATCACCCCGTACACCCGGGCCCGCATGGCGGGCGGCACGCGCTCCAGTTCGACGGCGCCCATCAGCGGATTGAGCGAGCCGGCGGCCAGCCCGGCCACCGCGACCACGGCTACCACCACCGGCAGCGGCGGCGCGGCGGCGAGCGCCCACAGTGGGGGTGCGCCGCACAGTACGTACGCGGTGACGAACGTGGCCCGGCGGGGCAGCCGGTGCCCGATCGCGCTGAACACCAGCGAGCCCACCAGCGCCCCGCCGCCCATGACACCCACCAGCAGGCCGAACGCGGCCGGTCCGCCGAGTTCCCGGTCGGCGACCACCGGCAGCAGCACCTGGCTCTTGGCCGCGTCGAACAGGTTGGTCACCAGCACCAGCAGGACCATCGCGCGCAGCAGCGGCTCGCGGACCAGGAAGCGCAGCCCGGCGGCGAACTGCCGCCAGTAGCCGCCGGTCTCCGGCTCGCTCTCCTCGCCGGACGGGCTCAGGCCGCGCGGCACCAGCAGCGCCACCACGAGCGCCGACACGGCGAACGTCACCGCGTCCACCGCCAGCACCGGCAGCGCGCCGAACACGCCGACCAGCAGGCCGGCCACCGGCGCGCCGATCATCCGGGCGCCGCGCGAGGTCGCCTCCGCCCAGCCGACCGCCCGCTCGATGGGCACCCCGGCCGCCGCCGCGGCCTCCGGCAGCAACGCCGTGCGCGCGGTCTGCCCCGGCGTGTCGAGCAGGCCGCTGGCGAAGACCAGGGCAAGCAGCGCCGGGAACGGCAGGCCGACGGTGGCGTGCAACAGGGGTACGGCGGCGATCGTCACGCCGGAGATCACGTCGGCGAGCACGCTGGAGCGCCGGTAGCCGATCCGGTCGACGAGGACGCCGCCGAACGCGCCGCCGAGCACCACCGGCGCGGTGGCGAACGCCCCGGCGAGCCCGGTGGCGGCGGGTGAGCCGGTCTCGGCCAGCACGTAGAGCGGCAGTGCGATGAGCGTGAGCACGTTGCCGGTCAGCGAGACGGCGTGCCCGATCAGCAGTCCGGCCAGGGGCCGGCGGTCGCGGGTCACTGCGGCCCCCGGTACGCCTGCCAGATGAGCGTGACCATCTCGGCGCCGGGCCGGCCGGGCGCGCCGCGCTCCTGCCAGCGCCGGCCCAGTGCGGACAACTCGTCGCGCAGTTCGACCAGTTCCTCCGGCGTCAGGCGCAGCACGATGTCGCTGCTGGTGGTGCCGCGTACCCAGGCCGGGTCGAGGCTCGCCTCGGAGTCCAGGTACGCCTGGTAGCGGGCCACGTAGCGCTGCATGGCGGCCTGGCGCAGCAGGTTGCCGGCGAGCCGGCGCTCCGGGTCGTCGAGCAGTTCGAGGGGATCCCAGTCGGTGGTGGCGTGCGCGGCTCGCCACCACCGCTCGCGCCGGTCCCGGGCCAGCTCGGGCGCCTCGGCCACGAAGCCGTGCTCGGCCAGCTTGCCGACGTGGTAGCTGACCGACCCGATCGCCTCCCCGGTCCGCTCGCTCAGCATGCCGACCGTCTGCGGGCCGCGCAGGCGCAGCTCGCCGAGCAGCCGCAGCCGGGTGGGGTGGGCCAGCGCCCGCATGGCTCGCGGGTCGCTCACGCGCCGGTTGCCGGTTCCGTCAGTCATGACGCCAGGCTAGACCTACAAGACACGATGTACAAGGAGTCTTGTATTTATCGCGTCGGCTCCGGCGTGTGGCGGTACAGGTCGCGCAGCAGGCACACCTCGGACAGGTGGTGGATCACCTCCCGGTTGATGTGCAGCACGAGCGTGGCCATCGGGACATCGGCGAACGGCCCCTCCGCCGGGCCGCAGGGGCGGGCCAGGCCCTCCTCGCCGAGCGCCTCGACCCCCGCCGTCCAGGCGGCGTACTCCTCGTCGAGTTGGGCCAGCGCGCCGGCCGCGGTCGGGGAGTAGGGGAACGAGGCGTAGTCGGCGGGCGCGCGGCCGAAGTGCGACGCGTTGCGCATGGCCAGCTCGCCGACGACGACGTGGGCGAGCCGCCAGGCGATGGTGGTGAACGGCGGCGGGTCCGGCTGCGGCATCGCGAAGTCGATCGCCGGGGTGCCGTCGTCGCCGCGCGGCCGCACGCTCCAGCAGCCGGGGACCGGCTCCCAGAGGTATTCGGCGTCGGTGAGCCCGGCGAGGCGATCGCGCAACTGGTACGTCCAGTGCCAGGTGAGCTGCTCGCGGAGCAGCGGGTTCCAGGTCAGATCGGTCATGCGCCTCAGCGTGCCACCGCCCTGGGACAGAAAACGGCCCGCTCAGCCCCGCCGCGCCGCCGTCCGGCCCTTGAGGCGGCGGCCCATCTCCCGGGCGATCTCCTTCTTCGCGTCCCGCTCGGCCAGCGCCTGGCGCTTGTCGTACGACCGGCGGCCCCGGGCCAGGCCCAGCTCCACCTTGGCCCAGCCGTCGGCGAAGTACATCGACAGCGGCACCAGCGTGACGCCGCCGTCGCGCAGCTTCTCCAGGATCCGGGCGATCTCCACCCGGTGCAGCAGCAGCTTGCGGGTGCGCCGGGGCGCGTGGTTGGTCCAGGTGCCGAAGCCGTACTCGGCGATGTGCAGGCCGTACAGCATGATCTCGCCGTCGCGCTCCTGGGCGAACGCGTCGACAAGCGACACCCGCCCCTCGCGCAGCGACTTGACCTCGGTGCCGGCCAGCACGATGCCCGCCTCGTACGTCTTGAGGATGTCGTAGTCGTGCCGCGCCTTCTTGTTCGAGGCGATCAGCTTGCGCCCGTTCTCCCTGGCCACGCGAGCAGGGTACCCGCAGGCGGCGGTTGCGGGCCGGTCGCCGGGCGCGTCGCGGCCACCCAGCCGGTGGTGATGAGCAGCAGCGCGGCGCAGTAGGTGACCATCACCAGCAGCCCTCGCCCAGGCAGGTCCACGCCGGCCGCGCCCACGCCGATGAGCAGGTCGGAGACGAGGAAGAGCGCCCCGCCCGCGGCGACAGGCGCCGACACCCCGGTCGCGGCGGCGGCCATCAGGCACAGGGCCAGGCTGTAGCCGAGCACCGGCAGCCGAAGCGGCCCGAGCATGCTCCAGAGCAGCGCGTTCGCGCCGGCCCAGGCGACCAGGTAACCGGCCCAGGCCACGACCGGCGCGCGCCGGTGCCGGATGAAGGCGGTGATGAACGCGATCTGGGTGACCAGGAAGAAGCCCATCCCGGCCAGGAACGCGGTGTCGCCCTCCACGAGGAGTGCGACGTCGCCTGCGGTGGCGGCGACCAGGCCGACCGCCACCGCGTCGACGCGGCGCCGGTGCGTCAAGAGGTACGCCAGCAGCACCGGCGCCAGCAGCGGCTTGGCCACCCACTGGAGCGCTGCCGAGTCGAGCGCGACGCCGACCAGTTCGACGGCCGCGACCAGCCCGAACAGGGGCAGCAGCCAGGAGCGCCTCATCGGGCCGGCTGCCAGCCGGGACGGCCGAACAGGTAGCCCAGCCGGTGCCGCCAGCAGTCGGCCCGGCGTACGTCGGACCAGATCGCGGTGAACTCGTGGGTGGCCACCCGCAGCGGGTTGTAGGTGCCGATGTTCTTGGTCAGGCCGTAGCGCGCGGTGGCCCGCTCCGGCTCGAACGTGCCGAACAGCCGGTCCCAGATGATCAGGATGCCGCCGTAGTTGCGGTCCAGGTACTCGGTGTTCGAGCCGTGGTGCACGCGGTGGTGCGACGGCGTGTTGAAGATCCACTCGATCGGCCGGGGCAGCACCCTGATCCGCTCGGTGTGCAGGAAGAACTGGTACAGCAGGCTGACCGACTGCTGGAGGAAGATCATCCACGGCGGGATGCCGAGCAGCGCCAGCGCCAGCCAGAACGGCAGCGAGGTCATCGGCGTCCAGCTCTGCCGCAACGCGGTCGAGAAGTTGTAGTAGACGCTGGAGTGGTGCACGACGTGGCTGGCCCAGAGCACGCGTACCTCGTGGTGCGAGCGGTGGAACCAGTAGTAGGCCAGGTCGTCGGCGAAGAACAGGATCACCCAGGTCCACCAGTCGCCGGGGGACAGGTGCACCGGCGCCACGGTCCACAGCGCGGCGAACGCACCGACGGTGAGCAGCTTCCACGGGAAGCCGATGATCTGGCTGCCCAGCCCCATCGACAGGCTGGTGGTGGTGTCGCGCAGCTCGTAGCCGCGTTCGTCGTCGTCGGGCAGGAAGCGGTAGGAGACCGCCTCGATGACGATCAGGAGCAGGAACGCCGGGACGGCGTACAGCACGGCGGGGATCATGCGCGCGCTTCCCTTCCGGGGACGGGGGTGGTGGGGGTGGTGACCGGCGCGGTCAGCAGCTCCCGGGCGTGCCGGGCCGCCGCCGCACCCTGACCGGAGGCGATCGACGCGGCGAGACGGCGGTGCCCGGCCACGTCGAGCAGTTCGGCCGCTCGGGCGTCCGGGGGGACGTCACCGACCGCGAACGTGCCGGCCACCAGGCTGTTGAAGGCGAGCTGGTAGGCGGTGTTGCCGCTGCCGCGCACGATCAGCCGCCAGACGGCGATGTTCGCCTCGTTCATCAGGTCCAGGTCGGGGGCCAGGTCGCCGTACTCCTCGGCGGCCCGGACCAGGGCGGCGACGACCGCCGCGTCCGCGCGCTCGGCGCAGAGCCGGGCCGCGTCGATCCCGACGCACGCCCGCATCTCCAGCATGTCGCGCACCAGCGTCTCGACCGGGAGTACGTCGCCGGAGCGGGCCAGGGACAGCGCGAGGTCCAGTCCGGCGTGGACCCGCCAGTCCAGCACCCGGGTCGCGTCGCCCTGGCTGACCCGGACCAGGCCGAGTTGTTGCAGGCGGCGCAGCGCCTCCCGGACGGCGTGCCGGTTGACCGCGAACGCCCCGGCCAGCTCCCGCTCGCCGGGCAGCGTCTCGTCCGGCGCGTAGCGACCGGACACGATCGCGTCGCGCAGCCGCCCGAAGACGTGGTCGGAGACCGAGACACGGGGAGCGGGATCGAAGGTCATGTGCAGCAGTGTGGCCCCGAACACATCAACCCGTCAACTGGTTGTACCAGTCGATTTCGAGGACGGCCGGTGCGTGCCTCCTTGGTCACCCCTCGTATCCTTTGCGCCGTAGGCCCGCCAGAGGGAAGGGAGTCGGTGTGAGCGACCGGGTCGAGACGTTGGAGTTCCAGGCCGAAGCTCGTCAGCTGTTGCAGCTGATGGTGCACTCGATCTACTCGAACAAGGACGTCTTCCTGCGCGAACTGATCTCGAACGCGTCCGACGCGCTGGACAAGCTGCGGCTGGAGTCGCTCGTCGACAAGGAGCTGCCGGCCGACACGTCCGACCTGCACATCGAGATCGAGGTCGACAAGGACGCCCGTACGCTCACCGTGCGGGACAACGGCATCGGCATGACCCGCGACGAGGTGGTCGGCCTGATCGGCACGATCGCCAAGTCGGGCACCGCCGAGCTGCTGCGCAAGGTGCGCGAGTCCGCCGACGCCGCCGCGTCCCAGGAGCTGATCGGCCAGTTCGGCGTCGGTTTCTACGCCACGTTCATGGTCGCCGACAAGGTGACGCTGCTGACCCGCCGCGCCGGGCAGTCCGGCGGCACCCGCTGGGAGTCCGCGGGCGAGGGCACGTACTCGATCGAGGAGGTCGAGGACGCCCCCCAGGGCACCTCGGTCACGCTGCACCTCAAGCCCGTCGACACCGAGGACAACCTGCACGACTACACCGCCGAGTGGACGATCCGCGAGATCGTCAAGCGCTACTCCGACTTCATCTCGTGGCCGATCCGGATGACAGTCGACAAGCCCGGCGAGGACGGCGCCACCACCCGCGAGGAGCAGACGCTCAACTCGATGAAGGCGCTCTGGGCGCGCTCGCGGGACGAGGTCGACGAGGCCGAGTACAAGGAGTTCTACCGGCACGTCGCGCACGACTGGGCCGACCCCCTCGAGACGATCCACATGCGCGGCGAGGGCACCTTCGAGTACGAGGCGCTGCTGTTCCTGCCCTCGCACGCCCCGCTCGACCTGTTCTCCCCGCAGGGCCGCCGCGGTGTGCAGCTCTACGTCAAGCGCGTGTTCATCATGGACGACTGCGACGCGCTGATGCCCAACTACCTGCGCTTCGTCAAGGGCGTGGTGGACGCGCACGACCTGTCGCTGAACATCTCCCGGGAGATCCTCCAGCAGGACCGGCAGATCCGCGCGGTGCGCCGCCGGCTGGTCAAGAAGGTCCTCGCCACGCTCAAGGACATGTCCGCCGAGTCGTACCGCACGTTCTGGACCGAGTTCGGCGCGGTGGTCAAGGAGGGTCTGCTGGAGGACCCGGACAACACCGAGACGCTGCTGGAGCTGGTCCGGGCCGCCAGCACCCATGACCCGGCCGAGCCGACCACGCTGCGCGACTACGTGGAGCGGATGAAGGACGGCCAGAGCGAGATCTACTACGCCACCGGCGAGAACCGGGCCACCATCGAGAACTCGCCGCACCTGGAGGCGTTCCGCGCCAAGGGCTACGAGGTGCTGATCCTCACCGACCCGGTGGACGAGGTGTGGGTCGAGCGCGTCGGCGCGTACGACGGGAAGACCCTGCGCTCGGTCGCCAAGGGGCAGGTGGACCTGGAGACCGAGGAGGAGAAGGAGAAGGCCGAGGCCGAGCGGCAGGAGTACGCCGACCTGCTCACGTTCCTCGGCGGCGCGCTGGCCGACAGCGTCAAGGAGGTGCGGCTGTCCACCCGGCTGACCACCTCGCCGGCCTGCGTGGTGGGCGACGCGCACGACATGACGCCGACGCTGGAGAAGATGTACCGGGCGATGGGCCAGGAGGTGCCGCAGGTCAAGCGGATCCTGGAGCTGAACCCGGCCCACCCGCTGGTCACCGGGCTGCGCAAGGCGCACGGCGAGGGCGGCGACACGGCCGCGCTGACCGAGACCGCCGAGCTGCTGTACGGCATGGCGTTGCTGGCCGAGGGCGGCGAGCTGGCCGACCCGGCCCGGTTCACCCGCATCCTCGCCGACCGCCTGGCCCGCGGCCTGTAGCCCCACCCCGACCCGGTTCGCCCGACCAACCCCGGCGGGCCGGCGTGATCGACTCCATGACGCCGAGGTGGCGGTATCGGCATGCCTCCGATACCGCCACCTCGCCGAGCCGGTGTCGACCCCGCTCGGAAAGTCGATGGTCGGGCGGGTGTCGGGTCAGCTGATGATCCACTCCAGCTCGCCGAAGTGGTGGTATCGGACGAGCTCTGACCCCGCCATTTCGCCGTACTGGTGATGATCACGGTGGGTATCCCAGACTGGGGAAGATCGATCCCACCTGGAGGGATGCCCGGGGCGGTGAGGGCTTCCGCCCGCATCGGCAGGGCTGCCCCGGTGCACAGGTGTGGGTCGGGGTGGATGGCGGAGCGCCGCTGTTGATCGACTGTGCCCGGGCGGTAGTCGTGGCAGCCGCTTGATCGACACCACTGCGCCGAAGTGGCGGCATCCCACGGGCTCTGACCCGGCCACCTCGGCGAGCTGGTGTCGATGACGCTGGGGTGTCCTAAAGTGGGGGAGGCTGGTCCCAGATGGAGGGACCTCGGGCGGTAGTTGTGGCAGCGGAACTGTCTTGCCGAGGTGGCGCCGCCACCTCGGCGACGACGGGTCGGCTCAGGGGAGCGCTGGGTAGAGCGCGGCCACTCCGCCGGACAGTCCGGCCTGGACCCGGCGGGCGATATCGTCGGCCAGGATCTCGTAGCTGTCGGACTCGATGCCGTCGGCGGCGAGCCGGGCGACGTCGGCCGGGTGCGCCTTCGGGCCGGGGACGGCGGCGGCCATCTCGGTGTCCATGTAGCCCACGTGCAGGCCGGCGACGCGGACGCCCCGGCCGGCCAGCTCCAGGCGCAGGGCGTTCGTCATCGACCACTCGGCGGCCTTGGCCGCGCCGTACGCGCCGACGCCGGGGAACGTGAACCAGGACAGCGCGGACAGCACGTTCAGGATCGTGCCGCCGCCGTTCGCGGCGATCCGGGGCGCGAACGCCCGTACCACCGACAGTGTGCCGAGGTAGTGCGTCTCCAGCTCCAGCCGGATCTTGTCGAGGTCGCCGTCGAGCAGGTCGGTGCCGGTGCTCACGCCCGCGTTGTTGACGAGCAGCGTCACGTCACCGGCCCGCTCCGCGGCGGCGGCGACCGACGCGGGGTCGGTGACGTCCAGGCGCACCGGGGTAACGCCGGGCAGGTCCACGGTGTCCGGGTTGCGGGCGGCGGCCCAGACGGTGGCGCCGCGCGCGGCGAGTTCGGCGGCCAGGTGCCGGCCGAAGCCGCGGTTGGCGCCGGTGACCAGGGCGGTGCTTCCAGCGATCTTCATGTGTCGCTCCGAGGTGTGGTGAGGGAGGGAGTCAGGCGGACAGCAGGCCCGGACCGGGCAGGACGGCGAGCTCACCGGGCGGTACGTCGTGCCCGGCGTCGCAGCGCAGCCGGGCGTGCACCGGGGCGCCACACTCGTCGTGGGCCACCCGGACCGCCGGGCCCGCCTCGTCGGCGGCGTACGTGTCGCCCCACTGCCGCAGCGCGACCAGCACCGGGATCAGGTCGCTGCCCTTGGCGGTGAGCACGTACTCGTCGCGGGTGCGCTGCCCGGGCTCGCGGTAGGGACGCCGGTCGAGCAGCCCGTCGGCGACGAGCTGCTTGAGGCGAGCGGCGGCCACCGGCTCGCTGACGCCGACCCGCCGGGCGAAGTCGTCGAAGCGGCGGGTGCCGAACGACGCCTCCCGCAGCAGGAGCAGCGTGGTGCGGTTGCCGACCACCTCCAGCGCCCGGGCGATCGAGCAGTTGGCGGTAGACCAGGAGTCACGCTGCGCGAGGAGGTCCGTCATGGCGTCGACGGTACCCACCTGACTTAGGAAAGCAAAAGTCAGCTACATCACAGCTGGCCGGGGAAGAATCCGTGCCGGGCCAGCGGCTCGACGATCTGGTGCTCCTCGTACGACAGGTGCGACAGCAGCGTGTCGGTGAGCAGGTCCACCGCCTCCTGGAGTCCGGTGAAGTCGCCGGGCCGGCGGACCAGCTCCACGAGCGCCCGGTCGACGCTCTCCACCACGCCGTGGATCACCACGTGCTCCTCCTCCAGGCGGTCCAGCACCGCCGCCAGCCCGGCCTCGGAGCGGCGCAGGTGCGGGAAGATCGAGGCGTCCTCCAGCCCGTGGTGCTGGGTGACCATCGTGCAGTACGCCGCGCAGTACGCCCCGAGCGTCCAGTTGTTCTGCCGCATGGTCATCTCGTTCAGCGCGGCCCGCGCCCGGCCCGGCGTGACAGAGCCCTGCTTGACCTGTTCCAGCAGGTCGCGCACCTGGGCCAGCTCCTGGCGCAGGTGGTCGTGCACGTCCACCAGGTGCTGGCCGGCGGCCTGTCCGCGGGCCGGGTAGACGTGCCCGGCCGGCGGCGGCGGGGCGCTCGGGCGGGTGGACTCGTCCCAGGGGCGGCGCGCGCTCAGGCGTACCCCCGGGTCGGGGGTGGGGGTGACGCCGAGCGTGCTCGGGCCGCCGGCGGAGGTCTGCTCGTCGGCGGCCGTGCGGGTTCCGCCGGCGGGCGCGGCGCGCTCGGCGGCGACCAGCTCCCGCACGGCGGGCGCGACCTCCTGGCCGAAGATCTGGATCGCGCGCGGCTCGTCGCTGCCGAGGATGAACGTGGTGATGCCGTGCTCCAGGGTGAGCCCGGCCAGCTCCTCCACCCACTGCTCCGGCGGCCCGGCCAGGAAACCGGCCGACGAGCGGGCGAACGTGCCGGTCACGTTGAGCATGCGGCGGATCGCGGCCGGGTCGCGTCCCGCGGCCGCCGCGCCCTCGTCGACCAGCGCGTTGAGGGCGGGCAGCTCGTCGGGGCCCTTCGGCAGGTACGACAGGGACGGCAGCCAGCCGTCCGCGGCGCGGCCGACCAGGCGCAGCATGCGCGGCTTGTACGCGCCGACCCAGATGCCCACCGGGTGCGCGGGCGCCGGGCCACGCTTGGCGCCGACCACCCGGTAGTGCTCGCCGTCGACGCGGATCATGCCGCGACGGTCGGTGTCCCAGACCTCGCGGATCACCCGGATCGCCTCGTCGAGGGCCTCGACGGCGGCGCCGGGGGACAGGCGTCGCCCGCCGGCCGCCTCGATCGCGTCCCAGAACGCGCCCGCGCCGAGCCCGAGCTCGACCCGGCCGCCGGTGAGCAGGTCCAGGCTGGCGACGCTGCGGGCCAGCACCACCGGCTGGCGCAACGGCAGGTTGAGGACGTTTCCGGCCAGGCGGACACGTTCGGTCGCGGCGGCCACGTAGGACATCAGCGTCCAGGTGTCCAGGAAGCCCGGCTGGTAGGGGTGGTCCTGGAACGTGACCAGGTCCAGCCCGACCTGCTCGCAGAGCCGGGCCAGCGCCACCACCTGGTCGGGCTGCGCGGCGGCGGGGGTGATGAAGCCGCCGAAGGTCAGCTCGTGTCCGTGATCGGTCATCCGTCAAGCCCTCCCGTGATCTTGCCTGGCCCTGCCACCGTAGCGCCGCCGCCGGTCGCCCGGCCGGGTGAAGAGCGTCACAAGAAGTGGACGATCGTCGCAAATCGCTCCTAGCGTCGGTTTCGTTCGCAGACGCGGACACCGAGTGCCGGAAACGCCAAATCCCGCCGCCGGCCCCGGTAACCGAACCTCGTGCGGGAGCGGGGGAACCACACGTTCCACGGTGCATCGTCACCTCGGGGTGAAGCCGCCACCGGCGGCCGGGCTCCTCGGCCCGAACCCGACAGCTCACCTCGTCGGCGTGGAGGAATCCACATGGCAACTGAATACTCAGCCCGAAGCCGCCGTACCGCTCTCGGGGCGGTCCTGACCGGCGCCGCCGTCGGCGCCGCGACCCTCTTCGGCCCGGCCGCTCCGGCCAGCGCGGGCGTCAACTGGGACGCGGTCGCGCGCTGCGAGTCCGGCGGCAACTGGAAGATCAACACCGGTAACGGCTACTACGGCGGGCTCCAGTTCTCCCGCGCCACCTGGAACGGCTACGGCGGCCAGAAGTACGCCGCGCGCGCCGACCTGGCCAGCCGGTCCGAGCAGATCGCCGTGGCGGAGAAGGTGCTGCGCGGCCAGGGCATCGGCGCGTGGCCGGTCTGCGGCAAGAAGGGCGGCTCGGCGAGCGCGGCGACCCGGTCCGAGCGGGCGACCACGAAGGCGGCACCGAAGAAGGCGGCGCCGAAGCGGGCCGCCGCGACGAAGGCCGCGCCGGAACGCGCCACGACGAAGGCGGTGCCGCGGCCGTCCTCCGCTGCCGGGACGTACGTGGTCCGGCGCGGGGACACGCTGTCGGAGATCGCCGTGGCGCAGCGCGTCGACGGCGGCTGGCGTGCCCTGCACGAGCGCAACCGGGCAGTGGTCGGCGACGACCCGGGCCTGATCTTCCCCGGTCAGCAGCTGCGCCTGCGCTGACCTCGTCCGAGCGCCCGGCCGGTTCGCCCCGGCCGGGCGCTCGGCCGTCCGCGACACGCCGCGTGGCCGGTGTCCGGCCTGCTCGCGGGGCCGGGACGCGACCCGGACCGGCCGGTGACCGCGATTCGTCGGAGCCGGTTGCTAGGGTCACGCATGCTCGGCTAAGACGTGAAGAAAGCGCGGATATGACCAACGACCCGTTCTCGGCGGCCGCGAGCATCGACGAGCTGCTGACCCGCACGCAGCAGGCGCTCACCGCGATGCGCTCCCGGGCCTCGGCGCATGCCGACGGCGAGCCGGGTGAGCTGCTGTTCGCCGAGGGCACCGCAGCCGGCGGCCGGGTTCGCGCGGTCGCCGTCCAGGGTGGCCGGCTCGAGTCCGTGACGATCGACCCGGAGCTGGCCGGCGAGCCCCTCGACGTCCTCTGCGGACACCTCGTCACCGCCGCCAACGCCGCGCTGTCCGAGCTGGACGACCGGGTCAGCGCGTCGGCCCGGGCCGACGCCGACGCGCTCGCCGCCCGCCTCGGCAACATGGGCGACCAGGCCGAGCTGTTCGGCCGCGCGATGCACGAGGCGGCCGCGCGGATCCACCGCGACCGCGGTGCCGGGTCCCGGGCCGGGCGCGCGGTCTGACCCGACCGCACACGCCCCGGCACGACGAGGCGGCCGGCCGCCGGGAGGACGACGACCGGCCGCGCTACGCCACTGTCAGCTCAGGGTGACCGCGGTGTCGTCGACGACGAAGGACGTCTGCAACGAGCTGTCCTCCACGCCGGTGAACGAGATGGTCACCGTGGTGCCCGCCAGCGAAGAGATGTCGAAGGACCGCTGCACGTAGCCGGTGGCCTTGTTCAGGTTGGAGTAGGTGGCCAGCGTGGTGCTGCCCGCCTTGACGGTGAGCTTGTCGTACGCGGTGCTGGTGGTCGACTCCGCGCTGTCGATGTGCAGCCAGAAGCTCAACGTCGCCCGGCATCCGGCCGGGATCGTCACCGACTGACTGAGCGTGTCGGTGTGCGACGAGCCGTACCCGTCCAGCCACGCCTTGTACGAGCCGCCGTGCGCGGCCTGGCCGCTGTCGGTGGTGATGACGCCGGACGAGGCGCTCCAGTTCACGTTGCCCGACTCGAAGCCCGGGTTGGCGAGCTTGTTGCCGGAGCAGCCGCCCGACGGCGGGGTGGTCGTGGTGCTCGGCGTGGGCGTCGGGGTGCCGCCGGCACAGGTCGGGTCGCCGGACTGGGCCGGCACGCTCACCGCGTCCCAGGCCGCCTTGACCGTGTTGAACTCCGCGCAGCTGCCCGGGTAGAGGTTCTTCGCCGCCTGCAGCGTCCAGGTGCGGTACTTCAGGTACGACGAGGACGACGTCTTCAGCAGCATGCCGTTGTACATGATCTTCATGGCCTTCTGGATGCCCAGGCCGGTCACGCTGCTGCCGTTGCAGGTCGAGCTGGACGGCTGCCCGTTGGTCGGGCTGCTGCCGTTGGCGAGCAGGTAGAACCAGTGGTTGCCCGGGCCGGCCGCGGCGTGCACCTCGGTCGACGGGATGCTGCTGGAGTAGCAGTTCGGGTCGCCGAGCGCGGACGGGTTGTACATGTTGCGGATCGGGCCGGAGCCGACCAGGTTGATCTTCTCGCCGACCAGGAAGTCCGGCGCGTCGTAGCTGGACGGCTCGTTGGCGAACCACTCGGTGGCCGCGCCGAACGTGTCAGCCACGAACTCCTGCGTGCCGCCGCCGGAGATGCCGCCGGGGGTGTTGTCGTCGATGCCGTGGCCGATCTCGTGCGCCACCACGTCCAGCGAGCCGATCCACTGGCCGGCGGTGTTCTTGCCGATCTGCACCTGGCTGCCGTCGTAGTAGGCGTTCTGGTCGTTGAGGCCCACCCGGATCGGCCAGTAGCCGCCGTTGCCGTTGGCGCCGTTGCGGCCCAGCCACTGGGCGAGCATCTTGTGCTCGGTCTGCGCGGAGAACAACGCGTCCACGCAGCCGGTCTCCTTGTTGGTGGCGGTGCCGTTGCCCCACACGTCGTCGGAGCCGCTGAACGTGGTGTTGTTCGCCGCGTCCTGGCAGCTCAGGTTGGTGACGGTCGGGTCCTTCATGGTGTACGTGGAGCCCGACTGGGTGGTGTTGAGGGTGAGCGGGCTGGGCCCGTTCCAGGCGCCGGTGCCGGTGCCGCGCACGACGTGCTCCTGCTTGCGCAGGACCGCGCCGGTGCGGGCGTCGACGTCGACGGTGAGGCGGCTGGGGCCGTCCGCGCCGGTGCCGCGCACAGTGCTCTCCCAGGCCAGCGCCGGTGCGGCGCCTAGCGTGTAGACCACGAGCGTGGTGCCCTCGACCGCGTCGACGGTCTTGAGCTGTGCGCGCGCCGTCCTCGCGGCGGCGGCCGGGGTCAGCGCGGGCGTGGTGGCGAGGGCGCCGATGGGCCGCTGCTGGGCGACCGAGGCGTACTTCAGGTTGCCGGCCGAGTCCGTGGCGAGCACGAAGTCGCCGCCGACCACCGGAAGGCCCTTGTAGGTGCGCTCGTAGGGCACGTACTGGGTGCCCTCGGAGGAGATGACCGGCTTCTGGACGAACGCGTCGTCGGAGCCGGCCTGCAGGTAGGCGGGGCGGTTCGCGACCAGGGCGCGGGCGGAGTCGGCGGCGGTCGCGCGGGCCTGCGCCGGGTTCGGGGCGGCGGGCCCGGGTGGCGCGGCCTGCACGGCGGCGGCGGTTCCTGCGGCGAGCAGGCCGGCCGCGGCCGCGCCGGTGAGCGCGGCGAGGCGAGGTGAGAGTTTCACGGGGGTTTGCTCCTGTTCTACAGGTGCGCCGCACGGAGCCCGGTGGGGACGGGCGGCGCGGTGGTGCGAGGCAGGGTGACGGCCGGTCACCGGAGCTGCCGGCGTGGCTCCGGGTCGACAGATCGACCGTCGCGATTCGCCGGGGGTCGGCGGCTCGCTGGTGCACAATCACACGCCGTGCGAGGCCGGAGCAATAAGTGACCTGGGCAACGACTGACAGTCGGGCGTGTCGCCGCGCGCGTCGATTCAGGCAACCATGATCTTCAATAGGCCCTGATCAGGGCGAATATCGCCGACGGTGGATGGGTGCCGGTGCAAATTGCGGACGTTGCCGCTGTGTGCGAATGGCGCGCATAGACGCGAGGCCGCCGCCCTGCGCCCGGGCGGGTCAGCGCGGGCCGCGGGTCCGCGTCGGCGACACGGTGGGCAGCGGTGGCAGCGACGGCGTCGATGTCGGCCGCGAGGTCGGCCGCCCGGTCGGATCCGGGCTCGGGCTCGACGAGGACGGGCTGGGGCTCGGCGACTCCGACGGTGTCGGCGCGGCGGTGGTCGGCGGCGGCGCCGACCGCGTCGGCTCCGGGGTCTCGCCGGGGAACGCCGGCTGACCGAAGCGGTACTTGTCCGGGTCGAGCTTCATCGCCGCGGTGGCCCGGGTCATGAACTGCCGCCAGATCGGCGCGGCACCGGTCGAGCCGTACACCTCGTAGCTGCCGCCCCTGGTCCGCAGCGGCTTGCCGTCGGTGGTGCCCAGCCAGACGGCCGAGGCGAGCGCGCCGGTCCAGCCCACCATCCAGGTGTGCACGTTCTGCGTGGTGCTCTGCCCGGCCTGCCAGGTGCCGGTCTTGCCGGCGGAGTCCCAGCCGTTGCCCAGCTCGGCGGACCGCACCCGGCGCAGCGTCCAGTCGAGCTGGTCGATCGCCTCCCGGTCCAGGCCCAGATCCGTCGTACGGAGCTGCTCGGTCCACACGTCCTCGTCGTCCTTGCCGACCGACCGGACGAAGTGCGCGTCGGCACGCTTGCCGCCTGCGGCGAACGTGGCCATGCCGTTCGCGTGGTCCTGCACGGTGATGCCGTACTGCCCGATCCCGACCTCGGTGGAGAACCGCTTCGCCACCTCGTCGGCCGGGTCGCTGCGCAGGTCGACGCGCTGCGGCCGGGGATTGCCCCGGACCGTCTCCCACATCGACTCCACGCCCGCCTGCCGGGCCATCTCGATCACCTTGTCGGTGCCCAGCTTCTCGGTCAGCTCGAAGTAGGTCACGTTCAGCGAGGCGACGGTCGCCTCCCAGAGCGCGCAGTCCGGCTGGCAGGGCGCACGCTCGGCGTTGCGGATCGGCCCCGCCGCGCTGCCCTTGGTGCGCCCCGAGGCGGGGAACTCCTTGGTGTCCGGCGAGTCGAACCGCTGCTTCACCGAGATCCCGTCGCGGACGGCCGCCGCCAGGTCGTACACCTTGAACGACGACCCCGGCGGATGCTGGCCGAACCCGCGGGTCTCGCCGTTCTCGTCGTAGTACCACCCCGCGTAGTCCGCGCCCGAGCCCTTGTCGCCGCCGTAGTAGCCGAGCACCCGGCCGGTGCCCGGCTCCACCGCCACCAGCGCCGCCTGCCAGTTGCGCGGCTGGCCGCGTACCGCCTGCGGCGCGGTGTCGCGGCGGATGTCCGCCGCCGCCTCGGCCGCGTCCTGCACCCGCTTGTCGATGGTGGTGACGATCCGGTAGCCGCCGTCGCGGATCACCTCGTCGGGCTTGCCGCGGAACGGCTCGGTCTCGCGCAGCTCGGCGAGCACGTGGTTGACCACCAGGCCGGTCGGCCGGTCCAGGTCGGACCGGCCCGCGTCCTTGTCGATCGGCCGGACCGTGTCCGGGTACGCGAGATCCGCCGCCTGCTGCGGCGTCAGGTAGCCGAGCTTGACCATGCCGTCGCGGATGTAGTTCCACCTGTCGATCGAGTTCTGCCGGGCCAGCGCGTTGCGGCGCGGGTCGTAGCCGGGCGAGCCCTCCGGGTCGGCCGGGTCCGCCTCCGGCTGCTTCACCATCGCACAGAGCACCATCGCCTCGGCCGGCGTGAGCTGCCGCGCGGCGGGCGCGTCCCGGCGTACCGTCTTGCCGAAGTACGTCTGCGCGGCCGCCTCGATGCCGTACGCGCCCCGCCCGAACGGCACCGTGTTCAGGTAGAAACCGAGGATCTCCTCCTTGGAGTACGCGTCGTCGAGCTTCCACGCGATCACCGCCTCGCGCAGCTTGCGGGAGTAGGTGACCCCGCGCAGGTCCGCGGCGATGCGCGCGTACTGCTGGGTGAGGGTGGACGCGCCCTGCCGCTGCCCGCCGCTGATGTTGGCCCAGGCCGCCCGCAGCACACCCTTGACGTCGATGCCCTGGTTCGTCCAGAACGTGCGGTCCTCGGCCGCCACGATCGCCTGCTTGGCCGAGTCGTTCATCTCGTCGTACGGCACGATGGTGCGGTTCTGCGCGCCCAGCTTGGCCATCGGCGTGCGGCCGTCGGCGTAGTAGACGGTGGTGGACTCGGGCAGCTTCAGGTCGCTGGGCGTCGGCACGCTGTCGAAGTAGTAGCCGCCGGCGACCAGCCCGCAGCCGGCCAGCAGCGTGCAGACCGCGAGGACGACGAGCAGACGCCGCCGCTTGCGTTTCGGGCGCACCGGTGCCGCGCCGCCCGGTGCCGCTGTGGATCCGCTGTTCCGCATGCGTTACCTCCGACTGCTCGGCTGAGTCGTGCCCGGCTCGCAGGCTAACCGAGCAGCGCCGACGGCACCGGCCGAAGAACCCGCATGGTGTGGCGTGCTCCGGCCGGGGCGCACGGGCGCCGCCCCGGCCCGGAGGGCTCACCCGGTCAGCGCGCCGCCCGTCCGGCGGCGCGGCCGTCGCGTTCCCGGCGGGCGGCCCGGCGGGTCCGCCACCTGTCGTTGCCGCCGGCGTGGAACGGCGCCGACCGCCACAAGGACCGCACCGGCGTGCCGTCGGGGGCGGCGAACGTCTCCCGCTCGGCGTAGCCGTGCCGCCGCAGCAGCTCCTCCGTCTGCTCACCGGCGCACGGATGCGCGTACGTGGGCAGGCTCAACGTGTCCATCCGGCGCTGCGCCGAGGACAGCGCCTGCGTCGCGCCGCCCCGGGGCGCGGCCAGCAGCGCCAGATGGTTGTGCGGCTCGGCCGGACGGCGTGCCGCCAGCTCCGCGCCGAGGCGGCGGAACCGGTCCTCGTCCGGCCCGGCGGCGCCGGCGAGCCGGTCGGCGTACCGGTGGGGGGCGGGGATCGGGCGGTAGCGGTGGAACCACACGGTGGCGGCGCTGCCGTCGGGCAGCAGGAACGCGTCGCCGAACAGCAACGCGTGTTCGGTCCAGATCCGCGCCACGGCGGCGAGGACCGGCAGGCGGCGGGAGGTGTCGGGGACGAGCCAGGCGGCCAGCGCGGTGGGCGCGAGGGCCTCGGCGACGAGATCGGCGATGCGGCCGATGTCGCACCACCGGGCGCGGACGACGGGCAGGGCTGTGCTCATGAACGAACTCCTGTTGTCCAGGCGTGATCGGGTCGGTTGCGGGCGCCGGACGACGGCGCCGCCGCGGCATGCGGCAGACGGGCGGGACACGCCCGTGCTCCGGATCGGAGGTGGTGCCTGTGGGGTCCGCTCAGGCGGGTCTGGTGCCGGGGCGCGACGTACGCGACGGCGGCAGCGGATCGGCCGTCGGCCGCGCGTAACGGTGGGCCAGGGTCGGCAGCCGCCAGCGGTTCGTGTCCGCGTCGGCCGCCTCGCTGTGCACCGCGCCGCCGCCGTGGCTCAGGCCGTGCGGTGGCAGCGGTACGGCGGGCGTGGTCGTGACGTGCACCGCCGGGCCGACAGCCGCCGGTGCCCGGCTCTGTGCCGGGTCGGCCCACCGGGTGCCGACGACGGTCAGGGTGCGCGCCGCCGGGGCGGCGAGGACCGGACCGCCGAGGCGGGACGGTCTGTCGTGCGCACGCTCGGCGGCGGGCGCGGGCGTCGCGGCCGGGTCGGCCGGATGAACGGGCTCGGCCGGTGGGCCCGGCTCGACCGGCCCGGGCTCGCCGGGTGCCGGAGGCGATCCGGGGTCCGGCGCGGACGGCGGGTCGAGCAGATCGGTCACCGGGCTGAGCGGGTCGAGCACCGGTGCCAGCGGGTCGAGTACCGGTTCCAGGCCCCGCCAGACCGGGCCGAGGATCGGGCGCAGCGGCTCCACGACCGGCGACAGCAGGTCCGCCACCGGGTCGAGCACGCCTGCCTGCACCGGATCGGTGACCGGGCTCAGGCCCTCGGCGACCGGCGCGAGCACGCGGTCGCGTACCGGCGTCACCACCGCCTCGACCACCCGGCCGGTGACCGGGGTCGCGGGGGCCGGCGGCGCCTTCGGCCGACCGGTGCCGGACGCGGGCGTGCCGGACGCGGGTGTGTCCGGCTTCGGCGTGGTCGCGTCGGGTGCGGGCGCAGGTGCGGACGCGGCTGGCGTCGCCGGTTCCGCCGTGGCGCCGCCGGAACCGGCGGTGGGCGCCTCGCCGGGTTCGGACGTGGGCAGGCCGAGCACCGTCCCGAGCGTGTGGGTGAGCACCCCGACGGTGGCGGTGAGCGGGCCGGACGGACGTTCGGCGGCGTGGGCGGCCGAGCCGAAGGCGGCCTCGTGGGCGCCCCAGACCACTGCCACGCCGCCGAGCAGCAGACCGAGGCGCAGCGTGCAGCGCGCCACCCGCCCGGCCTGTCCCGACATTCCACACCTTTCGCGCCCGCACCCGGCGGCACGGATCGACGTCCCGCACTGTACCGAACGTGGCGGCCCGGGCACAGTACGCCGCCGACGGGTGTCGGGCGCGTCGCGCGCAGGCGTGGGATCCGCGGCGTCCGGGTACCAGCCGGGTCATGGACACGCGCACGGCCGAACGCCCGGACACCACCCCCGCACCCGCCGCGCCCCCGGCCGGTGTGGTCGCTGTCGTCGCCCACCGGAAGAAGACGTTCGGGGGAGGGCTCGACGAGCTGCGCTCCCGGCTCGTCGCCGCCGGGGTCGGGCGGCTGCTCTGGTACGAGGTGCCGAAGAGCCGGAAGGCACCCAGGCGGGTCCGCGCGGCATTGGACGAGGGCGCCGAGCTGGTGCTGGTATGGGGCGGCGACGGCATGGTGCAGCGGTGCGCCGACGCGCTCGCCGGCAGCGGCGTGCCGATGGGCATCCTGCCGGCCGGCACGGCCAACCTGTTCGCGGTGAACCTGGGCATCCCGGTCGACCTGCCGGAGGCGGTACGCATCGCGCTGCACGGCCGCCGGCGCGAGCTGGACCTGGGCCGGATCAACGGCGAGCACTTCGCGGTGATGGCCGGCGCCGGGTTCGACGGCGACCTGATCCGGGACGCCGACCGGCAGCTCAAGGGCCGGTTCGGCCGGATCGCGTACGTCTGGACCGGGCTGCGGCACGTGCGCGGCGAGTGCGTACGGACCCGGATCCGGGTCGACGGCGCCGACTGGTTCGACGACGAGGCGAGCTGCGTGCTGTTCGGCAACGTCGGCACCATCACCGGCGGCATCCCGGCCTTCGACGACGCCCGCCCGGACGACGGGGCGCTGGAGATCGGCGTGTCCACCGCCAGCGGCGCGGTGGACTGGGCGCGCACGCTGGGCCGGATGGCCGCCGGGCGCTCCGAGGAGTCGCCGTTCGTGCGGATCACCCGGGGTCGCAAGATCAGGGTGCGGTTCGACGCGCCGAAGACGTACGAGCTGGACGGCGGCGCCCGGGGCAAGGCGAAACGCCTCAAGGTGAAGGTGGTGCCGGGCGCGCTGACCGTGTGCTGTCCCGACCCGGCGGACTGACCGCGCCCGGGCCGGGGCAGGATGCCGGAATGCGCGACGACATCCGCGACTACCTGGCCGAAGTGGTCCGCCGCTCCCGGGACGTGCTCGGTGACGACCTGGTCGGCGCGTACGCCGCCGGGTCGGTCGGGCTGGGCGCGTACCAGCCGGGCCGCAGCGACGTGGACGTGGCGCTGGTGGCCGCCGGGCCGATGCCGGAGCCGGACAAGCGCCTGCTCGTGGACCGGCTGCGGCACGGGTCGCTGCCCTGCCCGGCACGCGGCCTGGAACTGGTCGTCTACCGCCGCGACGTGGCCGCCTCCGGCACCGCGGAGCCGGGCTTCGAGGTCGAGCTGAACACCGGCGCCACCATGCCGTTCCGCGCCACCTACGACCCGGCCGACCGGCCGGCCGCCGACGGGCGGTTCTGGTACGCGCTGGACCGCAGCATCCTGCGCCAGTCCGGCCTGACGCTGCTCGGCCCGCCCGCCGCCGACGTGTTCGCCGACCCGTCCCCGCAGGCGCTGCGGGCACTGCTTGCCGACGCGCTGCGCTGGTGGCTGGCGCTGCCCACGCCATCCGGCGACGAACCCGCCCCCGGCGCGGAGGACGCGGTGCTCGGCGCCTGCCGGGCGCTGGTGCGCATCCGCGACGGCGTCTGGCTGGGCAAGGTCGACGCCGGGCTCCGGGTCGCCGCCGACGACCCGGACGCCGCGCTGATCCGCGCCTCGATCGAGGCACGCGGCGGCGGCACGCCGCCGTCCGGCCCGGGCGCCCGCGCGTTCCAGCGGCGGGTGCTGGACCGGATCACCGCGCGGTGAGCCCCGCCGCGCGTGACTACTGTGAGCCGGGGGAGGTGCGGTGATCATGACGGAGCTGAGCGCGTCCACGCGGGCCGGACTGGAGTCGGTGGTGCCCGGTGGCGTGGCGACCCGGGCCGCGGACCGGCTGCGGATGGCCCACGACGCCTCGCACTACCTGCTGCACCCCGGCGCGGTGATCACGCCGGTCGACGCCGGTCAGGTGGCCGCGCTGCTGGCGTACGGCGCCCGCACCGGAACCCCGCTGACGTTCCGCTCCGGCGGTACCAGCCTCAGCGGCCAGGCCGTCACCGACCGGCTGCTCGTCGACGTGCGGCGGCACTTCCGCGACCTGACGGTCCTCGACGACGGGCGGCGGGTACGGGTGCAGCCCGGGGTGGTACTGCGGCAGGTGAACGCGCGCCTCGCGCCGTACGGCCGCAAGCTCGGCCCCGACCCGGCCAGCGAGTCCGCGTGCACGGTCGGCGGCGTGGTCGCCAACAACTCCAGCGGCATGACCTGCGGGACCGAGTTCAACACGTACCGGACGCTGGAGTCGCTGGTCCTCGCGCTGCCCAGCGGCACCGTGCTGGACACCGGCGCCCCGGACGCCGACGCCCGGCTGCGCGCCGCCGAACCGGCACTGCACGCCGGGCTGCTGCGGCTGCGCGACCGGGTACGCGGCAACCCCGACTCGGTGCGCCGCATCCGCGCCCAGTACGCCATGAAGAACACCATGGGGTACGGCGTGAACGCGTTCCTCGACCACGACGACCCGGCCGACCTGCTCACCCGGCTCGTGGTGGGCAGCGAGGGCACGCTCGCGTTCGTCGCCTCGGCGACGTTCCGGACCGTACCCGTGCACCGGCACGCCGCGACCGGCCTGCTGGTCTTCGACTCCCTGGGCGCGGCGATGGCCGCCATGCCGGCGCTGGTGGCCGCCGGCCCGGCGGCGATCGAACTGCTCGACGCCGCCGCCCTGCGGGTGGCCCAGCGCGACCCGAAGGCGGACGCCACGCTGCGCGGCCTGGCCGTGCGCGGGCACGCCGCGCTGCTCGCCGAGTGGCAGGAGTCCGACCCGGCGGCGCTCGCCGACCGGGTCGCCGGCGCCGAACCGGTGCTCGCCGGCCTGCCGCTGAGCGCACCGGCCCGGCTCAGCGGCGAGCCCGCTGCCCGCGCCGCGCTGTGGCACATCCGCAAGGGCCTGTACGCGGCCGTGGCCGGCGCCCGCCCGTCCGGCACCACGGCGCTGCTGGAGGACATCGCCGTCCCGGTCGAGGCGCTCGCCGGCACGTGCGCGTCGCTGGCCGAGCTGTTCGACCGGCACCTGTACGCCGACAGCGTCATCTTCGGCCACGCCAAGGACGGCAACCTGCACTTCATGCTCAACGAGCGGTTCGACGGCGGTGAGGCCCCGGCGCGCTACGCCGACTTCACCGAGGAGATGGTCGACCTGGTGCTCGGCCACGGCGGGACGCTCAAGGCCGAGCACGGCACCGGCCGGGTGATGGCCCCGTACGTGCGCCGCCAGTTCGGTGACGAGCTGTACGAGGTGATGCGGGAGCTGAAGGCGCTCTGCGACCCGGAGGGCGTCCTCAACCCGGGCGTGCTGCTCAGCGACGGCCCGGAGATCCACATGCGGCACCTCAAGACCGTGCCGACGGTGGAGGAAGAGGTGGACCGCTGCGTCGAGTGCGGCTACTGCGAGCCGGTCTGCCCCAGCCGCGACCTCACCACCACGCCCCGGCAGCGCATCGTGCTGCGCCGGGAGATCGCCGCCGCGCGGGCCGCCGGCGACACCGCGCTGGCCCGGGAACTGACCGACGCCTACGACTACGACGCGGTGCAGACCTGCGCCGTCGACGGCATGTGCGCCACCGCCTGCCCGGTGCTGATCAACACCGGTGACCTGGTGAAGCGGCTGCGCGCGCAGGAGCACGGCCGGGCGGCGGGGACCGCCTGGCGCGGCGCCGCCCGCCGCTGGGGCGCCACCACCCGGGGCATGGCCCGGGGACTCGACCTGGCCGGGGCGCTGCCACCCGCGCTGCCCGAGACCGCCACCCGGGCCGCCCGCGCGGTGCTCGGCGCCGACCGGGTACCGCGGTGGCAACGGGACCTGCCGCGCGGCGGCACCCCGCGCCGCCCGCACCGGGCCGACGACCCGGACGCGGTGTTCGTCCCGTCCTGCCTGGGCACCCTGTTCGCCCCGGAGCGGGGCGGCACCGGCGTGGCAGCCGCGCTGCTCACGCTCGCCGAGCGGGCCGGCGTACGGCTGCTCGTGCCCGACGGCATCGGTGACCTGTGCTGCGGCACCCCCTGGTCGTCGAAGGGACTCACCGAGGGCTACCGGGCGGTGCGCGACCGCGTACCGCCGGTGCTGCGCGCGGCCAGCCGGGACGGTGCGCTGCCGGTGGTCAGCGACGCCGCGTCCTGCACCGAGGGCTTCGAACGGCTGCTCGACGGCGCCGGGGACGTGCGGGTCGTGGACGCGGTCGCGTACACCGCCGGCACGCTGCTGCCCCGGCTGACGGTGCGCCGCCGGATCGGCTCGCTCGCGCTGCACCCGACCTGCTCGTCGGTCCGGCTCGGCCTGGACGACGCGCTGCTCACAGTGGCCCGCGCGGTCGCCGACGAGGTGGTGGTCCCGGAGGGCTGGCAGTGCTGCGGCTTCGCCGGGGACCGGGGGCTGCTGCATCCGGAGCTGACCGCGTCGGCCACCCGGGCCGAGGCCGCCGCCGTCACGGCACGCCCCTTCGACGGGTACGCCTCGGTGAACCGGACCTGCGAGATCGGGCTGGCGCGGGCCACCGGGCAGCCGTACCGGCACCTGCTGGAGTTGCTGGCCGAGGCCACCTCGCCGTAGCGACGTCCGCGGAGTGCCGGCTTTTCGCGTGATCAACACCAGTTCGGGCTGGTGGCGGGGTCCGGGTGGGTTGGATGGCACCACTTCCCCGTACTGGTGTTGACCTTGGCCTCGACCGGGTGCCGTTTGCTCGCGTGATCGACACCAGTCCGGGAGGTGGTCTGGTTCGCGCGGGGCCAACACCGCCACTTCCCCGTGGTGGCCTTGACCTTGGCCGTGGTCGAGTGGGTGCCGACTGCTCGCGTGATCGACGCCAGATCGGGGGAGTGGTGGGGTCCGGGCGGGGTGGACGCGGTCACCTCCCCGCAATGGTGTTGATCTTCGCGTGGCCGGGTGCGCCCTGGGGTTCATGATCGACACCAGTTCGGGGTGGTGGCGGGGTCCAGGTGGGTTGGATGGCACCACATCCCCGTAATGGTGTTGACCTTGGCCGGGCCGGGCGCGCGTGGTTGCGTGATCGACACCAGGTCGGGCGGGGCGGCTGGCTTCGTCCAAGGGATGCCGCCGCCGGTGGGGCGGTGTGCCGGTTGAGGGAGGCGTCGGTGATGAGGGGAGCGGGCGCCGTGAGCTGGGCGGGCGTACCGGGGTCTCGATTGCGGGCGGGGCGGGGGCGGCAGGGCTTACGGTGCGAGAGGGGAGTCCACGGGAGGGGTGACGCGGTGGCGGCCGGGATGTTGTCGGGACGGGTCGCTGTGGTCACCGGCGCGGCGCGGGGGATCGGCCGGGCCGCGGCGGTCGCGCTGGCCGAGGCGGGCGCGGACGTGGCCGGGATGGACATCGCGGGGCCGGTCAGCCCGATCCTGGACCTGCCGCCCGCCGGCCCGGAGGACCTGACCGAGACCGGCCGGCGGGTGACGGCGGCCGGTGCCCGCTGGTCCGCGCACGTGGCCGACCAGCGCGACATCGGCGCGGTACGCGCTGTGGCCGAGGCGGTGGAACGCGAACACGGCGGCGTGGACGTGTTGTTCGCCAACGCCGGTATCCAGGCGTTCGCGCCGCTGCTGGAGATGACCGACCGGCATTGGCACGACCAGATCGACGTCAACCTCACGGGCGCGGCGAACGTGCTGCGGGTCTTCGCGCCGCTGCTGGTACGCCGCGGCGGCGGCCGGATCGTGGTCACGTCGTCCACCCAGGGGCAGCACGGCACCACGAACGGGTCCGCGTACTCGGCGTCGAAGTGGGGGCTGATCGGGCTGGTCAAGTCCGCCGCGCTGGAACTCGGGCCGCACGGCGTGACGGTGAACGCGGTCATCCCGGGGCTGGTCGACACCGCGCTGACCCGGCATCGGGACCGGTACGTGCAGGCGCTGGTCGAGGCGGGGAAGCCGGCCCCCGGTGACCTCGCCGAGGTGGAACACGCCGCGATTCAGGCGCTGCGGTCGAAGACGCCGCTGGGCGTGCCGTGGGTGGAACCGGAGGACGTCGCGCCACTCGTCGTGTTCCTCGCCTCCGACGCCGCGCGGATGGTCAGCGGCACGTCGTTCGCCGCGACGGCGGGCGACAGCGCCCACGTGACCGCCTGACCTCGCCGGGCTGCCGCCGCCGGCGCCCCGGCCGCGAGGGCCGGGGCGCCGGAACCGTGGGTCAGGAGCCGTACGGCAGCGTGACCGTCGAGGCGTTGCCGACGCCGACGATCGTGGGTGCGCCACCGATGGCGTTCCACACCTCGACGCGTACCGTGCCGCCGGCCAGGTTGCCCAGCGTGCCGGTGGACGAGAGCAGGCCCTGGGTCTGCCGGTACCGCTCCGCACCCGGGATCGGGTCGGTGGCGAAGTACCTGTAGGTCTCCACCCGCTCGACGCTGCCGTTGCCGGTCAGGTCGTAGGACACCCGGATCTGGACGCCGTTG
Source organism: Micromonospora sp. WMMA1976 (assembly GCF_027497335.1). NCBI lineage: Bacteria > Bacillati > Actinomycetota > Actinomycetes > Micromonosporales > Micromonosporaceae > Micromonospora > Micromonospora sp. WMMA1976. Next base: position 3,298,507 of record NZ_CP114912.1, on the reverse strand, counting down.
CCGACCGCGGTGCCCGCGTCGACGGCCAGGTCGAAGGCGGTCGCCCCGCCGGTGTACGTGCCGGTCAGCCCGGTGGCGGTGAACACCTGCGGGTTGGTCGGCGTGCCGTCGGAGTTGCCGGTCGCCGCCGCCACGTTCACCGTGCCGGCGGTGCCTGCGGTGCCGTCCAGCCCGCCGCCGGACCGCAGGTACCGGACCGGCTTCAGCGGGCTGCCCGTACCCGTCGGGCTGGGACTCGCGGTGGTCGGCGTGGGACTCGCGGTGGTCGCCGTCGGGGTCGGGGTGGGCGTCGTGGTCGGCGGGGGACCGGTCGGCACGGTGCCGCCGCCGGTGGCGTTGCCACCGCTCCACGTGTACGCCCCGGACGTCGCGGTCTTCCCGGCCGGCACCGCGAGCGTCGTGCCGTTGGAGAACGTGACGGTCAGCGGCCGGGCGGTGATGTTCGAGGCGACGTAGGTGCGGACGCCGTTCTTGACGAACACCTTCGCCAGCGGGTGGTTCGCCGTGACTGTGGTGTCCACGGTGCCGAGCGCGGCCAGGTTGCGGATCCAGTGGAACGTGTGTGCCTTGCTCTCGCCCTCCTCGCTGGTGAACCCGCTGTTGGCGCGGAAGTTGCGCAGCGCCTGCTCGCCGTCGCCGAGGGCCAGGAACTCCCAGACGATGTCCTGCCACACGGTCGGCGGGCCGCCCTTGTTGGTGACCAGCTCGGCGTAGTTGGCCTTGACGTACTCCGGGAAGTCACCCAGGTAGAGGTGACCGCCGGTGATCGGCAGCATGTTGATGCCCTGGATCATCTCCGGCGCGGCGGAGAACCAGGTCGAGTAGGCCCCGCCGTCGCCCCAGACCATGCCGACCGTCTTGTGCCCGAACGCGGCCGGGAAGTTCTGGTCGTACACGTCGAACCAGTATTCGGAGATCGCTGCGGACTGGGTGGTCCACAGGTAGACACCGGCGTCGCGGACGGCGGTGTCGCCGGTGGCCTGGCCCCACTGGATCAGCGCGTTGGCGAAGTTCATCCCCTCCGACGAGGACTCCTGGTTGTTGCCGGCGAAGAACGGCGCCAGCCCGGAGGCCCAGTCGTGCCCGGCGTAGATGTCGAAGTCCCGCAGGTAGGGGAAGCGGCTGTCGGCGCGGTCGTAGTTGTTGGCGTCGCGGATCAGCAGGTCGACCATGCCGCCGTAGCGGCTGTCGTCGGCCCAGCCCGGGTCGAACTTCGCGAGCGTGGCGGCGGCCGCGATGAAGTAGCCGTAGTGGAAGTGATGGTCGTTGAGGTCCTCGTCGGAGCCGTACGAGGCCGGGTAGCCGATCAGCGTGCCCCAGTTGCGGTCGTAGTAGAAAAGCTGCCCGGTCTCGCCGGAGCCGGCGGTGAGCCAGTTGGTCAGCCGGTTCCGCATCGCGGTCAGCGCCGCGTCGCGGACCGAGGTCTGCCCGAGCTGGTCGGCGATCTCGGCGATCCGGGCGGCCCGGCCGAGTCCCTTGCCGGCCCAGTAGGTGTCGGTGCCGCTGACGCCCTCCGGGTTGCCCTGCTCGGCGTTGAGGTAGCCGGTGACCGTGGACAGGTCCGCGCCGCTGGAGTCGCCCACGGCGGGCACCTCGGGCAGCACACCGGTGAAGCGCATGGACGTGGTGAACGACGGCACGCCGGTGAGCACCCGCATGGCGCCGCGCGCCGAGACGTAGGTCGGGCTGATCGGGGTGGCGCCGGTGAGGCTGCGCCACTGGTGCGGGTAGAGCGCCACCACTGTCTTCGTCTCGCTGCCCTCGCGGGGCGTGGTGGTGAACGCGTACGTGGTGCGCACGGTGCCGGCGGACGGGTCGTAGGCGTAGCTCATCCGGGTGCCGGTGACGTGGGCGTGGGCGTACCGGGCGTACGTGTCGGCCAGTGCCGCCCGGTCGCCACCGCCGGGCAGCACCGCGACCGAGAAGTACCCCTTGCCGGCCAGCGTCGAGCTGATGCCGGCGCCGTTGACGGTCCAGGTCGCGCCGGCCGGGGCGTACGCGACGTAGTCGTGGCCGTTGACCGTGAAGCCGATGGTGGCGCCGGAGTTGCGCCACACGGTGGGCGTCGCGGTGGCGGTGAGCTGCGCGGTGCCGCCGCTGACCGTGTAGTAGCTGAACGGCAGGCCGTGGCCGATGGTGGCGCGCATGGTGCGGCTGCCGTCGCTCCAGTCGGCGGTGACCGTCCAGTCGCTCCAGCCGGCGGCCTTCACCACGGGTGCGGACAGCCCGGGCATCCCGACGCGGACGTCCTCGCCGTACGGGTAGTGGAACTCGCCGACGCCGGTAGCGGTGCCGCTGATCGCCGGCGTGGTGGTGTACGACAGGCCGAGCCCGTTGTTCTCGGCCTTGAAGGCCAGTGGGTGCGCGTGCAGGATCTCGCTGCCGGTGCAGTTGTTGCGCTTCCAGATCAGCGACGACCACCAGTCGTTCGTGGGGATCGCGCCGGACGGCGCGTCGGCGGTGACGAACGTCCTCGGGTCGGTGCTGATCGCGCCGCAGCCCTTCGGCAGCAGGGTGCCGGGCGGCCGGGTCTCGGTGTAACTGCCCGCGCCGACGGCGCCGGCGGTGGCGGTGCCGCCACCGCCGACCACGACTCCGAGCAGGCCGGCGGCGAGCACCGACGCGGCGACGAGGGCGGTCGCCCGCAGGCCGCGCCGGCGGGCCGGGGACGGGACGGGCGGGGCCGGGGGTACGGGGTCGGGGGAGAAGTCCCGCAGGAGGGTCATGGAGGTCCCCTTCACGAGGAGAAGGCGGGGTACGGAGTGGTGGTCCGGCAGTTGTGAGAGCGCTCTCTTGAGAAGGGACAGTAAGGTTCGGGTTACGGATCCGTCAATGTCTTGTTACCAAAGAGAGCGCTCTCCCAAGCGCGAGGAACTTCCACCGGTCACCTCGCGAAGCGCGCTGACCAGCGTCGACGGCGCGCACGAGCGCCGCCTCCGGCCGAGGCGACCGGAGGCGGCGCGAGGACGTGTGCGCCTACGCTGAGTCAGGCCGCGGTGGCGGCGAGGCTCCGCGCGTCGGTGCGTACCGCGGCCGTGCCCGGCTCGCCGGCGGCACCGGCCCGGCCGGTCCCCGGCTGCCCGGCGATCGGCCGCGAGGCGGACTGCGGCGAGCCGGCGGACTGCCGGGGCGTCCGGGCGGCGCTCAGCCCCGCCTGCGCGTTGTTCCAGGCCGCGCACGGCCACGCCGCCCCGGCGCAGCTCGGGCTGGCGCAGACGCGCTCGTCGTCCGGCTGGTGCGCGTCGGCCACCGCGGCGGCCAGGTCCCACAGCAGCGGATCGGTCACCTCCGCGGGGCGGTCGGCGACGCGGTCTGTGCTGGCTTCGGACATGATTCGGTCCCCCTGTCGTGAACGGCCCCCACCTGTTTCCGGAAACCGCCCGGGCCAAACCTGCGCCCGCCCGGGCGCGGACATAGGCTGACCGGCGTGGCGAGGTACTACGACCTGCATCCGGACAACCCCCAGCCCCGCGTGATCCGGCAGGTGGTGGACCTGCTGCGCGCCGACGGAGTGATCGCCTACCCGACCGACTCCTGCTACGCGCTCGGCTGCCGGATCGGCAACCGCGACGGCGTGGAGCGGATCCGGGAGATCCGGCGGCTCGACGACCGCCATCCGTTCACGCTGATGTGCGCCGACTTCGCCCAGCTCGGCCAGTTCGTCAAGCTCAGCAACGCGGTCTTCCGGCAGGTGAAGTCCGTCATCCCGGGCAGCTACACGTTCCTGCTCCCGGCCACCGCCGAGGTGCCGCGCCGGTTGCAGGACCCGCGGCGGCGGGTGGTCGGCGCGCGCGTACCCCGGCACACGGTGACCCAGGCGCTGCTCGCCGAACTCGGCGAGCCGCTGCTGACCAGCACGCTGCTGCTGCCCGGCGAGGACGAGCCGATGACCCAGGGCTGGGAGATCAAGGAACGGCTGGACCACCTCGTCGACGCGGTGGTCGACGCCGGGGACTGCGGGCTGGAGCCGACGACCGTGGTCGACCTGTCCGGCCCGGAGCCGGAGATCCTGCGCCACGGCGCCGGAGATCCGTCCCGCTTCGAGTAGCGATCACCGATTCCGTCCCGCCCGGCCGCCGCCGTACGGCACCGTGATTCCCGGCGGACGGTGACGGGGGTACGGCGTGGAAGCACTCGTGCTGATCACGGTGCTGGGCGCCACCGTGCTCGTCGGCACCACGATCGGCGGTCGCTACAGCGTCGCGCCCCCGGTCCTGCTGATCGCCATGGGCGCGCTGATCGGCCTGCTGCCGCCGTTCGACGACCTGATCCTCGAACCCGAGGTCGTGCTGGTGCTGTTCCTCCCGGCGATCCTCTACCGGGAGAGCCTGGTCATCAGCCTCCGCGAGATCCGGGCCAACCTGGTGGTGATCATCGGCCTCGCCGTCGTGCTGGTGATCGTCACGATGGCCGCCGTCGCGTTCACCGCGCAGGCCCTCGGCGTGCAGCCGGCCGCCGCGTGGGTGCTCGGCGCGGTCCTGGCGCCGACCGACGCAGCAGCCGTGGCCGGCCTGGCCAAGCGGATGCCGCGTGGCATCCTCACCACACTGCGCGCGGAGAGCCTGGTCAACGACGGTACGGCGCTCGTGCTGTTCGCCGTGGCGGCCGGCGTTGTCGCGGGCGGGACGGTGCCCGGAGCGCTGACGCTCACCGGCGAGTTCGTCGGTAAGTCGGCCGGTGGGGTGGCCGCCGGCCTGCTCGTCGGCACGGTCGTGGTGCTGATCCGCAAACACGTCGACGATCCGATGCGCGAGGGCGGGCTGAGCATCCTCACCCCGTTCGTCGCTTTCCTGCTCGCCGACGCGGTGCACGCCAGCGGCGTGCTCGCGGTGGTGGTGTCCGGGCTGCTGCTGTCGTACGCCGCGCCCCGGGTGATCCGGGCCCGTTCCCGGGTCACCGCGTTCGCGTTCTGGGACCTCTCCACCTTCATGGTCAACGGTGGCCTGTTCGTGCTGCTCGGCACGCAGGTGCCGCGTTCGCTGCGCAGCATCACCAGCCACTCGCCGGCCGCGTCGCTCGGCATCGCGGCGCTCGTCGCCCTGGTCGTGGTGGTGATCCGGCTGGTCTGGGTGCACCTGTCGGTGTCGGCGCTGCAACGGGTGGACCGGCGGGAGTCGAGCCGCGCGCGGCACTTCGACGGCCGGATGCGTACCGCGGTGGGCTGGGCCGGGTTCCGCGGCGCCGTCTCGCTCGCCGCCGCGCTCGCCGTGCCGGTCACCATGCACGACGGCAGCGCCGTGCGCGAACGCGACCTGATCATCTTCGTGACCGTGGTGGTGATCGTGCTGATCATGCTGGTGCAGGGCACCACCCTGCCCGCTGTCGTGAGCTGGGCCGGCCTGACCGGCGATCGGGAACGCGACGACGAGGTGCGCTGGGCCCGGATCCGGGCCACCGAGGCCGCCCTGGAGGCGCTGCCCCGGGCCGCCGACGACGTGGGCGCCACGCAGGACACGGTGGACCGGCTGCGCGCCGACTACGAGGAGCACCTGGCCGACGCCCGCGACCCGGGCGGTGATGACGCGGAGGCGGAGCGGGAGATGGCCCGGCGGCTGCGGCTGCGGGTGCTCGACCACAAGCGGCAGGAGATCACCCGGCTGCGCAACACCAGGCAGATCGACGACGCGGTGCTGCGGCAGCTCCAGGCGGCCATCGACATCGAGGAGATCCGGCTGCTCGGGCCGGAGATGGAGGAGTGAACCGGGCCGGCCGCCACCCGGACGGGTGGCGGCCGGCGTGGCTCAGCGCGCGTCGACAGCGACGACCGTGTACGGGGTGGTCGGCGTCGGCGGGGTGGTGAACCGGCCGTTCGGCAGGTAGAGCCGGCCGAGCGCGGCGGCCACCGTGGTCGGCACGTCGAAGCCCGGGTCGGTGATGACGCCGCGCGCGACGCCGGCCGTGCCGGAGCGGTTCAGGTCGACCACGGCGACCTGGTTGAGGAAATTCTGCACCACGTACAGCGTGCGGCCGAGCAGCAGCAGGCCGTCACCGTTGACGAACGTGGTGCCCGGCACGTCGACGGCGGTGGTGACGCCGGTGGCCGGGTCCACCCGGAACAGCGTGCCGGTGTTCGACTGCACGACTATCAGCGCCCGCCCGTCCGGGGTGGGCACGATGCCGTTGAGGTTGACGCCGGTGCCGCTCTGCTGGAAGTCGCCGGTCAGCGGGAGCGTGGTGAAGCCGCCGGCGGGCGGCAGCGTGCCGCCGCGTCCCAGCGGCAGGCGGTAGAGCACCGGCCGGTTCGAGTCGGTGAACCAGGCGGCGTCGCGGGTGAGCGTCACGTCGTTGACGAACGTCGGCGCCTCGGCGAACCGGTAGCTCGCGAGCACGGCGCCGGTACGGGTGTCGATGACCCGGGCGTCACCGGCGGTGCCGCCGGCGACGAAGAGCCGGCCCCGTGGGTCGACCTTCAGGCCGAGCGACGGGGTGCCGGTGGCGGGGCTGACCTGCTTGCCCGCCCCGGTGATCAGGTCGGCGCGGTAGATCTCACCGGTGGCCCGCGACCCGAACCAGGCGTACCGGCCGGCGGTGGCGACGCCCTCCGGCTGGAAGCCGTCCGGCAGCGCGATGACCGTGGGACGTCGGTCGTGGGCAGCGGCGGCGGGGGCCGGCGCGGCGGTGGTGACGAGGGTGGCGGCCAGGGCGACGCCGAGGGTGGTCCTGATGCGTCGGTTCACTGTGGTCCTTCCGGGCGAAACGGTGGAACAGGACCTGCCCCACTGTACGGTCGGCGCGCGGAGCCCGCCGGGGACGCGACCCGGCACGGTGGTCCCGTGCCGGGTCGCGCCGACGGTCAGCCGGCCGCGCAGGTCGGCGTGCCGGAGGGCGCGGTACCCGTGCCCTGGAATCCGAACTCGGTGGTGCCACCGGCACCGACCTGGCGGTTGTAGTCGACGTTGCGGAAGGTCACCGCACCGCTGGTGCCGCTGGCCTGGGCGCTCCAGGTGTTCGTGACCGCCGAGCCCGACGGCACGGTGAGCGACACGGCCCACCCGTTGAGCCCGCTGGAGCCCGCGGTGATCCGCACGTTTGTCACGAAGCCGCCCGGCCACTGGTTGGTGGTGATCGTGGCGGTGCAGGCGCCGGTCGGCGGGGGAGTCGTCGGCGGCTCGCTGGTCGGCGGCGTGCTGGTCGGCGGCGTCGACGTGGGCGGGGTGCTGGTCGGCGGCGCGGTCGTGGGCGGCGGGGTGCCGCCCTCGTTGAGCGCGTTCAGCACTGCGGTGTACGCCTGCTTCTTGTTCCCGCTGCCGTCGAACAGCAGCGGGGTGCCGCTGGCCCGCCACGAGTCGGTGTCGCGGATGCCCCAGACCGTGATGCCGTTGCAGCGCGGCACGGCCAGGCAGTCTCGGGTCACGTTGCCGTACGTGGTGGCCTGGCTGCTGCCCGAGCCCTCGATGTCCAGCTCGGTGATCTGCACGTCGACGCCGAGCGCGGCGAAGTTCTGCAGCGTGGTGCGGTAGTTGCTCGGGTACGGCGAGCCGCTGTTGAAGTGCGACTGGAAACCGACGCAGTCGATCGGCACGCCCCGGGACTTGAAGTCCCGCACCATGTTGTAGACGCCCTGGGTCTTGGCCCAGTTCCAGTTGTCCGTGTTGTAGTCGTTGTAGCAGAGCTTGGCGCCGGGGTCGGCGGCGCGCGCGGCACGGAACGCGGCCTCGATCCAGTCGTTGCCGGTCTGCTGGAGGTTCGAGTTGCGGCGGGCGCCGCTGTTGCCGTCGTCGAACGCCTCGTTCACCACGTCCCAGGAGTGGATCTTGCCCCGGTAGTGGGTGGCGACCTGGGTGACGTGATTGATCATCGCGTCGCGCAGCGCGCTGCCGGACAGGCTTCCCGTCCAGCCGGGCTGCTGCTGGTGCCAGAGCAGCGCGTGGCCGCGTACCCGCATGCCGTTTGCCTGAGCGTGCGCGACGAGCCGGTCGCCGGCGCTGAAGTTGAACTGGTTCCGGGACGGCTCGGTGGCGTCCCACTTCATCTCGTTCTCGGCGGTGACCATGTTGAACTCGCGGTTCAGGATTCCGACGTACGTGCTGTCGGACAACTTGTTCACCGCCACCGCCGTGCCGAAGTACCGGCCCTGTTCCGCCGCCGACGCGCCGAGCGTCGTGCCGGCGCTGGCGCTTGTCGCCACCGCAATCGTGGCGGCGACCACCGCGGCCCCCGCCACCATCGCGACCACTGCGGTCCGCGGGCGTGACCGGGCTGCCGCGCTCCCGCTGCCGCGGGCGAGCACCTTGTCCATCTGAACGCCTCTCTAGCCTGTCAATGGGATCGGCTCGCCTCGGCCACCGCCCGCCACGATGTCGGCTCCGCGCGGCCGCCCGGTGGCCGCGCCAGGTGGGGGAGGGACTCCCCGGCACATCGTGGGTGATCGAAGCGAATCTCTGCCCGGAGCCTACCGGAAGCGTTCCGAAAACTTAATCACCTCGATATGTCGACATCGTGGCACGCGGTGCCGGGTGGGCGGGCGGGATCCGCGTGTGGGCGCGGCCTGCGGGCGCGCCCGTGCCGCCCGCCGTGGCTCCGGAAGTTTCGGGGGTCGCCAGTTCTGCCGGTTGAGTCGATCGAGCCTGCGGACCGATGCTTGGTGAATCGACCGTAGACGATGGAAGAGGTGCCGGAGCATGCGCCGACCCGCGCTCGTCGTACTCGTCCTCGCCGCCCTGCTCGCCGGCGCCCCGGCGGTCGCCCGCGCCGGCGCCGCCGCACCGCCGCCCGACCCCGCCGCGCTCGCCGGGATCCGCACGCCCGGCACCGCCTGGGAGCACGACCCGGCCACCGGCCGGCTCACGGTCACCGCCGACGACACGGTACGCGGGCGCGAGCTGGCGGCGGTACGCCGGACCGCCGACCGGGCCGGCGCGGTGCTGCGCCACGAACCCGGGCGCCTGCGCACGCTGATCGCCGGCGGTCAGGCGATCTACGGCGGCGGCGGGCGCTGCTCGCTGGGCGCGAACGTGCGCCGCGGCACCACCTGGTACTTCGTGACCGCCGGGCACTGCACCCGCCTGGCCGCCACCTGGTACGCCGACAGCGCCGGCACCACGGTGCTGGGCAGCCGGACCGGCAGCAGCTTCCCCGGCAACGACTACGGCGTGGTCCGCTACACCGGCACCGTCGCCCACCCGAGCGCGATCCACACCTACCCGGGGCAGATCACCGTCACCGCCGCCGGCAGCGCGTACGTCGGACAGGCGGTCTGCCGCAGCGGCGCCACCACCGGCGTGCGGTGCGGCACCGTCACCGGGCTGAACGCCACAGTCAACTACGCCGAGGGCAGCGTCACCGGGCTCATCCGCACGAACATCTGCGCCGAGCCGGGCGACAGCGGCGGCCCGCTCTACGTGGCGGCGACCGGCACCGTCATCGGCGTCCTGTCCGGCGGCAGCGGCAACTGCACGAGCGGCGGCACCAGCTACTACCAGCCGATCCTGGAGATCCTCGCCGCGTACGGCCTGACCATCCCCTGACCGGCGGTGCGGCCGGGGCGCCCGACGCGCCCCGGCCAGTGGTCAGCCCGCGCAGTTGTTGTTGCGCACCGGCCGGGTCAGCCGCTCCTGGTCCCCGTACGCCGCGTACACCCGCAGGTAGCACGGCAGGTCCACGTCGCCGTAGTAGCTGACCACCTGGTCGTCGTAGTGCGTGGTGCCGCTGTCGGTCACCTGCCACGTGCCGCCGTCACCGGACTGGATCTCCCAGTAGACGTCGCCCGAGCAGCCGTCCAGGCCGCGCGACCAGGCGATCAGGTTCGCCCCGTTGTAGATCTCCGACTGCACCAGGGTGCAGGCCGCGGCCTGGGCCGGTGTCGCGACCGCGAGCAGGCCCGCGGCCGTCATCGCCCCGGCGCCGAGCGCCGCCATCAGCTTGCGCATGCTTCAGCTCCTCCACGGTGGATGGTGGATCTTTCCGCCGAGGGTAGCGGGAGCTGAAAACAAGCTTCAATCCCTGAGCGGTAAACCGTGGGAAATCTTCAGCTCGCGGCGTCGCCGGGCACCGCCATCTCGCCCAAGCGCGACCAGTCCTGCTGCGGCACCGTCACGTTGACGATCCGGGGCGTCTCGGCCAGGTGCGGCGGCAGCGTGCGCTGGGCGGTCCGGAAGTGCTCCGACTGCACGTGCGCCGCGCCCGCCTCGTCGTCCCGGAACGCCTCGACCAGCACGTACTCGGTCGGGTCGTCCAGGCTGCGGGACCAGTCGAACCACAGGCAGCCGGGCTCGGCCCGGGTCGCGGCGGTGAAGTCGGCGGCGATCTGCGGCCAGTTGTCGGCGTCCTCCGGACGGACCCGGAACTTCGCGGTAATGAAGATCATGGGATCAGGCTACCCAGGCCGGGTGGCCGCCGTCCGGCATCAGCTCTTGGCCCCCGGCCCGAGCAGTTCGGCGGCCCGCCGGTCGGCGAACGCGGTGACCGCCTGCTGCCCGGCGCCGAACACGATCGCCAGGCCCAGCAGCGCGGCCGTGCTGCTCACGCTGGTCTCCACCAGGCCGCCGATGACCAGCATGATGCCGACCACCGCGACCAGCGGGCCGACGGCGAGCTTCAGCAGCCCCTGCTGGAACGGCAGCTTGTAGGGCAGCCCGCCGGACCGTGAGGTGATCATCGACGGCAGCGCGCTGAGGAACGCCCCGAGGGCCCCGGCGATCAGCACGAAGAACAGCAGCCGCCAGGCCGGTACGCCACCGGCGTCGGTCGGCGCCTCCAGCAGCCGGACGTCGCGGCTGAGCCACTGCACCAGCACCACGAGGACCTCCGCCACCAGCGCGAACACCGACAGCCCCAGCATCCGGTTGCGCAGCCGGCGCGCCGACTCGTGGAACTCGTCGGACGCGGAGTGGTAGCGCAGCAGCAACGCCTGCACCCGGGCGCGCAGCAGGTCCGCGGGCACCCCGCCGGTCACGGTGTCGAGGTCGGTGAGCACCTTGTCGTCGGCCGGCAGCACCTGCGCCGCCGCGCTGCGGTACGCGGGCAGCAGCCCGGTCAGCTCGTCCGCGGAGCGCAGCGCCACCGTGGCCCGCTCCACCGAGTGGATCGTCTGCCACGCGTACTCCAGGTTGCCGCCGCGCAACCACTCGACCACGCCGCTGCGCCCGAGCACCACCTCCACCCGGGACAGCTGCGCGCGCAGCGCCTCGGCCCGCTCGGGGTCGCGCGGGGACAGCACCGCGAGCTGCTGGTACAGGTCGTCGAGCTTGGTCCGTACGCGGACCTGCCACACCGCGCCGGGAACCGGCGTCGCGGGCCGGGACGGCGCGCCCTCCGGCGCGTTCCGGGGTTCCGGTATGGCCTCCGGCTGGGTCTCCTGCTCGATCATCGTGCCCCACCTCTTTCCCCACGCCGCGCGGTCCTGCTACCAGTATTCGCAGGTCAGAGCCATAATGGCTAGAGCACACCGGACAGTCGGCCCGGCTCGCGGCGGCGCGGGATCCGGCCCGACGGACGAGGCCGCAGCCGTCGGACGTCGGTAGCCTGGGCCGGTGACCGTCTACGCCCTCGCACAGCTCACCATCCACGACCGGGCGCGCTACGACAGGTATGCCGCCGCCTTCCCGCCGGTGCTGGCCCGTTACGGCGGGAAGCTGCTCGCTGCCGACACCGCCCCCCGCGTGGTCGAGGGGGAGTGGCCGCACCAGAAGGCGGTGCTGTTGTCGTTCGACAGCCGGGAGGACTTCGAGCGCTGGTCCACCTCACCGGAGTACCGGGAGATCTCCCGCGACCGGGAGGCGGCCACCGAGGGCGTGGTGCTGCTGCTCGACGGGATCGGTCACGCCTGGCCGGCCTGACCGGCGGGCCCGCTCAGAGCCGGTGCCGCACCCACACGTTCGGTTCGACGTACGCGGCGTGGTCGTGGCCGGCGTCGACGAGCACCGGCGTCAGCGCGCCGGGCACGCGTACCGGGCCGGAGGTGTCGAACGGCAGCCCGGTCCAGCGCCGCCAGTCGGCGAGGGTGCCGGTCACCGTCATCGACCGGGGCGCGACCCGCTCGATCACCCCGCCCGCGCGGACGTGCACCCGCAGCCACGGGTCGGCCGGCAGTCCGTCGGGGCGGCGCCGGGCCGCGTACTCGGCCATCGGCACGTCCGGGACGGCGGCCTTGCCGCTCGGGCGCACCGGCGCCACCAGCGTGTCGAAGCCCGCGCGGGCCACCGCCGCACGCATGACCGCGAGCATCAGCCCGGACACCCCGCCGCCGCGCCGGTCCGGGCGCACGCAGATCTCCAGCGCGGACACCAGGTTGGGGGTGGACCCGGTGAGGCGGCCGAGCGTGGCCCGCTGGATCACCCGGTCCCAGCCGCCGTCGGGCAGTTCGTCCTCGGTCCAGCGCAGCGGCACCGCATACCCGCGGGCGACGGCCCGGCCCGGCTCGGCCGGGTCGACGGCGGCGAAGACGAACTCGGGGTACAGCTCGTGCGCGACGCCGTAGTAGAGGGCGCCCATCGGATCCCAGAGCATGAACGGCGGCCAGGCGCCGTCGAAGTCGGTGTCCAGCAGCGGCGCCAGGCCGGGCCGCTGCGCCAGTGTCACGATCTCCAGGGTCACGCCGGGGAGGCTAGGACCACACGGCCCGGACCGCACGCCGATTACCGCTGCGCCCCTGGTTAGGCTGCCGGCATGGCAGATCCGTTCCGGGTACGCGTCACCGTGCGCGGCTACGAACTCGACACGCAGGGACACCTCAACCAGGCGGTCTACCTCCAGTACGCCGAGCACGCCCGCTGGGAGTGCCTGCGCGCCTCCGGCATCGGCCAGGACCGGCTGCTCGCCGGCGGCGTCGGGCCGGTCGCGCTGGAGGTGACGGTGCGCTACCTGCGGGAGCTGCGCGGCGGCGACGAGGTGGACGTGACCTGCGAGTTCCACTGGGGCGAGGGCAAGACGTTCCGGATCGGCCAGGAGTTCACCCGCGCCGACGGCATCCCGGTGGCCTCGGTGACCGGGGTGGGTGGCCTGCTCGACCTCACCGAGCGGCGGCTGGTGTCCGACCCGCGCGAGCGGTTCCGGGCGCTGGCCACCGACCCCGTGCCGATGAACCTGTAGGGCCCCGGTCAGCCCGCCGCGCGCAGCCAGGCCAGCACTGCCAGCACCCGCCGGTTGGTGTCCTCGTCCGGCGGCAGACCGAGCTTGGCCAGGATGTTGCCCACGTGCTTGCCCACCGCCGCCTCGGTGACGTGCAGCCGCGCCGCGATCGCGCTGTTGGAGTGTCCCTCGGCGATCAGGCCCAGCACCTCCCGCTCCCGGGGAGACAGCGCGCCGAGCGGGTCGCGGGGGCGGCGCAGCAGGTGCCGCACCACGTCCGGGTCGACGGCGGTGCCGCCGGCCGCCACCCGGCGCAGCGTGGCGGCGAACTCGGCGACGTCTGCCACCCGGTCCTTGAGCAGGTAGCCGACCCGGTTGCCGTCGCCGCTGTCGAGCAGCGCAGCCGCGTACGCGCTCTGCACGTGCTGGCTGAGCACCACCACGGCCAGGTCCGGACGTTCGGCGCGCAACGCGACCGCCGCCCGCAGGCCGTCGTCGCGGTGCTGCGGCGGCATCCGGATGTCGGTCACCAGCAGGTCGGGGCGGTGCGTGCGGACCGCGTCGAGCAGCTCCGGGGCGGAACCCACGGCGGCGTCCACCACGAAGCCGAACCGGGTCAGCAGGCCCACCAGGCCCTCCCGGAGCAGGACCTCGTCCTCGGCCAGGACGACCCGGGTCACGGACGGCACGGCAGCTCCACCCGCACGAGGGTAGGCCCACCGGGCGGGCTGGACAGCAGCAGCCGCCCGTCCGCCGCGGCCACCCGGTCCGCGAGCCCGGTCAGGCCGGTGCCGCGCGCCGGGTCGGCGCCTCCCCGGCCGTCGTCGCGTACCTCCACCACCAGCAGCCGTTCGTCGCGGATCAGCCGCACCTCGGCCCGGGTGGCCCCGGAGTGCCGGGCCACGTTGCCGAGCGTCTCCGAGACCACGTACCAGGCGGTGGTCTCCACCAGCTCCGGCACCGGGCGGGTCAGGTCGGCGTGCACGGCGACCGGGACGACCGACCGGGCGGCCAGGTCACCGACGGCGGCGGCCAGGCCGAGTTCGGTGAGCTGCGCCGGGCGGATGCCGTGGACGATCCCGCGCAACGTCACCATCAGCTCCTTGGCCTGCTCGTGTGCGGACGCGAGCGGCCCCGCCGCCGGGGAGCCGTCCGGCACGTCGAGGCGGGCCAGCCCGAGCTGGAGGGTGAGGCTGGTCAGGCGCGGCTGCACGCCGTCGTGCACGTCCCGCTCGATGCGGCGGCGCTCGGCCTCGTAGGCGCTCATCAGGCGGGCCCGGGAACGGGTCACCTCGCGCAGCGCCGTCCCGGCGGGTGCGTCGTTGAGCAGCAGGCGGGCCGCCGTCGCCTGGACCGCTACGAGCAGGCCGGCCAGATAGACCAGCGCGGGGACCGCCAGCAGAGCGGCGAGCGCGTACGGCACCGCCTCGGCCGGGGAGTCGACAGTGGCCCAGATCAGCACGATCCGGTCCTCGCCGCCGGCCAGCCACGGACCGGCGACCAGCACCGCGTCCAGCAGCACGAGCAGACCGACCATCCCGTACGCCAGCGGCACCGCCACGCCCAGCACGGCCAGGTACGCGGCCTCCCGCCACCCGGCGGCGGTGGTGAGGCGGGCGGTGATCCCGCGCCACCGCGGCGCGGTCACCGGTCGGTCGTCGACCAGGCCGAGGCGCCACCGCTCGACCGCCGCCACCGGCGCGCCGGCCAGCGGCGCGAGCGCCACCACCACGAGCGCCAGCACGGCCAGCACCGCCAGCGCCCGGGCGTCGACCGGGCGGCCCCGCCGCAGCGCGCCGGCCACCAGCAGCAGCGGCGCGGCGACCACCGCCGCGCCGAGCGCCGCCGCGCCGGCCAGGGGCAGCGTCGTGACGGCGTACGCCAGGGCCCGCCACGGCCACGCGGACAGCAGGTAGCGGCGGCGGCGCAACGCGCCGGCCAACCCGTGATCAACGGTCATGGCCCGACGCTAGCCAGGCCACACCGTGCTTCCCAGCCGGCTGGACCCCGCTTCCCGGGTAGGTCTGGCCCTACCCCGAACCGGCCCGCCACGCCCCGTGCGCCGGGGCGCCCGCCGACGGTGCACTCGGCGGATGAGAAACCGCCTCGCGGGCGCCTGCTGGCTGCTCGCCGCCGTGTCGTTCCTGGCCGCCAACGTGGTCGTCGGCCTGGTCTGGGACCAGCCCCGGTTCAGCTGGGCCGAACACAACATCAGCGACCTCGGCAACGTGACCTGCGGCGTGTGGGACAGCAGCCGCCCGCGTCCGGTCTGCTCGCCGTGGCACCCGGCCATGAACACGGTGCTCGTCGGCGCCGGGCTGCTGCTCGCGGTCGGCGCGCTGCTCGCACACCGGGCGCTGCGCCCGGGCCGCGCCGCGACCGTCACCGTGGCGTCGGCGGTGGCCGCCGGGTCCGGGTACGTGCTGGCCGGTCTCCACCCGGCCGACGTGGACGAGAACCTGCACGTGCTCGGCGCGCTGCTGGTCTTCGCGCTCGGCAACGCGGCGCTGCTGGCCGCCGCGCTCGGCCGGTCGCCGCTGCTGCGTGAGCTGCGGATCGTCAGCGCGTTCCTGGGCCTGCTCGGCCTGGCCGGCACCGTGCTGTTCCTGTCCCGGGTGGACGCCGGCATCGGCGTGGGCGGCATGGAACGCGTCGCCGTGTTCCCGCTGTTCGCCTGGGTGACGGTGGCCGGGCTGCGGCTGCTGCCGTCGCGTCGGTCCCGGCCCCTATCCTGACCGGATGGAGCTGGCGTTCAGCGGCGAGGTGTGGTTCTGGCGCGGCCCGGCGCCGTACCACTTCGTCACGGTGCCCGACGAGCAGAGCGCGGCGATCGAGGCCGCCTCGGCGTCGGTCACCTACGGCTGGGGCATGATCCCGGTGACGGTCCGCATCGGTGACACCGGCTGGCGGACGTCGCTGTGGCCCAAGGACGGCCGGTACGTGGTGCCGCTGCGGGTCGCGGCGCGCCGGGCGGAGGGGATCGAGCTGGGTGACCGGGTCGACGTGCGGCTGACGGTGGACGTGTGACCGGGCCGGAGCTGGCCGAGGCGGGCCGGCTGCTCGCCGCCGCGCGGCGGCCGGTGGTGTTCACCGGGGCCGGCATGTCGGCCGAGAGCGGCGTGCCGACGTTCCGCGACGCGCAGACCGGGCTCTGGCAGCGGTACGACCCGCAGGAGCTGGCGACCCCGGCGGCGTTCCGGGCCGACCCGGCGCTGGTCTGGGGCTGGTACGAGGCACGCCGCCGCGGGGTGCGCCGGGCGCTCCCGAACGCGGGTCACCGGGCGGTGGCGGCGATCGCGGCCCGGCTGCCGGACACCGTGGTGATCACGCAGAACGTCGACGACCTGCACGAGCGCGGCGGTGTGCCCGCCCCGGTACGCCTGCACGGCAGCCTGTTCGCGCCCCGCTGCTCGGCCTGCGCCCGGCCCGCGCCGCTGCCGCCCGACCTGCCGCCACCCTCCGGCGCGCCGGTGCCGCCCGGCGGCCCGGAGGCGCACGACGAGGCGGAACCGCTCGGCGGGCGGGAGGCGCATGACGAGGCGGAACCGCCCGGCGGGCCGGTGTCGCATGCGGCGGAATCGCAGGACGGGCCGCTGACCCCGCCCGCCTGCGCCGGATGCGGCGCGCCCGTGCGGCCCGGAGTGGTGTGGTTCGGCGAGACGCTGCCGTCGGCCGCGCTCGACGCGGCGGTCGAGGCGGCCTCCGGCTGCGACCTGCTGCTGACGGTGGGCACCTCGGCGCTCGTGCACCCGGCCGCCGAGATCCCGCTCGTGGCGGCCCGCCTCGGCGCGCCCGTGGTGCAGGTGAACCCGGTGCCGACGCCGCTGGACGCGATCTGCGCGGTGAACCTGCGTGGCCCGGCCGGCGAGGTGCTGCCCGCGTTGGTCTGCGCCGCCTGGCCGGACGCCGACGCCGGCTGAGCTGCGGCCACCGACCGGCGGGACAGCCCGGCGCCGCCGCCTCGTCGTACCGCCGGGCGGGCACCGGTCGGCAGACCGAGCCGGGCGTGATCGCGGGAATCACCCGATTCAACCGTCCGGGGCCGCCTACCGTCGGCGCAGGAGGTGGACCGGCGGAGGGCGGCGGACGTGGGACGCGAACGGGTGCGAGGGCGGCTGCGCGCGCCCCGGCCGGGGCCGGACCAGCGCCGGGTCACCCCCTTCGAGATCTTCTTCGACCTGGTCTTCGTCTTCGCGCTCACCCGGATCATGGCGCTGATCGAGCCGCACCCGACCCCGGCCGGGATGGCCAAGGGGCTGCTCCTGCTCGTGCTGCTCTGGGTGGCGTGGCTGTCGTACACCTGGTTGGGCAACCACACGCCCGCCGACGTCGGGGTGGTGCGCGGCGGGTTCCTGGTCGCGATGGCCGCGTTGTTCCTGGCCGCGCTCGCCATGCCGGAGGCGTGGACGTCCGGTCCGGGGCTGGACGGGCCGTTGATCGTCGTGCTGGCCTACGTGGTGCTGCGCGTGGTGCACCTGACGCTGTTCCACTGGGCCGCGGCGGGTGACCCGGAACTGCGCGCCCGGATCCGGTTCTTCGCGTTCGTCAGCGCCGTCGGCTGGGTGCCGCTGCTGCTCGGCGCGCTGATGGACGGTGCCGCGCACGCGGCGCTGTGGGTGCTGGGCTTCGCCGTCGAGGTGGCCGGCCAACGACTGTCGTACGCCCGCCGGGGCGCCTGGCCGCTGCGCAGCCCGACGCACTTCGCCGAGCGGTACGGCCTGGTGCTGATCATCTCGCTGGGGGAGTCGCTGGTGGCCGCGGGGGTGGGCGCGGCCTCGGCGGTCACCGAGCCGCCGGTCCTCGCCGCGGCGCTCGTCGCCTTCGTGGTGACCGTCTGCCTCTGGTGGCTCTACTTCCGCCGCACGTCCCCGGCGGCGGCCCGGACGCTCGCCGCCGCACCGGCGGCGCAGCGGGACCGGATGGCCGCGGACGCCTACAGCCAGACCCATCTGCTGCTCGTCGCCGGCATCATCTTCCTGGCGCTCGGCGTCGAACAGGTGCTGGAGCACGTCGCCGATCCGCAGGCCGGGCCCCGGCTGAACGGCTCGGCGGCGGTGGCGCTGTTCGGCGGCGCGGCCGTCTACCTGGCCGGACGGCTGCTGTTCCGGCGGTTGACCGGTCAGCCGGTGGGTGCGGCCCGGCTGGCCGTCGCCGGTGCGGCGTTGCCGCTGGCCGCGCTCGGGACGGTACTGCCGCCGGCGCTGGCGCTGGCGGCGCTGGCCGGGCTGCTGCTGGTCGCGATCGCCGTCGATCGGCGCGGTGAGCCGTCCGCCGCCGGGCGGTCGACGGTAACCGATGCGCATCAACCGGTTTGAAAGCCGCACCCACCGGAGAAGTGCAGGTCGCGCCCGGCAGAGTGGCCGGCGCGATCACGGGAGGTGGCGATGTCACGGAAACTGCGGGCGACCGCGTTGGCCGGGGTGCTGACCCTGGCGATCAGCGGCTGCGGCGGCGTCGGCGGGGGAGGGGACTCCGGCGGCGGTGGCGCCGAGGGCAGCGGCGCGCTGAGCACCATGGGCTTCAGCCTGTCCGACGAGATCGCCACCACCCGGGTGGACGCGTTCAAGCGTGACCACGGCGACGTCCGGCTGACGATCACCGAGGGCGCGTTCGACGAGCAGCAGTTCCTGTCGGCGGTTGCCTCGGGCAACCCACCGGACCTGGTCTACATGGACCGCAAGCTCATCGGCACGTACGCCGAGCGCGGCTCGATCCAGCCGCTCACCGACTGCGTCGAGAAGCAGCGGATCGACATGGCGCAGTACCGGCAGTCCGCGCGGGAACAGGTGACGCTCGGCGGCACGGTGTACGGCATTCCCGAGTTCTCCCAGGTCCGTGTGCTCTACCTGAACGAGGCGCTGCTCAAACGGGCCGGGCTGGGCGCCGACGACGTGAACCTGGCCGACTGGGCGGGCCTGCCCGCGCTCAACGCCAGGCTCGCCGCCGTCTCCGGGGGCCGGCTCAGCCGCATCGGCATCGACCCGAAGATCCCCGAGTTCCTGCCGATGTGGGCCAAGGCCAACGGCGCCGACATGATCTCCGCCGACGGCACCCGGGCCAACCTCACCGACCCGAAGGTGGTCGAGGCGCTCACCACCGGCGTCGGGCTCATCCGGGCCCAGGGCGGCTGGGGGAAGTTCAAGTCGTTCCGGGACACGTTCGACTTCTTCGGCGCGCAGAACCCGCTCGCGAAGAACCAGATCGCCGCGTGGCCGATGGAGGAGTGGTTCCTCAACCAGGCCGCGAAGAACAGCCCGGACGCCGAGCTGGTGGTCAAGCCGTTCGTCGACCGGCAGGGCAAGCCGCTGAGCCTGGCCTCCGGGCAGGCGTGGGTGATCACCAAGGGGGCGAAGAACCCGGAGGCCGCCTGCGCGTTCGTCAAGCAGATGACCGCCACCGACACCTGGCTGGCCGCCGCCCAGGCCCGCGCCGAGGCGCGCAAGGCCGCCAACCTGCCCTTCACCGGCCTCTGGACCGGCAACACGACAGCCGACAAGAAGATCTTCGACGAGGTGTACAAGCCCACCGGCAACAAGCGCTTCGACGACGCGGTGCAGACCATCCGCCAGGCGCAGGACGCCGCGTTCGCGATGCCCGCCTCGCCCGCCGGCGCCGAGTTCGACAAGGCGTGGACGGACGCGGTCAACCGGGTGCTGTCCGGTCAGGAGCAGCCCGCGCAGGCGCTCGACCGGGCGCAGCGGGAGGCGACCGCCGCGCTGGACAAGGCCGCGGACTAGCCCGCCATGGCCACCACCACCGTCACCCCTGCCGTACCGGGCCGGCGGCGCCGCACGTCGCTGGCCCGGCGGGAGGCTCGTTGGGCGTACCTGTTCCTGGCGCCGTGGATCGTCGGGTTCCTGGCGTTCACCGCCGGGCCGATGCTCGCCAGCCTGTGGCTCAGCTTCACCGAGTACGACGTGATCAACCCACCGCGCTTCACCGGGCTGGACAACTACCGGCAGCTGATGTCGGACCCGCAGGTGGCGCGCAGCCTCGGCAACACCGTCTACTACACCGCGCTGCACGTGCCGCTGGTGATGGCGATCTCGCTCGGGCTGGCCCTGCTGCTCAAGCGCGTCGGCCGGCTCTCCGGCTTCTTCCGTACCGTGTTCTACCTGCCGGTGATGACCCCGGCGGTGGCGGTCGGCATCCTGTTCCTGCTGCTGCTCAACACGCAGGACGGCCTGATCAACCGCGGCCTGGCGCTGGTCGGGATCGACGGTCCGAGCTGGACCACGGACCCGGACTGGGTGATGCCGGGCATCGTGCTGATGAGCCTGTGGAGCCTCGGCTCCACCGTGATCATCTACCTGGCCGCGTTGCAGGGCGTGCCCCGCGACCTGTACGAGGCGGCCCAGCTCGACGGTGCCGGGGCCTGGGCGCGGTTCCGGCACGTCACGCTGCCGATGATCTCCGGCGCGCTGTTCTTCACGCTGATCGTCAACACCATCGCGTCGCTGCAGATGTTCACCGAGGTCTACACCATGTACTTCGGCAACCGGCAGACCGCGGGCTCGTTCAGCAGCGACGCGGCGTCGTTCTACGTGATCCACCTGTTCCGGGAGGCGTTCCAGTTCCTGCACATGGGCTTCGCCTCGGCGATGGCCTGGCTGCTCTTCCTGATCATCCTGGTGATCACGCTGGTACAGGTGAAGCTCGGCAACCGGTTCGTCTACTACGAGGGGGAGGACCGGTGACCACCACGAGTCAGCCGCCGGCTGCCGGCGCCGTGGTGGCGCCGGTGACCGTACCCGGACCGGTGCGGCAGGCCGACGACGGCCGCCGGCCCCGCTGGCAGCGCGTGCTGTTCGTGCTCGCCCTGGTGGCCGCCGCCGTGGTCTTCCTGCTGCCGTTCGTCTGGCTGGTCGGCGCGTCGCTGCGACCCCGGGAGTACGTCTTCGCGCCCGGCCTGCTGCCCACGCCGTTCGCGCCGGACAACTACGCCCGGGCGTGGGACGCGATGCCGCTGTTCACCTGGCTGTTCAACAGCGTCGTGGTGGGCGTGGCGGCGGCGGCCGCGGCTACGTTGTCCAGCGCCTGGGTCGCGTTCGGGTTCGCGTACTTCCGGTTCCCCGGCCGCAACGTGCTGTTCGGGCTGGTGCTGGCCACCATGATGCTGCCGTTCGCGGTCACCATGATCCCGACGTACCTGATCTGGAACCGGCTCGGCCTGGTCGACACACAGGTGCCGCTCTGGGCCGGCAACCTGTTCGGCTCGGCGTTCTACATCTTCCTGCTGCGCCAGTTCTTCCTGTCGCTGCCCCGGGAGTACTTCGAGGCGGCCCGGGTCGACGGGGCCAGCTATCCGCAGCTGTTCTGGCGGATGGCGTTCCCGCTGGTCCGTCCGGCCCTGCTGGTGGCGTTCGTGTTCGAGTTCAA
The DNA here is from genome assembly GCF_027497335.1 of Micromonospora sp. WMMA1976. Lineage (NCBI taxonomy): Bacteria > Bacillati > Actinomycetota > Actinomycetes > Micromonosporales > Micromonosporaceae > Micromonospora > Micromonospora sp. WMMA1976. The sequence continues at coordinate 3,277,120 of NZ_CP114912.1, read as the reverse complement.
GGCGAGCTGGACGGACCTGGTGAAGCCGCTGATCTATCTGCGCAACGAGCAGCTCTACACGCTGCCCCGGGGGCTGAAGGTGATCCTGGACCGGTTCGGCTACGGCGGCGAGCAGCAGTGGGAGGTCGTCCTCGCCGCCAGCGTGATCGCCACCGTACCGATGATCGTCCTGTTCTTCCTGGCCCAGCGGCACTTCGTGGAGGGGATTGCGACGGGCGGGCGCAAGGGGTGAGCCTCACGCGTCGCGCGGCGCCCGTTTCGGGAAGACGGTGTACGCGACCGGCCAGAACACCAGCCAGCCCGCCATCACCACGCTGAGCCGTCCGGTCCACGCCCACAGCTCGGCGGTGCGCTCGCCGTCGCCCACCACGGCGATGCCGGCGAGCAGCACGCCGCAGGCGACGGCCCAGCCGAGCATGCCCTTGCCCCACTCGCGCCACTCGTGCCGGGCCCGTGCCATTCCGTACCGGGGCGCCCGGCTCGGGGGAGGACCGCCGGCGAACCGGTGCGCGAACCGCTGGTCGGCCCAGCGCACCATGCTGTGCCCGAACGCCACCGAGAACCCGAGGTACGCGGCGGCGAGGCCGTGGGCGAACGTGGCTGTCGCGCCCCGGCGCAGGTCGATCATCGTGGCGGCCAGCAGCACCAGGTCGACGACCGGCACGGCGATCAGCAGTGCGGCGCCGAGGCGGGGCCGGCGCAGCGGGTACCGGGCGATCAGTCCGGCGAGCAGCACCACCCAGAACGCCACCTCGCATCCGACGATCACTGCCACGAGCATGCGGTCTCCTTTTTTAGTACGCTGTGCGATAACCGTAACAGCGCTCGTCGACCAGGTTCCGGAGGGGCCCGTGCCCAAGATCGTCGACCACGACGCGCGACGTGCCGAACTGGCGCGGGCGATGTGGCGGGTCGTCTACCGCGACGGCGTCGGCGCCGCCACCGTCCGCAGCATCGCGGCCGAGGCGGGCTGGTCACCGAGCGCACTGCGGCACTACTTCGCCACCCAGACCGAGCTGCTGGTGTTCGCCATGGAGCACGTGCAGGCCGAGGCGGCCTCGCGGATCACCGGAGGCGACCGCAGCGGCAGCCCGCGCGAGGTCGCCCAGCGGATCCTGGAACAACTGCTGCCGCTCGACCGCCAGCGCGTCCGCGAGGCCGAGGTGTGGCTGCTGCTCGCCGCGCGCGCCCCGACCGACCCGGCCGCCCGCGCCCGGACGGCCGAGGCGGACGACGGCATCCGACGCGCCGTCGAGTTCGCCGTCACGCTGCTCACCGGGGAACCGGCCGCCGACCCCGAGGCGGTCGCGGGGCTGCACGCGGTGCTCGACGGGCTCGCGCTGCACGCGCTGCTGCACCCCGACCGGATGCCGCCCCGGCGCGCCCGGGAACTGCTCGGCGCGCACCTGGACGCGCTCGCCGCGTCCTGACCGTCTCAGTCGCCGGGCGGCCGGCCCATCGCCGCGCCCAGCTCGGCGCGGCTGGTGATGCCCAGCTTGCGGTAGACCCGGGCCAGGTTGGCCTCGACCGTCTTCGGGCTGATGTAGAGCGCGTCGGCGATGAGCCGGTTCGTCTGCCCCCGCGCGGCGAGCCGGGCCACCCGCTCCTCGGTCGCGGTGAGCGTCGTCGGCGCCGGGGTGCGGGCGCCGATGCGGCCCAGCTCCGCCCGCGCCCGGTCGGCGAACGCGGACGCGCCGAGCGCGTCGAACTCGGCCACTGCCGCGTCCAGCGCCTCCCGCGCCTCCCGGCGTCGCCGCACCCGCCGGTACGCGCGCCCGGCGGCGAGGAGGCAGCGGGCCCGGTCCAGCGGCAGCACCGCCTCCGGCACCGCGGCCCGGGCCTGCGTCAGCGCGTCCAGCGCCGTGCCCGGATCCGTCCCGGTGGCCCCGGCCAGCAGCACCCGGCTGCGGGCCAGACCCAGCGTCGTCCACGGACGCGGCAGCCGGCTGTGGCGCCGGGCCAGCCGGTCCAGCGCGGCGTGCGCGGTGTCCAGGTCACCGGCGCCCACGCACGCTTCGATCCAGTCCGGCTCGAAGCGCTGCCCCAGCGGTTCGGCGATGCCCGATCCGTCCAGGTCGGCGGCGAGCGCGCCGTACGCCGCCGCGGCGGCGGCCCACTCCCCGGACGCAAGCGCCACCAGCCCGGTGAGCTGGTGGTGCAGCCGGCGGCTCCAGGCGTCGCCGAGGTCGTCGTCGCGGCGCAGCCCGGCCGCTGCCGCGCCGGCCTGAGCCAGCCGTCCCCGGTGCGCGTCGAGCACGCCGCCCAGCCAGCTCTCGCCCACCAGCCCGGTGCCCAGCTGCTCACCCAGGTCACGGGCCGCGGCGATGTGCGTCCCGGCCTCGGCGAAGCGTCCCGCCAGCAGTTCCGTCTCGCCGAGGTGGGTGAGCACCTCGTGCCGCAGCGGATCGTCGCCGCGCGCCACCGCCAGGTCCAGCATCAGGTGCAGCCGGGCCCGCGCCCGGTCGTGGTCGTCGACCGACTTCCACCAGATCGCCGGTACCGAACCGGCCAGGAAGGACGGTTCACCGCCCTCCAGCGCCAGCGCCCGGTCCAGCAGCTCGGTGGACGCCGGGCCGCCGGCGCGTACCTCGTGGAAGAACAGCAGCAGCAGCGCGGCGGTGAGCAGCGGGCGGTGCTCGTCGCGGTCGGACAGGCGGGCGATCGCGGCCCGCGCGTGCCGGCGGGCGGGCTCCGGCTGGTCGTGGAACATGGTCAGGTGGGTGTGGATCCGCCCGGCCAGGTCGCCGTCCGGCCCGGCGGCGGCGAGCGCCTGCTCGGCGACGCGGACGGCGGTGACCAGGTCGTCGGCGCACCAGGCGACGAGCGCGCGCAACAGCAGCGCCTCGCCCCGCTCGGCGCCGGTCAGCTCACCCGCCGCCACCTCGGCAGCCCGCCCGGCCGCCGCGTAGTCGCCGCTGTCGATGCGGCACTGCACCGCGTCGAGGCGGCGCCGGTTCCGCTCGGCGGCAGCCGACGGCGGGGTCAGCTCGGCGGCCCGGGCGTACCAGTCGGCGGCGAGCGCGGACGCGCCGCGCATCCGCTGCCGGGCCGCCGCCGCGGCCAGGTCGGCCGCGACGGCGGCGTCCGGCGCGACGGTGCACCGGGACAGGTGCCGGGCCCGCTCGTCCGGGTCGGCGACCGCGCCGGCGAGCAGCGCGTGCAGCCGCCGCCGGGCTCCCGGCGGGATGCTCTCGCGCACCGCCGCCGCGTACCGGGGGTGCGCGAAATCGATCCGGCTCGCCGTGACCGCGACCAGCCCGGCGTCCTCGGCCGCGTCCAGCGCCCCGGCCGGCACGTCCGCCGACGCCAGGTCGCGCACCGTCGGCACGGTCAGCAGCGCGGCCAGCCGCACCGCGTCGCGGCTCGGGCCGGGCAGCGCCCGCAGCGTCTCGGCGAGCAGCAGGCGCAGCGACGACGGTACGGGCAGGTCCTCGTCGTGCGCGGGCGGGCGGGGCAGCCGCAGCACCGCCCGGGCCAGCTCGATGGCGAGCAGCGGGTTGCCGTCGGCGTCGCGGGCCAGCCGGTCGGTGAGCGGCCGGCTGAGCGTGCCGCCGAGCCGGGCCGCCAGGACGCGGTGCAGGTCCGCCGGGGCCAGCGGCGGTACGTCGGCGCGTAGCAGCCGGTGCCGTCCGGCCGGGTCGTCGTCCAGCCCGAGCGGCACCGGAAACGGCGGGTCGTCCCCGGTGCGGTGCGTGGCCAGGACGGCGGGCCACCGGTTCAGCCGGCGCAGCGCGAACCGCAGTGCCCGGGCGCTCGGCGGGTCCAGCCACTGCGGATCGTCGACCGCGAGCAGGACCCGGGGCGCGCCGGTGACCGCCGCGTCGAGCAGCGTGTATGTGGCCGCGCCCACCGCCCGTTCGTCCACCGCGCCGTCGTGCTCACCGGTCAGCAGCACCATGTCGGCCGCGGCCCGCTGCGGTGCGGGCAGCCCCGGCAGCGCGTCCGCGAGCGGGCGCAGCACGTCGGCGAGTGCCGCGTACGGCAGCGCGCTCTCGGCCTCGGTGGGTGCGGCGGACAGCACCCGCCAGCCGGTCCGCCCGGCGTGGGCGACCACCGCCCGCCAGAGCGCGGTCTTGCCGATGCCGCTCGGGCCGTCGAGGAGCACCGGCGCACCGGCGGTCAGGGCACGCCACACCCGCTCGACGACCGCGTCGCGGCCGACCAGTGCGGCGTCCATGGCGGGATGGTGGCACAGCGGCGCCCGTGGACCCAGCGTCGGCGCGGCCTAGCCGGGAACCTGTCCGCATATCGAGACGGGCGGGATCACCTCCTGGTTGCGGTAGACGTCGGCGCTCCAGCTCGGTCCGGCGGACGCCACGATCGGCGGTATCCGCGGGGCCCGGGACGGGCTGAGCAGGCTGAGGAACTTGTTGATCACCTGGACGACGGGTTCCAGGATCCGGTAGCCGATCCCGAACCGCGCCCGCACGCCGAGCCCGACGCCCCGGCACAGCGCGTACGGAGCGCCGAGCGCGGACCCGATGGTGGCGCCGTACGAGGTGACCAGCTCGAACCAGATCCCGGCGGTGAACAGGAACGCGCTGATGCCCAAGGTGAACCGCACGCCGTGCCGGACGACAAGCCCCATCACGCCGACCGGCACACCGGTGAGCGAGTCGAGCAGGCTCACCCGGCGGGCGAAGCCCTCGGTCACGCGCGAGCCCACCTGGCCGCCCGCGTAGCCGAACCCGAGCTTGCCGGCGAGGGCGTACTCGCCGGAGCCGCGGAACGTGCCCAGTTTCGCGCCGAACGCGGTGGCCACCTCAAGCGTCTGGCTCACCGTGAACGACAGCGGCAGGCCGGCGACCAGCCCGATCGGGAACGCGATGTCGACCGGGACCGGGAACGTCCGGCGGTGGTTCTGCCCGCCGTCGATCCCGGCGGTGAAGTCCACCTTGATGCCGAAGCCGCCACCGATCTCCAGTTCGGCCCGGGTCACCTTGCCGGCGCCGATGGCCAGGTGGAACGACGCGGCCGGTCGGCCCACGGTCAGCGTCACGGTGCCGGCCAGCCGGAGGCCGCCGTCGTCGTACGTGAAGTGCGTGCCGACGCCACCGGCGCAGCAGAACGTCCGGACCCGGTAGCCGTGGGCGCTCGCGGCGGCCTGCCCGCCCGGCGCGGGTGGCGGCTGCGCGGGCGCGACGGCGAGCGGGCGGGCCCGGCCGAGCGTGCCGCCGGCCGCCGCGGCGTCCCGGGTCCACGACGGCTCGCCGGCCACGTAGACGGTCGGGCGGTCGAGCGTGACGTCGTCCCCGCCGAACGTGCCGTCACGGATCACCTCGGTGAGCGTGACCGGGCCGATCGTGACGACAAGGTCGCCGCCTTCCTCGGCCAGGTCGAGCACGCGTCCCACGCCGCGTCCGGTGAGGAACATGACCCGGCCGGGCGCGAGCCGGTCGGCGTCGCGGGCACCGGGGTCGAGCCGCCAGATCAGCCCGTCCGGGCTCACCGACCGCACGGTGCGGCTGCCCCCGCCGACGAGCACCACGTCCGGTTGCAGCGTGACGTCCTTGCCCGGGACCGGCGCCTGCCCGTACCGGGGCTCCCCGTCGCCCGCGTCGGCCGGGCCTGGTCTGGGGCCGCCGCAGCCGGTCACCACGAGCAGCACCACCAAGCCGGCCGTGAGCAGCCGCCGGCCGCGCACCGGCCGCCTCACATCCGGCCGGCGACGGTACGGGCGAGCCGTTCCAGCGGCGCCCGGTTCTCCTGCGGGTCGTTGAGCCGCATCAGCCGCACCGCGACCCACAGCTCGCCCTTGCGCAGGAAGAACGCCTCGTAGGTGAGCAGGGCCTCGTCTGCCGTGCCGGTCAGCTCCCGGATCTCGTGCCCGAGCTGCCGCTCGATGTCGAGGTACTTCTTGGCGCCGTCACCCACGAACACCTCGACCTGGGCGGTCGGCCCGCTCACCGGGCCGGTGTAGGTGCAGGACTGCCCGGCCGCCACCGGTTCCTCCAGCGGCGTGCCGGCGAGGCGCTCGGCGTCGTCCTTCGACACCAGCGTGCACGCCTGCGGCGCATCGGCGGCGTCGTCCACCGGTCCGGCGCTCGGCTCGGCCGGCGCCTCCCCGGTCGGGTCCGCGACCGGCGTGCCCGCACCGGGTACGGCGCCACCGGCGGCGGGCGGTTCGTCGCCGCCGCAACCGGCGGACGCGGTGAGCAGGGCCGCGGCCAGCGCGAGCGCGAGCGCGACCAGTCGGCGGGTTCGCATGCCGGCCCCCGCTCAGGCCGGGATCGCGTCGAGCGTGCGGCGCAGGATCTGCTCGTTACCTGCGGTGCCGCCTTCGAAGCTGCTGATGGTCACCGTGTACGTGCCCTTGCCGTCGATCAGCACCGCCTCGCCGCGCACGTCCTTGACCGCGAGGTAGCCCCGCTCGCCCCGGTCCAGGTCGACGACCTTCTCGTACTGCTGGCCGGCCTGGTCGTACTGGTAGTCGTAGGTGGCCTTGCCGGCGGTCGCCGAGGCGGTGGTGACCGCCAGCTGGGCGACGCCGTCGCCGAACGAGCAGTTGCCCTCGTCGCGCAGCTTCCGGTCGACCAGTTCGGAGACCTGGGCGGCGGTGAACGGGCACGGCGGCCGCACGTCGTCCACCGCGCCCGCGTCCGGGTCGCCGCCGTCCCCGTCCGCCGCGGTGTCGGCCGACCCGGCGTCGACGATCCCGCCGCCGCCGGAGTCGCACCCGGCCGGCGCGAGCAGGGCGAGCAGGAGCAGGGGCAGGATCAGCCCCAGCGGGAGCCCGCCGTCGCGGCGGGAACGGGCGGTCCGGACCGGTGTGAGCGCGTCAGATGCCATGCCCCTGACGCTAGGCGCGTCGTCACCGCGCGTAATCGGGGGTTTCCCTATGCGATGACCTTGCGAACCGGCTCGTCCGCCCCGGCGGGCGGCGCGTCCGTGCCGCTGCGCCGTCCCACCCGGATGGCGAGCCGCTCCACGTAGCCGACCAGGAGCGCGACGAACAGCACCACGAACAGGATCAGCATCGGCAGCGGCAGGATCAGGCCCAGCGGAAGCTCACCGCCGCCGCCGAAAGCACGGTTCGCGATCATCGTCACCAGCGCGGGCGCGGTGAGGCTGTCCGGGCCCCGGCCCACCAGCGTGGCCCACAGTGGCGACTGGGCGTGTGCCAGCCAGGTCGGCAACGCGGTCACGGCCAGCATCGGCAGCGCCGGCAGCAGCAGCGTACGGCCGATGCCGCCGCCGGAGCGCCACCGCTCGTGCTGGCCCCGGAACAGCAGCGTGAACGCGAACAGCGCGGGCACCGACAGCCAGGTGGGCGGCACCAGGCCGAGGAACAGGCCCAGCTGTTCGCGTTCCATCGTGCGTTCGAAATTGGCGATGGCCAGCGGGCCGGCACCGACGAACAACCACGGCGCGAACGGCACCAGCAGCAGTTCGCTCCAGCGTCCGAGCGGCCGCAGCGCGCCGATCCCGAATCCGGCCAGCGCGGCGAGCGTCACCGCGACGAGTGTGGACAGCAGCGGCGGCACCCAGGTGTTGGCGAACAGGTTCGAGGTCTCGACCCCCCGCGGCAGGGGCCCGGTGTCGGCGGAGAAGTTCCGCAGCCACGGCAGCGACGCCCAGACGGTCACGCCGACGACCACGACGAGCGCGGCGACGGTCGACCCGACGAGCAGCGGCCGGCGGCCGGTGAAGGACTCCGCCTCCCGGGCGGCCGGGCCGTCCCGCCAGCCGTCGAACTCGATGCGCAGCCGGGTGGCCAGGATGAGCGCCACCGCGGCCAGCCCGAGCAGCCCGAGCAGCACCAGCAGCAGCGTCGACGTGGCCGATCCGACGCCCAGGCGCAACGTCCGGAACGAGGTCTGCACGGCGGTGAACACCGGCGTCGCCGTGTAGTCGCCGCGCGGCCCGCCGCCGGTCAGGATGGACGGGGCGGTGTAGTTCTGCAGGCCGGCGGCGAGGACGCCCAGGCCGAGCAGCCCGCCGGCAGCCAGCATCGCGGGCGCGGGCCGCTGGTCGGGCTCGCGGCGGCGCAGGGCGCTCAGGTACAGCGTCGCGGCCACCGCGACGACCAGTCCGAACGTCACCTGGGCCAGCGCCGAGACGAGGAACGCCCGGGGGGACTGCAGATCCTGGGTGAGAGTGCCGTTCTCGATGCCCTCGGCGCGCCGGCCGAGGTACACCGCGACCGGTGCGTACGCGGCCAGCGGCAGCGCGAGCACGCCCCGGGTGACCAGGCGGGTGACCCGGCCGGCCCGGTCGGCGAGGACCGCGAGCAGCGGCGCGGCGAGCAGCGCCACCGCCAGCGGGATCAGGGCGAGCAGCACCGCGAACCCGACCTGCCCGGCGAACCCGGAGGTGAAGGCGGCCTCGTAGTTCGCCGTACCGGCCGACTCACCCGAGCGGCGCGGCCCGTCGGCCTGGAAGCTGCGGGACACAGTGGACAGCGTGGGCAGGACGTACGACCAGACCCAGACGATCACCGCCGGGACGATCAGCGCCAGCCCGACCAGGGCCCTCCCCGGACGGGTCGGCGGCGTGAGCGGGGGCACTGACGCTGTCACCTGCGGCGCGGCCGGCTGGTTCATCGGGACATCCACCCTCGAAGATCGACGATCACGGCCGTCGCGACGATAACCGATGCCGTCCACCAGCGCGCGGCGGCCGACCGGCGACCCGGCGCCGCCGGATAGGGTCGCAACCGTGCGGACCAAGCAGGAGCTGTCGACGGCGATCCGGGAACGACGGCGCGCGGCGCTGGTGGTCAACGCCCACTCCCGCCGGGGCCGGCGGCTCTACGACACCGTCCACGAACGCCTGCGGGCGGCCGGTTTCGTGCTGCTCGGCGCGTACCCGGTCGACCGGCCCGGCGAGCTGGACCGGGTGCTCGCCGAGGCCGCCGACCTGGGCCCGGACCTGCTGGTGACCGGCGGCGGTGACGGCACCGTCGGCGCGGCGGCCCGGCTGCTAGCCCACCGGGACATCGCGATGGGCCTGCTGCCGCTGGGCACCACTAACAACTTCGCCCGTACGGTCGGCGTCCCGCTCGATCTCGACGCCGCGATCGCGGTGCTCACCGGCGGCAAGGTGATCGACGTCGACCTGGGCCTGATCGGTGACACCCGGTTCACCAACCACGTCGGGATCGGGCTGTCCGCCGACATCATGCAGGCCGCTCCGCCGGGGCTGAAGCGGGTCGTCGGGCGGCTCGCGTACCCGATGACCGGGCTGGGGCTGCTGGCCCGGCACCGGCCGCTGGCCGTGACGGTCCGCGCCGAGGGCCGCGAGCACACGTTCACCACGCACCAGGTGTACGTGGCGAACGGCGGTTTCCACGCCGGCCGGCCGATCACCGCCGACGCCACCGCCGACGACCGGCTGCTGGTGGCGTACCCGGTGGGTGGGCCGACCCGGCGCGGGCTGCTGCGCGAGACGGCGCGCAACGCGGCGGCCGGCCACCGCCGCACCCTCGGCGACGAGCCGTTCCTGGCGGTCCGTCAGCTGTGGCTGGACACCGACCGGCCGGCCCGCATCGAGGTCGACGGCGAGCCGTACGGGCAGACGCCGGTCCGCATCGGCCTGGATCCGAACGCGTTGCGGCTGATGGCCCGCTCCGACAGCCCGGACCACTGAGGCGGTCAGGCCCAGTGCTCCTCGTCGGGCAGCGGGATCTCCGTGTTCTGCTCCACCGCGTCGGCGGCGGTGAGGTCGTCGCGCACCGACTCGCCCAGGCCCGCCCGGTCGCTCGGCGCGCGCAGCACACCCTGCTCGGCCAGGTCCGCCTCGCTCGCCTCGGGCACCGCCGCGTCGACCGTGTCGGGTGGGCCGACGAGCGTCTCGTCCTGCCGCTGCTCCTGCGCGTCGGCCGCGGGCGGCCGGCGCAGCGCGTCCTCGCTCATCGCGCGCCCGTCACGCCGTACGCCGCACGTACGGCGCGCTCTGGTCGGCCACCTCGCCGTACTCGGCCGGGAGCTGCGTGACGACCTGAGCGTAGGCGGCCGGATCGACGGCGTCGCGCAGCACGTCGAACACGGCGGTGATGCCGTCCCGGGCGGCGTCCACGTCGACGTCGGCGCGTCCGCTCACCCGCTCCACGAACACGTCGAGCCCGAACGGTTCGGCGTCCTCGGCCGGGCCGAACGCGTACGCCCGCAGCGCCTCCGGCAGCCGATCGGCGAGGTCACGGGCCTCCCCGCCGTCGATCCGCTCGGCCAGCGTGGTCAAGGTCGCCCGGGTGATCGCGGTGGCCTGCTCCGCGGACGCGCCGCACCGCTGGGCCACCGCGCCGATGAACTGATCCTGGTCCATCTCGCCGCCTTCCTCCGCCGGGATCGCCGGATTCCCACGCTGGACCTCCGCAAACGGCCGCCGGGCCGGGGGGTAGCCTGCAGCGCGGAACCCGCAGCGAGGAGGCCCCGACAGTGCAGCCGACGACCGTGGACGTGCCCACCCCCGACGGAACCGCTGACGCCTACCTGGCCGTGCCGGAGGCCGGCGGGCCCTTCCCGGCCGTCCTGCTGTTCATGGACGCGTTCGGGCTGCGGCCCCGGGTCGCGGAGATGGCCGCCACGATCGCCGAGCGCGGGTACGTGGTGCTCGCCCCCAACCTGTTCCACCGCGCCGGCCGGGCCCCGCTGATCGACCTCGGCGCGCTCGCCGACGACAGCCGCCGCGGCGCCCTGTTCGAGAGCATCGGGCCGATGATGGCCGCGTTGACGCCGGACGCGGTGGCCCGCGACACCGCTGCCTACCTGGACTTCCTGGCCGCCCGGCCGGACGTCGCGCCGGGACCGGCGGTGATCACCGGCTACTGCATGGGCGGCACGAACGCGCTGCGCGCGATCGAGGCGCTGCCGGACCGGATCGCCGCGGTAGCAGCGTTCCACGCCGGCCGGGTGGTCACCGACGCCCCGGACAGCCCGCACCTGGCGCTCGGCGCGGTGACCGGTGAGCTCTACTTCGGGCACGCCGACGCCGACCCGTCGATGACCGCCGAGCAGATCGCCACGCTGGAGAAGACGCTCGACGCGGCCGGGGTGACGTACCGCTCCGAGGTGTACGCCGGTGCCCGCCACGGCTACACCCAGTCGGACACCCCGATGTACGACGAGCAGGCCACGAAGCGGCACTGGACGGCGCTGTTCGACCTGCTCGACCGCACGTTCCGCAGCTGACCCGCACAAGGCGCGCGGGAGCACGGCGGACGATTCACCGGCCCGGAGGCGGGTAACCGCCGTCATGGCCGACCGCCGCGCCGACACCGTCCGCTCGCCCCTGGACCGGGCGGTCGAGCGGGGCGGTCTCGCGCTGTCCCGGGCCCGGGCCGAGAGTGGCGCGGCCGGCCGCAACCGGCTGCGCCAGTTGGAGATCACCGTGGTGATCTCCGTGCAGGCCGGGCTGGCCGCGGCGCTCGCCGCGCTGCTCGCCGACGAGCTGCTCGGCTCCGGCGCGCACGTCTTCGCCCCCGCGGCCGCGGTCGGCACCATCGCCACCGCCATCGGCCAGCGTGCCCGGCGCACGTTCGAGCTGCTCATCGGCGTCGGCCTCGGCATCCTGGTCGGTGACCTGCTGCGCGCGCTGCTGGGCAGCGGATCCTGGCAGACCGGCCTGGTGGTCACGCTGGCCATCGCCACCGCGCTGCTGGTGGCCGGGCGCGGCGGCGCGCTCGTCGGCCAGGCCGGCGGTACGGCGGTGCTGATCGCCACGCTCGCGCCGGTGCAGCCCGGCCTGGAGCTGCCCCGTATCTTCGACGCGCTGGTCGGCGGCCTGGTCGGCCTGTTCGTGGTGGCGCTGCTGCTGCCGGTCAACCCGATCCGGGTGCTGGACCGGGCGGTGGAACCGGTGGTCGCCCGGCTCACCGAGCGGCTCGACGCCGTCGCCCACGCGCTGACCCGCCGCGACGCCGACGCGGCCCAGCGCGCCCTGGAGGACCTGCGCGGGATCGAACCGGACATCGGGCGGCTCAACGACGCGCTCAGCGGGGCCGAGGAGGTGGTCACCATCGCGCCGGCCCGCTGGCACCGCCGCGCCCAGTTCCACAGGTACGCCGAAGCGACCCGGCACCTCGAACGCCTGGTGCTGTACGCCCGCTCGATCGCCCGCCGCTCCGCCACCGCGCTGCAGTATGACGAGCCGGTTCCGCCCGCGCTGCCCGACGCGGTGGCCCGCCTCGGCCAGGCGGTACGGGAGATGAAGCGGGCCTGCAAGTCCGGTGCGAACCTGGAACGCACCCGGGAACTGGTCCGGTCCGGCGCCGAGCTGGCCGGGCGAGCCTGGTCGCAGGGCGTTCGCGCGTTCGGCGAGGCGATGATCAGCGACCTGCGGACCGCGCAGAGCGAGCTGCTGCGGGCCACCGGCTGCCGGCCCGAGGACGCAAACGGCAGTGTGCGCCGGGCCGCCGGCGCGGGGGAGTCGGAGGCGCGCCCGCCGGCCCGCGCCCGGATGAGCCGGCCGGTCCCGCGCCGGTCCGGCGTCCGGCACCGGCCGAAGGCCACCGGGCGTCAACTGGCACCTGCCCGGGCCGGTCCGGCTGGCTAGCGTCGGCGTATGGACATCCGTCACGACGCGCCGGCCGCGCGCTTCGCCGCGCTGAGCACCGCCCACGTCGCCGACGCCTGCCTGCGCGCCGGTGTCCCCGTCCGCTGCGCCCCGGCCGCCGTCGTCCCGGTGCTGCCCGGGCGGCGCCTGGCCGGCCGGGTGCGCCCGGCCCGGCACGTCGGCAGCGTGGACGTCTTCCTGGAGGCGATCGAGCAGGCCGCCGAGGGGGACGTGCTCGTCGTCGACGACGGCGGGCGCACCGATCGGGCCTGCGTCGGCGACCTGGTGGTGCTGGAGGCGCGGGCCGCCGGCCTGGCCGGGCTGGTGGTGTGGGGCGCGCACCGGGACACCGCGGACCTGGTCGCGGTCGGGCTGCCGGTGTTCAGCCTCGGCGCCACCCCGAGCGGGCCGTTGGAGCTGGACCCGCGCCCGGACGGGGCGCTGGCGCACGCCCGGGTCGGGCCGTTCACCGTCGGCCCGGGGGATCTGGCGCTGGCCGACGACGACGGTGTGCTGTTCGTACCCGCCGACCGGGCCGGGGAGCTGTTCGACCTGGCCGAGTCCATCCGGGACACCGAGCGGCGGCAGGCGGACCGGATCCGGGCCGGCGAGTCGCTGCGGTCGCAGGTCGGCTTCGCCGCCTACCTGGCGGCCCGGGAGGCGGATCCGGCGCTGACGTTCCGGGCGCACCTGCGGGCGGTGGGCGGCGCGATCGAGGAGTGACCCGGTCAGCCGCCGCGCGCCCACAGCGCCAGGCGTACCCGGTTGGCGCTGCCGGTCTTGGTCATCAGGCTGGTGATGTGCGTCTTCACTGTGGTCACCCCGATGTGCAGCCGTTCGGCGATCTCGGTGTTCGACAGGCCGTCGGCGACCAGGTCCAGCACGTCCCGCTCGCGGGCGGTCAGGTCGGCCGTCCGCCGGGGCGCGCCGGCGCGGGCGTGCACCGCGCGGTCGACCAGCCGGCGCAGCACGTCCGGGCTGAACGGGCTGTCGCCGGCGGCGGCGCGGCGGACGCCGTCGAGCAGGTCGGCCGGGGGCGCGTCCTTGAGCAGGAACCCGCAGGCGCCGGCGGTCAGCGCGGGATAGAGGTGGTCGTCGTCGCCGAACGTGGTGAGCACCATGATCCGGGTGACGGGCCGGTCGGCGAGGATCCGGCTGGTCGCGGTGATCCCGTCGACGCCGGGCATCCGCAGGTCCATCACCACCACGTCGGGGCGTAGCCGGGCGGCCAGGGCGACCGCGTCCCGGCCGTTGTCGGCCTCACCGACCACCTCGAGGTCGGGCTGGGCGTCGCAGAGCATCCGCAGGCCGGCCCGGATGAGGTGCTGGTCGTCGACCAGCAGCACCCGGATCACGCCGGCTCCGGCGTGCCCGCGCGGGGCCGGGGCGCCTGGCGGGCGGGCCCGGCCGCCGGCAGCACGGTACGGACCCGCCAGCCGGACCCGGTGGGCCCGGCCTCCAGCCGCCCGCCGAGCACCTCGACCCGTTCCCGCATGCCGACGATGCCGTGGCCGCCGCCTGCGGGCACCCCGGCCGGCGCGGCGCCCCGGCCGTCGTCGGTGACCGCCCAGTGCACCGCGTCGTCCTCGACCGACACGCTCAGGTGTGCGCGGGCCGCCGCGCCGGCGTGCTTCGCCACGTTCGTCAACGCCTCCTGGGTCAGTCGCAGCACCGCCTGGCCGCGTACCGCGTCGAGGGTGCCGACGGCCGGGTCGATGTCGGCCTCGACGACGACGCCGGCCTGCCGGGCCCGGTCGACCGCCGCGCCGAGCGCGGCTGGCAGCGCCGACGGCTCGATCGCGGTCAGCGCGGCGTCGCCGCGGACGCCGTCCGGGTCGCGCAGCACCGCCACCAGCCGCCGCAGGTCGGTCAGCGCGGCCGTGCCGGTGGCGTGCACGTCGTCGAACACCTCGCCGACCCGGGGATCCAGGTCGGGCAGGACGTGCCGGGCCACCCCGACCCGCAGCACCATCGACGCGACGTGGTGCGCGAGCACGTCGTGCAGCTCGCGGGCGATGGCGCCGCGCTCGTCGGCGCGGGCCGCCCGGCTCTCCGACTCGCGCCGGCGCCGCTCCGCCTCGGCCCGCTCCTCGGCCTGCCGCCCGAGTTCCCGGGTGGTCCGCACGACCAGTCCGAGCAGCAGCGGCAGGCCGACGGTGACGGCCAGCCCGAACAGGCCGGTGAACGCCGCGCGGACCGGTAGCCCGATCAGGTCGGTAAGGTCGACGGCGGCGAGCAGCCCGGCGCCGAGCCAGATCGTGCGTGGCCGGGTGGCCCGCATGGTCAGCTCCAGCAGCGCCCAGCTCGCACCGACCTGGTTGATCACCACGTCGTCGACCAGCACGAGCGCGGCGACCAGCAGCGCCGACTGGAGCAGCAGGTTGAGCAGCGGCCGGCGGTGGCACAGCAGGGCCAGCAGGAACGCCGGGACCGCCAGCGCCCACTGCGTACCGGTGGCGGCCGAGTTCCCGTGCGGACCGAAGACCAGGTAGCCGATGCCGCTGAGATCCAGCAGCAGGACACGCGCGAACGTGTCCCGCGCGTCGAACAACCGACCGGCCCAGCTCACCGCGTCAGCCTAGGCAACCGGTGCGGCCGCAGCCACCGCGTTCGCCGGCCGCCGCCACGCGGAGCGCAGTCCGAGGTGGACGGCCAGCCCGATCGGGCCGAGCAGGACGGTGAGCAGCAGCACCGGGGCGGTGAGCAGGGCCGGCAGCCCTCGCTCCCGCGCGTCCTGCCAGATCCACCTGCCGACGAACAGGTCGAAGGCGATCATGTGGGCCCAGGCTGCCGCCGCGCCGTCGGCGGTGCCGAGCAGGTCCCGCAGGCCGTCGAGCGTGGGCGCGGTCACCACCGGCAGCACCGTGCCGAGCGCGGGGAGCACCAGGGCCGCGTAGACGAGCAGCACCGGCGCCACGATCAGCGGCGAGCCGACGATCCGGCCGGTCCAGGACCAGCGCGGCACCAGGATCATCAGCGCCCAGAACGGGGCCGCGAGCGCGAACGTCAGACTGAACAGCGCGGTGCTCATCCGACCAGCACCACCTCGGTACGGCGGGCCCGGCGGGCCAGCACCAGCGCGGTGGCCGCCGCCGTGGCCACGACCAGCGCGGCCGCCGCGGCGAGCGTGAGCCCGTCCGGCGCGAGCAGCGGCTGCCCGCGCAGGGCCTGGGCGGTCACCAGCAGCGTCAGTGCCGCGTACGCGGCCCCGCCGACGAGCACCAGCCGGGCCCGGGTCAGCTCGTCCAGCCGCCTGCCGAGGAACCGGTCGAGCAGGATCGCCAGCAGCGGCAGCGCCTGCAACGCGTGCATGCCGACGAAGTGCCCGACGCGCAGGTCGCCGCCGGTGGTGCTCCAGCCGACCAGCGGTAGCCCCGGGCCGCCGTCCGGTACACCGACGCTGTGCGCTCCGCTGATCCCGGCGGGCGCGCCGGCCGGCTGCTGCGCCACCATCGGGAACGCGACGAGCATGCCGAGCAGGGACACGGCGAGGCCGAGCCGGACCGCGTAGCCGCCGGCCCGGTCGGCGAGGGACCGGCGGGACAGCACGACCGCCAGCACGAGCTGGGCGGCGAACAGGACGGTGATCGCTGCGCCCATGACGCTGAACAGCGCCGCGTCCAGCGTGGTGGTTTCGTTGTAGTGACTGGTGGTGCCCCGGAGCACCTGACCCACGATGACGACCATCTCCACCACGGACATGGCCACGATCACGGTGGCGGCCCGCTCGGCCGCCCGGCTGCGGCGGGGCAGCAGGGACAGCATCCAGGCCAGCGTGACGCCGTAGAGGACGAACGAGATCGCGAACTTCAGCGGCTTGAGCCAGATCGGCGCGCCGGTCAACACGCGCGGGTCGGCCACGACGCCGACCGCGGCGACGACGGTGAGCACCGCCATCGCGGACACGAGGAGCATCAGGGGGCGGTGCCATCCGGCCGCCCGGTTCCGTACGGTAGTCATGCCTCTAGATGCTCGTGACGGACCGGGCCGATCGCGCCCGCCCGCAGGCCGCGTTCGCGGCCACGGGTCGGAGGGCGTCTCCTACCCGGGGAGGAGGCCGGACGGTCAGTCCGGCAGCCGGGGCATCTCGACGCCCGGGTCGCGGCCGAGCAGCACCCCGCGGGTCAGCGCCCGCGAGCCGAAGCGGTCCCGCACCGCGTCGACGGCGGCGTCCAGCGCCGGGCCGGGTTCGGCGGTGAACGGCAGGGTGAGCTGCGTGTGCCCGGCACCGAGGTTGCCCACCGAGACGCCGAGCAGCGTGACGCCCCGCTCCGCGATCTGCGGCAGCGCGGCGCGCAGCAGGTCACGGGCGGCGGCCCGCAGCGGCCCGGTCTGCGCGGTCGGCTCGTCGAGCGTGTGCGACCGGGTGGCGCGGGTGTAGTCGGCGAAGCGCAGCCGCAGCGTCACCGTGCGGCCGGTGCGGCGGGCGGCGCGCATCCGGCCGGTGACCCGGTCGACCAGCCCGGCCAGCACCGCGTCCAGGTCGGCGGGGGAGTGCGGGCCGCGTCCCAGCGCGTGCTGCGCGCCCATCGAGGAGCGGCGGCGGCCCACCTGAACCGCCCGTGGGTCGCGGTTGTGGGCCAGCGCGTGCAGGTGCCGGCCGGCGCCCGCGCCGAGCAGCGACACCAGCGCCGGCTCGTCCAGCCGGGCCACCTGCCCGACGGTACGGATGCCGCGGTCGCGCAGCCGCGCGGCGGTGACCGGGCCGACGCCCCACAGCCGTTCGACAGGCAGCGGGTGCAGGAACGCCAGTTCCCGGTCCGGCTCCACGACCAGCAGCCCGTCCGGCTTCGCCACGCCGCTTGCGACCTTCGCCAGGAACTTCGTCCGGGCCACGCCGACGGTGATCGGCAGGCCGACCTCTCGGCGTACCCGCTCCCGCAGCGTGGCCGCGACGGCGGCCGGCGTTCCGGCGAGCCGCCGCAGCCCACCCACGTCGAGGAACGCCTCGTCGATGCTGAGCCCTTCGACGAGCGGGGTGGTGTGCCGGAAGATCTCGAACACCGCCCGGCTGGCGGCCGTGTACGCGGCCATCCGGGGCGGCACCACGACGGCGTCCGGGCAGAGCCGCCGCGCCTGCCGGCCGCCCATCGCGCTGCGCACGCCCCGGGCCTTGGCCTCGTAGCTGCACGCGAGCACCACGCCGCCGCCGACGATCACCGGCCGGCCGCGCAGCCGGGGGTCGTCGCGCTGCTCGACCGAGGCGTAGAACGCGTCCAGGTCGGCGTGCAGGATGGTGGCCTCGCTCGACACCCCGCCATACTCGCACACATGTTCGAATGAGCGCGGCTGACCTGCCTGGATACACGCGACCGGCCGACGGGAGCACCCGCCGGCCGGTCGCGTGCGCCTCACCGTCCGTAGACCTCGAACTCGTAGAGCGAGAAGCCGTACGAGGTGGCCCGGGTGACGCCGTACATCCGCACGTATCGTGCGCTGACCGGGGCGAACGTCACGTTGTCGACGCCGCCGTTGCCGGTGGTGGTGCTGAACACCGGCTGCCAGGAGTTGCCGTCGGCGGAGACCTCGATCCGGTAGCCGGTGGCGTACGCGGCCTCCCACCGCAGCACCGCCCGGCTGATCGTCCGGGCCGAGCCGAGGTCCACCCGCAGCCACTGGTTGTCGTTGTAGCTGCTGGCCCACCGGGTGCCGAGGCTGCCGTCGACCGCCTTCGCCGGGGTGTTGCTGGTCAGGAACTGCGTGCTGGACGCGGTGGCGGTACGGCCCTGCGCCAGGTTGGTCACCGCGTCGCCCCGGCGCGCCGGGAACGAGACGACCTGCTGGTATGTGGGCCGGTTCTGCCAGGCGATCAGCGGGTGGGTGATGCCGCCGAGCCCGGACTGGGCGATCGAGTCGGCGCACCACTGGTCGCCGGCACCGCACGACGAGTCGCCCGGGTAGACGGTGGTCGCCGGCGCCGCCGCGGCCTGGCCGAGCGTGTCGAGCAGCGCCTGCCGGCACGCGCCCAGGTTGCCGTTGCCGCAGTACGTGCGCCCGAGGCCGCCGGCCACCGGGTCGCCGAGCACGGCCCGCAGGTCCTTGTCGACGTAACCCCACCAGCCGTACTGGAACGCCGAGCCCTTGTGCGCCTGGCCCTGCGCCGCCCAGCTCACGGTGCCGTCGCGGGCGCCGTTCTGGCCGCCCGAGGGCGCCTCGTTGACCTGGAGGGCGCCGACGAGCGCGCCGTACAGGTCGGGGCCGAGGCCGGGGCGGAACTGCGCCGCGGCGAGCAGCGGCCACCAGGCGTCGAAGATCCGGATCGCCTCGGCGTGCTGGTAGACCTTCGACCCGGGTGACGTCTCCACCCGCCGCGACCCGGCCTGCTGCCAGGCCCGCAGCTTTGTCACCGCGGCGGCCAGTGTCGGGTCGGTGACCGGCGTGCTGTCGAGCACCCGTAGCAGTTCGCCGAGCACCTGCTGGCCGCGCAGGTCGGTCACCGCCGCCTCGGCGGTGATCCGCACGATGTCGGCGCGGCCTACCTTGCGCTGGGCGATGGCCGCCTTCACCGGACCGTCGAGCAGCTGACCCCGGTGCACCGCGCCGTAGCTGAAGTTGCCGTCGGCCGCGCCGAAGTCACGCGCCTGCTTGTTGTTCCAGCTGACGTAGTAGTCCTGGTTGACCGACTGCGGGTGGGCCGACGCCGGGGCGTACGTGGCGTCGTTGGTGTCCGGGTTCCAGCCGGCCCACTCGTACGCCGGCTCCGCCTTCATCGGCAGGTTCGGGTCGGAGGTGGAGGAGCGCACCGGGTTCGAGCCGGAGTTGTAGTACGCCGCCTCGGTCGAGTTGACGTAGAACCAGTTGAACGCGTACCCGACGCTGGCCGCGGACGCCTGGAACGCCGCCGCGCTGCCCATCGCCGCCGGGTCGTTGTACGCCTGGAAGCCGATCGCCGAGTCGGCCTCGTGCCGGTAGGTGGAGCGCAGCTTGGTGAACGCGGTGGGCTGCCCGTTCACCAGGCCCCGGTAGGACACCAGTCCGTACTTGGTGCGCAGCGCGCGCAGCGTGTACGCGCCGGCCGGGGTGGAGTCGGCGAGCGTCGGAGACCAGGAGTTGCGCTTCTCCAGCACCTCCATCGCGACGCACTGGCCGCGGAAGAGGTAGCGGTTGGAGCGCAGCGTCGGCGCGCTGCCGTCGGTGGTGCACAGCGGCACCGCGTACGTGTCGGTCAGGTCCTGCGAGGCGGAGGTGGCGCTCCACGCGTAGTCCTGGCCGCGGCCGAGCAGCACGTAGAGGTTCAGCCCGGCGAACGCCGCGCCGCGGGCGCTGATCCCCGGCCCCTGGAGTTCCTGGAGCATGAGCAGCTGCGGAGCGAAGTAGCCGGTCTGCGGGCCGAACACGGCCACCGGGTTGCCGGTGGTGGTGTGCCGGCCGGAGACCACCACGGCGTTGGACATGCCGTGCGCCCGCAGGTTGGACAGGCCGCCGACCAGGTCCTTGGTGGCGGCGCTGGTGCCGGTGCGGGCGGCGGCCCCGCCGGTGGCGTCGTACGCGAGCGGCTCGGCGACCACGGTGCCGGCGTCGGGCAGCACCGCGCTGGTGGCACCGGGCGGTGTCGCGCCGTACGGGAAGCTCTGCCCGTCGTGCAGCGTCAGCACGGTCTCCGGGTCGTTCTGGGAGCGGAACGCCGCCCAGACCCGGTCGCCCTCGGTCGGGCCGTACTTGGCCCGGGCGGCCACCCGCACCAGCGCGGACTGCACCTCGCTGCCGCCGCCCCCGCCGAACAGCCCGCCGATGACACCGGCGGTGGCGATCAGGTCGGTCATGGTGAAGTGCTTCGGCTTCCCGGCGCCGGTGAGCACGTACTCGCCGGGGTAGTTGTCGTCGGCGATCGACTTGTCGATGTAGGCGTTGATGCCGGCGATGTAGTCGACGACGTCGGTGTAGAGCTGCTGGCCCCGGGTGCCCTTGAGGCGCAGCGCGTCCACCTGGGCCTGGAGGTCCGCCTCGGTGTAGGGCGAGTTGGCCCAGACGCTCTGCTCCAGCTCGCGGTTGCCCGGCGCGCCGCCGGCGAACGAGCTGACGTTGCCGCGGCCGACGTGCCGCAGCAGGTCCATCACCCAGAGCCGGTCCTGGGCTCCGGCGTACCCGGCGCCGAACATGGTGCCGGAGCGGGTGGTGCCGGTGACGTGCGGGACGCCGGTGGCCTTGTCCCGCACGATGGTGACGTCCGAACGCGGCGAGATCCTGCTCTCGACCTGCGCATCGGGGACGCCGAACGAGGCGTCGTTGTAGAAGTGGGCGATCTGCTCGTCGGTCAACCCGGCGTAGTTGTAGACCAGGTTGGCGTACTCGTCGAGCTGGTCGCTTGAGTGCGCGGGGCGGGTGCCGAGCGCCTGGTGGGCCAGGATGCCGGCCAGCGTGGCGTTGCCGTTCTGCCCGGGGGGCAGGATGTCGGCGCACTGACCGAGGCAGTAGTCGTCGGGGGTGAACGTGGTGGCGGCGAGCGCCGGTGACGGCGGGATGACCGTCAGGACGCTCGCGGTGAGGGCGGCGGCGGTGAGCGCCGCGAGGCGGGCACGGATGGCGGGTAATGGCATGGCGATCCTCCGGGGACGCGGAGTAGGGCCGTTCGGTACGCCCGGCTGACGGCGTCTCGGCCTCCGTGCCCGGGCGTTCTGCCCGGAGGTGAGAATGACTCATATCTATCTGCGGGCAATGATCGGCGCACCACAGCCGTCCGGGATAGCCGTCGTTCACCAGTCGTCAATGCCGACGTTTCGCCGCGATCCGTCCCGCAACGACGCGGTGGGGGTGGCGCCGTTGCCACCCCCACCGCTCTCCCCGCCGGTGCGCCGTCAGTGCTTGTGGAACGACTGGCGCACCACACCCCCCACCAGCGCGCACCAGGTAGTGGTGCTGATCTTGCCGTTGGGCGGTAGTCCGTGCAGGCGCTGGAGGTCCTTCACCGCCGTGCGGGTCGCGTGGTCGTACTCGCCGGTCGGGGTGACCTCGGCGTAGCCCTTGGAGGCGAGCATGGACTGCGCGGCCACCACCGGGACGCCCGACGACTTCTGGTCCAGCTCCGGGGCCAGGGTCTCCCAGGTCGGCGCCGTGAGCGTGGCGTCGACGTCGACCGGGATGCCGTTGCGCGCCTGCCAGTCCTGCACCGCGGCGACCGTGGCCGCGTCGAACACGCCGTTCACCGGCACGGCGTAGCCGCGGAACGTGAGCAGGTACTGCGCGACCTGGACCACCGGGCCGCCGACGAAACGCCAGATGTCCGGCCAGCGACGGGCCGGCACGTCGCCCAGCTTCGTGCCCAGCTTCTGGAAGACCGCGCGGCGCAGCGCCGGGAACTCCCGGTAGAACATCGCGCCGGGGCAGAGCGTGGCGCGGAAGTCCCAGTGACCGAAGATGTCGTGCGCGTGCAGCCCGTACTGCCGGCAGATCGCGGTGCACAGCCGGGCGAGGGAGTCGAGCAGCTCCTCCGGCGGCGTCTCGGTGACGTAGGTGCCCTCGTTCTCGATGCCGATGGCCCGCCCGTTCTCGCCCGGGCAGTGCGCGGCGATCATCTGCCGGTCGCCGGCCCGCAGCCGGTCCAGGCTGCCGTGGCGTCCCTCCAGGACGTGACCGCCGCGGCTCACCGTGAAGTGCTGCCCGGTGTCGGACCAGCCGTTGCCGTCCATGTGCAGGTCCTGGCAGTCGCGGGCGAGCTGCTTGGCGTGCTCCTCGGAGTAGTCCGTGACGTTCGGGAACGCCATGTGGTGCACGATGATCTTGTTGGTCGGGATCGCGCTCACCGACAGCGGGTCGGCCGGCGGGCGGGCGGCCCACTCGTCACAGCTGATGATCCAGTCGAGGTCCGCGCCCGGCGCGGCCTGCGCGGCGGCCGGCCGGGCGAGCTCACTGCCGACGACCGCGACCGCTGCGGCGCCGAGGCCGGCCCGCAGCAGCGTACGGCGGTCCAGCTCGGGGTGGTCGAAGTGCATCTCGCCTCCTCGATGGCCCGGCCGGCGCCGGGCGATGTAAAGGAACTGCAACGACTGCGCGCGTGGTGGAGAATATTGCCAAGCTCGCGCGGCGCGCCAGAGGACAAAAGCGACGTTCGCCGGCCGGTGAGCCGGTTGCTCCTACCGCCGGAGTAGGCGATCTCACGTCCGCTGACCGGGACGGACCATCGTCTTCCGCGACCCGCCGTGGCAGCCTGGGCCGGTGCAGTCGCCCAGCCCGACCGGGATCCTCGTGCTCGTCGCGGTGCTCGCGGCCGCCACCGCGTTCGGCTGGTGGCGCCGCCGCCACGACGGGCGGCTGCGCGCCGTCCGGAAGCGCCCATCGGCCGCCGACGCGCCGCACCTCGCCACCCTCACCGCCCTCGGGGTACGCCCCGGCGAGGTCACGCTGGTGCAGTTCTCCGCACCGGTCTGCGCGCCCTGCCGGGCCGCCCGCCGGGTGCTCGCCGAGGTCGCCGCCCGCCTCGACGGGGTCGCGGTGCGGGAGGTGGGCGTGGACGAACACCTCGACGCGGCCCGGGAACTGGACGTGTGGCGTACCCCGACGGTGCTGGTGGTGGACGCCGCCGGTCGCGTGGTGCGCCGGGCCGCCGGCGTGCCCGACCGCGACGACCTGATCGCCGCGCTCACGGCCGGGGCGGCGCGATGACCGGCGTACGGCTGACCCGCCGCCGGGTGGTGGACCACGGCCGGCTCGCCACGAGCCTCTGTGCGGCGGCGCATCCCGCCTGACCGACCCGCCCCGCACGAACGGACCCATCCCATGCTGCTCGACCCCCGGGGACCGCGCTTCGCCGCCGTCCTCACCACAGTCGTCCTCGCGATCGTCCTCGTCACCGGCTCCGGGCTGCTCCTGCTCGCCCAGGCCCTGGTGTTCGCGCTCACCGCCGTCAACCCGCGCGTCGGCCCGTACGGCCTGCTGTTCCGCGCCCTGGTGGCGCCCCGGCTGGACCCGCCGGCGGAGCTGGAGCCGGTCGCGCCGGTTCGCTTCGCCCAGGTCGTCGGCCTGGCCTTCAGTGTCGTCGGCGCGGCCGGCTGGTTCGCCGGGCTGCCCGCGCTCGGCCTGGCCGCCACCGGCGCGGCGCTGGCCGCCGCGTTCCTCAACGCCGCGTTCGGGCTCTGCCTCGGCTGCGAGGCGTACCTGACGATCCGGCGGCTGGCCGGGCGCCCGCTCGCCGCCCGGGTGGCGGTGCCCCCGCGCTGAGGTTCCGCCCGTACGCTGGCCCCGGGCGGACGGGGGGAGTGGCATGGCGGGTCGCGGGCGGCT
Organism: Micromonospora sp. WMMA1976; assembly: GCF_027497335.1. Lineage (NCBI taxonomy): Bacteria > Bacillati > Actinomycetota > Actinomycetes > Micromonosporales > Micromonosporaceae > Micromonospora > Micromonospora sp. WMMA1976. The sequence continues at coordinate 3,253,411 of NZ_CP114912.1, read as the reverse complement.
GGACCGGCGCAGCGTGCTCGTCGCCGCGGGCGGGCTGGTGGTCGCCGGGATCGGCGTGCCGGTCGGGCTGGCCGCCACGAACGACAGGCCGCCGCCCCCGCCGCGCGGCCGGCGGCCGGTCAGCATGGCGATGCACCTGCACGCCTCGTTCAGCGAGGGCGTGGCCAGCTACGCCGCCCACCTCGACCAGGCCCGGCGCAACGGCGTCGACGTGCTGTGGTGGACCGACCACGACTTCCGGGTCGCCGCCCACGACCACCGCCGGGTCGTCCACTTCGACGGCCCGGAGGAACGCGAGGGCGGCCTGGCCTGGACCTGGCAGCCCGCCACCGAGGGACGGCTGACCGGCTCGGCCGCCGACTTCGTGGACGCGCCGGACGCCCCCGACGGCCCGGGCCGCGCGCTGCGCCTGACCGCCGCCGGTTCCGGCACCCACTGGTACGCGGGCAAGGCGTGGAACTGGACGCACACCTCAAACATCTCCGACACCACACTGCACCTCGACGTACGCCCCGAAGCCGCCGGCCGGGACGCCACGCTCACCGTGGAACTCGCACTGTCGCACCACCCGGCCGGACCCGGGCGGCCCGCCGGGCAGCTCGTGCTGCGCTACCGCCTCGGTGGCGTCGACATGGTCCGGCACACGGTGGACGGCCGGCACGGCACCGTCGAGCTGCCCGCCCCGCCCGGCGCGTGGCGGCGGCACACGTTCGGCCTGCTCGCCGACGTACGGCGGCTCTGGCCCGACATCGTCGCCGGGGACAACTCGCTGCGCGGACTGCGCCTCGGCGTGACGGTGGCCGGTGGCGGGCGCGGCGCCTACCTGGTGGACCGGCTCGTCTTCGACCGCGCCCGCCGCGCCGGCCAGGCGGGCGAGGAGATGCGCGCCGAGGTGCTGCGCGGCTACGACGGCGCGTACCCCGGCGTCACCCACCACCGGGCGTACGAGGTGTCGATGGTGCGGCACCTCAACTGGTTCGGCGGCGACGGCACGCTGCCGCGCTTCCCGTCCCCGCCGTACCGGGACAACGACGTCGACGCCACCGAGCGGATGGTGGAGTTCCTGCACGCGCACGGCGGCGTGGTGTGCTGGAACCACCCGCTGGACGTGGAGCGGCGCGAGTCCCTGGCCCGCCTGCTGGTCAGCCGCGACGCGCTCGGCGTCGACCTGATCGAGATCGGACGCCGGCCGGTCGAGGACCACCTCTGGGCGTACGACGTGGCGGCCCGCAACGCGATCCCGCTCACCGCCGTGGGGGTCACCGACGACCACGACGGCACCGACTGGCGGGCCGGCCGGGACCGCAACGTCACGTCGGTGTGGGCGGCCTCGACCGGCCGGGACGACCTGGTCGCGGCGCTGCGCGCCGGGCAGGCGTGGTTCGCCGACCTGGCCGGCTACCGGGGCGCGCTGGACCTGGAACTGGGCGGCCGCAGCGCGATGGGCGCGCTCGCCGTGCTCACCGAGGACACCGTCACGGTGCGGCTGCGCGCCACCGACCTGCCCGCCGGGGCCACGCTGGAGACGGTCACCGGTGAGGTCGACCGGGCCGGTGTCGCGGACCCGACACCGGCGGTCCGGGTCGATCAGGTGCCCTGGCGGCAGTTGCGGCAGGGCTGGTACGACCTGCCGGTGCGCGTCGGCGCCGGCACGTACGTCCGCACCCAGGTCCGCGACCGCGACGGCGAGATCGTCGGCGCGAGCAACCCGCTCTGGCTGCTCCGCACCCCTCCACCCGCAGGAATCCCCCCACCCCGCCGCCGCTGACCCGCGCCCCGCTACCTCTCCGCCGATCATGAAGTTGGCGGCGATGTCTGTCCTTTTTGTTCCTGTCAACTTCATGATCGACGAGCTGACTGTGGTTGCCGGGGTCTGGTAGTCGTGGCGGTGTGTCCGATACCGACCACCTGTCGTGCCGCGCCGTGCCGCCCGAGCGCCCGGGCGCCGGACGGCGCCCGGAAGCAGCCGTTGCGGCGATGGCCCGTGGCTGCGCCACGGTGAGAATGACGAGCGAGGCGGCGTCCGACATCCGCCCGTGGGACGCCGTGGAGTCTGTCGCATGAGCGGCTGGGAACTGTCCGGATACACCCCGGTCCGCCGGCTCGGCGCCGGCGCGTCGGGCAGCGTCGTGCTCGCCACCCACGACGCGACCGGCACCCCCGTCGCGATCAAGTACCTGATCCGCGACCTGGGCGAGGACTCGGCGTTCCGGAGCGCGTTCCGCACCGAGGCCCGGCTCCTCGGCGAGATCGACGACCCGCACGTCAGCCGCCTCTACGAGTACGTGGAGAGCCCGCACGGCGCGGCCATCGTGATGGAACTGGTCGACGGTGTCTCACTGCGCCAGATGCTGCGCGAACACGGCCCGACCACACCCGAGGCCGCGCTCTGCGTCCTCAAGGGCTCACTCGCCGGCCTGGCCGCCGCGCACGGCCACGGTGTCGTGCACCGCGACTACAAACCGGAGAACGTGCTGGTCACCGGTGCCGGGCTGAGCAAGCTCGCCGACTTCGGCATCGCCATGCCGATCGGCCAGGGCTCCGACACCACGGTGTCCGGCACGCCCCGCTACATGGCCCCCGAGCAGTGGACCGGTGCCCCGGCAAGCCCCGCGTGCGACGTCTACGCCGCCACCGCCACGTTCTTCGAGTGCCTCACCGGCCGTCCCCCGTACCAGGGACCGGACCTGCTCTCCCTGCGCGACCAGCACGCCAGCGCGCCGATCCCCGCCGAGGCGGCACCCCCGCCGGTGCACGAACTGCTGCGCCACGGCATGGCCAAACGCCCCGACGAGCGCCCGCCGTCCGCCGAGGCGTTCTTGGAACTGCTGGAACGGGTCGCCGGCACCGGCTACGGCCCGGAATGGGAGGAACGCGGGCTGCGCGAGCTGGCCCGGCGGGCAGTGCTGCTGGCCGCGCTGTGGCCGTTCCCGGAGCGGGCCGAGGGCGGCACCGCCGTCGCGCACACCGAACTCGGCACGACCACCACCGGCCGGGGCGGACGGTTCCGCAAGGGCCGCACCCGTACCGCCCTGGCGGCGGGCGCCCTGGTCGCCGCCGTCCTGGCCGGGGGCGCCGGCTACAGCTACGCCGCCCACGACGACACGTCCGCCGCGGGTCCGACCGGCTCCGCGAGCGCCGCCCCCGTCACCACCGGCGCACCCGTACCGGACCCGACCGGCGCCGAGACGCCCAGCCCGTCACCGACACCCGGCCCGTCCACCGTGTCCGCCGCGCCGCCACCACCCGCGCCGTCGGCCACCCCCGACCCGACCGGCACGCCGACCCGCACCGGCACACCCACCCCCAGCGCGTCACGCACCACCAGCCCGCCGCCACCGGACGTGACCGCGCCGGTCGTGGACGGCGTCAGCGCCGACCCGGGCGAGCTGGACCCGAAGGGCTGCCCCTACGGCGCCAAGAGCAGCACCGTCACCGCCACCGTCACCGACGACCGCAGCGGCCCGGCCGCGCTCACAGTCACCTTCGGCTACACAGTCGATGGCGCCACCGGCACGATCCGGATGGCCGCCACCGGGCGTGGGCTGTTCACCGGCACGCTCGGCCCGCTGTCCACGCCCAAGCGCAGCGCCCGCATCCCCGTCCGGGTCACCGCCGCCGACGCCGCCGGCAACACGACCACCTCGACGTCACCGGTGTACGTGACGCTCTACCACGACTGCACCCCCGGCTAGGAGTACGACAGTGCCCGCTGCCCCGCACCGCAGCCCGTCCCGGGGACGGTCGGCGTGACCCGCCCCGACGAGCCCACCGAGGCGCTGCCCACCCGCGCCCTGCCGATCACCGGCGAGGCGGACGCCGCCGAACCCACGGTCCACCTGGCCGCGATCCCCGGCGGGGACGACCGCACCGCAGACCTCGCCGCCTCGGCCACGCCGACACCGCCGGATGCCGAACCGACTGTGCACCTGCGCCCAGGCCGGGCAGACGACGCGGGCGAGGCGACCGTTCATCTTCCGGCCGCTTCGGACAGCGGGGCGGGGCAGGCCACCGTCTACCCGCGTCCGAGCGCGGAAACGGCCCAGCGCCCCGGCGCGGAACCGACCGCAGCGTGGCAGCCCACCGCCTCCTGGCAGCCCACCGGCGTACCGCATCACTGTCACACCACAGGGACGGCGGCGACGGGCGCCGGGGCGTACCCGGATCGGAGCGGCCACACGCGGGCGGCGAGTGGCGTGCCGGCCCCCGGCGGTGAGCTGCGCTTCGGGCCGGGCGTGCCGGCGACGCCGCCGCCCGCGCCGCCCTGGCCCACCGCGCCTCCGATCCGCCGGCGCCCGGTCTGGCGTCGCGTCGTCTCGGTGCTGTCCACGCTGCTCACCGTGGTGCTGCTGCTGACTGTCGGCCTCTATCTGTGGCAGCGGCTGCGCCCGCTGGAGGTCGAGGGGGTCACCGTCGCGGTGCCCCGGCCTGCGGGTGTCGCCTGCGACGTGACAGTCGACGTGGTGGCCACCGTGCGCACCAACGGGCGCGGCGGGACGATCAGGTACCAGTGGTTCCGCTCCGACGCGCCACCCGGTGCCGTTCTCACCGAGCGGGTCGGCAGCGGGCAGCACACCACGGCCCTCACCCTCAAGTGGACGTTCACCGGGGTCGGGACGACCACCGGCATCGCCACCGTCAACATCATCGAACCGACGACGGCGCAGGCCGGCACGCGCGTCGTCTACCGCTGCCCCGGAGGCTGACCGCGTTTCCCCGCACGCGCGTCGGGGTAGCCCCACCCGAACAAACCTGGACCACGCACGTGGAGGCCCTTCGATGAGAGACAACTTCGGGGACGCGGTGGGCGACGCGTTCCGTTCGGTGATGCTGTTCCTGCCCAAGGCGGTCGCGTTCGTCGCGATCCTGGTCGTCGGCTGGCTGATCGCCAAGGCCGTGCTGAAGCTCGTCGACAAGGTGCTGGAGCGGGTCCACTTCGACCGGGCCGTGGAGCGCGGCGGGATCAAGACCGCGCTGGCCCGCTCGAAGTACGACGCCAGCGACATCGTCGCGAAGCTGGCCTACTACGGCGTTCTGCTGGTCACGCTCCAGCTCGCGTTCGGCATCTGGGGCCCGAACCCCATCTCCGACCTGATCGCCGGCGTGATCGCCTGGCTGCCCCGGGCGTTCGTCGCCATCGTCATCGTGGTGGTCGCCGCGGCCATCGCCCGCGCGGTGAAGGACATCATCTCCAGCGCGCTCGGCGGCCTCTCGTACGGCCGGGTGCTGGCGAACCTCGCCTCGGTGTTCATCCTGGGCCTCGGTGTCATCGCCGCGCTCAACCAGATCGGCGTCGCCACCACCGTCACCACCCCGGTGCTGATCGCGGTGCTCGCCACCGTCGGCGGCATCCTGGTCGTCGGTGTCGGCGGCGGGCTGGTCCGGCCGATGCAGAGCCGCTGGGAGAACTGGCTGACCCGGGCCGAGGAGGAGTCGCGCACCATCGCCACGCACGCCCGCGCCTACCAGGCCGGTCGGCGTGACGTCGAGGCCCGCCTGGCCGCCACCGGCCCGTACGCGGATTCCGAGCTGACCCAGCCGGTGAGCCGCGACGCCGAGGCGGACCGCACCCAGCCGGTCCCGGCGTACCCGGGCACCCAGTCGGCCGCCGCCGCGGACGCCACCGGGCCGGTGCCGTCGCAGGCGGGCGTGGAGGCCACGCAGCACATCCCCGCGTACGCGGACTCCGAGCGCACCCAGCCGACCACGCCACGCCAGCCGACGGCCGAGCAGGCCGCGGACAGCGAGGCCACCATGGTCATTCCGCAGGCCGACGTGGACAAGTTCCGCCGCTGACCCGACAGCGGCGACGAATCGGGGCGGGACCGCACGGTCCCGCCCCGATCGCGTGCCCGCCGGGACCACCCGACCGCCTCTCGGCGGATAGGATCCCGGCATGACCTGGCGATGTTGATGCCTTCCTGAGCGACGAGGCCGCGGGCCGCCGCGGACGCCGTGCATTCCGACCGGTGTCCGTCACGTCCCGTGGGAAGGTTCCATGCTCGTCGCTCCTGCCCGCGTGCCCGCGACCCGCCGTCTGGCGGCGACGCTCTACGGGTACGCGTTCCTCACCGACCTCGTCCTGCTCTACCCGCTCTACGTGCTGCTGTTCGCCGACACCGGGTTGTCGGTCGGGCAGATCTCCTCGCTGTTCGTGCTCTGGGCGGCCGCCGGCATCGTGCTGGAGGTGCCCTCCGGCGTGTGGGCCGACGCGGTGTCGCGCCGCCTGCTGCTCTGCCTGGCGCCGCTGCTGGCCGCCGCCGGGTTCGCACTCTGGGTGCTGCTGCCGTCCTATCCGGCGTTCGCCGCCGGCTTCCTGCTCTGGGGCGCCGGGGGCGCGCTGCGCTCCGGCGCGCTGGAGGCGCTCGTCTTCACCGAGCTGCAACGCCTCGGCGCGGCCGACAGGTATGCCCGGCTGATCGGCCGGACCCGCACCGCCGAGGTGCTCGGCGCGGTCGGCTCGGGGGTGCTCGCCGGGCCGGTGTTCGCGCTCGGCGGCTACCTCGCCGTCGGCGCGGCGAGCGTGGCGGCGTGCCTGCTGGCGGCTGCTGTCGCGGCCCGCTTCCCGGAACACCGCCGGCCGCCGGCCGCTCCGGTCCCGGCGGTGGACGACGATGAGCCCGGCTGGCTGGACAGCCTGCGCGTGGGCCTGCGCGAGGTGCGGGCCGACCGCCGCGTCCGCGCCGCCGTGCTGCTGGTCGCGGCGGTCACCGCGATCTGGGGCGGGCTCGACGAGTACACCGGCCTGCTGGCCGCCGACACCGGCATGGCCGAGGTGGGCGTACCGCTGCTGCTCCTGCTGGTGTGGGCCGGGATGACTGTGGGCGGGCTGCTCGCGCCGCTGGGCGAGCGGCTGTCCCACCGCGGGTACGCCGGTCTGCTGGTGTTCGCGGCCGCGGCGACCGCTGCCGGGGCGCTGCTGCGGCACCCGGCGGGGTTCGTGCTGCTGGCGGCGGCGTTCGCCGCGTTCCAACTGGCCACCGTGCTCGCCGACGTGCGGCTCCAGGCCCGGATCACCGGATCGGCCCGGACCACCGTCACCTCGGCCGCCGGAATGGCCACCGACCTGACCATCGTCGCCTTCTACGCCGGGTACGGGCTGCTCGCCGGCGCGGTGGGGAACCCGGCTGCCTTCGCGGTCGCGGTGCTGCCGTACCTGCTGGTGGCGCTCTGGCTGCTCACCGGTCGAGCATGAATCGCCAGAAAGGGGACCAATGGTCGCGTGCGCGGCCTAGCGTTGGTCCGGGAATTCGGCGACCCCGGGAGACGATCGCGGTGACGTTGGAAGCAGAGCGCACGCTGCGCGACGAGGAGCTGACCGGGCTGGCGGACCTGGCCGCCCAGCTACGGGTGGACGCGATCAGGTGCAGCACGATGGCCGGCTCCGGGCATCCCACGTCCAGCCTGTCCGCCGCCGACCTGCTCGCCGTGCTCGTCGCCCGGCACCTGCGCTACGACTGGTCCTACCCGGGCAACCCCGGCAACGACCACCTGATCTTCTCCAAGGGACACGCCTCCCCACTGTTGTACGCGGTGTTCCGCGCCACCGGCGCGATCAGCGAGCAGGAGCTGCTGGAGACGTACCGGCGATCCGGGTCGCGCCTGCAGGGCCACCCCACGCCGGTGCTGCCCTGGGTGGACGTCGCCACCGGCTCGCTCGGGCAGGGCCTGCCGGTCGGCGTCGGGGTGGCGCTCGCCGCCCAGTACCTCGACCGGTCACCAGCACACGTCTGGGTGCTCTGCGGCGACAGCGAGACCGCCGAAGGGTCGGTGTGGGAGGCGCTGGACAAGGCCGGCCACTACGGTCTGCGCAACCTCACCACGATCGTGGACGTCAACCGGTTCGGCCAGCGCGGCCCCACCGAACTGGAGTGGGACCTGGACACCTACCGGCGGCGCGTCGAGGCGTTCGGCTGCCAGGCGATAGTCGTCGACGGTCACGACCTGGGCGCGATCGACGAGGCGTACGGGCAGGCCCGCGACGCGACCGGGCCGACAGTGGTCCTGGCCCGTACGGTCAAGGGCAAGGGCGTACCCGCGGTGGAGAACGACCCGTCCTGGCACGGCAAGCCGTTCGACCCGGAGCTGGCCGATCGGGCCGTCCGGGCGCTCGGCGGGCCCCGGCGCATCCGGGTCGCCGGACCGAAACCACCGGCCGCGCCGCGCACCGCCCCGGCCGAGCACGGGCAGCCGGAGCTGCCGCGATACGAGCGTGGCGCGAAGGTCGCCACGCGGGACGCGTACGGTGACGCGCTGCGCGCCCTCGGCGCCGCCCGGCCCGACGTGGTCGCGCTCGACGGCGAGGTCAGCGACTCCACCCGGGCGGAGCGCTTCGCCACCGCGTACCCGGATCGGTTCTTCCAGATGTTCATCGCCGAACAGCAGCTCACCGCCGCGGCGGTGGGCCTGGCGGTGCGCGGCTACCGGCCGTTCGCGGCGACGTTCGCCGCGTTCTGGTCCCGGGCCTACGACTTCATCCGGATGGCCGGGGTGTCCCGGGCCGACATCGCGCTGGTCGGGTCGCACGCCGGGGTGGAGATCGGCGCGGACGGCCCGTCCCAGATGGGGCTGGAGGACATCGCCGCGCTGCGGGCCGTGCCCGGCTCCACGGTGCTCTGCCCGGCCGACGCGGTCTCCTGCGCGGCCCTCGTCGCCCAGATGCCCGACCACCCGGGCATCACCTACCTGCGCACCACGCGTGGCAAGTACCCGGTGCTCTACGACGACGCCGAGCCGTTCCCGATCGGCGGCAGCCGGATGGTGCGCGACGGCGGCGACGTGGCGCTGCTCGGCACCGGCGTGACGGTGCACCTGTGCCTCGCCGCCGCCGACGAACTGACCCGCGAGGGCATCGACGCCCGGGTGATCGACATGTACTCGATCAAGCCGGTGGACCGGCAACGCCTGGCCGAGACCGTCGTGGAGACCGGCGGGCGGCTGGTAGTGGTCGAGGACCACTACCCGGAAGGTGGGTTGGGCTCCGCGGTGCTGGAGGCGCTCGCCGACCTGGGCGAACCGGCCCGGGTCAACCACCTGGCGGTACGCGGGCTGCCCGGTTCCGGCACCCCTGCCCAGCAGTTCGACCGGGCCGGTATCGGCGTCGGCGCGATCGTCTCGGCGGCGCGGGCCCTGGCCTGAGCGCCTGTTCGCCGGGGCCGGCGGTGTTTGCGGCGGCCGGCGGCGGGTAGCCACGCTGCCGTTGCGACGGGAGGACGGACGATGGCCGAACCGGAGTTCTACGCGCGGGTGTCCGCCCGCGCCGGCGTGCCGGTCGAGACGGCCCGCGCGCTGACCGAGGCGACGCTGCGCACGCTCGCCGAACGGATCAGCGGCGGCGAGGCCGACGACCTGTCCGCGCACCTCGCGCACGAGCTGCGTCCGCTGCTGGCCCGCGCCCGGGTCGAGGACCCGGAGGTCTTCGGGTACGACGAGTTCCTGCGCCGGGTCGCCGAGCGCTCCGGCGCGACCCCGTCCGACGCCGAGCGCGGCGCGCGGGCGGTGTTGCAGGCGCTGCACCGGGTGATCGGGCCGGCCCAGTTCAACCGCGCGCTGTCCCAGCTACCCCGCGAGATCGCCGAGCTTGCCCAGCCCACCCCCCGCCCGGCCTGACCGCGCCCGGCCTGACCGTCACTCGGGCAGTGCGTCCAGATAGACCCAGCGGCCGTCCTCGCGGGCGAAGCGGCTGTGCTCGGCCAGCACGCCCGCCCGGCCACTCTCGCGGTAGTGCGCCCGGAACCGGACCGTACCGGCGCTGTCGAACAGGCCGCCCTGCCCGGTCTCCACGATCTCCAGCCGGGTCCAGCGGGTGCCCGGGTCCAGCTCCAGCCGCTCGGGGCGGGTGCTGGAGTGCCAGCTGTGCCGCAGGTACGCGGCGTCGCCGAGCGCGAACGCGCTGAACCGGGACCGCATCAGCGCCTCCGCGGTCGCCGCCGTCGCCTCGCCCCGGTGGACCGGGGCGCAGCAGTCCGCGTACGGCCGGCCGGTGCCGCACGGGCACACCGCCGGACTTTGACCCCGTTTCGCCATGCCACGATTCTCCCAAGCGCCGGGGCGGTGCCCAGCAGGGGCCCTTCCCGGCACCTCGACGCACTAGGCTCCCCGGACCATGAGCGTGAGTCCTACTCAGCGTGCTCTCGACCCCGCGCAGGTCCGCCGCTACCTCACCGCCTCGCTCGGATCCGGCGCCGAGGTGGCCGACTGCGGGCCGCTGACCGGTGGCGGCTTCGCCGCCGTCTGGTGGGTACGCCTCACCGACGGCCGCGAGGTGGTGCTCAAGGTCGGTCCGCCGCCGCACGTGCCGTTGCTGCGCTACGAGCGGGACATGATCGGCGCGGAGGCGCACTACCTGCGCCTGGTGGCCGACCGCGCACCGGGGGTGCCGACGCCGGCGCTGCTGCGGCACGGAACCGACCCCGAGCTGGGCGACTGGCTGCTCATGGCGCGGCTACCGGGGCGTACCCTCTGGGACCTGAGCCAGGCCGGCGCGGACGTCGGTCCGCTGCGCGCCGAGTTCGGCCGCGCGCTCGCCGCGCTGCACACGGTCACCGGCGAGCGGTACGGCTACGACGGCGACCGGGCCTCCGGCGCGACGTGGCGGGACGCGTACACGGCGATGGTGGACGACATGCTCGCCGATGCCGCGGATTGGGCGGTGCCGCTGCCGGTGCCCGCCTCCCGGATCCGGGAGCTGGTGGCGCGGCACGCGGCGGTGCTCGACGCGGTCGACCGCCCGGCGCTGCTGCACTTCGACGGCTGGGCCGGGAACGTGCTCGCCGTCGACGGGCCGGACGGCACGCCGCGCCTGAGCGGCCTGGTCGACGGCGAGCGGTACCTGTGGGGTGACCCGCTGATGGACCTGGTGTCGCCGCTGCTGTTCCGCCGCGCCGAGGACGAGCCGGACGACCCGCTGGTGCGCGCCTACCGGGCGGCGGCGCCGTTCCCGCTCGACGCCGGGGCGCGGCGGCGGCTCGGGCTCTACCGGCTCTACCTCTACCTGCTGATGACCGTCGAGATGCCCAGCCGGAACATCACCGCCGACAACGACCCGGGCCGGGTGGAGCTGCTGGCGGAACTCCTCGGCGCGGAGCTGGCCGACCTGGCGGACTGAGCGTCACCGGGTCGCGGTGGCGAAGACGACGATGTTGTCCGGGTAGCTGCCGGTGCGCGGGTCGAACCGCCCGCCGCACGTGATCAACCGGAGCCGCGCCGCCGCGTCGCCGCCGTAGACCCGCGCGGTGGGGAAGCGCTCCTTCGGGTACGCCCCGACGCCGTCCACAGTGAACGTCGCGGTCCGGCCGTCGGCCCGCAGCACCCGGATCGTGTCGCCGCCGCGCAGCCGCCCGAGGTCGAAGAAGACCGCCGGGCCGTGCTGCGAGTCGACGTGCCCGACCAGCACCGCGTTGCCGGCCTGGCCGGGGGCGGGACCGGGGTGGTACCAGCCGGTGACCTCCGGGCGGTCCAGCGGTGGCACCTCGAGCGCGCCGTCCGCGTCGGTGGCGACCGGGACGATCTCGGCGTCGACGCCGATGCGCGGGACGGTGACCCGGACCGGCGTGGACCGGGGGAGCGCCGGACCTGCCGTACCCGGCCGTTCGGTGGCGGGCGCGGCGGAGACGCCGGGCTGCGGTGGTGACGCCGATGTGGTGCCGAGCCCGGCCGAGACCAGGCCGGTGCCGGTGGCGGCGGCGACGGTGACGGCGGTGACCAGGACGGCGGTGTGCAGGCGCGACCGGCGCTGCGACTCCGACAGCATCCCACCTCCGTTCGACGGGGACGCGGCGCCCGCGCCGGAGCATCCGGCGCGGGCGGACCGCCCGGCGAGCCGGTCAGGCTACGGCGTCCGCGCGGCGCCGGCGGATGACCGCGTACGCGCCACCGGCGAGCGCCCCGGCGGCCAGCACGCCACCGGCGATCAGCACTCCGGTGTCGCCGTCGCGCCCGCCGCCACCGGCCTGCGCACCACCGATCGGCGTGACGGTGAACGTGGCGCTGCCGCCGTCGCTGCCGTCGCCGCAGGTGGTGGCCACGGTGTACGTGCCGAGCGTGAACCCGGCGGTGAACAGTTCGGCGCTCAGGCCACCGCCCGCGGCCGCAGTGGTGGACCGGACGTTCTGGTCCCGGTCCGGGCCGGTGACCCGGAAGATCGCGTCACCGGCGTTCGGGTTGCACGTGGTGGTCAGCACGACGGTGCCGCCGACCGGGGTGGTGGCGGGTGAGACTCTGGTGTCCGCCAGCGCGGCGGCCGGGAGCAGCAGTGCGCCGAGGCCCACGCCGAACGCCGCCGATCCGAGAAATGACTGTGCCTTCATCCGCGTCTTCCCTCACTTTTCGTCCGCTGTAGGCGTGGGACGTCGTTCGGGTGGCCAACTCCGTGACGAGCACCGGTGTGGCCAACACTAGGAGGGTTGCGGCGGTCACTGGGGGTAATTGAGAAATCTTCGTTGCCGTCCGGTGTGCTCCCTGCCGCCACGAGACGGCGGACATGCCGGGCCAGGCCGGACGGCGAGCCGTCCCGGTTCGGTACGTCTGGGTCCGCTGTCCGGTTCGGTTGCCTACCGGACCGGCGGCTCCGGCCGGACCAGTCCGGTGTCGTACGCGAGCACCACCGCCTGGATCCGGTCGCGCAGGCCCAGCTTGGTGAGGATCGCCGAGACGTGGGTCTTCACGGTGGCGGTGCTCAGGTGCAGCCGGGCGGCGATCTCCGCATTGGACAGTGCCCGCGCGGTGAGCGTCAGCACCTCCCGCTCGCGCGCGGTCAGCACGGCGAGCACGTCGCCGGTGGGCGCGGGCGCGGGCAGGCGTTCGGCGTACCGGTCCAGCAGCCGCCGGGTCACTGTGGGCGCGAGCAGGGCCTCGCCGCGCGCCACCACGCGTACCGCCTCGACGAGGTCGGCCGGGCGGGTGTCCTTGAGCAGGAACGCGCTCGCCCCGGCGCGCAGCGCGGCGTAGACGTGTTCGTCCAGGTCGAACGTGGTCAGCATGACCACCCGGGCCGGGTTGCCGGCGGCCACCAGGTCCCGGGTGGCCGCGATGCCGTCGCGCCGGGGCATCCGCACGTCCATCAGCACCACGTCCGGCCTCGTCCGCGTCGCCACCGCGACCGCCTCGACGCCGTCGGCGGCCTCGCCGACCACGCTCAGGTCGGGCCGCGCGTCGAGGACTGTGCGCAGCCCGGCGCGGATCAGCTCCTGGTCGTCGGCGACCACCACCCGCACGGTCACCGGCCCGCTCCGACCGGCAGTCGCGCGTGGACCCGGAACCCGCCGGCCGGCAGCGGGCCGGCGTCCAGCGTGCCGCCGAGCAGCCGGGCCCGCTCCCGCATGCCGACGATGCCGCGCCCGGTGGGCGTACCGGGCCGGCGGGCGGGCGCCGGGCCGTCGTTGACGACCTCCAGCCGCAGTACGCCGTCGCGGTAGTGGACGTCCACGTCGGCGCGGGTGGCGTGCCCGTGGCGCAGCGCGTTCGTCAGTGACTCCTGCACGATCCGGTACGCCGACAGCTGCACCCCGCCGGGTAGCGCCTCGCCGTCGCCCTCCCGGTGCAGCGTCACCGGCAGACCGACCGCCCGTACCGCGTCGGCGAGCGCGTCGAGCTGCGCCAGCCCCGGCTGTGGCCCGCCCTGCTCGGACCCGTCGTCGACGGCGAGCGCGTGCAGCATGGACCGTAGTTCGGTCAGCGCCGACCGGGCCGCCGTGTCGATCGCGGCGAGCGCGGCCCGGGCCTGCGCCGGGTGCTCGTCGAACACGTCCTCGGCGGCGCCGGCCTGCACCGCGATGACCGCGACGTGGTGCGCCACCACGTCGTGCAGTTCCCGGGAGATGCGTTCCCGCTCGGCCGCCAGCACCTGCCGTTCCCACGCGCAGCGCCGTTGCGCCTGGCCCCGTTGCAGTTCGCCGAGCGTCCAGCTCAGGGCCAGCGCGGTCACCGCCAGCAGCAGGTCCCGCCAGCCGCCGGTGACCAGCTTCCACGGTGTGGGCGCCAGCAGCAGTCCGAGTGCGACGAGCGAGTACCGGGGCGGGCGCAGCCGGGCCACGTACGCCATCGGGATGGCGACCAGGCCGAGCCAGCCGAGCTGCGGGCAGAGCGCCTCCAGGCCGACGCCCGCGAGCGCGGCGACGCCGGCGGCGTACCCCGGGTGGCGCCGGATCCACAGCAGACAACTCGCCTGCGCGACGGCGAGGCCGACCGCGACGGCGGTCGCGCCGGGCGTGTCCGGGCCGGCGTCGGAGGCCAGTAGCGCGAGCAGGCACACGGCGAGGCTCGCGGTGGCGATGCCGCCGTCGAACAGCAGCAGGAACCGGGACCGGGACGCGCACCTCATGTCCGGATGCTAGGCCGCCGGTCCACCGCTTCTCATCGGTCGCCGGACGGAGATCCGGGCCGGTGGTCGGTCCGGCGGCGGAGCCGGGAACCGCTCCGTGGCCCGATCCGCGCGGCGGCAGGCCGGACCTAGCGTTTCCGGCAGTCGTCCCGATGTGGAGGAGTCACCGATGGAGACCACGATCCCGACCGTCGCCGCCCGCCCGAACCGCCGCCGGGACCGTCTGCTCGCGGTGTTCGCGGCGACCGTCGCCGCGCTGCTGGGATGGGTGGTCGCGGTACCGGTCGCCGGGGTGGAGCTGATAACGCGCAGCGGCTCCGCCGACCAGCGGGTGACGCCGGTGGCGGTGGTGGTGAGCACGCTGCTAGCCGGGCTGGCCGGCTGGGCGCTGCTGGCCCTGCTGGAGCGGCTCACCGCCCGCGCCCGGACGGCCTGGACGGTGGTCGCGGGCCTGGTGCTGCTGGTGTCGCTGCTCGGGCCGCTGGGCGGGGGAGTGGGGGGCGCGGCGACGCTGACGCTGGTGGCGCTGCACCTGGTCGCGGGCGCGGTGCTGATCACCGGCCTGCGCCGGACCGCCGCCCGCTGACGGCCGGGCGATCCGCTGACGGGTCCGGGCCGCCGCGACGGGGGCGGGCGGCTCGGACCACCAGAACCAGCCTCCTAGGATGCCCTACACGAGGTGACGCCCGAAATTCCTCCGCCACCGATGTCGAGAACGGACGGGCAGCTTCGTCCCCGGAGTGAACGCGGCCAGAATGGGCCGCACGACTCCACGAGGAGACACTCATGAAGTACCTGCTCCTGAAGCACTACCGCGGCGGCCCGACTCCGGTCACCGACATGCCGATGATCGACAAGTGGACGCCGGAGGAGATCTCCGCGCACGTGAACTACATGCAGGAGTTCGCGGCGCGGCTCCAGGAGAGCGGCGAGTACATCGACGGCCAGGCGCTCGCCCCGGAGGGCACGTTCGTCCGCTACGACGGCGAGGGACGCCCGCCGGTCACCGACGGCCCGTTCGCCGAGACGAAGGACCTCATCGCCGGCTGGATGGTGATCGACGTGGACAGCTACGAGCGCGCGCTCGAACTGGCCGGTGAGCTGTCGGCCGCGCCGGGGCAGGGCGGCAAGCCGATCCACGAGTGGCTGGAGCTGCGCCCGTTCCTGACCGCGCCGCCGACCATCACCGAGTGATCCGTCCGATGGACGAGGTCGCGCTCCGCAGCCTCATCCCGGGCGTGCTCGGTGTCCTCGTCCGCCGCGGAGCCGACTTCGCGGCGGCCGAGGACGCCGTGCAGGACGCGCTGATCGAGGCGCTGCGCGTCTGGCCGGCCGACACGCCCCGCGATCCGCGCGGCTGGCTGGTCACAGTGGCGTGGCGGCGGTTCCTCGACGTGGTCCGCGCCGACGCCGCCCGGCGCCGGCGTGAGGACCTCGTGGACGAGGAGCCGCCACCCGGCCCGGTGCCGGCGGTGGACGACACGCTGCGGCTCTACTTCCTCTGCGCGCATCCGTCGCTGAGCCCGTCGTCGGCCGTCGCGTTGACGCTGCGTGCCGTCGGCGGGCTCACCACCCGGCAGATCGCGCAGGCGTACCTGGTGCCGGAGGCCACCACGGCGCAGCGGATCAGCCGCGCCAAGCGCACCGTCTCCGGGGTCCGGTTCGACCAGCCCGGTGACGTCGCCACCGTGCTGCGGGTGCTGTACCTGGTGTTCAACGAGGGCTACTCCGGCGACGTGGACCTGGCGGCCGAGGCGATCCGGCTCACCCGGCAGCTCGCCGCCGCGATCGACCATCCGGAGGTGGCCGGGCTGCTCGCGCTCATGCTGCTGCACCACGCCCGCCGGGCCGGGCGGACCGCGCCCGACGGCAGCCTGGTGCCGCTGGCCGAGCAGGACCGCGGCCGGTGGGACACGACGCTGATCGCCGAGGGTGTGGGCATCCTCCAGACCGCCCTGTCCCGGGATCGGCTGGGCGAGTTCCAGGCCCAGGCCGCCGTCGCGGCGCTGCACGCCGACGCGCCCACCGCGGCGGAGACCGACTGGGTGCAGATCGTCGAGTGGTACGACGAACTGGTCCGCCTGACCGGCAGCCCGATCGCCCGGCTCAACCGGGCGGTGGCGGTGGGCGAGGCGGACGGCCCGCGCGCCGGGCTGGCGGCGCTCGCGGCGCTGGACGACACGCTGCCCCGGTACACGGCGGTGGCCGCTTACCTGCACGAACGCGACGGCGACCCGGACCGGGCGGCCGCGCTGTACGCGGAGGCGGCCCGCCGGGCGTCCAGCCTGGCCGAACGCGACCACCTGAACCGGCAGGCGGCCCGCCTCAACAGCCGCCGCCCGGCGCGGGCCGACGGATGACCGGGACGCGGGGGCGGGTGCTGGCCCGGCTCGCCGACGACCTCGCCGCGCGCCGTCCGCCGCACCCGCTGCGGGTGGCCGTCGACGGCCCTGATGCGGCGGGCAAGACCCGGCTGGCCGATGACCTGGCCGAGGTGCTGGGGCAGCGGAGGCCGGTGCTCCGGGTGAGCGTCGACGGCTTCCACCGGCCCGCCGCGGTCCGCCGGGCGCGGGGGCCGCTGTCGCCGGAGGGCTACTACCGGGACGCGTTCGACCACGAGACGCTGGTGGAGCGGGTGCTGCGCCCGCTCGGAC
The DNA here is from genome assembly GCF_027497335.1 of Micromonospora sp. WMMA1976. Taxonomy (NCBI): domain Bacteria; kingdom Bacillati; phylum Actinomycetota; class Actinomycetes; order Micromonosporales; family Micromonosporaceae; genus Micromonospora; species Micromonospora sp. WMMA1976. The sequence goes on along the minus strand of NZ_CP114912.1, from coordinate 3,236,437 downwards.
CCGGCGGTGACCGGCGGTACCTGCGGGTGGCGTACGACCTGCGCGCCGAGAAGCCGGTTCCCGCGGCGCGGGTGACCGCGCCGGCGGACGCGGTGCTGCTCCTCGACGGGGTGTTCCTGCTCCGGCCGGAGTTGCGGTCGCACTGGGACGTGACGGTCTACCTGCACGTGGAGCCGGCCGAGACGCTGCGCCGGGCACTGATCCGCGACCTGGAGGTGTTCGGCTCGGCCGAGGAGGTGCGCCGCCGGTACCGGGCGCGCTACCTGCTGGGGCAGGCGCGGTACCGGGCCGAGGCGAACCCGGCGCGGCACGCGGACGTGGTGCTCGACGTGGCCGACCCGCTCGCGCCGGTGGTGCTCGCCTGGCGGGCGTAAAACCGGTCGGCAGGGTTCATCGCCGCTGGTAGGTTGCCTCGCCGTGACGGGGGAACGGCTCGGCGGGCGCTTCGCCCGACTGTGGACGGCGAGCACGCTGTCCGCGCTGGGGAGTGGGACGGCGACGGTGGCGGCGCCGTTGTACGTGGCGTCGATCACCGACGATCCGCTTGTGGTGTCGGCCGGGGCGGCGGTGTCGTGGCTGCCGTGGCTGCTGTTCGCGCTGCCCGGTGGCGTGCTGGCCGACCGGGTGGACCGGCGGCGGCTGATGGTGCTCATCGACTGGGTACGCGTCGGCGCGCTCGCGGTGCTCGCCGCGGCGATGCTCGCCGACCGGGCCGGGATCGCGCTGCTCTACGCGGTGCTGTTCGTGGTTAACACCGGTGAGGTGGTGTTCCGGACCGCCGCGCAGGCGGTGCTGCCGGCGGTGGTGCCGCGCTCCCTGCTGGAACGCGCGAACGGCTGGCTGGGCGGCGGCACCCAGGTGATGCAGAACATGATCGCCGGCCCACTCGGCGGGTTCCTGTTCGTGCTGGCGGCGTCGCTGCCGTTCGCCCTCAACGCCGGCACGTACGCGCTGAGCGCCGTGCTGGTCGGGCTGCTCGCCGGGACGTACCGCGGCGGGCCGGCGCCGGACGGGCGGCGGTCGGTGCGGGCGGAGGTCGCGGAGGGGTTCCGCTGGCTGTGGCGGCAGCGGCTGCTGCGCACCATGACCGTGCTGATCGGCCTGCTCAACGTCACGCTCACCGCCGCCGTGGCGGTGCTGGTGCTGCTCGCCACCGAGCGGCTGGGCCTCGGCTCGGTCGGCTACGGCGCGTTGTTCACCTGCATGGCGGTCGGCGGGGTGCTCGGCTCGCTGGTGGGGGACCGGCTGATCGCCGCGATCACGCCCACCTGGACGGTGCGGACCGGGCTGCTGGTCGAGGCGGGACTGCACCTGGCGCTCGCCGCGTCCCGCAGTGCGGCCGTGGTCGGGTTCGCGTTGTTCGCGTTCGGGGCGCACAGCGCGTTGTGGAACATCGTGGCGAACTCGCTGCGGCAGCGGCTCACCCCGCCGGAGCTGATGGGCCGGGTCGGCAGCACCACGTTGTTCGTCGCGGCTGGTGGCAACTGTGTCGGCGCGCTGCTCGGTGGCGTGGTGGCGGCCCGGTTCGGCATCACCGCGCCGTACTGGGTGGGTTTCGCGGTGGCGGTCGCGGTGATCGCCGCGACGTGGCGGGTCTTCGACCGGGCGACGGTGGCCGCCGCCTATGCCGACCCGGCCCCGCAGAAGCCCGCGCCGGTGGCCTGAGCGCGGGTCGGCCGGTGACCGCATGCGCCGATGTGGCAGCGTGGCCGGATGCACGCTTCCTTCCCGGTCGACGTCGACCTCGCGCTGGTCGGCGGCGGCGGCGCCGCATCCCTGGTCCTGGCCGCGCTGGACCGCCACGGCGTGACCGGGCTGCGGGTCGCGGTGGTCGACCCGGTGCACAAGCGCGGCCAGGACCGCACCTGGGCGTTCTGGGGTCTGCCCGGCGACGACCTCGACCCACTGCTGAGCGCGAGCTGGTCGCGGGTCGACGTGGTCACGCCGGCTGGCCGCCGCGTCCTCACGCTCGACCCCCTGCGGTACGCCATGCTCCGCTCCGCCCCGGTCTACGACCGGGCTGCCGGGGCCGAGCGGCGGCTGGACGCGGTCCGGATCAGCGTCCCGGCGGGGGAGTTGCACGACGACGGTGAGCGGGTCACGGTCCGTGACCCGGACGGGCGAGACCTGGTGCGGGCCGGGTGGGTGCTCGACTCGCGGCCCCGGCGGCCCCGGCGGCCGGGGCGGACCAGCTGGTTGCAGCACTTCCGGGGCTGGTGGCTGGCCGCCGACCGGTCGACGTTCGATCCGCAGCGGGCAGTGCTGATGGACTTCCGCACGCCGCAGCCGCAGCGTGGCGTCTCCTTCGGGTACGTGTTGCCTGTCGACGACCGGTTCGCGCTGGTCGAGTACACCGAGTTCGGGCCGGAACTGCTCGACGACGCGGGCTACGACGCGGCGCTGCGCGGGTACGCCGACCTGCTCGGCCTGGACCTGACCGCGCTGCGGGTGCGGGAGGTCGAGGACGGTGTGATCCCGATGACCGACGGACCGTTCGAGTCCCGTCCCAGCCCTCGAGTGGCGCGGCTGGGCACCGCGGGTGGGGCGACCCGCCCGTCCACCGGATTCACGTTCTCCGCGATGCTGCGCCAGGCCGACCAGGTGGCACTGGCGCTCGCCGCCGGCCGCCCGCCGGTGCCGGCGCCCGCGTACCCGGGACGGCACCTGTGGATGGACGCGGTGGCGCTGCGCGCGCTGGACCGGGGGCACGTCGGCGGGGTGGAGTTCTTCGAGCGGCTGTTCGACCGCAACCCGCCGGAGCGGGTGCTGCGCTTCCTCGACGGCGTGACCAGCCCGGCCGAGGACCTGGCGGTGATGCGGTCCAGCCCGCTGCTGCCGATGACCGGCGCGGTGCTCGGCGACGCGGCCGGGCGGCTGCGGGCCCGCCTGCGCCGCTAGCCTCGGTGGCCGGTCGCCTCGGCGACGCGGTCGCGTACCAGCGTCCGCAGCCTCTCCATCGGGTCGCCGTCGCCCGCGCCGAGCCGGTTGCGCACCGCCGCCACCGTCAACCCCAGGTTCGGGTACGCGAACGCGAGGCTCCCGCCGCTACCCGCGGTGCCGAACGATCCGTCGTCGACCGCGTACCCGAGCCCGAACGTGCTCTCCTGCCCGAACACCCACTCCGGTGCGCGGACCGCCGGGGCGGACACGTCCCGCATCCGCCCGGCGGAGATCAGCCGGACCCCGTCGACCGGGCCGAGCAGTGCCGCGTACATCCGGGCCACCGCGCGGGCGCTCATCGTGCCGACCGACGGCACGTCGGCGCGTAGCACGTCGGGGCGGGAGCCGATGACGGTGTCCGGCCGTACGCCGGGTGGCGCGACCGCGTCGAAGTGCGGCAGGTTGGCCCCGGCCCAGGTCATCAGCGCGGACAGGCCGGCGTCCTCCAGCCGCGCCAGCCGGGGCAGGTCCGCCTCCGGTACGCCGAGGAACAGTTCCCGGTCCACGCCGAGCGGCCCGGACACCTCCTCGGCGAGCACCCGCGACACCGGGGCGCCGGTGACCCGCCGCACCACCTCGCCGACCAGCCAGCCCCACGTCCAGGCGTGGTACGCCAGCCGCTCGCCGGGTGCCCACAGCGGCCGTGCGCCGGCGAGCAGGTCGCACATGCGCGTCCAGTCGGTGAAGTCCTCGGGTGTGACGTCGGCGGGCAGCGCTGGCAGGCCGGCGGTGTGGGTGAGCACGTGCCGCAGCGTGATGCCGTCCTTGCCGTGCCGGGCGAACTCCGGCCACACGGCGGCCAGCGGCAGGTCGTAGTCGAGCCGTCCCCGCTCGGCCAGCACGTGCACCACTGTGGCGGTGAGGCCCTTGCCGGTGGAGACCGCGTGCACGGGCGTGTCGGCGGTCATCGGCCGGCCGGTGGTGGTGTCGGCGAGCCCGGCCTGCTCGGCGACGATCGCGACCCCGCCCAGGTACGCGGCCACCTGCACACCGGTCTCCCGGCCGGAGGAGACCAGCTCGTCGAGCGTCGCCCGTACCTCGGCCCGCAGGCCGTCCCACCGCGTGTCCACGATCCCGCAGCGTGCCAGACCGTGGCAGCGGCGTCGTCTGCTTTTCGTGGGAACGGCGACGGCGCCCGGTATCGGCGGCCGGAGGTGCTCTACCGGGCGGCCGGCGTCGGCGTACTGCCGGTGGTGCCCTGGGTGGGCAGCGGGATGGAGTCACCGGTGAGCAGCCGGGCGCGCAGCGCGTCGATCGTCTCCTCGCCGACACCGAGCCGGCCGGTCACGTACCCGTGCACCGAACCGTGCGCGGCCCGCAGCTCGGCCAGCACCAGCCGGATGATCTCGGCCGGTGCCCGCCCGTACGCCGGCCAGCCCGGCGTCGCGCCGCCGTTGCGGTCCCGCCACTCGGCCACCAGACGGTCGGTGGCGTGCTCGGTGAGCGCGAAGTCCGCAGCGATCTGGTCGTCGTCCACGCCGAGCACTGACAGCACCAGCGCGGCGAGCAGCCCGGTGCGGTCCTTGCCGGACGCGCAGTGGAACACCAGCGGGTGCTCGCCGTCCGCGATCACCTCGATCGCCTGCCGTAGCTCGGCCACGCCGTCCTCGGCCACCTCGGCGTACCGGTCGGCCAGGTAGCGCCACGGGTCCACGTCGGGGTCGATGTCGGCCTGCACGTACGGCCGGTGCTCGATGCTCAGGTTGTGCCAGGTGACGCCGAGGCTCTCCGGGGCCCGGCCGCGGTCGGCGATCTCCCACGGGTACCGCAGGTCGATCACGGTGCGCACGCCGAGCGCCGCGAACCGTTCCAGATCGGCACCGGCGAGCTTGGCCAGCGAGTCGGAGCGGTATAGGCGGCCCCGGGCGACGGCGCGGCCGTCCCCGGTCCGCCAGCCACCGAGGTCACGGAAGTTGCAGAGCGTGGCGAAGTCCGGGGGAGTGGTCATGCTCGCACGCTAGCCGGGCGCGGCGGGTCGGGTGGTCCCGCGCGCCCGCGCACCCGGTAGGTTGCCGGGCATGGCGGAGGCGGAGACCGGCCGGATCGTGGAGATCTGGACCGACGGCGCGTGCAGCGGCAATCCCGGGCCGGGCGGGTGGGGTGCGGTGCTGCGCTGGGGCGGGCACGAGCGGGAGCTGTGCGGCGGCGAGGCCACCCCGACCACCAACAACCGGATGGAGCTGACCGCCGCGATCCGGGCGCTGGAGAGCCTGACCCGCCCGGTCACGGTACGGCTGCACACCGACAGCACGTACGTGCGCAACGGCATCACCGGCTGGCTGAACGCCTGGAAGCGCAACGGCTGGCTGACCGCCGCGAAGCAGCCGGTGAAGAACGCCGACCTGTGGCAGGCGCTGGAGGCGGCCTGCGCCCGGCACGACGTGACGTGGCTGTGGGTGAAGGGCCACAACGGGCACCCGGAGAACGAGCGCGCGGACGCGCTGGCGAACCGGGGCATGACCGAGGCGCGGGGCGCCGGCCCGGCCGCCACCCCGCGTGCGCGTCAGCGCAGCGGCCGGCCCTCCTCGATCTCCTCCGGCTCCTCGGACGGGTCGCCGGTGCCGGAGACCGCGTCGACGTCGTAACCGGCCCGGCTGACCTCGCGTGCAGAGCGCCGGTCCTCGGCGGGCAGATCGGCGAAGTCGTCACCGGTGTCGTCGGTGGTGTGCAGGGATTCGCCCGGTGGGCGCAGGGACGCCTCGTACGCGGTCGCGCCGTCGGGTTCGTCGCCGGCCGCGCGGCCGAAGGACTCTTCACTGGTCATGTCGCACTCCTGCCCGCAGCGGGTGACGGCAAACGTTCAGCGGGCGGCGTCCCGTCCGCGGGCCGCGTCCGGGTGGGTCGGCATCGAGGAGCCGCCCGAGCTGCTGCCGGAGGCGCCGCCAGCCATTCCGGATCCGTCGTCCTCGGTCACCTCGTCCGGTTTCGGCGCACCGGGAGCGGGCGCCGGCACGTCGGTGTCCGCGGCCGTCTGCACCAGGGGCACCTGCCCGGCCTCGTCCTCGGCGTGCGCCGGGTCGACCGGCTCCTCACCGTCGCGTGCCCGATATCCCACCGGGGGCCCCTCCCGTCGGCAACACTCGTCCGCACCGCCTTCCCCACCCCACCCCCACCAAACCGCCCCCGCCCCATCACGCCGTGATCGAGGAGTTCGTGTTCCGATCCGGCCCCGAACCGGACACGAACTCCTTGATCAACGCCGAGGTCGGGGTCGGGAGCGGGGGTGGGGGTGGCGGGGCTGGGGGTTTGTCGGGGTCAGGGTCAGGGACCAGTGGGACGGGCGGCGTAGGCCCGGCGGCAGGACCGTGCGGTGGTCGCCGCGTGCGGCGTCGAGCTGCGACTGGTGCGTGAACAGGCACTCGCCCAGGTCCGCGCCGCGCAGGTCGGCTCCGCGCAGGTCCGCGCCGGTCAGGTCGGCGGCGCCGAGGCGTACGCCCCGCAGGTCGGCGCCGATCAGGCAGGCGCCGCGCAGGTTCGCCCCGGCCAGCGGGGTACGGCGCAGGTCCACCCCGATCAGCATCGCGCCCCGGCGGTCCGGCCCGGCCTTCCCGGCGCGGGCCTGTTCGGCGGCACGGGACAGCAGCCGGTTGGCCCGGTCCCGGTGCGCGTCGACGTCGAGCGCGAGCAGGTCGTCGGGGGTGCCGTCGGTGAGCCGGCCGGTCTCGTCGAGCGCGGTGGTCAGCTCGTCGCGCAGCGGGCCGGGCGGGGTCAGGCGTACCGCCTCGGTCAGGTACCACAGCAGCTCGTGCAGCGGCCGCAGCACGGCGAAGCTGCCGAACATGCGCTGTGCGGTAGCCGGGTCGGCGCGCCAGTCGCGGCCGGCGAACGTGTGCTGCGTGAGGTGCTGACCGGCGCCGAAGCAGTCGAACACGGTGCATCCAGGGAAGCCGCGTTGCCGCAGCTCGGTGTGGATGCCGCAGCGGAAGTCGGCGCCCAGGTTCGGGCAGGGCCGCCCGGCGGGCTTGTCGATGGCGAAGTCGGCCGACGCGGTGAACGCGGGAGCGACGCAGCACACTCCGGCGCAGCGCGAGCAGTCCGCCCGCAACTCCCGCCCGTCACCCACCCGTCCTCCTCCCGGCACGGCACCCATTCTCCCCACTCCACCGGCCCACCTCCCGACCCACCCCGTCGATCATGAGGTTGACGGCGACAAATCGGACCGGAACCGCCGCCAACCTCATGATCAACGCGACAAGGAGGGGGTCAGAAGGTGAAGAGGGAGGCGGTGGTGCGCTGCATCAGGCAGGCGTTGCCGAACGTCCGGGTGTAGGAGATCGGGCGGGTCTGCCAGATGCCCACGGCACGCGCGACGACCGGGGCGTACTGGGACGTGCAGGGCGCGCCGTGCACGTCGAGCGCGTCCAGGTCGCCGTCGACGCGGGCGACGAGCCGGCAGGCGGTGATCGGGTCGGGGTGCAGGCCGCCGGTGGGCCCGCAGGTCAGCACCGTGGCGCGCGGGCCGGCGCCGTCGTCGACGGTGAGCAGCAGCACCGAGGGGGTCTCCGGGCCGGGGCGCGGCGCGGCCTGCGCGGGGGAGGCCGGCGCGGCGAGGCCGCCGAGCACGGCGGCCAGGGCCGCAGCGGCGGTACGTCGGGCGAAGGGCATGGGTGGTCCTTCCGTCGGGGCCCCGGGTGAGGGCCGGTGGACGGCCCGGCACGTCGTGCGAACCGGACCGCCGAGAACCCTAGGTGGACGGTGTGAACGCGAAGAGTCACGAAGTGTTACACCGGTCGACGCTGCCGCCCGGCTGGTGTGACATCGGCGTACGGGAATGCCCGAACGGCTGACAACCGCCCGAGTGCCTTGCGGCAACGCATTCCGAATTCGTGGAACGGCCACCTGAAAGGCTGACAACCGAATCGAGCCGTTATTGCGCCGATGCATTCCGTACGCCGGATCGTTGTCAATGCACGACAACCGGAACGGCCGTTACCGGAACGATTCTTTCCAGTGCGTCATAGCGCATTACCGTCGGGTGGCAGGCCGTTTTCGTCCCCGTCGGGAGGACTGCTCATGAGCGAACTGTCGTACTCACCGGCCGCTCCCGGCCCCGATGTCGAGGCCGTTCCTGGCCCTGCCGGCCGGCCCGGCGAATTCGTCGGCCGGTCACCCGGCCGGCTCGCCTGGCTGCGGCTCAAACGCGACCGTACGGCCCGCGCCAGCGCCGTCACGCTCGCCGTCGCCGCCCTTGTCGCGCTCGGCGCGCCACTGCTGGAACGGCTCACCGGAATCGACCCGACCGACAAGTTCGCCGACCGCCTGAACGATTTCGGAATGCCGATCGGGTATGCCGGTGGAATCAGCGCCGACCATTGGCTCGGGCTCGAACCGGGCAGCGGGCGGGACATCCTGATGCAACTGGTCTACGGCCTGCGGACGTCCCTGTTCATCGCGTTCGCCTCGGCGCTGCTGGCATCCGGCATCGGTGTCGCCGTGGGTGTGCTGGCCGGGTGGGCCAGAGGCTGGCTGGACAGCGTCGTCAACTGGCTGATCGACCTCACGCTGGCGTTCCCGTTCCTCATCTTCGCCCTCGCGGTCATCCCGATCCTCCAGGACCGCTTCTACTCCGACCGGGAGGCACCGTCGCCGGCCTTCCGGGTGGCCCTGATCGTCGCCACCTTCGGCCTGTTCAGCTGGACGTACACCGCGCGGCTGGTCCGCGGTCAGGTGATCTCGCTGCGCGAGCGGGAGTTCGTCGAGGCGGCCCGGGCCGCCGGCGCCGGCACCGCGCACATCATGCTGCGGCAGCTGCTGCCGAACATCTGGGCGCCGATCCTGGTCACCGTCTCGCTGATGGTGCCGCAGTTCATCGCCATCGAGGCGGCGCTGGCGTTCGTCAACATCGGCGTCACCGAACCCACGCCCGACCTGGGCCGCATGATCTTCAACAGCATCGGCTACGTCGCGAGCGACCCCTGGTACACCCTGTTCCCCGGGTTGACGGTCTTCCTGCTGGTCCTGGCGTTCAACCTGCTCGGCGACGCGCTGCGCGACTCGCTGGACCCCCGCTCCACCCGGTAGTCCCCACGGCCATCAGTGCCCGGCCGGCGGGGGCCGCCGGGCAGGAAGGAGCACACCGTGCGCGCACGAACCCGGACACTGACAGGTGTCCTCGCCGCGGCGGCGCTGGCCGCCGCCGGCTGCAGCCCCACCACCGACGACGGCGGGGGCGGCGACGACCAGAAGACCAAGACCCAGAGCGGATCGATCTCGTACGAGGCCGCCGACAACCAGGGCCCGGCGAAGGACGTCGCCGGGGCGACCCGCGGCGGCACCCTCACCGTGATGCAGCCGGCCGACTTCGAGCACCTCGATCCGGCCCGCAACTACGTCAACGTGCAGCAGGTCGCCGGTGGGCTGCTCTACCGCTCGCTCAACGGCTACAAGGAGGACGGCACCGGCAAGCTGCTGCTCGTCGGCGACCTGGCCACCAACCCCGGCAAGGACGTCAACGGCGACTGCAAGGTCTGGGAGTTCACCCTCCGCGACGGCGTGAAGTACGAGGACGGCACGCCCGTGTCCAGCAAGGACGTCGCCCACGGCATCGCCAGGTCGTTCGCGGCGAACCTCAACGAGGGCCCGCACTACATCCAGCAGTGGCTCTACCCGGGCGGGGCGTACAACGCGACCTACAAGGGACCGTACGACGGTGGCAAGCCGGTGCCCGACGGCGTCGCCACCCCCGACGACCGGACCATCCGGTTCACCTTCCCGCAGCCGCACTGCGACCTGCCGTACGCCGCGGCGCTGCCCACCAGCGCGCCCGTGCCCGCGGCGAAGGACACCCGCGCCAACTACGACCTGCGGCCGTTCTCGTCCGGGCCGTACCGGGTGAAGACCTACCAGCGCGACGTGTCGCTGGAGCTGGAACGCAACCCGAACTGGGATCCGGCGACCGACCCGATCCGCAACGCGTACCCGGACGCGATCCGGATGACGTTCGGCCTGGAGCAGGCCCAGATCGCCGAGCGCCTGGTCGCCGACGGGCCGGCCGACCAGGCGGCGCTGAGCTGGTCGGACGTGCCGCCGTCGGTGCTGCCCCGCACCACCGGATCCGGCGTCGCCGACCGGGTGGTGCGCGGTCCGACGCAGTACAACTGGGTGCTGAGCATCAACACCCAGCGGGTCACCGACCTGAGCGTACGGCGGGCGCTGAACTACGCGGTCGACAAGGACGCCCTGCTCAAGGTGCTCGGCGGGCAGGCCGCCGGCTCGCCGGCGACCACGCTCATGTCACCCACCACCGCCGGTTTCGTCCCCTACGACCTGTTCAACGCCCCGGTCACCGGCGACAAGGCCAAGACCGCCGAGCTGCTCGCCGGCAAGCGGCCGAAGCTGGTCCTCGCCCACTCCAACCTGGAGCTGCGCACCCAGCAGGCCGAGGCACTGCGCAAGAACCTCACCGACATGGGCTTCGACATCGTGATGAAGCCGATCGACAACAGCAGCTACTACGACGAGGTCGGCCGCAAGGACAACCCGTACGACATGTACCTCACCGGCTGGGGCTCGGACTGGCCCACCGGCTCGACTGTCATCCCGCCGGTCTACGACGGACGGGAGATCGTGGCCGAGGGCAACCAGAACCTGTCGTACCTCAATGAACCGTCTGTGAGCGCGGAGATCGACCGGGTCCGCGACCTGCCGGCCGCCGAGCAGGACGCCGGCTGGATGGCGCTCGACCGCATGATCATGGAGAAGTACGCGCCTGTAGTGCCCTGCTACTACGACGCCACCTACGAGCTGCACGGCTCGAAGGTCGGCAACGCCTTCCTCAGCGACGCGTTCGGGATCATCTCGCTCAACGGCATCTACGTGAAGAAGTGACAGCCGCGCGGGGGCGGCTGTCACGGCGGCCGCTCCCGCGCCCACCCCGGGGGAGGTGCTCCCGTGCTCCGTTTCGTCGTACGGCGGCTGCTCGTCGCCGCCCTGACCCTGGTCGTCATCAGCCTTGTCACGTTCGGCCTGTTCTTCGCGGTGCCGAGCAGCCCGGCGAAGGTGATGTGTGGCAAGAACTGCACGGCCGAGGACATCGCCCAGGTCGAGCGCCGCCTCGGCATCGACCAGCCGCTGCCCCGGCAGTACGCCGATTTCGTCGGCGGCGTCTTCGCCGGCCGGACCTACGGCGAGGGCGACTTCCGGCAGGACTGCCCGGCGCCCTGCCTCGGCTACTCGTTCCGCAACAACCAGCCGGTCACCGAGATCGTCGCCCAGCGCGCCCCGGTGACGTTCAGCATCGTCCTCGGCGGCGCCGTGCTCTGGCTCGGCCTCGGTATCTCGCTGGGCATGGTGTCGGCACTGCGCCGGGGTACGGCGTTCGACCGCGCCGCCATCGGCGTCACCCTGGCCGGGGCGTCGATGCAGGTCTACTTCTTCGGTCTGATCCTGCTCTACCTGCTCGTCTACTCCACCGGCCTGCTGCCGTTCCCCAGCTACACGCCGCTGACCGAGAGTCCGCTGCGCTGGGCGGCCGGACTGCTGCTGCCCTGGATGACGCTCGGTTTCCTCAACTCCGCGCTGTACGCCCGGCTGTCCCGGGCCCAGATGCTGGAGACGTTGTCGGAGGACTTCGTCCGTACCGCCCGGGCGAAGGGCCTACCCGCCCGGACGGTGCACACCCGGCACGCGCTGCGGGCGGCGATCACACCGATCGTCACGATCGCCGGGCTGGACATCGGCACCAGCCTCGGCGGCACGTTCATCACCGAGACCATCTTCGGCCTCCAGGGTCTCGGGAAGGCGACTGTGGAGGCGGTGCAGTTCCTCAACCTGCCGGTGGTGATGGCGACGGTGCTGCTGGCGGCGGTGTTCATCGTGGTCGCCAACATCGTCGTCGACGTGCTGTACGCGGTGATCGACCCACGGGTCCGGCTGGGCTGAGGAGGAGGAGACGGACATGGTGGAGCTTCCGGCGCCGCGTCGCGGCGAGGGCCCGTACCTGCGGGTCGAGGATCTGCGGGTGCGGTTCGACACCGAGGACGGTGTGGTGCGGGCGGTGGACGGGGTGTCGTTCGCTGTGGAGCGGGGTCGCACGTTGGGGATCGTGGGTGAGTCCGGTTCCGGTAAGAGCGTCACCTCGCTGGCGATCCTCGGTTTGCACAACGCGAAGCGCACGGCCATTTCGGGGGAGATCTGGGTGGGTGGGCGGCAGCTGGTGGGGTTGGGTGAGGAGGAGGTGCGGCGGCTGCGGGGCCGGGACATGGCGATGGTCTTCCAGGATCCGTTGTCGGCGTTGCATCCGTACTACTCGGTGGGTAGGCAGATCGCGGAGGCGTATCGGGTGCATCATCCGAGGGCCGGGAAGCGGGAGGCCCGCAGCCGGGCGGTGGACATGCTGGGGCGGGTCGGTATCCCGCAGCCCGCGAAGCGGTTCGAGCAGTATCCGCATGAGTTCTCGGGTGGGATGCGGCAGCGGGCGATGATCGCGATGGCGCTGGTGAACGATCCGGATTTGTTGATCGCGGATGAGCCGACGACGGCGTTGGATGTGACGGTGCAGGCGCAGATCCTGGATCTGTTGGCGGATTTGCAGGAGGAGTTCCGGTCGGCGATCGTGTTGATCACTCACGATCTGGGTGTGGTCAGTCAGGTGGCTGATGACGTGTTGGTGATGTATGCGGGTCGGGGGGTGGAGCACGGGAGTGTGGAGCGGGTGTTGCGGGCGCCGCAGCATCCGTACACGTGGGGGTTGTTGTCGAGTGTGCCGTCGTTGCACGGTGACGCGGATGCGGACCTGGTGCCGATCCCGGGTAACCCGCCCAGTCTGATCAATCTGCCGTCGGGGTGTGCGTTTCATCCGCGGTGCCGGTGGGCCGACGTCAACGGCGACCGGTCCCGTACCGAGGTGCCCGAGCTGGTCTCGGCGGGCACGGCCGGGCATCTGGTGGCGTGTCACCTGCCGGTCGCCGCGCGGGAGCGGATCTACCGCGACGAGGTCGCACAGGTGGGGGTGGCCCGATGAACGTGGTGGCGAACGGACAGGCGCCGGTGGTGGGCGCCTCGGGGGCGGTAAGCGGCCCGGGCGACGCAGCCCGGCTCGCGGCCGAGCCGCTGCTGTCGGTGCGCGGTCTGACGAAGCACTTCCCCGTCCGGCAGGGCCTGCGCAGCACGGGTGCGGTGCGGGCGGTGGACGGGTTGGACTTCGACGTGCGGCCGGGCGAGACGCTCGGGCTGGTGGGGGAGTCGGGGTGTGGGAAGACCACGACCGGGCGGATGCTGGTCCGCCTGCTCGAGCCGACCGCAGGCAGCATCGCGTTCGCGGGGCGGGACATCACGCATGCGAAACGTGGTGAGTTGCGCGGGCTGCGGCAGGACCTGCAGATCATCTTCCAGGACCCGTACGCGTCGCTGAACCCGCGCCACACGGTCGGGCGGATCGTGGCGATGCCGTTGCAGGTCAATCGGATCACCCCACCCGGCGGCGTCAAACACCGCGTCCAGGAACTCCTCGAACTCGTCGGGTTGAACCCGGAGCACTACAACAGGTATCCGCACGAGTTCTCCGGCGGGCAACGCCAGCGCATCGGCATCGCCCGCGCTCTGGCGTTGAAGCCGAAACTGATCGTGGCCGACGAACCCGTCTCGGCGCTGGACGTGTCGATCCAGGCGCAGGTCATCAACCTGCTGCGCAGCCTGCAACGCGACCTGGACCTGGCGTTCGTGTTCATCGCCCACGACCTGGCCGTGGTCCGGCACTTCTGCCACCGCGTCGCCGTCATGTACCTCGGCAAGATCGTCGAGATCGGCGACCGCGACACCATCTACACCCACCCACAACACCCCTACACCCGGGCACTGCTGTCCGCCATCCCCGACGTCACCACCCTCGGACCCGCCGGCCGCATCCGCCTCACCGGCGACGTGCCCACCCCACTCAACCCACCATCGGGCTGCCGCTTCCGGACCCGCTGCTGGAAAGCCACCGACCACTGCGCCACCGAAGAACCCGCACTCACCACGCGGGACGGCGGCGGGCAGCTCACCGCCTGCCACTACCCGGAGAGGCACACGCCATTCGATGCGGTCATGGGAGCCGAGCCCGCACGTTGGCCAGGGGACGCCGAGCGGTCACAGCGGTGACGGGTCGTCGCGCAGCCGGCTGTAGAGCCACCCGTCACGCCAGGCGCCGGCCCGGAACTCACAGGCCCGCAAGACCCCCTCCAGTTGGAAGCCGGCCTTCTCCAGCGATCGCTGCTCGGCAAGGTTCTCGGGGTGGGTGCCGGCCTGGATGCGCTGCGCCGGGGTGTGGCTGAACAGGTAGTCGCAGAGCAGCGCCTGGGCCCGCCAGCCGAGACCCCGGCCGCGCCATTCGGGCAGCAGCACGATGCCGATCTCCCAGTACGGTGCCCGCCCGCCGTGCTGGCCCTGGCGATAGCTGAGGAATCCGGCCGCGACGTCGGGGGGCTCGACCTGGACGATCAGGCCGCCCACCTGCTCGCCGAGATAGCCGTCCTCGGCGAAGCGGCGGGCCGGAGCGGCGGCGTCCCGGAAGCCGGCCCAGTCGAGCCCGATCAGCCCGGGTTCGACAGCGAAACGGCGCAGCATCGCCAGGTCGTCCTCGGCCACCGGGCGCAGTCGTACGGTCGAGCCGGGCGCCTTGTGCACGACGCCGGCCACCAGCGGATCGGAACTTTGCATCCTCCGCACCGTAGTGACGGGCCGGGCCGCCCGCTGCCCCCGCGCCGGGCTGACCGCCTAGACGGAACGCCACGAATCAGAAGGCAGCGCAGACGCCTGCGGCCCCATCACCAGCATCCCACCGTCCACCGCCCACGACGCGCCCGTCACGTACGCCGCAGCCGGCGAGGCGAGCATCGCCACCACCGCCGCCACCTCCCGGGCGTCACCGGGACGTCCCACCGGCACGCCGGGCCGGTCCTGCGTGAACGGGTCGACGTCCTCCTGCCCGGTCATCGGCGTGGCGATCTCACCCGGCGCGACCGCGTTGACGGTGATCCCGTCGGCCGCCAGTTCCTGCGCCATCACCTTCGTGAGCAGGCCGAGCCCGCCCTTCGCCGCGCAGTACGCCGACGAGCCGACCCGGGGCGCGTGCTCGTGCACGCTGGTGATGTTGATGATCCGGCCGCCCCGTCCGGCCGCGCGCATGCGCCGGGCGGCCCGCTGCGAGCACAGGAACGGGCCGTCCAGGTCGACCGCCAGCACCTCGCGCCACTTCGCCCAGCTCACGTCCACGAACGGCTCGGACAGGCCGGTACCGGCGTTGTTGACGAGCACGCCCAGGCCGCCGAGCCGGTCGGCCAGCTCGTCGACGACCGCCGCCGCCTCGGGGAGCCGGGTCAGGTCCAGCTCGACGGTCTCGCAACGGCGGCCGGTGGCACGCACCTCGGTGGCGGTGCGGCCGGCGCCCGCGGCGTCGCCGTACCAGGTGACGCCGATGTCGTAACCGGTCTCGGCGAGCGCCACCGCGCACGCCTTGCCGATGCCGGAGTCCGCGCCGGTGACGATCGCGACGCGGTCGTAGTCCTCGTATCGTTCGGGCATGTCCGCGCACTACCCGCGGGCGGCCACCTCAACCGGCCGGACGACCCCGGCTCACCCGGCGGTTTCGTCGGACCCGCTCGCTAGGGTACGGGCGTGATCGCCGATGACTCCGATGCCGTGACAGTCCGCTTCCTGCGCATGATGCGTGCCGAGATGGGCGCCGAACGGGTGGGCGAGGATTCGCTCGGCCGCACCGCCGATCTCGCCCGGCGTTGGTGGGGCACCGGCGACGCCGCCGACGCGCGCCTCGCCGACGCGCTGCGCGAGCTGCACGGCGAGCCGGTCGACCTGGCCGATCCGCACGACGTGGCGGGTGCCGCGAGCGCCCTGACCGCCGACGCCGGTGTGCTGACCGAGCCGGATCCGCGCGGCGCGGCGATCGCCCGGTTCGCCGCCAACGCCCGGCGGCTGCGCACCGGCGAGATCACCCCGGCCGAGTTCGACGAGCTGATGGCGCGCGACCGCACCGACGCCCCCGACGCCTGACGACGAGCCGGGCACCTGCCGGCGTCGTCGCCGGACGCCCGGAACCTGCGCACCGGCGGCACGCCGCGCGACCGGCCGTCGCTTACGAGGGCGGGTCAGCCCGTCCGGACCGGCACGGCCAACTCGGGCGCGTCAGCGGTGAGCAGCGCCGTCCGCGACGGCACGCGCCACAGCTCGTCCAGGGCCGCCGCCAGCTCGTCCAGCATCAGGCGTACGGTCGGCGCCGCCCCGTCGTGCATCGCCTCGACCACGATAAGCACCTCGGCGGTGCCGGCCCGTACCGCCGACGTGCCGCTCTGCCGGTGGCACCAGCGCCGGGCGTGCGCGTTCCCGCCCTGGTCGGCGAAGATCACCTCGCCGGACGCGGGCTGCTCGGACTCCCCGCCGAGGCCCAGGTAGGACTCGGTGCCGTCGGCCGCGCGGACGGTCAGGTCGCCGTCGATCCCGGCCAGGTCGAGCACGGCGACCGGGACCGCGTACCGGACCGAGAGCGCGTTGCCGAGGTCCACGAGCGGGTGCAGCCGGGGCAGGTCGCCGTCGCGCCGCAACCGGCGCAGCAGTGACTCGGCCGCGCAGCGGTAGCGGGTCGGCGGGCAACCCATCCGGGCGAACGCGCGGCGCCACGCCTGGATCTCCGGGAAGCCACCCTCCGGCCCGGCGGCGAGCCGGTCCCGGGCGGCGCCGAGATGCCCGGCGGACAGTGGTGTGACGTCGACGTCCGGCGTGACGCCGCCGGCGTGCAGGACGCCGCAGGTCAGCTCCGGATAGGCCGACCAGATCTCGGGGGAGTGCCGGAAGCGCACGGGAAAGACTCCTTCTACGGGCGAGCGAGTACGGGTCAGGCGGTGAACGCGAGGCCGAGGCCCAGGACGAGGAAGCTGCCGGCGAAGGCGTGCCGCAGCAGCCCGGTCAGCCGGGGCCGGGACAGCACCCGGCGGCGCAGCGCGCCGGCCAGGAGGGCGTACCCGGCGAACACCAGCAGCGTGACAGCCATGAACACCAGGCCGCAGGCGAGCATGCGCACGGTGGCGGCGGGCGCGTCCGGCGGTACGAACTGCGGCAGCAGCGCCACGAAGAACACCGTCACCTTCGGGTTCAGCAGGTTCAGCAGCACCCCGTCCCGGAACACCGCTGACGTCGGACGTGGGGGCCGGTCGCCGCCGACGGTGAGCGTGCCCCGGTCGCGCAGCGCCGACCAGGCCATCCAGAGCAGGTACGCCACACCCAGCCAGGTCACCACGCGGAACGCGGGCGTGCCGGTGCGCAGCAGGGCGGCCAGGCCGGTCACCGCGGCGATCACGTGCGGGACGAGGCTGAGCGTGCCGCCGGCGGCAGCGGCCAGCCCGGCCCGGCGTCCGCCGGTCACGGCGTTGGCGAGCGTGTGCATCACCCCGGTGCCCGGCGTGATCGCGACGACGAGCGAGGTCAGCAGGAAGGCGACTGTCATAAGGTCCAGCCTGTGACCATAATGGTCCGATGGACAGGGCCAAAGCTGTCGTCATCGAGAAGTCCAAAACGGCCGGTGCGGACTTCCTCCAGCTCGACGTCGGCGAGGCGCCCCCAGGCGGCCGCGCGGACTGGCTGGCCGCCCGGCTGCGATCGGCCATCGCCGACGGCCGGGCGCCGGTGGGCACCCGCCTGCCGGCCAGCCGGGTGCTCGCCGCCGAGCTGGGTGTCTCCCGGGGCGTGGTGACCGAGGCGTACCAGCGGCTGGCCGAGGACGGGCAGGTGGCCGGGCGCGGCCGGGCCGGCACGGTGGTGGTCGCCTCACCGGCCGCCGTGGTCACCCGGCCGCCCCGGCCCAGGAGAGCGGCGGAGGTGTTCGCCGGCCGGCCCGGACTCGACGCCTTCGACGAGCTGCGCGCCGTACCCGCCGAGGTGGACCTGACTCCCGGCGTACCCGATCTGGCGGCCTTTCCCCGCGCGGCCTGGCTGCGGGCCGAACGGGCCGTGCTGCACCGGATGACGCCCGCCGCGCTCGCCTACGGCGACCCGGCGGGCGCGCCCGCGCTGCGGTCGGCGGTGGCGAACTGGCTGGCCCGCAGCCGGGGCGTCCGCGCCGACCCGGCCGAGGTGGTGATCGTGGCCGGGGTGTCCCAGGCGCTCGGCCTGCTCGCGCGGGTGCTGCGCGATCGGGGTACGCACACCGTCGCGGTGGAGGACCCGGGCTCGCTCGGCGTACGGCAGCACCTGGCCTATTCCGGGCTGGCGACACCGCCGGTCCCGGTGGACGACAGGGGCCTGCGCGTCGACGAGCTGGAGCGGTCCGGCGCGCCCGCCGTGCTGCTCACCCCGGCGCACCAGTTCCCGACCGGGGTGGTGCTCGACGGCGACCGGCGCCGGCGGCTGCTGCGGTGGGCGCGCGACGGCGGCCTGGTGGTGGAGGACGACTACGACGCCGAGCACCGCTACGACCGTCCGCCGGTGCCGGCGCTGCGCGGCATGGCGCCGGACCGGGTCTGCTACGTCGGCAGCATCTCGAAGCTGCTCGCGCCGGCGCTGCGGATCGGGTGGCTGCTGGTGCCGCCCGCGCTGCACGCCGACACGGTGGCCGCGAAGCGGGCGGCCGACCTCGGCAACGCGGCGCTGGCGCAGCTCGTGCTGGCCGAGCTGATGGAGTCCGGGGCGCTGGAACGGCACCTGCGGCTGCTGCGGCACCGGCACGTACGCCGCCGGGACGCGATGATCCGCGCGGTTCGCGCGTACCTGCCCGGGGCGGTGGTGCACGGCGCGGCGGCCGGGCTGCACCTGATGGTCACCCTGTCCGGCGACGTCGACGACCGGGCGCTCGCGGCGGCGGCGCTGCGCCGCGGCGTGAAGGTCCACCCGCTGTCCTGGCACGGCCAGCGCCCGCAGCCACCCGGCCTGGTCCTCGGCTACGCGGCGACCCCGCCCTTCGACCTCGACCGAGCCCTCTCCACGGTGGCCGAGGCCCTCCGCACCCTCACCCCGCCCCGGTGATCAAGGAGTTCGTGTCCGAGTCGATCTCCTCGAAGGACACGAAGTCCTTGATCATCAACGGAGGGGCGGGGTGGGCGGGTGGTAGAGGGTGGCCAGGACGGTGGCGGTCTCGGCCAGGCGGGCGCGCAGCGGCGCGGGGGAGAGGACCTCCACGTCGGCGCCGAGCCGGAGCAGGTCGCCGTGTGCGTGGGTGAGCGACTCGATCGGGATGACCGCGTGCACCCAGCCGGTGGCGTCGGGCGGGCCGGCGCTCGCCTCGGCGGCGGCCACCACCACGTCGCTGCCGACCTCGCGCAGCCGGGCGAAGCCGCGCGGCGACAGCCGGATGCGCGCCTCGTCGCGGTGCAGCCCGGCCCGGAACTCCACCACGTGCGCCCGCCACCAGGCCGGCAGGTCGAACTCGGGCCGCTCGAACGGCTCGTCCAGCGGGGTCAGGTCGAGGATCTGGTTGACCCGGTAGGTGGCCGGGTCGGCGCGGTCCGGCCGGGCGGCGACCAGGTACCAGCGGCCGCCCTTGAGCACCAGCCCGTACGGTTCGAGGACCCGGGTCGTCTCGCCCCGCCAGCCCCGGTAGCGCACCCGGACCCGGTGCTGCCGCCACACCGCCTCGGCGGCCTCGGCCAGGTACGGCGACGGGTCGCCGTCGGAGTACCAGCCCGGCGTGTCCAGGTGGAACCGCTGCTCCAGCCGGGCCGCCCGGTCGGCCAGCGGCGCTGGTAGCGCGGCGCGCAGCTTGAGCTGGACGGCGGTGACGACCGACTGGTAGCCCAGCTCGGCCGCCGGTCCGGGGAGCCCGGCGAAGAGCAGCCGGTCGGCCTCCTCGGCGGTCAGCCCGGTCAGCCGGGTCCGCCAGCCCTCCACGAGCCGGTAGCCGCCGTCGTGTCCGGCCTCGCCGTACAGCGGGATGCCCGCGGCGTGCAGCGCCTCGACGTCCCGGTAGACGGTGCGCGCCGACACCTGGAGGCGGGCGGCCAGGTCGGCGGCGGTGAGCCGGCCGTGCGCCTGGAGGAGCAGGAGGATGGACAGAAGTCGACTGGCCCGCATTCCACTGACACTAGCTGTCAGGGGAGCGGTCCTAGCGTGCCCACATGGCTTTTCACGACAAGGAGCTCACAGTGCCGGGGGCCGTCGAGGTGGCCGGCCGGCACGTCAAGCGCTACCACATGGACCAGCCGGACCGCCGCCTCGAACCGCGGGTGGTCGACGCCGCGTACGCGTACCTTCCCAAGCTGCTGCCCGGTCCCGACGGCGCCACCCCGCCGGCGAGCTGGGTGGTGCTGCACCGGGGCGCGGACAGCGGCGCGTACCTGCTGGCGTACAGCTGGTTCTTCGACAACGTGGTCGAGTGCCGCATCGCGATCGCCGGGCAGCCCGCGCTGGACTGCCCGGACGACGACCCGGCGCACTTCGTCGACCTGACCCGCCCCGGCGTCGGATGCGTCTGGGAACTGGGCGTGCTGGAACACGAGCGCACCGCCTGGATCCGGCACGTGCTCGCGCCGGACCGGCCGGACCTGGCCGGCTACCTGGCCGACGCCAGGCCCGAAGGGCCGGTGGGATTCTGATGGGCGACTTCGACTTCCTCGTCGGCACCTGGGACGTGACAAACCGGCGCCTGCGGCAGCGCCACGTCGGCGGCGACGACTGGGACGAGTTCGCCGGTGTCAGCGAGGCCCACTCGTTCTTCGACGGCGCCGGCAGCTTCGACGAGATGCGCTGCCCCAGCCGGGGCTTCTCCGGCTCCTCGGTACGCATCCTGAACCCGTCGACCGGGCTGTGGTCGATCTACTGGATGCACAGCGCGCGGGGCGTGCTGGAGCAGCCGCCGGTGGTGGGCCGGTTCACCGACGGCATCGGCGAGTTCCACGCCGACGACACCGACGAGGGGCGGCCGGTGCGCTGCCGGTTCCTCTGGTCGGCGATCACCGCCGGCTCCTGCCGCTGGGAACAGGCGTTCTCCACCGACGGGGAGCGCACCTGGGAGACCAACTGGATCATGGAGTTCCGCCGGACGGCATGACCGGCGGCGTGGTGGTCCGGTAGATCGCGGTGAGCCACACGTCGAGCAGCACGTCCACCACGTCCCGCTCGGCCACCGCCGGGCCGTCCCCGGCGAACGTGGCGTACCAGACGCGCTCGTTCATCGAGTTCAGCGCGATGGCGAGGTCCCGGGCGGGCAGCCCGTCCGGGGCCGCGCCGCGGGCGCGTTCGGTCTCGATCGCGGCCTGCACCGCGCGGACCCAGCGTTCCAGCACCTCGGCCCAGAGCCGCCGCACCTCGGCGTTGGTGCCGCGCACCTGGGCGCAGGCCAGCACCACGTCACGGTGCCCGCCGAACGTGGCGTGGAACCGGGCGATCAGCTCCCGCCAGTGGGCGCGTGGATCCTCGGCGAGCCGCTCGAACACGCCACCGGCGGCGGCGTCGGCCTCTTCGGTGACCCGGTCGAGCAGCGTGAGCAGCACCGCGTCCTTGGACGGGAAGTAGAAGTAGAACGTGGGCCGGGAGATCCCCGCGCCACGCGCCAGGTCGTCGATGGAGATGTCGGCGAAGGGACGCTCGGCCAGCAACCGCTCGGCCGTGGCCAGGATCGCGGTCTCCCGGTCGTCGCCGGTGGACCGGCCGGCCCGCCGCCCGCGCGTCGGCGCGGCGCCGGTCGGCGTACGGGCGGTAGTCATGTCGGCAGATGCTACACCCGCTCGACACCGTGTCGATTCGACTCGACACGGTGTTGACTGCGGTCGACGGCGATGGATAGTGTCCGGTCCACCGCCGGTGCGAACGGGAGAAACCGATGGCCGCAGACCACGTCGACGTCCTCATCGTCGGGGCCGGCCTGTCCGGCATCGGCGCCGCCGTCCACCTCGGACGCGAATGCCCCGGCAAGACCTACGCGGTACTGGAGGCCCGGGGCGCCATCGGCGGCACCTGGGACCTGTTCCGCTACCCGGGCATCCGCTCCGACTCCGACATGTACACCCTCGGCTACTCGTTCAAGCCGTGGACCGACCCGAAGGCCATCGCCGACGGCGACTCCATCCGGGCGTACGTGCGCCAGACCGCCCGGGAGTACGACGTGGAACGGCACATCCGCTTCCACCACCGGGCGGTGCGCGCCGAGTGGGACAGCGCCACCGCGCGCTGGACGGTGCACGCCCACCGCGACGACACCGGCGAGGACGTCACCCTCACCTGCGGGTTCCTGTTCACCAACTCCGGCTACTACCGCTACGACTCCGGCTACACGCCGCGGTTCCCCGGCATCGAGAAGTACGCCGGCACGCTCGTGCACCCGCAGCACTGGCCCGAGCACCTGGACTACACCGGCAAGCGGGTCGTGGTGATCGGCAGCGGCGCCACGGCTGTCACGCTGGTCCCGGCCATGGCCGAGCGGGCCGCCCACGTCACCATGCTCCAGCGCTCACCCACGTACGTGATCGCGCTGCCCTCGCGCGACCCGTTCGCCGACGCCGCGCGGCGCTGGCTGCCCCCGAAGGCCGCGTACGCGGTGGCCCGGTGGAAGAACGTCACGCTCGGCGTGGCGAACTTCCAGCTCAGCCGTCGCGCCCCCGGCGTGGTGAAGCGGTTCCTGCGCCGGGCCGCGAAGGGCCGGCTCCCGTCCGGGTACGACGTCGACAGGCACTTCTCACCCCGCTACAACCCGTGGGACCAGCGGCTCTGCGTGGTGCCGGACGGGGACCTGTTCGCCGCGCTGAGCGCCGGGCGTGCGTCGGTGGTCACCGACACCATCGACACGTTCACCGAGCGGGGCATCCGGCTCGCCTCCGGCGAGGAACTGCCCGCCGACGTGGTGGTCACCGCCACCGGTCTCAACCTGCTCGCGCTCGGCGGCATGACCCTCGCCGTGGACGGCGCCGAGGTCGACCTCGCCTCGACGGTGGCCTACAAGGGCATGATGCTGTCCGGCGTGCCGAACTTCGCCATGACCATCGGCTACACGAACGCCTCCTGGACGCTGAAGGCCGACCTCGTCGCCACGTACGTCTGCCGGCTGCTGCGCCACCTCGACGACACCGGCCGGCAGATCGTCACACCGCTCGCCCCGGACACCGACGACCTGGTGCCGATCATCGACCTGCAGTCCGGCTACGTGCTCCGCGCCGTCGACCAGCTGCCCAAGCAGGGACCGCAGGCGCCGTGGCGGCTGCACCAGAACTATCCCCGCGACGTACGCCTGATGCGGCACGGCCCGCTCACCGACGGCGTCCGGTTCGACCGCGCCGGCGTACCCGCCACCGCGGCCACCACCTCGGGAGGAACCGATGCGTGACCTCGTCCTCCCCGGCGGCACGGCGGTGCTCACCGGCGCGGCGAGCGGCATCGGCGCGGCGCTGGCCCGCGGGCTGGCCCGGCGCGGCGCCGACCTGGTGCTGCTCGACCGGGACGCCGACGGCCTGGCCGCCACCGTCGCCGCGATCCGGGCCGCGTATCCGGACCGGCGGGTGGAGACCCACGTGGTCGACCTGGCCGACGCCGACGCCACCGACCGGGTCGCCGCCGAGATCCACCGCGCGCACCCCCGGATCCGGCTGCTGATCAACAACGCCGGTGTGGCGCTGGGCGGGCGCTTCGACCAGGTCACAGTGGAGGAGTTCCTCTGGGTCATCGAGATCAACTTCCGGGCGGTGGTCCGCCTGACCCACGCGCTGCTGCCCGCGCTCAAGGCCGAACCCGGCGCCCACCTGGTGAACGTGTCCAGCCTGTTCGGGCTGATCGCCCCCGCCGGGCAGGCCGCGTACGCGGCGAGCAAGTTCGCCGTACGCGGCTTCACCGAGGCGCTACGGCACGAACTCGTCGACGACGGCATCGGTGTCACCTCGGTGCACCCGGGCGGCATCCGCACCCGGATCGCGGCCAGCGCCCGCGTGGGCAGCGGCGTCTCCCGGGAGGAGTACGAGGCCGGGCGCAAGCAGTTCGAGAAGCTGCTCACCATCGACCCGGCCACCGCCGCCGAGGTGATCCTGCGCGGCGCGCAGCGACGCCGCGGCCGGGTGCTGATCGGCTGGTCGGCGAAGCTGCCCGACCTGCTCGCCCGCGTCGCGCCGGCCGGATACGGCAGGGTGCTGGCCCTGGGCATGCGGCAGCGCCCCGCCCGCCCCGGCGCCGCACCCCAAACGCCGCCCGCCGTCCCGGCCCGGCCCGCCGCCGGGGCGCCCGACGCCGCCGTGCCGGTTCCGTCTCCCCGGACCGTCGAGGAGACCGCGCCGGAGCCCGGACGCCGGGCGTGACGCTCGTCCTGCCCCCGGCCGGCGAGCGCACCGTCGACGGCCGGCGCGTGCGCTGCCGGATCAGCGGCGACGGGCCGCCCGTGGTGCTGCTGCACGGCATCGGCCGTACCCTCGACGACTTCACCGCCCTGCACACGGCGCTGGCGCGCGACCACCTGGTGCTCGCGGTGGACCTGCCCGGGCACGGCGGCTCCGCGCCGCTGGACGGCCCGCACACGCTTCCGGCGCTGGCCGCCGCGGTGGCCGGCTTCCTGGACTCAGCCGGGGTGACCGGCCCGGCGCACCTGGTCGGCAACTCCCTCGGCGGGGCGGTGGCGATGCGGCTGGCCGCCGACGCGCCGCAGCGCGTCGCCAGCCTGGCGTTGCTCAACAGCGCCGGCTTCGGCCGCGAGGTGACTGTGGCGCTGCGGCTGCTGGCGGTACGCCCGCTGGCCCGGCTGCTGCTGCGCCCCGATCCGAGGATCATCCGACGGACCGAGCGGGCCATCTTCCACGACCCGGCGTACGTCACCGAGGAGCGGCTCGCCGTCGCGCTCGCGGTGGCCGGGCAGCCGCACGCGGCCCGGGTGATGCTGGAGCTGGTCCGCGACCTGGGCACCTGGCGTGGGGTACGCCCGCAGTGGCGCACCGACCTGCTCGACGCGGTGGCCGCGCTCGACTTGCCCACCCTGCTCGTCTGGGGCGAGCGCGACCTCATCCTTCCCGCCGCGCACCTGGCGTACGCCCGCACCCGGCTGCCGCACGCGCGCAGCCACCTGTTCCGCGACACCGGGCACATGCCGCAGATCGAGCGGACTGCCGAGGTGGAGGCGCTGCTGCGGGAGCTGTGGGCCTGACCGTGGCCCGCGCCACTGTCCCGGCCCGCGCCGGACCGCCCGGGGAGCCCGGGGAGCAAGCTTAGATACATGACGCATCCCAGCCGGATCGCGCCGTCCGCCGCCGAGCGGGCGTACCGGCACCTCAAGCAGGCGATCCTCGAACAGGTCTACCCGGGTGGCCAGCTCGTCAGCGAGGGCGAGATCGCCGAGGCGACTGGGGTGTCCCGCACCCCGGTCCGGGAGGCGCTGCTGCGGCTGGAGACCGAAGGGCTGGTCCGGCTCTACCCGAAACGCGGCGCGCTGATCCGGCCGGTGTCGGCCCGGGAGATCGCCGACGTCATCGAGGCCCGCCGCCTGGTCGAACTGCACGCCGCCGACCGGGTCTGGCCGCGCCGCGCCGAGCTGCGCGCCGACCTGGCCCGCTGGCTGGACGAGATGCGCCGCGCGCACGCCGCCGGTGACATCACCACCCTGATGGCCGCCGACCGCTCGTTCCACGCCGCGGTGGTCGAGGCGGCCGGCAACGAGATCCTGGCGGAGCTGTACCACCGGCTGCGCGACAGGCAGCTGCGGATGGGTGAGGCCAGCTTCCGGCTCTCGCCAGGCTGGGCCGAGGTCGCCCTCGCCGAGCACGCCGGTCAGCTCGCCGCGCTCGACGGCGACGACCCGCAGGCGTGGCACGACGCGGTCGCCGCGCACATCGACACCGCCGCGCGGATGCTCGGGACGCTGCGGTGAACGCGGGTCGCCGCCCCGCCGCCCTGGTGTACGCGGTGGCCGTCACCGCCTATCTGACGGCTGTGTTCCACCGCAGCTCCCTCGGCGTGACGGGGGTCGACGCGGCGGACCGCTTCCACATCAACGCCGCGGCGCTCGCCACGTTCTCCGTCGCCCAGCTCGCCGTCTACGCCGCCATGCAGGTGCCGGTCGGCGTGCTGCTGGACCGCTACGGCTCGCGCCGGCTGCTGCTGGCCGGCGGCGCGCTGATGGTGGCCGGACAGCTCCTGTTCGCCGTCGCCACCGACGTACCGGCCGCGGTCGCCGCGCGGGTGCTGGTCGGCCTCGGTGACGCCATGACCTTCATCAGCGTGCTGCGCATCGTCGCGTTCTGGTTCCCCGGCCGCCGCAACCCGCTGCTGGTGCAGCTCACCGGCACCGTCGGCCAGCTCGGTGCGGTGCTCGGCGCGGTACCCCTGGTGCTGCTGCTGCACCGCGCGGGCTGGACCCCGGCGTTCCTGACCGCCGCCGCGCTCGGCGCGACGGTGGTGCTGCTGGTCCTCGTCGCGGTCCGCGACACCCCGCACGCCGAGCACGCCACCGCGCTCGCCCCCGACCTGGCCACCGTACGCCGCCGGCTCGCCGAGGCCTGGGCCGAGCCGGGCACCCGGCTGGGCCTGTGGACGCACTTCGTCACGCAGTTCTCCGGCGCGGTGTTCGCGCTGCTGTGGGGCTACCCGTTCCTGGTGCAGGGACAGGGCTTCTCGCCCACCGCGGCGGCCGGGCTGCTCACCGTGATGACGATGGTGACGCTCGTGTGCGGGCCGGTGCTCGCGCACCTGTGCGGCCGCTACCCGTTCCACCGCTCGGTGCTGGTCTTCGCGATCACCGCCGCCACCGCCGGGATGTGGGCGGTGGTGCTCGCCTGGCCCGGCCGCGCGCCGCACTGGCTGCTGGTGGCGCTCGTGGTGGTGCTGGCGGTGAACGGCCCCGGTTCGATGATCGGGTTCGACTACGCCCGGTCGTTCAACCCGGTGCACCGCATCGGCAGTGCCACCGGCATCGTCAACGTCGGCGGTTTCGTCGCCTCGATCGTGCTGATCCTGGGCGTCGGCGTGGTGCTCGACTTGGCCACCCCCGCTGGGTACGACGCGCCGCCGCTGTCCGCGTTCCGCTGGGCGTTCGCCGTCCAGTTCCTGCTCTGGGCGCTCGGCGCGGCGCAGGTGCTGCGCTACCGCAACGCCGCCCGTCGCCGGCTCGCCGACGAGCGGGCCGCCGCCGCGGTGCCGGCGGCGGCCTGAGTACGCGGGCAGCCGGGCGCGGCGTCGGCGCGGCCGCTCAGGGCCGGTGCCGCACCAGCGAGTCGAGCACCAGGGTCAGCCCCGCGCCGACCAGCCACACGTCCTTGGCCAGGCCGATGCCCTCCTGACTCGGCCGGAGGCTGCTGCCCTCACGCATACCCGGCGTCTTCAGGTAGAGCTGCACCAGGCCGGCGCCGAACGCGGTGAGCGCGGCCCCGGCCAGCAGCGAAGGCACGAACGGGGCGAGCAGCGCCGCGCCGAGCGCGACCTCGCCCCGCGACAGCAGCACCGCGAACCGGTCCGGCGGGATCTGCCGCAACTGCGGCATCGCGCCGGCCGCCATGCCGTGCATGCCCGCGGCGGCCTCACCCTCCAGGCCCCGCTTGCCCAGCCCGGAGTTCAGGATGTACGCGCCGATGGCGACCCGCAGCGGCGCATGCGACAGCCTCATGATCACTCCCGTCCCACCTGGTAGAACCGGCACACCGGGTACCCGGTCATGACCAGGACAATCCGCCGGGCTTCATTGGTTCGCGGGTCATGATCAGCGGTAGGTTCGGGGTGCAGAAGCACGCAACAAGGGAGGCACTGTGAGCCAGGAAGTCCGGGGAGTCGTGTCGCGGCGCAAGGGCGCGCCCGTGGAGGTCACCACCATCGTGGTGCCGGACCCGGGGCCGGGCGAGGCGGTGGTCCGCATCCAGTCGTGCGGCGTCTGCCACACCGACCTGCACTACCGCGAGGGCGGCATCAACGACGACTACCCGTTCCTGCTCGGCCACGAGGCCGCCGGCATCGTGGAGCAGGTGGGTGACGGCGTCACCGACGTGGCGCCCGGCGACTTCGTGGTGCTCAACTGGCGCGCGGTCTGCGGGCAGTGCCGGGCCTGCCGGCGCGGCCGACCGTGGTACTGCTTCGCCACCCACAACGCGAAGCAGAAGATGACGCTCACCGACGGCACCGAGCTGACCCCGGCGCTCGGCATCGGCGCCTTCGCCGAGAAGACGCTCGTCCACGCCGGGCAGTGCACGAAGGTCGACCCGTCGGCCCGGCCGGCGGCGGTCGGCCTGCTCGGCTGCGGCGTGATGGCCGGTCTCGGCGCGGCCATGAACACCGGCAACGTGACCCGGGGCGACTCGGTCGCGGTGATCGGCTGCGGTGGTGTCGGTGACGCGGCGGTGGCCGGCGCGGCCCTGGCCGGCGCGACCACGATCATCGCGGTGGACACCGACTCCCGCAAGCTCGACTGGGCGCGCAAGTTCGGCGCCACCCACACCGTCAACGCCTCCGAGGACGACGCGGTGGAGGCCATCCGCGCGGCCACCGGCGGCTTCGGCGCCGACGTGGTGATCGACGCGGTCGGCCGCCCGGAGACCTGGAAGCAGGCGTTCTACGCGCGCGACCTGGCCGGCACCGTCGTGCTGGTCGGCGTGCCGACCCCGGAGATGACAGTCGACCTGCCGCTGCTGGACGTCTTCGGCCGCGGCGGCGCGCTCAAGTCCAGCTGGTACGGCGACTGCCTGCCCAGCCGCGACTTCCCGATGCTGACCGAGCTGTACCGGCAGGGCCGGCTGGACCTGGACGCGTTCGTCACCGAGGAGATCGCCCTCGACCAGGTCGAGGAGGCATTCGCCCGGATGCACCACGGCGACGTGCTGCGCTCGGTGGTGGTCTTCCCGTGACCGCCCGCGTCGATCACGCCGTCACCTCCGGCACGTTCTCGCTGGACGGCCAGACGTTCGACGTGGACAACAACGTCTGGGTGGTCGGTGACGACGCCGAGTGCGTCGTCCTCGACGCGCCGCACGACGTGGCCGCCATCCGTGAGGTGATCGGCGACCGGCGGGTGGTCGCGATCGTGGCCACCCACGCCCACGACGACCACGTCCGGGTCGCGCCCGAGCTGGCCCGGGCCACCGGCGCGCCGGTGCTGCTGCACCCGGCCGACCGGGTGCTGTGGGACATGGTGCACCCGGACACGGCACCGGACGGCGAGCTGACCGACGGGCAGACGATCAGCGTCGGAGGCACCACGCTGCGGGTGCTGCACACGCCCGGTCACAGCCCCGGCGCTTGCAGCCTCCACGCCCCCGACCTGGGCGCGGTCTTCACCGGCGACACCCTGTTCGCCGGGGGACCGGGCGCCACCGGTCGGTCGTACAGCGACTTCGGCACCATCGTCGAGTCGATCCGTACCCGGCTGCTCACGCTGCCGCCGGAGACGGTGGTGCACACCGGGCACGGCGACGACACCACGATCGGGGCCGAGGCGCCGCACCTGGACGAGTGGATCGCCCGGGGCCACTGAGGACCGTACGCCCGAGCGGGCCCGGCCGGAGTGATCCGGTCCGGGCCCGCTCGCGCGTCCCGGCCCGGCCCGGAAACCGTGTGGCCGCGCGGCGGCGCGACCCGTGATACTCGGGCCCGTGCCCGTCGCCACCCTCACCGACGCCCAGTCCGCCGCGCTGCGCCACGTCCGCGACGTCGCGCTGCGCGACCGCCCCGCCGCGCTCGCCGTCATCGCCCGCCACCTCGCCGCCTCCGGCACCACCTACCGGTACGAGGAGGTCGTCGCCGCGATCACCGGGTACGGGCGCCTGACGCTGAACTTCCACCCCGACCGGGTCCTGCGCGACGGCCGCACAGTGGTCGAGGCCCTCGAGGAGGAGGGCGTCTACCGCAGCCAGTTCGAGACCGGCATCTCCAACGGCGGCCTGACCGCGTACCCGGGTGGCGACCGGGACGTGTGGGAGCAGGCGATGTTCGGCGGCGCGTACCAGCGTCCCGGCGTGCCGCCGGCGCAGCGCCCGAAGTACGGCGGCCTGAACCTGCTCGACCACGCCGACGGCGCGTGCCCCCGCTTCGGGTCCTGCCATCTGCGGCTGCGCCCGGAGGTGCTGGCCCGGGCCACGTTCAGCTTCGGTGACAGCCACCTCGAGCCCACCGAGTTCGGCACCGTCGACGTCTTCGAGCCGGTGTTCGCGGCGCTTCTGACCGCCACCGCCGGCACCGGCGTCGCCCTGGGCGTGGCGGGCATGGACACCGGCACACTGCTGCGGACGCTGCTGCGCCGCCGGGAACGGGAGTCCGGGCGGGTCGGCCGGGCGCTCGACGACTACATCGAGGCGCAGGTGCACGGCGAGATCAGCCTGGCCCGCGACGTCGAGGCGCTCGTGGTCGACCCGTCGTTCCGGGGCAGCGACTCCGGACGGCGCCTGGCGGGGATCGCCGCTCGGCACGGCCTGGCGCTGCGGTTCCACCCCGGCTTCGTGCTGCCGGTCGACGCCGTGGACGCCGAGTTCCGGGGCCCGGACATCCCGCCGCTCGCCGCGCGCGTGCACGCCGAGTTCGCCCGCCCGGGGGAGCCGCTGCACGCGGCGCTCGTCGGCCGGGCCGCAGCCTCGGTGGTACGCGAGCCGCAGCGCTTGGCCGACCGGGGACCGGCCGCGGTGACGCTGCAGCACCTGAAACAGCTCTGGCACGTGTTGGTCCGGTTCGGCGGTCCGGCCTGATCATCCCGCTCTGCCTGCTGAACGGCGTGCTTGTCCGGAATCGCGGGTGACGTGGACCGCAGCCTTCGCCGTGCCCGGCATTTCCGGAATGACCGACACGGCGGGCTCGTTGTGTCCCCCGTACCGCCGGAACCCAAACACCTACCCGGCGGTAGTCCCTCGAGGGGCGCTCACCCCGGAGCGCGTCGTAACGATCGAAAGGGCAACCATCGTGAAGCAGCACTTCACTCGATGGCTCCCCGCCATCGCGAAGACCGCCGTCGCGAAGACCGCCGCTGTCACCCGTAACCGCCGTGCCGCGCTGAGCGTGGCGGGTGTGGCAGTTCTGGGCGGGCTGGCCGTCGGCCCCGTCGCAGTGGCCGCGCCGGTGACCAGCGGGCCGCACGCCGGCGCCAAGGCCGCCATCGACCTGGCGACCGGCAAGAAGACCTCCACCGAGGCGGTCAAGCCCGGCCAGACCACCGGCCTGGACAAGGTGCCGACCCGGGCCGACCGGCCGGCCAAGGAGAAGCTCGTGCCACACGGCGTCGAGGGCGCGCAGTCGCGCATCCCGCTCGACGACGCGCAGCTCGACAACGCCAAGGCCATCGTCGAGGCGGCCAAGGAGACCGGCGTGGGGGAGCGGGGCGCCGTGATCGGCGTCGCGACCTCGCTGCAGGAGTCGAAGCTGTACAACCTGGGTCACCTCGGCGCGTACAACGACCACGACTCGGAGGGCCTGTTCCAGCAGCGCCCGTCGTCCGGTTGGGGCACGTCCGAGCAGATCACCGACCCGGAGTACTCCAGCAAGGCGTTCTTCAACGCGCTGAAGAACGTCGGCGGCTGGCACGAGCTGCCGCTGACCACCGCCGCGCAGACCGTCCAGGTGTCCGCCTACCCGTACGCGTACGCGCAGTGGGAGGAGCAGGCCGCGGACATCGTCCAGCAGGTCTGGTGACCCGACACCCGTAGAAGAACGGCCGGCCCTTTCGTGGGGCCGGCCGTTCTCGCGTGGGAACGACCTCCCCGCCGATCTTGGAGTTGTGGTGCCTCGCATACCTCGGATACGGGACATCCTGGGCGCCGCAACTCCAAGATCGAGGGGGCAGAGCCGGGGCGAGGGCGGGGCGGGCGGGCCGGTGGGTGGCGGTGTCCGGTTCGGGTGTGGTGGGCGGCACCGCGCGTGCGGAATCGGGGGCGGGTGGGTGGCGTTGTAACCCGGTACGCGACCGCAGCGGCGCCGCCGAGCGCCCCCGGGGGAACAACCCCGGGTGGCCGGTCGTTGCAGATGCACCCGGCACGCCCCGCGCTGCCGAACCCCCGAGATCCCCTTGAGCGCCTGACGGTGCCCACGCATCCGCCCCCGGATGCGTCGACCCCCGAACGGAGCCCACCATGAACACGATCCTGCGCAAGAGCATCCTCGGTATCGCCGGTCTCGCCTTCACCGGTGGCGTGTTCGCCGGCCCGGTCGCCGCCCACGCGGCGGAGACCACCAAGCCGGCCGCCGTCGCGGTCCGGGGCGTGAGCCCGCAGGGCGAGCAGTCGCACGTGGACCTCAACGACGAGCAGCTCGCCAACGCCAAGGCCATCATCGCGGCCACCAAGAAGGCGGGCATGCCCGAGCGCGCCGCGGTCGTCTCGATCGCCACCGCGCTGCAGGAGTCGAAGCTGGAGAACCTGGGTCACCTGGGTGACCGCAACGACCACGACTCGCTGGGCCTGTTCCAGCAGCGGCCGTCCAGCGGCTGGGGTACGCCGGAGCAGATCACCGACCCCGAGTACTCGACGCTGGCGTTCCTCAAGGGCCTCAAGCAGGTCGACGGCTGGCAGGACATGCCGCTGACCGAGGCCGCGCAGACCGTGCAGGTCAGCGCCTACCCCGACGCGTACGCGCAGTGGGAGAAGCAGGCCGCCGAGATCGTCGCCGAGCACTGGAACAAGTAAGACCCGACGAAAGGCCGGTACCCGACCCGGGTGCCGGCCTTTCGCGTGCTCTCAGCCGCTGTGCGCGGCGAGCCACGACAGCACCGGCTCGACCACCGACGGGTCCAGCGGCTGCTTCGCCTCCTCCCGGTACGCCCGCAGCGACGGCGGACCTGGTTGGCGGCGCAGCACGTGGGTGACGTCCGGCAGGACCCCGGTCTGCACCGGCCCGCCGGCGTGGGCGGCGATGACCGGCAGGTCGGCCGGGTCGGTCTGGAGGTCCTTGTCGCCGGTGAGCGCGAGGATCGGGGCGTCGATCCGGGCCAGGTCCGGGCGGGGGTCGTAGCGCAGGAACTCCCGGAACCAGCGGGCGTTGAGCCGCTGCCCGCCGACCCACGCCACGTCCTTGTCGGTGGCGAGGATCTTCTCGTGGTTGCGGGCCACCTTCGCCACCAGGTCGGTGCGGGTGAGCCGGAACACCAGGCGTACCGGCGCGGGCAGGGTGGGCAGCAGCCGCCCGGCCTGCCGGCGCAGCACCTCGGCGCCGGTACGCCCGGGCGCGGAGAGCAGGACCAGACCGGCCACCGGTACGCCACGCGCGGCGAGCGCGACAGCGGTGAGCGCGCCCTCGCTGTGCCCGACCAGGAACATCCGCCCGGCGTCCACGGCCGGGTCGTCGCGCAGCGCCGCGAACACCGCTGCCGCGTCGTCGACGTTGTCGTGGAAGCCGGTACGCAGGAACTCGCCGCTGCTCTCGCCGACGCCCCGCCTGTCGTACCGGGCGACAGCGATCCCGGCCCCGCTCAGCGCGGCGGCCAGGTGCCGCTGGATGCCGAGCGGCAGGCGGCGGTGGTCGCCGTCGCGGTTGATCGGCCCGGAGCCGGGCAGCAGCAGCGCCGCCGGGTGCGGACCGGCGCCGTCGGGCAGCGTGAGCGTGCCGGACAGCCGCTGCCCGGCCGACTCGACGGCGAGCGGACTGTCGATCGTCACGGCAGCACCGCCGCGGCCAGGGCGTCGGCGTCGTCGGTGCCGATGAGCAGGGAGTCGTACGCCTGGCCGGTGAGGGTGATGCGGACGGCCGGCTGCCCGCCGCGGACGCTGACGAACTCCTTGCCGGCCCTGCCGCGCCAGGTGCCGACGTTGCGCGTGCGGGGCACGCCGAGGCCGGGCGCCCGGATGCCGCGGGTGGCGCGGGCACCGTCCGGTACGACGACGGCGCCGCTGACGGCGGATCGGGGGAACGACAGGTCACCGCGCAGGGCCCAGATCTTCTCGGCGGTGGTGAGCCGGACGTCGATGCGGTCGGCGGTGATGTCGATGGTGGCCATCGGCGGACTCCTCGCTTCTGTTATCGTCAGTGAGAACATTACCGGAGGCGATAACAAAAAGGGGAGCCGCTGTGGCACTCGACACCGTGGAGCTGCTGCTGCACCCGGTCCGGCTGCGCATCGTCCAGGCGTTCCTGGGCGGCCGAACGCTCACCACCACCGACCTGCGCGCCGCGCTGAGCGACGTGCCACCGGCCACGCTCTACCGGCAGGTCGCCACGCTCGCCGACCACGGCGTGCTGCACACGGTGGGGGAGCGGCGGGCCCGCGGCGCGACCGAGCGCAGCTACCGGCTTGTCGAGGCAGCCGCGTCGGTGGACCCGGACGAGGCCCGGGCCATGAGCCCGCAACGGCACCGGCAGGCGTTCCTCACCTTCGTCGCGGGCCTGCTCGCCGACTTCGACGTCTACCTCGACCGCGGCGACCCCGACCTGGCCCGCGACGTGGCCGGCTACCGGCAGAACGCGTTCCACGCCACCGACGCCGAGACCGCCGAGTTCGTCACCCGGTTCCGCGAACTGTTCGCCGAGTACGCGGCGCGCGGCCCCGGGCCCGGCCGCACCCGGCGGCTGCTCACCACAGTGCTGCTGCCCGCCGCCGATCAGGAGCGGCCCGCGGAGCGCCGGTGACCGAGCGCGATGTCCGCCACGGCGGCGCCGAGCGCCAGCACGATTATCCCGGCGGCGAGCAGCAGTGAGTGGCGGAACGCCGCACCCCAGTCGCCGCGGTCCTGCGCCAGCGTCGAGAAGAACAGCGCGCCCACCGCGGCGATGCCCGCGGCCGACCCGATGCGCTGCCCGGTCTGGAGCATGCCCGCGCCGCTGCCGGCCATCGGCACCGGCACCTCGGACAGCGTGAGCGTCTGGTTCGGCGCGATCACCAGGCCGCTGCCCAGCCCGGCGACGAGCAACGGCAGCGCGGTCCGCAGCGGCACGTTCTCGTGCGGCCCGCCGGCCAGCACCAGGTCGGTGGCGATCAGCCCGGCCACCACGGCCACCAGCCCGATCGCCACCAGCGGACGGCCGTACCGGGTGACCACCCGGCCGCCGAGCGCGGAGGCGAGCGCCGAACCGAGCGCGAACGGCGTGATCGCCAGACCGGCCACGAGCGCGCTGTAGCCGAGCCCCATCTGGAGGTAGAGCGTGAAGATGAAGAAGATCGCGGTGAACCCGGCGAAGTAGATCAGGCCGATCAGCGCGCCGAGCGTGTACGAGCGCACCGTGAACAGCCGCAGGTCGAACAGCGGCTGGGCGCGCCGGCCGTACCGGTGCTCCCAGAGCGCGAATCCGGCGAGCAGCAGCAGGCCGACGGGGATCAGCAGCCACTTGCCCGGGCCCCGCCACTGCTCCCGCTGCACCAGCGGCAGCAGGATCACCGTCACCCCGGCGCCGAGCAGCAGGACCCCGAGCGGATCGAGCCGGCCCCGTCCGGCCGGATTCGTCGGCCGGGACGGCATCAGCCGCCAGCCGAGCAGCATCGCCACGATCCCGACCGGGATGTTCACGAAGAACACCCACCGCCAGCCGTGCTCGGCGCCGCCGAGCTGGATGAGCAGACCGCCGAGCAGCGGACCCACGGCGGTGGAGATACCGATCGTCGCGCCCAGAAGCCCGAACGCCCGGCCCCGGTCGGAGCCCCGGAACAGCTCCTGAATCATGCCGCTGACCTGGGGGTTCACCACACCGGCGGCGGCACCCTGGACGAGCCGGGCGACGACCAGCCACTCCGGCGAGCGGGCCAGCCCGGCCAGCGCGCTGGTCAGCGTGAACAGGCCGACGCCGACCACGAACGCGGTACGCCGCCCGCGCGCGTCGCCGAACCGCCCGGCCGGCACCAGCACCAGGCCGAACGTCAGCGCGTACCCGGACAGCACCCACTGCAGGTCGCTCGGCGTGGCGTGCAGCGCACGATCGATCGACGGCACCGCGACGTTGACGATGCTGACGTCCAGCAGCGTCATGAACGCCGCGATCAGGCCGACGCTCAGCGCGCGCCAGCGACGCCGGCCGTCGTACCCGGTGTCCTGCACCGGCGTCGACGACCGGCCCTCGCTCATCGTGCCCCCCGCTGACCGTCGATCACCCGACTCCGATCGCTACCCGGTGCCCGGTGGGGCAAACGACTCGATCACGCCATCTGGCGCGCGCACCACCGGGGTCCGAAGTCCAGGCCGGACATCGGGGAGTCCTCGCGGTGCAGCAGCCCTCGCTCGGTGAGCGAGTGCAGCGGCTCGCGCAGCTCCTCCTCGGTCATCCCGGTCTCCTGGGCGATCAGGTCCGGGTAGGGGACGTGTCCCTGCACCTCCAGCGCGGACACCGCCTGGTAGACCCGTTCCTCGACCGCAGACAGCTGGACCTGAGGCATCGCTTCCCTCCTCGGCGTGGACCGCCCGACCCGCGGACGGCCGGCGACCGGCGCTTACCCGGACGGGCCCCGATGATGCTCACCCGTTCGACTGTCGTACCGGGCGGCGCGGCACGGCGGTGCCCTAGGCTGCACCCGTGATCATGGATCTCGTCGTGGTCGGCGGCGGGCCCGCCGGACTCTCCGCCGCGCACGCCGCGGCCCGGGCCGGCGTCCGCACGCTCGTGGTGGAACGGGCCACCCACCCCCGGTACAAGACGTGCGGCGGCGGCCTGATCGGCACCTCGCTCGCCGAGGTCGCCGAGCGTTTCGAGGTGCCCGCCCACGACCGGGTCGACCGGATCACGTTCACCCGGGACGGGCGACGCGCGTTCACCCGCCGGCACCCCGCACCGCTGGTCACCATGATCCGCCGGGAGGAGTTCGACGACCGGCTGCGCGCCGCCGCCGTAGCCGCCGGGGCGCAGGTCCGCGAGGGCGTCGCGGTCCGCGCGATCGAGCAGGACCCCGACGAGGTACGCCTGCGCCTGGCCGGCGGTGAGACGGTACGCGCCCGTACCGTCATCGGCGCGGACGGCTCCTCCGGCGTGACGGCACGCCACGTCGGGGTGCGCTTCCGGCAGGTCGATCTCGGCCTGGAACTGGAACTGCCGGTGGACGCCACCGAGCGGGACCGCTGGCGTGGCCGGGTGCTGCTCGACTGGGGGCCGCTACCCGGCTCGTACGCGTGGGTGTTCCCCAAGGGCGACCGTCTCACCGTCGGTGTCATATCCGCCCGCGGCGACGGCGACCGGACCCGCGCCTACCTGCGCGACTTCACCGATCGGCTCGGCCTGTCCGGGGTGAGGCCGGAGCACGACTCCGGCCACCTGACCCGCTGCCGCACCGGGGACTCCCCGCTGCGGCACGGCCGGGTGCTGGTCGCCGGGGACGCCGCCGGGCTGCTGGAGCCGTGGAGCCGGGAGGGGATCAGCTACGCGCTGCGCTCGGGCCGGCTGGCCGGTGAGGCGGTGGCCGCCGGTGACCTCGACGCGTACGCCCGGGAGGTCGACCGGCGGCTGACGCCGGAGATGCGCGCCGGGCACCGGCTGCTGGAGGTGTTCGAGCGGCGGCCCGACGTGTTCCACGCGATGCTGGCGAGCCCGCTCGGCTGGCGGATGTTCGTCCGGTTCTGCCAGGGGCGGGCGAGCTTCGCCGAGGTGCTCGACCGGCGGCCGGTACGGGCCGGTCTGGCGCTGCTCGACCGGCTGCCCCCGCTCAGGGGACGATGACCGCCCGCCCCCGTACCTCGCCCCGGCGCAGCGCCTCGTACGCCTGCGGCGCCTCCGCGAGGGGGAACGTGTGCACGTCGGCGTGCAGCCGGCCGTCGCGGGCCAGCGCGATCACCTCGTGCAGTTCGGATCGGGTGCCCCAGAACGGCACCACCACGCCGGTCTCCAGCGGCACCGGCGGCGGCTCGTCGGCGACCGGCCGCACCGGTAGCGTGCCGCCGGCCAGGCCCACCAGCAGGATCTGGCCGCCGGTGGCGACCACCTGCCGGGCGGTGTCCAGCGTGGGTTGCGCGCCGACGAAGTCGAGCACCACGTCCGCGCCGTCCGGCGCCGGCCCGACCAGTTCGCGGATCCTGTCCACCGCGTCCGGGCCGGCCTGCACCGTGTGGTGGGCGCCGAGGCGCCCGGCCAGGTCCAGCGCGGCGGTGTTCGTGTCGACCGCGATGATCCGTACCGCGGTGGTGGCGAGCAGGATCTGCAACCCCATGTGCCCCAGGCCGCCGATGCCGATCACCACGCAGGTGGTGCCGGGCCGCAGCCGGGGCCGCGCCAGGTCCACCGCGTGGTACGGGGTCAGCCCGGCGTCGGTCAGCGGCGCCGCCTGGGTCAGGTCCATGTCGCCGACCGGCAGCAGCCGGGACGCGGGCACCACCACGTAATCGGCCAGCCCGCCGTCGCGGCTGAGCCCGATACCGCCGACCGGGGTGATCCGGCACCGGTTCTCCTCGCCTCGCAGGCAGGCCCGGCAGTAGCCGCAGCCGATGATGCCGTAGACCGCGGTCCGGTCGCCGGGCGACCAGCCGTCCACCCCGGCGCCGACCCTGTCGACGGTGCCGGCGATCTCGTGCCCGAGCGTCATCGGCATCGGGAACACCCCGGCCGGCGCGTCGAGGATGTGCAGGTCGGAGTGGCAGGCGCCGACCGCGCCGACGCGCACCAGCACCTCACCCGGGCCGGCCTGCGGCGTGGGCACCTCGGTGTGCTCCAGCACACCGGGTGCGGTCATCCGTACTGCGCGCATGTCTCCTCCACCTCGTCGCCCACGGTCGTCGCGGCGGCATACCCCTGCCGTAGCGGTTGATGCGGAGACGGGACGGGCGGGCGCACAATGCGGTCATGAGCGAGCCGGCCGAGTCGTTCACCGACGAGGAGTACGCGTTCCTGCGGCACGTCCGCTTCGGCGAACTGCCGGCCCGGGTGCGCCCGGAGGAGCGGATCGAGGCCGCCGAGACCGAGTTCCCGCCGGACCGGCCGGACCCGGCCGGCGGGGAGTCGGAGTGGCACCTGCGCGCGGGCGGCTGACGGGGCCCGGGCACCTGCCCGGACCCCGCCGCCCGGACGATCAGAAGACCGGCACGCCGTCGCGGACCAGCTTCCAGTTGGGCACGAAGAAGTCGGCCGGGTCGATGACGCCCTTGGCCTGTGCCCAGTCGATGAGCAGCTGGCGGATCTCCTGCTGGGCGTTGTAGACCTGGGTCTTCACGATGCCCGGGAAGTTGCCGCCGCCGCTGCGCCGGTAGTTGTTCACCGCCACCACGAAGCGGGCGTCCGCCGCCACCGGCGTGTCCGTGCCGGCCAGCACCAGGCGGGTGATCCGCTGCCCGACCGGCCTGGCGATGTCGATGTCGTAGTCGACGCCGGAGAACACGTCGTAGTTGTAGTCCGGCACCGCCGGATCGCTGATCGTCTCCGGGTTCACCGGCGCGCCCGCCGGCAGCGTGACGAAGTACTTCGCCGAGTACTCCAGGTACGCCTTCACCTCGGCGCCGGTCAGCACGACCGCCTCCAGCGTGTTGTCGTACACGTAGAGGCCCGCCACGTCGCGGATCCGCACGTCGCCCTGCGGGAACACCGCGGTACGGCTGAACGGCGCGGCGATGGACAGCACCGGCAGGCCCGCGTACTCGCCGCCCGCGAGTGCCTCGGTGACCACCTCGGTCTGGACGTGGTTGATGAAGTCGAGGATCGGCGTGTCCTTGTACCGCGACTCGGCGGCCGACAGCTCCACGCTCGACTGCGCGACGACCCGGTTGACGTACTCGACGGTCGTGGCGTGCTGGCCGCGCACGGCCGCGAGCACCGCCGGGTCCTCGACCACGGTGTTGGTGTTCAGGGTGGTGGCCGACTTGGCGGTCACCGTCCAGCGGCCCTTCTCCCGGGTCAGCGTGAAGTCCATCCGGGTCAGCCGCTGGCCCCACTTCGACGGCTCCGAGGTGAGGACGCGCTCGCCGGTGGTGAGGTTGGTGACGAACTTCTCCGGCACCTCGTTGTGCGCGTGGCCGAACAGGATCGCGTCGATGCCGGGCACCTGCTCGGCGATCAGCGCGGTCGGGTTCTCGTTCGGCAGCTCCGGGCCGTAGCTGGAGGTGCCGCTGTCCCCGCCGTGGGCGGAGATGACGACCAGGTCGGCGCCGCGGCGGCGCATCTCCGGCACCCACTTCGTGGCGGTGGCGACCATGTCGGCGAAGACCAGGCGGCCCTCGACGTTGCCCTTGTCCCAGATGGCCACGCCGGGGTTGGTCAGGCCGAGGATGCCCACGCGCAGCTTCGGCGCGCCGTGCCCGCCGAGCTTGACCTCCTTGATCACGTACGGGAGGAACGCCGGCTTGCCGGTCTTCGCGTTGAGCGCGTTCGCGGCCAGGGCCGGGAAGCCGAGCTGCTCGATCCAGGTGGCCAGCAGCGGCAGGCCGTAGTTGAACTCGTGGTTGCCGAGCGTCACCGCGTCGTACCTGAGGATGTTCATGGCGCGGGCCATCGGGTGCGTCTCACCGGTGCTGGTGATCGGCTCCTGCTTGGCGTAGTACGTGGCCAGCGGCGTGCCCTGGATCGTGTCACCGGCGTCGAGGACCAGCGTGGCCCTGCCCTTGCGCTCGGCGCGGATCTGGTTGACCAGGGTGGCGAGCTTCGCGACGCCGACGTCGTTGTGCTTGCTGTCGTCGAACTCGGCGTCCTTGTAGTAGTCCCAGTTGTAGACGTTGCCGTGGGTGTCCGACGTGCCGAGGATCGTCAGGTCCCAGGTCTTCGGCTGCTTCGGCTTCGCCTCGGCGGGCGCGCCGGCCAGCAGGGGAGCGGTCGCGGCGGCGGCCGCGACGGCCAGCACCTGGCGCCGGGAGGCGCCGGAGGAGGAGGTCATGAGGTGCCTTTCCGAATGGGGGTACGCGCCTCGTGGGCGCCGTTGCGCACCATAACCACCACATGTCGCGTGCGCCACACCGGCCCGAATTGTTTCCCTTCCGGTCACGCGCTGCTGTTTTCCCGGCAGCCACCGGGGTAGGGGCGCATCCATGAGCGAGGACCAGTTCACCCAGCAGCACCCGGCCGAGCAGTACGGACAGCGCGACGGCCAGCCGTCGCAACAGCAGACGCCGCCCGGCAACGAGCAGGAGATGGGGCCGAAGCCCGACCACGGCGAGGAGTCGTACCGGGGCAGCGACCGGCTCACCGGCAAGCGCGCGATCATCACCGGCGGCGACTCCGGCATCGGCCGGGCCGTGGCGATCGCCTTCGCCCGCGAGGGCGCCGACGTGCTCGTCACCTACCTCGCCGACGAGGAGGAGAAGGACGCCCGGGAGACGGTCGCCCTGATCGAGCAGGCCGGGCGCACCGGCGTCGCGGTCCGGTGCGACCTGCGCGAGGAGGACAACTGCCGCGCCCTCGTCGACCAGGCGCTGCGCGACCTCGGCGGCGTCGACATCCTGGTCAACAACGCGGCGTACCAGATGTCGCAGGACAACGGCCTGCTCGACATCACCACCGAGCAGTTCGACCGGGTCTTCAAGACCAACGTGTACGCCATGTTCTGGCTCTGCAAGTTCGCGGTGCCACACATGAAGGAAGGCTCGACGATCATCAACACGTCGTCGATCCAGGCGTTCGACCCGTCGCCGCAGCTGCTCGACTACGCCACCACAAAGGCCGCCATCGCCAACTTCACCAAGGCGCTCGCGCAGAACCTCGCCGAGCGCGGCATCCGGGTCAACGCGGTCGCGCCCGGCCCGATCTGGACGCCGCTGATCCCGGCCACCATGCCGGAGGAGAAGGTGAAGCAGTTCGGTACCGACACGCCGCTGGGCCGTCCCGGCCAGCCGGCCGAGCTGGCGCCCGCGTACGTCTACTTCGCCTCCCAGGAGTCCAGCTACGTCACCGGCGAGATCCTCGGCGTCACGGGTGGCCGCCCGACGAAGTGAGCCGCCCCGGCTGGTGCCGTCGTGGCCTTCTGGTCCCGCCCTCGGCCGCCTGGTTCCGCTGCTCAGCGGGGCCAGGTGGCCATCCGGCGGCGGACCTCGGCGATCCGCGACGCGTCCAGGCCGTAGCGGGTGAACCGGCGGTCGGCCAGCCCGTCGAGGTAGCGGCCCGCCGCGCGCACGTCCTCGTCATCAAGCGCCGGGTCGACCTGCCGGGCCAGTTCCAGCAGCTCCGCGACCGTGTACCGGTCCAGCGCGGCGGAGACGTCGATGTAGTCGCGTACCTCCCGCCGGTTGACCAGCGCGGCGGTCTTGTTGGCGATCAGGTCCCGTACGTCCATCACCGGGCCGAGGTCCATCACCACCGGGCTGCGGTGCCGGTCCAGGCGGGCCAGGCTGAGCCGGATCTGCCGGCCGTCCCGGCTCACCACGAAGTCGCGCAGGTCCCGGTCGAAGCCGTCGAACACCTCACCCAGCCCGCCCGGGTCAACCTCGGCCACCCGGTAACCGGCCCGTTCCAGCGCCGCACGTACACCGTCGGCCGCCGCCGCGGCGGCGCCCTCCACGTCGGCGAACAGGTCGACGTCCTCGGTGGGGCGGGTGACCAGGCCGTGCACGGCCCACGCCACGCCGCCGCCGAGCACGAAACGGTGCGGGCCGGCCGCGGCAAGCGCCACCCGGGCCACCTGCCGGTAGAAGTCGTGCGGATGGGTCACGCGGCGCGCAGGCTCCGGTGCCGGCCCTCCCAGGCCAGGCGTACGCCCCGGGGCAGGTTGAGCAGCGGCCACAACCGGCGCAACGTGCCCGCGTGGATCAGCTCGCGCAGATCCTCCACCCGGGTCGTCTCGCGCAGCACGTTCTCGTACATCCAGAGCAACTCGTCCGGGTCGCCCAGGTCGAACGCGCGTTCGCTGCTCCACATCAGGCGTACCGGCAGCTCGACGATGCCGGTGGTGGGGCCGGTCAGCTCGTCCAGGGTGCGCGCCACCACGGCGGGTCGCCCGGGGCGGGCGAGGTACGCGTGCGCGGTGACCGACATGGCATCAGGGTAACCCCAACCCGGCCCCTTTCCCCCCATCGTTCCCGCGTAGCTCCCCCACAGCACCCGCCCCGCCCCGCCTGACCGCCCGCCACCCGCTCCCCGCCCGCCTCACTCTGCCCCGCCCCACGCCGCCCCGCCGCCCCCGGCCTCGCCCCGCCCTGTCCCGCCTCGCCCCGTCGATCATGAAGTTGGACCGGACAAACCGGTCAGCTCGTGCCGCCAACTTCATGATCGCCCGTCGTGCCTTCAGCTTGTTCACCTCGCGCGGCTCTCCGCCGGAGATCTTGGAGGATTTCGGCCCCCATGAGGGCCGTTTCCTTCCAAGATCGGACATCATGTGCCGCCAACCTCATGATCGACGCGGCAGGGGCGGCCGAGCGGGCGCGACGTGAGCGGGCGCGACGCGAGTCGGCTAGCGGGCGGGGACGGGCGCAACGTGAGCCGGGGCGGGGGGTCGGGCGCGACGTGAGTGGGGGCGGGAGCAGGCGGCGGACGGCGGGAGTGTGCGTCGGCGGAGTGGGGGAGCGGGCGGGTCGAGGGCGGTGTCCGGGGTGAGTCCGGTGTCCGTTTCGGGGTGGTCGGGGACACCCGGGCGGCGGAATCGGCGGCGGGGCCGGGGCGTTATACCTGGTGAACGACCGCAGCAGCGGCCCCCGCACCCCGAGTACGCGGGCGGCAGCGTCCGGGAATGATCCCGGGCCGGCGGTCGTTGGACATGTCTCCGGCGCGACCAGTGCGCCCCGCACGCCACCCCCGGCGTCCGCGGGCCGCGTGAGAGCAAGGCGCCGGATCCCCCCGAAGACTTCCTTGAGCGCCTGACGGTGCCCACGCATCCACCCCCGGGTGCGTCGACCCCCGAACGGAGCCCACCATGAACAGCATCCTGCGTAAGAGCATCCTCGGTATCGCCGGTCTGACCGTCGCCGGTGGCCTCGCCGCCGGCCCGCTCAACCACGACACCAGCACCCCCACCGCCCGGGACGCCGCGGTCACCACGACGCAGGCCGCCGGCAAGCTGGACAGCGCCGCGCTCATCCCGCACGGTGTTCAGGGCGCCCAGTCCCACATCGACCTGAACGACGAGCAGACCGCCAACGTCAAGGCGATCATCGCGGCGACGAAGAAGGCCGGCATGGACGAGCGTGCCGCGGTCGTCTCCATCGCCACCGCCCTGCAGGAGTCGAAGCTGGAGAACCTCGGCCACCTCGGTGACCGCAACGACCACGACTCGCAGGGCCTGTTC
The DNA here is from genome assembly GCF_027497335.1 of Micromonospora sp. WMMA1976. Taxonomy (NCBI): domain Bacteria; kingdom Bacillati; phylum Actinomycetota; class Actinomycetes; order Micromonosporales; family Micromonosporaceae; genus Micromonospora; species Micromonospora sp. WMMA1976. Next base: position 3,192,621 of record NZ_CP114912.1, on the reverse strand, counting down.
CAGCAGCGCCCCTCCAGTGGTTGGGGCACGGTCGAGCAGATCACCGACCCCGAGTACTCCACCACCGCCTTCCTGAAGGGTCTGAAGCAGGTCGACGGCTGGCGCGACATGCCGCTGACCGCCGCCGCCCAGACCGTCCAGGTGTCGGCCTACCCCGACCACTACGCCCAGTGGGAACAGCAGGCCGCCGACCTGGTCGCCCAGCACTGGAACAGCTGACCCGGCGGTGACCGGGGTCACGACGAGCGAGCGGAAGAACCGTGACCCCGGTACCGTTGTGCAGAGCGTCGGTGTGTCCAGTGTCCCCGGGCCTCACCTAAATTGCCTTCGCGGAATACCGTTCGGCTGGAGCCGCGTCGCGCCACTCGCCGAGAGGCGACATGCACACCGACGCCCAGAGCCGCCCCGGCCATCCGGCCGGGGCGGCTCTGTCTGTGGGCTCGAGTCGCACGCCCCTGGTCGCTGGCCTAGGGTTACAGGCAGAGGTGAGCCGTTCTCGACGGAGAGGGGGTGCGCGGATGGGTTTCAAGACGTTCATCCAGGGGTGGCCGGTCTACCGGCAACTCACCGGCACCGACCCGCTCGGTCGCGGCGCCGCCGCCCAGTCGGCCCGCTCCGCGGAGCTGAGCCCTCGCACCGAGACCGCCGACGGCATGGCCCGCTCGGTCTGCCCGTACTGCGCGGTCGGCTGCGGGCAGCGCGTCTTCCACTCCGGCGGCAAGGTCACCCAGATCGAGGGCGACCCGGACAGCCCGATCTCGCGCGGCCGGCTCTGCCCGAAGGGCTCGGCCAGCAAGAGCCTGGTGACCAGCCCGCTGCGCCAGACCACTGTCCGCTACCGCCGGCCGTACGCGACCGAGTGGGAAGACCTGGACCTCGACGTCGCGCTCGACATGATCGCCGACCGGATCCTCGCCGCCCGCGCGGACACCTGGGAGGACGTCGACGACGAGGGCCGCCCGCTGAACCGGACGCTGGGCATCTCCAGCCTCGGCGGCGCGACGCTGGACAACGAGGAGAACTACCTCATCAAGAAGCTGTTCACCGCGATGGGGGCACTCCAGATCGAGAACCAGGCCCGTATTTGACACTCCGCCACCGTCCCCGGTCTGGGGACCAGCTTCGGTCGCGGCGGCGCGACGGACTTCCAGCAGGATCTCGCCAACGCTGACGTCATCATCATCCAGGGCTCGAACATGGCCGAGGCCCACCCGGTGGGCTTCCAGTGGGTGATGGAGGCGAAGAAGCGCGGCGCGAAGGTCTTCCACGTCGACCCGCGGTTCACACGTACCAGCGCGCTCGCCGACACGTACCTGCCGATCCGCGCGGGCACGGACATCGCGCTGCTCGGCGGCGTGGTGCGCTACATCCTGGAGAACGAGCTGGACTTCCGGGAGTACGTGCTGGCGTACACCAACGCGGCGAACATCGTCAGCGAGCAGTTCGCCGACACCGAGGACCTGGACGGCCTGTTCTCCGGCTACAACCCGGACACCGGCTCGTACGACCACGCGAGCTGGCAGTACGAGGGCCAGGAGGACAATGCCAAGGCCCGGGGCACCGGCAAGGAACGTGACTCGGCCTCCGGGCTGGAGCACGAGTCGCACGGCGAGCCGGTGCCGGCGCAGGCCCCGCGGGACGAGACGTTGCAGCACCCGCGCTGCGTCTACCAGATCCTGAAGCGGCACTTCGCCCGCTACACCCCGGAGATGGTGGCGCGCGTGTGCGGCATCCCGGAGGAGAAGTTCCTCGAGCTGGCGCGCGCCTGGACGGAGAACTCGGGCCGGGAACGCACCGGCGCGCTCGTCTACTCGGTCGGCTGGACGCAGCACAGCGTGGGCGTGCAGTACATCCGGACCGGCTCGATCATCCAGACGCTGCTGGGCAACATGGGCCGCCCGGGCGGCGGCATCCTGGCGCTGCGCGGGCACGCCAGCATCCAGGGCTCCACCGACATCCCGACGCTGTTCAACCTGCTGCCCGGCTACCTGCCGATGCCGCACCACGCCGACCACCCGACGTTCGACAAGTGGGTGGACAGCATCCGGCACCCGGGCCAGAAGGGCTTCTGGGGCAACTCGCGGGCGTTCGCGGCGAGCCTGCTCAAGGCGTACTGGGGTGACGCGGCGACGCCGGAGAACGACTTCTGCTACGGGTACATGCCCCGGATGACCGGCGACCACGGCACGTACCAGCAGGTCCTGAACATGATCGACGGCAAGGTGAAGGGCTACTTCCTGCTCGGCCAGAACCCGGCTGTCGGCTCCGCGCACGGCCGGGCCCAGCGTCTGGGCATGGCCAACCTGGACTGGCTCGTCGTCCGCGACCTGTTCATGATCGAGAGCGCCACGTTCTGGAAGAACGGCCCGGAGGTCGCCACCGGCGAGATCGTGCCGGAGGAGTGCCGGACCGAGGTGTTCTTCCTGCCGGCGGCCTCGCACGTGGAGAAGGAGGGCACCTTTACCCAGACGCAGCGGCTGCTGCAGTGGCGGGAGAAGGCCGTCGACCCGCCGGGCGACGCCCGCTCCGAGCTGTGGTTCTTCTACCACCTCGGCCGGGTGCTGCGGGAGAAGCTGGCCGGTTCCACCGCGCGCCGCGACCGGGCGCTGCTGGACCTGGCCTGGGACTACCCCACGCACGGTCCGCACGCGGAGCCGAGCGCCGAGGCGGTGCTCAGGGAGATCAACGGGTACGAGGTGGCGACCGGCCGCCTGCTGAACGCGTTCGGCGAGGCCCGCGACGACGGCTCCACGGCGATCGGCTGCTGGATCTACTCCGGCGTCTACGCCGACGGCGTGAACCAGGCGGCCCGCCGCCGGTCCCGCCACGAGCAGGACTGGGTGGCCGCCGAGTGGGGCTGGGCGTGGCCGGCGAACCGCCGCACGCTCTACAACCGCGCCTCCGCCGACCCGGAGGGCCGGCCGTGGAGCGAGCGGAAGAAGTACGTCTGGTGGGATCCGGACGCCGGCGAGTGGACCGGGTACGACGTGCCGGACTTCGAGAAGACGAAGCCGCCGTCGTACCGGCCGCCCGAGGGCGCCTCCGGCCCGGCCGCGCTCGCCGGTGACGACCCGTTCGTCATGCAGGGCGACGGCAAGGCGTGGCTGTACGCGCCGAGCGGCGTCCTGGACGGCCCGCTACCGACGCACTACGAGCCGGCCGAGTCGCCGATGCGCAACCCGCTCTACGGTCAGCAGGCCAACCCGACCCGCAAGATCTACGAGCATCCGATCAACCGGATGAACCCGAGTCCGCCGGAGCCGCACAGCCAGGTCTTCCCGTACGTGTTCACGGTCAGCCGCCTCACCGAGCACCACACGGCCGGTGGGATGAGCCGTACCGTGCCGCGCCTGGCGGAGCTGCAACCGGAGATGTTCGTCGAGGTGTCCCCGGAGCTGGCTGGCGAGCTCGGGCTGGCCCACCTGGGCTGGGCGCATCTGATCAGCGGCCGCGCGGTGATCGAGGCGCGGGTACTGGTCACCGACCGGCTCACCCCGCTGCGGGTGGACGGCCGGATCATCCACCAGGTCTGGTTGCCGTACCACTTCGGCACCGAGGGCCTGGTCACCGGCGACTCGGCGAACGACCTGTTCGGCATCACGCTGGACCCGAACGTGCTCATCCAGGAGAGCAAGGTCGGCACCTGCGACATCCGGCCCGGCCGTCGTCCCACCGGTCCGCCGCTGCTGGACCTGGTCGGCGACTACCAGCGGCGGGCCGGGATGACGCCGGATCGGAAGATCCCGGTGGTGACCACCGACGCCGTAGGCGGGGACGACGCCGCCGGCAGCACCGACGAGCAGTCGGCCGCCGCGCACCAGGACGGGGATCGGGATGCCTGACGCCAACAGCCTGTACGGCCCGCTCGATCCGGCCCCGGACGCGGGCTGGGTCGACGCGCCGCCCCGGATGGGTTTCTTCACCGACACCAGCGTCTGCATCGGCTGCAAGGCGTGCGAGGTGGCCTGCAAGGAGTGGAACGGCGTCCCGGACTCGGGTTTCGACCTGCTCGGCATGTCGTACGACAACACCGGCGCGCTCACCGCGAACTCGTGGCGGCACGTCGCGTTCATCGAGCAGCCCCGCCCGGCCGGGCACCGCACGCCGCCGTTCGCCGGCGACCCGACCGGCCCGGCGATCAGCCCGGCGTCGGCGGCGGCCGGGGCGGGCACGGCACCCGACACGGGTACGAATCCAGGGCTGCCGCCGGGGCAGCCGGAGGCGGCGGCGCGGATGGCGGCCGGTCCGGAGTTCCTCGGCATGCCCGGCACCCAGCCGCCCGGGCGGGCCACCGGCCCGGAGTCCCGCACCGACTTCCGCTGGCTGATGATGTCCGACGTGTGCAAGCACTGCACGCACGCGGCCTGCCTGGACGTGTGCCCGACCGGTTCGCTGTTCCGCACCGAGTTCGGCACGGTGGTGGTGCAGGAGGACATCTGCAACGGCTGCGGCTACTGCATCTCCGCCTGCCCGTACGGCGTGATCGACCAGCGCAAGGGCGACGGCCGGGCGTGGAAGTGCACGCTGTGCTACGACCGGATCGGCGCGGGCATGACGCCCGCCTGCGCGCAGGCGTGCCCGACCGAGTCGATCCAGTACGGCCCGCTCGACGAGCTGCGGGAACGGGCCGCCACGCGGGTCGCCGCGCTGCACGAGCGCGGCGTGCCGGAGGCGCGCCTGTACGGCCACGACCCGACCGACGGGGTGGGCGGCGACGGCGCGTTCTTCCTGCTGCTGGACGAGCCCGAGGTGTACGGGCTGCCGCCGGACCCGGTGGTCACCACCCGGGACCTGCCGAAGATGTGGAAGCGGGCCGGGTTCGCCGCCCTGGCCATGGCGGCGGCTGCCGTCGCCGCGTTCGTCGGAGGATCGTCGTGAGCCCGGACCGCCCGGTCGGTGACCTGTTCCGCCGCTTCCGCGAGCGCCTGTCCGCGGAACGCGAGAACGGCACCGCCGCCGAGCGCGAGAACGGCAGCCGGGCCACCGCGGCCGGTCCCGGGGTGGGCCGCACCGACGCGGGCTCCCGCGACGCCGGCCTGGCCCCGCACCCGCCCCGCGACGCGGCACCACGCCGCCGCCGGGGCGGCAAGGGCGGCGGGGAGCAGCTCAACGTCCCGCCGGCCGAGTTCACCTCCTACTACGGCCGGCCCGTCCTCAAGCCGCCGGTGTGGCGGTGGGACATCGCCGCGTACCTGTTCACCGGCGGTCTCGCCGCCGGCTCGTCGCTGCTGGCCGCGGGCGGGCAGCTCACCGGCCGCCCGGCGCTGCGCCGCGGCGGCCGGGTCGCCGCGCTGGCCGGGGTCGGCGCGAGCACCTACTTCCTGATCAACGACCTGGGCCGGCCGTCGCGCTTCCACCACATGCTGCGGGTGGCGAAGGTGACCTCGCCGATGTCGGTGGGCACCTGGATCCTCAGCGTGTTCGGCCCGGCCGCCGGGGCCGCCGCGGTCGCCGAGGTGGCCCCGCTGCTGCCCGAGCGTGGCGTGCTGGGGCTCGGCCGCCGGCTGCTACCCCCGGCCGGGCACGCCGCCGGTGTGGTCGCCGCCGTCACCGCGCCGGCGCTGGCCACGTACACCGGGGTGCTGCTGGCGGACACGGCGGTGCCGTCGTGGCACGAGGCGTACCCGGAACTGCCCGCCATCTTCGCGGGCAGCGCCCTGGCCAGCGGCGCCGGTGTCGGGCTGGTGGCCGCGCCCTGCGCGCAGGCCGGCCCGGCCCGGCGTCTCGCGGTCGCGGGCGCGGCGATGGAGCTGTGGGGTTCGCACCGGGTGGAGAACCGGCTCGGCCTGCTCAGCGAGCCCTACACGCAGGGCACGCCCGGCAAGCTGTTGCGCGCGGGCCGGGCGCTTACCGCCGCCGGTGTCGTCGGCGCGCTGGTCGGCCGGCGCAGCCGGATGCTGTCCGCGCTGTCCGGCGGTGCGCTGATCGCCGCGTCGGTGTGCACCCGGTTCGGGATCTTCCACGGTGGGGTCGCGTCGGCGCGCGACCCGCGGTACACGGTCGTGCCGCAGCGCGAACGCGCCGACCGGCGGGCCGCCGACCAGGTCTGACACCTCCCCGGGCGGTCCGCGCCGCGCTGTGGTTGACTGCTGCGTGGAGGCGTTCAGGCGGCTGGTGCCCCTCCCGGTCTTCAAAACCGGTGTGGTCCGGGACCCGGGCCAGGCGGGTTCGATTCCCGTCCGTCTCCGCCAAGTACCGTTCCCGGGAGTGCGCCGATGCGTGAGGTCGACCCGCGACGGCGGGTGCCGCGCACCGACGCGCTGCTCGCCGATCCCGCGCTGGCCGCCGCCGCCGCGACGCTCGGCCGCGACCGGGTCAAGGCCGCGATCGTCCGCGCGCAGGACCGCGCGCGGCGCGGCGAGCTGACCCCCGATCAGGTACGCGACGCGGCGCTGGCGGACCTGCCCGGCCGTACGCCCCGCGCGGTGCTCAACGCCACCGGCGTCGTGCTGCACACCAACCTGGGGCGAGCCCCGCTCGCCCCGTCCGCGGTGGACGCGCTGGTCGCCGCCGCCGGGCACACCGACGTGGAGCTGGACCTGCGTACCGGCCGGCGGGCGCGGCGCGGCCGGGAGGCGCTGGACGCGCTCGCCGCTGCGGTGCCCGACGCGGGGGCGGTGCACGTGGTGAACAACGGCGCGGCGGCGCTGGTGCTGGCCGCGACCGCGCTGGCCGCCGGCCGGGAGATCGTGGTGAGCCGCGGTGAGCTGGTCGAGATCGGTGACGGGTTCCGCCTGCCCGACCTGCTGGCCAGCACCGGCGCGCGGCTGCGCGAGGTGGGCACGACCAACCGCACCACGCGCGCCGACTACGAGGCGGCGATCGGCGAGCGCACCGGCTTCGTGCTCAAGGTGCACCCGTCGAACTTCGTGGTCACCGGCTTCACCTCGGCGGTGCCGGTGGCCGAGCTGGCCACGCTCGGCGTGCCGGTGGTGGCCGACATCGGGTCGGGGCTGCTCGCACCGGACCCGCTGCTGCCCGACGAGCCGGACGCGACCACCACGCTGCGCGCGGGCGCGCACCTCGTCACCGCCAGCGGCGACAAGCTCCTCGGCGGCCCGCAGGCCGGTCTGCTGCTCGGCGACGCCGACCTGGTGCAGCGGCTGCGCCGGCACCCCCTCGCCCGGGCGCTGCGGGTCGACAAGCTCACCCTCGCCGCGCTCGCCGCCACCCTGTACGCGCCGTCCACGCCCACCCGCGACGCGCTGCACGCCGACCCGGCCCGGCTGCGGGAGCGGCTGGAGCGGCTGCGGGACCGGCTCGGTGAGGACGGCTGCAAGGCCGAGGTGGTGCCCAGCGCCGCGGTGGTCGGCGGCGGCGGGGCGCCCGGCGTGGAGCTGGACTCGTGGGCGCTGAGCCTGCCCGAGCGGTACGCCGAGCCGCTGCGCACCGGCGAGCCGGCGGTCCTCGGGCGGGTGCTGCAGGGCCGGCTGCTGCTGGACCTGCGCGCCGTGCCGGACGGCGCCGACGACCAGGTCCGCGCGGCTGTGCTGAGCGTGGAGGACTGACCGGCATGTGGGTGGTGACGACCGCCGGGCACGTCGACCACGGCAAGTCGACGCTGGTGCGGGCGCTGACCGGGATGGAACCGGACCGGTGGGCGGAGGAACGCCGCCGCGGCATGACCATCGACCTCGGCTTCGCCTGGACCACACTGCCGTCCGGCGGCACGATCGCCTTCGTCGACGTACCCGGGCACGAGCGGTTCGTGCCGAACATGCTCGCCGGGGTCGGCCCGGTCCCGGCCGCGCTGATCGTGGTGGCCGCCGACGAGGGCTGGATGCCGCAGTCCGCCGAGCATCTGGCCGCGCTGGACGCGCTGGGCGTGTCGTACGGGCTGCTCGCGGTGACCCGCGCCGACCTGGCCGATCCCGGGCCGGCGGCGGCGCGGGCCCGCACGGAGATCGCAGCGACATCGCTGGGCGCTGTGGAGGCGGTGCCGGTCTCCGCGGTCACCGGGGCCGGGCTGCCCGAGCTGCGCGCCGCGCTCGATCGCCTGACCGCCCGGCTGCCCGACCCGGCCCGGGACGCCCCGGTGCGGCTCTGGGTGGACCGCGCGTTCACCGTGCGCGGCAGCGGCACGGTGGTCACCGGCACGCTCGGCGGTGGCCGGCTGCGTGTGGGCGACGAGCTGGAGCTGGCCGCCACCGGCGAGGCGGTGCGGGTACGCGGACTGCACTCCCTCGGTGTCGCGCATACCGAGGTCGACGCGGTGGCCCGGGTCGCGGTGAACCTGCGCGGCCTGCCCCGGGACCGGGTCGGGCGCGGCGACGCGCTGCTCAGCCCCGGCCGGTTCGGGCGTACCGACCTGCTCGACGTGCGGCTGTCCGGCGACCCGGCCGCCGACCTGCCGGCCACGCTCACGCTGCACGTGGGCGCGGCGGCGGTGCCCGCCCGGGTCCGGCCGCTGGGCCCGGACACGGTACGGCTGCGCCTGGCCCGTCCGCTGCCGCTGCTGATCGGCGACCGGGCGCTGCTGCGCGACCCCGGGCGGCACCACGTCGCGGGCGGCGTGACGGTGCTGGACGTGGACCCGCCGCCGCTGCGCCGGCGGGGCGCGGCCGCCGCCCGCGCGGCGGTGCTGGCCGGGCTGGACGGGCGGCCGGACCTGCCCGGCGAGCTGCGGCGACGGCGGCTGATCCGGGCCGGGGACCTGACCCGGATGGGCGTGGCGCCGGTCGCGACGCCGGTGGCCGGGCAGTGGCTTGCCGACCCGGAGCACTGGCGGGACCTGGGCCGCCGCCTCACCGAGGAGGTGACCCGGTACGCCGCCGAGCATCCGCTCGCCGCGGGCGTACCCGTCGACGTGCTGCGGCACCGGCTCGACCTGCCCGACCGTGCCCTGGTGACGGCGCTGCTGCGCCCGCCGCTGCGGCTGCGCGACGGCCTGGTCACCGCCGCCCCGCAGGGCACGCTGCCGGACCCGGTGGCCCGGGCGGTGGACCGGGTCCGGGCCGAGTACGGCGACCGCCCGTTCCAGGCCCCCGAGGCGCACCACCTGGCCGACCTCGGGCTGGGTCCCCGCGAGATCGGCGCCGCGGTACGCGCCGGCGCGCTGCTGAAGCTCGCCGAGAACGTGGTGCTGCTGCCCGGCGCCCCGGACGACGCGGTGCGCGTACTCGCCGGGCTGCCGCAGCCGTTCACGCTCAGCGCCGCCCGGCAGGCGCTCGGCACCACCCGCCGGGTTGCGGTGCCGCTGCTGGAGCTGCTGGACCGGCGCGGCGCCACCCGCCGGCTGCCCGGCGACGCCCGCGAGGTGGTCCACCCGCCCGGGTGAGCCAACAGGCGTCGCCCGCCCGCCCCGGTCACCTACCGTGGCGCCATGGACCCTTCCGCGGTCTGGCGGGACAAGAACCACAAGTGGCGGATCGAGGCGTACCGGGCACCGGACCTGCGTTTCGCCATCTACGCCACGAACGGCCCCACCGAGTCGGCGCCGTTGTGGCTGTTCGGGATGGCCGCGCTGGCCCGCTGGCTGATGACCCACGCGATCTCACTGGACGACCTGGAGACGGACTGATGGGTGTCCAGGTCGCGCTGGTGCTGGTGCTGATCCTCGTGAACGCCGCTCTGTCCGGCAGCGAGATGGCGCTGGTGAGCCTGCGGGAGGGGCAGCTGCGCCGGCTGTCGCGCTCCGGGCGGGCCGGGGCGCGACTGAGCCGCCTAACCCGCGAACCGAACCGCTACCTGGCCACCATCCAGCTCGGCATCACGCTCGCCGGGTTCCTCGCCTCGGCCGCCGCCGCGGTCACGCTCGCCGAGCCGCTCGTCGGCCCGCTGGGCTTCCTCGGCGGGGCCGCCCGCCCGGTCGCGGTGTTCCTGGTGACGCTGCTGCTGACGTTCCTCACGCTCGTGGTGGGCGAGCTGGCGCCCAAACGGCTGGCCATGCAGACGGCGGAACGGTGGGCGCTGATCAGCGCCGCGCCGCTGGACCTGCTGGCCCGGCTGTCCCGGCCGGCGGTGTGGCTGCTCGGCCGCTCCACCGACCTGCTGGTCCGGCTCGCCGGCGGCGACCCGCGCGCCAGCCGGGAGGAGGTGACCGAGGAGGAATTGCGGGAGATGCTGGTCAGCCAGCGTGGCCTGTCCGCCCAGCAGCGGGAGATCCTCGCCGGGGCGTTCGACATCGCCGGCCGTACGCTGCGGGAGATCCTGGTCGCGCGCCGCGACGTGACCACGCTGCCCGCCGACCTGCCGGCGGCCGAGGCGATGCGCCGCCTCGCGGCCACCGGCCGGTCCCGGGCGCCGGTGATCGGACCCGGCGGGCTCGACGACGTCCGCGGCACCGTGCACATCCGCGACCTGGTGGACGCCGACGGGGCGCGCGTCGGCGACCGGGCCCGCCCGCCGGTGCTCCTGCCGGGCACGCTGCCGGTGGCCGACGCGATGCGGCAGCTGCGCCAGCGGCACGAGCAGCTCGCGCTGGTGGTCGACGAGTACGGCGGCGTGGACGGCCTGGTCACCATGGAGGACCTGCTCGAGGAGGTCGTCGGCGAGCTGTACGACGAGACCGACCGGGACGTGCGCCGCGCCGTGCGGGAGCCGGACGGCGCGCTGCTGCTGCCGGGCGACTTCCCGCTGCACGACCTGCCCGACGTGGGCGTCCGCGTGACGTTCCCGCTGTCGCGGGAGTACACCACGGTGGCCGGGCTGGTGCTGGCCGGGCTGGGCCGGCTGCCCGAGGGCCCGGGGGAGCGGGTGCGGCTGCCCGGCCTCACCGTCGAGGTGGTCGAGGTGGCCGGACGGGCGATCCGCCGGGTCCGGCTGCGCGGCCCCGCCGTCGGCCGCAGCCCGGACTGACACCCGGACGGGGGACAACCGCCCGATCCCCGTCCCGCGCCCGGCCGCCGATCGTACGGTGCGGGCGTGAAGGACCGAGGAATGCGGACGTTCATCACCGTGCTCGCCGGGCTGGCCGTGATCTACTTCGGCTTCACCGGAAGCCGCGACAGTGGCGGGGAGGGCGGCGTCTCCGGCGGCGTGGTGCTGCTCGCGCTGCTCGCCTCGCTGCTGGCCTGGAACCTGACCAAACCCGGCCCGGCCAAGTAGCCCTCAGTGGGCCGTGGCGGCGCTGCGGCTCACCTCGCCCGCCGACTCCTCGCCCAGGGCGACCCGCACCAGCGCCGACGCGAGCCGGCCGAAGTCGGCCTCGCCGACCAGCCCGACCAGCTCACCAGGGCTCGCGGGCAGGCCCAGCCGTTTCGCCCCGGCGAGCGTGCGCCGGTCGGCGTACGGGCGTACGTCCGGCCACACCGACTGCGCCTCGCGCAGGAAGATGTCCGCACCGGTGGGGCCGATGCCGGGGAACTCGGTGAGCAGCCGGCGCAGCACGGCCCGGTCCGCGCCGGCCTCCTTGTGCAGCCGGCGCAGGTCGCCGTGCCAGCGGCCCAGGCACAGCCGGGCGCCGGTGCCGAGCATGGTCGCGGTCCGCTCGTCGTAGCGCCGGTAGTGGCCCCGGCCCAGCGCGTCGACCCGGTCCTGCCAGGTCGCCGCCTCCATCGCCTGCGGGGTGCGGTAGCCCGCCGTGAACAGCTCCCGGGCGGCGGCCACCGCCACCGAGGCCCGGATCCGGGTGCTCAGCAGCGTGGTGAGCACCAGCAGCTGGTAGAGCGGGCCGGGCCGGTCCGCGAGGGCGATGCCGGCCTCCTCCGCGTACGTGCGGGACTGCCGGTCCAGCAGGGCCCGTGCGACGTTGCGATCGTCTGGCATCCACCCGGGTTACCCGCCCCGGCCCGGGCCAGACCCCCGAGCCGATCCGGAATGCGCCGGGCGGCGACGGGTACGCGGGCCGGGTGCGCGGTCGACGGCCGTGCGCCCCACCGGGAAGGAGAGACCCGTGGTCAAGCCGCAGCAGGAGGAACTGCGCCGGAACGATCTCGGTGCCACCAGCCAGGACAGCCGCAAGACGGCCACCCAGGCGGGCGGCCGTTCGCGCAGCCGGGGCACGTCGAACGCCGACGCGGGACGCCCGGTCCCCAGGGGACAGGTGTCGCCGTACGGCCCGGCCGGTGAGCCGGTGGCCGACGACGAGAGCTAACCGCGAGCCGACGTCGGCCGCAGCCGCCGCCAGGTGGCTGCGGCCGACAGCCCGTACGCCAGGTGCGGGATCAGGTCCGAGATCCAGTCGCTGCGCCGCCAGGTGCGTGGGTCGGTCACGCCGAGCGCTGTCATCGAGCCGTCCGAGGTGGCCATCACCCCACCGCCGAGCAGCACCGTGGCCAGCGGCAACGGCATCCGCCGCCGTGCGGCGAGCAGGCCGAACGCTGCGCCCGCGGCGATGCCGGTGGCGTAGCCGAGCAACGGCCCCAGACCGGAGCGGCGGTTCGCCGCCTCGTCGCCGGGGCCCAGATCGACGTGCGTGACGTCGGCCAGCCGTCCGGCGACCGATTCGGGGGTGCTGCTGGCCGGCCGGGCCCGCAGCGCCATGTCGAGGTACGAGACCGCGTTGAGGACGGCGCTGCCGACGGCGCCCGCGATGACGCCGTCGACAACCGCTGCCGTCCTCACTTCGGGTCACCCGGTTCCCGGTTCCCCTTGGGGCCGTAGGTCCGTTCGCCCCGGACCACACCGCGTTGGCCCCTGTCGTCCTGGAGGATCCGGTTGGCGACCTGGTTCGCCTCCTTGTCGGACGCCCGTCCGGACTGCTCGACGAGGTCGCGAAGGCGTGCTCGCTGCTTGTCGTACGCGTTGCTGCCCGGCCGTGGTCCTGGCATCTCTGCCTCCTGCGGATCGCTGTCGGCTGACCGTAGGCGTCTACCCGCCCGGGCCGGGACCAACCGTTGCCGGGCGGATCCCCGCCAGGCCGGTCGGGCGGTCGGGCGCCGCTCAGCCGGGGCGCGCGGGCCGCCGCTCAGCCGGCCGCGCGGACCACAGCCACCGGGCAGGCGGAGCGGTGCAGGATCCCCTGGCTCACCGAGCCGAGCAGCAGCCCGCCCAGCTCGCCCCGGCCCTGCCGGCCCACCACGACCAGCTGGGCCTCGGCCGACGCGGCGGTCAGCGCCGCGACCGGTTTGGCGCGTACCGCCTCGGCGTGCACCGGCAGGTCCGGCCACCGTTCGCCGATCCCGGCGAGCGCCTCGGTGAGCACCCGCTCCGCCTCGGCGTCGTCCCGGCCGTGCGGGCGGGCGTGCACCGCGCGCAGCGCGGCGCCGCGCGCGGACGCGGTCTCGGCGGCGAACTCGACAGCGGCGCGTGACGGCGTCGAGCCGTCCAGGCCGGCCACGACCGGGCCGCCGTCGTGGGCGGTGCCGCGCGCGATCAGTACCGGGCAGTCGGCGTACGAGGCGACCTGCACCGCCACCGACCCGATCACGAGCGCGGCGAAGCCACCCAGGCCCCGATCGCCGAGCACGACCAGAGCGGCGGTGGGGGACTCGCCGAGCAGCACCGCTGCCGCCTCCCCGTCGATGATCTCGCCGGTGATGCGCAGCCCCGGCGACTCGGCCTCGGCCACCGCCACCGCGTCGGTGACCAGTTGCTCGGCCTGGTTGCGCAGCCCGGCGCCGGGTGGTGAGCCGGCCGGCGCGGAGACCGGTACGCGCAGCAGCGGCCAGATGAACCCGTGCACGACCCGCAGCGGGCGGTTGCGCAGCCGCGCCTCCCGGGCCGCCAGGCGGACCGCCCGGGTGGCCGGTTCGGAGCCGTCCACCCCGACCACCACCGCGGCCCCGTTCGCCGAGTTCACCAGTACCTCCTCGTGGCGGCGCTCCCGCGGCCAGTATCGCGGCCCGGACGGCGGCCCGGGGCGATACCGCCCGGGGTCGCCCGGTGGGTACGCTGGCGTGCAGCGCCCAGGGGAGGGAGCCCCGTCGATGGATCAGCCGGACGGACCGAGCACCGCCCGCATGATCGACTACTGGCTCGGCGGCCGGCACCACCGCCCGGTGGACGTCGCCGCGGCCGCCGCGTTCGAGGCGGCGTACGGGCCCTGCGCGGCGATCTTCCGGTCGCTGCGCGGATTCCTCGGCCGCACCGTGCGGGCCATGACGGCCGACGGGATCGACGGCTTCCTGGTCTTCGGCGCGGGCGTGCCCACCTGCGGCAACGTGCACGAGGTCGCGCCGGAGGCGACCGTGCTCTACACCGACGTGGACCCGGAGACGGTCCGGCTGGGCCGGAGCCTGCTCGACGGCAGCGACCGGGCCGGGTACGGCTACGGCGACGCCACCGACATCGGGACCGTCGACCGGGCGCTGCTGCACCGGTTCGTGCCGGGCTGGGGGAGACGGCCGGTGGGGGTGGTCTTCCTCGGGTTGGCGGCGTTCCTTGACGACGACACGCTCGCCCGTACGCTCGACGAGCTGTACCAGGCGGTGGCGCCGGGCAGCCGGCTGGCGATCGACTTCGACACCGAGGAACTGGCCGGGCGCCCGGAGGCGCTGGCCATGATGGGTCCGGCGTTCCGGATGCGGGCGCCGGAGCGGTTCGCGCCGCTGCTGGGCCGCTGGCAGCCGACCGGCGACGGCATCGTGGCCGTGGCGCGGTGGCGGCCGGCCGGTGAGCCCGAGCCGGTGCCGGACGCGTTCCACGGTGCGCTGGCGGTGCGCCCGGCCGGCTGAGCCGGTCCCCGTCACGCCCGGCCGAGGCGGGGCGTTCGCCGTCGGGCGGCCTTCGTATGATGTTTGCCCTGTAGCAATAGTCGTCATCGGAGGATGAGCATGCCGGAGGCGTCCGGATCGGTGTCGCGTGCCCTGCGCACGGCGCCACCCGACCAGCTGGCGGAGACCGCGGACGCGGTGCTGCGCCAGACGCTCGGGGCCGCGCGGGCGGAGGTGTTCGTCGCCGACTACCGCGCCAGCGGGCTCTGGCCGGTGCTCGACCCGGACGTGCCCGACGGCGGCCCGCTGCTGGCCCACAGCGTCGCGCAGCGCTGTTTCAGCAGTCAGGAGCCGGTGCTGGACATCGTCGAGGAGGGCCGCTGCCGCGCCTACCTGCCGCTGTCGGTGTGGGGGGAGCGGCTCGGCGTGCTGATGGTGGAGCTGCCCGGCGACCCGGACGCCGCCACTGTGGAGGCCGCCCGCGACGCCGCCGGTGAGCTGGCCGTGGCGATCCGCGCGGCCGACCGGGAGACCGACCGCTACCGGCGCGCCCGGCGGCGGGAGCGGCTGAGCATGGCCGCCGAGATGCAGTGGGACCTGTTGCCGGGGCGCAGCGTACGGCTCGGTGACGCGCTGCTCGCCGGGCAGCTCGAACCGGCGTACACCGTGGGCGGTGACCACTTCGACTGGTCGGTGGACGGCGACCGCCTCACCCTCACCGTGCTCAACGGCACCGGCAGCGGGCTGGCCGCGTCGATGCTCACGGCGATGACGGTGAACGCCATGCGCAACGCCCGGCGTTCGGGCGGCAGCCTGGTGGAACAGGCGGAGCTGGCCTCGGACACCATCTACTACCAGCACCGGGGGAGCCGGCACGTGGCCACGCTGCTGCTGGAGCTGGACAGCCGGCGGGGCGTGATGCGCGCGGTGGACGCCGGGTCGCCGCAACTGCTGCGGCTGCGCGGGGGCCGTGTCACACCGATCGCGCTGGAGCAGCAACTGCCGCTGGGCATGTTCGCCGAGACCCGCTACGACGTGCAGGAGTTCACTCTGGAGCCGGGCGATCGCCTCTTCGTGGTCAGCGACGGCGTGTACGCGGCGGAGCCCGACGAGCAGGAGCCGTACGGTGTCCGGGCGATGGCGCGCGCGATGCGGTCGACTCGGCTGCAGCCGGCGACCGAGGCAGTTGGTACGGTGATGCGCGAACTGCATGCGTACCATGCCGACGCGGATCTCCGTGACGACGCGGTCGTCGTCTGCCTGGACTGGCGCGGCTCCAGCCGGTCCGACGACGTGACGGGGCAGTGACGGGGGCGGCGGAGCGGACACGAGCGGGACGATCGCAGGGGACAGCGAGTGGAGCGACCTCCGAATCTTGCCGCGGCCATCGAATCGGCTGCGGAGGCGCTCATCGGTGTGCTCGACTCCGCGACCTCCCGGCACACCGTCAGCGTTTCGCCCACCCAGTTGCGGGTGCTGTCGCTGATCGTGTCGCATCCGGACACCAACGTGAACCGGCTGGCCGAGCTGCTGGACGTGGTCCCGTCGTCGGCGAGCCGGCTCTGCGACCGCCTGGAGGCGGTCGGCCTGCTGCGCCGGGTGGCCGACCCGCGCGACCGGCGGGAGGTGCGGCTGATCCCGACCGCTGCCGCCGACACGCTGCTGCGCGACCTCCAGGAGAGACGGCACCGGGCGGTGCAGGCCGTGCTCGACCGGATGCCGAACCGGGTGCAGCACGAGCTGCTGCTGGCGCTGGTGGCGTTCAGCCAGGCTGCGACGGCCACCGCCCCGCAGGCCGGCTCGGACTCGACCGCCCGTACCGCCTGACCACTCGCACCGTCGTCCGGCCTTCCTTCCACTGCTCAACTAGTGTCCTAGGATGCCTTAGCGGTTGTGACGGTCGACACCGTGACACCACTGAGCAACCACGCAGCGGGCATCCGGGCGAGAACAGCGAGCCCGATATAGTGGCAGCGCAACTGGGCGGCCCGTGATCACCACGAGGACGGGCCGCGTCGGGGAGGTCCCAGCCCGGGATCACAGAGGGCGCCGGCGTCTGACCGGCCGGCAACGCGCACGTCCCTCCAGCGGCCGCTCATCCGGCTGCCGGACCGTGCTGCGAAGGGAGGGTTCGGTGTCGCGTCGGCCGGCTCCAGCGGAGGAACCGGATTCCGGGACCGCCACGGTCGTGGGAGACCGCGTCCTCACGCTGCCCAACCTGATCAGCTTCGTCCGGCTCGTCGGCGTGCCGATCTTCCTCTACCTGTTCCTCGTGGTCCGGGCCGACGTCGCCGCCATCGCGGTGCTCGCCGTGGGCGGCACCAGCGACTGGGTGGACGGCTGGATCGCCCGCCGTCTGGGCCAGGTGAGCCGGCTCGGTGAGCTGCTCGACCCGCTTGCCGACCGCCTCTACATCCTCGCCACGCTGCTCGCCTTCACCGCCCGCGAGGTGGTGCCCTGGCAGTTCACCGGGGCGCTGCTGGCCCGGGAACTGCTGCTGCTGGTGTCCCTCGGTGCGCTGCGCCGCTACGGCTACGGCCCGCCGCCGGTGCACTACGTCGGCAAGACCGCGACGTTCCTGCTGCTCGCGGCGTTCCCGATCCTGCTGCTCGCAGACGCGGTGCCGGACGCCGGCACCGCGGCCGGCGCGATCGGCTGGGGGCTGGCCTGGTGGGGCCTGGTCCTCTACTGGGTCGCCGGCGCGATGTACGTGGTGCAGGCGAGCCGTCTCGTGCGGGCCATGCGGGCTCGGCGTACGGAGGCACCGGCATGACCACGTCGCCGCCGCGGGACGCTCAGAACGAGCGCGACCCCTCGAACCGGGTGTACGCGCCGGACTTCCTGACCGAGCTGTTCCGCAATCCGCTGGACCCGGGATACGGGGACGCGGCCGCGCGTCGGGCGACGGGCTCGATGTCGCGGGTGCGGGAGGTGCTCGGCCGGCCGGTGAGCCTGCTGGTGCTGGCGCTGATCGGGTTCCTGTTCGCGGTGGCGTACCGGGAGACGATGGCGGAGGAGCCGAGCCGCGCGACGGCGCGGGCGGGCCTGGTCGCGGAGATCAAGGGGCGCGAGGCGGAGACCGACCGGTTGACCGAGCGGGCCGAGCAGTTGCGCGAGGATGTCAGCCGGCAGCGGGACGCGACGTTGAGCGGTTCGCAGGCGTCCCGGCTGCGCACGCTGGAGGCGGGTACCGGCCTGGCCCGGGTGCGCGGGGACGGCGTGGTGGTGCGGCTGGCCGACGCGGCGGCGGACCAGGACGGTGTGACGAACGGGGACGCGGGTCCGTCACGGGTGCTGTATTCGGATCTGCAGAAGGTCGCGAACGCGTTGTGGGCGGCGGGTGCCGAGGCGGTGGCGGTGAACGGCCAGCGGTTGACGGCGACGTCGACGATCCGGTCGGCGGGTGAGGCGATCCTGGTGGACTACCGGCCGGTGACGGGTCCGTACGAGGTGCAGGCGATCGGGCCGCGGTCGATGCGGGACCGGTTCGACGAGAGCCGGGCGGCTGCGTTGATGCGTGAGGTGGCGCGGAAGACGGGTCTGTCGTTCGGGGTGAAGCGGGTCGGTGACCTCACCCTGCCGGCGGCGCCGCAGCCGCGGCTACGCTACGCCGAGCCTCCGGCGACCCCGGGTCCGAGCGCGAGTGCGAGTGCGAGTGCGGGTGCGCGCCCGTCGGGTTCGGGTGCCGCCGGTTCGTCGAGTCCCGGGTCGTCCGGCCCGGGTGGTTCTTCCAGCCCTTCGGGAGGTGGCCGATGATCGCGGTGCTGGCGTTGCTCGCCGGTGTGGTGCTCGGGGTGTATCTGGACCCCACGGTGCCGGCGGCGTTGCAGCCGTATCTGCCGATCGCTGTGGTGGCCGCGTTGGACGCGGTGTTCGGTGGGGTGCGGGCGAAGCTGGACCGGATCTTCGACGACAAGCAGTTCGTGGTGTCGTTCATCTCGAACGTGCTGGTGGCGGGTCTGATCGTGTATCTGGGTGACCAGTTGGGCGTGGGCGGTCAGTTGTCCACGGGTGTGGTGGTCGTGCTCGGGGTGCGCATCTTCGGAAACGTGGCGGCGATCCGCCGGCACCTGTTCCGGGCGTAGGTTTGTGGCGATGAGCGAGGAACACAGGGAGACGGGTACCGGGTGGCCGCGGCCGGGGGAGCCGGCGCGGCCGTCGGGTCCGGCGGGTGAGCCGGATCCGCGCCCGGATGCGCCCGATCCGGACGAGTTGAGCCCGTTGGCGCCGGCGGAGCCGGTGCCGGACGAGGCGGTGGAGCCCGCGGAGCGGGAGGCGGTGCCGGAGTCCGAGCCGGAGCCGGGTGCGGCCGCGGGTGCGCCGTCGTTGGCGCGGCGGTTCTCGTCGGCGGGCGCGATGATCGCGGTGTTGCTGGCGTTGCTGGGTTTCACGCTTGTGGTGCAGTTCAAGACGACGTCGACGGATCCGACGCTCGCGGCAGCGCGGGAGGAGGACCTGGTGCGGATCTCGTCGGATCTGGATTCGCGGGAGCGGCGACTGCGCCAGGAGATCGAGTTGCTGGAGGAGAGCCAGCGGCAGCTGCGGTCGGGTGAGCAGGGCCGGCAGGCGGCGCTGGAGGAGGCGACGCGGCGGGCGGACGAGCTGGGCATTCTGGCGGGGACGTTGCCGGCGGTGGGTCCGGGTCTTGAGGTGCGGTTCTCGGGGCCGGCCGAGGCGGTGTCGTCGGCCGGGATCCTGGATGCGGTGCAGGAGCTGCGGGGTGCGGGCGCGGAGGCGATGCAGATCCAGGGTGCGGACGGTACGGCGGCGCGGATCATCGCGTCGACGTATTTCGTGGACGGGCCGGACGGTGCGCTGGTGGTGGACGGGCGGCGGTTGACGGGTCCGTTCACGATCATGGTGATCGGTGACCCGGCGACGATGCGTACGGCGTTGAACATTCCCGGCGGGGTGGTCGCATCGGTGGGGAAGGCCGGCGGTAACGTGACCTCCGAGGATCGTGAGGTTGTGGAGGTTTCGCAGCTGCACGCGCCGATCAAGCTGGACCACGCCCGGCCGGTCTCGTGACCGGTCGCGGCCGCGCCGGTTTCTCCGGTGCACCGATGACGAAGGACGCAGTTGGTGATTCCTGAGGATCTGCGGTACACCGCCGAGCACGAGTGGGTGGTCGGTGGTGACGGTGGTGTCGTCCGCGTCGGTATCACGCACTTCGCGCAGGACGCCCTGGGTGACATCGTGTTCGTGCAGCTGCCGGACGCCGGTGCGGTGGTGGCGGCTGGTGAGTCGCTGGGCGAGATCGAGTCGACGAAGAGCGTGTCGGAGATCTACGCGCCGCTGAGTGGCACGGTGACGGCGCGCAACGAGGCGCTGGCCGACACCCCTGAGGTGATCAACACGGATCCGTACGGTGCGGGGTGGTTGGTGGAGATCACTCCGGACGATCCGGCGGCGGTCGAGGGTCTGCTGACCGCCGATGCGTACCGCGAGCTCACCGAGAGCTGAGTTCGTGCTTGTCCGGGCGGCGGCGAGGTTCCGCGCGTCCGGTTGCCCTGCATTTCGGCGCTGGCTAGGCTCGCCCAGTCGACCGAGAACCAATAGTTTGAGCGTTGCGGAATGCGCCTTCCCGGGCACGGGGAGCCAGCCGCCGGGTGTGGTGTTGCCCGGCGGCCAGACCCGCCATTCCCTGACGCCGACCGAACAGATCCGTGAGGTGGTCCCATGACGCGCCCAGACGACGAGTTCCCCCCGCTCGACGTCACTTCGACGCTCAATCTCGGCTCGCTCGACGAAGTGCTGGAGGGCCCGGACACCGATGTGGTGCCGAGCCGGATGTCCGGTTCGTTGCCGCCGGGTATGGCGTTGCTGGTGGTTCGCCGGGGTCCGAATGCGGGTGCCCGGTTCCTGTTGGACCACGATGTGACGACGAGTGGGCGGCACCCGGACAGTGACATCTTCCTGGACGACGTGACGGTGTCGCGGCGGCACGCGGAGTTCCACCGTGACGCCGGGACGTTCACGGTGCGGGATGTGGGCAGCCTGAACGGCACGTACGTGAATCGTGAGCGGGTCGAGGCGGCGACGCTGAGCAACGGTGACGAGGTGCAGATCGGCAAGTTCCGGGTGGTGTTCATCGCCGGTCCGCGCCCGGAGGAGGAGGCCGGCCGGGGGTGAACGAGCCTGCGGCTTCGACGCCGTCCGGGGCGGCGCGGGCGCCTGCGCTGATGAGTATCGGCGAGGTGCTGGCGCAGTTGCGGCCGGAGTTCCCGGACGTCACGATCTCGAAGTTGCGGTTTCTGGAGGCCGAGGGCCTGGTGGAGCCGCAGCGGACGCCGGCGGGTTATCGGAAGTACGGCTGGGACGATGTGGCGCGGTTGCGGTTCGTGTTGACCGCGCAGCGGGATCAGTACCTGCCGTTGCGGGTGATCCGGGAGCAGTTGGCCCAGTGGGACGGGTCTGGTCCGTCGCCGGGGCGGGGGCGGCCGAATCTGGTGGCTGTGGGTCCGGGCGGTGAGGTTCCGGGCCGGGAGCCGGTGGAGTCGGTCGAGTCGTCGGAGGTGCGGCTGGACCGGGCGGGTCTGATCGCCCGTAGTGGTGTGGAGGAGTCGACGCTCGCGGAGTTGGAGCGGCTGGGTGTGCTGGTGTCGGACCCGCCGGGGTGGTACGACGCGGATGCGTTGATCATCGCGAGTGCGGTGGCGGGTCTGGCGGCGTACGGGCTGGAGCCTCGGCATCTGCGGGCGTACCGGTCGGCGGCGGATCGTGAGGTCGGGTTGTTCGCGCAGCTTGTGGCGCCGCTGGCGCGGCAGAGTGATCCGGCGGCGCGGGCTCGGGCGGCGGAGACGGCGCGGGAGTTGGTGGCGTTGTCGCAGCGGTTGCACGCGGCGTTGGTGCGGGTGGGGCTGCGGTCGACGTTGGGCCGGTGAGGTCGGTGCGAGGGGCCGGGTGCGGTGTGCGCCCGGCCCTTCGTCGTGTGTGGGCGCGGAAAGATCTGGTCCGCGGAGCGTGTCGTAGGCTTGCCGGGGTATGCCCGTCCGGCGAGGCGTGGTGCACGTAGCGCGTGGGACTCCCGTGTCCTGGTCCGTGTACCGTGCAGGGAAGGGCGCGGTGCAAGGTGACGACGACACGGAGGCGGCGGTGCGCGAGCTGAGCGTGGTCGGAGTTCGGGTGGAGTTGCCCAGCAACCAGCCGATCGTCCTGCTGCGGGAGGTCGAGGGGGACCGCTATCTGCCGATCTGGATCGGCGCGGTCGAGGCGACGGCGATCGCTTACGAGCAGCAGGGGGTCAAGCCGGCCCGGCCGTTGACGCACGATCTTCTGCGGGATGTGCTGACGGCGTTGCAGGCGCCGTTGCGGGCGGTGGAGATCACCGAGTTGAAGGAGAACGTGTTCTACGCGGATCTGCTCCTCGGTGACGGTGTGCGGGTGTCGGCGCGGCCGAGTGACTCCATCGCGTTGGCGTTGCGGGTGGGTGCTCCGATTCGTTGTGCGGAGCAGGTCCTCAGCGAGGCGGGGATCGTGATTCCGGACGAGCAGGAGGACGAGGTCGAGAAGTTCCGGGAGTTCCTGGAGCAGGTGCGTCCGGAGGACTTCGCGGGTTGAGGTGTCCCGCCCGGGTGGTGGCGCGGCGTGTCGCGGTGTCTCCTGCGGGTGAAGTGCGGGGGGCGGCGTTAGGGTTGCCGTGTCGAGTGGTGCGCGTACGGGAATCGACGCGGCACCGCCACGGGCGCGGGGAGGTTGGTCCGATGCACGAGCCGCGGGATCCTGGTCCGGGTGTGGAACAGCAGGCGGGTGTGGGGCTCGATCCGGCTGGTGACGGCGAGGTCGGCTACCGGGGTGTGACCGCGTGTTCGGCGGTGGGGATCAGTTACCGGCAGCTCGACTACTGGGCGCGTACGGCGCTGGTGGTGCCGAGTGTGCGTGACGCGTCGGGTTCGGGGACGTCGCGGTTGTACTCGTTCCGCGACCTGGTGGTGTTGAAGGTCGTGAAGCGGCTGCTGGACGCCGGGGTGTCGTTGCAGAACATCCGTAAGGCGATCGAGGCGTTGAGGTCGCGTGGGGTGGACGATCTGGCGGGCATCACGTTGATCTCCGACGGGACGACTGTGTACGAGTGCCGGTCGCCGGAGGAGGTGGTCGACCTGTTGCAGGGCGGCCAGGGCGTGTTCGGCATCGCGATCGGTGGTGCGTTCAAGGAGATCCAGGGTTCGTTGTCGCATCTGCCGGCGGAGCCGGTGGGTGGGCAGGAGCCGGCCGTGCCGGCGGCGGAGCCGGAGTCGGACTCGGTGGGTGACGAGCTGGCGGCGCGGCGGGCGCGGCGCCGGGCCGGGTGACCTGCGTCGCGTCTCGGTGACGGGATCGCGCCGCGCCCGAAAAGGGTGTGGCGCGATTCGTGTTTTGGTGACGGGGTGTGGTCCTTTCTGGCGTGCCGGGGCGGGTGGACGGCGCGGGCCGGGGCGGGTGTGAGTCGTCGCAGGTCACGGCCCGTGCGTGCGGGATGTCCGAAAAGGACGGTGTGTCGTCCACGTTGACGTTGCGTGTCCGCCTGGCTGCGGTGCGTCCATCGATTGGCGCGGTGTCGTTCACTGTCCGTGATTGACAGTTCTCGGGATCGGCACAGGGTGGTCGTGAAGTGTGCCGGCGGGCGCGCTATGGTCCGTTCCGGTCGTCGGCGTGTCGACGTCACGGTGGAACGCTGTGTGACGCCCGCGCCGGACGGCGAGCCCCTGCCGCGGCGCTGCCCGCGGACCCCTGGTGGAAGGACCGAGCATGACGGTGACGAGCGAGACCACCCCGATCTCCCACTACGAGCGCATCGGCGGCGCGGCCGCGGTGAAGGCCGCGGTGGAGCTGTTCTACGACAAGGTGCTGGCCGATCCGGATCTGGCGGGCTACTTCGCCGACGTGGACATGGTGGAGCAGCGGCGGCACCTGGCGCTCATGCTGGCGGTGGTGCTCGGCGGCCCCAACGAGTACGCGGGCCGTGGGCTGGACGAGGCGCACCAGCCGCTGAACATCACCGGTGAGCACTACGCGAAGGTCGGTGAGCACCTGACCGCGACGCTGGTGGAGCTGGGTGTGCCGGCGGACGTGATCGCCGACGTGCAGGTCGTGCTCGGGCAGGTGCGGGAGCAGGTCGTGTCGGCGGGGGACGCCTGAGCGTGGACGTCGCACGGCTCAAGCAGAGCTGGTCCCTGGTCGCCGCGCACGGCGACCAGGTGCCGCTCTACTTCTATTCGACGCTGTTCCTGGCGCATCCGGAGACCCGGCAGATGTTCCCCACGAACATGGCCGGGCAGCGGGACCGTCTGGTGGCCGCGCTGGGGCATGTGGTGTCCCACGTGGACCAGGTGGACCGGCTGGTCGGGTTCCTGCGGGACCTCGGCGCGGATCACCGGAAGTTCGCGGTGCGCGCCGAGCACTACCCGGCGGTCGGTGAGGCGCTGCTGGCGACGTTGCGGCACTTCTGCGGCGACGCGTGGACCGAGGAGCTGGCCGCCGACTGGGCCGCCGCGTACGGGCTGGTGGCGCAGGTGATGACCGAGGGCGCGCAGGCCGCGGAGTCGAAGTCGCCGCCGTGGTGGGTGGCGGAGGTGCTGACACATGAGCAGCGCACGTTCGACGTGGCGGTGCTGACCGTACGTCCGCAGTATCTGCTGCCGTTCACGCCCGGCCAGTCGATCGGGGTGTCGCATCCGGCGGTGCGGTCGTGGCGGTACTACTCGCCGGCGAACGCGCCCCGTCCGGACGGCACGGTGGAGTTGCACGTGCGGGCCGCGCCGGGTGGTGTGGTGTCGTCGCGTCTGGTCTACGGGTGCGCGGCCGGTGACCAGATCCACCTGGCGTCGCCGGTGGGTGACCGGTTGACGTTGTGGCAGGCCGGGGCGTCGGATCTGTTGCTGCTGGCCGGTGGTACCGGCTGGGCGCCGGTGAAGGCGCTGGTGGAGCAGGTCGCGGCGGAGGGTTCGGGGCGGCGGGTGGACCTGTACGTGGGTGCCCGGTCGCGGACGGAGTTCTACGACAGCGAGGCGATCGACAAGCTGGCGGCGACGCATCCGTGGCTGCGGGTGTCGTACGTGGCCGGTGCGGATCCGGCCCGGCCGGGTGAGTCGGTGCGTATCGCCGACCGGGCGCTGGCCGACGGGGACTGGCGGTCGCGGCACGTGTACGTGTGCGGCTCGGACGAGATGGTGGGTCATTCGGTGGCGGCGTTGACCGGCGCCGGGTTCCAGCCGGGTCAGGTGCATCACGAGGGTTACGGCAAGCACTGGTACGGCCCGGCGTGGCGGACGATGACCGGCGCGGACGGGCCGGGAACGACGGAGGTGAGCCGGTGAGCGCGAGGAGTGAGCCGGTGTTGCGAGCCCCGCAGTCGCGAACGGAGGTGTGCCGGTGAGCGCGGGTCCGATCAGCAGTTACGACGCGCAGCAGGTGTCCGGTCCGGTGCAGGTGCGGTTGACCTCGGACCGGGTGCGGCGGTGGGAGTTCGGGTCGGCGGCGTTCACCCGCCGCGGCTACGACCAGACCGATGTGGACCGCTTCCGGTTGCAGGTGGCCGACGAGCTGGATCTGCTGGCGGCGCAGGTGGCGAACCTGCGGGCGGAGAACGAGCGGCTCAACGATCATCTGGAGCTGCACCGGCACGGGGTGATCCCGAGCACGGAGGCGGCGGGGGCGCCGGCGGCGAAGGAGGTCAACCTGTTGTCGGCGGCGCAGCGGGAGGCCGAGCAGATCATCGCGCAGGCCCACGACTACGCGCGCCGGGTCGCCGAGTACGCCCGTACCCAGTATGAGAGTTACATGCGGGCGGCGGCGGAGGAGGCGAAGCGGGAGGCCGAGCGGGCGGTGACGGAGTACCGCAGCGCGGCCGGGAGCGGCTTCGACGACTCGGTGGCGACGCGTGAGGCGTTGCGGATCTTCGGCGAGATGATGATCTCGCACATGCAGGCGGCGGCCCGGCACCTCGACGACGGCAGTGAGCAGTTGTCGCGCACGATGGAGCGGATCGCCCGGGAGTTGCCGCAGGGCGGGGGAGCGCCGCAGCCGGCGTTGTCGCGGCACCAGCGTTGAGCGGTGTCCCGGCCCGCGCGTGATCGCGGGCCGGGACGCGCGGGCGGGTGTCAGGCGGTGACGGCGGTGATCGCGTCGGCGATGGGGGTGTCTCCGCCGACGAGTTCCAGGGTGTGCCCGGCGGTGGCGGGGGCGTACAGCAGGGCGAGCAGGACCCGGGCCACGTCGGCGCGGCTGATCGCGCCGGCTTCGACGTGCCGGGCCAGGGTGATCCGGCCTTCGGGTTCGTCGTCGGTGAGGCGGCCGGGCCGCAGCACCGTCACGTCGAGGTCCCGGGCGGTGACGTCGTCCTCGGCGGCCTTCTTGGCCCGCAGGTACGCCGCCCACACGTCGTCGGTGCCCTCGGACGGCGCGGCGTCCACGCCCATGGAGGAGACCAGCAGGTAGCGGCGTACGCCGGCGCGGGTGGCGGCGTCGGCGAGGAGCACGGCGGCGCCCCGGTCGACGGTGTCCTTGCGGCCGGCGCCGCTGCCGGGTCCGGCGCCGGCGGCGAACACGACAGCGTCGGCGCCGGCCAGGTGGGCGGCGAGGGTGCCGGCGTCGGTGTGTTCCAGGTCGCACACGACTGGTTCGGCGCCGGCGGCGCGCAGCGCGGCGGCGTGGTCGGGGTTGCGGATCAGCCCGAGCGCGGTGTCTCCGCGTCCGGCCAGTTCCCGCTCCAGCAGCTTGGCGATCTTTCCGTGCCCTCCGGCGATGACGACGCGCATGGGCTCAACCTAGCCCGGACCCGGCGGCCCCGCCGGGTGACCGGCCTCGTCGATCATGAGGTTGGCGGTGCGACACGCCGGGCCGGACCACCGCCAACTTCATGATCGACGGCATCGGTCGGGTGAGCGGGTGGGAGGTGCGGGGCCGGCGAGGGACGATGGACGGGTGAGTGAGGCGTTCGAGGAACTGGCGCGGCTGGTGACGGCCGGGGACGTGGTGGTGCTCAGCGGTGCGGGCCTGTCCACCGAGTCGGGCATCCCGGACTACCGGGGGCCCAGCGGCGCGGCGCGCCGGCACACCCCGATGACGTACCAGGAGTTCACCCGGGATCCGCTGGCCCGGCGGCGGTACTGGGCGCGCAGCCATCTGGGCTGGCGGACCATCGCCCGGGCGGCGCCCAACGACGGGCACCGGGCGGTGGCGCGGCTGCAGGCGGCCGGGCTGCTCGGCGGGATCATCACGCAGAACGTCGACGGGCTGCACACCGCCGCCGGCGCCACCGGCGTGATCGAGCTGCACGGCCGCCTCGACGAGGTGACGTGCCTGGACTGCGGCAACGCCACCGGCCGCGACGAGCTGCACCGGCGCCTGTCGGAGGCGAATCCGGGTTTCGACGCCCGGGTGGCGCGTGTCAACCCCGACGGTGACGTGGACCTGCCCGACGAGGCGGTGACCGGGTTCCGCACCGTCGACTGCGCGCTGTGCGGCACCGGCACGCTGAAACCGGACGTGGTGTTCTTCGGCGAGACGGTCCCCGCGCCGCGTGTCGCGGACTGTTTCGCGCTGGTCGAGCGGGCCCGGGCGCTGCTGGTGCTCGGGTCGTCGTTGACGGTGATGTCGGGCCGGCGGTTCGTGCTGCGGGCGGCCCGCCACGGCATCCCGGTGGCGATCGTCAACCAGGGCGTCACCCGCGGCGACCCCTACGCGGCGCTGCGTTTGGACGCGCCGCTGGGCGCCACCCTGTGCGCGCTGGCCGACCGGGTGGCGGCGGCTCCGGCGCCGGTGTGACCAACCCCGGGACATGAGCCGGAAACACGCCCGCTGGTAGCGTTGGGGGTGCCGGTACCACCCACGTGGGAGAGACCGTCGACCCGACGGCGCCGAAGGGGCAGATTCTCCCCGGAACCTCTCAGGCAAAAGGACCACGTGGGCAGGCGCTGTGGAGCGCGTCAGCGCGACTCAGGGGGAGGCCGACCCGTCGACCTCGCCCCACCAAGGAGCGCAGCGCATGACCGCAGAGCAGTTCGCCGACCGGCACATCGGTCCCGGCCGCGACGACGAACGCCGGATGCTGGACACCGTCGGTTACGGCTCCGTCGACGAGCTGATGGACGCGGCGATCCCCGAGGTGATCCGCTGGCACGGCACCCTCGACCTGCCCGCCCCGGCCGGTGAGCGGGAGGCCATCGCCGAGCTGCGTGCCCTCGCGTCGCGCAACACCGTCGCCGTGTCCATGATCGGCCTCGGGTACCACGGCACGCACACCCCGGCGGTGATCCGCCGCAACGTGCTGGAGAACCCCGCCTGGTACACCGCGTACACGCCGTACCAGCCGGAGATCAGCCAGGGCCGGCTGGAGGCGCTGCTGAACTTCCAAAGCATGGTGTCCGGCCTCACTGCGCTACCAGTCGCGAACGCGTCGATGCTCGACGAGGGCACCGCCGCGGCCGAGGCGATGACGCTCGCCCGCCGCGCGTCCAAGAGCAAGAGCCCGGTGTACGTGGTCGACGCCGACGCGTTGCCGCAGACCGTCGCGGTGATCGCCAGCCGCGCCGAGCCGCTCGGCATCGAGGTGCGCGTGGTCGACGTGGAGCGCGACGACCTGCCGGCGGAGTTCTTCGGCCTGCACCTGCAGTACCCGGGCGCGTCCGGGGCGGTCCGCGACCACCGTGCGCTGGTCGACGCGGCGCACGGCGTGGGCGCGCTGGTGACCGTGGCGGCGGACCTGCTGGCGTTGACGCTGCTGCGCCCGCCGGGCGAGATCGGCGCCGACATCGCCGCCGGCACCACACAGCGCTTCGGCGTACCGATGGGCTTCGGCGGTCCGCACGCCGGTTACCTGGCGGTGCGCTCGGGCCTGGAGCGGATGCTGCCGGGCCGGCTGGTCGGGGTGTCCCGCGACGCCGACGGCAACCCGGCGTACCGGCTGGCGTTGCAGACCCGCGAGCAGCACATCCGCCGGGAGAAGGCCACCAGCAACATCTGCACCGCCCAGGTGCTCCTCGCGGTGATGGCCGGCATGTACGCCGTCTACCACGGCCCGGACGGGCTGCGCGCCATCGCCCGGCGTACCCACGAGGCGGCGGCTCGGCTCGCGGCCGGGCTGCGCGCCGGGGGCGTGCGGGTCGCGGACGTCGCGTTCTTCGACACCGTCACCGCGACCGTGCCGGGCCGGGCCGCGCAGGTGGTCGCCGCCGCCGCCGAGCGCAACGTGAACCTGCGGCTGGTCGACGCCGACCGGGTCGGCATCTCCTGCGACGAGACCACCACGCCCGCGCACCTCGCCGCGGTGTGGGCGGCGTTCGGCGTCGACGGGTTCGACGGGGAGGTGGACGCGGCCCTGCCCGACGGGCTGGCCCGCACGTCGGACTTCCTCACCCACCCGGTGTTCCACAGCCACCACTCGGAGACGGCGATGCTGCGCTACCTGCGCCGCCTGGCCGACTTCGACTACGCGCTGGACCGCGGCATGATCCCGCTGGGTTCGTGCACGATGAAGCTCAACGCCACCACCGAGATGGAACCGATCACCTGGCCGGAGTTCGCGCACCTGCACCCGTTCGCGCCGGACGCGCAGACCGCCGGGTACCGGGAGCTGATCGCGCAGCTGGAGGGCTGGCTGGCCGAGGTCACCGGCTACGACGCGGTCAGCGTGCAACCCAACGCCGGATCGCAGGGCGAGCTGGCCGGGCTGCTGGCGATCCGCGGCTACCACCGGGAGCGCGGCGAGGCCCACCGGGACGTGTGCCTGATCCCGTCGTCGGCGCACGGCACCAACGCCGCGTCCGCCGTCATGGCCGGCATGCGGGTCGTGGTGGTCGGCTGCGACGCCGACGGCAACGTCGACCTGGTCGACCTCGACGCGAAGATCGACAAGCACCGGGACGCGCTCGCCGCGATCATGGTGACGTACCCGTCGACGCACGGCGTGTACGAGACCGGCATCGCCCAGCTGTGCGCGAGGGTCCACGACGCGGGCGGTCAGGTGTACGTCGACGGCGCGAACCTCAACGCGCTTGTCGGGTTCGCCAAGCCGGGCCGGTTCGGGGCGGACGTGTCGCACCTGAACCTGCACAAGACGTTCTGCATTCCGCACGGCGGCGGTGGCCCCGGCGTCGGGCCGGTGGCGGTGCGTTCGCACCTGGCGCCGTTCCTGCCCGGTGACCCGCTCGGTGCGCGCGCCGACCGGCGGCCGGCGATCTCGGCGGCCAACCACGGGTCGGCGGGGATCCTGCCGATCCCGTGGGCGTACCTGCGGATGATGGGCGCCGACGGGCTGGCCCGCGCCACCGGCGTGGCGGTCCTGGCGGCGAACTACGTGGCGGCGCGGCTGCGCAACCACTTCCCGGTGCTGTACGCCGGCAACAAGGGCCTGGTCGCGCACGAGTGCATCCTGGATCTGCGTCCGCTGACCAAGGCCACCGGCGTGAGCGTCGACGACGTGGCGAAGCGGCTGATCGACTACGGCTTCCACGCGCCGACGATGTCGTTCCCGGTGGCCGGGACGCTGATGGTGGAGCCGACCGAGAGCGAGGACCTGACCGAGCTGGACCGCTTCTGCGACGCGATGATCGCGATCCGGGCGGAGATCGACAAGGTCGGCTCGGGGGAGTGGCCGGCGGGGGACAACCCGCTGTCAAACGCGCCGCACACGGCGGCGATGGTGTCGGCCGACGAGTGGCCGCACCCGTACCCGCGGTCGGTGGGCGCCTACCCGGCGGGTGTGGACCGGGCGGGCCGGTACTGGCCTCCGGTGCGGCGCATCGACGGCGCGTACGGCGACCGGAACCTGGTCTGCTCGTGCCCCGCGCCGGAGGCGTTCGAGGACTGAGCGGCTGACGCCGGGGCGGTGGGCTGTCGCCGCCCCGGCCGGTGCGCGCGCCGGTCATGACCGGCGCGTACGCTCACTGACGCTGCGTGATCGCTCAGGCGACGAGGGCGTGGCGGGCCGGACCCCGGTGCGGGGCGATGGTGCGCCCGTCGGGGAGCAGCTCACCGGTGTCCTCGAAGACGATGACACCGTTGCAGAGCAGGCTCCAGCCCTGCTCAGGGAAGCAGGCGAGGACGCGGGCGGCCTCTCGGTCGGTTGCGTCGGCGGAGGGGCAGGTGGGCTGGTGCTGACACATCGGGTTCTCCGGACTGTGGGGGCACTGTGTCATGGTTCACATGACCAGTGACGCACAGTACCAAGGAAAACTGAGCGGCAACGAGCAAGGATGCGTCTTGTTCACCCAGAATGGGCTGAACGGATGACCCGTAACGGCCCGGACGTCGTGGAAGCGCTCCCACAGGTGGAGGTCGATGCACCCGGCGCGCCGCCCGGATGTCGCCGCTGGCTCGTCGAGACCGCCCGGCTGCACTGGTCGATCGGCGACGGCGGCGACCCCGCCGACCTGGCACAACGCTTCCTCGCCGCACACGGCATCGACCGCAGCGACCTCGCCCGGCCCGGCCGGCACGACCCCGGCGCCGCGGTGTGCGGCGCCGCGCTGTATTTGTCCGCCGCCGCCGGCGCGTACGCCATCGGCGTGTCGCCCGGCGCGCCGAGTCCCGCGCCGGCGCTGCCCGACCTGGTCGTGGTCGTCTACCACCACACCGACCGCCCGGCGGCACCCCGGCCACCGGCCCCGGCACCGTGGCGGCTCGGGCCCTGGCGCGACAGCTGGACCAAGGCCGCGCACGCCGACGCCGTCGGCGCGGTCCGCGCCGCCATCGCCCGCGGCGACGTCTACCAGGTCAACATCGTCGGCCACGCCGCCGCCGGCTACACCGGCGACCCGCGCCCCGCGCTGGCCCGCCTCGCCGCGCTGCCCGGCGCCCGCTACGGCGGCACCCTGCACGGCCCCGGCTGGACGCTCGGCTGCGCCTCCCCGGAGACCCTCATCGCCGTCGAGCACGGCCGGCTGGTCACCCGCCCCATCAAGGGCACCCGCCCCGCCACCCCCGCCGGACGCCGCGACCTGCTCGCCTCGGCCAAGGAACGCGCCGAACACGTCATGATCGTCGACCTGGAACGCAACGACCTGGCCCGCGTCGCCCGCACCGGGTCGGTGCGCGTCGACGAGCTGTTCGCCGTACGCCGCTGGTGTGACCTGTGGCAGGCGGAGTCCACGGTGTCGGCGGCGCCCGCCGACGGCCTCGGCCTGGCCGACCTGCTGCGCGCCGTCTGCCCCGGCGGCTCGGTCACCGGCGCACCCAAACACGCCGCCCTGGCGCAGGTCGCCGCGCTGGAGCCGGTCGGTCGCGGCGCGAGCATGGGCGCGCTCGGCTGGGTCGGACCCGACTGCCTCGACCTGGGCCTGACCATCCGCACCGCCGCCGCCGACGGGAACCTGCTGCACCTGTGGGCCGGGGGAGGCATCACCTGGGACAGCGACCCCGCCGCCGAGGTCGCCGAGGCCGCCGCCAAGGCCGCCCCGATCCGCGCCCTGCTCGCCGGCTGACAGGCTGTCCGCCGCCCCGGCTGCCCGGCCCCGGGCGGCGGCTCTAGCCGTCGGCGGGGCTCTGGCCGGCGGCGAACGCGTCCAGGGCGGCGACGACCCGCTCGCCGATACCGTGCCCGCCACCGTGCCCGCCGGACTCCACGATCTCCAGCCGAGCGTCCGGCCAGCCCTGGGTCAGCTGCCAGGCGATGTCCGGCGGGCCGCTGACGTCCAGCCGCCCCTGCACCAGCACCCCCGGAATGCCGGCCAGCCGGCCCGCGTCGCGCAGCACCTGCCCATCCGGCTGGAAACCCCGGTTCGCGAAGTAGTGCGTCACCAGCCGGGCGAACCCGTACCGGAACACCGGGTCGGCGAACCGGGGACTCGGCGCGTACCCGCCGGCGAGGGACACGTGCACGTCCTCCCAGCCGCACCAGTCCCGCACCGCCTTGTCCCGCACCGCCGGGTCCGGGTCGTTCACCAGCCGCGCGTACGCCGCCGACAGGTCACCGTCACGGTCGGCCTCCGGCACCCCGTCACGGAACCGCGCCCACTCCTGCGGGAACACCCGCCCCATGTCCCGGGTCACCCACTCGATCTCCCGGTTCGTGTTGGCGACCACGCTGAACAGCACCAGCGCGCTCACCCGACCCGGGTGCCGCTGCGCGTACGCCAGGGCAAGGGACGACCCCCACGACGCGCCGCACAGCAGCCACCTGTCGATCCCCAGGTGCGCCCGCAGCGCCTCCATGTCGGCCAGCAGATGCCCGGTGGTGTTCACCGACAGGTCGGTGGACGGATCCGACGCCGGGGGAGTGCTGCGCCCGCAGCCACGCTGGTCGAACAGCACGATCCGGTACGCGGCCGGGTCGAACAGCCGCCGCCAGGACGCGCCCGCGCCCGAACCCGGCCCGCCGTGCACCACCAGCGCCGGCCGGCCGTCCGGATTACCGCACGTCTCCCAGTACACGCGCTGCCCGTCCCCGGCGTCCAGCATGCCGTGGGCGTACGGCTCGATCGGTGGATACATCAGTGGCCTCCCCGGATCAGATACAACAGCGCTGTTACATTAGTGGACGTGACCGCCCCCGACCGCGACGCCCTCGGCACCCTGCTGCGCCACGTCCTGGACGTCCTCGACGGCGACGTCGCCGCCGTCCACCAGCGGCTCGGCCTCACCGACTACCGGCCCCGCTACTCGCCGGCCGTCCGCGCGCTCGTCGCCGACGGCCCGCTGTCCATCCGCGACCTCGCCGCCCGCGTCGGCGTCACCCACTCCGCCGCCAGCCAGACCGTCGCCCAGATGCGCCGCGCCGGCCTCGTCGACCTGAGCCCCGGCGCCGACGCCCGCCACCGCATCGTCACCCTGACCGACCGCGCCCGCGCCCTGCTGCCGGCCGTCGAAGCCGAATGGGCCGCCACCACCGCCGCCGTACGCCACCTCGACACCGAACTGCCGGTACCACTCGCCGACGAGCTGCACGCGGTCCTCGCCGCCCTGCGCCGCCGGCCCCTGCGCGACCGCATCGCCGACACCGGGCTGCTGGACACCCCACCGGACACCCGCGAACGGTAAGCAACGGATAGCCTTCCGGACATGACTATGCGCCCGATCCGGATCATCGGCGACCCCGTGCTGCGCACCCCCAGCGAACCCGTCACCAGCTTCGACGCCGAACTGCGCGCCCTCGTCACCGACCTCATGGACACGCTGCTCGGCGCACCCGGCCGCGCCGGCGTCGCCGCACCCCAGATCGGCGTCAACGCCCAGGTGTTCGTCTACGACGCCGACGGCCACCGCGGCCACATGGTCAACCCCACCCTGGAGGTGTCCGACGAACTCCAGGACGACGAGGAAGGCTGCCTGTCCATCCCCGGCCTGTACTTCCCGACCCCCCGCGCGCTGCACGCCACCGCACACGGCTACGACCAGCACGGCGAACCGCTCACCGTCACCGGCAGCGGCTTCCTCGCCCGCGCCCTGCAACACGAGACCGACCACCTGCGCGGACGCCTCTACGTCGACACGCTGCGCGGCGACACCCGCCGCCGCGCCCTGCGCGAGATCCGCGCCGGCCGGTTCGACTCACCCAGCCGCGGCCGCTGACGTCAACGCGCACTCGGTGAACCCGGCCACCCGGGAGAACCCCAGCCGCTCGTACAGCCGCACCGCCGCCGCGTTGTCCGCCCGCACGTTCAACGTCACGTGATCCACCGACGCGCGCAGCCGGGCGCACAACGCCGCCACCACACCCGCACCCAGACCCCGCCCCCGCACGTCCGGATGCGTCGTCACGTTCCCCAGCGCCGCCACCCGCCACCGCGGCGAGAACACGTGCACCCCCGCCACCGCCACCAGCCGGCCACGCTCCCGAACCCCCACGTACTGGCCCGTCTCCAGCATCCGCGCGTCGAACCAGTTCCCCGGATACGCCACCGCGTACAACCCGGCCAGCTCCGCCGCGTCCGCCGGCCCCAACGGCTCACCCACCGCCGGCACCGCCGCCAGCCGGCCCGGATCCGTCAACGCCATCCGGTGATGCGCCGCCGCCTCCGACACCACGAACCAGCGCGACACCACCGCCTCCAGACCGGGGGACAGGTGCGCCCACATCCGCGCCGGCAACACCGGCGCCGCCTCCGCCAGCAACCCCGCCAGGTCCGGCACCCGATCCGGCGCCGCGAACGCCAGCAACGTCGGCAACTCGACCCCGTGATACAGCAACACCACCTGGTCGCCACGCCGGAACCACGACGTGTACGGCCAGAAGAAATCGTCCAGATCACCCAACTGGTACGCGTGCAACACCGGATCCCGGCCCAGCAGACCCGCCAGCACCGCCCGGTCGTGCTCCGCCCGCACCGCCACCGCGATCAGCCCGCCATCCACTGGTCGTAACCCAGCCGGGCCACCAGCGCCAGCACCACCACCAGCAGCACCACCCGCACGAACCCGGCACCCCGCCGCAACGCCATCCGCGCGCCCACCGCCGCCCCCACCACGTTGCACACCGCCATCGCCGCACCCAACGCCCACCACACGTGCCCGGTCAACCCGAACACCACGAGCGCACCCAGATTCGTGCCCGCGTTCACCACCTTCGCCATCGCCGAGGCGTGCACGAAATCCGAACCCAGAATCGCCGTGAACGCCAGCACCAGGAACGTCCCCGTACCCGGCCCGATCAACCCGTCGTAGAGGGCGATGCCCACACCGGCCACCGCCACCGCCACCACCACCCGCCGAGGGGTCCGTCGCTGCGGTGACGCCACCACACCCAGCGACGGCCGCGCCAGCACGAACACCGCCACCGCCACCAGCACCACGAGCACCACCGGCCGGTACGCGCTACCCGGCACCGCACCCGCCAACGCCGCACCCAGCCCCGCCGTCAGCACCGCCAACCCGGCCGCCGGACCCGCCACCGCCCAGTCCAGCTTCGTCCGCCGCGCATACGTCACCGCCGCCGTCGACGTACCGAAGATCGCCGCCAGCTTGTTCGTGCCCAACGCCGTCGCCACCGGCACACCCGGCGCCGCCACCAGCAACGCCGGCAACAACAACAGACCACCGCCACCCACCACCGCGTCCACCCACCCGGCCAGCAGGGCAGCAGTCAGCAACGTCGTCAACGACAGCGCATCCACCGCCGCATTCTGCCCACGCCACCACCAGCGACAAGGCCCCCTGTGGCCAGCCTCACCGCCCCCGGCGACGCCGCAACCACACCCCCACCGACCCCACCGCCACGAACACCAGCATCGAACAGCACAACAGTTTCAGCACCCGGCAAGACTCCCACGACGACGTAGGGTGTCCAGGTGCGCCTGGCCACCTTCAACCTGCTGCACGGCCGATCCCTCACCGACGGGCTCGTCGACCCCGACCGGCTCACCGCCGCCGTCACCGACCTCGACGCCGACGTCCTCGCCCTCCAGGAAGTCGACCGCGACCAGACGCGCAGCGGCAAACTCGACCTCACCGCCGTGGCCGCCCGCGCCCTGCACGCCGACCACCACCGCTTCGCCGCCGCCGTCGTCGGCACCCCCGGCGAACAGTTCCGTCCCCTCACCCACGACGACGACGGCCACGGCGAACCCCTCTACGGCATCGGCCTGATCAGCCGCCACCCCGTCCGCTCCTGGCAGGTCACCCGCCTGCGCGCCGCCCCCGTCCGCTCACCCATCTACGCACCCGGCCCCGGCGGCGGACTCGTCCTGCTCCGCGACGAACCCCGCGTCGTGCTCGCCGCCGTCCTCGACACCCCCCACGGCCCCCTCACCGTCGCCGCCACCCACCTGTCCTTCGTCCCCGGCTGGAACGTCTGGCAGCTACGCCGCGTCGTCCGCGTCCTGCGCACCCTGCCCGCGCCCCGGGTCCTGCTCGGCGACCTCAACCTGCCCGCCGGACCCGCCGCCGCACTCACCCGCTGGCGGCCCCTCGCGAGGCGCCCCACCTACCCGGCCGGGCAACCCCGCGTCCAACTCGACCACATCCTCGCCGACCGCCACGGCCTCGACCGGCTCCCGCCCGTCACCGCCGTCCACACACCGCTGGCCACCATCTCCGACCACCGGCCCCTCGTCGTCGACCTCGGCTGACGCTCAGCCCAGCCCACTCTGCCGCCGCGCCGCGTCCACCGCGTTACGGAACAACATCGCCACAGTCGTCGGACCCACCCCGCCCACACGCGGCGTGATCGCACCCGCCACCGCGGCACACGACTCGTCCACGTCCGGCAGCAACCGCCGTCCCTCGTACCGCACCCCACCACCGACCACCACCGCGCCCGGCCGCACATGCTCCGGCTGCACGATCCCCGGCACCCCCGCCGCCGCGATCAGGATCTCCGCCCGCCGCGCGTACCGCGGCCAGTCCGCCACACCCGTGTGCACCACGGTCACCGCCGCGTTCGCCGTCGGCCGCTTCTGCGCCAGCAACATCGCAAGCGGCCGCCCCAACGTCGCACCCCGGCCCAGGACCACCACCTCCCGGCCCGCCACCGGCACACCGTGGAACGCCAGCAACGCCTCGATCCCCGCCGGCGTACACGGCAACGGACCCGGCAACCCCAACGCCAGCCGGCCCATGTTCACCGGATGCATCCCGTCCACGTCCTTGTCCGGATCCAGCTCCGCCAACGCCCGGTCGTAGTCCAGATGACCCGGAATCGGATACTGCACCAGCACCCCGTGCACCGTCTTGTCCGCGTTGAAATCCGCCAGCACCGCGTGCAGATCCACCTGCGACGCCGACGCCGGCAGATGCACGTGCGGCGACACGAAACCCAGCTCCGCCGCCTGACGCTGCTTGATCCGGATATAACCCGCGCTCGCGTCGTCGTCACCCACCAGCACCGTCGCCAGCGCCGGCGTCACCCCCGCCGCACACAGCTCCGCCACCGACGCGGCGACCTCCGACAACACCCGCTCCGCCACCGGAGCACCCGGCAGCAACCGCGCAGAAGACATACGACACCTCGCCCGCGGAGGCCCAGGCGGTCGACCCCCGCGACGAGCTCCCCGATGGTTCACCCATCCCCGTGCCGCCAGTCGCGTTCCCCTCAGCCTGCCACAGCCTCCGCCGCCACCGCATCCACCACCGCCTGCCACCCCGGCAACGCCGCCAGCAGACCGTCCGCCCGCCGCCGCCGATCCGCCGCCGACGCCACCCCCAGATCCGCCAGCGCCGCCCCGAACGCCCGCTCCCGCTCCGGCGCCACCGCACCCAACACCACATGACACCGCGCGTACGTCACCAGCACCCAGAACATCGCCTCCCGATGCCGCCCCGCCTCGATCAGCTCAGCCGCACCGTCGAACACCACCGGCCGACCCGCCGGACCCAGATCCGCCCCGAACGCGAACCCGTCCCGCGGCAGCCGCGACGCCTCGTCGAACACCACCGCCAACCCGGCCAGATGCTCCCGCACCCGCGACGCGTCCACACCGCCGCCGTCGAGCGTGTCCAGCAGGCCCGCGTACCGATCCGCGAACCCGAACCGCGACAACACCCGCTCCGCCCGCACATACCGCCGCCGCACCGTCGGATCCGCCAGCCCCGCCACCGCCGGCCACACCGCCAGCAACGACGTCGGAAACACCCACGCCAGCACCTGCTCCGCCACCGGCGCCGGCGCCGAACCGCCCACCGCCCGCAGCCCGCCCTCGATCCGCCGCCGCACCCCGGCGCACCGCGCCCGCACCCACACCGGATCCGCGAACCCGGCCGCCACCCGCTCCCGCACCGCCGCCAGCCGCCCCGACGGATCCGCGATCACCCCATCGGTACGGAACATCGGCGCGAACACCCACGACCCCAGCACATTCTCCGGGCCACCCAACTCCGCCCACGTGACAGTGCTGACCTCCAGCAACACCCCCCGGTGCACGAACTTGCCCACCTTCACACCGGGCTCCCGGCGCACCAGCAACACGTCCACGTCCGACCACACAGGCAGCACCGCGTCGTCCGGCAACCCCACAGTCGACCCGCTGAACAACGCCCCCTCGATCGACGGATCCGCCCGCATCCGCTCCCGCACCCACTCGACCGCCACCGCACGCGCCGTATCCACCCGCATCCGCCCGATCCTGCCAGCCCGGCAGCGCACCGACAGACCCCATTCTGGATACGTACGGTTGTCGATCGGGCACAGAACGTGGAATATCGACGTAAGTGACTGTCGTCGAAATCGTGTGGGGCGATGCGAATGACGGGCTACCACCCGATCCTCAAAGGACGCCAAGCCGAACTCCAGGCCGTCAGCCACGTCCCCGACGAACTCGCACCACACATCCTCCCGATCTTCGACCTGCCACCCTCCAAGCACGGTCCGATCACCGACGCATGCACCTTCAGTCAACGCGCACAGGACAGCATCCCGCGTGACATGGCCATCGCCGTCGACGTGCGCCACCTCCCCGAACCCACCACCGGCACCCGCCGGCCACTCCGCGACATCGCCGACGACCTGCACCCGTGGGGGATCCCCGCGCTGCCCGTCGCCCACCTGAACGACACCCCCGCACAACTGGCCGACGTCCGTTACGCCGCCGCGCCCTACGGTGGCGTTCTCCGGCTCGCCGCCCACCACACCGAACCGGACGACGCCGAAACCGACGCACGACTGAGCCAAGTCCTATCCGCCACCGAACTGCGACCCGAGAACTGCACCCTCGTCATCGACGTCGCCGAGGTGGCATCCGACCGGCACCTCACGACAGCCGAACCCCTCGTTCGCAAACACCTCGTGTGGGCCGGACGCCACCCCTGGAAGGCGGTCGTCGTCGCCGCCGGAGCCATGCCCGCCACGATCTCCCACGTACCAGCCGGCACCGCCATCCCGCTCCGCAGGCGGGACTTCGACCTCTGGCAGCGGCTCAAGGACCATGACATCCAGTTCGCCGACTACGGCGTCACTCACCCCGGCGCCGGATCGGGACGCCGAGGGCCAGCACCCAACATCCGCTACACCCACCAGGACACCTGGTGGACCTACCGTGCGCCCAGCGACGGCATGGACAGCGGCAACACCGGCATCTACGACATCTGCCAGGCCCTCGTATCCGCCGACCACTGGCCGCCCACCGGGCGTCACTTCTCCTGGGGCGACGAGCAGATCGCCCTGCGCGCCGCCCGCCACGCCGGCCCCGGCACCGCCACCCAATGGATCGCCTGGGCAACGTCACACCACCTGTCGTACGTCGCCGACCAACTCGGCCTGACAGCTATCGCTTGACCAACCCCGACAACGCCCTGTTGGTACGGTTCGCCGCCACCGCCGCCCGCTGCTGACCCGCCGTCACCTCGATGTACGTCTGCGACGACGCCAACGACGCATGCCCCAGCAACCGCATGATCTCCGCCGCGCTCGCCCCGTCCTCCGCCAACCGCGTCGCGAACGTGTGCCGCAACGCGTGCAACCGCGCACCCCGCGGCACCCGGTCACCGATGCCCGCCCGCCGGTAACACGACTCCACCAGGTACTGCAGACCGCCCCGCCGCAACGCCTCACCCTGACGATCCACCAGCAACGGCGAATCCGGCCGCACGCTGCGCGACCCGAACCGGAGCCGCCGGCTGTCCAGGTAACCCGCGAGCACCCGGTCGACGCCGTCCTCGATCGGCACCGTACGCGGCCGCCCACCCTTACCCGCCACGTCCACCCGCCGCTCGCCGTCGCGCCCGGCCACCGACGACACCCGCAGCGCCAGCAGCTCCGACAGCCGCAATCCCGCGCACAACGCCAGCGCCAGCACCGCCAGGTCGCGCTCCGGCCACGGATCGCGCTGCCGGCCCTCCGCGCGCGCCACCGCCGACAGCAGCTCCTCCGGGGTGTCCTCGCCGCGCAGCGGCTTGGGCCGGGGGAGCGGCGTGCGGGGCCGCCCCACCGCCGGCATCGGATTTCCCGGTACGACACCCTCGGCCACCAGGAACGTGAAGAAGCTGTTCCATGTCGACCAGGCACGGTGGACCGAGGCGGCGGCCCGGGGAGCAGCGAACCGCGCGAACGCCGCGCGCATCACCTTGGGGGAGAGGGCGCTGACGGGTACGTGCAGGGGAGAGGTGTCGCCGTCGGTGGCGACCAGCTCGGCCACCGTGGTCAGATCCCTGCGGTACGCGGACAGGGTGTGGGGGGAGGGCTTACGGGTTGCCCGGGCGGTCAGGAACTCCTTGATCAGGGCCTCCAACGTTTCGTCCGGTTTGTCATGCATAAGGGATATTATGCATGATTCTCGCGTTCCCGCCAGGAGTCCACATCAGGGGAGCGGGGGCGACCAACGCCATGATCAACTCCATCTCGCCGAGATGGCGGTAACCCCAGTGCTCCGATGCAGCCACATCGGCGAACTGGCGCCGCGCCAGCGATCATGAGGTTGACCGGAAGTGCTGTCTGATGTGTCGCCGCTAGCTTCATGATCGGCGGACGGCGGGTGGAGTGAGGTGGGATTCGGCGGGGGCGCTCGGGTCGGCCGGTGGATGGGCCGGCCCGATGACCGGTGCCTGGACGCAACGGCGGCGACATCGTGTCTGGAGGCGTGAGCCGGCTCGCGGCGAGCTCGCTGCCGCTGCCAACGCGCGCCAAATTGAGCACGCGGCCCGGCGGCACGACAGGGGGTGACTGCGTGACACTCCGGCGCCCCCGAAAGCCCGCAAAGGCGGTCACCTGCCTCGCGCGGGCGCTCGGGGAGCTCCCGCCTCAGCTGTACTTGACATAATGTGCATTATCGAACAGTGAGGTCAGGTTCGGGCACGACACCGATCCCGCCGAATTCCAGTTGCTCGCTAGCCGACCACTTAGCCTGAAACCGCAGTCCCGGGCGGTCGTCAGGAGCGTTTCGATGGACAACCGGCACGATGACGCCGAGCAGCGGGACCCACGCCCCGAGTCCTGGAAGGTCCGGTCCCCGCATCGGATCTTCAGCAAAGCCCGAGTCGCGCCCTCGCCCCTGCCGATCCCGAAACCAGTGCCCTGGCTGGTCCTCGGAACTCTCAGCACGGTGACGCTGCTTCTGGCACTCGGTGGCCTTGCGCGGTCCGCTGCCGTCCCGGCGGATCACAGTGGTTGGGGGTTCCTGGAGCCGTTCCGCCTTCTTCTGATCGGCGTGGCTCGTGCCTTCGGCAACCCGCCCACTGAGCTGTGGCAACGGCTCGGGATCCTGATCCTGTTCCTGGCGGCCTTCGTCGCGTGGCGCAACTTTCGCCGTGAGTGGCTCGCACACCGCCCCGGGGCGGTCGACGTGCGTGACTTCGAGAATGCCGCGGACGCGAAAGACACCGGCCGGGCGGCGTACCTGAAGAGCCGGTTCTGCCGTCAGCTCGCCACCACCAGCATCTACCCGCCATATGCGGGCCCGACGACTCTCCCTGCGCAGAACTTCCTCGATGTCCTCGGCGAGGAGCCGGGAACGTTGACGAACCCGTTGGCGGTCCTGCCCAAGTTCATGGCACGGCTCTGGCCTCGGACGGGTTACATGATCAGGGCAACTCTCCAGGAGCGGAAGCAGGAGCCCTGTTGCGGCGTCTCGGTCACGGTCACGTCGTTCGCGGGTGCCACAGGCAGTGCGACGACTACCGAGTGGGGCATGACATGGGAAGACGCAACCTGTAAGGCGGCCTACTGGACGATGGCCAAGATCCTGCCAGTGACCCGCCTGGCTGATGAGGCGCCGTGGCGGACGTGGCGGCTCCGGGACCTGCCGACCGGACTCTTCGAGGCGTACAACGAGGCCAAGAAGCGGCACGACGAGCGGCGTCTCGACGACGCGCTCTGGTGGTATCGGGAAGCCCTTCGCCTGGACCCCTTCAACTCCGATATCCGCATGATGGTGGCCAGCGTTCAGGAGGACCTGGGTCTGTTCCTCGCCGCCCTGGACACGTACCACGGCGCGCTCTGCCTCGGTGAGTTGGAGAGCCGCTACACCGCCTCACTCTGGACCCGCAGACGAGATCGGTGGAGGCACCCGTTCCGCTACCCCATCTCGATGCTGTGGGCCATCCGTCGGCGCCGGGAACTCATTCGCCTGCGCTATTGTCAACGCCGGCTGAACTTTGACCCCTCTGTTCCGGCCGAATTTTGACCCCCTCGTTGGTTGTTGATGTTCAGTCGTTGGTCTTGGTGGCTGCGGGGACGCGGCCGAGGTCGCGGTCTTTGAGTCGGTAGCTGTCGCCCTTCATCGAGATCACCTCGGCGTGGTGAACGAGGCGGTCGATCATGGCTGCGGCGACGACATCGTCGCCGAACACTTCGCCCCAGCGGCCGAAGGGCTTGTTGCTGGTGACGATCAGGGTGGCTCGTTCGTAGCGGTTGGAGACGAGCTGGAAGAACAGGTTCGCGGCTTCGGCTTCGAAGGGGATGTAGCCGACCTCGTCGACGATCAGCAGCGGGATCCGGCCGAGTTTGACCAGTTCGTCTTGCAGGCGGCCGGCGTGGTGGGCATCAGCCAGGCGGGACACCCACTGGGCGGCGGTGGCGAACGCGACCCGGTGTCCTGCCTGGCAGGCCCGGATCCCGAGGCCGATGGACAGGTGGGTTTTGCCGGTGCCGGGCGGGCCCAGGAAGACGACGTTCTCTCGGCCGGTGATGAAGTCGAGGGTTCCCAGATGGGCGATGGTCTCCCGCTTCAACGACCGTTGGTGGTCGAAGTCGAACTCCTCCAGGCTCTTGCGGGCCGGAAACCTGGCTGCCCGGATGCGTCCTTCTCCGCCGTGGGCTTCGCGGGCGGCGACCTCGCGTTGCAGGCAGGCGGCGAGGAACTCCTCATGCGTCCACGACTCTGCCCGGGCCCGCTCCGCCAGGCGCTCCACCGACGCGGCCAGGGACGGCGCCTTCAGGGCACGGGTGAGGAACGCGATCTCGGATGCGACGTTGCGGCTGGTCTTGGCGGCCATCACGCAGCCACCTCGTCCAGGCCGAACATCCGGTCGTAGTCGCTCAACGGCCGGCGTTCGACTTGGGCGTCGACGGCGGCCGTCGGGGTGCGTTGGGCGGCGATGCGCAGATCGGCGGCGGCTTGGCGGTGGGCGGGGTCGGTGATGCTCTGATGCTTGGCCCAGCAACGGTCGTGCCGGGCCACCGGTCGGCCGTCGCAGAGCACCGTCACGTGGTCGCAGTCGGCGGTGACCTCGACCCGCCGGCCGACCACTGACGGGTGCACCGAGTAGTCGTTGCCGTCCAAGCGGACGTAGTGATCGCGGGGCAGCCGGGTGGCCTGCCGCCACCCGACCACCGGCGCGACCGGCGGCAGCGGCAGCATCACCTGCCGGTCGGCGTCCCACCGCTCCGCCGGGCGGCAGCCCAGCATCCGGTGCTGGCGGTTGTTCGCCCGCACCAACCACTCGGACAGCTGAGCGTTGAAGTCGCCGGGTGAACCGAACCGGCGTCCGGGCAGGAACGAGGTCTCCAGATAGCCGTTGGCCCGTTCGACCAGGCCCTTCGATTCCGGGTCCGCCGGCCGGCACTGGATCACCTTGATGCCGAGGGTGCCGCGGAAGGCGTTCATCGCCTCGGTCAGCTGCGGCCTGCCGGCCCGCCACTGCCCGACGGCGGACTCGTTGTCCCACACCAACGCCTTGGGCACCCGCCCCCAGCCGGAGATCAGCGTCCAGTGTCCGACCAGCAGGTCCGGCGACTGCCGCGACGGGATCATCACCGCAGACAGCCACCGCGAATACCCCGACACCATCACCAGCACCGGCGGCCGACCGACCTGCCCGAAGCCCAACGGCACGTCCGCCGGCGGGAACCACAGATCACACTGCGCCAGCTCACCCGGCAGATACTCCGTCCGCTGAGCCGGATCCGGCCGGCGGAACAACGGCCGCA
Source organism: Micromonospora sp. WMMA1976 (assembly GCF_027497335.1). NCBI lineage: Bacteria > Bacillati > Actinomycetota > Actinomycetes > Micromonosporales > Micromonosporaceae > Micromonospora > Micromonospora sp. WMMA1976. The sequence continues at coordinate 3,148,380 of NZ_CP114912.1, read as the reverse complement.
GCTGCTGCACCCGATCAGAGAACACCGTCTTGCCGCGAGTCCACCCGACCCGCTCCATGATCACCGTCGTCGGCATGTCCGGGAACTCCGCCAACAACGCCCTGATCTGCGGCTCCACCGCGTCCACGATCGAACCCTTCGCCGCCCGCTGATAGCGAGGCGGCTCATGACTGGCCAAAGCCTTACGCACCGTGTTCCGCGAGACCCCCAGCCGACGGCAGATGGCCTTGATCGCCATCCGCTCCGCCCGGTACAACCGACGGATCTCCGCCCAGTCCTCCACGCTCAGCACCTCCCGATGCTTCCGGAAGGGGTCAAAATTCAGCCGGAACCACGGGGTCAGTTTTCAGGCGGAGCCGACAGCTATCAGTACGCGAAGACTCTGGCGTACTCGGAACGCACCGTGGAGGACTGGTTCGCCACCGATGCCGTCGGCGAGCGGAAGGTTCTCCGTGACCAGATCAAGGATCGGTTGATCGCGGCCTTCGTGGGTCGGTACTGGCCGTTGTTGTCTTCCTTTCGCGATGCAGCGGACCGTGCCGAGGCGCAGCGGCAGGTCAAGGAGATGCTGGGCACTCCGGCCACCGCTCGGGTGCTGCTCAACCTGGCCGCGCTCCAGGAGTTTCACCGGCTGCACGAGGACGCATTGCTGGCGTGGTTGGTCCCCGGTACCCGCTCCGAGGTGACCAGGGGCGCGCTTCGCTTCGCGCGGGACGTGTGGGCGCCGCTCCGGCTCGCCCGCGCCGTACATGATCTGGCCCAGGACCAGCTCACTGTTGCGGGTGTCGAGGTCGGCTGGTTCGCCGAGCAGAGGCTGGTCGCGATGCGGAACCTGCGACCCTGGTGGCCACGACGCCTGTACCGGCGAGTCGAGACGATGGTGGGGAGTTGGCCCGTCCAGCCGGTGTTGCTTCGCGACGCAGTCGCCCGCGCGCAGCGTCGTCATCGGCTCGGCCCGGGACGGCTTGGCTACCTGGACTACTACCAGGCGGCGACTGCCTATGCCTACGGCCTGTACGGCTATCTCCCTGTTCCCCCACCGAGCCCGGAGGCGGAGGTGGCTCCGATTCCTCCCGGCGATCTCGGCGAGGACCGGCGTCAGCACCTGCTGACCGAGTACGCGGTGATCGAACTCCAGGCCGCTCTGGCCAGCGCTGGAAGCAAGGTAGCCGGGCAGGTCTCGCTGCAGGCCACCACGCAGACCGGTGTGGCCTCACGGCTGCGCAGTTGGATCGCCAGCAGTGACCCGGACTTCGGTCGCCTCCGCGGCAGTGACGAGTTCCGGTTCCTTCAACTGGACCTGTACCAGCCGATGCGATCGGTCCTGCGTCGCCCCGAGAACGTCACCCGTATCCGGATCGCGGCGTACGTCAAGAAGCTGCTCCACGACGGGGCGGCGCTGCTGGAGCAAAACTGGCACCAGCGCTGTGAGCCACCGTGGCCAGGGGATGTCCACGATCTGATCAAGTGGCTCGACGTGGACGACCGGACATGGCGCCTGCTGGCGAGGATGGCGGAGGACCGCGCTTGGTACTGGCTGCACCGGGCGGAGTTCTGTCGCCTCGTCACCGAGGCGGTGGAGCTTGTGTACGTCGCGGATCTCCGCTTCCCGCCACCCGTGCCGGTGTTCGACGAGTTGGTCATCGAGAAGCCGGACGGCCTGGAGTCGCTGTCTCGACGCGACGAATCCGTCGAAGCCCGGGTGGATGAGCTGACCCGGCACGTGGACGAGGTCGTCCAGCAGGTGGGCCGCGTGACCGCGAAGCTGAGCGCCGCCACCGCAGAGTTCGGCCTGGCGACCTTGAGGCGGGTCGATGCGGAAGGAGACCGGCCGGGCGTCGAGCACCTGCGCGCGGTCTGCAGCCGGCGTGCCGCGCACTGGCAGCGGGTTGTCGACATCCTGTCCGATGATCGGCTGCGGGTCGAGTTCGTCGATCCGGTGAACATCCAGCTCGAGCCCTGAACGGAGGTGTGCCCGCGCGTCCTCGTCGTGGGGTCCTCCGCTGAGGGTTGTCGGTGCCTCTCCCCTGCTCCTGGTACGGCGGTCAGGCGCCGACGTAGTCGGCCAGGTGTTCGCCGGTGAGTGTGGACCGGGCCGCCACGAGATCCGCCGGGGTGCCCTCGTACACGATCCGGCCGCCGTCGTGACCGGCGCCCGGGCCGAGGTCGATGATCCAGTCGGCGTGTGCCATGACGGCCTGGTGGTGCTCGATCACGATGACGGACTTCCCGGCGTCGACGAGCCGGTCGAGCAGGCCGAGCAGTTGGGCGACGTCGGCCAGGTGCAGGCCGGTGGTGGGTTCGTCCAGGACGTACACGCCGCCCTTGTCCCCCATCCGGGTGGCGAGCTTGAGGCGTTGCCGTTCGCCGCCGGACAGCGTGGTCAGGGGTTGACCGAGCGTGAGGTAGCCGAGGCCGACGTCGGCGAGCCGGTCGAGGATGGTGTGTGCGGCCGGGGTGCGGGCGTCGCCGTCGCTGAAGAACGTCTCGGCTTCGTCGACGGACATGGCGAGGACCTCGCTGATGTCGCGTCCGCCGAGGTGGTAGTCGAGGACGGCGGGCTGGAAGCGCTTGCCTTCGCAGTCCTCGCAGGTGCTGGCGACGCCGGCCATCATGCCGAGGTCGGTGTAGATGACGCCGGCGCCGTTGCAGGTCGGACAGGCGCCTTCGGAGTTGGCGCTGAACAGGGCGGGTTTGACGCCGTTGGCCTTGGCGAAGGCTTTGCGGATGGGGTCGAGCAGGCCGGTGTAGGTGGCGGGGTTGCTGCGGCGGGAGCCGCGGATGGCGGTCTGGTCGATGCTGACGACGTCCTCGCGTTTGGCCAGTGAGCCGTGGATGAGGCTGCTCTTGCCGGAGCCGGCGACGCCGGTGACGACGACCAGGACGCCGAGGGGGATGTCGACGTCGACGTCGCGCAGGTTGTGGGTGCGGGCGCCGCGGATCGGCAGGGCGCCGGTGGGCGTACGCAGCTTGTCCTTGAGGGTGGCGCGGTCGTCGAGGTGGCGGCCGGTGGTGGTGCCGCTTTCGCGCAGGCCGGCGACTGTGCCTTCGTAGCAGATGGTGCCGCCGGCGGTGCCGGCGCCGGGGCCGAGGTCGACGACGTGGTCGGCGATGGCGATGGTCTCGGGTTTGTGTTCGACGACGAGGACGGTGTTGCCCTTGTCGCGGAGTTGGAGCAGGAGGTTGTTCATGCGGGCGATGTCGTGCGGGTGCAGGCCGATGGTGGGTTCGTCGAAGACGTAGGTGACGTCGGTGAGGGACGAGCCGAGGTGGCGGATCATCTTGGTGCGCTGGGCCTCGCCGCCGGAGAGGGTGCCGGCGGGGCGGTCGAGGCTGAGGTAGCCGAGGCCGATCTCGACGAAGGAGTCGAGGGTGTCCCCCAGTGCTTTGAGCAGCGGGCCGACGGAGGGTTCGTGGAGGTCGCGTACCCAGGTGGCGAGGTCGCTGATCTGCATGGCGCAGGCGTCGGCGATGTTGATGCCGTTGATCTTCGAGGAGCGGGCTTCGGGGGCCAGGCGGGTGCCGTCGCAGTCGGGGCAGGTGGTGAACGTGATGGCGCGTTCGACGAAGGCGCGGATGTGCGGCTGCATGGCGTCGACGTCCTTGGCGAGCATCGACTTGCTGATGGCGGGGATGAGACCGGTGTAGGTGACGTTGATGCCGTCGACTTTGATCTTTGTGGGTTCCTTGTGGAGCAGGTCGCTCAGCTCGCGTTTGGTGTAGTCGCGGATGGGCTTTTCGGGGTCGAACAGGCCGCTGGAGCGGAAGATGCGGCCGTACCAGCCGTCCATGCTGTAGCCGGGGATGGTGATGGCGCCCTCGTTGAGGGAGAGCTTCTCGTCGTAGAGGACGGTGAGGTCGAAGTCGGTGACGGCGCCGCGGCCCTCGCAGCGGGGGCACATGCCGCCGAGGCGGTTGAAGGTGCCCTTCTTGGTCTGGGTCCTGCCGGGGCCGCGGTCGACGGTGATGGCGCCGGCGGCGCGGACGGAGGGGACGTTGAAGGAGTAGGCGTTGGGTGGGCCGATGTGGGGGTCGCCGAGGCGGCTGAACAGGATGCGGAGCATGGCGTTGACGTCGGTGGCGGTGCCGACGGTGGAGCGGGGGTCGGCGCCCATGCGTTCCTGGTCGACGATGATGGCGGTGGTGAGGCCTTCGAGGACGTCGACTTCGGGGCGGGACAGGGTAGGCATGAAGCCCTGGACGAAGGCGCTGTAGGTCTCGTTGATGAGGCGCTGGGACTCGGCGGCAATGGTGCCGAAGACCAGTGAGCTCTTGCCGGAGCCGGAGACGCCGGTGAAGACGGTGAGGCGGCGTTTGGGTATCTCGACGTCGACGTTGCGCAGGTTGTTCTCGCGGGCGCCGTGGACGCGGATGATGTCGTGGCTGTCGGCGTGGTGCAGGCCGGTGGTGGCCTTGCTCATTGTGCTCTCCGTCCGGTGGTGCGGGTGTCAGTCGAGCCAGCGGCCGTCGCGCATCAGGGTGCGGCCGGGTAGTTCGTCGGCTTCGCGCCAGGCCTGGATGCGGTGTGGGGTGATGCGGTACCAGTGGTAGGGCGTGGTCAGGGTACGGGGGTCGAAGCCGGTTCGGGTGGCGAAGCGGTCACCTCGGTCGGTGGGCAGGGCGTCGATGGTGAGGGTTTCAACGTGGCCGTCGATCATGGTGACGTCGCGGGTGGGGCCGAGGCCGACGCGGGCGTGGCCGCCGGCGAGGTTGCGGCCGGTGGGGCTGTCGGCCGGGGTGGCGACGAGCAGGGTGTGGCCGTCCCAGTCGAAGGACAGGGGCACGAGGTACGGGGTGCCGTCGGGGCCGGCGGTGGCGACCCAGCAGTCGACGTCGTGGTCGAGGCGGTGGGTGGTGTCGTGGCGCCGCTGGGCGCGGGGGCGGGGCGCGTCGGTCACGGGTCAGCGCTGCTCGTTGATGCGGATGAGGTTGCCGGTGGGGTCGCGGAAGGCGCAGTCGCGGACGCCGTAGGGCTGTTCGGTGGGTTCCTGGACGACGTCGGCGCCGCTTGCCTGGAGGCGGTCGAACAGGCCGTCGAGGTCGTCGGTGGCGAGGGTGAGTGCGCCGTAGCTGCCCTTGGCGATGAGTTCGAGGATGGTGCGGCGTTCGTCGTCGCTGATGCCGGGGTCGACGGCCGGTGGGTGCAGGACGATGCCGGTCTCGGGCTGGTTGGGTGGGCCGACGGTGAGCCAGCGCATGGTGTCGCCCTGGCCGACGTCGTTGCGGAGTTCGAAGCCGAGGGTGTCGCGGTAGAAGGCGATGGCGGTGTCGGCGTCGGTGTGGGGCAGGAATGCGTAGTGAATGGTGATCGTCATGGTGGTCACGCTAGTGGTGGTCGGCCGGTGCGGGCTTCTCGATTCCTGATCGGTCGGGTGGCTTGTTTGGTGAGGCAGGGTGGTGGTTCGGCGGTGTCGGGGGCGTGGCGGGCGCGGTAGGCGCTGGGTGGTTCGCCGACGAGTTCGGTGAAGCGGGTGCTGAAGGTGCCCAGGGACTGGCAGCCGACGGCGAAGCAGACGTCGGTGACGCTGAGGTCGCCGCGGCGCAGCAGGGCCATGGCGCGTTCGATGCGGCGGGTCATGAGGTATGCGTACGGGGATTCGCCGTAGGTCTGGCGGAACTGGCGGCTGAGGTGGCCGGCGGACATGTGTTCGCCGCGGGCGAGGGCTTCGACGTCGAGGGGTTTGGCGTATTCGCGGTCGATGCGGTCGCGGACGCGGCGTAGCCGGGTGAGGTCGCGCAGGCGCTGGGCGAACGCGGGGTCGTCGGTTGCCGGGTGCGGTGGCACGTCCGCATCCTGCCTGGTGGGCGGTGGGGTCGTCCACCTGTTCGAGCGGCGAGTCGCCGCCGGGGTGCACCCGGGCGGCGGGTGCACCCGCGCTGTCGGTCAGCGCAGCCGGCGAGCGGTGAAGCGGGTGGGTGGGTCGGCGATGGCGTCCTGGGTGGCGACGATCTGCAGTTCGCGGGTGCCGGCTTCGAGTGTGGCCTCGAGTACGGCGTAGATCGAGTTGGTGGTGCGTTCCAGGGCGGTCTGTGGTGAGCCGGTGGTGGCGAGGTGGGCGAGGTAGAGGGCGGCGGTGACGTCGCCGCCGCCGTTGGGTGCGATCGGCAGCAGCGGGGTGGTGACGGCCCAGGCGCCGTCGTCGGAGACGGCGACGACTTCCAGGTGGCCGGCGGGCAGGTCGCCGTGCAGGACGCTGGTGACCAGGACGTGCCGGGGGCCGGTGGCGCGGACGGCGTCGACGGCGGCGAGCAGGTCGTCGATGGTGTCTGTGGTGCGGCCGGCGAGGAACTCCAGCTCGAACTGGTTGGGGGTGACGATGTCGGCGCGCGGGACGACGGTGTCGCGGAGGTATTCGGGGATGCCGGGGCGGACGAACATGCCGCGGCCGACGTCGCCCATGACCGGGTCGCAGCAGTAGAGGGCGGCCGGGTTGGCGGCCTTGACCTGGGCGACGGCGTCGAGGATGACGGCGCCGACGGCGGGGTCGCCCTGGTAGCCGGAGAGGACGGCGTCGGCGGTGCCCAGTACGCCGCGGTCGGCGATACCGGCGATGACGTCGGCGACGTCGGTGGGGGCGAGCAGGGGGCCGCGCCAGGCGCCGTAGCCGGTGTGGTTGGAGAAGTGCACGGTCAGGACCGGCCAGACCTCGTGTCGGAGGCGTTGCAGTGGGAACACGGCGGCGGAGTTGCCGACGTGGCCGTAGGCGACCGACGACTGGATGGACAGGATCTTCACCTGGTCATCGTCGCATCTCCGGACGGGCGTGACCGCTGGTGGTGGGGTGATGACGGGCCGGGACGGCGGTGACCGTTCGGCTCAGGGTTTCGACCGCCGGGCGCGGGGCGGGTTTGGGCGCAGCGTGCGGTGGGGGCATGAACTCCGGTGTTCTCGCCTTCTGGACGGAGGAAGCGTTGATGCTTTCCGCACTCGATCGTCGGCACACCGTCGCGCCGCCGGGGTACAGCCGCTGGCTGATACCTCCGGCGGCGCTGGCGATCCATCTGTGCATCGGGCAGGTGTACGCGACGAGCGTGTACAAGAACTCCCTGATTGCGCATTTCGACACGAGTCAGACGGCGATCGGGGTGATCTTCAGCATCGCGATCGTGATGCTGGGGTTGTCGGCCGCGGTGGCCGGTACGTGGGTGGAGGCGAACGGGCCGCGTAAGGCGATGTTCGTCTCGGCGTGTTTCTGGGCGGCGGGGTTCCTGGTCGGGGCGCTGGGCATCGCGACCGGGCAGCTGTGGCTGCTGTATCTGGGGTACGGGGTGCTGGGCGGGATCGGTCTGGGAATCGGGTACATCTCCCCCGTCTCCACGTTGATCAAGTGGTTTCCGGACCGGCCGGGTCTGGCGACCGGGCTCGCGATCATGGGATTCGGTGGTGGGGCGATGGTGGCCTCTCCCCTGTCCCGGCAGCTGCTGTCGTTCTTCGACTCGGGTTACGACCCGTCGAACAGCGGTTCCACGGCGTCGGGTTCGGCACTGGTGTGGCTGTTCGTCACGCTCGGCGTCGGCTACTTCGTGATCATGATGTTCGGGGTGTTCAACGTGCGGGTCCCGGCGCCGGGCTGGCGGCCGGCCGGTTTCGACCCGGCGACGGTGGCGGAGAAGCCGCTGGTGACGACCGCCAACGTGTCGGCGGCCAACGCGGTGAGGACGCGGTCGTTCTGGCTGCTGTGGGTGGTGCTGTTCTGCAACGTGACGGCGGGTATCGGCATCCTGGAGCAGGCCAGCCCGATGATCCAGGACTTCTTCCGCGACAACGGGACCTCGGCGGTGTCGGTGGCGGCGGCCGGCGGGTTCGTGGGAGTGCTGTCGCTGTTCAACATGGCGGGCCGGTTCGTGTGGTCGTCCACGTCGGATCTGATCGGCCGCAAGCCGATCTACGTGGTGTACCTGGGTGTGGGCATGGTGCTGTACCTGCTGCTGGCGCTGGTGGGGCAGACCTCGACGGCGTTGTTCGTGCTGCTGGCAGCCGTGATCCTGTCGTTCTACGGTGGCGGGTTCGCGACCATTCCGGCGTACCTGCGGGACATGTTCGGCACGTTCGAGGTCGGCGCGATCCACGGCCGGCTGCTGACCGCGTGGTCGGCGGCGGGCGTGGCCGGGCCGCTGATCGTCAACGCGTTCCTCGACGCGCAGGGCGAGCCGGGCACGCTGACGGCGGCGGCGTACCGGCCGGCGCTGTTCACGATGGTCGGGGTGCTGGCGGTGGGTCTGGTGGCGAACCTGCTGGTGCGGCCGGTGCCGCAGCGCTACCACGAGCCCGCGTCGGGGCGGGACGAGACGGTGCAGGGGACCACGGAGAGGAGCGGATCGTGAACGAGCGCAGCGGAGGCGGGCAGCAGGTCCGCCTGGTGGTGTCGTGGCTGGTGGTGTCGGTGCTGCTGGGCTACGGGGTGGTGCAGACGCTGATCACGGCGGCGAAGCTGTTCACCCGGTAGGAGACGCGACGCGGCGGCCTGGGGGCGGGAAACCCCCGGGCCGCCGCCGGGTCAGAGACCGCCGCCGACGCGCAGGACCGCGCCCGTGGTGTACGAGGCGTCCGGGCCGAGCAGGTGCGCGATCGCGCCGGCGACCTCCCCGGGTTCGCCGGCGCGGCCCATCGGGATCCGCCCGGCGGCGCTGTCCGGGCGGTCGGGCACGCCGGAGCGGGCGTGGATCGTGGTGCGGATGATCCCGGGGGCGACGGCGTTGACGCGGATGCCGTGCGGCGCGAGTTCCTTGGCGAGCCCGACGGTGAGGGTGTCGGTGGCGGCCTTGACTGCGGCGTAGTGGATGTACTCGCCGGGCGAGCCGAGCGTGGCGGCGACGGAGGAGACGTTGACGATGGCGCCGCCGCGGGTGAGCCGCCGGGCCGCCTGCTGGGCGCACAGCACGTACCCGATGAGGTTGACGTCGACGACCTCGCGCAGGTCCTCGACGCGCAGGTCGGTGAACGGGCCGATCGGGCTGGTGACGCCGGCGTTGTTGACCAGGCCGGTGAGCGGGCCGAGCCGGTCGGCGGCGTCGAAGATGCGGCGTACCTGGTCGGGGTCGCATGTGTCGGCGGCGACGGTGACCGCGCGGCGGCCGGCGGCGCGCACGTCGGCGGCCACGGATTCGGCGGCGGCGTGGTCAGCGCGGTAGCCGATGACCAGGTCGTGGCCCTCGGTGGCGAGCCGGCGGGCGGTGGCCGCGCCGATGCCGCGTCCTCCCCCGGTGACGATGGTGACGGAGGTCAATGCCCTTCTCCCCTGTCGTGCGGTGGGGGCGACGTTACCGTGGGCGGGACCATCCGGGGTGGAGAGGACTGTCACATGGGGCGCGCGTTGGTGCTGGGTGGCGGCGGGGTGACCGGGGTGGCCTGGGAGCTGGGTCTGCTGGCCGGGCTCGCCGGGCACGGCCTGCGGCTGGACGAGGCGGACCTGGTGGTGGGCACGTCGGCCGGGTCGGTGGTCGGGGCGCAGGTGCGTTCGGGTACGCCTCTGGCGGAGTTGTACGAGGCGCAGCTGCGGCCGCCCCGCGAGGAGGTGCCGGCGCGGCTCGGGACGGGCGTGCTGTTGCGCTGGGCGTGGGCCGGTGGGCGGGGCCGGGACGCGGCGCGGGCCCGGGCGCGTATCGGCGCGATGGCGTTGTCGGCGCGTACCCCGTCGGAGCAGTCGCGGCGGGCGGTGATCGCGGCCCGGTTGCCGTCACCGCAGTGGCCGGCGGCGCGGTTGCTGGTCACCGCCGTGGACGCGGCCTCCGGCGAGTTCGTGGTGTTCGACGCGGACGGCGGGGTGCCGCTGGTGGACGCCGTCGGCGCGAGTTGCGCGGTGCCGGGGGTGTGGCCGCCGGTGACTGTCGGCGGCCGGCGCTACGTCGACGGTGGGGTCCGCTCGCCGGTGAACGCGGATCTGGCGGCCGGGTGCGATCGGGTGGTGGTGCTGGCGCCGACGCGCGCGGCGGTGGGGCCGATGCCTCGGCTGGCGGCGCAGGTGGCGGCGTTGCGGGAGGCGGGGGCGCGGGTGGCGGTGGTGTCGCCGGACCGGGCGGCGCGGACGGCGATCGGCCGTAACGTGCTGGACCCGGCGCGGCGGGCGGCGTCGGCGCGGGCCGGGTTCGCGCAGGCCGACGCGGTGGCCGCCGAGGTGGCCGGGGTGTGGCGGTGACCGCGATCAGGAGCCGCTGATCAGGCGCGCCAGCCGCCGGTTGAGGTAGCGCTGTTCGGGCAGGCTGCCGGTGAGCCGGGCGGCCAGCCGGTAGTGCTCGGCGGCGGCCTGCGGGTCGCCGCGGAGTTCCAGCAGGTGCGCGCGCACGGCGTGCAGCCGGTGGTGGCCGCGCATCGCCGGGTCGGCCAGCAGCGGGTCGAGCAGGGCCAGCCCGACGGCGGGGCCGTGCGCCATGGCCACCGCGACGGCCTGGTTGAGCGTGACGAACGGGCTGGGGGCGACCCGGCTCAGCATGTCGTAGAGGACGCTGATCTGCAGCCAGTCGGTGTCGCCGAAGGCCGGCGCCTCGGCGTGCACGGCGGCGATGGCCGCCTGGAGCTGGTAGCGGCCCACCGGGCCGTGGGGCAGGGCCCGGCCGAGCAGCGTTACGCCCTCGTCGATGAGGTCGCCGCGCCAGCGGGAGCGGTCCTGGTCGGCCAGCGGTACGAGGTCACCGGCGGCGTCGGTACGGGCCGCCGACCGGGCGTGGGTGAGCAGCATCAGCGCCAGCGCGCCGGTGACCTCGTGGTGGCCGGGCAGGGCGGCGTGGACCTGCCGGGTGAGCCGGATCGCCTCCTCGGCGAGTTCGACGTCCAGGAGCTGGTCGCCGGAGGTGCGGGTGTAGCCCTCGCTGAACACCAGGTGACACACGTCCAGCACGGCGGCCACCCGGTCGGGCAGCGCGTCCGGTGGCGGCATGGTGAACCGGGCGCCGGCCTCGCGCAGTGTCGCGCGGGCGCGGCTCAGCCGCTGCGTCATGGTCCGGGCCGGAACCAGGTAGGCCGCGGCGATCTGCTCCACCCGCAGTCCCGCCACGGCGCGCAGGGTCAGCGCGACCTGGGAGGGGCGGCTCAGCGCCGGGTGGCAGCACAGGAACAGCAGCCGCAACGTGTCGTCGGCGCCGGTCACGGGCGTGTCGTCGTCGACGGGCGGTACCACGCCGGCGCCGGGTTGCCGGCCCGCGTCGAGCCGCTCGCGGCGGGTTCGGGCCGCCTCGGCGCGCATCCGGTCGATCAGCCGCCGCGAGGCGACCTGGATGAGCCAGGCGCGGGGTTCGTCGGGGACGCCGGTGAGCGGCCACCGCGCGGCTGCGGCTTCCGCCGCGTCCTGGAGGGCGTCCTCGCAGGCGTCGGGGTGCCCGTAGCGGCGCAGCAGCGCGGCGCGGACGTGCGGCGCCTCCCGGCGCCACACGTCCGCGAGGGGCGTGGCGTCACTGATCGGAGCCGCCCGGCCACATCAGGGGCCGCAGCTCGACGGTCTCGCCCGGGCCGGCGAACTTCGCGGCGACGGCCTCGGCGCGGGCCTGGTCCTCGACGTCGATGAGGAAGAAACCGGCGAGGTGTTCCTTGGCCTCGGAGTACGGGCCGTCGGTGGCCAGCGGTGCGCCGTCGCGCCACCGGTAGAGCCGGGCGGTGCGGGGGTCGGCGAGCGCCTCGCCGACGACCAGTTCCCCGTTGGCGTGCAGCTCGGTCATCACCTGCTCGAAGTCGGCGTTGAGCCGGTCGCGTACCTCGGCGGGAAGCTCCTGGTGGGCGGCGAGGTATTCGGAGGTGGGGTGGCCCCACGGCTCCGGGTTGGAGTGGATCATGATCACGTACTTCACTGTCGGTCCTTCGCGTCGTGCGGCGGTGCCTCCCCGCCGCTCGCCCGGTACGACGGAGCGGGATCGCCGATGTCTACATATCCTCGCGTCATGAGTGACGCGGTTGGTGTCGGTGACCTGGTCGAGGATTTCACGCTGCCGGACGAGACGGGTACGCCACGGCGGCTGTCGGAGTTCCTGGCCGCCGGTCCGGTGGTGCTGTTCTTCTATCCGGCGGCGATGACGCGGGGCTGCACGGCGCAGAGCTGCCACTTCCGGGACCTGGCGGCGGAGTTCGCGGCGGTGGGCGCGTCTCGGGTGGGGATCAGCCGGGATCCGGTGCAGCGGCAGGCCGAGTTCGCCCGCCGGCACGGGTTCGACTATCCGCTGCTGTCCGACGCCGACGGGACGGTGGCGCGGGCGTTCGGGGTGCGGCGGCGGTTGCCGCTGGGCGCGCTGAGCACCCGGCGGATGACGTTCGTGATCGGCACCGACCGGCGGGTCCTCGCCGTGGTGCACAACGAGCTGAACATGAACGAGCACGCCGACGCGGCGTTGCGGGCCCTCGGGGGCTGATCATCGCGGTGTCGCAGCCGGCTGGTATCAAGGCTGCGTCAAACAGGTGTACGGAAGAGGGCGTGATGGCGGGTCAGGGTTTGTCCACTGACGAGGTTCAGGGAATCCGGGAGGCCCTTGCGGCGGGCCGCAAGCCCCGGGTGGTGTTCACCGAGGCGGCCGGGCAGATGGCCGGGCAGCTCGGGCAGGTGGTGGAGCTGACCGACCCGGCGGCGTCGGAGGAGTTCGTGGTGGTGCGGTTCGGCCGCGACGAGCTGCCCTTCTCCCCCGCCGACGTGGCGATCGCCCCCAAGGGCGCCGGGCGGCGTCCGGCCGCCGAGGCGAAGCCGGAACCGGAGCAGCCACCGGCGGCCCCGCCGGAGCCGGAGTTCGTGCTGGACACGCCGCGGGTGCCGGCGCCGCGGCGGGAGGAGCCGAAGGCCGAGCAGCCGGCGGCGGAGCCGAAGCCGGCGAAGCGGGCGGTGAAGGCCGCGAAGCCGAAGACGCCGCCGGGGCTGACCGTCACCCTCGCGTACGCCGAGGGCGAGTGGACGGTGGCCGCGCAGCAGGGCACGAAGGCGCTGGCCCGGCCGTACGTGGTGAAGCCGGCCGAGGCGCTGCGGATGGTGGCGCTTGTCGACGTGCCGGGGGTGCAGGAGGCGGTGGAGCAGATCCTGGCCGCCGAGCGGGCCGAGGCCGAACAGCAGGCGGAGAAGCTGCGCGCCGAGCTGGCCGAGATCGAGGCGCGGCTGGCGGAACTGCGCGAGGCGCGCTGACCCCGGAACGCCCCGCGGGGCCGGTGCGACCCCCTCGCACCGGCCCCGCGCCCCTGCGCCCACAGGTCGATCAGTGTTGCGGAATGTTCTGTACCCCGATCCGGCGGCGGAACACCCAGTACGTCCAACCCTGGTACGCCAGCACGATCGGCGTGAACACCACTGCGACCCAGGTCATGATCTTCAAGGTGTACGGGGTGGACGCGGCGTTGGTGGCGGTCAGCGTGCCGGCCGCGTCGAGGGTGGACGGCATGACGTTCGGGAACAGCGCGGCGAACAGCGTCGCCACGGCCAGGGCGATGGCCACCGCCGTACCGGTGAACGCCCAGCCCTCCCGGCGTACCTTGGCCGCGGCCAGACCGCCGAGCAGGGCGAGGGCGGCACCGACGGCGAGCACGACGGCGGCGGCGCTGGAGCGGATGCTCAGCGACCAGCTCAGGAACGCCACGGCGGCCACGGCGGTGCCGACACCGAGCTTGACGGCGAGGGCGCCGGCGCGCTCCCGGATGTCACCGGTGGTCTTGAGCGCCAGGAACACCGCGCCGTGGGTGAGGAACAGCCCCAGCGTGGTCAGGCCGCCGAGCAGCGCGTACGGGTTGAGCAGGTCGAGCAGGCCGCCGACGTACTCGTGGTCGGCGTCCAGCGGCACGCCGCGGAAGATGTTCGCGAACGCCACGCCCCACAGCACCGCCGGGATCGCGGAGCCCCAGAAGATGGCCTGGTCCCAGCGGCGCTTCCAGGACGCCTCGGGCCGCTTGTGGCGGTACTCGAAGGCGACACCGCGGGCGATCAGGGCCAGCAGGATCAGCAGCAGCGGCAGGTAGAACCCGGAGAACAGGGTGGCGTACCACTCGGGGAAGGCGGCGAACATGGCGCCGCCGGCGGTGATCAGCCACACCTCGTTGCCGTCCCAGACCGGGCCGATGGTGTTGATCAGGACGCGGCGCTGCCTGTCGTCGCGGCCGAGCACCGGCAGCAGCATCCCGACGCCGAAGTCGAAGCCTTCGAGGATGAAGTAGCCGGTGAAGAGCACCGCTACGAGGAGAAACCAGACGGTCGTCAGTTCCACGGTTGGGCTCCGGGGTGTCAGTAGGCGAACGCCAGCGGGCGCTCGGCGTCGTCGGTGTCGTCGTCGTCGGTCTGCGGGGTGACGTCCGGTACGCCGGCGCGGGCGTAGCGGACCAGCAGTTTGAACTCGACCACCGCGAGGACGGCGTAGATGAGGGTGAACGCGGTGAACGAGGTGAGCACCTCGGTCAGGGAGACGCTGCGGGACACACCGTCACGGGTGAGCATCTCGCCGAAGACGATCCACGGCTGACGGCCCATCTCGGTGAAGATCCAGCCGAAGGAGTTGGCCAGCAGTGGCAGCACGGGCATGACCAGGCCGGCGCGCAGCAGCCACTTGCTGGTGGGGGTGCGGCCCTTGCGCTGGCTCCACAGCACCAGCAGCGCGATCGCGGCGGCGGCCAGCCCGAAGGCGATCATGAACCGGAAGCTCCAGTAGGTGACCGGGATGATCGGGGCGTAGTTGCCGGGGCCGTACTGGCTGGCGTACTGGGCCTGCAGGTCGTTGATGCCCTGCACGGTGCCGTTGGGGTCGCCGGTGCCGAGGAACGACAGCAGGTACGGGATCTTGACGGCGAACAGCTCGCGGCTGCCGTCCAGGCTGCCGACGGTGAGCACGGAGAACGAGGCGGGGCTCTCGGTGGTGTAGAGGCCCTCCGCGGCCGCCATCTTCATCGGCTGCACCTCGGTCATGATCTTGCCCTGGATGTCGCCGGTGAGGATCACCAGCGCCGAGGAGACCAGGACCGTCCAGGAGCCGAGCTTGGTGGCGAAGCGGTACGCGCCGGTGTCGGCGCTGTCGCGGTTGCGCATCACGTGCCACAGGCCCACGGTCACCATCAGCGACCCGGCGACCAGGAACGCGCCGGCCAGGGTGTGCGGGAAGGTCACCAGGGCGACCTTGTTGGTGAGCACGGCGACGAAATCGGTCAGCTCGGCGCGGCCGCTCTCCGGGTTGATCCGGAAGCCGACCGGGTTCTGCATGAACGAGTTCGCGGCGAGGATGAAGTACGCCGACAGGTTGGTGCCGATCGCGGCGGCCCAGATCGAGGCCAGGTGCAGGCGCTTGGGCAGCCGGTCCCAGCCGAAGATCCACAGGCCGATGAACGTGGACTCCAGGAAGAACGCCACCAGGGCCTCGATGGCCAGCGGCGCCCCGAAGATGTCACCGACGAAGCGGGAGTAGTCGCTCCAGTTCATGCCGAACTGGAACTCCTGCACGATGCCGGTGACCACACCCATCGCGAAGTTGATCAGAAAGAGCTTGCCGTAGAACTTGGTGAGTTTGAGGTACCGCTCGTTGCCGGTGCGGTGCCACATGGTCTGGAGGATCGCCACCAGCACGGACAGGCCGATGGTCAACGGCACGAACAAGAAGTGGTAGACGGTGGTGACACCGAACTGCCAGCGGGCGACGTCCAACGCGTCCACCAGAAAACCCCCAGCTGTGCATACTACGAGACGTAGTAGATACTACTCGGCGTCGTAGCGAAAGCAGCAGGGCCGCAGGGCCCCACCCGGCCCGGGACCAATGACCCTGATCACCCTTGCCGGAGGACCTGCGGTCCCGGGATCACCCCTGCCGGAGGACCCCCACCGGCTCCCCGGCCCGTGCCCGCACGTGCGACCATCCAGCACTGATGAACAGCACCCCCTGGCGTGCGCCGCTGCTGTGGCGGGGCGCGCAGACGCTCGCCCGCGCCGTCGTCGGGCTGGTCGGCCGGCTGGAGGTCACCGGCGACGTGCCCGACGCGCTGCGCCACGGCCCGCTGATCCTGGCCGCCAACCACATCAGCCCGTTCGACCCCGTGGTGCTCGCCGCCGCCTGCCAGGTCCGGCGCGTCGCACCCCGGATCATGGCCACCGGCGGGCTGTTCCGCGCCCCGCTGATCGGCTCGCTGATGCGCCACGCCGGGCACATCCGCGTCGACCGGGGCACCGCCGCGGTGCACCGCTCGCTGGAGGTCGCCGCCCAGGCCGTGGCCGGCGGGTCGGTGGTGCTCGTCTACCCGGAGGGACGCATCGGGCTCGACCCGGGCATGTGGCCCGAGCGGGGCAAGACCGGCGCGGCCCGCCTCGCGTTCGCCAGCGGCGCCGCCGTCGTACCGGTGGCCCAATGGGGCTCGCACGAGGTGCTGCCCTACCGGGCGCCCAAGGGGATGCTGCGTGCGGTGGCCCGGGCGATCGTGCGCCGACCGGCCATCCGGGTGCACTTCGGCGCCCCGGTGCCGCTGGACGACCTGCGGCCGGGCTCCCCCGGCGCGGCCCGGCAGGCCACCGACCGGATCATCGACGCGATCACCGAGGACCTCGTGCCGCTGCGTCCCGACGAGCCCGATCGGCCCCGGCACGTCGACCCCGGCCGCCCGGTGGACGACAGCCGCGCGCACCGCCGCCGTACCGGCTGACGCATCGTGGGCGCGGTGGCGGGTATCAAGCCGCGCATCCCGTACGCGGAGAGGACCCGGTCATGACCGCTGTTCGAGCACTCGTTCTCAACTGCACCCTGAAGCACTCCCCGGCGACGTCCAGTTCACAGGTGCTCGGCCAGGAGGTGCTCGACGCGCTGGCCGAGCAGGGCGTCGACGGCGAGATCGTCCGGGTGGTCGACCACGACGTGCGCTTCGGGGTCTCCGTCGACGAGGGCGACGGCGACGGCTGGCCCGCCATCCGCGCCAAGCTGCTCGCCGCCCAGATCCTGATCATCGCCACGCCGATCTGGCTCGGTCAGCCCTCGTCGGTGACCAAGATGGTCCTCGAACGGTTGGACGCCGAGCTGTCCGAGACCGACGACCAGGGCCGCCTGTGCACCTACGGCAAGGTCGGCGGGGTGGCAGTGGTCGGCAACGAGGACGGCGCGCACCACACCATCGCCGAGGTGCAGCAGGCCCTCAACGAGGTGGGGTTCACCTGCCCGGCCGCCGGGGCCACCTACTGGGTCGGGGAGGCGCTGCACAAGACCGACTACATCGACGCCCGCCCCAAGCCCGACACGACCGGCCGCACCACCGCCGCGCTGGCGCTCAACAGCGCCCACCTGGCCCGGCTGCTCGCGGAGAGCCCCTACCCGCCCCCCGGAACCCGCAACGCGGCCACCGGCCCCAGCAGCCGGCCCGGCTGACCCGACGCCCCCTACCCACTCCGGCTGGCCGCGTCCGCCGCGGTCGACGCTTCTATAGGTGGGCCGGTTCCGGGAGGTTGGTATCGGTAGGGTTCGACGTTGGTGATCTATGGGTGACTCATGCAAGATCTGGCCGCTGTCAGTTGGTGTGCCGTGGCGTCGACTTGTCCTCGTGGGTTGCCGGCGTCGGCCCGGCCCACCTTGTTGGCCTGATCAGAAGCCTGTCCGCGAAGGGGTGTGCAGCCCGTGTCGCGTGACTCATCACAGATGTGCCGCTGGGTGATCGCTCCCGGGCCGACGCCGTCCGAACGTCGTCCCGTGCAAGGGAGAACCGTCCGTGTTTCCCATCCTGGCAGAACGTCTGGCCGAGCGTGTCGACGCGGTCGTCGGTGTGGACACCCATACCGATACGCACACCGCCGCGGTGCTCACCGCGGTCGGCACCGTGCTGGCGGAGATCACCGTGCCGGCCACCGACGACGGCGCCGCTGTCCTGCTGGCCTGGGCCGGCCGGCAGACGGCCGTGCTGGGAACGGGCCGGCGGGCCTGGGCCCTGGACGGCGCTCGTTGTCACGGTGTCGGTCTGCTGCGCGTCCTGCGCGCCGCGGGTGAGTACGTCCTGGAAGCACCCAAACCCGCTGCCGGGCGCTGCCGTCGAGGCGGCAAGTCCGACGCGCTGGACGCCGCGCACGCCGCTCGTGGCGTCCTGGCCGCCGACCACGTCGCCTCACCCCGCACCGACGGCGACCGGGAAGCCCTGCGCCTGCTGCACGTCTGCCGCCGCCACTACAGCGACACCCGCACCGCCACCATCAACCTGTTCAAATCGGTGATCCTCACCGCCGACGACGACCTCCGCACACAGATGCGAGGACTGAGCACCCTGCGACAGGTCCAGCACGCCACCACCCTCACCACCACCAGCGGCAGCGGTCTCGACCGGCTGCGCCGCACTCACCTGGCAACCCTCGCCGAGCAGATCCAGACCCTCGACCGGCTCCTGAAAGCCAACCTCACCGAAATCCGCACCCTGGTCGACAAACTCTGCCCCACCCTGCTCGACCAACCCGGCATCGGCCCCGTCACCGCCGCGATCGCGCTGACCGCCTGGTCACACCCCGGCCGGTTCCGCAACGAAGCCGCCTTCGCCTCACTCGCCGGCGTCAGCCCCGTCCCCGCCAGCTCAGGGCGCATCACCCGCCACCGCCTCAACCGAGGCGGCGACCGCACCCTCAACGCCGCCCTGCACACCATCGCCAAAACCCGCCAACGATGCCACCAGCCCACCAAGGACTACATCAACCGCCGCACCACCGAAGGCCGCACCCCAGCCGAGATCACCCGCAGCCTCAAACGCTACATAGCCCGCCAAATCTGGCGCACCCTCGAAGCCACCACTTGACAGCAACCTTCACAGATCTTGCAGTTGGCGCCCCGGCAAATCCGGCCAACCGCCCTCGACGAGGGCCGCAAGTGCAGGATCGGCGAGGCGGGGGTGGGCAGGGTGGGTCAGGGGGTAGCGCGCAGACGTTCGTCGAGGGCGGTCAGGTCGGGCACGAACCACACCTGGTCGTGCCGGTTCGACTCGGCCACCAGCGCGCGCAGCGCGCCGCTGCGCTCCAGGTGCGCGGAGATGTCACCGACGATCGCCAGGCGCAGCCGGTAGTTGACGAACTTCTGCATCACCTCACCGGCGAAGCGGGTGCCGAGCGTGAAGAAGCCGGGGTCGAGCCGTTCGGCCGGCACCGCCACCACGGTCGCACCGAGGAACGCCGCGCCGATCAGGTCCAGCGCGTCGGCCTCGGTGGCGATCGGCGGGCCGTCCGGGCCGCAGACCAGCACCGGCACGCCGGCGCGCTCCTGCATCAGGTCAGCCATCGCGGCGTTCCCCGCCGAGCAGGCCGTTGCCGCCGTCGAGCACGCCGTCGAGCAGGCGCAGCAGGTCGGCGGTGGCGGTGAGATCGCCCAGGATCACGATGGTCATGCGGTGCCGCTCCTCGTCGTGGACCGTCTGCACGCGCAGCGGGCGGTCCGGGTCGTGGTGGGTGTTCACGCCCGCCAGCACCAGCGTGGCGAGCCGGTCGACGGCGGCCCGGTCGACGCCGTCGAGGCGAACGACGCTGGACACCTCCGCCCCCGGCGCCGGAGCAGCCGCCGTGGGCCGGCCGGTCAGCGCGTCCAGGTCCGCGCGGGCGATCCGGTACTGCTTGCCGATCCGCGTGGCCCGCAGCCGGCCCGAGCGGATGTAGCCGCGCACCGTGCGCACGTGCAGGCCGAGCAGGTCAGCAACCTGCTCCACCGAATACATGTCGTTACTCATCGCACCCTATATTAGCGAAGATAGGGAACGATAGGTAATTTCACTGCCTGGCCATGTGCGCGTCACCCGGGCCGGGCATACTGCCCGCGTGCAGCCCCGTCACGGCTACCTCGACGCGCCCGCGCCGCTGGCGTTCGCCCACCGCGGCGGCGCGGCCGACGGCGACGAGAACACCGCCACCGCGTTCGCCCGTGCCGTCGCCCTGGGCTACCGGTACGTGGAGACCGACGTGCACGCCACCGCCGACGGCGTACCGGTGGTGTTCCACGACCCGACGCTGCGCCGCGTCACGGGCGAGCCGGGCCGCATCGCGGACCTGCGCTGGGCCGACCTGTCCTCGGTACGGGTCGGCGGTGCCGCCCTGGTGCCACGCCTGGACGAGGTGCTCGGCGCCTGGCCGCAGGTGCGCTTCAACATCGACGTGAAGTCCGACGGCGGCGTGGCGCCCACCGTCGCCACGGTCACCCGGACCGGCGCCGGTGAGCGGGTGCTGCTCGCCTCGTTCAGTGACGCCCGGCTGGCCCGGCTGCGGGCGCTGGCCGGGCCGAAGGTCGCCACCAGCCTCGGCATGCGCGGCGTGGCCCGGCTGCGGCTGGCCTCGCTGCACGGACGGCCGCTACGGCTGCCCCCGTCGGTGGTGGCCGCGCAGGTGCCGGTCGCCTTCGGACGGGTGCCGGTGGCCGACCGGCGGTTCCTCGCGTACTGCCACCGGCTCGGGTTGCAGGTGCACGTCTGGACGATCGACGATCCCACCCAGATGCACCACTTACTTGATCTTGGTGTGGATGGCATCATGACCGATCACGTCAGCGTGCTCCGTGACGTCTATCGCAGTCGCGGCCACTGGGCCGCCTGAGCCCCCGAGGACGACCCCCGATGGCCGATACGGTCACCCCCGCCGTCGCCGACCCCGCCGGACCGGGCAGCACCCGCCGCGAGCGCACCGGCTGGTACTTCTACGACTGGGCGAACTCGGCGTTCCAGACCACTGTCATCACGGTCTTCCTCGGGCCGTTCCTCACCACGGTCACCGAACTCGCCGCCGGGTGCGAACTGGGCGCGGACAGCTGCGACGGCGCGGTGTACCCGCTGGGCATCAAGGTCGCCGCCGGCTCGTTCTACCCGTACCTGATCTCGCTGTCGGTCTTCCTCACCGTGTTCGTGCTGCCGGTGATCGGCGCGATCGCCGACCGGTCGGCGCACAAGAAGCGGCTGCTCGCCGCCGCGGCGTTCACCGGCGCCGGCGCGACCATCGCGTTCGCGTTCGTCACCGGCGAGCGCTACCTGCTCGGCGGCGCGCTGTTCCTGATCGCGAACATCTCCTTCGGCGCCGCCGTGGTCGTCTACAACTCGTTCCTGCCGCAACTGGGCGGCCCGGACGAACGCGACGGCATCTCCAGCCGCGGCTGGGCCATCGGCTACCTCGGCGGCGGCCTGCTGCTCGCGCTGAACCTGGTCGCGGTCACGATGCTCAGCGAGGAGGGCAACGCCCAGCGCACGCTGGACCTGGCCCGCTGGTCGATCGTGTCGGCAGGCGTGTGGTGGGCCGCGTTCACCCTGGTCCCGCTGCGCTGGCTGCGCGAACACCCCACCGCCGCAGCCCTGCAGGCGGGCGGCAACGTGCTCACCGACGGGTTCCGGCAGCTCGGGCGCACCCTGCGGGAACTGAAGACGTACCCGCTGACGCTGTTCTTCCTGCTCGCGTTCCTGGTCTTCAACGACGGCATCCAGACCGTCATCACGCTCGCCAGCCAGTACGGCACCGAGGAACTGCGGCTGGAGCAGAGCACCCTGATCGTGACCATCCTGCTGGTGCAGTTCCTCGCCTTCGGCGGCGCCCTCGCCCTCGGCTCGCTCGCCAAGCGCATCGGCGCCTGGAAGACCGTGCTGCTGTCGCTGGTGCTCTGGACCGGTGTGATCATCGCCGCGTTCCGGCTGCCCGCCGAGGCGCCGGTGCCGTTCATGATCCTCGGCGGCTGCATCGGCCTGGTGCTCGGCGGCAGCCAGGCGCTGAGCCGCTCACTGTTCAGTCAGCTCATCCCGGCCGGCAAGGAGGGCGAGTACTACGGCTTCTACGAGATCAGCGACAAGGGCACCAGCTGGCTCGGCCCGCTGGCGTTCGGCCTGGTCTTCCAGCTGACCTCGTCATACCGGGTGGGCCTGGTGTCTCTGCTGATCTTCTTCGTGGTCGGCTTCGCGCTGCTGGCCGCCGTGCCGATGCGCCGGGCCATCATCGCCGCCGGCAACACCCCGCCCCGGGTGCTCTGACCCGCCGTGCCCGTCGATCATCGGGGGCCTGATCGGGTGGTGTCGATGGACTAGGCTGCCCCGACGTGACCGACGACGCCGCCCAGACCTGCCTGGCCCGCCCCCTGCCGGGGCCCGGCGACGACCGGGCCGCCGGCTGCGCCGCCGCCCGCGGCGTCGACGGCCGGCCGCTGCACGCCGCCGCGCTGAAGTTCTTCTGGGGGCCGATGGACTGCGGCAAGTCCACCATGGCGTTGCAGATGAACCACAACCACGCCCGGCAGGGCCGCCGCGGCCTGGTCACCACCCGTATCGACCGCTCGCTGGGCCCGCAGGTCACCACCCGCATCGGCCTGGCCCACGAGGCGGTCGAGGTCACCGATGACCTCGACCTGCGCGCCCTGGTCCGCGACGCGTGGGCCGAGGGGGTACGCGTGGACTACCTGATCTGCGACGAGGCGTCGTTCTACAACCTCGAACACATCGAGCAGATGGCCGAGCTGGTCGACCGGTTCGACGTCGATGTCTACGCCTTCGGCCTGGCCACCGACTTCCGCTCCTGTCTGTTCCCGGCCGCGCAGCGGCTGTTCGAGCTGGCCGACGAGGTGGCCCGCATCCAGGTCGAGGTGCTCTGCTGGTGCGGCCGGGAAGGGCTGCTCAACGCCCGCGTGGTGGACGGCCGGGTGGTGCGCGAGGGCGCGCAGGTCGTCATCGGCGACACCGTCGACACCGCCGACGTGCGCTACCAGGTGCTGTGCCGGCGCCACTACCGCTCCGGCGACCTCGGCCCGCGCGGCTGAACGTCAGAACGGGTCTCCGCACACCCGCCAGCCGCCGCCCTCCGGCACCACGGGCAGCTCCCGCTCCTCGCTGCCGCCGCCGTCGCGGTTGATCCGCACGATCACCGTCCCCGTCGGTTTGCCGGACCGGGTCGCCACCGACACGTCGACGATCTCGTAGCCGCTGACCTGCGGTGGCGTACGGACCCAACTGCCGAAGCCCGACTTGCTCCACTTGCCCCGGGCCTCGGCGCACAGCCGCTCGTACGCCGCGTCGGTGTCCCCGGAGGCGACGTCGCGGAAGAACCCGTCGGCGGTCTCCCGCACCGGCCCGTCGGCCTGGAGCACCACCTGCGCGTTCCACGCCGCCAGACCGGCCACCCCGATCAGGCAGGTGCCCACGCCGAGACCGGCGATCAGCACGCCCGCGCGTAGCGGGCGGCGACGCCGGGCCGGGTGCTGCCACTCCCGTTGCCTGCCCATCACCGACGACGGTAGGCAACCGGGCAGCGGCGCGCAGGCACTTGCGGTGCTCCGGCCGAGCCGGCCTCGCGCTCGTACCTGACAACAGGTGGCAGGTACGAGCGGCAGACTCCCGGTATGACCACTCACGCAGACATCGCCATGATCAACCTGGACAGCTCCGACCCCGCCGCACACGCGGCCTTCTACGCCCACGCGCTCGGTTGGGAGATCACCCACAGTCAGGCCGAGTACGCGATGATCGTCAAGGACGGCACGTCGATCGGCTTCGGCCTGGTGCCCGGCTACGCGCCGCCGGCCTGGCCGGACGAGAGCGGCGGCAAGCGGTACCACCTCGACCTCTACGTCGACGACGTGACGGTCGCGGAGAAGGACCTGGTGGCGGCCGGCGCGACCCGGCCCGGGTTCCAGCCCGGCGGTGAGCGGTGGACCGTGCTGCTCGACCCGATCGGCCAGCCGTTCTGCCTCTGCCCCCGCCCGCAGGGCTGACCGGTCAGCGCAGCGGGCCGCGGAGCACCGCGGCCCGCATCGCGGCCGGATCGGCGGCCGGGACGTACTCCAGCCACCAGGTGGCGCCCGCCTGCGTTACCTGCGCCAGGTAGGCCCGCTCGGCCCGCTCGTCGGGACGCCGCCGCCGGCCGCCGAGGGCCACGTCGAATGCCTGGCCGTCCGCCCGGCGGGCCGGCAGTGCGGCGACCAGTTCGGCCACCTCGTCGGGCGTGAAGTCGGACCACCCCTCGGTGTCGGTCAGCTTGTAGGGCACGATCCCGTCCGCCCGGGCGGCGCGCCGCAGCACCGCCTTCGCCTGGGTGCTGCCGCCCACCCAGACCGGCACCCGGGGCGACTGCACCGGCGCCGGACGCAACGCCACGCCCTCGGCCCGGTAGTGGACGCCGCGGTGCGTGACCGGTTTGCCGCCGAGGAGCCCGACCAGCAGGTCGAGGCCCTCGTCGAGCATCGCGGCGCGGGTCTTGGGTCGGTGGGCTCGCCGAACGCGGCCAGACCCGGGTCAGCGGGGTCGCCGACTCCGACCGCGACGCCGGCCCGGCCCCCGGAGAGGTGGTCGAGGGTGAGCACCTCGCGCGCCAGCTTGGCCGGTCGGCGCCGCGGCAGCGCGGTGACAGTGGTGCCGAGCCGTACCCGTTCGGTGCGCCCGGCGATCGCGGCCAGCACCAGCCACGGATCCCAGGTGGGTGGGTCGTCGCCGGAGTGGTGGACGAGGTAGTCCTCCAGGAAGATCCCGTCCCAGCCGACCCGCTCGGCCAGCTCACCGAGGGCCACCAGGTCGGTAACCGTCAGTGCCGCCCCGCCGCAGGCGATCTCCAGTCCGTGTCGCATGCCGGCACCCTACGGCGGGGCTACGACGGGCTCAGCCGCGCCGGCGGGCCCGCGCGGCCCAGATCGCGTACGCCGGATCGCGGTCCAGGTTGTGCCGGTCCCGGTCGTAGCGGCGGGTGGTACGCGGGTCGGCGTGCCCCATCGCGTCCTGCACGTCCTCCAGCGGAACCCCCTCGGAGCGGGCCGTGGTGGCGAACGCGTGGCGCAGCGAGTGCGGCGACAGCTTCGCCCACGCGGCGATCCCGGCACGTTGTGCGAGGCGGCGCACCAGCCGGAACACGGCGTGCCGGTCCAGCCGGCCGCCGGTGGAGGTGACCAGCAGCGGACCGGTCAGCTCCGGCACCGTGACAACCTGCGCGGCGGCCCGCACGGCCAGGTAGGCGTCGACCGCGTACGCGGTGCCGGGGGTGAGTGCGCGCCGGCGTACCTTGCCGCCCTTGCCGACGAAGCGGACGCTGCGGTGACCGCGCTCCGTGCCCAGGTCGGACACGTCCAGCGCGACCAACTCCCCGACCCGCAGGCCCAGGTCGGCCAGCAGTGCGACGGCGGCCCGGTTCCGGGCGGCGGCCGGGCCGGTGTCGGCCTCGGCGGCGGCGATCAGCGCGTCGACCTCCTCGGGGGTCAGGCCGACGGTGGCGGAGTGGTCCCGGTCCACGCGCGGACGATCCGCCGCCGACACCGGGTTGGCCGGCACCGCGCCCAGCTTGACCAGGAAGTCGTACCAGCTCGACAGCGCGGACAGCCGGCGCGCGACGGTGGCCGGGGTGAGCGGGCGGCCGGCCCGGCCGCGGGGTGTGGTCTCCAGTTCGCGGCCGTAGGTGTTGACGTCGAGGAAGGTCGCCCGCAGCGGATCCACGCCGTGTTCGGCGCACCAGCTCAGCCAGCCGGTGACGTCGCGGCGGTACGCGTCGCGGGTGTGCTCGGACAGCCGCCGGTTGCGCAGCCACGCCTCGGTGACGTCGGCCGGGCCGGCGGGCAGGGCGGCGGGGCGGGCGCGGGGCAGCACCTCGGGGCGAAGCATGTGAGAAAGGTTCTCAGTAAGTGGGGGGTTTGGCGACGAGGCGCGCCCGTTCCCGGCCGCCCGGGCCGGGTTACCGTCACCGGGTGCGTGCCAGCCGGCTGGTCTCCCTGCTGCTACTCCTGCAGACCCGGGGGCGGATGACAGCCCCGGAACTCGCCGACGCCCTGGAGGTGTCGGTGCGAACCGTCTACCGCGACGTCGAGTCGCTCGGCGCCGCCGGTGTGCCGGTGTACGCCGATCGGGGGCCGGCCGGCGGATACCGACTGCTGGAGGGCTACCGGACCCGGCTCACCGGGATGACCGGCCCGGAGGTCGAGGCGCTGTTCCTCGCCGGTCTGCCCGGCCCGGCCGCCGAACTGGGACTGGCGTCGGTGGTGGCCGCCGCCGAGTTGAAGGTGCGCGCTGCGCTCCCCGGTGAGCTGGCCGACCGCAGCGGCCGGATCCGGCAACGATTCCATCTGGACGCACCCGGCTGGTTCCGGCACCCCGAAGCCACCCCGCACCTGGAGGCGCTGGCCGGCGCGGTCTGGCGGGACCGGCTCGTGCGGCTGCGCTACCGGCGCTGGCGCGCGCCGCGGGAGGTGACCCGGCTCGTCGCCCCGCTGGGCGTGGTGCTCAAGGCCGGCCGCTGGTATCTGGTGGGCCGCTGCGAGGAACAGGTACGCACCTACCGGGTCGGTGCGGTGCTCGACGTCGAGGTCACCGACGAGCCGTACGCGCGGTCCGACGACTTCGACCTGGCCGCGTACTGGCGGGAGTGGACCGCCCGCTACGAACGCGACGTATACCGCGACCAGGCCCGCATCCGGCTCACCGTGGCGGCGCTGGAGTTCATGCCGTACGTGTTCCCGCCGGAGATGAGCCGCGCCGCCCGGGCCGCGGCCGGTGAGCCCGGCCCGGACGGATGGCTGGAGACCACGGTGCCGATCGAGTCGGTCCGGCACGCCCACGCCGAATTGCTGAAGCTCGGCGCGGAGGTCGAGGTGCTGACCCCGGCCGACCTGCGCGAACGGTTCATCGCGACCGCGCATGCGTTGGCCCGGCTCTACGGCGACGCGGGGTCGGCCGGTGCTCCGGCCTCCCCCGCGTCGGCGTGACGTGCTCAGGCGGTGGTGAGCTGACGGTGGCCGTTGCTCTCGGCGGGCGTGCTCACCGTGATCCGGCGCGGCTTGGCGCGCTCGGCGATCGGGATGCGCAGCGTCAGCACCCCGTTGTCGTAGCCGGCCTCAAGCCGGTCGGTGTCGAGCGTGTCGCCCAGGAACAGCTGCCGGGTGAACGTGCCCATCGGACGCTCGGCGGCGACCAGCTCGACGTTCTCGCCGGTGGGACGGCGGCGCTCGGCGCGGACGGTCAGCACGTTGCGCTCGACGGTGCAGTCGATGCTGTCCGGGTCCACACCGGGCAGGTCGAACGCCGCGTAGAAGTGGTCGCCGTCGCGGTACGCGTCGAGGTGCATCACGGCGGGCCGGGCGGTGGTGCCGAAGAACTGCTCGGCGATCCGGTCGATCTCGCGGAACGGGTCGGTACGCATCAACATGGCTCTTGCCTCCTCGGTTCTCCTGGCCCAAGGTCTCAAGTTGAGTCTAAGTGACTCAAGTTCCTGGTTCTGTTTTAGCGCGCCTGCGCCGCCTCGTCAACTCGTCCCGCAAGCGTCTTCTCGAACCAGTGCTGCGCGTACGGTCCGCTGGTGAAGGCGGGGATCTCCCGGTAACCGTGCCGGGCATACAGGGCACGCGCCTCGACCAGGTCGGAGCGGGTGTCCAGCCGGATCCGCGTCGCCCCGCCGGCGGTCGCGTACGCCTCGATCGCGGCGATCAGCGCCGCCCCACCCCCGGCACCCCGGTGCTCCGGGCGCACGTACACCCGGGTCAGCTCGGCCCAGTCCGGCTGCCATCGCAGCCCGGCGCACCCGGCGAGGCGGCCGTCGCGCCGGACCAGCACCAGCAGCCCGGCCGGCGGGACCAGGTCGTCGCTCGGGTCCTCGGCCAGCGCGGCGTCCACCTCAGCGGGCCGCTCCGGACGGCCGTACCAGCGGCGCACCATCTCCGCCATGTACTCGCGCAGCAGCAGCGCCGCGTCCGGCTCGTCCGGGTGCACGACCCGCGTGCTCCAGCCGGTCACGGGCCGGTCCGCCAGTAGACGCCCTGCTCGCGGGTGAGCAGCATGTCGTCGATCAGGTAGCGGCGCAGCGTCACGTGGTCGGCCTCGCCGCCCTCGCACCACCGGCGCAGCGCGTCGTCCACCTCCCGCTCCGGGTAGCGCCGCCCGGGTTCGAAGGTGCGTTCGGTGATGTGCTCCAGCAGCACGCGGCGGCGCCCCCGCTGCGCCGGCAGCCGGGTCAGCGCGCCGTCGCGCAGGAACGTGCGCAGGATCGTCTCGCGCGGGTTCGCGGCCGGCGCCGCCGAAGCCGCCGCACCGGCCCGCGCGAACTCGCGCAGCCGCTCGGCGTCGACCCGCAGGCCGCCGTCGTCGGCGAGCACCCCGGCGTCGGTGAGACGGCGGACGGCCACTGCGGCGTCGCGGGCGGGCAGGCCGGTACGGGCCACCACGGCCGGCACGTCCCGGGCGCCGAGCACGATCGCGGCGAACACGGTCCGGCGGCGCTCGTCGGCGAGCGCCCCGGCGAGGGCTTGAGCGGTCATGGCGGGCAGCCTGTCAGCAACCCGCCGGATCCGGCGAGGCGTTTTCCGGCCGCCGGGCTCACAGCCGCCGGTGCATCACGTGCAGCCCGACCCGTCCCAGCGTCGGGTGCGCGAACGCCTCCGGCACGGTGCCGATGACGGTGAAGCCGAGCCGCCGGTACAGCTCCACGGCTGCCGCGTTGGTCTCCACCACGGCGTTGAACTGCATCGCGGCGAAACCCTGCCGCCGGGCCCAGTCCAGCGCCTCCTCGCACAGCGCCCGGCCCACACCCCGGCCGCGGGCGTCCGCCGCGACCATGAAGCTCGCCGTCGCCACGTGCGACCCCGGCCCGGGCCGGTTCGGGCCCATCTTCGCGGTGCCGCACACCGCGCCGTCGTGGTCCACCGCGACCGAGGTACGCCCCGGCGGGCGCTCCACCCACACCTCCCGCAACGTCTCCGGCGGCCAGTCCGGGTCGTACGGGAACGTGTCGGCGGCGGTGATGACGTCGGCGAGGATCGGCCGGACCGGGGCCCAGTCGGCGTCTGTGTAGTCACGAATCAGCATCGGCGCGCACGCTAGCCGCCGCCCCGGCCGTCCGGCCACCGGTTTCCGTCCACCCGGCCGAGGGTGGCGGGGCATCGACGGACCACCGGCCGGGGCCATCATGGACGGGTGGCCGAATCAGTCGCCGACATCGATCGGAGCGAGGCCGCCGCACCCGGCGGCCCGCCGCCCGCCGGTCCGCGTACCGCCGCGTCCCTGGTGGTGGGCGCGGTCCTCACTGTCGTGCTGCTGTCGCTGGCCGGCCGCTACGGCTACCACCGCGACGAGCTGTACTTCCTGCTGTGCGGCCGGCACCTCGACTGGGGCTACGTCGACCAGGGGCCCCTCGTGCCGGCCCTGGCCCGGCTGGCCGACACGATCGCGCCGGGCAACCTGGTGGTGCTGCGTACCCCGTCGGCGTTCATCGGCGGCGCGGCGGTGGTCCTGGTCGCCGCGACCGCCCGGCAGTTCGGCGCCGGCCGCGCCGCCCGGACGGCCGCGTCGGTGCTCGCCGCCGCCTCGGGCATCGTGCTGGCCGGCGGCCATCTGCTCAGCACCACGAGCGTCGACCTGCTGGTGTGGCTGGCCGCCACGCTGTGCGTGGTACGGATGCTGCGCACCGGCGACACCCGGTGGGCGCTCGGCGCCGGGCTCGCGCTCGGTGTCGGCCTGCTCAACAAGCCGCTGCCCGCGCTGCTCGGCGTCGGCCTGGTCGCCGGGTTGCTGATGGCCGGGCCGCGCGGGCTGCTGCGGGACCGGTGGGTGCTCGCCGGTGCGGGCGTCGCCGCGCTGCTCGCCGTGCCGTACGCGGCGTGGCAGGCCGCGCACGGCTTCCCGCAGCTCGACGTCGCCGCGTCGATCGCCGACGGGGACAGCTCCTACAGCGGCCGGATCGACGCGGTGGTGCTCCAGTTCCTGATCATCAGCCCGTTCGCTGTTCCGGTGTGGGTCGCCGGGCTGGTGGCGCTGCTGCGCCGGCCGGCCTGGGCGGCGTACCGGTCGCTGGCCTGGGCGTGGCTGGTGGTGGTCGCGATCGTGGTGGTGGCCGGCGGCAAGGGCTACTACGACGCGCCGCTGCTGCTGGTGCTCACCGCCGCCGGCGTGGTACCGGCCGTCGAGTGGGCGCGGCGCGGTGCGGCCCGGGCCCGGCAGGCGCTGCTGGTCGCCGCCGTCGCGCTGATGGCCGCGAGCAGCGCGGTGCTGCTGCTGCCCACGCTGCCGGCCGACCGGCTGCCCGGGTTCGTGGTCGCGGCCAACTACGACGCGGGCGAGACCATCGGCTGGCCCGAGTTCGCCGACTCGGTGGCCGCCGTGCACCGCGCACTGCCCCCGGCCGAGCGCGACCGGGCGGTGGTGCTGGCCGGCAACTACGGCGAGGCCGGCGCGCTGGCCCGCTACGGGCCGGCCCGGGGACTGCCCCACGCCTACTCCGGGCACAACAGCATGGCCACGTTCGGCCGGCCGCCCGACGACGCCGACGTGGTGATCGTCGTCGGCTGGTCCCGCCCGGAGCCGCTGCGTGCCTGGTTCACCGAGGTCACCGAGGCGGGCCGGGTCGACCAGCGGGTCGACGTCGACAACGACGAGAACGGCGAGCCGATCTTCGTCGCGCGGGGACTGCGGCGTCCGTGGTCACAGATCTGGGACACCGAGGTACGCCACGGCTCCTGAGATACTTGCCGCCATGCTCTGGGGAGTCAGCGGGCCGGTCTTCCTCCTCGACTACCTCGGCGCGGTCGCCGTAGCAGTCGTGATCGCCGTGGCGGTACGGGAACTGACCGGCCGCCGTACCCGGGGTGCGACACCCGACCGGGTCGAGCTGGCGTACCTGACCGACCGGGCGCTGCTGGCCTGCCAGGTCGGGGTGGCCACGCTGCGCCGCGCGGGCGGGGTCGACGTCGGCGAACTCCACCCTGCACGCGCAGGGGCCGCCCCCGTCCGGCTCGCCCGCGCTGGTGCGGGCCCTGCACACCGCGCTGCGCCGCCCGCAGACCTGGGCGGCGGTGCTCGCCGACCCGGCCGTGGGCCGGGCGCTGCGCCGTACGGTCGGGCGGCTGGTCCGCGACGGGTGGCTGCTCACCCGCGCGCAGCGACGGCGGATCGCGCTGGGCACGGTGCCGCTGTTCGCGGTCGCCGCGGTCGGTTTGACCCGGCTCGTGGACAGCGCTGTCGAGGGGCGCTCGGCGGGCGGTCCGGCGTCGGTCGCCGGGCTGCTGTTGTGCTGCCTGGCCACCGCGCTCGGTGGCTGGTGGCTGACCGAGGTGCCGGAGACCGGCGCCGCCGCCCGCGCGCTGCTGCGACGGCTGCGCCGCGAGCACGCCGACCTCGACCCCGAGCGCCGCCCGGTCTGGCAGGGCCGGGACACCGACACGCTCCTCACCGGAATGGCCCTGTTCGGCCCCCGTCCCCTGCTCGCGGTGGACCCGGCGTTCGCCGTGCAGGTGGGCGTCGACCCGGAACGGGACCGTCCTCGCCCCGACCGCAAACCCGCCCGCCGCTGACCGAACCCCCCATTTCGCGTCGATCATGAGGTTGACGGTGTCCGGCGCCCGGTTTGTCCGGTACAACTTCATGATCGATCCGGACGGGGCGGGCCCGCCGGTTTCCTTGTCTTGGGGGCCGGGAAGGCTCGGGCATGGCCGAGACATTCGTGAGCGAAGACCTGAAGACACTGCAGGCGATTGCGCGCGGGGCCGGCATACAGGAGGTCGACCGCCTGTCGCCGGACCAACTGGTCGAGGCGCTACGCCGCGCCGGGGTGACGAACGGTACGCAGGACCAGTGGCCGCCCCAGCCGATCGAGGACCCGGCGCACCTGGCCGGGCTGCCCCGCAGCTCGCTGACGCAGGGCGACGAGAGCACCGGCGGCCGGGCCGCCGAGGAGGCGATCGGCGCCATGCCCGGCGAGTCCGGCACCGAGATCAACGACCGCACCGAACGCTGACCGTACGCGAGGAAGGGCCGCCCCCGGTGTGGCCGGGGGCGGTCCGTCACGCTCGACCGGACGTGGTCAGTGCATGCCGGCTGCTGCCGCCTCCTCGCGGGCCCGGCGCTCGTCTCCGCTGAGCGTGTTCAGCGGCTTCTCCTTGATGAACAGCACGACGATCAGGGCGAGCAGCGCGAACGGCGCGCCGATGAGGAACATCTCCGACGTGGCGATGCCGTAGACGTCCTGCACGATCCGCAGCACCGGTTCCGGCAGGGCGGACAGGTCCGGCACCTCGGCCGATCCGCCGCCGGCCGCGATCGGGCCCAGCCGCTCGACGGTCAGCGAGGTCACCCGGTTCGCCAGGACCGCGCCGAGCGCGCTCACGCCGACCGCGCCGCCCATGCTGCGGAAGAACGTCAGCACCGAGGTGGCCGCGCCGAGTTCCGCGGCCGGTACGTCGTTCTGCGCGGCCAGCACCAGGTTCTGCAGGAGCATGCCGACGCCGACACCCAGCACCGCCATGTACACCGACAGCATCGGCACGCTCGTGTTCGCGTCGATGGTGCTCAGCAGCAGCATGCCGACCGTCATCACCGCGGCGCCGGCGACCAGGAACATCTTCCATCGGCCGTACTTGGTGATCAGCTGGCCGGCCACCGTCGAGGAGACCAGCAGGCCAAGGACCATCGGCAGGCTCATCAGGCCGGCCGCCGTCGGCGACTTGCCGAGCGAGGTCTGGAAGTACTGCGACAGGAAGACGGTGCCGCCGAACATCGCCACGCCCACGAGGATGCTCGCGATCGTGGTGAGGCTGACGGTGCGGTTGCGGAAGATGCCGAGCGGGATGATCGGCTCCTCGGTGCGGGACTCGACGAACACGGCGAGCGCGAGCAGCGCCAGCCCGCCGCCGACCAGCAGCGCGGTCCAGCCGGACGCCCAGTCGAACTTGTTGCCGGCCAGCGACGACCAGATCAGCAGCGTGGACACGCCCGAGGTGATCAGCAGGGCGCCGAGCCAGTCGATGCGGACCTTGCGGCGTACCACAGGCAGGTGCAGCGTCTTCTGCAGCAGCGCGATGGACAGCAGGCTGAACGGCACGCCGATCAGGAAGCACCAGCGCCACCCGAGCCAGGACGTGTCGACCAGGACGCCACCGATCAGCGGGCCGGCGATGGTGCCGACACCGAAGACGGCGCCGAAGATTCCGGCGTACCGGCCCAGCTCACGCGGCGGAATCATGGCCGCCATGACGATCGTGGCGAGCGCGGTCATGCCGCCCGCGCCAATGCCCTGGATGACCCGGCTGAACAGCAGCACCTCGACGTTCGGGGTGAAGCCGGCGACCAGCGAGCCGACCACGAACAGGCCGAGAGACAACTGGATCAGCAGCTTCTTGCTGTAGAGGTCGGCCATCTTGCCCCACAGCGGCACCGTCGCGGTCATCGCCAGCAGCTCGCTGGTGACGATCCAGGTGTAGACGGTCTGACTGCCGTCGAGGTCGGCGATGATCCGGGGCAGCGCGTTCGCCACCACCGTCGAGGCGAGGATCGCCACGAACATGCCGACCATCAGGCCGGACAACGCCTGGAGGACCTCCCGGCGCGACATCCGCGTACCCGTCTCGGCGGGCGGAACAGTGGCGGTGGTCATCGAACTCCTTGTCGTGTGCGCAGGCGAGCGGCCGTGCGCGGGCGGGAGGGGTCAGTACGGGTCGGGCAGGCCGGCGGCGACGGCGGCGAACGCCTCGGC
This sequence comes from Micromonospora sp. WMMA1976, assembly GCF_027497335.1. Classification (NCBI taxonomy): domain Bacteria; kingdom Bacillati; phylum Actinomycetota; class Actinomycetes; order Micromonosporales; family Micromonosporaceae; genus Micromonospora; species Micromonospora sp. WMMA1976. The sequence goes on along the minus strand of NZ_CP114912.1, from coordinate 3,115,069 downwards.
GGTCAGTTCGCGCAGCGTCGCCGTGCCGGGTCGCTCGACCCACTGCATGAGGGCCGTGCGGAAGACCGCGCCGGCGACTGTGGTGACGAGCGTCGGGTGGCCGTGGCACGGGCCGAGCCCCAGCCGGGTGGCCACCGCCGCGACGATCACCTGCTCGGTCTCGGCGTTGCCGCTGATCAGGCGCGGAAGAAGCGACGGGTTCGCCGCGATCACCCGCAGGCGCAGCAGCCACACGTCCCGATCTGCCTCGATGGCCTCGACCACGTCGTCGAAGGCCTGCCGCAGCGCGTCGAACGCGGACAGCTCCGGCGGGGCGGCGACGATGCGGGCGGCAAGCACCTCGCGGTCGGTCGGCTGGTCGCCGAGCAGCGCCTCGTCCTTGCTGGGGAAGTAGTTGAAGAAGGTGCGGGCCGACACGTCGGCGGCCTCGCTGATCTCCTCCACCGTCACCTGGTCCAGGCCGCGTTCGGCGACCAGGCGCAGCGCGGCGGCGCTGAGGGCGGCGCGGGTCTGGCGCTTCTTGCGGTCACGCAGGCCGGGGCGGCTCTGATCCGGGGTCACGCGCCGACTCTACGAGTGATCTTGCAGACAGTGCAAACTTTTAGTGAGTGAAGTGACGGGCGCCGCATGGCAGCGGCGCCGGAAAACGGGTTGAGAGCGGTTCCGGACGTCCCGTACGTTTCCCGCACTCCTGCCGCAGCGAAGAAGGACGATTTCGCGTGACCCCTCCTGCTCTCTAGAACCTGACACGTTCCCCACGCCTGTAGCCGGCCGTTGCGCGCCGGCTCCCCGGGCTGCCCTCGCGCGCCCGGCCACAGCGTCCGAGGCCGCGCGTAATCGGCCTCGCGTCAGGTCTTCAGAGATCAGGTCTCCATGTCATCCCAACCGCATATCGTGCTGCCCTGGGTCGTGCGCCGGACCCGCCTTCCGCTGCTGTCGCTGCGCTGCGCCGTCTGCCGGGCCGAGTCGGCCACCGCCGCCAAGGGCCGGTTCCGCGTCAACGCCAACGGCAAGCTGCTGGACGTGTGGCTGCTCGTCCGGTGCGTGTCCTGCGACCGCACCGTCAAGCTCACCGTCCGGGAGCGGGCGACCGTCAGTTCGTTCGATCCCACCGAGCTGCACGGCCACCAGCTCAACGACCCCGCCCTGGTGGCTGCCACACTGCTGGATCCGGCGTTCGCCCGGCGCTGCCGCTTCACCCTGGACTGGACGGACGCGTGGACGCTCGATGCGCCCACGGTGCCGCTGGACCGGTGGCCCGTCCAGGTGGACGTCACCTTCGCCGACCCGGTGCCGGTACGCCCGGACCGGCTCATCGCCCGCCGGTTCGGGCTCACCCGGTCCGAGGTGCTGCGCCGGGTCAAGTGCGACATTCCGCTGAAGCGTCCGACGAGCTCCGCCTTCACCTTCACGGTGCTGGCGGAGGACTGACCGGGGCGTGGTCGCGGCGGCCGGGTGCCGCCGCGACCACGCCTCACCCGCCGCTCGCGGCGCCGCCCCGTACCGCGGCGAGTTCGGCTTCGATCAGGTCGGCGGCCCGGTCGGCGCCGCCGGCGGCGCGGGCCTGCCGCTTGAGTTCCGCGCTGCGGGCGGCCACGACGGGGTCCGAGGTGAGGGCGAGCAGCGTCTCGCGCAGTTCCGCGGCGGTGACGCCGGCCGAGTCGGCGACCCGGGCGACGCCGAGCGCGGCCAGCTGCTCGGCGTTCGCGAACTGGTCGGCCGCCTGCGGTACGGCGATCATCGGCGTCCCGCAGTAGAGACCCTCGCTGCTGCCGCCCATGCCGGCGTGGGTGACGAAGGCGTCCGCCTGCTCCAGTACGGCCAGCTGCGGCACCCACCGGTGCACCTCGACGCTGTCCGGGACGGGACCGAGTTCGGCGGGTTCGACGTGCTTGCCGATCTGGAGAACGGTGTGCCAGCCGGGCAGGTCACCGAACGCGGCGACACAGCGGCGGTAGAACTCGGGCTGCCGGGTGAAGGCAGAGCCGAGCGAGACGAGCAGGACCTTCTCGGCGCGCTCCGGTCGTACCCAGGAACCCTGGCCGGAGCGGTCGCCCAGCACCGGGCCGACGAAGCTGTAGACCGACCGGTCCACCCGGTCGGCGTTCGGCTGGAGCGCCTCCGGTGGCAGGACGAGACTGCGCACCGGCCGCCCCTGGAACGCCATGCTGTCGGTGACCGAGGAACCCTCGGCGGTCAGCCATTCAGTGAACCGCCGGTAGTAGTCGGCGCCGCGCGGATCGGCCCGCATCGCCTCCACGGCGGGCGCCATCTCCTGTTCGTAGCCGTCCCAGGCGACGAACGTCGAGGAGAGCTGGACGGCCGGGATCCCCCACTGTTCGCCGAGCAGCCGGGCCGGCGCGCCGGCGATGTCGTAGAGGAACAGGTCCGGCCGGTCGTCGGCGTAGGCGGCCCGCAGCTGCGGCAGCATGGCGATCGCATCGTCGAGGAAGGGCGTGAGCTGCGCGATCGGGTCGTCGATGCCGGCGCCGCCGTCGGCGGGCAGCGTCGACGTGTACGGCTTCAACTCGGCGCCGGTGGCCCGGATGACCTCGGCGAAGGCGGGATCGTTGGCGTAGGTGACCCGGTGACCGCGCCGCGCGAGGGTACTGATGATCTCCAGGCTCGGGTTGACGTGGCCGTGGAACGGAATGCTGACCATTGCGATGTGCGGCACGTGATCTCCTGATCTCTGTTGAGACGAGACGTCCCGTCTCGCTTGCCAAAGCAGAGCACAGCTCGACGTGGCCGTCAAGACGATACGTCTCGTCTCGTTGTAGGCTCTCGCTGTGACCCCGCAGCCCACCCGCCGCAACGAGCAGTCCCGCCGCGCGATCCTCGCCGCCGCGCTGGAGCTGCTGACCGAGACCGGCTACCAGGCCCTGACCGTCGAGGCGATCGCCGCCCGTGCCGGGGTCGGCAAGCAGACCATCTACCGCTGGTGGCGCGGCAAGGGCGCGGTCATCCTGGACGCGCTCGCCGACGACATGCCGGAGGTCATCACCCTTCCCGACACCGGTGACCTGCGGGCCGATCTGCGCCAGGTGCTCCGGGCCACCGTCGCCGAGTTCGCCGATCCACGGCTGTCCGCCACCACCCGCGCCGTCACCATCGAGACACTCGCCGACGAGGACCTGGGCGGCCAGGCGCGCGACCGGCTGCTCCGTCCCCAGCTGAACGCGGTCCGCGCCCGCCTGGAGGCCGCCCGCGAGGCCGGCCAGGTGCGCCCCGACGCCGCCCTGGACCAGGTGGTGGAGTTGCTGTTCGGCCCGCTCTACCACCGCTGGCTGCTGCGCAACGGCCCACTGACCGACGACTACGCCGACGGCATCGTCGACCTGGTCGTCGCCGCCGTCACCCCGTCAGCGCGCACCAGCGGCTAGCCAGTCGTCTGCGGCCTATCCGGCGGCCAGTTCCTGCGACAGCCGATCGAGTCCAGCCCTTATCAGCTTTCCGTAGCCGTCGTCGCCGAGCGCGCCGATCCCCTCCCGGGCCCGCTGGAGGTGGTCCCGGGCCTGGTCGAGTTCGCCGAGCTTGCGGTGGCACTCCGCCAGGTTCAGATGCAGCGACGGGTACAGCCCGGCGACCGACATCGGCACCCCGGCCTGTGCGACCCGGGCATCGGTGAGCAGGTCGGCCGCCGCGAGCGCCCGCCGGTCCCAGGCAAGCTCCTGACGTGCGTCGTCCTGCACGTCGGCCATCGCGTGGGCGAGGACGCAGACGTGCAGGGGGTCGCCCTGTTCCCCGCCGATCTCGTCCCAGATCCGGGCGAACAGGTCGCGGGCGTCCTCCCGTCGGCCGTGCTGGTGGTGCATCTGCACGCCGTCGTTGATCCGGGTCAGCGTCGCGTCGAACACCATCGCCTGCTTTCTGGGGTCGGCTGCGGTGGCCTGATCGTACGCCGACAGCGGCCTCCTGAACCCGCGCGCACATAACTGTCATTATGGTGCGGTGTCGATTCGTCCTGTTTGACCACATGATTTATCGGATTGCTGTTACCGGTAATCCGTTAAACAGATCCCCGCGTGGGCTTGCCTCGAAGGCGAGGTTTGGGAGGATCGAGGCGTGCGCGCCGCGAACCGGAGATGGGGGCACGTCGCCCTGACCACCTGCCTGCTGCTCGCAGCCGCAGGTTGTACGAGCGAGGACGATGCGGAGCGACCTGCACCGGCCGCGCCGGACCCCTCCTCTCCCGGCGCGCAGGCCGCGCCGCTGCCACCACTGCCCGAGGGCGGGCAGCGCCTGCGGTGCGCCGATTCGATCGCCACGACACCGGAACCGGGTGAGGGGTACCGCGTCGTGGCTGACGCCGTGGCGGTGTCGTCGACTGTGGTGCAACCGACCGGGTCGTCCGATGACCGAGGGCCGACGCGGCTCTTCGCCAAATGGGGCCTGCTCGTACGGGCCGGAGCGGCCGTGGAGGTGCGGGTGGCGCCCGGCTGGGAGGACCGCGCCCGCATCGGGTGGGGCCCGGGCGCCGTCCCGGCGACCACTGTGCAGGTCGAGGCGTGCCCGGCCGCGAGCGCGTCGACCGCATGGTCGGTCTACACCGGCGGCACGTGGGTGGCGGGCCCGGCGTGCGTACCGCTGGTGATCAAGTCGCCCGGACGGCAGGTCGAGGTGCGACTCGCGATCGGCGCCGCGTGCGACGAGAGCACCTAGCGTACGAACGGCCTGACGACCTCGAAGGGCTTCGGGAACCGTACGGCGATGCCACTCTCCCGGCTCTTGCGGTCGAGGAACGCCCTGGCCACGGCGAACCTGTCGAAGAACCTCGGCAGCGGCCGCAGCCCGCGGTCCAGGGAGACGAAGAAGTCGTCCCAGTGGATCGGTACGATCAGGCCGGGCCGGGTCGCGTCCACCACGTGCCGCCAGTAGTCGCTCTGGAACTGCTGCGGCTGCACCCCCAGGGCGCCGATCGCGAGGTAGAGGACGTCGACGTCGAGCCCGTCGAACCGGTGCGGCACGTAGTTGGCGCTCGGGTGGATCAGCAGCGAACCGCCGGGGTGGGTGACGAGGAACGAGAAGCACCCGCCGTCGCGGTATCTGCTCGCCCTGACCGGCGGGACGAGCGGCGCCTCGATCACACCCGGGAACCTGTTGCCCGGGCTGTGGTCGCCGACGAACACGCGCACGGTGAACGCGCCGACGGGGTACTCGTCGCCGTCGGCGATGCGCGTCATCGACTGCTCGTCGAGGCCCGCGCCGCGTCCCACGTTGAGAGTGGACTCGGAGCCGAACAGACGTCCCCCGAGGTGCTTCACCACCTCGGGGGCGTCCATGACGTGGTCGTAGTGGGAGTGGGAGACGAAGAGCGCGTCGACACGAGTCACGCCGGCCCGGGAGAGCGCGGCGGTGATCCGCCCGAGGTCGGGGGCCACGCGGCCCAGCGCGACGCGCAGCAGTGAGGGCCGGCTCAGGAAACCGTCGATCAGGATTCCGGAGCTGCCGTCGGACACGTGGACGGTCGAGGTGCCGAAGAAGACGGCTTCGACAGACGCCCCGCCCGAGCCCATGCGCAGATGGTAGTGCGCCCGTCCTCGCGTCAGCTGCCGTCCGGCGCGGTGCCGCGGGTGCTGCGCAGGCTCCACACGATCGACACCGCGATCGTCACCACGATCACGCCGAGGGTGACCGGGATGGGCAGCTTGCCGACGGGCGTCTCCGAGAGGATCAACTTCACGCCGGCGAAGGCGAGCAGAACGGCCAGGCCGTAGTGCAGGTGCACGAAGCGGCGCAGCAGCCCGGCGAGGCAGAAGTAGAGGCTGCGCAGGCCGAGGATGGCGAAGGCGTTTGCGGTCCAGACGATGAACGTGCTGGTGGTGATCGCCAGGATCGCGGCGACACTGTCGACGGCGAAGATCAGGTCGGTGGCCTCCACCGCGATCAGGACCACGAACAGCAGGGTCGCGACCCGCTTCCCGTCGACCCGGGTGAAAAACCTGTCACCGTGGAAGGCCGGGTCGGTCGGAACGATCCGGCGGACCAGCCGGACGACCGGGTTACGGTCCGGCGGGGTCTGCTCGCCGTGGCGGAACGCCATCTTGTAGCCGGTGTAGACGAGGAACGCGCCGAACACGTACGCGGTCCAGAAGAACGTCTCCAGCAGCTCGGCACCGACGAAGATGAACACCAGCCGGAACACCAGGGCGCCGATGACCCCCCAGAACAGCACCTTGTGCTGGAACGCGGCGGGCACGGCGAAGGATGTGAAGATCAGCGCGAAGACGAAGACGTTGTCGATCGACAGCGCCTTCTCGATCAGGTAGCCGGCGTAGTAGGTGCCCGCCACGTCGCCGCCCTGCCAGACCCACAGGACGACGCCGAAGAGCAGGCCGGCCGCGATCCAGATACCGGACCAGACCGCTGCCTCACGGAAGTCGATGACGTGGTTGTCGCGGTGCAGGAACAGGTCCACGGCGAGCATCGCCGCGATCGCCAGCATGAGTACTGCCCAGATCCACCAGGACACGGACATACCGAAGGAGACCTCTCGCCCGGGCCGGCGGGTGCCGGCGCTGCTGGACGAAGGTCTCCCCGGGCCACTGACGGCGGTGGCTGCACCGCCGGGATCCGGATGGGCCGGGCCCGTACTGACGGCGGTGCGTGGTACGTCGGGTACTCCCCCTCGAACTACGATCCAGTATTCACGAAGTGGTGTTCGCACGTCAAGGAGTCCGGGCCGTCGCTAGGGTGACCGGATGGACGAAGACGCACGACTTCGGCACTCCACCTCGTTCGGCGCGGCGGCCACCGCGTACGCCGAACACCGCCCTGACTACGCGCGGGCCGCCCTGCGGTGGGCGCTCGACGGCGCACCCGGTGCGCGGGTTCTCGACCTCGGCGCGGGCACCGGCAAGCTCACCGCCACGCTGGCCGAGGTGAGCGACGACGTCGCGGCCGTGGAGCCGGACCCGGCGATGCTCGCCGAACTCCGCCGCACCCTGCCTGGCGTACGTGCGCTGTCCGGCAGCGCCGAGGCGATCCCGCTGCCGGACGCCTCCGTCGACGCCGTGGTCGCCGGCAACGCCATGCACTGGTTCGACATGTCCGTGGCCGGGCCGGAGATCGCCCGCGTCCTCTCCCCCGGCGGTGTCCTGGCCGGACTGTGGAACGTCGTGGACGACCGGGTCGACTGGGTCGCCGGGCTCGCGGCGGTCAGCGGCAGCGCCGCCATCGGCCCCCGGGACACGCCCGCGAGCTGGCGCGCCGCGACGGCGGCCATGCACCTGCCGAAGAGCGGCGAGGCCCGGTTCGGCTCGCCGGAGCAGGCGGAGTTCCCGCACGGGCAGCGCCGCACCGCCGATTCGCTCGTGGCGACGCTCGCCACCCGGGCCGGGATGCTCGTCATGCCGGAACGGGAACGCACCGAGACGCTCGACCGCATCCGCGCGTACCTGGCGAGCCGGCCGGAGACGGCCGACGGGGAGTTCACGCTGCCGATGCTCACCTGCGTACTGCGGGTACGGCGCAGGTGAACGGTGGCGACGTCCGCGCCGCCGCTGACGCGATGACCGCCGTGCTGCGGCCCGCCGCCGACCGGGACTGGACGGTACGCGCGGGCGACCTGGACTGGTCCTGCTGGACCACGGCCGCGCACATCGCGCACGACCTGGTCGCGTACGCCGGTCAGGTGTCCGGCCGGCCCGACGGCGGCTACCTCCCCTTCGACCTGCGGGTACGCGCCGACGCCGCGCCCGCCGAGGTGCTCACCGTCGCGGCGGCCGCGGCCGGGATGCTCGCCGCCACCATCGACGAGGCGAGCCCGGACGACCGGGCATGGCACTTCGGCCCGTGCGATCCGGCTGGGTTCGCCGCGATGGGCGTGGCCGAGATCCTGCTGCACACGCACGACCTGACCCGAGGGCTCGACCTGAACTGGTCGCCGCCCGCCGGGCTGTGCGCGCGGGTGGTGCGCCGGTTGTTCCCCGACGCGCCGGACGGCGACCCGGCGCCGGTGCTGCTGTGGCTGACCGGCCGCGCGCCGCTCGGCGGCAGGCCGCGGCGGACCGCGTGGACCTGGCAGGCCGCACGTCCCTGAACGCTCTCAGCGACGCCACCAGCGCCACCGACGGCGCGGGCGGGCCGAGGTGGCGTGCTGCGGCTCCGGTGCCGCGACGACCGGCGCGGCACGTTCCCGATCAGTGCGCCAGCGGTGCACCGCCTCCTCGACGTTCACCGGGCGGACCACCACGCGCGGCCCGGTCGGGGTACGCAGCCAGGCCACCACCTCGGTGTTGAGCGCCGCCACGTACGAGCGGACGGCGTCCTCGGTGGGCAGGTCGCGCAGCTCGGCCGGAAGCTGTTCGATGCGGCGGCGCAGCTGCAGCGGTGTGGGCAGCAGCAGGTCGGACGGGATCTGTTCGCGCTCCATGAAGCTGCGGATCCACCAGCCCTCGTCGTAGGGCATGTCGCGCCCCGGGATGGGCTTGCCCGCGCCCGGCAGGTTGTCGAACTCGCCACGCTCCTGGGCCGAGCGGATCTGCGCCTCGACCGCGGCCTCCCAGCCTGTCGTCACCGCCGTCACCTCCCGTACCCACGGTAACCGCCACCGTCCGACAAGAGTCAGCGTCGCGCGGGGCCGGGCTGTTCCCGCGCGCCGGCCGGGTCCGCCGCGTAGCGTGCCACCGGGTACCGAAAGGGGTGGCGGCGTGCGCGACTGGCTCATCGGACTCGCGGTGGCGGCGGCCTGCCTGGTCGGGAGCTGGGCGGTGCTGGTGCTGCTGGCCCGGCGCCTGCCACCGGGGATCCTGCGTGATCTGGCCGCGTTCGTGCCCGACTGCGTGACAGCGGTACGACGGCTGCGCCGCGACCCGCGGGTGCCGCGCCGCGCCCGCGTCGCGATCGTGGTCGCCGGAATCTGGGTGGCCAGCCCGATCGACCTGATCCCGGAGTTCCTGCCGGTGATCGGCCCGCTCGACGACATCGTGGTGGTCGCGCTCGCGTTGCGCTACGCCGCCCGGCAGATGCCCCGGCAGGTGCTGCTCGACGCGTGGCCGGGCGAGCCAAGGCTGCTGCTGCGCCTGCTCGGCCGCTGAGACCGGGCCGCCGTCAGGGCAGGCGGCGGACGTGGCGGTGGCCGTCCCGGGGGAACGGCGCGCGGGCCGGCAGCACCTCGGTGAAGACGTACCCGCTCTTCTCCGCCACCCGGCAGGAGGCCGGGTTGTCGACCTGGTGCAGCAGCTCCAGGTGGGTCAGGCCGGCGGCGGCGAACCGGGCGAACGCCCATGCGGTGACCGCCTCGACCGCCCGTGGCGCGACGCCGCGGCCGCGTGCCGGCGCGGCGGTCCAGTAGCCGATCTCGGCGGACGGGCGTCCCGGACGGACGTCCTTGAGCACCACGCAGGCCGCCACCCGGTCCTCCTCCAGCACCGCGAACATGAACCGGTGCCCGGCCGCCCAGCCCTGGTGGCTGCGCCGCAGGAACACCTGCGCCTGCGCCGGTCCGGTCACCGGATGCCTGGTCCAGGCGCGCAGCACCGGATCCCGGTACGCCTCGATCAGCGCGTCGGCGTCACCGTCGCGCCACGGGCGCAGCAGCAGGGCGGGAGCGGTCGGGGTGGCCGGTGCGGACAGCACGATCGACATGCGGCAAGTATCACCGCCGCAGCACCGGCACCACCGCCCCCCGCCCCGGCGATCATGAGGTTGGCGGCGACAAATCGGGCACCGCCGGCAGTCAACTTCATGATCGACGCAGTGAGGGCGGGCGGGGACAGTGCGGGGCGGCGGGTGGGCGTAGGGTCCGGGTAGGCGGCAACGGGGAGGCGACGTGGTCACTGTCGGCGCGGTCATGGGAATCGCCCTGGTGGCGCTCGGTCTGGTGCTCACGCCCGGGCCGAACATGGTCTACCTGGTGTCCCGGTCGGTGACGCAGGGGCGGCGGGCCGGGCTGGTGTCGCTGCTCGGCGTGGCGGTCGGCTTCCTGGTCTACCTGGCCGCCGCGGTGGCCGGCATCGCCACCGTGTTCGTGCTGGTCCCGCCGCTGTACACGGCGGTGAAGCTGGCCGGCGCGGCGTACCTGCTGTGGCTGGCCTGGCGGACGCTGCGCCCCGGTGGCACGTCGGCGTTCACCCCGGCGCCGCTGCCGCCGGACCGGCCCCGGCGCCTGTTCATCATGGGCCTGGTCACCAACCTGCTCAACCCGAAGATCGCCATCCTGTACGTGTCGCTGCTGCCGCAGTTCGTCGACCCGGCGCGGGGGCACGTGGCGGTGCAGAGTCTGCTGCTCGGCCTGACCCAGATCGCCGTGGCGCTGACCGTGAACGCGCTCATCGTGCTGAGCGCCGGCTCGGTGTCGGCGTTCCTCACCCGCCGTCCGGGCTGGGCGCGCGTGCAGCGGTGGGTGATGGGCACGGTGCTGGCGGCGCTCGCGGTGCGGATCGCCGCCGACCGCTCCCGCGCCGCCGTCGCCACCCCCTGACCCGGGGTACGCGCGTCAGCGCCCGCCGCAGTCCCTCCGCCGGAGCGCGTCACGGGGTCTCCTCGCGTACCACCGCCACGCCACCGGGCGCCACCGTCAACTCGCCGTCGACGGTCGCGCCGGTCAGCAGCTCGAACCCGGCAGTCGGCACCCGCTGCGGCCGGTCGGTGTGGTTGAGCAGGTAGAGCAGGCCGTCGTGGCGGCGTACCGCCTCGACGCCCTCGGGCGCGCCGGGACAGGCCGGGGTCACACCGGCGAGCCCTGCTGCCTTGGTGAGCAGCCGCCGGTAGGTGTCGTCGTCGGGGCGGGTGGAGACGTACCAGGCGTACGCGTCACCGACCCGGTGCCGGGTGATCGCGGGCCGCCCGTCCAGCACTCCCCCGGCGTAGGCGCGCACCGTCTCCGCGCCGGCCGGGTGCACCGTCTCCGACCAGATCCGGCCGGTCCCGCCCCCGCTCAGCGGCACGTGATCGTCGTCGGCGAGCGGGTGGAACTCCTCCACCCGCACGCCGAGCAGATCCCGGTACGCGCCCGGGTAGCCGCCGAGGCGTACCCGGGCGTGCTCGTCGGCGACGCCGCTGAGCCAGGTCACCAGCAGGTGCCCACCGTCGTGAACGTGCCGGCGTACCCAGTCGACTGTGGCGTCCGAGGCCAGGTAGAGGGCGGGTAGCACGAGCAGCCGGCAACCGTCGAGCGGGGTGCCGGGCGGCACCACGTCGGCGGTGACGCCCGCGTGCCACAGGGCCCGGTGCGCGGCGGCGGCCTCGCCGGGGTGGTCGAGTGCGTCGCGGGGCATCCCCGGGTGCCGCAGCGCCCAGCCGCTCGCCGCGTCGTACGCGATGGCCACCGCCGCCCGGACGCGGCCCGCCACGGTTCCGGCGAGGCGGCCCAGCGCGGCGCCCAGGTCGGCGGCCTCGCGGAACACGCGGGTATCCGCCCCGGCGTGCGACACCACAGCCGAGTGGAAGCGTTCCGCCCCGCCGGCCGGGGCCCGCCACTGGAAGAACATCACCCCGGCGGAACCGCGTGCCACGTGGGCGAGGCTGTGCCGGGTCATCCGGCCGGGTTCCTTGGTGTGCATCCGCCCGGCGGTGTGGATCTGGTTGGGCGCGCTCTCCATCAGCAGCCACGGCACCGGACGGCCGGCACCGTGACGGGCCCAGCCGCGGGCCACGTCGGCGGCGAACGCGGTCTGCTCCTCGGCGCCCATGCCGGTCGCGGACGGGTAGTGGTCGATCGCGACCAGGTCGACCTCGCGCGCCCAGCGGGCGTGGTCGACCGGCACCCAGTCGCCGAGCACGTAGTTGGTGGTGACAGGCACCGCCGGGTTGGCCACGCGGAGCAGGTCACGCTGCTCGATGTACGCGGACAGCAACGTGTCGGACCAGAAGCGGCGGAAGTCGAGCAGCTGGCCGGGGTTGGCGAGGTACTGGGTGGCGCGGGGTGTGCCGACCTGAGCCCAGTCGGAGTAGTGCTGGCTCCAGAAGCTGGTGACCCAGGCGTCGTTCAGCGCGTCGAGGTCGCCGTAGCGAGTGGTGAGCCAGCGGCGGAACGCCGCCTCGATGTGCGGGCAGTGGCAGGTGGTGCCGTACTCGTTGTGCACATGCCACAGCGCGAGCGCCGGGTGGTGCGCGTAGCGGGCGGCCAGCACCTCGGCGATGCTGCGGGCGGCGTGCCGGTACGCGGGCGCGGCGGCGCAGTAGGTGTCCCGGCTGCCGTGGGTCAGGCGGACGCCGTCGGCGGTGACCGGCAGCGCGTCCGGGTGGCGCAGCGAGAACCAGGGTGGCGGCGACGCGGTGGGGGTGGCCAGGGCGGCCCGGATGCCGGCCGCGTGCAGCAGGTCCAGGACGTCGTCGAGCCAGCCGAGCGTGTAGCGGCCGGGTTCGGGTTCCAGCCGGGACCAGGCGAACACGCCGACGGTGACCAGGTCGACCCCGGCCGCGCGCATCAGGGCGACGTCCTCGCGCCACACCTCGGGCGGCCACTGTTCCGGGTTCCAGTCCCCGCCGTAGCAGAGCCGGCCGTCGTCCCACGGCGTTTTAGTTGGCATCCCGGCCAAAATAGGAACAGGTGAGAAGGAAAGTCAATGCCGTCGATCATTGACAGTTAGTTGGGCTTCCAAAGAAACTGGCGGGACCGCCCGTGGACGCCGCGAGGAGACGCCCATGCCGTACCGCCCGCCGCTGGTCCCGTACGAGACGTTCGTGGCCGACCCGCCCGACCTGCCGGTCCGCGCCCCCGGCGAGGAGGGCGCCGACGACGTGCTGCGGGCCGAGGTCGCCGCGACCGACGCGCACGGCGTCACGCTCACCGCGACCTGCGCGTCCGGCCGCACGCTGGTCGCGCGCGTCGAGGCCGCCGGAGACGGGATCATCCGGGTACGCCTCGCCGACGACCTCTCCGTCCGCAGCCGGTCCGCGGCCGCGCTGACGCTGGTCCACCCGCAGCCGCACCCGGCGACGGTGACCGTGGCCGACGGGCACGTCCGGGTGGGCGCCGGCGGCGTGGTCGCCGAGGTGCGCCTGGACCCGTGGGGGCTGCGCTTCCTCGCCTCCGACGGGCGGCTGCTACTGGCCTCCGACGGTGGTACGCGGGACATCAGCGGCCGCCGCCGCACGCTGCCGCTCGGCCGCTCCACAGTCGACGGCGAGCCGGTCGCCTGGCACGAGAGCTTCGTGGCACCCGGCGACGAACGGTTCGTCGGCTTCGGCGAGAAGTTCACGCCGCTGGACAAGCGCGGCCAGCGACCGCTGATGTGGAACTTCGACGCCTTCGGCGGCGAGTCCGACCGCTCGCACAAGAACGTGCCGTTCTACCTGTCCGACCGCGGCTACGGCGTCCTCGTCGACAGCGGGCTGCCGGTGCAGTTCGACGTGTGCGCGAGCACCCACAGCAGCGTGCAGATCCTCGTCCCGGACGACCTGCTCGACTACTACGTGCTGGCCGGGCCCACCCCGGAGCGGGTGCTCGACCGGCTCGACTCGCTGACCGGGCGGCCGTACCTGCCGCCGCGGTGGGCGTTCGGCGCGTGGATCTCGTCCGGCTTCTTCCCGGACAGCCAGCAGCGGGTGCTGGAGCGGGCCCGGCGCCTCCGCGAGCGGGACGTCCCCTGCGACGTGCTGCACCTGGACTGCTACTGGCAGGTCGCCGGGCACTGGTCGGACCTGCGCTGGGACGCCGACGCCTTCCCCGACCCGGACGGCATGCTCAAGGACCTCACCGAGCAGGGCTTCCGGGTGTGCCTGTGGATGAACCCGTACCTGATGACCGGCAGCCCGCTCTACGCCGAGGCCGAGGCCGCCGGGTACTTCCTGCGCCATCCCGACGGCGGCACGTACGTCGCCGACACCTGGCACGGCAGCTACCCGGCTGGCGCCGTCGTGGACCTCACGAACCCGGCCGCGGTGCGCTGGTTCCAGGGCCTGCTGCGGCCACTGCTGGCGCAGGGCGTCGCGGTGTTCAAGACCGACTTCGCCGAGGGCGTACCCGCCGACGCGGTCGCCCACAACGGCATGACCGGTGTGGAACTGCACAACGTCTACGCGCTGCTGTTCAACGACGCGGTCGCCGACGTCACCGAGGAGGTGGCCGGGCACCGTACCGTGTGGGCGCGCTCGTCGTACCTGGGCGGGCAGCGGCACAGCGCCCAGTGGAGCGGCGACGTCAACGCCACCTGGCCCGGCATGGCCAGCACGCTGCGCGGCGGCCTGTCCCACGGGCTGTCCGGCGTGCCGTTCTGGAGCCACGACACCGGCGGCTTCCACGGCACCCCCGAACCGGACCTGTACGTGCGCTGGACCCAGTTCGGCGCGCTCTCCCCGCTGGTACGGCTGCACGGCACCACCAGCCGCCTGCCGTGGGAGTTCCCGCCCGAGGCGGAACGGCACGCGGTGGACGCGCTGCGGCTGCGCTACCGGCTGCTGCCGTACCTCTGGTCGGCGGCGGTGGCGAGCGCCCGTACCGGCGGCCCGATGATGCGGGCGCTGCTCGTCGACACCCCGGACGACCCGGCCGCCTGGACCGCCGACCTCCAGTACCGCCTCGGCCCCGACCTGCTGGTGGCGCCGGTGCTCGACCCGTCCGGCGAACGCGCCGTGTACCTGCCGGCGGGCGACGACTGGCTGGACGCGTACACCGGGCAGCGGCACCCCGGCGGCCGGCACCTGCGGGTGCGCGTACCCATCGACCGGCTGCCGCTGTACGTGCGGCACGGCGCGCTGATCCCCACGGTGGCGCCCGCGGCGACGGTCGGTACCGGCCCGTTCCGGGACGTCACGCTGGTGGCCTGGGGCGGCGGCGACGGCGTGGGCGTGGTGCGGGACCCCGACGGCGACACCACGATCACCGCCGCACGCGACGGGGACACGCTGCGTGTACGCGTGGACGGGCCGCTGGACGTGCGGCGGGTCAGCGTGGTCGGGGAGGATCCGCCGCGCCGGGTGGTGCTCGGCGGCGAGCCGGTCCCGGTGACGCCGTTCGCGCCGTGGTTCGGCGGCGGAGACCGGCCGGCCGGAATCTCGCCCATTTAGTTTAAGCTGTAGCCGAACTCGGGCCGGGCGCAGGAGGCGGGCAGTACGTGATCAGCATCGACCGGCCGACGGCCGATCTCGGCGACGTGCGGGTGACCAACCGGGCCGCGGTGCTCCGGCACGTCCGCCGGCACGCCCCCTGCTCCCGGGCCGACGTCGCCGCGCGCACCGGGCTGAACAAGGCCACCGTCTCCAGCCTGGTCGCCGAACTGATCGAGCACGGCCTGCTGCGCGAGACCGGGCTGACCGAGAACCGGGTCGGCCGCCCGGCCACCATGCTCGTGCTCGACGGCTCCCGCTACGCCGGGCTCGGCCTGCGCGTCGGCGCGGACGAACTGGTGGCGGTCGCCGCCGGGCTGGGCGGCGACCCGGTGCTCACCTGGCGGCGCGCGTTCCCCGCCGCCACCGCCGGCCCGGAGGAGACGGTGAAGGCGCTCGCCGCCCTGGTCCGGCGGGCCGTCACCCGCATCGGCGCCGACCGCACCGTGCTCGGCCTGACCGTTGCCGTACCAGGGCTGGTCGATCCGGACGGCGACGTGCCGGCCGCCCCGGCGCTGGGCTGGCGCGGTGTGCCGCTTGCCGCGTCGGTGCGCCGCGCGCTGCGCGACAGGGGCTTCCCCGTCACCGTCGACACCGAGGCCAACCTCGCCGTGCTGGCCGAGCGGCGGCACGGCCCGTACGCCGCCACCACCGACCTGGTGCACCTCACCGGCGGCCCGACGATCGGCGCGGGCCTGATCAGCGGCGGCCGGCTGCTGCGCGGCGGCCGCGGCTTCGCCGGCGACATCGGGCACCTGCCGCTGGCCGCCGACGGCCCGCCCTGCGACTGCGGGCGGCGCGGCTGCCTCACCGCGCTCCTCGGCGTGGACGCGGTGATCGGCCGGCTGCTGCCGGACGCCGGGCCGGTCACCGACCACCTGCCGGAGATCGAGCGGATCCAGGCCCTGGCCCGCGCCGGGGACGAGCCGGTACGGACCGGGCTCACCGAGATCGGCCGGCTGCTCGGGCAGGCGGTGTCGGTGCTGTCCGGGCTGCTCGACCCGGAGGTGGTGGTGGTCGGCGGCCACCTGGCGGCGCTCGCGCCGTGGCTGCTGCCGGCCGCCCACGCCGAACTCGCCGCCCGCACACCCGTCCCGCCCGGCGTACGGCTGGAGGTCAGCACGCTCGGGTCCGCGGCCGGCGCGCTGGGTGGGGCCACCGCCGCGCTGGCCACCGTGGAGGCGGGACGCCTGCCCGCCGGATGACCCCTTGACCGCACCCGCCGGAAGGTGTCAACCTCGGTAGCGCCGCGTTCCGGGACCGGGGCAACCTGCGAAGCGGCGTGTTTTTCGGCGGTTGTCGAAGCGCTTCACCACCGCTCCGGGCCGACGCCGCCGACCCCCACCACCCCTTTCTCGCGTACGCGCCGCCGCATCACCGGCTCGTTCGTCGAAGCGCTTCGACGAACGAGCGGCGGCCCGAACGCCGACCGGAGGCGCCCAACATGACCGACCTCGTCCCCCACCGTCTCGACGACCTGCTGGCCCGGCTCACGCTGCCGGAGAAGCTCGGCCTGCTGCACCAGTGGCAGGCGCCGGTGCCCCGGCTCGGCCTGCGCGCGTTCCGCACCGGCACCGAGGCGCTGCACGGCGTCGCGTGGCTCGGCACCGCCACCGTCTTCCCGCAGGCGATCGGCCTCGCCGCGAGCTGGAACCCGGACCTGATCCGGGCGGTCGGGTCCGCCGTCGGCGACGAGGTGCGGGTCAAGCACCGGGCCGACCCGGACCGCGTCGGCCTCAACGTGTGGGCGCCGGTGGTCAACCCGCTGCGCGACCCCCGGTGGGGGCGCAACGAGGAGGGCTGGTCCGAGGACCCGTGGCTGACCGGCCGGCTCGCCACCGCGTACGCGCTGGGGTTGCGCGGCGACCACCCGATCCGGCTGCGGACCGCGCCGACGCTCAAGCACTTCCTCGGCTACAACAACGAGACCGACCGGGCCACCACCTCCAGCGACCTGCCGCCGCGGGTGCTGCACGAGTACGAGCTGCCCGCGTTCCGCGCTCCCCTGGCGGCGGGCGCGGCGGTGGCGGTGATGGCGTCGTACAACCTGGTCGACGGCGTACCGGCGCACCTGAGCCCACTGATCGAGGGTGAGCTGCGCGGCTACGCCGACGACGAGATCATGGTGGTCGGTGACGCCGGGGCGGTCGGCAACATCGCCGGCGTGCAGGAGTACCTGCCCGACCACGTGGCCGGCTTCGCCGCTGCGCTGCGCGCCGGCATCGACAGTTTCACCGAGGACGACGAGGACAGCGCCCCCACAGTGGAACGGCTCACCGAGGCGCTGGCGCGCGGGCTGATCGAGCCCTCCCACGTGGACCGGGCGGTGCGGCGGATCCTGTCCGTCCGGTCGCGGCTCGGCGACCTGGCCCCGGACCCGC
Source organism: Micromonospora sp. WMMA1976 (assembly GCF_027497335.1). Classification (NCBI taxonomy): domain Bacteria; kingdom Bacillati; phylum Actinomycetota; class Actinomycetes; order Micromonosporales; family Micromonosporaceae; genus Micromonospora; species Micromonospora sp. WMMA1976. The sequence continues at coordinate 3,097,697 of NZ_CP114912.1, read as the reverse complement.
ACGACGACGTGCCGCCGGACACGCTCGACAGCCTCGCCCACCGGGAACTCGCCCGCGAGGCCGCCCGCCAGTCGGTGGTGCTGCTGCGCAACGACGGCCTGCTGCCGCTGCGCCCCGGCACCCGGGTCGCCGTGCTCGGCCCGCTCGCCGACACCGTGCTCACCGACTGGTACAGCGGCACCCCGCCGTACGCGATCAGCCCGTACGGCGGGCTGCTCGGGCGGCTGCCCGCTGTGACCACCCACCCCGGCACCGACCGGATCACCCTGCACGTCGGCGACCGGGCGGTACGCCACGACGACGAGGGCCCGCTGGCGCTCGGCGACAGCCCGGCCGAGTTCGACGTGGTCGACTGGGGGCAGGACGTGGTGGCGCTGCGCGCCGCGGACACCGGCCGGTACGTCGGCGCCGACGACACCGGGGCGCTCGTCGCCGACCGCGACGGGCCCGGCGGCTGGGTGGTACGCGAGACGTTCCGCCTGCACCACCGGCCCGACGGCACCGCGCTGCTGCACCACCTGGCCACCGGGCGGCACGTCGGCGTCGCACCTGACGGGCGGCTGAGCGTCGCCACCGGCGACCCGGCCGTGTTCACCGTGACGCTGCTCGTCGACGGAGCTGCCGCTGCCGCCGCGCTCGCCGCCGCCGCCGACGTGGCCGTGGTGGTGCTCGGCAACCACCCGATGGTCAACGGCCGGGAGACCGAGGACCGGGCCGACCTGGCGCTGCCCACCGGCCAGGCCGAACTGCTGCGGGCCGTGCACGCCGCGAACCCGCGTACCGTGCTGGCGCTGACCAGCAGCTACCCGTACGCGGCGGGCTGGGCACAGGAACACGTGCCGGCGGTGCTGTGGAGCGCCCACGGTGGACAGGAACACGGCAACGGGCTCGCCGACGTGCTGCTCGGGGCGGCCGACCCGGGCGGGCGGCTCACCCAGACCTGGTACGCCGACGCCGCCGAACTGCCCGACCTGCTCGACTACGACGTCATCGGCGCCGACGCCACCTACCTGTACCACCGGGGTGAGCCGCTGTACCCGTTCGGGCACGGGCTCAGCTACGCCACGTTCGACTACGCTGACCTCCGGTTGAGCACCGCCACGGCGCGTGCCGGCGAGGAGGTGGAGGTGAGCGTCGAGGTCACCAACACGGGCCGCCGCCCGGGCACCGAGGTCGTGCAGCTCTACACCCGGCAGCGGCGCTCCCGGGTCAAGCAGCCGCTGCGGCAGTTGCGCGACTTCGCCCGCGTCACGCTCGACCCGGGCTGCGCCGCCCGGGTGACGCTGCGGCTGCGTACCGCCGATCTGGCCTGGTGGGACGAGACCCGCGCCGCGATGGTGGTGGAGGACGCCGTCCACTCCGTGCTCGTCGGCCGGTCCGCGCGCGACATCCGGCTGGCCGGCACGCTGACCGTTACCGGCGGCGACGCCACGGCCGAGCCGGCGGACTCCCGCATCGGAGCGGCCCGGTGAGCGGGCGCACCCCGGGTGAGCAGGTCACCATCGCCGACGTGGCCCGGCACGCCGGGGTGGCCGCCAGCACGGTGTCGTACGTGCTCAGCGGCAAACGCACCATCTCGGCCACCACCCGCGGCCGGGTGCTCGCCAGTGTCCGCGCGCTGGGCTACCACCCGCACGCCGGGGCCCGCGCGCTGGCCAGCCGTAAGGCGAACGTGATCGCGCTGGTGCTGCCGCTGCGTACCGGCATGCAGGTGCCGGTGGTGATGCGTTTCGCCACCGCAGTGGTCACCACCGCCCGCAGCTACGACCACGACGTGCTGCTGGTCACCGCCGACGAGGGACCGGCCGGGCTGCACCGCATCGCCGGCAGCGCACTCGTCGACGGCGTGCTGCTGATGGACGTGGAGCTGGAGGACTCCCGGGTGCCGCTGCTGCGGGACCTGGCGCTGCCGGGTGTCCTGATCGGGCACCCCGCCGACAGCACCGGACTGGCCTGCGTGGACCTCGACTTCCGGCGCGCCGGTGAGCTGTGCGTGGAACACCTGGCCGCCGCCGGGCACCGGCGCATCGCGCTGCTCGGCGCGCCCGCCGCGGTCTACGACCGGGGCACCGGGTTCGCCCACCGCACCCGCGCCGGGGTACGCGCCGCCGCCGAGCGGCTCGGCGTCGACGCGGTGACCCGGCCCTGCGAGGAGGGACCGGCCGCGGTGCGCCGCAATCTGGAGGCGCTGCTCGCCGACCACCCGGACGTCACCGGGCTGGTCGTGCAGAACGAGTCGGCGGTCGGGCCGGTGCTCGCCACGCTGCCCCTGCTGGGCCGCCGGGTGCCCCGCGACGTGTCGGTGGTCGCGATCTGCCCGGACGAGCTGGCCGAGCAGTCCGGGCTCACCTGCGTACCGGTGCCCGCCGAGGAGGTCGGCCGCCAGGCGGTGGCGCTGCTGATGCGGCGGTTGAGCGGCGAGGGAGTGCCGGAGGTGACGTTGCTGGAACCGCACCTCACCGTGCGGGACACCAGCGCCGGCCAGTGACTGCGCACCGCATCCACGACACCGCGCCGGCAGGCGACTGGACGGACGCCTTCCTCACCGGCAACGGCGAGCTGGGACTCATGGTCCACGGGCGGCCGCACGCGGAACGGATCGTGGTGAACCACCACCGGCTCGTCCTGCCCAACGGCACCCGGCACGCGCGTGCGCCGGAGCTGGCCGGCCGGATGCCGCACATCCGCGCACTGGTGCTCGCCGGACGCCGTGCCGAGGCCGCCCGGCTGCTCACCGGCGGCCGTGAGCTGGAGTGGACCCAGTCGTTCCACCCCGGGTACGCGCTCACCGTCGATGCCGCGCCCGGACCGGTGCGCGACTACCGGCGCGACACCGACTTCACCACCGGCGAGGTGACCGTCGAGTGGTCGGGCGGGCGGCGGCGCTGCTTCGCCTCCCGCGCCGACGGTGTCGCGGTGCTGCACCTCGACCAGGGCGACTGCGTGGTGGGGGCGACCGGTGAGCTGCCCGGCCGACCGGCCGACGTGGTCTACGAGCGCGCCGCGTACCGCCGCGACGGGCTGGTGTTCCTGCGGATACGCGCCCGCTACCCGCACGCCGGCGGCGCGTACGGGTTCGAAGGACTGACGTTGCTGCGTGGCGACGTGAGCGTCGACGGCGACCGGGTGCGGGTACGCCGACCGGCGCTGCTCACCACGCTCGTGGACCGGCCCGACGCGCCGCCGTGGCGGACCCGGGTTGCGGAGCGACGGCTCGCCGCGCTGGCCGGGGACTACGGCACGCTGCTGGCCCGGCACGTACCGCGCCATCGTGGTCCGTACACCCGGGTCGGCCTGGACCTCGGCGTGCCGGATGCCGACCGGGCGCTACCAGTGGGTGAGCTGCTGGCCCGGCAGGCCGACGCGCCGGACCGGCTGGACCCGGCGCTGCTGGAACGGTTGTTCCACGCCGGCCGGTACCTGCTGTTCAGCGCCAGCGGGGTGCTGCCGCCCCGGCTGACCGGGCTGTGGCTGGGCTCGTGGGACGCGGCGTGGGCCGGCGACTTCACCACCGACGCGAACCTCAACCTGCAACTGGCCGGTGCGAACGTGGGCGCGCTGCCGGAGGTGACAGCCGCGCACGCCCGGCTGGTCGTCGCCCAGGTGGACCACTGGCGTGCCAACGCGCGGGCCGTGTACGGGGCACGCGGGTTGCTGGCGCCCAGCCGCACCGACGGTGAGCACGGGCACCTGTTCCACGTCCACCCGGACTGGCCGTTCACCGCGTGGCTGGCCGGCGCGGACTGGCTGCTGCATCCGCTGCACGAACATCAGCTGGTCACCGGTGAGCCGCTGGGCGAGGTGGCCGGCTGGCTGGCCGAGGTGGCGGACTTCTTCGCGGACGTGCTGACCGCTGTGGACGGGCGGCCGGTGCTGGTGCCGTCGTACTCGCCGGAGACCGGCCCGTACGACGACACCGGCCGGACCGCGCCGGTCGCGGTGAACGCCACGATGGACGTCGCGGCGGCCCGGCACGCGCTGCGGCTGGCCGCCGAGGTCACAGGCGACGACCGGTGGGCCGGGATACGGCCGCCGGACTACCTGGTGGACGGGCGCGGCGCGCTCGCCGAGTGGGCGTGGCCCGGCAGCACCGGCGACGAGGACCACCGGCACGTCAGCCACCTGTACCCGGTGTGGCCGCTGCACGAGATCGACAGGGACGACACCCCGGAGCTGGCCGTCGCCGCGCACCGGGCACTGACGCTGCGCGGCGACGAGAACCGGTCCGCGCACGGCAGCCTGCACCGGGCGCTGGCGGCGGCACGGCTGCGTGACGGCGACCTGGTCGCGGCGAACCTGCGCAAGATCGTCGGCGCGGACATGTTCTTCCGGTCGCTGATGAGCGCGCACAACCCGGGCCGGACCACGTACAACGCCGACGCCGCGCACGCGCTGCCGGCGGTGCTGATCGAGTCGCTGGTGCAGTCGCGCCCGGGAACGCTGCGGCTGCTGCCGGCGCCGCTGCCGGATCTGCCCGCCGGGACGCTGCGCGGCATCACCTGCCGGGGCCGGGTCACCGTCGAGGAGCTGACCTGGGCGCCGGGCCGGATCCGGGCGCGGCTGGTGTCGCCGGTGGCGCAGCGCGTGGTGGTGCACGCGCCCGGCGGCCACTGTGCGGTGGATCTGGCCCCGGACCGGCCGTACGAGGTGCTGTTCGCCTAGAGGTTGTCGGGCTGGTGCAGCGCCGGGTGGCTCTGGCCCGGCGCGGCGTACCAGGGCGGGGCGTCGTCGGTCAGCGCGGTGCCGATCCGCAGCCGTGCCCAGTCGTCCAGGTCGGGCAGTGCGTCCGGGGCGAACCAGGCCACCGCCAGCGACTCGTCGCCGTCGGCGGTCGGCGCGCCGCCGACCGCCCGGCAGCGGAACCAGATGTTCAGGTATTCGCAGGCGTCGCCGTTGGGGTAGACCACCGGGTGGGTGGCGACGCCGGCGAGCCGGTCGATCGCCACCTTGACGCCGGTCTCCTCGTGGACCTCGCGCACCAGCGCGTCGGCCGGCTGCTCGCCCGGGTCGACGGTGCCCGCCGGCACGGACCAGCGGCCGTTGTCGCCCCGGCGGGCCAGCAGCACCCGTCCCGCGTCGTCGGTGACCACGCCGCTGACGCCGTACAGCATGAGCAGGTCGTGGCCGACGTGGCGGCGCAGCCGGGCGATGTAGGGCGAGACGGCCATGCCGAGCAGGCTACCGGCGGTCCTGCCGGTGCCGCCGGACCATGCCCTCGGCCAGCGCCGCACCGTCCAGGTCACCGGCGGCCAGCCGGGTGGCGACGGTACGGCGCACCATCCGGTCCGCGAGGGCCGGAGCGTGGCGGGCCAGCGCCAGTTCGATCCGGCCGCGCCGGGTGGTGGCCACGTCCCGTGGCGCGCGCCGGGCGGTGGCGGCGCGCAGGATCGCCGCCACCACCCCCTCGACCGGCTCCGGGCGGGACACCCCGCTCAGCGACAGTCCGGCCGCCACCGTGCTGTCGTGGATCGGGGAGGCGACCATGCTCGGGTAGACGACGCTGACGCCGACGTGGGTGCCTACCTCGTGGCGCAACGCGTCGGCGTACGCGACGAGCGCCCGCTTGCTGACGCCGTACGCGGCTGCGAGGGGCAGCGGCAGCACCGCCATCCGGCTGGCCACGAAGATCACCCGGCCGCGGGCCGCCTCCAGGGCGGGCATCGCGGCGGCGGTGGTGCGCCAGGAGGCGAGCAGGTTCACCTCGATCTGGCGGCGTACCACCTCGTCCGGCGGCAGCTCGGCGGGCGCGGGCCCGCCCACCCCGGCGTTGTTGATCAGCAGGTCCAGCCCGCCGAGCCGGTCGACCGCTGCAGCCACCGCCGGTGGCGTCGCGGCCGGGTCGGTCAGGTCGACGCCGAGCACCGGCGGCGTGGCGTCGAGGTCGGCGTGCAGGTCCAGCCCGACCACCTGCGCGCCGGCGGCGGTCAGCGCCGCGCCCAGGTGCTGCCCGAACGTGCCCCGGGCGCCGGTGACCAGCACCCGCCGTCCGGCCAGCCCGCTGCCACGGACCGACGCGTCCACTCCGGCCCGCCCCTTGCCTGCCGCGCTCATCGTCCCGCTCCCGCGCGGCGCCGACCGGCGGCCAGTTCGCGGCTTAGCTCGGCCAGGTAGACGTCGAAGTCGACGCGCATGTGCGGGCGGCGCTGCCCCCACCGGGCGGTGGCGGCGCGCAGCTCGTCGCGGCAGGCGGCGGCCTGCCGGGCCGGGTCCGGTGGCGCCCAGGTGCCGGCCAGGCGCGCGGCCACCAGCCGGGCCTGCGCCTCGACCAGGGGGAACGCCGCGCCGGTGGACTGCATGAGCCCGACGAACGCCAGGCCAGGGGCGTCCAGGTGGAACACGTGCCGGTACAGCGGCAGCCGGTCGGCGCCGTCGCCGAGCAGCGCCGGGTCGAGGAACGGCATCTCGACCCGGTAGCCGGTGCACCAGACGACCAGGTCGACGTCGTCGTGGCGGCCGTCGGTGAACTCGACCCGGTCGCCGTCGAAGCGGGCGATGCCGGGCCGGGCCTGGATGTCGCCGTGGGTGAGCCGGGACAGCAGCGCGTCGGACAGCGTCGGGTGGTCCTGGAGGAAGCCGTGCGCCGGTGCTGGTAGCCCGTACCGGGTGGGCGGCCCGACCGCTGTGGTGATCATGGTCTGGCTGATCCGCTGGCGCAGCCGCCACGGCAGCCGGCGGGCCAGCGCGCCGTTGAGCGTGTCCGACGGGCGGCCGAGCAGGTACTTGGGTACCACCCAGACGCCGCGGCGCAGCGACAGCAGCGTCCGCGCGGCGGCGTACGAGGCGTCGACGGCGATGTCCATGGCGGAGTTGCCGCCGCCGACCACGAGGACACGGCGGCCGGCGAGCTGTTCCGGGCCGCGGTAGTCGTGGCTGTGCATCTGCTCGGCGGTGCACTCGCCCGGGTACGGCTCGGGCCGCTTCGGCACCCGGTTGTGCCCGTTGGCGACCACCACCGCCTCGACGTCGACAGCGACCGGGCCGTCCGGTCCGGTGGCCCGCACCCGCCAGCCGTCGCCGGTGCGGGTGACCCGGTCGACGGTGTGCCGCAGCCGTACCGCCTCGCGCAGCCCGAACCGGTCGGCGTAGTCGCCGAGGTAGCCCGCGATCCGGGTGTGGTCGGGGTAGTCCGGCCAGTCGGCGGGCATCGGGTGGTCGGCGAACTCGGTGCGTCCCCTGCTGGTGTTCAGGTGCAGCGTGCGGTACGCGGGCGAGCCGGGTGCGCCGTACACCCAGAGGCCGCCGAGCGTGTCGGCCGTCTCGAACGCGACGGCCGGGACACCGGCGTCGGCGAGCGCCTTGAGTGTGGCCAGGCCGGCGGCTCCGGCGCCGACGACAGCGACCCTGGGTGCGGCCATGCCCGCCTCCTTAATCCAACGACCGATGGATAATCCCCGGAGCGCGGGCCGGCGTCAAGGGCGGGTGCCTCCCGCGCCGCCGGCGTACAGCGCGTCGAGGAACCGGTGCACGAACGCCCGGAACTCCCGCCGCTCCCGCGCATCCGAGCCGGTCCCGGCGGCGAGCGCCACCACGTGCCCGTGCACCGCCCAGACCAGGGAACGCACCGTCACGTGCGGGGTCGGTTCGGTCAGGGCGCCCGCTCCGGACGCCGCCACCAGCAGCTCCTCGACCAGCCCGTACAGCGGGGCGGCGTAGCGGCGGTCCAGTTCGCCGTGCCGCTGCGGCTCCAGCCAGCGGCGCAGCCACAGCGCTGTCGTCTCCGGCCGGTCCTCCAGGAAGTCGACGAACACGTCCAGCAGGTCGTGCAGCGCGCGCAGCGCGTCCTGCGGGCCCGCCGCCAGGGCCGCCCGGGCGCGTTCCCCCGCCGCCTCGACGACCTGCCGCTCGGCGCTGAACACCCGGGCGAAGCAGGCGTCGTAGAGCTGCGCCTTGGTGCCGGTGTGGTGCACGACGGTGGCCGCGTCCACGCCCGCGGCGGCGGCGACGTCGCGGACGCTCACCGCGTCGAAGCCCCGCTCGGCGAACAACGCGGTGGCGGCGGCGAGCACCAGGTCACGGGTCGGCCGCTGGTCGTCGCGGCGGGGCCGACCGGGCCGGCGGCGGGGCATGGTCATCCGGCCATTGTTCCCCCTACAATCCAGCAACCGTTGGATTGGGGACGGCGTGCCCCGAGGACAGGAGACCGCCATGACCGGGCTGGATCAGCGCTCCGACGCGGTCACCCTGCCGCGCGGCCCGCTCGTCGGGTTCGCCACCGGCTCGCTCGGCATGGGCGTCTGGGTCACCGTGCCGGGGCTGCTGCTGCTCTACTTCCTGACCGACGTGCTGGCCGTCGCGCCGTGGCTCGCCGGGCTCACGCTGCTGCTGCCGAAGATCGCCGACGTGCTGCTGCACCCGTGGATCGGGCACCGCTGCGACGTCGAGCAGGCCCGCCGGGGCCACCGCCGCCGGCTGCTGCTGGCCGGATGTGTGCTGCCGCTGGCGTTCGCCGCGCTGTTCGCGGTGCCCGGCGGCCTCACCGGCGCCGCCGCGGCCGGCTGGGTGGCGGTGTTCTTCGTCGCCGGCAACCTGCTGTTCGCCGCGTACCAGGTGCCCTACCTGGCGACCCCGGCGGACCTGCGGATCGGCTACCACGAGCGGACCCGGCTGATGGCGTTCCGGATGGTGGTGCTGACGCTCGGCATCCTGGTCTCCGGACTGCTCGCGCCGCTGCTGGCCGGCGGCGACGACGCCACACGCGACGGTTACCTGCGGATGGGCGTGGTGCTGGCGGCCGGGATGCTCGCCGCGATGCTGGTCGGCGTCGCCGGGATCGGCCGGTTGCGCCGTACCGCCGCCGACACGGCCCCGCCGCACGGCCCGGGCGGGTGGCGGGCGCTGGCGGCGAGCCTGCGGGACCGGCAGTTCCGCTGGCTGGTCGGCGCGTACCTGGCCATGTCCACCACCACCCACCTGGTGCTCGCCGGGGTGCCCTACTACGCCGAGTACGAGCTGGGCCGCCCCGGGCTCACGACGGTGCTGGTGGCCGGGTTCGTCGCACCGGCGCTGCTCGTCACGCCGGGCTGGCTGGCGGTGGCGCGGCGGATCGGCAAGCAACGCGCCCTGCTCGCCGCGCAGGCCGCGTTCGCCGCCGGGTCGCTGGTGCTGGCGATCGGCCGCCCCGCCGGGCTGCCGGTGCTGGTGGCCGCCGTGGCGGTGCTCGGGGTGGCGTTCGCCGGCATGCAACTGCTGCCATTCTCGATGCTGCCCGACGTGATCCGCGCGGCCGGCGGCACCGAGCGGGCCGGCACGTACACCGGGGTGTGGACCGCCACCGAGGCCACCGGTGCGGCGCTGGGTCCCTACGCGTACGCGCTGTGCCTCGCCGCCGGCGGGTTCGTGGCCTCGACCGCCGGGCAGAGCGTGACCCAGTCCCCGGCCGCGCTGGACGCGCTGCGCTACGGCTTCGGGTTGCTGCCCGCCGCCGTGATGGTGGTCGCGGTGCTGCTGCAACGCCGCTACACCCTCGACGGCGCGGCCCGCGCGGACGCGGCCCACTAGACTTCGCCCCCGATGGACGCCGAGCCCGCCACCGACACCCGACCCTGCGCCCACTGCGGACGCGACGTCCCGCAGCGCGTCGGCGCGGGCCGCCCGTTCCGCTACTGCCGGGACAACGACGGCGCCTGCCAGCGGGCCGCCCGCAACTCGCGGATGCGTCACCGCAACTCCCCCGGCCTGCCCGGGCAGGTGGCGCGCACCTGGGAGGCGGTGGACCGGCTCGACCAGATCGTGGAGACGCTCACCGAGGCGCTGCACGCCGAACTGTCCCCTGCCGGTGTGGAGCGGCAGCTCGCCGACCTGCGCGCGGAGACCGCCGCGCAGGTCGCCGCCGCGCACGCCGAACGCGACGAGGCCCGCCGTGAGGCCGAGGACGCGACCGCCGCGGCGGCCCGCGACCGGCAGCAGACCCACGCCGCATACGCCGACCGCGACGCCGCCGCCGACCGCGCCGAACGGGCGCAGGCCACCGCGTCCGCCGCCGCCGAGCGGGCCGCCGCCGCGGAGGAAGCCCGCGACGCCGCGCGCGCCGAGGCGGGTGCCGCGCAGGCGCTGCGGGTGCAGGCCGAACGCGACCGCGACGCCGCCCGGCACGAATTGCGCACGGTACGCACCGAACGCGACGCCGAACGCCGCCGCGCGGCCGAGCTGACCGCCGAACGGGACGCCGCCCGGGCCGACGCCGAGCGGGCCACCCGCTCCGCCACCGAGGCCCTGGACCGGGCCGAACAGTCCCGCGCCGAGGCGCAGGCCGCCCAGGCCCGGGCCGGCGAGGCGGAACGCGCGGCCCGGGCCGCCGCCGAACGTGCCGACGCCGAGGCCGCCGCCGCGCGGCAAGCAGTCGCCGAGCGGGACCGCGCCGACGCGGCACGCGCCGACGCCGAGGCGGCACTGGAACGAGCCCACGCCGAGGCTGCCGGTTCCGTCGAGCGCGCCCGTGCCGACGTGGCCGCCGCCGTCGAGCAGGCTGCCGCCCGTACCGCCGAACGGGACGCGCTGGCCGCGGAGCTGGCCGACGCGCGGCGGGCGGCGAGCGCCGCGGAGGCCCGGGCGGCCGACCTGGCCGCGCGGACGGCGGTGATCGAGGCCGACCGGGACGCCGCGCAGCGCCGGGCCGGGCAACTCGCCGACCAGGTCAGCGATCTGGCGACGGCGCTGGCGCGACTCGGTACGCGTACCGGCTGATGCCGCCACGGGCTGGGAACGGGGCAGCGCCACACCCGGGCCGGCGGCGAGGATCGGGGCATGGGAAAGACGTACGAGCGCATCGACGGCCGGCTGCGGGACTTCATCGAGGCGCAGCCGATGTTCTTCGTGGCCACCGCCCCGCTGTCCGGTGACGGCACCGTCAACCTGTCCCCGAAGGGGCTGCGCGGCTGCTTCGCGGTGCTCGACGAGCACACCGTGGCGTACCTCGACTTCGCCGGCAGCAACGCCGAGACCATCGCCCACCTGCGGGAGAACGGCCGGATCACGCTGATGTGGTGCGCGTTCGCCGGCCCGCCGAACATCGTGCGGGTGCACGGCCGAGGCGAGCCGGTGTTCCGCGACGACCCGCGCTGGCCCGGCCTGCTGACCCGCTTCCCGGACATCGACCCGGGCCCGCACGGCCTGCGGGCCATCATCGTGGTGCGCGCCGAGCTGGTCCGCGACACCTGCGGCTACGCGGTGCCGTTCATGACCTACGACGCCGACCGTGACCTGCACGAACGGCGGTTCTCCCGGGAGGACGACGCGTCGCTGAGCGCATACTTCGCCGGCAAGGACCACGTCGCCACCAGCATCGACGGGCTGCCCGGCCTGCCGCTGCCGCTGCCGCCGACCCCGGCGGGCTGAGCGCGGTCAGTGGATGCCGGCCATCAGGTGCCGGATCTGGCGGGTGAACATCACCGCGGCCAGGCCCAGCACCACCGAGGCCAGCCCGAAGGTCAGGAAGTACACCGGCTGGGACCACGTGCCGGCCAGCCGGGCCACCTGGCCGCCGATGGCGTCGCCGACGGCGGTGGCGAGGAACCACAGGCCCAGCATCTGGCTCGCGTACTTCACCGGGGCGAGTTTCGTGGTGGCGGACAGGCCGACCGGGCTCAGGGACAGCTCACCGGCGACCTGGACCGCGTACACCGCGACGAGCCACAGCGGTGAGACCAGGTCGCCGCCGACGGCGGCCTGCGCGGCGGCGGCCATCAGTACGAACGACAGGCCGTTGAGTACCAGGCCGACGGCGAACTTCGTGGGCGTGGACACCCGGTGGCCGAGTTTGAGCCACAGCGCGGCGGCCAGCGGCGCGCCGATGATGATGAGGATCGGATTCACCGACTGCAACCAGGACGCCGGGAACGTGAACCCGCCCACCGACCTGTCGGTCTGGTCGGCGGCGAAGATGTTCAGCACCGACCCGGCCTGGTCGTAGATGAGCCAGAACGAGGCGGCGAACAGGAACAGCCACACGTACGCCTTCATCCGGCTGCGTTCGGTGTCGCTGATCTCCCGGTCGGTGAGGATCCGCGCGAAGTAGCCGACGGTGACCAGCACCGTCACCACTGTGAGCAGGTTGACCACCGTGTCGACGGTGAACCAGCCGGCCACCAGCAGCACCAGCAGGACGGCGAGCACCACCACCGATGCCACGCCGATGCGGGTCAGCGCGCGCCGCCGGTCGGCGCCCAGCAGCGGGTCCGCCGGACGCGCGCCGGCGTCACCGAGGTTGCGGCGGCCCAGCACGTACTGGAGCACGCCGAAGGTCATGCCGACCGCGGCGGCGCCGAACCCCAGATGCCAGTTGATCTTCTCGCCGAGGAAGCCGGTGATCAGTGGCGCGATGAACGCGCCCAGGTTGATGCCCATGTAGAAGATGGAGAACCCGGCGTCGCGGCGCGGCGAGTCCCGTTCGTACAGGTCACCGACCATGGTGGAGATGTTCGGTTTGAGCAGGCCGGTGCCGAGCACGATCAGCGCCATGCCGGCGAACACGCTCCACCCGGCAGGGATCGCCATCACGTAGTGACCGGCGGCGATCACCACGCCGCCCCACAGCACGCTGCGCCGCGCGCCGATCAGCCGGTCGGCGACCCAGCCGCCGGGCAGCGCCATCAGGTAGACCATGGCGTTGTAGGTGCCGTACACCGCGTTGGCGCTGGACTCGCCGAGGTCCAGTCCGCCGTCGGCGACCGCAGCGGTCAGGTACAGCACGAGGATCGCCCGCATGCCGTAGAAGCTGAACCGCTCCCACATCTCGGTGAGGAAGAGCGTGGACAGCGCGCGGGGGTGACCGAAGAAGGTCTTCCCGGCTGGTGGTCGGGCCCCGACCGGCGCGTCACTGCTCATCGTCACCTCCGGCACGCAAACAGGTGGGTAACATCCCCGTTGACAGGCGAAACACTCCACCGATTCGGCCCGGCCGGGGACGACCCCGCCGGGCAGCTGTCATGGCCGGTTACCCTTGACACTCCCGACCCGCGTACGGCCCTGCCGCGTGGGCCGGGAATGGGCGAGCGGTGACCGGCCGTTACACCTGAAGACCAGCACCACGAACGAGGGGAAGTCGATCATGGGCGAGCGCATGCTGCGCGGTAGCCGGCTGGGAGCGGTCAGCTACGAGTCCGACCGCAACACGGAGCTCGCGCCGCGCCAGACCCGCGAGTACCTCTGCGCCAAGGGCCACCAGTTCGAGGTGCCGTTCGCCGTCGACGCCGAGGTCCCGACGACCTGGGAGTGCAAGTTCGACGGCAGCGTCGCCCGCCTGGTCGACGGCACCGAGCCGGAGCAGAAGAAGGCCAAGCCGCCGCGTACCCACTGGGACATGCTGCTGGAGCGGCGCTCGATCGCCGAGCTGGAGGACATCCTCGCCGAGCGGCTCCAGGAGGTCCGGACCCGCCGCGGTCGTGCCTGACCGTCCGTAACGCGCCGAAACGCCCCCGGGATCACCCGGGGGCGTTGTCGTTGCCCGGGCGAAGCCCCGCCAGTTCGGGGAGGTGGCGGTATCGCACGCGCTCTGATGCCGCCACCTCCCCGAACTGGTGTCGATCAAGCGAGCGGCGTGGCGGGGCGGGCGTCAGCGGTCGACGATCTCGCCCTCGATGGCCTTGCCCGGGTCGGTGACCGGCTGCGGCGACGGCACGGGACCAGGCGACGGGGCCGGAGCGGGCTCCGGGGTCGGCTGCGGCGCACCCCGGTACACACGCACCCGGCGCGGCCCGAACAGGTCACCGGCGACCATCGACGACACCCGCCGCTCGGTGGCCCGGCGCACCCCGCCACCGGCCAGCCGGCGCAGCGGCGGGACCAGCAACAGCAGGCCCACCACGCCGCTGACCAGGCCCGGCATAGCCAGCAGCAGCGCACCCAGCAGACCGACGAGGCCGTCTGTCACCTCGGCACCCGGCGGCCGGCCGGCCTGCGCCGCCGCGCGGAAACCGCGCCACGCCCGCATGCCCTCGCGGCGCAGCAGCACCAGCCCCAGCAGGGACGCCCCGAACACCAGCAGCACCGCCGCGCCGAACCCGACGGCCCGGCCGACCAGCACGAAAACGGTCAGCTCCAGCAGCGCGAACAGCAGCAGGGCCGGTGGTACGTACTTCAGTCCTCGGCGCATCTCACCTCATCAGCCCGGGGTCATCACGCCCCTCAAGCATGACACGCCCTCGCTCAAGGCCAGCGCGCGAGCGCGTCCGGGCGGGCAGGAGCGGTCGCCAGGCGGTCCCGCACCCCCCAGCGGGTGACCCGCCACAACGCCTCCGCCACGATCAGCGGGCTCATCTTGCTGTCGCCGTGTTCCCGCTCGGCGAACGTGATCGGCACCTCCACGATCCGGACCCCGGCGCGGTGCGCCAGCCGCGACAGCTCCACCTGGAACGCGTACCCCTGAGACCGCACCGAATCCAGGTCGATCGCGTCCAGCGCACTGGACCGGTACACCCGGTAGCCGCCGGTGGCGTCGCTGACCGGCATGCCCAGCGCCAGCCGCGCGTACAGGTTGCCGACCCGGGACAGCAGCAGCCGCCGCCACGGCCAGTTCAGCACCCGCGCGCCGCGCGTCCACCGGGAGCCGATCACCACGTCGGCGTCGCGGGCGGCGTGCAGCAGCGCCGGCAGATCCTCCGGGGCGTGCGAGCCGTCGGCGTCCATCTCCACCACCGCGTCGTAGCCGCGGGAGCGCGCCCAGGCGAACCCGGCCAGGTAGGCCGCGCCGAGTCCTTCCTTGCCGGCCCGGTGCAGCACGTGCACCCCGGGGTCGCCGTCGGCGATCGTGTCGGCGATCGCGCCGGTGCCGTCGGGGCTGTTGTCGTCGGCGACGAGGACGTCCACCGCCGGTGCCGCCTCGCGTACCCGGGCGACGATGCGCCCGACGTTGTCGGCCTCGTTGTAGGTGGGGATGACCACCAGGACCCGCCCCACCCCGGGATGGCCGACCGTCCGCCTGTCGGCTGCCACGCCCACCGTCGCACCGCCTCTCGTCGGCTCAGCCGGGAGCGACCTCCCGGCGGCGGCGCAGCACGGCCGCGCCGGCCAGGGCCGCGACCGCCAGCGCCGTCAGCGCCACCTCCGGCCACACCCCGGCCGTGGTCGCCGGGGTACGCCCGTCACCGAGTTCCATCTGCCGCACCACCACCGCGGCGGTGTTGAACCCGGTCGCACCGTCTACCCGCCCGTCCGGGGAAACGAACCCGGACACACCGACAGTGGATGCCATCAACGCGGCCCGGCCGTGCTCCACGGCCCGCAGCCGCACCATCGCCAGCTGCTGGCGGGCCTCGGCCACGTCGAACGTGGCGTTGTTCGTCTGCACCACCAGCAGCTGCGCGCCGCCGGTGACGGTGTCCCGGACGATGCCGTCGTAGGCGACCTCGAAGCAGATCACGTCGCCGAGCACGGCCGGGCCGGTGTTCAGCACGCCGGGACGGTCACCGGCTACGAAATCGGACCGGACCCGGTCGACCTGGGAGCTGACCTTGCGGGCGATGGAGCGCAGCGGCACGTACTCGGCGAACGGCACCGGATGCCGCTTCGTGTACACCTGGTCCAGATCCGGGCCGGTGCCCGGCCGCCACAGCAGCCCCGCGTTGCGCACCTCACCCGGCCCGGGCCCGACCAGCACCGCGCCGACCAGGATCGGCGCGCCGATCGCGTCGGCGGCCTGGGAGATCCGCTCCCCCGCGCCCGGGTTGCGCAGCGGGTCGATGTCGCTGGAGTTCTCCGGCCACACCACCACGTCCGGACGGTCCTGGCCGCCCTCGGCGACCCGCCGCGCCAGCTCCAGCGTCGCGTCGACGTGGTTGTTCAGCACCGCCTGCCGCTGGGCGTTGAAGTCCAGCCCGAGGCGCGGCACGTTGCCCTGCACGATCGCGACGGTGACGGTGTCGCCCGCGCCGCGTACCCCGGTCGGCACGGCCGTGCCGGCGGCGAGCAGCGCCACCAGCGCGGCGGTGAGCCCGGCGACCGGCCGCCACTGCCCGGGCGCACGCCGCCAGTCCCGCCACGCGGCGGTGACCAGCAGCCCACCGGCGACCGCGACGGCGAACGTGACCAGCGGAGCGCCGCCGAGCGCGGCGAGTTTCAGCAGCGGCGACGTGTCCTGGCTGAACGCGAGCCGGCCCCACGGGAACCCGCCGAACGGGGTGCGGTCACGCAGCGCCTCCTGCCCCACCCACAGCACACCGGTGAGCAGCGGCCACGACGCCCGGTGCCGGTCGGCCAGCGGCGACACCCAGGCGGTGGCGGCGCCCAGCAGCGCCAGATAGGCGGCCTGCAGCAGCGACAGCAGAGCCCACGGCAGGTAGCCGGTGTGCAGGTTCGTCCACTCCAGCAGCGGCGCGAACAGCGCCACCCCGGTCAGGAAGCCCAGTCCCGCGCCGGCGCGCAGCCGGCGCCGGTGCGCCGCGGCGGCCAGCAACGCCACCCCGACCGGCGCGAGCGGCCACATCCCGTACGGTGGGAACGCCAGCAGCAGCGCCAGCCCGGCCAGCACGGCGGCCGGCACGGCGAGCGTCAGCGGCAGGGGACGCGCCCCCTCGGCGATGGTGCGCGACTGCTCCTGCTCCAGCGTCGTCACCGGCTTCTCCCCACGATCACGGGCCGAAGGCTACCCGCCCGTACCGGCGGGCGGCCGAACCGGTGTGGGGCGTGCCACCGGCGCGGCGGGAACAGGCGACAATCGGGCGCATGCGGTTCGGTGTGCTCGGCGCGACCCAGGCGTACGCGGCCGACGGCAGCGTGCTGCCCGTCGCCGGTGGGCGGCTGCGCGCGCTGCTGGTGCTGCTGCTGCTCGACGCGGACCGCACCGTGGCGCCGCAGCGCCTCGTCGACGGCGTGTACGGCGACCGGCCGCCCGAACAGGCCGCGAACGCCCTCCAGTCGCAGGTGTCGCGGCTGCGGCGGCTGCTGCCGGACGCGCACATCGAGTTCGGTCCGGCCGGCTACCGGCTGGCGGTCGACCCGCAGCGCGTCGACGTGCACCGGTTCACCGGGCTGGCCGCGGCCGGGCGGGCGGCGCTCGCCGCCGGTGATCCGGCCGGCGCGGCGGCTCTGCTGCGTGACGCGCTCGGGCTGTGGCGCGGCGAACCCCTCGCGGACGTGACCGGCGCGCCGTTCGCCGACGCCGAGGCGGCCCGGCTGCGGCAGGCGCGGCTGGCCGCGGTCGAGGACCGCGTGGAGGCGGAGCTGGCGCTGGCGCCGGCCGGGGCGCCGCTGATCGCCGAGCTGCGGGACCTGGTGGCGGCGCATCCGCTGCGGGAACGGCTGTACGGGCAGCTGATGCGGGCCCTGCACGGTGCCGGCCGCCGCGCCGAGGCACTCGCCGTCTACGCCGATGCCCGCCGGGTGCTGGCCGAGGAACTGGGCACCGACCCGTCGGCGGAACTGGCCGCCCTGCACACGGCGCTGCTGCGCGACGAGCCCGCGCCGGCCGTCCGGCTGCCCAGCCCGCTCACCAGCTTCGTCGGCCGGGAACCGGAGCTACGGCGGGTGCACGAACTGCTCGGCGCGGCGCGGCTGGTCACCCTGCACGGCCCGGGCGGCGCCGGCAAGACCCGCCTGGCCACCACCGTCGCGTCCGGCCGCGACGGGCCGGTGTGCCTGGTGGAGCTGGCCGCCGTGGCCACCGGCGCGCCGGTCGCGCCCGCGGTGCTGGCCGCGCTGGACCTGCGCGACGCCGCCCTGCGCACCCCCGGCGGCCCCGCCGACCTGACCGGCCGGCTGGTGGCGGCGCTGGCCGACCGGCGGCTGCTGCTGGTGCTGGACAACTGCGAGCACGTGATCGACGACGCGGCCCGGCTGGCCGGCCGGCTGCTCGCCGCCGCGCCCGGACTGCGGGTGCTCGCCACCAGCCGGGAACCGCTGGGCCTCACCGGCGAGGCGTTGTGCCCGGTCGGTGGGCTGCCCGCCCCGGACGGGCCGGCCGCGCCGCAGGCGGCTGCCGCGTACCCGGCGGTGCGGCTGTTCACCGACCGCGCCGCCGACGTGTCGCCCGGGTTCACCCTCGACGACGCCACCACCCCGGCGGTGCTGCGGATCTGCCGTACCCTCGACGGGCTGCCGCTGGCCCTGGAACTGGCCGCGGCGCGGCTGCGGGCCCTGCCGGTGACGCAGGTCGCGGCCCGGCTCGACGACCGGTTCCGGCTGCTGCGCCGAGGCGACCGCACCGCGGCGCCCCGCCACCGCACACTGGAGGCGGTCGTCGGGTGGAGCTGGGACCTGCTCGACGAGCCGGAGCGGCGGCTGGCCGCCCGGATGAGCGTGTTCGCCGGCGCCGCCGACCTGGCCGCCGTGCAGGCGGTGTGCGCGCCGGACGCCGGTGACGTCCTGGACGTGCTGACCGGCCTGGTGGACAAGTCGCTGGTGGAGGCCACCGGCGGGCGCTACCGGATGCTGGAGACGATCCGCGAGTTCGCGGCGGCCCGGCTGGCCGAGCACGGCGACACCGGGCGGGTACGCGACGCGCATGCCGCGTACTTCCTGGATCTGGCACAGGCCGGCGACGCGGCGCTGCGCGGCGGTGGTCAGGAGCGGTGGCTGCGCCGCCTCGACGCCGCCCGCGACGACCTGCACGCGGCGCTGCGACACGCGGACACCGCGACCGGGTTGCGGCTGGTCGCGGCGCTGGCGTTCTACTGGTGGCTGCGGGGCCTGCGCGGGGAGGGCGCGGCGCTGGCCCGGCGGCTGGTCGACCGGCTCGGCGGCCCGCCCGACGGCCTGGCCGAGGAGTACGCGCTGGCCCTGCTGGTCGCCACGCTCGCCGGCGGCGGCGAGCGCGGCGACGTGGACGCCGCGTCGCGGATCCTGTGGACCCTGGCCCGGCCGCCCCGGCATCCGTTCCTGCTCTACCTGTCCGGCATGGCCAGCGGCCCGCCGTCGCCGCAGGACGCGGCGGCGCTGCACGAGCAGGCCGTCCGGGACCGGCTGCTCGGCACCGACCCGTGGAGCCGGGCGCTGGGCCGCCTGGGCACCGCGATGGTCAGTCTGCTGCACGGCCGTCACGCCCAGGCCCACGCCGACCTGGACGGCGCGCTCGCCGGTTTCCGGGCCCTCGACGACCGCTGGGGCATGATCGTGACGCTGTCCACCCACGCCGAGGCCGCCTACCGCACCGGTGACGTCGCGTCGGCGGCCGCGCCGATGGCGGAGGCGCTGGAGCTGGCCGAGCAGCTCGGCTCCACGCTGGACCTGGCGGAACTGCTGCGGACCCGCGCCGACGGGCGGCTCGCCGCCGGTGACCTGACCGGCGCGGCCGAGGACTTCCGGCGGGTGCGGCGCATCGCCGGGCCGGCCGGCGCGCCGGAGCTGGTCGCCGCCGCGTACCTGGGGCTCGGCGAGATCGCCCGCCGTGACGGCGACCCGCAGCGGGCACGGACGTTGTGCGAGCGGGCGGTCGCGGAGTGCCCGTCGGGCTGGTTCGGCGCCGATGTGGTGCGGCTCGCGGCGCTGGTGACGCTCGGGCAGCTCGCCGACGCCACCGGCGACCCGGCCGGGGCCCGCGCCCACTACCGGCAGGTCCTCACCGCCGGTGTCGGGGTGTGGGACGTGCCGGTGGTGGCCGCCGCCGCGGACGGGCTGGCCGGGCCGCTGCTGCGCGACGGCGATCCCGAGTCGGCGGCCCGGCTGCTGGGCGCGGCGGCGGCGCTGCTGGCCGGCACCGGCGCGGCCGACGCCCCGGCCGGCACACCCACCGCCGCCGAGCTGCGGGAACACCTGGGTGAGGCGGCGTTCGCCACCGCGTACGCCCGGGGTGCGGACCTGCCCCGGCAGCGGGCGCTGGCACTGGTCGACGGGCGCTGACCGGCGCGGCGCCGCCCGGTGCGCGCGCGGTACGCGCCCGGTCAGCGCCGCCGGTGACGCTGACCGCCATGACCGACGACGCGACGGCCGTACTGGCCGACGGGATACGAAAAACGTACGGACGCACCACCGCGCTGGACGGCTTCGACCTGGCCGTGCCGGCCGGCACCGTGTACGGCGTGCTCGGCCCGAACGGGGCGGGCAAGACCACGGCGGTGCGGATCCTCACCACGCTGCTGCGTTTCGACGCCGGCCGGGCCCGGGTGGCCGGGCATGACGTCGCCGCCGAACCGGACCGGGTTCGTGAGGCGATCAGCCTGACCGGGCAGTACGCGGCGGTCGACGAGGTGCTCAGCGGACGGCAGAACCTGGTGCTGTTCGGGCGGCTGCGCCGGCTGTCCGCGCGCCGGGCCCGCGGCCGCGCCGACGAGCTGCTGGACCGGTTCGGCCTGACCGAGGCCGCCGACCGGTCGGCCGGCGGCTACTCCGGTGGGATGCGCCGCCGCCTGGACCTGGCGGCCAGCCTGGTGGTGCCGCCGCGGGTGCTGTTCCTCGACGAGCCGACCACCGGCCTGGACCCGCGCAGCCGCAACGGCCTGTGGACGGCGGTGCGGGAACTGGTCGACGACGGCACCACCGTGCTGCTGACCACCCAGTACCTGCAGGAGGCCGACCATCTCGCCGACCGGGTGTGCGTCATCGACTCCGGCCGGGTCGTGGCCGAGGGCACCCCGGAGCGGCTGAAGGCCCGCATCGGCGCCGACCGGCTGGAACTGGTGGTCCGCGACGCGGCGGACCTGCCCGCGGCGGCAGCCGTCGTGGAACGCGCCACCGGCACGACCGCGACTGTTGACGTCGAGCTGCGGCGCGTGGACGCGCCGGTGGCCGACCGGATCGCCGTGCTCACCGCCGTGCTGCGGGCCCTCGACGACGCCGGGATCGCCGTGGACGACGTCCTGGTCCGCCGTCCCACACTGGACGAGGCGTTCCTGCGGCTCACCGGCGGCCACGCAGACGCACAGCGGGTGGGGGTGGCGTCGTGAGGGCGCTGACCGACGGGTGGCTGATGGCCGGGCGGAACATGCGGCACGTGGTCCGCGCCCCCGAGGAGATCATCATCTACTTCAGCCTGCCGATCATGTTCGTGCTGGTGTTCGGCTACGTGTTCGGCAGCGGCATGTCCGTGCCGGGCGACGGCAGCTACCGGGAGTTCCTGCTGCCGGGCGTGTTCGTCATGACGATGCTGTACGGGCTCGGCGCGACCGCGTCGGCGATCGCGGCCGACGCCGGCCGGGGCGTGGTGGACCGGTTCCGGTCCCTGCCGATGGCCCGTTCGGCGCTGCTGTCCGGCCGCGCCGGCGCCGACCTGGTACGGGCCTGCCTGGAGATGACCACGCTGGTGGTGTGCGGGCTGCTGGTCGGCTGGCAGTGGCGCGAGGGCGCCGGCCCGGCACTGGCCGCGGTGGCGCTGATCCTGCTGCTGCGCGTCGCGATGACCTGGGTGGGCATCCTGTTCGGGCTGCTCGTGCCGAACCCGGACACGGTAGCGGTGGTGGTGTTCCCGCTGGCGTTCCCGCTGACCGCCCTGTCCAACGTGTTCGTCGCGCCGGAGCTGATGCCGGACTGGTTGGGCGCGATCGCCGCCTGGAACCCGCTGTCGGCCACGGTGGCGGCGGCCCGGGACCTGTTCGGCAACCCGGGCCTGAGCGGCGACTCATGGCCGGCCCGGCACGCGCTGGAACTGGCGATCGCCTGGCCGCTGGCGCTGATCGCGGTGGCCGCCCCCGCGGCGGTGCGCCGCTACCGGCGGCTGGGCCGCTGACACGGGGACCATCGGGGGGATGAAATCGGGGCGCGGCCGAAGCCGCGCCCCGATGCTCCCAGGCCCTTCCCGGCCGGTGGGGCGAAGACGATCGGCGCCGACCTTCGGACCGACCCGACGTGGACTGGCTGCCCCCGCCTGGCCGTTGTCTACTGGCCGTGCCTCTCATCCTGCCCGTACACCGGTAACCGCGGCCGGTTCGCGCCGCCCCGCCGACCCCCGCCCGCTGGACCTGGCCGCCGCAACCTTCCGGTCGCTCGGCCAGCGGACGAAGGGACGAAGCGAACAACAGCCGCTTCCCGTGGTAGGACTCAAAGACGGTACGGCGTAGACCCCCGCCGCTGTCAACCCACCCGGGCCTGTCGTGTGTTGCGACACGGCGTGTCGCGTCGGCGCGTCTCGATTCGTGAGGCCGGTTCAGGCGCCGAGGTGGTGCCGCAGCATGGCCGCCGCCGCACCCGGATGGTCGTCGGCGAGCAGCCCCGCGGCGGCCAGCACGTAGTCCACGTCGACGACCGGGCGGGCCGCCCGCGGCAACGCCCACCCGCCGGCGTGGTCGGTGAGCACCGCGTCGAGCACCGCCGCCGCGTCGCCCGGGTCGGCGTGCCGCAGCACCCCGCCGGAACCGACGAGCAGCTTCACCTCCCGCAGGTCCCGCCCGGCCCGCTCCCCCGTCGCCGCACCACGCGCGTGCCGCCGCAACGCCACAGTCGCGGCGAGGGCCGCGATGCGCCGGTCCACGGCCCGCTCACCGTCACCGGCGGGCAGGAACCCCGGGTCGGCGGCCCGTACCGCCGCCGCGACCGTCAGCTGCGCCTCCTCGGCCGCGTCCAGCAGCCGCTCCTCGGCCGCGGCGCGCACCACACCCGGCGCGCTCCACCGCATGCCCAGATCCCCCTCGACGGTGCGGGCCCGCCACAGCGTCCCGGCGACCTCCTGACTGGGGCCGCTGTCCCGCTCGTCGGGCGTGAGCACCGAGTACACGTCGGTGGTCGCCCCACCCACGTCCACCACCGCGAGGTCACCGCCGAGCGTGCCGGCGAGGACCTCCACGCCGGTGAGCACCGCGTCGGGGGTGGCGGCGCGGACCAGCCGCGCGAACCGGGTACCCCGGGACAGCTTCTTGCCGCCGATGACGTGCCGCAGGAACACCTCCCGGATCGCCGCCCGCGCCGACGTCGGCTCCAGCACCCCGATGCGGGGCAGCACGTTGTCCGCCACCGTCACCGGCACCCCCGCACCGGCCAGCAGCGCGTGCAGCTCGTCGCGCACGTCGGCGTTGCCCGCCAGGACCACCGGCACCCGCAAGCGGGCCTTCCCCAGCCGCATCGCGTTGTGCGTCACCGTCTCGGCGTCGCCGCCGTCGGTGCCGCCCACCAGCAGCACCACGTCCGGGCGGGCCGCCCGCAACGCCGCCACGTCCGCCCCGGCGAGCCGACCCGCGGCCACGTGCACCACGTTCGCGCCCGCCGACAGACCGACCCGCCGGCCCGCCTGAGCGGTCACGAGCGGCTCGTAACCCACCACCGCCAGGCGCAGCCCACCCCCGGCCGACGAACACACGTACCAGGGAACCTCAGCGACCCCGGCCGACGCGGTGGCCGCGCCGACCGCGGCGTCCAGGCCGTGCAGGACGTCAGTGCCCACCGTGGTGGGCGCCGACGCCGCCGCGACCAGCCGCCCGCCGTCGAGGTCCACCACCGCGGCCTTCGTGTACGTCGACCCGACGTCCGCGCAGACGACGGCGCTCACGGTTGCTGGGGTACGACCACCGTGCCGGTCGCGGTGACCGCCACGATCGGCTCGTCGAGCACCTCGGCGGCCGACTCGCCCCTGTCCGGGCGGCCCCGGCACACCACGGTCGCGGCGAAGTCGATGGTGCGGCTGCGGGTGCCCACCCGGGTCACCGTCGCCGTCACCTCCAGCACGTCACCGGCCCTCATCGGCGCCCGGAACTGCACGTCGGCGTACGAGGCGAACAACCCCTCGTCGCCGTCGGTGCGGATGCACACCTCGGTCGCCACGTCCCCGAACAACCCCAGCGCGTACGCCCCGTCGACCAGGTTGCCCGCGTAGTGGGCGTGGGAGTACGGCACATACCGGCGGTGGGTGACTGTCAGACCGACACGCGGATCGCTCATGCGACGTTCGCCTTCCTGGAGGTGATCAAAGCGTGGACGAGGTAACTGGCGACCTCACCCGGGGTGGTGCCACGGCCGAAGATCCGGTCCACGCCCAGCTCACCGGTCATCGTCTCGTCGAACCGCGGCCCGCCGACGATCAGCAGCGGCCGCCGCCCGGCCGGCATCGCCTCCCGGAACGCCGCCGACATCTCCCGCGTGTTGTGCAGGTGCGCGTCGCGCTGCGTCACCACCTGCGACACGAGCACCGCGTCGGCGCGTTCCCGCCGGGCCGCCTCGACCAGCTCCGGCACGCTCACCTGCGCGCCCAGATTCGTGACCTTCAGCTCCCGGTAGTACTCCAGGCCCTTCTCGCCGGCGATGCCCTTGACGTTGAGGATCGCGTCGATGCCCACGGTGTGCGCGTCGGTGCCGATGCAGGCGCCCACCACCGACAGCTTGCGGCGCAACTGCCGCTTCACCACCGCGTTGACCTCCTTGGCCGACAGCAGCGGATAGTCGCGCTCCACCACCTGCACCTTCGCCAGGTCCACCAGGTGGTTCACCCGCCCGTACACCACGAAGAACGTGAACCCGTCACCGATCGGCTTGGCGTGCACCAGCATCGCCGGGTCCATGCCCATCTTGTTTGCCAGCTGCACCGCCGCGCCCTCGGCCCGCTTGTCGTGCGGCACCGGCAACGTGAACGACACCTGCACCATGCCGTCACCGGTGGTGTCCCCGTACGGCCGCACGACCGTCTTCTCGCTCATGAGGGTTGCTCCAGGATCTCCGTGGCCGGGTTGTAGTAGTCCGCCTCGTGCCGCGCCACCCCGGACAGGCCCTTCCCGCGGTCCGCCGGCCGCTTCATGATCCCGAACGTGCCCTCGGCGATCGCCGTCAGCAACGACTGGTCCCCGATGCGCTCCAGCAGGTCCACCGCCTCACCGAGCACCCGGTGCGCCCGCTCCTGGATGAACCCGCCCGGCGCCGGCACGAAGTCCTCGTGCAACCCGCCCGCCGCGCCCAGCACGTACCGCACGTTCTGCAGGGCGATGTCCCGGTCCGACAACCACGGCGTCACCACCGCCTCGGTCATCATCCCCACCAGCAGAATCCCCTGCCCGGTCATCGTGCCCACCAGGTTGAAGAACCCGTCCAGCAGGTTGCCCCGGAACACGTCCCCGGTCATGTGCTTCGTCGGCGGCATCCACTTCAACGGCGCGTCCGGGAACAACTCCCGCGCCAGCAACGCGTGCGCCAGCTCCAACCGGAACGACTCCGGCACATCCGGGTTGATCTCGAACGCGTGCCCCAGCCCCAGCTGCCAGTCCGCCAGCCCCGCCTCGTGCGCGAAGAACTCGTTCAGCAACTGCGACACCGTCACCGTGTGCGCCTCGTCCACCGCATCAGCGGTGGTCAGGTAGTTGTCCTCACCGGTGTTGATGATGATCCCCGCCCGCGCGTGCACCTGCCGCGAGAACCGCTGGTCCACGAACGTACGGATCGGGTTGATGTCACGGAACAGGATCCCGTACATCGAGTCGTTGAGCATCATGTCCAGACGCTCCAACCCGGCCAGCGTCGCCATCTCCGGCATGCACAGACCCGACGCGTAGTTCGTCAGCCGCACGTACCGGCCCAGTTCCCGCGACGACTCGTCCAGCGCCGCCCGCATCAACCGGAAGTTCTCCTGCGTCGCGTACGTGCCGGCGAACCCCTCCCGGGTCGCCCCCTCCGGCACGTAGTCCAGCAGCGACTGCCCCGTCGACCGGATCACCGCGATCACGTCCGCGCCGGCCCGCGCCGCCGCCTGCGCCTGCGGAATGTCCTCATAGATGTCACCCGTCGCCACGATCAGGTAGATCCACGGCCGCCGCGCCGGATCCCCGAACCGCTTGACGAGGCGGTCCCGCTCCGCGCGCCGCCGGTCGATACTGCGGATCCCCGCCGCGACCGCCTTACGCGACGCCCGCCGCGCAGCCGTCGCCGCCTTCCCCGACGGCTGCGCGAACCGCACCGACCCGGCCGCCGCCTTCTGCGCCAGCAACGTCACATCCGTGATGCCCTCACGCGCCAGCGCGTCGAACACCGGCGCCGCCACCCCGTGCCCCAGCCCCACGTCCGCGACCACCGCGTCCACGAGCCGGTTCACCCACGGAATACCGTCCGGGTCCGCGCCGGTCACCCCGGCCAGCCGCAGCACCGCCCGCTCCACCGACACCGTGGTGTGACTACGCGCCAGATCCACCACCGGCTGCCCGGCGCGGCGCGCCAACTCCCGCGCCCGCGCCACCAGCGCCGGATCCAGCCCAAGCTTCCCTGTCACGAAGACCCTTCCTGATAGATCACGTCACCGCGCAACACAGTGGCCCGGCACACCGGCAGCGGCGTCGGATCGTCCGCGCCCCGCAACTCCGGATCCTCGGCCAGCACCACCGGCAGCCCCCGCTCCACGCCCGCCGGGGTGTCCCACACCGCGAACGTCGCCGGCGCCCCCAACGCCAGCACACCCTCGTTGTCCAGGTGCACCGCCCGCCACCCGCCGCGCGTGTGCGCCGCGAACGCCGCCCGCACACTCATCCGCTGCGCCGGGTTGTGATGCGCCGCCGCCGCCCGCACCGACCCCCACGGATCCAGCGGCGTCACCGGCGCATCCGACCCGAACGCAAGCGCCACCCCGACGCCGTGCATCGCACCCATCGGATTCGACTCCAGCGACCGCGCCAACCCCAGCCGCGACTCGTACATCCGGCCCGCGCCGCCCCACAACCTGTCGAACGCCGGCTGCATCGACGCCACGATCCCGTACTCCACGAACCCGGCGATCAACGCCTTGCTCATGATCTCCGCGTGCTCCACCCGGTGCCGGGCCGCCCGCAACCGGTCCACACCCAGCGACCGCGCCGCCAGACCGAACCCCGCGAGCACCGTCCCGATCGCCGCGTCCCCGATCGCGTGGAACCCGCCCTGCAACCCGTGCGCCGCACAATCAAGCAGATGATCACGCACCTGCTCCGCCGACACGTACCCGTGCCCGCACGCCCCCGCCTCACCGTCCAGGTACGCCGCCGACACGTGCGCCGTCCGCGACCCCAGCGCCCCGTCGGCGAACAGGTCACCACCCGCGCCCACCGCGCCCAACTCCCGGGCCTTCGCCGCACCCAGTAGCTCACCCCAGTACCCGTACACCTCCGGCACCCCCGCCCCCGAGATCGCCAGCAGCCCGGTGAAGTCCTCCTCGTCGGAGATGTCCGGACCACCGCACTCGTGCACCGCCGCGATACCCAGCGACGCCGCGTGCTCCAGGGCCCGCCGCTGCGCCGCCACCCGCTGCGCCCGCGTCACCGACGCGAACGCCGCCGCCCGCACCACGTGATGCGCGTCGCGCCGCAGCCACCCCGACGCCTCGTACCCGGCCGCCGACACCACCTGCGGGCACGCAGCCAGCAGCGCCGCCGACACCAGCGCCGAATGGATCGACGCCTGCGACAGATACACCCGCCGCCCACCGGCCGCCCGGTCCAGCGCCGCGGCGTCCGGCAACGTCGCGTCCGCCCAGCCCGACTCGTCCCAGCCGTGCCCCAGCACCACCGCGTCACCCGGCAGGCCCGCCGCGAACGCCGACACCGCCTCCAGCAGCCCATCCGCCGACCGCACCGCCGACAGATCCAGCCCCGACAACGCCAACCCGGTGTCGGTCGCGTGCACGTGCGCGTCAACGAACGCCGGCGTCACCAACGCACCGCCCAGCTCCACCACCCGGTCCGCCCGCGGCGCCTCCGCGTCGGTTCCCAACCAGGCGATCCGCCCGTCCCGTACCAGCAGCGCCGTCGCGCTCGGGTCGGCCGGACAGTGCAGCACTCCGCCGCGATACAGCGTCGAGGGGTTCGTCATGGTCTCAGTCTGCCGTCAGACGCGCCTCGAACAGGCCGCGCACCCCCGGCTCGGCCCGCAACAGATCCAGCGCCAGCGCCGCGTGTCCCGGCACGTACCCGTTGCCCACCAGCATCGTCACGTCCGCCGCCAGGCCCTCCGCACCAAGCGCCGCCGCCGCGAAGCTCGTCGCCATCGAGAAGAAGATCACCGTACCGCCGTCCGCCGTGGCCAGCACCGCGCCGTGCTCACACCCCGGCACGTCCACGCACACCACAGTCACGTCTGCCGGCACACCCAGCGCCGTCGTCACCGCCGTCGACAGCCCCACCGGATCCCGCGCGTCCGCCAGCGCCACCACGTCGGCCAGCCCGACCGCCGTCAGCGCGTCCCGCTCCGAGTCCACCGGAACCACCCCGACGGTACGGGCGGCACCCGCCCGCCGCGCCGCCGCGAGAGACAACGACCCGCTCTTGCCGGCCCCACCGATCACCGCCACCGACACCGGACGCGGATCACCCTCACGCGAGCGCCGCGCCACCTGCTCGGCCACCACCCGCGCCGTCAACGCCGGCGCCCCGCACACGTCCAGCACCGCCAGGGACAGCTCGGGGTGCAGGTCCGGCGGCAGCACCGCCGCGATCGACCGGGCGAACAGGATCGCGTACCCGTCGCACGGCACCTGCTCGCTGCGCCCGTCCCAGCGGGCCAGCCCGTCGGTGATCGTCAGCGGCGTCAGCGTCAGCGACACGAGCGTCGCCACCCGGTCACCCGCCTTCAGCCCCAGCGGCGAGCGGCGGCCCGCCTCCTCGACGGTGCCGATCAGCATGCCGCCGGAACCGGTCACCGGGTTCTGCATCTTCCCCCGGGCCGACACGATCTCCAGCACCTCGGCGCGGACCTTCTCCCCGTCGCCGCCGTGCTTCTCCGCCAACTGCCGGAAACTCGCCGCGTCCAGGTTCAGCCGCTCGACCCGGATCCGCACCTCGTTCGCCGCGATCCGCGGGTCCGGGTCCAGCCGCCAGGCCGCCTGCGGGAGCACACCCACCGGTTCCACGACTCGGTGCAGACCCACCGGTGACGTCACGCCGACCCCCTATGTCCAGCCGCCCGAACCCCCGGCCAGGGGTCGCGTCGCGGGAAAACTTCCGGCAGACTAATTTCTTCACCGCAGATTTTCCAGTAGCCTACGCATCCGTTGATCAACCCGCACGCTGACGAGGAGGGGCCGTGACCCAGACCCAACCGGTGGAGACCATCCCGACGCCCCGCCCCGCGCCGGTCGCCGTCCCGACCGCCGGACAGCCCTACGAATACCGCCGCGCGCCCCTCGTCGAACCCGACTGGACCCGCTTCCCCGGCTGGCGCCACATCACCCGCGAACAGTGGGAGAGCGCCCAGTGGCAACGGGTCAACTGCGTCAAGAACATCAAGCAGTTGCGCGCCGTCCTCGGCGACACCGTCGACGAGACCTTCTACGCCGACCTGGAGGCCGACCAGAAGGCGCTGGCCACCATGTCCATGCTGGTGCCGCCGCAGATGCTCAACACCATGGTGCCGTTTGAGCCGATGAGCACCGAGGCGCTGCTCGCCGACCCGATCCGCCGCTACATGATCCCGGTCGCCTCCGACCGGCGCACCGACTGGCCGTCCCACCCGTACGCCAGCCGCGACAGCCTCCACGAGCACGACATGTGGGTCGCCGAGGGTCTCACCCACCGCTACCCCACAAAGGTCCTCGCCGAGCTGCTCTCCACCTGTCCGCAGTACTGCGGCCACTGCACCCGCATGGACCTCGTCGGCAACTCCACCCCCGCCGTCGACAAGCTCAAGCTCACCCTCAAGCCGGTCGACCGCTACGACGCCCACATCACCTACCTCAAGGCCCACCCCGGTGTGCGTGACGTTGTCGTCTCCGGCGGCGACGTCGCCAACGTGCCGTGGCGCAACCTCGAGTCGTACCTGATGCGCCTGCTGGAGATCGAGACGATCCGCGACATCCGGCTCGCCACCAAGGCACTCATGGGCCTGCCCCAGCACTGGCTCCAGCCCGACGTGGTCGAGGGCCTCGAACGCGTCGCCCGCACCGCCGCCCGCCGCGGCGTCAACCTGGCCATCCACACCCACGTCAACCACGCCCAGTCGCTGACCCCGCTGGTCGCCAAGGCCGCACAGACCGCGCTCGACGTCGGCGTCCGCGACGTCCGCAACCAGGGCGTGCTCATGCGCGGCGTCAACGCCACCAGCGCCGACCTGCTGGACCTCTGCTTCGCGCTCCAGGGCGAGGCGGGCATCCTGCCGTACTACTTCTACATGTGCGACATGATCCCCAACGCCGAGCACTGGCGCGTCCCGGTCTGGCACGCCCAGCAGCTCCAGCACGACATCATGGGCTACCTGCCCGGCTACGCCACCCCGCGGATCGTCTGCGACGTGCCGTTCGTCGGCAAGCGCTGGGTGCACATGCTCACCGACTACGACCGTGAGCGCGGCATCTCGTACTGGACGAAGAACTACCGCACCTCGATCGAGTCGGCCGACCTGGAGGCGCTGAACAAGCGCTACGCCTACTACGACCCGATCGACACGCTGCCCGAGGCCGGCCAGGCCTGGTGGCTGGCGCACCGCGACGACTGACCTCGGCCGCCAGACCCACGACGGCGGGCCACCTCTGCAAGAGGTGGCCCGCCGTTTCGCGTACTCACTTGTTGAAGGCGTCCTTGACGTCGCGGCCCGCCTGCTTGGCGTGCTCCCCGGCCTGCCGGGCGCGCGCCGTGCTCTGCTCGGAGGCGCCCTCGGCCCGCAACCGCTCGTTGTCGGTCACGTCGCCGATCCGCTCCTTGGCCATGCCGCTCATCTCCTGGGCCTTGTTCTTCGCCTTGTCGGTGAAGCTCATGTCGCCCTCCCTCGTCCGGCTACGCCTTGCCCTTGTCGCGTCCCCGGTGACTGTCGGGTCAAACGCTGTTGACCGGCGCACATCGCGTAGGGCGTCCTAGGATAATAGGTTGGAGAATCCTCGCCCGGTCGGGAAGTCCCCGGCGTGGTTGACTGAGCCGGTGAACGAGATCCTGCTGATCCGGCACGGCGAGACCACCTGGAGCGCCGCGCACCGGCACACCTCGTACACCGATCTGGAGCTGACCCCCGACGGCGAGCGGCAGGCCGGCGCGCTGGCCCCGCTGCTCGTCGGCCGGCGATTCGCCCGGGTGCTGTCCAGCCCCCGGCAGCGCGCCACCCGCACCGCCGCCCTGGCCGGGCTCACCGTGGACGCCATCGAGCCCGACCTGGCCGAGTGGAACTACGGCGAGTACGAGGGCCGCACCACCGCGGACATCCAGGCCGACCGGCCCGGCTGGTCGATCTGGGCCGACGGCGGCCCCGGCGGCGAGTCACCGGAGCAGGTGGGCACCCGCCTGGACGGCGTGCTGGACCGGATCGCGCCGCTGCTGGAGCAGGGCGACGTCGCGCTCGTCGGACACGGGCACAGCCTGCGCGTGCTCGGGGCGCGCTGGATCGGGTTGCCGCCCTCGGCCGGGGCGCTGCTGCGGCTGGACACCGCCACGCTCAGCGTGCTCGGGCACGAGCACGGCCGACGGGTGCTCAGGCGGTGGAACCTGCCGGCTCCGCCGACGGGCGGGGACGCCCCCGGCCGGTCAGCTCGCCACTGATCTTCGGCGGCCGGTTCTCGTACGGCGTGGACAACACCACTGTCGTGCGCGTGGTGACGTTCGCGGCGGTACGGATCTCCTGCAGCACCCGCTCCAGGTCGGCCGGGCCGGCCACCCGCACCAGCAGGAGATAGAAGTCCTCCCCCGCCACCGAGTAGCACGAGTCGATCTCGGGCAGGTGCGCCAGCCGCTCCGGTGCGTCGTCCGGCTGCGACGGGTCGAACGGCCGGATCGCCACGAACGCGGTCAGCGGCAGGTCCAGCGCCTCGAACGACACCCGCGCGGCGTACCCCTTGATCACCCCGCGTTGCTCCAGCCGGCGGACCCGCTGGTGCACGGCCGACACCGACAGGCCCACCCGCTCGGCCAGATCCGTGTACGACAGCCGACCGTCCCCGGTCAGCGCGGCGACGATGGCACGGTCGATCTCCTCCACGCGCTGCACAGTAGCCGGAAAAGCGCTCCCACGCCGTACCCGGCCCGCCGCGGTGACGCTCAGCGCGCCGTCCGGTCGCGCACCGCGTCCGCCGCGTAGTTCAGCACCTCCGCCATGTCCTCCTCGTCCAGGAACGGCAGATCGGTGAGGATGTCCGTGACGGACATGCCCTCGGCCATCATGGCCAGCAGGGTGGCCACGGGGATGCGCGACTGCCGTACGCAGGGCGCACCCCCCATGACGTCGGGGTCCACGGTGATCCGGGGGAAGGTCACCGCGACAGGCTAGCCCTTCGCCAGCGCGCGGGAGATGACCAGCCGCTGGATCTGGTTGGTGCCCTCGACGATCTGGAGCACCTTGGCCTCCCGCATGTACCGCTCGACCGGGTGGTCGGCGACGTACCCGGCGCCGCCGAGCACCTGCACCGCGTCGGTGGTCACCCGCATCGCCACGTCCGTGGCGAACAGCTTCGCCTTGGCCGCCTCGATCGAGTACGGGCGTCCGGCGTCGCGCAGCCGCGCGGCGGCGAGCGTGAGCGCCCGCGCGGCGGAGATCTGGGTGGCGGCGTCGGCCAGGTTGAACCCGAGCCCCTGGAAGTCGATGATCGCCCGGCCGAACTGGCGGCGCTCCCGGGCGTAGCCGACCGCGTAGTCCAGCGCGCCCTGCGCCAGGCCCACAGCGCACGCGGCGATGCCCAGGCGGCCGGAGTCCAGCGCGGACATCGCGATGGTGAACCCGGCGCCCTCGCCGCCGATCAGCCGCTCCGCCGGCACCCGGGCGTCGTCGAAGGCGATCTGCGCGATCGGCGAGGCGTGCAGGCCCATCGTGCGCTCGGCGGCCTGCGGGTGGATGCCCTGCGTGGACCGGTCGGCCAGCAGGCAGGAGATGCCCTTCGGGCCGGGGCCGCCGGTGCGGCAGAAGATGTTGTAGAAGTCGGCCACCCGGGCGTGTGTGATCCACGCCTTGGTGCCGGTGACCACGTACGCGTCGCCGTCGCGTACCGCCCGCGTGGTCAGGGCCGCCGCGTCCGAGCCACCCTGCGGCTCGGAGAGACAGTACGCTCCGAGCAGTTCCCCGCCGATCATGTCCGGCAGCAGTTTGCGCTGCTCGTCGGTGCCGAACTGGGCCAGCGGGTAGCAGGACAGCGTGTGCACGCTGACCGCCTCGGCCACTGCCAGCCACCGGCTGGCGAGGATCTCCAGCACCTGGAGGTACACCTCGTACGGCTGGGCGGCCCCGCCGTGCTCCTCCGCGTACGGCAGGCCGAGCAGGCCGGCCCGGCCCAGGGTGCGCAGCACCTCCCGGGGGAACTCGGCGCGGGCCTCGAAACCGGCGGCGGCCGGGGCCAGCTCCCGGTCGGCGAGTTCGGTGGCGAGGTCCAGCAGGTCGTGGGCCTCGTCGGTGGGCAGGATCCGGTCGACGTTCATAGCGCGATGAGCTCCGTGGGGGTGGTGTTGAGCCGTTGCCCGCCGTCCGTCGTGCAGACGACGATGTCCTCGATCCGGGCTCCGTGCCGCCCGGCGAGGTAGATCCCGGGTTCGACCGAGAAAGCCATGCCGGCCTGAAGCGGCCGGGGGTTGCCGGTCACCACGTACGG
This sequence comes from Micromonospora sp. WMMA1976, assembly GCF_027497335.1. NCBI lineage: Bacteria > Bacillati > Actinomycetota > Actinomycetes > Micromonosporales > Micromonosporaceae > Micromonospora > Micromonospora sp. WMMA1976. The sequence continues at coordinate 3,064,411 of NZ_CP114912.1, read as the reverse complement.
CTCCTCGTGGCCGTCGAGGCCGATGCCGTGACCGGTGCGGTGCAGGAAGGCGTCGCCGAATCCGGCGGCACCGATGACGTCGCGGGCGACCGCGTCGAGGGCCTCGGCTGTCACGCCCGGCGCGACGGCGGCCACGGCGGCGCGCTGCGCCTCCCGCAGCACCGCGTAGTAGTCCACGAACTCGGCCGGGGCGGGGCCGCCGGCGACGTACGTGCGGGTGCAGTCGGAGCGGTAGCCCGACGGCATGGTGCCGCCGATGTCGACCACCACCGGCTCGCCGGCGCCGATCGGGCGGTCCGAGGTGCCGTGGTGCGGGCTCGCGCCGTTCGGCCCGGCCGCGACGATGACGAAGTCGACGGCGGCGTGCCCGGCCGCCCGGATCGCGGCGGCGAGGTCGGCGGCGACCTCGCGCTCGGTGCGGCCGGGGCGCAGCCATTCCCCCATCCGCAGGTGCACCGCGTCGATCGCGGCGCCCGCCTCGGCCAGCGCCGCCACCTCGGCCGGCGACTTGCGGATCCGCATCTCCCGCAGCACGTCGGAGGCGAGCCGCTGGGCCGTACCGGGCAGCGCGTCGCGCAGCGCGAGGACCTGCTGCGCCCACATCCGGTCGGCCAGCCCGACGGCGCGGACCGGGCCGGGCAGCGCCGCGCGCACCAGCGGCCACGGGTCGGTGCCGTCGGCGTGGTCGACGATCCGGTACCCGGTGCCGGGCGCGGCCTCGGCGTCCGGCCGCTCCAGCACCGGCACGATCAGCGTCGGCTGCCCCTCGGCGGGCAGCACCAGGCAGGTCAGCCGCTCACCCTCGCGGGCGTCGTAGCCGGTCAGGTAGCGCAGGTCGGAACCCGGGGTGAGCAGCAGCGCGTCCAGGCCCGCCGCGGCGGTGGCGCGCTGGGCCGCGACGAGACGCCCGGCGGGGTACAGTTCCTCGATTCCCACACCCCGAAGCTTAACGGTCGTTTGGGTCCGGGCGGGAGTCCGGACGATGCCCGCAGACGCCGGCCAGCCGGTCCGCCTCGATCTTGGTCATGCCCGATGCCTGGAGCAACTCGCCGACCACGATGAACAGCTGCGAGGCCACGATCGTGCCGGAGAAACCCAGACCGGCGGCACGCGCCCGGCCGGCGTCCCGCGCGGCGTCCCGCGCCCGCGCCCGCGCGATGTCCGGCGGCCGCCCGGCGAGGAAGTCCCGGTGCAGCAGCCGCAGCGACTGCCCGAACGCCTCGACCCCGGCCGGCAGGGCCGCCGGAACCGGCTCCCCGGCCTCCAGCAACGCCACCACCCGGCGCACCATGTTGCGGCTGTTCGTGTACGCCAGCTCCAGGTGGGCGCCCGCGTTCTCGTAGCGGCGCAACTGGGCCCGTCGCCGCCACCGCCACGGTGACAGCGACGTCACCTCCCGGGCCGCCGCGACGATCTCGGTGGTCTGCTTCCGCTCGGCCTCGGCCGCCTCCAGCCGGCCCAGAGCCGCCTCGGCCGCCCCGGCGTCCCGGGCGGTGAGCGCGTCCGCCGTGGCCGTCAGCTCGTTGGCGAACAGGTCCAGCGTGGGCCCGGCCGCGCGGTGCACCACCCGGACCGGGTTCAGCGGCAACAGCAGCAGCGCCACCACCACCGCCACCGCGCCGCCCACCAGCGCGTTCGCGGTACGCGGCACGGCCAGGTCGGGCGCGTTGGGCTCCACGGTGCCCAGCAGCACAGCGGTGCTGCCGGCCTGTACCATCACGGCGCCGTTGCCCCGGATCACCACCGCCAGCGAGATGGCGAGCGCGACCACCAGGCCGGTCTGCACCGGACCGGCCCCGATCAGCTTGATGATCAGGTCGCCGACCAGCACGCCGACGATCACACCGCCGAGCAGTTCGGCGGTACGGCGGATCCGGTTGCCGATCGCCGCCGCGATGGTGCCCACCGCAGCCGCCGGCGCGAACAGCGGCTGCGGGTTCTTGAGCAGCGTGCTCGCCACGTACCAGGCCAGACCGGCGGCCAGACCGGCCTGGAGAGCCACGATGAAGTACCGGCGCAGCCGCTCGTACGCCTCCCGGACCTCGCGGCGCGCCGCCGGAGCCACCGGGGTCACCGCACCACCCGCCTGCCCGGGCGCCACAGGCACGACGGCTCCGGCTCGATCACGCCCCCCTCTACCCGCCGGGCCGCACGGTATTCCCGGCGCCGCCCGCGACGGCGCTCCTGTCGTACCCGTGGTCCATGATCCTTGTCGTCACAGCGGCACGGATCACGGCCGGCGACGGCGTCCCGGCGTGCCCGGCGGCGGCCGGCCGGCGGGGAGGTCGGGAAGATGACGGAGGCGACTGACGCCTCGTGGCGACGGCGCAGCGTGCTGCGGGTGGCGCCGCCCGCGCGGGCCCGCAAGCTGGCCAAGGTGCCCTTCGTGGAGCTGGCCGACGGGCGGTTGCAGGGGGTGGTGTCCAGCGGCTCCGACGTGGAACGGGTCTACGTCTCCTCGGTGACCGCCGGCACGCACGCGGTCAACTGCAGCACCAACAACAACCGGCCCTGCGGCGGCCTGCGCGGCACCATGCTCTGCAAGCACCTGCACGCGCTGGCCGACGAGGCGGTCCTCCAGTACGGCGCCGAGCAGGTCGCCCGCTACCTGCGGGTGGACGTGGGCGACGGCGTCGACAGCGGCACCGCCCTGCTGGCCCGCACCGACGCACGGCACGAGCCGGGCCCGGCCGCCGTGGTGTTCAGCCGCTTCCTGCGCCACCTGGCCCACCTCGAGATACCCGCCGACACGGCAGCGGTGCCGGAGCTGCACTGGTTCCCGGCCACTGCGGCGGTGCGCTGATGCTCGCCGCACAGCTCACGCAGCTCCACGACGGGACGATCCCCGCGCTGGCCGAGACGCTCGCCGTCGTCGACGGTGCCGACGACACACTCACCGCCGGCCTGGCCCGCCTCGACGAGCCGGGCGCCGCCGCCTGGGCCGCACTGGCCGGCGTGGTCGGCGGCACGCCGCTGGGCGCCCGCGTCACCGAGGCGGCCGGCGCGGTGCGCACCGGCGCGCTCACCGAGGACCACCTGGCCGCCCTCGCCGGGGCCCGCGCCGCACTGCTCGGCGCGGCACACGACGCCCTGCTCGACCGCCTCGACACGGCGCTCGGCCGGCTCCGCGCCCCGTGGGCCGCCGCGCCCGAGGCCCCGGCGGCGCCTCCTCCCACCCTGGCCGGCGCACAAGCCTGGCTGCACGAGCTGGCACTCGCCGGCTGGCGCGGCGCCGACCACGAGCTGCTCTCCGGCGCCGCCGCGCCGGTCGAAGCCGCGCTCGCCGAACCGGCACTGCGCCGCATCGCGGTGCTGCTCGACGGCCTCGCCGCCGAGCTGCGCGCCGCCCTGCCGGTGGCGGCCCTGCCGCAGGTGCCCACCCGCCGGTGGGCCGACCTGTGGACCCGCGCCGTCCTGCTCAGCCACGGTGCGCACGGCGAGACCGCGCCCGGCGAGCCGGTCTCCGGACGGCTGCTCCCCCTCGGCGTCGACGTGCACGAGCACGACACCGCGTTCCAGGCACAGGTGCACGCGCTGCTCGAACCGGCCGGCGGCGGCACCGTCCGGCTGGTCCGGGTCACAGTGGTCGCGGCGAAGGTCGCCACCATCGTCGGTCCGGCCGGCTGGCGGTTGCTGGAGGCGTACCCGATCCTGCTCACCGCCCTGGCCCAGCGGCGGTCGATCACCGTCACCGACCTGACCGCCCACGGCGCGGACCTGCGCTGGGCCGAGGAGCGGGCCACGCTCGGCGAGCCGGCCGACCCGTTCGCCACCGCCCGGGTGCTGCTCACCGGCGCCACCGCCGCGGCGACAGCACCGCTGCTGCGCCATCCCGCCGCCATCGCCGAACCGGTCCTGGTCGAGGGCTACATTGTCCGCGACGACGACGGCGCCCCGGCGCTCGACCTCGACGGCCGGTCCCTGCGCCTGGCCACCGGCCGGCTGCCCGCCGCCGGGCCGCTCACCCCGGCGCTCGTCGCCGCCTCCACCGCCTGCCTCGGCCTGCTCCGCTGGGACGACGGCCGCTGGCTGCTGCAACCCCTCGCGGTCCGGGCCACCGTCAGGAAGCAGACCGTCGAGGCGCACAACGGCGACTGGGCGTGCGGCGTCACCGACCCGAAGACGGCGAAGGCCGAGGCCAAGGCGGGCGACGCCGTGGCAGTGCTGCGCGAACGCGCGGGACGGTTGCTGCGCCGATGACCGACGACCGCACCCACGCCAACCGCCGCCAGGTGCTCTACTGGCGGCTGCTCGCCCGCCTGTTCAGCCCCGACGAGCAGCCCGGGCTGGAGTCGGCGAGCGTCGCCGTCGTCGACGACCTCGGCCTGCCCGCCGCGCTGCTCGACCCGGCCGTCTCCGTCGACACCGTCGTCCAGCGCTTCCCGGCCCTCGCCGACGAGCTGCGCGGCCTGCTCACCCCCGGCGACGACACCACCGCCGCCGGGCCGTTCCAGCCGGCCGAGACCGAGGTACGCCGCGCCGCGCTGGCGTCCAAGCTGCTGCTCAACGTCTTCGCCACCGGCGGCGGTGAGGTCAGCGCCGGGCAGCTCGCCCGCTGGCAGGCCGACGCCGGCTGGTTCGAGCAGGCGTGCGGCGCGCAGGCCGGTGAGCTGCGCCGCGGGGGCACCGGCCTGGGTGCCACCCTCGCCGGGCTGGAGGGGGACATGGTGGCCCGGATGCGGCTGCGCGAGGTGCTCGCCGATCCGGCGCTGGCCGCCCGGCTGACCCCGAGCATGTCCCTGATCGAGCAGCTCCTGCGGGACAAGTCCAACCTGTCCGGAGTGGCGCTCGCGAACGCCAAGTCGCTGATCCGCCGCTACGTCGACCAGGTCGCCGAGGTGCTGCGTACCCAGGTCGCGCAGGCCACCGTCGGGGCCGTCGACCGGTCCGTGCCGCCCAAGCGGGTCTTCCGCAACCTCGACCTGGACCGCACCATCTGGCAGAACCTCACCAACTGGAGCCCGGACGACGAGCGCCTCTACGTCGACCGGCTCTACTACCGGCAGACCGCCCGGCGGACCACCCCGTCGCGGCTGATCGTGGTGGTCGACCAGTCCGGCTCGATGGTCGACTCGATGGTCAACTGCACCATCCTCGCCTCGATCTTCGCCGGCCTGCCCAAGGTCGACGTGCACCTGATCGCGTACGACACCCGGGCGCTGGACCTCACCCCGTGGGTGCACGACCCGTTCGAGGTGCTGCTGCGCACCAACCTCGGCGGCGGCAACGACGGCCCGGTCGCCATGGCCCTGGCCCGCCCCAAGATCGTCGAGCCGCGCAACACGGTCATGGTCTGGATCTCCGACTTCTACGAGTTCGACAGGTCCCAGCCGCTGTTCGACGGCATCGAGGCCGTGCACCGCTCCGGGGTGAAGTTCATCCCGGTCGGCTCGGTCAACAGCTCCGGCAACCAGAGCGTCAACCCCTGGTTCCGGCAGCGCTTCTCCGACCTCGGCACCCCCGTCATCTCCGGCCACATCCGCAAGCTCGTCGCCGAGCTGAAGAACTTCCTCACCTAGGAGAGCACCCCTGATGTCCGACATGCTCCGCGCCCCGGCCGAGGTCAAGTACGCCGACGAGCTCGCCTACCTGGAATCGGTCGACACCGGGCCGAAGCCGTTCTCCTGGCGACTGAGCCCTCGCATGGTCCGGCTGTTCGTGCTCGGCTCCGAACGCGCCGACGGCCTCGACCGGGAGATCCCGCAGAAGTGGTTCGGCGACCGCAGCTTCGTCGAACGCAGCATCGTCACGCTCGCCTCCGACCGCGGCCTTCTGCTCATCGGCGACCCGGGCACCGGCAAGAGCTGGCTCGCCGAGCTGCTCGCCGCCGCGATCTGCCGCAACTCCACGCTCGTCGTGCAGGGCACCGCCGGCACCACCGAGGACCACATCAAGTACTCGTGGAACGTCTCCATGGTCATCGCCCGCGGCCAGTCCCGCGACTCGATGATCCCCTCCCCCATCATGACCGCGATGGAGCAGGGCGTGATCGGCCGGTTCGAGGAGCTGACCCGCTCCACCAGCGACGTCCAGGACGCACTCATCTCGATCCTGTCCGAGAAGTACGTCTCCATCCCCGAGCTGGACCACGACAACATCGTCTTCGCCAAGCCCGGCTTCTCGATCATCGCCACCGCCAACAGCCGCGACCGGGGCGTCAACGACCTCTCCTCCGCGCTGAAGCGGCGGTTCAACTTCGTCCGCATCCCGGTGGTCACCAACAAGCGCAGCGAAGCCGAGATCGTCCGCTTCCGCACCGAGGAACTCCTGCGCCGGCACCGCATCGAACTCGACGTGCCGCCCACCCTGCTCGACATCCTGCTCCAGAGCTTCGCCGACCTGCGCGCCGCCGCGTCCGCCGCCACCAGCGACGACGAGAAGCTGGAGTCGGCGCTGTCCACCGCCGAGCAGATCGGCGTGCTGGAGGACGCGATCCTGCACAGCCAGTTCTTCGGCGACCGCACCCTGCGCGCCCAGACGCTCGCCGGTTCGCTGATGGGCTCACTGGCCCGCCGCGCCCCGGAGGACCTGGCCATCCTCAACAAGTACCTGCACGGCGTGGTCGAACCCCGCGCCAAGGCCGACGGTGGCGACTGGGAGGGCTTCCTCGACGGCGGCCGCCAGGCGATCGCGTCGCTGTCATGACCGCGCCCGCACCCACCGGACTGTTCGGCCCGCTGCGCGAGCAGCTCACCGAAGCAGCCGCCGCGTTCGCCGGCTCCCCGGACGCGCTCGCCGGCATCCTCGCCGGGATGGTCAACGACGTCGACCGGGCGCTCCGCGAACGGCTGGAGATCTTCCCGGTCTGCCACCACTCCCCCGCCTCGGCGCTGGCCATGGCGCGACGGCTGCGCGCCCGGCCACCCAAGGTGATCTACCTGGAGCTGTGCGAGGACCTGCGACCGCTGCTCGACGAGCTGCGCAACTGCCGCCTGCCGGTCGCGGTGCAGGCGTTCGCCACCGAACTCGACGGCTTCCCCGCCGAGTGGAGCCCACTGAGCGTTGTCGCGCCGGTCACCGAGGCGTCCGCCGAATACCAGGCCATCGCGTACGCCCTGGACACCCCCGGCGTGGAGCTGGTGCTCGTGGACCGCTCCACCGACCACGTGTTCCAGTGGACGCACCGCGACGACACCGGCCCGGAGTGGGGCTCCGGCGCTCCGTCCTCGGATGAGGACGCGGGACTGCACGGCGACGCGGTCGGCGTGGAGATCGGCGACCTGCGCCCCCGGTTCGCCGAGCTGGAGGCCCACCTGCTGCACCACGGCAAGGTGCGCCATTGGTCGGAATGGTGGGACCAGTACGTCGAACGGCCGCTCGCCGACGCCGACCACGACACCTACCGGCAGGTCATGGTGCTGATCGGCAGCCTGTTCCGGCGGCTGCGCCCGTCCCGGTCCGCCCGCGACGAACGCGACGAGGACCGCGAACGGTACATGTGGACCCGGATGCGGCAGCACCTCACCGAAAGCGGCGCCGACCCGGCCGACTGCCTCTACGTCTGCGGCGCCTTCCACGCCGCCAGCCATGTGGAACAGTTCGGCCTCGACTCGACCGCGCCGGACTTCCCGATCAGCCCGCGCACCGGCACCCGCTGGCGCTACGGCCTCATCCCGTCCAGCCACTCGGCCATCGAGGCGCAGTTCGGGCTGGCCCCGGGCACCGTGTCCATCGCCGCCGCCAACTGGACGGCAGCGGTCGGCCGCACCCGGCTCACTCCGTACCGGCTGGCCGGGCAGCGTACCGAGAAGAAGGGCCGCCGTTCCCGCGCCGCCGCACCGGTCCCGGCGGGCCCGGCCACCGACCGGCTCAGCGGGTTCCTCGCCGCCCCGCCCGTCCTCGACGAGTTGGACGAGGCCGAACTGCGCGGCTGGTGCGTCGACATCGTCCGGCTCGCCCGCCGCAACGGCTACCTCGCCAGCACCGCCGACGCGATCGCCGTGTTCGAGACGTCGATCCTGCTCGCCACCATGCGCAACCGCGCACGGCCCACGCCGTACGACTTCGCCGACGCCGCCGTGACCTGCATCGAGAAGGACGTGGTGCCCGGCCGCCGCGACGTCCGCCGGCTCTGCGAGATCCTCCTCGGCGGCGACCGCGTCGGCCAGGTCGGGTACGACTCCCTGCCGCCGCTGGCCCGCGACGTCCTGGACCGGCTGCGCCCCCTCGGCCTCGACCTGGAACGGCGCACCGTGCAGCGGGCGCTGCTCGACCTGCGGGCCGACCCGGCGCTGGCACCCTGCTCCGACCTGCTGTGGATGCTGCGGCACCTGCTGCCGGCCGACGCGGTCCGCCCGATCATGGGCGAGCGCCGCCTCGGTCACCGCTCCGAACAGGAGAGCTGGGACCTCGCGCTCGGTCGCAACCAGCGCGCCCTGATCGAGCTGGGCTACGAGGGCGTCACCGTCGAGCAGGTGCTGGAACAACGGCTGCGGCGGGCGGTACGCGGCCCCGACGCGACAGCCGCCCGCGCGCTCGCCGCCGTCGAGGACGCCATCCGGCTGCTGGACAGCCCGCGCCTGGTCGACGAACTCGGCGCGCGGGCGGTGGAGCTGCTCGCCGCCGAACGCACAGTGGACGACGCACCGGAGGTGCTGCGCCGCATCCGGCGGCTGCTCGCCCACCACCGCACCACCGGACCGGTGCTGCCCGCCTGGTGCCGGACGTTCGTCACCACCGGATACGCCCACTACTGCACGCTGCTGCCCACCGCGTTCGTGGACGAGTCCACCGGCGTACGGCAGGTCGGCGCGATGCTCGGCTTCCTGTTCAGCATGGAGAGCCTCGCGTTGTCGCTCGGGTGCGACCGCACCCAGCTCGAACTGGCCGTCGCGCAGGCCCACCCGGAGGCGCCGGCCAAGCTCGCGCTGCTCTGGGCCGCCCGCCACCAGCTCGGCCTGCTGCCGCTGGCGCGCCTGCGCGAACAATGCGCCGAGCTGCTCGCCAATCCGCTCGTGGTGCCCGCGTTCCCGCAGTACCTGTCCGGCTTCGTGCACGCGCTCGAACCGGTGCCGGGGCTCGCGCCGTTCGTGGTGGAGACCATGTCGTCCGCCTTCGCCGGACTGCCCGACCCGGTGCTGCTGCCCTGGCTGCCGACGCTGATCACCACACTGCGCGAACACGGTCCGGAGCTGGTGCCGCTGCTGGTCCGCGAGGCGGAACGCACATTCCCCGCCACACTGCCCGCGCTGGACGCCTGGTCACCGCCGTGGGCGGCCGCGCCCACCCCGTCCGCCGCGTCCGCGCCGTCCCCGGGAACCGGTCCGGTACACGGTCTGCTGGTCGCTTACCCGGAGGCGGTCGACGCGGTGGCGGCGCTGCTCGGCTGCTCCGGCGACTGGCAGCCGCTCGCCGACGACGGCACATCGCCGGATGACGGGGCGTCGGTGCTGCTCGCCGCGCACCCGGCGACGGCTCACGCGGTGGCGGCGCTGCTGGCGGACTGATCGACGTCGGCGGGTTTGCGAGGGCAGGCGACCATGTAGTGGTGATCCGCTTTCTGCTGAACCTCCTGTGGCTCGTCTTCGGCGGCGGCTTCGTCCTGGCCCTCGGCTACGGCATCGCCGCCCTGATCTGCTTCGTCCTCGTCGTCACCATCCCGTTCGGCGTCGCCTCGCTGCGGCTCGCCTCGTACTCGCTGTGGCCGTTCGGCCGCACCCTCGTGTCGAAGCCGGGTGCCGGGCTCCCCTCCGGACTGGCGAACGTGCTCTGGCTGGTGCTGGCCGGCTGGTGGCTGGCCCTGTCGCACATCCTCGCCGGCATCGCGCTCTGCGTGACGATCATCGGCATCCCCTTCGGGGTGGCGAACTTCAAGCTGGTCCCGGCGGCGCTGTGGCCACTCGGCCAGGAGGTCGTCGAAACGCCGTAACCGCACCGTCGGGCCGCCCGCCTCACCGTGCCGACTGACCAGCATAGGCCGGCACGGCCGAAGGGCCGACCGCCAGTTGCAGGCAGGCGGCGGTGTCGCCGCCAGTCGGCGCGGCTGACGGATCGGCCCGCCGATCCCCTGCCCCGGCCGTCCACCCTTCCCAGCCACGGGGAATTCGCCGGCCACTGGAACGCCATGGGTGTCTCCCGCCCTGTTTGACACCCACGGCGTTCCACTCACACCACAGTCGCGCGGCGACGTGACGTTCGCGGCCGAGGACCACTCGCGAGCATCTCGGCAACCAGGATCCGTGTCCTGCGATGCGGGACGGCATCGAGATCTCGGTACGAAGTGGCCCCTCTGAGGGCCGTTTCGTACCAAGATCTCGCGGGCCCCCCGACCGCGACGAGGGCCCAGCCGCCGCGAGACCGGCACCTCACCGCAGCGGCCAGCTCCCCGTTCGCGGCGGGCGATCGGCGTTGCTAACCGTGCGAGCGGCCTCACCACCTCTGGAGCATCCTAGGAGGGTGGGGTGATCTCGCAACGTCGGCGGCGGGAAGGATGCGAATGCGGCTCGCACCAGCGCGGCGCTGGCTAGCGTCGAGGGGGTGCGAGACGGAGTGATCGAGGCGCTCAAGGCGGACCCGGCGATGTCCGGTCTGCGCCGGTCGCTGGACTTCTACCACGGCGACCCGGCACGCGAGGCCGCCCTCGACGCGTTCTACGCCCCGCTGGTCCGCGCCGGCGACCTGGTCTTCGACGTGGGCGCGCACGTGGGCGACCGGCTGGGCAGCTTCCGCCGCCTCGGTGCGCGCGTGGTGGCGGTCGAGCCGCAGCCGCTGTGCGCCCGGGTGCTGCGCGAGATGTACGCGGGCGACGACGGCGTGACAGTGGTGGAGGCGGCGTGCGGGCGTACCGCCGGGCCGGTGCGACTGCACGTGAACTCGGCCAACCCGACGGTCTCCACCGCCTCCCCCGGGTTCGTCCGCGCCGCCGACGGGGCGCCCGGCTGGGCGGGCGAGACCTGGGACGCGCAGATCGAGGTGCCCGGCACCACGCTGGACGCGCTCGTGGCCGCGTACGGCGTACCGGCGTTCGTGAAGATCGACGTGGAGGGCTTCGAGGACGCCGTGCTGGCCGGGCTGAGCCGGCCGGTCCCCGCGTTGTCGTTCGAGTTCACCACCATCGCGCGGGTGGCGGCGGCGCGCTGCCTGGACCGGCTCACCGCGCTCGGCTTCACCCGGTTCACCGTGGCGATCGGTGACGAGATGGAATTCGCGCTACCCGGCTGGCGTCAGGCCGCCGCTGTGGCCGCGTACCTGCGCACGCTGCCGGACGAGGCCAACTCAGGGGACGTGTACGCCCGTCCCTGAGCGTCCATTTCGGACAGTCCTAGACGAGGAAACAAGGCATCGACCCTGCTCATCGCCGTGATCGGCGGAGTAGCAGCCCGGGCACTTTTTTCAAGGCTCGAACTTAGCAGTGCATCGTTACTCATCTGTGATTGACGTGAGCCGCGCCACTTGGGTTGACTGCCACGGAACCGCTTCCGCAACCGGTTCCGAAACACCCCGCTCATCCCTGCGACCCGGGAGCGTCACGTGCCGATCACCATCGCCGACGTCGCCACCCGCGCCGGGGTGAGCAAGACGACGGTCTCCCGGGTGCTGAACGGCAAGGGCGAGGTGCACATGCGCACCGCCGACCGGGTCCGCGCCGTGATCAGCGACCTCGGATACGTGCCGAGCGCCCGCGCGGTCGGGCTGGCCCGGGGCCGTACCCGGGTGGTCGGGATGCTGGTCCCGGCGCTGACCTGGCCCTGGATGGGCGAGGTGCTCCAGGGCGCGGCCGACGTGGTCGAGGCCGCCGGCTACGGCATGCTGCTGTTCACCTGCACCCACGGCGACGAGTCGATGCGCCGGTTCGCCTCCCAGGTCTCGGCCAAGTCGTTCGACGGCCTGCTCGTGGTCGAACCCGAGGGGACGCTCGACTACATCACCGAGCTGCACCGGCGCGGCCTGCCGGTGATCCTCATCGACGACCGGGGCCACCAGCCCGGCTTCCCGTCGGTGCGGACCACGAACGAGGCGGGCGCACGGGCCGCCGCCACGCACCTGCTGGCACTCGGCCGGCGACGGCCGCTCGTCGTCACCGGCCTGCGCCGGTTCGGCTGCACCCGGGAACGGCTCGCCGGGTTCGCCGGCGCCTATGCCGACGCGGGCGTACCGGTCGACCCGGACCGGGTGGTGGAGGGCGACTTCACCTTCGAGTGCGGGCGCGCGGCGGTGCGGCGGCTGCTCGCCGACGGCGTACCGTTCGACGCCGTCTTCGCCCACAACGACCTGTCGGCGGCCGGGGCGTTGCAGGCGCTGCGCGACGCCGGGCGGCGCGTCCCGCAGGACGTGGCGGTGGTCGGCTTCGACGACCTTCCGCTGGCCGGGCACACCCACCCTCCGCTGAGCTCCGTGCGCCAGCCGCTGCGGGAGATGGGTACGGCAGCGGCCCGCCTGCTCATCGGCCACCTCACCGGCACCCCGCTGCCGGACACCCCGACCGTCATCCCGACCGGCTTCACCGCCCGCGACTCGACCCGCGTCACCTGACCCCACCCCGCCGTACCGGCGACCACGCCGGCGGGCCCGCCCGCCGGTGGCACCACCGCACACCCTCCATCCACCACATCCCGCCCGAGGACTGCGGGACCACCGAGGGAGACCTCCATGAGAAGACGGCAACTCCTCGCCCTCGCGCTGGCCGGCGCGATGGTCACCGGCGCCGCCGCCTGCGGCGACAGCCCGAACGCGAACAAGAAGAGCGGCCAGGCCGCGACAGTGCTGAACGTCGGCATGCCCAACGGCCCGCAGGCGGAGAACAACAACCCGTTCCTCACCACCTCGGCCGCCGCGTCGCTGGGCTACCGGTGGCAGATCTACGAGCCGCTGATGATGTGGAACCCGGTCAAGCCGGCCGAGCCGTTCAAGCCGTGGCTGGCCACCAAGGCCGAGTGGTCGTCGGACTACAAGACGGTCAAGGTGACCGTCCGGGAGAACGCCACCTGGTCCGACGGGCAGAAGGTCACCGCCGAGGACGTCGCGTTCACCTACAACCTGGTGAAGAAGTTCCCGGCCCTCAACGACCAGGGCGTGCCGTACACCGACGCCGTGGCCAGCGGCAACGAGGTCACCATCTCGATGGCCAGCCCGCAGTTCGTCAACCAGCAGAAGGTGCTGTGGCGGGTGCCGATCGTGCCGAAGCACCTGTGGGAGAAGATCGCCGACCCGGCCACCGACCCGGTGAAGCAGCCCGTCGGCAGCGGCCCGTACACGCTGAAGTCGTTCACCCCGGCGAGCATGACGCTCGCGGTACGCGACAGCGGCTACTGGCAGGACGCGCCGAAGGTCAAGGAGCTGCGGTACACGTCGTACACCGACAACAGCGCGCAGACCACCGCGCTCGCCAACGGCGAGTCGGAGTGGAGCTTCGTCTTCATCCCGAACTACCAGACCGTGTTCGTGGCGAAGGACCAGAAGAACCACAAGATGTGGGCGCCGCCGGTGCTGGGCATCCACGGCCTCTACCTGAACACCACGAAGAAGCCGTTCGACGACCCGACGCTGCGTAAGGCGATGAACATGGTCATCGACCGGGCGGACATCTTCACCACCGCCGAGGCCGGCTACTTCCACCCCGAGGTCAAGAGCGTGACCGGCCTGCCCAGCCCCGCCGGTGACTCGTTCATCGCGCCCGAGTACAAGGGCCAGGAGCACAAGGTCGACGTCGAGGGCGCCAAGGCGCTGCTCACCGGCGCCGGCTACAAGCTGGACGGCACCACGCTGAAGGACCGCAGCGGCAAGCCGGTGACGATCCGCCTCACCGACCCGGCCGGCTGGTCCGACTACCAGACCAGCCTGGAGATCGTGAAGGGGAACCTGGCGAAGATCGGCATCGCGGCCACCGTCGACAAGGCCAACCAGGACGCCTGGTTCCGCAACGTCGAGCAGGGCAACTTCGAGGCCACGTTCCGGTGGACCGAGAGCGGCGCCACGCCGTACGACATCTACCGGACCGTCATGGACGGCCGCGTGCTCAAGCCGATCGGCACCGCCTCCCCGGCGGGTAACTTCGGCCGGTTCCAGAGCAAGGAGGCCACCGACGCGCTGGTGTCGTACGCCAACGCCACCGACGACGCCACCCGCACCACCGCGCTGGCCACCCTGCAGAAGATCTTCGTCGAGCAGATGCCGATGATCCCGGTCGGCGCGGACAACATCGGCGGCGCGTACAGCACGAAGAACTGGACCGGCTGGCCGGACGACTCGAACCCGTACGGCGCGCTCCAGCCCACCCAGCCCAACGCGGTGGACGTGGTGCTGCACCTCGAGCCGGCCAACGGCTGACCCGGTGCCGCCGGCCCGGCCACGATCGCCCGGCCGGGCCGGCGGCACTCGCCCCTCGCTACCGGCAACCCCAGACAGGAATGCGGCATGACGTTGACCGAGAGCGCACCGGCGCCGGCCGACGAGGTGGTGCTGGAGGCCGTCGGCCTGACCAAGCACTTCCCCGTCCGCCGGCGGTTGCGTGACCTCCTCTCCCGCACCCCGGCGGTGGTGCACGCCGTCGACGACGTATCGATCGCGCTGCGGCGTGGCCGGGTGACAGCGCTCGTCGGCGAGTCCGGCTCGGGCAAGTCCACAGTGGCCCGGCTGCTGGCCCAGCTCTACCCGCGCACCGCCGGCGACATCCGGCTGCACGGCGAATCGATCCGGGTACGCGGCGGGCGCCGGTTCCGGGCGTACGTGCGCCGGGTGCAGCTGATCCTGCAGGACCCGTTCGCCTCGCTGAACCCGGTGCACACGGTCCGCTACCACCTGACCCGGTCGCTGCGCATCCACGGCAACGCCGGGACCGGGCCGGACGGGCTGGAGAAGGCGCTCGCCGACCTGCTGACCCGGGTCGCGCTCACCCCGCCGGAGCGCTACCTGGACGCGTTCCCGCACGAACTGTCCGGCGGGCAGCGCCAGCGCGTCGCGATCGCGCGGGCGCTCGGCGCCGACCCCGAGGTGCTGCTCGCCGACGAGCCGGTGTCGATGCTCGACGTGTCGATCCGCCTCGGCGTGCTCAACCTGCTCCAGGACCTCAAGGGCCGGCTCGACCTGGCGATCCTCTACATCACCCACGACATCGCCTCGGCCCGCTACTTCGCCGACGAGACGATCGTCATGTACGCCGGGCGGATGGTCGAGGGCGGCGACAGCGAGACGGTCACCCAGCGCCCGGCCCACCCGTACACCCGGTTGCTGATCGAGTCGGCGCCGGACCCGGAGCGGATCACCGGCGCGGGCGGCGACGGCGCGGCGGCGGGCGAGCGGGGGCACGGCGAGCCGCCCAGCCTGATCCGCCCGCCGGCCGGGTGCCGGTTCCACCCGCGCTGCCCGGCGGCCATGCCGCGCTGCGCCACCGACCTGCCGCCGCCGATCCCGGTTGACGACGCGCCCGGCCACTGGGCCGCGTGCTGGCTGTTCGACGCCGAGACCGTCGCGACGCAAAAGGCCGGAACGGAGGCGGCCCGATGAGGTTCCTGCTGCAACGGGTGGCCTTCTACCTGTTCACCGCCTGGGCGGCGATCACGCTCAACTTCTTCATCCCGCGGATGGTGCCGGGCGACCCGGTGCAGTCGCTGATCTCTCGCAACCAGGGGCGGATCAGCGCCGACGCGATCGCGTCGCTGCGGGTGCTGTTCGGGCTGGACTCCGACCGTTCGCTGTGGGAGCAGTACGTCGCCTACTGGGGACAGCTCCTGCGCGGCGACCTGGGCCTGTCGTTCACGTTCTTCCCCGCCCCGGTGTCGGAGGTGATCGGGAGCAGCCTGCCGTGGACCGTCGGCCTGGTCGGCGTCACCACGATCGTCAGCTTCCTGCTCGGCACCGCGCTCGGCGTCGGCGCCGGCTGGCGGCGCGGCTCGTGGATCGACGGGCTGCTGCCGGCCACCACGTTCCTGTCCTCGATCCCGTACTTCTGGCTGGGCCTGGTCGCGATCGCCCTGTTCGCCGGGCCGGGCAGCTTCTTCCCCTCCTCCGGCGGCTACGAGCCGGGCCTGGTGCCGGCGTTCGACGCGTACTTCGTGCCGAGCGCGATCCAGCACAGCATCCTGCCCGCGGCGACCATCCTGGTGTCGTCGATGAGCGGCTGGATCCTCAGCATGCGCAACATGATGGTGACCGTCGCCAGCGAGGACTACATCACCGTGGCGCACGCCAAGGGGCTGTCCGAACGCCGGGTGGCGCTGAGCTACGCCGCCCGCAACGCGCTGCTGCCCAACGTGTCCGGGTTCGCGCTGTCGCTGGGTTTCATCGTCGGCGGCACGCTGCTCGTGGAGATCGTCTTCTCGTACCCGGGGCTGGGGTTCCAGCTCTTCCAGGCGGTGGGATCGAAGGACTACCCGCTGATGCAGGGCATCTTCCTGATCATCACGATCTCCGTGCTGGTGGCGAACCTGCTCGCCGACGTGGCGTACCTGCTTCTCGACCCGCGGACCCGAAAGAGCTGAGCGATGACACTCTCCCCGTCCAGCATCGAGCAGGTCATCCCCGGCCAGGGAGCGATGGCGCAGCCGTCGGCCCGGGCCCGCCGCCGCCGGTTCCGCTTCGTCGCAAACGCCAAGGCCGCGACCGGCCTCGCCGTCCTCGGGGTTTACGTGCTCCTGGCGGTGATCGGGCCGTGGATCGCGCCGTACGACCCGGACGCGCGCAGCGCCGACGTGCTCCAGGCGCCCTCGGCCCGGCACTGGTTCGGCACCACCCACCTCGGGCAGGACATCTTCAGCCAGATCCTGGTCGGCGCGCGCAGCGTGATGGTGGTGGGCCTGACCGCCGGCGTGCTCGCCACGATCCTGTCCGTCCTCATCGGCGTGACCGCCGGCTACCTGGGCGGCGCAGCCGACGAGGGCCTGTCGGCGGTGTCGAACGTGTTCCTGGTGATCCCGGCGCTGCCGCTGATCATCATCGTCACGTCCCTGGTCGACCAGGCCAGCGACACGCTCGTGGCGCTCATCATCGGCCTCACGTCGTGGGCGTGGGGCGCCCGGGTGCTGCGCGCCCAGACGCTGTCGCTGCGCCGCCGCGACTACGTCGAGGCGGCACGGGCCACCGGCGAGCGGACCTGGCGGATCATCGGCTTCGAGATCCTGCCCAACCTGACCGCGATCATCGCCTCCGGCTTCGTCGGCACCGTCATCTTCGCGGTGATGTCGGAGATCACCCTGGCGTTCATCGGTGTCTCGTCGGTGTCGTCGTGGAACTGGGGCACGATCCTGTTCTGGGCGCAGGGACAGCAGGCCCTGGCGCAGGGCGCCTGGTGGTGGTTCGTCCCGGCCGGGCTGGCCATCGCGCTGCTCGGCACCGCGCTCGCGCTGATCAACTTCGGCATCGACGAGTTCGTCAGCCCGCGGCTGCGCACCGGCGGCCGGACCCGGATCCGTACCGCCGACGGCCGCACCGTCGCGATGCGCGTCGGATTCACCCCGGTGCTCGCACCGAACCCGGCGCCGGTCCCGATGCAGCGGACGGCGGACCCCATCGGAGAGGACGCGAGCGCATGAGCGACCAGGTGCTGGAGATCCGCGGGCTGTGCGTCGACTACGGCGTCGGTGCGGACGCGGTCCGCGCGGTCCGCGACGTCGACCTGACGCTGCACCGCGGCGAGGTGCTCGGCCTGGCCGGGGAGAGCGGCAGCGGCAAGTCCACGCTCGCGTACGGGCTGACCCGGCTGCTGCCCCCGCCCGGCGTGGTCAGCGGCGGCCAGGTGATCTACCACCCCGCCGACGGCCCGCCGGTCGACGTGCTCACGCTCAGCCCGGCGAAGCTGCGCGAGTTCCGCTGGGCCGAGACGTCGATCGTGTTCCAGGGCGCGATGAACTCGCTCAACCCGGTCCACAAGGTCTCCACCCAGCTGCTCGACGTGATCCGGGCACACGAGCCGAAGAGCACGGCGGCGGGACGGCTGGCCCGCGCGAAGGATCTGCTGCGCCTGGTCGGCATCTCCGCCGACCGGCTGGACAGCTACCCGCACCAGCTCTCCGGCGGCATGCGGCAACGGGTCATGATCGCGATGGCGCTGGCGCTGGAACCGCAGGTGGTCATCATGGACGAGCCGACCACCGCGCTGGACGTGGTGATGCAGCGGCAGATCCTCGGCCAGCTCGCCGAGCTGCGCGAACGCCTCGGCTTCGCGGTCCTGTTCATCACCCACGACCTGTCGCTGCTTGTCGAGTTCTCCGACCGGATCGCGATCATGTACGGCGGCCGGATCGTCGAGGAGGCGCCCGCCGCCCGGCTGTACGCCGAACCGCTGCACCCGTACACCGAGGGGTTGCTGCACTCGTTCCCGGCGCTGCACGGACCGCGCCGCGAACTGACCGGCATCCCCGGCTCCCCGCCGGACCTGCGCGCCATGCCGTCCGGCTGCGCGTTCCATCCCCGCTGCCCGAAGGCGTTCGACGGGTGCGACGAGCAGGTGCCGGTGCTCGGCGCCCCGCGCGTCGACGACCCGGCGCGGGCCGTCGCGTGCCGGCTGCACCCGGCCGTCGCGCCCCTGTCCCGCTGACCCGCCCGACACCACCACCCGCTACCCGCGAGGAGAACCATGGACACCGATCTCACCCGCCCGTCGCCGGTCGCCGGCGCGGACCCGATCGACACGCTGCCGCCGACCTTCCGGTGGGGGGTGGCGACGTCGTCATACCAGATCGAGGGCGCGGTGGCCTCCGACGGCCGCACCCCGTCCATCTGGGACACGTTCTGCCGGGTGCCGGGCGCGGTGGCGAACGGCGACAACGGCGACGTGGCGTGCGACCACTACCACCGGATGCCGCAGGACGTCGCGCTCATCGCGGACCTGGGACTGGACACGTACCGGTTCTCGGTGGCCTGGCCGCGGGTGCAGCCGGGCGGGCGCGGTCCGGCGAACGTGGCCGGGCTGGCCTTCTACGACCGGCTGGTGGACGAGCTGCTCGGCCGGGGCGTCGAGCCGTGGGTGACGCTCTACCACTGGGACCTGCCGCAGGAGCTCGAGGACGCGGGCGGCTGGCCGAACCGGGACACCGCGTACCGGTTCGCCGACTACGCGGAGCTGGTCTTCGCCGCGCTCGGCGACCGGGTCCGCACCTGGACCACGCTCAACGAGCCGTGGTGCTCGGCGATGCTCGGGTACGCCTACGGCGACCACGCCCCCGGCCGGCGGAACCTTGGCGACGGCATCGCCGCGGCGCACCACCTGCTGCTCGGGCACGGGCTGGCCACGCGGCGGCTGCGGGAGGCGGCCCGGTCCCCGATCGAGCTGGGCCTGACGCTGAACCTGTCCACCGCCGACCCGGCCACCGACAGCGCGGCGGACCGGGACGCGGCGCGGGCCGCCGACGGGCTGGCCAACCGGCTCTACCTCGACCCGGTGCTGCGCGGGGAGTACCCGCAGGACGTGATCGCGGACCTGGCCGCCGAGGGGGTACGCATCCCCGTCGAGGAGGGCGACCTGGACGTCATCGCCACCCCGATCGACGTGCTCGGGGTCAACTACTACTTCGGGCAGCTGCACTCCGGCGTGGACGAGCAGGGCCGGGACCGCGACGACGACGGCAGGCCGGTGCGCCGGGTGGTCCGCCGCGACCTGCCGCGTACCGCGATGGACTGGGAGATCGTGCCGGAGTCCTTCACCGACCTGCTGGTGCGGCTGCACCGCGACTACCCGGGCACCCCGATGGTGATCACCGAGAACGGCGCCGCGTTCGACGACGAGCCGGACGCCGACGGATTCGTGAACGACGACGACCGGGTCGGCTTCCTCACCGAGCACCTGCGGGCGGTGGCCCGGGCCCGGGTGGCCGGCGCCGACGTGCGCGGCTACTTCGCCTGGTCGCTGCTTGACAACTTCGAGTGGGCGTACGGCTACGACAAGCGGTTCGGCATCGTCCGGGTCGACTACGACACGCAGCGCCGCACCCCCAAGCGCAGCGCGCTGTGGTACCGGGACACCGTGCGGCGGGTCCGCGGGCGGCGCTGACGCCGCCGCGTGGGGCCGGGCCCGGTCAGTGACGGCGGCCCGGCCCCCACGCCGGGCCCGGGCGGGCGGCCGGGTCGCGGGGCACGCCGCCGTCGCGCAGCAGCCGGGTCATCGGCAGGGTGGCCGCGCCCATCGCGACCGCGTCCGGTCCGAGCCGGCACAGTTCGATCGAGGTCTGCGCGTACGGCTGCCGCAGCGCGTGCCGCGCGGTGGCCGCGCGGATCGCGGGCAGGTGCCGTTCGCCCAGAGCCAGCCCGGCCCAGCCGCCGAGCACCACCCGCTCCGGGTTGAACAGGTTGACCAGGTTCGCCACCCCGGCGCCCAGGTAGCCGACCGTCTCGTCGATCACCTTCGCGGCGGTGCTGCCGGTGGAGCGCAGCAGCTCACCGAAGGCGGTCTCCTCGTCCGCGCCCGGTGCCGGGCGGCCCCGGTTGGCGTGGCGGAACCGGTCCAGCACCGCCTCCGCCCCCACGTACGCCTCCAGGCAGCCGAGGTTGCCGCAGCGGCAGCGGCGGCCCCCGTACACGATGGTGGTGTGGCCCCACTCCCCGGCGCTGCTGTGCGCGCCGCGGTAGCCGACGCCGTCGGCGACCACGCTCGCGCCGACGCCGGAGCCGACCAGGGCGACCACCGCGTGCCGGACGCCGCGGCCGGCGCCGAACCACATCTCGGCCTGGCCGAGCGTCTTCGCGCCGTTGTCCACGTGCACCGGTACGTCGGTGCCGGCGCGCAGCATCGCGCCGAGCGGCACGCCGTCCCAGCCGAGCGTCTGGGCGTGCACCACGGCGTCGGCGGCGCGCTCGACCGTTCCGGCGACGGCGACGCCGAAGCCGAGCACCGCGGCCGGGTCGACGCCCGCCTGCTCGGTGACGGCGGCGAGGCCGTGCCGCAGGTGCGCGGCGACCCGCTCGGGGTCGGGGTCGGCGGCGGCGATCGGGTACTCGGCCTTGGCCAGCGCGGTCATGCTCAGGTCGAACAGCTCCACCTGGACGCGGGTCTCGCCGACGTCGGCGCCGACCAGGTAGCCGTAGCCGGGCGCGACGCGCAGCAGCACGCGGGGACGGCCGCCGTCGGACTCGACCGAGCCGGCCTCCTCGACCAGGCCCTCGTTGATCATCTCGCCGACCAGGTTGCTGACGCTGGCCAGGCTCAGTGCGGTGGACTGGCCCAGCTCGTGCCGGCTGAGCGGGCCGTCCAGCCAGATCCGGGTCAGCAGGACCGACCTGTTGGCCCGGCGCATGTCGCGCACCGTGGTGCGTCTGGCGTCCACGTCCGCCGCCGTCCTTCCCGGCCGCCCGCGAGCGGCTTTCGTTCCTGCGTCACGCCCTGAGCGGGGTGGTGACAGGGTACGCCGCATTTACACTTAACAAAGTTAACTGATAACCTCCGGCGCATCGATGAGGAGGTATGTCATGCGACTCGGACGTGGGATGACCGCTCTGCTCGGTGGCGTCGCGCTGCTCGCCGCCACCGCCGCCGCCCTGCCCGCCACCGCCGCCACACCGACCGGCACCGTCGGCGCGCTCGTCGCCTGTGACGCGCCGGCCTGGGCCGAGGGCGTCACCTGGACCGCCGGCAGCCGGGTGACCTACGGCGGCCGGCTCTACCAGGCGCTCGTCACGCACACCCCGCCGACCGGCGCGGGCTGGACCCCGGCTGCCGTACCGGCACTCTGGACCGACCTCGGCGCCTGCACCGGCGGCACGCCGTCGCCGAGCCCCACCACCCGGCCGCCGTCGCCCTCCCCGTCCGCCTCCGCCTCCCCGACGGTCTCCCCCACGCCGACTGCGTCCCCGACTCCGACGACGCCCGGTGGTGACACCTGCGCGCTGCGGTCCCGGCCGACCGGCAAGGTGCTCCAGGGCTACTGGGAGAACTGGGACGGCGCCGCGAACGGCGTGCACCCCGGCCTCGGCTGGATCCCGATCACCGACTCCCGGATCACCGGCCACGGCTACAACGTGGTGACCGCCGCGTTCCCGGTCATCCGCGCCGACGGCACAGTGCTCTGGGAGAACGGCATGGACGCCGGCGTCAAGGTGCCCACCCCCGCGCAGGTGTGCCAGGCCAAGGCCGCCGGGCTCACCGTGCTGCTGTCCATCGGCGGCGCCACCGCCGGCATCGACCTCAGCTCCAGCGCGGTCGCCGACCGGTTCGTCGCCACAGTGGTGCCGATCCTCAAGCGGCACAACTTCGACGGCATCGACATCGACATCGAGACCGGCCTGACCGGCAGCGGGAACATCAACCAGCTCTCCCCCTCGCAGGCCAACCTGATCCGGATCATCGACGGGGTGCTGGCCCAGATGCCGGCCGGCTTCGGGCTCACCATGGCGCCGGAGACCGCGTACGTCACCGGAGGCAGCGTCACCTACGGCTCGATCTGGGGCGCGTACCTGCCGATCGTCAAGAAGTACGCCGACAACGGGCGGCTGTGGTGGCTGAACATGCAGTACTACAACGGCTCGATGTACGGCTGCGCCGGTGACTCGTACCCGGCCGGCACCGTCGCCGGTTTCGTCGCGCAGACCAACTGCCTCGACACCGGCCTGGTCGTGCAGGGCACCACCATCCGCGTACCGCTCGACCGGCAGGTCCCCGGGCTGCCCGCGCAGGTCGGCGCCGGCGGCGGCTACCTGAGCCCGGCGCTGGTGGCCCAGGCGTGGAACACCTACCAGGGACGCCTCAAGGGCCTGATGACCTGGTCGGTCAACTGGGACGGGTCGAAGGGCTGGACGTTCGCCGACAACGTCCGCTCGCTCCAGGGCCGCTGAGACGCGCCGCGGGGCCCGCCGGACGGGCGGGGCCCCGCGCCGGGTCAGGCGATCTTCTTCGGGGTGATCTTCTTCGGTGTGGTCGGCGAGTCCAGCCAGGCGTTGATCAGCGCGGTGAAGTCCCGGCCGGTCTGCTTGTTGACGAAGGCGATGAACGAGGCCCGGTCCTGCGGCGTGTTGCGCTGCTCCTGGACCCAGGCGCGGGCCAGCGCGAAGAACGCCTTGTCGCCGACCGTCCGGTGGATCTCGCGCAGCATCGCCGCCGGGCACAGGTAGACGTTGCCCTCGGCGAACCGCTTCGGGTCGGGCCGGCCGGGCGGGCCCAGCTTCTTGCGCAGCGCGGCGTCACCCTCGCGCAGGTACCGGTCCAGGCTGGCCTCGCTGAGCTTCAGCGTCTCCTTGGTGTACAGATCCTGGATGTACGTCGCCCAGCCCTCGTTGAGCCACAGGTCACGCCAGGTGGTGGGCGTGACCGAGTTGCCGAACCACTGGTGGGCGTACTCGTGCAGCAGGTCGCTGCCCCAGCGGTCCCGGCGGGCCGCGGTGTTCTCGATCTTCCGGCCCATCGTGATCATCTGCTGGGTCTCCATGCCCGACGCCGAGTCCACCACCACGACGCCGCCGGAGGGGAACGGGTACGGGCCGAACTTCTTCTCCAGCCAGGCCAGGTACTGCGGGGACTTCTTCAGGTACGGCAGCAGCTTGTCGTCCGCGCCCTTGCGGTACCAGTAGGCCAGCGGCACGCCGCGCGGCCCCGCCGCGGTCAGCTTCTGGTACTTCCCCACCGCGAGCGTGGTCAGGTAGGTCGCGACCGGGTCGGTGCTCCGGTAGCTGAACGTGGTGCCGGACTGACCGGCGGGCGTGCCGCCGGCGATTGCGGACCAGCCTGCCGGCACTGTCACCTTGATGTCGTAGAGGGCCTCGTCCGACGGCTGGTCGTTCGCCGGATACCAGGTGAACGCCCCGAACGGCTCCTGCATGGTCCAGAGGCCGCCCTCCTTGGTGACGGTGAGACCCAGGGCCTCGGTGTCCTTGCGGCGCGACGGCATCGGGGTCGTCTTCGGCCGGCCGTGGTAGGTGACCACCAGGGTCACCGGCTCGTCCGCCACCACCGGGGCGGACACGGTCAGCTTCTCCTTCGCCACCACGCTCGGAACCGTCGCGCCATTCATCGTGACGCTGTCGAGCTGGTAGGGCATGAAGTCGAGAACCAGGTTCGGCGAGTCCTTCACCGGCCGGATCCGCAGCGTGGCGGTGCCGGTGAGGGTGGTGGTCGACGGCGCCCACTCCAGCGCGAGGTCGTAGTGCAGGACGTCCAGCGCATCGGTGCCCCGGGCCGGATAGACCGGGTCGGCCACCGGCGTCGACCGCCCCGCCTGCCAGGCGGCGTAGTCGACGGCGGGCGCGGCCGGGCTCGGCGGAGTGGAGGCGGAGGGGGTCGCGGCCGGGGCGGCGGGAGCGGTGGTGCACCCGGCGACGAGCAGCGGTCCGAGGACCATGATCAGGGTTACGGGGCGGCGCATCAGCGCACCCTACGGCAGTTTTCGATCTTCGTGGGGGCGTCTCGGCTGGCACAGGTTGCGAGACCCTGCGAGGCTGGCGCTCGTGTATGACTACGACCTGCTGGTGCTGGGCTCCGGACCGAGTGGACAGAAGGCGGCGATCGCCGCGGCGAAGCTGGGCCGCCGCGTCGCGATCGTGGACCGCCGCGACATGCTCGGCGGGGTGTGCATAAACACCGGCACCGTGCCGTCCAAGACGTTGCGCGAAGCCGTCCTCTACCTGACCGGGCTGAGCCAGCGCGACCTCTACGGCAGCAGCTACCGGGTCAAGGAGGACATCACCGTCGCCGACCTGGCCGCCCGCACCCAGCACGTGATCACCCGGCAGACCGACGTCATCCGCAACCAGCTGGCCCGCAACAAGGTCTCGCTGATCACCGGCACCGGCCGGTTCGCCGACGCCCACTCCGTCTGGGTCGACGCCGGTTCTGGCCGGGAGACCCGGGTCAGCTTCGACAAGGCGGTCATCGCCGCCGGCACCCGCCCGGCCCGCCCGGACAGCGTCGACTTCGACGACCGCACGATCGTCGACTCCGACGGCGTCATCAACCTCCAGGCCGTCCCGCGCAGCATGGTCGTCGTCGGCGCCGGGGTGATCGGCATGGAGTACGCGTCCCTGTTCGCCGCGCTCGGCACCAAGGTGACAGTGGTCGAGCGCCGCCCGCGGATGCTGGACTTCTGCGACGAGGAGATCGTCGAATCCCTGAAGTACCACCTGCGGGACCTGTCGGTGACCTTCCGCTTCGGCGAGGAGGTGGCCGCCGTGGAGAAGCACCGCAGCGCCGCGCTCTGCGTCCTGCGCAGCGGCAAGAAGATCGCCGCCGACACGGTGATGTACTCCGCCGGCCGGCAGGGGCAGACCGACGACCTCGCGCTGGAGGCGGCCGGGCTCACCGCCGACCACAGGGGCCGGATCACCGTCGACGCCGACTACCGCACCACCGTCGAGAACATCTACGCCGTCGGCGACGTGATCGGCTTCCCCGCGCTGGCCTCCACCTCGATGGAACAGGGCCGGCTGGCCGCCCAGCACGCCTGCGGGGAACCGGCGCGCGGCATGTCGGACCTGCAGCCGATCGGCATCTACACCATCCCGGAGATCAGCTTCGTCGGGAAGACCGAGGAGGAGCTGACGGAGGCGTCCGTCCCGTTCGAGGTGGGCATCGCCCGCTACCGGGAGCTGGCCCGGGGCCAGATCGTCGGTGACTCGTACGGGATGCTGAAGCTGCTGGTCTCACCCGAGGACGGGCGGCTGCTCGGGGTGCACGTGTTCGGCACCGGCGCCACCGAGATCGTCCACATCGGGCAGGCCGTGATGGGCTGCGGCGGCACCGTCGACTACCTGCTCGACGCCGTCTTCAACTACCCGACGCTTGCGGAGGCGTACAAGGTGGCCGCCCTCGACGCCGCCAACAAGATCCGCAACATCACCCGCATCGACACCTGATCCCGCCCCCGCCCCGCCCGTCCCGCCCCACCTTCGTTGATCTTGCACTTTGAGCCCAGTTCGCGCCCGTTATGCCGGCTATGCCTGGGCAGCAAGTGCAAGACGCTTCTATGTGTGTGGTGATCGGTTCGGCTGGTTGCCGTTAGGGTTCGGCGTTGGTGATCACTCGGGTGACTCTCCGTTGATCCGGCTGCCCGTGGTGTGGGTGTGCCTTGTGCAAGACCTGTCCCCGGGTGATCGTCGGCGCCGGCCCGGCCCACCCTGCTGGCCTGATCAGAAGCCTGCCCGTGCGAGCACACGTGGCCCATCACAGATCTGCCGCCGAGGTGACTGCTTCCCGAGCCGACGCCGACTGTCCCGGTCGTCGCTGGCAAAGGAGCAACAATCCGAGATGACAAGGATCGTAGAGCGAGTCGCGGATCGCTACGACGTGGTGGTAGGGGTCGACACCCACACCGACACGCACACCGCCGCCGTGGTCGACCGTCTCGGCGCCGTGTTGGCGCAGGTCACCGTGCCCACCGACCCGGACGGGTTGGCCCGGTTGCTGACCTTCGCCGTCGCGCACACCCCACCGCAGGGGCGCCGGTTGTGGGCGGTGGAAGGCACCCGATCGCACGGGCAAGGGCTGTGCCGGGTGCTGGACGCTGCCGGTGAAGCGGTCTGCGAGGCACCCAAACCCCCCGCCGCGTCCCGTCGTCGGGGCGGCAAGTCCGACCACCTGGATGCGGTCGCCGCCGCCCATACGGTGCTTGCCCTGCCCGCTGAGCGCATCGCCGTGCCCCGAAGCGACGGACCACGCGAGGCACTGCGTCTGCTGCTGATCTGCCGCCGACACCACACCGATGCCCGCACCGCAGCAGTCAACCTGGTCAAAGCGTTGATCCTGACCGCCGACGACACCCTGCGCGAGGCGCTACGCGGACTATCCACCACCACCCAGATCGCCCGCCTGGCCGCCCTCGACCTACCCGAGCACACCGACCTGCCCTGCGAGGAACACACCCGCCGCCGCGAACTGACCACCCTCGCCCGGCACATCCAGACCCTCGACGCCACCCTCGCCGACAACCACCAACGCCTACGCACCCTCGTCACCGAACTGTGCCCACCCCTGCTCGACCAACCCGGCATCGGACCCGTCACCGCCGCGATCGCCCTCACCGCCTGGTCCCACCCCGGCCGCGTCCGATCAGAAGCCGCCTACGCCACCCTCGCCGGCACCGCCCCCATCCCCGTGGCCAGCGGCCGCACCAACCGACACCGCCTCAACCGCGGCGGCGACAGAACCCTCAACAGCGCCCTACACACCATCGCCCTCACCCGCCGCCGCATCCACCCCGAAACCCGCGACTACATCACCCGCCGCCGCACCGAAGGCCGCACCACCAAAGAAATCACCCGCTGCCTCAAGCGCTACATCGCCCGACAGATCTACCGCACCATCACCAACCACCACCGCACCACTTGACAACCCCACTCACAGATCGACGGGGAGAGGGGGCGGGGCGGGGGTCAGCGGCCTGTGGCGTAGCCCTGGGCGCCTCGGGGATTGGCCGCGGCGGACAGGACCCCGGTACGCGGGTCGCGGGTCACCGCGCACATGCGGCCCAGGCTCCACGGGTCGGACAGGCGGACGGTGTGGCCGCGGGCGCGCAGGCCGGACAGCACATCCGGGTCGATGCGGTCCTCCAGCACCAGCACGCCCGGCTCGACCTCGCGCGGATAGAACGACGCCGGAAAGCTCGTGGTGTGCCACGTCGGGGCGTCGATGGCCTCCTGCAACTCCTGCCCGCCGGCCAGGTGCCGCAGCAGGAACAGCAGCTGCCACTGGTCCTGTTGGTCACCGCCGGGCGTGCCGCAGGCCATCACCGGCTCGCCGTCGCGGAGCACGAGAGTCGGGCTGAGCGTGGTACGCGGGCGCCGCCCCGGCCGCAGCGTCGAGGCGAGCCCCTCCTCCAGCCAGCACATCTGCAACCGGCTGCCGAGCGGGAAGCCCAGCTCCGGAATGGTGGGCGAGCTCTGCAGCCAGCCGCCGCTGGGCGTGGCGGAGATGATGTTGCCCCACCGGTCCACCACGTCGACGTGGCAGGTGTCGCCGCGGGTCACGCCGTCGGCCCGGACCGTGGGTTCGCCGGTGCTCGGGTCCTGCGGCACGGCCCCGCGACGCACGTCGGCGTGCAGGTGAGACGGAAGTCGGGGCGGCTCACCCGCCGGGCTGCCGGGGCGCAACCCGGCCGACGCCCGGTCACCGACCAGCCCGGCCCGCGCACGGGCATACTCCGTCGACAGCAGCGCTGGGCCCGGCACGTCGGTGTCGCCGTACCACGCCTCGCGGTCGGCGAACGCGAGCTTCAGCGCCTCGGCCTGCGCGTGGATGCCGTGCAGGCTGGACGGATCGTAGACGGCCGGGTCGTCGAGCGCGTCCAGGATCGAGAGCGTCTGGAGCAGCACCGGGCCCTGGCCCCAGAAGCCGGTCTTGGCGATCGTGTGCCCGTGCCAGTCCAGCGTGACCGGTTCCTCCCAGGTGGCCGACCATCCGGCCAGGTCGTCGCCGGTGACCAGCCCGGCGTGCGCGCGGCCGCTGGAGTCACGGAACGGCAGCCGGCTGAACGCGTCGATCGCCTCGGCGACGAAGCCCTCCCGCCAGGCGCGCCGGGCCGCCTCGATCTGCGCCTCGCGGTCCGGACCGGCGGCCCGTCCCGCGTGGACGAGGCGGCGCAGCGTGTCCGCGTACGCCGGGTTGGTGACCATCTCCCCCGGCGCTGGTGGGCGGCCGTCGCGGAGCCAGAGGCGCGCGGAGGTCGGCCAGTGGTCGGTGAACAGCGACCGGACCCGCGCGACGGTCTGCCCGGCGGCGCCGACCAGCGGGTGGCCGGCGGCGGCGTAGCCGATCGCCGGTTCCAGCACCTCGGCGAGCGTGCGGGTGCCGTGGTCGCGCAGCAGCAACAGCCAGGCGTCGACGGCGCCCGGCACGACGGCGGCGAGCGGGCCGGCGCCCGGCACGAGGTCAAGGCCGAGCGACCGGAAGTGCGCCACAGTGGCGGCCGCCGGCGCGGGGCCCTGGCCGCAGAGCACCCGCGGGGTGGGGTCGGTCGCGGTGGCGAGGATCGCGGGCACCTCCCCGGCCGGGCCGTTGAGGTGCGGCTCCACGACGTGCAGCACGAACCCGGCGGCGACAGCGGCGTCGAAGGCGTTGCCGCCGCGTTCCAGCACACCCATCGCGGACTGGCTGGCCAGCCAGTGCGTGGACGAGACCATGCCGAACGTGCCGCGCAGCGTCGGCCGGGTGGTGAACGTCATCGGCGGTGAGCCTACGCGGTGCCGGCGGCGTCCGCGCGGGTCGTCGCGCCCTCCTCCCCCGGGCCGCCGTCGCGCTCGGCGTCGAGCGGGAACAGGCACGCCGCGTGGTGGCCGGGGCCGACCTCGGCGAGCGTCGGATCGGTCTCGGCGCACGCGGGTCGGGCCTGGGGGCATCGGGTACGGAAGCGGCAACCGCTCGGCGGGTCCACCGGGCTGGGGATGTCGCCGGTGAGCACGATCCGGCGGCGCTCCCGCTCGACGCGGGGGTCTGCTACCGGCACCGCGGACAGCAGCGCCGCCGTGTAGGGGTGGGCCGGGTGCCGGTAGATCCGCTCCGGTGGGCCGGTCTCGACGATGCGGCCCAGGTACATCACCGCGATCCGGTCGCTCATGTGCTCGACGGCGGCCAGGTCGTGCGCGATGAACAGGTAGGTCAGCCCGAGGTCGCGTTGCAGGTGCCGGAGCAGGTTCATGATCTGCGCCTGCACGCTCAGGTCCAGCGAGGCGATCGGCTCGTCCAGGACGATCAGGTCCGGCTCCCCGGCCAGGGCCCGGGCCACACCGACGCGCTGGCGCTGGCCGCCGGACAGCTCGTGCGGATAGCGGCCGGCGGTGTCGGCGCGCAGGCCGACCAGGTCCAGCAGCTCCGCGACCCGGGCCCGCCGGGCGGCGGCGGACGCGGCGAGCCGGTGCACGACCAGCGGCTCGGCGATGCTGTCACCGACCGTCCGGCGTGGGTCGAGGGACGCCTGCGGATCCTGGAAGACCATCGCCACGCGGCGGCGCGTCGCGCGCAGGCGGCGGCGTGACCAGCGGGTCACGTCCTCGCCCGCCACCCGGACCCGTCCGCCGGTCGGATCGACGAGCCGCAGCAGCGCCAGACCGGCTGTGGACTTGCCGCTGCCCGACTCCCCGACGAGCCCGAGCGTCTCGCCCCGGCGTACGGCGAGACTGACGCCGTCGACCGCGCGGACCGTGCCGGTCGAGGTCGGGAAGTGCACCTTCAGGTCGTCCAGCTCGGCGACCACGTCCGGGGTGGCGCTCATCCGGCCTCTCCACGGTAGAAGGTGCGGACCGTGTGCCCGTCGCCGACCGGCGTCAGCGGGGGCAGCTCGTGCTCGCAGCGGGGATCGGCGCGGACCGGGCAGCGCGGCCAGAACGCGCAGCCGGGGGGCAGGTCCAGCGGGCTCGGCGGCGACCCGGGAATGGCCACCAGGTCCTCGCCGCGGCGGGACGGGTCCGGCCGGGCCGCCAGCAGCGCCCGGGTGTACGGGTGCGTGGGCGTGTCGAACACCGCGTCGACGGGGCCCTGCTCGACGATCCGTCCGCCGTACATGACTGCGACGGTGTCCGCGATACCGGCGACCACGCCCAGGTCGTGGGTGACCCAGACGACTGCGGTGCCCAGCCGTGCCTGCAGGTCGGCGACCAGTTCGATGATCTGCGCCTGCGTGGTGACGTCGAGCGCTGTGGTCGGCTCGTCGGCGATCAGCAGGTCCGGCTCGCAGGCGAGCGCCATCGCGATGGCGACACGCTGGCGCATGCCGCCGGAGAACTGGTGCGGGTACGCGTCGACCCGCTGGGCGGCCGACGGGATACCCACCAGTTCCAGCAGCTCCACCGCCCGGTCGCGGGCGGCGCGCCGGGTCAGGCCGAGGTGCTCCTCGGCCGCCTCGGTGACCTGCCGCCCCACCGGCAGCACCGGGTTGAGCGAGGTCATCGGATCCTGGAAGACGAACCCGACGTGCCGGCCGCGGACCTTGCGACGGCGGTCGTCGGGCAGCGCGGTCAGTTCCGTGTCGAGCAGCCGCACCCGGCCGGTGACCGTGGCGGCGCGCGGCGCGAGGCCGGTGGCGGCGAGCAGGGTCATGCTCTTGCCGCTTCCGGACTCGCCGACCAGTGCGAACGTCTCCCCCTGCCGCACCTGCCAGGACACCCCGGCGACGGCACGGACCGGGCCGCGTCGGGTGCCGACGGTCACGGTGAGGTCCTCAACGGACAGTACTGTCGAAAGGGTCGTGCTGCGCTGGCTGGGCATTCGCTCGTGGCCCTCGCTCCGCTCGGTGCGCTCGCTCATGCGGTGCTCCTGCGGGCCTCGCCCAGGGTGAGCTGGCGCGGGTCGAGCACGTCGCGCAGCGCGTCGCCGACCAGGTTGAACGCCAGCACGGTGAGGAAGATCGCCGCGCCCGGGAACACACCCAGCCACCACGCGTCGGTGACGAAACCGCGCCCGTCGAACAGCATCCGGCCCCAGGCCGGCGCGGGCGGCTGGATGCCGAGGCCGAGGAAGGACAGCGCGGCCTCCGAGAGGATCGCGAACGCCAGCGACAGCGACGTCTGCACGATCAGCGGCGCGGCGATGTTCGGCAGCACGTGCCGGCGCATGATGCGCAGGTCGGACGCGCCGATGGAGACGGCGGCCCGGACGAACACCTGCTCGCGTACGGAGAGCACGCCGGCGCGGGTGATCCGGGCGAAGATGGGTGTGTAGACCACGCCGATGGCGACCATCGCGGTGAGCAGGCCGGGGCCGAGCACCGCCACGATGGCGACCGCCAGCAGCAGCACCGGGAACGCGAACAGCACGTCCATGCAGCGCATGAGCACGCTGTCCAGCCAGCCCCGGTAGTAGCCGGCGAACAGCCCGAGCGTCACGCCGGCGACCAGCGCGATGCCGACGCTGACGGCGCCGACCTGAAGTGACACGCGGGCGGCGACGAGCACCCGGCTGAGCACGTCGCGGCCCAGCTCGTCGGTGCCGAACGGGTGCGCGCCGCTGGGCGGTCGCAGCATCTGGTCCACGTCGACGTCGTTGACGCCGGCCGGGGCGAGCCACGGGCCGGCCACGCCGACCACGACGAGCAGCACGAGCACGATCGTGCCGCCGACGGCGAGCGGGTCGCGGCGCAGCGCGTCCAGGACGCGGCGTCCGGTGCTCTCGGTCGTGGCGCTCACTTGACCGTGATCCTCGGGTCGAGGCGGGCGTAGAGGATGTCCACCAGCAGGTTGACAAGCAGGAACAGCGCCGCGACGAGCAGCACCGCGCCCTGCAGGACGGGATAGTCGCGGGCCTGCACGGCGTCGAAGGTGAGCCGGCCGATACCGGGCCAGGCGAACAGCACCTCGATCACGATGACGCCGCCGAGCAGGCTGGCGAGCTGCACCGCGACCACGGTGACCACCGGGATGAGCGCGTTGCGCAGCACGTGCCGCATGATCACCACCCGGTTGCGCAGCCCCTTCGCCTCGGCGGTCCGCACGTAGTCGGCGGAGAGCACCTCCAGCACGGAGGAGCGGATGAACCGGGTGAGGATCGACGCGGTGACCAGGCCGACGGTGACCGCCGGCAGCGCCACGTGGGTGGCCCACCGGCCGGGGTCGTCGGTCAGCGCCACATAGCCGGACGGGGGCAGCCAGCCGAGCACCCCGGCGAACAGCAGGATGCCCATGATGCCCATCCAGAAGTCCGGCACGGAGACGCCGAACTGGCTGAACACGCGGGCGGCGTGGTCGACGGCGGAGCCGCTGCGTACCGCCGCGACGATGCCCAGCGGAAACGCGACGAGCAGCGCGAACACCACGGCGGTGACGGCGAGCGACAGCGTGGCGGGCAGCCGTTCCAGCACGATCTGGCTCACCGGCTGGCCGGTGCGGAAGCTGACCCCCAGGTCACCGGTGAGCGCGTGCCCGAGGTAGCTGACGTACTGCACCGGCAGCGGCTGGTCGAGGCCGGCCCGTTCCCGCAGCGCATCGTACGTCTGCGGGTCGAACCGGGTGCCGAGCGCCACCCGGACCGGGTCGCCCGGCACCAGTTGCAGCAGCAGGAAGACCACAAGGGTCACGCCGACCAGCACGACCGCCGACTGGAGGACCCGCCGCAGGACGAAGCGGGCCATCACTTCGCCAGGGCGACCGACCGGAACCGGATCGCCCGATCGGTGCGCACCTCGTAGCCGGAGACCTTCTTCGACCAGCCCTGCACCACGTCCGGGTTGTAGAGGTAGAGGTAGCTGGCGTCGTCGACGATCTGCTTCGCCGCCTGCTCGTACGCCTGCTTGCGGGCGCCCTGGTCGGTCTGGGTGCGCGCGTCGTCCAGCAGCTTGTCGACCGCCGGGTTCTTGTACTTGTGGAAGTTGAACGTGCCGCCGCTGTGGTGCTGGGCGTAGTAGAACTCGTCCGGGTCGATGTTGCCGAGCCAGCCGAGCATGAACCCGTCGAAGTTGCCCTTCGCCTGCTCGTCCAGCCACTGGGCGAAGTCCAGCGTACGGATCTTGACGGTGATGCCGACGTCCTTGAGCTGCGCGGCGATGACCTGCGCGGCGGTGACCGTCTCCGGATACTCGCTGGTGACCATCAGATCCATGGTCAGGTTGCTCACGCCGGCCTGGCCGAGCATCTGCTTCGCCTTGCCCGGGTCGTGGCTGTAGGGCGCGTAGTCGTAGTAGAACGCGCTGGCCTTCGGGATGGCGGTCTGGTTGACGGTGGCCAACCCGAACTTCGCGGCCTTGGTGATCGCCTCGCGGTCCAGCGCGTACCCGACGGCGCGCCGCACCTCGGGGTTGTCGAACGGCTTGCGGGCCTCGTTGAGCGCCACGTACCAGTAGTCGGTAGAGGCCGCCGACTTCACCACCGGGTCGTCGCCGTCCTGCAACGACTTCACCTGCTGGGGCGGCAGGTTGTCGGTCCACTGGACCTGGCCGCTGCGCAGGTTCTGCAGCGCCACCGTCGGGTCCTTGACGAAGGTGAACGTGACGCCGTCCAGCTTCGGCTTGTCCCCCCAGTACGAGTCGTTGCGCACCAGCTTGACGCTGTCACCGGAGGTGTAGCCGGCCACCTTGAACGGGCCACTGCCGACCGGCGCGGTCTTGACCTTGCCGGACTCGACGTTTGACTTCTCCACGATCGCCACGCCCTTGAAGCCGCCGAGGTTGGCGAGCAGGTTCGGCGTGGGCGCGCTGAGCGTCACCACCACTGTGGCCGGGTCGGGCCCGGTGACCGACTTGACGGTGGCGAACTTGTACGCGTTGTTCAGCTTCTCCTTGATGATCCGCTCGTACGAGTAGACGACGTCCTCGGAGGTCAGCGGCGACCCGTCGGAGAACGTGACGCCCTCGCGCAGCGTGAACGTCCAGGTGAGCTGGTCGTCGCTGGTGGTCCACTTCGTCGCCAGCGACGGCACCATCTTCAGGTCGGCGTCCGGCTCGACGAGCGTGTCGTAGACGTTCTCCAGCACCTGGAAGCTGTAGTAGGCCGAGGTCTTGTGCGGGTCGAGCTGGTCGGGTTCGCCGCCGATCGCGGCGTTGAGAACTCCACCGGAGCCGCCGGCGTTCCCCCCGCCGCCGACGTCGACCGCCTCGCCGCCGGTGCATCCGGACAGGACGCCGACGGTCAGTGTGAGTGCGGCGCCGAGCACGCCGAGCTTCTTCCTGGACACAGGCCCCCCTAGCCACTTCCCGGACAAAAGAAAGTTTCGGCGAGTCTTCTCTCCGAGCCGGATGATGTCAAACGAATCCAGCCAAATTGACTTGTCGTCGCGCGCTTGCCGGTGCGGAGTGAACGGTGGTTCAATCCGGGCCCGGACCTGATCCGCCACCTGCGCTGGGAGTTGCCGCCGTGACCACACACGAGGTCGTCAACCAGGTCCCGCCGATGGTCGGCCACGACACCGCCGACGACCCGGCGCTGCGCGACGGCGTGGCCCGCGAGGGCGCCGGCTGGGCGCTGCCCGACCTGCACGAGCTGGGCCGGCTCGCCGGTGGCGAGGAGGCCGCCGAGCACGGTCGGCTCGCCAACGAGCATCAGCCGGTGCTGCGCACCCACGACCGGTACGGCCACCGCGTCGACGAGGTGGAGTTCCACCCGTCCTGGCACGAGCTGATGCGTACCGCCGTCGGGCACGGCCTGCACGCCGCGCCGTGGGCCGACGACCGGCCGGGCGCGCACGTGGCCCGCGCGGCCGGGTTCTACCTGTGGCGGCCCGACGCGGGGCACGGCTGCCCGATCTCGATGACCTACGCGGCCGTGCCCGCGCTGCGGCACAGCCCGGAGCTGGCCGCCCGCTACGAGCCGCTGCTCACCGCCCGCGAGTACGACTTCGGGCTGCGCCCGCCGCAGACCAAGCGCGGCCTGCTCGCCGGCATGTCGATGACCGAGAAGCAGGGCGGCTCGGACGTGCGCGCCAACACCACCACGGCCCGGCCGGAGCCGGACGGCAGCTACCGGCTCGTCGGGCACAAGTGGTTCACCTCGGCGCCCATGTGCGACCTGTTCCTCACGCTCGCCCAGGCGCCCGGTGGCCTCACCTGCTTCCTGGTCCCCCGCGTGCTGCCCGACGGCACCCGCAACCCGATGCGGCTCATGCGGCTCAAGGACAAGCTCGGCAACCGCTCCAACGCCTCCGCCGAGGTCGAGTACGAGCACGCGGTGGCGTGGCGCGTCGGCGACGAGGGCCGGGGCGTACGCACCATCATCGACATGGTCAACCTGACCCGGCTGGACTGCGTGATCGGCGCCGCGGCCGGGATGCGCCACGGCGTGACCACCGCCGTGCACCACGCCACCCACCGGCGGGCGTTCGGCGCCTACCTGGCCGACCAGCCGCTGATGCGCAACGTGCTGGCCGACCTGGCGGTGGAGTCCGAGGCTGCCACCGTCCTGATGGTCCGGCTGGCGGGCGCGACCGACCGGTCCGCGCGCGGCGACGACGGCGAGACCGCGTTCAAGCGCCTCGCGCTCGCCGTCGGCAAGTACTGGGTGTGCAAGCGCTGGCCGGGGCACGCCGCCGAGGCGCTGGAGTGCCTGGGCGGCAACGGCTACGTGGAGGAGTCCGGCATGCCGCGGCTGTTCCGCGAGTCGCCGCTGAACTCGATCTGGGAGGGCTCCGGCAACGTCGCCGCGCTGGACGTGCTGCGCGCGCTCACCCGGGAACCGCAGGTGCTCGCCGCGTACGAGGCGGAGGTGGCCGCCGCGGCCGGCGCGGACGCCCGGCTGGACGCCGCGGTGCGCCGGGTGCGCGACGAGCTGGCCGACCACACCGACCTGGAGCTGCGGGCCCGGCGGGTGGTCGAGCGGCTGGCGCTGGTGCTGCAGGGCGCGCTGCTGGTGCGCCACGGCCACCCGGCGGTCGCCGACGCGTTCTGCGCGTCCCGGCTCGACGGCGACCACGGGCAGGCGTACGGGACGCTGCCGGGCGGGCTCGACCTGGCCGCGATCATCGACCGCGCCACCCCCAAGATCGGCTGAGGGAGTGGTGATGCGGCTCGCCTCGATACACCTGTACCCGGTCAAGTCCCTCGGCGGAGTCGACGTCGACCGGGCCGACGTGCAGCCGTGGGGCCTGCGTCACGACCGCCGCTGGGTGGTGCTGCGCCCCGACGGCGGCAAAGTGGGCTCGACCGCCCTGCCGGCGCTGCTCGGCCTGACCGCCGCGCCCGGCCCCGAGTCGATCACGCTCACCGCCCGCGACGGCTCGACGCTGGCAGTCGCCGAACCGGTCGACGGACCGGCCGTCCCGACCGACGTGTCGCGGCTGGACACGGTCCGGCTCGCCGCCGACGAGGCCCACGACTGGCTCTCCGCGCGGCTGGGCCGGCCCGTACGGCTGGCCTGGCTGGACGATCCGCGCCGCCGGCCGATGTCGACCGAACACGGCGGCCGGCCCGGTGATCCGCTGAACCTCTCCGACGCCGGACCGCTGCTGGTCGCCACGGTGCCGTCGCTGCGGCGGCTGCGGGACTGGATCGTCGAGGGCGCGCTGGAACGCGGCGAGCCCGCGCCGGAGCCGCTGGCGATGGCCCGGTTCCGGCCGACAGTGGTGCTGGACGGGCCGATCGAACCGTTCGCCGAGGACGGCTGGACGCGGGTGCGCATCGGCGCCGTGGACTTCCGGCTGTCCGAACGCTGCGACCGCTGCTCGGTGACGCTCATCGACCCGGAGACCCTCGCCAGCGGGAAGGAGCCGATCCGCACGCTGGCCCGGCACCGGCGTCACGGCGGCAAGACCTGGTTCGGTGTCCGCCTGGTCCCGCTGACCACCGGCGAGATCCGGGTCGGCGACGAATGCCACGCGATGTGACAGGCGTAGCGCCGGTGTCGGTGCGGTGGAGCAGACCGTCGCACATGCGTGGCCCGGACGAGGTGGACTGCCTCGACCTGCGCACCGGATCGCTGGTGTGGCGCGCGCCGGTGCCGCCGTACACCGGTCATCTCGTGGTGGACGAGGACACCGTGCTGGTGGGCGGGTGGCGCGGGTACACCGCACTGCGCGCGCTGGACCGGGAGACCGGGACGACGCGGTGGGCCACCACGGCGCGGGTGGCCACGGTCCGGCCCGCGGTTGCCGGTGGCGTCGTCGTGGTGGGCGCCCTCGGCGGGTCCGAGCTGCGGATACTCGACGCCGACAGCGGCGACGAGGTACGCCGGCTCGCCCTGCCCGAGCCGCTGACGGACAGCGACCACTCGCCGGCCCTCGTCACCGTCGACGACGACCACGTGCTGCTCCGGTGCGGCCCGCGCACGATCCGGCGGGTCCACCTCGAATCCGGCGACGGCGAGGAGTTCTTCCGCGCCGAGGCCGACCTCACCCCGGACGCGCCCTCCGTCACGGGCACCCTGGCCTGGGTACGCGACAACCGGGGCGGCCTTACCGCCGTCGACCTGACCACCGGCGGTGTCCGCCGGCGCGTGGGTGCGGGTGACCCGCCGGTCTCCGGCGTGGTGGCGGCGGGCCACTGTCACGTCGCGGCGCGACGGTCCGGCGTCCTCCTGCGCGTGGACGACGACGGCGTCCACGAGAGGGCCACCGCGCTACGCCGGATCGGCTCCCTGCACGCCCTCGACCCGGACACCGTGCTGCTCGCCGGCGCGGGTGGGCTGAGCGCGGTCAGGCCGACCTGACCTGCCGGGACCGCCACTCGTCGGCCAGGATCGCGTGGACGAGCTGGTCGGCCCAGCCGTCCCGGAACCGGTAGCTGCGCACGTGCCGCGCCTCCCGCCGCATGCCGAGCCGGGCCATCAGGCGCGCCGACGGCTCGTTGTCCGCGTGACAGCGGGCCACCACCCGGTGCAGCCCGAACCCGGCGAAACCCCAGTCCAGCAGCGCGCCGGCCGCCTCCGTGGCCAGCCCTCGGCCGCCGTGGTCGGGGTGGAAGACGTACCCCAGTTCGGCGGTGCGGTCCGCGGCGCTGCGCCACACCAGCTCGACCGCGCCGATCACCCGCGCGTCGCGGACCACGGCGAGCGTCAGGCAGTCGCCCTCCGCGCGCAGCGCGTCCTCGCCGGCCATCGCGGTCACCGACGCCAGGGACTCCGCCCGGGTACGCGGCGCGGCGCCGGCCATCCAGCGGACCACGTCCGGGCGGCGTTGCCAGGCGTGCACGTCGTCGAGGTCGTCGAGGGTGACCGGGCGCAGCAGCAGCCGGGGCGTGCGCAGCGGGTACGCCGGGTGGGTCATCCGGCGATGGTAGGAGGAACCTAGGGTGGGCCGCATGGTCGTTTCCGCCGACGACGGCAACCCGCTCACCCGGCTCACGCTCGACCAGCTCCGGCAGCGCACCAGCGTGAAGTGGCGGCTCTACCCGCCGGACGTGCTGCCGCTGTGGGTGGCCGAGCAGGACGTACCGCTGGCGCCGCCGGTGGCCGAGGCGCTGCGCCGGGCGGTCGAGCTGGGCGACACCGGCTACGCGTTCGGCACCGGGTACGCCGAGGCGGTCGGCGGGTTCGCCGCGCAGCGGTGGGGCTGGGCCGACTTCCCGGTCGGCCGGACCTCGCTGGTGCCGGACGTGATGATGGGTACGGTCGAGGTGCTGCGCCTGGTCACCGGCCCGGGTGACGCGGTGGTGGTCACTCCTCCGGTCTACCCGCCGTTCTACGCGTTCGTCACGAACGCCGGCCGTCAGGTCCTCGAGGCGCCGCTCGGCGCGGACCTGCGGCTCGACCCGGCCGCGCTGGAGGAGGCGTTCCGCCGCGCCCGCGCGATCGGCGACCGCCCGGCGTTCCTGCTCTGCAACCCGCACAACCCGACCGGTGTGGTGCACCGGCCCGACGAGCTGGCCGCCGTCGCCGAGCTGGCCGCCCGGCACGGCGTACGGGTGGTGGCCGACGAGATCCACTCACCGCTGGCGCTGCCCGGCGCGCGGCTCACCCCGTACCTGACGGTGCCGGGTGCGGAGAACGCGTTCGCGCTGCTGTCGGCATCGAAGGCGTGGAACCTGGCCGGGCTCAAGGCGGCGCTGGCGGTCGCCGGGCCGGACGCGGCGGACGACCTGGCCCGGATGCCGGAGGAGGTCAGTCACGGCCCCAGCCACCTCGGGGTGCTCGCGCACACGGCCGCGTTCCGAGCCGGCGGGCCGTGGCTGGACCGGCTGCTCGACGGCCTGGACGCGAACCGGGCGCTGCTCGGGTCACTGCTGGCCGAGCACCTGCCGACCGTGTCGTGGCAGCCGCCCGAGGGCACGTACC
Source organism: Micromonospora sp. WMMA1976 (assembly GCF_027497335.1). NCBI lineage: Bacteria > Bacillati > Actinomycetota > Actinomycetes > Micromonosporales > Micromonosporaceae > Micromonospora > Micromonospora sp. WMMA1976. The sequence goes on along the minus strand of NZ_CP114912.1, from coordinate 3,024,946 downwards.
TGGCCTGGCTGGACTGCCGGCGCCTCGGCGTACCCACCGAGGCGGGCGACGGACCGGGCGTGGCGAGCGGCCTGGCCGGTCCGGCGCGGATGTTCCTCGACCGGGCCCGGGTGGCGCTCAGCTCCGGGCACGTCTTCGGCGCCGGTGGTGCCGGGTTCGTGCGGCTCAACTTCGCCACCTCCCCCGCCGTGCTCACCGAGGCGGTCACCCGGATGGGCCGGGCGGCGGCGACCGCCTGACGTGCGGCTCAACGGGCGACGACGCGTACCCCCTGGTTGTCACCCTCGGACAGGAACGACGCCACGGCGCCGCCCTCGGCGGTGACGGCCGCGCGTTCGACGCGGGTGAACGCGCGCAGCGGCGTGACCACCACGACGCCCGCGTCGACCGTCCAGGTGGCGGCGACCCGGCCGTCGACGAGCACGAACCGGGCCCCGGCCACGGAGAGGTTGCGGTGGGCGTCGTCGATGATCCGGCTGCGGTCGTGGTAGCCGAGCACGGCGTTGTCGAAGGCGGGCAGGAACCGTACCGGCGCGGGGGTGTCCGGGTCGGGCCGGGACGCGTCCGGCAGGTCGAGCAGCGTGCGGCCCCGCGCGTCCCGGAAGGCCACCAGCTCGTCGCGGACCGCGGCCACCGCGGCGGGCAGCCCGGCGAGGCCGCACCAGGCGCGCAGGTCCGCCGACGCGGCCGGCCCGAACGCGGCCAGGTAGCGCCGCACCAGCGCCCGCCCGGCCGGGTCGTCGCCGTCCGGGCCGGGCGGTTCGGCGTCGCGGCCCAGCCACCGGGCCAGAGCGACGGTACGGACGCCGGCGGTGGTCCGCCACAGTCCGCGCGGCGGCGCCTGCACGGCCGGCACCAGCGCGAGCACGATCTCGCCGAGCGCCCGCCGGTCGGTCGCCGGCCAGCGCGGGGAGAGCGCCGCCACGATCTCGGCGGTGGTGCGGGGCTCGCCGTCGGCCAGGACCTTCCGGGCCGCCGCGGCGAGTTCGTCGAGGTCGACCCCGTCGAACTCGCCGCGGTAGACGCCCAGCACCCGCTGCCGCAGCATCGCGTCGTGCCGGGACCGCCAGGCCAGCACGTCGTCCGCGGCGAGCAGGTGCACGGTGCGGCGCATCAGGTGGGTACGCACCAGGCGGCGGCGCACCAGCAGGTCCGCCAGGACCGCCGGGTCGAAGGCCCGCAGCCGGGACCAGAGCCCGACGTACGGCTCCTGCGGCTCCTGGGCCTGCAACCCGCACAGGTGCGCCACCGCGTCGGTCACCGGCAGGTCGGCGCGGTCGAGCAGCAGTTGCCGGGCGAGCGTCGCCCGGTTGAGCGCACGCCGGTCGAGCACTGTCACGGCTTCGTTCTCCGGCCGGCTCAGGTGGTGGTCTGGCCGTCGATGCTCTCGCGCAGGATGTCCGCGTGCCCGGCGTGCTGGGTGGTCTCGGCGATGACGTGGATCAGCACCCGCCGGACGCTGCGGACCGAACCGGGCTCGTTCCACGGCGCGTCCGGGACCGGCCAGGTGGCCGACAGGTCCTCGACGCCGGCCACGATCTCCTCGGTACGGGCGGCGACGCGGGCGTACCGGTCGAGGATGGCCGGCAGCGTGTCCTCGGGCAGCATCTGGAAGTCCCGTCCCCGCTCGATCGCCCACTGCGGCAGCTCGCGGGCCTGCCCGGACATGAAGTCCTCCCAGGTGACGCCCTCGGGCATGGCGAAGGACATCGCCGAGGGGCCCTCGACCACGAACCGCAGCCACGCCTCCTCGGTGGACGCGACGTGCTTGATCAGGCCGCCCAGGCAGAGCGCGCTGACGGTCGGCTTCTGCCCGGCCTGCTCGTCGGTCAGGCCACGGACCGTGTTGATCAGCATGTTCCGGGCCTCGGCGAGCTCGGCCAGCAGGTCGGTCCGCTCGGCGTCCAGGGTGGCAGGGGTCGTGGTGGTGCCGGTCATCGTCATCGGTTCCTTCCGGTCCTGATCGGGTACGGGTCCACCCTCGCAGGCATAGCGGTCAGGAAGTGTCCTCTTCTCGCGGCAGAATGCGTGTCGTGCCGAAGACCTCCGCCCGACTGCTCGCCCTGCTGTCCCTGTTGCAGGCGCGACGCGACTGGCCCGGATCGCTGCTCGCCGAACGGCTGCGGGTCAGCCCGCGTACGGTGCGCCGCGACGTCGACCGGCTGCGGGAGCTGGGCTATCCGATCGAGAGCGCCAAGGGGCCGGACGGCGGCTACCGGCTGGGCGCCGGCTCGGCGCTGCCGCCGCTGCTCTTCGACGACGAGCAGGCGGTCGCCCTCACCGTGGCGTTGCAGACCGCCGCCGGTGGGGTGACCGGCATCGAGGAGGCGGCCGCGCGGGCGCTGACCACGGTGCGGCAGGTGATGCCGGCGCGGCTGCGGCACCGGGTGGACGCGCTGCGGGTGGTCGACGTGCAACGCGCCGGCACGCCGGCACAGCACCGGGTGGAACCGGCGCTGCTGATGACGTTGAGCGCCGCCGTGCACGCCCGCGAGGAGCTGCGCTTCGACTACGAGCCGGTGTCCGCCGCGCCACCGGATCCGGACCGGCCGCCGCGCCGGGTGCAGCCGCATCACCTGGTCACCTGGGGCGGCCGCTGGTACCTCGTCGCCTGGGACCTCGACCGCGACGACTGGCGCACGTTCCGGGTCGACCGGATCAGCCCGCGTACGCCCACCGGCCCCCGGTTCACGCCCCGCGAGTTGCCCGGCGGGGACGTGGCCGCGTACGTCGCCGGCCGGTTCAAGGGCGCCACCGGGCCGGGTGACTGGCCCTGCCGCGGGGAGGTGATCCTCGACCTGCCCGCCCGGGTGGTGTCCGGGTGGACCCGCGACGGGATCGTCGAGGCGCTGGGCCCGGACCGCTGCCGGCTGGTGCTGGGCGCCTGGTCGTGGCCCGGGCTGGCCGCCGTGCTCGGCCGCTACGACGCCGACATCGAGGTGGTCGGGCCGCCGGAGCTGCGCGAGGCGTTCGCCCGCCTGGCCCGCCGTTACGCCGCCGCGGCAGAGGGCCGGCACACGCCTCGGTAGCCCCGGGCCGGGGCGTCAGTCGGTGGGCAGGAGCGGGCGCATGAACGTGCGCTCGTACCGCAGGACGCAGCCCGACTCCTCGCGGATCCGGTCGGCGGCGACGAACTCCGGGTCCACTCCGAACCGGGCCCGGTACTGCTCGTACGCCGCCAGGCTGGAGAAGCTGAACAGCGCCTCGGCCCGGTCGCTGGCGCCCTCGGCGGGCAGGAAGTAGCCGTGGTGCACGCCGCCGTGCCGTGCCACCAGCCGCATCCAGGTGCGGGCGAAGCGCTCGAACGCCTCGATCTGTGCGGGGTCGATCGTGTAGTGCACGACGCAGGTGATCACGCGGCCACGATAGCGGCGGCCGGTCAGGCGGCGGAGCGGCGGTCGCCGGGGTCGGTCGTGTCGGCCAGGCCCGCGTACCGCCCCCGGTGGTAGAGCAGCGGCGAGCCGACGTCGGCGTGCCGGAGCAGTTCCGGTTCGGCAAGCACCACGGCGTGGTCCCCGACGACCACCCGGTCCACCACCCGGCACAGCAGCCAGGCCAGCGTGTCGTCGAGGACCGGTACCCCTTCCGGGCCGGGCCGCCAGCGGGTCGGCCCGGCGAACCGGTCGATCCCGCTGGTGGCGAACGTCCGGGCCAGCTCGTGCTGGCCGTGCCCGAGCAGGTGCACCCCGACGTGCCGGGCCCGGGACACCACCGGCCAGCTCGACGACCCCCGGTCCAGGCAGAACGAGACGATCGGCGGTCGCAGCGACACCGCGGTGAACGAGGTGGCGGTGAACCCGGCCGCGGGCGGACCGGCGGCGGTGACCACTGTGACGGTGCTGGCCTGGTGCCGCAGCAGCGTCCGCAGCGCGTCGGCGTCGGCGTCGACCGGGGTGTCGGCGGGCTCGGGCACGGCGTTCCTCCAAGGTGTACGGGACGGGACCGGTCAGACCGTGAAACCGTGGAACAGCACCGACGCCAGCCCGAGGGCCAGCACCAGGTTGAACACGGTGGCGGCGGCGAACACGGTCACCGGCCGCCAGCCGGCCTCGCGCAGCGACGACACGCGGACCTCCAGGCCGATGCTGACGAAGGCCAGGATGAGGAACCAGACCCGCAGGTCGGTGACGATCGCCATCGTGGTCTTGCCGTCCGCGCCCGCGGCGTCGAGGTACCAGGTGGCGATCACCGAGGCGGCGACGAACCCGAGGACGAACTTCGGGAACCGGCGCCACAGCTCGCCGAGCCCGGGGCGCGGGGCGTCCGGGCGGCGCTCCACCCGCAGCGCGAAGTACGCGGTGAGCGCCACCGCGACCACGCCCATCAGCGCGTTCTGGGTGACCTTGACGATGCTGGCGATCTGGAGCGCATCCTCACCGGCGAGCGCGCCGGCAGCGGTCACGGCGGCGGTGGTGTCGATGTTGCCGCCGATCCAGGCGCCGGCGACCGCGTCGGAGAGGCCGAGCACGTCGGCCAGCCACGGCAGCAGGAAGATCGACGGCAGCGCGAACGCGATGACCAGGCTGGCCGTGTACGCGAGCTGTTCCCGGCGTGCCCGTACCGCGCCGGCGGCGGCGATCGCGGCGCTCACCCCGCAGATCGACACCGCCGAGGCGAGCAGCGCCCGCAGCTTCTCGTCCAGACCGAACCGCCCGGCCAGCCACCAGGTGAACAGGAACACGCCGCTGATCAGCAGCAGCGCCTGGGCGATGGCGGGACCGGCGGCGCTCGCGATGACTGCCAGGTTGATCGAGGCGCCCAGCAGCACCAGGCCGGTCTTGATGAAGAACTCGGTACGGAACGCGGCGGAGATCCGGTCCCGCAGACCCGTCACGGTGACGACCAGGTTGCCGAGCAGGCCGAGCAGGATCGCGTAGACCGGGTACTCGATCGCGGCGGCCACGTCCTCGATCGCGCTGCCCTCGGCCCAGACCGGCACGTTCTGTTCGAGGTACCGGGTGAGCGCGGCGAGACCGAGCACCACCAGCAGGCCCAGGGCGGTCCACGCCCAGAACGCGCCGGAGCGCAGGTCGGCCCGGGGCGGAGCGACAGCGGGCGTACCGGCGGGTCGGTCCACTGAGGTCGCGGTGGCCGGGGTGTCCGCGGTGGAGGCTGCGGACGACCCGGCGGCGGTGCTCCGGGTGGCGGGCTCCGGGGCGCCGGCCATCACGGCACCAGCCCGGCGGGGATGGCGCCGGCCAGCACCAGGAGCAGCAGCGCGAGGCCGAGGACGGTGGCGGCCCAGTCCTCGCTGAAGGCGAGCCGGGACGTGCCGGCGGTGGGCGGTTCGGGTGGCGTGGGCGCGTTGCTCATGCGGGGCTCCTACGGGTACGCGCGGGCGACGGAGGGCAGCCGGAGGCGAGGGGTGACAGGGATCATCGACCCCAGTGAGAGTTTCCTACTTAACTAGTAGGATTACAAGGTCTTCCCGCGCTCCGGCTCACCCGCGGCGCGGGCGGCCACCACCACCGAGATGCCGTCGAGCACCCGCTGCAGACCGAACTCGAAGGCGTGGTCCGGCCCGTACGCCGCGCCGTGCGCCATGCCCGCGGCGGTGCCGACCCGCGCGGCGAGCGGGAAGCTGCCGGCGGCCATGAACTTCTCCAGCCAGGGCCCGTGCGTCCGCCACCACTGGTCGTCGGTCATCCCGGTCTCACGTTCCAGCTCGACCACGTCCAGCGCGACCCGGGCCGCGTTCTTGGCGTGCCCCAGCACGAGCGTGAGCACCGCGTCCATCTCCACGTCGTCGAGCCCGATGTCCGCCACGGCGTGCAGCTCGTAGTCGTACTTGGCGAGCACGTTCGGGCCGAGCACCGGCCGGGTCGTCTCGGCGCGCAGCAGCCACGGGTGGGCCCGGTAGAGGGCGAGGTTGTCCCGCGCGATGCGTTCCAGCCGGCCCCGCCAGCCACCCGGCACGTCGGCCGGGCGCGGCAGGTCACCGAGGACGGCGTCCACCATGACGTCGAGCAGTTCCGCCTTACCCGGCACGTACGTGTAGACGGACATGGTGCCCACGCCGAGTGCCTCGCTGACCCGGCGCATGGTGAGCGCGTCGATACCTTCGGCGTCGGCGATCTCGATCGCGGTCCGCACGATCCGGTCGACGCTGAGACCGGGACCTGCGCCGCGGCTGGCCGGTTCCCGGGTGCGCCAGAGAAGGGCCAGGCTGCGGGCGGGATCGGCCTTGCGCCGGCGCTCCTTCGACATGGTGCCGTCATCCTACCGGCCGGGCCGGTCACCAGCCGTCGGCGGGACGCCGGAAAAGGGGAGCCCGAGAATTGTTCGGGCAAAAAGAATGGCGGGTTCTCCCGCCACTACCAACATATAGCGCAACCCCGGTCTTGCCGCAAGACCGGGGTGACGGCGCACAATTGCCGGCCGTAACCCATTGCCGTGCCATTCGAAAAGCCGCGAAGAGCGGAGGCTCGGCCGTGCCCGCGATCGGAGACGAGTTGAACCTGCCTGCCACGAGCGTTTTCGATCTACCCGAGCGACTGTCGGCGAAGGCCGACCCCGAGCTGATCGCCGCCGACGAGCGGCACTTCGCCGCCATCGCGGACAGCCTGCGCCGCTCGATCGCCGACCTGACCGACCGGCTCGACGCCACGCGCCGGGCCGCGGGCGGCCGGGGCCGGCAGGCGGTCGACCGGGACCAGGAGGTCCGGCGGTTGAGCGCGCGCCTGCGCACGCTGCGCCGCTACGGCCTGGACCTGTGCCTGGGCCGGATGGTCGGCGCGGACGGCGGCGAACCGGTGTACGTGGGCCGCCTCGGCCTGACCGACGGCGCGGGCGGCCGGCTGCTGCTGGACTGGCGCTCCCCCGCCGCCGAGCCGTTCTTCGGCGCGACCCACGCCGACCCGATGGGCCTGGTCAGCCGCCGCCGGTACCGGTGGACCGCGGGCCGGATCACCGACTACTGGGACGAGGTGTTCACCGCCGACGGGCTGGCCGGGCACGCCGCGCTGGACGACCAGTCGGCGTTCATCGCCAGCCTGGGCGCGACCCGGTCGGCGCGGATGCGCGACGTGCTCGGCACCATCCAGGCCGATCAGGACGCGATCATCCGGGCCGGGTCGCGGGGTGCGCTGGTGGTCGACGGCGGCCCCGGCACCGGCAAGACCGTGGTGGCGCTGCACCGCACCGCGTACCTGCTGCACGCCGACCCGCGGCTGGGCGAGCGCCGGGGCGGGGTGCTGGTGGTCGGGCCGCACCAGCCGTACCTGAACTACGTCTCCGACGTGCTGCCCAGCCTGGGCGAGGAGGACGTGCAGATCTGCACGCTCGCCGACCTGGTGCCGGAGGGCGCGGCGGCGGCGCCGGAGACCGACCCGGAGGTGGCGCGGCTGAAGGCGTCCGGGGACGTGGTGCGCGTTGTCGACGCCGCGGTCCGGTTCTACGAGGAGCCGCCCGCGACCGCAATGACTGTCGGGGTCGGGGACGCCGAGGTGCGGCTGACCGCCGGCGACTGGGCGACGGCGTTCGAGGTGGCCGGGCCGGGCGTCCCGCACAACGAGGCCCGCGACGAGGTGTGGGAGGAACTGCTCACGATCCTGGTGGAGAAGTACCGCGGCGACGAGCCGGAGGAGGCGGTCCGCCGCGCGCTGGGGCGCGACCGGGAACTGGTCACCGCGTTCGGCCGGGCGTGGCCGCTGCTCGACCCGCTCGACGTGGTGGCCGACCTGTGGTCGGTGCCGGCCTACCTGCGCCGGTGCGCGCCCTGGCTGAGCGTCGAGGAGATCCGTACGCTGAGGCGGGCCGACCCTCGAGCCTGGACGGCGGCGGACCTGCCGTGGCTGGACGCGGCCCGGCGGCGGGTCGGTGACCCGGAGGCGTCGCTGCGGCGGCGCCGCGACGAGGGGGTTCTGGCGGCGCAGCGCGCCGAGATGGACACGGTGGTCGACGCGCTGATCGCGTCGCACGCCTACGACGACGGCGAGGGTCTGATGACCATGCTGTACGGCGAGGACATGCGCACCAGCCTGGTCGACTCCAGCGTGTTGAGCGTGGCCGATCCGGACCTGCTGGCCGGGCCGTTCGCGCACGTCGTGGTGGACGAGGCGCAGGAGCTGACCGACGCGCAGTGGCAGATGCTGCTGGCGCGCTGCCCGTCGCGCAGCTTCACGGTGGTCGGTGACCGGGCGCAGGCACGGCACGGGTTCACCGAGTCGTGGCCGCAGCGGCTGGCGCGGGCCGGGTTCGACCGCGTCGAGGTGGCGACGCTGTCCGTCAACTACCGCACTCCGGCGCAGGTGATGGCGGCGGCCGAGCCGGTGATCCGGGCCGTGCTGCCCGACGCCAACGTGCCCACGTCGATCCGCGACGGCGCTCCGGTGCGGTACGGCTCCCGCGCGGAGCTGCGCGCGGTGGTGGACGGCTGGCTCACCGCCCACCGCGAGGGCGTCGTGTGCGTCATCGGTGATCCGGCGTTCCCGGCCTCGGAGCGGGTCCGGTCGCTGAGCCCGGTGCTGGCCAAGGGGCTGGAGTTCGATCTGGTGGTGCTTGTCGACCCGGAGGCGTTCGGCGACGGGGTCGCCGGGGCGGTGGACCGGTACGTCGCGATGACCCGGGCCACCGGCGAACTGGTCGTGCTGACCGGGCCGTGACCGGGCCCCGGGGGCGGCGCACAGACCGCCCCCGGGGTCCGGCTCAGCGGCTGAGCGCCCGGTAGCGGCGCAGCGACAGCGGCAGGAACACCGCCACCAGCACCAGCGGCCAGAGCACCGCCAGCAGCGGGTGATGCGCGGCCACCCACGAGTCGCCGCCCCAGCCGGGGTTGCCGAACAGCTCGCGAGTGGCCCCGACGGTCGCGGACAGCGGATTCCACTCGGCGACCGCGCCCAGCCACGCGGGCATGGTGGACGGCGCCACGAACGCGCTGGACAGGAAGCCCAGCGGGAACTCCAGCGTCTGCACGGCCGTCACCGCGCTCTGCCCCTTCACGGTCAGGCCGAGGAAGACGCCCACCCAGACCAGCGCGAACCGCAGCAGCAGGATCAGCCCGAGCGCGGCGAGCGTGTCGCCGAGGTCGCCGCGTGCCCGCCACCCGATCGCCAGGCCGACGAGCAGCATGACGGCGAGCGTCACCACCGCGAACATCAGGTCGGCCACAGCGCGGCCGAGCAGCGGGGCCAGCCGGGACACCGGCATCGACCGCAGCCGGTCGGTGACGCCACGCTCCAGGTCCGCCGAGACCGCCAGGGTGGTCATGCTGATGCCGAAGACCATCGTCATGGCGAACATGCCGGGCATCAGGAACTCGCGGTAGCTGCCGCCGCCCGGTACCTGGAGCGCGCCGCCGAACAGGTACGCGAACATCAGCACCATCAGGATGTCGAAGCCCAGCGAGCCGATCAGCGGTCCGGGCTCACGCCGCCAGTGCGCCAGCGCACGACCGGTCAGCGTCAGGCCGTCACCGGCCAGCGACGCGCGCCGGGCCGGGGTCACCGTCGCGGTCACGCGGTCACCTCCACGCCGGTCCGGTCGGCGGACGGCCCGCCGGTGAGCTGGAGGAACACCTCGTCCAGTGTGGGTCGCCGCAGCGCCACGTCGGCCACGTCCACGCCGTCGGCGTCCAGCGCACGCAGCACCTCGGTCAGCGCGCCGGCCCGGTCGCCGACCTGGGCGCTGACCGCCCGCCGGTCCGGATCGAGCGCCGGTTCGGTACGGGCCACGGCGCGCAGCCGCGCGGCGGCGGTGGCCAGGTCGGCGGCGTCACGAACGACCAGGTCGATCCGGTCGCCGCCGAGGCGGGACTTGAGCGCATCGGGGGTGCCCTCGGCGATCACCCGCCCGGCGTCGAGCACGCAGACGCGGTCGGCGAGCTGGTCGGCCTCGTCCAGGTACTGCGTGGTCAGCAACACCGTGGTGCCGGCGCGCACCAGATCGCGTACCGCCTCCCACACCTCGTTGCGCCCGCGCGGGTCCAGCGCCGTGGTCGGCTCGTCGAGGAACAGCACCGACGGCGCGAGGATCATCCCGGCGGCCAGGTCGAGGCGGCGGCGCATGCCACCGGAGTACGTGCGTACCGGCCGCCCGCCCGCGTCGGCGAGCCCGAACCGGTCGAGCAGCTCGGTGGCCCGCCGTCGTGCAGCGGCCCGGTCCAGGTGGAACAGGCGACCGAAGATGACCAGGTTCTCCCGGCCGCTCAGTGCCTCGTCCACCGCCGGGTGCTGGCCGACCAGGCCGATGCGGTGGCGCACCCGGTCGGCCTGCCCGGCCACGTCGAAGCCGGCCACCTCGGCCCGCCCGGCGTCGAAGCGCAGCAGCGTGGCCAGGATGCGGACGGCTGTGGTCTTGCCGGCGCCGTTCGGGCCGAGCAGCCCGCACACGGTGCCCGGTCGCACCCGCAGGTCGAAGCCGTCCAGCGCGGCCGTGTCCCCGTACCGCTTGCGCAGGCCCTCCGCGAGGATCGCATGTTCCACGTCTGTTCCCCCTCCGTCGACGAGGGCACTAACGTACAACGTACGGTATGGCGTCCGCCAATGATTCAGCCGATCATCCGGTGCTCCCACGCCCAGACCGCGATCTCGGTACGGTTCCGCAGGCCGAGCTTCGTCTGCACCGTCGAGACGTGGCTCTTCACGGTGCTCAGCGAGATGAACAACTCCGCGCCGATCTCCAGGTTGGTCCGGCCCCGGGCGATCTCGCGTACCACCTCGATCTCCCGCTCGGACAACGCCGGGCGGCGCTCGTCGCGGGGCGGCGCGGGCGGGGTCAGGTGCCGCAGCAGCCGGACCGTCACCGACGGGGACACGAGCGCGTCACCCTGGCACGCCGCCCGCACCGCCTCCACCAGAAGCGCCGGTCCGGCGTCCTTGAGCAGGAACCCGGCCGCTCCCCCGCGCAGCGCGCCGTAGACGTACTCGTCCAGGTCGAACGTGGTGACCACGACGACGCGCAGCGGGTCGGCCACCTCGGGCCCGGCGAGCGCCCGGGTCACCTGGAGCCCGTCGAGCCGCGGCATCCGGATGTCCACCAGGCAGACATCGGGTCGCAGGCGGCGGGCCTGGGCGACCGCGTCGACACCGTCGGACGCCTCGGCGACCACTGTGATGTCCGGCTGGTCCTCCAGGATCAGCCGCAGCCCGCCGCGAACCATCGCCTGGTCGTCGGCGAGCAGCACCCGGATCGTCATCACCGCCTCCCGTACGGCACGGAGGCCCGGACCGACCATCCGGCGCCGGGGCAGGGACCAGCGGTCAGCGTGCCGCCGAGGGCCTCGACCCGCTCGCGCAGGCCGATCAGGCCGTATCCGCCCCGGGACTCGGCGGGCGTGGCGGACGCGTCGTCGGTCACCTCGACCACCACCGCGTCCGGCTCCTGCGCCACGTCGACTGTGACCTGGCCGGTGTGCGGCGCGTGGCGGGCCACGTTCGTCAGCGCCTCCCGGACGATCCGGTGCACGGTGCTGGTGACCTCCGGCGGCCAGGCCGTCTCCGCCGGCAGCCGCAGCCGCACCGGCGGGCCCTGCCGGCGGAACCGCTCGACCAGTTCCTCGATCTGCTCGGTACCGGCCGAGGCCGGCGGCGCGTCCGCGGTGTCGCGCAGCAGCCCGACCAGGCGGCGCATGGCCCGCATCGCCTCGCCGCCTGCTGCCTCGATGCCGGCCAGCGACTCAGTGGCGCGCGCCGGATCCCGGCGCCCGACCAGGTGGGCGGCCTGTGCCTGCACCACGATGCCGGTGACGTGGTGGGCCACCACGTCGTGCAGTTCCCGGGCCAGTTCCAGCCGCTCGTCGCGGCGTACCCGCTCGGCGGTGACCTTCGCCCGCTCGTCGAGCAGCCGCAGCGTGAGCCCGGCGGCGACCCCGCCGAGCCAGCACAGCCCGTTGAGCGCGACCACCCCCGACCCGCCCGCCCCCGGCCGGGCGGCCGGCCACGCCCCGGCCGCCACCACGAGACCACCGGCGCCGATCAGTCCGGCGGGCGGCGGCGGCAGCGCGCGTACCGCCGATCCGACCAGGACGGCCGACGCGAGCGCCAGCGCCGGCCCCGGCTCGGTGGGCAGGTCGAACAGCCGGGCGACGGCGACGGCCGACCCGGCGACGACGAGTCCGGCGGTGGCGGTGACGACGCGCTGCCTGTCGCGTACCAGAGCCAGCACGCCGACCACGACGGCGGCCGTGCCGCCGGGAAGCCAGTACGGCAGCCCCCAGCTCGCGGCGATCGCCACCGCCTGGACGCCGATCGCGGCGAGCAGCACCACGGCGAGCCCCGCCGTCGCCGCCACGCGGGTGATCCGTTCACCAGCCATGCCCAGCACGTTAGGAGATCGCGGGCCGTCGCGAACCGGCCGAAAGTAGGGGCCGCCCGAGTGCCGGACCCTGCTCCGGACCGATGCCCGCCGGTCCGGGCGTGCCCAGGATGAGCCGCATGCATCCACCACTCGCCCTGCACGCCGAGCGGCTGACCAAACGGTACGGCCGCCGCACCGCGCTTGCCGACTGCGACCTGAGCGTTCCGCGCGGGCACGTGGTCGGCCTGGTCGGCCCCAACGGCGCCGGCAAGTCCACGCTGCTGCAACTGGCCTGCGGCCTGATCGCGCCGACGTCGGGCACGTTGACGGTGCTCGGCTCACCGCCGGCCGCCGACGCCGCGCACCTGGCCCGGGTCGGTTTCGTCGCCCAGGACACACCGGTCTACGCCTCCCTGACCGTCGCCGAGCACCTGCGGATGGGCGCCTGGCTCAACCCGTCCTGGGACGCGGCGCTGGCCCGGCGGCGCGTCGACGAGGTCGGCCTCGATCCGGCGCAGAAGGCGGGCCGGCTCTCCGGCGGCCAGCGCGCGCAACTGGCCCTCGCGTTGGCCGCCGCGAAACGTCCCGAGCTGCTGATCCTCGACGAGCCGGCCGCCGCGCTGGACCCCCTCGCGCGCCGCGAGTTCATGCACGGGCTGGCCGGTTTCGTGCGGGAACTCGGCGCGGGCGCGGTGCTCTCCTCGCACCTGCTCGGCGACGTGGCGCAGGTCTGCGATCACCTGGTCGTACTCTGTGCCGCCCGGGTGCAGGTGGCCGGTCCGGTCCCGGACCTGCTCGCCACACACCACCGGAGCACCGCCGCGCCCGCCGGGGCCGAGGTGGTCTGGGCCGAGCCCGGCCGCGTCGTGGTCCGGGGCCCGGCGGTACGCGACGACGCGCCGGTCACGCTGGAGGAACTGGTCCTGGCGTACCTGTCCCGGGCCGCCGCCCGCCCGGCGGTGACCAGATGATCCGGATGACGCTGCGGCAGTTCCGCCTCCCGGCGCTCGTCGGCGCCGTCCTGCTGGTGCTGGCCGGCGCCTACCTGCTGCGCCTCGGCGCGGACATCCGGGCCGTGCCCGATCCGGCCCGGCTGCCCGGCCGGTACGCGCAGACGATGCTGTTCCTCGCCGGCGGGTTCGCGCTGGTGCCCGCGCTGATCGGCGCGTTCTGGGGCGCGCCGCTGGTGGCCCGGGAGCTGGAGCAGGGCACGCACCGGCTGGTGTGGAACCAGAGCGTGCCGCGCCGCCGCTGGCTGGCGGTCAAGCTGGCGGTGCTGTCGGCCGCCGCCGCGCTCGTCGCCGGTGTGCTCGGCGCGCTGCTGACCTGGGCGGCCGCGCCCGTCGACCGGGTCGCCGGCGACCGATTCAGCACCGTGCTGTTCGGCGCGCGCGGGATCGCGCCGGTCGGGTACGCCGTGTTCGGCCTCGTCCTCGGCGTGGTCGCCGGGCTGCTGCTGCGCCGCACCCTGCCGGCGATGGCAGTGGTGTTCCTGGCCGTGGTCGTGGTGCAGCTCGCCGTGCCGAACCTGCTGCGCCCGCACTACCTGCCGCCGGAGCGGGTCACCGTGCCGATGACCGCCGACACCGTCAACCGGGCCCGCAACCTGGGCAGCATCACCGGCGCGCCGGTCGTCGGCGGGCTGGACGTGCCGGGTGCGTGGGTCACCGGCATCAGCCCGCTGCGGACCGCCGACGGGCGGCAGCTCTCCGACGAGGCGTTCGGCACCTGTTTCCGTGACCCGCCGCGTACCGGAGCCACCGGCACGTTCGGCGACACCGCGGTCTGCCTCGGCAAGCTCGGCCTGCACGTGGACCTGGCGTACCAGCCGAACCGCCGGTTCTGGGCGTTCCAGTGGATCGAGCTGGCACTCCACCTCGGCGCGGCGGGTCTGCTGGCGGCGCTCGGCCTGTGGCACGTCCGGAGACGGGCCGGCTGAGCGGACGGGGGCGGACGGTCCGGGCGCCACGCGCGCCCGGACCGCCGTACCTAGCGCTTGAACAACGCGCGCAGCGCCTCGGCGATCTCGCCCGGCGCCTCCTCGGCCATGAAGTGCCCGGCCGTGGTGGTGCGATGCTCCAGGTCCGGGGCCCAGGCCCGCCACACCGCCGCCGCGTCGTAGCCGAGCGCGGCGCCCCAGTCCTGCTGGATGACTGTGGTAGGCATGGTCAGCTGCCGCCCGGCGTCCCGGTCCGCCCGGTCGTGCGTCACGTCGATCCCGGCCGACGCCCGGTAGTCGGCGACGATGGAGTCGACCGCCTCCCGGGAGGCGCGCAGGTACTCGGCGCGCACCTGCGCCGGCATGGCCGCCGGGTCACCGGCCCAGGCGTCGAGGAAGTGCCCGAAGAACGCGTCGGCGCTGCCCGCGATCATCTGCTCCGGCAGGCCGGGCGGCTGGGCCATCAGGTAGAGGTGGAACGCCACCGAGGCGTTCACGCCGTGCAGCACGTCCCACATGTCGAGGGTGGGCAGCACATCGAGCGACGCCAGGTGGGTGACCGCGTCCGGGTGGTCCAGACCGGCCCGGACCGCGACCAGGGCACCCCGGTCGTGCCCGGCCAGCGCGAACCGCTCGTGCCCGAGCGCGCGGACCAGCGCCACCACGTCGGCGGCCATCGTCCGCTTGCTGTACGTGTCCTCGGTGTGCGCGGCCGGCCTGTCGCTGGCGCCGTAGCCGCGCAGGTCGGGGCAGATCACCGTGTGCTCGCCGGCCAGGTCGGCGGCGACGTGCCGCCACATCAGGTGGGTCTGCGGGAAGCCGTGCAGCAGCACGACCGGGCTGCCGGAGCCGCCCACCGCCACGTTCAGCGTCACGCCCTCGGCGACCGGAACGCGCTGGTAGTCGAATCCCGCGATGGTGGTGCTCATCATGATCCCTCTTTCGTCTCGTCGTACCTGACCAGCGTGGCGGCGCCGGATGAGCAACCGATGAGCGCGATACGGTGACCCTGGTCGAGGAGGGTCGGTGCCTGTCGGTTTCGGTGTGCTGGGTCCGGTGACGGCCTGGGACGACGCGGGTGTGCCGGTCGACCTGAAGGGGCCCCGGCACCGGGCCGTGCTGGCGCGGCTGGTCGCCGCCCGGGGCCGGACCGTGCCGGTCGGGCAGATCGTCGACGACCTGTGGGACGACCCACCGGCCGGCGCGGTGGGCGCGGTCCGCACGTTCGTCGCGGCGCTGCGCCGCCGCCTGGAACCGCACCGTCCGCCGCGCGAGCCGGCCCGGCTGCTGGTCACCGACGGACCGGGGTACGCGCTGCGCGCCGACCCGGGCACCGTCGACGCCTGGCGGTTCGAGGACACCGTCACCGCGACTGCCGAGGCGCTGCCCCGGGCCGCGCTCGACCGGCTCGACGAGGCGCTGGGCTGGTGGCGCGGACCCGCGTACGCCGACTTCGACCAGCCGTGGGTGCACGCCGAACGGTCCCGGCTCGACCAGATCCGGCTGACCGCCGTGGAGCGGCGGGCCGAGGCGCTGCTGACGCTGGACCGGGCCGCCGACGCCGTACCCGACCTCGACGCGCACGTCGCCGCGTACCCGTGGCGGGAGGACGGGTGGGCGCTGCTGGCGTCGGCGCTCTACCGGGCCGGACGGCAGGCCGACGCGCTCGCCGTGCTGCGCCGGGCCCGGGAGCTGCTGCGCGACCAGCTCGGCCTGGACCCGGGACCGCGGCTGCGGCGGCTGGAGACCGACCTGCTGCGCCAGGCCGAACCCGAGCCGACCGGTCCGGCGCGGGTCTGGGCGGAGACCGCAGCGGCGTACGAGCGCAGTGTGGTCCCCGGCGCCCGGGCTCGGCTGGAGTCGACTGTCGGGCTGCTGCGCAGCCTCGCGGTGACCGGGCCGGGTGGACTGGAGGCCGCCCGGGACCAGCGTGAGGCGGCCATCACCGCGGCCGAGCAACTGGGCGACCCGGAGTTCACCGCGCGGGTGATCGGCGGGTACGACGTACCGGCGATCTGGACCCGCTCGGACGACCCGGCGCAGGCGGCCCGGGTCGTCGCGGCGGCGCAGCGGGCCCTGGCCGGGCTGGGCCCCGATGCGCCGGAGGCGACGCACGCCCGGCTGCTGGCCACCGTCGCGATCGAGTCCCGCGGTACGGCGTCGCCGCGACCCGCCGAGGCGGCGCGGGACGCGGAGGCGATCGCCCGGCGGGTGGCCGATCCGGCGCTGCTGGCCCAAGCGCTCAACGGCGTGTACATGCAGACGTTCCACCGGACCGGGCTGGCCGCCGAGCGGGACGCGATCGGGGTGGAACTGGTAGCGCTCGCCGCCCGGCACGGCCTGGCCACAGCCGAGATCCTCGGGCACCTGATCCGGGTGCAGGCGCGGAGCGCTCTCGCCGACTTCACAGCCGCCGACGCGCACGCCGACGCGGCGGACCGGCTCGCCGCCCGGCACGAGAGCCCGCTCGTCGGCGTGTTCACCGGCGGCTACCGCGCGATGCGGACCGCCGCCACCGGCGCCGCGTACCCGGAGGCGGAGGCGGCGTACCGGTCGTGGGCGACCGCGCTGGCCGGCTGCGGCATGCCGGGCGTGGAACGCGGGCTGCCGCCGCTGGCGCTGCTCTGCCTGCGGGCGTGGCACGACCGGCCGGCTGTCTTCCCCGCCGACACCGACTGGGGCCCGTACGCGCCCTGGGCCCGCCCGCTGCTCCTGCTCGCCGACGGGCGGCGCGACGAGGCCGCAAGGGCGTTGCGTCGCGCCCCGGCGCCGCCGCGTGACCTGCTCATGGAGGCGCTGTGGTGCCTGACCGGCCGGGCCGCCGTGGCGCTCGAGGACCGGGACGCGATGCTGCGGGCCCGGGCCGCGCTCGCCCCGGCGGCGGGCGAGCTGGCCGGGGCGGGCAGTGGCCTGCTCACCGTCGGGCCGGTGGCCCTGCATCTGGACCGGCTCGACGCCGCACTCGCGGTGACCGGCGGCCGCTACCGTTCATGAGGGCGGCTCGGATGGCCCGCGCCCTCGGCTAGGGTGCGGCGATGGACGAGCTGAGGCACCTGTTCCGGCGCGCCGCCGACCACGCGGCCGACTACCGGCTGTCCCTGCCGGACCGGCCGGTCGGCGTACCCGTGGACCAGGCCGCGCTGAAAGAGGCGTTCGCCGGCCCGCTGCCTGATGCGCCCACCCCGCCCGAGCAGGTCCTCGCGGAGCTGGTGGCCGCCGCCGAACCGGGACTCGTCGCCACCGCCGGGCCGCGCTACTTCGGCTTCGTCATCGGCGGCGCCTCGCCCGCCGCCACCGCTGCGGACATGCTGGCCGCCGGGTGGGACCAGAACGCGTTCAACGCGGTCACCTCGCCCGCCGCGGTGGCCGCCGAGTCGGCCGCCGGTACCTGGCTCAAGGAACTGCTCGGCATCCCGGCGACCGCGTCGGCCGGGTTCGTCACCGGCGGGCAGGCCGCGAACACCGCCGGGCTCGCCGCCGCCCGCCACCAGGTCCTCGCCGACGCCGGCTGGGACGTGGAACGACGCGGCCTGTCCGGCGCACCGGCGGTGCGCGTGTTCGCCGGCGTCGAACGGCACGCCACCGTCGACAGGTCGCTGCGGCTGCTCGGCCTCGGCACCGACGCGCTGCGCCCGGTGCCCACCGGCCCGCAGGGCGCCATCGACCCGCACGCGCTGGCGGCGGCGCTGCGCGACGCCGGTCCCGGACCGACGATCGTCTGCCTGCAGGCGGGCAACGTGAACACCGGCGCGTGCGACGACCTGCGCCGCGCCTGCGACCTGGTCCACCGGTACGGCGGCTGGACGCACGTGGACGGCGCGTTCGGGCTGTGGGCGGCGGCCAGCCCGTCGACCCGGCACCTGGTGGACGGGCTGGAGGCGGCCGACTCGTGGGCCTGCGACGGCCACAAGTGGCTGAACCTGCCGTACGACACGGGGTTCGCGTTCTGCGCCCGGCCCGACGCGCATGCGGCGGCCATGTCGCTCGCGGCCGCGTACCTCGTGGGTTCCGGTGGTGTGCCCGTAGGCGCGGAGCTGACCGCGGAGTCCTCGCGCCGCGCCCGTGGTTTCGCGGTCTGGGCGGGCCTGCGGGAGCTGGGCCGCGACGGCGTCGCCGCGCTGGTCGAGCGGTGTTGCGCGCTGGCCCGGCGGTTCGCCGACGGGCTGACCGCGGCCGGGTTCGAGGTGGTGAACGACGTGGTGCTCAACCAGGTGCTGGTCGGGTTCGGCGACGACGCGCGCAACGACCGGGTGGTGGCGGCGGTGCAGGCCGACGGGACGTGCTGGGCCGGTGGGACGACGTGGCGGGGGCGGCGGCTGATGCGGATCTCGGTGTCGAACGCGACCACCACTGAGGCCGACGTGGACCGTTCCGTGGCGGCGATCGCCCGGCTGGCCCGCTGAGCGGCGTCAGCCGGGCAGACGCAGCAGGTGCCGCCCGGGGAACGGGCCGCCGTGCTCCCGCTCCCAGGTGGCGAGGTGGCGCTTCTTCTCCTCCGGCGAGGGGGCGAGGAAGTCGAAGTAGGCGAGGATCACGGTGCGGGCCTCGTCGACCGTGTACGACGCTCCCGACGGCACCGGCCCGAGGCTGTCCACGTTGACGCCGGTCGGCGTGCAGCGCACCACTGCGGAGTTGCCCTCGTACTCCTCGTAGTCCGAGCGCCCGGACATCACGTCGTCGATGCACTGCAGCAGCTCGAGACAGTCCGGGGCGTACGTCTGGATGTCGCTGACGAGCTGGGAGGCGAACGGGCGGAATCGCGCGTCACCGCTGGTCATTGTGGGCGCGCCGTTCTGATTGCGCCCGAACTGGATGTCACCCACAGCTAGCGTCCCCCCACCGGCCAAGCCGAGTACCACGTCGTGCCACCGGGATTGTAGAAGCCCTCGACGAGCAGCCCGTTGGCCCTCCCCTGCCATTTGTTGGGGTCGTCCGGGTGCGGGCCGCCGGACCGGAACGCGCCCTCGATCGTCTCGTCGACCCGCTGCGGCGTCCAGTTGTCCGGGAAGAAGGTGCTCGAACCGCGTTTCTGGCGCCAGACACCGCCGTCGTCCTGCACGTCGACGCGGGCGCGGTACGTGCCGTCGGCGTGCCGTTCGAGGATCATCTCGCGGCCGTCCGCGTCGACGCGGACCCGGGCGCCCGGCGGGTTCTCCCCCATGAACCGGTGGTGGAAGCCGGTGCCCCGGGGCGGAGTGGCGTTTGTGTTCACGTGGCCGCGGAAGATGTGCGCGTAGCGGCGGTGCCGCATCCGGGCCCGGAGCCATTTCTCGACCGGCGTGAAGAGACCGGCCTTTCCCCGCTTACCCACCGAGCACCGCTTCGGTGGCCATGTTGAGCAACTGGTCGATGAGGACACCGGTGATGAGCTTGAAGATCGGGATCTCCAGCAGGGAGGCGCCGAAGGTGACCACCGCCGTGGCGACCGCCTGCGCGATCTGAATCGCCAGGAGCGTCAGCTGCACGATCACGTTGATCTTCAACGCCAGGACGATCCCGGCGCACACCATGAGCCCGGTGCCGATGAGCGCCGCCGCGGACGCGCCGTCGTCCAGGTTGGTCTTCGCCGAGTCGGCGGCCTGCCAGCTCGTCTGGAAGCGTTCGATGGCGTCGTCGCGGTTCTGGGTCCACATCTGCTGCGCCGACCGGTCGGCGTCGGCCACCGGCGTCCGGAGCCGGTCCGGGAAGGCGAGCCACGCCTGGCCCATCTCCAGCAGCTTCGTCTCGTCGGCCTCGGGCCAGGTGTAGCCGAGCATGCCGAGCAGGGACACCAGTTCTCCGGGCAGGGTCATTCCCATGTCAGCCGAGCACCTCACGGAAGCGGCCGAGACTCTCGGTGATCATGCGTTCGGTCTCCTGGTAGTTGAGGCCCATCACCCGGCTCAGCTTGCCGATGTCCTCGATCTCGACGAGGTTCGCGTCGTAGCTCTCCAGCGCCAGGTCGCGGATCGTCTCGTATACCATCCCGATGAGCGAGCCGAGGTCGTCGTTGCCCCACGGGGTGCCGAAGGCCGCCAGCTCGGCGTCGAACGCGGACAGTGCGGCACGCATACGCTGCGCCGAGGCGACGATGTCGTCACCCGCCCCGATGATCGACTCGGGATCGATCTCGATCTCGCGGGCCATCAGCGCTCCCCTCCGTCGGTCATCGTCCCGGGTCCCGGATGGTCTGCATCACGCCGGTCAGCGCGCCGGTGAGCGCGGACAT
The DNA here is from genome assembly GCF_027497335.1 of Micromonospora sp. WMMA1976. Taxonomy (NCBI): domain Bacteria; kingdom Bacillati; phylum Actinomycetota; class Actinomycetes; order Micromonosporales; family Micromonosporaceae; genus Micromonospora; species Micromonospora sp. WMMA1976. Next base: position 3,004,565 of record NZ_CP114912.1, on the reverse strand, counting down.
CTGGCGGACACTGGCCTCCTGCAGCTCGCGCAGCCGCGCGTCGAGCGCGGCCGAGCCGAGCCCCTGCGGTGCCGCCGCCGGGGGGATCTGCTCCAGCGCGCGGTTGACCGCGACCACCATCGACTCGCCGAGCTCCGCCGAGGACAGCCGGCGGGGCGGGCGGGTGACCTCCAGCCGGGTCAGCCGGGCCGAGCCGTCGACCTCCGCGCGCACGGTCCCGGCGTCATCGGATCCGCTCCACCGCTCGTCCCCGCCGTCCTCGGACGGCGTGCCGCCTGTTGCGGCACCCAGCACGTCCATGACCTGGTGCAGGAGATCCGCCGGGCCGTTCGCCGGGACGTCCCCGCCGAGCCCGGTCGCCGGACCGGCCGTGGCGACGGCGTCGGCGATCGCGCCGTGGAGCCGGCGCATCGCCGCCTCGCTCTCGGCGAGGACGGCACCGAGGCTTCCGGTCAGCGCGGACAGGTCGGCCACCGGTTCACTGCTCGCCAGGCTGCCCCGGGACGCGGTCAGCGCGTCGTTCACCGCCTGCTCGACCAGGCGGCCCAGCTCGTCCTCGGACAACCGCATCAACGGCGCGGCCAACTCGACGGAGCGCAGCCTCCCGTCCTCCGCCGTCACCTCGACCTGGCCGTCGGCGGCCCGGCCGTGCGCCTCGGCGGTCACCCCGCCGGCGGTGTGGCCGTCGGTGGTCACGCCGCCAGCGGGGTGCGCGCCGGCGCGCAGGGCCGCCAGCTCCTCGCGGTAGCCGGAGACGCGCAGCGCGTAGTCGTCGGCCGCGGCGTCCTGTGTCATCCCGTTGCCTCCCCGTCACGGTCAACCAGACCCTAGCAACGCCCGGCACGCGGAGATGTCCCTCCACAGGGGAGCGCTCATCGCCGTGCCGTCACGGGGCCCACACGAAGCGCTACCGGTTGCTACCGTATCGGGCACCGTTGTCCTCTGGGGAGGGTCGTCATGTGGGCGGACGAGGCCGCGCTGGACGCGGCGGCACGACGGCTCGACGAGTGGGAGTCGTCGCTGGCCGCCCGGGCGGCGCGCGCCCGGGACCTGTCCGCCCGCGCGCAGGCGCTGACCGGCACCGCCCGCAGCGCCGACGGGCTGGTCGAGGTCATCGTCGACGCGTCCGGGCTGCTCACCGGCCTGCGGCTCGACGAACGCGTCCGGCAGCACTCCGCCGCACACACCGCCCGGCAGATCCTGGCGGTCACCCGGGACGCCCGCGCCGACCTGCTGCGACAGCTCACCGAGGCCACCACCGAGACGCTCGGCGCGGACGACCCGGCCGCACGCGCGATCGTCGAGTCCCACCAGCGGCGGCTCGGCCCCGACCCGGACGCGCCGGATGCCGCCCGGTGACGGCCTCCAGGTCGACCCGGACGACCTGACCGCGCACGCCGCCCACCTCGGCCGCTGCGCCGACAGCATCGACACCGCGCGGCAGGCCGGCCAGCACGTCCGGCTGAGCGCCGACGCGTACGGGCAGCTCTGCGCGATCATGCCGGCCCTGCTCGACGGTCTCCAGCGGACGCTCACCGACGGCATCGGCACCGCCGCCACCTCGGTCCGGGACACCGCCGGGAAGCTGCGGTCGAGCGCCGAGCGCTACCGCGCCTCCGACGCGCACGCCGCGGACCTGCTCGACCGGGTACGGCAGCGTCGGTGACCACGAACCCGCTGGTCGCCGCCACCTCAGACACCGGCCCGAGTCCCTGGGCGGGCGTGTGGGTCTGCGAGGACATCGAACTCATCGCTCAGGGCGTCCGCACCGGCAGCTGGATCGACGGCAGCCTCGGCGTGGTCAGCGCCGGCCTCGACGCGCTCGCCCTCGTGTCCGACCCGGCCGGGGCCCTCCTCCAGTACGGTATCGCCTGGCTCATCGAGCACGTCAAGCCGCTCAGCGAGGCCCTCGACTGGCTGGCCGGCGACCCCGCCGAGATCACCGCGCACGCGCAGACCTGGCGCAACGTCGCCGCGTCGCTGCGCGAGGACGCCGCCGAGCTGGCCCACGCCGTCCACACCGAGGTCCCCGGGTGGACGGGCGCCGCCGCCACCGGCTACCGCCGCTGGGCGGCCGAGCAGCAGCAGGCCGTCACCGGGCTGGCGCAGGGCGCCGAGGCGATGGCAGCGATCACCGAGGGCGCCGCCGGCCTTGTCGCGGCCGTGCGGCTGCTGGTCCGCGACGCGATCGCCGCGTGCGTGTCCCGCCTGATCGTGTACGCGGCCGAACTGGTCGCCACGGCCGGGCTGGCGACGCCGCTGGTGGTGGAGCAGGTGACGACGACCGTGGCGTCGTGGGCGGCGCGGATCGGGCGGTTGCTGCGGGGATTGCTGGCGAGTCTGCGGCGGCTGATACCGGAGATGCGCCGCCTCGGCGACCTGATCGAAAGGCTGAAGGAGGCGCTGCGCCGGCTGACGCACCGTTCACCGGAGCCGACGCCCGGCCCGTCGAAGCCCGGCGGGGATACGGCCCCTCCCCAGATCCCAAAGATGGATGAGGAACAGCGGGTTCGCGATCTGGGCATGGATCCGGCGACCGGCAGATTCCGGCCGGCCGAGGCCGAGACGGCCGTCAGGATCGAGCAGCAACTGGGGGTACGGCTGCGACGGGCACCGTCGGACTCCTCTGCGGACTGGGTGGACGAGGCGGGACGCACCTATGATGCGGTGGGCAACTTTCCCGGTCAGTATTTCGACCGGCAGTGGCCACAACTTCAGTACCAGATCGAAAGGCACCTGGAGAAGGCCGATCTCGTTCCGGTCGACGTCTCCAGATTCTCGGCGCAGCAGGCAGCCATGGTCGAACAGTTCATAGCCGATCGCGGGCTCGGCCCGCGCGTCTTCATCGTGGGGAAGTGATGGCCGGTCTCATCGTCCTCCGGCCCGGGATCGACTGGACAGCGACCGGGGGTCTGTTCGACTGGACACTGGAGTTTCTCGTGTCCCGGCTGTCGGACAGACGCGCCGCCGAGCATCTCCAGGAGATCATCGACAACAACCTCGGCTCGTTCTGGCTGGAGGACCTGTCACCGGAGGCCCAACGCGAAGTCGTCAGCCACTGGCGTGCCGCTCTGGTCGGGGAGGGCGAACGGGACCTGCCGGAGACGGACCAGAAAGCCGACGTGGTGGCACATCTCCGAGAACTCGTCGCCGCGACCTACCGGCTGCCGGTGGAGTGAAGATGGTTGGCACCGTCGTGTACATGTACCACCGGCCCACGCTCGCGTACGAGGTGGAGGTTCGGAGAGTAGCGACATGGGCATGATGGTCGCCGCCCGTCGGGTCGAGGCCCCGCCGGACGAGGTGCGTTACGCGTTTGGATTCGAGGACAGGCTCGATCGCATCCTCGTCATCGACCCGCAGACCTTGCAGGCGCGAGTCGAGGACGGCGACTTCAATGCCGCCGCCAGCGCGATCAGCGCCAAGATCGTCAACGCCTGGCGCGACCGGGGCGACTTCCCGCAACGCATGCTGTTCGCGAGTTAGCTAGCCCTCGTCGCGCACGCCACACTGCAACCAGACCCGCACACTCTCGGTCACCTCGGTCCTGCCGCCGAGCGCATCCCGAAGCTCGGCGGCGAAGCGCTCTCGCTGCTGGTCGGTAGGCAACCGTTCGGCGGACATGGCGGAGAAGACGCCGCCGACCATGTCGTCGACGGTGAGCGGTGCGTCGTACCGCACCGACGTCTCCTCGTACCGATAGCCGGCACGCACGAGCGCCTCCCGGTTGCGCCGACGCCCGTCCTCGTCGGTCTGGCATCTCGCCGTGACCGGGTGGCCGAGCATCCGCTCCAGGCATCCGCGCAGTGCGCGCGACCACTCGGCGTCCTGCGTCCACAGGGGTTCGCCGTTGGTGACGACGGCGATGCCACCGCCGGGGCGCAGCAACGGCCTGGCCGCCTCGAACAGCGTGTCGCGGTCCATGAAGTGGATGGCGACGGCGACGGTCAGCGCACCGACCGTCCCCCTGCCGAGCAGCCGGGACAACGCGGGCACATCGCCATCGCTGCCGAGCACCCAGGTGGCGTTGCCGATCCCCTGGTCGAGGGCGGTACGCCGGGCGATCGCCAGCATGTCCGGTTCCGGGTCCACGCCGATGACCGCACGCACCCGAGCGGCGAGCGGGAGGCTCAACTGACCGGTGCCGCAGCCGAGGTCGACCACCGTGTCGTCGCCGCCGAGACGGAAGGCTGCCGCGAGCGCGTCGAGCACCTCGGGCGGATAGCCGCGCCGATGCCGTGCGTAGTAGGTCGCCACCTCACCGCCGAAGCCCGTCGCCATGCCGGCAGCCTGCCCGCCGCGGCGGTTCCGAGGCCAGCGGTTCTGCTCAGGGCACGCCCCGAACGCCTCGACCGCCGCGCTCGTCCCCTGCGCGCCGCAACTGCCGTACGGCATCCGCACCGTCGCCTCCGGCGCCGATCGCCTACCGTTCGGGAATGGACACCCCGTCGGCGTCGAGCGGTGAGCCGTCCTGCGCGCGGTCGGTCTCGACCGCGGTCAGTCGCACGATCACGTTGCCGTCGGTGTCAGGGAAACGGCTGAACGTCATCAGGACGAATCCCAACCGCTTGGTTCCCCGTACGGCGTTGTCGAGGGGGGTCATGCCGACGCCCTCGACCAGCCACTGGTAGACCGGCTGCGCGTCCTCGTCCCGCCAGCCCTTCAACCGGGCCTGGTGAACCGCCAGGGTCAGCTTCTCGGCCAGGTACGCGGGGTCGCACACGCTGACGATCGTCAGGTCGAGTTCCTCGAACCGGTGCCCCGCCCCGAACTGCCATCGGACCCGCACCTCGCGGACGCCCGGGGTCAGCGGACGCCCGAGGAACGTCCAGAAGTAGGTGTCCATGACGGGCGCGTGGATCCTGAGCCAGCTCTCCCGGTCCTGCTCCAGCACGATCCAGGGTGCGGGGACGTCGTTGAACTCGTCGGCCCACACGACCTCGGGGATCTCCCAGTCCTCCCACCAGGACCGGACCCGATCCCGGTTGGTCAGGAACTTCGCCCGTAGCTCCTCGTGCCGGCGGCGGCGCCCGAACATGATCGATCACTCCCCAAAGTCCCAGTCGAGGCCCCAGACGCGGACGTTGCCCTGGAAGTCGCCGGTGACGACGGTGCTGAAGGAGCCGTCGGCGCGTACCGTGTTCACCCAGGCGAGGTGACCGTGCAGCGTGCGGATCCGGCGTCCTGTTCGCAGGTCCCAGACATCGACGGTCTGCTCGCCCGGGTCGCCCGCGACGGCGAATGTTCCGTCGGCGGACACCGCCACGTTGTCGATGCCGTAGACGGGGTGGTCGGGATCGCCGACGGCCCTCCCGTCGAACACCAGGTCTCCGGTCGCGGTGTTCCAGACCACGAAGCCCTGCTGACCGGCGATGGCGGCGAGGCGACGGCCGCCGGTGAAGGACAGGGCGGCCGAGGAACTGTGCTTGACCCACTGGAGCTCGTACAGCGGGCGCCGGCCACCGGGTCGCCACGCCCTCAGGCGGGTCATCCCGGCCATCAACAACACACCGGAGGCGAAGCGGATCTCCGTGTGCGCGTCGACGTGCGGGAAGGTCCGCACGGCCTTCCCGGTGTCCATCGACCGGACCTCCACGGTGTTCGTGTCGCCCGTTCGCAGGTGCACGGCGACCAGGCGAGACTCCTCGTCGGCCGTGACACCGGCGATCGTTCCGGGCCCGGTGCGGACCGCCGCGACACAGGCCGCGGCGTCCAGCGACCACACCGTCGCCAGGCCGTACCCGAATCCGACGGTCAGCAGGTCGCCGGAGAGGTCGAGCGTCGTGGTCCCCTCGTCGCTGGGCAGCGCACCGGCGACCCGGAACCGTGGCTGGAACGTCGCCGTGTCGTGGCAGGCGACCGACCCGTCCGAGTAGACGACGACCAGATCGCGGTCGCCCCTGGCGAAGCGCAGCGTGGTGGCGGGGTTCCGTCGCTGGGTCACCGAGCCCGCCTTCTCGAGCGTCTCCAGGTCGAAGACCTCCACCTCGTCGACGTTGGCGGGAAAGGCGAACAGCCTGCCGGAATCACTGACGTCGAAGGTTCCACGGGTGAGCATGACGTCGGACAGCTCCTGCCGCACCCAGACGCCGGCCAGCCCGGTGCGCCGCAGGTTCCGGCCGGCGGCTCGGGAGGCACGGCGCAGACGCGGGTGGCGGTGATAGCCGGGAATGGCCCTGGCCTCGCGGATCGCATCGGCCGCCAGCCGTTGCTCGCCGGACTTGATCAGCGCTTCGACACGGTCCATGACCTGCTCGAACGCGCTCTCCTCGTGAGCGAGGACACCGACCGGGCGGGGTGGCGCGTACGACCACGGGGCGAGGTGTCCGCTGAGCGGCATGGGCAGGCGGGAAAGCGAGGTCTGATCGCGGGGAAAGCCCTCCGACTCGGCGACGACGGCGTACCCGCAGTCGCCGCTGAACGCCGTCGTGTCGCGACGCGTACCCCGCTCGAAGTCCTTGGGGAAGGTGCGGACGCAGCGGCGGTTGGCCAGTTCGAGGACCTGGAGGTCTCCGGTCCCGGGGTCGACCAGGGCCCAGCCCGCACGGCCCGAGACGCCGAGCAGGTCGTAACTCATCAGCCAGGGGATCTCCCACTGTCGCGGCCCGTCCCAGACCCGCATGTCCACCGCCATCAGCGAGCGGAAGCCGCACCTCAGGACGGTGGAGCCGTCCGCTGCCACGGTCACCTTCTGGTCGTCGGGCTCCACCTCGTCGGGAGGTATCTCCAGGCCCCGCATCCGGGTGCGCCGCAGCGGCCACCACTGCTCCACCCGGTGGTCGACGCCCGAGTGGACACGCCCCAGCGAAGCCGAGACGAACACCTCGGCGTCCGGGCCGAGGACCACCCGGGTGACCCTGCCCTCGTGGGGCCGGATGTCGGCAACCGTCTCCCACGTGCCGGTGCGGAGGACGAGGACGCGGCCGTCGGCCGTGCCCACGGCCGCGAAGCCACCCTCGGGGCTGAGCGCCACGGCCGTTCCTCCCTCCCACCGGCCGTCCGGTTCGGCGGCTCCGTCGACGAGGCGCCACATCTCGACCAGGGAATCCCGGTAGCAGACGAGGATCCGGACGCCGGCGTGGTCGATGGCGACGTCGACGGGAGTCCGACCGGAATCGGGGAGTTCAGCGAGGACCCGGCCGCCGAACGCGTCCCAGATCCGCACCCGGCCCGACTCCTCCGCCACCACGACGTGTGTCGCGTCGTGGTCGCAGGCCATCGCCACCACCCTGCCGGACGTGCGCCCGAACACCTCGAGGGTGCCCCTCGGCTCCAGCCGGGCGCAGCGTTCCCGCGCGACCGCGATCTCGGGTGAGCCCGGGTGCTTCCGGTCCGCCTCGGCCAGGTGGCGTGCGGCGAGGACACCGTCGCCGCGTTCCATGTGCACCATCGCGGCCAGGTAGTCCGCCTCCCAGGAGTCGCCGGTGGCGCGCAGTTCCGACAGCAGGGTCTCGTCGGTGACCAGGCCGTCGGCCCACCTGATCAGCCCGTGGTTGTAGACCGCGCGGACGTTGTTCGGGTCGATCGCCTTGGCCCGCTCGAACAGCTCGATCGCCCGGCTCTGCTCACCGAGATCCCACAGCGACAGCGCCTTGTTGGACAGGCCGTCGGCCCGCAGCGACGGCGGAATCTGGTCCGAGTGCGGGTAGGGGCTTCCGGTGCCGTCGGCGTACACGTGCAGGAGCACGGCTTCCGCCTCGGCGGTGTCGCCGATGCGCGACCGGGGGTCGCGGGCGAGGCAGCCCGCCAGCAGGTCGCGCAGCGCCGGCGGGAGATCGTCGCGTAGTTCCGCCAGCGCGTCCGCACCCTCGTGGCCCCACTTCCAGAGCCGGCGCCCGTGCAGCAACTCGATCACGGTCAGCGCCCAGGACCACATGTCGCTGGCCCGGCCGATCCGGCCCTCCGGATCGACCTGTTCCGGCGAGCAGTACTGCGGTGTGAAGCCGCCGAGCGTCGCGTACCCGGTCTCCTCGCCACCCTGCGGGGGCGAGGAGACCGACGCCTTCGCCTTGGCCGTGCCGAAGTCGGTGACCCTCGCCGTCTCGCCGTCGTACATGACGTTCGAGGGCTTGACGTCCTGGTGCACCAGGCCCGCCGCGTGGGCGTGCCCAATGCCGCGCAGCATCTGGATCGCCACGTCGAGAGCATGCGGCAGATCACGGCACCGCCCGTCCCGGACCGCCGCGGTCAGGTCACCGCCCGCGACCCACTCCGCGAAGATCACCGGGTACGCGCCGACGCGCTGCACGTAGTTGCAGCCCACCACGTTCGGATGCGGGTCGAGATCGGTCCAGGCCTGCGCCTCCTGCGCCAGCAGATCGAGGATCCCGGGCGCCGAGGCCAGGTCGGGGCGCGGCGTCTTCACCGCGAGGTCGACGCCCCAGGCGAGGTGATGCGCGCGGTAGACGAACCCCGTGCCGCCCGTTTCGACGACCTCCTCGATGCGGAACGTGTCGAGGACGGTCTCCCCCGGCCGCCACCGGATGACCTGCCCCGCGTCCACGCCGAGGCCCTAGTCGACGAGCGCCACGTAGATCGGGCCGCCCAGGAGCACGCCGTTCGCCCCTGACTTCTCGGCCAGCCGCTTGGCGATGAACTCGACCCGTTGCGCCGGCCCCGGGAGCGCGGCGCCGATCTGCGCCAGTGATTCGTGGAAGCGCTCGTCGTCGAACTCGCCCGGGTCGGCTCGCAGTTCCTGGAGCTTGCGGAACAGGTACGGCGGGACCGATCCGACCGGTTCGGCGTCACCGCCACCGACCACGTGCGACGCCGAGCCACCGAGGACGATGACCTGGTCGTCGAGCGTCCCCGCGAAGACCACGATGCCGGCGGTCGGGAAGACCTGCCAGCGCATCTCCAGGCAGGCCTGGACGTAGGGGCGTTCCTCGTAAGCGGCGCCGATCTGGTCGGCGTCCTGCAGGTGCCGGATCACCTTCTCCAGCTTGTCGAGGTCGTGGCGCTCGGGCAGGACCGCCTTGCGGCTGTAGCGGACGACCTTGAGGTCCACGGCGAGCTCGGTCTCGTGCTGCGCGGAGGAGGCGACCTGTGCCGCCAGGAGTCCGATCTTGAGATGCGACAGGTAGAGGTAGTACTTCAGGCTCAAGATGCACTCCGGTTACGGGGAGACGTCCTAGTCCCACCCTACGTGGCGCACGCTCGCGATGCTGACCCTCGATCGACGATGATCGGTGTCCGCGCGGCCCCTTGCACCAACGCGACCACCTGCTGAACACGTCAGCCGTGGACGCGGCGGGAGCAGGGGCCGTCGTGGTCGGCGCGGAGCAGGCACCGTCGGCCGCCGGGCATGAGCAGGTCGCAGAAGACCCGATGGCGTACGTTCTGGTCGTCCTCGGCCGACACGGTGGTCTCCCCCGGGTCGGCCTGCGGCAGCATTCCGGACCACCGGGCGACGACGCGGGCCAGGCGCTGCGCGGCGGGCAGGTCGGCGGCGGTCACCGGCAGGTGGATGACCCAGCGCCCGGTCACCGGCGCTCGCCGTTCGCCTGCCGCGCCTGCTCGGACTGCCAGCGCCGCAGCGCCACCTTGATCCGCAGGGTCTCCTGGCGATGCCGGGTGATCTCGGCGTGGAGCGAGGCCATGTCGCCGGCGACCCGGCGGAGGTAGGCGTACACCGCATCGGGGTCGAGGCCGCGGCGCCCGAACCGGGCGGGCGGGAAGCGGCGCTCGCGCACCTGCCACGGCAGCAGCGAGGGGTACGCGGTCGTCCCGCTGCCCCGCCCCGGTCGATCGCTACGGTTGCTCATCGGACTGTCCTCCTTGTCGTGGAAGGGGTGGGCTCGCCCGCCCGTCCCGCGCCGGCGGGCCCACCCCGCCCTGACACCGCAGCTCCGTTCAGCGGTACGGCACCAGGGCTGTTCAACGGATCACCGATCGACACGCACAACGGCCGGGCGTAGAGATCGCCGGGCAATCGTGCCGGTAGTCATCCTGTGACAGTGCGCAGTGGATGCGCAACGTTCCACCCGAGACTTTCCACGTTGTGCATTGACTTATTTCGTGGGAACGAGTAGACGTTGCAGAGCAATGTCACTCGTTGTTGCCGGATGGAACCAGGGAGTGCCCGGATGGCGGAAGACATCGGTTCGACCGTGCCGCGCCGACAGCTCGGCCGGCTGCTGCGCCAGTTCCGCAACGAGGCCGGCGTGACCCTCGACGCCGCCGCCGAGGCGCTGGAGTACAGCCGGCAGAAGATCTGGCGCATCGAGTGCGGCCTCGGGTCGGTGCGGGTGCTCGACGTCAAGGCGATGTGCGAGCTGTACGGCGTGTCCGCGGAGATGACCGAGGCGATGCGAGGGCTGGCCGCGGAGACGAAGTCGAAGGGGTGGTGGCACGCGTACGGGGACGCGGTGCCGAGCTGGTTCGAGCTGTACGTCGGCCTGGAGTCCGCCGCCGCGTCACTTCGCCAGTATCAGGAGACCGTCATTCCCGGACTGCTCCAGACTCGTGAGTACATCCAGGCACTGGCGCGCATCGACCAGCCCGCCGGCACCGACGAGGATCGCGAGCACGCGGTGCAGGTGCGGCTACAGCGGCAGAACCTGCTCAGCCGACGGATGCCCGAGCCGCCTCAGTTGGATGCCGTCGTCTCGGAGGCCGTGTTGCGGCGCTCAGTCGGCGGGCAGGCCGTCATGACCGGGCAGCTCAACGGCCTTCTCGAAGCCTCCGAGCGGCCCAACGTATCGGTACGGGTAGTGCCGCTCGCCGCCGGCCCACACCTCGGCGCCGTCGCCGGTTCGTTCGTCATCCTGGACTTCCCTGCGACGAAGGGCGGCCGGGCAGCACCCGAACCCTCGGTCGTCTACAGCGAATCCCTCACCGGAGCGTTGTACCTGGACAAGCCTGCGGAGCTGCGGGCCTACGAGGAGGCGTTTGCGAGCGCCACTCGGCTGGCGCAGAGTGAGGCAGAATCAAGAGACACGATCAAGGGGATCATTGGGGAGCTTCGCCATGACTGACCTGACCGGCGCCGTCTGGCGCAAGAGCACCCGTAGCGGCGGCAACGGCGGCGAGTGCGTGGAGGTAGCCACCAACCTTCCCGGCATCGTCGCCGTACGCGACTCGAAGGATCCAGACGGATCCGCTCTCACCTTCGCACGGCAGGCATGGTCCGCCTTTCTCACCGGTCCGGGGCAGCCCTCGGGCGTCGGCCGGCATCGCCACTGACGGGGACGTCCGGCCCGTCGGCTCGGCCTTCTCGGCGCCTCGGTCTTCACCCTTCCGTCGGCTCGCCGAGCTCGGTCTTGCAGCTGAGCGCTCTTCGATGGCATTCGTCGACTAGATCCTGCTGGTTACCGCACCCGTCGAGGTCCCGGGCGAGCTGCTCGAAGAGGCGCTTCGCCCGCCGGAAGTCACCGGCCAGCATGACGAGGTTGGCGAGATCGAGCCGCAACGGAACGATCTCGCTACCGGCCAGGTCGGCAGCCGGGGTGAACCTGAGTGTCCGCTCCAGGAGTTCGGCCGCCTGAGCAAACCGTTCGTGCTCGGCAAGTTCCTCGACCTGCGTCCGCACCTCCGCCAGCGACTGACCTGGTCTCGATGCAGGCGTGGAATCCGTAGCGGTGACCGGAGCGAACGGGCCGGCGCCGGCTCTCGCGTCCTCGCCGCTGGCGAAGGGCGCGAGCAGTTGCGCAACCTCGGCAGCCGAGGCGGGCCGGTCCGAGGGGTCCTTCGCCAGCAGGCAGAACAAGAGATGAGCCAGGTCGTCAGGAACGTCCGACCGATACTCGACGATGATCGGGACGGGCGAGCGCATGTGCCGGTGCAGCATCTCCAGCGAGTTCCCGGCCTCGAAGGGGGGCCGTCCGGTGAGCATCTCGAACAGAACGCACCCGAGGGCGTAGAGGTCGGCGGCAGGTCCGACGACGGCACCCGACGCCTGTTCCGGGGCGATGTAGGCGGGAGTGCCGAGCGTGTGGCCGGTGGCGGTCAGGCGCGACTGCTCGGCCGGCCCGATCAACGCGGCGACACCGAAGTCCAGGACCTTGACGGCGCCCGGGGGCGTGACCATGACGTTCTGCGGCTTCAGATCGCGATGTACCAGGGAGGCGGCGTGTGCGGCGGCCAGCACGGAGCAGACCTGCGCGGCGATCGACGCCGACGCCGCCACCGAGAGTCGCTCCTGCTCCGCGATGAGATCGGCCAGTTGGCAGCCCTGGACGAGCTGCATGACGATGTACAGGTCATCGCCATGCACACCGAGGTCATGGATGACCGGCACGCCAGGATGATCGAGGCGAGCGGTCACTCGTGCCTCACGGCGGAACCGCTTGATCGCAACCTCGCGTTCGACCTCGGGCACCTCCTGTATCCGGAGGAACTTGACCGCCACCGGTCGGTCGAGGCGTTCGTCGTAACCAGCCCACACCTGGCCCATCCCGCCACGACCGATCGGATACGTCAGCTCGTACCGATCGCTGACGCGATCCCGCGCCTGCACCTACGTCTCCCTCTGTCAGAGGCCATCCCGGATTGGAACGGACCGCCTCTCATGGCACCTGTCGTTGCACCAGTCGGGCGGTCAGGAACGGGCTGGGCGTGCCGTGCCAGAACACTGCCAGCTCGTCGCGGGGCCGGGTGGCGGCGACGAAGAGCAGGGACCGGTCCCGCTGGCGCTCACGCTGGTAGCGCTTCGGGTCGCTGTCCCGGTAGCGGTTGGTCAGCTGGCGGGGAATGAGCCCGTCGCTGACCCCTCCGATGATGATGCGCTGATATTCGAGGCCCTTGAACCGATGCATCGTACCGACGTGAACGCCGTCGGGCTGCGTCGGGCCGTCGGGCCCGATCTCGATGGCCGGCAACCCGTCGGCCTTCAGCCGATTGATCACCTCCGCCGCGAGATCCCTGGTCGGCACGCAGACCGCCACGGACCCGTCGGTCGGATTTCCCCACGCGTGCAGTTGCTGGGTGATCAGGTCCCGCTCCTGCGCCCACGTCTGGGCTCCCCGGAACACCGGCCGCGCTCCCCTCAGTAGTGAGCGATACCCGGCGAGGTCTTCCTCGCCGCCGTCGAGGTCGTCGTACACCTCGCCGGTCATCATCTGCAGGGCGTCCGCGAGGATCTGCCGGGTGGTGCGGTAGCTGAGGGTCAAACGCGAGGATCGGCCGCGGATGTTGACACCCAGACTGCTCAACGTGACGTGGTTGTCGTAGATGCGCTGGTGGGTGTCGCCGGTGAGGAACATGTCGTCCGGGCCGGGGGCGACCATGGCACGCAGCATCTTCCAGTGCGCCGCGCTGAGGTCCTGCGCCTCGTCCACCACCACGTGGCGGTAGCGGGGGCGATGGAAGGCGCCGGAGGTCTCCCCGGTGGCGGACGCACGGTCCATCTCGAGGCGGGCCGCCCGCTGGGCCACCTGCCGCCAGGTCCACACCCCACGGATTTCAAGCCAGTTGGTGAAGCGTTCGGAGAGCTGCCAGATCTGGTCCCGTTCGACGCGGGTCAGGCTGCGGCCGCGGTTCGGGCGGCGTGCCTTGAAGTACTCGTTGCGCGAGTTGAGCACCTGGCCGAGGATCACCTGGGTCCACTCGGCGGCGAGGAACTCCGCGTCCCAGCCTGACTCGTCGGTCTCGAGGAGGAACTCGCTCCACAGGTCGGGTACACGGTTGTCGTCGACGACGCGACGGCTGCCGCCGGCTTTCGCCTCGGTCACCACCCGGCTGGCCAGCCGGTCGATGTTGACGATGTCGACGCGGGCTACCAATTCCTGGCCGCCGAGTGCGAGCAGCCGGGTGCGCAGGTCGGCGGCGAGGTTGCGGTTGAAAGTGGTGAGCAGGATCGGCTTGTCGGAGCCGGGCGGAAGCTGCCGGGCCAGGTGCGCCACCCGGTGCAGGGCCACGATGGTCTTGCCGGTGCCGGGGCCGCCGCCCACCCGCGCGGGGCCGTTGTACTTCTTCTCCACCAGCTTACGCTGGGTGGGGTGGAGGAAGATCTGCCACCGTTCGAATGCTTCGCCGATGATCGCTTGCAGTGCCTCGTCGTCCGAGGTGACCTGGGTCGCCGGGCGTTGCACCGCGGCTTGGAAGTCCTCCGGGTCGACCAGCTCGCCGGCCCGTACCGGTTCGGTGACCTGTTGCAGTACCTGGGTGTACGGGGTTCCGTCGTACAGGGCGAAGAGCACGTCCGTGGTGAGCTGCGGCGCCCGGTCGAGCAGTTCCAGCAGTTCCGCCTCGGTGGTGAGCTCGCGGATCTGAGGCAACAGCGGCTCGGCGACGCCAAGCTCCAGCAGTTGCGCGTCGGTGTACGCGTCGAAGATCGGCTTCTGTGCAGGCTCCGGCTCGACCTCGGGCGGTACGACCCGACCGACGATGCTGTCGCCGACCGGCGTGAGGTCGACGACCTCAATGCCGCCGGTGACCCGGTTGATCCGGTACGCGTAGCGCGACAAGTCGTCGTACACCTCACTGCGGTGCTTGACCGACACGAGCAGATAGTCGCGGTCGGCGATGTGCAGCAGCAGCGCGCGGTAGTCCTTCTTGACCCGGGCGGACCACAGCCGGGAGTCGCCGCCCAGCGGCTTCAGGTGCAGCCCCGGGTTTTCCGGGTTGTGCCGGAACTTGTGCATGAACTCGTAAACAGCCCCGATGTCGGCGCGGTTGAGCTTCATGACCTCCTTGTCGGCCCGGTCCAGCATCCGCAGGGTTGTTGCTCCGGTGCTCATCGACGTTCTCCCCCGCTCGTCGCCCTGATCTCCGCCGCCAACTCGTCAACTGACCACTGCCGAGCGGTACGGGCGTGCCAGCCCGCCTCCGCGTACGCCCGGTCGCGGTCCTCCGTCTCCGGATCGTCGGAGGGACCGGTGAGCACGATGGCGATCCGCCGGTCCGGCCAGGCCAGCTCGGCCTGCCAGCCCTGGTCACCCAGCTCGTAGCCGACGATCGGTGCGGGTAGACCCTGCCGGGCCAACTGCTGGACGAGATGGTCCAGAGTGTCTTCGGCCGGATCCAGGTAACGCAGGACGTCCCGCCACGGCGACTCCTTGTCGAGCGTCTCGGGCTCGGCGGCCACCGGCTGCGCCACGACGCCGAGCCACGTCGCCGTCTCCTCGTCGAGCGGCAGTGCGCGTTGAGTCAGCACGAGCCCGGTGCCCTCGGTGACCGCCATCGAGGCCGGCTCGAAGGCGTCAAGACCAGACACGGCGAGCTGACCTGCATCACCACCGCCGTTGCCGAGGAACTGGATGACGTTGCCCCAGGCCAGCCACGCCGCCCAGCGTTCCTGGTGGCCCGCATCGGCCACGGCAGCCGGCAGGTCGTCCAGGACGGCCAGCGCCGACCATGTCGGCAGAGGCTTGCTTCGCCCGTCGACCACCATGGCCACCGGGCAGTCGGCGTGGTCCCGAGCGCGAGCAATCATGATCTTTCCTGCAGTCGGCCTGGGCAAGGGCTCTCCGCGCAGTGCAGCCAACAGCCGCTCTGCCACACCGCTGGAGTCGGTGGCGGTATTGTCCCGAGCCTGCTTGAGCATGCCGGCCAAGGTCGCTTCCGCACGACGCTGCCAACGGGTGAGGTCGGGATTCGCGAGGAATCGCATCAGCTGCTCGATCGGGTTGACCCAGATGGTCTCCTCGAGTTCGTCAGGGTCGGCGCCGGGGAGGAACTGCCGATACCTCTCCCGGGCAGCCTGCTTACTGACCCCGCCATACGGGGTCCACTGCCCCAGCCCGTCCGCGCTACCCCAGGTCTTGACGTCGTCCCAGGTCGCGGCGAATACCAGATAACCGTGCGCCCGCAACCGGGCCCGCTTCTCCGCGTCGTCCGCGAGCCGGTTGTACTGTGACGAGGCGTGGTACTTGAATCCGTCGAGGTAGACAGCCACCTCGGGCGACGGGGCGTCGAGGCGCTTGAAGTGGACGTCGGGACGAGTGCCTCTGACGGTGTTCTGCAGCTTCATCTGCCAGTGGGTGACGCTTTGACCGTTGTCCCGGATGAACCGCAGGTCGGCGATGCGGGCACCGTCGTGGTCGGTCCGCCGGTCGATTCTCAGGCCCGAGCCGGGTGTCTCGCCAAGCGCCAGCAGTTTGGTGAGGAAACGCAACTCCAACTCGCTCTCCACCTGGTGGATCAGCGAGATCTCGTCCGTACGAGTGCCCTCCTCGACGTTCCAGTTGTCGAGGAGCTTGTCCAGCATGCCCAACGCCTCGTCGCGGCTCATGAGGGCGAAGTGCTCGTTACGCGCGTACCGCAGGAGGCAGCGGTGACACACCGCCCTACCTTCGTGCCGGCAGACGCAGTCGGCGATTCGCTGCCGCGCCAGTTCCAGGATGGCACGGAACTCCTCCGGCTTGGCGAGGCGGTGCAGATAGCCGGTGCCCTGCGGCTGAGTGTCGAAGACGACCACGAAGTTGCGCGTCCCGTCACTCTGCCCGTCCGGCATGGTCGCCGACACGGCCTGCAGGTGCGCGGGGTCGCCGCCGTACTGCGCGGCGATACCGAGGCGGACGGCGGCGGCGAAGGACGCGACGCGCTCCTGTATCACGGCGGTCGCGGCGGGGATCAGGATGCGCAGCGCCTCGGTTTCCAGTTCGTGGGCCAGGATCAGGTCGACATGGGCGTCCGGGGCAGCCGGCGAGCGCCGGTAGGGACACCACGGCCGGTGGTGCTCGGCTCCCTTGACGACGGCCGACCCGGAGGTTTCCGCGGCGAGTTGTTGACTCACGGCAGGGGTGCCGTCGACCGTGGTGCCCCCGCAGGAGGTGCAGGTATGGAACCGGTTGATCCGCACCTCCTCGCCAGCGAAGAGTTCAGCCGCCCGGTCGTAGCGCTGGGCACCCAGGTTGAAGTGACGGATCATCGCGTGCCGGCTGTAGTCGACACCGAAGGTGTCATGGGCGTGCCGCCAGGACGAATCGACTTTGGCCGGGTCGACGTCGACGGCGACGGTGGTGGCGTAGAAACGCCGGTCCCGGTCGTCGCTGTCGTCGCGGATGCGGGCGTCGTCGCGCTTGTCGCGGCTGAGCACCCGGGTCGGTTGGAGGACCTGGAACAGCCGGCCGTGATCGGCGATGCCCGCGTCCAGACAACGCGGGCAGGCGCTGGTGTCCTCCTTCGCCAGGTGGGTGCGGACGTAGCCGCACTGGGCACAGATCCGCCACTGCTCGTATGCCGGACGGTCCACCGGGCCGACGTCGAGCCCCGAGATCTCATGCTTGTAGCCGCGTACGTAGTAGCTGTTGCCGGGGGCGATCTCGACGAGCGCCTGACGGGCAGGGCGCGCGTACTCGCGGAGTTCGCTGTGGAACCGCCGGCCACCGTCGACCTTGTCCTCCCAGGTCAGGGTGGCTTCCAGGTCGGTCCGGTTGTCGATGAGCGCGTAGTTCGGCAGCAGACCGAACTCGACTAGCGTGCCGTGGGCGGCAGCCCCGCTGACCTCCCGCAGCCGGCGGCGGACCGCACCTTCCTCCGCCTTCAGCATCTTGATCTCGCGGGCATGGTCCGGGTCGCTGGGCACCAGCGTGCCCCGGGCGGTGGCGAGTTCCTGCATTCGACGGCGCAGGTCGGCCAGCCGGGACTCCCAGACCTCATCGGCTTCCTTGACCCGGTGGACGATGCCGTCCACCGCGAACTCACGCAGTTGATCGGCGGCGGCCCGCAGGACCTTGTCGCCGAAGAGGGTCAGGAACTCCTCCACCAGCCGGCCACCGTCGCGACGACCAGCCTCGGCGAGGCCGGTCAACCAACCGGTCGGACCGAACAGCACGTGTGCCCGCCGTGGCATCGGCAACACTCCGGCCAGGCGCCCGCGGGCGGCCAGGTCGATCAGGTGGGCGAGGTACTGGCGGCGCAGGATCTCCACGGCGGAAAGGAAGCAGCCGGGCGGAACTATCTGGCCGGCGATCATGTCGCGCGGATCGGTGAGGTAGTAGCGGTCGCGCTCGGTTCGCCCGACCAGGGTCAGCACCAGCGCGTTGCCGCTCTTGCGGCCGGCGCGGCCCGCCCGCTGAACGTAGTTGGCCGGGCCGTGCGGGAGCGACGCCAGGACCACCGCCGACAGGGCGCCGATGTCGATGCCCATCTCCAGGGTGGGCGTACAGGAGAGCACGTTCGGGTCGGTGTAGCGCTCGCCGTCGCGGAACTGCTTCTCCACCGTCTCCCGCTGGGCGCGGGTGAGCATGCCGGTGTGTTCGCCGGTGACCACCCGGAACACCGGGCTGTCCAGGTAGAGCCGCCGGTAGTAGTCGTCGGCAGCGGTGTCGTCGTGGACGGCCTGCAGTCGGCCTCGGCAGCGGTACTGGCGGCACGGCTGGCCGATCCAGTCGGCAACCCGGTCGGGATGCTCCGTCTGCTGCCAGTGGCAGGTGTCGCAGCCGACCCCGGCCGCCGCAGCGGACGCGTCGTCGAGCCGGGTCACCCGTAGGTGGCCGGGCATCAGCCCGTACACCGTGTTGCCGTCCTCGGTGTCGCCAGCGGCGACCACGTCGGCGGCGGCAAGGGCCGGCAGCAGCCGGGTGAGGAAACCGGCCGCTTCGCCGTGGTCGAGGCCGAGGCAGCGCGACGTCCAGTCCTGGTACCAGTTGCCGCGCGCGGTGACCACGTCGAACTCCGAGCGGGACTTCGGCGTCGCGAGCAGGAACGCGGGCGCGGACAGCCCCTTCGGGAACGCGGGCATGCCGGCGGGGCGACCGCCCCAGACCTGCCACCGGGTGCCACCGCGCTTCAGGTACGGCACCAGCCACTCGTGGTAGACGGCACCGCGGGTGCGCAGCCGTTCCAGCAGGCCGCGGAGGAAGGCAAGGTAGCGGGCGTCGTCCGGCGGCGTTCCGTCGAGGTGGCCGGGCCCGGTCAGATGGACGTCTCGGCAGATCGCGGCAGCCCCGGCGGGGTCGTCGAGGCCTACCTCGACGGCGACACTGCGGGTCAACTCCAGGGTGCGGCCCTGGCGGGAACGCAGACCGGTCTCCATCACGGTGGCGAAGACGAGCCGCTCGCTGATCAGCTCCCAGGTTTCCCGGCTGCCGTTGTGCTCACCGGCGAGCAGGCTGTCGACACCGGGCTGGTCGTGCAGGTCCGGCGGCACGACGGTGGAGAGGATCTCCGGCTGCGCCGCCGCCTCGATCATCCTGGCGAAAAGGTCGTCGAGCCCGATCGACTCCCCCGACGTCAGTCGGCTGGCGAGCAGGGAGCGCAGCGAGAACGAGTAGGACCGGTTGGCGACGAAACCGGCGCGGTGTGCGGCGTCCTGGACCGAGTCGTTGAAGAGCAGCGTCTTCTTCTCGGCCTCGTCGAGCTCCCCACCGGTGAAGAGCTGCGTGATCGCCACCGAGGCGAGGGTCGCCAGGCCGGCGCCGAGGAAGCGGATGCCGTGGTCCAACTCGCAGGACGGGCAGCGGTCCTTCTCGGCACCGTCGATGTCGAGAACGTCGCCGAGCACGACAATCGCGTCGTCGGTGGGCCTGCGGTCGCGCTGCTCGTCGAAGGGGCGCACCCGACGGCCGTACTCCAGAACCAGCAGGCCACGGGAGCGCTGGCGTACCTCGTCCTCGGTCGCAGCGATCAACGCGCGGACCCGGCGCTTGTCCCGACCGACGCTGGCTCGGTAGATCTTGTCGGGGTCGGTCTCCAACTCCTGCGGGTCCTTCTCCGGCGACAACGCCATCCAGCCGGAGCGGCCGCAGTGCCGGCAGTAGATGGCCGGCAACCGTGGGTAGCGGTTGTCGGCCACGACCACGTCGGCGGCAGCGGCGTACGGGTCCAGTTCCCGCGGCGCTTCGCCGTACCAGCCGAATGCGGCCTGGTGGGACGTGCCGCGCAGCAGGCGGGAGACCGCGCGTACCCACAGGTGGGTTTCGATGTTGAGCAGCGGGCGGCCGGGAGCTTCTGGGTTCTGCGCGACGGAAAGCAGGCCGACGAACCGGGCGAGAGCCTTCGCCGTGATCTCGTGTGGAGTCTTCATCACGCTGCCCCAGCCGGTGGCGTTCTTACGGGGGAGCACGTCGATGATCTCGCTAAGGGTGCACGGCCTGGCCTGGAGCGAGTCGAGCACCGCCTTCGTCAACGGATGTTGACGCAGCAGATCACCGAGGCGCGTCGGGGCGTCGAGACAACGCTCGCCGACGACCAACTCGGCGACCTCGGCCATCATCGCATCGGGGTCGCGGTCGTCGACGGCCGCGAGCTGCTCCGGGGTAGGCAGCGGCAGGCTGAAGTCCTGGCGGGCGATGAACTCCCCGGCCTCGTACCGGTCCTCCCCCACCAGCGATGCGGGGTCGAAGGGGATGCCGAAGACCTGCTCGGCGACCTCACGGATCGCGGTACGACCGTCCCGGCCACCGCCCTCACCGAGCGTGGCGGAGGTTGCCACCGGGCAGATCGGCCCGAGGGGCCGTTCCGGCTCGTCGAGGTCGAGCGCGGCGGCGAGCCGGCGCAGCAGCATCGCCACATCGGTGCCCTGCGCGCCGTCGTAGGTGTGGAATTCGTCCAGCACCACGTATGCCGGCTCAGCGCCCTCCCAGAGCGGCAGGTCGTCGGCGCGCTGGAGCAGCAGGTCCAGCATCTTGTAGTTGGTGATCAGGATGTCCGGAGGGGTACGGCGCATCTCCGACCGCTTGGTGAACACGTGCGGGTACTCGATTGCCGCGACGTCGCCGATGTAGAGACCGGCGGTCACCTGGCTGAGCGCAGGGTCGGACAGCAGCTCGTTGATGCGCTGCGTCTGGTCGGTCGCGAGGGCGTTCATCGGGTAGAGCAGGATCGCCTTGACTCCGGCTCTGCCCTGCTGCTTCTGCCGCCGGCAGTGGTCCAGCACCGGGATCAGGAACGACTCCGTCTTGCCCGAGCCGGTGCCGGTGGTGATCAGCGTCGGCTCGGCCGCCTTGCCCTTCGTCGACAGCCGGGCGAACGCGTTCGCCTGGTGCAGGTAGGGGGTGAAGTCCGCCGGCGCCCAGTCCAGGCCCGCGCGCCAGTTCCCCGCCGCCGGGCGGAAGGGGGTGCGGATCCGCAGGTAAGGGCCACGGAAGATGCCCTGTTCCGGGTGCGAGAGGAAACCCTCCAGACCTTGGCGTACGCCGTCCTCGGTCAGGCCGAAGGTGGTGGTCAGGTACTGGGTGAGGGTCCGACGCAGCGTATCGGCGGCGATCGTCGGTCTCATGAGCGGATCACCGCCGCATGCTACTTCACCCCCTGACCGGCTCTGAGCTGCCCGACAGCCCGGAGCGCGCATGAGTCAGATTCGCGACACCGCACGGTGTCGATCATCGCCTACGCTGCGACGGCCCCAGACGAACTACCCGGTGTGGTCCGCTTGATCACAATCCGGATCAAATGAGGTGACAGCGCCGGATGGTTGCAGCGGAAGAGACCACCCTGCAGGGCCTACTCGAAGGCACGAAGCAGTACCAGGTGCCTCTCTACCAGCGCACGTACTCCTGGCAGGACCTTCACCTGGAACGCCTGTGGGAGGACATCGTTCGGCTCGCCGAGGATCGGGCCGAGAACTCGAAGACGACGCACTTCATCGGCTCGCTGGTGTTGGCACCCAGCCCCGACAACGGTCCCGCTGGCGTCGGGGAGTTTCTCGTGGTGGACGGCCAGCAGCGTTTGACGACCCTTTCCATCCTGCTCTGCGCGATCCGCGATCACCGGGTAGCCAGCGAAGGCACCGAGCACCATGACCGCCTCACCGACCAATATCTGATCAACAAGTGGGCGCCAACCCGGCGGCTGAAGCTCGTTCCCACCCAGGCCGACCTCGACGCATACCTGGCGTGTGTGGACTCCTCCGCGCAGGCCGGCGCAGGAGCGGTCGGCGCGGCGTACCAGTTCTTCCGCGACCGGCTCGAGGAGCCGAAGGCGGCGCCTGTGCAGCGCGTGGAAGAAGCAGTGATCTTCGGGTTGGCGTTGGTCTCGGTCGTCGCTCACGCGAGCGACAACGTGTACCGAATCTTCGAGTCGCTGAACAACACGGGCCTCAAGCTCACCCAGGCCGACCTGCTGCGCAATTATCTGTTCATGCGTCTTCCCGACCGCAGCAAGAAGGTCTACGACGCGCACTGGCTACCGTTGCAGAACCGGCTCAGCTCGACCGAGATGGAGACCTTGTTCTGGCTCGACCTGGTTCATCGCGACCCACGCATCACACAGGGTGACACGTACGCCCGGCAGCAGGCGCGTCTCGACCGGCTGGGCACGGAGGACGAGATGGAGGCGGAGGTTCGCCGGTTCGCCCGCCTCGGCGCCCTTCTCGAAATCATCCTGCATCCCGAGAAGGAGAAGGACCTAGAGGTACGGCTGCGCCTGGAGCGGTTGCACGCCTGGGGCACCACCACCGTCTACCCGGTCCTGCTGCACCTGTTGGACAGGCGCGACCTGGGCACCGCGACCAGTGTGCAGATCGCATCCGCGATGCGTTATGTGGAGAGTTTCCTCGTTCGGCGGCTGCTGATCGGCCGAGCCACCGCAAACATCAACCGAAACCTACTGTCCATCGTCACCGAGATGGACAAGGACCGGCCGGTCGACGAGGCCGTACACGCATACCTGTCGGCCGGCCGCAAGTACTACGCAACGGATGCCGACGTTCGCCATGCGGTGCGGTCGCTGCCGTTCTACACCAATGGGCGGGCATCTCAGCGGACGCTGGTGCTGCGCTGGCTGGAGGAGTCGTATGGCAGCAAGGAGCCGATCTCGCTGACGAAGTTGACCATCGAACATGTGCTACCCCAGAGCACAAGTCCGGAGTGGCAGCGCATGCTTGCCGCGGACCTTGAACCGCACGAGAACGTCACCGAAGTGCACGACGCCCTCAAGCACACGCTCGGCAACCTCACCTTGACCGGATACAACGTCGAGTTGGGCAACAGCCCCTTCGCGGTCAAGCGGGTCCAGCTCGCCAAGAGCGGCCTATGTCTCACTCGGGACATCGTCGCCTGTGAACGCTGGGGGCGACCGCAGATTCACGCGCGCGCCGACGCCCTCGCCGAGCGCATCATCAACTACTGGCCCGGTCCTACCGATCAGGCGGTGGATCAGTCCGAGGTGCGCTGGGACCTCATGGAAAAGGCGCTCACTGCGCTACCTGTCGGCTCCTGGACCACGTACGGCGACCTCGCCGCCCTGATCGGCACCGCACCTCAGCCGGTCGGCAACCGGCTTCGTGCCGTCCCGGTACCCAACGCTCATCGTGTGTTGCAGGTTGAGGGAACGATGGCTCCTGGTTTCCGGTGGCCGGACGGACGCATGGAGAACCCGGTCGCGGTTCTGAAGGCTGAAGGAGTCTCGTTCGACCAGCACGGCCGGGCCGACCAGGCCCAACGTATCGACCTTGACGAGTTGGCACAGTTGACCGGGCTGGCACCGGACGAGATGCCCCGGCGGCTGCCCCGCCCTCGTCCTGGCGAGGGCCAATCACGCGCCGACCGATTCGCTGAGCAGCTCGCGGTGTTGCAGCAGAGCAAGGGCGTTGCCGAGGCCACGCTGACGCTGCTTGACCGATGGATCGAACTGGGTGGGACTCTTCTGTACGGTGGCGGAGCGGAGACGTCCTGCTTCCTTATGGCCCGCGAGCGCGGCCACCGTGACGGTGACATCTGGCCGTTGACCCTCTACCCAAGCGGAAAGGTAGAGGTTGTGTTCCAGCACCTGGCTAACCGCTTCCCGTTCGATGACATCACGCTCCGTGAGCAGTTCCGGCAACGGCTGAACCGAGTTCCCGGCGTCAACATCGCTGCCGCGAAGCTCACGCTGCGCCCCGGCTTCCCGCTAACCGTCCTTGCCGACGAAAGGGCCGCTGCAAGTCTGGTGGAGCACCTTCATTGGTTCTACGAGCAGGCCCACATGTCCGAGGAGGCGGGCGAGACCCTCACGACGTAGCGGTGGGCCGGCCCACCGGGCGTCCTCGTCGAGATCGGTGGTCGTACGGGCTTCCGACTCGCACACCAGTACGGCGTCCACCGTCTGACGATGTAGCACAAGGCCGCTCAGCTGGCCAAGATCAGACTCAGCCGACACAGAATGACGTAAGGAGCTCCAGGTGGAGCGGCGCCCGGCGTCGGCACCGGGATCGCGCTGGCACTGTCGGCCAGCGAAGCTCTGAGCGCTCTGTTCGCGCTGGGCCGGACGGCGCCGTCCTGGTCGTCCGCGCCACCAACGAACACCGCTAAGCGGACTCGTCAGGTCCGCTGGCGCTCCCGCCAGCGCTGGATGGTGCGCTTGTAAGGCTCGGGCATGTGCAGGTGCGGCACCTCGTCGTAGGTGAACACACCGAGTTCCTTGTGCTCAGAGGAGTAGACGAGATCCTCGTCGCCGACGTAGACGGCACCGAAACTGACGATGAACACGTGCCGGATCGGCGTGATCTCGTAGACCCAGGAGTCGATGATGTCGACCCCCGTGATGGTCAGCCCGAGTTCTTCGGCGACTTCCCGGCAGACCCCGTCCTCGGGGGTCTCGCCCACTTCGAGCTTGCCGCCGGGCAGTTCCCACTCGTCACGCTCGTTGCGCAGCAGCGGCACCCGGCCGTGGTGATCGACGACGAGCTTGACGGAGATCGGCAGCTGGTACTCGACGTACCCCGGATTTCTCTCGACCAGGTACGGCGGTCGCTCGGTCATGCGGGCGGTCCTTCCATGGGTGCGGCATCAGTGCGGAGTCAGAAGGAGAGCGGCGATGTCGTCGGCCCGCTTGAACCGGCCGGCACCATGGCCGGACTCGCCCTCCGCGTCCCGGATCAGCTTTTCCAGGTAGTGCAGCCCTCGATCACGGGCGTCGCTCATCGCCTCGGTCCAGGTGCGGTAGAGCCCGTAATCGGTGACCAGCCGCGCGAAGCCGTCGGTGCACAGCAGGATGCAGTCGGTGGTCGCCCATTCGCCACGGGCGGTGTGGGGGCGGAGTTGGCGACGCGGGTGGCCGGAGAACACCGATTCGACGTCACCGGACGTCATGGTGTGCAGCCGTCGCTGGTGCATCGCCGCGACGACGCGGTCCGCGTCGCTCTCGTTCGTCGCCACCGCGGCGGCTTCGCGACGGTCGAAGTAGCCGGTGGCCAGCACCACCGGGTCCGCGCCGTCGACGACGGCGGTGGCGTCGCCGATGCGGGCGATGTCGTAACCGGAGCCCCAGTCGACACAGACAGCAACGGAGCAGGCGGGGGGCACCCTGCTCGCGGGAAACGACAGGACCTCCTGCTCGCGCGCGACGTCGGCGGCGAGCGATGCCAGCAGATCGGCGGCGGAGCCCCGGTAGTCGGCGGCGCCGGCTCGGGCCAACCGCTCACCGACGCCGTTGACGAGCCACTGCACGTCGCTGTCGGCGGGCAGGGCGGTGTCGGCGTACAGGTCGGTGGCGCCGTCGATCACCCAGGCGAGGGTGCCGCGGTGGCCGACACGGTCCTCGTTCGCCCGCGTACCGCCGGCGGCGGTGATCGCTTCTCCCACCTTCATGGCTGGTCCCATTCTCATGACATCCACGAGGCCGGCACGAACATCCCCGCCCCGATCATCGCGCATCCGATGGCGACCGCTGCGGCGACCCGACGCACGCGGCTGTTGTTGACGAGAGAGAACGTACCGAAGACGACGGCTATCGCGCCGGACGCCACGAGCATGAGTCGGAGGCCTTCGATGCCGCTGCTCTGGCTGGCGATGTTGCTGGCGGTGGCGATGAAGGCCACCACGGCCGCCAGCAAGCCGAGAAGTTGTAACTGCTGGCCCTTGAACTCGGTCAACTCGGTGCGGAACCGCGTGTGTGCCTGGGCCCACCGGGCTCGCTCCTGCATGAGGTCGATCCGGATCCGGCTCGACTGGTACTGCGTGAGCCGGCGCAGGTGGTCGCGCGAGGCGCGCGGCTCAAGCTCGATCGCCTGCGCGACGGCGGCGCGGGCAGCCTCGAACTCGCCGCGCAGGGCCAGCACCCGTCCCTTCGTCTCGTAGTAGTGGGCGATGCGACCCTGGGTCAGGGTGATCGCGCGGTCGACGTGCCGCTCGACCTCGTCGAGGTCCCGCGCGGGACCGGGGTCCTCCAGGCGTTCGAGGTACTCGACCCAGAACGCCGCCAGTTGATGGACCACCGCCGCCACCTCGGGCATGGCGGCGACCGCCTGCCGGGAGTACTCGACCGAACTGCGGAGCGAGGCGAGGTCACCCTTGGCCCGGGCAACGATCGCGCGGAAGGTGTGGAAGTAGGGCTCCGCCCCGAACTCGTCCTCGTGCTGTCGGACGACCGAGCCGTACTCGGCGTGGCGTTCCTCGCGCCGCAGTCGAAGCAGAAGCGCGTAGAGTGCCGCGAACCGGGAGCGGGTGCGAACCGAGTGATCGCCGAGAACCGCGCGCAGCAGCGGTTCCGGGTCGGGGTACGCCTCGAGAACAGCTCGGACCGCCTGTGGAAAGGCCGCGTCGGACGGCGGCGGAACCTTCGACAGCGCGGCGACGAGGTGGACGCGGCCCAGCGGTGACGACTCTGTCGGGCGTGGTCTAGGAACTCGCAATCGGGAACCCCCGGTTCAACCAGGCGTACGGATGGTCGTTGTCGACTCTCGCCAGGAACCGCACCAGGGTCCGACCGCCGGTAAAGGCTGTTCGACCGTGCAGAAAGCGGTGATTGTGTACGAGGTAGCCGTCACCCGCGCCCAGTTGCAGGAAACGGGTCGTCTCGGAGGCCAGGCGACGGAACCCGGCCACGAGATCCGCGCGCCCCTCGGTGCTGTACGGACCGGCGATCCGGTCGTCGCGGTAGCGGATGCGGGCGTGGCCGGGGACGAACTCGACGACCGGTGGACCCGGTTGGCCGGTCGCCGTCCTCAGCCGCAGCCCGGCGATCGCGGCATCCTCGGCCCGACGCCGGAGCAACGCCAGCACCTGCGCGCCGTCCACCAGCGTGGCGCTGCCCCCGGCCCTCGCCGGAGTGAGCATCAGCGTGGCGAGCACGCTGGGCGGCTGTGCGTGCAGGCTGCGATCGGTGTGCGGCGACAGGGGCAGATCGGTGAAGCCGCCCTCGTTGTCACAATCGTCGAGGCGAACACGAGGCGCGATGACGGTCAGTCCGTCGGCCACCTGGTGAGGGTGGTCGACCGGAACCGTCCAGCGGTCGAGCAGTGCCCTGACCTCGGCGATGGACCCCTGCCGGATCAGGACGACACCATGGCGGGCGAGAGTGGCGGGTAGCAGATCCCGACTCACCTCGACCTCGCGTCCCGGCTCCATCAACCGCATACGTCCCGCCCGCCCGTGGTCAGTCCTCAGGTTCCTCCAGCTCGACGGCCGCCGGAAGCTCCGACCGTGCGGGGGGCCGCACCGGAGCAGGGGTGGGCAGCGCCCCCAGGCCCGCTCGGTCCAACGCGGTGTGCAGGTTTCCGACCAGTTCCTTCAGCACGTCTTCCCGGGCCTGGTTATAGGCGAGCTGTGCCGCCGCGCCGGCGGCGGCACCGGCGCGCTCGTATCCGCCCCAGGTGTCCAACCACTCGTAGGAGCCGTTGACGCGCCGCATGCGGGCGACCCAGTAGACGGTCCCCTGCTTGCGGACCGTCCAGTAGCTGCCATCGGCGGTGTAGTTCCGGTATGCCATACCGACCAACCTATCGATCGCCCCGAGTGGGCCACCTCAGCCGTGCGTCCACTTCAGACTGGGGCTGGTCGTCATGGCACCGGGGCGACGAGGGCCCTGCCCGGCAGCTACCGGCGCTGGTCCACGCCGGCCAGGTCGAACCCGCCACGATTGGCTGGGCGAGAACGTCGACCGGACGGGTTGTCACAGCGCGGGCAGCCGTACCCGACGGTCGGTAACCCGCGCCGGCCCACCTCGAAGCGGACAAGCATGCGGGCGCAGCGACCGCAGTCGTCGCCGAGCTGCCCGCTGCCGGGCGCTATCCCGGGCCGTCGCCGCTGTGCCCGCCGCACCGCGTCGGCGAACCCCGCGTGCCGGGTGCGGAGGACGACACCGGGGTCCGGGCCGAGCAGCGAACCGGTCGAGGTCCAGACCACGTCGTCGATGACGGCACTGGACTCCAGGATCGGCGTGCACGGGCGGATGTTCACGCCCCCACGTCTGGCCTCCATCGCCTCCGCCGAGAGGTAGCCGTCGAGGTCCGGTTCGACCCACACCGTCACCGGTTCGGTGTCGACGTCCTGCTCGGCGATCAGCTTCAGCGAGGGGGTCAGCGGTTTCAGGCCGAGCAGTGGTGCGCGGGGCAGCCACATGTCCACCGATCTGGCGTCCGCCAGGTCGGCGACCAGCAGTTCGATGATGTCGTGGGTCACCCGGCGGGTCACCGACGGGTTGTGGAGCGCCTCGTCCACCCCGATGATCCGCCCTCGTTCCAGCAGCTTTGCGAAGAACCGCCAGACCGCGTCCCGGGTGGTGCGCTGCCGGTGCAGTTGGTCCAGGGCGGCGACGACCACGAGGTGGTCGCGGGCGCGGCTGGCCGCCACGTTGAGCAGCCGGGCGCCCGTGCCGCCGGACTCGCCCTCGGTGAACCAGCGGTGCAGCGGGCGTACACCGCGGCCGGTGTCCACCGTGTCGTAGACGACGATGTCCCGCTCCCCGCCCTGGAAACGGTGCACCGTCGAGGCGGCCCAGCCCTCCTGCCCGGCCTCCGGGAGCAGTGATCCCAGCAGACCGGCCTGCGCGGCGAAGGGTGAGATGACACCGAGGCTGGCCACGTCGCCGTCCGAGCCGGCGGCGAGCCCGGCGATGAGCTGCGCGTGCATCAGGTTGTACCGGGAGGACATGCCCTGCTTACGGGCGGTCCGTGCGCCCAGCTGCGAGGTGTCGAGCAGGACGAGTTCCCCGTCGGCCCAGTCCGCGCGGCTGGGTCGTGGCCTGGTGGACACCTTCGGTCCGGTGATCAGTGGGCTCTCCGGATAGAACGCCTCGCTCACCACGTGGTTGATGTCGCCGCGCATGCGGTACTGCTCGGTGAGCGCCGCGAGCCGGCCCGGCGTCGCCTTCCCGCTGACCGCGAGGTCCACTGTGGCCTTTTCGAACGGGCTCTTCAGCAGCCACTCCTGGGCGGACGGGGTGTCGGCGACGACGACCGGCGGCAACTGCCGGAAGTCGCCCGCGACGATGGTGTGGCCGCTGCCTGCGCCCGCCACGAGCATCGCCAGCGCCGTCGTGGTCATGCTCGCCTCGTCGAGGATCACCACGTCGAAGGTGAGTTCGCGGAGCGTCCGCAGCACCACCTGGTGCGAGGTGGCCGCCACAACCTCGGCCTCGCGGCACACCTGCCGGCGCACCTTGAGCAGAGCCTCGTCGAGTTCCCGGACCAGGGCGGTGGCCTCGGCCAGACCCCGCTCCAGGTTCAGCCGCTCCTCCTGGTCGTCATCGGTGAGGTTCGCGTGCCGCCGTTGCAGGGCCTTGAGTTTCAGCCGCAGATCCCGAATCTCCTGCCCTTCCTGGACGCGCCTCTGGGCCAGCGCCGCACCGCGCTTGGCGGCGATCTCGTCGATCAGCACGTGCCCGTCGGCCCGCCCGACGAGGTCGGTGTCGGAGGGCTGACCGAGCCGCACCAGCCCGCCCCCGGCCAGTTCGGGGATCTCCTTCAGGACGGACTTGACCGCGATGTCGACGGCGGCGTTGGTGGGGGCGGTGAGCAGAACGCGTAGCCCGCGTACGCACAGTTGCGCCACGAGGGCGCCGATGGTGGTCGTCTTTCCCGTCCCCGGCGGGCCCCAGAGCCAGGTGACACCGGGGGTGAGGGCGAGTTGGACGGCGTACCGCTGGCCGTGGTTGAGGTGCTCGGCCGTGACGGCCGGCAGGTCGTCCGGCGCGGCGGCCCGGCCGGCGGTCAGCAGGGCGGCGGCGGCCTCGGCATTGAAGCCCGGCCCACCGTTGGCCAGCTCGCGGAGCCGTTTGCTCTGGGAGGAGAGCAACCAGGAGAGGTCGCAGCGCAGCACGGCCTCCTCCGGCACGGTAGCTGCCGGCGGCACCGACAGGGTCACCACGTTGCCGAAGACCGACACCACCTCGACGTCGATCGGCGTGCCGTCGACGACGAGCGTCGCCTGGGCGCCTTCGGACACCCCGAGGTCACCCTCGGCCTCGAACCGCATGAGCTTCCGGGAGGTGGTTTCCGCGACCACGACGCCGCCGCTGACGGGTACGTCCTGGAGGGTGCGCCGGTCGGTGACGGCCCGGAGTTCCTCGTGCAGCGCCCGGGTCGCCTGCTCGGCGATCCGTGGCCAGGCGGCGGGTACGGGACCGACCGGCGGGGTCGGCTCGTCCATCGGGACACCGATGGAGGAGGCGAGCCGACGGATCTCGGCGGCTGCGCGCCGGTTGCCGGGTGAGGCAGGCGGGCTCGGTTGTGGAGGGGCCGTCCCGGTCGCGGTCGCCGGGGCGGCCCAGCCGCGCGGTTCCCAGACGTGGCCCCGCAGATCGGCGAGGCCATGCGTCGCGCACGCGATGTAGAGGCCGCTGCTGTCGGTGCGTACGCCGGCCTGCCGCAACGCGACGAGCAGATCCTCCTGCGGCATCGGTCCCTGCGACAGTGCCTGTCGTACGGCCGTGACGAGCTTGCGCTCCGCGCCGGCACCCATGTCGACCCCCGTCACCCGCGGTCACGGCGACGGCTCCGCGCCGTGGCAGCGCCGCTGTCCCGCGCCTGAGATACGCAGGTGCCGGCGGGTGTTGTCCGCACCACACTAGGAGCGGAGGCGCCGGAGGTGGCTGGCCCGACCGGGCACGATCGTCGGCCCGGACCGCAGATCAGGCCCGCCCCTTCGTGATCATCTCTGACCGTCCAGCCGATGACACGACCGGTCCCGTCCGCGGGACCCACGTCAACGCGAAGATGCATGACTGTCTCGCCTGCCGCCGCGGACACCGCCGCTGCTACAAGACCGGTAGACGGCTCGGCCGCAGTCAGGAATGCGACAGATATTCATAACGACCGAGTCTATCGTGGACTAACCGCTACGTGTTCACACTATTACATGGCGCGTTCGGATGGTAAACCCGACCAGAGCCAAAGCCACTACCGATCGGACGCTGCGGGCAGTGGGTCCGCAGGTGGTCACGATTCGTTGCAGGCTCTCTTGGCGCGACTCGCGGACCGGAGTCGGCCACGCACGGAGGCCACACTCCAGGCAGATATCCGTCAACTCCTGCTCACCATCGATCTCGGCCTTTCCGCGGACGAGTTGGAGGAAGTCAACCTCGAAGCGCCCGCCGGTCAGGGCCGGCGGATCGACGTGGAGATCGGCCGCACCGTCATCGAGGTCAAACGACAACTCGGCCAAGGGCCTGCGCTGCGTCGGGCAGAGCAGCAACTCGCCGGTTACCTCCACGCCCGCACCCAGGAGACCGGTCAGCGGCACCTCGGCGTGCTCACCGATGGCGCGACCTGGCATGCATACGATCTGCGGCTGGGAGCGCTGACCAGGGTGGACACCCACACCTTGACGGCTGCCCGCCCATCCGGATTGAGGCTGTTCTATTGGCTGGAGGGTGTGCTGGCCACGAGCCAGCGGGTCACGCCGACCCCTGCGGAGATCGCCCTACGGCTCGGGGCCGGCAGCAGTTCATTCATCATCGATCGGGCGGCGTTGGCGGCCCTGTATGACGAGCACCAGGACGAGCCGACCGTCCGGCTGAAACGACGGCTCTGGGCCGACCTGCTCGGCAGGGCACTGGGTAAGCAGTTCGTCGACGATCCGATCCTGTTCGTCGAGCACACCCTGCTGATGAACAGTGCACATATCATCGCGCACCTCGTGATGGGCATCGACATCAGCCGGTCCGAGCCAACAGCCCTGATCCGCGGGGAACGCTTCGCCCGAGCCGGGATCTTGGGCGTCGTCGAACACGACTTCTTCGGCTGGACCACCGAGATCCCCGGCGGGCCCGACTTCATTCAGAGCCTCATTCGCCGTCTCGCCCGGTTCGCCTGGGTCGAGGCAGACCACGACGTGCTCAAGGAACTGTACGAGTCGATGATCGGTACCGAGACCCGCAAGCGGCTGGGCGAGTACTACACGCCGGGGTGGCTGGCCGAGCACATGGTCGACTCCGTGGTCACCGACCCGTTGCGGCAGCGGGTGCTCGACCCGGCCTGTGGCTCCGGCGCTTTCCTCTTCCACGCCGTACGTCGCTATCTTGCCGCAGCCGAGGCGGCCGGTCATCCGCTCGGCCGTGCCCTGACACAACTCTCCCATCAGGTCATCGGCGTGGATCTGCACCCGGTGGCGGTGGCGCTGGCGCGGATCACGTATCTGATCGCCATTGGTCTACCGCGGTTGTCCGGTAGGCGTGACGTGATCACTATTCCGGTGTTCCTCGGCGACAGCATGCAGTGGCAGGAACGACTGGATCTCTTCCACGAGGACCACATCAAGGTCGACGTCAGCGACGTTCCCGGCAGCGTTCAGGAACACCTTCGGTTCCCGAAGACGCTCCTCGACGACGCCGGATGCTTCGACGAGATCGTGAAGGGCCTTGCCGACATCGCCGCGAAGCCCCGCGAATCCGAGGGTCTGCCCTCAGTCGAGGCGTTCCTCGACCGGATGAAGATCATCGCTGAGCATCGGCCGATGCTGCGGCAGACTTTCGAGCTGATGTGCCGGCTGCACGACGAGGGACGGGACCACATCTGGAGCTACTACACCCGCAACCTCACCCGCCCGATCTGGCTGGCCAGCCAGGACGGCGACACCGACAATCGGGTGGATGTCCTGGTCGGCAACCCGCCGTGGCTGTCATACCGGCACATGACTCGGGAGATGCAGGCCGGCTTCCGGAGACTCTCCACCGAGCGCGGGTTGTGGCATGGCGGCAAGCACGCCACTCAGCAGGACCTGTCCGGTCTCTTCGCCGCTCGGTCCGTTCAGCAGTATCTCAGGGTCGGCGGCAGCTTTGCGTTCGTGATGCCCGGCGCGGTGCTCACCGCAGATCACTTCGCGGGCTTCCGCACGGGCTGGTACAACGACGCCGGTGAGGAAACGGGGGTGGCATTCACCGGCTCCTGGGACCTGCGACACCTGCGGCCCCACCCCTTCCTCATCGGCTCCGCCGTCGTCTTCGGCCGCCGAGCGGGGCTGCGCAGCTACCGCCAACTGCCCACCGTCACCGAACGATGGATCGGCCGCATACCCGTGACACAGGACGCGTGGCGGCTGGTCGAACCGGCCATCAGCAGGAAGCCGATCGACCTCCGACGCACCCTCACCGCGTCGCCGTACGGGCCGCTGATGCGAAACGGCGCGACGGTCACTCCCCGCTTCCTGTTCTTCGTCGACTCGCAGCCGGACGGGCCACTCGGCCTACGCTCCGGCCGGCGGGCCGTGCGATCGGCTCGCCGGAACAAGGAGAATCTGCCCTGGAAGGAGCTACCTGCGCTTGAGGGCGTCGTGGAGTCGGAATTCGTCCGGCCAGTGCTGCTCGGGGAGAGCCTGCTGCCGTACCGGATCCTGCCCGCCCGAGAAGCGGTCCTACCTCTGGACGGTACGACGCTCATGGCCGGCGCCACCGCCCGGATCGACTACTTTCCCGGTTTTGCCGACTGGTGGCGGCGGGCCGAGGCTCTGTGGGAAGCGCATCGGCGCAGCGACCGTCTCACCCTGGTTGAACAGCTCGATTTCCGCCGCAAGCTCACGAGCCAGTTGCATGCTCCCGCGTTGCGGTTGGTCTATGCCAAGTCTGGAATGCACATCGCCGCCGCGTTGGTGGATGATCCGGGCGCCATCATCGATCACAGCCTCTACTGGGCACCGATCTCCTGCCTGGAGGAGGGCCTCTATCTGTGCGCGACCCTGAACAGTCCACTCCTCACGGAGCTCACCCGTCCACTGATGTCCTACGGAAAGGACGAGCGGCATGTGGACAAACATGTCTGGAAGTTGCCCATCCCGCTATACGACCCCGCTGACGACGTCCATCAGCGCCTTGCGGACCTCGGCGCGGTGCAGCACGAAGTGGTCTCTCGCTTGAGCCTCGACGAGAGAGCCGACTTTACGGTCCTGCGCCGCATGGTCCGCAACGAACTCGCTCGTCACCCGGCCGGCGGCCAGGCGGACGCCCAGGTGGCCCGTCTGCTCGGCTGACCGCCCACCAGTCCGACTTCGCCTTGCAGTCCTGGCGTGGTGGGTCAGGCGTCCCCTGGTCAGCCTCAGCGATGCGCATGGGCACGCATCGCATGATCATCTCTGACCGTCCAGCCGATGACACGATCGGTCCCAGCGGCGGGAGCACACCAACACCTGATCTTGCGTGTCGTACGCCTCGGTCAGGATCTGGATCATGACGACGCACCACCCGACCACCAGGCGCCTGGTCTACGGCCACGCACAGATGCACGACTGCCTCGCCTTCGCCGACGCGGACACCGCCGCCGAGGAGGCCGCCGAGATCAAGGCGATCGCCGCCGCCCGCGCCTGGGGTGAGGCCGGGAGGATCCGGACCACCCACTTGTCGAACCCCGCCGACCCGGAGTGCTACGACCCCGACGGGGGCCCCGACGACGACGAACCGTTCGACATCAACGAGGTGAGTTCGGTCGTGGAGGGAGACTGGCCGCCGTTGGTGGCGGAACGGCCTGCACGCTGTTGCCGGAGGACCTGCGCACGCGCTTCGGTGAGCAGCAGGCAACCGTGCTCAACGGCGACCTGCTGGAGATCCCGCTGAGCGACGAGGCGGAACTGGTGGCCGAGCTGCGGCGGCGCGGCTACGAGGTACACCGCGACGACGAGCTGATCAACGTGCTCGACGGCCGCAACTTCAGCCCGCTGGCCGGCTGACCCGGACTCCCCCGCTCCGACCGCCGGCTCCGGCCGACCCGCCGGAGCCGGCAACGAATTCTGCCCATCCCGAAAAACATCCAGAACCCCCATTGGTACGCCGACAATCGCCGCATGGGAATTGCGCGTGCATGACTGTTGCCGGGACCGTCTTGTATGGTCAGACGCGTATCGCTATTGACGCGGTGGAGCTGCCGAAGAATCGCCGAACGGCAACGGTTCCACGTTTCAGCGATGGCGTCGGGATGTAACACCGTGCAACACGGAGAGGGGTGGCGGATGGCCGACGACATGGGATCGACAGTGCCGCGACGGCAGCTCGGGCGGGCGCTGCGCGAGCTGCGCACCGAGGCCCGGATGACCCTCGACGGCGCGGCAGAGGCGTTGCAGTGCAGCCGGCAGAAGATGTGGCGCATCGAGACCGGCCTCGGCGCGGTCCGCGCCGTCGACGCCAAGGCCATGTGCGAGCTGTACGGGGCGACCACCGAGCTGACCGGCGCGCTCACCGCCCTGGCCCACGAGACCAAGGCCAAGGGCTGGTGGCACTCGTACGGCGACGCCATCCCCGACTGGTTCGAGCTGTACGTCGGCCTGGAATCCGCCGCGTCGTTCATTCGCCGCTTCGACGAAGCGCTGATCCCCGGACTGCTCCAATCGCGCGCCTACGCAATGGCGGTGTATCAGCACCGCCACGAGGTGACGGAAGAAGAGCGCGAGCGCTTGGTCGAGGTGCGACTGCAACGGCAGGCCCTCCTCCACCGGCGGCTCCCTCGGGCACCCAAGCTGGAGGCGATTTTGGCCGAGGCAGCGCTGCTCCGTACGGTGGGCGATACCGCAACCATGGCCGACCAACTGCGGCACCTGTTGGAGGTCGGGCAGATGCCCAACGTCTCGATCCGCGTGCTTCCGCTGACCGCTGGGATCCACCGAGGCGCGGAGGCAGGGACGTTCGTCATCCTCGACTTTCCACCCGCCAAACGGACCACACCAGAGCCGCCGATCGTCTATTGCGAGTCGTGGACCGGAGCGCTCTACCTGGATCGACCGGAGGAGTACGCGGCCTACGAGCAGGTCTGGGCGAGCCTCGATGACCTGACGCTCGATGAGGCACAATCGAGGCAGCTCATCAATAAGCTCATCGGAGAGGTCCACCATGGCTGACTTGGCTAACGCCCAGTGGCGCAAGAGCACCCGCAGCGGCAGCAACGGCGGCGATTGCGTGGAGGTCGCCGACAATCTGCCCGGCCTCGTCGCCGTACGCGACAGCAAGGATCCGGCCGGATTCGCCCTCACCTTCTCCCCGGCCGCTTGGGCAAGGTTCGTCCGGGCGACCAAACGCTGAGGACCAGCCGCGTCACAAGGGAGCGCGCCCCGACCAACCGCGGGGACGCGTTCTCGCATGCGGAGCAGACTCCATATGCATCCGCGAAGGAACACCTCACGCCCTGCCGCTTCCCAGCGATTACTTGTTCACACTTTGCCAAAAGCGACGGATGACGACGAGTGCAACGAGCGCCATGATGGCGTAGCCCACAGGCTCCCCAGCGCTGCCAAACAAATTCTTTGTGGTCCAGAACAGACACCCGAGCAGTACCATCAGGACGAACAGCGCTATGAGGCATCCACCGAAATCGAGACCCTGGCGATTCATTGATCCTTGCCATTCATAGAGAGGGGTAGAGGCTACGCCGGATGCCAGCCCGCGTCAATCGCATCCTGAAGCCGCCCACTGAACACGGCATGCGCCTGGCGGTACTCGTTCTCTCGGTCCGCCTTGTAGAACGGCGCCGCATATCCCTGCGGCGCCGGATTCCGCTCCGGATCATCGAGGTACGCCGTAAACTGCTCGTAGTGCTCCTTTCTTTGTCCGTAGCCGAAGGCATACGAGTCCGCAGCTAACCTCCGACCCATTGAATCAAACCACATCCGCTCTTCGCGGTCGACGAGGATCGGGTAGCGCGATCGCAAGATTGCAATAAGCTCGTCAACACCCAGGCCAAGCCAGACCGCCACTAGTGCATCGATTTCGACCAGTGCGGATCGCCGAGAACGTTCTGTTCGCAACGGACTGGCATAATCCCAGACTTCATTCACTTCGCCTAGTTTCTTCAACCTCGGCCAATCTGCCGCCCAAGACTCGTGGCGCCAAGCGGGCTGGAAGAGGTGCGCCCACAGGTGTCTGTAGCCAGACACCATACAGTTCAGTCGCAACGTGCGCAGGAGTAAGGCATCGGCGAGCGGATTGAGTGGCGAGGCTGCTGGCATAGCGAGCGCATCAGCGGTCTGCACGTGGGGGCGCCCGGCGACGCGAACAAGATAATCCAACGGAAGGGATGCCCAGAAGCCAGCAGCAAGTGCCGTGTGGCGATTGTCCTCCAGCGCCAAGCTCTGGACCGAATCGACATACGACGGGCCAGGCTGAATGAGCGCCGCAAAGAGCGACCGTTCAGTGTTGAAGGCAACCATGCGCCTCCATGCCAGGCGATAATACTCGGTGTACTTGCGGCCGTGCCATCGATCCTGAGCCTCCCGGGCGCTCGCCTCACGTCCAGCGAGCACGTAATTCGCACCCGGCACGAAGTCGGCAGGAATGGTATTCAGATCGATTGGATTCCAGTCGTTATTGCTGCGGTACGGAACGCGGGGCTCCTTGGCGAATGGAGCGGCGATTCCGAAGTGAGGTCCTTGCAGCACCAATTGAGTAGAATCAGCAGGACGGCCCTGCTGCCATCGAATTAGACCTTCCTTCTTGCCATTCGCCTCATGGTATCCACTACTGACCGAAACCTTGCTGCTACCCAGCCGGCGCCGGAAAGTAGCAAGTCGCCTGATGGCGAGCTCCTCTTGAACTGTAATGGGTTGCAAAAGGGAGGCTTGAGCCAAGTCGCCCGCCGGTTCCCCCCTGAGTTCCATCCACAACTTTAACGTTTCACGATTGACCTGAATAATCCGTGATCGGTGAGGTCTTACATCCCAACTTCCGTTATGTCGCTGACCCGGCAGAGCGCCCGACCCATCGTGGTCAAGGGAATCCGAAAGCACCCTTGCTCCGTAGAGCCGACTAAGGTGAAGGAACCCGATTTCGCGAGGCGCTCCATAAACGTGGACGCCAAACTCAACATTTCGGCTCGCGTCGGCAAAAGCCCAGTTTGCTACATTCACGAACCCGCCATGAACTCGCAGCCGACTGTATGCTGCTTCCCTGAGGCGCCCCTCCTTGCTTCCTCCGAAGTGGGTGTCAGGGTGCACGAGGCCGGCAATTCCGGAGGAGCCGGTGTTGCACCAGACCTGGCAAACAATCGCCCTATAGAGATCCGGCTGGGTGCCGGCAAGAAGCGGGTAAGCTACCGGATGTGTGAGCATCGTCACCATTCCAGCGTTTGCCGCTAGTTGCTTGAGGAAGTCGTCATGTGGTGTCGGGGTTCGAAGGAGTATCGACTTACGACTCTGCCACTGCTCGATTGGGGGCTTATCCGAGAGCCGGAACCATGGATCATGCTCTGCAAGGATCGAGTCCTCCAGCCACCGCGGCCGGACCCATGGCGGATTGCCGACTTGAAGGTCGAAGCCGCCCTTAGCGAATGCCTGGGCGAAGGTGAGCTCCCAATGGAAGAAGCCCTGCTGCTCGGCGATCTGGTCGGCGGCGAGGAGCCAGGGGAATCGATCGGAGAGAGTCCAGGGCGAGTCCACGCCGATGACGCCGTCGAGCTTCCGCTCGAACTCGCTGATCTCGCTCAGGCTCGTGAGCCTCCGGCCGAAGAACCGCTCGGTGTTCTCGTCCGCGTCGCTTCGGCCGATGAGCGCTTCGGCAAAGGTGAGCCAATCGTCCAGGTTGGACAGCGTCACCTGCTGGCGAAGCTGTTCCGCCACTGTCATCCGCCGGGTGCCGGTCGCCTTCGTCGGCATCTTTGACTGCTGCGGCTGCACATTGCCGAAGAAGTCCGCCGCTTCGAAGACCACCGGTTGCTCGTACGCCGGCTCGTCCTTGACGTGTGAGACCTGGACGGGCGCGGCCGGATAGGCCGGGTCGGAGCCGTCGAGCAGTCCGACCTTGTCCAGCGGCCAGAACCACAGCGCGCACCACACGTCCATCAGCGTCTTGAGCCGCCAGTACGGCGTGCCCGGCGCGGTCAGGTCGGCGAGGATCTCGTCCCGGGGCACCGCCTCGGTGACCGGCGGCAGGTCGTCAGCGCCCCAGACCCGGATGTCGCGGCGGATCTCCTGCTCGGAGATGGCGAGGCGCTGCTGCACCAGCCCCCACAGGAACTCGACCCGCCGCGCCAGCGCCTGCAACCGCTTGACCTGCGAACTCTTGCCCTTGGTGGAGGGGACGCGCTTCATCGCCGTACGCCATGCCTTGAGCCGGGCGGTCTCGGCCGGCGCCAGCTCGCGGGCCTCCTTCTCCCCCGCGACCGCGCCCCACCCGTCGGCGGGGAGCAGGAAGTGGTGGATGGTGCCCTCGTCGATCGGCCCGTCCCGGAATGGTTGTTCCTTCGGGGCGGTGGTCAGCCAGGACTTGTCGGCGAGCTGCTTGGGCTCGTAGGTCTTGCGTCCGCAGCCGATCAGCGAGTTGCCGCGCTGGAGGTGCAGGCCGAACCAGGGGGCCTGGAGGCCGGCGTGCATGACGTTGAGCCAGAGCGACACCTCGGCCAGCTCGACAGCGGTGCGGTTGAGGTCGACGCCGTAGCTGTTGTGCAGGGCGATGTACGCCTTCACCCGCTGGAGTTCGAGGTGGTACTGCTCCGGGTCCAGGTCGACCTGCAACTCGCGAGCGCGGCGGCGCAGGTACTCGGCGGCGACCTGGTTGATCGCCTCATTGAGGAACGCCCCGGAGCCGAGCGCCGGCTCGCAGATCGTCCAGTCCAGCAGCTCCCGGGCCGGCGTGACGGTGCCGTCTTGGTCGAGGCGGTACTTGAGGGCGAGTTGGACGGTGACCTCGGTCAGCGACTGCGGGGTGTAGTAGGAGGCGCTGGTCTGCCGGTCCCGGCCGGCGAGCCGGTAGACGAACTGGCCGGGCTGGTAGCTGACCCGGCTGCGCACGCCCGTGTACGGGTCCTCCTTGTAGACGAAGACGCCGTCGTCGTACTCGTCGGCCTTCGACGCCGGGATCATCCACGAGCCGTCCTTCGGGTCGCCGTTCTTGGCGACCTCGTAG
This sequence comes from Micromonospora sp. WMMA1976, assembly GCF_027497335.1. NCBI lineage: Bacteria > Bacillati > Actinomycetota > Actinomycetes > Micromonosporales > Micromonosporaceae > Micromonospora > Micromonospora sp. WMMA1976. Next base: position 2,964,734 of record NZ_CP114912.1, on the reverse strand, counting down.
AGCTGCTCGGTGGCGACGAACCCGGTGTACGACATCAGGCCCTCGTAGACCGCGCCGAGCTGGTTGATGCCGAGCTGGGCGTACGAGATGAAGCCGCCACGGCGCTTCTTGCCGCCCTTGGTGAGCATCAGCCGGCGCAGCACCTCGTAGAGGACCTTGTTGCGCAGCCGGGTGTCGATCTTCGGCGCGTCGGCGTCGTCCACGTCGTCGGCGTCCGGCTCGGGGATGAGCCGGCCGATGAGCTTGGTCTTCTCCGGCAGGAACAGGTCCGACTTCATCGGCTCGAAGCGCAGCCCCTCCCCCTCGCTGGCCTTGTCGTCGGCCGCCGCGCCGCCGCGCGGCCGGTGGCCCTCGTTGACCATGCGGAACAGCAGGTCCAGCGACTCGTACAGGTGGTAGCTGCCCTCGGCAGAAAGGGCCATCCGCCGGGACACCAGGTCACCGAGTCGGGCGAGGCTGTAGCCCTCGACGTACTGCGGGTCGTTGACCGGCAGCACGCCCAGTTCGGGACGCGCCTCGGCGTAGAGCAGGAACAGGATGCGGTACAGGTAGCGCAGCGCCTCCCGGCCGAGTTCCTTGGCCAGCTCGTCCAGCGCCATCACCTGCTGCGGCTGGTAGCCGGCCCGCCGGATCTGCTCGAGGACCTCGTTGGCGATGAGTTCGACGGAGACCTTCAGTCCCTCGCGGAGTTCACTGGACACCCCGACGGCGTGCTGGCGGGAGCCGGCGACCAGGCCGGCCAGGGGTTCGGTGCCACCCTCGGCGGGTGGGCGCAGTGAGTCGGCGCCGAAGAGGGCGGCGACGACGTCGAGTTCCCTGTCGTCGTTGCGGGCGTACGCAGTGTCGAGGCTGACGGCCAGGTAGCAGCCCTCGCCCCAGACGGTGCGGTCGGCGAGGGTGACCACGCCACCGCTGAGGATCAGCACGTAGCGGGGCTTCGGGCTGTCGGCGGCGAACAGCAGGGACGCGAGCTTCGCGCCCGTCTCGATTGTCTCGGTGCTCGACAGGGTGAGCGGGTCGAGCAGGCGACCCGCGCCGTCCGGGTCCTGGGCCGCCTCGGTGTCGACCGCCCAACCGCAGTCCAGCGCGACGATGCCGTGCGCGGCGTCCAGTTCGGCGTGGGCGACGCGGACCTCGTACTCCTGGCCGGTCCGCTCGACGGTTACGGTCTGCGGCTGCGGGTCGAAGCCGAGCGCCTCCAGCACGTCCCGGTGGTGCTTGCGCAGCCGCTCCGGGTCGAAGAAGTCGGCGTCGGTCAGCTCGGCCTTGGCGTCGAAGAAGGGCCGGCGCATCCGGCGCAACCGGGTGCGCGGCGTCTGCTCGCCACCCTTCTCCCGCTCGGCCCACTGCTTGAGCAGGCCGCCCTTGAGGGTGGTGGGCAGGATCTCGGCGAGGTAGTGGGCGGAGAGGTACTCGCCGCGGTTGGTCAGCGACTCGAAACTCATGCGGCACTCTCCTGCGGCGGTACGAGGACGGCGAGGACCCGCAGCAGCGGGTCTCCGGCGGTTTCCAGACGGTCGAGCAGGTCGTGCTGCTCGGCAACGGTGGCGTCGACGCGTTGGCGCCGCTTCTCCCGGTGCGGGCCGGGCAGTTCGTCGAGCAGGCTGGCCTGCTGGAAGGTCGCCAACTGCTCGCGGTAGCGGCGCAGCGGCTCAGCGTTGGCCTCGGCCCAGGCGTCGCGTTCGCCTTCGAGGTAGCGCCGGGCCACGTCGACGGCCGCCGGCAGCAGCTCTTTCAACGGCGCGATCGCGATGGCCTCGGCTCGGTTGACCATGGTCGGGCCGACGTTGGCCTCGCGCAGGACCTCGTCCATGGGCCGGATGGACGGTGCCGCGGGCAGGCCGGCGACGGCCATCCAGTGCACGACCGTGGGTTGGCCGAGGCGGTTGGCGTAGACGCCCTGGATCAGGAACGTCGGCGCGGTGACCTCGGCGGTGAGCACGGGGGCCTGCTGGCGGCCGAGCCGGATCAGCACCTTGTCGACCAGCCAGTCGACCATCGGGTGCACGTCGCTGAGGAAGGCGATCTCCGGCCACATCGGGGTCCTGCTCTGCCGGGCCTGGTCCAGCTTGCGCTGGGCGAGCTTCCGGTCGAAGGTGACCTTGAGCCGCAGGTCCTCGCCCTCGCGGTGGGCGCGCAGGTAGGAGCGGGGCAGGTCGGTGAGCCGGTGCACCAGGTCGTCGGGGGCGAGGAAGGTCAGCAGCTCGTCCTCCCGGCGCAGGTCGATGTGGTCCTCGGGCCGGTCGTCGTAGATCTCGTACAGGGCGGCGTCGACGAAATCGCGGGTGGAGTCGAAGAGCTTCGGCACTCGCGCCCGGGGCACGTCGGCGGTGACCGGTGCGGTGCCGACGTCGCCGAAGAGGTCGGCCATGACGTCGATCTCCTCGTGGGCCTCCGCGTACGACTCATCCACCGTCTTGCCGGCGAGCAGGTCACGGACCAGCCGGTCCTCCTCGGCCTTGGCGTCGTAGAGGCCGGTCGCCGCCTCGACACTGCCGAGGCTGCGGTGGGCGGTCTCCTCCCGGTCGAGCAGCTTCTCGGCGACCGTCCGGTCGTCCTTGGCGTCCTCACGTTCCGAGGTGAGGATGAGCGCGCGGAACTGCGGCTGGTACTTCTGTCCGTAGCGGTCGACGCGGCCGTTGCGCTGCTCGATCCGGATCAGGCTCCACGGGATGTCGTAGTGGATCAGGTGGTGGCACTGCTGGTGCAGGTTGACGCCCTCGGAGGCGACGTCACCGGTGAAGAGCAACCGGACGTCGCTGCCGGCCAGCTCGAACTCCTGGAGGATCGTCTGCTCGTCCTTGTCGGCGACGCCGCCGTGCAGCACCCGGATCTGGTTCGGCTTCAGGCCCAGCATCTCGGGGACGACCTCGGCGAGCCACTTGATGGTGGGGACCCGCTCGGAGAACACCACCGCCCGCGTGACGCTGTTCTTCCCGACACCGATCCTCTTCAGCTCGTCGACCAGCCCATTGAGCTTGCTGGAGTCCCGGTCGGTCATCGCGGAGGTCAGCTCCGCGAGCCGGTCCAGCGCCGCCCGCTCGGTGCCGGTGGCCTTCTTCTGCCTGGCCTTCACCGTCTCGTGCAATGCCCGGTGCGAGGAGAGGAAGGACTTCAACAGCGTGTACGGGAAGAGCCGGTGCTGCCCGGTGATCGCCTCGTCGGTCCACTTGCCGGCCAGCCACACGTCGGTCAGCTCGTCGAAGATCTGCTCCTCGATCGGGCCGGCCGCGCAGTGCACCGCCTGCGACGGGCCGCGGTCGGCCCAGCGGTCGCCTATCTGGTCGCGTACCTCCGGGCTGATCTTGGTGCGGCGAAGGTAGAGGTGCGCGATGTCCTTGGCCTGGTAGTCCTTCTCGTTGGCGATGGCCGCCGGGTCGAGCAGCGAGATCAGCTGCGCGAAGGACTCCTTGTCGCCGTTGTGCGGGGTGGCGCTGGCCAGCAGCAGCGCGTCGGTCTTCGCGGCCAGGCGGCGGGCCAGCTCGTTGCGCTGGGTGCCCCGGTTGATGAGGTTGTGCGACTCGTCGATGACGACGACGTCCCACGTCGTGGCGTCCAGGTGGTGGCCGAACTGGCCGGCGTCCTTGAGCGTGTCGACCGAGATGATGGCCCGCTTGAAGTGGGTGAACGGGTTCCGCCCGGCCGGGATCTCCTGCTGGATGCGCTGGATGCCGGTCGAGTCCAGCCGCACCAGCGGGATCGCGAACCGGGTCCACAACTCGCGCTGGAACTGCTCCAGCACCTGCTGCGGCGAGACCACCAGGATGCGGTCACCCCGGCCCCGGCGGATCAGCTCGGCGAGGATCAGCCCGATCTCCAGGGTCTTGCCCAGGCCGACCACGTCGGCGAGCAGGATCCGTGGACGCAGGCCGGACAGCGCCAGCTCGACGGGGCGCTGCTGGTAGGTCAGCGGGTCGAGCAGGAACCGGTCGGTCAGGGCCAGGCCGCGTTCGGTGCGGGGCAGCGGCGTACGCCGCAGCACGGCCTCCAGGAACAGTCGGCTCTGCCGGAACCGCGACGAGGTGTCGTGGACCAGCACGGTGTCCTCGGGTCGCATCGCCTGGATCTCGTCGAGAGCGGTGAAGAAGGTGGCCTCGACGTCCTGGACGAACTCGGAGACACCCACCGCCTTGATCATGGTGCCGTCGGCGGTGCCGGTCTTCACGCTGCGGACCAGCCACTCCTCGTCGCGCACCTCGATGCGGGAGCCGGGGGCGAAGGCAGCGTCCTGGGTGGTGTTCATACGACAGGAGCCTTCCTACAGGGTGGAGCGGCGGGCGTACTGGCGGCGGATCTTGTCGACCAGCCAGGTCACGTCGGGGCGAGGGCTGGCGGGCCGCTCGGGGTCGACCTTCGTGGCCGCCGTGACCGGCACCCGCACGGTGCTGTCCACCTCGACGACCGGCAGGTCCTCCGGATCCTGTTTCGGATCTTGCAGGTCGGGCGGGACCAGCAGCTCGGTGTCGCCGTCGTAGGTGAGCGCGGCGACGTCCCGGCGCAGGTCGACGGCGGTCTTGCCGCTGCTGCCGGTGGCGACCGCCAGCAGGCGGGCACGGACGTCGTCGAGCGCGGGCCGGGCGGTCGGATCATGGGCCAGCATGGCACCGAGCACCTGCACCAGCTCGCCGGGCACGCCGGACAGGTCAGGCAGGTCGGTCGGTTCGGTGATCCGCAGCAGCAGATTCCACGAGTTGGTCGGCGGGTAGAGGCCGTGGCCGGTGAGTGCGAAGACGAGTGTGGCCGCCAAGCCGTAGATGTCGACGGCCGGCGTCAGCTCCCGCTCGCCCCGGACCTGCTCCGGCGACATGTAGGCGGGCGTGCCCACGAGCGCGCCGGCTTCGGTCAGGTAGTGCTCACGCTCGATCAGCACGGCCAGGCCGAAGTCGATCAGCTTCGGACCGTCCGGACCGAGGATGATGTTCTGCGGCTTGAGGTCCCGATGCAGGAGCCCGACCTGGTGAACCTTGGCGAGACCATCAGCGAGCATCGCCCCCACCATCGCCGCCATCGAGAGCGACAGCGGTCCTCGGGCGTCGACGTGCTGGCGCAGGGTGGCGCCGGGGACGTACTCGACGGCGAGCCAGGCCGGGTCCGCGAAGGGGTCGGCGTCCTCCAGCCGGGCCACCCGGGAGCCGAAGACGAGCTTGAGGCTCTCCACCTCGGCGGCGAACCGTTCCCGGACCGTCGGGGCCTCGATCAGGTGCTGCCTGATCACCTTGAGGGCGACCCGGTCCGCGGTCGGCGACACCGCGAAGAACACCTCACCCATGCCACCGGAACCCAACGGCCTGACCAACTCGAAACCGCCGATGGAACCCAGCGTCATCCTGCCCCCTCACGGTGACAGCCCACCGCAGTGTCGACTCGGACCGCCGGCACCACGCCCGGCGGACGCACGACCGTACATCGCCGCGCGATCATGGAGCTAGTGCCCCTTCGGCGCTTTGCCCTGGTCCGGACGTCGCGCCGTCGGCGCCAGGGCCCCTCGGGCCAGTCCGTCCGCGGTCATCTGCACCAGTTCCGCACCCAGGTTCGCCGCCTGTCGGATAGCTGACTCGAACGCGTCGAGCCGCCTGAACGCCTCCCCGTGCGCCCGCTGCTCCGCCAGGGGCAGCCGCCGCACCTGCGCCCGCCGGATGTCGAACCGTAGCGTCCCCGACAGGCTCGACGCCTGCTTCTCGTTGGCCGACGTGCGCAACTGCCCGGCAAGGAACCACGGGTCCAGCGCGGCCGGGTTGGGCCGCAGCAGGTAGAGGTTGCGCCCCAGCAGCGCCCCCTCCGACGTGACGACCCTGGCGGTGAGCTGCCGCGCGATCATCGGCACCACCACATCGCCCGCCGCAAGGCGGATCTCCTGGCCGAGCCGCTCGTCGGCCTGCCCGGACGGCTCGGTGCCGTTGAGTACGTCCTGCACAGTTAGCACCGTCGGCCCGCCCGACAGCGGAGTCTCGCCGTCACTACCCGCGGCGCGGACCGGGCCGATCAGGTGCAGCGCCCCTGTCCGCGCCAGCTCGGCGATCGACAGGGTCAGCGGCGATGCCGCCCCGTCTGACTCGGGCGTGACCTGCGGCATCAGCGCTGGCAGCTCCCCGACGATGGCGGCCAGCCGCTCCCTCGTGCGTACCAGATGCTCTCCCGTCGCCTCGCCCCCGGCGGGTTGGCGGCGCGCGGGGGTGAGGTCGACCTCCTCGTCGAGCAGCTCGATGACGGGGACGGCGCGGGCGAAGCCGGCCTCCTCGAGGTCGGCGTCTGGCACGGAGGTGAAGGCCCGCCAGGTCGCGAGGACCCGCGGCGCGAGGGCGGTGAGGTCGCCGTCGGCGGCGTCGACGAGCAGCGCCCGCGCGGGGGCGGGCGCGTCGACCGGGGGCCGCCGCAGCACCCACAAGTGCAGGGGTACGCCGTGCGGCGCGGCCGCCCCGGCCGGGAGCGCGATCACGGCACGTAGCGCGCCGCGGCGCAGCAGTTCGGCGCGGATGCGGCGGGCGCCGCGGCGGCCGGCGGCGGTGGGGGGCATGAGCAGGACGGCGTGCCCGCCGGGGCGCAGGTGGGCCAGGGCGTGCTGCACCCAGGCCAGCTCGGGTTCGGTACGCGGTGGGACCCCGTACTCCCAGCGCGGGTCGTAGCCGAGTTCTTCGACGCCCCAGTTGGTGATGCCGAACGGTGGGTGGCAGACGACAGCGTCGACCGTGTGGCCGGGGAAGGCGTCGGTGCGCAGGGAGTCGCCGGGGCGTACCTCTCCGGGGACCGCGCGGAGGGCAAGCCATAATCCGGCGAGGCGGGCCAGCTCCTCGTCGAGTTCCTGCCCGTACGCGGCGGTGCCACCGGCGCGGACGGCGGCGCGGAGAGTGGCGCCGGTGCCGGCGGCCGGGTCGAGGACGGTGCCGCCGCCGACGCCGGCGAGCCCTGCCATGAGGTCGGCGAGGTCGTCGGGGGTGGCGAAGGGGCGCCCCGGGCCGGGTGCGGAGAAGCGCTGCCACAGCTCGTCGAACGCGCCCTGCGGGCCGAGTTCGTCGGCGAGGGCATCGACCTCGGGGAGCAGGCCCGCCAGTTGGTCGCCGGCCCGGCTGGATCGCTCGCCGCCGCGCTGGCGTATGAGCAGGTGTTCGCCGACGGCGGCGAGGGCGGTCGCCGGATTCTCTCTTCCTGCCGTGAGGTGACGCCAGAGCCGGTCGGCGCGGGACATCTCGGGCAGCTTGCCCTGGCCGCGGAGCCACTGCTCGACCTGCGCCAGGTCGAACTCGGGACTGGTGGCGCTGCCGCCGACCGGCTCGGGGAAGTCGCCGTGTCGTTTGCGCCAGTTGCTGACGGCGGCCCGGCCGACACCGGCGAGCCGGGCGATCTCCGCTGCGGTGATTGTCGGTGTCTCCTGCACGTTCGGAGTGTGTCACATCCGTCAAGCATCATCTCTGTTGACAGTGTTCACAGACGATGCTCTTATTGACGCCGCCACGTTCACAGTAGGAGGAAAGCGATGCGCAAGACCACCACGCTCGCCCTGATCGCCGGCGCCCTCGTCGCCCTGGGCTGCGGTGCCGGCACCACCGACGACGCCACCGGCGGCAAGGCGGAGACCGGCACCGAGCCGGCCTCCGGCGACACCGACGGCGGCAAGGCAGACGCCGGCAAGAGCGACGACAAGCCGAAGACCGCGAAGATCGGCCAGCCGGCCCGCGACGGCAAGTTCGAGTTCACTGTCAAGTCCGCCAAGTGCGGTGTCAGCAAGGTCGGCACGTCGATGCTCGGCGCCAAGGCGCAGGGCCAGTTCTGCCTGGTCACCGTCAACGTGAAGAACATCGGCAAGGAGTCGCAGATGTTCGACGGCAGCAGCCAGAAGGCGTACGCCGCCAACGGCACCGAGTACTCCGCCGACGGCTCGGCCGCCATCTACGCCAACAAGAACGCCGAGACGTTCCTCAACGACATCAACCCCGGCAACCAGGTCACCGGCGTGGTCGTCTTCGACATCCCGAAGAACGTCAAGCTCGCCCGCCTGGAGCTGCACGACTCGCCGTTCTCCGGCGGCGTGACCGTCTCGCTGAGCTGACCTGACCTGCGCCGGCCGGGGCGGGATCCGCGAACCCCGCCCTCCGGCGCCACCCCGCCGCACCACCGCCAGCCCGAGTCTCTACGCGAGGAGATCGACATGCGCAGTGCGAACAACCCGGACGAGTCACCACTGGCCGACGACGGGCAGCCGCTGTCCGGCACCTACCCGACGACGGTCTACCGACTCACTGTTCCGGCCACCGAAGACGGCCTACGTTCCGCGCTCAATGTGGACTACCTGCGGCGGCACGGCTTCGCGCCCACCCCGCACCGGGTCCTCGACGCACCGGCGCTGCTGGTACACGGCAGCGCGCCGCGTGACCGGGCCGAGTGGTGTGGCGTCCTGTCCGGCCTGGTCGGCAGTGACGTGACAATCGGCTACAGCAGCGGTGGCGGCGCCCTGCTGCTTGGGGTGGACGACCGGGCGTACGCCCTGACCTTCGGCACCCTGGGTCGGTTCATGATCGAGCTGGAGAAGGTGGACCCGACGTTCGGTGTCTCCTTCGCCGTGCGGACGCTTCAGCCCGCCGACATCCGCCAGGTTCGCCGCCGGGTGGTGGGTGCCAGCGGCCGGGTGGACCGGAGCCTGGTTCCGGGTGGGCAGCCCATCTGGAGGTACGGCATCGACAAGTGGGGGGAGATCGTCGGCCAGGTGTGCGGCCGCGTCGACAACCCGAACCTGACGGCGTGCCAGCGGGCACGCGGTTCGGTGAAGGTCGAAGGCAGCGATGCGCTGCGCATCCCTCTCGGCGTCTCCCCCGAGCGGCTGCTCGCCGATCTGCGGGAGATCGACCGGGTGTGCCGGCAGGAGTCGCCGCTCGCCGACCTGGAGTTCATCGAGCAGATCCGGCCTCTGCGTCCCAACGACCCCCGGCACACGGCGCTGGTCGACGTTCTCGATCGGCGGCTGGGCCTGCCCGACCCTCCGGATCTCGGCGTCGCGGTGCCGGGCAGCCTGGTGGCCGACGTCGAGCACGTCGGTTCGTACCGGGTTCGCGTGCCCCGATCCGGGCGACGCCCGAGCCTGACCACGGACCTGGACCTGGGGACCATCCTGTCGCACACCGTCCACGCCCTCGGCGGTGACCGGTGGACCGGGTTGCGTAAGGGCACGCTGACGCTCTACGCCGACGCCGCCGGCACCGAGGAGATGGCGTCGACGCCGGTGTCCCACTGGGTCACCGCGGAGGTCGCCGTCAGCGACAGCCACATGCTGCTGCACGAGGGCCAGTGGTACGAGATCGGTGACCGCCACCGCGAGTTCCTGCGCCAGGAGGTGGCTCGCATCCTGAATCGGCCGCCCAGCGTCGTGTTGCCGCCGTGGACGAAGGACCTGGCGAACGAGGACTGCTACAACCGCGAGGCAGCCAAGAAGCACCCGGGCCTGGTGCTGCTGGACAAGAAGCTCCTCCGCACCGGGCAGCACCCGCGAGGCATCGAGGCGTGTGACCTGCTCGGGCCGAACGGTGAGCTGATCCACGTCAAGCGGGCATCGGGCAGCTCGCCGCTCAGTCACCTCTTCGCGCAGGGCGTCACGTCGTTCGACGCGTTGCGCTACGACAAGCAGGCGCGTAACCGGTTCCGCGACCTGGTGCGCGCGCAGCCGGGCGGGCCGGACCTGCCCGAGGACTTCCGCCCGCGCACAGTGGTCTACGCCATCGCTCTGAGTGCCGGCCGCACCGTCACCGTGGACTCGCTGTTCACGTTCGCGCAGGTGGCGCTCTACCAGGCAGTAAAGACGCTGCGCACGGAGGGCGTCGACGTCGAGGTCGTCGCCATTCCGCCCGCCTGACCGGCACCGCTTCCGGATCCGACCGCCCGGCGGACCGCACACCCACCGGGCCGGTCACCCCTACCTGCCGCCGCGCCATCGACCACCCAGGAGGAACGGTGCGACCCGACGAGTTCCGCCACGCCCTGAGCCTGCTCCCCGCGGCCCTGCACGAGCGCGCCCTTCCGCTTCGCCGGTGCGTCCTCCACACCGGCTGCCCGCCGTGCCGGCGCGTCGGCGACGCGGTCACGCTCGCGCTCACCGCGGCCCACTACGGCCGGCTCGCCGCGGCCGGGCAGCTCCTCAACAACGCCGTGCGGCTCGCCGAGGAACACGGCACCATCCGTCCCCCGCAACCCGATCCGTCACGCGGCCATGGCTTGCCCGTCCAATGGACGGTGGCGCCCGCGCCGGTCGTCGCCGCGACCGGCGCCAGGCGGCGGCGCACCGGTGGCATCGGGTACGCGACCGGACGGTGGACCCGCCCGATCACCAGTCGCGGGCCCAGTCCGGCGGCGGTACGACGGCGAGCTGCGGCTCCCCGCTGATCGGTTCGAGCGCGTGCACGATCCGCAGGTCCCCGTCGGCGGCGGCGTCGGGGTCGGTCAGCACCCGGCCGCTGCTGCCGTCGGCGCTCACCAGCACCCACCGGTCAGGATGGATGCCGCCGTCGTCGACGAGCGCCCGTACGCCGAACGCGCGGGCAAGGGTGACCGCGAGGTCATGTTCGCGCAGACCGGTGGCGTCGGCCAGTTCGGTGTCACCGGTCAGGATCCAGCCGAAACCCTCGTCCTCGTCGGGTGGGGTGAGCATCACCACCGGCCGAGGATCGTCGACGGCCCGGTCCTCGATCCGCCCGACGTACGCAGCTTCCGGCGCGACGCCGTACTCCGTCAGCAGGAACCGGCGAAGGGCGTTCGCCGGCAGCTCTGCGTCGAAGTGGATCCGATACCGCACTCTCTACCCCTCTCCGAGGTCCGCAGGTAACGCGTCACAGTGCTTGCCTCGGCGGCCCGCCGGGGAGTTGGCTGTCGCGTATGGCCCGCATCGCGTACCACGACGCCGACGCCGAGGCGTTCGCCGCGACCCGGCACCTCACCGACGACGGTCTCACGGCCTGGCGGGCCGCCGTCGCCCGGCACCTCGTACCGCGCCCGGGGATGCGACTGCTCGACCTGGGCGCCGGCACCGGCACCTGGGCACGCTCCTTCACCACCTGGTTCCCCGGCGTCGAGGTGGTCGCGGTCGAACCGTCGGCGGCGATGCGCGCCCGCTGCGGGTTCGCGCCCCTCGTAGCAGGCGACGCCGGGCACCTCCCCCTGGCCGATGGCAGCGTCGACGGCGCCTGGCTGTCCACGGTCATCCACCACGTACCCGACCTGGCCGCGACGGCACGCGAGCTGCGCCGGGTGCTGCGGCCGGGCGCCCCGGTGCTCATCCGGTCCGCGTTCGCCGGGCGGCACGAGGCGATCACACTGTTCGACCACTTCCCCGAGGCGATCCGCGTGCTCGACACTTACCCGGGCATCGCCGACGTCGAGGGCGCCTTCGCCGCCGCCGGCTTCACCACCGCGGCGGTCGAGCAGGTTCCGCAGGTCACCGCATCCTCGCTGCGGGAGGCGGCGGCCGGCCTGCGCCGGGAGGCGCACACGCCGCTTCAGCTCATCACCGATGCGGAGTACGCGGAGGGCGTCCGGCGGCTGCGCGAGGCAGCACAGGCGGACACCGGGCCGGTGATCGACGCGCTGGACCTGCTGGTGCTGCGCTGATCCCGATGTCAGGCCCCACCCGAGGTTAGGGTGGGGTGATGGATCATCGTCAGTGGACGGTCGTCGGGGCGCCGTCGAGCGCCGGCGCGCACACCCCCGGTATCGAGCGCGCCCCGGACGCCCTGCGCGCCGCGGGCCTGCTCGACCGGCTGGGCGCCGACGTCGAGGACGCCGGTGACGTGCCGGGCTTCCGGTGGCGGCCGGATCCGGCGTACCCCAGGGGTCAGAACGCGGGCGCGGTGGCCGCCGTCGCCTCGGCGGTGGCCGACCGGGTCGCGGCGGCGCTGGGCCGGGGGCGCGCGCCGCTGGTGCTCGGCGGCGACTGCACGGTGACTGTGGGCCTGGTCGCCGGTTGCGCGCGGGCCGGGCTGTCTCCGGCGCTGGTGTACGTGGACGGCGGCCCGGATCTCTACACGCCGGAGACCCGCGCGAACGGCAACCTGGACGCCATGGGGTTGGCGCACATGCTCGGGTTGCCGGGGACGCTGCCCGAGGTGGCGGGTGTCGGGCCGGCGGTGCCGCTGCTGTCGCCGGAGCGCGTGGTGGTGTACGGGGACTCGCTGCCCCGCGGTGACCACGAGCGTGAGCTGGTGGCGGAGCTGGGGCTCGCGTACGTGCCGGCCGACGAGGTGCACGCCGACGCGCGGGCGGCGGCGCGCCGGGCCCGGTCGGTGGCCGAGGGCGCGGCCGAACGGTTCGTGGTGCACTTCGACGTGGACGTGCTGAGTTTCGTGGACGCGCCGCTGGCGGACGTGCCGGAGCCGTTCGGGCTCAGGCTCGACGAGGCGGCGGCGACGCTGGCCGAGCTGGTGGCGAGCCCGCGGTTCGCCGGGCTGTCGGTCACCGAGATCAACCCGGATCATCTGCCCGACGACGAGCTGCTCCCCCGGTTCGCCGGCGTGCTGGCCGGGGCGTTGACCGGGCGCTAGACGGTTTCCGCGAGGTGCAGCGGCAGCACCTTCGCGGCGCTCACCGCCAGCTCGCGGTCGAGCACCTGGTCGCGGGGCACGAACACCATCGCCTGTCCCTCGCCGAGCACGACGTCCTCCTGCCGGGCGTCGGTGGCGCCGCGGAAGACGTACACGGTGACGGTGTGCGGAAAGCCGTCCTCGTGCGGGCGGGGGCCGCTCCACAGCAGGTGCAGCTCACCGGCGGTCAGCCCGGTCTCCTCGCGTAGCTCGCGCCGGGCGGCCTGCTCCGGTGTCTCGCCGGGCTCGATGCTGCCGCCGGGCAGGCTCCACTGGTACGGGGAGACGGGCGCGTTGCCGTCACGGTGCTGCATGAGGATCGCGCCGGTCGGGTCGACGAGCAGGACGAGAGCGACGTCGTATGCGGCCACTCCCCGAGCCTGCCACGCGGCACCGGCGACGCGCAGTACCGACTTTCCGCCGCTCCGATCGAAAGTTCTATTCACGGCACCGAAAGCCATAGACATATCGACATGCCTTTTGTAGCGTCGGTCACAGGCGACGAAGGAGTGCGACCATGTGCTATGGATTCGACGGACACGCCGCGCTGCGGCAGTCGCTGGACCGGCGCGACCTGCTGCGCGGCTCCTTGGCGGCGCTCGCCGGGATCGGGCTCGCCACCGGGCTCGGCGCGACTGCGGCCCAGGCGGGCGGCGGGCACCATCACGGCCGGCGCCCGGTGCCGAAGGAGCTGATCAGCCTCCAGCTCTGGACCGTCCGCGACGCGCTGAACAGCCCTCCCGGCTACGACGCGACGCTGGCGCACCTGGCCCGGATCGGCTACCCGCGGGTCGAGCTGGCACTCGGCTACTTCGGCCGTACCGCGCGGGAGCTGCGCCGCTTCCTGGACGGCATCGGCATCAAGGCCAGTTCCAGCCACGACGGCATCGCCGCCGACGCCGCCGCGCTGGAGGAGAAGATCGCGAACGCCCGGACGCTGGGCCAGCGGTTCATGGTGGTGCCGTACCTGAACTCCGACCGCGAGGACGACTGGAAGCGCTGGGCGGAGCAGATGAACGTCGAAGCCGCCGCGGCGCGCAAGGCGGGCCTGCGGTACGGCTACCACAACCACGCGCACAAGTTCACCATCGACTTCGGCAACGGGCGGCGGCCGTGGGACGTGCTGACCGAGGAACTCGACCCGCGCCTGGTCCACCTGGAGATCGACATCTACTGGGCGGTCACCGGCGGCATCACCTCCGGCGAGGGTGTCGACGACCCGGAGGGCTTCACGCTCGACGTGATCCGCTCGGCGCCGCAGCGGGTGTTGCAGTACCACGTCAAGGACCGCGACCCGGCCACCGGCGACATGGCGGACCTGGGCACCGGCATGATCGATTTCGCGCGGATCTTCCGGGGGCACCAGGTGATGGAGTACATCGTGGAGAACGACACCCCTGATGTGACGCCGCAGCAGACCGCCGCCGTCGGCTACCGCTACCTGCGCCGCCTGCGGTTCTGACCCCGGCGGGGCACTGATCGCCGCCGGACGTGACACGCTCGGGGGTGGCCGCGCCGACCGAGGGGGTACGCGATGACCGACGAGCCGGACGACGTCCACTACGACCGCCTCTATCGCGACGCCGAGCGCCCGCCCTGGGAGATCGGCGGCCCGCAGCCGGCGCTCGCCGCGGTCCTCGACACCGGGGTACGCGGCCCGCGCGTGCTCGACGTCGGCTGCGGCACCGGTGAGCTGGCGCTCGCGCTGGCTCGCCGCGGCCACGACGTGACAGGCGTCGACATCTCACCGGTGGCGATCGGCCAGGCCCGGGCCAAGGCTGCTGCGGCGGGTCTGCCGGTGCGCTTCGAGGTGTGCGATGCGACCCGGATCCCGGTGCCGCCGGTGCCGTACGACTCGGTGTTCGACTCCGGGCTGCTGCACTCGCTGGACCGGCGGGGCGCTGCCGTACGCGACTACCTGGCTCTGCTGCCGCGCCTGACCGCGCCCGGCGGCGCGGTGTTCGTGCTGGCGGTGTCGCCAGACGCGGGCGAGGGCTGGGGCCTGGACGCGGACACGCTGCGCGCGGCCTTCCCCGCACCGCTCTGGACGCACGTCACGATCGAGCCGATCGACGTGCTCGCCCGGGTCGGCGGCGCGGACCTGCGCCTGGCCGGCAACCTGCTGCAAGCCGCCCGCTCCCCCGCTGGCCTGTAGTGTTCCGGCCGCCTGGCGCCGACGGCGTCAGCGGCGCCAGTGCTGGCGTGGGGCGTAGCCCTCGCGGCGCAGCCAGTGTTCGGTGTAGACGATCCGGTCGGCCTCGATCACGACGAGCGGGTCCTCGGGCGGCTCGGACAGCGACCGGCCCCGCTCGGCGTGCTCGTTCTCCCAGCGGAACGCGGCCCAGTGGCGGGCCCGGTCGGGGTGCTCCGGGCCGAGTACCCGGGCGGTGCCGAACACCTGGGCGCCGCGGCTGCTGGCCAGGCCGACAAGCGGCGCGGTGCGTCCTCGATCATGACGGCACCCCACCGGCCGGGCTCAGGCCACAGGCGCGGTGCTGGCGCGCAGCACCACCTCGCCGGGCAGGCGCACGATCCGGCGGCGGCGGCCGGCGTTCTCGGTCAGGGCCAGCTTCATCGCCTCCTCGCCGAGCCGGTGCAGCGGCAGCGCCACTGTGGTCAGCGGCGGGGTGAGGTCGCGCACGACAGGGATGTCGTCGAAGCCGGCGACCGAGACGTCGCCGGGGACCGACAGCCCGCGGTCGCGCAGCGCCGCGTACGCGCCGACGGCCATCACGTCGGTGCACGCGAACACGCAGGTGGCGTCGAGCCCGCGGTCGAGCAGCTCGGTCATCGCCCGGTAGCCGCCGTCGCGGGTGAACGCCGCCTCGGCCACCGCGCCCGGGTCGAGCGCCACACCGGCGGCGGCCAGTTCGTCGCGGAACCCGCCGAGCCGGTCGGCGACGGTGGTCAGCTCGGGCGGACCGGACAGCACCGCGAAGCGACGGTGCCCCAGGCCCAGCAGCGTGCGGGCCAGTTCGGCGGCGCCGGCCCGGTTCTCCGGCAGCACGCTGTCGACCTTCAGGGTGCGGTGCCGGCTGACCACCGCGACCCGGCCACCACCGTCGAGGTAGGGCGCCAGCTCGGCGGCCATCGCCCGCTCCCAGCGGGGATCCTCGAAGCCGGAGCCGATGAGCAGGATCGCCGGGGCACGTTCGGCGCGCAGCATCGACACGTACGCGATCTCGCGTTCCGGGTCGCGGAACGTGCTGGCGAGCATGACCAGCAGGTCGTTGTCGGCGGCGACCCGCATGACGCCGCCGGCGACGGCGGCGAAGTAGGGGTCGGTGACGTCGTGGCAGACCACGCCGACGCTGCGCCGGGACGCGCCGGCCAGCGCGCGGGCGTGGGCGTTCGGGGTGTACGCGAGGCGCGCGGCGGCGGCCAGGACGCGGTCGTGCAGGTGCGGGGTGACGCGCCTGCCGTTGAGTGCCCGGGAGGCGGTGGCCAGGGAGACGTCGGCCGCTCTGGCCACGTCTTCCAGCGTCACGTGCGACATCGATGCGTCTCCCTGCGGAACGTCTTGACCCGGTGTTCCGGCGTGGCTACGGTAGCACCCTGAAAGCGCTTACTGAAAGCGCATTCACCTGCGGGGAGGCCCAGTGGAACGCACGTCCGTCGGCATCATCCTCAACGGCGTCACCGGCCGGATGGGCTACCGGCAGCACCTCGTCCGGTCCCTGCTCGCCATCCGCGAGCAGGGCGGCGTGCCGGCCCGCGACGGCAGCCGCATCTGGCCCGAGCTGACCCTCGTCGGCCGCGACGAGAACCGGCTCGCCGCCATCGCCGCCCGGCACGGACTGACGGCGTACACGACGGACCTGGACGCGGCGCTCGCCGACGACGCCCACCAGATCTACTTCGACGCGCAGGTGACCACCGCGCGGGAGAAGGCGATCCGGGCGGCGATCGAGGCCGGCAGGCACGTCTACACCGAGAAGCCGCTCGCCGAGGGGTTCCTCGCCTCGCTGGAGCTGGCCCGGCTCGCCGCCGCCAAGGGCGTCCGCAACGGCGTCGTGCAGGACAAGTTGTTCCTGCCCGGGCTGCGCAAACTGAAGCGGCTCGTGGACGGCGGCTTCTTCGGCCGGATCCTGTCCGTGCGCGGCGAGTTCGGCTACTGGGTGTTCGAGGGCGACTGGCAGGCCGCGCAGCGTCCGAGTTGGAACTACCGCGCCGAGGACGGCGGCGGCATCACGCTGGACATGTTCCCGCACTGGCACTACGTGCTGGAGCAGATCATCGCCCCGGTCACCGCGGTCACCGCTGTCACCGCCACGCACATCCCCGAGCGCGTCGACGAGTCCGGCGTCCGCTACCGGGCCACCGCCGACGACGCCGCGTACGGCATCTTCGAGCTGGCCGGCGGCATCGTTGCGCAGGTCAACTCCTCCTGGGCGGTCCGGGTGCACCGGGACGAACTGGTCGAGTTCCAGGTCGACGGCACGCACGGCAGCGCCGTCGCCGGGCTGCGCGACTGCCGCATCCAGCACCGCGGCGCCACCCCGATGCCGGTGTGGAACCCCGACCTGCCGGTCACCGAGCCGTTCCGCGCGCAGTGGCAGACCGTGCCGGACAACGGCGAGCACGACAACGCGTTCAAGGTGCAGTGGGAGGCGTTCCTGCGCCACGTCGTCGACGACGAGCCGTTCCCGTGGGACTTCCTCGCCGGTGCGCGCGGCGTGCAACTCGCCGAGGCCGGGCTGCGCTCGGCCCGCGAGGGGCGGCGGGTGACGATCGAGGAGATCCCTCGGTGAGCAAGCACATCACGCTGCCCACACCGGACGGCGGCACCGAGAAGCTGACGCTGCGCGAACCACCCGCGTGGCGACGACCGTCCGGGCCACCGGCCGGCCGGATCGCGTACGCGGCCGCGCACGTCGTCGCCGACCCGTACGCCGACAACTCCCCCGGCCGCCCGGCGGGGCTGGACTGGGACGCGACGCTCGCGGTGCGGCGTGACCTGTGGTCGTGGGGCCTCGGTGTGGCCGAGGCGATGGACACGGCGCAGCGCGGGATGGGGCTGGACTGGGCGGCCACGCGGGAGCTGATCCGGCGCAGCGCCGCCGAGGCCGCCGCCTGCGGCGGGCGCATCGTCGCCGGGGCCGGCACCGACCAGCTCACCGGTGTCCCCGGCACGCTCGACGAGGTGGTCGCCGCGTACGCCGAGCAGGTCGCCGTGGTCCAGGAGTGCGGTGCCACGCCGGTGCTGATGGCCAGCCGGCACCTCGCCGCGCTCGCCACCGGCCCGGACGACTACCTGCGCGTCTACGAGCGGGTGCTGCGGGAGGCCGGCGCGCCGGTGGTGCTGCACTGGCTCGGCGACATGTTCGACCCGGCGCTGTCCGGCTACTGGGGTTCGACCGACCTGGACGAGGCCACCGCGACGTTCGCGGCGCTGGTGCACGCCCACGCCGGCCTGGTCGACGGGGTGAAGGTGTCGCTGCTGGACGCCGCCCGGGAGGTGCGGCTGCGGGAGCTGCTGCCACCGGCCGTGCGGGTCTACACCGGCGACGACTACCACTACCCGGAGCTGATCGAGGGCGACGGCAAGCGGTTCAGCCACGCGCTGCTCGGCGCGTTCGCGGCCATCGCCCCGGCCGCGTCGGCCGCGCTGGAACGGCTCGACGCGGACGACCGGGCCGGGTTCCGGGCGATCCTCGACCCGACGGTGCCGCTGTCCCGGCACCTGTTCGCCCCGCCCACGCCGTACTACAAGACCGGCATCGCGTTCCTGTCCTGGCTCAACGGACGGCAGCCGGGCTTCACCATGCTCGGCGGTCTGCACGGCGGGCGCGGCGTCCCGCACCTGGTGGAGGCGTTCCGGCTGGCCGACGCCGCCGGGCTGCTCGGTGACCCGG
The DNA here is from genome assembly GCF_027497335.1 of Micromonospora sp. WMMA1976. NCBI lineage: Bacteria > Bacillati > Actinomycetota > Actinomycetes > Micromonosporales > Micromonosporaceae > Micromonospora > Micromonospora sp. WMMA1976. Next base: position 2,946,325 of record NZ_CP114912.1, on the reverse strand, counting down.
AGTTGGCGGCGCGGCGGATGCGCGCGTACCTGGACGTCGCGGGCGTGCCCGGATGACCGCCGATCCCCGGCTGGCGCGGCTGTCGCTCAACCAGCGCACCACGCAGCGCTGGTCGGTGGCGCAGGCGGTCGACGGGTGCGTGCGCGCCGGCATCCCGGCGATCGGGCTGTGGCGCGAGCCGGTGGCGGAGATCGGCGTACCGGCCGCCGCGCGGCTCGTCGCGGACGCCGGGCTGCGGGTGTCGTCGCTGTGCCGGGGCGGGTTCCTCACCGCCGCCGACGCCGCCGGACGGGCCGCGGCGCTCGCGGACAACCGGCGCGCGATCGACGAGGCCGCCGAACTGCGTGCCGCCTGCCTGGTGCTCGTCGGCGGCGGCCTGCCGCCCGGCTCCCGCGACCTGGCCGGTGCGCGGCAGCGGGTCGCCGACGCGCTGGCCGAGCTGGCGCCGTACGCGGCCGAGCGCGGGGTACGCCTCGCGCTGGAGCCGCTGCACCCGATGTACTGCGCCGACCGGGCGGTGCTGTCCACGCTCGGGCAGGCGCTCGACCTGGCCGAGGCGTTCCCGGCCGAACAGGTCGGCGTCGTGGTGGACACGTTCCACGTCTGGTGGGATCCGGACGTGTGGCGGCAGATCGCCCGCGCCGGGGCACGGATCGCGAGCTTCCAGATCTGCGACTTCCTCACCCCGCTGCCGGCCGACGTGCTGCTCGGGCGCGGCATGATGGGCGACGGGCACATCGACTTCCCGCCGCTGCGCCGCGCGGTGGAGGCCGCCGGCTACACCGGTGACGTCGAGGTGGAGATCTTCAACGCCGAGGTGTGGGCCACCGACCCGGACCGGGTGCTCGCCACCATGACCGCCCGGTACGTGGACCTGGTGCTCACGGACTGACCCAGCGTCACGAGTCCGGCCTGTCGGATGAATCAGGTGGCCGCTCCCCCGAATCCGGGGGCAGGATCAGGATCATGGCATCCCCGCACCTCACCACCCCGATCACCACCGACCTGCTGCGCGGCGCGCTCGACCTGGAACAGACAGCGGACGGGGTGCTGCCGCACCGGCTGCCCGCGTGGGCCCGGGCGCAGAACACCGACCCGCAGCTGACGATGGCCGAGGCGATGCCGTCGGGCGTACGGCTGGCGTTCCGGACCCGCGCCACCACAGTCGAACTGGACGTGCTGCCCATGAAGATGGTCTACCGGGGCACCGGGCCGCGTCCCGACGGCCGCTACGACCTGGTCGTCGACGGCCACCTCGCCGGTCAGGCCACCGCCGACGGCGGCAAGGTGCTCACCGTCGACCTGGCCACCGGCACGTCCGGCGTCGAGCCGGGTCCGGTCGCCACGGTGCGCTTCACCGGCCTGCCCGCCACCGACAAGGAGGTGGTGATCTGGCTGCCGCAGCGAGAGATCACCGAGCTGGTGGCGTTGCGCACCGACGCGCCGGTCGAGCCGGCCGGCACGGACGGCCGCCGGGTGTGGCTGCACCACGGCAGCTCGATCAGCCACGGCTCGGACGCGGAGAGCCCCACCGGCACCTGGCCGGCGATCGCCGCCACGCTCGCCGGCGTGGAGCTGGTCAACCTCGGGTTCAGCGGCAGCGCGCTGCTCGACCCGTTCACCGCGCGGGCGATGCGCGACACCCCGGCCGACCTGATCAGCGTCAAGATCGGCATCAACGTGGTGAACGCCGACCTGATGCGGCTGCGCGCGTTCGGTCCCGCCGTGCACGGCTTCCTGGACACCATCCGCGAGGGGCATCCGGAGACCCCGCTGCTTGTCGTGTCGTCGATCCTGTGCCCGGTCCAGGAGGACACGCCCGGCCCGGGCGCGGTCGACCTCGTCGACGGGAAGGTGCGGTTCCGGGCCACCGGCGACCCGGCCGACGTGGCATCCGGCCGGCTCTCGCTGCGCGTCATCCGCGCCGAACTGGCCCGGATCGTGGCGTCCCGGGCCGGCGCCGACCCGAACCTGCACTACCTCGACGGGCTGGAGCTGTACGGCGAGGCCGACTACGCCGAGCTGCCGCTGCCCGACGAGCTGCACCCCGACCCGGCCGCCGACCGGCGCATCGGCGAGCGGTTCGCCGCGCTGGCGTTCGGACCGAAGGGACCGTTCGCCGCGGCGGAGTGACGGACACCTACCCACGGCGTGGTGTGACCCAGGTCACGCCGCGCCGTGATCCGTCGGAGGGTCCGTGATCGACCATCTAGGCGTGGGAGGAAGCAAACAGGACGAGGAGCGGCTGCTGCGGCGGGTCGCGCGCGCCGACCTGGACGCGTTCGACGAGCTGTACCGGCGTACGTCGCCGTGGCTCGCGATCCGGCTGCGGCGGCGGTGCGCCGACGACGGCATCGTGGCCGAGGTCCTCCAGGACACGTACCTCACGGTGTGGCGGGCCGCCGGCTCGTTCAGCGGGCTGCGGCGCTCCGGTGGCGCGGACGCGCCGGGCGGCTCGGCCGCCGGCTGGATCTGGACCATCGCGGCCCGGCGCCTGGTCGACGCGCTGCGCCGCCGCGCCCGGGTGCAGGAGGTGCCGACCGACATCCTGCCGGTGCGCAGCTCGCCGGCCGCCGAGGACGAGGCGCTCGCCGGGTCGTTCGGCTCGGAGGTGGGAGCCGCGCTGGACGCGCTGGCCCCGGAACTGCGGGCGGTGCTCGCCGCGATGGTCCTGGACGGACTGACCGTCCGGGAGACCTCCGTCCTGCTGGGGGTGCCGGAGGGCACCGTGAAGAGCCGGGCGCGGCGTGCCCGCAACGCGCTACGGGAGGCACTGGCATGACGGCTCACGTTCCCCCGCCGGCACTGGCCGCGTACGCGGCGGGCGGCCCCGACGACGACGCCGCCGCCTGGACGATCGAGGTGCACCTGGAGGGCTGCGCCGAGTGCCGCGACCGGCTCGGCGACCTGGCCGCACCGCCACTGCGGGCGCTGCTCGGCGACGCCCGGGAGGCGATCCTGGAACAGGCGCGCACCGGGCCGCAGCCGGTGCGCCGGCGCCCGTTGCGACGGTGGTGGCTGCGCTGGACCGACTGGTCGATGCTGGCCTGGGCAGCCATGACGTGCACGGCGATCCTCGCGGCGGTGCTGCTGGACCGCAACTTTCCGGAGCAGCCCTCGGCGGTGCTGCTGCTCGCGCCGGTGGCGCCGCTCGCGGGGCTCGCGGTGGCCTGGTCACATCGCGCCAACCCGAACTGGGAGGTGGTCGCCGGCACCGCCCGCGCCGGGCTGGAGCTGCTGCTTCGCCGTACCCTCGCGGTTCTGCTCCTGGTGGCGCCGGTGCTCGCCATAGCCGGGTTCGCGGTCGGCCGCAACCCCGCGCTGTGGCTGCTGCCCTGCCTGACGTTCACCGCGGCGACGCTGCTGCTCGGCAGCCGCGTCGGGGTGCCGCTGGCCGCCGCGCTCCTCGGCGGCGGCTGGCTCGCAGCGGTCGCGGCCATGTCGTTCACCGGCGCCGCCGACGCGGCCCGCGCCGCCGCCACGACCGAGGCCCTGCTCCGGCCCGCGACCATGCCCGCCTGGGCGGCGGCCGCCGTCGTGCTCACCGTGCTGACCACGCTGCGCGCCGAACACCTGCGGCGGCCCGCCGGCTGACGCCGGCCCCCGGAACCACGCCACGGCGCCCCGACGGTGCCGCGGATCACCCTGCCCCGAGAAGGAGACGACATTGGTACGCGCAGTGAGCGCCGACGAGGTGGCGCCGACCCGGCACGCCTGGCGGATCGAGGCGGTGGGACTGTCGGTGAAGGCCGGGCGGCACCTGGCCGTCGACAACCTGGGCCTGACACTCGGCGCCGGCGTGCACGGGCTGCTCGGCCCGAACGGCGCCGGCAAGAGCACGCTGATGCGCGCGCTCGCCACAGTGGTCAGGCCGCACGCCGGCGTGCTGCGGCTGCTCGGCGCGGACGCGACCGCGTCGCGTGAGCTGCGGCCGGTGCGCCGCGGGCTCGGCTACCTGCCGCAGCAGTTCGGCTACTACCCCCGGTTCACCGTGCGGGAGTACGTCGAGTACGTGGCCTGGCTACGGGAGATGCCCGCCTCGGCGGTGCCGGGCGCGGCCCAGCGGGCCATCGACCGGGTACGCCTCACCGACCGGGCCGACGCCAAGCTCAAGTCGCTGTCCGGCGGCATGCTGCGCCGGGCCGGCATCGCCCAGGCGATCGTGAACGAACCGGACCTGCTGCTGCTCGACGAACCGACAGTCGGCCTGGACCCGGAACAGCGAATCGAGTTCCGTGAACTGATCCGCGAACTCGGCGCGGACGCCTGCGTGCTGGTCTCCACCCACCTGGTGGAGGACGTGGTGGCGGCCTGCTCGGACGTCATCCTGATGGATCACGGCGCCCGCGTGTTCCAGGGCCTGCCCGCCGACCTGGTCCGCCACGGCGAGACCGGCGGCGTCGGCGACAGCGCCGCTGAGCGCGGCTACTCGTACCTCCTCCAGCAGCACCGGAGCGCCCGATGATCCGACAGGTACGCGTCGAACTGCGCCGCTCCAACGCGCCGGCCGTGGCGGTGCTGCTGATCGCCGTCGGCGTCCTCGGCACCGCCAGCATGTACGACTTCTGGCAGGGACAGTGGCTGCGGCTGGGCTACGTGCACGCCTCCAACGTCTTCCTGCTGATGCCGCTCGCGCTCGCCGGTGGCGCGGTGCTCGGCCGCCGGGACCGCCGTACCCGCGCCGACGAGCTGATGAACAGCACCGGACGGCCCCGCTGGCAGCGCGCGCTGCCGGCGATGACAGCGCTCGGCGTCGCCGCCGCCGCCGCGCACCTGCTCGTGGTCGCCGCCAGCGCGGCGGTGATCGCCACCGGCGGCACCTACCTCGGCGTACGCGGATTCGCCGGGCCGCTGATCGACGTGCTGGTGCTGGTGGGCGCGGCCTGGGTCGGTGTGGCAGCGGGCCGGCTGTGGTCCTCACCGCTGCTGCCGCCACTGCTGGCCGCCGCCGGCCTGGTGGCGCAGGAGGGCACCGCCATGCTCGGCGGTCCGGCCGGTAGCCGGCTGACGAACGCGTCCCTCATGATCTCCTGGCCGCCGGACACGCCGTGGGAGACGCTGTCCGACCGGCTACTGCTCAGCCGCCTGGCGCTGGGTGTCGGGCTGGTCCTCGCCGGACTGCTGCTGACGGCGGGCCGGTCGTGGCCGCTCCGGGCCGGCGCGGCGGCGAGCCTCGCCGCCGGTGTCGCGGGACTCCTGCTGATCAGCGCACCGGGCCCCGCCGGCATCTGGCAGCTCGACCAGTCTGCGCGCCGCTACGTCTGCGCCGACGGCACGCCGCAGGTGTGCGTCACCGCCGTCAACGCGCACCTGCTGCCCCAGATCACTCCCGAGGCCCGCCGAGGACTGCGCGCGCTGGCGAAACTGCCGGACGCGCCGGCCCGCGCGGTGGAAGTGCGGCTGGACACCATCGGCAGCAACGACAGCGAGCAGTGGCACCGGCCCAAGCCGGCACCGGGCAGCGTGCAGTTCCTCCTGGAGGTCGACCCGGACACCGGCCGGCCCGCGGACGTGGCCGAACGCATCGCCCTGGGCGGCGGCACCGGTTGGTCCGGCTGCGGGCGCAGCGGCGACGACATCGCCCCGGCGATCGCCGCGGCCTGGCTGCTCGACGCCGAGACCGTACGGCTGTGGGATTCCTGGACCGGATACCGGTACGCCGACGAGCAGCAGGACGAGATCCGGGCCGGGGTGCGGCAGCTGCGCGCCCTGCCCGCCCCGGAGCAGTTGCGGCGGGTCACCGCGCTGCGGGACGCGGCCGCGCGGTGCGAGCCGGACCTGATGCCGGCGCTCACCGGACGGGCCGCGCCGTGACCCGCTGGCTGCCGCTGTACGTGCGGTCCCGCCGGATACCCGCCGCCCTGGCCGGATCGGCAGTCGCCGTCGCCGTGATGGCTCTTTCCTGGTCCGCCTTCACCGACCGTCCCGAGGTACCCGCCCGGCTCGCCGTGCTCACCACCGCGCTGGCGGTGGCGCCGCTCGGGCCGACGCTCGCCGGCACCGACCCGGCGCTGGAGCGGACCGCCGCGTGGCAGTGGGCGCCGCGCCGGGCCGGGCACCTGATCGGGTACGGCGCACTGGTGGTCGGACTGCTGGCCGCCGCCCGCGTGCTCGGCGCCGACTTCGGGCCGCTGTCAGTGCTGGCCCGCGACACGGCCGGCCTGATCGGGCTGGTCGGGCTCGGCGCAGCGCTGGCCGGCGCCCGGGCCGCCTGGCAGGTGCCGACCGCCTGGGCCGCGCTGGGCGCGTTGCTGGCCGCGCCGGGCGGGCCGAAATGGCGGCAGGTCGCGCTGTGGATGGCACAGGAGCCGGGCAACCGGATCGCCGCCGTCACCGCGGCGACCTTCCTCCTCGGCGGCGTCGTCGCGTACGCGCTGCGCGTGGGGCCACAGGTCGCGGCGGCCGAGGCGGCGCTGGAACAGTGACGTGCCGGACCTCGTCGCGCGCCCACGCGCGCGGCGAGGTCCGGCCGGTGTCAGGTCAGCGGCACCCAGGCCAGGGTGGTCATGCCGGCCAGGGCGGTCGCCTTGAGACCGGCGTCGGAGACCGTCCAGAGCACGCCGTCGATCATCAGCGAGCGGCGGATCGGCGCCCACTCGCGGCCGTCGTCCAGGGCGCCCGGGTGGTCGACGGCCCCGGCCACCGTGAAGCCCTTGTCGCCGACGCGCAGCGCCAGCACCCCGCCGGACGGCGCACGCCTGGTGCCGTCGGCGCGGTCGGTGACCACGCCCGGCTGCCGCACCGGGAGCACCACCAGACGCTCCGGCTCCCAGTACAGGAACGCGTGCGGGTCGTGTTCCACCTCGGACCAGCCGCCGGGGATGTGGTGCTGCGCGATCCGGGCCGGCCGGGCCGGGTCGGCCACGTCGAACAGCGACACCTGGGTGCCGGTCACCCGACCCTGGCCGGTCGCGTCCTGGCCGACGCCGATCAGGCGGCCGTCGCCGGCCGGGTGCAGGTACGCCGAGTACCCGTTGATCTTCAGCTCGCCGGTGACCCGGGGCGCGGCCGGGTCGCGCAGGTCCACGCCGTACAGCGGGTCGGTCTGCCGGAACGTGACCACGTATCCGGTGCCGCCGACGAACCGCACCGCGAAGATCTGCTCGCCCTTGCCGAGGCCGGTGACCGCGCCGACCCGCTTCAGCGTGGCCCCGTCGGCGCGCAGCACGTAGACGCCGGACTGGGAGGACCTCTCCCGCCTCCACGTGTCGCCGGTGGTGGTGGCGACCCGCAGGTGACCGTCCCACTCGGACAACGCGTACTGGTCGATCAGCCAGCCGGGCACCGACCCGGCGGCGACGAAGCGTGGCGTGGCCCCCGCGGTGTCGAACTGGTAGATCTCGGTGCCGGCGTCACGCGCCCCGGACAGCGCGCCACGCCACGTCCGCCAGCGCTGGTCGTTGGCGACGTAGAGGCGCGGGCCGTTGCTGTAGACGGTCTCACCGTCGGCGACCACGGTGACCGGGTCACCGGCGTCGAGCGCGGACGCGCCCAGGTCGAAGCTGAGCACCGTGACCATCGAGGCGCCGGAGAAGCCGGTCGGCCGGCTGACCCGGTCGCAGCCCACCCGTCCGGTGCCGACGGTCCGCACGCCGTCGCGGATCTCGTAGCGGGGCAGCCAGTCGTCGAGCGTGGCCTTGTCGATGATCGCCCGGTTGGCGGCGATCCGCTGGGCGTCGGTCTTACGGTCGGAGCGGAAGGGGAAGTCGAGCCGGGGCGTGGACCGGATCACCACCCGGGCGGTCGTACCGGACTGGCGGGCGTCGACCAGGAGGCCGTCGATCCGGTACTCCCCGACCACGCGGGGCGGTCCGGCGAGGTCCAGCAGGACCAGCCGGGCCTGCGGGGTCCTGCCCGGGCGGGTCTGCCCGTCCGGTACGGGGCCCTTGACGATCCGGCCCGCGTGCAGCAGCACGAGCGCCCGGTCGCCGTGCAGCAGCAGGCTCCCCTCGTCACCGGCGAACCGCTCGGCGTCGGGATCGAGCGCCAGCCGGCCGGTCACGCGGCGGCTCGCCGGATCGACCACCGACAGCACGCCCCCGGTGACAGTGACGATCCGCCGCCCGTCGGTCTTGACCATGTCCGGTTCGTCCACACCGGCCTCGTGCACGTTGGTGCCGGAGTAGGCCGCCGCGCCCGCATCCTTGGCGGCGCCGCCGAGCGCCGTCGCCCGTTCCGCGCTGAACTGCCGGAGGACGTCCGGTCCGAAGCCCCACGGGCCGACCGCCGCCTTCGCGGCCGTGCGGAGCTGCCGCAGCGCCTCGTCGCAGCCGTCGAACGCCACCAGCCGCAGCCCGCCGGCCGGCACGACCTGCCCGGCGGGCGGGCCGGCGGCCGGCGGCTCGGCGGCCGGGGGTGACGCGGTGCAGCCGGCGAGAGCCAGCGCGGCGGCCATCGTCCATCCAAGCGTCCGGGGTCCGTGACCTGTCATGCCGGTCAGACGTGGCGGTGACGGGCGCGGTTCCCGATCGCGCCGTCCCAACCGCCGGCCGTGCCGCTCGACACCCGATCGCGCGGCGCGACCGCCGGTCGCGCCGCTCAGCCGCCGGCCATCGCGCCGAGCACGATGAACGGCTCCTTGCCGGCGACCACCTCCTCCGGCAGCGGAGCGTCCGGGGACTCGTTGGAGAGGTCCAGTTCGCAGGCGTAGAAGCGGACGAACGGCCGGCGCTGCCCGCTGTGCCGGTCGCGGATCGTGCCGAGCAGCATCGGGTACGCGGTCTCCAGCGCGTCGAGCACCTCCCGCTGGGTGGGCGGCCCGGCCACCTCGACGCGTACCTCGCCGGCGACGTGCGCCAGGTTCTTCAGGTGCGCCGGCAGCACCACCCGGATCACGGCAGCACCTGGACCTCGACCGAGAGCACCGCCGGCAGGTCCCGCACGATCGGCGCCCAGGTGTCGCCGCCGTCGGCCGAGTGGTAGACCTGCCCGCCGGTGGTGCCGAAGTAGATGCCGCACGGGTCGAGCGTGTCGACGGCCATCGCGTCGCGCAGCACGTTGACGTAGCAGTGCGACTGCGGCAGGCCCTCGGTCAGCGGCTCCCAGTGCTCGCCGCCGGTGCGGCTGCGGTAGACGCGCAGCTTGCCCTCCGGCGGGTAGTGCAGCGAGTCGCTGGTGATCGGCACCACGTAGACCGTCTCCGGCTCGTGCGCGTGCACCGCGATCGGGAAACCGAAGTCCGTCGGCAGGTCACCGCTGACCTCCCGCCAGTTCGCGCCCGCGTCGTCGGTGCGCATGACGTCCCAGTGCTTCTGCATGAACAGCGTGTCCGGCCGGGACGGGTGCTGGGCGAGGCGGTGCACGCAGTGCCCGACCTCGGAGTCGGTGTCCGGGATCTCGCCCGAGCGCAGCCCTTTGTTGATCGGCAGCCAGCTCGCGCCGCCGTCGTCGCTGCGGAACGCGCCCGCCGCCGAGATCGCCACGTAGATCCGGTCCCGGTCGGCCGGGTCGAGGAGGATCGTGTGCAGGCACATCCCGCCCGCGCCGGGCTGCCAGGACGGGCCGGTCGGGTGCTGCCGCAGGGCGGTCAGCTCGGACCACTTCTGGCCGCCGTCGGTGGTCAGGTAGAGGGCGGCGTCCTCGCCGCCCGCGTACACGGTGTCGGGGTCGTGGCGGGACGGCTCCAGGTGCCAGATCCGCTTGAACTCCCACGGCCGTGGGGTGCCGTCGTACCAGAGGTGCTGCCCCACCTCGCCGCTGTAGGCGAAGTCGTTGCCGGCCGTCGTCCACGTCCGGCCGCCGTCGTCCGAGCGCTGGATCAGCTGCCCGAACCAGCCGCCGGACTGGGACGCGTACAGCCGGTCCGGTTCGACTGGTGAACCTGTCAGGTGGTAGATCTCCCAGCCGCCGAAGTGCGGTCCGCCGACGGTCCAGTCGTCACGCTTGCCGTCCGAGGTCAGGATGAACGCGCCCTTGCGCGTGCCGACAAGTACTCGTATGCCGCTCATGTCTCGTCCTCTCGTCCGAGGGGGTTCTCCCGGCAATGACCGTGCGGCTCACCGAAACTCATCGCTGTCGTACTCCCCGGCTACGACATTTCCTGGTCGGACGGCCTGTGGCAGCGTCGCCACGCCGGTGCGGCCGGAATGTCGGGGGCTGCGGCTAGCCTGCGCGCATGACCGGCCCCGGAGACGTCCCACCCGAGCACCTCGACCGCCTGCGGCCGGTCTGCCTCGGCCTGCCGGAGACCTACGAGGAAGCAGCCTGGGTGGGCGTGCGGTGGCGGATCCGCGGCCGTACGTTCGCCCACGTGCTCACCGTCGACCCGGGCCACCAGGCGGCGTACGCGCGGGCCGCGGCGACCGACGAGCCGGTCTGCGTGATGACGTTCCGCTCCCCCGGCGACGAGATCGCCGGGCTGCTCGCGGCCGGGCCGCACTTCTTCAAGCCGGACTGGGCCGCCGACGTGGTGGGCCTGCGACTGGACGCGGGCACGGACTGGACCGAGGTCGCCGAACTGCTCACCGAGAGCTACTGCGTGCTGGCCCCGAAGAAGCTGGTCGCGCTGGTCGACCGGCCGCCGGGGCCGTGACGGCGCCCGGCGGGGCTTCCCAGAGGCGAGGCGTCGGCAGTACGGTGGTCGTGGTGTGCCGGGAAGCCTGGTCGGCGGTCGTTGCCCCGCCGACTCAGGAGCCGCGCGATGCGAGCCCGCCCCGCCGTACGCACCCGTGATCTGACCAAACACTACGGCCGCTTGGTGGCCCTCGACGGCCTGAATCTGACCGTCGAGGCGGGTGAGGTGCTCGGCCTCCTCGGTCCGAACGGCGCCGGCAAGTCCACCACCATCCGGTTGCTGCTCGGCCTCGCCCGTCCCACCCGGGGCGAGGCCCGGATCTTCGAGGCGGATGCGGCAGACGTGCGTGAGGCGCACCTGCTGCTGGCGTACGTCCCGGCCGACGTGGCGCTCTGGCCGCAGCTCACCGGTGCGGAGATCCTCGACCTGCTCGCCGCGACCGGACCCGGTGCGGACACCCGTTACCGGGGCGAACTCGTCGAGCGGTTCGCCCTCGACCTGTCCCGCCCGGCCGGCACCTACTCGACCGGAAACCGGCAGAAGGTCGCCCTGGTCGCTGCGTTCGCCACCCGGGCGCCGCTGCTCGTGCTCGACGAGCCGACGAGCGGCCTGGATCCGTTGATGGAACTGCAGTTCCGCCGTGCGGTCGGCGAAGCGCGGGACAACGGGCAGAGCGTGCTGCTCTGCTCACACCAGCTCGCCGAGGTGGAGGCGGTCTGTGACCGGGTGGCGATCCTGCGGGCCGGCCGGCTCGTGGACGTCGCCCCGGTGCCGGAGCTGCGGCGACTGCACCGGAGCGAGGTGACGGTACGGTTCACCGACCCCGCGCCGGATCTGGCCGGCGTACCCGGCGTCGAAGCGGTCGAGGAGCGGGAGGGGCTGCTGCGCTTCACCCTCGCCGGCCCGCCCGCCGCCGCGCTGCGAGCCCTGTCCGGCGCGGAGATCAGCACGCTGACGGTGCGCGAGCCGAGCCTGGAGGAGATCTTCCTCGACTACTACGGGGAGCAGGCGTGACGCGCCCGGCCGGCACAGCGGTCAGCCTGCTCGCCGCCCGCGGGATCTGGCGGCCGGCCCTCGTCGTGACCGGCGTGACCGTCGGTATGTCCGTCCTCGTGGTGGGCACCTACGCGCGCACCGTCGGCGAGGGAATGGGCGCCTCCGGCCTGGAGGCGCTGGCGCGCAACCCCGCGATCCGCACCCTGTTCGGCGAACCCGTCGCACTGGACACCGCGGGCGGGTTCACCGTGTGGCGAACCGGCATGGTGCTGGCCGTGCTGGTCAGTGTGTGGAGCCTGCTGGCGACCGTCCGGTTGACCAGGGGCGAGGAGGAGGCCGGCCGGTGGGGGCTGCTGCTCGCCGGCCGGCTGACGCCGGCGGCGGTGCTGCGGCGTCACCTGGCACCGTTGACGGCGGCATCGGCGCTGGCCGGAACACTGCTCGCGGCCGCGCTGACGATCGCCGGCACGCCGTGGCAGGGGGCGCTGCTGCACGGTGCCGGTGTCGCCTCGGCCGGCGCGTTCGCGGTCGCGGTGGGCGCCGTCGTCGTGCAGGTCCAGCCGACCCGGGCGGGGGCGGCCGGCAGCGGCCTGGCCGTGCTCGGGGCCGGCCTCCTGGCGCGGATGACCGGCGACTCCGGGGCGGCGCCGGCGTGGCTCCGACTGCTTCCGCCATACGGTCCGCTCGCGCTCACCCGTCCCTATCACGAGAACCGGTGGACGCCGCTGCTCGTGTCGCTGGCCGCCGTCGTCCTGCTGACCGGGGCGGCGCTGGCCCTGTGCTCGCGGCGCGACGTGGGCGCCGGACTGCTGCGCCCACCGGCCGGCCGCGCACCGCGACGCGGCCTGCTCGGCTCGGTGCCGACCTTCGCGATGCGACGCGCCCTGCGCCCGCTCGCCGGCTGGACCGTCGGCGTCACCGCCTACTTCCTGCTGATCGGCGTGCTCGCCACGTCGCTGACCGGCTTCCTCGAGCAGAATCCCGCCTTCGCCGATCTCGCCGCGCGGGCGGGCTTCGGCGGGCTCGACCGGGTGCGGGGGTACGTGGCCACACTGTTCGCGCTGCTGACGGTGCCGATCGGCGCGTTCGCCACCGCGCGGCTAAACGCCTTCGTCGCCGCCGAGGCCGCCGGCCGGCTCACGCTGCTGCGGGCCGGTCCGGTCAGCCGGACCCGGCTGCTCGCCGCCGAGGTGGGCAGCGCGTCCGCCGGGGCGGTGGCTCTGGCGGTCGCCGCCGCTCTCGCGACGTGGCTGGGTACCACAGTGGTCGGCGCCGGCCTGCCGCTCACCGCCGCCCTGGCGGGCACGCTCAACGTGCTGCCGCTGGCGTTGGTCGGCGCCGGGGCGGCCACCCTCGCCGTCGGGGCGGCGCCCCGCCTGGTTCCCGTGCTGGGAATGCTGCCCACAGCGGGTGGTTTCCTGCTGGCAGTGGTGACGGAGAGCGTGCGCGCCCCCGCCTGGGTCGGTGCGCTGTCGCCGTACGCGCATCTCGCCGCGGTGCCCGACGCGGCGCCGAACTGGACGGCTCAGGGCGTGCTGGTCGCGGCGGCGTTAGTCCTGGCGGCCCTGGGCGGCTGGGCCTACGGTCGCCGGGATCTGGCGGGCTGAGTCAGCCGAGCTTCTTGCGCAGCGTCTCGAACGCCAGGTCCGGCCGCAGCGGCACACCGAACCGCTCGTCGCCGTACGGGAACGGGCTCAGCTCGCCGGTGCGGACGTAGCCGCGCCGCTCGTACCAGCCGATCAGGTCGTCGCGCTGGACGATCACTGTCATCCGCATCTCACCGGCGTGCCACTGCTCGGCCGCGTAGCGCTCGGCCTCGGCCAGCAGCTCCCGGCCCAGGCCGCCGCCCTGCCGGCCGGGGGCGACGGCGAACATGCCGAAGTAGACGTGGTCGTCGCGACGTTCCAGCTGGCAGCAGGCCACCAGGCCGCCGTCCTGCTCGGCGACCAGCACCACGCCGCCCGGGCCGGTGACGGCGGCAGCCACCATCTCCGGGTCGGTGCGCTGCCCGGCCAGCAGGTCCGCCTCGTGGGTCCAGCCCTGCCGGCTGCGCTCACCCCGGTACGCCGACTCGATCAGGTCGACGAGGGCGGTCACGTCCTCGGCGCGGGCGACCCGGACGGTACGGGATGCGGGGCTGGTCATGGCGGTTCTCCACGGTCGCGGCGACGTACCTGGTCAGCGTACGCAGGCGGGTGTCCCGGACGGCGGCCGGGACCACCGGGCGGGACGGTTCGTGGTTCACTGCCCGGCATGGAGACGATGATCGGCGCGGCGGGCCTGCCGGCGGTCCTCGATCTGCCGGCCGGGCCGGTACGCGGCGGCCTGGTGGTGCTGCACGGCTCGCACGCCGAGCAGCGGTCCTACTTCCTCTACGAACACCTGGCCCGGCTGCTGCCGCCGGCCGGGGTCGCGGTGCTGCGCTACGACCGCCGCGCCCGGATCGACGGGCACGACGTGCCGCTGGCCGAGCAGGCCGACGACGCGTCCGCCGCGCTCACCGAGCTGCGCCGGCACGTCGGGACGGCCCCGGTCGGGCTCTGGGGTTTCAGCCAGGGCGCGTGGGCGGCGGCGCTGACCGCCGTCCGGCACCCGGTCGACTTCCTCGTCCTCGTCGGGTGCAGCGCGGTGAGCCCCGCGGTCCAGATGCGCCACGGCACCGCCGAGCAGCTCCGCCGCAACGGCTACGGCCCGGCCGAGCTCGCCGAGCTGGCCGGGCTGCGCCGCGTCGCCGAGGGCTACCAGCGCGGTGAGGTGCCGCGCCCAGTGGCGCAGGCGGCGATCGACGCGGCGGCCCGGCAGCCGTGGTTCCCGCTGGCGTTCCTGCCCGAGCAGCTGCCCGCCACGGCCGGCACCTGGACCGACATGGACTACGACCCGGCGCCGGTGCTGGCGCGGCTGACCTGCCCGGTGCTGCTCTGCTACGGCGAGACGGACGCGTGGATCCCGATCGAGGACAGCCTCGCGGTGTGGCGACGGGCGGCGCGCCACGCCGAGCTGACGGTGGCTCGGCTGGCCGGCTGCGATCATGCGCCCACGCTCGGCGAGGGCGAGAGTCTGGACAGCGTCAGCCCGCAGTACGAGCGGGTGCTCCTGGACTGGCTCGGCCGGACGCTGCCGCTGCCGGGCTGAGTGGCCGGACTGAACAGCCGGGCGCCGCAGAACGCGGTCGCCCGCCCCGCATGGCCCGGCTACGCTGCCGCGCATGGACGCCGACCTGCCCACCTTCGAGTTCGCCTTCCCCGGCCCGCTGCGCGACCAGCTCGTCGCCGCGGTGCTCGACGGGAGCAAGACCACCACCACCGGGCTGGTCCAGGACTACGAGATCGACGGCGAGCCGCTGCCGGCGGTCGGCACCCGCTCGGCGGTGATCGACTCCGACGGCCGGCGGGTGGCGGTGATCGAGCTGGTCGAGGTCCGCGTCGCCCGCCTCGGTGACGTCGACCTCGACCACGCCCGGGACGAGGGCGAGGGGTTCGAGACCATCGCCGCCTGGCGAGCCGGCCACGAGCGGTTCTGGCACGGCGAGGACTACCGCGGCTGGCTCGGCGACCCGGCGTTCACCGTCGACGACGACACAGCGGCCGTGCTGGAACGCTTCCGGCTGGTCGAGACGCTCTGACGGCGGCCGGGCCGGTCACTCCGCGGCGAGCCAGGCGCGCAGTGCGGCGCCGTGCTCGTCCAGCTCCGGCGGCGGCAGGTCGTAGCGGGGCGGCGCCCCGGACAGGCCGATCGGGTTCCGGATGCCCGGCACCCCGCCGGTCGTCACCACCGGGTCCAGGCCCAGCCCGTGGGCCAGCGCCACCCCCTCGGCCACCGAGTTGATCGGGCTGCACGGCACGCCGGCGGCCCGCAGGTCGGCGAACCACTCCGCGCTGCCGCGCCGGGACAGCGCCGCCACCAGCAGCGGCCGCAGCTCGTCGCGGTGCGCGACCCGGTCGGCGTTGCGGCCGAACCGCGCGTCGCCGGCCAGCTCCGGCACGCCGAGCACCCGGCAGAGGGTGCGGAACTGGGCGTCGTTCCCGGCGATCACCACCAGTTCGCCGTCGGCGGTGGGCAGCGGCTCGTACGGCACGATGCTCGGGTGCGCGTTGCCCATCCGGTGCGGGGCCGCCGCACCCGCGACGTACGCGCTGGTGTGGTTGACCAGCCCGGACAGCGCCGAGGAGAGCAGATCCACTGTGACGTGCTGCCCGCGCCCGGTCTCCTCCCGGTGCCGCAGCGCGGCCAGGATCCCGACCGCCGCGTGCAGCCCGGCGATCACGTCGAACACCGCCACCCCGGCCTTGTAGGGCGGGCCGTCCGCGTCCCCGGTGAGGCTCATCAGCCCGGCCGCGGCCTGCACCATGAGGTCGTACCCGGGCAGGTCGGCGCCCCCGGCGTCGCCGAAGCCGCTGATCGAGGCGTACACCAGGCGGGCGTTGCGGGCGGTGACCGTGTCGTGGTCGAGGCCGAAGCGGCGCAGCGCGCCCGGGCGGAAGTTCTGGATCAGCACGTCGGCCCGGCCGGCCAGCCGGTGCGCGAGCGTCAGGTCGCCGGGATCGGTCAGGTCGAGCACCAGCGAGCGCTTGTTGCGGTTGACCGCCAGGTAGTAGGTGGAGACGTCGTCGCGCACCGGGGGCCGCCAGCCGCGGGTGTCGTCGCCGCCGGGCGCCTCCACCTTGACCACGTCCGCGCCGAGGTCGGCCAGGAGCATCGTCGCGTACGGGCCGGCGAGGATCCGGGAGAAGTCGGCGACCAGCACCCCGTGCAACGGACCCGACATGCCACCCTCCCTCGCCGCCGACCACGATGACACATACCCGACGGCACGTCCGGCAGGGGTGGCCGGCCCGGCTACGGTCGCGGTACATCGGGCGGGCATACCGAAAAGGGGTGCGCATGTCGCTGCTGAGCGGGCTCGCCGGGTCCACCGACGAACGCCCCGGCGCGGTCCGGGTGGGCGACCGGTCGCTGTCCCGGGTGGAACTGCGCCGGGCGGCCGCTGCCGTCGCCGACGACCTGCGCGGCGCGACCCGGGTGGCGGTGCCCGCCACGGCCAGTCTGGAGACGGTGGTCGGCGTGGTCGGCGGGCTGCTCGCCGGCGCGGCGGTGGTGCCGGTGCCGCCCGACGCCGGCCCGATGGAACGCGACCACATCCTGCGCGACTCCGGCGTGGAGCTGCTGCTCGCGCCGCCCGGCACACCGCACGCCGGCTCGCCGCCTGTCGTACCGCTGGACCTGGCCCGGCGCTCGGACACCGCGCATCCCGAACCGGACCCGGCGGCCACCGCGCTGATCCTCTACACCTCCGGCACCACCGGCGCGCCGAAGGGCGCGGTGCTGTCCCGCCGCGCGGTCGCCGCCTGCCTGGACGGGCTCGCCGACGCCTGGGCCTGGACCCCGGACGACCTGCTGGTGCACGGCCTGCCGCTGTTCCACGTGCACGGGCTGGTGCTCGGCGTGCTCGGCCCGCTGCGCGTCGGCAGCCGGCTGCACCACGTCGGCCGGCCCCACCCCGAGCGGTACGCGGCAGCCGGTGGCTCGCTGTACTTCGGCGTACCCACGATCTGGTCGCGGATCGCGGCGCGACCCGCGGCGGCGCGGGCGCTGCGCGGCGCCCGGCTGCTCGTGTCCGGCAGCGCGGCGCTGCCCGAGCCGGTCTTCGCGGCGCTGGCCGGGCTGACCGGGCACCGGCCGCTGGAGCGGTACGGCATGACCGAGACGCTCGTGACGGTGAGCGCCCGCGCCGACGGTCCCCGGCGGCCCGGCACGGTGGGCGTGCCGCTGCCCGGCGTGCGCACGCGGGTGGTGGACGAGCAGGGCGGCCCGCTGCCCGCCGACGGCGCCGCAATGGGTGAGCTGCAGGTACGCGGCGGCACGCTGTTCGACGGCTACCTGAACCGGCCGGACGCCGACGCGGCCACCCGCACCGCCGACGGCTGGTTCCGCACCGGCGACATCGCGACTGTCGACCCGGACGGCGCGCACCGGATCGTCGGCCGGGCCGCCACCGACCTGATCAAGAGCGGCGGCTACCGGATCGGGGCCGGCGAGGTGGAGGACGCCCTCCTGGCCCACCCGGGCGTCCGGGAGGCGGCTGTGGTCGGCACGCCCCACCCCGACCTGGGCCAGCAGGTGACCGCGTACGTGGTCGGCGACGGCGTGGCCGAGACCGAACTGATCGACTTCGTGGCGCGGCACCTGTCCGCGCACAAGCGCCCCCGGCAGGTACGGCTGGTCGGCGCGCTGCCCCGCAACGCTATGGGCAAGGTGCAGAAATCCCGCCTGACCGAGGCGTGACCCGCACCCCGCCGGGAACCAGCGCGGCTCTGGCGACGACTATCCCTACATGGCGTGTGAGCAGTGGCGGGAGATCCTGTCGGCACAGCTGGACGGTGAGGCGTCCGGCTCGGAGATCGAGGCGGCCGAGGCGCACCTGACCGGCTGCGCCGGCTGCCGCGGCTGGTTCGACTCCGCGGCGTCGGTGACCCGGCGGGCCCGTACCCAGCTCGCCCCGCAGGTGCCCGACCTGGTCGACGCGGTCCTGGCCGCCGCTCCCCCGCCCCGGCCCAGCCGCCGCCACCGGATCACGCTCGGCCTGCGCGGGGCGCTCGGCCTGCTCGGCGCGGTGCAGCTCGTCCTCGGCCTGGCCCAGATCGGCCGGGAGGCCGTCGTCGAGCACGCGCACGCCTCCGGCCAGCACCTGTGGCACGAGTCGGCGGCGTGGAACGTCGCCGTCGGCGCCGGGTTCCTCTACGTGGCCGCGCGCCGGTCCGCCCCGTCCGGCCTGCTGCCGATGCTCAGCGCGTTCGTCGCCACGCTCGTACTGCTGTCCGTCAACGACCTGATCACCGGGCAGGTGGCGATGACCCGGCTGGTCAGCCACGGTTTCCTGCTTGTCGGCTGGGCCGTCATGCTGGTGCTGTCCCGCCTCGGCCGGCGCCCCGGCGACACCCCGCCCGGGCAGCGCCGGTCGGAGGGATCCCGGTGGGCGCTGCCGGCCGAGGAACCGGCCGCGCCGGCGCTGCGGCTGGTGCCGCCCGGCCCGTACCCCGCACAGGCCCGCGACCGGCGCGCCGCCTGACGGCCCTCGGCGCGGGTCACCGGGTCGCGGCTCACCCGGCCGGTCGCGATCCCGGCGGGGCCCGGCGGTCGTGGTGTCAGCGGGCGGGTCTCAGCGGGCCCGGCGGTCACGGGCGTCGCCGGACCAGGCGGCGACCAGGTCCTCCCGGGCGCGGGCCACGCGGGAGCGGATGGTGCCCACCGGGCAGCCGCACACCTCGGCCGCCTCGGCGTAGGACAGGCCGAGCACCTGGGTCGCCACGAACGCCTCCCGCCGGTCCGGCGCCAGCGTGGCGATGAGTCCGCGCAGCACCACGCCGTCGTCCCCGCCGCCGGTCACCGCGCCGGCCGCCTCGGCGGCGGCCTGCCAGTCCGGCAGCGCGGCCACCCGGGGCCGGGCGGTCGCCGCCCGCACGTGGTCCACCGCGACCCGGCGGGCGATGGTGAAGATCCAGGTACGCGCCGACGACCGGCCCGCGAAGCCGGGCAGGCTGCGCAGCGCGCGCAGGAACGTCTCCTGGGCCAGGTCGTCGGCCTCGGCCGGCCCGGCCAGATGAGCGAGGAAGCGCCACACCGGCGCCTGGAGGGCCCGCACGAACGCGGCAGCGGCCAGCTGGTCGCCCCGGGCGGCGCGGCGCGCCCACCCGGTCACCTGCTCGTCGTCGGCGTCCGGGCTCATCCGCGGCCGGCCCGCCGGTCCGGCATGCTCATGCCGGACGGTACGGATGCGCGCCCCGCTCGGTTCATTCCGCGTCCCTCCTGCCGGCGCCGCAGTGCCGCTCGCCCTCCGGTTGGTCGGCCGGCGGGCCGGGAAAGTTCCCTCGCCGTCAGTCGTCGACGGACACGGTGACCGGCCCGACCCGCAGCACGCCGTCGGTGAGCGGGGCGCACCGGACGCCGCCGCGGCGGCGCATCGCCTTCCACGTACCGGGAGCGACCACCACGTCGAGCCAGGCGCAGGGCGGCGCGGCTCGGTGCACCCGCAGCCGGACCGGGCCGTCGCCGGAGTCGAGCGTGAGCACGCGGCCCACCAGATCGTCCACCGGGATGCCCTCGGTGAGCACGTTGCGCCGCAGCTGGGTGAGGTCCGCGCCGGGCGGCAGCGACTCCCGCGCGATCAGCGTGACGCTCGCCTGCCGGTGCGCGGGGCGGCCGAAGTAGCGGTCACCGACGATGCCGAGCCCGGCGCGTAGCTCCACCCGGTCGACCAGTTCACCAGGTGGCGCGGGGGCGGGTCCGTCCGCCGGGCGGCCCACGTACCGGTGCACGGGCGAGGCCAGCAACTGGACGATCCGCGGCATGCCCGAAGTCTAATCGCGGGCATAACACCGCCAAACCGGACGATAGCCGCGCTCACGTATCCGGGCTCTTCGCAGGGCGTTGTACCAGGTGTGACGGCGAGGCGACCCGACGCGATCGGGGCTCATCCGCAGCGGCGACTGGCCTGGGCGCGGCGCGAGAACGAGCGCCGGCGCCAGGCGTACGAGACGGCGGCCCGGATCTGGCGCCGCCGCGCCGACCACCTCGACCGCCTGTCGATGGAGGCGGCGGGCTTCCGCGGCTGCACACTGCCCGGCACCGCACTGCCGGTGGCGCTGGACGACGGCGAGGTCGTCTACCGCATCCTGCCCACAGTCGACCTGGTCGAGGCCACGGCCCGGCACCTGCCCGGGCTGCCCGTGCCGGGTCGCACGCTCGCCGGCTGTCTCGACCCGGCCGGCGGCCCGCTGCCGGCGGGACTGCGCGTGGTCGACAGCGGCACCGCCGTGGTGACCGACCGGCGCGTGGCCTTCGCCGGGCACGACGCCCGGCGGTACTGGTCGCTGCGGGACGTACGCGGCCTCGGGCACCACCCGGACCGTCCGGTCACCCTGCTGCACGACGCCGACGGCGGCGCTCCGGCGGGCCTGCGCGTACCGGCCCCCGGCGCGGCGAACGCCAGGTTCTACCTCACCCTGGCCCACGCCGACGCCACCGGTACGCGGGAGGCGTTCGTCGAGGACGTCGAGGCGCTGCGGTCCGCCCACCGGGCCGCCCGGCCCCGGCCACCCCGGCCGCTCGGCCCGTGGGACGCCCCGGCCGACCGGGCACTCCCCCAGCGACTGGCCGCGGCGGGCGTCGCGGCGGTGGCCGTGCTGCTGGGCGTCACGTCCGCCGGCACCTGGACGGCGACAGCCGGGCAGACCGACCCGGCGCACGAACCGGCGACCGCGCCCGCCACCACGGCCGCACCTCCCGTCCCTGGGGTGCCGCCCGTGGCGACTCCGGTCGACCCGTCGTCGCCGGTGGTCCGGCCGACCCGATCCGCGCCGCCACCGAAGCGTCCCCCGCACGCGACCGCGGGGTCCGGGGCGCGGATCCTCACCACCGCACCGCCCGTCGCCGGGTCGCCGCCGGCACGGGTCGGCGACGTGCCGTCGACGCCTGTCGGGCCACCCAGCCCTCCCGCCGGCCAGGTGACTCCGGCGCCGACCGCGAGCCCGACGAGCGACCCGGACCCGACCGGGGAGCCCGGCCCCACCGGCGACCCGAGCCCGACGGTCTCCTCCGAGCCGCCACTGCTGGACCTGGTGGGCCAGGTCGGCCGACGGCTCGGCCTGGCGGTGGGGCTCGGCGCGACAGTCCAGATAGCCGCGGCCCTCTCCTGACCTCGCAGAGCCGAGTGCCAGCCGGGGACGAAGGTGCCGCCGTCCTCACGTCCCGCCGAGGACGGCGAACGAGGTGTCCGCGCCCGGACGGTTGCCGTGGCGGCCGCTTGATCGACACCATTACGCCGAGGTGGCGGCATCCGGCGGGCTCGGACCCCGCCACCTCGGCGAGCTGGCGTGGATCAAGCCGAGGTGTCTCCGAGCCCCGATGATCTTGCACTTACTGCCCTCGGGATGGGCGATTCATCCCGCTTTCACGGGTCAGCAAGTGCAAGATCGCGGGGGCGGCGGCCGGGCGGCGGCGAAGGGCGGGGAGGGCTCGGTCAGGGAGTCCGGGGAGTGAGGAGGTAGTCGCCGTCGTCGGGGCTCCAGCGCAACTCCACCACGCCGCTCGTCGCGGCGGCCTTGCAGAACTGGAGGAAGCTGCGGTAGCCGAGCTTCTTCTCGCTGAAGTCGGGCCGGGCCCGCCGCAGCTGGTCCTTCAGGCCGGACAGCGCCACCGCCCCGCCGTCCGCGGCGAGGTCCACCACCACGGACCGGAGCAGCCCGAACGCGACCTCCCGGTCGCCCTGCTCGGGAAGGGACACCTCCGGGTCGCCCTTTGCCGGCCCGGCGGCCAGCTCCACCACGTTGTGCGCCGCGAGGTGGCGCAGCAGTTCCCCGAAGGTCCGGAAGCCGTAGTCGGACTCGCTGAACGTGGGGTCCTTGCGCAGCAGCGCGCGCTTGAGCGCGGAGGCGGTCACGTCGCCGCTGGAGCTGCCCTGCATGCCGGCCACCGTCTGCACCAGCTGGACGGCGAGCGTGTCGACGTCCCGGGCCGACTCCTCCTCGGCCGGGGCGGTCTCGACGGCGGGCTCGGGCGCCGGCTCCGCCGGTGAGGGCCGGGCCGGGCGCGACCGGCGTGCGGCCGGTGGCGGCACGTCCACGCCTTCGAGGCGGTCGTAGTAGAGGAACTCGTCGCACGCCGGCGGCAGCAGCGCGGAGGTGGACTTCTCCACCCCGACGCCGATCACCCGCTTGTTGAGTTCGCGCAGCTTGTGCACGAGCGGGGTGAAGTCGCTGTCCCCGGTGCAGATCACGAACGTGGAGATGTAGCCGCGCTCGAACGCCAGCTCGACCGCGTCCACCGCCATCTTGATGTCTGCGGCGTTCTTGCGCGAGGCACCCATCCGCTGGGGGATCTCGATCAGTTCGACGTGTGAGCGGGTGAGCATCCGCCGGTCCTCGTCGAAGTACGACCAGTCGGCGTACGCCCGGCGTACCACCACGCGTCCCCGCTCGGCGAGCGCGTCGGCGATCGGCCGGAAGTCGAAGGGCCGACCACCGTGATGGTCCCGTACGCCAAGGGCCAGGTTCTCGTAGTCGAGGAACAGCGCAATCCGGTCTTCGTGATCCACACCGGCAGCCTAGCCCGGCCGGACCGCCGGACCGGTCAGCGCCGCTCGTCGCGGTAGACGGTCTCGCGGCGGGCCACCCGCTGGATCGCGTAGCTGGTGACCAGCAGCAACAACGCGAGCACCACCTCGACGCCGGCGACGGTGCCGGTGGCGACGGTGAGGCCGAGCAGCAGCAGGATCAGCCCGACGACGGCGAGCAGGCCCGCGAGCAGCAGCCGGTTACGCCGTCGCGCCGACCGCTGCGCGTCGTCTGCGCTCACGCTGGCCGCCTTCCTCCGGTTCCGTCTCCGATCCTAGGCGCCGGCCGTGGCCGGGGTGGCGGATCGCGGCGCCGGAACGGCCCAGGGCCGGACGCATGTGCGTCCGGCCCTGGGTGACGGCGGCGGTCAGTGGATCGGGACCGGCACCGGACGCTTGTCCTCGCCCGGGTCGCCGTCGAGCAGGTGCGAGGGCTCACGGCGGCGGGGCAGGAACGCGGCCGGAATGAAGGTCAGCAGCACCAGGCCGAAGGCGACCCAGAACGTGGTGGAGAAGGAGTTCGCCGCGTAGTCGAGCCCGCGCTCGATCAGCGACGGCGGCACCGGGAACTGCTGGATCAGTTCGGGCTGCTGCTGGGAGGCGATGGCGAGCTGGGCCTCGGTCAGCGGGGCGCCGGTGGCCGGGTCGGTGACGCCGGGGATCGGCCGCGAGCCGTTCAGCTCGCTGGTGAGGATGACCGACATGACCGCGGCGCCGACCGAGCCGCCGATCTGCTGGAGGATGTTGACGAGCGTCGAGCCGCGCGCCACCTCCGCCGCGCTGAGCGTCTTCAGCGCGGAGGTCATGATCGGCATCATCGTGCCGCCCATGCCGAGGCCCATCACGAACAGCGAGCCGCAGAGCAGCCAGTACGACGTGTCGGTGCCGAGCTGGGTGAAGGTGAAGAACCCGGCCGCGATGAGCACCAGCGCGAACGGCACCGTCCGGCCGACCGGCACCCGGTCGGCGAGCATGCCGGCGATCGGCATGGTCAGCATCGCGCCGATGCCCTGCGGCGCGATCAGCAGGCCCGCGGTCAGCGTCGTCTCGCCGCGCACCTGGAGGAAGTAGCTGGGGAACAGCAGGCCGGCGCCCATGAACGCGATGATGAACACGAACATGGTGACGGCGGCGATGGTCAGGTTGCGGTTACGGAACAGCCGCAGGTCGAGCAGCGGGTGCCGGGGCCGGAACGAGTAGAGCACGAAGGCGACCACGAGCGCGCCGCCGGCGAGCATCGGCAGCCAGACCTTGGTGTCGGCGACGGTGCCGGTCTCGGGCAGCGTGGAGATGCCGTAGAGGAACAGCGCGAGACCCGGCGAGAGCATGAGCATGCCGAGGAAGTCGAACGACTCGGACGGCTCGGCGTTGTCCTTCGGCAGGGCGAGCTGGGCGTAGACCAGCGCGACCACGCCGATCGGCAGGTTGATCAGGAAGATCCAGTGCCAGCTCGCGACGTCGATCAGCCAGCCGCCGAGGATCGGGCCGGTGATCGGGCCGAGCAGCATCGGGATGCCGAGCACCGCCATCAGGCGGCCGATGCGGTGCGGGCCGGCGGCCCTGGTCATGATCGTCATGCCGAGCGGCATGAGCATGCCGCCGCCGAGGCCCTGAACGACCCGCCAGGCGATCAGCTCGCCGATCGAGTCGGCCGTGGCGCACAGCCCGGAGCCGATGGTGAACAGCGCCAGCGCCACCATGTAGAGGCGTTTCGTGCCGAACCGGTCGGCGGCCCAGCCGCTGAGCGGGATCACCGTGGCGAGCGCGAGCGTGTACCCGGTCATGGTCCACGCGACGCGGGCGTACGTGGCGTCGAACTCGCTCTGGAACGTCGGCAGCGCCACGCTGACGACTGTCACGTCGAGGATCGACATGATCGCACCGAGCACGACGACGCCGGCCACCTTGAGTACGGCGGCGTCGAGTTTCGTCGACGTCGCTACGGGTTGCTGGGTCACTGACGGTCTCCTGGATCCGGTCCGGCACTGGGAGGCGGTGGCGGCGCCGCGCGCCGTCTGCGGAGCGCGGGCGGAACGCGCGGCGAGGCGACGTCCGGGCGACAGCGTAGCCATGACCTGGGACGAGACGCGGCCGGTTTTGCCGACGGGAGAACCGCGGCGGCACCCGAACCGGCCGCGCCACCGGCCCCGATCTGCTCGACCGGCTCGCGGAAAGGGCTGGTGCGCGCCGGTTCGCCGGCCTTGTCGGGGCGAGGCCGGCGGGCGCGACCGTGACGAAGGTCATGCCCCACACCGCCACCTCGTGGGGCAGGCCGCTCAGCCCAGGCCGGCCATCAGGTCGACCTCGGCCGTACGCGAGCGGTCGATGCGGCGGGCGAGGTCGCGTACCCGCTCGGCGGTCCCGGCGGCGACCTGGGCGCGGGCCAGGTCGGCCGCGGTGCGCTGGTGCCGGCTGAGCACGTCGAGCAGCACCCGGTCGGCGTCGGCGGGCGTGGCGGCGCGCAGCCGGGCCAGTCCGGCGGCGGCCTCGCTGTGCCCGGAGTGATCGTGCCGGGCGGCCGCGGCGGCGGCCGACGGGCCTGCGTCGCGCAGCCATCCGCGCATGGTGGCCAGTTCGTCGGTCTCGGTGGCCCGGACGGCGGCGATGAGCGTGCGGACGCGCGGGTCGGTGGCGCGGTCGAGGCCGAGCCGGACGATCTCCAGCGTCTGCTCGGTGTGCGCCACCATCATGGCCAGGAACAGCGCGTCGATCCCACTGATCGTGGCGTCCGCGCCGCCCGGGACCGAGGCCGTGGCGGGCGGGACCGGTGGGGACGGATCGGCGGTCGGCGGCCCGCCGCACCCGGTCAGGGCCAGCACCACGCCGAGCAGGGTGGCGGCGGACGCGCGGCGGAGCCGGGGACCGGCCGGCTCCGCCGCGCGGGTACGCGGGCTCAGATCTGCTGCCACAGCGCCGGTACGTTCGGCGGCTCCCAGCCGGCGATGGCGGTGTGCGCCTGGCGGCAGCGGTAGCTGCGGCCGTCGTAGGTCACCGTGTCACCGACCTGGTACGCCCGCCCGGCGGTCCACGTACCGCCCGGCGCCGGGGTGCTGGTCCGGGTGGGCGTGGGCGAGGGCGCGGGGGTGGTGGGCACCGCGGTCGGGGTGGGTGACGGGGTCGGGTTGCCGCCTCCGCCGCCGATCTGGAGGTCGACGCAGGAGTAGAACGCGTTGGCGGTGTCGGAGATGTTCCAGATCGCGAGCAGCTTCTGCCGGCCGGAGAAGCCGCCGAGGTTGACCGTGTGCGAGACGGTCGCGCCGGGCTGGCGTCCCCCGCCGTCGACCACGGCGACCCGGGTGCCGCCGATCCAGTACTCCCAGTTGGCGGTGGCGTGCCGGGCGGTGTTGACCCAGGTGAACGTGACGCTGCTGCCGACCGCTGTGGCCGGCCAGTTGCGGCTGTCGTCGTTGAGGACCGCGAACTGGGCGATGCCGGCGTGGCAGCTGCGCAGGCCCTTGGGGCCCTCGACGCTCTGCGGCTCGTACTTGATCTGACCGCAGTCGGGCACCCGGTTCTGCGCGCAGAGCGCCTGGCGGCTGGGCGGCGAGGAGACGTAGCCGTGGGCCTGCGCGGGCGCGGCGAGCGCCAGCGTCCCGGTGACGGCACCGGCGGTGAGCAGCGGGAGGGTGATTCTTCGGCGCATGGTGGCAACTCCTTCGGGGGGAACGGAAGGTGCCCCGAACATAAATTAAACATTGTTAACAGTAAAGACTCCTGTCTATAAATTAAGCCCTGCACACCCGGGCGCCGGGCGTATGATCCTGATCGATGGCTCGCCGCGCGGAGCCGATCGTCGTTCGTGGGCATCCCGCCGCCGTCGCGGCTCCGGGAGGACGACGCAGAACCGGGCATCTCCCCGTCGTTCCACTCCCCGAAGGACATCCCCGGATGAGAAGACCCACTGCGTTCGCGGCCGGCCTGCTGCTGCTCGCCACCGCGCTCGGCACCGCCGGCGGACCGGCCGCCGCCGAACCCACCGACCCGGTCACCGTCATCGTGAACACCCGCGCCGGGCTGGCCACCGTCCCGGCCACCGCGCTCGGCGTCAACCACGCCATCTGGGACTCGCAGCTCGGCAGCGCCGAGACGTCCGACCTGCTCAAGGCCGCGGGCGTGAAGATGCTGCGCTACCCCGGCGGCTCGTACGCCGACATCTACCACTGGGAGACGCACACCGCGCCCGGCGGCTACGTCGCGCCGAACACCGACTTCGACACGTTCATGGCCGGCGCCCGCCGCGTCGGCGCCGAGCCCATGATCATCGCGAACTACGGCACCGGCACACCCGCCGAGGCGGCGGCCTGGGTCCGCTACGCCAACGTCACAAAGGGCTACGGCGCCAAGTGGTGGACCGTCGGCAACGAGAACTACGGCAACGGCCACTACGGCTCGGCCTGGGAGGCCGACGACCACCCGGACAAGAGCGCCGCCCAGTACGCGCGGCTGGTGGTCGAGTACGCCGACGCGATGAAGGCGGTCGACCCGAGCATCAAGGTCGGCGCGGTGCTCACCATGCCCGGCAACTGGCCGGACGGCATCACCGCCGGATCGGATCCGGGGCCGTGGAACCAGACCGTGCTGTCCATCGCCGGCCCGAAGATCGACTTCGTGGACGTGCACTGGTACCCGGGCGGCAGCGCGGCCGACTCGCTGGCCCGCACCAACCACCTGCCCGACGCGGCCTGGCTGCTGCGCCAGCAGATCGCCCGGTACGCCGGCACCGGCGCGGACCGGATCGGGATCAGCCTCACCGAGCTGAACGTGGACGCCGGCCGCACCACCGCACCGGGCGCGCTGTTCCTGGCCGACGCCTACAGCGGCCTGCTGGAGCAGGGCGTGTTCACCGTGCAGTGGTGGAACGTGCACAACGGCATCGGCACCGTCTCCGAGGTGGCCGGGCAGACCGACTACGGCGACTTCGGGCTGCTGTCCAGCGGCAACTGCACCAGCGACGGCGAGGTGTGCCAGCCGGCGTTCAACACGCCGTTCGCGCCGTACCACGCGTTGTCCATGATGAACCTGTTCGTCCGGCCCGGGGACCAACTGGTCCGGGCCGGGACGGACGAGCCGCTGGTCGCCGCGCACGCGGTACGCCGGCCGGACGGCAGCGTCGCGGTCCTGCTGCTCAACAAGGACCCGGACAACGCCCACCCGGTGGCGCTCGACTACGCCGGGTTCACCCCGGCCGACGAGGCGCCGACGGTGCACACGCTCACCAACGGCGCGACCGGGATCAGCACCGGCCGCTCGGGCGACGCGAGCACCCGCACGCTGCCGCCGTACTCGCTGACCACGCTCGTGCTGCGACCGGCCGGCAGCTCGGCCGGGCGGCCCGGCGCCCCGGGCCGGCCGACGGCGAGCGCGGTGACCGACCGCGCGGCGACCATCTCCTGGCCGGCGGCCACGCCGGGCGCGTCCCCGATCGCCAAGTACGAGGTGCACCGGCAGTACGGCGCGGTGAGCGAGCAGCTCGGCGAGACCGCCGGCACGTCGCTGACGGTGCGCAACCTCGAACCGGGCGCCCGCTACACGGTCAACGTGCTGGCCCGGGACACCGCCGGGCGGGTCTCCTGGTCGTCGCCGCCGCTGACGTTCGCCACCGGCAGCCCCGCCGAGAGCTCCTGCGCGGTGCGGTTCAACGACGACAACGACTGGGGCAACGGGTACGTGGCGAACGTCGAGGTCATCAACACGGGCGCGAAGGCCGTCGACGGCTGGACGCTCACCTGGACCTGGCCGACCGCCTGGCAGCGGGTGAGCAGCGGGTGGAGCGCCACCTGGGACCAGCAGGGCCGCACCGTCCGGGTGACGCCCACCGCCGACAACCGGCGGCTCGCCGCCGACGGCGGCAGCACGACCGTCGGCTTCGTCGGCGCGTACAGCGGGCCGAACGTGCCGCCGGGGGCGTTCCGCCTCAACGGCACGGTCTGCACGGTGCGCTGAGGCGCCCTCAACCGCGGCCGGGTGGCCGCAGCCGTACGTCGGCCGCCGCCGGGACCTTCGGGTTCCGGCGGCGGCCGGCCCGGCGCGGCGCGGGCACCACGTGCGGGCGCACCGGCCCGGACGGGAGCACGGGCGGTTCCGGCACGGCCGTCGGCAGGACGGCCAGGATCGCCACGAGCAGCACCACCGCGACGACACCGTCGAGCCAGTAGTGGTTGCCGGTGATCACCACCACGAGCGCTGTCGCCAGCGGGTGGAGCAGCCAGAGCCAGCGGCGGCGTCCGGTGGTGACCGCCATCAGCGCCAGCGCGATCGCCAGCGCCCAGCCCACGTGCAGCGACGGCATGGCCGCGTACTGGTTGCTGAGCTGGTCGGTGTCGGGAGGTCCGTAGACGCTCGGGCCGAACCGGGTGCCGGTGTCGACCATTCCGGTGAGCGCGGTCAGCCGGGGCGGCGCGAGCGGAACGCAGACGTGCAGCACCAGCGCCACCGCCGTGAGCGACGCCAGGGCGCGGCGCAGCCGCAGGTAGTGGGCCGGGCGGCGCAGCCAGAGCCAGACCAGGCAGAGCACGGTGGCCGGGAAGTGCACGTAGGCGTAGTACGAGTTGGCGACACGTACCAGCAGCTCGTGCGACAGCAGCGGCCCCTGCACGAGCATCTCGTCGGGCAGGCGCAGCAGCCGTTCCAGCCGCCAGACCCACTCGCCGTTGGCCAGGGCCACCTCGGCGTGCCCGGCCACCACCTGCCGGCCCGCCTTGTAGGCCAGGAAGAGCACGGCGACGAGCGCCAGCTCACGCGCGGCCCGCTGCCATGCGGCGAGACGGGTGGGCGCGGTCCGCGTGACGTCCACGGCTCCTCCTTCGGTCGTCCCCGCATGGGCCAGGGCCGCCGCCGGGGTCGGCGACGGCCCTGGGGGTACGGGCTCAGCGGCGGGTGCGTTCCTCCCGGCCGGCCGAGTCCACGCTCACCTCGTCGAAGGCGGGCGCGCCGTCGACGGCGTCCGCTCCCACCGCCACCGATCGGCCGGTGTCCGGCAGATCGAGGCTGGAACGCAGGGTGACCGGACGCAGCAGCAGCGCCGCCACGATACCCACCACCGCGATGGCGGCCGAGATCAGGAAGATGTGCCCCGTTGCGTCCCCGTACGCGGCCCGCACGATCTGCCGTACCGGCTCGGGCAGCGCGTCGAGGTTGAGCGTGCTGCCGCCGCCTCCGCCGGTGGTGGGGATGCCCGCCGCGGCGAGGTCGTGAGTGATCCGGTCGCTGACCCGGCGGGCGAGCACCGCGCCGAGCACCGACACGCCGATGGTGCCGCCGAGCGAGCGGAAGAACGCGACGCTGGCGCTGGCCGCGCCGATGTCCTTGAGCGCGACGGTGTTCTGCACCGCGAGCACCAGGTTCTGCATGGTCATGCCGACACCGACGCCGACGATGAACATCGCGATGCCGACGAAGACCAGCGAGGTCTCGTGGTCGATGGTGCCGAGCATGGCGAACCCGATGACCAGCACGACCGCCCCGAACACGATGTA
Organism: Micromonospora sp. WMMA1976; assembly: GCF_027497335.1. Classification (NCBI taxonomy): domain Bacteria; kingdom Bacillati; phylum Actinomycetota; class Actinomycetes; order Micromonosporales; family Micromonosporaceae; genus Micromonospora; species Micromonospora sp. WMMA1976. The sequence goes on along the minus strand of NZ_CP114912.1, from coordinate 2,916,234 downwards.
CGGCTTGATCCTCCCGGTGGCCGTGATCATCCGGCCGGCCACGATCGAGGAGATCAGCACACCGGCCATCATCGGGATGGTGAGCAGGCCGGCCTCGGTCGGGCTGTAGCCGCGGCCGATCTGGAAGTACTGGCCCAGGAAGACCGCGCCGCCGAACATCGCCATGCCGACCGCGAGGCTGCCCAGGATCGCCAGCGCGGTGGTGCGCTCCCGGACGATGTGCAGCGGCACCACCGGCTCGGCGGCCCGCGCCTCCACCCAGACGGCGAGCGCGAGCAGCAGCACCGAGCCGCCGACCATGGCGCCGGTCTGCCAGGACAGCCAGGCGAACGAGTCGTCGACGAACGAGATCCAGATCAGCAGCACGCTGACGCCGGCGGCGATGAGCGTGGCGCCCAGATAGTCGATCTTGACGTTGTCCCGGCGCACGGTGGGCAGGTTCAGGGTGATCTGCAGCAGGAACAGCGCGACGGCCGCGACCGGTACGCCGACGAAGAAGCACCAGCGCCAGCCGAGCCAGGAGGTGTCCACGATGAGGCCGCCCAGCAGCGGGCCGCCGACGGTGGCCAGCGCCATGACGCCGCCCAGGTAGCCGTTGTAGCGGCCCCGCTCACGCGGCGGGATCATGGCCGCGATGGCGACCTGCACGAGCGCCTGGAGGCCGCCGACGCCGATGCCCTGGAAGGCGCGGGCGGCGATGAGCTGCCCGGCGCTCTGCGCGAAGCCGGCCGCGATCGACCCGACCAGGAACACCACGATGGCGATCTGGATCAGCAGCTTCTTGTTGAACAGGTCGGCCAGCTTGCCCCAGATCGGGGTGGTCGCGGTGGCGGTGAGCAGGGTGGCGGTGACCACCCAGGTGTACTGCGTCTGCGAGCCGTTGAGCGCTCCGATGATCTTCGGCAGGGCCGTCGAGACCACGGTGCTGCTCAGCATGGCCACGAAGAGCACCAGCAGCAGACCGCTGAGTGCCTCCAGCGTCTTGCGCTTGCTCATCGGGGCGGCCTCAGCCGTCATGGTGGGTGCGCTCATGCGCGCGTCCTCCAGGTGTGTCGATACGGGGGTGGCCGCTTCGTTGCCTCAAGCAATCAACACTAAACCTTGCCCGGTAGGCAAGTTTGCCCATTGAGAAATCGGTCACCTACGCTGGCTGTCATGGAGGAGTGCACCGGGCTGCGGGAGCGGAAGAAGGCGGCCACCCGCCTGGCGCTGCACGAGGCGGCGCTGTCCCTCGCCGTCGAGCACGGGCCCGACCGGATCACCGTCGAGGCGATCGCCGACGCCGCGAACGTCTCCCGGCGGACGTTCTCCAACTACTTCGGCGGCAAGGAGGAGGCCCTCTTCCACGGTGACACGCTGCGGTTGCGCCGGCTCCTCAGGCTCGTCGCGGAACAACCGGCCGAGCTGTCGCCGTGGGCGGCGCTGACCCGGGCCGCCCTGGCCCAGGCCGAGGACGGCTACGACGACCCGGCGGAGCCCTGGCTCAGCCGGCGCCGCCGGCTGCACGGCCACCCGAGCCTCGCCGCCCACCAGGTCGGCGCGTACGCGGCCCTGGAGCGGGAGATGGCCGCGGAGCTGGCCCGCCGGCTGACCGGACCGGACGCGGTGCTGCGGGCCCGGATCGTCGCGGCGACCTTCCTCGCGTCCCTGCGGATCGCCGCCCACGAGTGGCTGGAGCACCCGGGGCGGTCGTTGCGCGACGTGCTGCGCGACGTGCTCGCCCTGGCCGCCCCCACGGGGGGCTGAGCGCGCCGCTCGCCCGTCGGACCGGTGGAATGGCCGGCGAAAGCAGCACCCCGCCTGACCTGGGCTGACACACTCGCCCGGTGGGTGGCGACCGGTGGCGCAAAGGGCTCGGGCCGGCGACCGGCGTCGCCCCCGCCACCCGGGTCGACCGGTTCGAGATCTTCTTCGACCTCGTCTTCGTGGTGTCCTTCTTCATCATCACGCGCGCCACCGCCGCCAACGTGACCCCAGGCGAGCTGCTGCACGCGCTACTGGTGCTCGCGGTGCTCTGGTGGTGCTGGGTGGTGCACAGCGCGGTCGCCGCCCGGCTGCGCCTGGGCGAGGGCTTCGTGCCGATCCTCATGGTGGTCGGCATGATCGCACTGTTCACGTTCGCGCTCGCGCTGCCGCAGACGTTCGGCGACCTGGACAAGGGCAGCGCCGGCCCGATCCTGGTCACCATCAGCTACGTGGTGATCCGGTTCGTGCACACCTCCCTGTACTGGTACGCCACGCGCGACGACCCGCCGGCCCGGCGCAAGCTGCGGCTGTTCCTGCCGGAGGCGCTGCTCTCGGCCGGCCTGCTGCTGGTGGCGGCGCTGCTGCCGCCGCGCGTGTCCCCGGAGGTCGGCCCGTGGCTGCGCGACGGACTGTGGATCGCGGTGGTCGCCATCCAGTACAGCAGTGGCCTGCTGGCCGGCACCGACGGCTGGAAGATCACCTCGGCCGAGCACTGGACCGAACGGTACGACCTCATCCTGATCATCGCGCTCGGCGAGTCGGTCATCTCGGTCGGCGTCGGCGGCAACCTGCTCGGCCAGCCCGTGACCTGGCCGGCCATCCCGGCGGCGATCTTCGGCATCCTGTTCACCGCGGCGCTCTGGTGGGCGCACTTCGACATGATCGGCCCGGCCGCCCGGATCGCGCTGCACGCCGCCCAGGGGCACACGCGGGTGACGCTCGCCCGCGACGCGTACGCCTACCTCTACCTGCCCATGATCGCCGGGGTGATCCTGTTCGCGATCGGCGCCGAGGAACTGGTCCGCATCGTCACCGACCCGGCCGGCGGCCCGATGGAGCGCGGCCACGGACCGGCGGTGCCGCTGCTCTTCGGTGGTGTGCTCGTCTACTTCGCCGCGAACATGGCGTTCCAGTGGCGCGCGCTGCGGACGCTGTCCTGGACCCGGGTCGGCACCGTGGTGCTGCTCGCCGCGGCGCTGCCGGTCGGCCGCCACCTGCCGGCGCTCGGCGCGCTGGGTCTGCTCACCGCGATCTGCGTGGCGCTCGTGGCGGCCGAACTGGTGATCTTCGCCGACTCCCGGGTCGCGTTGCGCCGGCTGATGCACGAGGAGAAGGCCAGCGCCGAGGAGAGCGAGGCCGCCTGGCGGTCCCGCTGGCGCGACGGGGGCGACAGCGCCCCACAGCGACCTTGACACAGGCCCTAGAGTCTCCGCGTGATCGAGATCGTCACCGAGGTCGACCTGTTCCACCCGCCCGCCCGGACCTGGCGGGCGCTCACGGAACGTGCGCTGCTGGCCAAGTGGTTCGCCGACAGCGCGCCCGGGTCCGACAGGTGGATCCTCGCCACCGCCGCGCTGCCCGGCTACGACGGCGACACCGAGGTGGAGACCGTCGAGTTGCGCGCGCCGCACCGGCTGGTGGTCCGCTGCCGGGAGGCCGGCCGGGCCACCCGGCTCGCCTGCGACCTCACCCCCACCGCGCACGGCACCCGGCTGTCGGTCCGCGAGGTGCTCGAGGAGGGCGACTGGGACGCCGACGCCCGCGCCGAGCAGCACGAGCAGGCGGTCACCGGACGACTGCCCGCGATCCTCGACTGGCTGGCGTTCCAGAACGTCGACCTGCGCCGCGCCGAGGGCGGCCTGACCGCCGAACTGCCTGTGGTCCGGCTGCTCGGCGACGACCAGCGCCGGTCCGGGCGGCGCCGGGTGCTGCTGGCGGTCGGCGCGGTGACGCTGATCGCCGCCGCGGCCGGGGCGACGGTGTGGGCCACCGCCGGCGAGCCACCCGCACCGGCCGCGCCGGCCCCGACGGGGTCGCTGGTCATGCCGTCCAGCGCCACGCCGTCGGCCCGGCCCACTACCGCGCGACCCACGCCCAGCGCCAGCCGCCGCAGCGCGTCGCCCTCGCCGACACCGTCGCCCACCCCCAGCCGTACGCCGAGCGCGACGCCCTCGACGGTGGCGGCGGCACCGCTGAGCGCCACCTACGAGACGGTCACCGACCGGGTCTTCGGCTACCGGGGTCAGGTGGTGCTGCGCAATCCCGGCCCGTCACAACGTCCCACCTGGACGGTCACCGTGACGCTGCACGACGGCGCCACAGTGGGCAGTGTGAGCGGCGCCGAGGCCACCCAGGACGGCACCGTGGTCACGTTCACCGGGAGCGCGTTGCCGGGCGGCGAGTCCGCCACCATCCGCTTCGACGTCCGCGACCCCGACCCCTCACACAACGCCCCCGCCGCCTGCACCGCCGACAACACCCCCTGCACCCCCGCCTGACTCCTCCCTCTCCCCCTCCCGCCCGCACCCCTGAACCGCGTCGATCATGAGGTTAGGCCGCGGATTCGTCCGCATTGAATGCGGTCAACTTCATGATCGACCCAGCCTGGGGCGGGTGGGCGGTGCGCGAGTGGGCGTGAGGTGGGCGTGACGGCTGGTTCGGTGGGTGCGGAAATGGGTTGTTGAGTGCTTGGGAGCGCTCCCGTAACATCCCTGACGCGGCTGTTAACGCTCACAAAACAATCGCCACCGCCAATGCCAGAGCCGCCGCCCCCGCAGGAGGTCAATTCATGTCCAGATCCAGGTCAGTCAATGCCATATTGGCGTCGGCCGGCGCCGCACTGCTCGCGTCGGCGTCGGTCGCCGTGGCGCAGTTGCCCGCTGGGGCCGCAGCCGCGGGCTGCTCGGTGAACTACGCGATCTCGTCCCAGTGGCAGGGTGGCTTCGGCGCCAACGTCACCATCACGAACCTCGGCGACCCGGTGTCGAGCTGGACGCTCACGTGGTCGTTCGGCGCCGGGCAGACGGTGACCCAGTCGTGGAACACGAGCCTGACCCAGAGCGGGTCCGCTGTCACCGCGCGCAACGTCGACTACAACGGGTCGATCCCGACGAACGGCAACACGTCGTTCGGCTTCAACGGCTCCTGGACCAGCAGCAACCCGGTGCCGACCAGCTTCGCGCTCAACGGGGTGACCTGCACCGGCGGCACCACCACGCCGACCGGTAGCCCGACCGGCACACCCACCACCGCGCCACCCACCACGGCGCCGCCGACCACCGCGCCGCCCACGACGCCGCCGCCGGGCAACACCTGCAGCCTGCCGTCGTCGTACCGGTGGTCCTCGACCGGTGCGTTGGCGCAGCCGCGTTCGGGGTGGGTGTCGTTGAAGGACTTCACGGTGGTGCCGTACAACGGGCAGCACCTGGTCTACGCCACCACGCACGACACCGGGTCGTCGTGGGGGTCGATGAACTTCGGTCTGTTCTCGAACTGGTCGCAGATGGCCTCCGCCAGCCAGAACGCGATGTCGTCGGGGACTGTGGCGCCGACGTTGTTCTACTTCGCGCCGCGCAACATCTGGGTGCTCGCCTACCAGTGGGGGCCGACCGCGTTCTCCTACCGCACCTCGACGAATCCGACGAACCCGAACGGCTGGTCCTCGGCGCAGCCGCTGTTCACCGGCAGCATCTCCGGTTCCGGCACCGGCCCGATCGACCAGACCCTGATCGCCGACGACCAGAACATGTACCTGTTCTTCGCCGGTGACAACGGCAAGATCTACCGCTCCAGCATGCCGATCGGGAACTTCCCCGGCAGCTTCGGCTCCAACTACACCACCATCATGAGCGACTCGACGAACAACCTGTTCGAAGCCGTGCAGGTCTACAAACTCCAGGGCCAGACCCGCTACCTCATGATCGTCGAGGCCATCGGCTCCCAGGGCCGCTACTTCCGCTCCTTCACCGCCACCAGCCTGGGCGGATCGTGGACCCCGCAGGCCGCCACCGAGTCCAACCCGTTCGCCGGCAAGGCCAACAGCGGCGCCACCTGGACCAACGACATCAGCCACGGCGAACTCATCCGCACCACCGCCGACCAGACCTTCACCGTCGACCCCTGCAACCTCCAACTGCTCTACCAGGGCCGCTCCCCCAACTCCGGCGGCGACTACGGCCTCCTGCCCTACCGACCCGGACTGCTCACCCTCCAGCGCTGAGCCGGCCGATCGAGGAGAGAGAGGTCCGATGAGAAGGCACAGAACGACCCGTACCGCGGTGTTGTCGGCCGGGGCCGTCCTGCTGGCGTCGACCGCGATGGCCGCGGCGCTGCCGGCCGGGGCGGCGGCCGCCGGCTGTGCGGTCACCTACGCCGTGTCGTCGCAGTGGCAGGGCGGCTTCGGCGCGAACGTGACGGTCACCAACCTGGGTGATCCGGTCAACGGCTGGACGCTCACCTGGTCCTACGCCGCCGGCCAGACCGTCACCCAGGCGTGGAACGCCACGGTGACCCAGAGCGGAGCGGCGGTCAGCGCCCGCAACGTCGACTACAACGGGTCCATCCCCACGAACGGCAGCACGTCGTTCGGGTTCAACGGGGCCTGGACCAGCAGCAACCCCGCGCCGACGAGCTTCGCGCTCAACGGGGTGACCTGCACCGGTGGCACGACGCCGACGTCGCCGTCCACCTCGCCGTCCACGTCGCCGACGAGTTCGCCGACCACCTCACCGAGCAGCCCGCCGCCCACCGGGGCGGCGGACATCACCGTCAACACCGCCAGCCGCTACCAGACCATCGACGGGTTCGGCGCCGCCGTGTCGATCTGGGGCGGCGCCTGGTCGACGGCCGAGACGCAGACGCTCGTCGGGCTCGGCCCCAACCAGCTCGGCCTGTCCATCGTGCGTACCGGCATCTCGCCGGTGTCCGGCGAGTGGGGAACCCAGGTCAGCGCGCTGCGCACGGCGAAGTCGTACGGGTCGAACGTGAAGATCATGGCGTCGCCGTGGACCGCCCCGGCGGCCTGGAAGACGAACAACAGCCGGATCAACGGCGGCAAGCTGCGCACCGACTACTACGACGACTACGCAGGCCACCTCAACAGCTACGTCCAGTACATGCGCAACCAGGGCGTGACGATCGACGTCACGTCCGTGCAGAACGAGCCGGACTGGCACCCGGACTACGACTCGATGGACTGGAGCGGCACCGAACTCCAGACCTTCGTGCGGGAGCAGGGCGCCAAGGTGCAGAACACCAAGCTGATGGTCGCCGAGGCGGTGAACCTGAACTACAGCTACACAGACCCGACGCTCAACGACGCGGCGGCCCGCAACAACATCGGCTACATCGGCGGTCACCTCTACGGCACCGAGGCGTCCGGCCGGCTGAAGCCGTACACGCTGGCGCAGCAGTACAACAAGCCGGTGTGGATGACCGAGTGGAACCTGCACGAGGCCGACGGCGGCGGCTCCAACATCTGGGGCAACCCGGCCAACGCCGCGGCCTGGAACGAGACGCTCGACGACATCATGCGCACCGTGCACAAGTCGATGGAGTCGAACTGGAGCGCGTACGTCTGGTGGTACGGCAAGCGCTACTACTCGTTCATCGGTGACGGCGAGTCCGCGTACGGCACCGTGGCGGGCGCGCCGCTCAAGCGCGGGTACGCGTTCTCGCAGTACGCGAAGTACGTGCGGCCCGGCTACCAGCGGGTCGCCCTGACCAAGAGCTCGAAGGCGTCGCCGCTGGAGGTGACCGCCTATTCCGGCGACGGGAAGGTCACGCTGGTGATCCTCAACCGGTCCACCAGCGCGGTGAACAACGCGATCATCCAGGCGCCGCAGAACGTCAGCCGGGCGGAGTACGTGGCCACGTCGCAGAACGCCAGCGCGGCGAGCCAGCCGGTCGGCGTGAACGGCAACCAGGTCACCGTGAACGTCGGCGCGCGGAGCATCTCCACCGTCGTGCTCACCCTCTGACCGGGGACACGAACAAGGGCGGGGGCGGCCGGACCGGCCGCCCCCGCTCGTGTGACCTGCTAGCTGGCGTACGTCTCGAACTCGCCGACTCTCGGCGTACCGCTGGAGCTGTTGATCTTGAAGTTGATCTTCTTCAGCGAGGTCGCGCCGAAGGTGATCTGGCCGGCCCCGCCGCCGGAGGCCAGCACCGCGCCGTTGTCGTTGTTGACGAGCTGCCAGGACCCGATCGAACCCGAGGTGCCCGACGGCTCGCGGATGACCACGCGGGACACGGTGGTGGCCGAGCCCCACTTGATCGAGACGGTGCCGGTCGACCCGGACGGCGACCAGTACGTGCTCAGGTTGCCGTCGCGCACGTTGCCGTAGCTGGTGCCGTCGGCCTTGCTGGACCCGTCCGCGCCGGCGCCGGAGAGCAGACTCAGGTTGGTCCCGCCGGACGGCGGCGGGGTGGTCGTCCCGGGCGGCGGCGTGGTGGGTGCGGGCGTGGTCGGCCCGGGCGTGGTCGGCGCCGGGGACTGCGGCGTGCAGTTGCCGTCGGACACCCGCAGGCCGGTGTTGGCGCCCGCCGTCTGCCGCACGATGTCCGGCACGCAGCTCGCCGCGTCGAGCCGGTACGAGTACGGAACGCTGACGGTGGTCGTGGACGTCACGTTCGGCCCCGCCGGGTAGTTGTCGCTCCCGGGCGAGGACCAGGTCACGTTGTCGAAGATGTTGCCGCTGACCTGCCAGGTGCCGCGCTCGCTGGTGTAGAACGTGCCGAGCACGTCCTTGGAGTTGCGGAAGTAGTTGTTGTCCACCTTGGCCCGCGCGCCGGCGCGGGAGTTGATGCCCGACTCGTGCAGCCCGGTGTAGTGGTTGTTGAACATGTGGGCGATGCCGCCGCGCAGCAGCGGCGTACGGGAGTCGATGTTCTCGTACAGGTTGTGCTCGAACGTGATGTAGCCGTTGCCGCGGTCGCTCTCACTCGATCCGATGAGGCCACCCCGGCCGGAGTTGCGCAGGATGCTGTACGACAGCGTCACGTACTGGGTGTCGTCCTTCATGTCGAACAGGCCGTCGTAGCCCTCCGACTCCCCGCCGGACGCCTCCAGCGTGACGTGGTCGACCCAGACGTTGCGGACGCTGCTCTCCATGCCGATCGCGTCGCCGCCGTTGGAGGTGGGCGAGCCGGACTTCTTGACGTTGCGCACCGTCACGTTGCGGATGATGATGTTGCGGGAGTCGCGGATGTGGATGCCGAGCTGGTCGAACACCGCGCCGCTGCCCACGCCGATGATGGTGACGTTGCTGATCTGCTTGAGCTCGATCACGCCGTCCGCGGTGTTGCAGCTCGATCCGGAGACCTTGCTGGTGTTGCCGTGGTTGATGGTCCCGGTCACCTCGATGATGATCGGGGTGCTGCTGCTGGCCCGGCCACACAGCGCGGCGTGGATGGCGGTGCCGGTCGTGGCGCGTACGGTCTGGCCGCCCGCGCCGCCGGTGGTGCCGCCGTTCTGGGTGGCGTAGCCGGTGGCACTTCCGGCCGCCGCCGACGCCTGCGGGGACGGCAGTACCACGGCGACGGCGATACCGACGGCCGCCGTGGCCAGTGCCGCGGAGAGTCGCAGCGCGACTGTTCTTCTCATGTCGCCTCATTCCTTTTTCGAGCATGCGGGAATTGCCGCCGAGCAGCGGCAGTCACCGAATGGGAATAATGCGGAGCCGCGACGCGATCAGGCGCGCCGCCAGCGAATGTGGTTCATCTGCGATGCCCGGCCCGCACATGAAACATCGATGTAACGCAATCGTATGAAAGCGCTTTCCAGGAAGGCAAGAGCTGGCGTTTGCAGGTTTTTTGCACTACTCCGGCCACCGGGCGCGGGAGGGCGCCGCCTTGACGGGACGCGAGATCGATGATTGCCTGCACCCCACCCTGGCATCGAAGTTTGTCTACCTCATGCCCCCACGAGGAGCGTCATGCCCCATTCCCGCAGGACCCGCCCGCTCGCGGCGGTCGCCGGCGTCGTCGCCGCCGTGTTGGCCGCCTCGCCGGCACCCGCCGCACCACTGACGGCCCCGGCGGCCACCGAGAACACGTGGAGCGCCGACCTCACTGCCGTCGACTCCGACGACGTCAACGTCCGCTGGACCGGCACGGAACTCCGCCTCGCCGACCCGGCCCACCGACCCGCGGCCCGGCACGGCATCGCGGCCGAGGGCACGCTCGTCGTCACGCCGCATTCGCTCGCCGTACCGGCCAACCGGGTCCGCGCCGACATCGTCGCGACACCCGGCCCCGACGGCGCCGTCGAGGTGGCGGCGCGCGGCTGGCGATCGGGCGGGTGGACCGAGTGGCGCTCCGCCGCCGGCGGCGCCGTCTTCGACCAGCCGGTCACCCGGGTGCAGATCCGCGTCGCGCTCACCGCCGGCCGGCCGGCCGCCGCGCCCGCCCTGCGCCGGGTGCGGCTCACCGCCGACTCGGTCGCCGCCGTCACGGCAGCCACCCCGGGCCTCACCTACCGGGTGTACGCCACCCGCGAGGGCCTGGTCGGCGGCACCACCGCCAACGGGCACGTGATCGTCTCCCGGGACCACTTCGTCGCGCTGCCCTCGTTCCGGGGCCTCGCGCCGAAGAACACCGGCGACTACACCGTGCGGGTCTGCACCACCACCCGCAGCCGCTGCGAGTACGCGCCGGTCTGGGACGTCGGACCGTGGAACACCAGGGACGACTACTGGAACCCCAGCAGCACCCGGGAGATGTGGAAGGACCTGCCGCAGGGCCGGCCCGAGGCGCAGGCGGCGTACCAGAGCGGCTACAACGGAGGGCGGGACCAGTTCGGACGGGTGGTCGGCAGCCCGGCCGGCATCGACCTCGCCGACGGCACGTTCTGGGACGGCCTGCTGCTGACCGACAACGCCTGGGTCGACGTCGCCTACCTCTGGACCGGCACCGGCACCCGGGGCCGGATCGGCAGCGGCCCGCTCAACATCCGCTCCGGCCCCAGCACGAGCAACCCCGTCGTCGGGCTGGCCGCCACGTACGCCGACGTGCCGATCGAGTGCTCCGTCACCGGCCAGTCGGTGAGCGGCCCGTACCGGACCACCAGCCAGTGGAACCGCCTCGCGTCAGGACACTTCGTCAGCCACGCGTACGTCTCCAGCGTGACCGGCACCATCGCGGCCTGCTGAGGCCGGCTCGCCCGGGGCGTGCGCCGGCACCGCGCCGCCCCGGGTGCGCTGGATGAGCACCACGCAGGCCAGCACCGCGCCCGCCACCACCAGCGCGCCGGGCGTGACCGCCTCACCGAGCAGCACCGCCGACCAGATCAGCGTGAGCACCGGCTGGACGAGCTGGATCTGCCCCACCTTGGCGATACCGCCCCGGGCCAGCCCGGCGTACCAGGCGAAGAAGCCCAGGAACATCGACACCACTGTGAGGTAGCCGAACCCGGTCCAGGCGGCGGCGCCGCCCTGCGGCGGGTGGACGAGAGCGGCCACCGCCGTGACCGGCACGGTGACCGGGAGCGACAGCAGCAACGCCCAGCAGATCGTCCGGGCACCGCCGAGTTCGCGGGCCAGCCGGCCGCCCTCGGCGTACCCGAGTCCGCAGAGCACCACGGCGGCGAGCAGGAACAGGTCGGCGGCCGACAGGGCGCCGCGCATCGAGCCGCTCGCGGCGAGGAACGCGAGCACCAGCGCCAGGCCGGCGGCACCGGCGAGCCAGAACAGCGGCGGCGGCCGTTCACCGGCACGCAGCACCGCGAACACGGCGGTCATGGCGGGCAGCACGGTGACGACCACGGCGCCGTGCGCTGATGTCTGTGTGGTGAGCGCGAGCGAGGTGAACAGCGGGAAGCCGACCACGACGCCTAGCGCGACGATCGACAGCCGTCGCCACTGGTCCCGGGTGGGGCGTGGCGCACCGGTCAGCCGCAGGTAGGCCCACGCGAGCAGCGCCGCGCCGACTGCCCGTCCGAACGCGACGAACCAGGGGTCGAGTGTGTGCACCGCGACGCGGGTGGCCGGCAGCGACATGCTGAAGGCCAGTACGCCCAGCGCGCCGAGGGCGATCCCGGCGCCCGGTCTCACCGTTACCGTCGTCGGTGCAGTAGCGCTACTCTGTTCCGTCATGAACGATGGTAGCGCTATCGACCGTGTGGTCCGGCATCTGGGTGCGCTGGCGGCTGACGCCGCGCCCGGCACGCGGCTGCCGTCGGTACGGGAGCTGACCGCGCACCATCACGTCTCCCCCGTCACGGTCGCCGAGGCGACCCGGCGGCTCGTCGCGGACGGGCTGGTCGAGACACGTCCGGGCCGCGGCGCGTACGTAGCGGCCCGCCGAGCCGACTCACCGCGGGCGGACCTGTCGTGGCAGACAGTCGCGCTCGGCTCGCGGCGGGGCGGCGAGGAGGAGATGCAGGCGCTGCTGGCGCTACCGCCGTCGGGCGCGATCCCGCTGACCGGCGGCTACCTGGACCCGGACCTCCAGCCGGCCGCCGCGCTCGGTGCGGCGCTCGCCCGGGCGTCCCGGCAGCCCGCCGCGTGGCAGCGCGGCCCGGTCGAGGGACGCGCCGACCTGCGCGCCTGGTTCGCCCGCGAGGCGGGTGGCGGCCTGCGCGCCGAGGACATGGTGATCTGCCCGGGCGGGCAGGCCGCGCTCTCCTCCACGCTGCGGGCGCTCACCGTCCCCGGGGACACGGTGCTGGTCGAGTCGCCCACCTACCTGGGCGCGCTCGCCGCCGCGCGCGCCGCCGGGCTGCGGGTGGTGCCCGTCCCCGCCGACACCGACGGGGTACGCCCCGACCAGCTCACCGCCGCGTTCGCCCGTACCGGCGCCCGCCTGTTCTACTGCCAGCCCTTGTACGCCAACCCGCACGGCGCGACCCTGTCCGCCGCCCGGCGTGGCGAGGTGGCGGAGGCGGTGCGCGAGGCCGGGGCGTTCTTGGTCGAGGACGACTACGCCCGCGACCTCGCCATCGACGGCGAGGCCCCGCCGCCACTGGCCGCCGACGACCCGGACGGACACGTCGTCTACCTGCGCTCGCTGACCAAGTCCACAGCGCCCGGCCTGCGCATCGCCGCGATCGGCGCGCGCGGGCCGGCCGGGGCGCGACTGCGCGCCGCCCGCCTGCTCGACGACCTCTTCGTGGCCGGGCCGCTGCAACAGGCCACAGTCGAATTCCTCAGCGCGCCGGCCTGGGACCGGCACCGCCGCAGCCTGCGCGTACAGCTGCGCGCCCGACGGGAGGCGCTGCTCGCCGCGCTGGACCGGCACCTGCCGTCGCTGACCCCGCGCGCCGTCCCGCGCGGTGGCCTGCACCTGTGGATACGCCTGCCCGACAACACCGACGACGTAGCGGTGACAGCGGCGGCCGCGGCAGCGGGGGTGACCGTCTTCCCCGGCCGCCCCTGGTACGCGGCAGAACCCCCCGCACCCCACCTGCGCCTGACCTACGCCGCCGCCCCTCCCGAGCAGATGGACGAGGCGATCCGCCGCCTCTCCACCACCCTCCCCCACTGACCACGGCAACGGCTCACACCACCGTCGATCTTGGACTTGTGGTGCCACATCTTGCCGGCTTCGCCCCGCTATCAGAGGCGCCACAACTCCAAGATCGGCGTTCGGCCCCGCCCGGGCCCCGCCCTGGCCCCGCCCCCGCCCCCGCCCCGCGATCTTGCAGTTTGGTGCCCCTCATACCAGGAGTAATCCGGCATCACGGGGGCCGAAAGCGCAAGATCGCGGGGGGTGGGAGGGGGGCGTGGCGGGGGCGGGGGTCGGGGTCAGTTGCGGGTGATGGTGAAGGTTGTGGTGGTGTTCTTGATGTCCTGGGCGTTGTCGGTCAGGCGGAGGTTGGTGAAGGTGGCGGCGCCGACCGCGGGGCCCTGGCCCGCCTCGGGCATCTCGTTGACCCAGATGCCGAAGCCCGACTTCGCGTCGAACGCGTCACCGCTGCGCCGCGCCCCCGAGATCGACACGTTCGTCAGCACCGTGTCGGTGATCGGGTTCTCCGGCTGGCTGCCGTTGTACTTGGTCTGGAACATGATCCCCGAGTACGTCGGATCGACGATGTCCACGTCGGTCACCCGGATGCCACGGAACTCCTTGGACGCGGAGAACAACCACATCGCCGGAAACGTCTGCGCCCCCCAGAAGTGCCCGCCGGACCGGATCAGTGAGATGTTCTCGAACCGGGTGGGCGGGCTGGCGCCGAACCCGACGAACGGGTAGCCGAAGTCCAGCGAGCTGATCGTGATGCCCGAGTACGTCAATTGGTCGGCGATGTACAGGTTGCGGAACACGTTGTCGTAGCCGCCGTACACCGCCAGCCCGGCCGCCCGCCAGGTCAGCGTGGCGGTCAGGTTCTCGAACACGTTGCCGTGGTTGCCGCCGGAGCCGCCCTGGTCGGTGGCGGAGAACAGCGCGAACGCGTCGTCGCCGTTGGAGCGGCCCTCCGAGTTGGTGACCAGGTTGTTCGTGCTGCCGTTGGTCATGTTCACCGCGTCGGCGAAGGTGTTGCGGAACCGGCTGTCCCGGATGGTCAGCCCGTCCACACTCACCCCCCAGTACGCGCACACGGTGTGCTCCACCCAGACGCTGTCCAGCGTCAGGTCGTCCACGTCCTTCAACTCGCCCCACACCTTGCCGGGCCCGTCGATCCGGTTGGTGTAGTTGCCGAAGAACGCCAGGTGGGCGAAGGTCGAGCCGCTGGCCGAGGACTCGACCCGGAAACCGGCGTCGGTGTTCTGCTGGTTGCGCGGCGTCTGGAAGCGGGTGAACCACATGCCGGCGCCGACGACCTGCACCGCCTTGCCGTACACCTGGAACTTCTGCGCCGTCTCGTACGTGCCGGCGGGCAGGTAGACGCCGACCAGGGTGCCGGTGGTGTCCATCCGTACCGCGTCGAGCGCGTTCTGCACGTCGGCGTGGCTGAACCCGGTCGGCACCCTGTAGCGGGCCGGGTCGGGGTTGGCGCGCGGAGACACCAGTTCGGTGTCGACGAAGTCGATCGCGTACGTGGTGGTGTTCGCCGGGTCCTTCTGGAGCCGGATCCGGCTACCGGCCGGGACCGTGGTGTCGAGCAGTACGTTCGCCTCGTCGTACAGGTGCCGGGGTGCCCCGGCGCTCGGCGAGTCGCTCGGCCCGGCCTCGGCGCCGTAGAGCCAGATGTGCTTCGAGGTGAGACTCATCGGCTTGTGCAGCACGCCGTTGACGTAGACGTTGATGGTCGAGTCGATCCCGCCGCCGCCCGGCGCGTCCGGGATGGAGAAGCGGGCGACCAGGGCGTTGGCCGCCGAACGGGTGGTCCACTCGACGTACGCGCCGGTGGTGTTCAGTGTGACCGCGCGGCGGCCGGACGCCTCCCCGGCGAGGTCGCCGATGGTCCGGTTCGGGCCGATCACCTGCGCGCCGCCGCTGGTCGTGCCGTCCTCTGCCTCGTACGCGTCGTACGGCAGGTTCGCCCCGCGACCGACGAACAGCGCCCGGTCGCTGGTGTTGTTCTGCCGCTTGACAGGCAGCTCGTTGGCGTCGTCGGCGAGCACCACCCGCACCGTGTACCGGCCGTTCGCGGCGGTCCAGGTGCCCAGCGACACCGGTCCGGCGCTGGCCCCGGCGGCGATCGTGCCGCTGTACGAGCCGGTGAGCGTGCGGACCACCGCTCCGGACTGGTCGCGCACCGTCAGCGTGATGCCGTGCGCGCCGCTCGCCGACGCGATGGTGCCCTGGTTGCGCAGCGTCACCGCGAAGGAGACGGTGGCGCCGGCGCTCGGCGTGCCGGGTGACCAGGTGACGGCGGAGGCGACCAGGTCGGAGCTGGCGACCGGGCTGACGGTCAGCGGGGTCGGGCTGGTGTAGGAGTTGTTCGCCTCGTTCTGCTCGATCACCGCGTTCGACTCGTCGACCTTCGCGGTGAGCGGGTAGCTGCCGGCGTCGCGTACGCCGATGCTCGCCGAGACGGTGCTCGACGCGCCTGCGGCGAGCGCGCCGACGGCGGCGGTGCCGACCTTCGTCGTACCCAGGTAGAGGGTGACGGCGGTGGCGGTGGAGGTCGCGGTGCCGGCGTTGCGCACGGTGGCGGACAGCGTGATCGTGTCGGTCTCCACCGGCGCGGACGGCGACGCGGTGACGGCCGTGACGGTGAGGTCCGGGTTCGGCGCCGGGACGCCGATGACCTGGAGTTCGGCGACCTGGCCGTTGGAGGAGCCGGAGTTCGCGGTGAACTGGAGCCGGACGTCCGCGGCGGTCGCGGAGACCGGGACGGTCACCGTGTTGGCGCTGTTCGGGTTGAAGGAGTACGTGGCGGAGCCGGCCAGGCTGGTGAACCCGGACGCGGACTGCTCCCGGCCGAGGACCTGGAACGTCTGGGTGCGCGCGCCCCAGGCCGGGTCCGGGTTGAGCTTCACCACGACGGCGCTGATGGCGGCGTTGGCGCCGAGCGCGACGGTGAGCGTGCTCGGGTACGCGCCGGGCGCGCCCTCCCAGTACGTGGTGACGTCGTTGTCGACGGCGTTGGCGGCGGCGAACACGTGCACCATCGACGACGCGGTGGCGGGCTTGCCGACCGCCAGGTTGGTGCCGCCGGTGCTGCTGCCGGTGCGGGTGACCGTGTTGCTGTTCGCCGACACGTTCCCGGCGGCGTCGCGGGCCCGCACGTGGTACGAGACGGTGGCGCTGTCCGGCTGGCTGTCCGTGTAGGCGAGCGTGGACCCGCTGACCGTGGTGCGCAGCGTGCCGTTGGCGTACACCTCGTAGCCGGTGACGCCCACGTTGTCCGTGGACGCGGTCCAGGTCAGCCGGATCTGCCCGCTCGTCGGCTGGGTGTAGGCCAGGTTGCCGGGCGCGGTGGGCGCGACGGTGTCCCCGGTGTTGCCGGTGCGGGTGACCGTGTTGCTGTTCGCCGACACGTTCCCGGCCGCGTCCCGCGCCCGCACGTAGTAGGAGACTGTCGTCCCGGCCGGCTGGGTGTCGGTGTACGTCAGCGTGGACCCGCCGACGCTGGTGCGCAGCACGCCGTTTGCGTACACGTCGTAGCCGGTGACGCCCACGTTGTCGGTGGAGGCGGTCCAGGTCAGCCGCACCTGGTCGGTGGCGGGCTCGGTGAACGCGAGGTTGCCCGGCGCGCTCGGCGCCTGGGTGTCACCGGTGACCGGGCCGTAGACCTCCAGCTCGGCGAGCTGCCCGGCGGGCCAGGCACTGTTGGCGGTGAACAGCAGCCGCACGTACCGGGTGGACGCGGTGGGCACTGTGACTGTCACGGTGTTGCCGCCGCCCGGATCGAACGCGTACGACGCCGAGCCGACGAGCGTCCCGAACGTGGAGCCGTTCGTGCTGCCCTGCACGGTGATCGTCTGGGTGCGCGCGCCCCAGCCGGACGGCAGCCGCAGCACCAGCCGGTTGACGCTGGTGGCGGCGCCCAGGTCGGCCTGGATCCACTGCGGGAACGCGTTGTTCGGGCTCTCCCAGTAGGTGGACGCGTTGCCGTCGTTGGCGTTGGCGGCGCCGTACACGTCGGCGTGGCCGCTCTCGGTCATGGTCCGGCCGAGCGCCAGGTTGGTCGAGGAGGTGGCCGCGCCGTACACCTCCAGCTCGGCGAGCTGCGCGGCGGTCCAGCCGGTGTTCGCGGTGATCACGACCCGCAGGTAGCGGGCGTTCGTGGCGGTGAAGCCGAGCGTCACGGTGTTGGCGGCGGCCGGGCTGAACGTGCGGCCGGCGGAGGCGACGACTGTGGTGAAGCCGCTGCCGTCGGCGCCGGCCTGCACGGACAGCGTCTGGGTGCGGGCCTCCCAGGCGGCCGGGAGCTTCAGCACCACTTGGTCGACGGCGCGGCTGGTGCCGAGGTCGACCTGCGCCCACTGGGGCAGCGCGCCGCTGCTCTCCCAGTAGCTGCCCTGGTTGCCGTCGGTCAGGTTGGCCGCGACGTAGGGGCCGTTGACGCTGCTGGCGGTGGCGGTGCGCCCGGCGGCGAGGTTCGGGCCGCCGGCGGCGAGGGCCGGTGGGGCGGGGGCCGCGGTGACGACCAGGCCGACCGCGGCGAGCACCGCGACGATTCCGGTACGAGGTCTGGACATGGTGGACGGACACCTTCTTCCCGGGGGAGGTGGAGAGGCGTTCGGGGGTGGGGGTGCGGTGGCGCGGCGGGACCGGGGCGGCCTCGCCGCGCCGGGTCAGGAGGCGTACACCTCGAACTCGGACAGCTGGCCGGCCGGCCAGCCGGTGTTGCCGGTGAAGGTCAGCCGCACGAAGCGGCGGTCACCGGCGGGCAGCGCTATCGACACGCTGTTGCCGCCCGCCGGGTCGAACGTGTAGCCGGTCGCCGCCTTCAGCGTCGAGAACGACGAGCCGTCGGTGGACCCGAGCACCGCCACGGTCTGGGTACGGGTCTGCCAGGCCGCGGACGGGGGCAGCTTCAGCACCACCCGGGCCACCGGCCGGGCGCTGCCCAGGTCGACAGTCACCGACTGGGGGAAGGCGTTGCCGGCGCTCTCCCAGTAGGTGTTCGCGTTGCCGTCGACGGTGTTCGCGGCGCCGTACACGTCGGCGTGGCTGGTCTCCGCGACCGGCCGGCCCGCCGCCAGGTTGCCGGTCGGCGGCGCGGTGGTGGGCGGCGCTGTCGTGGCGGGCGGAGGCGTGGTGCCGCCGCCGTACACCTCCAGTTCGGCGAGCTGGCCCGCCGGCCAGCCGGTGTTGCCGGTGACGGTGACCCGGACGAACCGGCGGTCGCCGGGAGGCAGCGCGATCGACACGCTGTTGCCAGCCGCCGGGTCGAAGACGCGGCCCGCCGACGCGGCCAGCGTGGTGTACGAGGAGCCGTCGGTGGACCCGAGCACGGCGAGCGTCTGGGTGCGCCGTTCCCAGCCGGCCGGGAGTTTGAGCACGACCCGGTCGACGGTGCGGGACGCGCCGAGGTCGACGGTGAGCGACTGCGGGAACGCGTTGTTGGCACTCTCCCAGTAGCTGGCCGGGTTGCCGTCGACGGCGTTGCCGGCGGCGTACGTCTGGGTGGTGCTGGTGGCTGTGGCCGGCCGGCCCAGGGCCAGGTTCCCGCCGGCCGGCGGCGGCGTGGTCGGCGGCGCGGTGGTCGGCGGGGCCGTCGTCGGCGCTGCCGTGGTCGGCGCCGGGCTGGTCGGGGGCGGGCTGGACGGGCCGTTGCCCCACTGCGGCTGCGGCCACGGCCCGCAGTACGGGGTGGGCGTGTACCAGCCGGAGTTGCCGGCGCCCTGGGTGATCTGGAAGCCGCTGCCGACGCAGTTGTGGATCGGGTTGGACTGCGCGATGCCGGTGGCGCGCACGTTCGTGAACCGGACCTGGCTGGGCGCCTGCACCTGGAGCGCGTACGTGCCCGCGCCGTCGATGCGGACGTTGTCGAACGAGATGCCGCTGGTCTGGCCTTCGATCCAGTGCAGCGCCGCGTACGAGCTGTCCAGGATGTCGGTGTCGGTGATGTTGATCGCGGCGCCCTGGATCGGCTCGTTGAGCGCGGAGAACCAGATCGCGCCCACGCCGAACTGCCAGTTGTAGTCGGAGTTGCCGTTACGGATCAGCGTGTTGCGGGCCACGGTGATGGTGCCGGCCACGGCGGTCGGCCCGGTGACGCCCGGATAGCGGTTGGCGACGTGGATGCCGCCGCCGTTCGTAACCGAGTCGGCGGTGACGTTGTCGGCGATGGTGATGTCCCGCCCGCCGTACGTGACCAGGTGGTTGGCCAGGATCGTCACACCGATGGTGTTGCGGGTGAAGGAGTTGCCGACGTTCGGCACGCTCTGCGCCCACATGGCCAGCGCGTCGTCACCGGTGTTGCGGACGAACGTGTTGGTGACTGTGGAGTTGGTGACGCCCCAGTGGAAGTTCACCCCGTCGGCGGTCTGGTCGAGGATGCGGCTGTTGCGGATGGTGAAGTTGTCCATCGGCCCGTCCATCCAGGCGCCGACCTTGGTGTGCTGCAACCACAGGTTGTCCACCACCGAGTTGCTCATCGCACCGCCGATGGCGTTGACCTGGTCCTCGTCGACGCGTTCCCGGATGTCGCCGATGATGGCGAAGTCCCGCAGCGTGACGTTGCGGCTGGGCCCGCCGGCCTCGTGCGGGCGGATCTCGCCGGAGTAGCCGCCGCCCGGCACGTACTTGCCGTAGATGCCGGCGGCGCGTTTACGGTCGGTCGGGTGCCGGCCGCCGAGCACCGAGTACCAGGGGCCGGCGCCGCGCAGCGTCACGCCGTCGACCACCACGTGGTCCCAGAGCGTGAACGTGCCGGCCGGGATCCACACCGCCCGGCCCTGCGCCCTGCCGGCGTCCACGGCGGCCTGGAACTTCGCCGTCGAGTCGGTGGTTCCGGTCGGGTCGGCGCCGAAGTCGGTCACCACGTCCAGCACGCCGGACGGCTTGGTGATCGGCCCTCCGACCAGCTCGAAGTCGGCCAGGTCGATGGTGAACGTGGGCGACTGGGCGGTCGAGGAGACCTGGAGGCGGATCTTCGTACCGGCCGGGTAGGTGGTGCCGAACATGGTCCGGGTCTCGTCGTAGAAGTGGTGCGGGTTGGTGTCGCCCGGGTTGTTGTGGAACGGGTAGCCGCCGTAGTACCAGCCGTACCGGGAGGTGACCGGCACCGCCTTGACCAGGGTGCCGTCGGCGCGCAGGTCGATGGTGGCGTCGCGGCCGGTGCCGGCGGCGTTGTCCGGCAGGCTGTACCGGAACGTGACCGCGTTGGCGGGGGCGGTGAGCGTGAACTCGACGTACTCGCCGACGGCGTCGAGGGTGACCGCCTCCCGGCCGGACGCCTCGGACGGCAGCGTGCCGTAGCGCCGGTCGGGGCCGATCTTCGTGCCGGTGTGTGCGGCCTGCTCGGCCTCCTGCTCCCGGAACGGCACTGTGGCGCCGCGTCCGGTGATGTCGAACGGGGACAGTCCGGCGGCGGACGCCGGGGTGGCGGTCGTGGTGAGCGCCACGACGACGAGTGTCGAGGCGGCGAGCGCGGCGGCGGCCAGGGCGGCCACGCCGGTGGTGCGGTGGCGGTGCGCGGTGCGGTGCTCGGCCATGCGGGGTGTGCTCCCTTTCGTCGGTGGCCAGATCCCCCCGTGCGGCGTTGCCTCTCCTTCCTCCTCCCCAGGTGTGTCGCGCGGTGGCGGCCGGGACGGGCCGCCGGTGTCGCGGCGCCGGCGGCGGGACGGGGCCGCCGGCGCCGCGGTCAGGCCGATCGGGTACGCAGCCAGACCGCGGTGTCCGGTGGCAGCCGGTCGTCGTCGAGTGGGCCGCTGGCGAGCAGCAGCCGGTCGTGCGCGGGCAGCGGCACCGCCGCGCCGCCGAGGTTGACCAGGCAGGTGAAGCCGGGTTCGCGGGCGAACGCGAGCACCCCGTCCGGTGCGGGCAGCCAGGCGAGCGTGCCGTCGCCGAGCGCCGGTTCGGCGCGGCGCAGCGCCAGCGCGGCCCGGTACAGCTCCAGCATCGAGTGCGGATCGCCGGTCTGGGCGCGGACCGTGCGGTCCTTCCAGTCCGCCGGTTGCGGCAGCCACGGCGCGACGGTCGCGCCGTCCGGGCTGAACCCGAACGGCGGGGTGTCGCCCTGCCAGGGCAGCGGCACCCGGCAGCCGTCGCGGCCCGGGTCGACCCGCCCGGACCGCTCCCACATCGGGTCCTGCCGCAGCTCGTACGGGATGTCCTCGACCTCCCAGAGGCCCAGCTCCTCGCCCTGGTAGACGTAGGCGGCGCCGGGCAGCGCGAGGGACAGCAGCGCGGCGGCGCGGGCCCGGCGGGTGCCCAGTTCCAGGTCGGTGGGGATGCCCTCGCGCTTGGCGGCGAAGCTGAACCGGGTGTCCGCGCGGCCGTACCGGGTGACGTGGCGGGTGACGTCGTGGTTGGACAGCACCCAGGTGGCCGGCGCACCGACCGGGGCATGCGCGGCGAGCGTGCCGTCGATGCTCGCCCGCAGCGCGGTGGCGTCCCAGGCGCAGCCGAGGAAGTCGAAGTTGAACGCGGTGTGCAGCTCGTCCGGGCGCAGGTAGTTAGCGAACCGTTGCCGGTCGGGCAGCCACACCTCGCCGACCAGTGCGCGCCCGCCCGGGTACGAGTCGGCGATGCGCCGCCACGCGCGGTACACGTCGTGCACGCCGTCCTGGTCGCGGAACGGGTGCGGCCGGTCCGGGCCGACCTCGGGCAGCGTGCCGTCCTTGACGAGCAGCCCGGCCGAGTCGATGCGGATGCCGTCCACGCCCCGCTCGAACCAGAAGCGCAGGATGTCCTCGAACTCGGCGCGGACCCGGGGGTGGTCCCAGTTGAAGTCGGGCTGCTGCGGGGCGAACAGGTGCAGGTACCAGTCGCCGGGGGTGCCGTCCGGGTCGGTGATGCGGGTCCAGGTGGGGCCGCCGAACTCACCGGTCCAGTCGGTGGGTGGCAGGTCACCGCCGGGTCCCCGGCCGGGACGGAACCAGAACAGGTCCCGCTCGGGCGCGCCCGGGCCGCCGGCGAGCGCGGCCCGGAACCACGGATGCGCGTCGGAGCAGTGGTTGGGCACCACGTCGACGATGCTGCGGATGCCGAGCGCGTGCGCCTCCGCGATCAGCGCCTCGACCTCGGCGAGGGTGCCGAAGACCGGGTCGATGTCGCGGTAGTCGGACACGTCGTAGCCGGCGTCGGCCATCGGCGACGGGTACCAGGGGCTGAACCAGATCGCGTCGACGCCGAGCGCGGCGAGGTGGTCCAGGCGGGACCGGATGCCGGCGACGTCGCCGATCCCGTCGCCGTCGCCGTCGGCGAAGCTGCGCGGATAGACCTGGTAGATCACCGCGGAGCGCCACCACGGGCTGTTGTCGGCCATGGACACGGGCACCTGCTTTCTGCGGGGTCGGTTCTGCGCTGGCGGGTTCGGCCGGCGGCGGCCGTGCGGCGGCCCGGTCAGCCCTTGAGGCCGCCGGTGGTCAGGCCGGACATGATGTTGCGCTGGAAGATCAGGAACAGCACGACGGTGGGGATGGCGGCGATCACCGACGCGGCGATGACCACGTTCATCGGGGTGCCGCCGGCGAAGGCGTAGATGCCGACGCTGACGGTCCGCGTCTCCGGCGACGGCATGACCAGCTTCGGCCAGAGGAAGTCCTTCCAGACCGCCGTCACCGCGAAGATCGCGACCACGCCGAGGATCGGGCGGGACATCGGCAGGACGATGGACCAGAGCGTGCGCAGCGGCGAGGCGCCGTCCATCACGGCGGCGGCCATCAGGTCCTCCGGGATCGAGTCGAAGAACCGTTTCAGCAGGAAGATGTTGAACGCGTTCGCCACCAGCGGCAGCCAGATCGCGAACGGCGAGTCGAGCAGGTTGACGTGCACGATCGGCAGGTCGATCACCGTCACGTACTGCGGGACGATGAGCACCATCGCCGGGATCATCAGCGTCGCCAGCATCATGCCGAGGATCAGCCTGCCCAGCACCGGGCGCAGCTTCGACAGCGCGTACGCCGCGGCGGTGTCGAACACGAGCTGGAACAGCACCGCCCCGGCCGCGTAGTAGAACGTGTTGAACAGCAGCTTCGCGAGATCCAGGTTGGTCCAGGCGTCGACGTAGTTGCCCGGCTGCGGATCGCGCGGGAACAGCGTCGGCGGCGTCTGGGCGATCTCCTGGCCGGACTTCAGCGCGCCGGTGACCATCCAGTAGAGCGGGCCGAGGAACACCAGCGTGAACCCGGCGACGACCACTGACAGCACGACCCAGTAGAGGACGCGGCCGCGACCGCGCCGCAGCTGGGCGTGGGAGATGAGGGTACGGTTGGTGCTGTCGGCGGCCATATCCTAGTCCTGTCTCGCGGTCAGTCGCAGGTAGACGGCGGAGAACCCGGCCAGCACCACCAACATGATCACGCCGAGCGCGGCGGCGCCGTTGAGGTCGTTCTGGAAGAACCCGTGCTGGTAGATCAGGTACGCCACGGAGGTCGCCGAGTCCTGCGTACCGGCGCCGTTGGCCAGGATCAGCGGTTCGATGAACAACTGCATGGTGGCGACGATCTGGAGCATCGCCAGCAGCGCCAGGATCAGCCGGGTCTGCGGGATCGTCACGTGCCGGATGCGCCGCCACACCCCGGCGCCGTCGATCTCGGCGGCCTCGTACAGCTCGCCGGGGATGTTCTGCAGCGCGGCCAGGTAGATCAGCACGGCGCCGCCCATGTTCATCCAGGTCGACGCGATCACCATGGCCGGCATCGTCATCGTCGGCGACTGCATCCACTCCGACGTGGGCAGTCCCAGCGCGGTGAGGATCGCGTTGAACAGCCCCGCCTCGCTCGGGTCGTACGCGTAGAACTTGAACAGGAACAGCGCTGAGGCCGGCGGCAGCATCACCGGCAGGTAGACCAGCACCCGCAGGTAGCCCTTGGCGTGGCGCAGCTCGTTGAGCAGGATCGCGACGAAGAACGGCACCAGGTAGCCGAGCACCAGCGCCAGGCCGGTGAAGACGAACGTGTTCTTCCAGGCGGTCCAGAAGCTCGGATCGGCGATGATCCGGCTGTAGTTGTCCCAGCCCACCCAGGTGGTCTCGCCCCGGCGGGTGCGCTGGAAGCTCATCACGACGCCGCGGACCATCGGGTACCAGGAGAAGACGGCGAAGCAGACGACAGCGCCGATGAGGAACGTGTGCCCGGTGAGGTTGTCCCGGACCTTGCGGCCGAGGCCGGTGCGGCGTCCGGCGGTACGCGACGACGGCGGCGCGACGGGGCCGGGACGGCGGGTGGCACCGGGGGCGGTGGTGAGCGCCAAGACGACTCCTGCGGTGCTCGGGGAGGTGGGGCCGGTGCGCCGGCCCCACCTCCGGTCGGGTCAGCTCTGCGCGGCCAGCAGCTGGTTGACCTTGTCCTCGGCGGTCTTGAGCAGCGCGTCGATGTTCGCGTTCGGGTTCGTCAGCACCCCGGACATCGCGGCGTCGAGCACCGCGTAGATCGCCTGGGCGTTACGCGGTTCGCCCTTGATCGGCACCGGGTTGGCCTCGAAGACCGCGAAGTTGGTGGTGTCCACGTTCGCGTTGGCCTTGCGCAGCTCCAACTCCTGCTTCTGCGCGTCGCTGCCGTTCGCGAACAGCAGCGGCTGGGGCAGGCCGACCGGGTAGTTCTGCGGCTTGGCGCGCACGTAGTCGAACTGGCCCTTACCCGGGGTCAGCTTCTGGTAGGCGAGCCACTTCAGGCCGGCCTTCACCTGCTCCGGGCTCAGGCCCTTCTTGAAGAAGTAGCCCTCGCCGCCGCCGAGCGTCGCCTTGGCCGGGCCATCCTGGCCGGGCAGCGGGCCCATCGCCCAGTCCTGGTACTTGCCCTGGAACTGGCTGACGATCGCCTGTGTCGCGTCCGGCGCGCCGATGAACATGCCGACCTTGCCGGCGCCGGCGTTGGTGAGCAGGTCACCCCACTGGAGCAGCTGCCGGGCACCCATGCTGTTGTCGCCGTACCGCATGTCCTTGAGGTTCTGCAGGACCTGCCTGCCCATCGCGTTGTTGAAGTCGGCCTTCTTGCCGTCGGCGCTGAGCACCTGGCCGCCCTGGGAGTAGAGCAGCGAGGTGAAGTGCCAGCCGCCGGTGTTGCCGGCGCTGTACTCGGCGTACCCGGCGATGCCGTCGCCGAGCGCGGAGATCTTCTTGGCCGCGGCCCGCACCTCGGGCCAGGTCTTCGGCGGATTGTTGACGTCGAGCCCGGCCCGCTGGAACAGCGCCTTGTTGTAGATCAGGCCCATCGAGTAGTTCTTCACCGGTACGGCGTAGAGCTTGCCACCGTCGGTGAAGACCTCCTTGAGCGCCGGGTCGACGCTGTCCCAGGTGGGGATGGTGTCCTTTGTGGCGTACTGGCCGATGTCCATCGCCTGGCCGGAGTCCAGCACCTGCTGCAGGTCGGTCATGTAGCCGTAGAACACGTCGGTGACGGTGCCGCCGGCGAGGCGGGCGGTGAAGTCCGGCGGGTTGTTGCACTGCTCGCCGACGCTGACGCTCTTGACGACGATGTCCGGGTTCTGCCGCTGGAACTCGGCGACGTCGTCGTTCCAGTTCTTCAGCAGTTCCTTCTGCGCGCCGACCGGCTGGCAGTCGACGGTGATGGTGACCTTGCCGCCGGCGTCGCTGCTGTCGTCGCTCTTTGTGGAGCACGCCGCAAGGCTGAGCCCGAGGCCGGCCGCGAGCGCCACGGCCGCGACCTTCCGATACTGCGGTACGGACATCTGTCCATCCCTTCGGGAACGGGTGTATCCATGGCCTTCACTGATGTGCGGTGACCGCGCGGCTGCCCTCAGGTGGTGGAACGGCAGCCGCGCGCGCCCTGCCTCCGGAAACCGCGCCCCGGGTCAGGTGTGAGTGGAGTCACTGTAGCGACGCGTACCGAACCCAGCAAGATGCGAACGCAGGAATGCAAGAACTCGACTGCGGTGCGAGTGGCTCGTCGATCTTGGAGTTGTGGCACCTCGGATACCGGAACTAGGCCGCATTCCGGGCGCCACAACTCCAAGATCGACGGACGCGGCGGGGCGCGGCGACGCGGGGCGGGCGGGCGGGCGGAGCCCGCCGGGGGTCAGCGGCGGGGGGCGGGGGCGGTGGAGCCGCGTACCACCAGCTCGGGCTCGAACAGCAGCTCGTCGTGCAGCACGCCGGCGCCCTCGATCTGGGTCACCAGCAGGTCGACGGCGGCCTGGCCCATCGTCTCGATCGGCTGCCGCACAGTGGTCAGCGGCGGGTCGGTGCAGGTCATGAACGCCGAGTCGTCGAAGCCGACCACCGAGACGTCGGCCGGCACGGCGCAACCCAGGCGGCGGGCGGCCCGGATGGTGCCCAGCGCCAGCACGTCGCTGGCGCAGACGATCCCGGTGGCGCCGCGCTCGATCAGCTTCGTGGCCGCGACCCGCGCGCCCTCCATGGAGAAGCTGGACCGCTCCACCAGGGACCGGTCCTCGCCCCAGCCGGCGGCCCGGACCATCGCGTCGAGCTTGCGGCGCGACGGCACGTGGTCGGCCGGGCCGAGCACCATGCCGATACGCTCGTGGCCGAGGGAGCGCAGGTGCCCGTACGCCTGCTCGACGGCGACCGCGTCATCCGTGGACACCCGCGGGAAGCCCAGCTCCTCGACGCCGGCGTTCACCAGCACCACCGGCAGGCCACGGTCGGTCAGGCGCCGGTAGTGCTCGTGCGAGGCGTCGGCCAGGGCGTACGAGCCACCGGCGAAGATGACGCCACTGACCTGGTGGTCGAGCAGCATCTCCACGTACCCGGACTCCGGCACGCCACCGATGGTGCGGGCGCACAGCGCCGGGGTGAAGCCGCGCTGCGCGAGGGAGCCGGTGACCACCTCGGCCAGCGCCGGGAAGATCGGGTTCTGCAGCTCCGGCAGCACCAGGCCGACCAGGCGGGCGCGCTCGCCGCGCAGCTTGCTCGGGCGCTCGTATCCGAGCACGTCGAGGGCGGTCAGCACGGCGGTCCGGGTCGCCTCGGACACGCCGCCGCGGCCGTTCAGCACCCGGCTCACCGTCGCCTCGCTGACGCCCGCCTTGCGGGCCACCTCGGTCAGGCGCTTCGTCACGGCGGCAATCGTACGTCGGATTCTTGCAAGAAATGAACAGCCGGAGCGGGTCGGGTCTTGCCGCGAACGGCCGCAGCCGGTCCGAAAGATGCGAGCAGATTGATGCTTGAAAGGCGACAGAGCAGCGGAATAACATGGGGAACCTTGTCGATGGCCTGCGCCGCCGGGGCCACCCGTCCCCCGAGAAAGTGGGTGCTCCGATGTCGCGGAGCGTGCCGAGGATCCTCGCGGCGCTGGTCGTCGCCGCCGCCCTGCTCGTCCCGCCCGGCGCCGCCACGGCGGGCCCGCCGCGCGGACCGGCTCCCGTGGTGACCCGCGCCGGGCTCGACCCCGCGCTGGTGGCCGGGCGCGGCGCGACAGTGGACTACGTCGAACAGGAGGCGGAGCACGGCCGGACCACCGGCACCGTGATCGGGCCGGACCGGTCGGCGTACACACTCGCCGGTGAGGCGTCCGGCCGCCGGGCCGTACGGCTGCTGCCCGGCCAGTACGTCGAACTCACGCTCCCCCGGCCCACGAACGCGCTGACCGTGCGCTACAGCATCCCGGACGCGCCGGGCGGCGGCGGGATCACCGCGCCGCTGCGGGTGTCCGTCGGGCACGCGCGCGCCCGCACCATGACGTTGACCTCGCAGTACGCCTGGCTCTACAACCAGTACCCGTTCACCAACGACCCCGGCGCCGACCTGCTGCACCCGGACTGGTGGATCACCGAGTGCTCCTGCGTCCCGGCGGCCACCACGCCGACGCCGGTTATCAGCAAGCCGTTCCGGCCGCACCACTTCTACGACGAGCAGCGCCTGCTGCTCGGTCGTACCCATCGGGGCGGTGAGGTGGTCCGGCTGACCGCGCCGCGCGGCTCGGCCGCCGCGTGGACGGTCATCGACCTGGTGGACGCGCACCTGGTCGCGCCGCCCCGCGTGGTCCCCCGCGCGGTGGACGCGCTGTCCTTCGGCGCCGACCCGACCGGCCGGCGGGAGTCCGCCGACGCGTTCGACCGGGCCATCGCGTACGCCCGCCGGATGGACCGCCCGCTCTACCTGCCGCCGGGCACCTACCAGGTCAACCGGCACATCGTCGTCGACGACGTGACGATCGCCGGGGCCGGGAGCTGGTACACGATCGTGCGGGGGCGCGAGGTCGCCCTGGGCACCCCAGCGCCCGACGGCTCCCGGCACACGGGTGTCGGCTTCTACGGCCGCGACGCCGCCGACGGCGGCAGCAGCGACGTGCACCTGTCCGGTTTCGCGATCGAGGGCGACGTACGCGAGCGGATCGACACCGACCAGGTCAACGCAGTCGGCGGGGCGCTGAACCACAGCACGATCGACGGCCTCTACCTGCACCACACGAAGGTCGGCATGTGGTTCGACGGGCCGATGACCGGCCTGCGGGTCACGAACACGGTGATCGCCGACCAGATCGCCGACGGGCTGAACCTCCACACCGGCGTCACGCACTCGTCGGTGACGAACTCGGTGGTCCGCAACAGCGGCGACGACGCGCTGGCGATGTGGTCGGAAGGCACGGCGAACGCGTCGAACACGTTCGCGTACAACACCGTGCAGTCGCCGGTGCTCGCCAACGGCATCGCGCTGTACGGCGGCACCGACCTGACCGTCGCGCACAACCTGATCGCCGACCCGGTACGCGAGGGCAGCGCGATCCAGGTGGGCTCCCGGTTCGGGGCCGAGCCGTTCACCGGCCGGCTGCTGATCACCGGCAACACCACGGTGCGGGCCGGCACGTACGACCTGAACTGGAACATCGGCCTCGGCGCGATCTGGTTCTACGCGCTGGACCGCAGCATCGACGCCGCGGACATCCAGGTGACCGGCGACGCGTACCTGGACAGCACCTACAACGCGATCATGCTGGTCAGCGACTGGCCGGTGAAGGACAGCGTCCGCATCGACAACGTCCGCTTCCGCGACATCCGGGTCGACGGCACCGGCACGTCGGTGGTCAGCGCGCGTACGGCGGGCGGGGCGAGCTTCGCGAACGTGGACGCCCGCAGCGTGGGCGCGGTCGGTGTGAACAACTGCGGGTCGTTCCACTTCACCCCGGACGGGTCGGAGTTCGGCCTGGCCGACCTCGGCGGCAACGACGGCGGCTGGCTGGCGCCGTGGCTGCTGCCGAACACCGTCACCTGCGACGACCGGCCGCCGGTGGTGCCGCCGCCCCCGCCCTCGCGCTGGTGACACACGACGCGACCCCGACACACGACGCGACCCCCGCCGGCCGGGCCGGTGGGGGTCGCGGTGCGGGTGGATCAGGCCTCGGTGAGCTGGCCGCGCAGCTTGGTCAGGGCGCGGGCGAGCAGCCGGGACACGTGCATCTGGGAGACACCGACCCGGGCGGCGATCTCGCTCTGGGTCAGGTTGCCGTAGAAGCGCAGCGTGAGGATCTTCTGCTCCCGCTCGTCGAGCGTGGCGAGCGCCGGGCCGAGCGAGGCGCGCAGCTCGGCCAGCTCGTACTCGTTGTCCTCGGTGCCGAGCGTGTCGCCCAGCTCGGTGGCGCTGTCGCCGTCGCCGATCGGGGTGGACAGCGAGACCGCGTTGTACGCGCGGGCGCCCTCCAGGCCCTCCAGCACCTCTTCCTCGGTGACGTCGAGGTGGGCGGCGATGTCGGCGACGGTCGGGGCCCGGTTGAGCGTCTGGGTCAGCGTGCTGTTCGCCTCGGAGATGCGCAGCCGCAGCTCCTGGAGGCGACGCGGCACCCGGATGTTCCAGGTGCGGTCGCGGAAGTGCCGCTTGATCTCGCCGAGGATGGTCGGGATGGCAAAGCCGGCGAAGTCGACACCGCGCGAGGCGTCGAACCGGTCGACGGCCTTGATCAGGCCGAGCGCGGCGGTCTGGGCCAGGTCGCCGGCCGGCTCGCCGCGACCGCTGTAGCGGGCGGCCAGGTGGTTCGCCAGCGGCAGCCACGCCTCGATGACCTGGTTGCGCAGGGCGGCCCGCTGCGGGTGGTCGGCGGGCAGCGCGGCGAGCGCCACGATCAGCTCACTGGCGCGGCTCTCCTCACCGGTCTGCGGCGCGCGCTGCACCTCGGTCGCGGTCGATGCCATGGTCATCGTGGTCATGCTGCCCTTCCTGTCCTCGGAGAACGGGTGGCCTCCCACACCGGTCGTGCCAGCCACACTAGACCAAAGGCCACCATCAAATCAACCGAACGGACGATGGAGATTTAGTGTCATATCCGGACATAGAGCCGGTAGGGGCGCGTCAACGAGGCAGCAGCGGCCGGTAGTCGGCGGCGGTGAGCGGCAGCGCGGAGAGGCTTCCGTCCGCGCGGGGCACCTCCAGCGGCTGCCCGTCCCGGCGGAACGCCACGCTGTACACGTCCGGCCGCTGAGTGAGGCTGCACACGATCTGCCCGAAGGCCAGCACCTCGTCGTTGCGGCCGGTCTCCTCCCCCGCCTGGCGCACGTCGACTGTCGCCAGCGTGCCGGCCAGCGTCGCGCCGGCCACCGCCACCGTGCCCGGCAGCGCCGTGGCCAGCCCCTGACGGCGCTCGCCGCCGTCCGGCCCGGCCAGCAGGTGCTGCAGATGCGCGTCCACGCCGGGCAGCCCGTCCACCCGGCGCGTGACCACGACCAGCCCGTCGTCGCGGACGAAGCAGAACGGCTCGTCCACCCGCCCGTCCACGTCGGCGGTCGAGGACACCGTGGGAGTCGGGAACGCCCCCGGCGGCGTCTGCACCGGGCGGGGCTCGTCGTCCACCGGCACCCCGCAGCCGGCCAGCAGCACGACCGCGAGCAGGCCGGGCAGGAGCCGCCGCCGGCTCATCGCAGCGCCCCGGGCAGCTCGACCCGGAACCGGGCGCCGGGCTCGCGGTCCAGCACCGCGGCCGTACCGCCGTGCGCGGCGGCGTGCTGCGCCACCAGCGCGAGCCCGAGGCCGGTGCCGTCGGTGCCGGCCCGGTCGTGCGCCGCCCGCCCCCTGACGAACCGGTCGAAGATGATCTCGCGGTCGCCGGGTGGCACGCCCGGACCGGCGTCATCGACCTCCAGCACGCCCACGCCGTCGCGCCCGGCCAGGCGTACCGTGACCGGTCCGCCGCCGTACCGCTCGGCGTTCTCCAGCAGGTTCAGAAGCGTCTGGGCGAACCGGCGCCGGTCGACCCACCACAGGCGCGGGGCGTCGCCGTCGACTGTCACCAGGCTCTCCGGCAGCGACCGTTCCCGGCAGACCGTCCGGGCCAGCTCCACCACGTCGACCGTCTCGCGGTGGGCCGGCTGCTCGGTGCGGGCCAGCTGGATGAGGTCGTCGACCAGGCGCTGGAACCGGGTCACCTCGTCGGCGACCAGGCCCGCCGCGGTCGCGGTGCGTTCGTCCTGGTGCTCCCGGCGGCGGTGGAGCACGCTCGCGGCGGCGGCCAGCGTCTGCAACGGCGAACGCAGCTCGTGACTCACGTCGGCGGCGAAGCGCCGGTCCCGCTCGATCCGGTGCACCAGCTTGTCGACCATCTCGTTGAACGAGCTGGACAGGCGCGTGAGGTCGGGATCGGTGGTCGGGTCGAGCCGGGTGGCGAAGTCACCCGCGGCGATCCGTTCCGCCGCGTCGGCGACCGCCGTGAGCGGCCGCAGGCTGTGCCGGGTGGCGTACCAGCCGAGCGCCGCGCCCGCGCCGGCGACCATGATCGCCACGGCGATCAGCGCCAGGCCCACCACCTGGAACGTCTCCTCGACCTCCCGCAGCGAGGTCAGCTCGTAGTAGCCGAGCGCGCCGGGCAGCGGCACGCCCACCAGCAGCGCGGGCTGCCCGTCGAGCCGGATCCGCTGCACCGCGGGCTTGCCGTCGGCCACCATCCGCTGCAACTCCACCGGCACCGAGCGGGCGCCCACGTCGGCGGTCCGGGCGTACCAGCCGTCGGGCAGGTGCAGCAGCGGACGGCGGGCGCTGCCGGTGTCGAGCGAGCGCAGCACGGCCACCACGTCCGGGGTGCCGGTGTCCAGGCCGGAGCGAACCACTGCGGCGTCGTAGTAGGCGGCCCGGACCGCGGTGCGCTCCCGCTCGTCGAGCAGCGAGCGCCGGGTCAGGTCGTACGAGAAGAGGGCCATCAGCGCCGACAGCAGCAACGCACCGACGGCGAACGCCGCGGTGACCCGGGCGCGCAGGCCGGGGCGGGTCATCGCTGGAGCTTGTAGCCGAGGCCGCGCAGGGTGACCAGGTGGCGCGGGTTGGCCGGGTCGGATTCGATCTTCTGGCGCAGCCGGCCCACGTGCACGTCGACGAGCCGCTCGTCACCGGTCTCGTAGCCCCAGACGCGGCTGAGCAGCTGCTGGCGCGACAGCACCCGGCCGGCGTGCTCGGCCAGCTCGCAGAGCAGCCGGAACTCGGTGCGGGTCACCGGCACCGGCCGGCCCGAGCGCCGCACCTCGCCGGCCTCCGCGCTGATCTCCAGGTCGCCGAAGAACTGGGCGGGCACCGGCCCGGCCACCGTGCGGACGCGCCGGCGCAGCGCCCGCAGCCGGGCGGACAGTTCCTTGATCGCGACCGGCTTCACCACGTAGTCGTCGGCACCGGCCTCCAGCGCGGCGACGATGTCGTGGGTGTCGTCGCGGGCGCTGATCACCACGACCGGTACGTCGTCGTCGCGGCGCAGCTGACGGATGCAGTCGAACCCGTTCATGCCGGGCAGCATGAGGTCGACGAGCACGTAGTCCGCCGGCTTCTCCCGCTGCCGGCGCAGCCCGTCCTCGGCGGTCGGCGCGCCGTCGGCCTCGTAGCCCTCCTCCTCCAGGGCGAGCTGCAGCGCGAGCCGGATGCGGTCGTCGTCCTCGATCACCAGTACGGCCGTCATATGGGCATCATGACCGGCCCGGCACGGGTCGCCCAATCGCGTGGGCCGTTCGTGGTTTTTGTCATCGAACCGTCATACAACCGTCCGGTGACCTCCAAGATCCCTGCGCAGAGTGGGGACTGACCCGATCCCGTCACGGAAGCGACCCGATGCCTGCCAGCCTGCCGTCCCCGCCGGAGTCCGCCGTGCCGCACGTGCGCGTGGACATCACCGACGAGCTGGACCCCGCCGGGCTGGCCGAGGTCGCCCACGTGCTGGACCGCATCCTCGCGCTGCGGCCCCGCGAGCTGACCGTCGACCTCGCCGGGTGCCGGCATGTGGACCCCGCCGCCGTCGCGCTGCTGCTGGACGTGCACCGCCGGCTGGCGCGGCAGGGCGGCCTGCTCACGCTGAGCAATCCACCTCCACGGATCCGGCGCATCCTGGAGAACTCCGGGCTCGGTGCCGTACCTGTCGTCGACACGCCCCGTCCGGCCGTGCGCGGCCGGGCCCGGGTCGCGTCCGCATCTCGCTGAGGAGGAGTGGTGACCGGCAGCACGCTCGTCGGAGCGCTCGTGGTGGGTCTGGCCGTCGGCGGGCTGGGACGCCTCGTTCTGCCGGGGCGCAAGGCCGTCCCGGTGTGGCTGACACTCGCGCTCGGCGTGGCGTCCGCGCTGCTCGGCGCGATCGTGGTCGGCCTGGTGGACCACCGCACCGACGGATCGCCGGTGCTGCCGCTGGTGGTGCAGACCGGCTTCGCCGCCGTGGCGGTCGTGCTGGCGGTGGTCGCCGCGGGCCGGCCGGAGCCGGAGGGCCAGACGCCGCCCGGTGCGGGCGGCGGCCGGCGGAAGGAGGAGGTGTGACTGTCGTACCCGCTGACCACCTGATGATGCTCATCTGCGACGGCTGCGGCGACAGCGTCACCGGCACCGGCGCCACGCTGCCCGACGCCGAGGTGGTGTGGACGCTCGTGTTCGAGCACGACTGGGTCGGCTCTCCGTTCGCGTCCGGCCCCCACCACTGTCCCCGGTGCAGCACCCGGGCGGTCATCGCCGACGACGGCCTGGGCATGGACGATCTGGAACAGGTCGCCGGCACCCCGGCGGCGCACGACGTCGACCCGGCCACCGCGGTCCGCCGCGCCCTCGCCGAGCGCTCCCACCGCGACGACATGGAGCTGGTCGACCTGTCCGGCCTGGAGGTGATCGACTCCGCCGGGCTCAGCCTGCTGGTGCGCGCGCACCAGGACGCGCGGCGCGACGGACGGCAACTGTGTCTGCTGTCGCCGTCGCGGTTCGTGCTCACCGTGCTGCACACCATGCGGCTCGACGGCGTCTTCACCGTCGTCGACGGCCGCGCCCCGGCGCCGGGCCCCGCAACCCGGCGACCGGTCCTGACCGAACAGAAGGAGCCCTCCCCGTGGTGATGCCCTGGCCGTACCCCGAGTTCCCGTACACCGGCGGCGGACCGGAGCCCGACGACGCGGACACCCGGCTCGCGTCGCTCGTCGCGCAGCGGCTCAGCGCCGACTGGACCACCCGCCGGCAGCAGATCACCGTGACCGTGCAGAACCGGGTGGTCATCCTCGCCGGCCTGGTGGCCGACCCGGAGACCCGCCTGGTCGCCGCCGAGCTGGCCTGGGACGTGCCGGGTGTGTTCGACGTCTGCAACGCGCTGCGGCTCTACGGCGGGCGGCGCGGCGGCCGCTGAGCCGCAGTTGTTGCACGCATCGGCGTCCACCTCTACGCTCGGTCTGGGAGCGCTCCCCCCAGGCCGCCGCGTCGGGCTTTCCGGGCAGGTTCACGACGGGCACCGTCCGATCACCATCCAGCGATGGGACCTTCCCGCATGTTCTCGATTCCCCGCCCGTCCCGGCGGCACCTGCTCGCCGGCGGCGCGGTCGGCGCGCTCGCCCTGGCGGCGGTGGCCGTCCTGCCCTCGCCGAACGCGATGGCGGCGACCGGCTGCGCCGTCACCTACACCACCAACTCCTGGCCCGGCGGCTTCACCGCGAACGTGGCGGTGCGCAACCTCGGCGATCCGGTGAGCAACTGGACGCTGGGCTTCACCTTCCCCGACGGCGGCCAGCGCCTGGTGCAGGGCTGGTCGGCCACCTGGCAGCAGAGCGGCTCGGCGGTCACCGCGCGCAGCCTGGACTACAACGGCACGCTCGGCACCGGCGCGAGCACCACGATCGGCTTCAACGGCTCATGGACCGGGTCGAACCCGAACCCCACGTCGTTCACTCTCAACGGCACGGTCTGCACCGGCGGCACGAGCACCCCGCCGCCCGCGACCACGCCGCCGCCGACCACTCCCCCGCCCGCCACCCCGCCACCCACCACCCCGCCGCCGACCGGCACCACGCCGGTGGCGATCAACGGCCAGCTCCAGGTGTGCGGCGTCAACCTCTGCAACCAGTACGGGCGGCCGATCCAGCTGCGCGGTATGAGCACGCACGGGTTGCAGTGGTTCGCCAACTGTTACACCGACGCCTCACTGGACGTGCTGGCGAACGAGTGGCGCTCCGACCTGCTGCGCGTCTCGATGTACGTGCAGGAGCAGGGCTACGAGACCAACCCGGCCGGCTTCACCGCCCAGGTGAACACGCTCGTGGACAAGGCCGAGGCGCGGGGCATGTACGCGCTGATCGACTTCCACACGCTGACCCCCGGCGACCCGATGTACAACCTGGACCGGGCCAAGACGTTCTTCGCCACCGTGTCGGCGCGCAACGCGGCGAAGAAGAACGTGATCTACGAGATCACCAACGAACCCAACGGGGTGAGCTGGTCGACCATCCGCACCTACGCCGAGCAGGTCATCCCGGTGATCCGGGCCAACGACCCGGACGCGGTGGTCATCGTCGGCACCCGCGGATGGTCCTCGCTGGGTGTGTCCGACGGCAGTAACTCCGACGAGATCGTGAACAACCCGGTGCGGGCGCAGAACATCATGTACACGTTCCACTTCTACGCCGCGTCGCACAAGGACAACTACCGCAACGAGGTGCAGCGGGCGGCGAGCCGGTTGCCGCTGTTCGTCACCGAGTTCGGCACCGTCACCTACACCGGTGACGGCGCCGTCGACACCGCGAGCAGCAACGCCTGGCTCGACCTGCTCGACCGGCTGAAGATCAGCTACGCGAACTGGACGTTCTCCGACGCCCCCGAGGGCTCGGCGGCGCTGCGGCCGGGCACCTGCGCGTCCGGCGCGTTCGGCGGGACGTCGGTGCTCACCGAGTCCGGCGCGTACATGCGCGACCGGATCCGTACCGCCGACGACTTCCCCACCTCCTGACCGGGCGGCCGGCGGCGATCCTTTCCCCTTCGGGTCGCCGCCGGTCAGCCCTCCACCAGCCCGGCCCGGCGCCACAGCACCAGGCCCGGCCCGGCGACCAGACCCAGGTCGGTCAGGTGGTCGGCGATCCGCTGCGCGGACCAGCGCAGCGTGGCCCGCCAGTGCGGGTTCGTACGCGCCGCGGCCCGCCCGGCCGCCGGATCGATCCCGACCGCCGCGTACGCCCGCGGGTGGACCAGGCGTCGCGTGATCGAGTACGCGGCCCGGCCGATCACCAGCCGCGCGTACGCGAGCGCCACCGGCCCGGCGGCCTCGACCTGGCGGGTCAGCTCGTCGCGGGCGAAGCGGACGTGCCGGGCCTCCTCCACCACGTGGATGCGCGACACCATCCGGATCAGCGGCTGCAACGACTCGTCGGCCATGATCTCGCGCTGGAACGAGTCGAGGATCTCCTCGGCGATCAGGATGGCCGCGTACATCTGCGGGCCGGTCGCGGTGGACTTGAGCCATCGCCCGAGCAGGTGGTCGAACGGCTCGGCGCGGTAGACCGGCGCACCGGTGGCCTCGATGAGCCGGCCGAACATGACGGAGTGCCGGCACTCGTCGGCGACCTCGGTGAGGGCGTACTGGGCGTGCCGGCTGGTCGGGTCCGCGTCGTAGTACTGCCGGATCAGCATCTGCATGAGGATCGTCTCGAACCAGATCCCGGCGGCGGCGGCGCTGGCGACCTCGTGCTTGGTCAGCTCGACCCGCTGGTCCTCGGTCAGTCCGTCCCACAGGGACGTGCCGTAGAGGCTGCTGCGCGTCGGCGGCATCCAGTACGCGCCGGGCACCGGTGGCGCCGACCAGTCGATGTCGACCATCGGGTCGTAGCTGGTGCGCACCGAGGCGGAGAGCAGGCGGTCGGCGACCGCCTCGCGCGGGAATCCGGCCATGACCCCTCCATATTGACGTAACTTCGAGTAACTGTTACGAGTGGTAGCATGCGACGGACCACCACTGATGTCAATGGCCCCGACGCCCCCCGGGAGCCGGCCGCACCCCGCTCCGGCGGGCGGCGCGACCGCTGGGCCGACCACCGTGAACAGCGGCGGCAGGAACTGATCGCGGCGGCCGTGCAGGCGCTGCTGCAGCACGGCCCGAGCGTCGACATGGACCAGGTCGCCGCCACCGCCGGGGTCAGCAAACCGGTGCTCTACCGCTACTTCGCCGACAAGGCACAGCTCTGGCTGGCGGTCAGCGAGGTGGTCGCGGCGCGCGTGGTCGCCGCCATCGCCCCCGCCGTGGAGCAGGTACGCGAGGAGCGCGCGCTGGTCGAGGCGACCATCGACGCGTACCTGAGCGTGGTCGAGTACGAGCCGTCGCTCTACCGGTTCCTCGTGCACGAGTCCGGGCATCCCGGCATCCAGCAGGTGGTGACGGGCACCAGCCGACAGGTCGCGACCGGGCTGGCCCGGGTCATCGGCGACCGGCTGCGCGCGCTCGGCCTCGACGCCGGCCCGGCCGAGCCGTGGGCGTACGGGCTGGTCGGGTTCGTGCAGGCGGTCGGCGACTGGTGGACCACGCACGGGCAGCCGATTCACCGGGCCGCGCTCACCGAATACCTGACCACGCTGCTGTGGAGCGGCATCGAGGGGGTCCGCCGGGGCGCGGACCTGCCACCGGAGCTGACCCGCGCGCACGAACGGATCGACAGGTGACCTGGGAGGGTACGGCCCGGATCGCCGGCACCACGGTGCGGCTGCACGGCGGCGGGCGGTTCGAGCCGGTCGACGGCCGCTACCACTGGGCCGGGCGGGTCGAGCCGGAACCGCGCCTGGTCCGGCTGCTGCGCTCCGGCCGCCGCGACGTGGAGGTCCGGATCGGCGAACGGGTCACCCGGGCCCGGCTGGCCGAGGTGGACCCGTGGGGCGGCATCCGCATCACCGGCGTCGGCACGCCACCCTGGCCGCCGGACGACGAGTGATCCGCGCCGTACCGTGAAGGGATGACGTCTCCCGCCACCGTGCTGCTGGTCTTCGGCCGTGGGGTGGTGGCCGGCGACGACGGCTACCGGCTCACCGCGGAGAGCGTCGCGCGCACCGAGGCCGCGGTGGCCTACGTCCGCGCGCACGCCGAGGCGTTCCGCCGCGCGCCGGACGCCCGGGTGGTGTTCACCGGCGGCTGGCCGCACGGCCCGGCCGGCGCGCCCGGCCCGCCCGCCGGCTACCGGGAGGCGGAGCTGATGCGGGCGCTGGCGCGCGAGGCCGGGCTCGACGCGTACGCCCGGTCGGCGGCCGAGACCCGCTCCCGCACCACGCTGCAGAACCTGGCGCACACCGTCCAGGACGGGCTGTTGGGCGCGGCGGAGTTCACCGCGCGGCACCCGCTCGGGCTGGTCTCCCACCCGTGGCACCTGCCCCGCGTCCGGATGCTCGCCGCGCGCGTGCTCGGCCTGTCCGGTCCGGCGCTGGCCGACGTGCCGGTGACCGCGCCCGACCCGGTGCCCGTCCGGCGGGAGCGGGCCGCCCGGGCGTTCAGCCGGATCGGCTTCCTCGGTGTGCGTACCCCGGAGGCGTCGCTGCGCCGCGAGCGCGCGCTGACCCGCGCGGCCGAGCGGATCGGACGCCTCACGCCCCGGCGGTGATTCACCGCCGCGCGCCCGGGGTACGAGCGTCCTCGATCGACCCGGCGGGCCTTGCCGGCGGGCGAGTCCACCCGGGAGGTTCCGTGATCGTGCTCGTGCCCGTGTACCGACCGGGTGACCGGCTGCCGCCGCTGGTCGGCGACCTGCGGGGCGCCCTGCCCGGGGCGGACGTGCTCGTCGTCGACGACGGCAGCGGCCCGGCCGCCGCCGGAGTGCTGGACGCGGCCCGCGCCCGGGGCGCGACCGTGCTGCGCCGCCGGGTCAACCGGGGCAAGGGCGTGGTGCTGCGCACCGGCTTCCGGTACGCCTCGACGCACCACCCGGGACGCGACGTGGTCTGTGTGGACGCCGACGGCCAGCACGGTGTGCCCGACGTGTGCGCCGTGGCGGACCGGATGCGCGCCACCGGAGCGCCGACGCTCGGCGTCCGCGAGTTCGACGGTGAGGTCCCGGCGCGCAGCCGGTTCGGCAACGCGGCGACCCGGGTGGCGTTCCGCCTGGCGACCGGCCGGGACGTGCGCGACACCCAGACCGGGCTGCGCGCCTACCCGGCCGCGCTGCTCGGCTGGCTCACCACGATCCCCGGTGACCGCTTCGAGTACGAGATGACGGCGCTGCTGCGGCTGGTCCGCGCCGGGCTGCCGGTCGAGCAGGTGGAGATCGCCACCCGCTACCACGGCGACAACTCGGGTTCGCACTTCTCCGCGCTCGCCGACTCGGTACGGATCTACCGGCCGCTGGCCGCCTCCGCGCTCGCCCGCCTGGCCGGGCGCGCCGAGGTGGACGACGTGCCCGCCGCCACCGTCACGCCGTCGCGCCCCACACCTGCGTCTCGAACTTGCTGAGCCGGTCGCGCGGCGACGGCGGCCTCAGCCCTGCCGGGCCTTCTGCCGCCGGTCGGACTTGTTGAGGACGAACAGCTTGCCCCGGCGCCGGACCACTATCGAGTCGGCCTTGCGCTTGAGCGCGCGCAGGGAGCTTCGGACCTTCATATCCGCTCCTTCGGTTCCCGCCGGTGTCCGTCCGGCACGGGTACCCGCCGCCGGTGCGGTCATGCCCGGCCGCGCCCGCCCCGGTCGGGGCGGGCGCGGCCGGGACGCCGGCGCGACCCGCTCAGGAGGTGGTGCAGGTGCTGCCGTTGAGCGTGAACGAGGCGGGACTGCCGGTGTTGCCGGTGTGGGTGGCCTGGAAGCCGATGTCCACCGAGCCGCCCGGCGGGATCGACGCGTTGTAGGACACGTTGCGGGCGGTCACCGCGCCGCTGGACGGGCTGTACGTCGCGTTCCAGCCGCCGGTGATCGTCTGACCACCGGGCAGCGTGAACGCGAGGCTCCAGCCGTTGATGGCCGTGGTGGACGTGTTGGTGATCGTCACCGCCGTGGTCAGGCCGTTGTTCCAGGCGTTCACCACGTACCCGACCCGGCAGGCCCCCGACGGCGGCGGCGTGGTCGGCGGCGCCGTGGTGGGCGGGGGCGTGGTGGGCGGCGGCGTGGTGGGCGGCGCGGTGGTCGGCGGGGGCGTGGTCGGCGGCGCGGTGGTCGGCGGCGGCGTGGACGAGTCCAGGCCGAAGAAGCGGATGACCTGCGCCGCGTCGACCGGCAGGTTGTGCGTGACGCCCTGCATGCTGATCGCCTCGACGGTCGCGGTGCCGCCGGTGCCGCCGTAGCGGGTGCGGGTGTAGCCGGGCTGCGGACTGTCCGTGTACGCGGGCGTCTGGCTCAGCCCGTTCACGTTCGTCCACTGGTCGATCTGCTCGCCGAAGTTCGGGTAGCGCAGCGTCTCGTCGTTGGTGCCGTGCCAGATCTGCATCCGCGGACGCGGACCGGTGTAGCCGGGGTAGGCGTTGCGTACCAGGTCACCCCACTGCTGCGGGGTCTTCAGCACCTGGCCGTTGGCGCACTCGCTGTTCCACTCGGAGCCGTTGGTGGTGGCGAAGCATCCGAACGGCACACCGGCGAAGGCGGCACCGGCGCGGAACACGTCCGGGTAGTCGCCGAGCAGCACGTTCGTCATCATCGCGCCGGACGAGGTGCCGGTGACGAAGATCCGCTGCGACTCCACCGGGTAGCGCTGCCGTACGTAGTCCACCATCGACTTGATGCCCACCGGGTCGCTGCCGCCGTCGCGGCGCAGCGCCTGGGGCGAGGAGACGTCGAAGCACTTGCTGCTGCGGGTCACCGACGGGTAGACCACGATGTAGCCGTACCGGTCGGCGAGCGACGCGAACTGGGTGCCGGAGTACATGGCCGGACCGCTGCCGGTGCAGTAGTGGTTGACCACGAGCAGCCCGGGCCGGGCCGCCACGGTGTCCGGGACGTACAGGTACATGCGCAGGTTGCTCGGGTTGGCGCCGAAGTTCGTCACCTCGGTCAGCGCGGCGGCCGAGGCCGGCCCGGGGACGGCGAGCGCCGCTGCGACGGCGAGCCCGGCGGCGGCCAGCGCCGCGCCGAGCAGCCGGAGTCTGCTCATTCTGGACAGCATGCTGTTCTCCTCGGTGGTGGGAACGCCGCACGGGGCGGCGTCCTCGCCGGCGAGGCGCCTGCGACGGGCGGCCCGGACCCTCGGAGACGAGATAGACAGTCGCGGATCGATGCGACTCGAATCGGAGTCTAGGCTCCGCCCGGCGGGCCGACAACCACCGCGGCCACCCGGCGGACGCGGTCCGCGTGGGTGAGCACGTCCACGCTGTCCACGTACTGGTCCACCGCACCCACCGGCGGCCGGTCGCGCAGTTCCGGGTCGGTGATCGCGGCGCGCAGCGCCTCGACGAACCGGCCCGCGTGCAGCACCAGGAACGGCCGGCCGTGGAACGGCCGCGCGGCCGGATCCACCGGCGCCGCCAGCGTCGCGCCGTTCGTCCAGCCGGCGACCGTCTCCAGCGCCCGGACCAGGCCGGGCTGCCGGGCCGGCCAGTCGCCCGGGCCGAGCGCGGCGGCGAGCCCGTCCACCACCGGCGCCGCGCCCGGCAGCGCCGCGAACACCGTGCCGAGCCATTTCGCGTACGGGGGCCAGCGCCGGTGCAGCAGCAGGCCGAGGCGCATCAGATCCCGGGCCAGCCCGGCGACCACGACCCGGCTGCCCAGATCGTCGCCGACCTCGGCGCACCGGCCGGCCAGGTGCTCGGCCTGCGCGACCCGCTGCCATCCGGCGGCCAGCACGTGCCGCCACACGTCGTCCGGATACCAGGCGAGCCGGGCGCGAACGGCGGTGAGCGCGCCGTCGAGCCCGTCGTGGAACACCGCTCCCCCGGTCAGCTCGGCGAGCCGCTGCGTCGGCGTCGCCAGCCAGTCCGCCGTCGTCAGTCCGGCGCGCGGGTCGGCGCCGAGCCGCTCCCGCAGCCACCCGCCCAGCTCGTCCACCGGAACGCCGTGCCGGTCGCCGTCGGCGCGGGCCGTGCCGAGCCGCGCCTCCGGCCCGCTCGCGTAGCGGGTCGGCCAGCCGAGGAACCGCGCCGGCAACTCGGCGTCCAGCGCCGCCCGTACCGGCGCCACGTCGTGCGCGCTGCCCACGAAGACCTGGGTACGCGGACCCCAGTCGTGGTCGGTGGAGCGGGGCGTGTCGAGGCCGAGCAGCTCGGAGCCGCCGTCGAGCAGACCGGCGGAGTACGGCAGGCCGGGCAGCCGCCGCGCCAGCAGCGGACCCACCACCTCGTCGTGGAACCGGCGGGCCAGGGTCAGGCCGGGTACGAAGCTCACCCCGCCAGTCTGCTCATGCCATGCCCCGTGCGCCCCCAGGTTTTCCGGTCCGGCGGTCGCCTCCCCCATCCCGTCACAGGGCTGTGGAAGGCTTGTCGCCGTGGCACACCGACAGCCGATCCTTCTGATCGACTCCCCCAGCCTCTACTTCCGCGCCTACTTCGGGATCCCCGAGTCGGCCGCGAAGACCGGCGACGGCCAGCCCGTCAACGCCGTTCGCGGCTTCCTCGACATGCTCGCTCAGCTCGTGCGCACCCGCCGGCCCGACCGGATGATCTGCGCGCTCGACCACGACTGGCGGCCGGCGTGGCGGGTGGAGCTGCTGCCGTCGTACAAGGCGCACCGGGTCGCACCCGAGGGCGGCGAGGTCGTGCCGGACACGCTGTCACCGCAGGTGCCGATGATCCTGGAGGTGCTGGACGCGCTCGGCATCCCCGCTGTGGGCGCCGACGGCTACGAGGCCGACGACGTGCTCGGCACGCTCGCGGTGACCCAGCCGGGCCCGGTCGAGGTGGTCTCCGGCGACCGCGACCTGTTCCAGCTCGTCGACGACGCGCACCCGGTGCGTCTGCTCTACGTCGGCCGGGGCGTGGCCAAGCTGGACGACTGCGACGACGCGGCGGTCCGCACCCGTTACGGCGTGCCCGCCGACCGGTACGCCGACTTCGCGGCGCTGCGCGGCGACCCCAGCGACGGGTTGCCCGGCGTCGCCGGTGTCGGCGAGAAGACGGCCGCGCGGCTGATCGACCGCTACGGCGGGCTGGACGGCATCCTGGCCGCGCTCGACGACCCCCGTTCCGGTTTCGCGCCGGGGCTGCGGGCCAAGCTCGACGCCGCCCGCGACTACCTGGCCGTGGCGCCGAAGGTGGTCCGGGTCGCCACCGACGTGCCGCTGCCCCAGCTGGACCCGGCACTGCCGACGTCCCCCGCCGACCCGGACCGGCTGCTGGAGCTGGCGCAGCGCTGGAACCTGGCCGGCTCGTGCCGCCGCCTCGTCGACGCTCTGACCGGCGACCGATCGTGATCAGTTGATCACTAGGGGCGGTCTGTGCTCCGGCGGGTCGGGAACTGAGCGCCGGGCTGCGCCAGTGTCGAGCGGGCGCGCAGGCCGACCGGGTCCGGCGCGGGCTCGGCGGCCACGGTCTGCGGCCCGTCGTCGAGACGCGCGCTGACGTACGCGGCCCCGGCCCGGTCGTCGTCCGACGGCGCGGCGAGCAACGCGTAGACGAGCCCGACCACACCGAAGACCACCGCCAGCACGATCGGCACCAGCAGTCCGCTCACCTCGGTGCCGGAGGCCGGTCCGCGGCTCTCGTGCAGGTGCACCGACAGCGCGCTCATGCCGGTGAAGTGCATGCCGTTCACCGCGATGCCCATGACCAGTGCCGAGGCGGCGATGGCGAGCCCCCGCCGGACGGTCATCGCCAGCCAGAGCGCGACGGTGGCGGCCACGATCGCGATGACCACCGACAGCGTCACCCGCAGCGGGTCGTAGCCGAACGAGCCGTCCAGGCGCATCGCGGCCATGCCGGTGTAGTGCATGGCGGCCACCCCGGCGCCGGTGAAGAACCCGCCGGCGAGCAGCCGGGGCGCGGCCAGCCGGCCGGTGCCCACGATCGCCAGCCCGATGCCGACCGCCGCCACCGCGATCGCCGTGCTGGCGGCCGTCAGCGGCACGTCGTAGCGGATCCGGGTGCCGCCGACGGCGAAGCCGAGCATCGCCATGAAGTGCATGGCCCAGATCGCCGTGCCGCCGAGCGCCCAGGCGGCCAGCAGGCCCCACCAGGCGCGCTGGCCGGCGCTGGTGGCGGTCCGGATCCGCCCGGCGCAGACCAGGCCGAGCGCCGAGCCGAGCACCGACAACGCGTAGCTGAGCGCGGGTGTGATCCACCCGTACTCGAAGTGATTGATCTCGCCCACGACGCCCTTCCCTCACCCTCGGCTCAGCGCGACCC
Source organism: Micromonospora sp. WMMA1976 (assembly GCF_027497335.1). NCBI lineage: Bacteria > Bacillati > Actinomycetota > Actinomycetes > Micromonosporales > Micromonosporaceae > Micromonospora > Micromonospora sp. WMMA1976. The sequence goes on along the minus strand of NZ_CP114912.1, from coordinate 2,871,647 downwards.
ACGGCGCCCGGGGCAATGATGGGATAGGCCCTGACCAGGGCGTGCATCGGCCCCCCGACAATTCGCGGGGTGGCAGCACCGTGACGCAGCGGTGCGTCGATTCCCGGCGACCGGTGACCGAAAGTGACCCTATGCGGAGGCGTGGTAGGCCAGCACGCCCCGGTTGACCGCCGCGATCGCCTGCCGGGCGGTACCGCGCAGCTCGGCCGAGGCGCCACCCGAGTCGGCGACCTGGCCGAGCAGGTCGACCACCTGGCGCGCCCAGCGGACGAAGTCGCCCGCCGGCATCTCCCCGTCGATCTGGTGGCCGCTCGCAAGCACCTTCGCCAGCGCCTCGCCGCGCGCCCACCGGTAGATCGGCCAGGCGAAGCCGAGATCCGGCTCCCTTGTCACGGCCAGGCCGCGTGCCGCCTCGTCCGCCTCGATGTCGCCCCACAGCTTGAGCGTCTCGTCGACCGCGTCGGCCACCGCGCCGCGCGGCAGCGACGCCCGCTCGTCGACGTCCCGCCGGGCCTCGAAGACCACCACCGACACGGCGGCGGCCAGTTCGGCCGGGGACAGGCCGTCCCACACCCGGCGGCGCAGGCACTCGGCCACCAGCAGGTCGGCCTCGGTCCAGATCCGGGCCAGCATCCGCCCGGCGTCGGTGACCTCGCCGTCGGCGGTCAGGTAGCCGCGCGCGGTCAGCAACGCCACGATCCGGTCGAAGGTACGGGCCAGCGATCCGGTCCGCCCGGACACCCGCTCACGCAGCTCCTCGGTGTCGCGTTCCAGCCGGCGCCGCCGCTCCGCCCAGCGGGCGTGCTCCTCCCGGTCCGGGCAGGCGTGACACGGGTGGGCGCGCAGCTCGACGCGGAGCTGGCTGAGCCGGTGGTCCTCCCCCGCCGCCTGCCGGGACCGGCCGCCCCGCCGACCGCCGTGCCGGTCCAGGCCGGTGCCGCTGACCGCGGCGGCCAGGTCTCGCCGGGCCGCGGGCGAACGGTGGTTGAAGTGCTTCGGCACCCGGATCCGGGTGAGCACCTCGGCCGGGGTGGTGAAGTCACCGGGGGTGACCCGCCCGGCCCAGCGGTCCTGGGTGAGGACCAGCGGCCGGGGCTCGCCGAACCCGCCGGTGGCCGGGTCCAGCACCACCGCCAGTCCGGCCCGCCGCCCGGACGGCACCCGGATCACGTCACCGACCCGCAGCCGCTCCAGCGAGGCGACCGCCGCCGCCTTGCGCTGGGTCTGCCCCTGCCGCGCGATGGCGCGTTCCCGGTCGGCGATCGCCACCCGCAGCGCGAAGTACTCGTCGAAGTCGCCGTGGTGGCAGGCGGCCTCCGCGCCGTACGCCTCGATCGTCTCGGTGTTGCGCTGCACCTGCCGGGCCAGGCCGACCACCGACCGGTCGGCCTGGAACTGCGCGAACGAGGACTCCAGCAGTTCCCGGGCCGGTGCCGCGCCGACGCTGCCGACCAGGTTGACGGCCATGTTGTACGAGGGCCGGAAGCTGGAACGCAGCGGGTAGGTGCGGGTGGAGGCGAGCCCGGCCACGTGCCGGGGGTCGGTCTCCGGCGACCAGACCACCACCGCGTGGCCCTCCACGTCGATGCCCCGGCGGCCCGCCCGGCCGGTGAGCTGGGTGTACTCGCCGGGGGTGAGGTCGACGTGGGCCTCGCCGTTGAACTTCACCAGGCGTTCCAGCACCACGCAGCGGGCCGGCATGTTGATGCCCAGCGCGAGCGTCTCGGTGGCGAAGACGGCCTTGACCAGCCCGCGGACGAACAGCTCCTCGACGACCTCCTTGAAGGCGGGGAGCATGCCGGCGTGGTGGGCGGCCAGGCCGCGCTCCAGGCCGTCGAGCCACTCCCAGTAGCCGAGCACCGACAGGTCCTCGCCGGGGATGGCGGTGACCCGGGACTCCACCACCCGGCGGATCTCGGCGCGTTCGTCCGGGGAGGTCAGGCGCAGCCCGGCGGCGAGGCACTGCTGCACGGCGGCGTCGCAGCCGGCCCGGCTGAAGATGAACAGGATGGCCGGGAGCAGCCCTTCCCGGTCGAGCCGGTCGACGATGTCCGGGCGCATCGGGCCGCGCCAGCGGGGGCCGCGACGGCCACCGCCGGGGCCGGCGCTGCGGCCCTCGCCCAGCTCCAGCCGGCGCATCGTGTCCCGGGTGTAGCGCAGCAGCTCCGGGTGCACGTCGTGCTTGCGGGCCGCGTCGGCGTCGTGGAACAGGTCGAACATCCGCTTGCCGACGAGCATGTGCTGCCACAGCGGCACCGGACGGTGCTCGGAGACCACCACGGCGGTCTCGCCGCGCACGGTGACCAGCCAGTCCGCGAACTCCTCGGCGTTGGAGACGGTGGCCGACAGCGACACGAGCGTGACCGACTCGGGCAGGTGGATGATCACCTCTTCCCAGACCCCGCCGCGGAACCGGTCGGCCAGGTAGTGGACCTCGTCCATCACCACGTACGCCAGGCCCTCCAGGGTGGCCGACCCGGCGTAGAGCATGTTGCGCAGCACCTCGGTGGTCATCACCACCACCGGCGCGTCGCCGTTTATCGCGTTGTCGCCGGTGAGCAGGCCGACCTGCTCGGCGCCGTAGCGGTCCACCAGGTCGTGGTACTTCTGGTTGGACAGCGCCTTGATCGGCGTGGTGTAGAAGCACTTGCGCCGGGTCGCGGGCGCGTCGCCGCCGGGCCGGCCGCGCAGCGCCAGGTGCACCGCGAACTCACCCACCACGGTCTTGCCGGCGCCGGTGGGAGCGCAGACCAGCACGCCGCTGCCCCGCTCCAGCGCCTCGCACGCCTCGCGCTGGAAGTCGTCGAGATCGAACCCGAGATCCAGCGAGAATTCGTCCAGGGCCGGGAAGGCGGAGGCCTGCGCGGCCCGGCGGCGCGCCGCGGCGTACCGCTCGGCGGGGCTCGACATGGATCCAAGATTAATCGGTGCTGCCGAGGAGTACCGGTCAAGGCCATCCGGCAGGACGGTCGGAGCGGTCGGTAGGGTGCACGACGTGCCGGACCGTACCGAACTGCCCCACGTCTCGAGCGGCGCCGACGACGCCGTCCGCCCGGGCCCGTCCCGCCGGCCCGTGGAGGCGGTGCTCTTCGACTTCCACGGCACCCTCGCCCAGGTGGAGGAGCCGCTGGCCTGGGTGCTCGCCGCCGCGGCCGCCTGCGGCGTCGAACTGGACCGGATCCGGGCCACCTCGCTGGCCGACCGGCTGCTCACCGCCGGGCGTGCCGGTGGCCCGCTACCGGCGCGGGTGCCGCCCCGGCTGGCCGAGCTGTGGGCCGACCGGGATCTCTACCCGCACGCGCACCGGGGCGCGTACACCGGGCTGGCGGAGACCGTGGACACCGGCATCGACGGGTTCGCCGACGCGCTCTACGAGCGGGTGCTGGTCCCCGAGGGCTGGGTGCCGTACCCGGACACCGCCCCGGTGCTCGGTGCGCTGCGGTCGGCCGGGGTGAAGGTGGCGGTGGTCAGCAACATCGGTTTCGACCTGCGGCCGCTGTTCGCCGCCTGGGGCCTCGACGCGTTCGTCGACGCGTACGCGCTGTCGTACGAGGTGGGGCGCTGCAAGCCGGACCCGGGCATCTTCCTGCGGGCCTGCGGGATGCTCGGCGTCGACCCGGAGCGCACGCTCATGGTGGGCGACACGCCGGCCGACGCGGGCGCGGTGGCCGCAGGGTGCGGGGTGCTGGTGCTGCCCTGCGCCGACGCGGGCCGCCCGAACGGGCTCGGCGCGGTGCTCGACCTGGCCGGGGCCGCCTGAGCACACCCCAGCGGCGCGAACGCGTCGCGGCGCACCGGATACCGTCAGGGGCATGACCGGTGTCCACCCCTTGCCGCCGCGTGCGCCGGGACGGCTCGGCGGGGTCGCGCTGGTCCTCGGCGGGGCGCTGTCGGTGCAGTTCGGCTCCGCGCTGGCCGCACTGCTGTTCCCGCGTACCGGGGTGGCCGGGGCGGTGACGTTGCGGCTGACCATCGGCGCGCTGCTGATGCTCGTGGTGTGCCGCCCCCGGGTACGCGGGTACGGACGGCGCGACTGGGCGGCGGTGCTGGCGTTCGGGCTGGCCCTGGCCGGCATGAACTCGATCTTCTACCAGGCGATCGAGCGGATCCCGCTCGGCCCGGCCGTCACCCTGGAGGTGCTCGGGCCGCTGGCGCTGTCGGTGATCGCCGCCCGCCGGGTGGCCGCCTGGTGCTGGGCCGCGCTGGCACTGGCCGGTGTGGTCCTGCTCGGTCAGGGCGGGTTCGACCGGCTCGACCCGGCCGGCGCCGCGCTGGCGCTGACGGCGGGCGCCATGTGGGCCGCGTACATCGTCTGCTCGGCGCGGATCGGCGCGCGGTTCCCCGGCGCGGACGGGCTGGCCCTCGCGCTGACCGTCGCGGCGCTGCTGACGCTGCCGTTCGGGCTTGCGGACGGCGGCGGCCGGCTGGCCGACCCGATGGTGCTGGGGCTCGGTACCGGGCTGGCGCTGCTCGCCTCGGTGCTGCCGTACAGCCTGGAGCTGGCCGCGTTGCGGCGGCTGCCGACCGCGACGTTCGCGGTGATGATGAGTCTCGGTCCGGCGATCGCCGCGGTGGCCGGTTGGCTGGTGCTCGGCCAGGCGCTGCGCCCGGTCGAGGTGCTCGCCATCGCGCTCGTGGTCGCCGCGAGCGCGGGCGCGGTCCGCGCCGCCGCGCCGTCGCCCTCGCCCGCGCCGCCTTCTCCGGCGCCGCCGGCCGTTCCCGGCCCGCCGTCTGCGGCGGACCCGGCGGGGGTCAGCGCAGCAGCCGCAGCGCCGCCGGCGCGGCGGTGACTGTCACCGGCAGGTCGAGGGAACGTTCCCCGTCGGCGTACGTGGTGATGCCCTCGGCGGCCAGCTCCACCGTCCGCGCCCGGTAGACGCGCGCCAGCGGGTGCGTGACGTGGGTGCCCCGGTAGATCTGCGGCTTGACCCGCATCAGCGTGCGCCTGTCGAACCGGCCGCCCACCACCACGTCCAGCAGGCCGTCGTGCGGGTCGGCGTCCGGACAGATCCGCATGCCGCCGCCGTAGCTGGCCGTGTTCCCCACCGCCACGAGCACCGCGTCGACCTCCTGCGCCACCCCGTCGAGCACCAGCCGGTAGCGGCGCGGCCGCAGCCGGGCCAGCTCCACCACGATCGCCATGTCGTACCGGCGCGGGCCGCGCGGCCAGCGCATCCGGTTGGCGCGTTCGTTGACGATCGCGTCGAAGCCGGCCGCGAGCACCGCGCCGAACCAGCGGTCGGCCTCGCCGGGCCGGGACAGCCGCGCCAGGTCCACCGGCCGGGAGCGGCCGGCGGCGAGCGCCGCGGTGATCACCTCGACGGCGGCCGTCGGGTCGGCCGGGAAGCCGGTGTCCACCGCGAAGTCGTTGCCGGTGCCCGCCGGGACCGGCCCGAACGGCACATCGGTGCCGGCGACCGCCTGCAACGCGCGGTGCATGGTGCCGTCGCCGCCCACCGCGACGAGCGCCCCGGCGCCGCCGGCGACCGCGGCGTGGCACGCCACCTCCGCCTCCTCGGGGGTACGCGCGCGCAGCAACTCGACCGGGCGGCCCGCTGCGGCGAGGCGCCCCAGGATCCCGGGCAGCAGGCCGCGGTGCCGCCCCCGGCCCGCTGTCCGGTTGGCGAGCACGGCGACGGGGCCGGGCGGGACATGATCGTGCGCGGTCACGGCGAGCACCGTACGGCACAGCTCGCGCCGCCCACCAGAGCCAGGTCACACGGCGGGTGGGCGGTACACGCCGACGGCGCCCGGCAGGGGGTGCCGGGCGCCGTGGCGGGGGTGGTTCAGGGGAGGTCGATCGGGCGCAGCACCCGGTCCACCGCGTGCGCGATCTGCTTGTTGCCCTTGTTGATGTCGTACCGCACCACCTTCGCGTTGCGGTCGCTGGTGTCGGCGTCGACCAGGCGCACCTCGCGGCCGTACCAGCAGCGCTTCACGTCCACCTCGACGGTGGCGCCGAGCGCGGTGGTCAGGTCCGCGCCGTCGGCCTTCAGCGCCGCCTTCCGGTCGATCGTCGCGCCGGGCACGACGTGGTAGAGCAGGACGTCCTCCACGGTGTCCACGCCCAGGCCGGCGACCGCGTCGAACGCGGCCTTCTCACCGGGCAGCTTCTTCGCGGCGGTGATGTCCCGCACCAGCTCGCGGAACGCGTAGTCGTTCGGCACGAACGCGGTCAGCGCGACGGTGCCGTCGGTGAGCACCTTCACCGGCGAGTCCGGCTTGGCCTGCAGCACCGTCAGGACCGCCTTGGTGAGGACGTCGAAGTCCCGCGAGTTGCGGTCGAAGCCGCTCTTGTCGGCGGTGAGCACGGCGGCCAGCGACCGCGTACCCGGCTGCTTGGCGCCGGCCTGGGCGGGCACGGCGACGGCGGTGGTGGCCACCGCCGCCGCGGTGGCGCCCACGGCCAGCCGGGCGGCGAGACGAGCGATGTTCATCGGGGAGCCTTTCGTCGAAGCGACCAGGTCCGTGACTGTCGTCACGACCATTGCTTCGCCCCGACCCTCCCCGGTGGATGCACCCGGATCGACGGTTTTCGCGGCCGCCTCAGCGCACCACCAGCCGCTTGCTCACCGACTGCACGCCGTCGCCCTTGACCTTCAGCGACCAGTCCCCCGCCGCGCCCAGTGTCACCACCGTCTCGGCCGTGCCGTTGGCCTCGGCCTTCATCTCGGCGACCCGCTTGCCGTCGGGGTTGAGCACGTACAGCGTCCGGGCCCCGGCGGTCTTGTTCGTCACCTTGAACGCGAGCTTCTCGCCGGGCTCCGCGATCAGGGCGTCCACACCGGTCATCGCGTCGTCCGTCAGCTCGATCGTCACCGACCGGTCGTAGGCCACCTCGGCCGCGGCGCTGGCCAGGTTGCCGTCGTCGGACACGATGATCTTCGTGCGCACGCCGTCGCCCTGCCGGCCGGGCTTGCAGGCCACCTCGTACGTGCCGGTCTGCAGCGACGCGCGCAGGTCGCCGGTGCGGCCCGCCGGCACGTCCGCGACCTCGGCGATCACCTTGGTGAAGGCGTCGCCCTCCCGGCCGTAGACGTATACCCCGGTGGCCTGCTGGCCCCGGTTGGTCACGGTGAAGGTGACGGTGCCGGGGGTGAACAGCGTGGTGGTGACCTCGCAACTGGTGTCGGTGGCGGTCACCGGCACCTGCTGGCCTTTCGGCGCGGGCTCGTCGTCACCGCAGGCGGTGAGCGCGGTGGCCGCGCAGAGGACGGTCAGGACGGCGGCGGTACGGCTCTTCATCGGGTTCTCCGGAGCGCAGGTCAGACGGGCTGACCGGAACGGGGCGCCGACGCACCCCGGCACACCGCCCGGGGGGCTCGGCGGAGTCAGCAGAGTCTAAGCGGGTACGGCGTCCCGGCAAGGCCCGAGGGCGACCGAAGTCCGGCCCCGGCCGGCGGTGGTCCGCGCGCGGGGCATGATGGCGGCATGCGGCTGGTCTCCCTGCTCCCCTCCGCCACCGAGATCGTGTACGCGCTCGGCCTCGGTGACGACCTGGTCGGCGTCACATTCGAGTGCGAGGTGCCCGCGTCGTACCGGTCGGGCACCACTGTGGTCGTCGGCGGCCGGGACACCCGGGGCATGAGTCCCGGCGACATCGACGCGTACGTCCAGGCGCAGGTGGCGGCCGGTGCCGACCTCTACACGCTGCACTCCGGTGCGCTGGCCGGGCTGGACCCGGACCTGATCCTCACCCAGGACCTGTGCCGCGTCTGCGCGCTGCCCTCGGGCCGGGTCGCCGACGCCGTGGAGCACCTGGGGTGCCGGGCGGACGTGCTGTCGCTGGACCCGTACACCCTGGACGACGTGCTGGAGTCGATCCGCGCGGTCGGCGCGGCGGCCCGGGTGCCGGACCGCGCGGAGGCCCTCGTCGACGGCCTGCGGGCCCGGCTCGCGGCGGTCCGCGCGGCGGTGGCGGGCCGGCCCCGGCCACGGGTCGCGGTGGTCGAATGGGTCGACCCGCCGTTCGGCGCCGGGCACTGGATCCCCGACCTGGTCGACGTCGCCGGCGGCGAGCCGGTCGCCACCCATCGCGGCGCCCGGTCCGTGCCGACAACCTGGGCGGCGCTGCGGGCCGCCCGTCCGGAGGTGGTGCTGGTGGCGCCGTGCGGGTTCCGTCTCGACGGCGCGGCCGAGCAGGCCGCCGCGGTGGCCGGGCAGTTCCCGGACGCGCAGGTGTGGGCGCTGGACGCGGACGGGCTGATCGTGCGCGCCGGCCCCCGCCTGGTCGACGGCGCCGAGACCGTAGCCGCCATCCTGCACCCCGACACCGTCCCCCCACCCCACCCCACAGCAGCCCGCCGCCTCACCTGACCCGCCCCGCCCCGCCCCGCCGATCTTGCAGTTTCGGCCCAGACAAAGGGTGTATATCGGGCACTGGGCGGGCACAAAGTCCAAGATCGACGTGGGATGGGGTGGGGCGTGCCGGGAAGGCTCGGAGGGGCTGCCGTGGGAACGCGGACGCCGTCCCCGTGAGGTGGGGACGGCGTCCGGCGGTGAGCGAGGCCGGTCAGGTCATGTCGTCGTAGCGGCGCTCGATCGGCTTGGGGGCGACGATCGGCTCGGGTGCGCCGATCGGCTCGGACGCCTCGATCCGGCCACCGGTGGGCACCGGCTCGTCCGACAGGTCCAGCGGTGACACCTCGTCGTCGGCGATGCCGGCGTAGGCCTCACGGCCACGGCCGCGCCGCCTGTCGTTGAGGAACGCCACCCCCACCGCGGCGAAGTAGAGCGCACAGAGGCATATCGCCAGCGCGGTCATGCCGAACGGGTCGGGTGTCGGCGTGACCACCGCGGCGAACGCGAAGAACACGAACACCGCCACCCGCCACCAGCTCAGCAGCCGCTTCGCGCTGGCCAGGCCGACGAAGTTGAGCATCAGCACGATCAGCGGGAACTCGAACGCCACCCCGAACAGCAGGATCAGGTTCGTGACGAACGATATGTAGCGGGTCACCTCGAGGTTGGTCGCGATGTCGTCGCCGGAGACGTCGAGCAGGAACTCGAGCCCCTTGGTGGTGACGAAGAACGCCAGCACCGCGCCGGCCGCGAACAGCGGGGCCGCCAGGGCGGTGAAGACGTACGCGTACCGCCGCTCGTGCCGGTGCAGGCCGGGCGCGATGAACGCCCAGAGCTGGTAGAGCCAGATCGGCGCGGCGATGATCAGGCCCACCCAGAGGCCGATCTTGAGGTTCAGCAGGAAGACGTCGGCGACGCCGAGCTGCACGAACTTGCACTTGCCGGTCGCCGGGTCGAACGACTGCGGCAGGTCGCAGTAGGGCTTCGACAGCAACACCCGGACCGGCTCGGCCAGCCAGATGCCGAAGCCGAAGCCGACCAGGATCGCCAGCGACGCCCGGAACAGCCGGTTACGCAGCTCACGGATGTGCTCGATGAGCGTCATCGAGCCGTCGGCGGCCCGCGCGAAGTTGCTCGGGCCGCGCTTCTTCAACCCGAAGGCCACGGTGTTTGAGGCCCTCTCGGATCAGTTCTCGCGGACGCGCTGCACCGGGTCGGCCGGCGGGGCCACGGGCTGCTGCGGCTGCGGCGCGTACGGCTGCTGCGTGTACTGCTGCTGGGCGTACGGCTGCCCCTGCACGGGCTGCTGCGGCTGAAGCGGCTGGTAGCCGGCCTGCGCGTCGGCCTTCTCGGCGAGATCGCGGTCGTCGTCGTGCAGGCTCTTGGTCTCAGCCTTGATGATCCGCAGCGAGCGGCCCAGCGAGCGGGCCGCGTCGGGGAGCCGCTTCGCGCCGAACAGCAGGATCAGCACGACCACGAGTACGGCGATGTGCCACGGCTTGAGGGCACCCATGGGAAGCTCCAGTCGCTCTGTGTCGGTGAGGGGTGGGTCGTCGCCCATCGTACGTGTGTCGCAGCGGCTTGCCACCCCCGCGGGCCTGCCGGTGCGGGCCCGATCGGTGAAGTTTCGACCAACCCGAAGTGTCCCGTCAACCGTCCAGGTCCGCGCATTCCTGCGCGTAACCACCCGGGAACGCGCAGACGACGCTCACCGGGCCGACAGCCGTCGATCAGTCGCCCCGCTTGGCCTTGATCAACGTGATCCGCTCCTGCGCGAGCGCCGCCCGCTCCTGGAGCGACTCGGCCCGCGCCTGCAACTGCTCGGCGGCCGACCGCAGCGACTCCGCCTCGCCCGCCCGGCGCTGCAACGCCAGCGCGGAACGGCGCAGCCCGGGCAGGCGGCTCACCACCGGACGGATCGCCAGGGCCAGTACGACCAGCGCGAACACCACGACCCCGAGCACGATCCACTTCACCACGGCGGTCAGCCTATCGGGTGACGCCGGCGGCCGCCGGGTCGGCGCTGCCGGCCGGGGTGGCGTACGCGTCGAGCGCGGCCACGGCCTGGGCGCGTACCTGCTCGGCCAGCTCGGCCGGCGCCACCACGGTCACCTCCGGGCCGAGCCCGAGCACGAACCGCCGGGCCCACCCGAGGTCGGTGACGCGCAGCGACACCAGCCACTGCTCGCCGTCGGCCTCGACCCGCTCGCACGGATAGTATTCGGTGATCCACCGCTCGCCCCGGCCGATCCGCAGCGTGATCAGCGGCAGGTCGGCCGACGGGCGGAACACCCCGTCGCTCAGATCGTGCGGGCGGGCCTGCGGCGGCACGACCGCCTGCTCCGGCAGCTCGGTCACCGCGTCGATCCGGTCGGCCCGGAACAGCCGCACCGCCTCGGCGCGGCGGCACCACGCCTCCACGTACGCCCGGCCGCCGACCATCAGCATCCGCAGCGGGTCGATCGTGCGTTCGGTGGTCTCGTCCCGCGCCGCCGTGTAGTAGGTGATCCGCAGCGCCCGACCGCGCTCGACGGCGGCGCGCAGCTCGCGTACCCGGGCGCTGTCACCGGGCAGACGGACCTCGACCGGCGCTCCGGCCAGGTCACCGGCGGCGTTCTCGATCTTGGCGAGCGCCCGCTCGACCGCCTCCCGGTTCGCCACGCCCGGCGTCTCGGCGATCATCCGCAACGCCACCACCAGGGCCAGGGCCTCGTCCGGGGTGAGGCGCAGCGGACGGTCGATGCCCGCGTCGTAGGTGATGGTCACCCGGTCGCCGTCGAACGCCATGTCGATCAGGTCGCCGGGGCCGTAGCCGGGCAGCCCGCACACCCAGAGCAGTTCCAGGTCCTCCCGGAGCTGCTTCTCGGTCACCCCGAGGTCGTGCGCCGCCTCGGCGATCTCGATGCCGGGGCGGGCCAGCAGGTAGGGCACCAGGTTGAGCAGCCGGGCCAGCCGGTCGGCGGAGGCACGGCCCGCGCGGGCCGCCGGGCGGGTCACCGGGCACCCCCGGTCACTGCCAGCTCGTCGTGGCGGGCGGCGACCTCCTTGAGCCGCTGGATGACCGCCTCCCGTACCTCCGGTGGCTCCAGCACGCGCACGTCCGGGCCGTACCCGACGATCTGGCCGGCCAGGTAGTCGGCGTCGGCGTACGGCAGCACCAGCCGGTCGCCGTCCGGACCGGCCTGGCACTCCACCGCCCAGCGGCGCAGCCCGGCGGCCCGGCCCGGCGTGGCCAGCACGGTGGCCCGGCCGGTGCGCTCCACCGGCCCGGACCAGCGGGCCACGTGGCTGATCAGGTCGACACCGGCGGGCGGCTCGTAGGCGCCCGGCTCACCTGTCGCCCGCACCGTGCCCACCACCCGGGACAGCCGGAAACAGCGGGTCGCCGCGCGGTCCAGGTCGTGGCCGACGACGTACCACCGGCCGCGCCAGCACACCACGCCCCACGGCTGCACCCGGCGCCGGGTGGGCGCGTCCCGGTCCGGCACGCGGTAGTCGAAGCTCACCTCGCGGCGGTCCCGCGCGGCGGCGGTGAGCGGCGCGAACGCCGGGTCGACAGTCACCATCGGCTCCAGGCCCAGGGTGGCCTGCGGGTCGACGTCGATGCCGGCGGCGCGCAGCTTCGCCAGCCCGGACGACGCGGCAGCGGCCAGGCCGGCGTGCTGCCACAGCCGCGCGGCGATGCCCACCGCGGCGGCCTCGTCCGGTTCGAGCGGGATGTCGGGCAACGCGTACGCGCGCGGCGCGATCCGGTAACCCGGCTCGGCGTCGAAGACGCTCGCCGTGCCGGTCTCCAGCGGCACGCCCAGCTCACGCAGCTCGGCCTTGTCACGCTCGAACTTGCGCTGGAACGCCTCGTGGTCCTTGGCGTCGTCCGGGTCGTGCTCGTAGCCGGGCACGGTCGCGGCGATCTGCGCGGCGGTCAGGAAGCGTCGCGTCGACAGCAGGCAGATCACCAGGTTGACCAGGCGTTCGGTACGGGTCCGGGACACGCCCAAACGCTAGCAGCCCGCGCGTGGCGCGCGGGCACCCGCGCGGCGCGGCGCGGGGGTCTTCCCACACGGCGGCGGGCATCGACCGGTCATAGGGTGATCGCATGGCGGAACCGGAGGTCAAGACCGAGAGCGTGGGCACCGTCGTGGTGGCCGGCGCGGCGAACCTCGCCATCGCCGTCGCGAAGCTGGTCGCGGGCCTGATCTCGGGCTCCGCGGCGATGCTCTCCGAGGCCGCCCACTCGCTCGCCGACACCACCACCGAGGTGCTGCTCTACCTGGCGCTGCGCCGCGGCGCGCGGCCTGCCGACACCCGGCACCCCTTCGGGTACGGCAAGGAGAGCTACATCTGGGCGTTCCTCGCCGCGCTGTTCACCTTCGTCGCCGGGGCGGGCTTCGCCATCACGCACGGCGTCACCACCATCCTGGTGCACGAGCACAGCGGCGAATACCTCGTCGCGTACGTGGTGCTGGCGGTCTCCTTCGCGATCGAGTCGGTGTCGCTGGCCCGGGCGGTCCGGCAGGTGCGCGGCGAGTCCCGCCGCTGGGGCACCACCCCGCGCCGCTACCTGCGCCTGACCGCCGACACCACCGTCAAGGCCGTCTTCCTGGAGGACAGCGCCGCGCTGATCGGCCTGCTGATCGCCGCCGGCGGGCTCACCCTGTCGCACCTGACCGGCGACGAACTGTACGACGGCATCGCCTCGATCCTCATCGGCGTGCTGCTGCTGGTGGTCGCCGCCGTCCTGGCCCGCAGCAACATCTCGCTGCTTGTGGGCCGCTCGGTGTCGGACCGGCTGCACCGGCGCATCGAACGGGAGCTGGCGGACGTGCCGACGGTGGACCGGGTCGACACGCTGATGACCATGTTCCTCGGCCCGGACGACATCCTCGTCGCCGCCAAGGTCGACTTCCGCGACGACGCCACCGGCGCCGACATCGAGGCCGCCGCCGACGAGGCCGAACGCCGGCTCCTCGGGCACTTCCCGGAGATCGCGTACGTCTTCCTCGACCCCACCCGGTCCCGCTCCGCCGGCCGGCCCGCCCGCACCACCCAGGACGAGGCGGGCCGCCCGGTCGACGACCCGGACGCCTGACCCGCCCGGCGCCCGTCCCGGTGGCGGCCGATACCGTGCACCGCATGGTGCGATGGCGGTCCGGCACGGTCACGACGGTACGGCGACGGTGGACCGGCGCCGTCGAACTCGACGTCGACCTGCCCGACGGCACCAGGATGCGCGCCCTGGCCTACCCGGCCCTGGTCGGCGAGCCGGAACCCGGTGACCGGGTGCTGCTCAACGCCGGCGCGCTGCTGATGGGCCTGGGCACCGGCGGCTACGCGCTGGTCGTCGCGCTGCCCGACCGGCTGCCCCCGGACCCGCCGCAGGCCGGCGACAGCCGCGACGCCGGGCATCTGGTCAAGGCCCGCTACACGCCACTGCAACCGATCCTGCTCGGCGTGGACGAGGAAGCGTCACCGCACCACGACCGGCTCGCCGCCGCCGACACCGTCGACGGCATGCCGGTGGTCATCGCCGACCTGCACTCCGCGCTGCCGGCGATCCTGGCCGGGGTACGCGCCGACGCGCCCGACGCCCGGGTCGCGTACGTGCTGACCGACGGCGGGGCGCTGCCGGCCTGGTTCTCCCGCACCCTGGCCGGGCTGGCCGGGCACCTCGTGGGCACGGTGAGCGTGGGCCAGGCGTTCGGCGGCGACCTGGAGGCGAGCACGCTGCACAGCGGCCTGCTCGCCGCCCGGCACGTGCTCGACGCCGACCTGACGATCGTCGCCCAGGGGCCGGGCAACCTCGGCACCGGCACCCGGTGGGGCTTCTCCGGCGTCGCCGTCGGCGAGGCGGTGAACGCGATCGCCACGCTGGGCGGACGCCCGGTCGGCTCGCTGCGCATCTCCGACGCCGACGCCCGGCCCCGGCACCGTGGCGTCTCCCACCACAGCCTGACCGCGTACGGCCGGGTCGCGCTGGCCCCCGCGGAGCTGGTCGTGCCGGACGGTCTCGACCCCGGCCTGGCCGCGGAGATCACCGCGGCGCTGAGGCCGCTGGCCGACCGGCACCGGATCGTCACCGTGCCCACAGACGGCCTGGACGCGGCGCTGCGGAACAGCCCGGTCGGCCTGTCCACGATGGGCCGGGGCCTGGACGCCGACCACGCCTACTTCCTGGCCGCGGCCGCCGCCGGCCGGTACGCGGCGGGCCTGCTGACCTGACCGGCGCGGCCCGCCGCCGGACCGCGGTGGCCGGCGTCGCGGGACCGGGCCGACCGGCGCGGCGCTCAGCCGAGGAAGATGATCAGCCCGAGCCAGGCGCCCACGATCAGCGCCAGCGCCACCGCCAGTACCCACGTCGGCACCGTGTAGTCGCCGCGCCTGTTGCGTTCGATCTCGGCGCGGATCTTCTCCCGGCGGCGGTCGATCCAGTTGAGCTTCTCGGTGCCGTCACGGCCCGAGGACGTCTCGCGGCCGGGCCCACCGGCGGATTCGGAAGTGTTCATCGCGACGCCAGCGTACCCGTGGACGAGCGGCCGGTGCCGGGCACCGGCCGCCCGCACGATCACATGCTGGCGATCAGCCGTTCCACCCGCTCGTCGTAGGCCCGGAACGGGTCCTTGCACAGCACCGTGCGCTGCGCCTGGTCGTTCAGCTTCAGGTGCACCCAGTCCACGGTGAAGTCGCGCCGCTTCTCCTGCGCGTGCCGGATGAACTCGCCGCGCAGCCGTGCCCGGGTCGTCTGCGGTGGCGTCTCCTTCGCCTCGAAGATCTCCGGGTCGGTCGCCACCCGGTCCACCTCGCGGCGGCGCTCCAGCAGCCCGTACAGGCCACGCCCGCGCCGCAGGTCGTGGTAGGCCAGGTCCATCTGCGCCACCCGCGGGTGCGACAGCGGCAGGTCGTGCTTGCGCTGGTAGCGCTCGATCAGCTTCAGCTTGGTGACCCAGTCGATCTCCCGGGCCACCGGGTCCAGGTCGCCGGTCTCGACCGCGCGCAGCACCCGCCCCCACAGGTCGACCACCCGCTTCGCGGTCTGGTCGCCACCCCGGCGCTCCACGAACTCCGTCGCCTTGGCCAGGTATTCCTGCTGGATCTCCAGCGCCGAGACCTCCTTGCCGGAGGCGAGCCGCACCTTGCGGCGGCCGGTGATGTCGTGCGACACCTCGCGGATGGCCCGGATCGGGTTCTCCAGCGTCAGGTCGCGCATCACCACGCCGGCCTCGATCATTCGCAGCACGATGTCGGCGGTGCCGACCTTCAGCAGCGTGGTGACCTCGTTCATGTTCGAGTCACCGACGATCACGTGCAGCCGGCGGTAGCGCTCGGCGTCCGCGTGCGGCTCGTCCCGGGTGTTGATGATCGGCCGGCTGCGGGTGGTCGCCGAGGAGACGCCCTCCCAGATGTGCTCGGCCCGCTGGGACAGGCAGTAGACCGCGCCGCGCGGCGTCTGCAGCACCTTGCCCGCGCCGCAGATCAACTGCCGGGTGACCAGGAAAGGAATGAGCACGTCGGCCAGCCGGCCGAACTCGCCGTGCCGGGACACCAGGTAGTTCTCGTGGCAGCCGTACGAGTTGCCGGCCGAGTCGGTGTTGTTCTTGAACAGGTAGATCTCGCCCGCGATGCCCTCGTCGTGCAGCCGCTTCTCCGCGTCGACGAGCAGCCCTTCCAGGATCCGCTCACCGGCCCGGTCGTGGGCCACCAGGTCGGTCACCGAGTCGCACTCCGGAGTCGCGTACTCCGGGTGCGAGCCCACGTCCAGATAGAGGCGGGCGCCGTTGCGGAGGAACACGTTGCTCGACCGGCCCCACGACACCACCCGCCGGAACAGGTACCGCGCGACCTCGTCGGGGGACAGTCGGCGTTGCCCGCGATAGGTGCAGGTGACGCCGTACTCGGTTTCGAGGCCGAAGATTCGCCGCTCCATGATGAGACACTAGCCGCCCGGAGCCTCCGATGGGCAGCGCCGACGCTCGCCGCTTGCGATCTCCCCCACCGGATCGTGGAGGTGGCGGGCTCCGTACACGAAAGACCCCGCCACCTCGGCGAGGTGGCGGGGTCCGCGAGCGCGGATCTCACTCGCCGGGCTTGTCCTGCGCGTTGCCCTCCAGATCGGCCGAACCCGCCGACGTGGTCGGCTTCTTCGCCTCCTCCGTCGGCACGGCCGGCGTCTTCGCCCGGCCCGGTGCCGGCGCGGTGTCGGCCTCGGCGTCGCCCTCCAGCAGCGCGGTCAGCGCGGCGCCGGTCACCCGCCGGAACGTACGCCCGACCCGGCGCCGGTCCAGGACCGCCACCTCCAGCTGGTTCGCGGCGATCGTGCGGGCCGCACCGCCCTCGCCGCCGACGCTGCTCAGCGCCTTCATCGCGGCGCGGACCGCCTCCGACAGCGACATCTCCGGCCGGTGCTCGTTCTTCAGCACCCCGCTGATCGCCTCGGCCTGGCCACCCATCGCCATCCGGCCCGGCTCGTCGTTCACCGAGCCGTCGTAGGTCACCCGGTAGAGGGAGTCGTCCTCGGCGGTGGCGCCCACCTCGGCCACGCAGATCTCCACCTCGAACGGCTTCGACTGCTCGGTGAAGATCGCGCCCAGCGTCTGCGCGTACGCGTTCGCCAGCGCCAGGCCGGTCACGTCCCGGCGGTCGTAGCTGAGCCCGTTGAGGTCGGCCATCCGCACGCCCGCGCGACGCAGGTTCTCGAACTCGTTGTACCGGCCGACAGCGGCGAAGCCGATCCGGTCGTAGATCTCGCTGACCTTGTGCAGCGTGCTGGACAGGTTCTCGGCGACGAAGAGCACCCCGCCCGCGTAGCTCAGGACCACCGCGCTGCGGCCCCGGGCGATGCCCTTGCGGGCCAGCTCGGAGCGGTCGCGCATGATCTGCTCGGGCGAGGCGTAGAACTGCATGGCCACGGCGGCGGTTCTCCTTCTGCGGGACTGCTGACTCGGTGGACGGTGCGGAGCGGCATCAGCCGCCGGGATTCTCCATCCGGCCGGACACCACGCTCTCCGCGATCGCCGCCGTCTCGGCGTCGGTGAGCCGGTGGGTGCCCTCGGCGGTAGCGGTCATCACGACCGGGTAGATCCGCCGGGTCAGGTCGGGGCCGCCGGTGGCGGTGTCGTCGTCCGCCGCGTCGTAGAGCGCCTCGACCGCCAGCCGCGTCGCGTCCTCGACCGACAGACCGGCCCGGAACCGCTTCTTGAGCGCGGACTTGGCGAACAGCGATCCGGAGCCGATCGCGTCGTAACCGGTCTCCTCGTACGGGCCGCCGGTCACGTCGAAGCTGAAGATCCGCCCGGCCCGCGCCGGGTCGCTCGCGGCCAGGTCGAAGCCGGCGAACAACGGGATCACGGCGAGGCCCTGCATGGCCGCGCCCAGGTTGCCCCGGATCATCGACGCCAGCCGGTTGGCCTTGCCGTCGAGCGAGAGCATCGCGCCCTCGATCTTCTCGTAGTGCTCCAGCTCCACCTGGAACAGTCGCATCAGCTCGATGCCGATGCCGGCCGTGCCCGCGATGCCGACGAGCGAGTACGCGTCGGCCGGATGCACCTTCTCGATGTCGCGCTGGGCGATCAGGTTGCCCATCGTGGCGCGCCGGTCGCCGGCCATGACCACACCACCGGCGGCCGAGATGGCCACGATGGTGGTCGCGTGCGGCGCCATGTCGGCGGCCATGCCGGGCGGCAGCGGCCGACGGCCGGGCAGCATCTCGGGGGCCACCTTGCTCAGGAACGCTGTGAAGGAGGACGTCCCCGCGTTGGTGAACACATCTGGAAGACGCCCGGATGGATCAAAACCCGCTGCCACGTGGTTCCTCTCAGGTACGTGATCGCCCTGGCCAGGACGTCGGCGTTGTCCTTGAACTGGCCAAGACCACCGTTGCAGTTGAAGCAGAGTATCCCGCGCACCCATCCGGTGCGATGATCGTGGTCCAGATGTTCCGGATCGGGGCGCCGGCAGATCGCGCACACGCCGCCCTGCTCGGCCAGGAGCTCCTGGAACTCCTTCTCCCCGACCCCGTAGCGACGGCGCAGGTGGTACTCGCGGCTACCGCCGTACAGGCGTAGCCTCGTCTCCTTGCCCTTCTCGTTGTGGCACGGCTTGCAGTAGCTGCCCCGACCGTCAGGGCGACGACTGTTGGCGCAGAACTCCTCAAGCGGCTTCCACTCGCCACAGTCCCGGCAACGGCGGTAGCCGTCCCGGTCGCCGAGAGCCCTGGGCATGTCCGATTTGATCGGCTATGCCCTACTGGCCCCCTTTTTGTACGTAGCCCCTCACAAATTCCTCTGCGTTCTCCTCCAGGACGGAGTCGATCTCGTCGAGCAGGTCGTCCACGTCCTCGGTGATCTCGGCGTGCCGCTCGGCCACCTCGGGGTTGGCCTCAGCGGTGACCTCGTCGACCTCCTCGCGGGACTTGCCGGACTGGGTCTGCCCACCCTCTTGCGTCGCCATGGTGGTGCCTCCTCCACGATCGCCTGCGATCAACTTACCTCGCGGGAGCGACGAAAGGCCCGTCGCGTGCCCGTTTCCGGCACCCGGCGGGCCTTCCGGCATCGGGGTCACCCGCCGGTGAGCGTCTCCAGCAGATCCTTGGCGCTCTCGCAGCGGTCGAACAGCTCACCGACGTGCGCGCGGGTGCCCCGCTCGGGCTCCATCATCGGCACCCGGACCAGCGACTCCCGGCCCACGTCGAAGATGACCGAGTCCCAGCTCGCGGCGACCACCTCGGAGGCGTACCGGTCCAGGCAGCGGCCCCGGAAGTAGGCCCGGGTGTCCTCCGGCGGCTCGGTCATCGCGGTACGCGTCTGCTCGTCGGTGAGCAGCGTCTTCATCGAGCCGCGCTGCACCAGCCGGTGGTAGAGGCCCTTCTCCGGCCGCACGTCGGAGTACTGCAGGTCGACCAGTTGCAGCTTGTGCGAGCCCCAGGCGAGCTTCTCCCGCTCCCGGTAACCCTCCAGCAGCCGCAGCTTGGCCACCCAGTCCAGTTCGTCGGCGCACTCGAAGGCGTCCCGGCCGAGCCGGTCCAGCACGCTCTCCCAGCGGCGCAACACGTCGGCGGTCTGCGCGTCCACGTCCTTGCCGTAGCGGTCGTCCACGAAGGAGGTCACCCGCTCCAGGTACGCCCACTGCACGTCCAGCGCGGTCAGCTTGCGGCCGTCGCGCATCCGCATCAGGTGCTTGAGCGACGGATCGTGGCTGACCGCGCGCAGCTCGGCCACCGGGTCGGCGATGCCCAGGTCCGCGCCGAGCGCCTTCTCCTCGATCATGGCGAGGATCAGCGAGGTGGTGCCGACCTTGAGGAACGTGGAGATCTCGGAGAGGTTGGCGTCGCCGATGATGACGTGCAGCCGGCGGTACTTGTCGGCGTCGGCGTGCGGCTCGTCCCGGGTGTTGATGATGGGCCGCTTGAGCGTCGTCTCCAACCCCACCTCGACCTCGAAGAAGTCGGCCCGCTGGGAGATCTGGAAACCGGCCTGGCCGCCGTCCTGGCCGATGCCGACCCGCCCGGCGCCGCAGACGATCTGCCGGGTGACGAAGAACGGCGTCAGGTACGCCACGATGTCGGCGAACGGCGTCTGCCGGCGCATCAGATAGTTCTCGTGCGCGCCATAGCTGGCGCCCTTGTTGTCGGTGTTGTTCTTGTACAGGTGGATCGGGTGGGTGCCCGGGATGGTCGCGGCGCGGCGGGCCGCCTCGGCCATCACCCGCTCCCCCGCCTTGTCCCACCGCACCACGTCGAGGGGGTTCGTCACCTCGGGCGTGGAGTACTCCGGGTGCGCGTGGTCGACGTAGAGACGGGCGCCGTTGGTGAGTATGACGTTTGCGAGTCCGAGGTCCTCGTCGGCGAGCGCCTCGGCCGGGTCGTACGCGGCGCCGGAGTAGGTGAACCCGCGGGCGTCGCGCAGTGGCGACTCCTCCTCGTAGTCCCAGCGGGCCCGGCCGCCCCGGTTGAGTTCCGGCCGCGCCCCGTAGGCGTTCACCACCTGGGAGGAGGTGACCATCGGGTTGGCTCCGGCCTGACCGGGCACGGAGATGCCGTACTCGACCTCGGTGCCCATGATCCGTCTAACGCTCATCGACCTGCCCGCTCCGCTCGCCGTCCCGGTCCCCGTCACGTCGAGCGTAGTCGCCGTCACGCGTGCAGGGGGCGTGGCGGCAGCGCCGGGTCCGGTGTGGCGGCTTGCCCGGATGCGCGCGAAGGCCCGTGGCGCGTACGCCACGGGCCTTCGTCGAGGGGGTCGGACTACAGGTACTGGCCGGTGTTGCTGGCGGTCTCGATGGACCGTCCGGCCTCGGCGCCCTTGCCGCCGGAGACGAGCGTGCGGATGTAGACGATCCGCTCGCCCTTCTTGCCGGAGATGCGCGCCCAGTCGTCGGGGTTTGTGGTGTTGGGCAGGTCCTCGTTCTCGCGGAACTCGTCGACGCATGCGTCGAGCAGGTGCTGCAGCCGCAGACCCTTGCGTCCGGAGGTGAGGAACTCCTTGATGGCCATCTTCTTGCCCCGGTCGACGATGTTCTGGATCATCGCGCCGGAGTTGAAGTCCTTGAAGTAGAGGACTTCCTTGTCGCCGTTGGCGTAGGTGACCTCGAGGAAGCGGTTCTCCTCGGTCTCGGAGTACATCCGCAGGACCACCGCGTCGATCATCGCCGCGACGGTGGCCTGGGCGTCGCCGCCGTGTTCGGCCAGGTCGTCGGCGTGCAGCGGCAGGCCGGCGAGGATGTACTTGGAGAAGATGTCCTTCGCCGCCTCGGCGTCCGGCCGCTCGATCTTGATCTTCACGTCGAGCCGGCCGGGGCGCAGGATCGCCGGGTCGATCATGTCTTCCCGGTTGGAGGCGCCGATGACGATGACGTTCTCCAGGCCCTCGACGCCGTCGATCTCGCTGAGCAGCTGCGGGACGATGGTGTTCTCCACGTCGGAGGAGACGCCGGAGCCGCGGGTGCGGAACACGGAGTCCATCTCGTCGAAGAACACGATCACCGGAGTGCCCTCGCCGGCCTTCTCCCGCGCCCGCTGGAAGATCAGCCGGATGTGCCGCTCGGTCTCGCCGACGTACTTGTTGAGCAGCTCGGGGCCCTTGATGTTGAGGAAGAAGCTGGTGTGCCGCTCCTTGCCCTCACGCTCGGCGATCTTCTTGGCCAGCGAGTTCGCCACCGCCTTGGCGATGAGCGTCTTGCCGCAGCCGGGCGGGCCGTAGAGCAGGATGCCCTTCGGCGGCCGGAGCTGGTGCTCACGGAACAGGTCGGAGTGCAGGAAGGGCAGTTCCACCGCGTCGCGGATCTGCTCGATCTGCGCCTGGAGACCGCCGATGTCCTCGTAGTTGACGTCGGGCACCTCCTCCAGGACCAGTTCCTCGACCTCGCTCTTCGGGATCCGCTCGTACGCGTACGCCGAGCGAGGCTCGATCATGAGCGAGTCGCCGGCCCGGATCGCACTGCCGATCAGGGTCTCGGCGAGGTGCACGATGCGCTCCTCGTCGGAGTGCGAGACCACGAGCGCCCGGTCACCCGGAGCGCCCTCGGGGCCCGCCAGGATCTCCTTGAGCATCACCACCTCGCCGACCCGCTCGTAGCCGAACGCGTCGACGATGTTGAGCGCGTCGTTGAGCAGGACCTCCTGGCCACGGCGCAGCTCGTCGACCTCGAGCGACGGCGAGACGGCCACCCGGAGCTTGCGCCCGCCGGTGAACACGTCCACCGTGCCGTCGTCGTGCTTGGCCAGGAACACGCCGTAGCCACTCGGCGGCTGGGCGAGACGGTCGATCTCCTCCTTGAGCGTCACGATCTGCGCGCGAGCCTCCTTGAGGGTGCTCACGAGCCGTTCGTTGTTCTCGGTCAGCCGCGCCAACTGTGCCTGGGTGGCCGCCAGCCGCTCTTCGAGCTGCCGGACGTGTCGGGGGCTTTCGGTCAACTTGCGCCGCACCAGAGCGAGTTCCTCTTGCAGGAACGCGACCTGCGTGGAGAGATCGTGGGCTTCCTTTTCCCACCGTGCGGCGCGCGAGTCCGCGTCGTCGCTGCGTGCCACGTCCCACCTCCCCGGGGGGCTTGAACGTTCTGACCTAACACTAGCCGCTATGAGCCCGATTCGGTCCACAGCAACGCGCTCGTCACCGAAGCTTGATCGCGAAGGGCTGGTCGCGGGGCGGGTACGGGCGTTCGGGTACCGTCGGAGTGTGGGACGGGAGAACATGGGGGGTGCTTCGTGACCGACGTCGCGACCGACCAGTTGCAGGTCTGGGTGGATCAGGACCTCTGCACCGGTGACGGGCTCTGCGTGCAGTACGCGCCGGAGGTCTTCGAGTTCGACGTCGACGGCCTGGCGTACGTCAAGGGCCCGGACGGCGAGCTGCGGCAGGCCCCGGGCGCCCGGGTGGACGTGCCGGAGCACCTGCGCCTCGAGGTGATCGACTCGGCGAAGGAGTGCCCGGGCGAGTGCATCCACGTGGTGCGCGGCAGTGACGGCGTGGAGGTGGCCGGCCCGGAGGCCGACGACTGACCGTGGACGGAGACGACGGGCCGGGGACGACACGTCCCCGGCCCGTCGTGCGTCCGCCTCAGAGCAGGGGCCGGCCGACCACCGAGGCGACCAGCCGGGCGAACTCCTCCAGCCGGGCGATCTGCCCGGCCCCGCCGTCGTCGAGGGTCTTGCCGAAGCGCAGCGCGTCGTGCCGGGGCGCGCCGATCGCCTCGTCGCTGGGCGGCGCCTCGTCCAGCGAGCTGAGCAGCAGGTAAACGTCGATGCTGTCGACCCGTACGGTGCCGTTGTCGGCGCGCATGAGCCGCCGCCGGCAGCCGACCTCGGTGACGGTGGACAACGGCACCACCCGCAGCGACGAGGTCATCGCGCCGGGCGGCCCCTCCCCCGGCGGCACGTCCTCGCCGTGCCAGAGCACCAGCCGGCTGCCGTCGCAGACGACGACCTCCTGCCACACCCCGTTCACCTCGTTGACGAAGCGTTCCAGCGTGAAGCCGAGCACGGAGGCGCCGCGCAGCACGCCGTCGAGCGCCTCCAGCGCGATGTCCGGGTCGCGCAGGTACGCCCGCGCGGCCGACTCCAGATCCGTGTAGGGCGACCAGTCCGGGAAGACGGCCGGCAGGTCGCCGTTGCCGTAGCCGGGGTTGCTCACGCCGCCTCCCGCCCGGCCGCGCCGCCGTACTGCCACCGGTCCCGGTCACCGGCACGGGCACGCCGCCCGACGCGCGCCCCGATCCGCTCGCTCATGCCACCGTCTCCACCCGCTCAGGTGTCGTCCCCACCGGCACACATGATCCGCCCGTGCGCGCGCGCCCGCGCGGCGGGGGTCAGGACTCCTGCGGCTCCTCCGCCGCGCGGGCCGCGGCGGCGGCGCGCAGGGCGTCGCGGCGCTGCGCGTACGCCTCGGCGCCCTTGCTGGGCTTGCGGCGGCGAGGCGGCGCGGTGACCCCGGGGGCGAGCTTGCGGGCGGACACCAGGAACGCGGTATGGGCGATCATCCGGTGGTCCGGGCGGACCGCGAGCCCCTCGGCGTGCCAGTCGCGCACGAGTGACTCCCAGGCGCGCGGCTCGGTCCAGCCGCCGCGCTCGCGCAGCGCCTCGACCAGCTCGGACAGCTGCGGGGTGGTGGCCACGTAGCCGATCAGCACGCCGCCGGGCACGAGCGCCCGCTCGACCATGTCGAGCATCTCCCACGGGGTGAGCATGTCCAGGATGATCCGGTCGAATCCGGTCTCGGCGCAGTCGGCGACGTCGCCGACGTGCAGGTTCCAGGCCGGGTGCGGGCCGTTGAAGAACGCCTCGACGTTGCGGCGGGCGATCTGGGCGAAGTCGTCGCGTACCTCGAACGAGTGCAGCTCGCCCTCGGTGCCGACGGCCCGCAGCAGCGAGCAGGACAGCGCGCCGGATCCGGCGCCGGCCTCCAGCACCTTGGCGCCGGGGAAGATGTCGCCCATCGCGACGATCTGTGCCGAGTCCTTCGGGTAGATCACCTGGGCGCCGCGCGGCATGGACAGCACGTAGTCCGACAGCAGCGGCCGCAGCGCCAGGAACGCCGTGCCGCCGCCGGCGGTGGTGACCACGCTGCCGTCGGGCAGGCCGATCAGGGTGTCGTGCTTGAGGATCCCGCGGTGGGTGTGGAACTCCTTGCCGGGCTCCAGCGTCACGGTGTGCATCCGGCCCTTCGGGTCGGTCAGCTGGACCCGGTCGCCCGGCCGGAACGGCCCGCGATGGACCGGGGGCAACGCCGGGACGGTGGAGATCTCTGCGGTCACGTGTTCGTCTTCCGTTCGGGTTCCAGGAGCTGGGCGAGATCCGCGATGTGCAGCACGCCGACCACATCTTCGCCTGCCGTCACGACGTACTGCGCGCCCGGGTGGGTGCGCACCGTCTCCAGCACCCGCTCGCCGTCGGCCCCGAGCGGCAGGGCCGGCACGGCGGCCAGGTCGCGGGCCACCTCGTCCACCGCGACCCACGGCCTCCGTTCCGCGGGTACGCGGGCGGCGCGCGCCGGGTCGACCAGGGCGACGGTACGGCCGGCCGAGTCGGCCACGCCGAGCGCCGCGTCGGGGGTGCCCGCCTCGTCGCGGCGGCGCTGCGCCTCGGCCAGCGGGGTACCGGCGGGCACCGGCAGCACCGGGCGGGCCAGCCGGGCCAGGTCGATCAGGTGCAGCCGGCGGCCGATGCGGGCCAGCCGGATCGACTGGCCGGCGCCGCGCCACAGCGTCAGCGCGACGAGCAGCAGCAGCGGCAGGGCCAGCGGGGCCAGCGCCCGGCGCATGGTGAGCACCACGACCAGCGCCAGCGTGCCCAGCGCGACGGCCCGGCCCACCCAGCCGGCCACCTCGGTGCCGCGGTGCCGGTCGCGGGTGAGCGCCCACACGGCGGCGCGCAGCGCCCGGCCGCCGTCCAGCGGCAGCCCGGGCAGGCTGTTGAAGATCGCCACCACGACGTTGCTGACCGCGAGCTGGAAGGCGAGCTGGTGGCCGAGCGTGCCGGCGGGCAGGGCGAGGGTGGCGGCGACCGCGCCGGCGCCGAGCACCGCGGAGACGGCCGGCCCGGCCAGGGAGATCAGCAGCTCGACCCGGGGGCTGGGGGCGTCGCGGTCCATCTCGGTGTACCCGCCGAGCAGTTCCAGCGTGATCCCCCGCACACCGATGCCGTACCGGCGGGCGGTCAGCGCGTGGCCCAGTTCGTGCAGCAGCACGGAGCCGAGCAGCGAGATCACGAACCCGAGGCCGACGAGGTAGCCGCCGAGCGGGCCGAGGTCGAGCTGACGGCGGGCCAGCGCCGCGTACAGCACGGTGACCACGACCGTGAGCAGCAGCATCGAGGCGTCGACGCGCAGCGGCACCCCGAGCACCCGTCCGAGGCTGAGGCCCGGCCGGCGGGGTCCTCGGCTCCGCTGCTGCACCGGCCCGATGCTACGTGAGCGCGGGGAGCGAGCCGCCGCGGTCGCGCGGTTCCGATCATGCTTCGGTGCGGCGACGGGGGCCCTGTCACACGCGTGCCCTAACCTTCCGGGCATGACGGCGGAACCGATGATCGACAGTCCCGGCGACCAGACGGCGGCAGCGGCGCCGGTCACGGTGCGGGCCTCGTTGTCGCCGTCGCGGGCGGCCGACTTCAAGACCTGCCCGCTGCTCTACCGGTTCCGCAGCATCGACCGGCTGCCCGAGCGGCCGACCGTCGAGCAGGCCCGGGGCACGCTCGTGCACGCCGTGCTGGAGCGGCTGTTCGACCTGCCGGCCGCGGCGCGCACCCCGGAGTCGGCCGGTGACCTGGTCGCCCCGCAGTGGGACCGGCTGCTCACCGAAGAGCCGGAGCTGGCCACGCTGTTCGCCGACGGCGACGCCGTCGGGCCGCAGGAGTTCCTCCGGTCGGCGACGGCGCTGCTCGACGGCTACTTCGCGGTGGAGGACCCGCGCCGGCTGGAGCCGGCCGAGCGCGAGGCGCTGATCTCCGCGGTGGTGGACGACGAACTGCTCATCCGTGGCTACCTCGACCGGCTCGACGTCGCGCCGGACGGCGCCCTGCGGGTGGTCGACTACAAGACCGGCGGGGCTCCGCGCGAGGCGTTCGAGGCGCGGGCGCTGTTCCAGCTCAAGTTCTACGCCCTGGTGCTGTGGCGCACCCGGGGCGTGGTGCCGCGGGTGCTGCGCCTGCTCTACCTCAAGGACGCCGAGGTCTGCGACTACGCGCCGGACGCCGACGAGCTGGTGCGCTTCGAGCGCACCGTGGTGGCGCTGTGGCGGGCGATCGAGCAGGCCACCGACCGGCAGGACTTCCGTCCCCGGCCGAGCCGCCTGTGCGACTGGTGCAACCACCAGGCGCTGTGCCCGAGCTACGGCGGGACGCCGCCGCCGTTCCCGGTGGCTGCCGCCGCACCCGACCCGCTCGTGGACGCCCGCTCCCGCCCGGCGCCACCCGGCGCCGACGAGTGACCTCCGTTCCCGCCGGAGGATGCCCGGGCTGACGCCGGGCCGGGCGGCACCGGATCGGCAGGCGCTCCCGTGCAGGGCCAGCACGCAAGCCGCCCGCGATCCCGCTGGGAAACCAACCCCCGCCTGACCGCCCGCTTCCCGCCACCTGGGCGCATGCGGCCACTTCGCCGAGGTGGCGGGGTAGACGCGCCACCTCGGGGAGGTGGCGGGGTCGACGGGGGTGGGATGCAGCCACCTCGGCGAAATGGAGTCGATCGAGCGTGTGGGGCGTGCACCACCGGCCGGGACGGGTTCGCCGAGCCGGCGCGCCGCGCTCCCCGAGCCGGGCGAGTCCCGTGGCAGGTCACCGCGGGGCGAATCGGATGCCGGTCACCCTCGGACGAATGCGGCGCCGGGTCACCGTGGTGCCCCGCGATCCCGTGTTCGCCGGGCGCGCAGAGCCCGGCCAACCCGCGGGATCGGGCGGCCTGATCGGCGGCCGGGCGGCCGTCGCCCTCTACGGTGGTTCGCGGCGGCCCGGTTCCACGCCGGACGGATCGCGGGCGCGTGCCGGTGCCCGGGTCCCGGCCGGACCACCCGCCCCGGACGACGAGGGGGACGCATGACCGAGGGCGCCGTGTCCCGGCCGGTGCGGGTTCTGCTCGCCGACGACCAGCCGCTGCTGCGTACCGGATTCCGGATGGTGCTCGGCGCGGAGGACGACCTCGACGTGGTGGGTGAGGCCGGCGACGGCGCGGAGGCGGTGGACCTGTCCCGGCGGCTGCTGCCCGACGTGGTACTGATGGACGTCCGGATGCCGCGCCTGGACGGGGTGGCCGCGACCCGGGCGATCGTGTCGGCCCGGCTGCCGGTGCGGGTGCTCGTGCTCACCACGTTCGAGCAGGACGAACACGTCGTCGGGTCGCTGCGCGCCGGGGCGAGCGGCTTCCTCACCAAGGACGTGCCGGCCGAGGACCTCGTCGCGGCGATCCGCACTGTGGCCGCCGGGGGCGCGGTGATGTCCCCGCGCATCCTGCGGCGGCTGCTGGACCGCTTCGCCCAGGTGCTGCCGGACCCGGCCGCCGCGCCGGCGCGGGCGCTGGCGCCGCTGACCGACCGGGAGCGCGAGGTGCTCACCCACATGGCGCGCGGACTGTCCAACGCGGAGATCGCCCGGGTGCTGTCGGTCAGCGAGACCACCGTGAAAACCCATGTCGGGCACGTGCTGACGAAGCTACGGTTGCGCGACCGGGTGCAGGCGGTCGTGCTCGCGTACGAGACGGGACTGGTCCGTCCCGGCGGCTGAGGTGGCGCGGGTCACCTACCGTGACCAGCGGCGGGGCTGATGTGTTGACCATCACGCCAGGTGAGGCCCTAACGTCGGCGTCGCCTGCCGGTCAGGGGTCACCCTGAGCCCGGATGGGGGTCGACCCTCACCGGAAGATCGGCACGGATTCCACCCCAGGTCGGAGGGCTTTCGGGCTCGCGACCTCGAGGATGGATTCCGCCGCACCGGCCAGCGGGGGCGGTGCGGCATGAGAACGACAGACGGAAGAGGTAGATGACGTGACCGCGACGGTAGGCCGAGAGCAGGCCGCGGCCCGGGCGAACGACGTGTGGAAGGTGTACGGCAGCGGTGAGGCTCAGGTCATCGCGCTGCGGGGGGTGAGCGCCGAGTTCGAACGCGGCCGGTTCACCGCGATCATGGGCCCGTCCGGCTCGGGTAAGTCCACGCTGATGCACTGCCTCGCCGGTCTGGACACGGTGACCAAGGGCACCGTGATGATCGGCGACACGACGGTGACCGGTCTCAACGACGCGGGTCTGACGAAGCTGCGCCGGGACAAGGTCGGCTTCATCTTCCAGCAGTTCAACCTGCTGCCCACGCTCACCGCGCAGGAGAACATCCTGCTGCCGCTGTCGATCGCCGGGCGCAAGCCCGACCCGGCCTGGTACGACACGGTGATCGACACGGTCGGCCTGCGGGAGCGGCTCGGGCACCGCCCGGCGCAGCTCTCCGGCGGCCAGCAGCAGCGCGTGGCGTGCGCCCGGGCGCTCGTCGCCCGCCCCGAAGTGATCTTCGCGGACGAGCCGACCGGCAACCTGGACTCCCGCTCCGGCGCCGAGGTGCTGAAGTTCCTGCGCAACTCGGTACGCGAGCACGGCCAGACCATCGTGATGGTCACGCACGACCCGACCGCCGCCGCGTACGCCGACCGCGTCGTGTTCCTCGCCGACGGGCAGATCGTCTCGGAGCTGATCGAGCCGACCGCCGAGACGGTGCTGGACACGATGAAGAAGCTGGACGCCCCGGTCGAGGTGGGCAACTGATGCTGCGGGCAACGCTCAAGAGCCTGCTGGCGCGCAAGCTGCGCCTGCTGCTGTCCGGCCTGGCGGTGGTGCTCGGCGTCATGTTCGTCTCCGGCGCGTTCGTGCTCACCGACACGCTCGGGCGGTCCTTCGACGCGGTCTTCGCCGACGCGTACGCCGAGGTCGACGTCAGCGTCGAGGCGAAGCCGAAGATCGACGTCTCCACCGCGGAGGGCATGCCGCTGAGCACCCCGATGCCGGCGTCGGTGCTCGACCGGATCAAGGCGGTGCCCGGCGTCGCCGACGCCAAGGGCGTGGTCGCCGCCGACGGCGCCCGCATGATCGGCAGCAACGGCAAGGTGGTCACCTCGTTCGGTCCGCCGCAGCTGGGCCAGAACTGGCTCGGTGAGAGCGACCTGGTGGAGATCCGCGAGGGCCGCGCGCCGCAGGCCGACGACGAGATCGTGATCAACACAGCGCTGGCCGAGGCGGGCAAGGTCAAGGTCGGCGACCGGGTCGGCGTGCTGACCCTCGCACCGAAGAAGGAGTTCACGCTCGTCGGCGTGTTCGGCTACAGCGGCGGCCGGGACTCGATCGGTGGCGCCAACGAGGTCTACTTCACCACTCCGGTGGCGCAGCAGCTGATGCTGGGCAAGCCGGACGTGTTCAGCAACGTCAGCGTCCAGGCCGCCGACGGCACCACGCCGGCCGCGCTGCGCGACGAGGTGGCCCGCACGCTCGGCGCCGACTACCAGGTCAAGACCGGCGAGCAGCTCGCCGCCGACGCGTCGGCCGGCCTCAAGGAGGGGTTGTCGTTCTTCAACAAGATCCTCCTCGGGTTCGCCGCGGTGGCGCTGCTGGTCGGCACGTTCCTGATCCTCAACACGTTCTCGATCATCGTGGCCCAGCGGACCCGTGAGCTGGCCCTGATGCGCGCGATCGGGGCCAGCGGCAAGCAGGTCATCGGCTCGGTGGTGCTGGAGGCGCTCGCTGTCGGCCTGATCGCCTCGGTGCTGGGGCTCGCCGCCGGCATCGGTGTGGGCGCGCTGCTGGCGTACCTGTTCGGTCAGCTCGCCGGAGGTCTGACCCTGGCCGGGCTGGGCGTGCCGGCCTCGGCGGTGATCGGCGCGTTCGCGGTCGGCATGCTGATCACGGTGATCGCCGCGCTGCTGCCGGCGCTGCGTGCCTCGCGCATCCCGCCGATCGCCGCGATGCAGGACGTCGCCACGCCGGACCGGCCGCTGACGAAGGTCACCATCGGCGGCGCCGTGGTGACCGGCATCGGCGCGGTGCTGCTGTTCCTCGGTCTCGGCGGGCACGCCGGCGACAGCACCCTGGCGACCATCCTCGGCGGCGTGCTGTTCGCGTTCATCGGGGTGGCGCTGCTGACGCCGATCATCAGCCGGCCGGTGGTCTCGCTGCTCGGCGCGATGTTCTCCTGGTCGGTGCCGGGCAAGCTGGGCCGGCTCAACTCGGGCCGCAACCCGCGCCGTACCGCGATCACTGCGGCCGCGCTGATGGTGGGCATCGCCCTGGTCACCGGCGTGACGGTGATCCTGGACTCGGCCAAGGGCAGCATCGGCAAGCTGGCCGAGGACACCATCAAGGCGGAGCTGGTGATCTCCGGGTCCACGTCCGGGCCGCGTCCGGCGAGCTTCGACCCGGCGGTGCTGGAGAAGGCCGCCGCGATCCCGGGCGTCCAGATGGTCGACGGCGAGTACGGCGACATGGCAGTGGTCGGCGGCGAGCGGACCTGGGTGGCCGTGTCGAGCAACGTGGCCGCGCTGCAGCAGATCTTCGGGGCGAAGGCCACCGCCGGTGACATCGGCAAGCTGGCACCGGACCAGATGCTGGTCAGCTCGGACACGGCGAAGGCACGCAACCTCAGCGTCGGTTCGACGGTGCCGGTGCAGCTGTCCCGCGGCGACGCCCGCACGTACACGGTCAGCGGCATCTACGAGAGCTCGCAGCTGACCAACCCGGTGACGCTGCCGCCGCAGGCCGCCGCGGACTTCGCCATCCCGCAGCCGATCCAGGGGTTCCTGCAGCTCGCCCCCGGCACGTCGGTGGACGCGGTGCAGCCGCAGATCGAGCGGCTGCTGGCGGACAGCCCCGAGGTGTCGGTGGCCGACCGGGCCGGGTTCATCGAGCAGCAGACCGGTCAGCTGGACTCCCTGCTCCAGATGATCCAGATCCTGCTGGCGCTGGCCATCGTGATCGCGGTGCTGGGCATCATCAACACGCTCGCGCTGTCGGTGCTGGAGCGGACCCGGGAGCTGGGTCTGCTGCGGGCGATCGGCCTGCGCCGCGCCCAGACCATGCGCATGATCACGGTCGAGGCGGTGGTGATCTCCATCTTCGGCGCGCTGCTCGGCGTGGTGGTCGGCACGGGTCTCGGGGCGGCGGTGGTCGAGGCGCTCAAGGACGAGGGCATCAGCGACCTGGTCCTGCCGTGGGGTCAGATGGTGACGTTCCTGATCCTGGCCGCGATCATCGGCGTGGTCGCCGCGGTGCTGCCGGCGATCCGCGCCGCGCGGATCAACGTCCTGGGCGCCATCGCCCACGACTGACACACCGGAAAAGGGGCCCCTCTCGTCGAGAGGGGCCCCTTTCCGCTATCGGTTGAGCAGGGCCGCGAGCAACTCCAGGTCCGCCCCGAGCAGGCTCTCCATCTGGTGTACGCCGTCGGCGGGCGCGAGCGGCACCTCGGCCGGTACGGCCAGCACCGCCGCCCCGGCGGCGAGCGCACTCGCCACCCCGGTCGGTGAGTCCTCGATCGCCACGCACCGTTCGACCGGCACGCCCAGCAGACGCGCGGCGGTCAGGTACGGCTCCGGGTGCGGCTTCGCCGAGTCCACCTCGTCGCCGCAGACCACCGCGTCGAAGCTGTCCCGGCCCAACGTGTCCAGGGCCACCTCGACCAGGGACCGGCCGCTGGAGGTGACCAGCGCGGTGGGGATGCCGGCGTCGCGTACCGCCCGCAGCAGCGCCAGCGCGCCGGGGCGCCACTGCAGCCCGGTGCGGAACAGCTCCAGGATCCGGGCGCTGATCCAGTCGGCGCTTTCCTGCACGTCCCGCTCCGGCTGGCCCAGGTCGTCGTGCACGATCCGCATCGCGTCGGCCATCCCGGTGCCGACGATCGCGCGGCGGGCGTCATCGGACAGGACACCGCCGTACACGGCGGCCAGTTCCTGCAACGCGACGTCCCACAGTTTCTCGCTGTCGACCAGGGTGCCGTCCATGTCGAAGAGCACGGCGGCGGGGTGCTTGCTGCTCAGCGGGGGCCTCCTTCGGTACGCGTACCCCGCCGATCCTGCCAGCCGCGTCCGGTGCGCCAGTCACCGTCCCCGATCGGGGTGACCCGCGGCATCACCGGAGGCCGCAGGCGCCGAGCGACTTCTCGTACCCCCGGAAGAACGATTCGCTGCGCTGCTCGGCGGTGCCGTGCGAGCCCTCGGCGAACCAGGGCTGGTCCGGGTCGTCGCCGACCGCCAGCAGCCCTTCCCGGAACTCCTCCAGGTCACCGTCCTCCAGCTCCAGCGCCCCGGACCGCACGCTGTCCCCGAGGTACGCCCCGGCCATGCAGTCGGCCTGCAGCTCCTGCTGGATGGTGAAGTTGTAGCGGATGCCCAGCCGCACCTGCATGCCGTGGGCGTACTCGTGGCCGAGCAGGTAGAACAGGAACGCGTCGCCGATCTGCCGGAACGCCGCCACCGACCAGTTCACGTCGTAGGCGATGAAGTCGCCGGCCGAGCAGTAGACCGCGTTGTTGCGCGGCAGGCCCTGCCCGGCGCAGGCCACCTCGCCCTCGCGGCTGTAGGCCACCACCCGCCGGATCGGGGTGAATCGCTGACCCGAGGCGCGGAACTGCTCCGCCCAGTAGCGTTCGGCCAGCCGGACCGCGTCCTGGATGTCCTGCTTGAACTCGGCCACGCTCGTCGTGCCGTCCGCGCGGGTGGTCTGCGACTCGGGCTGCGCGCTGCGCGGGGGTGCGGGCTGCTGCGGCTCGCCCTGGTCGTAGCCGCCGGCCATGCAACCGGCCGCCACCAGCGCGGCCACCACCAGTCCGGCGACCGGGCCGCGCCCCTGACGTCCCGCCCTGTCCCCCACCATGACCTCCCGGCTGTTCGTTCCCGTGTCCCGCAGCAGTACCCCCGGCGGCCGCCGGTGATGCTCACCGGCTCTCACGCACCGCCGCCGGGAATCGTTCACCGTGCGCGGGAACGGTACTGTCGGCGCGCCCGCCGGGCAGGTCGCGGCCGGGCAACGATCGTCGGCACGATGCTGCTCACCGTCGGCGGCAACCGGTACGCCGCTGGTCGGCGTGGGCGCCACCGTCTCACCGGCGCCGAGCGTGGAGCAGCGGCGGCGGTTGGAGGAGTACACGGCCCGCGCCGAGCCGGTCCCCGACCTCGCGTCCTGGTGGGAGGTGCCGGCGCGGGCCGGCGTGACGGTGCGCTGACCGGCGCGGTCAGTCCAGGCCGCGCATGATGTGCGGCTCGCCGTCGTCGTCGCCGAAGCAGCGGTGCAGCACCTGGGCACGCGCCCACAGGTCCAGGCTGCTCGGCGGTCCGACCGGTCCCGTGCCGGCGGGTCGGGGCAGCACGGGAGCCGGTTCCGGCGGGACCTGCGACGTCACCTCGTCGGTCATGTCCGCCCCTTTCGTCGTACCCATGCTCGTCTGCGGGCGTTTCCGCCACGTCAACGCCGACGGCGGGGGCGTGGACGCGGCGCGCCTGACCCACGCCGGCCCGTACTCCGGTGACGGTAGCCCGCCGGGCCGTCGCGCACAGCCGTATTCCCGACGTCGCCGCAGGTCGCGGCCGGTGATCACGCCTGCGGGCCGCCCGGGCCGCAGGTGGCGCAGCAGGTGTCGCCGCGCCAGGCGTCGCGGCCCTCGCGGACCGCGGCCACGGCGATCACCAGGGCGGCTCATCAGCAGGCATCCGGCGTACGCGTGGCGCGACCATACAACGCGTGCTTCTTCCGGGTGACGGGCTTGCATCCGGTACCCCGGTACGGGCTTACCGTCGAGAGGTGACCGACGATTCCTGGGTGCCCGACACCTGCACGCTGCCGACCACCGAACGGCCGCTGCGGCTGGCCGAGTTCGACGGGCTGTTCCACGACGCGCTGCGCGGCGCCGACCGGCCGGCCGCCGGGCATCTGCGGCTGCACCTCGACGGCAGTGCCGAAGCGCTCGCCCGGGACCTGATCGCCCGCGAGTCGGCATGCTGCTCCTTCTTCACCTTCGATCTCGTCCGCCCGGACGGCGACACGCTGACGCTCGACATCCGCGTTCCGGCGACCCGTGTCGCCGTACTCGATGCCCTGGCCCTGCGGGCCACGGCCGCGCGGGGCCGGTGATGGGCGAGCCGGAGCTGCGCAGCGGCCGGCTCGCCGACGCAGCCGGGGTCAACGTGCAGACGCTGCGCTGCTACGAACGGCGCGGGCTGCTGCCCGCGCCCCGGCGGTCGCCGGGCGGGCATCGCCTCTACCCGGCCGAGACGGTCACCCTGCTGCGGGTGGTGAAGGCCGCGCAACGCCTGCTGCCCCCTGCCGTTCGCCGGGCCCGCCGACCGGGCCGCCCGGCCGGTCCCCGGCCCGGTGTCGCTACGGTCTGACGCATGACGGTCGTGCGGTCCATCCTGCTGTTCCTGCTCGCCGCGCTCGCCGAGATCGGCGGCGCCTGGCTGGTGTGGCAGGGCTGGCGGGAGAACCGCGGGCTGCTCTGGATCGCCGCCGGGGTGATCGCGCTCGGCGCCTACGGGTTCGTGGCCACGTTCCAGCCGGACGCGAACTTCGGCCGCATCCTCGCCGCCTACGGCGGCGTCTTCGTCGCCGGGTCGCTCGCCTGGGGCATGGTCGTCGACAAGTTCCGGCCCGACCGCTACGACCTCGTCGGCGCGGCCATCTGCCTGGTCGGCGTCGCGGTCATCATGTACGCCCCGCGCACGGGCTGACGCCGCACGCCTCGGTGCGGGACGGCCGTGCGGGCGTACCGGCGCGTTTTCGGGGCGGCGCGAGGATCGCCGGCGGCCTACGATTCCCCCTCATGCGTCGTTTCGCCCTGCTTCTCGCACCAGTGCTTCTGGTCGCCCTGCCCGCCTGCGCGTCCGAGCCCGAGGAGGCGGCGCCACCACCCTGACCGTCCTGCTGGACCACGACGCGACGGCGGAGCAGAAGGCGACGGCGGAGCAGATCCTGCGCGGGACACCGAGCGCCGGGGACGTGACCCGCCGGACCCGCGAGCAGGCTTACGACCAGCTCCGGAAGGACTCACCGGACCTGGCGGCGCAGGTCGACCCGACGACCATGCCGGAGTCGTTGCGCACCACCCTCACCGACCCGTCGGTCGCCGAGGCGGCCGAGTTGACGATGGTCGCCGTCGACGGTGTCGCGTCGTCCGTCCTCACCGCTGCGGCCGCCGATCCGCTGCCCTCCGCGATCGGCATGATCGTACGGCTGGAACCGTCGATCACCGAGAAGCAGCGGGCCACAGTGGAGGAGACGGTCCGGGCGCTGCCCAAGGCCGAGTCGGTCCGGTTCGAGGACCGCGACGCCGCCTACGACCGCCTGCGCGAGCAGTGCCGGGGCAAGGGTGACCTCGCCGGCCGGCTGGAGACGGACATGACCCGCCCATCGCTGCGGCTGAAGCTGCCCCTCGCGCACCAGGGCGGGATCAACCCGCCCGAGATCGCACGCATGGACGGGGTCGAGGACGTGCTCCTCGTGCCGACGGCGGTGCTCTGAGCCGTCACGGTGATGAGTTTCCGCGCCCGTGCCCGTCACACGTACGACGGGACACGACAAGCGGAAGGATGACGTGATGGGTGCGGACACGCGGCCGGCAGAGCCGGGCGTACGCGATCTGGCCGGGTTCGACGAACCGGCGTTCACCGGGCTGGCACAGCGGCATCGGCGGGAGCTGCACGTGCACTGCTACCGGATGCTCGGGTCGTTCGAGGACGCCGAGGACACCGTCCAGGAGACGTTCCTGCGCGCCTGGCGGCGGCGGGAGACGTTCGCGGGCCGGTCGACGTTCCGGGCCTGGCTGTACCGGATCGCCACGAACGCCTGCCTGGACCTGCTCGCCAAGTGCCGGCCCGAGCCGGCGACCGGCGGTGAGGTGCGGTGGCTCCAGCCGTACCCGGACCGGCTGCTCGATGAGCTGCCCGCCGCCGGCGCGGACGAGCCGGAGACGGTCGCTGTCGCGCGGGAGACGATCGAGCTGGCGTACCTGGTCGCGGTGCAGCACCTGGCGCCGCGCCCGCGCGCCGTGCTGATCCTGCGGGACGTGCTCGGCTGGCCCGCCAAGGACGTCGCGGAGCTGCTCGGCGACTCGGTCAACTCGGTGAACAGCGCGTTGCAGCGCGCCCGCGCGGGCATGCGGGAACACCTGCCCGCCCAGCGGCAGGACTGGACCGGCGACGACACGGACACCCGGACCCGCGAGCTGGTACGCCGCTTCACCGACGCCGCCGTCGCCAAGGACGTCGGCGCGCTCGCCGCCATGCTGCGCGACGACGTGCGCTGCTCGATGCCGCCCACCCCGGGGCTGCAGATCGGCCGCGACGCGGTGGTGAGCGACTGGATCGCGGACGGCTTCGAGAGCCTGGGCAGCCTGCGAGCAGTGCCCACCGCCGTGAACCGGCAGCCCGCCGTCGCGTTCTACCTCTGGCAGGACGGCGTCGGCGCGTACCTGCCGCTCACCGTCGACGCCCTGCGCGTCACCGGCGGGGCGATCACCGAGATCGTCACGTTCCACGCCGACCGGTTCCCGCGGCTCGGGCTGCCCGAGCGCCTGCCCGCCGACCGTACGCCGTAGTGCCCGCGCGGACGCTCGCGCTGCCCGGCGGCGCGCGCGTTCCGGTGGTCGCGGCCCAGTGGCGTCACGCGTACGGCGTGGTGACGCGCGGCCGGGTGCAGCTGGAGCTGCGCGACGGCAGCCCCGGGCCGGTCCTCGGCCGCGACGCCGGCTTCTGGCTGCGCGGCACCGGGGTACGCGCGCTGCGCAATCCCGGCCGTCGCACCGCGACGGTACGGATCCTCACCCCTCATGAAGACGTTCGGAGGAACGACATGATCAGCAGCACCGACACCGGCGTCGTCTCTCGCCGTGCGCACGGCTTCCGGCGGCTCGCCGTCACCGGTCTGGTCGCCACGCTCGCGGCGGCGGTGGTCACCACGCTCGCGGCGGCGCTCGCCCGGGCCGCCGGTGTGGACTTCGAGATCCCCGACGGCGGCGGCGAGACGATCCCGTTGGGCGGGTTCGCCGTGGTGACCGGATTCTTCTCGCTCATGGGCGTCGTCATCGCCGCCGTCCTGCTGCGGTTCAGCGCCTACCCCGCGCGGCGGTTCGTGTGGACGGCGGTGGCGCTGACCGCGCTGTCGATGGTCCCGCCGCTTATCGCCGGAGGCGACGCCGCCACGACGATCGGGCTGGTCGGGCTGCACCTGGTCGCGGCGGCGGTGATGATCCCCGCCCTGACGTGGGGCCTGCGCGCGAGGATCGGCTGACGCTCCGCCTCCGGCGGCGAATCGCGGCTACGGGGCACCTGCTGCCTCCGGCCGGAGGCACGGTGGTCCGCGAGCCTCCCACCACGCGACGGCTCCGATCGAACGCCTACCATCCCCACCCGTGGAGGGTCTGTTCTGGATGCCCGTCGTCGCGCTGTGCGGCGTGTTGGGCTGTCTGCTCCCGTGCGCCGTCCTGGCGGCGCTGGCCACATGGCCCAGGAAGGGCGACCGCGGGTAGCTGCACCCTTGACGTGTACCCGTGGTCGGGCGGACCATCCGGCTACTCGGCCGTGGCTCCGCGACGGCGCAGGGCCACCCTGGTGCCGCCGAACGCGACGAGCCAGGGCAACACCAGGAAGCCGCCGCAGCCGATCACGATCAGCCACAGCGTCTCACTCGGTTTTCCCTGGTGCTCCAGTTCCGGCCAGGTGAAGGCACTGCCGAGCAACGACAACACGTAGAACAGGACGATCACGATCGCGGCAGCCGTACCGATCCGGCGGCTGGGTCCGATGCCCGCGGCGCAGAGAAACCCGAGCCCGGACATGACAACCGGGGCGAAGTACATGCCGGACAGGACGACGAAGGTGTAGTACGTCGCACCAGGGTCGAGATCCGAGTCCGCCATCGGTGGCGGGCCGGCTCCGACCGTGTGGACGACTACGGAGAGGGCGGAGTTCACCACTTCGGACTCCTCGCGCCGGGACGCTCGCACGCCGTCGGGATCGATCCCTCATTCTGACGGATCGGAAGCTGTGGGCCCGTCCCGGAGAATTTCGTGCGATCTGCAGGGTTCGATCCAAGACACTCGGGCACTTCGATACGGACCATACGCCGGGCGCCGCCAGTCGGCGCCCGGCGCCACGTACGACCGAGAGGTGACACCATGACCTTCCGCGCCAGGCTCGTCGGAGCCGCACTCGTAGGGACGCTCGCCGCCGGTGGATCGGCACTGGCCACGGCCTCCACGGCCAGCGCGCAGGCCGAACCCTGCGTGCAGCGCATCGCCGTGGTGAACAACGCCGCCTTCGTGATGTCCTTCAGTGTTCAGGCGAGCAACGGTCTGGAGACGGCGAACACCGACACCTACCCGATCAACCAGTCGCGGACGATCGATCTCACCACCACCGCGCTGCCCGTCGGGTCCGATGTCCGGCCGGTGGTCGACGCGGTGGCCGGAGCGCAGCGGACGCCGAGCAGCTTCGTGTCGTACTGCGAGAACGGGCAGACCGCGACGTACTCGGTGACCGGGACGACGTACGACTACTCGGTCACGCTGATCGGCTGACCGACACGTTCACGCCTCGGGGCGTCCGCCATTCCGGCGGGCGCCCCGCGCTCGTCAGTGGCTACCCGACCGACAGGCGGGTGCCGCAGATCAACGAGTCGTCCGATCGGTGCGGAGGGGCCACACCGGCATCTATTGCTCTGGTTGAATGCGTCTGCGCACTGCGCCCGCTGTGCACACCGGCGGCACCCCCAGGTCCAAGGAGGACATCATGAGAAGCCGACGGCTCGTTCTCCCACTCATCATCGCCGCCCTCGTGTCAGCCGTCGGCTGGGCACCCTCGCCTGCATACGCCTATCCCGTGACGCCCTTCAGCGCCAGCGTTTCCGGGGGCCTGACGGAAGGCGGCGTTACCTGGTACAACCGCTCGGTCGGCTTGCAAGGCTATGTCTCGGACCACACCCCCGGCAGCACGACAGCCGTGTTCGAATTCCGCCAGGGAGAGAAGCTCGACAGTGCAGTTCTCCTCTCCACGCAGACCCGGACCGCATCGGGCTACGGCGAGAATCGCACGGACTTCAATTTCACGCAGGAGGGGCCGGTAGGCGGGATCACCTGGGTCGTGATCTCCCTCTGCACCGACAAATGCCAGATCGTACGGACCTTGAAGAGGCCCTGATCGGCTGGCCGGCACATCGACGCTTCGGGGCGTCCGCCGTCGCGGCGGGCGCCCCGCGCTCGCACGGTAGCTTGATCGAGTGCCCGTACCCCGGCTGATTCCCATCGCGCACGAGCCCGGCCACCGGACGGACACGATCGGCCGCTACGACGACGGGTTGTTCCTCGCCTCGGCGTGGGACCACCACGCGTACGTGCACCGCTTCGACCACGACGGGACGTACCGGGACTCGACCATCACGCGGGTTCCGCATCGAGCCGCGCTCAGTGAGGCACTCGACGTGCTGCTCGCGAGCCTGCCCGGCAAGTCGTACGGCGACATCGCCGTACGACTGTTCCAGACCCGTCAGGACGGCGTCGTCTTCGGTCTGGTCGACGAGTCCGGCGACCGGGCGGGCGACGGCAGCCACGTCGACTGGGTCGAGCTGTATCCGGATCGCCTCGGATTCCACGAGCCGTGGGATGGGCTCTACGACACGTGACGGCCGGCGTTGTGGTCCTCACAGCCGGAATTGGTGTCTCCGACGATGCGGCCGGTGGCGGACCAGCAGGTGCCGCGAACGTGGCCGCTCGACGCGTACGGCCGTTCAGGGCCGGACGACGCGCGGTCAGCGGCGAATGAGGACGCCGCCGTTACCCGGTTCGGTCCATGTGGGCGAGGTAGCGCAGGCCGCGTTTGAGGAAGCTGCGCGGATTGGTGTCGACGTACCTCGCCCATCCCGGGTCCGCCTCGCCGCGCAGCCACCCGTACCGGGCCAACGCGTAGCCGTACATGGGCTCGGTCAGATAGCCGAGCTGGTTGGTACGGGCGTAGACGTAGTCACCCCGGGCTTCTCGCGAGTACTCGAACGCGGCGTTGGCGCTGAAGATGCCAAGGCCGAAGAACACGGTCAACAGGTCCGTGAGTGCTTCCTGATCCCGCTGCTGCGCCGAGATCCGGCCGTCACCCAGCAGCAGGACATGGCCCAACTCGTGAGCGATGGTCGCCACCAGCGCCATCGGACGAGCCGCCTGATCGTCGCGGATCCCGATGACGGAACGGCCATCGCGGATGCGGTGATGCCCGGCCGCGTTCCTCGACTGCGCGTGGATCGGGACGTGCGCGGACAACTCCGGGTTGTCGTCGGCCGCGTCGTGCTCGAGTTCCACTCGGTCGGGGTCGATGCCCATGTGAGTGCAGAGCCGGTTCAGCACTGATCGGACGTCGTCGCGGGTGCCCCGGTAGACGCCGGGGAAATAGTCGTCGGTCGGCAGCACAACCTCGCCGTGCAGCCGGTCCGTGCCGAACTGCGCCACGAACCAGTCCATCGACCGTTCGATCCAGTCCTGTTCGACCGGCCGTACCGGGCACTCCACCCGCCGCCACCACGTCATGGCCTGGATTGTGAGGCATCATCACAAGCCGCAGAGAGCACGTAGCCGCCCACACAACGGCGTCACTTGGCGTTGAAGTAGTTCGCCTCCGGGTGGTGCACCACGATCGCGTCGGTGGCCTGCTCCGGCACCAACTGGAACTCCTCGGACAACTGCACCCCGATCCGCTCGGCGCCCAGCAGCTCCACGATCTTCGCCCGGTCCTCGAGGTCCGGGCAGGCCGGATAGCCGAACGCGTACCGGCAGCCCCGGTAGTCGGTGCGCAGCAGACCCGCCAGGTCGGCCGGGTCCTCGTCGGCCACGGTGCCGCCGCCCGGCAGCACCAGCTCGGCCCGGATCCGCCGGTGCCAGTACTCCGCGAGGGCCTCGGTGAGCTGCACGGACAGGCCGTGGACCTCCAGGTAGTCGCGGTACTCGTTGCCGGCGAACATCTTCGCCGTGTACTCGCTGATCGGCTGCCCGACGGTGACCAGCTGCAACGCCACCACGTCGAGCTGGTCGCCCTTGGGCCGGAAGAAGTCGGCCAGGCACAGCCGCCGCTCCTGCCGCTGCCGCGGGAACGAGAAGCGGGCCCGCTCGCTGTGCCCGTTCTCGTCCAGCACCACCAGATCGTTGCCCTCGGAGTACGCCGGGAAGTAGCCGTACACCACGGCCGCCTCCAGCACCTGGTCGGAGATCAGGCGGTCCAGCCAGTACCGCAGCCGGGGCCGGCCCTCGGTCTCGACCAGTTCCTCGTAGGACGGGCCCTTGCCGCCGCGTGCGCCGCGCAGCCCCCACTGCCCCAGGAACGTGGCACGCTCGTCGAGCAGCGCCGCGTAGTCGGCCAGCGGTACGCCCTTGACGACGCGGGTACCGAAGAACGGCGGCATCGGCACGGACACGTCCACCGCCACATCGGAGCGGACCGACGCGTCGTCCAGTCCGGGCAGCGCCTCGCGGACCTGCGTGCGCTGCCGCTCGCGGCGCTCCCGGCGGGCCGCCAGTGCCGCCTCCCGCTCCGGGTCGATCACGGGCGCGCCGCCGCGCTTGGCCGCCATCACGCGATCCATCAGGGACAGCCCCTCGAACGCGTCGCGGGCGTAGTGCACCTGGCCCGGGTAGATCGACCGCAGGTCGTCCTCCACGTACGCGCGGGTCAGCGCCGCGCCGCCGAGCAGCACCGGCCAGCGCTCCGCCACGCCCCGGGAGGCCATCTCGGCCAGGTTCTCCTTCATGATGACTGTGCTCTTGACCAGCAGGCCGGACATGCCGATCGCGTCGGCCCGGTGCTCCTCGGCCGCGTCGAGGATCGCGTTGATCGGCTGCTTGATGC
Source organism: Micromonospora sp. WMMA1976 (assembly GCF_027497335.1). Classification (NCBI taxonomy): domain Bacteria; kingdom Bacillati; phylum Actinomycetota; class Actinomycetes; order Micromonosporales; family Micromonosporaceae; genus Micromonospora; species Micromonospora sp. WMMA1976. The sequence continues at coordinate 2,829,537 of NZ_CP114912.1, read as the reverse complement.
CGATGTTCACCACGTCGTAGCCGTTGTTGGACAGGATGATGTCGACCAGGTTCTTGCCGATGTCGTGCACGTCGCCCTTCACCGTGGCGAGGACAATCTTGCCCTTGCCGGCAGCGTCTTCGGAATCGGTCTTCTCCATGTGCGGCTCCAGGTAGGCCACCGCGGTCTTCATCACCTCGGCGGACTGGAGCACGAACGGCAGCTGCATCTGGCCGGAGCCGAACAGCTCGCCGACCACCTTCATGCCGTCCAGCAGCAGGTCGTTGATGATGGACAGCGGCGTACGCCCCTGCGCCATCGCGGTGTCCAGGTCGGCCTCCAGGCCGTTGCGCTCGCCGTCGATGATCCGTCGCTTGAGCCGCTCGTCCAGCGGCAGCCCGGCCAGTTCCTCGGCCCGGGTGGCGCGCGCCGACGCGGCGTCCACGCCCTCGAACGCCTCGATGAACCGCTGCACCGGGTCGTATCCCTCACGACGCCGGTCGTAGACCAGGTCGAGCGCCACCTCACGCTGCTCGTCCGGGATCCGCGACATCGGCAGGATCTTGCTGGCGTGCACGATCGCCGAGGTCAGCCCGGCCTGGGCGCACTCGTGCAGGAACACCGAGTTGAGCACCTGCCGGGCCGCCGGGTTGAGGCCGAACGACACGTTGGAGATGCCCGCGGTGAAGTTGACGCCCGGGTAGCGCGCGGCGATCTCCCGGATCGCCTCGATCGTCTCGATGCCGTCGCGGCGGGTCTCCTCCTGCCCGGTGGCGATCGGGAACGTCAGCGCGTCGATGAGGATGTCCTCCCGGCGCATGCCCCACCGGCCGGTCAGGTCGTCGATCAGCCGGCAGGCCACCCGTACCTTCCACTCGCGGGTGCGGGCCTGGCCCTCCTCGTCGATGAGCAGCGCCACCACGGCGGCGCCGTGCTCCCGGACCACCGGCATGATGCGCGCGTAGCGGGACTCGGGGCCGTCGCCGTCCTCGAAGTTCACCGAGTTGACCACGCACCGGCCGCCGAGCATCTCCAGCCCGGCCTCGATCACCGCCGGTTCGGTGGAGTCCAGCACGATCGGCAGCGTCGAGGCGGTGGCGAACCGGCCGGCCAGCTCCCGCATGTCCTGCGTACCGTCGCGGCCGACGTAGTCGACGCAGAGGTCGAGCAGGTGCGAGCCGTCGCGGGCCTGGCTGCGGGCGACCTCCACGCAGGCCTGCCAGTCACCGGCGAGCATCGACTCGCGGAACGCCTTCGAACCGTTGGCGTTGGTCCGCTCCCCCACCATCAGGATGCTGGCGTCCTGGGCGAACGGCACGTGGTGGTAGATCGAGGAGACCCCGGCCTCCGGCTTCGGCTCCCGCGCCACCGGCGCCCGCCCGCCCAGCCGCTCCACCAGCACCCGGATGTGCTCCGGGGTGGTGCCGCAGCAGCCGCCGATCAGGGCCACGCCGTAGTCGGTGACGAACTGCTCCAGCGCGTCGGCCAGCTCGTCCGGGCTGAGCGGGAAGTACGCCCCGTCGGCGGTCAGCACCGGCAGGCCCGCGTTCGGCATCACCGAGATCGGGATACGCGAGTGCTGCGCCAGGTAGCGCAGGTGCTCGCCCATCTCCGCCGGGCCGGTGGAGCAGTTCAGCCCGATCAGGTCGACGCCGAGCGGCTCGATCGCGGTCAGCGCGGCGCCGATCTCACTCCCAAGCAGCATGGTGCCGGTGGTCTCCACGGCGACCTGGCAGATGATCGGCACGTCCCGGCCGGCCTCGGCTCGCGCCCGCTTCGACCCGACCACCGCCGCCTTGACCTGGAGCAGGTCCTGGCAGGTCTCGATGATCAGCGCATCCGCCCCGCCGGCGATCAGGCCGGCGGCGTTCTCCTGGTACGCGTCGCGCAGCGAGGCGTAGCTCGCGTGCCCGAGTGTGGGCAGCTTGGTGCCCGGGCCCATCGAGCCGAGCACGAACCGGGGGTGCTCCGGCGTCGCGTACGCGTCGGCTGCCTCCCGCGCGATCCGCGCGCCCGCCTCGGACAGCTCCCGGATGCGGCCGGGGATGCCGTACTCGGCGAGGTTGGGCAGGTTCGCGCCGAACGTGTTGGTCTCCACGCAGTCCGCGCCGGCGGCCAGGTAGGCGTCGTGCACGCCGCGGACCACGTCCGGCCGGGTCACGTTCAGGATCTCGTTGCAGCCTTCGAGGCCGTCGAAGTCGTCGAGGGTGAGATCGGCCGCCTGGAGCATCGTCCCCATCGCGCCGTCCGCGATCAGGATCCGATCCGCCAGCAGGTCACGCAACGAGATAGACACATGCTCCAGGGTAGTGCGCCCGAGTACGGCAGAGTCACCCGAACCGGGCCATCCCACATTCTGCCCACCGGGCCGTCGTACCCCTTTCCGCCGGTTCGCCCGGGTGGTCCGGCCCGGCGACCGGCGCGGCCGACGGGCCGGCCCTCGCGGGGGCACGTAGGCTGACGGACGTGAAGGACAACAGGGGTGCGACAGTGCGACGGGGCGGCGCCGCGCCCGACGAGCAGGGTGAGGTGACGGCGTGACCGAGTTCGACGGGCTGCCGGTGCTGCGCTCGCCGGTCGCCATCGCGGCCTTCGAGGGCTGGAACGACGCCGCCGACGCCTCCACCGCCGCCGTGGAACACCTGGAGCAGGTCTGGCAGGCCCGGCAGGTGACCGAGCTGGACCCGGAGGACTTCTACGACTTCCAGGTGAGCCGGCCGACGATCACCATGGCCGACGGAGAGACCCGGCGCGTCGAGTGGCCCACCACGCGGTTCATGGTGGCCAGTCCGGAGGGCACCGAGCGGGACGTGGTGCTGATCCGCGGCATCGAGCCGAGCATGCGCTGGCGGACGTTCTGCGAGCAGGTGCTGGAGATCTGCCACAGCCTGGAGGTCGAGCGGGTGGTGCTGCTCGGCGCGTTGCTGGCCGACGTGCCGTACACCCGGCCGCTGCCGATCAGCGGCAGCGCGTCGGACGCCGACGCGGCCAAGCGCTACCAGCTCACCCCCACCCGGTACGACGGGCCGACCGGCATCGTCGGTGTGCTGCACGACGCGTGCACCCGGGCCGAGGTCGACGCGGTGTCGTTCTGGGTGCACGTGCCGCACTACGCCAACAACCCGCCCTGTCCGAAGGCCACCCTCGCGCTGCTGCACCGGGTCGAGGAGGTGCTCGACCTGCCGGTGCCGATGGCCGACCTGGCCGAGGAGGCAGCCGAGTGGGAGCAGCGGGTGCGCAGCGCCGCCGAGCAGGACGCCGAACTCGGTGAGTACGTCCGTGAACTGGAGGAACGGGTCGGCGACGCCGGCATCACCCCGTTGACCGGGGACGAGATCGCCCAGGAGTTCGAGAAGTACCTGCGTCGCCGCGGCGGTTCCGCCGGACCGACAGCGGGTTCCTGGTAGTTCTCCCGCTTCGCTGAAGCCGGGCCTCGGATCGGGGCCCGGCTTCTTCGTGTCCGGGGTGGCGCCGTCACACCCTCTAGGGCATCCTAGGAACCTAGCTGTTCTGAGGAGGTCCGGCATGCAGATCAACCCGGGCGCGGCCGAGTTCCCGCACCGGCAGATCGCCGCGCAGCTCAAGGCCCAAGTGCGCCGCGGCGACTGGGGTCCGGGCGAGCGGCTGCCGTCCATCCCGGCCATCGCCGAGATGTTCGGCGTCGCGAAGCAGACCGTGCAGCGCGCCGTCGACCAGCTGCGGGTCGAGGGCATCCTGATCACCAAACCCGGCTCCGGTACGTACGTCCGGGGCACCCGGCGCCGCCTCAACCGCCTGTCCCGGGGCCGGTACGGCGGCTTCCGCGGCTACCACACCGACCTGGCCGCCCGGTACCGCCAGCAGCTCGTCTCGGTCGGCCGCTCCCCCGCCCCGGCGGAGGTGGCCGACGCGTTCGGCGTCACCGACGGCACCGAGCTGCTCTGCCGCCGGCACCTGGTACGCACCGACGACTCCCCGGTCGAGGTCGGCGCGTCGTGGTTCCTGCCCGCCGACACCGCCGGCACGTCACTGGAGCGGGCCGAGGCGTTCGGGCGCCCGCTCTACCAGGAGGCCGAGGAGGTCACCGGCCGGCGGTACGTCACCGCCACCGACACGATCAGCGCCCGCCAGCCCAGCCGGGAGGAGGCGGAGATCCTCCAGATCCGCCCGGACACGCCGGTGCTGCACCTGTTGCACGTCGCGTACGACGAGCGGCACAAGCCGATCGAGGTCGCGCAGGCCACCTGGCCGGGCCCGATGACCACGCTGACCGAGGAGTACAAGATCCCCGCCCCCGCTCCCGACCAGGACCCCGACCCCGGCCTGGTCCTGGGCTGACCCGCCGGGTTCCCCGCGATCTTGCACTTTCCGCCCCGACAAAGGGAACATTAACGACACCATCGGGGCCACAACTGCATGATCGCCGAGAGCGACTGAGATCGGACGGCGTGAGGGGGCGGGAGGGCGCGACGAAAGGGCGGGGCTAGAGGGCGATGCCGAGGAGGGCGTCCACCGTGTCTCGGAAGAGGGCCGGGGCGTCCGGGTCGTCGGCCGCAACGTTCAGGGCTCCTTCGGCCCAGCGGTCGGCTGCCGCGAGGGCACCGGGCGTGTCCAGGTCGTCGGCCAGGCGCTCGCGTACCTCGGCCAGCAACGCCGCCCCCGACGGCCCGGCCGGCGCGGCGGCGGCCCGCCGCCAGCGGCCCAGCCGCTCCTGCGCCTCCGTGAGCAGCTCGTCGGTCCAGGAGCGGTCGCTACGGTAGTGCCCGCTCATCAGCGCCAGCCGGACCGCCATCGGGTCGACCTTGTCGGCCCGCAGCCGGGACACGAAGACCAGGTTGCCCTGGGACTTCGACATCTTCTCGCCGTCCAGGCCGATCATGCCGGCGTGCACGTAGTGGTCGGCGAACGGCGCCTCGCCGGTCAGCCGCTCGGCGTGCGCGGCGGAGCACTCGTGGTGCGGGAAGATCAGGTCGTTGCCGCCGCCCTGCACGTCGATCCGGTCGCCGAGCAGGTTCAGCGCGATGACCGTGCACTCGATGTGCCAGCCGGGACGGCCCGCGCCCAGTTCGCCGCCGGGCCAGGACGGCTCGCCCTCGCGGGCGCCGCGCCACAGCAGCGGGTCGAGCGGGTCGCGCTTGCCGGCGCGCTCCGGGTCGCCGCCGCGCTCGGCGAACAGCTCGATCATCTGCTCGCGGGACAGGTTGGACTCGTAGCCGAACCGGGGCGCGGCGGAGATGTCGAAGTAGACGTCCCCGGTGCCGTCGTCGAGCCGGTACGCCGCGCCGTCCTTGAGCAGCACCAGCACCTTCTCGGCGATGTCCGGGATCGACTCGACGGCGCCGACGTAGTGCGCCGGCGGGATCATCCGCAGCGCCTCCATGTCCTCGCGGAACAGCGCGGTCTCCCGCATGGCCAGGACCTTCCAGTCCTCGCCGTCGCGCTCGGCGCGCTCCAGCAGCGGGTCGTCGATGTCGGTGACGTTCTGCACGTACCGCACGTCGAGGCCGGCGTCACGCCACATCCGCTGCACCAGGTCGAACGTGATCATGGTGGCGGCGTGCCCGAGGTGCGTCGCGTCGTACGGGGTGATGCCGCAGACGTACATCGAGGCCGCGCCCTCGGGCCGGCTGGGATGGGCGCCCTGCCGCGCCGAGTCGTACAACCTCAGCGACACGCCCTCGCCGGGCAGCCGTGGCACGTCATGTCCCGCCCAAGACTCCATGACCGCCAGCCTAACGATCCGTCAGACGCTCGGGTGCCGCCCTACGGGTGATCAACGCGACAGCGGCTCACATCGGCGGCCAGGGCATCGCCGGCCACTCCTGCGGCGGCAGCGGGAACCGGCCGCTCTCGCCCAGCCGCTCGACCCGTTCCGCCAGCGCGGCCAGCTCACCGATGGTCAGGTGCTCGGCCAGTTCCTCGCCGAGCGGCCCGCGCAGCTGCCCGGCCAGGCCGTCGAGCATCTCCACCGCGTCCGGCGGCAGCTCCCGGCCGGCCCAGCCCCACAGCACCGTACGCAGCTTCTCCTCGACGTGGAAGCTCACGCCGTGGTCGACGCCGTAGATCCGGTCGTCCGGGCCGACGAGCACGTGCCCGCCCTTGCGGTCGGCGTTGTTGATGATCGCGTCGAGCACGACGAGCCGGGCCAGGCGGGGGTCGTCGGCGTGCGCCAGCGCGTACGCCGCCCCGTCGTCGTCGCGCGCCGCGGCGACCGGGAACCAGCGCGGCGGGATCTCCCGCGCCGGCACGAACCCGACGAGCGGCTCGGCGTCGTCCGGCTCGTCGATCCAGAGCTGGCACGAGCCGGGACCGAACGGGCCGTCGCGCAGCACCGTCGGGGGCACCAGGTCCCAGCCGGTGGCCCGGGACACCAGGTAGGCGGACACCTCCCGGCCGGCGAGTGTGCCGTCCGGGAAGTCCCAGAGCGGGCGCTCGCCGCGTACCGGCTTGTAGACGCAGTGCGCGGTCACCTCGCCGAGCGCGATGACGCCGCGCAGTGTCGCGTTGGAGGCGTCGACGAGCCGCCCCTGGAGGGTCAGCTCACCGTCGGCGAGCAGCCGCAGCGCCTCGGCGCCGTCCTGTCGGGGCTGCAGTTCCGACGAGGTCACCGGTGATAGCCGTTGTGCCGGGGGCAGAGGTGACCGGCCGGGTCGAGCGGCTGGCCGCACAGCGGGCAGGGGGGCCGGCCGGCGTTCACCACGCGCTTGGCGCGCTCGATGAACTCGCGGGTCGCCTCCGGGGTCAGCCGCACCCGCAGGCGGTCGAGGTCGTCGTCCGGCTCGTCCGGGTCCTCGTCGGCGTCGTCGTCCGCGTCGCCCAGCTCGACCTCGACCTCCGCCTCACCGACGGCGATCGCCTCGATCACCACGGTGGCGGTGTCCACGTCGAAGGCCAGGCCCAGCGTGCCGACCCGGAACTCCTCGTCCACGGGCGTATCGAGCGGCTCGTTGTCGCCGGTCACGGTCGTGACCGGCTCCGGCAGCTTCACGCCGAAGCGGCGCTGCGCCTCGGCGAGCAGCTCTTCCAGCTTCTCGGCGAGCAACGACACCTGGACCTTCTCCAGCGACACGCTGACCAGCCGGCCGCCGCCGCGCGCCTGGAGGAAGAACGTGCGCTCCCCCGGCGGGCCGACCGTACCGGCGACGAACCGCTCCGGCGGCTCGAAGGCGTGCACCTGGTGCGTCATACCCACGACCCTATCCGGCGTCCGGAAGCACTGCGCAGCCCACCGACGCCGAATCCGCCCAGAGCGAACGCGCCGCGTACGCCGGTCTCACCCGGCCGCGCCCGCGCCTCCGCCGACCGCCGCGTCGGACTCGGCCGCCCGCGCCGGGCGCCGGCGCCGCTTGCGCGGCGGCGGGACCAGCGCCGACAGGTCGCCGCCGGTGTCGTTGAGCCGGACCAGGAACGGCCGCAGCGGGGTGTAGCGGATCGCCGTCACCGACGCCGGGTCGGCCACGATCCGCTGGAAAAGATCAAGGTGTACGCCGAGCGCGTCCGCCACGATCGCCTTGATCACGTCGCCGTGGCTGCACGCCAGCCAGACCGCCTCCGGCCCGTGCTCGGCGGTGACCCGCGCGTCCCACGCCCGTACCGCGGCCACGGCCCGCGCGGACATCGCCGCCATCGACTCGCCCTGCGGGAACGCGGCGGCGCTCGGGTGCTGCTGGACCACCGGCCAGAGCGGCTCCTTCGCCAGCTTCTTCAGCGACTGCCCCTCCCAGTCGCCGTACCCGCACTCGATCAGCCCGTCCTCGACGACCGGCTCGGCGCCGGGCAGCGCCAGGTCGAGAGTCTGCCGGCAGCGGATGAGCGGGCTGGTCACCACCGCCGCCAGTGGCAGCCCGGCGAGGCGGGCACCGACCGCTGTGGCCTGCGCGCGGCCGGTGTCGTCCAGCTCGACCGGCTGCCGCCCGGCCAGGCCGCCGTCGGCGTTCGCGGTGGTCCGGCCGTGTCTCAGAAGCAGAAGGGTCGCCACGCTGACCACCCTAGGCGGTACGCCCCTCGGATGATCGTCCCGCCACGACAGGCCGCGTTCCGATGGTGCGGCCCTACTCCCGGTACACCCATCTCCGGAACCTGTCGGCCGCGTCCGACGCGCCGTCGGGCTCCGCCAGGGATCGCAGGGACCGCAGCGATGCCCGGTGCCGCCGGACCAGGAGCGCGACCCAGACGACCACCACCGCCCACAGCACCAGAGAGATGCTGCGGTACCGCCTGACCGCCGCGTCGGTCCGTGCCTCGGCCTCCGCCCTGACCTGGAACGCGTCGTAGATCACGGTGCCGTCGACGACGAAGGTCTCGGCTATGACCAGGTAGGTCGCGTAGTCGTACAACCGTGCGCGCTCCAGATCCGGCCGGGGATCCCTGCTCATCTCGAATCGGACCGGCGTGCCGGGCATCAGTTCCTCGCGAGGCAGCTCTCGTACGCTGAACTCGACCCGGGGGTGCTCGCGGAGCAGCACCCGATGGACCACGACGCCGAGGTTTCTGCTTCCTCCCGTCGTCTTTTCCCAGGTCTCCTGTACCGAGTCGACTGTGCCCGTCACCACGAACATCTCCGCCGGCAGCTCCGGCTTGTCGAAAGGCTCTGCCAGGTTCCACGCAAAGGCCGCCAGAATGCCGATCATCACGGGAACGCCGTACAGCGGTCTGAGGCGAAAACGCGACATGCGGGTGAGAGTAGCCACCCCCGGCCACCGGGCCGCGCAGTCGCACACGCCGCGCGGCCCGACGTGGCTGGGTGGGCGACGAAGCCGAAGGCCGGCCACCTCGGACATCGGGGTGGCCGGCCTCTCGCACGACGACGTCAGGTGGCGCTGATCGTGCCGGTCGCCAGCAGGCAGATCACCAGGCTGCCCAGCGCCACCCGGTACAGCACGAAGACGTACAGCGTGTGGTGGGCGACGTAGCGCAGCAGCCACGCGATGGCCGCGTACCCGACGGCGAACGCGATGAGCGTCGCGATGACCATCTGCGCCACGCTCGGCGCGGCGGTGCCGGGCGCGGACGGCTCGAACACGTCCGGGAGGCTGAACACGCCGGAGATCACCACGGCCGGGATGGCCAGCAGGAACGAGTAGCGGGCCGCGGTCTCCCGGGTCAGGTTGAGCAGCAGGCCCGCGGTCAGGGTGCCGCCCGAGCGGGAGACGCCGGGGACCAGCGCCGCGGCCTGGGCGAAACCCATCACCACACCGTCGCGCATCCGGAAGTTCTCCAGCGTACGGGTCTGCCGGCCCCAGTACTCGGCGAAGGCCAGCAGCATCGCGCCGATGATCAGCGTGCAGGAGATCAGCCAGAGGTTGCGGCCGGCGGTGCGGATCTGGTCCTTGAAGATCAGCCCGAAGATGCCGATCGGGATGGTGCCGACGATGACGTACCAGCCCATCCGGTAGTCGAGGCTGGACCGCACCGAGCGGTCGACAAGGCCGACGAACCAGGTGCGGACGATCCGCCAGATGTCCTTGGCGAAGTAGATCAGGACGGCGGCCTCGGTGCCGAGCTGGGTCACCGCGGTGAACGACGCGCCCGCGTCCCGGCCGAAGAACAGCTCCGAGGTGATCCGCAGGTGCCCGGACGAGGACACCGGAAGGAACTCGGTCAGCCCCTGGACCAGGCCCAGGACGATGGCCTCGATCCAGGTCACTCCCCGACTCCGGACAGCTCCAGGGCCTCGGCGACGGTACGCAGGGTCTGCACCCCGCTGTCCCGGTCGGCCACGAACAGCGACACCGACAGCGTGGTCACGCCCGCGGCGGCGTACTCCCGCATCCGCTCGGCGATGCGCTCCTTCGGGCCGAGCAGCGAGGTGCGGTCGATGAACTCCATCGGTACGGCGGCGGCCGCGTCGCGCTGCCGCTTGGCCAGGTAGAGGTCCTGGACCTCGCGGGCCGCGTCGCCGTAGCCCATCCGGGTGGCGAGCTGGTTGTAGAAGTTCTGCTTGCGGCTGCCCATGCCGCCGACGTACAGCGCGGCGTACCAGCGCACCAGCTCGGCGCAGGTGGCGATGTCGTCGCCGACCACGACCGGCACGGACGGCACCACGTCGAAGCCGGCCAGTTCCTTGCCCGCCGCCGCCCGCCCGGCGCGCACCGAGGCGAGGTGCTCCTCGGCGAACTCCGGGGAGTAGAAGACGGCCAGCCAGCCGTCGGCGATCTCGCCGGCCAGCTCCAGGTTCTTCGGACCGACGGCGGCCAGGTAGATCGGGATGTGCTCGCGCGGCGGGTGGAAGCCCAGCCGCAGCGCCTTGCCGGGGCCGTCGGGCAGCGGCAGCGTGTAGTGCTCGCCGTCGTACGCGACCTCCTTGCGGGCCACCGCCAGCTTGACGATGTCGACGTACTCGCGGGTGCGGGCCAGCGGCTTGGCGAACCGCACACCGTGCCAGCCCTCGGAGACCTGCGGGCCGGACACGCCCAGGCCGAGCCGGAACCGGCCGCCGGAGAGCGTGTCGATTGTCGCGGCGGTCATCGCGGTCATGGCGGGGGTACGGGCCGGGATCTGCATGACCGCGGAGCCCACGTCGATGCGCTCCGTCTGACCGGCGATCCAGGCCAGCATGCTCGGCGAGTCCGAGCCGTACGCCTCCGCGGCCCAGACCACCGAGTAGCCGAGCCGGTCCGCCTCCTGGGCCAGCGCCAGGTGGTCGAAGGGCGTGCTCCACGCCGTCTGGTATCCGAGGTTGAGCCCGAGTCGCACTGATCCTCCCACCGTCCGCACCACAGGTCGCATCAGGTTACGCAATGAGCGTGGCGCCCTCGACGTCCGGCTCGCCCCGAACATGTCACACCGGGTGGAGGTCGCGCGGGAAGTTGACTGCGGCGAGGATATCCGTGACGCCGGGTTCGAAATAAGGTTCACGCATGCAACAGCGACCGCTCGGCCGAAGCGGGCTGGCGGTATCGCGGCTCGCGCTCGGCACCATGACCTGGGGACGGGACACCGACGCCGACGACGCGGCCGCCCAGCTGAAGAGTTACCTCGACGCGGGCGGCAACCTCGTCGACACCGCCGACGTGTACGCCGACGGTGACGCCGAGTCGGTGATCGGCTCCCTGCTGGGCACCCTGGTGGACCGCGACGAGCTGCTGATCGCCACCAAGGCGGGCCTGCGGCCGGGCAGCCGGCGCCGGGACGGGTCGCGGGGGCACCTGCTGCGCACGCTCGACGCCTCGCTGCGCCGGCTCGGCACCGACCACGTCGACCTGTGGCAGGTGCACGGGTACGACCCGGACACCCCGCTGGAGGAGACGCTCTCGGCCCTGGACCACGCGGTGTCCAGCGGGAAGGCCCGCTACGTGGGGGTGTCGAACTTCTCCGGCTGGCAGACCGCCCGGGCCGCCGCCTGGCAGGCCGCCTGGCCGGGGCGCGCGCCGGTGGTCGCCGCGCAGGTGGAGTACTCGCTGCTGGAGCGCGGTGTGGAGCGGGAGGTGCTGCCCGCCTGCGCCGGGATGGGACTGGGTGTGCTGCCCTGGTCGCCGCTGGGCCGGGGCGTGCTGACCGGCAAGTACCGCAACGGCCGCCCGGCCGACTCGCGGGCGGTGTCGCCGCACTTCGAGCGGTTCGTCGCGACGTACCTGGAGCCGCGCTGCTCCAGCATCGTGGAGGCGGTCGCCATCGCGGCCGGCGGGCTCGGCGTGTCGCCGCTTGAGGTGGCGCTGGCCTGGGTGCGGGACCGGCCGGGCGTGACCGCGCCGATCCTGGGCGCCCGGACCGTCGGGCAGCTGCTCGGCGCGTTGCAGGTGGAGCGGATGACGCTGCCGGAGGAGATCGTCACGGCGCTGGACGACGTGTCGGCGGTGCCGGTGGGTTACCCGGAGCGCGACGGCTGAGCCGTACGAGGGCGATCCGGGTCACCCGCAGGGGGTGGCGGAGGGCCCGCGACCTGGGCAGCATAGGGGCATGGACTACGAATACGCGCCGCTGCGGTTGCCCTCGAACGTCGATCGGCTGACCGCCGCGGCGCAGCTGGCGATCCAGGCCGAGTTCTCCGGCTGGGAGCTGGCCCGGGTGCGGCTCTACCGGGACGGCACGCGGCAGGTGGTGCTGCGGCGCCGCCTGGTCAACCAGTCGCAGCCGGGCCTGTCGTACTGACGGGCCCGTCCCCGGGGCCGCGCGACGCGGCGCCGCCCCGGGGACGCGCACGGCCTAGTGCGCGTGGTCGTGCTCCTCGTCGAGCTCCATGAACGGGTGCTCGTCGAGCCGGCCGACCAGCCGGTCGTCGGCCGCCGGCTGGAACGGCCCGACCGGGTCGTCGTCGTCGAACGACTCCAGGTCGACCGGGGTGCCGACCTCGCTGACCATCACCACACCGTCCAGCGGCTCCAGCTCCGGCACGTCGAGCGCGGACAGCGAGCCGTCACCGCTCTGCAGCAGTTCCAGCACCGCCTCGCCGACCCCCTCCACCGGCGCCGGCTCGTCCTCCTCCGGGGTGCCCTCCCGGCGGGCCGCCTCGGCCGCGCGCAGCAGCGCGGCGACGCTCGGCACCCGGTAGTCGCGCCGCTGCCGCACCGAGATGACCCGTGGGTGCGGATCGGTGGGCTCGCCGCCCTCGACGGCGCCGAAGCGCTCGTCGGCCTCGTCCGGGTCGATCGACTCCACGTCCCAGGGCGTCACCTCGCCGAACGCGTCGAGCAGCTGCTCGTCGTAGGCGAACGAGGCGTTGTTCAACGCGACGTACGCCTGCCAGACGGCGTCGTCGTCGATCCGGCCCTGGGCGGCCCGGACGGCGGCCAGGTGGGCGCGGGCCGCGTCGATCACCCGCTCGAGGGCGGCGTCCAGCTCACCGTGCTGGTCGGTCATGTGTGGCAGTCCCTTCGCGATGGGGGGAGGTTCCGCGCCGGCGGCGCCGCGGCGGGCGCGGTCAGCAGGTACGGAGGAAGCGGTCCAGAACCCGCACGCCGAACTGTAGTCCGTCCAGCGGAACCCGCTCGTCGATGCCGTGGAACAGGCCGGAGAAATTGAGGTCGGCGGGCAGCCGCAGCGGCGCGAAGCCGAAGCAGCGGATGCCGAGCTGGGAGAACGCCTTGGCGTCGGTGCCGCCGGAGAGCATGTACGGCACCGGGTGCGCGCCCGGGTCCTCGGCGCGCAGCGCCTCCGACATGTGCGCCACCAGGTCACCGTCGAACGTGGTCTCCAGGGCCGGCTGGCGCTGGACGTACTCGATGGCGATGTCCGGCCCGACCAGCTCGCGCAGCTGCCGTTCCAGTTCCTCGCTCTGCCCGGGCAGGCTGCGGCAGTCGATGGTGGCGGTGGCCCGGCCGGGGATGACGTTGTCCTTGTAGCCGGCGGCCAGGCGGGTCGGGTTGGCGGTGTTGCGGACGGTCGCGCCGATGATGTTGGCGATCGGGCCGAGCTTGGCGATCGCGGTCTCCGGGTCGTCCGGGTCGATCTCGATGCCGAGCACGTCGGAGACCTCGGCGAGGAACGCCCGTACGGTGTCGGTCATCACCACCGGGAAGCGGTGCCGGCCGATCCGGGCGACCGCCTCGGCGAGCGCGGTGACCGCGTTGTCGTCGTGCACCATCGAGCCGTGGCCGGGCCGGCCCTTGGCGTGCAGGCGCAGCCAGTCGATGCCCTTCTCGGCGGTCTCGATCAGGTAGAGGCGGCGCTGCTCGTCGACCGAGTAGGAGAAGCCGCCGACCTCGCCGATCGCCTCGGTGCAGCCGTCGAACAGGTCACGGTGCCGCTGGGTGAGGAAGTGCGCGCCGTAGTCGCTGCCGGCTTCCTCGTCGGCGGTGAACGCGAGCACGATGTCGCGCCGGGGGCGGACGCCGGTGCGCTGCCAGTCGCGGACCACGGCGAGCACCATCGCGTCGAAGTCCTTCATGTCGATCGCGCCGCGGCCCCACAGGTAGCCGTCGCGGATCTCGCCGGAGAACGGGTGCACCGACCACTCGTCCGGGTCGGCGGGCACCACGTCGAGGTGGCCGTGCACGAGCAGCGCGTCGCGGCCGGGCTCGGTGCCGGGGATGCGGGCGACCAGGTTGGCCCGGCCGGGCGCGGATTCGTGGATCTCGGCGTCGACGCCGGCCTCGGCGAGTTTCTCCGCGACGTACTCGGCGGCGCGCCGCTCCCCCGCGCTGGTGTCGTTGTCGCCGGTGTTCGTGGTGTCGATGCGCAGCAGGTCGCGGCAGAGGTCGACGACCTCGTCGGTGGCGTCCGGTCGGGCGGGGGCGGCGTCGCTCGTCATCGCTTCCTTATACCAGCAGGTGAGGTGGTCGCGGGCCGCCGGTGGCCCGGCGGCGGTTTCGCGGATCGCCGGGCCGGGTACCGCCGGACCGCCCGGACATCGACTCCGGCCGTCACGAGGAGGGCACCATGACCGTCCCCCTGCCGCCGTTGCCGCCGGCCGCCGACGACGCGTACCGGCCGGGTGGGCGCAGCGTCGCCGACCTCGTGGACACCGAGCACCGGGCGCTGCTGGGGCTGGCCGACCGGGTCACCGACCCGGCGCTGGACGCGGCCGGACGGCGCGAGGTGCTCGACGTGCTGACCGCTGCGGTGTCCCGCCACCTGTCCGCCGAGGAGCAGTACCTGTTTCCGGCGGCCCGCGCCGCGATGCCGGAGGCCGCCGAGCTGGTCGAGCGGGAGATCGAGGCGGACGCCGGGCTGCTGACCGCGCTCAAGGAGCTGTCCGGTGCCGACGACCCGGCGGTCGCTGACGTGGCCGAGCGGGTACGCCGGCACGTCAGCCGCGTCGCGGCGCTGGTCACGCCGCTGCGTGAGGTGGCCAGCGACGCCGAGCTGATCCGGCTGGGCAACCGGTGGGAGATCGCGGAGGAGGCGGCGCCGACCCGGCCGCACCCCGGCACGCCCGCCACCCCGCCCTGGAACAAGATCGTCGAACCGGCCGTCGGGGTGCTGGACAAGGTGCGCGACGCGGTCACCGGACGGCGTACCCGGCTGAGCGACCTGGAGCACCATCGCCAGGGGTGAGCCGATCGCCCCTTCCGTGTATCGGTTCGTGGTCCTACCGTCACGGTATGGATCTGGAGCTGCGACACCTGCGTGTGGTCTGCGCGATCGCGGAGACGGGGAGCGTCACCAAGGCCGCCTCGGCGCTCGGCCTGGCCCAGCCGGCGCTGACCGCCCAGCTTCAGCGGATCGAACGGGCGCTGGGCGGGCCGTTGTTCGAACGGGACCGCCGCGGCGCCCGTCCCACCGCGCTGGGTGAACTGGTGCTGGACCGGGCGCGGGTGCTGCTGCCGGCGATGAAGGGCCTGCGCGACGAGGCGGCCCGGATGGCCGGCGCGGGCGATCCGCTGCGCCGGTACCGCTTCGGCGGGGTGAACAGCCCGATCCTCGGGCGGCTGGTGCACCGGCTCGCCGCCGAGCGGCCGGACGCGCAGATCACCACGTACGGCTCCTGGTCGGTGGACGAACTGGCGCAGATGGTCGCGGGTGGCCGGCTCGACTTCGCGCTGACCGGCGTGTGCGGCGACTCGACGCCGTCGGCCGGGTTCGGGCTGAGCTGGCGGGAGGTGGCGGTGGAGCCGATCTGCGTACTGCTGCCGCAGACCCACCCGCTGGCCGGCCGCGCCGACGTCGACCTGGTCGACCTGCGGCGTGAGCGGTGGGTGGCCGCGCCGGGCGACGGCTGCTTCGGCGACTGCTTCGCCGCCGCCTGCGCCCGCTCCGGCTTCACCCCGAAGAAGGTGTACGAGGCGGACGTGCGGGCCGCGCTGGACCTGGTGGACGCGGGCGAGGCGGTGGCGTTGTGCCAGGCCACGTTCCGTCCGGTGGCCGGTCTGGTGACCCGCCGGCTCGCCGGTACGCCGCTGCGCTGGCGGCTGCTGCTGGGCTGGCATCCGGATGTGCCGGCCGCGGCGGTGGCGGAGCCGGTACTGGCGGCGGCCGTCGCGGCGTACACCGACGCGCTGGCGAACCATCCGGAGTACCTGGGGTGGCTGCTGGCGCATCCGGAGTTCGGCGTGCAGCCCAACGGCTCGGGTGGGGTGCGAATCGCCTGAACCCGGGTAACACCGGCGACATGACTGATCTGTATCCGGCCGCCGACCAGCGGGAACTGCTGCGCCAGGCGGCCACCGCGCACACCACCGCCGCCGCCGAGGTGGAGGCGTTCCTGCGCCGGTTGCCGGAGGTGCCGGGGCCGGCCGACGTGACCGAGTACGCCAACCTGCTCAGCCGTGAGGAACGCGCCCGCGCCGACCGGCAGGCCGCTGCGGACGCGGCCGGGCTGCGCCTGCCCAGCCTGGAGTCGGAGTAGCAGCCGGCGCCCGGGCGGGTGGTCCACCCGGGCGCCGCCTTTCGGCTCAGCGTTCGACGAGTACGTCGTGACCGAGGTCGAGCAGGGCGTGGCGCCACTCGTCGTCGGCGTTGCCCCGGCGTGGCCGCTGCGCGGTCAGCTCCCGGATCCGGCTGATCGCCTCGCGCATCACCTCGATGTCCTCCGGCGTGAGGTCCACCTTGCGCTTGCGCAGCACGGCGAGGATCTGCCGGCCGGGCTCCGGCAGGTCCAGGTCCGGGCCCGGACCGAACGCCTCCTCCCCCGAGCCGCGGGTCAGCAGCCACTGCCGCAGCGTCTCGGAGGACACGTTCACCTCGGCGTGGAAGTCGTCCCAGATCACCTCGACCTCGGGGTCGAGTCGCGCCTCGCGTACCATCACGCCTCCTCTCCCGGCGGCGGCCCGGATGCCGGCTCGCCCTCGTTGGGTGTGTGCTGCTTCAGGCCCTCCGGCGGCACCCGCACCCGGGACGGGTTCGCCGTCGGGGTCGCCTCGATCGGGTCACCGGCCCCGACGTCGTCGTCGGGGATCTCCTCGGGTTCGGTCATGTCCGCCCTCCGGTCCTTCGGTGACGGCCCGTCCCGGCCCGGCCGGGACGGGCCCCGGCCGGTCATCGGGGATGGGACGTGGTGGCCGGCGTGTAGCCCCGCTCACCGGCGGTGACGTCGAAGACGAGCTGGTCGTCGCGGGTGTCGACGGTGACCTTCTGCCCGGGCGAGATCTCGTTCTCCAGCAGCATCCGGGACAGCCGGTTGTCGACCTCGCGCTGGATCACCCGGCGCAGCGGGCGGGCTCCGAACTCGGGCTGGTAGCCGTGCTCGGCGAGCCAGTCGACGCCGGCGGTGCTGAAGTCGACCTGGATGTCCTGGGCGTGCATGCGGCGGCGGGTCTCCTCCAGCAGCAGCCCGGTGATCTGGCGCAGCTGCTCGGCCTCCAGCCGCTGGAAGATGATCACCTCGTCGATGCGGTTGAGGAACTCCGGGCGGAAGTTCTCCTGGAGCCGGCGCATCAGCCGTTCCCGCAGCTCGTCGCTCTCCTGCTCGCCGGGCGCGCCGGTGGCGAAGCCGACGGTGCGCTGGGTGCCGGTGATCAGCTCCGAGCCGAGGTTGCTGGTCATGATCAGGACGGTGTTCTTGAAGTTCACGGTGCGGCCCTGGCTGTCGGTGAGCCGTCCGTCGTCGAGCACCTGGAGCAGGATGTTGAACACGTCCGGGTGCGCCTTCTCGATCTCGTCCAGCAGCACCACCGCGTACGGGCGGCGCCGCACCGCCTCGGTGAGCTGGCCGGCCTCCTCGTAGCCGACGTACCCGGGCGGGGCGCCGACCAGCCGGCTGACCGTGTGCCGTTCCTGGAACTCGCTCATGTCCACCCGGACCATCCGGTCCGCCTCGCCGAACAGCGCCTCGGCCAGGGCGCGGGCCAGCTCGGTCTTGCCGACGCCGGTCGGGCCGAGGAACAGGAAGCTGCCCATCGGCCGGTCCGGGTCGGCCAGGCCGGTACGGGAGCGGCGTACCGCCTCGGAGACGGCGCTGACCGCGTCGTCCTGGCCGATGATCTTCTCGTGCAGGTGCCCCTCCAGGCGCAGCAGCCGGTCGCGTTCCTCCTCGGTGAGCTGGGTGACCGGGATACCGGTGGCCCGGGAGACCACCTCCGCGATCTCCGTCGGCCCCACCTCGGGCACGTGGTTGGGGCCCTCGTCGCCGCGGGCACGGCGGACCTGGTCCTCCAGTTCGGCGAGCCGGTCGCGCAGCGCGGAGGCCCGCTCGTACTGCTCGTCGGAGACCGCCTGCTCCTTGTCCCGGCGTGTCTCGTCGAGCTGCTGCTCCAGCTCGCGCACGTCCTCGGCGGGGGTACGGGTGCGCAGCCGCACCCGGGCGCCGGCCTGATCGATCAGGTCGATCGCCTTGTCCGGCAGGAACCGGTCGGTGACGTACCGGTCGGACAGCTCACCGGCGGCGATCAGCGCCTCGTCGGTGAACCGGACCTGGTGGTGCGCCTCGTACCTGTCGCGCAGACCCCGCAGGATGGCGATGGTGTCGTCGACGGTCGGCTCGGGCACCAGCACCGGCTGGAACCGGCGGGCCAGCGCGGCGTCCTTCTCGATGCTGCGCCGGTACTCGTCGAGCGTGGTCGCGCCGATCACCCGCAGCTCGCCGCGCGCCAGGGCCGGCTTCAGCATGTTGGACGCGTCCATTCCGCCCTCGCTGCCGGCGCCGCCCGCGCCGACCAGCGTGTGGATCTCGTCCAGGAAGATGATCAGCTCCTCGCGGTGGGCGCGGATCTCGTCGATCACCTTCTTCAGGCGCTCCTCGAAGTCACCCCGGTAGCGGGTGCCGGCGACCAGGCCGGACAGGTCCAGCTGGATCACCCGCTTGCCGATCAGCGTCTGCGGCACGTCGCCGTCGCAGATCCGCTCGGCCAGGCCCTCGACGATCGCGGTCTTGCCGACACCGGCCTCGCCGATCAGCACCGGGTTGTTCTTGGTCCGCCGGGACAGGATCTCCACCGCCTGCTCGATCTCGTCGGCCCGGCCGATCACCGGGTCGATCTGGTCCATCCGGGCCAGCTCGGTGAGGTCCTGGCCGTACTGGTCGAGCGTCGGGGTGCCCCGGTCCGGGCGCGGGACGTTCGTCGCGCCGCGCTCGGCGCTGGCCGCCTGCAACGACTCGGGCTGGATCCGGCCGGCGGCGAGCATCCGGCCGGCCGGCGACTCGGGGTTCAGCGGCAACGCCATCAGGATGTGCTCGGGACCGATGTAGTTGGCGCCCATCGCGCGGGAGAGCTGGTGGGCGTCGAGCAACGCCCGCTTCGCCGCCGGCGTCAGCGACAGGTTCGGCGGCACCTCGCCCCGCGGCGCACCCTCGCCGGGCCCGCCCAGCGCGCCCAGCAGCGACTCCGGGTCGGCGCCGGCCCGGCGTACCAGGTCGCGCAGCGGCTCGCGCTGCAAGGCCGCCCAGAGCAGGTGGTCGGTGTCCAGGTCGTTGCTGTGCTTCTGAGCGGCGCGGCGGGCCGCGTCGGCGAGCATCTCCCGCGCGTCGGCGGTCATCAGGCGCGTGATGTCGACCCGGTGCGCCGGCCGGCGTCCCCCCTCGCCCCGGCCGAAGTATCGGGCCAAGAACTCGTCCCAGGGGTCGTTGCCGAAGTCACCCGGTCCCATCATCTCGTCCTCCGCAGTCAGTCGGCACGACCGGCACCCGGCACGCGCGGCACGGTCGGCGGTGGCTACCCGGCGGTCGGCGCGACAAACGCGACCGGATGGCAGGCTGGGGGCATGGAGAGCAGACCGCTGCTGATCGTGGACGGCGCGAACGTGGTGGGCTCGCGCCCGGACGGCTGGTGGCGGGACCGGGCCGGCGCGGCGGTCCGGCTGCGCGACGCGCTGGCGTCCGTCGGGGACGCGGGCGTGCCGCCGGAGCTGCCGCCGCCGGTGCAGGTGGTGCTGGTGGTGGAGGGCGCGGCCCGGCACGTGCCGCCCGCGCCCGGCGTGGACGTGGTCTCCGCGCCCGGCTCCGGCGACGACACGATGGTCGAGCTGGTGGCCGCCGCGCCGGATCGGCGGCGGGTGGTGGTCACCGCCGACCGCGAGCTGCGCGAGCGGGTCACCGCACTCGGCGCGGAGGTACGCGGCCCGCGCTGGCTCGGCCGCTAGGACGCCGGTCCCGCTCGCGGGACCGCGGTGTCCGCCGGCAGGACCGCCGGCCGGGGTCTTCGCGCACGTCAGCGCGGGAACCGGACACGAGGGCCGCAACCACGCGAGGGTGGATGTTCGTCCACCCGTTCCGATGGGTTGTAATGGAGATCTCTTCCGCCCCCAGGAGGTCCCCGTGGCGAGCGTCGCCGAGCTGAAGGCCGCCATCGATGTCGCTCTCCAGCAGATCGGTGACGGCCAGACAGCGGTGCAGGCCGCCGGCGAGAAGCTGGCCGAGGCGCAGCAGACCCTGGCCGGCGCGCTGGAGGGCAGCGGCCACGAGACGGTCGAGGCGGCGCAGGCCTCGCTGACACAGGCCGGCCAGGAGCTGGAGGAGTGTCTGGCCGCGACACTGGTCGCGGTGGAGCAGGCACAGCTCTACGTCGCGACGCTCTGAGGCCCGGCCGTGTCCATCGTCGAGGACATCGGCGCGCAGGTGCGCGCCGCCGCCGAGGAACTGCCGCTGGCGCAGCTCGCCGCCGCGTTGGAGAAGCTCGGCCAGGCGCAGGAGCGGCTGCGCTGGGTACGCCAGGAGTCGTCCGACCCGATGGGGGTGCCGGAGCTGTCCTCGGCCACCGAGCACGCCGAGACGGCCGGCTACGCGCTGCGCGTGGCGCAGGAGCAGCTCACCGCGTACCTGGCCGCGATCGGGCTGGCCCCCGACGGCGCTCGCCCGACCTTGCCGGGCGAGCGGCCGCCGAAGCACGACACGCCGCGCGGCGAGGAGCCGCCCGTGCCCGGCCCGGCCGCCGAGCCGGGCGAGCAGCCGGCGGTGCGGCGCTGGTGGGCGGTGCGGGTGGCGGAGCTGACCGGCGGCCGGGAGGGTGCGCCGGACGAGCCGGACGAGCGCGTCGTGGACTCACACGAGTTGCTGCGCCGGGTGGCCGCCGGGGTCCGCTCCGGCGACCGGGACCGGCTGCACCGCGAGCTGCGCCGGGCGCACGCCGACGTGGGGCTGGGGCTGGCCGCGATCACCCCGCCGCTGCTGCGCGAACTGGCCGGTGAGCTGCTCGGCCATCCGCCCCGCGCGGACGACCTGCCCCGGCTGCGCGGCGCGCTGGACTCCCGGGTCCGCGACCTGCTGCCCGGGCTGCCGCGGCCGGTGCTCGACACGCTGCTGACCCGGGTGTGCCGGATGCCCCCGCCGCGCCGCGACGACGACGCGGAACAGCCGCACGCGGCCGACCCTGCGGTCACCGCCGGTGTGCTCACCGGCGTACTGCTCGACCGGCTGGGCCGGGACCTGCCCGAGGACACCGACGAACGGGAGCCGTCCCGTGGCTGACGTCCGCGCTCGACTGGTGACGCGGGTCCGGGGGATGCTCTCCGAGGCCCTCGGCGCCACCCGTACCCGGCTCGCCACCGCCGAGGCCGACCTGGCCGCCGGGCGGGACCGGCTCGCCCGTACCCGCCGGGCCGCCGCGGCGGTGCCCGCCCGGGTGGGTGCCGCCCGCGACCGGCGCCTGGCCGAGATCGACGCCCGGCACACCGCCCGCCTCGCCGAGCTGGCCCGGCGGGCCGCCGCCGCGGCGCAGCGGGAGGCGCCCGGCGCGGCGTCCGCGCCGTGGGACCGCTGGCAGGCCACGCCCGCCGGCCGGTCCGAGCCGCCGGGTGCCCTGCGCGTCGGCACGGTACGCCTCGACGGCGCCGAGCCGGTGCCGGCGCTCGTCCCGCTGCTCGATGCCGGGCACGCGCACCTGGCCGGCGGCGACCGTGCCGGGCTGGCCACCGTGGTACCGGCACTGCTGCTGCGCTCGGTCGGGCGGGCCGACCCGGGCGCGGTGCGGCTCTACGGGTACGACCCGGAGCACCTGGGCGGCGGGCTGGCCGGGTTCGCGCCGCTGGGCACGGCCGGGCTGCTCACGTTCGTCGGGCCGGGCGGGTTGGGCCGGCTGCTGGACGACCTGGTGGAACAGATCCGCCGGATCAACGCCACCGTGCTCGCCGGTGAGTACGGCTCGCTGCGCGAGCTGGCCGCCGCCACCGGACGCCGCCCGGAGCCGTGGCGGGTGGCGGTGCTGCTCGGCGGCGACGAGCTGTCCCGGCACGAACGCGGCCAGCTCGACCGGGTGGTGCGGACCGGCGCGGCCTGCGGCGTGCACCTCGTGGTCCGCGGCATCGAGCTACCAGACGACCCGACAGTCACCCGGATCACCGTGGAGCCGGACGACGCCCGGGTGGCCGGGCTGCCGGTGGTGCTCGACGCGCCGCCGCCGCCCGCCCTGGTCACCGAGACGTGCCGTACCGTCGCCTCCCGGGTGGCCGCCGGCCCGCCGCCGACGCCCTTCACCGACCTGCTCCCGCCGCCGGACGAGTACTGGCGGGAGGACTCCGCGCACGGCCTCAGCGCGCCGATCGGCGAGGGCCCGCACGGGCGGCAGGTGCTGCTCACGCTCGGCGACTACCCGCCGCACGCGCTGATCGGCGGCCCGTCCGGCACCGGCAAGACGAACCTGATCTTCGCCTGGATCGGCGCCCTCGCCGCCCGGTACTCCCCCGCCGAGCTGGAGTTCTACCTGCTGGACTTCAAGGAGGGCGTGTCCTTCGCCCGGTTCGCGCAGGGCCGGCGCGACCCGAGCTGGCTGCCGCACATGCGGCTGGTCGGTATCAACGTCAACACCGACCGGGAGTTCGGTCTGGCGCTGCTGCGCTTCCTCGCCGAGGAGCTGCGCCGTCGCGCCGACGCGGCGAAGAAGCACGAGGTCACCAAGCTGGCCGAGCTGCGCGCGGTGGACCCGGACGGGCACTGGCCGCGCATCGTGGCGGTGGTCGACGAGTTCCAGGCGCTGCTCGCCGGGCGGGACGTGGTCGCCCGGGAGGCCGCCGACCTGCTGGAGGACCTGGCCCGGCGGGGCCGGTCGCAGGGCATCCATCTGGTGCTCGCCTCGCAGGACGTCCGCGGCATCGAGGCGCTGTGGGGACGGCCGGCGCTGGTCGCCCAGTTCACGCTGCGGATCGCGCTACCGAAGGCGCTGCGCATCCTGGCCGAACGCAACGACGCGGCGCAGTCGCTGCCCCGTCACCACGCGGTCGTCAACGCCGAGTCGGGCCTGGCCGAGGGGAACGAGGTGGCCCGGATCCCGTCGGCGAGCGACTGGGAGACGTGGAGCGAGCTTCAGCACCGGCTGTGGCGGATGCGCCCGCAGGACGCCGCGCCGGCCCGGCTGTTCGACGGCGACGCGATCCCGAAGCTGGCCGACGCGCCGGACTTCCGGGCGCTCACCGCGCCGGAGCAGGGCGTGCCGCGCAGCCCGGTGGCGCTGCTCGGCGAGATCATCGACGTGCAGTCCCGCTCGGCGGCGCTGCGGCTGCCCCGCGCGCCGGGCCGCAACCTGGCGGTGCTGGGCACCCGGGTGGACGAGGCGTGCGCGGTGCTCGACGCCGCCGCCCGGTCGCTGGCGCGGCAGTACCGGCCCGGCACCGCCCGGTTCTCCATCGCCTGCCTGGATCCGGACGCCGACCCGGCCGCCCGCGCCCTGTACGAGGACCTGGAAGGCGACGCCTCCTGGTACGACGAGGAGACGGTGCCGGAGCTGATGGCCGAGGTGGGTGACGGACTCGGCGCGCCGGGTGCGGCGCGTACCCCGCACTTCCTGCTGCTGTACGCGGTGGACGCGGCCGCCGCGGCGCTGGCCGGCAAGGCCGGTACGCGCACCGGGCTGGAGCAGTTGCGCCGGATCCTGCACGACGGGCCGGAACGGCGTACGCACGTGCTGGCGTGGTGGCGTGGCGTGGCCCGGATGCGGGTGGACCTGGGCGGCGCGGGCGCGCGCACGGATCAGATCGGCGCCTGGGTGGCGCTGGACGTGCAGGGCGGTGAGCTGGGCTCCTCGCTGTATCCGGGCAGCGGCGGGCCGGACTGGTATCCCCGGCCGTGGCGCGGTCTCTACTTCGACCGGGCGGTGCACCGCACCGGACAGGTGATCATCCCTTATGGTCCCTCCCGATGAACGAACCGGTTGCCAGTGAGACGTACAGCGCGCAGATCCGCCGGCTCGCCGAGCTGACCGCCCGGGTGGCCGCCCAGCGGGCCGAGGCGCACACCTGGTACGACCAGCAGGTGGCCGCGGCCGACCGGGCGGTCGCGGAGGCCGCCGAGCAGGTGCGGCAGGCCGAAGCGGAGGTGGCCGAGGCGTCCCTGCTCGTGGAACGCGTCGACGGCGAGGTCACGCACCTGTGGACGCAGTTGCGGGCCCGGCTCGGCGGGAGCGCGCGGCGGCTGGGCGACCCGCCCGGCCCGGTACGCGGCGCGGCCGGTGACCCGGTGCCGCTGCTGCGGGCGGTCCGGGAGCTGCTGGACCGCACCGGCTCGCCGGGCGAGCTGCCCGGTTCGGTGAACCCGCTGCTCGTCGCGTGCGGGATCGGCGGGGCGCTGGTGGCGTACGCGCTTGGGGTGGGCGCGCGGGCCCTCGCGGCCGGTTCCAGCGGCGATCTGGCGGTGGGCCTGCCGGTGCTGGCGCTGGTGGTGACGCTGCTCGGCCCGGTGATCGGGCTGGCGCCGGCGCGGCTGCTGGCCGACCGCCGCCACGCGGTGCTGACCCCCCGCCCGATGATCCTGGTGGCCGCTTCCGGCCTGGTCACGACGCTGCTCCTGCTGACGGTGACCTACACCCGCTGACCGCCGCCCCGCGCGCCGGCTCTCCCGCCGTCGATCATGAGGTTGGCGGCGCGACACGCCGTCGCGCCGCCGGTCAACCTCATGATCGCCGGGATCAGGCGGGGGTCAGGACGGCCTCCTTGAGGAGGCGGCGGGCCAGCGTCAGACGATCGGCGTCGTCGTCGAGGCCGGGCAGGTCACCGACTCGGGTCACCTCGCCGGTGAGCAGCGCGCGCAGCGCGGCCTCGCAGGTGCCGGGCAGGGTGAGCGTGCGGTCGGGCACCCGCAGCGTGACCCGTCCGTCGGCGGCCGGGGTGAGCTGCCACCGCAGGCCGCCGCGTACCGCGACCTCGCTGTCCGCGCTCAGCCGGGCCAGCGCCTGCGCCTGGGCCAGCGGCCGGATCGGCGCCGGACGGGCGGCCGGCCACACCCGGGCACGCAGCCGGCCGGCCACCGCCGCCGGGTCGGCCCGCAGCAGCCAGTCGCGCAGCGCCTCGACGGTCTCGGTCAGCTCCGGCTCGATCGCGTCCGGGTCGGCCAGGTCGAGCCCGAACGGCAGGCTCGCGCGCAGCCGCGCGTCCTCGGCGGCGAGCGCGAGCAGCTCCTCGACCACCGCGTACCGGGTCAGCGCCCGGATGCCCACGGTCAGGTGCAGCGAGCTGGACTCCTGCGCCTGGGCGCTGTGCAGCCAGCCGCGCGGCAGGTAGAGCGCGTCGCCCGGTTCCAGCACCACGTCCAGTTCGGGGCGGCCCTCGGCGGTCGCGGAGACCTCGTCGGCCCGGCCGCCCCACGGCTGGCGTTCCAGCGGGTCGGCCAGCACCGGCGGGTGGATCCGCCAGTGCTTGCGTCCGTCCACCTGGAGCACGAACACGTCGTGGGTGTCGTAGTGGGTGGCGAAACCCTGGCTGCCGGCCGGGGTCAGGTAGGCGTTCACCTGCAACGGCTGGGCCAGCGCGGTGCCCAGGTCGCGGGCGAAGTCGACGATCGCCGGCCAGGTGCGGTGCAGGCCCTGCAGCACCAGCGTCGCGCCGTTGGCGTACAGCGCCAGCACCTTCTCGTCCAGGACCTGGTCGCCGATCTCGGCGCCCGCGCCACCGCCGCCGGTGAACCGCGCCGCCGGCACCAACTGGCCGTCCTTCGCCACCCGCAGGAACGGGGTACGCAGGCCGCGGCGGCTGAGCAGCTCGTCGGCGTCGGCGGTGCTGAGCAGGTCGGTGAAGCCGTCGGCGTTCGGCAGCTCGGCGGCGCGGGACAGCAGCGGGCTGCGCCCCCAGTGGTCGGCGGCGAACTTGGCCGGCTCCACCGCCACGCACCGGGCCAGCGCCTCGGTCGCGGAGAACGGAACCGCCGGGCGGCCGTGGCCACCCGGCGGGTCGACGTGCGTGGTGCTCATGTGTCAGGCGCTGCCGTCGGCGCCGCCGTCGTGCTGACCCGGGGTCGCGCCGCCGTCGGCCGGACCTTCGGCGCTGCCGTCCGCGCCACCGTCGTGCTGACCCGGAGTCGCGCCGCCGTCAGCGGGGCCCTCCGCGCCGCCGTCCGCGCCACCGTCGTGCTGACCCGGAGTCGCGCCACCGTCGGCCGGACCCTCCGCGCCGCCGTCCGCGCCACCGTCGTGCTGACCCGGGGTGGCACCGCCGTCGGCCGGGCCCTCCAGGCCGCTGCCGCCGCTGCTCTGGATGTCGTCGTCGTTCAATGCCATGGGTGCTCCCTCGGTGTGCCGCCCCGCGTGGTGCCGGGGTCCGTGTGCAGCGGGTGGTACCCCACGCCCGATCTTCTCTAACCACACCGTAGACGCCCGGACGCCGCCGTACGGACGGTTCGCGGGGCAAGCGGTGGGAGTGGGCGAGTGCCAGGATGGCGGGAGGACGACGCGAGGAGACGCACGTGACGCAGCCGGAGCCACTCACCCCGCTGACCGAGGACTGGCAGCGGGCGCTGGCAGTGGTGGCCCACCCCGACGACCTGGAGTTCGGCGCCGCCGCCGCGGTGGCGCGCTGGACCGGGCAGGGCAAGGAGGTCGTGTACTGCCTGCTCACCAGCGGCGAGGCGGGCATCGACGGGATGACGCCGGAACGCGCCCGGGTGGTGCGCGAGGAGGAGCAACGGGCCTCCGCCGCCGTGGTCGGGGTGTCGGAGGTCGAGTTCCTCGGCCTGCCCGACGGGCTGCTGGAGTACGGCGTGCCGCTGCGCCGGGCCATCGCCGCCGTGGTGCGCCGGCACCGGCCGGACGTGGTGCTGACGAACAACTTCCGGGAGACGTGGGACGGGGCGTACGCGCTGAACCAGGCCGACCACATCGCCTGCGGCCGGGCCACGCTGGACGCGGTCCGCGACGCCGGCAACCGGTGGATCTTCCCGGAGCAGCTCACCGACGGCACACAGCCGTGGTCGCGGGTCCGCGAGGTGTGGGCGGCCGGTTCGCCGATGGCCCGGCACGGGGTGGACGTGACCGACACGTTCGACAGGGGTGTGGCGTCGCTGCGGGCGCACGGGGCGTACCTGAGCGGGCTCGGCGACGGCGGTTTCGACGCCGAGGAGTTCCTGGAGGGCATGGCCCGCCCGGCCGGCAGCCGGCTCGGCGCACGGTTCGGCGCCACGTTCGAGGTCTTCCAGATCAACCTTCAGTAGGGCACGGCGATGTTCCTGGTCGGCACGTCGGGCTGGCAGTACCGGGACTGGCGGGAACGGTTCTACCCGGCCGGGCTGCCACAGCGGCGCTGGCTGGAGCACTTCGCCGCGCGGTTCGCCACGGTCGAGGTGAACAACGCGTTCTACCGGCTGCCGGAGCGAGACACGTTCGTCGCGTGGCGGGAGCGTACGCCCGGCGACTTCTGCGTGGCGGTGAAGATGAGCCGCTACCTGACGCATATCAAGCGGCTGCGCGACCCGGCCGAGCCGGTGGCCCGGTTCCTGGACCGCGCGTCCGGGCTCGGCGACCGGCTCGGCCCGGTGCTGGTGCAGCTCCCGCCGACGCTGCGCGCCGACCCGGACACGCTGGCCGGCGTGCTGCGCCGGTTCCCCGCCCACGTGCGGGTGGCCGTCGAGCCGCGACACCCGTCGTGGTGGACCGACGACACCCGGCGGGTCCTGGAACGGCACCGGGCGGCGCTGGTCTGGGCGGACCGCCTCAGCCGGCCGATCACTCCGCTGTGGCGCACCACCGACTTCGGGTACCTGCGGCTGCACGAGGGGCGGGCCCGGCCGTGGCCGCGCTACGGGCGGGCCGCGCTGGCTAGCTGGGTGCACCGGCTGGGCGGGGAGTTCGGTGACGGCGACCCGGCGTACGTCTACTTCAACAACGACCCGGGCGGCGCGGCGATCGTCGACGCGGTCGCGTTCGCCGGGCTGGCCCGGCGAGCCGGGCTGCCGGTGTCCCGGACGCCGGCGGCCCGCCCCGCCGAGGGGGCGGGACGGGCCGGTCCGGTGCCGGATCAGGGAATCATCTGACGCAGGTCACCCGGCATGGTGGCCTTCACGTCCTCCCACTCGCCCTGGGTGACGTGCCGCCGCAGCGTGTCCAGCACGACCTGCACCACCCGCTGCGCGCCGCCCTCGACGTCGTACGGGAAGCCCTGGCGCACCTCGTACAGGAAGTCGTCGCGGTTGAGCTTGATCGGCACGTTCTCCGGTTGCCAGCCGTCGAAGTAGATCCCTCGCACCAGCACCGGCAACTGCTGGGCGAACTCGGCGCTCTCCTGCACCGGCAGCCGGTCCCGCAACAGGTGCAGCACGGTACGCAGCGCGGCGTAGGACTGGTTGCGCTGTTCCTTCGGCCAGCCGTACGCGGACTCGATCTCCTTGAGGATCACGTTCGTCTTGTCCAGCGAGGACTCGAACGCGGACAACAGCTGTTCGGCCATCGGGCTCACCCCCGTACTTCGGTCTCCCAGCGTCGGTCGTCGGCGCGGCGCGGCGGACCGCTGGGGCCCCGCCACAACCGGGTCGGACTGAACCGGCCGGGCCGTTCGGCCCGCCGTGGCGCCTCGGAGCTGCCGACCACGTGCAGTACGCCACCGCGGCGCCGGTCCGCCACCACCCGTACCGTCATGACCCACCTCCTCGTCGCGGCGCCCGAGCCGGCGCCCACCGTTCATGCTGCGGCGGGGGTGGGTGAGTGGACCTCACCCGGACCGGGTGAGTCGCTCAGGCGTCCAGCAGGCCGGCGAGTGTGGTGGCGTTGCGCTGCGCGTAGTCCCGATAACAGTTGTTCATCAGGATGTGTGTCTGCCCGGCCTCGCCGGCCAGCTCGCGCAGCTTCGGCGCCCAGTCGCGCAGTTCCCGCTCGGAGTAGTCGTAGCCGAACTTCTCGTGGATGTCCTTGCTGGTCCACTTGTCGCTGTGCCCGTGGAACCGGACCACCGCGAGGTCCGCGGTGGCCGCCAGCACCGGCGGTACTGACGACTTGTGTCCCTGCGGCATGTCCACGCAGACGAAAGGCAGGTCGTGCTCGCGCAGGAAGCCGAGCGTCTCCTCGGCGTTGTCGCCGTCGAACCAGGAGGCGTGCCGGAACTCGACCACCGGACGCAGCGGCGCGCACCGGCGGGCCACCTCCAGCAGGTACTGCTTGTTTGCGCGCTTGATGGTGAACCAGGGCGGGAACTGGAACAGCAGCGCGCCCAGCTTGCCGGCCTCGACGAGCGGGTCGAGGGCGGACAGGAACCGGGTCCACACCTCCTCGTACGCCTGCGCGGGCAGGTCGTCCGGGTAGACGTTGCGCTTGTCGGTGTCCGGGCGCAGGTCCTTGTAGAGCGCGGAGACGCGGGTGGGGTGGCCGGTCAGCAGGCTGAACGCCTTGACGTTGAACGTGAACCCGGGCGGGGTGCGTTCGGCCCACAGCCTGGCGGTCCGCTCGGCCGGCGGCGAGTAGTAGGTGGCGTCCACCTCGACCAGCGGGAACTGCCGGGCGTAGTAGGACAGCCGCTTCTCCGGGGTGTCGGCGCTCGCCGGGTACCAGCCGGAGTCGAGCAGCGTCCGGTCGGTCCACGAGGCGGTGCCCACCTTGATCTCACCCATGATGGGAGTTCACCGCGCTGCAGGACCGACCGGAAACCGGAACGGCGTTCAGGCCGCCCGCCGCTCCCTGGTCTGCTTGCAGGCCACACAGGAGGTCGCGGACGGGAAGATCTCCAGCCGCTCCACCGGGATCGGGGCGGTGCAGCCCTCGCAGAAGCCGTAGGTGCCCTCGTCCAGGCGGGTCAGCGCGTGCTCGAACTGGGCCCGCCGGTCCAGGATGGTGCGCAGCAGCGACTGCGCGGTGTCCCGCTCGGCGGTCTTGGTGCCGCTGTCGGCCTGGTCGTCGCCGGCGGTGTCGCCGACCTCCACCAGCCGCAGCACCTGGCTCTGCGCCACGGTGTTCTCGTACTCGGCGGTCAGCTCGTCGTACCGCGACCGCAGGGACTGCCGGATCTGGTCGACCTCCGCCTGGGAGCGGCCGGTGGCTGTCGTGTCGTGGACGAGCATCGCTGCCTGCCTTTCCTACACCCTCATACCGGACCGGGGCGGCCAGCGCCCCGGACCCGGTCCGACTGTGGATGCGCGGGCGACGAGATCACCCGTGCTCTGTGAGCCGGGCGATTACCCCCGCCCTCGGCGGGTCAAACCGGCTGTTTCCTGAGTGTTTCCGGTGAGTCCGCAGCCGCTGGTCAGGCGGCCTCGACGAGCGCCGGACGACGCGGATCGTCGGCCCGGACCACCACGTCGGCGAAGGACGCCGGGTCGACCTCGCCGGCGTAGCGGGCGAACGCGGGCAGGGTCCAGCGCAGCGCCGGGTCGGTGCGCCGCGCAAGCGCCGCCGGGGAGAGCACGAGGTGGACGGTGACGTCGAACGGCAGCGTGCCGCCGAGCAGCAGCGCGCCGCTGACCAGGACCACGCCGCCGGGCGGCAGATCGACGTACGCGGCGCGGCTGGCCCGGTCGGCGGCGGCGTCCCACAGTGACGGCAGCAGCCGGCCGGAGCCGTCCGGGCCGGCCGGGTCGAGCACCTCGCGGCGCAGCCCGGGTTCGTCGAGCCAGCCCTCGTAGTACGCGTCGGGGTCGGTCCGGCCGTGCTCCAGGCGTACCGAGGCGGGGCGGAGGAAGTCGCCGGCGCGGACGTGCAGCACCGGCCGGCCGGCGGCGCGCAGCGGGTCGACGAGCGCCCCGGCGAGCGTGTCCGGCCCGGCGGCGGGTGGGCCGTCCACGGCGACCCGCAGCCGGCCGGGCGTCCCGGTGCGGGCGAGACGCTCGGCCAGCTCGGTGACGAGCCGGTCGGGGCTGATCGGGCGCACGCGCATCGGACCATCGTGCCGCGCGGGCGGGCGGGTCACCACATGATCGGTTCGGGCGGTCGGGGCTCCGTCCGGCGCCGATCGGCGGGTGGTGGTCCCGGACGGTCAGCCGGTGCGGTCGATGGTGACGCGGGCGTCGTCGGCGAGCCGGTAGCCGACGCCGTAGACGGTGGTGACGAGCGGGACGTCCACGCCGACCTTGCCGCGCAGCCGGCGTACGTGCACGTCGACGGTGCGGACGCCGGCGTGCTCGTACCCCCAGACCGCGTTGAGCAGTTGCAGCCGGGTGAACACCCGGCGCGGGTGGGCGACCAGGTGCAGCAGCAGGTCGAACTCCAGGCGGGTCAGCGGCAGCGGCTCGCCGTCGCGCAGCACCGACCGGGACGACGCGAGGATGTGCAGGGTGGGGATGGTCGGAGCGAGCGGGCGGGCCGGAGCGCGGCCGCCCGGCACGGCGTCGGGCCGGCGCTCGGCCGGGACCGTGCCCGCGCTGACCACCGCGTCGCCGCGTTCGAGCATCTCGCGGGCGGCGTCGAGCAGCCGGCGGGCGGCCGGGGTCAGCGACTCCTCGCAGGCCAGGGGAATGGTGAGGGTGACGGTGAGCATGGGCGCGGCGGCCGTGTTCGCGGGACGACGCTGGCCGCCCGGGGGGCGACCGGGGACCGCGGGTTGGGACGTATGCCATCCGGCGCGCGACGAGGCGGGGCTGACCGACATGGTCCTCCTTGGGCTGGTCCGGGTATCTCCCCACGGCCCGGGACGCCGCTTCATCGATGCTTCCCGGCGTCTCTGCGAGGGTCAAGGGGCGGCCGCGTTGCATGAATGTGACATTTGACGAACACATCGCAGCCGTGCGCTCGCTCTGCGTGCGAGGCCCGTTGATTACAGCAGAGCACCGATTCGCGGTGGTACGGGGGGTCTCCCCGGGCGTTCACAATGGCGGATCAGCGGCGAACGTGAACGCGGCGCACCCGATCCCGGGGTGCGCCGCGTGCCGGCCGGGCCGGGGTCAGGCGTCGCGGTCCACGAGGATCGCGGCGTCGTCGGCGAGGCGGTAGCCCACGCCGTACACGGTGGTCACCAGCGGCGTGTCCGGCCCGAACTTGGCCCGCAGCCGGCGCACGTGCACGTCGACGGTGCGCGCCACGGCGTGCTCGTAGCCCCAGACGTTCGCGAGAAGTTGCAGGCGGGTGAACACGCGGCGGGGATGTTCGGCGAGGAACAGCAGCAGGTCGTACTCGATGCGGGTCAGCGGGATCTCGGCGCCGCCGTGCCGGACCCGCCGGGTGCCGGTGAGGATGCGCACGCCGCCGGGGACGGGCGCCGCCGGGGCGGCGGCGTCGCCGCGGCGCAGGTCGAGCACGGTACGGGCGGGTGGCCCCTCGCCGGAGGCGGCCAGTCCCTCGCCGGACGCGGCCAGTTCGTCGAGCAGGTCGACCAGGCGTGCGAGGCCCGGCGTCAGCGGCCCGGCGCCCAGGTCGAGCGTGATGGTGAGCGTCGGTGCGGTACGCGGCCGGGGCGGCACGGCCCGGTCGGGGCGGCCCGGGCGGGCCGGACGGGTGGTGAGGGCGACGACGGACATGGGAGCCTCCTGTGCGGGCGGTCGCCCCGCCCAGCCGGGTGCGGCGGGACGGTCAGCGGAGCGCCCCGGCGGCGGTGACCGGGGGCGCGGCGGACGAGGGTCGGGTCGGCGGGGTGGGACCGAGGGTGGGCAGGCCGGCGATCTGCCAGGCGGCGAAGCCGCCGACGACGTCGGTGGCCCGGTGCAGGCCGAGGTCCTGGAGCGCGGCGGCGGCCAGCGACGAGGTGTAGCCCTCCTGGCAGAGCACGATCACCGGGACGTCGTAGCCGGTCGCCTGCGGCAGCCGGGCCGCGCAGCGCGGGTCGAAGCGCCACTCCAGCACGTTGCGTTCGACCACGAGGGAGCCGGGCACTGTGCCCTGCGCGGCACGCTGGGCGGCCGGGCGGATGTCCACCAGCAGCGCGCCGCCCCGGCACGCCAGGTGGGCCTGCTCCGGGTCGAGCCGGCGCAGGCGGGCGCGGGCGGCCGCGAGGATCTCGTCGATGCCCCGCGAGCCGGGCGGCGGGACCGGACAGCGCTCGGTGCGGGTGGGGGTCTGCGCCATCGTGGCGTCCTTCCGTTCGTCGGGGTTGCGAGGGCGGCTCACCAGGCCACACCGGCTCGGGCCACCTCGGCGACCCGGAGCCGGCCGGCGACGAGGTGGTAGCGGGTCATCCGGGTCAGCGCCGGCCGGTACACGTGCACGCTGACGGCGGGCTCGTCGCCGTGGTTGGTGACCTGGTGCACGTGCCGGGCGCCGAAGCGCCGACCGGCTCCGGCGGCGAGCCGGTGCGGGCGCAGCCGCCCGCCGCTCACCGTCTCCTCGGTGAGCACGCCGGCCACGACCAGGAACGCACCGGCCGAGCCGCCGTGGTCGTGCAGGCCGGTGCCCTGTCCGGGCAGCCAGCTCAGCGCCCACACCTCGTGTGCGTCGCCGGCGTCCAGCCGGGCGTACCAGCGCTCGGGCGCCTCGAATCGCAGCGGCACCGGCCAGCCGTCCGGGTCGGCCCAGCGGGCGGCGACGGCGAGCAGGTCGGCGGGAACGGTGCTGGTCATCGGCGGTGCGTCCTCACGGTGCGGAGCGGATGTGCTCCCACAGCTTAGACGGTAAAGCCTATCGGTTTAGTAGGTAATACCGAATACTGGGACGCCGGGCGCGGCTCAGCGGAGGACCGGCGGGCCCACCTGGTAACCCGGCACCGACGGCCAGCGGACGGTGAGCACCGTGGACTCGCGCTCGGCGTACCAGGAGTGGTCCACACCCCGGCCCCACACCACGTAGTCACCGGGCGCGCGCAGCACCACCGTCCGGTCCGGCAGCTCGATCCGGAACGCGCCGCTGATCAGCACCAGCAGGGCGGTACGCCGCTCACCGGTGGCCCACCGGGACCGGGTCTCCCCCGCCGGGTGCACGCCCCACTTCACCTCCACGTCGGTGCTGTGCCGCACGTCCCCGGCCGGCTTGAAGTGGCCCAGCAGCCAGCCCGCGTCGGTCGCGCCGTCCACCGCCGCGTTGCCCACGTACACCCGATCGTCCATGTGCGCGCCTCCCGTGCCCGGCTGCGCAAGGTACCAGGCGCGTCCGGCCGCGACGCCATAGCCTGGGCGGATGCCCGACGAACTCGACGACGAGACCATCGCCTTCGCCCACCGGATGTTCGACCTGGCGCGGGCCGGCGCCACCGAGGAACTTGCCGCCAACGTGGACGCCGGGCTGCCGGTCAACCTCACCAACGCCAAGGGCGACACGCTGCTGATCCTCGCCGCGTACCACGCCCACCCGGAGACGGTGGCCGCGCTGCTGGCGCGGGGCGCCGACCCGGCCCGGGTGAACGACAGGGGGCAGACCGCGCTCGCCGCGGCGGTGTTCCGGCGCCAGGAGGCCGCCGTCCGCGCGCTGCTCGACGCCGGCGCCGACCCGGACCACGGCGGACCGTCCGCGGTGGAGACCGCCCGGTTCTTCGAGCTGCCCGACATGCTGACGCTGCTCGGCCGCGCGTGACCGGCGGGCGGTATACAGGGACGGTGGAGGATCCCGTACCCGAGCAGATGCGCACGGCCGCCGCGGCGTTCCTGGCCGCGCTGGACGAGCCGGCCCGCGGCGCCGCCCGGCACGCCTTCGATGACGAGCCGGCCCGGCGGTGGCTGGAGTACCGGCCGCGGCCCCGGCCCGGCGTCGCGCTCGCCGGCCTGGACGTCGACGCCCACAAGGCCGCCCACCGGCTGCTCGCCACCGCGCTCAGCCCGGCCGCGTACGCCCAGGCCATGACCGTGATGGCGCTGGAGGAGGTGCTGGACCGGGCCGAGGACTGGCGGCGCGGCCGGCACAGCGGCGACTACTGGGTGGCCGTCTTCGGCGACCCGGCCCGCGACGACGACTGGGCCTGGCGGTTCGAGGGACACCACCTGTCGGTGAG
The DNA here is from genome assembly GCF_027497335.1 of Micromonospora sp. WMMA1976. Taxonomy (NCBI): domain Bacteria; kingdom Bacillati; phylum Actinomycetota; class Actinomycetes; order Micromonosporales; family Micromonosporaceae; genus Micromonospora; species Micromonospora sp. WMMA1976. The sequence continues at coordinate 2,794,806 of NZ_CP114912.1, read as the reverse complement.
CATGACGGTCGCCGACGACCGGGTCTCACCCGCGCCGGTCTTCCTCGGCGCCAACCCGGCCACCGTCCGGCACGCCGGCCGCCCGGTCTCCCGGCCCCTGGGCCCCGAGGAGGACCTGGCCCGCGAGCTGCTCGACGCGCTCGGACCGGCCGGCCGCTCCGCCGCGATCATCGCCGACGAGGCGCCCGCCGACATCATCAGCGCCACCCGGGCCACCGCGCCGGGACGGCTCGACCCGCTCGGCGTACCCCGGGGGCGGCTGCGGCCCACCGGCCGGGCGCTGCTCGACCGGCTGGTCGCGCTCTACCTGGACCGGCTCCCGCCGGAGCTGGCGGCCCGGGAGGCCGACCGGCTCGACGGCGGCGAGCTGCACTTCGCCTGGGCCGGCCCGGTCGAGCCGGGCCGGCGGCACTACTACCGGGTGCAGGGCGACGACCTGCTGATCGAGTACGACAACACCACCGACGACGGCAACCACGCGCACACCGTGCTGCGCCGCCCGGCCGGTGACTTCGGCGCCGACGTGCTGGCCGCGCACCACGCCGCCGCCCACCGGCCCGGCCCGCTCAGTCCCGGCGCGCCTCGATGAGGAAACGGCGGGCGTACGCGACGAACGGTCCCTCGGCGCGGATCCGCTCGTCCAGGCGGCGCAGCTCGTCGGTGTAGCGGCCGACGGTGAAGCCGGGCACCGTCCAGACCACCTTGCGCAGGAACCAGACCACCGCGCCGATGTCATGGAAGACGGCACGCAGCGTGGCCTCACGCAGGTCGACCACCGTCAGCCCGGCGGCCCGCGCTTCGGCGACCGCCGCCTCCGGATGGCGGTGCTCCGGCGGCGGCAGCGGCCCGAGGACGGCCTCGCTGAGCTCCCGCATCGTGCCGGGGCCGATCTGCTGGGACAGGTAGGCGCCGCCGGGTCGCAGCACCCGGGCCACCTCGCCCCACCAGGTGTGCACCGGATGACGGCTCACGACCAGATCGAAGGCGGCGTCCCGGAACGGCAGCGGCGGGCGGTCGCCCACCCGCACCACGGACGCGCCGAGCGGGCGCAGGTGGCGCCGGGCCACCGGCACGTTCGGCGGCCACGCCTCGGTGGCGACCAGCAGCGGCGGCGGCGCGGGCACCTCGGCCAGCACCTCTCCCCCGCCGGTGTCGATGTCCAGCGCCGCGTTCACGGCGGCCATCCGTTCGCCGACCAGGCGCGCGTACCCCCAGGGCGGGCGCTCCTCGGTGGCGCGGCCGCGCAGCCAGTCGAAGCCCCAGCCCTCGACCGGCGCCGCCTCGGCTTCGGCTACCAGTTCCTCGAACGTGCCGACCATGCCCGTGAGCCTGCCGCCCGGCGGTGGCTGCGGCAACGCATTTCCGCAGGGGTCAGAACGGGCGCGGGCGGGCGATCTCGACTGTGGACCCGGCGGGCACGTCGCCGAACGTCTCGAAGCCGCTCGGCTCGGCGGCCCGGTCGAACTGCTGCATCAGCCGCGCGCCCAGGGCCACCCCGACCGCGCCGACGGCGAGCGCAACGAGTTCGGCGGCGAGCAGGGCGCCGTTCGCGCCCCGCTGCGGCGCGTTCGCCCGGATCAGGCAGGACAGCAGGAAGAGCGCCGCCATGACGGCGTTGACCAGGTTGAACGTCAGCACGGTCCGGCTGGTGCGCCCGGCGCGGACGTCCCACAGGTCGACCAGGCCGGCGACTGTGGTGAGCCCGGCGGCGACGAGCGCGGCCACGGCGGTCCAGTAGCCCACCTCGCCGAGGAACGCCGGGCCGCCGGCCACGTCGGCCAGGTCGAAGACCGCGGCGCAGACGAACAGGCCGAACGGGAACGTGACAAGCATCGGTTGAATGGGATGCCCCTGCACCCGCAGTCGGCTCTGCATCGCTTCCTCCCCAGGTCGGCGCAGCTCACCAGTCCAGAGTGCTACCCGAGGTGCCGCGGGGTGAAACGACTGTCGCTCAGTTGTCCCGGGGCCGGGAGACGGTCAGCACGAGCCTCTCGGCCACCTCGCGCAGCGGGATGTCCAGCGAGGACGCGGCGCTGCGCAGCACCCGCAGGGCCTCCGGGGCGGGACAGCCACGCTGCGTCATGATCACGCCGACGGCCTGCCCGACCACGCCCTCGGCCAGCAGCGAGTCGTCGATCTCACCGGCCCGGGAGGCGGCCCGCTCGCGGTCACGCGCGGCGGCCAGCAGCAGACCGGCGTGCTCGGCGAGCAGCATCGCGGTGAGCTGGTGCCGGGGGGTGAGCGCGTCGGGCGCCTCCGCGTACAGGTTGATCGCGCCGATCACCTGCTCGTCCACGTCGACCGGGGCGGAGATCACCCCGTGCACGCCCAGCGCGCGGGCCCGCTCGCTCCAGGCCGGCCAGCGCGTCTCGTCGGGCAACCCGCCCGCGATGATCATCTCCCGGCGGCGGATCGCCGTCATCGCCGGTGTGTCCGGGCCGTGCCGCAGGTCGTCCAGCTCGGCCCGGTCCGGGTCGGAGGCGGCCACCCCGGCGGGCTCACCGGCGCGCAGCGCGGTGAAGCCGCAGCAGTCCACGCCCGGCACGGCGTCGCGGGCGATCCGGACCAGGCGGTCAAGCGCCTCGTCGAACCCGGCCGCACCGATCAGGCCGGCGGTCAGCTCGCGCAGCAGCGCGGCCGTCTCCAGCACACCGAGGTTGTCGATCATGGGTTGGCGCGTGTCGAGGTTCACCGGGCCGGGGCCTCCACCGTCCCCGCGTGCGTCCGCGCGGTCTCCCCGTCCGGCACCGTTGCCTGTCCCATGTCCGTCCCTCCTGTGGCCGGGCCCCGGCCTACTACCCTCGCAGACCGCAGGCGAAACCGCGCAAAAAGGCCCCTCCCGGTCGCACCGGAAGGGGCCTTCGGCGCGGGTCAGCGCGACCCGGAGATGAGCCGCCGACCCACCGAGGCGATCAGCCGGTCCAGCTCCGAGCCGAACGGGTTGTCGTGCACGAGGTAGGTCCAGGTGGCGGTCGGGCGCACCAGCTTCGACGAGTCCGGCTCCCAGCCCTCGTCGAACTCGGTCTCCTCGAACGTGGCCACGGTCCGCGTCTCGATCTCGGGCACCAGCGCGTTGAACGCCGGCACCGCGCTGCGGTGGAACTCGTCGAGCGGGTCGAGCCGGCCCAGCGCCCGCAGGTGCACGCCCTCGCGTACCTCGGACAGCTCGGCCAGGTGGTCGGCCCAGAGCCGGTCCAGGTGGTAGAGGGCGATCTTGCGGGCCACGTCGGCGAGCAGGTCCTCGTCCATGTCGCCGGCCTTCTCCGGCACCCGCTCCAGCAGCATCAGCGCGGCGATGTCGCTGGTCAGCAGCCGCTCCCGGCGCTCGGCCAGCGCCTTGCGCTGCTGCTCGATCACCTGGCTGTAGCGCCACGTGTTGCGGTGGATCTCGTGGTTGACGCCCTCGGCGACCCGCTGGGCGTGCTCCACCGCGTAGTCGACCTGCGGGTCGGTGACCAGACCGTCGGCGTTCATCCGGGGCGAGGCCGGCACGGTGTCGCCGGCGTGCCGGACCACCAGGTCGTCCTCCAGGCTGACGAAGAACACCGACCCGCCCGGGTCGCCCTGCCGGCCGGCCCGGCCGCGGAGCTGGTCGTCGACCCGGCGGCTGTCGTGCCGGCCGCTGCCGATCACGTACAGGCCGCCCAGCTCCGCCACCCGGTCCCGGTCGGCCTGGTCGCTGCCGCCCAGCCGGATGTCGACGCCCCGGCCGGCCATCTGGGTGGAGACCGTCACCGCGCCGTACGCGCCGGCCTCCGCGATGATGCCGGCCTCCTCGTCGTCGTTCTTGGCGTTGAGCACCACGCACGACACGCCGGCGGCGTTGAGCGCGGCGGCCAGCCCCTCGGACTCCTTGACGTCGAGCGTGCCGACCAGCACCGGCCGCCCCGCCTCGTGGCAGCGCGTGATCTCGTCGACCAGCGCCTCCTCCTTCTCGGCGCGGGTGGCGTAGATCCGGTCCGGCTCGTCCTCGCGGACGCAGGGGGTGTTCGGCGGGATCACCGCGACCTCGAGGCCGAAGAACTCGCGGAGCTGGTCGCCGACGAGCACCGCGGTCGCGGTCATGCCGCAGACCGTCGGGTAGAGCGCGATGTACGCCTGCACGGTGATCGTGCCCAGCACCTCGCCCTCGGCGGTGGCGTCCAGGCCCTCCTTCGCCTCGACCGCGGCCTGCAGCCCGTCCGGCCAGCGGCGGCGCTGCGCGACCCGGCCGCGCATCTCGTCGATCAGCTCGACCGAGTCGTCCCGGACGATGTAGTCCACGTCGCGGTGCAGCAGGGCGTGCGCGTGCAGCGCCACGTTCACCGCGGAGAGCTGCCCGACGTGCTCCTCGTCGTACAGGTCGATGCCACCGAGCTTGGCCTCGACGGTGGCCAGGCCGACCGAGGTGAAGGCGACGCTGCGGCCGTCCTCGGCGATCGTGTAGTGCTTGCCCTTGCGCAGGCCGCGCACCAGCGCGGCGGCCGCGTGCACCGGATCCTGCTCGCCGCCGACCGCGCCGGCCAGCACCATCGGCACCCGGGCCTCGTCGATCAGGATCGAGTCGGCCTCGTCCACGATCGCGGTCTTCAGCGCCGGCTGCACCCGGTCGGCCAGGTCGGTGACGAGCTGATCGCGCAGGAAGTCGAAGCCGGCCTCGCTGACCGAAACGTAGGTGACGTCGCAGCCGTACGCGGCACGCCGCTCGTCGGGCGTGGACGCCTCGTTGACCCAGCCGACGGTCAGGCCGAGCAGGTCGTAGACGGGCGTCATCCACTCGGCGTCGCGGCGGGCCAGGTAGTCGTTGACGGTGAGCACGTGCACCGGGCCGTTGCCCAGCCGCACGTGGCCGTACGCGGCGACCGTGGCGGTGAGCGTCTTGCCCTCACCGGTGGCCATCTCGGCGACCTTGCCGGACAGCAGCGCCATCGCGCCGAGCAGCTGTACGTCGTAGGGGCGCTGGTCGAGCCCGCGCCGGGCCGCCTCGCGGCCGATCGCGCAGATCTCCTCGTACCCCGTGGCCCGGCCGGCGGCCTCGGTCAGCTCGGCGTCGGAGAGCTGCTCCAGGTCCGCCTCGCGCGCCTCGATCGCCGGCAGCAGCTTCTCCAGCGGCGCCAGGTCGACTGTCGTCCCCGGGCGCTGGAGGAACCGGCGGAACCTGGTCTTCAACCGTTGCGACACACCCATGAGCGGCAACGGTACGCGAACCGGAGCCGATTGTGACCCCCGCCCACCGCGCGTCTCCCGCCCACCGTCCGCCCGCTTCCGTCGATCATGAGGTTGACGGCATGTCGTGTCCGTTTTGTCGCCGTCAACCTCATGATCGACGCCCTGGGAGGGGGGTCAGGGGGTGAGGACCACCTGGAGTTCGGTGCGGCGGCGGTCGGCCAGGTCGGTCAGCAGGGTGGGGGCCTCGTCCAGGGGGACCACGGCCGAGATCAGGTGCTTGCGGATCACGTCACCGAACTGGCGCAGCAGCTCGATCGTCTCCGCCGACAGCCGCTCCCGGTCCCAGGTGGGCGCCAGCCCGCGCGGCACCCGGCCGATCTGCGCGCAGCGCAGCGACAGCCCGTTGTGGTGGAACTCCTCGCCGAGCCGGACCGCGTCCGCGCCGGCCTGGTAGAACGCCAGGTCGATCACCGTGCCCTGCGGGCGCAGCAGGCGCAGCGCGAGCTGCAACGCCCAGTCCTGGCCCCGGCACTGGAACACCACGTCGGCGCCCCGGTCCCCGGCGGCGTGGTTCCACCGCGTCTTGAGCACCACCGCCGGGTCGTCCGCGTCCGGGTCGAGCGTGTCCAGGCCGAGCGCCTCGGCGACCTGCCGCCGGGCCGGTGTCGGGTCGACCACGACCACCGAGGCGGCGCCGTGCCGGCGGGCGAACAGGGCGGTCAGCAACGCCACCACGCCGCCGCCCACCACCGCCACCCGGCGGCCGCGTACGCCGTCACCGAGCGTGCGCACGTCGGTGCCGCACAGGTCGGCGGCGGCGTGCAGCAGTCCGTTGGCGCAGATCGGGCCCATGTGCGCGACGTACACGCCGAGCATCGGGTCCAGGTCGTCGGGCAGCGGCACGAACCGTTCGGTGAGCGGGTCGGCCACCCAGCCGCTGCGGTGCCCGTACGTCATGGCGCCGACCTCGCCCACCGCGACGGCCGGGGTACGGCTGGCCACCACGCGTCCGACCTGCATGTAGCCGAGCCGGGTCACCGGGTACGGCGTGCTCGCCTCGCCGGGCCGGAACAGCCCGAGCGCGGCGTCCCAGGTGACGTGCAGGTAGGGGTTGGTGCCCTTGACGAAGCTCAGCTCGGTGCCGGCGGACACGCCGCTGTAGAGCGTCTCCACCCGGAAGGTGCCCTCGCGCAGCTCCGGCGCGTCCAGTTCGGCCAGCTCGACCCGGCCGGGGCCGCCGACCACCACCACCCGGTCACGCATCGACGCCCACCCCCGCGTCCGCGACCGGCGCGGTGAGCCGGGACGCCGGGCCGGTCGGCAGCGCCACCGGCCGTCCGGTACGCGCCGACTCGGCCACGGCGAGCGCGAGCCGGTGGGTGCGCAGCGCCTCGGCGTACGGCACCCGGACGTCGTCGCCGAGGCCGCACACGGCGTCGACGAACGCCCGGTCGACGGCGACCCGCGCGCCGTCCGGGTCGGCGGGCAGGTGCCGCTCGCCGTCGGCGTCGCGGACGGTCAGGCCGTCCTCGGCCAGCCACAGCGCCAGCCCGTCGGCGAGGATCTCCAGCCCGGCGCGGTGCTTCCAGCCCAGCACGCAGGACGCGGCGAGCGTGCCGACCGCACCGGAGCCGAAGCGCAGTGTGGCGGCGGTCACCGAGTCGATGTCCGCGCCGTCGACCGGCGGCGGGCTGCCGTCGCCGTACGCGGTCACCTCGACCGCCTCGCCGGCCAGCAGCCGGACCAGGTCCAGCACGTGCGCGGCCTGCTCGACGACCGGGCCGCCGGAGCGGTCCCGTCGCGCCCACCAGGCCACCGGCGGCACCTTGTCCAGCCAGGCGCCGTTGACCATCCGCACCGGACGGCCGGCGAGCAGCCGCCGGGCCTCCTCCACCACGTGCAGGTAGCGCCAGTGGTGCCCGACACCGGTGAGCAGCCCGCGCTGCTCAACCAGCGCGGCGACCCGCTCGGCGGTCTCCAGGTCCAGCGCCACCGGCTTCTCCACGAACATCGGCACGCCGGCGGAGACCACCGCCTCCTCGACCGGGCCGTGCGCGAACGGCGGCACGCAGACGTACACCGCGTCCGGGCCGGCCGCGAGCAGCTCGTCCACGTCGCGGAACACCCGGCCGCCGTACGTGCCGGCGAGCGCGGCCGCCGCGTCCGGTGCGACGTCGGTCACGCCGAGCAGCTCCACGTCCTCGAAGCCCGTGAGCACCCGGGCGTGGCGTTGCGCCACCCCACCGGCTCCGACTAGTCCCACTCGGCAGGTACGCATCCGACCAACCCTCTCGCCACGACTGGAAGACTGCGGTCACCACTCCCCCCGGCAGCCGTCCGCGAAACGCCGCCGAGGGGCGCAACGCAACGTTCATCCGCCCGGAACCTCCCGGTACGCACCTGGTGATCAGGTTGTTGGGCAAGATCCGGTTAGCGCGGATGCGGGATTGGGAAAACCATGGTCCGCGATTCCACCACTAATGGGGGGTGCCCGTGCGGGAATCAGATTCGACCGTCTCACCTGTGGTAGAGGCGTGGGCCACGTACCGCACCAGCACCGCCGACGACTGGCCGGCGCGGCGACTGGTACGGGCCAAGGGTGCGAGCCGGGTCAGCGTGGTGCTGCCGGCCCGCAACGAGGAGGCGACCGTCGGCGCGATCGTGTCGACCGTCCGGGAACACCTGATGGACCGCGTGCCGCTCGTCGACGAGCTGATCGTGGTGGACTCCCGGTCCACGGACCGGACCGCGCAGGTGGCGCGCGCGGCCGGCGCCGAGGTGGTCAGCCAGGACGCGATGACGCGCGGGCTGCCCCGGCTGGCCGGCAAGGGCGACGCGCTCTGGGCCGGGCTGGCGGCGGCCGAGGGGGACGTGGTCGCGTTCGTCGACGCCGACCTGCGTGAGTTCCGGCCGCACTTCGTGACCGGGCTGCTCGGGCCGCTGCTGACGGATCCGGGCGTGGAGTTCGTGAAGGGCTTCTACCACCGGCCGCTTGTCGGTGCGACGAGCGTGGAGCCCGACGGCGGCGGGCGGGTGACGGAGCTGATGGCCCGGCCGCTGCTGAACCTGTTCTGGCCGGAGCTGGCCGGGTTCGTGCAACCGCTGGCGGGCGAGTACGCCGGCCGCCGCGAGGTGCTGGAGCGGGTGCCGTTCGTCACCGGGTACGGCGTCGAGACGGCCATGCTGATCGACCTGCTGGAGCTGGTCGGGCTGGACGCGCTGGCCCAGGTCGACCTGGGCGAGCGCAAGCACCGGCACCAGGACACCGCCGCGCTGGGCCGGATGTCCGCGCAGATCATGCTGACCGCCTGGTCGCGGCTGCAACGGCGCGGGTGGGCGGCGCCGGGGGTGGCGCCGACCGCGCTGCTGACCCAGTTCCGCCGGGGCGGCTCGGAGGCGCTGCCCAACCTGGACCGGGAGATCGTCGTCAACGACGTATCGGTGCAGGAACGCCCGCCGCTGGCGCAGATGCGGCACCGCCTTCCCCGCCGCCGGGTGGCGGCGGCGTGACCGGCCAGGACGTCGGAGAGGACAGCGCATGACACTCACCGTGCTGATGAACGCCGGGCCGTGGCTGTCCGTGCCGCCGCCGGGCTACGGCGGCATCGAGAACGTGATCGCCACGCTGGTGCCGGAACTGCGCCGGCTGGGCGTACGGGTGGTGCTGGCCTCGGTGGAGAGCAGCACGTTGCCGGTCGACGAACGGATCGCGGTCTTCCCGGACGGCCAGTTCCACGCGTTGCAGCGGCCGTACAACCAGGTCTGCGGCGTCTCCCAGGCGCACCTGTCCGAGGTGGTGCGGGCGCTGCACGCCCGCGACGACATCGACCTGGTGCACGACCACGTGGAGGCGGTCGGTCTGGCCACGCTCGCCGCGATGGGCCCGGACGCCCCGCCGGTGCTGCACACGCTGCACTGGGACCTCGCCAAGCACCCGGAGCTGTACGGCAACCTCGACGGCGGCGAACGGGTACGGGTCAACGGCGTGTCCGCCTCGCAGCTGGCCCGCGCGCCGGAGGCGCTGCGCGCGCACTCGGTGGGACACGTGCACCTGTCCACCCCGCTCGCCGTGGACGCGGACCGGCACGCGCCGGTGGCGAAGGGCGACCATGTGGTGATCCTCGGCCGGATCAACCCGGGCAAGGGGCAGGACCTGGGCGCCCGGCTGGCGCAGGAGACCGGCTTCCGGCTGGTCCTGGCCGGGCCGGTCGGCCCGTACCACCGCCCGGAGGATCTGGCCGCGGCCGGCGACGAGGCCCGGCAGAACCCGGACGTGCGTTTCTTCTACGACCACGTCGCGCCGCACGTGGACGGCGACCGGGTGCGCTGGGTCGGCACGGTCGCCGGCCGGGAGCGCGACGACCTGGTCGCCTCCGCGCGGGCGTCGCTGTTCCCACTGCGCTGGGAGGAGCCGGGTGGCACGGCGGTGGTCGAGTCGCTGTCACTCGGTACGCCGGTGGTGGCCATCTCCCGCGGCTGCCTGCCGGAGCTGATCGAGCACGGCCGCACCGGCCTGCTCACCGGCGACGAGCGGGAGCTGGGTGACCTGGTGCTCGCCTCCGACGGGCTGGAGCCGGCCGAGTGCCGGCGGGAGGCGGCCCGGCGGTTCACCCCGGCCCGGATGGCACAGCGGTACGTGGAGCTGTACGACCGGGTCCGGGCGGGCGCGACGAAGCCGCTGCAGCCCGCCTGATCCCTCGCGAGCACGTCCACCGGCCCGGCCGTCCCGCGCGGCCGGGCCGGCGTTTGCCCCCGCCGGCCGCGGGAAACCGGCGCTTCCCGCGGTGGCGAGGAGGCCGGCGTGACGAATTCGATGGCGCACTCCCGGGCGCGGCGCAACCCGGCCGACGGGCGGGCGCCGGTACGCCGGGTCGCCTCGGGGTTGGCCGTGCTCCTGCTGCTGCTCGGCGCGCTGGGTTTCGTGCCGGGCGTCACCAGCCACTTCGCGGATCTGCGCGTCGCCGGGCCGGGTTCCGGCGCCCGGCTGTTCGGTGTGTTCCAGGTCTCGGTGGTGCACAACCTGGTGCACCTGGTGCTGGGGGTGGCCGGGCTGGTGCTGGCCCGTACCGTCAGCGGCGCCCGCGCGTTCCTGGTCGGCGCCGGCGCGGTCTACCTGGCGCTGTGGCTCTACGGGCTGGCGGTCGACCGGCGCGACACGGCGAACGCGCTCGCGGTCAACCGGGCCGACTCGTGGCTGCACCTGCTGCTGGGCGCCGCCATGCTGGCGCTGGGGCTGCTCGCGTCGCGGCGCGGGGAGCGCCGCTGACCTGCGCCCCGGCGGCCCCGATGCCCGGTTTCGCCGGTCCGGGGCGCGGGTACGTCCGTAGTCCTCCGGCTGTGGACGGCGGCGACCGCCCCGGCCGGGCGGCCCTCCCCCGACGAGGGCGACCCTCCCCGACGAGAAGGAAACGAGGCGGCGATGGTGACCCGGATCAGGTGCGAGGTCCGCGACGAGTCGCCGGTCACTGTCGTACGGCTGGCCGGAGCGCTCGACCTGGGCACGATGCGCGCGGTGCACGAGGTGCTCGACAGCTGCCTCGCCGCGCAGCCGGACGCCCTGGTGGTCGACCTGGAGGAGATCGAGGTCGGCGAGCCGCTGGCGCTGTCCGTCTTCGCCGCCGCCGCCCGCCGGGCCGCCGACTGGCCGGCGGTGCCGATGGTGCTCGCCGCTCCCTGCGCCGAGACGGCAGCGTGGCTGAACGAGACCACCGCCTGCCGGGTGGTGCCGGTGCGCCGGGACTGCGCCGAGGCCACCGCGCTGGCCGGCGCGGATGCGGCACCCCGGCTGCGGGCCCGGCTGGAGCCGGTCGCCGGCGCCTGCCGGCGGGCCCGGGAGCTGGTCACCGAGGCGTGCGGCAGGTGGAACGTGCCGGAGCTGGCCGGCCCGGCATCGCTGGTGCTCAGCGAGCTGGTCGGCAACGTGGTGCGGCACGCCGGCACCCCGATGCAGGTGACGCTGACGCTGCGCCGGCCGTACCTGCGGGTGGCGGTGATGGACGGCAGCCCGGCCGACGCGCGCGCCGCGAGCAGCCGTGACCCGCGTGCCGAGGGCGGCCGCGGGCTGATGCTGGTCCGCGAGCTGACCCAGCGCTGGGGCAGCACGCCGGTCGGCGCCGGCAAGGTCGTCTGGGCCATGCTCCCGGCTAATTGACCGAATTCTCCGCTCTCGCCTGGTTACATGGGCAGAGGGCCGGGTACGCCCGCCCGTCCTGTCTGTCGTCACACGGGGTGAGAAGCCATGCCCAAGCGGGTAGTCACGGAACCGGCACGAGACCGGGGGCCCGCGATCCTCGCGCCGGCCCGGTTCGGGGGATTCCCCGGGCCCGTACGGGAGGCGGTGAAGGGCAACGCGCTGTGGCGGTTGCTGCGCACCACCGACGCCAAGCAGATCGGCCTGTTGTACCTGGTCACGTCGTTCGGATACTTCATCGTCGGCGGGATCCTGGCGTTGATCATCCGGGCGGAGCTGGCCCGGCCGGGGATGCAGATCGTCTCCCCGGAGCAGTACAACCAGATGTTCACCATGCACGGCACGGTGATGCTGCTGCTGTTCGCCACCCCGCTGTTCTTCGGGTTCGCCAACTACCTGGTGCCGCTGCAGATCGGCGCCGCCGACGTGGCGTTCCCCAGGCTGAACGCGTTCGCGTACTGGCTCTACTTCCTGGGCGCGCTGATGGTCGTGGGCGGGTTCGCCACCCCGGCCGGCGCGGCGGACTTCGGCTGGACCGCGTACACGCCGCTGAGCACCTCGCAGCACTCCCCCGGCGTCGGCGGAAACCTGTGGGTGGTCGGCCTGGCCGTGTCCGGCCTGGGCACGATCCTCGGCGCGGTCAACCTGATCACCACGATCGTGACGCTGCGCGCCCCGGGCATGACCATGTTCCGGATGCCGATCTTCACCTGGAACGCGCTGCTCACCAGCGTCCTGGTGATCTTCGTGTTCCCGCTGCTGGCGGCCGCGCTGATGGCGCTGGCCTCGGACCGGCTGCTGCACTCGCACGTGTACGACTCGACGACCGGCGGGCCGATGCTCTGGCAGCACCTGTTCTGGTTCTTCGGTCACCCCGAGGTGTACATCATCGCGCTGCCGTTCTTCGGCATCATCACCGAGATCATCCCGGTGTTCTCCCGCAAGCCGATCTTCGGCTACACCGGCCTGGTGCTCGCCACCATCGCCATCACGGTGCTGTCGATGACGGTCTGGGCGCACCACATGTTCGCCACCGGTCAGGTGCTGCTGCCGTTCTTCAGCATCCTGAGCTTCCTGATCGCGGTGCCGACCGGGGTGAAGTTCTTCAACTGGATCGGCACCATGTGGAAGGGACAGATCACGTTCGAGACGCCGATGCTGTTCGCCGTCGGCTTCCTGGTGACGTTCCTGCTCGGTGGCCTGACCGGGGTGCTGCTGGCCAGCCCGCCGGTGGACTGGCACGTCACCGACACCTACTTCGTGGTGGCGCACTTCCACTACGTGATGTTCGGGACGATCGTGTTCGCCGCGTTCGGCGGGCTCTACTTCTGGTTCCCGAAGATGACCGGGCGGCTGCTCGACGAGCGGCTCGGCAAGATGCACTTCTGGACCATGTTCATCGGATTCCACGCCACCTTCCTGGTGCAGCACTGGCTGGGCAACGAGGGCATGCCCCGCCGGTACGCCGACTACCTGCCCGGCGACGGCTTCACCACGCTGAACACGATCTCCAGCATCGGCTCGTTCGTCCTCGGCGCGTCCACCCTGTTCGTGATCTGGAACATCTGGAAGTCGTGGCGGTACGGCGCGATGGTCACCGTGGACGATCCTTGGGGCTTCGGCAACTCGCTGGAGTGGGCCACCACCTGCCCGCCGCCGCTGCGCAACTTCGACCGGATGCCGCGCATCCGCTCCGAGCGGCCCGCGTTCGACCTCAAGTACGGCCCGCTCGTGTCCGACCTGGGCCGGGACCTGCCGCAGCGCACCACGAAACCGCCGCAGAGCTTCAGCGAGGAGTTGCACCACGAGCGGCACGTGCCGGAGTCGCCATCGGCCGGCGGCGCGTACGGCGCGCGCGAGGCGGTGGACTACCAGCCCGCGCCGCAGTCCGGCGCCCGTCCGGTGGAGGTGCCGGAGCCGGAGGAGGTGCGCCGGCCCAGCTTCGAGGAGACCGACGAGCCCGAGGGCAGCGCGCTCAACGCCGAGCGCGACGAGCAGCCGAACGACAGGTGGCGGCACCCGCGCGGGCACGGGGACACCCCGGAGAACTGAGACATCGCAGGAGGGCCGGCGCCGTCGGGCGCCGGCCCGCTCGTCGTACGCCTCGCGCCGGCTCCCGTGGTGGGGGGCCGGCGCGGTACGTGCGGTGGGTCAGTCGGCGGCCGGCAGTCCGGCCGCGGCCAGCGATCGGCGCACCGCCGGCTGCACCCGGGTCAGCCGCAGCGGCACCCCGGTACGCGCGGCGGCCTCCCGGCCGGCCATCAGCGCGGCGATCCCGCCGGCGTCGAAGCCACCGGCACCCACCAGGTCGACCACCACCTCGCGGGGTTGCCCGGTGACCGCCTGGAGCACGGCCCGGCGCAACTGGTCCGCGCCGGCCCGGTCCACCTCGCCGCCGACCTCGACGACCACCCGGTCGCCGTTCTGCTTCACCGAGATCCGCGCCTTGCCCGGTTCGGCCTCGGCCGCGCCGTTCTGCCAGGGCGGCGGCGCCTCGGCCAGCATCGCCTGACGCAGCCAGGTCAGCGCCCGCGACAGCAGCCGGGACACGTGCATCTGCGAGATGCCGAACCGGGCGGCGATCTCCGCCTGGGTCTGGTTGCCGTAGAAGCGCATCGCCAGGATGCGGCGCTCCCGCCAGGGCAGCCGGTGCAGCAGGCCGCTGACGGTGACCCGGTCGTCGACGGACTCCAGCGCGTGGTCGGACTCACCGACCAGATCGCCGAACTCGGCCGAGCTCTCCCCGCCCACCGGCGCGTTCAGCGACGCCGGGCTGTAGCCGGCGGCCGACTCCAGCGCGGCGAGGATCTCCTCCTCCGGCGTCTCCAGCCGGGCGGACAGCTCGGCCACCGTGGGCGCGCGGGACAGCTCGCTGGTCAGCGTCGCCGTCGCCTGTCCCACCTCGAGGATCAGGTCCCGCAACCGGCGCGGCACGTGCACGCCCCAGGTGCGGTCGCGGAAGTGCCGTTTGATCTCGCCGACGATGGTGATGGCCGCGTACGCGGTGAACGAACCGCGTTCCGGGTCGTACCTGTCGACGGCGTTCACCAGGCCGAGACGGGCCACCTGTTCCAGGTCCTCCAGCGGCTCACCGCGCCCGCGGTAGCGGCGGGCGAGCCGGCCGGCGAACGGCAGGGCGAACCGGACCAGGTCGTCCCGCGCCTCCTGCCGCCGCTCCGGTGGCAGGCCCTCGATCCGGGCCGCGTACGCGAGCGCCGCCGCGTCCAGGTCCTCCAGACCCCGGTCGGTGGTCGGTGGTGTGGGTGTGGTGGTCTGTCCGAACATCCGCGCCCCCTCGCCGAAGAGCCCCCGCCCGGTCGGAACCGGTCGTGCGCGTGGTCGGACCACGCACCGGGTGAGGAAGTTGGGTTACGTGACGGATACGTCGAAAGCGGTGGCTGCCCGCCGCACGGCGTCGTGGGCCGTTTCGCGGCGAGCGGTCTTCCCGCTCCGTAGGTACTCAATCACGGACCGCAGGATCGCGAGGAAGTTTCGCCAGGTTGGCCGGCAGCCGGTCCCGGCGGCGGTTCAGGAGACCAGCAGGCCCTGGTGTGCGCCCGCGTCCCGCAGCGCGGTGAGGGCCTCGGCCATCCGCAGCGGCGGTGGTGCGGGCAGGTCGCAGGGCTGGTTGCGCAACACCTCCGTGGCACGTCGGGTGGGTACCGAGGCGACCGGGTAGCCGCGCGCGGCGCCCCGGTCGAGGGCCCGCCGCTTGCGCCCGAAGCCGGCCACCGCCAGCCACTGGGGCAGCCCCGCGGACGCGGGCGAGCGCAGGCCGGGCGGCTCGGGCAGCACATCCACCGAGGTGAACGGCTCGCTGCCGGCCAGCCACCACTCGACGCCGGCGACCCGCCGCGCGGTGGCGTTCTCGCACCAGTACGGCACCAGGCCGGCCCGCAGCACCTGCGCCGGGTCGAGCAGCCGGCCGCACTCCACCACCAGCCGGTTGCCGGTCTTGCCGGCCCGTCGCAGCCAGCGCCGGTACAGGTCGGCGGTCACCGCGCTCAGCGCGTCCGGCTGCGGCACGACCACCCGGTGCAGCGGATGCCCGTACCGGTCGCCGAGACAGCGGGCGTCGTGCTCGAAACCGGACTCCACGCCGTGTTCGGCGAACGCGCCCGCCACCGTGACCTCCGGCGCCGCCCAGCGCGTCTCGTCGCCGCCGGCGGCGCGCAGCACCTGGCCGAGCGCGCGGGCGTCCGGGTGGAAGTCGACCGGGTCGAGGCCGCCGGCCGGGCAGCCGGCCTGGAAGCTGTGCCCGTCGCCGCCGTCGCGGACCGGCCAGGTGCGGGCGTCGTGCAGCAGCAGCACCGGCGCGGCCGGTTCCAGCCGGTCGGCCAGGAAGCGCGCGTACGCCTCCGGCAGGGTGCGCCAGCGCACCGCGAACGTCACCGCCGCGCCGGCCACCGCGCCCCGGCTGGCCGGGCAGTGCACCTGGCGGACGTGCACGCGCGGGTTGCCGTCGAGCAGCCGGGCGGCCAGCGTGGCGCCGTGCGCGTACGCGGCGTCGGGGCGGTCCACCGCCCCCCGGGCCCATTGCCCGGCCAGTTCGAACCCGGCCGGGAGCCAGGGCACGCCGAGCGCCGCCGCGAGGTGGACGGCGGCGCCGTGCGGCGACCCGAGCACCACGCCGGGGAAGCGCCGCTCCGGGTACTGATCGGCGAACCATCCGGCGACCCGCTCGGCGTCCACGGCGGCGATCTGGCCGGCGGTGAGCGCCGCCCGCCCGGCGGCCCGGAGGGTGGCGGCGCGGCGTACCGGCTCGGGCGCGCCGGTGAGGCGGGACAGCGCGCCCGGGTGGCCGAGGTCGCCGCAGTCGTCGCCGCGCAGCGCCCGGGCGGTCGCGGCGACCAGGATCCGGGCTGCACTGCCGGCCGCCACCACCCGCTCCACGGGCAGGCCCGCGCCGCCGGCCCGTTCGACTCGTTCGCTCACCACGCGGCCCGGCTTCCCGTCCCTCTGGGGTCTAAACGGGGCATCTCCCCACGGGTCAGGACCAAGGCCCGCCCGGTACCGGCACCGCCCGCCACACCCAGGTACGCCGTCGCGCCGCGTGCCCGCCGTCGCGGGCGGGTTTGGGCCGGACCGGGACGGGCACTGCACGGCGCATGCCCGACGACGAGAGCACCCCGGCGGCGACCATCACCCCGTACCGGGACGGACCCCTGCTGGTACGCGGCGACTTCGCGCTCGTCACGCCCGAGGGCAAGCCGATCGAGACGCGCCGGGGCACGGTGGCGCTGTGCCGGTGCGGTAAGAGCGCGATCAAGCCGTTCTGCGACGGCACGCACAAGGTGGCCGGTTTCCGGGCCGGCAGCGACCGCTCACCCTGACCCCCGCGCCCCTTCCCCCGCGATCTTGCACTTTGCGACCCGGCAAACGTAGCGAAACGGGCATCCTGAGGGCCCGAACTGCAAGATCGCGAGGGGCGGGGCGGGGCGGGGCGGGGCGGGTCAGGCTGCGGCCAGGGTCTCGGCTCGCGGGCGCAGGGACGACTCGCCGGCGGACCAGGCGGTGAGCAGGTGCGCGGCGAACAGGGCGTCCAGCGCCAGCGCGGCGGCGGCCCCGAACAGGACGTCGGACGCGAGCGCCGGCTCCGCCCGGACCAGCCCGCCGCACATGTCGTACGCGGCGATCTGCTCGTGCACGGCGTCGGCCTCGACGTGCTCGTCGTAGAAGCGCGTGGCGACCGCGTCGAAGCCGAGCCGGCGCAGTCCGTTGCCGTAGCGGCGGTTCGGCAGCGACGAGGTCATCTCGTACGCGGCCAGGTGCCCCAGCAGCGCGCCGCGCAGCCGTCGGTGCAGGCCGAACAGCGACATCAGGTTGTTCGTCGCCAGCGTCACCGCCGGCACCCGGTCCAGGTGGGCGGCGTAGCCGGTGTCCAGGCCGAGCCGGTCCATCGTGGTGCGGAACAGCTCGGCGTGCATCAGGTCCAGCCGGCCGTTGCCGTACTCGTCGGTCTGGATCTCCACGAGCGCCGCCTTCGCCGGGCCGCCGAGCCGGGGCAGCGCCCAGCTGTGCGGGTCGGCCTCGCGCAGGTGGTAGATCGAACGGTGGACGACGAACTCGCGGAACCGGTCGAGATCCGCGCGGCGTTGCAGCGTGGCGGCCAGCGGCGGGCCGTCGTCGGCCGCCACCAAATCGGCCAGTGCACCAGGCACGCCGGCCGGCAGCACCGCCGGCGGCGGGCCGGCCAGCTCCCGCAGCGCCGCCTCGAACGGCCGCTCGGCGCGGACGCGCAGCGCCAGCAGCGACGGCTCCCACTCCCACGCCTCGTCCACGCCGGCCCAGCCCCGGTAGTGCAGCTCGTAGCAGAGGAACAGAGTGAGCTGGAGGTCGTCGTCGGTCAGCGGCGCGGCCAGCGCGCCGAACCCCGCGCCCAGCCCGCCCGGCAGCTCGCGCGGAGCGCCGCGCAGCGCGGCCAGCAGCGCGGCGGAGACCGGCCCGCGCGCCGCGGGCAGCGGAGCGGGGCCGTAACGGCTGTCGGCGGCGACGGACATGGTGACCTCCCGGGACGGTTGCGCCCGGTCGCAGTGCCCCGCCCCGATGCCGCTAAACGACTTCGTCGGCCGCGATGGCCTCGGTCTGGATCACCCGCTCCCGCACCCGGCGGGCCGCGTCCCCGTCGGCCACCAGGCCGCGCAGGTCGGCCAGCGCCGGTTCGGGCGCGTCCAGCGGCACGGCCGGGTCCACCACCGCCTCCAGGACGGCGGGCCGGTCGGCCGCCAGCACCTCGTCCCAGGCGGGTCCGACCAGGTCCGGCCGGTCCACCCGGACGCCGTGCAGCCCGAGCAGGCGGGCCCACCCGGCGTACGGCACCTCGGGCCCCCGCTCCCCCGGTGACCGGCCGCCGCCGACGCCGGACTGGTCCCTGTTGTTCAGCACCAGCACGATCAGCCGCGGATCGCGCCACCGCGTCCAGTGGTGCGCCACAGTGATCAGCTCGGCCAGGCCGTTGAGCTGCATCGCGCCGTCACCGAGCAGCGCGAGCACCGGCTCGTCCGGGCGGGCCAGCTTGGCCGCCACCGCGTACGGCAGGGCGCAGCCCATCGAGCCGAGCGTGCCGCACAGCCGGGCCTGCACCCCCGGCGGCAGTTCCAGGTGCCGGGCGTACCAGTAGACGACCGAACCGACGTCGACGGCGACGCCGGCGTGCCGGGGCAGCCGGGTGGACAGCTCACGCAGCACGAGCCGCGGGTCGACCGGATCGGCGGGCGTGGCGGCGCGTTCGGCGGCGGCCTCACGCCACCGGTCCACCATCTTCTCCACCATGCCGCGCCACTCGCGGTGGGGATTCTCCGACACCCGGGCCAGCAGCGCCCGCAGCGTCTCGGCGGCGTCGCCGACCAGCGGCACGTCCACCGGGTAGCGGGTGCCGATGCGCCGGCCGTCGATGTCGATCTGGATGGTGCGTACCTGGCCCGGCATCGGGAACCAGTCGGTCCACGGATCGTTGGTGCCGATCATCAGCAGCGTGTCGCAGGAGCCCATGAGCTGCGCGGCGGCGGTGGTGCCGACCTCGCCGAGCACGCCGGTGTGGAACGGCAGCCGCTCGTCGAGCACCGGCTTGCCCAGCAGCGACGTGGCCACGCCCGCGCCGAGCCGGTCGGCGAGCGCGACGATCTCCTCGGCCGCGCCGTGCGCGCCCTGGCCGACGAGCATCGCCACCCGCCGCCCGTTGCCGAGCAGCGAGGCGGCGGCGTCCAGGTCGGCGTCGTGCGGCAGCACCCGGGCCAGCGGCTCGCCGGGCGTCGCGGTGACCACCCCGGCGGTCTGCGGCAGCAGGTCCGGTACGGCGGTGACCTGCAACGCGCGCGGCAGCACCACGCAGGTCGGGCTGCGGGTCGCCGCAGCGGTACGGAACGCCTGGTCGAGCAGCGCGGGCACCTGTTCCGGGCTGCGGCCGTAGCGGACGAACTGGTTGCACACGTCGCCGAAGAGGCGGCTCAACCCGATCTCCTCGTGCGCGCCGCCGAGCGGGCCGGTGACGTCCTCGCCGATGATCGCGACCACCGGCTTGCTGTCGAGCTTGGCGTCGTAGAGCCCGTTGAGCAGGTGCACCGCGCTCGGACCCTGGGTCGCCAGGCACACCCCGACGCCGCCGGTGAACTTCGCGTGCCCGGTGGCCATGTACGAGGCGGTCTCCTCGTGCCGGGCGGGGACGAAGACCGGATCCCCGCCCGCGTCGTCGAGCGCGCCCACCAGCGGGGCGATCGCCGCGCCCGGACAGCCGAACACCCGCGGCACCCGCCAGGCCCGCAGGCGTTCGACCACCAGGTCGGCGACGATGCGCTCAGCCATTACCCCGCCCCGGCGTGCTCGCGTCGACGTAGCGCAGCACCGCGCCGACCCCGTCGGTCAGCTCCGGCGCCTCCTCGGGCGCGAGCACCGTCAGGTCCGCGTCGGTACCGATCAGCGCGCGCAACAGTGCCGCGTCGGCGCGTACCCGCTGGGGGTCGGCCACCGACATGCCGGCCAGCTGCCCCGGGTCGGTGGCGATCTCGGTCGGCTCGGGGCCCACCCACAGCTCGCCGTCGGCCGACGGGTCGTCCACGATGAGCATGGTGTCGACCTGGTTGCGTTGCAGCGCGGAGACCACGGCGTCGAGCCCGGCGCCGACGTCCTCCTGGACGCCGAAGCGGTCCAGCGCGGCGGCGATCCGCCGGTCGGCGACCTCGGCGACGGTCTGCACGGTGATGTCGTCCATCAGCGTGTCGTCGGCGCCCACGTCGCGGGCACCCGCGTCGGTGCGCACCAGCACGTCCTGCCAGCGGGCGGGGAGCTGGGCGGCGATCATGCCGGTGGCCCGGACGTCCCCGGCCACCACGACGACGTCCGCGCCGACGCGCTCGGCCAGGTCGGCGGTGGCCGCGGCGGCGTCACCGGCGTTCTGGTGCCACGCCTCCATCGCGGCGCGCTGGTAGCGGGACTGCGACCAGCCGCCCGGCTGCACCCGGCGCAGCTGGCGGCTCTGCCCGCCCTGCACCTGGGCCCGCCGGGGCACCCCGCCGGCGCTGACCGCCATCGCGTCCGCGCCGGTACGGTCGGCCAGCACCCGCACCCAGGCCACCTGCTCGCCCCGCTGGGCCACGAGCGGCATGGTGTGCGGCAGCGCCGACCAGCTCGCCAGGTCACGCAGCGGCGGTGCGGACAGGTACTCGGTGAGCACCACGCGGCCCCGGCTGGCGAACACGGCGATGCCGTAGTCGCCGGGCATCGGCTGGTGCCGGCGGACGACCTCCTCCACCGCCTCGACGGTGACCGGGTCGGCGCCCTGCCCCAGCAGGTCGCCCTTGAGGGCCCGCCAGCGCAGGTCGACCTGCGCTCGCGCGTCCTGGGTGTCGCGGGAGGCGTCCATGTACACCGAGCACCACGGCCCGGGACGGTCGTAGAGCGGGCGCAGGAAGGACAGCTGCATGCTCGACCCCTTTCCGGCTCGGCCGCACGCATACCCGCGCCCCGGCGGAGTTCACCTGCCGGCCGCCCGGGCGTGACCACCGTTCATTCACGTCGTTCAACCCGAAGGGCCGATACCATCTGTGCACGGCACGGGACTCTCGGTGGTGAACATGGATACGGAGTTGTACATCCGACGCGTCGTCCACCCGACGGAACGCGTCGTCACCGGGCGTCTGGTCCGGTTGATGGAGGGTTACGCCCGGGAGGTCCGGGTCGGGCAGCCCGCGCTGGTCGCGGTGCTCACCGCCGCGGGGGTGGTGGGGCTGCTGCTGAAGGTGGTGCGCGCGTTGCTCAGCAGTGGCGGCGGCGGGGCCCGGCGCAGCTTCAAGGAGCTGAAGAAGGGGCCGGAGTTCCTGGTCACCCCGGTCCGGGTCCGCGACGCCACCGGCCGGCTGGTCGAGGTCGAGTTGCACGGCCACCTGCCGCAGAGCGCGCTGCACCCCGGCGACCACGTCCAGCTCACGCTGCGGGCGCAACGCGACGAGGACCTGCCGCCGCGGATCGAGCGGATCGTCAACCTGACCACCGGGCAGCTGCTCACCCCGCGTACGGCCACGCTCTGGTCGCACCTGGGTCCGGCGCTGCTGCTCCAGGCGATGCTGGGCGCCGTGCTGCTGTTCGGCGTGGCCGCCTGCTCGGCGCTCACCTAGGTTTCCCGGCCGCCGGTGGCGGGCACCGCTGCGGCCATGTTCCCCGGTTTCACACTCACCGAGATCGACGTCGGCGCGGTCCGCCTGCGCGTACGCCACGGCGGCTCCGGGCCACCGGTGGTGCTGCTGCACGGGCACCCGCGTACCCATGCGACCTGGCACCGGGTGGCGCCGCGGCTGGCCGCGCGACACACGGTGATCTGCCCGGACCTGCGCGGTTACGGCGGCTCGTCGAAGCCGCCGAGCGACCCGGAGCACACCGTCTACTCCAAGCGGGCGATGGCCGCCGACGTGGTCGGGCTGCTCGACGCGCTCGGCCACCGCCGGGCCGCAGTGATCGGTCATGACCGCGGCGCGTACGTGGCGATGCGGACCGCCCTGGACCACCCGGACCGGGTGAGCCGCCTCGGTGTGCTGGACGGGGTGCCGATCGGTGAGGCGCTGGCCCGCTGCGACGCCCGGTTCGCCGCCCGCTGGTGGCACTGGTTCTTCCTCGGCCAGCTCGCCAAGCCGGCCGAGCGGGTCATAAACGCCGACCCGGACGCCTGGTACGGCGGGTCACCGGAGGAGATGGGCGAGCAGGCGTACGCCGACTACCGGCGGGCCATCGGTGACCCGGCGACTGTGCACGCCATGTGCGAGGACTACCGGGCCGGGCTCGGGCCGGACCGGGCGGCGGACGACGCCGACCGGGCCGCCGGGCGCCGGATCGGCTGCCCGGTGCTGTTCGCCTGGTCCGAGCGCGACGACATGGTCGACCTCTACGGCGACCCGGCCGCGATCTGGCGCGACTGGGCCGACGACGTGCGGACCGCGTCGATCCCGTCCGGGCACCACATGGCCGAGGAGGCGCCGCGGGAGCTGACCGACGTGCTGGCCGGCTTCCTCGCGGAGGACGTCGCCGCGGTCAGCGACCGGCGGGGGTGAGCGGCTTTCCCACCGGCGCCGGCGCGTCGAGCAGGCCCCGGCGGCTCGCCCAGCGCTCGAACAGCACTGTGGCGAACGGGGGCACCGCGCTGACCAGGGCCAGCCCGGTCTGCACGAGCGTCCAGCGGCGCCGCCGGGCCACCACGAGCGCCAGCAGGCCGTAGATCACGAACAACGCGCCGTGGATGGGGCCGAAGATCTTCACGCCGATCTCGTTGCCCGGCGGGCCGTACTTGACCGCCATGCCGGCCAGCAGCGCCGCCCACGAGCATCCCTCGGCGAACGCCGCCACCACGAACGCCCGGATCCACCCGTCGCGCATTCCGCCACTCCCCTTCGCCGTCGGCGGCCATGCTAGCCGTCCGGGCCGGGCCGCCCGGACGGAACCCGCAGCCCCGCGACGGGGATCACCGGGGCCACCACGGGGTACAGAAAAGGGCCTCCGGGCCTTTCCTGACCCGCCACTCCGTGCGAGGTTGGGGAGAACCAACGGTGACAGGGTGGTGACCATGGGCGAGGACGTCGGCGTGCGTACCTTCAGCCGGGAGGACCGGGCCCGCTATCGCGAGAAGGTCCGGCGGTGCCTGGACGTGTTCGCCGAGATGCTGCGCGAGTCCCGGTTCGACGTGGAGCGGCCGATGACCGGCCTGGAGATCGAGCTGAACCTGGTCGACGACGGCTTCGACCCGGCCATGCGCAACGCCGACGTGCTGGAGGCGATCGCCGACCCGGCGTTCCAGACCGAGCTGGGCCAGTTCAACGTGGAGATCAACGTCGAGCCGCGGCGGCTCGCCGGCACCGGCACCGCGGCGTTCGAGGAGCACGTCCGGGCCAGCCTGAACGCCGCGGAGGAGAAGGCCCGCACGGTGGGCGCGCACATGGTGATGGTCGGGATCCTGCCGACGCTGCGCCCGGAGCACCTGACCGCCGAGACGCTGTCGGCCAATCCCCGGTACGCGCTGCTCAACGAGCAGATCTTCGCCGCCCGCGGCGAGGACCTGCCGATCGCGATCAGCGGGGTGGAGCGGCTGGCCACCACCGCCGACACGATCACCCCCGAGGCGGCGTGCACCAGCACCCAGTTCCACCTCCAGGTCAGCCCGGCGCAGTTCGCCGACTACTGGAACGCCGCGCAGGCGATCGCCGGCATCCAGGTGGCGCTCGGCGCGAACTCCCCGCTGTTCTTCGGCCGGGAGTTGTGGCGCGAGACCCGGGTGCCGCTGTTCCAGCAGGCCACCGACACCCGGGCGGAGGAGATCAAGGCCCAGGGCGTACGCCCCCGGGTGTGGTTCGGCGAACGCTGGATCACCTCGGTGTTCGACCTGTTCGAGGAGAACGTCCGCTACTTCCCGGCGCTGCTGCCGGTGTGCGACCCGGAGGACCCGGCGGCCACACTGCACAGCGGCGGCGTGCCGAAGCTGGCCGAGCTGCGGCTGCACAACGGCACCATCTACCGGTGGAACCGGCCGGTCTACGACGTGCTCAAGGGCCGGCCGCACCTGCGGGTGGAGAACCGGGTGCTGCCGGCCGGGCCGACGGTGCTGGACACGGTCGCGAACGGCGCGTTCTACTTCGGCCTGGTGCGGGCGCTCGCCGAGTCGGACCGTCCGCTGTGGTCGCAGATGTCGTTCAGCGCGGCCGAGGAGAACTTCAACGCCTGCGCCCGGCACGGCATCGATGCCCAGGTGTACTGGCCGGGGCTGGGCTATCTGCCGGTGACCGAGCTGGTGCTGCGCCGGCTGCTGCCGATGGCCCACCACGGGCTGGACCGGTGGGGCCTGGACCCGGCCGAGCGGGACCGGCTGCTCGGCATCGTCGAGCAGCGCTGCCTGACCGGCCGCAACGGCGCGACGTGGCAGGTGGAGACGCTGCACCGGCTGGAGTCGGCCGACCACTTGGACCGGCCGGCGGCGCTGCGCGAGGTGGTCCGCCACTACGTCGACCTGATGCACAGCAACCGGCCCGTGCACGAGTGGCCGATCCCCTGAGCCGGGCCTCCGGTCAGCGCAACGCGGTCACTGTCGCCCGCGCGGCCTGGTCGACCAGGGTGTCGTCGGGCTTCGCGTCGCGGCTGTCGTGACTGGTCATGACCGCCAGCACGATCGGCGCCCGGTCCGGCGGCCACACCACGGCGATGTCGTTGCGGGTGCCGTACCCGCCGGTGCCGGACTTGTCCGCCACCTGCCAGCCGGCCGGCACGCCGGCCCGGACCAGCCCGCTGCCGGTGGTGCTGGCCCGCATCCAGCCCAGCAGCAGGTCGCGGTCCGCGGGCGGCAGGGTCTCCCCCAGCGTGTACGCCCGCAGCGAGCCGGCCAGCGCGCGGGGCGTGCTGGTGTCGCGCTCGTCGCCGGGCGTGGCCGCGTTGAGTTCCGGCTCGGTGCGGGCGGGCCGGGTGACCTGGTCGCCCACGTCCCGGAGTGCCCGTGCGAAGCCGGCCGGGCCGCCGAGCGCGTCGAACAGCAGGTTGCCGGCGGTGTTGTCGCTGTACCGCACCGCTGCCTCGGCCGCGTCCCGCAGCGTCATGCCGGTCTCCACGTGCCGTTCGGTCACCGGGGAGTGCGCCACCAGGTCGGCGCGCCGGTAGCGGACGACCCGGTCCCGGTCGGCGTCGGACGTGGCGGCCAGCATCGCGCCGGCGGCGAGGGCCTTGCAGGTCGAGGCGTACGCGAACCGCTCGTCGGCCCGGTGCGCGAGGGTACGGCCGGTGCCGGTGTCGAGGGCGAAGACGCCGATCCGGGCGCCGAAGCGCCGCTCCAGTGCCGCCAGCTCGGCCGGCGCGGGCACCGGCTCGGCGCTCGGTGTGGCGCTCGGCGTGGCCGTGGCGGTGGATGCGGCCGGGGCGCTGGTGGGCGGTGCGGCTTCGGGCCGGTCCTTCGTGCAGCCGGCCACCAGAGCCGTCGCCGTGAGCATCGCCGCCGCGAGCACCTGTCGTCGGATCATCCGTTTCCTCCCCCGTCGTCCGGACCACGCCTTACTCGGGTCATTGTCGCCGACCCCGGTCGGGCCGGCCGCTCGCCGCCTCGGCCGGCGCGGTGGCCCGCTGCCCTGGTCGGCCCGTGTCCTCGGCCGGCGATGGCCCGCCGGCCGACGGGACAGGTCAGCCCGCGACGGCGGCGAACGTGACCGCGCCCGCCGCGGCCAGCGGCAGCGCCACCGCGGCGGCCAGCAGCCGCACCCGGGCGGACCGGCCGATCAGCACCACGAGCAGCGCGGCGAGTGCGAGGTCGATCGCCACGTTCCACCACGCTCCGGGATAACCGGACCGTGACTTCAGCGCGAACCGCAGCGCCTCCTCGACGAACACGGCCACCGGCAGCGCGACCCCGACGACGCGCCGCCATCCCTGCGTCCGCGCCCAGATTCCGGCGACGCCGAACACCACGCCCGCCACCACGCCGAACGCCATCCAGACGAACGAGGTGAGCGCCCAGATCACGGCGATGTCGTCGCCCTGGAGCAGCGTCGCCGCCAGGTAGTAGCTGGGCACCGCGACGATCAGCAGGACGCCGGCGGCCACGGCGGCGCGCACCGCGCCCGCCCGGATCCACCAGCCGAGCGCGAACGCGGCCACCGCCCAGGTGGCGGTGGAGTTGCCGAGTTCGGCGAAGGGGAACGGCACCCACTTGATCCAGACGAAGTCCAGGAAACCGAGCAGGAAACCGGCGACGGGTACGACAAGCGCGACGGCGCGACGCGAGGGCGGCATGCGACGGAGCTTACATACTCGGTATGTTCTCCTCGCCGACAGGGCGCGCTACGAGGCCAGGCGCTGCTCCGACGGCGCGAGACGCACCGCGGTGTCGGAGCGGTTGATCTCGGCCCACACCTCGTCGAGGGAGAGGCCGAGGACGTCGGCGATGGCGGCGATGGTGGGGAACGCCGGCGTGGCGACGCGGCCGGACTCGATCTTCCGGAGGGTCTCCGGGGAGACTCCGGCGTCGAGCGCGGTGAGCAGCATCGAACGCTCACCCCGGGCGCGGCGCAGAAGCGCGCCGAGGCGTTGCCCGCGCTCGACCTCGGCGGGGGTGAGGGGCAACCGGACCATGCCAGGATTCTAATACCGGGATAACATGGCCGGGATACTTATTGGTTCTGCGAGGAAGGCGCCTGCATGATCGAGATCCTGAGCCGCACCGACGTCCGGCGGGCGCGGGACACCGGCGCCCTGGTCGCCCACATCCTGCAGACGTTGCGCGGCAGCACCACCGTCGGCACCAACCTGCTCGACATCGACAGGCAGGCCCAGCGCATGATCGCCGAGGCCGGGGCGCAGTCCTGCTACGTCGACTACGAGCCGTCGTTCGGGCGCGGCCCGTTCGGCCACTACATCTGCACCTCGGTCAACGACGCGGTGCTGCACGGGCTGCCGCACGACTACACGCTCGCCGACGGCGACCTGCTGAGCCTCGACCTGGCCGTCTCCCTGGGCGGGGTGGTGGCCGACTCCGCGATCAGTTTCGTCGTCGGTGACACCCGGCCCGCGGAGAGCGTCGCGCTCATCGAAGCGACCGAACGGGCGTTGCAGGCCGGGATCGCCGCGGCCCGCCCCGGCGCCCGCGTCGGCGACCTCTCGTACGCCATCGGCTCGGTCCTCGCCGGAGCCGGTTACACGGTCAACACCGAGTTCGGCGGCCACGGCGTCGGGTCGACGATGCACCAGGACCCGCACGTGTCGAACACCGGGCGGCCCGGTCGCGGCTACACACTGCGGCCCGGGCTGCTGCTGGCGCTGGAGCCGTGGATCATGGCGGACACCGCCACGCTGGTCACCGACGCCGACGGGTGGACGCTGCGCAGCGCGACCGGCTGCCGCACCGCGCACAGCGAGCACACCATCGCCATCACCGACGGCGGCGCGGAGATCCTGACGCTGCCGCGGTCGTGACCGGGCCCGCCCCCGGGTCATCGGCCTCGGTCAGGCGGGCGCGCACCGCTCCCGCAGCGTCTGCACGCCGGGGCCGGTGAGGTCGTCGCAGTACGCGGCCCGCCCGGCCATCGCCATCATCAGCGCGACAGTGGTGCCGCTGACCAGCGGGCCGGCGCCGGCGGTGAACGGCCCGTCGGTGGCCTCCACCCGCAGGCCCTCGATCGCGCTGCGCCCGGCCACCGTGAAGTCCCGCCCGGCGTAGAACCGGGCGACCGGCGTGACGGCCTCGACCGACGGCGTCCGCGTCAGGCCGAGCGGACGCCGGATGTCCTGGGCGTGCACGACCACCTCACCGAGCCACGCCTCGGTCGGCCCGAACGTCGACGTGGTGCTGCCGATGATCCGGCGGAACCGGTCCAGCGTCTCCCCCGGGCCGGCGCCGCGGTGCTCGGCCAGCCGGCGGTCGTTGTGCAGGTCGAAGTCGAACCGGGCGCCGAGCACGCTGGCGAGCCACCGGACGCGGCCGACGCTCGCCGCCGCCGTCATGTGCGCGAGCGTCTCCTGCACCGTCCACCTGCCGCACAGCGAGGGCCGGGCCCAGTGCGCCGGGTCGAGATCGGCGAGGTCGTCGGCCAGGGCGGCGCGCTCGGCGTGCGCGAGCGCCCACAGCTCGCGGCGGGTCAGCGTGTCGGACATGAAACCTCCAGAGTCGGGCCGTCAGAGGTAGGACCGCGCCCCCTCGGCGAACTCACCGCTCCCCGCTCCGCCGATCTTGGAGTTGTGGTGGTTCGCGAACCGGACATGTGCGACCTTCGAGGCGCCACAACTCCAAGATCGACGCTGAGGCGGGCGGGCTGCACGTTTGCTGCACGTCCGCTGAACGCTCGCCGGTGACGCTTCTCGTACACATCAACCGCAAGGGAGAAGCGTCATGTCACACCGGTACCTCTCCACCGCCCGTACCGCCGCCTCGGTGGCCGGGGCGCTCGTCCTGGCCGCCGCGGGCCTGGCCGGCGGCGCCACCCCGGCGTCGGCGGCCTACATCGTCCCCCCCGACTGCGGCCCCTACTCCGGGTTTCCGGTGCCGGCCGGATACACCAGGATGGACGCCGTCGGGGTCTACGTCAGCACCAGCAGCAACAACCGGGAGTTCATCATCGGCACGCCCGCTCGCGAGGTCATCGTCGGAAGCGTCTACGACGACATCATCTGCGGCCTCGCCGGCAACGACGACATCAAGGCCAACACCGGCGACGACATCGTCTACGGCGGCTTTCACGGCGACGACATCTGGGGCGACCTGGGCAACGACAACCTCCACGGCGACGGTGGCGCCGACACCATCCACGGGGACCGCTTCATCGGGCCCAGCGCGCTGGACGGCAACGACCGCGTGGACGGCGGCAGCAACGACGACTACCTCTTCGGCGACAAGGGCGTGGACACCCTGGTCGGCGGCCCCGGCTGGGACGAGGGTGACTGCGGCCCGGACGCGGTGATCGACGATCCCCGGCCCACACTGGATCTCCCGCTCAACTGCCCGTGATCCCGCCGGCACGGCGGTCCGCGCACCGGGAGACCGGGAGCGCGGACCGTCGCGCCGCCACCTGTCGGATCGTCGTCACGCCCGGTCCGGCCAGCACCACCCGGGGCTAGCGTGACAGTCCGTGGCGGTGGAGTTCCGGGTGCTCGGCGACCTGGACGTCCGGGTCGACGGCCGGGCGGTCCGGGTCGGTCACGCCCGTCAGCAGTGCGTCCTCGCCGCCCTGCTGGTCGAGCCCAACCGGGTCGTCGCGACCGGACAGCTCATCAGCCGGGTCTGGGGCGACGAGGTGCCGGACGGGGCCACCGCAACCCTGCGTGGCTACCTGTCGCGGCTGCGGCACGCGCTGGCCGGCACGGACGACGTCCGCATCGTCCGGCGTCATCCCGGCTACCTGCTCGCCGTCGACCCGGACCGCGTCGACCTGCACCGCTTCCGCGCGCTGACCGAGCAGGCCCGGCGCGCCGAGGACGACGCGACGGCGATCAGCGCTCTGGAGCGGGCGCTCGGACTTTGGCGCGGCGAGGCGTTCGACGGGCTGGCCACGCCGTGGCTGGCGGCCTACCGGCAGACCCTCGACCGGCAGCGACTCGCGGCCGCACTGGACCGCAACGACATCGCGCTGCGCCGGGGCACACATGCCCGTCTCCTCCCCGACGTCCTGGATCTGAGCGGCCGGTACCCGTGGGACGAGCGCCTGGCGGCGCAGGCGATGCTCGCGCTCTACCGGTGCGGGCGGCAGGCCGACGCGCTGGAGCACTTCCACCGGCTGCGCCGGAGGCTGGCCGCCGAGATCGGCGCCGACCCCAGCCCGCCGCTGGCACAGCTCTATCAGCAGATCCTCACCGCCGACGCGGCGATCGCGCCGCCGGACCTCCCGGCAGACGGGGAACCGGGCACGCCGGCCACCGACCGGTCGCCCGGCACGGCACGGGATGCGGGCACCGCGCCCCGGCAGCTACCCGCGTCACCAGGGGTCTTCGCCGGCCGTACCGCCCAGCTCGCGCGCCTCGACGAACAACTCGCCGACGCGGGCCACCCGGACGGCGCCGGATCGCCGGTGGTGATCTCGTCCATCGGCGGCGGCGGGGGCGTCGGCAAGACCTGGCTGGCGCTGCGCTGGGCGCACGCCAACGCCGGCCGCTTCCCCGACGGGCAGCTCTACGTCAACCTGCGCGGCTTCGACCCGACCGGGGAGCCGGTCGGTTGGCCGGTGGCGGTGCGCGGCTTCCTCGAGGCGCTCGGCGTCGAACCGGCACGCGTCCCGGCCGATCCGGAGGCCCAGGCGTCGCTGTACCGGACGCTCGTCGCCGGCCGCCGGCTGCTGATCGTCCTCGACGACGCCCGCGACGCCGCCACCGTGGTCCCGCTGCTGCCCGGCACGCCCACGAGCGCCGTCCTGGTGACCAGCCGCCGGCAGCTGGCCGGCCTCGTCACCACCCACGGCGCGCGACCGCTGCCGCTGGACGTGCTGCCCGACGACGAGGCCCACGAGCTGATCGTCCGGCAGGTGGGTGCCGCACGGGTGGCGGGACACCCGGACGCCGTCGCGGACATCCTGCGCTTCTGCGGGGGTCTGCCGCTGGCGCTCGGGATCGTGGCGGCCCGTGCGGCGCTTCACCCAGACCTCCCGCTGTCGTCGGTCGCGGCGGAGCTGACCACGGCGGTCCACCCGCTGGACGCGCTGGCCGGCGACGAGCCGACGACGAACCTGCGCGTGGTGCTGTCCCGCTCGCTCGCGGCACTCACGCCGGCCGCGGCGGACGTGTTCACGCTGCTCGGCCTCGCCCCCGGCCCGGACATCAGCCGGGACGCGGTGGCAAGCCTGACCGCCCGTACGCCGGACGAGCTGCGCCCGTCGCTGCGCGAGCTGGTCGACGCGCATCTCGTGCAGGAGCACGTCGCGGGCCGGTACCGCATGCACGACCTGGTCCGGAGTTTCGCGGTCGAGCGGGCGACAGGTGACCGCGCCGGTCCCCGGCCCGCGCTGTGCCGGCTGGTCGACCACCACCTGCACACGGCACACGCGGCCGCGCTGCTGCTGTCACCGCAGCGCGACCCGCTGACCCTGGCCCCCGCCGCGCCGGGGGTGACCGTCGAACGGCTCGACGACCTGGCGGCGGCGCTGGCCTGGTTCACCCGCGAGCACCACGTGCTCATGGCGACCATCGAGTACGCGGCCGGCAACGGCCTCGACGCCGCGGCCGGGCAGCTCTCGTGGACCCTGGCCACGTACTTCGACAGGCAGGGCCACTGGCACGACTGGGCCACTGTGGCCCGCCGGGCGGTCGAGGCGACCGGACGCTCGGGTGACCGCCCGGCGCAGGCGCAGGCGCACCGGCTCCTCGCCGGGGCCTGCTCCAACCTGGGCCGGTACGCCGAGGCGCAGCGCAACCTGCTCGCCGCGCTGGACCTGTTCGCCGCCCTGGGCGACGACGAGGGACGGGCGCACACCCACTTCGACCTCAGCATGCTCCACGACCGGCAGCGGCAACCCCGCGAGGCCCTGCCGCACGCCCGGCGGAGCCTCGCCCTCTACGAACGGGTCGGGAGCCCGCTCAAGCAGGCGGTCGCGCTCAACGCGATCGGCTGGTACCACTCGCAGCTCGGCGAGCACCACGACGCGATCACGTTCTGCCGCCGCGCGCTCGCCCTGTCCGAGCAGGCCGGGAGCGCGTACGGGCAGGCGAACACGTGGGACAGCATCGGCTTCGCCCACCACCACCTCGGCGAGTACGGCCAGGCGGTCGACTGTTTCCACCAGGCCCTCGCCCTGTTCGCCGAGATCGGCGACCGGCATGCCGAGGGCATCGTGCTGGACCACCTCGGCGACACGTGGGCCGCGGCCGGGCGGCCGGACGCGGCCCGGGACGCCTGGCGGCGGTCACTCGCGTTGTACGAGGAACTCGGTCACGCCGACGCCGAGGCGGTACGGCGCAAACTTCACCGGTGAGCGCTCAGAGCGCCACGATCGCCGCGCTCTCCGGCGGCAGCTCGATGCCGTCGCGCATCACGGTGACGCCCTCGGAGGTGGCGAGCAGCACCCGGCGTACCACGCCGGGCAGGTTGATCCGCTGCGCCCGGCCGGCCAGGTTCGCCACCACGAGCGTGTCGCCGCGCCGCATCACCAGGAACCGGTCGCCGTGGCGGACGTCGACCCGGTCCAGCCGGGGGTCGGACAGGTCGGCCCGGGAACGGCGCAGCGCGATCAGCCGCCGGTAGAGGTCGTACGTCTCGCGGTGTTCCGGCTTGTCCAGCTCGGCCCAGTCCAGCCGGGACCGCAGGAACGTCTGCGGGTCCTGCGGGTCGGGCACGTCCTCGGTGGCCCAGCCGTGGTCGGCGAACTCGCGTCTGCGGCCGGTGGCGACCGCCACGGCGAGTTCCGGCTCGGGGTGGCTGGTGAAGAACTGCCACGGCGTGGAGGCCGCCCACTCCTCCCCCATGAACAGCATCGGCGTGAACGGCGCGGTCATCAGCAGCGTCGCGCCGACGCGCAGCAGGCCGGACGACAGGGTGGCGGAGATCCGGTCGCCGGTGGCCCGGTTGCCGATCTGGTCGTGGTTCTGCAGGTACGCCACGAAGCGGTGGCCGGGTGTGCGCTGCCTGTCGACCGGGCGGCCGTGGCTGCGGCCCCGGAAGCTGGACCAGGTGCCGGCGTGGAAGAACCCGCCGGTCAGCACGTCGGTGAGGCACTCCAGGGAGCCGAAGTCGCCGTAGTAGCCCTGCCGTTCGCCGGTGAGCAGCGTGTGCAGCGCGTGGTGGGCGTCGTCGTTCCACTGGGCGTGCAGGCCGTAGCCGCCCGCCTCGCGGGGCGTGATCAGGCGCGGGTCGTTGAGGTCGCTCTCGGCGACCAGTGACAGCGGCCGCCCGAGGTGCGTGGACAGCGCCTCGACCTCGGCGGCGACCTCCTCCAGCCAGTGCACGGCCCG
Organism: Micromonospora sp. WMMA1976; assembly: GCF_027497335.1. Taxonomy (NCBI): domain Bacteria; kingdom Bacillati; phylum Actinomycetota; class Actinomycetes; order Micromonosporales; family Micromonosporaceae; genus Micromonospora; species Micromonospora sp. WMMA1976. The sequence continues at coordinate 2,762,093 of NZ_CP114912.1, read as the reverse complement.
GCCGTCGGGCATGGCGTGCACGGCGTCCAGCCGCAGCCCGTCGACGTGGTAGTCGCGCAGCCAGCCCAGCACGCTGTCGGCGATGTAGCGGCGTACCCCGTCGGAGTGCGGGCCGTCCAGGTTGACGGTGCGGCCCCAGGTGTTGCTCTGCTCGGTGAGGTACGGCGCGAACCGCGGCGCGTAGGCCCCGGAGGGCCCGAAATGGTTGTAGACGACGTCGAGGATCACCCCCAGGCCCTTGGCGTGGGCGGCGTCGACGAACCGTTTCAGGCCGTCCGGGCCGCCGTACGGCTCGTGCGGGGCGTACCAGCAGACACCGTCGTAGCCCCAGTTGCACTCGCCGTTGAACGCGTTGACCGGCAGCAGCTCGACCATGTCCACGCCGAGGTCGACGAGGTGGTCGAGCTTGGCGATCGCCGCGTCGAACGTGCCCTGGAGGGTGAACGTGCCGATGTGCAGCTCGTACAGCACGCTGCCGGGCAGTTGCCGGCCGGTCCAGGCGGAGTCGGTCCAGCCGAACGCGGCGTGGTCGTAGAGCCGGCTGGGCCCGTGCACCCCGGCCGGCTGCCAGGCCGAGCGGGGGTCGGGCAGGGCCTGCTCGTCGTCGTCGAGCAGGAACGCGTAGTCGGTGCCGGGCCCGGCGTCGGGCACCTCGACCCGCCACCAGCCGTCCGGCCCCTGGCGCATCGCGTGGTCGGCCGCACCGGAAAGGCGCAGCCGCACCCGGGCGGCCTCGGGCGCCCACACCGTGAACTCGGTCATGCGGCGGCCTCCACAGAGTCGGTGGGTGCGAGGAGGGCGACGGGATAGGTGCTCAGCAGATCATGAAGGAGCAGCTCAGAACCACTGTAGACCCGCCCGGTGAACAAGTCGGTGCACTCGTGAACGGGAAGTGACAGGGTCGTGTCCCGCCAGCCGCCGGAACGGGCCAGCCGCAGCGGCAGCCGGGTCGCCACCGCGACCGCGCCGCCACGGTCGAAGGCCACCGCGTGCGCGGCGGCCGGGCCGCGCGCCGGCACCGGCCGGTAGCCGCCGAACAGGTCCGGGCGGTCGCGGCGCAGCCGCAGCGTCCGGGACACCACCAGCAGCTTGGCCGCGCCGTCGGCGGCCACCGCGGGCCGCCAGCCGGCGTCGAGCCGGGCCAGCAGGTCCCGGCGTACGGCGAAGTCGACAGGCCGCCTGTTGTCCGGGTCGACGAGCGAGTTCTCCCACAGCTCGGTGCCCTGGTAGACGTCGGGCACGCCGGGCATGGCGAGCTGCACCAGCTTCTGCCCCAGCGCGTTCGACCAGCCGGGCGGGGTGATCTCGGCGGCGAACGCGGTGATCTGGGCGTGCAGTTCCGGGTCGTCGTACATCCGGTCGACCAGGGCGTGCATCTCGTGCTCGAAGGCCGGGTCCGGATCGGCCCAGCTCGTGGTGACCGACGCCTCCCGGGCGGCCTTCCCGGCGTACCCGTGCAGTCTCTCCCGTTCGATCGGCCACGCCCCGACGGCGGTCTGCCAGAGCAGGTGGGCCAGCGCGGGGTCGGCCAGCGGCGCGCGCGACATCCAGTCGGCGACCCGCTCGGCCCAGCGGCCGGGCAGCTCGGACAGCACCGCGAGGCGGGCGCGGACGTCCTCGCCGCGCTTGGTGTCGTGGGTGGACAGCGCGGTCATGCTCGCCGGCCAGCGCACGTGCCGGCTGGCGGCGAACCGGTGCAGCTCGGCCGGGGGCACACCGAAGTGGGCCGGGCTGCCGCCGACCTCGTTGAGGGCGACGAACCGGCTCCACCTGTAGTACGCGGTGTCCTCCACGCCCTTGGCCATCACCGCGCCGGTCAGCTGCGGGAACCGGGCGGCCAGCTCGTGGCCGGGGTCGCGCAGCCGGGCGGTGACCTGGTCGAGTACGCCGGTCAGGTCGGGGCGGCGGCGGCCCGCCTCGCTGCGGGCGGCGGCCAGGTGCCGGGCGCCGGAGGGCGGATAGCCACGGTAGACCGGGAAGCAGGCGGCCAACTCGGCCAGGGCCGCGCGGACCTGCTCGCCCGGCAGCTCCGGCACGAGCGCGGTCAGCCGGGTCAGCTCGGCGGCGAGCAGCCGGGTGGCGGCCTCCAGCTTGGTGGCGTGCGTCAGGTCCGGCCAGGAGGTGTGCCGCCCGGTCAGCCGGCCGTCGAGCGTGGTGAACTCCGGTTCGGCGTCCGGGTCGACGAACAGCCCGGACACGGCGGCCAGCGCGTCGTAGCCGGTGGTGCCGTCGACCGGCCAGTCCGGCAGGTCCTCGCCGTACTCCAGGATCTTCTCCACCACCAGCCAGCTCGCCGGTGCGGCGGCGCGCAACCGGGCCAGGTAGCCGGCCGGGTCGCGCAGCCCGTCCGGGTGGTCGACGCGGATGCCGTCGACCACCCCGGCGTCGACCCAGCGCAGGATCTCCGCGTGGGTGGCGTCGAAGACCTCCGGGTCCTCCACCCGCAGGCCGGCCAGGTCGGACACGGCGAAGAACCGGCGGTACGTCAGCTCGGCGTCGCCGCGCCGCCAGTTCACCAGCTCGTAGTGCTGCCGGTCGTGCACCTGGCGGGGCGTGCCGTCGCCGGTGCCGTCGGCGACCGGGAAGCGGTGCTCGTGGTAGCGGAGTTCCCCGTCGACGAGCTTCAGGTCGTCGAGCGCGTCGGCGGTGTCGGCGAGCACCGGCAGCAGCAGCCGCCCGCGGTCCCAGTCGATGTCGAACCAGCGCGCGTACACCGATTCGCGTCCCCGCCGCAGCACGTCCCACCAGGCCGGGTTGGCCTCCGGCCGGGCCACCCCGGCGTGGTTGGGCACGATGTCCACGACCAAACCCAGCCCGGCCGCGCGCAACGCCCGGACCAGCCGCGCCCGGGCGGCCTCGCCGCCGAGCTGCGGGTTGACTTCGCGGTGGTCGACGACGTCGTAGCCGTGCGTGGAGCCGGGGGTGGCGGTGAGCAGGGGCGCGGTGTAGAGGTGGGTGACGCCGAGCGCGGCGAGGTAGCCCGCCAGCTCGGCCGTGGCGTCCAGGTCGAAGCCGGGACGCACCTGGACCCGGTACGTCGAGCGGGGGGTGGCGGGCATCGGTCAGGCCGTCCTCTCCAGGACCAGCAGCGAGCGGTCCGGCACGCAGACCGTGCCGCCCGCCTCGACGAGCATCGTCTTCTCCGGATCGGGTTCCGCGGTGCTGATCACCAGCTCCCACCGGGTGCCGAACTCCTCGCCGGGCAGCGTGAAGTCCAGCGGCGCGTCGTGCGCGTTGAACAGCAGCAGGAACGAGTCGTCCCGGTGGCGCTGGCCGTACTGGCCGCGCTCGCCGATGCCGTCGCCGTTGACGAACAGGGCCACCGAGCGGCCGAAGTCGTTGCCCCAGTCCTCGCCGGTCATCTCCCGGCCGTCCGGGGTGTACCAGGCCAGGTCGGGCAGCCCGGAACCGGCGGCCCGGCCGCCCACCGGCAGGCCGGTGAAGAACCGGCGGCGGCGGAACACCTGATGCCGGTTGCGGAACTCGGTGAGCCGGCGGACGAAGTCCAGCAGCTCGTCGTCGGCCCGGTCCCAGTCCACCCAGGCGATCTCGCTGTCCTGGCAGTAGGCGTTGTTGTTGCCGCGCTGGGTGCGGCCCAGCTCGTCGCCGTGGCCGAGCATCGGCACGCCCTGGGACAGCATCAGCGTGGCCAGGAAGTTGCGCCGCTGCCGGGCGCGCAGCGCGCGTACACCGGGATCGTCGGTCTCCCCCTCGACGCCGCAGTTCCAGGACCGGTTGTGGCTCTCCCCGTCCCGGTTGTCCTCGCCGTTCGCCTCGTTGTGCTTGTCGTTGTAGGAGACCAGGTCGGTGAGCGTGAACCCGTCGTGGCAGGTGACGAAGTTGATGCTGTGGAACGGGCGGCGGCCGTCGTCCTGGTAGAGGTCGGCGGAGCCGGAGATGCGGGAGGCGAACTCGGCGAGCGTGGCCGGCTCGCCGCGCCAGAAGTCGCGGACGGTGTCGCGGTACTTGCCGTTCCACTCGGTCCACTGCGGCGGGAAGTTGCCGACCTGGTAGCCGCCGGGGCCGACGTCCCACGGTTCGGCGATGAGCTTGACCCGGCCGACCACCGGATCCTGCTGCACCACCTCGAAGAACGTGGACAGCCGGTCCACCTCGTAGAACTCGCGGGCCAGCGTGGCGGCCAGGTCGAACCGGAAGCCGTCGACGTGCATCTCGGTCACCCAGTAGCGCAGCGAATCCATGATCAGTTGCAGGGAGTGCGGGCTGCGCACGTTGAGGCTGTTGCCGGTGCCGGTGTAGTCGACGAAGTAGCGCCTGTCGTCCTCGGAGAGCCGGTAGTAGCTCGGGGTGTCGATGCCCTTGAAGCTCAGCGACGGGCCGAGGTGGTTGCCCTCGGCGGTGTGGTTGTAGACCACGTCGAGGATGACCTCGATGCCGGCGGCGTGCAGCGCCTTGACCATGCCCCGGAACTCCTGCACCTGCTGGCCCAGGCGGCCCAGCGCGGAGTAGCCGTGGTGCGGGGCGAAGAACCCGATGGTGTTGTAGCCCCAGTAGTTGCGCAGCCCCAGGTCGGCCAGGCGGTGGTCGTGCACGAACTCGTGCACCGGCATCAGCTCCACCGCCGTCACGCCGAGGCGCTTGAAGTGCTCGATCATCACCGGTGAGGCGATCGCCGCGTACGTGCCGCGCAGTTCCTCCGGGATGCCCGGGTGGCGCATGGTCAGGCCCCGCACGTGCGCCTCGTAGATCACCGAATGGTGGTACGGGGTGCGCGGCGGCCGGTCGTTGCCCCAGTCGAAGTACGGGTTCACCACCACCGACTTCGGCATGTACGGCGCCGAGTCCTCGGTGTTCATCCGGTCCGGGTCGCCGCCGACCTCGTAGTCGTAGACCGACGGGTGCCAGGTGACCTCCCCGTCGACCGCCTTCGCGTACGGGTCGAGCAGCAGCTTGTGCGGGTTGCAGCGCAGCCCCTCGGCCGGGTTCCACGGCCCGTGCACCCGGTAGCCGTAGCGCTGGCCGGGCTCGACGCCGGGGATGTAGGCGTGCCAGACGTACGCGTCGACCTCGCGCAGCTCCGCCCGGCGCTCGGTGCCGATGTCCCACTCGTCGAACAGGCACAGCTCGATCTTCTCCGCCACCTCGGAGAAGATCGCGAAGTTGGTGCCCATCCCGTCGTACGTGGCGCCGAGGGGGTAGCTCTCGCCCGGCCAGACCTGCATGTCGCTCCTTCGGCCCATGATCGTGAGCGCACCGGACAGGGGGAACCGCCGATGCGCACGCCGGTGATGCCCAGTCGTACCCGCCGTCAATCCACCCGTTCGGACCGTAACCGAATCCGCCCTCGTGCGAACGGATAGACGTTCGGGTGTCATCCGTCACGATCGCCCTTTTCGAGATGCGGACCGGCGGCGGATGGACTTTCCTGGATCCGGGCCCACGCGCGCGCGGGCCCGCCCGGCCGTTCGGCCACCCCTCACCACCACCGCTCGTCGCCGCCACCGATGCCGGCGTGCCTCACCATGCATGGACGGAGATCCACGTGACCACTCTGCGGGTCGGCGCTCAGCCCGCCACCGCGACGGACCGGCTCCACCGGCCCACCCTCACCTCCCGCCCGGCGCCCCCGTCGCCGGCCGGGTCCGCGCCCCGGACCCGGCGCATCCTGATGCTGTCGTGGGAGTACCCGCCGGTGCTCGTCGGCGGGCTCGGCCGCCACGTGCACGCGCTGTCCGTCGCCCTGGCCGCCGCCGGGCACGAGGTCACAGTCGTCACCCGCCACGCCGAGGGCGCTCCCCTGGAGGAGTACGCCGACGGCGTGCGCGTCGTCCGCGCCGCCGAGGACCCGGTCACCTTTCCCCTCGCCACCGGCTCGCTGCTGGCCTGGACGATGGCGTTCAACCACACACTGACCCGGGCCGCGCTGCGCGCCGCCTCCGCCGGCTCGTACGACGTGATCCACGCCCACGACTGGCTCGTCGCGCACACCGCGATGACGCTGCGCGAGCACCTGGACGTGCCGCTGGTCAGCACCATCCACGCCACCGAGGCGGGCCGGCACCAGGGCTGGCTGCCCGAGGAGATGAACCGCACCATCCACGGCGTCGAACACTGGCTCGCCGGCGAGTCCGGCCGGGTGATCGTCTGCTCCGGCTACATGCGCGACGAGGTGGGCGCGCTGTTCGGTGTGGACGCCGCCCGGGTCGACGTGGTGCCCAACGGCGTCGAGCCGCACCGCTGGCGGGTGCCCGCGTCGGCGGTCGCCGCCGCCCGGGCCCGGTTCGCCGCCGACGGCCCGCTGGTCACGTTCGCCGGCCGCCTGGTGTACGAGAAGGGCGTGCAGCACCTGCTGGCCGGGCTGCCCCGGCTGCGCGACCGGCACCCCGGGCTGCGCGCGGTGATCGTCGGCGACGGGCCGTACAAGGCGGACCTGGAGGCCGAGGTGCACCGCCTCGGGCTCGGCGCCACGGTGAGCATGCCCGGGTTCCTCGGCGGCACCGACCTGCCGGCCGTGATGGCCGCCTCGGACTGCTTCGCGGTGCCGAGCATCTATGAGCCGTTCGGCATGGTGGCGCTGGAGGGGGCCGCCGCGGGCGCGCCGCTCGCCGTGGCCCGTACCGGCGGGCTGGCCGAGATCGTCGAACCGGGCGTCACGGGGATGACGTTCGCCCCGCACGACCCGGACGGCCTCGCCGAGGCGGTGCACACGCTGCTGTCCGACCGGGACCGGGCGCGTGCGCTCGCCCGGCGGGCCCGCGCGATGGTGCACGAGCAGTACGGCTGGGCGGCGATCGCGTCCCGTACGGCCGCCGCGTACGCCGCCGCCATCGCCGGCGACCCGGCCTTCACGGCCGCCCGCGCCCAGCACCGCATGGCACACGGCCACACCACCCCGCGCGTCCCCGAGGGCAACCTCCTCACCGCCGCCGGCCTCCGCTAGCCCCTCTCCCCCGCCCCTCTCCCCCGCGATCTTGCACTTGGTGCCCGCAGGAGGTCCGGAGTGCCCGGAATACCCGGGCATCGAGTGCAAGATCGGCGGGAGCGAGGGCGGCGCGCCGGGACAGGGGAAAGGCCGCCGGCCCCCGGGTGGGGGGCGGCGGCCTTTCGCCGGGGTTGCGTCAGCGCTGGGCGGCGGGGACGTAGTCCCGCTCGGTGGCGCCGGTGTAGATCTGCCGCGGCCGACCGATCTTGGTCTCCGGGTCGTTGATCATCTCGCGCCACTGCGCGATCCAGCCGGGCAGCCGGCCGAGCGCGAACAGCACAGTGAACATCTTCGTCGGGAAGCCCATGGCCTTGTAGATCAGGCCGGTGTAGAAGTCCACGTTCGGGTAGAGCCGCCGGGACACGAAGAAGTCGTCGGCGAGCGCGATCTCCTCGAGCTGCACCGCGAGGTCCAGCAGCGGGTCCGGCTTGGCCATCCGGCCGAGCACGTCCTGGGCGGCCTTCTTCACGATGGCGGCGCGCGGGTCGTAGTTCTTGTAGACCCGGTGCCCGAAGCCCATCAGCTTCACGCCGTCCTGCTTGTCCTTCACCTTCTGCACGAAGGAGCGGACGTCGCCGCCGTCGGCCTGGATCTTCTGGAGCATCTCCAGCACGGCCTGGTTGGCGCCGCCGTGCAGCGGGCCGAACAGCGCGTTCACGCCGGCCGAGACCGAGGCGAACAGGTTGGCGTTGCTGGAGCCGACCAGCCGCACGGTCGAGGTGGAGCAGTTCTGCTCGTGGTCGGCGTGCAGGATGAACAGCATGTCCAGCACCCGGGCGACGACCGGGTCGACCTCGTACGGCTCGGCCGGTACGCCGAACGTCATCCGCAGAAAGTTCTCGACGTAGCCCAGCGAGTTGTCCGGGTACAGCAGCGGCTGCCCGATCGACTTCTTGTACGCGTACGAGGCGATGGTGGGGACCTTCGCCATCAGCCGCACCGTGGACATCTCCACGTGCTCGGAGTCGAACGGGTCCAGGCTGTCCTGGTAGAAGGTCGAGATGGCGCTGACGGCCGAGGAGAGCACGGCCATCGGGTGCGCTTCGCGGGGGAAGCCGTCGAAGAAGCGGCGCATCTCCTCGTGCAGCAGCGAGTGCCGCCGGATCCGCTCGCTGAACTCGGTGAGCTGCGTCTGGGTCGGCAGCTCGCCGTAGATCAGCAGGTAGGAGACCTCCAGGAAGGAGGACTTCTCGGCCAGCTGGTCGATCGGGTAACCCCGGTACCGCAGGATGCCGGCATCACCGTCGATGTAGGTGATGGCGGACGAGCAGGACGCGGTGTTCACGAAACCGGGGTCGTACGTGGTCATCCCGGTTTCCTTGAGCAGCTTGCTCACCCCGATCCCGGCGGGGCCCTCAACCGCGGACTGCACCGGCATCGACAGCTGCCCACCGGGGTGGTCGAGCTTGACTTCCGTCATCTGTTCCTCGCTTCGCCGGCAAGATCTTCGTTGAATTGCCTTCGCTTCTACCGTAATCACGGCGCGGAGAACACCGCTCGTCATGGTTTGAGGGTGAGGTGTGCGTCACCTGTTTCCCGGCCAGCCGGTCCGGAAACCGGATGGGAGCGCGGCCACGGGCATGTTCGGGAGGTCCGTCACGACAGCGTGAGCCGCCGCAGCGTCCCGTCGTCGCCCACCCGGTAGAGGCCGAGGCGATTGGCGCCGGCGGCGAACAGACGGTCGTCGGCGAGCAGCGCGGCGAACCGCCGCCCACCGGCGTCCGGCGGCACCACGGGCACCACCGCGCCGACGGTGCCGTTGACCGCCACGGCGAGCCGGGTACCGTCGGGTACGCCGTCCGGCACGGTGCCCCAGACCATCGCGGGCAGCCCGCCGCCGGCCGGGTCGACCGCGTCGAACGCGTCCCGGTTCGACACCGTGGCGGTCCCGCCGACCGGCACGTCACCGACGCGGGTGCCGACGAGCCGGTCGACCGGGAGCGGTGGGAGCGGGGCGGGCACGCCGCCGGTGACGGTGACCGGCTGGCCGGGGCGGTCGTAGAAGCGTTTGTCGGCCCGCTCGCGCGGCGCGGCCTTCGCCGACCGGCCGTCCATCGGCCAGGGCACCCGCATGTGCGTCTCGTCGGCGATCGTGGGCAGCAGGTCGACGTGCTCCCAGTTGCGGTCGTCCACACGTCCGGCGCGCTGGCCGGGTTCCTTGACGAACATCGGCACCCAGGCCACCTCGTTCGCGGCGTGGTCGATGGCGTCCATCCCCCGGCCCTGCCAGTCGCGGCGGAAGCTGACGCCGTGGTCGGCGGTGACCACCACCAGCGCCTTGTCGTAGAGGCCGGTGGCGCGCAGCGTCCGCAGCGTCTCGCCGATCAGCCGGTCGGTGTAGCCGAGCTGCGCCAGGTGCCGGGCGCGGGCCAGGTCGACCCAGCCGGCGCCGTCGTTCGGCAGGTCCTCCGGGGCCGCGTAGTGCGCCCCGGACGGCAGGTACGCCCACGGCGAGTGGGGCATCAGCAGGTGCAGGAAGTGCAGCGTGGGCCGGGTGTCGGGGCGCAGCCCGGCCAGGAACGAGGTGAACCGGGCCGGCTGGTTGTCGTCGAGGGTGTCCCAGCGGAACTTCGGGTCGTCCGGCACCGGCTCGGCGGCGTCCAGCCCGGCCTCGGCGGCGGTCCGCTCGCGGTAGGAGTCCTCCGGGTCGATCCGGCTGTCCATCGGCGCGGCGATCCGGCCGAGCAGCTTGCCGCTCTCCCGGACCAGCACGCCGAGCCCCTGTTCCGGGGTGGTGGCCTGTTCGCAGCGGCTCGGCGGGCAGAGCCGGGTGATGCTCTCCTCGGCCTTGATGCGGTAGAGGCCGCCGAGTGCGGTGAACAGGTTGTCCGGGTACTGCGAGTAGTGCGGTGCCACCCCCCGCTCCGGGTAGCGCCCGGTGAGCATCGCGGGAAGCGCGTAGGGCGTCCAGCCGCTGACGCCGGTGGCGTTGCGGTACCACGTCGACCCGCCGGCCAGCGCCGCGAAGTTCGGGTAGCGCTCGGCGTCGATGCGGCCGTCCGGCCCGAGCAGGGAGACCAGCGGCAGCTCGTCCAGCACGATCATGACCACCGGCGGGTGCGCGCCCGCGCCGGCCACACCGGCCGCGCCGCCCTCGCCGCGCGGCAGCACCACCGCCGAGGCGGGCGAGGCGAACAGGAACAGCCCGACGAACACCAGCGGCCCGGCGGCGGCGACCCGCAGCACCCGCCGGGGCGCCCGCCACCGCCGGTGGGCGGCCGTGCCGGCGGCTCCGGCCACACCGGCGACGACGAGCAGGGGTACGCCCCGAAGCGGTGTCAGGTGCCGGCCGACCTGGACCGCCAGCGCGGCGAGCAGCAGGCCCACGAACGCGGTGTGCACGGCGGCCCGGGTGAGGCGTCCGGCGGGCAGCGTGAGCGCGCCCAGCAGTGCGAACGGCACTGTCGGGGTGAGCGCGATCAGGGCGACAAGCAGCAGCACGTCGGCCCGGGAGGCGCGGTGGAACAGGAAGAAGTCGGGGCTGCGGCCGAGCACGTCGAGCAGCGGCTGGGTGACCACCAGCCCGACCAGCGCCACCACCTCGGCCAGCCGGGCCGCCTCGGCCCGCCACCACTGCCGGCGTTCCCGCCGGACCGGGACGGCGGCGTGGTCCCGGGGTGGCGCGAGGGTCTCCTCAGCCACCCACCACCACCTGGTAGAGCGTGCGGGTGCCGGACGGCAGCTCGGTGCGGGCGACCACCCGGCCCCGGCGGGCGAGCAACGCCTCGAAGGCGTCGCGCCGGTAGTCCGGGAACAGGCCGTCGGGCTTGTTCGCCAGGAGCCGGCGGGCCATCGGGTCGTCCGGGTGGACGAACTCCACCACCAGGCTGCCGCCGGTGGCGGTGAGCGCGGTGAGCTGGTCGAGCACCTCGGGCAGCGGCACGTTGCGCCCGATCGCGAGGTGGTGCACCACGGCCAGGGCCAGGACGATGTCCGCTCGGGCCCGGTCGGCGAACGCGGCCCGCTCGACGCCGCGCCAGCCGCCACCCGGGGACGGGTCGGCCAGGTCCATCACCAGCGGCAGGATCCGTGTCTCGCTCTCGTCGCGCAGCGCGCGGTAGAGCGTGTCGACCACCGCCGGGTCCTGCTCGACGGCGACGACGTGCGCGGCGTGCCGGGCAGCGATGCGGGCGTACCGGCCGTCGTTGGCGCCCAGGTCCAGCGCCGAGCCGCCACCGACGGCGGCCACCGCCCGGTCGACGAACTCCTCCTTGGCCTGCCGGTCCGGCACCGAGTACGCGCAGGTGCGCTGGTAGTCCGACCAGTGGCTGTCGCCGGGCCGGTGGTCGAGGCGGCGGACCAGCTTCGCCAGCCCGCGTACCGTGGCCAGCGCCAGCTCGCGGGAGAATCCGGCGGCGCGCAACTGGGCGCGGACGTCGGTGGTGCTCGCGGCGGAGTTGCGGGCCTGCATGGCGCCGTGCAGGTGCACGTGGGTGGGCACGCCGGCCCGCCAGCGCCGGGTGCCGCCGAACAGCCGGCGCATCTGGTCCGGCTCGACGCCGTCGACGCGGGCGCGCAGGAACGGCTGGAAGTCCAGCCCGAGGTGGGCCTGGATGAGCAGCGGATAGAGCAGCGTCTGGCAGAACTGCCGGTAGCCGGCCCAGGGTTCGCCGTCGCGCAGCGCCTCGAACGAGCCGACGTCGATGAAGACCGGCCGGGCGCCGCGCCACTGCACGTTGTACGCCGAGCCGTCCTTGGTGGTGAAGCCGGCTTCCAGCGCGGCGCGCAGCACGTCCAGGTGCAGCAGCGCCGCGTCGCGCAGCATGGCGTACGACCACTCGTAGGGGTGCGAGACGAACGGGATCCGCTCGTGCCGCAGCACCGTGGTCCAGGGCGCGTCGACGGGGGTCGGGGTCAGCTCCTCGGTGCCGACGATCTGCCCGGCCCTGGTGGCCTGCCGGAAGAAGTCCGTGACGGCCAGCGCCCGCCAGTCGCGGGCGGACCGCTCGTCGAGTCCGCGCAGCACCTCCTCGCCCCGGTGGAACACCCGGTTGCCGGGGTCGCGGAAGGAGCCGGGCTCGACGCGTACGCCGGTGTCGGGGATCGTCACGCCGCCGGACCCTGGTCGGAGGGCTGACGCCGGAACCGGGACACCAGACGGCGCCAGTAGAGCTTGGCGGCCACCGCCACCCCGGCCACCCCGCCGACCACCGCCTGCACGATGAGACTGCCGGATCCCGCGTCCAGGTAGGCCAGATGCGTCACGGCTGCTTTCCTTCCCTCGCCGGCCATCGGAGCACGCCCGGAATGCGACCTTTATTGCTACACGCCGGACTTGTCCCCCACCGTAACGTCTCGACGTCCGGGTGCGCGGCCACACCGGCCACTCGTCCCCCGTCCGATCCGTTCAAGACGGGCCGGGCCGGTCGCGCCTACCGTGGCCGGCATGACACCGCAGTTCGATCTGGTCGGGGCCGTGGTCACCGACATGGCCCGCACGCTCGACTTCTACCGGCGGCTGGGGCTGCCGATCCCGCCCGGCGCCGAGACGGAAGGGCACGTCGAGGTCACCCTGCCGAACGGGGTACGGCTGGCCTGGGACACGGTCGAGGTGATCCGCAGTTTCCATCCCGGGTTCGACCCGTCCGGCGGCAACAACCGGATGAGCCTGGCCTTCCGGTGCGCCGACCCGGCCGAGGTGGACCGCTGGTACGCCGAGCTGACCGGCGCCGGGCACCACGGCGAGATGCCGCCGTGGGACGCCTTCTGGGGCCAGCGGTACGCGGTCCTGCACGATCCCGACGGCAACGGCGTGGATCTGTTCGCCCCGCTGCCCGCGGCCGAGTAGGCGCGGGCCGGCTCGCGCGCGGCTTCCGGACCGGTCAGCTCGCCTGCGGGCGGCTCCGGACCGGTCAGAGCAGCCGGGTCGGCGGCACCCCGGCCAGATCCCGTACCTCGCGGGTCAGGTGGGCCTGGTCGGCGTACCCGCTGCGCACCGCCACCTCGGCGAGCGGCGCACCGGCGCGGGCCAGGTCCAGCGCGCGGCGCATCCGCAGGATGCGGGCCAGCGTCTTCGGGCCGTACCCGAAGAGGACCCGGCTGCGGCGGTGCAGGGCGCGCGGGCCGAGGCCGACCTCGGCGGCGGTCGCGGCGACGGTGGCCCCGGCGGCCAGGCGGGCGGCGACCCGCGCGCCGACCGGGTCGGGGCCGCCGGCCGCGCGCAGCCGGTCCCGGGCGACCCGGGTGAGCACCGAGGCGGCGTGGGCATCGGCGGCGCTGACGGCGTCGGGTGCGTCGCCGCGGATCGGCGCGGCCAGCGCCGCCTCGACCCGCTCGGTCACCTCGGCGGCGGCGCGGCCCCACAGGTCGGCCAGCGGTACGCGGCAGTCCCGCAGTTCCTCGGCCGGTACCCCGAACACGGCCGGGCCGGTCCCCGGCGGCAGGCGCAGCCCGATCCACCGGTCCCCCGGCGCGGACCGCGACAGGTGGGCGGTGCGGTCCGGACCCGCCACCAGCAGCCCGGACCGGCTGGACCAGAGCAGGTCGAGGCACCCGTCCGGCAGCACCCGCGTCTCGCCCTCACCGGAGACGCTGCTCCACAGAACCGCGCCCGGAACCCCCGCTGCCTCCCACTCCCGGTACACACCACAACCCTGCCACCCTCCCCGTCGATCATGAAGTTGACGGCACCGGCGCCCGGCGTGTCGCACCGCCAACCTCATGATCGACGGGGTGTTCGGGGGCCGGGTCAGGGGCGGTGGTGCATGGCCAGGCGGAGCAGGAGGAAGCGCAGGGCGGTCGCGGCCAGGTTGGCCGCGACCAGGACGGTCAGCTCCAGGGCGCGGTTCGGGGTGGTGGTGGCGTGCAACACGGCGAGGGAGCCGCTGGTCAGGGCCAGACCGAGCGCGAACGCGAGCAGCCCCTGGAGGTGGTGCCGGCCGGCGTGCCGGCGCCCGCTGACCCCGAATGTGAGCCGCCGGTTGGCCGCCGTGTTGGCCACCGCGGTGAGTAGCAGCGCCAGCAGGTTCGCCGGTTGCGCCCCGAGCGGGCCGCGGGCCAGCAGGAACAACAGCAGGTACGCGAGCGTGCTCGCCACGCCCACCGCGGCGAACCGGGCGAGCTGGCGCGGCAACCCGATCGGCACCTGCGCCGGCGGTGCCGGCAACGGCCCCCGGCCGAGCTGGGCGCGCAACTGCGCCAGCGGCAGCGCCCCGGTCACCAGCGCCCGGCCCAGCCGCCCGATACCGCGCAGGTCGGCCAGCGCGGTGGCGACGATGTCGACCCGGCTGTCCGGGTCGTCCACCCAGTCCACCGGCACCTCGTGGATGCGCAGCCCGGCCCGCTGCGCCAGCACCAGCAGCTCGGTGTCGAAGAACCAGCCGGTGTCGCGCACCAGCGGCAGCAGTTCGGCGGCCACGTCGGCGCGGATCGCCTTGAACCCGCACTGGGCGTCGGAGAAACGCGCCGCCAGCGCACCGCGCAGCAGCAGGTTGTAGCCGCGCGAGATGACCTCCCGCTTGGTGCCCCGGACCACCCGGCTGGTGCGGGCCAGCCGGGTGCCGATGGCCAGGTCCGAGTGCCCGGAGATGAGCGGCGCGACAAGCGGCAGCAGCGCGGCCAGGTCGGTGGACAGGTCCACGTCCATGTACGCGAGCACCGGCGCCGGCGACGCCGACCACGCCGCCCGCAACGCCCGCCCGCGGCCCTTCTCGTCCAGGCGCAGCACCCCCACCTCGGGCAACTCGTCGGCGAGTGCCCGGGCCACCGCCGGGGTGCCGTCCACGCTGGCGTTGTCGGCCACCGTGATCCGGAACGGGTACGGGAAGTGCGCGGTCAGGTGCGCGTGCAGCCGCCGGACGCAGGGCCCGAGGTCGGCCTCCTCGTTGTAGACCGGCACCACCACGTCGAGCACCGCGCTGTCTGCGGCGGGCCGGGCCTGCACGGCGGCCCGGGGCGCGTACGTGTCAGTCATCGCTCAGCCCTGCTTTCCGCTGCTCAGGTCGTACACGGTCACGCCGTCGACGGTGGTCGCGGTGAAGTTCTCCGCGACCCAGGCGGCGATCTCGGCCGAGGCGTTGCTGCCGCCGTTGGCCCGGAACCCGCCGCCGCCGAGGAAGTAGTGGATCCGCCCGTCCGCGACGTACCGCTGGAACTGGGCGAGCGTCGGCGACGGGTCACTGCCGTTGAACCCGCCGATCGGCATGACCGGCCGGCCGGTCGCCAGCTGGTAACCGGAGGCGTTGTTCGAGCCGACAGTCGCGGCGACCCAGGTGTAGTCGTCGGCGTCGGCGGTGAGCAGAGCGGTCATCTCGGCGCTCGGCTCGCGGGCGTCGAGCAGCCCGCCCATGCCACCGCCGCGCTGCCCCCGCCCCTCCTGCCCGGTCCCGCCGTCCTGTCCGGGGAAGCCACCCTGACCGGGGATGCCACCCGGCGTGGTGCCGTCCTGCCCGGTGCCGCCGGGTGCGCCCGGAGCCTGGCCGCCCCCCGGGAAGCCGGGGAATCCGCCGGCGTTCGCCCCGCCGTCCCGGCCGGTGCCGTTCGGTCCGCCCGGGAAGCCGGGGAACTGCCCGGTCCCGCCCGGGGGGCCACCCGGGAACTGCCCGTTCCCGGGCATCCGCCCGCCCGGTCCACCCGGGCCACCGAAGCCACCCGCTCCGGCCGGCCCGGCGCTCGGAATGGCGCCGCTGTGCGGGGTGGCAGCGGTCTGCATCGCGTACGCGGCCGGCCCGGCCAGCGCCACCGCGATCCCGGCGACGGACACCACCGGCGCGACCCACCGCACGACCCGCCCGGCGAACCCGGTCCGGTGCCCCGCCCCCGCCTCGGAGTTGACCAAGGAGTTCGCGTCACCCTGAAAGCCGTTCCCGGACACGAACTCCTTGATCACCGCCGAGACGGCCAGGAGGACGGCGGTGGTCAGGCCGACGGCCAGGACTGTGGGGCGCAGCCAGGGGTGCCAGTCGGGGGTGCGGCCGAGCAGGTGCCAGGACCACCAGGCGGTGACCGCCAAAGTGCCGGCCAGGACCAGCGTGGCGGCCAGCCGGCGCCACCGGACCGCCGCGGAGCGGGCGCGCCACAGCAGGGTGGTCCCGATGCCGACCAGCGCGCCGACCGCCGGGGCCAGGGCGACCGTGTAGTACGCGTGGAAGATCCCGGACATGAAGCTGAAGATCAGTCCGGTGACCAGCAGCCAGCCGCCCCAGAGCAGCAGACCGGCCCGGGTGCGGTCGGTACGCGGCGCCCGCCCGGCCAGCCACAGCCCCGCGACCAGCAGGATCAGCGCGGCCGGCAGCAGCCAGGAGATCTGCCCGCCGACCTCGGTGTCGAACATCCGCAGCAGCCCGGTCTGGCCGGAGAACGGTCCGCCGCCTCCCCCGCCGGGCCGCCCGCCGCCGCCGACGCTGCCCACCTCGTCGCCGGTGATGCGGCCCAGGCCGTTGTAGCCGAGCGTCAGCTCCAGGATGCTGTTGTTCTGCGAGCCGCCGATGTAGGGGCGGGCACTCGCCGGCATCAGCTCGACGATCGCCACCCACCAGCCGGCGGAGACGACCACTGCGAGCCCGGCGAGCAGCAGCCGGCGGATCCGCCGCCCGAGACCGGTCGGCGCGGCCAGCAGGTAGACCCCGGCGAAGACCGGGATCACCAGGAACGCCTGGAGCATCTTGGTGAGGAAACCGAAGCCGACGAGCACGCCGGTCAGCGCGATCCACCGGGTGCTCGCCGTCTCGACCGCGCGCACCGTGGCGTACGCGGCGGCGACGAGCAGGAACACCAGCAGCGCGTCCGGGTTGTTGAACCGGAACATCAGCGTCGCCACCGGGGTGAGCGCGAGCACCGCACCGGCGAGCAGTCCGGCGGCCGGGCCGTACCAGCGGCGGACCGTCGCGTACAGCACGCCGACGGAGGCGACGCCGAGCAGCGCCTGCGGCACGAGGATCGACCAGCCGCTCAGGCCGAAGATGCGCACCGAGAGCGCCATCAGCCACAGCGAGGCGGGGGTCTTGTCCACCGTGATCGAGTTGGCCGCGTCGGACGAGCCGTAGAAGAACGCCGTCCAGCTCTGCGACCCGGCCTGCACGGCGGCCGAGTAGAACGCGTTGGCCCAGCCGGAGGCGCCCAGACCCCACAGGTAGAGCAGCGCGGTCACGGCCAGCAGGCCGAGCAGGGCGGGCCGGGCCCAGCGCGGATCGCGGCCGGTGCGGATCTCCAGAGGTACGGACGCGGGGGCCGGCTCGGTGCCGGGTGACGCGGCCGTGGGCACGGTCGGCAGGCTGTCGGTTCGGTTCATGCCGGCAAGACTCGGCGGGCCCGCTGGCCCGCTCCCGTGAACGGCCTATGCGTCGGCTGTGGATCCGGGCAGCCAGACCGTGAACGCGGTACGGCCGGGCCGGCTGATCACGTCGACCCGGCCGTGGTGTGCCTCCACCACGGCGGCGACGATGGCCAGTCCCAGGCCGGTGCTGCCCTGGGCGCGGGAGCGGGAGGTGTCGCCGCGCGCGAACCGCTCGAAGACCTCCGGCTGCAACTGCTCCGGGATGCCCGGCCCGTCGTCGGTGACGCGCAGTTCGACGCCGTCGGGCGCCGGTGCGAGCCGGACCGTGACTGTGGTGCCGGCCGGGGTGTGCACCCGTGCGTTCGCCAGCAGGTTCGCCAGCACCTGGTGCAGCCGGTGGGCGTCACCGGTGACGGTGAGCGGCTCGTCGGGCAGGTCGAGTTGCCAGCGGTGGTCCGGACCGGCGACGTGCGCGTCGCTGACCGCGTTCACCGACATGGCGGTCAGATCGACCGGCTCGGCGGTGAGCGGGCGGCCGGAGTCCAGCCGGGCCAGCAGCAGCAGGTCGTCGACGAGGCTGGTCATCCGGGTGCTCTCCGACTCGACGCGGCGCAGCGCGTGCGCCACGTCGGGCGGCACCTCCTGGCGGCCCCGGCGGGCCACCTCGGCGTACCCGCGGATGGCCGCGAGGGGGGTGCGCAGCTCGTGGCTGGCGTCGGCGACGAACTGGCGTACCCGGGTCTCGCTGGCCTGCCGGGCGGCGAGCGCGGCGGCGACGTGGCCGAGCATCCGGTTGAGCGCGCCGCCGACCTGCCCGACCTCGGTGCGGGGGTCGGTGTCGGCGGCCGGTACCCGCACGGACAGGGCGACCTCGCCACGGTCGAGCGGCAGTTCGGTGACCCGGGCGGCGGTGGCCGCGACGCGGTTGAGCGGGCGCAGCGTGACCCGGACGATGAGCAGACCGAGGGCGCCGGCGATGACCAGGCCGGCGCCGATCACCCCGGCCTGCGCGACGATCATCCACATGACTGTGTCGTCCACCTGGGCCAGCGGGATCGCGAGGACCAGCACGTCGCCGTCGCCGCGCGGCGAGGGCAGCGCGATCGCGCGGTAGTCCCCCCGGTCCCCGACGACGACGGTGCGCGGGCGGTCGCCGACGGGTACGCGGGCCAGCGCGGTCAGGTCGGCGGCGGGCACCTCTTCGCTGCCGCCGCTCTCGGACCGGACCCGGCCGACGGGTTCGGCGGCGGCGGGCACCCGGACCGCGATGGAGCCGGGCGGGAAGCCGCCCGGGGGGTCCGGCGCGACCTCGTCGGAGTCCGGCGGGGTGGGCCGCTGATCCGGGCGCGGCGGGTCGATGCCGCGCCGGGCCCAGCGTTCGAAGTCGGCGGGCCGACGGTCGCCGAAGGTGAGCTGGTTGTCGATCTGGTCGGTCAGGAAGTGCCGCAGCGCCACTGTGGTCAGGCCGCCGATGCCGAGGCTGACCAGCGCGAGCAGCGCCACCACGGAGAGCACGAGCCGGCGGCGCAGCGACCAGCCGGCCAGGCGGCGGCGCAGCCGGCCACGGCTGTCACTCGGCGGGCTTGAGGACATAACCCGCCCCGCGCAATGTGTGGATCATGGGCGCGCGGCCCGCGTCGATCTTCTTGCGCAGGTACGAGATGTACAGCTCGACCACGTTGGCCTGGCCGCCGAAGTCGTAGTTCCACACCCGGTCGAGGATCTGCGCCTTGCTGAGCACGCGGCGCGGGTTGCGCATGAGGTAGCGCAGCAGCTCGAACTCGGTGGCGGTGAGCGTGATCAGGTCGTTGCCGCGGCGTACCTCGTGACTGTCCTCGTCGAGGGTGAGGTCGCCGACGGTGAGCACCGCCTCCTGGCGGGCGGCGACCGCGAAGCCGGAGCGGCGCAGCAGCGCGCGCAGCCGGGCGATCACCTCCTCCAGGCTGAACGGCTTGGTGACGTAGTCGTCGCCGCCGACGGTGAGCCCGGCGACGCGTTCCTCCACGGCGTCGCGGGCGGTGAGGAACAGCACCGGCACGCTCGGGGACTCCTCGCGCAGGCGGCGCAGCACCTGGAAGCCGTCCAGGTCGGGCAGCATCACGTCGAGCACCACGGCGTCCGGGCGGAACTGGCGGGCGGTGGTGACCGCCGCCATGCCGCTGCCGGCGGTGGCGACCTGCCAGCCCTCGTACCGCAGGGCCATCGAGAGCAGGTCGGTGAGCGTCGGCTCGTCGTCGACGACGAGCACCCGCACCGGTTCGCCGTCCGGGCGGCGCAGCTCGATGCGGCCCTGCGCGGACTGCGCGTTCATGACCATGCCCCCATCGTGGGCGGGCCCGCTGTCGCCGGGCTGTCCCGATCCTGTGTACCAGCTGTGCGCGCCGTACGGTGCCGTTCCGGGCAGGTCCGGCGAGGTCTTCCGCACCCGGGCTACCCGGTGGTAACTTCCCGGCATGTCCATCGACGGTCGTTTTTCCGGCCGGCTGGCCGGCAAGGTGGTGCTGGTGACCGGCGCGGCCCGGGGCATCGGCGAGCACACCGCCCGCCTCGCCGCCGCACGCGGCGCCCGGTTGTCCCTCGTCGGGCTGGAACCCGACCGGCTCGCCGCGCTCGCCGCCGAGCTGGGCCCGGGGCACGCCTGGTTCGCCGCCGACGTCACCGACCAGCAGGCGCTGGCCGAGGCGGTCGACGGCACCGTGGCAGCGCTGGGCGGGATCGACGCGGTGGTCGCGAACGCCGGGGTCGCCAACCGCGGCACGATCGCCGTCGGCGACGTCGAGGCGCTGGTGCGTACCGTCGAGGTCAACCTGATCGGGGTCATGCGCACGGCGGCGGCGACCGTGCCGGCGCTCGTGGACCGGGGCGGCTACCTGCTGATCGTCTCCTCGGCCGCGGCGTTCGCCGCGCTGCCCGGCATGGCCGCCTACTGCGCGTCGAAGGCGGGCGTCGAGCAGTTCGGCAACGCGATCCGCCTCGAACTGGCGCACCGGGGCGTGGCGGTGGGCACCGCACATCCGTCGTGGGTGGACACCGACCTGGTTCGCGAGGCGCGCGCCGACCTGCCGGCTTTCTCCACGGCGCTGGCGAAGCTGCCCTGGCCGCTGCGGCGCACCACCACGGTGGCCGAGTGCGCCGAGGCGTTCGTCCGGGCGATCGAGCGCCGCAGCCGCCGGGTGTACGTGCCGCGCGCCGTGGCCGGCGTGCAAGCGATGCGATCGGTGCTGGTCAGCCCGCTGGCCGACCGGCTGGTGGGGCGCACCGCACGGGCCACCGTCCCGCTGATCGAGGAGCAGTCCCGGGCGCTGGGCCGGGGCTTCGGCGCCAGCACGCCGCAGGGGCGACCGTGACCGCGCCGGTGGACGTCGTCTACGAGCGGCGGGGCGCCGGGCCCACGCTGGTGCTGCTGCACGGCATCGGCCACCACGGCGGCGCCTGGCGGCCGGTGCTGGACCGCCTCGCCGAGGCGCACGACGTGATAGCCGTCGACCTGCCCGGCTTCGGCCGCTCCCCGGTGCCCGCCGCCGGGCTGCCCGCCGACATGCCCGGCCTGGCCGTGGCCATGGTCGAGCTGTTCGCCGCGTTCGGGCTGGAACGCCCGCACGTCGCGGGCAACAGCCTGGGCGGGGCGATCGCGCTGGAGCTGGCCGCGCTCGGCGCGGTCTCGTCGGCCACCGCGCTGTCGCCGGCCGGGTTCTGCACCGCGCGTGAGCTGCGCTGGGCGCTGACCGTGCTGTCCCTGCACCGCAACGCGGCCCGGCTGCCCGAACCGGTGCTGCGCCGCCTGTTCGCCGCGCCCGCGCTGCGGATGCTGGCGATGGGCATGATCCTGGCCCGGCCCAACCGGATGGCCCTCGACGACGCGCTCGCCGACGCCCGCGCGCTGCGCCAGGCGCGGGCGTTCCGCGCCGTCGCCCGCGCCGGACGGGGGTACGCCTACGCGGGCGCGCCGACGGTGCCGGTCACAGTGGCCTGGGGTACGCGGGACCGGATCCTGCCCTACCGGCAGGCGGCGCTGGCGCGTACCCGGCTGCCCGCCGCACGGCACCTGGACCTGCCCGGCTGCGGGCACGTGCCGATGCACGACGACCCGGAGCTGGTCGCCTCGGTCATCCTCGGCACCACCGGCGTCCGGCCGGCCTGACGCGGCGCGCCCGGCCGCTCCCGGGCCTCACTCGGTCGCGCCGAACGGGAACGTGTGCACGTACCGCATCGTCCAGCCACCGGGCGACGCGTGGTCGTCGCGCTCGTAGAGGTGGTCGGCGATGCCCTCGGCCGGTTCCTCCGGATGACGCAGCACCCACCGGAGCGGCGGCGCGCCGTCCGGCCCGGCCGGCAGCTCCCGGGTCAGCTCGTCGGCCGGTCCGCCGACGAACCGTACGCGCACCACGGTCACCACTGCCCCCGTTCCTCGACGCCCCCGCCGCGAAGCTACCCCGCCGCGGCGCCGCCCCTCGGCGGTTTGCACAGCTCCGGGGCCGGGTAGCGGGACCGGAGGGCACCGGACGAGGCGAGGAGTGGGTGATGCGGACGCTGGGCGGGCGGTACGAGCTCGAACAGCGAGCCGGCCTGGGCGGCATGTCGGAGGTGTGGCGCGCGCACGACCGCGTGCTGGACCGGACCGTCGCGGTGAAGCTCATCTCCCCCGCGCTCGACGGCGACGCCGGCTCGGTGGACCGGATCCGGGCCGAGGCGCGCTCGGCGGCGCGGCTGGTGCACCCGAACGTCGCCAGCGTGCACGACTTCGGCACCGCGACGCTGCCGGACGGGCGGCCGGTGCCGTACATCGTGATGGAGCTGGCCGAGGGCGAGACGCTCGCCGCGCACCTGCGCAGCGGGCCGCTGGACTGGCGGATCGCGGTCCGGGTCTGCGCCGAGGTGTGCGCCGCGCTCGCCGCCGCGCACGCGCACGGCATCGTGCACCGGGACGTGAAGCCCGCGAACGTGATCCTCACCCCGTGCGGGGTGAAGGTGCTCGACTTCGGCATCGCCACCCCGGCCGGGGCACCGGACCACACTCCGGACGGCGTGGTGGTGGGCACCCCGGCGTACCTGGCGCCGGAGCAGCTCGACCGGCGGCCGGTCACGCCGGCCGCCGACATGTACGCGCTCGGCGTGCTGCTGTTCTACTGCCTCACCGGCGAGCTGCCGTACGAGGCCGGCAGCACCACCCAGCTGCTCGGGTCGCGCCGCCGCCGGCCGCCCCGCCCCCTGCCCGAGGTGCCCGGGCTGCCCGCCGAGGTGGCCGAGCTGTGCCGGCGCTGCCTCGACGCCGACCCGTCCGCCCGGCCGACCAGCCCGATGGCCGCGCTGCTGCTGGCCGAGGCGGTGGACGCCCGGGTCTACGTACCGATGACCGCGACGCTGCCCCGGCAGCGCGAACCGCAGGTGTCGCCGTGGACCAGCCGGGCCGCCGCCGAGGCCACCGAGGCGATGGCCGTCGACGCCGCGACCAGCGGCCGGGTCGGCTGAGCGCTCCTACTGCCCGCCCGGGCACGGTTTCGCCGCTGCGGGTCCGGGAACGCGGTCCGGTGAGTGACGGGAGGAACGCGATGCCGGATCCGAGTTCCTGGCTGGCCGAGACGGCCACGGCGACCGCGGCGGGCGGTCACGTACGCACCGACGACGGCGGGCTCTCCTCCGCCCTGGCGTCCCCGCTGGCGCCGCACTGCACCGGCCTGACGCCGGAGCAGCTCCTGGCCGCGGCGTTCGCCTCCTGCCTGCACCACGCGGCGGTGGAGGCGGCCGGGGAGATCACCGACGAGGCGCACACCGTGCAGGTGACCGCCGAGGCGAAACTGGGCCGCGACGACGACGGCCGCTACCGGGCCGACGTGCACGCCGAGATCTCCTCGGCGGGACTGACCCGGGATCAGCTGGCCGACCTGGTCGCGTACGCCGACCGGTTGTGGCCGTTCTCCAGCGGCGACCCGAGCCGGCACCGGCTCACCGTGACCCCGGCGGAGAACGGCCGGCACTGAGCGTTCACCAGCGGAAGCCGGCCGTCACCGCGCGGTGGTCGCTGTCCGGGGTGTGCAGCACCCCGGCGGTGGTCGGCGTGAGGCCCCGGTAGAGGACGTGGTCCGGGCGGGTGACCGGTAGCTCCGCCGGCCAGGTGAAGCCGAATCCCTGCCCGGCCTCGGCCTGCGCGTCGCCGAGCAGCCGGGTCAGCGGGTCGAAGACGCGGTCGGTGGTGGCGGTGTTCAGGTCGCCGAGCACCACCAGCCGGTCGGCCGGGTCGGCGCGCACGGCGTCGGCCAGCGCGGCCACGGTCTGGTCCCGGGTGGCGGTGTGGCCGGCCCGGGCGGAGCCGAGGTGGACCACGTACACGGTCAGGTCGCCCCGGGGCGCGGCCACCACGGCCCGCAGCGCGCGGTCCCAGCCCAGCCCGGTGTCCACGCCGTGCGCCTCGCGGATCGGCCACCGGCTCCACAGCGCGACTGTCGACACGACCGCCCGGTGCGGGTAGCGCTCGGCCAGCACCGGCGCCACCCGGCCGCCGTCGGCGACCTCCTGAAGGCCGATCAGGTCCGGGGCGTCGCCGGTCAGCGCGCCGACGGTGGCGGCCGGGTCGGGGTTGCTCACGCGCAGGTTCTGGCTGACCACCCGGACCGTGGCGCCGTCCGCGCCGGCGGCCGGGGGCAGCCAGGCGCGTCCGTACAGTCCGGCCCAGATCAGGGCCGGTAGCAGCACCGCCAGCAGCGCGGGCCGGGAGCGGCGCAGCAGCGCCGCCAGCGCGAGCAGCGGTACGGCGATCCCGAGCAGCGGGGTGACGCTGTCCACCAGGCTGCCCAGGCCGTGGACGTTGGGCACCAGCCGGTGCCCGGCGAGCAGCAGCGCGAGCAGCACGGCGCAGACGACGACGAGCGTGCCGCGCCGGCTGCGGGGGCCGCTCGGGCGCTCGTCGACCATCCGCTCCGTCACCGTGGGAATCGTATCGAGCGCCCGGGCCGCCGCGCGGCGGCCTCGCCATGATCCACAGGGCGCAGGCGCGGAGTGTCCGATAGCGAGGCGTCGATCCCGGCGGGTCGGTGGACCGCCGCCCCGCGCAGGCTTTCCGACCAGGGCACCCTCCGCCGAACGGAGGATCCCGGAGTACGCCTCCACCGGCTCGGTCTGACGTCCGTTTCGCACCGTCGAAACCGACATAGGCATTCTTCCGGGTAGGCGAGGTTGGTGGTTTTCATGATCCAACACCCCTAATGCGGCCCGCGAATCCGGCAGATTGTGGCGCATGCCACCAATCACCCCGATGGCAAAGGCCCGGAAGCTTTCTAGCCTCGGCGGGTGCATCCCGACGACTCCGATCATCAGCCGCTGCCCGCCAACCGCCCGGTTCGCCGAACGATTGACCCGGCATCAGCCGAACGGAGAGTGGGGCGTCACCGCGCCCCGGAACCGCCGCGACGCGGCCCGGCCCGGACCGTACCCGGCCGGATCGCTGTCGCCACCGGCGTCACCTGCTGCCTCGGCCTGATCGGCGTGGCAGGCGTCGGCGAGACCGGCCCGGCGCACCTGGAGGTACGCGAGGCGGTCGCCGACCGGGCCGCCGCCGACCAGCGCGCCTCCCGCGACTTCACCCGGATCGCGCCGCCCGCCGCCGCGGCCCTGCCGCCGCCGGTTCCCACGCCCAGCGCCACCCCGGCGACGAAGAAGCCGCCGCGCAAGCCCGCGCCGCCCAAGCGCCCCCGGCCGGTCGCCGGCCTGGACCAGCGGCAGATGGACAACGCCAAGGCCATCGTCGACGTGGGGCGGGAGATGAAGATGCCCCGCCGGGCCCTGGTCGTCGCCGTCGCCACCGCCATGCAGGAGAGCGACCTCTACAACCTGGCCAGCGACGTACTGCCGGAGTCCTTCGACTACCCGCACCAGGGCAGCGGCTCCGACCACGACTCGGTCGGGCTGTTCCAGCAGCGGCCCAGCAGCGGCTGGGGCACCGTCGCCCAGCTCATGCGGCCGGCGTACGCGGCCCGGGCCTTCTACGCCGCGCTGCGCGAGGTGCCCGGCTGGGCGGACATGAGCGTCACCGCCGCGGCCCAGGCGGTGCAGGTGTCCGCCTACCCCGACGCGTACGCCCGGCACGAGAAGCGCGCCACGACCGTGGTGGCGACGCTGGTCTGACCGGCGCGGGTCACGCGGCGCTGCGCCCGTCGCCACCGGGGCGCACGCCCGCCGCGGCGGTGGGGGTGTCCACCGCCACCCGATCGCCCCGCGCACCGGCCAGGATCTCGTCGACCCGGGACTCCCGGCGGCGGCGGGCCAGCAGGGCCGCCTCGAACTCGCGGCGGGCCCGCACGGCCTCGGCGTACGCCTCCTCCCGCAACCGGCGGGCCTCCTCGCGGGCGGCCTCCAGCTCGGCGCGGGCCTGCGCGAGCAGCACGGCCGCCTCCCGTTCGGCGGCCGGCGGGCGGGACGTGCCGCCCTCGACCGGAGCGGTACGGCGATGCAGGAAATCGCACAGGTGCAGGGCGTCCGACCGGATCTGGTCCCACTCCCGGCCGGCCCCGGCGGCACCCTCCGCACGCGCCGCCAGCCGTCCCAGCCGCAGGCTCAGCTCGTCCAGGCAGGCGTCCACCTGCCGCCTGTCGTAGCCGGTCTCCACCACCGAGAACCTCATGCTTCGCCCCCCAGGCAGCCGGTGTGCGTCCCCACCAGCCGATCCTGCGGTCCGGGCGCTCCCGGGCGCGGCCGTTCCCACAAAATGTGCAGGATGCGGGGGCCCGGACTTCCCGCCCCTACTGGTGCTTCGGGAGCACGACCACCCGTCCGAAGAACTCGTCGATCCGGCGCACCACGTCGTTGAAGTCGTCCAGGTCGATCGGCTTCGTCACGTACGCGTTGGCCTGCAGCGTGTAGCTGCTGACCACGTCGGTGTCGGCGTTGGAGGTGGTGAGCACGACGATCGGGATGGTCCGCAGGCTCTCGTCACCCTTGACCTCGCCGAGCACCTGCCGCCCGTCCATCCGGGGCATGTTCAGGTCGAGCAGGATCACGTCCGGGCGCTGCGCCTCGGTGTGCCGGCCCTCGCGGCGGAGGAACTCCATCGCCTCCTGGCCGTCGGCGACCACGTCGATGACCTTGTCGACGTCGGAGTCGGCGAGCGCCTCCTCGATCATCAGGACGTCGCCCGGGTCGTCGTCCACCACCAGGATGCGAACGGGGCTGGGACTGGTCTGACCCATGGGGTTACCTGTTTCTCGGTGAGGAGGGCGTCCGGCCGCACGGCCGGCTGCTGGCGGGGAAATGTATCGGATCAGGAGGCGGCCGGCGCGGTCGGGTCGACGGTGTCGCGGTCGTGGTGGAGCACCTCGGCCAGCCCGGTCACCTGGAGCACCCGGGCGACCCGCCCGGTCGCCCCGGTGAGCCGCAGCCAGCCGCCGTCGGCGGCGGCGACGTTGTCCCCCCGGACGAACGCCGCGATGCCGGTGGAGTCGCAGAACGTCAGGTCGGTGAGATCGAGCAGCAGCTTACGGTGCCCCTCGGCGATCAGCCGGTCGATCGCCGAGTTCAGCTCTCCGGCCGTGCCGAGGTCGAGCTCGCCGGCCAGCCGGAGGCGGGCGCCGCCCCCGTCCCGCTGGGCGTACGTGACGGTGAACGTCACAGTGGCCCCCCTCGCTCCCACCACAGGAAACACTTGCAGTGGTGCAAGTATATGCGACGGTCGCCCCGGTGCCCGTCAGCGGCCCGCCGCCGACAGCCCGCCCACCAGAGCGCGGCCCCGGTCGAGGAAGGCGGCCGCGCGCGGGAAGTCCCGCAGCTGCTGTCCATAGTGCTCCAGCGTCAGCCCGACCGCGCCCGCCGGCACCCCGCGGCTGACCAGGATCTCCACCAGCCACTCGACGAACCCGGTGAACAGCGTCGCGTCGTCCACGTAGAGCGCGGCGGCCAGGAAGTCCACGATGTAGCCGAGGTCGCTGATCGTGGAGTCGAGCTGCGCGGGCGTGTAGTCCGCGGTCGACGGCACCCGCTCCCGCAGATCGGCCAGGGCGCTGTCGATCAGCTCGCCACGCCGCTTCACCAGGCTGGCGTACTCGTCGTCGGCCAGGTGGTCCAGCCGCGCGGGCGGCGTCTCGCGCAACACCCGCTCGTCGGCCACCAGGTCCGCCGCGGCCGGCGCGTCGGGCGCCCACGGCACGCCGAGCACACGCGCCCAGCGGCCGTCGTCGCCGAAGCCCCGGCCACCGACCACCACCGGCACGTCGGAGCGGCGGCACGCCTCCACCATCCGGTGCGCGTGCGGCAGCCGCATCGGCAGCGCGCAGGCCAGCGCCACCGCCTCCGCGTCGTAGCGGTGCAGGTAGGACACCAGGTGCGCGGCCGGGACACTGGCCCCGAGGAAGACCACCTGCCAGCCGCGCAGCCGCAGCACCTCGGCCACCAGCCGGGCCGGCAGCGCGTGCCACTCGCCGTCCATGCAGGCCATCACGATCCGCCCGCGCGTCGGGCGGGGATCGGCGTACCCGGCCACCGCCGCCACCACCCGCTCGCTGATGTGGGTGGCGGCGTGCTCCTGGGCGACGCTCCACTCGTTGCGGGCCCAGCGTTCTCCCACCTCGGCCTGGGCCGGTGCGACCAGGTCCAGCAGCACCCGCTCGGCCGGCACACCCGCTTCCAGCAGCCCCCGGGCCACCGCCACGGCGGCGGACTCGTCGGCGTCGGCCAGGCACTCCAGGTAGCGGGGGAAGGCCTTGCCCGGATCGGCCTCGACGGTCGGCACGGTCACGCGGACAACTCCCTCGTCGGTTCGGTCACGGCCGGGTCCGGCACCGCGTGCAGGTGCCGCGGCGCCCGCCCAGCCGGTCCGGTGGCGCGCAGCGCCAGCACCGCGATGTCGTCGTGGTCACCGTGCGCGAGCCAGTCGCAGGTCACCTGCTCGACCCGCTCGGCGAGCGCCGGCGCGGGCATCCGGTGGCAGCCGGTCACCGCGTGGAGCAGCCGCTCGGGGCCGAACTGCTCGTCGCCGCGCCGGCCGCCGCGCGCCTCGGTCACCCCGTCGCTGTAGAACAGGCAGGTCTCCCCCGGCGCCAGGTGCACTGTCACCTCGCCGATGCGGGGATCGGGCACCACGCCGATCAGCATGCCGCGCAGCGGCACCACCTCGACCTCGCCGGACTCCCGCAGCACCAGCGGCGGCAGGTGCCCGCCGCCGGCCAGGCTCAGCGTCAGGCCGCCGTCACGGTGCGGCCGGGCCACGCCGAGCACCAGGGTGGCGAACCGGCCCTGCCCGTGCGCCTGCGTGGTCTCCAGCAACGCGTCGTTGAGCAGCTTCAGCAGCCGCCCCGGCTGCGTCTCGACCCGGTGCAGCGCCTGCAGGCACTGGCGCAGCTGGCCGGTGAACACGGCCGCCTCCACGCCCTTGCCGGACACGTCACCGAGGAAGAAGACCGAGCCGCCGTCGGCGAGCCGGTGCGAGCCGTAGAAGTCACCGCCGATGCGCAGCCCGGCCTGCGCCGGCCGGTACGCGGTGCCCCACTGCACGCCCGTCGCGGCGGCCGGCTCGACCGGCAGCAGGCTGGCCTGCAACGTGTCGGCGACCTCAGCCTGGTCGCGGTAGAGCGTGGCGGTGGTCAGCGCCGCACCGGCCCGGGCCGCGAACGCGCGGACCAGGTCCATGTCGGCCTCGTCGTACCAGCGGTCGGCGCGCCGGGCCACCAGCAGCGCACCGGCAGGCGCCTCCCGGCCGGGCAGCGGCACCACCCGCGCGGTGGCGCCGGAGGCACCCAGGCCGGGCAGCCAGCCGGCATCGGCGGCCTGCTCGACCAGCCAGTCCAGCTCGTGCGGCTCGGTGCCGGCCAGGCCGGCCTCGATCGCCGCGGGAAGCGCCGTGGCCGGCAGCACCCCGCTGTCCACCACCGGCGGCCGGTCGTCGGCGCGTACCGCCCGCCACCAGCGGGCCCGGCCGGAGCGGGGGGCGAGGACCAGGACCGCCACGTCGGCCGCCGTGGGCACGGCCAGGCGCACCACCGCGGCGGCGGCCCGGTCCGGGTGCAGCGGGTTGCCGAGCTTCTCGCCCACCACGGCGAGGAACGCCGAGCGGGCCCGCTCGGCCAGCAGCGCGTCGGCCCGGCTGACGATCTCGGTGACGTCGTCGACGTACCAGCAGCGCCGGCGGTGGGACAGTGCGACCGGGCGTACGCGCAGCCGCCGCCCGTGGTGGGTGAACTCGGCCGGCCCGTCGCCACGCAGCGGGGCCGGACCGGCGGCGGCCAGCAGCTCGCCGGGCGTCACCTCGGGGACCAGGCGCTCCGCGACCGGGCTCACGTGCTGGACGACACCGTCGGCGTCGCAGACGACCAGGCCCTCACGGAAGTGCTCGACCACCTCGGACCAGTTCGGGACGGTGAGGTCGCGGTCGGCGGCCAGCGGCGGCAGGGCGGACGGCGCGGGCGCGGCGGCGGGCCACGCCGGAGCCCGTGCGGCGCTCGGCGTGGAGATCCGTCCGTCGCCCGGGTCGGCACCCCTGACGTCGGCAGCAGTCACCAGCTGAGCCCCACTCTCCTCGTCGACACCCGGGGGCGCCGGACCCGGCGCCTGTGGTCACGTCTCCCCGCCCACCCTACGCCGGTATGCCGGGACCGCCACCCCACGGCGCTGCCAGGCCCGCTCGCGCGTCCAGCGAGGTGATGCCGCTGTTGTTACGATCCTGTCATCCCGGTCCCGGCCGGCAGCCCCGCGGAAAGGCGTGACGTGGTTCCTCAACGGAGAAGGCCCGAGGCGAGCCCGCTGAGCATCTCCGTGGATCGTTCCGACCCGGCCGTTCCGGTGGTGGTCGTCGGCGGCGACCTGGCGTACGCCACGGCGGCCCCGCTGCGCGCCGAGATCGACCGGCTGCTCGCCGCACGTCCGGCGACACTGGTGTTCGACTTCGGCGACCTGCAGTTCATGGACAGCACCGGCCTGTCCGTGATCGTGCACGCCTGGCGGGAGGGCCAGCACGCCGGCACCGCCATCGAGCTGCGGTCGGTCCCCCGGTTCCTGGAGACCATCCTCGACCTGACCGGCGTCACCGGTCTGCTCGACCGCTCGCCGGTCGACGACGCGCCGGGCCTCGCCGCGCCGGGTTCGACCGCGTCCGCGTGACCCCGCAGGTTTCCCGGCCGGGCCCGGCTGGGAACATGGGAACGTGCCCTCCCAGATGTTGACCATCGAGGTGGACCGGCTCGACGCCGGTTCCGCCCGGGTGCGGCTGGCCGGAGAGCTGGACTTCGACACCGCGCCGGAACTCGTCGACGCCGTGGCCGGCCTGCGCCGCGACGGTCACCAGGAGCTGGAAATCGACTTCGCCGGGGTCGACCTCTGCGACTCCTCCGGCCTGAGCGCGCTCGTGGTGATCCACCGGGCCGGCACCGGGGCGATCCGCCTGTTCAACCTGAACCCGCAGATCAGGCACCTGCTGGACCGCACCGGCCTGGCCGAACTGCTCGCCGCTCCGCCGCGTGACCTGACCGGCGGCGTCCGCGAGGTCGGCTGACCCGGCCAGACCCCGTCGGGCGGGCTGAGCGACAGGCGGACAGGGGTGGCCCCCGACCCTGGGACCAGGGGCCGGGGGCCGGGAGGATGGCTCAGGCGGCAGGCTCGGCCTGCCGGTGCCGCGTCTCGTCGTGCGACTGCCCCGCGAGCGGAGGCTCGACGTCCTCCGGCGCGCCGGAATCAGGCGTCTGGAACAGATAACGGACGAAGTCCCCACTCATGTCGTCGTCGTCCGCGCCGGGCCACTGCCCGACACAGTCGACACCGACCACCTCGCGTCCGCTGCCGTCGTGGTGTTCCAGCAGCGCCCACAGGGTCACCGGGTAGGAGCGGGTGTCGTCCGGGCCGATGCGCCAACGGGCGTACCAGCCGGGACGGGCGGGGACGATCTCCACGATCCGTTTCATGTCGACCTGCCCTTCCGCGTGCGTCGGAAGTTGTCCGGTCCGTCCGAGCCTGCCGCCCGCCGGGGTGAGCGCTCCTCACCCGCAGCGAATGAAGCGTCCGCCCCGGCGGTCCGCCGTTACCTTCCCGGCAGCGCCGGGAACGCGGTGGGCGCAAGCGCAACCGACCCAGGAACGAGGTGCGACGATGCGCAAGCAGATGGAGGGCGACAACCAGCGCCGCCGGGCCCTGGCCCGCGAGGCCCGCGAACGAGGGCTGCGGCCGAGCCAGACCGGCGCCAGCCTGAGCGCGTCCAAGCAGGTCACCTCGCTGGACCAGCACGACCGGTCCGGCCCGCCGCCGGCCGGACGGCACAAGCCGGACACCACCCGGGGTGGTCCCGCGCCGCCGCCGGTCGCCGTCGCGGAGCAGCAGCGCCCGCTGCCGGAACCGACGCCGTCACCCGGGGTCTCGATGGCTTACCGGGATCTCGTCGACGACGTGAGCCGGCGCGCCGGGGTGGACTTCACCACGGCCAAGGTCGCGGCCGAGGGCACCGTGCTGGCCCTGGCCCAGGCGCTGGACGAGGCGGAACGGGAGCGGCTGCTGGAGGCGGTGCCGCTGACCCTGCACGACGTGGTGCCGGTGTACGGCCTGGAGCCCCGCCGCGACCTGCCCGGCTTCCTGGCCGAGGTCGGCCGGTACAGCCGCCTCACCCCGGAGCAGGCCCGCTACCAGGCCGAGGCGACGCTCGCCGCGCTCGCCGAGGCCGACGCGGAACTGGTCGAGTCGCTGCACGTACCCGACGAGTTGCGCGACCTGCTCGGGCCGACCGACTTCGGCGGCGGCCTGGTGGGCGCGTCCTCGGCCACCGCGCCGCTGACCGAGGCCGAGCTGCGCGACGCGCTCGCGACGCTGCCCTACTGGTCCAGCGACCGGCGCTCACTCGTGCGCACGATCGAGCTGCCCGGCGGCAACCTGGACCGGGTGCTCGACCGGCTGGACCGGCTCAAGTCCGACGTCGGGCGGTCGCCGCAGATCGGGCGGCCGGACCCGGACAACGCCGTGCTGACGGTCCGGACCCAGCAGGTCGACGGCGTGACGGCGGCGGACGTGGACCTCGCGCACCGGGTGGACGCGGCGGTCGACGAGGCCGGCGCCGGGATGGCGGCCGGCTGACCCGGCGGCGGAACGGCCCCGGTCCCACGCGGGCCGGGGCCGCCCGTGGCCGCGCGGTACCGTGTCCCGCCGTGGATCACGACGACACCGAGACGCTGGAGATCGTGGTGGACCCGGCCCGCCCGTCCGGGCGCACGCTGCTGGCCGACGGGGTCGAGCAGTCGTACGTGGACGTGGCCGACGCCCGGTACCTGCACTTCGAGTACGTGCGGCGGATCGCCGCCGCGATCGACCTGGCCGCCCCGCGCGGCGTGGCGCTGACCGCCCTGCACCTGGGCGGCGGCGCGCTCACGCTGCCGCGCTGGCTCGCGAGCACCCGGCCCGGTTCGGTGCAGCGGGTGATCGAGCGCGATCCGGGCGTGGTCGAGCTGGTCCGGCGGAGGCTGCCGCGGCTGCCGCCGGAGGTGGTGGTGGCGCTCGGCGACGCCCGGGAGGCCGTCACCGGGGAGCCGTCCGGAACGTACGACGTGGTGGTGGCCGACGTGTACCGGGCGGCCCGGATGCCGCCGCAGGTGGCGGCGGTCGAGTTCGCGGCGCAGGTGGCCCGGGTGCTGCGCCCGGACGGCCTCTACCTGATCAACCTCACCGATCTGCCGCCGCTGGCGCACACCCGGGCCCAGGTGGCCACGCTGCGTGCCGTGTTCGCCGACGTCTGCCTGGTCGCCGACCGGCGGATGCTGCGCGGACGCCGCTACGGCAACGTGGTGCTCGCCGCCACGCCCACGGCGGGCCGGATCCCGGTGATCCGGCTCGCCACCCGCGTCGCCGCCGACCCGGTGCCCGGAACGGTGCTGCACGGCACGACGCTCGACGCGTTCGCCGCGGGCGCCCACCCGGTCACCGACGCCGACCTGGGCTGAGCCGGTTTTCGTACCCCCAGCGCGGGTAGCCGCGCCGGATGAGCGCCGCCGACGATCGGTCCATCGCGCGCCGGACGCTGATCGTGATCGGTCTGGTCCTCGCCACCGGGGTCGGGCTGGCGCTGGTCTGGGCGACCCGGCGGGTGCTGGTGTGGGGGCTGGTGGCGGTGTTCTTCGCGGTCGCCCTCAAACCGCTCGTGGACCGTCTCGAACGCCGGGTACGCCGCCGTGCGCTCGCCACGCTCCTGGTGTTCCTGGCCGCGTTCGCGCTGTTCGCCGCCGTGGGCGCGCTGATCGTGGTGCCGCTGGTGGACGAGGTCGGCCGCTTCGCCGACCGGGCACCGGAGCTGGTACGCGAGGCGCAGGCCGGGCAGGGGCCGCTCGGGCGGCTGCTGGACCGCTTCCACCTGCTCCGGTACGCCGAACCCGGCCAGCTGCGCCGGTACGGCGCCCGGCTCGGCGACCCGACCGTAGGGGTGGTCCGCAGCGTGGCCCAGGCGGTCGCCGCGCTGGTCACAGTGGTGGTGCTGGCGTACCTGATGGTCCTGGAGGCGCCGAAGATCGTGGCCGCCACGCTGCGGCTCACCGGCGACGGCGCGGCGGCGCGGTTGCGGCGCATCGGGCGTGGCTCGTCCCGGATCGTCACCGGCTACCTGAGCGGCAACCTGCTGATCAGCGTGATCTGCGGCGGTCTGACCTTCGTCGTGCTGTTCCTGCTCGGTGTGCCGTTCGCCGCGGTGATCGCGCTGACGGTCGCCGTGTTCGACCTGATCCCGCTCGTCGGCGCCACGCTCGGCGCGCTCGCCGCGGCCGGCGCGGCGTTCCTGCACTCCCCCACCGCCGGCCTCGTGGTGCTCGTCTTCTTCGTGGTCTACCAGCAGGTGGAGAACCACCTGTTGCAACCGGTCATCATGGGCCGCGCGGTGCGGTTGAACCCGTTGACCGTGCTGGTCAGCGTGCTGCTGTCGGTCGAGCTGGCCGGGCTGGTGGGGGCGCTGCTGGCGATCCCGGCCGCCGGCATCGTGCAGGTGCTGCTGCGCGAGTTCGCGCCGGCCGGGCGGCAGGCGCTGCCGCAGCCCGCCGACGGTGGTCCGGCGGGTCCGCCCGACACGGGCTCGGCCGACGGCGCGACTGTCCCGCAGCTGCTGGAGACGCCGGAACGGCCGCCGGCCGGCGGGTGAGGGCCGGCCGGCGGGTGCGTGTGCGGTTCAGCGGCGGCGGGCCAGCTCCGGTGACTCGCTCTCCAGCGGCACCGCGTTCGCCGGGACCAGCCCGAGCTGCACGGCGGGCCGGGGCAGCGTCGCGTCCAGCGCCCAGTCCGCCGCGACCCGGGGCCGGTTACCGGGCATGGCGAGCAGGTGGTAACCGCGGGTGACGGCCTTGGCGGGCAGCCCGGCGAGCGGCACCTTCAACGGGTTCGCCGCCGCGTCCTTGCCGCCCAGGTCCACCACCCAGCCCAGGTCGTGGTGCTTGTACGACTTGCGCACGCCCTGCCCGTACGAGGCGGCGATGTTGTGCGCGGCCAGCTTGCCCTGCCGCTGGGCGTGCTGCGCGGTCATCGCGCACACCTGCCCGGGGCGGGTCGGGTCGGGCACGGCGGCGGCGTCGCCGCAGGCGAACACCTCCGGGTAGCCGGGGACGTTGAGGAACTCGTCGACCACCAGCCGGCCCTTCTCGGTGCGCAGCCCCAGTTCGGCCACGAACGGGTCGGGACGTACGCCGACGCACCAGATCAGGCTGCACGTCGGGACGTACTCGCCGTCGGTGAGCATCACCCCGTCCGGCGTGGCCTCGGCGACCGAGGTGCCCATCCGCACGTCCACGCCGCGTCTGCGCAGCACCCGGTCGGCGGTGACCGACATCCGCCGGTCCAGTTCGGGCAGCACCCGGGGCGCCACGTCCAGCAGCATCCAGCGCGGCCGGACGTTCAGGTGCGGGCGCTGGGCCATCAGCCGGTCGGTGAACAGCTGCCCGTGCGCGGCCACCTCGGTGCCGGTGTAGCCGGCGCCTACCACCACGAACGTGGCGCGGGCCCGCTGCTCGGCCGGGTCGGCGGTCAGCTCGGCCAGCTCCACCTGCCGGACCACGTGGTCGTGCAGGAACAGGGCCTCGGGCAGGCCGCGGAAGCCGTGGGCGTACTCGGTCACGCCGGGGATCGGCAGCAGCTTGTTGACGCTGCCGACGCTGAGCACGAGGCGGTCGTACGCGAGCTGCCCGTGCTCGCCCTCGATCGAGCGGTAGCCGACCCACCGGTTCTGCAGGTCGACCCGGTCCGCCTCGCCGACCACCACGCGGACGCCGTCGAGCGTGCCGGCGAGCGGCACGGCGATCCGGGTCGGCTCCACCACGCCGGCCGCCACCTCGGGCAGCAGCGGCAGGTAGAGGAAGTAGTCGGTCGTGTTCAGCAGGACGATCTCGGCCCGGTCGCGGGCCAGTCGGCGCAACGTCTTGGCCGCGTGGTACCCGGCGAACCCGGCCCCCACGATCACCACACGTGGTTTCGTCATGCCTGCTGCCGTTCCCGGGCAGACCTGCGACAAACGTGCCCATGATCCATCCATCAGCGGCTATATGGACATTCCTCGTGATCGGCGCGAGGATGCCGGGATGGGAAACCACGAGACCGCCGAGGGTCGGCCCACGAGGTCCAGCCGGCGTACCTTCCTCACCGCCTCCGCGGCGGCCACCGCCGCCGCCGTCGCCACCCCGCTCACCGCCGCCCCGGCCGCCGCCGCGACCGGCGCTCCCCCGGGCCCGGGCCGTCCGGCCCGGCCGCAGCGGCCCGGCCGCAAGCTGACCGCGCTGCTGCGCGAGATCGACAGCCGCCGGATCGAGGCCGTCGTGCGCCGGCTCGCCGCGTTCGGCACCCGCCACACCCTGTCCAGCCAGACCGATCCGGTACGCGGCATCGGCGCCGCCCGCGACTGGATCCACGCCCAGCTCTCCGGGTACGCGGGCGCGTCCGGCGGGCGGATGAGCGTCGAACTGCAGTCGTACGTGCAGCAGCCCGCCTCCCGCATCCCCGTCCCCACCACCATCACCAACGTGGTGGCGACAGTGCGCGGCGACGTCACGCCCGAGCGGGTGTACGTCATCACCGGCCACTACGACTCCCGGGCCACCGACGTGATGGACGCGGTCAGCGACGCGCCGGGCGCCGACGACGACGCCTCCGGCGTGGCGGTGGTGATGGAGCTGGCCCGGGTGCTGTCCACCCGCCGCACCGAGGCCACCATCGTGCTCGCCGCCGTCGCCGCCGAGGAGCAGGGACTGTACGGCTCGGCGTACCTGGCGTCGCAGCTGAAGGCGGCCGGCGCCGACGTGCAGGCGATGTTCAGCAACGACATCGTCGGGTCCAGCACCGCCGACGACGGCACCCGCGACCCGCGTACCGTGCGGTTGTTCGCCGAGGGCGTGCCGACCGCCGAGACCCCGGCCGAGGCGAGCGTGCGGCAGTCCGTCGGCGGCGAGAACGACTCGCCGTCGCGGCAGCTCGCCCGCTTCGTCACCGACGTGGCCGAGAACTCCGCCACCGGCATGGACGTGCGCGTCATCTACCGGCGGGACCGCTACCTGCGCGGCAGCGACCACATCTCGTTCCTGCGCGAGGGCTGGCCGGCGGGCCGGTTCACCGAGCCCAACGAGGACTTCGCCCACCAGCACCAGGACGTGCGCGTGGTCGACGGGGTGCAGTACGGCGACCTGCCCGAGTTCTGCGACTTCGGCTACATCACCCGGGTGGCGCGGGTGAACGCCGCGACGCTGTGGTCACTGGCCCAGGCGCCGGGCACGCCCAAGGGCGTCACGGTGGTGACCACGAACCTGACGAACGACACCACCCTGCGGTGGCAGCGCGGCCCCGAGCCGGACCTGGCCGGGTACGAGGTGGTGTGGCGGGAGACCACCGCCGACCAGTGGCAGAAGGTGCTGCCGGTCGGCGACGTCACCGAGGTGACCATCGACCTGTCCAAGGACAACGTGTTCTTCGGCGTACGGGCGGTGGACCGGGACGGGCACCGCAGCCCGGTCGCCTTCCCGAAGCCCGGCAGCTGAGGCCGGCCGGTCACCGCCCCGGCGCCGGGTCCACCCGATCCGGGGCGGTGACCGCCCAGCGCTCGTGATCCCGCCACGCACCGTCGACGAACAGGTAGTCCGGGGAGAACCCCTCGAGCCGGAAGCCGAGCCGCCGCGCCAGCCGCTTCGACGGCTCGTTGCCGGGCTGGATGTTCGCCTCCAGCCGATGCAGACCGAGCGGCCCGAACGCGTACTCGATCACCAGCCGCACCCCGGCCGAGGCGTGCCCGGTGCCCGCGTACGGGCGGAACGCCGCGTATCCGAGGTAACCGCCGCGCAGCGCGCCCAGCACGATGCCGCTGATGTTCGCGTATCCGGCGATGTCCCCGGTGGCCCGGTCGCAGAGCAGGAACCCGGAGCTGTCCCGCCCCCGGATCTTGCGCAGGTAGGCCGCGTAGCGCTGCGCGTCGTCGGGCGCGGAGAGCCACGGATGGTGCAGGTCGCGGCTGCGCCGGGCGGCGGCGACGAACTCCGCCTCGTCAGCCGGTCGGGGACGGCGGATGGCGACGCGTCCGTCACTGCGCAGATATCGCACAGCGCCACTCTCCGCCACCGCGTCCACCCCACCCCACCCGGGGTGCACTCTCCCACCGCCACACGGGCCGCCGCAGGAGTTCGTGTTCCCCACCAGCGCCCCTTGCGGCACGACCTTCCCGCCCCCGTCCCAGCCCGACGTGAGGCCACCCGTCCGGCCCGGACGTGCCGCCCGCCCGGCCGGTCCACCGGCCCAGTAGATCTTGGATCGGCGCTTCGCGCGATCTTGCACCTGATGCCCCGAGGATGCCCGCTTTGCGAGGTTCGCTGGGGACCAAATTGCAAGATCGCGTGGGCGGGCGGGTGGATTGTGACGGCGGCTCGCACCGCCGCTGGGTGTTCGGTGGGCGATGTCCGGTTCGCTGTGCTGGCCTGGCGTGGCTGTGGTCGGTGCCATCGTGCGGGTGGAATCGGTGGCGGGCGCGGGGCGTTGTACATGGCTGACCGCCCAGGCAGCAGGGTCGAGCGCCGGACACCGGCCCGCCTGGCACCCACGGCAGGTCAGGGAATCGACCCGGCCCGGTCGTCGTTACATCCCCGAGCGACGGGCACCCCGCCGTCTCCGGGAATGACCCCGGCCCGCGCGTCGTTAAACCCCCGAGCCGCGGAGCAGGCCCCCCGGGTCGCCCGCGCGCCAGCCCGGTTTCGACGGGCACCCCAGACTTTCCCCCTTTCGCGCGGCACCCCCATCGCCGCGTGATCCCCCACTTCAGGGAGGCAACCATCATGGCTACCACTCTGCTGCGCAAGACCGTTCTGACCGCTGCTGGTGTCGTCGCCACCGCTGGTGGCATCGCCGGCCCCGCCATCGCCGCCCAGGCCACCCCGGCCGAGCGCGCCGCCGCCCAGGTCACCACCGACCGCAAGCACGGCGAGCGGGAACTGGACGTACGCTACGAGGCGCAGCCCAACTTCTACTTCTGTGGCCCGGCCGCGGCCCGCAACGCACTGAGCGTGCAGGGCAAGAACATCGACGTGCACGCGATGGCCGAGGAGATGGGCACCACCGAGGACGGCACCAACTCCATCAACGACATCACGCCGGTGCTGAACAAGGAGACCGGTAAGGACGTCTACAAGTCGACCGAGATCCCGGTGGACAAGGCCGGTGACAAGGTGGAGAAGCTGCGCGCCGACGTGGTGCGCACGGTGGACGACGGCCGGGCCGTGGTGGCGAACATCGCCGGCACCGCGACCGACACCGACGGCAACGCCCACTCGTTCGAGGGTGGCCACTACATCAGCGTGGTCGGCTACCGCGACGGCGGGAAGGTCGTGACGATCGCCGACTCGGCCAACCCGAACCAGGCCTCGTACCGCATGGACGTGGACGCCCTGGCCCACTGGATCGCCAGCCGCGGCTACAGCTCCTGACCGAGTGACAATGCCGAAGGGCCCGACCCCAGAACACGGGTCGGGCCCTTCCGCGTGTCCAACGGCTGCCTTCCGGTCACCTCGCCGTCACGCCGGTGTCGTCACCCGGACGGCTCGCTCCACCACGCTGGGTCGCGCCGGATCGTCCGGGCGACCGTGAAGGAGCAGCCGTGGCAGCCGAGGAGGCGACGCACCACCCACCGACCACGAGCCGCCCCGACGTGAGTGTCGTCGTGCCTGTCTACAACACGCTGCGCTACCTGCGGTCCTGCCTCGACTCGGTGCTGCGGCAGACGATCGGGCCGGACCGGATGGAGATCGTGGCGGTGGACGACGGGTCCACCGACGGCAGCGGCCGCCTGCTCGACCGGTACGCCGCCAAGCACCCCGGCACCATGCGGGTCGTGCACCAACCCAACTCCGGTGGCCCGGCGTCGCCCTGCAACCGGGGACTGGACCTGGCCACCGGCCGGTACGTCTTCTTCCTCGGTTCGGACGACCGGCTCGGCCCGGAGGCCCTGGAGCGTCTGGTCGCCGCCGCCGACCGGTACGGCTCGGACGTGGTGCTCGGGAAGGTGGTCGGGGTCAACGGCCGGCACGTCTTCTCGGACGTGTTCGCCGACGGCAACGCGGTCGACGTGAGCCTGTTCGACTCGGCCCTGCCGTGGTCGCTGGCGAACACGAAGCTTTTCCGGCGCGACCTCGTGGACCGGCTCGGGCTGCGGTTCCCGGAGGACATGCCGGTGCTCAGCGACCAGCCGTTCACGCTCACCGCCTGCTACCACGCCCGGCGGATCTCGGTGCTCGCCGACTACG
Organism: Micromonospora sp. WMMA1976; assembly: GCF_027497335.1. NCBI lineage: Bacteria > Bacillati > Actinomycetota > Actinomycetes > Micromonosporales > Micromonosporaceae > Micromonospora > Micromonospora sp. WMMA1976. The sequence goes on along the minus strand of NZ_CP114912.1, from coordinate 2,722,249 downwards.
ACTACTACCACGCCGTACGCCGGCTGGACGCCCGCAACATCACCTACCACAGCCGGATCGAGCAGCGCCTGGTCAGCGTGGAGCGGCTGGTCGCGTACGTGGCCGAGCTGATCCCCGCCGGGGAGCGCCGGGACGCGGTGCTGCGCCGCCACGCCGGGCTGGAACTGGCGAACCTGGTCGGCGACGACTTCCGGCACCTGGACCGGGCCGCGCAGGAGCGGGTGCACGCCACGGTGGCGCGGCTGGTACGGCGGCACGTCACCGACCGCCTGCGGGACCGGCTCGACATCGAGGCCCGGCTGCGCCTGGGCGCGGTCACCGTGGGCGGGGTGGACGACCTGCTGGCGGTGATCGAGCAGGACAGCGGCCGGGGCGTGCCGGCGACGGTGTTCGCCGGTGACCGCTGGCACGCGGGCTACCCGGGCGCTCCGGCCCGGTGGACCGACGTCACCGACGTGCGCGCCGACTGGCTGGCGCGGCTGGACACCGTCGACGTGAGCTGGGTCGACGGGCACACGCTGACGGTGACCACGCGCAGCCCGTACCCCCGGTTCGCCACCGAGGCCGGGCCGGTGCGGATGCTGGCCGGTCCGGTCGTGGGCGCCACCCGGATGGACGCCGGCGATCCGGCCGGCCGCACCCTGCGCACGGACTTCGCGCTGGACCGGCTCCTGGCCGCCAGCGCCGCCAGCGGGCAGCGCCATCCGGTACGCGCCGAGGTGGACGGCGGTCACGGGCGCGGCGGGGCCGCGGTGCGCGCACCTCGGCTCGCCGCCGGGCGGCCCCGGCTGCTGCGGCACGGCGCCCGGCTGTACGGGGTGACGGCGACCGTCGACCCGCGCAACGGTCAGCTCGTGCTCTCCGTGGTGCCGGTCACTGTGGGTCAGCTCGTCGGGCGGCTGCGCCGGCGCGGCAGGCGCGGACCGGTAACGGCGCAGACGTCCGGACGCGGCCCAGCCACGGCGCAGGCGTCAGGGCGCGGCGCGGAAGCCCTGCTCGGCCGGCATGGGCACCTGGAGGTACGTGGTGCCGCGCAGGTCCAGCCAGGCCCGCTGCGGCGCCCGGACCAGCCGCACCATCACCCCGGCGCAGGCGGGGCAGCGCCCGACCAGGCCCGGGGCGTGCGAGTAGACGTGTAGCCCGGCCATCGGGCCGGTCATGCCGCAGGTGTCGCAGCGCCCGGTGGTGGCGCTCAGGTCGACCGCGAACAACTCGCGCAGCGGCCCGTCGAGCATGTTGCCATCCACGTAGGACAGGTCGGTCATACGCCCTCCTCGGGTCTCAGCCGGTCGGGCCGAACCGTTCGGTCCGCACGCGCCGGGTCGGGTGACCCAGCCCCACCAGCAGGTCGGCCACGGTCTCCACGAATCCGGTGGGGCCGCACACGTAGCACAGCGGCTCCAGGTCGGGCGGCCAGCCGTGGCTGTTCACGTCGGCCAGGCCGATGCGGTGCGGCTCGCCGCGCCAGCCCTCGGGCGCGGACCGGGTGTAGACGTACGCGACGTCCAGGCCCTGGTCGTCGCGGGCGCGGCGGCGCAGCTCGTCGGCGTAGATGACGTCGTCCGGGGTGCGCACCGAGTAGACGAGCCGGAACGGTGTGCGGCTGCCCGCGGCCCGGCGCGCGCGAATCATCGCCATCAGCGGCACCACGCCGGATCCACCGCCGACGAGCAGCACCGGCGCGGTGTCGTCGGTACGCCAGACGAACCAGCCGCCGACCGGTCCGCGTACCTCCACCGGGTCGCCCTCGGCGTAGGTGTCGGTCAGGTACGGCGACACCTCACCGTCGGGCACCCGCTGCACCGTCACCTCGATCCGCTCGCCGTCGGCGGGGCCGGCCAGCGAGTACGACCGGGCGGCCTGGTAGCCGTCCTCGGCGGTGAGGCGCAGGTCGACGTGCTGCCCGGGCAGGTGTCCGGGCCAGCCGGGCACGTCCAGCACCAGCGTCTGCGCGGTGGGCGTCTCGATCCGCCGCTCGACCAGCCGGGCGACCCGCCACATCAGCGGCGCGACGCGGCGGCCCTGCGCCTGCGCGGTCACCTCAGTCGCCCTGGTAGCGCTGCTCGCGCCACGGGTCGCCGTAGTCGTGGTAGCCGGCGGTCTCCCAGAAGCCGGGCCGGTCGTCGGCGAGCAGCCGGATGCCGTGCACCCACTTCGCCGACTTCCACAGGTACAGGTGCGGTACGAGCAGCCGCGCCGGTCCGCCGTGCTCGGCCGGCAGCGGCCCCCCGTCGTACGTGTGCACCACCCACGCCCGCCCGCCGCGCAGGTCGTCCAGCGGCAGGTTGGTGGTGTAGCCGCCGTACGAGTGCGCGAGCGCGTACCGGGCCTCGGTGTCGACGCCGTCGAGCAGCGTGTCCAGGGAGACGCCCTGCCAGGTGGTGCCGAGCTTGGACCAGCGGGTGACGCAGTGCAGGTCCACCGTCGGGGTGTCCTGCGGCAGGCCCATCAGCTCGTCCCAGGACCAGCGGTACTCCGCACCGGTCTCGCTGGTCAGCACGAACTCCCAGGTGTCCAGCGGCACGCGTGGCGTCGGACCGGCGGAGAGCACCGGGAAGTCCTCGGTGAGGTACTGCCCCGGCGGCAGGTCGGGCGCGGACGTACGGGGCCGGCCCTGGAAGCCGGGCGAGACGATTCCCACCCGTCAGTCGTACCACCGCCGGTACCGCCGGGGCAGGGGTTCCCGCCGAGTCAGGCGGAACCCCCGCCCTGCACCTCGTGCACGACGGTGCGCTTGCCGTCGCCGCTGTTGCGGGTGGCCCGCAGGCTGGTGATGGTGACGATGACCAGGACGCCGATGATCACGCCGAGCGAGGCGAGCGTGGGGATCTCCGGCACGCCCTTCCAGATGCCGTGCGCCCAGTGCAGGCCGAGCTTGACGCCGATGAACGCCAGGATGGCGGCCAGGCCGTAGCTGAGGTGCACGAGGCGGCTGAGCGCGGCGTGCAGCACGAAGTACAGCGCGCGCAGGCCCAGCAGCGCGAAGGCATTGGTGGCGAAGACCAGGTACGGGTCCTCGGTGATGCCGTAGACGGCGGGCACCGAGTCGACGGCGAACACGATGTCCGTGGCCAGCACGGCGACCACGACCAGCGCGAACGGGGTGAGCGCCCGCCGGCCGGCCTGCCGGATGGTCATCCGGGTGCCGTGGTAGTCGTCGACCACCGGCATGATCTTGCGGAGCAGCCGGACCGACCGCATCTTGTTGATGTCGACCTCCTGCTCGTGCCCGGAGAGGGCGTCGCGCAGCAGCTTGACCGCGGTGGCGATCAGGATGAGCGCGAACAGCAGGAAGGCGAAGTCGAGCGTCTGGAGCGCGGCGGCGCCGAGCGCGATGAACACACCGCGCAGCACCAGGGCGCCGGCGATGCCGTAGAGCAGCACCCGCTGGGCGAGCACGGCGGGCACCGCGAACGCGGCCAGCAGCAGCATGAAGACGAACAGGTTGTCGACCGAGAGGGACTTCTCGACCAGGTAGCCGGTGAGGTACTCGACGCCCTGCTGGCTGCCGTACCGGGACCAGATCCAGGCGCCGAAGGCCAGCGGCAGGGCGATGTAGAAGGCGGACCAGCCCAGCGCCTCACGGATGGAGACCTCGTGCGGCTTCCTGGTGACCAGGAAGTCGAGCACCAGCAGGACGAGCACACCGACGATCGTCACGGCCCACAGCGTGGGCGTGCCGACAGACGACAACCCGGCCGCAGCCAGGGGCGACAATTCGGGCATGGAGCCTCCTCGAACACCGTGTCATGTTCGAGGTCTCCTTCACCCACGTTTCGTGGGCAACCACCCGGGGCTCGCCTCGGAGGCTCGCCGTACTGACCGGAATGATTCGTGGGAAGTACTCCCCTCGCCTGCACAAGGCTAGGTCACCGCCGGACCGGACGCCAAGTCGGGACACGCATGATTGCCCTGGTCAACCACTGGGCGCCGGCGGAGGGCGTGGCGCCGGGCCACACCTGCCCCTATGGTGACGCGGGTGACCAACCAGGGACCACTGACCGGCGTACGGGTGATCGAGCTGGCCGGCATCGGCCCCGGTCCGTTCGCGGCGATGATGCTGGCCGACCTCGGCGCCGACGTGGTGCGCGTCGACCGGGCCGGCGGGGGCGGGTTCGGCGCCTTCCCCGGCGACCTGCTGAACCGCAACCGCCGCTCGATCGCCGTCGACCTGAAGCAGCCCGCGGGGCGTGACCTGGTGCTCGACCTGGTCGCCGGCGCGGACGCGCTGCTGGAGGGCTTCCGGCCCGGCGTGGCCGAACGACTCGGCCTCGGCCCGGACGACTGCCTCGCCGCCAACCCCGGCCTGGTGTACGGGCGGATGACCGGCTGGGGGCAGGACGGGCCGCTGGCGCAGCGCGCCGGGCACGACATCGACTACCTGGCGCTGACCGGTGCGCTGCACGGCGTGGGCCGGGCCGGGGAACGCCCGGTGCCGCCGATGAACCTGCTCGGCGACTACGGCGGCGGGGGCATGATGCTGGCGCTCGGCGTGGTCGCGGCGCTGTACGCGGTGCGCGGCGGCGCGCCCGGCCAGGTGGTCGACGCGGCCATCGTGGACGGTGTGTCGGTGCTGGCGACGCAGATCCACGCGCTGCGCGACATCGGGCTGTGGCAGGACCCGCGCGGGGTGAACCTGCTCGACGGCGGCGCGCCGTTCTACGACACGTACGAGTGCGCCGACGGGCGGTACGTCGCGGTGGGCGCGCTGGAGCCGCAGTTCTACGCCGAACTGGTCCGGCTCACCGGCTTCCCGCTGGACGGCGAGGACGCGCCGGAGGACGCGCTGGACCGGGACGATCCGGCGAACTGGCCGGCGCTGCGGGCGGCCTGGACGCGGCTGTTCCGCACCCGTACCCGCGACGAGTGGACGGCGCTGCTGGCCGGCACGGACGCCTGCGTGGCGCCGGTGCTCGACTGGGCCGAGGCGCCCGAGCACCCGCACCTGCGCGCCCGGGACGTGTTCGTCGCGCCGGACGGGGTCACCCAGCCCGCCCCCGCGCCGCGCTTCTCGGCCACCCCGACGTCGGTGCGGCGCCCACCGCCCTCGCCGGGCGAGCACACCGACGAGGTGCTCGCCGACGCCGGGGTCGACGCCGGCCGGATCGCCGCGCTGCGCGACGCCGGCGTGATCGGCTGACCGGCCGCCGGTTCAGCGGCGCGCGGCGGCCGGGGCGAGGGCCGGTTCCACCATGTCCCGGTAGTCGCGGGGGAACTGCACCACGACGTCCTGGAACTCCCCGCCCCGGATCGCCTCGCGCAGCGTGACGAAGACCGCACGTACGGCGTCCCGGGCGGTGTTCTCGTCGCAGTCCGCCCGGCGGGCGACCCGGGCGGCGAACTCGGCCGCGCCGAACCGTTCGGCCGCCTCGTCGCGCGGATAGGGCCGGAGCAGCCCCTGGAGCTGTTTGGGCAGCTGCGCGGCGAGGTCCATCACCTCGCCGCCGGTCAGCCGCTCGGCGAGCGTCTCCAGCGTGGCCCCGGTGAGTGCGGCGGCCCGGTCCTCGCTCGTGCCGGTGAGCCGGGCGACCCGGCTCACGAAGGTCAGGTAGTGCATCCGTGGTACCCCCTTCGGTGCGCCCACCGCGGCTACCCGCGACGGCGCGCCGGAAACGGCGCCGGCGACCGGCGCGCGGCGACTGCGGGTTTTCCGCGCTTGCGGGCGTGAGGGGCGGCGCGACGGGTATCCGCCGCCCGGTCATGACCCCGACTACTGCCACGAGGAGCCCGACCCATGGCGAGTTACACGGATGTCCTTGAGTACCTGTCCGCGCTGGACTACCCGGCCGGCAAGGACGACGTCATCCGCGAGGCGGAACGGGAGGGCGCACCGCCGGACGTGTTGCGGGCGCTGCGCGCGCTACCCCCGGTGGACTACGCCAACGGCACCGAGGTGGCCCGCTCGGCCGGCATCGACGCGGCGCCCGAGGTGAGCCCGTCGCAGCGCGCGGCGCAGGCCCGGGTCGACCACCCGCGCGTGTCGCAGCACCTGCGCGGCATCTGAGCACCGCGGCGGGCCGGCGGGCGACACGGCCGCCGGCCTCCGCGCGTGCGGAGAAGGGCCGGTGTACGACTGTCGCGCGTGGGCACTCCCCTGTGGCGGGTCGGCGTGCCCGGACAGGCGAGCGCCCCGGGTCACGAACCGCGACCTGGGGCGCCACGCAGCACCTGTCCTGCGCGGTTCACGCCCGAACCGGGTCGCGACCGCGCAGCGGTGAGATGTTCGCCCGAACCGGGCGGGCATCGCTGCCACGATCATCATACGACGCGACATCAGCCGAACGGGTGAGAATCGCGGAATTGTGGCCGGGCGCACGTGCGCTCAGGCGGTCACCTCCGCGTAGCGCCGCTCCAGGTCCACTCGCGCCAGCGCTCCGACCAGCCACGACAGTTGCTCCGACTCCCCGCTGCCGGTGAGTCCGGCGAGGTCGCGGGCGGTGCGGCCCAGCCCGAGCCGCCGGGCCGCCGCGAGCGCCCGCCGGTCGGCCACCGGCGCCGCCTCGCGCCACAGCGCCTGCGCCTCGCGCAGGAACAGGTCGCACACCTCGTCGTCCACTCCGGGCAGCGCGGTCAGCAGCCGCCGTTCCTCGCCCGGGTCCTGGTGCGCGGCGGTCCGCAGCCGCCGAAGGTCACCCCGGTACGTCTCGACGACCGTGCGGGCCAGGTCGCCGATGGTGTCGGCGATCCCGGCCAGATCACCGCGCAGTCCGGCGGCGCGCAGCACACGTACCCGGTCCTCGTGGCGGGAGCGGGCCATCCGGGCCGCGGTGTCCCAGCCGGCGTCGCGCAGCGCGCCGGCCGCGTCGACGGCGCGGTGGAAGTCGCCCCTGCGGGCCAGCAGGACGGCCAGGTACAGCACCTGGAACAACTGGGCCGGGTTGTTGGTCACCCGGAACCCGAAGCACTCGGCGAACCCGCGGCCGTCTCCGGCGAGCCGCCGGGCGAGCCGCTTCTTCTCCGCGACGTCGCGCGGGGCGGTGGTTGTCGGCATGCCGCCGACTACCCCGGCGACGGCGCGGCATTCGGGGGTACGACGGTCAGCCCCGTACGTCGCCGCCGCGGTCGCGCGCCTTGAGCCGGGTGGTGGGCAGCGCGGGCGCGGGCAGCGGCGGCGCCGCGTCGTCGGCGACCACGCCGAAGCGGCGGCCGGCCATCCAGTCCTCCCGGGCGGCCACCACCTCCTCGTGCGAGCGGCCGACGAAGTTCCACCACATCACCAGCGGCTCCTCGAACGGGGTACCGCCGAGCAGCAGCAGCCGGGTGCCCGGTTCGGCGCGCAGCGTCAGCGCGTTCCGCCCGAGGCCGAGGTAGAGCAGCGCGCCGGGGGCCAGCGCCGTGCCGTCGCACTCGGCGGCGCCGGACATGGCGAGCAGCCCGTACTCGAAGTCCGGGCGCAGCGGCAGCGTGGCCGGCGCCGGCCCGCGGACCTCGATCTGCGCGCCGACCAGCGGGGTGTGCACGACGGCGGGCGAGCGCTCCCCGCCGAGGTCGCCGACGAGCAGCGTGACGTCCAGGTCGCCGTCGCGGAACCGGGGCAGGTCGGCGTGGTGGGCGAAGTCCGGGTCACCGGCGCGGGCCGGGTCGGGCAGCGCCACCCACAGCTGCACGCCGTGCATCAGGGGCGGGTGCACCAGCGGGGAGCGCTCGGAGTGGGCGATGCCGCGCCCGGAGGTCATCACGTTGAGCTGGCCCGGGCGGATGGGCTGCACGTTGCCGAGGCTGTCGCGGTGCAGGATCTCCCCGTCGAGCAGCCAGGTGACGGTCTGCAGCCCGGTGTGCGGGTGCGGCGGCACCTCCATGCCGGGCCGGTCGGCGACGTCGTCGGGCCCGAAGTGGTCGACGAAGCACCAGGCGCCGACCATCCGGCGCTGCCGCTGCGGCAGCAGCCGGCGCACAGTGGTGTAGCGGCCGAGCGGGACGTCGTGGCCGGGCAGCAGCACGCTGCCCGGGTCGGTCGGGCCGACGCCCGGTGGGAGCGTCTGCGCGGGCAGGGATTCGGTGCGGTCCACCGCCCCGACTGTACGCTCACTCCGCGGTGACGCTCACCGCGTTGGCGCCCCCGACCAGGTCGAGGTAGAGCCGGTCGGCGGCCCGGTCCCAGCCCGGCGAGCTGACCAGGTCACCGGCGGCGATCCCGCCGCGACGCTCGTCGTACAGGGTCAGGGAGCCGGCGCCGGACGCCACCCGCACCCGGGCCGGCGGCCCGCCGGGCACGGTGACTGTCAGTTCGCTGACCCCGCCGGTCATCCGGACGATGAGCGAGCCGTCGAGCCGGGGCAGCAGCAGCCGGGTACGCGACGCGCCGCCGACCAGGTCGATCCCGGCGAGGCGGGCCTCACCCAGGTCGAGCCGCTGCTCGCTGACGCCGCCGATCAGCCGCAGCCGCCAGGTGACCCGGGAGTTGAGCACCACCTCCACGGCGGCCGGGCCGGGGCGGCCGTTCTCCTCGATCCTCAGCCGGACCCGGTCGCCCACGAGCTGCGGGCGCGGGGTCACACCCGAGCCGTCCGGCGCGCCGATCCGGTACAGGTCGTCGCCGAGGTCGGCGGCCCGCAGCGTGAACCGGGTCAGCCCGTCGACCAGCTCGAACTGGGCGCGCTGCCGGTCGCCGCGGGGCGCGGCGAGCGTCTCGGCGCCGGCCACCTCGGCGGCGCCGGCCCCGCCGGAGCCGCCACCGGGAGCGGACGACGGCGGGGCGCCGCCGGAGAAGACCACGCCGAGCCGAGCCGGGTTGGACAGCGTCACCGCCACCGCCACCGCGCCGAGCACCACCACGAGCACCGCCGCCGCCGCGAGCAGCCGGGCTCCGCCGGACCAGCGGGGCCGGGCCCGGCCGGGGTCGTCCTCGGATACGGTCATGGTCGTCCCCTCTCGCCGGTCCCCCTGGGGTCATACGTCCGTGTCGGCGTCCCGGTTCATTCCCACTCCGGTCCGTTCCCGCACCTTGCCGGCGCAGGCGGCCAGCACGGCCTGCGCGTCCAGGCCGAGGCTCTCGATCGCGACGAGCGCGGTGAACGCCACGTCGGCGAGTTCGGCGGCGACCTCCTCGCGGGTGTGCGTCACCCCCTTGCGCGGGTTCTGCCCGAGCAGCCCGATCCAGGCCGCGGCGACCTCGCCGGCCTCCTCGCCGATCTTGAGGATGCGACAGGTCAGTTCGGTGTCGCCGCGGCCGTTCGCGGCGTCGAGCCAGGCGCGCGCGTCCCGCGCCGTCGTCCAGATGGTGGCGTCCACGCCGACCAGTGAACCCCACCCCGCGCACCGTTCGTATCCTGGGGCGACGCAGGCCAGGGGGCCCGCGTCCCAGGCGAGAGGAGGTGCCCGTGATGCCAGAGACCGTCGAGTCGGTGTTCGCCGGCGTGGTCGCCCGGAACCCGGGAGAGCCCGAGTTCCACCAGGCGGTCCGCGAGGTGCTGGAGAGCATCGGTCCGGCCCTGGCCCGGCATCCGGAGTACGCCGAGGTGGTCGAACGCGTCTGCGAGCCGGAACGGCAGGTCATCTTCCGCGTGCCGTGGGAGGACGACCAGGGCCGGGTACGGGTGAACCGCGGATTCCGGGTGGAGTTCAACAGCGCGCTCGGCCCGTTCAAGGGCGGTCTGCGCTTCCACCCGTCGGTCTACCTGGGCATCGTGAAGTTCCTCGGGTTCGAGCAGATCTTCAAGAACGCGCTGACCGGGCTGTCCATCGGCGGCGGCAAGGGCGGCGCGGACTTCGACCCGAAGGGCCGCTCCGACCGCGAGGTGATGCGGTTCTGTCAGAGCTTCATGACCGAGCTGTACCGGCACATCGGCCCGCAGACCGACGTGCCGGCCGGTGACATCGGGGTGGGCGGCCGGGAGATCGGCTACCTGTTCGGGCAGTACAAGCGGATCACCAACCGGTACGACGCGGGCGTGCTCACCGGCAAGGGCCTGGCGTACGGGGGCGCGCAGGTGCGCCGGGAGGCGACCGGGTACGGGGCGGTGTTCTTCGCCGACGAGATGCTCCGCCAGGCCGGGGACAGCCTGGAGGGCAAGCGGGTCGTGGTGTCCGGCTCCGGCAACGTGGCCATCTACGCGATCGAGAAGGTGCATCAGCTCGGCGGCACGGTGGTGGCGTGCTCGGACTCCGGCGGCTACGTGGTCGACGAGAAGGGCATCGACCTCGCGTTGCTGCGCGAGCTGAAGGAGCAGCGCCGGGGCCGGCTGGCCGAGTACGCGGAGCACGCGCGCAACGCCGTGGCGGTCGCTGACCGCAACGTGTGGGAGGTGCCCTGCGACCTGGCGCTGCCCTGCGCCACGCAGAACGAGATCGGCGGCGCGGAGGCGGCCGCGCTGGTCGCCGGTGGCTGCGTCGCGGTGGTGGAGGGGGCGAACATGCCCACCACGCCGGAGGCGGTGCGGATCCTCGGCCGGGCCGGGGTGCGGTTCGCCCCGGGCAAGGCGGCGAACGCCGGCGGTGTGGCGGTGAGCGGGCTGGAGATGCAGCAGAACGCCAGCCGCGACACGTGGACGTTCGGCGAGTCGGAGCAGCGGCTGCGCGAGATCATGCGGGACGTGCACGACAGGTGCTGGGCGACCGCCGAGGAGTTCGGCCTGCCCGGCGACTACGTGGCCGGGGCGAACATCCAGGGGTTCCGGCGGGTGGCCGAGGCGATGCTGGCGCACGGCCTGGTGTGAGCGGGCGACGGGACGGACGCTGACGGCGTGGTCAATCAGTGATTGACAGCCCTCGACGCCCGGCCTAGGTTCAGGTCGCTACCGGCTGGTAGGCATCCGTCCCGCGTCGTCACCCCCGTCCCGGGGTGGCACCCGTCCCCCGGGGAGCAGCGATGCAGCCCTCACCCGTCCGCCGCCGGGTGCTCGCCGTCGGCGCTGCCCTCGCGCTGACGCTCGGCCTCGCCGGCGCGGCCCCCGCCGCCGCCACCGGCCGCGACGACGGCAGCGGCCCGCTGCCCGGCTACACCATCGTCAACCCGCCGCTGCCGCCGCTCGTCGTCGGCGGGGCCGCCACCACCGTGCGGCAGGGCGTGCACGCGAACGCCGGGTACGTCATCGAGATCCCGGCGCGCTGGAACGGCGAGCTGGTGATGTGGTCGCACGGCTACCGTGGCCAGGGCACCGAGCTGTCGCCCGAGCCGCCCGCCTACGACCTGCGGCAGCGCCTGGTGGCGCAGGGGTACGCGTGGGCGTCGTCGTCGTACGACCGCAACGGCTACGACGTGCGCTCCGGGGTGCGCAGCACCCGCGCCCTGGCCGACCTGTTCAGCCGTACCGTCCGGCGCCCGCACCGGGTGCTGATCGCCGGGGTGTCGATGGGCGGTCACGTCATCGGCCGGTCGCTGGAGCAGTACCCGGGCTTCTACGCCGGGGCGCTGCCGATGTGCGGGGTGCTCGGCGACCAGGAGCTGTTCGACTTCTTCCTGGACTACAACCTGGTGGCGCAGGCCCTCGCGGGGGTGCGCGCATACCCGACGCCGCCCGACTACCTGACCTCGGCGGTGCCCCGGATCCAGGTCACGCTCGGCCTGGCCGGGCTGACCCCGGGCGGCCCGGACACCACCAACGACCTCGGAAAGCAGCTGCGCGCGGTCACCGCGGAGCGCTCCGGCGGGCCGCGGCCGGGCGCCGACGCCGCGTTCGCGGTCTGGAAGGACTTCCTGTTCGGCATCGCTGTCGGCGAGGCGGACGGCTCCCCCGCCCGGCGGCCCGGCCAGCTCGCCACGAACCTGTTCACCAGGTACGCGCCGAACCAGCCGGTCAACCTGAACGCGACGGTGCAGCGGGTCGCGCCGGAGAACCTGCGCCAGCGGCTCTCGCCGAGTCTGACGGAGGTGCCCCGGATCGCCGGGCGGCCCACCGTGCCGGTGCTGAGCCTGCACGGGCTCGGCGACCTGTTCGTGCCGTTCGGCATGGAGCAGGCGTACGCCCGGGACGTGGCCCGGCACGGCCGGTCCCGGCTGCTGGTGCAGCGGGCGGTGCGCACCGCGCAGCACTGCGAGTTCAGCCCGGCCGAGGCCGGTGCCGCCTGGGACGACCTGGTCCGCTGGGTGCGTACCGGGAAGCGGCCGGCCGGTGACGCGGTCACCGACCGGCGCGCGGTGGCGGCGCCGGACTTCGGCTGCCGGTTCAGCGACCGGGCGGCCCGGGCCGCCGGCACCGGCACCCGCCCGCTCTACCCGCCGTGCTGAGCCCGCCTCAGTCCTCGGCGCGGGAGTACCAGCCGCCCCGGTAGACGGTGCCCTGCGGGGTCGGCTGCGGCTCCGGCGGCGCCTCCGCCTCCTGCGGCGCGGCCCCGGCGGTGCGGCGGGAGCGGCGGACCCGGCTGACCACGAACCAGCAGGCACCGGCCAGCACGGCCACGATGACCAGCTTCTGGAACGTGCCCGCGTACGCCTCGACCACGTGCCACTGCTCGCCGAGGAAGTACCCGGCGAGCACGAACGTGGTGTTCCAGATCAGGCTGCCGAGCGCGGTGTAGAGCAGGAAGACCGGCACCGGCATCCGTTCCACCCCGGCCGGGATGGAGATGAGACTGCGGAAGATCGGAATCATCCGGCCGAAGAACACCGCCTTGACGCCGTGGCGCAGGAACCACGCCTCGGTGCGGTCCACGTCCTCCAGTTTGATCAGCGGCAGCCGCGCGGCGAGGGCGCGCATCCGGTCCCGCCCGAGGGCCGCGCCGATGTAGTACAGCGCCAGCGCGCCCACGATCGACCCGATCGTGGTCCAGACGATCGCGCCGACCAGGCTCATCCTGCCCTGGCTCGCGGTGAAGCCGGCCAGCGGCAGGATCACCTCGCTGGGGATGGGCGGGAACAGGTTCTCCAGCGCCACCGCGAGGCCGGCGCCCGGGCCACCGAGCCGTTCCATCAGGCCGGTGACCCATCCGGTCACCCCGTCGCCGGACGGTTCCGCGGCCCGCGCGGTGCTCACCCGGGGGACGGCGAGCAGCTGTGCGTTTCCGATCATCGGACCAACGTTACGGGGCGAAGCCGCGGACGACCACGCGTCATGGAAACCATTATCGTGTACGCCATGCGTACGCCGCTGCGGATCGCCGTCGCCCAGCCGCTCACCCGCTCCCACGACGTCGAGGGCAACGCCGCCCGCCACGCCGACGCGGTGCGCGCCGCCGCGGCCCGCGTGGTGGTCTTCCCGGAGATGTCCCTGACCGGGTACGAGCTGACCGCCGCGCCGCTGGACCCGGCCGACCCGAGGCTCGCGCCGCTGCGGGCGGCCTGCGCCGAGACCGGCACGCTGGCGCTGGCCGGGGCGCCGGTGCCCGGCCCGCACATCGGGGTGCTCGCGGTCGACGCCGGGGGCGTACGGGTCGCGTACCGGAAGATGTGCCTGGGTGGCGCGGAGCCGCGGCACATGCGACCGGGCCGGGAGCCTGCGGTGCTCGATGTGGACGGCTGGCGGCTGGGGCTTGCGGTGTGCAAGGACACCGGCACGCCGGAGCACGCGGCGGCGACGGTGGCGCTGGGCGCGGACGCCTACCTGGCCGGCGTGCTGGAGTCGGCGGACGACGCGGCGGTGCCGGACGAACGCGCCCGCCGGGTCGCCGCCGCGCACGGCGTGTGGGTGGTCACGGCGAGTTTCGCCGGCTCGACCGGGGGCGGGTACGCGCGGGCCGCGGGTGGCTCGGGGATCTGGTCGCCGGACGGCGAGCCGGTGGCCCGGGCCGGTACGGGCACCGGCGAGGTGCTCGCGGCGACGCTTCACTGAGGACGGATCACCTACGCTGGTAACGATGGCATCGTCAGAGGGCGCCGCCCCGGAACCGGCTGCGGCGGGCGGCCCGCCGCCGGCCCCGCTCGCCACCGGCCGCACCGCCGACGTGTGGCTGTTGCCCGGCGGCCGGGTGCTGCGCCGCTACCGCGCCGGTGGCGACGTGCGGGCCGAGGCCGAGGTGATGCGGCACCTGCGCCGGGCTGGCTATCCGGTGCCCCGGGTGCATCACGCCGACGGCGCCGACCTGGTGCTCGACCGGATCACCGGCCCGACGCTGGTGGAGGCGTTCCGCGCGGGCACCGTCACCGCGCCGGCGGGCGCCCGCATGCTGGCCGACCTGCACGCCCGCCTGCACGCGCTGCCGGCCCTTCGGTCGGCCGATCCGGCGGTCCGCATCCTGCATCTCGATCTGCACCCGGACAACGTGCTGTTGACGGCCACCGGTCCGGTGGTCATCGACTGGACCGACAGCGCCGAGGGTCCGCCCGCACTGGACCGGACGACGACAGCGCTGATCCTCGCGGAGGTCGCCGTCACTCCGGGGCACCCGTTGCGGGTGGCGGCGGGCGAGTTGCTGTCCGCGTACGTCGCCGTGTCCGGGCCGCTCGACCGGCTGATGGAGGCGGTCCGGCACCGGGCCGCCGGTCGCGCGCCCGATCCGGAGCTGCTGCCCGAGGCGGCCGTCCTCGTCACAGAGATGATCAGAACTGTCGGGCCGGCGGCGGCTCAGCCCTCGTCGGTGCCGCCGCGCAGCCGCTCGTAACCGTCGAGCAGCTTGCGCAGCGCGGTGGCGGTGACCGGGTCGATCTTCTCGTCCTCGGCCGCGTCGTCGATCTTCTCGCGCAGGTCCTCGACCCGCTTGCCCCGGTCCTTCGGCTTGCCCCGGTCCAGCTCGGCGGCCTTCTTGCGCAGGTCGTCGGCGGTCTTGCGGTCGACCAGCCCGATCGACTCGGCCCGGTCGATCAGCTCACCGAACCGATCGCCGAGCTGACGCAGCGTCACCGGCTCGGGCACAGTCGACGGCGGCGCGGCACTGCTGGGCTCCGGGGCGGGCGGCTCGGCGGCGCCGGTCGACGGGCCGGCGGTGGGCGCGGCGGCCGGCGGCGTGCCGGAGCCGTCACCCCACACCAGCGAGCCCACCACCGCGAGCAGCAGCACCAGGGCACCGGCGACGAGCAGTCCGAGCAGCCGGTTCGACGAGACCGCCGGGCGCGGCGGCGCGACGGGACGTGCCGGCGGGACCGAGCGGGACGCGGCGGCCGGGGACCGCTCGACCAGGGTGGGCGGGTGCGCCGCCGGCGCCACTGTGGGCAGGATCGCGGTCGGCGGGTCGACCGGGCGGCCCGCGCCGAGCCGGTCGGCGAGCCGGGCCGCTGTGGGCCGCCGCTCCGGGTCCACGTCCAGGCAGGCCAGGACCAGGTCGGCGATCTCCGGCGGCAGACCGGGCACCCGCGGCGGCGGCACCGGCGGCCGGTTGCGCCGCACGTCCAGCACGTCGTCCCAGCTGCGTACCGGCAGCGGCGCCAGGCCGGTGAGGCTGCGATACAGCAGCACGCCGAGCGCGTACACGTCGCCGGCCGGGTTCGCCGGACCCGGGTCGAGACGTTCCGGGGCGAAGTAGGCGGGGGTGCCCATCAGCAGCGCGCCGGTCTGCCCGGTGACCGGGTGCGGGCCGGCCGGCGCGGCGATGCCGAAGTCGAGCACCTTCGCGCCGGTCTCGGTGAGCATCACGTTCGCCGGCTTGACGTCGCGGTGCACCACGCCGATCCGGTGCGCCGCGGCCAGCGCCCCGGCGACCTGCCCGGCCGTACGGACCGCGTCCGGCCAGGCCAGCGGCCCGCCGTTCAGCCGGTCGGCGAGCGTCTGACCCTCCACCAGCTCCATCACCAGGTACGGGACGACGACGCCGCGGTCCAGCGTCGCCTCGCCGTAGTCGTACACCTGGGTCACGTGCGGGTGGGTGAGCCGCGCCGCCGCGCGGGCCTCGCGCTGGATGACCGCGCGCAGTTGCGGGTCGGCGGCGAGTTGCCCGGCGAGGGCCTTGACCGCGACGGGCCGGTGCAGCACCTCGTCGTCGGCGCGCCACACCTCGGACATCCCGCCGAGGCCGATGCGTTCGCGCAGGACGTACCGGTCGTGCAAGCGCAGGGCGGGCGTGAACGGCGACATGATGCCTCCAGTGTGCCCGTCCGGTCCCCGTGCCCGTCAACCGCCCGGCCCGGAGCCCGGCGTCAGGGCTTGCGGGCGACCCCACCGTACATGCTGACGTCGATCACCGACGGGCGCGGTTCGGGCTCGCCGTCGGCGCGCCACTCGGCGACCGAGCAGATGCCCGGCTCGACCAGTTCCAGGCCGTCGAAGAAGCGCACGACCTCCTCCCGGCTGCGCAGGTTGATCACACCGTGCGGGCCGCCGCCGCGGGCCGCCGCCTTCGCCTCGGCGGCCACCTCGGCCGGCAGGTAGTCGTGGGTGGCGTGCGAGGCGGCCAGGTAGCTGCCGGCGGGCAGGGCGTCCAGCAGGCGGCCGACGATCGCGTACGGGTCCTCGCCGTCGGGCACGAAGTGCAGCACCGCCAGCAGCATCAACGCGACCGGCTGGGAGAAGTCCAGCGTGCGGCGCAGGTCGGGGTGGGCGAGGATGCGCTCCGGGTCGCGCAGGTCCGCGTCGAGGTAGGCGGTGGCGCCCTCGGCGGAGCTGGTGAGCAGCGCGCGGGCGTGGGCCAGCACGATCGGGTCGTTGTCGACGTAGACCACCCGGGCGCGCGGGTCGGTCGCCTGCGCCACCTCGTGCGTGTTGTCGGCGGTGGGGATGCCGGTGCCGATGTCCAGGAACTGCCGGATGCCCGCCTCACCGGCCAGGTGGCGCACCGCGCGGCGCAGGAACCGCCGATTCTCCAGCGCGCTGATCCGGATGGTCGGGAACCGCGCGGCCATCGCGTCGCCGGAGTCACGGTCGGCCTGGAAATTGTCCTTTCCGCCGAGCCAGTAGTTGTACCGGCGGGCGGGATGCGCGACAGTGGTGTCGATCCGGCCCGACTCGGGTGCCGTACCTGGTGCGTCGCTGGTCAAGGCCGCCTCCACGACTCGGGTGCCACCGTCCGCTGTCTCCGGTCGGCGGTCATGCTACTGCCCGCCACCGCGCCGGTCAGGCCGGGTAGAGCTCGTCGCGCAGGCGGGCCAGCAGTTCCGGGGTCCGCTCCGGCGGCGCCGCCTCCACGCACAACCGTTCCATCGCCTCGGCGTAGAAGTCGAGGTCGTCGCGCTTGTCCAGGTAGATGGCGCTGGTGAGCTGCTCGATGTAGACGATGTCGGGCAGGTCGGCGTCACCGAAGCGCAGGATGCTGAACGCGCCGCTGGCCGCGGCGTGCCCGCCGGCGGCGAACGGGACGATCTGCAACCGTACGTGCGGGCCCGAGGTCGCCTCGATCAGCGCGTCCATCTGCTCGCGCATCACCGCGGCGCCGCCGATCGGGCGGCGCAGCACCGCCTCGTCGAGCACCGCCCACAGCTGCGGCGGGTTGGGCCGCCGCAGCAGCTCCTTGCGCTGCATCCGCAGCTCCACCCGCCGGTCCAGTTCCGCCGCCGACGCGCCGCGGTGGCCGAGCAGGATCACCTGCCGGGCGTACGCGGCGGTCTGCAACAGGCCGGGTACGAACTGCACCTCGTACGTGCGGATCAGCGCGGCGGCCGCCTCCAGGCCCAGGTACGACTGGAACCAGGCGGGGAGCACGTCGCCGTAGCGGTGCCACCAGCCCGGGCTGTTCGCGTCGCGGGCCAGCTTGAGCAGCGCGTCGCGGTCCTCCGGCGCGGTGACGCCGTAGAGCGTGAGCAGGTCGGCCACGTCGCGCTCCTTGAAGCCGACCCGGCCCAGCTCCATCCGGCTGATCTTCGACTCCGACGAGCGGATCTCCCAGCCTGCGGTCTCCCGGCTGACGCCGGCACTCTCCCGCAGCCGGCGCAGCTGCCCGCCGAGCAGCATGCGCAGCACTGTCGGACCGCTTGTCGGACCACCCTCGACGGGCACCGTCGCCACCTGACCGCCCTCGCATCCCGACCGACCCGGCCGGGCACCCTCCCGGACCGACGAGTAAGCATGCCATGAACCGACAGTGAGGTGAACTCCTCCGGACGGACGGAGTCAGTCCCGTGTACGGGACGGCGGGATCAGGTGGTCGAAGTCGCCGTCCCGCGCGCCGAGCACGAAGGCCGCGATCTCGTCCACTGTGTAGATGAGCGCCGGGCCCTCCGGGTGCCGCGAGTTGCGGACCGCGATGCCGCCGCCGTCGGGCAGCTCGGCCAGTTCGACGCAGTTGCCGCTGGGGTTGCTGCGGCGGCTCTTCAGCCAGCGCATCGGTGGCAACTCGGTCACGGGCACGCCGTTCGGGGGATGCTGCATGGGCGTCCTTCGGGATGAGCCAGCCGAGGCCGCGGGGAGGAGCGGTGGGTGGCGACGTCTGTCGACTGAGGAGTGAGATGCACGTGCATCTGCTATTGCATCTGCAATGGACGGAGAGGATGATACTCGAAATACGGTGTGCCGGTTCGCTCACGTACGGTGACCTGAACCCGGCCCCGGGGACGCCGCTCCGCGCGGCTTCGGGACTGCGGTGAGGAGGACGCGTTGGCGGATCCGATGACCATCGCCTCCGGCATCTCCGCGGCTGGCGCACTCGTCTCCGCCTGGCAGTTACGCCGCCGCGCGCTGCGCGCCGAAGCCGAGATCGAGCTGCTCCAGGCCGAGCTGGCCGCCGAACGGCACGCCGCCAGCCACGACCCGCTCACCGGGCTGCCCAACCGCCGCGCGTTCTTCCGGCTGGCCGCCGCCCTGCTCACCGACCCCGCCGGCCAGCCGCTCGTCGCGGTCGTGCTCGACCTGGACAACTTCAAGCAGGTGAACGACCGCTACGGGCACGCCGCCGGGGACCAGGTGCTGGTCTGCGTCGCGCAGCGGCTCGCCGCGTTCGCCGGCCCCAACCTGGTTGCCCGGCTCGGCGGCGACGAGTTCGCCGGACTGCTCGCCAGCCCCACGCCGGACCGCCGGTGGATCGAGCACGCCACCCGGCGGCTCTGCGAGGCGCTCGCCGCGCCGATCCCGCTCGGCGCGCGCAGCATCCAGGTCACCGCCTCGGTCGGGCTGGCGCCGGTGCACTGCCCCACGCAGCTCGCCGACGCGCTCTGCCGCGCCGACGCGGCCATGTACGAGGCGAAGACGCTCGGCGCGTCCCGCCCGACCCGCCAGCTCGTCGCGGAGTGCTGAGCGGCTCGTCCGCCAGCTCGTCGCGGGGTCGCCGGGGCGGCTCTGTCCGGTGGGTCAGCGCCAGCCGTAGCCGGCGCGCAACGCCTGCCCGACCCGGTCGAACCGGGGCCGGTCCAGCACCGCGCCCTCGCGGCGGATGCTGTCCTCGCGCATGGTGAGCACCCGGTCCAGGCGAACCCAGCTCGGCCGCTCGTCCCGATCCCACTCCCCCGGGCCGAGCGCCAGCCAGTGCCGCTGGCCGTCCCGGTCGCTCTGGCTGGACAGCATCAGCCCGAACAGCGTGCGGCTGTGCCGGCCCACCACCAGCACCGGGCGGTCCTTGCCCTGGCGCGGGTCGTCCTCGTACGGCACCCAGGTCCAGACGATCTCGCCCGGGTCGGCCTGCCCGTCCGGCTCCGGGGCGTACGACAGCTCGCGACGCTGCAACGCGCTGACCTGGCGGCGGCGCGCGACCTGCGCCGGGATCGGTCCGCCGGGGCGGGCGGGGGCGGGCACGCCCCGGGTGATCCGGCCGAGCTTCGACGCCACGTTCCTCAACAGACCTGCCACGGCGGGCAGCCTATCGGCCGGGGCGCCGGGCCCGGAATCGGGTCGCCGGAGCGGGTACGCGGTGCCATCGTGCCCTGGTGACAGTGCCCCGCCACCAGATCCGCGCCGCGTACACCGACACGTCGGTCACCGTCTACCAGGCGTACCCGCCGGAGATCGCCGACGCGGCGCTGCGGGCGGGGCGGTTCGTGCCGCCGTTCAAGCGGGAGCGGATGACCTGGATCAAGCCGTCGTTCCGCTGGATGATGTACCGCTGCGGCTGGGCGCTCAAGCCGGGCCAGGAACGGGTGCTGGCGGTCGACATCAGCCGGTCCGGCTTCGAGTGGGCCCTGCGGCACGCCTGCCTCAGCAGCTACGACCCACGCCTGCACCCGGACCGGGACGCCTGGCGGCACAGCCTGCGGGTCAGCCCGGTGCGGGTGCAGTGGGACCCGGAACGCTCGCTGCGGCTGGCGCCGCTGCCGGTGGAGCGGCCGTACCCGCTGCCGGTCGAGGTGGCCCGGATCGTCGACGCCGGCTGAGCGACCCCGGCACCGGGCGGGCGCCGCGAGGCGCGCTGTCAATAGGGGCTTTTCTACTACCGGAGGCGTTAACAGGAGGCCCTTCCTTACAGTGGGGGCGTGGAGTTGCCGGACGATCTGCCGCTGTTCGAGCGCAGCGCGGTGCGGCTGGTGGTGCTCGACGCCGCCGACCACCTGCTGCTGTTCCACACCCGCGACCCGGACCACCCGGACCTCGGCGTGTGGTGGGAGCTACCCGGCGGCGGCCTGGACCCGGGCGAGACGTACCGGGAGGCGGCGGTACGCGAACTGCGCGAGGAGACCGGCATCGTCATCGGCCCGGACGAGGTGGGCGCGCCGACGTGGCGGCGGCGGGCCAGCTTCCGGCACCGGCAACGCCGCCACCTCCAGGACGAGGTCGTCGTGACGGTACGGCTGCCCGGCCCCGGACCGGACGTGGACGAGGCGCTGCGGCTGGACTACGAGGTGGAGGACTACTTCGGGTTCCGCTGGTGGCCGCTGGCCGAGGTGCTCGCCGAACGGCCGCGCTGCTATCCCGGGCGACTGCCGGACCTGCTGCCCGCGTTCCTGGCCGGGACGGAGATCGACGAGCCGTTCGAGCTGTGGTCCTGACACGGGGCGCGCCGGCGGGCAGAGTGGAGCCGTGACTCCCCTGCGCGCACCCCTGGCCCGTTACGCCGAGCGGCTGCACCGCGCCGCCGGTGACACCCACCACGTCGCCTCGCCGCTCGGTGCCTGGCTGCTGCTGGCGCTGACCGGCCCGGCCGCCACCGGTGAGACCCGGGCGGCGCTGGCCGAGGCACTCGACGCCGACCCGGACGACGCCGCCGCCGAGGCCCGGGCGCTGCTCGCCGCCCCGCATTCGATGGTCGCCGCCGCCACCGCGCTGTGGGAACGCGCCCCGGCGGCGGAACTGGCCGCCTGGCGGGCCGCCCTGCCGGCGAGCACCGAACGCGGTCCGCTGCCGGACCAGGCGGCGCTGGACGCCTGGGCCCGGGAGCGTACCGGCGGGCTGATCGACAGCTTCCCGGTCGACCTCGCCCCGGACACCCTGCTGGTCCTGGCCAGCGCGCTCGCGACCCGGGTGTCGTGGGCCGACCCGTTCGACACCGCCCCGGGCGCGGAGCTGGGCGCGGGCAGCGCCTGGTCCGGGCGGCTGAGCCGGGTGCTGCGTACGCCGCCGTCCGGGCACCGCTGCTGGGTGGCGGCCACCGACCGCGCCGGTGACGTGGCGGTGCACGCGGTGCCGGCGCAAACCGGCGACGACGGCGCCGGGATGCTCGTGGTCTCGGTGGCCGCCGCACCCGAGGTGCCCGCCGCCGACGTGCTGGCCGCCGCGCAGGAACTGGCGAGCGCCGCCGCGCTCATCCCGGACTCCACGCCGGACCGCCGTTCGCTGTACGACCTTCCGCTGGACGAGACGCCGCTGTGGACGGTGCGGGAGGAGCCGATCCAAACGTACGCGGCGGACGCCCGGGTGGAACGCGCCACCGCGGTGCTGCCCTGCTGGTCGGCGCGTAACCGGCACGACCTGACCGCGCCCGGGTTCGGCTTCGACGCGGCGGCCCGGGCGCTCGGCGAGTTGCTGGGCATGACCGGGCCGGGGTTCGACGCCGCGCAGTCCGCGGTGGCCCGGTTCGGCCGCTACGGCTTCGAGGCGGCCGCGGTGACCGGGTTCTTCACGGTGACCAGCGCGCCGCCGGAGCGGGTCGCCCGCATCGCGGAGCTGCGCTTCGGTCACCCGTACGCGGTGGTCGCGGTGACCACGGACCCGGCCGGTGGGCCGTGGCACGCGCTGCCTGTCTACTCCGCCTGGGTGGCCGACCCGGAGGAGCTGCCCGCCGGCGACGCCGGGTAGGCCGCGAGCGCGCTGGTGAGCTGGTCCAGTCCCAAGGAGCCGAGCTCCAGCGCCCGGTTGTGGAACGCGCGCCGATCGCCGGGGAACGCCGCGCGGCCGTCCCGCCACACCCGCTCCCCCACCTTGTAGGTGAGCGCCTGCCCCGGCCGGCCCAGATAGCGGGCCAGTTCCAGTGGTGCGTACGGGCCCTGGTGGCAGCGGTCGCGCAACAGGTCCAGCGCGGCGTCCGGCGTCCACGGCGCGCCGCCGGAGGGCATCGGCAGCTTCAGGTGCAGGCCGATGTCGAGCACCACCCGGGCCGCCCGCAGCAGTTGCATGAACAGGTGCCCCAGCCGGGCGCCCGGCTGCTCGTAGAGTCCGAGTTCGTCCATGAACCGCTCGGCGTACAGGGCCCAGCCCTCCTGCGCGCCGGAGAGCCCGCCGAGCAGGTTCAGCCGCTGCCCGGGGCCGCCCCGGCACGCCTCAGAGCCGAGGTGCAGGTGGTGGCCGGGGACGCCCTCGTGGTACGCGGTGCTGTACGCCCACCAGGTGGAGAAGTACTCCTGCCCGTCGGGCAGCAGCCACGAGACCCGGCCCGGCCGGGTCAGGTCCCGCGACGGCGCGATGTAGGCGGTGCCGCCGGACGTGGTGACCCTTGACTCGATGCGCCGCAGCGGCGCGGGGATGTCGAAGTGGACACCGTGCATCCGCTCGGTGGTGGCCTCCAGCAGCTCCTGGAGCCAGGCGGCGAACTCGTCCCGGCTGGCCAGCGCGCCCGGCGCGTCGGGGCGGTCGAGCCGGTCCCGCACCTCGGGCACGGTGCCGCCCAGGGCCTTCGCCTCGGCGACCAGGTCCGCCTCGATCGCGGCGAACTCGTCCCAGCCCCACTCGTACAGCTCGCGCAGGTCCGGTTCGGTGCCGAGGAAGGTCCGCACCCAGAGGGCGTACCGCTGCGGGCCGAACGCCTCGTCGTCGTGCGCGAGCGGCGCCAGGTCCGCGGTGAGCGTCGCGGCGAACCGCCGGTACGCCTCCCGCGCGCCCTGCGCCGCAGCCTGCAACGAGGCGCGCTGCGGGCCGTCGCCGTACCGCTGCACGAGCGCCGTGTCCTCGTCGATCCAGGTGCGGCAGCGCCGCGTCACCAGCTCCACCTGACGCCGGGCCGGCAGGTGACCGCGCCCGGCGGCGAGAAGCAGGCTCCGGGCGTACCCGTCGAGTGCGGCCGGGACGGCGGCCTGGCGCGCGCCGACGCGGGCCCAGCCGTCCTCGGAGGCCGCGCGCCCGGCGTCGCGGCCCGGCACCGCTGATTCGACGCACTGGCGGATGAGCTGGAGCGGGCCGGTGGCCGCGACGTGCAGTTCCCGCAGGTCCTCCCCGGCGTCGTGGAAGGCGATCCGGGCGCGCAGCCGTTCGGCGAGGTGAGCGTGCAGCGGGGTCGCGGGCAGCGTCTCGATCCGGCGCAGGGCGCGGGCGGCGAGGTCGGCGCGGGCCTGGTGACCGTCCGGGCTGTAGTCGGTGAGGCCGTCGACGTCCTGCTCACCGGCCTCGACCACGGCGGCGCACGGATCGAGGCGCCCTATCTCCCGCAACAGCGCGTCGGTGACGTCCTCGCTCATCGCACCGATGCTAGCCCCGGTGATCAAGGAGTTCGTGCCGGCCGGGGAGGCCCGGACCGGACACGAACTCCTTGATCAACCGGATGGGAGGCGGGGTCAGACCGAGACGAGTTCCTTCTTCTCGGCCTTGGCGGCCAGGCGCTTCTCACGCTCCTGGGCACCGATGAGGTCGTCCGGCAGGGAGTCCTCCACCTCCAGGTCGAACCGGCGGAGCAGCCGGATCGCGAAACCGCCCAGCGTGATGAGGATCAGCGCCGCGCCGAAGCAGATGTACGCGAAACCGATGCCCCGGCCCGGTCCGGTGCCGATCACCGCGCCCACCGAGCCGGCGAGCGCCCCACCGGGTGCGAGCATCGGCTCGAACAGCGCGGTGGCGCCCGGCGCGAGCAGCGCGAACCCGATCGGCAGCGTCGACCAGGAGATGGTCTGGTTGAGGCTGAACACCCGGCCGTGGAAGCGCTGCGGCACCTTCACCTGGACGATCGTCGCGTAGATCGACTGCGCGGTGGTCATCGACATGGCCAGCCAGCAGAAGCCGACGCAGATCATCGCCACCGACGCGTCCAGGCCGATCAGCACGCACCCGATCGCGGTGCCCAGGTTGCCGATCAGCACGCCGATCATGCGGCGCTTGCGCGGACCGCCCCACAGCGACATGAGCACGCCGCCGAGCACCGCGCCGACCGCCTCGGCCAGCGCCACCTGCGCCACCTGGGTCGGGCTGCCGAACGACAGCACCAGCGGCGTGATGAGCACCAGTGCGGGCGCCAGGAAGATGTTGCCCAACGCGAAGTAGCCGAGCATCAGCCGGAACCCGCGATGCCGCCACGAGTAGCGCATGCCGTTGGCGATGGCCACCAGCAGGCGTTCCCGGGGCCGCCAGCCCAGCGCGTCCGGGAAGCGGACCACGGCGAGGGTGAGCACCGCGAACACGTAGCTGGCCACGTCGACCAGCAGGATGCCCTTCAGCTCGATGGTGGCGAGCAGGCCGGCCGCGAACGCCGGCATGAGCAGCGTGGCCACACCGGTGGAGAGCTGGGTGATGCCCATGGCGTGCCCGAGGTAGCGCTTGGGCACCAGCTGCGGCACCGCCGACTGGAACGCGATCCGCTGGAACGAACCGGCCACCGAACTGAGCGCCACCAGCATGTAGATGTGCCAGAGCACCAGGTTGTCGGTCCACAACAGGGTCGCCAGCACGAGCTGGACGGACCCGGCGAAGCAGCTCGCCGTCATCATGATCCGCCGCCGGCTGACCCGGTCGACCAGCGCGCCGGCCACCGGCAGCATGAGCACGCCGCAGATCAGCGCAAGCGCCCAGAGCAGGCCGAGGTTCGCCACCGAGCCGGTGCGGTTGAACAACCAGATCGGCAGCGCGAACGCGGTCAGCGCGGAACCGGTGCTGGAGATGAGCTGGCCGGTCGTGATGGCCATGAACCGGCCCATGCTCGGCTTGACCGTCTTGGTGGGCTTGCGGGCCTCCCCCACCCGCAGCGTGTCGGCCACCACCCAGCCGGCGTCCTCACCACGGGCCTCCGGCGTCAGCGCGCCGACGTCACCGGCGACCACCGCCGGGTGCACCTGCGTGACGATCTCGGCGAGTTCCTCGGCGCGGTACTTGAGGAAGAAGTGCCCGGCCTGGTCGAGGACGACGAGGCCGAGCGTGTCGCTGAGGAACTGCCACTCGGCGTACCGCTCGCGGTAGTAGTCGGTGACCGGGTCCTCGGAGCCGACCACCGAGATGAT
Organism: Micromonospora sp. WMMA1976; assembly: GCF_027497335.1. Classification (NCBI taxonomy): domain Bacteria; kingdom Bacillati; phylum Actinomycetota; class Actinomycetes; order Micromonosporales; family Micromonosporaceae; genus Micromonospora; species Micromonospora sp. WMMA1976. The sequence continues at coordinate 2,697,015 of NZ_CP114912.1, read as the reverse complement.
CGGCGTCCGGAGCTTCGCCGCCTGCTGGTCCAGCAGCCGGGTGAAGTACTCCTCCGAGGCGCGGGAGTCGGCCCGCATGTTGCTGATGATCCGGTCGGCCTGCTCCGGGTCCAGCTCGTCGGTGTCCACACCCATCGACTTCAGCCAGCTCGCCGAGTGCCTGTTGCTGCTGAGCCGCTCGAGGCGGTCGCGGAGCGCCGCGATCACGCCCTTCGGACGGGCGAACGGGAACATGGCGCCGATGTAGACGGCCTCCAGGTCCCGGCCGGCCGCCTCGACCTTGCGGGCCACGTCGGCGAGGATGGCGCTGCCCACGCCACAGTGGCCGTACAGTGCGATCGGCCCCTCGACCCGCTCCAGGATCTCGTCGGCGACCCGGCTGGTCAGCTCGTCGAACGGCAACGCGTCCTCGCTCAGACCCACGTCGTGGCCGGGGATCGCCAGCGACCACAGCCCGTACCCGGCCGGCAGCGCGTCGGCAAGCGGCTGGTAGACGATGGCGCTGCCGCCGCCGTACGGGACGCAGACGTACGTCAGCACCCGCTTGCCCGCCGGGATCGGCTTGGTCAGCTCGTAGAGCAGCCGGCGCGGCCCCTCGTGCGCGGCGTCACCGGAGATGAACGCGGCGAGGTCCCGGATGGTGCGCTGCTGGAACAGGTCCATCACGCCGACCGCCCGGCCGCCCAGCTCCGCCTTGCGGATCTTGGCGACCACCTGGGTGGCCAGCATCGAGTGCCCGCCCAGGTCGAAGAAGTCGTCGTCGATGCCGAGCGTGTCCACGCCCAGCACCTCGGACCAGATCGCTGCGAGCGCCCGCTCGGTGTCGTCGCGCGGCTCGACGAGCGCCACCGACGCCTCGCGGGTGACCACCGGCGCGGGCAGCGCCTTGCGGTCCAGCTTGCCGTTCGGGGTCAGCGGCAGCGCGTCGAGCGTGACGAACGCGGCCGGCACCATGTATTCGGGCAGCGTGTCCTTCAGCGCCGCCTTCAGCGCGGCGTGCTCGGCCTCCCCCACCAGGTACGCGGTGAGCCGCTTGTCGCCCGGGCTGTCCTCGCGGACGATCACCGTGGCCTCGGTGACGCCCGGCTGGTCGCGCAGCGCGCTCTCGATCTCGCCCAGCTCGATGCGCAGACCACGCAGCTTGACCTGGTGGTCGATGCGGCCGAGGAACTCGATCACCCCGGCGCCGTCCGGGCCGGCGACCCAGCGGGCCAGGTCACCGGTGCGGTAGAGGCGGGCGCCCGGCTCGCCGGAGAACGGGTCGGGGACGAACTTCTCCGCCGTCAGCGCCGGCCGGCGGTGGTAGCCGCGGGCCAGCCCGACACCGCCGATGTGCAGCTCCCCGGCCACCCCGACCGGGCACTGCGCGCCGGACGGGTCGAGCACGTGCAGCCGCAGGTTGGCGATCGGCGCGCCGATCGGCACGCTGGTCACCTCGGCCAGCCGGTCCGGCTCGCACGCCCAGGCGGTCACGTCGATGGCCGCCTCGGTCGGGCCGTACAGGTTGTGCAGGCCGCACCAGGGCAGCCGGGCGGTGAAGTCGGCCGCCGAGGCCGGCGGCAGCTCCTCACCGGAGCAGATCACCCGGCGCAGCGCGGTGGCCGCTTCCACGCCGTCCTCGGCGAGGAAGACGGTCAGCATCGACGGGACGAAGTGGGCGGTGGTGATCCGCTCGGACACCAGCAGGTCGCGCAGGTAGCCGGCGTCCTTGTGACCGCCGGGCTTCGCCAGCACCAGGCGGGCGCCGGTGCGCAGCGGCCAGAAGAACTCCCACACCGACACGTCGAAGCTCGCCGGGGTCTTCTGGAGCACCGCGTCGTCGGCGCCGAGGCCGTACGTCTTCTGCATCCAGTCGAGCCGGTTGACGATGCCCCGGTGCGTGTTCGGCACGCCCTTCGGGCGGCCGGTGGAGCCGGAGGTGTAGATGACGTACGCCAGGTTCTCCGGCCCGGCGGCCGGCGTGGGGTCGGTCTCGGGCTGACCGCTCCACACGGTGGCGTCGTCCAGTTCGAGCACCGTGGCGCCGGTGTCGGGCAGCACGTCACGCAGGTGCGACTGGACCAGCACCACCGGCGCGTCCGCGTCGCCGACCATGAACGCGAGCCGGTCGGCCGGGTACTCCGGGTCCAGCGGCAGGTACGCGCCGCCGGCCTTGAGCACGCCGAGCAGGCCGGCGACCAGTTCCACCGACCGTTCCGCGCACACCCCGACCAGGGTCTCCGGGCCGACGCCCGCCACGCGCAGCCGGTGCGCGACGCGGTTGGCCTGCGCGTTCAGCTCGGCGTACGTGCGCCTGTGCCCGTCGATGGTGACCGCCACCGCGTCCGGGGTGGCCGCGGCGCGCTCCTCGATCGGGCCGTGCAGCGTCTCGGCGCGCGGGAAGTCGGCGGTGGTGTCGTTCCAGGCGGCCAGCAGGTCCCGCTCGGCGGCGGGCAGCAGCGGCAGCCGGGACACCGGGGTGTCCGGCGCGGCGACGACCGCGTCCAGCAGCGCGGTCCACCGCTGCGCCATCCGCTCCACCGTGGCACGGTCGAACAGGTCGGTGTTGAAGACCAGCTTGCCCCAGAGACCGTCGACGGTCTCCACCGCGTGCAGCTCGAAGTCGAACCGGGTGGCCTGCAACTCCATCGGGGTCCAGGAGAACGTGACCTCGTCGGTGCGGGACACGCCGCGGAAGCGGCCCATCTCGTAGTTCTGCAGCACGAACATGGTCTGGAACACCGGTGAGCGGCTGACGTCGCGCGGCAGGCCCAGCTCGTGGACCACCTTGGCGAACGGCACCTCGGCGTGCTCGAACCCGTCGAGCACCGTACGGCGGGTGCGTTCCAGCAGCTCGGCGAACGTCGGGTCGCCGGCCAGGTCGGCGCGCAGCGGCAGCATGTTGATGAACATGCCGACGACGTTCTCCAGCTCCGGCGCGGACCGGCCGGCCACCGACGCGCCGATGGCGAAGTCGTCCTGGCCGGCGTGCCGGGCCAGCAGCACCTGGTACGCGGCGAGCAGCGTCATGAACAGCGTGCCGCCGCTGTCGCGGGTGAGCGCGTTGAGCGCCTCCGTGGCGGCCGGGTCGAGCTGGAACTCGACGAAGTCACCCCGGTAGGTCTGGGTGGCCGGGCGGGGCCGGTCCAGCGGCAGTTCCAGCGGCGTGATGCCGGCCAGCCGCTGCTTCCAGTAGTCGACGTGCGCCCGCGCCTGCGGCCCGTCCAGCTCCTGGGCCTCCCAGACGGCGAAGTCGCCGTACTGGATCGGCAGGGCCGGCGGCTCGCCGCCCCGGTAGAGCGTGATCAGGTCGCGCAGCAGCACGTCCACCGACCAGCCGTCACCGACGATGTGGTGTTGGGCGAGGAACAGCACGTGGTCGTCGGCGGCGAGCCGGATCAGCAGGGCCCGCAGCAGCGGCCCGTTCGCCAGGTCGAACGGCTCGGCCGCCGCCGCGTCGACGAGCGCCTGCGCGGCCGCCTCGTCGGGCGCGTCCACCACAGTGAGCGGCACGTCGGCGGTGTCCGCGACGACCACTGTGGGGCGGCCGTCGGCGTCGGCCGGGAAGCGGGTGCGCTGCGACTCGTGCCGGTCCGCGAGGGCGGTCAGGGCGGCGCGCAACGCGTCCACGTCGAGTGGTCCGCGCACCCGCAGCGGCACCGCGATGTGGTACGCCGCCTCGCCCGGGGCGAGCTGGTCCATGAACCAGACCCGCTCCTGGGCGTAGGACAGCGGCACCTCGGCGCCGGACGGGCGGGGGGTGATCCGGGCCGCGGGGGCGGCCTGGCGGGCGCGTAGCCGTTTGGCGATCAGCGCCTGCCGGGCCGCCTCGCGGGCCGGATCCTTCAGGTCCGTCATCAGTTGGTTCCCTCTTCCGCCGCGAGCAGCGCGGCGACCTCGGTGTCGGAGAGCCCGTCGAGTTCGGCGGCGATCCGCTGTTCGATCTGGGCGGCCAGGTCGGCCACCACGGGGCTGCTGAACAGCGCCCGCATGGGCAGGTCGACGTCCACCTCGGCGCGGATCCGGGCCATCGCCCGCATGCCGCGCAGCGAGTTGCCGCCGAGGGCGAAGAAGTCGTCGTGGGCGCCGACCTTCTCCACCTGGAGGATCTCGGCGTACACCTCGGCGACCAGTGCCTCGGCGTCGGTGCGGGGCGCGACGTAGCTGTCCTGCGCCGCCTCGGTCGTCGCCGGGGCGGGCAGCGCGGCACGGTCCAGCTTGCCGTTCGGCGTCAGCGGCAGCGCGTCCAGCCGGACCAGGGCGGCCGGCACCAGGTGCGCGGGCAGCTCGCGGGCCAGTTCGGCGCGGACCGAGTCCTCGTGGGCCGGGCCCACCAGGTAGCCGACGAGCGTCGGCTCGCCGCCGTCGGTGCGTACCGCCGCGGCGGCGGCGCGCACGTCCGGGTGGGCCAGCAGCGCGGCCTCCACCTCGCCCAGTTCGATGCGCATGCCGCGCACCTTGACCTGGTCGTCGCGGCGGCCCAGGTAGTCCAGCGTGCCGTCGGCACGCCAGCGGGCCAGGTCGCCGGTGGCGTACATCCGCGCGCCGGGCGGGCCGTACGGGCAGGGCAGGAACCGCTCGGCGGTCAGGGCGGGCCGGTCGTGGTAGCCGCGCGCGAGCTGGGTGCCGGTGACGTACAGCTCCCCCACCACGCCCGGCGGCACCGGCCGCAGCGCGGCGTCGAGCAGCAGCGCCCGAGTGTTCCAGGTGGGCGTGCCGATCGGCACCGGACCGGCCGGGACCGGTTCACCGGGGGCGATCCGGGCCGCGACGCAGCCCACAGTGGCCTCCGTCGGGCCGTACTCGTTGATGACGGCCACGTCGGGGTGCGCGGCCCGCCATGCGGCGAGCTGCTCGCCGGTCAGCGCCTCGCCGCCGATCACCAGGTCGGCCGTCGGCGACAGCTCGCCGTCGAGCAGCGGCAGGTGGCTCGGCGTGACCTTGAGGAACGCGGGCCGGCCACCGGCGCGGGCGGCGGGCTCGTCGATCGCGGCGAGCCGTACCGTGCCGCCGGCGGTGAGCGTGCCGAGCAGGCCGGTCACGGTCAGGTCGAACGACACCGGCGAGTGCAGCAGCGCCACCCCGGCCAGCCCCGGGTAGGTGGCGCGGGCCCAGGCCAGGTACGCGGTCACCGCCCGGTGCTCGACCATCACGCCCTTCGGGCGGCCGGTGGAGCCGGAGGTGTAGAGCACGTACGCCGGGTGCTCCGGGCGCAGCGGCGCGACCCGGTCGGCGTCGGTGAGGTCGTCGCCGGACTGGTCCGAGCCGACCTCGCCGTCGAGCACCAGCGCGTCACCGGGCACCAGGGCGGCGGTGTCCGGCGCGGTCACCACCAGCGCGGGCGCGGCGTCGGCCAGGAGGTAGGCGATCCGGCCGGCCGGGTACGCGGTGTCCACCGGCACGTACGCGGCACCGGCCTTGAGCACCGCCAGCATCGCCACGACCAGGTCGCAGGAGCGGGGCAGCGCCAGCGCGACCCGGGTCTCCGGGCCGGCGCCGCGCGCCACCAGCAGCCGGGCCAGCCGGTTCGCGGCGGTGTTCAGCTCGCCGTAGCCGAGCGTCACGCCGTCGCAGACCAGCGCCGCCGCGTCCGGGGTGGCGGCGGCCTGCCGCTGCACCTCGTCGACCACAGTGGTCACCGGCACGTCGTGGACGGTGTCGTTCCAGGTGCCGAGCACCCGCTCCCGCTCGGTGTCGGTGAGCAGCGGCAGCGCGCCGACCGTACGCTCCGGCTCGGCGACCGCGGCGGCGAGCAGCCGTACGTAGCGGTCGACCACCGTCTCGGCCGTGGCCCGGTCGAACAACTCGGTGCGGTAGACCAGGCGGCAGTCGCCGGTGGTGATGTCGAAGGCCAGGTCGTCCTTCGTGGTGCCCAGCTCCACCGGGTCGAGGCCGGAGTCCGGGATCCAGTTCAGCGCGGTCTGGAAGATCGGCTGCACCGACGGGTCACGCTGCGGGTCGACCGCCTCGACGATCTTCTGGAACGGCGTCTGCCCGTGCTCCATCGCGTCGATCAGGCCGTTGCGGACCCGGCCGAGCAGCGCCGCGAAGGTCGGGTCACCGGAGACGTCGCAGCGCAGCGCCACCGGGTTGACGAACATGCCGATCAGCGGCGTCAGCTCCGGATTGTCCCGGCCCGCGGTGGAGACGCCGACCACCACGTCGGCGTCGCCGGAGATCCGCGACAGCAGCGCCGCGAAACCGGCCAGCAGCACCATGTACGGCGTAGCCTGCGCGCCGGTGGCCAGCGCGCCGACGCGGTCCAGCAGCCCGTCGGGCAGCGTGAAGCGCACCTCGTCACCGGCGAAGCCGAGCTGGGTTGGGCGGGGCCGGTCCAGCGGCAGCCCGGTGACCGGCGGCGCGCCGGCCAGGTGACCGGTCCAGAACGCGAGCTGCCGGTCCAGTTCCTCGCCGGTGAGCTGCTGACGCTGCCAGACCGCGAAGTCGGCGTACTGGATGGGCAGCTCGGGCACGGCGGGCTCGGCGCCGGTGCGCGCGGCCTCGCAGAACGCGACCAGCTCGGCGTGGAACAGCACCGCCGAGTGGCTGTCGAAGACGGCGTGGTGCACCACGAACGCCAGCGCCAGCCCTTCCTCCATCCGGATCAGCCGGGCCCGCCACAGCGGTGCCGCGTCCAGCGGGATCGGCGTGCGGGCCATCTCGCCGCGGATGCGTTCGAACTCGGCCCGCTGCTCACCGGCCGGCAGGTGGGTGATGTCGGTGACGGGCAGCGACGCCGGCTCGTGGGCGCGCACGACCTGCACCAGCGCGCCGTCGTCGGTCCGCAGGTGGGTACGCAGCGCCTCGTGCCGGGCGATCACCCGGTTGACCACGTCACCGGCCGTGTCGGCGTCCACGCCGGCCGGGAACAGCCACGGGAAGGAGACGTTGAACACCGGCGACCCGGCGTCGAGCTGGTTGGCCATCCACACCCGCTCCTGGGCGTACGAGGCCGGGAAGGTCCACTCCTGGCTCGTGCTCATGAGAGGGCCTCGCGCACGGAGCGGGGACGCATGTCGGTCCACACCTCGTCGACGTGGGCCAGGCACTCCTCGCGCGTGCCGGCGAAACCGGTGTCGTGCCAGCCGGCGGGCAGGTCCCGGTCGGCCGACCAGATCGAGTGCTGCTCCTCGTCGTTGCGGACGACCAGGAATCGGGGTTCGGCCATGTCAGTTCGCTCCTGCGGTCTCGGGGGTGTACGGCTCGGCCATCGCGACGGCGATCTTGCGGGGACCGGTGAAGGGTTCCCGGCCGTGCGCGGCGGTCATGTTGTCCACCACCAGCACGTCGTCGCGCTGGTAGTCGAAGCGGACGGTGGCGGCCCGGTAGGCGGCGCGCAGGTGGTCCATGACGTCGGCGGGGATCTCGCCGCCGTCGCCGTAGTAGGTGTTCGACGGCAGCCCGGCGGCGCCGAACATGGCCAGCAGCCCCTCCTGGTAGTCCTTGGGCAGGGTGCTGAGGTGGAAGAACGTGGCGTGGTTGAACCAGCGCGGGGTGTCCGAGCCGGGCCGGTGGTGCACCACGTCGCGGACCGCGCGGGTACGCAGGCCGTCCTTACCGACCCACTCCACGGTGATGCCGTTGTCCGCCGCGTACGCCTCGACCTCGGCGCGGCTCTCGGTGTTGAACACCTCCTGCCAGCGGGTGCCGAAGTCGCCGTGGAAGTTGCGCACCAGCATCCAGCGGCGGCGGATGAACTCCTCGCGGACCGCCGGGTCGATCAGCTCGTACACCCGGCGCACGTCGGCCAGCGGCGTGGCGCCCTGGGTGTCCGGCGGCGTGACGCAGTAGAAGAACAGCGTCAGCGGCCAGCGCGCCTGGTACGAGTTCTCGTTGTGCAGAAAGATCTCCTCGTCCGGCGGGTAGTCGGTCGAGGTGTAGACCCGGCCCTTGATGGAGTGCCGGGGCGAGGAGCGCTCGGTATAGGTCAGCGGCTCGCCGGCGAGTGCGCGGACGGCCTGGTCGAAGCCGTCCACGCCGCCCACGTCGAAGCCGCGGAACAGCAGCCCGCCGCTGGTGACGAGGGTGTCCCGCAGCTCGGCGCGCCGGGCCGCGATCAGGTCGGTCAGCGCCCGGCCGTCGCTCTCGACGACCACCGGCAGCGTCGTGGTTGTCTCGCTCATGGTGCGGTGTCTCCTGGTTCTGGATCGGGGGTGTCAGCCGCGGGGCAGCCGCGGGATGGCCGGGATCGCCGCCGGGGCGGCCGGTGCGTCGGCGGGCGCCTCGGCGCGCAGCTCCTCGATCCGGGCGGCCAGGCCGGCCACCGTGGGGGTCTCGAAGAGGCTGCGCATCGGCAGCCGTACGCCTGTCGCCTTGCGCATGGCCGCGATGAGCTGCACGGCCACCAGCGAGTTGCCGCCGAGGGCGAAGAAGTCGTCGTCCACGCCGACGTCGGTGACGCCGAGGCCGTCGCGCCACACCTGGGCGATCGTCTTCTCCAGCTCGGTGCCGGGCGCCGCCGAGCCGCCTCCGGTGGCCGCCGTCGTGCCGGCCGGCGCGTCGGTCTCCTCGGCGAGGCTGTCGGTGGTGACCCGGGCCGCGCGGCGCCGGATGTCGGCGACGGTGCGGGTGGTGATCACCACCTGGGCGCCGAGACCGGCGGCGAGGCTGCGGCGGAACGCCTCCGCGCCGTCGACCGGGCGGATGTCCTCGGTGACCGGCGCCGCGGCGTCCGCGTCCGCCGCCGGGGACTCGCCCAGGTTGCCGGTGACCGCGTCCTGGTCGACCCGGCGCAGCACGAAGTCGCTGATCGAGACCAGCTCCCGCCCGTCGGGGTCGCGCAGCGACAGGTCGGCGGCGACCACCTCGTCGGTGGCGGCGGGCCGGTGCCGCAGGTGACTGTGGAACGTCGCCGGCAGCGCGCCGCGCACCACGATCCGGCCGTACGACAGCGGTAGGTAGGTGCCGGAGCCCTGCCCACGGCCGAACGCGGTGGCCACGTCCAGCAGCGCCGGGTGCATGCCCCAGGAGGGCAGGTCACCGACCGCGGCGGCGGGGGCCTGCACCCGGGCCAGCTCCTCGCCGTCGGCGAGGTGGTGCTCGGCCAGCGCCGCCCAGCGCGGGCCGAACGTGAGCATGCTGGTGCGTCCCCGGCCGAACGAGGCGTCGTCGTCGACCCGCCGCCCGGCGACGGCGGGCACGGCGGCCGGCGGGGCCGCGTCGGTGGTCCACCCGGCGGTGCCGCGGACGTGGGTGCGCGCCTGCCCGGCGGCGAGGCTGGCGACGGTGAAGTCGGTGCCGTCCTCGGCCGGGGTCAGCTCGACCCGGTACTGGGCCACGGTGCCGTCCGGCACCGAGAACGGCTCCAGGAACACCACGTCCCGCAGCTCCACCGCGGCGTCGGGCCCCGGCGCGGGCAGCGCGGCGACCACCGCGGCGCGCACCGACTCCAGGTGGGCGGTGCCCGGCACCACCGGCACCCCACCGATCCGATGCTCGTCGAGCAGCCAGTGGGTGTCCGCCGAGACCAGTCCGTGCAGCACCGTGCCGTCCGGCCCGGCCACCATCGTGGTGAGCACCGGGTGGGCGACCGCCGTGGTCACGGTGTCCCGCCCGGCGGCCCGGAACGCAGCCGGGGCGGCGGTCTCCACCGCCATGCCGACCTCGGCCCAGCCGCCCCAGTTCTGCGACACCACCGGCGCGCGGAACCCGGTGCCGGAACGCGCGAACGCGTCCAGGAAGTTGTTCGCGGCGCAGTAGTCGACCTGGCCGAACCCGCCGATCACCGCGGTGATCGAGGAGCAGAGCACGACGAAGTCCAGCGGCAGGTCGCCGAAGACCCGCGCCAGCGCCAGGGTGCCGGCCAGCTTCGGGGCCAGCACGCGCTGCGCCTCGTCGCGGTCCTTCACCTCGGCCATGCCGCCGCCGGGCAGACCCGCGGCGTGCACGATGCCGTCCAGCCCGCCGAACCGGCGCTCCGCCTCGTCGCGGACCCGGCGCAGGTCGTCGGTGTCGGTGACGTCGGCGGCGAGCACCAGCACCTCGGCGCCCGCGGCCTCCATCCGGCGGATCGCCGCGATGGCCCGTCCGGCCCGGTCGGCGCCGCCGTGCACCGCCAGGTGCGCGTCCCACTCGTCCCGTTCGGGCAGCCCGGAGCGGGCCAGCAGCACCAGCTTGGCGCGGGCCCGGCGGGCGAAGTCCTCGGCGAGGGTGACGCCGATGCCGCCGAGGCCGCCGGTGATCAGGTAGCGGCCCTCCTCGCGCAGCACGCCCGGCTCGTCCTCGGCGGCCACTGTGACCTGCTCGTAGCCGGCCAGCCAGCGGCGGTCGCCGCGCAGCGCCACCTCCGGGTGCTCGGCGTCGACCGGGCTGCGCAGCTCGGCCACCAGGGCGGCGACGCCGCGCGCGGCCGGGTCGGTGTCGAGCAGCCGCACGGTCAGGCCGGGCAGCTCGGCCGGGAGCACCCGGGCCAGGCCGGCCAGCGTGGCGTGCTCCGGGCGGGTCAGGTCGTCGCCGCGGACGTCGCCGATGCCGGCGGTGACCAGGTCCAGGCGGACGCCCGCCTCGTCGGCCGTCACACCGGCGCCGGCCAGGGCCTGCACCAGGTGCAGCGCGCCGAGGAAGCCGCGCTCCTGCGCCGCCCAGGCGGCCGCCGCGTCGGTGCCGGCCGGGTCACCGTCGAGCGCGAACGCGTGCACGATCCGCCGGGGCAGGTCGGCGCCGAGCGCGGCGACCAGTTCCTCGGCGTCGGCGCGTACACCGGGGCGCAGCCGGAAGCCGTTGGCGGTGGCGGTGAACGCCTCGCCGGCGCGTACCTCGACCGGGTCGTCGCCGGCGGCGCGCAACGCGGCCACGAGCGCGTCGCCGCGCGGACCGTCGGCCAGCACCAGGCAGCGGCCCAGCGGCTCGGCCGTGCGGGCCGGCGCGGCCTGCCGCCACACCGGCACCGCGAACCACTCCGGCAGCGGGCGCGGGCCGGTCTCGACGGGCGCCGCCGCCGGCTCGTGCTCCGGGTCCGGGTCGATCCAGTAGCGGCGCCGCTCGAACGGGTACGTGGGCAGCGGCACCCGCCGCGCGTGCGGGTCGGCCGGGACGCTCACCGGCACCCCGGCGCACCACAGCGCGCCGGCCGTGCCGAGCAGCGCCGCCAGGTCACCGGTCGGCTCGCCCGGGCCGGGCAGGCTGCCCAGCGGGGTCAGCGCGCGCTGCGCCTCAGCGGCCTTGGCGACCTGCATCCGGGCCAGGTTGGCCAGCTGCCGACCCGGGCCGCACTCGACGAGCGCCCAGGTGCCCTCGGCGAGCAGCGTCGCCACGCACGCGCCGAAGCGGACCGGGCGGCGCAGGTGCGCGGCCCAGTACGCCGGGTCGGTGGCCTGCGCCTCGGTGATCCAGGTGCCCGTCACGTTCGAGACGAACGGCACCGCCGGGGCGCGCAGCGGCACGGTGGCCATCAGCGCGGTGAACTCGTCCAGGATCGGGTCCATCATCGGCGAGTGGAACGCGTGCGAGGTGCGCAGCACCTTCGACTTGTTCTTGCCGCCGAGGCTCGCCGCGAACTCCTCCACGAGCGCCGTCTCACCGGCGACCACGCAGGTGCCGGGGCCGTTGACCGTCGCCACCGACAGGCCCTCGGGCAGCTTGCCGGTCACCTCCGACTCGTCGAGCGTGACCGCCAGCATCGAACCGGCGGGCAGGGAGTGCATGAGCCGGCCCCGGGCGGCCACCACGCGCAGCGCGTCGGCGAGGTCGAGCACCCCGGCGACCGTCGCGGCCACGTACTCGCCGATGGAGTGGCCGATCATCGCGGCCGGGGTGACCCCGGCGGCCCGCCAGGCGGCGGCGAGGGCGTACTCGACGGTGAACAGGGCGGGCTGGGTGTAGCGGGTCTGCGTGAGCTTGTCCGCCGCCTCCGGGTCGCGGCCCAGGATCAGGTCGCGGATGTCCAGGCCCAGCTCGGGACGGAGCAGCTCGGCGCACTCGTCGACGGCGGCGGCGTACGCGGTGTCCTGCGCGTACAGCTCGGCGCCCATCCCGGCGTACTGCGAGCCCTGACCGCTGAACAGGAACGCCACCCGGGGCGCGGCGCCCTCGGCGGCACCCCGGTGGCCCTTGCGCCGCTCGCGCAGCGCGGCGGCCGCGGACGCCGGGTCACCGGCGACGACGGCGGCGCGGTGGGCGTACACCTGGCGGCCGACGCGCAGCGTGTGCGCCACGTCGGTGAGCGCCACGTCGCTGCCGCTCTCCAGGTGGTCGGCGAGCCGCCGCACGGCGGTGTCCAGCGCGGTCGGGGTCTTCGCCGACACCTGGAGCAGCTGCGCCGGGCGGGCCGGCGGCTCGTGCCGGTCGGCGGCCGGGGCCTCCTCCAGCACCACGTGCGCGTTGGTGCCGCCGATGCCGAAGGAGCTGACGCCGGCACGGCGCGGTCCACCGTCGGTGTCCCACTTGGTCAGCGTGTTCGCCACGTAGAACGGGGTGTCGGCGAAGTCGATGGCCGGGTTCGGCGACTCGTAGTTGATGGTCGGCGGGATCAGCCCGTGCTCCATCGCCAGCACCGTCTTGATCACACTGACGATGCCGGAGGGCTGGCTGAGGTGGCCGATGTTCGACTTCACCGAGCCGATGCCGCACCAGCCGCGCTCGTCGGTGTCCTTGGTGTAGACCGCGGACAGCGCGGCGACCTCGATCGGGTCGCCGAGCGCGGTGCCGGTGCCGTGCGCCTCGACGTAGCTGATGCTGCGCGGGTCGACGCCGGCCAGCTCGACGGCCTGGGCGACGGCCTCCATCTGCCCGTCGATGCTGGGGGCGGTGAAGCCGACCTTCCCGGCGCCGTCGTTGTTGATGGCGTTGCCGAGCACTACCGCGCGGATGGTGTCGCCGTCGGCGATCGCGTCGGAGAGCCGCTTGAGCAGCGTCACGCCGACGCCGCTGCCCCACACCGTGCCGTTCGCTCCGGCGTCGAACGGCCGGCACCGCCCGTCGGGCGAGGTGAAGCCGTCCATGCCGAGGTAGCCGACGTGCGGCAGCTCGATGTTGACGCCGCCGGCCAGGGCCATGTCGCACTCGCCGTTGCGCAGCGCCTCGCAGGCCAGGTGGAACGCGACGAGCGAGGTCGAGCAGGCGGTGTGCACGGTCATGCTGGGCCCGCGCAGGTCCAGCCGGTACGACACGTTCGTGGCCACGTAGTTCGGCGAGTTCCCGGTGGCCAGCGAGACCGCGCCGTGCGGGTTCCCGCCGACGCGCTTGTTGCGGTACACGTTGCGGTGCAGGTACGTGTTGCCGCCGGTGCCGGCGTACACGCCCACCGCGCCGTCGTAGCGGCCCGGGTCGTAGCCGGCGTTCTGCAGGGCGGTGTAGCAGGTCTCCAGGAACAGCCGGTGCTGCGGGTCGGTGATCTCGGCCTCGCGGGCGGTCATCCCGAACAGGCCGGCGTCGAACTCGTCGTAGCCGTCCACCAGCGGGGCACGGTTGACCCACCCCGGGTCGTCGACCTCCTGCGGCTGGGCGCCGCGGGCGAGCTGCTCCTCGCGGGTCAGTTCGGTCGTCGACTCCACGCCGTCGACCAGGTTGCGCCAGAACTCGTCGACGTCGGCCGCGCCGGGCAGGCGGGCGGCGAGCCCGACGATGGCGATGGGCTCGACGCCGTCGTCGGCGGGAATGTCGTTCTGCATGGGGGTTCCTTCATTCACAAGGGATCGCGTCACGGGTGAGGTCGGCGTGGTGGCGGGGTGCGGCGGGCGCGTCCCCGCCGGGCGGCGGCGCGCATCGCGGCGCGGGCCAGTTCCGGCCGGTCGGCGGCCCCGTCGAGGCTGGCGGCGAGCGCCCGCACGGTCGGGTGGCGGAACAGGTCGAGCATGGTGATCGAGCGGCCGGTGGCCTCGGTGAGGCGGGCGTGCACGGCGGCCAGGGCCATCGAGTGGCCGCCGATGTCGAAGAAGTTGTCGCTCACGCCGACCGCGTCGCGGCCGAGCACGTCCCGCCAGATCCCGGCGATCAGCTCCTCGGTCGCGGTGAGCGCGTCCGACCCGGCGGGCAGCGGCGCGCGGGCCGGTTCGGCGGTGGCGACGCTCATCGCGCCGAGCGCCGCGACCCGTACCGCCGGGCGGGGCAGCTCGGGCGCGACCTCGGCGGCCGGGGCGTCCGGGTCGGCGGCGAGCGCGCCGACCAGGGCGGCCAGGTCGGTCAGGAGCGCTTCGATCCGGTCGCCGGTGAACAGGTCCGGGTTGTGCACCACCTCGACGCCGGCCCGCCCGTCGCGCTCCACCACGTAGACGGTCAGGTCGAACGGCGACCCGGGCTTGGGCACCGGCACCGGCTCGACGGCCAGGCCGGTCAGCGTCAGCCGGGGCGCGACGAAGTTGAGCACGTTGAACAGCACCTGCACCAGCGGGGCGCGGGAGGTGTCCCGGCCCACGCCGAGCGCCTCGACGATGCGTTCCAGTGGCGCGCCCGGGTGGGCGGTGACCTCGTGCAGCTCGGCGGCGGCCCGGTCGACCTGCTCGGCGAAGCTCGCGCCGCCGGAGCGGACCCGCACCGGCACGGTGTCGATGAAGAACCCGATCACCTCGTCGAACGCGGCCAGCCGCCGGTCCGCGACGATCGCGCCGAGCACGTGCTCGTCGTCGCCGGTGACCCGCCGCAGCAGCTCGCCGAACGCGGCCAGCAGCACCGCCGCGACAGTCGTGCCGCGCCGGCCGGCCAGGTCGCGCACGGCCCGGTCGGCGGTCTCGTCCAGCCGCACCGCGGCCTCCGCGCCGGCGTACGTCTGCACGGCCGGGCGGGGACGGTCGCGGGGCAGGTCCAGCACCGTGGGCGCACCGGCCAGGTGCGCGGCCCACCAGGCCAGGTCCGTCTCGCCCCGGCGCCGGTCCCGGTCGGCGCGCCACACCGCGTAGTCGGCGTACGTGGCGGGCAGCGGCGGGCGGCCCGGCACGGACCGGCCGAGCGCGCGGGCGTACGCGAGCGCCAGCTCGTCGTAGAGCAGCGCCTCCGACCAGCCGTCGAAGACCGCGTGGTGCACAGTCACCGCGAGCACGTGCTCCTCGGCGGCGAGCCGGTACACGGCCACCTGCCAGGGCGGCCCGGTGGCCAGGTCGAACGCGTGCCCGGCGCCGGCCGCGAGCATGCCGGCCAGTTCGGCGTCCGGGTCGGCGGCGCCGGTCAGGTCGACCACCGGCACCGCCACGTCGGTGGGTTCCTCGCGGACCGCGTACGGCACGCCGCCGTTCTGCGGTATGCGCCAGCGCAGCACGTCGTGCCGTTCCGCGACGGCCCGCAGCGCGGCACCGAGCGCGGTGACGTCCAGCGGCCCGCGCAGCTGGTGCGCGACGGCGATGTTGTACGGCGCGCTGGACGGGGCGAGCTGGTCCATGAACCACAGCCGCCGCTGCGGCGGGGACAGCGTCGGCGGGTTGCCGGTGGTGAGCCCGTCGGCGTCGGCGGGGTCGGCGGCGCGGACCCGGTCCACGAGCGCGGCGAACGTGCGGTCGGCGAACAGCACCCGGGTGTCGACCCGCCGGCCCAGCTCGGCGCGCAGCGCGGCGACCAGCCGCATCGCGGCGATGGAGTTGCCGCCGGCGGCGAGGAAGTCGCTGTCCGGGGCGGGCGCGGCGCCGAGCAGCCGGGTCCAGACGCGCCGGACCGCCGCCGTCACCGGGTCGTCGTCGCCGGGCGCGTCGGCGACGGCGGCCGGGGCGGTCGCGGCCAGCTCGCGCAGCGCCGGCCGGTCCAGCTTGCCGGTGGTCGCGCTGACCGGCAGCGCGTCCAGCCGCACCGTCCGGGCCGGCAGCATCGCGGTGGTCAGCCGCGTCGCCGCGTACGCCCGCAGCTCGTCGTCGTCCGGCGCGCCGGCCGGGGTGAGGAACGCGACCAGCTCGGCGCCGGCCGGGCCGGGCACCGCCTCCACCGCGACGCGCTCGACGCCGGGGCAGGCGGCCAGCACCGCCTCGATCTCGCCCAGCTCGATGCGCTGGCCGCGCACCTTCACCTGCCGGTCGGCGCGGCCGAGGTAGACGATCCGGCCGTCCGGGCCCTGCCGGACCAGGTCACCGGTGCGGTAGAGCCGCTCGCCGGGTGCCCCGCCGAACGGGTCGGGCACGAACCGCTCGGCGGTCAGGCCGGGCCGGTTCAGGTAGCCGTCGGCCAGGCCGGGCCCGCCGATCAGCAGCTCGCCGGTCTCCCCCGCCGGCACCGGACACAGGTCGGCGTCGACCACGTACGCCCGGTGGTTGGGCAGCGGCCGGCCGATCGGCATCGGGTCGGTGTCGACCGGGGTGAGGTCGCAGGTGACCGCCAGCACGGTGGTCTCGGTCGGGCCGTAGCCGTTGAGGAACCGGCGGCCCGGCGCCCAGCGGGCGACCAGTTCGGCCGGGACCGCCTCGCCGCCGCAGAGCAGCACCCGCCACGACGGGAACCCGGCCGGGTCCAGCAGCGACAGCACGGTCGGGGTGATGAAGCCCCAGGTGACCTCGTGTTCGGCGACGAACCGGGCCAGCCGTACCGGGTCGGCCCGGTCGTCGGCGCCGAGCAGCTGCACCGCGCCGCCGAGCGTGAGCGGCACGAACAGGTCCATGGTGGCCGCGTCGAAGCCGAGCGAGGCGATGCCGAGGCTGCGCACCGAGGCGTCGGCGCCGGTCAGCGCGCTCACTCCGGTGACGAACTCGACCGCGTTGCGGTGGGTGGTCAGCACGCCCTTCGGGCGGCCGGTGGAGCCGGAGGTGAACAGCACGTACGCCGGATCGCCGGGTCGGGCGGGGCAGGGTGCGAGCGGGGCCGGGCCGGGCAGGCCGAGCGCCGTCACGCCGGGCTCGTCGCCGAACTCGGCCGCCGCCGCGTCGCCGACCACCACGCGGACGCCCGCGTCGCGGGCGATCCCGCGCAGCCGGGCCCGGGGGCCGCCCGGCTCCAGCGGCACGTACGCGGCGCCGGCGAGCAGCACGCCGACGACTGTGACCACCAGGTCGGGGGTGCGCGCGCCGCACACGCCGGCCCGGTCGCCCGGGCCGACGCCGTGCTCACGCAGCGCGGCGGCCACCCCGGCGGCCCGGTTGACGAGCTGCCGGTAGGTGAGCCGGGTGTCCCACTGGCGCACCGCCACCGCGTCCGGGGTGCGGGCCGCCTGCGCGGTGATCAGGTCGGCCAGGGTGGCGTCCGGCCACGGCAGGTCCGGGCCGTGGACGGCGCTGACGGTCAGGGTGTCGGTCACCGGAGTGCTCCAAGGTGCTCGGCCGGGTCGGTGATCTGGAGGCGCAGTTCGCTGACGTAACCGCGGCCCCGGGCGTCGGGCACCCACGCCTCGGTGGGTGCGGGCAGCAGTTCGGAGACCACCACCGGCACGTCCGGGCCGGTGCGCAGCGCGGCGTCGACCATCGCGCACAGCGACTGCGCGTACAGCGGGCCGGTCAGGTCCACGTAGCAGGGTTTGATCTCGGTGCCGACCTTGACGAACACCCGCTCGGGCAGGCCGGTCCCGGCGCGCCAGCGGCGTACCGCCAGGTAGCGGGCGGTCTCGTCGGCGTGGCCGCCCAGCCCACACGCCCCGGCCGTGGTGCGCCAGGTACGCCGGGCCACTACCAGCCGGTCGATGGTGATGCGGGGGGTGTACGCGGCGGCGCCGAGCAGCTTGAACGCGTCGAGCAGCAGCGAGCCGAGCAGCGTGGCGAAGACCTCCATCAGCGGCCAGCGGGCGCCGTCGGGGAAGACCGCGGTGAGCTGGTCACCGGTGCGCTCGACCAGCACTGCGGTGGCCGGGACCAGGCGGTCCACGTCGGCGCCGTGCGCGGTGTCGATGCCGAGCTGGCGGTCCGCCGGGCCGGTCAGCGCGTACGTGGTGCGGGTGGTGCGGCGGGGGAAGCTGTCCGGCCAGAGCACCCGCAGCCGGACCGGACCCAGGTCGGCGTCGAGGTCGGCGCGCAGCGCGGCCGGGTCCGGGTGGAACGGGCTGAGCACCGCGCTGTCGAAGGCGACCGAGGCGGGGTGCAGCTCGCCGAGCACCAGCAGGAAGTCGCCGCGCTCGACAGCCTCCGGCGAGGCGGCGCTGAGCTGCACGTCGGGGTTGTGCAGCCGGGCCGACGGCCAGCCGGGCCGCGTCGCCGGGAACAGTTCCCGGGCCCGCTCGGTCAGGTCCGCGGCGCGCAGCCGCAGCTCCGCCTGCCCCTCAGGCAGGTCGGCCAGGCCGAACAGCTCGGCCCAGCGCGCGGTGAGCGTGGCGCCGGCCCGGCCGATCGGGCCGTCCGGGGCGACGAGCGTGCCCTGGGCCAGCAGCCACAGGTCGGCGAGCCGCACCGGGCCGTCGGCGGCCAGTTCCTCGTGCAGTTCGGTGAAGAGTTCGCCGCAGCGGGCGGCCACCTCGCCGGTGAACCAGCGGGCGGTACGCAGCACCACCGCCATCGGCTCGGCGAGCGCGTCGATGACCGCCGACCCGATCCGGAACTCCAGGTCGCGGGCGGTCTCCTCGTAGCAGACGGTGCGGGCGGCGTACATCTGCCCGCTGTGCCGGGTGGCCGGGCGCCCGGTGACGGCGGTGAACCCGGCGTTGAGCGCGGCGAGCGCGGCGCCGAGCCGGTCCGGGTCGCCAGCCGCGGCGGCCACCTCGTCGCGGGCGGCGCGCAGCCGGCCGAACTCGGCCGCCGTGGCGGCGCGGACCGGCTCGTCGCCGATCGCGGCGATCCGCGCTTCGAGCACCCGCTCGGCGTCCGGCGCGATCGGCAGGTTCGCGCCCCAGCTGAGCCGGCCGCGCTCGACCCAGCGGTCGAGCAGCAGGTAGACGTCGTCGGCGCCGTGTACCTCGCCGGCGTCGCACAGCCGCTGCGCCAGTTCCACAGCGGGCGTCCGCCCGTCGCAGGCGCCGAGCACCAGCGCTTCGACCGGGGTCAGCGCGATCGGCGGGTGCAGCGGCCAGCGCAGTTCCCGCCCGGCGACGGTCAGGTGCGGCTGCAGGGCGGGCGCCCACCAGCGCCGCACCGCGAGGTCGTCGGCGAGCCGGTCGGCGTACGCGATGAGCGCCCACGCCTCGAAGTACACCCGCCGCCGGTGCACCAGCGCGTCGCCGGGCACGGTGTGCACCCCGCGGAGGGAGGTCTCGAACGTGCCCCAGCAGACCGGGCCGAAGAAGCCGATGGTCTCGGCCTTGCCGCAGTAGCGCTGCCAGTAGCGCAGCAGGCTCAGCTCGCGCTTGCGGCGGCGCACGTTGCGGACCTGCGGGTCGGTGCGCAGCAGCCCGTCCAGCGCGATCAGCATGTCCGGGTTCTGCCAGGTGACCGCCTCGCGCAGCAGCGGGTCGGCGGCCAGCTCACCGGCTACCGCGGAGGACTCGGCGAACGCCTCGGCCAGCGCCTTGCCGAACACCTCGGCGCCGGTGTCGCCGGCGAGCAGCGCGTCCGCGGCGGCGGCGCAGTCCGGCGCGGCGAACCGGTCCAGCCCGGCGGCCGGGAACCCGGCGGTACGCAGCACCACGTCCCGCCACACCGACCAGCCGGTGTCGCCCAGGGGCAGCAGGTGGCTCACCGGTGGTCCTCCCGCCCGGCGTCGGTGATGTGCAGGCGCAGCTCGCTGAAGTAGCGGCGGCCCGCCCCGTCGGGCACCCACGCCTGCTCCGGTGCGGGCAGCATCTCGCTGACCGTGAACGACACGTCGTCGCCGCCGTCGACCCGGGCGGCGCGCACCATCGCGCACAGCGTGGTGGCGAACGCCGGCGCGGACAGGTCCACGAAGCACGGCTTGGTCTCGGTGCCGAACTTGACGTACACCTGCTCGGGCAGGCCGAGGCGGCGCCGCCAGTCCCGGACGGCGAGGAAGCGGTCCCGCTCGCCGTTGGGCACGGCGAGGCCGCTCTCGCCCACTGTGGTCCGCCACGTCTGCCGGGCCAGCACCAGCCGGTCCACGGTGATCCGGGGCGTGTACGGCGCGGCGGCGACCAGCTTGAACCCGTCCACGGCGTGCGCGCTGAGCGGCTCGGCGAAGATCTCGACGAGCGGCCAGCGCTGACCGTCCGAGGCGGTGGCGACCAGTTCGCCGTCCACCTCGTCGACGACGAGGTCGACGGTGGGCAGCACGCGGGCCGGGTCGGCGCCCGGCGCGTCGAGGAACGCCAGGTGCCGGTCGGCCGGGCCGGTCAGCGACTCGGCGGTACGGCTGGTCCGCCGCGGCCAGTCGGCCGGGAACAGCAGCCGGACCCGCCGCTGCCCCATGTCCACCGCGAGCGCGTCGCGCAGCCGCTCCACGTCCGGGTGCGACGGAGTGAACACCGCGCAGTCGAACGACGACCAGGCGGCGTGCAGCTCGCCGAGCACCACCGTGTAGTCGCCGCGCCGCAGCGCTTCCGCGTCGGTGGCGCAGATCTGCAGGTCGGGGCTGTGCATGGCGGCGTTCGACCACTCGGGCCCCTCGCCGGGGAACACCGCGTCGATCCGGCCGGCGAGGTCGGCCGCGCGCAGCCGCACGTCGGTGGTGCCGGCGGGCAGCGTGTCCAGGCCGAACAACCCGGCCCAACGGGCCGCGAAGTCCGCCGCCACCGCGTCGACCGGCCGCTCCCCGTCGCCCCAGAACATGCCCTGGGCCAGGAACCACAGGTCGGCCAGCGGCACCGGGGCACCGGACTCGGCGCGCAGCTCCTCGTACAGGCCGCGCAGCACGTCGAGGTAGGCGCGGGCGAGCGCGTTGGCCAGCCAGCGGGCGGCACGCAGCAGCACGTCCAGCGGGGCGGCCAGTTCGGACAGCAGCGGCGCGCCGAACACCACGTCGAGGTCGCGGGCGCTGTCCTCGTAGCAGACCGTGCGGCCGGCGTACATCTGCCCGGCCCGGCGTACCGCGGGCACGCCGGTCAGCTCGGTGAACGTGGCGTCGAGCGCGTCCAGGGCGGTCCGCAGCCGGTCCGCGTCACCGGCCGCGACGGCGACGTCGTCGCGGGCGGCACGCAGCCGGTCGAACCCGGCGCGGGCGGCGGCGCGGGCCGGCTCGTCGCCGATCGCGTCGATCCGGTCGGCCAGTACCCGCTCGGCGTCCGGGCTCACCGGCAGGGCCGCGTCCCAGGTGATCAGTTCCCGCTCGACCAGCCGGTCGAGCAGCGCGTAGCCGTCCTCCGGGCGGCGCAGCCCGATCGCCGGGTCGGCGACCAGGTCGGCGGCGCCGCGCCGGCCGTCGGCCGCGCGCAGCAGGGCGGCCTCCACCGGGGTCAGCGTCAGCGGCGGCCGGCCGGGCCGCAGCACGTCGCGGTCCCGGACCGCCAGGTGGGCCCGCAGCATCGGCGGCCACCACCGGCGTACGGCCAGGTCCGCGCCGAGCCGTTCGGCGTACGCGGACAGCGCCCACGACTCGAACCACACCCAGCGCCGCCGGGTCAGGCTGTCGCCGGGGTTGACCCGGGCAACCTCCGGCTGCGCGGGATCGACAGTGACCCAGCAGCTGGGGCCGAAGAAGCCGACGGTCTCGTTCTTGCCGCAGTAGCGCTGCCAGTACTTCAGCAGCGCCCGTTCCCGGTCGCGTCGGCGCACGTTGCGGGCCGCGTCGGCGCCGCCGCGCACCAGCCCGTCGAACGCCACCAGCGCGCCCCGGTTCTGCCAGGTGACCGCCTCGCGCAGCAGCGGATCGGCGGCCAGCTCGCTGAACCGCTGCGCGCCGGCACGCAGCGCCTCCTCGAACTCCTTTGTGAACCGGTCCTCATCCGCGCCGGTGGTCAGCAGCTCGTCGGCCGCGGCGGCGGCCCGGGGCGCGGCGAACAGCTCCAGCCCGTCGGCCGGGAAGCCGGTGGTCCGCAGCACCGCGTCGCGCCACACCGACCAGCCGGTGTCGCCGAGCGGAACCCGGTGCGCGGCGCCGGCGGTCCCGCGGCCGGCGGCGCGCACCGGGTCCGGACCCGCGTCCGGCGTGCCGGGGCGGGTGTCGGTGGGCGCGGCGGTCAGGTCGGCCCGGATCAGCGCGGCCAGCTCGGTCAGCCGGTCGTGCAGGAAGAAGTGCCCGCCGTCCAGCTCGTGCAGGGTGAACCCGGCAGCGGTGTGCTCGGCCCAGGCGGCGCTCTGCTCCCGGCTGACCGCCCGGTCGGTGCGGCCGGCGAACACGACGATCGGCACCGGCAGCGGCTCGCCGGGGACGTGGCGGTAGTCGTCGACCCGGCCGAAGTCGGCGCGTAGCAGCGGCAGCAGCAGCTCCACCAGCTCCGGGTGGTCGAGCAGCTCGGCGGGCAGGCCGCCGCCCTCGCCGAGGCGGCGCAGCAGCTCGTCGTCGCCGGCCCGGGACAGCCCGTCGAACGGGCCGGGCGTGGCGACGTGCGGGGCGCGGGCGCCGCCGACGTAGAGCCGCAGCGGCAGCGGGCGGCCGGTACGGCGCAGCTCGCGGACCACGTCGAAGCCGAGCCGTCCGCCCATCGAGTGGCCGTAGATCGCGTACGGGCGGTCGGCGCGGGAGGCGATGGCGTCGGCGACCTCGGCGACGCTGAAGCGCGGGTCCTCGGTGATCCGGTTCTCCCGGCCGGGCAGTTGCACCGGCACCACGTCGACGCTCGCACCGAACTCGGCCGCCCAGCGCCGGAACGCGCTGGCGCCCGCTCCGGCGTAGGGCAGGCAGAACAACCGCACCGGCGCCTCGGGTCGGCTTCCGGCGGAGACGAACCAGTTCACCGCGGACCTTTCTGCACGGGGTCGATCCAGTGCCGGCGGCGCTGGAACGGGTAGGTGGGCAGTCCGGTGCGCCGGACCGTGCCCTCGGGGTGCAGCGCGTGCCAGTCGACGTCGCGCCCGGCGACCCACTCGGCTGCCGTCTCGCGCAGCGGGCCGCCGTCACCGGCGATGCGGGCGCCGGTGTCCAGCAGCACGTCCAGCGCGGTCAGCGCGGCCGGCAGGTCGGCGGCGATCACCGCCGCGCGGTGGGCGAACGCCCGCCGGCCCAGCGCCAGCGTGGCGGCCACGTCGGACAGTGCCGGGGCGACCCCGGCCAGGTGGCCGCGCAGGCGGGCGAGCGCGGCCCGCAGCGCCGCCGGGGTACGCGCGGAGACCGGCAGCAGCCACGGTCCCTCGCCGGGCGGGTCGGCCGGTTCGGCGGGCGGCGGCTGTTCCACCACGACGTGCGCGTTGGTGCCGCCCAGGCCGAACGCGCTGACCCCGGCGACCCGGCGCGCGTCGTCCGGCCAGTCCCGCGCCTTGGTGGGCACGTAGAACGGCCCGGCGGCCAGGTCGATCTCCGGGTGCGGGCGGGTGAAGTGCAGGTTCGGCGGGATCACCCCGTGCCGGACGGCGAGCACCGTCTTGATCAGCCCGGCGATGCCGGCCGCGGCGTCGAGGTGACCGATGTTGGTCTTCACCGAGCCGAGCGCTGTGGACTCGGCGGGCGCGGCGCCCGCGTACACCTCGTGCAGCGCGGCCACCTCGATGGCGTCGCCCAGTGGCGTACCGCTGCCGTGGCCCTCGACGAAGCGGACCTCGCCGGGCGCGACCTCGGCGGTGGCGAGCGCGCCCGCGACGGCGGCTGCCTGTCCGGCCGGGCCGGGCACCGCGAAGCCGGCCCGGTCCGGGCCGTCGTTGGTGACCGCCCAGCCGGGCAGGATCGCGTAGATGCGGTCGCCGTCGGCCTGCGCGTCGGCGAGCCGGCGCAACGCCACCACGCCCGCGCCGGAGCCGAACCCGGAACCGGCGGCGCCCTCGTCGTAGGCGCGGCACCGGCCGTCGGGCGAGGCGAGCCCGCCCGGCGTGGCGCGGTGCCGGGGCCACATCACCGTGGACCCGCCGGCCAGCGCCAGGTCGCACTGGTAGTCGGCGAGGCTCTGCGCAGCCACGCACACCGCGACCAGCGAGCTGGAACAGGCGCTCTGCACGGCCATCGCCGGGCCGGTCAGGCCGAGCCGGTAGGCCACCTGACCGGGCAGGTGGTCGGTGAACTGGCGGCCGACGAGCCGGGCCTCCCAGTCGTCCGGGTCGACGTCGCCGACCACCGCCGGGTTGTCCATGAGGTGGAACAGGAAGTAGCGGTTGGCCGAGGTGGCGGCGTAGACGCCGACCAGCCCGGGGAAGCGCTCCGGGTCGTGCCCGGCGTCCTCCAGCGCCTCCCAGGCGGTCTCCAGGAACAGCCGATGCTGCGGGTCGGTGCGGGCCGCCTCGTCGGCGGCGAACCCGAAGAACTCGGCGTCGAAGTCGGCCACCCCGTCGAGCCGGCCGGCGGCGCGGACGTGCCGGGGGTCGGCGCGCAGGCCGGGGCCGACGCCGAGCGCGGCCAGCTCCTCGTCGGTGTGGTCGTGCACCGAGTCGACTCCGGTGCACAGGTTCCACCAGAACGTCGCCACGTCGGGCGCGCCGGGGAACCGCCCGGCGACGCCGACCACGGCGATCTCGTCGCCGGTGTACTCGCGGGCGGCGCGCACCGGCGCGGCGGGCGTGGGCAGCACCGGGGCGCGGACCGCCTCGGGCGGGGCGTCCAGCAGCGCCGCCTGAGCGGCGACGGTCGGGTGGTCGAACAGGCGCAGCATCGGCAGGCGTACGCCGAACCGCTCGGCGAGGCGCTGCTGCACCTGGCCCAGCAGCAGCGACTGCCCGCCGACGTCGAAGAAGCTGGCGGTGCGGGCGACCGCGTCGCGGCCGAGCACCGCGCACCAGATGTCGTGCACGGCGCGTTCGGTGTCGGTGGCCGGTGCCTCCTCGGCCGGCACCTCGGTCACCGGGTCGGGCAGCGCCCGCTCGTCGACCTTGCCGGTGACGGTGAGCGGGAACTCGTCGACCACCACCACCGCTCGGGGCACGGCGTAGTCGGGCAGCGCGGCGGTCAGCGCCGCGCGCAGCGCCACCGGGTCCGGGCGGGCACCGGCCGGCCGGGCGTACGCGAGCAGTTCGCCGTCGCGCACGATGGCGCGGACGCCCGCGACGCCGGGCTGGGCGGACAGCACGGCTTCGATCTCGGTCAGCTCGACCCGGTGGCCGCGCACCTTGACCTGCCGGTCGAGCCGGCCGAGGCAGACCAGTTCCCCGCCGGGCAGCAGCCGGCCCAGGTCACCGGTGCGGTACGACCGCAGCCCGTCGGCGTTGACGCCGAACCGGTCGCTGTCCTGGTTGAGGTAGCCGGGGGCGAGGTGGCGGCTGCGGACCACGATCTCGCCGGTGTCCGGGGCGAGGTCCAGGCGGTAGCCGGGGAACGCGACGCCCACCGGCAGCGGCCCGCGGGCGTCCGGGTCCACCTCGGACAGCGGCTGCACGTGCCGGGCGGCGAACGTCATCTCGGTCGCGCCGTAGCCGTTCACGAGCACGCACTCGGGGGCGAACCGGTCCCGGCCGCGGGCCGCGTCGGCCCAGGTTGCCTGCTCGCCGCCGAGCAGCACCGCCCGCACCGTGGGCAGCCGGCGCGCGCCGAGCGTGTCGAGCAGGAAGCGGTACACGGTGGGCGTGCAGTGCAGCACCGTGGCGCGATGCCGGTCGAGCTGCTCGACGGCGTACGCGAGCCCCTGACGGCGCAGGTCGACCGGGACGACGGCGGCGCCGGTGAGTAGCGCCGGGTAGAGGTCGGGGATGGCGGCGTCGAAGCTGAACGACGCGAGCAGGCTGAGCCGGTCGTCGGGCCCGACACCGAGCGCGGCGATCTGGTTGTCGACGACGTGGGCCAGGTTGCGGTGGGTCTGCCCGACCGCCTTGGGCACGCCGGTGGAGCCGGAGGTGAACAGCACGTACGCGAGCGCGTCCGGGTCGGCCGCGACCGGGTGCAGCGGCGCCGGCGGCACCTCGTCCAGCGGGACGACCGGCCGCTCGCCGGCCAGTGTGGACGCCAGGTCGCGGTGCTCGGCGGCGCAGGCCACTGCGGTGACGCCGGCGGCGTCGACCATGTGGCGCAGCCGGGCGACCGGGAAGCCCGGATCCAGCGGCACGTACGCGCATCCGGTCGCGAGGGCGCCGAGCATCGCCGCCACGGTCGGTGCACCGTGTGCGGTGAGCAGCGCGATCCGGTCTCCGGCGCGCAGGCCCGCGGCGGCGAACACGGCAGCGTGCCCGCCGGCCGCCCCGGCCAGCTCGGTGTAGGTGACCTCGTGGGTCTCACCGAGAAGTGCCGGACGTCCGCCGTGTACCGCCGTGATCGCGCCGAAACGATTGATGATCATCGTCTCTGCCATGTCAGGATGCGGGTCGCGCTCCACAGAGGGCAGGCAGGCAGCAATCGACGAATGTGATCATTGATCCCCCCCAGGACTTCACATTGGAAGCAGAATATGGCTCGATTCCTGCGCCGGAAGAGCGGCGACGAGGCTCGAGCCGAAGAGGGGACGGCACCTTGGAACCTCGGACGGAGGAATTCGTCCGATCATCCCTCTAGCGCGTAGACGATTTACAGCGTAGGTGACCGGCGACAAGTTATTTTACGGTGAAAATACTTCCAGGCCGTGGAATCTTCGCCGCAGACGGCCTCGGTGCCGCAGCTCGACCCGGGTCGCGGGGAGCCTGCTCAGACATCGTACGGCGGTCGCGGGATGGGGTCCACCATGGCGTCGAAGCCCTTCGGGAGCTGCGCGACGAGGTCGTGGAACTCCCCCACCGTCACCGTGTCGCGCAGGGTGGCGAGCACCGCGACGGCACCCACCTCGGCGACCGCCGGGTCCACCGCCGCGCGTTCGGCCACCCGGTACAGGAAGTCGACAGCGCCACCCGTGGTGGCGGTGCCGGCGGGCTCCAGATAGCCGCCCACGTCGTCCGGCAGCTGCGCGGCCAGGTCCGTCGCCTCGTCCGCGGTGATCCGGTCGGCGAGGGTCTGCAACACGGCACGGGAGACCGTCGCGGCCTCGTCGGCGGGCAACTCGGCCCGCCGCGCCACCGCCTCGACGAACAGGGGGAACCGCATCCCACCCCTCCCCTCGCCGGCGGCGGGCACCACGCCCACCCCGCTCGGCCCCGGCGGGTACCCGCCGGGGCCGAGGCCAAACGCCCCCGGCCACGACGAGCGGCGGCAGTACCACGAACCGGGGGTAGCATCCGCCCATGGCCCCCGTCACCACCCACCCCGGTGCCTGCCCGCTGGACTGCCCGGACACCTGCGTCTGGCAGCTCACGGTGGAGGACGGCCGGGCCGTCGCGCTGCGCGGCGACCGCGACCACCCGTTCACCAGGGGCGCGCTCTGCGGCAAGGTGAACCGCTACCTGGACGCGGTGAACGGGCCGGACCGGCTCACCACGCCCTGGGTCCGCACCGGCCCGAAGGGCGCCGGCCGGGTCGCGTACCGGCCGGCGAGCTGGGACGAGGCAGTCGAGCGGGTGGCCGCCGGACTGCGTGCGAGCATCGAACTCCACGGCCCGGAGTCGGTGCTGCCCTACTACTTCGCCGGCACGATGGGCCTGGTCCAGGGCTGGACCATGGGGCCCCGGCTCTTCGCCCACCTGGGCGCGTCCCGGCTGGACACCACCATCTGCACGGCGGCGGCACGGGCGGCGCTGCGCTCGCTCTACGGTGCCTCGGTCGGCTTCGAACCGGAGTCGATCGTCGAGGCGAACCTGATCGTCCTCTGGGGCGCCAACCCGCTCGTCACCAACCTGCATCTGTGGCCGTTCGTGCAGCAGGCCCGCGAGCGCGGCGCGTACGTGGTGACGATCGACCCGCTGCGCACCGAGACGGCGGCCCGCAGCGACGAGCACGTCGCGCCGCTACCCGGCACCGACGCGGCGCTCGCGCTCGGGCTGATGCGGCACGTCCGCGACGCCGGGGCGGCCGACGAGGAGTGGCTGGCCGCGCACACCACCGGCTGGCCGGAACTGCGCGCCCGGCTCGACGACTGGCCGGTGGAACGCGCCGCCGCCGAGTGCGGCCTGCCCGCCGGGACGATCCGCCGCCTCGGCGACCGGATCGCCACCACCCGGCCGACAGCGGTACGGGTCGGGCTGGGCCTGCAACGCCACCACGGCGCCGGGCAGGCGATCCGGGCGATCTGCGCGTTGCCGCTGGTCACCGGCGACTTCCAGTACCCCGGCGGCGGTGCCCTGGTCACCACCAGCGGCCACCACCCGGTCGACAACGGCCCGGTGATCCGGCCGGCCGGCATGCCCGCCCCGCCGGCCCGGTCGCTGAACATGAGCCGGCTGGCCGCCGTGCTCACCGGGGAGGCCGACCCGCCCGTCACCTCACTCGTGGTGTTCGACGCCAACCCGGCGGCGACCGCCCCGGACCAGGCCCGGCTGCTGACCGGGCTCGGCCGCGCCGACCTGTTCACCGTGGTGCTGGAGCAGCGCTGGACCGACACCTGCGACTACGCCGACGTGGTGCTCCCGGCCACCATGCAGCCCGAGCACCTGGACCTCCAGACGTCCTACGGGCACCACTACACGACGCTGAACCTGCCGGTCACCCGCGCGCCGGGCGAGGCGCTGCCGAACACCGAGATCTTCCGGCGGATCGCCGCCGCGCTCGGGATCGACCACCCGGCGTTCTCCGACAGCGACGAGGACCTGGCCCGGCAGTTGCTGGCCGGCGCCCCGATCACGTACGAGGAACTGCGCGAGCGCACGTACGCCCGGCTCACCGGCGTGCCGGTGGGTTCCGCGCCGTACGCCCAGGGTGGTTTCCCCACAGCGGATGGGCGGGCCCGGCTGCACGATCCGGCGCTGGCCGCGCTCGGGGTGGACCCGCTGCCCGGGTACACGCCACCGGCCGAGGCGGCCGACCCGGAGCTGGCCCGCCGGTTCCCGCTGACGCTGCTCACCCCGGCCAACCGCTACCTGATGAACTCCACGTTCGCGTCGCTGCCGTGGCACACCCGCCGCGCCGGGCCGCCCCGGGTGCACCTGCACCCGGCCGACGCGGCGGAGCGCGGGCTCGCCGACGGCGACGCGGTACGCGTGCACAACGACAGGGGCGCGTTCCTCGCCGCGGT
Source organism: Micromonospora sp. WMMA1976 (assembly GCF_027497335.1). Lineage (NCBI taxonomy): Bacteria > Bacillati > Actinomycetota > Actinomycetes > Micromonosporales > Micromonosporaceae > Micromonospora > Micromonospora sp. WMMA1976. The sequence continues at coordinate 2,668,283 of NZ_CP114912.1, read as the reverse complement.
GGCGGTGGACGAGGCGGCCCGGCCCGGGCTGGCGTTCACGTACAAGGCGTACTGGGCGCGGCGCAGCCCGGGGCGGTCCACTGTCAACGCGGTCACCGGCGTCCGGGACACCGACCTGGGCGAGGCGCCCACGTTCCACGACTGCCGGGTGGAGGTCGAGCCGGTGCCGGCCGCCCTGCTGACCGCCGAGCCGCCCCTCGACGAGGTCGCGGAGCCCGTCGCGGCTGGGTGATTCGGGACCTCCGGCCCCCTGACCTGGTCTTTGCGCCCCTGCTCCGGCCCGTCGCCGCCGCCTAGCGTCGGAGGCGGACAACAGGGAGGTTCGCCATGCGTACGTGGCAGGTGCAGGACGTGATGACCAGGGACGTGGCGTCGGTACGGGAGGGCACGGAGTACCGGGAGATCGTCGACGTGCTGACCGACCGGCACGTCACGGCGGCACCGGTGGTGGACGAGACCCGCCGGGTGCTGGGCGTGGTGTCCGAGGCGGACCTGATGTACAAGGTGGAGTTCCTGGGACAGCCCCGGGAGCGGCGGATCCTGCCGGACCGGCACCGCCGCGAGGCGCGGGCGAAGGCCGGCGCGACGCTCGCCGCCGACCTGATGACCGCTCCCCCGGTCACCATCACCCCGGACGCCACGATCGTCGAGGCGGCCCGGCTGATGGACGCGCGTGGCGTGAAACGCCTGCCGGTGGTGAACGACCTCGGCCGGCTGGTCGGGATCGTCACCCGCGGCGACCTGCTCAAGGTGCACCTGCGCCCGGACGCCGGCGTCCGGCGGGACGTGGTCGAGGAGGTGCTGTGGCGCAGCCTCGGCGTCCGCGACGGCGTGGTGGACGTGACAGTGGACCGGGGCGTGGTGACGCTCACCGGCCAGGTGGAGCGCCGGTCCACCGCGCAGCTCGCGGTGCGGCTGGCCCGGCAGGTCAGCGGCGTGGTCGAGGTGGTCGACGCGCTCGGCTACGCGATCGACGATTCGCCGATGTCGGCGCTGCGCACCGGCGGCGGCACCCCGGCCGGCATCGCCTGAGCCCTGACGGCCCGGTGGGCGCCGGCATAACCGGCGCCCACCGCCGTCACTCCTGGGCGAGCGCGTCCAGCACCAGCGCGGCGGTCCAGCTGAACGCCGGTGAGCCGAGACCGGCGCCGGTGTCCGGGTGGAAATACTCGTGGCAGCCGGCCCGGTCGACCAGGTCGAGCAGCGACTCGCGCAGCCCGGCGGCCAGGTCGGCCCGGCGGTGGGTACGCAGCCCCTGCCAGAGCAACCACCCGGTGTTGATCCAGCTCGGGCCGCGCCAGTAGCGCAGCGGCTCGAAGTCCGGCGCGGTGCGGTCGTACGTGGGCAGCGGCCGGTCCATCCGGGCGGCCAGCCCGAAGCGCGGCGAGCACGCCTCGGCCAGCAGCGCCGACACCTGCGCGGCGGGCAGTTCGGGCAGCGCCAGCGGCATCAGCCCGAGCACGGTCCGGGCCGGCACGAGCCGGTCCGCGCGCACGTCGCGGGGACGGAACGTGCCGGCCACCGGATCCCAGAGGCGGCTGACGAGCGCCTCGGTGATCCGGGCGCCCCGGTCGCGGTGCGGTCCCGGGTCGGCGCCGATCACCGCGGCGATGCGCGCGAGGGCGTACTCGGAGACGCCGAGCGCGGCGTTGACCAGCGGGCACTCCACCAGGAACGGGTGCCGGCCGAGCAGTCCCTCGTCCCGGTAGCGGCCGGCCCGGTAGCTCTCCACCAGCGCGACGTAGCGCGCGTAGTCCAGGTCGGTGGGGCGCTGCGCCGCGTCGGCGTGCGCGGTGTCGTGCCGGCGGTACGCGCGCATCACCGCCTCGTCGGCGGGCACGCCGGCCAGTGGCGCGTCCCAGGCGGGGCTGTTGTCCAGCCCGGACTCCCACGGGTGCACGATCGACGCCAGCCCGCCGCCCCCGGCGTCGCGCCGACCGGTCAGGTAGCGCTGCTGCGCGACCAGCCTCGGATAGAGCCGCCGCAGCGCGGCCACCGACGCCTCGCCGGGCGCGCGGCGGTGCACCAGCCAGGCGGCCGGAGCGTGCACCGGCGGCTGGACGATCCCGGAGGTGGCTCGGGCCGGCGAGCCGTCGGCGCGGGCCGAGTCCCAGAACTGCGGCCCGGGAAAGTACGGCCCGGCGCGCGAGGCCGGGTTGAACACGATGTGCGGCACCCGCCCGTCGACCCACTGCGCGGCGAACAACGTGCGCAGTTCCCGCCAGGCCCGGTCCGGGCGGACGTGGGCCAGGCCGATCGCGATGAACGCCGAGTCCCAGCTCCACTGGTGCGGGTAGAGCGTGCGCGACGGGACGGTGTGGTCGTGTTCCCAGTTGGCGTCCAGGGTGGCCAGCGCGAGGCGGCGCAGCCGGGCGTGGCGGTCGGCGTCGGCGCGTACCCCGGTGGTCAGCGTCATGCGGCGGCCCGCCGGGGACGGGCCTGGGCCAGCGCTGTGGCGGCCTGGCGCAGCGCGGCGACCGGCTCGCCGCGCAGCCGGCACTCCAGCGCCAGCCAGCCGGTGTAGCCGATCGCGTCGAGCGTGGCCAGCAGCGCGCCCCAGTCCAGGTGCCCGGCGCCGGGCTGGTGCCGGTTGGAGTCGCTGACCTGGACGTGCCCGAGGTACGGCGCGGCGGCGCGCAGCGCGGCGTGCGGGTCGTCCTCCTCGATGTTCATGTGGTAGGTGTCGGCGGCGACCCGCAGCGCCGGTGACCCGACCGCGCGGCACAGCTCGACCGCCTGGTCGAGCCGGTTGACCATGTGGTCCTCGTACCGGTTGAGCGGTTCCAGGAACAGGGTGACCCCCTCGGCGCGGGCGTGCCCGGCCAGCTCGCCCAGGGCGTCGACGAGCACCCGCCGGTCGTCGTCGGCCGAGCGTGGCGGGTCGAACGGGGGCAGCCGGCGGGAGAACATGCCCCAGGCGGCAGGGGTCATCGCACCGACGCCGCCCAGTTCGGCGATCACCGAGAGCTGGGAGCGCAGGTTGTCCACCGCGTCGCGGGAGCGGCCCGGGTCGAAGTCGCCGATGAAGTGGTCCATCTCGACACAGACGGTCGGCACGACCACGCCGGCGGCGCGGGCGCGGCGCAGCTCCGGCAGCCGCCGGGCCAGCGCGAGGTCGCCCCGCCCGCGCAGCTCGATGCCCTGGTAGCCGAGGGAGACGGCGAGGGCGTACTTCCGGGTCAGGTCGGTGCCGGGAAGCAGCTGCTCCTGGCAGGCAAGCGGAATGTCCATCAGAACCTCAGCACCACTTGGAGGACGTCACCGTCACCGCGGTCGAGCAACGCCAGGGCGTCGGCCACCGCGCCCGCGTCGACGACGTGGCTCACCAGCGGCAGCGGGTCGACGCTGCCCTCGGCCACCAGGTCCATGAAGGTGTGTGCGATCCGCGTCCCGGACCACCGGCCGGCCGTGCCGGGTGCCGGATCGGGCCCGGAGACCTGGGCGGCCACGAGCTGGATCCGGTTGTGGTGGAACTCCTCGCCGAGTTCCAGCCCGTGGGCGTACCCCTGGTAGAAGCCGGCCGCGACGACGCGCCCGGCGTGCGCGATGGCGCGGATCGCCTCGTGCAGCGCCGGGTACGACCCGGACAGCTCCAGGCAGACGTCGGCACCCCGGCCGTCGGTGGCGGCCCGCAGCGCGGCGGCGGGCGAGTCGGCGGCGGCGTCGACCACCCGGCGCGCGCCGAGCCGCACGGCGTGCGCGAGCCGGCCCGGCATCCGGTCGACGGCGACCACGCGGGCGCCGGAGAGCGCGGCCAGACGCGTGCCGAGCAGCCCGATCACGCCCTGCCCGAACACGCCCACCCAGTCGCCCAGGTGCAGGTCACCGGCGAGTACGGCGGTCAGCGCGATGGCGCCGGGCCGGGCGAACACGGCGGCGAGCGGGTCGAGGCCGGACGGCAGCGGGTGCGCCGCCGTCGCGGGGAGCACCGCCTCGGCGCGGTGCCCCCAGATGCCCCAGACGAGCTGGCCGGGCCACCGCCCGGCCACGTCGGGGGCGACCTCGACGATCTCGCCGACCTCCTCGTATCCGAAGCCCACCACCGGGTACGCGGGTGTGGCCTGGCGGGGGACGAACATGCGGCTGCCGGCGTCCCAGTCCTTGCGCAGGCGCGGGTTGCTGCCCCGGTAGAGCGTCAGCTCGGTGCCGGCGGAGATGCCCGAGTAGCGGGTGCGGACGCGGACCTGGCCCGGACCGAGCCGGTCCGTGGGGCAGGGCTCCAGGCGTACGTGCCGGGGCCCGGCCAGAGAGACAACCCAGTTACTCATGGCGTCGCTCCGAAGAAAGTGCCGACCTCGATTCTAACCCAAAAAATGGGCATATGTGATTACATTGATGAATCGATGGGTATTGGCGGAAAGCCGTACTCTTTCGAGAGGAGTGCCACCGATGTCATCACCCTCCACACGGCGGCTCGCACTAGGCCTGATCCTGGCACTGGCCGGGACCGGCGTGGCCGCATGCAGCGACGACGGGCAGAAATCCGACAGTTCGCAGATCACTGTCTGGAGCCTGGAAGACGTGGCGGACCGCGTCGCCGCCACCAAGGCGATCATCGCCGACTACACCGCCAGGACCGGCGTCAAGGTCAACCTGGTCACCGTCAACGAGGACCAGTTCCCGTCCCTCATCGCCTCCAGCGCCGCCGCCGGCGACCTGCCCGACGTGGTCGGCTCGGTCTCCCTGGCCGGGGTGCGGACGCTGTCCGCCAACGAACTCCTCGACGTCGACGCCAACGGCACTGTCGTCGACCGGCTCGGCAAGGACACGTTCACGCCCCGCGCGCTGGAACTCACCAGCGACGGCGGCAAGCAGCTCGCCGTACCCAGCGACGGGTGGGGTCAGCTGCTCGTCTACCGCAAGGACCTGTTCGCCGCCGCCGGCCTGCCGGCGCCCGACACGTACGAGAAGATCGCCGCCGCGGCGGCGAAGCTGAACACCGGCGGCGTCGCCGGTATCACCGCGGCCACCTCTCCCGGCGACGTGTTCACCCAGCAGACGTTCGAGCACCTGGCGCTGGCGAACAACTGCTGGCTCACCGACGACTCCGGGAAGGTCACGCTCGACTCCCCCGAGTGCGTCGAGGCGTTCCGCTTCTACGGCGACCTGATGCGGAACAATTCGGTGAAGGGCGCCCAGGACGTCGACACCACCCGGGCCACCTACTTCGCCGGCAAGGCGGCCATGCTGATCTGGTCGCCGTTCATCCTCGACGAGCTGGCCGGGCTGCGTGCCGACGCCCGGCCCACCTGCCCGCAGTGCCAGTCCGACCCGGCGTGGCTGGCCAAGAACAGCGGCTTCGTCACCGCGATCAAGGGCCCGAACGGCACCGAACCGGCCCAGTACGGCGAGGTCAGCTCCTGGGCCGTGCTCGACGGCGCGGTCGACCCGGCGAAGTCGTTCGTGGAGTACATGCTCTCCGACGGCTACCCGCGCTGGTTCGGCATGTCCCCCGAGGGGCGCTTCCCGGTGCGCACCGGCACGCCGGAGGACAAGCAGAAGTTCCGCACAGCCTGGAACACCAGCCCGGCCGGCGTGGACACCAAGAAGCCGCTGTCCGAGGTCTACGGCGAGGACGTGCTCGCCACCCTGCGGAAGAGCCCGGACACGTTCCAGCGCTGGGGCCTGACCGAGAACCAGGGCAAGCTCGTCGGCGCCATCCTCGGTGAGCTACCAGTGCCCAAGGCGCTCGCCGACGTCGTCGGCGGCAGGTCCGACGCCCGCGCCGCCGCCGAACGCGCCCGCAAGGACGTCGAGGCGATAGCCAAGGGCGTCAATTGACCACCACCGCGCCGGAGGCCGGCCGCTCCCCCGCACCGGAGCGACCCCGCCGACCCGGCCGACGTCCGCTGACGCTGCGCCGCCGCGAGTCCCGCGCCGGGCTCGCGCTGGTCAGCCCGACCCTGCTCGTCGTGGTCGCGGTGATCGGCATACCCATCGTCTGGACCGTGGTGCTGGCCTTCCAGCGGGTACGCCTGGCGACACTGCGCAAGACCGGCCTGTTCGGCGAGCTGACGCTGGACAACATCGACCGGGTGCTGCACACCCCCGGGTTCGCCGACACGCTCTGGACCACTGTGCTCTACAGCGTCGGCGGCACCGCGGGTTCGATAGTGGTCGGCCTGGCGGCGGCGCTCGCGGTACGCGGGCCGTTCCGGGGCCGCACCCTGGTCCGCGCGTCGATGCTGCTGCCGTACGTGGCGCCGGTCGTCGCCATGACGTTCGTCTGGCAGGTGATGCTGGACCCGCAGCTCGGCATCGTCAACGACTGGGGGCGGCGCTTCCTCGGCTGGGACCAGCCGGTGCCGTTCCTGTCCCAGGAGTCCACCGCGCTGTGGACGGTGATCACGTTCGAGGCGTGGCGCTACTTCCCGTTCGCGTTCCTGTTCCTGCTCGCGCGGCTCCAGGCGGTGCCCGGCGAGCTGGAGGAGGCCGCTCGGGTCGACGGGGCGACACCCACCCAGCGGTTCCGGCACATCCTGCTGCCGCAGCTCATGCCGGTGATCGCGCTCATCGGCGTGCTCCGCTTCATCATGACGTTCAACAAGTTCGACGACGTCTACCTGCTCACCGGCGGCGCCGCCGGCACCGAGGTGGTGAGCGTCCGGGTCTACCAGTTCCTCACCGCCCGCACCGACATCGGCGCGGCCGCCGCCCAGGCCGTCGTGCTCGCCGTGGTGCTGCTCGTGTTCGTGGCGATCTACCTGCGCTTCTTCGGCGCGCGACGGGAGGCGTGATGGATCGGGACCGGATCGAGACGGTCAGCCTGCGCTGGCTGCGCCGGCTGGTGATCGCCGGGTTCCTGGTGGTCACGCTGCTGCCGTTCTGGTACATGCTGGTGCTGTCGGTACGCCCGATCGAACGCCTGCTGCTCGAACCCGGCTCGCTCTGGGTGCCGTTCGGCGAGCTGACCGTCGCCACGTACGCCGAGGTGCTGAAGTCCGTCTCCGACGGCGGCCAGGGCTTCCTCACGTTCATCCGCAACAGCGGCCTGGTGGCGCTCGCCGCCACCGCGCTCACCCTGGTGATCGCCATTCCCGGCGCGTACGCGGTGTCCCGCCTGCGGTTCTTCGGCCGCCGGCAGGTCAGCGCGCTGTTCCTGGCGGTCTACCTGTTCCCGTCGATCGTCATCGCGATCCCGCTGTTCGTGGTCTTCACCCGGGCCGGGCTGCGCGGGTCGCTGACCGGCCTGGTGCTCGTCTACATCTCGCAGACGCTGCCGGTGTCGGTCTACATGCTGAAGAACTACTTCGAGACGATTCCGGTCAGCCTCGAGGAGTCGGCGGCGATCGACGGCGCGGGCCGGCTCGGCATCATCCGCCGGGTCAGCCTGCCCCTCGCGGCGCCCTCGGTGATGGCCGTCGCGCTGTACGACTTCATGATCGCCTGGAACGAGTACCTGTTCGCGCTGCTGTTCATGGTCGACCGGCCGGACCGGTGGACCGTGTCGCTGGGCCTGTCGCTGCTCGCCGACGGCGTCGAGGTGCCCAAGACGGTGCTGATGGCCGGCTCGGTCATCCTCACGCTGCCGATCGTGGTGCTGTTCTTCGCCGGGGAACGCCTGCTCACCGAGGGACTCACCAGCGGGGCAGAGAAGGGCTGAGCGTCCGTGCCAGGATGATCGGGTGCGAGCATCACGGGAGCGCCGGGCCGGCGCGCGGGCGGCCCGGCTGCTCACCGAGGCGCTCGCCCCGACCGTCCTGGTCACGGCGCTGCCGCTGATCGCCGCCGCCCGGGTCAGCCGCTCGGCGGGCCAGTTCCTGCTCTGGGGCGGCATCGCGCTGACGTTCTGCGCCGTCATCCCGATCGGCGTGCTCGCGCACGGCGTCCGCCGGGGTCGCCTCACCGACCGGCACGTCGGCGACCGCACCCAGCGCGCCCGGCCGCTGTCGATCGGGCTGGCCTCGGTCGCGGCCGGGGTGCTGCTGCTGGCGGCGGTCCGCGCGCCGGCCGAACTGTTCGCCGTGATCGTGGTGATCTTCGTGGTCGGCGCGGCCTGCGCGCTGGTGAACCACTGGTGGAAGCTGAGCATCCACGCGGCGGTCGCCGCCGCCACGGTCGCCGTGCTTGTGCCGCTGGCCGGCCCGGCCGCGAACCTCGGCTGGGTGCTCGTCGCGGCCGTCGGCTGGTCCCGGGTACGGCTCGACGACCACACCTGGCCGCAGGTGCTGGCCGGCGTCGCGCTCGGCGGGCCGCTCGCCGCCGGCACGTTCCTGGCGCTCGCCTGACCCGCCGCCACAAGATCAGCTACGGTGGCCTCATGGGCAAGCCGACCCGCTGGGTGACCGACACGAATCCCGGCCACTCGCAGTGGTACGTGGACCGGTTCCGTCAGCTCGCCGCCGAGGGCGCCGACCTGGCCGGTGAGGCGCGGCTGCTGGACGCGCTCGTACCGCCGGGCGCACGCGTCCTGGACGCCGGCTGCGGCACCGGCCGGGTCGCCGCCGCGCTCGCCGCGCGCGGGCACACCGCCGTGGGCGTGGACGCCGACCCGACGCTGGTCGAGGCGGCCCGCGCCGACCATCAGGGTCCCCGCTTCCTGGTCGCCGACCTGGCCGAGCTGGATCTGGCCGCCCAGGGTGAGGCCGAGCCGTTCGACGCCGCGGTGCTGGCCGGCAACGTGATGGTCTTCGTCGCCCCCGGCACGGAACGCGACGTGCTGGCCCGCGTCGCCGCGCACGTCCGGCCGGACGGCCTGGTCGTAGTCGGCTTCGCCACCGACCGCGGCTACCCGGTGGCCGAGCTGGACGCCGACGCGGTCGCCGCCGGGCTGCGCCCCGAGCACCGCTTCGCCACCTGGGACCTGCGGCCGTGGCGCGACGACGCCGACTTCGCGGTCACCGTGCTGCGCCGCCCCGCCGACTGACCCGCTCCCCCACCTGACGGGCCGTGGCGGGCTCGCCCGCCGGCTGGCTGCGCGCGCTGCCGGACGGGCTGGCCACGGCGGTCGGCGAGGGCGGCCACTGTGCGGCCGAGGCGGACGCCCGCCGCCGGGCCGGTCAGGCGGGTGCGGCGACAGTTCGGGCGGCCTCCGGGTCGAGCGGGCTGCCCGCCGGCAGGAGGTCCACCAGGCCCGCCGGCAGCCGCGCCGGACGCACCCCGGCGTAGCCGAGCATGCCCGGCACGTCAGCGCCGGTCAGCGCATACCGCCGGCCCAGGTCGGTGACCACGCAGACCGTGCCGCCAGTGGCGCCCGGCGCGGACACCGCCTCCACCAGCGCGCCACGTCCCGGCTCCACCACCACCTCGTCGGCGAGCCCGGCCCGGCCGCCGGGCGTCCGCGTGGCGGCGGCGAGGTCCGGCGCGGTGACGCCGACGCGGATCTCGCGTACGCCGGCGTCGTCCCCGGCCAGCGCGCAGACCGCACCGTTCTCGGCGGCGGCCAGCCGGGGCGGCACGGCGGGCGGCGCGGTCGGTCCGCCGGGCACCAGACCGGGCAGCTTCGGCAGTGCGGCGAACCGGCCGAGCGTGATCGGTTCGGGCTCCCCCTGGCCGGTGCGGGCCAGCAGCAGCGCCGCCTGCAACTCGGTGATACCGGCCAGCCCGCCGCGCTGCGCCACCGCGTACTGCCGCCCGCCACCGGAGTTGCGCACCAGGTACACGTCACCCACGCTCGCGCCGGTGACCCGCTCGGACGGCTCACCGAGGTCGTCCACCGGCGGCGGGGCCAGGTCGGCGCCGGCCGGCAGCGTGTTGAGCAGCGCCGCCGCGACCGGCACCGCCCGTTCCCGGGTGGCGGCCAGCGCGGCGAGCACCCGGTCGGTGTCGCGCAGCAGGTAGCGCCGGTCGTGCCAGAGCAGGTGCAGGCCGCCGTCCGGGTGCCGTGCCAGCAGCCCCTGGTCGCCGAGCGCCCGGCCGCCGGTGGCCTGCCGCCCGATCAGCAGCACCGACCGGGGCGCGCCGCGCACGGCCTCCCCGCGCCCCGTGTCGTCGCCCGGCACCGAGCAGAGCGTCCAGGCGTCGCGGACGAGCCGGTTCGACACGGGCAGCGAGTCCGGCGCGTCGGCGATGCCCAGCGGCAGGCCGCGCGGCACTCCCTCGATGGCGCGGCGGCCGACAAGCACCGTCTTCGGCTGCTCCGCCCCGATGATCAGCAGCGCGGAGGCGTAGTTCAACACCGGGTGCAGCTTCTCGTCCCGGTAGACGAACCGCGCGCCCGACTCCTTCTCCACGATCACCGCGCCGGTCTCGCGCCACGAGTCACCGCCGCCGGTGAACAGGCCGTAGAGGGCGACGCCGCCGAGCGCGATCGCGGCGACCAGGACGCTGGCCAGACCGGCGCCGGCCAGCCGGCGGAACGGGGACTGCGGCGGGTCCGTCTCCCGCATGACGAGCGCGGCGACCGCCCGCTGGACGGTGAACTGGTACGAGTGCAGCTGGTCCTGCCGCGACGCCATCGTGTCCCTTCCCGCCGGGATGGTCGGCGCACAGGATAAGCGCTCCGTCGATGCCCCGGCGACCCTGCGTGTCCCTCACCGCCCCTTCGTCGTCCCCCGCTCCGCCAGTACGCCGAGGTGGCTGCATCCCACCGCCCCGGACCCCACCACTTCCCCGAACTGGAGTCGATCAAGCGCACCGGGTCGGCCGGTCCGCTGGGCACGCTCACCGACGCGCACCACGCGATGTGCCGCCCGCCCACTTCGCACGAACACCGCCACAGTCGCGCCCTCGCCTCAATCCCTCGCCTCAACCCGGCGCCAGTACGCCGAGGTGGCTGCATCACACCGCCCCGGACCCCACCACCTCCCCGAGCTGGAGTCGATCAAGGCGGCCAGGACCCGTCAAGCCAGGCGTCGATCAAGGCGGCCAGGACCACCCCGCCCGGAATGGATACCCCCGGGGGTGTGTTACACATGGCGGAACCCGAACCGACGGAGGTACCGATGGCCAGCGTGGCGTTGACCACCACCGACTTCGCAGAGACGGTCAACCGGGACGGCATCGTCCTGGTCGACTTCTGGGCCGGCTGGTGCGGCCCCTGCCGGGCGTTCGCGCCGGTCTACGAGAAGTCCAGCGAGCAGCACCCGGACATCGTCTTCGGCAAGGTCGACACCGAGGCCGAGCCGGCCCTCGCGGCGGCCGCCCAGATCCGGTCGATCCCGACACTGATGGCGTTCCGGGACGGCGTGCTGGTGTTCGCCCAGCCGGGCGCCCTGCCGACGGCCGGGCTGGAGGAGCTGATCCGGGCCGTGCGTGACCTCGACATGGACGAGGTCCGGACCAAGACCGCCTGACGGGTGGCGGCACAGGTACCCCCTGGGGTATCTTCGAGCGCAGGAGGTACGACGTGAATCTTCGACCGGAGATGACAGGCGAGGCGCTGACCCGGCTCAAGCGGGCCCGGGGGCAGCTCAACGCCGTCATCGAGATGATGGAGAACGGTGAGGACTGCCGCGCCGCGCTGACCCAGCTCGCCGCGGTCTCCAAGGCCATCGACCGGGCCGGCTTCAAGATCATCGCCTCCGGCATGCGCTACTGCGACGCCGCCCGCCAGGCGGGCGAGGAGCCGGAGATGACCGAGGAGGAGCTGGAGAAGCTCTTCCTGTCGCTGGCCTGACGGCACCCGCCTGACCGACTGAGCCCCGTCCGCGCCGTGTGACCGCGACGCGGGCGGGTAAACACCTGCCTGGAGAACCCAGGCCGCAGACTGTCCGACGCATACCCCCGGGGGTATATAGGCAATGAGAGGAAACGGCATGACTCTCGACGTGTCCGTCATCGCGACCTCCTCGCTCGGCGACCGCAGCTACCTCGCCTCAGACGGCCGGGTGGCGATCGTGGTCGACCCGCAGCGCGACATCGACCGCGTCCTGTACCTGGCCGGCCACAAGGGCGTACGGATCACCCACGTGGTGGAGACGCACATCCACAACGACTACGTCTCCGGCGGCCTGGAGCTGGCCCGGATCACCGGCGCGCAGTACCTGGTGGCCGCCGCCGACACGGTCGAGTTCGACCGGACCCCGGCCGCCGACGGCGACACCGTGCCGGTGTCGGACACCATGCGGCTGCGGGTGATCGGCACCCCGGGTCACACGTTCCACCACCTGTCGTACGCACTCGACGAGGCCACCGACGGCGGCTGGACGGCGGCCGGCGTGTTCACCGGCGGCTCGCTGCTGTTCGGCACCACCGGCCGTACCGACCTGCTCGGCCAGCAGTACGCCCACGAGCTGGCGCACCACCAGTACGCCTCCGCGCGCAAGCTGGCCGACCTGCTGCCCGACGGCGCGCAGGTCTGGCCCACGCACGGCTTCGGCAGCTTCTGCTCGGCCAGCCAGGCCGACGCCCCCGAGTCGACGATCGGCCGGGAGAAGGAGGCCAACCCGGTGCTGCGGCTGGCCGCCGACCAGTTCGTCACCGAGACGCTGGCCGGGCTGGACGCCTACCCGGCGTACTACGCCCACATGGGCGTCGCCAACGCCGCCGGTCCTGCCCCGGTCGACCTCACGCCGGTGGCCCGCGCCGACGCCGGCGAGCTGCGCCGTCGTATCGCCGCCGGCGAGTGGGTGGTCGACCTGCGCCACCGCAAGGCGTACGCGGCCTCGCACCTGGCCGGCACCGTCAGCCTCGGCCTGGACGGGCCGATGTCGACGTGGCTCGGCTGGCTGATCGACTGGGGCGTGCCGATCACGTTCCTGGCGCAGACCCCGGAGCAGGTCGCCGATGCCCAGCGGGAACTGGTCCGCATCGGCATCGACCGCCCGGCCGCCCAGGCCACCGGCGAGCCCGAGCAGTGGACCACGGACCCGTCGCAGCTGCGGGAGATGGCGGTGGCCGACTTCGCCGCGCTCGCCGCCGCGCAGGCCGGGAAGACCCCGGCCGGACTGCCCGCGCCGCAGGTCGTCCTCGACGTGCGGATGACGAACGAGTGGAAGGCCGGACACATCGACGGTGCGGTGCACGTGCCGTTGCCGGACGTGCCGAAGCGCCTCGCCGACATCCCCGCCGGGACCGTCTGGGTGCACTGCGGCTCCGGCTACCGGGCCACCGCCGCCGCGTCCCTGCTCGCCAACGCCGGCCGTGACGTGGTGCTGATCGACGACTCGTACGGCCGGGCCGAGGCGGCCGGCGTACGCATGACGCCCACCGCCTGACCTCTCCCCGAGCGCCCGGCCGGCGTGCCCCTGCGCCGGCCGGCGCCCGACCCTGCCCGAAAACACCCGCTGAAGGAGACCGAAGCATGACCACGACCACCCCCACCACCATCGACGCAGCGACCCTGCGCGAGCTGATCGCCGCCGGCCGTACGCCCCGGATGCTCGACGTGCGCACGCCCGGTGAGTTCGAGGCGGCGCACATCCCCGGCGCGTACAACGTGCCGCTGGACCTGCTCCGGGAGCACCGCGCGGAGCTGCGCAGCCACCTGGACGAGGACGTGGTGCTGATCTGCCGCTCCGGTGTCCGGGCGAGCCAGGCCGGTCAGGCGCTCGGCACCGTCGGCCTGCCCAACGTGAAGGTGCTCGACGGCGGCATGCTGGCCTGGCAGGCCACGAACGCCCCGGTCAACCAGGGCCGGCCGCGCTGGGACCTGGAGCGCCAGGTACGCCTCGTCGCCGGCTCGATCGTGCTCGCCGCGATCGTCGGTTCGGTGTTCGTCCCCGGCCTGAAGTGGGTCGCCGCGTTCATCGGCGCGGGCCTCACGTTCGCCGCGCTCACCAACACCTGCGCCATGGGCATGCTGCTGAGCAAGCTGCCGTACAACCGCGGCGCGAGCTGCGACCTGGACACGATCGTCGGGCAGTTGCGGGACGGGAGCCGCAAGTGACGACTCTCGTCCTGACGCTGGCCGGCGCGGTGCTGATCGGCGTGACGCTGGGCCTGCTCGGCGGCGGCGGGTCGATCCTCGCCGTGCCGCTGCTGGTCTACGTCGCCGATCTGCCCGCCAAGGAGGCGATCGCCACCTCGCTGCTCGTCGTCGGCGTGACCAGTGCCGTCGCCGTACTGCCGCACGCCCGGGCGAACCGGGTCCGCTGGCGTACCGGGCTCATCTTCGGTGTGGCCGGGATGACCGGCGCGTACGCGGGCGGCCGGCTGGCCGAGTTCGTCCCGGCCGGCGTCCTGCTGACCGGGTTCGCGCTGATGATGCTCGCCACCGCGGTCGCGATGCTGCGGGGCCGCCGGTCCACCGAGGGCCGCCCGGTGCCGCACGAGCTGCCGATGCTGCGGGTGGTCGGGGACGGCGTGGTCGTCGGCCTGGTCACCGGCCTGGTCGGCGCCGGCGGCGGCTTCCTGGTCGTACCGGCCCTGGCCCTGCTGGGCGGGTTGCCGATGCCGGTAGCGGTAGGCACCTCGCTGGTCGTCATCGCGATGAAGTCGTTCGCCGGCTTGGCCGGCTACCTGTCCAGCGTGCAGATCCACTGGGGTCTGGCCGCCGGGGTCACCGCCGCCGCCGTCGTCGGCAGCCTGCTCGGTGGCCGGCTCGCCGGCCGGATCCCGGCCGACCTGCTGCGCCGGGTGTTCGGCTGGTTCGTCGTGGTGATGGGCGTGTTCGTGCTCGCGCAGCAGTTGCCGCCGGTGTGGGGACTCGCCGTGGGAGCGCTTGCCGTGGCCGGTACGGTCACCGTGGCGGTGTGGGGCCGCCGGAGGAGGGGACACAGTGGACAGCAGCGCCTGGGACAGCCGGTACGCCGACACGCCCGGACTGGTGTGGAGCGCTGAGCCCAACCGCTTTGTGGTCGAGTCGGTCACCGGGCTGACTCCCGGGTCAGCGCTGGACATCGCCGCCGGCGAGGGCCGCAACGCGGTCTGGCTGGCCGGTCTGGGCTGGCGGGTCAACGCGGTGGACTTCTCCGCGGTGGCCGTCGACCGGGGGCGGGAGCTGGCCGCCGCGCGGGGCGTCACAGTCGACTGGCGGATCGCGGACGTGACCGCGTACCGGCCGGTGCCGAACAGCTACGACCTGGTGCTGATCAGCTACCTGCACCTGCCCGCGCCGGAGTTCGCCGGGGTGCTCGCCGCGGCGAAGTCCGCGCTGCGCCCCGGCGGCACGCTCGTGGTGGTGGGCCACGACCTGGCCAACCTCTCCGGCGGCATCGGCGGCCCGCAGGACCCGGACGTGCTGCTCACGCCGGAGTCGGTGGTCGACGGGCTGGCCGGGCTGCGCGTGCAGCGGGCCGAGACGACCCGCCGGCCGGTCCCGGGCACCGACGGCGGGAGCGTCGACGCGCTGGACACGGTGGTGGTCGCCACCCGCCCCGCCGACTGACCGCCGTCCGCCGCCGTTTCGCCGGGCCGGGGCCGGGACCGGCCGGTAGCATCCGGGGACGGATCAGCGGAGAGGACACCGGGTGGGCGCGCGTTTCGAGGAACTGGCCTGGCGGGAGACGCCGATCGGCGAGATCAGCCTGCGGCGGCGCCGCGACCCGGCACTGGACTCCGAGGTCTACGAGGTGAAGCTCGACGACGAGTACCTCATGTCCAGCGCTTTCCCGGTCGCGGAGATCGAACTGGCCCGGCTCGGGCTGGCCCCGCTCACCGGTGACGCGCTGGACGTGGTGGTCGGCGGGCTCGGCCTCGGCTACACCGCGCGTACCGCGCTGGAGGATCCCCGGGTGCGCTCGCTGGTGGTGGTCGAGGCGATCGAGGACGTGATCGACTGGCACCGGCGGGATCTGCTGCCGTTCGCCGCCGGGCTGGCCACCGATCCGCGTACCCGGTTCGTCCGGGCGGACTTCTTCGCCGCGATGGCCGGCGACGGTCTCGACCCGGACGAGCCCGGCCGCCGCTTCCACGCGGTGCTGCTGGACGTGGACCACTCCCCCCGCCAGGTGCTGCACCCCAGCCACGCCCCGTTCTACACGGTCGACGGGCTGCGGCGGCTGGCCGCGCTGCTGCACCCGGAGGGCGTCTTCGCGCTGTGGTCGAACGACCCACCGGATCCGGCGTTCCAGCGCACGCTCACCGAGGTGTTCCCGACCTCGGTGGCGCACGTCGTCCGGTTCCCGAACCCGTTGCAGGGCCGGGAGGCGGCGAACACCGTGTACGTGGCCCGGCACTGATCCACCAGGCGGCGGCATGCCCGCCGGTCCAGCGGGAAAGCGGGCGGCCGACCGTACGACGGGAGGCTGGGACATGCGCGCGTTGCTCTGGGTGGTCGGCGTGGTCGCCGGGGTGCTCATCCTGCTCGGGCTGCTGCTGGAGGCGGTCCGCTGGCTCGTCATCATCGGCGTGATCGCGCTCGCCGCGGTCATCATCTTCGGGATCGTGAAGGGCCGGCGGGTGGTGCACCAGCATTCGACCCGCCGCCGCTGACCTGCGGCGGATGTGACCGACCCGGCAACCTACGTGAGCGTAGGTTACCGGGCGGTCAAGTTAGGCTGGGGGCGTCAACCGCGCGACGAGGAGTAACGGCGATGGACGCGACCGCCCAGCGACCCTGGACCCGCAGCTACGCACCCGGCGTACCGGCCGAGATCGCCGAGCCGGACGGCTCGCTCGTCGACCTGCTGACCGAGGCGGCCGGACGGTTCGGGCCCCAGGTCGCGCTCGACTTCTACGGCGCCACCACCACGTTCACCGAGCTGGCCGACCAGGTGGCCCGCGCCGCCGAGGCGCTGCGCCGGCTCGGCGTCGGCCCGGGCGACCGGGTGGCGCTGGTGCTGCCGAACTGCCCGCAGCACGTGGTCGCGTTCTACGCCGTGCTGCGCCTCGGCGCGGTGGTCGTCGAGCACAACCCGCTCTACACGGCCGACGAACTGGACCGCCAGCTCACCGACCACGGCGCCACGGTCGCGATCGTGTGGGACAAGGTCGCGCCGCTGGTGGCGGGACGCGGCGCCGTGCGTACCGTGGTGGCGGTCGACCTGACCGCGGCGCTGCCGCGGCTCAAGCGGTGGGCGCTGCGGGTGCCGCTGCCGAAGGTCCGCGCCGCGCGGGCCGCGATGACCGCCCCCGCGCCCGGCGCGCTGCCCTGGTCGGAGCTGGTCGCCGCCGCCGGGCCGCTGCCCGCCGGGCATCCCGCGCCCGAGGCCGGGGACGTGGCGCTGCTCCAGTACACGGGTGGCACCACCGGCGAGCCGAAGGGCGCGGTGCTGACCCACCGCAACCTGCGCGCCAACGCCGCGCAGGGCCGGGCCTGGGTGCCGGGCCTGCGCGACGGCGCGGAGACCATCTACGCGGTGCTGCCGCTGTTCCACGCCTACGGCCTGACGCTCTGCCTCACCTTCGCGGTGAGCATCGGCGCGACGCTGGTGCTGTTCCCCCGCTTCGACGCCGACCAGGTGCTCGACGCGGTCCGTCGCCGCCCGCCGACGTTCCTGCCCGCGGTACCGCCGGTCTACGCGAAGCTGGCCGCCGCCGCGCGCGAACGCGGCGTCGACCTCACCTCCATCCGGTACGCGATCTCCGGCGCGATGTCGCTGCCACCGGCCACCGTGGAGCTGTGGGAGCAGGTGACCGGCGGCCTGCTGGTCGAGGGGTACGGGATGACCGAGACGTCCCCGATCACCGTGGGCAACCCGGTCGCCCCCACCCGCCGGCCGGGCACCGTGGGCGTGCCGTTCCCCTCCACCGACGTCCGCATCGTCGACCCGGAGGACCCGTCCCGGGACCGAGCCCCGGGCGAGGCCGGTGAGCTGCTGGTCCGCGGGCCGCAGGTGTTCACCGGCTACTGGCACCGGCCCGAGGAGACGGCCAAGGTGCTGCTGCCGGGCGGCTGGATGCGTACCGGAGACATCGTCATCATGGACGCCGACGGCTTCGTGACGGTGGTGGACCGGATCAAGGAGCTGATCATCACCGGCGGCTTCAACGTCTACCCGTCCGAGGTGGAGGAGGCGCTGCGCCGCGTCCCCGGCGTACGCGAGGCCGCCGCCGTGGGCATGCCCACCGACGACGGCGAGGAGGTCGTCGCCGCCGTGGTTGTCGACCCGGCGGTGGCCGCCACCCCGGAGTCGATCCGGACGTCGTGCCGCACCCACCTGGCCGGCTACAAGGTGCCCCGCCGGGTCGTTGTGGTCGACGAACTGCCGTACTCCCAGATCGGCAAGATCCTGCGCCGCGAGGTCCGCGAACGGCTGCTCGCGGCTCGCTGACCCGATCCGCCCGTTTGCCGGCGCGGCGGCGGGGGCAGACGGGCGTACATGGTGGATTCACGGGGCAAGTCAGTCGGTCGTTACCTCATGCGCCTGGTCGGCGGCGTGGCCGTCATCTTCGGCCTGCTCGGCATCTTCGCCACGCTCGCCGACGGCAACCTGGTCGGGATCGTGCTCAGCGTCCTGTTCATCGGCGGCGGCGTGTTCCTGCTCAAGCGCTCCGGCCCGGACCGGCGGACGGACCCCGCGCCGCGCGCCGCCCGCTGACCGCACGCGGCCACGCCGGTCGGCGCTCCGCGCCGGACATGTCGGTGCTGCCGCCTACGCTGTGGCGATGATCGACAGGCGTCAGGTGCTGGCCTTCCGCATCCGCGCTCAGCAGCTCGACCGGGCGCGGGGCTCGCTCGCCGACACCGCTGTGCTCGACATCGGCGTGCAGGACACCGGTCCCGACGGCGGCCGGTGGGCGCTCGCCACGCGCGGCGTCGACGTGGCCCCGCTGACCGGTGACGACCTGGTCCTGCTCTGGACCGTACGCGGCGCCCCGCACCTCTACCGCCGTGCCGACGTGGGCGTGGTGGCCGCCGCGGTCGAGCCGTTCTCCGACGCCGACGCGGGCAAGCGCATCTACGACGCGGCGAAGCCGTTGAAGGCGGCCGGCATCGGCATCGTCGCCGCGCTCGACGAGGTGGCCGCGCGGATGCGGGAGATCGTCCGCACGCCGACGGTCAAGGGCGCGGTCTCCGGGCGGCTCGCCGAGGTGATGCCGGAGCCCTACCTGCGGTTCTGCCGGCCGTGCAACGCGATCCACCTCTACGAGATGCCGTTCCGGCTGGCCGCCGTGCGCGCCGGCCTGGAGCTGCGGCTCGACACGTCACCGCCGATCCTGGAACGCATCCGCGGCTTCCGTGCGGCCGCCGCGCCCGACGACCGGTTCGAGCTCATCCGCGCCTACCTGCGGCTGCTCGGCCCGGCCACGCCCAAGCACGTCGCCGACTACCTCGACGCCCCGGTCAAGGAGGTCAAGGCCCGCTGGCCGCACGACGCGGTCGAGGTGAGCGTCGACGGTGAGACGCGCTGGCTGCTCGCCGCCGACGAGGCGGCGCTGGCGTCGGCGGACGCCACGACGACCCGCCTGCTCGGCCCGTTCGATCTGTTCCTCCAGGCGAAGGACCGGGCGACGCTCGTGCCGGACGCGGCCCGCGTCAAGGAGCTGTGGCCGGTACTGGGCCGCCCCGGCGCCGTGCTGGCCGACGGTGAGCTGGCCGGGACCTGGCGGCCCCGCAAGTCCGGCCGGTCGTTCACCGTCGCGGTCCAGCCGTGGCGAGAGCTCACCGGCAGCACCCGCGACGCGGTCGTCGCGCAGGCCGAGCGCCTCGCCGCGTACCGGGGCGTGCCGCTCGCCGGCGTCGACTTCGCCGCGTGATGGCATCATGATCGCGTGATCGTCTGGATCAACGGCGCGTTCGGTGTCGGCAAGACGACCACCGCGCGGCTGCTCACGGAGTCGCTTCCGGACGCGCGGCTGTTCGACCCCGAGTTCCTCGGCTCGATGCTCACCGCGTTCGTCACCCCGCCGACCGGCGACTTCCAGGACCTGCCCCTGTGGCGTCACCTCGTCGTGCAGACGGTCACCGGGCTGGACCGGCACCACCCGGGCGTCTGGATCGTGCCGATGAGCCTGCTCGACCCGGCGTACCGGGCGGAGATCCTCGGCGGCATCCGCGCCTGCGGCATCGACGTCCGCGAGGTCGTGCTCACGCTCCCCGAGGACCGGCTGCGGGCCCGCATCGACGCCGACCAGATCGAGGCAGGCGCGCGCGGCTGGCGGCACGACCATGTCGCCCGGGCGCTGGCCACTTTCGCGTCGGTGACCGACACCCACCTGATCGACGCCACCGTGCCGCCCGAGCAGGTGGCCGACGCCGTCGCCGCGCACGTGACCGGGGATCCGGAAGCGTAGGGCGAGGGCCTGATCTCACCGGTGGGCGAAGACGAAGCCGCCTTCGACGTCCGGGGCGGGGTGATGCGTCATCTCGGCCTCGACGGTGAAGCCGGCGTCGGTCAGCCAGGCCGCGACCCGCTTCGGTGGACGGCGGGCATCTCACCGTCCGGGACGTGGATGAGGGAGAACCAGGCGAGCAACCCGGTCAGGCACTCGTCGGTGAGGTCGAGACGGGTCATCGAACCCACCTCGAAACGGAGGTCCGGGTGGTCGCGCCGCGCCAGGTCGATCATCGCCGGTGACAGGTCGATGCCGAACGCGCTCAAGCCCAGATCGTGGAGATGCCGGGTGATCCGGCCCGGTCCGCAGCCGACGTCCGCGACCGGCCCGCTCCCCCGCGCCCGGACCAGCTCGGCGAAGAGCGCAAGGATGCCGCGCTGGAACGGCTCGTTCGCCAGGGCGTCGCGCAGCAGGTCGGCATAGCTGGACGCCACCGTGTCGTAGGAGGTGCGGGTGTCGTCCAGCCAGCCGGGTTCGCTCACGCCGCGCACGATAGCCGCGAACGAAGGACCGATCGTGGGAGGATGGCCGGCATGCCGGATCGCGCGTTGAGCTTCGGGGCGGCAGCGCAGGCGTACGAACGGTTCCGGCCCGGCTACCCCGAGGAGCTGGCCGACCTGGTGCTGTCGTACGCGGACCGGCCGGTCCGGACCGCACTGGAGATCGGCGCCGGGACCGGCAAGGCGACCCGCCTGTTCGCCCGGCGCGGCATCGCGGTCACCGCCACCGACCCGGATTCCGCGATGCTCGCCGAACTGCGCCGGCACGTGCCCGCGGACGTGCGGGTCCGGCAGGCCGCGTTCGAGCAGTTGCGCGCCGGCGAGCACCACGACCTGGTGTACGCGGCGGCGGCGCTGCACTGGACCGACCCGGACCGGCGGTGGGATCGGATCGCCGGGCTGCTCGCGCCCGGTGGTGTGTTCGCGTCGTTCGGCGGGCCGCTGCGGCTGGCCGACCCGGCGCTGCGCGACGCGGTGGCTGCGGCCCGGTCCGAGTTCCTCGCCGACGACGAGATCCCGTCGCCGGACGGGACGCCGCCGGAGGCCGGCATGCAGTGGCCCGGCACGGAGCTGCGCGCGTCCGAGTGGTTCACCGACGTACGCCAGTCGGAGATCGAGCGGCGGATCACGATGACCGCCGACGACTACCTCGGTCTCCTGTCGACCGTCTCGGCCTATCTCGAACTGCCGCCGCACGTACGCGAGCAGGTGTTCCCCCGCGTCCGGGACGTGCTGCCCGGCACGGTCGAGGTCACCTCGGACGTCACGGTCCACCTGGCTCGGCGGACGTCGCAGCCCTGATCACCCGGGCCAGGCGGGCAGCCAGACCGGCCCGGGCAGCGGCGGCAGGCCCGCGAAGTGGCGGATCACCGGCCGCAGCCCCGGGTGCGGGCCGGTCCGGGGCAGCATGAGGTTGATCGGGTACGCGAGCACCGGATCCGTGATCGGGATGCGGCGCAGGTCGTGGCCGGTGGACCAGACGTAGCGGTCCCGGGCGCCGACGAGCGTCGCCACGTCCGCGGAGTCCGCGAGCTCGTCGAGGAGCACCTCGGTGCCGAAGTTCGGCCCGGTCGCGTCCACCCACAGGTCGAAGGCGTCGGCGAGTTGCTCGTAGAACTCGCCCCACTCGCTTCCGGGCACGATGCCCGGCACCCGCAGCCGGTGTCCGCGCAGCTCGGGCGGCGTGAGCGTGGGCGCGGACGCGAGCGGGTGCCGGGGACCGGCGAGCAGTTGCAGCGGCGAGTCGAAGGCGCGGACCATCCGTACCTCGGGCGGCAGCGCAGCCGGGTCGGTGACGGTGCGGAACGCGGCGTCGACGTCGCCGGCCCGGACCGCGGCGGCGACCTGCCGGGGGTCGTCGACCCGCAGCGTCACCACGTCGAGGTCGACGCCCGGGTGGGCGCGCCAGTAGTCGTGCAGCAGGACGGCCTGCGCGCTGCGCAGGCCGAGCACGTCGATGCGCGGCGCCCGCGCGCCGGGCCGGACCGCGGCGACCGCGCGGTCCGCGCCGGCGACGACGCCCCGGGCGTGCGGAAGGAACGCCCGGCCGTCGTGTGTCAGCTCGACCCCTCGCGGTGTACGGGTGAACAGGCGCACCCCCAGCTCCCGCTCCAGCGCGGCGATCCGCTTCGACACGGCCTGCTGGGTGACGCCCAGATCGTCGGCGGTGTGCCGGAACTGCCCGAGCTCGGCCGCCCGCACGAACGACCGCACCGCCTCGCTGTCCATCGGCCCACAGTAGGCGGGTCCAGCCGATGGTTGTGGCGCGCCGGGCGGCGGTTGTTTGCCCCGGCGTCCACGTGGCCGATCTGATGCGCGGGGCATCGGTGACGGGGGCGGTGTGCGGAAGCTGGGTTCGGATTTCGGGTGGCTGTGGTCGGCGTACGCGGTGAGCACGTACGGCACCTGGCTGGCGTTCGGCGCGTTCCCGCTGATCGCGGTGCGGGTGCTGGACTCGTCGGCGTTCGCCGTGTCGCTCCTGGAGGCGGCGGGACTGGCGGTGGCGGCAGGGCTGGCGATCCCGCTCGGGCCGTGGGTGGCCTACCGGCCCAAGCTGCCGGTGATGATCGCGACGGATCTGGTCCGGTTCGCGGCGCTGGCGAGCGTGCCGGCCGCGTACGCGCTCGGGGTGTTGTCGTACGGCCAGTTGCTCGTCGTCGCGGTGGTCTGCGGGACGGCCGGCATCACGTTCACCGCCGCTTCCGGGGCGTACCTGAAGAGCCTGGCCCGGGGTGATCGGCTGCTGGCGGCGAACGGACGGTTCGAAGCGACGAGCTGGGCCGCGACGGCGGCCGGGCCGCCGCTCGGCGGTGCGCTCGTCGGGCTGCTCGGCCCGGTCGTCACCATCACCGCCGACGCGGTGAGCCACCTGCTGTCGGCGCTCGCGGTCCGGCGGATCCGGGCCGCCGACACGGCCGCGCCCCGCGACCCGTCGGGTGCCTCACGCGTCGCCGACCTGGGCGCCGGCTGGCGGTTCGTGCGCCGCGACCCGGTGCTGTGGCGGCTGTTCCTCAACTCGGTGCTGGTCGGCGGCCTGATCATGGCGACCGCGCCGCTGCTCGCCGTGCTCCTGCTGGGTGAGTACCGGGTGGCGGCGTGGCAGTACGGGCTGGTCTTCGGTGTCTCCGCGCTCGGCGGCGTGCTCGGTGCACGGCTGAGCCCTCGTCTGGTGCGGCGGTACGGGCGGCAGCGCGTCATGACGGCGTCCGGCTGGCTGCGGTCGATCGTCCCGCTCGGTCTCGCGTTCACCCATCCGGGGATCATCGGGCTGCTGACCGTGATCGCCGTCGAGTCGGTGCTCATCACGTGCATGGGCGTGTTCAACCCGATCTACGCGACCGAGCGCCTGCGCCGCACCCCGCAGGCGCACACCGCGCAGGTCCTGACCGCGTGGAGCGTCACCGGCCGGCTCACCCGGGCCGCGCTGACGGCCGGGTGGGGCGTCCTCGCCACCGTCGTCGGCCCGCTCGCCGCGATCACCGTGTCCGGGGTGCTGCTGCTCGCCACGCCGCTGCTGCTGCCGACGCGCCGGCACACGCGCGAGCCGGAGCCCGCGCGCCCGGCCGCCGCCGTCTCCTGAAGCCGGCGCCCGGACGGTCAGGACGCCAGGTAGGCGGTCAGCCGCTCGGCGAGCGGGCCCGGACGGCTGAGCGCCACCGCGTGGCCGCCGTCGATCTCGTCCGGCACCACGCCCAGCCGGTCGGCGGCCACCCGGCGCTGGAAGTCGGCGGGGAAGAACCGGTCGTCGCGGCCGATGAGCACCCTCGTCGGCACGGCCGGCCAGGTGGGCAGTGGCCACGGCTCGTCCCACTCCGCGCTGACCTGCTCCCGGCCGTGCGCGGGCGCCTCGGCGACGATCCCGGCCGGCACGCCGTTGTAGAACTGCTGCTCCTCGCTGAGCCCTTCCGGCTCGCGGTAGCCGGTGTCGCCCCACCAGTCCCCCGGCTTCTCGCCCGGTCGCGGGATCATCGGCGTGAGCAGGACCAGCAGGCGCACCGGCAGCCGGTCGACGACCAGCGGTGCGGTGAACGCGCCGTACGAGTGCCCGACCACCACGAGGTCGTCGCGGTCGCCGACCGCGTCGATCACCGCCTGGCCGAACTCGGCGAACCCCGCCGACCGGTCACCGATCGGCAGCTCCGGCACCACCGCGTCGTGACCCCGGGCGGCCAGCTCGGGAACCAGCAGATGCCAGTCCCACGCGCTGCCCCCGCCACCGTGGATGAGCACGAACGTCGTCATGCCCGGACCCTCCCACACCGGTGCGACATGCCGTGGCCGTCAGTGCGGGTACGCCCGGGGCACCCGGGCGGCCCGCAGCTCGTCGCGGAACGCCTCGATGCGGGTGATGACCTGACGCCGCCCGATCGTGTTCTCGATCCGGTCGAGGTAGAGGCAGCGGGCGGCGAGCCGGGGCAGGTCGACGGAGAAGTAGATCGCCATGAGGGGGTTGACGAACAGGTCGCCGTGGCCGGTGCGCCGGCTGAAGCGTACGTCTCCGAACGCGCCGCCGATGGCGGCGGCGATCTGCCCCTGGACGATGCTCGGCCGGTGCGGGGTGGCGGCCTGGGCCTGCGCGACCGCCTCGCGGTAGAGCACCGCCTCACGGCTGGAGCCGGGAATGGACAGCGCGCCGAGGTAGCCGCCCTCCCGGTCCAGCGCGGCCAGGTTCTCCAGCACCTCGACGTGGTTGACGCCGTCGTGCGCGTCGATGCCGAAACCCAGGCTGCTCACCAACCGGACCGGCACGTCCAGCCCGGCCACGGCGGCCAGGCTGGTGATGTCCTCCACCGGGGTGCCCAGGCCGCTCTCGTCGCCGCGCAGCAGGATGTCGGTGCCGCCGTCGACGAGCACGATCGCGTCGAGGTCGAGCCGGTCGACCAGGTACCGGTACGCCTCCCGCAGCGGCTGCACGCCCAGCGGCGGGAAGGCGTACACGGTCGACGGCAGGTCCCGGCCCGCGAGCCAGCGGGCCAGGTGCGCCTCCGGGAAGTACCAGTCCGGGCTGAGGGTGTCCGGCCGGATCGCCGCGACGTGCTCGTCCACCCACACCTGCCGGTCGAGCAGTTCCAGCTCCGAGAAGGAGAGGCTGGCCAGGTGCACCCGCTTGCCGGCCTGCCACAGCGCGAGCGCCAGCGGCAGGCCGGCGTAGACGTCGAAGCCGCCACCGGCGCCGGCGATCAGGACGTCGCGTGCCGGGGCCAGGGCGGCGAACAACGGCGGAACGGCCAAGGTGTACGCGGCGGTGTCTGTCACCGGATGATGATCTCCGCTCGCGTGGCGGCCCGCTGTCCCGTGGCCGCGGGGCAGGCCCGCTCGCTCAGACCGGCCGGCCGAACGTCACCGCCTCCCGGACGAGCCGTGGCGCCTTCTCCGCCAGTTGCGCGTCCGGCCGAGCGCCGAGCGCGTCGTTCACCGTGGAGAAGGCCAGCCGGAACGCGATCAGCGTGGTCGCCTCGAAGATCTCCCGGTCGCTCAGGCCGGCGTCGCGCAGGCGTCGCGTGTCGGCCTCGGTGGTGGCGTTCGGATCCGTCACGACCCGGCGGGACCAGTCCGCGAGCGCGGTCTCCCGCTCCGAAAGATCCGCCTCGTCGCCGCGCAGCACCGCGGCGGCCGTCTCCTCGTCGCTCATCCCGGCCAGCCGGGCGCCCCAGGCCAGCGAGCAGTACGAGTCGCCCCGGGCGGCGGCCGTGGCGGCGACCAGCACCGCCACCTCACGGGAGGACAGCGTGGACTCGGACAGCAGCTCGGTGCGGGTGTTCTGGAACGACATCAGCACGTCGGGCCGCCAGCACCAGACGCGGGTGAGGTTGTTGACGTAGCCGTCGGACGCGAGGTCGTCCTCGTACGCGGCTTTCGCCGCCGGGCTCTGCGGCGGTTCGGGGAGGAAGGCGGGATTCATGCGGGCAGTCTGCGCCACCCGGGCGGCCCCCACTGGCCGATCAACGACAGTACGATCCGCTGATGATCCGGGCGGTCTTCTTCGACGTGGGCGGGACGATCCTCGACGAGACGCGCGAGTTCGCGACCTGGGCGGACTGGCTCGGCGTACCGAGGCACACGTTCTCCGCGGTCTTCGGCGCGGTGATCGCCAGAGGCCTGGACTACCAGGAGGTGTTCCGGGCGTTCCGGCCGGACTTCGACCTCACCGCCGAACTCGCGCGCCGGGTCGCCGCCGGTGACCCGGAGTCGTTCGGTGAGGAGGATCTGTACCCGGACGCACGGGCCTGCCTGGCCGCCCTGCGGGAGCAGGGATTGCGCGTCGGCCTGGCCGGCAACCAGCCGGAGCACGCCGAGGCGACGCTGCGGGCGCTCGACCTGTCGGTGGACGTGATCGGCACGTCGGCGGCCTGGGGCGTGGCGAAGCCGGCGCCGGAGTTCTTCGCCCGGGTGGTTCGCGAGGGCGGCGGCGACGCGTCGGCGCTCCTTTACGTCGGTGACCGGCCGGACAACGACGCCGCCCCGGCGATGGCCGCCGGCATGACGGCGTGCCTGATCCGGCGCGGACCGTGGGGCCACATCCTCGACATGCCGGACGTCGCCGACCGGTGCCTGTTCCGCATCGACTCGCTGGACGAGCTGCCGGCCCTGGTCGCGCGGCACAACGCGGCGGGCGGCTAGCTCGGCAGGTCCCCGAAGACCGAGACCCGGGTGCGGTGGTGGCGCGGTGACTCGATCTCGTCGACCACCGCGACCGCCAGATCGGCGTACGACAGGTACGCGAGCGCCGGGGCCTGCTCGCCGCCGAGACGGTACCGGCCGGTGCGGGGACCGTCCACGTCGAGCGCGGCCGGCGGGGTGAGCACCAGCCAGTCGACTGTGGTGTCCGCGCCGCGGAGCCGGTCCAGGCCGGCGGCGTGGCTGAGCGCGAACGGCCGCAACTCGGCGGGCAGGACGGCCGGGTCGTCGTGGAGGGGCCGGCCGTGCGCGTCGGTGAGCGTGGCGAACAGGCCGATCGCCACGAGCCGCGGCACGCCGGCGCGGGCCAGGCCGTGCAGCAGCGCGTCTGCGGCCCGGACGAAGAACTCCGGATCGAGGCCGGCGGCGGCGAGCGCCTCCGGCCCGGACGCCGGGCTGACCGCGTGGACGACGGCGTCGTGCCCGTACCCGATCGAGGTGACGGCCTCCGGGTCGGTGACGTCGCCGCGTACCGCGGCGGTGAGGTCGGGATGGCGGGCGGGGTCGCGGACGACGGCTGTGACGCGGTGGCCGCGGCGGTGGGCCTCGGCGGTGACGGCGCGGCCGGCGCGGCCACCCGCCCCGAGGACGGCGATGCTGGTCATGGCGCGACGCTAGAGCGCCGGGTGCCGGTTACCGCAACGGTACCGGGGTTACGCTCGGGCGGTGACGCCGCTCGATCCGGACATGTTCGATCCCGCCTGTCCGTCGCGGATGATGCCGTTGCAGATCGGCGACAAGTGGACCGCGATGGTGGTGCTGTGCCTGGAGCACGGGCCGCGCCGGTTCACCGAGCTGCGGGTGCCGCTGCGCACGATCACGCCGAAGGTGCTGGCCGAGACGTTGCGGGCGATGGAACGCGACGGGCTGGTCACGCGGAGCGCCTACGACGAGAACCCACCGCGCGTGGAGTACGCGCTGACGCCGCTGGGCCGCAGCCTGCTGACGCTGGTCGCGGCGGCCCGATCGTGGAGCGAGCGGCACCTGGACGAGGTGCTGGCGGCCCGGAGGTCGCACGACTCACGGATGCCGTGACCACACCTGTCGGCACCGGGCGTTGTGCCGGGCCGACCGGTCGCCCTAACCTCGCTCTGGTAGGCATCGACGGCGATCGGGGGACGCCATCAGCGGCAACGACACCGGGCGCGGCGGCCTGCGCAGGTTCGCCGCGAACGTGATGACGAACGTCCTCGCGAACCTCATCGCGGCGGCGATCATCTACGTGCTCGCCGCGGCCGCCGGGCTGCTCCCGCGCGACCCCGCGCTGATCGTCGCGGCGCTGATCCTCGTCAGCCTCGCCGCGGCCGTCGTGCTGACGTTCCTCATCACCACGAACGCCTTCGCCGACAAGGGGGACGTCCTCGCCGGGTGGACGGCGATCGCCCTCGGCACGCCGATCCTCACCTCGGCCGTGGGGTACGCGTTCCGTGAGGGCCGTCCGGCGACGGGGATCGGAGGCGGTCTGATGGGCGCGGGGCTCGCCGGCGCAGGCGTGGCGATGCTGGTGGCCGGACGGCGGATACGGCGGGCGGCCGACGCGTCGCCCGACGGGGATCAGCGGGCGGCTGAGCCGGGCGTCCGGCAGTAGCGTCGTACCCCCGGCATAGCCTGCTTGTCATGGGAACCGCTGAGCTGGACGAGCTGATCGTGCCCGACGCGGACGCGCTGCGCGCGTGGTTGTCCGCCCATCACGACACGTCTCCCGGCGTCTGGCTCGCCCTGACCCGCAAGGGCGGCACCGTCACCACGCTGACCTGGCAGCAGGCGGTCGACGAGGCGTTGTGCTTCGGCTGGATCGACGGGCAGGCCCGCAAGCGCGACCACGAGAGCTCCTGGATCCGGTTCACCCCGCGCCGGGCCCGTAGTTCGTGGTCGCAGCGCAACGTCGGGCACGTGGCCCGGCTGGAGGAACAGGGGCGGATGACGCCGGCGGGCCGGGCCGCGGTGGAGGCCGCGAAGGCGGACGGCCGGTGGGCGGCGGCCTACGCGCCGCCGTCGGAGGCCGAGGTGCCGGCCGACCTGCTCGCCGCCATCGCGGCCGAGCCCGCCGCCCAGGCCATGTTCGATGTCCTGACCAGCGCCAACCGGTTCGCGCTCATCCACCGGCTCAACGCGGTCAAACGCGCGGAGACCCGGACGCGCAAGGTCGGCGAGTTCGTCGCCATGCTGGCCCGCCACGACACGTTCCACCCGCAGAAGGCGAAGCCACCGACCGCTCCGTGACGTGCCGCGCCCGTACGGCCGATTCCGGCAGCCGCGACGACCCCGCGCCCGGCGACCGGCGGGGTGAGCCGGGCGTACGCTCGAACGAGCCGACGGCAGGAGGTCGCCCGCGATGATCCCGGTGCTGATCCTGTTCGGGCTTCTCCTCGGGCGCTGGTGGCGGTCGTCGCTCGTCACCGCCGCGCTGGGCTGGCCGGTCCTCCTGGTCGCGACCGGCGTGATGGACGTCGGCGCCGGGCTGCTCGGCGCGGCCGGGCTGGCCGTCGCGAACACCGGTGCCGGCGTGCTGCTCCACCACGGAGCCCGCCTGGCGATCCGGAGCCTTCGGGCGTCCTGAGTCGGGCCCGTGCGCTACCCGGTGCCGCCGGTGTTCCGGATCATCCGCCGGAGCACCTTGAGGGTGGTGACGTAGTCGGCGTCGTCGACGCCGTCGTGGATGCGGGCCCGGATCCCCGGCGCGTGCTGCTTGAGGCGGAGCCGGGCGGCCTCCCCCGCCTCGGTGATCCGCAGCCGGCCGTCCGCGTCGCGGGTCAGCCAGCCGCGTTCGCGCAGCACCTCCGCCTCGGCGTCCAGGTCGTCCTCGGCCCGCAGGTACGAGCGCATCGCGTGCCGCAGCTCGGGCACGGTCAGTCCGCCGCCACCGGGCAGGAGGTCGTTCGGGGACAGGTTGCGCAGGAGCCAGAACTGGGGCTGGGTGAAGCCGTGCGCGGCCTGCTGGGCCCGGGTGAAGGCGATGAGCGACTCGTACGCGACGCCCGTCCAGTAGGCGGCCGGCTGGCCCGCGAGTTCGGCGTCGGACAGGTGCGGTGTCGTCATGGTGCGCTACCTCCGGCGGTGATCGGGTGAGCACGACGCTAGGACCTCAACCGGGCTTCAGATCAAGCCGCGCGGGACATCGCGTTCCGGCCGGCCCCGGCATGATGAGCCGATGCGGGTAACGATGGCGACCGACGCGGGGCATCCCGGCCGGGCCAATGAGGACTTCGCCGGCGCCGTACGGTGCGGCATGGTGCTGGTCGACGGTGCCGGCGGCATCGCCGGGGCGGGCGAGGTCTGCCACCACGGCATCGCCTGGTACGCGACCCGGCTCGGCGGCGCGTTGCTCGGCGCGCTGGCGCAGGGGCGGAGCCTGCGCGACGTGCTGGCCGAGGGCATCGAGCGGGTCACCGACGCGCACCGCGACACGTGCGACGTCGCCCATCCGATCAGCCCGTTCGCGGCGGTCGCGATGCTGCGGTTCTCCGGCGACATCGTCGAGCACCTGGTCCTCGGCGACGCGGTCGCGGTCGTCGGCCGGGCGGCGGGGGATCCCGTCGTCGCCCACGATCCGCGGGAGGTGGTGATCGCCCGGTCCTTCGAGGAGCGGCTGAAGGACGTGCCGGAGGGCGGCGACGAGTACCGGCGGCTGCTGCTGGATCTGCGATCCCGCCGTAACAGTCCCGGCGGCTTCTGGGTCGCCAAGGACGACCCGACGGTGGTGGCCGAGGCGGTCACCGGCGAGTGCCCGGCCGGCGAGGCGGGCACGGCGGCGCTGCTCAGCAACGGTGCGAGCCGGCTCGTGGACACGTTCGGGCTCTCCGACTGGGCCGGGCTGCTGCGCCTGCTGGAGACCGACGGCCCCGCGGACGTCATCCGCCGGGTCCGCGAGGCGGAGGCACGCGGGGGCGTCGCCACCGACGACGCGACGATCGTCTGCCGCACCTGACCGGCACGACAATCCGGTCGTGCTCGTGTTGACTGCGACGATGGACCGTCGACGGCTCAGCAGCATCGCGCACTCGCACCACCCGATCGCGGCCCCGCTCTCCGGTGTCAACGTCAACCGGCTGCTGCGCCGGGCCGGTCGCCGGCCTGCGGCCCGGATCCTCGACCTGGGCTGCGGTGAGGCGGCGTGGGCGTTGCAGGCCCTCGCGCACTACCCGGACGGGCACGCCGACGGCGTGGACCTCAACCCGTACGCGCTGGAACGCGCCGCCGAGGCCGCCGCCGTGCGCGGCCTCGCCGAACGGCTCACGCTGCACGAGCGCGACGCCCGGTCGTACGTCCCGGACGGCGACCACGACCTTGTGCTCTGCGTCGGGTCGACGCACGCGTTCGGCGGGTTCGGTGAGACGCTGGAACTGGCCGGCCGGCACGTGAACGCCGACGGCATCCTCATGGTGGGCGAAGGCTTCTGGCAGGTGCCGCCGACGCCGGAGGCACTGGCCGCGCTGGGCGCGAAACCCGACGACCACACCGACCTCGCCGGTCTGGTCGCGGCCGCCGAGCAGGCCGGCTGGACCCCGGTGTACGCGCACGTCAGCGACACCGCCGAGTGGGACGACTACGAGTGGTCGTGGACCGGTTCGCTGACCGAGTGGGCGCTTGACAACCCGGGTCACCCGGATGCCGCCGACGCGCTCGCCGCCGCCCGGGAGCACCGGGACCAGTGGCTGCGCGGATACCGCGGCGTGCTCGGGTTCGCGACGCTGGTGCTGCGCCGGACCTGACCGGCCGCGCGGGTCCGGCTCGGCACAGGCGGGCGGGGCACTATCGTTCGGGCGTGCAGATCCGTTTCGCCGTACCGGCCGATCCCGCCTATCCGGCCCGCGTGGCCGCCGCGCTCGCCGCCGCCCGGCTGCGCCGGTTCGGCTACATCGGCGCGGCCCTCGCCGCGATCGGGGTGATCGGCTGGATCGCCTCCCAGGCGTCGGCGCGGTTCGCGTCGCTGTGGACCGCGTTGATCGTGGCCGGCGTGCTGTCGATGCTGTACGCGCCGTGGGTGCGGTGGCGGGCCCGGCGCCGCTCCGGCGGGTACGCCGTCGAGGGCGGCTACGACATCGACGACCGCAACATCATGATGCGCAGCGGTTCGGAGTCCGGCGGCATCGCCTGGGACGGCGTCACGCGGGTCACCGAGACCCCCGACTTCTGGATCGTGTACGTGGGACGCATGCCGGCCACGGTGATCCCCCGGTGGCTGATGTCCGCCGAGGACGCCGGGACGTTGCGCGCCTTCATGGCCGAGCGGCGACTGCTCGGCCACCGTTGACCATGTATTGATCGGCTGTATATGTTGCCTCGGTGAATGAGATGCGCGAGGCGACCTTCCTGATCCTGACCGCGCTGGCCGACGAGCCGCGCCACGGCTACGGGATCATCCAGGAGGTCACCGGCCTGTCCGGCGGTCGCGTCAACCTGCTGCCGGGCACCCTCTACGCCGCCCTGGACCGCCTCGTCGCGCAGGGCCTCGCCGAACTCAGTCACGAAGAGGTCGTCGACGGCCGGCTGCGCCGCTACTACCGGCTGCGCGCCGACGGCCGGGCCGAGCTGGCACGCCAGACCGAGCGGCTGCGACAGCTCGCGTCCGCCGCCGAGTCCCGGCTGCGCGCCCTACGGCCCCGCACCGCCTGACCCCCACCGTCGCGGCTCCCGAGGGAGAAACCCATGCATCGCTGGCTGCTGCTGGCCTACCCCCGCGACTACCGCCGGGCGCGCGGGGCCGAGATCCTGGAGACGGTACGGGACGTCGGCCCGGCCCATCGGCGTACCCGGATCGCGGCGAATCTCGTACGTCATGGTCTGCGTGCCCGGCTGGGGCGGCCGGCGAGCCGTACCGTGGTGGCCTGGGCGGCGGTCTTCGCGGTGGTCTGCGGTCTGTTCGCCGCGTCGTTCGGCACCTGGCTCGCGTGGCTCGGCTCCCGCCCGCTCGACCACCGGGACCTCGCCGCCGTGGTCGGGCAGCTCTACCCGGACCGGCAGGTCAGCCACATCGACCGGGACGACCCGCCCGCCGTGTTCCTCATCTACGGCCACCCGCTGAACGAGGACCTCCTGTCCGAGCTGCTCCTCGGTGACGGCGGCGAGTACGCGCTGGCCGAGCTGACCGCGTCGTTCGACCAGACGCCGGCCGGCGGCCTCACCGACCTGCGGCAGCGCCTGCACGCCGCCGGGTGGGAGCGGAGCGAGCCCGTCAGAACCGACGCGTACGGCTGCGTCCCCGGCAGTCCGCAGTGCGACCCGGCGTCCATCCCCTCCGACATCACCGTGTACGCCGGACGCGGCGACCACATCCTCGCCGCGGAGCTCAACGCCGAGGGTTCGATGAACCTCACCCTCAGCCGCGCCACCCCCGGCGCCGCGTATCCCGCCGGTCTGCTCGGCTTCGTGCTGGGCACGCTGGGCGGCTGGGTGCTGTTCGGCTGGGCGAGCCGCCGCACCGAGGGACGAAGCCCGCTGGTGCAGGGCCCGGCGAAGGTTCTGTACGGCGTCGCGATGGTGTTCTGGGCCGCGCCGACCCTGCTCGGCGCGCCGATGATGCTCACGCATCACCTGAGCGAGCCGCATCCCCGCTGGCACGTGCCGTGGGAGTGGCTCGGCCAGCCCACCCTGTCGTTGCCGTTCCTGCTCGGCGCGGTCCTGCTGATCGTCGCGCTGGGGCTGGCGGCGCTGCCGCACCGGCGCCCGGCGGGCCGCACGCTCGCCGGGGCGTCGGACCCGGCGGTCTAGCGCCGCCGGGTCAGCTCGCCGGGCATCGCGTGCCGGTGGCGGGCACCGTCAGATCGACGAGGTACCTGTCCACCACGGCAGTCGTGCAGTCGTTGCGCTGGTAGGTGCCGTGGCCCCAGCCCTCGTAGGTGACCAGACGCCCGTGCCGGCCGAGTTGCCGGGCGACGTTCGCCGCCCAGGCGTGGCCGGTACGGGGATCGTGCCGGGAGTTGAGCAGCAACAGCGGCGTGCGGGTGTGCACGTTCAGCTCGTGCGGCGGATTGCGGACCGGGGACGGCCAGCCCAGGCAGGTCTGCACTGCGAGCAGACCGGCGCCGTACCGGACGTCCGGGGCGGCAGCAGCGGCGTCCCGGACCAGTCCGGCGTACTCGGCGTAGTCGCGTACCTCGGCGGGCCAGTCCGCGCAGAACGCCGCGACCGAGATCGAGAGGTTCACAGCCGGTGGCGGCGTACCGGCGTCCATGTCCCGCACGATCGCGGCGAGTTGCGGCCAGCGCGGGCCGGCGAGCATGCCGAGTGCCACGGCGGTGACGTCGAAGGCGGTACGGGGGGCGTACTCACCTCGGTCCGCGCGGGCCAGCACCCGCGCCCACACCGATCGCACGTCCCGTTCGTGGAGCACACAGTCCGCCGAGCTGTCGCACCAGGAGACGAACTCGTCGAACGCGTCCTGCAACGCGGCGGCCTGCGTCCGTACGAAGGACCGCACGTCGAGGCTGTGGTCGAACACGCCCTCCAGCACCACCGCCCGCACGCGGCCGGGGTACCGCTCGGCGTACTGCTGACCCAGCAGGGTGCCGTACGAGCTGCCGTGGAAGGACAGCCGCCGCTCCCCCAGCGCACGCCGCAACGCCTCGAGGTCACGGACGGTGCTGAGCGTGTCGGCGTGGTCGAACACCGGGCTGGTCGGGCGGCACCTGCTCCACAGCGCCCGGTTGTAGGCCACCGCGGCGTCGAAGTCGGCCTGGCCGGTCAGTGGGACGGGCGGCTTGCGCAGCGCCGGGTCCGGCGTGCAGACGGGCGCGGCGGTGCGGGCCACGGCACGCGGGTCGAAGCTGACCAGGTCGAACCGGTCCAGCAGCTCGTCGCTGAACCGGTCGCCCCTGCGGATGCGTTCCACCCCCGAGTCGCCGGGGCCGCCCGGTCCGAACACCAGCGTGCCCACCCGCTGCTCCGGCAGGCGCGCGGACCGGCGTGCCACGGCGAGGTCGAACGTCGGGCCGTTCGGCCGGGCCCAGTCCACCGGCAGTCGGAGCCGGGCGCACCGCACGCGCGGATCCGGCGGGACGTCCGGCAGGTCGTCGGCGCACTCGCCCCAGGCGAGTCGCGGCGGCGGAAGACCGGCGCGCGCCGCGCCGGGCAGTCCCGCCAGGACGGTGAGCGCGGTCAGAGCGAGGGCCACGGTACGTCGGAACACGGTGCCTCCCGGTGTCTGGATGCTCATCGATTCTTCAGCGGCGTCCCACCCGAGTCATATACGGAAACGCCCCGATATGCCCGTCGGGTATTTCCCCCATTCCGTCCCTGACGCCGAGGTACGGCAGGCGAGCCGTACCCGTGGCGGTCTAGCATCTGGCGATGGCCTCGCCCCTGGATCGCCTGCCGAAGATCGGCGCACCGGCCACGCGGGCGCTGACCGCCGCCGGCTACACCACGCTGCGCCGGCTCGCCGGGGTGCCACGCGCGGAGCTGGCGCGGCTGCACGGCATGGGGCCGAAGGCGCTGGCCGTCATCGAGGCCGCCCTCGCCGAGCACGACCTGCGGCTGAGCTGACGGGGTGACCGCTGTGCCATTCGGGCGACTCCACCACCTGATCGTCGACTGCCCGGATCCGATGGCCGAGGCACGGTTCTGGAGCGCGGTCCTCGGCGACCCGATCACGTACGCGGACGACGACTTCACCGTGGTGTCGGCGAGTACGGCGACGTCCGGGCTGGCGTTCCAGCGCGCCCCCGGCCTGACGCCGCCGACATGGCCGGATCCGGCGGTGCCGCAGCAGATGCACCTCGACGTGATGGTCGACGACCAGGACGCGGCGGGCGAGGCGGTGCTCGCGCTGGGCGCACGGCGGTTGCCGGGCGACCACGTGTACGCCGACCCGGCCGGTCACCCGTTCTGCCTGATCAGGCGCCCCACCTGGGCGTCGCCGGTGGGCGGGTCCGCGTGACCGGCGCGCGCGGCGGCCGGCCGGCCGACCGCTGGACGAGGAACGCCTGGCGGACCCTGCACATCGGGGTGGCGATCACCGCGGTGTGTCTGCTCTGGTCCGTCAGCGTCCCCGGCTTCGTCTTCGTCGTGATGCTCGGCGTGGTCTTCCTGTTCGCCGTGGCCGGCCTGGGCTGGGCCATCCTGGTGGGCTTCTTCGTGGTCGAGCGCCGCCGCTGGTCCTGGCGGTTCCTGGTCGCCCCGGTGATCGTCGTGCTCACGGCGGCGCTGGTCGTCGCAGGAGCGCCGTTCCAGGCCCGCTGGGCGGTGAGCCGTGGTGCGTTCGACCGGGTGGTCGCCGCGCTGCCCGCGGCGAGCGCGCAGGACGCCGAGTGGTCGAAGGTGCGGGTGCCGCACCGGATCGGCGCCTACATCATCACCTCGGCCTACACGGTGCCCGGCGGAGTGGTGCTCTACGAGAGCAACGGGTACATGCTGGACGACGCCGGGTTCGCCTACCTGCCGCAGGGCCCCACCGAGGACCTCGCTAACGAGGACTTCGAAGCGCCGAGCTTCACGCATCTCGGTGGTCCCTGGTACAGCTGGACCGCGAGCTGGTAGGCGAACATCCGGCGTCCCTGCCCTACCTCAGGTGCCGGGCGAAGAACCGGTTCGCGGGTTCCCCCTCGAACCACGGCACGCCGGTGTGCCCGCCCATGTTGGCGTGCAGCGTCTTCTCCGCCGAGCCGAAGGCGTCGAACAGGTCCAGTGCCATCTGCCGGTCGTTGCCCTCGTCGTCCCACTGAAGCAGGACATGCAGCGGGATGGTGACCTGCCGGGCCTCCTCGATGATGGCGCGCGGCACGAAGCTCCCGGCGAACAGGAGCGCGGCCACGATGCGGGGTTCGACGAGCGCCAGCCGTACGCCGATCGAGATCACGCCGCCGGCGTAGCCGACCGGGCCACCGATCCCGGGCAGCGCGAGCAGGGCGTCGAGGGTGGCCCGGCACTCCGGGACCGCCTTCTCCACCAGCGGCAGGACGAGCCGGTCGACCACCTCGTCGGCGACCGGCTCACCGGCTCCAAGTGCCCGGCGCAGGTCGGCGCGGGCCTGCTCGGCGGCGGCGGACGCGGGCCGGTCGCCGCTGCCGGGAAGTTCGACTGTGGCGGCGGCGAAGCCCTGCGCGACGCAGCCCTCCGCCCGGGCCAGCAGGCGGGGATACATCCGGCGCAGTCCGCCGGGGTGGCCGAGCAGGATCAGCGGGACCGGGGCGGACGCGGACGCGGGCGTCCACAGGAGGCCGGGGATCCCGCCGAGGGTGAACTCGCGTTCGCGGACGTCGTCGGCGAGGCGTTGTTCGGAGGTGAAGCGCATGGTCGTGCCTCTCGGGAGTGCGTCGGCGCTCCCGGACGACCTATCGCCCGGCCGTGACCCCCGAGGGGAGCACCCATGTCGATACTGCGGTCACGGGTACCACCTCCCTCGTTCTCCGGCACGGCCACCGGCAAGCTAACAGCGTCCGCCGGGGCCGGCCAACCGGTTTTGTCGCGGCGTGATCCGCGCCGGACCGTCAGCCGCGCTCGAAGCCGGCGAAGACGACAGCCAGCGTCCGGGCTTGCAGATGCTCGTCCCAGCCCCCGTGCAGGGCGCCCTGGCACATGCCGGTGAGCAGCGCCATCACCTCGGGTAGCCGTACCGAGCCGGCGACGGCTCCGGCGGCCTGGGCCTGTTCCAGCAGCCGGCCCACCGCCTCCTCCAGGTGACCTACCGCGTCCGGAAGCCGGATGTCCACCCCGGATCCGGCGAGCAGCTCGACTGCGGTCTTCTTCGCGGCGGCCTGCGCCACGGTGTATCTGAAGAACCCGAAGAGGTCGTGTCGTCCCGCCTCGTCGGCGAGCTGCGCGAGCAGTCGCTTCATGAGCGCGACGAGCAGGTCCTCCTTGGTGGGGAAATGACGGAAGACCGTGCCGATGGCCACGCCCGCCCGGCGAGCCACCTGCTCGGTCGAGGTACGGGTGCCGAACTCGGCGAAGACCGCCTCGGCGGCGTCCAGGATGCGTGCCCTGTTGCGTTGCGCGTCGGCGCGCAGCGGCGGACCCTCTACCAAAATGAGCCTCCACTCATTATTCTCACGGACACAAGTCGAGTCACGACTCATTATCTCGGAGGCCGGCATGACACCACAGGAGATCTTCGAGAGCATGCGCGCCAGATGGCTGGCCGGTCTGCCCGCCTTCGACGCGGATTCGCTGGCCGACGACGTGGTGGTCGAGACACCCTTCGCCGCGCCCGGCCAGCCGACGCGCACCGAGGGGAAGCAACCCGTTCTCGACTACACGCGGGCGGGCCGGGCGGTGTTCCCGGTGCGGTTCGACGACTGCCGCGGCGTGGTCGTGCACGAGACGGCGGATCCCGAGGTGATCGTGGTCGAGTACGAACTCGTCGGCACACACACGGTGACCGGGGTGACCGCCTCCGCGCCTTTCATCGGGGTGTTGCGGACCCGGGACGGCAAGCTGGCCCACTGGCGCGAGTACCAGCACACGCTCGCCATCGCTCAGGCCGCCGGCCAGGCATGAGGCTGGATCACGACAGGGGCGCCGCGCTCAGGAGGACGGGGTCGGCGACGGGGCGAACGGCCACGGCTGCGGGCCGAACAGCTCCGTGCACGCGGTGAGGAGCCCACGCTGCGCCTCGGCCATGCGCGCGTCGACCGGGCCGGTGTCCGCGTTCGGGTCGTTGCGGATGAACATGTCCCCGGATTCCTTCGCCGCCACCGCCAGTCGCTCGCCGGCCTCCCGGACGCCCGGGTCGGCCGCCTTGCGGGCACGCATGGCGATCGGCGAGTTCGAGGTGAAACGGACGTCCTGCTGCTCGACCACCCGGGCCCCCATGTTGCACGCACCGGCCGCGACCTTGTCCGCGGGCGCGGTCGAGCCGGCCTGCGGAGCGGCGGAGGACGCCGCAGCGGACGACGACGGGGTGGCCGACGTCGACGGTGCGGGCTCCGCGGGCGCGCACGCGGAGACGACGAACAGCAGGGAGAGTGCGGCGAGTTCACGTTTCACCGCACGAGGCTAGCGATCATGGTGGGCGTGGCTGCCGTCCGGGTGCCACACCCACCCTCATCGCGTCGACATCGAACCTGTCACCGG
Source organism: Micromonospora sp. WMMA1976 (assembly GCF_027497335.1). NCBI lineage: Bacteria > Bacillati > Actinomycetota > Actinomycetes > Micromonosporales > Micromonosporaceae > Micromonospora > Micromonospora sp. WMMA1976. The sequence goes on along the minus strand of NZ_CP114912.1, from coordinate 2,629,554 downwards.
CCCGCCGCGCGGAGCATCGCCTCCGTCTCGGGGTCGGGCATGACCTCCCGGACCTCCTGGGCACATCGGCACGACGCGGCGATCTTGGCGGCCCACTTCAGCGCCTCGTCGTGGGACGCCACGTCGAGGACCACGAACCCGCCGATGACCTCCTTGGTCTCCGGGAACGGCCCGTCGGTGACCACCCCGTCCGCACCCACGATGGTCGCCTGCTGGCGTTCGAGCCCGGTGCCGTACACGAACACACCGGCGTTCACGGCCTCCTGGATGACGGCGTGCGCCTCCCTGCCCACCTGGGGGATCTCCTCGGCGGGGATGTGGTCCATCGCGCCGTCGTTGAACGAGATCAGGTACCGCGGCATGCCATGACTCCCTTGTCCGGGCGGCCCGGTCCGGCCGCCTCTCACCCGTACTACGAACGAGCCGCACCCGATCTGACATCATCCGCAGGGATGGGCACGGCGGTGCCGGTCACCGCGATCCCGGCGCCGTCCCCGGCGGGGATGCTGACGGTGAGCAGGCTCGGACGGCCCATGTCGTCACCCTGCCGCACGGTCACCGTGGCGGGCGGCCGCACCAGGCCCAGCTCGCGCAGGTAACCGCCGAACGCGGCAGCCGCCGCGCCGGTCGCGGCGTCCTCGACCACGCCGCCGGGCGGGAACGGGTTGCGCGCGTGGAACACCAGCGGGGACTCGCGGTGCACGAGGTCGATCGTCGTCCAGTCCCGTTCGGCCATCAGCGCGCTCAACGCCGCCGTGTCGTAGTCCAGGTCCGCCAGGCGCTGCCGGGTCTCGGCGGCCACGATCGGATGCCAGGCCCCGGCGTACGCGACACGCGGCGGCAGCGTCGCGTCCAGATCGTCCGGCGACCAGCGCAACGCGGCGAGCAGCGCCGCCAGGTCGTCCGCGGCAAGGGGTACGGTGCGCGGCGCGACGCTTGTCAGCGTGGCGGTGGTGGCGCCGTCGGCCTGCACGCTCGTGGCGACCTCGACCAGCCCGGCGCGAGTGTCCAGGTGCAGCACACCTGGGCCGTGCCGCTGCGCGTACGCGACCGCCGACGCGATCGTCGCGTGCCCGCAGAACGGCACCTCCGCCTTGGGGCTGAAGTAGCGGACGGTGAACCGCCCGCCCCCGCCGGCGGGCACGAGGAACGCCGTCTCGGAGTAGCCGACCTCGGCCGCCACCCGCTGCATCTCCGCGTCGCCCGCCCCGGTGGCGTCCAGGACGACACCGGCCGGGTTGCCACCGGCGGGGTCGGCGGTGAACGCGGCGTATCGGAGAATGTCCATGATCACGAGCCTAGCGACGATGCTCCGGCTCGTCTGCCCCGAGACGAGCCACGCCGAACTACTCTCCGGGCATGAGCGGCTTCGAGATCACCCCCATCGGTACGGTCCGCAACGACCGGACGGACATCCAGCACAGCGACAACTGGGGTGCGGTCCGCAGCACCGTCGTCGTCGACGAGCGCTTCGGCGAGGCGTGCCTGCAGGGCCTGGAGGGGTTCTCCCACGTGGAGGTCCTGTTCGTCTTCGACCGGTTCCCGGACGGCGGCGACTTCCGGGAGCCCCGCCCCTACCGTGGCCGGGCCGACCTGCCGCCGATGGGCGTGTTCGCCGGTCGCGGCCCGCGCCGGCCGAACCGCATCGGCGTCACGTGCTGCCGGATCGAGTCGGTCGACGGCCGCGAGCTGACGGTGGTGGGCCTCGACGCCGTGGCCGGCACGCCCGTGATCGACCTGAAGCCGGTGATGGTGGAGTTCGTCCCCGCCGACGTCCGCCAGCCGGACTGGGTCAGCGGCATGATGTCCGACTACTTCCGGCCGTAGCGTCGGCGCGCCACCTCACCGCAGCAGCCTCTCCGTGAGGTCCATCAACCGCTCGGCGTCATGGGGGTCGAGGGTCGGGAAACCGGGCGGAAGTAGCTTCCCCCGGTCGACGGCGGTCACCGGCGCGGTCGGCGGCGCGTCCAGGAACTGGTGAATCGGCGCCACCGCGTCCGCGACGGGCCGGGCGGCGACGGCCGCCGCCACCGCGAGCAGCCCTCGTACCACGAACGGGAGTGCGCTACGGTCACCGCTCCTGGTGAAACCGGGATGGTAGAGCACGTATCGGGCCCGGCTGCCGGACCGCTGGGCGAAGCCCACGCCGAGCAGGTCGTTGGCCCGCCCGGCCTGCAACTGCGCGGCGACGGCCGAGTAGCCCGCAGTCATCTGTGGATCGGTCCAGCGCACCTCGCCTCTCGTGACCCCGACACCGGCGACGTTCACGATCACCGGAGCGGTCGCCCGGTCCAGGGCCGGACGCAGACCGAAACTGAGCAGGTAGCGACTGACGTAGTAGAGCGCGAACGTACGCTCCAGTCCCTCCACCGTCTCGACGCGGCGCGGCGTCACGGCATTGGCGAACAGCGTCAACGCGTCGACGACCTGATGCTCGCCGAGGATGTGCGCGATGACCTGCCGCGTCTCGGCCATGCTGGACAGATCGACGGGTACGAAGGTGATCAGGCCGCCGGCCATCGCCTCGCCCCGTGCACGGCTGCGGCCGAGCACCAGGACGCGGTCGCCACGTTCGGCCCGTCCCAGGGCGAACGCACGTCCCATCCCGTTCGTGCCGCCACTGACCACCACGACGCCCACGTCGCCCCCTTATCGTCTTGCTCATCGGCCTGCCTCATCCTGGGCAGCAGGCCGGCGGAGGCGAAAGAAGGCACTTTCATGTCCACAGGTAACATCGATGTGAGTGCCTCGCTGCGCGATCATCGGCTGCCGGTGCCGGTTCCGGCCGGCGAGTACGATCGCTGCCCGGTCACCGACGTGCTGCGGCGGGTGAGCGACAAGTGGACGCTGTTGCTGATCACCCTGCTCGGCCGGCATCCGCACCGGTTCAACGAGTTGCACCGGGCCGTCGAGGGCATCAGCCCGCGCATGCTCACCCGGACACTGCGCGCGCTGGAAGGCGACGGCCTGGTCGAACGTGAGGTGTTTCCGACGGTGCCGCCGAGCGTCGAGTACCGGCTGACGCCGCTCGGTGTCAGCCTGCTGGGGCCGCTTTCCGCGCTGGCCGACTGGGCGGTCGCTCACCATGCCGAGATCGTCGCGGCACGTCAGCCCGTGGACCCGGTGAGCGTGCCCGAGCGGTGAGGCACCGGTCCGGCGTTTGTCCGCCGGGCGGTGGGCGTCGATCTGGAATGCTTCGTCCATGCCGTCCTTCCCGCCCACCTTCTCCGCCGGGATCGTCGCGCAGCCGATCCAGGCCCAGTTCGAGGCGTTTCTCGACGAGCAGCGCGACGCGCTCGACCGCTGCCTGGACGGACTGACCGAGGATCAGGCGCGCCGGTCACTGGTGGCCTCCCGGACCACGCTGCTGGGTCTGGTGAAGCACGCGACCTTCGTCGAGAAGGTCTGGTTCGACGAGGCCGTCACGGGCCGGTCGCGAGCCGAGATCGGCATCCCGGAGCGGTCGGAGGACTCGTTCCTCCTCGACGACGGCGACACGATCACCGGCGTCCGGCGGGCATACCGCGACGCCCGCGACGCGTCACGCCGGGCGACCTCCACGCGGCGTCTGGACGACATCCTCACCGGGCACCGACGGGGCCCGCTTCCGCTGCGCTGGGTGTACCTCCACGTCCTGCGCGAACTCGCCCAGCACTGCGGGCACGCGGACATCCTCCGGGAGCAGATCCTCGACGGACAGCGGGCGGCCGGCGGTGGTTCGTCGTCGTAACGGCCGGCGTCACGCGCCGGCGCCCTCGTCGGGGTCACCGGTCGACAAGTCGGGGGCACGCATCCGCCACGCGTCGGTGACCAGTTCGGTCAGGCGCTCGACGCCGACGTGCGCCAGCCGCAGCATGACCAGGGGTGACCCGTCATACGCGGGGGTGGTGAAGAACAGGTCGGGCTCGCCGAGGAGCAGGGCCTGCTTCTCCGCCTCGTCGCCCACGTACAGCACGGCGATGTCGGTGCGGATGCGCCGCGGCCTACCGGACGTGCGCTCGGGATACGACCAGACGAACCCCTTGCCGGCGACCCGGAAGTCGAAGCCGTCACTGTCGATCTCGACCACGTGCGGCAGCGACAGCGCCACCCGACGGACATCGTCCGCATCAGCCACGACGGTCACCCCGGCACACCGCCTTCCACACCGGCACAGCCTAGCCGCCGCGCCGCCGTCCGGTGGCAGGCCGTCGATGTCCTTCGGGGCCGTACCGATGGTCAGATGGTGAATCCGCCGTCGACGTTCACCGTCGCGCCGGTGACGTAACGCCCGTCCGGGCCGGCCAGGAACGCCACGGCGGCGGCCACGTCGACCGGCTGCGCGAAGTGGCCGAGGGCGGTGAACCCGTTGATCGTGTCCGCGTTCGGGCCGTCGGCCGGGTTCAGCTCGGTGTCCGTGGCGCCGGGGTTCACCAGGTTCACCGTGATCGCTCGACCGCCGAGTTCGCGCCCGAGCGCCTTGGTCAGGCCGATCAGGGCGGTCTTGCTCATCGCGTAGAGCGAGAAGCCCGGGAAGACCGCCCGCTCGGCCGTGTTGCTGCCGATGTTGACGATCCGTCCGCCCGCCGGCATGTGGCGTACCGCGGCCTGCGAGGCGACGAACGGCGCCCGGACGTTCACCGCGACTGTCTGCTCGAACTCGTCGAGACTCAACTGCTCCAGCGGCCCCAGCAGGAACGCGCCCGCGTTGTTGACCAGGATGTCCAACCGGCCCAGCTCACCGGCGGCCCGGTCCACCGCCGCGATCACCGCAGCCGGATCGGCGCTGTCGGCCCGCACGGCGATCGCGCGCCGTCCCACAGCCTTGATCTGCTCCACCACGTCGTCGGCGCGACGCTGATTCTGCTGGAACGTCAGCGCCACATCGGCGCCGTCCTCGGCCAGGCGCAGGGCCACCGCCGCGCCGATGCCACGGCCACCACCGGTGACGAGAGCTACCTTGCCGTCAAGTGCGTTGTTCATGGTGGAGAGCCTGGTCGACAATGGGTCGCATGTCCGGCGGGGATCGGACGCCGCGTTCGTGACACCGCGCCGGCGTTCCGAATGGTCCGGTGGCGGGCACCATCTCGGCTGCAAGGTGGGGTGACGTGGGTACCGACATCGCCGGTGGGGTGGAGCTCCGGCCGCACGGTCCGGGTTCGCCCTGGAGGCTGGCCCACGTCGGCCTGGATGCGCTACCTCGCCATTACGACGCCTTCGGGCTGCTGTTCGGTGTGCGCAACTATGCCGGGTTCGAGCCGGTCGCGCCCGGCCGTGGCGTGCCGGACGACGCCGGCGCCGACCTGCGCGCTCTCCTCGCGGACGGCGAACACGACCACACCTGGGCGACGTGGGCGCAGTTGGCATCCGTCGACTGGAGCGCGCAGGCGCCCCGTGTGGACGACCGTATCCATGAGTACGAGCTGACGAGGCAGGGGCCACGCTTCGTGGGCAAGGCCGGACACCACGGACGAGCCTGGCACGAGGTGGCCGGCGAGCACGCGGACCACCGGGGCAGCAGCTACCCGGAGGGAACCGAATGGCGGGCGGGCGACCGGATGTGGCGGGTGGAGCGCCTGACCCACGGTGATGTGCTGCGCGCCGACCCGCAGCTACGCGCGCTGCTCGACCGCATGCGCGAGCTTGCCGAGCGGTACGGCGACGACAACGTACGGCTCGTCGTCTGGTTCGACAGCTAGCGGCGCCCCGCGCGGCGATCCGGGTAGCCGGTCCACGACGACCGACGCCCGGTAGTGCCCGAGCCACAGTCCGACCTCGCGGGCCAGCTCGACGCCTCCGGCGCGTACCCCTTCCCGGTGTTCGTAGCCGGCCTCCTGGTCGGCGAGCACGTCGTGGACGACCAGCTCGGCGTCCGGAAGCGGCCGGGGCGGCGGCATCGCCCGGACGAGGCCGCGGCGGGCGTTCGCCGCCGGCGAACCGCGGGCGGCGGCGGTCCACCGGACGCGGACCCGCTGAATGAGGATCACCGCCCAGGTGTACCCGGGGCGCGCGGCCCAGGCCTCGGTTGTCGAACCTCAGCCCGGGCCGCCTCGCCGGGGCTCAGTTCACCGCTGTGTAGAGCCGTTGCCCGCCGGGCCGGTAGCCGACGCGCTCGTAGACCCGCCACGAATCCTCGCCACCGGCCTCCAGCCAGGCGACCTCCGCACCGGCGTTGAACAGCCGCCGGGTGACGTCGGCGGTGATGGCGGACGCCAGTCCCCGACGGCGGTAGGACGCGCGGACGGCGATGCCGGCCACCTCGCTGACCGCGCCGACGGGCGCCGCCGCACCGCCGCCGCCCGCGCAGTCACCGTCCTCGGTGACGGCCGTGACGACCACGCCACCGGTGTCCTGCTGGCGCCGGAGGCGAGCCACGTCGGCCTCGGAGGCGACCGGATCGTCGCCGAACGCCTCGTTCTGCACGCTGATCAGCGCGGCGCGCTGGGAGTCGGTACCCGGTTCGCACAGCCTCAGGTGGTCCGGCACGGGTGGGGACGCCAGCGTGTCCGGCGCGCAGACCAGGTAGGTGTGCCGGGCTTCCACGGTGAAGCCGGCGGCGGTCAGCAGCGCCTCCAGATCGGGGGCGCAACTGGTGACGTACTCCAGGCGGGGTTTGCGGTCGGCGGCGTGGAACGCCGCGACCAGGGCGGTGACGTCGGCCGCGGTGACGGCGGCGCCGGGACGCGGCGTCGCGTAGTTGACGTACGGGCTGGCCGTTGTCGGGTCCAGCCCGATCACGAACGGCCCCACCTCGACCGGCGCGGGCCGGCGGGACAGGTTGACGACGACTGATTGTTGGATGCGGGCATCCATGCTCAACGGGGGACCTCGATGCATGAGAGAAGCTGCGACGGGCGGAAGAAGCGTCGGGCCGCCCCGCCGTGTCGCAGGCACGCGACGGTCATCCGTCGCGTGGCCGACACTCAGGCGGCCGCTCGGCCTACCCGGATCACAGGCGTCATTCCCTCATGCGGAGTGCCCACGCGGTGCGCGTGGCCAATCGCAACCTTGCCCCTCCCGACCCGGACGTGTCAATCGCGTACGGCCGGACGTCGAGAAGCATCTCGCTTGTGGATCAAGATCGGGGCGGGGGTACTCGTCGGGTGCAATGGACGGACGACCTGACGGTGCGCCTCACTCGGGGAACATCGGTACGCGCCTTGTCCGCCATCTGCAAGAGGCCGCGAAACTGTCGGTGCCGGCCGCTAGCCTGCCGGCGTGACAAAGGTCGATATGGAGAAGGCCGCGCTGTGTGAGTTCCTCGAGTATCAGCGTGCCAGTGTCCGAGCCATCCTGGCCGATCTGGACCTGGCCTCGCTGCGCAAGCCGGTCCTGCCCTCCGGATGGTCGCCGCTCGGGCTGGTGGAGCATCTCGGGCATGCGGAACGCCACTGGTTCCAGGAGGTCTTTCGTGGTTCGGTGGAGCCGCTGCCCTGGCCGGACGAGAACACACCACTTCGCACGACTCGATCGCCGTCCCAGGTCTTCGGCTTCTACCGCGACCAGTGCGACGTCTCCGACGCGATCATCGCCGCGGCACCGTTGACGGCGGCACCCGCCGGCCGGCATCCGGACGAGACGCTGGCGTCGCAGACCACCGACCTGCGACGGATCGTTCTGCACGTCATCGAGGAGACCGCCCGGCACGCCGGCCACCTGGACGTCGTCCGCGAGCTGATCGACGGTCGCACCGGGCTCGGGCCGCGGTGAGACGAGCGGGGCGGAGTCGCACGACTCTGATGTCGACGGCCCTCGGCTCAGGTCGATTCCGACGGCCGCGGTAAGGGCACGGGCGAGTGGACGCGGGTCCGCGCACGCACCCTGACGGGCGCATGCAGCGGTTCTATGCTGCTGCGATGCAACCCCGCTTGGTCAACGAGGTGCGGCTGCCCGGCATTCGGCACGTCACGCAGGCAACGGGCCCTGGCTGGGTGGTCACTGAGCGAGACAGTGTCACGGTAAACCTGTTCGACCAGGAACTGCGTCGCGTGGCGCGGCTTGCGGTGCCGCTCGACGGCCCGCAGATGAAGGTCAGTGCCACCCGCCGGCTCGTGGCGGCAGGCGACGAGCAACAGATCGTCGTGCTCGACCGCGACGGCGCGATTCGCTGGCGCAGCACCTGGCAGCGACTCGGCGACAGCGCCGGCGCCGACTTCCACCTCGACGGCGACGACACCCTCTGGATCCGTTTGGCCGGCACCGGGGAACTCGTCGCCCTCCACGGCGCGAGAGGCACGGAGATCCATCGCATCCCGCTGCCCGGGCCCGAGGCCGCCTGGTTCGTGCACTCGCCCCGCAATGCCTGGACCGGCTTGACGCTGCTCGACCCCGACCGGTCAGACGCCATGCTCATCAGGCTCGACGCCGAGCACATCGTGTCGCGGCCACTGGCCGGTGGAGATCTCGCCGGTTTCAGCCCGGCAGGCGGCCGCTGTCTGACCCTGACCACCGACGGCTTCCTGTCCGTCCGCGACGTCGCGTCCGACGCAGCGATCGCAGAACGACACCTGGAAGATCTGCGGGGCGCGCCACACTGGCTCGCGGGCAACAGATACGTGGACCACGCGTTGTTCCTCACCGAGGACCTGATCCTCGTCGCCGTGAACACCGCAGACCTGCCGAACGACGCCGGGTGCCATCTCCTGCTGTCGGCGCTCGGCCTCGGGTGCCGCTCCGAGGTGCGTTACCCGCGCCACCACGGGTCCGGCTCCGTCCACCCCGCTCACCAGCCGGGCCGATGGCTCACCCGCCAGCACGAGGACGATCAGCTCCGGCTGTGGCAGCTCGACGCTCGCCTCGACGACGAGCCGCTGCCGGGCCAACTCGCGCTGCTCTGACCGCGTCGGTCACGGCGCCGCCGCACGCTCACAGCGCGCACAGATCAGCGATCAGTGCTCGATAGGTGTCGGCGTCCGGAGGCTGGGGTACGGCGCCGGCCCAGCGTTCCCACCGGCCGCCGGGTCCAAGGTAGCGGTCGGCGTGGCTCGTGCCGAGTCGCGAATCGACGTAACGCAGGGCACCCAGCGCCCAGTGCTGGTCGTAGCGGAGGTCGAGTGCGGGCAGGTAGCGGTCGAGGTATGCGGTCAGGATCTCCGCGTCCGGGTGGTCACCGAAGGCCGCGAGGGCGAAGCAGTAGCCCTGGCCGCTGAAGCAGACCTCGCTGCCCAGGAGCAGCTCGCCGACGGTCTGCCGGAACCGGGTACGCCGGTCGAGCCCGATGAGGTAGCCGGCGACCAACCGTGAGCGCCAGTTCGGCAGGCCGCCGGGTTGGAGCAGGAAGACGAGTTCCTCGTCGCTGACGCGTCGAGCATCCTGGCGCAGGGCGTACACCACTGGAGCGTTCTCGTGCGCGTCCGGACGGACGATGCCACCGTGCAGGAGGTCCAGATAGCGAGCGCTTCCCCGGTCCGACGGGGCGATGACATAGCGGCGGATGGTGCCGTCAGCTGGATCCGGTATCGGCGGCGGGAAGTCCACGGCGACATCATCCCGGATCGGTCAGCGGCGCACCCGGTAGCGCAGGTGCAGCACCCGATCGCCCTGGAGCACCACGTCCGGATCCTCCAGGAGGTGCTGCGCGTCCACTGACCCGAAGTAGCGCTTGCCGGAGCCGAACACCACTGGTACGACGTCCATGCGTACCTCGTCGACCAGGCCCGCGGCGAGCGCCTGGCCTCCGACGTCACCGGCGGCGACCTCGACGATGCGGTCCCCCGCGAGTTCCTGCGCCCTTGCCACGGCTGCCTCGACGCCGTCGACGAAGTGGAACGGCGCCGCAGGGTCCCAGCCGTCGGGCGCGGGCCGGTGGGTCACGACGACCACGTGGTCGATCCCGCTCGGCGGCGTCCCGTCCCAGCCGTCGGTCAGGTCGAAGACGTGCCGGCCGACGACAGTCACCCCGATCCGGTCCCAGTAGGGCCCGACGTAGTCGTGGGACGTCTGCGACACCTTCAGCGCGCCGCTGTCGTCCAGTGGGACGTCACCGCTTGTCAACCAGTCGAACAGCGGTCCGGGCTGGTCGTTGTCGTCCGCGACGAAGCCGTCCACCGACACCGAGCTGTACAGGACCACAGTGCCCACGCCGGTTCCCCTCTGCCTTGGATTTCCTCACGCTAGCGGGCCGTGAGCCGCGGTTCTTGTACGAAATCAATCGACCGGCAGCGGCCAGCCGTCCATCGCGTGGCCGGGGTGTTCGCGCAGGAACCGCCGCCGGACCTCGACGTACCGGGTCGGTGTGAGCCCGGTGAACGCCCGGAACTCGTGGCCGAAGTGGGCCTGGTCGAAGTAGCCCGCGCCACTGGCGAGCTCGCCCCAGTCGACGGGCCGGGCGGGGTCGATCGCGAACACGGCGGCGGCGAAGCGGTAGGTGCGGGCCAGCCGCTTCGGCGTGACGCCGACGAGTTCCTTGAACCGCTGCGTCAGATGGGTGCTGCTGACACCGGCCGCTGTCCTCAGGTCGCCGATCGGCACCGCGCCGCTCGTCGCCGCGATGACGCCGCTCGCATGCCGGACCAGCCCAAGTCCGGTGGTCTCGGACAGCCGTCCTATCAGCTCCTGTTCGAGCAGCGCCAGCATCTCGTGCGGCCCGTCCGCCGTGGCCAGCCGGTCGCGCAGCTCAGCGACGGCGGGCCGGCCCCAGACCTGCTCCAGCGTCACCGGCCGGTCGCGCAGCTCGGCCGCGGGCATCGGCAGGAACGGCGCCAGACCCCACGGCTTGACGTGTACGCCGACGGACCGGGTCGGGCACGGATAGCCGAACTCGAACGCCCGGGTGGGTGTGGTGATCACGCAGCCGTCGGCGTACTCCGTGCTCTCGATGTCGGTGCCGGCGCGGACACGGAACGGCGCCCCGAGGTTGACGATGAGCAGCGCCGCGGGCATCGGCGGCAGCGTCAGCCGGGGGTACGGGGGCGTACCCGCCAGGTAGTAGAGGTCGTCGATCAGCCCGTCCAGCGGCGGTCGCGGCACTCTGGACACGTACTCCACGCCCCACAGCATCGCGGACGCCGCGCCGTCACGGCCGACGCCCCGCCGGGCCCGGTCATCGTCCGCGACGGGCTGGGGACCGCCGTCCGGGTGCCCTACCGTGCGGTCAGGACGGCGCTACGATCCGGCGATGGCCGATGCGGGCGGTGGAGGGCAGCGACGTGAGGGCCCGGTGTCCGACTGGACGCGGATCGCCGTCAGCTACTGCCAGTACGACGTGTCGACAGTGCCGGGGGAAACCGGCATGCCGATCTACACGGGCGCGCTCAGACGATCCGGCTCCCTGACGCCCGCCCCCGGCGAGGATCGCGCGTTCTGCTGAGCGCAAAGAGGACTGCGTCCGGTCGTGCCCACGGGCCATGCTGACTCGATGGATTCGCCGAGACGCCTCACTGCCCAGGCCCTGCTCACGAACCTCTACGCGGCCTTCAACAGGCGTGACATCCCCACGCTGCTGGCCGCCATGACGCCGGACGTCTCGTGGCCCAACGGCTGGGAGGGAGGCGTCATTCACGGCCGGGACCAGGTGAGTGCCTACTGGCGCCGGCAGTGGGAGCAGCTCGATCCGACAGTAACGCCGACGGCGTTCCGCACGGAAGCCGACGGCCGCATCGCCGTCACCGTTCATCAAGTGGTCCACGACCAAGCGGGAGCGACGCTCGCCGATCACACCGTCACGCACGTATACCGCCTCGGCGACGGCCTGGTGACGGAGATGGAGATCCGGGAGTGACAGGTGCCGACGGGTGTCGGTCGGGGCGGTAGCACGGGCCGTCGGACATGGCAGAACTGTATGGCCGGGCTACCCGAGGAGCGCCGCCGCTGCGGCCAGGGTGGCCAGCGACAGCGTCGTGGTCACCACCACCGCCCGGTTGGCCACCGCCTCGCCGACGCCGTACTCCTGCGCGAAGATGAACGTGTTCTGCGCCGTCGGCAGGCCCGCGCACACCACCACGGCGAGCAACTGCGGCGCGGACAGATTCAGGGCCAGTCCGGCCGCGTACGCGATGACCGGCTGTGCGACAAGCTTCAGCGCGGTGATCACGGCCAGTTCGGCGGGCTCGGCCCGCTCTGCCCGCGACGGCGCCGTGGGGTGCAGCGACGCGCCGAGCGCGACCAGGGCGGCGGGCGCCGCGGCGCCCGCAAGCAGCGTCAGCGACGCGGCGGCCGCCGACGGCAGACGCAGGCCGGCCGCGGAGCACGCGACACCGAGCAGCGACGCCAGGATCACCGGATTGCGTACGGGCAGTGAGGCGATCCGGCGGATCCGCACCCGCCCGGCCGGGTCGCTGCGCCGGTCCAGGGCGACCACGATCACGGGCGCCACCACCAGCACCTGCAGCAGCACCACCACTGCCAGGAACGACACGTCGCCGAGAACCTGCGTCGCGATCGGGATGCCGAGGTTCGCCGAGTTCACGTACCCGGCGGCCATGCCCCAGACCGGCCGTTCGCCGGGCTCGCGACCGAACAGCCGGCTCGCGCCGCCCCAGCCGAACCCGACGACCGCGACGGTGCTCACCCCGAAGGCGAGCAGCGAGCGGCCCGCGAACCCGGACAGCGGCATCCGGGCCAGGGCCAGGAACAGGGCGGCCGGCATCGCGAGCTGGAACACGAACCGGCCGAGCACCGACGCCGCCGCCTCGCCCAGCAGTCCCCAGCGACAGGCCGCGTAACCCACAGCGGTGAGGATCCAGATCGGTACGAACGCCGACACCAGGCTCATGCGTCGCGCCACGTCAGGGGCCGGCGGGCGTCCGGAGCGTACGAGCCGAGGAGCCGGGCGACGATCTCCACCTGGGCGAGGCTGTCATGGGCCTGCCGCAGGGTGAGCACGGTTCCGTGACACTCCACCGCACTCTCGCCGGTCGTCAGACACACCGACGCGCCCACGGTGCCTACCGGGTGGCCGACGGGCAGCCGAGGGCCGTCCACGCGTACATCGATCGGGAAGCCACGCGTCCAGCCTCGCATCCCGTCCGGACCTCGACCGGCACGGCCTGGTCCTGCGGCGGCTGTCGTGCGGTCAACCGGCGTAGCGGGGCTCGCTGATCCGGCGGCGGAACTCCGCGTGGGCGGTCTGGAAGACGTCGTTGAGCCGTTCGAGTTCGGACTCGGTGGGTTCTCGCCGCAGTGCCACGTCGATTTTGAAGTCGCCGTCGACGATCGCCACGTCGAGGCGGTCGAGCAGGTCCGCAGGGAGCCTGGTGATGACGAACCCACGGAACGCGTCGGCGATCGTGCCCGCCATGTCGCCGCATCCGCAGGTGCGGCCATCCAGAACCGCACCGAGGTGGCTGCGGCCGATGATCGCGTCCGGGTGTACGGGATCCATGACGGTCAGGCCCTCCTCCAGGACCGTGCGGGCCTCCGACAGCCGTGCCTCATGCTGAAGGAACAGTCCGAGGGCGATGCAGGCCCGCCCGACCATCTCATGGTCGGCGCCGCGGCGCGCCTGGTTCACTGCCTCGGTCAGCCGTTGCTCCGCCAGGTCCACCTGGCCGGCCTCCTTCAGCGCCAGACCCCAGTTGCGCAGCACCTGACTCCGCAGCTCCGGACGACCAATGCGCTCCGCCCTCGCGTACGACGACGCGTACGTGCCCAGCGCCGCCTGGGCGTCGCCGACTTCGCCCTGCGCCACAGCCAAGCCGAGCGCCGCCATCAGCGCCTCCTCCTGCCGGCCCTGCCGGTCGTACGAAGCGAGCACGCGCTCGATCGCGTCGACCCGCCCCACCTGGTCACCGAGATCACGGCCGAGGTTCGCCAGTGCGGACAAAGCATTGAGCGTCGCCTGGTGGTCGATGCCGAGCCGCTCCTCCAACGCGGCGACCAGGGAGGTGAGCAGGGGCCTGGTTGCCGGGTCGTCGTGGTCCAGCATCTGAATGACGACTCGTCCGATCTCCTCGACGACCTGGTCCGGCAGCTGGTCCAGGCCCACGAAGAGCGGCTCGCCGGTGCCACCGGCGTGCACGATCGCTGCTCGCAGCGCCAACGCGGAGGCCACCCGATCGTGCCCGTTGCGCCACAGGTTGGCCACCGCCTCCTCGACGACCTGCCGGGCACCTGCGACGTCGCCACGCTGCCGCAGCAGGTCTGCCAGTGGCTCGAGACCGAACGCGTACCCGGCGTGCTCGCGGCCGTAGAAGGCGAGCCGCTCCTGCACCCCCAGGCGCAACTCCGTCTCGGCCTCGTCGAACCGTCCGGCCATGCGCAGCGCCAAGCCCAGATTGAGTCGGCAGGTCAACTGCTCCTTGCGGGACTCGTGATCCCGCGGCGTCGCGGAGACGGCACGCCGGTAGCACTCGATCGCGCGGTCGAGCTGATCGGCGTTGAGCAGCACATTGCCGAGGTCGCACTGGGCCGAGGCCCATTCCGGGCCGCCGTGACCGTGTTTGTCAGTAACGGCCTGCAACTCGCGCGTCATGAGGTTCTCGGCATCACCCATCCGGCCCTCCCGCAACAGCGCGAAGGCCACCTCGACCGCAGTGGGGGGTGTCGTCACGAGCCGCAGTCTAGGTCCACCTACTGATGTTCCGCGTACCCCGAAGACCTCGAGCGAGGCAGGAACGGCGCCACCAACCTCCGCATCTAGCCGATAAGCGGATGATGTCCCGGTCAGGTGCTCGAAGGAATGCCTAGCCCGCCGGGGCGTCGGCCCGTTGAACGTCGCCGAGCAGCAGGCGGGCACCTTGGCGGACAACGTTCCAGTCGGTCTTCGGGGAGCGATCGAGGTTCTTGGCAAACCAGTGCCGCCGGTCTTCGTGTTCCCGCCGCAGATGGACGACGTCAAGGTCCACGCAGGTAGCCCGCCACGGCGTTCCAGCTCCTCGACCCGCTGCCCCATGGCGTCCATCAACTCTCGGTTGAGGATGTGCACGGCCTCAAGGTAAGCGGTGGTCGGGACGCTGCGTCGGACTGCGGGGTCGGCGGTGAAACCGATCTCGCCGTCGTCCTCGTGCCGCCAATCCATGGTGATCTCGTCGCGATCGCCACGGATGGCACGCCAGAATCGGAGCTTGGGAGGATTACGCAGGTAACCGAAATCCAGGTGATGCTCGCCGTGCCAGATCGCGGCCGTGACGACTGGATGGTCGGGCACGTCCGCGTTCCCGTCGTCGGTCTGTCCCTCATCCGGTTCGGCCACGAACTCGAGAGGGTCACACGTCCACTGCTCGGGGTGGGAGGCGATGAACGACTGCAGATCGTCGGGCACCGGCTCCATCACCTCGGGTGTAAGGGCAATGACGTCCTCCCAGAGCCGGGCCAGGTAGTACTCGACGTAGGGATGCGGATGAACCTCCCGGGGCGCCGCGCAGCAGCTCCTGCCCGCCTGCTTCGAGCCAGTACCAGCCCTCGGTGAGCCCGAACCAGTGGAGCCTCGGCTGGCCCCTGCCCCACGGCGACACCTCGTCGAGTGGGTACAGCTCGAACCGGAACCTGATCATCGAAGCAGTACCCAGTAACGTCACTGCGCGTATTCGGCATGAAGTTCGGCGTACGGCCGGCGTCGGTCGGGGTGGCGGCGGGTTCTGCCCATGCCGATCTCGGCGCAACAGTGCGTGCCTGGCATGCGAGCGCGATGGGCGGGGCACTCCTCGGCCAGGGCACGGACCTGGTCGGCTTCCAACTCGAACGCTTCGCGGCTGCCGGTGAGCACCAACGTGTCGGCGGCGATGTCCCACCGCCGATGATCGCGGAACTCTTGGTACCGGACTCGCCGGTGATCATCGGTCGACCGCGCCGGCCACGCCTCGCCAGGTAGGACGACGGTGTGTGGCCGACCGGTCCCCAACCGGGAACGGACCTGCTTCCACCGCGACGGCGGGAACGCGAGGCGGTGATGCAGCAACACCAGGTCGAGCGGGCGCCCCCGACCATGATGGTCAGGAACTGTCGCGCGACGTAGGGGAAGATAGACGATCGTGTGCGGCGACCGGGCAGCCAGCCCCCACGCCAGAGCGAGCAGCATCGCTGTTTCCTTGTCGAGGCAGAACTGGGCTCCAAGACGGCCCTCGTACAGACCGGCGAACCCCGGCGGCTTTGCCGGCCGCATGACCCGGTACCGATGGCGCCCGAGGTGAACGGTACTGACCATCACCGGCCATTCGTGTCCGCCCAACCGTCGACCCACTACAGCAACGCCCTTCGACCCTCGTCGTATCACCGTCCGGCAAGCATTGTCACCGGGCCCGGCACGACACGGCGACAGAGTTATCTGCGTGGCGCACCAACTGCGCCCCACTTTCGGCAGCTCACACCGGTCGAAGTACCACGCCGCCTGCCGCTTACCCGCCAGGAACTCCCCCTCGGCCCCGTCCGGAGCTTCGCGCGTACGCGAAGCGGGTCGCCCTCGGCCACGCCGCCTGCTCCACGTCCTCGTCCGCCGTCACCGCCACCCGCGCCCGCGCCCAACGCCAGGCGGCGGTACCCGACGTGTCGCAGGCAGGCCGCGCCACCTGGGCGAGCGCAGGCCACCGACTGCCGCTGCCTCCAGCAGCAGGCCGGGCAGCATCTGGGCCATGGCCGGGAAGTTGGAGCGATGGCGGAGTGGCTCACAGCTCTCGTATTGACGTCGAGGCGGCTCCTACCTGCCCGATGGTTTGGCTGAACCCACTGCGTCTGTAATGCAGAGGTCGATGTCAACGCCGGCTGAACTTTGACCCCTCTGTTCCGGCCGAATTTTGACCCCCTCGTTGGTTGTTGATGTTCAGTCGTTGGTCTTGGTGGCTGCGGGGACGCGGCCGAGGTCGCGGTCTTTGAGTCGGTAGCTGTCGCCCTTCATCGAGATCACCTCGGCGTGGTGAACGAGGCGGTCGATCATGGCTGCGGCGACGACATCGTCGCCGAACACTTCGCCCCAGCGGCCGAAGGGCTTGTTGCTGGTGACGATCAGGGTGGCTCGTTCGTAGCGGTTGGAGACGAGCTGGAAGAACAGGTTCGCGGCTTCGGCTTCGAAGGGGATGTAGCCGACCTCGTCGACGATCAGCAGCGGGATCCGGCCGAGTTTGACCAGTTCGTCTTGCAGGCGGCCGGCGTGGTGGGCATCAGCCAGGCGGGACACCCACTGGGCGGCGGTGGCGAACGCGACCCGGTGTCCTGCCTGGCAGGCCCGGATCCCGAGGCCGATGGACAGGTGGGTTTTGCCGGTGCCGGGCGGGCCCAGGAAGACGACGTTCTCTCGGCCGGTGATGAAGTCGAGGGTTCCCAGATGGGCGATGGTCTCCCGCTTCAACGACCGTTGGTGGTCGAAGTCGAACTCCTCCAGGCTCTTGCGGGCCGGAAACCTGGCTGCCCGGATGCGTCCTTCTCCGCCGTGGGCTTCGCGGGCGGCGACCTCGCGTTGCAGGCAGGCGGCGAGGAACTCCTCATGCGTCCACGACTCTGCCCGGGCCCGCTCCGCCAGGCGCTCCACCGACGCGGCCAGGGACGGCGCCTTCAGGGCACGGGTGAGGAACGCGATCTCGGATGCGACGTTGCGGCTGGTCTTGGCGGCCATCACGCAGCCACCTCGTCCAGGCCGAACATCCGGTCGTAGTCGCTCAACGGCCGGCGTTCGACTTAGGCGTCGACGGCGGCCGTCGGGGTGCGTTGGGCGGCGATGCGCAGATCGGCGGCGGCTTGGCGGTGGGCGGGGTCGGTGATGCTCTGATGCTTGGCCCAGCAACGGTCGTGCCGGGCCACCGGTCGGCCGTCGCAGAGCACCGTCACGTGGTCGCAGTCGGCGGTGACCTCGACCCGCCGGCCGACCACTGACGGGTGCACCGAGTAGTCGTTGCCGTCCAAGCGGACGTAGTGATCGCGGGGCAGCCGGGTGGCCTGCCGCCACCCGACCACCGGCGCGACCGGCGGCAGCGGCAGCATCACCTGCCGGTCGGCGTCCCACCGCTCCGCCGGGCGGCAGCCCAGCATCCGGTGCTGGCGGTTGTTCGCCCGCACCAACCACTCGGACAGCTGAGCGTTGAAGTCGCCGGGTGAACCGAACCGGCGTCCGGGCAGGAACGAGGTCTCCAGATAGCCGTTGGCCCGTTCGACCAGGCCCTTCGATTCCGGGTCCGCCGGCCGGCACTGGATCACCTTGATGCCGAGGGTGCCGCGGAAGGCGTTCATCGCCTCGGTCAGCTGCGGCCTGCCGGCCCGCCACTGCCCGACGGCGGACTCGTTGTCCCACACCAACGCCTTGGGCACCCGCCCCCAGCCGGAGATCAGCGTCCAGTGTCCGACCAGCAGGTCCGGCGACTGCCGCGACGGGATCATCACCGCAGACAGCCACCGCGAATACCCCGACACCATCACCAGCACCGGCGGCCGACCGACCTGCCCGAAGCCCAACGGCACGTCCGCCGGCGGGAACCACAGATCACACTGCGCCAGCTCACCCGGCAGATACTCCGTCCGCTGAGCCGGATCCGGCCGGCGGAACAACGGCCGCAGCTGCTGCACCCGATCAGAGAACACCGTCTTGCCGCGAGTCCACCCGACCCGCTCCATGATCACCGTCGTCGGCATGTCCGGGAACTCCGCCAACAACGCCCTGATCTGCGGCTCCACCGCGTCCACGATCGAACCCTTCGCCGCCCGCTGATAGCGAGGCGGCTCATGACTGGCCAAAGCCTTACGCACCGTGTTCCGCGAGACCCCCAGCCGACGGCAGATGGCCTTGATCGCCATCCGCTCCGCCCGGTACAACCGACGGATCTCCGCCCAGTCCTCCACGCTCAGCACCTCCCGATGCTTCCGGAAGGGGTCAAAATTCAGCCGGAACCACGGGGTCAGTTTTCAGGCGGAGCCGACAGTCGAACGGCAGCCGGTCGCATCCAGCTTTCCGAACCGCCTGTCTCGCCCATCCGGGTCTGTCGATGAGCGGATGGGAACCACGGTGGGCGGCAACAGGCTGACCTCGCCGGGATGACGGCGTCATTTCCAGGTGATCGTGGCCCGTGCCCGCCAGAGGTCCAGGACGGCCGCGTCCCCGCGTAGTTCGAGGCGTTCAGTCCCGTTCCGGTTCCACAGCAGGAGGTAGAGCTCGGATGCGGGTCCCACGATGGTCAGCTGGGCCGGCATCTCAGCGGCGACCAGGCGGCGCCCGGCCGGCTCGATGTGGAAGGTCCATCCGGCGTCGACGTCAGTGGGCGCCAGGGCCATGCTGCGGGGTGGATCGGCCACCAGACGCCCACCGGGCCGGCCGAAGAAGCCGCTGAGCAGTTCGTCGATGCCGTCAGCGGCGAAGGAGGGATCCCAGGAGGGAACCGTGGAGACAGCCGACTCGGCATCGGCGCGGTGTACTGCGGTCTCGTGAGCCTGGCGACGTGCCCAGAACGCCAGCGGCGAGGGCGCGGGCAGAAACGTCCAGCATTCAACGCTCTCGTCGGCCGCCGTCAGCGTGTCCACGAGTGCGCGGTGGCCCTCCCGAAACCAGTCCAGCAGCTCGTCGTCCTCGACTGCGGCGAAGAACTCCGCCTCCTCGCGAGTGGAGTAAGGCTGACGGCGTCCCGTGATCACGTGGCCCGTGGCCCAGCGATGGACACCGCTGACATGGCGCAGCAGATCACGGACCTGCCAGCCGGGGCAGGTGGGCACGGGTGCGTCCAGGCCCGCCCGGTCCGCCGCCTCTGCCAGTCGGACGCCTTCCTCATCCAGCGCGGCAATGTGCTCGGCGATGCGCATGACCGGAGCGTCCCACGCGCCACCAACCGTCCGCCAGGCGGAAAGGGGCCGGAGCACCCTGGTACTCCCCAGGCAACTCCCGCCGCCGCGTCGCGCACTGCCAGGGCGCGATCGGCATGGCGTCGCAGAACAGTTGGTGGACGGCTGTCGCGCATCAGTCGACGGAGGACAAGCCGTCGGCGTATTGCATTGCCGAATTCCGCTCTATCCGAATCGGCATTTGGTAGGTGGCCCGGGTTCACCTCGTCCGATCACGCGGCGACGCCTTCTTCCCGGGGGCGGGGACAGTGACTCGCCGGAGCAGGACGTGGCAGATCGGGTACAGCAGGGCGCCGTCGAGGTAGTGGCAGAACATCGCGCCGAGGTACGACGGGCCGCCCCAGGCGTTGCGGGTGAAGTTCGGGTCCAGCCCGGCGAAGACCTGCAGTCCGATGCGCCAGGCCATGTACACCTCCAGCAGTACGAGGAAGGCGACGGCCAGGCAGCGCAGCAAAGCCCGAACGCCGGCCCCGGACCGGAATGTGGCTCCGATCCGTGCTGCCATCGGACGTCCGAGCGGCACGAAGACCACTTTCCAGCCGAGCTGGCTGCGGCGGGATGCCACCGCGAACCAGACGGTCACGACCACGAGGACGCCGAGATGCGGCAGCCACGCCTCAGTGCCCGCGATCTGTGGTTCGAGCGTGTCGGATCGGTGGAGGTACCTCGCGACTCCGCTGGCCAGTCCGGCTATCACGGAAACGGTCGCGGTGACGACGGCGGGACGGGACAGCTGCAGCCGGTGGTTTGTCATGACTGGAACATTGCGCCACACCGACCGGCCCGGGCGTCGCTCTCCGGCATGATCCGGGGCCTCCCTCGGAGGCGGCACGGTCATTCTCGCGCATGACGCCTTCGTCGATACGTCTCGCTAGCGTGATCCACATGCGACTGTGCCGGACCGATCTGCCATCGCCCGATCTGCTCGACATCGCTCTGGCCGTCGGGTCGTTCGGACTGTTCACTCTCCCGGTCCTGCTCCGCGGTTCCGGACATGGGCCGACGGCGGCGATCCTGTTCCTCGGCACCGCCGCGGCCGTGCCGCTGGCGGCGCGCCGGGCGGTCCCGATACCGGTGCTCGTGACGGTGTCGCTGGTCCTCGCCGTGGCGGCGCTGGCCGATGTCGGCTTCACGGTGTTCCACAGCAACGCGGGCCCGGCGTTGGGGATCGCGGTGCTGACCGTGGCCGATCGGCTTCCGCGCGAGGTGTCGCTGCGTGCCAGCGTGGCCGCGGTCGGGCTGGTCACCACGGCGGAACTGATCGCGATGCAGTTGCATCCGGCCACCGGGAAGAACGCGATCCAACTGGTTCTCGCCATTCCAGCCTGGTTGGTGGGGTACGCGTTCGGTACCCGTCGACAGGCGGAGCGTCGGCTGCGCGCGGAGACGGCGGAGCGGGCCCGGGAGGCGGAGCGCCGGGTCCGCGCCGAGGAACGGGTCCGGGTGTCGGCGGACGTCCACGACATCGTGTCGCACACGCTGAGCATGATCGCGGTCCGATCGGGCGTGGCACGGGTGGTGCTCGAACAGCGGCCGGAGGAGGCGCGGGCCGCGCTGTCGGCGATCGAGACGGCCAGCCGCAGCGCTTTGGACGAGTTACGAGCGGTGTTGCACTCGTTGCGGGACGCTTCGGGGAATCCGTTGGGCACGGCGGGTGCGCTGACGGCGGGTGCGCTGACGGCCGGCCCGGCCGTCGAACGACCGACACTCGCACACATCCGGTCGCTCGTCGACAATCTCCGCGATGACGGCTACCCGATCACGCTCACACTGTCCGAGACGGCCGGCGCACCACCACCGGTCGAGGAGTCGGCCTACCGGGTCGTGCAGGAGGCGCTGACGAATGTGGTCCGCCACGCCGGCCGGGTGACAACATCCGTCGAGGTCACCAGCGGCCCGGACGGACTCAGCATCTCGGTGCTCAACGCCGCCCCCGTCGCCGGTCCGTCCGGGGCCGGGCCGGGCAGCGGACACGGCCTGGCCGGGATGCGGGACCGTGTCGCGTTGTACGAGGGCACCGTCACGGCCGACCCATGTCCGGACGGTGGTTACGCAGTGCGCGTTCAGTTCCCACTACGATCGACGAGCCGGACGGCACACGCTGACCGCAGCGAGGGGAAGCGCCGTGGCTGAACCGGCGGTCGGCGCCGACGGCACCACCGAGCCGATCCGTGTCCTGGTCGTGGACGACGAGGCGCTGGTACGAGCCGGATTCCGGGTGCTCCTGGAAACCTCACCAGGGCTCACGGTGGCCGGCGAGGCATCCGACGGTGCCGCGGCGGTCCGGCAGAGCCGTGCACTTCGGCCGGACGTCCTGCTCATGGACATCCGCATGCCGGTCATGGACGGCCTCGAAGCCACCCGGCACATCGCCGACGACGACAGCATCGACGCCCGTGTGCTGATCGTCACGACCTTCGGTGAGGACGAGCACGTCTTCGCCGCGCTGCGTGCCGGAGCAAGCGGTTTCGTACTCAAGGACACCCCTCCGGAAGACCTGCTCAGCGCCATCCGCACCATCGCCGGTGGTGAGGCCCTGCTGACCCCACGGGTGACCACCCGACTGGTCGCGGAGTTCGTGCGAAGCACGTCCGGCCGCGCCTTGGCAACCGCGCCGGGAGCGCTCGACGAACTGACCGAGCGCGAACGGGAAGTGCTGGTTCAGGTTGCGGCAGGCCGGTCGAACGCGGAGATCGCCGAACACTTCACCGTCAGCCTCAACACGGTGAAGACCCACGTGAGCCGACTGCTGCTCAAATTGTCGGCCCGTGATCGAGCCCAGCTCGTCGTGTGCGCCTACGAGGTCGGTCTAGTGGTGCCGGGAGGTGAGAGGATGCCGTCGTGATGTGGCAGACCGACACCGTCACTTGAACGGAATCAGTTCCCGGGTGATCCGCAACGACGTGTGGCCAACACACGGAGGATTCACCGTGCAGTACACCGCCCGCCCCCGGGAAGTGGATCCAGTGGGAAGCAATTCGGCGCCGACCGATCGACTACTCGCCGCGCTGATGACTTCGCAGGCTGTATCGGGGCGCGCGCACGTATCTGGGGGAACCATTGCCGCTCGCATTTGAGCCGCGCGGTCCGCAGACGACCGAATTGGCCGAGCTGATCGTGTCGTGTCCGTGGCTACTCAACGTCCTGACGACCGTGCGGGAAGCTGGTCTACCGGACGCGTGGGTAGGGGCGGGTGTCCTGCGGGATCTCGTCTGGGACCAACGGTATGGAGCCGGCTTCAACCCCCGGGACGTTCGGGACGTCGACGTTGCATTCTTCGACGCCAGCGACCTCACCCCGGGCAGCGACGTCGCGGCAACCGAGCTTCTACGACGCCATGATCCGGCGGTCCCGTGGGAGGCGACCAACCAAGCCGCGGTGCACATCTGGTACGAGAGCGTGTTCGGTACGGGTCCAGTCGATGCACTCGGATCCGGGGCCGATGCCGTAGCCACCTGGCCCGAAACCGCTACCTGTGTCGCCGTGCGTCTCGACTCTGCCGAGACACTGCACGTCTGTGCCCCGCGTGGGCTGGAAGACCTGCTCGATGGGGTGTGGCGGCGCAATCCACGAAGGATCACGGTCGAGCTTTCACGAGCGCGTCTCTCGCGCCATGACCCCGGCAGACGCTGGCCGCAAGTCACTGTCGTTCCGCCGTAGCCGTACAGCCATCCGTACAGCCAAGTCGACCCACCAACTCCGATCTTCCTCTAGCCCCAAGCCCGCAGGTTCGAAATCCTGCCGGGTGCACCTCCGCCACCGCAGTTCAGCGGCTTATCAGCTCTGAGGCAAGACGATCACCGCAGCCCTCGTGAGGCCAGGTCAGCCGAAGACGAAACGTCCGGTAATGCCGAAGATCGAATACGGGATGCCTGCCGCCGCCGGTCAAATCAGACCTGTCAGCATGATGTCCGTGGATCACTACGGGCTTTTGCGGCGAGCCGCGACCGACGCGGGCTTCACCGAGACGGAGACGGCGACGTTCGCCGAACTGCTGCGCTTCGCCATCTGGACAAGTCAGCGGTACAACGGCGAGCTCGCGGCGCATTCTCGGGATCTGCCGCCCCAGCGGCCCGCCGACCTGCTCGTCGGCCGGGCCGGCGGCCTGCCGCAGCTCCCGGTCGGCATGCCGTGGCCCACCGACCCGGAGGGCTACCCGCTGCCGTTCATCGCGTCTTTCGACTGTGCCGCGCTGCCGCGGGTCGAGCGCCTGCCGCTACCGTCGGACGGCTCCCTGCTGGTGTTCCTGCATCACGAAGAGGACTACGACGTGTGTGAGCGCAGCGACGAGCAGCAGTACGGGAGGCTGCTGTATGTGCGGGCCGGCACGGAGACCACAGCGCAGCTGCCGGCTGACTACGCTGCCCATCCCTACTACGCGGACCGTGACTTCATCGCTCCCGAGCAGGACCTTTTCGCTGTCGTCCAGGCCGTCCTGCCCTCGTGGTTGACCGCGGAGGATGCGGACCTGTCCGTCTTTCAACAGCAGCTGGCGCGCGACATGCCGCATCGTCGGGAATTGTGTGCCCTGGTCGACCGGCTCTGGCCGGCCGCCGACTTCGCCGCCTTCCAGTTCGGCGGCTACTCGTGGCACACCGGTGGCGTGTCCTACGGCAAACTGTACGACGATCCCGAGCTGGAGATGGCGGAGACGAAGCTTCGAGGCCGCCTGACCGGCATCGACCGCGCCCAGGAAGCCTTCCTCGTGGAACAGGAGTTGCAGCGGGTCCGCCGGGAGTGGCTCCCGTTGGTGCAGTTCGAGACCCGTGACTACGTCTACTTCGGCCGCTTCATGATCCGTGTCGACGACCTCGCCGCCCAGCGGTTCGACCGCGCTGTCTCCTGGACCGAGTTCACCGAGTGAGCGAGCACAGGTGTTGCTCTCCCGGCGGGCGGAGCTCAGGTCCAGTCGTCGGGTGCGTGAGCGCACGTGTCGACGGCGTATGTATCGGCTCGATCCCCGTGCACGCACGTGCCGGTGAGCATGCCCCGGTCGCGCACCCGCTGGGCCTTTGCATAGGCTGCGTCGCCATGGACGAGTCGCGTGGGTCAGGAGTCCTCCGTCATCAGTCGCTGCACGACGGGTTCGTACCGGCGCAAGGGCCGCAGCAGGCCTTCGCCGACGCCATCGACCGACACATTGAGGAACACTTCGGGCCCGTCGAGTTCGTCTACCACGAGATCGCCTCACACCTGGTCGGTGTGCATGTCCATGTCGTGGCCCCGACCGAGGAACGCCCGTACCGGACGCTGATCACTTCAGGGATAAGCGAGCTGCCGATGACGGTCCCGGAGGGCCACGACATCAGCCCGTACGCCGAACTGATGCTCAGCCTGCCGGCAGACTGGCCGCTGACCGATGCAGCCGGTTTCGGCGACGAAACCGGGTGGCCGCTGCGAATCCTCAAGCAGGTAGCTCGGCTGCCGCACGAGTACGGAACCTGGATCGGCGAATGGCATTCCGTGCCGAACGGCGATCCCGCGCAGCCGTACGCTACGGACACCCCGTTCGCCGGAGTCGTCGTCACGCCGATGCTGCGGGTGCCGCCCGAGGCGCGGACGATCGACGTCGACGGCGGCATCCGAATCGTGTTGCTCGCGCTGATCCCTCTGCACCCAGAGGAGATTGCAGTCAAGGTCGAACGCGGTACCGACGCACTCATCGAAGTCCTCGACCGTGGCCGCATCACCGAGTTGCTGGACCCGCGCCGGCCCTCGTACGCCTGACGGCTCGACCGGACGCGCTGACCAAGGTCACGTGCGCGCCTCTGCCGCCGAGCGAGCGCCCTGGCTAGGCGTCCTCCTGGTCAAACGGCTTGTCACTCCACCGCCACCACGCCTCGTTGCCATCGATGTGGAGGAGGAACTCAGGAACCTCCTGGCCCTCCGGGTACCGAAGCGTCACGGCGTTTCGGACTGCGTCGTATGCGCGCTCCCATGACTCGACATCCTCATCGATGCCATCGAGCAGCCGCAGTTCCTCGGCGAAGAGCGGCCGGACTTCTGCGAGCCCCTCCCTCGGGTCGACACGAGCGTTAAGCCACGGGAGGTCGCCACCGGTCACCACGAGATCAGCAAGTAACCCGCCGTCGTCGCGCCGATGCAGCGTCCAAGCGCCGCCATGATGATCGCTCACGAGGACGACGTTAGCGACTTCAGCGGATTCCTTGCCGACGTACCCGGCTTCGGCTTCGCCACTGGTCGCACCTCTGCCGGTATCCAGGTAGTCGGGCACCTCCCCCGATCTCGACCCGCCGAACGCCTAGGATGGTCCCGGTGACCTTCCCCGAACGGCGGCCCGCCGTCGTCCCGACCGACGAAGAACGGGTCGACGCGGCCCTGCGGTTGCTGACCGGCCCGCCGGTCGCACTCGACGTCGCCGTCAAGCGGCTCGCCCGCGGCAGCGGCGTCTACGCCTGGTGGGCCCTGCCCTCGGTCCTTCCCGACCTCCCCGGGCCACCGAACGACACCGACCCGTCGCGGCGGATGATCTATCTCGGCCGGGCGACCAGCCTGCGGGGCCGGATCCTGCGCAACCATCTGAGGCGTTCGGGCAGTTCGACCCTGCGCCGCACACTTGCCGGCCTCCTCGTCTCCGAGGGCTACCGGACCACCTGGACCGACCGCGTCGTCCTGGTCCCCGAGGACGAGGCACGGCTGACCGCCTGGATGCACGAAAATCTGCACCTGACCTGGGCGGAAGACCCCGAGCCGACGATCATCGAGGCCGAACTCGTCCGGCGTCTGCACCCGCCGCTCAACGTCCACGGCGTCGACCCCGCGCACATCCAGGCGGCAGTGGTCGCCGCCAAAAACGCGTACAACGCCAGCAGCGGCCCGGAGCAGCCCTAGCCTTACGCCGTCAGCGATGCTTCCAGATCACGACGGGTGAGGGCGGCGCGGAGGTGCAGCCCCTCGGCCGCCAGGTTCTCCCGCCCGCCCTGCTCGCGGTCGATGGCGCAGACCACCGTCTCCACCTGGGCACCGACGGACCGGAGTTGTCCACACGAGGCCAGGAGCGCGCCTCCCGTGGTCACGACGTCCTCGATCACCACGACCCGCAGACCGCTCACGCGGCCGCCCTCGGCCAGTTTCGCGGTCCCGTACTCCTTGGCCTGCTTGCGCACGAAGACCGTCGGCAGCCCGGTCAGCTGCGACATCACCGTGGCAATCGGAATGCCGCCCATCTCCATCCCCGCCAGCACGTCGCACTCCGGCAGCAGAGCCACCATCGCCTCGGCGACCTCGCGCAGCAGCTCCGGCTTCCCCTCGAACAGGTACTTGTCGAAGTACTCGTCGCTGACCTGCCCGGATCGGAGATGGAACCGGCCGGTGAGATGGCAGGTGTCGTGGACGCGGCGCGCGAGCGGGTGAGTCACCGGCCCAGTCTCGCACCCGTCACACGATCCGTCGGATGCGTACCCTCGGGCGCTCGTTGCGCAGGTGCCGCAGCTTGTGCTGGCGGACCTGCTCCTCCCACACCTCCTGGTCGTACCCCGGATCCGGCGCCGTCCACCGGTGCGACCCGTCGCTGTAGTGGAACTTCTCGTCGCCGGCCCGCAGCACGCTCACCGCACCCACC
This sequence comes from Micromonospora sp. WMMA1976, assembly GCF_027497335.1. Taxonomy (NCBI): domain Bacteria; kingdom Bacillati; phylum Actinomycetota; class Actinomycetes; order Micromonosporales; family Micromonosporaceae; genus Micromonospora; species Micromonospora sp. WMMA1976. Next base: position 2,602,304 of record NZ_CP114912.1, on the reverse strand, counting down.
CCAGGAACCGCCGGTGCAACGTCCCCGCCGGCGCCCAGCTGAGATCCGCAGTCGCTCGCACCAGCTGCGCCCCCAGGTACACCGCCAGCGACACCGGCGCACCCTCGTACTCCGCAAGCAGCTCCCGCCGCCGCGTCGCGCACGGCCACGGCACACCGCACCCCCCGCACGTCCAGACCGGCAGCACCGGCCCGTGGGTGCTCACCCGCGCACCCCCAGGAAGCGGGCGACGCTCGCGCGCGCCTGCCGGCTGGTCGCCCACGCGACCTGCCAGCAGGGGTACGGAGTCAGCCGCGCCCACCACAGCCGACAACCCACGCACATCCCGTCCAGACCCCGTACGTGCACCGCCAGGATCGCCTGTTCAGCGGTGCTCACTGGTCCTCCTGCGACGGCCAGTGACCGCGATTGATCGGTACGCGGTGACGGTTCCGACACGGCAGGTCCGCACCGCAGCGGCACACCCACCGCCACTTCCGCCACGACCAGGCCGGGCGATGCCGGCGTACGAGCGTCGACGCGACGGCGAGGAGGTAGCCCTCGTACGGCAGGCGCGGCTTGGCGGGCGCGGCGACGTCCGCATCCCGGTGCGGCGCTTGCGCTGCCGCCGACTCGCTGGATGCTGTCTGCGCGTGATCGGAATCAGCCAGGCCGAGGATCCTCCGTTTCGCCGCCTCCCATTCGGCCTGCTGCGCTTCCTGGCCTGTCGGGCGCCATCGGTTCCGACCGTCCATCACCACCTCCGTCCGCTCCAGCGCGACGGATCACTTCACAAGGGAGTGCCGTGTCGCGCCCGGCAGGATGAGGCGTTTCCTCACCCGAAAACGGACACTAGGGCCGCATGGTGATGGAGAAATTACCGCTGGTTATGCCGCCAGGCTGATGCCGAGGCGCCCCGCCAGCAGACGCAGCTCGTTCGGCACGGCCCGCCGCTTGGCTCGCTGCGCCGTCGCGACGACCGCGTCCTGGGCGAGCGGGTTGAGGGAGAACGGCACCGGCGCTGCCTGCTCCGCGCGCACGAACGCCGCTATCGCCTCGTTGTCCCGGCGACCGGAATCGGCCAGTGCCCGCCCGAGGTCGAGCCAGTACGACATCTGCCGGATCGATGCCGCCAGCACCTGCGGCCGTACGGTGCGGGACAGCTCGATCACCCGGCCGGGCTCGCCGGACTCGGCCGCGATGGACATCTCCCACAGCGTCACGTTCGTCGGCCCGAATCCGCAGCCGTTGAATCCCATGCCGTCCGTCGGGTCACCGAGGGTCGCCGCTTCCCGGGCGGCCTCGGTCAGATGGTCACGCGCGGCGTCGAGGCGCCCGCTGACTGTCGAGGCCAGAGCCGCCGACAGGTGCAACTGGCCGAGCATCTGCCGGACCCGCTCATCGGAGGCGGCGGACTGAAGCTCCGCGAGCGACCGGTCAGCCGCCCGCGCGGCGAGCGACGCCGACTCGATCGGCAGACTCTGCGCGTACGCGAAGCGGGTCGCGCCCAGCCACGCCGCCTCCGCCACGTCCTCGGCCGCCGTCACCGCCACCCGCGCCGCGTTCAACGCCAGGTGTCGGTACCCGAGGTGCCGCAGGCAGGCCGACGCCTGGTACGCCACCTGCGCGAGCGCCGGGCCGCCCGCCGCGGCAGCCTCCAGCAGCAGGCCGGGCAGCATCTGCGACATGGCCGGGAAGTTCGAGCGGTGGCGAAGCTGCTCACTGCGCGCGATGCCTGCCGCCAACTCTCCCGGGGTACGCGTCGACGGCCGCCGCTCGCCGTCCTCGATCTCGATCAGCGCCGACCAGATCGCCGGCACGCACTCCGCCGCGCGCTCGCGTGCCGGGTCACCCGTCTCGGTGCCCTGACCGAGCAGGTCCGCGACCGTGATCTGCAACGCGGCGGCGACAGCGACCAGGGTGGAGCGCCTGTCAATCGTCTTGCGGCCGGACTCGACCTGAGAGATGTAGGACTGGCTGACCCCGGCGAGCCCGGCGAGAACGGCCTGGCTCATCCCGCCACGGCGCATCCGCCAGTAGCGGATCCGGGCACCGATCGTGTCGGCCTTGCTGGCCATGTCTCGCCTGCCTCCCAGGACGAGGGCTGGGACTTCGGCACCGGCCGGTAAGCCGGCATACCCGTGCGCCAGTGTACGTGGATCGGTGCTCTTGTATTGACGTCGAGACGTCTCCTACCTGCCGCTCCCCTGCGCCCTGTGGTCGACTGGTCGGGCTGACCGGAGGTGCCGCCAACATGCCAACGCCGCCTGCCTACCTGACGATCGCCGCCGACCTACGTGCCGCGATCCTGTCCGGAGAACTCCCCGCTGGAGCCAAGGTGCCGTCCGAGTCCGGCCTGATGCGCCAGTACGAGGTGAGCCGGACCGTCGCCAAGTGGGCCATCGCCGTGCTGAAGGGCGAGGGCATCGTGGAGGGTCGCGCCGGATCCGGCGTGTACGTCCGACACACCACCCGGCTGGTCCGTCATGCCCGAGGCCGCGACGTCCGCTCCGCCGACGGCCCGGCGTCCCCGTTCGCCCGCGACGCGGCCGACGCCGGACAGCACGGCACGTGGGAGCACGAAAGCCGACACGAGCAGGCCGATGAGCGGATTGCCGCCCGGCTCGGCATCGAGCCGGGCGCACCGGTGATGCGGACGTCATACCGCTTCCTCGCCGACGGCGACCCGATACAGCTCTCCGTGTCGTACGAGCCACGTGCCCTCACCAAGGGCACTCCGGTCGAGTGGCCCGAGGACGGAGAGATCAAGGGCGTCGTCGCACGCATGGACACCATCGGCGTACGGGTCGACGAGGTCGTGGAGCGTGTCAGCCATCGATCAGCGACGGCCGAGGAGGTCGAGGCTCTCAACCTGCCGGCCCGCACGTTTGTGCACACCATCGAGCGGACCTAAACGGCGAGCGGCACGCCTGTGGAGACGGCCGACATTGTGCTACCGGGCGGGCGATACGACCTCGTCTACCGTCTCCCCATCAACTGACGAGACGGCGGAGGTGACGTGATGTCGACAAGCTCGCCGGATGGGAGGGCGCTTCCGATGACCGACGATCCGCACGCAGGAGCCATGAGCTTCATCTTCGAGGCCGGCGTGCTCAAGCGCGCTGCCCGTACCGGTTGGTGGTTCGCCGGTGTGAAGCACCCCGAGTCGATCGCCGACCACTCGTTCCGCACGGCACTCATCGGCATGATGCTCGCGGCCATGGAGGGCGCCGACCCGGGTCGCGTCTCGATGTTGTGCGTCCTGCACGACACGCAGGAGACCCGGATCACCGACATCCCCCACATCGCCAAGCGCTATCTCACGGCCCCACCCAACACCGCCGTCACCGCCGACCAGGTAGCCGATTGCCCACCCGCCGTTGCCGACGTGATCAACGCTGCCGTCGCAGAGTACGAGGCCGGCGAAACCCTGGAAGCCATCGTGGCCCGCGACGCGGACAAGTTGGAGTGCCTCGTCCAAGCGGTTGAGTACCGGCATCAGGGTGTCGCGGACGTGCAGCGCTGGATCGACAGCTCACGATCTGCGCTCAAGACATCGTCTGCCCATCGTCTCGCCGACGTCGCCCTCACCGGCGCTCCAATGGCATGGTTGAATCCGCCCGCCAGCCCGCCCGTGACGTAGACGTCAGAGGACACCACGGCCCTGTGCGGTGACACCCTGCCCGCACGATGGAACCTGACGTCCGACTGACGGCGTCCGGCACCAAGCCGGCGAACGAGGCTCCGTCGGTGCCAAGCAGGTTCCCCTGACTACCGCTTGATGCCGGCATCGCCAGGTTGAAGCGCGGTGGCGACGAGGCGGAGTTGTTCCGGCGACAGTTCACCTCCGTGACGGCGGTAGGTAGCCGGTCCGAGGCCGACGAGAACGTCGTCCACGTACGTCCATCGGCACGGCCCCCAGTACCTGGGGCTGGTGAGCAGTTCTTCACTGAGCTGACGCCCACCGGACCGGGCGCCGAGGGTGGTCAGGGCTTCCGCTGTCATGTCGACCGCCGTGTCCGGGCGGCTGCTGTCGGCACAGGCCGGAACGAGCAGGAGCAACCGCTCGGCCGGCGTGTGGTCCGGATCCGGCTGCCGCGCTGCGGCGACCACCTCCTGCCATGCGAACGCCGGCCCTCGGAAATGTCCCTCCATCGCGGCGAGGGGGATCGACACGTCGCCGGTGCCGGGGTCGAGCACGTAGTCGACGCCCCCCTCGCCCTCGTAGTTGCGCAGGACGACGTGCAGGCGACAGCCCTCGGCGAGCGGTAGCGAGAACACCGGCCATCGGTCCGGGTCGAGGAATGCGTCGACGATCGGTTCCAGATCGGCTGGATCGACGCCGAACGCGTCCGGTGCCGACGCGGCTCCGCCGACGGTGGCGAGGAAGGTGGGCCAGAACATCGCGTACGACATCAGGTCGGATCCGTCGACCAGCGGCGACCGCAGGATCGGCGGTTCGTAACCGTCCAGGTATCCGGGGATGATCACCTCGCCATCATGGCAGCGCGGTAGCCGCCTGGCGGACCGGTGCCGTTCGGCGCAGTGCCCGACGGGTTCGAGCATCCCGACATGGCGAGTGGATCGGCCTGTCAGAGCTGGCTGCCTGGGCCGAGAATCTCCGGCGGGACATAACCGTCGTGGTCCTTGGGATCACCGGCGTGAAGTCCCGCGTACATCTGGTACGGCAGGAGCAGGACATCAGATGTACGGGCAAGGTCCAGCTCCGTGCTGGGCCCGAACCAGCCGTCCACGAGGGAGTCCTTGACGATCAACGTACACAGGATGACGACTCTGCGACCGTCGACCGCGCAGGCCTGAAGCTCGACGCGTTCCGTGGCGGTCCACCGGTCCCCGCTGGTGAAGCGGTAGTGGAAGTGCACCGCCGGACCCCGCTCGGGTGCCTGGGGGTGGACAGTCGTCTTCCAGGCGGTCACTTCGGCGGTCACCGGGTAGGTCTGGTCTCCTCGGACCACAGTGACCTTCCGGGCCGCCGATCCGGGCTCCGGAGTAGAGGGGCGGTGGTCAGTGCCGCACGCTACGACTGCAGTCGCGACGGGGATGACGAGGATGCCGACGCGGCCGAGGCGGAACCACGAAGTCATGCGAGACATCGTAGACGGGCAGGCCGGCGGACCCGATCCGATAACGGTCAGCCGGACAGTCGCGATCGGGTGTCCACCTCCGCGCCCGACACGATCTGTTCCGCGAGACGTGTCGTCTTCACCGTCTCCGGATGCTCCTGCCCGAGCACCTCGACCCGTTTCCTCACCGTCTCCCGGCAAAGGGTCAGAGCTTCATCGGTGCGACCGGCGGCAAGCAGATCGATCACCACGTCGTAGGCCGAGAGCAGCGTATGGGGATGGTCGTCGCCGAGTACTCTCCGCCGACGCACGTAGGTCTCCTGGTTGAGGGCCAGGCTCTCCTCGTGCCGCCCGAGCGCCCGAAGATCCAGAGCCAGGTTGTGCGCGGTTCCCAGTGTCTCCAGGTGCTCCTCGCCGAAGATCCTCGCCTTCCGCTTCAAGGTGTCCTCGTGCAGGGCACGCGCGTCTCGGGGCTTTCCGAGTTCACGGAGGGTGGACGCGAAGAGATCCGCCGCGTTGAGGGTGAGCAGTTGGTCCTCACCGAAGGCTCGGCGGCTCCGCCTGTACACCTCGACAGCCATGTCCTGACACTCCGCGTACCGTGCCTGCCGCCAGAGGGCGCCGCCCACGGTGTGGCCGGCGGAAAGTGTTTGCCGATCATCAGGTCCGAGGTAGACCTGCCAGTGCTCGTAGAGGGTCGCGGCCAGCTCTCGACCGTGTTCCAGCTCACCACGCTCGGCCAGATACCAGGCCGCCCTATGAGCAGCGGATCGCAGAGATGTTGCCGGGGTCGCGACGAGGTCGCTAGCCAGCAGGTGCGGCATCAGCCGGTCCCAGAGTTCCCACGACGACGTGCTCTTGCTGTCGGCCGGGCAGACGCTCGCCAGGACCTCGTCGGCCCTTCGGCGGATCTCCGGGCGGCGTTCCGCGTCGATGCTTCCACTGATCACCAGTTGCACGAGCCGGTGCAGCAGAATCGATTTCCCGTCCACCCGTGCCAGGCCGTAGCGCGAGATCCAGCCGAGCGTCCGGCGCATCCCCAGCGTCGTCTGCAACTGCGCCGCCAGCGGCTCTGCCAGCACGACGGCGGTTTCTGGCCTGAACAACTCGACGGGGATCGGCTCGGCCGCCATCATCGAACAGATCTCGAAAAGCTGCACGGCCGCCGGGGATTCCTCCTCCAGCCGCCGGAGAGCGGTCACCACCACCTGTGTCAGCGGCGTGGGGTAGGTGGGCAGGCGCCCGTCCTCCAGCAGTTCCCTACCGTTGCGGTCCAACTCCTTGAGATATTCCGTCGCGGACATACCTGTCTCGTTCATGAGGGAGCACGCCTGGGCGACCGCCAGGGGCAGATCTTCCAGACGACTGGCGATGTCGTTCGCCTCAGCGCTGCTCAACGTGGGCGACAGACGCCTCATGAGAGCCACCGATTCGGCCCGCGAGAACGGGTCCAATGCAACCGGATCTCCCATCAACTCCCAAGCGGGATTCCGGGACGTGATGATGACGTGCCCCGGCCCCTGGGGCACCCACTGCGCCAGTGCGGCCGGATCCTCCGCGTTGTCGAAGATGAGCAGCCATCGATCGGTCCGGGAGAACTGGAGCCTCACCTCGCGGAGAGCCGAAGGGATGTCGGCCGCAGTCTTCACCCATCCGGCCGCGACGCCCAGCGACGTCAGCTGGCCGCCGATCATTGACGGCGTCTCCGCGTCGATCCACCAGACCAGGTCGTAGCGCTGCAGTCGACGGTAGGCGTATTCGGTGCTCAGCGTGGTTTTTCCGACGCCGCCGATTCCATGGAGCACCTGGACGACAGTCGGCGTCCGCTCCTCGATGCCGTTCTCGAAAGCGGCGAGTTGAATGTCTCGTCCGACGAAACAGGGGTTACGTGGCGGGAGGTTGTAGACGACTTCGCGGCGCCTATTCGGCGGGTCGGAGTCGGCCACCGCCTTCTGCTCTCCCGAATGGCCGGCCCACGCAGCCAGGGCCGCACCGATGACCGGACATACGAGCGCCGCTACGGTTGCTGAGGTCTGTACGTCCAAGTCGGCCCACACCTGGCACGCCAGCCAGGTCGCGGCCACCAACATTGCGCTGGCACCGGTGGCTACCAGCCACCGCGCGTTTCCTCTCAACCGTTACCCCGCTTTCGAGGAGCGCGCCAACGGTGATCCGTAGAGTTTAGACTTTACACCTTGTCTATGGCTGTGCCGAGCCGCGCTCTCCGCCGAGGACGTCCTTTCACGACGCGAACGTCGTCCATTCCCGAGTCGGGATGCAGCCCTCGCTCACGTCCCAGCAGCCCTCTGCCCATGCTTTCGCCACCATCACCGGGCGGCTCAGCACCACATCACCGGCCCGTTGTACCCGCAGCACCAACCCGAGCTGCGACGAACACGGATCGGCGCCCTGCGAGTACCTCAATTCCAGGCTGCGCTCCGCGAGGTGCTCGGTGAAATCGTGCTCCAGCCGTGAGGGCCGCTGTCCCACCAGCCGCAATCCGTCCAGTGTCACCTGCGGTCCGCGAAGGGCGTTGACGGCGACGCCGGCCAAGCTGTTCGACTCGTCGTAATAGGTGGTGACCGCGGGTCCGGTCGGCGCCGCGCCCGCACTCCGCTCAAGCCAGAAATCCGCCCACCTGTCGGAGCAAGCGACACCGAGGACGCCGTGCACAGCAGCCTGCACCTGCTCGTGCGTCATTCCGAACACCAGCGGGCCGACGTGCGCGAACGGTGTGAACGTCCAGCGCAGTCGCTGTTCGTCGGTCAGAACCGCCCAGACGTCGGCTGACAATCCTCAGAACCAGCTTTCGCGCATGTCCAGCGTCGTCCGGTCCAGCCCTTCCAACAGGTCGAACTGCGCCCCCACCTTCGGCAGCTCCCACCTGAAGAAGTACCGCGCCGCCTGCCTCTTCCCCGCCAGGAACTCCCCCTCGGCCCCGTCCGGTGACCCCAGCGCCTCCACCGCGAGCACCTGCTCGAGCCACATCCACGCGATCACCACGTGCCCGACGGCCTCCAGGTAGACCGAGGCGTTCGCCAGCGCCAGCTCCGGATCGCCCGGAGCCCACAGCCGCCGCGTCACCACGGCGATCCGGTCCACCGCCGCGGCGAGCTGACCGGCCAGCTCCGAGGCGAACCCCTCGGCCTTCCACGCCCGGGTCACGGTGCCGCGGATGGTCTCCAGCAGCAGTTCCAGCGCGGCGCCGTCGCGCATGGTGACCTTGCGGCCGAGCAGGTCGAGGGCCTGGATGCCGTGGGTGCCCTCGTGGATGGCGTTGAGCCGGTTGTCCCGCCAGTGCTGCTCGACGTCGTAGTCGCGGGTGTAGCCGTACCCGCCGTGCACCTGGATGGCCAGGTCGTTGGCGGCCAGGCACCACTGCGCCGGCCAGCTCTTGGTGATCGGGGTGAGCAGGTCCAGCAGCAGTTGCGCCCGTTCGCGGTCGGCCTCGGCGGGCGCGGTCTTCTGCTCGTCGAGCAGCCGTCCGCAGTAGAGCACCAGCGCGAGCGCGCCCTCCACGTAGCTCTTCTGGGCCAGCAGCATCCGGCGTACGTCGGGGTGGGCGACGATCGGCACCTGCGGCGTGGTGGGGTCCTTGTCGGCGACCGGCCGGCCCTGCGGGCGCTGCCGAGCGTACGCGACGGACTTCAGGTACGCAGTGTAGCCGAGCGCGGTGGCGCCGGCCCCGATGCCGATGCGCGCCTCGTTCATCATGTGGAACATCACCGCGAGCCCCTGGTGCGGTTGTCCCACCAGGTAGCCGACCGCCCCGACCCGCCCGTACGGCCGGTGCACGCCCTCACCGAAGTTCAGCAGCGTGTTGATGGTGCCCCGGTAGCCGAGCTTGTGGTTGAGGCCGACCAGCACCACGTCGTTGCGCGGCCCGAGGTTGCCGTCGTCGTCGAGCAGCACCTTCGGCACGATGAACAGCGACAGCCCTTTCACGCCGGGCGGCGCGCCGGGGATGCGGGCCAGCACCAGGTGGACGATGTTCTCGGCGAGTTCGTGGTCACCGCCGGAGATCCACATCTTGGTGCCGACGATCCGGTACGTGCCGTCGTCCTGCGGCTCGGCCCGCGTGGTCAGGTCGGTCAGGGAGCTGCCGGCCTGCGGTTCGGACAGGCACATGGTGCCGAAGAACCGTCCCTCGACCATCGGGCGTACCCAGGTGTCGATCTGCTCGGCGCTGCCGTGGGCGAGCAGCAGGTTGGCGTTGCCGAGGGTGAGCATCGGGTACGCCGACGTGCCGACGTTGGCGGCCTGGAACCAGGCGAACGCGGCGGCGGCCACCGTGTGCGGCAGTTGCAGCCCGCCGACCGACTCGTCCATGGTGGCGGCGAGCAGCCCGGTCTCGGCGAACGCCTCCAGGGCGGCCTTCACCTGCGGGATGGTCCGCACGCGCTGCCCGTCGAACGTGGGCTCGCCGGTGTCGGCGGCCCGGTTGTGCGGGGCGAAGCGTTCGGCGGCGACCCGGGCGGCGAGGTCGAGCACCTCGTCGACTGTTTCCCGGGTGTGCTCGGCGTAGCGGGGGCGTTCGGTCAGCCGGGTCACGTCCAGCCAGTCGTGCAGCAGGAACGCGAGGTCGCGGCGGGACAGCAGCAGATCGGACGAGGACAACGTGGACTCCTTCCGGTCAGCCGCGGCGCAACCCGGCGACGGCCTCCCGCACGTCATCCTGACCGATCGGAGCCGGCGGCGCACCCTCCGCCGCCTCCCGGAGCGCCTTGGCGAGTTGCACCCGGCGCAGCGCCTCGCGAAGGTCCGCGCCGGTCAGCCCGGCCGTGTCGGCCGCGAGGGCGGCCGGGTCGAGGTCGTCGGCGAACATTGTGAAGCCGGGCCGTTCGTGCCGGTCGATCAGCTCGCGGATCATCTTGGTGAGGATCTCCGCGCGTCCGTTCTCGTCCGGCGCCGGAATGGCGATCTTCAGGTCGAAACGGCCGGAGCGGATCAGCGAGGCGTCGACGCGGTGCGGGAAGTTGGTGGTGGCGACCACGATGACGTCGGGGTTCTCCTCGAACAGCGTGTTCATCTCCTGCTTGAAGATGCCCGCTACCGCGTTGACGGCCTGGCTGGCCGCGTCGCCGCCGGCGCCGGCGTAGCTGATGATCGAGTCGAACTCGTCGAACAGCATCACTGTGGGCCGCCGGTAGCGGCGTGCCTCCCGGAAAATGCGCTTGATGTTGCGTTCCGAGCCGCCGAGGTACTTGTCCAGGATCTCCGGGGTGCGGATCTCCACGAAGTCCGCGCCGACCTCGTTGGCCAGCGCCCGGGCCAGCATGGTCTTGCCGGTACCGGGCGGCCCGTACATCAGGATGCCCTGCGGCCGGCGCGCACCCCAGCGGGCCATCGCCGCCGGGTGCCGGAACGACACCGCCACCTCGCGGAACCGCGCGACCACGTCGGGCAGGCCGCCGACCTGGTCGAGGGTCACCGTCGCGCTGCGCGGCCCCGCCGCCGCCGTCACCGGTCGCCGCCCCACAAGATACGTCCGGCCGCGCAGCACCGTCGGCTCGTCGCTGTCGCCGGACAACTCGCGTACGGCCTGGAGCAGCAGGCCGACCATCGCCGTCAGGTGCGCCGGACCCACCTCGGCGCTTGGTACGTCGGCGCGGATGCGTACCGTGCCGTTGTCCTGGTCGACGCGGGGCCGCAGCCCGGCTTCGCGGGCCACGCGCAGCACCTCCCGGCCGGCCTCGTCGCCGGGCGGCGCGGCGAGCGTGGCGACCGGTCGCGGCCAGATGCGCCGGCCGGGCTCCGCGGCGATCCGGCCCACCGCGGCGGCCGGGCCGTCGCCGCCGCGCGCGGCCAGCCGCTCGGCGAGCAGCACGCCGACGGGCCCGGCCAGACCGAGGGCGATCAGGCCCGCCGGGGTGCTCTCCACCCGCAGGTACGCCTCGAAGCGGTGCACCGGCGGCTCGGCTGCGGTGTCGGCGCGCACGGTGCAGCGGACCTCCCGCACCGGGGCCGGGAAGTCGCCGTCGACGAGCAGCTCCACCGGCCCGTCGACGGCGGCGGCGAGCAGCCCGGCCGCGTCGGCGATGCGCACCTCGGCGCCGAACAGCGGCACCGTCTCCTCATCCGGCCGTACCTCGGTCATCGGCAGCCCTCTCCTCGCGGCGGCGTCCGCTTCCCTCGCGTGGCGTCCGCCTCCGAGTCTGGCACCGGCCCGGCCGGGCGGCCACCGCTGCGCCGCCGCCGCTGGCCTGGCCGCCGCCCGCCAGGCCGCTGTTCAGCTCGCCTCGGCGAGCAGGCCGTCGACCAGGTCGCGGGGCAGCCCGTGGGTGTCGTGCAGCCAGTGGTAGTCGCGTTCGGTCAGCGGCCCGCGCGCCCGTACCCGGTCCACGAGCGACCGTCCGCGTCGCAGCAGTCCGCGGAAGCGGCGTTCCTCGTCCACCAGCGTCGCGTGCAGCGAGCCGACGTCGACCGGCTGGCGGAAGCGGCGCAGCGTGTCCCCGTACACCTGGGGTGGCAGATCGTTCAGGGTGCGCGCCGGATCGTCGCGCCACAGGACTGTCAGCGCGCGGCGCAGCAGCCGTCGGAGCACGTACCCGCGGCCGGTGTTGCCGGGACGTACCCCGTCACCGAGCACGACCACCGCGGACCGCAGGTGGTCGGAGACCACGCGCAGGTCCGCACCGCGCAGGTCCCACCGCTCCCCCACCGCGTCCACCCACGGCCGCAGCCCGTCGCCGGTGAACACGGACCGGTCGCCGCGCAGCACCATCTCCAGCCGTTCCAGGCCCATGCCGGTGTCGATGCTGGAGTGCGGTAGCGGCGTGAGCCGGCCGTCGGGGTGCCTGTGGTAGCGCATCTGCACGTGGTTCCACACCTCCACCCACCGCGCGTCGGTGCTGGGTGTGCCGGTGGGCGGGCCGTCGCCGGTCCACACGAAGATCTCCGAGTCCGGTCCGCAGGGGCCGGTCGGGCCGTTGGACCACCAGTTGTCCTCGCCCAGCGCCTCCACCGGCACGCCGAGCCCGGTCCAGGTGTCCCGCGCGGTGTCGTCCGGCCCTTCACCGTCGCCGCCGCCGCCGAAGACCGTGGCGTGCAGCCTCCCCGCCGGGATGCCGAAGCCGTCGGTGAGCAGGCCGAAGCCCCAGCGCAGGCTGGTCGCGATGTCGTAGTCGCCGAGCGACCAGGAGCCGAGCATCTGGAAAACGGTCAGGTGGGTGCTGTCGCCGACCTCGTCCAGGTCCGTGGTGCGCAGGCACCGCTGCACGTTCGCCAGTCGCCGTCCGCCCGGGTGCGGGCGCCCCAGCAGGTACGGGGTGAGCGGGTGCATGCCGGACGTGGTGAACAGCACCGGGTCACCGGGCGGCGGAACGAGCGAACTCTCCGGCGCGTCCTGATGGCCGTGCCGGTGGTAGTGGTCGAGGAACGTCCGGGTGATGTCGTCGGGTGTCATGGCGGGTGCCTTCCGGGTACGGGTGACCGGACGGCCCGCCGCGCGCGTTGGCGTCGACACGACGACGCCGGCGGACCGTTTCCGGTCGCCGGCGTGGGTGTGGGGCAGGTCAGGCGGCGGCAACCGGCGAGCGGGAAGCTCGCGCGGCTGCGGCGGTGAAGGTGCGCCTGCTCTGCATACTTCGACGCTAGCCCGGCCGCCCCGTCCCGCCCAGCCCTTTTCCCGCGCGCCCCCGTGCCCTCGCCCGCGCCCACCCTCGCCCTCGCTCGCGCTGACTCAAGATCAACACCACTTCCCCGAAATGGCGGGGTCGGCGCCCTTCGGATACCGCCACTTCACCGAGGTGGAGTTGATCATGCGACTCCCGAGGTGCGGGTGGAACGGCATGGGTGTCAAAACGGGCCGGAGACACCCATGGTGTTCCACCCGGGCGGGTGGCGGGTGGCGGGTCGCGGGTGGCGGGTCGCGGATGGCGGGTTGTGGGTGGCAGGAGGTGGGTGGCGGGCGTCAGCGGGTGGGGGTGAGCAGCCGGCGGTAGAGGGCGTCGAGGCGTTCGGCCTGCGCCTCCCACGTCCACCCCGGGAGTGGCGAGTCCGGGCCCTCGTACGCGGCGCGGTAGCGGGCCGGATCCGCCAGCACCGTCCGGACGGCGCGGGCCAGGTCGGCGGCGTCGCGGGCGCGGAACACTTCGCCCTGGCCGGTGGCCCGGACCGTCTCGGCCATGGTGCGGACGTCGCTGACCACGATCGGCAGCCGCGCGTGCGCGTACTCGAAGAACTTGGTGATCAGCGCGATCTCGTGATTGGGCCAGTGGTGCAGCGGGATCAGCCCGATGTCGGCGGTGGCGAGGAACTCGACGAGCTGGTGGTGCGGCACGTACGGCAGCACGTGCACCCGGTCGCCCACGCCGTGCCGGGCCGCGCGGGCGACGACCTGACGGACGTAGGCGGCGTCCGGGTCGGCGACGACGAGCGCCAGGTGTACGCCGGGCAGCAGCGGCAACGCCTCGACCACGGTGTCCACGCCGCGCTGGACCGCCATCGCCCCGCTGTAGACGAGCAGCGGCGTGTCCGGGCGCAGACCGCACCGCTGCCGCAGGTCGGGAGCGGCCAGGTCGGCGGTCTCGAAGGCGGCCGACTCGAGGGCGGGCGGCTCGGAGGCGGGCGCCTCGGGGGCGGCCGGCTCGGGGACGGCCGGCTCGGGGACGGCCGGCTCGGGGACGGGCGGGTCGGAGGCGGTCGGCACGGGAGCAGCCGGCTCGGGGGCGGTGGTGACCGGGGCGTTCAGCACCACGGTCGGGCGTTCGGGCAGGGCGTGGTCGCGTACCAGCAGGTCGGCGAGCGTGTCGGAGACGGTGACCACCGCGTCGGCGTGACCGACGTACTCGCGGACGTAGCCGAGGTGCGCGGGCAGCCAGCGGCGGTTCTCGCGGCGGGGTCGTGCGCCGGGCAGCCACTCGTGCGCGTCCCAGACCAGCTTGACGTCGCGTCCGGCGGCGCGGGCGCGGTCCACGGCGCGGGCGGCCACGCCGAGCATCCGGAAGTCGTGCGCGTGGATCAGCTCGGGTCGCAGCTCGTCAACGACGGGCCCGGCGACCCGTTCGTAGTCCCAGAGGCCCGGCTCCAGCCGCCGCCAGGCCCCGTCCCGCAGCCGGGCCCGCCAGTAGCGGACCTGGGCGTGCTCCACCGGACAGCGGGCCAGCCGCGCCGCGCGCAACGGGAGCCCGCCCCGGGCCACCAGCCGCGCCCGCAGCCCGGACACGCCGCCCAGGCTCGCGAAGCCCTCGCGCGAGCCCGCACGGCCACCCGAAGCGGAAACGCCGCGCTGGCCGGCGACGACGGCCGGTGAAGCGGCGAGCGGCAGGACGCGGGCCTCGGCGTCGCCGAGCCGCCAGCGGCGTTCGGCGTCGACGTGGGCGCAGCCGATCAGGGTGACGTCCCAGCCGGCGTCGGCGGCCGAGCGCGCCGCCTTCTGCACCCGCGAGTCACCGTCGATCGCGTTGTCGACGAGCATGACCACGCGCCGGCGAAGCCGCATCGTCGAACACCCTTCACCCGTACGCCCCGACGGGCGCGAGTGTACGGGGACGCGGGACCGTCACGACGGCCGCTAAACCGGCTCTGAGCTGCGGTGATGCCGACTGTGCAGCGGATGGTCAGGTGCCGGCCGGTGAACGTTCACCGGCCGTGCACCGAACGGGCGGGTCAGGCCGTACCGGAGGAGACCAGCGGGGCCGGGGCGACCGGCTGCCGGCTGTCGTTGCGGTTGGGCAGCGACAGGCGGATGACCTTCCACCAGGCGGAGGCGACCTGCTTGGGCAGCGGGCCGGTGGTGTAGTGCAGGCCGTACCTGTCGAACAGCGCCCGTACCTGCGGCGCGATCTCCTGGTAGCGGTTGCTGGGCAGGTCGGGGAAGAGGTGGTGCTCGATCTGGTACGACAGGTTGCCGGTCATGATGTGCAGCAGCCGGCTGCCGCTGATGTTTGCCGAGCCGAGCATCTGCCGCAGGTACCACTCACCGCGGGTCTCGCCGTCGATGGAGGTCTTCTCGAACGTCTCCACGCCGTTGGGGAAGTGCCCGCACATGATCACCGAGTGGCTCCACACGTTGCGAAGCAGGTTCGCGGTGAACGTGGCGGCGAGCGTGGACAGGAACGACGGGCCGGACAGCAGCGGGTGCACCACGTAGTCCTTGAGCACCTGGCGACGGATCTTGCGCCCGACGGCCTTCGCCTTGGCCCGGAACTTCGGGTCCTTCAGCTTGCGCTGCTTGAGGTGGTCGCCGAGCTCCATGTCGTACGCGGCGATGCCGTACTCGAAGAACATGGCGTTGATCAGGTTCCAGAGCGGCTGCCCGAGGTGCATCGGGTGCCACGGCTGGTCCTCGTCGACGCGCATGATGCCGTACCCGAGGTCGTTGTCCTTGCCGACCACGTTGGTGTAGCGGTGGTGCAGCTCGTTGTGCGACTGCTTCCACTGGTCGGCCGGGGAGACGTGGTCCCACTCCCAGGTGGTGGAGTGGATCTTCGGATCACGCATCCAGTCCCACTGGCCGTGCAGGACGTTGTGCCCGATCTCCATGTTCTCCAGGATCTTGGCGACCGTGAGCCCGGCCGTGCCGACGATCCAGGCCGGCGGGAACAGCGAGAACAGCAGCACCGCACGGCTGCTCATCTCCAGTGTCCGCTGGGTCTTGACCACCTTGCGGATGTAGCGGGCGTCCCGCTCCCCCCGGTCAGCGAGGACCCGGTCCCGGATCGCGTCCAGTTCCTTGCCGATGATCTCGATGTCCTCGGCGCTCAGGTGGGCGATCGGGTTGACGGCCTTCTTCTGGATGACGGTCACGTGGGTGGCTCCTGTCAGAGATCGATGTCGCAGGTACCGGCGGCGGCCGACACGCACGTCTGGACCAGCACGCCGTCCCCCGGTACGGCAGTGGTGACGTCGCCGTTGCGCAGGTCGCGGACAGCGCCCTGGCGCAGCGGTACGACGCAGCCGAAGCAGATGCCCATCCGGCACCCGGAAGGCATCAGCACTCCGGCGTTCTCCCCCGCGTCGAGCAGTGTGGTGGCGCCGTCGGACTCGACTGTCACGCCCGCCCCGGTGAAGGTCACCGTGCCTCCCTCGCCCGGCGTGATCACCGTCGGGCGGAACCGCTCGGTGTGCAGCCGCTCGACGAGACCGTTCGAGGACCAGTACCCCTCGACCGCGTCGAGCATGCCGATCGGCCCGCACGCCCAGGTCTCCCGGTCGAGGTGATCGGGCACCAGGTCGGCCAGTTCGGCGACGTCGAGCAGTCCGTCGGTGTCGGTGTGCCGCTCGATCAGCCGCAGCGCGCCGCGGTCGGCGAGCGCGCGCAGTTCCGTACCGAAGATGACGTCGTCGCGGGTGGGCGCCGAGTGCACGAGCACCACGTCGGCCCGATCGGCCAGCCCGGAGCGCAGCATCCCCATGACCGGGGTGATGCCGCTGCCGGCGGTGAGGAACAGGACGCGCCCGGGCGTCGCGGCGGGCAGCACGAACTCGCCCTGGGCCTGGTCGAGGTGCACGATCGTGCCGGGCCGGAGCCGGCGTACGAGGTAGTTGCTGACCTTGCCGTCGGGGATCGCCTTCACCGTGACGGAGATCCGGCCGTCGGCGGCGTCCGGCGGCGAGGTGAGCGAGTACGCGCGCCACTGGCGCACCCCGTCGACGTCCACGCCGAGGCGGATGTACTGCCCGGGCGTGTGGCCCTGCCAGGCGCGGCCGGGCTGGATCACCAGCGTGGCGGCGTCGCGGGTCTGCGGGCGGATCGCGACGATCTTGCCGCGCAGCGGGGCGCCCGCGCGCAGGGGCGCGATCAGGTCGAGGTAGTCGTCGGGCAGCACCGGTGTGGTGACCGTTCCGGCCAGCCGCAGCAGCCTGTCCCGGAAGGAGACCTTCTGGGGGCGGCGGGGGGCAGTTGTGGTCATATGACCAGCGTGACCGCCCGATCGCATAACATCTTGACCGGCAAAGGTGAAACAGTCGCAGGTTTTTGTTCGGAGGGAACAACATGACGTCGGAGGCCGGTACGGGGCAGCGCGCCGCGCACCTCAACCTCGACGCCGGGGTGGCGGAGACGCTGCGCGCCCGGCTGCCGATGGTGGCCGAGCGGACGGTCTCCGCGATCACCGCCGAGGTGCCTGACTACTCGGGCGCGCTCACCGGAGCCATGCGGGCGAAGATCGAAAACGCGGTACGCATCGCACTCGGCACGTTCCTCCAGCTCATCGAGGGTACCCAGGCGTTCGACCCGAGCACTCCCCTGGCCCCGGCGCTGGAGGCCGCGTACGCGCTGGGCAGCGGCGAGGCCCGCTCGGGGCGCAGCATGGACGCGCTGCTGGCCGCGTACCGGGTGGGCGCCCGGGTGGCCTGGCGCGAGGTGTCGACCACGACGGTACGCAGCGGGCTGGCCGCCGAGACGGTGGCCGAGTTCGCCGAACTCATGTTCGCCTACATCGACGAGCTGTCTGCGGCGAGCGTAGCCGGGCACGCCGACGAGCTGGCCAGCGCCGGCCGGATGCGCCGCCGCAACCTGGAACGGCTCACCCAGCAGTTGCTGGCGGGCGAGCCGGAGGAGTCGCTGCGGCGCAGCGCGGAGCGCGCCGACTGGCCGCCGCCGCAGACGCTGACAGTGGTGCTGCTGCCCCGCCGGCACCTGCGCGCGGTGCTGGCGCTGCTCAGCCCGTACACGCTGGAGAGCGGGGAGGACCTGCCCGGCGTGAATTCGGTCGAGGATCTGGCCGTCCTGCTGGTGCCGGACATGCACGGCGGCCGGCGCCGCCAGCTCACCCGGCTGCTGCACGGGCACCGGGCGGTGCTCGGCCCGGCCCGGCCCTGGCACCGGGTCGCCGCGTCGTACCAGCGGGCCACCCGGGCGCTCGCGCTCGGCCTCGGCGAGGCGGACGCCGGACCTGTCGACACCGAGCGCCACCTGGCGACGCTGCTGCTCAGCATGGACCCGGAGGCCCTGGCCGACCTGCGCGCGCAGGCGCTCGCGCCGCTGGCCGCGCTGCCCCCGGCCACCGCGCAGCGGCTGGCCGAGACGCTGCGGTCGTGGCTGCTGCACCAGGGACGGCGCGACGACGTGGCGGCCGACCTGTTCGTGCACCCGCAGACCGTCCGCTACCGGATGGGCAAGCTGCGGGAGCTGTTCGGCGACCGCCTGCACGACCCGACGACGGTGCTCGACCTGACCATCGCTCTGGCCGTACCCCCGGAGCCGGAGGGGGCCTGACGCCGCGCCGGGGCGCACGGCCCGGTGCGGCCGGGACCTCCGGCCCTGTCCGCCCGCGACGGCGGCGGGCAGGGTCGGAAGGGGACGAGCAACCAGGAGGGCCGCCATGAACAGCTCATCGACCCACACCGAGCAGGACCCGAGGGTACGGGTGCTGGAGGCGGCCGCCCGGCAGTCCCTGCACGCCCCGTCGGTGTTCAACACGCAGCCCTGGCGCTGGCGGGTCACCGGCGACGCGCTGGAGCTGCGCGCCGACCCGGACCGGCAGCTCGCCCACACCGACCCGGACGGCCGGCTGCTCATGCTGAGCTGCGGGGCCGCCCTGCACCACGCGCGCGTGTCGCTGACGGCGGTCGGCTGGGCGGTCACCGTGGAGCGGCTGCCCGACCCGGCCGACCCGTCGCTGCTGGCCCGGGTGCGTACCACCGGCCCGGCCGACCTGGACGTGCCGGCGGGCCGCCTGGTCGACGCCATTCCGCGCCGCCGCACCGACCGCCGGGCGTACGGGGACCGGCCGGTGCCGGAGGCGGTGCTGGCCCGGCTCGGTGACGCCGTGGAGGCCGAGGGCGCCCATCTGCACGTGGTCCGGCCGGACCAGATGCCGATGCTCGCCGTCTCCACCGGTCGCGCCGCCGACGCGGAGCTGGCCGACCCCGCGTACCGGGAGGAGCTGCACCGCTGGACCCACCGCCCGGAGGGCAGCGGCGACGGCGTGCCCGCCGCCACCGCCGTGCGGCCGTCCCCGCGCCGGGTGCCGCTGCGCGACTACGCCCCCGGCGGGGCGGCCGGGCTCAGCGCGGGCGCGGACTTCGACCGGGGCGCGGCGTACCTGATCCTGTTCGGCGAATCCGACGAGCCGGCGGCCTGGCTGCGCGGCGGCGAGGCGCTGTCGGCGCTGCTGCTCACCGCCACCGCCGAAGGGCTGGCCAGCGCGCCGCTCAGCGACGCCGTGGAGCTGGCCTGGCCGCGCCGGATGATGCGCGACCTGCTGGCCGGCATCGGCGATCCGTACCTGGTGGTGCGCGTCGGCTGGGGCCCGGACGCGGAGCTGCCGCCGGCGCCGCGCCGCGCGCCGGCCGACGTGATCGAGGTGGTGGACCAGCCGCGGTGACCCGACGCGGTCCGGCGGGCCGCCGCCGGCGCGACCGTCGTCGTAGCCTCGACGCGTGGAGAACCTCGACCCGGCCGACGCGTTCGTGGTCTTCGGCGACCAGGACTCCGGGTGCGTCTCCTACGGCGTGGAGTCGGCGGGCCGGCGCTGGTTCGTGAAGCGGGCCGGGACGCCCGCGGCGCGTGAGTCGCTGACCCGCGCGCTGGGCCTGCACGCCGCGGTCCGGCACCCGGCAGTGGTCCGGCCCGAGCTGGTCCTCGACGGCACGGACGGCCCGACGCTGGTGTACCCGTGGTGCGACGGCGTCGTGCTCAACCACGCCACCACCGGCGGCGGCAGCGACCGGAGCGGGCTGGCCCGCTTCCAGCGGCTGCCGGTCGCCGAGGTCCGCGTCGCGCTGGACGTCATCCTCGACGCCCACCTGGCCGTGAGTGCGGCCGGGTACGTCGCGGTCGACCTGTACGACGGATGCTTCCTCTACGACTTCGACGCCCACCGGATGCGGCTGATCGACCTGGACGAGTACCGCCCGGGGCCGTTCGTGCTCGACTCCGATCGGCTGCCCGGTTCCCGTCGTTACCTGTCGCCCGAGGAGCTGACCCGGGGCGCGACGATCGACGAGCGCACCACGGTCCACGCGCTGGGTCGTACGCTGCACCACCTGCTCGACGGCCCGTCCGGCTGGCGGGGCACCGCCGCCGAGCGCGCGGTCGCCGACCGGGCCGGCCGGTCCGATCCGGCTCAGCGGTACGCCACCGTGGCCGCATTGGTTCGCGACTGGCGAGCCGCCTGATTCGCCGGCCTCGTCAGGCCGGGTATCGACGGCACGCTCGCCCTTGTGGGTGACTTTCCGTTACAGCAGCCCGATTCGGCAGCCAATCACAGAGGGTGACAGTAGTTGCCGGGGCCGAATGGGCCGAATTGTCCGCAGCCTGCTCCTGAACAGCGAAGATGCGCGGCGAGCCGATAGTTGGACGCATACCCCTTCGCGCCCTTTGCTCTGCAGCCACATAGGCGGCAGTGGCCGTGAGTCACCGATGCGCCGGTGGCTGCAGAGCAAAGGGCGCGGAGTGAGTTCTGCCGCGAGCGGCGAAGGTTACTTTCGGTGACGGCGGGTCCCGACGGCGGCCGGACCCCGGCACGACCGGACCCCGCACGATCGGGCGCGGTGCAATCAGGCCCGATGCCATCGAGCCCGGCGCACCCAGGGCGTCGCCCGACGCGCCGGGGCGGCGCACCGGGGCGGCGGATCGAGGCGCCGGGGCGGCGCGCCACCTTCGGCGGCAGAGGCGGGGCGCCGCACCGGCGGATCAGCGGGCCGGCAGCGACAATTCCGCATAGTCCACTGTCGGCACAGCCCGGCGCCGAACATATTCACGTCTATCTGTTGACGCGTACGGGATCGACGACAATCATTACTCTCGCTGGATCGACGTACCATGAATGTCGGATCTGGTGGCATTTCTTACCCCTCGACGGGATCGCGCCGGGACTGCGATTCCGCCGGGCGACCATGCCCGGCGCACGGCCCGGCCAATCCTATCGAGTCGCTAGGAATTGTCGCCGCTCGCCCGAGGAGTCCGCCGGTGGACGGGAACGACGACGCTCCCGCACCGAGCCCGCCGAGGCCGGTGCAGAACGGCTCTGAGCTGCCCGAACAGCTCGCCTTGCACGGCGGGCAGCCGGTGCGGCGTACGCCCTGGCCGACGTACGACAAGGGCGCCGTCTTCGTGCACAGCGAGGACGAGGACGCGGCTATTCGCGCCGTCCGCAGCCACCTCTACTTCCGATATGACCATCGGCCGCCTAATGAAACCGAATGCGGGCGGTTCGAGGCCGAGCTGTGTCGTTATTTCGGCACCCGGCACGCGCTGGCCGTTTCCAGCGGTACCGCCGCGCTGGCGCTCGCCCTGATGGGCGCCGGAGTGCCACCGGGCTCATTGGTGGCCTGCCCCGGATTCACTTTCGTCGCCACCCCCAGCGCCATTGTGCTGGCCGGTTGCCGGCCATTCCTGGTCGAGGTGGACGACGACCTGCGGATGGACCTCGACGACCTGCGCCGCCGGTGGCGGCCGGAGATCCGTGCCGTCATGGTCGTCCACATGCGCGGCTTCGCCGCCGACGTCGAAGCGCTGTCCGCGTTCGCCGCCGAGATGGGCGTGCCGCTCATCGAGGACGCGGTGCCGGCGCTCGGCGCCGAACTCAACGGGCGCAAGCTCGGCACGTTCGGGGCCGCCGGAGCGTTCAGCACCCAGTCCGACAAGGCGCTCAACTGCGGTGAGGGCGGCTTCCTCATCACCGACGACAGCACGCTGTTCGCGCGGGCGGTGGCGCTGTCCGGGGCGTACGAGGGACGGCTGCGGCGGCACTTCCCGCACGGCGAGCCGCCGCTGACCGGCCTGGACCTGCCGCTGCTGAGCCTGCGGATGGACGAGATCCGGGCGGCCCTGCTGCGCGCCGAGCTGACCCGGCTGCCGCAGCGGCTCGCCCTGTTCCACCGCAACTACGCCCACGTCAGCGCCGCGCTGTCCGGACTGCCCGGGATCGCGGTGCGGCGGCCGGTCGCGCCCGGGGCGTACCTCGGGGAGGCGTTCGTGTTCCGCGTGCCCGGCGGCGACGCGGGCTGGGGCGACGCGGGCTGGTTCGCCCGCGCGCTGCGGGCGGAGGGGATCGACGCCCGCAACATCGGCGCGGACGACGACCTCAACGTGCGGGCGTTCTGGAACTGGCGGTTCCTGTACGACAGCGCCGACCCGGGCGAGATCCGTGCGACGCTGCCTCGTACCGCACGGCTGCTGACCGAGACCGTCGACGTGCCGCTGTCGTCGAACCTCACGCCCGAGGACTGCGACGACCTGGTCCGCGCGGTCCGCAAGGTGGCCGCCGCCCGTGAGACCGCCCTGGTCGGGTCGTGACCGGCGCGCACACTCCGGCCCGGCCGCTGCCCCGGCTCGCGCTGGCCGGGCTGCTCGGCGGACTGTTCACCGGCTACCTCGGACTGACAGCGGTGATCCCGGTGCTGCCCGGCTTCCTGCGCGAACGGCACGACGCCGGTGACCTCACAGTCGGCGTGGTGGTCACCGTGACCGCGGTGACCGCGCTGCTGGTCCGGCCGGTCGCGGGCGCGCTCGCCGACCGGCACGGCCACCGCACGGTGATGCTGGCCGGGGCGCTCGTGGTGGCCGGCGGCGGCCTGCTCTACCTGGCCCCGCTGAGCGTGCCCGCGCTGGTCGCGGTCCGGCTGCTGCTCGGCGCCGGTGAGGCGGCGCTGTTCACCGCCGGTGCGGTGTGGATCGTGCAGCTCGCCCCGCACGAGCGGCGCGGCCAGCTCATCGGCCTGTACGGAGTGAGCATGTGGGGCGGCATCTCCGCCGGCACGTTCCTCGGCGCCACCGTGCAGCAGGCCGGCTATCCGGCGGTGTGGCTGCTCAGCGCGGTCGCCCCGGCGGCCGGCGCGGCGCTCGTCGCGCTGGTGCCCACGCCGGCGCGTACCGCACCCGCGGCGAAGGGCGCCGGGCTGCTGCTGCGCCCGGCGCTGCTGCCCGGCATCGCGCTCACCTTCGGCGCCGCCGGGTACGCGGGTCTGGCCGCGTTCGTCGTGCTGCACCTGGACGCGCGGGGCATCGGCCACGGCGTGGTGGTGCTGAGCGTCTTCAGCGCCGTGTACGCCGGCACCCGCCTGGTCATCGGGCACCTGCCCGACCGGCTCGGCCCGCGCCGGGTGGCCACCTGGTGCGGGGTGGGCGAGGCGGTCGGCCTGCTGGTCATCGCGGTCGCGCCGAACCTGCCGGTGGCGGTGGCCGGCAGCGTGGTGATGGGCGTCGGGTTCTCCCTGCTGCACCCGTCGCTGGCGCTGATGGTGATGAACCGCACCGACCCGGCGCGGCAGGGCGCAGCGATCGGGGCGTACACCTCGTTCTGGGATCTGGGCCTGGCGATGTGGGGGCCGGCGACCGGCCTGGTCGCGGCCGGTCTCGGTTATCCGGCGGTGTTCGTCGCGGGCGCGGTCGGCGCGGCCGTCGCCGCCGCGATGGCGCTGCGCATCGGCCGGCCGGCGCCCGCGCCCGCTCCGGCGGCGGAGGTACGCGCGGCATGAGCGCACCGGTGACCGTCCTGAGCGTCAACGGCTGGTGCCGCAACGGCAGCACCATCATCGGCAACGTGCTCGGCGAGGCACCCGGTGTGGTGCACGTCGGTGAGCTGCACTTCCTGTGGAAGAACTCGACCGGGCGCGGCGTGAACGACAGGTGCGGCTGCGGCGCCGCGCTGACCGCGTGTCCGCTGTGGTCGGCGGTGCTGCCGCTGGGCCGTCCGGCCGGGATGTCGGCGGACACGCACGCCGCCGAGGTGATCCGCCGGCAGCGGGCCCGGCTGCGGACCCGGCACACGTGGCGGGTGCTGCGCCGGGGCGCGTACGACGCGGACACCCGGGCGCACGCCGACCTGCTCGGCGCGGTCTACCGGGAGGTGGCCGCGCGCACCGGCGCCCGCGTCATCGTGGACAGCACCAAGATCCCCGGCGAGTCGGCGTTGCTGCCGCACGTGCCGGGCGTCGAGGCGTACTGGCTGCACCTGGTGCGCGACCCGCGTGCGGTGGCGCACTCGTGGCGGGAGCCGAAGGAGTACGTCTACGCGATGTCGGCGGCGCGCAGCACCGCGTACTGGCACGGGTTCAACCTCGCGTCGGCGGCCATAAACAGGCGTCACCCGGACCGGTCGGCGTTCCTGCGCTACGAGGACTTCACCGCCGACCCGGCCGGCACGATCGGTGACCTGCTGAAACTGGTGGGCGTCGACCCGGCGGCCAACCCGGTACGGGACCGGAGCGTCGAGCTGCGCGGCAACCACACGGTCACCGGCAACCCGGACCGCTTCCGGACCGGCCGGACCGTCATCCGGGACCGCGACGACGGGTGGCGGCGCACGCTGACCGGCCGGCAACGGCTCGCAGTGGCGGCGCTGGCCTGGCCGCTGTCCACCCGGTACGGCTACCGGTCCGGCGGGCCGGCCGGCGACCCGGCGTACCCCGGCGCGGCGGCCCGCGTCGGCGAGACGGAGAGGTGAGGACGTGGATCTGGGGCTCAAGGGCCGGGTGGCGCTCGTCGCCGGCGGCACCAGCGGCATCGGGCTGGCCTGTGCGAAGGAGTTCGCCGCGGAGGGCGCCCACGTGGCGGTCTGCGGGCGTGACCCGCAGCGGCTCGCCGCCGCCGAGCGGGAGCTGACGGCGGTGGCGTCCGGCCGGGTCAGCGCGACCGGCGTGGACCTCACCGACACCGGCGCCGCCGCCCGCTGGGTGGACCGGGTCGCCGCCGAACTGGGCGGCGTGGACGTGCTGCTGGTCAGCGGCGGCAGCCCGCCGGTCGGCACCGCCACCGGCTTCGACGCCGACGACTACCGGTCGGCTGTCGACCGGGTGCTCCTGCCGGCGGTCGCGGTGTCGCTCGCCGCGCTGCCGCACATGCGCGCCGCGGGCTGGGGCCGCCTGCTGCTGGTGGCCTCCGAGACCGCCTGCGTGCCGATCGGCCCGCTCGTGCTGTCCGGGGTGACCCGGGCGGCGCTGGTCCGCTTCGCGCAGGGCCTCGCCGTCGACGTGGGCCGCGACGGCATCACCGTCAACGTGCTCGCGCCCGGCGGGGTGCGGACGCCGCCGATGGAACGCGCCGCGGCCCGGCTCGCCGGCACCGACGGCGACGTCGAGGCGCGGCTGGCCGCGATGGGCCACCACAGCGCCGTCGGCCGGCTGGCCCGGCCCGAGGAGGTGGCCGCGGTGGCCGCGTTCCTGGCCGGCGAACGCGCGTCGTACGTGACCGCCGGGGTGCACCTGATCGACGGCGGCGCCTCCGCCACCGGCCCCGACCTCCCCCACCTCACCGGCGTCCGCAAGGACACCTACGCCTGACCCACCGACCGCCGCACAAGGGAGTGCCCATGTCCACGAC
The DNA here is from genome assembly GCF_027497335.1 of Micromonospora sp. WMMA1976. Classification (NCBI taxonomy): domain Bacteria; kingdom Bacillati; phylum Actinomycetota; class Actinomycetes; order Micromonosporales; family Micromonosporaceae; genus Micromonospora; species Micromonospora sp. WMMA1976. The sequence continues at coordinate 2,577,029 of NZ_CP114912.1, read as the reverse complement.
CAGCCGGTTCACCGAGCGGGACGTCTCCGAGTTCTTCGACCAGACCACGCAGACGTACCTCAGTTTCTGGGACAGCGAGGGCGTGCTGCACACCGGCTACTTCGCCGGGGAGGACGACACCGACTACCACGCGGCGGCCGACCGGACCTCCGACATCCTCGCCGCCGACGCCGGGATCGACGCCTCGGCGAACGTGCTCGACGTGGGCTGCGGCTGCGGCAACTTCCTGCTGCGCCTGGCCGAGCGCACCGGCTGCCGGGGCGAAGGGCTGGACCTGAGCATCGAGCGGGTGCGCTTCGCCGAGCAGCGGCGCGCCGAGCGGGGCCCCTCGCTCCCGGTGTCGTTCCGGCACGGCTCGGCCACCGCCCTGCCGTACGACGACGGCACGTTCACGCACGTGGTCAGCCAGGACGCGCTGTTCCTGGTGCCGGACAAGTCGCGCAGCCACGCCGAGATGTTCCGGGTGCTCGCCCCCGGCGGGGTGCTCGCGGTGTCCGACTTCCTCCAGCCCACCGAGCGGATCGGCGAGGCGGCCCGCAGGCACGTCTACGACCGGGTGCGCTGGAACGACGGCTACTCGCTCGACGGCTACCGCCGGGCGCTAAGCGAGGCCGGGTTCGTGGACGTGGTCGCGCGCAGTCTCGACGCGCACATCAGGCAGACGTACCGGGTGCTGGGCCGCACCGCCCGGGAGCGTGCGGAGACGACGGCGGACGAGGCGGCGCGGACCTGGATCCTCGGCTTCGCCGACTCGTGCGACGAGATCCAGGCGGCGATCGACAGGGGCGAGTTCGGCTGGGGCATGTTCGTCGCCCGCAAGCCGGCCTGAGGGAGGGACAGCAGATGTCGCAGCGCACCGACACCGTGAAGCGGACGATCGCCGAGGTGGTCGCCGAGCGGAGGACGCAGATGTCGCCCGGCGCGACGTTCGTCGAGGCGTTCACCAAGGACGGCTTCGACACCAGCGTCGACTACGACGTCACGATCACCGATTCCCTCACCAGTTCCCGGCGCAAGCCCCGCTACCCGTCGCGGAACATGCTCAAGGTGGTGGACCTGTCCCGGGATCCGCAGGACTTCTACTGGCACGAGAGCCCGCCCCGGCCGGACGACCCGGCGGTGGACGGCGCCGACCTGCGCCGGGAGGCGGCGAACCACTTCCACCGCTCCCCCATTCCGCCGCTGCTCACCACCACCGCCTGGGTGCAGGTGCCGGACACGCTGTGGGAGGACCCGGTCAGCTTCGCGCAGTTCATCGACTACCGGCTGGTGGTGCGGCTGGCGACGGCGGAGAACCACACGATCCTGCGCGGTGAGGGCGGGCTGCTGACCATGCCGGACCTGGGCCGGCTCACCGACCCGGGACCGTTCGCGTCCACCGTCCTGGCCGCGTGCAACGAGGTCGAGCAGATGGGCAGCACCGCCGACGGGCTGATCATCAACCCGGCCGACTACTACCGGCTGCTGGGCAGCGGCTCGCTGATGCGCGACGTGGAGGACAACGGCGTGTTCATCGTGCGTACCCGGCTGGTCGACCCGGGCACCGCGATCGTCGGGGACTTCGGCCACGGCGCGCTGCTGTTCGACGCCGGCCGGTCCACCATCGCGTTCGCCGAGCCGCCGCCGGGCACGTTCGCCGAACCCGGGGTGGCGCTACGCGCCGAGATCTGGGAGCGGGTCGTGGTGAACCTGCCCACCTGCTTCTTCGTCGTCACGCTCTGACCGGCGGCGACCGATGACGACGCCGGGCCGTACCGACCCCGACGTGCTGGTGGTCGGCGCGGGCGTGGTGGGCCTGTGCTGCGCCTGGTTCCTGCGCCGCGCCGGGCTCAGCGTGACGGTGGTGGACCGGGGCGAGGTCGGTGACCCGGCGGCCTGCTCGGCCGGGAACACCGGTTTCGTCGGCACCCAGGGCTCGGCGCCGCTGGCCGAGCCGGGGGTGCCGGCCACCGGGATCCGCTGGCTGTTCAGCCCGCAGAGCCCGTTCGCGGTCCGGCCCCGGCTGGACGGCGCGCTGCTGGCCTGGCTGTGGCACTTCCGCCGGCACTGCACCGAACGGCACGCCCGCGCCGGCTTCGAGACGCTGCTCGCGCTCAAGCAGCGCAGCCTCACGCTGCTGCGCGAGATCTGCGCCGAGGACGAGCTGGCCGGGACGCTCACCGAACGCGGCATGATCCTGGCCTGCCACACCGAGCAGGGGTACGCGAAGGCACGCCGGACGATCCCGGCGGCCACCGCGCGCGGCGTGCCGCTGCGGGAGCTGGACCGGGCCGAGCTGGCCCGGCTGGAACCCGGTGTCGACTTCGCGGTGGCCGGGACGCTGCTCAACGAGGAGGGCGCCGCGCTGCGCATCCCGGCGTTCCTGGTGGCGCTCGCGGCGGCGCTGCGGGCGCGGGGCGTGGACGTCGTCACCGGGGCGGAGGTACGCGGCTTCGAGGTGACCGGGCGACGGGTACGCGCGGTGCGCACCAGCAGGGGCGAGCTGCGCCCGGCCGAGGTGGTGATCGCCGCCGGGGTGTGGTCGGCGACCTGCGCCCGGATGCTCGGCGTCGGGCTGACGCTGCAACCGGCGAAGGGCTACACCGTCACGCTACCCGCCGGCCCGGGGACACCCACCCGGCCGGTGCTGCTCAGCGAGGGCAAGGTCGCGGTCATGCCGCTGGGTGACCGGGTACGCGTCGGCGGCACGCTGGAACTGTCCGGGCTGGACACGTCGATCTCGCCGCGCCGCGTCGACGGGATCCTGCACACCGCACGGCGGTACCTGCCGGCACTGGACACCGGCCGGCGGCTGGACGTGTGGAGCGGACTGCGGCCGTGCACCCCGGACAGCCTTCCGCTGATCGGGCGGGCCGGCGCCTACGACAACGTCAGCGTGGCCACCGGGCACGGGCACATCGGGATGGGCCTGGCACCGGCCGGTGGGCAACTGCTCGCCCAGCTCGTCTCCGGCGCCGAGCCGGACCTGCCGCTGGACACGTTCGCGGTGGACCGCTTCCGGAAGGGGATCTCGTGAACGACCGGCCGGAGATCGGCGTGCTCTGCCTCGACACCAGCTTCGACAAGATCCCCGGGCACATCCGCAACCCGGACACGTTCGACTTCCCGGTGCGCTACCGGGTGGTGGAGGGCGCCACCCCGCAGCGGCTGGTCCGCGAGGCCGACCCGACGCTGCTGCGACCGTTCGTCGACGCGGCCCGCGACCTGGAGGCGGCCGGGGTCGCCGGGATCACCGGCGCGTGCGGGTTCCTCGTGCTGTTCCAGGCCGAACTCGCCACCGCCGTACGCGTCCCGCTGTGGTCGTCGAGCCTGGTGCAACTGCCGATGGTGCACCGGATGGTCGGGCGCCCGGTCGGGCTGCTGGTCGCCGACGAGGCGGCGCTGACCCCGCGTCACCTGGCCGCGATCGGCGCGGCCGACGTGCCGGTGGCGGTCACCGGCATGGCCGGGCAGCCGGAGTTCCGCGAGGTGATGCTGGAGGGCCGGCGCGACGCCCTGGACGTCGAGCGGCTGGCGGCCGAGGTGGACGAGCGGGTCGACGCGCTGGCCGCCGCGCACCCGGATCTGGGGGCGCTGGTCGTCGAGTGCACGGACCTGGTGCCGTTCGCCCACCGGATCCAGGCGCGGCTGGGTGTGCCGGTGTTCGACATCGTCACGTTGACGACGATGGCGTACGCGAGCCTCACCCGGGGGCCGTACCACCGGAAACAGCGCGGACCGCAATGAGGAGCTGTCGGAGAACTGCGCCGGAAACCGCCGGTTTCGTACCCGGCCGGGGCGCAACGACAACGGATGCGCCGCTGACGTGCGGCACTTCCGCCGATTGGTCAATAATTGCGGCCGGAAGAAGTGGGCAAACGGCTGGAACAACTGTTCCGTGGGCGAGCTCCCAGGCTCCCGAATCGACGCAGGGTGAACCGGCGGTGGCAGTTTCGGTGAACGGTCACCGCGGTCAGCCGCACCAGTCGTAACCGGGCGCGCGGCGGGTGCGGTGCGCCCGCAACGGGACGCCGGAGGTGACGGCGAGCACCGCCCGCCGCGCGGTCGCCTCGATCCGCCGGCTGTCCGCCCCGGTGAGGCCGATCTGGTTGAGCAGACACCGCAGCGGGGTGGTCAGCTCGTCCGGTCCGCCGGCCACCGGGACGATCCCCGACCGGCGCAGCACCGCGGTCCACCGCGCCACCCAGCCGCGCCCCTCGGCGAGCAGCCCGGCCACGCCGCGCAGCCGCGCCGGCACCCCGGGTTGCGGCGACCGCAGCCACTCCACGCAGTGCGGACAGGCGTCCGTCCCGGCCGGCGTGACGCGCGCCGAGCCGGGGTACGCGGCGGCGACCCCGGCGCACAGGAACGTGGCGAGGGCGAGATCGCAGCCCGTCCGGATCCGCGCCGGGCGGGTGGCGGTCGCCGCGATGATCTCCAGGGCGAGCGCACTGGACTGCTCCCGCAGGTCGGTGTGGCGTACCGGCAGCGCGCCGGGCTCGGGGCACACGGTCACCGGCCGGCCGGCGCTGCGGCCGGCGAGCACGAGACCGGCCAGCCGGGCCCGGACCACGCCGGGGTCGGTGCAGCGGCCGTGCACGTGCACGTCGGCGGAACCGCGCCGGTCGTAATACCAGCCGGTAACCTCACCGCTTCGGTGCAAGCCCGAAAAGAGCGGACCGATACCCCTCGTCAGAAAGGAGTCGGCATGGGTCGAACGGCCCGGTAACGGACAGTGCAACAGCACCCAGTCACCGGTTTCCTGACCTCGTTTGCGCATGGGCGAACCCTTTCCGCGAAACACCGCGACCAGTGTCGATCGCCGGCCCGTCGTCGACAGTGGGGGAAACCCCACATTGCATCGGGGCGTTAGGGTTCGTGGCGTCAACAACCGTCGATTACGCCGGTATCCGGCGCAACGGTGCACCCGCCCGGCGCCGTGCCGAGCGACGGCACATCATGGACGGCAACGCCCGGGCGGAGCAGGCCGGGGTCGGGCGCCCGCCCGGCGCACGTCCCGAAAGGATGCAGGTGTCCGATGGCGAGCCTCGACGACGACCCGGAGGGAGCCGAACCGGCGTCGTTCGTGGGCCGGGCACCCCTGCTGGCGGCGGCCCGCCGGGCCGTCACCGCGGCGGCCGACGGCACGTCCACCGTCCTTGAACTGCCCGGCGCGCCGGGGATCGGGAAGACGGCGCTGCTCGAACGCTGCGGACGCCTCGCCCGCGCCGCTGGACTGAACGTGCTGTCCGCGGTCGGGCGCGCCCCCGCGACGTACGCGATGCTCGCCCCGCTCTGGCGCTCCCACGACGGCGCGCGCGGCCGGCGTGACCCGAGGTCACGGCTGCTCGCGGCGCTCGCCGCCGGGCACAGCCGGCAGGGCGGCCCGATGCTGCTGGTCGACGACGCGCACCTGGCCGACGCGTCCTCACTGGAGCTGATCGGCGAGCTGGTCCGCAATCCGCCGGCCGGGCTGGTCCTCGTGCTGGCGTACCGGCTGGCCCGGATGTCGGCCCCGCTGGCCGCGGCCCTGGCGGTGACCAGCGGCCGGCACGAACGCCTGGAGGTGCCGCCGCTGTCGGTGGTCGAGGTCGGGCGGATGCTGGCCCAGCCGTGCCACCGCGCGGAGCGCATCCACGCGCTGGGCGGGGGCAACCCGCTGTACAGCCAGGCGTACCGGCACCTCGACGACGACTGCCTGGACCCGAGCCGGCACCAGCCCGTCGACCTGGCCGAGGCGCTGCCGCCCGAGGTGGTGCGGGTGCTCGCGCCGGAACTGGCGCTGCCGCCGACGGAACGGGCCGTGGCCGAGGCCGCCGCGGTGCTCGGAGTGAGCTTCGACCCGACGCTGATCGCCGCCATGTGCGAGCTGGACCCGCAGGACTGCCAGGACCTGACCGACCGGCTCGTCGCCCGCGAGGTGCTGCGCGCCGATCTGCACGAGGAGCCGGCGCTGCGGTTCCGGCACCCGGTGCTGTGCGCCGCGGTCTACCAGCAGGTGCCGCCGGGACGCCGCCGCACGCTGCACGCCACCGCCGCCCGGGTGCTGCGCGAGCTGGGCCATCCCGCGCCCGCCTACGCCGACCACCTGGCCCGATCGGCCCGCCCGGGCGACACGGACGCCGCCCGTACGCTGCTCTCCGCCGCCGGTCATCCGTTCGTGCCGGCGGCGGACACCGTGCGCTGGCTGTCGGTGGCCGCGCGTCTGGCCCCGTCGGCGTCGGCGCGCTCCGGGCTGCCCCCGGCCGAAGGGCTGCACCTGGCCGACGCGCTGGTGCGCGCCGGCCGGGTTGCCGACGGGCGGGGGGTGCTCCAGGACGTCGCGGCCCGGTCGGACGGGGACGTGCGGGCGGAGGCGGTCCTGGCCCAGGCCCGGGTGGAACGGCTGCGCGGGCAGAGCCGCCTCGGGTACACGCTGCTGCGTGACCTGATGCCGGAGCCGCACACCGCGCCGCTGCCCGGACGGCTGACCGCGGCCGTCGCCGCGGAACTGGCGATCTGCGGGGCGCTGGCCGGTGAGCGGGAGGCGGCCCGCTACGCCGCGCTGGCCCGGCGGACCGGCGGGGCGGCCGGCCGCCCGGTGGAGGCGGCGTGGTTCGGGGTGGTCTCGGCGTTCGCCGCCTGCTACGTGCCGAGCACAGTGGACGTGACGGCGACAGTGGCCGACGCCACGGCGGCCGCCGACGCCTCGACCGACGCCGAGCTGAGCACCCACCTGGACGTGCTGGCGCTGCTCGGCTGGGTGGAGTTGCTCCAGGGCCGCGAGACGCGCGCGATCCGGCACTTCGACCGGGCCCTGCGCATCGCCACCACCGCCCGCAACGATGTGCTGGTGCCGTATCTGCGCAGCGGGCGGTCCTGCGCCGCCCGCCAGCTCGGCCTGCTGGACCAGGCGCGCGCGGACGCCGTCGAGGCCGAGCGGTACGCCGACCGGCTCGAGCTGGACACCATGCACCGGTTCGCGCGCATCATGCGGACCGCCGTCGTGTACTGGCAGGACGGGCCGGCCGCGGCGCTGCGCCTGGCCGAGCCGGTCGTGCGCAGTTCGGCCGACGACTGGTTCGGCTCGGTCGTCCAGCGCATCCACGCGCAGATGCGCGACGAGTGCGCCGACCGCGCCAACACGCTGACGTTGCTGATCCGGGCCTGCGGCGGGACGACGCTGCGCGCGGTGGACGTGTGCCACCGGCCCTACTGGGCCGCGACGCTGTCCGGCGCGGCCCGGCGGCGGGGCGACGTCGAGGAGGCCCGGCGCTGGGTGCAACAGGCCGAACGGCACGCGGGCGCGTGTGACCTGCCGGGGCAGCAGGCGCACGTGGCGCTGGCCCGGGCGCGGATCGCGATGGCCACCGACCTGCCCGCCGCGGCGGCCGGCGCGGCCGGCGCCGCCGAGGCGTTCGCCCAGCTCGGCTGGCCGCTGGAGGAGGCCGCCGCGCGTCTGGTGCACGCCAAGGCGCTGGACGGGCTGCACGACTGGCAGGCCGCCGAGGCGAGCCTGGCCCAGGTGCGCCGCATCGCCGAGGCGTGCGGCGCCCGGATCCTGCACCGGGCCTCGATCAGCGCGCAGAGCCGGTTGCTGGGCCGGGCCGGTCGTGCCGGCCGGCGGACCTCCGGGCCACCGGCCGACATGCCGACGCTGACCCGCCGGGAACGGGAGATCGTCCAGCTCATCGCGACCGGCATGAGCAACAGCGAGGCGGCGGAGCGGCTCTACGTCACGGTCAAGACCGTCGAGGCACACCTGACCCGCATCTTCCGTAAGGTCGGGGTGCCGTCACGCTCCGCGCTCATCGCCTCGATGATGGACCCCGGCACCGACGAGTATTGAGTCTCTGTGCTGGGGTCCGGCGATTCCGCGTTCGCCGCTTGGTGTATTGCGTCTTCTGTTCCGCTACGATGTGTCAACCGTGCTTCGACGCAAGCCGCGCACCCTACCTCCGACGCCCGGGCCGCGCCACCGCGGGACCAGAAACTCTGGACCGCAGGTGCCCGAAGAAGGCATGACATGAACGAATACATCGTCACCATCGTCCCCGTCGTCGACGACAGCTTCGCCAGTCCGGCGGTGCAGACGCGGGTCCGCCTCGAACTCGAGGGCGGCCGTCCGACGGTCAAGGAGGTCGTGATCCAGCCGGTCGAGGGCGCGGAGATGCGCGGCGGCGAGCTTCCGTACGTCAATCTCGAACTGCTGCTGTCCGCGTTCATCCCGGGTGCCGCCGGGGACCGGCCGGGCGTGTCGGTGACCGGTGGCGCCCTCCCCCGGGTCAGCACCGGCGCGGCCGAGCCGGCGCGTGCCGAACCGGCGAGCCCGACGGCCGGGCGGTCCCGCAAGGGCGGGCTGAGCCGCAAGCCGTCCGCGACCGCCCGGATCCAGGCCGGGCGGGCGTACCGGCGGGCGCCGCAGGACGACGAGCTGGAGGCCGTCTACCGGCAGACCGGCACGATCGCCGGGGTGGCCGGGCACTTCGGAGTCCCCGCGCACACCGCGCAGGGCTGGATCACCCGGTTGCGCCGCAAGCACTCCGCGGCCACCGACAGCTGAACCCCGGGCGTCAGGCCGCGGCGAGGACCATCGCGGCCAGCTCGGCCCGCAGATCCGACGCCGTACCGGCGAAGTCCTGGTGCCACAGCGCCCGGCGGTACCAGCGATGGGCCGGATGCGCCCAGGTGAACCCGGCCGCGCCGAGCGTCTGGATCGCGGCCTCGGTGGCGGTGAGCGCCGCCTCCCGCGCGGCCAGTGACGCCGCGACGACCTCCGGCTCCGCGCCGGGCTCCCGCTCCGCGACGCACCAGGCGGCGCGGTAGGCGAGCGACCGCGCCGTCTCGATCCGGGCGTACGCCTGGGCGAGCGGGTGCGACACCGCCTGGTTGGCGCCGATCGGGCGGCCGAACTGCACCCGGTCGCGGGCGTGGGCGACGGCGATCTCGTGGGCCCGGCGGGCGATTCCCACCGCCTCGCAGGCGAACAGCGCCAGCGCCAGCCGCCGGGTGTCGGCCAGTACCCGGCGGGTGTCCAGCCACAGGTCCTCCGCCGGCGCGCCGGCGAGGTCCACCCGGCACTCGGCGCGGGTGGCGTCCCACGGCGCCGGCAGCGGGACGCGACGGGTCGCCGCGAGGTCGGCGAGGTACAGGCCGGGGCCGTCGGGCCCTCGGGCGACCACCACCGCCGAGGTGGCGGCCAGGCCGTCGACGACGCGTTCCTTGCGGCCGTGCAGCCGGACCGCGTCCCGGTCCGGTGCTGCCCGGCAGCCGGGCAGGTGCGCCTCGTCGAGACGGGCCCGCCCGGCGGGTGCCTCCGCCCACGCCAGCGCCACCGGGCCGGCCGGCGGCTGACCGGCGGCCCGCAGCGCCGGGCCGGCCAGCGCGACGGTGGTCAGCCAGGGCTCGCGGTGCAGCCCGTAGCCGCACTCCTCGGCGAGCACGCCCCACTCGACCGCGCCGAGGTCGGCGTCGAGCCAGCCGAGCGTGCCGAGCGTCTTCCAGGCGGCCTCGCGCCGGGCCGGGTCGGTCTCCGGGACACCGGCGGCGTCGGGGGACTGCTGCTCGGCCAGGTACCGGCGGGCGGTCTCGGCGAGGGCGAGTTGTTCCGGGGTGAACGCGAAGCGCACGGTCCCTCCACGGGTTCAGCGTGATCGGGGCAGGCCGAGCACCCGCTCGGCGAGGACGTCGCGCAGCACCTCGCTGGTGCCGCCCTCGATGGTGTTGCCCCGGCTGCGCAGCAGGCGGTCCCGCCACAGCGCCGTGGCGTGTTCGTCGGCCGCGGCGACCTCCGCGCCCAGGTGCGCCAGCCGCTGGTTGGCCTGCGACCAGAGCAGCTTCACCACCGAGGTACGGGGACCGGGTTCGCCGCCCTCGGCCAGCTCGGCCAGCAGCCGCAGGTTGGTCCAGCGCAGCGCGGTCAGGTCCGTCCAGACGGTGGCGAGGCGGTCGCGGACGCCCGGGTCGTCGGCCAGCGGGGAGGCCCGCAGCAGCGCGACGAACTGGCGCAGGTGCTCCTCCAGCCGGGCGGTGAGGGTGAAGCCGAACGTGCCGCGCTCGTGGGCCAGGGTCGTCATCGCCACTCGGAACCCGTCACCGGGCTCGCCGAGCACCGCGCCGGCCGGCACCCGCGCGCCGTCGAACGAGATCTCCGCGAAGTCCGCGCGCCCGGTGATCTGCCGTAGCGGCCGTACCGTCACGCCCGGCGTCCGCAGGTCCACCAGCAGGCAGGTGAGTCCGCGGTGGCGTTGTCCGCCGGTACGCGCGAGCAACAGGCAGTGGTCGGCGACGGCGGCGTACGAGGACCACAGCTTCTGCCCGTCGACGACGTAGGCGTCAGCGTCGATTCGCGCGGTGGTGGCCACGGCGGCCAGGTCGCTGCCCGCCTCGGCCTCGGAGAAGCCCTGGCAGAACAGCAGGTCCCCGCGCATGATGCCGGGCAGGTAGCGGGCCCGTTGCGCGGGCGTGCCCCAGGCGACGACCGTCGGGCCGACCATGCCCAGCCCGATCACGCCGGCCTGTTCGGTGGCGCCCCGGCGGGCCGACTCCTCCAGGAAGATCGCCTGGTGCCCGAGCGGCAGCCCCCGGCCGCCGTACTCGACCGGCCAGCCCAGTCCGGCGTAACCGGCGGCGTGCAGGCGGCGCGCGTACGTGGTCAGGAAGTCCCTGTCGAACCAGCGGGCCCGGGCGGCGGCCGGGTCGTCCACGGCCGGGACCGCCTCCGCGAGCCAGGCACGTGCCCGGGCCCGGAAAGCGGCCTCGTCGGGCGAGTCACGCAGGTCCATGACCGGACGCTAGCCGACCCACCCGGCAAAGGCGAGATACACGAAGCGACAAGGTATGACAGGCGACACCGGCTCTCCTAGGATCACTGGCGGATCCGGGCCGCCGAACGCCCCGGTCGAGAGGAGCATCGGGTGACCGACACCGAGACCGCCGGCCAGCGCCCCGGCGCCGGAACGCTGAGCTTCGCCCGCGACATCCGGCCGCTGTTCCGCGAGATGGACGTGGCCGAGATGACGTTCCTGCTGGACCTGACCAGCCTGGACGACGTCCGGGACTACGCCGAGTCCATCCTGGAGCGGGTCGCGGACGGCTCCATGCCCTGCGACGCGCCGTGGGAGGCGGAGAAGGTCGAGCTGTTCCGCAACTGGATCGCACAGGGCATGGCCGCCTGACCGGTCCGGAGCCGGGCCGGGCCGGCTCCGGACCGCCCTACACGAACGTGAGCAGGGACGGATCGGGCAGCATCGGCAGGATCGGATCCGCGACCGCGGGCAGCACCCCGGCCAGGACCGGCGCGGCCGCCGAGCACCACCGCCCCACCACGTCGTCGAGCCGGTCGAACTGCGACTCCAGCACGGACAGTCCGGGCACCGGCACGCTGGCGTCCAGCGCCAGCAGCAGCGGCCGCAGGTGGCTGTCGACGGCGTGCTGGTCGGCCGCGCGCGCCGCGGTCATCACCGGTATCGCCACCGTCGCGGCCAGCGCCCGCCGGGGAAGCGGGTCCACGAACAGTTTGAGCAGCCCGGTGTAGGAGCCCTTGAACGTGGGCGTGGCCACCAGCAGCAGCCGGGCCGACGTCACCTGCCGGTACGCCTCGGCCAGCGCCGCCGGCGGCTGCGCCCAGTCGGCGGTGGAAAGCAGCGGGGTCAGTCCCGACAGGTCCACCACGGACGGCTCGGCCAGGTGTACGCCGCGCGCGGCCAGGCACTCCACCAGCGTGTCCGCCGCCCGGCGCGCCACGTTCGCGGTGCGCGACCCGGCACGCGGGTTGCCCAGCAGGACCGTCACCGGGTGCGGCCCGTTCGACTCGATCACCACACGGCTCCCCTCGCGCCACCGGCCCGGACGGGGCGACGGCGGTCCTCCGCGCCGGTGCACCCGGCGGGTTCACGTCGCTATCCTCGCCGATGACGCATCAGTGTCGATACGAGATACGGAGTGCGAGTGCCGATCGCGCGCATCCTCCAGGCCGTCGTCAGTCCCCGCGCCGCGTCACCGGCCGGGCCCCGATGAGCGCCCCCGCTCCGGTGACCGTGCCGGTGCGTCCGTTCCGGGAGCCCGGCCTGGTCACCCCCGACCGGCTCACCGAGGTACTGGTCGCCGCCGGCGCCGCCGCCCCCGGTGACCGGGTCGACGCGGTCACCGCCACCCCGCTCGGGCTGGGCAAGCTCGGGCACAACGTCCGGTACGAGCTGGCCTGGGCCGGCGGGAGCGGACCGGCCAGCGTCGTCGGCAAGTTCCCGGCGCTGGACGAGCGCAGCCGCCACACCGGGCAGGGCAGCGACGCGTACCGCCGGGAGGTGGCGTTCTACCGGGAGCTGGCCGGCGCTCTGCCGCTGCCGGTGCCGCGCTGCTACGCGGCCGGGTACGACGAGTCCTCCGGCGACTTCGTGCTGTTGCTCGGTGACGCCGCGCCGGCCCGCCCCGGCGACCAGCTCACCGGCTGCACCGTGGACGAGGTGGCGACCGTGCTGACCGGGCTCGCCGCGGCGCAGGCCGAACACTGGGACCGCCCGGCGCCCGGCTGGCTGCCGGTGCGCGGCGCGGACGGCGGACGGCGGTTGGGCGCGGCGTACCGGCTCACCGCCGGAGCCTTCACGGAACGCTTCGGCGACCTGCTCTCCCCCGCCGCGCTCGGCGTCGTGGAGGCGCTGCGCACCCGGATCCGGGGCTGGGTGCGGGCGGACCGGCCGCCGCTGACGCTGCTGCACGGCGACCTCCGGGTGGACAACCTGCTGTTCACCGACGGCCCGGAACCGGCGGTGACGGTGGTGGACTGGCAGACCGTCCAGCTCGGACCGGGGCCCAGCGACGCCGCGTACCTGGTGGGCGGCAGCCTGCCCACCGACGTGCGCCGGGCGCGGGAGGCGGAGCTGTTCGCGTCGTACCACGACGCCCTGCGCGCCGCCGGGGTGCGGTGGAGCCGCGACGAGTGCTGGCGCTCGTACCGGGTGAACACCGTCGCCGGCCTGCACATGACCGTCGTCGGGGCGATGCTCGTCGCCCGCGACGGGCGCGGCGACGCGATGTTCGTGGCGATGGCCGAACGGCACGCCGCGCACGTCACCGACCTCGACGCGCTGACCCTGCTGAGCTGAGATCGGAGCGCGATGGACATCCTCACCGCCGCGGACGAGGACTTCGTCCACTTCACCCGCCCGCCCGGCCCGCGCCTGCCCCGGGCGTACCGGCACTGGCGGGAGAGCTACTTCTTCGTGGCCCACCCGGACCGGGCCGACGGCGACGTGCTGCTGGTGACGCTCGGCCACCACCCGTACCGGGGTGTGGTGGACGCGTACGTGATGGTGCGCGTGGACGGGCGGCTCCGCTTCGACAGGTTCTCCCGCCCGGCCGGTGGTGACCGGCCGGACCCGGTGGCCGGGCCGGTCGCGGTGACCGTCGAGGAGCCGTACCGCCGGGTCGGCGTCCGCGCGTCCGGTCCCGGCGTGCCGGTGCCGCTGGAGCTGACGTTCACCGCGCGTACCGCGCCGCACGCGCTGCCCCGGGGCGTACTGGACGGCCCCCGCGGCCCGGTGTGGGACCAGCGGCACATGTTCCAGTCCGGCTGGTTCGACGGCGCCTACTGGGTCGACGGGGAACGCCGGCCGGTGCGGCGGTGGTGGGGCCAGCGGGACCACTCGTGGGGCGTACGCGACCACCGCAACGTGCCGGCCTGGATGTGGTTCGCGGTGCAGCTGCCCGACGGCATGCTGGGCCTGTGGTGCTGGGAGTACCCGGACGGCTCGCGGGTGTTCACCGAGGGCTGCTGGGCGCCGGCCGGTGCCGCGCCGCCGGTGCCGCTCACCTCGTTCACGCACGAGCTGGACTGGACCGGCGCGGACGGCGTCCCGGTCGGCTACGGCCGCGACGGCGAGGCGGTGACCGGGCTGGCCGGCACCGTCACCACGGCCTTCGCCGACGGCACCACGATCCGGCTGACCGGCGCCGGCGCCTGGTCGGCACGGTACGGCCGGCTCGGCGGCGGCCAGCAGCTGATGGCGGTACGCACCGACGACGGCCGGACCGGCACGGCCATCTACGAGATCACCGGTGCGCGGCACCACCGGTTCTTCCCGGTCGCCCGGGCCACCGGGGTGCCGCAGCGGTGAGTCATCCGGCGGCGCCGGCTCCCGGGTCGGCGTCGGAGGTGAACAGCGTCCCGTTCGACCAGACGTACCGGACCTGACCCCAGCGCATCACCGACTCGGCGTCGGGGAAGAACCCGCTGCCGCGGAAGTTGGCGCTGGTGTTGCAGAGCACCGGCACGCCGGTGCTGCGCTCGTACGCGGTCAGCAGCCGCCACATCAGCTCGTTGTCCGGTCCGACGGTCTCCAGCCGGGCGCTGTTGTCGACGTGCGCGACCGCCGGGATGCGGGAACGCCACTGCGGCCGGATCTGGTGGTCGAACAGCATGTACGGGTCGGGTGTGCCCGGGTCGAAGACCTCCGGCGCCCGGTGCTCCAGGCAGATCGGCGCGACCGGACGGTAGGGCTCCCGGCCCTTCACGGCGTTGAGCCGGTCCTTCATCGCCGCCGAGCTGGGCGGCGCGATGATGCTGCGGTGGCCCAGCGCGCGCGGGCCCAGCTCGGCCCGGCCGCTGACGACCACTACCGGTTCGCCGTGCACCTCCAGGATCTTGGCCAGCTCCTCGATCTCGCAGGGCTGCGCCGACCACCCGGGCGGCGGCTGGCCGACGTCGCGCACGCCGGGCCCGGCGAACACCGACCACTCCAGGTCGGCCCGGCCGGTGCGGCGCACCATCTCGGTGCAGGCCGCGCCGATCGCCGAACCACTGTCGTTGGGGAACGGCGGCACCCAGACGCCGGCGAACCGGCCGCTCGCCCGCAGCCCGGCGTTCCACTTGATGTTGAGCGCGCAGCCGCCGGACAGGCAGATCGGCAGGCCGTCCAGGTCCGGCCGCCGGGACAGCAGGCCGTCGAGCCCGGCCGCGAAGACCCGGAACAGGAACTCCTGGATCGAGCCGACGAGCGCCGCGTCGGACAGGCCGAGCGGCGCGGTGCGGGTGAGCACGCGGCGGCTCCACAGGTACGCCGGGATCGCCGCGTCGACCAGGCCGATCTCCTCGGTCACGGCGGCCATCACGGCCACCGCCTCCTCGCTGACCGTGTCCAGCGCCGCGTACGCCATCGCCTTGCCCGCGATCGGCAGCAGCGCCTCCAGGCCGGGGCCGGGATCGTTCGCGCGCCGGGTGCCGTGGTCGATCTTGAACGGCGCGAAGTGCGAGCAGAAGATCGGGAACAGCGCGCCGGAGATCGAGCCCACCGGCCCCAGGCACTCCAGGCTCACCCGTTCCGGGTCGAACACGTACAGGCACGGCACCATGCCGCCGTCCCAGACGGTGATCAGCGCGCGCTGCCGCCGGGCGGCGAACGGGCTGGTGCAGTAGCTGGACAGCGCGTGGTCGGTGGCGTGGCTGAAGCTGCGGAACGGCGTCGGCACCCCGAGCAGCGGCGCGCTGCCGGTCACCCCGGTCAGCAACCGGCCGGCGCCCGGCTCGTCGTGGTAGCCGGCCACCTCGACCGGGTGCAGCGTGCCGGCGGCGTCGGCGACCTCGACCCAGGTCTCGCCCTGCGCGCCGCGCGCCCAGCCGTCCACCGCGACGCCGGCGAGGTCACCCGGGGCCAGCCCGTTGGCGGCGAGCTGGGCGACGATGTCGGCCGCCTCGTGCATGGTGGCGTGCCGGGGCCGGTTCTCCAGCTTCTCCGCCTCGATCGAGAACAGCAGGCGGTTCCCCTCGATGGCGGCGACGCCGCCGTCGTGCGTGAGTTTCAGGCCGCACCACACCTCGGGCGTCGGCATGCTCAGCCCGACCGCTGCGCGCTGATGACCGACACGCACTCGTTGACAGTGGGATTCTCGAACAGCAGGAACAGATCGATGACCTCGCCGAACTCCTCGTTGATGCGGTTGCACACCTGCATCAGCTGGATGGAGTCGAGGCCGAGGTCGAAGAAGCTCTCGTCGGGCCGTACGTCGACGCCCGCGACCTCCTCGACGATGCCGTGCACGACGGTGGCGGGATCCGCCCTGTTCGTTTCCTGGCCGCTCGCCTGGTCCAAAGCCATCTCGTCTTCCCCACTCCGGTCGGTGCGACAGAACCGAGAACTCCGAGGCAACATAGGTGCCGGATCGCCGCCGCCACAAGGATCACGGACGCCGCCGTCACGCCCCTGCCCGGGCCGTCGCGCCGCTGTTAGCGTGCGCCCGTGACCGACACCAGAGCCGTACCCCGGACCCTGCCCACACTCCAGATACGAGAGCTGCGCAAGGACGACCGCCGGCCGGCCGCCGGACTGGTCGCCCGCGCGATGCGGGACAACCCCACCACGTACGCGATGTTCGGCGACGAGCCGCTGGACCGGCTGGCCGGGCTGATGCCCATCTGGACGGCGTTCTTCCACCGTCCCGCGCCGCCGCAGATCGGCGCGTTCTACAAGGGCTGCCTGGTGGGGGCCGCCGCGGCGGTCCCGCCCGGCGGCTGCATCGGCGCCGCACTCGACAGCGACGCCCGCCGGATAGCGCTCGGCGCGGCACCGCCGGTGGGCGACCCGGCGCGAGCCGAGTACGTCCGGGCGCACTACGCGATCCACGACCTGGCCGAGCCACACTGGCACGTCGGTCCGGTCGGCGTCGAGCCGCGCTTCCAGGGCCGCGGCATCGGCGAGGCGCTCATGCAGGCGCTGCTCGACGTGATGGCCGGCGACCCGCGACCCACCTGGGGCGAGACCGACACCGAGGCGAACGTGCGCTTCTACACCGCGCTCGGCTGGGAGCTGACCAAGACCGTCGAGGTCGTCGGCATCCCGCTGTGGTACCTGCGCCGCGACGGCCGACCGGCCGACCGCACGGGCTGAGGGCCCTTTCCCGTCAGCCGGCGGCCGCCGCCGCGCGGGCCGACGCCAGGCTGTCCCGCAGTTCCTCGAACGGGTCCAGGCCCAGCGCGGTACGCCCGACGAACTCCAGCGCCTCCGGCGGCGAGTACGGCTGCATGAACCCGCCCGCGCGCACGTCCCGGTAGAGGCGGTTGAGCAGGTGCCCGGTCCGGTACGACTGGCCGCCGGTCACCGCCATCGCCCGGTCGACCACCGCGGCGGCGGACCGGTTCACGACCAGCTTCGCGACCTGGAAGTCCTCGATGGCGCGGTACGCGTCGGCCGGCTCCACCTCGGCGTCGGGGCGGGCCAGGAACGCGTCGATCGCCTCCGCGGCCCGGCCCAGCGTGGCCCGCGCGACGGCCAGCTCCACCGCCATCTCCGCCACCTGCGACCGCACCGGCGCGCGGTGCGCGAGCAACTGGCCGGAGGGCTGCTGGCGGCGCGTCACGGCCAGCTCCGTCACGTGGCTCATCGCCCGCTCGGCGATGCCCACGTACGCGGCCACGAGCGGGAAGTTCACCGCCAGCAGGCCCGGCCACTCGGTGGCCATTTCCCCCAGTGGGCGGCCGACCAGCACCATGTCCCGCCCGACGACGCAGTCGGTGAAGCGGATGTCGTGGCTGCCCGAGCCCCGCATGCCGAGCGCGTCCCAGGTGCGTTCCACTGTCATCCCTGGTGTGCCGGTCCGCACCACGGCGGTGCCGGCGTTGAACCAGCCCGCGCCGTCGGGCACCCGCAGGAACACCACCACCGTCTCGGCGATCTCGGCGTTCGTGGCGAAGATCTTGTGCCCGTTGATCCGGTAGCCGCCGGGCACCGGCTCGGCAGTCGTGCGCGGGAAGCTGATCGCCCCGCCGCCGGGCTCGGTGCCGGCGTGCGACACCACGATGCGGCCCCGGCCGAGCAGCCGCAGCAGCATGGTGAGCTGCGGCGGCGGTTGCGCGGCGGCCCGCCAGCCCCGGGCCGTGCTCCACACGAACCCCAGGTGCATGTTCGCGGCGATCGCGGTGGACGGGCAGCCGCGGGCGAGCCGGGACACCGCGACGACGAGGTCGTGCAGGGACGACACGCCGAGGCCGCCGAACTCCCGCGGCGCGGTGGCGGCGAGGAAGCCGCTGGCCTTCATCGCCTCGAAGTTCTCCCGGACGAACGTGTTGTCCCGGTCGTGGTCGGCGGCGCGGGTGGCGAAGTCGGCGGCGTGCTCCTGCGCCAGCTCCACCATCCGCCGGCCGGCCTCGGTGCGCGCGGTCAGCTCACCCGCGTCCGACCGGCACTCCTTGCCCCGCCCGTCGCCGCCGTTGACATCCGGGCCCATGCGTCCCCTCCCGTCGGATGACAGTGCCCCGGCCGGCGGCCGGCTGTGCAACTGATGCGCATCCGCAGTCGCACCCGGTCACGACCGGGGGGACCTGCGCCCGCGCAGGATCGCAGCCGGGCCCCGCGGGCGGCAACGCTGACCGCTTGCCGGGCCGCGACGGCACCGGCCAAGGTGGAGCGCACCTCGCCCGAGGCGGACGCGTCCACAGTTGACAGGGGAGTCGTGCGGTGCTGAAAGGTTGTGTCGCCTGGCCCGAGACGGACGCGGAACGCTACCGCGCCGCGGGCATCTGGACCGGTGAGCTGCTCGGCGAGATCGGCCGTGAGGGGGCGCGCCGGCATCCCGGCCGCACCGCCGTCGTCGACACCGGCGGCCGGATGAGCTACGCCGAACTCGACGCCGCCGCAGACCGGTTCGCCGCCGGTCTGCACCGGCTCGGCCTGCGCGCCGAGGACCGGGTCGTGGTGCAACTGCCGAACACGGCCGCGTTCGTGGTGGTCGCGCTCGGCCTGTTCCGCCTCGGCGCCGTACCGGTGTTCGCGCTGCCGTCGCACCGCGAGGCCGAGCTGACCTACCTGGCCCGGCACACCGAGGCGCGGGCGCTGGTCGTGCCGGACCGCTTCGGCGGGTACGACCACCGGCCGCTGGCCGCGACGGTGGCCGCGTCGGCCGCCGGCCTCGAACACGTCATCGTGGCCGGGGAGCCCGGGCCGCACCTGGCCCTGAGCGAGGTACGCGACGAACCCCGGGACCTGCCCGCGCCGGACCCCGGCGACGTAGCGTTCTTCCTGCTCTCCGGCGGCACCACCGGGCTGCCGAAGCTGATCCCCCGCACCCACGACGACTACGCCTACCAGCTGCGCCGCAGCGCCGAGGCACTCGGCGTGGACGAGCACGGCGTCTACCTCGCCTCGCTGCCGGCGGCGCACAACGCGGCGCTGGGCTGCCCCGGCGTGCTCGGCACGCTGCGCGCCGGCGGCCGGGTCGTGCTCAGCCCGACACCGAGCCCGGACGACGTGTTCCCCCTGATCACCGCCGAGGGCGTCACGCTGACCACGCTGATGCCGCCGCTGCTGGCGGTCTGGCTCGACCTCGCCGCCGACTACGGCGTGGACCTGTCCGGCGTGCTGCTGGAGGTCGGCGGCGCGCCGCTGCGCCCGGAGGTGGCCCGGGAGATCCTGGGCCGGGGGCTGCGGCTGAGCCACTGGTTCGGGATGGCCGAGGGACCGCTGTGGTACACCCGGCTGGACGACCCGCCGGAGACGATCGCCACCACCCAGGGCCGGCCGCTGATCCCGGCCGACGAGTACCGCGTCGTCGACGAGCACGACCGGGACGTCCCGCCGGGCGGCGTCGGCGAGTTCCTGGTCCGCGGGCCGACCACGCTGCGCGGCTACTACGACGCGCTGGAGTACAACGCCACCGCGTTCACCGCCGACGGCTACCTGCGCACCGGCGACCTGGTCCGGCTCACCCCGGAGGGCAACCTGATGGTCGCCGGCCGGATCAAGGACGTGATCAACCGTGGCGGCGAGAAGATCGGCGCGGCCGAGCTGGAGAGCCAGATCGAGGCGCATCCGGCCGTACGCGCCGCCGCCGTCATCGCGGTGCCCGACCCCGCTCTGGGCGAGAAGATCTGTGCCGTGGTGGTCCGGCGCGACGACGGCGGCGGACTCGACCTGGCGGAGCTGCGCGCCTTCCTGACCGGCCGGGGGCTGGCCGCGTACAAGCTGCCGGACCGGCTGGAGGTGGTGCCCGCGTTCAGCCACACCGGCGCCGGCAAGGTCGACAAGCGGGCGCTGCGCCGGTCCCTCACCGGGGACGGCGCCTGATGGCCGTACGACGGCTGGACGAGCACAGCGGCCCGCTGGAGACGCACTGTTTCGTGTGCAGCCCGATCAACGAGCACGGGCTGCGGATCCCGTTCTCCTACGACGACGAGCGCGCCGAGGTGCTCGCCTCGTTCACGTTCGCGCAGCGGCACTCCGGCGCGCCGACGTACGTGCACGGCGGGCTGAGCCTGGCCGTGCTGAACGAGGCGATGGCGTGGGCGGTGGTGGCCGGTGCCCGGCGCTTCGCGGTCACCGTCGACACCACGGCCCGGTTCGTCCGGCCGCTGCGCATCGGCGCCGACTACCGGGTGCGTGCCCGCATCGCGACGCCCGCCCCCGACCGGCTCGGCACGACGGGCACGATCGTCGACGGCGCCGACCGGGTGTGCGTGGAGGCCACCGCGGAGTTCCGGGTGCTGTCCGAGTCGACGGCGAGCCGACTGAGCGCCCGGGTGGCGGCCCGCCGCGACCCGTCCGCCTGATCCGCCTGATCCGCAGGCGGCCCGGCCGGGCCGGCCCCGTGAGGACGGCCGGTCCGGTCAGGCCGGCGGGTCCAGGCGGTAGAGGCGGTGGAACCGGTGCTCCACCGGCAGCACCGTGGTCGCGGCGAAACCGGCGCGCTCGGCGTAGCGGCGCACCGTGTCCGGCCGCATGACGGTGCCGGTGCCGGCCGGGGCACCGCCGTCGTCGCCGTCACCGGTCAGGCCGACCGGCAGGCAGTGCAGCACGCTCACCGCGTACATGAACCGCTCGACCTCACCGGCCGGCGCGGTGAACCGCTCCCCCACCCGCGGCTCCATCAGCAGCACGCAACCGCCCGGACGCAGCAGTTCCCGGGCGGCGGTGAGCACCCGTACCGGCCGGCTCATGTCGTGCAGCGCGTCGAACACGCACACCAGGTCGCCGCGCTCGGCGCCGGGCCGCTCGGCCACGTCGGCGACGGTGAACACGACCCGCTCGGCCAGCCCGGCCGACGCGGCGCGGTCACGGGCCGCGCCGATCGCGGCAGCGCCCAGGTCGACACCGTGGACCGTGGCGAACGGGTACGTCTGCGCCAGCGCCAGCGAGGAGTCACCGGTGCCGCACCCGACGTCGATCACCACCGCGCCGGGCCGGGACAGCCGGGCGTGCACGTCCGGCAGGGCGGTCCGGATCCAGCGCGGCAGTTCGTGCGTGAACACCGGCCGGTTCATGCCGGCCTGCGCGGCGCGGAACTCCTCGCCGTACTCGTCGTATCCCACGCCCTCGCCCTTGGCGTACGCCTCGACCAGCCGGTCGAGCATCGGCGCCAGCCCGGCCACCGGCAGCACCGCGAGCGACAGCACCGCGAACGGGCTGGTGGCGTCGGTGAGCGCCTGCCGGTGTCCCTCCGGCAGGCGGAAGCGGCCGTCCCCGGCGGGCTCGACCACTCCGGCGGCGGCCTGCTGCTCCAGCCACTCGGTGGCGTGCCGGGCGCCGACGCCCGCGCGCGCGGCCAGCTCGGCACCGGTCACCGGCCCGTCGCCGAGCACCCGGTAGAGCCCCAGCCGATGGCCGAGGTACATCGTCATCAGCTCGGCCGCGCCGAGGCTGTGCAGGAACAACCGCATCGACAGGGCCTGCGCCTGCCGTGCCGGTGAGCTGGACGGTTCCACCCTCGACCTCGTTTCACCGGCCGGATCGCATTGCGCCGGGCGTCGCCGGATCTCGATACTCCGGGGCATGGGCGTACGCGAAGTGCCGGCCTCGATCGGACAACGGTTGCTGTGGTTCCTGGAGCATTATCGGCCCGACTCGGCATCGCTCAACTGCCCCGTCGTGTGCCGCCTGCACGGCCCGCTGGACGTCGGCGAGCTGCAGATCGCGCTGGACCGGCTGGCCGCGCGGCACGAGGCGCTGCGCACCACGCTGGTGCGGCAGGGGCGCAACCTGGTGCAGCACGTGCACGACCCGGCGCCGGTCCGGGTCCGCCACGTCGATCTGCCGGACCCGGACGAGGAGACGCTCGGCGCGGCGGTCGCGGCCGAGGTCCGCGACAACGTGGACGTCAGCGAGTGGCCGGTCCGGGTGACGCTGTGGCGGCTGGGACCGGACGAGCACGTGCTGTCGGTGAACATGCACCACCTGGTCTCCGACGCCTGGTCGTGCGGCATCATCGTGCAGGACCTGATCCGGCTGCTGGAGGCCGGCCCGGACGGCGAGCCGGACCTGACGCCGATCGGCTGGCAGTACCCGGAGTTCGCGCAGTGGCAGCACGAGCTGATGACCAGGGGCGAGCTGAAGCCGCACCAGGACTACTGGACCGGGCAGCTGACCGGGCTGACGCTGCCCGACGTGCCGATGCGTGAGCTGGACCCGCAGGCGCCGCGGCGCAGCTACCTGGAGGCCGAGACGATCGACCGCGAGACGTTCAACCGGCTGCGGCTGCTGGCCCGCACCGAGCGGACCACGCTGTTCACGGTGATGCTCTCGCTGTACTACCTGATCCTGCAGCGGGAGACCGGCAGCACCGACCTGGCGGTCGCGTCGTTGTTCGCCAACCGCTCCCGCCGCGAGGTGCAGTCGACCGTCGGGTTCTTCGCCAACATGCTGATGCTGCGCACGCGGATCCCGCAGGGGGCGAGCTTCCGCGAGGTGGTGCAGGCGACCCGCCGGACCGTGGTGGACGCGTTCCTGCACGAGGGCATCCCGTACCAGATGCTGCCGGTGCGGTTCCAGACGAACGGGCGGCGCGCCGACGACGTGGTGTTCCAGATGCTGCTCACGCCACCACCGGGCACGAAGGTCACCGCGCGGGGCGTCGACTTCGACCTCTACGTGCCGGAGGCGCTGCGCAGCCGGTTCGGGCTGGAGCTGGGGCTGATCCCGCAACCCGGCGGCGACTGCCGGGCGCTGCTGTTCTACGACGACCAGTTCGACCCGGAGTGGGCGCGGGCGTTCCTCACCGACTACGTCGCGCTGGCCGTGCGGGCGGCGGGCGCGCCGGACCGGCGGCCGCAGCCGGACCCGGTCTGACGCGACGGCGCTACGCCGGGCGTACCTCGCGCCAGCCCGGCGCCAGCCGGACCTCGTCGGTCAGGTGCTGCCAGAACGTCCACTGGTGCCCGCCCGGGTCGGTGACGATGTAGATCCGAGCCCCGTACGGCTGGTCCTCCGGCTCGGGCGCGTCCACACCGGCCGCGACAGTGGCCTTGTGGTGGGCGTCGACGTCCTCGACGTACACGATGCACATGTGCCCGACCGGGCCGGGCGCCGACTGCTTCGCCCAGTAGCCGGGGTCGGCGCCGTGCAGCATGATGAGCGTGTCCCCGGCGTGCAGCTCCGCCTCCCGGACCACACCGGCCTCGTCGAGGTAGCGGACCTTCTCGGTGAAGCCGAACGTGCGGACCAGCCAGTCCAGCGCGGCGCCCGCGTCCTCGTAGTAGAGATACGGACTGTAACCCCGATAGTGTGTTCCGGTGAGATCGGCCATGCGGGCAGTATGCCAGCCCCGGCCGCCGCTCCCGAGCGCACGAGCCTCCCCGCCGCCGGCGCGTCCCGGGCCGGCCCGAGCCCTTGGAGCCCGCAAGTGACGACGACAGGAAAGGCGGCGCCGGCGCCGGCCCGCGCCGCCGGCGCGCCGAGCGGGGCGATCCTCGCGGTGGTCTGCCTCGCCCAGTTCATGGTGATCCTCGACGTCGCGATCGTGAACCTGGCGCTGGACCGGATGGGCGAGTCGCTGGCGATGGGCCCGGCCGAGCTGCAGTGGGTGGTGAACGCGTACACCATCGTCTTCGCCGGGTTCCTGCTGCTCGGCGGCCGTACCGCCGACCTGTTCGGACGCAAGCGGATGTTCCTCACCGGCCTGACCGTCTTCACAATGGCCAGCCTCGTCGGCGGCTTCGCCCCGAACGCGGGCACGCTGATCGCCGCCCGGGCGGTGCAGGGCCTCGGCGGCGCGATCCTCGCCCCGACCACGCTGACGGTGCTGGTCACCACGTTCACCGACCCGAAGCAGCGAGGGCGGGCGATCGGCCTGTGGAGCGCGGTGGCCGCGTCCGCCGGCGCGATCGGCTCGCTGGCCGGCGGCGTGCTCACCGACCTGCTCAGCTGGCGCTGGGTGCTGTTCTGCAACGTGCCGCTGGGCGTACTGCTGTTCGCCGGCGCGGCCTGGGCGCTCACCGAGTCGGCGCCGGCCGCCGGGGCACGCCGCCGCCTCGACGTCACCGGCGCGGTCACCGTCACCGCGGGTCTGGCCACGCTCGTGTACGGCATCGTCGGCGTACGGGAGCACCCGTTCCTCTCCGCTCCCGTCCTGGTGCCGATCGGGGTCGGCGTCCTGCTGCTGGCGGTGTTCCTGGTGGTCGAGACGCGGGCGGCCGAACCGATCATGCCGCCGGGCTTCTTCCGGCACCGCAACGTCGCGCTCGCCAACGTCATCGCGCTGGTGGGCGGCACCGCGATGGTGTCGATGTTCTTCTTCCTGTCGCTCTTCCTCCAGCAGGTCCTCGGCTACCGGCCGATCGAGGCCGGGCTGGCGTTCCTGCCGCTGTCGATCGGCATCGTCGCCGGCTCCGGCGTCTCCACGAAGCTGCTGCCGGGCACCGGTCCGCGGCTGCCGCTGGTGGCCGGTGGCGTGGTCGCCGCGGCCGGGCTGCTGTGGCTGTCCCGGACGCCGGCCGACGCGACGTTCCTGGTCGACCTGCTCGCCCCGACCGTGCTGATCGGACTGGGCATCGGCATCGTGATGGTGCCGATCACCGCGGCCGCCACCAGCGGCATCCCGCCGGCCCAGGCGGGCCTGGCGTCCGGGGTCATCAGCAGCACCCGGCAGCTCGGCGGCGCGATCGGCCTGGCCACGCTGGTCACCGCCGCCGTGGCGCACGCGTCGCACCTGGCCGACGCGGGACGGTCCCCGGCTGTCGCGCTGGCCGCCGGGTACGACCGCGGCTTCCTGCTGGCCGCCGTGCTCATCGGCGTCGGCACCGTGGTCAGCCTGCTGACGCCGGGCCGCCCGGCGACGCCGGCGACGGCGGGCTGAGCCGTGGGCCACCTCGCCGAGGACACCACCATCGAACCGGCCGGCGACGGCCTGTTCCGGGCGAAGCTGTGCTCCGACTGGGCGCTGATGGGCCCGAACGGCGGCTACCTGGCCGCGGTGGCGCTGCGCGCCGCCCAGCAGACCCTGTCCCTGCCCCGCCCGGCGAGCCTGTCCTGCCAGTTCCTGAGCCCGCCCCGGTTCGGCTACGTCGACCTGGCGGTGGTGACGTTGCGGGCGACCCGCCGGGCGGCGGCGGCCCGGGTGTCCATGACGCAGTTCGGCCGGCCGGTGCTGGAGGCGATGGTGTGGGCGGCGCACGACGGGCTCACCGGCCCGGACGGACCGTGGACGCCGATGCCCGAGGTGCCCGGTCCGGACGAGCTGCCCGACCTGCGGGAGCTGCTGGAGGCGGAGGGGCGGGGCGTGCCGCCCTGGCACGACTGCGTCACGCTGCGGGAGCTGGCCGGGCGGACCACGCTGGAGACGCCGGCGCCGGTGGCGTTCAGCTGGGCCCGGTTCCAGCCGCAGGCCACCTTCGACGACCCGTGGCTGGACGCCTGCCGCTCGGTGATCCTGGTGGACAGTCTCCAGTGGCCGGCGGTGATGAACGCGTTCCCGGAGCTGGAGACGCAGTTGTTCGCCCCGAGCATCGACCTGTACGTGGCGTTCCACGACAGCGCCCCGGGCGACGAGTGGCTGCTGGTGAACGCGGCCGGGGTGGCGTCGCACCGGGGCGTGCTGGGTGGGGCGGCCCAGGTCTGGGCGCCGGACGGCCGGCTGGTGGCGGCGGGGATGCAGCAGATGCTGAGCACCTCCACCCGGCGGGGCGCCGCGATGGCACCCCGCCAGGTGCAGCCGACCCGCTCGTGAGCCGCTAGGCCGGGGCCGGGGTGCTGCCGGGCTGATAGGTGCCGATGATCCAGACGTTGCCCTCGAGGTCCCGGGCGGCGTACCCGCGGGACGTCCCGAAGTCCTCGTCCTTGAGTTCCCGGATGATCTCCGCGCCGGCCGCGACGGCGCGGGCGTGGTGCGCGTCCGGGTCGTCCACCACGAGGTAGAGGCCGCCCTGCCCGACCTCGGTGGCCAGGCGGGTGCCGGTGCCGACGGAATTGACCATCACCGCTGAGCCACGCCAGCCGAGCTCGGCGTGCGCGATGGTCCCCTCGGGGCCGGGGAACACCACGTTCTTGGTGAACCCGAACGCCTCGACCAGCCATTCGATCGCCTTTTCGGCATCCCGGTACAGCAGACACGGGTAGATGCCGACCGCATTCTCCGTCATGCCCGAACGCTACGACGCGGGCCAGCGCACCAACAGCCGTTCAGGTCCGTGGAACGAGGTGTTCGGGGCGTGACCGAAGTCCTGGCCGGGCACCAGTTCCAGCGCGGGCAGGCGGCGGGTCAGTTCCTCCAGGACGACACGCAGTTGCAGCCGGGCCAGGTGCGCGCCGAGGCAGGCGTGGTTGCCGTCGCCGAAGGCCAGGTGCCGGCGCACGCCGCGCCGGGCCGGATCGAACGTGTCCGGGTCGGCGAACATCTCGGCGTCCCGGTTGGCCGACGCCGTCACCAGCAGCAGCCGGGCCCCGGCGGGCAGCGGCACGCCACCCAGGACGGTGTCCCGGACCACGCGGCGCCGCCAGGCGACGACGGGGGGCCGCAGCCGCAGGCACTCCTCCACCGCAGCCGGGATGCCGGCCGGGTCGGCGCACAGCGCCGCCCACGCCCCCGGCGTCTCCAGCAGCGTCCGCACCGCGTTGGCCGCGCCGGACGCCGTGGTCTCGTGTGCCGCAGTGGTGCCGTTGAGTACCAGCGACTGCAGGTACGAGTCGCTGAACAGCTCCGGGTTGCGGGCCTGGGCGCGGACCGCGTGGGCGATCCAGCCGGCGCCCCCGCCGCCGGTCTCCTTGAGCCCGCTCACCAGGCGGGCGGCGTACTGCCAGTACCGGCCCATCACGTCGCACGCGGCCACCTGCTCGTCGTCGGTGGGCAGCCCCCAGTTGAACACGGCCTGGGACACCGAGTAGCCGCGCACCTCGGCCAGGTCCTCGTCCGGTACGCCCATGAAGACGGCGACGACCAGGGCGGGCACCTCCCACAACAGCTCGGCCACCAGGTCGGCGTGGCCCCGGCCGGCGAACGCGTCGATCCGCTCGCCGACGAGCGCGCGCACGCGTGGTTCCAGCCGCTGCACCCGGCGCCGGGTGAACGGCCTGGCGAGCCGGCGCCGCCGCCGCAGGTGCACCGGCTCGTCCTCGTTCGCCAGCACCGGGCCGCCGGTGAACCGCCGGCGGACCAGCTCGCGCAGGGCGGGGCGGGACAGCGGGCGGTACGGGTCCATCGCGTTTGCGGCCGAGAACGTGTCCGGGTCGCCGAACACGGCACGCACGTCCCGGTACCGGGTGACGATCCAGTAGTCGAGGCCGGGGTGGTGGAAGACCGGCCGTTCGGCGCGCGCGCCGGCCAGACTCGCCCCGGCTTCGGCGTTGTAGGCGGGGCCGAACGGCTCGAAGTCCGCGGCGCCGGTCACCGGGCAGCGGGCGGGAGCGTCGGTCCGGGCGGGTCGTGCGTCCATTGTGGCCTCCGAAGGTGCCGTCCGGTCGCGGTTCAGGCGGCGACGATCGCCTCGAACTCCCGCCGGGCCGGGCCCTCGACGGCGTCGTCGGTGACGGTCCGGCCGTCGAGGAACCCGGTCACACGGCGCACCACGTCGCGGTCGCCGAGCAGCTGGGCGGGTGTGATGAGCAGGTGCGCCATCCGGCCGAGCGCGCGGGCGACGACCTCGTCCCGCCCGGCCAGCACCTCCATGCCGGCCATGAAGCGGGCGAACGGGTCGTCGGACACCGGCGGCGGCTGGCCGCGCAGCCCGGCCGCCATCCGCCGCAGACCGGCGGTGTCGGCGGTGACCTGGGTGCGGTACCACACGCCGAGGTTGCGGGCGGTCCACGCCTCGAACGCGTCGGTGAACGCCGCCGAGCCCGGGTCACCGGCCGTGTCCAGGGTGCGGGCGAGCTGCTGGGCGTGCAGGAACGCGATCGAGACGCCCCGGCCGTACGTCGGGTTCGTCTGGAGGGCGGCGTCGCCGAGCAGGACCAGCCCGGCCAGCGCCGGCCCGTCGTCGTCGTGCATCCGCTGCCAGCGGTTGGCGATGCCGGACATGGTGCGCACCGGCCCCTGGGGTACGCCCCGGCGGGCCCAGCGGTGGGTGTGCGGCACCGCGGCGATGAACCGGTCCCACGTGGCCGGGCGGCGCAGGGCGTGACGCAGCTCGTCCTGGTCGGACAGCGTCACCGACAGCGAGAACGTGCCGTTGTCGGCCGGGAACGCGAGCGTGGCGGCGTACCCGAGGCTCATCGCGAGCGGCCGATCAAGCGGCGGCAGCTCGGCGCCGGGCCGCAGCCGGTAGTGCCGGGTCAGGTAGACGAACCCGCACGGATGCACCAGCGCGGGCGGGCGGCGCACGTCGATCGAGTCGAGCAGCCGGGCGTGCCGTCCGGCGGCGTCCACGACGAGGTCGGCGGACACCACCTCGCCGGAGTCGAGCCGGACGCCGTCCACCGTCGGCACGCCGCCGTCCGGGCTCCCGGTGACCAGCGCGCGGGCGGTCGCACCGGGTCGCAGACGTACGGTCGGTTCGCGTCCGACGGCGCGGCGCAGCACCGCCTCGTGCATCAGCCGCCGCGCGGCGAGCGCGAACTCGTCGGCCGGCGGCGGCCCGGTGTGCAGGCGGCTGACCGGCACCCGCACCGCGCCGGCCGCGACGAGGTCGTCCAGGACGTCCGGCGCCTCCTCGGCCAGCACCCGGCACGACCGGGCCAGGAACTTGTGCGAGTGCCGTCCCTGCGGCAGGCCCGGCCGGTGCCAGTCGGTGAACCACCGGTCCGCGCCCGCGCCGTCCGGCGGCGCGGCGGCGTCGCGTTCCAGCAGCGTCACCTCGTGGCCCCGGCGGGCGCAGAACAACGCGGCGGCCAGGCCCGCCATGCCGGCCCCGACGACGGCGATCCGGCTCACGTCAGCGGCGGATGTTGGTGAAGAACCGGATCGCGGTACGCCGCAGCGCCGGCTCGGACCACTGCGGCGGCTCGACCGGCTCGGGAGCGCGGCCGAGGACGGTGGTGAGGGCGTCGCGCAGCGCCCGTTCCGGGTCGTCGGGCCGGGACAGGGCCCGCCACACCACGTAGCCGTCCGGCCGGACCAGGACGGCGGTGTCCGGGCCGAGGTCGTATCGGCGTGCCGCCTCGCCGGTGTGGTCGGTCAGGTCGGCGCCGAAGGCGTACACCGGCAGTGGCACGCCCAGCGCGGCGGCCTGCTTCTCGGCGGCGGCCCGCCACGGCGTGCCGGGCGAGCCGAGCAGCAGCACGTGGTCGCGGCCGAACAGGTCAAGCAGCGAGATCTCCCGGTCGCCGTGCCGGACCGGCACGTGCGGCGCGCGGCTGCCCGGCCGGGCCTGCGCCAGCTCCGGGTCCTCCAGCAGGTCGCCGTCGTCGTCGGGCTCGGTGCCGACGAACGGCGAGTGGACCCGGTAGCCCAGGTGCTCCCAGACCGGGCTCACCTCCTCGGCGAACTGCAACGTCTTGAGCTGCGGCGCCATCCGCTCGGAGAGGCGGTGCAGCTGCCGGTTGGCGGTCGACTCCCCCACCGGCCGCCGCTCGGCGTCGTAGCCGGTGAGCAGGTTCGGCCCGGCGTATCCGACGACGACGGCGGCGATGCGCCAGGCGATGTCGTAGCCGTCCTGGATCGCGGTGGCGCCGCCCAGGCCGCCGGTCTGCGGCATGACGTGCGCGCTGTCGCCGGCCAGGAACACCCGGCCCTCGCGCATCCGGTCGGCCACCCGGTGGGCGATGACGAACGTGGACTGGTCGGTGATGGTGACCTCCAGGTCCGGCTCCACCATGGCCTTGCGGACCAGCTCCACGCAGCGCTCGTCGGTGAAGTCGTCGTCGCTCTCGCCGCGCTCGATGAAGTAGTTGATGCCGAGCAGGTGGGCACCGGAGACGCCGAACACCTCGCGGGCGTTCTCCAGGTACGCGTACAGGCCGGTGAACTCGTCGTTCTTGAAGTACGTCAGCAGCGCCTTCCGCCCGGCCAGCAGCTCGGTCAGGTCGGCGTCGAAGAGGATGGTCCGGCACCGCCACAGCTCGCCGACGCCGTGCGTGGGCAGTTCCAGCCACTCGCGGACCGGCGCCTGCCAGCCGTCGGCGGCCACCAGGTAGTCGGCGGCCACCCGGTAGCGGCGCCCGGTGGGCAGGTCGACGAGGGTGGCCACCACGCCGTCGTCGTCCTCGTCGAAGGACTCCAGCCTGGTGGAGAAGCGCAGGTCGCCGCCGAGTTCCTCGGCGGTGCGGCGCAGGATCGCCTCGATCTTGGACTGCGGCAGGGCGCCGAAGCCGGCCGGGGTCAACCGGATCAGCCGCGACATGGTGTCGTCGTTGCCGGCCAGGAGGACCTCCGGGTTCGGATCCTTCATGTCGGTGGCGATGGTGATGTGGGCTTCGTTGACGAAGTCGATGACGTCGGCGGCGAGGATCTTCTCCTCCAGGCCGGGAATCTGGCGCAGCAACTCCATGCTGCGGTGCACGATGCCGAAGGCCTTCGGCTGCACCGAGGTGCTCGGATGGCGTTCGACGAGGGTCACCGGGACACCGCGCCAGGCCAGGAAGAGCGCCGCGGTGAGCCCGGCGTAGCCGGCGCCGACGACGATGACCCGGGTCCGGTGTTCGATCGCATCCTCAGACATGGGTTAGGACTACCACGAGTGTCCGGACCGGCAGTAGAGCGCAGATAGCAGATACGCCCATAGACTCCTCGCCATGTCGTACACGGAGATCCCGGCCTCCATCGGTCAGCGGCTGATGTGGTTCCTGGCGCACTACCGAGCCGAGACGGCGTCGGTCAACTGCCCGGCCGGCTTCCGCATCCGCGGGCCGCTCGACCCCGGCAAGCTGGCCGGCACCGTCGACGTCCTGATGCGGCGGCACGAAGCGCTGCGCACCACACTGCACCGGCGCGGGCGCGACCTGGTGCAGCGCGTCCACGAGCCCGGCCCGACCCGCGTCGAGTGGACCGAGCTGCCGGCCGGCGCGGAGGCGGAGGTCCAGCGGCAGTACGCCGAGGAACTGCGCGCCCCGATCGCCGTCGAGCAGGCCCCGGTGCGCTGGCACGCCTGGCGGATCGGCGCCGACGACCACGTGCTCTGCGCCAACATGCACCACCTGGTCTCCGACGCCTGGTCCTGCGGGGTGCTGATCAACGACGTGATCGCGCTGCTCGGTGACGGCGCGCCACCCGCGCCGGTCGGCTGGCAGTACCGGCAGTTCTCCGCCTGGCAGCACGAGCAGAGCGCCTCCGGGCAGCTGCGCGCCGACCACGACTACTGGGCCGCCAAGCTCGACGGGATGCGGGTGCCCGACCTGCCCGCGCGGCGCCCCGGGCAGGGCGCGCCGCGCCCCGGGCTGGCGCTGCACGAGTTCGGCGACGCGGACGCGGCGGCGCTGCGCGCGTTCGCCAAGGCCGAGCGGACCACGCTGTTCCCGGTGATGCTGGGCCTCTACTACCTGCTGCTGCACACCGAGACCGGCGCCGACGATCTGGCGGTGGCCTCGCTGTTCGCCAACCGCACCCGGCCGGAGGTGCAGCTGACCGTCGGCTTCTTCGCCAACATGCTGGTGCTGCGCACCCGGCTGGCCGACGGCGGCTCGTTCCGCGACCTGCTCGCCGCGACCCGCCGTACCGTCCTGGACGCCGTCGTGCACCAGGGCGTGCCGTACCAGACGGTGCCGGTGCCGGCGCTGCGCGAGGCCGGCGGCCGGGTCAACGACGTGGTCTTCCAGATGCTGCCGGACCGGGCGCCGGACTCCTGGTCGCCGACGGCCGTGCGCAACGGGCTGGAGATCGACACGTTCCGGCCCAGCCAGGGACTGAGCCGCTTCGGCCTGAGCCTGACCGTCATCCCCCGCGCCGACCGGTTCGACGCCCGGCTGTCCTACGCCGAGGACCAGTTCGAGCCGGCCTGGGCGCAGGACTTCGTCCGCCGCTACGCGGAGCTGGCCGGGCGCGTCCTGGCCGACCCGGATGCGCCGCTGCGCCGCCTGGTCGCCGCCGCCGGCCGCTGAGCCGCCGCCCGCCGCTGAGCCCTCGGCCGCGCCGCCGGGCGCACGGTCGCGGCGTCAGGCGCGCTCCGGGGGCCGTCGGGCGCGGTCCCGGGCCGACCGCCGACACGGGACGGGCCGGCCCTCGTCGAGGGCCGGCCCGGTCGATCGGTA
The DNA here is from genome assembly GCF_027497335.1 of Micromonospora sp. WMMA1976. NCBI lineage: Bacteria > Bacillati > Actinomycetota > Actinomycetes > Micromonosporales > Micromonosporaceae > Micromonospora > Micromonospora sp. WMMA1976. The sequence continues at coordinate 2,544,762 of NZ_CP114912.1, read as the reverse complement.
CGTCTCAGGCGCTCGCCGCCTGCTTACGCGGCTCGGCCACGACAGTCGCCCCCTCGGACGGGGTGAGCAGCACGTGCGAGGTCTTCTGCGCCTCCGGACCGGCGCCGTCGGGGCGGCGCAGGTCCATCCGCTTGATCACCTCGGGGATGACCGCCTTCATCTCGATCATGGCGAACTGCGCGCCCAGGCAGTGCCGCCGGCCGCCGCCGAACGGCAGGAACGCCGACTTCGGCACGTCCTCGCCGAGGAACCGGTCCGGCCGGAACTCCTCCGGCGACTCGAACGACTCCTCCCGGCCGTGCAGCAGCGGCACCGACGGCGCCACCCACCAGCCGCCCGGCACGGTGTAGCCGCCGATCTCCAGCGGGCCGGACAGCGCCCGGGGCATCACCGGCACGATCGGCCGGGTCCGCATGGTCTCCTTGATGACTGCTTCCAGGTACGTCTCGTCGCCGTCCTTGGTCTCCTCCAGCAGTCGCCGGTAGACGTCGGGGTGACGGACGAGCCGCTCGAAGACCCAGGCCATCGCCGCGGCGGTCGTCTCGTATCCCGCCTCCAGCAGCGTCATGAGCGCGTCGCGCAGCTCCAGGTCGGTCATCGGCGTGCCCTGGTCGTCCGCGGCACGCAGCAGCTGGGACATGATGTCCTTGCGCTCGGCGTTGTCCGGCTCGGCCCGCCGCCGCCGGATCTCGTCGTAGAGGATCGCGTCGCAGTCCGCGCGCGCCTGGGTGAACCGGGCCGCCGCGCTGCCCGGGATCTTGCGGAAGATCGGCTCGATGCCGGCCCACGCCGAGCGGGACAGCACGAACGCCAGCGTCTCCATGCTGGACGCCGACGCGGTCAGCCGGGGCAGCATCTCCCGCAGCTGGGCGACCCGTTCGAGGTCGCGGATGCCGAACACGACGCGCAGGAGCACGTCCAGCGCGATGGTCTGCATCTTGGGCCGGACCGGGAACGGGGTGCCGACCGGCCAGGTGGCGACCGACTCGACCGCGATGCGGCGGATCTCCTCCTGGTAACTCTGCAGGTAGCGGGTGTGGAACGCGGACCCGATCATCTTGCGCTGCCGCAGCCACTCGTCGCCGTCGAGCACCAGGATCGAGTAGTCGCCCACCATCCGCTGCAGGAAGTCCTGCCGGGTACGGCCGGCGTTGCCGACGCTGCGGTCGGTGGCGAACACCTGGCGGGCGAGGTCCGGGTTCGCGACGTACACGATCGGCGGCATGCCGATCAGCGACACCGTGAAGATGTCGCCGTACTTGCGGTGGTTCTGGTCGAGGTAGTCGATCGGACCCCGGACGAACGACGCGGTCTGTACGAACCGCGGCGCGTTCGACCCCGGTGGAGTCTTCGAGGTGGTCGACCTGGTCGGAGCGGAAGTCATGCCAGTCTCCCCTGTGGGCAGGCGACGATCGCCACGGATGCACGCGTGGACGCTGCGGCGGCCGCCCCGTAACGAGGCCCGTTGCCCGCCCGGAGCACGCTCGCGGTGTCCCCGGCAGCGTCGCCCGCCGCGCCGCCGCCGCACAAGCGTTCAGGACGCCGCGCAACTGCGACCGGTCCGCAGTCGACCGGCCGGGCGGTACGGTGCCACGACCGTACCCAGCCCGTGCGGCCGGCGCAGTCGGCGCGGGTGCGGCCGGGAGGTGCGATGGAGGAACTGGCCACGGTGAGCGCGACCGCGTTGCTGCGCGCCCTCGACGCCGGCGCCGTGTCCAGCGCCGACCTGGTCCGGGCCCACCTGGACCGGATCGAGCGGCTCAACCCGGCGGTAAACGCGGTGGTGGCGGTGGACCGGGACCGGGCGCTCGCGGCGGCGGCAGCCGCCGACCGGGCACGCGCCGCCGGGGAGCCCCGCGGCCCGCTGCACGGCCTGCCGATGACGGTGAAGGACGTGTTCGAGACCGCCGGTCTGGTGACCACCGCGGGCGCGCCCGAGCTGGCCGGGCACCGGCCGGACCGCGACGCGGAGGCGGTCGCCCGGCTGCGGGCCGCCGGCGCCGTCGTGGTCGGCAAGACGAACGTGCCGCCGTACGCGGGCGACTTCCAGACCGACAACCCGGTGTACGGGCTGACCCGTAACCCGTGGGATCCCGGGCGCACCGCCGGCGGGTCCTCGGGCGGCTCCGCCGCCGCGCTCGCGGCCGGCCTCACCCCGCTGGAACTGGGCAGCGACATCGCCGGGTCGATCCGGCTGCCGAGCCACTTCTGCGGCGTGTACGGCCACCTGCCGACCTTCTCGGCGGTGCCGACGCGGGGGCACATCCCCGGGCCGCCCGGCACGCTCGGTGCGTCGCCGCTGGGCGCTGTCGGCCCGATGGCCCGGCACCCGGCCGACCTCGACCTGGCGCTGGGCGTGCTGGTGGGCGGCGACGCGGGCGGCGTACCGGGCGGGACGCTGCCCCCGGCGCCCCCGGCGACGCGGCGGATCAGCGGCTGCCGGATCGCGGTCTGGCTGGACAACCCGCTGATGCGCACCGACCGGGAGACGCTGCGGGTGCTCCGGGAGTTCGTGGCGCGTCTGGCCGGCGCGGGCGCGCTCGTCGAGGACCGGCTCCGGCCGCCCCGGCCGTTCTACGAGTCGTACGAGATCTACCTGGAACTGCTGCTGGGTGTGCTCAGCACCGACTTCTCCGACGCCGACTTCGCCAAGCTGGCCCGGATCGCCCGCCGGGCGCGCCCCGACGACGACCGCCCGGTGGTGCGGCTCGCCCGGGGCCTCGCCCAGCCGTACCGGGCCTGGCACCGCAGCGCCGAGCGGCAGGCGCGGTCGGCCGCCGCGTGGCAGGCGGTCTTCGAGCGGGTGGACCTGGTGATCACCCCGTCCGCGCCGCTTCCGGCGTACCCGCACCAGACCGACGCTCCCCCGCTGGCCCGGCAGCTCACAGTGGACGGCCGGCCGGCGCCGTACGCCGGGCAGCTGGTGTGGGCGAGCCTGGCGAGCCTGGCCCGGCTGCCCGCCACCGCCGTGCCGGTGGGCCGTACCGCGGCCGGGCTGCCGGTCGGGGTGCAGGTGATCGGGCCGCGCTGGGGTGACCGGGGCACGCTGGCCTTCGCCGCGGCGGTGCACGAGCTGACCGGCGGCTACACGGCCCCGCCCGGCTACTGAGCCGGACGGCCGCCGTCCGCGCGGCGGACCTGGTCGCCCACCTCGACGACCGCGTACCAGCAGACGCTGCACGCGGCGCGGGCGCTGCCGTGGGCCTGCCGGAGGCGCTCGTGCGACTCGGCCCCCGGGGTGGAGCCGGCCGGCCACCGGGCCGCCACCTCGACGAGGTCGCGGGCCGCGTCGAGCACCGCGGCGAGCGCGTCGCCGAGCGGGTCGGCGCGCGGTCCGACCAGGTCGGCGACGGCGGACAGCAGCGCGTCGGCCCGTTCCACGGGGACGGTACGCGCGGCCGGGGCGGCGTCGGTGGCCGGCCGCCGGCCGTTGGCGACGGTCAGCTTGGTGCCGTTGGTCCGCGCGCCCGCCGGTTCGCCGGTCATGCCGTCACCGCGGCGCCGGGGCGGTCCCGGTCGTGAGCCCGTCCCGCCGGGACCGTCCACCGGCCGGGGGGCCGGTGGTGCCGGACGCCGCCCACGTCGATCTCCACCGGCACCGGGGACTCCACCGTCACCTCCGTGCCCACGTCGACGGTGAGCGGGCCGTGCGGCGTCGGCACCGCCCCGCGCGCCCAGTCCAGGTCACCCAGGCGCGGTGCGACCCGGGCCCGGGCGAAGCCGGGTGCCGCCGGGCCCGCGCCGAGCGTGTACAGCGGCAGGTCCCGGCTCGGCGTGGCGGACCAGCCGTGGCAGAGCGAGCCGCCCGACCAGGTCTCCGGCCAGGTGTCCGTCTCCTCCGTCAGCAGCGCCCGCCAGTCCCGGCACAGCCGGGCCACGTGCTCCGCGCCGCCGAGCGCGGCGACCGCGTCGTGCACCACGTACCGGAAGAACGGTTGTGCCGCGACCACCTGGCGGTCCACGTCCCAGTCCGGCTGCGGCGGGCCCATCGCGGCCCGCAGCGGCATGACGCCGAAGGACCACGCGCTGGTCACCCGGTCCTCCCGCGCCAGCAGGAACCGCAGCACCGCGGCCCGCGAAGCGGCCGGAACGAGGCCGCCGACGACTGCCGCCGCGGCGGCGTGGTCGCTGAGGCCGGGAGCGGCCACGCCGTCGCGCGCCCAGTCCCGGTAGCCGCCACGCGCGGGGTCGAAGAAGATCCGGTACGCCTCGGCGAGGCGGCGGTGCTGCGCGCGCGCCCAGCGGGTCCGGCCGTGGTCGCCGAGCCACGCGGCCATCTCGGCGAAGTCGGTCAGCGCACGCCCCCACAGCCCGTTGAGCACCGCGCCGGCGCCGCGTCCCTGCACGCTGGCCCAGTCCAGCAGCACCCAGCCGGTGACGTCGGTGAGCAGCCCGTCGCGGGCGAACTCGGCGAACCAGCGCAGCACGCCCTCGGCCACCGGCAGCAGCGCGGCCACCTCGTCCCGGTCGCCGGCCCACCACCACAGGTTGCGTACCGACCGGATCCAGTGCAGCGACCAGTCCGGGATGGTGGTGGTGGCGCGGTGCTCGAAGTCGCAGGCCACCGCCATCGGCAGCAGCCCGTCCGGGCCGGGGACGGCGGCCAGGCGCGGATGCCAGCGGGCCAGCCGCCAGTCCGGGTTGGTGACCAGGTCGACGGCCTGGTGCACCACCGAGTCGCCGGTCCAGGCCCGCTGCTCCCGGGTCGGGCAGTCGATGTACGCGTCCTGCGCGGTCAGGTCGACGGTCCGCAGGCCGACCCGGTGGATCTCGTCCAGCAGCGGGTCGCTGCACGTGAAGAACGGGCCGGCCGGTCGGGGGCGCAGCCGTTCGGTCACGGTGACGGCGTCCACCGTGACCCGGCCGGACCCGGTCAGGCGCAGCACCGCGTACCGGCCGCCGCCCGGGTCGGCGGTCTCGAACATGTCGGCGTGCCCGCGCAGCGTGTAGGAGAACGCGGCGCTCGACGGTGCCGGCGCGCCCTCGCCGTCCAGGCGTTCGCCGAGCGAACCGTCGGCGACCACGCCGGCCGGGCCGGTCAGCCGCAGCGCGAGCGTGCCGGCGACGACCCGGCCGAAGTCGGCGGTGAGCACCTCCGGCGACCCGGCGTCCAGGTCGACCGTCAGGGGTAGCGTCACCGGCTCACCGGGCATGCCGGGCCGGTGCCGCCGCAGCTCTGCCGGGATCCTCGGCGTCACGGCCGGCGGCGCGGTGACACGCGGCGGCATCGGCCCGTACGGGTCGGTGGGCGGGACCGCCCGGCCGATGCCCCCGAGGTGCAGGGCGGTGACCACGCGGGGCGCCGACCAGCCCTCGTCCGGGTGGCCGGGCCGCAGCCAGTCCGGGTCGAGCCGGCGGCCGTCGAGCACCTCCGGGCGGGCCTGGCCGAGACCGGACGGGCGCTGGCGCGTCCACGCGTCACTCACCCGGCAGCGCCAGGTCCGGTCGGTGCCGAGGACGCCGCCGGGCAGGTCGACCTCGGCGACGAGCACCCCGGCGCCGTGGCTGAACGTCGGCACCGCCGGCATCCACCAGGCGGTCGGTTCGCCGTAGAAGCGCACCAGCACCCCGACGACGTTGACGCCGGGACGCAGCGCGGGGGCCACGTCGACGGTGTCGTGGAGCAAACGGCGGGGATGGCTGCGGGCCGGGCCGCGGGCCAGCTCCACCCCGTTGACCCACAGCACGTACCGGGAGTCGGCGGTGATCCGCATGGGCGCCCGCCCGGGCACCCGGTCGAGTGTGAACTCGCGCCGGAACAGCACCCGCCGGTCGTGGACCCGCTCGTCGACCTCCGGGATGCTCTGGAACTCGCCGGTGCGGCGGATGCCGGTGTCCTGGCACCAGATCCACCTGCCGGTCCACGGCCGGCGCCCGTCCGTCGTCACATCATCCATGGGTCCGGCACCGGCACGCCGAGCAGCGCCCGGCCCACGCGGGTCTCGTGGTACTCGGAGAAGTAGCCGTGGTGGCTGCCGGCGTTGATGTCGCGCCAGCAGCGTTGCAGCGGCGACCGGTTGTAGAGGGCGCTGCCCCCGGCCAGCCGGAAGATCGAGTCGACGGCGGCGGTCCCGGCGCGCATGGCGTTGCCGGTGGCCAGCCGGACCGCGACCCGGTCGTCCATCGTCATCTCGTCGCCGGCGAGCGTACGGTCCCACGCCCGGCCCAGCGTGTCCTGCACGTACGCGTGCGCGGAGCGCAGCTGCCCCTCGGCCCGCGCGACGGTCAGCTGGACCGACTGTTCCTCGGCCAGCGGCCGGCTGCCCCGCGACTTGTGCGGGGCCACGGTGACGAACTCGTCGATCGCGCGCCGGGCGATGCCCAGCGGGAAGCCGGCGAACAGCACGCCCATGAGTGCGAAGAAGGACCAGCGGAAGATGGTCCCGTCCAGCTTGGCCGACTCGAAGATCGGGTTCGCGGTGTACTCCGGCGGCACCCGTACGCCGCTCATGCGCACGTCGTTGCTGCCGGTGCCGCGCAGCCCGGCGACGTCCCAGGTGTCGAGCACCTCGACGTCCGCGGCCGGGACGAAGACCAGCCGCCAGTCGGGGCGCCCGGGCGGGACGACGGCCGGCTTGTCGCCGTCCATCACCATCACGCCGTTGGCGAACCAGGAGGCGTTGCGGCAGCCGCTGTTGAACGGCCAGCGGCCGTCCACGACCAGCCCGCCGCCCGGATCCGGCGTCGCCTTGCCCAGCGGCGCGAACACGGTGGCGATGGCGCGCGGCCGGTCGGCCAGCACCGAGCGGGCGACGTCCGGCTCCAGCCAGGCGACGAAGAACGTGGCGTTGAGGCTGAGGATGGTGAAGCCGACCGAGCCGTCCGCGCGGGACAGCTCGGTGATGACGTCCACCACGGCCATCGGGTCGAGTTCGAGGCCGCCGAACGCCTGCGGCAGCATCAGGTCGATCAGCCCGGCCCGGGAGATCCGGTCCAGCAGATCGGGGGGTACGCAGCCGAGGCGTTCGCCTTCGGCGGCCCGGTCCGCGATCGTCGGCGCCAGTTCCCGGGCCGCCTTGAGGGCGTCGATCGTCACGGGGGTGGTCGAGGTCATTTGACGTTCCTCCACATTCGACACGCGTGCGGATCGGCCGTCGCCGGGTCAGTCTGCCAACGCCGGTACGGCCGGAACAACGATGTGCGCCGGCACAGCGGCCGGCTGGGTGCGGCCGAGCGGCGCGACCGCCTCGGCCAGCGCCGCGAACAGCTCGAACCGGCGCTCGTCGGCGTCCGCGCCCAGGTCCACGACCGCCACGTCGACGCCGAGTTCCGCGAGGTCCTGGAACCGCCGGTGCGCCGCCCGCGGGTCGGCCACGTCCTCGGCGCGCAGCGCGCCGAACGTGGTCCGCAGGATGTCGTCGTAGGGGCGGCCGGCCTGCTCGCAGTTGCGCCGCAGCAGGTCCAGCTTGAGCCGCAGCATCGGCAGCCCGCCCGCCTCGAACAGGTTGCAGGCGTCGGCGTAGCGGGCGACGAGCCGCAGCACCCGCCGCTCGTGCGCGCCGCCGACCAGGATCGGCGGGCGGCGCAGCGGCGGCGGGCACAGCCGGGGCCGGTCGAGCCGGTAGTGCTCGCCGGCGAACGGGGCGGTGTCGCCGTCCCACACCTGCCGGGTCAGCCGCAGGATCTCCTCCAGCCGGGCGAAGCGCTCCGGCCACGAACCGACCGGGATGCCCATGTCCCGCTGCTCCCGCTCGTGCCAGGGCGGCCCGATGCCGAGCCAGGCCCGCCCGCCGCTGAGCACGTCCAGCGTGGCGACGGTCTTGAGCAGCACGCCCGGGTGCCGGTACGTCGCCGAGGTGGTGAGCGTGCCCAGCTCGATCCGGCTGGTCCGGGCCGCGACGAACGCCAGCGCCGTCCAGGACTCCGGCACCGGGTCGTCCTCGCCGCCGAACATGGGGATCTGGAACAGGTGGTCGTTGAGCCAGAGGCTCGCCGCGCCGGCCCGTTCGGCCCGTACGGCGAACGCGGCCAGCCGTTCGCCCAGCGCCGCCGTCCCGCCGGGGCCGGTGAAGTCGCCGACGAACACTCCCATCCGCATCCTGGTGCTCCCTCCACTGCGGTCCGGCCGGGTACGTGTGTGCCAGTCAGCAGCGCTGCAGGATCGAGGCGGTGCCCTGCGAGCCGCCGCAGCACATGGTGATCAGGGCCAGCTCCGTGCCGGTGCGTTCCAGCTCGTGCAGCGCGGTGGTGACCAGCCGGGCGCCGGTGGCGCCCATCGGGTGCCCGAGCGCGATGGCCCCGCCGTTGACGTTGACCCGGTCCAGGTCCGCGCCGAGGCGCCCGGCCCAGGACAGCACCACTGCGGCGAACGCCTCGTTCACCTCGTACCTGTCGATGTCGCCGAGGCTCATCCCGGCCCGGGCGAGGATCCGGCCGGTGGCCTCCACCGGGCCGTCGAGCAGGTAGTACGGGTCGGCGCCGGTCACCACCTGGTGGGTCAGCCGGGCGCGGGCCGGCAGGCCGAGCGCCCGGGCCCGGCCGGCCGACATCCACAGCACCGCCGCGGCGCCGTCGGAGACCTGCGAGGTGGTGCCGGCGGTGTGCAGGCCGCCGTCGACAGTGGGGCGCAGCGCGGCCAGCCCTTCCGGGGTGGAGGCGCGCAGCCCTTCGTCGACTGCGACCGGTGGGCCGCCGGGCACCGGCACCGGCACGACCTCGCGGTCGAAGTGCCCGGCGGCCCAGGCCGCGGCGGCCCGCCGCTGCGAGCGCAGGCCGTACGCGTCCAGCTCGTCCCGGGTCAGCCCCTGGCGCGCGGCGATCCGCTCCGCCCCGCCGAACTGCAGCCGGGGCGGGTCGTCCCACGGGTAGTCCTCGGTGCGGAAGTCGGCCGCACCGGTGAAGTTGCTGCCCACCGGCACCCGGCTCATCGACTCCACCCCGCAGGCGATGCCGACGTCGATGGCCCCGGCGTGGATGAGCGCTGCGACCAGGTGGTTTGCCTGCTGGGCCGAGCCGCAGCTCACGTCCACCGTGGTCGCCGCGACCCGGTGGTCCAGTCCGGTGGACAGCCACGCGTTGCGGGTCACGTTGAGGCCCTGCTCGCCGACCTGGGTCACGCAGCCGCCGATGATCTGGTCGACGTCCGCGGGTGCGACGCCGGTGCGCTCCAGCACGGCCAGCAGCACGTGGCGCAGCAGGACCGCGGCGTGCACGCCGCTGAGCGCGCCCCGGCGGCGGCCGATCGGGGTGCGGACCGCCTCGACGACGACCGGGTCGCGGTCGGACGGGGTCACCGGGGCACCAACCGCACCGGCAGGCTGGTCCGGCCGCGCAGCACCAGGCTGCGGGTCAGCACCGGCTCCCCGGCCGGCTCCACCCGGATCGCGGCGGCGAACAGCTCGTGCAGCACCGCCGCGACCTCGGCGGTGGCCAGCCGCGCCCCGAGGCAGAAGTGCGGGCCCGCGCCGAAGCCGACGTGGTCGTTGGGGCGGCGGTCCGGCCGGAACTCGTCCGGCTGGTCGAACCGGCGGCCGTCGCGGTTGGCCGCGCCCCAGACGAGCAGCACCCGGGCGTCGGCGGGCAGCGTACGGCCGTGCAGCTCCACCGGCTCGCGGGTGCCCCGCCACAGCGCCTGCACCGGGGTGTCGTAGCGGATCGCCTCGTCCACGGCGGTCGGCACCAGGCCCGGGTCGTCGCGGATGCGGTCCTGCAACCCGGGGAAACGCAGCAGCGCGGCCATCAGGTTGGTCAGCAGGTTCGTGGTGGTCTCGATGCCGGCGACGAGCAGGAACGCGCAGAACGCCAGCAGCTCCTGCTCGGACACCCCGGCGGAACGGGCGGTGGCGATCGCGTCGAACAGGTTCGCCCGGCCGGGCGTGGCGCGGCGGAGCTGACGGCTGAAGTAGCGGAACATCTCGATCCCCCGGCCCACCCGGGGCGGCCCGGACGCCTGGTCGAGGTCCTTGGTGATGACAGTGGACCAGTCCCGGAACTCCTCGTGCATGTCCGCCGGCACGCCGAGCAGGTCGGCGAGCACGAGCACCGGCAGCGGCTCGGCCAGGTCGGTGAAGAAGTCCCCGCACCCGGCCTCGCTGCGTTCCCGCAGCACCCGTACGCGCTCGCGGGCCAGCGCGCGGATCCGGGGCGTCGCCGCGGTCACCGAGGCGGGGGTGAAGGCGCCGGCCACGGCGCGCCGGAAGATCTGGTGCTCGGGCGGATCGGTGGCGATGAGCACCCGCACCGATGGCGCGCCGATGCGGTAGCTGACGCCGGTCTGCGGGCCGCCGGCGACCGCGAAGTCCGGGCTCATGCCGATCTTCGAGGAGAACCGGGCCGGGTCGCGGGCGATGGCCACCACGTCGTCGTACCGGGTCACCATCCACACGTCGTACTCGGGCAGGTAGCTGACCGGGTCGTGGTCGCGCAGCCGCGCGTAGGCCGGGTACGGGTCGGCCAGGACGGCGGGGTCGAACGGGTCGAACAGTCGCGCCGACTCCCGTGCGCTCGCGGTCATCCGCAGCCTCCCGCCGTGTCGGTGTCGTACGCCCCGATCCGCCGGGCCGCGCCGGCCGGGGCGGGCCGCCGCACCGGGGTGGGGTGTTCCAGCTCGGCGACGAAGTCGTCCACCCGGTCCAGGCCCCAGAACCGGTGTCGGCCGATCCGGAAGTACGGGATGCCGAAGATGTCGTCGTGGTACGCCTGCTCCAGGCAGTCGACCGCCTCGGCCCGGATCAGCGGGTCGTCGGTGGCCCGGGCCGCCGGTCCGGGGTCGAGCCCGGCCTCCCGGGCGATGCGCTCGACCGCCTCGACGGTGCAGATGTCCTCGCCGCGCTCCCAGCGGGCCGCGCACGCCGCCTCGTAGAACTGCCGGGCCCGGCCGGCGCGGCGGGCAGCCAGCCAGGCCAGGTGCGGCAGCTCCCACCACGGGTCGTCGTCGATCGGCCAGCGCATCGGCACGCCGACGCGGGCCGCCTGCCGTTTCGTGTCGTGCAGGATGTAGAGGTGCTTCGCCTTGCTCATCGGGGCGTAGTGCAGCTCCGCGCCACGCTCCCGCAGCGCCGCCTCGGTGACCGCGTCCGGGTTCCAGAACGGCACGAAGGTGACCCGGTCGTCCAGGTCCGGTACCCGCCGGCGCAGGACGGTGATCGCCAGCCAGCTGAACGGGCTGCGGAAGGAGAAGTGCACGCGCGGCTGTGTCCTCGGTGTCATCGGGCCGGCCTCTCCGCGTCGGTGCCGTACCTGGCGAACCGGTCGATCGACCGGCCGAGCCGGTGGGCGTGCCGCCGGTGGCAGAAGTGGTCGTAGTCGGGTTCGCAGGCGAGCAGGCCCAGCGGCAGCCGGTCGGTGAGCGCCCGCAGGTGGTCCCGGTTGAGCCCGGGGTCGCGTTCACCGCCGACCACCAGCACCGGGATCTCCACCGTCTGCACCGGCAGGTGGCCGCTGGCCAGGTACTGCTCGAAGACCGCCAGGAACGCGCTCGGGCCGGTGCGCTCCCACGCCCGTTCGAGCATCGACTCGAGGATGTCGGGTTCCAGTGACGTCTTGCGGGCGGTCAGCCGCGAGCGCAGCCCGTCGCTGATCTGGCGCTGGAAGATCCGCCGCGACCTGTCGAACGCGCGCCAGGTCACCGGCGCGTCGTGCGGCCGGTAGAACGGCGTGGTCAGCACCGCCGAGCGGGCCGGCGGCTGCGGGCTGGTGGCCAGCAGCTCCAGGATCGCGTTGGCGCCGAAGGAGTGCCCGACCAGGACGGTCGGTGGCGCGGGCAGCTTCGACAGCCCGGCCGCCACCCACTCCCCCGGCCGCCCGGCGTACCGCCAGGAGTAGTCGTTGCCGGCGTGCCAGGGCACGCACATCGCCAGCGTCCGCCACTGCGGGCCGAGGCTGCGGGCGAGCGCGGTCCAGCCCCGGCAGTCGTCCTCCATGCCGTGCACGAACACCGCGACCGGGCCGTCGCCGTCGGCCGCAGTGGCGTCCCGATCGTCGGCGGTGAGGCCGTGCAGTCGCGGTGGGATCATCGCCGGCTCCGGCCCCGGACCACCGCGGCGCCGACGCCGCCCTCCGGCGTCCGCGCCACGAGCAGCGCGTACGCGCCGTCGCGGCCCGGGTCGGCGCGGTGCCGGGCGAGCACCGCGGCCAGTTCCCAGGCCCCGGTCGCCGCCTGGCAGTCCCCTACCACGTCGTCGACGTGCAGCCGTTCGGCCGGCGAGCGCCCGCCGAGCCCGTCGTCCACCGCCGACCAGACCTCGGCGTCGTCGCGCGCGTCGCCGCGCCGGCCGCAGGCGACAGTGGTCACGTCCGCGCCGTCCACGCCGGCCTCGGCCAGCGTCGCCCGGACGAGTGCGGAGAGCGCGGCGGGCCGGGACTGGCCGGCCGGGCAGAAGCCGACCCGCACGGCGAGGACGGCGCCGTCGGCCGGCCCGTCCGGTTCGCGGCGCAACACGAACGCGGCGCCGCCCTCCCCGGCGACGGTCCCGCCGGTGCGCCGCACGGTCCAGGCGGCGTGCGGGGTGAACTCCTCCACCGTGGCGGCGAGCAGCACGTCCGCACGGCCCCGCCGGAACAGGTTCGCGCTGTAGCGCAGCCCGGTCAGGAAGGCCAGCGGTCCTCCGGCGACGGTGGCGTTCGGGCCGTGCAGCTTGTACCAGATGGCCGACTGACCGGCCGCGCAGTTCATCACGGTGTTCGGGAACAGCGCCGGGTTCACCAGGTACGGCGGCTGCTGGGTGAACGTCTCCGCGGCGTAGTCCACGCTCGACTTGACGCTGCCGGCGGTGGTGCCGGTGACGATGCCGATCCGGTCCCGGTTGTCGTCGGTCACCACCAGCCCGGCGTCCTCGATCGCGCGGCCGCAGGCGACCACGGTCAGCGAGGTGCGCCGGTCGAAGAAGGCGGTGCCGCGGCGGCGCAGGTGCGCCTTGACGTCGAAGCCGACCAGGGCGTACGCCCGCGCGTCCGGTAGTTCGTCGGCGTACATGCCGGTGACCGGCACCGGCTGCGGCGCGGCGCCGAGCGCCGTGGCGAGCGCCTCCGGGCCGTCCGCGGCCGGGCCCACGACGCCCCAGCCGGCGATCGTCAACGCGGTCACGACGGCGCCCCGAGCAGGACGATGGCGTTGTTGCCGCCGAACGCGAAGCCGTTGTTCTGAGCCACCCGTACCGGCGCCGGGCGGGCCCGGTTCGGGATCGGGTCGAGCCACGACATGGCCGGGTCCGGCGACGCCCAGTTCACCGTCGGCGGCAGGAACCCCCGGGCGATGGCGACGGCGGACGCGATCGCGCCGAACGCGCTCGCCGCGCCCATGGTGTGGCCGAGCATCGACTTGATCGAGCTGACCGGCGGCACCTTCCCGTCGAACGCCTCGAACAGCGCCTCCGCCTCGGTGGCGTCGTTGGCGGCGGTGCCGGTGCCGTGCGCGCAGACGTAGTCGACGTCCGACGGGCTGATCCCCGCGTTGTCGAAGGCCAGGCGCATGCACGCGGCGATGGTGGCCGCGTTCGGCGCGACCATGTGGCTGGCGTCGCAGTTCAGCGCGTAGCCGAGCACCTCGGCGTAGGGCCGGGCACCACGCGCGGCGGCGTGGTCGGCGGACTCCAGCACCAGCATCGCGCCTCCCTCCGCGGTGACCATGCCGGAGCGGTTCAGGTCGAACGGCGCGCAGGCGGTCTCGGCGACGGCACCGAGCCGCACGAACCCGGCGTGCGCCCACCGGCACACCGAGTCGGCGCCGCCGGTGAGCATCACCTCGGCGTCGCCCGCGGCGATCGCGTCGTACGCGTAGCCGATGGCGTAGTTGCTCGCCGAGCAGGCGGTCGCCAGCGTCACCGACTCACCCGTCACGCCCAGCTCCTCGTTCACGGCGAAGGCCAGCCGCCCGGCCGGCAACCCCGCCAGCAGCGCCGGATCCACGGCGGCGAACCCGGCGTCGACCACCCGCCGGCCGAACTCCTCGGTCAGCTTCGACTCACCGCTGGTGGTGCCGACCACCACGCCGACCCGGTCCGGTGCCAGCGCACCGGCGTCGAGCGCCGCGTCCAGGCCGGCGTCACGCACCGCGAGCCGGGCCGCGGCGGCCGCGAACAGGGACGAGCGGCCCCACGCCGCGACGTCGAGCCGGCGCAGCAGGTCCGCCGGGACGAAGTCGCGGACCTCACCGGCCATGGTGCGCGGGAAGCCGGTGGTGTCGAAGCTGCGGATCGGCCCGACACCCACGCGCCCCTCGCGCAGCCCCTGCTCGAAGGCGCGGGCCCCGATGCCGATGTTGGAGACCGGCCCGACGCCGGTGATCACGACACGGTTCATCGCACTAGCTGTCCCAGCCCGCGTAGGTGGCGGTGATCTCGTACACCGCCTTGAGGTTCTCCATCCCCGCCAGCTCCCGCTGCGGGATCTCCACCTTGTAGCGCTTCTCGATCCGCGCCAGCATCTCGATCGCCCGCAGCGAGTCGGCCTCGTACTCGTCCTGGAAGTCGGCGGTGTCCGTCAGCTCCGACGGCTCGACCTCGAGCACCTCCGCGACCAGCTCGCGCAGCTCCTCGAGGTGGGTTTGCTTGTCCGACATGACACTGTTCCTCTCCTGGTACGACGGTCGGTCGGGCACGGCACGGGCGTCACAGGACGATCCCGCCGTCGACGTGGAAGACCTGGGCGGTGATGTACGACGCGGCGGGCGACAGCAGGAAGGCCACCAGCGGCGCCACGTCGTCCGGTACGCCGAAGCGCCCCAGCGGGATGGCGGCGAGCGCCTTGGCGCGCGACTTCGACGGCAGCGCCGAGGTCATGTCGGTGTCGATGAACCCGGGCGCGACCACGTTGGCCCGCGACCCGTAGGGCGCCATCTCCTTGGCCAGCGAGCGGGTCAGGCCGATGATGCCGGCCTTCGCCGCCGCGTAGTTGGTCTGACCGGCGTTGCCGTAGACACCGGCGACCGAGGAGATGTTGACGATGTCACCGGCCCGCCGCTTGAGGAAGCGGAACCCGACGGTGCGGCACAGGTTCCAGGTGCCGGTGAGGTTGACGTCCAGCACGTCCCGCCACTGGTCGGCGCGCATCAGCACGGCCGGGGCGTCCCGGGTGATGCCGGCGTTGTTCACCAGCCCGGTCAGCGGGCCGATCTTCTTCTCCGCCAGCGCCACCAGATCCTCGACGGCGTCCGGGTCGGACACGTCGCAGGACTGGAACAGGCAGCGCACGCCGTGGGCGGCGACCTCCGCCTCGGCCGCCTCGGCGTCCTCGCCGTCGCGCCGGTAGCAGCCGGTGACGTCGTAGCCCAGGCCGGCCAGGTGCACCGCGACGGCGCGGCCGATGCCCCGGGAGGCGCCGGTGACCAGGACGTGCCCGGCGGGCTCGGAGCCGCTCATGCCGGCCTACCCCCTTCCCCGGCGCCCGGCCGGAACTCGACGTAGGCGAACCCGCCCGGCAGCGCGACCGGCGCGGCCGGATGCACGGCCCGCAGGCCGGCCACCACCCCCAGCGCCGCCAGTTGCGCGGCGGTGCGCTGGCGGCCGGCGAAGAGGGTCAGCATCTTCAGGTCGGCGGCGACCGACCACCGGTCCGGTTCGCCGGCCGGGATGTCCTCCACCACGAGCACCCGGCGGCTCACCGCGGCGCAGCGGCGCAGGATCGCCGCGGCGGTCGCGTCGTCCCAGTCGTGCAGGATGTCGAACAGCAGGTGGGTGTCGCCCTCGGGCACGGCGTCGAGGAAGCTGCCGGCGACCACGTCGCACCGGTCGGCCAGGCCCGCCTCCCGCACCGCGGCGCGCGCCCCGGCCGCCGGCCCGGGCAGGTCGAACACGGTGCCGCGCAGACCGGGGTGGGCGCCCAGGACGGCGATCATCGTGGCGCCGCGACCGCCGCCCACGTCGACCAGGTGCCGAGTGCCGTGCCAGGGCACCACGGCGGCCAGGTCGGCGGCGACGCGCCGGGACTTGCCGGCCATCAGCGCGTCGAAGGCGTCACCGCGAGCCGGGTCGGCGGCCAGGTCGTCCCAGAAGGAGCGGCCGTGGACCCGGTCGTAGCCGGGTTCGCCGGTGCGCACCGCGTGCAGCAGCCCGGCCAGCGCCAGGTCCATCCGCCCGCCCGGCCCGTCCAGGTCCAGCCAGGCCCGCAGGCCCGACGGGTGGGCGGTGGCGAGCATCCGGCCGGCCGGGGTGACCGCGTACGTGCCCGGCTCGGGCTCGGTGTAGAGGCCGAGCTGGACCAGGTAGCGCAGGAGCCGGCCGAGCGCGTCCGGGTCGGCTCCGCCGGCCCGGGCGAGTGCCTTCAGCCCGGTGTGACCGTCGGCGATGTGGTCGGACAGCCGCAGCGTGGCGGCGACCCGCACGGCGAACGGCGGGAGCATCTCGAGCATCGCCGAGATGTCGGCGCGACGGGCCACCATGGTCAGCGGTCCGCCGTGTACAGCCGGCCCCGCGACCAGACCCGCGGCACGCCGCCCCAGCGCATCGCGGAGGCGGCGTCGGGGAAGAAGCCGCGTCCGGGGTGGTTGGCGCTGGTGTTGCAGAGCACCGGGATGCCGGAGTGCCGCTCGTACGCGGTGAGCAGTTCGAACAGCAGCGGATGGGCCGGACCGACGGTCTGCAGCCGGGCGCTGCCGTCGGCGTGCACCACCGCCGGCACGCGGTCCCGCCACCCGGGCCGGATGTGGTGCTCGAAGAGCATGTACGGGTCGGGGGTGCCGGGGTCGAACACCTCCGGCGCCCGATCCTCCAGGCAGATCGGCGCCACCGGCCGGTACGACTCGCGCAGCTTGATCTCGTTGAGCCGGTCCTTCATCGCCGGGTCGTGCGCCGGGGCGATGATGCTGCGGTGGCCCAGGGCGCGCGGGCCCAGCTCGGCCCGGCCGTCGACCACCACGACCGGTTCGCCGGTGCGGTGCAGCAGCTCGGCGAGTTCGGCGACGCTGCACGGGCGGCCGGTCCAGCCGGGCGGGACCGGCGAGTCGACGAGGTCCGGGCCGTCGAACACCGACCAGCGCAGCGCGGCGCGGCCGGTGCGGCGGAACAGCTCCGCGCAGGCGGTGCCGATGGCCGAGCCGGCGTCGTTCGGGAACGGCGGCACCCACACGTCGCTGAAGTCGCCGCTGGCCCGCAGCCCGGAGTTCCACTTGATGTTCAGCGCGCAGCCGCCGGACAGGCAGAGCGGCTCGCCGGCCCGCACGTACGCGGCGCCCGGGCCGGTACGCAGCCCGCGCAGCAGCAGCCGGAACAGGAACTCCTGGAACGAGGCGAGGATCGCCGCGTCCGAGAGCCCGAGCGGCGCGAGCCGGCGCCGCGCCTGGTGACTCCAGAGGAACGCGCCGGTGATGCCGATCGGCAGCATCGACTCGGCCAGCTCGGTCATCACCGTGATCGCCTCCTCGCTGGCCGGGGCCAGTGAGGCGTACGCCATCGCCTTGCCGGAGACCGGCAGCAGCGCCTCCAGCTGAGCGAAGTCGCCCAGCCCGCCGAGCCGGCGGCGCTCGTCGGCGGGGACGCCGAACGGCGGGAACAGCGAGGCGAAGATCGGGTAGAGGGCACCGACGATCGGGACCACCACGCCGAGCGAGTGCAGCGCGGGCGTGGCCGGGTCGAACCGGTAGAGGGTGGCGGGCATGCCGCCGTCCCACACCAGGATCAGCGCGGCCCGGTCCGCCGCCGCGTACGGGCTGGTGCTGTAACCGGCGAACGCGTGGCCGGTGGCGTGCGGGTAGCTGGAGTAGTCGAAGGTCTTCGAGCCCAGCGGCAGGCCGCTGCCGGTGGTGCGCGGGTGGGCCGGCAGCGGGTTGCCGGGCTCGGCGATGACCGCGTAGCCGGCCAGGTCGATCATCTGCCGCCCGCCGTCGGGCAGCTCGATCTCCGCCGCGGTACGCCCGTCGCCGGACTGCACCCAGCCGTCGACGCTGATCGCGTCGATGTCGCCGATGCCCAGGCCGTGGCGTTCCAGCTCGGCCACCACGCCGCTCAGGTCGGTGAGGCGGGCGTGGCGGCGGCGGTTGCCGACCTTCTCCTCCTCGACCGACCAGAGCAGACGGTCGCCCCGGATGAGGGCGTGCGCGCCGTCGTGGGTCAGTTTCAGCCCGCAGATGACCTCGTCGTGCTCGGACAAGTCCGCACCTCCACCGATCGTTGCCAGCCCTCGCACGGTCCGTGGTGGACCGTCACTCCGTCGTGGCGGCCAGCGGCTCGGCGTCCTTGCTCTCCAGCTGCCGCACCACGTGGTTCTCGATGTCGGCGGCGGTACGGATGTTCTGCACGCTCTGCTCGTCGATCGGCGGCAGGTCGAACTCGTCCTCCAGGGCGAAGGCGAGCTCCAGGAGGGCCAGGGAGTGGTACTCCAGGTCCTCGACGAGGAGCACCTCGTCCTGGTCGCCCTTCTCCGGGTTGGGGGCCAGTTCGAGGACCAGCTCCCGCACCCGCTTCCGCGTCTGCTGCTCATTCGGAATCGGCACGGGGGCACCGTAACCCCGCCCCGAGCGCCCCCGGAAGCGTGCGCGAACTCGACCGCGGACACCCTCCGGAGGCGGGCTCAGAGGCGCTCGTAGAGCACGTCGTCGGACCACACGTACCGGGTGCGGCCCCAGGACATGGCGGTGCCCGGGTCGGGGAAGAAACCGCGTCCCGGCAGGTTCGCGCTGGTGTTGCAGAGCACCGGTACGCCGCTGAGGCGCTCGTAGGCGCGCAGCAGGTCGTGGACCACCCGGTTGCCGGCGTCGACGGTCTGCAGCCGGGCGCTGCCGTCGACGTGCACCACCGCCGGGATGCGTTCCACCCAGCCGGCCCGGACGTCGTGGTCGAAGAGCATGTACGGGTCGCGGGTGCCGGGCGCGAACACCTCCGGCGCCCGCTCCTCCAGGCAGATCGGCGCCACCGGCCGGTACCACTCCCGGCCCTTGATCTCGTTGAGCCGCTGCTGCATGTCCCGGCTGGTGGCGGGCGCGATGAGGCTGCGGTGCCCGAGCGCGCGCGGGCCCAGCTCGGCCCGGCCGGTGAGCACGACGACCACCTCGCCGCGTTCGTGCAGCAGCGCGGCGAGGTCCTCGACCGGGCACGGCCGCGACGTCCAGCCCGGCGGCACCACGCCGTCCCAGCGCAGTTCCGGCCCGGCGAACTCGCTCCACCGCAGGCCGGTACGCCCGGTCGTGCGGGCCATCTCGGCGCACGCGGCGCCGATCGCCGAACCGGCGTCGTTGGGGAACGGCGGCACCCACACCCGCGGGAAGTGCCCGCTGCTCCGCAGGCCGGAGTTCCACTTGATGTTCAGCGCGCAGCCGCCGGACAGGCACAGCGGCAACGCCCGCAGCTCCGGGTGCCGGTCGAGCATCGCCACCATGCCGGTGACCAGGGCCCGGAACAGGTACTCCTGGAACGAGGCCAGCAGCTCGGCGTCGGTGGCGCCGAGGCCCCGGGCGAGCTGGAGCACCCGCTGGCTCCACTGGAACGAGCGCATCGGCGTGTCGACCGCGCCGAACTGCGCGGTGACGGCGCCCATCACGTCGATCACCGCCTCCACCGGTTTGCCCAGCCCGGCGTACGCCATCGCCTTGCCGGAGACCGGGAGCAGCGCCTCCATCCCGAACCGGCGGTCCGGGTCGGCGCTGCGCCGGTCGACCCGGAACGGATCGAAGTGCGAGGCGAAGATCGGGTACAGGCCGCCGATGAACTCGTTGACCCGGCCGACGCCGCGTACCCGGGGCCCGTCCGGTTCGACCAGGTAGAGGAAGGGCGGCATCCCGCCGTCCCAGACCAGGCCGAGCGCCGGCTCGCCGCGCTGCGCGAACGGGCTGGTGCTGTAGCTCGCGAACAGGTGCCCGGTGGCGTGGGTGTAGCTGGTGAAACCGGCCGGGCCGAACCGCTGCGGCAGCGGGCCGTGCCGCGCGTCCAGGGGCCGCGCCGCGTCGGTCACCGGGTCCTCGTAACCGGCCACGTCCAGCGGGTGCGGGCGCGCACCGTCGAGCAGCCACACGTACGAGGTGCCGTCGCGGTCCCGGGCCCAGCCGTCGACTGCCACGCCGGTCAGCTCGCCCGCCGACAGGCCGTGCCGGCGCAGTTCGTCGTGGATCACGTCGATGTCGTGCAGTTCCGAGTGGCGGTTGTGGTTGCCGAGCTTCTCCGCCTCGGTGGAGAACAGCAGCCGACCGTCGTCGATCACGGCCACCGCGCCGTCGTGCGTGACCTTCAGTCCGCAGATCAGGGATCGTCCAGGCACCTTCGCAGCCTCCTCGCCGGGTCCGTTCAACTGGGCAGAATGCCCAGTTGCCCGCACCTGACCGGGCAGGCGTGCCAGGGACATCGCGCCCACGTCACACGTCGAGCGCATGCTCGCGCCGGGCCGGCCGGCGCCGCAAGCGTGCCCGCCGGCCGGCTCGCGCGGGCCTGCCGCCGTCGCGTGGCACCGCGTTACGCTCCGCCCACCCGTGCCCAGGAGGTCCCCGATGGACGGACAGGATCGCGCCGCGGCGGCAGGCTCGCCGCTGACCGACTGGGTGCACCGGCCGCGCCCGGACGCGGCGGTCCGCTTCGCCGGACCCGGCGACGGGTGGGACGAGTGGAGCTACGAGCGGCTCGCCGAGGGCGCCCGCCGGGTCGCCGCCGGGCTGCGCTCGGCCGGGACCGCCGACGGCGACACGGTGGTGATCGTGGAGCCCACCGGGCCCCGGTTCATCCAGCTCTACTTCGGTGCGATGGTCGCCGGCGCGGTGCCGGTGCCGACCGCGCCGCCCGCGTTCGGCCAGGACCTGACCGGCTACGCGCGGGCGCTGGCCCACCTGGTCGGCCGGGCCGCCCCGCGGATGGTGGTGACGTCCGCCGCGCTGGCCGGGCAGCTCGCCGGGCTGGTGCCGCCACCGGTGCCGGTGCGGGTCGACGACGACGTGATCGCCACCGCCGACCCGGGCCCGTGGCCGGGCTGTGCCCCGGCCCAGCTGGCGATGCTCCAGTTCACCTCCGGCTCGACCCGGGCGCCGCGCGGGGTCCGGGTGCCGGTGCCGGCGCTGGAGGCCAACGTGGCCGCCATCGCGCAGTGGCTGCGGATGCGGCCGGAGGACCCGACCGCGTCGTGGCTGCCGATGCACCACGACATGGGGCTGATCGGCTGCCTCATCACGCCGGTGGTGCGGCAGAGCGACCTGTGGCTGCTCTCCCCCGAGCAGTTCGTCCGGTCCCCGCTGCGCTACCTGCGCTGCTTCGGCGTCCACGGCGCGCGGCTCACCGCGATGCCGACGTTCGGGCTGGAACACGTCGCGCGGAAGGTACGCCCGCAGGACCTGGCGGGCATGGACTTCTCCGCCTGGCGGGCGGTCATCGTCGGCGCCGAGCGGGTCGGCACCGGCGCGGTGGAGCGTTTCGTGCGGCTGCTGGCCCCGTACGGGCTGGATCCGCGCGCCGTCCTGCCCGCGTACGGGCTGGCCGAGGCGACACTCGCCGTCACCGGTCTGCCGCTGGACGAGTTGTGGACGTCGGTGCCGCTGGACCCGCGGCGGGTGGTGCTCGACGGGCCGGTGCCGCTGGCGCCGGAGGCAGGTGGCGCGCTCGTCGGATCCGGCCGCCCGCTGGACGGGATCCGGGTCGCGATCGTGGACCGGGACGGCCGGGAACTGCCGGAGGACCACGTCGGCGAGATCGTGGTGGACGGTCCCTGCCTCACCGACGGCTACCACAACGAGCCGCCGGACGCCGACACCGGCCGCCGGGACGGGCCGCTGGTCACCGGCGACGCCGGGTTCCTGCACGACGGCCAGCTGTTCGTGCTGGGCCGCATCGGCGACAGCGTGAAGGTGCGCGGCCGTACGCTGCTGGCCGAGGACGTGGAGGCGGCGCTGGAGTCGGCCGGGCTGCCGCGGCACCGGCAGACCGTCCTGCTGGGCATGCGCGGGGATCGGCCGACCGCGGTGGTGGTGGTCGAGCAGGCCGACCCGCTGCGGCTGGAGGCGGCGCAGGGGCTCGTCGGCCGGGTGACCGAGGGTGCCGACCTGGTGTTCGTCCGGACCGGCGTCGGCACCATCCCGCGAACCACGAGTGGCAAGCCGAAGCGGCGTGAGCTGTGGAGAATCTTCCTGACAGGACAGCTGACCACAGCCGCCGCACACTCGGAGGATCCTTCATGACCGCACGTCCGGACGTCGTCGTCCTCGGTTCCGGTGTCACCGGTCTCAGCACCGGCATCCGGCTGGCCGAGGGAGGCGCGCGGGTGCTGATCCGTACCGCGGAACCGCCCGCGCGGACGACCTCGATGCAGGCCTCGGCGCTGGTCGGCCCGAACCTGTCACCGCCGGACGACCCGCAGCGCGCCTGGACCGACGAGACGCTGCGGGTGCTGCGCGACGAGCCGATGCCGGGCGTGACGCTGCGCGAGGGCGTACTCGCGGCCCGGCCCGCCGGTGCCACCCCGCCGTTCGTGGAGCAGACCCCGGGGTTCCGGCCGCTGGACGAGCACGAACGCCCGGCGGGCTTCGGCACCGCGTTCACCGTCCGGCTGCCGCTCGTCGACATGCCCGTCTACCTCGCGTACCTCCAGCAGCGCTTCCTGGACGCCGGCGGCGAGCTGCGCGCCGAGCCGGTGGCCTCGCTCGACGAGGCGGCGGCGGTGGCGCCGGTGGTGGTCAACTGCACCGGGCTGGCCGCGCGGGCGCTGACCGGCGACGACGAGCTGTACCCGGTGCGCGGCCCGAAGATCGTGGTGCGCAACCCGGGGATCGAGCGGTTCTTCCTGGAGGCGCCGATGACGCCCACCTGGGCGTCCATCTTCCCGCACGGCGACCACGTGGTGCTCGGCGGCGCGCAGCGGCGCAGCGACGACACCACGCCCGACCCGGCCGAGGAGCGGGACATCGTCGCGCGGTGCGCCGCGATCGAGCCGGCCCTGGCCGGCGCCGAGGTGCTCGCGCACACCGTCGGGCTGCGCCCCGGCCGCCCGGCCCCGCGGGTGGAGGCCGAGCGTCGGGGGGACGCGCTCGTCGTGCACAACTACGGCCACGCGGGGAACGGCGTCATGCTCTCGTGGGGATGCGCCCGCGACGCCGCCGCGCTGGCGCAGGGCGGCGGGACCACCGACCGGCCTGACGAGTGAGCCGGCGCCGCCGGGCGCCGGCCTGACCGGAGGGACACCATGTCCACTGCCACCTGGGCGTCCGGCGCCGACGCGTCGGCCCTGTTCCGCACCGCCGCGGACCGGGTCCGCGCGATCGACGTGCAGCACATCCGGGACGCGCTGTACGCGCCCGGCGGCTCGTACCGGTGGCCCCGGCACCGGATCAACGAGGTGGAGCTGGAGTGGCGGCGCTGGCGGCTGCGTCACCACCTCGGACTGCGCGACGAGCCGCCGGCCTCGATCCGGCTGTACGAGCGCCTGGCCGTGTCGGCCGGGGTGCCGCCGGCCGACGTGTCACCGCTGGCCGGCGGCGGGCCGCTGGTCGACGCGACGTACGACCAGATGTTCCCGCAGGGCCCGCTGATCATCCGGGCGGTGAAGTCGCGGGTGGTGCGGCGGCCCACCGACCACGAGGTGGACGAGGAGTACGCGGCGCTGCTGCGCGAGTCCAGCGGCCGGCGCAGCGACTACCTGTCCATGCTGGACCCGTCCGGGTACTACTGGCACATGCCGGACCTGATCTCGGCGGCCACCGCGCGGGAGTGCATGAAGGACGTCGAGGTGCTGCTGGCCGCCCCGCGCGGGGAGTCGTTCGCGGGCGGGCTGCAGCCGGGCTGGGACGTCGAGCACGACGCACTGGTGAGCCGGTCGATGAACGCGTACCTGGGCGCCGGGCCGACACTCATCAAGATCCACGAGGATCCGGCGCTGGTCGCCGAGATCAGCGCCCGGATGGGCCGGCCCATGCACCCGACCCGGTGCACGTACCTGCGCTACGAGAAGGGCGACTACCTGGGCGTGCACACCGACCAGCCGACGTGCGAGGTGTCGCTGCTGTTCACCATCGCCGGCGACCCGGGGCCGATGCGCTCGTACCTCGACGAGACCGGCCACGACCCGGCCTGGCTGGACCGGTGGGTGCGGGAGGCGGGCAACTTCCCCGACGGCGGGCTGGACTTCATCTACCAGCCGCGCGAAGGGCTGGCGCTGACCGGCCGGGCGGTGCCGCACGCCCGCCTGCCGCAGGCGGAACGGGCCGTCATCGGCGCGTTGTTCTACAGCGGCCTGACCTGACCCGCGCTCCGGGCGCCCCGGACAGGGCGCCCGGACGGCGGCTCACCGGGGACGGTGACGCACCTGCGCGCCGGTGTAGCCGTGCAGCCCGGCCACACCGCCCTCCACGCCCAGCCCGCTGCACTTCAGGCCGCCGTACGGCTGGTCCGGGGTCAGTTCGGCGTGCGAGTTGACCCACACCGTGCCCGCGTCCAGTCGCGCGGCGACGTCCCAGGCGCGCTGCGGGTCCGCCGACCACACCGAGGCGCCCAGCCCGTACGGGCCGGCGTTCGCGGACCGGACCGCGTCGTCGAGATCGGTGTACGGCACCACGGGCAGCACCGGCCCGAACTGCTCCTGCGTCACGACCGCCAGGTCGTCGGTGGCGCCGGCGAGCACGGTGGGTGCGTAGAACCGTCCCGGGCCGGGCAGCGGCGCGCCGCCGGCCGCGACCCGCGCTCCCCCGGCGGTGGCCGCCTCGACCAGCGCGGTGATCCGGCGCAGCTGCGCCCCGGTGGTGAGCGGCCCCAGCTCGGTGCCCTTCACCGCGCCGTCGCCGACCCGGGTGGCCCGGGCCCGGTCGGCCAGCGCGTCGACCACGCGACCGTGGCGCGACGCCGGCACGTACAGCCGTTTCACCAGCATGCACGCCTGCCCGCTGTTGGCGAACGCCTCCCAGAACAGCTTCTCGGCGATCGCGTCCGGGTCGGCGTCGTCGAGCAGGATCGCCGGGTCGTTGCCGCCGAGTTCGAGGGTGACCCGCTTGAGCCCGGCGCCGGCGGAGGCGGCGACCCGGCGCCCGGCGGCCACCGACCCGGTGAACGACACGTGCGCCGGCACCGGATGCGCGACCATCGCCGCGCCGAGGTCGTCCCCGCCGGACACGACGTTCACCACGCCGGGCGGGAACAGCGGCGCCAGCAGCCGCCCCAGTTCCAGCACGGCCAGCGGCGCGTACGGCGAGGGCTTGAGCACGACCGTGTTGCCGGCCCGCAGCGCCGGGGCCAGCTTGGCCGCGGCGATCGCGACCGGGAAGTTCCACGGGGTGATCGCGGCGACCACGCCCAGCGGACGACGGGCCAGCTCGACGTGCCCGCGCCGGTCGTCGCGCAGCAGCTCGGCACCGAGGTCGAGTCCGGCGTGGTAGCGCAGCGCGCCGGCCGCGCCGTACGCCTCGGCGATCGCCATCGCCGTCGGCTTGCCCTGCTCGGCGGTGACCAGCGCGCCCAGGCGGGACGCGGCCCGCGACACCTCCTTCGCGGCGGCGAGCAGCGCGGCACGCCGGGCCTCGTCGTCGGCGGCCCAGCCGCCGGCGGCGGCGAGCGCCGCGTCCATCGCCCGGTCGAGCTGCCGGCCGGAACAGACCGGGGCGGCGCCCAGCGGCGCGCCGGTGGCCGGGTTGTCGACCGGGAGGACGGCGGCCGCCTCCTCGGCCACGCCGCCGATCGTCATCGCCGGGGCGTGCTCAGCGGTCGCGGTCATGGTGGCGTCCTCCGTCACATGCGGCCCGCGCGGCGGGCGTCCTCGATCGATGGGTAGACGGGCCGGAAGCCCAGGTCCCGGCGGGCGGCGGTGGTGTCCACGACGCAGCCCAGCGGACCGCCCTCCTCCGCGTCGCCGGCTCCGGCGCCGCGCGCGGTGAACTCCTCGGCCAGCGGGCGCAGCAACGCCGCCGGGGCCGGCTCGTCGTCGGCCAGGTTGTACGTGTGCCCGGCCGCGGCCGGGCTGCGCAGCGCGGCGAAGATGCCGGCCCGCACGTCGGCGTGGTGCACCAGGTGCAGCCGCTCGTCGTCCGGCCGGTGCGCGGCCCAGCTCAGCGCGTCGGCGAGATGCGGGTCGCCCTCGCCGTAGGTGAACGCGACACGCAGCACGCACACCTCCAGCTCCCCGCCGGTGAACTGGCGCAGCGCCGCCTCCGCGCCGAGCTTCGCGGCCGGGAACGACGACTCCGGCGACTCCAGCAGCGGGCCGTCCTCGCGTACCGGCCGGTCGCCGGCGGGCGCGTAGACGAGGTAGCTGCTCATCTGCACGAACCGGCGCACCCCGGCGTCGAGCGCGGCGCGGGCCAGTGCCGCGGTCGCGGTCCGGTTCACCTCCTCGGCGCCCGGCCCGTCCAGGCCGACGAACGCGGACGCGATGTGCACCACCGCGTCGACCCCCTCGACCGCGCTGCGGCACACCGCCGGGTCGCGCAGGTCGCCGGTGACGAGCCGGCCGCCGCCCGGCCCCGGGCCGGGGCCCCACACCAGCAGGCGCGCCTCGCCGCCGAGCCGCTTGAGGTGGGGCAGCAGCCGGGCACCGACCCGGCCGGTCGCGCCGGTGAGCAGGATCCGGCCGAGCGGCGCCGGCTCGGCGTCGACGGTCTCCACTGGTACGCGCATGGCTGTCGCCTCTCTGCGAGGTGGCCGCGCGAACAGGTACGGGCGTACGCGGCCGGGATCCGTCCTATGCGGCCGCGCGCAGCGGCCGGCGCTCCTCGGCCAGCCGCTCCAGCAGCTCGATGCCCCGTTCCACGCCGGGCATCCCGGCCATCTCCGCCTGGAGCCGGGCGGCGTTGCGCCGGTAGAGGTCGTCGTCCAGGGTGGCGCGCACCGCGTCGCGGATGCGTTCCGGCGTGGCCGCGGCCTCGTCGAGGCGGATCGCCACCCCGGCCGCGCTGAGCCGGTGGGCGTGGTACGGCTGGTCGACGGCGACCGGGACGACCACCATCGGCAGGCCGTGCCGCAGCGCGCCGACTGTGGTCAGGTAACCGGCGTGGTGCAGCACCACGGCGGTGCGGCGCAGCACCTCGTCCTGCGGGATGTACGTGGCCAGCCGCACGTTCGGCGCGTCGATGCCGGTGGCGGCGAGGTCGACGCCGGAGCCGAGCGTCATGACCACGTCGACGTCCTCGTCGCGCAGGCCCCGCGCGGCGGCGCGGAACAGGTGCGGCGTCTGGTTGAACGCGGTGCCCATGGTCATGTAGATCAGCGGCCGTGTGGCCGGGGCGGTGAGCCAGTCCGGCACCGGGCCGTCCACCTGGTACAGCGGCGGCATGATCGGGTGCACCACCTCGTCCTCGGCCCGTCCGCCGAACCACAGCAGCGGGTCGTCGGACAGCGGCTGCATGCTCGGCAGGTACGCGTCGAGGTAGAGGTACGGGTAGAGCCGCGCCATGCCCGGGTCGGCGGGCAGCCCGAGGCGGGTGCGGGCCTGGCTCCAGCCCGCGCCCATCGTCTGCGCCGTGACCGCCCGGGGCAGGCGCGGGAGCTGGCCGAGCGCCGCGTAGGGCACGCCCACCGCGTCGGCGGCGAGCGGCCCGGCCCACTCCAGCGACTCGTGCAGCAGCACGTCGGCGCGGGTGTCCCGGAGCACCTCGACGACGCCGGGGATGAGCGCGGCGGTGGCCAGGGCCATCAGCCGCAGCCGCCGGCGCTCGTCGTCGAACGCCGACGTCCTCGGCCCGTCGGCCAGCCACGCCGGGCCGACCTCCACCACGTCCAGCCCGGCCCGGGTCACCCAGGGGCCGAGACCCCGTCCGGTGACCACCGTGACGTCGTGCCCGGCGGTGCGGGCGGCGAGCGCGAGCGGGGCGATCGCATGGAAGTGCCCGACCGCGGGCTGGCAGGTCACCACGACTTTCATGAGGGCCATCCACCTCCGGATAATGGGTGACGGAGCCCTGGCCCCCGGTATTCTCGCCCAGCCGATCCGCAGGCACCACAGTCGACGGAGGCCACCGATGACCACCTCCTCCCCGCCCGGAATCGCGGCGGACTTCCTCGCCACCGTCACCGGCGCCGCGTACGCCGACGACCCGTACCCGTTCCTGCGCCGGCTGCGCGACGAGGCGCCGGCGGTACGCACCAACGCGGGCATCTGGCTGGTGTCCCGGTACGACGACGTCCGCGCCGGGCTGCGCGACCCGCGACTGAGCTGCGACCTGGGCCGGCTCACCGCGTACGACGAGTACTTCCGTACCCGGGGCATCGACACCCGGTTCCCGCTGCCGCTCAACGCGCTCGACGCGCCGGACCATCCGCGCATCCGCTCGGCGATGAGTCACGATTTCGTGCCGCAGGCGGTGGACGCCATGCGCCCGGCGATCGACGCGGCCGTCGCCGAGGTGGTGGGCGCGCTGCCGGACCGGGGCGAGATCGACCTCGTCGCCGACGTCGCGTACCCGGTGCCGATCGCGGTGATCGGACGCCTGTTCGGGCTGCCCCGGGCGGACTGGCCGCTGCTGGAGCGGTGGTCCCGCGCGTTCGGCGCCGCCTCCGACCCGGACGCGCTGCTCAGCGACGCGCAGCGGGACGCGGCGGCCGAGGCGACGCGGGAGGCGGGCGACTACTTCGGCCGGCTGCTGACCCGCCGCCGGCGCGAGCCGACCGGCGACCTGATGAGCAGGTGGCTGGCCGCGCAGCGCGCCGAGCGGACGATGACGCTCGCCGAGCTGCTGGTGAACGGCGTCTTCCTGCTCATCGTCGGGCACCACAACACGGTGAGCCTGATCGGCAACGGGATGCTGGCGCTGCTGCGGCACCCGGAGCAGCTCGACCGGCTCAGCGCCGACCCGGCGCTGACGACGGGCGCGGTGGACGAGCTGCTGCGCTACGACAGCCCGGTGCAGACCGCGACCCGGGTCACCACCGGGGAGCACCGGGTCGGCGACGTCACGATCCCGGCCGGGCAGCCGGTGATGCTGCTCGTCGGCTCCGCCAACCGGGACGAGCGGGCTTTCCCCGACCCGGACCGGCTCGACGTGGAGCGGCCCGGCGCGAACCGCAACCTCGGCCTCGGACGGGGCGCGCACGCCTGCGTGGGCGGCTACCTGGCGCGGATGGAGACGGCCGCGACGCTCACCGCGCTGCTGCGCGCCCGGCCGGGGCTGGCGCTCGCCGGTGCGCCGCGCCGGGCGGTGCCGAGCTTCAGCCTGCGGGCGCTGACCGCGCTGCCGCTGCGCGTCGACCGGGCGCCTCACTCCTCCCGGTAGCCGCGCGACGCGACCTCGGCGACCAGGTCCGGCAGTACGGCCAGGGACGGGCAGCGCGCCTGGTCGCCGGTCTCGGCCAGCTCCGCCACGGCACCGGCGACGGCCGCCACGACAGTGGTCACCAGGTCGTCGCCGACGTCCCGGAACGCCAGGTCGTTGGTGCCGAACCGCAGACCGCTGGTCTGCCCGACCGGTCGCGGGTCGTCCGGCACCGGATTGCGGTTGGCGAGCACACCGTGCGCCTCCAGCACGTCGCAGACGTACCGGCCGGACACCGGGGCGTGCCGCAGGTCGACGAGCACCATGTGGGTGTCGGTGCCGCCGGTGAGCACCGGTACGCCCCGGCCGGCGAGGGCGTCGGCGAGCTGCCCGGCGTAGCGCACCACCCGGCCCATCGCGGCGGCGAACGCCGGCCGGGCCGCGTGGCGCAGCGCGACCGCCTTGCCGGCGATGGCACCGAAGTCGGGCGTGCCCTGGAAGCCGGGGAACACCGCCCGGTCCAGGTCGGCGGCGCGGATCCGGGACCGGGCGCCGAGCAGGGCCAGCCCGCCCCGGGGGCCGCGCAACTGCTTGTACGTGGACGTGGTCACCACGTCGCAGTGGTCGAACGGCGACGGGTGCAACCCGGTGGCGACCAGGCCGCTCACGTGGCTGACGTCGGCCATCAGCAGCGCGCCGGTCTCGTCCGCGGCGCGGCGGAACGCGGCGAAGTCGACCGCCCGGGGGCAGGCCGAGCCGCCGCAGATGAGCAGCCGGGGCCGGATCTCGCGGACCAGCGCGGCCACCTCGTCGGTGTCCACCAGTCCGTCCGGGCCGACCCGGTAGTGCCGGGCCCGCACCCGGCGGGAGACGCTCGCCGCGCCGGAGACGTGCGACAGGTGCCCGCCGTGGCTCAGTTCCAGCGACAGCACTGTGTCGTCCGGTCCGAGCAGCCCGTAGAGCACGGCCAGGTTCGCCGCCGAGCCGGACGCCGGCTGCACGTTCGCGTGCGCGGCGCCGAACAGCAGTTCGGCGCGGGCCCGGGCGAGCCGTTCCACCGCGTCGACGGTCTCGGCGCCGGAGTGGTAGCGCTGACCCGGGTACCCCTCGGCGGTGACGGCGCCGAAGCCCAGCGCACCGGCGGCCAGCACGGCCGGCAGCGTCGGGCTGGCCGCGGCGACCAGGTTGAGCTGCCGGCACCGCCGCTCCCGCTGCCGGTGGGCGAGTGCCACGAGCGCCGGGTCGGCGGCGGCCAGCCGGGCGAACCCCTCGCCCCCGGCGGCGGCGACGGCGGACAGCGCCGCGATCCGGTCGGTCGTGCCGGTGTCCGGCGCGCCGGTGAGCGCCTCGCTGGTCACGGCGTCGACGGCCAGGCCGCGGCGGCCGGCAACGACCACGCGGTACGCAGCACCTCGGCGATCAGCGCGCCCCGCTGCGGCACCAGGTAGAAGTGGTCGCCGGGGAACAGCCGGGCGGTGAACGTCCCGGTGGTCACCGACCGCCAGCCGTCCAGGGCGGCCGGGTCGACCTCCGGGTCGCGGTCGCCGGAGCAGGCCAGCACCGGGCAGGCCAGCAGCGGCAGCGGCGCCGGCCGGTAGGTCTCGCTGAGCCGGTAGTCGGCCCGCAGCACCGGCAGCAGCAGCGCCCGCAACTCGTCGCTGTCGAGCACCTCCTGCCGGGTGCCGCCGGAGCGGGCCACGTCCTGCCACAGCTCGTCGCCGCTCATCAGGTGCACCGAGCGGCCCGGGTCCACCGGCGCCTGCCGGCCGGACACGACGAGCAGCACCGGCGACGGCAGGCGGCGGGCGGTCTCGAACGCGACAGCCGCGCCGAGGCTGTGCCCGAACAGGACGGTGGGCGCCGGGTCGAGACCGGCGAGCGCGTGCGACACCTCGGCGGCGAGGCGGCACAGGTCGGTCGCGGGCGGTTCGGCGATGCGCTCCTCCCGGCCCGGGTACTGCACGGCCAGCAGTTCCACCCCGCCGGGCAGGTGCCCCGCCCACTGCCGGAAGCCGCTCGCCCCGCCACCGGCGTGCGGGAAGCAGACGAGCCGCGTGGCCGGCGCGGCGGGCGCGGCGTACCGCTGGAGGCAGCGGGTCAGCGGGGTCATGCCGCCTCCGGTCCCGCGGACAGGTGCCGAGCGGACAGCACCGTGGGGGTGTCCCGCCGGACCAGGTGCATCGGCCCGAGCAGATCGAGCACGTCCTGGGTGAGCCGGCCGAGCGTGAGATGGTACTGGCCTCTGGTCATCGGATCCTCGCCGTCGGTCACCGCGTCCCACAATCCCGTCAGGGCGGTCTGGACCGCCGCGGGCCACTGTCGTGTGAAGACCTCCGCGAACGTCGGCGCGGTCGCCGGACCGACCGGCTCCGCGACGCCGTAGCTCAGGTGCGCGTCGGCCAGTTCGTCGAACCCGGCCAGCCCGTCCGTCGGCGGCAGGTGCGGCCGGGGGCACCACAGCACCGGCCCGTTGCTGCTGACCAGCGTCAGCGTTCCGCCCTCGGCGCCGACGGTGATCCGGTGCCACAGGTGGGCGTGGTTGTCCGGCTCGCGCGGGTCGAGGTGGTGCTGCACCCGCAGCGTGGCCGGCACGCCGCCGAGCACACCGGCGAGGCTGTGGAACGGCGCCTCGGCCGGCGGTACGCCGGGCGGCGTGACCGGCGGGGCGAACGTCCACGGACGCAGCCGGGGCAGCGCCTCGCCGAGCACGTCGAACAGGGTGTAGAGCACCTGCACGCTGGTGGCCGCGTCGACGAACAGCAGGTCCTGCCGGGCCGCGAGGTCGCGTACCGCGGCGATGAAGCGGCGTACCGCGGCCACGTGGACGTGGTGGCTGTTGAGCCGGTACCGCACCCCGGAGGCGCGGGCCTGGCGCAGGCACTCCGCCAGTTCCCCCGGGTGCACCGGGTGCTCCTGGAGGACGTGCACGCCCCGGCGCATCAGCTCGACCGCGAGCCGGGCGCCGGGCCCGCCGGTGGGCGCGGAACCGACCACCACGCAGGCCACGTCCACGTCGCCGGGCAGGTCCGCCACCCGGGTCCACAGCGGCACGCCGTAGCGCTCGGCGCAGGCCCGGGACCGCTCGCTGCCCCGGGCGAGCACGCCGGCCAGCTCGAACGGGAACGCCGGGTCGGCGACGCCGGCCAGGTAGACCCGGCCGAACCCGGTGCCGGCGACGACCACCCGGGGCCCTGTCACAACGCGCCCTCCTCGACCGCTGACGCCGCCTCGGCGGCGGGCACGTCGAACGTCTCGAACGCGGTGAGCGCGCCGGTGCGTAGCAGCGCCTCGACCAGCCGCTCCGGGTGCAGGCCCTCGGCCGCGAAGTGCGTCCCCGGCTTAACCAGCCCGTCCAGCACCTGCCGCGCGGCCAGCGCCAGGACCGTGCCGGTGAGCGCGGACGTGTCGGTCGAGCGGGCCAGCACGGTCCGGGTGACCGGGTCGCCCGCGGCGTCCGCGCCGGACAGTTCCAGCAGCATCAACTGGTACGGCCGGCGCGAGAACATGTCCAGGTCGGCGGCGCGGGCCAGTTCGGCGGCGGCCCGGGTGAGGTCGCTCTGCCCGGCCATCGCCCCCTGGAGGCGGCCCAGTGTGGCCATCATCGCGGCGCCGCCGTCGAAGACGGAGTTCCAGCGGACCTCGTCCAGGCCGAGTCCGGCACCGAGCCGGCGCGCCTCGTAGCCGAGGTACGGGTGCACGCCGACCGGGTTGGGGAAGAACGGCACCAGCGCGTCCACCTGTGGTTCGGCGGCGCGGGCGACCGGCCGGCCGCCGATCCACACGGCGCGCGACTCCCGCTCGCGGTCGTGCAGGCTGAGCAGGTAGTCGACCGCGCCGGCCGGGGTGAGCCGGTCCATCACGCCGAGGTGGGCGACCAGGCGCCGGGGCCGGGTCACGCCCCGCGCCGCCAGCCAGCGGGGCAGCAGCCCGCTGAGTCCCGGCATCATCCCGGCGGTGACGAGCGCGATCCGGCCCTGCGCGGCGAGGTCGCGCCCGGCGAGGCGGTCGTACAACGGCTCGTCCCCGCCGGCGTCCACGTAGTCCGCGCCGGCGGCCAGAGCGGCCACCGCCACCCGGTCGAGCACCTGGTGCGACGCGCCGCCCGCGCAGACCACGAGCCGGCAGCCGGCGCAGAAGCGGGCCAGCGAGTCCCTGTCGTACACGTCGACAGCGACCGCCTCCCCGGCGCCGCCGAGCCGGTCGCGGACCAGCGCCGCGGCCCGGTCGGGGTTCCGGCCGCCGACGCGCAGCGGGCCGACGCCGTCGCGGTGCAGCCGGGCGACCGCGGCGCTGCCCACCGCGCCGTACCCGCCGACCACGGCGACCGGGCCGGCGGTCACCGCGACCACCGCACGTCCACCGCGCCGAGGCACTGGTCGCGCCAGCGGGCCGGGATCGCCTCCGCCGCCGCCGGCCAGAGCCCACTGTCGAACGCGAGCACGAGCGTGACGTCCCCGGCGTACGGCTCGGCGCGGTGCCGGGCCGCCGCGTCGAGGCTGTGCCGGAACATCTCGTACCGCCGCTCGGTCTCGGCCCCGGTCAGCCCGGCCCGCGTGGCGATGGCGGCGAGCCGCTCGCCGGCCGGGCGTTCGGTCTGCCGCAGCAGCACGTCGGTCACGCCGGGGGCCTCCTGCCCGGCCGGCGGATAGGTGAGCCGGCCCGGCGGCAGCACGCCGCCACCGGCCGCCTCGACGGCACGTGCCAGGTCCGCCTCGGCGGGCAGCCCGACGTCCGGCGGCGCCACGCCGAGGGCCCTGGCGAAGGCGTACTCGACGAGCAGGTCGTCGCGCAGGTCCGGGGTGAACGGCTCGGTGACGACGGCGACCAGCCGGCTGATCTCGCCGCCCTGCTCCAGCCGGCGCCGGGCCACCTCGACCGCGAGCAGGGCGCCGAAGTCCCGCCCGGCCAGCGCGAGCGGCGCGGTCCCGGCCAGCACGTCGGCGCAGGCGGAGGCGTGCCAGTCGACGAGCACCGCCGGGTCCAGGCCGAGGTACGTCTGCGGCGCGGCCACCACCAGGCCGGACCCGGCGGCGGCGAGGTCACCGGCGACCGGAGGGAGCCCGCCGGTGCCGTCGTGCACGAGCACGTCCGGCCCCGGACCGTCGAGGCCGACCAGTGTCACCGGCCCGTCCGGCCCGGTCTCGTCCCCGGACCGGGATTCGGTGGCGGAACCGGCGCCGAGACCGGCCGCGAGTTCGGCGAGCGTGCACCCCTCCAGCAGGTCGCGCAGCATCTGGTCGAAGAAGGCGTCGGCGGCCGCCGGCACCGACTCGCGGATCCGGGCGACGAGCTGCGCCGCCAGCAGCGAGTCGCCGCCGAGCTGGAAGATGGTGTGGTCGCGGCCGACGGTGGGCACGCCCAGCACCTCCGCCCACGCCTTCGCCAGCGCGATCTCGACCTCGCCGGACGGCTCCGCCGACACCGGCGCGGCTCCGCCCAGCTCCGGTGCCCGCAGCAGCGCCGGCAGGGCGGCCCGGTCGACCTTGCCGTTGCCGGTCAGCGGCAGCGCGTCGACCACCCCGATCGTGCCCGGCACCATGTAGCCGGGCAGCCGCTCGCCCAGGTGCGCGGTGATCTCGGCCGGGGTGACCGGCACCCGGTCGGCCTTGAACCGCACCGCGAACACGTGCATGCCGATCCGGTCCAGCGCCTCGTCCTCGTCGGACAGGCACACCACAGTGGAGGCACCGGCCTCGGTGAGCAGCGCCTGCCACTGCGGCCGGGAGATGAACGTCTCGTCCTGTCCGGCCCGTACGTCCTCGAAGTCGCCGGCGGTGGCGTCGAACAGGAACTCCATCGAGGTGAGGATCTGGTAGTTGTCCCGGGTCGTCTCGATGAAGACCAGCCAGCCGCCGGGGCGCAGCATCTCCCTGAACCGTGCCAGCGCCCGGCCGGCGTGGCGGGCGTAGTGCAGCACGTTGGCGCAGAGGATCACGTCGAACGCGTTGGACTCCAGGCCCTGCGCCCGGTAGTCGGCGTTCAGGTCGTAGATGCCGTAGCCGACCCAGGGGTATGCGGCGAAGCGTTCCTGCGCGGCGTTGAGGAAGAAGGTGGAGACGTCGGTGAACAGGTAGCGCACCGGGTGCGCGGCGAGCGCCGGGATCAGGTCGATGCTGGTGCCGCCCACCCCGGCACCCACCTCCAGCACCTGCATCGGCCGCCCGGCCGGGAAGTCGGCGGCGAGCGTGCACATCGCCTCCACGACCAGCCGGTTGACCGTGTCGCTGAGGAAGTTGCCCTGGTAGGCCGACTCCTGGATGTCCAGCCGCCCCTCGGGGAACAGCAACTGGATCGGGTCGGCGTCGTCGCGCAGCAGCTCGGGGAGCCGGGTGGTGGCCGCGCGGAAGTACTCGACGAGTTCGGGCCGGTGCCCGCCACCGGGCAGCAGTTCGTCGACCCGCGCCCAGGCCGCCGCCACGTCGTCGGCGGTCACCGCCGGTACGCCGGTGAGCCGGTCGCCGTCGCGGCGCATCATGCCGCCCGCGATCAAGCCCTTCACCCAGCGCCGGACCAGGCGGTGGTGCTTCGGGGCGACGCGGGCGGCGTCGAGCACCTCCGGCAGCGTGTGTGCCGACCCGGCGGTACGGAACAGGCCGGCGCCGCGCAACGTGGTCACCATCGCCAGCAGCGCGGTGCGGTCCAGTTCGCGGGCGAACGCGACTGCCGCGTCGGCGTCCATCTCCCGGCGTACCTCGGCGAGCCGGCGCCGGGCGCCGTCGAGGAGCCGGGCGGTGTCGCGGACGGCGGCCTCCCGGTCCGGCTCCCGGTGTGCGGTCTCGACCACGGCGGCGAGGCGCCGGTCCAGCGGCGGCTCCCCCTCCACGAACGCGACGGCGGCACCGACCGCCGGGTGCGACTGCATCGCCGCCTCGACCTCGGCCAGTTCGATCCGGTGGCCGCGGATCTTGACCTGGTCGTCCTCCCGGCCGAGGAACTCGATGACGCCGTCGGGCCGGTAGCGGCCGAGGTCGCCGGTGCGGTACCGGCGCTCGCCGCCGGGCTCGTGCACGCTGAACCGGCGGGCGGTCTGCTCCGGGTCGCCGAGGTAGCCGGCCGCGACGCCCACGCCGCCGATGTACAGCTCCCCCACCGTCCAGTCCGGGCAGTCACGTCCGGCCTCGTCGAGCACGTGGAACGTCTGGTTGGTCAGCGGCGTGCCGTACGGGATGCTGCGCCAGTGCGGCGGGACCGCCTCGATCGGGTGGTGGATCGACCAGATCGACGCCTCCGTCGCGCCACCGAGACTGACCAGCCGCAGCCCGGGCAGCCGACCGCGGATCTGGTCCGGCAGGGTGACCGGGATCCAGTCGCCGCTGAGCAGTGCCAGCCGCAGCGACGGCAGGTCGACGCCGGCCTCCACGGTCAGGTAGTCGGCGAGCATCTGCATCTGCGCCGGGACGGAGTTCCACAGCGTGACGCTGTGCAGCAGCATCGTGTCGACCCAGTGCGACGGGTCGGCGCGCCGGTCGTGGTCGGGCAGCACCAGCGCGCCGCCGACGGCCAGCGGGCCGAACAGGTCGTACACGGACAGGTCGAAGGCGAGGCTGGCCAGGGCCAGCACCCGGTCGTCCGGCCCGACGCCGAAGCGGGCGTTGACGTCCTCGACGGTGTTTACCGCGCCCCGGTGGTCGATCATCACGCCCTTGGGCGTGCCGGTCGAGCCGGAGGTGTAGATGACGTAGGCCAGGTCCGCCGGGCCGGCGGCGGGCGTCAGTAGCCGCTCGTCGGGGTCGACCGGGTCCAGCCGCTCGACCAGGATCGGGGCGTCGAGCCCGTCGGCGGTGGCGGCGGTGGCCAGCACGTGCCGCGCCCCGGCACCGGACAGCAGCGCGTCGCGGCGCGCCCGGGGGCTGCGGGTGTCGATCGGCAGGTAGACGCCGCCGGCCAGCAGCGCGCCGAGCGCCGCGACCGGCTGCTCCCAGCCGGTGTGCATGACGATGGCGACGATGTCGCCGGGCGCGCAGCCGCGCTCGCGCAGCGCCGCCGCCACCGCGCCGGCCCGGCCGAGCAGTTCGCCGTACGTCAGCGTGCGCTCCCCGGACAGCACCGCCGGGCGGTCCGGGGTGCGCCGGCACTGCTCGACCACGCCGCTGTGCAGCAGCCGCCCGGACAGCGGCGCCGCGGTGTCGTTGACCTCGGCGCGGCGGCGGCGCTGCCGTTCCGGCAGGTCCACAGGGGACGGCTGCGACCAGGGCGGCGCGTCGCCGGCCAGCCGCCGTACCAGGTCGCCGAACGCGGCGAACATGTCCTCCGCGACACCGTCCGGGAACACCCCCTGCCGGACGTCCCAGTGCAGTTCGAGGCCGTCGCCGCGTTCCAGCGCCTGGCAGTCGATCCACACCTGCGGGGTCTGGCTGATGCCGTAGCCGGTCTCCCCCGCCTCCGGCCCGGGCGCTGTGGTGTCGCCGAGACCGAGCGCGCTGGTGAACACGACGGGCATGAGCGCGGCGTCGGCGCCCCGGCGGCGGGCCAGCTCCCGCAGCACGGTGACGCCGCCGACCAGCCGGTGGTCGAGGTCCTGCCAGAGCCGGCGTTGCAGGGCGCCACCGCGTTCGGCGAGCGTGGTCCCCTCGGCGCCGTCGACCTCCAGCAGCACGGCGGAGGTGAAGTCGCCGACCAGCCGATCCACCTGCGGGTGCAACGGCAGCCGGTTGAGCATCGTCAGGTTCAGCACGAACCGTCGCCGCCGGCTCCACCTGCCGATCACCTCGGCGTACGCGGTGAGGACCGCCGCGGTCGGGCTGAGCCCGTGCGCGGCGGCGGCCTCGCGCAGCGCGGCGTACCCGGCGCCGTCGAGACGCAGCTCGTGGCGCCGGAACCGGACCGGGTCGCCGGCGGACTGGTCACCGAGGACCGGCAGGTCCGGCGCGGCCGGCAGGCTGTCGATCCGGTCGAACCAGTACGCCTGGTCCCGCTCGTAGCGGCGGGTGCCGCGCAGCCGCCGTTCGGCGGCCAGGTAGTCACGGAACGTGACGTCGAGCGGCGGCCGGACCACGTCCGGATCGGTGTAGTGCTCCTGGAACTCGGTGAGCAGCAGCTGGATGCTGACGAAGTCGGCGATCAGGAAGTCGATCGAGACGTGCAGCAGCGCGCCGTCGTCGGCGCGGGTCACCGCCAGGTCGAACAGCGGCCACTCGTGCGGTTCGTAGACCCGGTGGTCCATGTCGGCCCGCACGGCCGCGACGTGCGCCTCGACCTCCTCGGCGGGACGCCCGCGCAGGTCGGTGGCGGCGACCCGGACCGGCGGTACCTCGGCCAGGACGCGCTGCGAGCCGTTCGCGTCGATCACCGCCCGCAGCATGTCGTGCCGGTCCACCAGCGCCTGCCAGGCGTCGCGTACCCGCTCCGGGTCCAGGTCGCGCAGCCGCACCTCGCCGTAGGCGTGACAGCCGACCCCGCCGTACGCGAACACGGTGCGCCGGCCCATCAGGTACGCGGCCTGGATGTCGGTGAGCGGGAACGGCTCGTGGCGGGCCTCCGGTTCGGGCTCGATGCGTCCCGACTCGGCCTCGGCGAGGTACGCGAGCAGCTCGGGTTTGGCGGCGAGCAGCCGGGCCCGCCGTTCCTCGGTCAGCACGCCCTGGGGCGCGCGGAAACGCAGCCGGGCGTCCTCGGCCCACAGCCGGACGCCGGCGGCTTCCAGCTCGGCCAGGATCGCGGCGGCGTCGGCACGCAGCGCTGCGGTCACAGCACACCCTCCTCGACGGCGAGTTCCACGGTGGACTGGGCGGCGACGAGGGCGGCCTGCTCGGCGACCGTCGGCGCGGTGAGCAGTTGACGCAGCGACAGCTCGACCCCGAACCGGGCCCGGGACGCGGCCACCAGCCGGGTGGCGAGCAGGCTGTTGCCGCCGAGCGCGAAGAAGCTCTCCCGGCGGCCGGTGACGGGCTGGCCGAGCAGGTCGGTCCAGAGCTGCGCCACCGCCTCCTCGACCGGGTCGCTGATCCGTTCCCCGCCGGTGTGGTCGGGCCGGTCGACGATCGCCTCGACGCGTGCCCGGTCGACCTTGCCGTTGGCGGTCAGCGGCAGCTCGGCGAGGTGTTCGACGCGGGCCGGCACCATGTGCTCGGGCAGCCGGCGGGCCAGGTGCGCGCGCAGGTCGCCGGGATCGACGCCGCCGGGTGCGACCACCGCCGCGAGCAGCCGGCGCTGCCGTCCCCCGGGAGCCACGGCCACCGCCCGGGTCACCGCCGGGTGGCTCTCCAGGGCCGCCTCGACCTCGCCCAGTTCGACCCGATGGCCGCGGATCTTCACCTGGTGGTCGGCGCGGCCGAGGAACTCCAGCGTTCCGTCCGGCCAGTAGCGGCCCAGGTCGCCGGTGCGATACCAGCGGCCGCCGTCGTGGCGGACGAAACGCTGGGCGGTGCGGCGTTCGTCGCCGTGGTAGCCGAGCGCGACGCCCGCCCCGCCGATCCACAGCTCACCCGGCACCCAGTCGGGGCGGTCCGCGCCGGCCGGGTCGGCGACCCGGTAGCGCTGGCCGCGCAGCGGGAAGCCGTACGGGACCGACGTCCACTCCGGGGGCACCTCGGTCACCTCGAACGCGTTCGACCAGATGGCCGCCTCGGTGGCGCCGCCGAGGGCGATCAGCCGGCAGCCGGAGGTCACCGCGTCGAGGCGCCGCCGCAGGTCCAGCCCGACCCAGTCGCCGGAGACCAGGGCCAGACGCAGCGGCAGCGGCGGCCGGTCGCCCGACATGGTGAGCAGCATGTCCAGCAGCGCCGGGGCCGAGTTCCAGACCGTGACCCGGTGGGTGTCGGCCAGGCGCAGCCAGGCGGCCGGGTCGGCGCGCTCGTCCTCGGCGGTGAGCACCACGGTCCCGCCGGCCGCGAGGGCGCCGAACAGGTCGTAGACGGACAGGTCGAAGTCGAGGGCGCTGACCGCCAGCACCCGGTCGCCGGGGCCGACGCCGAAGCGCGTGCTGATGTCGTCGACAGTGTTCCAGGCGGCGCCGTGCGCGGTCACCACACCCTTGGGCTCGCCGGTGGAGCCGGAGGTGAAGATGACGTACGCGGGCTGGTCGGGCGTGACGGTGACCGGTTCGGCGAGCTCGGCGGCGGCCAGCGCCCGCGCCATCGGCAGTGCGGTCACGCCGTCGGGCACCGCCGACGCGGTGAGCGCGACCCGGATCCCGGCGCCCCGATGGATCCGCTCCCGGCGCAGCTCGGGCTGGTCGGCGGCGACCGGGACGTACGCGGCACCGGCGTGCAGGACGCCGAGCACCGCGGCGACCTGGTCCGGTCCCCGGGGCAGCGACACGGCCACGTTGTCGCCGGGCCGCACGCCGGTGGCGACGAGCGCACCGGCGACGCGGCGGGCCCGCCGGGCGAGTTCGCCGTAGCTCAGCGACTCACCGTCGCCCCAGGCCAGTGCGGTACGGCCGGGGTCGTCGCGGGCGACGGCGGCGAAC
This sequence comes from Micromonospora sp. WMMA1976, assembly GCF_027497335.1. Taxonomy (NCBI): domain Bacteria; kingdom Bacillati; phylum Actinomycetota; class Actinomycetes; order Micromonosporales; family Micromonosporaceae; genus Micromonospora; species Micromonospora sp. WMMA1976. Next base: position 2,504,347 of record NZ_CP114912.1, on the reverse strand, counting down.
CCGGCGTGCAGCAGCCGATCGGTGACCGGTGCGCCGGTGTCGTTGACCCGGGCCCGCACCTGCGCCTGCCCGGCCGGCAGCGGCACCGGCGCGGGCCGGTCCCAGCCGGCGGTGGCGAGGTGGCGCAGCAACCCGCGGTACGCGTCGAACATCGCGTCGAGCACGCCCGGCGCGAACAGCTCCTCGACCGCGTCCCAGTTGAACAGCAGCCCGCCCTCGTGCTCGGTGACCTGGTGGTCGAGCCACACCTGCGGGGTCTGGGACAGGCCGGTGACGTACCGGCCGAACGGTGTGGTCAGGCCGAACGGGCGATCGGTGGCGGCGCTGACGCCGATGGTGCTGGTGAACACCACAGGCATGGCGACCTCCGCCGAGCCGGTGTGCCGGGCCAGTTCCTGCAGGACCGCGATGCCGGAGAAGGAGCTGTGCTCGATGTCGGCCCAGACGCGGCCCTGGAGCCGGCGGACGGCGGCGGCGAAGCTCTCCCCCGGTTCGGGCGTGTTCGCGACCAGCAGCAGCGAGGTGAAGTCACCGACGATGCGGGAGATGTCGGGGTGGGTGGCGAGCCGGTCGAACAGCGTGAGGTTCAGCGTGAAGTCCGGCGTGGCGCTCCACCTCCCGAGGACGGCCGCGAACGCGGCGGCGACCACGGTGGACGGGGTCACGCCGTGCTCGGCGGCCCGCGCGACCAGGCGCGACCACGCCTGGTCGTTCAGGCGTCCCTCCCGCCGGGTGAAGCGGGGACGGTCGATCTGGCGGGGATCGCGGGCCAGCGGGAGCCGCGGGCCGGGCGGCAGGTGCGGCAGCCGTTCGACCCAGTAGCGCCGGGCGGCCTCGCGGCGCTGCGGATCGGGGTCCCCGGCCACCACGCAGTCCCGGAAGGTGATCCCCAGTTCGGGCAGTGTGGCCGCCGGGTCGGCGTACAGCTCGGCCAGATCGGCCAGCACGATCATGATGCTGAGCGCGTCGAGGACCAGGAAATCGAGGCTGAGGCCGATGCGGGTGCGATCCGCCGAGCGGACCGCGCGGACCGCGAACATCGGCCAGGCGGCCGGGTCGTGCACCAGGTGGGCGAGGTCGTCGCGCATCCGCTCGACCGCGACCGGGTACGCGTCACCGCCGGCGTCGGTGACCGTGATCCGGTAGCGCGGCACCTCGGGCAGCACCCGCTGCCGGGCGTCGTCGTCGAAGACGGCGCGCAGCATGTCGTGCCGGGCGACGACCCGGTTGAACGCCTCCTCGAACCGCTCCAGGTCGACCTGCTCGCCCTCGAACTCCCAGTACCAGTGCGAGCCGACGCCGCCGAGGGTGAACTCGGGACGCCGGCCCAGCCAGTAGGCGCGCTGGACCTCGGTGGCGTCGAACGGGTCGTACCGTCGCTCGGGGTGGGCCTCGACCGGCACGGCAGTGGCGGGCGCGGCCGGGGCGACCGGCGCGGACGCCTCGCCGAGCCGGTCCACGAACGCCCGGAGCGTCGGCGCGGCGAACAGCGTGGACAGGCGCGCGCCCGGGAATCCGGCCGCCCGCACGGCGGTGACCAGGCGGGTGGCGAGCAGGCTGTTGCCGCCGAGGGCGAAGAAGCTGTCGTCGGGGCCGACGGCAGGCCGGCCGAGCAGGTCGGCCCAGACGGCCGCGACGGCGAGTTCGGCCGGGCCGGTCAGCCGGCCCGCCGCCTCGGGTGCGGGCCGGGCGTCGTCGCTGAACCGGGCGGCGAGCGCGGTCCGGTCGATCTTCGCGTTCGCGGTGAGCGGCAGCGCGTCCAGCACGTCGACGCGGTACGGCACCATGTACGGCGGCAGCCGCTCCCCGGCGTACGCCCGCAGCGTCTGCGCGTCGACCGGCCCGCCGGCCGCCGGGGTCACCGCGGCGACCAGCCGCGGCCCGGCCTCGCCGGGTACGGTCAGCGCGACCGCGCGGGCCACGCCCGGGTGCTCGCGCAGCGCCGCCTCCACGTCGCCGAGGTCGAGCCGGTGTCCCAGGATCTTCACCTGGCCGTCGAGGCGGCCGAGGAACTCCAGGCGCCCGTCGGGGTGGAAGCGGGCCAGGTCACCGGTGCGGTACCAGCGCTGCCCGTCCCGCTCGACGAACCGCGCGGCGGTGCGTTCCGGGTCGCCCCGGTAGCCCGGCCCGACGCCGACGCCGCCGAGCCACAGCTCGCCGGGCACGAGGTCGGGCCGGTCCCGGCCGAGCCCGTCGGCCACGCGGGTGAGCTGGTTACGCAGCGGGGCGCCGTACGGCACCGACCGCCAGTGCGCCGGCACCTCGGTCACCTCGTGCCAGGTGGAGTGGATGCCGACCTCGGTGGCGCCGCCGAGCGCGACCAGGCGGGCGCCGGGCGCCCGCGCGGTGAGCCGGTCGTACAGGTCGAGCCCCACCCAGTCGCCGCCGACGAGGGCCAGCCGCAACGGCAGGTCGCCGGCCTGCTCCGCCGCTTCGCCCTCGGTCGCCACGAGCAGCATGTCCAGCAGCGCCGGTACCGACGTCCACACCGTGACGCGGTGGCGGCGGACCAGGTCGAGCCAGTGCTCGGCGTCGCGGCGGGCGGTGTCGTCGACGCAGACCAGCGCGGCGCCGGCGGTGAGGAACGCGAAGATGTCGTACACCGACCAGTCGTGGTCCAGCGCGGACAGCGCGAGCCCCCGGTCGTCCGGGCCGATGCCCCACCTGTCGCCGATGTCCTCGATGGTGTTCATCGCCGCCCGGTGCGTCATCTCCACGCACTTCGGGCCGCCCGTCGAGCCGGACGTGTGGATGACGTACGCCAGGTCGTCGGGCCCGGCCGGCCGGAGTTCGGCGAGCGGTGGCGCGTCGGTGGCCTCCTCGACGGCGAGCACCGGCAGTCCGTGGCTCCAGATCGGCTGGTCCCGGGTGGCCGTGTCGGTGAGCACGATCCGCACCCCGGCGGCCCGGTGGATCGCGGCGCGGCGCACCGGTGGCAGGTCGACGCCGACCGGGGCGAAGACGCCGCCGGCGCACAGCACGCCGAGCACCGCCTCGATCTGCGCCGGTCCCTTCGGCAGGGTCACCGCGACGGTGTCGCCCGGATCCAGTCCGGCGGCGACGAGCCGGCCGGCGATCCGCCGGGCCCGCTCGGCGAGTTCGCCGTAGCGCACGACGGCCCCGGCGGCGAGCAGCGCGATCCGGTCCGGCTCGGCGGCGGCGTGCGCCAGGAACCCCTCGGTGAGGGTGGTCCGCCGCTGCGGGCCGGCGGTGTCGTTCAGCGCCGCCCGGCGGCGGGCGGCCGCCTGCGGCAGCAGGCTCGGCACCGGCTCGGTCCAGGCCCCCGCGTCGGTGACGATCCGGTCGAGCAGCCACAGGTACGCGGCGAACATGTCGTCGAGCACGTCGGCGGGGATCAGGCCGTCGACGGCGTCCCAGTTGAGCAGCAGCCCGCCGTCGTCCTCGGTGACCTGGTGGTCCAGCCAGACCTGCGGGGCCTGGGAGATGTTCCAGCCGGCGTCGCCGAAGCAGTCGCGTACCTTGCGGCTGAACAGCTCGCCGAGGCCGAGCGCGCTGGTGAACACCACCGGCGCGAGCGCCTGCGCGCCGCGTTCGGCGGAGAGCGCACGCAGCACCTCCAGGCCGGAGAAGTCGCTGTGCAGGGCGTCGGCGCGGACGCGGTCCTGCAGCCGGCGGCAGGCGTCGAGGAACGTGCCCTCCCCGGTGTGCACGGCCACGATCAGCAGGTTGGTGAAGTCGCCGACCAGGTGCGCCACGTCCGGGTGCAGCGGATCCCGGTCGAACAGCGGCACGTTGAGCAGGAAGTCGGGCTCGGCGCTCCACGCGGACAGCACCTCGGTGAAGGCGGCGGCGAACACCATCGACGACGTGACGCCGTGCGTCCGGGCCCGCGCGTCGAGGCGTTCGCGCCAGGCCGCGTCGAGGCGGTGGAAGCGCCGGACCACGCGGTGGACCGCCAGGCGCTCGGGCGCGGTCGCCAGCGGCACCTGCGGCGCGGCCGGCATCTCCGGCAGGCGTTCGCGCCAGTACGCGACGGCCGCCTCCCGTCCCCGGGCCGGTGCGGCGCGGCGCTCGGCGAGGTACCGGCGGTAGCTGTAGCGGATCGGCGGCAGCGCGGCGTCCGGGTCGGCGTACAGCTCGGCCAGGTCGTTGAGGATGATCCGGAAGCTCAGCGCGTCCGCGACGATCATGTCGATGTTGAGGTGCAGCCGGCTGGCGCCGCCGGGCAGGACCGAGACGGCCAGGTCGAAGACCTCGCCCCGGGCGATGTCGAAGCGCCGGTGCGAGAGGCGGTCGCGGATCTCCGCCAGCCGCGCGGTGACCGCCGGTCCGTCGAGGTCGCGCAGGTCGTGGACGGTGGCGCCGGACCACGGCGAGGAGTCGGCGACCCGCTGCCGGCCGTCGTCGAGGATCGTCACGCGCAGCATGTCGTGGCGGGCGATGAGCGCCCGGGTGGCCGCGTCGAGCCGGGCGGTGTCGATCGCGGCGCCGTCGAACTCGGCGTAGAAGTGGGTGGCCACGCCGCCCAGCACGAGCTGTTCGTGCCGGCCGACCCAGTAGGCGTACTGCATCGGGGCGAGGTCGAACGGCTCTCCGGGGGCGTCCGCCGGGGCACCGGACGCGGCGGGAGCGGCGGTGGCGGGAGCGGGCGCCTGTCGTGCGGTGAGCAGGTCCATCCAGCCCGCGAGCGTCGGCCGTTCCATGAGTTCGGCGTACTTGACGTCCACTCCGGCCGCCCGCCACCGGCTGGCCAGCCGCATCACCTTCAGCGAGTCGAGGCCGCAGGCGATGAGGTCGCCGTCCGAGGCGTCGAGCGCGTCGGTGTCGCCGACCGCGGCGCCGATGTCGGCGCGGACGCGGTCGAGCGTCAGCTCGTGCTGCGTATCCATTTGTCCCCAATCCCACCGGTGGCGACGTCAGGCCGCCTCGTTCGCCCGCTGCCGGAGCTGGTCCGCGAACTCGAGCCACTCCTCGGCGATGCTGCGCGCGATGTCGGCGACCACGTACGTGCAGTGCGCCGGGATGGTGCCGATCAGCTCCGCGTAGCCTTGCGGCCCGGTGGCCTGGCTGTCGAGCCAGCGCAGCAGTGCACGGCCGGACTCGGTGAACCGGACGGACGGGTCGTGCCGCAGGTTCTGCAGGTTGACCGAGCGCTCCCGCATCGGTGGCCGGCGGCTCAGGCCGGAACGGGCCGGACGCGGCTCACCCCCTCGCTGACGCAGCGGCAGCGGGTCGTCGCCGCGCTTCATCCGCTCGCGTACGTCCCGGGCGGTGGCCGGGGAGATGCCGGCGGTCTTGGCGATCTCGCGCAGCGACGCCTCCGGTTTGCGGCTGATCAGCTCGCTGGCGATGCGGCGGCCCTCGGCGCTGTTGACCGGGCGCAGCCGGCCGTCGCGGCCGAGCCGGGCGTGCACGTCGGGGGCCCCGATGTCCTGCCGGCGGATGCTCGCCACGGTCTTCGCCGCGAGCCCGGCCGCGGTCGCGACCGCCCGGTCGGACCAGTGCGGGTGCGACCGCAGGATCCGCTGGGCCGCCGCCTCGCGGTCGGCGAGCGACAGCGGCAGTCCGTGGGTGACGTTTGCCTGCACCGCGAGCACGAACGCCGCCTCGACGGTGCCGTCGAACAGGCGGGCGGCGATCTGCGTCTCGCCACGCAGGACCGCGGCGCGCAGCCGGTGCATGCCGTCGATCACGCGCATGGTGCCGCGGTGGACCAGGATCGGCGGCAGTGGCGCGTCCGTCTCGGCCAGTGTCTGCGCGTGCAGGTCGTCCTCGCCGGCCAGCCTGGGCGAGTCGGCCGCGCGCAGGCAGGCGATCGGCAGCAGTTGCACCGGCCCGCCCTCGGCCGTACCCGCCGGCTCCTCGTCGAGGTCCGCCACCACCGTCATGGCTGCTCCCTTGGTCACGCCGCCTCCAGGGGATGTCGTATCTAGCTTTTACGTCTCTCGTCGCTCCGCAAGAGCCGTGATACGTGAATCCTAATCAGACGGGGAAGCCGAGCACACGCCCCGGACGTGCCGGGATCGCGACAGGTCAGTGATCGCCGTCGCTGCGCTATCTCGCTTTCAAGCGTCCCACCGGCGCTACGATCCCGTCGTGCGAGTGCGATACGACGCGACCGCGATCGCCGGACTGGACGACCCCTACCCCGCCTACGCGGCACTGCGGGAGGCCGGGCCGGTCGTGCCCGCCGGTCCCGGCGTGTGGGCGGTCACCGGGCACGCCGACGTCACCGCCCTGCTGGCCGACCCGCGCGTCGGCCACGAGTTCCCCGACGTCGTATACCAGGCCTCGGGCGAGCCCGACGCGGTCACCGGCTTCTTCCGGGCCACAGTGCTCAACCGGGACGCGCCCGTGCACACCGTGCTGCGCCGGGCGATGTCCCGGCTGCTCGCGCCCCGGGCCGTGGCCGGGCTGCGCGGCCGCGTCGACGAACTGGTCGGCGAGCTGTTCACCGCGATGGACGGGGACGCCGACCTGGTCACCGGGCTGGCCGCGCCGCTGCCGGTGACCGTCGCCGCCGAACTGCTCGGCATCCCCGTCGCCGACCGCGACCTGGTGCGCCCGTACGCGATGACGCTGGCCCGGGCCTTCGGCGCCGGCATTCGGGTGGAGGGCGACCGGGACGCCACCGCCGCCGCGGTGACGTGGCTGCGCGCCTACGTGCGGGAGCTGCTGGCCGAGCGCGAGCGCCGGGGTCGCGACGACGATCCGCTGGCCGGTCTGCTCGCCACCGCCGACCCGGGCGGCGCGATCACCGCCGAGGCGCTGGTGGACAACGTGATCTTCCTGTTCTTCGCCGGCTTCGACACGACCACCAACCTCATCGCCACCGGCTGCGCCGCCCTGTTGTCCCGCCCGGACGTGCTGGCCCGGTTGCGGGCCGAGCCGGAGCTGGTGCCGAGCGCGGTCGAGGAGTTCCTGCGCTTCGACGCGCCGATCCAGGCCACCGCCCGGCTGACCCGCGCCCCGATCGAGGTGTCCGGTCGGCGGATCAACGCCAACCGGCTGGTAGTGCTGCTGCTCGCCGCCGCCAACCGGGACGGCAGGCGGTTCGCCCGCCCGGACGAGCTGGACATCGCCCGTACCCCGAACCCGCACGTCTCCTTCAGCGCCGGCCCGCACTTCTGCCTCGGCGCCACGCTCGCCCGGCTGGAGGGGGCGGCGGTGTTCGACCGGATCGCCCGCGGCCTGGCCGGCTTCGAGCCGGCCGGCGTCCCGGTACGCCGCCGGCACATGAGCTTCCGGGGGTACGACCACCTGCCGGCACGTGTTCGACTGGGCGCCTTCCCCGGTTGAACACCCCCGCTACCGGACCAGGCGCACCGGCAACGACTTGATCCCGTTCATGAAGTTCGAGGCCAGCCGCTGTGTCGGGCCGACGCGGCGAAGATGCGGCAGGTGCGGGTGGAGCGCCCGCAGCAGCGCCACCGCCTCGGCCCGGGCCAGGTGCGCGCCCAGGCAGAAGTGCGGGCCCACGCCGAAGGCCAGATGCGGGTTCGGGGCCCGGTCCAGCCGCAGGCGGTCCGCGTCGGCGAACACCGCCTCGTCCCGGTTGGCCGACGCGTAGTACAGGACCACCTTGTCACCGGCCCGGATCGGCTGGCCGTCCAGTTCGGTGTCGGCGGTGGCGGTCCGGCGGAACTGCATGATCGGCGTGACCCAGCGCAGCAGCTCCTCCACCGCCGCCGGCACCCGGTCCGGGTCGGCCAGCGCGTCGCGGACGGCCGGGTCGTCGGCGGCCAGCTCCAGCGCGCCGGAGACCAGGTGACGGGTGGTCTCGTTGCCGGCCACCACGAGCAGCAGCCACAGGCCGCACAGCTCCGGCTCGGTCAGCGGCCGGCCGTCCACCTCCGCCGTCGCCAGCACGCTCGTCAGGTCGTCGCCCGGGTCGCGGCGGCGCGCGGCGGCGGCGGCGGCCGCGTACCCGAACGCGTCGGTCATGGCCCGCTTGAACGTCCGGACGTCGCCACCGCCGAACTCCGGGTCGTCGAAGCCGACCAGGTGGTTGCTCCAGGTGAACATCAGGTGCCGGTCCTGCGGCGGCATGCCGAGCAGGTCGGCGAGGACCACCAGGGGCAGCTCGGCGGCCAGGTCGCGTACCGCGTCGACCTCACCCCGGCCGGCCGCCGAGGCGACGATCCGGGCGGCGTGCGCGTCGATGGAGTCCTGCAGCGCCCGGACCGTGCGCGGCGTGAACGCGGCGGTCAGCACCCGGCGCAGGCGGGTGTGCCCGGGCGGGTCCATGCCGGACAGCAGCTGGCGGGTGCGCTGCAGGTCGCCCCGGGTCTTCGGGTCGGCGAGGAACGGCCCGCGGGTGGCCGAGGAGAACAACGCCGGGTCGCGGGAGGCCCGCACCACGCTGTCGTACCGGGTCACCGCCCAGTACCCGTCGCCGCGGTGCAGCACCTCGCCCACCGGTCCGTCGCCCGCGCGCCCGGAGCGGCGGCGCAGGGCCGGCTCCCGTACCCAGGCCACCGGCGCCTCGGCCCGCCGCCTGGCGAACTCCCGCCACGGCGGTCCGGACACGTACGTGGCCGGGTCGGCGAGCAGTTCCGGCGACGCGTCAGGGCTCACCGCCGCCGTCATCCGTGGACCTCCGCCAGGATGCCGCGCTCACGCAGCAGCGGCAGCACGCCCTCGCCGAACCAGTACGCCTCCTCCAGGTGCGGCTGGCCGGACAGCAGCAGATGCTCCACGCCCAGCCCGTGCAGCTCGGCGATCCGGTCGGCGACCTGCTCGTGGCTGCCGACCAGGGCCGCCCCGGCGCCCGGCCGGAGCAGGCCGTACCCGGCCCAGACGTTCGGGTACACCTCCAGCCGGCCCTCGGCGCCGGCGCTCATCCGGGCCATCCGGCGCTGTCCCTCGGACTCGCTGCGCCGGAACCGCTCCTGGGCGGCGGCCACCGTCTTCGGGTCCATCCCGGCGGTCAGCCGGTCCGCCTCGGCCCACGCCTGCTCCGGCGTGTCCCGGGTGATCACGTGGAAGCGGGTGCCGCAGGAGAGCTTGCCGCCGGCGCGTTCGCGTACCTCGCCGAGCAACGCGCCCAGCTCCGGCGGCGACTCCCCCCAGGCCAGATAGACGTCACCGTGGCGCAGCGCGGTGTCCTGCGCACCGGCCGACGAGCCGCCCACGAACACCGTCGGCGCGGTCCGCGGCGGGCGTGTCACCAGAGCAGCCCGGACCCGGTGGTGCGCCCCCTCGAAGTCCACCGGTTCGCCGGTCCACGCCCCGCGCAGGATGGTGAGGAACTCGTCGGCGCGCTCGTAGCGCCGGTCGTGGTCCAGCCAGTCGCCGTAGCGGCGCTGCTCGTCCGGGTCGCCGCCGACCACCACGTTGAGCATGAGCCGGTCCCCGGACAGGCGCTGGAACGTGGCCACCATCTGCGCCACCAGGGTCGGCGACATCAGCCCGGGCCGCAGCGCGATCATGAACCGGATCCGCTCGGTGCGCCCGGCCAGCGCGGCCGAGACCAGCCAGGGGTCCTCGCAGAACATCCCGACCGGGATCAGCATGCCCTCGAAGCCGAGCCGCTCCGCCGCGAGCGCGACCTGGGCGAGGTAGGCGAGGTCGGGCTCCCGGCGTACCGTGCGCCGCGCGCCGGCACCCCGCGGACGCCAGCCGATGTCCCGCCCGTCGCTGTGCGACGGCAGGAACCAGTGCAGGTGCAGTGTCATCCGATCGTCCCTTCACCGGGCCGGGCACACGTTACGACTCCGCACATACGAGAGTCGACAAAGGAGGCCGCCGAAACCTACGTTGCTGGGGTCACCGACGGGCCGGGTGGCACCGCCCGGGCGAGGAGGATCCGCGATGGCGCAGCTGCTGCACCCGATGGTGGCCGCCGCGCCGGACGCGGTCGCGCTCGACGACGGCTACGCCGCGCTGAGCTGGCGGGCCCTCGACGAGCGGGTGAACCGCTGGTGCGACCTGCTGCGCCGGGAGGGGCTGCGCCCGGGCGACCGGGTGGGCGTGCTCGCCGGCAACCGGCACGAGGTGTTCGAGCTGCTGCTCGCCTGTCTGCACGCCGGTCTGGTGATCGTGCCGATGAACTGGCACCTCACCGGCGCCGAGGTCGCGTATCTGCTCTCCGACTCCGGCTGCCGGGCGCTGATCACCGACACCGAGCGCCTCCCGGCGGCCCGGGACGCGTGGCAGCGCAACGACCGCCGCCCCGGACTGCGCGTCGTGCTCGGCGACGAGCCGGTGAACGGGTTCGCCGCCGCCGAGCCGCTGCTCGCGCACGCCGACGCCGCCGAGCCGCCGGAGGCGGGCAGCGGCGCCACCGGCCTCTACACCTCCGGCACCACCGGCGCGCCGAAGGCGGTGGTCAGCCGGCTGTTCCGCCAGGGCGAGCCACTCCCCCGGCTGCGCGGACGCCTGAACCGGCTGTGCACGGTGCTGGGCATGCCGGCGGACGGGGTGAACCTGCTGTGCGGCCCCTGGTACCACTCCGGCCAGCTGTTCTTCTCGCTGCTGCCGCTGATCCGCGGGTTCCGGCTGGTCACCCGGCCCCGGTTCGACCCGGCCGCGACGCTGCGGCTGATCGACGCCGAGGGCGTCACCATGACGCACCTGGTGCCGACCCAGTTCGTGCGGCTGCTGCGGCTGGACCCCGCGGTACGGGCCGCGTTCGGCGGCGCCACGCTGCGGCGCGTCTGGCACGGGGCGGCGCCCTGCCCGGTGGACGTGAAACGGCAGATGATCGCCTGGTGGGGCCCGGTGCTGAGCGAGTACTACGCGGCCACCGAGGCGGGTATCGCCACGATCATCCACGCCGAGGACTGGCTGGCGCACCCGGGCAGCGTCGGCCGGCCGCTGCCGCGCACCGAGATCGTGGTGGTCGGCGCCGACGACATGCCGCTGCCGGCCGGGCACGAGGGCCGGGTCTACCTGCGCCGCCCGGACGGCTTCGAGTATCGCGACGCACCGGAGAAGACCCGGGCCGCGCACCGCGCCGACGGCAGCTTCACCTACGGCGACCGCGGCTACCTGGACGCCGCCGGCTACCTCTACCTGACCGGCCGCGCCGACGACATGATCCTGTCCGGCGGGGTGAACGTGTACCCGGCCGAGGTCGAGGCCGTCCTGCTGCGCCACCCCGCGGTCCGCGACGCGGTCGTCTTCGGCGTGCCGGACGAGGAGTTCGGGCAGCAGGTCCGGGCCGTGGTCGAGGTGGACACCCACGCGCTCACCGACGACCTGACCACCGCGCTGGACCGGCACTGCCGCCGCGAACTGGCCGGGTTCAAGGTGCCGCGCTCCTACGAGTTGTCCACCGCGCTGCCCCGGGAGGACTCCGGGAAGGTGCGGCGGCAGGCGCTGCACCGCAGTTCGGCACACCGATCGCAGATACCAGACAGCTGGCGGTGAGATGGACAAGGCCGGTTTCTACCGCGAGGCACGTCACGACGTGGACGGGCCGCTGCACGGCGTACGGGTGCTGGAGATCAGCAAGGTGTGGGCCGGGCCGATGACCGGCGCGGTCCTGGCCGACCTGGGCTGCGAGGTGATCCGGATCGAGATGCCCGGCAACCGGGAGGGCCGGATGCCGCCGGACATCCCCGGCACCGGCCTGTCCTGGTTCCGGGAGACGGTGCACCGCAACAAGCGCAGCGTGTCGCTGGACCTGCGCCGGGAACCGGCCCGGGAGGCGTTCCTGCGGCTGGTGGTCACCGCCGACGTGGTGGTGGAGAACTACCGGCCGGGCACGCTCGACGGATGGGGCGTCGGCTACGCGCAGTGCCGGCGCGTCAATCCCGACATCGTCTTCGTCTCCATCTCCGGCTGGGGCCAGTACGGCCCGCGCGCCACCGACGCCGGCTTCGACCCGATCGCGCAGGCAGCGGCGGGCTGGATGGGCCTCAACGGCGAGCCGGACGGCACACCGATGAAGGCGCCGTCCTTCCTCGCCGACGATCTGGCCGGGCTGCACGGCGCGATCGGCGCGCTGGCCGCGCTGCGCCACCGCGACCGCACCGGCGAGGGCCAGCACGTCGACGTGTCACTGCTGGACGCGTTGCTCGCCAACAGCGGCGGCTACCTGACGCTCGGCGCGACCGGCGTGCCGCTGCGCCGCTGGGGCGACCAGGCCGACTTCGTCGTACCGGCCGGCACGTACCGCTGCCGGGACGGCTGGCTCTACCTGGCGGTCGCGCTCGACAAGCACTGGCGCTCGCTCGCCGCGGCGATGGACCGGCCGGAGCTGGCCCGGGCCCCGGGCTTCGCCACGAACGAGGAGCGCCGTGCCCGCCGCGACGAGGTCAACGCGCTGGTCGGCGCGTGGTGCGAGGCGCGGACCGTGGCCGGGGCGGCGGCCGGGCTCGCCGCCGCGGGCATCCCGGCCGAGCCGGTACGCGACTTCGCCGACGCCGCCGCCGACCCGCACGTCCGGGAACGCGACATGGTGCAGACCGTCCCGCTGTGCAACGGCACCACGGGCCCGCTGACCGGCCCGGCTGCCAAGTTCTCCCGGACACCGACCCGGGTGCGGCACGGCGCGCCGGCCGTCGGCGCGGACACCGAGGCGCTGCTCACCGAGGCCGGCGTCGACCGGGCGGAGCTCGCGCGGCTGCGCGCGTGCGGCGCCACCGACCGACAGGAGGCCCCGGCGTGTACCCGCCCCCACTGAGCCCCTTCGACAGCATCGAGATCGAACGCTCCGGTCACGGGGTGCGCATCCGCACCCGTACCGTCGTCGAGCCGGACGGCCCGTACCTGTCCGGTCACTTCCCCGGCCGGCCGATCCTGCCCGGGGTATTCCTTGTCGACACGCTGCTGCGCGCCGTCTGCGCCGGAGTGGACGGCGCGCGCCTGACCGTGCTGCGCTCGGCCCGGTTCACCGCGCCCGTGCTGGCGCCGGGCGAGTTCACCATGCGCGTCGAGGTGACAGGTGACCCGGCGACCGGACCGCTCACCGCCCGCGCCCGCTGCCACCGGGGCGACGGGGAGCAGTGCGCCCGCCTGGAGGCGCAGTTCGACGCCGGGCGGTATCGGTGAGTGCGCCGGTCGGGCAGGAGGCGATCCGCGGGCTGCTGCCGCAACGGTTCCCGCTGCTGCTCGTGGACCGGGTGGTGGAGGTCCGGCCCGACGGGATCGTGGCCGAGAAGGCGGTCACCGCCGCCGAGTGGTGCTACGCGGGCCTGGACGAGACCACGTCTCCCGAGGCGTACGCGTATCCGGTGGCGCTGCTGCTGGAGTCGTTCGGCCAGGCCGCCGCGCTCGCCTGGTTCCTGCGCGCGGGCGTCGGCGTGCCGGGGCCGGGCAGCGGGCTGCTGCCGTTGTTCGTCGGCGTGCGTGAACTGCGGCTGTCCGGCGCCGCGTACCCGGGAGACGTGCTGCGCCACGACGTACGGCTGGACAAGGTCGTCGACGGCGCGGCCGTCGCGTCGGGCACCGTCACGGTCGGCGGGCGGACCACTGCGGTGATCGGTGAGCTGATCGCCGCCGTCCGGCCCGGCGCCGCGCTCGCGGAGCTGGGGTAGGCCGCGATGCCGGTGGAGATCGCGGCGAGCGCGGTGCGGACCTGCTTCGGCGACGGCGACGCCACGTTCGCCGCGCTGCTCGGCGGCCGGTGCGGGGTGGCGCCGCTGTCCGGCTACGACCCGGCCGCCGTGCACGTGCGGCACGGCTATCCGATCCCGGACGGCTCCGGCGGCGAGTTGTGGCCCGCCGCCGGCTGGCTGCGCGACTGCGTCCGGCGGGCGCTCGCCGACGCGGCGCTCGACCCGGCCCGGCACCGCGTCGCGGCGCTTGTCGGCACCGGGCTGCGCGAGCTGCGCGCGGTCGAGCGGGCGGTGGCCGACCGGGCGCCGTTCCGCGCGGGCGGGCTGCACTTCCGGTCCGCCGTCGCGGACGCCGGCGTGCCCGGCGCGGTCACCGTCGCGAACGCGTGCAGCGCGGGCGGGCACGTCCTCGCCCTCGCGCAGGACATGATCGAACTCGGTGAGGCCGACGCCGTCGTCGTCGCGGCCACCGACGCGATGACCGAGTCGATGCTCGCGATGATCGGCCGGGTCGCCGACGAGCCCGCCGACCGGGTACGCCCCTTCGACCGGGACCGGGCCGGCGTCCTGCTGGGCGAGGGGGCCGCCGCGCTCGTGGTGACCCGGGCCGGGCTGGCGCCACGCGTGCTGGCCCGGGTGGTCGCCACCGGACTGTCCTGCGACGCGTACCACGAGACCGCGCCGTCGGCCGAGGGTGTGCGCCGGGCGATGGACGACGCGTACGCCCGAGGTGCCCGGGAGCCGGCCGACGCAAGCCTGGTGGTGGCGCACGGCACGGGCACTGCACTCAACGACCCGACGGAGGCGGCGGCGCTCGTGGCGCTGGGCGGCCCCACCACCGTCACCGGCCTCAAGGGCGCGATCGGGCACACCTCCGGCACCGCCGCGCTGCACGGTCTCGACGTCGCCGTCCGCTGCCTGCGCGCCGGGGTGGTGCCACCGATCGCCGGGTTGCGCACGCCGCTGCCCGGGGCCGAGGGCCTCGACCTGGTCCGCGACCGTCCGGCCCGGACTCGGGCGACGCTGGCGCAGGTAAACGCGTTCGGCTTCGGCGGGGTCAACGCGGTGACGCTCGTCGAGGCCGCCCGATGACCGCCTCCGGGCCGGCGGCGGCACTCACCGCCTGGTACGCGTACCTGCCCGGGCCGGACGCGCCACCGGCGGAGCGGGCCCGGACCGTCCTCGGGCGCAAGGGACTGCTGTACAAGGAGACGGCGACCCGGCTGGCCCTGTGCGCGGTGCACCGGGCGCTCGGCCGCGCCGACGGCGACGGCACCCCGCCGGATCGGGTCGACCCGCACACGGCGGTGGTGGCCAGCAGCAACCTGGGCAACGTCGGCACCGTCGCCGGGATCGTCACCACCGCCCGCGCCGACGGCTGGCGGGCGGTGTCCCCGCTGTCCGCGCCGAACGCCTCCCCCAACGTGGTGGCCAGCTCGGTGGCGATCTGGTTCGGCTTCGGCGGCCCGAACCTGATGTGCTGCTCCGGCGCCACCTCCGGCCTGGACGCGCTCGCCGCCGGGCTGCGGCTGCTGGCGGCGGGCCGGGCCGGCCGGGTGGTGGTGGTCGGCGCCGAGCCGGACGACGACATCGCCGTCGCGCTGCACGCGACCCGCCCGGGCCGCCCGGGTCCGCTGCGTGCCGGCGCCGCCTGCCTGGTGCTGGAGCCGCTCGACCGGGTGCCCGCGCCGCACCTGGTGGTCGGTCCGGTGCGGACGGTGCCCGGTGACCCGCCGGACGGCCACGGCACCGGCGGCGGGGGCGGCCACTACGGCGCCGACGGCCTGGTCCCGGTCGCGCTGGCGGCGGACGCCCTGCGCGCGCCCGGCGGGCCGGCGGTCGTGGAGGTCCGCTGCGGCGACGACGAGGACGGGTTCCGCGCGGTCACGGTACGCGCCGCGCCGGACCCCGGGCCCGCGCCCCGATCCGACAGTCGAGAGGAGACCCGGTGACAGCGGTCCTGCCGGACGAGACCACCACCGTGGCGCTGCGCCCCCGCTTCGAGGGCGCCAACATCCGTACCTGGGTGGGGTTCAAACACTTCATGTACCTGGCCGAGGAGGCGGTGCTCGCCTGGTTCCGCGAGCGCGGCGCCGGGCCCTCGCGGCTGTACCACGAGCACGGCCTCGGCCTGGTGATCGCCGACGCCTCGGTGCAGTTACCGGCGGTGCTCGACGTGGACGACGAGGTGACCGCCGAGGCGCGGCACCGCGGCGGCGGCGAGTTCGCGGTACGGCTGACCGCGCGCGGCGTGCCGGTGCTGCGCGGCCGGGTCCGCGCGGCGCTGGTCCGGACCGGCCCGGCCGTCGACGTCGCGGTCCCCGGTGACGTGCCGGTCGTGGCCGAGGTCCGGGCGGACGCTCCCGCACCCGCCGGCGACGCGGCCGGTACGCCGTTCGAGTGGCGGTGGCGGGCACCGTACTTCTACTGCCAGTACTCGCAGCCGGTGCAGCACTCCGGCTACGTGCGCGCGGTCGAGGAGGTGGTGGACCGGTTCCTGGCGGCCCGCGGCATCTCGGTCGGCCGGATGCTCGACGTGCGCGGCTGGATCCCGGTCGTGTCCCGCGCGTCCGTGCGGGTCCTCGCCGCCGCACGGATGGAGGAGGAGATCGAGACCACGTTCACCGTCACCGACGTGCTGCGCGGGACCATGTTCGACGCCGACGTCCGCTTCGCCGTGCGGCGTGACGGCGAGCGCGTGCCGGTGGCCCACGCCCGCATCCTGCACGGGTACGCGATCAGCCGCGGCCCGGACGCGGGACGGCTGGCCGAGTTCGACGACGAGGTCGTCGCCGCGCTGCTCGGGAGGGCGTGATGGGGGCCCGGAGCGTCGCGGAGGAGCGGCTGCGCCGCAAGCAGCGCCTCGCGGCGGCGTTGCGGCTGTTCCACAGGTACGGCTTCGACGAGGGCGCCGGCGGTCACCTCACCGTCCGCGACCCGGGCGAGCCGCACCGGTTCTGGATCAACCCGTTCGGCCGTTCGTTCGGCCGGTTGCGGGTGAGCGACCTGCTGCTGGTGGACTCCGACGGCACCGTCGTGGACGGCGAGGGCACGATCAACCCGGCCGGCTACGCCATCCACAGCCGCATCCACGCGGTCCGCCCGGACGTCGTGGCGGCCGCGCACAGCCACAGCGTGTTCGGGCGCGCGTTCGCCACGCTGGGCCGGCTGCTCGACCCGCTGACCCAGGACGCGTGCGCGTTCTACGAGGACCACGGCCTGCACGACGGCTACTCCGGGGTGGTCCTCGACCGCGACGAGGCGGACCGGATCGCCACGGCGCTCGGCCCCGGCAAGGCGGTCATCCTGCGTAACCACGGCCTGCTGACCGTGGGCGGCAGCGTGGACGAGGCGGCCTGGTGGTTCTTCAGCATGGACCGCTGCTGCCGGATCCAGCTCGCGGCGGAGGCGGCCGGCACGCCGGTGCCGATCGCGCCCGCCGAGGCCCGTCTCACCCGGGCCACCATCGGCACGCCGGGGCTGGGCCGGCTGAACTTCCGCCCGATGTACGAGGACGTCGTGCACGCCGAGCCGGACCTGCTCGACTAGGGCTGGTCATCCGAGGGCGGCCGGACCAGGACGTGCGGCTGGGTGTACCCGGCCAGTCCCCAGTGTCCGTTCTCGACCCCGGGGCCGCTGTCCTTCCGCCCGCCGAACGGCAGGTCCGGCCGGACCCCGGCGGCGTGCGCGTTCACCGACACCTGGCCCACGTCCAGGCGGGCGGCCACCGCGGCGGCCCGGTCCGGGTCCGCCGACCAGACCGAGGCGGTCAGGCCGAACGGTGTCGCGTCGGCCCGGGTGAGCGCCTCCTCGACGTCGTCGAACGCCAGCACCGGCAGCACCGGCCCGAACTGCTCCTCGGTGACGACCCGGTCGGTGTCGGACACCCCGGACAGGACGGTGGGCGGATGGAAGTGACCGGGCCCGCCGGCGGCTCGACCACCGGCGGCCACCGTCGCGCCGCCGGCGACGGCCGCGCGGACGAGCCCTGCCACGTACTCCCGCTGGGCCCGGGTGGTCACCGGGCCGAGCCGGACACCGGGGTCGGCGCCGGGGCCCATCGGGACGGTGGCGGCGCGGTCGGCGAGCGCCTCGACGAGCGCGTCGTGCACCGGCCGGGCCACGTACACCCGCTTGACCGCCATGCACATCTGGCCGCTGTTGGTGAAGGCCGCCCAGAACAGGTCATCGGCGATCCGCGCCGGGTCGGCGTCGTCGAGCACCACCGCGGCGTCGTTGCCGCCGAGTTCGAGCGTGACCCGCCGGAGCCGGGCGGCGGCCTCCGCCGCTACTCGCCGGCCGGTCGCTGTCGACCCGGTGAAGGTGATCTTCCTGGGTACGGGGTGGGCGCACAGCCGCGCCCCGAGCGGGTCCGGCCCGGTCACCACGTTCAGGACGCCGGGTGGGAGCAGGTCCCGCAGCAGTTCGCCGAGGGCGAGCGTGGCGAGCGGGGTGTGCGGGGAGGGCTTCAGCACCACGGTGTTGCCCGCCCGCAACGCCGGAGCGATCTTCCAGGCGGCGAGCGCGAGCGGATAGTTCCACGGGGTGACGGCGGCGACGACGCCGAGGGGCCGCGCGGTGACGATCGCGGTGTCGCGTCGCCCGTCGACGATCTGTGGTCCGGTCTCGATGCCCGCGAAGTAGTGCAGCCACGCGGCGGCGGCGCGTACCTCGGTGGTCGCCTCGGCCAGCGGCTTGCCCTGCTCGGCGGTGACCAGCGCGGCGAGGTCGGCGACGGCGCCGAGGACCGCCCGGGCCGCGGCGCGCAGCACGCCGCGCCGCGCCTCGTCGTCGTGAGCCCACTGCGGGTACGCGGCGGTCGCCGCGGCCATCGCCCGGTCGAGCAGTTCGGGCGGGCAGGCCGGGGCGGTGGCGAACACCGCGCCGGTGGCCGGGTCGACGACGTCGAAGGTTCCGGCGCCGGCGGCCGGGCGGCCGTCGACGGTCATCGTCAGCGCCACGGCTGCCCCTCCGTCGCTGGTGCCTGCGGCTGGCAGCGTATCCGCGGGTGTGCGGGGTGGGCAGCGTGCACGTTGTCCCGCCGCGGCGCTCCGCGGATGATGAGAGTCGGATCGGTCCGTGCGCTCCCCGTCCGTCGAGCGTCGGGGCCGTCGCGCGGAAACCCGCTCCCGGCGCTCGTCCGGCGCTTAGCGTGGGACGAGGGGCGGCCTGCCGGAGGCGCCGGTGAGCGGAGGGAGAACGCGGTGACGGAGCCGGAGGAGGAGCAGGAGAAGACCCGCAAGACCGATCGGGTGCTGTTCTCGCCCGACGGCGACCCGCACCACACGCTCGCCGAGGCGCCCCAGCCGGACGAACACCTGCCGCCCACGGTCACCCGCGACGGCCACACGGACGTGCTCGACGACGAGCGGTGAGCACACCGCCCCGCCCGGCCCTCCGGCCGGGCGGGACGTGCCGCGGTCAGACCGGCGGGATGCCGGAGCGGCCGATGTCCGACATGTCGTCGCCGATCTCGGTGCGGGTGCCGGCCACCGGCCCGGCGCCGGCCTCGGTGCGGTCCTCGACGCAGGCGTCGCCCAGACCGTGCATGAGCTCCCCCACCACGGCGAGCGCCGAGCCCTTGTCCGGGCAGGGCGCCCCGGTGGCGAGCAGCTGACCGTCGCCACCGACGACGGTGAACCCCACACTGCCGTCGGCCTCGCTCTCGATGACGAACTTCACAGTGCTTCTCCCGCCCCGCTCAGCTCACGCCGTGCGTCTGCAACCACAGCTCCAGCAGGCCCAGTTGCCACAGCTTGTTGCTGCCGGCGGCGGCCTGGGCCCGGTCCGGCTCGGCCAGCAGCTCGTCGACGTACGCCCGGCGGAACAGCCCGCGCCGGCGCGCCTCGGGCGCACCCAGCGCCTCGACCACCAACTCTCGCACGGGACCGTCGACGTTGCGCAGCGCCGGCACCGGGAAGTAACCCTTGGGCCGGTCGATGACCTCGGCCGGCAGCACCTCGCGGGCCGCCTCCTTGAGCACGCCCTTGCCGCCCTGGGCCAGCTTGTGCTCAGGCGGGCACGCCGCGGCGAGCGTGACCAGGTCCTGGTCGAGGAAGGGCGTACGCACCTCCAGCCCCCACGCCATGCTCATGCTGTCCACCCGCTTGACCGGGTCGTCGGGCAGCATCAGGTGGGTGTCCAGGCGCAGCACGGCGTCCACGGCGGTCTGCGCGCCCGGCGCGGCCAGGTCGGCGGCGACCAGCTCGCCGCTGGCGTCACCGTCGCAGGCGTACGCCGGTTCGACCACCTCGGTCAGCTCGGCGTGGTCGCGGTCGAAGAACGCGGCGGTGAACCCGGCCGTCGCGTCGTCGCGGGCCGCGTCGGCCAGCCGGTGGTGGTAGCCGTAGCCGGCGAACACCTCGTCGGCGCCCTGGCCGGACTGCGCCACCTTCACGTGCCGGGCGACCTGCTCGGAGAGCAGGTAGAACGCCACCACGTCGTGGCTGCCCATCGGTTCGGTCATGGCCGCCACGGTGGCGCGCACGGCCGGGCCGAGGTCGCCGTCGGCGAGCCGGATGCGGTGGTGGTCGGTGCCGAACGCGCGGGCCACCAGGTCGGAGTAGTGGAACTCGTCGCCGCTCTCGTCGCCGCGGCTGTCGAACCCGATGCTGAACGTCTGGAGGTGGTGCTGTCCGGCGCCGTCCAGCAGCGCCACGATCATGCTGGAGTCCAGGCCACCGGAGAGCAGCACCCCGACCGGCACGTCCGCGACCAGCCGGCGGCGTACGGCGGTGCGCAGCGCGTCCCCGACGGCGGCCCGCCAGTCGGCGGCGTCCATGCCCTCGTGGGCCGGGTCGCGCCGGTACTCGGGCCGCCAGTAGACGCGCTCGCGGCTGCGCCCGTCGGCCTCGACCACCCGGACGGTGGCCGGGGGCAGCTTGCGGATGCCGCGCAGGATCGTGCGCGGCGCCGGCACGATCGAGTGCCAGGACAGGTAGTGGTGCAGCGCGACCGGGTCGATGCCGGTGTCGACGTTCCCGCCGGCCAGCAGCGCCGGCAGCGTGGAGGCGAACCGGAGCCGGCCGGGCGACTCGGCGAGGTAGAGCGGCTTGATGCCGAGCCGGTCGCGGGCCAGCACGAGGCATCGCCGCCGCCGGTCCACCAGCGCCACCGCGAACATGCCGACCAGGCGGTCGACGAATCGCTCCCCCCACTGCGCGTACGCCACCAGGATCACCTCGGTGTCGCTGGTGCTGTGGAAGGTGTGCCCGGCCGCGCGCAGTTCGTCGCGCAGCTCCGGGTAGTTGTAGACGCAGCCGTTGAAGACCAGGGCCAGGCCGAGGTCGTCACGGACCATCGGCTGGGCGCCGGCCTCGGACAGGTCGATCACTGTCAGCCGGCGGTGCCCGAGGGTGATCCAGCCGTCACTCCACGCGCCCTCGCCGTCCGGCCCGCGGGAGCGCATGGCGGCGGTCATCCGGGTCACCGCGGCCGCGTCGGGGGTGGCCCCGTCGAGTCTGGCCTCACCGCTGATCCCGCACATCTCAGCGTCCGCCGGTCAGTCGAGCAGCACCCACCACGCCAACCTCCCGCCACGTCGTCTCCCGGGCGGTCCGCCGGGTACGGCGACTACCCGGCCTGTGGCGAAGGAAACCCTGATGGGCGGTTGGCGAGCCGGGCACGGCGAGCCGTCGTACGGTGGCGGTACGGGCCATGTCCCCGGGTGGTCCGGCCACGGGACGTGGCCAGGATCAACGACGCCTGCCAGGAGGACGTGTGTTCGCCAATTCCGAGGAACTCCTGCGATACCTCACCGACGAGGACGTGAAGTTCGTCGACGTACGTTTCTGTGACCTGCCCGGCGTGATGCAGCACTTCAACCTGCCGGTCGAGTCGTTCGACGACAGCGTCTTCACCGACGGTCTCGCCTTCGACGGCTCGTCGATCCGCGGTTTCCAGTCGATCCACGAGTCGGACATGCTCCTGCTGCCGGACGTGGCGACCGCGTTCGTGGACCCGTTCCGCACGCAGAAGACCGTCGCGTTGAACTTCTTCGTCCACGACCCGTTCACCCGGGAGGCGTACTCCCGCGACCCGCGCAACGTGGCGAAGAAGGCGGAGGCGTACCTGGCGGCGAGCGGCATCGCCGACACCGCGTACTTCGGCGCCGAGGCGGAGTTCTACATCTTCGACTCGATCCGCCACGAGACCTCGGCGCACCAGTCGTTCTACTACATCGACTCGATCGAGGGCGCCTGGAACACCGGGCGGGTCGAGGAGGGCGGCAACCGCGGCTACAAGACCGCCTACAAGGGCGGCTACTTCCCGGTGCCGCCTGTCGACCACTACGCCGACCTGCGCGACAGCATGGTCCGCCGGATGGTGGACGCCGGTTTCACAGTGGAGCGTTCGCACCACGAGGTGGGCACCGGCGGGCAGTCCGAGATCAACTACAAGTTCTCGACGCTGCTGCACTCCGCCGACGAGCTTCAGCTCTTCAAGTACCTGATCAAGAACGAGGCGTGGGCGCACGGCAAGACCGCGACGTTCATGCCCAAGCCGGTGTTCGGTGACAACGGCTCCGGCATGCACACCCACCAGAGCCTCTGGCGCGGCGGCGAACCGCTGTTCTACGACGAGACCGGCTACGCCGGCCTGTCCGACACCGCCCGCTGGTACATCGGCGGCCTGCTGCACCACGCCCCGTCGCTGCTCGCCTTCACCAACCCGACCGTCAACTCCTACCGCCGTCTCGTCCCCGGCTTCGAGGCGCCGGTCAACCTGGTCTACTCGCAGCGCAACCGCTCCGCCTGCACCCGCATCCCGGTCACCGGCAGCAACCCCAAGGCCAAGCGCGTCGAGTTCCGGGTGCCGGACCCGTCCAGCAACCCCTACCTGGCCTTCTCGGCCATGCTCATGGCCGGTCTCGACGGCATCAAGAACAAGATCGAGCCGCCGGCGCCGATCGACAAGGACCTGTACGACCTGCCGCCGGAGGAGTGGGGCGACGTCAAGCAGGTACCCGGCTCGCTGCCTGAGGCACTGGCGGCGCTGGAGACCGACCACGACTACCTGCTCGACGGCGACGTCTTCACCGCCGACCTGATCTCCACCTGGGTCGACTGGAAGAACGCCAACGAGGTCGACCCGGTCCGGCTGCGGCCCACTCCGCACGAGTTCGCGCTCTACTTCGACTGCTGAGACCGATCACGGCGCTGACCCGGATCAACAGAAGCACTGCACGACCTCGCGGACGGCGGTCATGCTCGGCTCACAGCGGGCATGGCCGCCGCTCCGATGCGCTGACGGTCGCTGTCCGGTCAGTCGAAGTCGTTGCCGGTGAGGACCCAGGCGATGCCCTGCGCCGGGTCTTCCATCGCCAGGTGCAGGTACCAGATCTCGTCGTCGGGCTCCTGCCAGACGACGCAGTGCAGGCGTTCGACAAACGCGCTGACGCTGCCCGCCCCTGCGGCAGGGGTCACGTCAGCCATGACGGCGAGTGCCTTCCAGAGAGCCGTCCGTCCGAGCGCCTGTCCGGTCCGACGCGCGTAAGGCCCTTCACCGGTGGCCAGGTGCACCAGGCTGGGGTAGACATCGGCGAAGGGAACCTGTGATCCCTGGCGGCCCCGCAGGCCCTGCCACCGCTGGCCCCTGGGCATCCTGGCCTGGTCGGTGGCCACCACCGAGGCCGCCTCCCATGCGGTTCCGTGGAACGCGTACGCCTGGGTAGCCGGTGACAAGCGGCCGAGGAGTGCCACCGCGGCGTGCTGTGCCGGCCGTACGGTGGTCACGGGTAGCGGCTTCGGGTCGGCCAACTGGCTCGGACAGGCCCAGATGGTGCATCCCGAACTGCCGGACCGGTCGTACTCGGGGATGTCCAAGGTGCTGTACCAGTTGGCGGCTTCCCACGGCAGAAGGCACAGCGGGGCATCGAGCAGCTGTGGATCGAGGTCGGCGGCCGCACGGAGATCCTCGCCGTGCAGCACGCGAGTGTGGGCTGTCAGATGCCGCGTGCGTGGGTCGGCCAGATGGGGGGTCAGTTCTCGCCACGTGTGGTTTTGGGCTACCACCTCCCACAGGGGCCCCGGGGAGCCCTTGTCATCGCCGGGAAACAGTTCGGCTGCGGCGGCGGCGATCCCGGCCGGCGCTTCCAATGCCACGACGTGCGCCGTCTCCCGCCGCTGGTCGACCGGCCCCGCCTCGACTGTGGCAGCGAACCTCAGCAGGTCGTGCCAGCGTCCAGCGTCGGCAAGCAGGTCGAGGTCGCCGTAGGAGACACCAGGTGAGGTCACCTCGTCATTCTGCCGCTCTGCGTGCCGCCACCCGCGGGGGCGGTGGTCGGCGGAAACGGCCTCGGGCCGGCCCCCGCCCTCGTACCGTCGGGACATGACTCCGCCTCACGTCCTGACCCTCGGGGTGGAAGAGGAGTTCCTGCTGCTGGACCCGGCCACCGGCGAGAGCATGCCGGTCGCCGACCGGGTACGCGGCGCGCTCTCCGGCACCGCCCGCGAGCAGAGCCGGCAGGAGTTCCGGCACAGCATGGTCGAGATGGTGACGCCGGTCAGCCCCGATCTCGGAGAGCTGCGGGAGCACCTGGTCACGCTGCGCCGGGCGGCCGCGCGGGCGGCCGACGCGGCCGGGGCGCAGCTGGTCGCCGTCGGCGCCACCCCGGTCTGCGAGGCCCACCGCACGGTGCCCGACGAGCAGCGCTACCACGACATGTCCCGCCGGTTCGGCCCGGTGGCCCACGACCCGGCGGTCTGCGGCTGCCACGTCCACGTCGGCGTCCCGGACCGGGAACTCGCCGTGCAGGTCTGCAACCACCTGCGCCAGTGGCTGCCGGTGGTGCAGGCGCTCACCACCAACTCGCCGCTGCACGACGGGCGGGACACCGGCCACGCGAGCTGGCGCTCGATGCAGCTGGAACGGTGGCCGAGCATCGGACCGACACCGCACTTCGACTCCGCCGCCGACTACGACGCCACGGTGGCGGACCTGATCACCGCCGGGATCATGCTCGACGCCGCGATGGTCTACTGGTACGCCCGCCCGTCCGCGTCGTACCCGACGGTGGAGGTCCGGGTCGGCGACGTGTGTCCCACCGTCGACGACACGGTGCTGGTCGCCGGGCTGGTCCGGGCGCTCGTGGCCACCCTGATCGACGACGTCCGCGCCGGCGTACCCGCACCCCGCATCCGGGACTGCCTGGTCGCCGCCGCGCACTGGCGGGCCGCCCACGACGGCGTCGACGGCGAGCTGGTCGACCTGCGCACCGGGCGGCCCCGGCCCGCCTGGGACCTCGTCGACGACCTGTTCGTCACCGTCACGCCCGCGCTGACCCGCCACGGCGACCTGGACCTGGTCCGGCGCGAGCTGGACCGGGTGCGCCGGGACGGCACCGGCGCCACCCGGCAGCGTCAGGTCATGGCTGACACCGGCGGCGACATCCGCGTGGTGCTCGCGCACCTGGCCGCGCAGACCGTCTCGACGTGAGTCGATGACCTCCCCGGACCGGACCGGCGACCGGTCAGCGCAACCCGGCGAACAGGTCGTCCTCGGGGGTGGCGGCGCCGGTGGTGTCCCGCACCCGCACGAACGTCTCCATGCCCATCAGCTCGGTGAACCGCTCCTGCCCCAGCCGCAGGAAGAAGATGTTCTCCGCCTGGCTGGCGTGCGCGGCGAGCGAGGCGAACTTCTGCCCGCCGTATCCGCTGGTGTCGACCCAGGTGGTGATCTCGTCGTCCGGCAGGCCCAGCGCCGGCATCTCGTCGGTCGCCTCCGGCTCGGGGAACTCCACCCCGATCTCCCGCATGACGGTGCCGAACTGCTGGAACGCGCTGCGCGGCACGGTGGTCCAGTAGACCTTGGCCGGGATAGCGGTCTGCTCGACGGCGGCCATCGTGATGCGGTGGGCCTGGATGTGGTCCGGGTGGCCGTAGAAGCCGTTCTCGTCGTAGGTGACCACCACGTCGGGGCGGTAGCGCCGGATCAGCTCGGCCAGCCGGTCGGCCGCCTCGGACACCGGCGTGTTCCAGAACGCGCCGGGCGCGTCGTTCGTCGCCCAGCCCATCATCCCGGAGTCGCCGTAGCCGAGCGTCTCCAGGTGGGTGACCTTCAGCGCCTCGCAGCTCACGGCCAGCTCGGCGCGGCGCATCTCGACCACGGCCTTCGGGTCGTGCCCGGGGTCGCCCGGCTTGATCCCGCCGGGACCGTCGCCGCACCCCCCGTCGGTGCACGTCACGAGCACCGTGGTGACGCCCTCGGCCGCGTAGCGCGCCAGGACGCCGCCGGTGCTGGTCGCCTCGTCGTCGGGGTGCGCGTGCACCGCCATCAGGGTCAGGGATCGATCGGTCACCCCGTCACCATACGAGCATCGGCCGACGAACTAGCATTGCCCGGTCCGCAGACGGCGACGGAAGCGAGGCGCGATGGGTTGGCTCCAGCGGTTGCTCGGTGGCGGACGGGTCGAACTGGACCCCGCACGTCAGCAGGAGCTGCTGCGGGACGTCCGGCGGTCCTACGGCGCGCACGCCCGCCTCCGGTTCCCGGAGCAGGCTGACGCGATCACCCGGCTGCTGTCCGATGACGACGGTCTCGTGGTGGCCGCCGGGATCGTCTGCGAGGCCGCCGATCAGGCCCACGCCGACCTGCTGGCCCAGGCGCAGGAGGTGTTCCGGCGCACCGGGCGGCGGCTGTTGGTGCACCGCCGCAACTACCGGCCCCTGTGGAAGGAGGCCGGGCCCGCGCTGCGCTGGCCGCTCGGCGCGCTGCCCAGCGGGCTGCACCCGTACGCGCAGGTCAGCGCCGCCGTGGCGGTGGTCGGCGGGCGGGCCGACCGGCTGGACCGGGTGACCGACCCGCAGCCGTTCGTGACGCGTCTGTTCGAGGTGCTCGACCTGACCACGGCCGGCTGGGAGTTCGGCCGGGTGCGTGTGGACACCGACAGCGCGACGCTCGTGGAGCGGCTGATGGGCACCGGCGCGCGGGTGCTCGCGACGATGGACGATCCGCCCCGGCTGCCTCCCGCGGTGCGGGAGATGATGCGCCGCAACCACCGCATCGCCGTGTACGACCCGGCCGGTCCCCGCGTGGTCGGCGAGCTGAACCTGGGCGCGCGGCTGCGCGAGACGCTGCTGGCCTGACCGGCGGCACGCCCCGCCCCGGCCGGGTGGCCGCGGCGGGGCGCGTGGATGCTCAGCTGGTCGTGCAGGTGAGGTTCGCCGGCGGGTTGTTGGTGCCGCCCGCCGAGCCGATGAAGCCGAACGTGGTGGAACCGCCGGCCGGCACCGAGCCGTTGTAGTCGACGTTGCGCACCGTCACGTTCGCGCCGTTCTGGGTGTGCGTACCGCTCCAGATCTGGTTGATCACCTGACCGTTCGGGAACGTCCAGGAGACCGTCCAGCCGCGGATCGCGGTGGCGCCGGCGGTCACCGTGACCTCGGCCTGGAAGCCGCCCGACCAGGAGCCGGTGATCGCGTACGTGGCACGCGCGCCGGACGGCGCCGGCGAGCTGGTGGTAGGGGTAGGGGTCGGAGTCGGTGACGGCGTGGACGTCGGAGTCGCAGTCGGCGACGGCGTCACGCCGGGCCGGGCCGCCCGGTAGGTGTGCCCGGCACGGACGGTGAGCGCGACGACGTCGGACTCCGGCCGGGTGGTGGCGGGTGTGCTGCCGTCGGTGACGTCGGCGACTGTGAAGCTCCCGGTGAACAGGCGGGACCGCAGGCGCAGCGTGCCGTCGTGGTCGGCGCGGACGGTGATCTCGTCCGCCTGGCCGCTGCTCCAGGTCAGCGCCACCGTGTAGCCACCCCGGCCGCGCAGGCCCGCGACCTGCCCGGCGGGCCAGGCACTCGGCAGCGCGGGCAGCAGGTGCAGCTCGCCGGTGTGGCTGTGCAGCAGCATCTCGGCGATGCCGGAGGTGGCGCCGAAGTTGCCGTCGATCTGGAACGGCGGGTGCAGGTCGAACATGTTCGGCGCGAGCCGGTCGGTGCGGACCAGGTCGCGCAGGAGCTTGTGGGCGCGGGCGCCGTCCTCCAGCCGGGCCCAGAAATTGATCTTCCAGGCGAGGGACCAGCCCGTCCCGTCGTCGCCGCGCAGCTCCAGCGTCCTGCGGGCGGCCTCGTACAGCGCCGGGGTGCCGCGCCTGGTGATCTGGTTGCCGGGGTGCAGCCCGTACAGGTGGGAGACGTGCCTGTGGGTCCGCTCGGTCTCCACCCAGTCGGCCAGCCACTCCTGCACGTTGCCCCGGGAACCGACGCGGCTCGGCGGCAGCCGGTCCTTTGCGGTGCGCACCTGGGACCGGAACGTGGCGTCGACGCCGAGCACCTCGCTGGCCCGGGCCGCGGCGTCGAACAGGTCGCGCAGGATCTGGTTGTCCATCGTCGGGCCGGCGCAGACGCTGGCGTTGGCGTGGTGCGCCAGCTCCGGCGAGTTCGACGGGTTCGTCACCAGGTAGCCGAGCGTCGGGTGGGCGACCAGCGTGTCGAGGAAGAACTGGGCGGCGCCCTTGAGCGCCGGGTAGTTGGCCTGGAGGAATCCGCTGTCGCCGGTGAACAGGTAGTGGTCCCAGATGAGCGTGCTCAGCCAGGCCCCGCCGGTCTGCCACATGCCCCAGAACGCGCCGTCCACGACGGATGCGCCCCGCCAGGCGTCGGTGTTGTGGTGGGTGACCCAGCCACCGGCGCCGTACTGCGCCTGGGCGACCCGCGCGCCGGTCACGGTGAGGTCCTTGACCATGTCGAAGACCGGCAGGAAGCATTCGGACAGGTTCGTGGTGTCGGCCGGCCAGTAGTTCATCGGCAGGTTGGCGTTCACCGTGTACTTCGAGTCCCAGGACGGCGTCAGCGAGTCGTTCCAGATGCCCTGGAGGTTCGCCGGCTGGGTGCCCGGCCGCGACGAGGAGATCAGCAGGTACCGCCCGAACTGGAACAGCAGCGCGGCGAACTGCGGGTCGTTCGTGCTCGCGTGCTGCGCGATCCGTACGTCGGTGGGCTGGTCGGCGGCGGCGGTACGGCCCAGGTCGATCGTGACCCGGTTGAACAGCGCCTGGTAGTCGGTGCGGTGGCGGGAACGGAGCTGGTCGACGGAGACGCTCCGGGCGGCGTTCAGCCGGTTGCTGGCGATGCCCTGGTAGTCGCCGTTGACGGTGCGGTAGTTGACGTAGCTGGTGCCGATCGAGATCAGGACCGTCACGCTGGTGGCGCCGGACACCCGCAGCGTGCCGCCGGAGCTGCTGACCGTGCCGCCGGTGACGGCGGCGTTGGCCAGCGCGAGGAACCGCACCGAGCCGTTCACTCCCTCCATCGAGCCGGAGATGCCGTCGAGCGCGACTGTCGCGCCGTCCGGGCTGGACACGGTGGTCCGCTGCGGGCTGTCGAACGCGGCGGAGAACGTGATCGCGTTCGCCCGGTCGGCGGTCAGCCGGAGCACTATGACCTGGTCGGGCGCGCTGGCGAACACTTCCCGCTGGTGCCGCACACCATTGAGCACGTACGTGGTGGTGACGGTGGCGGTGGTCAGGTCGAGCGTCCGGTTGTACTGCGTCGCCCCGCTCGCCGAACCGAAGGCGAGCCGGAGGTCGCCGACGGTCTGGTAGGCGAGCTGCCCACCCGGGCTGCCCATCATGGTCTGGTTGATCAGGTCCTGGGCCGAGGTCCACTGGTCGGCGAAGACGCGACGCCGGATCTCGGCCAGGTTGGCCGCGCCCCTGGTGTTCGCCGAGTCGTACGGGCCGCCGGCCCAGACGGTGTCCTCGTTGAGCTGGAGCCGCTCGGTGTCGACGTTGCCGAACACCATCGCGCCGAGCCGTCCGTTGCCGATCGGCAGGGCGCGCAGCCAGTCGGTGCCGGCCGGTTCGTCGTACCAGAGTGCCAGGTCGTTCGCGGCCAGCACCTGTGGTGGCGCCGCCGAGCCGGCGCGCGCGGCGGCGCTCCAGGCGGCCGGCACCAGCGCGGCACCGGCGCCCGCCGCCGTGGCCTTGATGATGTTTCGTCGTGTCACTTCGGACATGGTTGCTCCCAACCGCGCAGTTCAGAGGGCGGGCCCGGGTGCGCGACGGTGCTGTTATCGCTAACAGACATCGCTCGCGCACCCGGACGCCGCATTCCTGCCACTACGCGCCCAGGGCTCCCGACCGGGCGACACATCAGCCAACATGGACTCTCATGGATGAAGTGACACTGCGTCAAGGGGTGTTACCGCTAACAGATCCGATCCGTGGCGCACTCGCCGGGCCGAACGGGGCGCGGGGACGGCCGGCCGGCCCACCCGGGCCACGTGCACGATCCGCTCCGGCGCCACGTCCAGCAGCGCGCCGAGCGCGTCCCGGGTGGCTGCGACGTCGACGAGCTGACTGAGCGGGTGCGCGGCCAGCCCGGCCGTGTGCAACGTCAGCCACATCCGCATCAGCACGCGTCCGAACTCGACCTGCCCGGCCGCGTCCAGACCGGGCGGCGCGACGAGCGCCAGCACCCCGCCGCCCTGCGCCAGCGGATCACCGCCCGCGGCGGCGAGCAGCCGGGGCAGCCCCAGCGGGCGCAACGCCGGGTACGCCGCCAGCGCCGCCCGCAGCCCGGTGGCCGTGGCCCGGCCCAGCCCGAGGCACCTGTCACTGAGCCCGTCGGTCCGGTAGCGCGGGCCCGACCGGTCCAGGCGCAGCCAGCGGCGCAGCTCCGCGACCACCGCCGGGTCGGCGTACACGTGCCGGTCCGCCGTGCGCAGCAGCGCGCGCAGCCGCCCGGCCGCCGGCACCGCGCGGACCGCGCCACCGGCCCGGCGGGCAACCGCGTCCACGGCCGCGACCACGTCGGCGTCCGGGCCGCCGGTGAACCGGCCCCGGTGGGTACGCCGGTCCCACACGTCGGCGGTGCGGAACGGCGTCCGGTACGGCTGCCGTGCCGGACGCAGCCGCCCCACCCGACGGTCGGACTCGTCGTGGTCGGCGGCCCAGTCCAGCCGCAGCCCCGCGTCGGCCGCGACGATCAGGCAGGTCTCCACGAACGCGCCCAGCGACAGCCGCAGGTCCCGGCCGGTCGGGTCACCCGCCGGCAGCGCGTCGGCCGGGTCCCAGCCGACGGTGATCGCCCAACGCTCGTAGCGCAGCCGCCACGGCTGGGTGTTGTGCGCGCTCGGGGCCCGCCAGCACAGCGGCTCCAGCGCGTGGAACGCGGCGAGGTCCATGCTCACCGCTCCCTGGCATAGAACGTGTAGCCGTGCAGCGGGCGTCCGCCGAGGCGCCGGTACTGGGCCGCCGACGCCGGGTTGTCCCGCCCGACGTACGTGCTGCGCAGCGCCGTGTAGCCGCCGTCGTGCAGGTTGCGGTGCAGGTGCGCGGAGAGCAACCGCTGGTAGCCGCGCCCCTGGAACTCCGGCACCACGCCCTTGACGATCAGCACCGCCTCCCGGCGGTACCGGCGGCGGGTCGCCAGCAGCCGGAACTGGTTGACCGGGTTCAGGTCGCCGCGCACAGCAACCAGGAAGTCGCTGATGTCCGGCACGCAGAGCACGAACGCCACCGGCCGCCCGTCGCGGGTCAGGTAGAGCAGCAGCGACTCGTCCAGCAGGTACGCCAGCCCGTCGGTCTGCCGCCGCAGCTGCGCCGCCGAGATCGGCGTGTAGTAGCCGAGCTGGGCGAAGGAGTCGTTGAGCATCCCGCGCAGCAGGTCGAGCTGTTCGTCGAGCCGCCGGGTGTCCCCGTGGTGCAGGTCCAGCCGCGCGCCGTCGGGCTGGACGCCCAGCGCGGGCGGCGGTCCGGTCGGTGGCGGCACCGGGCAGATCCAGGTGTCGGAGACGAACCGCCCGGTGAACCCGTTCTCCTCGTACGCGTCCGGGTAGTACGACGGGTTCCACGCGCTGTCCACGAAACCCCGGTCGGCGTACCCGGAGGTGATCACGCCGCCGGCCTGGTTGGGCAGCAGCGCCACCGGCCCGAGCAGCAGGTCCCGGCCGGGTGTGGCGTGCGTGGTGATCGCGTCGAACAGCGGCCCGGCGGCGGACGCGGTGAACTCGGTGAGCCCGAACAGCTGGCACCGGCGGCCCAGCTTCGCGTCGAGGTCCGCGTCGGTGTGCAGCGTGGTCCGCCCGGCCACGGTGCCGGTGGTGTCACGCAGCACGTACATCGGCACGCCGTCGCGCCACCAGCGGCGGATCTGCTGCCGGGGCGTCGGCACGTACCGGGGCTCGTCCGCGTACAGCCGGTCGGTGAGGGTGAGGAAGTCGCGCAGGCCGCGCCGGCCGGTGACGCGCTCGAACCGGTGGCCGGTCACCGGCGCACCGCCGGTCCGGTCGTCTCCGCGCCCAGCGGCGTGAACCGCTCGATGTGGCCCATCGCGCCGTCCTCGGCCCGCCACGCGCCGTTTGAGTAGCCGTCCGGGGAGGCGGTGTAGAGCCGGATGAACCCGGCGGTGGCGTTGCGGTTGCCGTCGGTCAGCCACATCATCAGCCTGCGGTGGTGCCGGGTCCGGGCGAAGCGCAGCAGCGCGTCCCGGTCGGTGAAGAACGCGATGGTGCCGAGCGTCAGCGGGAACTGCCAGTAGACGGTGTGCCAGCAGTAGCCGGACATCCGGCGCATGTCGCGCACCATCCGGATCCAGTCGGGGGCCAGGCGCAGCAGCACCAGCGGGTTCGCGTACCGGGTGCCGCCGATGAACATGGCGCCGGCGCGGGCCTGCGCCGGGGCGCGGGAGAAGTCACGGGTACGCATCGTTCACCTCACCAGGTAGACGTTCTTGATCTTCTGCATGCCGGCGAACGGGCCGCCGTCCGGTTCGTGCAGCTCCACCCGCAGGTCACCGGCGGTCGGGTCCTCCACCAGGGACTGCGCGAAGTCCCGCGACACCGAGGTGAGGTGCGCGCGTACCCCGTCGCGGCACGCGTCGGCGAGCGCCGCGCGGGCCGCGCTGTCCAGCGGGCGGCGCAGCTCGACGTGGATCACCGGCCGGGTCTCCAGCGCCGCGTCCTCGTGCAGGGTGAGGCAGAACCTGTTGATCTCGGCGGCGTACGGGTTGCCGGTGTAGAGGCCGTACTCGACGTCCTGCGGGTAGAGGTTCGCGCCCAGGTAGGACACGGTGGAGTCGCTGCGGCCGAACAGCAGCAGCAACGGCAGCGTCATCCGCTCCTCGGCGACCGCGGTACGGAACTCGGCGCGGCGTACCGGGTCGGCGTGGGCCAGTTCGACGATCCGCCGGTACGGCACCAGCAGCGCCTCGTCACCGACGTTGTAGCGCAGCCGGGGCTGGAGCACGTCCGGGCTCGCCACTGTGCACAGCAGTTCGCGCCGCTCGTTCGTCTCCAGGTAGGTGGCGAACGGGTTGTACTGGAACACCATCGGCAGCCGCTGCTCCCCCGCGCCGAGCAGTTCCGCCCGCAGTCCCGCGTCGGTACGCAGCCGCCGCCGCAGCCACACCGTGAACCGGGTCTCCGCGCCGATGCCGATGGTCAGGTCCGACGCCCCGTACGCCGAGCGCACCCGCACGAACCGCTCCTCCAGGTAGTCGCGCAGCGCCTCGGTCATGCCCTCGCCGCCGCAGCTGGCGAAGATCCGGTACCGCGACCACGGGAAGCCCTCGGCGTCGAGCCGGTCCCGCAGGTGCTTGAGGAACGGCGGGTACGCGGTCACCAGGTAGTCGTGGCCGGGACCGAACTCGCGCAGCGTGTCGACGATCTTCCCGAGGTCCGGGCCGGTGTTCTTCACCGTGGCGATCCGGGCCATCGCCGCGCCGGTGGTGGTGCCGGTCGCCCAGGCGCCCATCGAGTACGCGTTGATGACGAACGGGCGGCGCATCGGGAACGCCAGTCCGGTGTAGCCGGCGATGTCGCGGTGCACCGCCCGCAGCTCCCGCTCGCCGCGGGGCCAGTTGAAGGGCCGCCCGGACGATCCGGCCGACTCGTCGACCACCACGCCGCGCTCCGGCATCCGCCCGTTCCGGCACCGGGCCGAGGCGTCGTACGCCATGACGTACCCGCGCTTGTCGGTCTCCGGGAAGTCCCGCAGCCGGCGGCGCAGGCCGCCCGGGCGGGCCCGCAGGAACGCCTGGTAGGCGGGCACCCGCCGGGCCGCCCGCACGCAGGTCGACCGCGCGTTCGCGGCGGCGAGGCGGTCGAGGACCGGGTGGTGGCGCCGGGCCAGCCAGCGCCAGCCGGCGGGGTGGTGGGCGACGAGCCGGGCCAGCGCGGCGACCGCGCGGCCGGCGGGGGCCAGCGCGGCCTCGGCGGGCAACGGCGTGTCGACGGTACGTGCAGCGGCGTGTCGGTGCAGCGTCTCGGCCATGAGAAGCATCCTGTCGACGCCGCGACGCGGACACATGAGCGACGGGACGGTACTGCGCTGAGTACCCGTACCCAGCCGGCCGACCGCCGTGAGCGGACGCAGGAATCATGAAAAGACGGACTTAAGGGGCAATGACCTGGCACCTTTACCGCTGTGAGCGTCGAGGCCTTCCGGCTCCGACCAGCCACAACGGGGGAAGAGGAAGATGGTTCACAAGGGATGGTGGCGACCTGCGTCGGCGCTGGCGGTGCTCGCCGTGCTGGCGTCGTCGTCGACGTTCGCGGTGGTGGTCTCGCCCCCGCCCGCCTCGGCC
Organism: Micromonospora sp. WMMA1976; assembly: GCF_027497335.1. Taxonomy (NCBI): domain Bacteria; kingdom Bacillati; phylum Actinomycetota; class Actinomycetes; order Micromonosporales; family Micromonosporaceae; genus Micromonospora; species Micromonospora sp. WMMA1976. The sequence goes on along the minus strand of NZ_CP114912.1, from coordinate 2,470,362 downwards.
ACCGTTCCCGGCCAGCCAGGAGTGCCCCAGCCCGGCACTCCCATCTTCACCGAGGACTTCTCCAACGAGAGCGCGGTCGACGCGCCGATCCGCATCGGTTCCTACACCGGATCACCCGGTTCGGTGTACGTGCCGGGGCCGGGAGGCAGCGGCGCGGACAGCGAGACGTACACGGCGGACCCGGCGTGGAGCCCCGGCGCCGGAGCCTGCAACGGCTGGATCATGCGGCAGACGTCACCGCTCCCGCCCAACGGCGGCGACCCGCCCGTGACCGACAACGACCAGTGCGCCCGCAGCCGCGCCTGGACCACGATCGGCCAGATGGTCCACGACATGGGGGTCTTCCAGGGCCAGAATGACGAGGAGGCGACGACGAACCAGGCCCTCACCGAGTTCTCCAACGGGATCGGCGGAGTGCAGGCCGCCGGCTACCAGTTCGACACCGACAGCAACACCATCCCGGCGGTCGGCGGCCACTTCTACGCCGTCTCGGCGATCTTCGCGGAGACGAACTGCCAGGTCCCGGGTACCGCGCGGGCCAGCGAGCGGTTCGAGCTGATGCTCAACGAGGTGCCGACGGTCCTCGCCGAGGGTCTCAACCCCTGCACGGATCCCAGCGCGGTGGTGATCAACGGCACCTACATCGCGAAGCTCCAGTCCACGGCGATCCAACTCCCGGTCGACGACACCCCGACGCTGGGCCTGCGTCTCTACAACGCCACCGCCACGGGCGTCGGCAACGACGTGGCGTTCGACCTCCCCCAGATCGTCGACGTGACCCCGCAACTGGACAAGGCGTTCGGCCCGGCCACCATCGGGCAGGGGCAGACGTCCACCCTGACGTTCACCGTCACCAACACCGACGACCTGCAGGCCAAGAACGGGATGAGCTTCACCGACGAGCTTCCCGCAGGCGTGACCGCGACCGGGGTGAACAACACCACCTGCTCGGACGCCACGGTGACCGCGGCAGCCGGCGCGACCTCCGTGGTCTTCGACGGCGACATCGGCCTGGGCGTCGCGTCCTGCACCGTCTCCGTCGAGGTGACCGCGGACGTGGTCGGCTCGTACACGAACACCGGATGCGCCGGGCCGGACGGCACGCCGATCCCCGGCTGTGAGAGCAACTTCCCGACGATCCTCGGGATCAACCCGCCCGGCTCCGCCACGCTCCAGGTCATCCCCACCGTCGACCTGGCCGTGACGAAGACGGCGAGCCCGAACCCGTACGTGCCGGGCGCACCGCTGACGTACACCGTCACGGTCACCAACGGCGGGCCGTCCGACGCCGTCGGCGCCACCGTCACCGATCCCCTGCCGGCGCCCGGGTTCACCTGGACCTGCGCGGCGTCCACCGGCAGCACGTGCACCGCCTCCGGCACCGGGGACATCAGCGACACCGTGACCGTGCTCGCGGGCGGGACGCTCACGTACACGGTCAGCGGGACCGTGCCGTCGAGCACCACCGGCGACCTCACGAACACCGCGACGGTCACCCCACCCGACGGGGTCTCCGACCCCGGCTGCACGCCCACCTGCACCGCGACGGTGGTGACCCCGGCGGCACCCGCCGTCGACCTGGCCGTCACCAAGACGGCAACCCCTGACCCGTACGTGCCGGGGGCGTCGCTGACGTACACGGTCACCGTCACCAACGGCGGGCCGTCCGACGCCGTCGGCGCCACAGTCACGGACACGCTCCCGCTGCCCGGCTTCACCTGGACCTGCGCGGCGTCCACCGGCAGCACGTGCACCGCCTCCGGCAGCGGGGAACTCGCCGACACCGTCACCGTGCTCGCCGGCGGCACGCTCACCTACACGATCAGCGGGACCGTACCCGCAGGCACCACCGGCGACCTCACCAACACCACCACCGTGACCCCGCCCGAGGGTGTCTCCGATCCCGGCTGCACGCCGAACTGCACGGCGACGGTCGTGACCCCGGGCCGGCCGACCGTCGACCTGGCGGTGACCAAGGCGGCGGCACCCAGCCCGTACGTGCCGGGTACTCCCCTGACCTACACGGTCACCGTCACCAACGGCGGCCCGTCCGACGCCGTGGGCGTCACAGTCACCGACCCGCTGCCGCTGCCCGGCTTCACCTGGACGTGTGCGGCGTCCACCGGCAGCACCTGCACCACCTCCGGCACCGGCAACATCGCCGACACGGTGACCGTCCTCGCGGGCGGCACGCTCACCTACACGATCACCGGAACCGTGCCCGCCGACACCACCGGAGACCTCACGAACACCACCACAGTCACACCACCCGAAGGCGCCACCGACCCGGGCTGCACCCCGAGCTGCTCGGCCACAGTCGTCGTCGCCGGGCCGGTGCAGCCCACCCCGACACCGCCGACACCGGAACCGCCCACACCGAAGCCGCCCAAGCCGGGGCCGCACAAGCCGATCCCGCCGTTGCCGGTGACCGGCAGTGGCACGGCGGTCATCACCTCGATCGGGCTCGCCGCCGTGGCCCTCGGCGTACTCCTGGTCGCCGGTCTGGTCCTGACCCGGCGCTCGCGCCGACACCCCTGACCACCACCTGCGGTCATTACCGTCAGTCACCATCGCGACACATGCCTAGCCCGGCGCCCGGAGCCGGGTGGAGACTCCGCCGCATGGAGAACGTGGAGCGTGAGCGCACGAATGAGCGCTTCGAGAAGGTGGCCGAGGAGACCTCGGAGACCGTGACCCACGCGGCCACGGTGCTGGAGGAGGAACTCGCGGCGGGGCTGGCCGGCGCCCGGCGGCTCGAGGAGAAGCTGACCGAGAGCCGGCGCGTGGACCCGGAGGCGTTCGACGAACTCGTCGCCCGGGTCCGCACCGACGGGCACGCCCTGATCGACACCGTGGTCGGGCAACTGAAGATGGCCGACGACCAGCGCGGCGAGGTGATCCGGCGGTACACGTCGGACGCGCACGACGCGCTGGACACCGTACTCAATCTGGCGCGGCTGGCGCCCGAGGTGGCAAACGGCCTCGCGGACCGGCTGGCGTCGCCGGCCCCGAAGCGGCCGACGGACCGGTAGCCGCGCGATGGCGCCGCCCACCGGGGTGGCCGGCGGGCACGTGGAACGGATGCTGGAGCGCTATCGCGGGCTCGCCCTCGGCGCGCTGCTCGACGACGTGCCCGACGGCGGCCCGCGCTACCTCTACGACCTGGTCGCGGAGTATCCGCGCCGGTGGGGCAAGGGGCTGCGCGCCGCGCTGTGCCTGGCCACGTGCCGGGCGTTCGGCGGCGGCGACGCGGTGGGCCTCAACGCCGCAGTGACGGTGGAGCTGTTTCACAACGCCTTCCTCATCCACGACGACATCCAGGATTCCAGCGAGCAGCGACGCGGCGGGCGGACGCTGCACGCCGAGTACGGCGTGGGCGTGGCGCTGAACGTCGGCAACATGACGAACCTGCTGGCGTTGCGGCGGCTGGCGGCGAACCGGGCGGCCCTCGGCTCCGGGATCGCCTGGCGGCTGTTCACCGAGACCGAGCTGATGATGCGCCACTCGCTGGAGGGGCAGGCCATCGAGATCGGCTGGATCCGCGACAACGTGTGCGACCTCGACGCCGACGACTACTACCGGATGTGCCTGAAGAAGACGTCCTGGTACACGTGCATCTACCCGTGCCGCACCGGCGTCCTCGTGGCGACCGGCCGGGAGAACGCCGTCGACGTGCTCGACCGCTACGGCTGGTATCTGGGCGCGGCGTTCCAGATCCAGGACGACGCGCTCAACCTCACCGGCGACTACGCCCGGTACGGCAAGGAGATCGCCGGTGACCTGTGGGAGGGCAAACGCACGCTGATCCTGATCGACTTCATGCGGCGGTGCACACCGGAGGAACGCGAACGGCTCGTGCGGCTGCTGAGCCGTACCCGCGCGGAGCGCACCGACGCCGAGGTGCGCTGGCTGCACGGGCGACTGCTCGCGTACGACTGTGTGGAGTCGGCGCGGCGCAGCGCCCGGGACCTCGCGCTGGCCGCCCGCCGCGAGGGTGAGCGGGCGCTCGGCGCCGCCGCCGACAGCGAGGACGGCCGTTTCCTGCTGGAGCTGACCGACTACGTGGTGGAACGCGCGCGTTAGGCGCCCAGGATCGCGCGCAGCCAGGTGAGCTGTTCGCGCTGGTGTGCCGCCTCGCCGCCCTCGTGGTCGTTGAACTCGTACACCCGCACGTCCTTGTCGCCGCCGTAGCGGTGGTAGGCGGCGAAGCAGGTCGACGGCGGGCAGACCTGGTCCCGCAGCGCGATCGAGAACAGCGCCGGCGCTGTCGCGCGCGGCGCGAGCACGGCGGCGTCCAGGTAGGACAGCGTGCGGAACACCCGGTCGGCGCGGTCGCGGTGCAGCGCGAGGTACTCGACGACCTCGGCGTACGGGCTGTCCGGGCCGGCGACGCGCACGCCCCGGCGGATGTCGCAGAGGAACGGCACGTCCGGCATGACCGCCACGACGTCCGGGCACAGCGCTGCGGCGGCCAGGGCCAGGCCGCCGCCCTGGCTGAAGCCGGTCACCGCTACCCGGGCGGGGTCGACGGCCGGGTGCCGCCGGGCCGCCTCGGCGAAGCGCACCGCGTCGGTGATCAGCCGCCGGTAGTAGTGCTCGGCCGGGTCGTCGACGCCCCGGGTGAGGAAGCCGGGCACGGTGCCGGCCGGGTAGGGGTGCGGGTCGGGCGTGCCGCCGGTGGCGGCGCTCCAGCCTTGGCCCCGGCTGTCCATGATCAGGTGCGCGAACCCCGCCGCGGCCCAGAACAGCTTCTCGTGCGCCAGGCCGCGGCCCCGGCCGTAGCCGAGGTACTCGACCACGCAGGGCAGCGGCCCGTCGGCACCGGCCGGCAGGTGCAGCCATCCGCGTACCGGCTCACCGCCGAAACCGGGGATCGTGGCGGCGTACGTCCGGATCTGGGTCAGCCCGGTGTCGACCGGCTCGTAGACCGCACGCTCCGGGTCGCCGCCGCCGAGCGTGCGCGCCCAGAACGCGTCCAGGTCCGCCGGCACGTGAAGCTCCGGCCGGTACGCCAGACAGCCGGCCAGGTCGAGGTCGGTCAGCGGCACGACGCGGCCTCCCGCACGGCCGAGGCGAACCAGCCGGTGATCGTGCTCGGGTGGGTGATGGCAGTGCCCACCACGACCGTCCACGCGCCCGCCCGCAGCGCCTGCGCGGCCTGCTCCGGGGTGTGGATGCGTCCCTCGGCGACCACCGGGACCTCGATCGCGGCGGCGAGCCGGGCGACCAGGTCCAGGTCCGGCCCGTCGCCCTTCGTGGTGTACGCGGTGTAGCCAGCGAGCGTGGTACCGACCAGGTCGGCGCCGGCAGCGGCGGCGGCCACGCCCTCGTCGAAGGTGGAGCAGTCGGCCATCACGAGCGCGCCGGTGCGCTCGTGCACGGCGGCGATCGTCTCGGCGAGCGTACGGCCGTCGGGCCGGGGCCGGGACGTGCCGTCGAGCGCGACGACGTGCGCCCCGGCGTCGGCGACGGCGAGCGCGTGTTCGAGGGTCGGGGTGATGAAGATGTCGTCGTCGCCGTCCTTCCAGAGCCCGATCAGCGGCAGGTCCACCGCCGCGCGGATCGCCGCGATGTCCGCCAGCCCCTGGGCGCGGATGCCGGCGGCGCCGCCGCGTGCGGTGGCGAGCGCGACCCGGCGCATGGTGTCCGGGTCGCGCATCGGCTCACCCGGGTACGCCTGGCAGGAGACCACCAGGCGGTCACGGAGCTGGTCGACGAGCGCGTTCATGAGACCTTCCAGGCGAGCGAGGCGGCGCCGAGCAGTGGCGCGTCGGGTCCGAGGGTGGAGGCGAGGACCGGCACTGCGGCCAGGGCGGGCAGTGTCTCGGCGGGCACCGCGTCGCGCAGCGCCCGCCACCACGGCTCGCCGAGACCGGTGACGCCGCCGCCGATCACCACGGCGGCGGGGTCGAGCACGTTGACCAGGCCGCCGACGGCGGAACCGACAGCCGCGCCGCCCAGCCGGACGACATCCCGGGCCGTCTCGTCGCCGTCCGCGGCGAGCGCGGCGACGGCCCGCAGGTCGGCCACCGCCCGGCCGGTACGCCGGACGTACTCGGCGGTGAGCGCGGGCCCGGCGGCGATCGCCTCCAGGTGCCCGCGCCCGCCGCAGGTGCAGGCGAGCGTTCCGGCGTACGCCGACGGCTGGTGCCCGGCGTGCCCGGCCGCGCTGTGCGCACCGGTGAGCACGGTGTCGCCGAGGACGAACGACGCGCCGACGCCGGTGCCCACGGCGACGTAGAGCACCGTGTCGTAGCCGGCCGCGACGCCGTGACGCGCCTCGCCCAGCGCGTGGGCGTGCACGTCGTTGATCACGGTGACCGGTACGCCCAGGCGCCGGCTCAGGTCGCCACGCAGGTCCGTGCCGGTCCACCCGGTCAGCACGTCGGTGGCGGACAGCACCAGGCCGGAGCCGCTGTCGATGACTCCGGCGCTACCGACGCCGAGCGCCCGTACGACGCCCGGCGCGTCCGCCCGCAGCTTCTCCACCAGGCCGGCCGCGGTGTCGAGCACCGCGGCAGCACCGGAGCGACCAGGTGTCGGCGCGGTGCGCCGGCCCACGACCTCTCCGGCGGCGGTGACCAGGGCGGCGGTGGTCTTGGTGCCGCCGATGTCGAGCGCGGCGACCAGACCGGTGGTGCTCACGTCGGGCATGGTCAGAGCAGCCCGGCCAGTTCCAGCTGGGTACGCACGCGGCCCGTCTCGGCCGCGTCCAGCGGCCGCAGCGGCAGCGACACCGCGTTGCCGGCGATGACGCCGAGCAGGGACAGTGCGGTCTTGAACGCGCCGACGCCCCGGGTGGCGCCCGCCGAGGTGGCCGGGTCGGCCGCGTCGACGATGCGGAACAGCCGGGTCAGGCGGTCCTGCTCCCGGCGGGCCGCGGTCCAGTCGCCCGCCACGCAGGCGCGGTGCAGCCGCACGTACCCGGCCGGGTCCACGTTGCCCAGTCCGGGCACCGAGCCGGAGCCACCGGCGAGCATCATCGCGTCGACCACCACCTCGTGGCCGGTGAGCAGGCTGAAGTCGCGCTCCGGCGCGTGCTCGGCGACGGCCAGCGCGAGCTGGCGGAACGCGACGTCGTCGCCGCTGGAGTCCTTGACGCCCGCCAGCACGCCGTCGGCGGCGAGCCGGGTCAGCAGGTCGACGGAGAGCTTGCTGTGCACGCAGACCGGGATGTCGTACGCCAGCAGCGGAAGCTCGACCGCCGCGGCGACGGCCCGGAAGTGCCGCTCGATCTCGTGCGGGCCGACGATGGCGTAGAACGGCGCGGTCACGACCAGGCCGTCCGCGCCCAGCCGGGTGGACGCCTCGGCGCGCTCCACGACCCGGCGGGTGGTGGGTTCGATACAGCCGGCGATGACCGGCACGGCGCCGCCGGCGGTCTTCACGATGGTCTCCAGGGCCAGGTCCCGCTGCCGGTCGGTGAGGAAGACCGTCTCGCCGGAGCTGCCGAGGGCGAAGATGCCGTCGACGCCGGCGTCGAGCAGCCACTCGACCAGCCGTTCCAGCGAGTGGACGTCGACCTCGCCCTCATCGGTCAGGGGGGTCACGGCCGGCGGCACGACTCCGGCGAACCGCGGGGCTGGGGTGGTCACAGGTTCTCCTCGACAGACTCAGATGTGGTGCGGCCGGTCGCCGAGGTGGCGAGCGCGACCAGTTCGGTGTTCGCGGTTCCGGCGGGCACCGGGTGGTGGCAGCGGAACTCGTGGCCCTCACCCTCGGCGGGGCGCGGCGCCGGCATGTCCACGGCGCAGCCGTCGGTGGCGGCCCAGCAGCGGGTCCGGAACGGGCAGCCGCTCGGCGGCCGGGTGGCCGACGGGACCGGACCGACCAGCGGGATGGGCTCGATCGGTGACAGCAGGCCCGGCGTGGCCGAGAACAAGGCCCTGGTGTACGGGTGCCGGCCGCCCTCGGGCAGCAGGGCGGCGGGCGTCTGCTCGACGATGCGGCCCAGGTACATGGTGACGACCCGGTCGCTGACCCGCTTGACGGTCTGGATGTCGTGCGACACCAGCACCATCGCCAGCCCGAGCCGGTCCTTGAGGTCCAGCAGCAGGTTGAGGATCTGGGCCCGGACCGACACGTCGAGCGCGCTCGTCGGCTCGTCGGCGATGACCAGTCCCGGTTCCAGGGCCAGCGCGCGGGCGATGGACACCCGCTGGCGCTGCCCGCCGGAGAGCTGGCTGGGCAGCACGTCGGCGACCGAGCGGGGCAGGCCCACCAGGGCCATCAGCTCGGTCACCCGCTGCTCGCGCTGCTGCCGGGTGCCCCGGCGGTGCACGTCGAGCGGGTCGCGCAGGATGTCGCGTACCGGCATGCGGCGGTTCAGCGAGGTGGCCGGGTCCTGGAAGATCATGCCGACGCCCGCGCCGATGTGCTCGCGCCGCTCGGCCGTGCTCATCGACCACACGTCCTTGCCGGCGAACGACACCGTGCCGGCGGTCGGTCGTTGCAGGCCGACGAGCACCTTTGCCAGCGTCGACTTGCCGCAGCCGGACTCGCCCACGATGCCGACCGTCTCGCCGGCCCGGATGACCAGGTCGGCGCCGGTGAGCGCGTAGACCTTCTCCCGGCTGAACATGCCGCCGCCGCGCGCGGCGTGCACCACGTGCACGTCGCTCAGCTCGGCGATCGGCCGGTGCTCGGCGGTGGCGCTCATCGGGCCGGCTCCTTCTCGCTGACGGTGACGGCGGGGTGGTGGCAGGCGTACCCGTGGCCGTCCGTGCCCTCCAGGGCGGGCGCGGTGCCCCGGCAGATCTCGGTCGCCATCGGGCAGCGGTCGGAGAACCGGCAGCCCTTCGGGAAGTCGGCCGGTGACGGCACCACGCCGCGGATCTGGGTGAGCCGTTCCGCGCCGGTCTCCAGGGACAGGACGGAACCGAGCAGGCCGCGGGCGTAGTGGTGGGCGGGCGCCTCCATCACGTCGGCGGTCACGCCGGTCTCCACGATCTGGCCGCCGTACATCACCACGACCCGGTCGCAGACGTCGCTGACCAGGGCGAGGTCGTGGCTGACCAGGATGAGGGCGAAGCCGAGCCGCTCGCGCAGGTCCAGCAGCAGCTTCATCACCTGGGCCTGCACCGTGACGTCGAGCGCGGTGGTCGGCTCGTCCGCGATGATCAGCTTCGGATCGCGGGACAGCGCCATGGCGATCACCACGCGCTGCCGCTGCCCGCCGGACAGCTCGTGCGGGTACGCGGCGAGCGTGCGCTGCGGGTCCAGCCCGACCAGCCGCATGAGCTCCTCGGCCGAGCGGGTGCCGCCGCGGCGGATCATCTGGGCGAGCTGGGCGCCGACGCGCAGCGCCGGGTTCAGCGCCGACAGCGCGTCCTGGTAGACCATGGCGATCTCGCGCCCCATCAGGGCACGGCGGCCCTTGGCGTTCAGCTTCAGCAGGTTCGTGTCCTGGAAGCGGATCTCGCCACGTACCCGGGCGCCCTGCGGCAGCAGGCCCATCACCGCCAGGACGCTGAGCGACTTGCCCGAGCCGGACTCCCCCACCAGGCCGACGACCTCGCCGGGGCGGACGTCGAAGGAGAGCCCGTCGACGATGTCCACGCCGCGGTGGCGGCCCTCGAAGCCGATGGACAGGTCGCTGACCTGAAGGACCGGCTTGCCCTGCGGCAGCGGGCGGGCGCGTTCGCGCAGCCGCCGCGCCGCCTCGGCGAGGCCCGGCAGCTCGACCACCTCGCCGGTGCCGGGCTTCGCCTGCTCCAGCGCGTCGCCGCTGGTGGTGGACGTGGCACGGCGCGCGGCCGGGGCGGCCCACGCGTCGGACATGCCCTCGGAGAGCACGTTGAGCGCCAGCACGGTGAGCAGGATCAGCAGGCCGGGGAAGAACGTGGCCCACCAGCCGCCGATCTGCACCATCTCCTTGCCGAACGCGATCACCGAGCCCCACGAGGAGGCCGCCTCCTGCGGGGCGAGGCCGCCGCCGATGAAGGACAGCGACGCCTCGAAGACGATCGCGTCGGCCACCATGACGGTGACGAAGACCAGGATCGGGGCGGCGCAGTTGCGCAGGACGTGCCGCCAGAGGATGTGCGGCCGCCGGGCGCCGATGATCCGCTCGGCGGCCACGTAGTCCTCGCCGTACTGGGACAGCACGTTGGCGCGGACGATGCGCGCGACCGACGGGGTGAACACGAAGCCGATCGCGATGACGAGGACCAGCAGGCTGTTCTTGCCGAACGAGATGATCAGCAGCGCGGAGAGCACGATCGTGGGGAAGGCCATCACCACGTCGAGGCAGCGCATGATGATCTCGTCGACGACGGTCCGGCTACTGCCGGCGATCGCGCCGAGGATCGCGCCGAGCACCAGCGCGATGCCGGCCGCGCCGAACCCGACGATCAGGGAGCGCCGGGTGCCGGCGACCAGCCGGGAGAAGACGTCCCGGCCGAGCTTGTCCAGACCGAACCAGAAGTCACCGTTCGGGCCGGTCAGCGCCGGTCCGAGCCCGGTCTGGGTGGGGTCGTGACGCAGCAGCAGCGGGGCGAGCACGCCGACGACGACGATGAGCGCGACGAAGCCGAGCGCGAACCGGGCCGCGAGACCGAGCCGGGCGAAGGCCATGCCGGGGCGGGACAGCCGCGTGGTGAGGGACCGGCGCATCAGTGGCCTCCGCGCAGTCGGGGGTTGGCGAAGAGGTAGAGGATGTCGACGACCAGGTTCACCAGGACGAAGCACAGCGCGATGGTCAGCACGGTGCCCTGGGCCAGCGCGGTGTCGTTCTGCTGGACGGCGCTCATGATCTGGGTGCCCATGCCGGGCAGCGAGAAGATCGCCTCGATGACGACGGTGCCGCCGATCAGGTAGCCGATCCGCAGGCCGAGCGCGGTGAGCGGGTTGACCAGCGCGTTGCGCAGCACGTTGCGGCCGATCACCACGCGCGGCGGCAGTCCGGCGCCGATCGCGGTGCGGACGTAGTCCTTGTCGAGTTCCTCGACCATCGACGTCCGGACGATCCGGGCCAGCGAGCAGCCGACCGGTACGGCAAGCGCCAGCGCGGGCATGGCCAGCGACTGCAACCACAGACCGACCGAGTCGGCGGGGTTGACGTAGCCGCCGGTCGGGAAGATCGGCCGGCGGACCGAGAACTCCTGGATGAACAGCAGGGCCAGCCAGAACGAGGGCGTGGCGATGCCGGCCATGGAGACGATCCGGATGACCTGGTCGGGCCAGCGGTCCCGGTACAGGGCGGCCGGGATGCCGAGCGCCAGCGCGATGACGAGCGCGCCGACGACGCCGAGCGCGGTGAGCTGGATGGTCAGCGGCAGCGCCATGGCGATCTTCTCGGCGACCGGGACCGACGGCGGGAACGTCATGCCGAGGTCGCCGCGGACGAGGTCGCCGAGGAAGTGCAGGTAGCGCAGCGGCAGCGGGTCGTTCAGGCCGTTGGCGGCGCGGAACGCCTCGACCTGCGCCGGCGTGGCCTGGTCACCGAGGACTGACAACGCCGGGTCGATCGGGGAGAACTGCATGATCACGAAGACGAAGAGCGTGATGCCCAGCACCAGGGGGATCAGCGTCAGGAATCGTCGTGCGACCAGGTTCAGGACGGTCAGCATGGATTCTCTTTCTCGTGGCGGGGCGCCGGGACGCCCCGCCCGGCCGCACGGGTCACGTGGGGCCGGGCGGGACGCCTGCGGGGCCGGAACCCCGAGCGCGGGCTCAGCCGGTCCGGCCGGTGCCCAGGAAGTACAGGCCGGTGGTGGAAGCGCCGGAGAAGCCGTCCACCTTGGCCGGGTCGTACGCGGTGACGACCTTGGTGTGCAGGATCGGGTACAGCGGCACCTGGTCCGCCGCCATGTCCAGGGCCTGCTTCCACAGCGCCTTGCGGGCCGTCTCGTCGGAGGTCTGCGCGGCCTTGTCGAGCAGGTCGCTCATGGCCTTGCGGTCGGCGTCGCTCCAGCGGTAGCGCTGGCCCGGCCAGGTCTCGCCGAAGTAGTACCAGCGCATCAGCAGGTCGGTGTCGACGCCGAAGACGCTCGGGTCACCGGTGGCCATGAGCACCCGGAAGGTGTCCTTGGGGACGATGTCGCCGTAGATGGCCGAGGACGGCACGGTGTTGAGCGTGGCGTTGACGCCGATCTTCTTCCACTGCTCGATGACCAGCGGGGCGACGTCCTTGACCACCGAACTGTCGGTGGTGTCGAGCCGGAACGACAGGTTGGTGACGCCGGCCTCCTGGAGCAGGGCCTTGGCCTTGTCCGGGTTGTAGTCGTAGACGGTGGCGGCCTTCTGGTAGGCCTTGTTGCCCTCGTCGAGGTAGCTCGTCGCCGGGCTGCCGTAGCCGTTGAGCGCGGTCTTGATGACCGCCTCCTTGTCGATGGCGTAGTGCAGGGCTTGGCGCACCCGCTTGTCGCTGAACGGCGCGGCGGAGTTGTTGAACATGAGGAAGACCTGGTTGAAGGCCTGCTTCACGTCGATCGTGTACTTGTCCTTGAGCGAGTCCACGTTCAGGTACGGCACGGCCTCGATGGCCTGCACCCGGCCGCCCTGCAGGTCCGACACACGGGCCGACGCCTCGGTGGTGGTGTTCCACGTCATCGTCTCGACCTTGGCGGCGCGCGGGCCGTTGTAGTTCGCGTTCTTGCTCAGCTTGATGCCGGATTCCTTGGACGCGCTGTCCACCTTGAACGGGCCGGAGCCGATCGGGGCGGTGTCGAACGCCTTGGCCGCGGCCGGGTCACCGGTCTTGGCCTTGGGGACGACCTTGATGACCGAGATCCGCTCGCTGAACAGCGCGAACGGGTACTTCAGCGTGAACTCGACGGTCGTCGCGTCCTTGGCGGTGACGGTGTCCAGGAACGACACGAAGCCCTGCATCAGCGGCGGCGCCTTCGGGTCCGCGGGCTTGAGCACGCGGGTGAAGGACCAGGCCACGTCCTCGGCGGTGACCGGGGTGCCGTCGAAGAACTTCGCCCCGTCACGCAGCGTCACGGTGTACGTCCGGCCGTCGGCCCCGGGGGTCGGGTCGCTCTTGGCCAGGGCGTTGTAGGGTTCCCGCGTGATCGGGTCGAGGTCGACGAGGCCCTCGAAGACGTGCTGGTTGACCGCTGTCGCCACGGCCGAGGAGGCGTTGCTGGGATCGAAACCGCTGGAGAGCGTGAAGGCCAGCGTCGCCTCGATGGACGTGCCCCCCTTCCCGTCGCCCACGGCGTTTGTCGAGGCGGGACCGCCACTGCAGGCCGCCAGCGCGACCGCGAGGCCGCCCGCGAGGGAGGCGACGGTCAGGGAGCGGACGCGGCCGCGCAGGGCGCGCCGGCTCCTCGACGGCTTACCGGTGGTGCTCACGTAGCTGCCTCCATAGGCTCTTCATGCGCTCGCGTGACCGCTCGCGCTCGGGGATGTGAAGCATAAGGTGTATGACGTCTGACGTCTGATGCCGGTAGGGTGAGGGTGTCAGATTCGGGAACGAAGGGCAAGGGGCAGATGACGACCATTGACGCCAGTCCGCTACGCGGCGCCGAGCGGCCCAGCCCTCGCCGGCAGGAGGTCGCCACCAGGATCAAGGAGTACATCCTGCGCAACCGCCTCAAGCCGGGGAACCTCCTGCCCACCGAGACGGAGCTGTGCGAGGCCGTCGGCGCCAGCCGCTCCAGCGTCCGCGAGGCAGTGAAGATCCTCTCCGCGCTCGACATCGTCGAGGTGCGCCACGGCCACGGCACGTTCGTCGGCCGTATGTCCCTCAACGCCCTGGTGGAGAGCCTGACGTTCCGCGGCCTGCTCAGCGGCGAGGACGACCACCACGTACTGGCCCAGGTCGTCGACATCCGCCAGACGCTGGAGCAGGGACTGGCCGCCACCGTCATCGACGCCCTGGACGAGCGGCACCGTTCGGAGCTGTCCGCGCTCGCCGACGAGATGCACAGCCGGGCCGCCCGGGGCGAGGACTTCCTCGACGTCGACCGCGCCTTCCACCTGAAGCTGATGGAACCCCTCGGCAACGACCTGCTGGTCCAGCTCACCGAGGCGTTCTGGCAGGTGCAGGCCATCGTCGCGCCCACGCTGCAGACCGAGCCGGAGGACCGGGTCATCACCGCCCAGCGGCACCAGGCGATCGTCGCCGCCCTCACCGCCGCCGACGCGGCGGCGCTGCGATCGGCCGTCGCCGAGCACTACGCGCCCATCCGGGCGAGCATCGCCCGCGCCGCACAGACCTGATCCGCCGTACGCCGGGACCTGTCGTTCGAGCCTGATCGAAGGTCTCTGTCCCGGCGCACGCCCCGCACCGAAGCTGTCTTCTGACGGGCGCACCGGGCGCCCCGGACAGCCGAGGTGCACGTCATGGCGGTGGTGTCGCGCCGAGCGCGGTCGAGGTGGTACGCCGTCGCGGTCCCCGCCGCCCTCGCGGCGGCGGTGGCCGGGGCGCTGGGCGCGCGCCCGGACGTCGCGCCGCCGCCCGAGAGTCAGCGCGCGCCCGCGGTGAGTGCCGCCGCCGTACCGGTCCTGCCCGCCGCCGCCCCGGCCGCCGACGTGCGGTACGCCGCCACGCAGGTGCTGATCCGCGACTGCATGCAGCGTCGCGGTTTCCGCTACTGGCCGGTTCCCCGGCAGCCGGTGCCGGAGCTGCGAGAATTCCCGTACGGCCTCGACGACGTCTCCTACGCCCGCCGGTACGGATACGGCGGCGCCCTGGAACGCCGCCTCCAGGAGGCGATGGCGGCCGACCCGAACGCCCGGTACGTCCGGGAGCTGCCCCCCGAACGCGGCGCCGCCGCCGTACGCGCGGTCAACGGCGACCCCGGCGAGCCCGACGCCCTGCGCGCGACGCTGCCGGCCGGCGGCGTGCTGCGCCGCAGCAGCCACAGCTGCACGTCCGAGGCGGAGCGGCAGCTCTACCGCGACCTGCCCGGCTGGTACCGCGCCACGAAAGTCACGGACAACCTGGCCGGCCTGCGCGTCGGCCGGGTGCTCGCCGACCCCCGCTACGCCGACGGCGTACGGGCGTGGCGGCGGTGCATGCACGCCGACGGGCACGACGTGGCCGACCCGGCATCGGCCCGCGCGTCGGTGCCCGAGCCGGCTGCCGGCTCCGCCACGCCCGGCGAGATCAGGCTGGCGGTGGCCGAGGCGACCTGTGCGGCCCGGACCGGGCTCGGCCCGCTCGCCCGGCGGCTCGACGCCGAGCATCGGGCCGCCCTCGACAGGCGGTTCCACACCGAGGTCGCCGAACGCCTCCGCCTGGAGGCCGCCGCGCTGCCGCTGGCACGCGCCGTGCTGGCCGCCGGCTGACCCACCCCCACGACGTCCGTGGCGGCCCGCCACGGAAGGACCCGACTGAAGGGAAACACCATGAGAGCACTACGGTCCGCGCTGGCCACAGTGGTCGCGGCGGCAGCCGCGCTGGCCTTCACCGCCACCGCCGCCCAGGCCGCGCCCCGGCCGACCCCGCACGCGGACACGGCGCAGCGTGCCGCCGCGGGCAGCGGTTACCTGTACGTCAGCCAGGACGCCAACTGGGCCGGCCGGTGGTGCTGGTGGTACAACGCCGACAACAACTGGGACACGATCAACACGGCGGAGAACGCCAACTGCGACTACAACAACCGGGCAAGCATGCGCAACCTGGCGTCCTCGGCCTGGAACGACTCCAACACCGGCCGGCCGGTCGCCCTCTACATCCACCCCGACTACACCGGCGCGTACGCGTGTCTCGGCGCCGGCGAGGTGTGGGACAACCTCACCCAGCACACCTTCAACTGGGGCTCCACGCGGGGCGGCTACGGGGAGACCACAAACGACAACATCGCCTCCCACCGGTGGCGTACGAGCTGCAGCGCGGGCTGAGCTGGGACAGGGCGGGGCGGCAGCCGTGCGGCTGCCGCCCCGCCGCGTCCAATCCAGCGATATACGTCAATGTCGTGGACGAGACTGAGCGCGGCGGCGCGCGTCGGAACACTGTGCGTCATGGGGACGCTACGCATCCACTTCACGGCCGGGGACCTCAGCCGCACCCGGCTGGCGGCCCGGCCGGATCCACTGTGGGAGATCATCTGTAGCCTGCACCGCCTCCAGACCCGGGCCGGTTACGCGGGTTACGCCCGGTGGCACCGGCAGATCCGTCCGGACCTGGAGCGCGCCGGTCTCGTCCCGGTCGTCCGCGAGCGGCTCCTGCCCGTCGCGCCGCTCAAGCGCTACTTCCCGGACTTCCTCACACCGGGCCCCGTCACCGACCTCGACGAGGGGATCGACCGGGTGCTCGGCACCCCGGCCCGGCGGATCCGCACCGAACTCGGGCGGATGGTGACGCCCGTCGACGGCGCGTGGATGAGCGACCTGGCAGCCGGCCGGCTCGCCGCCCGGCACGGCCTCGGCGACGCGCTGCGCGCCTACTTCCGGGTCGCGCTCGCTCCCTACTGGACGCAGATCACCTCCGCCGTCTCCGGCGACCGGGCGCTGCGCGGGGCCTGGGTCCTCGACAACGGCGCCGGGCAGATCCTCGACGACCTGAGCCCGGAGACCTCCTGGGATCCGCCGGTGCTGTCCGTGCACGGCTACCCGGAGGACCGGGACATGCATCTCGACGGCCGGGGCATCACGCTGGTCCCGTCGTACTTCTGCTGGCACGCGCCGATCACGCTGGCCGACCCCGACCTGCCGCCGACGCTCGTCTATCCGGCGCGCCGGCAGCGAGCGGAACCGGCGCCGCCGGCCGGCCCGCAACGCCGGCTCGGTCCGCTGCTCGGCCACACCCGGGTCGCGGTCCTGCGCGCCGCCGCGAGCGGCGCCACCACCGGCGAGCTGGCCCGGCGTGCCCGCATCTCGCCGGCCACCACCAGCCATCACACCACCATCCTGCGCGAGGCCGGACTGATCACCAGCCAGCGGCACGGCAACCTGGTGCTGCACCGGCTCACCGCGATGGGCGAGGCACTGCTCGGCGAGACGCACGGACCGGACCGCTGACGACTCCCCGGGCCGGACGGGGACGTCGACCGCAACCGATCCTTGACGGGCCGGGGTGAATCCGCCTAGCGTGCAGACATCGGACATCTGACGTCTTATAGCTAAGTCCGATTCCCCCTCCCCCGTCCGGAAGGAACCACGTGTCCCCTCGCCGCGCCATACCGCGCCGCGCAACCGTCCTCGCGGTGGCCGCCCTCACCCTCCTCTCCGTACTGCCCGCCACCGCTGCCCAGGCCGCCGCCCCCGCCGGTGTGACAGCCACCGTCGGTGCCGACTGCACCGCCGGCCGGCTGCTGCTCGACCTCGACAACCGCAGCGCCACGACGCAGACCTACACCGTCACCTGGCCCGGTCGCTCCGGCTCGCCGTGGACCCGCACGGTCGCCGCCGGTGGCAGCGCCGAGCTGTACTGGACGCTGTCCCCCGGCACGCCGTACACACTGCGCACGACGACCCCGACCGGCCTGGACGAGACCACCGGCGGCATCTTCCACTGCGGCACCGGCATGTCCGCGCTGGCCGGCTTCGACTGCACGAACGGCCGCCTCCAGCTCGCGCTGGAGAACCGCACCACGACGGCCCGCGACTTCACCGTCACCTGGCCCGGACGCACCGGCTCGCCGTGGACCCGCACCATCGCCGCCGGCGGCAACTTCCTGCACTACTGGACCGTCGGCGCCGGCACGCCGTACACGCTGCGGGTCACCGCGCCGGGCTTCGACACCACGCTGCGCGGCACCACCTCCTGCGACCTCGCCGCCGGCAACCCGCAGCTCGCCACCACCACGCTGCTGACCACGCAGACAGTGATCCGCGACCTCAACGGCGCGAACGGCCGCTACAACGGCACCGTCGCCTCGGTCCGCATCCCCGGCCTGGCCGTGAGCAACAACGGCACCGTCATCGCCGTGGCCGACGCCCGGGTCAACGGCTCGTACGACCTCGGCGGCGGCACCAACAACATCCAGATCGTGATGATCCGCAGCACCGACGGCGGGCGCACCTTCGAGCAGCCCCGCGTCATCCACGCGCCGCCCACCACCAGCGAGGGCGTCGGCGACCCCAGCCTGCTCGTGGACCGCGCCACCGGCGTCGTCTACTGCTTCTTCA
This sequence comes from Micromonospora sp. WMMA1976, assembly GCF_027497335.1. Taxonomy (NCBI): domain Bacteria; kingdom Bacillati; phylum Actinomycetota; class Actinomycetes; order Micromonosporales; family Micromonosporaceae; genus Micromonospora; species Micromonospora sp. WMMA1976. Next base: position 2,452,338 of record NZ_CP114912.1, on the reverse strand, counting down.
CCTACTCCCCCCGGCCCGGCATCAGCTTCTGGTCCGGCGGCTCCGGCCTGAACACCGCCGACGACCCGAACAGCATGCATCTGCGCTACATCACCAGCCGGGACGACGGCGCCACCTGGAGCGCCCCGGTCGAGCTGAACCCGGCCGTCAAGGACCCCACCTGGCGGCAGGTGTTCTTCTCCTCCGGCCACGGCATCCAGACCAGCACCGGCCGCCTGATCCAGCCGATCGCCTACCGGGACGCCGCGGGCACCAGCCACGCCGCGACCATCTACAGCGACGACCACGGCGCGACCTGGCGCCGCGGCGGATCCGCCGGCGCGAACATCAACGAGAGCAAGGCGATCGAACGCAGCACCGGCGCAGTGATGCAGAACATGCGGCACAACTCGACCCGCAGCCGCTTCTACGCCACCTCCACCGACGGCGCCGCGACGTTCGGTCCGGCGACGGCGAGCGCCGTGCTGACCGACCCGCTCTGCAACGCCGACGAGATGTCCTACCTGCGCCCGGCCGAGGTCGGCGCGAACCGCGCGCCGGTACGCACCCGCACGGCGCTGTTCAGCAACAACGCGCACCCGAGCGCGCGCAACGACCTCACCGTCCGGCTGTCCACCGACGACGGCGCGACCTGGCCGGCGCGGGCGCTGGTCAAGCCCGGCGGCGCCGGTTACTCGACGATGGCGGTCCTGGCCGACGGCACTGTCGGCAACCTGTACGAGGTGGGCGACACCGGCGGCATCTACTTCGCCCGGTTCAGCCTCGACTGGGTGAAGGGCGCCTGACCGCAGTGTCCCGCCCGGACAGCGGCGTCCGGGCGGGACACGGTCAGCGCTGCCAGCGGACCACGCCACCGACCACGGTGAGCGCCACGGTCAGGTCCCGCAGCCGCGCCGGTTCGACCCGGTACGGGTCGGTGGGCAGCACGATGAAGTCGCCGAGCATGCCGGGGCGCAGCCGGCCCTTCAGGTGCTCCTCGTAGGAGGCGTACGCTCCGGCCTCGGTGAAGCAGCGCAGCGCGGCGTCCAGGTCGAGCCGCTCGTGCGGGTCGACGCCGCCGGGTGGGGTGCCGCCGGGCTGCTGCCGGGTCACCGCGGCGTGGATGCCGAAGAACGGGTCGGGGTCCTCCACCGGGGCGTCCGACCCGAACGCCACAGTCGCCCCGGCGTCGAGCAGGCTGCGCCAGGCGTACGACGCCAGGCCCCGGCCGGCGAGCATCCGGGTGGTGAGCGGGATGTCGCTGGTGCAGTGCGTGGGCTGCATCGAGGCGATCACGCCGTGGCGGGCGAGCAGCGGGACGTCGTCCGGCAGCAGGTGCTGGGTGTGCTCGATCCGGTGCCGCAGCCGCGCCACCGGGCCGGGGCCGGCCGACTCGCGCCAGCGTGCGTACGCCCGCAGCACCATCCGGTTCGCCGCGTCGCCGATGGCGTGCGCCGCCACCGCGATCCCCGCCCCGGCGGCGGTCGCCACCAGCCGCTCGAACTCCTCGGCCGGGGTGACGGCGATGCCGTGGTTGCCGGGTTCCCCGTCGTACGGCTCGGTCATCAGGCAGGTGTGCGAGCCGAGCGCGCCGTCGGTGAAGATCTTCACCGGGCCGGTGCTCAGCCAGCGGTCCCCGTCCCCGGTGGCCCAGCCGGCGTCGATCGCCTCGTCCAGGGCGGTGGCGGGGATCGTCTTGTGCACCCGCAGCGGCAGCTCGCCCCGGGCGTACAGCGTCTCGTAGGCGGCGCGGGCGTCCTGCCCGTCGAGGTCGTGGATGCCGGTCAGACCGGCGGCGAGCAGCCGGGGCAGGTGGGCGCGGAGCTGCGCCACCAGGTCACCGGCGTGCGGGGAGCGCACCACCGCGTACGCCGCGTCGGCCGCCGCCTCGCGCAGGATGCCGGTCGGCTCGCCGTGCTCGTCCCGCGCGATCTGCCCGCCGGGCGGGTCGGGGGTGGCGGCGTCGATGCCGAGGCGGGCCAGGGCGGCGGTGTTCACCCAGATGGTGTGGCCGTCGATGCTCGGCAGCGCCGCCGGCCGGTCCGGGCAGACCCGGTCCAGGTCGGTGCGGGCCGGCTGCACCGGCCGGGTCCATCTGTTGCTGTCCCACCCGCCGCCGAGCAGCCAGGCGTCCGGCGGCAGCGCGGCGGCGTGTCCCGCGATCCGGGTCAGCGCCTCGTCGAGGCTCGCCGTGCCGCGCAGGTCCACCTGGTCCAGCCCGCGCACGTAGGACGCCGCGTGGATGTGGCTGTCGATCAGCCCGGGCAGCACGGCCGCCCCGCCGAGGTCGACCCGCCGCGCGCCGCCGCCGGCCCGGTCCCGGCAGTCGGCGAGGTCACCGACGGCGACGATCCGCTCGCCGCGGACCAGCATCGCCTCGGCGTACGGGCGGTCCGGGTCGAGGGTGTGGATGCGGGCGTTCTCGTAGACCGTGCCGCTCATGGGCTCCCCTGCCTCGGCGCTCGTACGGAGGGTCAGGACGTGCGGACCGGCGCCGTCTCCTCCGGCTCACCGGCCCGGTCCGCGCGGATCCGGTCGATGTGGTCGGCCAGCTCGTCGGTGATCAGCAGGTCCCGCCGGATGTCGTCGTGCGGGTACGCGGTCCGCCCGACCATGTGCGCCGCGACCGGGGCGGTGGCGAGCTGGAACAGGCCGACCAGGACCAGCGTGGTGATGTCCACCCCGGTACGCAGCCGCAGCGCGCAGCCGAGCAGCACCAGCAGCAGCCCGAGCACCTGGGGCTTGGCCGCCGCGTGCATCCGCGACAGCACGTCCGGGAAGCGGACCAGCGCGATGCCCGCGGCGAGGCAGAGCAGCGCGCCGGCGATCAGGCAGACGCCGGCGACGATGTCCAGGATCGCGTCGGCGGTCACTTCGTGCTTCTCCGGGACGCGAACCGGGCGACGCTCACCGATCCGACGAAACCGACGAGGGCGAGGACGACGAGGACCGGCAGCGCGGTGGCGTCCCGGCTGTAGGCCGCCTCGGTGGCGATGGCCGCGACCGCGACGGCGAGCAGCACGTCGGTGGCGACGGCCCGGTCGAGGATGGACGGCCCGCGGATGATGCGGACGAGGGTGAGTCCACCGGCCGCGACGAGCAGCGCGGTGACGATCACGGCGACGACGGTCACGTCGGTGCTCCTTCCAGTTCGACCGAACCGGAGGGTTCGGCCTCGTCGTGGCGGATCCGGTCGCGCTCCTCGACCGAGCCGACGGCGGCGACGATGCGCGCCTCCAGCTCGAGCACGCTGCGCCGGAACCGTTCCACCTCGTCGGGGCTCCGGATCCCGATGACGTGCACGTAGAGCGTCCCGGTACTCCGGTCGGCCTCCAGGATGAGGCTGCCCGGCACCAGCGACAGCGCCTCGGCGTTGAGGGTGAGGTTGAGGTCGGTGTTCACCCGCAGGCGCACCGCGATGATCGCCGAGTGCGGGTGCCCGGGCCGGACGGCCAGCCAGGCCACCTGGGCGGACGCGACCACCAGGTCGTACAGGAAGCGGATCACGAACCGCAGAAGCGGTACCGGCCGGATCCGGCCGGCGAACGTGACAGGGGGAAGCGGGAAGACGACCAGCAGCACCGCCGCGACCACGAGTCCGCTGATCACGTTGGCCCAGCTGAAGGTGCCCCACAACAGCACCCAGACGGTGACCAGGCCGGTCACCGCGATGGCCCGGTTGCGCCAGCGGTCACGGCGGGTCAGCGGCGCTTTCGGCTGACTGGTCACGGCGGTCCCTCCGGGAACACGGCCTCGACGTACGGGGCACGGCGCAACAGGTCGTCGGCGGCGTCGGTGCTGATGTCGAACAGCGGCCCGGCCACCACCGTCAACGCCAGGCCGAGCACCACGAGGGCGGCGGTGGACACGGTCATCAGCCGGGGCAGCACCGCACCGGCCGGCGACGGGCCGTCGTGCGGCTGCTCGGCGCCGTCGGTGCGGGCCGCCTGCTCGGCGTCGCCGGGCTGCGGCATGTCCGCGTGCGGCGCCCGCCAGAAGGCGAGGTTCCACACCCGGGCGATGGCGTAGAGCGTGAGCAGGCTGGTGAGCAGTCCCCCGGCGACGAGCGACCAGGCCAGGAACCCGCCGTCGTCCACGCCGGCCTGGACCAGGCCGAGCTTGCCGAGGAACCCGGAGAACGGTGGTATGCCGGCCAGGTTCAGCGCGGGCACGAAGAACAGCACCGCCAGCAGTGGTGACAGCCGGGCCAGGCCGCCGAGGCGGTCCAGCGCGGTGCTGCCGCCGCGTCGCTCGACCAGGCCGGCGGCGAGGAACAGCGTGGTCTGGATGGTGATGTGGTGCACCACGTAGAAGATCGCCGCGGACAGGCCGAGCGGGGTGGTCAGGCCGACCCCGAACAGCATGTACCCGATGTGGCTGACCAGCGTGAACGACAGCAGCCGTTTGATGTCCGACTGCGCGACCGCGCCGAGGATGCCCACCACCATGGTCAGCGCCGCTATCACCATGAGCAGGTCGGCGGTGCGGCCGCCGGGGAACAGCAGCGTCTCGGTCCGGATGATCGCGTACACGCCGACCTTGGTGAGCAGGCCGGCGAAGACCGCCGTGACAGGCGCGGGCGCGGTCGGATAGCTGTCCGGCAACCACGCCGACAGCGGGAACACCGCCGCCTTGATGCCGAAGGCGAGCAGCAGCATGCCCTGCAGCACCAGGCGGATGTCGTCGGGCAGCGCGTCCAGGCGGTCGGCGAGCTGCGCCAGGTTCAGCGTGCCGGTGGCGGAGTAGACCAGACCGATCGCCACCAGGAAGATCAGCGACGAGAGCAGGCTGACCACGACGTACGTGGTGCCGGCCCGGATCCGCGTCTCGGTGCTGCCCAGCGTGAGCAGCACGTAGCTCGCCACCAGGAGGATCTCGAAGCCGACGTAGAGGTTGAACAGATCGCCGGAGAGGAAGGCGTTGCACACGCCGGCGGTCAGCACCAGGTAGGTCGGGTGGTAGACCGACAGCGGCGTCTCCTCGTTGCCGTCGGCCATGCCCTGCCCGATGGAGTAGACGAGCACGCACAGGGTGACCGAGGCGGACACCACGAGCATCAGCGCGGCGAGCTGGTCGGCGACGAGCACGATGCCCATCGGCGCCACCCAGCCGCCCACCTCCACCACGAGCGGGCCGTCCAGCGAGGAGCGGACCAGGAGCATCGCGGCCACCGCGACGGTGGCGGCGAGCACGATGATGCTGACCCACCGCTGGGCGCGGGCCCGGCGGGCGAGCAGCAGGGTGAGGGCGGCGCCGAGCAGCGGCATCACCACCGGCAGCGGGACGAGCCAGGTCATCGGACGGCCTCCGCCTCACCGGCGGCGAGCACCCGGGCCTCGGGGCTGCCGTCGGCGGCGTCGACGGTGTCCGAGTCCGAGGTGCCCGGGCCCTCGTCCCGGTCGGCCAGCTCCATGATCCGGCGGTCCTCGACGTCGTCCTGCACCTCGTCGTGCCCGTTGAGGTGCCAGCTCCGATAGGCCAGCGCGAGCAGGAACGCGGTCATGCCGAGCGTGATCACGATCGCGGTCAGCACCATCGCCTGGGGCAGCGGGTCGGACATGTCCTCCTGGACGGTGGTGCCGACGATCGGCGGGCCGCCGGCCCGGCCGCCGGTGAGCAGCAGCAGGTTGGCGCCGTTGCCGAGCAGGATGACCCCCATCAGGACACGGGTGAGGCTGCGTTCCAGCAGCAGGGTGACGCCGGTGGCGAACAGGACGCCGATGACCACGACGTAGACCAGGTTGGGGATGTTCGGGCTCACACCAGCTCCTCTTCCCGTACGCCGGCCGGTTCGGTCTCCTGTTCGTCGACCTCCTCCTGGCGGTCCATCTCGGCGCCCAGGCTGCGCAGGATGTCCAGGACGAGGCCGACCACGATGAGGTAGACGCCGACGTCGAAGAAGACCGACGTCACGAAGTGCACGTGGCCCAGCAGCGGCAGGTGGAAGTCGAGCGTCGCGCTCTGCAGGAACTCGCCGCCCAGCAGCATCGCGGCCACGCCGGTGCCGACCGCGACGAACAGGCCCGCGCCGAGCACCAGGCCGGCGTCGACGGGTGCGGCGCCGTTGAGTTCGGTACGCCCGCCCGCCAGGTATCGCACGGCGAGTCCCAGCCCGGCGACCAGCCCGGCGGCGAAGCCGCCACCGGGGGCGTTGTGGCCGGAGAAGAGCAGGTAGATCGAGAACAGCAGGATGGCGTGGAAGAGCAGGCGGGTGACCACCTGGAGGATCACCGACTGCTGCCGGGAGGTCGCGCCGCTGGTCAGCCAGCGCGGGCGCGACGACTGCTGCCGGCCGGCGCCGGGGATGCCGCTGCGCAGGTCCAGCGCGCGGGAGCGGCGGAAGATCAGACTGGCCACGCCGGTGGCGGCCACCACCAGCACGGCGATCTCGCCCATCGTGTCCCAGGCCCGGATGTCGACGAGCGTCACGTTGACGACGTTCTTGCCGCCGCCGTAGGAGACGGCCTCGTCCGGGAAGCCGACCGAGATCGGCGTGGCGGTCCGGCTTCCCGCGGCCACGTACGCCATCCCGGCGGTGACCACGCCGACGGCGACGCCGAGCGCGACCCGGAACCGCCGGGTGGCGCGGATCGGGCGGGCCGAGAACCGGCGCGGCAGGCGACGCAGCACCAGCACGAACATCACGATCGTGACGGTCTCCACCAGGAACTGGGTGAGCGCGAGGTCGGGCGCGCCGTGCAGGATGAACATCAGCGCCGTGCCGTAGCCGGTCACGCCGACCAGGATCATCGCGGTCAGCCGGCGGCGGGCGCGCGCGGCCACCAGTGCCGCGACCACGATGACCGCGCCGGCGACGGCCTGCAACGGGGTGTCCCAGAGCTGGAACCGGCTGACCCACGGCGCGCCGGCGAGCACCGCGCCACCGGGCAGCACGACCAGCACCAGCAGGATGACGCCGAGGTAGAAGGGCAGCGAGCCGCGCTGGGTGGCGCCGGTCAGCTCGACCGCCGCGCGGTCGACCGCGCCGGCCAGCCGGTCGTAGCCGGTGGCACCGTCGAACGGCAGCCGCGGCAGGTGGGGCCGGCGCCGGTGCAGCAGCAGGAACAGCCCGAGACCGGCGGTCACCGCCAGCGCCGACAGGCCCAGCGCCGGGGTCAGGCCGTGCCAGAGGGCCAGGTGGTAGCCGGGGTCGGCGGTCGGGAACTGATCGGCGTACGGGGCCAGCACCCGGTCCACCGCCGGGGCGAGGACGCCGACCGCGAGACCGGCGAGGGCGAGCACCGCCGCCGGGCCGATGAACGCCGGCTCGATCCGGTGCGGCCGGGTCTCCGCGACGCCGGGCTTGGCGGCGAACGCGCCCCACAGGAACCGCGCGGTGTACGCGACGGTCAGCGCCGAGCCGGCCACCACCCCGGCGAGCACGACCAGTTCGGTGGTGCCGCCGTGCAGGAACGCCTCGAGCGCTGCTTCCTTGGCCACGAAGCCGATCAGCGGCGGCAGGCCCGCCATCGAGGCGGCCGCGAGTCCGGCGACCGCCGCCAGAACCGGCGCGCGCCGGCCCAGCCCGCTGAGCTCCCGCAGGTCGCGGGTGCCGGTGACGTGATCGACGACGCCGACGACGAGGAACAGTGTGGCTTTGAACAGGGCGTGCGCCAGCAGCATCGCGGCGCCGGCCAGCGCCGTGTCCCGGGTGCCCGCGCCGAGGATCACCATGAGCAGGCCGAGCTGGCTCACCGTGCCGTACGCCAGCAGCAGCTTCAGGTCGACCTGCCGCAGCGCCGTCCAGCCGCCGAGGAACAGCGTGATCAGGCCGCCGGCCAGCAGGACGCCGCGCCACACGGTGGTCTGGCCCACCGCCGGGCCCATCAGCGCGGCCAGGAACACGCCCGCTTTGACCATCGCGGCGGCGTGCAGGTATGCGCTGACCGGCGTGGGCGCGGCCATCGCGCGCGGCAGCCAGAAGCTGAACGGGAAGATCGCCGACTTGCTGGTCACGCCGAGCAGGACGAGCACCAGCGCGACGGTGAGGTAGCCGCCCTCGGGCAGGTTCCCGGCGATCTCCGACCACCGGTACGAGCCGGCGTGCTGGCCGAGCATCACGAACCCGGCGAGCATCGCCAGGCCGCCCAGCGTGGTCACCAGCAGCGCCTGCATCGCCGCGCGGCGGCTGGCCCGCTTGGTCGGGTCGCTGCCGATCAGCAGGTACGAGAAGACGGTGGTGAGTTCCCAGAACACGTACAGCAGCAGCAGGTCGTCGGAGACCACCAGGCCGAGCATCGCGCCGGCGAACGCGACGAACACCGCGGCGAACCGGCCGAGGCCGGGATCGTCGGAACGGAAGTAGCGCGCGCTGTAGGCCAGCACGAGGGCGCCGACCCCACCGACGAGCAGCACCAGCAGCCAGGACAGCGTGCCCATGCGCAGTGCGAGTTCCAGACCGAGCTGCGGCACCCAGGTGACGGTCTCGACGACGGGCCGGCCCGCGCGGACCGGTTCGGTGCGGGTCACCGCCCAGATCAGGGCCGCCGCCGGGACGGCCGCCAGCAGGTAGAGAGCCCGCCGACCGAGGAGGCGTACCAGCACGGGGGCGGTCACGGCTGCGAACGCATGGACCGCCACCAGAACCAGCACACACACTCCTCAAGATCGACCTGCGGTACGTCAACCCTAACCGGCGATTCGGCGAGGCGGTATGTCGAGAGAATCACGCGAACGTGTCGTGTCGGCTCCGCTGCGTTTCGGGTAAGGAGTGAGGTTTGCTTTGCCCGGTACACCGGTCGGCGTCCGGCGGTCGCCCCGATAGGGTTGTCGGCGTGCTGCCGATGCGAGCCGCCCTGGCGGGCACCACCGGGAACGCGATGCTGATGGGCCTCGCCGAGGTCAGCACGCCGGTCGGCTGGGTGCTGCTGCCGGGACTGCTCGGCGTCTCCGCCCGGCCCCGGGTCGCGGCGCTGGTGTCGGCGTTGGCGGGCGTGCTGGTCGCGCTGTCCGTCGTCGTACCGGTGGTCCCCGGCCACCGCAGTGATCCGCAGGCGCTGCTCGCCTCGGCGGCCGGCCTGGCCGCGGTGCCGCTCCTGGCCTGGGCGCGCCGCCGGACGCGGACCGCTGCGGTGACGCGCGCCGCCGCGCCGCCGGACGTCGCGGTGTTCACCGTGCCCGCCGGGCCGGGAAGCGCCGCGCTGGCGATCTGCGGTACGACCGGCGAGATCGGCGCCGCCGTACCGGTCCGCGGTGGCGGGCTGCGCGTCCTGCTCGGCACTGTCACCGGCGCCGCACTGGACACGCCCGCCGGACGCCGGGCGATCGAGCAGGCGTTCCGCCGGGCCGCCGCCGGACCGCGGCGCACCCTGCCGCACCTGGCCGGCGCGCTCGAGAAGGTGGTCCGCGACCTCGCCCCGGCGGGGCACCTGCGCGCCACGATCGTGGAGGTGGACCGCGCCGGATCGGTCCGCGCGATCCGGTGCGGATCACCGGATCTCGTCGTCGCCGCCGGGGACCGCGCCGACCCCGCAGGAGTGCCGGCCGGGCCGGCGATCGGGTCCACCGAGCCGGGCGGGCACGCCGCGCCCGGCCCGGTCACCGGCCACCGGATCGCCGTCGTCGGCACCGGCTTCACCGACGCGCACCGCGAGCGCTGGCTGCACGTACTCGATCAGGTGGCCGCCGGCGACGACCCGGCGCGGGCCGCGGAGCTGCTGACCCGCGGGCCCCTGGGCGGGCGGCGCACCGGCCCGGCGCTGGTGATCGACCCGTCGTCGCGGGCATGACACAGGCGGCGCACGCGGGCCGGTCGCCGGACGGCCCGCCTAGGCTGATGCGATGGGCCGGCGTCCGGTGCCGGCCCCGCCCGGGGGGACCGCGATGACCGACAGCGCCCGCCGTCCGGCGCCGGTCGCGGGCGGCGAGGACGAGCAGTGGCTGGCCGAGGTGGCCCGCGCGGCGGGCGCCGACGCCGGTGGCGTGCCGGTGGAGTTGCTCGGCGACTACCTGCGGCTGCTGACCGACGCGGCGGTGACCGGCCGCCGCCCGCGCCGCGCCGAACTCGACGCGGTCGGCGCGCTGGGCCGGCGCGCCGCCGAGCAGGGGATCTCCGCCGGCCGGGCGGTACGTCTCTACCTCTCCGCGGCGCGGCGCGTCTGGCGGCAACTGCCGCACCTGGACCGGTCAGACGACAGCGAGGCGGTCCGCGCCGCCGCCGACGCCGTGCTGCACGTGGTCGACACCGCGGTGGCCACGCTCGCCGAGGGGTACGCGGTGGCCCGCCGGGAACTGGTCCGGCGGGAGGAGTCGCTGCGCCGGGAACTCGTCGACGACCTGCTGCGCGGCGACTCCGACCTGGGCGGGCTGGTGGAACGGGCCGAGCCGTTCGGCCTGGACCTGGCCCGGGTGCACCAGGTCGCGCTGGCCGCGCCCGGCCGGCGGCTGCCGGACACCGAGGCGGCGATCAGCGCGCTGGAGCGGGTCATCTTCGACCGGCTCGGTGACCGGGACGTGCTGGTGGCCACGAAGGAAGGACTGCTCGTGGTGATCGCCCCGGCGGATCCCGTGACCGCCGACCGGGGCCGCGGCGCCGGCGCGACCGGCAACCTCGGCTCGTTGATGCACGGTGAGCTGGACCGCCTGGTGCGGGGCCGGCCGTGGCAGGTGGCGGTGGGCCGTCCGCACCCCGGCGTCTACGGCATCGCCCGCTCGTACGAGGAGGCCCGGGAGGCGCTCACCACGGCGCGCCGCCTGCACAGCGAGGCATCCGTGATCGACGCGCACGACCTGCTGATCTACCGCGTGCTGCTGCGCGACCAGCCCGCCATGGTCGACCTGGTACGGGCGGTGCTGACGCCGCTGGCCCAGGCGCGTGGTGGCGCCGAGCCGCTGCTGGACACGCTCACCGAGTACTTCGCCTGCGGCGAGGTGTCGACCGAGGCCGCCCGCCGGCTGCACGTGTCGGTGCGCACGGTCACCTACCGGCTGGCCCGGATCCGGGCGTTGAGCGGCTACGACCCCGCCGACGCGCGGGACCGGTTCACGCTGCACGCCGCAGTGCTCGGCGCGCGGGCACTGGACTGGCCGCGCCGGCCGCTGCCGGCGTAGGACCGGCGCCGGCCCGGGCCCGCCGCCGGTGTGACCGGCGGCTCAGGCCGGTACGGCGACCAGCTCCGGGAAGCCGAGCAGGTTGGCCAGGGCCGACGCCTCGTCACGGGTGAGCGTGAGCGTGACCATGCGGTCCGGGTCGTCCGGGTCGTCGTGGACGACGTCACGCCGGCCGCCCACCTGGTAGTCGATCACCCCGATGCGACGGCCCTCCTCGGTGACCAGCGTGTGCCGGACCCCGATGCCGGGGAGGTTCGTACGTTCGACGATCACGGGGACCTCCTTCGCACGCGGCCGCCGGGGACCGGCCGGAGCCGGCCGGAGCTACGGCGACGCGGTGGACGTTCGAGCTGAGCTCGCGTTCTCCATGTGTCAACCATAGCCAGGGGGTATGGGCGGATCCGGGTTCCGGCGACCGGCAATCATTGCGCCCTTTGTTGGCCGGTGGTGCGCAGTGCCGCGCGCGACGTTCCCGGCGACGCTGGAGGTCCGAGGCGGTACCCGAGTAGCGAGGAGGTGGTGAGCATGACCCGCACGTCGATGGCTCCGCCACCGGTGTTCGCCGGTCTCCTCGCGTCCCGATCTGCGAGCGGCGACCAGAAGCGCGTCTGAGCCCCCGGCCGCCGGCGTCGTCGAGTGAATCCGACGCCCGCGGCCCCGGCCACGCCCCTCCCCCGCACGTCCACCGCCCGTTGGGCACCCTGATCCGAAAGAGGTCGGTATGCCGCACCCTGTCACCGCCATTCGCCCACCGGTCCGTACCGGCATGCTGATCGGCCGCTCCCACGGCAGCCGCCCGCCGGTCACCGTCGACGCGGCGCCGATCGCCGTGGACCTCGGCAGCAGCCTGCTGCGGATCTGGCTCGGACCGGGCCGGACGCTGAGCGTCCCGCTCGGCCACGGCCTGCGCAGCCCGGTCGTGCGGCGCGGCCGGATCATCGACGGCCCGGCCTGCGTCTCCGAGCTGCGGCGGATCCTGCGCGACCACCGCACCCCGGTCCCGGTCGGGGCGCTGGTCGTGGCCTGCCGTCCGGTGCTCGCCGCGCCGGCCGAGCAGGAGGCGACCCGCCGGGTGCTCACCGCCGTGCTCGCGCCGTCCCGGCTGCTGTTCCTCGACAGCGTCCGGGCGGGTGCCATCGGCGCCGGCGCCGCCGCCGGCACCCTGCTGGTCGCCGACATCGGCGCCCAGCTCACCGAGGTGGCGCTGCTGGAGGACGGCCGGGTGGTCGCCGCCCGCCGGGCCGATGTCGGCACGCGGGACCTCAACCACGCGACGACCGCCGCCATGCTCGCCGACACCACCGCCCGGCTGGTACGCGAGCTGCGGCAGGACGCGACGCTACGGCCCCTGGTCCGCGACGCGCTGGCCCGTGGCCCGATCGTCATCGGTGACGGCGCCACCCGGCCCGACGTGACCGCCCGCCTGGTCGCCACGCTCGGCGCGACGGTGCACCGGGCCGCGTCACCGCGTACCGCCGCGCTGACCGGCGCCGGCATGGCCGCCATCTCGGCCCTGCGACACCCGCACGAAACCCCGCGCCGCCCGGAAAGGAACGCCTGATCATGACGCACGCCCTCAACCGCACCGAAACGCTGCGCGAACTGCTGGACCGGCAGTTCGGCGAGTACACCGACCAGCTCACCGAGCTGACGCTGCACACGCGGCAGCCCGACTACGGCGGCCACGACCCGGACACGCTGCGCCGGCTCGTCGAGACCGCCCGGCAGGGCGTCGCGGACACCGCCCAGGCGCTGAAGCGCATGTCCGAGGGCACGTACGGCGTCTGCGAGCGCTGCGGGCTGGACATCCCGACCGCCCGCCTGGAGATCCTGCCCTCGGCCCGCTTCTGCGTGCCGTGCCAGCAACGCCGCTGAGCACGCACGGGGCGGTCGGGGCGGGCGCCGGCCGGTAGCGTCACCGCCATGAATGTCGATGACGTCGCCGGCCGGCTCGGCGTGCCCGCCGAGGAGGTCGACCGGGTGCACCGGCTCGCCGGTGACCTGCCCTCCGCGCCGCTGCCCGGCCGGGCGGACGCGCCGGCCCTGCTGGCCCGGCTCGCGGTACGCCCCGACGACGCCGCCGAGATCCTCGCGGGCTGGCCGGAACCGGGGTCACCACTGTGGACCGCCGAGCTGCGCTGGCTGCTCGACCGCTCGACCGCCCTGGTCCGCGCCGACCTCGGCGGCCACGCCTGGCTGACCCCGGGCCCGGCGCTGCCGCGCGACCGGGGTCCGGCCTGGCGGCACCTCTACGTCTACGCGTACCTCGCACTCGTCGACGTGGTCCGGGCCTACCACCGCGACCACGGCGTCCCCGACGACGTGTCCTGGGCGACACTCGCCGACCTGGGCAACAACCTCGCCGTCGACCGGCGGATGAACGGCGACGGCTGGCCGGTCATGCAGAGCTGGCTGACGCTGCACGTGCGCGGTGGCCTCTACGAGCTGGGCCGGCTCCAGCACCAGCGCGGCGACGGCGGCGCGATCGGCCTGCACATCCCGGACTCGGGACCGCTGACCCCGGAGGCGGTCGACGCGTCGCTGGACCGGGCCCGCGCGTTCTTCCCGCGCCACTTCCCCGGCGAGCGCTACACCGCGTTCTCCTGCGGTTCCTGGCTGCTCGACCCGCAGTTGCGCGAATACCTGCCGGAGGACTCCAACATCATCCGGTTCCAGCGGCGGTTCACGCTCGAGCCCCACCAGGAGCAGGACACGCCGGACGGCGACGTCGAGGTGCTGCGGTTCGTGTTCCGCAGCCTGAGCACGCCGCTGGACCGGCTGCCGCGCCGCACCGCCCTCCAGCGCGCGGTGATCGACCACATGCGGGCCGGTCGCCACTGGCAGTGGCGCCAGGGCCGCTTCCCGATGTAGTCACGTCAGCGGCCGCATGCCGCCCCGGTCCGGGCCGGCATGCGGCGGCAGCGGCGCTCCGCGGGCCAGCCAGTCGTCGAGCGCGGCCTGGTCGCCGAACAGCAGCACCGGCGGCCCGGCCGGGTCGGCCGCCCAGGCCCGCATCCGCCGCCGTGCCCGGCCGAACCCGGTCAGGTGCCACACCAGGATCGAGTCGCGGGACAATACGCTGCGCAGCGTCTCCCGGTTGCCGTTGCAGATCAGCTCGCCACCGGCCAGCCGCCACAGCGTGCGCCGCAGCAGCCGCCGGAACGAGACCGCGCGCGGAAGGTCCAGGCCGATCACCAGGTCGGCGCGGCCGAGGACCACGTCCCGCCAGCCGTGGTACGCGCCGTCGAGGATCCAGCTGTCGCGCCGGCAGATCGCCTCGATCCGGCGACGCTGCTCGGCCACCGGCACCTCGACCCAGCCGGGCTCCCACAGCAGGTCGTCGACCGGATGCCAGGGCAGACCGAACCGCTGCGCCAGATGCGCGGCGAGCGTCGACTTGCCGGAGCCGTGGATCCCCTCGACCAGGATGCGGGCCGGGGCGGTCATGGCAGCAGCGTAGGCACCGCGCGCACCCGGCGCGATCCGGGCGGCCCGGTCAGTGCGCGACAGCGACCGCCGGTGCCGCCTCCAGGCCGGCGAGCTGGGACGGCCGCACGACCACCAGCAGCACCACCAGCGCCGCCACCATCCCGCCGGCCACCACCAGCGCCATCGCCACCGCGCCGGTGCCGAGTACGCCCACCAGCGGCGCTGCCACCGCGCCCACGCCGAACTGCACGGCGCCGAGCAGGGCCGAGGCGGTGCCGGCCGCCTCCCCGTGGCGGGACAGCGCCAGCGCCGGGGCGTTCGGCATGGCCAGGCCCGCCGCCGCCAGCACCAGCCACAGCGACACCAGCAGGGCGGGCAGCCCACCGAAGCCGGTCGCGGCGAACACCACCAGCGCCAGCCCGGCCACCGTGCCCGCCGCCAGCGAGGTCACCAGGATCCACTGCGACGGGTAGCGCCGCAGCAGCCGCACGTTGTACTGGGTGGCGCCGATCAGGCCGATCGCGCCCGCGCCGAACGCCAGGCCGAACTGCTGCTCGTCGAGCCCGTACCCGTCCTGCAGCACGAACGACGACCCCGCGACGTACGCGAACAGCGCGGCCATGGCCAGCCCGGCGACCAGGACCAGCCCGACGAAGACCCGGTCCCGCAGCAGCCCGCCGTACGTCCGGACGGTCGCGACGACTCCGCCGCGCCGGCGCCGCACGGGCGGCAGCGTCTCGGGCAGCGCGATCGTGGCCAGCACGACGAGCAGCACCCCGAAGACGGCCAGGACCACGAACACGCCGCGCCAGTCGGTCCACCGCAGCACGCCGCCGCCCAGCGTCGGCGCGAGGACCGGGGCCGCGCCCATCACCAGCAGCAGCCGGGACAACAGCGTGGCGAACGCCGCGCCGCTGAACAGGTCACGCACCACCGCCATCGCCACCACGGCGGTCGCGGCGACGCCGAGGCCCTGCACGACGCGCAGGACGCCGAGGACGGCGACGTTCGGGGCGATCACGCACAGCGCCGACGCCACGATGTGCAGCAGGAGGCCGGCGATCAGCGGGCGGCGCCGCCCGACCGCGTCCGACAGCGGCCCGATCAGCAGCTGCCCGACGGCGAGCCCGGCGAGCGTGCCGGTGAGCGTCAACTGGACCGCCGCCGACGTGGTGGCGAAGTCCGTGACGATCGCGGGCAGCGCGGGCAGGTACATGTCGATCGTCAGCGGACCCACGGCGATCAGCGAGCCGAGGACCAGCACGAGCTTCAGCCGCTGGCCTCGGCTCATCAGGTCACCAGGGGTGGGCGTCGGGGCGGCATCGGTCGTCTGGGGCGTCCCGGCCCGGTCGTGCGACCGGGCGCGGGCGGGTGCGGCACTCACACAGTGAGTCAAATGCGCCCCCGGTGATCACATTCCCGTCTCGGCAAGAGGTAACGCAGGTCACCCGCCTACCGGCCGGTGCGGCACGCCGCCGGACAGGGACCGGCGTCGCTGCCGGCGCCGGCTGAGCCGGCACCGGCAGCTCGGGGCGGCAGGATCAGTTCCAGGGAGCGGTCGGGAACCAGCCCACCCCGAAGAGGGCCGGCACCCGTACGTCCCAGTAGACGATGAGGAACACGCCGACGAGCACCAGCGCGACGCCCGACAGCACGGTGCCGCGCCGGCTCGGGGCGGTGAGCAGGCGCCCGCCGGTCAGCCTCGACGCGATCACCACGACGAGGACCATCACCAGCATGTTGCCGAGCGTCTGCAGGCCGAACACGGCCGCGCCGTACGCCGGGTTCTTGTCGGCCACCGCGTAGAGGAAGAGCTTGTGGAAGAGCGGGAACGGGCGGCCGATCAGGAAGGCGCCGATGATGACGCCCAGCGCGACCAGGCGGGCCCGAGGCCGGCCGGCGAACGGGTCCGGAACCAGCTTCAACGCCGCCAGGCCGAGGTAGAGCAGGGCCAGGCCGGCCAGCCCGAACACGACGGACGCCTGCACGAGCCGCACCGGTACGCCGCCGGCCGTGGTCGCGGTGGACAGCTGCGGCAGACGGTCCCCGAGCAGCACGCCCACGGCACCGTAGGTCAGCGCGACAGCCATGCTCCCGGCGGTGAGCCAGCCCAGCGGGGCGAGCAGTCCGCGCAGTCCGGACCTCGTCGTCTCCCTGGTGACCTGCGGGACCATCCCGAACGCGGCGACGTTGCAGGCGGTGAACGTGCCGGCCAGGCCGGACACGAAGGCGAAGGCGAGCCCGGCGACGGAGCCGCCGATCGCCGTCGCCTTCGCGTCGTGACCCAGGAGAGAGTTCGCGATGTTGTCGCCGATCACCGAGTCGACGAAGGTGAACGACCAGGCGACGGCGAGCAGCACCCCGGCCACCGCGCCCGCCACGGCGAAGCCGAGGGCCGCGGACGTGCGGCCCTGCGGTGTCGCGTCGACGGTGACTACCGGGACTGCTCCCCGGTCGGCTACGGACATGGTTCCTCCTCGATGGGTGATCGGTTACGGGAGACGCACACCCGGCACCGCGGGTGTGTGGAGTGATCGCACCGGGCCGTCCGGGCCGCAGATGTGCAGCCCGATCCGCCCGTGTACGCCGTGACGCTGGTTGACGGCCTGGAGGAGCATGGCCAGCGACTCCAGCTCCCGGGCGTGTTCGAGCCCGCCGACGTCGATCGGCGCGAAGCCGAGCCGGGACAGCAGCGCACCGGCGACCCCCTTGGCCCCGGCGTCGTCGCCGGCCAGCGGCAGGGAGACCGGCAGCCCGCCGCAGCGCGGCTCGCCGACCATCGCCGCGGGCACGGTGTTCAGCGCCTTGACGACGTGCCAGCCGGCGGGTGCCGCCGCCGCGATCAGGTGGGCCCCCGACGAGCCGGGCGGCACCTCCTCGCCGCCGAGCGCCGGATTGGTGACGTCCAGGAGCGGACGGCCCCGGCCCGGCACCGGGGTCTCGGTCAGCACCCGGCAGGCCGGACCGAGCGGAACCGCGAGCACGACGAGGGAGGCCCGTTCGAGGACGACGCGGATGTCGGCGGCGAAGGCTCCCGGTACGCCGGCGGTGGCGGCGGCCGCCGCCCCGGGTGTCCGTCCGGCGAGCAGCACGCTGCAGCGCGCGGCGGCGACCGCGCGGGTGACGGCGACGCCCATCCGCCCGCAGCCGATGACGCCGACTGTCATCGGACCCACACCCCCGCCGCGGGACGGCGGTAGACGGCGAGCGCGGCCGCCAGGTCGGCCGGCACCGGGGCCGGCTGCAACTGACCGTCGACCCGCTCCATGACGGCCACCGTCTGCCGGCCCCGCGCGATCAGCGCGGCGGGAGCGCCGTCCGGGCGGACCCGGCGATAGTCGAAGCCCATCGTGATGCGATTGCCGTTGAGCTCGACGAGCGACATCTCGATCTCGACCGTGTCGAAGGCGTGGCTCTCGGCGTAGAACTCGACCGACATCGACACGGTGACCAGCGCCAGCCCGTCCGACAGGGCGGCGAGCACGGAGGGCGCCTGCTCGGCGAGGAAGTGCTCCCGGCAGTGCCCCTGCCAGTGGGCGTAGTGGGCGAAGTAGACGTTTCCCACCAGGTTCGTCTCGTCGAACGTCACCCGGTGCCGGTAGCGGTAGACCGGGGCGCTCATGCCGGCGTCCCCACGCACACCGCCACCTGCCGCGCGTCCCCGGCCGTCCGCAGCAGCACGCTGCTCAGGACGTGGTCGCCGCTGCGCAGGCCGAGCGTGCCGGACGGCTCCCGGCCGGTGAACACCAGCGGCGCCGAGGGCCCGAGCCCGAGCTTGCGGGTCACCTCGATCGCCGTCCACACGCGGACGGCCGCAACCACCTCGTCCTCCCCGGACTCGGCGGCGAGCCGCACGGCGAGGGCCCGGTGCCGTTCCTCCAGCGGCGGCGGGCGGTCGTCCACACGTTCCCAGTCGACGCCGACCGGGCCCGGGGCCACCGTCACGAGCACGAGGTCGTCGAGGTGGCTGGCCGAGACGCCACCGCCGCCCGGCGCCGTGACCCGACCGTCGCCGGCGTGCCGTGCACCTGCGGGCTCGCCCAGCGCGGCGCCGTCGAGCCAGTCGGCCAACCGGACGGTGGGCCCTCCGTCGCCGCGCGTCGCGGGGAGCACCGCGGCATCGATGCCGGGATGCCGGTGCCGCAGCCGCCGGGCCACTGCCGGACCGGCGAGGAACGCCGGCATCTCGGACCAGCCGATCTCGGCCACCGCGCGCAGGACCAGCCCCGTCCACTCCTCGACCGGGCGGCCCGACTCGTCGGTCACCAGCACGTCGTAGACGAACTCGGCACCGTCCTCCGCGCGCTGCCGGGCGGTGACGGTGAGCACGCCGGACGGCCGGTGCCACACGGTGATCCGCTCGACGGAGACCGGAAGCACGCGCCGGTCCGGGACACAGCCCTGCAGCCCGTGCAGCACGGCGTCACGGGCGCCCGGGTCGCCGAGCCGCAGCGACGCGTCGAGGTACATGCCGAACCACGCGGTGCCGGGTTCGGCGCGGACCGAGAACACGCACCGGTACGCGCTCAGCGCGTGATATCCGCGCACCCGCCGGAACGCGGGCCCGTGGAAGTAGAGGCCGCCGTAGAGGCCCGTCGCCGGCAGGCCCGGCTCCCCGAGCCGCACGGCCGGCGCCGGCACCGCCGGATCGGGTGCCGGCACAGCGCCGGTGGTCACGACCGCCGCGAAGTGGTCCACCGCGAAGCCGGTGTCGTCGCTGCGCAGCGCGGCCTCCACCCGCCCGTCGTCGTGGACCAGCGCCGCGACCCGGATGTCGCGCCGGTCGGTCACCGTCACCGGCCGTTCGAGCCGTACGCCGGTGAGGCGCACCGGCGTCCCTGGCGCCCCGGTGAGCGCTGTGGCGGCCTGCGTCATCGCCTCCAGCCCCAGCACGGCGGGCAGCAGCGGGACGCCGTCGACGACGTGGTCGGACAGGTAGGGGTCGGTGCCGGCGGTCAGGGTGGCGCCGACGACGCTCTCCACCCCCGGCGTCAGCGCCAGCACCCGCTCGGCGAACCGCCCGCCGGTGCGGTCGTCGTCGCGGTAGCGCAGGGTCGGTCCGGCGGGCAGACGACCGGCGGCCAGCACGCACGGCCCGGTGTCCGGTGCCGCCAGCAGGCGCAACAGCAGGTCGGTGCCGGCCGGGACGCTGATCGGCTCGAGCCCGTCGCGCACCAGCGCGTCGAGGACGCCGAGGCGGACCCCCATGCCGACGCCGGACCAGGCCGACCACTGCACCGTCAGCCAACGGGTGCCGGGCCGCTCCCGCGTCAGTTCCGCGCAGCGCCGGGCGAGCCACTCGTTGGCGACGGCGTACTCCGACTGGCCGGTCAACCCGGTGCGGCCGATGACGGATCCGAAGGCCACGGCGAAGCGCAGATCGTCGCCGAGGGCCGCGACCAGGTGGTCGAAGCCGTCGGCCTTCGGTGCCAGCGTCGCGCGGAGACCCTCGACGGTCACGTCCTCGATCCGCCGCGGCGTGTTGTGGCCGGCGGCGTGCAGCAGCCCGCGTACCGGTCCGTACCGCTTCTGGACGGCGGTGACGGCGACGGTGACGGCGGGCCCGTCGCTGACGTCGACGGCGTGGTAGCCGGCGGTGATCCCGAGCGCGGTCAGCCGGTCCAGGCCGTCCCGGACCTCCGGGTCCGTGCCGGGGCTGCGCCCGAAGAGCACCGCCGTGGCACCGGTGGCCTGGCACACCGCGGCGGCGCACTCCAGCCCGATGCCCTTCGCCCCGCCGGTGGCCAGCAGCACGTCGCCCGGAGCCAGCGGGATGCGCTCGTCCCGGCGGGACAGCGCGAGCGGAGCGGCGACCCGGGTGGTGCGGACACCGTCCTCGTCGTAGACGACCTCGACGTAGCCGGTCCAGTCGACGGACGCCTCGGCGACGAGCTTGAGGCAGCGGTCGTCCACCGGGGTCTCGGCGACCATCACCGCGGCGCCCGGCCGCTCCACGGCGAGGCTGCGGCCGACCGCGGCGCCCACCCCGCCGTGGTGCAGCACCACGAGCGGCAGCCCGTCGGCGGCGGTGGCGCGCAGCGCGGTCACGACCAGCTCCGCCGGCACCGTGAGGCCCGGTGGCAGCAGCAGCAACCGCGCGTCCGGGGGGTCGGCGAGCGGGAAGTGCTCGGCCACCCCCTTGCTCAGCGGGTGGTCCTCGGTACCGAGCACCGTCCACCCGCGCCGGGCGCCCGGCCTGGTCGTCGGGGCGGCGGACTCGACGAACCGGTCGGTGAAGGCGCGCACCCAACTGGCGATGCCGGCCGGTGGGGCGTCGGCCTCCCCTGCCGCCGGCAGCGTGGCGAGCATCGCGGCGAGCTGGTCGATGGTGGCGTCGGCCAGGGCGGCCGGGACCGCAGGTGCCGACCGGCCGACCGCCGCGGCGGCGTCCACGGCGAGCTGGCTGACCCGCAGCGAGCTGAGGTGCAGGTCGGCGACGAGCCGGGTGTCCGGGCGCAGCGTGGCCGCGTCGAGTTCGACCATGGCCGCCACCCGCCGGGTGACGGCGCTCAGCAGGTCGGTGTCGTCCACGGTGACCACGGGCGGGGCGGATGTCGGCGTGGCGGGCGCCGGACGGGGACGAGGCGGCTGCGGCGACCGCGCCGGTCCGCCGGTGCCCTCGCAGGGGTTGCGCAGGAAGACCGGCCGCCAGTCCGGCGTGAGCCGGCGGCACGCCCGGCGCGCGTAGTAGGCGCCCACGTCCGGCCCGGCGCCCGTCGCGAACAGCGCGGCGGTCACGGTGGCGATGCCGTGCGGGCCGGGCGCGCCCGAGTCGAGAGCCACCACGCGGGCGTCCGGCAGATCCGCGGCCAGCCCGGCCAGCACGGCGCCGGGGCCCACCTCGATCAGCAGGTCGGTTCGCTCGGCCAGGCGCGCCAGCGCGTCGCGGAAGCGGACCGGCTCGACGAGCTGACGGGTGAGCAGGCCGGCGAGGTCGGTGCCGGTGTCCAGCCAGTCACCGGTCACCGTGGAGCAGACCGGCCGTCGGGGTGCCCGCCCGGCGAGTCCGGTGAGGTGATCGCGCAGGGCGAGGCTCGCGGCAGCCATCATCGGCGAGTGGAAGGCGTGCGAGACCGGCAGTGCGGTGGCCCGCAGGCCGGCGGACGGGGCGCCGGCGACGAACCGGGCCACCTCCGCGGCCGGGCCGGACACCGTGCACTGCTCCGCGCTGTTCTCCCCGGCGACCACGACCGGGCCCGGGCGGAGCAGCTCGCGGACCCGGTCCGCGGGCCCGGCGACGGCGGCCATCGCGCCGCGACCCGGCGCGTCGCTCATCAGCCGGCCTCGAACGCGTACCAGGTCGAGGGCTTCCTTGTCGTCGAGTGCCCCCGCCCAGCACAGCGCGCCGATCTCGCCGAGGCTGTGCCCGACGGCCGCCTCGGCCTCCACCCCCAGCCGGCGCAGCCAGGTCAGACCGGCGAGCGAGGCCCGCAGGATGGCGGGCTGGGCGACTGCGGTGTCCGGCACGGCGCCCGCCGCGACCTCCACCTCCGGGTCGTACCCGGCGAGCGGTCCGTCGAGCAGCTCCCCCAGCGCGCCCGCGCCCGGACGGACCGGGGATCCCTGTCCGGAGAACAGGTAACCGATCCGGGGCGCCGCGCCGGCGCCGAGGAAGACACCGGCCTCCGGGTCGAACAGCTCGGTGTCCGCGTCGGCCAGCGCGGTCACGGCGCGCCGGGCGGCGCGGACCAGGCCGTCCGGGTCGCGTACCACGGCGGCGAACCGGACGGCGCCCTCGGCGACCGGCTCCGCGGCCAGCGTGGCCGCGAGATCACCCAGTTCCGCCCGGGACAGCCGGCCGGCCAGATCGGCCAGGTCGGTCAGCCGCGCGGTCAGGGCCGCACGGTCGGCCGCCGCGCACACCACCACCTCGTGGGACGGCATGGGACGGGCGGCCCGGCGCTCGGCGTCGGTGACGACCCGGCGGGTGGTGGGCGTGATCCCGCCCAGCACCACGTGGGCGTTGATGCCGCCGAAGCCCATGGCGCTGACCGACGCGTACCGGTCCGGGCCGGGCCACGGCGTCGGCTCGTCGGTCACCACCAGCGGCGACCCGGCGGCGGCCAGTGCGGGATGCGGTGACTCGCAGCCGGTGGTCGGCGGGATCACCTGGTGGTGGATCGCGAGT
Source organism: Micromonospora sp. WMMA1976 (assembly GCF_027497335.1). Classification (NCBI taxonomy): domain Bacteria; kingdom Bacillati; phylum Actinomycetota; class Actinomycetes; order Micromonosporales; family Micromonosporaceae; genus Micromonospora; species Micromonospora sp. WMMA1976. The sequence continues at coordinate 2,429,753 of NZ_CP114912.1, read as the reverse complement.
ACGGCCTTGATCATCCCGGCGACTCCGGCCGCCGCCTTGGTGTGCCCGATGTTCGCCTTCACGCTGCCGAGCACCGCCGGGAGGCGGCGGCCGGCGTGCAGGTCGCGCAGCGCGGACAGTTCGGTCTCGTCGCCGACAGCGGTGCCGGTGCCGTGCCCCTCCACGAACGACACCTGCTCGGGAGTGAGACCCGCCCGGTCGTACGCGCGCCGCAGCGCGAGCAGCTGGCCGGCGGGCTCGGGCCGGGTCAGCCCGCCGTTGCCGTCCGACGACGTGCCCCAGCCGTGCAGCCGCGCGTACGGCCGCAGGCCGTGTTCCGCGGCGAAGTCCTCACGGCACAGGACCAGGATCCCGCAGCCCTCCCCCGGCAGGAACCCGGTCGGCCGCGAGTCGTAGATCCGCATGTCGCCGGTGGCCAGCGCGCCCACGCGGGCGAAGCCGACCAGTTCCAGCGGATCGAGGCTGAGGTCCACACCGCCCGCCAGCGCCACGTCGAGATCGCCGTCGGCGAGCATCCGGGCGGCCGTGGCGACAGCCATCAGCGACGAGGCACAGGCGGCGTCGACCGTGTAGCCGGTGCCGTGGAAGTCGAAGTGGTTGCAGATCCGGCCGGCGATGGTGTTTGACAACGCCCCGGCGAGCGTCTCCTCGCCCGGCGGCGGGAACGGCTCCTTGAACCGGTCCTCCGCGGCGGCGAGCAGCTTCTCCCGCTCGGCGTCCGACAGGTCCAGCCCCGCCAGCGTCTCGGCGAGCAGCCGCTGCACGTAGGGCCAGCGCAGGCGGAGCCCGTTGGCGCGGCTGAACTCGCCGGTCATCGAGTTGCCGAGCAGCACGCCGACCCGGTCGTCGGGCAGGCCCGCGCCCGCCGGGCAGCCGGCGTCGGCGAGCGCGTCCGCGGCCACCTCCAGGGCCAGCCAGTGGGTCAGGTCGACCGCCCGGAAGACCTCACCGGGCACGTGGAAGCGGGACCGGTCGAACACCCAGTCGCTGAGGACGGCGGCGCGGTCGACGTACGTGTGGTCGACCTCCTCGGGTCCGGGCCGGTGGTAGTCGGCGACCGGCAGCCGTTCCGGTGGCAGGGGCCGGAAGGCGCGCCGGCGCCCGAGCACCGTCTGCCAGAGCTGCCCCGGGTCCGCGGCGTCCGGGTACCGGCAGGCCATGCCCACCACGACGATCGGGGCTCTCGTGCCGGTCATGCCTGGGCTCCGACCGGGACGGCGGACTGGGAGGCGCGTTCCGGCGCACCGGGTCCGGTGACCGGCTGCCGCCGCTCGCGGATCCGGCGGGCGGTCACGATCACCACCCAGCGGCCGACGCACACGGTGGTGAGCGCGAAGAACAGCCCGAACTCGATGTGCAGGAGCACCAGCGTGCCGTAGACCGCCGCGGTGGCCAGACCGAACACGACCTGCCGGCGCGGCGCGTGCGGGGTGGTTCCGGGGTCGGTGATCATGTAGTTGGTGAACAGGACGAACGCCACGCCGGTCATCGGCAGGAGCGCCGCCACCAGAGCGTGGTCGAAGATCACCGACCGCAGCACCGCCTGTGCGGCGAAGCCCGCGACCCAGGCGGCGACCAGCGGCCCGCGCCGGGTCAGCTTGGCGTTGAGCATCGTGCCGGCGGCCAGGATCGCGCCGGGCACCACCCAGTCCCAGATCCCGTTGATGTTCGCGGTGAACTGGTACGGCGGTGCGATCCCCACCCAGGTGAAGCAGAGCAGCGTCACGACGATGCCGAAGTTGCTCGGGTTGAGGACGTGCTTCGCCGCTCCCCCGGCGGTCAAGCGCACCCGCACCACGTACTTGCTCGCGATCGCGACGGTGACGGCGAACAGGGTGGGCCACAGCCGCTCGTTGCCGTAGAGCAGCATCGCGCAGGCCAGTCCGCCGATGTGCGCGGGCAGCAGGAAGTTGACGAGGTCGATGGCGGAGCCTCGGTAGCGGACCGGGCGGCGCTCGACGCGGGCCTCGAGCGTCTCCAGGAGAAGCTCGAGAGCGTACGCGGTGAGCAGCGCGGCGATCGGCGTGAGCCACGACTGCTCGAATCCGAGGACCGTGTGCCCCAGCAGCGTGAACACGGTGATGGACAGGGCGAACCGGCGCAGCGCGACGATCCGGGGGTCCTTGTTGGCCATGGTTCTCTCCTCGATCAGGACTCGGGTCGCAGCGTGACCGTGTGCCAGCCCGAGGCGAGCGTGGTGCTCGTCTCGTGCTGTCCGGCGGCGTCGCGCCAGGTGATCCGGACCTGGGCGGACGGGCTGCCGCCGAGGCCGAAGTACAGTTCGTCGGCGTTCACGCCGGTGTGTCCGTTGGCGGGGTAGAGCTGGTCGGTCAGCGTCGTACCGTCGGCGCGGCGCACCTCGACGCGGGCACCGATCGCCGCACGGGTCGCGCCGTTGGCGGTGGGCACCACCAGCCGCAGCCCGAGGTGGGTCGTCGCCGGACCGGTGTTGCGGAACAGCTCCGAGGCGGCCCACTGGTTGGCGACCGCCATGTCGAGCCGCCCGTCGTGGTCGACGTCGCCGACGGCGATGGCCCGGGAGGCCTGGGTGCTCGTCATCCCCAGCCGCTTCGACACGTCGACGAACCGGCCGTTCGGCCCGCGTACGAAGAAGGGGTTGCGCTCGTGGCCGGACAGGCTGTCGCCGGGCCGGAAGTTCGGCCAGGCCCACGGGTACTTCAGGAAGGTGTCGTTGGCCATCGCGAGTTCCTGGAGCTCGGCCCAGCGGTCGGTGCCACCGTGCAGGAAGCCGACCGCCTGGGTGATCTCGCGGCGGCCGTCGGCGTCGAAGTCGGCGGCCTTGATGTCCCAGGCCCAGCCGCTGCGGGACAGCCCGAGTTCCTCGCTGCGGTCCCGGTACGGCGCGCGCCCGGAGGTGAACCGGCCGCCTGTGCTGACGAAGGCGAAGTTGCTCTCCTGCAGGGCGAACGGCGAGGTGATGTTGCTGACCAGCAGATCCGGCCGGCCGTCGGCGTTCAGGTCGTCGAAGGCGACGCCCATGCCCTTGAACGAGTCGTGCCCGATCACCTTGGACTTGGGGGCCAGCGGGTCGCGCGTGCCGCTCACCTCGCGGAACTCGGGCCGGCCGGGACGGGACTCGTTCACCAGCAGGTTGTCGGGCCCGAAGTCGTTGGCGAAGTAGAGCTCCGGCAGGCCGTCGCCGGTCAGGTCCTGCGCCCCGGTGGCCAGGGTCCAGGCCCGCGCCTGGCCGGTGGTGAAGGCGTCGGACCGGTCGGCGTACGCGGGAACGGGCGCGCCGCCGGCGGCGGGGGTGTTCCCGTCGAACATCAGGAGCCGGTTGCGGCCGCCGTTGCGGCCCAGGGACATGGAGTCCTGCATCCGCATCACCGGGTCGTCGGCGGCGGTCCGGTCGAGCACCCGCGCGCCGTCCGGGAAGTAGTTGCCGATGAGGATGTCCAGGCCGCCGTCGCCGTCGACGTCGAGGACGTTGGCGGTGGTCGAGTTCCAGATCTCGCCGGGAGCGACCACGTCGCTCGCCCGGAAGCCCGCGGCGCCGGGTGCGCCGCCGCCGGGCTGGCGCAGGTAGAGCAGCGGTACGCGGCCCCAGAAGTACACCAGGACGTCGAGTGCGCCGTCGCCGTTGAAGTCGGCGGGGAGGCATCCCATCGGCGCTGTGGTGCGGGCGTCGTACGCGACACCGGCCGGCTGGAGGGTGACGGCGGCGTACCGTTCGCCGGTGCCCGGCACCGGCGCCACGGTGACCGAGTCGTCGCGGGGGTCGACCAGGCAGCGGTCGTTCGGCAGGCCGTCGCCGTCGAAGTCGCCGAGGCCGACGCCTGCGCCGACCGCGGAGATCCACGCGGCGAGATGGTTCAGTGCGGGCTGGACCTCGCGGAGCCGGCGGGTGTCCCCGGTGGCGTTCAACGGAGCGGGCGTGAAGGCGAAGCGGGCGCTCAGGGCGTCGGCGTCGGACGCGGAGACCGACGGCAGCCGGGTGAACAGGCCGGCCACGACACACAGCAGCACGGCCAGGGCGGGTACGAGCGTTCTACGAACAGCGGACGGCACAGGTTCCCCCTCGGATGGTCGCGGGCGGATCAGAGCGACGCGAGCAGCACGCGGGCGCGGATGCGCTGCCGCCACGTCTGGTACTCGACCGGGCCGGTGGCGGGCGTGCGGAGCCCGGCCTCGGCCTCGCGGGTCCAGTCCGCAGCGGTACGCGGGTCGGTGCCGGTGAGCGCGTGCACGGTGCTGGCGAGTTCGGGCGGGGTCCAGCCGCTGCGCTGCCAGGCCGCGGCGGCGAAGGCCACACCCTGGCCGAGGTCGCCGGCGTGCGCTCCGGCACGCTCGCGCAGCGTGGCGAGTCCCTCCGGCGAGACCCCGCCGGCGTACGCGGCGGCGAGGCCCACACCGCTCCAGGCGTCGCCGTGGTGCCACTGCGGCAGCGTGGCGACGAGGTCCGCCACCCGGGTGGGTACCGCGGTGCCCCGGAACCACAGGCTGCGGCCGACACCCTGGTAGCGGATGGCGCAGCGCTCGGAGCACCGGCGCGGGTGGGCGGTGATGCGGCGCAGCCCACCGGCGTCGGCGAAGAAGCCCGCGGAGAAGCCCCAGCCGTCGAGCGCGAGCCAGCGCAGCAGCGGGTCCAGGCCGGACAGCCGGGCCCAGAACGGCCAGCGCAGCTTGGCCATCGCCCATCCCACGCCGACATGGATCAGGTGGATGTGGGCCGGGCCGTGCAGGCGCAGCACGGCCGGCAGCCGGCGGCTGCCCGGGACGAGGAGGTCGAGCAGTGCGGCCTGCATGGCCAGCCCTTCCACGGCGAAACCGCGCAGGTGGTCCGGCTGGTCGTCGAATCGCGGAGGCGCGCCGGCGGGGGCGTCGAGTCCCGCGTTGAAGCCGTCCAGGAAGGTTCCCGCGGCGGTCTCCAGTCTCGCGCGCAGCTCGGGCGGGTCGGACGCGAAGCCCCGGACCGTGAAGTCGGCGAGGCGGTCCGGCTGATGCAGCAGGCGGCGCCAGCTACGGGGGCGGGTTTCGTCGAGCGTGGCGTTGTCGGTTCTCATGACGCTCCCGCGGAGTCGGTCCACAGTGTCCGTGCGGCGCCAGTCTGCACATCCGTTCTTGAAGAAAACTTGAATTACATATAGTAACGAAATCGCGTTTCCGCGGCCGATCTCACTACTCGCCCGCGCCAGATGTCCGTTTATTAAATCGACCGAGGGACTCGATGATCTCCTCGGCCGTCTTCGTCCAGGTGAAGGGGCCGGGGTTCTCGCCCCGCTCCGCGACCCACGCGCTGATGCCGACCTCCAGGGCCTGCACTGACTGGGGGGTGCCGCGCGGGACCATCTGGTCGGCGAGGAAGCCGAACCAGCGATCGAGCTGGGTGAACCAGGCCGAGTCGGTCGGGGTGACGTGCACGCGGAAGCGGGGGTGCCGGTCCAGCCAGGACGTGACGGCCGGGGCGTGGTGCGCGCCGTGGTTGTCCCAGATGAGGTGAACGTCCAGCTCGGCGGGGACCGAGGCGTCGACCCGGGCGAGGAACCTCTTGAGATCCGCCGCCCGGTACCTGCGGCCCGCGGCGGCGCCGTCGGCCACGGTGCGCGCGGCGAACAGGCCGGCGGCGCCGGCGCGCGGGCGCTCCGGGGCAGGCCGGCCGGGCGCCGTCGGCGGCCCTGGCGGGATCCGTGCCGCCTCGTGAACCACGAGCGCGACCACGCCGGCCGGCGGGTTCAGATACAACCCGGCCACATCGACCACCTTCGCCATGAACACCGGGTCGGCCGAGAGGTTGAACGGCGGATCCCGGTGCGGTCTGAGGTGGAATCGGCGCCAGATCCGCCCGACTGTCGACCGCGACAGCCCGGTCCTCTCGGCCATCGACCTGCGGGACCAGTGGGTAGCACCCGGGGGCGCCTCCTCCAGCGTGGACACCAGCACCTCCTCCACCCGGTCCGCGCCGATCGACGGCGGCCGGCCCGGGCGGTCCCGGTCGGCCAGACCCTCCAGACGCCGTTGCACGAAACGGCTGCGCCACTTCCCCACCGTCGGCCGCGACACCCCCAGGTCGGCCGCCACTGCGGCATTGGTCGCCCCGGGTTCGGCACACGCCAGGACGATCCGGCACCGCAGCGCCAGGGCCTGAGAGGACTTCGCCCGCCGCGACCAGCGCACCAGCGTCGCGCGCTCCTCGTCGGTCAACACCAACTCGGCCTTCGGCCGCCCGGTCCTCGGCACACAACCCAGGCTACATATAGAAAACCAATTTACGGCGCAATATTTGTGCACTTCAGGTTTCCCGAATTAATTACTACTCTGACGTTGGTTGACGTCGATACGGGCGACCTGGGGGCAACGTGTTGCGTGCGGCAATTGTGGAGATTAAAGTCCTCGGCGCCACCCACGCAGTAATCGATTCCCGCAAGGTCGACCTCGGGTCCCGCAAACAACGGGCAATCATCGCCCTGCTGTCCCTGCGCCACGGCACCCCGGTGCCGATCGACGAGATCATCGAGGCCCTCTGGGAGAACCAGCCGCCCGGCACCCCGCAGTCGCTGGTGCACACGTACATCGCCCGGCTGCGCCAGGTGATGGAGCCGGACACCCCGGCGCGGCGCCGCACCAACGTGATCGGGCACAGCGGCACCGGCTACCAGCTTCGGCTGCCACCGGACGCGGTGGATGTCAGCCGTTTCCACAGCCACGCCGACCACGGGCTGCAACTGCTGGCCTCCGGTGCCGCCGGCGAGGCGTACGGCCTGCTGCGCCGGGCACTCGGCGAGTGGCCCGCCTCGCTGACCACCGATCTCGAGTCCCTGCTGCCCGGGTGCGAGGACGTCACCCTGCTTCGGGGAAAGTGGACCACAGTGGCGATGGCGTACGTCCGGGCCGGCCTGACCAGCAAGGGCGCCGTCGCGGTCCTGCCCACCGCCGAACGTCTCGCCCAGGTGGACCCCCTCAACGAGGCCGCGCAGGCGCTCTACCTGGAGACCCAGCGGCGCGCCGGCCACGGTGCCTCGGCGCTGTCCCACTACGACCGGATCCGCACCCGGCTGCAGGCCGAGCTGGGCGTCGAACCCGGCCACGAGCTGCGCCGGGTGCACCGGCAACTGGTAGCCGCCGGCGGGAGCCGAGTCCCAGCACCACCCGGCGGCTGGCTCGGGCCGGGACCGGCGGTCGACCCGCTGATCGACCGCGAGACCGAGCTGCGACAGCTGCGTGACCTGCTCGTCCAGCAGCGGCTGATCACGCTGAGCGGGCCCGCGGGGGTGGGCAAGAGCGCTGTCGCGCGCGCGGCGGCGGCCGCCGCCAGGGGGGACTTCCGTGACGGCGTCGCGGTGGTGGAACTGGCCACTGCCTGCGGTGCCGCGGAGGCGGCCGACGCGGTACGGCGAACCCTGCACCCGATGCTCCCGCAGCGTCACGCCCCTGCGGCCCGGCCGTTCGACGATCTGGCCGGCCAGCAGCTACTGCTCCTCCTGGACAACGCCGAGAACGTCCTGGAGCCCTGCGCCGGGCTCGTCGACGACCTGTTGCGGTCCTGTCCGCAGGCGCGCGTCCTGGTCACCTCACGGGAGCTGCTCGGCCTGCCGTACGAGACGATCCTGACGATCGGTCCGCTCCGCCCGCCCGGGCCGGAGACTCCGGCCGACCCGGCGGCGCTGCTGCGCGTGCCCGCCGTGGCGCTGTTCGCGCGGCGCGCCACCCAGGCGTGCCCGTCCTTCTCGGTGGACGAGGACAACTGCGCCCTGGTCGCCACCATCTGCCGCCGGCTCGACGGCCTGCCGCTCGCGCTGGAACTGGCCGCCCGCGTGCTGCGCACCACCGGTCTGCCCGAACTCGCCGAGCAGTGCCGCGACCCGCTGCGGTTGCTGGACGCGAGCCGCCGGGGCACGCCCGCGCACCACCGCTCGTTGCACGCGGCGGTGGTACGCACAGTGGACCGGCTCACGCTCGCCGAACAGCAGTGCCTCGCGCTGGTCAGCGGGATGGAGGAACCGGTGAGCCCGGACATGGTGGAGAGGACGGCCCGTTCCTACTGCGACCGGGAGGTCCGGATCGACCTGCGTCCGCTGCTCAACCGCCTGGTCGACAAGTCGCTCCTGATGGCCCGGCATGACGAGCACGGCACATCCTATCGAATGTTGCGGACAATCCGCCGGATCGGTCTGCAACTGCTCGACCGTTTCGGCGCGGCGCCTTCGGTGGCGAATGCGCTCTGTCGGGAAACAAACCTATGAAATCGATTGCCGGTGCCGAAAATGGCGCAGCTACCCTCCAACCGGTGCAGCACCTACCGTGGCGGACTGTTCACACATAGCTCTCACGGGCTTGCCGATTGCTATATGAATTTATAGCATCGAGTCGGACAGCGCTCCGCCGACGTCCATCCGGCCCTGCTGCTGCCGTCGTTGATCGATCTCCGCAATCCCCTCAGGAGGTCCGACGCCCCATGCCTGCCGTCCACGAAACAGGGACCACCACCGCGACCGCGGCTTCCGTGCACATCGGAGCGATCACCCAGGCGGTGACCTCGATGCGGCGCCACCTCGACGAGCCACACCGGCTGCACGACATCGCCCGGGCCTCGCTGATGAGCCCGTTCCACTTCCACCGCGTGTTCCGGATGCTGACCGCCGTCACGCCGGGCCGGTTCCTCACCGCCGTGCGGATGGCCGAGGCGAAACGCCGGCTCCTCGGCAGCGACGCCAGCGCGACCGACATCAGCATGGCGGTCGGCTACTCCAGCTTCGGCACCTTCACCACCCAGTTCACCCGCCTCGTCGGTGTGTCACCCGGCCGCTTCCGCACGTACGGCCGGGCCGTCGCGGACCTGCCCCTGCGCGAACTGGTCTCCACCCCACCGGCCCCCGCACGTCAGCCGTTCGCGCTCCTCCACGTCGGGGCCCGCCCGGACGGCCACCCGGGCCTCACCGTGGTCGCCACCTTCCGGTCCGGAATACCGCAGCAACGGCCCTCGTCCTGCGCCGCGATCCTCTCGCCGGCGGTGTTCCCGCTACCGCTCGCGGCGGCGGGCCGGGCGAGCGTGCTCGCGGTCAGCGCCCGCACCGACGCGACCATCGGCGAGGTCCTCACCGAGGAGCCCTCGGCCGGCATCTGTGTCGGCGCCGCCGAGATCCCCGACGAGCCGGTCGCGGCGCAGGCCACCGTCGCGGTCGGCATCCCGCTGCGCCGGCCGGCCCTGCTGGATCCGCCGTTGCTGCTCGCGTTCCCCCTGCTGATGCTCGAGTCCCAGGCCGGGCCGCGGCGGGCGCAGGTCCGCTGAGAGCCCCGGCCGTGCCGGTGCCCGTGACCGCCGGTGGAACCGGGTCCACCGACGGCCACGAGGTCAGGACCGGGCGGTGTACCGCACCGGGCACGACGCGGGCCGGGCCACACCCAGCCCCGGCGCCTGCCGCGGCTCGGCGATCCCCAGCTCCATGTCGTACGAGCGGGTCAGCATCGCCAGCACCGCCTTCATCTCCAGGTCGGCGAAGCGGGCGCCCAGGCAGGCGTGCAGGCCGCCGCCGAGGTTGAGCAGGCCGGCTGCCGCCCGGCCGTCGGCGTCCCGGTCCCTGCTGAACCGGTCGGGGTCAAACCGGTCCGGGTCCGGGAACACCTCCGGCACGCGGTGCGTCACGGGCGGGCAGAACAGCGTCTGCCAGCCGGCCCGCACGGTGAAACCACCGACCTCGTACGCGGTGACTGTCTGCCGGGTCAGCAGCGTCGTGACCGGCCGCAGCCGCTGGGACTCCAGCAGCGCCTCGAACAGCCGTCGCTGCCGGTGCAGGTCCGTGACGGTCCAGTCGCCGGCCTGCCGGGGCAGATCGGCGATCTCCTCCTCCATCGCCGCCAGTTCCTTCGGGTGCTGCAGCAGCAGAATGAGCGACCAGGCCATCTGGGCCGCTGTCGTCTCGTACGCCGCGTACACCAGGATCAGGATGAGCCCGATGACGGTCTCGTCGTCGAAGGCCGCGCCGCCCGAGAGCAGGTGCGGCAGGAAGCCGTACCGTCCGGTGTCCGGATCCTCCCGGACCGCCCGCAGGTGCGGCCCCATCAGCTCGAACATCTCCCGGCGCGCGCGGTCGCGCCGGCGCAGGCGCGGCGTCGGCAGGTTGGCCGGCAGGAAGAACTCCATCCCGGCCGCGATGTCGAGGAAGAGCGACCGGAACCGGTCGCCGTGCCGGGCGCGGAAGCCGGACCCCAGGAACAGGCGTACGGCGATGTCCATGCTCAGCCGCTCCAGGTCGGCGCGCGCGTCGAACTCGCCGCGCGGGCCGAGCCGGTCCATCCAGTCGCTCGTCTCACCGATGATGGCGGCCAGGTAGTCCGCGTGGTTGCGGCTGTGGAAGGCGGGCAGCAACGCGGCCCGCTGACGCAGGTAGTCCGGGTGGTCGGCGGCCTGCATGACCGCGCCGAACATGGGCTTCAGCCACTGGTAGACCGGCTGGACGGCGAGGATCGTCTCGGGCAGCGCGATGGCGTGCCGGCTCTCCTCGACGCCGGCCACGACGACCGAGCGCCGCGGCCCCATCCGCAGTGCGAACACGGGACCGTGCTCGGCGTAGCCGGCGCGGGCCAGCGCGACCGGGTCACGCATGAAGGCGAAGGCGTTGCCGAACAGCGGCAGGCCCTGCAACGTCGGCGGGCTGGTTGCGGCCATGACGGATCCCCCTTCGGGACGGGCTCGAAGTCAGCCGGCGGTGGCGTACGAGTACCAGACGTTCCAGTGCACGACCAGGCGTCCGCGGTCGGCGGCGACCTCCTCCATCCGGGCCTCGGCGGCCGCCCGCGCCGCACCCAGCCGCTCCGCGGGCACCCGCTCGAGCACCATCCGGCCGGCCGTCTGCCACAGCCAGGCCCACCACTGCCGCGGGTCGGTGAACTCGAGGTCGAGCGTCTCGTCCTCGATCCGCGTGTCGGCGAAGCCGGCGTCGCGCAGCAGGCGGTGGATCCCCTCCTTGGAGCGCAACGGATTGTCGGTGCGGCCGGGGACCGGGGGCATGCCACCGTCCACGTACGGCACGACGGCGTCGGTGACGTGGAAGAACGCGGGGTCGTCGGCGCCGAACGTGGTCATCGCGAAGCGGCCGCCCGGGCGCAGCAGCCGTCGGTAGCGGGCCGCGGCGTCCGCCGGGTCGGGCAGCATGAACATCACCAGGCCCGCGACGACCGCGTCGAACCGGGCCGGGGCGAAGCCGGGTGTGGCCGCGTCACCGATCCGTACCTCCGCGTTCGTCAGGCCCTCGTCGGCGAGTTCCGCGCGGGCGCCCTCCACCATGACCGGCGCCACGTCGATGCCGATCACCGAGCCGCCCGGCGCAACGGCGCGGGCGGCGGGGACGGTGCAGGCGCCCTGCCCGCAGCCGACGTCGAGCACGTCCTCGCCCGGGCGCAGATCGAGCCCTGCCACCAGGCGAGCGCCGATCGGCCCGAAGAAGCGGACGCCGGTGCGGTCGTAGCGTGGGGCCGCCCGGTCGAACACCTCCGCCAGTTCCGGAGTCGACACCGCATCCGTCGTCGCGTCGCCGGGCATCGGGCACCACCCTTTCCGCAGGTTCGCCGCGCTCTCCGCGATCATTCTTCGCGCCGGTCCGCGGCCCGGCTTCTCGCCGCTTGCCTATCCGGGCCGGCCGTACCGGCGGGCAACACAGGAGAAGTCCCGGCCCCCGCAGCGCCCCTAGGGTCGAGGGAGAGCTCGATCACCAGTGAGGGAGGAAGCTGTGGGTGTACTGGGTCTACACAATGAGTGCCCCCCGACCAACTACGCCGCCGGAGACGCCGCCGAGATCGTCACCGGTCTGGTGTCCGACGCGGTCGCGACCGGCGCGACGCTGCGCGCCGTTCGCGACTGCCTCGATTCGCTGGCCTGCCTCGACGACACGGTGCGGTACGTCGTCGAAGCCTCCGCCGGAGCCGTGTCACCGGACGGCTCGTTCGACGCCGCCAACGTGGCCGAGCAGATGGCGGGCGTCCTGAAGACCTACTCGCAGACCTTCCGGGCCCTGGACGGGACCGTCGACCAGATCGACACCGCGGTCCGGGAGTACGGGGAGCTGCAGCGGTACAGCGCACTCGCGCTGGCCAAGGGCCGGGACGAGTGTTTCGAGAACCGGCTGATCCAGGCCGGCGAGGGCGGCTTCGCCGGCATGGCCCAGTCGCGCATCGCCTACCTGCGCAAGCTGCGGGTGCGGGTGCAGCTGCTCCAGCGCATGGAGCCGATCGGCGAGGAGATCCTGAACGGGTACGACTTCAACGCGTTCTTCCTGCTGTTCATGCAGCCCATGCGCGACCTCGGCGTGGCCGCGCAGGATCTCTACAACGAGACGGTACGCGGGGCGCTCGTCGCCTACGACACGCTCGTCCGGGTGTGTGAAATGCGTACCGGAAACGCGGCCGACACCCTGCGCCGGGAAATGGTGAAATCGAACTGATCTCGCCATCGCACTCGTCCGGCGCGACCATGACAATCCGCGCCGGACATGCGCGTCTCAGGCATGCACAACGGGGACCGGTTCGGTAGGATGATCGCACTGTTCGCCCATATGCCGTGAGATGGGAAATTCCATGGGAATCAGCCACATCACATTGATCACCATCCCGGTCACCGACCAGGACAAGGCGAAAGACTTCTACGCCCGCCTCGGATTCGAGGTGATCAATGACCACGAGATGACCCCGGACGAGATGCCGCCGGAGCCGGGCCTGCGCTGGCTGCAGCTGGGCACTCCGGGAGGCGAGACCACAGTGGTGCTCGCCACCTGGGGCGTGGGCGGTCTCCGCCCCGGGGCGCAGCACATCTCGGTGGCGTGCAAGGACGTCAAGGGCCTGCACAACGAGCTGGCCTCGGCGGGCGTGGAGGCGTCGCCGGTCTTCGACGCCCCGTTCGGCGCGTTCTTCTCGGTGGAGGACCCGGACGGCAACGGCGTGATGATCGTCGAGGAGTCCGGCGACTGACGGCAGGACGGTGGGGGTGGTACCCGGATCCGGGTACCACCCCCACCGTCCTGTCCGGCCGTGTTTTCCGGCGTCAGGGCGCCCAGCGGCCCCCGCGCATCGTCGACCACGGGTCGACGTCGTCGGCCTTGGCCTGGGCCTCGGCCTGCGCCCAGGTGTAGATGCCCTGCGCCATCAACGCCGGCGTGCCGGCGGCGAGCCGCCCGAACACGTCGGCGCGGGCCCGCTGCACGTCACGGTCCTCGGGAGCGCTCAACGCCGCCCACTCGGCGAGGTGACCGGCGAGGTCGAGCCGGCCGCGGTCCGCCGCGTCGAGGGCGCGCTCGGCCAGGCGGGACGCTCCGCCCGCGAGCTGCGCCACCTCGGCGGCCAGGTCGGCGCGCGGCGCCGGTCGCACGGTGGCCGGGTCACCGTCGTACCAGCCGCCGTAGGTGCGCCAGACGGTGCGGACGATGAACTGCGGATCGTCGTAGGTGGGGCGCAGCCACGGCTGGGCCAGCAGGGCGGACACCTCCGGCGTGACCAGGGGGGCGTGCAGGATCTCGTCGAGCGTGCAGCCCTCGTTCATCATCGCCACCACACCGTCGTGCAGTGTCGACAGCAACGTCGCCGACCCGAGCAGCGTCTCGCGGACGCGGTCGGCACCGACCACCGGCAGACCGTGGCCGGGCAGCAGGATCTCGGCGCCGAGGCCGGCCATCCAGCGCAGCGCCCGCACCCACTCGGCCACGTGGCGGCGGACCTTCTGCGGGTTGCCGGCGTTGGGCGCCACCCAGGCGTAGAAGTCGCCGCAGCACAGGATGCGCCGCTCGGGCAGCCAGGCCATCGTCGCGTCGTCCGTCTCGCCGCGACCGTGCCGCAGCTCCATCGTCAGATCGCCGTGCCGCAGCGTGAGCGTGTCGAGGTAGGTGCGGTCGGGCTCGCGATAGTCGGTCGGCCACGTGATACCGGGAGCGCGGAACTGCCGGCGGTTGACTGTCGCGTTGTACCCGGCGGTCAGCCGGTACCGGGCGAAGCGCTCCGGCACGGCGGCGTGCGCCACGACAGAGATGCCGGGGTCGTGGCGCTCGGCGGCCTCCGCCTCGAACGGTGACAGCCCGAGGACGTGGTCGATGTGGCCGTGGGAGTAGACGGCGGTGACGACCGGTGCGGTGCTGCGTGCCCGCACCGCCGCGTGCAGCGCGGCCGCGGTGTTGCGGTCGCCGGTGTCGAAGAGCACCAGGCCGTCGGCCGTCTCGAAGACGTAGACGTTGCCGGTCGCCGCCCACATCCACACACCGTCGTCGATCCGGCGGAGCCCGTCCTTACGGAGCTCACCCTTGTAGTAGGCGAACAGCGGCTCGTCACCGCGCCAGGCGCGGTCCGCGTACTCCTCGAGTTCCTTGTCCATCGACACTCCCGTCCGGTCGCAGGGATCGTGCAAACGGGTCGGCCGGACGAACGCAGGCCGAAGGCCGGCCGCGGCGGCAGCGCCGGACACGACCGGAGTGCCGGAGCGGTCGGCGGGACGCCCGGGACGGCGGCCTCAGCGGTTCTGGCCGGCCGCCTCCGGGGCGTCCTGCGTCCGCCGGAACCGGCCGACCGCGCGGCGCACCGGACCGGTCACCATGCGGGCCAGGCCGCGGGTGACGAACAGTCGGCTGTCCCGCTGGAAGGCATCCTGGTCGTTGTCGTGCGGGAAGGCGACGATGGGCACTCCCACACCGAGGAACTTACACAAGGTGGGCCATCCTTCCGATACTCGATAGACCAGGAGGCGCTCAGCCGGAACGCATTCCTGGACGTCGCGGACGTGCTTTTCGAAAACCTCGACGGCGTATTTCTCGTCCTGAATCGGCCCGTCCCCGAAATGGCGGCGGAAAACGCCGTCGAAGATCTCGTTGAACGCGCCGAAACGCCGATCGAGAGCCCGCAGCGGCAACTGCATGGCGGGGACGAGGAGGCGGCTGAACAGATCCTGCCGGTACGCCATGAAAATGGTGCGCATGCACGAGCGGTGCCATTGCACCGGGTCGCGCACGGTCAGGATGACCTTCGCCTCCGGGTACCGCTCCACCAACTCGCGCCAGAACGCCGCGGCGGGCCAGTCGACTGTGGACCGATAGCCGGCGAACACCTGGTCCCAGTCCACGTCGGCCCCGCCCACAGCCGCCTGCCAGCCGGCCAGCCGGGCGGGGTCCTTGAGGATCTCCTTCGTGTGATACGTGGGACCCATCCCAAGAATGTTGAGAGCTTCCCGCAGCGAGGCGGTGCCGGTACGGCCGAAGCCGACGCCGATGACCTCCATGTCGTGGGTTCCTCCTGCCGATCGCCGGGTCGACCCCCACCGTCAGGTGCGTGCCGTGGCCTTGCGGAACAGTGCCGTCGCCAGTGGCACGAAGACCACCAGCAGGCCGAGCGACCACAGGACCGACGCCAGGGCGTCCCCGCCCGGTGAGACACCGTTGAAGTAGTCGCGCGCCGCGTTGATGGTCAGCGTCACCGGGCTGTTGTCGCTGAACGGCCGCAGCCAGCCGGGCATCGACTCGGACGGCACGAACGCCGAGCTGACGAAGCCGAGCAGGAACATCCACGGCATCGCGGTGCTCTGCGCGCCCTCGGCACTGGAGGCGGTGACGCCCACGATCGACAGCACCCAGCAGAGCGCGAAGCCGAACAGCAGCAGCACGCCGATCCCCGCCAGCACCTGCAGGAACGTGCCGTGCAGCCGGAACCCGAAGGCGTACCCGACCGCGCCGGTGACCACGAGCGCGATCAGGTTGCGGAAGGTCTCGGCAAGGGTGCGGCCGATCAGCACCGCGCTGTTGCTCATCGGCAGCGAGCGGAACCGGTCCATCATGCCGTTGCGGAGGTCCTCCGCGATGCCCACGCACATGCCGGCGATGCCGCCGAAGACGACGATCTGCCCGAAGACGCCGGGCAGCACGAACTGCTTGTAGTCGCCGCCCGGCACCGAGATGGCGCCGCCGAACACATAGGTGAAGAGGATGAAGAACATCATCGGCTGCAGGATCGCCGCCATCAGCTGGTCGGGGCGGCGCTGCATGTGCCGGATGTTGCGGCCGGCCAGCAGCAGCACGTCACCCACGAACCAGCCGGGCCCCCGCCGCTCGGGCGGTGCCTCCCACGCCGGCGTGGGGGTGTCCCGCTGCCGGGTCGTCGATTCGTCGACGGTCACTTGCCCTCTCCCTTCCGAGCGGACGACGTGGCGACGCCGGCAGCGGCGGCGCGGCTGCCGGTCAGGGCCAGGAAGACGTCGTCGAGGGTGGGGCGCCGGACCACATGGGTCGCCACCCGGATGTCGTGGTCGGCCAGCCGGTTCAGCGCGTCGGCGACCCGGACGAGATCGTCGCCCATCCGGGCGGTGATCTGCGCCAGCGGCCGGTCGACGACGGGCTCCTCGGCGCCCGGCGTCCGCAGCAGGGCGACCGCGTCGTCGAGCCGGGCGGGATCCTCCAGGACGAACTCCACACGGTCTCCGCCGACGCGCGACTTCAGCTCCGACGGAGTGCCCTGGGCCACCGCCCGCCCCTTGTCGAGCACGGTGATCGTCTTCGCCAGCCGGTCGGCCTCGTCCAGGTACTGCGTCGTCAGCAGGACTGTGGTGCCCTCACGGACCAGCATCTCGATCTCGGCCCACAACCCGAGCCGTGACTCCAGGTCGAGGCCGGTGGTGGGCTCGTCGAGGAAGAGCACGCGCGGGCGGATGAGGATGCTCGTGGCGAGGTCGAGCCGCCGCCGGGTGCCGCCCGAGTAGGTCTTCACCTGCTTGTCGGCGACCTCGTCCAGACCGAAGCGGGTGAGCACCTCACCGGTGCGCCGGCGGGCCTCGGCCCGGCCGATGCGGTAGAGCCGGGCCACCAGTTCGACGTTCTCCCGGCCGGTGAGGACCGGGTCGACGGCGGCGAACTGGCCGGTGAGCCCGATCATCGAACGGACCCGCCCCGGCTGCTTCGCGGCGTCGACGCCGTAGATCTCGACGGTGCCGGAGTCGGCCCGCAGCAGAGTGGACAGAATCCGCACCGTCGTCGTCTTGCCGGCGCCGTTGGGGCCGAGCAGGCCCACCACAGTGCCGGGCGCGGCGTCCAGCGACAAGGCGCTGACAACCTTACTTTTGCCTAGCTGCTTGCTGATGTCTCGCGCTCTGATCGCGTCCGCCATGGCGACACCCTATCATCCACTATATCTTCGCGCAGTTAATGAGCTTGCGTTTCGCGTAGTGTCAGTCGAGCTGACGGAGCCGTACCGGCAGCGACGCGAAGTCGCGGAGCGGTATTGTGCGCCGCCGCACCGGCGGGGCGGCCAGAACCAGCCCGGGAGCGGCGGCGCGCAGCCGGCGGAGCAACACGGCGATCTCCAGTCTGGCCAGACCCGCACCGAGGCAGTAGTGGATGCCGGCGCCGAAGCTCAGCGGCAGGGGACCGGCGCGGCCCGGGTCGAACGCGTCCGCGTCCGGGAACGCCTCCGGGTCCCGGTTCGCGGACCCGATCAGCAGCCGCACCTGGGAGCCCTGTGGAATGACGACCCCACCCAGTTCCACGTCCGCGCCGGTGAAGCGCAGGCCGGGCGCGACCTGCACCGACGACTCGAAGCGCAGCGTCTCCTCGACGAACCTGCGGGTGCCGTCCTCGGTGTCCAGCCAGCGTCCGCGCCCCGGGTCCTCCAGCAGCAGCAACATCGCGTTGTCGATGGCGGTCGCCGTCGTCTCGAAGCCGGCCGACCAGAGGGTGAACAGCAGGGTACGAAGCTCGGCGTCGTCGAGGCTGCCGTCCTCGGCGTCACGCACCTGCACGAGCGCCGAGACCAGGTCGTCGCGCGGGTCCCGGCGGCGCTGCGCGATCATGGCGTCGAAGTAGGTGCCCAGCTCGCGGAACGCCTCGTCGGCCCGCCGGACCGCGTCGGGTGTCGCGGCCGGGTCGACGACGTTCATCATCTCGGGCACGTTGCGGGCCAGCGACTCGCGGTCCGGCTCCGGGATGCCGAGCAGGTCGGACATCATGTGCATCGGCATCGGCACCGAGACGTCGGTGTGCAGATCCACTGTGGCCCCGTCGACCAGGCGCTCCAGCACGTCCGAGACGAGCCGGTCCGACCACCGTTCCATCGAGGCCTGCATGTCGGCCACCCGGCGGCTGGTGAACCCGTGCCCGATCAGCTTGCGCAGCCGGGTGTGCTTGGGCGGGTTGCTGCCCACCAGCGAGCTGACCAGCACGTCGTACGCCTCGTGCTCGACGGCCTGCGGGAACATCTGCGCCATCGCGTCCGGGTGCGCGCCGGGGAAGACCTCGGCGTGCTTGAGCACGTACTGCACGTCGGCGTACCGGCTCACCAGGTACGCGCCGAACCGGCTGCGGTAGACCGGCGCGGTCTCGCGCAGCCAGGAGTAGATCGGGTACGGGTCGGCGGCGGCGGCCGGCGACATGAGCTGGATCAGGGCGTCCGGCGCCCCGGTCTCGACCTGGTCGGACAGGGTCATCGCAGCTGCCTTCCTCGGAGGGTGACGACGCGGGTCAGGTCCAGCCGTGCTGGTGCGACGGCGAGGGCCGGGGCGAGGTCAGGTTCTGCGCCCGGACCATCGAGTCGCGGAAGAAGCCGCAGATGATCTCGCGCTCCTCGCGCTGCAGCTCGGCCGGGAGGTTCTCCCAGTTGTCCACGAAGATCTGGAAGAGGCTGCGGCCCACGCCGGCCGGCTCGATGTAGAGCTTGCCGTTGAGCTCGACCGGCCACGACGCCCGGCGCAGGCCGAACTCCAGCCACGGCAGGTAGGAGGGGAACTGCTGGTTGGGCTCCACGTGGCGGTGCACCGACATCTCCACCACGCCGCTGGCGTCTCCCATGATCAGCGTGAGCTTGTCGCCGTCGGTGAACGTGCCGAAGCGGCGCTGCAGCCAGTAGCGCAGCGACTCCGGCTTGGTCAGCAGCTCCCAGGCGTCGTACGGCGTGGACTCCAGCTCGATCTGCACGTACGGACCCATCCGCCGCCACGGCCAGCGCCACGTCGTGCCGGTACGCAGGTAGCCGGCGAGCTGGTCGAGGATCCCCGGCCAGCCGTTGCCGTTCCAGCCGCGCCAGTCCGACGGCGAGTTCAGGGCCTCCTCGGTCGCGGTGATCCGGGTGCCGCCGTCGCCGGTGGCGTCCAGCTCCCAGACGACCCGGGTGGCCGGTCCGACGCCGACCCAGCGCCAGAAGTACTTGAGCTCGGCGTGGCCGTCACGCGGCGGCTCCGCCACGAGCGGCCGGCAGTGGAAGAACTCGCCGTCCTCGAAGTCGAGCAGGACGTCGCTGCCGACGGCGGTCAGTGAGCCGCGGCACCGCGCCAGCCAGGAGCGGATCTCCTCCGGCGTGGTGAGCGCCTGCCAGACCCGCTCGATCGGGTTCGGGATCTCGACGACCGCGACGAGGCGTTCCCAGCGGTCCTGGACGATGGAGCGGGCCTGGATCGCGTTGAGCGGTGGAAAGGTGTCCAGGGCCCGCGACGGTTCGAGTTCGGCGAAGTCCGGCCAGGACGTCTCCGTGGTGTGTGCTCCGTTCAGCTCTGCCGATTCGACGGTCACGGTCTGCCTCCCTGGGGTGCGACCTGGGCCGGCTCGAGGACGGCGGACGCTCACCGGGCCGCTGACGGGCACCACTGATCACCGGTCGCCGCCCGCGTGGCGTCGATCGGTGCGTGGGAGTCAGGATCAGGTGCGTCGCGTGCCGCCGTCCGGGGCCGGAACGCGTACGCCGATCGTAGGAAGGCCGGGGGTCTCGCCGCTTCTCGCAACTTGCGCAGCGCGCCGATCCCCCGGGGTCAGCCCTTGAGCACCCGGCCTGCGCCGAGCAGCTCGACGGCCTGGGTGATCCGCCGGGCCCGGGTCTCCGGCCGCTTGGCGCCGGTGATCCAGGTGACGTACTCCTTGGTCCGCGAGTAGGACAACGTGGCGAAGAATGCCTGGGCATCGGGATGATCGCCGAGCGCGGCGGTCAGGTCGTCGGGCACCTCCACCGTGCGCGCCTCGGTGTCCGGTTCCAGGGTGACGCGCACGTCGTCTCCCGCCTCCACCCCGGCGGCGGCGCGTACGGTCTTGTTGACCACGATGTAGCGGTTGCCGTTCGGCCCGGTCATCACCGAGCCGGCGTACGGGGTATCGTTGATCCGGCCGGTCACCGGGATCCGCGCCGCGGTGCCCAGCCGGCCGGCGATCTCGGGCGGGACTGTGACATAGGTCCACGCCCCGACCTGCTCGCACACGAGTGTGCCGCCGAACGTCTCGCTCATCTGTGCTCCCTCACCTCTCGTCCGCGGACCGGCGGCGTCACACCGGGGCGGGCCCCACGTCGGCCAGCCGGTCCGTGGAAACCGCCACGTCGGGGGTGATGCCGAGCAGCCGGAGGCAGCGGGTGACCGCCGCCGGCACGCCGACCGCCGCGACCTGCCCGCTGACCAGCGCCTCGATCGGGTCGAGCTGCCGCATGCCGAGGCTGAAGAAGCTGCGCGCGTCGGTCCGGACGGTCAGCGACGGCGCGTCGGCCGGCCCGGCCACGACCTCGGCGTGACCGGCCCGCACGTCGACGTGGAAGATCTCCTCGTCGACCCGGAACTCGTAGCTCTCGTCGATCTCGCCGGTGCGTCCGTCGTCCACCATCGCCTCGATGGCGAGGACGGCCCAGGACGCGCGTACGGTGGACCCGGAGGGCAGCTCGTGCCCAGCGGCGTATGCGAGCCCGAAGCGGGACAGCCCGAGGATCGGCTCGTGCAGCGAGCGGCCCAGGTCGGTCAGCTGGTAGCCACCGGTGCGCTTGCGGGGTTCGGTGGGCGTCAGCAGGCCGGCGTCGACGAGCGCGGCGAGCCGGGCGGCGAGCAGGTTGGTGCCGATGCCGGGTAGCGCTTCCAGTAACTGATTGTAGCGACGCGGGCCGTGGAGTAGTTCGCGAATGACGAGCAAGGTCCACCGCTCGCCCACCACATCCAACGCGTAAGCGAGGGCACACTGCTGGTCATAGGAGCGTTTCCCGCGGACCGCGTTCACTTCGTCCACCCTCCGGCTGTCATGCTACTTGAGTATTGCATGACAATGTGGTGGCGGCGAGTGACCGCCTATCCGGGCGGTACCGACAGGCGGGCGAGCTCCCGCGCGCAGTCCGCGGCGGCCGTCCAGGCGGCGGCGAAACGGCGGCGCAGCGCGTGCGCGCGGTTGTCCGGCAGCCCGAGATGGCGCCAGCCCTGGTGGCTGAACTCCAGCCGCTGACGGTCGGCCAGCCGGTGCAGGGCCAGCTCGGCGGTGGTGCCGGCACCGCGCTCGGTGACCTGCACGGTGAACGTCACCGTGCCCTCCCGCACCGACCAGTCGTCGAGCGGGAAACGACGTGGCCCGTCGGCGTCGACGACGAAGAACCAGGCGGGCCGGAAGCCGTCGCTCGCCACCGGGAGCCACCGGTAGAGCAGCGACGGTTCGAACGCGTCCCAGGCCGGTGGCAGGTCCACCGAGCCGTCGATGTCGGACCGCCAGTCGTAGCGCGTCGAGCGTCCGGTGCGCAGGTACCCGTCGAGTCGTTGCAGGAAGTCGGTCCAGCCGGCGCGCATCTGCTCGATCTCGGCCGGCGGCCGCACCGGGTCGGCGTCCTCGACGGTGAGCCGCGCGCCGCCGGCGGTGGGCTCGGCCCGCCAGGTGATGTGCTGCTCGGGCCCGACGCCGAGGAACGACCAGGTGAACTCGATGAGCCGGTCGGTGACGCGCACCGGCGTGACCACGAAGAAGTCACCGTCGCCGAAGTCGATCCGCCACGGCGTCCGGACGTGCCAGTCGCCGCGGGTGGTGCCGAACCAGGCGGCGAGACGGACCGGGTCGGTCAGGGCCGCCCACAGCTCGTCCACACCGACCGGCACGGTGATCGCCGTCCGGACCGGAGGCGCGCCGAGAAGCCGTCGACCCCGGTCACCACTGTGGTCGTCCATCGTCCCTCCTCCCGGCCAGCGAGCGCGGGCCGGACCACGTCGCGTCCGGCCCGCGTCCATCTCACTGCTACATCGCGTCCTCGGCGAGGTAACCGCCCATGGTGAACCGCAGGCTGGTCACGTACGCCACCGGGTCCTTCTCCGGGTACCGGGTGTCGTGCAGCGGCAGCATCCGGTAGATCTGGCCCTTGCCGGGCGAGCCGGCCGGCGGGATCTGCCGGACGTCGTCGATGGTCAGGATGATCGGTTCCTTGTTCATCAGCTTCAGGCCGAGCTTCGGCATGTCGAAGATGGCACCGACCGCCATCCGGCAGGCCTTCGCCGACGGCCCCTCACCGGCGTACGGGTCGAAGGGGGTACGGATCTGGCCGGTCGACAGGCAGTCGGGGTTCAGCGTGACAGTGATCTCGCCGAGTTCCTCGCAGCTGCCGGTCATCTTCATCTCGATCAGGTTCGTGTAGACCTCGGCGGTCGCCCAGTCCTCGGAGGTCGGCTCCGAGCGCACGACCCGGACGTAGCCCTCGAACGGCACTGTGTACTCGCCGACGCCGGGCACGGCGAACGTGTCGACCGAGGTGATGCCGAGGTTGTCGATGCCGGGGACCGGCGGCGTCCACGGCTTGACCTCCGTGCCGACGTACCGGTTCGGGACGCCGTCGGTGGGAACCGGCCGGCCGTAGATCACGGAGGGCTTGCTGGCGGGGGCTGTCATTGTCTTCTCCTCCTGAGAGTTCGGCGCGGCCTCGGCCGCCCGGACGCATCGCATGGATCGTGGGAACGGATGCGGGGTGCCTCGCCCGTCAGGGCATCAGCGTGGTGTGGTCGCAGCAGGTCAGGCCGGGCTCGTCCGCGACGCCGTCCTGGTCGGAGTCGATCTCGCCGTCGACGGTGGAGTACACGTCACGCGAGTTCATGTCGATGCGGCCGTCGCCGTCCCAGTCGTTCAGCTTGCCCTTGAACGTGCCGAGGATGAAGGCGTTGGTCATCGGGCCGACCTCGGGGTCGTGCAGCGTGGACAGCACGCCGTTGCCCGGGGTGAGGACCTGCTCGATCGAGCGGCCCGCGATGCGGGCCAGGTTCACGTAGCCCCAGCCCTGGAAGCGGCCGCGGACGTAGCGGATCGCGGCCTCCTCGCGGATCTGGAACTTCGGCTCCAGGTGCCAGGTGCCGTACCGGGCGAAGCCGATGTTCGCCTTGCGCACGCCCTCGCTCGGGTCGTCGGCGCGACCGGACTTGAAGAACGTCCGCGGCACCAGGGACTCGAAGAAGAAGTTGCCCCGGTCGCGGCGCGTCCGGTCGGTGAAGCCGCGGAACAGGTAGTTGTCGCAGTGCGGCGAGCCGTCGGCGTGCAGGCCGGAGATCGTCTTGGCGATCACCAGCTGGCGCTCGCGGGTCTGCACGTTGGGACAGGCGTGGGCCTGGCCGTAGATCCGCGCGAGGCCCTGCGGGGCCAGCGAGATCTTGCCCCAGTGCGTGTTCGACTCGTCGAGACGCACGTACAGGTCGCAGTGGATCAGCAGGTAGATGGTCTCGTCGAAGGTGCGGCCCGGCGTGTAGAGGGCGTCCCGGCCGTCGAACGACGGGTCACCGCTCTGCAGCTCGCTGATGAACAGCTTGGACCATTCGGCGATCTCCGGGTCGGCGTCACCGAGGAACTTCTGCAGCGTCGAGATCGCCTGGGCACCGCCCAGCTTCTCGATCGCCCACAGCGCGTCCCACCGCACCTCCCGGTTGGTGTCGTGCCGGACGACCTGCTCCAGGAGCTCGAAGGCGTCGGCCTGGTCGCGGTCGGCGTACTCGTACATCGCCTGCTCGCGCATGGCCGGGTCGGCGTGGTGCAGGGCGTCGTGCCGCAGCTCGTCGTTGGTGCGGTTGTCGAGCCGGATCGCCACCCGGTTGAGGGCGTACCCGAAGTCGCTCGCCCACGCCGCCGGGTCGCCGGCCACCAGCCGGGGATCCACGTTGCTCAGGGTGGTGCGGTACGCGAAGTTGAGCGCATCGCGCTGTTCGGTGCCGAGATCCTCGAGCAGCGCGGTTTCCTGCGGCCACGTCCGGACCTCACCGTCGGCGGACACTGGAGACTTGTTGCATAGGTCGATCGCCATCTCGCATTCCCTTCGGTCGGTTCCGTCAGGCTCAACATCGACGACGCTATAGAAAAATGAACCTGGACACTTCTCACGCCTTTCCATCCCTCCCTAAGCTGTCAGTACATGTAGCGATCGGGGGCTCCGATGGTGGCTTACACGCCCACGTCCGTACCGCGCTCGTCCCTCCCGCAGATGTCCGGCCGCGCCGCCGCCTGGGCGGCGATCACGGCTCGGCACCTCGCCGTCGCGGCCGGCCGGCGGCTCACCCGGCGGGCCTCGCCCACCACCGCCGGGGTGACCGCACTGCTCACCCGGCTCGGCCCGACTTTCGTCAAGGGCGGCCAGATCCTCGGTACGCGTCGTGACCTGCTGCCCGGCCGGTGGTGCGACAAGCTCGCCCGCCTCAACGACCGGGTCCCGGCCATGTCCGCCCGGGAGGCGCGCGCGGTGCTGGACGCGGCCTACCCGGACGGCACGCCCTTCGCGCGGATCGGCAGCGAGCCGGTGGCCAGCGGCAGCATCGCCTCGGTCTACCGGGCCTGGCTGCACGACGGGACGCCGGTGGCCGTCAAGGTGCGGCGCGGCGGCATCGGCCCGCAGATGCGCCGCGACCTCGACCTGCTCAGTGCCGGCGCGGGGCTGCTGGAACGCCTGCCCGGCCTGCGCAAGGTGCCGATGCGCCGCATGCTGGGCCACGTCTCCACCGCCGTGCTGCGGCAGCTCGACTTCGCGCAGGAGGCCACCGCGCTGCTACAGCTGCGGCAGAACCTCGCCGATGTCGCGGCGTTCCGGATCCCGGCACCCCGGCCGGCGCTCTGCCGCGACGGCGTCCTGGTGATGGAATGGATCCCGGACCTGCGGCAGTTCAAGCCCGGCGACCTCAACCGCGAGCAGCGCCGCCAGATCGTCCGGCGGGTGCTGCACGGCGTGTACCGGATGCTGTTCGTCGACGGGCTCGTGCACTGCGACATGCACCCCGGCAACCTCTACCTGCGGGTCGAGGAGGTGGTGCTGCTCGACGCGGGGTTCGTGGTCCGGCTCGAGCCGCACGTACGGCGGCTGTTCGCCGAGTTCTTCCTGTCCATGTCAATGGGTCGCGGCCAGCAGGCCGCCGAGGTCATCCTGCGCAGCGCCGAACACGTACCGCCGGGGTGCGACGTGCAGGCGTTCCAGGCCGGCGTACGGGATCTCGTGGTGCGCAACCACCGCCGCACCGCCGGGCAGTTCCGGCTCGCGCCGTTCGCCGCGGAGCTGTTCAACCTGCAGCGGCGGTACGGCATCACGGCGGCGCCGGAGTTCGTCTTCCCGCTCATGTCGCTGCTCGTCCTCGAGGGGATGATCAACGACTTCGACGTGGATGTGGACTTCCAGGCCGAGGCCATCCCCACCCTGCTCGCGGTCCTGCGATGAGGACCGCGCTCGACATCCGCACGCCCCGGGAACGCGAGGCCGCGCCGCCCGGCGACGCGCGGGCGTACCGGTGGACGATCGTCGGCCCCGAGCGGCACCCGCTCGCCCCGGCGCTGCGGGCGGCGAGCCGCGACGACGCACCGGAGGCGGTCGCCGTGCTGCTCGGCCGCGCCTTCCACCGGGTCGACAACAGGCGCCTGCTGCGGGCGATCCGGGCGGCCGTGGCACGCGGCAGCCGGCTCGCGGTCGTGCACCTGGGCGCGGGCGGCGGCAGCCTGGCACGCGCCGCGGCGGTCGAGCATCCCGGCCTGTCCTGCGTGGTGGCGGAGCTGACCGAGGGCCCCGCACCGGCCGCGGTGCGCGCCGCCACCGACCTGGTCACTGCCGCCTCCCCGGTCGCCGGCGAGGTGCGGGTGGACCGGGACGGCCGGCTCCGCACCACCGACTGGCAGCCGGTTCACCTGCCCCCGGCGGCCGGCCCCGCCGGTCCCGGCGGAGCCGTGCTGGTCACCGGCGGACTCGGCGGGCTCGGCCTGCGGGCCGCCGCCGTCCTGGCCTGCCGGCACGGCCTGCACCCGGTCCTGGCCGACACGGCCACGCCCGACCGGCTCGGCACCGCGGGCCGCCGGCACCTCGACCGGATGGCGGGGACCACAGGCGTGACAGTGCTCCGGGCCGACGTCACCGACAGCGCCGCCCTGCGCCGGGCACTCGCGGCCACCGGACACCTGCGGCTGGCCGGCGTCGTGCACTGCGCCGGGCTGCTGCGCGGCGGCCCGGTCACGGCCGGCACGGCGGCCGGGCTGAGCGCCGTCCAGGCGGCGAAGGTGGACGGCCTGCGGCACGCGCTGGACGCGGTGGACCGCCATGCCCTGCGCCGGGTGCTCGTCTTCGGCTCGATCACGGCCGAGCGGCCGCACCGCAGCCTCGGCGCGTACGCGCTCGCGAACGAGCTGCTGCGGCGCTGCGCCGTACGCGTCGCGGCCGACCTGCCGGCGGCGGTGACGCTGGTGGCGGAGTGGTCGATCTGGAGCGGCGCCGGCATGGCGCACGGAACGCCCGGCGCGGTGGCGGCGGCCCGGCGGCTCAACCTTCCGCCGGTGCCGCTCGGGCCGGGAATGGCCGCGGTGGACGCGTTGTGGGGTCTGCCCGCCGCGCCCGGCCGGGCTCAGCGGCTGCTCATCTCCGGGTGCTGAGCCGGGGCGGGCGGCGGCTCGACGCTCCGCCGTGGCCGCAGGACGAGCATGGCGACCGCCACGAACACGACGACGGCGTTGATCAGGAGCAGCACGGCACTCAACGGATCGATCCCGTGCTCGTGCAGCGGGGCGGCCGCCTCGGCGCCCTGATCCGACGCCCGGGCCGGCCGCACACCGGTGCCGACGCTGAACCACAGCGTGCCGCTCTTCTCACTGCCGTCGGCGAGCACCACGTGGTAGGCGACGACGACATCGCCGCGCTCGGCGCTGCGTACCGTCTGCACCAGGGACCGGTCCCCGCTTCGCCGCGGCTCGCCGACGGCCAGCGACCGTCCGGCGGCGTCGCGCACGGCCACGTGCGAGTCGGCTGCCACCGGCCGCCCGGTGAAGACCAGCTCGACCGCCGACGGCGCCGACGTGAGGACGGCGCCGTCGGCGGGGACGCTGCTCGCCGCGCCGGAGCCGGCCCACGCGGCCCCGGTCCAGCCGAACAGCACCGCGAGGCCCACGACGACGGCGGACGCCCACCCGGCGCGGGTCACACACCACCCCGCGACACCGCCAGCGCCGGCGCCACCCGGCGGCCGGCGCAGGTGCACACCGTGGCCTGCTCCTCGGCGGCGGAGGGCCGCAGGTGCCGGTACATGGCGACGACCATCGGGATGAAGACGACGGAGTTGTAGAACAGGTGCAGCTCGACGCGCGGATAGACCACCTGGAGCAGGCTCGTGGGCGCCGCGCTGCCGAACAGGAAGTGCCCGGTCTGCGCCTGGATCAGCAGCAGCAGGTGCTCGATGTGATGCCAGAACTGGAGGGCCAGGGCGATCGTCCACCAGGTGCGCGCCTGCCCGGCGAACCCCGGGCGCAGCAGGAACAGACCGACGAGCATGAGCAGCGCGTACCCGTAGTGCATGACTTCGGACGTGACCAGCCAGGGGTAGAACTCACCGAGGACACCCCGCGCCTGCGGGCGGGGCCAGCCGAGCACCCAGATCTGGTACGCCTGAACCAGATGCTCCGCCCAGTGGGCGAGCACGACCACCATGAAGCCCGACAGTGCCACGCAGTGATGACGACCGTTGAGCGCGCCGATGAACCCGTTCGACATGCGGTATCCCCCTCGCCGGCGATCACGGAACGTACACGCATCGACGCTAGACGTCATGGGGTGAGCCCCTCTTCTCCCAGATTGCTCATCCGCGAAAGGTCACCGCCGGGTGGCGAGGGCGAGAAACCGGTGCGGCGGGTCGTCGTAGCCGGTGAGGTGCCATCCGGTGCGGTGCGCGGCGAGGCGCAGGGACGTCTCGGTGAGCGGATCACCGCTATGCGTGCCGCAACCGGCGAGATCGGTGCGGCCGGAGGGATGGAAGAGGACGAGCCGGCCGCCGGGGCGGGTGACGCGGGCGAGTTCGCGCAGTCCGGCGTCGGTGTCGGGCAGGTGCAGGAGCAGGCCGGCGGCGAAGACGGCGTCGACGGCGCGGCCGGGCAGGGGGAGGCGGCGGACGTCGGCCAGGGCGAGCGCGGCGTCGGCGGCGTGGGCGCGGGAGCGCGCGACGTCGATCATGGCGGGGGTCAGATCGACGCCGAGAACGGTGCCGGCTGGTCCGACGGCGTCGCGCAGGGCCGGTAGCGCGCGGCCGGTTCCGCAGCCGACGTCGATGGCGTTCGCTCCGGTGGGGATGGCGGCGTCGGTGACGGCGGCGGCGTACGCGGTGAGGTCGTCGCCGGACTCGGTGTCCCAGGTGGCGGCGCGGGCGGCGAAGAACGCCTGCGTCTCCGTGCGGTACCAGGCGTCGGTGTGGGTGAACCAGGCGCCGATGTGCCGGATCACCGGCCACGCGGGGTCGGCCAGGTCGACCACGATGTCGGCGGCGTCGCTCCGGTGGCGGCGTCCGCGTTCCGGGGAGGCGCCGCGCACCCGGATCGTCAGGTGCCAGTGGCCGGTGGGCAGCTGGGCCCGCCAGGCGGGGCCGGCGGCGATGACGACGGAACCGGGGGTGAGTCCGCCACGGAGGTCGGCGGGGCCGGCGCAGATCGCCCGGCTGAGTCGTATGCGCGGGCGGCCCGCGTCGCGCAGGGCGGCGGCCAGACGGTCGGCCAGCACCGTCGCGTGGCGCTCGTGGCCGTCGACGAGCACGTAGGCGGTGCCGGCCGGGATCGCTGAAGTGACGTGACCGAGCACAGTGGCCCATCGGTCGCGCTGCGGGCCGGCCACCGACATGCGGGCCGCGGACTGCTGCGCACTCATGGACATCTATGATGCAGGTTCGGTCATCCCCCGGCCAGAGGCACCGCTGCCGCAAGGTTCTCACCGGTCCGGCGTCGCAACCGGCACGCGCCACGACCGCACGGCGGCCGGGCCGCAGTGACCGTCAGCGTTGCAGCACCTCGGCGAGCGCGGCCAGGTACGCCCCGGCCTGCGCACCGTTCACGAGCCGGTGGTCGTACGCCAGACCCAGGTCCGCCACGGTCCGCTCGCGTACCCCGCCGTCGCCGTCGAGCACGACCTCGCGGTGCACGTCCGGCACCGACAGGGCGCAGGTGACGCCGGGCGGGACGACCGGCCGGGCCACCGTGACGCCGGGTGTGTCGTTCAGCGCGACCAGGAAGTTCATGCCGGCCATGTCCTCCTCGCGGAGCCGGCCGCGCAGCGCCTTCATCCGCAGCGCGACCACGGCGTCGGCGAGGTCGCCGAGGTCCAGTCCGGCCGCGTCACGGATCACCGGCAGGAACAGTCCGGTGCCGACGTCCACGGTGAGCCCGATCGACGGCGCCTCCGCGTCGACCACCAACCCGTCGCCGGTGAGCCGGGCGTAGAGGCCGCTGAACCGCTCGTGCAGCGCGGCCACGGCGGCGATGACGACCTCGGTCAGGCCGACCGACGCGCCGGTCTCGTCGGCGGCGCGGCGGGCGTACGCGAGCGCTGCCGTCACGTCCACGCGGACGGCGGTGAAGGCCACCGGGATCTCCCGGTGCGAGGTGGACACCACGTCGGCGATGCGGCGCTGCGCCGGTGGCAGCGGCCGTCCCGGCGGCACGGTCCGCGTCCCCACGGCCTCGACCGGCTCCGGGTACGCCGCAGCGGGCGCGCCCGGCGGCTCCACCGGGGCGGGCACGGCCGGCTCGGGCAGGATCCGGCCGATGGGCGTGCCCGGGGCGCAGTCGGCGCCGGCGGCCACGTCCTGGCGCAGCACGCCGGCCTGCGTCGCGGCGAGCTCCTCGATCGCCTTGGACGTCTCGACCGCCGCGACCGGCTCGCCGGCCTCGACAGTGGCGCCGTCCGCGACCAGCCATTCCAGCAGCACGTAGCTGTCGTCGTTGGGGTTGAGCCGGGGTACGTCCACCGGGACGCCCGGAGACACGCCGGCCGGAGCCGCCGGGCCGGCGACAGTCCGTCCACCCCGGTCGCCGGCCGCCGTCCTCGGGGCGGGCAGGCGCATGATCCGGTCCAGGATCGCGTCGGTGCCGAGCAGCACGGCCTGTTCCAGGTGCGGCGCGGACGGGATGACCCGGTCGGCGGAGCTGACCAGCTCGACCGGGCCGCGCAGCAGCGGCCACGCCTCCGCGTGCAGGCGGGCCGCGACCTCGCTCCCCCACGTGCCGCCCGCGGTGCTCTCCTCGGCGACGATCACGCCGTGCGCGCCGTCGAGCAGGTCGCGCAGGCCGTCCACGTCCACCGGGTAGAGCCGCGCCGGGACCAGCACCTCGACCGGACGTCCCCGCTCGGCGGCCCGCGTGGCGGCGGCGATCGCCCGGTCGGCGACCCCGCCCGGCGCGATGACGAGCGTGGGCGCGCCGGTGGCGTCCGGGTCGTGGACGCGGGCCCAGTTGCCGTCCGCGCCGCGCAACTCGAAGGCGAGGCGGTCGTCGACGCGGCCGTCCACGTACCGCCGCCGGGTGTAGAGGATCTTGTCCTCGAACAGCATCGCCGGTTCGTCGCGGCGCAGCGCGGCGGCCAGCACGTCGGCCGCGTCGTGCAGCGGGGACAGCTCGTAGAGCGCGAGGTGCGGGATGCCGATGAAGTGCTTCTGCGGGCTCTGGCTGTGCGTCGCGCCGTAGCCCCGCCCACCGCCGACCGGGCAGCGGATCACCACCCGCATCGGGGTGCGCTCGCCGTACATGGCGACGGACTTGGTGATCAGGTTGAGGATCGGGTCGAACGCGAGACCGGCGAAGTCCCCGAACATGATCTCGACGATCACTGTGTCGCCGCACAACGCCAGGCCACCCGCGACGCCGGTGATGCCGTTCTCGCTCAGCGGCGTCGACAGCACCCGGTCCGGGTAGGCGGTGGAGAGGCCCTGGGTCACCTTGAACGCCCCGCCGTACGGGTCGGCGACGTCCTCCCCCAGCAGCCAGGCCCGCTCGTCGGCGGCGAACAGCGCGTGCAGGGCCCGGTTCAGGTTGCGGCTGACCCGTTCCGCGCGCGTCACGCCGCCGCTCCGCGCGCGAGCGGCCGGGCCAGCACCTCGGCCGAGACCTCCGCGACCCGCTGCCGGGCCCGCGCGTCGGCGGCCGCGAACCGCTCCGGGTACGCCTCGGCGTACCGCTGGAGCCAGTCGAGGCGGCGCAGCCGGTCGAGTTCGCCGGCGGACCGGGTGTCGTCGCCCTTGCTGTGCGGGCCGAGCCGGACCGTGTGCTGCACCAGCACGTGCGGCGTCCGGGTGGCGCGGACCCGCTCGACGTGCGGCACGGCGGCGGCGCGCACCTCGGTGAGGTCGAGCGAGTCGGACTCGCTGACGGTGATGCCGAACCCGGCGGCCCGGCCGGCGATGGTGCCGGCGAGTTGCGCGGTGGTCGGGGTGGACTGGGCGATCCGGTTGTGCTCGACCACGACGAGCAGCGGCACCCGCCACAGTGCGGCCATGTTCAGCGCCTCGTAGACGGCGCCCTCGCCCCACGTGCCGTCACCGATGTACGCCACCACGATCGCGTCCTGCCCGGTGCGGTTGAGGTGCAGGCCCACGCCGACCGCGGCGGGCAGGCTCTCCCCCTGCACGCCGGTGGACAGGAACCGGTCCCGGCGCAGGTGCTGGCTGCCGCCGTACCCGTGGCACACCCCGCCGTCGCGGCCGAGCAGTTCCGCCAGCAGCCCTTCCGGGTCACCGCAGTGCGCCAGGTAGTGCCCGTGGCCGCGGTGGTTGCTGAACACGAAGTCGCCGGTCAGCAGCGGGGCCAGCGCGACCGGGACGTACTCCTGGCCGAGGCAGGTGTGCGTGGTGCCGGCGAGGTGACCGTCGGCGTACAGGCGCAGCAGGTGCTCCTCGAAGCGGCGGATGAGCAGCCCGGCGCCGAGGTCGGCGTCGTCGAGCGGGGCCGGCGCGACGCTCACTCCGGGACGCCCCGCTGGGCGAGCAGCGCGCGCAGGTCGGCCACCGACCGCACGGTGCGGATCTCCCGGGGCGTCAGCGAGATCCGGTACGCGTCCTCGACGGCCGCGACGATCTGGAGGTGCCGCAGGCTCACCCACGCGGCGGTGGTCGCGGGGCCGGTCTGCGCGTCGACCTGGTCGACGGGCAGTTCCAGCACGTCGGCGACGAGCCGCACCAGCCGGCTGGACATGCTCATACCTCGATGATCGTACAGGCCCAGTGGGTGCCCCGGCCCAGCGAGATCAACGCGACCCGGTCGCCGTCGTGCAGCTCACCGGCGTCGAGCAGACGGCTCAGTCCGAACAACTGATCCGCCGCGCCGAGATGCCCGTACTCGGCCGCCAGCTCCCGGTTGGTCCGCTCCGGCGGCACCTTGTGTGCCTCGGCGAGCGACGTCATGGCGCGTTCGTTGTCGGCGACCAGGATCAGCCGCGCCAGGTCGGCGACGGTGACGCCGGCCCGCTCGCAGGCGCGTTCGGTGACCCGCACCATCCGCTCGTCGAGGTGGCGGGCGTACTGCGCGAACTGCTCGGGGTCGTAGTCGAAGAACTCCATCACGTGCCACACGTCGCGGGCGGCGGGCGGCTCGGCGCCGGGGGCGAACGGCGCCGCCGCGCCAC
Organism: Micromonospora sp. WMMA1976; assembly: GCF_027497335.1. Taxonomy (NCBI): domain Bacteria; kingdom Bacillati; phylum Actinomycetota; class Actinomycetes; order Micromonosporales; family Micromonosporaceae; genus Micromonospora; species Micromonospora sp. WMMA1976. The sequence continues at coordinate 2,397,209 of NZ_CP114912.1, read as the reverse complement.
CGCCGTCGAGCCGGTAGAACCCGGCGTAGCGGCCGTCCGTGGCGGCCTCGGTGACCTGCCAGCGCAGCCGGGGATGCCCGCGCCGGGCCACTGTGGCCACCGCGCCGTCGGAGAACACCATCGGCTGGGTGTCCATCCGGTTCCAGTACGTCTCGCAGGTCCGGTTGGCCGCGATCACGAGCGCGGTGGCGTACTCCGGGTGGGTGGCGAACTTTCCGGCGACGGTGTCGAGGCTGAGCACGCCGGTGGTGCACGCCTGGGTGAGCAGCACCGCTTCGGCACCGGCCGCGCCGAGCCGGTGCGCCAGGTCGGCGGCGGCGTCCCAGTAGAGGTGTTCGGTGAGGTCGGTGACGGCGAGCACCAGCAGGTCCACCCGCGCGGCGGGCAGCGTGGCGGCGTCCAGGGCGCGGCGGCCGGCCCGCTCGGCGAGGTCGGTCAGGCCGACGTCCGGCGCGGCGCGGTGCACCCGCCGGTAGCCGTAGCCGAGGACGCGGTTGACGTCGTCGGTGTACTGCGCCACCACGTCGGCGACGGGCGCCGGGTCGCCGAGCGCCGCACCGAAGGACACCAGCCCGAAGCTCATGCTCGACCGTCCCGCCGCAGATCCGCCGCTGCTTACCATTCCCCCATGCCCCGAGAGCATCTCACGTCCCTGCCCGGAACCCCTTGGCACGTATGGCGTTCCGCGTTGCTCCGGTCGGCCGGTTTTCCGGCCGACGGGATGAGCCGGTTCGCCGCTCCGGCGCTCGCGGAGGCGGCCGACCGGCACCTGCGCGGGGACGGCGACGCCGCGGAGTTCGCTGCGGCGTTCGACGCCGCCGCTGCCGACCTCGGGCAGGCGGTCTACGACATCGCCTGCGACGACGCCTTCCGCACGGCGCTGACCTGGCAGAACCCGGCGGTCCTGCTCGCCGTCGACGCGATCCGGCGCGACGGCCCGCACGCCCCGCGCAACCTGCGCCGCCGGCACCGGGAGGAGGTCGTCGCGAAGTACTGGCAGCGGTACTGCCTGAAGAACGACACGGTGGGCTTCTTCGGGCCGATCTGCTGGATCGAGCTGGGCGGCAGCGCTCCGATCGCGACGGTGCGTCAGGGTGCGGCGTTGACGCGTACCCGGAAGGTGTTCCTGGAACGGTGGGGCCTGGACGCGCTCGCGGCGGCCTTCGCCCGCGTACCAGGCGTGCGGGACTGGCTGCCGGTGCGGCTCGCCCCGCACCTGAGCCTGCGCGACCGCGTGCTGCGGCACCCGCACCATCCACCGCAGACGCTCCCGGCGGCGACCGCCGCGCTGCTCACGCTGGCGCGACGCGGACCGCGCGTGGCCGACCTGGTCGCCGCGCTGCTCGCGGACCCGGCGAGCGGCTTCCGCCGGGCCGCTGACGTGCACGCGCAGCTCGACGACCTGGCCGGGCGCGGCGTGCTCCGGATCGGCTTCGACCTGCCGGTCGACCTCACGGCCGAGGACGCATTGCGCGAGCAGCTCGCCGCGATCGGCGACGACCCGGTCCGCGAGCGGGTGCTCGGCGACCTCGCGACGGTGAGCGACCTGCGCGACGCGGTGGCCGCCGCCGACGGCCCGGACGCGCTGGCCGCCGCGATGTCCGCGCTGGACCGGCGGTTCGTGGAACTGACCGGACGGGACGCGCGGCAGCAGCCCGGCGAGGTGTACGCCGGGCGCACGCTGTGCCACCTGGAGACGGTCCGCGACCTGGACGTCCGCTTCGGTGACGCGCTGCTGGCACGGCTCGCGCCGCTGGAACCGCTGCTGCTGTCGGCGCGGTGGCTGACCGCGGCGATCGGGCAGGCGTACGCCGACGCGCTGGCCGCCCTGTACCGCGACCTGGCGGCGGAGTCGGCCACCGACGACGTGCCCGTGGCCGACCTGTGGTTCCTGGCGCAGGCGGTGGTGTTCGGGACGGACCCGCCCGCCGCCGCAGTCACCGCCGAGTTCCTGGACCGGTGGGCAGAGGTGCTGGGCCTGGCCGACGCCGACTCCGACGCCCGGGAGCTGCGGTTCGACGCCGCCGCCCTGACCGAGCGGGTCGCCGCCGCGTTTCCCGCCGACGCGCCCGGCTGGGCCGCCGCCCGCATCCACAGCCCGGACGTGCACGTGTGCGCCCCGGACGAGGCGGCGCTGCTGCGCGGCGACTTCACCGTCGTGCTCGGCGAGTTGCACGTGGCCCTGGCCGCGTTCGACACGCACTTCTTCGCGTACGGGCACCCGGACCCGCGGCGGCTGCGCGACGGGATGCGCGCCGACCTGCCCGGCGGCCGGGTCCGGCTGCTGCCGCCGGTGGACTGGCCCCGGCACACCGCCCGGATCGCGGAGTGGCTGCACGGGCCCGCCGACGCCCAGCTCGGGTTCGTCGACGCGCCCGGCGCCGACCCGGACCGCCTCGTGCCGATCACCGCCCTGACCGTGCGGCCGGACGACGACGGCACGCTGACCGCGCACGCCGACGACGGGCGCCGGTGGCCGCTGCTGGAGGTGTTCGCGCCGCTGTTCGACCACCAGGTGTTCGACACGTGGAAGCTGGCCGGCAACGCCGGGCGCACGCCGCGCATCACGGTCGACGGCCTGGTGCTGGTCCGCGAGACGTGGCGCACCACTGTGGGCGAGACCGGCCTGCACACGGTCAAGGGCGAGCGGGAACGCTACCTCGCGGTACGCCGCTGGCGGCTCGCGCTCGGCCTGCCCGAGCGGATCTTCGTGCGGGTCGACACCGAACTCAAACCCAGCTACGTGGACCTGACCAGCGGCGTCTACACCCGGCTGCTGTGCACGCTGCTGCGCGGCGCGCACGCCAAGGGCGGCGACGAGGTCGGGCTCACCGTCACCGAGCTGCTGCCCGGTCCGGACGACGCCTGGCTGACCGACGGGACCGGCCGGGCGTACGCCTCGGAGCTGCGGCTACAGATCGTCGACCCGGCGCAGGTGCGGTAGCCACTCGGTGGCGTCCGCCGGCGCGTCGGGGGTCTCGGTGTCGAACCGGCGCAACCGGCGGACACCGTAGGCGCCGAGCGCCACCACGGCCAGGGCCAGCCCGGACACCACGAACGCGAACCCGAGTCCCCGGCCGGGGCCGGTGCCGATCAGCGCGCCGACACTGCCGGCCAGCGCCCCGCCGGGGGCGAACATCGGTTCCAGCAGCGACCCGCTCAGCGGCACCAGCACGGCGAAGCCCAGCGGCAGCGTCGCCCAGGTCAGCGTCTGGATGATCGCCAGCACCCGGCCGTGGAACCGCTGCGGCACCTTCACCTGGATGATCGACAGGTAGATGCCGTTGTGCAGGCCCAGGCCCAGCCCCACGCCGAAGCTGCCGAGCGCCACCAGCAGCAGGCTCGGGCGGACGCCGCTGAGCACCAGGCTGACCGCCACGCCGAACGCGATGGCGATCAGCGCGGGCATCCGGCGCCGGGTCGGGCCGCCCCACACGGCGATGGCGAGCCCGCCGAGGACGGCGCCGAGCGCCTCGGCGAACGCCACCGTGCCGACCTGACCCATCGTGCCGAACGCGAGCACCATCGGCGGCACCAGCAGCAGGCTCGCCAGGCACAGGTTGTAGAGCGAGAAGAAGCCCAGCATGGCCCGGAAGCCCGGCTCCGCCCACGTCATCCGCGCACCGCCGATCAGCTCGGCCAGGAACGGCTCCTTGCGGCGCCGGCCGAGCAGGTCGGGGAACCGCACCGCGGCCAGCACACCGATCGCCACCACGTAGCTGACGATGTCGATCACCAGGACGCCGGCCAGGCCGATCGCGGCGAGCAGACCCGCAGCCAGCAGCGGCACCGCGAGCGAGCTGAGCCCGACCGCGAGTTGCGCGATGCCGTTGGCGTGCCCCAGGTAGCGCTTCGGCACCACCTGCGGGATCGCGGCCAGGTAGGTGATGCGTTGGAACACCGACGCCGCGCCGAGCACGCACACGAGCGTGTAGACGGCCGCCAGCCCGAGCCGGTCGGTCCACAGCAGCAGCGCCAGCAGCGCCTCCGCGGTCACCGCCGTCGCGCACGCCGCCAGCAGCACCCGGCGCCTGTCGAACCGGTCCGCGACCGCGCCGGCGACCGGCAGCGTCAGCAGCGCCGGCAGGTACGCGATCACCCCGGACAGGCCGAACCACAGCATCGAGCCGGTCTCCAGGTAGACCCAGACCGGCACCGCCCACTGGGTCAGCGCCGAGCCGGTCGACGAGATGAGCTGGCTGGCGGTGATCGCCAGGAACCGGCGTACGCCCGGTTGCACGCCGGTCTCGGCGGTGACCGGATCGGTGCTGGTGGCCGCCAGTGCCCAGCCGTCACCGGCGAGGCGGCGCGGCGCGGCGGCCGGCGCGGCGAGCCGGGGATGGGTGCGGGTGAGCACCTCGGCGAGCGCCTCGGCCCGCTGCTTGACGAAGTAGTGCCCGGCCTCGTCGAGCACCACGAGCGCGGTGGACTCGCCGAGGAAGCTCCACTCGCGGTACCGCTCCTCGTAGTACTCGGTGAGCACGTCGTGGGTTCCGACGACGGAGATCACCGGTGCGGGCACCCGGACCGGTTCGCCGTCCAGCCACCCGGTGAACCGCTCCTGCGCCTCGGCGGCCTCCCGGCGTACGTGGTGCACGAACCGGTCGACCTGCGCCTGGTCCAGGTCGGCCAGTTCCGCGCCGATCGAGCGCAGGAACGTCTCGTACCGCCGGTCGGCGCCCCGGGAGTCGGCCCAGTCGACGAGCCGGCCGAGCATGTTGTCCGGCCGGGCGGTCGGAAACACGCCACCGGCGTAGATCGCCTCGATCGGGCGTCCCCGCTCGTGCAGCCGCCGGGCGATACCGGTCAGCAGCGCGCCGCCGACGCAGTGGCCGTACAGGACCAGCGGGCCGTCCACCCGCTCCTCGATCTCGGCCACGCACCGCTCGACCAGCTCGTCGAAGGGCAGCTCGGCGTCGCGGACGCCGACGTCGTGGCCGGGGATCGCCACGGAGAACAAGGTGTGCCCGGCCGGTAGCGCGTCCGCGAGCGGCTGGTAGATGCTGGCGAGCCCGCCGCCGTACGGCACGCACACGTACGAGCGCACCCGCTGGTCCGCCGGGACCGGCCGGGTCAGCTCGTACAGCAGCGGGCGCTGCCGGTCCCCGTCCGCCGGGGCGTCGATCAGCGCGGCCAGCCCCTGCACCGTCGGGTGCGCGAACACGTCCATCACGCCGACGTCGACCTGCCCGTACGCCTCGCGCAGCAGCGCCAGCATCCGGATCGCCAGCAGCGAGTGCCCGCCCAGCTCGAAGAAGTCGTCGTCCAGGCCCACCTCGGGTACGCCGAGCACGTCGCGCCAGGTGGCGGCCACCGTCTGCTCGACCGGGGTCACCGGGGGACGGCGCTGCGCGGGGGCGACACCGGACGAGGGCGCGGGCAGCGCGGCGGTGTCGAGTTTGCCGTTTGCGGACAGCGGCAGCGCGTCGAGCGTCACGAACGCCGACGGCACCATGTACTCCGGCAGCCGCCGTTTCAGCGCCGCCCGCAGTTCCGCCGGCTCCGGGGCCTCGCCCGTCAGGTACGCCACGAGGCGCTGCTCGGCGGGCGTGGCGCCGCGCACGACGACGGCGGCGGAACCGACGCCCGGCTGTTCGCGCAGCACTGCGGCGATCTCCCCCAGCTCGATCCGCAGGCCCCGCAGTTTCACCTGGTCGTCGATGCGGCCGAGGAACTCCAGCGTCCCGTCGGCACGCCAGCGGGCCAGGTCGCCGGTGGCGTACAGCCGGCCGCCGGGTTCGCCGAACGGGTCGGGGACGAACGAGGCGGCGGTGAGTCCGGGGCGGTTCAGGTAACCGCGGGCCACCTGCACGCCGCCGAGGTGCAGCTGCCCGGCCACGCCGGCCGGGACCGGGCGCATCGCCTCGTCGAGCACGTACGTGCGGACGTTGCGGATCGGCGCGCCGATCGGCACCCGGGTCACGCCGGCCAGTGCGTCGGGCGTGGCCGCCCAGGCGGTGACGTCGATCGCCGCTTCGGTGGGTCCGTACAGGTTGTGCAGCGCCGCCGACGGGATCGCGGCCACGGCGCGGCGGGCCAGGTCCGCGGGCAGTTCCTCGCCGCTGCACACGATCCGCCGTAGCGACCCGCAGCGGGCCGGGTCGGCCGGGCCGGCGGTGGACAGGAACGCGTCGAGCATCGACGGGACGAAGTGGACAGTGGTGATCCGCTCCCGTTCGATCAGCTCCCGCAGGTACGCCGGGTCGCGGTGCCCGCCCTGCGCGGCGAGCACCAGCCGCGCGCCCACGAGCAGCGGCCAGAACACCTCCCACACCGACACGTCGAATCCGATCGGTGTCTTGTGCAGCACCACGTCGTCCGGGCCGAGCGCGAAGGCGTCCTGCATCCAGTCGAGCCGGTTGACGATCGCGGCGTGCTCGTTGACCACGCCCTTCGGCCGCCCGGTGGAGCCCGACGTGTAGATCACGTACGCCGCGTTCCCCGGTCCGGCGGCGGTGCCCCCGGCGGTGCTCGGCGCATCCGGCGCGGTCAGCGGCAGCACGGTGCTCGGCACGGTGAGCCCGTCCGGCACCTCGTCGGCCAGCAGCACCCCGGCGCCGGCGTCGGCGAGCATGAAGGCCAGCCGCTGCGGCGGGTGGTCCGGGTCCAGCGGCAGGTACGCCGCGCCGGCCCGGTGGATGCCGAGCAGCCCGGCGATCAGGCGGCGGGAGCGGGGCTCGTGGATCGCGACCACCGACTCCGGTCCCACGCCGTGCGCGACCAGGCGCGACGCCACCTGCTCGGCGGCGTCGGACAGCTCGGCGTACGTCATCCGGGTGTCGCCGTCGACCAGCGCGACAGCGTCGGGCGTACGACGGGCCTGGACGTCGAACAGCTCCGCCAGCGTGGTCCGGCGAACCGGCGCGGCGGTGGCGTTCCAGCCGGTCACGACCGCCGCGTGCTCGGCGTCCGGCATGACCGGCAGCGCGCTCACCCGGGTCCGGGGCGCCGTCACCGCGGCGGCGAACAGCAGCAGGTAGCGGTCCGCGAACGCCTCCATCGCGGCGCGCTCGAACAGCGCGGTGCGGTACTCCAGCCGCAGTTCGTTCCCGGCGATCTCCAGCGAGAGGTCGTCCATTGCGCCGCCGAACGCCTCGCCCCGGCCGGTGGGCAGGTGGTGGAACGTGAGCTGGTACAGCGGCGGCACGCCCGGGTCGCGTCGTACCGCCAGCTCCTCGACGAGCTTCTGGAACGGCATGTCCTGGTGGTCCCAGGCGTCGAGCACGACCCGGCGGACCCGGCGGACCAGCGTCAGGAACGGCGGGTCACCCGACACGTCGAAGCACAGCACCAGCATGTTCATGAACATGCCGAGCAGCGGTTCCAGCTCGGCCCGGTCCCGGCCGGCCACCGGCATGCCGACCACCACGTCGTCGCTCCCGGACAGCCGGTGCAGCAGCGCCACGTAGGCGGCGAGCTGCACCATGAACGGGGTCGCGGCGGCCTGCTGGGACAGCTCGGGCAGCGCCGCCGTCACGTCGCCGGGCAGCGTGCGGCGGACGTCGGCGCCGTCGAACGTGAGCGTCGCCGGGCGCGGCCGGTCGGTGGTCAGCGCGTGCACTGCCGGCAGGCCGGTCAGCGCCTCCCGCCAGTACTCGCGCAGCTCGTCCCACCGGGGGCCGTCGAGGCGGTCGCGTTCCCAGGCCGCGTAGTCGGCGTACTGGATCGGCAGCTCGGGCAGGTCCGGCGCGCGGCCCGCGACGGCGGCGGCGCACAGCTCGGTCAGCTCGGCGCGCAGGTGGAGCAGGGAGGTGCCGTCGAGGACGACGTGGTGCCCGGCGAACAGCAGCCACCAGGTGTCCTGGTCGAGCCGCAGCAGCCGGGCCCGCCACAGCGGGGCCGCGTCCATCGGCAGGTCGAGCCGGGCGTGCTCGGCGACGATCCGGGCGCGGGCGGCGTCCCGCTCCGGCCCGGGCAGCGCGGACAGGTCGGTGACCGGCAGCTCCACCGGGACCGCTTGGTGGATGTCCTGGTAGAGCCGTCCGTCGTGCAGGCGCAGCGTGGTACGCAGGGCCTCGTGCCGGTCGGTGACCGCCCGCAGCGCGGCGAGCGCCTGCTCCGGCCCGGCGCCCGCCGGCAGGGTGACCGCGTCGGTCATGGTGAACAGCGGCTGCCCGGGGCTGAGCTGGGCGGTGAACCAGACCCGCTCCTGGGCGTACGACGCGGGAACGGTGTAGACGTCGTCCACCGGCGTGACGTCGTGGCGTGACTCGGTCATCCCGGCCGTCCCGGTCGGCGCAGGCGCGGGATGGGCGCCTCGGCCGGTGCGGAGGCGGACGGGGCGGCGCGCAGCGACTCGATCCGGGCGGCCATCGCCGCGACGGTGGGCGCGTCGAACAGCACCCGCATGGACAGCCGGGCGCCCACCGCCTGCCGGATCCGCAGCACCAGTTGCGCGGCCACGAGCGAGGTGCCGCCGAGCCGGAAGAAGTCGTCGTGCGGGCCGACCTCGGCCACGCCCAGCACGTCGCGCCAGATCCGGGCGACGGTGGCGGTGAGGTCGCCGTCGGTGGCGGTCACCGTCGAGGCGGTGGCCGCCGTGGTCGCGGCGAGCCGCCGCTCGTGCCCGGCGACCGCCTCCACCGTGTAGGCGCCGACCGCCACCGAGCCGGTCCGCCCCTCGGCGAGGGCCCGGCACGCCGCGCGTACCGCCGCGTCCGGGGCCAGCCCGTCGTGGTCGGGTACGCCCTCCTCCCGCCACGCGCCCCAGGCCACCGACAGCACCGGCGCCCGCCAGCCGTGCGGGTTGCGCGCGTACGCGTCGAGGAACGCGTTGGCGGCCGTGTCGTCGGCGCGGCCCAGGCCACCGGCGAGCGCTGTGACCGAGGAGCTGAGCAGCACGAAGTCGAGCGGCAGATCGCCGAAGACCGCGCGCAGCGCCAGCGTGCCGGTGACCTTCGGCAGCAGTTCGGCGGTCGCCTCGGCAAGCCGCGACCCGGCGGACAGCCCGGTGTCGGGCAGCCGCGCGGCGTGCACGATGCCGTCGAGTCCGCCGAGGTCGTCCTCGATGTCGGCGCGTACCGCCTGCAGCGCGTCCACGTCCGTCACGTCGGCGCGCACGTGGCGGACCTGCGCCCCGGCCCGTTCCAGCGCCTCGACCAGGTCCGGCCGGGCGGTCCGGCCGACCAGCACCAGCCGGGCGCCCCGGCGGGCCAGTTCGGCGGCGAACGCCCCGCCGATCCGGCCCAGTCCGCCGGTGATCAGGTAGCGCCCGCCGTCGCGCAGTGCCGGCCCGGCACGCCGGCGAGCCGGCGCCGCCGAGAACCCGCGCGTCCAGCGGCGCCCGCCCAGCCGCAGTGCGACCGCCTCGGCCCGCTCGGCGCCGAGCAGTTCGTCCGCCAGCGCGTCCGCACCCGGCTCGGCCGGGTCGGCGTCGACCCAGTGGCAGCGCAGGCCCGGACGCTCGAGCGGCACCGAACGCACCACCCCGGCGACTGTGGCGTGTTCCGGGCGCAGCAGGTCGGCGCCGGTCACGTCGGCCGTCCCGGCGGTCACCACGTCCAGCGTCACGTCGGCGGCCGGCAACGCCTCCAGCAGCGTCAGCAGCGCGAGGTACCCGTGTTCCTGGGCCGCCGCCACGGCGTCGGCGTCCGGGCCGGCCGGGTCGCCGTCGAGCGCCCACGCGTGCACGATCCGGGCGGCCCGGCCGTCGTCGGCGCACTCGTCGAGCAGGCGCTGGTGGTCGGCGACGCCGGCCGGGCGCAGCCGGTAGCCGTCCGGGCGGACCGCGAAGGCCGTTCCGGGGCGGACCACAGTGACGTCCGCGCCGCGCTCGCGCAGCCGGTCCGCGAGCGCTGTGCCGCGCTCCCCGGCGGCGAACAGCAGCAGCGGGCCGGGCGCCTCGACGGGTGTCGTGTCGGGCAGTTGGTGCCAGACCGGCACCTCGACCACGCCGTCGTCGTACCGCTCGCCGGTGGCCGGTTCGGCGGGTGCGGCCACCGGTTCCGGGTCGATCCAGTACCGGGCGCGCTGGTACGGGTAGCCGGGCAGCGGCACCCGGCGCGGCGTGCCGGAGGCGGGCAGCCGCACCGGCACCCCGGCCGCCCACAGCCGGCCCGCCGCCTCGTACGCGGTCTGCCTGTCGGTCAGCCGCTCCCCCGGCGCGGGCAGCGTGCGCAGCGGCGCCCGGGCCCCCGCCGGCAGGCTGAGCCGGGCCAGACCGGCGAGCTGCCGGCCGGGGCCGCACTCCAGCAGCAGCCAGTCGTCGGCGGCGCCGGTCGCGGCGAGCGCGGACACCGTGGCGCCGAACCGCACCGGCCGGCAGAGCTGGTCGGCCCAGTAGGCCGGGTCGGTGATCTGCTCGTCGGTGAACGGCGCGGCGGTCGCGGCCGAGAACACCGGCAGGTCCGGCGCCCGGCGCGGCACCGCCGCCACGAGCGCCGCGAACTCGTCGCGCACCGCCGCCAGCAGCGGCACGTGCATCGCGTACGGCGACCGCAGCGGCGTGCAGCCGATGCCGCGTTCGCGCAGAAGGTCCTCGGCGGCGGCTACCGGTGCCGGGGCACCGCCCAGCACGCAGGTGTGCGGGCCGTTGCTGATCGCCACCGCCACGCCGCCGGGCAACAGCGGCGCGATCTCGTCGGCGCCGCGCTGCACGGCGAGCATCCGGCCCTCCGGCGCGGCCTGCACGAGGCGGCCCCGGGCGGCGGCGAGCCGCAGCGCGTCCGGCAGGTCGAACACCCCGGCCACAGTGGCGGCGACCAGTTCGCCCACGGAGTGGCCGATCATCGCGGCGGGCGTGACGCCCCAGTGCCGCCACAGCACCGCCAGCGCGTACTCGACGGCGAACAGCGCGGGTTGCGCCACCGACGGCTCGGCCAGCCGCTCGTCCGCGCCGGGTCCGGCGTCGAAGATCATCTCACCCGCGTCCCAGCCGAGGATCGCGGCGCACTCGTCCACGGCGGCGGCGAACACCGGCTCGGTAGCGGCCAGGTGCGCGCCCATGCCGGAGTGCTGCGCGCCTTGGCCGGGCAGGAGCAGGCCCACCCGGGGCGGCGTCGCGGCGTCCCCGGCGGCCCGGCGCTTCGGGTCGGTGAGCGCCGCCGCGGCCCGGGCCCGGTCGACGGCGACGACGGCGGCCCGGTGCCGGTACGCCGGCCGGCCCTCCCGCAACGTGTACGCCACGTCGCGCAGCTCCAACTCCGGCGCGCCGGTGAGCCGCTCGGCCAGCCGGGCACAGGCGGCAGCCAGCGCGTCGGGGGTCGCGGCGGACACCTGGAGCAGCTCGCCGCCGCCGTGATCCGGCTCCGGGGGTACGCGCGGCGGTGCCTCCTGGAGCACCAGGTGCGCGTTGGTGCCGCCGAGGCCGAGCGAGCTGACACCGGCCCGCAGCGGTCGCTGGTCCTCCGGCTCCCACTTGGTCAGCGTGGACACCACGTAGAACGGGCTCGCCTCGATGTCGATGTCCGGGTGCGGCCGGTCGTGGTTGACTGTGGGCGGGATGAGCCGGTGCCGCATCGACAGAACGGTCTTGATCAGGCCGATCACGCCGCCGGCCGCGCTGAGGTGACCGATGTTGGCCTTCGTGGAGCCGACGCCGCACCAGCCCCGCTCGGCGGTGCGCCGCCCGTACGCCGTGCTCAGCGCCGCCAGCTCGATCGAGTCGCCGAGGACGGTCCCGGTGCCGTGCGCCTCGACGTACCCGACCGAGCGCGGGGCGACGCCGGCCACCGCGAGCGCCTGCGTGACCACCTCCACCTGACCGGTGACGCTCGGCGCGGTGAAGCTCGCCTTGGCCGAGCCGTCGTTGTTCACCGCGTTGCCGATGACCAGCGCCCGGATGTCGTCGCCGTCGGCGAGCGCGTCGGAGAGCCGCTTGAGCACCACCACGCCGACGCCGCTGCCGTAGACGGTGCCGTCGGCGTCCGCGTCGAACGGGCGGCAGTGCCCGTCGGCGGAGGTGTAGCCCTCGTCGGCGACGTACCCGACGCCGTGCGGCAGTTCCACGCACACGCCGCCGGCGAGCGCCGTGTCGCACTCGCCGCTGCGCAGCGCCTCTGCGGCCAGGTGCACCGCGACGAGCGACGACGAGCAGGCGGTCTGCACCGTCATCGCCGGGCCGCGCAGGCCGAGCCGGAACGCGACGGTGCTGGCCAGGTAGTCCGGCTTGTTGCCGAGCGACACGCGCAGCTCACCGGCGTCCGCGAGCGCCCGCGGGTTCCGCCGGACGTTGAGCCACTGGTACAGGTCGGCGTTGCCGCCCGCGTACACGCCGATCTCGCCGTCGTAGCGGGCCGGGTCGCAGCCCGCGTCGGTGAGCGCGGCGTGCGCGTGTTCCAGGAACAGCCGCTGCTGCGGGTCGGTCAGCTCCGCGTCGCGGGGGCTCAGCCCGAACAGCTCCGCGTCGAACCGGTCCACGCCGTCGAGCACCGCGGCCACCGGCACGTACGCCGGGTCGTCGAGCTGCTCCGCGGGAACGCCCCGGGCCAGCAGCTCCGCGCGGGTGAACCGGGTGAGCGACTCGGCGCCGACGACCAGGTTGCGCCAGAACTCGTCCGCCGACGCCGCCCCCGGTACGCGCAGGCTGAGCCCGACGATCGCGATCGGCTCCACTGTCTCGTTCACGCCATGACCTCCGGCTCGGCCGAATCGCTGATGTGCAGGCGCAGTTCGCTGACGTAGCGGCGGCCCGCGCGGTCGGGCAGCCACGCCTGCCCGAGCGCGGGCAGCAGCTCCGACACGGTCACCGCCACGTCGTCGCCGCCGGCCCGCCGGGCGGCGCGCAGCAGCAGGCAGAGCCGGTTGGCGTAGAGCGGGCTGGTCAGGTCCACGTAGGTGGGCTTCAGTTCGGTGGCCACCCGGACGAAGACCCGCTCCGGCAGGCCCAGCGCGGCCCGCCAGCGGCGTACCGCGAGGTAGCGCCGCGCCTGGTCGACCACGTCGGCCAGGCCGGTGGCCCCGACGGTGGTGCGCCACGTCTCCCGCGCCAGCACCAGCCGGTCCACTGTCACCCGGGGGCTGTGCGGGCGGTCGGTCATCAGCTTGAACGCGTCACCAGCGTGCACCGCGATCAGGTCGGAGAACACCTCGACCAACGGCCAGCGCGAGCCGTCCGGGCCGGTCGCCACCAGCATGCCGTCCACCTCGGACACGATCGCCGCGTTCGCCGGGACGAGCCGGTCGTGCGGCGCGCCGGGCGCGTCGGCGAACGCGAGCCGGTAATCGTCCGGCCCGGGCAGGGACGCGGACAGCCGCCCGCCGACGCGGGGGAAGTCCACCGGGTAGAGCGGGCGCAGCCGTCGCGGGCCCAGGTCGGCGGCGTACGCGCGCCGCAGCCGGTCCACGTCGGGGTGGCAGTGCGTGAACAGCTCGGCGTTGAACGTGGCGTACGCGGCGTGCAGCTCGCCGAGCACCGCCCCGAACTCGCCGGCGGCCAGCGCCTCGGGTGACTCGGCGAACAGTTGCAGGTCGGGGCTGTGCACCCGGCCCGCGCTCCAGCCGGGACGGGCCGCCGGGAACCGGTCGGCCACGCGGTGCGCCAGCTCGGCCGCGCCGAACTCCACCCGGGCCGTTCCCTCGGGCAGTCCGGCCAGCCCGAGCACCCGTTCCCAGCGGGCGGCGAACTCGGCCGCGACCCGGTCCACCGGCCGGTCACCGGGCCCGAACAGCGGCCCCTGCGCGACGAACCACAGGTCACCGAGCCGGACCGGGCCGTCGCCGCTCAAGTCGTCGTACAGGTCGCGCAGCGCGTCGCCGTACGCCGTGGCCAGTTCGGCGGTGAGCCAGCGTGCCGCCCGCAGCGGCAGGTCCAGCGCCGGGGCGAGGGAGTCGAGCAGGCCGCCGCCGACGGTGAGGTCCACGTCGCGTGCGGTCTCCTCGTGGCACAGCGCCCGCCCGGCGTAGTTCTGCCCGGCCCGGCGGCGCGGCGGCAGCCCGGTGAGCGCGGTGAACTCGGCGTCCAGCGCGGCCAGCGCGGCGGTGAGGGCGGCCGGGTCACCGGCGGCGTCGGCGACCCGGGTGCGGGCGGCGGCCAGCCGGTCCAGCCCGGCCAGCGCCCGCGCGCGGCAGTCCCGGTCACCGATCGCGGCGATCCGCTCCCGCAGGTGCTCCTGCGCGGCGAAGCCCTGCGGCAGGTCGAAGTCCCAGCGCAGCAGCCCTCGCTCGACGAGCTGGGTCAGCAGCAGGAACCCCTCCTCGGCGCGGCGTACGCCGGTCTGCCCGTCGCGTACCAGGTCGTCGACGACGTCCCGGGCCGGGCGGGTGCCGTCGCACCGGCACAGCGCGATCGACTCGCTCAGCGACACCGGTTCCGGGCGCTGGGCCGGCCGGTGCACGACCCGGTCCGCCAGGTGGACGTGCGGCGCCCGGACCGGGGCGAGCCACTGCCGGACCTGCGGGTCGGGGGCCAGCCGGTCCGCGTACGCGGCGAGCGCCCAGTGTTCGAGGTGGACGGCGCGGCGGCGGAGCAGCCCGGGGCCGGGCACGGCGGTGACGCCGGGCGCGCCCGGTGCCACGGTGCCCCAGCACACCGGCCCGAAGAAGCCGATGGTCTCGCACTTGGCGACGTAGCGCTGCCAGTACCCGGCGACGACGTTCTCCCGGCCCCGGCGGCGCACGTTGCGGGGTGCGTCCGGGCCGTCGCGGAGCAGCCCGTCCAGCGCCACCATCGCCTCCGGGTTCTGCCAGGCCACGGCCTCGCGGAACAGCGGGTCGGCGGCGATCCCGCACAGCGCCGCCGACGACGCCCGGACGGCGGTGGCGTACGCGGCGCTGAACGACGCCTCGTCCAGCTCACCGGACAGGTGCCGGTCGGCGGCGTCGGCGCAGTCCGGCGCGGCGAGGCGGTCCAGTCCGTCGGCGGGGAACCCGGCGCTGCGCAGCAGCACGTCCCGCCACACCGACCAGCCGGTGTCGCCGAGGGGGACCAGGTACGTCACCGCGGCTCCTCCTCCACCACCGGGCGGCGCTGGACCCGCTGGCGGCGCAGCGCGCCCCGGCGCGCGGCCCGTGCCACCGCCTCGTCCTCGGCGTCCTCGCCGGACGACGGGGCACCGAGGCTGTCCAGGTGCGCGGCGAGCGCGCGGACGGTCGGGTGGTGGAACAGGTCCACGACCCGCAGGTTCGTGCCGAGCAGCCGGTTGAGCTGCCGTTGTACGACGGCGACCGCGAGCGAGCCGCCGCCGACGTCGAAGAAGCTGTCCGTGGCGGCCACCTCCGGTACGCCGAGCACGTCGCACCAGACCGAGGCGATCCGCCGCTCGGTGGCGGTTGCCGGGCGGGCGGCGGGCACCCCGGCGCGACCCGCGGCCCGGGTGACGCGGGCGGCCCGGGGCACGTCGCCGGCCGTCCCGGCCGGGACGGCGGTCCAGGCGGGCAGCTCGGCCACCGGCCGCTCCGGGTCGGCGGCGCCGGCCCGCAGCAACCGCTCGACGTCGGCGAGCACGTCGCTGATCAGGGCCTCACCGTAGACGTCCGGGTTGAAGACGATCTCCACGCGCAGCCGCCCGTCCCGGGTGATGCCGTAGAGCGTGAGGTCGAACGGTGAGCCGGGCGCGGGCACCGGCACCGGCTCGGCGGACAGTCCGGCCAGGTCCAGCCGGGGCTCGTCGAACGTGTACATGTTGAACAGCACCTGCACCAGCGGGCTGCGGTCGAGCAGGCCGCCCAGTCCGAGACCGCCGACGATGCGCTCGACAGGTGCCTCCGGGTGGGCGAGCGCGGCGAGCAGTTCCTCCCAGGCGGCGCGGACGTGCGCGGCGAAGCCGGCCCCGGGCGTCCGGCGCAGCCGCAGCGGCGCGATCTCGATGAAGAAGCCGACCATCGGTTCGAAGTCGGCGGCCCGCCGGTCCACAGTGGGGGTGCCGACCACCAGGTCGGGCAGGCCGGTACGCCGGCCCAGCACCAGCGTGAACGCGGCGAGTACGGCGGCGGCGGGGGTCGCGCCGAGCCCGGCGGCGAGGTCGGTGAGCGCGGCAGTGGCGGCCCGGTCCAGCCGGGTACGCACCGTCGCGCTGGTGTACGTCTGTTCGGCCGGCCGGTCCCGTCCCCCGGGGAGTCGCAGCACCACAGGCGCCCCGGTCAGGTGCTCCAGCCACCAGTCGAGGTCGGCGGCGGCGCGGCGCCGGGCACGGTCGGCGCGCCAGGCCACGTAGTCGCCGTAGGTGGCGGGCAGCGGCGGCAGTGGCGGCCCGTCCCCGAGCGCGGCCCGGTACGCGGCGGCGAGGTCGGCGTAGAACAGCGACTGCGACCAGCCGTCGAACACGGCGTGGTGGGCGTACACGGCCAGCACGTGCTCGTCGGCGCCGGCGCGGATCAGTTCGGCCCGCCACAGCGTGTCGGTGGCCAGCGCGAACGGTGTGGCGGCGCTCGCCGCGAGATGGCCGGCGAGATCGGTGCCCGGGGCGAGGTCGCGTACCGGCAGCGGCACCGGTGTGGACGGGTCGGCGACCGCGTACGGCACGCCGTCGCGCTCCGGGATGCGCCAGCGCAGGATCTGCTGGCGGTCCGCGACCGCGGTGAGCGCCGTGGCGAGCGCCGCCACGTCGAGCGGGCCGGTGATCCGTTCGGCGAACGCGACGTTGTACGCGGACGCGGCGGCCGGGAAGTAGCGGTCGAGGAACCACAGCCGCTGCTGCGCCGGGGACAGCGCCGGTGGCCGTCCCCGGACGGCGGCGTCGGCCGGGCCGGTTCCGGCGGCGGCGACGGCGCGGGCGGCGATGCCGCGTGGCGTCCGCCCCACCAGCACGTCCTCGATGGCGAGGTCGCGGCCCAGCCGCTCGCGCAGGTCGGCGACCAGCCGCATGGCGGTGATGGAGTGCCCGCCCTGGTGGAAGAAGTCGTCGTCGCGGCCGACCGCCGGGACGTCCAGCAGCGCCGCCCACGCCTGCGCGACGAGGCGTTCGGTGTCGGTGGCGGGCGGCTCGCCGGACGGCACGTGAGCCGGTCCGGCCAGGTCGAGCGCGGCCAGCCGCTCGGTGTCGATCTTGCCGTTGATGGTGATCGGCAACGCGGGCATGGTGAGCATCCGGGCCGGTACGGCGGCGGGCGGCAGCAGCCGGGCGCAGTAGTCGCGCAGCTCGGCGGGGGCCAGGCCGGTCGCCACGTACGCGACGAGTTCCTGACCGCCGGCGCCGGCGCGGACCTGGACGCTGGCCAGGTCGACGTCCGGGTGGCGGCGCAGCACCGCCTCGACCTCGCCCAGCTCGATCCGCTGCCCGCGGATCTTGACCTGCCGGTCGGCCCGGCCGAGGAACTCCAGGCTCCCGTCCGGCAGCCACCGGGCCAGGTCACCGGTGCGGTAGAGGCGCTCCCCCGGCTTGCCGGAGAACGGGTCCGGGAGGAACCGTTCCGCCGTGCGGGCGGCGTCGAACAGGTATCCGCGGCCGAGCCCGGGACCACCGGCGAGCACCTCGCCGATCTCCCCCGGGCCGACCTCGCGCAGCTCGTCGTCGACCAGGTGGATGCGGTGGTTGGCGGCGGGCCGGCCGATCGGGATGGGCCGGGTCCAGTCGCCGCTGCCCTCGAACCAGGTCACCAGCACCGTCGCCTCGGTCGGGCCGTACACGCTGATGAAGCGGCGCCCGCCGGCGGTCCAGCGGCCGACCTGTTCCGGGCCGGTGGCCTCGCCGCCGGTGACGACCAGCCGCACGCCGGAGAGCCGGTCCGGGTCCAGCAGCGGCAGGATCGGCGGCGGCAGCACCACCACGTCGACTGCCTGCTCGGCGCAGATCCGGTAGAGCCGGGTCGGGTCGGCCCGCTCGGCGTCACCGGCGAGCACGACTGTGCCCCCGGCGGCGAGCGGGGCGAGCATGTCGGCCACCGACGCGTCGAACCCGATCGAGGCGAACGCCAGGCACCGGGTCGCCGTGTCGAACCCGGAGAACTCCGCGATCGAGGTGATCTTCTCGGTCAGCGCCCGGTGTTCGATCACCGCGCCCTTGGGCTGCCCGGTCGACCCGGAGGTGAACATCGCGTACGCGGTGGTGCCGAGCGTCGCCGGGGTCGGCTGCCAGGGCGCGGTGCCGGTGGGGACGTCCAGCACGGTGCGTCCGGTGAACGCCTCGGCGGCGGGCGTACCCACGACGACACGCAGGCGGGCCTCGGCGGCCAGTTCCCGCAGCCGTCCGGCCGGCAGCGCCGGGTCGAGCGGGACGTACCCGGCGCCGGCCGTCTGCACGCCGAGCAGCGCGACCACCAGGTCCGGGCGGCGGTCCACGCAGACGCCGACGAGGTCGTCCGCGCCGATGCCGTGGGCACGCAGCGACGCGGCGAGCGCGGCGGCCCGGCCGACCAGGACGGAGTAGCTGAGTGTCAGGTCGCCCTGCACCACGGCCGGGGCGCCGGGACGCCGCCGGGCGTGCGCCGCGACCAGGTCGGGCAGGCACACCTGCGGGTAGGGCAGCTCGGGACCGACCCGCTGGTCGCGCTGATCGTCGCGGACGGTCATCGCGGTGCCTCGATCCAGTGCCGGGTCCGCCGGAACGGGTAGCCGGGCAGCGGCACCCGCCGGCCCGGCGGGACGGCCGGCTCGTCACCGGCGCGCCAGGCGCGAACTGCGGCGTCGTCGTCGGAGGCCGGGTCGCCGGCCGCGAGCGCGGTCAGCCGGCGCACCGCCTCCCCCGCGTCGGCGCAGGCGACAGCGTCCCGGTACGCCAGCCGCCGCCGTCCCACCGCGAGCGTGTGCGCCACGTCGGCCACCGCCAGGTCGCCGTCGGCAAGCCGGACGGCCAGCCGCCGGGCCAGTTCCCGCAGCGCCGCCGGGCTGCCCGCGGACAGTCCCAGCACCACCGGGCCGGGTGCCCCGGCGTCCGGCTCGTCCGTCGCGGGCGCGGGCTCGACGAGTACGTGCGCGTTGGTGCCGCCGAGGCCGAACGAGCTGACGCCCGCGCGTCGCTCCCCCGTCCACGGCCGGGTCTCCGCGCCGACTTCGGCACCCGCTGCGGCCAGGTCGATGTCGCCGTGCGCGGCGGTGAAGTGCGCGGTACCCGGCACCTGCCCGGTGCGGACCGCGTACACGGCCTTGATCAGCGAGAGCACGCCTGCCGCCGCGTCCAGGTTGCCGAGGTTGCCCTTCACCGAGCCGAGCAGCAGCGGCGCGCGGGCGCCCCGGCGTACCCGGGCCAGCGCGTCCACCTCGATCGCGTCGCCGACCGGCGTGCCGGTGCCGTGCCCCTCCAGGTAACCCACGTCGGCCGCGTCCCAGCCCACCGACGCCAGCGCCTCCGCCAGCACCGCCGCCTGCCCGGACACGCCCGGCACGGTGAAGCCGGGCCGGTCGGCGCCGTCGTTGTTCACCGCCCACCCGGCGAGCACGGCGTACACGTGGTCGCCGTCGGCGCGGGCGTCGGCGAGCCGCTTGAGCACCACCGCCCCGGCGCCGTTGCCGAACACCTGCCCGGTGGCGGCGGCGTCGTACGGGCGGCAGATCCCGTCGGTGGCCAGCAGCCCGCCCGGCCGCAGCCGGTACCCGGCCTGCCGGGTGGACACCACCGCCGCGCCGCCCGCTATCGCCACGTCGCAGCGGTAGTCCAGCAGGCTCTGCCCGGCCTGGCACACCGCGACGAGCGCTGTCGAGCAGGCGGTCTGGACCGCCACGGCCGGGCCGGACAGCCCCAGCGCGAACGCGGTCCGCGTCGGCAGGTAGTCGCAGCCGGAACCGGTCAGCGCATCGTCCCAGTCCTCGGCGAGCGTGCCCGCCGCCGGTGCCAGCGCGGGGTTGCCGAGCAGGTGGTGGTGCAGGTAGCGGTTGGGCGCGCATCCGGCGAACACGCCGATCTGGGCCGGGTCGCGGTCCGGGTCGATCCCGGCGTCCTCCAGGGCGTGCCAGGCGACCTCCAGGAACAGCCGGTGCTGCGGGTCGAGCAGCGCCGCCGCCTCGGCGGGATAGCCGAACAGGTCCGCGTCGAAACCCTCCAGGTCGTCGAGCCGGCCGAACGCCGGTACCCAGTCCGGTCCGCCCGGCACGCCCTCGCCGGCCGGGGTCCGGCGCACCGAGTCCACCCCGGACAGCAGGTTGCGCCACAGCGCCTGCGCGTCGTCCGCGCCGGGGACCCGGCAGGACAGGCCCACCACCGCGATCCGCTCGTCCGCGCTCACGCCCGTCCCTCCCCACCGCCCGCGGCCCGCGCGGCGGCGCGACGGGCCATCCGGCGTCCGACCGCGGCCAGCCGGCCGTCCTCCGGTACGCCCGCAGCGTCCCCTGACGTCTCCAGGTACGCGGCCAGCGCCGCCACGGTCGGGAACTCCACCAGCCGGGCCAGCGGCACCCGGCGGCCGAGGTGTTCCTCCAGGTACCCCTGCACCAGGGCGAGCTGGAGCGAGTGCCCGCCCGCCTCGAAGAAGTTCACCAGACGATCCACTGTGGGCAGTCCGAGCACCGCGCACCAGCCCGCCGCGATGGCCTGCTCGACCGGCCCGGCCGGCGGCCCGGAGGTGACCGGTACTCCAGCGTCCGGTCCTCCGGCGTCCGGGTCGGGCAGGGCGGCCTGGTCGAGCTTGCCGGTCGGCCCGATCGGCAGCTCCGGCACCGCCACCACCGCCCGGGGCACCATGAAGTCCGGCAGCACGGCGGCCAGCCGTTCCCGCAGCGCCGACGGCTCGACGACAGTCCCGGCGGCGGCGACCACGTACGCGACGATCTCCTGCTCGCCAGCGCCGGACGCGCCTCGCCGCGCCACCACCGCCGCGTGGGCCACGCCGGGCTGCGCCGCCAGGCACGCATCGATCTCGCCCAGCTCCACCCGGTAGCCGCGGATCTTCACCATCCGGTCGCCGCGGCCCAGGTAGACGAGCGTGCCGTCGGGCAGCCGCCGCGCGATGTCCCCGGTCCGGTACGCGCGCACCCCGTCGTACTCGGTGAACCGGGCCGCGGTCAGCTCCGGCAGGCCCAGATATCCGAGCGCGACGTGCGGGGTCCGCACGACCACCTCGCCGGTGAGGCAGGCGGGGCGTCCGGCCGGGTCGGTCAGCACCACCTCGACGCCCGGCAGCGGGTGCCCGATCGGCACGACTGCCCGCCCCGGGTCGGCGTCCGGCGGCAGGTGGTGCTGCGCGGCGAAGCTGATCTCGGTGGTGCCGTACCCGTTGACGAACACCACGCCCGGCGCGAACGCCCGCCGGGCCAGCGTCACGTCGTGCCGGGTGACCTCCTCGCCGCCGAGGACGACGGCGCGGACCGACGGCAGCCGCCCGTGCTCGCCGAGGCTCGCCACCACGTACCGGAAGACGGTGGGGGTGGAGTGGTAGACGGTGACGCCCCGGTCGGCGAGCGCGCCGGTGAGATGGCCGAGGCCGTGCGTGCGGACGTCGACCGGGACGGCGGCGGCGCCGGACAGCAGCGCGCTGAACGTGTCGGTGACCGCCATGTCGTAGCCGAACGAGGTGAGCACGCTCGTGCGGTCGTCCGGCCGGACGGCGAAGTTGCGCACGTGGTTGCGGACACCGAACAGCACGTTGCGGTGGCTCTGCACCACGCCCTTCGGCTTCCCGGTGGACCCGGAGGTGTAGAGCACGTACGCCGGGTCGTCCGGGCGCGCGGGCCCGGCCGGCACCGGCACGCCGGCCTCGCCCCGGCGCAACGACACCACCGGCAGCTCCAGCCCCGCGTCGGCCGCGAGCGCGGCGGCCCGCTCTTCGTGGCCGGGGTCCGCGACGATCGCCCGGACGCCTGCGTCGCGCAGCATCGCGGCCAGCCGGGCCGCCGGGTACGCCGGGTCCAGCGGCACGTACGGCGACCCCGACGCCAGCGCCGCCAGGATGCCGGTGATCGTGGCGACGCCGTGGCGGCACAGCACCGCCACCGGCGCCGCGACGTCACCCGGCCCGGCCAGCGCTTCGGCGGTCGCGGCCACTGCCGCGCCCAGTTCCCGGTAGGTCACCGTCGCGTCGTCGGCGAGCACCGCCGCCCGCTCCGGGTACGCCCGCACCGCCGCGGCGAACGCGGCCGGGATGGTGTCGCCGCATACCCGGCCGGCCTCGGTGCCGTCGCCGCCGTGCAGCCGCCACAGGTCCGGCGCCGGACGCCGCTCGTAGCGGGCCGACGGCAGCACCCCCGCCGACGGGTCGTCCGGGTCCAGCGTGGACAGGACGTCGGCCAGGTCGGCGCGGAGGTCGTCGGCGTACGCGGCGGGCAGCCCGGACACGGTGACGCCGGCCAGGCCGGGGCGCACCTCGACAGTGGCGTCGACCGGGTGGTCCGGCGACGCCGGGCGCACCGAGCGGCACAACTCCCGGATCGGCGCGTCGGCGGTCAGGTCGAGCGTCACCGGGTCGCCGCCGTGCCGCAGCGTCACCACGGGGGATCCGGTGTACCGGCGTACCACCAGAGCCGTGGCGGTGAGGACGACGGCGGCCGGGTCGGCGCCCGCGGCGCGCGCCCGGGCGGCGAACCGCGGCGGCAGGCCGAGCGGCTGCGGAGACGGGCTCACCGCTGGTCCAGGGCGGCGGCGACCACGTCGGCGAGCGTGGACACCTCGGCGTCCGCCTCGGCGATCCGGAAGTCGTCGCAGTAGCTGCCGGTGCCGTGCACCACGATCTCGTGCCCGGCCGGGACCAGGCCCCGGTCGACGGCGTTGCAGACGCCGGTCAGCGCCATCAGGATCGACCACTCCCGCAGCCGGGCCGGATCCTCGGGCAGGGTCAGACCGGCGTCGGCGAGCCACTGCCGGGCGACCGGGTAGCGCCGGACGCACTCGCGCCGCGACACCACGATGCCGTCGCCGCCGTGCCGTTCGATGAGTGCGTTCATGGCCGGGGAGGTCACCGGGCGGTGCGTGTAGAACGTCGGGTCGAGCACCTCGGCCGGGTCGTCGGTGACGGCCGGGAAGCGCAGGTCGGCGTCCTGCGTCCAGACGCCCCGGCTCTCGTCGAACGTGTACGCCGGGCAGTGGTCCCGCTCGAACGAACCGTGGCGCAGGCTGAGCACCATGTCCGGCGTGCCGAGGTGCTGCACGAGCAGGAAACCGGGCCGGTCGGCCGGGTCGGCGTCGCCGGCCGCCTCCAGTACGTCGCGGCCCAGGTTGTAGCCGAGCAGGCCGAACGCGCTGGACACGGCGTGCGCGTGCCAGCGCGAGCCGGTGGCCGGCGACACGTCGGCCTCGAAGGCGGCCCGGGCGGCGTCGGCGACCAGGTAGTTGCGCAGGTCGAGGGTGTACCAGAGGGTGACGCCGTGCTTGTCGTACGCGGTGGCGGCGTACTCGTCGACGAACGCGCGGCCGAGCGCCTTCACGCCCTCCGGGTCCGCGCCGGTGTACCGCAGCAGCGGGTTGACCGCGCGGGTCGCGGGATCGTCGGCGAGCGCGTCGTGGCGGAACTTGTGCCGGGTCGCCGCCGGCGCCAGCACCACGATGGACAGCTGCTCCGGGGTCACCAGCCCGGCCGCGTACGCGCGGGCCACCGAGTCGCGCAGCGCGACGCCCTTGTTGCCGGAGGTCGGGGTGACGATGCACAGCCGCTCACCGGTACGCCGGATGTGCTCCACCGCGCGGGCGACGATCACCATCGAGGCGAACGTCTTCGTGGTGCGGGTGCCGGGGTTGGCGGTGAGGTCGAGCATCGTCAGGTCGTGCCCGCCGTAGTGACCCAGCGGGGACCAGCTGACCGTGGCGGCGGCGTAGAACTCGCGTACCGCGGGGGTCAGCTCGGGCAGGTCGAAGCCGGGCGCGAAGCCGGGCGTGCCGGGCGCGTCGCCGGGGACCGCGCCGCACCGGCGCACCGCCGACGCGACGACGTCGTAGTAGTCGGTGATCATGTTGCGGGTGGCCGGGGTGGTCACGGTCATCGGGCTTCCTCCAACACACTCCGGGCCGGCGCCGGCGGCACCGTTCGCAGATGGTCACGCAGGGCGGTGAACCGGCGGGCGATCTCGGGCAGCTCGCTCGCGTGCCAGCCGCCGGCCAGGTCGGGCCGGTACGCCGCCAGCGCCGCCCGGGCGCGCTCCGAGTAGCGGACGTGGCCGCCGCCGACCTCGACGCCGTCGCGGCGCCCGGCGGCGGTGTTCCAGGCGACCGCCTGCGCCACCGGCAGCTCGGCCGGCAGCCGCAGCTCGGTCCGGCCGCCGGTGAGCCGGACCGGATAGCCGCCCGGCAGTCCCAGCGGCCCGGGCAGGCTCGCCGTCACCTCGTCGCCGGTGGCCAGCGCCGCCACCAGGGCGGCCCCGGCGTGCCCGGCGAGCGCGTTCAGCTCCGGCCGGGGCAGCGCGCGGTAGCCGGCGAGCAGGCCGGTGACGTCCGGGACGGGCCGGCCGTCGAGCCAGGCGCGTACCTCGGCGGTGTCCTCGTCGTCGGGGCCGGGCGCGGCGAGGTGGGCGTGGTGGCCGAGCACCGCCAGCCGGCGCTGGCCGGGACGGCCGAGCGCGGCGTCCAGGCACGCGGCGAGCGTCGCCACGTTGCCGATGCCGCAGCGCACCGGCAGGTCCCGCGCGGCGAGCAGCGGGTTGACCGCGTCCGGGAACGCGCCGTTGACGAGCGTCGCGCCGGGCGCGCCGCCGGCCAGCGCGGCGGCCAGCCGGGACACCAGTTCGGCCTGCAGCGCCAGCGTCACCCCGAAGCCGGCCGCGGCGATCAGGTCCGTCCAGGCCGACGGCGCCGCCGCCCGCTCGTACGGCGACTGCGCGGACGCGGCGCAGACCAGCACGTCGGGCCGGAGCCGGGCCATCGAGGCGGCGTCGGCGGCGTACCCCTCCCCCGGGTCGGCGCCGGGTTCGGCGGTGAACGGCCGGGCGGTGACGGCGACGGGGGTTCCGGCGACTGTGGCGCGCACCCGCGCGGCCCGGGCGAGCGCGTGCGCCGCGTCCGGGTCGCGGGCCAGGACCGTCACGCGCAGCGGCACCGGGGTGGGCGTCGCGGCCAGGGTGTGGCACAGCGAGCGGGCCAGCCGGCCGGCGCCCACCACGACGACGTGCCGCGCGTCAGCGGACCGGGCTGACATCGCGCCCCGCCTCCGTGACCCGGTCGACCCAGTCGGCGAACGATCCGGCGCGCAGGCAGCTCGCCGGGGACACCTCCAGCCCGGCCATCTCCCGTACCCGCAGCGCCATCCGCAGCGCGGTCAGCGAGTGCCCGCCGAGCGCGACGAACGTGTCGTCGTCGTGCACCGCGTCGACGCCGAGCGTGGCCCGCCACGCCTCGCGCAGCCGGTCGGTGAGGGCGCCACCGGCCGGCTCCGCCGCGACCCCGGCGGGCCGGGGCGGTGGCGGTGGCAGCTCCAGCCGCGCGACCTTGCCGTTGGGCAGGCGGGGCAGCCGGTCGACCAGGACGATCTGGTCCGGGCGCATCGCGGACGGCAGCGCCGAGGCCAGGTAGCCCTGGAGCAGCCCGGTGGTCAGCAGGTGGTCGGCGGGCTCGTCCCGCGGCGTCGCCGCCGGTGGTGGTTCCTGCGGCCGTACGGCGTAGACGTAGCTGACGTCGGCGTCCGCGCCGACGTTCCAGTCGCCGATGTCGTGCACCTCGAACCCGGCCGCGCACAGCAGCTCGCGCACCTGCGGGGTGGTCACGCTGCTGCGCTCGACCTCCAGGCAGACCTGGCGGATGCGGGGCCAGTGCTCGGGGCGCAGCCCGCGCAGCACGCTCAGCTCGGCACCCTCGGTGTTGATCTTCAACAGGTCGACGCGGTCCAGCTCGAAGCGGTCCAGCAGGTCCGACAGCGTCACCGTCGGCACCACGTGCGCCACCGGGGCCAGGCGGCGCCGGGCGTCGGCCAGGAGCGCCGCCTGTTCGGTCTCGTCGGCGTCGCCGCCGCCGTGGCGGTAGTGCGACCGGACCAGGTCGGAGGCGGCGCCGGCCCGGTCGGCGCCGAGGCCGGACAGGTAGCTCAGCTCGGGGAACGAGGTCAGCTCGGCGGTGCCGGCCGCGTCGGTCACGGCGGCCTCGACGACCGACGCGGAGCCGGCGTAGAGGCCGAGGTTGGCGCGCAGGTACGGCAGCGTGTCCGGGTTCGGTTCGACCGCGATCAGCCGCACGTCGCGCGCCTGCCGGGACGCCCAGAGCGAGAACAGCCCGATGTTGGCGCCGACGTCGAGGACCACGGCACCGTCGCCGACGCGCACGCCGAAACGGGCATACTCGGCCTGGTCGAAGATCTGCCGGTAGAGGAAGACCGCCTCGTCCGGCGACGCCGCGGTGACCGCCATGCCGTTCGGAAGCGGGAACCGCGGCAGCCCGCCGACGGCCGGGGCCTGCCGGGGCTGCGGCACCACGTACCCGACCAGGCGCGGACCGTCGTCGGTGTCCGGGACGGTCACCACCACCGCGTCGTGCACGGCGGGATGCTCGCGCAGCACGGCGGCCACCTCGCCCGGCTCCACCCGGACCCCGCGGATCTTGACCTGGTCGTCGGCCCGGCCGCGGAACTCCAGGAAGCCCTGCGGCGCGATCCGCACCAGGTCACCGGTGCGGTAGAGCCGCGCGCCCGGCCGCGCCGGGTCGGGGCGGAAACGCTCCGCCGTCCGCTCGTCGTCGCGCAGGTAGCCCAGCCCGACCGCGACCCCGCCGATCCACAGCTCGCCGGTCCCGCCCTCGGGCACCGGGCGCAGGTCGTCGTCGAGCACGTGGGCGGTGACGCCGTCGATGATCCGGCCGATCGGGGCGATGCTTCCCGCGTACGCCTCGGCGCAGTCCCAGTAGGACACGTTGATCGAGGTCTCGCTCGGGCCGTACCCGTTGAACAGCCCGCACGGCAGCACCTCGCGCAGCCGCCGGACCAGCCGCATGTCCAGCGCCTCGCCGCCGCACAGCACCCGCCGCAGCGTGCCGCAGCCGGCGAGCTCCGGCTCGTCGAGCACGTGCCGCAGCATGGTCGGTACGAAGTGCGCGGTGGTGACCGCCTCCCGCTGGATCAGCCGGACCAGCCCGAGGCTGTCGAACTGCAGGCCCGGCCCGGCGACGACAACGGCGCCGCCCGCGATCAGCGGAGAGAGGATCTCGTGCACCGACGCGTCGAACCCGATCGACGCCTTGTGCAGCACCCGGTCGTCGGCGGTGAAGCCGAACCAGTCGTGACCCCAGGCCAGCCGGTTGACCAGCCCGGCGTGGTGCAGCACGACACCCTTGGGCCGGCCGGTGGAGCCGGAGGTGAACAGCACCAGCGCGGCATGCTCGCCCGGCGGCAGCCAGCCGGTGCGATCGGTCAGGTCGGCCGGCGACCCGGCCCGCGCGGTACGCACGTCCCGCCACCCGGTGGGCGCGGGCGCGGCGACGGCAGGCGGCCGGTCGGCGTACAGGACGAGCCGGGGCGCGGCGGCGGCGAGCATCTGCTCGGCCCGGCCCGACGGCAGCTCGGAGTCGATCGGCACCGCCACCGCGCCCACCGCGAGCGTCGCCAGCAGCGACGTCACATAGTCGGCGGACCGGTGCAGGTACAGGCCCACCAGGTCACCCGGCCGCACGCGGGCGCGGCGCAGCAGCTCGGCCGTCGCGCCGACCCGCTCCCACAGCGCGGTGTAGCTCAGCTCGCCGTCCGGGCCGACGATCGCGGGCCGGTCGTCGTCGGCACCGGCGGGCCGGTGCACCAGGTCGATCAGGTAGCGCGGGCCGGTCAGATTGCGCGGGCCGGCCAGGTCGCGCGGGCCGGTCACGGCGCTCACCGCGTCCTCGTCGCGACCGCGACGATCGCCATCCGGGGCACCTCGGCGACGAACTGCCCGTCGGCCCGGTAGACCAGCGGACGGGCCGGCACGTCGTCGCGACCGATCCCGGCCAGGTAGCCGGTGTGGTCGAAGTGGCGGGTCAGCAGCCCCCACACCTCGTCATCGGTGAGCGTGGCGAAGTAGTCGCGCACGCCGTACATGTCGCCGACGTAGTCGCGCATGCCCGCGGAGGCGGACTCGGCGCTGTCGGCGCGCACGATCAGCGGGTCGTACAGGTCGACGACGCGTACCGGCAGCCCGGCCGCGGTGAACAGTCCGGTCAGCTCGGCGCGGCTGAAGTGCCGGTAGTCGTGGCCGCCGGCGGCGTGCGGGTGCACCACCTCGCCGAAGAACCCGGCCATCGGGCTGGACTCGTCGAAGTCGTGCAGCACGATCCGGCCGCCGGGCCGGACCACCCGGGCCGCCTCGGCCACCGCCTGCGGCCGCCGGGCCGCCGGGATGTGGTGCGTGCCGTACGCCAGCAGCACCGCGTCCATACCGGCGTCACGCAGGAACAGGAAGTGCGCGGCCTGACGGACGGCAGGCAGGCCGTGGGCGAGCGCCTTGTCGACCATGTGGCCGGACAGGTCGCCGGTGATGAACGCCAGTTTGGACTCGAAGCAGGCGGACTGGCTGCTCGCGGCGCGGGCCACAGTGCCGTCGCCGCCGAGCACGTCGAGAATGAGCGTGACCGGGGCGGCGGCGTCCGGGGTGGCGAGGTCCAGCAGCCGCCGCATGCCGGTCCAGCGGACGAGCGTGTCCCGCTGGGCCCGGCGGTAGGAATCGCCCCGGCCGGTGGAGTCGGTGTCGAACTCGCTGACCGTGCCGGCCAGTTCCGCGAGTGCTGCGTCCGCGCCGGGGCGGCCGAAGTCGAGCAGTTCGCGCAGTTGCGGGTGGAGGGTCGCCACGGTGTGCAGGTAATCGCGCAGGACCAGGGACGGAAGGTACGGCCGGCTCATGGACACCTCGGCGCACGCGACAGTATGCCGCCTCGTCAGCGACGTCCCTTCGGCGAACGGATGGCAGACTTTAACACCGCTTCTCGGCCGTTCACCAGGTCGAATACCGGACATTGCGGAAGGTCCGGTACGGGTACGAGTCCTTACCCGTTCTTTGTCGCCTATTCCGCCACAGGGGTGTGACTGGCGACGATGTGTCGCATTAGGTCGATGATTTCCGGCAGATGGTCGGTAAGGAAGAAATGCCCGCCGGGAAACACGTGCCACTGCGGCTCGGTGACGCATTCCCGCGCCCACCCCGCGGCCCGGCCCGGGTCCACGTGCTCGTCCCGGTCGCCGAGCAGCACGTGCACCGGCACCTCCAGCGGCGGCCCCTGGCGGTAGGCGTACCGCTCGGACAGCGCGAAGTCCGCCCGTACCCCGGGCAGGATCAGCTCCATCAGGTCGCGATCGGCCAGCAGCGCGGCCGGCGTGGCCCCGAAGTCGTGCAGCGCGTCGATCAGACCGGCGTCGTCGAGGTCGTGCACGCGCCGCCGTACCAGCCGGGTCTGCGGCGCCTCCGCGCCGCCGACCAGCATCGCCAGCGGCGCGGGCGCGCCCCGGCGGCGCAGCTCCCGGGTCACCTCGAACGCCACCAGCGCCCCCAGGCTGTGGCCGAACAGCAGGTACGGCCCGGACGCCCGCTCGGCGACGGCTGTGGCCAGCGCGTCCACCAGCTCCGCGAGGTCGCCCACGGGTGGCTCGTGCAGCCGGGCGCCCCGGCCCGGCATCAGCGCGACCTGCACCGACAGCTCCGGCGCGGCCAGGTCCCGCCACTGCGCGAAGGAGGCGGCGACGCCACCGGCGTACGGGAAGACGAACACCTGGGCGTCACCGGCCGTGGATCCGGCCGGCCCGAACCAGCGGCTCGCAGTCACCTGGGACATGGCCAGGAGCATAGGGCCGGAACACTCCCGGCTCGGCGAACGGGCCTGTGTGGACAGCCGGCCAGCTGGCACACTACCGGGATGCGGCGGGGGGTCTGGTCGGTGCTGGCGATGCTCGTCGCGGCCGGGCTCGGCGCGTCGGTCGCCTGGCTGCCGAACGCCACCGACCGGCAGCTCACCCTGCTGCAGTCGGTCCTCGCCGTCCTGGCGGCGGGCGGGCCGATCCTGGGCTGGCTGTGGCGGCGCAACCACCGGGGTGCACGCCGCCCCGGCCCCGCGGCGCAGCGGGCGGCCGACGAGCTGGCCGCCGCCGTCCTCGCGCAGTGGAGCCGCGCGGCGACCGAACGCGGGCTGTGGGCGCCGGTTCCGATCCGTATCCACTGGCGGTGGTCGGACCGGCCGGTCACCGGGCCGGTGGACGCCGCCGCGACCGAGGGCGACCTGGTCCGGTTCCCGCCCCTGCCGGCCGTCCCGCCGGTGCGGGCGGCCGACCTCGCCCACGGCGACCTGCACGACCTGTTCCGGGTGTACGCGGGCCTGGGCTCCGGCCGCCTCCTGCTGCTCGGCGGGCCCGGTGCGGGCAAGTCGGCAGCGGTCGTCCTGCTGCTGATCGACGCGCTGGAGCACCGGCAGCGCCTGCCGCAGCAGGAACGCGCACGGGTACCCGTGCCGGTGCTGCTGACCGTGTCCGGCTGGGATCCGCGCCGGCAACCGGTCGCCGACTGGCTGGCCGCCCGGCTGGCCGCCGATCACGATGTCCTCGGCGGGCTCGAACCGGCCCGCCGGCTCGTCACGGGCGGGCACGTGGCCCTCTTCCTGGACGGGCTGGACGAACTGCCGCCGGAGCTGCGACCGGTCGCCCTGCGCGCGCTCGACGTCCAGACCACGTTCCGGCTGGTGGTGACGACCCGCAGCCGCGAGCTGGTGGAGGCGGTGGCCGCCGCCCGGCACCTCTCCGGCGCCGCCGCCCTGGAGCTGGAGCCGCTGACCGGCGCGGACATCGCCGCGTACGTCACCAGGAGCCGGACCCAGCCGTTGCCGCCGGGGTGGCAACGGCTGGTGGACGAGGTGCGCGACCGGCCGGACGGTCCCGTCGCGCAGGCGCTGCGCAGCCCGCTGATGCTGAGCCTGTTCCGGGACACGGTGACCACCGACGACGATGCCGCGGAGCTGCTCGACCGCTACCACAGCCGGGAGGCGGTGGAGGACGCCCTGCTCGACCGGGTGCTCCCCGCGGCGTACGCCGTCCAGCCCGGCGTACCGGAGCCGCGCTACACGGCTGCGCAGGCGGCGCGCTGGCTCGGTCACCTCGCCCACCTGATGAACCGGGTGGGCAGCCGCGATCTGGTGTGGTGGCACCTGGCGTCGTTCACCTCCTGGGACCTGTACGCGGTCTCGACGGTGCTCGTCACCGGCCTCGGCGCCGGACTGAGCGCGGGGTTGCTCGCCGGCCCGGCGTTCGGCGTCCTGGCCGGGCTGGCGTTCGGGCTGGTGCTCACGTTCACCGCCAAGCTCTCCCGGGACGTGCTGATCGGCCGGCGTCCACTGCGGCTCCGCCGGATCAGGTGGAGCCGGGTGATCAGCCGTCAGCGGATGGAGAACGTGCTCGGCGCCGGGCTCACCGGTGCGTTGTTCCTGGGCTTCTTCGGGCTCCTCGTCGCCGCGTGCGCCGACGTCACAGGCATCGGGTCCGGCCGGGCCTTCCCGGTCTTCCTCGCCTTCACCGCGACCGGTTTCCTCGGTTGCCTCTCCCTGGGCGTGTACCTGGCGATGGCCGGGTCGGCGGACGAGGACGACCCGGTGTCGTCGCGGCTGTCCTGGCGGCGGGACCTGTGGTCCGCGGTGGGCGGCGGCCTCTGGCTCGGGTCCGTGCTCGGCGTCCTGGGTGGCCTGGTGGGGCGGCTCGCCGGATCGGCGGAAGGTGGCATCGCCTGTGGCATCGTCGGCGGCTTCCTGCTCGGCGTGACGTCCTCGCAGACCTGGCGCGCCCTGCTCGTCATGGTCGAGCTGCGCCGTACCGGGGTGGCGCCGCTGCGGCTGCTCCGATTCCTCGACGACGCGCACCGCCGGTCGGTGCTGCGCACGGTGGGGCCGGTCTACCAGTTCCGGCACGCCCGTCTCCAGGACCGCCTGGCGACCACCGCCGGTGCTACGGTGGACCGGAGTGATCCAGTGGCGATCAGGCAGGCAGGGAGACCAGACATGGCGGGTGACGACGACATCTCCGGGTGAGACCGGACATGTGACCGACCGCAGGCGAGCGCCGTGGTCGTTCCGTCGTACCCCGAGACCGTGTCCCCCGCCGGGCGGCTGAGGTCCGCCCGCCCTCATCGTCGAGGTCGTCTTCCCGATGTCCGATTCCTTCATCGTCTGCTCCAACCTGAGCTTCTCCTGGCCGGACGACACCCCGGTCTTCCAGAACCTCTCCTTCACCCTCGGCGGCGGCCGGACCGGTCTGGTCGCGCCGAACGGCGCCGGCAAGAGCACGCTGCTCAAGCTGATCGCCGGCGAGTACCGCCCGGCCGCCGGGTCGGTGACCGTCGACGGCGTGCTGGGCTACCTCCCGCAGAGCCTGCCGCTGGCCGCCGACCTGACAGTGGCCGAGGTCCTGGAGATCGCCCCGCTGATCGCGGCGCTGCACGCCATCGAGGCCGGCGACGCCGACGAGAAGCACTTCACCACGATCGGCGCCGACTGGGACATCGAGGAGCGCACCCGCGCGCAACTCGACCGGCTCGGCCTCGGCGACCTCGCCTTCGACAGGCGCCTGGGCACGCTCAGCGGCGGGCAGGTGGTCTCCCTCGGGCTGGCGGCGCAACTGCTCAAGCAGCCCGACGTGCTGCTGCTCGACGAACCCACGAACAACCTCGACCTGGGCGCCCGGCACCGGCTCTACGACGTGCTGGAACAGTGGCACGGCTGCCTGCTGCTGGTCAGTCACGACCGGGCGCTGCTGGACCGGATGGACCGCATCGCCGAACTCGATCGCGGTGAGATGCGCTTCCACGGCGGCGACTTCACCTCGTACGAGGCGGCCGTACGGGCCGCGCAGGAGGTGGCGGAGAAGAACGTCCGCAGCGCCGAACAGGACCTCAAGCGGGAGAAGCGGGAGTTGCAGGAGGCCCGCGAGCGGGCGGCCCGGCGAGCCGGCAACGCCTCCCGGAACCTGAAGAACGCGGGTCTGGCGAGGATCGTCGCCGGCGGCCTGAAGCGGGACGCGCAGGTGGCAGCGGGCAAGGCGAACGAGATGCACTCCGGGCGGGTCGACGACGCCCGGGCGCGCCTCGACGAGGCCGAGCGGGCGCTGCGCAACGAGAAGACGATCACGGTGGAGCTGCCCGCCACCACCGTCCCGGCCGGACGCACGCTGCTGAGCGCCGAAGGGGTGCAGGTCCGGCACGGCGAGCGGTCGCTGTTCGCCGCCGACGGGGTCGACCTGACGATCCGTGGTCCGGAACGGATCGCCCTGCTCGGCGACAACGGCGCGGGCAAGTCGACGCTGCTGCGGCTGATCGACGGCGACCTGGAGCCGGAGAGCGGCCGGATCACCCGCGCGGACGGCCGGATCGCGTACCTGTCGCAGCGGCTGGACCTGCTGGATCTGGACCGTACCGTGGCGGAGAACCTGGCCGCGTTCGCGCCGCAGGCCCCGGACGCGCAGCGGATGAACCTGCTCGCCCGCTTCCTGTTCCGCGGCCCGCGCGCGCACCTTCCGGTCGGTGTGCTCTCCGGCGGGGAGCGGCTGCGCGCCACACTCGCGTGCGTGCTGGGCGCCGAACCGGCCCCGCAGCTCCTGCTGCTCGACGAGCCGACGAACAACCTCGACCTGGTCAGCGTCGGCCAGTTGGAGAGCGCGCTGCACGCCTACCGGGGCGCGTTGCTGGTGGTCAGCCACGACGAGCGGTTCCTCGCCGCGATCGACGTGGGCCGCTGGCTGCGCCTGGCGGACGGACGCCTGGTGGAGACCGGTCCCCCGGACGCCGCCTGACCGGCCCGGTCAGACCGCCGGCAGGCGGACCACGAACCGGCACCCGCCGGTCACGTTGTGCGCGTGCACCCGCCCGCCGTGCGCCTCGACCAGTCCGCGCACGATCGCCAGACCCAGCCCGCCGCCGGCCGGCGCCGACTCGTCGGCGCCGGCCGGTGCGGGGGTACGGGCGCGGGTGCCCCGGAACGCCACGTCGAACACCCGGGGCAGGTCCGCCTCGGGAATGCCGCCGCAGGTGTCGGAGACGGCGAGCCACGCGTCGTCGTCGTCCCGCCCGGCGTCGATGCGCACAGTGCCGTCCGGTGGCGTGTACCGCACCGAGTTGACGAGCAGGTTCGTCACGACGCGGGCGAGTTCGGCCTCGGCGGCACGGACGGTCGGCCAGCCGGTCTCCGGGGCGAGCACCCGGACCCGCCGGTCGGCGGCCAGCGGCGCGGTGGCGGCGATCGCGTCGGAGACCACGTCGCCGAGCGGCACCGGGGACAGCGCGGGCCGCAGCGCTCCGGCGGTGATCCGGGACAGCTCGAACAGGTCGTCGACCAGGCGTGTCATCCGGTCCGTCTCGACCCGGATCCGGCGGTGGTACTCGGCCACCGCCGCCGGCTCCTCGACCACCCGGTCCTCCAGCGCCTCCGCCATCGCCCGCAGCCCGGCCAGCGGCGTACGCAGATCGTGGGAGACCCATGCGACAAGCTCGCGGCGGCCGGCCTCCAGCTGCCGCTCCCGCTGCCGGGCCTGGTCGGCCCAGACCGCCGCCTGGGCGAGGCGGCGGGCGAACGCCACCCCGACGGCCAGGCTGAGCGCCGCGGACGCCGCGACAGTGACGAGGACGACCTGGAGGTCGTGCGCGGACAGGAACATGGCCTGGGCGACGGCGGTGACGCCCGCCGTCACCGAGGCGATGGTGACCGCGAGCAGCACCGCGATGTGCGCGAGGATCGACCGGTGGCGCACCAGCCGCAACGCGCCGACGCCGAGCGCGCCGACGGCAGCGCCGGCGAGCAGGGCGTAGAGCCCGATGACCATCAGTTCGTTCACCGGGACGCCTCCGACGGCTCGTACCGGTAACCGACGCCCCACACGGTGACGATGCGGCGCGGCTGCGCCGGGTGGTCCTCGATCTTTTCCCGCAGCCGCCGGACGTGAACGGTGACTGTGGACTGGTCGCCGAACCGCCAGCCCCACACGCGGTCCAGCAGCTCGGCCCGTGACCAGGCGCGTCCCGGGTTCGCCAGCAGGAACGCGAGCAGGTCGAACTCCCGTACGGTCAGCGACAGCTGCTGCCCGCCGCGCTCCGCGACGCGGCGGCCGGTGTCCGCGGTGAGGTCGCCGTCGCGCAGCGTCCCTGCCGGTCCCCGGTCCTGCGGGGCCGCGCGCCGGAGCACCGACCTGATGCGCAGCACCAGTTCGCGCGGCGAGAACGGCTTGGTCACGTAGTCGTCCGCGCCGACCTCCAGCCCGGCGACCCGGTCGGCCTCGTCCCCGAGCGCGGTGAGCATGACGACCGGCAGGCCGGGCAGCCGGCGCCGCAGCCGCCGGCACACCTCGATGCCGTCGAGACCCGGCATCATCAGGTCGAGGACCACCAGGTCGGGCGGCTCCTCCTCGGCCGCGGCGAGCGCGTCCGGCCCGTCGAAGGACAGCCGGACCCGGCAACCGTCCTGCTCCAGATAGCGCCGGACGACGTCGCTCACCGTCCGGTCGTCGTCGACGACGAGCACGTAGCGCCCCATGCGCCAGACGCTACCCATCGGCGTCCCGGCGCGGCGGCCCGCGGTCGAGCCGTAAGCGGACGGAAAGATCTTTCCGCCGGGTCCGCGCCTACCGTCGGAGCATGGGCAGAAGACGTGTGGTGTTGTCGGTGCTCGCCGTCGCGGCCGTCACCGGCCTCGGGGTGAGCCTGTACCTGTTCCAGCCGTGGCGGCTGGTGACCGACCGCGAGGTACGCGAGGCGCTGCCCACCGTGGCGGAGCCGCAGCCGGCCGGCACGACCGGCTCACCGGCGGCCGGCCCGTCGCCGACCGGCGCACCGCCCGCCGACGTGGTGCTCGCCGCCGGTGACTTCGTCACCCACGAGCACGACACGTCCGGCCGGGCGCAGCTGGTCCGTCTCGCCGACGGCCGCCGTCAGCTGCTCCTGCGCGGACTGGACACCTCGGACGGGCCCGACCTGCGGGTGTGGCTCACCGACCGGAAGGTGCTGCCCGGCCGGGCCGGCTGGCAGGTGTTCGACGACGGCCGCTGGGTCGAGCTGGGCCGGCTCAAGGGCAACATCGGCGATCAGGCGTACGACATCCCGGCGTCGGTGGACCTGGACGGCCTGCGCAGCGTGTCGATCTGGTGCAAGCGGTTCGCGGTGTCGTTCGGCGCGGCGCCGCTTGCCGCTGTGACGGGATCGGCGCCGGCCTGACGCCTGTGCCGCCGGCCTCGGGCGCTGGGCTACGCTGCGGGAAGCGCTGGTTCACCCGGTCGGCGACGGCCGGGTGTCGTAAGAGGGAACCCGGTGGAAGTCCGGGACTGCCCCGCAGCGGTGAGTGGGAACGACAGCCGTCAACAGCACTGGGCCACGGCCTGGGAAGCGACGGCCGGTAGGCGACCTCGTGTCACGCCCGCGAGTCCGAAGACCTGCCCGCGTCGCGCGTACCACCGGTGCGCGCCGCCGTCGACCTCGCGGGTGGGTCGGGCGGGTGACACGTCGTACGCAGGGCCGTCGGCGTGTCCTCGACGTGCACACCCCGGCCGGTCGGCGGTCCGCTTCTGCGAGGACGGAACCGCACAGTGCCCGACACCATCACGCTCACCGGCCGACCACCGTCGGCCTCGCACCTGACCCTGTCGCAGATCATGGACCAGCACCACACCAACCTGATGGGCACGGTCCACGGCGGGCGCATCCTGAACCTGATCGACTCGGTCGCCGGTGTGGTCGCCGCCCGCCATTCCGACGGCCCGGCCGTCACCGCCGCCATCGACGAGACCGCGTTCCTGCGTGCGGTACGCGTCGGGGACGTGGTGCACGTGGACGCCCGGATCACCTGGGCCGGCCGCAGCTCGATGGAGGTGGCGGTGAAGGTCAGCGCGGACCGGTGGGACCGCGCGGTGCCGCCGGTGGACGTGGCGACCGCGCACCTGGTGATGGTGGCGGTCGACGACGACGGGCAGCCCCGGCCGGTGCCGCCGCTGCACGCCGAGACCGACGGTGACCGGCGGCGCTACCGGGAGGCGCAGATCCGGCGCGAGCACCGGCTGGCGCTGCGCCGGGCGCTGCTCGACGGCGCCGGGGAGGGCTGAGCGGTGCTCGGACTGTCGGCGGCCACGCTCGCCGGTTACCTGGCCGCGATCGTGGTGCTCATGCTCACCCCGGGGCCGGACATGATGTTCGTGCTCGCGAACGCCACCCGGTACGGCCCGCGGGCGGGCGCGGTGGCCGCGCTCGGGGTCGCCGCCGGGGAAGCGGTGCACGTCGCCGCCGTGGTGGCCGGGCTCGCCACGTTGATCGCCGCGTCCCCGGTGCTGTTCACCGCGATCCGGTGGGCCGGTGCGGCGTACCTCATCGTGCTGGGCCTGCGGGCGCTGCGCGGCACCGGCCGGCCCGGCGCCCCGGCGGACCGCCCGGACGGCGGCGCCGGGCGGGCGTTCCGGCGCGGGCTGCTGACGAACCTGCTCAACCCGAAGATGATCCTGTTCAGTGTGGCGTTCCTGCCGCAGTTCGTCCGGCCCGAGGCGGGCCCGGTGGCGGCGCAGCTGGTGCTGCTCGGGGCGCTGTTCGTCGCGGTGCAGCTCGCCGTGGACCTGGCGCTCGGCGTGGGCGCCGGCCGGTTCGCCGGGCGGTGGGGCGACAGCCGCTGGTCGCGGCGCGTCGACCGGCTCTGCGCTGTCGCCTTCGTCGCGCTCGGCGTCCGGCTGGCCGTCGGCTGACGTGCCGGGCGGCGCGGAGCCGGAGGGCCGGCCGCCCGGCTCAGCCGGCACGCGCTGCCGTCTCCCGGGATGCCGGCACGACCGGCGTCCCGGACGCGGGCGGCCGCTCGCGGTCCAGGTGCAGGCGCAGCAACACCCAGCCCAGCGACACGGCGCCGATGAACACGTACGCGGGCTGGGTGCCGAACGTGTCCCAGCAGGTGTGCAGCGTGACGGCGGCGGCGAAGGTGAGCAGGAATGCCGCCAGTCTCCGGCCGCCGGGCGCGGCGGCGAACGTGAACAGCGCGGCGGCGGTCAGCCCGGTCCAGGCCAGGTGCGCGGCGGGCGCGGTGAGACCGCGCACCAGCAGCGTCCGCTCGACCGCGCCGAGGTTGCCCTCCGACCCGACGAAGACGGCGAACGCGTACCCCACGGTCTCCAGCGCGGCGAACCCGGCGCCGGAGGCCACGCCGATCACCAGGCCCTGCGCCGGGGACGGGTGCCGCCGCCACAGCAGCAGGATGCCGGCCGGCACGATCAGCTTGGCGGTCTCCTCGGCCAGGCCGACGAGCGCCATCGGCAGGACGCCGAGGCGGTGCAGCGTGCCGTACTCCAGCCAGCCGGCGGCGACCACGCCGACCACGCCGCCGAGGAGCGCGGCGACGCCGACGACGGAGCCGGGGACCGGGCGGCGGGCCGGCCGTCCCTGGGCGAAGGCCAGGAACGTGGCGGGCGCGACGCACGCGCCGAGCACGATCAGCGCCGGTACGAACGTGACGGTCCCGGTGCCGGCCAGTGTCTCCAGCACCAGCAGGTGAAGCCCGACGCCGACGAACAGGACCGCCACCCACGCCCAGCGGCGCCCGGTATTCCCCATACGCCGAGTATCGCGCCCGCCGGGTCGCGCCGGAATCGGGGGTAGGCACTGTGGACAGTGAGATCATTCCGACACGCCGACACGACATCTGGTGTTGCACACAAGCCCTCACCGCCATATATGGTGGTGCCGCAGCTGGTTCGGCCGAGCCCTCCGGGGCGGGGCCGAGGCAAGAGGGAACCCGGTGGGAATCCGGGACTGCCCCGCAGCGGTGAGTGGGAACGACAGCCGTCAACAGCACTGGGCCACCGGCCTGGGAAGCGACGGCCGGTAGGCGACCGGCGACCCCGGTCGGGCCCGCGAGTCCGAAGACCTGCCAGCGCGCCGTACGCCTCCGCGTACGGCGGCCGGAGGTCGCGCGGGACGACCGACGCCAGCAGCCGGGCCGGCCGCGCCGTGCCCGTTGGCGTCTCCCGCCGTCTCCAGACGGTGACAGCGAGGAGAGGTCATGACTGTCGTGCAGGAGAGTCCCCCGTCCGCCACCGGCGGGTCCGAGGCCCGCCGGCCGGCGATGCGGGTACGCAAGCGGGACGGCGACACCGAGCCGGTGGACGTCGGCAAGATCGTCCGGGCGGTCGAGCGCTGGGTCGCCGACCTGGACGAGGTGGACCCGCTGCGGGTGGCCACCAAGACGATCAGCGGGCTCTACGACGGGGCGACGACCGCCGAGCTGGACCGGTTGTCGATCCAGACCGCGGCGGAGCTGATCGGCGAGGAGCCGCAGTACTCGAAGCTGGCAGCAAGGCTGCTGGCCGCGTACGTGGACAAGGAGGTCCGCGGTCAGGGCGTGGCGAGCTTCAGCCAGTCGATCGCGTACGCGCACGGGCTGGGCCTGATCGGCGACGAGACGGCCGCGTTCGTGGCCCGGCACGCCCGCAAGCTCGACGACGCCGTGGACCCGGACGCCGACAGGCGGTTCGAGTACTTCGGACTGCGCACGGTGGCCGACCGCTACCTGCTGCGGCACCCGCAGTCGCGGCTGGTGGTGGAGACGCCGCAGTACTGGCTGCTGCGGGTGGCCTGCGGGCTGTCCCGCACCCCCGGCGAGGCGGTCGGCTTCTACCGGCTGATGTCCAGCCTCGCGTACCTGCCCAGCTCCCCCACGCTGTTCAACTCCGGCACCCGGCACACCCAGATGTCGTCGTGCTTCCTGGTCGACTCGCCGCGCGACGAGCTGGACTCGATCTACGAGCGGTACCACCAGGTGGCGAAGCTGTCGAAGTTCTCCGGCGGCATCGGCATCGCCTGGTCGCGGGTGCGCGGCCGGGGCGCGCTGATCCGGGGCACGAACGGCCGGTCCAACGGCATCGTGCCGTTCCTCAAGACGCTCGACGCCGGGGTGGCAGCGGTCAACCAGGGCGGCCGGCGCAAGGGCGCGGCCTGCGTCTATCTGGAGCCGTGGCACCCGGACGTGGAGGAGTTCCTGGAACTGCGGGACAACACCGGCGAGGAGTCCCGGCGGACGCACAACCTCAACCTCGCCAACTGGATCCCGGACGAGTTCATGCGGCGGGTCGAGGCCGACGGCGAGTGGTCGCTCGTCGACCCGTCGGACGCCCCGGAGCTGCCCGACCTGTACGGCGAGGCGTTCGACGCCGCGTACCGGGCGGCCGAGAAGAACGCGGTGCGCACGGTGAAGGCCCGGGACCTGTACGGGCGGATGATGCGCACGCTCGCGCAGACCGGAAACGGCTGGATGACGTTCAAGGACGCCGCGAACCGGCTGTCCAACCAGACCGGTGAGCCGGGCAACGTGATCCACCTGTCCAACCTGTGCACGGAGATCCTGGAGGTCAACGACGACACCGAGACCGCGGTGTGCAACCTCGGCTCGGTGAACCTCGGCGCACACGTCAGCGCCGACGGGGTGGACTGGGAGCGGCTGCGCGCCACGGTACGCACCGCTGTGGTGTTCCTCGACCGGGTGATCGACATCAACTACTACCCGGCCGAGCAGGCGGCGGCGTCCAACCCGCGCTGGCGGCCGGTCGGGCTCGGGCTGATGGGCCTGCAGGACGCGTTCTTCACGCTGCGCCTGCCGTTCGACTCCGCCGAGGCGAAGGAACTGTCCACCCGGGTGCAGGAGGAGATCCTGCTGACCGCGCTGGAGACCTCCGCCGGGCTGGCCGAGCGGTTCGGGCCGCATCCGGCGTACCCGCAGACCCGGGCCGCGAAGGGTGACCTGCACCCGGACCTGTGGGGCGCGGAGCCGGCGCAGGCCGGACGGTGGGCGGCGCTGCGCGAGCGGATCGCCGCACACGGGCTGCGCAACTCGCTGCTGGTGGCGATCGCGCCGACCGCCACCATCGCCTCCATCGCCGGCTGCTACGAGTGCGTGGAGCCGCAGGTGTCCAACCTGTTCAAGCGCGAGACCATGTCCGGGGAGTTCCTCCAGGTCAACACGTACCTGGTGCGGGAGCTGAAGGCGCGCGGGCTGTGGACGCCGCAGGTCCGCGACCGGATCAAGCGGGCCGAGGGCTCGGTGCAGGACATCGCCGAGCTGCCCGCGCCGGTGCGGGAGCTGTTCCGCACCGCCTGGGAGCTGCCGCAGCGGGCGCTGATCGACCTGGCCGCCGCGCGGGCGCCGTTCGTCGACCAGTCCCAGTCGCTGAACCTGTTCCTGAGCGCGCCGACCATCGGCAAGTTGTCCTCGATGTACCTGTACGCCTGGAAGGCCGGGCTGAAGACCACCTACTACCTGCGTTCCCGTCCCGCCACCCGCATCCAGCAGGCCACCGTCGCGCCGGCGCTCGCCCCGGTCTCCGGCGTGGTCTCCTCCGTGAGCGACGACGAGGCGCTGGCCTGTTCCCTGGAGAACCCCGAGAGCTGCGAGGCATGCCAGTGACCACCACCGCACCGACCCGGCACATGCTGCTCGACCCCGGCATGGACCTGACCCTGCGACCGATGCGCTACCCGCGCTTCTTCGACCGGTTCAAGGACGCGATCAAGAACACCTGGACGGTCGAGGAGGTGGACCTGCACTCGGACCTCGCCGACCTGGCGAAGCTGTCCCCCGCCGAACGGCACCTGGTGTCGCGGCTGGTGGCGTTCTTCGCGACCGGCGACACCATCGTCGCCAACAACCTGGTGCTCAACCTCTACCAGCACGTCAACTCCCCCGAGGGCCGGCTCTACCTGTCCCGGCAGCTGTTCGAGGAGGCGGTGCACGTCCAGTTCTACCTGAACCTGCTGGACACGTACGTGCCGGACGAGAAGGAACGGTTCGCCGCGTTCGCGGCGGTGGAGAACATCCCGTCGATCGCCCGCAAGGCCGAGTTCTGCTTCCGGTGGATCGACTCCGTCTTCGAGCTGCGGGAACTGCGGACCCGGGCGGACCGGCGGGCGTTCCTGCTCAACCTGATCTGCTTCGCCGCGTGCATCGAGGGCCTGTTCTTCTACGGCGCGTTCGCCTACGTCTACTTCCTGCGCTCCCGGGGCCTGCTCAACGGGCTGGCCTCCGGCACCAACTGGGTGTTCCGGGACGAGTCGATGCACATGGCGTTCGCCTTCGACGTGGTGGAGACCGTACGCGCCGAGGAACCGGACCTGTTCGACGACGAGATGGAGAAGCAGGTGAAGGAGATGCTGGCCGAGGCGGTGGAGTGCGAGGTGAGCTTCGCCGACGACCTGCTCGGGCAGGGCGTGCCCGGGATGTCGCCGGCGGACATGCGCGAGTACCTCCAGCACGTGGCCGACCGGCGCCTCGCCGTGCTCGGCATCGCCCCGATGTACGGCAGCGGCAACCCGTTCACGTTCATGGAGTTGCAGGACGTGCAGGAGCTGTCCAACTTCTTCGAACGCCGGGTGTCGGCGTACCAGGTCGGGGTGACCGGGTCGGTCACCTTCGACGACGACTTCTGACCGCCGCCCCCGCCCCGGCCGTCACGGCCGGGGCGGGACCGGGCTCTCACCGGGCAGCGCCGTCGCCCGGACCCGTCCGATCAACGCCACCACGGCGATCGCCATCACGGCCACCACCACGAACGCGCTGCGCAGGTTCAGGGCACCGGCGAGCAGGCCGATCACCGGCGCCGCGAGCAACGCACCCGGCCACTGGCCCATCGCCACCACCGAGACGCCCTCACCGGAGGTGAGGCCCGGCTGCTCGCCGGCGAAGCCGAGCACCGTCGGGGTCACGCACGCCAGGCCGAAGCCGAGCAGTCCGAAGCCGGCCATC
Organism: Micromonospora sp. WMMA1976; assembly: GCF_027497335.1. Taxonomy (NCBI): domain Bacteria; kingdom Bacillati; phylum Actinomycetota; class Actinomycetes; order Micromonosporales; family Micromonosporaceae; genus Micromonospora; species Micromonospora sp. WMMA1976. Next base: position 2,354,823 of record NZ_CP114912.1, on the reverse strand, counting down.
ACCGCGGCCGGATGGGGGTACGCCACCGGCAGCGCCACACCCACTGTGGCGACGAGCGCGGACAGCCGCACGAAGCGGATCCGCCCGAACCGGCCGGCCAGCCGGTCACCGACCAGCCGGGCGACGGTCGCGGCGAGCGACAGGCAGGTGTACGTGGCCGCGGCGAGCACCGCGGCGGCGCCCGCCACCTCGGTCGCGTACAGCGCGCTCCACTGTGCGCCGGCCATCTCGATGAACGAGGCGAGGAACGCGATCACCGCGAGCAGCAGCAGCTGCGGGGTGAACCGGTCGCGCAGCCGGCGCCGGTCCTCGCCGTCCTTCGTCTCCTGCCGGGGCGTATCGGGCAGCCAGCGGTGCGTGCCGACCAGCAGCGCGCCCAGCAGGACGCTGGTGACGGCCATCTGCGCCGACGGGGACATCCCGATCGCCGCGGCGCCGGTGCCGCAGAGACCACCGGCCAGCATGCCGATGCTGAAGCCGGCGTGGAACGTGGACAGGATCGGCCGCCCGTAGCGCTTCTGCACCTCTACCGACTGGGCGTTCATCGGCGTGGCCAGCAGGTTCGCCGCGAAGCCCCAGACCGCCAGACCGCCGACCAGCGCCACCACTGTGGTGGACGCGGCCAGCAGCGGCGCGTTGAGCAGGATCAGCGCGGCCCCGGCCAGCGCCAGCCGGCGGGTGTTGATCCGGCTGATCAGCACCGCCACCACGACCAGGGAGACCAGCTCCCCGGCGTTCGTGGCGATGTTCGCCAGGCCCCAGCCGGTGTTGCCGACGCCTACCGCGTCCCGCACCTCCGGTACGCGGGCCGACCACCCGCCGATGGCCAGGCCCATGATGACGAAGAGCAGCGCCACCGACCAGCGGGCCCGTACGGCCGAGCGTGGCACCGGCGGCGCGGGCTGCTCCGCCGTGTGCTGGTTCGTCGAGGTGTCCGTCATGGTCGTCGTACCTCTCTCCGATCGGTCCGTCGGGACTCCTACCCGATCGCGTGGTCGAGGAAGCACGCACCGTCAGGAAGGCGCACCCGCTCCGGGGTGGTTCCCGGGTCGGTGACGAGCGCCGAGACCACCGCGACGTAGTCGTCGATCAGGCCGCGTACCAGGTCGTCGCCGAAGACGCCCCGGTTGCGGATCACCACGCCGCCGGCCCGGTCGTCGTCCACCACGACGATCGGCGAACCCCGCTTGACCCAGACGGGCAGGCACTCGGGCGGCACGTCGGCGGCGACCACCGGCGGCGGCGTGCCGGGCGCGGGCCGGGCGGTGATGTCGACCGGCTCCACCCGCAGCCCCGGGCAGTGCAGCACCGGCGACGCCGACGCGGCGGACTGGAACCAGGCGTCGAACAGGTGGTTGTCCGGCCAGGGACGGATCGCCGCGAAGTCGGGGCGGACCGCCCGGGCCAGCCGGTGGAACGCGGTGGCGTGCGCGACGGCCTCGGCCAGCGAGGTGTGCGCGGCGCCTACCACCGCGCTCATCGGCGCGTCCGCCGCGACGTCGACCGGCAGGTAGACGTTGTTCGTGAACTGACCGACGAGCTGCCGGGACAGCGGGCTCTCCCGGCCCAGCGTGGTGGTGCCCAGCACCACCCGGGACCGGCCGGCCCGCCGCGACAGCAGCACCAGGTACGCGGCGAGCAGCAGCACGTACGGGCTGGTGCGGGCCCGCCGGGCGGCCGGACGCAGCCGCGCGGTGACCTCCGGCGGGAACGCGAAACGGGTGGCCACCTCGGCGCTGAGCGCGACGTCCGGCGCCGGCGGCGACGCCGGGAAGAGCTGGTACGGCTCCACCGGCCGCAGCCGGTCCCGCCAGTACGCGGCCCGGGCGGCGGCGTCGACGCCGTTGCCGGCCTGCTCCGCCTCCTGGAGCGCGGCGAGCGCGGTGGGATCCACGCCCAGCGGCGGCTGCGGATCGGCCGCGCCGAGCCGGGCCGAGTACGCGTGGCACAGGTCCTCCACCACGACGCGGCACGACCAGCCGTCGGAGACCATGTGGAAGAAGCAGAGCGCGAGCACGTGCTCGGTCTCGGAGAGCCGGACCAGGGCGGCCCGCCACAGCGGCGCCCGGCCGGGGTCGAACGCGTCGTTGCGGTGCGCGTACGCGATCCGCTCGACGCGGGCCTGCTGCTCGGCCGGCGGCAGGCCGGACAGGTCGACGTACTCCAGCGGCGACTCGACGTGCGGCAGGATCCGCACCTCGGGCTGCACGCCGATGCGGTCGAACCGCATCCGCAGCGCGTCGTGCCGGTCCACCACGTCCTGCATCGCCTGCCGCAGCACGTCGACCCGCAGGGTGCCCCGCAGCCGGCGGAACTCCACCACCACGAGCCGTGAGGCGCCGGGGTGGCCCGGGTCGAGCGCGGTCATGAACTCCCACATCATCTGCTGGCCGGGGGCCAGCGGGTACGTCGTCGGCACCACCACTCCCTCCGTCAGGCCGCCACCGGCGGCACGGCCACCGGCGCGACCGGCCGGTGGTCCGCCCCGTACGGCTGGTAGTCGGCCTCGTCCGGCGCGCGGAAGCCGGTGAAGAGCAGGTCGGGGCGGCCGAGCCGGAGCGACGTGACGAACGCGGCCCCGTCGAAGAGCGTCTCGATCGCCGCGCAGGCCATCGACTCGGCCACCGCGCGCGGTCCCCGGTCGCCGCCGAGCCGGCCGGGTGTCTTCGCGGCGATCATTGCGGCCGCGACGGCCGGCACCGCGAGCAGGCTGCGCCCACCGCTGCGCCGGGCGGTCAGCATCCCGGCCAGCGCGGTCACGGCGAGCGTGCTGGCGGTGTTGAGCACGAACCTGCGCCGGTGCGGGTGGGCGAGGCAGAGCCACTGCTCGGAGCGCCCGTACGTGGTGAACCGGTAGGCGACAGCGCGGAACGTGTCGGCGACGCCGGTGTCGTGGGTGATCACCCCGTCCGGGTCGGTGAGCAGCACGTAGCCGGCGTCGGTGAGCAGCAGCCCGAGGTGCAGGTCCTCGCCGCCCAGCGGCATCGGGGAGTCCTCCGGGAATCCGCCGACCGCCTCGAAGACGGAGCGCTTCACCGCCATGTTCGCCCCGGCGCCCCAGGACACGCGCTCGTAGTGCAGCGGCCGGGTCAGGTCGCCGAGCAGCAGGTAGGAGCGGCGCATCACGCGGAAGAACGCGCTGTCGCCGGGCTCGACGATCACCGGGCCGGTGACGCCGGCGACCTCCTCGCCGGAGGCGCGCAGCCGGGCCGCGTACCGGGTGATCAGGTCGGCCGGCACCCGGCAGTCGGAGTCGGTGAACAGCAGCAGGTCGTACCGGGCGTGCCGGACGCCCAGGTTCCGTTTGGCGCCGACGTGCCGGGGGCCGCGCACGTAGCGGGCGCCGTACTCGGCGCAGGCGGCGCGGTGCGCGGCGGCCGCGCCGGGCGCCGAGTCGTCGACGACCACCACCTCCACCGGTTCCGGGCAGTTCGGGGCGGCGTCACGCAGGCTGCGCAGCTGACGGCGCATCTCCGCCACCCGGTCCTTGACCGGGATGACGACGGAGACGCCGCGCGTGACGGCGCGGGGTTCGGTCGGTTCGCTCACGTGCGATGCGGATCGGCTCATGTCCCGAGGTTCGACCACCCGGATACAACGCCGATACACGGCGCCGGCCGGGCCGGCTACCGCGTGTGTACCGCTGATGTATCGATGGGCATCAAGGTCGAGGACATGACGACCTCCATTCCTCTCGACCGGCGGCTCGCCGTGGACGGTGGCCGGCCGGTCCGCCCGCCCGACCGTCCGTGGCCACGCTGGCCGATCCCCGCGCCGGACGCCGCCGGCAACCTCTCCGCGGTGCTGACCGGCGGCCGGTGGGCGATCAGCAGCCCGTCCGTCGGCGGCACCGGCCTGTACGAGCGGCGCTTCGCCGCCGACTTCGCCCGCTACGTCGGCACCCGCCACTGCGTGCCGGTCGACCACGGATCGAGCGCCCTCGTCGTGGCCCTGGAGTCACTCGGCCTCGGCTACGGCGAGACGGTGCTCGTACCGGCGCTGACCTGGACCGCCTCCGCGACCGCCGCGCTGCGCGCCGGCCTGGTCCCGGTGCTCGTCGACGTCGACCGCGACACCGGCTGCGTCGGGCCGGACCACATCGACCTGTCGGTGGACCCGCGCGCCGTGGTCGCGGTGCACTGGGCCTCCAACATGGCCGACGTGCCGGCGCTCGACGCGGTCACCCGGCCGCGCGGCATCTCCGTCGTGGAGGACTGCGCGCAGGCCCACGGCGCCACCTGGCAGGACCGCCAGGCCGGCTCGCTCGGCCGGCTCGGCTGCTTCAGCTTCCAGCACGGCAAGGTGCTCACCTGCGGTGAGGGCGGGGCCGTGGTCACCGACGACGACACGCTCGCGCCGGTGCTCGAGGAGCTGCGGGCCGACTCGCGCCGCTACCGCGGCGACCGGACGCCGGCCGGCGAGCTGGACCTGGAGGAGAGCGCCGGGGTGCAGGGCGCCAACTTCTGCCTGAACGAGTTCTCCGCCGCGGTGGCCTGCGCCCAGCTGACCACCCTGGACGAGCAGCACGACGTGCGCAACCACAACTACCGGCTGCTCGGCGAGCTGCTGGCCGGCGTCGACGGGGTACGGCTGCTGCAACCGGCGCCGGACCAGACGCGCATCTCGATCTACGAGGGCACGATCGTCTTCGACGAGCTGCCGGCCGGCATGGACAACGCCGCCGCGGCCGCCGCGCTCACCGCCGAACTGGGCCGGCGGTTCTACTGCACCGACGAGCCGCTGCACCGCAGCCGGCTGCTCCAGCCGTGGACGAAGCCGCTGCTCGCGCCGCTGGCCGAACGCTTCGCGGCGATCCACCGGGAGCGCACGTACCCCAACACCGAGTGGCTCGCCGCCCACACCGTCCAGACACACCACAGCACCTTCCTCGGCACCGAACAGGACATGGAGGACATCGCCGCCGCCGTCACCAAGGTGCTCACCCGCTGAACCGCGCCGTCCCGGCGCACCCAGAGAAGGAGTCTTCCCGTGACCGTCACCCAACGCGAGACCTCGCACGCCCCGTCCCCCGACACGGACGCACCCGTCGGCGTGTGGCTCAACGGCGCCCGCGGTTCGGTCGCCACCACCGCGATCACCGGTCTGCTGGCGCTGCGCGCCGGCATGGCCGACTCGACCGGCTGCGTCACCGACACCGGCATGCTGCGCGACGCGCCGCTGGCGAGCTGGAACGACATGGTGGTCGGCGGGCACGACATCGTCGACACGCCGCTGGAGAAGAAGGCCGAGTCGCTCGTCGACTCCGGTGTCATCCCGGCGCCGGTGCTGGCCGCCGTGCGCGGCAGCCTGCCCGAGGTCGAGCAGAACCTGCGCACCGGGTACGACGCGCGTACCGAGACCGCGCCGCTGGCCGAGGTGGTCGACCGGCTGGCCGGCGACATCGAGGAGTTCCGCAGCCGCCACGGGCTGTCCCGGGTCGTCGTCATCAACGTCTCCTCGACCGAGCCGCCGGCCGACCACCGGCCCGAGTACGACGACCTGGACGCGCTGACCCGCGCCATGGCCGACCCGGACGACAAGGCGCTGCCGGCCAGCTCGGTGGTCGCGTACGCGGCGTTCCAGGCCGGTTGCGGCTTCGTCGACTTCACCCCGTCCACCGGGGCCCGGCTGCCCGCGCTGGAGATGATGGCGCAGCGGGAGCGCGTGCCGTTCGCCGGCTCCGACGGCAAGACCGGGGAGACGCTGCTGCGTACCGCCCTGGCGCCGATGTTCACCTCCCGCGCCCTGCACGTGCTCTCCTGGGCCGGGGTCAACCTGCTCGGCGGCGGTGACGGCGCGACGCTGGAGGACCCGCGCAACGCCCGCAGCAAGCTCAGCTCGAAGTCGGGCGTGCTGCCCGCGCTGCTCGGTGAGGACGTCACCGCCCCGCTGCACATCGACAACGTGCCGGACCTGGGCGACCACAAGACCGCCTGGGACCACGTCTCGTTCGAGGGCTTCCTCGGCGTCCGGATGTCCATGCAGCTGACCTGGAGCGGAGTGGACTCCACGCTGGCCGCCCCGCTGGTGCTCGACCTGGCCCGGCTGACCGCCGCGGCGCACCGGGCCGGGCACGTCGGCCCGATCGAGGAGCTGGGGTTCTTCTTCAAGGACCCGATCGGCACCGACGAGCACGCGCTCGCCGAGCAGGCGCAGGCGCTCGCCACCTGGGCCAACGGGCTGGACGGCCGCACCGACAGCTGACCTTCGCACCGGCCGCCGGCGCGGCACCCACCGCGCCGGCGGCCCCGCCCACGTATCCGTAACGAGGAGTTCCCATGTCCCACCACGTCCCGAACGCGCCGGACCGGCCGAGCACGGATCCGGTGTGGACACCGATCCTGACCGGTCTGCACGCGACCGCGCTGGACTGTCTCCAGACGAGCTTCGCCCTGCTGGCCGACCACGCGAACGGGTCCGGCAGCCACCTCGCCCTCGGCGCCCGGTTCGGGTTCCACACCCGGGACAAGGACGGCCTGGTCACCGTCGAGGCGACCTCGGACGACCGGGCCGCCGAGGCGGTCGACCTGCTGGGCCTGCGGGTGGAGGGCCGGTGGATGCAGCTCGACGGGCCACAGGTGCGCCGGCTGTCCGCCCCGGGCCAGCCGCTCTACGTCACCGCCGACGCGTACGACCTGCCCTGGTGCCCCTACCACGACCACGAGCACATGCGGCACAGCTTCCTCGTCACGGCCGCCGCGCCGGACGAGGTCACAGTGGTCGACGCGTACCACAACGACACCGCCTGGGGTCCCGCGCGTCCCGGCGTGTGGCGGCTGCCCGACGCCGTGTTCGACACGGCGTTGGCCGGCGGCGCGCACACCCTGGCGGTGACGGCGCACCCGGCCCCGGAGCTCGACGTACCGGCCATGCTCGCCGGCAACGCCGCCCGGGCCGGCCGGGCCCGCCCGGAGATCGACGGCTACCTGACCCGCACCGCCGCCCTGGACACGGTGGCCGGGCTGCACCGCTTCGTCCTCGACGTCTGGCTGCTGGCCCGCGCCCGCGACCTGCACGAACGCTGGCTCGCCGCGGTCGCGCCCGACGCCGCCTCCGCGCTGGCCGGGCAGGCCGCGCGCTGGCAGCAGCTCGCCACGCGCAGCTACGTGGCGCTGCGGCGGGCTCAGGCGGGCCGGCCGGCCGCGCCGGAACTGGCGGACGCGCTCGGCGAGCTGATCGCCGAGCACCTGGCCGCGCTGGAGTCGATCGCCGGACCGGCCGGCGCGACCGGCGACGACGCCGCGCCGCCCGCGCCGGAGAGGGCCGGTGACGACGGGGTACGGGCGGCGGTGCTCGGCGCGCTCGGCGACACCCTGGACCTGGACGGCTCGGCCCTGCGCACCACCGACGTGCTCCGGGAACTGCCCGGCTTCGACTCGTTCCGGCTGGTCGACGTCATCGACCGGGTCGAACGCCGGCTCGGCGTCGAGGTGCCGGCCACCGCGCTGTCCGCGGCCGACCTGCGCGACGTCGGCTCCCTGTGCGCCATGTTCGGCGCCGCCACCGGAGGTGCCCGATGAGTACCGAACTGCTGCACGACCTGCTGGACCGCACCGCCGACACGCGGCCCGACGCGCCCGCCGCCGGGGACGGGACCGTCGAGTTCACGTACCGTCAGGTCCGGGCCGACAGCCTGCGCCTGGCCGGCTGGCTGCGCGGGCAGGGCGTCCGGCGCGGCGACCGGGTGCTGGTGGCGCTGCCCGCCGACGCGACCCTGCCGGCGCTGCTGTACGCGGTCGCCCGGGCCGGCGCGGTCTTCGTCGTCCTCCGGACGCCGGCCCCCGAAGTCGCCCTCGCCCACGTGCTCGACGACGCCGAACCGGGCCTGGTCCTCACCGACGACCCGGTCCTGACCGGCCTGTCCCGCGCCCGCGGCGTCCCGGTCCACAGGGCGGCCGAGGCGCGGCACGCCGCGTCCGCCGCGGCGATCGGCGACGCGCCCACCGGCCCGGCCCCGCTCGCGGTCGACCCGGTCTGCCTGATCTACACCTCCGGCAGCACCGGCATGCCGAAGGCCGTGGTGTCCACGCACGCCCAGGTCACGTTCGCGGTCCGGGCGATCCAGTCGGAGCTGCGCTACCGGCCCGACGACGTGGTGCACGTCCTGCTGCCGCCGTCGTTCGACTACGGCCTCTACCAGATCTTCCTGAGCACCGTGGCCGGCGCCCGGCTGCGCCTCGGTGATCCCGGGGACACCGGAGGCCGCCTGCTGGCGACCCTCGTCGAGTCCGGCGCCACGGTGCTGCCCTGCGTACCGTCGCTCGCGATCAACCTGCTGCGGCTGCTCGGCCGGGCCGGCGCGCCGCGCCCGCCGCTGCGCCTGCTCACCAACACCGGCGCCGCCATGCCGCCGGAGGTGCTGGCCGGCCTGCGCCGGCTGCTGCCCGGCCTGGCCGTCCAGCTGATGTTCGGCCTCACCGAGTGCAAACGCGCGGCGATCATGCCGCCCGACGCCGACCTGCGCCGGCCCGGCGCCTGCGGGCGCGCGCTGCCCGGCACCGAGATCTTCACTGTGGACGCCGAGGGGCGGCGTCAGCCACCGGGCGTCCGCGGCGAGCTTGTGGTACGCGGCCCGCACGTGATGGCCGGCTACTGGCGGCGACCCGAACTGACAGCGCAACGCTTCCGCCGCGCCCACGGGCTGTTCCCGCAGTTGCACACCGGCGACCACGGTCACGTGGACGCCGACGGGTACGTCCACTTCGCCGGCCGCCGCGACGACGTCTACAAGGAGAAGGGCACCCGGGTCAGCGCCACCGAGGTGGAGGCCGCCGCGTACCGGGTCGACGGCGTGGACGCGGCCGGGGTGCTGCCGCCGGCCGACGGCCGCGACGGCGCGACGCTGTTCGTGGTGGCCGCGCTGACCCCCGCCGACGTGCTGCGCCGGCTGCGGGAACAGCTGGAGGAGATGAAGGTGCCGGCGCGCTGCGTCGTGCTGCCCAACCTGCCACTGACCGGCAACGGCAAGGTGGACCGGCGGGCGCTGGCCCGGCTGGCGGGTGAGCACGATGGCTGACCTGCCCTTCGACACCCCGGCGTACCGCTACGACCTGGCCCGGGTACGCGCCAGCCACGCCACCCTGGTCGCCGCGCTGCCCGCGCCCAGCCGGCTGTTCTACTCGCTCAAGGCCAACCCGCACCCGGCGCTGGTCGCGGCGCTGCACACCGCCGGCTGCGACGCGGAGATCTGCTCGCCGGGCGAGCTGGCCGCGGCGCTACGGGCCGGTGTGCCGGGCGAGCGCATGCTCTACACCGGACCCGGCAAGCGCGACGCCGAGGTGGCCGAGGCGGTGCGCGCCGGTGTCCGCTGGTTCTCCGTCGACTCGCCCGAGGGCCTGGACCAGGCCGACCGGATCGCCACCGCGCACGGCGTCGAAGTGCGGTGCCTGCTGCGGGTCAACGACCGGGTGCCCAACCCGGGTCAGGGGCTCACCATGACCGGCGTCGCGTCCCAGTTCGGCGCCGACGCCGACTGGATCGAACAGGAGCCGCAACGGTTCCGCTCCCGCCCGTCGGCCCCGGTACGCGGATTCCACCTCTACACCGGCAGCAACGTCGACTCGGTGGACGCGCTGGTGGCCCAGTTCACCGCGGCGGCGCGTACCGCCCGGCGGCTGCGGGACCTGCTCGGCATCGACCTGACCCTGCTCGACCTCGGCGGCGGCTTCGGCGCGCCGTTCGCCCGGCCCGGCCGCAACGCGGACCTGACCGGCCTCGCCGAACGGGTCGCCGCGGCCCTGGACGAGCTCTTCCCCGGCTGGCGCGACGGGGCGCCGACGGTCGCCTTCGAGTCCGGACGGTTCCTCACCGCGACCGCCGGCACGCTGCTGACGCGCGTGCTGGACGTCAAGCGGTCGCAGGGTACGCCGGTGGTGGTGCTGGAGTCCGGCATCAACCACCTCGGCGGGATGTCCGGCCTGCGCCGGCTGCCGCCGCTCGTACCCGCCCTGCACGCCGCCGACGGCCGCGACGGCGCGCCGCTGGAGGCCGCGATCGTCGCCGGGCCGCTGTGCACGCCGCTGGACACCTGGGCCCGCGCCGCGAACCTGCCCGACGTGCGGCCGGGCGACGTGCTGGCCGTGCCGAACGTCGGGGCGTACGGGCTCTCGGCGAGCCTGCTGGCCTTCCTCGGCCACCCGGCGCCGGTCGAGGTCGTCTGCGACGGCGACCGCGTCGTCGAGACGTCCCGGCTGACCCTGACGCGGCACCCGGTCGACGCGCCGGGCGCCACTGCCGAAACCCGAGAAGAAAGGTGACGTCAATGAACGCCGAATTCACCGAGTTGCTCCGCCCGTTCCTCAAGTTCGCCGGCGCGGACGAGATCACCGAGGAGTCGCGCCTGCGCGACCTCGGCCTGGACTCCATGCGCGAGATCGAGCTGCTGTTCGCCATCGAGGACACGTTCGGAGTCGCCGTGCCCGACGACAAGCTGGTCGACTCGACCTTCGCCACGGCCGGCGGGCTGTGGGGCGTGGTCGAGGAACTGCGCGCCCCGGTCGGCGGTGGTTCCCGATGACCGCGACCGCCGGGTACGCCCCGGCCGCCGAGACCGTCGCCGAGGTCGCTGCGGAGCACGCCCGCCAGTCCGACGAGGACGCCGCCTTCCCGACCGAGGCGCTGACCGCCATGCGCCGTACGGGGCTGCTGGGGCTGCTGGTCCCGGCCGCCGAGGGCGGTGCCGGCGGCACGCTGACGGACCTGGTCGACGTCACGCTGACGCTGGGCCGGGTGGACATGTCGGTGGCGATGGTCTTCGCCATGCACTGCCAGCAGGTCGCCGCGATCACCGCGTACGGCGGCGAGAAGCTGCGCGCCGAGGTGCTGCCGACGGTGGCCCGGGGCGAGCGGTATCTCGGCTCGGTCACCACCGAGGCCGGCAAGGGCGGTCACCTGCTGACCGCCGAGTCGGCGCTGGAGCACGACGGCGAGATGCTGCGGATCGACAGGCAGGCACCGATCGTGACCGGCGGTCCGTACGCGGACGCCTTCCTCATCACGACCCGCGCGCCGGGGGCCGGCTCGGCCGCCCAGGTGGACCTGGTCTACGCCGACCGGGACCAGGTGGAGACCGAGGTGACCGGCGGGTGGCGCCCGCTGGGCATGCGGGCCACGCACAGCGTGCCGATGCGGCTGCGCGGCGCGGTGCCGCAGTGGCAGGTCATCGGCGAGCACGGCGGGTTCCGGGAGATCGCCACCCGGGTCTTCGCGCCGCTGGCCCACGTCGGCTGGTCGGCGGCCTGGATCGGGGCGGCCGCCGGTGCGTACGCCCGGGTGCTGCGGCACGCCCGCAGCGAGGCGGGACGGCGGCAGTTCGCCCCCTCCTCCGAGCTGGTGCTGCTGCGGCTGGCCGGCATCCGCACCCGGCTGGACGCGGCGCACGCGCTGCTGCGGCACACCGTCGCAGTGGTCACCGACGCACCGGACATGTCGGCGGCGCCGGTGCAGCTTCTGCTCAACACGCTGAAGATCCGGGCGGCCGAGGAGTCCTTCGCCGCCGCCGACGAGCTGGTCGAGCTGACCGGCCTGCGCCACGGCTACCTGACCGACTCGCCGCTGACGCTGGAGCGCACCTTCCGGGATCTGCGCTCGGCCTCGCTGAACTACGCCAACGACCGGCTGCGGCTGGCCAACGGGGCGTTGTCGCTGCGCGACCCGGGGGTGCGTCTTGCCTGAGCCGACGCCGGCCGGGGACGACGCCGCCGCGGTGCGGGCCGCCCTGTCCGGCGCGGACCCCACCGACCCCGGCGCGGTGTGGCGCGCGCTGGGCGCCGCCGGGATCATCGAGGCGCTCTACCCGGACGGCGTCCAGCCGGACCCCCGGCGGCTGTCGGCGCTGCTCACCGAACTGGACGCCCGGTGCCCGCTCGGCGTGACGCTGTCGGTCTGCGTCCAGGTCGCCACCGTACTGCCGCTGCTGGCCGGCGTGACCGGCGCGGCGGAGACCGCGCGGCGCGGCATGCTGCGCGGCGAGACGGTGGTGGCGCTCGCCGTCACCGACGCCGCCGGCTCGGGTTCGGATCTGCTCGACGCCACGACCCGGGTGAAGCCCGGGGACGACGGCGCCGTCCTGGACGGCGGCAAGGACTGGATCACCAACGCGACGAGCTGCGACGCGGCACTGGTGCTGGCCCGGCACCGCGAGGCGCGGCACTTCACCAGCTTCTGCTGGGTGCTGGTGCCCGCCGCCGCGCCGGGCGTGACGGTCGGGTCCGCCGGGCGGGCGTTCGCCGGGTCCGGCGTGGGCCACCTGCGCTTCGCCGGCGTGGCGCTGGGCCCGGACGCCGTGCTGGGCCGCCCCGGCCGGGCGCTGGCCGGGTTCGCCCGGCAGGTCGGCGTCGAACGGGTCGCCGGGGCGCTGTGGGCCCGGGCGATGTGCCACCGGATGCTGGCCGGCCTGCACGACTGGCTGCGGCGGCGGCCGGACGGGGCGGGCACGCTGTGGGACCGCCCGGCGGTCCGCGAGCGGTACGCCCGGTGCCTGGTCGCCGCGCACCAGCTCGACGCGCTGTGCGCGCCGCTGCTGGACGCGCCGGCCGCCGTCCCGTCCGCGGTCACCGGGATGCTGCTCAAGGTCAGCGCCGCCGAGACCGTGGACCGGGTCGCCGCCGAGGCGGTGCGCCTGCGCGGCGCGGACGCGTTCCGCGACGGCGGAGAGGCGCAGCTGCGTACCGAGGCGGCCATGTTCGGCATCGCCGGTGGCGCCACCGGCGCGATGCTCGCCGGCATCGCCGACCACGCCGACGAACTGGCGGGCGCGGTGACCTGAGCGCGGCGTCCCGCGCCGGAAGACCGATCGACGACAGCACAGTGAAGGGAGCAACGCCGTGAGTCTCTACTCCTGGTTCGAGCAGACCGTGGCACGCGTGCCCGAAGCGGTCGCGCTGGAGGTCGGCGGGGAGCCGGTGACCTATCGCCGGCTGCGCGACCTCGCCGACGGCCTCGCCGGGCGGATCCACGCCGTGGTGGGCCACCGCCCGCGCGCGGTCGGCCTGCTGGCCGCCCGCAGCCTGCCCGCGTACGCCGGTTATCTGGCCGCGCTGCGTGCCGGAGCGGTGGTGGTGCCGCTCAACCCGGCTTTCCCACCGGCCCGCACCGCCCGGCAGTGCCGGGACGCGGGCGTGGACGCGCTCGTGGTCGACGACGCCGGCGCCGCGACCGCGGCGCAGGTCACGGGCGACGCGGTTACGGTACGCCTCGACGGCGCGCCCGCCGTCGCGCCGCCGGCCGCCCCGGTGGCGCCGGACGACGTGGCGTACCTGCTGTTCACCTCCGGCTCGACCGGGCGGCCCAAGGGCGTGCCGGTCCGGCACCGCAACGTGGACGCGTTCCTCGCGTACTGCCGGGACCGCTACCCGGTCGGCCCCGGTGACCGGCTGTCGCAGACCTTCGACCTGACCTTCGACCCGTCCGTGTTCGACATGTTCGTCGCCTGGGGCGGTGGTGCCACGCTCGTGGTGCCGCAGCCGGACGAGGTGCTGACGCCGGTACGGTTCGTCAACGAACGGCGGATCACGCACTGGTTCTCGGTGCCCTCGGTGGTCTCGCTGGCCCGCCGGATGCGGATGCTCTCCCCCGGCGCCATGCCCGGCCTGCGGCACAGCCTCTTCGCCGGCGAGCCACTGACGCTGGAGCAGGCGCGGGCGTGGGCGGCGGCGGCGCCGGGCAGCGTGGTGGAGAACCTCTACGGTCCCACCGAGCTGACCGTGACCTGCACCGGTCACCGGCTGCCGGCGGATCCGGCGGACTGGCCGGCGACCTCCAACGGCACCGTGCCGATCGGCGACGCGCACCCCGGGCTGGACGCGATCCTGCGCGCCGAGGACGGTGCCGTCGGCGTGGACGACGGTGAGCTGTGCGTGCACGGGCCGCAGCGGTTCGACGGCTACCTCGACCCGGCCGACGACGAGGGCCGGTTCGTCACGTACGCGGGCCGCCGGTACTACCGCACCGGAGACCGGGTCCGCCGCGAGCACGGCACGCTCGTGCACCACGGGCGCCTGGACGACCAGGTGAAGCTGCGCGGCTACCGGATCGAGCTGGGCGAGATCGAGATGATCCTGCGCGGCCACCCGGGGGTGCAGGACGCGGTGGTGCTGGCGTTCGGCGCGGGCGACGACGTCTCCCTGCGGGCGGTCTACACCGGCGCCGACGGGATCACCGGCGAGCTGACCCGCAGGTGCGCGGAGCGCCTGCCCGCCTACATGGTGCCGGCGCGGATCCACCACGTGGCCGCGCTGCCCACGAACGCCAACGGCAAGACCGACCGGCGGCGGGCCGCCGACCTGGTCGGCGGCGCGACGAGAGGAGCACGGTGATGACCGGCACAGGGAACGGACAGGACCAGGAACGGGCGTTCCGCTCGGTGGCCGGGCGCTTCGCCACCGGAGTGGCGGTGGCGACCGCCGTCGGGCCCGACGGACCGGTGGGGATGACAGTCAACTCCTTCACCACCGTGTCGCTGTCGCCCCGGATGCTGCTGGTCTGCCTGCGGCGGGACTGCCGGCTGCTCGGCGCGGTGCGGCGTACCGGCCGGTTCGCGGTGACGGTGCTCGGCGACGACCAGCGCGAGGAGGCGGCCTGGTTCGCCAGCCGGGGCCGGCCGGCGGGCGCCGACGGCTTCGCGGGTGTGGCGTACGACGACGAGCGGGCGACCGGTTGCCCGCGCCTGACCGACGGGGTGGCGTACTTCGGCTGCGAGGCGGTCTCCGCGAATCCGGCCGGTGACCACGCGGTGCTGATGGGCGAGGTCCGCTCCGCGGGCCTGCTCCGGCCGACCCCTCCGCTGCTGTTCGTGGACGGCGACTACGCGCGGGTCGCCGCGCCGCGGGAAGCGCAGGTGGCGCGATGAGCATCGGTGCCGCTCCCGGCGACCTGCGCCACCTGAGCCTGCGCGCGGCGCGGGCCGGGGCGGACGCGATCCGCGAGGCGCGCGGCAAGGGCTTGCAGACCGAACACAAGGGCGGCGCGGCCCAGGATCCGGTGACCAGCGCCGACCACGCCAGCGAACGGGCCATCCTCGGCCTGCTCGCCCGCGACCGGCCGCAGGACGCCGTGCTGGCCGAGGAGTCCGGGGCCAGCGACGGCTGCTCCGGCCTGCGCTGGATCGTCGACCCGCTCGACGGCACGCTGAACTTCAGCCACGGGGCGAGCCGCTACGCGGTCAGCATCGCGGTGGCGACCGGCTGCGACGTGGGCGACGGCCGGGTGGTCGCGGCCACCGTGCTGCAACCGGCCACCGGCGCCTGCCTGGTACTCGACGACGACGGCGTGCTCGACGGCGACGCACCGGTCGCGGTGAACCGCGAGGCCGAGCCGGGGCACGCCCTGGTCGCGTTCGCGGTGCCGAACGCGCCGGGGCCGCGACGGCGGGCGTACCAGGCGCTCGTGGGCGTCGCGCCCCGCGTCGCCGACCTGCGCAACACCGGCTCCACGGTCTGTGACCTGGCGGCGGTGGCCCGCGGCGAGCTGGACGCGTTCGTCAGCTTCGACCCCGCGCCGTGGGACATCGCGGCCGGCGCCGCGCTGGTCGAGGCCGCCGGCGGCGTGAGCCGGCGGTGGGCCCACGACGGGTTCGTGGTCTTCGCCACCGGCGCGCCGGCCGTGGTGGCCGCGCTGGCCGGCTGGCTGGGCGACGACGGCGCGGACGGCTGCGACGGCATCGACAGCGACGACAGCACCGACAGCGACGAGGAGAGGGGCACCGACGATGACCGGCAGCGATGAGTTCCGGCTGGCACTGGTGGGGGCGGGCCGGATGGGCCACCACCACCTGCGGGCCCTGGCCGACCACCCGGCCGTCCGGATCCGGTACGTGGTCGATCCGGTTCCGGCGGCACGGGAGGCGGTCACCGCCGCCGGGCTGCCGGCGTACCCGAGCGTGGAGGACCTGCTCGCGGACGCCGTGCCGGACGGTCTCCTGGTGACCGCGCCCACCGGGCGGCACGGCGCGCTGGTCGCGGCGGCCGCCAAGGCAGGGCTGCCGGTGCTGTGCGAGAAGCCGGCCGGGCTCGGCCCGGCCGAGGCGGCGGAGACGGGCCGGGTGGCCGCCGCGGCCGGGATCCCGTTCCAGGTCGCCTACTGGCGCCGGTTCGTCCCGCAGCTACGACGGCTGCGGGAGCGGATCGCCGGCGGCGAGCTCGGCGAGGTGCTGTTCGTGGCCGCGGCGCAGTGGGACGGCGAACCACCGGCGGCGGCGTTCCGGACCGGCAGCGGCGGGATCTTCGTGGACATGGGCGTGCACGAGTTCGACCAGATCCGGTGGCTGACCGGGCAGGAGATCGACCGGCTCGCGGTGCAGCCGGCCGGGCCGGTCACCGACCCGGCGGTACGCGGCCGGGACGTGGACAGCGCGCAGGCGTTGCTCGGCCTGTCCGGCGGCGGCACCGCGCTGGTGTCGCTCGGCCGGCACCACCGGGGCGGCGACATGGCGACGGTGGAGGTCTTCGGCACCCGCGACCATGAGCGGCTGACCTTCCTCGACCCGGCCGACGGGGACGCCACCATGTACGCGGCCCTGGCCCGTCAGGCGGAGGACTTCGCCGGGCTGGTCCGGGAGGGCCGGTCGGCGGGTGCCGGGGTGGCGGACGCGGTGGCGGTGCTCGACGCGGCGCGGCGGGCGACGGCACAGCTGACACCGGGTCACGAAGTACACACCGAACGGTGATTACTTGCACCATCTGGGAGCGAGGCATTCCCCAGCCGAAGGTGGGAAATCCATCGGTACACCACACTGTGGACGGTACTGCGGAGCGGGGGAATGCATCGATGCGGTTCAGTGTCCTCGGCCCGTTGACAGTTCATGTGGACGACCGGCCGGTCACGCTCACCGGCACCAAACCCCGCCTGCTGCTCGCCGTGCTGCTGCTGAGCCCGGGACGTACTGTCCCCACATCCCGGCTGGTCGACGGCCTCTGGCCGGACGCGCCGCCCGCGTCGGCGGTCCGCAACCTGCGCACGTACGTGCACCGGCTCCGGCAGACGCTGGACCGCGGTGGCGACTCGGCCGACCGGCTGGTCCACGACGGCACCGGCTACCACCTGCGGGTCGACGAGGACGAGCTGGATCTGCTGCGGTTCCGGCGTCTCGCCGACGAGGCCCGCCGGGCCGCGCGGGGGGACCGCCCCGAGGCCGCCGCCGACCTGTTCGACCGGGCGGTCGAGCTGTGGGGCGGGCATCCGCTGGAGGACCTGGCGGATCTCGGCACCGACCTCGGCGCGACCGTCACGGCGCTGCGGGAACAGCACCGGGAGATGACGACCGAGCTGATCGACCTGCGCCTGCGGCTGGGTCAGCCGGCCCGGGTCATCCCGCCGCTGCGCCGGATGGTGGCCGAGGAGCCGCTCGACGAACGCCGGCAGGCGCAACTGGTGACCGCGCTGACCTTGGAGGGGCGCGTGGCCGAGGCGCTGGCCGTGTACCAGCAGGCCCGGCGCGGAATCGTCGACGAACTCGGCGTCGACCCCGGTCCCACCCTCCAGGGCGCCCTCCAGACCGCACTGGACGCGGAGTCCGCCGAGGTCCGTCCACCGGCCGGCTGGCCGGCGGCCCTCGGCGCCGGGCCCGCGTCGCCGCCCGACCCGCCGCCGAGCCCGCAGGCCCTGCCGATGAAACCGCCGTCCCTGGTCGGCCGGGACACCACGGCGGGCCAGTTGCGCGCCATCGCCGAGGGGATCGCCGACCCGGCCGGCGCCGACGAGCACGCCGGGGTCGTGCTCGTCTCCGGCGCGCCGGGCGTCGGCAAGTCGTCGTTCTCGGTGAGCAGCGGGTACGACCTGGCCGACCTCTTCCCCGACGGTCAGCTCTTCGTCAGCTTCGACAGCGGCGACGAGCCGCCGCGCGGCAGCGGGGAGCTGATCCGGGAGCTGCTGGTCGAGCTGGGCGTGCCGCTGACCGACGTGTCCGAGGACATCCGGGAGCGCTCGGCCGTGCTGCGGTGCGCGCTCGCCGGCCGGCGGCTGCTGCTCATCATCGACGACGTCGACTGCGCGCAGCAGGTGCGTCCGCTGCTGCCCGGGGCGGGTCGCAGCCTGGTGCTGATCAACAGCCGGCAGCGCCTGCTGGACCTGGACGTCGGCTGGCGGCTGACGCTCGGCGCGCTCGACCGGGCCGACGCGGTGGAACTACTCGCCACGATCGCGGGCGAGCGCCGGGTACGGGAACAGCCGGAGGTGTTCGGCCGGATCGCGGCGGCCTGCGACCGGCTGCCGCTGGCCCTGCGGATCGTCGGCAGCCGGCTCGTCACCCAGCCCGACGTCGCCCTGCCCGGCTTCGCCGCGCATCTGGAGGACGAGGAGAACCGGCTGTCCGAGCTGTCCGTCGGGGACATCTCGGTACGCGACAGCCTCTCGGTCAGCTACCAGGCGCTGGACGTCGACGCCCGCCGGGCGCTGCACGCGCTGGCCCGCACCGACTCGTTCATCACCCCGGCCAGCGCGGTGGAGATCCTGCGCCTGCCCCGGCAGCAGGCCAACCGGATGGTGGAGCATCTGGTCCAGCACAATCTGCTGGTGCCGGTCGACCCCGGCGCCCCGGACGAGCGTCTCCACCTGCCGGAGCTGCTGCGGCTGTTCGCCCGCGAGCGCGTGGACGCGCACGGCCGGCCGCGTCCGGCCTGAACGCCGGTCGCGGTGTGCGGGTCGGTCCGACCCGCACACCGCGACCGGGTGTCACCTACTTGAGGAAGCGGTCCAGCGCGGCCTCGATGGTGCCGCTGTCCGGCGACGCGTACGACTTCATCGTCACCTTGTTGTAGGAGATGAAGCTCGGGCACCGGGCGGCGGGCGCGGTCACCGTGCCGCCGTCACCGACCTTCTCGCCGGTCTTGGCGGCGTGGAAGGTCAGGGTGTACCGCGAGGAGATGTAGTCGACGGTGACGACCTTGTCCTCGCTGTTCTTGTACTGGCACTTCTTCGGCGTGCCCTCGCTGCCCTCGACCATCTTGAGGCAGCCGATGACCGACACCGTGGCGAAGTCGGCCGACTTCGCGTAGTACGGCTTGGCCGAGCTGATCGTCTTCTGCGACCAGAACGACGGCCGGTCCGGGGAGTTGGAGAAGACGTACGCCTTCGAGCCCGCCGGCGCGGTGTACGGCGCGGCGTTGAGGATCGCTCCCCCGTCGCAGACCGCCGACATCTCGCTGGCGTACCGCGCGGTGATCGAGTCGTTGTTTGTGGGCCCGTCCGGCCCGGTCGACTCCGGCCCGCCCGCACTGGGGGTCGCGGACGGACTGTTGTCCGGCCCGGGGGTGGCGCTGCCCGAGGCAACCGGCTTCGGGTCCTCCTCGTCACCGTTGAAGGCGACGTAGGCGAGGCCGCCACCGCAGCACAGCAGCGTCAGCGTGACCGCGCCGGCCGCGAGGCCGACGATGAGGCCCTTGCTCTTGCCGCCGCTCGGGGGCGGGGTGGGCGCGTACGGCGCCGGCCCGGGGTAGCCCGGCTGACCCGGGTACGGCGCCGCGGGCTGCGCGCCGTACGGAGCGCCCGACCCCGGCTGCGCGCCGTACGGGGCACCCGACCCCGGCTGGGCGCCGTAGGGGGCGCCCGACGCGGGCTGCGCACCGTAGGGCGCACCCGATGCCGGCTGCGAGCCGTAGGGTGCGCCGGAGGCCGGCTGCGCGCCGTACGGGGCGTTCGGGTCGGGCTGGTTGCCCCACGCTCCGGCGTTCGGGTCCGGATAGCCTCCGTAGGGAGGGTGATTGTCACTCATCTGAGGTTCTTCCACCTGTCGTCCGTGGTTCCGGCGATCAACCACCCCGCAGCGTAATGACGCCTGCAAATTCACGATCGCCGACATTCGATACGTTCTTCACCAGCCGTGCCGGGGTCACTCCGGTGCGTGCGCGCCCGGATCCGGCATCCGCCCGCCCATCAGGCGTGACGGGCCGGGGACCGTTGTGACGCAACGGATCGACCGATCGGCGATCGACCTGTACCCGGCATCCACGACGCCGAAAAGTGTGACGTACGCGACACCGGCCGACGCCGGCGGGGCGGCGGCGGACCACATCCTGGACCGCCACTTAGTGAGGATCGTCTATATTGACGCATGTCACAGGCGCGGACAGAATCCCAGCACCACCACCAGGACCCCTCCGGGAGGGCCCCATGATCCGTCCCCGCCTGCCGCTGATGCGGACCGCCACCAGACTCGCCGCGGTCGCCGCGGCCACCGCCGGCGTGCTGCTCACCGTCGCCGCACCCGCCGTCGCCGCCGCACCCGCCGGGCGTTACGTCGCGCTCGGCGACTCCTACACCTCCGCCCCGCTCGTGCCCACCCAGGTCGACCTGAACTGCCTGCGCTCCAACCGCAACTACCCGTCCCTGGTCGCGACGTCCGCCGGTTCGTCGTCGTTCGCCGACGTGAGCTGCTCCGGCGCCACCACCGAGGACATCCTGTACGGCGGGGACGGTGCGCTGGGCATCGCGCTGCCGCCGCAGGTGAACGCCGTCACCTCGGCCACCGCGCTGGTGACCGTCCAGATCGGTGGCAACGACATCGGCTTCTCCGGCATCATCGGCGACTGCGCCGAGGCGAGCGTGAGCAGCCCGCTCGGGTCGCCCTGCAAGGACCGGTTCACCGCGGGCGGCACGGACCAGTTGCGGGCCCGGATCGCCGCCACCGCGCCGAAGGTGACGGCCGTGCTGCGGGCGGTCCGCCAGGCCGCGCCGAACGCGCGCGTGGTGGTGCTCGGCTACCCGGCGATCCTGCCCGACAGCGGGTACGGTTGCTGGCCGGTGGTGCCGATCGCCTACCAGGACGTGCCGTACCTGCGCGGGGTCCAGAAGGCACTGAACACGATGCTCGCCGACACCGCGGCGGCGGGCGGGGCGAGCTACGCCGACGTCTACACGCCGTCGATCGGGCGGGACGCGTGCAAGAGCAGCGGCACCCGCTGGGTGGAGGGACTGGTGCCGCAGAACTCCGCCGCGCCGTTCCACCCGAACGCCCGCGGTGAGCAGGGCATGGCCACCGCCCTGCTGGCGCACCTGAGCTGACAGCACGCCGTGAGCCGGCCCCGCCGAGGCGGAGCCGGCTCACGGTTCGGCGGCCTCACACCCGGGTGATGCGGACCGCGTCGGCGACCACGTAGCCGGCGCCGGCGCTCCAGCGGCTCACCCCGACCTTGTCCCCGGTCCCGGCGGCGAGCGTGAACACGCCGAGCGAGACCCAGCGTCCGCCACCGGTGCGCTGGTCGACCGCCACCGACCGGTTGCCGGTCGTGGTGGCGACCAGGTACGGGGTGCGGTCGTTGTAGCCGGGGTCGGCCGGGTACCACACCGACACCTCGTAGGAGCCGGTCGCGGGCAGGCTCGCCCGGAACCAGGCCACGTCGCTGGACGCCACCGGCGTGGCGAAGCGGTAGTCGGCGCCGTACCGCTGCCCGGAGTACGCCGACGTGCCCCACGCCGCGCCCGCGCTGAACCCGCCCGACGTGGCGTTGTCCACTGTCACGCTCCACGGCGCGGGCGTCGCCGTGCCGGCCCGGAGGTCGAGGTAGTTGCGGTCGATCTTCATGGTCACGCCGCCCCACGTCTCGGTGACGTCCCCGGCGTACTGGTGCAGGCGCTGCTGGTCGGCGTAGCGGTCGTCGGCGCAGTACGTGCCCCCGTCGGTGTCCGCGACGCCGTTCCACCAGGCGATCCAGATCTGGTCCAGGCGCAGGTACCGGGTGTCGTCGTAGGCGGCGCAGACGTCGGTGATGCCGGACGAGCCGCTGGAGTACATGCCGGCGAGGTAGCCGCGCGTGTGCAGCCGCTCGACCCAGCCGGAGAGGAAGGAGAGCACGGCGGCCCGGCAGCTCGCGTTCGACGGGTACTGCTCGACGTCGTTGTAGAGCGTGCTGCCCGCGCCGATGCCGAGCGCCGCGGCGGCGGCGGCCGCGCTGTCCGCCGCGGTCCTCCCCTGCCCGCGGGCGGTGGCCGGGTCGGCGGACATCTTCGGCGTACGGGTGCCGCACGGTGCCTGGTAGCCCAGTTCGATCGGGATGAGCCGCCAGCCCTTGCGGGTCTGGTCGGCGACCCAGGTCGCGGTCAGGTTCGGCTGGGCGCAGGTGCGGCTGGCGCCGCTGATGTAGACGCCGACCGCGCGGTACGGCGACGCGCTCAGCCAGGCGTCCATCGCGGCCTGCGACGGCGCGGTGCACGTGTCGAAGCCCTTGCCGGTGAAGGTGCCGGGCTGCGGGCCGACCGCGGCGACGGCGGCCGGCGTCCCGGCCGCGGCGGCAGGCGCGGCCGGGGCCGTGGCCGCGAGCACGGCGAGAAGTGTCAGGGCCGTGGCGATCGCTCTCATCGGCGCCCCTCCTGTGAAGGATTCCTCGCTCGACGGCGAGACTTGGGCAGGATTTCTACCACGCATCGACGAATGGCGACAGATGGCGGTGGCGAAAGTTTTCACGACGGAAACGATCATTGAAGGGTATCGACAGAACGGCGGGTGCCGGTATAGCGTGCCCGCACTCACATCCGTCGATCGGTGAGCGTCGTCACCCGAGGAGCGCCATGTCCACGTCACGATCCCCCCGTCTGCGACGCCGAGGTCTGCTCGGCGTACCCGCCCTGGTGGCAGCCGCCCTCGCGGTGGCCGTCCGTCCCGGTACGGCGCACGCCGCGCCGAAGGCCGAGTGCCTCGCCGACCTGCTCGGGGAGCAGTGATGGCCACCATTCCCTGGCTCGTGGACGTGCTGCGCGGCGCCGGCGTACAGGTCGTGGTCGAGGGCGACTGGCTCAACCGGATGCGCTCCGGTTCGTTCGACCCGATCGGCGTGCTCTGGCACCACACCGCCGCCACGTCCAGCGCCACCAACCCGCACCCGGCGCTGAACATCTGCATCAACGGCCGGTCCGACCTGCCCGGCCCGCTCTGCCAGGCGCTCGTGGACTACCACGGCGTGTTCCACGTGATCTCCGCCGGCCGGTGCAACCACGCCGGCACCAGCGGCGGCAGCGGCCCGATCCCGGCCGGGGACGGCAACACCCTGATGATCGGGTGGGAGATCGACTACAACGGCGTCGACCAGCGGATGACCACCGCCCAGTACAACGCGAGCATCGCGGCCACCGCCGCCGTGCTCAAGCGGCTCGGCCGGGACTCCAGCTACGCCCGCGGCCACCGGGAGACCAGCACCACCGGCAAGATCGACCCGTCCTTCATCGACCTGAACACGATGCGCGCCGACGTGGCCGCCAAGATGGCCGGCGGTGGCACCGGCTGGACGTCGATCGTGGACAACGCCACCGCCGGCCGGTTCACCGCCAGCGCGAGCTGGGGCACCTCGACGTACTCCGGGCAGCGCTACGGCGCCGACTACCGCTACGCGGACCCGGTCGCCGCGAGCGACGCGGCCTGGTACAAGTTCAACGTCCCGCGTACCGGCAACTACCGGGTCGAGGCGTGGTGGCCGGCGAACGCGGGCTACAACGCGGCCACGCCGTACATCGTCGCCACCACCACCGGCAATCGGACGGTGGTGGTCGACCAGCGGGCCACCGGCGGGCAGTGGCGCTCGCTCGGCACGTTCACGCTGCCGGCCGGGGACGCCAACCGCGTCGCGGTCAGCCGGTGGAGCTCCGCCGCCGGCCTGGTCATCGCCGACGCGGTCCGGCTGACCGAGGTCTGAGTCCGGGCGTACCGACGCGGCCGGGTGGGCGCCCCACCCGGCCGCGTCCGCCGTCGGTCAGCGCAGCGACCGGAAGGCCGCCCGCATCTCCTGGGCGAACAGCTCCGGCTGCTCCCAGGCGGCGAAGTGCCCACCCCGGTCCAGCGTGTTGTAGTGGATCAGGTTCGGGTACGCCCGCTCCGCCCAGCTGCGCGGCGCGAGCAGGATCTCGTCCGGGAACTGGCTCACCGCGGCCGGCACCTGGACGCCCTTGGCAGCGAAGAACGACAGCGCGTTCTGCGCGTAGAGCCGGGCCGACGACACGCCCGTGTTGGTCAGCCAGTAGAGCGTGACATTGTCCAGGATGTCGTCGCGGCTCAGCCCGCCGGGCCGCCCGGCGAAGGCGGCGCAGATCAGGTCCAGGCTGGCCGCGTCGTGGTCGAGCATGAACGTCGCCAGGCCGACCGGCGAGTCGGCGAGCGCCGTGAGCGTCTCCGGACGGGTCGTCATGATCAGCGCGTACGCGGAGTGCTTCCAGAAGAAGTCGATCCGCTCGCAGGCGGCCCGCTCCTCGGTCGAGAGCCCGGCCGGCAGCTCCTCGAGGGGGTTGTTCACGCCGGTGATGCCGCTCTGCAGCAGCGCGTCGATGTCCGGCGGCACCACGCAGGGCATGTTCGTGTGGATGCCGGCGAGTTCCGGCGGCGCCTGCACGCCGAGCATGTCGGTGATCAGCGCGCCCCAGTCGCCGCCCTGGGCCACGAAGCGGGTGTAGCCCAGCCGCCGCATCAGCTCGGTCCAGGCGCGGGCGACGTGCTGCGGGTCCCAGCCGGGCCGGTCCGGCTTGCCGGAGAAGCCGTAGCCGGGCATCGACGGGATCACCAGGTGGAACGCGTCCGAGGCGCTGCCGCCGTGTGCCGTCGGGTCGGTGAGCGGGCCGATGATCTTCAGCTGTTCGATCACCGACCCCGGCCAGCCGTGCGTG
This sequence comes from Micromonospora sp. WMMA1976, assembly GCF_027497335.1. Taxonomy (NCBI): domain Bacteria; kingdom Bacillati; phylum Actinomycetota; class Actinomycetes; order Micromonosporales; family Micromonosporaceae; genus Micromonospora; species Micromonospora sp. WMMA1976. The sequence continues at coordinate 2,330,247 of NZ_CP114912.1, read as the reverse complement.
ACGATCAGCGGCAGCGCGTCGGCGTGCCGGGACCGGACGTGGATGAAGTGGATGTCCAGGCCGTCGATCTCGGTGACGAAGTTCGGCAGGTCGTTCAGCCGCGCCTCGACCTTGCGCCAGTCGTACTCGGTGGCCCAGTAGCGGGCGAGCGCCTGACTCGTCTCCAGCGGCACGCCCTGCGACTGGTCGTCGACTGTCTGCCGCTCCGGCCAGCGGGTGGCCGCGAGCCGGGACCGCAGGTCCGCCAGGTCCTCCTCCGGCACGTCGACACGGAACTCGCGGATGTCGGTGCCGGTACGCGTCATGGTCTTGACGGCCACGGGCTGTCCTCCTCGGGTCGGGTCAGGGACCGAACGTGAAGACGTACGCGCGCAGACCGGGCCGCTCGGCGCGCAGGGTGAGCCGGTGCTCCCCCGGCGTCGCGCCGTCGACCAGCCGGAACATGGCCGCCCGGTCGACCCGGGCCCGGCCGTCCGGTCCCACGTCGGTGCCGCGCGCGTCGGCTGCCGGTTTCCCGTCCAGCAGCACCCGAACCACTACCGGTCCCTCCGGTCCCGGGTCGGCCACCAGGTTCACCTCACCGGCGGTGAACGGCAGGACCAGTTCCGCACCGGCGCCGCCCGTCTCGACGTACTCGCCCTCGACCCGCCAGTCGCCGGTCAGCTCGTACGTGCCGGGCACACCCCGGTCCGCGCCGAGATAGGTCTCCGGGGTCATCCCCGCGTACGTGGGCTGCGGGCCGGTCACGAACGCGGTCACCTCCGGGGTGACCGGCGGCAGCGCGGGAGTGGGCGTGGCGGCCTCGACCAGCCGCCGGATCAGCGACTCGGTCCGGTCGTAGCCGCCCTCGCCGACCCAGCGGTCGGCCAGCCGCCCGTCGGCGTCGAAGAGGTACCTCGCCGGCCAGGCGTCGTTGCGCAGGGCACGCCAGAACGTGTAGTCGTCGTCGATCGCGATCGGGTAGGTGAGCCCGTGGTCGCGGATCGCCCGGTCGATGTTCTCCGGAAGCCGGCCGAAGCCGAACTCCGGCGCGTGCGCGCCGATCACCGTGAGCCCCAGGTCGCGGTAGTCACGGTGCCACGCCCGCACGTACGGGGAGGTGCGGATCCAGTTCACGCAGGTGTACTCCCAGACGTCCACCAGGACCACGCGCCCACGCAGCTCCTGCGGCGTCAGCGGCGCCGAGTTCACCCACCGGCTGACGTCGATCGGCGGCAGCCGGGTCGCCGCCGTGACCCCCGTCATCCGGGCGCGCCGCGCGGTGATGGTGTGCCGGTCATCCGATCTCCCTCCCGAGTACGTCCGGCGGCGGTTACCCGGACGGCGGGGCTTCGAACGGACGTCCGCCGGGCCCGCGCGGGCGTTTGCCTCCGGCCCGGCCGGGTAGGACGCTGCGCCACCCGAGGGCGGGCCGTGCAGGCGGCGTGGGCGGCCGGGACGTCGCGGAGGGTCGATGACGGCTGGACCAGGGCGGGCGCAGGCCCCACCGGGCGAGGTGGTGGAGCTGCGGGTGCACGGGGTCTCCGCGGGCGGGGCCGCCGAGGTGCTGGGCAGGCCGCTGGTCCGGCAGGTCGCGGGCGACCGCAGCGCCGGCTTCTACCGTCCCCGTCCGGACCTGGCCGACGGGCGCGGCGCGAGCGGGGTGACGCTGGAGGCGTACCAGTGGAACGACCTGCCGTCCGGCACCGCGCTGCGTACCCTCTCGCTGCTGTTCCTGATGCCCTTCATGCTGCTCAACGTGGCCGTGTGGATGCGGCCGGGGGACGCCGTCGGCGGCGCGGTGGTGCGGGCGCTGTGCCGGGTACTGGGGTTGAGCCTGACCGCGCTGTACGTGCTCGCCGGGGCCGGGGTCGCGCTGGACCTGGTGGCCTGGCAGTGCCTGTCCGTCCCGGCCTGCGTCGCCGACCGGGAGTGGCTGTCCTGGATGGGCGGCCGGCCGGTCGGGCTGCGGCTCGTGGTGCTGGCGCTGGTCCCGTCCGCCGCGGTGAGCCTGGTCTGGTGGGGCGCCCGGCGGCCGGGCCGCTCGTTCACCGCGTTCCGGGCGCCGGAGCGGGCGTCCGCCGGGCCCCCGCTGAGCACGATCGGCCAGTGGGACACCGAGCCGCTGATGGGCCGGCTGCGCTCGATCCACATCGCGGCGGCCTTCGCCACCCTCGACGGCTGTCTCCTCGCCGCCCGGGCCGCGCAGGGCGTCCCGCCCACGGTGGCGGTGCTGCTGGCGGTCACCGGCGCGGTGCTGCTCGCCTGCCTGGTCCTGGTCTGCGTGCCGCCGCTCGTCGACCGGGCGCCCACCGACCCGCGACGCGACCGGGTCGCCCGGGTGCTGCGCGGCACCGCGATCGGGCTCACCGTCGTGGTGGCCGGGTACCTGCTGTTCGCCCCGGCCCGCTGGCGTACCGGTGGCGGGCTGCCCGGCTACGGCTCGATCCTGACCTGGCTGCTGGTCACGCACGCGGTACTGCTCGGCGGCCTGGCCGCGGTGCTGATCTGGCACCGCCTACGGGTCCGCGGCCACCAGCCGCCGAACGGCCTCGGGGCGCTCGTGGTCGCCGCGGCGGCGGGCGGGCTCGCGGTGGCGTACTCCGCCGAGCTGGTCCAGCGCACCGCCGACCTGCTGGACCGGGGCGTGTCCCCGGCGGACGACATACCGGGTCCGGCGCACGCATACACCTGGGCGATCTACGGCTTCTTCCGGGCGCTGCTGGTGACCCTGGTGGTCGCGGCCGTGGTGGCGCTGGTGTCCAGGCGCGGCCGGACGCGGGCCGCCGAGGCGATCGTCGAGCGGGACTTCCCGTCGCCGCCGGCCGAGGCGGCGCCCCGGCTGCGGCAGGTCCGGACGATGATCGTGCGGGCCCGGTTCACCGACCTGCTGGTGCCGCTGGCGGTGCTGTTCGCCGTCATGGCCGGACTGGGCGCGGCGACCACCGCGATGGCGCTGGTCCGTCCCGATCCGGGCGAGACGCTGGAGCACCGCACGCACGTGCCGGCGGAGCTGGTCATGTTCGGTATCGAGGTGGGCGGGGTGGCGATCTCGGCGGCGGTGCTGGCCCTCATCCTCGCCGGGATCTTCGCCTACCGCAGTCCCGGGTTCCGGCACCACGTCGGCGTGCTCTTCGACCTGGCCACGTTCTGGCCCCGGGCGGCGCATCCGTTCGCACCGCCCTGTTACGCCGAGCGAGCCGTGCCGGAGCTGGCCCGGCGCATCACGCACCTGGTGCACAGCGGCAACGGGGTGCTGCTCTCCGGCTACAGCCACGGCTCGGTGCTCGTCGCCGCCACCGTTCTGCAACTGCCGGCGGAGGTCAGCTCGCGGGTCGCCCTGCTCACCTACAGCTCGCCGCTGCGCCGGCTCTACGCCCGGCTGTTCCCCGCCTACGTCGGCGGCGAGATGCTGCGCGGGATCGGCGGCCGGGTCGGCTGGCGGTGGCGCAACCTGTGGCGCGACACCGACGCGCTGGGCGGCTGGATCTTCTCCCCGCACCGCCCGGACGAGCCGGCCCGCGTCACCGGCCCGGAGGCGACTGTGGACCGTCGTCTCCGGGATCCGGAGAGCCTGGTGGCCCCGCCCTGGGACAGCGTCCCGCCACCGATCAAGGGTCATCTCCCGTCCGAGGACGACCCGGCGTACGCCGAGACGGTGCGGGACCTGGCCGGGCGGCTGCGCGCCGCCGGGCCGTGACGCGGGCCGGGTGTCACGCCGCCGGGTGGTCCGCCTCGAACCGTTCCCGGGTGAGGAACGCCAGCCTCGCCCGCTTGTCCGGCATGTCGATGTCGGGGCCGAACGTGAAGCCCTCGATGCGCAGGCGGCGCAGCATGGCGTCGTTGCGCACGTCCGGCTCGACCACCACCCGGCGCGCGGCCGGGTCGCGCAGCAGGAACCGGATCAGGGCCGGGAAGACCGCGCCGGTCAGCGAACCCGGGTACGGCCGGGGCGCGTCGAGCAGCAGATGCGTCCCCACGTCGCCGGGCTGCACCGGGTAGCGCTCGCCGACCGGGTCCGCCTCCGGCTGGTAGGTCTGGAACAGCCCGATCGGCTCGCCGTCGAGCCGGATCAGGTACGCGTGGTGGGTCTCCAGGCCGTCGACGAACGCGTAGATCTCGCGTACCTCGTCGACGGTGTGCGAGCCCATGCCCCAGAACCGGTTGCGGGGCCGGATCACCCAGCCGTGCAGCAGGCCGGCGTCCCGGTCGGGGCGTACCGGCTCCAGCGCCAGCTCGCCGAGGCCGGGGATGCGCTCCAGGTGGATCACGTCGTCTCGTCTCCCGTCAGGGGGCCGGCGGGCACCGGGATCAGCGTCCCGGCGGCCCAGTGGGTCAGTTGGTCGGCGAAGTGCGCGTCGCCGGGGCGCCCGGACGCGCCGAACGGGACGATCCAGCGGCTGGCCGCCCGGTCGGTCAGGTCCCACACGTAGCGGGCCACCGGGCCGCGCCAGCAGGCGTCCGACACGCCCGGCACGCTGGAGGTGGCCAGCACGCAGTCGGTGTCACCGGCCAGCGCCACCCGCCGCCGCATCGCGGTGACCGCGTCGGTGACCGCCGGGGCGACGCCCAGGTGCACCGGGTGCAGCAGGTGCCGGCCGCCCCACTCGCCGGGCGGCGGGCCGGCGGCCACCTCGGCCAGCGCCTCGGCCGCCGGTTCCGCGAGGTCGAGCGCGGCGGCCAGGTGGTCCAGCGCCAGGCCGATCCGGGCGGCCGGGTCGGTCCAGGGGGCGAACAGCTCGTCGAACCCGCACGGCTCGTCGAGGGCACGCAACCTCGGGTGTACGCGCAACCGCCGGGCCAACGCCGCCCGCCAGGCCGCGTACGCGCCGGCCTCGGCCGAGCCGGCCGCCATCGCCCGGTCCCATCCGCGCAGCCGCAGCAGCAGCGCGCGGGCGGGTTCGTCGAGCCGGCCCGGGTCGAGCCGGTCGAGCAGCCGGTACAGCGGGCCGGCCGGGAGCCGGTCGTCGGTGTGCACTGTGGACGCCTCGGCGCCCTCGGCGAGCAGCGCGCGGATCCGGCGCGCCCGGTGCGGCGGAGCGAAGTCGACACCGTGCGCTGCGACGTCGTCGCGCCGGTCGTTGGCGCACACCGCCGCGCCGTCGACCGGTTCGTCCACGAGCGGCAGGTAGTCGCCCCGCCACCGGTAGGCCGGTTCCCAGGCCGGCACGGGTTCGCGGCGGCAGCGTTCGTCGCGTACCGGGACCAGGCCGGCGACCAGACGGCGGACGCCGCCCTTGGTGTCGGCGGTGAGCACGCTGTTGACCGGCTCGACCCAGTGGCGCAGCGCGTCGGCGACGTCGGCGGCGCGCCGGGCGCGCAGCAGCGGCAGCAGCGCCTCGAAGCCGAGCCGGGCCTCCACCCGGCTCGGGGCGCGCAGCGCGATGGCCTCGCCGGTGACCCGGTCGTGGTCGATCACCGGCCCGCGCGGCGTCTCGATCACCTCGACCGTCTCCGGGTCGCCGCCGCGGACCTCGATCTCCTCGACGTTACGCGCGACCGGGGTCCAGCCGTCGGCGTCGCGCGCCAGCACGCGGTCGCCGTCGCGGCGCAGCCGCTCGCGGTAGAGGTCCTGGTAGTCGGCCATCGCGTTGGTGACGGCCCAGGCCACGTGGCCGGTGTGGCCGAAGTGCGGCAGGCCCGGCACGCCGGGGAAGGCGAGACCGACCACGTCGAACTCCGGGCAGGCCAGCCGGACCTGCTGGTAGACGCCGGGCAGTTCGAGCAGCCGGTGCGGGTCACCGGCGATCAGCGGGCCGCGCCCGGTGGCCGGGTCGGCGGTCAGCGCCCAGGCGTTGCTGCCGGACGAGGCGGGTCCCTCGACCGCGAACAGTCCGGTGGCCTCGGGGCCGAGCGTCCGGGCCACGTGCGCGTGCCAGAGCTTGTTCGGGAAGGTGGAGAACAGCACGTGCTGGACGAGGAACACGCCGAGCGGCGACCAGGGGCGCCAGGGCTCGGGCGCGGCGCCGGTGGCGGCGAACTCGGGTGCCGCGGCGGCGCCCTCGGCGAGCCCGGAGTTGACCCCGTCGACGTACGCCCCGACCCACCGCCGGGTATCAGGGTCGAGCCGTTCGTAGCAGCGCCGGGCGGTGTCGTCCAGCCGTACGCGGCGGGCGAACCGGTCCCACGCCAGTTCGGCCGGGCCGACGTGGGCGGCCAGGCGACCCTCGGCGCGCCATCGTTCGACGCTGAGCTGCCAGGCCCGGTCCAGCGCGGCGACACGCCCCTGCAGACGCGCGAGCGCGTCGACGTCGCCGGCCCACAGCTGGGGCACGCCCCACTGGTCGCGATCGACGTGTGTCATCGTCTCGCGCCACCTCGGCGCGCCGGGCGACGGTTCCGTTCGACAGTCAACTTAGGATAACCTCCCCTAACCGAGGGCGACCTTACCGCGACGCGGACGGGGCGCCAACCGGCGGCACATCCGGGACAAAGCATCCCGAGTCGCGCTTGATAGTTAGGCCAGCCTAACCTAACCTGATCGCCGCGGCTCTGGCCGCGTCCTGTCCGTACGACCGCTGGGATGTCGCATGAGTTCGATCGGGAGCCCGACCGGCGCCGCGCCCGCCGACACCGGCCGCGCCGCCGCCACGGCACGCGGCCACCTGTTCAACGCCGGCTCGCTCGGGCGCTACCGGGACGTGCTGGCGCGCGGCGTGGACCGGGTGGCCCGCCGGGTGGCCGAGGCGGACCGTCCGTTCACCGGCGTCACGCCCGAGGAACTGGCCCCGCTCGTCGGCGCCATCGACCTGGACCGGCCGCTCGGCGACACCGACGCCGCCCTGGACGAGCTGCACGACGTGTGGCTGCGCGACGCCGTCTGGTTCCACCACCCGCGCTACCTGGCCCACCTGAACTGCCCGGTGGTCATCCCGGCGCTGCTCGGCGAGGCGGTCCTCAGCGCGGTCAACTCCTCACTGGACACCTGGGACCAGAGCGCCGGCGCGACGCTGATGGAGCGCCGCCTGATCGAGTGGACGGCCGGGCGCATCGGGCTCGGCGCCGGCGCCGACGGGGTCTTCACCAGCGGCGGCACCCAGTCGAACCTCCAGGCGCTGCTGCTGGCGCGCGAGGAGGCGTACCGCACGGTGGTGGGCGGCACCGGCGGCCGGCCGGACCGGCCACAGGTGCTGTCCCGGCTTCGCGTCATCACCTCCGCAGCAGGGCACTTCAGCGTGCAGAAGGCCGCCAAGCTGCTCGGCCTGGCCGCCGACGCGGTGCTCACCGTGCCCACCGACGCGAACCGCCGGATGAGCACCGACGAACTGGCCCGCGCGATCGACAGCTGTCACCGCGACGGTCAGGTGGTGATGGCCGTCGTCGCCACCGCCGGCACCACCGACTTCGGCACCGTCGACCCGCTGCCGGAGATCGCCGACATCTGCGCCGCCGCGGGCGTCTGGCTGCACGTCGACGCCGCGTACGGCTGCGGGCTGCTGGTCTCCCCCACCCGCCGGCACCTGCTCGACGGCATCGAACGGGCCGCGTCGGTGACTGTGGACTACCACAAGTCGTTCTTCCAGCCGGTCAGCTCCAGCGCGCTGCTGGTCCGCGACGGCCGGACGCTGCGCCACGCCACCTGGCACGCCGACTACCTCAACCCGGCCCGCGCGGTCGAGCAGGGCATCCCGAACCAGGTCGACAAGAGCATCCAGACCACCCGCCGGTTCGACGCCTGCAAGCTCTGGCTGACCCTACGGATCATGGGGCCGGACGCGATCGGCGCGCTCTTCGACCAGGTCGTCGATCTCGCGGCGCAGGCGTGGCGGCGGCTCGACGCCGACCCGCGCTTCGAGGTGGCCGCGCCGTCGCAGCTGAGCACAGTGGTCTTCCGGTACCGGCCCGCCGGCCTCGCCGCCGACCTGGTCGACGAGGCCAACCTGTACGCCCGCGAGGCGCTCGCCGCCTCCGGCGCGGCACTGGTCGCCGGCACCCGGGTCGACGGTGCCCACCACCTGAAGCTCACAGTGCTCAACCCGGAGACCACAGTGGACGACATCGCCCACGTGCTGGACCTCGTCGCCGACCACGCCGCCTGGTACGCCCGGACCGCCACCGCCACCGAGCTGTCCTGCCCGGTCGGCTGACCCCCGTCGAGGAGAACGAGAACCCCATGTCGACCCACGACTTCATCGCCGTCGGGCTGGGCCCCTACAACCTCGGACTGGCCTGCCTCACCGCCCCGATCGACGACCTCGACGGACTGTTCCTGGAGGCGCGGGACAGCTTCGACTGGCATCCCGGCATGCTGCTCGAATCGACCCGGCTCCAGACGCCGTTCATCGCCGACCTGGTCACGCTCGCGGACCCGACCTCGCCGTACTCGTTCCTGAGCTACCTGAAGGAGACCGGCCGGCTCTACCCGTTCTACATCCGGGAGAGCTTCTTCCCGCTGCGCGCCGAGTACAACGACTACTGCCGTTGGGCCGCCGCCAAGCTGCCGAACCTGCGCTTCCGGCACGCCGTCACCGCCGTCGAGTACGACGAGGCCGACGACAGGTACGTGGTGCACGCCGACACGCCGGACGGGCCGGTCACGCACCGGGCCCGGCACCTCGTGCTCGGCACCGGCACACCGCCGTACCTGCCGCCGGCCTGCACCGGGCTCGGCGGTGACATGATCCACAACTCGCGCTACCTGGAACACCGGGAGGCGCTGCGGGCCAAGGACAGCATCACGATCGTCGGCAGCGGCCAGAGCGCCGCCGAGATCTACCACGACCTGCTCGGTGACATCGACACGTACGGCTACCAGCTCACCTGGGTGACCCGCTCGCCCCGGTTCTTCCCGCTGGAGTACACAAAGCTCACGCTGGAGATGACCTCACCGGACTACGTGGACTACTTCCACGCACTGCCCGAGCCGACCCGCTACGCGCTGGAGGCCGCGCAGAAGCCGCTGTTCAAGGGCATCAACGCCGACCTGATCAACGACATCTACGACCTGCTGTACGCCAAGAGCCTGCCCGGGCCGGTGCCCACCCGCCTGCTCACCAACACCGAACTGGTCGAGGCGGCGTACACCGACGGTCGCTACCGGCTCGGGCTGCGCCACACCGAGCAGAACCGCGCGTTCACGCTGGACACGCAGGGGCTGGTGCTGGCCACCGGCTACCACTACCGGGTGCCGGAGTTCCTCGCGCCGGTACGCGACCGGCTGCGCTTCGACGCGCACGGCCGCTTCGACGTGGCCCGCAACTACAGCGTCGACCACACCGGCCGCGGCGTGTTCCTCCAGAACGGCGGCACCCACACGCACAGCATCACCTCGCCCGACCTCGGCATGGGCCCGTACCGCAACTCGTGGCTGATCCGGGAGATGACCGGCCGGGAGCACTACCCGGTGGAGAAGACCATCGCGTTCCAGGAGTTCGGAGTACCGGCATGAGCGAGCGCACCGAGCGAAGCGAGGGCCGCGAGCGCATGCCCAAACAGCCCGGCATGACCAGCTTCACCCGCATCGACGACGCGCTGGGCGAGTTCACGCTGCGCCCGCTGGACCCGGACGCCGACGCCGCGCTGCTGCACCGCTGGGTGACCCATCCCAAGTCCGCGTTCTGGCTGATGCAGGACGCCGACGTTGACGCGGTCGCCGAGGAGTACCGGCGCATCGCCGACCACCCGCACCACGACGCGTACCTGGGGTCGTGGCGCGGCAGCCCGGCGTTCCTGGCCGAACGGTACGACCCGGCGCACGTCGAGCTGGCCGGCCTGTACGACCCGGAGCCCGGCGACGTGGGCATGCACTTCCTCTGCGCACCCGCCGACACGCCGGTGCACGGCTTCACCCGTGCCGTCATCACCACCGTGATGGCCTGGCTGTTCGCCGACCCGGCGACCCGCCGGGTGGTGGTGGAACCGGACGTGCGCAACACCGCCGTGCACGCACTCAACGCGGCAGTCGGCTTCACCGTCGTCGGCCCGATCCGCAAGCCCGAGAAGGAGGCGCTGCTCAGCTTCTGCACCCGGGACCAGTTCCGGGCCGCCACCGGCGCGCCCACAGGCGAGAAAGGGGCACCGGCGTGAACGCCAGCGCATCCGTGGACCACCTGACCCCCGAGGCGTGGGCGACGGCAAACCGGCTGCTGGTGCGCAAGGCGCTCGCCGAGTTCGCCCACGAGCGCCTGATCACCCCCGAGCCCGACGGCCCGGGACGGTGGCTGGTCCGCAGCGACGACGGCGCCGTCGAGTACCGGTTCGCGGCGCAGCGGCTGGCGCTGGACCACTGGGAGGTCGACGCGGACAGCATCGTGCGCCGCCGCGACGGCGCTGACCTGCCGCCCGACGCCGTGGACCTCTGCGTGGAGCTGCGCGGCGCACTCGGCCTCACCGACGCGATCCTGCCGGTCTACCTGGAGGAGATCACCTCCACGCTCGCCGGGACCGCGTACAAGCTGGCCAAGCCCGCAGTGAGCGCCGCCGAGCTGGCCGCCGCCGGGTTCCAGGCGATCGAGACCGGCATGACCGAGGGACACCCCTGCTTCGTGGCGAACAACGGCCGCATCGGCTTCGGCGTGCACGAGTACCACGCGTACGCCCCGGAGGCCGCCGCGCCGGTACGGCTGCTCTGGCTCGCCGCGCACCGCGACCACACCACGTTCACCTGCGCCGGCGACCTGGACTACGACACGCTGATGCGGGCCGAGCTGGGCGAGCAGACGCTGGCCGGGTTCACCGCCACGCTCACCGGGCTGGGCCTGGACCCGGCCGACTATCTGTTCGTCCCGGTGCACCCGTGGCAGTGGTGGAACAAGCTCGCCGTCACGTTCGCCGGTGAGGTGGCCCGGCGCCGGCTGGTCTGCCTCGGCGAGGGGCCGGACGAATACCTCGCGCAGCAGTCCATCCGGACCTTCTTCAACGTCAGCGACCCGGCGAAGCACTACGTCAAGACCGCGCTGTCGGTGCTGAACATGGGCTTCATGCGTGGCCTGTCCGCCGCGTACATGGAGGCGACGCCGGCCATCAACGACTGGCTGGCCGGGCTGATCGAGGGCGACCCGGTGCTCAGGCGCACCCGACTGTCGATCATCCGGGAGCGGGCCGCGATCGGCTACCGCCACCGGCAGTACGAGGCGGCGACCGACAGGTACTCCCCGTACCGGAAGATGCTGGCGGCGCTGTGGCGGGAGAGCCCGGTACCCGGGCTGGAACCCGGGCGGCGGCTGGCCACCATGGCCTCGCTGCTGCACCTGGACTCCGACGGGCGGTCGCTGGCCGCGGCGCTGATCGACGAGTCGGGGCTGGCGCCGGCCGACTGGCTGCGCCGCTACCTGGACGCCTACCTGGTGCCGCTGCTGCACAGCCTGTACGCCTACGACCTGGCGTTCATGCCGCACGGCGAGAACGTCATCCTGGTGCTGCGCGACGGCGTGGTCGAGCGGGCCGTGTTCAAGGACATCGCCGAGGAGATCGTGGTGATGGACCCGGACGCGGACCTGCCCGAGCGGGTGGGACGGATCCGGGCCGCCGTGCCCGAGGGCGAGAAGATCCTGTCCATCTTCACCGACGTCTTCGACTGCTTCCTGCGGCACCTCAGCGCCACCCTGCACACCCGCGGCGTGCTCGACCAGGACGAGTTCTGGCGCACCGTCGCCGCGTGCGCCACCGACTACGCCGCCACGGTGCCGCACCTGGCCGACCGGATGCGCCGGCACGACCTGTTCGCGCCGGAGTTCACGCTGTCCTGCCTCAACCGGCTCCAGCTGCGCAACAACCAGCAGATGGTGGACCTGTCCGACCCGTCGGCCGCGTTGCAGTTCGCCGGCACGCTGGTCAACCCGCTCGCCCCGTACGCGCCGCGCGCATGACGAAGCGGGCCGGCGCACCATGCGCCGGCCCGCTTCGCACAGCGGTGGAGACGATCAGTTCTCCGCGCGACCGGCCCGCCAGTAGCCCATGAACGCCACCGCGCGCCGGTCCATGCCCCGCTCGGTGACCAGGTGCCGCCGCAGGCCGCGGATCACCGCCGCCTCCCCGGCCAGCCAGGCGTAGAGCGCCGCCCCGTCGGGCCGCTCCGGCACCTCCCAGAGGATGTCCCGGTCCACGTCCACCTCGGCCAGCGGCGCGGCGCCCGCCGCGACCGGCACCGGCACCAGCCGGCCGGCCAGGCTCGTCACGGCCGGGGTGAGCCGGCTGCCGTGCGGGGCGCCGTCGCGGGGCAGCCAGGTCACCGTGACGCCGGCCGGGGCCGCGCAGGGCAACTCGTCACCGGTCTCCGGCACCTCCACCAGCGCGTGCCCGCGCACCTCGGCGGGCAGCCGCTCCAGGATCGCGCAGATCGCCGGCGCGGCGGTCTCGTCGCCGGCGAGCAGCAGCGTCGCGCCGGCCGGCGGCTGGAACTCGACGCCGCCGTGCGGCCCGTCCCAGCCGGCATCCGGGCCGACCACGGCGATCCGGTCGCCGAGGCGGGCCCGCCGGGCCCACCGGGTGGCCGGGCCGCCGTCGCCGTGCAGCGCCATGTCCACGTCCACCTCGTATGCCTCCGGCCGCACCGCCCGCACCGTGTAGGTGCGGATCGGACTACGCAGCCCGTCCGGCAGCTCACGCCACCGCGGGAACCAGTCCGGCCCGTCGGGCAGTTCCCCCGGCGCCCCGTCGACCGGCGGCAGGGCCAGCTTGATCCGCTGGTCGTACCCGTTGTCGGCGAACCGGTCCAGGTCCGGGCCGGTGAGCGTCACCCGCAGGAACGACGGGCCGAGCCGCCGCAGCGCGCGGACCTCGACGGTGAAGACTCGCCAGGGCGCGACGGCCAAGGTGCTGGTCATGCGTCATTCCTCTCACGTGCGGGGGGTGGTTCGTCGGCGAACGGGTCAACGGGCGGCCGCCGCGGCGCGAGAGCGCCACAACAGCCAGACGAAGTACGGGGTGCCGATCATGGCGGTGACCAGACCGGCGGGGACCTGGGCGGGGGCGATGACGCTGCGGCCGAGCGTGTCGGCGAGGCTGACCAGGGTGGCGCCGAGCAGCACCGCGACCGGCAGGACGCGGGTGTGCCGCCCGCCGACGAGCGCCCGGGCCGCGTGCGGCGCGACCAGGCCGACGAAGCCGATCACGCCGACCGCCGACACGGCGGTGGCGGTGAGCAGTGCCGCCAGGCCGAGCGCGACCAGCCGGGCGCGTTCCAGCCGGACGCCGAGCACCCGGGGCGTGTCGTCGTCGAGCGCGAGCAGGTCCAGCTCGCGGCGCACCGCGGCGACCACCGGCAGCGCGATCAGCAGCGCGATCGCCACCGGCAGCACCTGCGGCGCGGTACGCCCGTAGGTGGAGCCGGACAGCCAGGTCAGCGCCTTGCCGGTGTTCCACGGGTCGGAGGACACCACGATGAACGTGATGATCGCCGTGCCGCCCTGCCAGACCGCGAACCCGATCAGCACCAGCCGGTCGGAGTTGAGCCCCCGCCGCCGGGCCAGGCCGTAGACCAGTGCGAACGCGACGACCGCGCCGAGTCCGGCGGCGCCGGACAGGGCAAGCACGCCGGCCATCGGCGCGAACGTCAGCAGCGACACCGCCCCGATGCCGGCGCCACCGGTGATGCCGAGGATGCCCGGTTCGGCCAGCGGGTTGCGGCACACCGCCTGCACCGTGGTGCCGGCCAGGGCCAGCGCCGCGCCGGCCAGCAGCGCTGCGGCGACGCGCGGCCAGCGGGCGTCCAGCACGAAGGTGTACGCCGGTCCGGTGCGGCCCTGCACCCAGTTGACGATGTCGCCGACCAGCACCCAGGTGTCGCCGGCGAGCATGCCGAGCACCAGCGCGGCGGTGACGACGACCGCGCAGACCGCGACGACGACGGCGACGAAGCCGCGGGAGCGGACGGCGGCGTGGCCGCCCGGCGCCTGCCGGGTCGGTCCGGCGTCGCGGTGGCGGCGGGCCAGCCAGACCAGCAGCACCGCGCCGAAGAGCGTGGTCACCACGCCGGTCGGCACGTCGACCCCGGCCTGCCCGCCGAGCACGGCGCGCAGCAGCACGTCGGAGCCGAGGACGATGACCACGCCGACGATGCCGGACAGCGGCATCAGGACGCGGTGCCGATGCACCTCGGGCACCCACCGGCCGAGCAGCCGGACGATCACCGGCGCGCCGAGGCCGACGAAGCCGATCGGGCCGGCCAGGGTGACCGCCGCGGCGGAGAGCAGCACCGCCAGCAGCACGACAGTCAGCCGGGTACGGCGCACGTTGAGCCCGAGCACGGTGGCGGTGTCGTCGCCGAGGGCGAGCAGGTCCAGCCGGTGCCCGAGGGCCACGAGCACCAGCGCGGCGACAGCGATCACGGGGGCGAGCTGGGTGAACGCCACCAGGTCGCCCTGCACGAGCGAGCCGTTGCCCCAGGCGAACAGGCCGATGGTGGCCTGCTCGAACAGCAGCATGAGCAGCATGGTCAGCGAGGAGAGCGCCATCGCGGTGGCCGAGCCGGCGAGGATGAGCCGGGTGGTGGCGGCCTGACCGCCGGCCGAGAGCAGCATGACCAGGGAGGCGGCGGCGAGGCCGCCGCAGAACGCCAGCCCGCCCGCGGGCAGCGCGGGCAGCGCGATCCCGAACGCGGCGGTGGAGACGATCGCCAGGTGCGCGCCCGCGTTGACGGCGAGCGTGTCCGGCGAGGCGAGCGGATTGCGGGTGGTCGACTGCAGCGCCGCGCCGGCGAAGCCGAGCGCGACGCCCACGGCCAGGCCGGTGAGCAGCCGGGGCAGGCGGGAGGCGACGAGCACCCGGGCGGTCTCGTCGTCGCCGCCGGTGAGCAGCCGGAGCAGGTCCAGCGCCCCCACCGAGGAGGTGCCCTGGGTGAGGTGCACCGCGGTGATCGCGACGAGCAGCGCGGCGGCGAGGGCGAACGCGCCGGCGACCCGGCTGCGCCGGGCGGGCGGCGGCCCGACCGGGGCCGGCCGGGTGGCCGGCCCCGGCGGGGCGGGGGCGGTCATCGCGCTCAAGCCGTGTAGACCTTGACCAGCTCGTCGATGTACTGCTTGGCGGACAGCGTGCCGCCGAAGGTCCAGATGCCGTTGGGCATCTTGTGCAGCTTGTTCTGCTGAACGAACGGCAGGGAACGCCAGATCGCGTTGCCGGCGAGGCCGTCGGCGAACACGTCGGTGCCGTCCGAGGCGTTGTAGAAGAAGTGCACGTCCTGCCCCTTGAGGACGGTCATGCCCTCGACGTCGGTCTGGCCCAGGCCCCACATCTCGTCGGTCTTGCCGGTCCAGGCGTTCTTGAGGCCGAGCTGGATGCCGAGCTGGGAGACGAGCGCGCCCTCGCCGAACATCCGGATCGAGACGGTGCTGCCCTCCTTCCAGCCGTCGGCGATCGCGAACTGCTTGCCGGCCGCACCGGCGTCGGCGATCTTCTTCTTGCCGTCGGCGAGCGCGGCGTCGAAGTCGGCGAGCAGCTTGTCCGCCTGCGCGGTGCGCCCGGTCGCGGTGGCGATCATCTTCAGGTCCGCGCGCATCCGGCCGATGTTGTCGGAGGCGTCGCTGCCCTTGGTGACCAGCACGGGGACGTACTTCTCGAGCTGGGTGACGACGGCGGAGCCGCGCTCGGCCTCCATCACCACGAGGTCCGGCTGGAGGGCGACGATGGAGTCGACGCTCGGCTCGCCCCGGGTGCCGACGTCCTTGACGCTCGCGTCGAGCGGGGCGGCGGTCACCCAGGTGGCGTACCCCTTGGGGTCGGCCACGCCGACCGGCATCACGCCGAGGCCGACGAGCATCTCCACCTCGCCCCACTCCAGGCCGACGACCTTGCTGGCGGGGCTCTTGAGCGTGATGGTCTTGCCCCGGCTGTCGGTGACGGTGACCGGGCCGGTGGACGCGGCGTCGGAGGGGGACGGTGCGGCGGCGGGCTCCTCGGTGGTGCCGCAGCCGGCGATCAGCAGCGCGCTCGCCGCGGCGGCGACGAGCAGGGTCATTCGGGTACGCAGCATCGGGTTTCTCTTCTGTGTGCAGGAGTCGGTCAGGCGGAGACGCGGGTCGTGTGCCGGCCGACGGGACGTGTGGAGAGCAGATTGGTGACCGGGTCGACGCTCACCTCGACGCGGATGCCGTACGCCTCGGTGAGCGCCGCCTCGGTGAACACCTCGTGCGGGGTGCCGGTACCGCGTACCCGGCCCTCGTGCAGGAGCACGACCTGGTCGGCGACGGCGGCCGCCTGGTTGAGGTCGTGCAGCACCACACCGACGGCGACGCCGGCGGTGTCGGCGAGGTCGCGCATCAGGTCGAGGATCTCCACCTGGTAGCGCAGGTCCAGGAACGTGGTCGGCTCGTCCAGCAGCAGGATCGCGGTGTCCTGGGCCAGGCAGGTGGCCAGCCAGACCCGTTGCAGTTCGCCGCCGGAGAGTTCGTCGACCGGCCGTCCGGCCATGCCGTCGACGCCTGTCACCCGCATGGCGCGGTCGATCGCGGCCGGTCCGTCGAGGTCGTTCGCGCGCCACCGCTGCCGGTACGGGTGCCGGCCGTACCCGACCACGTCCCGCACCGTCACCCCGCTGGGGGTGGGCCTGCTCTGCGCGAGCAGCGTGACCCGGCGGGCGAAGTCCCGGGCGGACAGCGTCCGGGCCGGTGTGCCGTCGGCGAGCACGATCTCGCCGTGCTCCAGTGGGTGCAGGCGGGCAAGTCCGCGCAGCAGCGTCGACTTGCCGCTGCCGTTGGGGCCGACCAGCGCGGTCACCGCCGCGGGCCGCAGCGTGATGGCGGCGTCGTGCACCACCGTCTTGCCGTGGTAGCCCAGCCGCAGCTCACTGCCGCGCAGGCCGTCGGCCCGCATCGTTCCGCTCGTCACGCAGGTTAGGCTAACCTAAGACTCGATCATCCTGTCAAGCCGGTCCTTCGGTCCGATCTCCCTCCCCCGTCCCACCCCCCCACCCCACCCTCCCCAGCGCACCCCTCCCCGGTCGATCATGAGGTTGACGGCGATGTCGATCTCCGATCCGGCCGCCAACCTCATGATCAACCCGGTGGGGTGCCGGGGTCAGAGCGAGACCGGGCGGCCGCCGAGGGTCACCGTCAGGCGGCCGTCGCCGGCGAAGGACCAGGCCAGGGCACCGGAGTACGTGGCGCAGCGGGAACCGTTGGAGCCGGACCAGAACTGGTTCGAGCCGTCCACGTTGCCGACCGTCTTGTCGTTGGAGCCACCGCCGGCGAAGCGGCAGGACGTGTTGCTCCGGAACACCGAGGTACCGGCGTCGAACGAGAAGTTGCGTTCGGTGTTGTCGATGCTCAGGTTGTTCGAGATCGTCATCGTGCCCGGGTTCCGGTTGTACGTGAACCCGTGCTTGCCGTTGCGGTAGGCGATGGTGCGCCGGACGGTGTGGTTGACGGCGATGTCCTCACCGCCGAGCTTGAAGCCGTTGCGGTCGCCGTTGCCGTTCTGCGTGCCGTTGCTCAGCGTGCCGTTGCTGTACGCGAGCGAGTCCTCGATGGTCACCGTGCCGATCGCGCCGGTGTCGGACTTGGTGTAGAGGTCCCACCCGTCGTCGATGTTGTGGTGCGACACCGCGTACCGGAAGACGTTGCCGCCGCCGACGGTGAGCTTGGCCGCGAAGCCGTCGGCGTCCTCGCCGTCGGAGTCGGCGTTGTCGTGCGACTCCACGCTGACCATGAGGTTGTTCGCCGGCCACTGGTCGCGGGGCGTGCTGGAGGCGATCCGGGACAGTTGCAGCCCGGTGTCGCGGTTGAAGCGGGTCACCGTCCGCTCGATGATGTTGTTGCTGCCGCCGACGAAGATGCCGTTGTCACCGGCCCGCTCCACCACGAGCCCGCGCACGTGCCAGTATGAGGCGTTCAGCGCCAGTCCCCGGTTGGCCGGATCCTCGCTCATCGCGGAGAAGTTCAGGATCGGCGTCTCGCCCGGATAGGCGTACAGGTTCTTGCGGGCGCTCGACGTGCCGTTGTTGCCGGCGGCGACGGTGACCGTCTGCGACAGGTTGTACGTGCCGCCGCGCAGGTAGATCGTGCCCCCGGCGCCGACGCGGGTGATCGCCGCGGCGATCGTGGTGGGGCTGGCCTGGGTGCCGGCCGCCCCGGCGGTGCCGTTCGGCGCGGCGTAGATCGCGCCACCGGCCGGTGGCGGCGTGGTCGGTGGCGGGGTGCTCGGGGGCGGGCTGCTCGGCGGGGCGCTGGTCGGTGGCGTGCCGGTGGTGGGCGTGACGCCGCCGGTGCAGGTGACACCGTTGACGGCGAACGAGGTCGGGACCGGGTTGCTGCTGTTGTTCCAGGTGCCGTTGAAGCCGAACGACGTGCTCGCGTTGGTGCCCAGGCTGCCGTTGTAGCTGACGTTTGCGGCCCGCACCGAGGCGCCGCTGGCGGTGATCTCGGCGCCCCAGGCCTGGGCGACGGTCTGACCGGCGGCGAAGGTCCAGGTGACGGCCCAGCCGTTGAGCGGGTCGCCGAGGTTCGTCAGGTTGACGTTGGCGGTGAAGCCGCCGCCCCACTGCGCGGTGACGGCGTAGTCGACGCGGCAGCCGGCGGCCGCCTGGGCGGCGGTCGCGCCAACGGCCAGGCCGGACGCGGCGAGCGCGGCCGTCGCCGCGGCGGACGTCCACAACACCGTACGGCGGTGTCGGTTGATCATGCTGGTCTCCTGCGGGTGGTGGTGCCGTGCCCACGCCGGCACCGATGCCCGGTCGGTGTCGGGGGCGGGCCTTGATACCCGGACGGCCGTGCCACGAACGCTCACGCTCCCGCGCAGTAAGCGCTTTCAGCGCAGCCTAACGACGGACATCGATGTGGTCAAACCTCGGCCCGCACTGAACGATCCCGCCGCGCCGTCCGTATCCACTGCCGACCGGAACATCGGCCGGAACCGCGATGCCGGAGCGGGCACGAGCACGATTCCTCCAGTCGTCACTTCGCACCGTGGAGACGGGGCGGCACCCGCCGCGCCGGCCCTCCCGGTCAACCAGAGGAGAGGTGCATGGCCAGGGGTACGCGCAAGACCGCGGTCCTGAAGCTCGGCGGGGTGGGTGCCCTCGCGGCGCTGTTGTTGGCCGGTGGACTGCAACTGGCGTCGGCGGGCGAGAACAACCGCCCGGCCACCACTGCCGCCGCGCAGACCGTGAACTGCCCGACCGTACGCGACAAGCTGCCCGCCGTCCCCGCGGCGGCGTCGGCCCAGGTGGAACGGGAACTGGCAAACCTGGACCAGGAGATCGCCCGGCAGAACGAGCGGCTGGCCCGGCAGGCGGTACGCCCCGAGGGCGGACCGGCGTTCATCGACAACGCCATCCTCGGCCCGCTGCGCAGCAAGCGCGTCGCAGTGCTCGACCGCATCGAGATCGCCTTCAACCGGATCGGCGCGCAGCGGCCGGACCTGGACGCGCTGGCGGCCTGCTCGCTCAACGCCCCGGGCGTGCCGAGCGCCGTCAACGGCGGCACCGGCCAGAACGGTGCCGGCCAGAACGGCAACGGCAACGCCGGCGGGCAGAACGGCAACGGTCAGAACGGCAACGCGGGCGGCCAGAACGGCAACGCCGGCGGCGCGGCGCGGACCGTGAACTGCCCCCGGGTGGCGCTGCCCGCCGTCCCGGCGGCGGCCGCCGGCCAGGTGCAGGCCGAACTGGCCACGCTGGACAAGCAGATCGCCGAGGCCGACGCCCGCCTGGCCCGCCTCGCGGTACGCCCAGAGGGCGGACCGGCGTTCATCGACAACGCCATCCTCGGCCCGCTGCGCAGCAAGCGCGTCGCGGCGCTCGACCGCATCGAGATCGCGTTCAACCGGGTCGGCGCGCAGCGCCCGAACCTGGACGGGTTCGCCACCTGCGGCCTGAACTGACAGGGACCGGTCGCGGCCCGGCGGTGCGCATCCGCCGGGCCGCGACAGTGGTCACAACGGCCCGAACACGTCGCCCGGGTCGGCGTCCAGCGAGAGCGTCTCCAGCACCGTGAGCAGCTGCCGCTCCTCGTACCGGAAGTGCGACTCCATGATCGCCGCCACGCCCTCCAGGTGCCGGGCCAGCTCGTCGGGCGGGGCGTCGCGGGCCACCGCCGCGCTCAGCCCGGCCAGCAGGTACCCGATCATCGAGTGGTCCTGCCGCAGCCGGTCCAGCGTGCCGCGCAGGTCCGGATGCCGCGCCGCGATCGCCGGGAAGAGGCTGTGGTCCTCGCCCTCGTGATGCGCGGTCAGCGCCGCGCAGAACCCGTGGCAGAACAACAGCAGCTCACGTGTCGCCGGGCGGGCCGGCGCACCGTCGGCGAGCGCCCGCCGGGTCACCGCCAGCGCCTCGCGCAGCCGCTCGTGGACGGCGCGCATCTCCCGGCTCCAGGCCACCAGCCTGGTCTGTTCGCCCTCAGCCACGTGGCGAGGGCGAAGGGACGACGAGTGTCATCGTCGTGCTCCCTTCGATCCGGCGCCTCCATGCCTGACACGGTCTGCCACCGGCACGCGACGCTGGGCGGAGCCTAACCGGCGGCATCGGCGCCATCAAGTAGTGCCAGCGCTACCCCGGCTCGGTAGCAGGCGGGATGGAGCGCGGAACCGATTCTGGCGAGGCTTGATCCCGTACCCGTTCACCTCCGTCGAGGAGTTCCCATGACCCGCCGTACCTTCCCGGTCGCCGTCGGCGCCGCGGCCCTGCTCACCGTCACCGCGCTGGGTGTGCCCGCCGCGTCCGCCACGACCACCGACGCCCGGCGTCCCGCCGGCGACACCGTCCAGCAGCGACTGGACGGCCTGGTCTCCGAGCACGGCTTCCCCGGGGCGCTGGCCTCCGTACGCCGCGACGGCCGGGTACGCGACTACACCGCGGGCGTGGGTGACCTGCGCACCGGCGCCGGGATTCCCCGCGACGCCCGGGTGCGGATCGGCAGCAACACCAAGACGTTCACCGCCGTGGTCGTCCTTCAGCTCGTCGGCGAGGGCCGCGTCGACCTGGACGCCACCGTCGAGCGCTACCTGCCCGGGATGGTGCGCGCCAACGGCAACGACGGGCGGCGGATCACCGTACGCCAGCTGCTGCAGCAGACCAGCGGCCTGCCCGACTACGACGAGGTCGTGTTCAGCGAGGCGCAGGACCTGGTGGACCGGCGCAGCGACTACTTCGATCCGCGCCGGCTGCTGGACGAGGCGCTCACCCAGGACCGGCGCTTCCCGCCGGGTCAGAAGTGGGAGTACAGCAACACCAACTTCGTGCTGGCCGGGCTGATCATCGAGCGGGTCACCAAACGTCCGGTGGGTGAGGAGATCACCCGGCGGATCATCGAGCCGCTGCGGCTGCGCGACACGTACTGGCCGCAGACCGGCGAGCAGGACCTGCCCGGCCGGCTGCCGCGCGGATACGTGGCGGTGGAACCGGGCGCGCCGTGGGTCGACGTGACCCGGATGGACCCGTCGCTGGGCTGGGCCGCGGGCCAGCTCGTCTCGACCCCGTCGGACCTGCGCACGTTCTTCGAGGCGCTGCTGGCGGGCAAGCTGCTCGAGCCGGCCCAGCAGGCGGCGCTGATGCGCACGGTGCCGGCGCCCGATTTCGAGCCCACCGGCGTCTGGGAGTACGGCCTGGGCATCGCCCGGCACGAACTGCCCTGCGGCGGTCACGCCTGGGGACACGGCGGCGACATCCAGGGCTTCCAGACCCGCAACCTGTCCACCACCGACGGGCGCAGCGCGGTGGTCGCGGTGACCGGGCTGCCGACGAGCATGGAGATGCTGGAGGCGGTCACCAGCACCGTCGACGCGGCCCTGTGCGGCACCGGCCGCTGATCCCCGGTTCACCGCACGCGCGCCGCCTCACGCGAGGCGGCGCGCGTGCGTACGTCTACCGCCGGCCGTCGAGGTAGCGCAGCACGGCGGTGACCCGGCGGTCGGCGCGGTCGTCCGGCGGCAGGCTCAGCTTCGCGAAGATGCTGCGGATGTGCTTGTGCACCGCGCCGTCGGTGACGAACAGCCGTTCCGCGATCGCGCCGTTGCCCAGCCCTTCGGCCATCAGCGCCAGCACCTCGTGCTCACGCGGCGACAGCTCGGCCAGCGCGGTGTCCGGCCGCCGGTTGCGGGCGAGCAGCTGGCCGACCACCTCGGGGTCGATCACGCTGCCGCCGTCCGCGACGCGGTGCAGCGCGGCGAGGAACTCCTCGACCCGGCCCACCCGCTCCTTGAGCAGGTAGCCGAGCCCGGAGGCGCCGACCGAGAACAGCTCGGTGGCGAACGCCTGCTCGACGTACGCGGACAGGACCAGCACCGCGAGGCCCGGTCGGCGGCGGCGGGCCTCGACCGCGGCGACGATGCCCTCGTCGGTGTGGGTGGGCGGCATCCGCACGTCGACGATCGCCACGTCCGGCCGGTGCTCGTCCACAGCGGCCAGGAACTCCCCCGGTGTGCCGGCGGTGGCCACCACGTCCAGGTCCTCGGCGCGCAGCAGCAGCGCCAGCCCTTCGCGCAGCAGCGCGTCGTCCTCGGCGATCACGATCCGCATGGCAGCTCCACGTGCATCCTCGTCGGTCCTCCCGGTGGACTCGTCAACGTCATCCGCCCGTCGTACGCCTCGACCCGGCGGCGGATGCCGGTCAGCCCGGAGCCGCGCGTCTCGTCGGCGTCCCCGCGCCCGTCGTCGGTGACCGTCACGAGCAGCCGGTCCCCCTCCCGGCGCACGGAGACGTCCACCGCGCTCGCGCCGCTGTGCCGGACCACGTTCGTCAGCGCCTCGGCCACCACGAAGTACGCGGTGGCCTCGACCGACGCCGCGCAGCGCACGTCGACGTCCACCGACAGGCGGCACGGCACCGCGCACTCCGCGGCGAGTCCGTCGAGCGCCCCGGCCAGGCCCCGGTCGTCGAGCACCGGCGGCAGGATGCCGCGCACCACCGTACGCAGCTCGCCGAGCGCCTGCTCGGCCGCGTTCTGCGCGCGTTCCAGGATCTCGTCGGCGCGGTCCGGGTCGCGGCGTACCGCCCGCCGCGCGGCGCCGAGCAGCACGTTCACCGCGACCAGCCGGTTCTGCGTGCCGTCGTGCAGCGAGCGTTCGATCCGGCGCAGCTCCACCGCGTGCGCGTCGAGCGCGGCGGCCCGGGTGGCGGTGAGTTCGGCGACCCGCAACGACAGGTCGAACCCGGGCGGCGGGGGCAGCAGCCGGCGGCCCGGCCGGGCCTGGATCCGCGCGAGTGCCGGGCCGGTCGTGACCGCGAGGAACAGCCAGCCGACCCCGAGCACGGCGACCGCCAGCGCGTCGCCGAGCCCGTCGATGTGCCACCAGCCGAGGCCGGGCGCGCCGGCCTCCGGCGGCACCAGCCGGTACCAGAGCGGGAACGTCATGTCCTGCACGGCGTAGATCGGCAGTGCGAGCGCGATCAGCCCGGCGCCGAAGCCGAGCGTTCCGTGGACGGCCACCCAGCGCAGTTCCCGCCGGACGACCGGGTCGCGCAGTGCCTGGCGCACCCCGGCCGGCACCGGGCCGGGCGCCGGGATCGGCGGCCCCCACCGGGACAGCCGGGCGCGTTCCCGGTCGGCCACCGACCGCATGGCCTGGAGCAGCCCGGGTACGAGCAGCAGCCCGACCCCGCCGACGCACGCCGCCGCCACCACGACCGTCCCGAGCAGCAGGCCGAGCGCCAGCACAGCGGTGCCCAGCCCGCTGACGAGGTGCTCCAGCGCGGTCACCGCGGCACGGAACCGCCCGCGTACGTACTCCATCCCCGGCCCACCCCCGGCCGTCACGATAGGTCACCGCCGTCGCCGTGCGTCAGGGCCGGGGGCGGAAAGTACAGCCTGCTGTACCACGGTTGTCGTGCTGGCGGGATCGTTGCCGGCCGGCCGCGCGCCTAACGTTCAGGTGCAAGGACATCACCCGAGGAGGCAGCCGTGAACGACCTGGACCGTACCGCCGAGACCACCGCCGCGACGACGCCCGTCACCCGGATGCGCCCGCTGCTCTGGCTGGTGCTCGTCGTCGGCGTGGTGGCGAACGTGACGCTGTCGAACGTCCTGGAAAACCCGTGGGCCGGTTCGGCCTTCGGCGTGCTGGCGCTGGCGTCCGGCGTGGCCCTTGCCATGAACCACTACCGCAACCGCTGACCCGCGTCGGGGCGGGCCGGGACGACCGTCGGCCCGCCCTGCGGCGTTCGCCCGCGCGACCCCGTCCGCGGCTGGTACGACTGGTGTCGTCGACGGCGCGTACGGAAGGGACCGGATGGCGAGTGAGCCGCGTGGGCACCTGCTGCGGCCCCGCGAGGCCTCCCGCCGGGCGTCGTTCCTGGAACTCTTCTTCGACCTGGCCTTCATCCTCGCGTTGAACCGGGTGTCCCTGGTGCTGGAGGAGGATCTGAGCCTCGGCGGGGCGTACCGGGCCGCACTGCTGCTGGTGCCGATCTGGTGGGTGTGGTTCGTGACCGCCTGGTCGACGGACTGGTTCGACCCGCGTTCCCCGCCGATCGTCACGCTGCTGATCTGGGTCATGTTCGGCGGCCTGCTGATGGCGGCGGCGGCGCCCACCGCGTACACCGGGCACGCGCTCGTGTTCGCCGGCGCGTACGTAGCGATCCACCTGGGCCGGCCGTTGATCCTGCTGCCGGCGCTGCGCGGACATCCGCTGCGGGTGCGCAGCCTGCGGGTGGCGATCTGGTTCGGTGTGTCAGGGGTGCTGTGGGTGACCGGCGCGCTCGCCGGGACGGCGCAGGTGGCGCTCTGGACCACGGCGATCGTCCTGGATCTCGTCCTGGCGCGGCTGCGCTGGCCGACACCGGGGCTGGGCCGGTCGAGCTGGCGCGATCTCCAGGTGGTCGGCGAGCACCTGGCCGAGCGCTACCAGCAGATCTACATCATCGCGCTGGGCGAGCTGATCCTGTCCGCCGGGATCGTGTTCAGCAACGCCGGTTTCGACGGCTACCGGACCGTGGCGTTCGCGCTGGCGTTCGTCAACGCGGTCACCGTGGGGCGGCTCTACCTGGTGCCGGGCGGGATGCGGCTCGGCGAGGCGATCGAGGCGCGCGGGCCGTCCGGGAGCCGGCTCGGCCTGCTGGCCGGTTACCTGCACCTGGTGATGGTGGCCGGGGTGGTGGCCACGGCGGTCGGCGCGCAGGTGATGATCGGGGATCCACTGTCCCGCGATCCGGCCGCGCTCGTGGTGGCGCTCAGCGGCCCGGCACTGTTCCTGATCGGCTGGATCGGGTTGGCCGCGGCCGTGCACCGCCGGGTGACCTGGTACCGGCCGGCCGGGCTGGCGGTGATCGTGGCGCTGGGCGTCCTGGCGTACGGGCTGCCGCTGCTGGCCGGCTCCGCGTTGCTGGCCGCGCTGCTGATCCTGATCGTGTACGCGGAGACCACGGCGGTGCGCCGGGAGGTTCGCAGCTGAACGCGTTAACGCCACCATTCGATTGACAGACGACTATGTGAACGCCAGGCTAGGGGAGATTGTTAGCGTTAACGCGGCCGTCATCTCCCCCGCAGAGGAGGGCCCTCCCGTGCCCCTGACCCGACGCGCGTTCACAGTCGGCGCCCTGTCCGCCGCTGCCGCCGCCACCGGCGCGCTCAGCCTGCCCCGCGGCGCGCTCGCGGCGGCGAACACCGCCTACGCGATGGCCTACTTCACCGAGACGCCGAACGGCCTCGGCGCCGACTACGGCCTGCACCTGGCCGTCAGCCGGGACGGCCTGAACTGGACCCCGCTGAACCAGAACAACCCGGTGGTCACCCCCACCGCCGGGCAGCTCGGCCTGCGCGACCCGTTCGTGCTGCGCAGGACCGACGGCACGTTCGTGGTACTGGCCACCGACCTCAAGGGCACCAACTGGGGGCTGACCAGCCAGTACCTGCACGTGTGGGATTCGACCGACCTGACCGCGTTCACCGGTTACCGGCGCATCCGGATGCACACGCTCGACACCCACACGTGGGCGCCGACCGCGTTCTGGGACGCCGCCCGCGGCCAGTACGCCATCGTCTACTCCGCCAACAACGGCCGGGACGTGCTGTTCGTCAACTACACCAGCGACTTCCGCACCGTCAGCGCCCCGCAGGTCTACTTCAGCCCCGCCTTCGGCGTGCTCGACGGCGACGTCGTGGTCGACGGCGGCACCACGTACCTGTACTACAAGAACCTCAACGACGGCTACCTGTACGGCGCCCGCTCCACCACCGCCGCGCCGAACAGCTTCACCACGTACACCAGCGGGCTGCGGCAGGGCACCGCGATCGAGGCACCGCTGCTGCTGCGCACCAACGAGGGCAGCTGGCGGCTGTGGGGCGACTCGTTCAGCCCGGTCAACAACGACTACTACGCCTGGTCCACGACGACCATCTCGGGCAACTCGTGGACGCCGCTGAACCAGCGCGACTACACCCCGCCGCTGAACTCCAAGCACGGCTCGATGATCGGCATCAGCGACGCCGAGTACGCCGGCCTGGTCAACCGCTGGGGCACACCGAACTGGGTCCGGCTCAAGTCGTCGAACCTGCCCGACCGCTACGTCCGGCACGCCGACCGGATCGCCCGCGTCGACGCGTACCCGTTCGACCCCTACCAGGACCAGATGTGGCGGATGGTCCCCGGCCTGGCCGACGCCGCCGGCGTCTCGTTCGAGTCGGTCAACTACCCGGGCAACTACCTGCGGCACTACGACTACGCGGTCCGGCTCGACCCGAACGACGGCACCGCCACGTTCCGCGCCGACGCCACCTTCCACCGCACCGCAGGCCTGGCGGACAGCACCTGGTCGTCGTTCCGCTCGCACAACTTCCCCACCCGCTACCTACGGCACTACGACTACCGGCTGCGCATCGACCCGCTCGGCACCGGCTCGCCCGCGATCGACAGGCAGGACGCCACGTTCCGGGTCACCGCGTAACCGTCCCCCACCACCGCCGTCCCCCACCACCACCGTCCCGCCACGGAGGCCGTCCATGCCCGCTCCCCTGGTGAACCGCCGATTCCTGCTCCGCGCCACCGGCGCCACCGCCGTCGCGGCCACCGCCGGCGCCGCCGCCGGGTCCGTCACCGCAGGCGGTACGGCGCACGCCGCGCTGCCACCGGCCCGCCCCGACATCGGCGTGTCCGCGTACGCCTTCGACCCGGGTCAGGTCCGGCTGACCGCCGGCCGATGGCAGGACAACCAGAATCGTACGGTCGCCTACCTGCGCTTCGTCGACGTGAACCGGCTGCTCTACAACTTCCGGGCCAACCACCGCCTGTCCACCGGCGGCGCCGCCGCCAACGGCGGCTGGGACGCGCCGAACTTCCCGTTCCGCACCCACATGCAGGGGCACTTCCTGACCGCCTGGGCGCAGGCGTGGGCGGTGCTCGGCGACACCACCTGCCGGGACAAGGCGCTCACCACGGTGGCCGAGCTGGCCCGCTGCCAGGCCAACAACGGCGCGGCCGGGTTCAGCACCGGCTACCTGTCCGGCTTCCCGGAGTCCGACTTCACCGCGCTGGAGGCCCGGACCCTCAGCAACGGCAACGTCCCCTACTACTGCATCCACAAGACGCTCGCCGGGCTGCTGGACGTGTGGCGGCTGATCGGCAGCACCCAGGCCCGGGACGTGCTGCTGGCGCTGGCCGGCTGGGTCGACCAGCGCACCGGCCGGCTCACCTCGGCCCAGATGCAGGCCATGCTGGGCACCGAGTTCGGCGGCATGAACGCGGTGCTGACCGACCTCTACCAGCAGACCGGCGACGCGCGGTGGCTGACTGTCGCGCAGCGGTTCGACCACGCCGCCGTGTTCAACCCGCTCGCCGCGAACTCCGACCAGCTCAACGGGCTGCACGCCAACACGCAGGTGCCCAAGTGGATCGGCGCGGCCCGGGAGTACAAGGCGACAGGCGTCACCCGCTACCGGGACATCGCCGCGAACGCGTGGGCCATCACCGTCGGCGCCCACACGTACGCCATCGGCGGCAACAGCCAGGCCGAGCACTTCCGCGCGCCCAACGCGATCGCCGGCTACCTGCGCAACGACACGTGCGAGGCGTGCAACACGTACAACATGCTCAAGCTGACCCGGGAGTTGTGGCAGCTCGACCCGGACCGGGTCGCGTACGCCGACTTCTACGAGCGTGCGCTGCTCAACCACATGATCGGCCAGCAGAACCCGGCCGACGCGCACGGTCACGTCACGTACTTCACCCCGCTCAACCCGGGCGGGCGGCGCGGTGTCGGCCCGGCGTGGGGCGGCGGCACGTGGAGCACCGACTACAACTCGTTCTGGTGCTGCCAGGGCACCGGGCTGGAGACCAACACGACGCTGGCGGACGCGATCTACTTCCACAACGGCACCACGCTGACCGTCAACCTGTTCGTCCCGTCCGTTCTCACCTGGAGCCAGCGCGGCATCACCGTCACCCAGGCCACGTCGTACCCGGTCGGCGACACCACGACGCTCACCGTCACCGGCTCGGTCAGCGGCTCGTGGACGATGCGGATCCGGATCCCGGCATGGACCAGCGGGGCGAGCGTCAGCGTCAACGGCGTCGCGGCGGGTATCGCCACCGCGCCCGGCAGCTACGCCGTCCTGACCCGTGCCTGGACCTCCGGCGACACGGTCACGGTCCGGCTGCCGATGCGGGTCGCCACGGTGCCTGCCAACGACGACGCCGCGGTGCAGGCCGTCACGTACGGGCCGGTGGTGCTCTCCGGCAACTACGGCAACACCACGTTGAGCGGCCTGCCCACGCTGGATCCCGCCTCCATCACCCGTACCGGCACGGGCTCTCTCGCGTTCACCGCCCGGGCCGACGGCGCCACCGTCAACCTCGGCCCCTTCTACGACGCCCACGGGCACAACTACACGGTCTACTGGCGGGTCGGCGCGGGCGGTGGCGGCGGGGAGGCGAGCTTCCGGCTCGCCAACGCGGCGAGCGGGCTGGTGCTCGGCATCCAGAACATGTCGACCGCCGACGGCGGGCTCGCGCTGCAGTGGGGTGACACCGGCACCGCCGACCACGACTGGCAGCTTGTGGTAGACGGGTCGGCGCTGCGGCTGCGCAACGTCAACAGCGGCAAGGTGCTGGGGGTGGAGAACATGTCCACCGCCGACGGCGTTCGGATCCTCCAGTGGGCGGACAACGGCACCGCCGACCACCTGTGGACAGTGGTCGACGTCGGCGACGGCAGCCACAAGTTGCGCAACGTGCACACCGGCAAGCTGCTCGGCATCTCCGGCGGCTCGACCGCCCAGGGCGCGTTCGCCGTGCAGGACCCGGACAACGGCAGCCTCGACAACCAGTGGCGGTTCCTGCCCAACGGCGCGCGGCGGATCCAGAACCTCGGCAGCGGGCTGGTGCTCGGCGTACAGAACATGTCCACCGCCGACGGCGGGCCGGTCATCCAGTGGGGCGACACCGGCACCGCCGACCACCTCTGGACCGCGCTCGTGGACACCGGCGGCTACCTGCGGCTGCGCAACGGCAACAGCGGCAAGGTGCTCGGCGTCGAGGGTGGTTCGACCGCGGCGGACGCCCGGATCGTCCAGTGGGCCGACAACGGCACCGCCGACCACAGGTGGCGGCTGCGGCACGGCGGAGGCGGCTGGTTCCGGATCCAGTGCGCGAACGGGGGCCGGGTGCTCGGGCTCAGCGGCGGCTCCGGCGCCCAGGGGGCGCAGGCGGTCCTCGCAGACGACACCGGGGCGGCGCACCAGCGCTGGCGGTTCCTCTGATCACAGGTGACGGCGGGCGCCGATCATGGTCGCCACCAGCGCCGGGTGGTCAGTCGTCCCGCGCATGTCCACCGCGCGGCGGCAGCAGATCGTCACGCCGCCGGACGCCATGATCTGCTGCCGGGCACCGTCGTCGATCCGCCGGTAACCGACCGGCACGCACGAGCGCACGTCCGGGGTGCCGCCGGCGCGCAGGTTGAGGTCACCGCCGAGGACTGTCGGCGCGCTCCCGGTGTCGCCCCGGGTCCCCGGCACCACCGCGCCGAGCAACTGCCCGCACTGGGCCAGCGCCACCTGGCCGCTGGTGTTCGCCAGGTGCGTGGTGCAGGCGTGCAGCCCGTCGCCCCGGACGCAGAGCCAGACCCGCTCCTCCGGGTCGGCGAGGTCCTGCGCCGGATAGGTCCCGCGGTGCACGGACGACCGCGCGTCCCGGCCGTCGAGGCGGGTCAGCAGCCCGATCCCGTACGGCTCGCCGTTGTCGCACCGGGTAGGACCACCGGAGGGGCGGTCACCGGCGGCCTGGAACGCGGACACCACGGTGCCGCCGGCGCGGGCGGCCCGCAGCGTCCGCTCCAGCGTCGCCACGTCGTCGCGGCAGATCTCGTTGAGCGTGACCACGTCGGGTGCCTCGGCGGCGATCACGTCGGCGGCCCGCGGGACGGCCCGGCCGGTGTAGCAGCCGGCCCGGCCGCTGTTGCACAGGTTCATCTGCAGCACCCGCAGCGTTCCCGGGCCGGCGGCGCCGGCGTTCGAGGATCCGGCGGGCAGCCCGGCAACGACGAGCAGGCACACCACTGCCAGCACCCGGCGGACTCGCCGGGCGAGGTGGGTGGCCGGCTGCGGGGACAGCGGGGCTCCAACGGGGTACGGGCGGCGGCGGGCGCCGGTGATCCTATCCCCGGAGCGCCGCGGTCGCCGCCTACCTCGGTACCGCCCCGAACCACGCCTCCCGGTCGTAGGGGTCGGGCCCGCGCCGGGGCAGTGCCGGCGGCACCTCGCCGGCGACCGGCGCGTAGTGGTCGAAGGTGGCGGTCAGCACCGCCTCGCCGCCGGTGAGGTCGGGCAGGGCGGCGACGACCCGCGGCACCCGGGCGGACGGCACGGTGCCGCTCACCTCCAGGTAGCCGCCCGCGACGGCGGTGTCGTGGACGACCGCGCCGAGCCGGCCGAGCAGCGCCAGCACCGTCTCCACCGCGTGCCGCGGCAGGTTGACGTCGAACCGTTCGATCGGCTGGCACACCCGCGTACCGGCCTGCCGCAGCGCGGCGGCGACCACGACCGGGGCGAGGTTGCGGAAGTCCGCCGCCACCGTCGAGATCGACTTGTCGAACTTCTGGTGCGGGCGGCTCTGCCGGGGCCAGTACCGGGACGCCGTCATGGTGACGGTGCAGTCGGTGACCGGCCAGCCGTGCCGGCCCTGCCGCAGCGCGGCCCGTACGCCCTCCTCGGTGGCGGCGACGAACGCCGGGGGCAGCCGGCCCGGCTCGATCCCGGGCCGGAACCCGATGCCGTGCCCGGCCGGTGCGGCCTCGACGCGCAACCCCAGCCCGGCCAGGTACGGGTTGCCGCGTTCCCGTACCCGCTCCTCGGCAGTACCGGTGCCGGCGACCCGTTCGATGCAGGCGGTGAGCGTGCCGGAGAACCGCACCCGGACGCCGTACCGGTCCTCCATCAGGGCGGCGAGGACCTCCTTCTGGACCTCGCCGTGCAGGCGGATCACCGCCTCCGCCTGCTGTTCGTCGAGGCGCAGGTCCACCAGCGGATCCTCGTCGGCCAGTTCGGCCAGGCCGGCGAACATCGCCAGGCGCTGCGCCGGGTCTACCGGCTCGACGACCGCCTGCCGGGTCGGTGGCGGGAACCGGTAGTCGTGCCGCCGAGGCGGGTCGCCGATGTGCTGGCCGATCCGGGCGGACACCCCGCGTACCGCCGCGATCTGCCCGGCGGAGACCGACCGGCGCACCAGCACGCCGGCGGGCTCGATGACGGCGATCTCCGTCACCGGCTCCGGACGGCCGTCGCCGAGCCGCACCCGGTCCCGTACCCGCAGGCGCCCGGACCACAGCCGCAGCCAGACGCGCCGGCCGTGCCCGTCGCGGTCGACGGCGAAGACGGTGCCCGCCGGCGGTCCGTCCCGCGCCTCGCCGTACGGCAGCAGGTCGGCCAGGACGTCGCACAGCCGGCGTACCCCGGCGCCGGTGATGGCCGAGCCGCACACCGCCGGGACCAGCTCGGCGCGGCGCACCGCGCGGCGCAGCGCCCGGCGGACGTCGCGTACGCGGACCGGCCGGTCGGCCAGCCAGCGCGCCGCCACCGCGTCGTCGACCTCCGCCACCTCGGCCACCACCGGCTCGGCGTCGAGGCCCACGGCGTGCACCCGGGCCTCGCGTGTGCCCTGGCCGGTGACGGTGCCGAGCAGGACCGGCCGCGCGCCGAGCCGCTGCCGTACCTGCGCCGTCACCCGGTCGACGTCGGCGCCGCCGCGGTCGACCTTGTTGAAGAAGAACACAGTCGGTACGCCGATGCGGCGCAGCGCCCGCCAGATGGCGACGGTCTGCGGCTGGACGCCCTCCACGCTCGACACCACGAGCACGGCGGCGTCGAGGACGGCCAGGGAGCGCTCGACCTCCGCGATGAAGTCGGGGTGGCCGGGGGTGTCCAGCAGGTTGATGCCGAGGTCGCCGATGGTGATCGACGTGACGGCCGCCCGGATGGTGATGCCGCGGCGGCGTTCCAGTTCCATCGAGTCGGTCCGGGTCGTGCCGGCGTCGACGCTGCCCGGCTCGGCCACGGCGCCTGCCTCGTAGAGCAGGCGTTCGGTCAGGCTGGTCTTTCCGGCGTCAACATGCGCGACGATTCCGAGGTTCAACAGGGCCAAGGCGGAGCTCCACGGTAGGACGGGCAAGGGTCCGAAGCGTGGAAGCTGCTCGCATCATCTCTCCTGGTGGTCGTCGCCGTGGCGGCGCTCGCCGCCGGTGTGCAGTCCTACTTTGCCCGTCCGCCGCGACCGCCACCACCGAATTCGGGCCGGCTCAGCGCACGGGCGCGGCCGTATTCGGCCAGGGCGTGGAAGGCGGCCTTGGGCGTCCACGAGCCGTCCGGCAGCACGCGCACGATCCCGCGTGACGCCAGGTCGTAGTCGTGTTCGGGGTCGCCGGTGGTCGGCAGGTGCCGGTTCGCGAACGTGTACACGAACGCCGCCTCCGCGCCGCCGGCCTCGTAGTCGCGCAGCAGGTCGACGAGGTAGCGTGCCTGGCCTTCCTCGTCGCGCTCCAGTTCCGCGGTGAGCTTCGCCGCACGGCCGTGCTCGTCGTATGCCACCGGCTCCGTCGCGCCCGCGACATCGGCCGCGCCGCGGAACGTGCAGCAGCCGAACTCGGTCGCCGCGTACGGCTTGCCCTGCCCCACGGCCGCCGCCAGGGACTGCGGGAACGCCGCGGAGTTGGTCGAGTCGCGGTAGCCGGCGTCGCTGGCGACGATGTCGAAGGCCGTCCAGTCGACGTCCTCGAGCGGGATCGAGGCGTACCCGACGGGGCCGCCGAAGCGCTCCCGCACCGCGGGTACCGCTTCGGCGAGGAAGTCGCGCACCGCGGCCCGCGCGGCCGGGACCGCCTCCCGCATCCGCATCGGGTCGGTGAACACCGCCATCCGCTCGGTCAGGTCACGGCCGGGCAGGAAACCGTCGGTGAACAGGGAGATCTCGGAACCGGTGAGGTAGACGACCGGGGTGCCGTCACGCCGAAGCCGCTCGGCCCGCTCGGCGCCGTCGAGCAGGAACGCCATGAGGCCGTCGCGGTCCAGGCCGTTGGTGAACGGGCAGTACCACACCTCGAGCCCCGCCTCGGCCGCCAGCCGCGCGGTCAGCTCCAGCCGGTCCTGCACGCCGCCGGTCACGCGGACCGCGTCGCAGCGCAGCTCGTCGCGGATGACGCGCAGGTCGCTGCGCACGACGTCGGGGTCGAACGGTTCGTGGGTGGTGGATCCGGCGCTGACGAAGCCGGTGTCGTAGTTCATGCCGAAGACGCGCATCGAGAACTCCACTCTTAGGGTACGAGCCGTACCCTATAAGGTACGGCGCGTACCCTGCAAGGCATGAGGAGGCGACGGGGCGAAGAACTGGAACAGGCGATCCTGCGGGCCGCGGCGGAGGAACTACGCGAGTCCGGATACGCGGGGATGACGATGGACCGGGTGGCCGCCCGCGCCGGGACCAACAAGAACGCCATCTACCGCCGATGGCCGCACCGGGCGGCGCTGGGCGTCGCGGCGTACCGCCACCTGTCCGACGCCGCCATGCCGAACCCGGACACGGGCACGCTGCGAGGCGACGCGCTCGAGATGCTCCGGCTGGCAAACGAGACGTGGTCGTCGCCGCACGGGGCCGTCCTGCGCGGCCTGCTCGCCGCCGCGGCCGACGACCCGGAGTTGCTCACCCTCATGCGCGAACGGTCCGGCGCCGACACCATGGACCGCGCGTGGATCGGGATGCTGGAACGGGCCGCGGCCAGGGGCGAAGCGCCGGCGGCAGCAGTCCGTCACCGGGTGGCGACGGTACCGATGATGTTGCTGCGCGCCGAGTACGCGATGCGCGGCGTCCCCTCCGTCCCCGACGAGGTGCTGGTCGAGATCGTGGACGAGGTGTTTCTGCCCCTGGTACGCGGTCACGGCTGACGCCACCGTTCATCGGCGCGCCGCGCGGCGCCGGATCCGCCAGACCCGCAGCACCACGACGACGCCGATCACGGCCAGCAGGGCCCACTCCCCGATGCCCAGTTCCCGCTCCAGATAGCGGTACGCGGCGGCGCCCAGGTAGCCCAGCAGCGCCACGGCCGTCGCCCACACCAGCCCGCCGGCCAGGTTCGCCCGGAGGAACACCGGCCACCGCATCCCACCGGTGCCGGCGATCAGGGGGACCACGGCGCGCAGCACCGCCACCCAGCGTCCGATGAGCACCGCCCACGCCCCCCGCCGGGCGACCAGGCGGCGGGCCCGCGCGATGTCGAGGCGCCGGCGCAGCACCCGCGGAGCGCGGGCGAGCACACCCGGGCCGTACCGGCGGCCGAGGGCGTACCCGGCCTGGTCACCGAGGCAGGCCCCGGCCGCCCCGGCGGCCACCACCGCCCACAACGGCAGCGCGCCGCCGTGGGCCACCAGCCCGCCGATCAGGATCGCTGTCTCACCCGGTACGACGAGCCCGAGCAGCGTCGAGGACTCCAGCGCCGGCAGGACGAACACCAGCGTCAGGACGAGGACCGGCGGCAGCCCGACGAGCGTCTCCACCACCGTGTCCACCACCAGCCGATTGTCGCCCTCGACGGGTTGACCGGTGGCGAACGAGACCATCCCGGTGCCACCGGTCCTCGCGGTGGCCGGCGCCGGTACGCGGGGCGGCCTCAGCCGGGGGCGCCGGCCCGGATGTCGTCGACGAGTTCCCGTACGGCCTCCCGGTACTCCGGCTCGGTGTGATAGTGCCAGTGGCGTTCGACGGGCGGCGGCACGGTGTCCGGCGCCTCCACGACGACGCTGCGGGGGTCCCGCAGCCGGACGTCGACCGCCCCGGCGGCCGGGGGCAGGTGGGCCCGCAGACCCGGGTCGGCGAAGATCGGGCCGCCGATCGGATCGGTGTCGCGCCACAGGTTGCGCCAGCGCCAGCCGATCCGGTCGCCGACGTCGCGCAGCGCCTGCTCACCGAGATACGCCGGGTAGAGGCGGGCGTAGATGCGGTGCAGCGGACTGCCGTGGGTCAGCAACGCGACGTGGGGCAGGGCCTCCGGCGGCAGTTGCAGGACGGTGGCGGCGGCCAGGACGGAGCCGTGGCTGTGTCCGGAGATCACCACCGGGCCCTGCGCGGCGAGCGCGGTGACCCGCCGGGCCAGCTCCGGTACGGCGCGGGCGGCGTAGCACGGCGGCGCGAACGGGTGCACCGTACGCGGCCAGAACGTGCCCAGGTCCCACAGCACGCCGACGAGCCGGCGGGTCTCCGGCGACCGGTACGCCCGGTAGCCCAGGATCAGCAGCCCGATGACGAGCAGACTGATGGCCCAGATGCCGACGTCCGTCACGTACGCGGTCAGCACGGCGAGCGTGTCGTGCCGGCGGCCGAGGCGGGCGACGAGCTGGGTGGGGCCGATCCCGATCAGGTCGAGCGCGACGGTGGCGAGCCCGACCGACGAGATCACGAAGAACGCCACGAATGTCGGCCCGAGCTCGTCGGTCACGAAGGACCGGGCGATCGTCGAGCGGACCGCGTCGAGTCGTGGCGTCGCCTCGGCGGGCGCGTCGGGATAGTCGTGCTCGACCACGCGTCGCGCGTACGCCCGCCGCCGGCGCCGGGCCACCGGCAGGGTGACGGCGATCGCCGCGCTGACGACCAGCAGAGCGGCGAGCCCGGCCAGCGCCGCCCACCAGTACCCGACGGGTGGTTCCAGCGGTCCCAGGGCGGGCGGGTTGTTCCGGATCGGGTCGGGGATGCGGCCCCGGTCGAGCTGGTCCGCCGTCCGGAACACGAGCGTGGCCGTGTAGGCGGAGGCGACGGTGACCGACATGGCCGCGACCAGCGGTGTGCCGAGCCCGCGGAGCAGGGCGCGGGAACCGGCCGGCCGGGCACGCCGGCGCGCGAGCGTCACCGCGGCGATCAGGACCAGCATCAGCCCCTGCGCCGCGACCAGACCGGCGACGGCACCCTCGTAGCCGGGCATCTGCCCGGCCGGCACGGGAACCTCCCGCCGGGACACGGCGTACCCCAGGCTCGAGACCGTGGCCACCAAGACCAGGCTCCAGACCACGCGGCGCAACGGCCCGGCCCACCCGGCGGGGACGGTCACTGTCAGCAGCACGGCGCAGAGGACCACGAGCCCGGCGGGGAGGCCGAGCAGCCCGAGGGCGACGGCGCTCCACCGGCCGTGCGACACCGCGACGACGAGGCTGACGCCGACGGTGCCGGCGCCGAGACCCACGTGGATCTGGCGCAGCCACGAGGTCATCTGCTCGTCGTGCCAGACCCCGGGGGCGGCGAGACTCCCGGTCGACTCCAGGAGCCGCCCGCGCGGCGGCGCCGATCCGAAGCCCTCGAAAGCGGCGGCCGACCGCTTCCCGACGGCCCAGAACACCCGCAGCGCCAGCAGCGGGACCAGTGCCAGCACGGCCAGGCGCGGGCCGATCGGCAACGCCACCAGCCACGACAGGTACGGCCTACCCTCCCGGCACTCGGCGTACGGGACGCACTGCCAGCCGGTCAGGTTCATGGTGACCCCGACCAGCGCCAGCGTGAACGCCACGGTCAGCGATCCGGCCAGCAGGCG
The DNA here is from genome assembly GCF_027497335.1 of Micromonospora sp. WMMA1976. Classification (NCBI taxonomy): domain Bacteria; kingdom Bacillati; phylum Actinomycetota; class Actinomycetes; order Micromonosporales; family Micromonosporaceae; genus Micromonospora; species Micromonospora sp. WMMA1976. The sequence goes on along the minus strand of NZ_CP114912.1, from coordinate 2,293,414 downwards.
GCACAGTCCGCCGAGCAGGCCGTAGCGGTCCACCGGGGTGGAACGCATCCACACCGCCAGGTTGCTCAGCATGAACGGCAGCAGCACCAGCATCGACGCCGTACGCACCGCCACCCCGGCGGTCAGCGTCCCCCAGCGGTACGCCTCCACCACCACCCCGGCTGTCGCGCCGCCCGCCGAGCCGAGCCCTTCCCGGACCCGGTAGAACCCGGCGTGCCCGTCGCCGGCCACGCGTACCACGATGGGATGGTCGACGATCGTCTCCGCCGACGCGCCGGACACCCCGTGGACGCGCAGCTCGACGCCTCTGTCGCCGCCCGGTGTCTCCACGATCGAAGCGTCACAAAGACGGCCCGTCCCGCGCTGCCGAACGCGGAACACCGCGGACCTCACGCCCTGCGGGCAGCCGGATCGTCAGCACCAGGTCAGCGTCGAGTTGACGCGCGTGACGTTGCTGATCGTGTTGTTCGCGCCGCCGCACGGGTTCTGGGTGATGTTGGTGTTGGTGACAGTCAGGTTCTGGAAGCGGATGCCGGAGGAGATCGGGAACTCGGTCCGCGAGGCGATGCGCACCTCGCCGCCGCCGGTCACCGTGCCGGACACCCCGGCGATGGTGACGTTGTAGCAGTTCTCCAGGAGGATCGAGTTGTTGCCGGTGTTCGAGATCGTCACCCGGTCGATGACCGCGCCGCCGGACTCCGACACGCAGAAGATCCCCCGGCCGCCACCGGACGCGATCACCGTGCCGACCCGGATGTTGGTCGGGTACGAGCTGCCGATGCGGCCGTTGCGGTTGGCCATCCGGAACGCCGCGTACCCGGTCCCGGTGCCGGCGCCCTGCGCGTCGACCGTGCCCACCGTGGCGTTGATCGTGTCGTTGAGCAGCAGGCCGGAGTAGCCGGTGTTGCGCGCGGTGACGGTGCCGATGGTCAGGCCGTCCACGCCGTACGTCTCCACGCCGTGCGCGCCCGTCCCCGACACGTACACGCTGTCGATGCGCACGTTGCGCACCTTGACCGCCCGGTCGCCGCCGTGGTTGTCGATCCGCACCCCCAGGCCGCCGGACAGCCGCATGTCGATCTGGCCGAGCGTCAGGTTGTTCACGTTGCGCATGAAGATCCCGTACAGCGGAGCGCCGGTGAGGGTGAGGTGCTGCACCTCGACGTCGGTGGTCCCGCGCGAGTAGACGGGCGCGTAGTCACCCGACCCCGAGCCGGTCACGTTTATCGTGCCGCAGACCGCGAGCGTCGTGTACGACGGCAGCGACAGCCGCGAGCCCGCGCTCATCGAGCCGGAGCCGCGCACCACCACCCGCTGCTTGGCGGTCCGGCCGGCCGGCAGCGAGTTCACCGCGGCCTGCATCGCGGCGAGCATGTCCCCGCCCGAGTACACGGTCGACGATCCGTTGCGGGCCGTCCAGGTGCCACCGTTCAGCACCGCCTCGGCCTGGTAGGAGCCGCTGCCGCACCCGGTGGACGGCGGCGGCGTGGTCGGCGTGCCGCCGGTGCCCACCCGGACCATCTGCCACTGCTGGTTGGTGCCGTTGAGATCGGCGTACTGGCTGATCCGGGCGCCGTCGGCGGTCGACCGTTCCCAGACCTCCAGGGCCTTCCCGGAGTGCCTGTTGATCAGCCGGATGTAGCCGCCGTCCGAGTCGAGGACCTGGAACTGCTGGTTGGTGCCGTTGAGGTCGGGCCACTGCCGGTACTCCGCGCCGTCCGCGACGTTCCACTCCCACAGGTCCACCACCTTGCCGCTGTGGCGGGCCCGCAGGCGGTAGTAGCCGCTGCCGGAGGAGACGAACTGGAACTGCTGCCACTCGCCGTCGTTGCGGGACCACTGCTGGATCGCCGCGCCGTCGGCGGTCGAGGTGTCCCGCACGTCGAGGGCCTTGCCGCTGTTGCGGTTGACCAGCACGTACCAGGCGCTGGTGTCGATGGTGGCCGCCTGCGCCGACGGCGCGGCCACGACGGCGACGCCGACCGCGGCGGCCAGCGCCGCCACCAGGGCCAGCGCCAGACCGGCCCGGCGGCGTGCGGGCGACGACGTCACTGCGGGGTTGAACATCGTTCGACCTCCGGGAAGGGGGTACGCCGGGTGCGGCGCAGCGGTTGTCGGGCGCCTACTCCAGGTGGAAGGTGGCCGCGGCCCGGTCCGCGTCGGCGGCCACCGTTTCGAGCTGGAGCAGGCCGTCCCGGTGGCGGACGTACCGGCCTGGGTAGTTCTGCGATTCGAGGGAGAGCCCGTCGGCCGCGGCCAGGCCGGAGCGGCGCTGGAAGCTCGCGTCGTTGTCGAACAGGGCCGAGCCGTCGTCGCGTTCCACGTAGAGCGCGAAGGCCCGGTGCCGCAGGTAGTAGCCGGGGAAGTTCGTCGACTCCAGCGACACCGATCCGGCGCCGGCGAGGCCGGGCACGATGCGGAACTGCGAGTCGGCGAGGTTCGTGACGTTCGGTTCGACGCGGGCCCGGTAGTCGTAGTGCCGGACGTAGGCGGCCGGGAGGTCGTGCGAGCGCAACCGGACCGGGGTGGCCCCGTCGGGTACCGGGATGCCGAGGTTCGGGGTGCCGTCGGCGTTCCAGTACAGCTTCTGGATCCGGGTCCGCCGGTTCGGGTCGTTGAGCGGGTCACCGCTGATGTCCCGGTAGTTGCGGTCGTGGTAGACCAGGATGTCGCTCTGCCCGTCCTCGGAGACGGTGAAGGAGTTGTGGCCGGGGCCGTACTGGCCGGTGGCGGCGTTGCTCGCGAACACCGGTGTCGGGCTCTTGCTCCAGGAGGCGGGGTCGAGCAGGTTCGCGCCGGCCGACGCGGTGAGCATGCCGAGGCAGTAGTTCGCGTCGGTGGCGCTGGCCGAGTACGTGAGGAAGACCCGGCCGTTGCGCTGGATCACCGTCGGCCCTTCGGCGACGCGGTAACCGCGGGTCTCCCAGTCGTACGTGGGCACGACCAGCCGGGCCACCGGGCCGGTGATCTGCCACGGTTCGGCGCCCGTCCGGGCGAGGTAGACGTTGGAGTTGGTGGCGATGCCCGGTTCCTGCTGGGCCCAGGTCAGGTACCGCACCCCGTTCACCACGAACGTCGAGGCGTCCAGGCTGAACGTGTCCCACGGCGTGGTGATCCGGCCGCGTTCGGTCCACGAGCCGGTCAGCGGGTTCGCGCTCGCGTTCTCCAGCACGTACATCCGGATCCGCCACACGTCGTCGGTCCGCCCGGCGGCGAAGTAGACGTACCACCTGCCGTTGATGAAGTGGATCTCCGGAGCCCAGATGTGGGCGCCCATCTCGCCGCTGGTGTGCCGGCGCCAGATCGTCGTCTCGGTGGCGGTGGCGAGCCCTTGCAGGGTGGTGGCCCGCCGGAGCACGATCCGGTCGTACTGCGGCACCGTCGCGGTCATGTAGTAGTAGCCGTCGGTGTGCCGGACGATGTGCGGGTCGGCCCGCTGGCTCACCAGCGGGTTGGTGTAGCTCACCGCGGGCGCCGCCTGCGCGGGGCCGGGCACGGCGAGGCCGGCCGAGGTGGTGAGCAGCGCGAGCGCCGCGGCCAGGACCGGGCGGAGAAGGTGCCGAGGCGACATACGCGCCCTCCCAGGTCGGCGGGTTCGTCGGTCCGTGCCGGGGCGCCGGCCGGGTCAGTACACATAGGGCCAGGCGGCGGCGTCGTAGCCGATGCGGTTGACACCGAGCAGCGACGCGCCGTCGTCGGCGTAGTAGTGGTAGAAGAGGACGTCGCCGTCGGTGTCGGCGAGGACCGCCTGGTGGCCGGGGCCGTGCACGCTGCCGTGCGAGGCGAGGATCTGCGTGCCGCCCCCGGCGAGCATGTCCCGGCCGGTGCGGTCCACGAACGGCCCGGTGGGGCTCGCCGAACGACCGACCATGATCCGGTACGTGCTGGCGGCGCCCTGGCAGCAACGGTCGAACGAGACGTACAGGTAGTACCAGGAGCCGCGCTTGACCAGGACGGGCGCCTCGATGCCGGGGCCGTAGTTCGCGAGCGCGTACACGGCGGTGCCGAGCCGGCGTCCGGTGGCCGGGTCGATCGGGATCATCTTGATGCCGGACCAGAACGAGCCGAAGGTGAGCCACCAGCGGCCCTGGTCGTCGACGATGAGGTTCGGGTCGATGGCGTTGAAGTCGTCGGTGGTCCGCGACTCGACGACCAGCCCTTCGTGGGTCCAGCTCCCGGCATTGCCGGTAGTGCTGGTCGCGAGGAAGATCGCCGAGCGGTTGGAACCGAACGTCGACGCCGAGTAGTACAGGTGGTAACGCCCGTTGCGGTACGACAGGTCGGGCGCCCACAGGTTGCGCGCTCCCCCGGTGTACGTGGTGGTCCACGGCGCGCCACCGGGGAAGACGGCGCCCGCGTTGCGGAAGGCGATCCGGTCGGCGGAGGTCTTCAGCGCGATGCCGTCACCGGTGTGCGCGACGAGGTAGGTGCCGTCGGGTCGCTTGACCACCGTCGTATCGTGGACGCCGATGTCCCCGGTCACCCGGCCGGGCTGCGGGTAGGCGGGCGCCGGGCTGGTCGGTGCCGGGGTCGTGGGCGCCGGTGTGGTGGGCGTGCCGCCGCCCAGCCGGATCAGCTGCCACTGCTGGTTGACGCCGTCCAGATCGGTGTAGCCGGCCAGCCGCCCACCGTCGGCGGTGGACCACTGCCACACGTCGACGACCTTGCCCCACTGCCGGTTCACGAACCGCACGAACCCGCCCGCGGAATCCTGCAACCGGAACTGCTGGGTGGCCGACGACCGGTCGGTGCTCTGCACGAGCTGGGTGCCGTCGCCGCCGCTCGGCAACTCCAGCACCTTCCCGCTGTGCCGGGACCGCACCTTGTAGAACCCGCCGCCGGCGTCCACGAACTGCCACTGCTGCACGGCGAGGTCGTTGCGCGTCCACTGGTTCACCGGGGCGTTCTCCGCCGTCGACCAGTCGTACAGGTCCATCGCCTTGCCGCTGTGCCGGTTCACTACGACGTACGACGCGGACGTGTCCACTGTCGCCGCCGACGCCGGGGGTATCCCGGCCACCACTCCCGCGGCGAGGACGGCCGCGACCACGACCGTGGCCGTACGCGTCGTCCGAGCGGTCCCTGTCACCGAAACCTCCTGCGCTCGGCCGCCTCCGGCCGGCTGCGGCGGCTCGCCTCGCCCGTGACGCTCATGGCAACGGCATTACCGCCGGGTTACGGCAATGTTCTCGTTAACATAGACGAGTGTCAAGGTGACGGGCATCGATCGCCCTCCGACGGGCGCCTCCGGCCGCTACCGCGGTTCGGTCGAGGCCGGGTCGGCGGTCGCGTCGACGATGGAGACGGGTGTGCCCAGCTCCACCGTCCGGGACACGGTGCAGAGCCGGTCGTGCGACTGCCGCAGCGAGCGGGGCAGCACCTCGCGGGCCCGGTCGCCGTCCGCGCCGTCCGGGAACGTCACCGCGAACGTGACGGTGAGATTCTCCATCCGGTTCCCGGCCTCCGGGTCGCGGATCTTGTCGCCGCTCACCGTGACGGCGAACCGGGTCGGCTCGGCGCGACGGCTCGTCACGTGGTCGACGTCCACAGCGGTGCAGCCGCCGAGGGCCGCCAGCAGCAGCTCCACGGGCGTGAAGGTCGCGTCCTCCCCCGTACCCATCGACAGCTCGCCGCCACGGGCGTTGCGCGCCACGTATCTGCCCACGCTTGTGCGCTCGATCTCCACCGACCGGAAGGTGTCGTCGCTCATGCGACGAACCTACCGAAAGCGTTCCGCGAACGTGCGGTACACCGGTGTGCCCGGCAGCCCGTCACGCACGGCGAACACCACGAGGTCGAACCGGCCGACCGCCAGGAGTGCGTCGGCGAACGCGCCGGCCACCGTCGCCGGGTCGTTCCGGAACACCCCGCAACCCCAGGCGCCCAGCACCACCGTGCGATGCCCGTGCGCGGCAGCGACCTCCAGCACGCGGCGGGCCCGCCGGGCCAGCACCGCCGGCACGTCCGCGGCGTGCTCCGGCTGGTTGCGTACGATCGCGCCCAGGTTCGGCGCCGCCGCGGTCAGGAAGGACGTGGTGTACGGCCGGTCGAGCAGGTTTCCCTTGTCGTCGCGGAACACCGGCACGCCCGGGGAGTAGACGACCCGGTCGCTGTAGCGCAGATCCCGCTGGCCGCGGTGGAAGGCGTAGAAGCCGGGCGCTGCGAGCAGACACGGGTACAGCGCGGACGAACGGGCGATGCTCTCCTCCTGCGCCTTCGCCCCGCCCAGGAACCCGCCACCCGGGTTCTTCGCCGACGCGAACACCAGACACGCCGCGCCGGGCCCGAGCCGGCGGGCCGCCTGCAACGTCGACTCGTGCGTCACCTCCACGTCACCGGCGCCGGGCTTCGCGCCGTCGAGGTGGAGGACGTCGTCCGGCAGGTGCTCACGGGTGCCGTCGACCGCGGCGCGTACCACGGTTTCGATCGCGACGTCCTCGCCGGCATCGTTGCGGTAGCGTCCCGCTTCGGCGATCGCTACCGTCTGCCGGGCGATCTCGCGGAGACGGCTGCTCATCCGGCACACCCGTCGATGTCGTTCATGATCGGCAATCTAGGCAGCCCTCGGCACGCCGGGCAACCGATTAGCAGTCGCCGGAACGGACCCGTCGATCCCGTGGCGGGCCGCCGCGGTCATCGGGGCGGGTCGCGCCACCCGTCCCGCACAGGGCATAGTGGCCCGCGGCTCCATCGACCGATGTTGCCTGCTCTCCGCGAAGGTGGTGGGAAGTGACGACGCGCGCACGTGTCCGACGGGCCCGGGCGGCCGTACTGGCCATGCTGGCCGGAGGGACGCTCGCGGTGGCGGCGGCACCGGCGACGGCCGCACCGGAGACGGTGAGCATCCTGAGCGTCTCGGCGGAGAACGTGAAACCCCGCGAGACGGTACGCGTGCAGTTCCGCGTCACCAACGACGGCCGGCGGGCCGAGACGGCCATCGTGGTGGTGGGCGGCGGCCTGCGGTGCACCACCGGCTGCCGGGTGGAGCCGAATCTCGGCCCCGGCCAGAGCCGGACCTTCGACGCGACAGTCGTCGCCCCGGATGCGCGCCCGGGCGAGACCACCGGCCTCAACATCTCGATCGGCGTGCGGCTCGCCGGGCAGAACAGCTACGCCTACAAGATGGTCTACGTCCACGGACCGGGTGCCTCGCTTACCGGCGGGGCCGCACCGGCGGCCGGGGTGAGCGGGGTCTCCGGCCGGGTCCTCGACGCCGACGGAAAGGCGATCGGCGGCGCGGACCTGACCATCCGGGACAGCGCCGGTCACGAGTACCGGACGACCAGCAACCGCAGCGGCCAGTTCTCGATCACCGCCAGGGCCGGCCGGACGATCGCGGAGGGATCCATCACGGTCCGCGCCTCCGTGGACGGCTACCGCACCGCCCGCGCGACCGTACGGGGCAGGGCCGGTGACGTCGCCACCGTACGCCTGACCCTTGCCGCGGTGGCCACGCCGGCCACTGCGTCGCCGTCGCCCGCCGAGGAGGCGAGCCCTCCCGCCGCGGCGGCCGGCGACGACCTTCCCGCGGCTGCGCCGCCCACGCTCAAGGCCACCGGTGAGGAGAGCGGCAGTACGTCGATGTTCCTCCTGGGCGGCCTGCTGGTCGCCGCGGGCCTGGGCGCGCTCGCACTGGTGCTGGTGCGGCGCAGGAGCGCACCGGGCACGGTGGCCGAGGCGGCGACTCCCCCGGCGACCCGGCTGCCGGCCGGCGGGAACCTGGCCGACGCGCCGACCGCGATCCTGCACCTCGGGCCTTCCGGCGGTGGGCCGGAGAACGCGCTCCACGATCCGGCGCTCACGCACCGGCACCGAGCTGCCACACCCGGAGGTTCCTGATCCGCGAGGCCCTACTCGTAGTGCCCGGCGATCGCGTCCGGGGCAGGCGCACCGTGAATCGGGCTCCCCGCCCCGGACGGCCCTCGGCCTCGATCGTGCCGTGGTGGCTCGTGACGACCTCCTGGAGCAACGCCAGACCCAGGCCGAAACGCCGGTCCCCGGCGCCCGCACCCCTGTGGAACCGGTCGAAGATCCGCCGGGCGTCGGCTTGGTCGAACCCCCTGCCGGTGTCGGCGATGACGAACTCGGCGGCGTCGCCGGCGGCCCGCAGCGTCACGTCGATCCGGCCGCCCGCCGGCGTGTGGGCCAGCGCGTTCGCGAGCAGTTCGCCGACGACCCGGCGCAGGGCCGACTCGACGCCCGGCACCGGCAGCGGGTCGCCGGGGGTGTCCAGGGTGAGGGTGACCCGGTGCTCGGCGGCGCGGTCGCCCTCGGCGGCGACCGTCGTCCCGACCAGCGAGGTGAGGTCGACCGGCGGATCCGGTTCCCGGTCGGCGGGAGCGGCGGCGAGCCGGGCCGAGAGCAGCAGGTCGTCGACGATCTCGCCGAGCCGGCGGGTGGTGCGGACGAGGCGTTCCAGGTCGTCCAGGTTCCGGGCGGTGCCGTCGTGGCGCGCCCGCCGCGCGAGCAGTTGGGCGCGGGTGTGCACCTGGGCGATCGGGGTTCGCAGTTCGTGGCTGGCGTCGGCGACGAAGCGCCGCTGCCGGGTCAGCGCCTCCGCGAGTGGCGCGACGGCCCGGCGGCCGACGAGCACACCGGTCAGCATGGCGGCGAGCAGCCCGGCCACCGCCGCGAGGCTGAACGCGAGCAGGAGGTGCCGGCGGTCGGACAGCTGGAACCGGGCGTCGAACACCGCCTGGACGACGGTGTCGCCGCGGGCCTCGGTGCGCACGTGGTAGGTCGTGCCGTTGCGCGCGACGGTGATGATCTCGGTGGCCCGGGTGGCCGCCACGGTGTCCAGCGCGTCGCGCAACGGGAAGCCGGGTGGTGGCGGGTTCGCGCCGGTGCGCACGGTGGCGCCGTCGTACTGGAAGATCCAGCTGCAGGCGGGCGGCCCGGCGATCGTGCCGTGTTCGGTGCCCCACGTCAGCTCGCGCTGGATCTGCGCCTCCTGGCCGCGGACCAGGACCGCGTAGGAGATACCGCCGGCCAGCAGCAGCAGGGCCCCGATGGTCAGCCCGACGAACAGGCCGATCCGCAGCCGGGTCCGCCGGACGATCACCCGCTCGGACGCCTCCATCAGAGCGTCCCGAGGCGGTAGCCGAGGCCGTGCACGGTGCGGACCACGGCACGGCCGAGCTTTCGCCGGAGGTAGTAGACGTAGGTGTCCACTATCGACGCCGCCGCGGCCTCCTCGAAGACCTTGCGGCGCAGCACCGCGCGGGGATGGACGGCGTTCGGCCGGACCGCCAGCACCCGCAGCAGCTCGAACTCGCGGGTGGACAGCGCCACCCGGGTGCCGTCGGCCAGCACCGCTTCGCGTGGTGCCAGGTCGAGCCGCCCGGCGCCGATGCGCAGCACATCGGTCGGCTCGGGCGTGCGCCGGCACAGCGCCCGGACCCGCGCGCTCAGCTCGTCGAGGTCGAAGGGTTTGACCAGGTAGTCGTCGGCGCCCGCGTCCAGCCCGGCGATGCGGTCGTCCACCGCGCCGAGCGCGGTGAGCATCAGGGTCCGGGACGGGACCGCCCGGGCGCGCAGCCGGGTGACCAGGTCGAGGCCGTCGAGCGCCGGCAGCATCCGGTCGATGACCATCACGTCGTACGACCGGGTCAGCCCGAGATGCAGGCCGCGCTGGCCGTCGAAGGCCCGGTCGACCAGGTAGCCTTCCTGACCCAGCGCCTCGGTGAGCATCTCGGTCAGGTCCGCGTCGTCCTCGACCAGCAGCAGCCGGTTCGATCTTCCGCCCCGCATATGTTAACGATCTCATAGATAGCGGCCGATGGAAGCACCGGTATTTGCCTCTTCAACTATCTGAAACCGCGAGCGCCGGCGTGTGGACGGTTTCCGGCTGCCGGGCCTCGCGGCGCTCGATCCAGCTCAGCACCGGCGTCGTCATCAGCGTGGTGACCAGCGCGACCAGTACCAGCACGGTGAACAGGGCCGGGTTGACGATGCCCGCCTCCAGCCCGACGTTCAGCGCGATGAGCTGCATCAGGCCCCGGGCGTTCATCAGCGCGCCGACCCGCAGCGCTACACCCGGCGGCTCGCCACGGAGCCGGGCCGCCGCCCAGCAGGCGCCGAACTTGCCGGCGATCGCCGCCGTCACGCAGGCGAGCGCGAACAACAGCACCGGCAGGGAGCCGAGCAGGCCGAACTCGGTCCGCAGCCCCGAGTAGGTGAAGAACAGCGGCAGGAAGAGCGTCGCGGCGACCGGGGTGAGCGTGTCCACCACCCGGTCGGTGTTGTCGGTCCGGGGCATCACCACGCCGACCGCGAACGCGCCGAAGACCGCGTACAGGCCGATCTCGTCGGTGTACCAGGCGACCAGGAAGAGCAGGGCGACGGTGCCGAGCAGCCGGGCGCGGTCGCTGAGGGCCCGGTGGGTCATCAGCGTGGAGGCCGCCGCCCGCCCGCCGAACCAGAGCACCAGTCCGAACAGGACCGCTCCGCCCGCGGTGACGAGCGCGGGACCGGCCCGGCCGGACGCGAAGGCCAGGACGGCAGCCAGCATGATCCAGGCCACCACGTCGTCGATCGCGCCGCTGGCCAGGGAGAGGGTGCCGTGCCGGGTGCCGGCGTGCCCGTGTTCGGTGATGATCCGGGCCAGCATCGGGAACGCGGTGATGGCCAGGGCGACGCCGACGAACGCGGCCGAGACCCCGAGTGCCGTCCCGTCGGCCTGGATCGGCACGGCGCCCGCCGTGACCAGGACCAGCAGCACCCCCAGCAGGAGCGGTGCGGTGACCCCGGCCAGGGAGATCACCCCGGCGGTGCCGGCGAGCCCGGTGACCCGGTGGGCACTGAACGCGTACCCGGCCTGGAACATGAACAGCACCAGGCCGACCTGACCCACGACGTAGAGGACCGGCAGCAGCGGGGCCGGGAACAGGGCGTCCTGCACGTCCGGCAGGAGGAGCCCGAGCAACGACGGGCCGAGCAGCACGCCGGCGAGCATCTCGCTCACCACGGCGGGCTGACCCGCCTTGCCGAGCAGCCACGCGACCCCCTTGCAGAAGATCAGGATCACGGTGACCGCGATGAAGAACCGTGGCGCCAGCTCCGTTGGTGTCATCGGACAGCCCTCTCGAAGTAGTCGGTGCACAACCGCTGCCGGCGGGCGTCGAGCACCATCCAGGTGCCGAAAACCAACTGCCGGACGCTGCGGCCCACGTCGGCCCACCGGTCCCGCGACCGCATCGCGGCCAGCCGCAGCCGCCCTGGGACGGGGGACCCGGCCGGCGTCAGGTACGCCGGACCCCGGCTGGGCAGCGAGCGGGTGTGTGACGCGGAGGACGTCAGGACGTACCGGCGCAGCACCTCACGGGTCGCGGCGCGCATCATCACCGGCGCGACGCCGCGGGCCGGGCAGGCGCGGTTCGCGGTGACCCCGTACGGGATGAAGTGCGCGTCGCCGCGCTTGAGCGTCAGCCACCGGTCCGGGTCGAACCGGTCGTCGCCGGCGGCTCCGCCGCGGTGGAACGCCAGATAGTTGAAGAGCAGTACGGTTCCGGCGGGCAGGGACACGCCGGTGGGCAGCGTGATCGGCGCGGACGTGATCCGGTGCGCCACGCCGAAGAGCGGATGCACCCGCAGCGTCTCGTCGATCACCCGGTCCAGCGCCTCGTCGTCGTCGAGTCCGCGCTGCAGGGAGGGATGAGTGGCGAGGGCGAGCAGCACGTGCGCCATCGCCTCGGACATCTGCACGACGGCGGTGTTGAAGAAGGCACCCTGGAGATACCAGGCCGTCTCCCGGCTGGTGAACGGCGGCGGCAGCGTCACCGGGCAGGTCCCCGCCTCGATCCGGTCGTGCAGATACCGGGTCAGCCGATCACGCCGCCGCATGTGCCGCAGGCCGGTGCACTTCAGCCCGTTCACCACGTCCTCGGCGTTTGCGACGATCAGCGCCCGCGCGTCCGCCGGGCACGCCTCACCGAAGACGAGTTCGTAGTAGACCTCGGCCCAGACCGGCATCATGAGGTCGCGCAGCCGGACGTGGCTGGTCCGGCCGGCGGGCAGCCGGTCGAGCGCGCGCCCGGTGGCGGCGGTCGCCAGGTCGTCGCAGCGCCCGCGGCGTACCGCGAGCACCCGCCGGGTGGTGGCGGCCACGGTCCGGTACCGCTCGCCCGGCTCCAGGTGCTCCTGGTGCATGTGCGGTCCGGGCGCCAGCCAGTACCAGAACAGGTCGGACAACCCGGCTCCCCGGCTGCGCCCGTCCGCCGCCGGATCGGCGTACACCCGCTCGAAGTGCTCCATGCCGACAGTGGGGCCGGGCACCGGTACGCCCTCGACGCCGTTGACGGTGACGAACACCCACTCCCGCAGCCGGACCACCGTGCGGGGCAGCCAGTACGGCAGGGTCCACGCCACGCCGACCCCCGCCAGGACGATCAGGGCGCTCATCCGCACGCCACCGTGGCGACCAGATCGGCGCTCAGGTCGGCCGGACCGGCGGCGCCGACCAGCGCCAGCGCCCGGTCGAGGTCGGCGTGCAGCAGGTCGAGCACGTGGCGTACCCCGGCGGCGCCGCCCACCGCGAGCCCCCACAGCACCGGGCGGCCGACCAGCACCGCGCTCGCGCCGAGCGCCAGCGCCACCAGGACGTCGGTTCCCCGGCGGATGCCGCCGTCGAGCAGCACGGGCAGCCGCCCGCCGGCGGCCTCCACCACGGCGGGCAACGCGTCCAGGGTGGCGAGCGCGCCGTCGAGCTGCCGGCCGCCGTGGTTGGAGACCAGCAGACCGTCGAGCCCGTACGAGACGGCAAGCGCCGCGTCAGCCGGATGCAGCACCCCCTTCAGCAGGATCGGCAGCGTGGTCACCTCGCGCAGCCAGGCGATCCGGTCCCAGTCCAGCCCGGCGTCCATCCCGATGTCGCGTACCCGGCCGCTCGCGTCGCGCATGTTCTCGCAGGCCATCCCCGGCGGCAGGTCGGCGAAGCCGTGCCGCAGGTCGCGTTCCCGCCGGCCGAACACCGGCGAGTCGACGGTGACGACGAGGGCCGAGCAGCCGGCCGCCTCGGCCCGCCGTACCACGAGCGCGGTGAAGTCGAGGTCCGCCTGCGGGTAGAGCTGGAACCAGAGCGGGCCGCCTTCGGCGGCGACCTCCTCGACCCGCCGGGTGGCCGCCATGCTGACCACCATGATCGTGCCCGCCTCGGCGGCGGCGCGGGCGGTGGCCACCTCGCCCTCGGGGTGGGCCAGCCGGTGGAACGCGGTCGGCGCGATCAGCAACGGCATCGAGATCCGGGTGCCGAGCAGCGAGATCCGCAGGTCGCGCCGTCCGGCGCCGCGCAGGACGCGGGGCACCACGTACCGCCTGGTGAAGGCCGCCTCGTTGGCGCGGACCGTGCGCTCCTCGCCCGCTCCACCGGAGAAGAAGTCCCAGTGCACCGGGTCCAGACGGCCCCGCGCGTCGGTGGCCAGCTCGGTCAGGTTCAGCGCCGCGCCGTCCAGCGCGGCGCCCGCGAGCGGGCGCATCTCAAGCCTCGGCACGGCTCAGGCAGCTGTCGACGAACGCGACAAGCGGCGCGACGTGCGTCTCCGGCCGGTCCCACCGGTTCTCCAGGTTCTCCGCGAGGTGGTGGGTGGCGACGACCCGGCCCGCCCGGTGGTGGCGGACGACCGGATGCAGGTAGGCCGCGTCGTGGGCCTGACCGGGGACGTCCTGGGCGATCCGGCTGACGGTGATGTCGAACGGGTCCACCCGGTCGTGGTCGGGGCCGTACTCGAGGGTGACGACGAAGGCGTCCGTGTAGTCGTGGTCAGGGGTACGCAGGCCGGTGCGGGTGAAGTACTCGACCGGCACCTCGTCGTGGTAGCGCGCGTCGGACCCGGCCACAGTGACCACGTCGCCGAGGAAGCCGAACTGCTGCCACAGGGCCGACGTGCGGTTGACGCGCGCGACGACGGCGTCGGCGATCACCTCGCCGGTCGCGTCCAGCTTCTCCGCCGGCCACGGCGTGTCCCCGTACCGTCGCTCCAGGATCCGGTGCAGCGCCCGGACGGCGTACCGGAAACCGTGGATGAAGCCGCTCGTGGAGCGCTTGAAGTCCCGTTCCTGGCTGATCGTGCCGGCGAAGTAGAGGCCGGGGACGTTCACCGACTCCCACGCCGGGGTCTGCGCCGGGAAGCGGTCCCTGATCGCGAGCGCCGGCCGGCAGGTGTCCTCGAAGACGGACGCGTCGAAGGCGAACCCGGTGCAGACGAGCACCCGGTCGTACCGCAGTTCCTTGACCACCTCGTCGGCGCGGGAGAAGGAGAACGTCACCGTGTAGCCGGCGTCGTCGCGCTCGATACGTCTGACCTCGCCGTCGAGGATCGCGTTCGCCGACTTCAGCTGGTACGTGTCGAGGAAGTTGTTGTTCACCGCGCGCAGGTGACCCACGTAGTGCGTACGCCAGGCCATCCGCACCGAACTCGGCCCGGCGACGTGGATCAGTGTGGTGGTCTCCATCAGGTTGTCGGCGGTCTCGAACGCGGAGTTCCCCTTGCCGATGATCAGCACCTTCTGGTCGAGGTAGTCGCGCGGGTCGACGGACATGTCCGCGTACTGCTCGGCGAGTTCGAGCCCGGGGATCTGCGGCAGGTACGGCCGGGAGACGCCGGTGGCGACGATCAGCCGCCGCGCCCGGAAGACCTCCTCCCCCGCCCGGACCTCGAACACCCCGTCGGCCTTGCCGATCGACGTCACCCGGGTGCCGTACCGGACCCGTGCCCCCGTCTTCGCGGCGAAGTCCGCCAGGTAGCGGAGCATCACGTCGGCGTCCGGGAAGTACCGCTCGGTGTAGCCGGTGAAACGCAGCGCCGGGTCGTCGCTGAGCAGCGAGTTCCAGTCCAGCCGCAGGTTCAGCTCCGGGTCGTCCGAGCCGGTGTGCGGCTTGTTGATGGAGATCAGTTGCCGGTGGCGGGGATAGGTGGCGAAGAACGCCCCCGGGACGTCCGCCTGTTCCAGGACCAGATAGTCGCGCCTGCCGTCGGCCTCCAGCAGAGCCGCGAGTTGCAGGCCCGCCGGCCCGGCCCCGACGATCAGATAGTCAAGCGTCATGTGCGCCCACCCTCAGGGAAGAGAAACGGAGAGATCCGCGATCACGTCGGCCGCGCGCCGCACGTCACCGTCCAGCGGCCGGTCCGGATCGACCGGCGGTACGACAGCGGCCAGCGCCGCGAGCGCCTCGGCGCAGCCGGACGCGGTCGGCGTACGCGCGCCCACGTAGGCGGCCTGGCGCAGCCCCAGCGCGAGCGACCCGACGACGAGGTGCAGCAGCCGGGCCTGGTCCAGTGCCCGCAACGCGGCCTGGGTGCCGAGCGGGACGACGTCCTGGTTGTGCAGGTTCGTCGGCACGCTCTGCATGCTCGCGGGCATGGTGTCCCGGCGGATCTCGGTGATCAGCGCGGTGGCCGCCAGCTGCACCCCCTGGAGCCCGTGCTGCTGTCCCGGGCCGGCGGCCAGCATCGGCGGCAGGCCGCCGTTGCGGTTCGGGTCGACGAGCAGGTCGAGTTGTCGTTCGGCGAGGTTGCCGACCTGCGCGACGACCATCGACAGCATGTCGGCGGCGAACGCGGCCGGCTGCCCGAAGAAGTTGCCGCCGTGCACCACCAGGTCGTCGCCGGGGAAGAACAGCGGGTTGTCGGTGACACTGGCGAGGTCGGCCGCGACCACGGCGTCGACGTAGCGCAGGGCGTCCTCGGCCGCACCGAGCAGTTGCGGCGTGCAGCGGATGCTGTACGGCTCCTGCAACGGACGCGCGCCGGACGCGACGAGGCCGGCGCTGACCCGTCGCATCCGCTCGCCCACGTCGATCGCGCCCGGATGGCCGTACGCGCCCAGCAGCCGGGCGTCGAGGAACTGCGTGTCGCTGCCGAGCAGATCGGCGAGCAGGCAGGTGAGCACCTGGACCGCCCGGTGTGCGGCGCGGGCCGCGTCCAGCGCCAGCGCCGTCGCCGCCGTGGTCAGGGATGTGCCGTTGACCAGGGCGAGAGCGTCCCGGCCGTCCAGCGGCAACGGCTCCAGGCCGGCCAGCGTCAACGCCTCGCCCGCCGGCATCCGCACCCCGTCCAGGTAGGCGTGCCCCCGGCCGCGCAACGCCTGCGCCGCGGCGCCCAGCGGGATCAGGTCACCGCTGGCGCCGACCGAGCCCAGCCGGGGCATCGCGGGGACGAACGTGGTCGCGAGCATCGCCGCGAGGGCGTCGATCACGTGCGGGGAGACCCCCGACGCGCCCCGGGCCAGCGACGCGGCCCGCAGCAGCACTGTCGCGCGGACCACGTCCGGATCGATGTCCGGGCCCTGGCCGGCGCCGAGGTGGGCGAGCGTGTTGTCGGCCTGGTCGCGCAGGTCGGGGCGGCCCGCGTACCCCACCAGGGCGCCGAAGCCGGTGGTGGCGCCGTACACCGCGCGGTCCTCGCCGAGCACCGCGGACAGGAACGTGCGGGCGGCGGTGACCCGGCCCCGGACCTGCGGCCCGGCCACGACCTTGATCGGGTCGCGGGCGGCGCGGAGGTCGGCGATCCGCAGTGGGACATCGAGGTCCACCTCTGTCGTCATGGGATCGCACCCTAGAGACGAATTCTCAGAACGCTCTGAGATCGAGTCGCTACGTTGCGGCGCATGACGCTCGACTATCTGATCATCGGAGCCGGACCGGCCGGGTTGCAGCTCGCTCACCTGCTCGAGCGCGACGGCCACGACTACCTGGTCCTGGAGGCCGGCCCGGCGCCGGGCACGTTCTTCGCCACCTACCCCCGGCACCGGCAGCTCATCTCGATCAACAAGGTCTGGACCGGCTCCGACGACCCGGAGTTCAACCTGCGCGCGGACTGGAACTCACTGCTCACCGACGATCCGGCGCTGCTGTTCAAGAACTACAGCCGGCGCTACTTCCCGGACGCCGCGGACATGGTGCGCTACCTCGCCGACGTCGCCCGCGGCCTGCGGATCAGGTACGGCACCCGGGTCACCCGGGTCGCGCGCGACGGCGACCTGTTCACCGTCGACGCCGGCGACGACACGCTCACCGCCCGCCGGGTGGTAGTCGCCACCGGCGTGTCCCAGCTGTACGTGCCGCCGATCGAGGGCGCCGAACTCGCCGAACGGTACGACACGGTCAGCGTCGACCCGGACGACTTCACCGACCAGCGCGTCCTCATCATCGGCAAGGGCAACTCCGCATTCGAGACCGCCGACGCGCTCGTCGAGACGGCAGCCGTCATCCACGTCGCCGGCCCGCACTCGATCAAGCTGGCGTGGCAGACGCACTACGTCGGGCACCTGCGCGCGGTGAACAACAACTTCCTCGACACGTACCAGCTCAAGTCGCAGAACGCGGTCCTCGACGGCACCGTCGAGCGAATCGTCCGGCGCGACGACGACGGCGGCTACCGGATCGACTTCCGCTACGCCCGCACCGTCGAGGCGATCCGGCGGATCGACTACGACCGAGTCATCCTCTGCACCGGTTTCCGGTTCGACGCGGGCATCTTCGACCCGTCCGCCCGGCCGCGGCTCGTCATCAACGACCGCTTTCCCGAGCAGACCTCGGCGTACGAGTCGGTGAACGTACCGGGACTCTACTTCGCCGGCACGCTCACCCAGCAGCGCGACTTCAAGCGCTCGACGAACGGGTTCATCCACGGCTTCCGGTACGGCGTACGCGCCCTGCACCGGATCCTCGGCGCCCGCCACCACGACACGCCGTGGCCGACCACGCCGCTGGAGCTCACCCCGGAGGCGATCGCGGACGCGATCATCGCGCGGATCAACCGCACCTCGGCGCTGTGGCAGCAGTTCGCCGTCCTCGGTGACGTCGTCGTCGTCTCCGGCGACACCGCGCGCTACCACGAGGAGGTGCCCGTCGCGTACGTGCACGACGGCGGGCTGGGCCCGGAACCGTTCGCGTTCGTGGTCACCCTGGAGTACGGGCCGGACCACGACCAGGTCGACCCGTTCGACATCACGGTGCCGCGGATCGCCGAGAACGACGCGGCGCACGCGCACGACGCGAGCTACCTGCACCCGGTCGTCCGGGTCCATCGTGGCGGGAAGGTCGTCGCGGCGCACCACCTCGCGGAGAACCTGGAGAACCACTGGAACCTGCCGGACGTGCACCACCAGCCGCTCGTGCTCTTCGTCAAGGGCGTCCTCTCCGATGCCGGCTGAGGTCTGGCCCCAGCCCGTGCTGGACCTGCTCGCCGCCGGTGACGACCGGCCGGTCTTCGAGGAGGGCGACCGGACGGTCACGACCGCCCAGATGTACCGGCTGGTCCGTCGCATCGCCGCCGGGCTCCGCGCCGCCGGGGCCGGGCCCGGTGTCGGGGTGGCGCTGCGGCTCGGTGTCACAGCTGAAGCGTTCGCGGCGATCATCGCGGCCTTCGCGGTGGGCGCCCGGGTCTCCGGGATCCGCCCCGACCTGGGCCCGGCGCACCGCGCCTGGCAGCTCGGCGGCACCACGCTGCTGGTCGACGACGCCCGGGTCGCCGAACTGGCGCGCACCCCCGACGACGGACGACCGCTGATCGCCGCCGGGCACCCGGACGACGTCGCCCGGATCATCTGGACCAGCGGCAGCACCGGCAGCCCGAAGGGCTGCGCCCAGACGTACGCGGCGATGAGCGCGGCCTGGACGCCGTACCCCGATCGCTGGCCGCCGGCGGTCGCGGACCTCGCCACCCGGCTCCAGCGGTATCTCGTCTTCGGTTCGCTGAGCAGCCAGGTGATGCTGGAGTACGGCATCCTCACCCTGGCCGCGGGCGGCACCCTGGTCGCGGCCCGGCCCCCTGGCTTCCCCGGCATGATCGCCCGGCACCGGGCGACCGCGAGCGTGATCACCGTGGGCAAGCTGTACCAGCTCGTGCGGGACCAGCGCACCGACCCGGTCGACCTGAGCAGCCTGCGGGCCCTGCTGGTCTCCGGTTCCCCGCTCGCACCGGGCCGGCTCGCCGAGGCGCTCGACGTGCTCGGGCCCGTCGTCTTCCACGGCTACGGCCAGACCGAGACCGGCATGATCACGATGGTGACGCCGGCCGAGATGCTGGCGTACCCGGCCGCGCTCGCCTCGGTCGGCCGGCCTCCCCCGGTGACGGCGCTGTCCATCCGGGACGCCGAGGGCCGTCCCGCCACCGAGGGGGAACTGTTCGTCCGCACACCGGCGCAGGCCACCGCGTACTGGAACGATCCGGCCGAGAGCGCCGAGGTGTTCGCCGACGGCTGGGTCCGCACCCGCGACCTGGCCCGGCTCGACGGCGACGGCTACCTGCACCTGCTCGGCCGGATCCGGGACGTCGTCATCGTGCAGGCCAACCTGGTGTACGCGGGCCCGATCGAGCGGGTCCTCGCCGCCGATCCCACAGTCGCCGAGGCGTACGTCGTCGGCCGTCCCGACGACGTCACCGGGGAGGCGGTGCACGCCTACGTGGTGCCCGCCGCCGGTTGCGTGCCTGATGCCGGGCGGCTGCGCGCGGTGGTGGCGGAGGCGCTGGGCGAGGCGTCGGTCCCGCAGGCGATCCAGCCGATCGAGCGGGTGCCGACGGCACCGAGCGGAAAGCCGGACAAGCGCGCGCTGATCAGGTGAACCACCGATGGCCTAGCATCCGTGCATGGCCGTACTCGACGAGGCAGCGCAGCGTACCCGCACCCGGCTGCGGGGCACCGCCGTCGGATTCGCCGCCCTGTGGTCCGTCGCCCTCACCGCGTTCGCGGGCGTCAACCTCTGGATCGGGCTGCGGAACCGGCCGTATCTGCTGCAGTACGGCAGCGACGCGGGTGACCGGTTCGGGACCAACGTCATGGTGCTGCTGTCGTGGCTCGGCATCGTCGCCACGGTCGGCCTCGCCACGTGGGTCACCGCGCTGATGGTGCTGACGCAGACCCCCGGCATGCACAGAGGGCTGCGAACCCGGGTCCGCGTGGCATCGGCCGTGGTGCTCGTCGGCACTCCAGTGGTCACCGTCGCCGCGCTCGTCCTCGCGTACGCGCTGATCGTGCCGCGGATCTATTCGGGCGTGCAGTTCTGAAGCCCGCGGTTCCGTCCGCCTCCGGGAACGAGGACGTGACGGGTTCCGGTCCGCATTCGGCCCGGCGAAACCGGAACCGCGCCGCTCGGCCACGACGTTGATCAGGCCGACGCTCTACTATCAGCTCCTAGTAGTTCCCCTAGGATGGCGACCGCATCAGGTCGGAGCGATGGGCGCCGGGTCCATGTCTCCCTGACGAAGGGGATCAGTGGTGCCTCTCCCGCGGCGTCATCGGTCGCCGACGCGTCGCGTGGCGCGGTGGCTGCTGCTCGTGTGGCTGGCGTGCTGTCCCGCCGTGTTCGTGGTGCTCGGGTTCGCCTCGCCCGCCGCCGCGCACTTCAAGCTGCTCAAGGTCGTACCGGCGGACGGCGCCCGCGTGGACGGCACGGTCACGGAGATCCGGCTGACGTTCAGCGCCCCCGGCACGCCCACCGCGACCGGCTTCAAGCTCTCCCGCGAGGGTGCTGCCGTTCCGGTGACCACGCACACCCCCGACGGGGGCCGTACGTGGCTGGTCCACCCCTCCGCCGCCTTGCCCGACGGGAAGTTCACGCTGCGCTGGAGCGTGGCCGCCCCGGACGCCCATCCGCTGACCGGCGATGTGACGTTCACAGTGGTCCCGGCCGACGCGCCAGCGGGCGCGACCGTCGCCCCCCGGCCCACGGCCGGTTCGCACGGGCACACCGGTCACGGCGGACCGGCCGTTCCGTCGGCGTCGCCGCCGGCCCACTCCGGCGGGCACGCGGTGGGCCACACCGCCGACGCCGGCCAGGGTCCGGTGCGGTTCGTCGGCACGGCGGGGCGCTGGCTGTCCTACGGGGCGATCCTGCTGGGCGTGGGTGGTCTCGTCTTCGCGCTGACCACACTGGTGGGTACACGCAGCGACATCCGGCTGGTCCAGGTCTGGGTACGCATCGCCGGGCTGACGGTGGTGGCCGGCGTGCTGCTCGAACTGGCGGCGCTGGCGGCCGTGTTCGGCGGGGGCGGTCTCGCCTCGGCGGTCAGCACGCAGGCGCTGACCGCGCTCGGCCGTACGCCGGTCGCCGCCGGACTGGGTCTGCGGTTCGCCGGCGCGGCCGGGCTGCTCGTGGCCGGTTCCCTGGAGGCGGCGCTGATCCGGGGCAGGCACGCGGTCGGGCGGCACGCCGTGGTGACGGTCGCCGCGATCCCGACCGCCCCTCGCCCTCTTGTCGTGCCGCCCACCGGCGACGTGAGCGGCGACGAGGCGCAGCGGGTCCGCGCGCGAGCGGTCCGGCCGGTGCTCCTCGGCGTCACGGTGGCGCTGCTGCTCGGTTCGTTCCTGTTCGACGGGCACACCGTCACCGCCGGGCCACGGGCGGTCGTCGTGGCGGCGGACGTGGCGCACACCGTCGCCGCGGCGGTGTGGGTCGGCGGCGTTCTGCTCCTGGCGGCGCTGCTGCTGGGCCGTGCGCGCCTCGGTGTGCCGACGGGCGCCGCCGAGATGGCGGTGCGCTTCTCCGTCCCGGCCACCGCGGCGGTGACGCTCACCGGCGTCGCCGGTGCCGCGCTGACGCTGACGATCCTGGACCGGCCCGGTCACCTGGTGAGCACCGGATGGGGCCAGGTGCTCCTGGTCAAGGTCGCGCTGGTGGCGGTCGTCGCCGTCGTCGGGCTCTACAACAGCAGGCGGGTGGTGCCCCGGCTGGACCACCCGACCCCGGAGGGCATGCGTCGCCTGCGCCGCACGGTGCTGGCGGAGGCGGTGCTGATGGTCGCCGTCCTGCTGGCCACCGCGGTCCTGGTCAACACCGGCATGTAGACCCGGGCCCGCGCGACCGGGGCGGCCCCGGGGTCTACAGGCAGAACAGGATGCCGGTGACCACGCCGGCGCCCAGCGGGGCGACCAGGGCGGTCGAGGCGAGCAGGGCGCGGGCGAGCAGGTTGCGGCGGTGCGGGCGGCGTCCCTGGAGGCGCTGCAGCCGGATCGCCACGTCGGCGCCGGCCATCGACAGCGCCGACGGCGGGCGCGGCGCGCCGGCGAACGTCAGCAACGCGTCGCGTACGGCAGTCGGGCCGCATTCGCGGACGGCGGCGGCGTCGGCGCGCAGTTCGACGAGCAGGCGCACTGCTGCGGGCGCCTGGCGGGTCAGGGGCAGCCACGGTACGGCGGCGGCGAGCCCTTCCACGGCGGCCACCAGGAGATGGTGGCGCTCCCGCAGGTGTGCCCGCTCGTGGCTGAGCACCGCGGCGAGCTGGTCCGCCGGCAGGTCACCGGCGGCGCTGGCCAGGACCGTGAGCCCGCCGGACCCGCCGAGGCTGTAGGCCATCGGGGTCGGGTGCGGGATCCACAGCACCGGCGCCTCGCCGGGCTCCGGCGGGCCGCCGGCGAGCGTGAGCAGGTCGGCGTGGACGCGGCGAGCACGGTGGGCGCGCATCGCCAGGCGGGTACTCGTCACCGTGAACCGGGCGAGCACGGCCAGCAGGAGCAGCGCTCCGGTCGCCCCGACGATCTCGTCGACGGCGGGCGGCCGGCTGGGTTGTGCCCAGTGCCAGCAGATGCGGGCGAGGTCGTGCAGCGCCCACTGCCGGGTGCTGCCCGGCGCGAGGAGCATCACGGTGGCGAGGACGAAGGTGCCGAGCACCGCGACGATCAGGCCGAGCCAGCCGAGCAGCATCGCGACGGGGTCGGCGACGTGCCGGAAGCACAGCCGCAACGCGGCGGGGCCACACCAGGCGACCAGCGCCGCGCCGGCGACGAGGGCGAGCGCGAGGCTCACGCCCCGGACTCCCGCTCGTCGAGGACCTGCCGCAGGATGTGCAGCTCGTGGTCGGAGGCGGACCGGGCGAAGTGAAGCAGCACCAGGTCGGGGTGGGTGCTCGTCTCGACGACCCGGCGCAGTGTCCGCGCGATGATCTCCTCGCGGGTGCCGGCGGCCCGGTAGCGGTAGGCCTTGCCGTCCTTCTCGCGTACGGCCCAGCCCTTGCGGTGCAGGTTGTCCAGCACGGTGAGCACCGTCGTGTACGCCAGGACCCGGTCGGTGGTCACCGCGTCGAGGACGTCACGCACGAGCACGGGCTCGGGGGCACGCCACAGGACGTCCATCACCGCCGATTCGAGTCTGCCCAGTTCCGCCACGTGCTCTCCCTTCGTGCCGGTCAGGGTACGTCAGGTGTCGTGGCGGTGCGGCCGGTCCCGAAGCCGGGACCGGCCGCGCCCGGTCGCCTACAGGCGGTCGAGGATCTTCTGCAGGGTCTGCACCTCGGCGGCCTGGTCCGAGGCGATCCTGGCGGCCAGCGCCTTGGCCTCGGGGTTGCTCCCGTCGGCCTGCTCGGTCCTGGCCATGTCGATGGCGCCCTTGTGGTGGGCGATCATCATCTCGGCGAACATCTTGTCGAACGCGGGGCCCTTCGCCGCGGCGAGGTCCCTCATCTGCTGCTCGGACATCATGCCGGGCATCCCCGCGTCCATCCCCGGCATGCCGTGCCCGGGCGTGGCGCTCATGCCGGGCATGCTGTGGTCGCTGGGCAGGTCCGTGGGCTTGCCCCAGGCCGTGAGCCACCCCTTCATGGTGGCGATCTCCGGATCCTGCGCCGCCTTGATCTTCGCGGCCAGGTCCTTCAGTTCGCTGTCGCTCGCGCGCGTCGGGGCCAGGTCGGCCATCGTCACCGCCTGCTGGTGGTGCGGGATCATCATCTGGGCGAACATCACGTCCGCGTCGTTTACTGTGGCGTCCGCGGAGGCCGAAGCGCCCGCCGCGGAACTGCTGCCGGTGCCGTGCGTCATGCCGCCGGTGTCGTCAGCGCCGCCGCAGGCGGCGGTCGCGAGCAGGGCGGTCAGGGCGACGCCCGCGAGGGCGGCGCGGCGCAGGATGGTCGGTTTCATCGGTACGTGGTCCTTGTCGTGAGGTGTGCCGGAACGGAGTCGTCGGGTCCGGGCGAGACGCCGGACCGTGTTCTCCTCACGTGCGCAGGACCGTGACGGCTCGCAGGAGCAGCCCGATGCGCCGGCGGGGTGGACCCCGGTCCGGGCGGGGCCCGCGGGACCGAGGGCCGGCCGGCGTGCCGGTGCCGCGGCGGGGCCGCCACAGCAGGGACAGGGCGCCGAGGACGAGCGCGCCGCCCAGCACCGCCAGGCACACGGTGAACACGTGCGTCCCGTCGTGGCGTCCGGGCGAGCTGTCGTCTCCGTGTGCGGCGCCGGGCGCGGCGGCGATCTCGCGGGCGGCGTCGGCGGCGTGGCCGGTGCTCCCGTGTACGGCGCTCGCGTGGGCGGCGTCGGGTCCGGCCGGGTGGCCGAAGGTGTGCATGCCGAACACCCCGAACGTCACGGCGACGAACAGCGCCAGCCGCAGCAGCGGGTGAGCGCGTCCCATCCCATGCCCTCCGCACGTCCGGCCCGGCGCGTGGCGTCCACCTCGACAACCAGCGTCTACTACAGGCGCATAGTAGATGGGGTATCACGGCGGCCGGGCACGGGGAGGGCGAACGCGCACAACGCGCCGCGCGGGAACGACTACGTGACGCGGTAGGCGGTGTAGCGCACCCGGTCGGCCTCACGGATCGCCGACGCGACGAAGACGCACTGCTCCAGCACGGCCAGCGCGGGCACCGACGTCTCCAGTCGTACGCCCAGCCGGAAGTAGTACTCGGCGGGGTCGACCGCGTCGCCGCGCAGCAACGCCTCAAGGACCTCCGGGCGGCCGCTGCGGACGCCGAACGTGCGGAGGTAGACGTGACCGCCGTCGGCGGTGCGCGCCGAATAGCGCGTGTCGATCTCGATCGCGCCGTCGGGGCGGACCAGCTGCCAGTCGGCGCCGCCGGGAAGGATGTCGGCCTCGACGAGGCCGGTGACCCGGCCGCCGACGACAGGCACCACGCGGCGGTGGCCCGCGCGGGTCACCCCGTGGTCCTCCAGCGCGCCGAGCCGGACCTCCACCTCGAACGCGGCCTCCAGGCCGGGAACCGCCGGGTCGCGGCCGACGTGTCGGCGCGTACTCATGGGGTGTCCTTGGTCTGCGCGAGGGCGTCGCGGAGGCGTTCCAGCGCGGGCACCGCGGCGGCGAGGGCCGCGCGGTCCGCCGCCGGAAGGGTGGCCGCGGCGCGGGCGACCAGGTCTCCGCTCGCGAGGTCGAAGCGGTCGAACAGGTCGAGGGCCTTCGGGGTGGCGAGGACGTCGACGTGGCGGTGGTTGCCGGGGCGGGGGCGGCGCTCGACGAGACCGTTGCCCTCCATCGTGGTCAGCAGGTTGCTGACCGTCGAGCGGCTCAGGCGGAGTCGTTCGGCCAGCTCGCCGGGGCCGGACACGGTGCCCCGGGGCAGGGCCCGCACGATCTCGATCTGCGCGTCCGGGATCTCCGGCAGGTGCTCGGCGGCGCGGGCGGCGGCGAGCAGCGTGCGGCGCAGCGGCGAGATCACCGACGCCAGTCGCGCCGCGTCCAGCTCGGCCGGCTCCGGGCCGGTCACGGCAGGACACCGGAGAAGACAGTCGGCGTGAGGGAGGCCCGTTCGTTGAGGTCGGCGGGCAGGAAGCCGGCCGCCTTCTTGTAGCCGGTGGCGATCTCGGTGAGCTCCTCCGGCGGGATGACGTCGTGGACGTGGTCGAACCCGTCCGGCGCGCGCTCATGGGCGAGCACCATCACCTGTTCCGGGCCCTGCCGCCTGTTGCTCAGCACGAGCGCGGTGGTCGCCGGCCGCCGGTCCGCCTCGTAGGCGTCGAGCGCCGCCCGGACCGTCGGCGCGGTGGCGAGGTGGAAGGCGAGGGTACGCGCATCGAGGATCACCTGCGACGCGCCGTTGGAACCGTTCGGGTACATCGGGTGCGCCGCGTCGCCGAGCAGCGTCGTGTTCCCGTGGGTCCAGGTGCCGATCGGGTCGCGGTCCACCATGGGGTATTCGAGGATCTCGTCGGCGGCGGCGAGCAGTTCCGGCACGTCGAGCCACGGGAAACGCCAGTTCGCGAAGAGGGCGACGACCGGCGCGGGGTCGACGGTCCGGTTCCAGTCCGCGTTGGGCCCGGCGAAACCGGGCCCGCGCCGCTCGGCGACGACGTTGATCAAACCGGCGCCGATCGGGTACGCGACGAACTTCTGTTCCGCGTCCCCCGCCATGATCATGGTTCGCCCGTCCAGGAATCCGGGTGCCCGGGCCGTGCCCCGCCACAGCGTCAGCCCGTTCCAGATCGGCGGCCCCTCGCCGGGATGGTGTTGCCCGCGCAACGCGGAGTGGATGCCGTCCGCTCCGACGATCAGGTCGCCCGCGACGCTCACCTCCCCCGCCCCCGTCTCGAAGTGCGCGACGCCGTCGCGGACGCCGACGAGCCGGTGCCCGGTGCGTACCGCGTCGGGCCCCAGCCGTTCCCGCACCACGTCGAGCAGTTCCATCTGGAACCGGCCGCGGTGCACCGATAGCTGCGGCCAGCGGTATCCGGCGTCCAGTCCGCGCGGTTCGCTCCAGATCTGCTGACCGTGCCGGTTGTAGTAGGCAAGCGTGCCGGGGGCGGCCCCCAGCCTTTCCACGCGGTCGCCGAGGCCCAATTCGGTCAGCTCGCGGACGGCGTGCGGGAGCAGATTTATCCCGACGCCGAGTGGGCGCAGCACGTCGGCCCGCTCGTAGACGGTGATCTCACGGAAGCCGGCCCGGTGCAGGCTGAGAGCGGTGGTGAGGCCACCGATCCCCGCGCCCACGATCACGATCGCCAAGTCGTCGCTCCCTCCGCCACCGGACCACCAACCGCACAGTTTGGTCACAAAATCGTCACTCGTCAAGACGTATTCACATCGAGTTCCGACCACTCGTCCCGCAATGCGATTCGCCTTATCGGAATTCTTGACAATCAATCACCTCTGCATGACGCTGATCGACGCGGTCGGATGGTTCACCTCACCTCACCGGCCCCCAATCCTCCGGATGCACCAGCGCTTCGCACGGAAGGGCTCGTCCATGAAGAAGGTCACCGCCCTCGCTGTTCTCGCCGGCGTCGCGATCGCCCTGACCGGTTGCACGGACTCCGACGCCACCGATCCGTCTCCCGGAGCGAGCGGCGACCTGCGCAAGGTCCGCGTGGCCGCGTTGCCGATCAGCGAGACCGCCGCGCTGTGGGGCGGCATCAAGGCGGGCATCTTCCGGGAGCAGGGGCTCGACGTGGAGGTCGTGCCCGCGCAGGGCGGCGCACAGGCCATCCCGGCGCTACTAAACGGCGACATCGACTTCGCCATCGGTCAGCCGTTCGGCCCGTTCCGCGCCGACCTGCAGAACCTCGGTGTGGTGATCATCGGAAACTACGCGTCGTCCTACGCCGACGGTGACGACATCAACGCCGTGGTGGCGTCGGCGAAGTCGGGCATCACCCGGCCCGCCCAGCTCGCCGGGCGCAAGGTGTCGGTGAACAGCCTGGGCGCCGCCGGCGACGTCACGATCATGGCGGCGGTCGAGAAGGACGGCGGCGATCCCGCGAAGGTCAAGTTCGTCGAGGTGGCCTTCCCGGACGCGCCGGCCCAGCTCGCGGCCGGCAACATCGACGCCGCCTGGGTGACCGAGCCGTTCATCACCCAGATGCGCAAGCGCGGTGACGTCCTCGTGGTCGCCCCGTACCAGGCCACCGTCCCCGGGCTCACCACCCTGACGACGATCACGTCGAGCAAGCTGAAGGACTCCGACGCCGCCCTGGTCGCGGACTTCTCGGCGGCGATGAAGAAGACGCTCACCTGGGCCAAGGATCCGGCCAACGAGAAGGACCTGCGTCAGGCCATCAAGGACAATCTCGAACTACCGGAGGCGGTGGCGGACTCCGTGCGGCTCCCGGCGTTCGGGTGGGAGCTCGACCGGGCCGGCCTGGAGCAACTGGCGACGCTCGCCCAGAAGTACCGCGTCCTCGACCGGCGACCCGACTTCGACCGCCTCATCCAGCAGCAGTAGCCGGCCGATGCGCAAGATCCTGCTGGGCGCCGCGGGCCTGCTGGGGTTCCTCGTCGTCTGGCAACTGATCCCGACCCTGGGACTGGTCGACCCGCACTACCTGCCGTACGCCACCGACGTGTTCGGGCGGTTGGCCCAGGAGGTCCGCGACCTGGCGTTCTGGCGGCGGGTCCGGCTCACCATGACCTCGTGGGCGATCGGCCTGGCGGTGGCGACGCTCGCCGCGGTCGCGCTGGGGACAGTGATCGGGATGGTGCCGTTCCTGCGCCGCGCGACGCACACGACAGTCGAGTTCCTGCGGCCGGTGCCGTCGGTCGCGCTGATCCCCCTCGCCGTGCTGATGTTCGGCCTGCAGATGCGCGCCGCGCTCGTCATCATCGTCTACGCGGCGTTCTGGCAGGTGTTCGTGCAGGTGATCTACGGCGTCGCCGACGTCGACACCGTCGCCCGGGACACCGCGCGCAGTTTCGGCCTCACCCGCGCCGAGCGTCTGCGATACCTCGTCCTGCCGACCGCGCTGCCGTACCTGATGACCGGCGTGCGTCTCGGCGCGGCGGTCGCGCTCATCCTGGCCGTCACCGCGGAGATGGTGATCGGCAACCCCGGCCTCGGGCGCATGATCGAACTCTCCCGCTCCGCCGGGGACGCGGTCGGCCTGTACGGCCTCGTCGTGGTCACCGGGATGCTCGGGCTGCTGGTGAACGTCGTGTTCCGCTTCGTCGAACGGCGCTCGCTGGCCTGGCACCAGTCGGTGCTCGCGGACGAGGCGACCCGGTGACCGGCCCCGGCGCGGGCCGGGCCCGCCCTCGCGATCTGGGCATCCGGGTCGCCGAGAACGTCCTGTTCGCAGTCGGGCTTCCCGTCCTGACCGTGGCGCTCTGGGCCGCCTGGTCCACCCGGTCGACGAACCGTTTCCTCGTCGGCCCCGGCACGCTCCTCGACGCGTTCCGGCAGACCTGGATCGGCCCGGCGTTCGTCGACGACGTCCTGCCCAGCCTGTACCGGCTCCTGATCGGACTGTTCGCGTCGATCCTGCTCGGCGTCGCCGCCGGCGTCGTCATCGGCCGGATCCGCCCGCTGCGCGAGATGCTCGAACCGCTGCTGGAGTTCTTCCGGGCGATTCCGCCACCCGTGCTGATCCCGGTCGCGATGCTGCTGCTCGGCATCACCGACACCATGAAGGTCGTCGTCATCACCTCCGGCGCGATCTGGCCGATCCTGCTGAACACGATCGAAGGCGTCCGGGCGACCGACAGCGTGATGACGGAGACCGCGTACTCGTTCCGGATCTCCCGGTGGGACCGGCTGTGGCGGCTGACCCTCCCGGCGGCGAGCCCGCGCATCATGACCGGCGTACGGCAGGCGCTCTCGGTGGCCCTGATCCTCATGGTGATCTCGGAGATGTTCGCGTCGTCGGCAGGGCTCGGCTACCGGATCGCCTACTTCCAGCGGAACTACCTCATCGCCGAGATGTGGAGCGGGATCCTGCTGCTCGGCCTCATCGGCGTCGTCCTCGCCGTGGTCTTCGGTGTCGTCGAACGCCGCGTCCTGCGCTGGTACCACGGAATGAAGGAGGTGACCCGTGGCTGACGGGCGTCCCCTGCTGAGGGTCGAGCACCTGCGGAAGGTCTACGCCTCCGGCCGGGGTGAGGTCGAGGCGATCGGGGACATCAGCTTCACCATGAACCCCGGCGAGCTGCTGTGCGTCGTCGGTCCCTCGGGCTGCGGGAAGACCACGCTCCTGAAATGCCTCGCCGGGCTGCTCCGCCCCACCAGCGGCCTCGTCGAGATGGAGGGGGCGCCGGTGACCGGCCCGAGCCCGGCGATGGCGGTGGTCTTCCAGGAGTACGGCCGCAGCCTCTACCCGTGGCTGACGGTCCGCGGCAACGTGGAGCTTCCGCTCCGCCACAAGAAGCTCTCCCGCGCCGAACGCGCCCGGACGGTCGCCGACGCCCTCGACGCGGTCGGGCTGCCGCAGTCGGCGCGCAGCCATCCGTGGCAGCTCTCCGGCGGGATGCAGCAGCGGGTGGCGATCGCACGCGCCATCGCGTACCAGCCGGACGTGCTCATCATGGACGAGCCGTTCGCCGCCGTGGACGCGCAGACCCGCGCCGATCTGGAGGACCTCGTCCGCGAACTGCACCTGACCCGTGGCATCTCCACCGTGTTCGTGACGCACGACATCGACGAGTCGGTGTACCTGGGCCAGCGCGTGCTCGTCCTGTCGAACTCGCCGACCCGGGTGCAGGAGGACCTCGTCATCGACCTCCCCCGGGAACGCGACCAGCTCACCACCCGGGCCCTGCCCCGGTTCACCGAGCTGCGGACCCACGTCTACGAGCAGATCCAGCGGGCCAAGCGCGGGCCGGTGGTCCCGTCCTCGCGGGTCCACCGGCCGTAGTCGCATCGATCACCGCGGATCTAGGTTCGAGGTGACGGACCGGTGGAGGGCGGAAGCATGATCGGAACCCTGGTGGAGAACGGTCTCACGGCGTTGGCCCGCTACGACTCCTACGGCCAGGAACAGATCGACGAGATCGTGAAGAAGGCGTCGGTGGCCGCGCTCGGCCGGCACGCCGAACTCGCGATGCTGGCGGTCGAGGAGACCGGCCGCGGCGTGTTCGAGGACAAGGCGGTGAAGAACATCTTCGCCTGCGAGCACGTCACCAACCACATGGCCGACATCCGTACCGTCGGGGTGATCGCGCAGGACGACATCACCGGCATCACCCAGATCGCCGAGCCGGTGGGCGTGGTGGCCGCCGTGACGCCCGTGACGAACCCGACCTCGACCACCATCTTCAAGGCGCTGCTGGCCCTCAAGACCCGCAATCCGGTGATCTTCGCCTTCCACCCGGCGGCGCAGCGCTGCAGCGCGGAGGCGGCCCGCACGGTCCGCGACGCCGCCGTCGCCGCCGGGGCGCCGGAGCACTGCATCCAGTGGATCGACGAGCCGTCGGTGGCCGCGACGAACGAGCTGATGCGGCATCCCGCCGTCTCGGTGGTCCTGGCGACCGGCGGCAACGCGATGGTCCGGGCCGCCTACTCCACCGGCAAACCGGCGCTCGGTGTCGGCGCCGGCAACGTCCCCGCGTACATCGAGGCGTCGGCCGACGTGGCCCGCGCGGTGAACGACGTGGTGCTGTCGAAGGCGTTCGACAACGGCATGATCTGCGCCTCCGAGCAGGCCGTCATCATCGACGACCCGATCCGGCCGGCCGCCCTCGCCGAGTTCCGGCGACTGCACGCCCACATCGCGACACCGGAGGAGAAGTCGCTGCTGGAGAAGCTGCTCTTCGGCTCCGGGAAGCTCAACCCGGACGTGGTCGGGCAGCCGGTGACCTGGATCGCCGAACACGCCGGATTCCCGGTCGCCCCGGACACCTCGATCATCCTGGTCCCGGTCGACCGGGTCGGCCCGGCCGAGCCGCTGACCCGGGAGAAGCTCTGCCCGGTGCTCGCCCTGCTGCCCGCCACCGGTCACGACCAGGCCTTCGGGTACGCCGAGCAGATGGTCGAGTTCGACGGCCTGGGTCACAGCGCCGTCATCCACACGCGGGACGCCGACCTGGCCGAGGCGTACGGCCGCCGGGTCAAGGCCGTCCGGATCATCTGGAACGCGCCGGCCTCGCAGGGCGGCATCGGCGACATGTACAACGCCTTCCTGCCGTCGCTGACGCTGGGCTGCGGAAGCTACGGCCACAACTCGGTGTCGCACAACGTCACGGCTGTCGACCTCATCAACATCAAGCGGGTGGCCCGGCGGACGAACAACCTGCAGTGGTTCAAAGTTCCGCCGAAGATCTACTTCGAGCCGAACGCGATCCGCTACCTCGCCGACATGCCCGACGTGCACCGGGTCACCGTGGTTACCGACCACACCATGACCAGACTGGGGTACGTGGACCGCGTGTTGTCCGTGCTGCACCGCCGCCGCGAGCAGGTGGCCCTGCAGATCATCGACGACGTCGAGCCGGAGCCCAGCGTGCGTACCGTCGACCGGGGCGCCGAGTCGATGCGCTCGTTCCGCCCGGACACCATCATCGCGCTCGGCGGGGGTTCGGCGATGGACGCCGCCAAGGTGATGTGGCTGCGCTACGAGCACCCCGAGGTGGTCTTCGCCGATCTGCGGGAGAAGTTCTTCGACATCCGCAAACGTGCCTTCAAGTTCCCCACCCTCGGCGCGCTGGCCCAGCTCGTCTGCATCCCGACCACCTCCGGCACCGGAGCCGAGGTCACCCCGTTCGCGGTCATCACCGACACCGCGTCGGGCAAGAAGTACCCGCTCGCCGACTACGCCCTCACGCCGAGCGTGGCGATCGTCGACCCGGTCCTGGCCGCCGACCTGCCGGCGGTGGTCACCGCGGACAGCGGCTTCGACGCGCTGACCCACGCGATCGAGTCGTACGTGTCCGTCTACGCCAACGACTTCACCGACGGGCTGGCCCTGCATGCCGTCCGGCTCATCTTCGGCAACCTCGCCCGGGCCGTCCACCAGGGCGCCGCCGATCCGGTGGCCCGCGAGAAGATGCACAACGCCGGGACGATCGCCGGCATGGCGTTCGGCAGCGCCTTCCTCGGCATCGTGCACGCCATGTCGCACACCCTGGGTGCCACCTTTCACGTCGCACACGGGCGCACCAACGCGATCCTGCTCCCGCACGTCATCAGGTACAACGGCACCGTGCCGAGCAAGCTCACCGGCTGGCCCCGGTACGAGACCTACCGGGCGCCGCAACGCTTCGCCGACATCGCCCGTACCCTCGGGCTCCCCGCGGCGACCGACGCCGAAGCGGTCGAAGCTCTGGCCACGGCGATCGAGCGCCTGCGCGACGAGGTCGGCATCGAGCCGTCGTTCGCGGCGGTCGGCGTGGACGAGCAGGCCTTCCTCGCGGCGCTGCCGCAGCAGGCGCTGAACGCGTACGAGGACCAGTGCGCGCCGGCGAACCCCCGGATGCCGATGCTCGACGACATGCAGGAACTGATGCGCGCCGCCTACTACGGACCGGCGACCGCCGGCTGATCCCGGCGGTGACCGCCGCCTCGCCCAGGAGGGGCCCGGCGGTGCGCGACGGCCGCCGGCGAGGGCCGAAGGTCCCTCGGCTTCCGGCCCGCGGCCCCCCGTGGCCGGGCGCCGCCGGGCCTAGGCTAGGTCCGGACAAGACGAGATCAGTGGAAGGGAAGCACGGTGACCGCGGTCGAATCCGAACTCCGTACGCTCGCCGAACTCGACGACACCGAACTCGCCCGTCTGGACGCGTGGTGGCGGGCGAACAACTACCTGACCATCGGTCAGATCTACCTGCAGGGCAACCCACTGCTGCGCGAGCCCCTGGCGGCCGAGCACATCAAGCCGCGCCTGCTCGGCCACTGGGGAACCAGCCCCGGCCTGTCGCTGATCTACGCGCACGTCTCCCGGCTGATCCGGCGCACCGGCCAGCAGGCGATCTACCTGGCCGGTCCGGGTCACGGCGGGCCGGCACTGGTGGCCGCCGGCTACCTGGAGGGCACCTACAGCGAGATCTACCCGGACGTCAGCCAGGACGAGACCGGGATGCTGCGCCTGTTCCGGCAGTTCTCCAGCCCCGGCGGTATCCCGTCGCACGTGTCGGTGACCACCCCGGGTTCCATTCACGAGGGCGGTGAGCTGGGCTACGTCCTGGTCCACGCGTTCGGCGCGGTCATGGACAACCCGGACCTGCTGGCCATCGCGGTGGTGGGCGACGGCGAGGCCGAGACCGGGCCCCTGGAGGGTTCCTGGAAGGGCGTGTCCTTCCTCAACCCCGAGCGCGACGGCGCGGTCCTGCCGATCCTGCACCTCAACGACGCCAAGATCTCCGGGCCCACCGTGCTGGGGCGCAAGGACCCCGAGGAGGTACGCCACCTGCTGCGGGGCCACGGTTACGACGTCATCGAGGTCGAGGGCTCCGACCTGCCCGGCATGCACCACCGCTTCGCCGCCGCCCTGGCCACCGCCTGGACGAGGATCCGCGACATCCAGACCGCCGCCCGGGACGGCTCCTGGGACGGTACGCGTCCGACCTGGCCGCTGATCGTCCTGCGGTCGCCGAAGGGCTGGACCGGGCCGGACACCGTCGACGGGGTCACCGTCACCGGGACGTGGCGCTCCCACCAGGTGCCGCTGTCCGGCGTGAAGGACAATCCGGAGCACCTCGCGCTGCTGGAGCGCTGGCTCAGGTCGTACCGTCCGGAGGAACTGTTCGACTCCACCGGCGCGCCCGTGGCGCTGGTCCGGGACCAGGCCCCCGACGGCGACCTGCGGATGAGCGCCAGCCCGCACGCGAACGGCGGGCTGCTCACCCGGGACCTGGACCTGCCGGACTTCCGTTCCTACGCGATCGAGGTGTCCCAGCCGGCGCAGCAGCGGGCCGAGTCGACGCGCAAGCTGGGCGAGATGATGCGCGACATCTACGCCCGCAACGCCGACCGGTTCCGGTTGTTCTGTCCGGACGAGACGAACAGCAACCGCCTCGGCGGCGTCTTCGACGTCTCCGACCGCGCCTTCATGGAGCGGGTGACGCCGGAGGACGTGGCGATCAGCCGCGACGGCCGGGTCATGGAGGTGCTCAGCGAGCACAACTGCCACGGTTGGCTGGAGGGCTACAACCTGACCGGCCGGCACGGC
The DNA here is from genome assembly GCF_027497335.1 of Micromonospora sp. WMMA1976. NCBI lineage: Bacteria > Bacillati > Actinomycetota > Actinomycetes > Micromonosporales > Micromonosporaceae > Micromonospora > Micromonospora sp. WMMA1976. The sequence goes on along the minus strand of NZ_CP114912.1, from coordinate 2,258,890 downwards.
ATGTTCGCCACCTACGAGGCATTCGCCATGGTCAGCGCCTCCCAGACGGTGCAGCACGGCAAGTGGCTACAGGAGGCCAAGCACCTGCCGTGGCGCGCGAAGGTGCCGAGCCTCAACGTGCTGCTCACCTCGACGGCGTGGCGCAACGACCACAACGGCTTCTCCCACCAGGGCCCGGGCCTGATCCAGGTGGTGCTCACCCAGCGCGGCGACGTCGCCCGGGTCTACCTGCCGCCGGACGCCAACACCCTGCTGTCGGTGGCCGACCACTGCTTCCGGTCGCGGTCGTACATCAACCTGATCGTCATCGACAAGCAGCCGCAGTTGCAGTACCTCTCGATGGACGAGGCGATCGAACACTGCGCGCGCGGGGCGGGGATCTGGGAGTGGGCCGGCACCGACGACGGCACCAGCGACCCCGACATCGTCCTCGCCTGCGCCGGCGACGTCGTCACCATGGAGACGGTCGCGGCGGCGCAGATCCTGCGCGACCGGCTGCCCGGTCTGAAGGTGCGCGTCGTCAACGTGGTCGACCTGATGACCCTGGTCCGGCCCAAGGACCACCCGCACGGCATGAGCGAGACCCTGTTCACCGAGCTGTTCACCGACGACGTCGACGTGGTCTTCTCCTTCCACGGCTACCCCGGCGCGATCCACCAGCTCGTCCACGGCCGCCCGGACGCGGACCGGTTCCGCGTGCGCGGCTTCATCGAGCAGGGCACGACCACCACCCCGTTCGACATGACGGTGCGCAACAAGGCGTCGCGGTACCACCTCGTGATGGACGCCATCAACAACGCCAAGCGGCTGCCGCGCGGTGCGGCGGACCTCAAGGCGTGGTGCCGCAGTCAGCTCGACCGCCACGAGGCGTACGTGGTGGAGCACCTGGAGGACATGCCCGAGGTCCGCGACTGGGCCCTGGGCGACTGGGCCGCACGCGGCTGAGTTCGACGGGGACGGTGGCGCCGGTCGGCGCCACCGTCCCCGTCCGCGCACGCGCGGGTCCGCCGTCAGAACACGCGTGTACGGCGTGGACCGGACGCGAGGCCCGCGATCGGGCCGACGGCGCCGTCCCGCCCGGGTTGCCGGGGCTCGCCCGTGAGGTCGACGTCCATCACGGCGGGGCTGCCGTCCGGCTCCTCGAACTCCGCGTCGGCGCACCGGACCCGTTCCAGGTCCCGGCCGGTGACCACACCGATGCGGGCCTCGTCGAACGCCTGCGGGAGGTCGGTGACGAGCCAGACCGCGTCGCCCTCGTCCACGACTGCCGCCGACGCGGCGCCCAGCACCAGTGGCTCGTGCTCACCCTCGAACGGCCGGGCCCCGGCGGCGTAGGCGTTCGCGCGGGCGTACACCGGTTGTCTCACCTCGACGTACTTCTGCTGGTCGCTCGGCGGCTGGTCGGCGAGGCGGGCCAGGTACTCGGCGAACGACGCCGGATGCCCGTCGTATCCGGCGGTGCCGGCCAGCGGCGGCCCTTCGCCCTCCGCGCCCGCACCGTAGGCCGCGCCCGGGTCGCCGCCCAGGAAGAGGTTCCCCACGTACCTGTCGTCGCCGCCGTAGATCACCGCGTAGCCGGCCACCTGGGTGCTGTGCGGCAGGTGGTACGGCGTCGCGCGGTCCAGCACCGGCTCCAGCCGCACGGTGCCGCAGATCAGGTTGCAGACGAAGGCGCCGCCCTGGCTGAACAGCTCCAGCGCGGCGGGCGAGCCGAAGATGTTGTGCTCGACCAGGTAGGGGCCGTGGCTGACCTCGACGAAGAGGTCCCGGGAGTTGTCGTGGTAGACGTTGCGGGAGAGCCGGGTGCCCTGTGCCTGCCAGTCCAGCCAGGTGCCGAGCGAGCAGTCGTGGATCCGGTTGTGCCGGATCACCACGTCGATGGCGGCGTGCAGCTTGATGCCGGCGATCTCGTACCCGTAGAACTCGCGCTTCACGCCGATGCGGTGGATGTGGTTGTCCTCGATGGTGGAGAACGCGCATCCCAGGTGACCCACTATCGCGTTCTGGCCGCAGTCGTAGATCGTGTTGCGGCGGATCACGTGCGAGCCGATGTGCTCCCGGTCCCACCCGATCCGGCGGGCCGCGAAGACCGACTCCACCTGGTACTGGTAGCCCGGCTTGTCACCGCGCAGAGCCGAGAAGTTCCGCCCGGTCGACCCCTCCTTCCCGATCGAGATCGCCGCGCACTTGGCGTCGTGGATCACGTTGTCCTCGATGACCCATCCCTTCGCCCAGCCCGGCCCGATCAGTCCCGGCTGGTCGGCGGTCGGCGGCGCCCACGGGCTGGCCGCGTGCGCCAGCTCGAAGCCACGGACGGTGATGTGGTCCAGGTGCGGCTGGTCCGGGTAGAAGACGCTGCGGCGTACGTTGATCTCGACGAGTTCCGCGTTCGGGTCGGCACCCTGGAAGTTGGCCCAGATCGTCGTCCGCTCACCGACCTCGGCGTACCAGACGAGCCGGGTCCGGTCGGGATCGCCTACCGGACGGGGCAGCCTGGTCCAGTCGTCGACGACCTCGATGCGCCGGGGCGGATCGTCGACCTCCGCCCGGCTCCCCACCTCGAAGAAGCTCAGGCCGTTCAGGTAGACGTCGCCGAGGTGCCGCCGTGGCGCACCCGGGCGGTAGACGATCCAGTCGCCGGTCACCTCCTCGGCGAACGGGTTGAACGAGCCGAACACGGCGTTGTCGACGACCGCCCGCCACACGGTCCCGCCGAGCGGCTCCCAGCCGGTGACGCGTTCCGATCCCTTGATCACCACGTGCTCGCCGGGCGCCGCCTCGTAGGTGATGCGGCGGGAGTCGCTGAGACCGCCGTGGCGTGGCTTCACCCACTCGCGGTACTCCCCCGCGTGCACCACCACCGTGTCACCGGGCTGCGCTACGCCCGCCGCCCGGTTGATCGTCCGGAAGGGCCGCTCGGCGCAGCCGTCGGCGCGATCCGAACCGGTGATCGCCACATGGAACACGGATGCCATCCGGGGAGCCTCCTCGTCGACTGATGGAGATGTCTTCGGCGGCGCGTCCGCGCCCGTTCACGTCCATACCGGCAGGTCGATCGCGGACGGGTGGGCGCCGCCGTGGGAGATCTCCTGCTGCGCCCGTACGGTGGTGGTCGCGGTGGCGGCGGGTTCGCCGGTGCCGGGGTTGCGGGCGTAGCGCGGATGCGCTCCGGAGCTGACCTGCACGGCGATGCGGTGGCCGGCGGCGAAGCGGTGGAACGCCGGCCACAGCGGCACGTCCAACTCGACGAAACCGTCCTCACGAGGTCGCGGGTCGGTGGCCGCGGTGCCGACGCCGCCGATGCGGCGGATGCCGTCGCACACGCTAATCGAGCGGCCGTCGGGGTGCACGTCGCAGATCCGGACGAACACGTCCGCGCCGGCCGCCGTCGAGCGGAACCGGACCCGAGCGATCGGCTCCCCGGCGAGGACGACGGCGTGATCCAGCGGTGGACTGCCGAAGACGACCACGTCGCTACGGCGTTCGTGGGCGCTGTTGTCGACCGGCCCGCAGGACGGGCCCAGGCCGGGGCCACCGACCGCGGGTGTGGGCCGGTCGGGATCGTAGGTGTAGCGGGTGCCGCCGCCGTCGGGGACGGCCGGGTCGAGCAGTCCGGACCGGTGCAGGTACCACCGCCGCACGGCGGTGCCCGGCGGCGGCCACGCGGGCAGGTCGTGCCACTGGTCCGCGCCGGTCAGGAAGGCGCGCACGGGCGCGGGCCGGGCCGCCGGTACGCCGGCGAAGTGTTCCTTGAGGAACGCGATCGACTCGGCGAGGAACGGGCTCTGATCGCTGCGGTGGCCCCACGGGCCGATGGTCAGCCGGGGCGGGCGACCGGCCGCGACCAGTTGGGCGTAGGTGCGCAGCTGCCAGGGGAGGAACAGGTCGTACCAGCCGGTGGCCATGTAGACGGGCGCTGTCACGTCGGCACCGACGCGGTGTGCGACTGCCGGGTCCAGTAGTCGTCGGTGAGCTGCTCGTGCGTCAACCAGTCCTGGTACCAGCCGATCGGGTGGCCCGCCACGGTGGAGTCGCCGCGCGACAGCGGCAGGACGTCGAACGCTTCGGCCAGCTTCCGGTCCGGCCGCCGCGCGAGCCGCGCCCGGACCAGGGCGCCGCGCATGCCCCGCAGGGCCATCAGACGCGACCAGCCGAGCGAGCCGCCCAGCGAGAAGGCGCCATTGGTCCAGGTGACCGCGCCGAAGTCGGCCATCGTCACGTTCAGGCACAGGGCGTCAGGGGCGTTGGCGGGGTCGTCCCGGCACATCCGTCCCGCCACCGCCCACTGGGTGTAGCCGAGGTAGCTCTCGCCGTACGTCGCGACGGTGCCGGTGAACCAGTGCTGGCGGCGTACCCACCGGTGGGTGGCCATGCCGTCACGCTGCTCGTCGAGCTGGGGGCGGAAGCTGCCACCCGAGCCACCGGTACCGCGGCAGCTCTGCACCAGCACCGTGAACCCCTCGCCGGCCAGCGCCGGCGCGTCTGTGAGCGAGCCGTGCCGGCCGTACGGCGAGCGGACGACGATCGTGGGCAGCGGCGGTTCCACCGGGCCGGCGGGCAGGTAGAGGTCGGCGACCAGCTCGACGCCGTCGTCCATCGGCACCCGCAGCCCGCGCCGCACCGTGACGGGGTACGGGCTGCGGCGGGCACTCCGGAGCCGGCCGGTCAGTCGGCGGCGGAGGCTCGTCATCCCTCACCCCTTGAACGCGCCTTCCATGATCCCCTGCACCAGACGGCGCCCGACGAAGACGAACAGCACCAGCAGCGGAATGGTGGCCAGGAAGGAACCGGACATGGCCAGGCCCAGATCGATGTCCCGGTTCTGCTGCAGTGCCTTGATGGCGATCTGGACGGTGTAGTTCTCCGGCGACTTCAACACGATGAACGGCCACAGGAAGTCGTTCCACGCGTAGACGAACGTGAACAGCCCCAGCACGTACGCCGCCGGGCGGACCAACGGGAAGGCGATCCGCCAGAAGATCTGCCAGGTGGTCGCGCCGTCCACCCGCGCCGCCTGCATCAGCTCGTCGTCGATGGTGCTGCCGATGTGCTGGCGCATCCAGAAGATGCCGAACGCGCTGACCAGCCCGGGAACGATCACCGCCTGGAGGCTGTCCACCCAGTCCAACTGGGAGATGATCAGGTACTGCGGCACCACTGCCAGCTGCGCCGGCACCGTCATGGTCAGCACGACGATGAGGAACAGCGTGTTACGGCCCGGGAAGGACAGCTTGGCGAAGGCGAAGCCGGCCAGCGCGCAGAGCACCGCCTGACCCACGGCGATCGTGCCGGCGACGATGAGGCTGTTCAGCAGGGACTGCACGAACGGCACGATGGTGAAGACCAGCTCGGCCAGGTGCAGGAAGTTGCCGCCGGGTGTGAGGGTCGGAGGCAGAGTCGTCGCGGTGGCGGAGTCCGTCGTCGCCACCACGAACATCCAGTAGAGCGGGAAGACGCTGGCGAGCGCCATGAGGGTCAGCAGCGCGTACACCGGGATCGGGACGCGGTTGGCCTGGCGCCGCCGGGCCCGCCGGGGCGCGGCGGTCGGGGGTACGGGCTTCATGGGCGCTCCGAACGGATGCGGGTGGTCAGCAGGTAGTTGAGTCCGGAGAACACCACCACGATGACGAAGAGCGCGACGCCGACCGCCGCGCCGTAGCCGAAGTGGAACTGCCCGAAGGACTGCTCGTAGAGGTAGAGGGTGACGGTCTGGCACTGCCGTGCCGCCCCGCACGTGAGGCCGCCGACCGGGTTGGCCAGCAGCGGCTCGGTGAAGACCTGCAGCCCGCCGATGGTCGACGTCACGACGGTGAACGCGATGATCGGCCGCAACGACGGGATGCTGATGTGCAGGAACTGCTTCCAGCCGTTCGCGCCGTCGGCGGCGGCGGCCTCGTACAGTTCCCGCGGCACCGCCTGCAGCGCGGCGAGGTACAGCAGTGTGTTGTATCCGGTCCAGCGCCAGGCGATCATCGTGGCGATCATGATGTGACTGCCCCACAGCGACGCCGTGAAGTCGATGTGCTCGAAGCCCAGCAGTCCCAGGAACCAATTGATCATGCCGTAGTCCCTGTCGAACATCTGGGCGAAGACGATCGTCGTGGCCGCCACCGAGGTGACGTAGGGAACGAGCACCGACATCCGGAACAGGGCGGCCAGCCGCAGCCGCGCGTGGTTGAGCAGGTGCGCCAGGCCGAGCGCCAGGAGCAACTGCGGCACCGTCGACAGCACCCAGATGCTGAACGTGTTCCGCAGCGCCCCCCAGAAACGGGGGTCGTCCAGCAGTTCGGAGAAGTTGTCCAGCCCCACGAAACGGTGCTCACCGATCGGATCCCAGTCGAACAGCGAGATGTAGAAGGTGAACAGCAGCGGGAAGAGGCCGAAGATCAAAAAGAGCACGAAGAACGGCGAGATGTACGCGTACGGCGCCAGGAACTCCCGTACGCCCTGCTGGATCCGCCTGTTGCGAGCGGGCCTCCGGACGTCCGGTGGTGCCGGGGCCGGGCCGAGCATGGTGGTCAAAGCGTCACCCTCCCGATGGGCGGCGGCCGGGCGGTACCCGGCCGCCGCGCATCAGCCCTCGGTCATTCGCGTACGGCGTTCTTGACGTTCGTCAGCGCGGTGTCCCAGGCCTTCGCCGGGTCCACCTTGCCCTGCTCGACACTGGTGAGCGTGTTGAGGAACTCGGTGCCGATGGGGCCGTCCTGCGGACCGAAGTAGAAGGGCTTGATTCCCAGCACCGACTGGGTGTAGATCTTGCCGATCGGTGCGTTGCTGAAGAACGGGTCGGTCTTCCCGACCAGCTGCGGGTCCGTGTAGACCGACGGGGTGGTGGGCAGCGACCCCTGCATCAGGAAGTGGTCCAGCTGCCCCTTCGGCGACTGCATCTCGGAGATGTAGTTCCACGCCGCCTTCGCGTTCTTGGCGCGCTTGGGGATGGCGAGGAAGCTGCCGCCCCAGTTCCCCGAGCCACCGGGGATGGTGGCGATGTCCCACTTCCCGTTCGTCTCGGGGGCGTTCGTCTTCATCTGGCTGAGCATCCACGACGGTGAGCACACCACCGCGTAGTCGCCCTTCTTCATCGCCGCGGTCCAGCCGGACGAGAACGACCCCTGCTTGGCGGAGATGCCCGCACCGAAGGCCTTCAGCGTCACGTCGAACGCCGCCTTGACCTGCTCGTTGTCGTAGTCCAGCTGGCGGTCGGCGCTGTAGTAGCGCTGACTGCCCTGGTTGACCGCCTGAAAGAAGACGCTGGTCGGCGTGTTGTCCACGAACGGCTTGCCGGTCTTCTGGACGTACGTCTTGCCGACGTTTATGAACTCGTCCCACGTCGGCCAGAGCTTGGAGACCGACTCCCGGTCGGTGGGCAGGCCGGCCGCCTTGAACAGATCCGTACGGTAGGCCACCGCCAAGCCGCCGACGTCGGTCGGCACACCGATGATCTTGCCGTCCTTCGTCGTCGACTGCGCCATCACCCAGTCGAGATAGTTGCCCTTGATGTCGTTCGCGCCCAGCGTGGTGAGATCGACGAAGTTGTCCGGAGACTGCATGAACTTCGGCAGGTCGTCGGCCTGGATCAGCACCAGGTCAGGCACCTTCCCACCGGCCAGCGCGGCGGTGAGCGCCTGCGCGGTCTCGGTCGTGGTGCCCACCTCGGTGAGCTTGACGCGCACATCCGGGTGCGCCTTGGTGTAGACGTCGACGTCGGCCTTCTGGTTGATGTTGGCGAACGACCAGAACTCGAAGGTCTTCGAGTCGGACTCGCCGTCTGATCCGCCACAGCCGGCGAGGAGGAGCACGACGGCGGCCATGACGGCTGTGGTGGTGGTCCGGACGCGTTTCAACGGCCCTCCAGCGGTGTGATCGTGAGCGGCGGTGGTGGGGGTTCTCGCCGGCGCAGGGCACGCAGGCAGAAGCCGACGAGTGGCCGCACCGACGGGTCAGTCGTCGTCCCGTCGTCAGTGCGCTCGCCGCCTCCGAAACTTATCGAGATATTTATATGCCATGATTTTGTGCGCTGAGGCTACTAACTGCCCCGCCATCCGTCAACAGGCGCGCTGCCAGGGAGAGCGCTTGACGGCAGGGTGGATTTCCGACCGGACGAGCGCCGAAAGTTTCGGAGCGGGTGGCGCGGCCCTCTCGGAAGGAGGCCGTCGGCGACCCTCTCGTCCACGCCCGGACAGCGGCCCGACGCCGGTCGCGGCGGCGCCATCGGCTGGATGAGCACCGGCGCGAGGCGAGCTTCTCCTGGGCGATCTTCGCCCGCATGTAACCGCTGTCCGGAAGCCGTTCGGAGCCCACAACCGAGAAGACCACGTAGTGACCCACCCCGGCGTCCGCAGCAGCGGCGAGAAGGTTCCGGGTGGACGTCTCGAAGAACTACAGGGCGGCGCCGCTCTCGAGCGACGGCGAGTTCGACACGTCGACGACGGCGTCGGCACGGGAGAGCACGTCCGCCACTCCCTCGCCGTTCAGTGTGTTCACGCCGGTCTTCGGCGACGCTGGCACCGCCTCGTGGCCCTGGCCGCCGAGGATCTTCACGAGCTTGGAGCCGATGAGCCCGCTGCCACCGATGACGACGATCTTCAGGATCGAGCCCCTCCCTGTGCGCCCTGGCTGAGTCGCGCTGCAACCAGTAGGACGGAACCCCCGCAGGGAATGCAGGAATTTGCCGAAAGAGCTCAATGGAGATCGACCCACCCTTGGATACATCGACGCGGCGCGGCCCAAGAAAGCCTTCGATGTACGGGAAGACCTCATCTCCCGTTCGCGACGGGATGGCCGTGCCCGGGTGCAGACCAGTTCGGTCTTGAGGGTGGCGAAGCGGCCTGAGAGGGTGCTCGGTCTTGAGTCGGGCTCTCCGCCGTCAGGTAACTCTGTCGCCGTTGCCACGGCTCATGTCTCGCGCATGTGCCCCGATCAGACCATCCGGTACCTCGGAAGCAGGTTGAGCGACCGAATCGAAGCAAGAGAACGCACGGAATCAATTGGTAGTGGTGACCTGGGTCAGCCCCGCCTCAGCACGTGCCTTGACCTCAACCAAGCTTCAGCTTGAACACTGGCCGGGACGCTGTCCCATGCAAGGGGTGCTACAGATGCGCGCAATACAGGTGGCCGTGTTCGGTGGTCCGGAGGTGCTGTGTCCCACGGAACTGCCCGACCCGGTACCCGAACCGGCCAGGTCGTCGTCGGTATGGCTGCGGCAGACGTCATTCTCCTCGACACCCTGCTGCGCAGCGGCTGGGGCCAGGACCTCTTCCCGCGGACGTTGCCGTACGTGCCGGGTGGCGGAGGAGCGGGCACGGTGGTGGAGACCGGCGAAGGGGTAGACCGGGCATGGATCGGTCGCCGTGTGGTTGTACGGACCAGCACCGGTTACGCCGAACGGATCGTCGCGGACGTCGAGGAGACCATGCCGGTGCCCGACGGACTGGCCATCGAGGTGGCGGCCGCGCTGGTGCACGACGGCGTGACCGCGCTCAGCCTGGACCGGCTGGGCAGGCCGGAGAAGGGAGAATGGGTGCTGGTCTCAGCGGCTGCCGGTGGAGCCGGCTCGCTACTGGTGCAGTTGGCCGTCGATGCCGGCGCCCGGGTGGTCGCCGCCGCATCCAGCGACGTCAAACTGGCACTGGCCCGCGAGTTGGGCCCGGAGACTACCGTCGATTACACGCGGTCGGACTGGATCCGCCGGGTGCGGCAGGCGACCGGTGGCGGTGCGGCGTTGGTCTACGACGGGGCGGGTGGCCCGCTCGGCACGGCCGCCTTGGGCGCGGTGGCCGACGGCGGCCGGTTCGTCACCTACGGTACCGCCGACGGGTTCGCCGCACCGGACCCGGAGTCGGCCGCGCGCCGCGGTATACGGGTGCTCGCTCCGCTACTGGACGGTCCCCCGAACCAGGAAACCGTGCGCGAGCTGCTGGGACGTGCGCTGGAACGGGCTGCGGAAGGGCGGCTGCGGCCGGCGATCGGCGCCGCCTACCCACTGGAACAGGCCGCTGATGCCCACCGTGCACTTGCCGCACGCACAACCGTGGGCAAGTCACTGTTGCTGGTCGGCGGTCGAACGGCCAGCTGACTTGTCGTCGTCGCCGACGGCGCATGGAACTCGGCGTCCCACACCGCTGCGGGTCCGGATCCGCGGTCGAGGCGGCTGAGAGGGGGGCATACGCGGGCGGTAGCTGCGCAGGTGTGCCACCGGAATCGGACGATAGGCCCGCTGCGGCCGCGGGCGGGATACCGAGGGCTGGTGAGATCAAGGCGGCTGTCGGCCGACGTCGATGACTGCTGCGTCCTGGTTCGCGATACTGGCCCGGCTTCGTCAGAGGATGGTGACGGTGATCACCTGTAGCACTTGACGCGGTGCTGCACATGTCTGTCCTGGATGCAGTCGTGTATCCAGGACAGGAGCAGAGCATGACGACCGCGTTGCTCGACCGCGCGCCGACGCCGCCGCCCGTCAACAGCCCTCCCGGGCAGGCGCCGCGGTTGTACGTGCTGGACGGGTTGCGGCTGGTTTGTGCTCTTGCCGTGGCCGGATACCACTTCGGCGACTCATGGAGGTTGGACGGGGTACGCCCGCCGGCATACTTCCTGCCGGACGCGGCACCGGTGCTGATCTACGGCTTCCTCGGAGTCGAGACGTTCTTTCTGATCAGCGGGTTCGTGATCCTCATGAGCGGCTGGGGACGCACCGTTCGCGAGTTCGCTGCCTCTCGCGCCGCGCGACTCTATCCGGCGTTCTGGGTATGCGTGCTGACCACGACAGCCGTGACGACAGTGCTACCGATCAGCGGCGGGCTGCCCTTCCCACCTCCGCCGGACGGATGGGACGTGCTGGTCAACCTGACCATGCTGGCGGAGCCTCTCGACACGCCGCTTGTCGACACCGTGTACTGGACCCTCTGGATCGAGCTCCGGTTCTATCTGATCGCGGCGTGCATTCTTGCGGCCAAGCTGACCGACCGGGGAGCAAAGATGTTCGCTGCCGTGTGGCTGGCCGTCGCCGTGGTCATGCCCGCTTTCCGGGGTGCCGCCCTGGACGAGGTCGTGATGTCCGATTTCGCGCCGTACTTCGTCGCCGGAATTACCCTGTTTCTGCTTCGCCGCAACCGATCCGATCGATGGCTTTGGGTGCTGCTGGTCGCCGCGTGGCTGGTCAGCCTGCAGCGTGTGCACGAGCGGACCCTGGAGTTGAAGCCCGGCTTCGAGGTGCCCGTCTGGCCGGCACCGGTGCTGCTCACCGGGGTGTACCTTTTGATGCTCGTCATCGCGCTCGGTTACACCGACCGGGTGAAGATGGTCTGGCTGGCCACCGCGGGTGCACTCAGCTACCCCTTCTACCTCTTGCACCCGCGCATCGGGTACAGCGTGATCCGCAAGGTGTACGAGGAAACCCACCTCCCCGCGTCGGTACTGATCGGCGGCGCCGTGCTCGGGCTGCTGGCGGCAGCCTGGCTTGTCCATCGCTTCGTCGAGCGCCCACTCGCACCCCTGATCCGCGGCTTCGTCTTGGACCGGCCACGACAATGACCATCAGCCGCAGCGCGCCGAACACGAGGAAGAGTGTGGATCCAACGACCGCGGATGCCGATTCCGCCTTCCGCGAGCTGTTCGGGGCCACGTACGACGATTTGCTGCTCTTCGTCGAACGCCGTGCACACCTCACCGTTGCCGAAGACGTGGTCGCGGAGACGTTCTTGGTAGCGTGGCGCCGCTTGGACGAAGTACCGAAATCACTCGGCGAGGCGCGCGCCTGGCTGTTCACCGTGGCCCGCAATGTCCTGCACAACCGGCAGCGCAGCGACCAGCGGCAGCAGAGCCTCGCGCTTCGCGTCCTGCGGGAACCCGATGCTCCGAGCAGCGCCGAGGCGGACCTCGCGGCCACCCGCATCGACCTGGTGAAGGCTTGGCAGCGCCTGTCACCCGCCGATCAGGAAGTGCTGACGCTGACCGCGATCGAAGACCTCACCGGGCCGCAGGCAGCACACGTACTGGGCATTTCCCGGCCCGCGTTCAGTCTGCGCCTGCTGCGCGCCCGCCGCCGCCTGCGTCAGCATCTCGGTCAGCGGCCGAACAGCGAACCCACAAACGTCCCTGCACCGGCCGGCCCCTCACGACGCGGAGGCTCCGCATGACCGACGACGATGTCCTCAACCAGACGATCCGCTCTGCCGCGGTCCCGGTGCCCGCACGCGTCGGGCAGGAACCCGCGCGAGAACTGCTCGAGCGGATCGTCGCCACTGATCGGCGACCACGCCCAGCACCAGCGCGCACACCGCACCGCCGGCCTCGCCTGGCGATCGCCGGTGCTGCCGGAGCGCTCGCCGCCGCTGTCGCCTTCACCCTGACATTTCTCAACGCCGGTCCCGCGTTTGCGTCGTGGACGCCCGAGCCGAGTCCGATCTCGGATGCCGAGGCACGCGACCTCGTCAGCAAATGCCTGCCTGCCCAGGATGCGAGCGTCGCAAGGGTGGTCATCGGTGAAAGACGCGGCGAGTACGCATACGTGAATGCCGTGTCGCCGGCCGGAAGCCAGACGTGCTTCCGCGATCGCAACGGAGACGTGCGGAATACCAGCATCCTTACCGTGCTGACCAGCACCGAGCGGCTCGGCGCCGGGGGTGTCGAGATGTACTCGTGGGGTCAACTACGTACCGACGAAGGCTACGTCCGGATCATGGCGGGACACGTCGGCTCACAGGTGACGAGTGTGGAGATCAACTTGCGGACCAAGGATGGCGATTCGTCACGGACGGCGCGGGCAACCCTTCGCGACGGTTACTTCGGCGCCTGGTACCCCGAGGGCTCCGACGAGTCGAGCAGCAACATCACCACACTGACCGTCCGCCTCGCCGACGGCAGCGCGGTGAACCTGTCCGCCCGCGAACTGTACGAACAACCGAAGCTGGACTGAGAGGGCGGCTCGGCAAGCCCGCCCTCCGACAGTCGGCAGCACGCCATACTTCCGCATCGCCGGAGCCGCCTACCGCCCGCCGCTCGTCACCCACGCCTGTCGGCATGCCGTCGCCCCGTCGCCGGTCAACGGCCCTGCGGGCGCTTGACGTTGTCTCCGAGCCTCCCTGACCTACCTCGCCGGCGCCGGGTTACCCCGAGTCGTGCTGGTGGCCTGGGGCGGTCACGCCGACGGCGGCAGCTCGCCAAGCGGGTCTACGTCCACCCCGACAGCAGCCGCCTGGAGGCGGCAGCCGAGCACCAGATCGTGTACCGACCGGACTTGCGGCAGCCCGTCCTCGGTCAGCACGATCGTCACCCGGGGGTGTCCGGGAGGAGTGCGCCGGGGTCGTCCGGCACGTCCACACGCGGGCCGATCGGCGGGCACACCTCGGATCGAGGTCGGGGTTGGCCATCGGCTCAGTATTCGACGCCACCGCCGGGGCCGCCCGCCGAGCACGACGACGGGCGACGCTCGCCGGCGCGACAGCCGGAGGAAGCGGCCCTCGACGCGCGGTGAGCGCGACGAGGGCCGCGGCCCGGGCGGGTGGCAGTGGACGGCGGGCGGTGGTCAGTCGGGCGGGGCCATCCGGCGACGCAGTTCCCGCTTGAGCACCTTGTGGCTCGGCCCGAGCGGCAGGTCGTCGACATACCGGATCTGCCGCGGGTACTTGTGCCGGCCCAGATGCTCCCGCGACCAGTCGATCATCTCCTGCTCGTCGGGCAGGCCCGGTCCGGCCGGGTCCGCCACCACCACCGCGCAGACCTCCTCGCCGTGACGCGGGTCGGGCACCCCGATCACCGCCACCTGGCCGACCGCCGGGTGCCGGGCAAGGACCTCCTCCACCTCGCGTGGGTAGACGTTGAAGCCACCCCGGATGATCATGTCCTTCTTCCGGTCGATGATGGTGATGAACCCGTCGGCGTCCTTGCGTCCCAGGTCACCGCTACGGAACCAGCCGTCCACCACCGCCTCCGCGGTCGCCTCGGGCCGCCCCAGGTAACCGGCGAAGACGTTGTGCCCCCGGATGACGATCTCGCCGAGCTCTCCGGTCGGCAGCAGCTCGATCCGCTCGTCCACCTCCGCGCGGGCGATCTCCACCTCCACGCCCCAGACCGGGTGCCCGATGGTCCCGGCGCGGGTGCCGAAGTGCGGCTGGTTGGTGGTGGCGGTGGGTGAGGTCTCGGAGAGCCCGTACCCCTCGAAGACCGTCGTCTGGAAGGCGGCGTGGAACCGTTCCAGCACGGCCACCGGCAGCGACGCCCCGCCGGAGACGCAGAGCCGCAGCCGAGGCAGGTCGTCCCGGTCCCGGGCGGCGTCGAGCAGCGCCACGTACATGGTGGGCACGCCGTGAAAGACGTCCACCCCCTCACGCAACATCAGGTCGATGGCGGCCGGCCCGGTGAACCGGCTCAGCAGCACCAGCGTCGCGCCGATCCGGAAGGTGCCGTTCATCGCCACCGTCTGGCCGAAGCTGTGGAACAGCGGCAGGCAGCCGAGCACTACGTCCGTCCTGCGCGCGTCGTTGGCGTCGAAGACGTTCACGGTGGCGTTCATGACCAGGTTGAGGTGGGTGAGCACGGCGCCCTTGGGCACCCCGGTGGTGCCGCTGGTGTAGAGCACCACCGCCGGGTCCTCCGCCGACCGGGTGACGTACGACGGCAGCGGTGGCAGCGGGTGGCTCAGCTCCTCCAGGCGGGGCGCGACCGCGCCGGCGGCCGCCGGCCCGACGGTCACCAGCGGCACGCCGGCCGCCGCCGCGGCGGCGGCGCCCAGGGCGAGCTGGGAGCTGTGGCACACCAGCAGCTTCGTGCCGCTGTCGGTCAGCACGTGCGCCGCTTCGTCCACGGTCAGCAGCAGGTGCACCGGGACGAGCACCGCGCCGGCGGCGAGGGCCCCGTAGTAGACCCGGGGGAAGTCCACCACGTTCGGGGCCAGCAGGGCCACCTTGTCGCCGGGGCCGACCCCCCGCTCGCGCAGCCCGGCGGCGTAGCTGCGCGCCTCCAGCCACAGCTCGGCGTACGTCACCCGGGTGTCGCCGTCGACCACGGCGACGGTGTCGGCGTGCCGGCGGGCGGACTCGGCCAGCACCATGGCCAGCGACAGCGCGGTCATCGGGCCACGCCCCGCACCAGACGGCTGACCGTCTCGGCGACGCAGACCGGCTTGCCGCCGGCGTCGCTCTCCACGGTGACCGCGGTGACCACCTGCACGCCGCCGTCCACGGGTGACACCTCGGCCAGGGTCGCGGTGGCGCGGACCGCGCTGCCGACCCGGAGCGGGGCCGGGAAGCGCACCCGGTTGAGGCCGTAGTTGACCCCCATGGCCACCCCCTCGACCCGGTAAAGGCCACCGGCCAGCGCCGGCAGCAGGGACAACGTGAGGTAGCCGTGCGCGATGGTGCCGCCGAACGGGCCGGCCGCGGCCCGTCGCGGGTCGATGTGGATCCACTGGCGGTCGTCGGTGGCGTCGGCGAACCGGTCGACCCGTTGCTGGTCGATCCGGAACCAGGGGCCGGGGCCCAGGGTCTCGCCGGTCGCCTCGGCCAACTCCTCGATGGACGCGAAGACCCTCATGCCAGGTGCCCTCCCAGCTTCGTGTAGCCGCGCAGCAGGTCGCGGGAGATGATCAGTCGCTGCATCTCGTCGGTGCCCTCGAAGATCCGGTAGAGCCGGACCTGCCGGTACCAGCGCTCGATCGGCAGCTCGCGGGTGTAGCCCATGCCGCCGTGGATCTGCAGGACGCGGTCGACCACCCGATTGACCATGCCCGCGCCGTAAAGCTTCGCCATCGAGGAGGCGTGTCGCGGGTCCATGCCCTGCTCGACGGTCCAGGCGGCGCGCAGGATGAGCCAGCGGGCCGCCTCCAGCTCGGTCTCCGAGTCGGCGATCATCCACTGGATGGCCTGGTTGGTGCCGATCTTCGCGCCGAAGGTCTCCCGGGTGTTGGCGTAGTCGATGGCCATCGACAACGCCCGCTCGGCGATGCCGACGGCGTGCGACGGGATGATGTAGCGGCCCTTGCCGATCCACTCCATGCCGAGGCTGAAGCCCTGCCCGGGCTCGCCGAGGATGTTGCGCCCGGGCACCCGGACGTCGTCGAAGACCAGCGAGGCGGGGCCACCCTCGCCCATCGTCTGGATGAACTCCGAGCGCCAGCCCATCGACCGGTCCACCAGGAACGCGGTCGCGCCGCCGTGGCGGGCGCCCTTCTCCCGGTCGGTCACCGCGATCACGATGGCGAAGTCGGCGTCGTGGCCGCCGGTGATGAAGGTCTTCTCGCCGTTGAGGATCCAGTCGTCGCCGTCACGGCGGGCGCTGAGCTTGATGTTGGCCGCGTCGGAGCCGGCGCCGGGCTCGGTGATCGCGAAGCAGCTGCGCCGCTCCCCCTCGATGGTCGGGACCAGGTACTCGCGCTTCTGCTCGTCATTGGCGTGGAACAGGATGTTGTCCGCCTCGCCGCCGAACCGGAACGGCACGAACGAGCGGCCGAGTTCGGTCCAGATCAGGGACTGGGTGACGGCCGGCAGGTCCATGCCGCCGTACTCCTCCGGGGTGGCCAGCCCCCAGAACCCGAACTTGCGCGCCTTGAGCTGCAACTCGCGCAGCTCGCTGTGCTCCAGTCCGGGCCGGTGCGCCCGTTCCCGCCTCAGCAGCTCCTGCTCCAGCGGCATGACCTCCCTGGTGATGAAGTCGCGGGCGGTGTCGCGGATCGCCCGCTCGGTGTCGGAAAGCGCGAAGTCCATGTCCCCTCCGGGTGCTGGTCCGCCGGCGCGCCTCAGCGCGCGCCGCCGTTGACGTACAGGGTCTGCCCGCTGACGTACGACGCGTCGTCGCTGGCCAGGAAGGCGATCACCGAAGCGATCTCGGTCGGCTGGGCGACCCGGCGCAGCGGGGTGTGCTCGGCGACCGTCCGCTGATGCTCCTCCGGGCTGCTGCCGACCCGCTGCGCGGTGGCGGCGGTCATCGCGGTGGCCACGTAGCCCGGGGCGACGGCGTTGACCGTGACGTCGTACGGGCCGAGTTCGATGGCGAGGGTGGCCGTCAGGCCCTGCACCCCCGCCTTGGCCGCCGCGTAGTTGACCTGGCCCCGGTTGCCGAGGGCGGAGCGGCTGCTGAGGTTGACGATCCGGCCGTAGCGGGCCGCGACCATGTGCTGTTGGGCGGCCTGGCAGCAGAGGAACATGCTGGTCAGGTTGGTGGTCAGCACCGCCTCCCAGTGTGGCAGGGGCATCTTGAACAGCAGGTCGTCGCGGGTGATGCCGGCGTTGTTCACCAGCACGTGCAACCCGCCGTACGCCTGCACCACCCGGTCGGTCATCGCGGCCACCGCCGCGGGGTCGGTCACGTCGCAGCCGATGCCGACGGCCCGGCCGCCGGCCGCGGTGATCTCGTCGGCGACCGCCCGGCTGCGCTCCTCGTCGAGGTCGACCACGGCGACGGCGGCGCCCTCGGCGGCCAGCCGGTGCGCGGTCGCCGCGCCGATGCCCTGCCCGGCGCCGGTGACGACGGCCACCCGGTCGGCGAATCTGGTCACGGTTCTCCCCTTTGCTAGAAGGCGTTGACGCCGGTGAGCGCGCGTCCGATGAGCAGCTGCTGGATCTGGCTGGTGCCCTCGTAGAGGGTGGCGACCCGGGCGTCGCGCAGGTACTTGCCGACCGGGTACTCGTCGATGTAGCCGTACCCGCCGAAGACCTGGACGGCGTTGTTGGCCGCCCGGACTGCTGCCTCGCTGGCGAAGAGCTTGGCCATCGAGGCCTCGGTGGCGAACGCCTCGCCCCGGTCCACGAGGTCGGCCACCCACCACACCAGCAGCCGGGCGGCGGCGGTGTCCACGGCGATGGCGGCGAGCAACTGCTGCACCAGCTGGTGCCCGGCGATCGGCTTGCCGAACTGGGTGCGCTGCCCGGCGTAGCCGACCGCCGCGTCGAGGCAGCCCTGGGCGATGCCGACGCAGCCGGCGGCCACCGACATCCGGCCCTTGGCCAGGGTGGCCAGGGCCAGCCGGAACCCGCCGTCGGCCGGGCCGAGGCGCGCGGAGTCGGGCACCCGGACGGCGTCGAAGCGCAGCTCACCGGTTGCCTGCCCGCGCAGCCCGAGCTTGCCGTGGATCTCCCTCCGGGTGAGCCCGGCGACGTTGGTGGGCACCAGGAACGCGCTGATGCCCCGGTGTCCGGGCCCGCCGGTGCGGGCGAAGAGCAGGACCACGTCGGCCACGGTGCCGTTGGTGATGAACGTCTTCGCGCCGGTGATCAGCCAGTCGCCGCCGTCGCGGGTCGCCCGGGTGGTCAGCGCGGCCGCGTCCGAGCCGCTGTCCGGTTCGGTCAGGGCGAAGCAGCCGAGCGCGGTGCCGGCGCAGAGCCGGGGCAGCCACTCGGCCCGCTGCGCGGCGGACCCGTACGCGGCGATGGCCTTGGCGACCAGGCCGAGCGACACCGAGACGATGCCCCGGACGGCGGAGTCGCCCCGGCCGAGCTCCTCCAGCACCAGGCAGTAGGAGAGGTGGTCGCCGCCGGACCCGCCGTCTTCCTCGGGGATGGTCAGCCCGAGGAAGCCCAGCCGACCGAGCTTGTCCACGATCTCCGGGTCGACCGACTCGCGCCGATCCCAGGCCGCGGCGTGCGGGACAACCTCACGGTCGACGAACTCGGCGGCGAGCTGACGAACCGCCGCCTGCTCCGCGGAGAGCTGAAGGTCCATGCGGCATAAACTAGCGCTGCAAGTTTAAATACGTCCAGACCCGGCTGTGGCAGAGTTGCCGCGGACCGACGAGTGAGCGAGGGAGGCGCGGATGCCCCGGCCGAGGCAGGCGCTGCTCAGCCGGCAGCGGATCGTCGATGCCGCCGCCGCGCTGATCGACGCGGACGGGCTGGAGGCGTTCTCCACCCGCCGGCTCGCTGCCGAACTCGGCGTACGCGGGCCCTCGCTCTACAACCACTTCGCCACCAAGGACGACATTCTCGACGCGGTGGCCGACAGCGTCACCGCCCAGGTGGACGTCTCCTTCTTCGGGCACCTCGACTGGCGCGAGGCGCTGCGCCGGTGGGGGCACTCGTATCGGGCGGCGCTGGCCGCGCACCCGAACATCGTGCCGTACCTGGCCCGCGGGCCGGGCCGGCGGCCGGCGGCGCTGGCGATGGCCGACGCGGTCTACGGCGGGCTCGTCGCTGCCGGCTGGCCGCCCGCGCGCGCGACGCACATCGGCGCGCTGATGCGCTACTTCGTGGCGGGCTCCGCGCTCGGATCGTTCGCCCGTGGCTTCGTCGAGGACCCCGGGTTGTACGGGGAGCGGTACCCGCACCTGACCCAGGCGCACCGGCTCGCCGAACATCAGCAACGGGTGGACGAGGGCGCCTTCGCGCTCGGCCTCGACGCGCTCATCCAGGGGCTCGCCCGCACCTACGAGGAGCACGTCGGGCCGCTACCACCCCTCCCGCCAGCCGATCCGGGGCACTAGGGCAAAAAAAACTTGCAGCGCAGCGGTGGCCGTCGCGAACGGCTCCCGGTACGGCCTGGCCGGCGCTGTCCGGTCCGCCGACGAGCAGCGGGCGGTGCGGGTCGCCCGGCGGATCCGCACCGGAGCCGTGAGCATCAACGGCGCGCCGTTCAACCCGCTCGCCCCGTTCGGTGACTACAAGCAGTCCGACCCCGGCCGGGAACTGGGTCGCTACGGGCTCGACGAATTCCTCCAGCCCAAGGCGATCCCGCGATGAGGGCGCTGCTCGCCCACGGCGTGGACCAGCCGCTGACGGTGGAGGAGGTGGAGCTGCCGGACCCCGGGCCGGGTGAGGTACGGGTGCGGGTACGGGTGCGGGCCGCCGGGGTCTGCCACTCGGACCTGTCTATGGTCAACGGCACGGTCGCGCCGCCGTACCTGCTGGTGCTCGGGCCCGAGGCGGCGGGCGAGGTGATCGAGGTCGGCCCCGGCGTCGACCGGGTCCGGCCCGGCACGCGCGTGGTGCTGAACTGGGCGCCGCCCTGCCGGCGGCGCTGGGCCGCACCGCGTAAACGGGGGTTTTCGGGGGGCGGTTCAAATCTCCATAGAAGAAGTTCAAAGCCCTGACCAGCATTCTCACTGGTCAGGGCTTTTTCTTTGTCGGGACGGCCGGATTCGAACCGACGACCCCTTGACCCCCAGTGAACTAGCAGGTCTGCCGGCGGCTGCCGGACGATTCCGGCCCGTGCCAGACATGCAGGTCAACGGCCAGGCGAGGTCCGAAGCAGATCGAGTCCTGCCGGGCCTTATCAGGCCGTCCGTGAGACGGTTGTGAGACATCACAGCCGCCAGTCCTGGGGAGGCGCTGGAGATCATAAACCAGCACCTCCCCAGGACTGGCTCTGCGACAGATAGGACGTGCGGCGCGATGGCCGCCGCTGCCGAATACACGGGTGACGGGTTGGTGGCGAACGTCATCGCCATGCCGAAAAGACCGCTTCCCCTACTGCTACACCCGGCATGCCACCAAGAGGCACAGATTTGCGGCATCGCCGAGCGGGAGATGAAGGCTAGATGACTATGCCAGGATCGATGGCCAGGTAGGTGTCGGCGGTCGCGGACTCGAGCTGCTGCGGTCGCCCGAGTCTAACCGGCGGTTCGCGGTCAACGAGGCTACGCCAGTCGGTGTCGCTCCCCTCTTCGAACCCGATACGCGCGGCGGCCAGCAGATCTCGGCGGTGCTGCTGCGTTAGTCGCCGGTAGCTACTCAACCGCCACCAGTTCTGGACCTCCGGCTCCGTCCGCTCCCACCGTGGCGGCGAAGTGGAAGGCCTCGCCGTAGTAATCCCCGCGCTCAACGCATCATCGGCGAGGCGCCGCGCCATCGAGTCCTCATACTCCTGCTCCGCCTCAGAATCGGCACGCTCCGCTAGAGCCGTTTCAGTATCGATAAGCGACTGGCAGGCCGCGTACAGACGGCGGGACATACCCACCGAGATGCCGGCGCCCGGCAGTTCGGCGGTGAGCATGTCGACGCCGACTTGCGCCGCCAACTCCGCAGAGCGTTGGGGAAGGTCAACAAGGCGGGATCGAAGCGATGCTGAGGACTGGTCCGACTCGATCAGCGTCACGGGCGATGGGCGACGCCGTGCCTGGGCACGCCGCGGGTCAACCGCACCGCCGAGCGGTACGACACTGGCATGCTCTCCGTTGCTCAGCAGAGCGAGGTAAATGAGCATGCTGGAGCGGGCCAGCCGGTAGAGGGCATCGTCATCCGTCGCCGGGTCGGGTGGGAGCACGGGGCCGGGGTTTACGCCGACGCTCTGAGGAGCGATGTTCCGCTCGTCTCGGGTGTCGATATCCACCGTCATGAAGAGGCATTCTTCCAGGCTCGTGCCGCACAGTACCCGACGGTGCGGGCCGTTGACGATTCCGTCCAGAGCGAGCTGCTCGGCACCCTCCCGCAACTTGCCTTTCGACAATCGGCGCTGCGCCTTGGCCTCCACCAACCAATTGGTGGGTCGGAGCGGATGCACACCTAACAGGTCCGGCTTACGAACTGTGTCATCCCACAAGCCAGGATCGGTGTTGGGCGGATATGAGTCCTCAGCGTGAAGACTATGACCCATGCCGAGCTGGCCCCAACACAGCCACTCGGCCATCGTCATTCCGATTCGGTAGCTAAAGGCTCCCTTTGCCGTTATTTCCGTACCACGCTGGTAAACCTCATTGGCAACAACTCGGTAGCCCTCCCTACCGTCGGGACCAATGCCCTCTTGGCGGCGCAGGTACGCGCGAAGCGGCGAACAGCGCGAGATGATTTCCAACTCCGCTAGTCTCGGTACGTTGGCGAGCCAGGGTGTCACATCCCTACCGACGGTCATCGCCGCGTGCAGAACCTCGCGCCAACTGGTCCGAATTAGGTAATCACCGGCGAGCGGTAACCCGGTAGCGGGCCAGGTAGCACGGGCAGCCCGGACGGCATTCGGCCAGGGCCTTCCCTGTGGATTCAGCGGGGAGCTGTACCGGAGGAAGACAGGTACATCGAAGGCATCGCTGACACCGATCGGGTCATCTGCAGCGCCACTACTAACGTGCACGCGGCAGTCTCGCACAGACTGCACCGCTGCCGCTGACCCAGCGACCGCCGCATGCAGCCGCGAACACTAATTAGAGTCCACCATCCTGTCTGCCGTTGACACGCACGCTGAGGAGCGGGCTGCAGCCCGACCCGCCAGGTCAAGGGAACCTTGACGGCTCGTCTGGACGCTGGCGGGGCGGGCTGGGGCCTGCGCGGCTCCCCCGGGTCGATGGCTGACAGGATGGCCCGCCGCTACCACCCGCAGAGCCAGCGGCCGCAGACGGCCTCCGGCCATCCTGGAGCCGGGGCGCCCCCGCCGGAGGCGCAATAATCCGCAACCCCGGCGCGGCGCCTGGACTCGCCGACGCAGCGGATGCCCGCCCCCCAGATCGCGCATGGTCGCGCTGCCCTGCCCGGTGCCAGCCGAATGCTGGACCGGTGGTGGCTCCTACCGCAACGGCCGGAAGATGCTTCTGCCTCACATCAAAGCGTTCGACCTGCAAATTAGAACACCAGTACGTTTTTGCCAGGCCATTTGTTAGCGCGTGTCGCTGGCCTGACGTCGGCGAGCGCGATAAGTTGTGCGGCTCGCTGCTGGGCCGATTTTCGGCCCTCTCCACTCGTTGTCCGGCACGTGACAAACGCGGCGACTGTCCAAGGCCGGCAAGCCGAAAGGGCTCTTCGTGGTCGCCGAACACCCTTCGCAGCGCGTCCTGCTCACCTGGGCAGACATCGCCGCCGCCGCAGCGGGTCTTGAGCCGGATATGCGGGATCTGCTTCTGGAGCTAATCCGGGCCAAGAACCCGAATCTGGCGACAAGCGTCACCACCGCCGACGGGCCCTGGTACGTACGGAACTTGCATGTGCGCGGTCACGTCGGGGTCGCCGAGGAAGCCGTCGACCTGCCCCTGAAGCCAACTACCGGCCTCACGATCGTCACCGCTCGCAACGGCACCGGCAAGACGAGCATTGCCGACGGCGCCCGGCACACCCTCAGCGGCGGAACCAGGCGGTCCTACCAGGTGCTGGCGAACAACGTCCACTATCCGCATCGCGACATTGTTGTCACAGTGAGCAACGGACGTCGAGACATCGAGATCGTCTGCGGAGCAGACGAAGTTGTCCAGTGGCGCAACACGAATGGCTCGCTCAGCACCCCGCCCAGCGAGTGGACTGAAGCATTCGAACGCTACATGCCGGTATTGCTGTACCCGGAGATGTCTCAGGTCATTCAGGATCCGAGCAATCTGCACGCGTTCTTGAAAGACGCACTGGAATTGACCGCGCTTGAAGAACTGCAGGCCCTCCTGAAGACTGACCGGGAGAAGGGCACGGCGGCACGGCGTGCGGTGGAGGCCGCACACGCCAGCGCGCTAAACGGCATCGCGAAGGCCGGCCAGGAGGAACTGGCCAGGATGGTGCGCGAGTACGGGGCGTTCCCAGACGAGCAGGCGCAGGCTCGGATCATGGGGCTGGCTGAAACTCTCCCGGAGTCGGCGCCGCCTCCGCTGGGTCTGCCCGACACCTGGACGATCGATGACGGGCTTCGGAACCGGGCCGTCATCGCCCTTACACGGCTGGACGATGCCGTTCGATCGGATGCGGCCGGGGCGAACGCGCTCCTCGCGGTGCTCCAGAAGGCGCTCGCCCTTGGCGACACGCGGCTCGACGACCTCCGTGACCGGGACGTATGCCCGGTCTGCCGGACGGCCGGGCAAGAATGGGCACGCCGCGCTTCCGAGGATGCCGAGCGGCTGAGGACGGCCACCCGGGAACTGCGCAGTGCGACCGCCGCCACGACTACCGCCCTGCAGGGCCTTGAAAGATGCTTCCCGGCCGCGCTGACCGACTCCCTGCGCCGGGCATTGACTCAGCTGACGGATCCGGCCACCGAGCTGCGGATACGGCAGTGGGACCGGCTCGTCCGCTTGGCTACCGATTTCGCCACCGTAGCCCCATCCATCGCATCGCTGACTGAGGCGCTGGACGAGAGCACCGATCTGGCTGGCTGGTACGGGAGCATCCGCGACGGCCTTCTTGCCCGGCGTGACGACGCCATCGCCGCGCAGGCGACGATCCGCGCGCACATCGAATCGTGGATGGACGTCCGCAGCCGGGAACGCCCGGCACTGGTCAGGCTCGCCGTGGCGGAGCGGCTGGACCGCAAGGTCGACCGGTGGATCCGGACCGCGCGCGAGGACATTTTCGCGCCCATCGGCAAGGAGGTGATGGAGTTGTGGTCCGTACTGAACCCAGACGCGGACCTCAAGCTAACCGGCATCGCCCTGACCGGCGGGACGAAGCTCCGGCGGAGTGTGGCGCTAGACCTCGCCGACGGCGACGTGGCCCTGCCCACCGGCAAGAACAGCTCCGCGATCCTAAGCACCGGTCAGCGCAACGCTCTCTCGTTGGCCACGTATCTGCCCCGGGCAACCCAGCCAGAGAGCCCGTTCGGATTCCTCATCCTCGACGACCCGATCCATGCGTTCGACACCTGGCGAGTGCGGTACCTGGCTCGGCATCTGATGACCCTCGCTGACCGCTTTCAGGTGGTCGTGTTCACCCACGACGACCGCCTCTGGCGTGAGCTCCGCGGCTTGGGCGCGATGCCAACCCACATTCGGATGGACCGGTACGGTGACGGCCGGCCGCAGGTCCGGGTGAGGCACGTGGCCAGTCCGGGGATTCAGCGGCTGGACGAGGTCCAGCGAATCCTCGGAGCCGAGAAGGGAGCGCCTATCGGGACCCCCGACGCCGTCACCGCGATGACTTTGGCAATGTGCCGGCAGGCCGTCGACACCGAGGTCGTCGCACAGATCGAGATCCTGGGCCGGCGGGTCGGCTCACCCGAGGCCACAGTTGTCGCCGACCTCCGAAGCGCACGGAAGACTCTCGACCAATTGGCACTCCTGAACAACTATGCCCGCCGTGCGGGTCTGCGCGCCATCGACGTCAACGGATTTACGCCGACCGTGCACGCACTCAACGGCGCGGCGCATGGCCGCGCCCCCGAGGGGGACCCCCAGCTGTGGGTACGCCAAACCCGGAAGATCATTAAAGCTGTCCAACAGGTCGGGAGCTGAGATGGCCACTTATCCGGACGTCGAGCTAGCGGACCTCCAGGCCGCCTACCGAGGGTGGCCTGGCGGCCCGACCGAAAAGGCGGCGCTCGCAGCGCTGGTGCTTCGCGTTCGCATCGAGCGCGCAGCGGCCGGGCTGCCCAGCACGGTGATTGCTGCGAAGCCGGACATCTCCATGATCGAACGACGGCTGTACCTCAGCATCGGCGAGCCGGGGCTATCGCCTGAAGCCCAGGTCCGCCGCATGCGGGCGATCGCCGGCGCGCTGGAGGCATACGTCGCGATCTGCGAGATCCTGCATGGCCGCAACCCAGATCCGACGCCCCCTCTGAAGGATATCGATGCGTGGACTTCGGCCGTCGACGCACTCGAGGAAGACCTTTACCCGGCTCCCGCGGCCCTGCGGGACCGAAGGTTGCAGGGTGCAGCTACTGGACGATAAGTCGCAGTAACGGCTGCCAACCGGCCGCGGCTACATCGCCGTGATTGCTGGGGCGGTCGGCAGCGCGAGGACCCCTCCGATGACTCCGGGACTGCCCCGGGTTCGGTTGCTTCGGGGTTGAGTGGTTCAGGCCGCATGTGCCGGGCCCCGTTGATTGAGCCTTTTCCAAGGCGATCTTGCAGCTCGGGGCGGGTGTGGCAGGCCCGGTGATCGATGGGTGCGAGGCTCCAGCAGGACAGCTGTCGACCAAGAGTCGAGGCCCCGACCGGGAGCCTCGCCATGCTGTCCTACCCCGCCACGATTCCGTTGTCAGCCGTATCCTGAACCACCTCGCCGAACGCATCCGCGGCCACCGCAAGCAGCGCCGCTCCCGGTGACGGCGCCTCGACCCCGGTCGACAGGCGCTACTGGCTCTCGCCCACCTGCGCAACGGCGACGCCCTACACCCGACTCGCTGCCGGCTTCGAGATCGGCGTCGCCACCGCCTGGCGCTATGTGCAGGAAGCGATTGCCCTGCTCGGGACGGCCGCCCACGACCTGGCCACCGCCATGGAACGGATCCGCCAGCTGGCGTACGCGGTCCTGGACGGCACCCTGATTCCGACCGACCGGGTCGCCGACCAGCGGCCATACTACCCCGGGAAACACAAGCACCACGGCGTGAACGTGCAGGTCATGGCCGATGCCGCTGGCCGGCTCGTCTGGGCTTCCCCGGCGCTGCCCGGTTCGGTCCACGACCTGACCGCAGCTCGAACCCACCGCATCATCGACGCGCTGACCAGCGCAGACGTACTGACCTTCGCCGATAAGGGCTACCAAGGCGCCCGCGGCACCGGCTGGACCCCGTTCAAACGCCGCCGCACCCGACTGTCCCGCCGGTAGAAGCCGTCAACCGGCACCACGCCAAGATCCGAGCCCTCGGTGAACGCGCCCGTCTCCACGCTCAAGACGTGGAAGATCCTGACCGAACTACGCTGCTGCCCACGCCGCGCCACCCCGATCGTCCAGGCCATCCTCGTCCTTCAAGCCGCCGAGGAAGCACGCTACCCACGATGAAAATGGCTCTTTGTAGCTACGCTCTCTCGACAGGGTTGCACCGGGACGGGTGATCAGCGAACCCGTTCCGCTGAGGTACTGTCAGCCGATATCGGACTAGGTCAGCCCAAAGCTCTGACCAGCACAAATGCACAACCACCGGGCTGCTGCAAAATCCGCCTCAACCAAGGCTCGGAAAGCGGCTCTGACCTGCGACTTAAGGTTCCGGGTCGCTCATCACCCTGGAGGGATCGCAACGAGTAGACCTGCACCTGCGCGGGGTGGTGCTGCGGGTCGCTCATCACCCCTGAAGGGATCGCAACACCCTCAGCCGGAAGCTGCCGTTGAACTTGACGCGCGCGTCTCTCATCACCCCTAGAGGGATCGCAACCGTGGCCCGGCCGGCACCATCACCCGCGCGGTCAGCGTCGCTCATCACCCCTGGAGGGATCACAACGTCGCCGAGTCGTTGTAGGGCCCGTACATGCCCTTCGGTCGCTCATCACCCCTTGAGGGATCGCAACATGAAGTTCTTGACGTAGGACGCGCCGGGCGGGACGGTCGCTCATCAGCCTGAAGGGATCTCAACGCCGCCAGCCGCAGCCCATCGGGGATGTGCCGCCCGGGCGCTGATCATCCCTGAAGGGATCGCAACTAGAAGGTGTACTCCCCGACCATGTTGGCGACGGCCGTCACTCATCACCGTCCACCGCCCAGGTGGTCGACGAGCGCTATCGGGTCCGTGCGGTCAACCCGCGAGGGATCGCAACATGTAGATGTGAACCTCTTTGGCTATCTCCTGGCCAGGTCGCTCATCACCCCTAGAGGAATCGCCACCCGGAGGCCACTTCGGCGAATGTAGCCTTGCGCTGGACCAGCAGCGGCTCCAACGGGACGCGCCCCGACACCCTGTTCCGCAACGGGTACGACGAGCCGGAATGACTGCGGCATCGCCGGGCCGCTAGCTCTCCTCGCGATCGCCGCCAGCTTGGGGGTCAGCCGGTCTCGGGCCCCCCAGGGCCGATCGGTGCCGAAACAGCGGCGCGGCTTCGCCGCGCAACACACCGACCGCGGCCACCTGAACTTCCGTGTACGCCGTCAGGTCAGCTTCCTGATCGACTCCGCGAGGGCATCGAGCGCCTCGGCCACCACTTCAGGCGACCCGCTCAGATCCATCGGGTGGGTGTGCAGGCGCTGGTTGCCCCCGACCACTGTGATGACTCGGTCCGGAGCGAGGTCGGCACGGCAGTAAATGAGCATTCCGCGTCGTAGTCGCAGGGCCGTGGTGTAGGCCAGCAGCTGGTAATAGTCGCTGGTACGCCCCAGACCGCCCCCGGTCAGCTTGTACTTAACGTCCGCGACGAAAACGGTCTTCGTGCCGCGCAGGAAGACCAGGTCGGGGTTCATGGTGACGGCCGGCGAGACGCTCAGGGGGACAGCCATCTGCTCGACAACCTCGATTGTGGGGTAGAGCCTTGCGCGTAGCTCGTCCCCGATCCACTTCTCGAATAGCTTGTTCATGTCGACCAGGAAGGTCTGCGCTGTCAGTCCACCCGCGCCCTGGGTGAGGCCGAAGCCCTCGAGGACCAGCCGCGCGAGGGTAAGGGCCGGTTGGTAGTGCTGATTGAGCGGTGTGCGCCGGATCAGGTCGTACTCGGTCATCGCGACCGGTGAGTCACCCACTCCTTCGAGGCGTTGAAGCAGCTCACCGGCCATACGCCGGAGGACGGGGCCCACCGGCCACCGCAGGACGTGCCGAACGGCCGCCAGTAGGATCCGGTTCTCGGGGATGTCTGCCGTGAAGTCGTCAAAGCGGCACGGCACTGGCCAGGAGTCCCACGGCCGCGCGGCCAACTGCTGGACGTCCATGCGTCCGCGGATCACCGGGAGTCGCTCGTTGGCGGCACGGTAGCCGTGGACGAGCCCTCGGCGGGTCGCCCCGTTGGTCGTCCGTAGCAGCAGTCCCGCCACGCCTTCGACGAGGTCGCTCTGGTCGTACGCCGCCCCGTCGGTCCCCCACTCCACCAGTCCTGCGCCGGAGGTGAACATGGTCAGAACCGTCCGCAGGTCCTGCACCTTCGGCAGGATCTGGATGGTCAGCCGAGGTAGGACTACGGCGCCCACCCAGGAGGTGGCCTGGAGGAGGTAGCAACCGGGCTCGTCCGACGGCGTGAGTCCGAGGCGACCGCCGGGGAGGCCGCGGAGCACGGACACCTCCGCGACGTTGAGAGCTACGGGCCGCGGCGAGGTCTCGTACTCGCGAAGCTTGACTACGTCGGCGACCCGGGTGTCAGAAGGAAGACTCATCGGAATCATCCGAGGCGGCATCCACAGCCGCGCTCCCCGAGGCGGAGGATGGCCCGTACGCGGCGTACACCTTCGCCCAGGCGAACTGCTCCAGTTGGTCGGGCCGACCGTACAACTGGTCCTCGATGAAGGGGTAGATGTCGTACTCCCAGACGCGTGCAAGTCGCTCGTCGCTGAGGCCCTGCCTCATGAAGTGGCTGTGGCCGACCTGCAGGTGCGGTCCCTTCAGCAGGACCCGGAGCTGCTCGTTCACCTGATCCACCAGTCCGGCGACCCACACCGGCTCCCCGTTCTTCTTCAACCAGTCAACGAGCAGCGACCGCATCGGCCCCTCGTGCGGCATGAACGGGATGAAGTGGAACCGCCGGCGCAGGGCAGCGTCCACCATCGCGATCGACCTGTCGGCAGTGTTCATGGTGCCGATGAAGAAGAGGTTGCGCGGCAGCTCGAATGGTTCGTCGGGCCGATAGGCGGTGCGTACGGCCTTGTTCCGGTATTCCAGAAGGAACAGCAGTTCACCGAAGACGCGCGGCAGGTTAGCCCTATTGATCTCATCGATGATCAAGAAGTGTGGGACTCCGGGATTGCTCTCCGCCTTCTCCGCCATCAACGCAAGCGGCCCGGACCGAAGCTCGTAGGTCAGCTGCCCGCGTTCATCGGTGCGTGGCCGGTAGCCCTCGAAGAAGTCCTCGTAGGAGGTGGACGGGTGAAACTGGACGAGCATTCGCCGATCCGGGTCCGGCTGCAAGGCTTCGGCGAGCTGGTCCGCCAGATAGGTCTTGCCGGTGCCCGGAGGGCCGTAGAAGATGAGTTGCCCCTTCTCATCGAGCAGTTCAGCGAGCTCGCGCAGGAACGGCTCGGGCAGCAGTAGATCCTGCGCGACCCGGGCGATGCGATCCTCCTCCTCGACCGGCTCCACCGCGTCGTGGTTGAGCATCCAGTAGGCGAACTGGCCCTGTCCCCAGGGATCGCCGGGCAGCAACTGCTCGAGGGTTGCCCGCAGCCGATCGTTCGCCTCGACGTGCTGCTGACCGCGGCTCAACGCGCCGTCAGGTTCCGCGAGCCCGAACCGGCGCAGCATGGCGATCTTGCCCATCGGACCTGTCAGCGGGAAGATCGGCAGGAAGCGCCGGTGGTCGCTGACGGCGAATAGCTTCAGCAGTACGCTCTCGCCCAGCCCTTTCGTGCCGAGATCCTGCCAATCCAGGCCGCGGTCGATGCGGGCGGCGACCTCTCCGTCACCGAAGAGGATTTCACGAATCTTGTTGGCGAAGGCGTCGAGGGCGACCGAGTCCATGCCCGCGAGGCTGGCGTTAAGCACCGACTGGGGACCCGGGCTGCCGTAGCGCTTGCCATTCACGAGTAACCGGAATTGGTCCAGGTCGAAGATGGCCAGGTTCTCGGATGAGAGGGCCTCAGCGAACTGCTGTCGTTGTTCGACGTGCCACTCGTCCTTGTCGTTCGGATATGGGCGCTCAGCCTTGAACCTGGCGAGCGCGGCCGCTAGGTCCTCCCCCTCGGGGGTCGTCGTCGGAGCGGCCTCTCCCTCACCGGCGACCAGCCTCACCAGAGGCTTGAGCCGACCCACCTCCTCCAGAATGGCGTCCCTCAAAGAGACGCCCTGGGGGACGTCGGACCAGGGCCACCACTTCCCCACGAATGTGCTCCCACCCGGATCGGCGTCGACCGGAACGAGCCGGTCTCCGGTGAGATGGGGACGGATCTCGAAGAAGCGGTGACCGGCGGGGAGCGGACCCGCGGCAAGCGCCGCGCCGGCGCCCGAGTTCCGCCAGTCATACAGGCCGAGCGCAAGCCCTGAACGCGTGGCCCACAACCGTAGGCCGGCCGCAGACACCGCCCCGGGCAGCGACCAGGTGGCGTAGGCGTCCGCACGATACGCAGCACCCTTGTCCGAAGCGATCCGGTCCTGCGGTTGCGAGATCTCCAGCTCGAGCCCCGTGGCGGCTCGTAAGTCCGCCAGAAGCCCCTTGGCGGCGATGTGCAGCTCACCCTTGAGTTGGGCGGCGAGAGCGGCTGCCCGGCTCGCACGTTCCTCGTCTGGATAGCGCGCGCCCACCTCGTAGGTAGTCATGATGCCGGCAGCCTCGTCGCACATCTCCCGCACAGCGGGGTTGACTCCCACGAACCCCTGGCGCTCGGACAGGAACCACATCATCCGCTCGAACCGGTGGACATCGTCCGGATAGAAGGCGCGTGCCACTTCCACCACCGCTAGGTAGCAGTCGGCGTTCTCCCACGTCCGCAGCCAACCTAGCGCCCGCATCCGCTCCGGCGCGCTCTTCCACATCACCGGCCAGCCCGGCCGCACGTCGTCCGTCGACCAGAACACCGACAAGACGTACGGGATCCGCCCGACGGCGGGTTGCCCCTTGCTCGCCAGGTCCCGGGTCACCCGCTCGACCTCGGCGAACCGGTAGCGTGCCTCCTCCAAGGCGGCCGGCGTGGTGAAGGCGCGGACCAGCACGCTCAGCGCTTCGGGGTCATCGGGCAGGTTGTTGGCGACTTGGTTGAGCCACATCTGGCCGAAACCCGAGAAGGCGTTGTACGGGCCCTCCTGGCGTGACCACTTGTCCGAGCCTGCCCGGAACGCCGCGAAATCCCGAGTGGCGACGAGCTCCGAGACCAGAGCACGGGCCTCGGCATCCCGGGTGGGTCGCAGTTCGTCCGCTTCGGCCCAGCGCTGCTTCGCCTCCTCGTCGAGATCGACAGCCGCCTCGATCTGATCGAGCTTGCGCCGCCACCGGGGCAGGTCATCGGGATGGATCACCAAAACTCACTCGCCCCTGTCGTCGGCTCCATGCCGCAGCCACGGCACACGACAGCATCCCACGATCGTTCCGCGAGCTGACAGAGGAAACCGACCGAGTACGGAAGGGCCATGCGAACCCAGCAATCGCTGAAGATCACCAGAAACTAGCTCCCTGGCTGCCCGGGATAAGCGTGGCGACAGTGGGCCCAATCCCTGCTCAGGCTTCACCGCTTCGCCGGAGGGGTTGGCTAGCTAGCGGCACCGTCTCGACCACCCAACTAACCTGGTGTACGACACAGCTGCACGGCTCCGTCCCGGCCGGGCGAGTCTGAGTACGCCGACTCCGGCTCAGCCGGGTTGAGCCGTCCACGCTGGGCATATGACGTCTGAGGCGGTCGGCGTGGTGGCCCGATGGTGGGATTCCTGGTCCTGGTCTGGGTCTACGGGCCTGAACGCGGCGACGGTGTGGTGGGTGGGCACCGGCCTGGAGCAGTGGAGCGTCAGCTACGGCGACCAACCCGGCGAGGTCGCGGACCTCAAACGTCGGGCGAGCCTGGCCCTGCTGGTCGCCGCGTTGATGACGGCCGTCGGGCCGGCCGTGGTCGCGCTCGTCGCGTACCGGCTGCGGCTGGTCCGGACCGGGGCCCTCTTCCTGGTGCTGGCCGTCGTGATCGCCGTGCCCGCCGTACCGTTCGCCGTGCTCGTCGGCCGGGACCTCGTTCCCCCACCGGCGAAGACGCCCGGCCCACCGGGAAAGTGGATGGCTGCTTCGCAGCGGACTACGAGTTGATGCCCCTGACTGTCGATGCACCAGCGGAGTCCGCCGACCGCCAGTTAGGCATCGACCTTGAACGCCGGGACGTAGCCGCGCCCAGCGCCAAGGTCTTCATAGACCGTTGTCTGGGCAACCCGGTTCCACCGATGTCCGAGCAGAAGCGCAAGGCCGCCGGGCCCGGCGAGGAAGATGTGGACACGAGCGGCGGGCTTGCATTCGAGGTCTTGGCGGATAGCGTTGCGTAGTGCCTGGGCGTAGGCGACGGCCTCGCCGGCGCCGGCGACGGACTGATCGTGTGCGCCGTCGGCGGGCAGCAGCGTGAGAATCCTGTCGATCGCGAGGTTCGCGTCAGAGACATATCGGGAGACCGCGCTCGTCGGGTCGACGCTCATCCCGATGGCCACGGCCAGTTCGTTGCCGTTGCCGACTGTGGTCGTGACACCGTCGGGGGCGGAGATCGGTACGTGTTTCGCGTTCGACGTCCAGGCTGCGCTGTTCTGCAGGTAGGTGATGGTGGTGCCGGTGACCTGGGCGAGGCGTGCGCCGATGGTAAAGAAGGTGGCCTGGCGCATGAAGCCGCGTAGGAGGATGTCGTTGTTGCCCTGGGCGGTGAGGGTGTCGACGGCTTCGTCTATATCGTTGCTCATGGTCGCCCAGTCGGCTGGGTCGCGTGGTTGGCGTCGCAGCGGTGGCGTGTCGCCGTCGTACAGGTCGACCCAGTCGAGGACAACGGTGGCATCGTCGGGGTGCGGTTCGCGCTTGATCGCCTGGACGAGAAGTACGGCGCGAGGGTCGTCGGCGCGCAGGTTCACTCGCTCCACCTCCTTGCAGATGTCCTCGCGAGTGAGGATTCGCCTGCCTTCGCGTACCCATTTGTCGATGAGGGCAACACCGCGGTCAAGGGCTTCGTTGTCGGCTTGAAGTCCGTTGGCGAGCATGAGTGCCTGTGCGCGATCCTTCTCACTGCTGATGGTCAGGCCGACCTTGAACACGAGTCCATCGAGCATCGCGAGCACGTCATCGCGATCGCATTGCAGGTGGCTCGCCCATTCATCGATGCGGCGCCCCTCGGGAGAGGTGGGACTTGCGAGGCGTGCTGCCGGATTGAGGCAGTCGGAGCGTCCGTCGACGAGGCTCAGCAGCGGATCGGTCGGGTCGAGAGCGCGGTTGGTGGTCAGTTCCAGGCTCGGCGGGACGTCGTCTCGGTCACGCAGCAGTGTCCAACTTCCGTGGAACTTTTGCAGCAGCGACTTGCCTTTCTTTGGCACGCCGGTCAGGTAGCCATCGTTGATGAGGTCGGCGGTCTTGGCCGCCCACTTCACCTGCGCGTAGCGGTGACGGTCGGCGCTGGCGCGTAGGATGACGTCGTCCACGTTGCCGGCCCCATTGACTTCGATTTCCAGTTGGTTGTACCCGGCGTTGGGCTGGAGGACGCGCAGGGCGGCTGACCAGGCGATGAGGTCCTGGTAGTAGAACCCGGATCGCAATGCTCCGACACGGGACAGCGAGCCAGCGGCAGGTTCGGGTTCGGGCGAGGTCATCGGTGGTCCTCCGTTGAGGTCGGGCGTTGGTCGTCGGTGACCAGGACCAGGGGGACGGCGACCGCGTGGTTGCCGAAGCAAGCCCATGCGTATGCCGCTGGCTGCTCCCACTTGGGGTTCGCGACGGCGATGATCGCGACGATGGTCTCGAAGCCGAGGTCCGGGTCCGCGAGCAGCCGCGCGTATGTGGCGAGGTCGCGTCCGCTCGGGACCGGGGCGGCGGCGAGGTGGGTGTGCCATTCGCCGACCCAGATGCTCCCATCGCGAGTAAAGGCGTCGTGCGCGAGTTGCTGGGCGTGCCCGAGGTCGCGGAGGAAGAAGGCAGGCTGCCGCACGGCCGTCGGCCCGGGCCGCCGGCGACCCGGATTTCCGCCACGCCGTGGTGGACATGGCCGAGCAGGATGCCGCCGGTCTCGTTACCGTCCTGGGAGCGAGTGCATTCCTGCCTGATGACGGCGTGGGCGGCGGCGGTGAGGTGAACGCGCTGGACGGGCGACTCGACCGTCACGGTTCCTCGCAGGTCGGGCAACCGGATACGGGCGGGCGAGCGTCCAGCCAGCGCAGTTCTCCGGCGCGGGCCAGGTCGAACGGCGGCGGCCAGCCTGGTTTCGGGCGGAGCGCGAGCAATCCGTGATCGCCGGGCAGCCGCTGGTCCGGGTGGCCTGCACATTCCAGGAGCGTGGCGACGGCGGCCTTGGCGGCGAGTTGGCCGACCAGGTGGAGGTCCGACCCGACCGCGGTCATAGGCCGGTGGCGGGTGCCGGTGCCGTAGCCGGCGTCCAGGGCGGGCTCGGGATCGATCGCTCCGGCGTCGGTGAGAGCCTGCCGTTGGCAGACCAGGCAGCCCCGGTCCGGCCACGGCCGTAGCCGCAGGATCTCACCGATCCCGCCGTCTTCCAGCACGCAGGCGAGTACGGCCTCCAGCCCGGCGCGGCGGGCCAGGTGGCTGACGACCCGGCGCGGGGCGACACCGTCGGCGGTGCACACGACGAGGTCGCTGCGGGCCAGCAGCGGTCGAACCTTGTCGGCGTCGCGGATGACGTCGAGAGCGTGCGGCTCGATGTGAGTTTCGGGCCGCAGTTTTTCAAGGTCGTCGCGGAGGGCGAAGACCTTCATCTTGCCGACCTGCGCCGGGCCGCTGACGTGACGCACGAGGTTATGCCACAGCAGGCGGTCCGGGTCGACGAGTACCAGCCGGCCTACGCCGTAATCGGCGAGGGCGTGCACCGTAGCGCCGCCGATGCTGCCGGTCCCGACGACCGTTACCGTTGCTGTGGCCAGCGAGTCGACCGGCCACTGAGGGGTGAGTTGAGCGTTGCCGACGACCTGCGGTTCGCACGTCACGTCCAAGGGTGTTACGCCGTCGGCGGTCACGAGCCAAGCCGCGAACTCGGTGATCCCGGCCCCCGGATGGTCGATCTTCGCGTTGGGCGCATAGGTGAGCGCGATGTAGCCGCTCCCGCCACCCGGCTGCTTGAAGCCGGACGGCACCAGTTCGGCGAACGCGGGCACCGGCAGCACGCCGCTACGGCGCCGCCCGTATTCCCACGCGACGTGCAGGTCGGTGGCCACCCGAAACCAGTAGCCGCTCCGGCGCGGATCTCCGAAGTTGAGGAAATGCGTACGCGGTGACATCTCCACCGGGAGCGTCAGCCCCTCCTTCACCGAGATCGCACACAGATAGCCCACGTTCTCGGCATCGGAGACCCTGAAGGTCGCACTTCCGTGGCTGCCCGCGGCACGCAGCCGGTCAACGCCCTCGCTCGGGACCATGACCAGGAGCCGATTCACAGAACGTCGTCCGGTTCACGCTCTGCCTGTTGGCCATCAGAATCCTCGATGGCCTCGGCCGCGACCGCGACCAGATGGTCGGACTGCGCGTCATCGACGATGCCG
Organism: Micromonospora sp. WMMA1976; assembly: GCF_027497335.1. NCBI lineage: Bacteria > Bacillati > Actinomycetota > Actinomycetes > Micromonosporales > Micromonosporaceae > Micromonospora > Micromonospora sp. WMMA1976. Next base: position 2,223,076 of record NZ_CP114912.1, on the reverse strand, counting down.
TGCAGGGTCATCGCCTCGATCGCGCCAGCCTTCATCAGCGCAAACTCCACCCGCCAGCCAGCAGCCTTCAGCAGCAGGTCAACCACCGAGCCGCGGCCGTTCCAGGTCGCGTCGTCCTGTAACAAGCACAGGCTGCCATCGCCGTTGACGTGCCACTTGTGGTCCGATCGCTCGATGATCCCCGGTTCCGGGTCCTGCGGGTAGATCAACGGCGCGACCATTGGGTAGGCGTGCCCGTACAGGAGCGCGACCTCAAGACCCTTCTCGCCCACCAGCATCGGTAGTTCGGCGGGCTCCGGCCGCTCGAACGGCCACCGGGGCAGCCGCCCGATCCATCCGCCTGCACCCGGATCAAACCACCGCAACCCGGGGAACCGTTCGCCGATCTCGGCCTGGTCGCGAGCGAGTCGGCGCGGCTCGCACTGCCACCACGTCACCGCGCCGCCGTCGTCAGATGTCATCGATCAGCCCTGCGGGGCGTCCTTGATCGGCCGGGGCAGGATCAGCGCCGGCCCGGCCGCGGCCGGCCTGACCTTCGCCGCCGGGGCCGGGAAATCCTCGCCGAAAATCTCCTGCCAGGCCCGCAGCGCGTCGTCCGTGTTGCCCGCCGCCGCATGGTCGCACGCCCGCGTGGCAATCTCCGACGCCTCCTCTAGCGCGGTCCGCAGGCCGATCTTGTCCAGGTCCGGCTGGATCAGACCGCAGTGGCCCGCCGGGTCCTCGATCGGCATGTTCACCCGCACCGCCGCGGCGGTGAAGAACGCCCGCAACGCCTCGGCCCGGCTCCCCGAGCGGGGCATGCATTCAAGCGCCAGGACCTCGATCAGCAGCGACTTGATCTTACCCTCGACCTCCACGGAGCGCCGCCAGTCCTTGAGGACGCGCACGAGCGGCCGGAAGTACGCCCAGTCGGCTTGGTGGTCGGCCACGCGCCGGATCAGGTCTTCCGGGTCCGCGGTCACCCACGTGTGCGACAGCGCCTCCGGGATCAGCAGCGTGCCGTTGGCCTGCCGGAGTGCCGGCATCGTGTCGACCGTGAACGCGTCCGGGTCGTCCGGGTCATCGATGAAGCACTTCACCGCGTGGTTGCGCCAGCGCGCCAGCCGGACCAACTTGTCGACGGTGCCGTTGGTCGCCCCCAGCAACGCGTTGACCCGCCCCCGCGTGTAGTCGAGGGCCTCCTCAGCCGAATCGCCCGGCCGGCCCCAGTCCGGGTGGTCGTCCTCCGCGTACACGACCACCAAGTCCACGTCGTGGATTGGCTTGAGTTGTGTGCTGCGCCGCAGCGAACCCGAACCGAAGACCTCCTCCACGTCACTCTCGGCTCCGAGCGCCTCCTTGAAGGTGTCGCGCCGAGCGCGGGCCAACACCACCTGCATCCGCTCGGCGTCCACGGTCTTCTGGAACTCGTCGAACGCCTCGTCTACACCCATCTCTCCCCTATACGATCAAACCATCGCATCGGTGGACGACCGCCGGGTTCATAGGTAACCCACGGTCACCAACCTCGCTGGCGGGCCATTCATTCCCGACTGCGCATCGAAGATGCCGACCGTACCGTCGGAGTACGACATCCAGTCCGAGATCACGCTTCACCGGCGGATATGGGGCCACACGCTGGTCCTGGCCGTACTGGCTGTCGCTCTCCGCCGTAAGGCCGTACGGGGGCCAAGGAGGTGCTCAGCATGGTCTGTAGAACAGACGTTTCCGACGGCTGCAGGCTCAATCCCCAGCTTGACTTCACAGTCATGCACATCTTGCTGTAGGCGCACCGGTTCGACGACAGCGGCGGCTGGCACGTCGACGGATCCTGGTCGCCCTTGGACTGGGCCGTTGCCCGTTACCGCGATCAGCTACGAGCGGGCCAGGTCGTCGGCGAAGTTCTGCCGCCGGCTGGTGGTCCACCCGCTGGCGCCCGAGTGCCATGCCTCGACCAGGGGCACGACATGGACGATGTCGACCTCGGAGGCGGCAGTCCACGTCGCGCCGTCGTACGGGCTGTACCAGCAGCTCGAGGTCCCCGCGCAGCTGGTGTCGGTGACCACGGAGGTGCCGTCGCGTTTGAGGACCGTCTCCTGGGTGTTGCAGGCGCCGCTGATGGTGATCCAGTGCGGGACCAGGTCGCGGGAGTACCCGCTCGTCGATCCCTTGCTCTTGACGGTCAAAGCGTTGAGCTGCGACTGGGCAGACGCCTTAACCGGGGGGGATACCCGGGGGGGTGTGGCCAAGGCGGACGCCGCGTCGATGGCGAACAAGGCTGGCGCCGGCGAAGACCACGGCCGCAGCGCCGGTCATGGCGCGTCGGGCCGGTGCGGATGTGGTAAGTCGTCGGGTCCGTGGCGTGAGGCTCCTCGACCGTCGTGGATGGCAACCGCCTAACGCCATCATATCCATCGAAAATAACCATTGCAAGGAGTCAACGAGACCCGTGAGAACGCTGCACCCGGCCGCCCTTGACGGGCTTCGCTGCGGCAGTTCGACGCCGCAGGCGCGCTCTTCTGCCGACCCGCTCGCGCGTGTCGAGATGAACCACGCTCCCCCTATCAACCCCTGACGATCCTGGTTGCTGGCCACGAGGTTGGTAAAGAATGGAGTCCGACCCCCAGGTGCTTGGTCCGCCCAGCCCTGCACCTGCGGCAGCGGAGTCCTGGACCGTCGTGATACTCAGCTACACCCGGTGCAGCTACGCTGTCTCGACAGGGTTTCACCCGGACGGGTGATCAGGCACCCATGCCGCTGAGGCACCACGCGATACCGCACTAGGTCAGCCCGAATCTGTGACCAGCACGAACACACGACCGCAGGACTGCTGCAAAAGTCGCCGATCGCAGCTTCGAACGTTTCCTGAACTGCGACGTAAGGTTCGGGTCGTTCATCACCCCTAAAGGGATCGCAACGAGCTGGTTACTCCGGTTGGTTGGTTGAGGAAGGTCGCTCATCACCCTCAAAGGGATCGCAACACGCCCGGGCAGGGGGCGAACCAACCGGTTCGTCGAAGTCGCTCATCACCTCTGGAGGGATCGCAACCGGTCGGTGTCGAACGCGTCGGTGCTCTCGATCGCCCGTCGCTCATTACCCCTGAAGGGATCGCAACGAGTAGTGCGCGGCCTGCGAGTAGTAAATCCGGACGGGTCGCTCGTCGCTCCTGAAGGGATCTCAACTCGGTAGAGATCTCGTCGTAGGGCAGGAGGCGGTGTCGCTCATCACCTCGGAAGGGGTCGCAAATCGTGCCTGCCGGTCTCGACCGGCTCCATGCCCGCAGGTCGCTCATCACCCCTGGAGGGAAGGTTCACTGCGGAAGGACCGGAGTCACCCCCGTCATCAGTTGGTGCGCGAGCGCCGTTGACCGATAGCAACATCGAGTAATGAGATGGTTTCGCGGTGTCGCAGCAGGAGGCTGTCAGACGTTCCACGCCATCCGTACCCACAATTTTCGGCCGCGAGGAAAGCGCAGACCAGTAGGGAAGACACCTCCCGAGGCAGGGCGTCAGCCTCGGCTTGGCCGAGCTCCCACTTCACGGCGAGCTGGTCTGCCGCCTCGGCCACCACCGCGTCCGGGTCGGTCTCGCTTCCATGGGTGATCGGTGCGCGATCCCGAGCATGGTTGAGCAGAAGAAGTACCCGCTGAGGCAACGCTTCGGGCCTGTCGCGATGCGCAGCTACTTCCTGGAGAGCCTCGCGGAACTGCCTGTATTTCAGCCCGGCCGGCCCGCTCGTCTGAGTGGCGGCAACAGAAGCCTCCATCGCGTCGGCTGCGAGGACCAGCAGGCGAATCTGGTCGGCTCCGGCGTACGAGAGGGCGGCCTCAACCAGCTCCAGACGCTGAGCGATCATGCCCATCTTCCAGTCCGCGCCGTGACCCGACGCTACGGGCACCTCGTCTTCCTGCAGTGACCCGCGGCAGGCAAACGCATCGGCCAGCTGCCGCGCCTTCTCGATGACCATCCTGTCGATCGCCGAGGCGGCCAGTAGTCGCCAGGCGACGTCCAACTCCAAGCTCTGTAGCGCTCGACGGGCGGCGATCAGGAGCGGCAGGTCACCGCCGGTCAAAGCCGGCCACTGGTGCACCTCGTAGGCGCCTGGGCTTCCGGACTTCGCGTTTTGGCGGACGAACAGAGGGATGCCCCGCCTGGCTCCGAGCCGACGCATGGCACCCAACAATGTCAGCACCACCGACTTGCTGCCCGTGGGGATCAGCAGGAGCGCCGCGGTCTCGCGGGTCAGCCTGGCCTCGATGGCACGTTCAATGGTCGTCGAGTCGGCACCCGCCAGGTCGGTCGATTCGATCCAAGCCTCACCCCGGGGCTCCCCCGTCGCTTCGTGAGTGGAGGTGCGGATTCGGTGGGCGTCGGCCTCCGCGAGGTCACGGCTGCCTTGTCCATCGTCTACGCCGAAGATGAGCGCCCGGATCCGCATCTTGTCCAGGCCGACGTGCTTGCTGACCGCCTCTGGGAGATCGTGTTGGCTGAGCTGTAGACCGACTGTTTCACCTGCGACGATGGAGCGAAGCTCACCTCCGATACTCACAGGCCTTCTCTGAATGCCCGCCGGCCATACCGCCAGTACGGTGTCGGCCGGAGTGACCGGCGGCTCGGGTAGACCGACGTCCGCCCAGCCGGTCTCGTCGGTCTTGTAGCGGGACAGGTATTCCCCGAGGATCTTGGAGTCGCAGCCGGCGGGCGGGCGGAGGTTGTGGCTTCCCTTGCCGATGTTCTGCAGCGAGGCGACCACCGGGCTGAACAGCCACCGGTAGGACTGGAGGTCGATCGAGGCGCAAACCATCGGGTCGTCGTGGTGGTTGTGTGTGATCTTGCGCAGCTTCGCGCCGAGCGGAGGGCCGCCGTTGGGCTTCTCGTATTTGCGGAGCAGGTCCTCGGCCCAGGGATGGTCGGCCTTGTCGACGGCGAGCAGTTCCGCATAGCGACTGGTGACGTAGCGGCGCACGGCAAGACTGGCGGTGCCGTCTCGGCGCACGACGGCGTCGGCGAGTACGGCACGCAGGGACGCGCAGTCCCGCGCTTCGAGGCCAGCGCGGCGGCGTTGCGCGGCTCGATCGATCAGGTCGTGTTGGGCGTCGGTGAGCCGGACCGTCGGCGGCTGCTGGCGGGCGAGGTCGGCCAGGGAGTCGAACATGCGCCAGCGGACGAAGACGCCGACGACCGGGTCGACGTCGAGTTGGTCCAGTGGGTCGACGACCGACCCTCCGGCTGGATTGTTGGTGAAGACGAGCTGCCACGGAACTCCCGCCTGGGAGAGAGCGGTGAGTGCGCCCATGGTCATCGTCGTAGAGCCGGATCCCCAGGTCATCAGGGCCTGCTCGTACGACGGTGCCCCGCCGAGGTGGGCGGTGAGCGCCGTAACCACGGATTCCTCGTGCAGGTCCGGAACGGCCAGCGCCGATGCGGTACGAAACGGGTAGGTGTCGTCTTCGGTGGCGCGCTTGTTGATGATCGCGGCGATGGCCTCCGCGATGGGCAGGGTGTCCAGGCAGTGAGGTTGCCTCTGGTTGGTGCCGAGCACCACGACCGTCAGGTCGGGTGTGTTGTCGAGGACGGCCAGCGTGCCGAGTAGCAGGCTCTGTCTCTGCGTCTGGGCCACGCCCTTCTGCGGGGTGCCGGCCGAAAGGAGATCGAGGGCCGCGGTGGCGCCGGCCGGACCGGTGAGGGCGGCCCTGAGTTCTCCGCACCGCGTCGAGACGAGCGCGGCGCGCGTTTCCTCAGAGCCGGCGCCGGAGCCGAGGAGGAGATCGGCTTCTCCGGCGATGTGGACCAGCAGACGCATGGCCGCCATTGTGGACCCTACGCCTCCTGATCGTCACCTGCTGTCACGGCCGAATCCTTAAGCTGATCCGATGGAGCCGGCGTACGACGAAGCGGTGCCCGAGGTGCTCAACCTGACACCGCACGTGGTGCGCCTGATCGGCGACAGCGCAACGGTGGAGGTGGCGCCCGCCGGTCCGCCGGCCCGCCTGGTGCTGCTCCCGGATCGCGCCCACGGGGCGGTGCGGATCGGCCCGTTGCTGGTGCCACTGAAGCGGACCGCGGCCTCTTCCAACGTCGACGGCCTGCCGGATGCGCGGCCTGGCGTACTGCTGATCGTTGCCCGGCCGGTGGCGGAGGCCTTGCCTGATCGCGACGACCTGTTCTACCCGCACGACACCGTCCGAGACGCCGACGGTGTCGTTGTCGGATGTCGGTCACTTGCCCGTCCGGTGGTTGCCGCCGGCGACTGAGGTCGTATTTGCTGGGCGTCCTCTTCTCCTGACCACCTCACCATCTGCCCCGTTCCACGACACGCGACGTTCGGATACTTTTGTTGTTTAACTACTTACATACTTCTAGTAGCCTCACGATCGTGCATGTCTTACCTGCCGCAATCCCGGCGGCCGAGGCGCGTCGCGCCGATCTGGTGGAGGCGCGGTTGGCCCGCAAGGTGGCCCCCCTGTTCGGCTTGGCTGCCAACCTTCCCCCGTTCCACCGCTCCTGGGTGTGTGACTACACCGCGCTCTCCCTCGCGGAGATCGGTCGTGGCGCTCCGAGCCCAAATCGGGCCGAACGGTCCAGGCTGGAGGCGGCCTCGACGGCCCGCTCCGATGAGGGCGACCATCCCGGGTGGGCCTGGTCGGGCCGCTCGGTCTGGTCCAGCCAGCAGAGCGGGATGCCCGGCGCCCTCACCAACGCGACGTTGAACCGGTACGGCCCGGACACCAAGGCCGCGGCGGTCCTGGCCGCCGCCAACCGGCTGCTGCGGGACGCGGCGTCCGCAGTGGCAGCCGCGTCCCGGCACCTCGCTGCCACCGGGTGCGACCCCGAGGTACGGCTGGCGGTCTGGGCCGGATTGATCCTGGAGGCCTACCGAGCGCAACCGGCGCTCGTGGTCGCGGCCGTCCAGGCACGCCAGGTCCAGCGATCCTTGGCTGCTCGTTGGGGTGCGCAGGTCGACCGGGCCGGGGTGCGCGGGGATGATGCCCCGGCCGAGATCCATCCGCCGAACGCCGAGACCGACGACGCTCCGGGACAGGCCGCGGCTCGATGGCAGCCCACCTCGTTCGACCTCGTCGACGCGACCCTTCCGGCCCTCCGCCTCGCCGATGATCCGACCACCGGCCCCGGCCTCGTCACCGTGGACGCGCTCGACGACATCGCCTCGGCGTGGTGTCACCGACTGCTCGGCATCGGACGACCTGGTCGAGGAGTGGTGTGGCTGACCGAGGACGCGAAAGGTTCCCGCCAGGTTCAGGCGATGGTGCGGGTGGGTGCCGCCGTGGCGCCCTTCGTGGCGGCCACGCTCGGCGGCACGTCTGCCGCCGACCGGAACGGCCCGCCGGCGTTGCCCGTGCTGCCCGCCGGTGAGGCGCTGGCCACGGCGCCGCTGTTGCAGCGGCGGGCGCAGCTGCTGGTCGCGCATGTGGCAGCCAACTACGTCCGGTACCGGGACGAGTGGCTGCTCACCTGGCCGGAGCTACGCACCGGAACCCGTGAGCTGGTGGCCGTCGCCGTCCAGCGGTGCGCTCAGGTTCTCGACGCCGAGGATCCCGTACCGCTGCAACTACGGGCGTACGCCGCGTACCTCGATGTGTGGGATCCGGCCCGGACCAAGGGACCGGCCGGACCGGCACCGGGCGGCGTCGCAGAAGAGGATCCGGCAGTACGGCGACTCGTCGCGACGCAGCAGCAGACCATCGATGCCTGGCGGTCCGGGCGCTTGGATCCCGGAGCGGCGGCGTACCTGTTGGAGATCGGTGTCGTCGCCCTGCGCGGCACCGGCGTGGACGCGTCGACGGTCGGCACCTGGTGGACGGCGATCCTCGCGGCGCGGGGGTTGGGCACCGGGGATGACCTGGCCTCCCGCGTCGACTCCGTCAGCGACGCCCAGGTGTTCCACCTGCACCACTACGTGCCCTGGTTGGCCGAGGGCGGCCGGCGGGCGGACCTACGCCGGGCGCTGGCTGTGCAGGAAAGAGTGGCGGCCGTACGCGCCGAGGTGGTCCGGCGGGAGCCGGCCGGGTTCGCGGCGAAGTCCGCGGCGGCACGGGATGCACACGAGCGGGCCGCCGAACTCGCCACCGACTTGGCGCTGGCCACGCCGGAGCGGGAACGCGGTGTGCGGGCGCGGGTGCTGCGGGACGCGGTCCGGCATGTCCGGGCGGTCCTGGCCGATCCGAGCACCCGCGCCCTGCTGGAGGGAGCAGATCCGCAGCCTGCGGCACTGAACACGGCACGGGTGGTGGCTCGGGCCCTGGCCCTGGCCATCTCCCATGGGCTGGGCGTGGACCCGTCGGATGCCAAGGGCGCCGTTGCGCTGCTCGACGCCGCGACCGGCAGCTCCGACCGGACGTCCGCCGGCGTGGAGTCGACGCTGGACGGCGCCGTTCATCTGCACCAGCTCGATGGATCGCTTCACGCCGCCCTGCGAGGTTGGCGCGCCGATCTGGCCGGCGTCGCCGACCGGCAGCCCACCCACCAGACGGACGACTCAGACGCCTCCTCCCCCACTCTCCTCCTCAGAGGCGGTGAAAGCTGAGATGAGCACAGATCGAAGCACCGGCGCGTCGAGCGCCGAGCGCCACTGGGTGTTGATCGAGACCGGCGGAAACCAGCGGTACATCTTCGGCAGCAACCGGATGCGACACGTCGTCGGCGCGTCCCAGCTCGTGCACGAGGTCGGCACCGAGTGGGTACGAGAGGCGGTCGACCGGCTCGGCCTGCCCTACGACCCGATCGTGATGACCGCCTCGGGCAAGGCGCTGCTGTTGGTCGACTCTCCCGACACCGGCCGCGCGGTGATCCGTACCGTTTCCGAACGGGCGTTGGCGGAGACGCCGGGGCTACGGGTCACCGGTGTGGTCGGGCCACCCTTCGACCCGACGGACGACACCGCCCACGAGCAGGCGCGCGTCGAGACGTACCGGCTTCAGGCGCGGGTCCGGGCCGCTCGGCCGGATCCGCTCGTGCGGGACCGGGTGTTTCCCTGGCACCGGCTGTGTCGGGACAGTGGCCAGCCGGCCGAGCGCGAGGAGGTCTACAGCGACGCGGAGCCCGCCGTACCGACGTCGGCCGGGATGCTGGCCCGGTCCAGTGCGCGCCGACGAGCAAGGAACCGCCTGGTCGGCAAGCTCACCGGCCAGCTGGCCGAGGTGGTGCCGGCACATCTCGACGTGCTGCGGCACAGCGGGTGGGTGGCCGTGATCCACGCCGACGGCAACGGCGTCGGCGGACTGTTCCGTGGCTTCGTGCAAAATGTGGCCCAGGCCGAGTACGGGGACCGCAACCGGCCGGTGTCGCTGGAGACCCATCGGCGGTATCAGCGCGACGTGGCGCGGGAGCTCGACGACGCCACCTGGGACGCCGTACGCGACGCGATCGCCGACCTTCTCGCCCGCTGGCGGGAGGACGACCTGCGTGAGCGGCTGCTGCCGATCGTGGTCGGCGGCGACGACGTGACGCTGGCGTGCGACGCGGCGCTGGCCGTGCCGTTTCTGCGGGCCTTCGCCGACGCGTTCGCCCGCCACACCGCCGAACGTCCGACGTTGTCGGCCGTTGCGCGGGCTGCCACCGGGCACGCCGGGCTCACCGCATCCGCCGGCATCGCGGTGGTGAAGTCGCACCACCCGTTCGGCACCGCGTACAACCTGGCCGAAGCCCTCACCGTCTCCGCCAAGCGGTTCAAGGACGGGGAGCGGGCCCTGGCCGGGTTCGACTTCCACGTGGCGCACTCCTCGTCCCTGCGCGACTTGGCGGAGCTGCGCGAGTACGTGCAGAACGGCGACGGTACGCGGGTCGCCCGGCACGCCGGGCCGTACCTTTTCGGCCGCGCCGCAGCCCTGCCGGATGAGCTTCGGCACCGCAGCGTGGAGCTGCTCGACGAGGTGAGCGGCTGGCTCGGCCCGGACGGCTGGCTGACGGCGGCCCAGGCCCACACGCTGCGGGAGGCCGCCGACCGCGGACTGGCCGAGTACCGGCACCAGCTCGCGCTGCTCGTGGGCCGGGCCACCGAACCGGACCGGGCCCACGGCCTGCTCGACGTGCAGTCCGACCCGATCCCTGAGACCGAGCCCCACCCGGAGCCGTTCCTGCGGCTCTTCGACGCGCTGCATCTGCGCGGCCTGCGCCTGCAAGCTCCGGAACTGGTAGCCGGATCCAGCACGAACGGTGGTGTCGCATGACCCTGCTCACGACGTTCGACGTGACGCTCGAGTTCCTGAGCGACTGGCACGTCGGCACCGGCCAGGGCCAACTGGGCACCATCGACGCCGAGGTCCGGCGGGACGCCGACAAGCTGCCGTTCGTACCGGCGAAGACCTTGGTGGGGGTGTGGCGCGATGCGTGCGAGACGGTCGCCGCCACCTTCGACCAGGCCGCCGACCGGCCGCACGCCTGGCAGGCCTGGGTGACCTGGCTGTTCGGGTCCCAACCCGCGCAACGCGACGATCTCACCGCGCGGTCCGGGCGGCCGCCGATCCCGGCGGCGCTGCGCCTGACTCCGGCCCGGGCCCCGGAATGGCTGCGCGCCGGGGTACGGGGCCGACCGGCCCTGGCGCAAGCGGCCGTCCTGCTTCGACCGGGGGTGGCCATCGACGACGCCACCGGTACAGCCGCCGACCGATTGCTGCGGGTCGAGGAGCGGGCGATCCGGTCGTTGCAGCTGCACTCCCGCATCACCGTCGCCATGGCGGGCGCCGGGCCGGACGGCTCGGCGACGCCCGTTCCGCTGCCGGTGCCGGCGGAGCTGCTGCTGCGCGCGGGCGCCCGGTTGGTCGAGGCCGTCGGCGGCAAGCGGAACCGAGGCAGCGGGCGAGTCGCGGTCCTGCTGTCCGGCGCTCGCCTAAACCACGCGGACGGGCACCCGACGGTGACCGATCCACGGCTGAACCAGCTGCTGTCCGCCGGGGTTCCGGCCACGCCGCCGGCCCCACCGGCCGCAGCGGATCCGGTCACGTTCTATCCGTACGACCGGGTGAACGCCGATGGGCGACGGACCGTGCGGGTGGCGCTGCGGGTACTCACCCCGGTGGTGGTCGCGGACGGTGTGCTGGGCAACGTCGTCTCCAGCCGTGACGCCATCCCCGGCACGGCTCTGCTGGGCACCGTGCTGTCCCGCGTGGCACACGACGGGCCTGGCCGGATCGGGGTGAGCGACGTCGCCGTCGGCGATGCCGTGCCGGCCGTCGCCGATCCGGAGGACCCGAGGACGGTACGGCCGGCGCAGCCGGTGCCGCGGGTGTGGCAGCGAGGGGACAAGGGCCGTGGGCGGACGGTGCACAACACGCTGAGCAGCGCGGCGACGCACGACGAGCGCGCCAGGGCGATGTCCGGGTGGATCGTGCGCGACGGGGACGGCTGGCGGCACGTCGACTCGGCCATGACAGCGTCGACCCACGCGGTGGTCGATGACGAGGCCCGCCGACCGACCATCGACAGCGGCGGCGTCTACACCTACCTCGGCATCGCGCCGGGCACGCTGCTCTGCACCGACATCCGGCTGCCGGCCCGGGCTCGACTTCGGCTGGGCAAGGGTGAACGGCTGCGGTTCGGCCGGTCCCGCAAGGACGACTTCGGGCTGGTCGAGGTCGTCGCGATCGTCGACCCGCTGCGGGATCCCCCGCCACCGGTTCTCGGGGACCGGCTGCGGGTGTGGTGCGTCTCCGACGTGCTGCTCCGCGACAAGCGGCTCGTCCCCGACCCGTCCCCGCAGGCCCTGGCGGAGACGCTGTCGGCCGCGCTGGCTCCCGCGTCGGTCGAGGTACACGACGCCGACACGGCCGCGGCGGTGACCAGGCGGGAAGGTTTCGCAGTCGCCTGGGGCCGACCTCGTCCCAGCCAGGTCGCACTGCGCGCCGGCAGCGTCGTCACCCTCGTCGTGACCGGCCCGGTCGGCCCCGACCGACTGGCGGAACTGGAGCGCGACGGCATCGGCGAACGCACCGCCGAGGGGTACGGCCGCATCCGGTTCAACCCGCCGGAGCTGACCGCCGACGATCCGGCGGTCGACTTCTCCCACGGATCCGCCGACCCGCAGGTGAGGCCGACGGAGCTGCCCCGCGAACCCCATCCGCTGGAGGTCAACGCCTGGCGGCGGGCCATCCGGCGGGCCAGCGCCGAACTGGCGCCCGACGACCTGGTCCCGGGCATCAGTCGGCTCGCCGGGAACCGGGCCCAGCTCGGCTCGCTGCGCGCCCAACTGGAGCGGCTGACCCTGCCGAGTGGGCGGGACATGGTCCGGCACTGGATCGAGGCGACCAGGGCGGTCCCCGCCCGCCGAAAGATGTGGGAGAAACCGACCCGGAACGAGAAGGCCGAACCCGAGTCAGTCCTGGATGAGCTGGCGCGGCTGCTGCTCGACAGTCCGGCCCTGCTCTGGGAGCGCCTCCAGCTGGCTGAGGAGCAACCAGCACTGGCCCTCGCTCCCGGCCGGGAGGACGCGATACGGCAGGTGCTGCACACCGAGGCGTTGACGATCGCGGTCACCGACGCGCTGCGTCGTCTTCTTCGGCAACTTGGCAACGCCACCGGGCCGGGCGTCGGCGCCCGAGCCAAGAACCGAACGGCGCCCAGCCCTGCCCGGACCACGGCCAAGGAGGCACGCTGATGGGTCAGTCCATCGGGATCCGCACCGAAGTGCTCGGCACCCTCACCTGCCTCGGCCCGGTCCATGTCGGTGGCTGGGACACCACGCCCGAGGCCAACCTGACCGTCGCCCTCGACGGCACCGGCCGACCGTGCCTGCCCGGTACCTCGATCGCCGGCGCGCTGCGGGCCTACCTCGCCGGCGTCGACCCCTTCCGTGACCGTCCCGTCGAGCTCATGAACGCCCTCTTCGGGCACATCGCCACCACCGGCCGGGGCGGAACACCGTCCTGGATCCGCGTCGACGACGCACACCTCATCGGCGACGACGTCGCCCTGGCAGTCCGGGACGGCGTCGGCATCGACCGGCGCTCGGCCAGCGCGGCCGCCAACTTCCTCTACACCCGCCAGGTGCTGCCCGCCGGGACCAGATTCGCGCTGCGGCTGATCGCCGACACCCCGATGACCGCTGCCGGCCCGGACCACCCCGGCGGATGGCCGGCGCTGGTGGGCGACGCCGTCAACGCCATGATCGCCGGCCTGACCCACGCCCGGGTGCCGATCGGCGCCGGCCGTGGTCGGGGGTTCGGCCGGGTCGAGCTGCGCGACGTCACGTTCCGCCGCGCCGACCTGTCCCAGCCGGCCGGCCTGATCTCCTGGCTGACCGGGTCCGCCCCCACCACAACGCCTGAGCCGCAGGCGGATGTCTCACCGCCGGACGGCCGGCTGCGGATCACCGTCGCCTGGCGGCCGGCCGGTCCGCTGCTGGTCCGGGACTCGATCAGCGGCACCGTGGTCGACACGCTGCCGCTCACCGAGACCGCCGCCGACGGAACGGTGCGGCTGTTGCTGCCGGGCTCGTCGGTCCGCGGCGCGGTCCGGGCACACGCCGAACGGATCGTCCGCACATTGCAGGGCCGGGACGCGCCGGAGAGGTTCCAGACGGCACTGCGCCAACCACCGCCCGGTGTCGACGTGCTCTTCGGATCGGCGCCGACCGGCAGACGCGCCAGCCGACCCGACGCCCCCGATCAGCTCTCCACAGCCGAGACCGGGAAGAGCAGCCCCGGCCGGCGTGGCGCCCTGACCGTGGCCGACTGCCACAGCGTCGGAAAGATCAGCGCCGAGAGCTGGAACGAGATCCTCTCCGTCAGCCCCGATCCGGTGCCCGTCACCCCGGGAAAGGATCGGGAAGAGCGTCAGCTGCGCAACACCGAGCGGGATCGGGCCCGCTCGGCTCTGCGGAACAAGCTGGACGGGATCTCCTCGGCTGTCGCGCTCGGAGTCAGCGACCACGTCGCCATCGACCGCTGGACCGGTGGAGCCGGCGACCACCGGCTGTTCAGCGTCCTCGACCCGGCGAGCACCGTCGCGTGGGAACCCGTACGCATCGACGTCGACACCGCCTGGCTGGGCCGTGACGGCGACGACGGCTCGCCCACGCTGGCGCTGCCACTGCTGCTGCTCCTCCTGCGAGACCTGCGGGACGGATGGCTCAGTCTCGGCTACGGCGGCACCCGCGGCCGGGGCCAGATCGAGGTGACCGGCGTGGCGTTCGACGGCGACGGGCTGAGCGGCCCGTGGCGGGCGCTGGCCGGACAGACGCTCGACAGCATCCTCGCCGATCCGCCCCAAGAGGTCATCGACGCCATGGCCCGGTGGGAGCACACGTTCCAGGAGGTAGCAGCGTGACCACCGACCCGAATCGTGCGGTGCTGCACGCCGTACGCGCCGCTTCGCTCAGCGCCGCCGACGCGGTCGCCTGGTTCGCCCCCGGCACACCCCCGGGACGGCAGGTGATCGGCTACGCCCTTTCCGCGCGGTCCGCGACCTGGCTGCGCGTCGGGCCCGCCGGCGCCGTCGAAACCGGCGCCGCCGCCGGCGACGTCCTCGCCGAGGCGTACGAGATGCTGCTGTTCGACGGCGAGCGCGAGCTGCGGTGGCTGCGGACCCCGGACGGGCGCGGCCCGGCGATAGCCGTCGGCGAGACGCTGGCCGACCTGCCGGACGGTGAGCCGGTCACCGCCGAGCCGCCGCCCCGACGGGGCGACACCCACAGCCGGCTGCTCGCCGGCGCCGCCCGGACTTACGACGTACCGGGCTGGACCACGCTGGGCAGCGAGCGGTACGCCGCCGCCCACCTGCCGGTGACGGCGACCGACGGGGAGGCGTTCGTCATCGACACCGTCGAGTACCTCGTGCACGACGAGCACGGAAACGTCGACGTCGTCGACACCCGCACGGTCGGACTGCGGGCCATCACCACGGCGGAGGTACGCGTCACGACCGCCGTCATCACGCCCAGTTCGGAGAGGACGTCGGCATGACACCGGCCGACAAGCTGAAGAAGGTCATCGCAACGACGCTCACCAAGCGCGGCGACATCCTCGAGGGACCGATCCGCACGAGCGACAGGGCGAAGGACGCCAAGCCGAAGCAGGTCAACCGGTCGCAGTGGGACGATGCCCTGGCCGAACACGTGGCGACCATGGCAGAAGGTCAGAGCGTCGATGTGGAGGTGACCATCGACCTGGCCGACAACGGGAGGCGATCCGCCCGACTGGCCGGCGTGGCCTCACTGGCCAGCGTCACCCCAGACCGCGCGCGGAGCGCGACCATCGCGACGGCGGGCGGTTTCGTCAACCCGTACACGTTCGTGCCCACCCTGCCGCGAAGCACCGGGAGCGGCAGCCGGCTCGCCGGCACCGACCTCGACGACGGCTCGCCGCCCAGTCACGCCTACCATCGGGACGGGCAGTGGAGCGGAACCCTGGCCCTGACCTTGACCACGGTCACCCCGCTGTTGCTGCCGGTGCCCGCCGCGAGCCAGCCGAAGGACGGGATCCGGACCTTCGACGTACGAACGGATCCGGACGGACGGCCGTTGATCCACGGCGCGTCGTTCAAGGGCGCGCTCCGCAGCGCCTACGAGACGATCACCGCCAGCCGGTACGGCGTCTTCTTCGAACATCACGAGCGCCTCGCCTACCGCGTGCCCGCTAACACGGCCCTCGAGCTCACGCCGGCCCGCGTCCACCAGGACGAGGACGGCACCAGGTTCTTCCGGCTGTGCCGCGGTGACGCCGAGTGGGCGCAGCGCAGCCGCAGCGGCAACCAGGCGCAGTACGCCGCTCTGGTGCCGGCCTACGGCAAGGATCCCGTGCACCGCCTCGGCGACCTGGCCGCCGGGCCGTTGTCCCGACACCACGGGGCGCAGGTGTACGCACGGGTGGCGGTGCCAGGCAACGGAGGGTCTCGCACCTGGCGCGCGACCGACCTCGCGCGGACCGAGCAGGAACTCCAGGCGCACCTGCATGCCTCGCCGCGCGGCGCCCACGGCGATGGTCGGCACCGGATCGTGCGGGGATGGCTCTCCGCCACCGGGCACTCCATCGCGAGCAAGCATAACGAGCGGCTGTTCGTGGAAACCTCGGGCCTGGATGTCCCCGTCACCGACGAGCATGTGAGCTACTGGCAGTCGGTGCTGCGGGCATACGACCAGGCGCAGGGTTACCACGACCCGAAGGCCACCTACCGTCGTGACCCGGCCACCGCGAACGGGATCGAACGCTCCCAGCACGTGCCCAGCAGCCCGGAACTGCGCGGGCTCCCGCCCGGCACGCTCGTCTACGTCAAGTACGACGAGGCGCGCAAGCAAGTCACCGAAGTGCACCCCGTCATGATCGGCCGCCTGCCGTTCGATGCCTCTCCCGGTGACTTGCTGCACGAGAGCCTGCACCCGGCACGAGACCGGGAGCAGCTCTCCCCCGCCGACCGGCTGTTCGGGTGGGTGTCACCGGGTCGGAGCGATGACGAGACCGACACCAACGACGGCGCCTCCGGTTACCGCGGACGGCTTCGGGTCCGCTCGATCACCTGCTTGACGGACGACTGGCGACCGGCCGCTTTCCCGGCCGAGGGCGTGACCCTCGCCCCGCTGAGCAGCCCCAAGCCCACCCAGTTCCGCTTCTACGCCTCCCCCGACCAGACGGGAAAGCCCATGCCCCGGGCGGCCAGCAAAACCGAGGGGTACGCGGACGGCGGCGGGCTGCGGGGCCGAAAGATGTACCGCTGGCGAGACGAGAAGCCGGAGTACTGGCAACCCACCCGGAGCAGCAACGACCCCGCGCGGGGCTATCTGGCCTTGAAGGACCACGAGGAGCACTCGTCGCAGCTCGTCCGCCACCGTGGCTGGGTCCGCCCCGGCGCGACCTTCCAGGTCGAACTGTTCCTCGATGGGGTGCCCACCGCTGAACTCGGCGCCCTGCTGTGGCTGCTGACCAGGGGCCAGGACACCCCGCTTCGACTCGGCGCCGGCAAGCCGTACGGCTTCGGCGTCGTCACCGTCCAGCTCGACTGGGACCCTACCCGGCTCTGGGATGGGGCCGGTGTCCGCGCCGGCTGGCTGCGACTGACTCGGCCGGAGCCCGTCGACGCCGGTCAGCTCACCGCGCTGGCCGATCGCTTCGACGCCGTGAGCCGCGGCAACGAGGTGCTGCGGGAGGCGACCACGTCGTACCTGGCCGCCGCCGCAGCCGTCGCCAGCCCGGTGCACTATCCGCGCACCTCTCCGGAGCCGCAGGCCGAGAGTTACAGGTGGTTCGTCGAGAACGACCGGATCAAGGGCGGCAAGGCCGTCGAGGGATGGGCACTGCCGCACGTACGCGACGCCGAGCAGCAGTTGCCGTACCTCGCCGAGACCAGCTCGGATCGGACCGATCGAGGCGGTTCCGGCCGCAAGTCGTCGAAGCCGGCGCCTCAGCAGCGGCGTCCCGGCCCGACGCCGGGCGCCGCGCACAAGACCAACTCAGGGCAGAACCATGCTGCCGCGCGGCCCGGATCCGCCGGGAGGAACAAGCGCGGCCAGCGCCCCTCATGAGCTCCCGGCAGGCAGCCCAGCAACTGCCCTGCCTGCTTTGGACATCACCCTGGACAGTTGAATGGAGACCAGTTCATGCGGTTCTACGCAGACGTCGCCGGACCCGACGCGCAACTCCCTTGGAAGTACGTGCACGGCGTGGCCCATGCCGTGGTCTACAGCCTGATCGCCGACCAGGCCCCCATCCTGGCCACCCACCTGCACGACGATGGCTGGGGGCAGAGCACCCTGCGGCCGGTGGGGATTTCACCTCCGGTCTTCCTCGGTGCGCGGAGGAAGCGCAGCGCGTACATGATGTCGCCGAACGGCCGGATCTGGTTCGGGTCCCCGATGCCCGCGCTGGCGGCCTCACTGCTGGCCAGCGTCACCAGCCGCCGCGAGCTGCGGTGGGGACCGGTCACCCTCGCCGTCAAGGGCGCCCAGTTGGAGCCGCTGACCAGCCCGGAATCGCCGGCGGTGCTGGAGACCCGCTCACCTGTGCTGGTCAAGGCCGACAAGAACCGGTACCTGCTGCCCGACGACGACGGATACGTCCCGGCGCTGGCCGCCAACATCCGTCACAAGGCCGACGTGCTCGGCCTGCCGGGCGATGCCGAACTCGAGGTTCTGGCAGCCGGGCCGCGACGACGCTTCGAAGCCGCGCGCGGCACCCGGATTGGAGCGACGGTGACACTTCGGATCCACGCGGACCCCCGCCTGATCGGGGCACTCCGCGAGTGGGGCCTGGGAGTTGCCAACATCCAGGGCTTCGGCTGGGTGCGGTGAGCACCGTCGCCGGCGGCGCGACCTGTGCGTGCTGAATACGCACCCACTGCAACGCTGGGGTCTGCGGCGCCTCCGCCTAGCACATGAACCGCAACACAGTCTCCCAGGCGAGCTTGCAAATCTAGGACGTCAACTATCACATGTCGCAGCTACGCTGCGGATGATAGTTGAAGCACGTCATACACCGCTGATTAGACCTGAAGGGATCGCAACCAGACCACGATGGTCAAGACCATTTTGTATAGTGGCGTTGGCTCATCGCACCTGAAAGATTGCTAGAGCCGTCCAATTTTAGGGCACTCCCCGTCACGCCGCTCATGAACTCTGCAGAGATCGCTACTCGCAGACCTCGACTGGGATCAGATTCTCGAAGTTCCTGCTTAGCTCGCCTGGAAGGATCGCAACAGCACAAGGTCAATGTCGTCTTCGAGGTGCTGCGCCAGATCACTTCGCCCCGTAGGGGGTTGCGACTTGAAGTCGGCCGTGCGCTGTCGCTGACGGCGCTTTCCAGTAGGAAACTCAACCCGCGAGCCGTCGGTGCTGCGCGACAGGGTCGGCGTCGCTCATCACCCTGGCACGATCGGAACGTGCTAACGCCAAGTGTCTCGGTTGGCTACTCCTGGTCGCTCATCAAGCTCGGAGGGATAGCATCGCGTGCCGGTAGCCGCTGACCTGCAACGCCTGCGGGTCGCTCATCATCCCTGGAGGGATCGCAACGCGGCCGTGGCGTGGAGATGGTGCGACGTCACGGCGTAGTAGCTCATCATCCGTGGAGGGGATCGCAACCCGCGCAGGCAGATCGGCGCGGTCCGCTCGGAGAACTGTCGCTCATCACCCCTAGAGGGGTCGCAACGTAGTGCACTCGACGAGGATCATGCGCGGGTGGCGCGTCGCTCGTCACACCTGGAGGGATCGCAACGAGAAGTTGCGCCGGTCCGCCGCCGACCACGCCCGCTCGTCGCTCATCACCCCTGGAGGGATCGCAACGCGTCCGGCAGGGCGGAGGTCAGCACGGTGGCCACCAGTCGCTCATCACCCCTGGAGGGATCGCAACGTAGTTCTTACATCTACTAAGTTACCCGGAGGGATCGCAACACCGCGCCCGAAAAGCCGTAGATCGACTGGTTGGAGTCACGTCGCTGATCATCCCTGGAGGGATCGCAACTACCGCTCCCGCCACTGGCTCGCAGCGAGAGCAGACCCGTCGCTCATCCCCCTGAAGGGGTCGCAACAGCGCGGCGGCGGCGAGGTCCACCTGGCGGAGCTGGGTCGCTCATCAACACTGGAGGAATCGCAACGTGATCTAGCTGCGGGGCGTGGCGCTTTCGGGCCAGGTCGCTCACCGTTCTCTGGGTCGCAACGTCAGTTGGTGAGCTGGGTCGGTGCCGCTCCGCAAGTCGCTAATCGTTCCTTGATTAAGGGATCGCAACGACTCCAATCGCCTGGTTGGAAGCCAGGCGCTCTGCTGACAGTCATCACCCCTTAAGGGATCGAAACAACCAGTCCTGAATCTTGTACTTGCCCTTGATCTAAAACGAACTCCGTGAAGGCGTTGTCTGCCAGCAGCGCCGGTGTCATCCTGCAAAGGCAGTAGCAGGGGCAGGGGCTTGTCACTCTGAGGGCTTAAGACACGGCCGCGCCTGCGCTGCTGTTAGGACAGATCAGCAGCGTTCAGTCGCGCATCATGGAGGGGACGCATCCTCATTTTCAGGCCCTGGATGCGCTTGTAGTTGGCCGGTCGCTCATTACCCTGGGGGATGGCAGCGCGCCGAACGCCATCGCGATCTGGATCTCGTGGGACCGTCGCTCATCACCCCTGGAGGGATCGCAACAGCTGCTCGGAAAGCTTGGACATGCGAACTCCCAAATGGTCGCTCATCCTCCTGCAGGGATCGCAACGGAACGAGCATCTCCCATGCGTTCGCGGTGCACCGCTCGCTCATCACCCGTGGAGGGATCGCAATAGGATCATGCCGAGGGCGTGCCAGGGGATGTCGCGGAAGTGCTCGTTACCCCCTAGAGGGATCGCATCTCGCGGGGAAGCGAACCGACTATCGGGAACCAATTAGCCAACGTCACTGATAGCGACGCCAGGGGCCCTGACTGACTATTTGTTCAAGAACTCCAACGTCTCCCGAAAGCTGGCCGTCAGGCTAGCGAGGAGTAGGCGCCCCTTGTCACTCGACGCGAGAGAGGGTCGTCCGATCACCCCCGACTCGGTGTACGCGCGCATGCCGAGGGTGAGCAGGTGCGGGTGCTCGGCCACGTGGTCTTCCCGGTCATATCCTTCACGCACACTTTCCGGTGCCACCTCGAGCAACACGGAGGTCTCGATCTCTCCGGCATGCATGTCGTCGTGCATGGAGCTAACGATGCCGGCATCCTGGCATGCGACCTCCCATGCCTGCCGGTTCGGGAAGAGCGCGAGCTGGGGCCGGGCAACGTTGGCCTGCTGCACAACGTTCGAGAGCACGTAGTTGCCGCCGTGACCATTTACGATCACAAGGCGCTCCACGCCTGAGTGCTGAAGCGACTCCCTGACGTCTGTGATGATCGCGTCAAGTGTGCGTGCGGAGATGCTGACTGTTCCCGGCCAGGCGGCGTGCTCGTGCGAGCAGGAGATCGTGATTGGCGGGAGTAGCAGCAGGTCATAGCGGTCGGCAACAGCTGCGGCGATCGCGCTGGCGACGATGGTGTCGGTGGCCAGCGGGAGATAGGAACCGTGCTGCTCAAAGCTGCCGACCGGTAGAACGGCTACTGATGCCGCGCGGCGGGCCGCCTCCGTGGTCGTTGCTGTGGTCCATAGGTTCACTGGCCCATTCTGCCGACCACTTGATCCGCAATGGCAAGTCGATCGCGGAAACGCTGCGCCTCATCCGTCACGCGCCGCGATCCGAGCTCGTGGTTCACGCGCCCCAGCGCTTTGATCAGACGCAAGGATCCTGCGTCGAAGGCGATGGTGAGCGCCTTCTCGCCCTGCTCGGCAGCTTCCTCGATGCGACCGAGGTGCGCGTAGCCGGTCGCGAGCCAGGTACGGGCGAGGCCTTCGTCCTGCCGATAGGCAGACGGCCAGGCGCCGAGGACAGTCTCGAGGACACCGATGGACTGCTTCGCCTGACCCAGGATGAGATGGCACTGTCCTTCGTACGCCAGCACGTAGGTACGGGTGCAGTGCCGACCGATGGTGTCTGAGTCATCGACGGCTTCGGCTGTCGGCTCCGCCTGAAAACTGACCCCGTGGTTCCGGCTGAATTTTGACCCCTTCCGGAAGCATCGGGAGGTGCTGAGCGTGGAGGACTGGGCGGAGATCCGTCGGTTGTACCGGGCGGAGCGGATGGCGATCAAGGCCATCTGCCGTCGGCTGGGGGTCTCGCGGAACACGGTGCGTAAGGCTTTGGCCAGTCATGAGCCGCCTCGCTATCAGCGGGCGGCGAAGGGTTCGATCGTGGACGCGGTGGAGCCGCAGATCAGGGCGTTGTTGGCGGAGTTCCCGGACATGCCGACGACGGTGATCATGGAGCGGGTCGGGTGGACTCGCGGCAAGACGGTGTTCTCTGATCGGGTGCAGCAGCTGCGGCCGTTGTTCCGCCGGCCGGATCCGGCTCAGCGGACGGAGTATCTGCCGGGTGAGCTGGCGCAGTGTGATCTGTGGTTCCCGCCGGCGGACGTGCCGTTGGGCTTCGGGCAGGTCGGTCGGCCGCCGGTGCTGGTGATGGTGTCGGGGTATTCGCGGTGGCTGTCTGCGGTGATGATCCCGTCGCGGCAGTCGCCGGACCTGCTGGTCGGACACTGGACGCTGATCTCCGGCTGGGGGCGGGTGCCCAAGGCGTTGGTGTGGGACAACGAGTCCGCCGTCGGGCAGTGGCGGGCCGGCAGGCCGCAGCTGACCGAGGCGATGAACGCCTTCCGCGGCACCCTCGGCATCAAGGTGATCCAGTGCCGGCCGGCGGACCCGGAATCGAAGGGCCTGGTCGAACGGGCCAACGGCTATCTGGAGACCTCGTTCCTGCCCGGACGCCGGTTCGGTTCACCCGGCGACTTCAACGCTCAGCTGTCCGAGTGGTTGGTGCGGGCGAACAACCGCCAGCACCGGATGCTGGGCTGCCGCCCGGCGGAGCGGTGGGACGCCGACCGGCAGGTGATGCTGCCGCTGCCGCCGGTCGCGCCGGTGGTCGGGTGGCGGCAGGCCACCCGGCTGCCCCGCGATCACTACGTCCGCTTGGACGGCAACGACTACTCGGTGCACCCGTCAGTGGTCGGCCGGCGGGTCGAGGTCACCGCCGACTGCGACCACGTGACGGTGCTCTGCGACGGCCGACCGGTGGCCCGGCACGACCGTTGCTGGGCCAAGCATCAGAGCATCACCGACCCCGCCCACCGCCAAGCCGCCGCCGATCTGCGCATCGCCGCCCAACGCACCCCGACGGCCGCCGTCGACGCCCAAGTCGAACGCCGGCCGTTGAGCGACTACGACCGGATGTTCGGCCTGGACGAGGTGGCTGCGTGATGGCCGCCAAGACCAGCCGCAACGTCGCATCCGAGATCGCGTTCCTCACCCGTGCCCTGAAGGCGCCGTCCCTGGCCGCGTCGGTGGAGCGCCTGGCGGAGCGGGCCCGGGCAGAGTCGTGGACGCATGAGGAGTTCCTCGCCGCCTGCCTGCAACGCGAGGTCGCCGCCCGCGAAGCCCACGGCGGAGAAGGACGCATCCGGGCAGCCAGGTTTCCGGCCCGCAAGAGCCTGGAGGAGTTCGACTTCGACCACCAACGGTCGTTGAAGCGGGAGACCATCGCCCATCTGGGAACCCTCGACTTCATCACCGGCCGAGAGAACGTCGTCTTCCTGGGCCCGCCCGGCACCGGCAAAACCCACCTGTCCATCGGCCTCGGGATCCGGGCCTGCCAGGCAGGACACCGGGTCGCGTTCGCCACCGCCGCCCAGTGGGTGTCCCGCCTGGCTGATGCCCACCACGCCGGCCGCCTGCAAGACGAACTGGTCAAACTCGGCCGGATCCCGCTGCTGATCGTCGACGAGGTCGGCTACATCCCCTTCGAAGCCGAAGCCGCGAACCTGTTCTTCCAGCTCGTCTCCAACCGCTACGAACGAGCCACCCTGATCGTCACCAGCAACAAGCCCTTCGGCCGCTGGGGCGAAGTGTTCGGCGACGATGTCGTCGCCGCAGCCATGATCGACCGCCTCGTTCACCACGCCGAGGTGATCTCGATGAAGGGCGACAGCTACCGACTCAAAGACCGCGACCTCGGCCGCGTCCCCGCAGCCACCAAGACCAACGACTGAACATCAACAACCAACGAGGGGGTCAAAATTCGGCCGGAACAGAGGGGTCAAAGTTCAGCCGGCGTTGACATCGGCGGCTTCTACCAGAGAATGAGCCTTCTGCAGCGCAGCGTGGCAGCGTGCTCGTTCCCCGGCGAGCGCGGCTGCTTGGGCGGTTCGGATGGCGCACAGTGCCCGATCACGAGCTGTGGGTTCCTTCCGGGCATTGGCGAACTCGGCGAAGGCAGTAGCTTGGGCGGCGTCCCCTCGTTCAACGGCACGCTGCGCCTGCCGCATGAGGACGTAGGTCGCCATCCTGCCGTCACCGGCTTCTCGGGCCATCGATAGTGCTTGCCGCAGCCAGTACGCCGCGTCCTGACTGTCCCCGAGGTTGTCGGCGGTCCAACTGGCGAACTCTGCCCATCGCGACTCGACTCGCAGCAGCTCCCGCAGAGTTTGCCCGGCGGCGCCCGCGCGATGTCTCCGGATGATGTTCAGCTCGCCCCGTACGACGTCATGGAGGCGACGAGGGCCGAACGCGTCATGGGATGCGGCGAGGATGCGGAGCATGCTCATCCAATGCGGCACTATGGCGGGGTCAACCGGGCTCGCCGTCGTCATCAGCCCAGCGGCGGGCGGGGCCTGCGCGTCGGCCGCTCCGAGCTCCGCTTCGTCAGGCATGGGCGGCGGAGCCTGCTCTTGGCGCATCGCCTGGTCGTAGAGGCTGAGCAGGGAACCATCTCTCCCGAGTAGCTCGTCGCAGCGCTGCCAGAATTCACGCGGCGCCCTCTGGCGTCCGGTCTCGACGTTCGCGATCGTGCTGCGGGCGTACCCGGTCAGGGGTGCGAGGGAGTGTTGGTTGTAGCCGGCGGCTCGTCGCAGCTGCGCCAGCCGAACGCCGAGCGTCCGCCGACCGTCTACGTCACTCATCGACACCTGGCACCCTTCTCATCGGCCATGGCATAGGTCAGCGGCAAACGGCGTTGCCCCTCAATCGAACCGGAGCTCAGCAGCCTGCCAGTAGCGTATGCGCTCCGGCTGGAAGCGGAGGACCTCATTACGGTCCTGCCGACGTCGTGGCGGATGATGCTCAGCCGCATCGGAGTGACCCGTAAAGAGCTCCGACTGCTGGTAAGGCTCGTGACGGATTTCAGGGGATCTCGTCACTACGGATGTCGGTAAGGGATGTCGGCGGATTCCGACAATCTCCCAACATTCAACTGCCGCTCGACCTGGTGATCAGCGCGACGGCCAGCGTTGTAGCGGTCTCATCGACGATGCCATTCACCTCCAGGAACTGGCCCACTTGATCGATTAGCCGGGCCTGTCAGCGCAGTGTCATAGATCCAACCCCAACCCTTTCCGACACCGGTCCGACTCTCGTTGGCTGATCAGGCATCAGCAAGTGCAGGGCCGTCTACCTCTCCGGTGTGCGGGTCCCTGCATCCATCGGCCGGGATGCGCGGTCGGAGCCAGGAGGCCCGGCCGCTCACCCCTCACGAGGAGGTGACGGGATGGCACGCTTCAAATGGTTCGTCCCTCAGCAGGATCACTGGCCGTTCACGCCGTTCGGAATCGACGGCACGGCGATGCTCAGCAGCCTCCGTGACAAGCCGAACCGCACCGGGCCGAGCGTGCCTCGGTCCGCCCTGCACACCTCCGCCGCTCCGCTGCCCTGCCCGAACCCCGCGCAGTGACCGGCGCCGAGGAGAGCGACCGCGCCGTTGACCGGTTCGATGCGGCCCGTCGAACCGTGCTTGATCACGCAGACGGCGGAGCCTGCTTCCAGTGCCGCGACGGCGCGTGTCGTCAGAACGAGTGGGCTCTGGAAGAACTTCCCCGTCATCGCGGGGGCCGTCGTCTCCTCGTACGGCTCCAGCTTCTTGACCCTGCAGACGACACGACTCAGGAAGGACAGCCGCGGTGAATCCAGCCCTCGGCGCCGCTGACGAGCACGCCGCCTCGTACGTCCGTTCCGAGCCTGTCCCGGTCCCCCGTCCGGTGCCCGCCGGCGCCGCCTCCGAGCGGACCGGCCGGATCGCGGACGAGTTCTTCTTCATGTGCCACGACGACCGGACCGGTCGCCCTCGGCTGTTCGACTCGGCGCTGGCGTACGGCCTGGCCGCTGGGCTGCTCGTCGAACTCTACTACGGCGGGCGGATCACGTTCGAGCGCGGGCACGTGCGCGTCAAGGACATCCGGCCGCCGCAGGATTGGCTCCAGCACCTGGTCCTGGACCGGATCGCCGCCGAGCAGCAGCACACCGCGACCCGGGTGTGGCTGGCCTTCCTCGGCTCGTCCGCCTACGAGCAGGTCGCCCAACGGATGTGGCAGTCGGGTCTGGTGCGACCGCAGCAGGCGGGCCCGTTCTGGCGGCAACGCACCCTGTACGTGCCGACCGACATCAACACCGCGGCCTGGTCGTGGGCGCGGCTGTCCCAGCATCTGCGCAACGGCCGGAGCCTGAACGGCGTGGACCTCGCCCTGGCCGGCCTGGCGCTGCACACCCAGCTGGACACGACGCTGCTCGACGGCGCCTCGCTGGCGGTGCGCTCGCATCTGCGGCGGCTGGTCGAGCAGTCGTGGCCGCCGTTGCGGGATCTGCTCGCCGATCTCGGCAGCGTCGTCGGCGGCGCGGTCCTGAGCCACCGCACCTCCTGACGGCAACACCCCATCCACTCTTCGCGAAAGAGACCTGATGTCGCATTCGACTCCTGACACTGTTTCCGAGGTTCTGGCGCGCTGCCGGCTCGGGATCCCCTCGGTGGTGTTCTTCGTCATCGCCGCCGCCGCGCCGCTGACGGTGGTCGCCGGCGGTGCGACCACCGGCTACGCGGTCACCGGCGTGGCGGGTATTCCGGTGGCGTACCTTGTCGTCGCCGCCGTGCTGGCGCTGTTCTCGGTCGGGTTCGTTGCCATGTCCCGGCGGATCGTCAACGCCGGCGCGTTCTACACCTACGTCACCCGAGGGCTCGGCCGTCCGGCCGGTGTAGGCGCGGCGATGGTCGCGCTGGTGGCGTACAACGCCATGCAGATCGGCCTGTACGGCGGGTTCGGTGCGGTCCTCGCGACGTTCCTGCGCGACCAGTACGGCCTGCATGTCACCTGGTGGGTGCCGGCGCTGATCGGGTGGGCCGTGGTGGCGGTGCTCGGCGTGCTGCGTATCGACCTCAACGGCAAGGTCCTGGCGGTCATGCTCGTCGCCGAGTGCGCGGTCGCGGTGGTCTTCGACGCGGTGATGGTCGGGCACCCTGCCGGCGGGTCGGTCACCTTCGACACCCTCGCTCCGTCGCACATCCTCGCCGCGGGTATCGGGGCCGCGCTGGTCACGGCCATCACGGGTTTCGTTGGCTTCGAGGGCACTGTGGTGTTCTCCGAGGAGACCCGTGATCCGCGCCGGACGGTCGCCCGGGCCACCTACATCGCGGTGGCCGCCACCGGCCTGCTCTACGGCCTGTCCGCCTGGGCGATGTCCGTAGCAACCGGCTCGGACAGGATCGTCGACGCGGCCCGCACCGACGGCACCGACCTCATCTTCAACCTCGTCTCACCGCACCTCGGGTCCAGCATCGTGACCGTCGGGCGCGTCCTGTTCATCACCAGTTTGTTCGCCGCGCTACTGAGCTTCCACCACACCGTCGCCCGGTACCTGTTCGCTCTCGGCCGGGAGCGGGTCCTGCCCGGCGTACTGGGCCGGACCAGCCGCCGCACCGGCGCCCCGAAGGCCGGGTCGATCCTGCAGAGCATTCTCGCGGTGGTCGTCCTCATCGCCTACGCCACTGCCGGCGCGGACCCGATCGTGCACCTGTTCTTCTGGGTCACGGTGACCGGTGGCCTCGGCGTCCTGATCCTGATGACCGTCACCTCCGCCGCCGTGATCGGCTTCTTCGCCCGCATCGCCCACGGCGAGGGCTGGTGGCCGGCGTTCGTCGCGCCGCTGCTCGCCACGCTCGCGCTGACCGGGTTTCTCGCCGCGACGCTACGGGAGTTCGACATCCTCCTCGGCGTCAGCGCGCACTCACCGCTGCGCTGGCTCTTCCCGGCCACCTACGCCATTGCCGCCCTCGCCGGCATCGCCTGGGCGTTGGTCCTGCGCGCAGTGCGGCCGCAGGTCTATGACGCCATCGGACTCGGCGCCGACAGCGCCACCGCGCCCCTGCGCCGCACCGACAGCTTCCGCCTGCCGGTCTGAACAAGGAGCTCACCATGACCGTCCCCAGTACCGGCGTGAGCATCCGTCGCGCCACTCCCGCCGACATCGACCCCCTGGTTTCCGTACTCGTCGACGCGTTCTTCGACGGGCCGGTCGCCGACTGGCTGGTCCCCGACCATGACGACCGTCGCGCCGTCTACCGCCGGTACTTCACCCTCGTCCTGCGTCACGGTCTCGCCCACGGCCACGTCGACACCACCACCGACCGGTCCGCCGTCGCGATCTGGTACGCCCGGCCCGAACCCCCACCCGCGGCGCCGCCGGAGCACCAGGCGGCGGTGGAAGCCGCCACCGGACCGTACGCGCCGAAGTTCACCCTCCTCGAGGCCATGTTCGACGTGTTCCACCCCCGCGAACCGCACCACTACCTCGCGTACGTGGCGGTCAGCCCCGACGAACAGCGCCGCGGCGTCGGAACCACCCTGCTCGACAGCTACCACCGCCGGCTCGACGCGCTGGGCCTGCCCGCCTACCTGGAGGCCAGCAACATGCGCAACCGCAGGCTGTACCTGCGGCTCGGCTACCGGGCTGGACCGCCACTGATCCTGCCCATCAGCGGACCCACGATCTGGCGGATGTGGCGCGGGCCGGCCGACGCCGCCGGCACGGCCACGTTTCCCGACACCGAGCAACGACCACGTCGGCGAACCCAGCCGACTGCCGCTTCAAGCTCCGTCCGCATCGGGCGGTAGGGGTGACGCGTCACCGGGACGCGGCCACCTGGCACCACCTCGGGTCACCGCGGCCCGGGGAAGTCTCAAGATCGGAGGAAGACATGTCCACCAGCACCGCGGAGCAGAGCACGGCCGCCGACGGCGGGGACTTCGACCTGGACGTCAGCCTGCTGGAGGTGGCGGACGTCGCCGGCCTGGTCAACCTGACCGACGACGGCTGCGGCAGCACCTGCACCGCCTGCACCACCAACGTCGCCTGACCGACGAACCCTCCCCCAGGAAGGTCGGCCGGCGCGGCAACACGCCCCCATTGTCCGCGCCGGCCGGCACCCCAACCGACATCCACCCGAGGTGCAGCGTGCGCTCTCCCACAGGCTCTCCGGCATACCGGTCGACCGGCGCCGCGCTCGTCCGCGCGGCCGCCCACCCCGACATCGACCTGCCGCCGTGGCCGGACCTGACCGAACCGCGCGACGCCCTCGTCCCCGGCTGGGTGGCCTGGCTGCGGCAGGTGTGGACGAACGAGACGATCGTGGACGCGATCAGCCACGCCAGCCCGGTGCTCGCCGAGCAGGTGGGCAGGCTGTGCGCCGGCGACATCCTCACCGTCCGGGAAACCCGCCGGGTGATCCAGGCCGTCGCCCGCTACACACAGCGCCTACGCGGCCGGCCGACACCGTTCGGTCTCCTCGCCGGGGTGGCACCCGCCGTGTTCGGATCACGATCGCCGACCCGATGGGGCACCGCACACCAGGCCGTCGCCCGGGCCGGCGCCGCCTGGCTCGCCGACGTGATCACCCACCTGGAGCAATGCCCGGACCTGGTCGCCCGGCTCCCGGTGGTCGCGAACAACACCATGACGGTACGCGACGACCGGCTCGTCCTGCCCTACCAGCCACACGCCCGGCCCCAGGGCACGACGGCAGTGGAGGTGTCGCTGCGATACACCGCGCCGGTCCGCGCCGCGATCACCGCCGCCCACGCCCCGATCCGCGTGGAAGCACTGTCCGCGCAGCTGCGTACCGCGTTCCCGCACGCCACACCGGCGACCGTCCAGGGCATGCTCGCCGAGCTGATCACCCGCGGCGCACTGATCACCAGCCTGCACGCGCCCAGCACGGAACCCGACGCCCTGGCGTACCTGCTGCTCCAGCTCGACGATGCCGAGGCCGGCGGCATTGCACCGGTGGCCGACCTGATCTGCGCCCTGCGCGACATCCACATCGCGCTACGACGCCACCGCGCCACCCACGACGCGGGCGGCCGCGAAGCCCGCGCCCAGATGACCTCCCGGATGCGCGGCCTCGGCGTCTCCGCCCACGAGCCGCTCGCGGTGGATCTCCGGCTGGAAGCGTCGGTCACGCTGCCCGAACAGGTCGCGCGGGAGGTGGAACGCGCCGTGCTGACGCTGACCCGGCTCAGCGCGTTTCCCTTCGGCACCGCAACGTGGCGGACCTACCACCAGCGTTTCTACGAGCGGTACGGGATCGGCTCGCTAGTGCCGGTACGCGACGTCGTAGACCCGGACAGCGGCATCGGTTTCCCCGACGGCTACCCGGGCACCGCAGCGGACGAGCCACGCTCACCCCTGTCCCGGCGTGACGAGCTGCTTCTCGCCCTCGCCCAGCGTGCCGCCGTGGACGGCGTGGACGAGGTGCTGCTCGACGAGGAGCTGATCGCGCAACTGGAGTTGGGGCCACCACGGCTGCGGTTGCCGCCGCACCTGGAGGCGAGCGTCCGGGTGCACGCCGACGACGACGCTGCCCTGGCACGCGGCAGGTTCACCGTCGAGGTCACCTCCGTGTCCCGGGGCGTCGGCGGACTCACCGGCCGGTTCCTCAGCGTGCTGCGACCGGTCGATGCGGCCAAGCTGGCCGCCGGCCTGACCGACCTGCCCACCGCAGACCACGACACGGTGCCCGCCCAGATATCGTTCCCGCCGCTGGACCCCGCAACCGCCCACGTCACCCGCACCAGACAGGTGCTGCCGACCGTGATCAGCCTGGCCGAGCACCGGCGCCCGAACCGGTCGGTGCTCACGGTCGACGACCTGGCGGTGGGCTGCGACGGCCGACGCATGTACCTCGCCGCACCCGAGCACGGCCACCGCATCGAAGCCGTCGGCATGCACGCGCTGAACCTGCGTACCCACACCCCACCGCTGGCCCGGTTCCTCATCGAACTCAGCCGCGCCCAGTGCGCCCAGGTCACCGCGTTTGACTGGGGCGCCGCCTCCCGGGCGAAGCTGCCGCTCCTACCCCGCATCCGCTACGGACGCGCGATCCTCGCCCCCGCAACGTGGCGGCTGGACGCGGCCGAGCTGCCCGACCGGCGGCAACCCTGGTACGCCTGGGACGACGCCCTCGACCAGTGGCGCGCCCGCCGGCGCCTACCCCGCCTGGTGCAGCTCGTCGAAGCGGACCGCCGACTGCCGCTGGACCTCGACGAGTCCGCACACCGCGTCCTGCTGCGCACCCACCTACTCACCGCACCACGAGCGGTCCTCGTCGAAGCGCCCACCCCGCAGGACCTCGGCTGGTGCGGCGGCCGCCCGCACGAGGTCATCCTCACCCTGCACGCCACCGAGCCACCGCCTTGGCCGCCGCTGCCCACACCGACCCCGGCCCGCGTCATCGGACGCGACCAAGGCCTGAGCCCCGGCGCCTCCCCGCTGCTGCTCGCGAAGCTCTACGGAGACATCCGCCGACAAGACCTCCTCCTCAGCGAGCACCTACCCCGACTGCTCAATGAGTGGGAGGTGCCGCCGGACTGGTGGTTTCTCCGGTTCCGCGACCCCGACCAGCATCTCCGCCTCCGCATCGCCCTGCCCGACCCATCGGCATTCGGACCGGCCGCCGGACGTGTCAGCGCATGGGCCGACGATCTACGCCGACGTGACCTGCTCCGGGAGATCCAGTACGCCACCTCCTACCCCGAGACCGGGCGGTGGGGATCAGGTGCGGCCATGCAGGCCGCGGAGGCGGTCTTCATCGCCGACTCCCACGCTGTCCTCACGCAGCTACGCCAGCCCGTCCGCCCGAGCCGACAGGCACTCGTCGCCGCGCAGATCGCCGCTATCGCCGTCGCCTACACCGGCAACATCGACGCCGGCTTGCGCTGGCTCATCGACCACGTACCCCCGACCGCGCCGCAGCCGGTCGAGCGGCCGCTGTTCCGCGAAGCCGTACGACTCGCCCACCCCGGCGACGACTGGGCCGCACTGCGCGCTGTCCCCGGCGGCACCGCCATCGTCGACGCCTGGAAGAACCGCGACATCGCCCTCGCCGTCTACCGGACCCACCTACCCGGACCGCACACCGACGGCATCAACAGCGACGACGTCCTCGGCTCCCTCATGCACGCCCACTACATCCGCGCGGTCGGCATCGACTTCGACGACGAGGACCGGTGCCGCCACCTCGCCCGCGCCGCCGCCCTGGCCTACTTCGCCCGGAGCCGGCCATGACCCTTCCGTACGAGAGCCACGACCTCGCTGTCGCAGTCGCCGATCTGCTCGCCCATCCCGACGACCCACGGCTGCCGATCCGGCAACCCTGGTGGCAGCAGTCACTCGCCCTCGGCGTACCCGGCATCGCCCTGCTGCACGTCGAGCTGGCAGCGGCAGGGCTAAGACCCTGGCAACGCGCCCACCACTGGCTCACCGCCGCTACCAGCCGACCGGTGACGGCGGGCCCCGACAGCCACCCCTTCCACGGCGCACCCGCGCTCGCCCACGTCCTCGCCTGCGCCGCCACCCACCGGCCCGGCGCCTACGCCCGCGCGCTCGACGACCTCGACCGGGCGATAGCCGCGGACGCCCGGCGCCGCGTGGCAGTCGCGCACGCCCGCATCGACGTCGGGGAACTACCGGCGCTCGCCGAGTTCGACGCCATCCGAGGTCTCACCGGGATCGGCGCCTTCCTGCTCCGCCGAGCACCTGGTAGCGAAGAACTGCCTGCGGTGCTCGGGTATCTGGCCCGGCTGACGCAGCCCCTACCCGTCGGCAGCGAGGTGTTACCAGGCTGGTGGACCGGCAGCGGGCCCTCCGGCCGCGCCGACTCCCGCTTCCCCGGCGGACACGGTAACAACGGCATGGCCCACGGCATCGCCGGGCCCTTGGCGCTACTGGCGCTCGCGGCCCTGCACGGCATTGTCGTCGACGGTCAGACCGCTGCCATCGCAACGATGTGCATCTGGCTCGACCGATGGCGCCACGACTCCACGGCCGGTGCGCTCTGGCCGTACTGGATCACCAGACCGCAACTCCGGGCGGACCGCGCCGAGGTCCACCGCGTGCAGCGGCTGTCCTGGTGCTACGGCACCCCCGGGCTGGCGCGCGCCCAGCAGCTCGCCGCCCTGGCCCTGAACGATCCCGTCCGCCGCGCCGCCGCCGAAGACGCACTCGTACGCGCACTCGCTGACCCGTGCCAGCTCGCGGCGACCACCGACCCGTCGCTCTGCCACGGCCACGCCGGCCTGGCCCACATCGCGCACCGGATGGCCGCCGATGCTCTGCCCGACACCGCCAAGCAGCTCAGAGCCTCAGTCCCCCGGCTTCTCGGCTCGCTCGACCCGCATGACGCCGGACCGCGACGTACCGCAGCCGCCTTGGTCGCCGCAGGCCCCGGCGTGCTCGAAGGCGCTGCTGGCGTCGCCCTGGCGGCCCTCAGCTGCAGCAACGCAGCCCCGCTGACCAGTTCCTGGGACGCCTGCCTGCTCACCGCCCCAGTCACCTATCCCCAGACGTGAGGACGCCGAATGCCAACGCCCGCCTGGCAGCAGTACACCGTCGAGTTCCCCAACCGCGCCGCAGCCGAGGACATCGCCGCCTCCGTCCTGGCGCCGGCGCTGGCCGCCGCACAGGACGCCGGCGTGCTGCACGGGTGGTGGTACGTCCGGAAGTACCCCACCTGGCGGTGGCGCTACCTCGCCAACGACCCGACCTCCCACTGCATCGAGGACCTGCTGGAGACGCTCGCAGTCCAGCACCGCATCACCAACTGGACCCGAGGCGTCTACGAGCCCGAGACCCTCGCCTTCGGCGGCTCGGCCGGCATGCGGGTCGCCCACGAGCTGTTCCATCAGGACAGCCGGCACCTGCTACTGCGTCCTCCTCCCACCACCACGCTGGGAAGGCGCGAGCTCGCCGTCCTGCTCTGCAGCGTCCTGATGCGCAGCGCCGGCCTGGATTGGTACGAGCAAGGCGACACCTGGGCGAAGGTCGCCGACCTGCGGCCCTCCCCTGGAATGGCAACGCCAGAGCGGGCCGCTGAACTGACCCGGGCGATCAACCGGCTCATGACCGTCGACCCTTGTAGCCTCACCCACCCGGAAGCTGGCGGACCGCTCGTGGGAGACGGCCCATGGCTCGACGCGTTCGAGACCGCCGGCCAAGCGCTCGCCGACCTCGCCCGACACGGACGCCTCCGACGAGGACTCCGCGCCGTCCTCGCCCACCACGTCATCTTCCACGCCAACCGCCTCGGCCTGTCCGTCCACGACCAGTCCACCCTCGCCGCGCTCGCGGTCCGCAACGTCTTTCACCACACCACGAGGAGCATCGTGTCGATCTCAGAACCCACGCCCACGAGCATTAGCGTCGACCGGGTGACCAGCGACCCCGCCGACCTGCGCGCCGCGCTCACCGACGGACTGCGCGCCGAGAACATCATCCGCACACCCGGCGTCGAGGCCGCCATCCGCGCCACCCCGCGGCACTTGTTCCTACCCGGCGTACCGCTGGAGCAGGCCTACGCCGACGCACCCGTCTACACCAAGACCGATGGCCGCGGCGCCTCCATCAGCGCCGCCTCACAGCCGCGGATCGTGGCCATGATGCTCGAACAGCTCGACGTACGGCCCGGCCACCGGGTCATGGAGGCGGGCGCCGGCACCGGCTACAACGCGGCCCTGCTCGCCGCCCTCGCCGGCAACGACGGACGCGTCGTCACCCTCGACGTCGATGAGGACCTCGTCAACGGGGCACGCAAACACCTCGCCGCCGCGGGCATCACGAACGTGGACGTCGTGCTCGGCGACGGCGCACTCGGCCATCCCGACGGCGCACCCTACGACCGGATCATCGCCACCGTCGGCGCCTACGAACCCCCGCCCGCCTGGCTGGAGCAGCTCGCCCCGCACGGGCGACTCGTCGTACCGCTGCGCCTGCGCGGCGCCGCCTCCCGCTCGATCATCTTCGAGCGGCACGACGGCGGATGGTGCGACCGGGGCAGCGAGCTGGCTGTCTTCATGCCGCTGCGCGGTATCGGCGACGACGCCCGCCGGCAGGTGCCGATCACCCCCGAGCAGGACGTGGTCCTCCAGGTGCACAAGGAGCAGGACGTCGACGCCGCGGCGCTGGCCGACGTGCTGGACACCGAGCGGCGCAAGGTCTGGACCGACGTGTTCTTCCCGCCGATGGTGCCCTACGAGTGGATGGATCTCTGGCTGGGCTGCCGCCTCGACAACGCCATCATGCGCATGAACGTCCAACCCGTAGCCATCGAACGCGGCGCCGTCGCCCCGATGTTCCCCTGGGGCGCGATGGCCACCACCCACGGTGCCGACCTCGCCTACCTCACCATCAGGCCGGCCCCGACCAGACCCGACGGCACCAGACTGTACGAGGTCGGCGTCATCGGTCATGGCCCGGACGGCGCAGGTCTCGCGCATCAGATCAGCGAGGAGATCCGCACCTGGGACGCCACCTACCGCTCCCGGACCGTCCGCTTCGAGATCCCCGACGCTCCTGTCGAGGCGGACCCCTCGGTCGGACGCTTCGTCCTTCCGCGGCCGCACCACCCCATCGCCGTCATCTGGCAGTGACCATGGAGCCGGACAGCACGCTGCTGCGGCGTTTCCCGCTGGTCGCGCGGCCACGACCCATCGCTGGGCCGTTGGCCGCCCGTGTCGACGACCTGTGCGCCCTTGCCGAACGCGCCGCGCGAGAGCACGACCGAGCTGCGGCATCTGCCGTCTACAACCAGGCTGCTCTGCTCGCGTCAGACTGCGGCCAGCCGGACCTGGCCCGCCGGTGGTGCCACGAGCACGCCGCCGCGTACCTGCAGGCCGTTCCTCTGGACGCGCGGGCGGCGCGCCATGCGCTGGAGCCCATGGTAAATCTCGCCCGGCTGCACATTCGCGACCGCGACGGCGAAGCCGCTCTTCACCTCCTCACGAGCCTCTTCGAGGCGGTGTCGTCACGGACGGACGGGGTGATCGACGGCCAGGCCCTGCCAGCGAGCCGGCTGACTCGCAGCGAGGACGACCACCGCGAAGTAAGGCAGTGGCTGTGGAGCGTGCTCGTGGCGGAGGGCGTCCGTGCGCTGGCTGGCGCGGGCCGGTGGAGAGAGGCGTACGCGCATCTTGAGCGGCATCGTGGCATCGGCCAGCGAATGCTCGACGGACGTCAGGTGGCGGTCATTGCTCATGTCAGGGCGGGTGATCTGGAGTCGGCCCGGGCGCTGGTGGCCGGAACCGCTCGGGGTGAGCCCTGGGAGGAGGTGATCACCGCATGCTTGGCCTACCTGTGCGACAGGCCCTCGCGTACGCACCTAGACCTCGCGTTGGAGGGCTACCTCGGCCTACGGCCGGCGCAGGGCCTAGCTGTCTTCGAAACTCGGCTGGGCTTGACGCTCATTGATGCGTCGACCGGAGCAGATCAGCGAATCTTGCCCAAGCTTGTTTCGGAAGTGGTGGCCAGAGCGGTCGGCTCCGGTGACGCCTACGCTGCCCGCGAAGTTCTCCTCCACGAAGGTCTCATGGCGGCCGTTGACGGCCGGCACACCACCCAACTCAGGAACACCGTATCGGCTAGCGGGTTGATCTTGATCTCACTTCCGGTCTGGTCGCGGGAACGCATCGACGGCATCCTCGACGCTTGTCGCGCTCCGATCGCTGAGGCATGGTGAGCGACTTGAATCGAGCCCTGCGATCTCCCCGGACCGAACTCCTTGCGATCCCTCCAAGGGTGATGAGCGACTCGACGTCGACGGCACGGCCACCCGGCCGATCCCGCTGTTGCGATCCCTCCAGGGGTGATGAGCGACCCGAACCTTCAGGTGATGAGCGACCGCCGGCGAGAGCCCCGAGGCTTTCGCGCGGATGAGGTTGCGATCCCTCCAGGGTGATGAGCGAGCGAGCGTCATCAGCCGCACCGAGAACCCGTTCGGGTTGCGATCCCTTCAGGGGTGATGCGCGACGTCGTACTGCCCGCGTACTCCGGGCGAGCCTTCGAGTTGCGACCCCTCTAGGGTGATGAGCGACGAGCGGGCCATCCTGCACCTGATCGCCGCCCGCTACGAGTTGCGATCCCTCCAGGGGTGATGAGCGACTGGGCAACCTGCGCAAGCACAAGCACCAGCGTCAGGCGTTGCGATCCCTCCAGGGGTGATGAGCGACCAACGACCTCGGGCGGGTGGTGTGGCCCAGCACCCGGTTGCGATCCCTCCAGGGGTGATGAGTGACCCGAACCTTAAGTCGCAGGTCAGAGCCGCTTTCCGAGCCTCGGTTGAGGCGGATTTTGCAGCATTCCGGCGGTTGTGCATTTGTGCTGACCAAAGCGTTGGAGCTGACGCCCGCTATCAGCCGACGCTCCCTAGGCACGGGTGCCCCCGGTCGTCAGTCCTCGCACAACCATGCCACCGTTAGAGTAGCTGCGACAAAGCCGTGGCGGGCTTCTGGCTTGTCGACACAGGCAGAGCCAAGCGTCTGCGACCTGTGCTGCAACACGACGATCACGCCGACGGCCGATCCGGGCGAGGGCTCCACTTGCCTCCGTCGAGCCACGCGTTGCCGCCGACCTCGGCCTGCGGGAACGGCGTCGTGTTGTGGCCGCGGGTGCCTAGGTCGGGACGCTCCTTGCGTTCCTGCTCGTCGATCTTGATCAGGTCCGACATGGCCTCGACGTGCCGGCGTTCCGCGTCCAGCAGGAAGTTCACGAAGGTCGTCACCGCCTTGACGAGCGCCGCCTCCGGGTTCGAACAGGACGAGAACAGCCCGTTGACGGCCTCGATGTAGCTCTTGAGGGCGTCGATGAGCTTGCCGATGTGCTGGTAGCCGAGTCCGGCGTACGCATTGCGCAGGCCTTCCAGCATGCTGGCGGCCTTCTTGCCCTCCTCGGCCAGCCACCGCGCCTGGGTCTCGAGCTGTACCAGGTAGGCCGAAGCGCGGTCGGCGTACTGGCCGAACGCCTGCGCGGCGCTGCCGTCCCAGTAGAGCTTGAGGTTCTTCAGCTCGCCGTCCATCTCCGCGCGCAACTCGGCGTACGTGCCGGCGGCCGAGTGCAGCAGGTCGGCCCGGTTCCAGATCACCTTCGGCGCCGAACGCCACGCGTGGACCATGAGGTCGCTCAGCGGGAGTCGCTGGCCGGTGCCGAGCTCGATCAGGATCGCCTCCAGCTGCAGCAGCGTGTCCCGGTGCTCGTGGATGAACGTGTCGAGCTGGTCGCCCTCACCGTTCTCGTAGTGCGTGGTCCGTCCGCCGGTGAAGCCCAGGTTGTTGCCGTCACTGCTGCCGATCGTGATCGGCTCCTCCACCTCCCGCGTCCGCGGCAACCGCTCGTTACGGGTGGCACCCAACCGATCGTTGCCCTCCGGGATCACCACCACCGGCTGGTCGTCGGGAAGCCGACGGTCGTGGGGCTGGGAGAGGATCCCGGCACCACCCGGGCGCACCCGCACGCTGCCGCCGTAGCCGTCACCGAGCGGAAGGTACGGGCCCAAGTCCCGGTTGAACACGTCGAAGTCGGTGGCAACGTCCAGGTCGGTGCCCTCGTAGTCCGCGGCGATCTGCATCAACCCGTCGGCGATACGCTCCATCTCGTTCCGGGCGATGGCGGCCTCCGACATCCGGCTGCCCAACGCCGTTGCCCAGTCCCGGTTGAGCTTGTCGGAAATCCCCTCCAAAGTGCCCCAGGCCGCAGCCGGGATGCCGCCGACGTCGCCGAGGTAGCGGCGCACCGCGCTGTAGGTGACGGCGTCCTCGTAGCGCTCTTTCCCGAAGGCCACCAGGGCGCGCGACTCGACCCGTAGAGCCGACGTGTCCGTGGTCATGATCGATGCCTCTCCCCCATGTGGTGTCTCGACCGGCGTGAACGGTTCCACGCCGACGGGCGAACCGAAGTAGTCCACGCGCAGCTGTCGGTACTGCCGGCGGTGATCGGCGACTGCGGCGAGCAGGGCCGCGCGGATCTCGGACGCCACCTGGTCCGGGGTGCAGCGGCGCAGCATGCCGGGCCGGATGTCGACTTTCAGGTCTCCGTCGTGCCCGCGGACGACCGTCACCCAGCCATTGGTCGACACACCCTCGGCCCTGATCCGGCCCACGTCGTCGAAGTAGCGCTCCAGCTTGCCCACGGCGTACTCCTAGTCGGCGGACTTCAAGGTGATCGCCCGGTCGGTGATGCGCTGCGCGCTGGTGTTCGCGTACGCGACGACCTGCTCGGGCGCAGCGCCGGCGCCGGCGAAGTCGGCGTAGACGTGCGCGTACCGATGATCGGCCACCGCGAACACGCCCGCGAACACCTTGTCATTGATCCTCTCCCAGCACGAGCGCGCGACCTGGTAGTCAGCGGCACTCGGATACGGGACCGTCTCGCCGTGGCAGGGGCCCTCCGTCGCGGTCCTGCGCAGGTCGGCTTCGTCGTCGCTGTAGGTGAGGCTCACGACGATCTTGCCTTGATAGGACCGATCGGTTGCCGCAAAGTCGAATTCGCAGGTGACCACCGACTTGCTGGTCTCGCGTCTCGGCTCCGTACGCGTCAGGGTCCACTCCCCCTCGACCACGCCCGGCAGTGCCCTCGTCAGCTCACCGCACGAGGGCACGACCTCGTCGTCGCTGAACGGCCCCCACCGCCACGCGCCGAGCAACCCGACAACGACAACGACAACGCC
Organism: Micromonospora sp. WMMA1976; assembly: GCF_027497335.1. Taxonomy (NCBI): domain Bacteria; kingdom Bacillati; phylum Actinomycetota; class Actinomycetes; order Micromonosporales; family Micromonosporaceae; genus Micromonospora; species Micromonospora sp. WMMA1976. The sequence continues at coordinate 2,183,813 of NZ_CP114912.1, read as the reverse complement.
GGCCACGACGGCCAGCACCCTCCTGTTCATCTGGCCGCTCGCCAACCAGACCGCTGCTCGTCCACCGCAGGCTTCTCGTCACCGGCCCCGGCCGTTGCAGTGACGCCAACGCCACCCTGGCCGCCGCACGCACCTGCCGGGCCAACGACTCATCCGTGTGCCGATGCAACCCGTCGACCTCCACCGCGATGTCACCCCGCCTTGACGCCGCGATACGAACGGACCTGTCTGGCGAGTAGACATCCACGTCGTGACCAGGACCGGTCGCATCGAGATCGGAGGGCTTACGCGAGGCGGGGATCATTGGACTGGTACTCCCGGGGTGATCGTGCTCACCGCCGCGATCGGCAGTGCAGGCCCTCAAGGAGCGCGCCCTCCCGCCGCAGCGTCATCATGGCGACGACCCTATCAACGGGTGTCACCGACCCGCCGCCCTCCGTGATCGCTAGGGGTCGCTCCCACCAGCGCCCCCACAAGGCTTAGCTCTGCACTCCACGTCATACCGCGACAGCAGCGTGGCCCACCACCCCTGGGCTGGCTCCGGCTCAACTACCGGATAGCGATGTAGGGGTCAGGTCTGTCAGCAGGTCCGTCAGCCTCGATTCCTCGTAGACGCCGTCAGCCTCGGCAAGCCATTCAACCGCACCGGGCAGGCGCAGGAGTTCGGTGAGGAACTGCTGCCCGGCGGTGTCGCGGTCACAGGTGATCAGCAGACGGACTCCGGCGGCGGCCAGTCCCTCCAGCAACAGCCATGCCGCGCTCGACGGACGCCCGTACACGCAGATCAGCGGCAGGGCATGGGGGCCGAGCCGTACCGCCGCAGTTTCGACCACGACGGGGTTCTCGCAGACCCGGACGGTGTTTAGACCGGATTCGGGTTTCCACCCGCGGCGCAGCGATCGGGCTGTCAGCCAGACCGGCTCACCGGTCTCGGCAGCCGCGGCGGTGATTGCCGCTGCGGCGCCGGAGCCGATCAGAGGCAGATTGAGGACTAGGACAGTCGCCGACACTTCGTCGCAGCTGACCCCCACCCTCGCCCACACTTGCCGCCACGTATCGGCGCTCAACGCGGCACCGGCCGCGACCGCCGCCGCTCCGGGGTCCGTCGCATCTGCAGCGGCAAGCAGGCGGGCGGCGAGGCGACCGAGGTCGGCGTCACGGTCGAGATGGTGCGGATTGCCGAACAGCGAGTTCGCGAGTTCCGGGAGTGGGCGGCTGGCAGCGGGCAGGTGCTGCCACAGCAGGGCGAGAGCCTGGGCGCGACTGTCGGCCAGATCGGGGCTGGTGTGCTCGAGCCAACGCCGGATGCGGGCGAGCGCAACCGCATGCTCAGGGATGCCCGCACCGGTCAGGACGGCATAGGCGCTGTCAATGTGGTCCTTGGCTGCTTGCCGATCCGATTCGCGCTTGGCAACCCGGTCGTCGAGTGGGCCACCGAGCCGGACGAGGAGGTCTTCCAGGCTGTCGTCCAAGCCGCGCAGGGCTTTGCGCAGCCGGCCGAGGGTGACCGGCGCAGCGGAGGCTTCCCAGGCCATACCGAGGATCCGTCCGACCTGGTCCCGTTCAGCCGCATCGAGGGTGACGCGAACGGTGACGTTAAGGCCGGTCTTGCCGTTCTCCAGCAGGTCGCGAGCGGCCGCGAGGACTTTCGTCGGGCCGGGCAGGTTGGCCCATCGGTCCGCAGCAACGCTCACCGCATGTCCTTGCTGCCGAGAGCCCCAGCATCAGCCGTTAGCGTGGAAAGTAGGTCGGGGCCGTCCTGTCCGGTCGGTCGCGGAATGGCCAGCAGCGGCGCGGCGGTATCGGCGACCGGCACGATCTGCATCGCGTTACCGGCCCACAGCATCAGGGACAGATCGACGCCGGGCAGCGGCGCCGGTGCCCGGGTGATGGTCCAGATGGCGGCGGCGGGAACCTGGGCTGCGGCGACGAGGGCGCCAGGGCCGGCGAGCAGGAAGTCGAGGTCGAAGTCGCACAGCATCCGCAGCATGATCGCCCGGTTGTTGGGGTCGACGCCTTCGAACGCCTCGTCGAGCCACAGCGGGCGGGGTCCGGCCGGGTTGTCCGAGTACAGAGCAACGAGGGTGGCCAGCAAGGGTTGCATCAGGGTGACGACCTTGCCGCCGCCGGAGTCGACCGCGTGGACCTGTTTCGTCAGAGGCTTCCATTTCGGGTCGGTAGCAGTCCCGACCCGGAACTCGCACACGACGTCGAACCAGTCACGGTAGTCGAGCAGGGTGGCGAGCCGGTCGGTCCAGTCGTCGACGCCGGGCAGGCCGGCTTCCTGGACCTGCTGGAGCCGGTCGATGAGGAAGGCCTGCAGTTGCTCCTGGGCAGCGTCGGATTCGAAAGTGCCGGACTCCAGTGCACGCAAGATCTTGTAGCCGGACTGCTGTTCGTTGCGGGGATGCCTGCGCAGCCGCAGCGTGGTCCGGTTCGCTCCGGTCGGGTGCCGTTGAAGGACGTCATTGACGGTATTCAGCAGGCTCAGGACTCGCTTGAGTCGGTCTCGCAGGTGGTTGATGAACGTCGACGACAGGATCTGCGTATACATCTGGTGCAGCTTCTCGTCGTGAGTCGCGGACAGCTTCGCGATCTGGTCGTCGAGATGCGCGATCGCGGCGGCCGGTGTGAGTTGCTTTCCGGAGGCTTCCACCACCATCGTGATCTCGGGTAGCGGCCGGGCGTCGTCAGCCTCGGCGGCGTGCACGGCGCGGCCGCCTTTGGCTTCGAGACTGGCCTGCAGCTCGGTGTAGGGGGCGGCGAACAGCCGGGCGGTCACCTGCCGGACCCGGTCCTCACGTCCGTTGGCCGTCGCCGGCCAGCTCGGTGGCCGAAGGTCGGCGATGGCGGTGCTGGCCTGCTGCAAGGCGTCGTCGATGGTGCGCCCAGACAGCTCGGGCAGGTTGCGCGCCGCGGCGAGCCCCGAGTCGACCGGAATCCACCAGCTGTTGGCCGCCGCGGAACGATTTTGATCGGCGGTGCTGCGCTCCCGGCAGCGAAGTTCCCAGTCGCTCTGTGCGGTCGCGGCGGTCCCAGCCAGGGCGAGGCCATCACGGTGCGAGTCCGCGATAGCCGACTCGAGCGCGGAAGCGTCGCGATCGAGTTCGGCGGCGCGGTCGAACAACTCCTGATCCCCGAGCGCGATTGCCTTCTCCGCCTCGGTCGCCTGCTCATCGCGCAACGCCGCCTCGGCCGCTGCGGCCTGCTCCACTTCGACGCCAGCGTCGAGGTGCGCTTCGGACTCGATGACCTTCGATTCCGCTTCGGCGCCGGCCCGCTCGGAGGTGAGACTGCCCTGGACGGCGAGCCGGAGTTTACCGATCGCGTCTGCCGCATGATTCAACGCGTCGTTGACGGCCTCGAGGTGCTGGTCGGAGTTCGGCAAGCGGTGTTCGAGCGCGTGGGTAGTCGCGTCGGCGGTCGCGGTCTCCCAGACTTGGCGGGCGGCTTCGGCCTTGCGGGCCAGGGACACGTGCTTGCGCTGAGCGGTGTCGCGTTCGCGGTTGGCAGCCGTCAACGCCAAAGCGGCGGCGACCACGTCACCGTCCGACGGTGCCTGCTCCGCCGCAGCCCGCAGTGCGGCGATCTCATCGACCAGCGCGTCTGCAGCCTCGGTCGCGTCATCGGCACTCGTGCGGTGCTGCTCGGCCAGCTCGTGCAACTCGGTGATCCGGCGTTGCCGGGCGGCCGCGCGGGCGGCGGCGCCGATCAGCTCGGCACCATGTTGGGCCGGACCCGCTTGACCGGCGGAGGTCGGGGTCTGCCAGCGGCCGTCGACGGCGACGGCGACGGCATTGGCGTGCGGCTGACCGGCCGGGGTGAACCCGATCCCCGCGAGGATCGCCGTGACGGTCGCAGTCAGCGGGCCGCTGTCGCCGGCCGGTACGAGCACCGTCGACAGCGCCGGACCAGTCGCCGCTGGCAGGCTCGTAGCGACCATGTCCGTGCCATCGCGGCCTGCGGTATACGCCCCGTCGACGGTGACCCACGCGTCGAGCAGACCTGCAGCGGTCAAGGCGGCCTCTACCTGGTCCAGCACGTCCCGCTCGATCCCGTCTGCAGGGTCGACCAGCCGCCACAGCGGCGCCCCGTGCGCGGACGGGAACCGCGGCCGCAGGCGGCGGGTCCAGCCGGCCGGAGGTGGCGGGATCGGGTCACCCTGCATCGCCAGCTCGCTGGCTTCCCGGCCAGCGGCGATCGCCGCGGATTGCTGCTGGTCGGCTTCGGCACGGAGCTGCGCCACCCGGGTGGTCCGCGGGTCGACGGCCGGGGTGAGCCAGTCCCGCACGAGCAGCTGCTGCAGCACCTGACGCGGGCTTGCGCCGATCGACTCCGTCGTAACGCGCTCGAGCCACCGCTGTCGAAGGGCCAGCTCAGGTGCGGGACCGGTAAGGGCGGCGGCCCACCGTTCTACATCGTCGGACAGCTGCTGTATCGCATCGTTGAGCGTGCCGGCGGCCGACTCGGCATCGGCGTTACGCCTGTTGAGGTCCGCTTCTGAGTCACTCGCCAGGTCGGCCGCTGCCCGGTATGTCGCAGCCAGCCGATTCGCCTCCCGCAGCAGGTTCCGCAGGGTGGCTAACGCGGTCCTACGAGCGGCAACGGCCGCCTCCAACCGGGCAGTATCCGCGTCGGCGGCCCACTGGCCCGCCTGGTCCCCGAGCATCGCCGTCCCTGCGGCTGCGACGGTGGCGGCCACTGCTGCCTGGTAGGCGGTGCGGGCGGTCTCCAGGTCCGCCTGCGCCTCGATCTGGTCGGCCAAGGCCTGCTCATGCAGGATGCGCAGCTTGACCAACGCCTTCGCTGCTTCCTCGGCACGGGAGGCGGCTTGGTTGGCGGTGCGGCGGGCGAACGTCGCGGCTTCAGCCCGACCGGTCGCGCTCTTGTAGGCCGCGGACTCCAGCAGCTGCCGATGCGCTCCCCGGTTACGCTCGACGGCGCCAGTGAGCTGCTGAGTCTTCTTTTTCTCGGCGTCAAATTCCTGCCGCGCCTGATCCAACCTCGCGGCGGCGGCGTCCATCTCAGTCGACGCCGCCTTCAGCGCTGCATCGGCTTCGGTGAGAGCATCGGCATGCTGTCGCAACACCGCGTCCGCCCACGGCCGCCACGCCTTGGCCACGTAGTCCACGATCGCGGACCGGGCCTCCTCGGCGTCGGTGCGATCGGCACCGACCTGCTCGACCTGCTGCCAGCCAGAGGCGAGTCCTTCGATCTCGTCACGAGCCAGCGGCGGCAACGCCGAGCGGATCTGGTTGGTGAACCAGTCCGGATTCAGTTTCTGCCCCAGATGCGGGGTCCGCAGCGTCTTGAGCAGTTCGAGCACGGTCGCGTACCGGTCTTCATCGGTGAACCCAAACAGTGCGGTGGTCAGTTTGCGCCGATAGTGCGTTCCGGTGGGAAAAACCTGGACTCCGTCGATGCCGTCGAGGTGTTTCGGTTCGGTGACCGCCTGCCCGCTGACCAGGTCGAGGCCAGCGCGGACCCGTGCGATGCCATGGCAGATCATCCAGGTGCGGGTCAGCTGCGACACGCCCCGTTTGGCCTGCGCGTACAGCAGCGTGGTGAAGAACTCCGAGGCACCGTCATCACGGATCCGGCCGTACTCGACCCACGCCCAGCCGCGATGCGCGGTGGCCGAGTCGTCGCGGCGATCCTGGTCGTTGCCGGAGGGCTCGACGTAGTACCGAAAGTCCTTGCCGGAGTCACCGAAGGTGTCGATGTTCTGCCGTTCGAGGTTGCCGGCGAGCATGATCAGTGTCGTCAACGTCATCAGCGTCGACTTGCCGGACTGGTTCGCGCCGACGAACTGGGCGCGGCCATCAGCGAACACGTACTCGGCGACGTCGAACTCCCACAAACCGATGACCCCGGCCCGCAGGATCTGCCACCGGCCGCGGACCGGGTCCGGCAGCCGGCCGTGCGCGACGGCGTCACGCCATCCGGCGAGCTGTTCGTCGGACAGGTGCGGGCCCGGTGACGGTACGGTCGGGCCGGCGAGGGCGGTCATCAGGCGATCTCCACTGCGGTGAGGTCAGCGGCGGACGAGGTGCGGCCGGTGGTTTCGGGATAGAGCACGTCCGGGTCCCGGTAGCGGGCGGCGGTCGGTAGCAACACCCAGCCGCCGTCACCGGTGACCCGCAGCAGGCCGAGCTCGGTCAGGACCCGCTGGACGTCGCCGAGGACGACCTGCGGGTCGCCTTTCTGCCGGTCGTTCATGTACGTGCCCCGCGACCGGATCAGATCGTCGATCAACTCGTCGACCAGGACCCGGGTCAGGCGGACCGTGCCGTCGTCGTGGCGGACACCGTCGCGGCCGGCTTGGTCTGCGGCAAGCAGAGCGACCCAGTCCGCGGCTTTCGCCCGCGGCCAGTCGGCGACCGTCGGCGGACGGCCGTCGCCGTTGCCGAGAACCAACAGGAGCCCTTCCTGCCGGGCCTCGATCGCACCGCCGGTCATCTGCGCCAGATAGCCGGCGTATCGGGATCGGTGCCGGCGCAGCGTGTCCGCATCGGTCGGATTGAGGTCGGCGTAGAGCACGGCCGGGGTTTCGACCAGGGCCCGCAGCAGCCGGATCGTGCGGGTCGCGTCCGCGTCCGCTGGCTCCGGCTGCAACGCGGCGGCGAGCACGTCCGGGCTGGTCATCAGCAGCAGCGCGTCCCTGTCGACTTCGAAGCCTGCGCCGGGACCGGACCCGTCCTCAGTCCATTCGTCCAGCATCCTCTCGTCGCTGGTCCGCCTATTCAGCACACCCCAGCGGGCCAACAGCGCCGCCGCGTCCCGCAGCTGCCGACGCTCAGACTTGATGTCCGGGTCGTAGGGCGACACCTGAACGCCGGGGGCAGCGCACACGTCACGGACCATGTCGGACAGGCGCTGCAGGGTGACCGTCCCGGACACCTCCTCGCAGCATGCCGCGATCAGGCACATCAGCGCCAGCAGCCTTCGAGACGGGGCGTCAGATGGCCGCGGCGGAATAGTCGCCGATCCACCGACCGGTACCCGGATCAGCCGGGCCGCCTGACCGACCCGCTGTATCCGGTACCCGAGACGGCGCGCGGCCTCCGACAGCGGCTGCTGATAGCGAACCACCAGCCGGAACAACTCTCGGTTTGTGGCCGGGGTGATCATCGGCTCGGCGAGCAGACCGACGAACGCGTGCTGCGCAGCGATCTGCTGTTCCGACGTCCTGGCGCTCATCCGATGCTCCCGGTCGTAGCGGCGGAGATGTACAAGAACAGATCCGGGTGCACGAGCCGGCCCGCCGGTGTGTGGATCACCGCGTCCACGCCGCCGGGAACCGGCTCGGTCCGCAACGACCAGCGGCCGTCCCCGGTCGTCGCGGTCCGCGTCCCGGGCCCCGCCGTTGTGCCCCGCAGCATCGCGGTCAGGAACTGCAGCAGCAGCGTCGTCTCCGCCTCCGAGATCGGGGGCCACTCGGATAACCGCATGCCCGAGCGGCCCACTACCGTCGCTTCGGTCTGCGCCGCCAAGGACTGCTGCGCCACCGCATTCGCCCGCGCCATCCTCCGGTTGCCGGTGTTATCGGCCAGCCGCGCCGGCGCCCCGGTCGTACCGCGTGGCCCCTGCTTGCGGAGCCGGGCTTCGACCGGCACCGTTTCGGACTCCCACCACGACGATGCGGATGGGTTACCGGCCGGGGCCGGCGCCACCCCAGGCAGATGCCGGGCTGCGTACAGGCCAGTGGCGTTGCACCACACCTGCCAGCCTGCGTCGTCGTCGCCAGCGGCTTCGACTCGGGCCGCCAGAGCGAGCAGCTCCGCGCGCCGGGACATGTGCCCACCGACTGCGGCCAGAGTCCGCTGCCCGCGCAACAACGGACCGATCGTGTCGCGCATCTGCCGCCGCAACCGCCGCGCCTGACAGTCCGGCCCATCGAACCAGGAACGCAGCGTCTCCAAGGTCTGCCGGTACGTCCCGACCAGGTCCAGGATCGCCGGATCGTCGGCGTTCGGCCCCAGCATGCGGGCGGCGACCGCTCGCCACGCACCGTCCGGGACCGAACCTAGTTCGTTCACCCGGCGGGTGATCGTCTCCGAATGCACGTCGACGCCGGCGCCCCACATGTCGACGTACCGGCGCAGGGTCTCTTGCACCACCGTGATTTTGTCGACGGTCGGAGTGCCGGCCAGTGCGGACGCCAGCCTGGCCTGCCACCCGGCCGCAGCCCTCGCCATCGACTGGTGGGTGTTCAAGATGATCGACCACGCGCTCGCCGCCTCGCCCGGATCCGATTCGGCGAGATCACGCAGTTGTGTCAGATTCGCGGTCAACACGCCAGGCGCCAGCGTGGCCGCGGCCGCCGCCGCAGCGTCCTGCCCGAGACTCGTGACCGCCTGGTGTAGCTGCGCGGCGATCTCAGTCAGCTGGAACCGGTCCAAGTTCCGGATGAAGTCCGCGTCCCGGAGTGCCCGGTCCTGGAACCGGTCGACGACACCCCACCGCTCCAGGCTTGTCATCCGCGCCGGCAGGTCGAACCCTGCTTCGTCGGCTAGGGCGGCGTCCGCACCCGAGGCGGCCAGATGCGCCCGGATGAGGTCGGGGAGATCCGTGGCGGCGACGCCGGTCAGGGTGTGCTGCTGCTGCGCGAGCAACACGTCGACGATCGCCCGGTACTGGGCGGCGTACCTGCCCGGCGTCAGATAGCTCGCTTGCAGCAGGCCACCGGGCATTCCGCCCAGCTGCCACGCATCCGCGCCTGCGACGTCTCCGTCCGGAACCGTTGGCCGCACCGCGAACCCCTTTCAGCGCTGGACCATTGCCCATCTGCCCGAGCGCTTCAGACCACAACACTGTCAGCCCGGGCCCCGCAGCATATGCAGACCGTCCGACAACTTGACCAGGCAATATCCGCTTCGGTGACCACGCCGATACGGGCTCCACTCAGGCCAGCAGATCAAAGTGATTGGTGAGGCGGTCCACCAGAAGGGACCTCTTCAACCAGGCCGTCTCGAACACCCGCTCCAACAGCGGCCTCGGCCTTGCGGCGCCGACGGTTCCAAATTAAGAAGATCGCCAACGCCAGCAGGATCACCACCACCAGGCCGACCCCGACGGCGATCACCGCGACCTGTTGGTCACTCGGACCGCCCTGATCGCCGTACTTGGTCACGTCGAAGTTCTCGTCCTCGGCTGCCTGGGCAGCACCGCTGGGCGCGACCACCGGACCGAGCAGGGGATTTTCGGAGACCGTCGGCACCTCCGCCGTCAACGCGGCCACCGGGTCGATGAGACCAAAGCCGTACTTCGGATCGCGGCCCTTCGGGCCAGCGTCGTGGGCGGTCCGAATGATCCTGTTGATGACATTCGACGCGTCCAGGTCCGGATACTTCGACCGGATCAGCGCCGCGATGCCGGAGACGATGGCGGCGGAGTCCGACGTGCCGTCGCCCCAGCCGTAGCCGTGGTTCGGGCCGATGTTGAAGATGCCATCGCCTGGGGCTGACACCGCAGCCTCCGGGCCCTGCACGGAGCCGGACCAGAAGGCGCCGCCACGGGTCGTGCCGGTCACCGCGATGACGCCGGGAACGTTGGCCGGCGAGGTGACGGCCCGCTCCCCCTTGGCGGTGTTGCCGGCGGAGACGACCACGACGACGTCCTTCGTGAGGGCGTACGTGATGGCCTCCTTCTCCCCTGCCGAGGCCGCAGCGACCCCTCCGACGGACACGTTGACCACCTTGGCACCACCGTCGACCGCCATCCGGATGCCCTGGGCGATCGCCTGCCTACTGGCCAGACCTTTCCCCTTTTTAATCTTGATGGGGAGGATTCTGGCGTCCGGGGCGATCCCGTCCACACCGTCGGTGGCGGCGTTCGTCGCCGCGATGATTCCGGCCATGTGGGTGCCATGGCCCTCCTCGTCGGCGCGGCCGTCGCCGATCGAGCCGTAGCTGCGCCCGCCGGGAAGCACCCGGCCCCGGATGTCCGGGTGGGTCGCGTCGACGCCGCTGTCCACCACCCCGACGATCACGCCACGGCCGGTCGACAACTTGCGCACCTGATCGATGCGGAGCTCGTCCAGGTACCACTGCTCGGCCCGCTGCGGCGCGGCGGCAGCGGGCTGGGCGACCGCTCCGATCAGCAGCACGCTCAGCAGGCCGGCCGCGACGGGCCGGAGCACGCCGACGTTCACGTTCATCCGTTCGTCCTCATCGCAGAATGCCGGGGGAACCGGTGTCATCACGGCCCCACGGATCGTCGTCCTCAGTCAACCATGACGACTCCGGACCGGGCTCGTCGTACTCGCTGCCACCACCGCGTCCGGCCGCACCGGAGCCGCCGATCATCCCGCCGGCGCTGCCACGCGAACTGGCCGCGGCGGTGCCGGCGCGACCGGCGCCGGTGGCGTTGCGCAGCGCGTTGGCGGCGCTGGTCATCGGCGGCACCCGGCCGTTACCACCGCCGACCATCCCCGGAACGCCGACCGGGTTGACCCCCCCGCCGACGAGAGTGCCACCCGCGCCGATCCCACCCCCGGCACCGAGGCCAACGCCTCCCGCGGCGCTCGGCGCGCTGAGCCCGAAGCCCGCACCGCCGCCGAGCGGACTCTGGCTGCCCAGCCCCACGCTCGCCGCACCGCCGAGGCCTCCGCCCACCGTGGTCGGACCGGGGGCACCTGCCAAGCTGGTGCCGAGGCCGAGATCCGCTGCCGGGCCGTCGTCGCGCGGCAATGGCGGGAGGTACGAGTCTGCCCTGCCAATGAGGTCGTTACCGAGCCTGCCGGCGGTCGACGGGACTGCCACGGAGGTTGAGTTACCACTGGAAGAGCCGCTACCGCCCAAGCCCGTGCTGCTGCCGATGGCAGCGCTGCCGCCGGAACCGGATACGCCTCCGATGGCGGAGTCGCCACCGCCGTAGACGCCGTCCAGGCCGGTCGGGGTATGTCCGGACGGAGGGATTCGAGGACGGTAGCCATCAGAGCTGCCGCTGTCGTCGGCCTCTGGTACACCGAGCCGCGGCCGCTCGGTCTCCAACGCCTGAGCCAGCGGGGCCATGGCGCTGATGGCCACCTGCTGGTTGTCCCGATACCAGTTGTTGAGGTGGGAACTGGTGTCCCACAGGCCACCCCGCTTCTGGTCACTGGCCTGGCCGTCGACCTTCATGGTTGCCTCCAGGTCGTCGGCCTTCTCGCGGAACGCGCCGTCGGCGTACGACGACGGGTCACTCCGGTAGTCGGCACGCAGCGCGGCCAGGAAGGCCGACGCGTTCTCGCCGTCGTTGGCGTCGTCGAGTTCGCCGCCGTTGGGCAGGCTCCACTCGTTGACGCCGAAGTCGTCCACCAGCGGAATCGGAATACTCGCGACCGCCTTGCGGATGTCATCCCCGATCCGCGACAGCGCGCCGCCGACGTTGCTCGCGGTGGTGGTCAGCTCCTCGATGCTGCGGCCGATGTCGCTCAGATGCTCGCGGTACGCGTCGCCGCCGCTGCCGGTCCAGCCGGCGAGCATTCCCGGCAGGCCGTCGGTGTGCGGACGAGCGACGCCCGGCGCGATCGGGCCGACGAAGGAACGACCGACCAGCGCGTCCCGCAGATATCCGAGGGTGGTGGAGAGGTTGTTCCAGCCGATGCCCACCTCACCGACCAGGTCCGGGTCCGCCGACAGCGTCACCTCACGAACGCACTGCTCCCACGTACCTGCCATCGCCGTCCCCCTCAGCCCCTACGGGAAGGCGTACGCTCCGGCCCCGCCGCAGCGACGGACCAGAGCAGATCGCCCGCGAAGCACGGCTGCGGCACGAGATGAAGTTGCACCACTGAGCGCCCTCCCCCGAGATGACGAGAGCCTACAGTAGTCGATCCAATCCAGAGAGCAGCGGCAGGCGTCGTCATCTACCGGCCGGGATCAGCGTGATCGTCCACAGGCGCGACCTGGCGCCACTTCGGCCGTCGGCAGGTTGGGCGGCGCCTGCGCCATCGGTGACCGAGGGCGGGGCGGGCGAGGAAAAGCACGCGCCGCAGCTTTCCCGAGTTCGCTGACGTTGTCCAGGTCACGACGCTCCAACAGCCCTCGGCCGAGATCCTGGACCACGTCATCGTGGCTCCTGGCGGGTCGCCACCGCTCCACGGCATGGAAGACCAGTGAGCCGGCCGGACGCGTCAGGGCGCCCTCAGCCTTGACGAACAGATCGCCACGGCGCACCGCTGCGGACAGCCCTCTGTGCAGGGTCGCAGCCAGGAACGGCAGCTCGGAGTTCAGGCGCCCGAGGTCCCGGGCTTTCCCGTCGGATCCGTCCGCCAGGTGCGACCGCATCCACCGCAGCGCCTCCGTCAATTCCCCGGCAGCATCGCGGGCCAGACCGACCGGTGGCGTGGCCCGCAACTCGGCAGCGGCGATGGCCGCGCGCCGCCACCCGCCCACCTTCGCCGGGGCCTCATCGCTGACGGCGACGTGCGCGGCCAGGCCGAGTTGAGTGCCGAGCTGCAGATGGACTCCGGTGAGTTGCTCCGGGTACTGCCACAGCCAGCTGCGCGCTGCCGCCACGGCCGCGACCGCGTCGTCGACGGTACGGACGTCGGGTGCCGGATCCAGCGGTGAACGGGCGATGTCGAGTCCATGCAGGGACGACTGCCCTTTACCTGCAACGATCAGATCTCGCGCTGTCCGGCCGAGATCACTGTTCGCCGTCCACCGGGCGGCCTCCGCCACCGGGCGGTAGATCTCGGTCAGATGACCTTGTCCGTGGTCGAGCCACCCGGGCAACGCCATGTCGAGCACGACGAGGCTCGACGTAAGCCTGGCGATGTCAGCGAGGCCCGCCGGGACTCCGCCTCCTCGCCGGATCGCGAACCCCTCCGGGGTCGGAGGCCGCTGCCCTGGGGGAACGTGGCAGGCGAGGATGTCACCGATCACGCCGACGGCGTCCGCGGCACGACGTAGAGACCGCGCCGGTTCAGCGCTCACCCAGCTGCCGGACGGTGGAAACCGCCGGTCGACAAGTGCGGCAGCGCGGAGGCCCGCGTAGAACTGGGTCAGTCGCTGTCCGCGCCTGGCCATCAGTGCTGTGGCACCGGCCCGATCCAGTCTCTCCACGGCCGGACGGCCACCGGCCAGCAGCTCGGTTGCCCGGATCAGCTGCGCGTAGACAGCGGACCGGGCGTTGACCACCGCGTTGATGTCTGCTGCGGAACCCGGCGGTTGCTGACGCGTTGCCGTGGTCGCCGCACGCAGTGCCCGGTCGGCCCTGCTGTGCCAGTGGCCGATCGTCATGCCAGGGCCGCCGCCGCGCGTCGCAGCTGCTGGGCGGCGGCATCGTGGTCGAGCCGTCGGGCGAGATCATCGTCGTCCCTGGCAGCGAGGCGTTCGTGATAGCGGGCAAGGTGCTCCACCAGCGTCGCGACGGCGTGGCGGGTTTCGACGTCGTCGCGCGTCGGTGCCGCGGCGTCGACCACCACGTCATCGTGGTCGGCGTAGAGCCGTGCACGGATGTCGAGCATCTCCAGGCCGAAGCGATCCCAGGCGAGGTCGGTCCCGGAGAGGCCCTTCCATGCCTCGATCGCAAGCTGGACGGCACCGGCTGCGGTGGTGTCGTCCCAGGCGTCCGCACTGTCGGCGCACACCACCTTGGTCGCCTCGATGTAGTCCATGCCGTGGGCTTGATTCGATGTCAGCAAGGTCGTCCACTCCAATCGGTCGGTCAGATGGGGTCGTTTCCAAGCCTCGTGTCATCCGCTGCTGGTGCTGGCCGTAAGCAGATCTGGCAGAAGCTCGCGCAGCAGGGCGTACGTGGCAGGAGTCAGGTCCTCGGGCACCTCGGCCTCGCGTACCCGCATCAGCTCTCCGAGCAGGTTCCGCAGCTCAGCGGTGTGTCCCTCGGAGTGGGCGGCTCGCATGATGTCGTGCCACGGCCCGTCGTCGCCGCGCTCCGGGTCGGCCAGCCAGGCCTGCTGCACGGCCCAGCGCGCGCCGGTGGGGTCGCCGGCGTCGAGGTACAGCTCGGCGAGTTCGTGGGCGGTGTCCACGATCGCGGAGGTGAGGTGGCCAGGGTAGATGTCGGACTCGGGCAGCCAGGTGAATGGGTTGCGGGTGCCGGTGGCGTATGCGCGCTCGGCGCCGTCGAGCGGTGCGCCACGGACGAGCTCCAACGCGGCGCGCAGATCCTTTGCCCCGGCGGCTCCGCGGCTCTCACCTCGGCTGCGCAGTCGGCGGAACAGGTGCCAGTCCAGCAGGTAGCCGGTCCGCAGTCGGTAGAGCCGGTCGGAGCCCATCTCGGGCAGCCACGCGGTGCCGTCCGGCGATTCGCCGAGCCAGCGGCGAGCCCGGGTGATGGCCACCCGTCGGCTGGCGTCCTTGACCTGCTGGTCGGGCCACAGCGCGTCGGTGAGCTGCTCGGCCGAGGCTCCGCGGTTGCCACGCTGGGCGAGGTAGACGATGAGTTCGGCGTGGAAGCGTCGACGCTGGTCGGGGACCGGACCGGGTGCGTGGACGTCTACCGGCCCGAGCACGCTGATGCGCGGAAGGGTCGGGTCGTGCTCCCGCCAGGACCGCAGATCGGCGTCGAGATGCGGGTCGGTCTGGCGGCGGCGTTGCCGGATCGCCGCCGTGACCTCGCGAGCCGGAGCGGCAGCGTTGGCAAGAGTCTGCTCGACACGAGGGATGGCGACGATGGGGTCCGCTGGCGGCGATGCCTGAGTGCCGTTCGTCGGGGTGGACACCTCGCCGCCGGTTAGCAGGTCGAGCAATGCGCCGGCGGCATCCGTTCCCTCCGCCCACTCCTCTGGCTCGGCGGCCGGCGGAGTCGGCTCATCAGTCGTGGCCCGTGCCTGCGCCATAATCTCGACGAGCGGTTCGAGCTCGCGTACGGGTAGTCCGGCCGCAGCGCTCTCCACCTGGAGGTACGGCAGCGCGAGGTGGAGCAGGCCGTCCTCGTCCAGGACGACGGTGTTCGGGCCGGAATCGGCATGGGCGGTGGCCGAGCTGACGACGGCGACGGCGCACCTCCCGGCGTCCCGCAGCTCCTCGCCGAGGTTGTGGAGCACGCTGAGGTCGTCTTCGTCCGGCTCGGCGACGAACAGCACCTGAGGCGCCCATGCCTCGCCGACGTCGGTGAGGCGCCCGGCGAGGGTGTCGGGCGCTGCGGACGCGTTCAGGCCGGCCGACACTGCTGCGGCCCGGCGCCGCAGCCGCGCGACGGCCTCTCTGACCGACGACGACGCGCGCACCCGGCCCGGGTTGAGCGCGACGAGCAGTTCGGTCTCCGTCGCGGGAAAGCCGGCGACGATGACGTCGACGTCGTCGGACCAGGCGTTGCAGGCCAGTTCGCATGCCAGGTAACGCAGCAGGGCGCCGGTCCGCTCGCGGCCGCCGGCGATGGTCAGGTCGCCGAGCCGTTCGAGGTCCAGCAGTAGGTGCCGGCCGGGTTGCGATCCGACCGCGACGAGGGTGGGCAGTGGCGCGAGCTGCTCGGTGACGGCCGGCACGACTGCGTCCCCGGGCAGGGTCCACTGCGCGCCGTCCTCGGTCCACGGTACGGGTGGCTGCGGGCAGGGCTCGGTGAGCACGAGCGTGACGGCCTGGTCGACGATCCAGGCGGCGACGATGTCCGGCACCGGCTGTTCCCGCTCCGCCAGCGCCGCGGCGAGGCCGCGCAGGGCGAGGTCGAGCCGGTCGACGTCGGCGGGTTGCTCGGCCACGCGCAGGACGCGTTCCGTGGCGCCGCGGCGAGGGTGCGGCAGCCGGCGGCCGGGAAGGCGGTGCTGCCGTTGGCGGCGTCGACGGCGGAGCACCGCGGTTAGCAGCAGCGCGGAGAGCAGGCCCGCCCCAGCGAGCGATCCCAACACGATGGCGTCGCTGTCGCTGTCCTCGCCCGCCGGACCGCGCTCGCGGGCCGGATCTGCGGTCCCTGAGTCGTCGCTTGGAGACGCGGTCGTCGAAGGCGAGCTTGCTGAAGCCGTCGGCATCGGAGTATCGCTCGGCCGAGCCGGCGCGGGTGGAGCTGGCGGTACCGGTTCGCTTCCGTCGCGGTCCGGCGGACGAGGCGCGGTGGGCTCATCGCCAGCCTCCGGAACGCCAGGTGCCGGCTCGCCGCCAGTTCCGGGAGCGCTCGGAGCCGGCTGGGTGCGGCTACCGGCAATTATACGGCCCCGGGCGTGGTCGCCGGCGCCATGGTCGCGCGCACCAGACGGCAGGGTGATGCGCCACCCGCGCTCGATGTGGTCCGGGAACCGGTAGTCACGCCGCTCAAGATCGGCGTTGATGGCCACCAGCTCGGGGTAGCGGTCGGCGTCACCGAGGAAGCGCTCGGCGACACCGGCCAGCCAGTCGCCGCGCGCCACCTCGTAGACCAGCCGATCGGGTGCCTGCATGGTCCTGGCCACCGGGGATGCGACGACGGGGATCCGAAGCGTCCAGCCGGCGTACACCCGGGTGTTGCCAGTCTGGAGGCTCCGGCCATCCGGCTGCGCGAGGCCGTGGTTGGCCTCGGCGAGACGTTGCCAGGGCATGTTGTAGGCCTCGGCGATGTCGAGAAGGCTCTCCCCGCGCTCGACCGGATGCTCGACGTACCCGATTGTGGTCGGGGCGTCTGCCGGCGCGGCGGGGTTTGCCGCCGCGTTGTCGGAGCGGGGTGCGGCAACCGCCGGGGCGGTGAGGGCAGCCGGCGCTGCGGCGGAGGCCAGGGCCGGCGCGGCGACCGCGCCGAGAATGGCCGCAATCAACGCGGCAGCCGCGCGTTGCTGGAACCGCGCCCCAGGGATCCGAGCGGCGTTGCGCGGCACCTGGCCGCGCCGGCGTCCACGCAGTTGCGCGACGGTCTCCACGACCAGGGCCACGAGGAACGTAACCCAGGTCCACGCCGCCAGGAGCACCGCGGCCCAGCCGACCAGCGTCAACGTCTGCAGGAACAGGTCCCCGTCGTCCCGGCTGCTGAGCGCCTGCCAGATCTGCTCGGCGGCAGCGCGCGGATCGTTCGTGAGCGTCGAGAGCCACGTGCCCAGGCGGGGCAGCGGGTTGCCGGCGGCCCAGACGAGCAGCGCGGGCAGGGCAGCGGTCACCGCAACCACGGCGAGGGCGCCAACGCCGGCGACCAACTGTCGGCCGCGGCCGGTGGCGGGTGCGGTGGGTGCCACTGTTACTCCTTCGCGGGCTGCTACTGCGCGATCAACATGGCGGTCGCGCGACCGGTCACGGTCGTGCCTGCTCCCCCGGCGAACAGGTCGAGCAGAATCGGGTTGTAGGCGACCGTGACGGTCACGGTGAGCTGTTGGGCGCCGTCGACGGTGACCGAGCCGGTGACCCCGTCGAGGTCGTCGAGGTACGTCTGCACGGCGCCGGCGGCGACCGATGCCTCGATCTCCTTCGTGCCGCCGTCGATGGCCTGGCCGGCCTTGATCGCCTGCCCACCGGCGCGGGCCGCCTCGGCGGCGATGTTGTCGGCGCGCTGGTAGGCCCGCACCTTGGCGCCGCCGTCGACGACGAGGCCGATCAGGGCGAGAAAGGCGGGCACGAGGACGGCGAACCAGACCGTGACCCGGCCGTCGTCGCCGCGCAGGCGTCGGCGGAGGGCGGTCACGTTCTGCTCCGGTACGTGTCGAGCGGGCTGGTGAAGGAGGCCTCGAGTGGCACGGTGCCGGGCATGCCGGGCAGCGCCACATCCGAGAACGTCGCGGTGCAGCTGACCGTGGCGGTGACTGTGGCGGCCTGCCCGACCGGCACGTCAAAACCGGCGGTCGAGATGGTGACCTCCAGGCTGGTACAGCTCAACCCCTGGGCATCGAGCGTCGAGTCGGCGGCGGCCGACGCCTGCTCGTTCGCATCGCCGGCGGTACGTGCCAGCGACGCGGTGCGTGCGGCGTCGTACGCGGCTGCTTCGAGCGCCTGGCGGGCGATGTTGACCCGACCGCCGATGACGGCGCCGGCGAACAGCGCCAGGATGGCCGGTGCGACCACGGCCATCTCGATGCTCACCGAGCCGCGCTGCGCGCGGTTCCGCCGGGTGCTCATGGCGCGGTCGGCCGCTCGACAGGACCGTGCGCGGTCTTGCTGATCGTCCAGTTGAGCCCGGGAAACACGGTGATCGCCTTACCGGTGACGGTGACCCGCACCTCCGACCCGGTGCGGGTGGCGACGACCTGTTGGTTGTCCAGGCCCGCGCCGGCGGTCGAGAGGAAGGCGGCGGCACGTGCCTCACCGGCCGCGGCAGTCGACTGGTAACCCCGTGCGGCGTTCACGCCCTGGGTGGCTGCGCCCAGCGCGATCGACTGGGCGAAGTAGACCAGCCCGGTCTGCACGACGGCGAAGGTCAGCAGGAGCATCGGCAGCGCGATGACGGCGAACTCCACCGGTGAGCTACCCCGGTCATGGCGCCACCGGACGGCCCGCCCGCGCCGGGTGGGACGCGGACGGGCGGTGGCCAGGGGCTGCGTCACGGCTGCGTCGGGATGAGCGCGACCCAGCCGTTGGCGACGGCAACGATCGCCCCGGAGACGACAACGGCGCCCGCGACGAGGATCGCGGTGATGACGGCCGTGCCGACCGGGCTGTCGCCCCGCTCGGCTTCGGCCGGATCGGTCATGCGCTGCCAGTTCGTGGCCAGGTGCGCGAGGACGTCGTGGATGGTGTGCATGGCGGTTCCCTCCGTGTGGGTGGTGCCGGGGTCAGCGGACGAACAGGCGGGCCATGAACGGGTAGCCGATGAGGACGAGGAGCACGAGGATCAGCGCGGCGGCGGGGATGTCGAGCTTGTTGGTGCGCAGCTCCGCTTGGGCGAGTGCCTCGGTGCGGATCCGGTCCCGCATCGAGTCGGCTCGGGCGCGCAGCGTCTGGTGGACGCTGGCGCCTTCGCTGCCGGCGGTACGCATGATGTCGGCCAGGTCACCGAGCTCGATCACCTCGATGTCCCGGCCGAGGGCCTTCAGCTCGTCCCACGGCGGCCGGAGTTGCAGCTGGGCGCTGAGCAAGGCCTCCCGGATTCGGGCGAAGACCCAGCCGTGGCAGACGCTGGCGGCGCGGTCGAGCGACTCGACCGGACCGTGGCCGCCGAGGACCTGGTGGGCGGCGAGGTCCAGGTAGGTGCACATGGCGCGGCTGAACTCGGCCCGGGCGACGGCGGCCTTGGCGATGACCTCCCGGTGGGCAAGCGCCGCGCCGGCCAGCGCGGCGGCGACGGTCCCGCCGGCGGGGATGACGACCGGAATCGGTACGCGGAGCGCCGCGACCGCGATGGTGATGAGTGCCGGCAGAATGAGACAGAACAGCGCCGACAGCCCGAGCGTGAGGAAGTACTGGTCGGTGCTGCGACCCAGTAGCCGCAGGTCGGCGTGCGGCACGGTGAACCGGCGCCGGAGCCAGCTGACGCCGGCTGGCGGGGTGCTCGCGGTGGTGAGTGGCTGGAGGCGTCGGAGCGCCGGGCCGAGTGCCGGCGGGGCGGGGATCAGTTGCACGACCAGTAGGAACACCCCGAGGCCGGCCATCGCGCCGGCGATGACCATGGCGGTGACGTAGCCGTTGGTCATGCCATCGCTCCGAGCGTCTGGACCTCGGCCGGCGGGAGCAGCCGCTCCCGCCGGGGCGGCAGGCTGAGCTTGCGTACCGAGGTCATGAGCACGACGTACAGGCCGGCGAGGAACAGCAGCACAAGCTGGCCGAGCACGCTGCCGTAGGGCTGGAGGTAGTGCGGGTTGATCACCCCGTACGCCAGCACGAGGATGGTCATGCCGGTCAGGAAGCGAACGGCGAAGCGTGGGCCCTCGCGCTTGGCGTCGACGGTCGAGCGCATCTCGATCTCGGCGGCGATCGACCGGCTGATCGCGTTCAACACTTCGTGCAGGCCCTCGCCCCGGTCGGTGACGTGGAGCATCAGCGGCGCGATGACCTGGTCGGCGGTGTAGTCGTTGAGGTCGTCGGCCATCTGTTGCAGCGCGGCGATCGGGTCGCCGCTGCCCTGCAGGCGCGCGGCCAGGTCGCGTACCTCCTGCTCGATAAGCTGCGGCGCGGTCGCAGCGGTCGCGACGACGGCCTGCTGCAGGCCGATGCCGCGGGCCACGATGTCGGCCAAGCGGCGGGTCCAGGCCTCGACCGCCTCCAGGCGGGCGACGGCCTGCTTCTCGGCACGACCCGCGGCGAACAGCCACGGTACGCCGGGAACAGCGACGCCGATGATTACGCCGGCGGCGGGCCAGCCGGTCAGCAGCCAGGTCAGCGCGCCAGCAACGACGGCCGTCACCACCTTGATCTGGTGGGCGCGTTGTTCCCGGCGGGTGCGCCCGGACCCGGTCCACCAGCGGCCCGCCTGCTGGTGCAGTGCCGACGGCGGTCGCGGTGCCCGGGTGGTGCCCACGACGCCGAGGACGCCGACGACCGCGCCGGAGACGGCGAGCATGCCCGCCAGCACGGCGGCGAGGTCCAGCGGGCTCATGGCCGCCTCGCCAGGGTGTCGAGCCGGCTGGTCCAGGCACCGTGGTTGTGCTCGCCCTGCTGGATGTAGCCGCTGAGATGGCGAGGGTCGTAGCCGACCCGCAGCAGCGGTTCCCGCAGCCGTTCCGGCAGGTGTCGGGGCACGCCCCGCCCGTCCGGGCCCGGACCGAAGATCTGGGTGGTGACGAGCTGGTCGCCGCTCATCCCGCCCACCTCGAGCACCTCCGAGACGTACCGGTGCTTGCGCCCGCCGAGCTTGGTTTCGTCCTCGACGCTGACGTACACGATCAGGTCGATGGCGCCGGCGGCCATCCGCCGCGCCAGCTCGGCGGTCATCTCCGGCCCGTGCTGCAGGGCCAGCTCGATGACGCGGTCCATCACGGCGCGGGGGTGCCGGGCGTGGATGGTGCAGAGGCTGCCCTTGCTGGTGGCCATGGCCTGCAGCATCGGCACGATCTCCCGGGAGCGGACCTCGCCGACGATGATCCGTTGTACGGACATCCGCAGCGTCAGCGGGATCATGTCCATGATCGTGACCTCGCCGGCGGGGCGGCCGTCGGCGCCTCGGGAGCCGTGGCCCTCCCGGGATTCGAGGCTCATCGCCCAGCGGTGCCGTCCGGTGGTGTGCAGGCCGAGCTCGCGAGACTCCTCCAGGGTGACGAACTGCTCGCGGTCGGGGATCTCCCGGGCCAGGCCGCGCAGCAGGGTGGTCTTTCCGGCGTCGGCCAGCCCGGCGACCATGATGTTGAGGCCAGCTGCCATGGCCGCCTTGAGGAACTGGCAGATCAGGTCGTCGAGGGCGCCGTACCGGTCGCGGAGGTACTCCAAGCTGACGTCCATCAGCGTGTGGCGACGGATGGCCGCATAGGGGCGGACCGACACCTGCATGAGGACGGTGAGCCGACTGCCATCGGGCAGCTGCATGTCCAGCCACGGCTTGGTCGAGGACAGCGAGCGCTCGGTCGCGCCGGCGCGCATGGCCAGGACCTGGAACATGTCGACGAGTTCCTTGTCGGTCTCCGCGACCGGCTCGCCGACCGTGATCCGCCCGTCGGTGTGCTCGATCCGGACGTTGTCGCAGCCGAGGATGTGGATGTTCACGATGTCCGGTCGGTCGAGCAGCTGTTGGAGTCGGCCCAGGCCGAACATGTCGGCGGCGACCGCGTCGAGCAGCGCGTGCTCCTGCGCCTGCGAGATCGGCTGGCCGGCCTGGTGCAGCGTGTCCACGTGCTCCCGGACGAGACGGGCGGCGATGCGCTCCGCCTCGGCCTGGCGGTGCTCGGTGGAGACGTTTGGCGTCTCCCAGAGCGCCGCGGTCAGTTCCGCGCTGACCCGGGCGCGCAGCAGTCGCACCGCCGCGTAGTCGATGGTTTGTGGCTGGTCGACGGCCGGCGGCCGCGGTGCTTCCGGGGCCGTGCCGTTGGTCGGCCAGCGGTGGCCGTTCGCGGTGACACGGTCGGCCGCTGCCGGCCAGGTCGGGCCGCCGTGTCGACGCTCGTCAGGCACGGCCACTCCCCCTCGATGCAGTCGGGGCCAGGTGTACGCGCCGCCGCGCGATCGCCTCGCGTACGGCCGGCTCGGCGCTGGCGGAGGCGCGCAGCAGCTGCTGGCTACCGCGCAGTCGGCCGCCGCCGTCGCTCAGCACCTCAGCGGTACGCCGGTCGTCGGGTAGCTCGACCACCGTCGGCAGTTGCAGCCGCTGCTCGATCTCCCGGCGGCCGTAGGGGCCGTCACCGATCAGCGCCAGGGCGAGCGCTCCGGTGCCCTGGCCGTGCTGGGTCAGCTCCCGCCGCAGCATTTCCGCCGCGCCGGCGGCGGGCGCGATGGTGCGCAGGGTCGCCACACGTACGACGAGCAGCACGAGGTCGGCGCGGAACAGCAGCGGCCATGGCGGCGCGTTCGTGGCCAGCCGCCCGCAGTCGGCGATGACGTCGTAGCCCGGCTCGCCGCGTTCCAGCTCGGCGAAGTACACGCTCAGCATTTCCCAGGTGGGTCGCAGCGTTCCGGCCTGTACCGCGTCGTTGATGCCGGGCAGGAGGAGTCGCCGGCCCGGATCCCGTGCGTCGAGGTCGACGAGCTGGTGGGCGAACGTCTCGGCGAGCTGGTTGCGGAGGGCCGCAGCTGCGAGCGGCAGCAGGCCGACGGGTGGGATCTCGAGACGGGAGAGGTAGCCACTCAGCACGCTGCCGCCGGCCGGATCGCACTCGGCCAGCACGGTGCGTTCGCTCCAGGCCAGCGTGCAGGCGAGCGCCGTGGTGGTGACGCCGGGCGAACCCTTGGCCGAGACCATCACAATGATCGCCATGTCAGTTCCCCGTAGTCAGGGCGACAACGATCCGGCCGGCCGCCGCGCGGGAGGCGACGAGCGGTCCATCGCGTTCCGCCACCGCGACGTTGAGCAGCGTCGTGCCTTCCTTGGCGCCGGTGCGCACGTCCACGACGGTGGCGGTGATGCTGATCGGCGCCGTGGTGCTTGGCTGCTGGCTCGGGACCGGGCCGCTGTCGGCGGTCACGACGAGCAGCACCGCGGCGCCGGGCCGGACGCGGCCGGCAGGTAGCCGCTCCGGCGGCAGACTGAGACCCACGAGCTGCTTGCCCTCGCCGGGTACGGCTCGATCGGTGAGCTGGGCCCGCGTCAGCAACGTGCCGGGGACCAGTGCGACCGCCGCGAACTTGCCGACGACCTGGTCGGCGGCGCTCGCCTCGATCGGCTTGAGCGTCGGGTCGCCGGTGATCCGCACGGTGCTCAGGTCGGACCGCTGGATGGCCGAGCCGATCTCCACCGTCGTGCTCACCGCCAGGTACTCCGCGGTGGTGCCGACCTTGCGCAGCACGGTGACCGCGATCAGCCCGCCGGCGGCGACCAGCGCCACGGCCAGCCAGACCAGCGCCGGCCGCCACCGACGTTGTGGCGCGACGCGGGGGACGGCATACGGGGCAGCGACCGGCGAGGCGGTGCGTCCGGCCTTGGGCGGCGCACTGGTCATGACGTGATCACCTGCAGTTCGTCGATGTCGATCGTGATGGTGGAGGACAGGTCGATGGACTGGGAGCCGGCGTTGCCGCCCCCACTGCTCCAGGTGACAAGCCACGTCGTTGTGGCCGTGACGGTGTAGCGGCCGCCCGCGAAGGTGCTGCTCGGCTGGCGGTAGCCGTCGTATCCACAGTCCGGCGACCGCCTGTTGCCGAACGAAGGCCGGTACGGGGTGCCGGGCTTGGTGCAGGTGACGGACTGACCGTCACCCATGTCCCACACGACCATCTGCGCCCGCGCGGTGGCGGTGACCGACCGTCCCGGCACTGCGGCCGTCCGGGTGACGGGTCCCCAGGTGCTCGGGCTCACCCGGTTCCAGAGCCAGATCGGCAGTCCGACGAGGCCGGCGCCGTCGGTGCGCGGGGCGATCCCGATGTCGGGACCGTCGAGGTTCATCTGGGCGATGGCTCGCTGCGTCAGCTCCTGGTAGCTGGGCAGGATGCCGGCGGGCGGCTCCGGCGACCAGGCCGTCGTCTGCGAGGCGATGCCGCCGTAGACACCACAGGTGCGGATGCTCCAGTAGCCATCGGTCCGACCGTCGGGTGGTGGCGGAATCCGCCTGACGTAGCAGGACCCGTCCCACACCCCGAAGCTGTCGACCACGCACGGCACGGTCTGTCCCTCGTAGCGGCAGCCCTGCCCGGCGCCGCCGCCGCTGTCACCACCGCCGTCGTTACCGCCGCCTCCGGTGCCCGGCTTCTCCACCACCCAGTAGCAGTTGCCCAGCGCGTCGCAGTGCTCGTAGTCGGCGTGAGCGACGTCGGGCGCCAGCAGCGCGCCGGCGCCGACCGTCAGGAGCAGGGCCACGATCCTCCGGGTCAGCATGGCCGTTCCCGTTGGGCGTTGACCTCCCGGATGCGCCACTGGCCGTCGTCGAACAACTCCGCCTTGGCGGTCACCACGTACCTCGTGGCCTGACCTTCGGTCCGTACCGATTTGCCGGTCTTCTTGGAGACCACGTCCCACGTGCCGGTGTCGAAGCAGTCCTCGATCTCGGCGGTGAAGGGGCGGCGGCTCGTGTCGACACTGCGCACCGCAGGCGTCGAGAACGGTTCGCCTTCCGTGACGAGTCCCTGCTGGAACTTGATCAGCAGGTCCTGGCGCACGGTCGGCAACGCCGGGTCGGCCACGAACCTGTCGAGCTTGGCGTTGTAGTCACCCTTGTTCGACGCGGTGACGTAGGCCCGAACGTAGTTCCGGTAGGCCGCCAGCGCGGCAGCACTGGCTGCGGTGTTCTCGGCGTCGGCCGTCGAAGAGGGCGCGGCAGACGACGTTGCCGTCGTGGGACTCGGCGTCGCGGCCGGGTCGTCGTTACCGCAGCCAGCCAGGCCGGCAACGACGATGACGGCGAGCCAGGCGGTAACGCGGACGTCAGCCCGCCGGATCCTGCTTACCGTTGCAGTCAACGTGATGCCTCCCGTTGGTGACGGACGCGGCTCGGGCTCCTGTCGCGGCCACGCTGCCGGCAGGTGCGGAGGAGCGGCTCCTTGCCGCGAGCGCGGCGACTGACTCTGGGATGCCCGGCCCGGAACATTGACCGGTCCGAGCAGCCCAGCGTCCCCCTCCGAGCGTCGGTGCCGGGAAAAGTTCGCTCCGGACATCGATAGACTCCCCCATAGGCTGGCCAACTGTCGCCTTGACCAGCCAACACAACGGGTGTTGAGCGAATTGCATCGTGGCTCAACGCCCGTTGCTCCAAACAGGAGCGAGCATACGCTCACGTTCCGTGCATGTGTCAACATCTGTTTTGTTGGCGCTTGCATCTGCGACACTGTCGTTTAGTCGCTGGAGGGTGATGAGTCATGGTCGACGATCGGCATGTGGAGCAGGAGCTGCCATCCCTCGACACCCTGGCCGCCCGGCTGGAGTACCTGTTCGACCGGATTCGGCCGACCCCTGAGGAACTCGGCGAGTCCGACGAGCCCGACCGCCGGTACACCAACAAGGAGATCGCCGACAAGATCAACGCGACTGCGGCCGAGACCGGTGTCTCGATCAGCGCGGCCTACATCGGAGAGTTGCGCCGCGGCGTGGCCAGCGACCCCCGCACCTCCCACGTCCGCGCCCTGGCCGCCGCCTTTGGCGTGAGCTCCGGCTACTTCGTCGACGACGCGGCGGCACGACGGATACAAGAACAGATCACGCTGCTCAGCGAGCTGCGTCGGATGGACGTCAAGCAGGTGGCGCTGCGCCAGGTACTCGCCGACAACGGATTGTCAGCGCGGGACACGCAGCTCATCGAGCAGATGGTCGCCCGACTGCGCGCCGTCGCCGAAGCGGCCGGCCCGGACGAGACCAACACCGCGCCAGACGGTCGCAGATAGCCGTGTTGATCCTTCGGTGGCAGTACGCCGACGAGCGGGGGAAACCAGACGTGAAGTTGCACCGACTACGCAAGCGCTGCGAGCAGATAGCCGCGGAGGTGGAGATACCGAAGCCGTTCGACATCCAGCGGCTGTGCGACCTGCTCGGAGAGCGGCGTGGCCGACCCATCCATCTGGTGCCGATCCGGCTCCCCGCCCTCACGGTCTGCGGCATGTGCGTACCGACCGGCGAGTTCGACGCCATCTTCTTCGAGCAGGACACCTCTCCCCTGCATCAACTGCTAATCATCGGTCACGAATTGGGGCATCTGCTCGCCGGCCACCAGACGACCGAGATCCTGGATCCGGAAGCCTCCCGGCTGCTCCTGCCCGATCTGGACCCGCAACTGGTCCAGCGCAGCCTCGGCCGGAGCAACTACGCGGCCGCCGAGGAGCGCGAGGCCGAGATGATCGGCTCGCTGCTGCTGCGACGGGCACGCGCCGGCCGGATGGTCGAGCAGGACTCGCCGCTGGACAGCCGGCACACCGAGCTGTACGGCCGGTTGCGGCACTCGCTGGAACACCCTGACTGGTAGCCGAGATGGACACCATCCTGTACACGCTGTGCGCGGCCGCCGGCTGGCTCGCCTTCGGCTACATGCTGCGGCTCCAGCGACGCCAGCCGAGCCAGGTCCGAGGCGCGATCTGCGTGGCGCTCGGTGCCTTCGCCGCCGGGATCACGCTCGCCATCCCGCCCATCGCGGCGGGCATCGACTCGGCGTCCGGATTGTCGAACCTGGCCAAGGTCATGTCTCACGGCTGCGCCATGACAATCGCCGCGAGCGCCGAGAACATGCTCCTTCACCTGTCCCTACCGCAGGCGAAGGCAGCAGCCCGCAGCCGGATCTGGGTGTGGGTCACCGGCAGCGCCTTCCTCGCCATGGTCGCCCTGTTCACCTACACGCTCACCTACGACAAGCCGGTGCTCCTGACCGTCGAGTACGCGCGGGATCCCGCCGTCACCGCGTACCTGCTGATCTTCATGCTGGTCGGCTTCTTCGCCTACTGCACTGACATCGCCCGGCTGTGCTGGCGATTCGCCCGCATCTGCGGGCGGCCGTGGTTGCGCCGCGGTCTCCGCCTCACCGCGGTCGGCGCCGCGTTCGCGCTGCTCTACAGCACCAACAAGATCGTCTACCTCGTCGCCTACTGGCTCGGTTACCAGCCGGCCGGCGAGCGGGAGATCGCCTCCGTCCTAGTCACCATCGGCGCGCTACTCATGATGATCGGCTTGACCATGCCGGCGTGGGGCCCGATCTTCACCATCACCCGACGCTGGGACGACTACCGCGCCTACCGGCAGCTCGAACCGCTCTGGCTGGACCTCGTCGCCGCCCTGCCGGAACTCGAACTCGACCCCAGCCTGCGCCGACCGCTCGGCGCCGTCCGCGACATCGACTACGCCCTGACCCGCCGGGTGGCCGAGATCCGCGACAGCCGCCTGGCCCTTCGCCCGTACATGGACGTCAAGGTGACGGAGCTGGCCGAGCAGTTCGCCGAGCAGGCCGGCCTGAGCGCCGACGAGCAGCGGGCCAACGTCGAGGCCGCGCACCTCGCCTGCGCCCTACGTCGACACCGGGCCGGGCTCGTGGCCGCGGTCCCCCAGCCGGCAGACGAGCTGTACCGCCCGGAAGGCGGCTACGCCGGCGAGATCGGATGGTTGGCCCAGGTCACCACCGCCTACACCCGTTCTCCCGTGGTGGCCCGGACGCTCGTCGCGGCCCGGCTTGCGGCCGCTCAGGGTGCCCCGACCTCCCGGGTTGGAGAAGCCCCACGATGAGAAAGCGCTACGCCAACCTGGCCCACATCCGCACGCTGGACCCCGAGCGCGACTGGCTGGAGATCTACCAGACGATGCTGCGGTTGGAGTTCCCGTGGGACATGAAGCTGGGGCTGAACCTGGCGTTCAACCGGTCGTTCTCCATTCCGGCCATTGCCGCGGTGCACACCGCCACCGGTGAGCTGACCGAGCGCACCCAGAAGCGCATCGACGACACCGGCCTGTTGATGTACGAGATGGTGCTCAACGGCTTCGACCAGCCGCGTGGTCGGGAGGCGCTGCGCCGGGTCAACCAGATCCACCGCCCGTACGACATCCCCAACGAGGACTATCTCTACGTCCTCGGCTGCCTGGTGGTCATTCCAACGCGGTGGCTCGAACGGTACGGCTGGCGTCCGCCCTGCTGCCACGAGCGGCGGGCGACCTTCCTGTTCTACCGGGAGTTGGGCCGGCGAATGGGGATCACCGACATCCCCGGCTCCTATGAGGAGCTCGAAGTCTGGTTCGATGCGTACGACGCTGACCACCTAACGCCCAACGACGACGCTGCAGCGATCGAGCGGGCGACCCGGTCGCTGCTGCTCGGCCGGATCCCCCGGCTTCTCGCGCCGCTGGGCAACGAGCTGGTCAGTGCGATGTACGACGTACGCCTGCGGGAGGCAATCCAGGTAGCTGCACCCTCCTGGCCAGTCAAGGTTGGCCTAGCCGTCGCACTGAAGGGGCGCTCCTGGCTCCAGCGCTGGTTTGGCAAGCCTCGAGCGGAAGGGCTCTTCACCAATGGAATCGCGACCAAGAGCTATCCCAACGGGTATGAGATCGGGCAACTTGGCCCAGTCCACCCTACGTTTCGTTGGACTACACCCACCGATGATCAGGCCTCTTGAGCGGCACCTTCGGTCGATGTAGAACCAAGACAATCCTGAAACCCTCTGCACAGGCGAAGTAACTTGGAGTGTGGCGGCTTGTCTCAGAGCGTTTCCCCACCGGACGGCATCGAATCGGCCGAGATGGCTGAGGCCGGGGCATCCCCCAGGAAGAGCTCGCGGCTTAACCTGAGCCGGGGATGGTGGCAAGGAGTTGGCGCCTTGGTCGGCTTAGCTGGCGTGATCGTGAGCGTCATCGGCATAGCAGCGGCATGCAACACGGACAAACAATCCACTGCGCCATCCAATAGCACAGTGGTGCAAAATCAGGAGATCACTGGCAACGATAACTGCATCGGCCAAGGCACTGGCAACACTATCGTCTGCCCGCCGAAAGCCAGATCGTTCGGTAACGTCACCCTGGAAAGCCACAAGATTGTCACGGCCTTTTTTGCTGGCCCACCGGATCAGCTTCCGGTGCCGCCAGCCTACCCAGTCGAAGCCACACAAGGGCATTGTGACGAATGGCGAGACTGGCTAGCGGGCGATTCTCGGATTTACATGACGAGCCCCATTTTCGAGATCGGAATGACGGCTGGCCACGACGATTTGGTGGTGGTTAAGGATGTCAGAGTAGAGATATTCAAGCGGACACCGGCGACGCCGGGCACGACAATCAAGTGCCTCTACGGCGGCGGCTCGAATGCCGGAGTTAATGTCTACGTCGACACCGCCGCCCAGCGCACGACCTTTCAGCCGTTCGAGAGCGACGAGGTCACAGAGATGCCGCCGGGCTCCCTCACGCTAGGACAGGGAGATGCAGGTTTTTCGAACGCGGCGGTTATGGTCAAATCAATGGATGGCTTCCTTTACGAAGGACGCCTCGTAGTCGAGGCCATCGTGAACAGCAAGCCAGAAACCATTAGATGGGGCAGCCAACAGCAGCCTTTTCGATGGCTGTCCGACGAGAGTGGTCAGTTCACAGCCGAATATGGCAAGGAATGGGACTGGAACCCTGTAACTGAAAGATGGGTGCAAGGGCTAGATCCATTCAACCTCAATAAGTGATCGCCACCAGCCTGCAAATCCGCGATCCGAGACGACGCCGGGCAGCAGTCTCCACCCTTCGGCATGGAGGCCGACCGAATCACCATCTCAAGTAGAACAACGAATCCACGTCGTCGATCGAATTGAGTGGCACACGCTGGCGGCAGAAGGCACTACTGTTGTAGCGGCCTGCGGATAGCAGCGACCTGTCGGCTCCAGCCGCTGACGGCAATCACCTTCACGACGTCGCCGGTCTTCGGTGCCTGAACGAGATACTGCCGACCGCTCCGGTCAGCGCCGATGTACATCCCGACATGGCCGGGCCGAGACATCGTGCCGTCGGAGCCCGGGATGAAAATCAGATCACCGGGCTGCATCACAGCCAGCGAAGGGACAGCGACGCCAGTGTGCACCTGGTCGGCGGTCACCCGAGGGATCCGTACTCCCCCCTTGGCCCAGGCGGCCATCATCAGGCCCGAGCAGTCGTAGCTTTCGGGTCCTTCGGTACCCCAGACGTATGGCTTGCCTCGCTGGGCCAGCGCGAACGCGACAACGGCCCGGAGTTGCGGGTCTGCCGGCAGTATGAAGCCCTCGGGAAGACCCTCGTCGTCCATCGGCGGCATCCCGTCACCGCCGTCACTGGTACAGACGATGTCCAGGCCGTCGCTGATCGCCGCAACGAGATGCTCGGCCTCTGACTGCCATCTCGCGTACGCAT
This sequence comes from Micromonospora sp. WMMA1976, assembly GCF_027497335.1. Taxonomy (NCBI): domain Bacteria; kingdom Bacillati; phylum Actinomycetota; class Actinomycetes; order Micromonosporales; family Micromonosporaceae; genus Micromonospora; species Micromonospora sp. WMMA1976. The sequence goes on along the minus strand of NZ_CP114912.1, from coordinate 2,153,636 downwards.
CGGGAAACGCCGAACGCTGCACCGCTTGCGCAGCCTGGGTGAGGGGCATGGTCTGCCAGCCGTCGATGTCGAGCAGGCGCTCGTAGAACTTCCGGCTGGCGTATCGCGGATTCAGGATCTGCTCGGGTGTCCCCCAGCCCTGGCTGGGACGCTGCTGGAACAGGCCGAGTGAGTCGTGGTCGTTTTCCGCGCCGAGGTGGCCGAGGTTACGCAGGGTGGATTCCTGCATCGCGGTGGCGACGGCGATTTCCCAGCCGTAGCGCGGCACATTTAGCTCAGCGCCGACGGCGACGATGGCGGCGGCATTGCCGACCTGCTCGGAGGTCCACGAGCCCTGCTCGGGCCAGACCGGCGGCGTGGCTGTCGCACCGGGCGAGGCGCTGGGTGGGCTGATGGTGCAGGCCATTGCGCGGTCTGCGCTCAGGATCGAGACTGGGACCATTACGACCAGCGCCATCGATGCCAGCACAACAGCAACGAGTCCGCCCACAACGATCAGCCAACGGCGGGTCATCGCAGGCCGGCCAGGCGGATCTCGTAGCTGGTGACTCGCCAGCCTGGACCGACAGCGCCGCCGCGGCGCAGGTCGCAGTAGACGACGCTGTGTTCGGTCCGACTGCGCCAGCCACGTTCTCCCACCTGGGGCGCATTCACCGGGCAGGCCCGCCGAGCGGTGATCCCGCCCGCGGCCGCCGGTGGCACGTCGGCGAAGGGCGTCACGAGGGCCTGGATGTAGGCGCGGTGAGCGGTCCAGGTCGCCCAACGGCCGTCGTGGTCGGCTGCGGCGCTCTGGCCGACCAGGGTGCCGCTGGCGAATCGCATGGCCCGCCGGTAGGCGTCGCCCGGCCGCGCGTCGCGGCGGGTGTCGGCGCTGTAGAGGGACATTACGAACCGTTGGCACACCTGGCCCGGGTCTACATACCAGAAGCCGGGCTGCGTGGGCGGCGGCACCGGGACCGCCACGATGGTCGGCACGGGAACGGACGAGCCTCCGCCAGCGCTCGGTTCGGGCGGTGTCGGCTCGGTCTTGGCAGCGCAGCCGGTAACGGCCAGCGCCATCATCACTGCCGCCGCGACTCGTTGTGGCGCATTCATGGCACGACCCTGTCGGGCCGTCGGGGCCGTTACCGCTGCCGTCGGCTGCAAGCAGCAGCGGTAGCGGAGAAGGCCACTCCGGCATCAACTCTGCCGTCAGCAGCTCCTAGCCAGGGTCGTGGCAGACGCCCGCCCGGGTGTCCTGACCGTCAGGAGATTGCTGTGCTTGCTCACCACCTCGCCGGCGTCGCGGCCGAGCTGTTGGCCGCTCCGACTCCGGCTCCTCTCCCTCCCCCGGGTCTGGAGAGCGCCGGCAACATGTTCATCGGCTGGATGAAGTGGATCCTCATCATGGCGGGCGTCGGTGGCCTGCTCATCTGCGGGATCATGATGGCCGTCGGTCGACGCAACCGGTCGGCATTCGCTGCCGACGGCGCCGCCGGCATCCCGTGGGTGCTGGCGGGGTTGACGTGCGGGGCGGTCGCCGCGGTCGTAGTCGGCACGGTTATCCCGGGCTGAGCCATGACCTACGACGTCATCGACCGCGCCCGCCGCGCCACGCGCCGCCGGCTCACCACAATCTGTCTGACCGCCGTGGCACTCACCGCTGCCGTGGCCGCAGCCGTGATGGCCACTACCGCCCCGGACCGGCCTGCCGACTCACCCTCGGGTTCCGCGATGTCGACCTTCGCCGTCACCAGCGCGACCTCCGGTAGCGAAACGCAGGGTTTTAGTGATCTCAAGTGGGTCGACGTCGCGGGTATCTCGCTGCCCGTGTCAAGCCGCACCGGTCCTCGCATCACCGGCGGAGGTCAGGCGCGCGGGTTCGCGCACGACCAGGCCGGTGCGCTGCTCGCCGCCGTGCACATCGTCGTACGCATCAACCCACAGGTCGGCCCGACCGTCTTCGAACCGACGCTGCGCGACCAGGTGGTCGGGCCCGATGCGGCCGCGATGCGGGTCCAGGTCGCGCAGGCGTACGAGGAGCTCCGCGCACAACTGGGCGGGCAACCTCTCGGACGCTTGAACGCCATCCTGCGGGGCTACCGCATCGTCAGCTACCGCGATGACGAGGCGGCCGTGCGGCTGCTGACCGAGGCGCCGGGCGCCAACGGCGTACCCCTGCTGGTGGTCGCTGAGGTGCGCGTGCGGTGGACCGGCTCCGACTGGGCGCTGCTGGCGCCTGCTGGCGGGACGTTCGAGCAGACCGTGATGGCGGCCTCGGACGCCGATACAGCGACGTTCCTTCCCTTCAGCGTAGGTAGGTGACCTGATGCCGCTCTGCAATCCGTTCCTGCCCACGACCTGCTCCGGCGTCATCGTCGGTGGCGTCAACCCGGGGGCCTCGGTCCGCGACTCCATGGTCAACGCGATCCTCGACGGGCTGGCCAACGCGGTCCGGGAAGGGATCGAGTGGGTCGCCGGCCTGCTGACCAGCTGGACACTGATCCCGTCGAACAGTCTGTGCCCGACCAACGGCTCGGACCCGGGGCGATGGGCCTCCGACTGGATGGCCCAGTGCAACTCCGCTGGCGGCCCGGCGCAGCAGCTACGCGGATTCATGCTGCCGCTGACGATCCTGGTCCTGGTCGGCGGCCTGGTCTGGCAGGGCATCACCATCGTCGTCAGCCGCAAGGGCGAGCCGCTTCTGCAGGCCGTACGCGGCGTCTGGAACACCGCGCTGTGGGGCAGCATCGGCGTCGCCGGCACCCACCTGGTCCTCAAGGCCGGGGACAACTACTCCATGTGGCTGCTCAACGAGGCGATCTTCAAAGAGTCCAACAAGCCGCCCAACGAGGCGATGACCACGGCGCTCGGTGGGGTGTTGCTCCCCGGCGCGGCGGTCGCGCCGTTCGTGATGATCCTCGTCGGCATCGTGGTCATACTCGCCGCCGTCGTGCAGACCATCCTGATGGTCTTCCGCGAAGGCTCGGTGGTCATCCTGGCCGGGCTGCTGCAACTGGCCGCAGCCGGATCGGTCACCCGAGGCACGAGCCAGTGGCTGCACAAGACCCTCGGCTGGTCGCTGGCGCTCGCGCTGTACAAGCCGACGGCCGTGTCGGTATACGCCACCTCGTTCGTGATGATGCGCGGCAACGGGCGCGACTGGCTGATGGGCCTCGGCATGCTCGCCCTGTCGGTGATCGCCCTGCCGGCGCTGATGAAGTTCTTCACCACCTTCACCGGCGGCGTCGCCTCCGCAGGCGGCGGCCTCGGCATGGCCGGCGCCGGCGCGGCGGCCGGCCTGCACGCCGCGTCGTCGGTGCGCGGGGCGGTCGGTGGCCACAGCGCCGGCGATCACGCCCGCTACCTTGACTCCCAGGGACCTGGTAGCGGCGGAGGCGGCGGCCCGAGCGGGGCGGCAACGGTCCCGTCGGCGCCCGCACCAACGAGCGGGCCCGGCGGTACGAGCGGTAGCGGGCCGAAGGTCATGAACGGCGCCGTCGCCGGCGGCTCGACCGGGCCGGTAACGCCCGCAGCGACCGGATCGGCCGGTGCCGGCGCTACCGCGTCCGCCGGTGGTAGCGCTGCTACCGGAGGCATGGCCGGGGCCGGTGCGGCGGGAGCGGCGACCGGGCCGGCGGCGCCGGCGGTCATCGGCGCCGTGCTGGCCGCTCAGGCCGGGACCGCGGTGGCAAAGGGCGTTGCGAACACCGCCGGCTCCGCGATGCGAGACGGGAGCTCGCCGTCGTGAGCAGCGATCAACCGCAGGTACGCACGTACGGCGGCTGGCGGCGCGCTCGCGGCATGGGTCTGTTCGGCCTCGGGCCGATGCAGACGTTCACGGTCCTCGCGGCGATCACCGCGTTGATCGTCTCTGGCTCGCTCGGGCTGCGGGCGGTGGCCGTTACCGCCGGGCCGTGTGCGCTGCTGGTAGCGCTGCTGGTGCTGCGGTGGGACGGGGTGCCGCTGTCGGCCGGGATCGCCCAGCGCGTGCGATGGCTGGTCGGTACGAGCCGCGGCTACACCTCGTACCGCTCCGGGGTGATGGTGGCCGGCGAGCACGCCTGGCAGCTGCCGGGCGTGCTGGCGCCCACCAGCCTGCTGACCGTGGCCGACGAGAGCGGCGGCGGGTACGCGGTGGTCTACAACCGGCGGCTGGGCACGATGACGGTCACGCTGCGCTGCGCGGCCACCTCCACCTGGCTGGCCGACCCGGAGGCCAGCGTGGCGTGGGTGGCCAACTGGGGCGGTTGGCTGGCGAACCTGGGCTACCTGCCGATCGTCGACCATGTCGCCGTCACGGTGGACACCGCGCCGGACCCGGGCTCCCGGTTGGCTGACCATGTCAGCCGTCGGATCGTGCCGCACGGGCCAGCCTCGGCCCGACGGGTGCTGCGACGGCTGGTGGAGGTGTCCCCGGCGGCCGCCGCCGACGTGGAGACCCGGGTGTCGCTGACGTTCAAGCCCCGCGCCTCCCCCAGCAAGCCCAAGAACCTCGACGAGGCCCTGGACGAGATCAGCCGTACCCTGCCGGGTCTGCAGGACTCCCTGGGCAGCTGCGGTCTGACCGTGCTCGACCGCGCCAGCGCCGACACCATCTCGGCCATCGTGCGTACGGCGTTCGACCCGGCCGCCCGCGGCGACGTCGCGCGCCTTGCCGCGACTCCCGGGCTCGACCTGGGCCGGTGGGTGGGCTGGGACAGCGCCGGACCGGTGATGGCCGATGAACACCTCGACCGGTACGTCCACGACTCCGGCACGTCCGTGTCCTGGGCCTGGCACGAGGCACCACGTCAGCACGTGCACGCCGACGTCCTCGCCCGGCTACTCGCCCCCGGCCCGTACCCGAAGCGGGTGTCGCTTCTCTACCGGCCCTTCCCCGCCGGGGAGGCCGCGCGGATCGTCGAAAGCGAGGTCAACGCCGCAGCGTTCCGGGCGGCGTACCACCGGGCGCAGAAGCGCGACGAGTCCGCCCGCGATCACGCCGACCGGGAACGGGCCCTGCAGACCGCACGCGAGGAGGCGACCGGCTCCGGGGTGGGGCTGATGTCGCTGTTCGTCACCACCACCGTGGTCTCCGCCGAGGATCTGGGGCGGGCCGTAGCCGACGTCGAGTCCCGCGCCGACGTGGCCAAGATCCGGCTACGGCGGCTGCGCGCCAGCCAGGCCGCCGGCTTCGCCACCACCCTGCCCTGCGGCGTGTGCCCACCGCAGCTGGCCCGCCACTGGCCCCACTGACCTCACCACCAGGAGAAACTCGATGACGAGCACCGTTACCGCCCCTGCCTGGGGTGTACGCGCGCCCGGCGCCGGTCGGGCGAGCCACATCGCTCCCGGCATGGAGTACCAGGGCACCACCGTCCAGCTGTGCGGCCTGTTCCCCTTCGTCGCCGGATCCGGAGCACCCACCATCGGCGTGCCCATCGGACGACACATGTTGTGGGGCGAGGTCGTCTGCCTCGACCCCCTCGAATGGCTCCGCGAAGGCCTCATCACCAACCCGGGGGTGTTCGTCCTCGGCCAGCCCGGCGTCGGGAAGTCCACCGTGGTCAAACGGCTCATCACCGGCATGACCGGGTTCGGCACCAGCGCGCTGATCCTCGGCGACACCAAGCCTGACTACACCCGGCTCGTCGAGCACCTCGGCGGGCAGGTCATCCGGGTCGGGCGCGGCCTGGACCGGCTCAACCCGCTGGACTCCGGCCCGCTGGGCAGCGCACTCGCCCGCATGGGCACCGCCGACGCCCGCCAACTGCGGCTGGAGATCCGCGGGCGGCGCATGTCGCTGCTGCTGGCGCTGTGTGCCCTCGTACGCGGACAGGCTCTCAACAACACCGAAGAGATCATCCTCGGACGTGCGATCGACGTACTCGCCGAGCGTCTCGACCGCGACCCCACAGTGCCCGACGTGCTCAGCCTGGTCGAAGCCGGCGCCGACGAGCTGCACGCCGCGGCCCGAGCACGCACCGACGGCGAGTACCGCCGCCGCGTCGACCAGCTCGTGCCCACCTTGGCGCTGCTATGCGAGGGCAGCCTGCGCGGGGTCTTCGACGGCCCGACCACCAGGCCGCTGGACCTGGACGCTCCGGCCGTCAGCGTCGACATCTCCCAGGTCGCCGCCGCCGGCGACCAACTCGTCGCCGCGGCGATGCTGTGCACCTGGGCGTACGGCTTCGGCATGGTCGACGCCGCGTCCGTGCTGGCCGACCAGGGCCTGGCGCCGCGCCGGCAGTACCTCGGCGTCATGGACGAGCTGTGGCGGGCGCTGCGCGGCGCATCCGGGCTGGTCGAGCACGCCGACGCGCTCACCCGACTCAACCGGCAGCGCGGCATGGCCAGCGTGATGGTCACCCACTCCCTCGCCGACCTCGACGCCCTCCCCACACCCGAAGACCGCGCCAAGGCCCAGGGCTTCATCGAACGCTCAGCCATCAAAATCCTCGCCGGACTGCCGCCACGCGAACTGAACCGCGTCAACGACGTCATCAAACTCTCCGGCCCCGAACGCGAGCTGGTGGCGTCCTGGGCCGCGCCGGAGGCCTGGTTCGCCGGCTCCGTGCACCCAGGCCGGGGCAAGTACCTGATCAAGACCGGTGAGCGCAACGGACTGCCGGTGTCGCTGACCCTCGTCGGCGAGGAATGGGAGCTCTACGACACCGACGCGGCAATCCGGCAGATGCAGCCATGAGCACCCGGCCGGTCGAACCGGGCGGTACCGCCGGCGGCCCGCTCACTCCGTTCCTGCTGCTCGGCCTGGTGTGGGCGGTGATCGCGCTGATGTGGCTGTCCTGGTTGGCGGGGCGGATCACCGCCGCCGTGACCGGGCAGCCTGCTGATGGTTCGGGCTTCGGGTCCGCGTACCTGGAACACCTGCTGCATGCCGACTGGACCGCACTCTGGCCCCGGGTATCCCCCACCGCGGTCGGTGCCGTCTACGCGGTGCTGCTGCTGGTGCTGGTTAGTGTGATCACCGTCGCGGCGGTGTGGTGGCAGGGGCGCAAGCCCCACGCGGAGGATCCGCTGCCGTCACTGGCCGGGCCGCCCGAGGTGCGGGCGATGACGTTGCCGGCGGTTGCCGCCAAGGCCCGACGCCTGCGACCCGGCCTGACTGATGTGCCGGTGAAGGAGATCTCGGCCGAGGCGGCCGGGGTAGTGCTCGGCGCGCACCGGCGCCGGCGCGACTCGGGCCCTCGGCTCTACTGCTCCTGGGAAGATGTCGTCCTCGCGGTGATGGCACCCCGCGCCGGGAAGACCACTGCCCTGGCGGTGCAGTCGATCCTCAACGCGCCCGGGGCGGCGCTCGCCACCAGCAACAAGCCCGACCTGTGGGCCACTACTGCGGCCGCCCGGGCCGAGCGCGGCACGGTGTGGGTGTTCGATCCGCAGTCCATCGCCCACGTGCCGCAGAGCTGGTGGTGGAACCCCCTCGCCGCCGTGGAGGACGTCGAGGACGCTCACCGGCTGGCTAACCACTTCGTCCAGCAGGTCCGCAACTCCCACGGCAGCGACGACTTCTGGGTCCAGGGTGCGCTGGACCTGCTCACCTCGCTGATCCTCGCTGCGGCGATCGAGGGTCGCACCCTGGCCTCGGTGCAAGCGTGGTTGTCGGACTCCACCTCCCGGGAGCCGGCCACCATCCTCAAGAGCCACGGCTTCGGCGCCTCCGCCCGAGCCATGTCCGGCCGTCAAGCGGGCGCTCCTGAGACCCGCGAAGGGCTCTACGAGACGGCCCGCACCGCCGCAGCCTGCCTGGCCAACCCGACCATCATGGCCTGGGTCACCCCACCGGACCGGCCACTGCCGGCGCTGGACGTCGAGGCGCTCGTCGAGAGCACCGACACCCTGTACCTGCTGTCCAAGGACGGCGCTGGCGCCGCCGCACCCCTCGTCGCCGGCCTGACCGACCAGGTGCTGCGCGCCGCGGTTACCGTCGCCGAAGCTCACGGAGGCCGGCTCGACCCACCGCTGGTCGCCTGCCTCGACGAAGCGGCGAACATCTGCAAGATCAGAGATCTACCGGAGCTGTACAGCCACTTCGGCAGCCGCGGCATCATCCCGCTGACCATCCTGCAGTCCTACCGCCAAGGCACCCGCGTCTGGGGCGATCACGGCATGGACGCCCTCTGGTCCGCAGCCACGGTCAAGCTGGTCGGCGCCGGCATCGACGACGCACGCTTCGCCGAAGACCTGTCCCGGCTCATCGGCGAACACGACGTCACCATCGCCTCCCGCAGCCGCGACGGGCAAGGCCGCACGTCGTACCAGACGTCCGTGCGTCGGCAGCGGATCCTCGACGCCGCGCAGATCCGGGCGTTACCGAAGGGCACGGCGCTGCTGTTCGCCACCGGCGTCAAGGTGGCCATGCTCGAATTGCTGCCCTGGTACGACGAGCCGAGCGCCGAGCGGCTGACCAGCGCCGTCGCCGCCTCCATAGCAGAGATGACCCGGCATGCGGAGCGCACGCATGCCGCTCGTCGGGTTCGGATGGCGCAACGCTCCTGGCGGGGCTGGGACCGCTGAAGCTAGCTTGGACATCGGAGGTAGTCCATGGGCGCACCTCGACTCACTCCCCCGTCCTCCTCGACACGCGGTGACGGGCTCGACGCCGGACGGCTAGTCACGGCCGTCGAAGCCGCGGTCACGTACTACCGCGACCAGCTCGCCCACGCCGACGGTCCCCGCGCGTACCTCGTCGGTCGCGGTCTCGGTGTTCTCGTTGAGCGGGAGTGGCCGTGGCGGGTCGGGTACGCCCCGCCTGGCTGGAGGTCGCTGACGCGTCACCTGCGTGCGCTGGGATTTGGTGACGATGAACTGGTTGGTGCGGGTCTGTCTAACCGCACGGGGGCGGGGCGGCTCATCGACGTGTTCCGTGACCGGATCGTGTTTCCGGTGCGCGATCCGGCTGGGCACGCGGTCGCGTTCTTGGGACGCGCGGGGCCTGGCACCGGTGACGGTGTGCCGAAGTACATCAACAGTCCAACGACTGCAATCTACGACAAGGGGCGGCTGCTGTTCGGGATGGCAGAGCAGCAGGAACGTCTTGATGCGCGATGGACGCCGGTCCTGGTAGAAGGGCCAGCGGATGTTCTCGCGGTGTGGCTGTCCTACTCGCGGTCGCGCGGCCCGGGAGCAGTGGCCCTCGCACCGTGCGGCACGATGCTGACAGGCCATCAAGCCGCGATGTTGCGTGAGCTGCCTGGCGCCGCAGACGGCATCGTGGCTGCGTTCGATGCGGATTCGGCCGGCCGCGCTGCAGTGGACCGGGCCTGGCAGCTACTGCGGGAGCCTCAGGCGCCTGGGCCGCTGCTGGTGGCTGAGTTCGCTGCCGATGCTGACCCGGCCGACCTGCTACGACGGTCGAACGGGAGGGCCCAGTTGCGGGCCGCGTTGCAGCGACGGGCAAGGCCGATGCTCGACGTAGTGGTGGATCACCGTCTCGCCCGACTAGTCGAGCGGCATCCACGCCTGTTGGAGGACATCGACGGTAGGTGCGCCGCAGTACGCGCCCTAGTGCCGCTGCTATATGAGGCGGCAAGCTCAGATGAGGCTGTCCGCGTTGGGCGACGCATCGTCGAGCTCACCGCGGTCGGGGTCGACACCGTCGCAATCGCCGCGCTCACGCGCCTTGTATGCGCTCTGAATCGCACCTAACTCGTAGATCTCCAGGTGAGTGCCGTGACCGGCGGCCAGTCGCCGACGGCCTCGCGCAGCCGGCGCAGGGTCTCGGTGTAGGTGACGCGGGTGCCGGGGTCGTCGCGGGACCGTTCAAGGAACACGTCGACGGCAACCACGAGCGCCACAGGGCGGCGGGCGGTCGGCAGCGAGATCGCGGACACCTCGGCGACCTCTTCTGACAACGTGACCCAGAGCAGGGCCGAGTCGCCTCCGCCGCGGTGATGGCGTGCCGCTCGATCTCTAGATCCTGTTCGAGAAATTAAGTTCTTATCTTGTAGATCGAAAATCTTGTCTGTACCTTTAGCGTCCTACCGCTGATGACAAGATTCAGCGCGATGCAGACAGCGAGCTACCCCCATGACGATCTCGATCGACCCCCTCCGCCTGTCAAAGCCGACCAACTCGAGCACCTACCTGGCCATCAAAACCAACCAGGGCGGCCGCACCGTCTACACAACCCGGGTGCCGCTGCTGGACCTACCCACGGTCCTGCCGCTGCCAGATCCAGAGAACGTCGACAAGGACAACCGCAAGGTCGACCCGCTGCACGCCAAGCGCTTCGGGGTCTACCTACACGAGAAGCAGGACTGGGTTGCCCCCGCCCTGCTCGCCCGGGACAGCGGCGGCTGCCGCTTCGAGCCCGTCGACGAGGCGGGGCAGGTCGGTTACCTCACCATTCCCTGGGCGATCGGCGGCATTTCGGCGATGCGCACCATCGACGGGCAGCACCGCATCCTCGGCGTTCACCTCGAGAAGCAGCGCATCTCCGAGGCGATCGCCGACCTCGACCGCACGATGGCGCGCAAGGTGAGCTCCGAGCGCGGTGCGAAGCTGCAGGCGGAGCGGGAGAAGCTGGTCGCCCAGCTGCAGCGCCTCGCCGACGAGTACGTCGGCCTCGACGTCTACGTCGAGCCGGACCCGATCAAGGCGCAGCAAATGTTCGTGGACGTCGCCGACAACGCCAAGGGCATCAGCAGCGCAGTCCGCGCTCGCTTCGACAATTACCGGGTCGCCAACCGCACACTCGGCGACATCGCCGAGCACCCCATGCTCAAGGGGCGCGTTGACGCTGAGCAGGACCGGATGACCCCGAAGAACCCCAAGCTCATGGGTGCCAAGCATGTCGCCGACCTCACCCGCGCCGTCATCGCCGGGCCCGGCGGCCGGATCAGCGCCAAGGCCGAGAAGACCATCTCCGACGGGGAGGTCATCGAAGAGGTCAAGGAATTCCTCGACGTCATCTCCACCGCGTTCACGGGCCTGGCTACCGTGACGGAGGAAGACCCCGACATCGAGCTGCGGGCCGGCGAACTGACCGAGGCGCAGAAGCTGCGGGCATCCTCGCTGCTGGGTTCCTCCGGGATGCTGCGGATCCTGGGTGGCGTTTTCCACAACCTGCGTGAGGGCGACAACCCGGCCGAGGCCGGCGACATCATCGCGTTCTTCAAGCAGCTCGACCCGTACATGGCTGCCCCGATCACCGAGAACAGCTTCTGGTACACCAACCCGGAGACCAAGGAGGACTTCGAGCTGAAGGCCATGGCCCCGATCATGCGCCAGCAGAACATCGTTCACCTAGTCAACGTGATCACCGGCTGGTACAAGAAACGCCCGGCCTTCCTGTAGACCTAGTCCAACGGGGCGGGGCTCAGACCATTGCTCTGAGCCCCAACCGGTCCTGCTGTGAGCGGTCAGCGACTTGCCGCGGCCCCGTCGACCAGCGCGCAGTGGCCGGTAGCCGTCGGTGTCGAGCTGGGCGAGTTCGCCGTCGCTGTCGACGGAGTGGGTGCCGCAAAAGTGGACGTTCTCATGGTGGGTCAGATGTGCGCCAGGACCTGGCGGCCGGTCTGGCGCAGAACTGCCACGCCGAGGGCCGTGGTACTCGGTGGACCAGCAGACGATCGCGTTAATGGCCAAGGTCAGGCACCACTTCTACTCAGTCTGCTGCTCGTGGGCCGGCGCGGAAGAGCGCCCTCGCCAGCGAACGCGAGGGAGCGGCGCAGGGCGTGCAGGTTCTCGCCCTTGTTCAGCTGCCGGACGATCCGGCGCCGGTCGGTCTCGTCGGCCAGGTACCGGGTGGCATAGATCCGGATTCTTCGCGGTCGTCGAGAGATGAGTGGGCCGAAGCCTTGCGCCGTTCACCGCTCCTGTCTGGCCAACCAAAGCGATGTCAGTCCCACCAATTCCACCAGTTCTCGGGTGCGGGCGCGGCCGGCACCTCCGGCGATGGGTGGTGTCGCGCTATCCCAAGGTCGTCGCTTGCAGCGCAGTTGCGGAACGGCCCGTCGTCGCCGCACAGGATGGGCAGCTGGTGGTCGAGCTCTCTCAACCAGGGCAGCATGCCGGTCATCTGCAACCGGGCCTGCTCCCAGCCATACCAGAGGGCGGTGAGCCGGGTGACCGCCTCGTCGTGGCGCCACCATCGCTCGCACCAATGCCACCGGGCCATGCCGACCTCACCGACCGGACGGGGAAAGGTCGGCAACAGATACATAGTTACCCACTCCTCGACCGTCGAGTACAGCGGCGGCTGATCATCCCCATCACCGGCTCGGACGCGTTCGGTCTGGACCTCCTGGAGGTCGTTAACCTGCTTCGTCAGCCTCGCCACCTCAGCGGCAAGCTCATCGAGTTGGGTTGCCGCCTCGTTGGGGGTCTGCTGGGACGAGCTGGCGGTCATCGAGCTCTGCCGCGCATTTGGACTGCGGTGGTCGCCGCCGCGGGCTGCTTGGCGGCGACTGCCGCGTCGACTTGGGCAACGCGAAGCTTGGGAAAGGCCAGCGTCCACGCGGGGGTCGCGAGGACGTCAGCGTTGTGGACTGAGGCGGTGGCGGCGGTGTGGTCAGCGTTCTCGTCGTGCACCACGCCCGCCGTCTGCCCGATCGCATGCTCGGCGACCGAGGTACGGGGATCGTCCAGCGTCCCACCGTCTCGGACTCCCTCACCCTGCTCAGCGGCAGCTCTGCCATGCAGGTCGCGGGCTAGAGCTTCCTCTACGTGACTGTGCGCGAGGCGGATGCCTTCGACCGGCCGTCCGTCGGCGTCGCCGGTCCTGATGGCCCGACGCATCTCTACCGTGAGGTCACGAAGGAGCTGCACGGGTTCGCCGGCGGGGAGTTTGCCGTTGGCACGCCACTGGCGCTGTAGCTCGTCGAGGGCTTCGGGCCGTACGTGTTCCGCCAGCTTCATTGCCTCTTGCCGGACAGCGGCGTCGAAGTCGTCGACCTGCCCACGGCCACCCCGCGGCAGAGCGGCGGGCCCGTCCGGGGTGATCCCCTGCCGGTCTGGCGTCCCGCCGTGGGCGCGAGCACCGTGCTGCCGGTAGCCCGCGCGGGCGTCGTTCTCCCACACTTCCCGGGCGGCGGCGCGCATGGCCTCGGGGATTGCGCTGCCGGCGTGCCGGTGTCGTTCGTAGGCGGCGATCAGGTCCGGGCGGAACTGGCGTAGTCGTTGCTCGGCGAAGTCTGCTGCCCGCCGGGCGACCGGGTCGGCGCCGGCGTGAATGGTCGCGGTGCGCCAGACCGCGGCGGCCTCGGCGAAGGTGGCCTTGTTGAGCAGCCAGTCGCCGTCGAGTGATGCTGCCATTCGTTCGCGGTCCGCGCGTACCTTGGCGGCCAGTCGGTCGGCTTCGCGGCGGGCTGCCGCAGCGGCCTGGTCGCGGTGGGCTTGGCGTTCGCGGTCGGCGGCCTTGTTCTGGATGCCGACGGCGGCCCAGCGGGCGCCGGCCTCGCCGACGGTTGCCATCGTGGCCAGCCCCTGCAGAAACTGGTGGCGGGTCTCGGCCATCGGGTCCTCGTGTTGCTGCGGGTACGGCACGTGCACCTCCCTTGCCTGCTCAGCGGCCACGTCCAGCGCGTCGGCCGCCTCCCACTGTCGGTTCGGGAATGGGCGTGGCAGTGTGCGGCAGCGCTACCGCCAGTTGCCGGCCACCCGCTACCAGCCGCAACGCATCGGCTGCGGCTCGCGCGGTCTCGGCCTGGTGTAGGCGCTGCTGTGACTTGCGTAGCTGCTCGAGGGTGTCGGCGAGGCGGGCCAGGTCCATCACCAGCGCGAGCGCAGCCACGGCGTCGTCGTCGCCGGAGATGCGGCCCATCAGCGCTACCAGCCGCGACATAACGCGCATCTCCTGGCCGCGGCCGGTGGGCCGACGGACCCGCCCGTACAGGTCCCGGGCCGCCCGGTCGAAGACCTCGGCGGCCCGGTGCAGCGGCCCGCGCCGGTCACCCTCTATCGCGTACGCCAGGCTGGTGAGCACATCTGCCGCGGCGACCGCGGTGGCCTGCGCCCGGCCCGGTTCGGTACGGGCAGCGCGGCGGATGTCGTCGGCGGCCGCGGTGGTCACCTTCGCGGCCTGGCGCATCGCCTCGACACGTTCGCTGCGGCCGACCGTTGGTGCCGTCTGCTGCGGTGTCGGGGTGCCCCAGCGCAGCCGCAGCTTGGGCAGGGTCATGTCGGGCGCCAGCCGGCCTCCGCCGAAGTAAACCGGATGTCCGCCCGCGGTCCGGGCGCCGGGTAGCGCCACCGCGTACCCGGTGATCTGCCGGGCGTCGGTGCTGCTACGCCGCAGTCGGACCAGCACCCCTGCGTCCCGGAGCCGGGTGAAGAACTCCTCCTCCGAACCGGCTGCGGCCACGGCTCTGCGTACGCGCCGGCGCAGCTCGTCGCGGGGCGTCTGGGCGCGGCCGGTGCGGCGGGCCTTGCTGACCTCTACCGGGTGGGGACGGCGGTGGGCGGTCCGGTCCGCCGGCGGGACCTGGCGGTGCAGGTTGTAGCGACGCGCGACGTTGTAGGTGGCCTCGACGCAGCGCGGGTAGTCGTTGCGCATCCAGTTGGTACGCCCGTCCTCACGCACCAGCGTGGCGACGATGTGCACGTGGTCATCGGCATGGCGCATAGCGATCCACCGCAGGCCCGGATCAGTCGCGGTAGTGGCGATCCCGACCTCGGTCAGCATCTGCACCGCCATGCCCGCCCACGTCGAGTCACTGATAGTCCGGCGCCGGTCCTCGGGCGCCAGCCGCATGCTGGCGTGCCAGACGAACTTGTTCGGCGGCCGGTAGCCCGCGCGGACCGGTTGCTCCAGTAGCGCGGTCAGCGTCCGAAAGTCACGCCTGCCGCCGACCGTAACGTTCGGCTCCAGTTCCGTCAGCGGACCTGCGCCGTCCCAGGCGGCCACCAAGTGGGGGTTGGTGTGCTCCTCCGCCTTGCCTGGTCCCCAGAGGTAGCGCAGCAGTCCGCCGACCCGCGAGCCGCGTCGGTGCACACGCGTAATCACCGTAGTCTCCGGTGGACCAAGGAGATCACCTCGTCAAGCCGAGCCACCGCTGCGGCGCAGAGTCGAACGGCGTCGATGGTCCAGTCCGGGAGCTGGCCGGTGGCGTTGAATGCCGTAGCGGCCTGATTGACGTTGTTGCCGAACATCACCACGGCGCGACGAGCGGCGAATAGCTCGTGCTGCAGGTCGCGTAGCCCGCCCTTCGCGTCGCTGGGAGCTTGGCTGGCGGTCGCGGCGGCAACGGCTGCCTTGGCCGCGTATCCCGTGGAGGTCAGGCTCGCGGCTGCGGCCGCCGCGTCGATCGCGGCCTTCTCCTCATCGGACAGCCGGAGCAGCATCGCGTGCGGCCGGCCCGGCCGCTGATGGGCACGGTGCCGGGCCTTCCGGGGTGGGGCGGGCTGATCGTTGTCCATCGCAACCACTGTGTGCCCCCGGCGCTGCCGGCAAGTGAGCGTCCGCGGCTACCAGCGCCTTGTCGGCGTACGAGGTCTCGGCCACGTATGCCTGAGTGTGGTCCGTCCGCCTACCCACCAATGACCCTCCGGTAGAGACCAGCTCGGGCTCCGTCTGCCACCCAGGTCTGGGAAGGCCAAGTTGGGTGCCTGCCCGACCTGCTGGCGTCGTAGCGGCGCCCGGCGGGCGCTGCATTAGTCATTCGAGAGCAAGCCGACCCGCACCGCAGCCGCGCAGCGGCGAGGAGCGGAAGCGGCGCGGTAGCAGGTATAACCCTGCGGCCTCCGCGCTGCCAGCGCCGTCCGTCACGCCACGCCTGGGCGTGGGCCTGAGACTGTTCCCGCTCGTCCGTACCCACCTGGCCGCACTCAACCCGAACGCCCATATGGGGCCGGCACCGCGGGCGGCGACTCGCCTCCATTGCCGATCTGCGACCGCGCCCGGTCGCAGATCGATAAGCAATGGCCATATCTTGCTCTCCGATCTCATTGCCGCGATGGCACGCATACTCAGGCGAGCCCGGTTAGGAGGGACGGGAAGGAGGACTTGGCCGACCTGCACCAGCGAGCCGCTCCATCGGGCGCCGGTATGGGATCGTCCAGCGGCGATGCGTTCCAGGTGCAGGAACTCGATCTCGCGACACACCAATCAGACGGGCGAGTGGGCTAGGGTGTCCTCTAATCGACCGCCCGACCGACAAAGGCGTGTGACGAGCAGAGTGCCCGACTCCCTGCCCACCTCCGTCGCGATGCGCGTTCGCGACCGGCGCGCTCTCCTGTGGGCGTGCCAGGCCCACGACCTCCGGCCGGGCGAGAAACCGCACGATTATGACGTCGCCTCGGCTACGGCGGCCGTGCGGTACCGCCTCCAGCCGGAACCGCTCGATCTGCTCGCCGCCTCGTACTACTGGGAGGCGGTGTGGCTAGAGGGTGCCGCGAGCCCGCTTCTGCCGGCACTCAAGGCCGCAGCGCACAAGGCCGAACGAGACGTCCGGCAGATCGTTCTGCTCGCGGCCGACGAAGACGCCTCGGCGCAGCTATCCTCCCGCGAGTTCCTGCCAGTCTGCGTCCTGCCCGGCGTGCTCGACCCGGACGCGGCCGCCGCCTCCCGCTACGGCGCCGTACGCGGGCGTGCGCGGGAGCGGACCGCGTGGGCGCTCGCCGAGCGGCTGCGCCAGTACCGGGAACGCATCCTAATCGTCCTCGGAGGCCGGGAGGACAACGATCTAGAGCGGCTATCCGAAGTCCTCGAGGACTGCCCGATCATCGACCTGGAAGTTCTTCTCGTCTGGCCACCGGAGGCGCCGGAGCCCCGCCTGCCGGCGAATCCGTCGATTATCGTGCACGTTTGGCGCGGCACGGAGAACGACCTCCTCGCGGCCATGGCCGAGGCCGGCGCCCCGCACGCCTCCGACGTTCCGCGGCACACCGTGCGCACTGGAAACCGCACCGTAAACCTGAGTATCCGTGAGGTCGACCGGATCCTCGCCCGGTTCTCGCTCCTCACCGAGCAACACATCGCCCCGGCGACGACGTTCACGATGGAGAACCTGCTCGCCTTCCTCAACGGCAACCTGGAGGACTGGTCGGCGTATAGCGTCGGCCTCCCGGTCGAGCGCGACTACCGGACACAGGACAAGCCGCTGGAGGAGGACGTCCTCGCGATACTTCGGCAAGTGCAGGCCAGTCCGGGGCCTGCGTCGACGTACGTCATGCGGCTTCCGGCCGAGCCCGGGGCCGGGGCGACTACGCTGCTGCGGGCTGCGGCGTACGCGGCGGCCCGGGAAGGCTTCCCCACTCTCGTCCTGCGTCCCGAACAGATCGCCATCGACCACGAGGAGTTGTCGGCCTTCGCCACTACTCTCTCGGAGAGGGCGCTCGCCCTCGGCCTCGAGCAGGTTCCGCCGCTGCTCATCGTCATCGACGTCGAGCATAACCAGCGAGGCATAGCGGCGCGGGGCATCGCCGGCTCTCTCGCCCGACAAGGCCGATCGGCCGTCGTGCTGCACGCCGTAGCCGCCGAGGCGGAGGCCGACATCGAGCGCAGGACGCGGCGGGCCGCTGTGCTCCCGGTGCTAAGCGCCGGGCTGGCCGCGGAGGAAGTCGAGCGGTGCCGCCTCACCCTTTCACAGATGGTGGAGCGGTTTGCGCTCCCGATCGCCGTCCCGTCCATGTACCAATGGCAGCGGTACGACCAAGCGACCCGATGGCGGCTGGGCGACGGCGGCCGGACGGCGTCGCTATTCTGGGTCGCGCTGCGGTTCTTCCTTATCGAGGGCATGGCGCTGCCCGAGGCCGAGCAGGCGCAGAGCTTCTTGGGCCGATGGATCACGCAGCGGAGCGAGGCGATCGAAGACGCCTCGGTGCACGACATCGTGACCTACGTGGCCGCGATGTCCTCGTTCCGCCTACCGAGCCCGATCTGGACCGTCATTCGGCCCGCCGTTGGCGGCACCTACCCATCGAATCTCTCCGCGGCCATCCGGCAGCTCGATGGCATCGTGACTTGGGGTGGGCCGGTCAAGGGCCTCGACGAGGACGTCGTCCGGTTCCTCCATCCTGCGCTCGCACACGCCTATCTCGAGCACCATGCCGACGCGCGCTCGGCAGCCGCGCGGATGCACCAGCTCGTTCCCGTCCTCAGTGCGCTGTCGCCCGGCAGCAGCGCGGACATCTGGGTTGCCGAGTCGCTCGCGAAGGACGTGCTGGCGCCCAAGTTCGAAGAGCGCGACCCTGACTGGAACTGGCGGCTGCAGACCTTCGAGCTTATTCCGCCCGCAGTCCGCGACCAGAGCAAGGCCATCCTGCACCACTGGGCGCGATCGTTGTACCGGTCGGTCGACCAACGCACGCCGCGCCTCGATATCGACCAGCGGCTCAAGCGCTTTGCGAGTGCCGTGGAAAAGCTGGAAAGAGCCGCCGACCTGCCGCGCCGCTCCGGGCGCGACGAGCACCCCAGTCACCTCTACACCACCCTCGGCACGGCGTACTACCGCTACTCCCTGGCTCTGCAGCAGGCGGACCTCGTGGCTGACGGGGCGGAGTCTTGGACCAGCGCCTGCACCGCCTTCCAGAGGGCGATCGAGCTCTCCGGGGGCGTAAACATGGAAGCGCTTCTCGCCTTCAGCCGCCGCCTGCTCGACCATGCGAAGGCGGCCGGCGCCGAGGAGCAAATGGTCAAGGCGTCCGACGTGACGCAGGCGCTAGAACTGCTCGACGAGGCCGATGACGTGGCCGAGAACTACTTGGCTCCCGACCCAGTCTGGGTCCAGCAGGTCGCGATGTACCGTGCCGAGGCGCTCTCCCGGCTCAGTGAAGAGCTCGGCGAGGCGTATATTGGCAAGCTGATCAACTCGGCCGACCCCGAGCTCGGTTACTACTGCAAGGCCAGGCTCTGCCTGCTGAGCAACAAGGAAGCTAAGGGTGTCAACGACGCCCTCGCCATCCTCGACGAGGCGGAGCGCGCCGGGGTGGCGCTGGGAACCCGCTCGGTGAGATTGCGGATCTCCCTGCTCGAGCGCCAGCCGATTCAGCGCCGCAACTTCGGCCTGCTGAAGGGGCTATACCGGCGGTTGGACGCCGAGCTCTCTGATACGGCCCGCCCGCTGGATCTCTTCCGCTACGCAGTGCTCTGCTACCAGACTGGCGACTATCGAGAAGGGGCCGAGCGTTTCCGGCAGCTCCGCGCGCGGTTCCGCAGCGAGGACGTCCCCGCCATTCGCATGTACGACATCTGGCGGGAATCGGCCGACCCGGAACAGCCCCGGCTGACTCAGATGCGGGTGGACCACCGGATCACCGAGTGGCGGGCGCAGGGCTACCTGCTCGACCTGCACCAGACCGTGCCGTTCCGGCCGCGCCATTTCTCGCCATCGCCGGACCGGGGTCAGATCGTCACCTGCGCCATCCGGTTCGAGTCGAACGGACCCCTCGCCGTGCCGCCCCGCTTCGTCGAACCGTCCACGGCAGCCCGCCGGTTGCCGAAGACCCCGTAGCGATGAGGCAGGAAACCCTGAGTGACTCCCAACGCGACTTGCTGGAGCTGCTCCAGAACGCAGTAGTTGTTTCGAGTCGGTTCCCGGCCGTGCTGCTCACCGGACCGTCCGGGTCGGGGAAACGGACCCTGGCCCGGTGCCTCGCGGACGGCATGGGTGTGGACTTCACGGAGGTTCCGGCCGGCGATTCCGTTGATTCCCTGTCCTCGATGCTTTTCGGCACACTGGCCGACGCACGGCGGGCGAGCATCGACGGCGCCGCGCCCGGGCTGCTCGGGCAGGAGAGGGCGCATGTCCTGTTTCTGTCCGGCCTGCAGGATCTCCCGGTTGACTTCGCGCAGCGGTTACGGACGGCCATTTCGGAACGACGGTACACCGACACCCTCGGGACTAGCTGGCGAGTCGCGGAGGACATCATCATCGTCGGTTCCCGGCGCATAGCCGCCGATTCCCCAATTCCGATGGACCACTGGCTCTGGACGGCGTTCGGGCGACGCGTTGACGTCCCGGTTCCGTCCGAGCCGTCCTGCGTCGTAACAATCGCGGCCAGCATGCTGGCGTCAATGGTGGGACGATCCACTCTCACCGGCGACAGCGATCTACCCGCGGTGCTGCGCTCGGTGGCCGGCGCGTGCGACCACCTGCATCTGCTGCGCCGCGTGCTCGCGGCAGCCTGCGCGTTCGACGTAACGCGGCCGGTTGGCACGACCGCGGTCCTCGAGGTGCTGCCGCAGGAGACGCGGTGGCTGCTGGCCAACGTGCTCTACCGCGGACGCGAGCTCTCCGAGGAGGATTTGCGACTCTGGCTGGATCAGTTCCCGGGTGTCCTCCGACCCGTCGCGCTGGGGCTCTTCCGGTCGGTCGCGAAACGGTACTTCGTCGGGACCGACCAGTTTTACCGAGCGCTTGGCCACCTCATCGACACCTCCGGGATTCCCGCTTACGGTGGGGTGTCGTTCTGCCGGTGGCAGCAGCTTGGTGCCAGCGGCCCGCGCATGGCGCACGCCCTCAAGAACCAGGGCAACTGGCGCCGCCTCGCCGAGATCAATCTGCAAGATGCGGAAGATGAGTGGCCGGACTTCGATGGCAACCCGCCGGAGTGGTTCGTCGTTACCGATGACTTCGTCGGCTCAGGCAGATCCTTGCGCGCCTGCACGAAAGGGGACGACGCACCCCTAAAGCGGCTTCTCCGGCGGTTCCCGTATGCGAAGGTGAGGATTCTCGTCGTTGTGGCGTTCGAGGCCGCGCTGCAGCATGTCGTCGCCGATCTTTCGGCGTTCCGGGACCGGGTAGAGGTTGGCGCGTACCAGCTGCTCGGTGACCGCGACCGCTGCTTCACCGAGACAAGTGAGATCATCACCGACCCGCATCACCGAAACCTGCTGTCGGCCTTCTGCACTGCGGGCGACGGCCCGCTGCGAGTCGGAAGAAGGTTTCGCCTGGGCTATGGGAACCTGGGCGCCCTGGTTGTCTTCCACGACACCGTGCCCAACAACAGCCTTCCGCTGCTCTGGTATGCCAGCGACTCGTGGCAGCCCCTGTTCCCTGCGGCCGGCTGAGTCAGGGCCACTCTCGGACGATCACGGACGACGGGTCCGGGGGCGCGCCGCCCGCGTTCAGGTCAGGGGCCAGGCGGACCGCCCTCTGATCGTAGCTGACCGCGCCTATGCGCAACCGAGCTGGCGGCACTCGGCGGCCTGCCGGTCACCGGCGCTCCGTCACGCCAGGAGGCAGCAGGTGCCGCAACCGAACCTCACCCAGATCAGAATTTGCGGGGGTCAGAACATGCTGGGCCAGCAAGACCAGCATTGCGTCATGCAGTTCGACAACGGCCTTCAGCACCAGGCGTGCATCCCGAAACGCACTCTTCCCCCGATGAGACAGGTTCGAACGGATTTGGTAGTAGTAGCGTGCACCACCAGTGAAGTCCGCCTTCAACGCGAACTTCTCGGTGGGTTTTCTGCTGTCCACGACGCTATCGGGCTTGGCGGTCACGGTCTCGAGCGCAGCTTGAAACGCGAGGTCCTCGTCCAGTAGGCAAACCCGGGGCCAGGGATCTCGCGCTGGCCCGTAGCGCAGCGCCGTATATCGCTCCACGACGCTCCACAGTAAGAGGTAGGATGCCTGAAGGCGGAAGAACTGACGCCAGAAGTCAGGGCCGTCCGGTTGCGCCTGCACGCCATTCGGCGCGGACTCCCACACGAGCCGCCGAACCTCGGCCAGTCCCTCACCAAGCACTGGATCATGACGGGCTGACCATTCCAGTAAAGGATCTCCGGAGACTCCGCGTTGCAGCTTCGTGCCGGCGAGAACGTTGGCCGCGACGCGACGGCCGTCGTCAGTCACGGCCTCGGTTGTCTCCCAGCTGTACTGGGTACCTGGCTCAAAGTCAGTCACTAGACTCCAGGCCTCATCCGCCTTGCCCGCACGGAAGAAGAGAAGAAAGCCTCGGACGCGTCCGGCAGCCAAGGAATCGAGCAACGGCAGTCCATCACGCAGCCTGATCACACCGGCAGCGGTAGCCTCAACCAGTCGGCCGTAGTCGACAAACGGCTTAATCAGACCGAAGGCCAGCTCTCCGGGCTTCAGCGAGCCGTAGACAAACAGCGGAAGGTCTTGGTCCTGTGGCGGCAGGAGGGATGGCATGAGCCATTGTCTCTCATGTATCAGACCTGCCGACGTCCAGGACGCACGCCTCAGCAGGATGGACCACAACCTCGTCCGCCCCGCCACGGGCACGCCCCGATAGGCTCCGTCGCCCACGGCGATTCTGCCGCTAGATGGGCCGCACGGACCACGGAATAACTACCGGCGTGACCAGTCGTCGACCCCGCCGGCTGCGGTGCCATCAAGGCGTTCGGTGGCGGCATGCCGCGGCGGGTGCTTCGAAAACCGCGGCGTTACCAACGTTCCGGGTCATGCTGCAGGAGACGGCAACGCCACAAGCAACGCTCGAACCGGATGGTCGTGTCGAGGCATGTCAGACCGTGCCTCTCCAGCCGGACGCCTTGGCGTCCGCCCCCTCGACCTAAGGAGCAGGGTGATGACCGTCAGCACTCTCAACCGGGACGAGCTACTCCAGCTACCCGCGATGGTCGATCTCGCGACCGCCGCTCGCGCTCTCGGCGTTGGCCGCACGAAGGCTTATGAACTGGCGAAGACCGGCGCCTTCCCTTGCCCGGTGCTTCGGATCGGAAGCACCTACCGCGTACGTACGGCGGACCTGCTTAGCCTCGTAGGCATCGAACGGCAGCAGCCTGGCCGCGTGGACCCTCCAGCCCGGACGGACACCTGACTACGTCTATCGCTGACGGCCGGCCTCGTCGGGCGCAGCGGCCACCCACGGCGGCCGGTACCGCCCGGCGAGCACGTCGTCAACGAGCAGCGCGACGATCCCGGACGGCGTGAGGTCAGGCCTCATCGCCGTCAATCTCTCCAGCTCCGAAGGTGTGAGCCGGATCTTGACCTGCTGATCCCGTCTCTCACGGGCCGGCAGCGGCGGCAGGTTCTCGGCGACAGGACGCTGTCGCGGCATGCCTCAACTCCTCGGACTGTCGGAACGGCTAGGCAACGAGTCGAGGTTGCCACATCCCACACCGCCTATCACCAACCACCGACTCCTGAACAAATCGCGACCGCGAATAGGTACCGTTTTTCGGTACCATCGAGTCAAGTGCGCAGTAGCTTCACGCACGAGACCAGGGCGGCAGCCCATCCCTCATGGAAGGAACAGGACGCACGTGAGCGCCTCGGACCCGATCAAGAAGGTCACCCTTCGCAACGGCAAGACCCGCTACCGGTTCGTCCTCGACGTCGGGCGTAAGCCCGACGGACGTCGTGACCAACGGACTTACACGTTCGACACCAGGAAGGAAGCCAGGGCGGAGTACGCCCGGATCAAGCACGAGACCGACCGTGGCACGTACGTCAAACCCGGCAAGATCACGGTCGACGAGTTCCTCGACGAGTGGCTGATGTCCGCCACCCGCGATGTCGAGAAGGCCACCACCGCGAATTACCGCGACGCGCTCCTGCCGGTCCGCGCCCGCCTCGGCACCAAGGCGCTCCAAGACGTCACCGAGGCCGACATCGAGGCGCTGATCGACTGGATGCTCACGGAGGGACGGCGCCGTGGCGGCAAGCCGGGAACTGGGTTGGGCGTCCGGTCGGTCCGCCTGACTCTCGGCCGGCTCCGGACCGCGCTGAACGTCGCGGTTCGCCGTCAGCTGGTGGTGCGAAACGTGGCGGCGTTCGTGGCCATCCCCCGGGCAGCGGCGAAGGCCGCCGCCGAGGAAAAGGCGAAGCGCAAGCCCTGGACCCAGGACGAGGTGAAGGCGTTCCTGGCCGGCATCGCCGGCGAGCGCCTGTATGCCCCCGGCCTGCTGTCGCTCATGGGTCTGCGGCCCGCTGAGGTGTGCGGGTTGCGGTGGTCCGATGTCGACTTCGAGGCTGGCACGATCGCCGCCGGCGACAACACCCGGACGCTCGTCGACGGCGAGGTCGAAGAGAAGGAGGCCAAGTCCGCGGCCGGCAAGCGCGGGCTACCGATGCCCGCCACGGTCGCGAAGGCGCTGAAGGCCTTCCAGACCCTGCAGAAGAAGGAACGCCTGCAGGCGGGCGAGGCATACGTCGACAGCGGCTACGTCCTGGTCGACGAGCTCGGCCGCCCGCAACGCACCGACTGGCTGCGCCGCCGGGTCTACAAGCTGATGGAGAAGGTCGGCGTGCGGAAGGTGCGGCCCTACGACGCCCGTCACGCCTGCCTGACCTACCTCGCCGGCGCCGGGGTGCCCGACGTCGTGCTGGCGGCCTGGGCCGGCCACGCGGACGGCGGCACGCTGGCCAAGCGGGTCTACGTCCACCCGGACAGCAGCCACCTCAAGGTCGCGGCTGAACACCTGGAATCAGGCCTGTTCGGCTGACTCCGGTGACACGAATTTCAGCAGTACGCGCGTACGTGATGAATTGTGAGACAGAACAGCAAGAAGGCCTCGACCCACCGAAGTGAATCAAGGCCCTGACCTGCTTGTTTACTGTCGGGACGGCCGGATTCGAACCGACGACCCCTTGACCCCCAGTCAAGTGCGCTACCAAGCTGCGCCACGTCCCGATGCCCCCGCCAGGTCTCCCCCGCGGCGGCCGGTACAGCTTAGCGCAGGATCTTCGCACCGTGCGCAGAGGCCCCTCCCGCGCCGCGCGCCACACCCCCTAGAGCATCCTAGGAGGGTGGGCGCGACAACAACGCGGCAAGCAGGGCCTCAGCCGTGGGCCTTGCCCCGGCCGCCCGGGCCGAGCTTCTTGCGCGGGCGTACCGAGATCTCGATCGGGCTGCCCTCGAAGCCGAACTCCTCGCGGAGCTTGCGCTCGACGAAGCGCTGATACCCCGCGTCGAGCGGGCCGGTGGTGAACAGCACGAACCGCGGCGGCGCCGCCCCGGCCTGGGTGGCGAACAGGATGCGTGGCGCGCGTCCACCGCGTACCGGGTGCGGGGTGGCCTGGACCAGCGCGGTGAGCCACTGGTTGAGCTGCGCGGTGGGGATGCGCGTCTCCCAGCTCGCCAGTGCCTTCCGCAGCGCGGGCGCGAGCTTGTCGACCGCGCGGCCGGTCTTCGCGGACAGGTTGAGTCGGATCGCCCAGGGGATGCGCCGCAGCTCCCGGTCGATCTCCTTGTCCAGGTAGTAGCGGCGGTCACCGTCGACCAGGTCCCACTTGTTGAAGGCGATTACCAGCGCCCGGCCGGACTCGACGACCATGGTGAGGATCCGCTGGTCCTGCTCGCTGATCACCTCGCTGGAGTCGATCAGCACCACGGCGACCTCGGCCGCCTCGATCGCCGAGGCGGTGCGCAGGCTGGCGTAGTACTCGGTGCCGCTGGCCTTGCCGACCCGTTTGCGCAGGCCGGCGGTGTCGACCAGCTGCCACGTCTCGCCGCCGATCTCGACCAGGCTGTCGACCGGATCGACAGTGGTGCCGGCCACCGAGTCGACCACCGCCCGCTCCTCGCCGGAGAAGCGGTTGAGCAGGCTGGACTTGCCGACGTTGGGACGGCCGACCAGTGCCACCCGGCGCGGACCGCGCGGCCGGTTCTCCACGATCTTCGGCGCCTCGGGCAGCGCGTCCAGGATGGCGTCGAGCAGGTCGCCGGAGCCGCGACCGTGCAGCGCCGAGACCGGGAACGGCTCACCGAGGCCGAGCGACCACAGCGCGGTCGCCTCCATCTCGATGGTGGTGTTGTCGGCCTTGTTCGCGACCAGGATGACCGGCTTCGCGCTGCGGCGCAGCATCTTCACCGCGGCCTCGTCCACGTCGGTCGAGCCGACCATGGCGTCCACCACGAACAGCACCACGTCGGCGGTGACCACCGCGATCTCGGCCTGGGCGGCGATGGCCGCGGCACGGTCCTTGGCGTCGGGTTCCCAGCCGCCGGTGTCCACCACCGTGAACGCCCGGCCGTTCCACTGTGCGTCGTAGGGCACCCGGTCCCGGGTCACGCCGGGGATGTCCTCCACGACCGCCTGCCGGCGGCCGATGATGCGGTTCACCAGCGTGGACTTGCCGACGTTGGGACGGCCGACCACTGCCACCACGGGCTGCGGGCCGGTCGGCTCACCGGAGTCGGCCTCCGGCTCGCGCAACTCCACCCAGCCTTCGAAATCCTCGCTCACGCGACACCCCGCTCGGTGAGCATCTCGCGCAAGCGGGCCACGACCTCGTCGATGCCCAGCTCGGTGGTGTCCAGCACCACCGCGTCGGGGGCCTGCTGCAGCGGGTTGACCTTGCGGGTCGAGTCGAGCCGGTCCCGGCGGGCCAGGTCGGCGGCGGTCGCTGCGACGTCGGCGGCGTCCTCGGCGCTGCGCCGCTTCGCGCGCGCCGCCTCGGAGGCGGTCAGGTACACCTTCAGGTCCGCGTCCGGCGCGACCACCGAGCCGATGTCCCGGCCTTCGACAACGATGCGGCCCGCGTCGGCGATCACCCGCCGCTGCCGGTCCACCAGCAGCTCGCGTACGGCGGCGACGGCGGCCACAGCGGAGACGGCTCCGGTCACCTCGACGCCGCGGATGGCGGTGGACACGTCGGTGCCGTCGACTGTCACGGCGTACCCCTGGGGGTCGGTGCCGATGCGGAGGTCGGCCTCAGCGGCGACCTTGGCCACCGACTCGGCGTCGGTGAGTTCCACGCCGGAGCGCAGGACCGCCCAGGTCAGCGCCCGGTACATGGCGCCGGTGTCGAGGTAGCGGGCGCCGAGGCCCGTCGCCAGTCGCCGCGACACGGTGGACTTCCCCGAACCGGACGGCCCGTCCACAGCGACCACGCATCGCCCGGCCGGTACGTTTTCCTCCACCGTTGTCCTCCTCAGCCCGTACCTCGCAGGTCGCCCGATATGTCCGGCGCCGTTGAGCGGATGGTTCTGTCGTCAATTCTGCCCGCGCCGCGCGGGCGTCCCGCCGGGCCGGCATGTGTGCCGGGCCGCGGACCGCGTCGAAGCCTACCGGGAGCGGTACCCGGATCGGCGGGTCAGTCACCCACCGCCTTGAACAGGGCGGCGACCTCCGCGTTCGTGAGCCGCCGCATCCGCCCGGTGCGCAGGTCGCCGAGCTTGATCGGCCCGATCGAGGTACGGATCAGACGGGACACCGGGTGTCCCACCTCGGCCATCAGGCGCCGGACGATGTGCTTGCGCCCCTCGTGCAGGGTCAGCTCCACCTGGGCGGATTTACCGAGCGTGTCGACCAGCTTGAACCCGTCGACCTTCACCGGCCCGTCCTCCAGCTCGATGCCGGCGGTCAGCCGCTTGCCCAGGTTGCGCGGGATCGGCCCGGCCACCTCGGCGAGGTAGGTCTTGAGCACCTCGTACGACGGGTGCATGAGCTTGTGGGCCAGGGTGCCGTCGTTTGTGAGCAGGAGCAGGCCCTCGCTGTCGGCGTCCAGCCGCCCGACGTGGTAGACCCGCTGCTCCAGTCGCGCGCCGATGAAGTCGGCGAGCTCGGTGCGGCCCTTCTCGTCGGCCATCGTGGTGACCACTCCACGCGGCTTGTTCATCGCCACGTAGACCAGGCGGACGTCGGCCTGGAGCCGCTCCCCGTCGACGACGATCACGTCGCGGGTCGGGTCGGCCTTGTCGCCGAGCTGCGCCACCCGCCCGTTCACGGTGACCCGGCGCCGGAAGATCAGGTCTTCGCAGGCGCGCCGGGAACCCACCCCCGCGGCGGCGAGCACCTTCTGGAGGCGCTCGGCGCCCTCGTACACGGGGGCGTCGGGCTTCGGGGCACGGTCATCGCGTCGCATCGGCAAGCTCTTCTACGTCGTCGGGAAGGAACGGGGCGAGCGGCGGCAGGTCGTCCACCGAGTTCAGCCCCAGCTTCTCCAGGAACATGGTGGTGGTCCGGTAGAGGTAGGCCCCGCTGTCCGCTTCGGTGCCGCACTCCTCGACCAGGCCGCGACCCACCAGGGTACGGAGCACCCCGTCGCAGTTGACACCCCGGATGGCCGAGATGCGCGAACGGGTCACCGGCTGCCGGTAGGCGACCACGGCGAGGGTCTCCAGCGCGGCCTGGGTCAGCCGCACGGACTGCCCGTCCAGTACGAACCGCTCCACGTACGTCGCGTATTCCGGCCGGGTGTAGAGACGCCAGCCACCCGCCGCCCGGCGCAGGTCGAACCCGTGCTCGGCCGCGGTGTACCCGGCAGCGATCTCGTCGAGCATCGCGCCGACCCGCTCGGGGGCCTGTTCGAGGACCTCGGCCAGCACCAGCTCGCTGACCGGCTGGTCCACCACGAGCAGGATCGCCTCCAGGGCGCCGCGCAGCTCCGCGTCGTCCAGGACCGGCGCGGGCACCGGTTCCGGCACGGCTCGCCGGCGTACCCGCTTAGCGGGTACGCCGTCAGCACCCGCCTGCTGCCCCGCGTCCCGCGCGGTCATGGCGGCGTCGTCCCCGGCCCCGCTCTCCCCCGAGATCTTGGTACGGTCCCGCCCTCCGAGGGGCGCCCCCGTGCCAAGATCCGTCCCGATCGTGGCGATCTTGGAAGGAAATGGCCCCTCTGGGGGCCCTTCGCTTCCAAGATCTGCGGAGGACTCCGACGCGGTGTCCGTGATGTCGGGGTCCGGGTGCTCGGCGGGCGAGTCGGAGTCGTCCGGGGCGGGCTTGGGCGGGGCGGGGCGCTCCCACGGGGGCACCCATGCGGCGGCCTGGTCGGCCAGGGAGTCGCGGCGTTCCTCGTCGCTCATCCGTTCACTCCTGCGTCGGTGCGGGTTCGCCCGCCGCCTCGGCGGGCATGGCGGCGTCGGATGCGGCATCTGCGGCGACGCCGCTCGGCACCGCGGCGCCGGCGGATTCGGCGGCATCGCCGGCCACCGCGGCAGGGTCGCCGGCCACCGCGGCCGAGTCGCCGGCCGGAGCAGCGGCGTCGGCTGGCGCGGCGGGGACGGACGCAGTCGTGGGTTCGGGGCTGCCGGCGTACTCGTCGACTGTCAGCTCGGCCTCGCCGCCGGCCGGGCCGGTCCAGCGGACTGTCAGTTCCTCCAGCGCCTGCTCCTGCACGAACGCCACGAGGCCCTGCCGGTACAGCTCCAGCAGCGCCAGGAACCGGGCCACCACCTCGAGCGTCATCTCGCAGTCGGCGCAGAGCAGCGAGAACGTGGCGACCCCGGCGCGGCGCAGCCGGTCGGCGATGATGCCGGCGTGTTCCCGGACGCTGACCCGGACCATGTGCACGTGCGCGATCGAGACCTCGGGCACCGGCTTCGGGCTCATCGCCCTGACCGCGAGCGTACGCAGCCGCTCCGGACCGATGCCGAGCACCAGGTCGGGCAGCGCCTCGGCGTACCGCGGTTCGAGGGTGACCGCCCGCGGGTAGCGCCGGCCGCCGACCGCCTCCAGCTCGGCGATGTGCGCGGCGGCCTCCTTGTACGCCTTGTACTGCAGGAGCCGGGCGAACAGCAGGTCCCGCGCCTCCAGCAGCGCCAGGTCCTCCTCGTCCTCGACCTCGGCCGAGGGCAGCAGCCGGGCCGCCTTCAGGTCGAGCAGCGTGGCGGCGACGAGCAGGAACTCGCTCGTCTCGTCCAGGTCCCACTGGTCGCCCAGGGCGCGCAGGTACGCGATGAACTCGTCGGTCACCTTGTGCAGCGCGACCTCGGTGACGTCCAGCTTGTGCTTGCTGATCAGCTGGAGCAGCAGGTCGAACGGGCCGGTGAAGTTGTCCAGCCGGACGGTGAAGCCACTCGCCTGTTCGCCGGTGCCCGGGTCGGCGGGCACCACACCGTCGACCTCGGCGGCCAGCTCCGCGGCGACGGCGGGGTCGCCGGGGCCGTGCGGCGGGTCGAGGGGCGGTGCGGTCACCGGGAAACCGTAGACGACGCGGCGGGCGGCCGGCGTGCGCCCTACCGGTCCGCCTGGGCGGCGATGACCTCCCGGGCGAGCTGCCGGTAGTTGCGCGCGCCGGAGGAGGCCGGGTCGAGGGTGGTGATCGGGGCACCGGCCACCGTGGACTCGGGGAACTTCACCGTCTTGGTGATGACGGTCTGGTAGACCTTGTCGCCGAACGCCTCGACCACCCGCTGCAGCACCTGGCGGCAGTGGGTGGTGCGGCTGTCGTACATGGTGGCGAGGATGCCTTCGAGTTCCAGGTCGAAGTTGAGCCGCTCGCGCACCTTGTCGATGGTGTCCAGCAGCAGCGCGACACCGCGCAGGCTGAAGAACTCGCACTCCAGCGGGATGAGCACGCCGTGCGCGACGGTGAGCGCGTTGATCGCCAGCAGGCCCAGCGAGGGCTGGCAGTCGATCAGGATGAAGTCGTACTCCTTGCGGATGGTCCGCAGCACCCGCGCCAGTGCCATCTCGCGGGCGACCTCGTTGACGAGCTGGATCTCGGCGGCAGAGAGGTCGATGTTCGCGGGCAGCAGGTGCAGGCCGGCCACGTCGGTCTTGATGAGGACGTCCTCGGCGGTGACGTCGTCCTGCATCAGCAGGTTGTAGACCGACAGGTCCAGGTTGTGCGGGTTGACGCCCAGCCCGACGGAGAGGGCGCCCTGCGGGTCGAAGTCGACGAGCAGCACCTTGCGGCCGTACTCGGCCAGGGCCGCGCCCAGGTTGATGGTCGTCGTGGTCTTGCCGACGCCACCCTTCTGGTTGGCCATCGCGATGATCCGCGCCGGGCCGTGCCGGTCGGTCGGCATGGGTTCGGGGATCGGCTTGCGCATGGTGTACGCGGCCGGGTCGGCGGGGCCGAGATCGGCACCGAGCGTCGCCTGCTGCTCACGGAGCTCCGACGTCCAGGTCTCGGCACGGTCACCGTTTCCTGCCATGTCCTCGTTGCCCCCTCCCGACGACCACCCGGCGTCGGAGCCGTCCGACGTCCCTCGCGGCGCCGCTGCGCACCCCCGGTCCGTCGCACCTGGAGGCCCGCGCCGATGCCGACTGTACGCCACCGGCCAGCAGCGCGTTCGGTAGCGGGTCGGCGTGTCGGCCGCCCGTCAGCAGCGGGCGCGGCTCGCGCGAGCCCGCTGCGCTCAGCGGGCGCGCGGATGCGCTGTCGCGTACACCTCGCGCAGCCGCTCCACAGTCACCAGCGTGTAGACCTGGGTGGTGGTCACCGACGCGTGACCGAGGAGTTCCTGCACCACGCGTACGTCCGCGCCGCCGTCGAGCAGGTGGGTGGCGTACGAGTGGCGCAGCGTGTGCGGCGAGACCGCGTCGGGACCGTCGACCGGCAGGCCGGCCCGGGCGGCGGCGGTACGCAGCACCGCCCAGGCACCCTGCCGGGTGAGCGGGCCGCCACGCGCGTTGACGAACACCGCGTGGGTGCCGCGCCCGGCGGCGAGCAGCGCCGGGCGGCCCCGGACCAGCCAGGCGCGCAGCGCGTCGGCCGCGTACCCGCCGACCGGGACCAGCCGGGTCCGGCCGCCCTTGCCGCGCAGCAGCACGGCGCCGGCGTCCAGGTCGAGGTCGTCGACGGCCGCGCCGACCGCCTCGGAGATGCGCGCGCCGGTGCCGTACAGGAATTCCAGCAGCGCCCGGTCGCGCAGCGCGCGGGCGGCGGCGTCGCCGGTGGCGCCGGGCAGGTCGGCGGCCTCCAGCAGCCGCAGGACCGCGTCGACGGGCAGCGCGCGGGGCAGCCGGCGCGGCGGCGCGGGCGGGCGGACGTCGCGGCTGGGGTCGGCGCCGGCCAGTCCCTCGCGCAGCGCGAAGCGGTGCAGGCCGCGTACCGCGCTGGCCGCGCGTGCGGCGGAGGAGACGGCGAGCGGCGGGTGGTCGTCGTCGCCGGCACGCAGCCGGGCCAGGTGGGCCTCGACCTGCGCGGGTCCGGCGGCGGCCAGGTCGTCCACCCCGGCGGCGGCCAGGGTGGCGAGGTAGCGGTCCAGGTCCCGGCGGTACGAGGCGAGCGTGTTCGCGGACAGCCCGCGTTCGACGGTGAGGTGGTCCAGATAGGTCCGGACCGCACGGCGCAGGGCCGGCGCGGGTTCCGCGCCGGCCGCGCGCACGGCGGCGTCGGTCAGCTCAGCACCTCGTCCAGCGGCAGCACGTCCATGCCGTGCGCCTCGGCGACCGGGCCGTAGACGACCCTGCCGGCGTGGGTGTTCAGGCCCAGGGCCAGCGCCGGGTCGTTGCGCAGCGCCTGCTGCCAGCCCTGGTTCGCCAGTTCGAGGGCGTACGGCAGGGTGACGTTCGTCAGCGCGTAGGTACTGGTGTTCGGCACCGCGCCGGGCATGTTCGCCACGCAGTAGAAGATCGAGTCGTGGACCTTGTAGGTCGGGTCGGCGTGCGTGGTCGGGCGCGAGTCCTCGAAGCAGCCGCCCTGGTCGATGGCGATGTCGACGAGCACGCTGCCCGGCTTCATCCGGGAGACCAGCTCGTTGGAGATGAGCTTCGGGGCCTTCGCGCCGGGCACCAGCACCGCGCCGATGACCAGGTCCGCGTCGAGCACGGCCCGCTCGATCTCGTACGCGTTGGAGGCGACGGTCTGCAGGTGGCCCCGGTAGATGGCGTCGGCGGAGCGCAGCCGGGCCACGTTCTTGTCGAGCAGCAGCACCTCGGACTGCAGGCCGAGCGCGATGGCGGCGGCGTTCAGGCCGGACACGCCCGCGCCGATGACCACGGTCTTCGCGGCGTACACGCCGGAGACGCCGCCGGGCAGCACGCCCCGCCCACCGCCGGTACGCATCATGTAGAAGGCGCCCACCTGCGGGGCGAGGCGGCCGGCCACCTCGGACATCGGGGCCAGCAGCGGCAGCGAGCGGTCGGGCAGCTCGACCGTCTCGTACGCGATGCCGGTGACCTTCCGGTCGACCAGCGCGTCGGTGCACTCACGGGACGCGGCCAGGTGCAGGTAGGTGAACAGCACCTGCCCCTCGCGCATCCGGTGGTACTCCTCGGCGATCGGCTCCTTGACCTTCAGCACCAGATCGGCGGTGTCCCACACCTCGTCGGCGGTGGCCAGGATCTTCGCGCCGGCGGCGGCGAACTCGTCGTCGGTGATGCTGGAGCCGACTCCGGCGCCTGCCTCCACGAAGACCTCGTGGCCGTGGCGGGTGAACTCGTTGACGCCGGCGGGCGTGATCGCCACCCGGTACTCGTGGTTCTTGACCTCGCGGGGGATTCCGACCTTCACGATGCAGACACCTTCCTCCGGGGCGGCTCACCCCCGACTGCGCGGCCGCGCCGGCTCCGTTGCCGGCGCGGTCCTCCTGTCCCGCCGGCGGCAGTCTAGGCCCGTGGGAAGCCCACGGACGGCGACACTGTGACATCCGGTGCCCGCTGGTCCTGACGGTGTGTCAGGCATGCCTCGGACTGCCCGGTGGAGACGCCATCCGCCGAGAGGACAAAGTTCGATGACATCTTCCCACCGGCTGGGTGGCGAGGCCGACAGGATGTGAACCGATCACTATTGTGTCCGCTCATGACCACTCCTTATCAGCAGTACCCGCAGGGCGTCTCGGACAAGAGCAAGGTCGTCGCGGGCATTCTCGGCATCCTGCTCGGCTTCTTCGGCGCCGGGCGGTTCTACATGGGCGACACCAAGACCGGCGTCCTCCAGCTCGTGGTGAGCGTCGTGACCTGTGGCTTCGGCGCGCTCTGGGGCACCATCGACGGCATCCTGATCCTGGTCAACGGTGGCGTCGACGGACAGGGCCGCCCGCTGCGCGACTGAGCGCAGGCACACGGAAGGGGCCGCACGGTGCGTCGCACCGCGCGGCCCCTTCGTCGTCCGTCCCGGATCAGCGCGGCAGCGGCGCCTCCGGGCGGCGCAGCTCGCTGAAGCCGGTGTCCCGGGCGCGGGCGGCGGCGAGCAGCCCGGCCACGCAGGACGCGTTGGTGATCTCGCCGGCCAGCACCATCCGCACCGTCTCGTCCAGGTCCACGCGGACCACCTGGAGGTCGGCCTCCTCGTCGTGCCGGTCGTGCCGCTGGTCGGCCGGCACGTCGGCCAGGTCGCGGGCCAGGAAGACCCGCACCACCTCGTCGGTGAAACCGGGCGAGCTGTGCAGGTCGACGAGCACGTCGACGCGGCCCGCGGTCAGGTCCGCCTCCTCGGCCAGCTCCCGCAGCGCGGCGGCGGCCAGGTCCTCGCCGCCGACGTCCATCAACCCGGCGGGCAGCTCCCACAGGTGCCGGCCGACCGGGTGCCGGTACTGGCGGATCAGCACCACCTGACCGGCGTCGTCGAGCGCCACCACGGCGACCGCGCCGACGTGCCGCACGTAGTCGCGGGTCGCGCTGCCGCCGCCGGGCATGGTGACGTCGTCGCTGACCACCGAGAAGATCCGGCCGGACCAGATCTGGCGGCGGCCGGTCACCTCGTACCGGTGCTCGACGCCGCTCACGCCGCCGCCCCGCTCACTTCGCGGACGCCTTCGCGCCACCGCCGCGGCCGGCCTTCTTCGCCGCGCCGTCCAGGTCCACCGGCAGCTGGTCGGCCTGCGAGTACGCCACGGCGGCGCCGACGAACGCGGCGAACAGCGGGTGCGGCCGGGTGGGACGGCTCTTGAGCTCCGGGTGCGCCTGGGTGGCCACGAAGAACGGGTGCAGGTTGCGGTCCAGCTCGACGAACTCGACCAGCCGCCCGTCCGGCGAGGTGCCGGAGATGGTCAGCCCGGCCTTGGTGAGCTGGTCCCGGTAGGCGTTGTTCACCTCGTACCGGTGCCGGTGCCGCTCGCTGACCTCGGTGCTGCCGTACGCCTCGGCGACGATCGAGCCCTCCGCCAGCTTCGCCGGGTACGCCCCGAGCCGCATGGTGCCGCCCAGGTCGCCGCGCCCGGCGACGATGTCCTCCTGGTCGGCCATGGTGGCGATGACCGGGTGCACGGCCTCCTCGTCGAACTCCAGCGAGTTCGCCCCGTCGAGGTTGGCCAGGTGGCGGGCCACCTCGATGGTCATGCACTGCAGGCCGAGGCAGAGGCCCAGCAGCGGGATGCCGTTCTCCCGCGCGTACCGGGCGGTGCCGACCTTGCCCTCGATGCCGCGGACGCCGAAACCGCCGGGGATCACGATGCCGTCGACGCCGGACAGCGCGGCGGCGGCGCCCGCCGGGGTCACGCAGTCGTCGCTGGGCACCCACTTGAGCTGCACCCGGGCGCGGTGGCCGAACCCGGCCGCCCGGATCGCCTCGCTCACCGACAGGTACGCGTCGGGCAGGTCGACGTACTTGCCGACCAGCGCGACGGTGATCGTGTGCCGGGGCTGGTGAACCCGCTCCAGCAGGTCGTCCCAGCGGGTCCAGTCCACGTCGCGGAACGACAGGCCGAGCCGGCGCACCACGTAGGCGTCGAGGCCCTCCCGGTGCAGCACCTTCGGGATGTCGTAGATGCTCGGCGCGTCCGGGGCGGCGGTGACCGCCTCCCGGTCGACGTCGCAGTACAGCGACAGCTTCTCCTTGACCTTGTCCGGGATCTCCCGGTCGCAGCGCAGGACCAGCGCGTCGGGCTGGATGCCGATGCTGCGCAGCTGCGCCACCGAGTGCTGGGTCGGCTTGGTCTTCAGCTCGCCCGACGGCGCCAGGTACGGCACCAGCGACACGTGCAGGTAGAAGCAGTTGTCCCGGCCCAGGTCGTGGCGGATCTGCCGGATCGACTCCAGGAACGGCAGCGACTCGATGTCGCCGACGGTGCCGCCGACCTCGGTGATCACCACGTCGGGTACCTGGCCGTCGGCGTCCGGGTCGGCCATGCCGCGGATGCGGGCCTTGATCTCGTTGGTGATGTGCGGGATGACCTGCACCGTGTCGCCGAGGTATTCCCCCCGCCGCTCCTTGGCGATCACCGCCGAGTAGATCTGGCCGGTGGTGACGTTCGCCTTGCCGGAGAGGTCCCGGTCGAGGAACCGCTCGTAGTGCCCGACGTCGAGGTCGGTCTCGGCACCGTCCTCGGTGACGAAGACCTCGCCGTGCTGGAACGGGTTCATCGTCCCGGGGTCGACGTTCAGGTACGGGTCGAGCTTCTGCATCACCACGCGCAGTCCGCGCGCGGTCAGCAGACTCCCGAGGCTGGAGGCGGTGAGGCCCTTACCCAGCGAGGAGGCGACGCCCCCGGTGACGAAAATGTGCCTGGTCGTCCGTGCTGTAGGGGCCAAGGCCTGCTCCCGTGTCGTCCGTAGCGGTCGTGCGAACCGCCGTGCCGATCAGCAGAGTGATCACGCGATCCACGGGATTCCACGGTAACACCATCCGGACCGTGAGCCGGCGTCGCACCCGCTGTCGGCGCACGTGAGGCCGGATCCGGCCCGGATCCGGGCCCTTGATCGACACCACTTCGCCGGTGTGGTGCCTTCCGCCGGGCCTCGACCCCGCCACCTCCCCGACCTGGCGAGGGCAGGCCGGGGCGAGCACCTGCCGGGTCAGCCGGCGGGGATCTCCGCGGACGCCGGGTTCGGCTGGGCGGGGACCCGCGCCCCGGCGGTGGGCGGCCCGTTCGGCGCTTCCCTGTCGGCCGGGCCCTGCCGGCCCGGTGCGGCCTGCTCCCCGGCCTCCCCCGGATCGCCCGCACCGTCACCGACTGGGCCGTCACCCGCCGACCGGCCACCACCCGGACCGTCACCGGCCGGTGGACCACCGTCCGTCGGACCGTCGGCAGCGGCGCCGCCCCGGGAGGACTTGTCCGGGCCGCCCGGTGGGACCGCGCCCGTCTCGCCGCCGCCACGGCCGCTGTCGGGCACCGTACGGTCGGTGGAATGGTCGAGCACCCGTAGCGCCGCCAGGGCCGCCATAGGCACCACGAGAGCCGCCGCCGCGCCGGCCACGTCCAGCGCCGACCCGCCGAGGAGTCCGCCCAGCCCGACCGCCACGCCGGTACCGGCCATCGCCGCCCGGATCGCCGGGTAGATGCCGAACAGCCGCATCAGCCCGCCCCACGGCTGGAGCAGCGCGAGCCAGACCAGCGCCGCCCCGGCCAGGGCCAGCACGGTGAGCGGGCTGTTCACCAGCGTCTGGATGTTGGAGCTGCTGGACCGGTGCACGGTGAGGCCGCCGGTGCCGTCGCCCACAGCGGCCAGGAACCGGCCCAGGCTGCCCCGCTCGTCCGCCGGACGGCCCAGGTCGACCAGGGCGAATCCGACGGTGACCGCCAGCGCGGCCATGGTGGCCCAGGCCAGCCGGCTCACGGTGAGCCAGCCGCCGCTGCAGATCGCGGCCGCGACGCTGACGCCGGCGGTGAGCGCGATCGCGCCGATCGAGTCGGCGCCCAGGTACGGGCTGCCCACTATCACCACTGCGAGCCCGCCGACAGTCACCATCACGATCGGCCGCCAGCCCTTGCGGAACCGCTGGGCGAGCCAGCCGCCGCACAGCAGCGCCCCGGCGATGAACACGCCCAGCCCGACGGTGCCGAGTCCGGCGTACCGGCCGCCCTCCAGCGCCGAGTAGCCGACCACGCCGTTGAGCTGCAACCGGGAGCCGGTGAGCACGTCCACGCCGACGACGAGCGTGGCCAGCCCGGCCACCGCCCCGAGCGGGCCGAGAGTGCGCTCGTGCCCGGGAGTGAACCGGACCGCCGCGGTGCCGCCGACGATGAGCAGCGCGGTCACCGAGGCGTACCAGAGGCCGGCGTGGTCGCCACGCCACCAGGGCACGGCGTCGGCGAGCAGCGCCGCGGGCACGGCGAGCGCGGCGGCGATCAGCATCAGTTCCACCACGGCGACGATCCGCGGGGACACCGGTTCCGGCCCGTGCGGGCCGGCGAGCCGGCGGGCCCGGCGCAGCACCGGTAGCACCGCCACGGCGAGGGCGAGCTGCGCGGCGGCCAGCAGCGTGAAGAACCAGCCGGCGACGCGGCGCTGGGCGGCGGCCTCCCGGTCCGCGTCGGCCGGCGCCTCGATCGCGGCCCGCAGGTCGTCCGGCCGGTCGTCGACAGTCACCGCGGGCCGGCCGAGGAACGCCCGTTCCGGCATCGGCTTGTCGAGCACGGCGAGCACGGTCGGGGCCAGGTCGATCAGTTGCAGATAGCCGGACCGGGCGGTGCTGGGCGAGGTCAGCCAGCCGCCCTCCCAGCCGGGGCCGTCGGCGACAGCGACGTGCAGCCGCGCCGGGGAGTCGGTGTCGGACACGCCGGCGACGAGCACCAGCGAGCGCGGCGGCCGGGCGGCGAGCACCCGGGCCAGCCGGGCGTCGGCCTGCCGCGCCTGCGCGGCCCGTACCTCCGGGTCGTCGTCGTCGACGGTGCCGACGTCGACGATGCTCAGCACGCAGGAGCCGAGCAGTTCCGCCGGGTCCTCCGGGAGCGTGGGCGCGTACCTGTCGACCCGGCCGAACGGGCGGGCGGCGGCCACCGCGGCGCCCGGCCCGACCGCAACCGAGCAGCGCACCGACTCGGCCAGCGCGCCGGGTGTGGCGCCCCAGGAGAGCTGCTCCTGGTTGTGTACGACCGCGCTGGCCTGGTCGGGCAGGTTCGCGCCGATGCCGTCGGGCCGTTCGACAGTGACGGCGGTGGCCGGGCAGCCGCCGCTCGGGCGGGCGCCGGGCCAGGCGGCGAAGTTCCCCGCGCCGAGCGTGAGCCAGCCGTCGACCGGGCAGGTGGGGCGGTGCGCGGAGCGCACCGAGAGCGATCCGATCGCACCCTGCTCGGCCATCCGCCACAGCGTCGGCGTGTTCTCCGGGTCGACGTCGTCCCACCGCAGGCCCGCCGCGCCGACGAGCACCACGTAGTCGGCGTTCGGCCGGGTCGCGCCGTCGTCCGGGCGGGCGGACAGCGCGGTGATACCAAGCACCACCACGACCAGGGTCAGCAGCACCGGGGTCAGTCTGCGCAGCATCAGCGGTTCCCGGTGGACAGCTGCGGAGTCAGCTCGGCGTAGAGGCCGGCGAGCGCGGCCACGGTGTCCGCCTCGGTGGGCCAGGTCGCCGCCCGGGCCAGGGCGCGCCGGCCCAGGTCGGCCCGGCGTGCCGGGTCGTCGAGCAGGTCGCGCACCGCCGCGTCGACGGCGTCCACGTCGCCGGCCGGCACCAGCACGGCCGCGTCGCCGACCAGGTCCGGCAGACCGCCGACGGCGGTCGCGACCAGCGGTACGCCGGCCCGCAGCGCCTCCTGCGCGAACAACTGGCGGGCCTCCCAGTCGCTCGTCACCACCGCCAGGTCGGCGCCGCCCAGCAGGTCCGCCACGTCGTTACGGTGCCCGAGCAGCGTCACCGGCGCGCGGGCGGCCGAGATCCGGGCGGCCAGCGGCAGATACGCCGGACCGCTGCCGGCGATCACCACGAGCGGTGCGGGGGTACGGGTCCGCCAGCGGGCGGCGGCGTCGATCAGCACGTCGTACCGCTTCTGCGGGTGCAGCCGGCCCACCGACAGGATCAGCGGGCGGTCGGCGGCGACGCCGAACTCGGCGCGTACCGCGGTGCGGCGGCGGCGCGGCGCGGGCAGCGCCGGCGCGGCGACCGGAGCGAGACGAGCGTCGGCGGCACCGAGCGCGGCGGCACGGTCGACCAGGTCGGCGGAGGCGCCCAGGGCGACCCGCACGGACCGGGCCACGACCCGCTCGACCAGCCGGGACACCGCGCCGCGCAGGCCACCGGCGAGGACCGCGTTGTGCCAGGTGACCACCAGCGGCGCGGCGGGACGGGCGAGCGCGGCGACCAGGCCGGCGCGCAG
This sequence comes from Micromonospora sp. WMMA1976, assembly GCF_027497335.1. Classification (NCBI taxonomy): domain Bacteria; kingdom Bacillati; phylum Actinomycetota; class Actinomycetes; order Micromonosporales; family Micromonosporaceae; genus Micromonospora; species Micromonospora sp. WMMA1976. The sequence continues at coordinate 2,114,192 of NZ_CP114912.1, read as the reverse complement.
CCCGTGCGCGTGCACCACGTCGACAGGTGTGTCAGCGAGCGCCCGGCGCAGCGCGGTGACCGCGCGCGCGTCGCCCGGCGTGGGGCTGGCCGGGATCTCCACCGGCGTGAACCGGGCCCCGGCGCCGGTGAAGTCGAACTGTTCCTCGGTGGCGGCCGGGCCGCAGACCAGCACGGACGCGCCGGCCTCGGTGAGCCCTCGGGTGATCGAGCGCACGTGCTGCCCGACCCCGCCGGTGCTGGAGGCGAGCACCAGGGCCACCGACCCGGGCCAGCGCGGTGCCGGCGAGGCGTCCGTCATGAGGAAACGGTCTCCCTTCCGTCACCCCGCTCGCCGGGGTGCTGCTGCGCCGGCGGGCCGTCGTCCCCGCCGGCCGGGGGTCGCCGGCGCAGCCGACGGGTCACGGTCGCGAGCAGCGGCCGCAGGTCGCGGGCGTCGGTCAGCCAGGCGACGGCGAGGAACAGGACACCGACCACGACCCCGGACAGCATGCCCTGCGCGAGGGCCCACGGTGTCGTCGGGGTGCCGTCACCGAGCCCGGCGAGTCCCGCCGCGACGCCCGCCCCGCCCGCTCCGGCGACCACTGCGGCGAGCAGCCCGGCGGCGCCGGCCCGGCCGATCCCGGCGAGCGCCTCGCCGCCGGCCGCCCGCCGGACCGCGGCGATCAGCAGCGCGCCGAGCAGCAGCATGCCGGCCGACGTCGCCAGCGTCACCGCGAGCACCCGGTCGGCCAGCGGCGCCACCTGGGCGGACACCACGGCGAGCGCGGGCACGCTGAGCCAGCCGAGCGCGGTGGCGACGGTGGCCGCGCGGGTCTCGCCGCGGGCGTACAGCGCACGGGTGAGGACCGCGAACAGGCCGTAGCCGACCAGGCCGGGCGCGAACCCGGCGATCCCGGCCGCCGCGGTGCGCGCGTCGAGGGGATCGGAGAAGAAGAAGTGCCCGACCGGGACGGCGGTGCCGACGAGAGCGGCGGCGCCGAGCAGGCTGAGCAGCACGACGCCGCGTGCCGCCGGGGCCAGCGTCTCCCGGTAGGCGCGCTCGTCGCCGGTGGCCCGGGCCGCGACGAGCGTCGGGTACGCGGCCACCGCGAGCGGCACCGCCAGCACCGCCCAGGGCAGGAAGTAGACGGTCTGGGCGAGGTTGTAGACGCTGACGTCGGCGGTGCGGCCGTAGGTGACCTGGTTGAGCGCGACCACCAGGGCGATCTGCTGGGCGGCAACTGTGACCGCACCGGCGACCACCAGACCGCCGACCCGGGCGCGGGCGTCGGCCGGGAAGCGGTAGCCCGGCCGGATCCGCAGCCGCAGGCGACGCACCGGGATCAGCAGCGACAGCGAGAGCACCACCACGCCGAGCGTGGTCCCGGCGGACAGCAGCAGCTCACCGCCGCGCCCGGCCTCACCGATCGTGGCCAGCCGCCCCTCGGCGACGGTGAAGCCCAGGTAGACGGCGATGACCGTGACGCTGGACAGCAGCGGCGCGATCACCGGCCAGGCGAAGCGCCGGTGCGCCTGGAGCACACCGGTCAGCACGATCCCCACGCCGTACAGCGGCAACTGCGGCGCGAACACCCGCAGCATCCGCGCGCCGGACGCCTGCTGGGCCTCGCTGAGACCGTTTCCGATCAGCCCCGGCAGCGGGTCGGCGAACACCGCCAGCAGCACCGCCAGCGGCACCAGCAGGCTCAGCGTCCAGGTCAGCAGCGCGCCGGTCGTAGCGGCCACCGCGCGCCGGTCACCGGCCTCGACGGCGCCTGCGAGCAGCGGTACGACCAGGCTGGCGAGCGCCCCACCGGCGACGATCTCGAAGATGAAGTTCGGGACGTAGTTCGCCACCAGATAGGCGCCGCCGAGGTCGGTGGGGCCCAGCATCCAGGTGAACACGGCGGTGCGGCCGAAGCCGGCGAGCCGGCTGAGGACGGTGAGGACGGCGATGAGGGCCGCCGCCCCGGCGACCCGGCCGGCGGCGGCGAGAGGAGCCGGTTTCGTCACGTCAGTCCGGGAGCCGGCCCAGCTCGTCGAGGTGCCGCAGCCCCGGCGTGGACGCGATGACCTGGGTGAAGCTGACCTTCTCGCTGGCGGCGGTGAGCGCGGCGAGCACGGCCAGCACACCGGCCCGGCCCAGCGGCCCGGTACGCGCGGCCAGGCTCACGCCGAGCAGCGCGCCGAGCGCGTTGGCGCCGCTGTCGCCCACCATCACCCGCTCGCCGAGGTCGTCGCCGACCAGCGCGGCCGAGGCTCCCATCGCGCCCGCCGCGACGCCGCCGTACGGGCCGGTGGTCAGCGGCGCGCCGAGCAGCATGCCGGACTTCAGCGCCCGGCCGGGTCGCAGGTCGAGCAGGTTGACCAGGTTCGCGGTGCCGGCCACCACGCCGGCGCCGAGCAGCACGTCGAGCCCCCGGCCGAACGCCCCCGCCTGCCGGCGGCGCGGATGCGCGGCGACCCGCCGGTCGGCGGCGAGCAGCGCGGCGGCGCCCAGCCCGGCCACGCCCACCCCGGCGACCTTGACCATCCCGGCGGTGACCTGACCCTCGCGCAGCGCGGCGAGATGCCCGGCGAACCCCTTGGCGGCCTTCTGTTCGGGGCGCGCGCCGACCACGTCGTCGTAGAGGCCGACAGCGCCCGCGCCGAGCCCGGCGACGAGTGCGGCGGCGCCGGCCGGGGCACTACCGGCGCCGAGCGCGGCCCCGGTGGCCGCGCCGACGGCCAGGGCCGGACCGGCGGCCAGGGTCACGGTGCGGCCCCGGTAGTTGGTGCGCTCCAGCGCCGGCCCGCCGGGCGACGTGCGCGTCTGGCGCAGCACGTAGCGGGCGGCCAGCGCGCCCGCGCCCACGGCGAGCAGCCGACCCAGTCTCACGGGACCTCCTCGATCCGGACTTCGAACGCGACGCGGCACGGACCGGGCGGCCCGCGGCGGTCACCGGGGCAGTGTAGGCACCCGGGAGGTGGCGTTGTCGCCCACGCCGTACTGGCCGGTCTTCTTCTCGGTGAGCTGCTGCGCCAGGGCGAGGCTGGTGCCAAGCTGGCCCTGCACGGTGTTGGCGTTGTCGACGGTGGAGATGGTCTGCGACAGCACCGGGTCGCCGCGCACGACGGAGACGAGGTTGCCGCCGGTGGAGCCCATGCCGGCGACCACGAGCGCGCCGGCCCGGTCGAACTGCTCGGCGATCTTCACCACCGACTCGTCCTTCTTCGCCGAGTCCTTGTCCACGTACGGCTGGCCGGTCACCATCACCACCGCCTCGGCGGCGGCGGAGATCTTGTCCGCCGGGGTGAGGTAGCCGGCGGTGGCGTACTGCTCCAGCACGGCACGCCGGTCGGCCTCGCTGACCGCCGGGCTTCCCGCCGGGCGGTCCACCAGGACGTTTGCAAGCAGGGCGCTGGAGGTCTCCACGCCGTGCCCGTTGCCGGGCAGGTTGCCGGTGGGGGCGCTGTTCGGCCGGGCCGCGGTGACCGCCAGTTCCAGCAGGTTGTTGTTGCTGTCCGGGTTGACGAACTTGTCCTGCACGTCGATGCGGCCGGTGACGTCGGCGCCGGCGGTCTGGAGCATCTTCACCACGCCCTCGGCCTGGTCGCGGCCGCTGGGCAGGGTGAGCACCAGCACCCGGCGGCCGGTCAGCTTGCCGGGCAGGACGAGCTGGGCCATCTCGGCCGCGAATTCCTCCTCGGTCTCCAGCTGCTTCTGCATGCTGTTGACCGACTGGCGCATCAGCGAGTTGTCCTTGCGCAGGCCGTTGACGTTCTCCCGGAGCGAGTCGGCGACCGGCCCGTTGAGGGCGGCTGTGCCGACCACCAGGCCGATCGCCAGTGCCAGGAACACCGCGGTCAGGGACACCACGTGGTAGCGAAAGTTGATCACGCTTGCAGCCTCTTGATCGTCGGGGAGCTAGAAGAGCTGGCCGAGCTGGAACACGAAATTGTCCCACCATTCGGAGACCACGCCCAGATACGCCTTCCCGACGGTGGAGACCGCCACCGCGGAGGCCATCGCGGCCACCGCCGACAGGACCAGCAGCAGCAGCGACGACCCGGAGATGCTCTGCCGGTAGAGCCGGCTGACGCCCTTGGCGTCGACCAGCTTGCCACCGACCTTCAGCCGGGTCAGGAACGTCGACGCCATGCCGCCGCGCCCCTTGTCGAGGAACTCCACCAGGGTGGCGTGCGTGCCGACAGCCACCAGCAGCGAGGCGCCCTTCTCGTCGGCCAGCAGCATGGCCAGGTCCTCGCTGGTGGCCGCCGCCGGGAAGGTGATCGCCGGTACGCCGAGCCCGTTGACCCGGGCCAGGCCCGGCGCGCGCCCGTCCGGGTAGGCGTGCACGATCACCTCGGCGCCGCAGCGCAGCACGTCGTCGGTGACCGAGTCCATGTCCCCGATGATCATGTCCGGCGTGTAGCCGGCCTCGACCAGCGCGTCGGCGCCGCCGTCCACGCCGATCAGCACCGGCTTGAACTCCCGGATGTACGGGCGCAGCACGTCCAGGTCGGCCTTGTAGTCGTAGCCGCGGACCACGATCAGGCAGTGCCGGCCCTGGATCCGGGTCTGGATCTCCGGTACACCGACGCCGTCGAGCAGCAGGTCGCGTTCCTGGCGCAGGTAGTCCATCGTGTTGGCGGCGAACGCCTCCAACTGCACCGACAGGCCCTCGCGGGCGTCGGCCATCGCCTTGGCGACCGTTTCGGCGTCCTGCAGCGAGCCGTGCGCGACCGGCTCGTCGCCGACGAAGACGGTGTTGCCCTCGATGCGGACCCGGTCGCCCTCGCGGACCTGCTCGAAGACGCTCTCGCCGAGGTCGTCCAGCAGCGGGATGCCGGCCGAGATCAGCACCTCCGGGCCGAGGTTGGGATAGCGGCCGGAGACCGACGGCTTGGCGTTCAGGACCGCCGCCACACCCACCGCGACGAGCGAGTCGGCCGCCACCCGGTCCAGGTCGACGTGGTCGATGACCGCGATGTCGCCGGGTCGCAGCCGCCCGACCAGCCGTTTCGTCCGCCGGTCGAGGCGCGCGGTGCCGACGATGGAGCCCGGCTCCGGGTTCCGGCTCCGGCGCAGTGTGGGTAGACGCATCGTGACCATCCTGGCATGTGAGGCAGGTTTTGCTGTCGCGACATGCCTGAGCAGGGCCGCCTACCCAGGGAAGCACACCGGAACCCGCGCCGGTGTGCTTGCGCTCACAATCGGGGTATCACGGACGCCTTTCCTTGGCCGCCACGGCCAGGAGCTCCTCGGCATGGGCGATACCCAGATCCGAGTCCGGCAAACCGGCGAGCATCCGGGCCAGTTCCCGCGCGCGCTCGGTGTCCTCCACCACGCGAACCCCGCTCGTGGTCACCGCTCCCCCGGTGTCCTTGGCCACCACCAGGTGCCGGTCGGCGAACGCGGCGACCTGCGGCAGGTGCGTGACCACGAGCACCTGGTGACTGCGGGCCAGCCGGGCCAGCCGGCGGCCGATCTCCACCGCGGCCTGACCGCCGACACCGGCGTCGACCTCGTCGAACACCAGCGTGGGCGGGCCGCCGGAACCGGCGAAGACCACCTCGATGGCGAGCATCACCCGGGACAGTTCACCGCCGGACGCGCCCTTCTGCAACGGCAGTGCCGGCGCGCCCGGGTGCGCCAGCAGCCGCAACTCCACCTCGTCGGCACCGTCCGCGCCGACGCCGGTCTCGACGCCGTTCACCGGCAGGCTCGGCTCGGACCGGCCCGCCGGGCGCGGCAGCACCGCCACCTCGATGCGGGCGTGCGGCATCGCCAGCCCGGCCAGCTCGGCAGTCACCTCCTCGGCGAAGCGGACCGCCGCCTCCCGCCGGGACGCCGACACCCGGCCAGCCAGGTCGGCCACCTCACCGGCGAGCCGGGTCGCCTCGCGGTCCAGCTCGTCCAGCAGCTCGTCGGAGGTGTCCAGATCGGACAGCCGGGTGCGGGCCCGCTCGGCCCACGCCACCACCCCGTCGACGTCGTCGGCGTACTTGCGGGTGAGCGCGCGCAGCGCGGCCCGCCGCTCGTACACGGTCTGCAGACGGGCCGGGTCGGCGTCCAGCGCGGCCAGGTAGGCCGACAGCTCGGCGGCCACGTCGGTGACGAGCGTGGCCGCCTCCTCCAGCCGGGCCGCCAGCTCACCCAGCGCCGGGTCGGTGCCGGCCTGCGCCTCCAGCGTGCGCCGCGCGGTGCCGAGCAACACCGTCGCGTCCGGCGTCTCGTCGGTCGCCTCGACGCCGCCGGCCACGCACTGCTGCGCCACCTGCGCGGCGGTACGCAACCCCTCGGCGTGCTCCAGCCGCTGCGCCTCGGCCTTCAGCTCGTCGTCCTCGCCCGGCTGCGGGTCGACCCGGGTGATCTCGTCCAGGCCCAGACGCAGCAGGTCGGCCTCCTGGTTGCGCTCGCGGGCGTTGCGCCGCCGGTCGGCCAGGTCGTCGACGACGGTGCGCCACCGGGCGTACGTCTCGCGCAGCGCGTCGAGCAGCTTCTCGTGCTCCGGCCCGGCGAACCGGTCGAGCGAGGCGCGCTGCTCGGCCGGGCGCAGCAGCCGCAGCTGGTCGGACTGGCCGTGCACTGCGAGCACCTGCTCGCCGACCTCGCCGAGCGTGGACACCGGCATCGCGCGCCCGCCCAGGTGGGCCCGGGAGCGGCCCTCGATGGTCACGGTGCGGCTGAGCAGCAGCGAGCCGTCCTCGTCGGGCTCGCCGCCGGCGTCGAGGATCCGGGCGTGCACCGCCTCGGCCACCCGTCCGCTCAGGCGAAGCCGGCCCTCCACCGCCGCGCGGCCCGGCTGGGCGCGCACCCGGCCGGCGTCGGCACGGCCGCCGAAGAGCAGGCCGAGGCCGGTCACCACCATGGTCTTGCCGGCGCCGGTCTCGCCGGTGATGACGTTCATCCCCGCGGCCAGCGGCAGCGTGGTGTCCTCGATGACGCCCAGTCCGGTGATGCGCAGCTCTTCCAGCACAGCACCCGACAGTAGCCCCGCCGTGTGACAGTTGACCAGCCGGCAGGGCGGGCCGCGGGCACCCGTACAGTTCAGCCCCGTGCTGGAGGAGATCGGCCTGACCCCGGACGAGGAGGAGCTCTACCGCAGCCTGGTACGGGCGAACACGGCCCGGGCCGGTGAGCTCGCGCAGCGGCTGGGACGACCCCGCGCGGAGGTCGTCGCCCGGCTGGACGCCTTGCGGGACAAGGGTCTCGTGCTGCCGACCGGCCCGGAACCGGACGCGCCGCTGCGGCCGCTCGCGCCGGACGTGCCGCTCGGCGAGGCGCTGCTGCGCCGCCAGTCGGCGCTGGAGGAGGCCCGTGCCGCCGTCAGCCGGCTCGCCGAGGACTACCGGGCCGGGATGCGCCGCCACGACGCCGCGCACCTGGTCGAGGTGGTCACCGGCGCGCGGGCACTACGGGAACGGCTGCGCGAGCTGCAGAACGGCGCGCGCGAGGAGGTGCTCTGGTTCTGCCGGGCGAACCCGCTGGCGATGCCCGGCCCGGAGAACGTCGAGGAGTTCGACGCGCTGGCCCGTGGGGTGCGGTACCGGGCCATCTACGAACGGGCGATGCTGCTGGAGCCGGGCGCGCTCGCCGACGTGGAGCGGGGCGTACACGCCGGGGAGCAGGCCCGGGTGCTGGACCGGCTGCCGGTGCGACTGGCCGTGGTGGACGGTCGTACCGCGGTCTGCCCGCTGGTGCCCGACCGTGACGGCGGGGAGCCGACAGCCGCGGTGATCGGCCGCAGCCAGCTGCTGGACGCGCTGCTGGCGCTGTTCGAGAGCCACTGGCTGATGGCGACGCCGCTCGGCACGCCCGCCGACCGGGCGGCCACCGGCTACCAGCCCGACGGCGACGAGGCGCGGCTGCTGTCCCTGTTCGTCGCCGGGGTGCCGGACAAGTCGATCGCGTCACAGCTCGGGGTGAGCCGGCGTACCGTGCAACGGCGGCTGGCCGACCTGATGGCCGCCGCCGGTGTGGACACCCGGCCCGGGCTGGCGTTCCAGGCCGCACGGCGCGGGTGGATCTGACCGGGGCCGGGGCGGGACGGCCCCAGGACCGCCCCGCCCCGGCGTCTCACCGCAGCCCGTACGCGTCGATCACGGTCTGCGTCACGGTGCTGCCGGACCGGTCCCGCGCCGAGACGCGCAGCGACACCGTGCCGCGCCCGGCCGGCACCTCGGCGGTGAAGCGGGTGCCGGAGCCGCGTACCGGCGCCGTGCGCCAGGTGCGCCCGCCGTCGAACGACACCTCGGCGCGTACCGCCGTGCCGGCCGGCGCGGGCAGCCCGGCCGGGTGGCGCAGCGTCAGCCCGACCGTGTGCTTCCGCCTGCCGGGCACCTCGCCGCGCAGGTCGGCCGGCACCCGGTAGTCGACCTGGAGCAGCGGCAGCGGCCGGGCCGCGTCACCGGACGGGCGGGCCGAGGTGAACTCCCACGCCGTCTCGGTACGGGTCGCCCACCGCCATTCCGCCGACGACCGCGCCGTGGTCACGTCGAGGCGGTAGCGGGCCGGACCGGCGGTGGCCGGCACCGGCGCCCAGCCGGCGGACAGGTCGGCGATCGGCCGGCCGTCCCGGCTGACCCGGCGGGTCACCGTGTCCTGCTCCTCCGACCGGTTGTCCACGCCGGCGTGACCGTCGGCGTCGACGAACTCGGCCACTCGCAGGTCGAGCGTGTCAGCGGTCCGGCTCGGCGCGGCCGCACCGGCCGGCACGGCGGGGCGCACCAGCGGCGCGTGCCACGACTCGGTGGTCCGGTCGGTGGCCGCGTAGCGCCGGGGCCGGTCGGACAGGCCGCCGGTCAGCGTCCCCATGCTGGAGAACATCAGCCGGTGCAGCACCCGGTGCTGCCACCACGAGTCACCGGAGCTGACGTACTCCCGCCGGGTCGTCCCGGTACGCACCATCCGCTGGTCGTCGTTCCAGGAGAACTCCTGCCAGGGCCGCCACCCGAACCGCTGCTCGGTGGCCCAGTCCAGGCCGCCGGTGTCGCCGTAGCGCCCGGTCACCTCGGCCGTGTTGGCGGCGGTGACCCGGTGGAGGATCCGCTCCGGCACCCGGCCCTTCGACACCTGGAACACGTCGTAGAGGTAAGGGCTGTCCACGGTGAGCGTCAGGTCGATGCGGGCCCGGCCGGTACGCGCCGCCGCGAGCAGCCGCTGCCCGTCGTCGTACGCCACCGCCAGCGCCGGTGCCGGGAGCCGCTCCCCGGTCGGGCGCCACACCGTCCACGCGCTCTGGTCCGCCGGCCGCACGATCAGCACCGCCTTCGCACCGGCCGCCGCCGCGGCGGCCACCTGCTCCTCCTCGGACCGGTCGACGGACGCGGTGAGCAGCGCCGCCGCACCCCGCACCCCGGCCAGCTCACCTGCTGCGCCGGTGCCGGAGGCGACCAGACGCAGCCGCTGCCGCCCGGCCGGGGCCGGCGACTGGCCCATCAGGTTGACGTCCGGCGCGCCGGACACGCCGCTGACGTCGATGTCGACCATCGGCGCGACGAGCTGCCAGCGCGAGGAGAACTCGAACTCGCCGTGGCGTACCTGCCGGGTCGGGGTGACGTTGAGCTGCTGCACGGTGCTGAACGTCATCACGCCGTGGTCGACCTGCCGGCCGTTGCCGAATACCCGGTGCTGGTAGAAGCTCAGCACGGCCCGCTGCTCGGACGGTTTCGGCGTCTCGATCCGTACCGGCGTGCCGCGCCGCGGGTCGAGCACCACAGTGAGGTCCCGGTCCACTGTCAGTTCCGGGTCGGTGACCAGGGTGAGCTGCTCGTCCAGCGGCGCGCCGTGCTCGATCAGCGCGTGCAGCAGGTACGGGCCCTCCTCCACCTGGACCTGCCACTCGTCGCCGCCGCCGAGCCAGCCCATCGCGTCCGACTCCGGGTGCTCACCGAACAGCGTCACCACCGGCGACGATCCGGGCCGCCCGGCCGGGTCCAGCGCGCGCAGCGTCACGGTGTGCTGCGGGCCGCTGAGCGTGAGCCCGACCGCGGTACGCACCGTCACACCGTCCGCGCCGGTGGCCACCAGCCAGCCGCCGTGCGGACCCCGGTCCAGCCGGGCCGGGTCGGCGCGCAGCGGCACGTCCACGCCGCCGCCGGCCGGCACGGTCACCGTGGCGGCGTCGAGCGTCAGGCCGTCGGTCTCGGCCGCGCCGCTGTCCAGGTTGCGCAGCTCCAGCGCCAGCCGCAGCGTCTGCGCGGCGGCGGTGCCGTTGACGTAGCGCACCGTCCGGGTCGCGGCCGGCCCGCCCGTGGTCAGCCGGCCGAAGTCGGCGGTGGCAGTGCCGTACACCCGCTGGCGCAGCGCGCGGGCCACGTCGACCCGCCCGGCGCCCTGCTCGAACACCGTCGCGCCGGCGCTCGGCCGGGTGGTGCTGACCAGCGCGTCCTTGAGCTGCGCAGCGGTCCATCCGGGATGCTCCTGCGCCAGGACGGCCGCCGCGCCCGCGACGTGCGGCGTGGCCATCGAGGTGCCCGAGGCGCGGGTGTAGGCGTCGTCCACAGGCGTACCCATCGAGGTGCCGGCGGCGCGGGCCGCGACGATGCCGACGCCCGGCGCGGTGATCTCCGGCTTCAGGCCGTTGTCGCCCAGGCGCGGGCCGCGGCTGGAGAAGTCGGCGAGCACGTCGTCGCGGTCGACCGCGCCGACGGTGAGCGCGGCGGTGGCCGCGCCGGGCGAGCCGACGCTGCGCGGCTCACCGTCGTTGCCGGCGGCGATCACGAACAGCGCGCCGGTTTCGGCGGTCAGGTCGTTCACGGCCTGGCTCATCGGGTCGGTGCCGTCGGTGGGCGCGCCGCCGAGGCTCATGCTGACCACCTTCGCGCCGGAGCGCGCGGCCCACTCCATCCCGGCGATGATGCCGGAGTCGTAGCCGGAGCCGGAGTCGTCGAGCACCTTGCCGACCAGCAGCCGCGCGCCCGGCGCGACGCCCTTGCGCAGCCCCGCGGAGCCCGCGCCGCTGCCGGCGACGGTGGCCGCCACGTGGGTGCCGTGGCCGTGGCCGTCCCGGGCGCTGCCGCCGCCGGTGAAGTCACGCGCCTCGGCGATCCGGCCGGCCAGGTCGGGATGCTCGGCGTCGACGCCGGTGTCGAGCACCGCGACCCGCACCCCGGCGCCGTCGCGTCCGGCCGCCCACGCGGTGGGCGCGCCGATCTGCGGGACGCTGTGCTCCAGCGCCACCCGGGCCCGCCCGTCGAGCCAGACGCGTTCCACGCCGGCGCCGAGCCGGACCGGTCCGGCGCCCGTGGCGCGGGCCTGCGGCGTCTCCCGCAGGGACGTCCACAGCGCGCCCAGGTCGTCCTTGTCGACGCGCAGCGCGGCGCCGTTGATGCTGGACAGCGGACGGGACTCGGCGGCGACGGCGAGGGGGCGCACCCGCCCGGCGGCCGGTTCCCGGTAGCGCACGATCAGCGGCAGCGCCGTGCGGCCCGCGTCGCCGTAGCCCTGCTCGGCCAGTTCCTGCACGTCGAACAGGTCCGGGTCGAGCACGCCCGCCGACACGTACGGCACGACGTCGGCGGGGAGCACCCGCAGCCCGCCGTCGGCCTGCGTGGTCTGGAAGACGATCCGGTCGCGGCCCGGCCCGGGGTGGACGGTGGCGGCGATCCGGCCCGGCGCGGCCTGGACCAGCTCGACCTGGTCGCCGGTGATCAGCGTGACGCGGGCGGGCGGCGCGCCCGGGGCGGATGTGCCCGGGGGCGGGCCGGCGGGCCGGGCGGGCGGTACGGCGGACGCCGGTACGGCGAGCCCGACCACCAACGCCCCGGCCGCGCCGGCGGCGAGCCAGCGGGGGAACCGGTGCATGTGACGCTCCTCTACTCCGAGGCCGACCTCGTGAGGCCCGGCGATCGGAGTCTGCGACGGCGTCCGCCGCCGGGTCACCGGGTACGGGCCGCCACACCGGCGACATGTCGCCAGGTGGACACGCGCACGACGGAGTGGAGGCCGGGACGCCGGAGACCGCGTCGCCCAGCTCGCGTGCCGCCGCTTCCTCCGGCGGCGGCCCTGCGACCTGTCGGCCCGGCCGGGGTCGACACCCGACCGGACACGGCGTGCCGGTCCGCCCGCCGCGGCCGGCTACGACGCTCCGGCGTCCCGACCGTCGCGGCCCCGACCACCCCCTGGCCGAGCCCCGCGACGCCGGGCCGCATCCGGGAAGCGGCGGGCCTCACCGCCGCGCCCGGACTCACCTCTTCGCGGCCCGTACGCCCACCGTAACGCGCGCGGGGGCCGGGACCGGTGGGCCGAACGGAGATTTCCGCTGAGCCGCTGGTCAGCGACGGTTGCCCCGCCAGCCCTGGACGGGAAGGTCGAACTTGGCCACCAGCCGGTCGGTGAACGGTCGGGCCCGCAGTCGCACGATGCGCACCGGCAGCGTGCCCCGGCGCACCGTCACCCGGGCACCGGGCGGCAGGTCGTAGACGCGCCGCCCGTCGCAGCACAGCACGGCCAGTGTGGTGAACGGGTCGACGGTGATGACGAACGTCGACGTCGGCGCGGTCACCAGCGGGCGGCTGAACAACGCGTGGGCGCTGATCGGCACCAGCAGCAGCGCCTCCACCTCGGGCCAGACCACCGGCCCGCCGCCGGAGAACGCGTACGCCGTCGAGCCGGTCGGGGTCGCGCAGATCACGCCGTCGCAGCCGTACCGGGACAGCGGCCGGCCGTCCACGTCGACGAGCAGCTCCAGCATCTGGGCGCGTTCGCCCTTCTCCACGCTGATCTCGTTGAGCGCCCACGACTCGATGGTCGGGCCGCCCTCGAACTCGGCGGTGACGTCGAGGGTGAGCCGTTCGTCCACCGTGTAGTTGCGGTCGACCACGTCCCGCACGGCGGTGTCCAGGTCGTCGATCTCCGCCTCGGCGAGGAAGCCGACCTTGCCCAGGTTGATGCCGAGCAACGGCACCTTGGCCGGGCGGGCCAGCTCGGCGGCGCGCAGGAACGTGCCGTCCCCGCCGAGCGCGAACACGATCTCGGCGCCCTCGGCGGCCTCCGGGCCGGTCACCGGCACCACACCCGGCAGGTCCAGGTCGTCGGCCTCCTCGGCCACCACCCGCACCTCGAACCCGGCGGCGATCAGGTCGGCGGCCACCGCCCGGGCGTGCTCGGTGCTGCGTCGACGGCCGGTGTGCGTGACCAGCAGCGCGGTACGGCTCACCCGGACACCTCCTCGGTCGTGGCCGCCGTCGCGGCGGCGCCCTGCGGACCGGCGGCCACCACCGCGCGGACCCGCTCCGGGTCCGCGGCGGGCGCGTCCCCGCGCAACCATACGAAGAACTCGACGTTGCCGCTCGGCCCGGGCAGCGGGCTGGCCGCCACGTCGGCCAGGCCGAGGCCGAGCCCGGCGGCCGCCGCGGCCACGTCCAGCACCGCCTCGGCGCGCAGCGCCGGATCGCGGACCACACCGCCGGCGCCGACGCGCTCCTTGCCGACCTCGAACTGCGGCTTGACCATCAGCGCCAGGTCACCGCCGGGGCCGGTGCACGCCGCAAGCGCCGGCAGCACCAGCCGCAGCGAGATGAACGACAGGTCGGCCACCGTCAGGTCGACCGGGCCGCCGATCGCCTCCGGCGTGAGGGTACGCACGTTGGTGCGCTCGAACACCCGCACCCGCTCGTCGGTACGCAGCGACCAGGCGAGCTGCCCGTAGCCGACGTCCACGGCGACCACCTCGGCGGCGCCGGCGCGCAGCAGCACGTCGGTGAAACCGCCAGTCGACGCGCCCGCGTCCAGGCAGCGCCGGCCGGTGACGGTCAGCCCGCCGGGGGCGAACGCGGCGAGCGCGCCGGCCAGCTTGTGGCCGCCCCGGGAGACGTACTCGTCGGCCGGATCCTCGCCGGTGACCAGCAGCGGATCGGCCGGGTCGACCATCGCCGCGGGCTTGCGCGCCCGCACTCCGCGCAGCTGGACGCGACCGGCCTCCACCAGCGCGGCGGCCTGTTCCCGGGAGCGGGCCAGCCCGCGCCGGACCAGTTCGGCGTCCAGCCGGGTACGACGAGCCATCAGGTGTGTCTCCGCCTCTGCTCAGGCCTGGTCGATGGTGGCGAGGGTCTCGCGCAGCGTCTCGTACGCCGCCTCGTACTGGGCGATCTGGTCGGCCGGGGCGAGCGCCTCGGCGTTGGCCATGCCGAGCACCGCTGCGTCGACCGCCGGGTGGCTCGCCTCGCCGACCTCCTCGACCGGCGCCGGGCGTACCCCCGGGGGTGGTCCGGGCCGCGGACCCGGCGGCGGACCGGGCCGGGGCGCGGTCACGAGCCGGCCGCCCGGCGCCCGGTGGCCTTCTTCGCCGGTGCGGCTTCCGGGGTACGGGAGACCGTGGCCGGCGGCTTCTTCGCGATCGCCTTCTTGGCCACCGTCTTCTTCGCCACCGCCTTCGTCGGTGTCGTCGCGGGGGCCTTTGCGGGCGTCGTCGCCGGGGCCTTGGCCGGGCTCTCGGCGGCGGGCGACGCGGTCTTCGGCTGCCCGGCCCCGGACGGCGCCGGCTCGGACGGCTCGGTCTTCGGTGCGGTCGCGCCGGGCGGTGCGGCGGCTGTCCCGGCCGGTGCGGCGGCGGGCGGAGTGTCGGCCGGGCCGAGGTGGCCGCGCGCCTCGCGCAGCTGCCGCTCCAGGTCGTGCACCCGGCGGGTCAGCTCGGCGACCTCGTCGGCGGTGGCCAGGCCGACCGCGCCCAGTGCCCGGTCCACCTCGAAGCGGACCAGCTTGGTCAGCGACTCCCGGTTCGCCAGGCCGGTGGCAACCAGTTCCTCGGCGAGCGTCTGGATCTGGGCGGCGGTCGCACCGCCCTGGCCGACGACGCGCATGACCGCGTCCTGTGCCTTCTTCCGGGGCGCCTCCGTCAGGCCCATGGCCAGCTCGAGGTAGGCGCGCCACGCGTCCTGCATGCCTGAGTCCTTCCGCGGGGCGAGGTGTGCAGGTGCCACGCTACCGGGCACCCCGGACGCCCCATTGCGGTACGGTGCCGGGAAACGGCGTGGTTCGTGGTGAGGAGACGATGTGGCCAGCGTGGACGAGTGCCGGCAGGCGTTGCAGGACCTGGCCGCGCGGCTGGACCGCAACGCCGAGGCGCAGGGACGCATCGACCTCGACCGCACGCTGGCCTGCCGGATCACCGACCTCGGGACCGCGTTCCACGGGCGGCTGGAGGGCGGCCGGCTGGTCGACCTGGCCGACGGCGACGACCCGAAGGCGAAGATCGCGCTGAGCACCGGCAGCGACGACCTCGTCGCGCTGGTGCACGGCCGGCTCGACGTCATGGCAGCGGTGGCCTCCCGCCGGGTGTCGATCAAGGCGAACCCGTTCGACCTGATGAAGCTCCGCAAGCTGCTCTGAGCGGCCCGGCGCCTCAGTCGTCGAGACCGAACGCGGCGAGGGCCTCCTCCGCCGCCGGGGACTGCGCCCGCACGCGCGGCCCGGCCCCCGTCGACCAGGCCACCGCGCAGAGCGCCGCGAGGGCCTCCAGTGGCGGTCCCGCGCCGTCGAGCAGGAGGTCCGCGCCGGCCTTCGTCACCGACCAGCCGCCGTCTGCGGCCCGGGCCGGCACCGCCACCACGGCGGCCGGGTCGAACAGGCCCGCCAGGTCGAACGAGACGTACGCGGGGCGGCGCTCCTCTGGTGCGGCCAGCAGCTCGGCGGCGTCGCTGACCCCGGTGAGCACCAGCAGGCTGTCCAGCCCGGCCCGGCGGGCGCCTTCGATGTCGGTGTCCAGCCGGTCGCCCACGACGAGCGTGCGCCCGGTTCCGGCCCGCCGCGCGGCGGTGGTGAACAGCGCCGGCTCCGGCTTGCCCACCACCACGTCGGGGTCACGGCCGAGCGCGGTCCGCAGCACCGCGACGAGCGAGCCGTTACCCGGCAGCGGGCCGCGCGGGCTGGGCAGCGTGCGGTCGGTGTTGGTGGCGTACCAGGGCGCGCCCGCCCGTACCGCCAGGGACGCCTCGGCCAGGTCGGACCAGCCGACCTGCGGGCCGTAGCCCTGCGCCACCGCGGCGGGCTCCTCGTCGGCGGTGGCGACCGGCCGCAGGCCCACCGCGCGCAGCTCGGCGCGCAGTGCCTCCGCGCCGACCACGAGCACCGGCGCGCCCTCGGGCAGCCGGTCGCGGAGCAGTTCGGCGGTGGCCGCCGCGGAGGTGAGCACCTCCGCCGGCTCAGCCGCGACGCCCATGCCGGTGAGCAGGTCGGCCACCTCGCTGGAGCGGCGGGAGGCGTTGTTCGTCGCGTACGCGACCGCGCGCCCCTCGGCGTGCAGCCGGCCGACCGCCTCGACCGCGCCGGGGATGGGCCGGTCGATCAGGTAGATGACGCCGTCCAGGTCGAAGACGACGAGCGAGTACGCGTCGACGAGCCGCCCCGCCCCGGCGCGGTCGGGTTCTCCCCGATCCGCGCCGGAGGCGGTGTCACCGGCGTAGCCGGTCATCGGCGGTCCGCCGCCTCGCCCTCGCCGGCCGCCCGCGACTGGGTGACCTCGTCGGCCGGGGTGCCGACGGCCGGCTCCTCGGTCGTGTCGGCGGCGGCCGGGGTGTCGGCGGCGAGCGAGCCGGCCTCGGTGTCGGTCAGCTCGTCGTCGGCCAGGTCGCCGGCGTCCCGGTCCCGGTAGCCGGCCCGAGCCGCGTCACCGCCGTCGTCGCTCAGCCGAGCGTCGTCGTCCCGGTCGTCGTCATCGTCATCGTCGTCGTCATCGTCGTCATCGTCATCGTCGTCGTCGTCGTCATCGTCGTCATCGTCGGCCGACGCCTCGGACGTGTCCGCGTCGTCCTCCGGCTCGTCGTCGCCCTCGATGACCACGCCGTCCAGCTCCAGCAGCCGCTCCGCGGCGTCCGTCTCCCCCTCGGAGTCGACGTCGGCGGCCCGGGAGAACCACTCCCGTGCCTCCTCGCGCCGGTCGACCGCCAGCAGGGCGTCCGCGTACGCGTAGCGCAGCCGCGCCGCCCACGGCTCGGTCGAGTCGCCGGTCAGCTCGCGGACCTGAAGCATCGCCACCGCGGCGTCCTTCTGCCCGAGGTCACCGCGCGCCCCGGCGGCCACGATCAGCAGCTCGATCGCGACGGCCTGGTCGAGCTTGTCCCGGTCCGCGCCGCGGAACAGGTCGATGGCCCGCTCCGGCCGGCCCAGCGCCCGCTCGCAGTCGGCCAGCACGGCCAGGTGGCTCTGCAGGCCGGTCATCCGGTGGTACGTCCGCAGCTCGGCGATGGCGGTCTGCCACTCACCCGCGTGGTACGCGGCCAGCCCGACGGCCTCCCGCACGGCGGCGATCCGCGACGCGAGCCGGCGGGCCGACATGGCGTGCGCCAGCGCCTGCGCCGGGTCCTCGTCGATCAGCAGACCGGTAGCGACCAGGTGCCGGGCGACCGTCTCCGCGACCGGCTTGGCGAGGGAGAGCAACTCCGCCCGGACGGCCGAGTCGAGGTCACTCGCGACCACGTCGTCGGGCAGCTCCGGCGCCTCACCGGTACGCCCCTCGCCGCGCTCGTCCTGGCGCTCCCGCTGCGGACCGTAGGAGCCACGGCGGTCGTCGCCGCCCGGCCGGTCGCCGTAGCCACGGCGCTCACCGTCCCGCTCGCCCCGGAAGCCACCCGGCCCTCGGTCGTCACGTCGGTCGTCGCGCCGGAAACCACGGTCGCGGTCGCCACCGCGGAATCCGCCGTCGCGGCGCTCGCCGCCGGCGTAGCTCTCCCGGCGGTCGCCGCCCTGGTAGCCGCCCTCGCGACGATCGCCACCACGGAAGCCACCCTCACGGGCGCCGCCTTCACGACGATCCCCACCACGGAAACCACCCTCACGGTCGCCGCCACGGAAACCGCCCTCACGACGCTCACCGCCCCGGAAGCCACCCTCGCGACGATCGCCACCACGGAAGCCACCCTCGCGGGCGCCGCCTTCACGACGATCCCCACCGCGGAAACCGCCCTCACGGTCGCCGCCACGGAAACCGCCCTCACGACGCTCACCGCCCCGGAAGCCTCCCTCACGGGTGCCGCCCTCACGACGATCCCCACCACGGAAGCCGCCCTCGCGACGGTCACCGCCCCGGAAGCCACCGTCGCGGTCGCCACCGCGGAAACCGCCCTCGCGACGATCGCCACCACGGAAGCCACCCTCGCGGGCGCCGCCCTCACGACGATCCCCACCGCGGAAACCGCCCTCACGGTCGCCACCACGGAAACCACCCTCACGACGGTCGCCACCGCGGAAACCGCCCTCGCGACGGTCACCGCCCCGGAAACCACCGTCACGGGCGCCGCCTTCACGACGGTCACCGCCCCGGAAACCGCCCTCACGGTCGCCGCCCCGGAAGCCGCCCTCGCGACGCTCACCACCGCGGAAACCGCCCTCACGGTCGCCGCCACGGAAACCACCCTCACGACGGTCACCGCCGCGGAAACCACCCTCGCGGGCGCCGCCTTCACGACGATCCCCACCACGGAAACCGCCCTCACGGCGGTCGCCGCCCTGGTAGCCACCCTCACGACGCTCACCACCACGGAAACCACCGTCACGGTCGCCGCCACGGAACCCGCCTTCACGACGGTCGCCGCCCGGACGGCTTCCACCCCGGAAGCCACCCTCGCGGTCACCGCCACGGAAACCACCCTCGCGACGATCGCCACCGCCGAAGCCGCCCTCACGACGCTCACCACCGCGGAAACCGCCCTCACGACGCTCACCACCACGGAAGCCGCCGTCACGGTCACCTCCGCGGAAGCCGCCCTCACGACGATCGCCACCGCGGAAGCCGCCCTCACGACGCTCACCACCGCGGAAACCACCCTCGCGACGGTCACCGCCACGGGTACCACTGTCACGGTCGCCACCACGGAAGCCGCCCGGGCGGTCGTCGCGGCCGCCCCGGTACGAGGGACGGTCATCGCGACGGCCGTCGCGGCCGGCGTCACCACGCCCCTGGCCACGGTCGGCGCGATCCTCGTAACGACGGGGGCGGTCCCCGCCCTGGGGTCCTGAGCTCACAGGTACATCCTTCCTGATGGCGTTTCCGCCGAGAACGCTAACGCAGTCGAGGGCCGCCCCTGCTGGGGCGGCCCTCGACTGGAAGATTGTCCGGCGGTGTCCTACTCTCCCACACCCTCCCGAGTGCAGTACCATCGGCGCTGGAGGGCTTAGCTTCCGGGTTCGGAATGTGACCGGGCGTTTCCCCTCCGCCATGACCGCCGTAACTCTATGAACATGTCAACCAACCCAACCCTGGTGGGTGATCGTTTGTTCAGAGTTGCACAGTGGACGCGTAGCAGCTTAGTAGTCAAGTCCTCGGCCTATTAGTACCGGTCAACTGAACCCGTTACCGGGCTTACATTTCCGGCCTATCAACCCAGTCGTCTAGCTGGGGGCCTTACCCCACAATGTGGGTGGGATACCTCATCTTGAAGCGAGCTTCCCGCTTAGATGCTTTCAGCGGTTATCCCTTCCGAACGTAGCTAACCAGCCGTGCCCCTGGCGGGACAACTGGCACACCAGAGGTTCGTCCGTCCCGGTCCTCTCGTACTAGGGACAGCCCTTCTCAAGTATCCTACGCGCACGGCGGATAGGGACCGAACTGTCTCACGACGTTCTAAACCCAGCTCGCGTACCGCTTTAATGGGCGAACAGCCCAACCCTTGGGACCTGCTACAGCCCCAGGATGCGACGAGCCGACATCGAGGTGCCAAACCATCCCGTCGATATGGACTCTTGGGGAAGATCAGCCTGTTATCCCCGGGGTACCTTTTATCCGTTGAGCGACACCGCTTCCACATGCCAGTGCCGGATCACTAGTCCCGACTTTCGTCCCTGCTCGACCTGTCAGTCTCACAGTCAAGCTCCCTTGTGCACTTGCACTCAACACCTGATTGCCAACCAGGCTGAGGGAACCTTTGGGCGCCTCCGTTACCCTTTAGGAGGCAACCGCCCCAGTTAAACTACCCACCAGACACTGTCCCTGAACCGGATAACGGTCCGAAGTTAGATACCCAAATCAACCAGAGTGGTATTTCAAGATTGCCTCCACCCATACTGGCGTATGGACTTCACCGGCTCCCACCTATCCTACACAAGCTAATTCAGATACCAATGTCAAGCTATAGTAAAGGTCCCGGGGTCTTTCCGTCCTGCCGCGCGTAACGAGCATCTTTACTCGTAATGCAATTTCGCCGGGCCTGTGGTTGAGACAGTGGGGAAGTCGTTACGCCATTCGTGCAGGTCGGAACTTACCCGACAAGGAATTTCGCTACCTTAGGATGGTTATAGTTACCACCGCCGTTTACTGGCGCTTAAGTTCTCCGCTTCGCCCCGAAGAGCTAACAGGTCCCCTTAACGTTCCAGCACCGGGCAGGCGTCAGTCCATATACATCGAATTACTTCTTCGCATGGACCTGTGTTTTTAGTAAACAGTCGCTTCCCCCTGCTCTCTGCGGCCATACAACGCTCCACCCGCGCGGGGCTTCACGTCTCCGGCCCCCCTTCTCCCTAAGTTACGGGGGCAATTTGCCGAGTTCCTTAACCACAGTTCGCCCGATCGCCTCGGTATTCTCTACCTGACCACCTGTGTCGGTTTGGGGTACGGGCCGCTAAGAACTCGCTAGAGGCTTTTCTCGGCAGCATAGGATCACTGACTTCACCTGAATCGGCTCGGCATCACGTCTCAGCCCTAGTGGTGTGCGGATTTGCCTACACACCGGCCTACACGCTTACCCCGGCACAACCACCGGCCGGGCTCAGCTACCTTCCTGCGTCACCCCATCGCTTGACTACTACCCGCCAGGTTCCCACGCTCCCCACCATTGGTCCGAAGACCGCCGGCAGTTCGGGTGGTTAGCACAACGAGGTTCATCAGGGTCGCTCTTTCGCGGGTACGGGAATATCAACCCGTTGTCCATCGACTACGCCTCTCGGCCTCGCCTTAGGTCCCGACTCACCCAGGGCGGATTAGCCTGGCCCTGGAACCCTTGGTCATCCGGCGGAAGGGTTTCTCACCCTTCTTTCGCTACTCATGCCTGCATTCTCACTCGTGCCGCGTCCACAACTGGGTCACCCCGCTGCTTCACCCCCGGCACGACGCTCCCCTACCCATCCACACACCTGCATACCCCATCAAGGAGGCACGAAGTTAAAATGTGAATGCCACAGCTTCGGCGGTGTGCTTGAGCCCCGCTACATTGTCGGCGCGGAACCACTTGACCAGTGAGCTATTACGCACTCTTTAAAGGGTGGCTGCTTCTAAGCCAACCTCCTGGTTGTCTATGCGACCCCACATCCTTTTCCACTTAGCACACGCTTAGGGGCCTTAGCTGGTGATCTGGGCTGTTTCCCTCTCGACTACGAAGCTTATCCCCCGCAGTCTCACTGCCGCGCTCTCACTTACCGGCATTCGGAGTTTGGCTGATTTCGGTAAGCTTGTGGGCCCCCTAGACCATCCAGTGCTCTACCTCCGGCAAGAAACACGCGACGCTGCACCTAAATGCATTTCGGGGAGAACCAGCTATCACGGAGTTTGATTGGCCTTTCACCCCTAACCACAGGTCATCCCCCAACTTTTCAACGTTGGTGGGTTCGGCCCTCCACGCGGTCTTACCCGCGCTTCAGCCTGCCCATGGCTAGATCACTCCGCTTCGGGTCTAGAGCATGCGACTAAAAACGCCCTATTCAGACTCGCTTTCGCTACGGCTCCCCCACACGGGTTAACCTCGCCACATGCCACTAACTCGCAGGCTCATTCTTCAAAAGGCACGCCGTCACCCCGCAAGGCTCCGACGGATTGTAGGCGAACGGTTTCAGGTACTATTTCACTCCCCTCCCGGGGTACTTTTCACCATTCCCTCACGGTACTCGTCCGCTATCGGTCACCAGGAAGTATTTAGGCTTACCAGGTGGTCCTGGCAGATTCACGGCAGATTTCAGGAGTCCGCCGCTACTCGGGAACACCCACAGAAGACCAGCAACTTTCACCTACCGGACTATCACCGTCTACGGTCAGCCATTCCAGACTGTTCGACTAGCCACCAGCTTTGTAACTTCTCCAACAGATGTCAGTCTGTTGAGCAGGGTCCCACAACCCCGACCACGCAACCCCTGACAGGTATCACACGCCGCCGGTTTAGCCTCAATCCGCTTTCGCTCGCCACTACTCACGGAATCACTATTTGTTTTCTCTTCCTACGGGTACTGAGATGTTTCACTTCCCCGCGTTCCCCCCACACACCCTATGTGTTCAGGTGCGGGTGACATCACATGACTGATGCCGGGTTTCCCCATTCGGACACCCTGGGATCACAGCTTGGTTGACAGCTCCCCCAGGCCTATCGCGGCCTCCCACGTCCTTCATCGGCTCCTGGTGCCAAGGCATCCACCGTTCGCCCTTGACAACTTGACCACAAAGATGCTCGCGTCCACTGTGCAATTCTCAACAAACAACCAACCCACAACCCACAGCCCCACACCTACAACCACCACATGGTCACGGTTTGCGAGACCAGGCCATGCCTGGCGCCTTCCGCCCCCTCGGACACAGTCCACAGGAGGCATCTCAAGGCTCTGAAAAAACAACCTCGGTTGTTCCTTCAGGACCCAACAGGGTGCTTACATCCGCCACCAGCCGCACCACGGACTCGTTCCCACCACCCAAGAGTGGCTGTACTAGAGGATCCGCAGCCGTTGCCGGCACCAGACTTGCCAGTGTCTCCGCCATCTGAGCACCCCGACCCGACATCCGCGGGCCGCGGGCTCCATGCCACCTTTCGGTGGATGGTGCTCCTTAGAAAGGAGGTGATCCAGCCGCACCTTCCGGTACGGCTACCTTGTTACGACTTCGTCCCAATCGCCAGCCCCACCTTCGACGGCTCCCTCCACAAGGGTTGGGCCACCGGCTTCGGGTGTTGCCGACTTTCGTGACGTGACGGGCGGTGTGTACAAGGCCCGGGAACGTATTCACCGCAGCGTTGCTGATCTGCGATTACTAGCGACTCCGACTTCACGGGGTCGAGTTGCAGACCCCGATCCGAACTGAGACCGGCTTTTTGGGATTCGCTCCACCTCACGGTATCGCAGCCCATTGTACCGGCCATTGTAGCATGCGTGAAGCCCTGGACATAAGGGGCATGATGACTTGACGTCATCCCCACCTTCCTCCGAGTTGACCCCGGCAGTCTTCGATGAGTCCCCGCCATAACGCGCTGGCAACATCGAACGAGGGTTGCGCTCGTTGCGGGACTTAACCCAACATCTCACGACACGAGCTGACGACAGCCATGCACCACCTGTGACCGCCCCCGAAGGACCTGCCATCTCTGACAGTTTTGCGGCCATGTCAAACCCAGGTAAGGTTCTTCGCGTTGCATCGAATTAATCCGCATGCTCCGCCGCTTGTGCGGGCCCCCGTCAATTCCTTTGAGTTTTAGCCTTGCGGCCGTACTCCCCAGGCGGGGCGCTTAATGCGTTAGCTGCGGCACAGGGAACCGGAGAGGCCCCCCACACCTAGCGCCCAACGTTTACAGCGTGGACTACCAGGGTATCTAATCCTGTTCGCTCCCCACGCTTTCGCTCCTCAGCGTCAGTATCGGCCCAGAGACCCGCCTTCGCCACCGGTGTTCCTCCTGATATCTGCGCATTTCACCGCTACACCAGGAATTCCAGTCTCCCCTACCGAACTCTAGCCTGCCCGTATCGACTGCAGGCCCGCAGTTGAGCTGCGGGTTTTCACAGTCGACGCGACAAGCCGCCTACGAGCTCTTTACGCCCAATAAATCCGGACAACGCTCGCGCCCTACGTCTTACCGCGGCTGCTGGCACGTAGTTGGCCGGCGCTTCTTCTGCAGGTACCGTCACTTACGCTTCGTCCCTGCTGAAAGAGGTTTACAACCCGAAGGCCGTCATCCCTCACGCGGCGTCGCTGCATCAGGCTTCCGCCCATTGTGCAATATTCCCCACTGCTGCCTCCCGTAGGAGTCTGGGCCGTGTCTCAGTCCCAGTGTGGCCGGTCGCCCTCTCAGGCCGGCTACCCGTCGTCGCCTTGGTAGGCCATCACCCCACCAACAAGCTGATAGGCCGCGAGCCCATCCCAAGCCGAAAAACTTTCCACCACCAACCATGCGATCGGAGGTCATATTCGGTATTAGCCCCGGTTTCCCGGGGTTATCCCAAAGCCTGGGGCAGGTTGCTCACGTGTTACTCACCCGTTCGCCGCTCGAGTACCCCGAAGGGCCTTTCCGCTCGACTTGCATGTGTTAAGCACGCCGCCAGCGTTCGTCCTGAGCCAGGATCAAACTCTCCAACAAAAACTTTGTCGAACAGCAATCAACCTGGCAACAAAAGTGTTGCCAAAGGAATCCCAACCAGCCAAACCAAACGGCCTGACCAGTCCGGGGTATAAAACAATTGGCACTGGCTTTACAAGCACCCTGTTGAGTTCTCAAAGAACAACCACACACCAACCAGAAGCACCGCTAACCAGCGGCACCCCGACCGGGGCATTTCGTTCGTTCACCCGCCGCTCTCGCGCCGGGCACTTTTACTACGTTACCCGGTGGTTTCTGCCGTGTCAAACCGGTGTCAACCGGTTTGTCGTGCATCACCCTTTTACCGGGCACCCCGATTCAACCGACTTCCGTCGGTCCTTCCGAGGAATTCGGTAGGCCGGCCGCCCGCGGTTTCCCGCTGGCTCGTCCGTTTCCCTACCGGCCGACAACCTTACCCGGTCGGTTCCGCCTCGCCAAATCCGCCTCCCGGCGAATCCGGGGCACCACCCGGTTCTCAGGTCCTGCGCTCCGGCCTTCCAGGTCTTTCGCCCTGTTTCGTCCGTTCCGCGCTGGCAGAGAGAAAGTTACGCGCCCAGCGGAGTGATCGTCAAATCCGCTGGGCGCGTCCCGCGTCACACAGTCGACAGGCGGCTATCCGCGCAGCTCGACGCCCGCGAACGAGCGCTTGCCCCGGCGCAGTACGAGGTAACGGCCGTGCAGCAGGTCGCCCGCCGACACGGTGGCGTCCACCTCGGAGATACGCGTGTTGTTGACGTACGCGCCGCCTTCGGCGATGACCCGCCGTGCCTCCTTCATGCTCGGCACCAGGCCCGACTCCTTGAGCAGGCCGGCCACGTCCGGCAGCTCGTCGAGGTGCACCAGGCCGGCCTCGGTCAGCGCGGCACGCAGCGTCTCCGGGGCCAGCTCGTCGAGCGAGCCGCGCCCGAACAGCGCCTGGCTCGCGGCGACCGCCTGCGCCATCTCCCGCTCGCCGTGCACCAGCGTGGTCAGCTCCTCGGCGAGCGCCCGCTGGGCCAGGCGCGCCTGCGGGCGCTCCGCTGTCGCCTTCTCCAGCTCCTCCAGCTCCTCACGGGAGCGGAAGCTGAAGTACCGCAGGTAGCGGCTGACGTCGCGGTCGTCTGCGTTGACCCAGAACTGGTAGAACGCGTACGGGCTGGTCATCTGCGGGTCGAGCCAGACCGTGCCGGTCTCGCTCTTGCCGAACTTGGTGCCGTCGGCCTTGGTCACCAGCGGCGTGGTGAACGCCTCCACCGGCCCGGCGCCGCGCCGCCGGATGTAGTCCACCCCGGCGGTGATGTTGCCCCACTGGTCGGAGCCGCCGTACTGGAGCCGGCAGCCTTGCCGGCGGTGCAGCTCGAAGTAGTCGTTCGCCTGGAGGAGCTGGTAGCTGAACTCGGTGTAGCTGATGCCCGTCTCCAGCCGCGCCTTGACCACCTCGCGGGCGAGCATCTTGTTCACCGGGAAGTGCTTGCCGACGTCCCGGAGGAACTCGACCACCGACATCTCGCCGGTCCAGTCCAGGTTGTTCACGAGTTGCGCCGCGTTCTCCCCGGTGTACGTGACGAACGGCGAGAGCTGCTCGCGGATGCGCTCCACCCAGCCGGCGATCACCTCGGGCGGGTTCAGCGTCCGTTCCGCGCTCTCCTTCGGGTCGCCGATCTGCCCGGTGGCGCCACCGACGAGCAGCAGCGGCCGGTGCCCCGCCTGCTGGAGCCGGCGGGCCATCACGACCTGCATCAGGTTGCCGATGTGCAGGCTCGGCGCGGTGGGGTCGAAGCCCACGTAGAAGGTGGTGCTCCCGCCGTCGAGCAGCTCGCGCAGTTCGTCGAGGCCGGTCGAGTCCTGGATCAGGCCCCGCCACAGCAGGTCGTCGGTCAGGGAGTCCCGCCCCTGCGGGAGGTTGCTGTCGGTCACGGTCACCGATTCTCCCCCATCACCGGGCCCGGCCCGTACCGGGTTTGCCGAGGTACGGCCGACTAGGCTGGCGGCGCCGTCGAACGCGAGGAGGAACCGCGGTGGACATGCCGAACCTGACCGGTGGCTTCGTGGCCCTGCTGGGCCTGACGTTCGACGAGGTCAGCGGGGAACGGGTGGTGATCCGCTGGAAGGTGCGCCCGGAGCTGCACCAGCCGTACGGGATCCAGCACGGCGGCGTCTACTGCTCGGTGGTGGAGACGGCGGCCAGCATCGGCGGCGCGCTCTGGCTGGGCGACAAGGGCAACGTCGTCGGGGTGTCGAACCAGACCGACTTCCTGCGCGCGGTGCGCGACGGCGAGCTGACCGCCGTCGGCACGCCGGTGCACCGGGGCCGCAGTCAGCAGCTCTGGCTCGTGGAGATCACCGACGCCGACGGCCGGCTGGTGGCCCGCGGTCAGGTGCGGCTGCAGAACCTCACCGCCTCCTGACGCATTCGCCCGAAACCGGGCGCTGACGGCGATATCGTCGCCTCGGTGAGGACGTCCGCTCCCGGCCCGACGTGAGGAAGCTGTTCGCCGCCACGCTCGGCGTGCTGTCGGCCGTCGGCGGCTTCGTCGACATCGGTGACCTGGTGGCGGCCAGTCAGGCCGGCGCGCTGTTCGGCATGGCCCACACCTGGGTGCTGCTGGTCGGGGTGGTCGGCATCTGCGCGTACGCGGAAATGGCCGGCCGGATCGCGGCGGTGAGCGGACGGGCGGTTTTCGACCTGGTCCGGGAGCGGCTCGGGCCGCGGGTGGCGCTGCTCAACCTGGTCGCGTCGTGGCTGGTCACTGTCGTCACGCTCGCCGCGGAGCTGGGCGGGGTGGCGCTGGCGCTGCAACTGGCGACCCGGCTGAGCCACCTGTTCTGGGTGCCGCTCGCAGCGCTGGCGGTCTGGCTGGTGCTGTGGCGGCTGCGCTTCGAGCTGATGGAGCGAATCTTCGGCCTGGCCGGGCTGGCTCTGCTGGTGTTCGCTGTCGCGCTGGTGGCGCTGCCGACCGACTGGCCGGCACTCGGGCAGGGCGTGTGGCAGGTCAGCGCGGCCGGGCACGGCTGGCCGCTGTACTGGTTCGTGGCGGTGGCGCTGTTCGCCTCGACTGTGAGCCCGTACGAGGTGTTCTTCTTCTCCTCCGGCGGCGTGGAGGAGCGGTGGGGCGCGGCGGACCTGGCGCGGGCCCGCTCGAACGTGCTGATCGGCTTCCCGGTGGGCGGGTTCCTGGCGTTGTCGCTGGTCGCCGTGGCAACGGTGGCCTACCACCCGTCGGAGGCGTCGTTGAGCACGCTCGACGAGGTGGCGCGGCCGGTGGCGACGGCGCTCGGCGGCGCCGGCCTGGCCGCCACGGTGCTGGCGTTCTTCGCGGTGACGTTCGGGGCGGCGCTGGAGACGGGACTGTCGGCGGCGTACGCGGCGGCGCAGTACTTCGGATGGCAGTGGGGCAAGCGGGTCCGCCCGCGGGAGGCGGCCCGGTTCCACAGCGTGCTGCTCGTCGGTCTGCTGCTCGGTGTGGTGATGCTGATGACGACTGTGGACCCGGTGCGGCTGACCGAGTACATGCTGGTGCTGAGCGCTGTGGTGCTGCCGCTGACGTACCTGCCGATCCTGGTGGTCGCCAACGACCGCGGGTACCTCGGCGACCGGGTCAACGGGCGGTGGATGAACCTGCTCGGCGCGGTGTTCCTGCTGCTCATCGTCGCCGCTTCGGTGGCGGCGATCCCGCTGGCGATCATGACGGGGATGGGGCCATGAGGGTTCAGCTCGCCAAGCGGCTGCTCGACCGGCAGATCGTCGACGTTGACGGGCGGCTGGTCGGGCGCGTCGACGACATCGCGTTCGCCGTCGACGACGAGGGCTACCCGTACGTGGACTGCCTGCTCACCGGGCAGGGCGCGCTCGGGGAGCGGATCGGCGGGCGGGTCGGGCGGCTGCTGGTGGCGGTGGCGGACCGGTTCACCGACGACCCGCCGGTGCCGCCGTTGCGCGTACCGCTGTCGCAGGTCGCCCGGGTGGACAGCGCGGTGCGGCTGCGCTGCCCGGCGGCGGACCTGCCGCCGTCACCGGTGGAGGCGTGGCTGCGCCGGCACCTGATCGAACGCATTCCGGGGTCCGGCCGTGCGAGCGGGTGAGCTGCTCGGCCGCACCGCGTACGACCTGCACGGGCGGCGGCTGGGCCGGGTGGTGGACGTGGTGGTGCGCGGCGGGTGGCCGCCGGACCGGCTGCGGATCACCGACGTGATCGTCGCCGGGCACTGGTGGACCCGGGTGATCAGCCGGCTGATCGGGCCGGAGCTGCACCCGTCCGGGCCGTGGCTGCTGCGGGTGATCGCCCGGCTGGTCGGGCGGAGCACCCGTCAGCTGCCCGCCGACGCGGTACAGCTGCTCCCGCCGGTGCCCGGTTTCCCGTTCGGCCCGCCGGCCGGAGACCGCTGAACCGGGTCGCGGACGCCGGGCCCCGGAAGCCGGGCGGCGGCGCGCCAGGCGTTCCGGACACCGGTGAGGCGACCGCCCGGCGCCGGTCAGCGGCGGGCGTCGTCGAGTTCGGGGGCGTCGGCCGGGTCGGCCGCGTCGTCGTCCGGACTGCCGGTCGCCGCGTCGTCGTCCGCCGACTGCTCGCCGCGGCGGTGACGGCGCACGTGCACCTCGGTGATGGCCCGCTGGTCGACGTCGGCCACCGCCAGCTCCCAGCCGTCCACGGTCACCTGCTCCCCCGCCACCGTCGGGATGTGCCCGAGGCAGATCAGCACCAGCCCGGCGACTGTGGTGTAGTCGCCGGCGGGCCGGTTCGGCAGCTCCACGCCGAGGTCGGTCAGGTCGTGCACCGGGAACGTGCCGGGCAGCACCAGCGTGCCGTCGGCCTCGGTGCGTACGGCGCGCAGGTCCCGGTCGGTCTCGTCGTAGATCTCGCCGACGATCTCCTCCAGGATGTCCTCCAGCGTCACGATCCCGTCGACCGCGCCGCGCTCGTCGACCACGAGCGCGATGTGCTGGCGTTCGGCCTTGAACTGGCGCAGCGCGTCGACCACCGGCAGGGAGTCGGGCAGCAGCATCGGCGGTCGGGCGATCTCGTCGACCGGCCGGTCGTCCGAGACGCCGACCAGGTCCCGCAGGTGGATCACGCCCACCGCCTCGTCCAGGCCGCCGTGGCGCACCACCGGCGCCCGGGAGTGGCCGGTCGCCGCGAGGACGAGCCGGGCGGCCTCCGCCGTGGTGCCGCTGTCGAGCGTGAAGACCTGCAACCGGGGTACGAGCACCGCCCGCAACTGCCGGTCGGCGATCTCCACCGCGCCGGCGATGATCGTGCGCTGTTCCTTGGTGAAGCCGTGGTTGCCGGCCACGATGTCGCGCAGTTCGTCCGGGCCGATCTCGTCCGGCTCGGCCTTCGGGTCCAGACCGAACAGGCGTACCACCAGGTCGGTGGTGGCGCCCAGCAGCCAGACGGCGGGCCGGGTGATGCTGGACAGCACGTCCAGCGGGCGGGCCACCAGCAGCGCCCACCGCTCGGCCGACTGCATGGCGATCCGCTTCGGTGCCAGCTCACCGAAGACGAGCGTGACGAACGTGAGTACCAGCGTGACAGCGACGATGGCGACGGTCTCGGCGGCGTTGCCGAAGACGCCCAGCAGCGGGACGAGCGGCCGGGCCAGGGACACCGCGGCGGCGGCGGAGGCCAGGAACCCGGCGAGCGTGATACCGATCTGGATCGTGGCCAGGAACCGGTTCGGGTCCTTCGCGAGACGGGCGAGGGTCCGTCCGCCGCGGCTGCTGCGCTCCAGCCGCTGCACCTGGCTGTCGCGCAGGGACACCAGGGCCATCTCGCTGCCGGCGAACACCGCGTTGAGGATCACCAGCACACCGACCAGGGCAAGCTGGCTCCAGTAGCTCTGCACGACCGGTTATCTCCCTCGGCCCGATCCGGGTCGGCCGATGGCCGACTCGCCGGCCGGTAGATCCGGTCGGCGTGGCCCTCTGTTGCCCCGCGGGCCCGCGCCTGAATCCTGTGCGATCACTGAGCGCCGGACGGCGGGTGTCCGGTTCACCCGTGCGTGGCGGGGACCGGCAGGTCGAGCACGTACGCGCCGCCCTCCGGGCGGAACCCGAGCCGGTGGTAGTAGGGGGCGATCATGCCGGGCGGGCTGACCACCCGGCGGAAGCCCCGGTCGGTGAACAGCCGGCTGCGCCGGTAGACGAACTCCCCCGGCGTGAAGTCGCGGAACGGCGGGGTCACGTAGTCCAGGTCGACCTGGGCCACCCCGCCCGGTTCGGCGTGCGAGAGCATCACGCCCACCACCTCGTCGGCGCGTACCACAAGGAACGCCGAGCGGTCGGCGGCGGCCGGGTCCCAGTGGAAGCCGGGGTTGAACCGGGCGATGTCGGCGGCGTGCACCCGCAGCGTGTGCGCCAGGAAGGCGTCGCCGGTGCCGACCTCGACCACCTGGTAGGTCTGCTCGTCGTGCCGGGTGGCCAGCAACTTGCGCAGGTACCAGACGTTGATCACGGCGAGCACCACGTTCAGCCCGACCATCGGCCAGACCTGCACCGCGGTGTTGTAGCCGATCAGGATGAGGCAGCCGACCAGGTTGAGCGCGCGCAGCCGCAGGATCCGGGTCTGCAGCAGGGACCAGACCAGCAGCGCGGAGCCGGCCCAGCCGACGAGTTCCAGCCAGTTCACCCGGGGAGACTAGCGGTCTGCCTGGTCAGGCCCCTCGGCGGGCAGCTCCAGCACGTACTCCTCGACCTCGGTGCCGCGCGACGGGGCGTACCCGGAGTCCTCGCCGACCACGACGAAGCCGCACTTGCGCAGCACCGCGAGCGAGGCGGCGTTGTCCTTCGCGGCGCGGGCGTGCAGCGGCCGGTGCGGCACCTCGCGCAGCAGCGCGCGCAGCGCGGCGGTGGCGTGGCCCCGCCCCCAGTGGGCCGCGTCGATCCAGTAGCTGACCTCGGTCTGCTCGCCGACCGGGAAAGCGGCGACCCGCCCGACCAGCCGGCCGTCGACGGTGACGGCGCGGTTGACGATCCGCTCGTCGGCGCGGATGCGCGCCCAGTGTGCATCGAACGCGACCCGGTCGGACGGGTCCTTCGGGCCGAACGCGGCCATCCAGTTCGCCTGCGGGTCCTGCTCGTGGGCGAAGAAGGCGGGCAGGTCGTCGTCGCGCACCGGGCGGAGCAGCACCTCGTTGGTCACGGCCGGAACGATACGGGCACCCACCGACACTCTCGGGACCTCCGGCCCGGTGTGTGTCCCGTCCGGCCCTGCCGCGCCGCCGGGCGGCCCGGTTACCAAGGAGGTGGAACGACGCAGTCGAGGAGGCCGGACCATGTCGAAGTACGTCTACGACTTCATCGAGGGTGACCGCAGCCGGGCCGACCTGCTCGGCGGCAAGGGCGCGAACCTCGCCGAGATGACCCGGCTCGGGTTGCCGGTGCCGCCCGGGTTCACCGTCACCACCGACGCGTGCCGGGCGTACCTGGCCACCGGCGCGCCGCCGGACGGCCTGTACGAGGAGATCAACGCGCACCTGCGGGAGGTGGAGGCGCGGCTGGACCGGTGGCTGGGCGACCCGGGTGACCCGCTGCTGCTGGCGGTGCGTTCCGGCGGGCGGTACTCGATGCCGGGGATGATGGAGACGATCCTCGACATCGGGCTCAACGACACCACCGTCGCCGGGCTGGCCGCCCGCACCGGTGACGAGCGGTTCGCCTGGGACTCGTACCGGCGGCTGATCCAGATGTTCGGCCGGACCGTGCACGGCATCCCGGCCGACGAGTTCGAGCACGAGCTGGCCGCCCTGCGCGCCACCGCCGGGCCGGACGGGCCGGGCGCCGGGCAGCTGCGCGACCTGGTCGAGACGTACAAGAAGATCTTCGTCCGGCACGTCGGGCACGACTTCCCGCAGGCCCCGCACGAGCAGCTGTTCCTGGCCGTGCGCGCGGTGTTCGAGTCCTGGCACTCGGAGCGGGCCCGGATCTACCGGCGGCAGGAGCGCATCCCGGACGACCTGGGCACCGCCGTCAACGTGATGGCGATGGTGTTCGGCAACCTCGGCCCGGACTCCGGCACCGGTGTGGCGTTCACCCGCGACCCGGCCACCGGCGCTCCCGGCGTGTACGGCGACTACCTGACCGACGCGCAGGGCGAGGACGTGGTGGCGGGCATCCGCAACACGGTGCCGCTGACCGAGCTGGAGCGGCTGGACCCGGTCAGCTTCCACCGGCTGCGGGAGATCATGGCGACGCTGGAGCGGCACTACCGCGACCTGTGCGACGTCGAGTTCACCATCGAACGCGGCCGGCTGTGGATGCTCCAGACGCGGGTCGGCAAGCGCACCGCGGCGGCGGCGTTCGTGATCGCCGCGCAGCTGGCCGAGGAAGGCCTGATCACTGCGGACGAGGCGCTCACCCGGGTCACCGGGGCGCAGCTCGCCCAGCTGATGTTCCCGGCCTTCGACACGGCCGGCGCGCCCGAGCCGCTCGCGGTCGGCGTCGGCGCCTCGCCCGGCGCCGCGGTCGGGCGGGTCGTGTTCGACTCGGCCGCCGCGGCGGCGGCCGACGGGCCGGTGATCCTGGTCCGCCCGGAGACCAACCCGGACGACCTGCCCGGCATGATCGCCGCGACCGGGGTGCTCACCTCGCGCGGCGGGAAGACCTCGCACGCCGCGGTGGTGGCCCGGGGCATGGGCCGGACCTGCGTGTGCGGCGCCGAGGCGCTGGGCATCGACGTCGAGCGCGGCGAGTTCACGGTGGGCGACCGGGTGGTGCGGGCCGGCGACGTGATCTCGATCGACGGCACCAGCGGGCGGATCTGGCTCGGCGAGGTGCCGGTGCAGCCGTCCCCGGTGGCCCGGTACCTGACCGGTGAGCTGCGGCCGGAGGCGGACCCGCTGGTCACCGCCGTGCACCGGCTGCTCGGGCACGCCGACGCGGTGCGCACGCTCGGCGTCCGCGCCAACGCCGACACGCCGGACGACGCCCGCCGGGCCCGTGAGCTCGGCGCCGCCGGGATCGGGCTGTGCCGCACCGAGCACATGTTCCTCGGCGAGCGCCGGGAACTGGTCGAGCGGCTGATCCTGGCCGACGGCCCGGCCGAGGTCGGCGCGGCGCTGGACGAGCTGCTGCCGTTGCAGCGGGCCGACTTCCTCGGGCTGCTCACCGCGATGGACGGGCTGCCGGTCACCGTCCGGCTGCTCGACCCGCCGCTGCACGAGTTCCTGCCTCCGCTCGCCGAGCTGACCGCCCGGGTGGCGGGCGCACAGGCGCGCGGCGAGGAACCGGGCCACGACGGCGTGCTGCTGGCGGCGGTGCGCCGGATGCACGAGACGAACCCGATGCTGGGGCTGCGCGGCGTACGGCTCGGACTGGTGGTGCCGGGCCTGTTCGCGATGCAGGTGCGGGCGCTGGCCGAGGCGGCCTCGCAGCGGGTCCGGGCCGGCGCTGACCCGCGCCCGGAGATCATGGTGCCGCTCGTCGGCGACGTGCGGGAACTCGCCGCGGTGGCGGACGAGGCTCGGCGAGTGCTGGCCGAGGTGCCTGATGCACCGGACATCCCGGTCGGCACCATGATCGAGACGCCCCGGGCGGCGCTGACCGCCGGGGACATCGCCGCCGAGGCGCACTTCTTCTCCTTCGGCACCAACGACCTGACGCAGATGACCTGGGCGTTCTCCCGGGACGACGTGGAGGGGGCGTTCTTCTCCACGTACCTGGAACGGGGGATCTTCCCGGTGTCGCCGTTCGAGAGCATCGACGCCACGGGCGTGGGCCGGCTGGTCCGCCTCGCCGTCGCCGAGGGGCGGGCGGCCCGGCCGGACCTGACCGTCGGCGTCTGCGGTGAGCACGGCGGCGACCCGGAGTCGATCGGGTTCTTCGCCGACGCCGGGCTCGACTACGTCTCCTGCTCGCCGTACCGGGTGCCGGTGGCGCGGCTGGCCGCCGGCCGGGCCGCCGTCGAGGCCCGCACCGAGAAGTCCGACTCCCGCTAGGAGGGCAGCACCATGACCGCCATCTTCAACCCGACCGGACCGGCTGTCACGCCGCTCCCCCGGCCCGCGCCGCCGCCGGCCGCGACGCCCGCCCCCACCCCGGCCGCGACGCCGGCCGGGCCGGTCGGCCCGGTGCTGGAACTGCCCGGGGACACCGCGCTGGTTCCGGTGAACCACGACGGCCGCCCGGTCGGCGTGTTCGTCGCGGCCGGCGGCCGGGTCCGCTACCGCCGCGTGGTCGAACCCGACCAGCTCGTCGCGGCCGCCACCGGCGCGTTCGCGGTCGCGGCGCTCACCGCCGCCGTGGCGGTGTGGTCGCGGCGCCGCCCGCCGTCGGTCGGCACCGTCACGATGGGGCCGGGCGGATGGGTCAGCCTGCGCGGCGTGCCGGCGCCCCGGCTGCGCCCGGACCACAGGCCCTGGTGGGCGCGCCTGCTGCGGGCCCGCCGCCTGGTCGTCGACCGCTGAGCACCCCAGGGGTACGGCCGCCGGTACGTCACCGGCGGCCGTACCGCCGTTCCGGCCTCGGACGGGCCGTTGGTCCCGGGTCATCGCGGTCCTGCGCCCCTGCCCGGCAGCGCCCGGACGGACGACGCTGAGGGTGAGAACGAGACCGAGGGAGGCCCCCGATGCGCGCCAGTGTCGTCACCGCGTTCGACCGTCCGATGGAGATCACCGAGCGTCCCGTGCCGGAGGTCGGCCCGGGCGAGATCCTGGTCCGCGTCGAAGCCAGCGGACTCTGCCACACCGACATCCACGCCGCCCGCGGCGAGTGGCCGGTGAAGCCTGCCCCACCGTTCGTCCCCGGTCACGAGGGCGTCGGCCTGGTCGAGCGGGTCGGCCCCGGCGTCACCGAGCACGCCGTCGGCGACCGGGTCGCGCTGCCCTGGCTGGGCTGGGCCTGCGGCACCTGCGCGTACTGCGTGACCGGCTGGGAGACGCTGTGCGAGTCGCAGCGCAACACCGGCTACAGCATCGACGGCGCGCACGCCGAGTACGCGGTCGCCTCGGCCCGCTACGCGGTACGCGTGCCGGACGGCGTGGACCCGTTCGAGGCCGCGCCGCTGACCTGCGCGGGCGTCACCACGTACAAGGCCGTCAAGGTCGCCGGGGTGCGGCCGGGCGAGCGGGTGGCGATCTTCGGCATCGGCGGCCTGGGTCA
This sequence comes from Micromonospora sp. WMMA1976, assembly GCF_027497335.1. Lineage (NCBI taxonomy): Bacteria > Bacillati > Actinomycetota > Actinomycetes > Micromonosporales > Micromonosporaceae > Micromonospora > Micromonospora sp. WMMA1976. The sequence continues at coordinate 2,078,897 of NZ_CP114912.1, read as the reverse complement.
CCTCGCCCAGCAGTACGCGCAGATCTTCGGCGCCGAGACGGTGGCGGTCGACGTGACCGCCGAGAAGCTGGAACTGGCCACCTCGCTGGGCGCCGCGCACACCGTCGACGCCGCCACCACCGACCCGGTCGAGCGGATCACCGCGCTGGGCGGCGTGGACGTGGCGATCGTGCTGGCCGCGAGCCCTCGGGTGATCGAGCAGGCCCACCGTTCGCTGCGGCGCGGCGGCCGGCTGGTGCTGGTGTCGCTGCCGGCCGACAACGCGATCACCCTGCCCGTCTTCGAGACGGTACTCAAGGGCATCACGGTGCTCGGCTCGATCGTCGGCACCCGCGCCGACCTGGCCGAGGTGTTCGCGCTGCACGCCGCAGGCCGCACCCGGGTCGTCTACGAGACCCGCAAGCTGGACGACATCAACGACGCGGTGGACGACGTCCTCGCCGGCCGGGTCGCCGCCCGGCTCGTGCTCCAACCCTGACCCCCGCCCCGGTCCCCGCACCCGCGGGGACCGGGGCACCGCCGACGCCCGGAGAGGGACCGACATGACCGCCACCGAACCCCTGGCCCCCTGGCGCGGATTCCACGCCGGAGCGTGGCAGGAGACGATCGACGTGGCCGACTTCGTCCGCCACAACCACGAGCCGTACACCGGGGACGCGTCGTTCCTCGCCGGGCCGACGCCGCGCACGCTCGCCGTGTGGGACCGGCTGCGGGAGATGTTCGGCGAGGAGCGGCGGCGCGGCGTGTACGACGTCGACGCGGCCACCCCGTCGACGATCACCTCGCACGCACCCGGGTACATCGACCGGGAGCGGGAGCTGATCGTCGGGTTGCAGACCGACGCGCCGCTGCGGCGGGCGATCATGCCGGCCGGCGGGCTGCGGATGGTGGAGACGGCGCTGCGCGCGTACGGCCGCGAACCGGACCCGCGCGTGCACGAGATCTTCACCCGGTACCGCCGCACCCACAACGACGCGGTCTTCGACGCGTACCCGGAGAGCGTGCTGGCGGCGCGGCGGTCGCACGTCATCACCGGACTGCCCGACGCGTACGGGCGCGGGCGGATCATCGGCGACTACCGCCGGGTGGCGCTGTACGGCGTGGACCGGCTGGTCGAGGAGCGCCGCGCGCTCAAGGCGGCGCTGGACGAGCGGCGCAGCACCGACGACGTGATCCGCGACCGGGAGGAACTGGCCGAGCAGATCCGCGCGCTCGGTGAGCTGCGGGAAATGGCCGCCTCGTACGGCTTCGACATCTCCCGCCCGGCCGCCACCGGCGCGCAGGCGATCCAGTGGCTCTACTTCGCCTACCTGGCGGCCACGAAGGAGCAGAACGGCGCCGCGATGTCGCTCGGGCGCACCGCCGGGTTCGTCGACGCGTACCTGCGGCGGGACATCGCCGAGGGGCGGCTGGACGAGAGCGGCGCGCAGGAGCTGATCGACGACTTCGTGATCAAGCTGCGGATCATCCGCTTCCTGCGCACCCCCGAGTACGACCAGCTGTTCTCCGGCGACCCGACCTGGGTCACCGAGTCGCTCGGCGGGATGGGGGCGGACGGCCGGCCGCTGGTCACCCGCACCGCGTTCCGCTACCTCCAGACGCTCTACAACCTCGGCCCGGCGCCGGAGCCGAACCTGACGGTGCTCTGGTCGCCACGGCTGCCGGAGGGGTTCAAGCGGTTCTGCGCCCAGGTGTCGCTGGACACCAGCGCCATCCAGTACGAGAACGACGAGCTGATCCGCCCGGCGTACGACGACGACACCGCTATCGCCTGCTGCGTGTCGGCCATGCGGGTCGGCCGGGACATGCAGTTCTTCGGCGCCCGGGCGAACCTGGCGAAGGCGCTGCTGTACGCGATCAACGGCGGCCGGGACGAGCTGACCGGCACGCAGGTGGCCCCGCCGGCCGCGCCTGTGGGCGGCGAGACGCTCGACTACGACGAGGTGCTGGCCGCGTACGACCGGACGCTGGACTGGCTCGCGGAGACGTACGTGGACGCGCTGAACGTGATCCACCACCAGCACGACAGGTACGCCTACGAGCGGCTGGAGATGGCGCTGCACGACCACCCGGTGCGCCGGTTCATGGCCACCGGCATCGCCGGCCTGTCGGTCGCCGTGGACAGCCTGTCGGCCATCCGGTACGGCCGGGTGAAGGTGCTGCGCGACGACACCGGCCTGGCCGTCGACTACGCGGTCGAGGGCGAGTTCCCGACGTACGGCAACGACGACGACCGAGCCGACGAGATCGCGGTGTGGCTGGTCGAGACGTTCGCGGAGAAGCTGCGCCGGCAGCGCACCTACCGCGACGCGGAGCTGACCATGTCGGTGCTCACCATCACCTCGAACGTGGTGTACGGCAAGCACACCGGCAACACGCCGGACGGCCGGCGCGCCGGTGAGCCGTTCGCGCCCGGGGCGAACCCGATGAACGGGCGCGACACGCACGGCCTGGTCGCCTCGGCGCTGTCGGTGGCGAAGCTGCCGTACGACGCGGCCCGCGACGGCATCTCGCTGACCGGCACCGTGACGCCGGACGGCCTGGGCCACACCCGCGACGAGCGGATCGCGAACCTGGCCGGGGTGCTCGACGGCTACGCCGACGCCGGCGGGTTCCACCTCAACGTCAACGTGCTGGACCGGGCCACGCTGCTGGACGCGATGGCGCACCCGGAGCGGTACCCGCAGCTCACCGTCCGGGTCTCCGGGTACGCGGTGAACTTCGTCCGGCTCACGCCGGAGCAGCAGCGCGACGTGGTGTCGCGGACCTTCCACGGGTCGCTGTGAACGGCCGCCCGCCGGCGCCACCGCAGGTCACTGCGGCGGCGCCGGGTGCCGTCACCGGCGCCGTGCACTCGTGGGACACCTCGGTCGGGGTGGACGGGCCGGGCACCCGGTTCGTGGTCTTCCTGGCCGGCTGCCCGCTGCGCTGCCGCTACTGCCACAGCCCGGACACCTGGTACGGCCGCAGCGGCCGCCGCCGCAGCGTGGAGGAGATGATCGCGCTCGCCGGCCGGTACCGCCGGTTCATCCAGGTGGCGGGCGGCGGCGTCACGGTGAGCGGCGGGGAGCCGCTGCTGCAACCGGCGTTCACCCGGGAACTGCTGCGCCGCTGCCACGACGACCTCGGCCTGCACACCGCGCTGGACACGTCCGGCTTCCTCGGCGTCCGCGCCGACGACGCGTTGCTGGACGCCACCGACCTGGTGCTGCTCGACGTCAAGGCGGGTAACCCGCAGACGTACCGCCGGGTCACCGGCACCGGCCGGCTCGCGCCGACGCTGCGCTTCGCGCAACGGCTGGCCGACCGGGGTACGCCGATCTGGATCCGGTACGTGCTGGTGCCCGGCCTGACCGACGCGGCCGACGAGGTGGAGCGGGTGGCCGACGTGGCCGCCGGGCTGGCCACGGTGCAGCGCGTCGAGGTGCTGCCGTTCCACCGGCTCGGCGCGCACAAGTACGCCGAACTGGGCCTGACCTTCCCGCTGGCGGACACCGAGCCGCCGGATGCCGACCTGCTGGCCCGGGTACGCGGCCAGTTCGCCGCCCGGGGCCTCACCGTCACCTGACCGGCCCGCCATGACACCACTAGGATCGGGGCATGTCTCGTCTGCGCCCGATCGCCCGTGTCCGCCCGCTGGCCGCGACCGGCGCGCAGGCCACCGGGGCGCGGGCCGTCGGGGCGCAGGCCACCGGCGCCGGTGCGACGGGCGCGCGGGCGCTCGGCGCGAGCGCGATCGGCGCGCTGGCCTTCGGCGCGTTCGCGCTCGGCGCCGTGGCGGTGGGTTCGCTCGTGGTCGGCCGGCTCGCCGTGCGCCGCGCGGTGATCCGCGAGCTGCGCATCGGCCGGCTCGAGGTGGACGAGCTGGTCGTCCGCGACCGCTGAGCCCTAGCTGGCCGCGGCCGTCGGGTAGCCGTACAGGTCGAGCAGCCGGACCCGGGACGCCTGGAGCCGGTCCACCACCACGCTCATGAACCGGGTGGTGAGCTGACGGCCGAGCGTGTCGTCGGACTCCATCAGCCGGCGTACCCCGTCGGCGTCGAGTTCCACAGCGGTGCTGCGCTGGGTGGCGACCGCGCCGAACTGCCAGCGGTACGGCGGGAACAGCCAGGACCAGCCGAGCACCCCGCCCGGCCCGATCGTCTCGATGCCCACGTCGCCGCGGCCCGGCACCGGGAAGTCCAGCGCCACCTGGCCGCCGCGGACCAGCCAGAACCGGTCGGCCGGCTGGCCGGCGCGGAACAGCCGGTGCCCGGGATGCCAGACCACCGGACGGGCGTACCCGGTGAGCCGGGGCAGCCACTCGTCGGGCAGCCCGGCCAGGAAGGGGTGGACGCGGAGCATCTCCAGCGGGGTCATCGCGCCTCCAGGGTCGACAGGAGGGGAGCACTGGCTTCCATTCCACCCCGCCACCGCCCCGGCCGGTAGGGGCCGATGGTCCCGGCCGTGCCGGGCGGATCGACTCTGCCCAGGTGGGAGCCGTCGGCGCAGGCTGAGGGGGAACCGAAGGAGGACGTGATGACCGACAGAACCGGTGCCCCCGTCGTGGTGGGCGTGGACGGCTCCCCGTCCGCGCTGGACGCGGTACGGCTGGCCGCACGCGAGGCGGTGCTGCGGCACCGGCCGCTGCGGGTGGTGAACGCCTTCCTGTGGCCGCTGGTCGGCACGCCGCTGGGCATGGTCGCCCCGGTGCTGCCCGACATCGAGCTGCGCCAGGAGGCCGAGAAGCTGGTCGAGGAGGCGGTGGACGAGGCCCGCAAGGTCGACGCGGAGCTGGCGGTGACCGGCGCTGTCGTCGACGGCGGGCCGGTGGCGGTCCTGCTGCGGGAGAGCCGCGACGCCGCGCTGCTCGTGCTGGGCCACCGGGGACTGGGCGGCTTCGCCGAACTGCTCGTCGGCTCCGCCGCGGTGCAGCTCTCCGCCCGCGCGGACTGCCCGGTGCTCGTGGCCCGGGGTGAGGCCCGCGCCGACGGCCCGGTGGTGGTCGGCGTGGACGGCTCGGCGCTGTCGGACGCGGCGGTCGGGTTCGCGTTCGCCGAGGCCGCGGCGCGCGGCGCCGAACTGGTCGTGGTGCACACCTGGCTGTACCCGCAGCCGGTGACCTACCGGGAGGCGTTCGGCGACGTCGTGCCGCTGGCGTACGACCCGCAGGAGCTGCGCGCCGACGAGCAGCGGGTGCTGGCCGAGGCGATCGCCGGCTGGGCCGAGCGCTACCCGGAGGTCACGGTACGGCCGAAGCTGGTCGCCGCCGCCACCCCGTCCCGGGTGCTCGTCGAGGAGTCCGTCGGCGCGCAGCTGACGGTGGTCGGCGCACACGGGCGCGGTAGCCTCGGTGCGCTGCTGCTCGGCTCGGTCAGCCACGCCGTGCTGCACCACTGCCACAGCCCGCTCGCCGTCGTCCGGCACCGGGGCGACCGGACCCACTGAGCCGGTTCCCCGGCCCGGGCGGGGCCGGTACCGCCACAATGGCCTGAGCCGACCGGAGGGAAAGCACCAGATGAACCGACCCGTCGTGGCGGGAGTGGACGGATCGCCGTCCAGCCTGGCCGCCGCCGACCTGGCCGCCGCGACCGCCGTCGCCCGTTCCCGGCCGCTGCTGCTCGTGCACGGCTACCTGCACCCGATGGGCTACGGCGTGCCGCTCAACCCGTACGACCTGGGGGTGCCGGCTCCCACCGCGGAGTCGGAGAAGATGCTGGAGTCGGTCGCCGCCGACCTGGCCGAGCGGCACCCGGGCCTGCGGGTGCAGGTGCGCCAGGTCGCCGGCGGCCCCGGCGCCACGATGGTCGAGGAGTCCCGCCGCGCCGAGCTGGTCGTGGTGGGCAGCCGGGGCGTGGGCGGTTTCGCCGGCCTGCTGCTCGGCTCGGTCAGCGGGCAGCTCGCGCAGCACGGGCACTGCCCGGTGCTGATCGTCCGCCCGGAGGAGCAGCCGATCCCGGTGGACGGTCCGGTGCTGGTCGGCGTGGACGGTTCCGACTCGGCCGCGTACGCGATCGAGCTGGCCGCGGACGAGGCCGACCGGCGCGACGCGGAGCTGGTGCTGATGCACGTGCGGTCGCCGGAACGCGGCGCGGTGGCGCCGGAGGTCGCGGCGGAGGCGTCCACCGCCGAGCGGGCCGAGGCGGCGGGGCTGCTGGTGGAGGCCGCGGACCGGGTCCGGGCCGCGCACCCGGGCCTGCGCGTGACGGAGCGGGCTGTGACCGCCGCCTCGCCGGAGACCGCGCTCGTGGAGGCCAGCGGCGAGGCGTCGCTCGTGGTGGTCGGCTCCCGGGGCCGGGGCGGCTTCGCCGGGCTGCTGCTCGGCTCGGTCAGCCAGGCGCTGGTGCAGCACTCCCACTGCCCGGTGCTCGTCGCCCACCGGCCCGAGCCGGCCGACGACTGACGCGCCACGCGGCCGGCAGGGTCCGGCCCGGTCCGGTCCGGTCCGCCGATCCGCCCGGCGTCAGGACGGGTCGCGGCCGGCGAGCAGGTCGGCGAAGTCGGTGGTGAGCGCGAACGGGTCGGCCGGGCCGGTCGCGGGCGGGCGGCGGTCCACCTGCTCGGCCAGCTCGGTTCCGGCCCGGCGGATCCGGGACCGCAGCGCGCTGTCGCCGTCGTCGCCGGCCCAGTCCTCCGGCGCGGCGAACACCGCCGTGGGCAGTGTTGCGGCCCGCAGGTACGTGAACATGGGCCGGACCGCGTGCTCCAGCGCCAGCGAGTGCCGGGCGGTGCCGCCGGTCGCCCCGAGCAGCACCGGCTTGCCGGCCAGCGCGTCCCGGTCGACCACGTCGAAGAACGACTTGAACAGCCCGTTGTAGGACGCGTTGAAGATCGGCGTCACCGCGATCAGCCCGTCGGCGGTGGCCACCTCGTCGAGCGTCCGCCGCAGTGCGGCCGGCGCGAAGCCGGTGAGCAGGTGGTTCACCACGTCGTGGGCGTGCTCGCGCAGCTCGACCACGCGCAGTTCCACAGTGGCGCCGCGGCCGGCCAGCTCGTCGCGGGCGGCCGCGGCGAGCTGGTCGGCGAGCAGACGGGTCGACGACGGCTGGCCGAGACCGGCCGAGACGACAGCGAGGGTACGGCCGGTCATCGCTGCTCCCCGGCCGGGGCGGCGTCGCGGGCGGCGAGCAGGCTCGCGTGGGTGGGCGCCTCCGGCACGTGTGCCGGACGCAGCGAGTCGAACTCCTTGCGCAGCACCGGGACCACCTCCTCGCCCAGCAGGTCGAGCTGCTCCAGCACCGTCTTCAGCGGCAGTCCGGCGTGGTCGATCAGGAACAGCTGCCGCTGGTAGTCGCCGACGTACTCGCGGAAGCCCAGCGTGCGGTCGATGACCTGCTGCGGGCTGCCGACTGTGAGCGGCGTCTCCCGGGTGAACTCCTCGAGCGACGGGCCGTGCCCGTAGACCGGGGCGTTGTCGAAGTAGGGGCGGAACTCGCGTACCGCGTCCTGGGAGTTGCGGCGCATGAAGACCTGCCCGCCGAGGCCGACGATGGCCTGGTCCGGCGAGCCGTGGCCGTAGTGCGCGAACCGTTCCCGGTAGAGGCCGACCATCCGCTGGGTGTGCTCCTTGGGCCAGAAGATGTGGTTGGCGAAGAAGCCGTCGCCGTAGTACGCGGCCTGCTCGGCGATCTCCGGGCTGCGGATCGAGCCGTGCCAGACGAACGGCGGTACGCCGTCGAGCGGGCGCGGGGTCGAGGTGAACGACTGCAGCGGCGTACGGAACCGGCCCTTCCAGTCGACCACGTCCTCGCGCCACAGCCGGTGCAGCAGGTCGTAGTTCTCGATGGCCAGCGGGATGCCGTTGCGGATGTCCTGCCCGAACCACGGGTAGACCGGCCCGGTGTTGCCGCGGCCCATCATCAGGTCCACCCGGCCGTCGGCCAGGTGCTGGAGCATCGCGTAGTCCTCGGCGATCTTCACCGGGTCGTTCGTGGTGATCAGCGTGGTCGATGTCGACAGCAGCAGCCGTTCGGTACGCGCGGCGATCCAGCCGAGCATGGTGGTCGGCGACGACGGCACGAACGGCGGGTTGTGGTGCTCGCCGGTGGCGAAGACGTCGAGGCCGACCTCTTCGGCCTTGAGCGCGATGGCGGTCATGGCCTTGATCCGCTCACGCTCGGACGGCAGTCGCCCGTTCGTGGGGTCGACGGTGACGTCACCGACGGTGAAGACTCCGAACTGCATGACCAGCTCCTCGCGTGGGGTCCGGACCGGTCGGCCCGGGATCGCTCCTCACAACATATTTGACGAGTCAACTATTCCGGTGGCCGCCCGCCCCGGCGTGGCCCGAATCACGCGCCACCCGCCGACTACCCTTGCCGCGATGACGTACCCCTGGCTCTCCGCGCCCGCCGCGCAGGTCGCGCAGACCGCGCGGACGCTGCTCGGCTGGACCGTGTCGGCCGGCGGCGTCACCGTCCGGCTCACCGAGGTCGAGGCGTACGCGGGCACCGGCGAGGACCCGGCGTCGCACGCCCACCGCGGGCCGACGCCGCGCAACAAGGTCATGTTCGGGCCCGCCGGGCACGTCTACGTGTACTTCGTGTTCGGCATGCACTGGTGCGCGAACATCGTCTGCGGTCGCGACGGCGAGGCGGCGGCGGTGCTGCTGCGCGCGGGCGAGGTGGTCGACGGCGTCGAGATCGCCCGCGAGCGCCGGCCGCGCGCCGCCGACCGGGAACTGGCCCGCGGGCCGGCCCGGCTGGTCACCGCGCTCGGGCTCGGGCGCGACGCGAACGGCACCTCGGCGATCGACGGCAGCGGCCCGCTGCTGCTGACGCCACCGGCGAGCCCGGTCGACCCGGCGCGGATCGTGGCCGGGCCGCGCGTCGGGGTCGCCGCCGCGCACGACCTGCCGTGGCGGTTCTGGCTGGCGGACGAGCCGAGCGTGAGCGTCTACCGGCGGCACGCCCCGCGGCGTCGGCCCGCTCCGGCCGCCCCGGTGCGGAACTCTCCGGCCTGAATCGGCCGTTCCGGCAACCCGGGACACCCCGCGGCGCGTCTGTGGTGGCATGACGCGCCGACCCTTCACCATGCGTTGAGGTCACGGTGTTTTACACGAAGGGCTTTCAACGGGGTGTTGACAACAGACCATTCGTGGGTGTGGGATGGACGACATGGTCACCGTGGACAACGACCCGTTCACCGCTCCGGATGCTGCCCAGGCCCGGGCGCACCGCAACTACGCGGCGCTGCTGCGGATCGCCGAGCGGCACGCCGGCACCAACTCCCGCCGCCGGCGCTACGCCCACCCCGACGTGCCCGACGCGTACGAGGCGGCCACGCTGGTGATGGCGCTCGCCGGTGGCGCCGAGCTGGACGAGGGTGAGAAGCCGGTCGACCAGGCCGACCTGATGGCCGCGCTGACGCTGATCCCGCACGTACGGGCCGAGGTGGACGCGCTGGAGGCCGGGCTGCTGCAGGTGGCCCGCGGCCGGGGCATGACCTGGCAGGCGATCGCCTTCGGGCTGGGGCTGGGCAGCGCCCAGGCGGCCCGGCAGCGCTACGAGCGGCTCACCGTCCGCACCGGCACCGGCGACTGACGCCGGCGCGCACTGTCACAGCGGCGGGCGAGACTGTGCCGGACGACGGCACGGGAGGACGCGATGAGGCGCGAGGAGATGCTGGCCTACTGCCTGGCCAAGCCGGGAGCCTGGCTCGACCGGCCGTGGGAGGGTGACGAGGTGGTGAAGGTGGGCAGCCGCATCTTCGCGTTCCTCGGCTCCCCCGACGGTGAGGCCCGGGTCGGGGTGAAGTGCGGGGCGTCCCGGGAGGTGGCCGACGAGTGGCTGCACCGGTTCCCGGCCGACGCGCGCCCCTCCCCCTACATCGGCCGGTCGGGCTGGAACACGCTGCGGCTCTCCGGCGGCATCCCGGACGACGAGCTGATCGAGGCGGTCGACGGGTCGTACGACGCGGTGGTCGCCAAGCTCCCGAAACGCGAGCGCCCCGCCGGCTGACCGGAGAAACAACGTCCCTCAGAACAGGATCCGCGTTCCACTTAGCAGGACCGTTGTAGATCTTGGAAGCTTTGCGCCCCTATGGGGGCCATTTCGTACCAAGATCTCGGCGCGGGGCGGGGCGCGGGGCGCGGAACTGGTCCGGGGCAGGCGGATGCCTACCCCGGATCAGCGGCGCAGGTCAGCGGGGGACGACCCGCTCGGCGGCCCAATCCCGCCAGCCGGTCAGCTTGTCCGCCGCGGCGGCGAGCTGGTCCGCGACCGGGCCGGGGCCGGTGGAGCCGGGCGTGATGCGGGCGGCCAGCGCCGAACGCACCGACAGCACGTCGCGCACCGACGGATCCAGGTGCTCGCTCACCGTGGCCAGATCGGCGTCGGACACCTCGTCCAGCGCGCAGTCGCGGGCCGCGCAGAGCGCCACCAGCTTGCCGGTGATCTCGTGCGCGTCACGGAACGGCACGTTGCGCCGCACCAGCCAGTCGGCGACCTCGGTGGCGAGCGAGAAGCCCGACGGCGCGCTGGCCACCAGGCGGTCCACCCGGACCGTCATCGTGGAGATCATCCCGGCCAGCGCGGGCAGCAGCAGCTCCAGCGTGTCGACCGCGTCGAACGCCGGCTCCTTGTCCTCCTGCATGTCCCGGTCGTACGTCATGGGCAGGCCCTTGAGCATGGTGAGCACGCTCATCAGGCCGCCGACCAGGCGGCCGGACTTGCCCCGGGCCAGCTCGGCGATGTCCGCGTTCTTCTTCTGCGGCATGATCGACGAGCCGGTGGCGAAAGCGTCGTCCAGCTCGACCCAGCCGAACTCCTGCGACGTCCAGAGCACCACCTCCTCGCCGAGGCGGGACAGGTGCACGCCGATCATCGCGGTGACGAAGAGGAACTCGGCCACGAAGTCGCGGTCCGCGACCGCGTCCATCGAGTTGGCGAACGAGGTGCGGAAACCCAGCTCCTTGGCGACCGCCACCGGGTCCAGCGGCAGCCCCGAGCCGGCCAGCGCGCCAGCGCCGAGCGGGCTGATCGCGGTCCGCTCGTCCCAGTCGCGCATCCGCTCCAGGTCGCGCAGCAGCGGCTGCACGTGGGCCAGCAGCCAGTGCCCGAACGTCACCGGCTGGGCGTGCTGAAGGTGCGTCATGCCCGGCGCGGCGGTGTCCACGTGCCGCTCCGCCTGCTCGACGAGGGCCTCGGCCAGCTCGACCAGCCGGGCCGCCACGCCGCGGGCGTGGTCGCGCAGGTAGAGCCGCAGGTCGGTGGCGACCTGGTCGTTGCGGGACCGGCCGGCGCGCAGCTTGCCGCCGAGGCTGCCGAGCCGTTCCAGCAGGCCGCGTTCCAGCGCGGTGTGCACGTCCTCGTCGTCCACTGTCGGGCGGAACGCGCCGGAGGCGCAGGCCGCCTCCAGGTCGTCCAGCGCCGCGAGCATCCGGCCCAGTTCGTCCGGGTCGAGCAGGCCGGCGCCGGCGAGGACCCGGGCGTGCGCGCGGGAACCGGCGATGTCGTACGGGGCGAGACGCCAGTCGAACTGGACGCTCACCGACAGCCGGGCGAGCGCCTCGGCGGGACCGCCGGCGAACCGGCCGCCCCAGAGGCTCGTCCGGTTGGCGGGGGCGCTGTTCTCGGTCAGGCTCTTGTCGTCCACCCCACCCATTGTGGTGCCCCCCATCAGGCCCCTCCCATCCGGGCGTCCCGTTGCGCGGCCATCGTGCTGGGCAGTCCCCACAGTCGTACGAATCCCTTCGCCAGCGACTGGTCGAACGTGTCGCCGGTGTCGTAGGTGGCGAGACCGAAGTCGTAGAGGCTCGCCTCGGAGCGCCGGCCGGTGACGACCGCCCGGCCGCCGTGCAGCCGCAGCCGCACCTCGCCGGTGACGTGCCGCTGGGCGTCGTCGATGAACGCGTCCAGCGCGCGCTTCAGCGGCGAGAACCAGAGCCCGTCGTAGACCAGCTCACCCCAGCGCTGGTCGACGCCGCGCTTGAACCGGGCGAGATCCCGCTCGACTGTCACCGCCTCCAGCTCCTGGTGGGCGGTGATCAGGGCGAGCGCGCCGGGCGCCTCGTACACCTCTCGGCTCTTGATGCCGACCAGTCGGTCCTCGACCATGTCGAGCCGGCCCACGCCGTGCGCCCCGGCCCGCCGGTTCAGCTCCCGGATCGCCTGGTAAGGCGTGACCGTCTCGCCGTCGATGGCGACCGGTACGCCGCCGTCGAAGGTGATCACCAGGTCGTCCGGGTCGCGTTCCGACGCCGGGTCCTCGGTGTAGGCGTAGAGGTCCTCGACCGGGGCGTTCCAGATGTCCTCCAGGAACCCCGTCTCGACGGCCCGGCCCCACAGGTTCTGGTCGATCGAGTACGGCGACTTCGCCGACACGTCGATCGGCAGCCCCTTCTCCTGCGCGTACGCGATCGCCTTGTCCCGGGTCCAGGCGAAGTCCCGGGCGGGCGCGACGACCGTCAGGTCCGGTGCGAGGGCGGCCAGGCCGACCTCGAACCGGACCTGGTCGTTGCCCTTGCCGGTGCAGCCGTGCGACACGATCGTGCCGCCGTGGGCACGCGCCGCCGCGACCAGGTGCTTGACGATCAGCGGCCGGGACAGCGCGGACACCAGCGGGTAGCGGTCCATGTAGAGGGCGTTGGCCCGGATCGCCGGCAGGCAGTAGTCGGCGGCGAACTCGTCGCGCGCGTCCACCACCTCGGACTCGACCGCGCCGCAGTCGAGCGCGCGCTGCCGGATCACGGCCATGTCCTCGCCGCCCTGGCCGACGTCCACGGCTACCGCGATCACCTCAGCGCCGGTCCGCTCGGCCAGGTACGGGATCGCAACCGAGGTGTCCAGGCCCCCGGAGTACGCGAGCACGACCCGCTCGGTCACGAGGTGCCCCCTTCGACTGTGTCGTCGCGGCGGGCCCAGGCGGCGAGCCGCTCACCCAGCGCGGCGCCGCCGTCGGCCTCACGGGCCACGACGAGGATGGTGTCGTCGCCGGCGATGGTGCCGACGATCTCGGACAGGCCGGCCCGGTCCAGCGCGCTGGCGAGATACTGCGCTGCGCCCGGAGGGGTGCGCAGCACCGCGATGTTGCCGCTGGAGTCGACGCCGTTCAGCAGCTCACGCAGCAGCCGGATCAGCCGGGCCGGCGCGCCCTCGGCGTCGCGCAGCGGCCGGTGGCCGTCCTCCGGGATCAGGTAGACGCCCCGCCCGTCGCCGCCCCGCGCGGTCACCGCTCCCAGTTCCTTCAGGTCGCGCGACAGCGTGGCCTGGGTGACCTGGATGCCGTCCCCGGCGAGCAGGTCGGCCAGCTCGGTCTGCGAGTGGATGGGGGTGTCGCGGATCAGCTCGACGATGCGGGCGTGCCGCGCGGCGCGGGTCAGCGGAGCGGTCATGCGGATTCCTCCAGGAGAAACGTCAGCAGCGCCTTCTGGGCGTGCAGCCGATTCTCCGCCTGGTCGAACACCGCGCTGTGCGGGCCGTCGAGCGCCTCGTCGGTGATCTCCTCGCCCCGGTGGGCGGGCAGGCAGTGCAGCACGATCACGTCGGCGTCGGCGTGGCCGAGCAGCGCGGCGTTGACCTGGTACGGCAGGAACGGGGTGATCCGGTCCAGCCCGTCGTCCTCCTGCCCCATCGACGTCCAGGTGTCGGTGGCGACGACGTGCGCGCCGCGTACCGCCTCGATCGGGTCGGTGAACAGCTGCACCGACCCGCCGGTGGTGGCGGCGATCTTCTCGGCGCGGGCCACGATCTCCGGGTCCGGCTGGAACCCCTCCGGACCGGCGATCCGCACGTGCATCCCGGCTGTCGCCCCGGCCAGCAGGTACGAGTGGGCCATGTTGTTCGCCGCGTCGCCCACGTACGTCACGATCCGCCCGGCGGTGCCGCCGAAGCGCTCCCGCACGGTGAGCAGGTCGGCCAGCAGCTGGCAGGGGTGGTACGTGTCGGTGAGCGCGTTCACGACGGGCACCGTGGCGTGCTCGGCGACCTCGGCGATCCGGTCGTCGCCGTGGGTGCGCAGCACGATCGCGGCGACGTAGCGGGACAGCACCCGGCCGGCGTCGCCGAGCGTCTCGCCCCGGCCGAAGTGGGTGACCTGGGTGTCCACCACGAGCGGGTGCCCGCCCAGCTCGGCGATGCCCACGTCGAACGAGATCCGGGTACGCAGGCTCTGCTTGTCGAACAGCACCGCCACCGACTTCGGCCCGGTCAGGGGCTGGTGCGCGTACCGGTCGGCCTTCATCCGGGCGGCGAGGTCGAGCACGGCGGCCTGCTCGGCGGGCGTGAGGTCGTCGTCGCGCAGGAAGTGGCGGATCATGCGGGAGCCTCCGTCGGGGTCGTGGCGTCGGGCGCGGTGGCCTCGGCGGTCGCGGCGATGCCGGCCGGCGTGGCGGCGTCTGTGGAAGTGGGCGGCGCGGCGGCGGACAGCGCGGCCGGCAGCGCGGCGACGAACGCGTCGGCCTGGGGGGCGGTGAGGATCAGCGGCGGGGCGAGCCGGACCACGTCCGGCTGCACCGGGTTGACCAGGAAACCCGCCTCGCGCAGCGCCGCCGCGGCGGCGGCGGAGACCGGCTGGTCGAGCACGATGCCGAGCAGCAGCCCGGCGCCGCGCACCTCGCGGACCAGCGGATGCCCGAGCGCCTCGACGCCGCGCCGCAGCCGCTCGCCGACCCGCTTGACGTGGTCGAGCAGGCCCTCGTGCGCGATCGTGGAGACGACCGCGAGCGCGGCGGCGCAGCTGATCGGGTTGCCGCCGAACGTGGTGCCGTGCGAGCCGGGCGTGAGCAGGTCGGCGGCCCGGCCGAAGGCCAGGCAGGCGCCCAGCGGCAGCCCGCCGCCGAGACCCTTGGCGAGCGTGACGACGTCCGGCTCGACGCCGTCGGCCTGGTGGGCGAACCAGTGGCCGGTGCGGCCGATGCCGGTCTGCACTTCGTCGAGCACCAGCAGCGCGCCGTGCGCGGCGGTGATCCGCCGGGCCGCGGCCAGGTAGCCGGGCGGCGGGACGACCACGCCGTTCTCGCCCTGGATCGGCTCGATGATCAGCATGGCGGTGTCGTCGGTGACCGCCTCGGCCAGCGCGTCGGCGTCGCCGAACGGCACGTGTGTGACGTCGCCTGGTAGCGGGCGGAACGGGTCGGCCTTCGCCGGCTGCCCGGTCAGCGCCAGCGCGCCCATTGTCCGGCCGTGGAAGCCGCCGTGGGTGGCGACCACGTGCCGGCGGCCGGTGAGCCGGGACAGCTTGAACGCGGCCTCGTTGGCCTCCGCGCCCGAGTTGGCGAAGAACACCCGGCCCGGGCGGCCTGCCAGCGCGAGCAGCAGTTCGGCCAGCGCCACCGGCGGCTCGGCGACGAACAGGTTCGACACGTGCCCGAGCGTCGCGACCTGCTTGCTGACGGCGGCCACCACCGCCGGGTGGGCGTGGCCGAGCGCGTTGACGGCGATGCCGCCGAGCAGGTCGACGTACTCCCGGCCGGTGTCGTCGGTCACGACGGCGCCGGAGCCGGAGACGAGCGCCAGCGGCGGCGTGCCGTAGTTGTCCATCATGGTGGCGTTCCACCGCTGCACGAGCGTGCTCATGAGTCGATCACCATCGTTCCGAAGCCCTCCGACG
This sequence comes from Micromonospora sp. WMMA1976, assembly GCF_027497335.1. Taxonomy (NCBI): domain Bacteria; kingdom Bacillati; phylum Actinomycetota; class Actinomycetes; order Micromonosporales; family Micromonosporaceae; genus Micromonospora; species Micromonospora sp. WMMA1976. Next base: position 2,063,369 of record NZ_CP114912.1, on the reverse strand, counting down.
TGAACACTTCCAGCAGCGTGGAGTGGGCGACCCGGCCGTCGACGACGTGCGCGGCCGGCACTCCCCCGCGCACCGCCCGCAGGCAGGCCTCCATCTTCGGGACCATGCCCGACTCCAGGGACGGCAGCAGCTTCGCCAGGTCGTCCGCGGTGATCTCGCTGACCAGGCTGGACGTGTCGGGCCAGTCGGCGTACAGGCCTGACACGTCGGTCAGCACGACCAGCTTGCGGGCGTCCAGCGCGACCGCGAGCGCGGCGGCGGCGGTGTCCGCGTTGAGGTTGTGCAGCACCCCGTCGGCATCCGGCGCGACTGTCGAGATGACCGGGATCCGGCCGGCCTCGATCAGGTCGGTGACCGCCGAGACGTTCACCGACTCCACGTCGCCGACCTGGCCCACGTCGACCGCTTCCCCGTCCACGTACGCGGGGCGGCGCACCGCCGTGAACAGTCCGGCGTCCTCACCGGAGAGGCCGACCGCGTACGGGCCGTGCGCGTTGATCAGCCCGACCAGTTCCCGGCCGACCTGACCGACCAGGACCATCCGGACCACGTCCATCGCCTCCGGGGTGGTGACCCGCAGGCCACCGCGGAACTCGCTGGCGATGCCCAGCCGGCCGAGCATGGCGGAGATCTGCGGGCCGCCGCCGTGCACCACTACCGGCTTCAGGCCGGCGTAGCGCAGGAACACCATGTCGGCGGCGAAGGCGCGCTGGAGTTCCGGTTCGACCATGGCGTTGCCGCCGTACTTGACCACGACGGTGGCGCCGGAGAAACGGGCCAGCCAGGGCAGCGCCTCGATCAGCGTGGCGGCCTTGGCCTGGGCCCTGGTGAGGTCAGCACTCAGATTCATGTGGAATAGGCCGAGTTCTCGTGGACGTACGCGTGGGACAGGTCGTTGGTCCAGATGGTGGCCGCGTCGGTGCCGGCGTGCAGGTCGATCCGGACCGTGACGCCGCGGCCGGTGAGGTCCACCTTGGCGCGGTCCTCGGCGGCGGCGCCGCCCCGGCACACCCAGATGCCGTTCACCGCGACGTCGACGCCGTCCGGTTCGAACACGGCGGCGGTGGTGCCGACCGCGGCGAGGATCCGGCCCCAGTTCGGGTCGTTGCCGAACAGCGCGGTCTTCACCAGGTTGTTGCGGGCCACCGTGCGGCCCACCTCGACCGCGTCGTCCTCGCTCGCCGCGCCGACCACCTCGATCGCGACCTCCTTGGTCGCGCCCTCGGCGTCGGCCAGGAGCTGCTGGGCCAGGTCGTGGCAGGCGGCGGTGACCGCGGCGGTCAGCTCCTCGGCGGTCGGCTCGATGCCGGAGGCGCCGCTTGCGAGCAGCAGCACGGTGTCGTTGGTGGACATGCAGCCGTCGGAGTCGATCCGGTCGAACGTGATCCGGGTGGCGGCGCGCAGCGCGGCGTCCAGGGCGTCCGGCCCGGCCACCGCGTCGGTGGTGAGCACGCAGAGCATGGTGGCCATGGCCGGGGCGAGCATGCCCGCGCCCTTGGCCATGCCGCCGACGGTCCAGCCCGTACCCTGCGCCACTGTCGTCTTGGGCCGGGTGTCGGTGGTCATGATCGCCTCGGCGGCCGCCGGGCCGCCGTCGCGGGACAGGCCGCGCACCGCCTCGCGTACGCCGGGGAGAAGCTTGTCCATCGGCAGCCGCTCGCCGATCAGGCCGGTCGAGCAGACCGCCACCTCGCCGGCGCCGACGATCAGCCGGGCGTTCGCCGCGGTGATCGCGGCGGCGGTGTGCTCGGCGGTGGCGTGGGTGTCCTGGAATCCGGCCGGTCCGGTGCAGGCGTTCGCGCCGCCGGAGTTGAGCACCACGGCGCGCACGACACCGCCGTGCACGACCTGCTGGCTCCAGAGCACCGGCGCGGCCTTGACCCGGTTGGCGGTGAAGACGCCCGCCACACCGGCGTCCGGGCCGTCGTTTATGACGAGGGCGACGTCGGCGGCGCCGGAGGACTTCAGTCCGGCCGCGACACCTGCGGCGCGGAACCCACGGGGGACGGTGACGCTCACGGGGCCACTCCAAACACGGACAGACCGGTGGTCTCCGGGAGACCCACCATCAGGTTGGCGTTCTGCACGGCCTGGCCGGCCGCGCCCTTGCCCAGGTTGTCGATCGCGCTGACCACGATCACCCGGCCCGAGTCGACGTCGACAGTCGCCTGGAGGTGGCAGGAGTTCGACCCGGCGGTGGCCGCGGTGTGCGGCCACGATCCCTCGGGCAGCACGTGCACGAACGGCGCGTCGGCGTAGGCGGCGGCCAGCACCGCGCGCGGGTCGGCGTCGCCGGTGGGCACCGCGGTGACGGTGGCCAGGATCCCCCGGGGCATCGGCGCGAGCACCGGGGTGAAGGACAGGCCGGTCGCGCCGGTGGCCTGCTTGATCTCCGGCACGTGCTGGTGCGCGCCGACCTTGTAGGGGGTCAGGTCGCCCATCACCTCGCTGCCGAGCAGGTGGGCCTTTGCGGCGCGGCCCGCGCCGGAGGTGCCGGAGGCGGCGACCACCACCACGTCGTCGGGGCGTACCGCGCCGGCGGCGACCAGCGGCGCCAGCGCCAGCGTGGTCGCCACCGCGTAGCAGCCGGTGCTGGCGACCCGCGTCGCGGCGGCGATCTCGGCCCGCCCGCCGGGAAGCTCGGGCAGCCCGTAGGTCCAGGCGCCGGCGTGCTCGCCGCCGTAGTAGCGGGACCAGGCGCCGGCGTCGCGCAGCCGGTGGTCAGCGCCGAGGTCGACCACCTTGACCGAATCGGGCAGCGCCGCGGCGAGCGCCGCGGACTGCCCGTGCGGCAGGGCCAGGAAGACCAGGTCCGCGTCGGCCAGGGTCGCCGGTTCGGTCGCGGCGAACACGAGGTCCAGGCCGGCGAGGTGCGGGTGTACGGCGCTGACGGGCTGACCGGCCTGGCTGTGCGCGGTGGCGGTGATCAGCTCGAACTCGGGGTGACCGGCGAGCAGGCGCAGCAGTTCGCCCCCGGCGTATCCACTCGCCCCGGCAACAGCAACCCGAATGCCCATACCCACCTCCGCATGACTATGCAGAGAAGGTTACCAGCGACAAGGCGAGCAGTGCAAGTTCATGCAGCATACTGCATGAAGCTGCGGCGGGCGGCCCTTCCTGGGAGGGGGTCGGAAGGGCCGCCCGGCCAGGATCAACCTCGCTCGACGAGCCCGTGCTGACGTTCATAGGTGCGGAGGGCCGCATCCCAGGCCTGGGTGTACTCCGACGGGCCCATGTTCAAGTCGTTGTGACCCCGGACCGCCTCCCGGAGCAGTTCCACCAACTCCGGCACGGTTTCCCGGCGCTCTGCCACGTACCGACGGAACACCTCGGCGAACTGCTCCCCGGTCAGCCGGGCGGCATGCATCGTCACCGGGTCGCCTTCGAGATTCTGGAGCACCGCGCACCACCGTCGGGTCAGGTCATCGGCCTGGCGGGCCCTGACCTTATGCAGCTCGTGGTCGCACTCCAACTTGATCCGGTCCTCCCAGTACGGCCGCAGCCGCTCGCGGACCCGCTCGTCGGGGCTGACACGGACCTGGGCGGTGAAGGAGGGGGCTGTCCCCTGCCGGGGCCAGCGCTGGCCGGACAGATGCGCGTTCAGAGCCTGCTCCAGCTCGTGGGAGCGGTGCGGCTCATGCCGCCGGGCCAACTCGACCGCTTGTTCCCGGAGAATGCCGCACGCCCACGTCAGGTAGCCCTCGGCCCGGAACCGCAGTTCCTCGAACGTCATCCGGTGCGCCGTCCAGACGTAGACGGCGTACAGGCGGAAGTCAAAGGCGTCACCTTTCGCCGGCACCAGGAGGGGCTGCGGGGCCTCCTGGCGAAACGACACGGCGACGGGAGCAGCCGGGGTGGGGGAAGCGATGGTCGACGGGGCGGGCGGGAAGACGGTGTGCCACCAGCGGCGTGCCGGCTGATCCGGAGCGGAGGAAGGGGTGCTCGAAGGCGCTGCGGGAGGGGTGGTCATCTCTGTTCCTCGTTCGTGAGTCGTCGTACGTCGTCGAGTAGGGAGTTGCCGGGCATCAGGGGCTGCCAGACGTGCTGAATCTGGTGATCCAAGCGACGCCGGAGGGGCTCTCGGCCGGCCACCACCGCCGTGAGCAGCTGTCCGCAGTACATCGCCACCTCAGGCTGTCCGTCCGCGCGGCTGAGCCAGAAACCGAGCGTTCGCCAGGCGCGAAACGCGGTTCCTGGGATGGCGAGCGCGGCGGCCCAGCAGGTGGCCAGATCCTGTAGTTGGACGGTGCCGCGCCGTGTCAGGTCGAGCAGTTCGGGCCAGTGTTCCCGCGGCACGGGTGACCACCGGTCGGCCAGGATCCGCAGCGCCCGGCCGGCGTGCAGGCGCACCTCCGGGTGGGCCGAGACGGCCCACTCCGCCAGCGTGGCCGTCACCTCCGCCGTGTGCCCTGCGTCGTACACCTCCACGAGGCCCCGGACCACGGAGTTGTGCCAGCGCTGCATCCGTGCCTCCGCCACCTGACGCAGGTGGAGCAGCGCGCTCTCGGGCCAGAGACGAGCGAGGCCGAGAGCGTAGGCCCGGGCCACGGTGTCCCGGCGATGCGCCGTGCCACTGTCGGCCCAGCGGTCCAACTCGGCGCGAAGCCGATGACGCAGCGAGGGCTGCATGGCCATCGCGACCAGAGCGATGGCCGCCGTCTGACGCACACCGGCGCGTCGTTCCCGTGCCAACTCGTCCACGGCCTGCAACGCGGAGCGCACCGCGAGACTTGCCGACCAGCCGATGGCGCCCGCTGCGGCCTGCCGGACGCCGGGCACATCGCTGCGGGCGAGATCAACCCACCACCGCAGAAGCCGCTCCGGGTGCCACCAGTCCTGCCAGGCGACCTCCAGGAGGCTGGAACGAAGCGCGTCGTTGGCCGGGATGAACTCCACTCGTCGCCCGCCCGGCACTCGATCGTCGTCGACCACCCGCACCGCCTGACGAAGTTCGGGCCCCATCAACTCGTCAAGCGCGGACCCGCGGCCAGGCATGACCGCTGGCGGCAGGTCATCCGCCGAAGGCCCGGTCAACAGTCGTGCGGCGTGGTGGACCTCCGATACCGGCTGGCCGGCGAGTACCGCACAGGACAGGCGGAACGCACGACGGTCGCCGGCAGCCCAGAACTCCGACGGGTGCTGCCCGTCGGAGCAGTCGAGAATGCGCGCCGCCCGCTCCCGCACCTGCCCTGGCAGCAGGCGTTCCAACCGCTGCGTCAGATCCACACCGTTCACGGGGTTCCGGGCGATGGACTCCACCAAGCGGACCACCTCGCCCGGGCGCGGATCGCCGCGCAGGTAGGCGATCATCAGCGGGTGCCCGACGGCTTCGTCCTCGACATAGCGATCGACGCACGCTCCGACGCACTCGTTGCCACATCGCCCGACGCACCGGCCGCGCAGATGCCGCCGTAGTTGGGCCCGGAAGACATCCGCAGCGCCGGGAGGCCGATGCTCGACGATCTGGTCGGTGAACTCCCGGCCCCGCGACTGGAAATCACCGACGAGCACCACCGTGCAGCCCACCGCCTCGGCCCGAGCTGCCGCGCCGACCAGGGTCATACCGTCCAGGTCCCGGATCGCCGCGTCGCCCAAGGGCAGGACGTAACCGTGCCCGGCTCGGAGGATGCCGGCGGTCCGGATCAGATCTCCGAGGCTCTCCACGTTGATCAGGCCCACCCGGTCGTAGCCGTGCCGTCTGGCGGAGGCCAGACATGCGGCCGTGTAGCGGCCCGTACCTTCCGGTCCGGAGAGACACAGCAGCCCTCGGCGCTTGAGCCGCCGGTCGAGGTACTGATCGCTCGACGCCGGCGCGTACCCGTCCGCGGACTGTCGGACTGTGGCTCCACTCAACGTCTCCGACCAGCTCCGGCCGTCCCCGACGCCGGCCATGGTGACGTGCATCGCGCCGATGGCGGTGGCTCCGGTCCCGGTCGCGTTCTGGCCCTGAACGTGTACATCCCCGACCTCGATCCCCGCCGGTGCGCCGAGCAGCGCGGAGAGCCGGCCGATGATCTCGCGCGGGTCGAGAGACGGATCGTCCTCCGTCTCCTCCGCGAGGCCTTGCTCATCCGCATCCGACGGATCGGCGCCGGGGGCGGCCCCGTCGACCGTGGCGCGTGCAGCCTCTCCGCCGTCATCCGGGTGGACCGGCGGGACCGGCACCGGGACGCCGTCGGTCTCCGGCGGGGGCACGTGGGCGATCATCGTTCGGTCCCGTCCCGGTCGATGATCGCGTCGCGGCCGACCGATCCGATCGCCGTCGCGTTCGGGCCGACAGCGCTCTGCCCGTGGACCTGGAGGCTGCCGATCCGGATGCCGGCGTCGCCGGAATGCGGCGGTTCGACCGAACGGCCGATGGAGTCGGACTCGACGCCGCCTGCCGGGTCTACCGTTCGCGGTTCACCGACCGGCAACGACGACATGTCCTCGTCGACCACGTAGAGCCAGGCGGTCTCCTCGAAGCCCTTGTCCGGGTGGCTCACCTGAACCTTGCGAAACCGCTCGGGCCGCATCTCCTCGGGGTACTCCTGGACGACGTTCCGGTAGATGTCGTCGGAGACGACGAGCGCGACTCCAGCGTCCGGGAAGGCGGCAAGAGCCCGCTTCAGCGGATCGGAGTCGCAGAGCCGGCAGACGAGGACGACTGCCGAACCCGGGAAGCCGTTCGCGCCGTCCAGGTGTACGAGGCCCTGATGGACGGCCACCCGCAAGCGGATCCGCGCCGCCGGCACCCGGCTGACGTTGTACGCACGCAGCCGTCGGTTGAGCTCGGGGACGAATCGGCCGATGATGAGCGCCTCGTGGGCGTCCCGCGGGAGAATCGCCAATTCCCCGTCACCGGCCTGCTGGGTATGCCACTGCGTCCGGTCCAGTCCGACCAGCGCGGCGGCCTCATGCAGGAGGCGCCGGAACTCCTGCTGCGCCTCGTACTGCTGGACATTGCTGCGGCGGCTGTACCGCTCCATGTCCACGCTGATCAACATTCGTCGCTCGGGATGGTGCATCCGGTGTCGCCCCTTCGTCACTCACCCGCCGGAACCGGCGGGATCACAAGGGACATCGAATCCGGCTCGCCCGAGCCGCACCCCGTAGAAGTACGGCATCCGCCGTGCCTGTCCGGAACCGGTCTTCCCGTCTTCGTCCGGGATTCGGCAGGCGGAGCCGCGATGGACTGGACGCATGATCGACGTCCTCAGCGAGTTGCTTCTCGACGCGGGCTGGCACCCGGCGGCAGTGCTGTCCGTGGTGGCGATCTACGTCGGGGCCGCCGCACTGTTGCGCCGCGCGTCGCGCTCCGCTCAGCTTCGGCTACGCTTCGACGGTCTTCGCTGGCTGGCGAGAATGGGGTTGTCGATGCGTCGAGGGGCACCGCCCCAGGCCGAGTGGCCGTACGGGACCTTCCTCCGGCGGCTGCGCCCGGCAGATCGGGAGATCGTCCTGGGTCTCGGTGTCCGACGTCAGGTACCCGCCGGTCAGATCCTGATCCACGAGGGCGTCCGGGAATCGCACCTGGTGCTCCTGGAGGAGGGGTTGACCAAGGTGACAGCGAGTCTCCCCGACGGTAGGTCGGCGTTGCTCTCGCTGCGCGTCGGTGGTGACCTGGTCGGTGAGATGTCCGCCCTGAACGATCAACCCCGCTCGGCCACAATCACCACCTGCGGCCCCACGCGGTACAGCGTCATTCCCAGAGACCGGTTCACCCGATTCCTCAAGGAGCACCCCGAATCCGCGCTCGAACTCGCGGCGATGGTGGCGGATCGGCTGCGCTGGTCCAACCGGCGCCGCATCGACTTCACCTCGTACCACGTAAAGATCCGCGTGGCCCGGGTGATCGCGGAGCTGTGCCGGACGCACGGTAGGCGGAGTCCGGAAGGTGTGGTCATCGACGTCCGTCTGACCCAGCCGGAACTCGCCACGATCTGTGGTGCGGCGGAGACATCGATTCAGAAGGCCCTGCGCGAGCTACGCGCTGAGCGGCTCGTGGACACGGACTACCGGCGGATAACGGTCCGGGATCTGCCAGGCCTGCGAGGTCTCGGCGAGTTGCCTTCCGACGACGAGTAAGCCGTACGGTCGACGGCTGTTAAACGGGGCCCCCTCCTCTACCGGAGGCGTCAAGAGGGGGCCCCTCCTTTCAGGCGCCGCGCAGGGTGGCGCCGAAGCGCTCGGCGGCGACCGCGACGGCCGCGTCGCGCGCCGCCACCGCCTCCTCGCCCGCGAGGGTCCGGTCCGGGGCGCGGAACGTCAGTTTGTACGCCAGCGACTTGCGTCCCTCGCCGAGTTGCTCGGAGGTGTAGACGTCGAACAGGCGCACGTCCTCCAGCAGCGGGCCCGCGCCCTCGACCAGTGCCGCCCGCACCTCGGCGGCCGGCACCGACTCGTCCACCACCAACGCCACGTCGATCAGGGCCGGCGGGAACGTGGAGATGGTCGGGCCGGCCGCCAGCGGCGCGGCGGGCAGCGCGTCCAGGTCCAGTTCCATTGCGCTGGTACGCCGGGGCAGCTCCAGCGCGGCCAGCACGGCCGGGTGCAGCTCACCGGCGTGGCCGACGACCACGTCGTCCACCACCAGTTCGGCGCAGCGGCCCGGGTGCCAGGGCGCCCGCTCGCCGGCCCGTACCGTCACCCGGTCGGCGGGGATGCCGGCGGCGTCGAGCACCGCCCGGCCCGCCTCGACCGCGTCCGCCCAGCCGGCCGTGCGGCCCGCACCCCACCAGCCGGCCGGTTCGATCTCGCCGGTGAGCGCCACCGCGACGTGCCGCGGCTGGGCGGGCACCACCGCGTCGGCGGCGGCGAACTCCTCGTCGGTGGGCCGTCGGTCCACGCCCATCGCGGGCGGAGCACCGGCGCCGGGGCGCGGGTGGAAGACCGTGCCGATCTCGTAGATCGCCACGTCCCGCTGGCCCCGGCCGACGTTACGCTTGACGATGCCGAGCAGCGGGCCGAGCAGCGTGGTGCGCAGCAGCGGCTCCTCCTCCGACAGCGGGTTCGCCAGCCGTACCGCGGGGCGGCGTGGGTCGTCGGCGGGCAGGCCGAGCTGGTCGACCAGCTCCGGCGCGACGAACGGCTGCGCCAGCACCTCGACGTAGCCGCGTTCGGCGAGCGAGCGGGCGACGGCCCGGCGGCGCTGCTGCTGCCAGGTCAGGCCCCGGCCGGGCGGCGCGGTGGGCAGCACCGACGGCACACGGTCGTAGCCGTCGAGGCGTACCACCTCCTCCACCAGGTCGGCCGGGTCGGTCAGGTCGGGTCGCCAGCTCGGCGGCGTCACGGTCAGCACCTCACCGGCACCCGAGCCGGCACCGGCGGCCGTGCCCACCGTGCCCGGGTCCTCGGCGAGCCGGTCGGTGCCGCGGGTGACGGTGCAACCGACCTGCTCCAGCAGCTCCACCACCCGGTCCGGCGAGTACGTCACGCCGACGCGGCGCGACGGCAGGTCCACCGGCAGCGTCACGGGCGTACGCGGCGCGACGTGGTCGATGTCGAGCACCTCTTCGCCCGCGGTGCCGCCGGCGAGGTCGGTGAGCAGCCGGACCGCCTTCTCCAGCGCGACCAGCGGCAGCGCCGGGTCGACGCCCCGCTCCCACCGCTTCGCCGCCTCGCTGAACAGCTTGTGCCGCCGTGCGGTACGGCCGACGGTGGCCGGATCCCAGTGCGCCGCCTCGAACAGCACGTTCGTGGTGGAGGCGAGCACCTCGCTGGTCTCGCCGCCCATCACCGCCGCCAGCGAGATCGGACCCGAGTCGTCGCAGATGACCAGGTCCTCGGCGGACAGCGTGCGGTTGACCCCGTCCAGCGTGGTCAGCTTCTCCCCCGCCTCGGCACGGCGCACCACGAGCGTGCCGGCGATCCGGTCCGCGTCGAAGGCGTGCATCGGCTGGCCGAGTTCGAGCATCAGGTAGTTGGTGATGTCGACGGCGAGCGAGATGCTGCGCACCCCGGCCACCGTGAGCCGCTGCCGCATCCAGCCGGGCGTCTCGACTGTCGGGTCGACGCCGCGCACCATCCGCGCCGCGAACCGGTCGCAGCCGACAGTGTCGCGGACCTCCACCGGATACGCGGGCTCGGCGGTCGCGCCGGGCGCGGGCGCGTCGGCCGGGTCGCGGAACGGCACGCCGAGCGCGTGCGACAGCTCTCGGGCGATGCCGCGCACGCTCAGCGCGTACCCGCGGTCCGGGGTGATCTCCATCTCGACCACGACGTCGTCCAGGCCGACGACGGGCCGGGCGTCGTCGCCGGGCTGGGCCTTGACGTCCTCGGGCAACACGACGATGCCCGCGTGGTCGTCGCCGAGCCCCAGCTCCTGCGCCGAGCAGATCATGCCGTGGGAGTTGCGCCCGTACGTCTTGCGCGCGCCGATCGCGAACCCGCCGGGCAGCACACCGCCGGGGAGGATCACCACGACCTTGTCGCCCACGGCGAAGTTGCGCGCCCCGCAGACGATCTCCTGCGGCTCACCGGTGCCGTTCGCGGCGCCGACGTCGACCCGGCAGAAGCGGATCGGCTTCTTGAAGCCGGTCAGCTCCTCGATCTCCAGGACCTCGCCGACGACGAGCGGGCCGGTGACCGACTCGCGCAGGTCCACCACGGACTCGACCTCGATGCCGAGGTCGACCAGCGCCTGCTCCAGGTCGCCGGTGGGCAGGTCGGCCGGCAGGTCCACGTACTCCCGCAGCCAACTGACAGAGACTCGCATGACTGTTAAACCACCGTTCCCGTAGCTCAGGCGCCGAACGCGCGGGTGAACCGCACGTCGCCCTCGGCCATGTCCCGCATGTCACTGACGCCGTGCCGGACCATCACGGTCCGGTCGATGCCCATGCCGAACGCGAATCCGGAGTAGACCTCCGGGTCGATGCCGCAGGCGCGCAACACCCGCGGGTTGACCATGCCGCAGCCGCCCCACTCGACCCACTGCGGACCGTCCCGGTGCTCCGGGAACCACACGTCGAACTCCGCCGACGGCTCGGTGAACGGGAAGTAGTGCGGCCGCCAGCGCGTCTTCGCACCCTCGCCGAACATGGCCCGGGCGAAGTGGTCGAGCGTGCCGCGCAGGTGCGCCATGGTGATGCCCTTGTCCACTACCAGGCCCTCGACCTGGTGGAACACCGGCGCGTGGGTGGCGTCCAGCTCGTCGGTGCGGTAGACCCGGCCGGGCACCACCACGTAGATCGGCGGCTTGCGGCTGAGCATGGTGCGCGCCTGCACCGGCGACGTGTGCGTGCGCAGAACGAGGCCCGAGCCTTCGGGTGCGATGTGGAACGTGTCCATCAGGCCGCGCGCCGGGTGGTCGGCCGGGATGTTCAGCGCGTCGAAGTTGGTCCACTCCAGCTCGACCTCGGGGCCCTCGGCCACCTCGTAGCCCATGCCGATGAACAGGTCGCTGATCTGCTCCATCAGCACGCTCAGCGGGTGGCGGGCGCCGCGCGGCCGGCGGTCGTACGGCAGGGTCACGTCGACCCGCTCCTCGACCAGCACCCGCGCGGCCCGTTCCCGGTCCAGGATCTCCTGCCGGGCGGCGTACGCGGACTCGATCGCCCGGCGGGCCTCGTTGACCCGCTTGCCGGCGTCGGCCTTCGCGGCCGGCGGCAGCGCGCCGATCTCCCGGCGCGCCAGCGACACCGGGGACCGGTCACCGAGGTGCGCGGGGCGCAGCGCGGTGAGCGCGTCCGGGTCGGCGGCCTCGGCGAACGCCTTCTCGGCGTCGGCCACTGCTCCGGCCAGGGCGTCCGGGTCGAGCAGGGCGACCTGCTTCGGGTCGTACGGATCGTTGCGGTAGCTCATGGTGAACGGGCACTCCCTCACGGCGGCGCCGACCCTCGCGGGTGGCTAGGCGAGTCTACGGACGCGCGGCTTCGCCGCAGCCCGCCGGTGGGGAGTCGTGCAGGGGGAAGGTCAGGCCCGCCGCCCGCCGACACCGGCGGGCTGGCTAAACGAACGCCGTGGCGCGTTCATGACGAGGCGGACTCCCCTGCTGTCTCTCGCGTGCCCCGGGGGACACGCAGTGCTCTGGCGGAAGAATACAGGCAGACTGCGGCGGCCGCAGCCAGGTTCAGGCTCTCCGCGCGCCCGTGCAGCGGCACCCGGACCCGGGCGTCGGCGGCGCCGGTCAGCTCCTCGGGCAGGCCGTGCGCCTCCGAGCCGAACAGCCACGCGGTGGGGGCGGCCAGCCGTCCCGAGTCGGCGAGGTCGTCGAGGTCGCTGTCGCCGTACCCGGTGGTGGCGAAGATCGTGAGGCCGCCGGCACGCAGCGCCTCGACGGCGGCGAGCGGGTCGGCGGCGCGCACCACGTCGACGTGGAAGAGGCTGCCGGCGGAGGCCCGCACGCACTTGCCGTTGTAGGGGTCGACCGCCTCGCCCGCGAAGACCACAGCACCCGCGCCCGCCGCGTCGGCGGTGCGCAGCACGGTGCCGGCGTTGCCCGGGTCGCGGATGCCGGCGAGCACCGCTACCAGTCGCGGCGCGCGCGCCACTGCCTGTTCCAGGGGTACGTCGAGGTGCCGGCACACCGCCACCAGGCCCTGCGGCGCGACGGTCTCGGCCAGCGCGGCCAAGGCGTCGTCGGTCACCTCGGAGACGGGCACGTCGGCCCGGGCGGCCGCGGCCGCGAGGTCGGCGTACCTGTCGAGCGCCGCCGGGGTGCCGAACAGCTCGACCACGGTGCCGGTGCGGGCGAGCGCCTCCCGGACCGCCTGCGGTCCCTCGGCCAGGAACCGGCCGGCCTGGTCGCGGTCGCGCCGGCGCTGCAGCCGGCGGGCCGCCACGACCCTGGGGGTACGCGGGGTGAACGGTCCGGGAACGGCGTCGAGGCGCCTCCCCTGCGAACGTGACTGCATGGGAGACGCCTCGATCTGTGCCGTACGGGGTGGGTCAGGCGGCCTGAGCCGCGGCGCCACCGGTGCCCTCGGCCGCCACGGCGGCGCGAGCCAGCTCGACGATCGCCGCGAACGAGGCGGCGTCGTTGACGGCCATGTCGGCCAGGATCTTCCGGTCGACCTCGATGCCGGCCAGGCGCAGGCCCTGGATCAGGCGGTTGTAGGTCAGGCCGTTGGCCCGGGCGCCGGCGTTGATCCGCTGGATCCAGAGCTGCCGGAAGTCGCCCTTGCGGTCGCGACGGTCCCGGTAGGAGTACTGCATCGAGTGCAGCACCTGCTCCTTGGCCTTGCGGTACAGCCGGGAGCGCTGACCGCGGTAACCGCTCGCGGTCTCCAGCAGGGTACGACGCTTCTTCTGGGCGTTCACAGCCCGCTTGACGCGTGCCATCTCAACTCCTTCTTCGGTTCAGGTGGCTCGCGTCAGCGGCCGAGCAGCTTCTTGATGCGCTTGGTGTCGGCCTTGGCCAGCTCGACGGTGCCGGTCAGCCGACGGGTCTGGGTGCTGGGCTTCTTCTCCAGGTTGTGGCGAAGGCCGGCCTGCTGGGCAACGATCTTGCCCTTGCCGGTCACCTTGACCCGCTTGCCCATACCCGTGTGGCTCTTCATCTTCGGCATTGGAACGTCTTCTCCCCTGTTACTGGCCGCTGGTCTCAGCGGTCGTGCCGGTCTCGCCGGCTGCTGCGGTGTCGCCGGCCGCCGGGGTCTCGCCGGCCGGAGCGGCCGGTTCCTCCGCCGCCCGGTCGCGCGGTCCACCGCGGGACGCCGTGGCGGCGACCGCGGAGGCCTTGACGGCCCGGTGCGGAGCGAGAACCATGATCATGTTTCGGCCGTCCTGCTTCGGCGCGGCCTCGACGTATCCCAGGTCCGTGATCTCGGACTCGAGCCGGCGCAGGAGCCGGTAACCCAGCTCCGGGCGGCTCTGCTCGCGACCGCGGAACATGATCGTCACCTTGACCTTGTCGCCGGCCTTGAGGAACCGCACCACGTGACCCTTCTTGGTCTCGTAGTCGTGCGGGTCGATCTTCGGCCGGAGCTTCATCTCCTTGATGACGGTCTGCTGCTGGTTACGCCGCGCTTCGCGCGCCTTCAGTGCGCTCTCGTACTTGAACTTGCCGAAGTCCATGAGCTTGCACACCGGCGGGCGCGCCATCGGCGCAACCTCGACCAGGTCCAGGTCGACGTCCGCGGCCAGCTGCAGGGCGCGCTCAAGCGGGACGATGCCCACCTGCTCACCCTCAGGGCCGACCAGTCGGACCTCACGTGCCCGGATCTGCTCGTTCACGCGTGGTTCGACGCTGATGGGGCCTCCTCGAGTCGAGTCTCCTACGGTGCCGACTCCGTGGGCTCCCGGGTGGGAGCCGACCCGGAAAGCAGAAGGCCCCGGCGTATGCCAGGGCCCACTCGACCGGTCGGCACGATCACAGGATCGCGCATCCGGCGTCGGGACGTGCCCGAAACCGGGGACCGGACCCGGCCACCGTGGCGGCGACTCGGGTGGGAGCGGGCGCTCCGCTTCTCGACCGCCCGCGCGTCAGGGACGGGGGCAGTCTGGTCGACTCCGCAACACTACACCCTCGGCCCAGGCCCGCCCAAACCGGGCTCGCTGGTCAGCGGGGTGCCGACTGCCCGGCGGACAGCGCCGCCAGGTGCGCCTGGTGCAGGCGGCGCAGCGCGCGGACCGCCTCGACCGCGCTCTCCTTGTCGGCGGCCTGCAACGCGACCATCGGCAGCAGGTCGTCGTCGTGCAGCTCCAGGCTGGCCCACGGTGCGCCCCGGTCGAACCGGACACCGCGGACGACCTCCCACGGCAGCTCGTACGAGCTGAACACGTTGCGCACCCGGACGCCCTTGGCGTCGGCGATCACGCGGGGGCGGGTGAACAGCAGGAAGCCGAGCGCGCCGAAGACACCCAGGCCGATCATGGCGAACTGGTCGCCACGCTGGAACGTGCCGTAGCCGTTGCCGGTGGCGCCGGTCAGCGACGTCGCGACGAGGCTGAACACCACGATCAGCGTGACGGCCGACACCCAGCAGACGACCCGGACGCGGCGGGGTCGCACGGTCACCACGGAATCGCTCACCCGACCAGTCTGCCATCCGGTTCACGCGCGCCTTCGGCCGCCACACGGTCCGGGCCGCGCCGGCGCAGCCCGGTGACCACCACGGCGAGCAGCGTGAGCAGGGCGCCGGCCAGCACCGGCAGCCGGACACCGGGGCCGCCGGGCAGGACCAGGTCGAGCAGCAGCGCGCCGCCGAGCTGCCCGGCCACCAGCGCCAGGCCGGTCCGCAGCACGCCGGCGGCGCGTACCCCGACCAGCAGCGAGAGCACGATGCCGACGCCGAGGACGCCGCCGAGGTAGAGCCACCACTGGCCGGGCCAGCGGGGCTGACTCGCGAGCGCGCCGGTCAGCGCCGCGACCGCACCGATCACCACGGTGCTGACCGCGAAGTTCACGGCGAGCCCGGCCGCCGGGCCGACCGAGGCGGCGACCCGCCCGTTGAGCGCGGACTGCCCGGCCACCGCCAGCCCGCCCAGGACGCAGAGCAGCACCAGCCCGACCGCCAGGTCACCGACCGGGCGGCCGAGCTGCGCGAGCGCGACAGCGCCGACGCCGAGCACCGCGCCGCCGACCCGGGGCACTGTGAGCGGCATCCGCCCGGTCGCGGCCAGCCCGGCCCGGTCCACCGCGAGGCCGCCGAGGCTGCCACCGGCCACCTGGGCGATCGTGAACACCGCCACCCCGAGCACCGGCACCACCACCGGGGCGACCAGCACGATCACCGCGCCGCCGACCCCGCCCAGGTACGCCCACCACGGCAGCCCGGAGCGGCGCAGCCCGGCCAGCCCGGCGCGCATCGACGGCA
Source organism: Micromonospora sp. WMMA1976 (assembly GCF_027497335.1). Taxonomy (NCBI): domain Bacteria; kingdom Bacillati; phylum Actinomycetota; class Actinomycetes; order Micromonosporales; family Micromonosporaceae; genus Micromonospora; species Micromonospora sp. WMMA1976. The sequence continues at coordinate 2,047,629 of NZ_CP114912.1, read as the reverse complement.
GGGTCACGATCCCGGCCAGCACCAGCAGGCAGCCGCCGAGGTTGTTGACGACCGCGCCGAGGACCGGGGCACCGGTCCGCTCCCCCATCTCGGCGTTGACCGCGCCCTGCGCGGCCGAAGCCACGCCACCCAGGACGACCACCGCGAGCGCGGCCGGGAGCGGCAGCGGCCTCACAGCCGGCAGGCGTGGATGTTGGTGACGAGGATCGCGCGGGCGCCCAGCTCGTACAGCTCGTCCATGATCCGGTGCACGTCGTCGCGGAGCACCATCGCCTGCACCGCGACCCAGCCCTCCCGGTGCAGCGGCGAGACCGTGGGCGACTCGATGCCGGGGGTCAGCGAGCTGGCCCGGTCCAGCAGGCCGGCCGGCACGTCGTAGGCGAGCATCACGTACCGGCGGGCGACCAGGACGCCGTGCAGCCGACGCTGCAACTGCTCCTGCTGAGGGCCACCGGGCGCACCCGCGCGGCGGACCAGCACCGCCGAGGAGCGCAGCAGCGGCTCGCCGAACACCACCAGGCCGGCCTGACGCAGCGTCGCGCCGGTCTCCACCACGTCGGCGACCACGTCGGCCACGCCGAGGCGGATGGCGTTCTCCACCGCGCCGTCCAGGCGGATCACGTCGGCCTTGACGCCCAGCTCGGCCAGGTGCCGCTCGACCAGACCCGGGTACGCGGTGGCGATGCGGTGCCCGCCGAGCTGCTGGACCGACGCCACGTCGTCGGGCCGGGCGGCGAACCGGAAGGTGGCCCGCCCGAAGTCGAGGTCGACGATCTCCTCGGCCGGCGCGCCGGAGTCGATCAGCAGGTCACGGCCGGTGATGCCGACGTCCAGGTCGCCGGAGCCGACGTAGGTGGCGATGTCCTTGGGACGCAGGTAGAAGAACTCGATGTCGTTGGCCTCGTCCCGGCAGACCAGGTCCTTCGGGTCGGTGCGCTGGCGGTAGCCCGCCTCGCGCAGCATCCCGGCGGCCGACTCGGCCAGGGCGCCCTTGTTGGGTACTGCGACACGCAGCATGGGAGTGCTCCTTCGTTCGATCGGATGATCAGCGGACGGGCACTCAGAGATGTCGGTAGACGTCCTTCAGCTCCAGGCCGGTGGCGAGCATCAGCACCTGCGCCTGGTAGAGCAGCTGGGAGATCTCCTCGGCGGCCCGCTCCGGGCCCTCGTGCTCGGCGGCCATCCACGACTCGGCCGCCTCCTCGACGACCTTCTTGCCGATGAAGTGCACGCCCTTGGCGAGCGCCTCGACAGTGCCCGAGCCCGGGGTGCCGGCGGCGGCCTTGGCCTGCAGCTCGGCGAACAACTCCTCGAACGTCTTCACGGAAGGCGATTCTTCCAGCCGCCCCGGGTGAGCACGCCCACCGGGTCCACCCGCGTCGTCCGGCTCACCCGGGCAGCGCGGCGAGGAAGTCCCGCACCACGGTGGCGAGCTCGGCGGGGCGCGCGGCCGGCACCGCGTGACCGGCCTCGACTGTCACCAGGCGGGCGGCGGGGATCCGGGCCGCCATCCGCGCCAGCTCGTGCTGCGGCAGGTGGCTGGCGGGACCACCGGCCACCACCAGGGTGGGCGCAGTGATCTCGGTCAACTCCTCCCACCACGTGGGAGGCGGGGCGTTGAGTTCCGCGACGACCGCTTCGCGGGCGGCCCAGTCATAGGGCAGCGGGCCGGCCGGCCGAGGTGGCAGCCGCAGGCCGAGCGGCACCGGTGGCGGCGGTTCGACGAGCACCAGCGCCGCCACCCGGTCCGGAGACGCCCGGGCGAGCAGGTGGGCGGCCACCGCGCCGGAGGAGTGGCCCAGCACCGTGACCCGGGTCAGCGCCAGCGCGTCGAGCAGTCCTCGTACGTCGTCGCGGACCAGTTCCAGCGAGTACGCGTCGGCAGGCCCGGTGGCCCCGTAGCCGCGCAGGTCGGGGGCGTACGTGCGGGTGGTGGCGCGGAGCGCGGCCGCGAGGGCGGCCCAGCTCTCCCCCGATCCCGTGCCGCCGTGCAGTGCCACGAGCGGGCAGCCGTCGGCGGGGCCCCAGATCCGGTACGCCATCCGCAGCCCCGGCAGGTCCGCGTACCCGATCTCCGTCACCGCGCTGCCTCCCCGTCCTCCCCGCCACGCGCCGATCATGAAGTTGGCGGCAATCGCTGTCCTTTTTGTCTCCGTCAACTTCATGATCGCCGGGCTGGGCGCGCGCTCCGGGACGCCGGTGGGTCAGGCGAAGCCGACCCGGTGGGCGGACTGGGCGTCCAGCGCGCGGACGGCAAGCGCGGCGTCCAGCGCGGCGACCGTCGCCGACCAGCCCTTGTCCTCGGCCGAGCCGGGCAGCCCGGCCCGATCCCGGGCCTGCTCGATGGTGTCGACCGTGAGCACACCGTGCGCCACCGGCTTGCCCTCGTCCAGCGCCACCCGGGTCAGCCCTTCGGTGACCGACTGGCAGACGTAGTCGAAGTGCGCCGTTGCGCCGCGTACCACCACGCCGAGCGCGACCACCACGTCGAAGCGGCGGGCCATCGCCTGGGCCACCACCGGCAGCTCCACCGAACCGGCCACCCGGGCCACCACGGCCCGCGCCCCGCAGGCCTGCGCGGCGGCCACGGCCCGCTCGGTCATGTGGTCGGTCAGGTCGCCGTGCCACCGGGCGGCCACCACGCCGACGGTCATCCCGGCGGCGTCCACCGCGGTCACGCCCGGCTCACCGAAACCCGCCATCGCCCTACGCTCCGATCTCGTCACCGGCGACCGGGCGGCCCATCGGCGCCTCGGTCACCTCGTCCAGTCCGTCCAGCAGGTGCCCCATCCGGTCCCGCTTGGTGCGCAGGTAGCGCACGTTCTCCGGGTTGGACCGCACGGGCAGCCCCTCCCGGCCGGTCACGGTGAGGCCGTACCCCTCCAGCCCGGCCCGCTTGGCCGGGTTGTTCGTCAGCAGCCGCATCGACCGGACGCCCAGGTCGTAGAGGATCTGCGCGCCGGTGCCGTAGTCGCGGGCGTCGGCCGGCAGCCCGAGGTCGAGGTTCGCGTCCACGGTGTCGCGGCCCTGGTCCTGGAGCTGGTACGCCTGCAGCTTGTGCAGCAGGCCGATGCCCCGGCCCTCGTGCCCGCGCACGTAGAGGACCACGCCTCGGCCCTCCTGGGCGACCCGGGCCAGCGACGCCTGCAACTGCGGCCCGCAGTCGCAGCGCAGCGAGCCGAACACGTCGCCGGTGAGGCACTCGGAGTGCACCCGCACCAGCACGTCCCGCCCGTCGCCCAGGTCGCCCATGACCAGCGCGACGTGCTCGGCCGGGTCGTGCTCGGCGCGGTAGCCGAGCGCCTTGAACACGCCGTACGGGGTGGGCATCCGGGCCTCGGCGGCCAGCTCGACCTGCTTCTCGGTACGCCGCCGATGTGCGATCAGGTCCGCGATGGTGACGAGCGTCAGCCCGTGCTCGGCGCAGAACTTCTCCAGGTCCGGCAGGCGCATCATGGTGCCGTCGTCGTTCACCAGCTCGCAGAGCACCCCGGCCGGGCGCAGCCCGGCCATCCGGGTCAGGTCCACCGCCGCCTCGGTGTGCCCGGGGCGGCGCAGCACCCCGCCGGCGCGGGCGCGCAGCGGCACCACGTGGCCGGGCCGGGCCAGGTCGGTCGGGCCGGTGGCGGCGTCGGCGAGCAGCCGGATGGTGTGCGACCGGTCGGCGGCCGAGATGCCGGTGCTGACGCCCTCGCGGGCGTCCACAGTCACCGTGTACGCGGTGCCGCGCCGGTCCTGGTTCGTGTGGTGCATCGGCGGCAGGTCGAGCCGGTCGCACTCGTCCTCGGTCAGCGGCACGCAGATGTAGCCGGAGGTGTAGCGGACCATGAACGCGACCAGCTCCGGGGTGGCCAGCTCGGCCGCGAAGATCAGATCGCCCTCGTTCTCGCGGTCCTCGTCGTCGACCACCACCACCGGACGCCCGGCGGCGATGTCCGCGACCGCCTGCTCGATCGAACCGAACGTGCTCATGCCACGGCCTCCGAGTACGTCGCCGGGATCGGGGCGGGCGCGGTCGCGACGGCCCGGGAGGTGCGCCACCAGCTGTACAGGCCGGCCGCGCAGAACGCGCCGTAGACCAGGTACATGGCGGCCGACGGGTAGAAGCCGCCGCGCAGCAGCAGCGGTACGCCGACCGCGTCGACGGCGATCCAGATCAGCCAGAACTCGACCCAGCCGCGGGCCATGCCGTACGTGGCGAGCAGGCTGCCGACCAGGATCCAGGCATCGGGCAGCGGCCCCCACGAACCGAGCGCGGCGAGCACCGGGTACGCGGCGGCGGTGCCGGCGACGGCCGCGACGAGCAGGCCGAGCCGCTCCGGCCAGGTGGCCCAGCGCGGCACCACGGCCGGCTCGTCCCCGCCACCGGCGCGCCGGTTGCGCGACCAGCGCCACCAGCCGTACACGCTGACGGCGAAGAAGAAGACCTGCCGGCCGGCCTGGCCGTAGAGGTCGTGCGCCTGCGGGGTGACGAAGACGCCGCCGAGGAACACGGTGAGCAGCAGCGCGTTACCGATCATGCCGACCGGCCAGGCCCAGACCACGCGGCGCAGCCCGAGCAGCGCCGAGCCGAGCCCGAAGACGTTGCCGACGATCTCCCGGACCAGCACCGGCGAGCCGGCCACGTGCACCTGGGCGTCGAGCAGCCAGCCGAGCGGGCCCATCACCGGGCACCCCCCACGCTCCGGTCGCCGAGCAGCCGCTCGACGTACTTGGCCAGCACGTCGACCTCCAGGTTGACCGGGTCGCCGACCTGCTTCGTGCCGAGCACCGTGAGCTTCAGCGTGGTGGGGATCAGACCGACCGAGAACCAGTCGTCGCCCGCCTCGGCGACGGTCAGGGACACGCCGTCGACGGTGATCGAGCCCTTCTCCACCACGTACCGGGCCAGCCCGTCGGGCAGCCGGAACCGGACCGTCTCCCACTGCGCTGCGGGCTCCCGGGCGACGATCTCGCCGACGCCGTCGACGTGGCCCTGCACCAGGTGGCCGCCGAGGCGGCTGTTCAGCACGGCGGCCCGTTCCAGGTTGACCGGGTCGCCGGGGCGCAGCGCGCCGAGCGCGGTACGGCGCAGCGTCTCGCCCATCACGTCGGCGGTGAACACGCCGCCGTCGACGTCGACAACGGTGAGGCAGACGCCGTTGACGGCGATGGAGTCGCCGTGCCGGGCGTCCGAGGTGACGAGCGGGCCACGGATGGCGACCAGCGCGGAGTCGTCGCCGGTCTCGGTGCTCCGGACGATCTCGCCCAGTTCCTCGACGATGCCGGTGAACATGTCAGCCCTCCCTCTTCCGGGGCAGCGCGGTGATCCGCAGGTCGGGACCGACCCGCGTAACGTCGGTGATCTCCAGATCGATGGCGTCGGCGATGGTGCTCACGCCGGCGTCGAGCAGCGCGGTCGGACCGGCGCCGAGCAGCTTCGGCGCCACGTACCCGACGATCCTGTCGATCAGGCCGGCGGCGAGGAACGCGCCGGCCAGCGTCGGCCCGCCCTCCAGCAGCGCGGCCCGCACGCCGCGGTGGTGCAGCTCCGCCAGCAGCGCCGCCAGGTCGACCCGGCCGTCCGGGCCGGCGCCGACCTCCGCGGCGGTGGCCACCCAGGTGCGGGCGGCGCCGTCGCGGACCCGGGCGTCGGCCGGGGTACGCCCCGAGCTGTCCACCACCACCCGCAGCGGCTGCCGGATGGCGAGCGTGCCGTCGCGCAGGTTGCGGGCGGTCAGCCGGGGGTCGTCGGTGAGCACGGTGCCCACGCCGGCGAGCACCGCGTCGACGGTGCCGCGCAGCGCGTGCACGTCGACCCGGGCCGCCTCCGAGGTGATCCACATGCTGGTGCCGTCGGCGGCGGCGGAACGCCCGTCGAGCGTGGCCGCGTACTTCCAGATCACGTACGGCCAGCCGCGGCGCATCGAGGTGAGCCAGGCCACGTTGCCGGCCTCGGCCTCCTGGGCGCGTACCCCGAGAGCGACCTGGACCCCGGCGGCGCGCAGCGTGGCGGCGCCGCCGGAGGCGACCGGGTTGGGGTCGGGCACGGCGATCACCACGCGGGACACCCCGGCGGCGATGAGCGCGTGGCTGCAGGGGCCGGTGCGGCCGGTGTGGTCGCAGGGTTCCAGGGTGACCACAGCGGTGCCGCCGCGGGCGCGCGTGCCGGCCTGGGCCAGCGCGACGATCTCCGCGTGCGGACCACCGGCGTACGCGTGGAAGCCCTCGCCGACGACCTCGCCCTCGGTGTCGAGCAGCACGCAGCCGACCACCGGGTTGGGGCTGGTGGTGCCGAGGCCGCGCGCGGCCAGTTCGATGGCACGACGCATCGCCTCGTCGACGGAGACGCTCGCCATGGCCGCCTGTCCTCCCGCTCGCCGGTCGCGCGCGGGCGGTTCGGGAACAGCGGCAGGAAAGCCGCGGACACGCGGCGGCGGGAACCCGGGGACGGCGACGCCGACCCCGGGGAGCCCACGCGGCGGCTGAGGGTGCTCAGCGGCCGGCAGGGGCCTCCCCCGTTCCGCGCGCTGTCTCCCATCCGGACTTTCTGGGGGCGGACGAGCCGCACCCCAACCGTCGGCCCCGGATTCTCACCAGGTCCACCGTCCGGCCGAAGCCGTCCGGGTCGCGGGCTTACCACGGTCGGACCGTGGATCACCGCCGGTTCGGAATTTCACCGAGCCCCGCCAGCGCGTGGTGGGTATACGGGAAGTCTTACACGTTCCGCCCGGGCGTGCGCCACAGAGGCGAGCTACCTCACAGGACCGCCTCAGGTGACGCCGCGCCGGCGGTCCACCGCCACGTACGAGCCTGGCTGGCTCTTGGCCACCGTCTTCATCTCCGAGGCCACCGCGATCGCCTCCAGCGGGTCGGTGAACCGCTTGCCGGAATCGGACAGCGACACGCCGATGGAGAGCGTCACCAGCGCGGCGCGGCGGATGTTGCCGCGCCGGTCCTTCAGCTCGACGAAGCCGCGTTCCCGGTCGGTGGCGTCGTACAGCGCGTCCGCGGCCTTCTCGAAGTCGACGACGGCCCGGCTGGTCAGCGGCCGGACCTGGCTGGGGGCGCAGACGATGACGAAGTCGTCGCCGCCGACGTGGCCGAGGAACGCCGGCGGCATCCCGATCGACACCACCGCGCGGTGCAGGCTGCGGGCCAGCGCCGAGATGAACTCGTCGCCGCGCACGAAGCCGTACCGGTCGTTGACGCTCTTGAACCGGTCGATGTCGATGTAGCCGACGGCGTAGTCGACGCCGTTGCGGACCCGGTCGCTGATCTCCCGCCGGATCCGGCTGTTGCCGGGCAGTCCGGTCAGCGGCGAGACCTCCCGGAACTCCTTGTTGCGGCGCAGCGTGGAGTTGACCCGGGCCACCAGTTCCAGCGTGTCGAACGGCTTGACCAGGTAGTCGTCCGCGCCGACGCTGAGCCCGTTGACCTTGTCCTGGGTCATCCCCTTGGCGGTCAGCATGATCACCGGCAGGGCCGAGGTCATCGGGTCGGCGCGCAGCCGCCGGGTCAGTTCCAGCCCGTCGATGCGCGGCATCATCAGGTCGACCACTGCGAGGTCGGGCCGCTGCCGCTCGATGACCTCCAGCGCCTCCTGGCCGTCGGCGGCGTGCAGCACCTCGAAGCCGTGCAGGCGCAGGTTGAACTCGACGAAGCGGGCGATGTCCTCGTCGTCGTCGACGACGAGGATCACGTCGGGTCGCTCGCCGGCCGGGTCCATCTCAGGCCCCGGTCATCGCGCGTTCCGCCAGGCCCCGCAGGCGGCGCACCGCCTCCGCGGGATCGTCGGCGCCGTAGACGGCGGTGCCCGCGACGAACGCGTCGGCGCCGGCCGCGGCGGCCTGCTCGATGGTGTCCGCGGCGATGCCGCCGTCGACCTCGATGCGCAGCTCCAGGTGCCCGCTGTCGACGTGCCGGCGGGCCGCGCGCACCTTGTCCAGCAGTTGCGGCAGGAAACGCTGGCCGCCGAAGCCGGCCTTGATCGTCATGATCAGCAGCGTGTCGAAGCTCGGCAGCAGCTCCAGGTACGGCTCGATCGGGGTGTCCCGGTCGATCGCCAGCCCGGCCTTCGCCCCGGCCGAGCGCAGGTCCTTCGCCAGCGCCACCGGGTCGTCGCACGCCTCGGCGTGGAACGTGACGTTGTACGCCCCGGCGTCGGCGTACCCGGGCGCCCAGCGGCGCGGATCCTCGATCATCAGGTGCACGTCGAACGGGATCCCGGTGACGGCGCGCAGGCTCTGCACCACCGGCAGCCCGATGGTCAGGTTGGGTACGAAGTGGTTGTCCATTACGTCGACGTGCAGCCAGTCGGCGGCGGGCTCCACGGCACGGACCTCGTCGGCGAGGCGGGCGAAATCGGCGGCCAGGATGCTGGGCGCGACGATCGGCGGCGGTACGGTCACGGGGCCAGTGTACGAACGCGGTGATCCGGAGGTAGCGGCACGGCTCCCGGAGCGACCAGCGGTGATCCTTCCGTCACCCGCGGTGCACCGTCCGGCCGTCCGGGGAGAAAGTCGGCACGAATAGTCGCCGGTGACTGGCCGATCGATTGAAAGATGACGAAACTCCTACAGGGACGGTCACGTATGCTGCACGCCCGGGCGCGGGGGACGCCGGTCGGGCCTATGACGACCGGCTGTCATCTCTCCCGGAAGGGGCGGACGATGCGACGGTGGCTCCACGTGCTCGCGCTGGCCGGCGCGGCGACTGCGGTGCTCGCGGGTTGCGCTCAGGTGCATCGGGCCGACGGCGACCTGATCGACGACTGGGCGGCGCTGCCGGTGCCGCAGCTGTTCGTCCCGGCGACCGAGGCCTGCCTGCCCCGGCTGAGCACCGTGGTGGCCGCCGCCACCTACGAGACGGTCAACTGCGCGGGCAGCCACCTGGCCGAGACCGTGCACGTCGGCCGGTTCAGCGGACCGGCGGCGCAGGGCGTGCGCCCGGAGCCCGGCTCGCCGGCGCTGCGGACCGCGCGCGCAGAGTGCGACCAGCGGGCCCGGGAGATGATCGGCGGGGACTGGCGGGCCGCCCGGCTGACGCTGAACATCGCGCTGCCCACCGTCACCGCCTGGACGTCCGGCGCCCGCTGGTTCCGCTGCGACCTGGCCGAGACCGACAGCATCGACAACACCCGCCCGGTCAACCGGGTCGGCAGCCTGCGCGGCGCGCTCGTCGGCGACAACCCGCTGGTGCACAGGTGCTTCGACCCGAAGCTGATCGGCCAGAACCTCAACTACATGGCCCCGGTGCTGTGCACCGAACCGCACCGGGCGGAGTTCGTCGGCGTGTACGAGGAACGCGACATGAGCTGGGCGGAGTTCACCAAGGGCGCGCCCGCCACGCACCGGCGCTGCATGACGCTCATCGCCGCGTTCGCCGAGGTGCCGGACAACGCCGAACTGCCGTACCGGGCCGGGTCCATCTTCTACCCGCCGTCGCAGCGGGAGTGGGAGGAGGGCGACCGGGGCGTGCGCTGTTTCCTGTGGAGTGACGACCGCAAGCTGAACCGATCGGTGCGCGGCGCCGGCCCCGAGGGACTCCCGGTCACCTGATCGGCTGCCGTATGCTCCACCGCCGAGGCGTACCGGGTGACCGGACGGCGCCGGATGCGCGGGGGAGGTCGGTCGGGATGCGGCGATGGCGGGTGGCGGTCACCGTGGGCGCGGCGCTGGCGCTGGCGCTCGGCGGCTGTGCCGCGCCGGCCGGAGTGGACCGGGACCTGGTCGACGACTGGCCCGCGTTCGCCGCGCCGGTCGGGTTCGTGCCGAAGTCCGGCGCCTGTCATCCCACTGTCGCCGACGTCGGCTACCTCAGCGGCTACCAGCCGGTCGACTGCGCCACCCCGCACCGCACCGAGACGCTGCACGTCGGCACGATGACCGGCGCGGAGGCGGAGCGTTCCGCGCCGCCGCGTACCGGCTCGGCGGGGATGCGTGCCGCGCACGCCGAGTGCGCCCGCCAGGTCACCCGCGCCGTCGGCGCGGACTGGCGCTCCGGGCGGCTGCGCCTGGCGATGGTCTTCCCGTCGGCGCTCGCGTGGTCCGGCGGGGCCCGCTGGTACCGCTGCGACGTCGCCGAGATCAGCGATCTGGACGAGGGCGCCGTGTCCCAGCGCACCGGCAGCCTGCGGGGGGCGTTGAAGCCCGGCTCGAAGCTCGCGCTCGGCTGCTTCAACCCGAAGCTGAGCAAGGACAAGGTGCAGTCGATGCGGCCGGTGGCCTGCACCAGCAAGCACCACGCCGAGTTCGTCGGCGTCTACCAGGCGCCGGACATCAGCTACGCGGAGTTCGACCGCACGCCGCTGCGCGCGCACAAGGCCTGCCGCGGCCTGATCGCCAAGTACGCCGGGCTGCCGAACGACGGCAACATGCAGTACCGGGCCGGCACCATCATCTACCACCCGTACGAGGAGCAGTGGCGCGACGGCGACCGGGGCGTGCAGTGCTTCCTGTGGGTCTCCGGACGGTCGCTGACCCGCTCGGTCAAGGGCGCGGGCGCCAAGGCGCTGCCGATCAACTGAGAACCGGGCGGGACGGGCCGGCGCCCACCCCGCCCGGTACCGCTCAGCCGACCTGCAGCGTCACGTCGTCCACGACGAAGCTGGTCTGCAGCGAGGAGTCCTCGACCCCGGTCCACTTCAGCGTGACCGTCTGACCCGCGTACGCGGCCAGGTTGAAGGTGCGCTGGGTGTAGCCGGTCGCCTTGTTCAGGTTCGAGTACGTGGCCAGCGTGGTCGAACCGACCTGCACGGTGAGCTTGTCGTAAGCGGTCGAGGTGGTCGTCTCGGCCGAGTCGATGTGCAGCCAGAACGAGAACGTGTAGCTGCTGCACCCGGACGGCAGCGTGACCGACTGGGAGAGCGTGTCGGTACGCGAGGAGCCGTATCCGTTCATCCACGCCTTGTACGACCCGGTGCGGGCCGCCTGGCTCGAGCTGTTGGTGATCACGCCCGAGCTGGCCGTCCACGGCGTGGTGCCGGACTCGAAGCTGCTGTTGCCGATCAGCTGGCCACCGGTGCAGCCGCCGCTGCCGCCGGTCACCGTGATCGTGTAGCTCGCGGTGCGGGTGGCCGAGCCGGTGCCGGTCACGGTGAGCGTGAACGTGCCGGTGGTGGCCGTCGACGAGGCGGTGACGGTCATGGTGGCCGAGCCGCCCGAGGTGACCGAGGACGGGCTGAAGCTCACCGAGACGCCGCTCGGGGTGCCACTGGCGGACAACGCAACGGTCTGCGCGCTGCCGGCGGTGGTGGCGGTGCTGACCGTGGCGGTGGTGGAGCCGCCCCGGGCGACGCTGCCGGAGGTGGGGCTCACCGAGACGGAGAAGTCGTTTGTCGGCGTGCCGCCGCCGACCGCGAGCTGCCAGATCGCGTACGCGACGCCGTCCGCGGCCCGGTTCAGGATGGTCGTGTTGATGTTGCCGGTGTTGTCGCAGGAGCGGTGGTAGCACCCGTCGTACGCCGCGCCCGCGGTGCCACCCCACTTGCTGGCCTGCGCCGAGGTCTTGGTGTAGCTGGCGCCCGCCGCGTAGCCGGAGGTCTGGATGCCGGCGTTGGCGAACGAGTAGTCGTCCGAGCGGCCCTGGCCCTCGGTGTTCTCCTCCGGCGAGATGCCGAACGAGTCCCAGTACGCCTTCAGCGGCGCGGCGGTGGCCGAGGTGATCCGGTTGATGAAGTAGCCGCCGTTGGGCGAGCCCACCATGTCGAAGTTGTAGTAGCCCTTGATGTAGCCGCGCTGGGTGGAGCTGAGCTGGTTGACGTAGTGCTTGGAGCCCTGCAGGCCCTGCTCCTCGCCGTTCCACCAGGCGAACCGGACCCGCTTGGTCATGGTCGGGTTCTGCGCGGCCAGCACCAGCGCGTTCTCCAGCAGCACCGACGAGCCGGAGGCGTTGTCGTTGATGCCGGGGCCGGCGGCGACGCCGTCCAGGTGGGCACCGAACATGACGACCTGGTCGGAGGGGCCCTGCGGCCACTCGGCGATCAGGTTGTTGCCCGGGTAGGTGCAGGTGGAGCAGTTCTGCTCGGTGACCGTGTAGCCGGCGGCCTGGAGCTTGCCCTTGACGTAGTTGACCGACGCCGTGTAGCCGGCCGAGCCGGAGCGCCGGTTGCCGCCGTTGCTGGTGGCGATGGAGTTGAACTGGGTGAGGTGGGCCTGGATGTTGCTCAGGGAGACGTCCGGCGCGGCGAGCGCGGCGGCGGCCGGGGCGGGGGCGGGGGCCGGAGCGGGCGCGGCGGAGGCGGTGCCGGCCAGGCTCGCCGTCGTCAGGGTGGCGACGAGGGCGAGCGCGAGGCTCGTGGTCGGCGTTCTGCGTCTCATGGAGACTCCTCGTGGGGGTTCGGCGGGCGGGGGTGCCGGGACCGGTGATCGGAACAGTTACATGTATCGATCGCACAGTCAACGGGCTGTCACATCCCACCGGCCCCCTCCCCCCACCGGGATGCCGCACACGCTCCATCCCTCCCCATTTCGCCGCATGACGATCAAGGAGTTCGTGTCCGGGCACGGCGGCGCCGGGGACACGAACTCCTCGATCGACTGCGAAGAGGGGTGGGTCAGACCCGGCGGAGGACCGCCAGGAACATGGCGTCGGTGCCGTGGCGATGCGGCCACAGCTGCACCGTGGGGCCGTCGCCCAGACCCGGCATGCCGGCCGGCAGCAGCGGCCGCGCGTCGACGAAGTCGACACCGAAACCGCACCGCCGAGCCGCCTCGGTCACCGTCACGTGCGTCTCCACCACATGCGGCGAGCAGGTCACGTATGCGACCAGGCCACCCGGCCGGGCCGCCCGCAGCCCGGCGGTGAGCAGTTCCCGCTGCAACCGGGTCAGCGGCGGTAGGTCTGACGGCTGGCGGCGCCACCGCGACTCCGGGCGGCGGCGCAGCGCGCCCAGCCCGGTGCACGGCGCGTCCACGAGCACCCGGTCGAAGTGCTCCTCCGGCAGCTTCGGATCGCTGCCCACGCTGCGCCCGTCGGTGTGCAGCACCGTCACCGGCAGCCCTCGGGTCGCCTGCTCCACCAGCCGTGCCCGGTGCTCGGCCACCTCGACCGCCGTGAGCCGCGCGCCACGGATCGCGGCGAGCGCGCCCAGCAGGCCGGACTTGCCACCTGGACCGGCGCACAGGTCCAGCCAGCGGCCGTCCGGGCCGTCCAGCGGCGCCGCGGTCAGCGCGTCCGCCACCAGCTGGGAACCCTCGTCCTGCACGTGCGCGCGGCCGTCGGCCACCGCCGGCAGGTCACCCGGCGCGCCGCCGGGCAGGTAGACCGCGTACGGCGAGAACGCGCCGGGCGCGCCGCCCACCTCGTCGGCCAGCGCCACCGGATCGGCCAGGCCCGGCCGGGCGCACAGGTGCACCGGCGGGCGCTCGTTGTCCTCGATGAGCAGCCGGGTCGTCTCGCCCATGTCCCCGCCGAGCGCCTCGGCGAACGACCGCACGATCCACTGCGGATGGCTGTACGCCAGCGCGAGGTGCCCGATCGGGTCGGTCTCCTGCGCCGGGGCGAGCTTCGCCACCCAGGCGTCGGCGTCCCGGGTGGTGATCTCCCGCAGTACCGCGTTGGCGAACCCGGTGGCGCCCGGCCCCACCGATCGGACCAGGTCCACAGTGGAGGACACCGCGGCGTGCGCGGGCACCCGGGTGTGCAGGATCTGGTACGCCCCGAGCCGCAGCGCGTCGCGCACCGGCGGGTCGATGCGCTGCACGTCCCGCCCGGCCGCGTCGGTGACGATCGCGTCCAGCGTGCCGGTGTGCCGCAGCGTGCCGTAGGTCAGCTCGGTGGCGAACGCGGCGTCCCGGCCGGTCAGCCCGGCCTCGCGCAGCATCGCCGGGAGCACCAGGTTGGCGTACGCGTCGTCGCGGTGCACCGCCGCGATCGCCTCGTACGCGATCTGCCGGGGCAGGTCGACCGCCGGACGGACCGGACGCCCGCCCCGCCGGTCCCCACCGAACCGGTCCCCGCCCCGCCGGTCGCCACCGAACCGGTCCCCGCCGCGCCGGTCGCCGTGCTCACGCGCGTACCCCCGGGGACGCTCGCCCTCGACGGGCCGGTCCGGGCGCTGCGGCCCCGTCACGCGAACACCTCGCCGGCGGTGACCCGGGCGCCACGCGCCCAGTCGCCGGCGGGCATTGCCTTCTTGCCGGCGGCGCGCACCTCGCCGAGGCGCACCGGCGTGGTGGCGGTACCGACGAGCACGCCCGACTTCTCCACGTGCAGCTCCCCCGGCTTCAGCTCCGGGCCGTCGGGCAGCGGCGTGACCGGGCCGAGCTTGACCCGGTCGTCGCGGAACGTCGTCCACGGGCCGGGCGCGGGCGTACAGGCGCGGATGCGCCGGTCCACCGCGAACGCGGGGTCACCCCAGCGGACCCGGGCGTCCTCCACCGTCAGCTTCGGGGCGAGCGAGACGCCGTCGGCCGGCTGCGGCACGGCCCGGGCGGTGCCGGCGCCGATCGCGTCGAGCACGGCGACAAGCAGCCCGGCGCCGGAGTGCGCGAGCCGCTCCAGCAGGTCACCGGAGGTGTCGGCGGGCCGGATCTCGTCGGTGACGGTGCCGTAGACCGGACCGGTGTCCAGCCCCGCCTCCAGCTCGAAGACGCTGGCCCCGGTCAGTTCGTCGCCGTGCAGCACGGCGTGCTGCACCGGCGCGGCGCCGCGCCATGCGGGCAGCAGCGAGAAGTGCAGGTTGATCCAGCCGTGCCGGGGGATCTCCAGCGCGACCGGCGGCACCAGCGCGCCGTAGGCGACCACCGGAACGCAGTCCGGCGCCAGCTCGCGCAGCCGGTCGAGGAACTCCGGCTCGCGCGGACGGGCGGGGGTGAGCACCTCGACGCCGTGCGCGTCGGCCCACGCGCCGACCGGCGAGCGGACCAGTCCCCGGCCCCGCCCGGCCGGGGCGTCGGGGCGGGTGACCACGGCGAGCAGCTCGTGCCCGGAGGCGGCGATCGCGTCCAGGGCCGGTACGGCGACGGCCGGCGTGCCGGCGAAGACCAGGCGCATCCGGGTCACCGCCCCAGACCGAACGGGTTGCCGGCGGCGTGCGGGCTGAGCTTGACCGTCGGCGGCGCGGCCCGGTCGTACCACTCGGCCTGGCGGATCGCCTTCATGGCCTCCTTGCGGCCGGCCGCGTCGAGCCGGTCGACGAAGAGCACGCCGTCGAGGTGGTCGGTCTCGTGCTGCACGCAGCGGGCCATCAGGCCGGTGCCGACGATCTGCAGCGGGTCGCCGTAGCCGTTGAAGCCCTTGGCGATCACGTTCTGCCGGCGCTTGGTGTCGAAGTAGAGCCCGGGGATGGACAGGCAGCCCTCCGGGCCGTCCTGTTCCTCCTCGTCGGGGAACTCCAGCACCGGGTTGACCAGGTGGCCGAGGACGTCGTCGACGTCGAAGGTGAACACCCGCAGGCCCACCCCGAGCTGCGGCGCGGCCAGGCCGGCGCCGCTCTGCTCGCGCATCGTGTCGGTCAGGTCGGCGATCAGCTTGCGCAGCTCGGCGTCGAAGTCGACGACCGGGTCGGCCGGCGTGCGCAGCACCGGATCGCCGAACAGACGGATGGGCTGGACGGTCACTCGGCGTGGCTCCTTGTCTGGGTCGAACGATGCGCGTCCAGTCTACGGAGTCGGCCCGGCCGCCCCGGGTCGCGTACCGGGAACGGTGACCGGGGCCGCCTCCCGCCCCGCTGTCACCGGCAACGTGGCGTGACCACGCAGGGTGAGCCGGACCCGCCGCTCGGGCCGGCCCGCCACCGCCAGCCCGGGCAGCCGGCGCAGCAGCAGCGGGAACGCCACCTGCGCCTCCAGCCGGGCCAGCGCCGCACCGAGGCAGTAGTGTGGCCCGGCGCCGAAGGACAACGGCGCGATCTGCGCCCGCCACGGGTCGAAGCGGGCCGGATCCGGATAGCGGCGGGGATCACGGTTGGCCGCGCCGAGCAGCACGATGACCCAGCTCTCCGGCGGCAGGTCGACGTCGCCGTAGCGGGACGGCGCGGTGCTCATCCGCGAGGTGAGCTGCACCGGCGAGTCGTAGCGCAGCAGCTCGTCGACGTAGGCGGGGGCGAGGTCGGGCCGCTCGCGCAGCGCCGCCGCGGCGCGCGGATGCTCCAGCAGCGCCACCAGGCCGTTGCCGAGCAGGTTGGTGGTGGTCTCGAAGCCCGCCACCAGCAGCACGATGAGGTTGGCCAGCAGTTCGTCGCCGGAGAGCCGGTCGCCGCCGTCGTGGGCCTGGACCAGCGCGGTGGTGAGGTCGTCGGCCGGGGCCCGGCGGCGGGCCGCCACCAGCTCGGTGAAGTAGTCCCGCAGCTCGGTCGCGCCGCGGTCGGCCACCGCCAGCTCGTCGGCGGTGATCTCCGGTTCGAGCACGCCGGTCAGGTCGGTGGCCCAGCGCCGGAACAGCGGCCGGTCCGCCGCCGGCACGCCGAGCAGCGCGCAGATCACGCCGACCGGCAGGGGGTACGCGAACGCGGCCATGAAGTCGACCGGCCCGTCGGCGGCGAGCATCGCGTCGACCAGCTCGTCGGCCTGCGCCCGCACCACGTCGCGCATCGCGGCGATCCGGCGCGGGGTGAACGCGCCGGCGGCCAGCCGCCGCATCCGGCTGTGGTCCGGCGGGTTGGTGCGCAGCATCGACCGGGAGATCGACAGCACCGCCGGGCTCTCCCGCCAGCCCGGCATGAACTGGTCGCGCAGCGCGTCGTCCATCACACCGAAGCGCGGGTCGCGCAGGATCGCGTCGGCCTCGGCGTAGCCGGTGACCACGTAGAAGACCGGCCCGGCCTGGACCACCGGACCGTGCGCGCGCAGCCGCTCGTACGTCGGATAGGGGTCGAGACGACCCTCGGGGGACATCAGCAACGCGAGCGCGTCGGTCGGATCCACGATTCCGCCTCCCCAGGCATCGGAGGCCTTCATCATGCTCCGGCCCGCCGGATCGGGTGAACCCGTGCCGGCGAGGTGGCGGTGTCCCCGGCGGTCAGACGCCGGCGCCCGGCTCGCCGGCGAGCACCGGGCCGCCGCTGAGCAGCGCGTGCTCCGGCAGCGGCAGCGTGATGCCGTGCGCGTCCTCCCAGTCGTGGATCAGCCCCGGGCGGGCCTGCGCGGTGAAGAAGTCGAGCGCGCTGATCCCGCCGACCACCGGCTCGTCCACCTCGGCGACCAGCCGGGCCGCGACCATCGGCAGGCCGGCGCGCACCGCCGCGCTCAGCCGCCGGTGCCCGTCGACGACGAAGAAGTACTCGCCGGTGTAGCCGATGCTCAGCGGCTCCGGCTCCGGCTCCGCGCCGTTGCCGGCCGTCTCGGCAGCGGCGTCGGCGTCCCAGAGGCCGCGCAGCGTCGACACGTCCTCGGTGGGGTACACCCGGTTCGGGTCGAGCAGCAGCAGCGGCCGGCCGGCCCGCAGCACGTCCGCGCCGAGGCGGCCCTCGTAGACGTCGATGACGTGCTGGATGACCTGCTCCGGGTCGGCCCGGGTGGTGTCGCAGACCAGGTCGTAGTTGCGCAGGCGGGCCTTGTCGACGCCGTACCGGACGATGAACCGGCCGCGCTCGCTCTCGCTGCGCTCGCGCAGCTTGGCCCGCGCCTCCTCCAGCGAGGTGTAGCTCTCGGCCGGGCCGGACGGCCGGGCGAGCACGCGCCGGGCCGCCTCGGTCGGCTCGGTGATCATGTGCACCTTGAGCGCGTCGGTGAAGAAGTGCCAGGCCAGGCGGGAGTCCATGACCAGGGACTCACCGGAGGCGGCGATGTCGCGCTGGAGCTGGTCGACGTACCCGTCGACGGCCTGGTCCAGCTCGGCGTGCAGGTTGAGCTGGAGGGCGGTCATCTGCCGCTCCTGGGCCATCTGGCGGTAGAGGTCGCCGACGCTGACCCGGCGCAGCCCGAGCCGCTTGGCGATCTCGACCGAGACGGTGCTCTTGCCACTGCCGAGGTCACCGTTGAAGACGATCGACTGACGAACGGTCACGACTGGTCCACCCCTGCTCACCGGCTGACTGACGACATCGAATCCGTGTCGGCCCGACGTGCTCTGGCACCCGCCGCGCCGCGTCCCGCACGGGAAAACCGCGCGGCTGGGCATGACGGGCGATGCTATCACCGCCCGCTACTCGATTGCCGGACCAGGTGTGCGGCAAACCCCAGGTCACGACCGTGCGCGAGGGTCCGCGTGCGCACTGTCACGCGGGCGCGCCGATCAGAACAGCGTGAGCGGGTCGACCTGGAGCCGCACCGGGTCGGCCGCCTTGCGGGCGCTGCGCTGCCCGGCGGCGGCGTGCAGTGCCTCGGCCATCGCGGCGGCCCGTGACCGGGGCACGCGGACCAGCATCCGCTCCCGGCCCTCGTCGGCCGGCACCGGGCCGAGCACCTCGGCGTCACCCGGCAGCCGGGCGCCGGCGAGCAGGTCGGCCACCGCCTCGGCCGCACCGGTGACGCTCGCCATCCGGACCGCCGGGGGGAAGCCCAGTTCGCGCCGCTCGGCCAGTTCCCGGGCCGCGAACCAGGCGGAGTCCCAGCGCAGCAGCGCCTGCACCGGGGCCAGCGCGCCGTCGGCGACCACCACCACCCGGCCACCTGCCGTACCGGGCCGGGCCAGCGCGGCGGCGGCCATCCACCGCCGCAGCGCCTCCTCTCCGGCCCGCAGGTCGGCCCGGGTCAGCAGTGCCCACGAGTCGAGCAGCAGCACCGCGCCGTAGCCGCCCTCGGCGACCGGCTCGGCGCCCGGGGTGGCGATCACCAGCCCGGCTCCACCCGGCACGCTCGCCAGCACCTCCTCCCGCCCCGAGGTCCGCACCGGCACGCCGGGGAACGCCCGGCCCAGTTCCTCGGCGGTCCGCCGGGCGCCGGTCACCGAGGCGCGCAGCCGCCGCCCGCCGCACTCCGGGCAGGCGTACGCGGCTGCGACCCGCCCGCACCAGCGGCAGGCGGGCGTGCCCTGCGCCGACGGCAGCGCGAGCGGCCCGGCGCAGTGCGGGCAGCGGGCCGGGGCGCGGCAGTCGGCGCAGGCCACCGACGGCACGTAACCGCGGCGCGGCACCTGCACCAGCACCGGCAGGTCCGCGCGCAGCGCGTCCCGGGCGGTGGTCCAGGCCAGGCTCGGCAGCCGCGCCGAGGCCGCGCCGGGGTCGCGGGCCAGTTGCGGGTCGTCGCCGGTGGGGGCCAGGGCCGGGGTACGCGCGCGCACCACCGCCCGGTCGGCCACCACCTCGCGCGCCCAGCCGGTCTCCACCAGCAACTGCGCCTCGGCGGTACGGGCGTACCCGCCGACCAGCGCGGCGATGTCGCCGAGCTGCGCCCGGGTGAGCAGCACGTCGCGGGCGTGCGGGTAGGGCGCGCGCGGTTCGGCGTGCAGGTCGTCGCCGTCGTCCCAGATCGCCACCAGGCCGAGCCGCCGCACCGGGGCGAACATCGCCGCCCGGGTGCCGATCACCACGTCCACCTCGCCCGTGCGGGCGGCGAGAAAGGCCCGGTAGCGGCGGGCCGGACCGTCGGCGGCGGTGAGCCGGACGTGCCGCCCCGCGCCGAGCACGGCGGTCAGGGCGGCGTCGAGGCGGTCCAGGTCGCGGGCGTCGGCCACCACGACCACCGCGCCCCGGCCGCCGGCCACCGTGGCGGCGACCGCGTCGGCGTACCTGTCGGCCCAGTCCTCCCCCGGCAGCGCCGACCAGACCGCGCGGGCGGGCTTGCCGTCGGTGAGCGCGCGCAGCAGCGCCGGACCGGCCGGGTAGTCCCGCCAGCCGCGCGGGTCCACCTCCGCCCGGGCACCCGGCCGGGCGTCGGCGGCCTCGGCCGGTACGCCGTCGGGCGCGGTGCCGTCGGCGGGGCTGCCGGTGGGTTCGGTGCCGTCGGCGGGGCCGACGTCGGGCGCGGCCGCGGCGGTGACGGCCTTCTCGGCGCGGGCGTGCCGGGGCGGCACCGCCAGCCGCAGCACGTCGGCGAGGCTGCCGGCGTACCTGTCGGCGACCGCGCGGGCCAGCCGCGCCACCTCCGGGGAGAGCACCGGCACCGGGGAGACGACCTTCTCCAGGTACGCGAGCTTCGGGTGCGCGGACGACTCGGCGCGCTCCAGCAGCCAGCCGTCGACGAGCTGCCCGGCGAAGCGCACCTTCACCCGCACCCCGGGCCGGGCGTCGGCGTCGAGCGCCTCCGGCACCAGGTAGTCGAACGGGCGGTCCAGGTGCGGCAGCGGCACGTCCACGCAGACGCGCGCGACCGGCGACCCCGGTGCGGGTCGCCGGTCGCGGCGCGTGGTGGTGGTCAGGCTCCCGCGGCCGACTTGAGGTCGGCGGCCCGGTCGGTGCCCTCCCAGGTCAGCTCCGGCAGCTCCCGGCCGAAGTGGCCGTACGCGGCGGTCTGCTGGTAGATCGGGCGCAGCAGGTGCAGGTCCCGGATGATGGCGGCCGGACGCAGGTCGAACACCTCGGCCACGGCCTTCTCGATCGAGGCGACCGGCACGGTCTCGGTGCCGAACGTCTCGATGAAGAGGCTCACCGGGTGCGCCTTGCCGATCGCGTACGCGACCTGCGCCTCGCACCGCTCGGCCAGCCCGGCCGCCACGACGTTCTTGGCGACCCAGCGCATCGCGTACGCGGCCGACCGGTCGACCTTCGACGGGTCCTTGCCGGAGAACGCGCCGCCGCCGTGCCGGGCGTACCCGCCGTACGTGTCCACGATGATCTTCCGGCCGGTCAGGCCGGCGTCACCCATCGGGCCGCCGATCTCGAACCGCCCGGTCGGGTTGACCAGCAGCCGGTAGCCCTCGGTGCCCAGGCCGAGCCCCTCCAGCTCCGGGGCGATGACATGGTCGCGGATGTCCGGGGTGAGCAGCGACTCCAGCGAGATGTCCGCGGCGTGCTGGCTGGACACGACGACGGTGTCGAGCCGGACCGGGCGCAGCCCGTCGTACTCGATGGTCACCTGCGTCTTGCCGTCCGGCCGCAGGTACGGGATCGTGCCGTCCTTGCGGACCGCGGCGAGCCGGCGGGCCAGCCGGTGCGCCAGCGCGATCGGCAGCGGCATCAGCTCGGGGGTCTCGGAGCAGGCGAAGCCGAACATCATGCCCTGGTCGCCGGCGCCCTGCGCGTCCAGCGCGCTCTCCGACCCGCCGGTACGCAGCTCGAAGGCGTTGTCGACGCCCTGGGCGATGTCCGGCGACTGCGCGCCGATGGACACGCTGACGCCGCAGGACGCGCCGTCGAAGCCCTTCTTCGACGAGTCGTAGCCGATGCCGAGGATGGTCTCGCGGACGATGGTCGGGATGTCGGCGTACGCCTTGGTGGTCACCTCGCCGGCCACGTGCACCTGACCGGTGGTGATCAACGTCTCCACCGCGACCCGGCTGTGCGGGTCCTGGGCGAGCAGGGCGTCGAGAATGCCGTCACTGATCTGGTCGGCGATCTTGTCCGGGTGGCCCTCCGTGACCGATTCGGACGTGAAGAGACGTGTCACGGCACTCCTAAGCATGTGAAGACTTTTAAAGGTCGCTCGGCGGCAGTTTAGTCACCGTCGTTCCGCCGTGACCCGATGAACGCGGGTCGACCAACCGTCAGGAACGTGACGGCAGCCGCGGACAGACGAGGTCCCAGACGGCGTCGGCCAGGGCCTCCTTGGGCTGCTCGGGCAGCCGGTGCACGGCACCGTCGGCACCGATCACGGTGGCCGCGTTGGTGTCGGCGCCGAAGACCTTGTCCACGCCGACCTCGTTGACCACGATCATGTCGGCCCCCTTGCGGGCCAGCTTGGCCCGGCCGTTGGCCTCCGCGTCGTCGGTCTCGGCCGCGAAGATCACGAGCACCTGCCCGGGACGGCGGACGCGCCCCAGCTCGGCGGCGATGTCCGGGTTGGTGACCAGCTCGATGGTCGGCGCGACGCCGTCGTCGGACTTCTTGATCTTCCCGCTGGCGTAGCTGGCGGGCCGGAAGTCGGCGGGCGCGGCGGCCATCACCACGGCGTCCGCGTCGGCTGCCGCCGCGAGCGTGGCGGTGCGCAGTTCCTCGGTCGTGCCCACCCGGACCAGGTCCACCCCGGCCGGGTCGGGCAGCGCCACGTTCGCCGCGACGAGCGTGACCCGGGCGCCCCGGGCGACGGCGGCGCGGGCGAACGCGTACCCCTGCTTGCCGGACGACCGGTTGCCCAGGAACCGGACCGGGTCCAGCGGCTCGCGGGTGCCCCCGGCGGTGACCACCACGTGCCGGCCGGCCAGGTCGGCCTCGGCCTCGGCGCCGCGGGCCAGGGCCCGGCGGGCCACCGCGAAGATCTCCGCCGGGTCGGGCAGCCGGCCCTTGCCGGTGTCCCGCCCGGTGAGCCGGCCCACTGCGGGCTCGATCACGCGGACGCCGCGCGAGCGCAGCGTGGCCACGTTCGCCACGGTCGCCGGGTGCTCCCACATCTCGGTGTGCATGGCCGGGGCCAGCAGCACCGGGCAGCGCGCGGTCAGCAGCGTGTTTGTGAGCAGGTCGTCGGCGAGGCCGTGGGCGGCCTTGGCGAGCAGGTCGGCGGTGGCCGGTGCGACCACGACCAGGTCGGCGTGCTGCCCGAGCCGCACGTGCGGCACCTCGTGCACGTCGGACCAGACGTCGTCGGCGACCGGCCGGCCGGACAGGGCCGCCCAGGTCGGCGCCCCGACGAAGCGGAGCGCCGAGGCGGTCGGCACCACCCGGACCCGGTGACCCGACTCGGTGAAGAGCCGGAGCAGCTCACACGCCTTGTAGGCGGCGATGCCGCCGCCGACCCCGAGGACGATCTCGGCGGGCATCGGCGCGGGCGCGGTTACGGCTGGTCGGTCGGCTCGGCGGTGAGCAGGCCCGCGTTGATCTCGCGCATGGCGATGGAGAGCGGCTTCTCCTGCGGGGTGGTCTCCACCAGCGGGCCGACGTACTCCAGGAGACCCTCACCGAGCTGGCTGTAGTAGGCGTTCACCTGCCGGGCGCGCTTGGCGGCGAAGATGACCAGCGCGTACTTCGAGGTGGTCTTCTCGAGCAGCTCGTCGATCGGCGGGTTGGTGATGCCCTCGGGGTTGGTGGCGATGGATCCCACGAATTAAACCTCTGCGTCTCGTGCGCCGCCCGCGGGCGGTCGGGCCGGAGCCAGGAAGGACGAACCGAGCAATCCTACCAGCTCCGCCGCGGCGCGCTCGGTGTGGTCGTGTGCCACGGCGTGGGCGAAGACGGCCGCGACGTCCGGGTCCGCCCGGTACGCCGGCGGCGCGAGCAGCACCAGCCGGGTGCCGGGCGCCGCCGCCCGTACCGCCAGGGCGCCGCCCAGGTCCAGCGGCAGCAGCACCGGCCGGCCCTCGGCGAGCCGCGTCCGCACCCCGGCCCGGGGCACCCCCCGGCGGTACGGCCCGATCCGGCACCACTCCAGCAGCTCCCCGGCGGCGATCAGCCGGTCGAAGCCGGGCGCGTCGAGGAAGACGCGGTCGACGCCGTCGCGCTCGTCCGGACGGGGTGGGCGGGTGGTGGCGACCACCGGCACCCAGACAGACGCAAGGCGCGCCCGGACCGCCTCGACGACACTGCTCCGGCCGGCCCCGGAGGGACCGGACAGGACAGTGAGCCGAGCCGCCGAGCGCGCCTCGTCATCCGTGCTCACCGCTTGTTTCTACACGGCGGGCCGTTCAGTTGGCGGCGAACTCTCCGAGCAGAGCCTTGCGCTGCTGCTCGCCGAGGCCGCGCAGGCGACGGCTGTCGGCGATCTTGAGCTTCTCCATGATCTGGGTGGCCCGGATCTTGCCGATGCCCGGCATCGCCTGGAGCACGGCCGAAACCTTCAGCTTGCCCACGACGTCGTCGGACTCGGCCCGCTCGAGGACGGTGGCGAGGGTGGTCTTGCCCTGCTTGAGCTGCTCCTTCAGCTCAGCGCGGGCCTTGCGGATCTCCGCGGCCTTCTCCAGCGCGGCAGCGCGCTGCTCGGGGGTCAGTGACGGGAGCGGCACCAGTTCTCCTCAGGTCCCTAGTACGGCGGGCTGAGCGCCCCACCGCATCTGTGAAACGTGGTGTCGCTGGCAACCAAAGGGGTCCGTGGTTCCCAGCGCGGGGAAAACTAGCGGTCAACGGAGATTTCGGCAACGTGGACGCGCGATGATCAACCCAAAGTGACCGAGCCGTCAGTCAGTCCGCCGCGCCCAGGGCGGCCCGGCAGTCGGCCAGCACCCGCTCGGTGGCGGCCCGCAGGTCGGCCGGGTCGGGGCCCGCGCCGAGCACCTCCCGGGAGTACGAGGGAAGCACCGACGGCAGCGCGGCGCCGAACACGGTACGCAACCCGGCGGGCGTTCCACCCTGTGCGCCCAGCCCTGGCGCGAGCAGCGGACCGTTCACCGAGTCCAGATCGTGACCCGTCTCACCGATCGTCGCCCCGACCACCAGACCAAAACTGCCGAGTGGTTCCGCACCCCTGTTGAGCTGGGAAATCTCGTCGATCACGGTTTGCGCGACGGTGCGCCCGTCGGCGCCCACGGCGCGCTGCACGGAGGCACCCTCCGGGTTGGAGGTGAGCGCCAGGACGAAGACCCCGCCGCCGTGCTCGGCGGCGGTGGAGAACATCGGGGCGAGCGAACCTACTCCCAGGTAGGGGCTCGCGGTGACCGCGTCGACATACAGAGGGCTGGATGGGTCGAGGTACGCCGACGCGTACGCGGCGACTGTCGAGCCGATGTCGCCGCGCTTCACGTCAAGCAGAGTGAGCGCTCCCAAATCTCGCAACTGTCGGATAGTTGACTCAAGCACACCGACACCGCGGGCGCCGAAGCGCTCGAAGAACGCCGACTGCGGCTTGACCACGGCGACCCGGTCACCGATCGCCTCCACCACCGTGCGGCAGAACCGCTCCAGGCCCGCCACGTCGTCGGTCAGGCCCCAGGCGGCCAGCAACCCGGGGTGCGGGTCGATGCCCACGCAGAGCGGCCCTCGTTCCGCCACGGCCCGGTGCAGACGGGCGCCGAACGTCTCCATCACGTCTCTCCCTCTCCCGGCGGCTCCGGGCCGCCTGGCGTGTCCGGCGACGGGCCTTCCGTCGCGCCCTGTCGTATCCGGCCGGGCTCAGCCGGCCTTGACCGCCGCGGCCACTCCGGCCGCGATCCGCGCCACGTCCGCGGCGTCGCAGACGTACGGCGGCATCGTGTAGACGAGATCCCGGAACGGGCGCAGCCACACCCCCTCGGCCACCGCCGCGGCGGTCGCCCGGGGCAGGTCCACCTCGTGGTCGAGCTGCACCACCCCGATCGCGCCGAGCACGCGGACGTCGGCCACGCCGGGCGCGTCCCGCAACGGCTCCAGACCGGTCCGCAGGCCGTCGGCGATGCCCGCCACGCGTCCCGCCCAGTCCCCGGCCCGCAGCAGGTCCAGGGAGGCGTTGGCGACGGCGCAGGCGAGCGGGTTGCCCATGAACGTCGGCCCGTGCGCCAGCACCCCGTCGGCGGAGATCGCCCGCGCCACCTCGGGCGTGCACAGCGCCGCGGCGAGCGTCAGGTACCCGCCGGTGAGCGCCTTGCCGACGCAGAGCACGTCCGGGGCGACGCCGGCGTGCTCGGCGGCGAACATCCGGCCGGTCCGGCCGAAGCCGGTGGCGATCTCGTCGAACACCAGCAGGATGCCGTGCCGGCTGGTCACCTCGCGCAGCACGCGCAGGTAGTGCGGGTGGTGGAACCGCATCCCGCCGGCGCCCTGGACCACCGGCTCCACGATCACCGCGGCCAGCTCGTCGGCGTGCCGCTCCACCGCGTCCACCAGCGCCGCCTCGTACGCCGGGTCCGGCGCCGCGTCGAAGCCGGGCGGCGGCACCGGCGCGAACACCTGCCGGGGCAGCACGTCGCCCCAGAGGTGGTGCATGCCGCCCTCCGGGTCGCACACGCTCATCGGGTGGAACGTGTCGCCGTGGTAGCCGCCCCGCCAGGTGCCCAGCCGGCGGCGCTGCGGGCGTCCCAGCGCCCACTGGTACTGCAGGCACATCTTCACCGCCACCTCGACGCTGACCGAGCCGGAGTCGGCCAGGAAGACGTGTTCCAGGCCGTCCGGGGTCAGCTCGACGAGCGTGCGCGCCAGGCGTACCGCGGGCTCGTGGGTGAGCCCGCCGAACATCACGTGGCTCATCCGTCCGAGCTGGTCGGTCACCGCGGCGTCGAGCACCGGGTGCCGGTAGCCGTGGATCGCCGCCCACCACGACGACATGCCGTCGACGAGTTCCCGCCCGTCGGCGAGCCGCAGCCGCACCCCCGCGGCGCTGTCGACCACGTACGGCGCGCCGGCGGGAGGCATCGCGGCGTACGGGTGCCACACGTGCCGCCGGTCGGCTTCCAGAATCTCCTCAGGCGTCACGTCTCCTCCTCCTTCGCCCCCGCCCTTCCCCCTCCCTCCCCCGCTCTCCCCCGCTCTCCCCCGCGATCTTGCAGTTGGTGCCCCGACCGGGCCCGGAATGGGCGGTATGCCGGGGCCGAAAGCGCAAGATCGCGCGGGGGTGGGGGCGGTGCGGGGGTGGGGTGGGGTGGGTCAGGGTCGGGTGGTTCGGGTTGTTATGGCCCGGGTCAGGGCGGGGCCGCGGTAGATGAAGCCGGTGTAGAGCTGGAGCAGGGAGGCGCCGGCGTCGAACATGCGTGTCGCGTCGTCCCGGTGCAGGATGCCGCCCACACCGATCACCGGCAGCCGGCCCCCGGTCTCGCGGTGCACGAACGCGACCATCTCCCGGGCCCGGGCGGTGAGCGGCCGGCCGGACAGCCCGCCGGCCTCGGCGGCGCGCTCCCGGTCGGCCGGGGCGAGCCCGTCGCGGGCGAGCGTGGTGTTCGTGGCGATGACCCCGGCCGCGCCCCGGTCGAGGCACACCTCCAGCAGCTCGGCCACGGCCGGCTCGGTCAGGTCCGGGGCGATCTTCACCAGCACCGGCTTCTCCCCCACCAGCGCGGCGAGCAGGGCGTCCAGATGGGACCGGTCCTGAAGCGACCGCAGCCCGGGAGTGTTCGGTGAGGACACGTTGACCGCGAAGTAGTCGCCGTGGTCCTTGAGCGCCCGGTACGAGGCGAGGTAGTCCTCGACCGCCTCGTCCAGCGGGGTCACCTTGGACTTGCCGAGCGAGATGCCCAGCGGCACACCGAGCGGGCGCGGCAACGCGGCCAGCCGGTCCGCCAGCGCCTCGGCACCGGCGTTGTTGAAGCCCATCCGGTTGATCACGGCTTCGCTGTCGCGCAGCCGGAACAGCCGGGGCCGGGGGTTGCCCGGCTGGGCGTGCGCGGTCACGGTGCCGACCTCGACGAAGCCGAAGCCCAGCGCCGGCCAGGCCGGCAACGCGAGTCCGTTCTTGTCCATCCCGGCCGCCAGTCCGACCGGGTTGGGGAAGCGCACCCCGAACACGGTGCGCGGCGCCGACCGGAAGTACGCCCGTCGCAGCGCCGCGAGAACGGCCGGCTGCCGCGACACCGCGGCCAGCCGTTCCAGGGTCCACTCGTGCGCCCCCTCGGCGTCCCCGCCCGCGAGCGAGAACAACCGGGGCCGCACCACCTTCTCGAAGATCACGCCGCGCCCCCTCGCCCGGTCTCCCCGGTCTCCCCCGTCTCCCCGTTGATCATGAGGTTGGCGGCGGATTTGGAGATCCACATCGCCGCCAACCTCATGATCGGCGCGTGAAGGCGCGGTGTCACTCGCCGGCCCGCAGGGCTGCGTGCAGGTCCTGCAGGGGGCGGACCTTCAGGTCGCCTCGGATGCGGGCCTCGATGCCCATTACCGCGGCGGCGGCGCCGGGAACCGTGGTGACGCACGGGATGTCCACGCTCACCGCCGCGCTGCGGATCTCGTACCCGTCGGAACGGGCGCTCGCCCCGGAGCCCTGCGGCGTGTTCACCACCAGCGCCACGTCCCCGCCGAGGATCAGCGACACCGCGTCCGCGCCCTCACCCGACTCGTAGTGCTTACGGATCTGCTCGCAGGCGATGCCGTGCCGGCGCAGCACCTCGGCCGTGCCGGTGGTGGCCACGATCTCGAAGCCCAGGTCGGCCAGGCGCTTGATCGGGAAGATCATGCCGCGCTTGTCCCGGTTGGCGACCGAGACGAAGATCTTCCCGGCGGTGGGCAGCGACCCGTACGCGGCGGCCTGCGACTTGGCGAACGCCTGCCCGAAGCCGGTGTCGATGCCCATCACCTCGCCGGTGGACTTCATCTCCGGGCCGAGCAGCACGTCGATGCCCTTGCCCGAAGGGGTGCGGAACCGCTTGAACGGCAGCACCGCCTCCTTGACCGCGATCGGCGCGTCGGCCGGCATGGTGCCGCCGTCGCCGGTGGGCGGCAGCATCCCCTCGGCGCGCAGCTGCGCGACGGTGGCGCCGAGCGCGATCCGGGCCGCCGCCTTCGCCAGCGGCACCGCGGTGGCCTTCGAGACGAACGGTACGGTCCGGGAGGCGCGCGGGTTGGCCTCCAGCACGTAGAGCATGTCGCCCTGCAGCGCGTACTGGACGTTGAGCAGGCCGCGCACACCGATGCCGCGGGCGATCTGCTCGGTGTAGTGCCGCACCTGGGCCAGGTGCGAGCCGGCCAGGGTGATCGGCGGCAGCGCGCAGGACGAGTCGCCGGAGTGGATGCCGGCCTCCTCGATGTGCTCCATCACGCCGCCCAGGTAGACGTCGCCGTCGGCGTCCACGAGCGCGTCCACGTCGATCTCGATGGCGTCGTCCAGGAACCGGTCCACCAGCACCGGGCGGTCCGGCGAGATGGCGGTGGCGCGGCCGATGTAGTCGCGCAGCGTGGCGTCGTCGTACACGATCTCCATGCCGCGCCCGCCGAGCACGTACGAGGGGCGGACCAGCACCGGGTACCCGATCTCGTCGGCGATCGCCTTCGCCTCGTCGTACGAGGTGGCCATGCCGTGCGCGGGCGCGCGCAGCCCGGCCCGGGCCAGCACCGCGCCGAACGCGCCGCGCTCCTCGGCCAGATGGATCGACTCCGGGGAGGTGCCGACGATCGGCACGCCGGCGTTCTTGAGCCGCTGCGCCAGGCCCAGCGGAGTCTGCCCGCCGAGCTGCACGATCACCCCGATGACGCCGGGGCCGCCCGCCTCCTTGCCGGAGGAGTCCTCGGCGTGCCAGACCTCCAGCACGTCCTCGAACGTCAGCGGCTCGAAGTAGAGCCGGTCGGCGGTGTCGTAGTCGGTGGAGACGGTCTCCGGGTTGCAGTTGACCATGACGGTCTCGTAGTCCACGGCCCGGAGGGCCTGGACGGCGTGCACACACGAGTAGTCGAACTCGATGCCCTGACCGATCCGGTTCGGCCCGGAGCCCAGGATGAGCACCTTCGGCCGCGCCGAGGGCGCCACCTCGGTCTCCGAGTCGTACGTCGAGTAGTGGTACGGCGTGGTCGCCTCGAACTCGGCCGCGCAGGTGTCCACCGTCTTGTAGACCGGCCGGACGCCGAGCCGGTGCCGCAGCGTCCGGACGCCGTCCTCGGCGGCCAGCTCGGGACGCAGCGCGGCGAGCTGCCGGTCGGACAGGCCGGCCCGCTTGGCGCGGCGCAGCAGTGCGGCGTCGAGCACCGGCGCGTCCACGATCTCGGCGCGCAGCTCGACCAGCGAGGCGATCTGGTCCAGGAACCACGGGTCCATGCCGCCGGACGCCTCGGACACCTCGGCGATCGACGCGCCGAGGCGCAGCGCCCGCTCGACCGTGTAGAGCCGGCCGTCGTGCGGCGTGCGCAGCGCGGCGAGGGTGTTCTCCTTCGTGGCGCCGTCCGGGTCCGGAGTGGTCCAGAAACCCGATGCTTTGGTCTCCATCGAGCGCATCGCCTTGTTCAGCGCCTCGGTGAAGTTGCGGCCCAGGCTCATCGCCTCGCCCACCGACTTCATCGTGGTGGTCAGCTCCGGGTCGGCGCCGGGGAACTTCTCGAACGCGAACCGGGGGATCTTCACCACCACGTAGTCGAGCGTCGGCTCGAACGCCGCGGGCGTCTTCAGCGTGATGTCGTTGGGGATCTCGTCGAGCGTGTAGCCGATGGCGAGCTTCGCGGCGATCTTCGCGATCGGGAAGCCGGTGGCCTTCGACGCCAGCGCCGAGGAACGCGACACCCGCGGGTTCATCTCGATCACGACGATCCGGCCGTCGGCCGGGTTCACCGCGAACTGGATGTTGCAGCCGCCGGTGTCCACACCGACCTCGCGCAGCACCGCGATGCCGAGGTCACGAAGCCGCTGGTACTCCCGGTCGGTGAGCGTCATCGACGGGGCGACGGTGACGCTGTCGCCGGTGTGCACGCCCATCGGGTCGACGTTCTCGATCGAGCAGACCACCACCACGTTGTCGTGGCGGTCGCGCATCAGTTCGAGCTCGTACTCCTTCCAGCCGAGCACGCTCTCCTCGATGAGCACCTCGTGCACCGGGCTGGCCGCCAGGCCGGACCCGGCGATGCGCTCCAAATCCTCGTCGGTGTGCGCCATGCCGGACCCGAGGCCGCCCATCGTGAACGACGGCCGGATGACCACCGGCAGGCCCAGGTCGGCGACCGTCTCGCGGACCTCGTCCATCGAGTGGCAGACCCGCGACCGCGGCACCAGCGCCGACGGATCGTCCAGGCCCAGCCGTACGCCGGCCTTCGCGACGATCTCCTTGAACAGCTGGCGGTCCTCGCCCCGGTTGATCGCCTCGATGTTCGCGCCGATCAGCTCGACGCCGTACTTCTCCAGCACGCCCGCCTCGTGCAGGGCGACAGCGGTGTTCAGCGCGGTCTGCCCGCCGAGCGTCGGCAGCAGCGCGTCGGGGCGCTCCTTGGCGATGACCAGCTCGACGAACTCACGCGTGATCGGCTCGACGTACGTGGCGTCGGCGAACTCCGGGTCCGTCATGATCGTCGCCGGGTTCGAGTTGACCAGGCTGACCCGGATCCCCTCGCTGCGCAGCACCCGGCAGGCCTGGGTGCCGGAGTAGTCGAACTCGCAGGCCTGTCCGATCACGATCGGCCCGGAGCCGATCACCAGGACGTGCTTGAGGTCGGTCCGCTTAGGCATTCTTGCGCCCCTCGATCAGCTCTGCGAAACGGTCGAAGAGGTAGTCCGCGTCGTGCGGGCCGGCCGCCGCCTCGGGGTGGTACTGGACGGTGAAGGCGGGCACGTCCACGGCCCGCAGCCCCTCGACCACGTTGTCATTGAGGCAGACGTGTGACACCTGGACACCGCCGAACTCGGTCTGGATCACCTGATCCGGCACCACCGCGCCGTCCCCGGCACCCGGCACCTGCACCGCGAAGCCGTGGTTGTGGCTTGTCACCTCGACCTTGCCGGTGGCCCGGTCGAGCACCGGCTGGTTGATGCCGCGGTGGCCGTACCCCAGCTTGTAGGTGCCGAAGCCGAGCGCCCGGCCGAGGATCTGGCTGCCGAAGCAGATGCCGAACAGCGGGATCCGCCGGGTCAGCACCTCCCGGGCCAGCGCCACCGGGCCGTCGGCGGTCGCCGGGTCGCCCGGGCCGGGCGAGAAGAAGACAGCGTCCGCGCCGGTGGCGAGCAGGTCCTCGATGGTCGACCCGGCGGGCAGCACGTGGGTGGTGACGCCGCGGGCGGCGAGCCGGCGCGGCACGTTGCGCTTGATGCCCAGGTCCACCGCGGCCACCGTGAACCGGTGCTCGCCCTGCGCCTGCACGACGTACGGCTTGGCGGTGGTCACCTCATCGGACAGGTTCGCGCCGACCATCTGCGGCGAGCGGCGCACCCGCTCCAGCAGCGCGGCCGGGTCGTCCTCGACGCTGGAGATGCCGACGCGCATCGCGCCGCGCTCGCGCAGGTGCCGGGTCAGCGCCCGGGTGTCCACGCCGCTGATGCCGACGACGCCCTCCGCGGCGAGCCGGTCCTCCAGGCCGCCGCCGGCCCGCCAGTTGGAGCTGATCCGGGCCGGGTCGCGCACCACGTACCCGGCCACCCAGATCCGGTCGGACTCGTCGTCCTCGCCGTTGACGCCGGTGTTGCCGATGTGCGGCGCGGTCTGCACCACCACCTGCCTGTGGTACGACGGGTCGGTGAGCGTCTCCTGGTAGCCGGTCATGCCGGTGTTGAAGACCGCCTCGCCGAAGGTCTCCCCGACGCTGCCGTACGCCTCGCCGTGGAACGTGCGCCCGTCCTCGAGGACGAGAATCGCCGATCTACGCTTCACCATGCTGCGCCCCCTTCGATCCGGACTGCGGGACTCCGCTCCGCTACGTTCCTCGCTCGGATCACTTGACAGCCTTTCCGTCCAGGACCGTCGGCTCGCCGCGCAGGAAGGTCGCCACGATGCGACCCGGCAGCGTCATGCGTGCGTACGGGGTGTTGCGACTGCGACTGGCCAGCTCCGCCGGTTCGATGACGCGCCGGGCGGCCGGGTCGACAAGGGTCAGGTTGGCCGGTACGCCGGGCGCCGGGTCGAGGCCGTGCCCGGCCAGCCCGGCGATCCGGGCCGGCGTGCGGGACATCCGCTCGGCGATCAGGTCCCAGCGGGGGCCGAACACGTCGAGCGCGATCGACAGCGCCGTCTCCAGGCCGAGCATGCCCGGCCGGGCGTACGCCCACTCGCACTCCTTGTCCTCCACGGCGTGCGGCGCGTGGTCGGTGGCGATGATGTCGATCACGCCCTCGGCCAGCGCCTCCCGCAGCGCAGCGATGTCGGCGGCGGTGCGCAGCGGCGGGTTGACCTTGAAGACCGGGTCGTAGCTCTCCGCCTTGGCATCGGTGAGCAGCAGGTGGTGCGGCGTCACCTCGGCGGTGACCCGTACCCCGCGCGCCTTGGCCTGGCGCAGCACCTCGACGCTGCCGGCGGTGGAGACGTGGCAGACGTGCAGGCGGCTGCCGACGTGCTCGGCGAGCAGCACGTCGCGGGCGATGATCGCCTCCTCGGCGACGGCCGGCCAGCCGGTCAGGCCGAGGCGGGTGGACACCTCGCCCTCGTGCATCTGCGCGCCCTCGGTGAGCCGGGGCTCCTCGGCGTGCTGGGCGATCACGCCGTCGAACGCCTTGACGTACTCCAGCGCCCGGCGCATCAGCCGCGGGTCGGACACGCAGTGCCCGTCGTCGGAGAAGATCCGCACCTCGGCGGCCGAGTCGGCCATCGCGCCCAGTTCGGCCAGGCGCTCGCCGGCCAGCCCGACGGTGACCGCGCCGATCGGCTGCACGTCGACCAGGCCGGCCTCCCGGCCGAGCCGCCAGACCTGCTCGACCACGCCCGCGGTGTCGGCGACCGGCGAGGTGTTCGCCATCGCGCACACCGCCGTGTAGCCGCCGAGCGCCGCGGCCCGGGAGCCGGACTCGACGGTCTCGGCGTCCTCCCGGCCGGGCTCGCGCAGGTGGGTGTGCAGGTCGACCAGGCCGGGCAGCGCGACCAGGCCGGTCGCGTCGACGACCGTGGCGTCGCCCGCGGCGAGCCCGCGGCCCGTACCGGCCACCACGCCGTCGCGGATGAGCAGGTCGGTCGGCTCGCCGCCGACGATGCTGACGCTTCTGATGAGGTACGCGGTCACCGGTTGTTCCCTCCGAGCAGCAGGTAGAGCACGGCCATCCGCACGGAGACCCCGTTGGCGACCTGTTCGACGATGGTGGAGCGGGGCGAGTCGGCCACCTCGGGCGTGATCTCCATGCCCCGGTTCATCGGGCCGGGGTGCATGACGATCGCGTGTTCGGGCAGCCGGCGCATGCGCGGCCCATCGAGCCCGTAGCGACGGGCGTACTCGCGGGCCGACGGGAAGTAGGAGTCACCCATCCGCTCGCGCTGCACCCGCAGCATCATCACCACGTCCACACCTGGGAGAACGGTGTCGAGGTCGTAACAGACGTCGGTGCCGGGGGCCAGGGCGGCGGCGATGTCGACCGGGATGAGCGTGGGCGGGCCGACCAGGGTGACCTTCGCGCCGAGCGTGGACAGCAGCAGCACGTTCGAGCGGGCCACCCGGGAGTGCAGCACGTCGCCGACGATCGCCACGTGCAGGCCGTCGAGCCGGCCCAGCCGGGACCGCATCGTGTACGCGTCGAGCAGCGCCTGGGTGGGGTGCTCGTGGGTGCCGTCACCGGCGTTCACGACCGACCCGTCCACCCACTCGGCGAGCCGGTGCGGGGCGCCGGAGGCGGGGTGCCGGACGACCACCGCGTCCGCGCCCATCGCCTGGAGCGTGAGCGCGGTGTCCTTCAGGCTCTCCCCCTTGGCCACGCTGGAGCCCTTGGCGGAGAAGTTGATCACGTCGGCGCTGAGCCGCTTGGCGGCCGCCTCGAACGAGATCCGGGTCCGGGTGGAGTCCTCGTAGAAGAGGTTGACCACGGTGCGCCCGCGCAGCGCGGGGAGCTTCTTGACCTCGCGCCCGGCCACCGTCGCCATCTCCGCGGCGGTGTCCAGGACCAGGGTGGCGGTGTCGGCGTCCAGGTCGGCGCCGGAGAGCAGGTGCCGGATCATGCGGGTGTACCCCCGTACAACTTGACCTCGTCCGTGCCGTCGGTCTCGGCGAGGGTGACCTTGACGTTCTCGGCCAGCGCGGTGGGGATGTTCTTGCCGACGTAGTC
Organism: Micromonospora sp. WMMA1976; assembly: GCF_027497335.1. Taxonomy (NCBI): domain Bacteria; kingdom Bacillati; phylum Actinomycetota; class Actinomycetes; order Micromonosporales; family Micromonosporaceae; genus Micromonospora; species Micromonospora sp. WMMA1976. The sequence continues at coordinate 2,013,199 of NZ_CP114912.1, read as the reverse complement.
GGCGCGGATCGGCAGCTGGCGGTGGCCGCGGTCGACCAGGACCGCGAGCTGCACGGACGCCGGGCGGCCGACGTCGCTGAGCGCGTCCAGCGCGGCCCGCACGGTGCGGCCGGAGAACAGCACGTCGTCGACGAGGATCACCCGCTTGCCGTCGATCCCGCCGGGTGGCAGGTCGGTCGGGCCGACCGCGCGGGTGGCGTGCCGGCGCAGGTCGTCGCGGTAGAGCGTGATGTCGAGCACGCCGACCGGGACGGTGACGTCCTCGAAGGTGCTGATCCGGGCGGCGAGGCGGTGGGCCAGCGGCACGCCCCGGGTGGGGATGCCCAGCAGCACGGTGCCGGCGGCGCCCTGGGTCTTCTCCAGGATCTGGTGGGCGATGCGGTCGACCACCCGCGACACGTCCGCTGCGGCGAGGATCACCTTCACCGAGGGTTGTCGCGGCGGCGACGAGTGGGCAGCCGGTGGGTAGGCCACGGCGGACCTCCTTCCCCGCCTCACGGGACGGGTCGTTAAAGGACGTCTGTTCTGCTCCGGCAGGCCCGCGCGGGGCCCGGACCGGGGCTTCACGCCACGTTACCAGCGGTCACCGGGCCACCCGCCGCCGGTCCTGACCTGCTGGTCAGCCCGGCGAAATGGGGACAAGCCACACGTGGGTGCCGGACCTCGTGCACGGCAACACTTGACCACTTGTCGCAATCCCCGTACCGTCACGCTCCGTAGCGATAGCTCGGAGAACCCGAACAGCACTGGGAGTGTCCGAATGCCCTCTGAATACGCCAAGTCGCTGGGCGCCCGCCTGCGCTCCATCCGCCAGCAGCAGGGCCTGTCCCTGCAGGGGGTGGAGGAGAAGTCGAACGGGCGGTGGAAGGCCGTGGTGGTCGGCTCGTACGAGCGCGGCGACCGCGCCGTCACCGTGTCCCGCCTGGCGGAGCTGGCCGACTTCTACCGCGTTCCCGTCTCGGAGCTGCTGCCCGACGGCAGCGGGGTGCGTCACGAGCCCACCAGCAAGATCGTGCTGGACCTGGAGCGGCTCTACGACGAGGCCTCCGAGGACCTCGCGTACGTGGCCCGCTACGCGCGCGCCATCCAGCAGCAGCGCGGCGACTACAACGGCCGGGTGCTCTCGATCCGCGCCGACGACCTGCGCGCCCTCGCGATCGTCTACGACGCCTCGCCGTCGGGCCTGATCGAGCGGCTGACCGAGCACGGCGTGCTGGTCGCCGACCCGCGGGCGTTCTTCGCGTCCTGACACCCCGTACGACAGGAAGGGCCCGTGCCTACCGGCACGGGCCCTTCCTCGTCGCGGCGCGTCAGCGCGTGGCGTACTCGGCGATCCGGCCGAGGATGCCGTTGAGGAAGCGGGGCGAGTCGTCTGTCGACATCTGCCGGGCCAGCTCCACGGCCTCGCTGATCGCCACCGCGTCGTCGATCTCGTCGACGTAGAGCAGCTCGTACACGGCGATCCGGGCCAGGTTGCGGTCGACCACCGGCATGCGCTCCAGCGTCCACCCCTCGGCGTAGCTGGCGATCGTCTCGTCGATCCGGTCGAGGTGCGCCGCCACGCCCTCGACCAGCCCGACCGCGTAGCCGAGGTGGTCGGGGCGCGGCTGCTCGATCCGTTCCAGGTAACCGGCGAGCACCTCGACCGGCGGGCGGTCCCGCAGGTCGGCCTCGAAGAGCACATCCAGCGCCCGCTTGCGCGCCTTGCGGCGCGCCGGCATCTGCTGCTTGGGGCCCTCGGCCATCAGGCTCGGCCGAGGTAACGGCCGTCGCGGGTGTCGACCTTGATCTTCTCACCGGTGGTGATGAACAGCGGCACCTGCACTGTGGCGCCGGTCTCGACGGTGGCCGGCTTGTTGCCGCCGGTCGACCGGTCGCCCTGCAGGCCCGGCTCGGTGTAGGTGACCTCGAGCACGACCGAGGTCGGCAGCTCGATGTACAGCGGCACGCTCTCGTGGGTGGCGACGGTCGCCTCGGCCTCGGGGAGGAGGTAGTTGGCGGCCTCGCCGACGGTGCCGCCGGGGACGGTGATCTGGTCGAACGTCTCCAGATCCATGAAGACGTAGTCCTCGCCGTCGGCGTACAGGTACTGCATGGTGCGCTTGTCCACGGTCGCGGTCTCGACCTTGGTGCCCGCGTTGAAGGTCTTGTCGACCACCTTGCCGGACAGCACGTTCTTCAGCGTGGTGCGCACGAAGGCACCACCCTTACCGGGCTTGACGTGCTGGAACTCGACGACGGCCCACAGCTCGCCGTCCAGGTTGAGTACCAGGCCGTTCTTCAGGTCGTTGGTGGTGGCCATTTCCTGCCTTGATCATCAATTGGCGGACAGACCGTCCAAGTCTACTCGCTCTGTCGAATCGGACTCGCGCCACGGAACGGACCGGCTCAGGCTCCTGCGGCGAGCCGGGCGGCCAGGTGGTGCAGCGCCAGCCGGTAGCCGTCCACACCCAGGCCGCAGATCACGCCGGTGGCCACCGCGGAGACCACCGAGTGGTGCCGGAACTCCTCCCGGGCGTGGATGTTGGAGATGTGCACCTCGACCAGCGGGCCGCGCAGCATGGCGCAGGCGTCCCGCACCGCGACCGAGTAGTGCGACCAGGCGGCCGGGTTCAGCACCACCGCCGCCGCCTCGTCGGCCGCCTCGTGCAGCCAGGCCAGCATCTCGTGCTCGGCGTCGGTCTGCCGGACCTCCACGTCCAGGCCCAGCTCCCGGCCGTGCCGTTCGCAGTCGGCCACGAGCTGGGCGTAGCTGGTCACCCCGTACACGTCGACCTGGCGGGTGCCGAGGCGGCCCAGGTTCGGTCCGTTGAGCACGTACACCCTCACGAGCTGATCTCCGCGTACGCGGCGGCGAGCAGGTCGTCCGGCGGCGCCTCCAGGATCGCCGGGCGGGCGAGCCCGTCGAGCACCACGAACCGCAACCGGCTGCCCCGGGCCTTCTTGTCCACCCGCATCGCGGCGAGCAGCTCCGGCCAGGCGTCGGCCCGGTAGCCGGTGGGCAGGTCGAGCGCGGTCAGCACCCGGCGGTGCCGCTCGGCGTCGGCCGCGTCGAGGCGACCGGCGAGCCGGGCCAGCGTGGCGGCGTAGACCAGGCCGACCGCGACCGCGTGGCCGTGCCGCCAGCGGTAGCCCTCCACCTTCTCGATCGCGTGCGCCAGGGTGTGCCCGTAGTTGAGCACCTCGCGTACCCCGGACTCGCGCAGGTCTCCGGCGACCACGTCGGCCTTCACGCGGACCGCGCGCTCGACCAGTTCCCGCAGCACCGGCCCGGCCGGGTCCAGCGCGGCGGCCGGATCCCGCTCGACCAGGTCGAGGATGACCGGGTCGGCGATGAACCCGCACTTGACCACCTCGGCCATCCCGGCGGCCAGGTCCGCCGGGGGCAGGCTGTCCAGCGTCGCCAGGTCGGCCAGCACGCCGGCCGGCGGGTGGAACGCGCCGACCAGGTTCTTGCCGGCGGCGGTGTTGATGCCGGTCTTGCCGCCCACGGCGGCGTCGACCATGCCGAGCAGCGACGTGGCGACCGGCACCCAGCGCACGCCGCGCAGCCAGGTCGCCGCGACGAAGCCGGCCAGGTCGGTGACCGCGCCGCCGCCCACCCCGACCACCGCGTCGGTACGGGTGAACCCGGCGTCACCGAGCCGGTCCCAGCAGGCCGCCGCCACGTCGACGTGCTTGCCCGCCTCGGCGTCGGGCACCTCGATCAGCAGCGGCGTCACGCCGCCCTCGCGAACCGCGTCGGCGAGCCGGTCGGCGAGCGCCTTGAGCGGCGGCGCGTGCAGGAAGGCCACCCGCTCGGCGCCCGGCAGCAGCCGGGGCGGCGGGTCCAGCAGGTCACGTCCCACGAGCACGTCGTACGGCCGCTCGCCGCCGACCGGAATCCGGGTCACCTCGTCCATCGCGGGCAGCCTAGTCCAGCGCGCCGCCCTCGCGCGGCCGTTGTCCACCGGCTGGGTGTTTGCCCGGCCGCACCGCGGGTAGGGCGGCCGGAATGAGCGAGACGACGGCACACGCAACCCGACCGGAATCCGCGACGAGCATCCGGCTGCCCGCCACGATCCTCGGCGTCGGGCTCGGTGGCTTCGTCGACGGCATCGTCCTGCACCAGGTCCTCCAGTGGCACCACATGCTCAGCAGCACCGGCAGCGACCGGGTCGGCGTACGCGAGTACCCGGTGGACACCGTGCCCGGGTTGCAGATGAACACGCTCTGGGACGGCCTGTTCCACGTGGTCACCTGGGTGGCGGTGCTGACCGGCCTGGCCCTGCTCTACTCCCGGGTGACCAGCTCCCGGGGCCGGCTGTGGCGCTCGCCGATGCTGTGGGGCTGGGCGCTGATCGGCTGGGGCCTGTTCAACCTGGTCGAAGGCGTCATCGACCACCACCTGCTCGGCATCCACCACGTACGCGGCGGCCCGAACCAGCTCTGGTGGGACCTCGGGTTCCTGGCCCTCGGCGTGGTGCTGATCGCAGTCGGCTGGGCGATCCAGCGCCGGGCCCGCGCAGTGGACCTCTGCGCGCCGGAGCGCCGGTGAGCCTGGCCCACGCCGGGCACGCCGACGGCGGCTTCCCGGCGACCGCGCTGGTCCCGGCGGCGCTGTTCTGGGCGTACCTGGCCGCCGCGCTGCGGCTGCGCGACCCGGGCGGGCCGGGCTGGCCGCACGCCCGCATGGCGAGCTTCGGGCTGGGCGCGCTGCTGCTGGTGACCGGGCTGCTCTGGCCGGCCGGCGACTTCGTCGGGCACATGTGGCAGCACCTGCTGATCGGCATGCTCGCGCCGCTGGCGCTGGTGCTCGGCGCCCCGGTCACGCTGCTGCTGCGCACGCTGGACCGGCGTACCGGCCGGGCCCTGGTCCACCTGCTGCGGCACCCGGTCGCGCGGGTCCTCGGCCACCCGGTGACCGGCCTGGTGCTCACCGCGGGCGGGCTGTGGCTGCTCTACCTCACCCCGCTGTACCGGGCCACCCTCGACAACCCGGCCCTGCACACGCTGGTGAACGCGCACTTCCTGCTCAGCGGCTGCCTGTTCGCCTGGTCGATCGCCGGTCCCGATCCCGGACCGCACCGCCCACGCGTACCGGTCCGGCTCGTGGTGATCGGGTTCGGGGTGGCCGCGCACGCCACCATCGCTCAGCTGCTCTACGCCGGGCTGTTCGTCGACGTGCCGGCCACCGCCGCCGAGCTGCGGGCCGGGGCCACGCTCATGTACTACCTGGGCGACCTGGCCGAGATCGCGCTGGCGCTGGCGTTGCTCGCCACCTGGCGGCCCGAACCGGCCAAGCGCCGCCGCCGCGCGGCCGGGACCGTCGCCGCAAACGCCTGACCGGCCGGACCTGGCCGACGCGCCTTCTCACCCGCCCACGAAGTTCCACCCACCGACGTCATGCGCGCCGGCTGGAACGCCACGGGTGCCAAGAGGCCGAGGAGACACCCACCACGTTCCACCCACCACGGCATCAGCCGACGAGTGGAACACCACGGGTGTCATAACGCCCCGGAGACACCCACGGCGTTCCACCGAGGGCGGGAGCCAGGCGCGGCGGGGCGGGTGTCAGGGCTTGAGCAGCGCGGCGATCTCCGCGGCCAGCTCCTGCGGCGTACGCCCGTCGGTGACCACGGTCGCGGTCGCCACCTCGGCGTAGAGCGGGCGGCGCTGGTCCAGCAGGTGCTTGAGCGTGGCGCGCGGGTTCAGCGCGAGCAGCGGCCGGCCGGCACCCAGACCGACCCGCTTGAGCGCGTCCGGCAGCTCCACCGACAGGTGCACCACCGTGTGGCCGATCAGCGCGGCCCGGTTCTCCTCGGCCAGGACCGCGCCGCCGCCGAGCGCAAGCACGCCCGCGTGCGACGCGAGCGCCGCCGCCACGGCGGCCCGTTCGAGGGTACGGAAGTGCTCCTCCCCCTCGTCCACGAAGATCTCCGGGATCGGCTTGCCGGCGAGGTCCTCGATGTCGGCGTCGGTGTCCCGGAAGCCGACGCCGAGCGCCTCGGCGAGCGCCGTGCCGACTGTGGTCTTGCCGGAGCCGGGTGCCCCGACCAGCACGCAGACCGGCCGGGTGCTCATTTGATCACCAGGCTGTCGAGGTAACCGGTCAGGTTGCGGCGCATCTCGGCGACCGAGTCGCCGCCGAACTTCTCCACCGCCGCCTCGGCCAGCACCAGCGCGACCATCGCCTCGGCCACCACGGCCGCCGCCGGCACCGCGCACACGTCGGAACGCTGGTTGATCGCGGTGGCCGGCTCGCCGGTGGTCACGTCGATGGTGGCGAGCGCCCGGTTCAGCGACGAGATCGGCTTCATGGCCGCCTTCACCCGCAGCGGCTCACCCGTGGTGATGCCGCCCTCCAGGCCACCGGCCCGGTCGGTGATCCGCCGCACGCCGGTGGCGGTGGGCACGATCTCGTCGTGCGCCTCCGAACCGCGCGAGCGGGCCTGCTGCCAGCCGTCGCCGATCTCCACGCCCTTGATCGCCTGGATCGACATGAGCGCGGTGGCGAGGCGGGCGTCGAGCTTCCGGTCCCACTGGACGTGGCTGCCCAGGCCCGGCGGCACCCCGTACGCGAGCACCTCGACCACGCCACCGAGCGTGTCGGCGGCCTTCTTCGCGGCGTCGACCTCGGCGACCATCCGGGCGCTGGCCTCGGCGTCAAGGCAGCGCAGCGGGTCGGCGTCGATGCGCGCGGCGTCCTCCGGCGTGGGGCGCAGGCCCGGCTTGACCGCCACCGGACCCAGCTCGACCACGTGCGAGACGATCTCGACGCCGAGCGCCTGACGCACGAGCGCCTTGGCGACGGTGCCCACCGCGACCCGGGCGGCGGTCTCCCGGGCGCTGGCGCGCTCCAGGATCGGCCGGGCGTCGGTGTGCCCGTACTTCTGCATGCCAGCCAGGTCGGCATGGCCCGGCCGGGGCCGGGTCAGCGGCGCGTTGCGGGCCTGGTTCGCCAGTTCCTCCGGGTCGACCGGGTCGGCGGCCATCACGGTGCGCCACTTGGGCCACTCGGAGTTGCCGACCCGGATCGCCACCGGGCTGCCGAGCGTCACCCCGTGCCGGAGCCCGCCGATGATCTCGATCTCGTCCTGCTCGAACGACATCCGGGCGCCCCGGCCGTAGCCGAGCCGGCGCCGGGCCAGCTCGCCGGAGATCTCCCCGGTGGTCACCTCGATGCCGGCGGGTACGCCCTCCAGCATCGCGACGAGGGCGGGTCCGTGCGATTCACCTGCAGTCAGCCAGCGCAACACGACGGTCAGTGTGTCACGCCCGGTGGTCGCCGGCGTACGCCGCCCGCCGCATCCCGCCCTGCGGACGGGCCCGTCCGCGCACCGGTCACGCCGGTCCGGCGCCGACCCGTTCCCGTGCCAGGGCGTCGGCCATCGCGGCGCGCGGCGCGGGGACACCGGTGAACTGCTCGAACTGGCCGTACGCCTGGGCCAGCAGCAGATCCAGCCCGGAGACCACCCGGCACCCGGCGGCCAGCGCCGCCGCCGCGAGCGGCGTCGGCCACGGGTCGTAGACCACGTCGAAGAAGACCGACTCGGGCCGCCAGTCGAAGTTGTCGGCGAGCGGGTCGGCCACGCCCTTCGGCACCGTGGAGATCACCAGGTCGGCGCGGGCGTGCGCGGGCGCGCCGTCCCACTCGGCCCCGGCCAGCGGAACGCCGGCGGCCGCCGCGACCGGACGCAGCTCGTCGACCGCCTCCGGGCGGCGGGCCACCACAGTCACCTCGGCCGCCCCGATCCGGGTCGCCGCCGCGATGGCCGCCCGGGCGGTGCCACCCGCGCCGAGCACGGTGACCACCGCCCCGGCCACGCAGCCGGCGCCGGTGAGCACCTCGACCATGCCGGTGACGTCGGTGTTGTCCGCGTACCAGGTGCCGTCGGGCCGGCGTACCAGCGTGTTGGCGGCGCCGACGGCGGCGGCGACCGGCGAGACCTCGTCGGCCAGCGCGAGCGCCGCCTCCTTGCCCGGCATGGTCACCGACAGCCCGGCCCATTCCGGGCCGAGGCCCGCGACCAGGCCGGGCAGCTCGTCGGCGCCGGCTTCGATCCGGGTGTACGACCAGCCGGTCAGCCCGGCCGCCGCGTACCCGGCGGTGTGGATCACCGGGGAGAGCGAGTGGGCGATCGGCTTGCCGACCACCGCGGCGCGGCGGGGATCGGCCATCAGATGATCCCGGCCTCCTTGGCCTTCTGCTCGTTGCGCTTCTGCTCGGCGTAGGTCTCGGCGAACGCGGAGCGGCCGTCCTTGCTGATCGCCACGAAGTAGAGCCACTTGCCGTCCGGCGGGCTCAGCGCGCCCTCCAGCGCCTCCTTGCCGGGGTTGTTGATCGGCGAGGGGACCAGCCCGCGCAGCTTGCGGTTGTACGGGTTCTTCGGGTTGTCCAGCTCGGCGGCGGTCATGTCCTTGGATGCCTTGGTCTTCTGCCCGGTCAGCTCCAGGTAGTAGTTGACGGTGACGTCCATCTCCAGGCAGTTGCAGGGGAACTCGCCGTAGACCCGGTTGTACGCGACCCGGGCGACCTTGCCCAGGTCGACCTTGTTGCCGGCCTCGGCCTGCGCGAGCGAGGCGACGATCAGCGCCTCGTACGGGGTGATGCCGCCGCGTTCCTTCTGCACCTTCTCGGCGTACTGCATGCCGGAGGTGACGGTAAGGAAGTTGTCCACCATCAGCTTGAGGATCGTCTCGGCGGTGGCCTTCGGCGGGATCTCGTAGGTGTCCGGGAAGAGGAAGCCCTCGATCGACGGGTTGACCTTCTTGCCGTCGGAACGCTTGAACCACCAGTCCGGTACGCCGAGCGCCTCCGGGTCCTTCGCCGCGGCCTCGAAGTCCTTGACCGGGATGTCGGTCTTCTCGGAGAGCCGCTTGTAGACCGTCTTCGCGGTGAGGCCCTCGGGGATGGTGATCCCGTTGACGATCTTGTTCTTGAGGTCCAGCATCGCCGCGACCGCCGCGTCACCGCTCATCTGCTTGCGCAGCTTGTACGTGCCGGGCTGGATGTTCTTGCTGCGCGAGTTCTCCTCGGCGGCCTCGATGAACGCCTTGGTGCTCTTCACCACGTCGGCGGCGACGAGCGCGTCGGCCATGTCGGCGATCAACGCGCCCTGCTTGATCTCGACGGTCACCTCGCCGGTGCCGGAGCCGTCGTAGTCGGGTGTGACGAAGTAGTTCTGGACCCGGTCGAAGCCGTAGAACGCACCGCCGCCGATGCCGCCGAGCAGGACCAGCGCGAGGGCGAGGGCGAGCAGGGTCTTGCCCCGGCCGCCGCCGGACTTGCCCTGGCGTCGGCGCACCGCGCCGCGCCGGTGCCGGCCCTTCTCCCCCCTGTCCGGCTCGTCGAACCCCAGATCAAGATCGTCGATCATTGCGTCCGCCTCCGCTGTGCGTCCAGCCAGCTCTGCAGAATCTCCACCGCGGCGGCCTGGTCGACCACCGCTCGTTGGCGCTTTCCCCGGACGCCCCGTTCGGCCAGCCTACGACTCGCGACGACGGTAGACATCCTCTCGTCCGTCAGCGTCACCGGAATCGGCCTCATTACATCAGCCAATCGGCTGGCATATGCTGATACGTTCGCCGCCGCGGGGCCGTGCTTTCCGGCCAGGTTGACCGGCAGCCCGACCACGATCCCCACCGCCTCGTGCTCGGCGGCGAGCCGGACCAGCTCGGCCATGTCGCCGGGCACCGCGTCCGGTTCGGCGGTCAGGTCACGGGCCAGCGTCACCAAAGGCGTGGCCAGGATGCCGTGCGGATCACAGCGGGCCACCCCCACCCGGACCTGGCCGACGTCGACGCCCAGCCGGACGCCACGGGACAGCTCGGTCACGAGCGGACACCTCCCCGCCGGTACGGGCCAGGGCGGACCGGGTGGTCCGCCCTGGCGTACATCCGTGCGCTCATGCCGTGCCCGCCGGGCATGCGCTCACGGCCCTCGCGCCGCTCGGTGCGTTCACTCATGCCGTGCCGGCGACCGCCCGCTCGACGGTGACCAGCAGGTTCGGCGCCTCCGTCGCGGGCAGTCCGCCGCCCTGGGCCAGGTCGTCGCTGCCGCCGCCCCGGCCGGAGAACGCGGCCTTGACCAGGTCCTTCGCGCTCAGGTTCCGTCCCCGGGCGGCCTGGTTGACGGCCACCACGAGCGACGCCTTGCCGTTGGCCCGGGCGGCCACCGCGACCACCGCCGGGCGGGCCGCGTCGATCCGGCCCCGGATCTCCTGGGCGAGGGTCCGCACGTCGTTCGCGGCCGCGCCCTCCGGCGCCTCGGTGCCGACGTACGCGACGCCGCGCACGTCCTTCGCCTGCGCCGCCAGGGCACCGGCCCCGCCGAGCACGAGCTGGGCGCGCAGCTTCTCCAGCTCCTTCTCCGCGTCGCGCAGCTGGGTGACGGTCTGCTCCACCCGGTCGGCCACCTGCTCGCCGGGCACCCGGAACAGCTCGGCCAGCCGGGACACCAGCAGGTGCTCACGGGCCAGGAAGCCGAACGCGTCCATGCCGACGAGCGCCTCGATGCGGCGGACGCCGGAACCCACAGACGCCTCGGAGAGGATCTTCACCAGGCCGAGCTGGGCGGAGCGGGCCACGTGCGTGCCACCACACAGCTCGCGGGCGTAGTCGCCGACCTCGACGACCCGGACCCGCTCGCCGTACTTCTCGCCGAACAGGGCCATCGCCCCGATCCGGCGGGCCTCCTCCTGGCTGGTGACGAACGCGTGCACCTCCAGGTCGGCCAGCAGCACCTCGTTGACCTGCTGCTCGACGTCGTGCAGCACGCTCGGCGCCACACCCGTCGGGGTGTTGAAGTCGAACCGCAGCCGGCCCGGCGCGTTGAGCGAACCCGCCTGGGTCGCCGACTCGCCGAGGAAGTTGCGCATCGTCTGGTGCACCAGGTGCGTGGCGGTGTGCGAGCGGGAGATCGCCCGGCGGCGGGACACGTCGATCTCGGCGTACCCGGTCTCCCCGGAGCGGACCTCGCCGCGCACCACCTTGGCCCGGTGCACGATCAGGCCGGGCACCGGCTGCTGCACGTCGAAGACCTCGACCTGGCCGCCGCCGACGGTGATGAGCCCCTGGTCGGGCTGCTGGCCGCCGCCCTCGGCGTAGAACGGGGTGGTGTCGAGCACCAGCTCGATCGTGTCGCCCTCGACCGCCGCGGAGATCGCGGCGCCGCCGGACAGCAGCGCGCGGACCCGTGACTCCCGGCTCAGCTCGGTGTAGCCGGTGAACTCCACCGGCCCGCCGCCGTCGAGCACCGACCGGTAGGCCGACACGTCGGTGTGCCCGGTCTTGCGCGCCTGCGCGTCGGCCTTGGCCCGGCTGCGCTGGTCGGCCATCAGCCGGCGGAAGCCCTCCGCGTCGACCTGCAGCCCCTGCTCGGCCGCGATCTCCAGGGTCAGGTCGATCGGGAAGCCGTACGTGTCGTGCAGCTGGAACGCCTTGTCACCGGAGAGCGCCGCCTTGCCGGCCGACTTGGTCTCGGCGATGGCGGTGTCCAGGATCGTGGTGCCGGCGCGCAGCGTGGCCAGGAACGCGTCCTCCTCGGCGTACGCGTACTGGGAGATCCGGCCGAAGTCCTCGGCCAGCTCCGGGTACGACGGCGCCATGCAGTCGCGGGCCACCGGCAGCAGCTCCGGCAGCGCCCGGTCCTGGTAGCCCAGCAGCCGCACCGCCCGGATCGCCCGGCGCATGATCCGCCGCAGCACGTAGCCCCGGCCCTCGTTCGACGGGGTCACCCCGTCGCCGATGAGCATCAGCGAGGTGCGCACGTGGTCGGCGATGACCCGGAGGCGCACGTCGTCCGGGTGCGACTCGTTGGCCGCGTGACCCGAGTGCACGCCGTAGCGCTTGCCGGTCAGCTCGGCCGCCCGGTCGAGGATCGGCTTGACCTCGTCGATCTCGTAGAGGTTGTCCACGCCCTGCAGCAGCGAGGCCATCCGCTCCAGGCCCATGCCGGTGTCGATGTTCTTCGCCGGCAGGTCACCGAGGATCGGGAAGTCCTCCTTGCCGGTGCCCGGGCCGCGCTCGAACTGCATGAAGACGAGGTTCCAGAACTCCAGGTAACGGTCCTCGTCGACCTCCGGACCGCCCTCGCGGCCGTAGGCCGGGCCGCGGTCGTAGTACAGCTCGGAGCAGGGGCCGCACGGGCCGGGGATGCCCATCGACCAGAAGTTGTCAGCCTTGCCGCGGCGCACGATCCGATCGGCCGGCACGCCGGTGGCACGCCAGATGTCGTACGCCTCGTCGTCGTCCAGGTAGACGGTGGCCCAGATCCGCTCCGGGTCCAGTCCGAAACCGCCCGCCTCGACCGACTTGGTGGCCAGGTCCCAGGCGAGCGGGATCGCACCGGACTTGAAGTAGTCACCGAAGGAGAAGTTGCCGTTCATCTGGAAGAACGTGCCGTGCCGGCTGGTCTTGCCGACCTCGTCGATGTCAGGCGTCCGGATGCACTTCTGCACGCTCGTCGCCCGCGCGTACGGCGGGGTCTGCTGGCCCAGGAAGTAGGGCACGAACTGCACCATGCCCGCGTTGATGAACAGCAGGTTCGGGTCGCTGATGGCGGGCAGCGGAGCGGACGGAACCACGGTGTGCCCGTTCGCCTCGAAGTGGGCGAGGAACCGCCGCTTGATCTCCGCCGTCTTCATCGCTGGTGGTCCTCCGGGAAAATCTCTCGGTCGCCGATCCGCGGGTCCTCCCGCAGCTCGGCGAACTGGTCGTCGTACACCTCGCCGCGGGCGAAGGCCTCGTGGATCTCCTGCTCACGCTCGGCCATGCCGACCCGGACGTCGTCCACGAACGCCCGGAGCGACTCGACCAGACCGCCGGCGGACTCGGACAGCCCGCTGGCGATGCCGGCCGGGGTGTACGCCTGCGCGGTCCGGGTGGCCTTGCGCACCACCAGGACGCCCACGGCCAGCCCGATGCCCAGCCAGAACAACCGCCTCATGTTCTCATCCTTCCCGCGTACGCCGGTCGGGGTCAGCGGTTGCCGCGCTTGGCGGCGCGACGCTGCTGCTTGATGGTGTCGCGCACCTCGCGCTCGGTCTCGGCGTGCCGGCGGGCGGAGGCGGCCCGGCGCACGCCGTAGCCGAACGCGGCCACCTTGACCAGCGGGTTCGCGGCGGCGGCGGAGACCACGGTGGCCAGGTTCGCCACGTTCGCGGTGACGTTCTGCGCGTGGCTGGTCATGGTGTCCACCTTGGCGAGCTGGAGGTTCACCCCGTCCAGCGAGGTCTGCACCTGCTCCAGCGCCACGTTGACGTTCTTCACCGTGGTGTTCACGTCACCGAGCAGCGGCGCGGTGCGCTCGTTCACGTCGGTGATCATGCGGGTCGTCGCGTCCACGGTGTGCCGCAGCCGCAGGATCGGCACCGCCAGCACGAGCACCAGCATCAGGAACGCGCCGGCCGCGATCAGCGCAGCGATCTCTCCACCACTCACGCGAAAGTCCTCCTCAAGCAGTGTCCCGGAACCCGACGCCCCGGAACGCGCGACCGTACCTACCCACTTCGCGCCACGCCGACCCGGTCACCGGGCACGGACGGGCGTGCCAGCCCCAGACCCTACCGTCCGTGATGGAAGTCGGCTCACGACGGTGAGGGGGTCACCTCGCCCAGCGGGTCGTCGGTCAGCGTCGGGTAGGGATCCTCACCGGTGAGTGACGGATCGGTGGTCGGTGTCGGTCCGGTGCGCTCGTCATCGATCGCGTTGCGCACCTTCACCGACACCAACGAGCCGGTGCACGCCGCCGCTGCGGGCTCGGCGGGCGTGGACGGCGCGGGCGCTCCGTCGATCGGCGGGGGCGTGCAGGTGCGGTCGCGTACCCACAGGTCGAGCGTGAGTTCGTCCCGGCGCCAGCAGGTGTAGCTGCCAGGGACCTTCTCGTCCGGGCAACGGTCGACCTTCCAGCGCCGCCACCCGTCCCCGGCCAGCGCCTTCTCGTAGACCGCGACGGTCTCCTTCCACCCCTGCTCCGACTCGACGGACCGTTCGCGCAGGCGGCAGTCCTGCAGGCACCAGCGGCTGCCGCTGACGTTGTCCACCGTGTTGCTCTGCGCCCAGGCGGGCACCGAGAGCTCGTCGAGGGTGTCGAAGACCGGGTCGCGGCTGAGCGTCCGCATCCCGAAGTAGAGCGGCACCGCACCCAGCAGCACGAGGCTGACCAGGGCGAGGATGCCCAGCCGCAGCCGGCTGCGCTCGCGCATCTGCCGGCGCAGCTCGGACCGCGCGCCACGCAGGCCACCGGCCTCCGCGCCGCTGTCGGCCGGTCCGGGACCGCCGGGCCGTGGCCCCGCCGGCTCCCCCGGGGGTACGACCACAGCCGCCCGGGCCGCCGCCGGTGTCGCCGGGCCGCCCGGTCCGGGCCGGCCCGTCTCCGGTCCGGGTGGTGTCGCCCGCCCGGCGGGCCGGTCGTCCGGCGCGACCGGACGGGCCACACCCGCGGCCGCGCGGGCGGCCACCGGCGCGCCGGGCGGCATCGGGGCGTCGCCCGCCGGTCCTCGGGCGCCGGGGGGCACCGGCGGTCGGGGCCCGGCGCCGGGCCGGGAGATGTCGTCGGGGCGGGCCACCCCACGGCCGTCGCCACCGGGTCCGGCCGGGCCGGCCGGAGCACCACCGGGACGGCCACCGCCGGCCGGAATCCCGCCCGTGCGATCGAGGTCGCCGCGCGGGCCAGGCTCGACCGGGCCGGCCGGTCCGCCACCGGGACGCCCACCGACCGGAGTTCCGCCCGTGCGGTCGAGGTCGCCGCGCGAGCCGGGGCCGGCCGGGGCGCCACCGGGGACGGCGGCGACACCGGGACGGGCAGCGCCGCGGGCCGGGCCGGGCCGGGTGGACGGCGGGTCGGACGGCTGAGGCCGGGCCGGGGGCATGCCCGGGCCGGACTGGTCGGGGCGGGCCGCCGGTTCGGCGCGCGCCGGCACATCGGGGCCGGGCTGCCCCTGTCGCGGGGACGGCGTACCCGGATCGGGACGCACCGGCGGCACTGCGACACCGGCCCGGCCGGCGGGATCACCGGAACGGGCGGGCGGCTCCTCGGCGGGTGGGCCGGCCGGACGGCGGGTGACCGGCATGGCGGGGTCGGTGTGCGGCGAACGACCGGCCTGCCGCAGCCAGTCGGCGGGCCGTTCGGGCCGTTGCGGCCGCTGCTCACCGGCATCGTCACGGGCGGCCCGTCGGCCTGGCGTCTCGGCCACACCGGGGCCACCCGGCTCGTCGGGCGCGGCCCGCCGGGCGCCGGGTACCTCTGGTGCGGCCCGTCGACCGCCGGCCGCATCGGGTGCGCCGCTCCGGCCGCCGGCCGTGTCGGGCGCGGAGCCGCGGCCGGCTGGCGCGCCGCGACGGCGGGTGGGCGAGGTCGGGCCGGTCGCCGGGCTGCCGGACACGGGCGCGCCCGGCACGTCCGGTGCGTTGCCGCTGCGCGGCACGACCGGGGAGCGATCCGGGGCGGCCCGCCGGCCGGGCGTGGCTGCGGGTTCGGCGCCGGGTGCGGGCAGGTGGTGACCGCCGGTGGGCTCGTCGTGCCGGGCACGGCGCCCGCCACCGGAGACCGGGGCGGCGTCCGGAACTGCTCGCCCGGCCGGCGCGCCGGGTGCGACGCCTTCCGGCGCGGCGCGGCGGCCGGCACCGGAGACGGGCCGGGTGCCGGGCGGAACGCCGTCGGCACGCGCTCGGCGGCCCGCACCGGAGACCGGCTGGATGCCGGCGGTGTCGTCGGGGCGGGCCCGTCGTCCGGCGGGCGGCGGGATCGTCGGGTCGGCCGGGTGCGGGCCCTCGGGCCCGGCGCCGTGCCCGCCGCGGGGCGCCGGCGGTACGCGGGTGTCGCCGTCCGCGGAAGGCCGGCCCGCGTCGGCGGGCACGCGGCCGGGCGACGGCGCCCCCGACGGCGTGCGGGTGCCGGTGACCGGTGGCTGCTGACCGGTGGGTCCGTCCGGGCGGCGGCGGTACGGCGCATCCGGCGGACGCGGCGCCTCGGGCACACCCGGCCACGGACCGTCGACCGGGCGGCGCGGGGCGGCGGCTTCGGGGCCGCCGGGCCAGGGACCGTCGGCGGCCCGGCGCGGGGCACCCGGCTCGGGACCGCCGGGGCGTACCGGCGGGGCGGCGGGAGCGGGCGCGTCGGGGCGGCGCATGACCGGGGGACGCGGACCGTGACGGCCGCCGGGCGGCGTCTCCGGGCCGGGGCGACCGGCAGGCGCGTCCTCGACCGGCGGGCGGGCTCCCGGCGGCATCGCCCCCGCCGGACGCCCGGCGGCCGGGGGCGTGTCCATGCCGGGCCGGCCGGCCGGTGCGGCGATGTCCGCACCGGACCGTCGCTGCGGAGGAGGCGGGTCGATGCCCGGACGGCCGGGGGCCGGAGGGAGGTCGTTACCGGGTCCGCCGGTGCGGCCCGCGGCCGGGGGCGCCGCCGGTCCGGCACGGCCGGTCACGGGCGGCATCGTCGGGTCGGTGCGGCCGCCCGGAGCGGGCCCGCTCGGGTGAGGCCGGCCGGGAGCCTGGGGCGCGGCGGCCGGTGGCGGCACGGGACGGCCTGGGGCCTGCGGTGCGCCGGCCGATGGCGGAACGGGACGGCCGGGAGCCTGGGGCGCGCCTGCCTGGGGCGGCACGGGACGGCCGGGCGCCTGCGGGCCTGTCGGCGACGGACCGGACCGGCCTGCGGGCGGCGGCGCAACCGGTTGACCGGCCGAGGGCGGCTGCGGGCCCGGTGCCGAGGGCGGCGCAGCCGGTCGGCCGGCGGGCGGCATGCCGGGGGCGGGGCCCGGCGCGAGGGCCGGGCGACGCGGCTCGGCGGCCGGCCAGGACGGGTCGGGGCCGGGGTGCGGCGCCGGGACGTCACCGTCCGGCCCGAGTTCACCGCCCTGGTGCTTGGCGGTGCGCAGGTCGTCGATCCAGCCGAGTTCCTCGCCGACGACAGTCGGGTCCAGCTCGGGCTCGGCCCGGCCGCGTCCCCATCGGCGGCCCTTGCCCCGCGGGTCGCGCCGCTCGTCGGGGCCGTCCGCCGGCCGCTCCGGACCACGCGCCATCACTACTGACCCCCCTCGGCGGCGTCGCTGCCGCCCTCACTCGCCCCGCTGGCCTGCTCGCCGCCCCCCACCCGGGCCCCGTTCGCGGTGGCCGGGGCGCCGGCCTCCGCCCGGGTCGCCGGAGCCGGCAGCCCGCGTACGATCCGGCGCAGCAGCGGCAGCCGGGTGGCCACCGCCCGCTCCGCGCCGTGCCCGCTGGGCTGGTAGTAGTCGGTGCCGACGAGGTCGTCCGGAGCGTACTGCTGGGTGACCACCCCCCGGTGGTCGTCGTGCGGGTAGCGGTAGCCGCGGCCGTGACCGAGGCCCCGCGCGCCGGAGTAGTGGGCGTCGCGCAGCCCGCGCGGCACCGGACCGCCCCGACCCGCGCGAACGTCGGCGACGGCGGCGCCGATCGCTGTGGTGGCCGAGTTCGACTTCGGCGCCGTGGCCAGATGGATGACCGCCTGGGCCAGGTTGAGCTGCGCCTCGGGCAGGCCCACGTACTCGACCGCGTGGGCGGCCGCGGTGGCCACTGTCAGCGCGGTGGGATCGGCCATGCCGACGTCCTCACTGGCGAAGATCACCAACCGGCGGGCGATGAACCGGGCGTCCTCACCGGCCACCAGCATCCGGGCCAGCCAGTGCAGTGACGCGTCCACGTCCGAGCCGCGCATGCTCTTGATGAACGCGCTCGTCACGTCGTAGTGGGCGTCGCCGTCGCGGTCGTATCGCACCGCCGCCACGTCGACCGCCTGTTCGGCCACCGCCAGGTCGATCCGGCCGGTGCCGAGCGCGGTAGCGGTGGCCGCGGCCGCCTCCAGCGCGGTGAGCGCCTTGCGCACGTCGCCTCCGGCGAGGCGGACCAGGTGGTCCTCCGCCTCCTCGGCCAGGACCAGCGCGCCGCCGAGTCCGCGCTCGTCGGCGACCGCGCGGCGCAGCAGGCCGCGGACGTCGTCGTCGTCGAGGGCCTGGAGGGTGAGCAGCACGCAGCGCGACAGCAAGGGCGAGATGACCGAGAAGTACGGGTTCTCCGTGGTCGCCGCCAGCAGCGTGACGGTCCGGTCCTCGACCGCGGCGAGAAGCGAGTCCTGCTGGGTCTTGCTGAACCGGTGCACCTCGTCGATGAACAGCACCGTCGGCGGGCCGCCGGACCGCCGCTGCCGGCGGGCGGTGTCGATCACGGCGCGGACGTCCTTCACGCCGGCGGTCAGCGCGGACATCGCCACGAACCGCCGGTCGGTGGCCCGGGCCACGAGGTGGGCGATGGTGGTCTTGCCGCTGCCCGGCGGACCCCAGAGGATCACCGACATCGGCGTCGCGCCCTCGACCAGCTGACGCAGCGGCGCTCCCGGCGCGAGCAGGTGTTCCTGCCCGACCAGCTCGTCGATGCCCGCCGGCCGCATCCGGACCGGCAGGGGCGAGTCCGCCCGGGCGTCGGTGAAGCCGTCGGCGCCGCCCGCGCCCGCGGGTGCGCCGGCCGGCTCGCCGAGGCTGAAGAGGGCGTCCGATTCCATCACGAAGACAGTACCGGGCCGGGCCGACGACGCCGGAATCGCGCCGCCGCCCCGGCCCGGGGTGGTCTTTTCCGGTCAGCCGCGACCCGGCCGCCGGCCCCGGTACCACCGGCCGCCACCGCCGCCGCGCGGGCCGGAGCCGACGCCGGCCAGGTAGAGCGAGAGCAGCAGGAAGCCGATGAGCATGAGGGTCGAGGTGCTGAACAGATCGGGGGCGCCGAGGTCGGTGTTCATGAAGTCGAGCAGCAGCGCGAAACCGAACACGATGGCCGCGAGAATGGCGAGCATGTCGTTCCTCCGGTGGGGGTTCCCAGCAGGTCGGCGACGGATGTACCCAATCGGTCTGTTCGTCAATCTCCACCGTGGAACAGGCGGTGCCTCAACCCTCGGTACCAGCGGGGATGCTCGTACGCTGGCGGAATGATCACGGTCGACGAATCGCTGACCGGGCGGGACGCGCTGCTCGACGCGGCCGGCCGCCACCCGTACGCCCGGCACGCGCTGCGGCGCGACCAGGCCGCGCGCGGATGGCGGCACGCCGGCGCGGTCGGATGGCTGCTCCCGCCGGGCGAGTGGTCGGCCGGCGGCGCGGTCGGCGCACCCGGCCCGGCGCTCGACGTCTTCGCCGCCCACCGGGCGGACGGGACGCTGCGGGCCGGTCAGTCGATCAACCTGTCGCACGCCGATCCGGACGAGGTGGCCGCGCGGCTGCCGGTGGCCCGGCTGACCGAGTGGGACTTCCTCTGGACGAGCGGCCCGCCGCCGCGCCGGCCGGAGCAGGAGCGGGTGGTACGCCTCACCGCCGCCGACCACTCCGCCCTGGCCGCGTTGATCGAGGAGGCGTTCCCGGCCACCACCTCGCGGCCGGGCGAGCCGGGCATCGTCGACTGGTACGGCATCCGCGACGGTGACCGCCTGCTCGCCTGCGGCGCCGATCGCAGCCGCGGCGACATCGGCTTCCTGGCCGGGTTGACTGTCGCGCCCGGGCTTCGCGGCCGAGGGCTGGGCGCGGCGCTGACCGCCGGGATGACGGATGCCCTGTTCGGCCGGTACGACACCGTGGCGCTGGGTGTCTACCCGGACAACGTGGGCGCGATCCGGCTCTACGGCCGGCTCGGCTTCACCGCCGCCGAACGCCGCACCTCCGTCAAACTCGCCTGACACGCGACGCCCCGACCGCGTGGGTGGAACGTCATGGGTGTCAAACGGCGTCCGAGACACCCATGACGTTCCACCCGGCCGGTCGGCTCAGTCGCGGCCGGCGGGAGCGGGCGCGGCCACCGCGGGGGCGGGGTCGAGGGGCGGGCCGGCGTGGCCGGGGCCGCCGCCCGTCACCTCCGGCGCCACCTCGACCGAAGAGCGGGCACGGCGGGCGGCGCGCCAGGCCGGCAGGTAGAGCGGCGCGGCCACGGCGAGCACCACCGCGCCGACGAACATCGCGACGCTGACGCTCGTGGCGTCGGCCAGCGCGGTCAGCGTGACCGCGCCGAGCGCGCCGGCCGGCTGGGCGGCCATCGAGTTCAGCGAGAGCACGCTGGTCCGGTACGGGCCGTCGACCTGCCGGTGCAGCAGTCCCATGTGCAGCGGGTTCGACGCGCCGTGCACGGCGTAGCAGGCGAGGTACGCGATGAGGATGCCGACCGGGCCGGCCAGCAGGCCCATGCCGACCACAGTCACGCCCTGCAGGATGCGCATCAGCGCGGCAGCGGGGGCGGCGCCGAGGCGGCGCAGCAGGAACGGGGTGAGCGCGGCGCCGGCGGCGTTGGCGAGCCAGGCCGCCGTACCGGCGGGGCCGAGCAGCGCCGCCGCGCGGGCCGGGTCGTCGAGCACCTCGGCGAGGCGTACCGGGAGCAGCGACTCGAAGGTGACCATGCCGAAGCCCCAGAACAGTTCGACGGCGACGAGGGCCAGCAGTACCCGGTTGCGGCGCAGCAGCCCGACGGCCTGCCCGACCATGCGGGGCGCATCGACCACCGAGGCGCGCAGCGCGGCCGGGCCGGACGCGGGCCGCCGCTCGGCCATCAGCGCGAGCAGCGCCACGATGGAGACGGCCTGGAGCACGGCGGCGACGATCACCGGCAGCGCGAGGGCGCTGACCGGGCCGATCGGACCGAGCGCGACCAGGCCGCCGCTGAGCAGGGCGCCCGCGCCGATGGCGACACCGACGACGGTGCCGGCCCAGCCGAGGCCGCGCTCGTACTCGGCCTTCGGGTCGACGGCGAGCGTGGCGTCGACGTACCAGGACTCCATCGGGCCGCTGTCGAGCGCCCGGTAGATGCCCTGCAGCGCCCAGACCAGGAAGAACATCCAGAACGAGTCGGCCACCGCCATCAGCGCCAGCGAGCCGAGGCCGACGGCCCAGGCCGCGACCAGCACCGGTTTGCGGCCGAGCGCGTCGGCGAAGCCGCCGGTGGGCAGTTCCAGCGCCAGCACCACGAGGCCCTGGGCGGTGGCGACCAGGCCGATCTGGGAGAGCGTGAGGCCGCGCTCCTGCATCAGCAGGATCATCACCGGCATGAGCAGGCCGCTCGGTAGCCAGCGCAGGCCGTACAGCGTGAGGTAGCGGATCCGGATCTGGCGTACGGACAGCGCGGTCACGACTTCTCCTCAGTGGACGGCGGGGTGGTCCGCGGCAACGCCGCGTCCATCGGGAAGGCGGCGAGGTAGAGCTGCACCGTCTCGGCGTCGGGGTCGTCCGGGTCGGTCTCGTCGCGGTGCCGCTCGAAGAGCGCGAAGACCTCCTCCTTGATGGCCTCCAGGCGGTCCACCGGGATCCGCATGAAGAAGTCGCCCATGCCGAACCCGTCGCGCCAGGCGGGCGACCACTGGTGCCGCTGGGCGAACCAGCGTTCGGCGTGCCCGGCGAAGAAGCGGACGTAGTCCGCCTCGATCCACTCGATCGCGGCGCGCGCGTCCGGGTCGTCGTCGAAGTCGCTCGACTCCCAGTTGGTGACGTCGTGCGCGGCCCGCCAGTAGCGCTGCCGGCCGGTGCCGAGGTCGGGGTCCTCGACCACGAGGCCGACCTCGGCGAGCTGGCGCAGGTGGTAGCTGGTCGCGCCGCTGTTGGTACCGAGCATCTCGGCCAGGGCGGTGGCGGTGGACGGGCCCACCACGCGCAGCGCCCCGATCAGCCGCATGCGCAGCGGCTGGGCCAGCGCGCGGACCTGGCGGTGGTCGATGCGTACGGTGCGCTCCTTCTTCTCCTCCATGCGATGCACAATATCTGTGCACACTTTCCATGCACAAGATGCTTGCAAAGATTCTGTGCAACTAGCCGTACAGCTCGGCGACGCCCCGCAGCCGGGTCCGCAGCAGCCCCGCCGCCCGGGTGGAGTCCAGCACCACCTCGCCCGGCCGGTGCAGCCCGGCGGCGGCGATGGTGGTCGTCCGCAGCCCGCCCGCGTCCGCCCCGTCGTGCCGGGCCACCAGCAGCCCCAGCTCGGCGCGGCTCACCGCGTCCGGCCCGGCCACGTTGAGCAGCCCGGCGTACTCGCCCGGCACCAGCTCCAGCACCGCGGCGGCGAGGTCGGCCACGTGCACCGGGCAGCGCAGCTCGTCGGTGAACAGCGTGGCCCGGCCGGCCAGCGCGTCCCGGCAGAGCTGGATCTGCTTACTGCCCTCCCCCACGATCAGCGACGTCCGCACCAGCGCCGCGCCCGGGTCCACCGCCCGCACCGCCGTCTCCGCCGCCGCCTTCGCCGCCCCGTACGGGTGCAGCGGCGTGGGCACGTCCTCGTCCGCATACGGCTTCGGACGCCCGGCGTGCAGCGCGTCGCTGGACAGGTGCACCAGCCGGGCACCCACCTCGGCGGCGGCGACCGCGATGTGGGCCGCCCCGTCCGCCGTGACCGCCCAGTCGTCGTACCGGTAGGGGGTGGCGACGACAGCGTCGGGGCGTACCCGGGTCAGCAGCTCACGCACGGCGGCGCGGTCGGTCACGTCGAGCCGGTGCGGCGCGACGCCGGGCACCGCGACGGCGGCGCGGTGGTACGTGCCGGCGACCCGGTGCCCGGCGGCGACCGCCTGCCGGCACACCTCGGTGCCGAGGAAACCGCTGGCTCCCACCACGAGCAGGTTCATGTCGTCTCCCCCGAAGATCGAAAAAGGCCCGCGTCATCATGACGCGGGCCAGTTCCGGAGAGCGAGGATCAGACGGGGTCGGCCACCGGGGCGGCCGGGCCGGCGGTGCCGGCGTGCGGGCCGGTCGGGGCCTTCGGCTTGGCGTCGATGCCGGCCTCGGCGCGCTGCTGCCCGGTGATCGGGGTGGGCGCGCCGGTCAGCGGGTCGAAGCCGCCCCGGGTCTTCGGGAACGCGATCACCTCGCGGATCGAGTCCGCGCCGGCCAGCAGCATGCAGACCCGGTCCCAGCCGAACGCGATGCCGCCGTGCGGCGGGGCGCCGTACTTGAACGCCTCCAGCAGGAAGCCGAACTTGTCCTGCGCCTCGTCGGCGGTAATGCCGAGCAGGTCGAACACCCGCTGCTGCACGTCGCCGCGGTGGATACGGATCGAGCCGCCGCCGATCTCGTTGCCGTTGCAGACGATGTCGTACGCGTAGGCCAGCGCCCGGTCCGGCGCGTCCTCGAACCGGTCCACCCACTCGGCGTTCGGCGAGGTGAACGGGTGGTGCACGGCGGTCCAGCCGCCCTCGTCCGTGCGTTCGAACATCGGCGCGTCCACGACCCAGCAGAACGCCCAGGCGCTCTCGTCGACCAGGTTCGACCGCTTGGCGATCTCGATGCGGGCCGCGCCGAGCAGCTCCTGCGCCTCGCGGGTGTTCGTGCTGGCGGCGAAGAAGACCGCGTCGCCCGGCTTCGCGCCGACCGCGTCGGCCAGGCCGGACAGGTGCGCCTCGGACAGGTTCTTCGCCACCGGGCCGCGCGGCTCGCCGGTCTCGGCGTCCAGCACCACGTACGCCAGGCCGCGCGCGCCGCGCGCCTTGGCCCAGTCCTGCCAGCCGTCCAGCTCCTTGCGGGTCTGCGACGCGCCGCCGGGCATGACCACCGCGCCGACGTAGCCGCCCGCGTCGATCGCGCCCGCGAACACCCGGAACTCGGTGCCGCGCAGGTACTCGGTCAGCTCGGTCAGCTCGACGCCGTAGCGCAGGTCCGGCTTGTCCGAGCCGTACCGGGACATGGCGTCGTGCCAGGTGATGCGCGGGATCGGCCGGGAGATCTCGTAGCCGGCGAGGTCCTTCCACAGCGCCGAGACGATCGCCTCGCCCAGGTCGATCACGTCGTCCTCGGTGACGAACGACATCTCGATGTCGAGCTGGGTGAACTCCGGCTGCCGGTCGGCGCGGAAGTCCTCGTCGCGGTAGCAGCGGGCGATCTGGTAGTACCGCTCCATGCCGCCGACCATGAGCAGCTGCTTGAACAGCTGCGGCGACTGCGGCAACGCGTACCAGCTGCCGGGCTGCAGGCGCACCGGCACCAGGAAGTCGCGGGCACCCTCCGGGGTGGAGCGGGTCAGCGTCGGCGTCTCGATCTCCAGGAAGTCCCGCTCGTGCAGCACGCCGCGGGCGATCTGGTTGGCCCGCGAGCGCAGCCGCATGGCCTTGGCCGGGCCGCCCCGGCGCAGGTCCAGGTAGCGGTACTTGAGCCGGATGTCGTCGCCGGCCTCGATCTGGTCGTCCACCGGCAGCGGCAGCGGCGCGGCCTCGGAGAGCACCTCCAGCGCGGTCGCGGTCACCTCGACCTCGCCGGTGGGCAGGTCCGGGTTCTCGTTGCCCTCCGGGCGGCGGGTCACCTCGCCGGTGACCTTGACGCAGAACTCGTTGCGCAGCGCGTGCGCGTCCTCCTCGCGGAAGACCACCTGCACGACGCCGGAGGCGTCACGCAGGTCGACGAAGATGACACCGCCGTGGTCGCGCCGGCGGGCCACCCACCCGGCGAGCGTCACCGTCGAGCCGGCGTCCGCGGCGCGCAGGCTTCCGGCATTGTGGGTACGGATCACGGCTGGCGTCTCCTCAATCTGGTCCACTCACTGCTCCCCCGCATTCTGTCAGGGCGGGCGGGCCCGCTCCCGGGCACCCGTCGAGCCGGTCCGCCTCGGCGGTGGCGAAAGCGCCCTGCGGGCCGGGTCCGGCGGTCTACCGTGACCGGGTGCGTGCCGTACCGAGCTGGGCCGTGGCCACCGCGGCCGCCGCGCCCGCGCTGCTGGTGGCGGGCTGGACGGTGGCGGGCGCCCGCCAGGGGCCGGGGGTACGACCCGGTGCGGGACACGATCAGCGAGCTGGCCGGCGAGGGCGCCACCGATCCGTGGCTGATGGGCGGCGCGCTGGTACTGCTCGGCTGCTGCTACTGCGCCACCGCCGCCGCGCTGCACGCCGCCGGGCTGCCCAGTCGCTTCCTGCTCGCGGTGGGTGGGGTGTCCACCGTCGCGCTCATCGCGTTCCCCCGGCCGCAGGTGGGTGGCTCCCCGGCGCACGGCGTGGTGGCCACCGTGGCGGTGCTCGCGCTGTCGCTGTGGCCGGCCGGGACGGCGCTGCGCCTGCCCCGCAGAGTGCCGCGCGAGGTGGCCGCCTCCCCGGCGGGCCGGCCGCCGTGGGCGTTCCGCCGGCCGGTGGCGCTGGCCGTGACGGCCGTCCTGCTGGCGTTGTTCGGCTGGTCGGTGGCCGAGGTGACGGGCGGCTCCCGGACCGGACTGGCCGAGCGGGTGGCCGCGCTCGCGGTGACGCTCTGGCCGCTGGCGGCGGTGCTGTCCGCGCGACGGGCCCACCGGCACTGGACGGCCCAGCCGGCGGAGCCGCCGCGCCCGGACGGGCCGCCGGTCGGTCCGGGCCGCCTCGGAGCGGGCGCCTGACCGGGTACGCGGAACGGGCCGCCGGGTGACCGGCGGCCCGTCCACTGCGGTGCGCGGATCAGAAGACGCTCACGCCGTAGCGGCTGAGCGCCTCGGTGACCGGCTGGAAGTAGGTCGTGCCGCCGGAGGAGCAGTTGCCGCTGCCGCCGGAGGTGAGGCCCAGCGCGGTGGTGCCGCTGAACAGCGAGCCGCCGCTGTCGCCGGGCTCGGCGCAGACGTTGGTGCGGATGAGGCCGGAGACGCTGCCCTCGGCGTAGTTCACGGTCGCGTTGAGCGCGGTGACGCTGCCGCTGCGCAGGCCGGTGGTGCTGCCGGAACGGCGGACGGACTGGCCGACGTACGCGTTGCCGGCCGAGGTGATGTCCTGGAAGCTGCCGTTGTAGAGCGAGACGTTGCCGGCCGCGTTGGCCGAGTTGCTGTGCCGGACGATGCCGTAGTCGTTGCCCGGGAAGCTGGTGCCGGTCCGGGTGCCGAGCACGGTGGTGCGGCTGGAGTTGGAGTACCAGGTCGAGCCGATGTTGGTGCAGTGCCCGGCGGTGAGGAAGTAGTACGTCGAACCGCTACGCACGTTGAAGCCGAGCGAGCACCGGCCGCCGCTGGCGTAGATCGCCTGGCCGCCGGAGATCCGGGTGCTCAGCGTGCCGGCCTCGGCCTCGATGCGGATCGCGCCGTTGTGCCGGGCGGCGGCGGCCTTGACCCGCTCCAGCTTGGCGCCGGTGACGGTGCTGTCGACGGAGACGACGACCTGGTTCGTGGCCGGGTCGGTCCACCAGGCGGTGCCGGGGATCTTCGCGGAGCGCTCCAGCTCGCTGGTGGCGGCGTTGAGCTTGTCCGCGCCGCGCGCCACGATCTTCGGGATGGCGCCGGCGTTCCGCACCTGGCGGGCGGTCGCGGTGTCGGTCACCGCGACGACCATCTTGCCGCTGGCGTCGGCGTACGTCCCGGCCGCGCGGGCGCCGAGCTTCTCGACGAGGGTGGCGGCGGCGTCCGGCGAGAGGGCCGTGGGGGCGGCCTGCGCGGGTGCGCCGAGCAGCGAGCCGGTGACCAGGGTGCCGGCGACGGCTACTGCGGCGGCGCGGCGGAGCGTGGACCTCGTGGGTCGCATGTAACAACCTCCGAATGGGGGTGAACGGGCGCTGTCATGGGGGCGCGCCCGAGGACAACCCGGGCGACCTGGGGAAACCGCCCGGGTGCCCAAAGTATTCACACATTTAAGATCGTAAGCAAGACATGGCTTTGCCCGGATTCGCACCAGCGCCCGATGTAACGCCGGAGCAACAACATCGACATCATCTGTCAGAGCCGATTCAGAGGTTGCGGCTGCGGGCCCCCGGGCCCGGGCGGGGCAGCACGTCCCGCGCCTCGGTGATCTCGTGCCCCTCGGCGCAGCGCAACGCGACCCGGACCTCGGCGCCGCAGTCGCGGTGCGCGACACTCAGCGGCGAGCCCTCCGGGTCGGCCAGGTAGCGGTCACCCCAGCCGAGCACCGCGACGAGCACGGGCCACAGGTCCAGGCCCATCTCGGTGAGCCGGTACTCCTGGCGCGGCCGACTGCCCGGCTCGCGGTACGGCACCCGGCGCAGCACGCCGCGCTCGACGAGCATGGCGAGCCGGTTGGTGAGCACCTGGCGCGGGATGCCGGTGCGCACCCGCATGTCGTCGAACCGGCGTACGCCGTTGAAGACCTCGCGCAGCACGACCAGGGTCCACCGCTCGCCGAGGATCTCCATCGCGCGCGCGATGGTGCAGTTCTCCACCGACCAGTCCAGTGCCGCGGGTCTCATGCCGCCAGGCTAGGTCTGATTGACAGACTCAGCAACGCGCTGCGAGGCTGAGTCCATGACGCAGACGCAGGAGCGCACCCGTACGTTCACCTGGTCCGACCCGGCGGCCGGCGCCGCACACCTGGGCCGGCGCAGCGGCCTGGAACTGATGCAGGCGATGATCGTCGGCGAGCTGGCCGCGCCGCCGATCATGCACCTCGTCGACATGTCCCGGATGGAGGCCGAGGAGGGGCGCGTGGCGGTCGAGCTGCTGCCGCAGGAGTTCCACTACAACCCGCTCGGCACCGTCCACGGCGGCGTCCTCTCCACGCTGCTCGACACCGCCGCGGCGTGCGCCGTGCACACCACGCTGCCGGCCGGGGTCGGCTACACGTCGCTGGACCTCAACGTGAAGTTCCTGCGCCCGGTGACAGTCGACACCGGCACGCTGCGCTGCGAGGGCACCGTGCTCCAACGGGGCCGCCGTACCGCCCTGGCCGAGGCCCGCCTGACGGACCCGGCCGACCGCCTGGTGGCCCACGCCACCTCGACCTGCCTCATCTTCCCCCTCCCCTGACCGCCGCCGCCCCTGTTCTCGGCGATCTTGCAGTTTCGGCCCCCGCAGTGCCGGTTTCGCGGCATTCGCGGGGGCCGTAAGTGCAAGATCGCGCGGGAGTGAGGGGCGGGCGTCAGGCCTTGGCGGCGGTGCGGGCGGCTCGGGCGGCGCGGCGCTCCTCGAAGCGGGACGCCTGGGTCTCCAGGGTGTCCAGGTGGGCGGCGATCTGGTCGCGGGCGGCCTCGCCGTCGGCGTTCAGGCCGGTCACGTCGAACAGGTTCCACTGGCGCAGCACCGGCATCACCACCTCGTCACGGTGCTGGCGCAGGTCGTAGATCCCGGCCAGCGCGATCGCCACCGACTTGCGGGCGAAGCCGTCGATGCCGACACCCGGCATCTGGAAGTTGGCGAGCACGTCGGCGACGGCACGCATCGCCTGCGACGGCGCCAGCTCGAACGCCGCGCCGAGCAGGTTGCGGTAGAAGACCATGTGCAGATTCTCGTCCGCCGCGACCCGGGCCAGCAGCGCCTCGCACGTCGGATCGCCGGTGGCCCGGCCGGTGTTGCGGTGCGAGATGCGGGTCGCCAGTTCCTGGAACGACACGTACGCCAGCGAGTGCAGCATCTCCTGGTCGTGGACGTTCTGGTAGCCGGCCGACATGTGCACCATGCGGGCCCGCTCCAGCGCCACCGGGTCCACCGCCCGGGTCACGGTCAGGTAGTCGCGGATCGCCGTGCCGTGCCGCCCCTCCTCGGCGGTCCACCGGTGCACCCAGGTGCCCCACGCGCCGTCACGCCCGAACAGGGTGGCGATCTCGTGGTGGTACGAGGGCAGGTTGTCCTCGGTGAGCAGGTTGACGATCAGCGCGGTACGCGCCACCTCGGGCAGCGTCGAGTCCTCCGGCGACCAGGCCTCGCCGCCCAGCGGGCCGTCGAAGGTGCGGCCCTCGCTCCACGGCACGTACTCGTGCGGGAACCACTCCTTGGCCAGCGACAGGTGGCGGTCGAGGTTCTTCTCGACCACCGGCTCGAGTTCGGTGAGCAGAGCGGTCTGGCTGAGCACGGTCACGACGTTCTCCCTACGGTGGCGTAACTTACGCCACCGTAGGTCGAAACGCCTTCAGACGCCAGTGCCGGCCGGGCCGACCAGCGGCTTCAGGTCCGCCCGGGGCGGCGTCCACTCGCCCGCCGCGGCCGGCACCTGCTCGCCGGAACGGATGTCCTTGACCTCGTCGCCGTCCGCGCCCGGGAACCAGACGTACGGGATGCCACGCCGCTCGGCGTACCGGATCTGCTTGCCGAACTTGGCCGCCGACGGGGACACCTCGGTCGGCACACCGCGCGAGCGCAGCGCCGCCGCTACCGCGTCGCTGGCTGCCCGGTCCTCCTCGGCGGTGACCGCCACGAGCACGCAGGTCGGCACCGAACGGGACACCGACAGCGCCTCGGCGCCGAACAGCAGACCGAGCAGCCGGGTCACCCCGATCGAGATACCCACGCCGGGGAACCGGACGTTGCCGGAGCTGGCCAGGTTGTCGTACCGGCCGCCGGAGCAGATCGAGCCGAACCGCTCGTAGCCGATCATCTGCGTCTCGTAGACCGTACCCGTGTAGTAGTCCAGGCCCCGCGCGATGCGCAGGTCGGCCACGCAGAGGCCGGGCGCGTGCGCGGCGGCGGTCTCCACCACGGCGGTCAGCTCCGCGACGCCCTCGTCCAGCAGCGGGTCGCTCACCCCGAGGCCGCGCACCGCGTCGGCGAAGGAGGCGTCCGGCGCGGAGATCTCGGCCAGCGACAGCACGGCCTTGGCCTGCGCCTCGCTCGCCCCGGCGGTGCTCGCCAGCAGCTCCGTCACCCCGGCCGGGCCGATCTTGTCGAGCTTGTCGACGGCGCGCAGCGCCGCCTCGGCGTCGGTCAGCCCGATGCCCCGGTAGAAGCCCTCGCAGATCTTGCGGTTGTTGACCTGGATCCGCACCGGCGGGATCGGCAGCGACCGCAGGGCGTCACCGATGACCAGCGGCATCTCGGCCTCGTAGTGGGCCGGCAGGGTGTCCCGGTCGACGATGTCGATGTCGGCCTGGAGGAACTCCCGGTAGCGGCCCTCCTGGGGGCGCTCACCCCGCCACACCTTCTGGATCTGGTAGCGGCGGAACGGGAACTGGAGCTTGCCGGCGTTCTCCAGCACGTAGCGGGCGAACGGCACGGTCAGGTCGAAGTGCAGGCCGAGCGCGTCGTCACCGGCCGGACCGTCGGTGTCGGCCTGCAACCGGCGCAGCAGGTAGACCTCCTTGGAGGTCTCCCCCTTGCGCAGGAGCTGGTCCAACGGCTCGACCGAACGGGTCTCCAGTGGGGCGAAGCCGTACAGCTCGAACGTGGCGCGGATCCGGTCGAGCACGAACTGCTCGATCATCCGCTGCGCCGGCGTCCACTCGGGGAAGCCGGAAATGGGCGTGGGCTTGCTCATCACGAACTCCTTGAGAACCCGCGCGGGCGCGGGTGAGGGTCTAGAGGCCTCGGGTGGGCGCGGCCGGGCGCGCGCCGCCGGTGCCCGCCACCTCGACGAGGTACGGGTTGGTCGCGCGCTCGCGGCCGATCGTGGTCGCGGGGCCGTGGCCGGGCAGGACGACCGTGTCGTCGGCCAGCGGGAGCACCTTCTCCCGCAGGCTGGACAGCATCCGGGGCATGCTGCCGCCCGGCAGGTCGGTACGGCCGATCGAGCCGGCGAACAGCACATCACCGGAGAGGCAGATCTGCTCCGCCTCCCAGGGCGAGCCGGCGCCGGGCAACCGGAACAGCACCGACCCGCCGGTATGGCCTGGTGCGTGGTCGACGGTGATCTCCAACCCGGCCAGCGACAGCGTCGCGCCGTCGGTCAGCTCGGCCACGTCGTCCGGCTCGGCGTACGGCAGCCGGCCGCCGAACAGCTGGGTCAGGTCCATCGACAGCGCCTTGCTCGGGTCGGCCAGCAGCTCCCGGTCGTCCGGGTGGACGTACGCGGGGATGCCCCGCGCGCCGCAGACCGGGGCGACGGAGAACGTGTGGTCGAGGTGGCCGTGGGTGAGCAGCACGGCGGCCGGGTGCAGGCGGTGCTCGGCGAGCACGGCGTCGAGCCGGTCGAGCACCCCGATGCCGGGGTCGACCACCACGCACTGCTCCCCCGGAGCGGTCGCCACCACGTAGCAGTTGGTGCCGAAGGCGTCCGCGGGAAAGCCGGCCACGAGCACGTCGCTCCCCTTTCCGTCCGGTCGTCGTCCCCCTGCAGCCTAGTCGCAGGGGCCAGCGGGTTCCGTCCGCCACCGGCCCGTCCGCCCCGGCC
This sequence comes from Micromonospora sp. WMMA1976, assembly GCF_027497335.1. Classification (NCBI taxonomy): domain Bacteria; kingdom Bacillati; phylum Actinomycetota; class Actinomycetes; order Micromonosporales; family Micromonosporaceae; genus Micromonospora; species Micromonospora sp. WMMA1976. Next base: position 1,982,268 of record NZ_CP114912.1, on the reverse strand, counting down.
GGTCTGAGACGGCGGGACCTCGTACACCACATTCACAGTCGCTACCCGTACACTCTGGCGGGCGTGTGGCGTGGCGCACCCCGATCGGAACGGCGGACGGCGCCCGGCGCCGGCGGCGATCAGGCAGAGGAAGGGGAGCGCGCGTGGCTTCCAGCAGGGACCGGCAGCGCAAACTGGCGCGCGCCAAGCTCGACCGGCAGCTCGCCCGGCGGGCGGCGGCCGCGAAGCGGCGCCGGCAGATCCGGGCCGGCGTGGGCGCCGCGGTGGTGCTCGTACTGATCGTGGCCGGCTCCGCCTGGGCGCTCGGCGCGTTCGACTCCGAGCCGGAGAAGAAGACCGCCGACGACGTCTGCCTCTGGACCGCGCAGGACGGCGCCGTCAACACCAACCTCAAGGACGTCGGCGAGCCGCCCACCACCGGCCTGCCCACCTCCGGCACCCGCCCGATGACGATCACCACCAACCAGGGTGGGCCGATCACCGTCGAACTGGACCAGACCGACGCGCCGTGCGGCGCGGCGAGCCTGAGCTACCTGGCCGGCCGGTCGTTCTTCGACAACACCACCTGCCACGAGATCACCGCCGAGGGCGCGCTGCGCTGCGGTGACCCGACCGGCACCGGCCTCGGCGGCCCGACCTACTCGTTCTACGACGAGAACGTTCCGGCCGCGGCGGAGCCCAGCCCGTCGGCCTCGCCGGCGCCCGGGCAGCCGGCGACGTACCCGAAGGGCACGGTCGCCATGATCGGCAACCCGCCCGGCAGCAACGGCAGCCAGTTCCTGATCTTCTTCAAGGACGCCAGCCCGGCCAAGCCGGCCTACTCGGTGGTCGGCAAGGTCACCGGCGGGCTCGACGTGGTGGAGAAGATCGGCGCCATGCCGACGGTGGACAATGGCAACGGCGCCAAGGTCAAGCCGAAGACGCAGGTGCTGGTCCAGAGCGTCACCGTCGGCGAGCCCGGTGCGGCGCCGGCCGGCAGTCCCGCGCCGTCGCCCAGCGCCAGCGCGGGCTGAGAACACAGGCGAGCAGGCGGCGGGCCGTCGGCTGACCCGGCGGCGCGCGTGCCGAACCCATACGCAGCAGGTGAGGAGTGACCGTGACGTCCACCAGAGACCGCCAGCGCGCGGCGGCGCGGGCCAAGCTCGAGCGGGAGATGGCGGAACGGGCCGGCCGGGCCCGTAAGCGCCGGCAGACCCAGGCGATCGTCGGGGCCGCGGCGGTGCTGGTGCTCGTCGTAGCAGGCACGGTCTGGCTCGTCGCCGCGCTCGGCGACGACGACGACGAGCAGGGCACCACCGCCGCCGCCGGGGCCGTCCAGTGCGCGTACACGGAGGTGCCAAAGGAGGGCCGTCCGGCGCAGATCAAGGACGTCGGCCTGCCGCCGGCCCAGCAGCCGGGCAAGGGCACCCAGACGATGACCATCGACACCAACCTGGGCCCGATCACCGCCAAGATCGACCGCACCAAGGTGCCCTGCACCGCCGGCAGCTTCACGCACCTGGCGAGCAAGGGCTTCTTCGACAACACCAAGTGCCACCGGCTCGTCACCGAGGGCATCAAGGTGCTCCAGTGCGGCGACCCGAGCGCCACCGGCAAGGGCTGGCGGGACACCGACGGCACCGGCGGCCCGTCGTACAACCTGGCCGAGGAGAACCTCCCCACCGACAAGCGCCCGCCGTACCCAGAGGGTGTCATCGCGATGGCCAACTCCGGCCAGCCGGGCAGCACCGGCAGCCAGTTCTTCATCGTGTACGGCGACTCGCCGCTCGACCCGAACTACACCGTGCTGGGCACCATCACCGGCGGCATGGACGTGGTGAAGCAGGTCGCCGCGGCCGGTGACGACGGCGCGTTCGCCAAGCAGGCCGGCGGTGGTCACCCGAAGAAGGAGATCACCATGACCAAGGTGACGATGAGCCCGGTCGAGGGCGGCTGACCGCACCCGTACGACGACGAAGCGCCCGCCGGCTGATCGCAGCCGGCGGGCGCTTTCGCGTGCGTGGTGGCTCAGGCCCCCGAGGTGACCCGGTACGCGTCGAACACGCCGTCGACCTTGCGGACCGCGGCCAGCAGGTGCCCGAGGTGCTTCGGGTCGGCCATCTCGAAGCTGAACCGGCTGACCGCCACCCGGTCGCGGGTGGTGGTGACGGTCGCGGAGAGGATGTTCACCCGCTCCTCGGACAGCACCCTCGTCACGTCGGCGAGCAGCTTGTGCCGGTCCAGCGCCTCGACCTGGATGGCGACCAGGAACGTGGAGGCGGAGGTGAGCTTCCAGCTCACCTCGACCACCCGCTCGGGCTGGGCGCGCAGGTCCTCGGCGTTGGCGCAGTCGTCCCGGTGCACGCTCACCCCGCCGGAGCGGGTGACGAACCCGAACACCGAGTCCGGCGGTACGGGCGTGCAGCAGCGGGCCAGCTTGATCCAGACGTCGCTGACGCCGCGGACCACCACACCCGGGTCGGCGCTGCTCTGCCGGCTGCGCGGCGGCCGGGTGGCGACGGCGGTCTCGGCGATGTCCTCCGCCGCGCCCTCCTCGCCGCCGTAGGAGGCCATCAGCTTCTGTACGACCGACTGCGCGGAGACCTGGCTGTCGCCGACCGCCGCGTACAGCGAGGCCACGTCGGCGAGGTGCAGGTCCCGGGCGATCGCCATCAGCGCGTCCGAGGTGAGCATCCGCTGCAACGGCATGCCCTGCTTGCGCATCGCCTTGACGATCGCGTCCTTGCCGGCCTCGATCGCCTCCTCGCGCCGCTCCTTGTTGAAGTACTGGCGGATCTTCGTACGCGCCCGCGGGCTCTTGACGAAGCCGAGCCAGTCCTGCGTCGGCCCGGCCGTGTCGGACTTCGACGTGAAGATCTCGATCACGTCGCCGTTCGACAGCGTCGATTCCAGCGGCACCAGCTTGCCGTTCACCCGTGCGCCGATGCACTTGTGCCCGACCTCGGTGTGCACCGCGTACGCGAAGTCGACAGGCGTCGACCCGGTCGGCAGCGGGATGACGTCGCCCTTGGGGGTGAAGACGTACACCTCCTGGCTGGACAGGTCGAACCGCAGCGCGTCCAGGAACTCGCTCGGGTCGGCCGCCTCGCGCTGCCAGTCCAGCAGCTGCCGCAGCCACGTCATCTCGTCGATGTGCGCCGGCGGGCCCACCACCGGGGTGCCCTTGTGCTCCTTGTACTTCCAGTGCGCGGCGATGCCGAACTCGGCGGTGCGGTGCATCGCGTACGTGCGGATCTGCATCTCCACCGGCTTGCCGGTGGGCCCGATGACAGTCGTGTGCAACGACTGGTACATGTTGAACTTGGGCATGGCGATGTAGTCCTTGAACCGGCCCGGCACCGGCTGCCAGTTGGCGTGGATGACCCCCAGCGCCGCGTAGCAGTCCCGAACCGTGTCGACCAGGATCCGCACACCCACCAGGTCGTAGATGTCGTTGAAGTCGCGCCCCCGCACGATCATCTTCTGGTAGATCGAGTAGAGGTGCTTCGGCCGGCCGGTCGTCTCCGCCTTGATCTTGGCGGCCTTCAGGTCGGTGGACACCTTCTGCGTCACCTGACGCAGCAGCGCCTCGCGCTGCGGCTGGTGCTCCCCGATCAGCCGGTTGATCTCCTCGAACCGCTTCGGGAACAGCGTGCCGAAGGCCAGATCCTCCAGCTCCCACTTGATCGTGTTCATACCGAGGCGGTGCGCCAGCGGGGCCAGGATCTCCAGCGTCTCCTTGGCCTTCTGCTCCTGCTTCGGGCGGGGCAGGAAGGTCAGGGTCCGCATGTTGTGCAGCCGGTCGGCCAGCTTGATCACCAGGACCCGGGGGTCCTTCGCCATCGCCACGACCATCTTGCGGATGGTCTCGGCCTTGGCCGCGTCGCCGAGCTTGACCTTGTCGAGCTTGGTGACGCCGTCGACGAGCAGCGCGACCTCACCGCCGAAGTCGGCGCGCATCGCATCGAGCGTGTATTCGGTGTCCTCGATGGTGTCGTGCAGCAGCGCCGCGACCAGCGTGGTGGTGTCCATGCCCAGGTTCGCCAGGATGGTCGCCACGGCGAGCGGGTGCGTGATGTAGGGGTCGCCGGACTTGCGGTACTGCCCCGAGTGCCACCGCGCGGCCGTGTCGAACGCGCGCTGCAGCAGCCGCGCGTCGGCCTTTGGGTGGTTCTCCCGGTGCGTCGCGATCAGCGGCTCCAGCACCTCGCTGACCTGCGAGGTCTGCCAGGGCGCGTTGAACCGGGCCAGCCGGGCGCGTACCCGCCGGCCGGTGGGCGCGTTGGAGAGGGCGAAGCCGCTGCCGGGCGTGGATTCGGTGGAACCCTCGGTGGGGAACGGCACCACGACCGCCCCGCCGTCGGCCGTCGCGTCGGACGCGCCGCCGGTGGCGCCGGTCGCCCGGGCCGGCGGGTTGCCGCTGCGCTCGGTCACCGAGCCGTCCGCGTCGCCTGTCGGGTGCACCGTGCCCTCCACCGGAGGGACGACATCGTGGGACACCGGCCTCCTCACCGCTCGCCGGGATGCGCCGGCCGTCCGGCCGACGTCTGGTTCAACCGGCCCGGAGGCCGGCCTTGTTCCACGCGGTCACCGGGGCCGGGCCCCGGCGCCTTCGCCGCTCCGGACAGCTCGGCCGGGGCGGGCAAAGGGCAATGCTACCCGTACGCAGGGTACGCCACCGCTCCCCCGGACGGTCGGCGCCGACCGGCCCGACCGGCGCGGCCTGGTCAAACGGTCAGCAGGGCATGGACCGGACGCTGGGCCAGCCGCTTACGGCCCTCCAGGAAGCCCAGTTCCAGCAGCACGGTGAACCCGGCCACCGTCCCGCCGGCGCGTTCCACCAGGTCGAGCGTGGCCTCGGCGGTGCCGCCGGTGGCGAGCACGTCGTCGAGCACCAGCACCCGGTGGCCGGCGGTGAAGGCGTCCTGGTGCACCTCCAGCGTCGCCTCGCCGTATTCGAGGGCGTAGGACGCCGAGTGCGTGGCGCGGGGCAGCTTGCCGGCCTTGCGCACCGGCACCACGCCCACGCCGGTGGCGTACGCGACTGCTGCCGCCAGCACGAACCCGCGCGCCTCGATGCCGGCGACGGTGTCGAACGAGTCCGGCCCGTGGTACGCGATGATGCCGTCGATCACCGCCCGGAACGCCTCACCGTCGGCGAACAGGGGCATCAGGTCCTTGAACACGACACCCGGCTTGGGGAAGTCCGGCACGTCCAGCAGCCGGCTGGCGACGAGCTGGGCGACCTCCGGGCCGCTGTCTCCCCGTACCCCTGTGGTGTGGGTCTCCGTCACGGTTCGTCCCATGTCCTCTCGAAACGACGACGGCGTCCGTCATGCCGTGACAACAGCATGACGGACGCCGTCGGACCGATTCCGTCCGGCCCCGCGGTCAGCGGCGCTTGCCGCCGGGCCGGTTGCCGCCGCCCCCGGCGGGACGGCCGCCACGGGCGCCGCTGGGGCGCTTGCCCGCGGGCCGGGCGCCCACCTTGGGTGCGGCGCCGGCCAGCGCGGCCGCCTCCGGGTCGATCGGCGCGTCGGCGGCCGGCGCGGTCGCCGGCCGACCCTTCGGCGTGATCTCGCCCTTGGCGATCGCGGCCCGGCGGGACAGCACACGCTTGTTGTGCGCGCTGATCCGCGGGTCCATGTTCTTCAGCAGCACCAGCAGCGGCGTGGCCAGCAGGATCGAGGTCAGGAACGCCACCGCCATACCGACGAACAGCACCAGGCCGAGGTCCTTCAGCGTGCCCGCGCCGAGCAGGCCGGCGCCGATGAAGAGCAGACCGCCGACCGGCAGCAGCGCCACCACCGAGGTGTTCAGCGACCGCATGAGGCTCTGGTTGAGCGCCAGGTTGGACGCCTCGCCGTAGGTGACGTTGTTGTTCGCGGTGATGCCGCGTGTGTTCTCCTGCACCTTGTCGAAGACCACCACCACGTCGTAGAGCGCGAAGCCCAGGATCGTGAGGAAGCCGATGATCGTCGACGGGGTGACCTCGAAGCCGACGAGCGAGTAGATGCCGGCGGTCAGGGCCAGGTTGGTCAGCAGCGAGACGATCGCCGCGACCGCCATCCGCCACTCGAAGCGCAGCACCAGGTAGATCGACACCACCGCGATGAAGATCAGCAGGCCGAGGAAGGCGCGGGAGGTGACCTGGCTGCCCCACGCCTCGGAGACCTGGCTGCCGCTGATCTGGTCGGCCTGGATGCCGAACTCCTGCGCCATCGCGGTCTTGGCCGCGTTGGCCTGCTCCGCGGAGAGCTGGCCGGTCCGCATCTCGTAGAACTCGCCGCTGGTGCCGCCGACCTTCTGCGCGCTGACCACCTCGACGCCTGGCGCCTCGTCGGCCAGCACCTCGTCGACGACCTGCTCGGCGCGGTCCAGCGTGCCGACGCTCGCCGGCACCTGGAACGAGTTGCCGCCCGCGAACTCGATGCCCAGTTTGAAGCCGTTGATCGCGAAGCTCAGCACGGCGATCAGCACGAGCACGCCGGCTACGCCGAACCACAGCTTGCGCCGCCCGACGATGTTGAGATCCGCCTCGCCCCGGTAGAGCCGGGCGGCCAGACCGCTCTTAGCCATCTCAGGCCTCCTTCACACGCGGGTTGCGGGCGGTGCCCGGCTCGGCCGACCGGGCCGGCAGCGCCCGGCCCAGACCGCTGACCCGCGGCGACAGGAACGCCCGGGTCCGGGCGAACATCGTCATGATCGGGTGGCGGAACAGGAACACGACGACCAGGTCGAGCACTGTCGCCAGGCCGAGCGCGAAGGCGAAGCCCTTCACCGCGCCGACGGAAACGATGTAGAGCACCACCGCCGACATCAGCGTGATGGCGTTCGCCGAGATGATCGTCCGGCGGGCGCGGATCCAGGCGCGCGGCACCGCGCTGCGTGGACTGCGGCCCTCCCGGATCTCGTCCTTCAATCGTTCGAAGTAGATGACGAACGAGTCCGCCGCGACGCCCAGCGAGACGATCATGCCGGCGATGCCGGCGAGCGTGAGCGTGAAGCCGATCGACCGGCCGAGCACCACCAGCGCGCCGAACACCAGCAGCGCGGAGAGCACCAGGCTCAGGAAGATGACCGAGCCGAGCAGCCGGTAGTAGAAGAACGAGTAGATGATGACCAGCAGCATGCCGATGCCGGCGGCCAGCAGACCAGCCTTGAGGTGGCTGTCACCGAGCGTCGCGGTGACGTTCTGCTGCTCCTGCGGCTCGAACGTCACCGGCAGCGCGCCGTAGCGCAGCTGGCTGGCGAGCGCGTTCGCGGCCTTGTTGTCGAAGCTTCCCGTGATCTGCGAGTCACCGGTCAGCACGCCCTGGATCTCCGGGGACGAGACGATCTCGTTGTCCAGCACCACGGCGACCCGGCACTTGCCGTCCTGGCCGAGTGCGGTCTGGTCGCAGGCCTGGCCCTCGTTGTTGAACGCCTCGCGGGTCAGCGCGGTCCACTTCTCCTGGCCGCTGCCGGTGAAGTTCAGGCTGACCACCCAGGAGCTGGTCTGGTCGAGCTGGGCGGAGGCGTTCTTGACGTCGGTGCCGAGCACCTTCGCCACGTCGAGCAGGTATTTCGCGCCGGACTCGCAGGCGACCGCCTTCTGCTTCTCGTCCTTGATCGAGGCGGCGGGCCGCGCGTCGAGCTGGGCGCAGGTGATGGTCGGGACGTTGAACTGCATCTCCACCGGCAGGACCGCGATCTCCTGCGGGGAGAGCGTGCCGAACGGCTTGAGCTTGTCGGCCAGCGACGGGTCGGTGGTCAGGTCCGCCGGGGCCTGCAGGCCCGAGGCGGCGGCCCAGGCGGCCGCGCCGACCTTCTGCTCGACGGCCTTGCGCTGCTGCTCGATGCTCTGCGGCACCGGCTCGGCGCTGGCGCTCGGGCTCGGCGCGGCGGCGCTCGGGCTCGCGCTCGGCGCGGCGGCGCTCGGCGTCGCCGACGGAGAGGCCGGGGCCATGCCGCCCTGCCCACCGGCGCTCGGCGATCCGCTCACCTTGGGGCTCGTGCTCGCCTTCGGCGACGCGCTGCCCGACGGCGTCGGGCTGGCGGCACCGGACGGGGTCGCGCTCGGGACCGGCGCGGGCGCGGCGGCGGCACCGCTGCCGTCGGTGGCCTTGAGCACCTTGCGGAAGCGCAGCTCGGCGGCCTCACCGACGTCGGTCAGGTCGCGGTTCTGGCCGGGCAGGGAGATGACGATGTTGCGGTTGCCCTCGGTGACCACCTCGGCCTCGGCCACGCCGTAGGCGTTGACCCGGCTCTCGATGATCTGGCGGGCCTCCTCGAGGTTGTCGGCGGTCGGGGGCTTGCCGTCCACCGTGTTGGTGGCCTCGAGCGTCAGCCGGGTGCCGCCGACGAGGTCCAGGCCGAGCCGTGGCTCCAGCCGGTCCTTCCAGCCACCGCTGGCGCCGCCCGAGAAGAACACCAATAGATAGAGGACGACGAAGATGAGCCCGAGCACGGCGAGCTGCCGTCCGGGCCGCATCTGTCCCTGAGGTGGTGCCACGGCTGTCCTGTCTCCCTGTACGGTCGCGCCGTTTCCACGGCGGCGACAACTGTCGGGCCGGGGGTGTCCGCCCGACTGCTCCGGCGGGTCGGCACCGGAGGACGGCACGCCGACTGGAGCGCGGCGCGGGGGCGCCGCACGGCCCGGCCGGATGCCGACGCCGCGCGCCGACCCCAACTATCCACTTGTACGGATGAATCCGCTGCCCCGTCCGGGACGGGTGGTCACTCCTTGACCGGCTCGGCTTCCTCGGTGATCGTCTCGGCCGCCGGCGCCTCGGCGCGCTTGATCACCCGCGCGACGGCGGGGCGGGCGTACCGGGTCTGCACGCCCGGGGCGACCTCGAGCAGGACCGTCTCGTCCTCGACCGCGGTGACCGTGCCGTGCAGGCCGCCGATGGTGACCACCTCGTCGCCCGGGGAGAGGGCGGCCTGCATCTGCTCGGCCTCGCGGCGGCGCTTCTGCTGCGGACGGATCATCATGAAGTACATGACGACGAAGAGCAGAGCGATCATGAGGATCGGCGTCAGACTGCCGGCTCCCCCGCCACTCGCTGCTGCGTAAAGCACGGTGTAGACCTTCCGGTTGGCGTCCGCCCCGGCGCCGGAGGGCGCCGCAGCGGAAGCGGATTCTCACGTCCTGTACAAACCGCGGCGAAGTCTAGTCCCTGCTCCTGAGAAGACCGAATGCGGCACAGATCACGAACGGATCACGGCTGATCGGTCTGCACCGAGAACAGATCGGGCCCCGGAGGGGCATCCGCACCAAATGTACCATTCGGGGGCGTACGGCCCAGATGGCGCCAAGCGGCCTCGGTCGCCACCCGGCCGCGGGGCGTCCGGGCCAGCAGCCCGGCCCGGACCAGGAACGGCTCGCAGACCTCCTCGACCGTGTCCGGCTGTTCGCCCACCGCCACGGCGAGCGTGGACAGGCCTACCGGTCCGCCCCGGAACGAGTCGACGAGCGCGGTCAGCACCGCCCGGTCGAGCCGGTCCAGGCCGAGCGCGTCCACGTCGTAGACGGTCAGCGCGGCCCGTGCGGTCTCCAGCGTGACCACGCCGTCGGCGCGGACCTCCGCGTAGTCGCGGACCCGGCGCAGCAGCCGGTTGGCGATGCGCGGGGTGCCCCGGGACCGGCCGGCGACCTCCGCCGCCCCGTCGGCGGTGATCGGCACGCCGAGGATCCGGGCCGACCGGTGCAGCAGCGTCTCCAGGTCGGCCGGCGCGTAGAAGTCGAGGTGCGCGACGAAGCCGAACCGGTCGCGCATCGGGCCGGTCAGCAGGCCGGAGCGGGTGGTGGCGCCGACGAGCGTGAACGGCTCCACGTCGAGCGGAATGGCGGTGGCACCCGGGCCCTTGCCGACGACCACGTCGACGCGGAAGTCCTCCATGGCGCTGTAGAGCAGTTCCTCGGCCGGCTTGGCGATCCGGTGGATCTCGTCGATGAACAGCACGTCGCCCTCGGCGAGGCCGGTCAGGATCGCCGCCAGGTCGCCGGAACGCTCGATGGCCGGGCCGCTGGTCACCCGGATCCCGGTGCCCAGCTCGGCGGCGACGATGTTGGCCAGGCTGGTCTTGCCGAGGCCGGGCGGACCGGAGAGCAGGATGTGGTCCGGCGGCGAGCCGCGCCGCATCGCGCCCTGCAACAGCAGGTCGAGCTGGTCGCGGACGCGGTCCTGGGCGATGAACTCGGCCAGCCGCTTCGGCCGGACGCTGGCCTCGGCGTCCCGCTCGGCGTCGTTCACGTACGCCGAGACCAGGTTCTCTCCGGTCATCGGGTCCGGCCCAGGAGGCGGATCGCCTGCTTGAGCAGCACCGGCACCGGCGGGGTCTCGCCGTCGACGGTCTCCGCCACCGCGGCCACCGCCTGCTCGGCCTGGCCGGTCGTCCAGCCGAGGCCGACGAGGGCCTGGCGGACCTGCTCCGGCCAGGCGCCCGCGGTCACCCCGGCCGCGCCGTCGGCGCCCACCGGCACCGGGCCGACCCGGTCGCGCAGTTCCAGCACCAGCCGCTCGGCGCCCTTCTTGCCGATGCCGGGCACCCGGGTCAGCGCCGCGGTGTCGGCGTTGGCGATGGCCTTGCGGACCGCGTCCGGCGTGTGCACGGCGAGTACCGCCTGGGCCAGCCGGGGACCGACCCCGCTGGCGGTCTGGAGCAGCTCGAACAGCTGCTTGGCGTCGTCGTCGGCGAAGCCGTAGAGGGTGAGCGAGTCCTCCCGGACGACAAGGCTGGTGGCGAGCCGGGCGGGCTGGCCCACGCGCAGGTCGGCGATCGTGCCGGGAGCGCACTGCACGGCCAGGCCGATGCCACCCACCTCCACCACCGCGTGATCCGGGCCGGTGGCGGTCACCGTGCCGCGTACGCTCGCGATCATCGCGTCCCTCCTCGTCGGGCCCGTTGCGCGGCCTCGGCCAGCTTGGACCGGGTGCCGCCGCGCCACACGTGACAGATGGCCAGCGCCAGCGCGTCGGCGGCGTCGGCCGGCTTCGGCGGCTCGGGCAGCCGCAGCAGCCGGGTGACCATGGTGGTCATCTGCTTCTTGTCCGCCTGCCCCGACCCGGTCACCGCGGCCTTGACCTCGCTCGGCGTGTACGTCGTCACCGGCAGCCCGGCCCGGGCTCCGGCGAGCACCGCGACGCCGCTGGCCTGCGCGGTGCCCATCACGGTGCGGACGTTGTGCTGGCTGAACACGCGCTCCACCGCGACCGCGTCCGGCCGGTGCTCGGTGACCAGGTCGGTCAGCGAGCGGTCCAGGTGCAGCAGGCGCAGCGCGAGGTCGTCCTCCGGGTCGGTGTAGACCACGTAGTAGGCCACGAGCGTGCAGGGACGGCCCGGCACGCCCTCGACCACGCCGACCCCGCACCGGGTCAGCCCCGGGTCGACGCCCAGCACGCGCACGCCGCCTCCTCCCCGAGCCGCCAGCAGTACGTGTGTTCGACACACCCTACTGGTGCCCGCCGACGCCGGGACCGCCGGACACGCCGGGTGCGGACGGTGACCCGGCGCACCACACAGGCGGGCGGTGGAGTATGTGTCGCCGCCCCATGTGCCAGGGGGCAACCGGCTCGTACGTTCATGCGCCATGACGGCAGAACCCGTGGCGGTCCCCCACGTCGTACACGTCGACCTGACCGGTCGCACCGCGCTGGTCACAGGTGGTGGCGGCGGCATCGGACGGGCCTGTGCCCTGCGCCTGGCGGCGGCCGGCGCGACGGTCGTGGTGCTGGACCGCGACGTGACGGCGGCCGAGGCGGTGGCCGCCGAGGCCGGCGGCCGGGCGGTCGGGATCGACCTGGCCGACCCGGCGGCGGTGGACCGGCTCGGCGTCGACGCCGACATCGTGGTCAACAACGCCGGGCTGCAGCACGTCGCGCCGGTGCAGGACTTCCCGGTCGAGCGCTTCGAGTACATCCAGCGGGTCATGGTGGAGGCGCCGTTCCTGCTGATCCGCCGCGCGCTGCCCCGGATGTACGCGAACGGCTGGGGCCGGATCGTGAACATCTCCTCGGTGCACGGGCTGCGCGCCTCACCCTTCAAGGCCGCGTACGTCTCGGCCAAGCACGCGCTGGAGGGCCTGTCCAAGGTGGTCGCGCTGGAGGGCGCCGCGCACGGCGTCACCGCCAACTGCATCAACCCGGCGTACGTGCGCACCGCGCTGGTGGAGAGCCAGATCGCCGACCAGGCGGCCACCCACGGCATCGGCGAGGACGAGGTGGTCGAGAAGATCATGCTGGCCCGGGCGGCGATCAAGCGGCTGATCGAGCCGGAGGAGGTGGCCGAACTGGTGGCGTACCTCTGCTCCCCGCCCGCCGCGTTCCTCACCGGCACCTCGATCGCCCTCGACGGGGGCTGGACGGCGAACTAGTGGGCCCGCGCACAATGTCGGTCATGTCGTCGCCGGTGGAGTTCCTGGAGCTGCTGGCGCGCGAGGCCGCCGCGGTCGAGTTCGAGGGCCCGCTGGTGGCCGCGCGCGCCGCCGGCCTGCCCGCCGAACGGCTCGCCGAGCTGGAGCAGGCGAAGGTGGTGGCGCTGCGGGTGAGGGCGCTGCTGGCGCGCCGGCGCCGCCGGGAGACCGAGCTGTCCGGCCTGTACGACACCGCGAGCGACCTGGCCGGGCTGCGTGACCTGGACGACGTGCTGCGCGCGATCGTGCACCGGGCGCGGATCCTGCTCGGCACCGACGTGGCGTACATGACGCTCAACGACGACGAGCGCGGCGACACGTACATGCGGGTCACCGACGGCTCGATCTCGGCCCGGTTCCAGCGGCTGCGGCTGGAGCTGGGCGACGGGCTGGGCGGGCTGGTCGCGCAGACCGGCACCCCGTACGTCACCTCGAACTACCAGGAGGACGAGCGGTTCCGGCACACCGGGGAGATCGACGGCGGGGTGGGCGAGGAGGGCCTGGTGGCCATCCTCGGCGTGCCGCTGCGGCTCGGGTCCAGCGTGATCGGCGTGCTGTACGCGGCGAACCGCTCGGCCCGGCCGTTCGCCCGCGAGGAGGTGTCGCTGCTGGTGTCGCTGGCGGCGCACGCGGCGGTGGCGATCGACACCGCGCGGCTGCTCGCCGAGACCCGGGCGGCGCTGGCCGAGCTGTCCGCGGCGAACAGCACCATCCGGGCGCACAGCAGCTCGGTGGAGCGCGCCGCCGCGGCGCACGACCGGATGACCGCGCTGGTGCTACGCGGCGGTGGGATGGAGGACGTGGCGGCGGCGGTCACCGAGGTGCTCGGCGGCGCGCTGCTGGCGCTGGACGCCGAGGGCCGGCGGCTGGCCCGGGTCGGTGAGATCGAGGAGCCGGACCGGGCGGACATCGTGGAGGCGGTGGCCGCGTCCCGTACCGAGGGGCGCAGCGTGCGCCGGGGTCCGCTCTGGTACGCCGCGGTGGTGGCCGGCGCGGAGAACCTGGGCGCGCTGGTGCTGCGCCCGGACGACGAGCTGGTCGACGCCGACCAGCGCATCCTGGAGCGGGCCGCGCTGGTGACCGCGTTGCTGCTGCTGTTCCGCCGGACCGTGGCCGAGGCGGAGGGGCGGGTCCGCGGTGAGCTGCTGGACGACCTGATCGCCCGGCCGCTGCGCGACGCGGACGCGCTGCGCGCGCGGGCCCGCCGGATCGCTGTGGACCTGGACGCCCCGCACGTGCTGGTGGCGGTCGGCGACGACGCGTTCGCCGAGACCGGCTCGGCCCGGCAGCGGGTGCTCTCCTGGGCCACCACGTACGCCTCGACCCGGGGTGGCCTGGCCGCGGCGCGCGACGGGCGGGTGGTGCTGATGCTGCCCGGCCGGGACGCGGGCGCCGCGGCCCGCGCGGTGGCCCGGGACCTGTCCCGGGTGACCGGCCGTCCGGTGACCGCCGGGGCGAGCGGGCCCTCCACCGGCCCGGCGTCGCTCGCTGTCACGTTCGCCGAGGCGGAGCGCTGCCTGTCCGCGCTGGGTGCGCTGGGCCGGGCCGGGCAGGGGGCGAGCACCACCGAGCTGGGTTTCGTCGGGCTGCTGCTGGGCGCGGTCGGTGACGCCGGGGACCGGGACGTGGCGCGGTTCCTCGCCACCACCGTGGGACCGGTACTGGACTACGACGCCCGGCGGGGCACCGCGCTGGTGAAGACGCTGGAGGCGTACTTCGGGGTGGGCGGCAGCCTGGCCCGGGCCGCCGAACAGCTGCACGTGCACGTCAACACGGTCACCCAGCGGCTGGAGCGGGTCGGTCACCTGCTCGGCGCGGACTGGCAGCGGCCGGAGCGGGCGCTGGAGGTGCAGCTCGCGCTGCGCCTGCACCGGCTGCGCACACCCGCCCGCTGAGCGGCGGGCGACGGACCGGCCGGGCAGGCGGCCCGGCCCGGGATCAGCGCACGCGCAGGCCGTCCAGGACCGCGTCCACGATCCGCTCGGGCAGCAGCCGCTCGTCGCGCTCGGGGTGCCAGCGCAGCATCCGCTGGGTGAGCATCGGCGCGGTGAGCAGCGCCATCGCCACCTCGATGTCGAGGTCCGCGCGCAGCTCGCCCCGGTCGACCGCGCGGCGCAGCACCTCGCGCATCGCCGCCCGCCGGGGCTCGATGATCGCCTCGTACGCCTGCCGGTGCGCCGAGCTGCGGTTCACCTCCGGCACCAGACAGGGCATGATCTTCCGGACGCGGACATCGGCGTGCTGGCCCACCGCGCCGACGAGTACCACCAGGTCGTCGCGGACGGAGCGCCCGTCCGTGCGCGGCGCGGGCCCCTTGAGCGTGCGCAGCGCGTCCAGCAGCAACGCGTCCTTGCCCGCCCAGCGGCGGTAGATGGTGGCCTTGCCGACTCCGGCGCGGTTCGCGATCGCCTCGATCGACAGCGACTCTATGGTGCTGCCCTCGGCCAGCAGGTCGAGGGTGGCGTCGACGATCGCCTCGTCCGCGCGGGTGCTCCGCGGTCGCCCGGGCGACCGCGGAGCATCCGCCGTGGAAGTCATGTCAGACATTGTCCACGAACCTATGCGGTACCGGCCAACTCCCGGTCGGTGACCGGCGCCGCGTCGGGGGCGACGACCGGCCGGCCCGGCATCCACCGCAGCACGATCACGATGCCGAGCGCGGCCACCACCGCGGAGGCGCCCGCCGCCCAGTGCATGGCCGAGACGAACGAGTCGTTCGCCGCGTCGATCAGTCGCGGCCCGTCGGGGCCGAGCCGGCCGGCGACCGCGTACGCCCCGGACACCGACTCCCGGGCCGCGTCGCGCACCGGGGCGGGCAGGGCGGCCACCGCCGGGCCGACCTGGTCGCGGTAGACGGCGGAGAGCACCGAGCCGAGGACCGCCACGCCGAGCGCGCCGGCCACCTGCCGCACGGTGTTGCTCACCGCGGAACCGACGCCGGCCTTCTCCCGGGGCAGCGACGACATGATCGACTCGGTGGCCGGCGGCATGATGTTCGCCATCCCGGCGCCCTGGAGGAAGCCCAGCGCCGAGAAGATCCAGATCGGGGTGTCCGCGTCGATGAAGACGAACGCGGCGAGCGCCACAGTGGTGAGCAGCAGCCCGGCGGCCGCGACCGCACGGCCGCCGTAGCGGCGGACCATCGCGGCGCTGCGCGGCGCGAAGATCAGCTGGGCCGCGGCGAACGGCAGGAACAGCAGGCCGCTCTCCAGCGGGCTGTAGCCGCGGACGAGCTGGAGATAGAACGCGCCGAAGAACATCACGCCCATGGCGGCGAAGAAGACCAGCCCGACCAGGGCCACCGGCGCGGCGAACCGGGGCACCCGGAACAGCCGTACGTCGAGCGACGGGTGGTCGCTGCGCAGCTCGTGGGCGACGAACCAGCCGAGCACCGCGAGGCCGCCGAGCACCGCGACCCACACCTGCGGGCGGCCGAAGCCGTGCTCGCCGCCGTCGATGATGCCGTAGGTGAGCGCGACCAGGCCGACCACCGAGAGCAGCACGCCGAGCAGGTCCACCCGGCCGGGCTTGGGGTCGCGGGACTCGGGCACCAGGGCCGCGACGAGCACCACGCCGAGCACCACCACGGGCACGTTGATCAGGAAGACCGAGCCCCACCAGAAGTGCTCCAGCAGGGCGCCGCCGAGCACCGGGCCGATCGCCACCGCGAGGCCGACCGCGCCGGCCCAGACGCCGATCGCCTTGGCGCGCTCGCGCGGGTCGAAGACGTTGGAGATGATCGAGAGCGTCACCGGCATGATGGCCGCGCCGCCGACGCCCATCAGCGCGCGGGCCGCGATCAGCTGGCCCGGGTCCTGCGCGTACGCGGACAGCAGCGAGGACAGGCCGAACAGCGCCAGCCCGAGGATCAGGAAGCGGCGGCGGCCGAGCCGGTCACCGAGCACGCCGAAGGTGAACAGCAGCCCGGCGAAGACGAGCGTGTAGGAGTTGATCGCCCACTCCAGCTCGCCCTGGGTGGCGCCGAGGCCGTGCACCGGGTCGGCCAGCGTGCGCAGCGCGACGTTGAGGATGGTGTTGTCGAGGACGACCACGAGGAGGCTGATCACCAGCACCCCGAGGATCGCCCACCTCCTCGGGTGTCCGGTGTTCTCGCGTGGTTCCACGTCCGTGCTCCCCCCGGTTTCCCCGCGTCGGAATACGATACGGGTCAGACTCGTAACGGAGCCGAGCGTAGGTGAGCGGGTTTCGATACGGAACCGGTTCGTATCGAATGTGTCTCAGGTCACGCTGGCGGCCCGGCCGCCAGCGCCAGCCGCAGCAGCACGTCCCGCACCGGCAGCAGCCGCCGCGCGCCGGACAACCGCCCCGCCCACCGCGCGCCCGCCGCGATCCGCTGCGTGGGCCGCCGGCGGCGCCTGTCGTACGCCCGCAGCGCGGCGGGCAGGTCGCCTGCTTCGCGGACGCAGTCGGCGAGCGCGACCGCGTCGATGAGCGCCTGGCAGGCGCCCTGCCCGAGATCCGGGGTCATCGCGTGCGCGGCGTCGCCGAGCAGTGCCGTCCGGCCGGACACGTACGACGGCAGCGGCGTCAGGTCGTGGATCTCGTGCCGCAGGATGCCGTCCGGGGTGAGCGCGTCGAGCACGCGCGGCACCGGCTGATGCCAGTCGCCGAAGAGTCGGCGCAGCTCGGCGCGGTCGTCGGGCGGCGCCGGGTGCCCCTCGGGCAGCCGCACCGCGGCGTACCAGTTGGTGCGGCCCGGCCCGGCCGGGGTCAGCCCGAACTTGCGCCCCCGCCCCCAGGTCTCGCCACCCTCGGCCAGGTCCAGGTCGACCACACCGCGCCAGGCCACCGCGCCCGCGTAGCGCAGCGGGTGCCGCCGGCCGTACATCGCCTCGCGCACCACGCTGTTGATCCCGTCCGCGCCCACCACCAGGTCGTACGCCTCGCGCAGCGGCCCCGGATCGACCACCGGAGCGTCCAGGCGCAACACCGGTCCGGGCAGCGCGCCGGCCAGGACGGCGAGCAGCACCGGCCGGGTGACCAGGTACACCGGCTCGCCGTGGCGGCGCTCCAGCCGGTCGACGTCGATGGTGGCGATCCGGCTGCCGTCCGGGCGCCGGATCGACCCGCCGGCCTGACGGCTGCCCCGGCGGCGCACCTCGTCGCCGACGCCGAGGGCGTCCAGGGCGCGCATCGCGGCGGGCCAGATGCCGAGCCCGGTGCCGGTCTCCGGCAGTGCGGACGACCGTTCCAGTACGGTCACGTCCCAGCCCGCCGCCCGAAGGCCGACGCCCGCCGCGAGCCCGCCGATCCCGCCCCCGACCACGACCGTGCGTCCGCCCATGCCCGTCACCGTACTACAGATGTAGTCGGCTGCACTACGCCTGTAGTCTGACCGGGTGACCGATCGCCGGCGACTCCTGCTCGACGCCGCCATCCGGGTGCTCGGCACCGGCGGGCCGCGACAGCTCACCCACCGGGCCGTTGACGCCGAGGCGGGCCTGCCCGAGGGCTCCGCGTCCAACCGGTTCCGCACCCGGGAGGCACTGGTCACCGGCGTCTTCGACCGGCTCGTCGAGGTGGAGACGGCGGCCTGGCAACGGCTCGCCGCGGACCTGCCGCCGGGCGACGTCACCGCGTTCGCCGCAGTGGTCGGCCGGCTGATCCGGGAGTTCACCGACCGGCAGCGGGTGGTCACGCTCGCCCGGTACGCGTTGTTCGTCGAGGCGGCCGTGCGGCCCGACCTGCGCCCGGCGATCGAGGCCGCCCGGGCACGGCTGGCCGGCTGGGGGGAGCCGCTGCTCGCCACGCTCGGCTCGACCGACCCGCCGGCCCACTTCCGGATGCTGCTGGCACTCGTCGACGGGCTGCTGAGCAACCGGCTCGCCGCCCCCGGCGACGACGTCGACCCGGAGGCCGCCGTCGCCACGCTGCTGCGCGGCTTCCGCGCCTAGGGCTGGGCCGCGGGGCGCCCGGCCGCGGCACGGCAGGTGCGCAGCGCGTCGGACAGGGTCGTCAGATGCCCGTCCGGTGGCATGATCCAGCCCGGCCCGGCGCTGTGCACCCACACCGACGGGAACTCCCGCGCGAACCGGGCCATCCGGTACGCCCGGCCGGTCACCGGGGTCTGCGACCACACCACCACCGTGTGCGGCCGACTGCGGCGCACGGCGCTGGCCAGCGCCGGCCAGGGCAGGGCGGCGCCCAGCAGCAGGCTGCCCAGGTTCGCCTCCCGCAGCGCGGCGGCGAGCGCGTGCAGGCCGAGACAGTGCAGTTCCTGTTCCGCCGCGGCGAGCAGGATGCCGCCGCCCGGCGACGCCCGCCCCGGCTCGCGCACCAGTGCGTCCAGGCCGGACCGGATCCCCTCGGAGAAGGCGTGCTCCACCGCCACCTCGACGGCGCTGTGCCCCGGTAGCGCGGCCAGCATCGGCGCGCAGACCCGCTCCCACACCGCCGTCACGCCCCACCGACCCGCGGCCTCGACGACGAGCGCGGCGACCCGGTTGCCGTCCAGGTCCTCCGCGGCGAGGGTGAGGTGCTTGCGGACGTCCTCGACGGCGTCGCCGGGCATCGCCTCGGTCACCACCAGAAGCACCTCCCGGGTAGACGGTCACTACCCGGGGTTCGACGCGACGGCACGGTTTGGATGCGCCCGGGCCGGACCGGTCCGGACGAGATGCGGTCCCGGCACCGGGCCGGTGGGCCGGATCACACCGGTTCGCGCTCCGGCAGGACGGGCTCCGCCGCGGCGACGGAGCGGCGACGACGGCGCAGCGACAGCCACGCCACGGCGATCAGGCCCAGGGCGAGCACCGTCAGCAGGTACGCGTCGACCGCCAGCGTCTTCGCCGCCCCCTCCAGGTGGGCCGCCTTCCAGATCAGGCCGCGCGGGACGGTCGCACCGGTGCGGTCGCGGCCGGGCCACAGCAGGAACGGCAGCACGGCGGCCACCGCGAGGGCGGCCGCGGGCACCCGGGCCGGGCCGCGGGCACGCCGGGCCAGATCGATCAGGACCAGCGCCGTCGGGCCGTTCCAGAGCCAGTAGTGCGACCAGCTCACCGGCGAGACGGCGAGCGTGGTGAACCCGACCACCACCATCGCGGCCGCCTCCTCACCCTGCCGGTGCAGCGCGACGGCGAGCGCCAGGCCGGCCACCCCGGCGAGCACCACGGCCAGCATCCACGGCACGCTGTTGAGTTCGTCGCTGCCGAGCACCCGTGCCACGAGACCTTGAAGGGACTGGTTGGCGGCGTACCGCGGGCCGGAGGTCGCGAGCGGCCGGGACGAGTCGAACGCGCGGCCGGCGATCCAGTAGTCGTACGAGCCGCCCGGCTGGATGATCACGCCCAGCACGGTGAGACCGGCGAACGTCGCCCCGGCCACCAGGGCGGCCCGGATCCGGCGGGTCAGCAGCAGGTAGACCACGAACAGGCCGGGGAGCAGCTTGACCGAGGTGGCGACGCCGATGCCGACACCCTTGAACCGGCTCCGGTCCGGACGCGCCAGGTCCGCCACCACGAGCAGCAGGACGAAGATGTTGATCTGGCCGAGATAGAAGGTGCGGTGCAAGGGCTCGGTCCACACGAGCACGGCGAGGACCGCGGCGGCGAGGCCGAGCCCGCCCCGCGCGCCCCGGTACCCGAGCATCCGGGTGGTGAACCACAGCGCCGCGAGCATCGCCAGCAGGCCCGCCACGGTCCACACGTACAGGGCGGCCCGGTCGTCGAGCAGCGTCAGTGGCGTCAGGAACGGCAGCGTGATCGGCGGATAGGTGTAGGGCAGGTTCAGCGTCGTGTACCCGAGCCGGTAGACCGGCTCGCCGTCCAGGAAGGACCGCGCACCACCGACGTACATCGACAGGTCCGTCCCGCGCAGCGGGTCGTGGTCCAGGAAGACCGCGTACGCGGCGAGGGACCCGGCCAACGCCACCAGACCGGGCAGGAGCAACCAGGACGGCAGGGTGACCGGCGGTGGCGCCGGCCGGTCGGCGGGGACCGTGGTGGCGAGCGCACGCAGACGCGAGACGGCCATGAATCGGGAAGCGTAGCGTCGCTCCGCGTCACGTGGGGGGCGCCGCCGCCCGCCCGCACCACGGCCACCGCCGTACCGGAGGGGTCATTCGGGGAACGTGACCACCCAGCGGGCGCCCTCGCCGCGGGCCAGCCGTTCCAGCGCCGCTGGTGCCTCGGTCAGCGGCACCGTGCCGCTCACCAGCGGGCCCAGGTCCAGGTCACCGGCGGCGAGCGCGGCGGCCAGTTCCGGCACCTCCCGGTCCGGGTCGGTCGAGCCGTACACCGAGGAGCGCAGCGTCCGCGCGGAGTGGAAGATGTCCAGCGCGGAGAGGCTGAGCATGTCGTCGCGGGCGCCCATGCCGACCACGGTGACCGCTCCCCCGCGCCGCGTCGCCCGCCAGGCGGCGCGGATGGTGGCGGACCGGCCGACGCACTCGAACGCGTGGTCCACGCCGCGCCCGTCGGTGCGGGCCCGGATCTCCTTGCCCAGCCGGTCGTCGGAGCGCAGGAAGTCGGTGGCCCCGGCGGCGAGTGCCAGATCCCGCTTGGCCTCCACCACGTCCACGGCGAGGATCGGCGACGCGCCGGCCCGCCGCGCGGCGGTCAGCACGGCCAGGCCCACCCCGCCGAGCCCGATCACCGCGACCGACTCGCCGGGCGCGACCCGCGCGGTGTTGCGGACCGCACCGACGCCGGTGAGCACCGCGCAGCCCAGCACCGCGGCCTGCTCCGGTGGCAGTCCGGCGGGCACCGGTACGGCGGCGCGCTGCGGCACCACCACCTCCTCGGCGAGCGCGCCGAGCCCGAGTGTGACCTCCAGCGGCTCACCGGCGGCCGTCTCGCCCCGCGGCGTGGACGGGTTGGGGTTCGCGGCGCAGAGCCACGGCTCGCCGTGCCGGCAGTGCCAGCACTCCCGGCAGGCGGGCGCCCAGTTCAGCACCACGGGTGTGCCGACCGCGATCGTGGTGCCGGGCCCGGCCTCGGCCACCACGCCGGTCGCCTCGTGCCCGAGCACCAGCGGATACGCGGGCGCCAGCGTGCCGTCCACCATCGCCAGGTCGGAGTGGCAGATGCCGGCGGCGCGGATGCGGACCCGCAGCTCACCCGGACCGGGCGCGGGCAGGCGTACGTCCTCGACCGCCGGTGTCTCGCCCCGGCCGCGTACCACGAGCGCCCTCATCGCTGGATCGCCTTCAGCTCGGTGAACTCCTCCACGCCGTACGCGCCCAGCTCCCGGCCGAGGCCGGACTGCTTGTAGCCGCCGAACGGGGCGAGCGGGTTGAACGCGCCGCCGTTGACGTCCACCTGGCCGGTACGCATCCGCCGGGCCACCGCCAGCGCCGCGTCGGAGTCGGCGGACCAGACCGCGCCGGCCAGCCCGTACCGGGAGTTGTTGGCGATGGCGACCGCCTCGTCGGTGTCGGCGAACGGGATGACCGCGAGCACCGGACCGAACACCTCCTCCTGGGCGAGCGCGCTGTCCGGGTGCACGTCGGCGAAGACGGTGGGCGCCACGAAGTGACCCCGGGGCGGTAGTGGCGCGTCCGGGCCGCCGGCGACGAGCCGGGCGCCGTCGGCGAGCGCGCGGTCCACGTGGTCGCGTACCCGCTGGGCCTGCGCGGCGGAGGCCAGCGGGCCGAGCCGGGTGGCCGGGTCGAAGGGGTCGCCGAGCCGGTAGCCGGCCACCGCCGCCGCGACCAGGTCCAGCGCCTCGGCGTAGCGGTCGCGGTGCACGAGCATCCGGGTCCAGGCGGTGCAGGTCTGCCCGGAGTTGAGCAGCGCGTTGCCGACGCCGACCTTGACCGCGGTGGGCAGGTCGGCGTCGGCCAGGACGACGTTCGCCGACTTGCCGCCGAGTTCCAGCGACACCCGGGCGATCCGCTCGGCAGCCAGGTGCGCGATGCGCCGGCCGGTGGCGGTGGAGCCGGTGAACGAGACCAGGTCGACGTCGGGGTGCGCGGCGAGCGCCTCGCCGACCACCGGGCCGGTGCCGGGCACGAGGTTCACCACGCCGGGCGGCAGGCCGGCGTCGGTGATCGCGTCGAACAGCAGGTACGCGGTGAGCGGCGTCAGCTCGCTGGGCTTGAGCACCACCGTGCACCCGGCGGCGAGCGCGGGCGCGACCTTGGCGACCACCTGGTGCAACGGGTAGTTCCACGGGGTGATCGCCCCGACCACGCCGACCGGCTCCCGGACGACGAGGGAGTTGCCGACCGTGTGCTCGGTGGCCGGGCGGGCGGCCAGGTCGACCATGCTCCGCAGCACTGTCAGCGGCAGGCCGGTCTGGACGCGGGTGGCGAGCTTGAGCGGGGTGCCCAGTTCGGTCGCCACGGTGCGGGCGATCTCGTCGGCGCGGGCGGCGAGCGCGGTGTGCAGCCGGTCCAGGTGCGCGGCGCGCTCGGCGGGTGCGGTGTCGGCCCAGCCGGGGAACGCGGCGCGGGCGGCGGCGACCGCGCGGTCCACGTCGGCCGGTGTGCCGGCGGGCACCTCGCCGACGATGCCGCCGGTGGCCGGGTTCTCCACCGGGACGTTGTCGCCCGAGGAGGGGTCGACCCAGTCACCGGCGATGTGCAGGTGGCGGCGCGTCAGCAGGGCGGGAGGGGCGTCGGCGAGATCCATGTCGTCCTTCGGGGGTGGTGGAAACTAGCGGTGGGAGTTTCGACGCTACTCCGGACCGCCGACCCGTTCCAGCGGGGCGACGGTGGCGGCGTACTCGGCGGCGAGTCCGTGCAGCAGCGCGTCCAGGCCGAGCGCGAAGGCGCCCTCGTCCACGCTGCGCTGGTGGCCGGCGAGCCGGTGCGCCTGGCTGAGGTGCGGGTGCGCGGCGTACAGCGAGGGGTCCTCGACGAAACCGCGGGCGAACGAGCCGAGCGCGGACCCGGCCACGAAGTAGCGCATCGCGGCGCCGATGTGGGTGGCCCGCGCGGGCGGCCAGCCGGCCCGGACCAGCGCGCCGTAGACCGCGTCGGCCATGGCGAGCGCCGCCGGACGGCGGCCCGGCCCCTGCGCCAGGTACGGCACGATGTTCGGGTGCGCCGCCAGCGCGGCCCGGTACGAGCGCGCCCAGCGGCCGAGCGCGTCGAGCCACTCGCACTCGTCGAAGACGGTGATGTCGACCGTTGCCGCGACGCCGTCGGCCACCGCGTCGAGGATCTCCTCCTTGGTGGCGAAGTGGTTGTAGAGCGAAGGGCCGCGGACGCCGAGCGCGGCGGCGAGCCGCCGGGTCGAGAGCGCGTCCAGCCCGTCGGCGTCGATCAGCGCCAGCGCGGTCTCGACGATCCGGTCGCGGGTGAGCAGGGCCTGTCGGGGTCGGGGCACCTGGTCATCATCCTCCTTTCGGCCCGGGGTCTGGACGCGGGAAAACTTCCAGCGCTAGTTTAGAGCCAGTCGACCTGAGGGGGCACCGTGGACTTCGCACTGTCCGACGAGGAACGCGCGATCCGGGACACCGTTCGCACGTTCGTCACCCGCGAGGTGATGCCGCTGGAGGCGGAGGTGCTGCGCCGCGAGCGCGCCCACCAGCCCGGCCTGGACCGCTCCGAGCTGCGCGAACTCCAGCTCAAGGCGAAGAAGTTCGGCTTCTGGGGGCTGGCCACGCCGGAGGAGTACGGCGGCATGGCCCTGCCGGCGGTCATGCAGTCGCTGATCTGGACCGAACTGGGCCGCAGCTTCGTGCCGTTCCGCTTCGGCGGCGAGGCCGACAACATCCTGTTCCACGCCACCGAGGAGCAGAAGCGCGAGTTCCTGATCCCCACCATCGAGGGGGAACGGATCTCCTGCTTCGCCATCACCGAGCCCGGCGCGGGCTCGGACGCGGCGAACATCAAGCTGCGCGCCCGCCGCGACGGCGACGACTGGGTCCTCGACGGCGAGAAGACGTTCATCACCAACGGCAACGACGCCGACTTCGCCATCGTGGTCGCGGTGACCGACCCGGAGAAGGGCGCCCGCCGCGGCGGCGCGACCGCGTTCCTGGTGGACCGCGCGATGGGCTGGCGCTCGGAGTTCATCCAGACCATGGGCGAGGGCGGACCGGCCTCGCTGATCTTCGACGGCGTACGGGTGCCGCACCGCAACATCCTCGGCGAGATCGGGCAGGGCTTCACGCTCGGCATGGAGTGGATCGGCAAGGGCCGCTACACCATCCCGTCGCACGCCGTCGGCATCGCCGAGCGTGCCCTGCAGATGGCGATCGACCACGCCAACACGCGCGAGACGTTCGGCGCGCCGATCGCCACCAACCAGGCCATCCAGTGGATGATCGCCGACTCGGAGACCGAACTGGAGGCGGCCCGCTGGCTGATCCTGCGCTCGGCCTGGACCGTCGATGCGGGCCTCGACCCCCGGCACGCCTCCTCGATGGGCAAGCTCTACGGCGCGGGCATGGTCAACCGGGTGGTGGACCGGGTGCTGCAGATCCACGGCGGCATGGGCTACACCCGGGAACTGCCGATCGAACGCTGGTACCGGCAGGTCCGGCTGTACCGGATCTTCGAGGGCACCGACGAGATGCAGCGGCTGATCATCTCCCGGGACCTGCTGCGCGGCTACACGAAGATCGGCGGCCACCTGGCCTGAGCGGAGCGGTCAGCCGGTCAGCGCCTCGACCGCCCGGTCCACGTCCTCCTCGGTCGTGTAGAGGTGGAACGAGGCGCGGACCCGGCCCGCCCGTACCGCCGCGCGCACCCCGGCGCGGGCCAGCCGCTCCTGCGCGTCCGGCACGTCCACGCTGACGATCGCGCTGTCGCCAGGCGGCCGGCCCAGCCCGGCGAGGAACCTGTTGGCCAGCCCCACGTCGTACGCGCGCACCGCCTCCGGGTCGAGGTCGGCGAGCAGCTCCAGCGCCGGCGCCGCCCCGACGTAACACAGCCAGGACGGGGAGATGTCGAACCGCCGGGCGTCCTCGGCCAGGCGCAGCGGCGTCCCGTAGTAGGAGGCGTGCGGGTCCTGGCCGGCGTACCACCCGGCCGCGTCCGGGCGGATCCGCTCGCGCAGCTCCGGCGCCAGGTAGGCGAACGCCGAGCCGCGCGGTGCCATCAACCACTTGTACGCCCCCACCACCACCGCGTCCGCGCGGTCCGCGGCGAACGGCAGCCACCCGCACGCCTGCGTGGCGTCGACCACCACGACGGCGTCGTGCGCCCGGGCCGCCGCGACGATCTCGTCGTACGGGGTGACGGTGCCGTCGGCGGACTGCACCACGCTGAACGCCACCAGGTCGGTGTCGGCGTCGATCGCGTCGACCAGGCCGGCCAGCGGCACGGTGCGGACCCGCACGCCCCGCTCCCGCTGCACCAGCCAGGGGAACAGGATCGAGGTGAACTCGCTCTCGGGCACCACCACCGTCGCGCCCTCCGGCAGGCTCGCCGCGATCGGCGCGACCAGCTGCGACACGGCGGAACCGATGCTCACGTCGGCGACGTCCACACCGGTCAGCCGGGCGAACGCGGCCCGGGACCGGTCCACCGACTCGTCCCACACCTCGAACGACACCCGCCCGGTCCGCCAGTCGGCGAGCACCTGCTGCACGGCGTCCCACACCGGCTCGGGCGGCAGCCCGTAGGTGGCGGTGTTCAACCAGCCCGGTTCCGGCTGCCACAACTTCTGCGCCTGCTCCAGCTCCATGCCACCGACGCTAGCCACCCCCGCCCCCACCCCGACACCGCCAATCCCACCCCCGTGGCCCACCCCGGCCCCGGCGATCTTGCACTTTCTGCCCCGGCAAATGGTGCAAAACCCCGAATCGCAGGGCCGAAACTGCAAGATCGCGCAGCGGGGAGCAGGGGGGGGGCGCGGCGCGGCCCGGGGCGCGGGTGTCCGCGCCACCGCACCGCCCCGCCGATCATGAAGTTGGCGGTGCCTGCGGTCCGATTTGTCCGCCGCTAACTTCATGATCGCCGGGGCGGGTGGGGGGAGGTGAGGTGGGGCGGAGGGGCGGAGGGGTGGGGGTCAGGGTGGTGGGGGGAGGCCGGGCAGGGCGGCGGCGATCTCTGCGCGGACGCGGGGCAGGGGCCAGGTGGTTAGCCCCTGGAGGGAGTGGTGGCGGCGCAGGTGTCGTACCGCGGACAGGCCGACCAGATAGCCGCAGCGCTTGGGCAGGCCGCCGGCCAGGGGCGAGTCCCGCATCAGGAAGTACGGGGCGTGATGGTCGACGTCGGTGGCGTCGAGGTCGGCGCGGACCCGGCGCAGGATCTCCGGCCAGCGGCGGCGGCACTCGTCGAGCCACTGCCGGTGCCCGGGGCGGCCGAACCAGAGGTACTCCTCGTCCGGCCGGCCGGGGTCCAGTTCCGTCGTGACCTGGGTGGCGAGCCCTTCGGTGAACAGCGCGTTCGCCACCCCGTACTCGGGCCAGTCGCGGATCGCGGCGCCGCGGTCGTGCACCACGTGCGCGGCCTCGTGCCGCACCAGCAGCTCGACGTCCTCCGGCGGCCCGAGCTGTTCCACGGCGAGGAAGAGCGCGTACCTGCCGTTCAGCTCGCCGGCCCAGCCGTTGGCCTGGTTCAGCCCGACCAGCACCACGCACTCGACCGGCCCGCCGTCGCCGGACCAGCCGAGCGCGTCCGCCACCGCCGCGACGCCGCCGGGCAGCAGCGCGCGTACCGTCTCGGCTCGTGCCGCCAGCTCCGCGGCGCGGTCGCGGAGCCCGTCCAGGGTGGCGGCCACGCCCGCGGCGTCGGACCAGTCGCCGTCGCGGCGCAGCGCCCGGACCACGTCCGGATGACCGGCCAGATACCGGGAGGGCCACGGTTCCGGCGGCGTGAACCGCTCGGCGCAGGCCAGGAAGTCGGGCACCAGGTCACGGACGCGCAGCAGGTCGGTGGGCGGCATCCGCCCGATGTTGCCCGGCCGTGGCCCGCCGGGCAACACCGCGACGGTACGGGGGCAGCTCCACATCTGAAGGAAGTCTTCAGCAGAGAGTATGTCGATGCAAGGTATCGACATAGACGAACGTCACGCTATAGGGTGCGGCGAACCGGCGACGTGAGCCCGTCGCCCCGTGTAGTGGACGAGGAGTGCCTGTGACGATTCGGAGACCCTCGCGTCGGGTGAGCCACCTGCTCGGCGGCGCCCTGATCATCGTGATCGGCCTGACCGGCCAGCCGGCCCAGGCCGCGCCCCAGCATGACGCGCAGCCGCTCGCCGCGGCCTTCGACCGGGCCGCCGCCGGCTCCGACGTGCCGCGTGACGTACTCGCCGCGCTCGGCTACGCAGAAACCCGCCTGGACGGCCACGGCGGCGAGCCCAGCGCCTCCGGCGGATACGGCGTGATGCACCTGACCAGCAACCCGAAGGTGCGGACCCTCGACGAGGCCGCGCGCCGGACCCGGCTGGACCGCGCCGACCTGCGTACCCGGGACGCGGCGAACGTGGCCGGCGCGGCGGCGGTGCTGCGCTCCTACGCCGACGAGGCCGGGCTCACCGCGGCACAGCGCGACGACGTCAATCAGTGGTACGGCCCGATCGCCCGCTACGGCGGCTCGACGGACGCGGCCACCGCCCGGCTGTACGCGGACTCCGTGTACGAGCTGCTCGCCCGGGGCTTCATCGCGACCACCGCCGGCGGCGAGGTCAGCGTGGACGGCCGTCCGGTCGCGCCGCAGCGGGGCCGGTACGCCGCGGTGGCGCCGCTGGGCACCGGCGACTTCGGCACCCTGAGCACCGACTACGGCCCGGCGGCCTGGGTGCCGGCCAACTCGTCCAACTACACGGTCTCCAGCCGCGAGTCGGCGTACCCGATCAACTACATCGTCATCCACACCATGCAGGGCAGCTACGCCGGCTCGATCAGCTGGTTCCAGAACGCCGCCGCCGGCACCAGCGCGCACTACCTGCTCCGCTCCTCAGACGGCGCGGTGACCCAGATGGTGCGGGACAAGGACATCGCCTGGCACGCCGGCAACTGGACCTACAACACCCAGTCGATCGGCATCGAGCACGAGGGCTACGTCGACAACGCCTCCTGGTACACCGACGCGATGTACCGGTCGTCGGCGGCGCTGACCCGGTACCTGTGCGACAAGTACGGCATCCCGAAGACCCGCACCAACATCATCGGGCACAACCAGGTGCCGGGCGCCACGCACACCGACCCGGGTTCGAACTGGAACTGGACCTACTACATGCAGCTCGTGACCGGCGGCACCACGCCGCCGCCGACAGCCTGGTCGACGATCGTGGACAACACCACCGCCGGCCGGTTCACCGCGAGCGCCAACTGGGGCACCTCGACGTACTCGGCGCAGCGCTACGGCGCCGACTACCGGTACGCCAACCCCGTCGCGGCCAGCGACACGGCCTGGTACAAGGTGAACATCCCGGCGACCGCCACCTACCGGGTGGAGGTCTGGTATCCCGCCGTCGCCGGATACAACACGAGCACGCCGTACATCGTCGCGACCACCAGCGGCAACCAGACGGTAGCGGTGAACCAGAGCGCCAACGGCGGTACGTGGCGCTCGCTGGGCACCTTCACCCTGGCCGCCGGGGACACCAACAAGGTGGGCGTCAGCAGGTGGTCCGGCAGTACCGGGTACGTGATCGCCGACGCCATCCGCGTGACCCGCGTCTAGCTCTCCGCGCCGGCGCGCCCGGCCCGGTCAGCTCACGTTGGCCGGGCCGAGCACGCTCTTCAGGTCACCCATCAGCGCGGTGGTGGGCGCGACCCGGAACGGGCCGAGGCGCAGCGTGG
This sequence comes from Micromonospora sp. WMMA1976, assembly GCF_027497335.1. Lineage (NCBI taxonomy): Bacteria > Bacillati > Actinomycetota > Actinomycetes > Micromonosporales > Micromonosporaceae > Micromonospora > Micromonospora sp. WMMA1976. Next base: position 1,953,230 of record NZ_CP114912.1, on the reverse strand, counting down.
TGACCTTGCCGCCGTTGAGCAGCTTGACGTGCACCTCGGTGTCGCCGGGGTGCAGCACGAGCGTCTCCTTGAGCCGTTCCACGAGCGGCGGCGTGCAGCGGTGCACCGGGATGGTCAGCGTGACCGGCTTGTTCGCCGGGTTGCTGGTGACGTCCGGCATGGACATGTCCATCGCCATGATGCGCGGGGTGTCGTCACGCCGGTCCACCCGGCCCTTGACCACCACGATGGCGTCCTCGGCGATGTACTGCCCGATCACCTCGTACGTGTTCGGGAAGAACAGCGTCTCCACGCCGCCGGCGAGGTCTTCGAGGGTGGCCGACGCCCAGGCCCGGCCCTGCTTGGTGACCCGGCGCTGCACGCCGGAGAGGATGCCGGCCAGGGTCACCACCGCACCGTCGGGCACCGTGCCCTCCTCGGACAGCGCGGCGATGGTGGTGTCGGCGGCGGCACCGAGCACGTGTTCCAGGCCGAACAGCGGGTGGTCGGAGACGTACAGGCCGAGCATCTCGCGCTCGAACGCGAGCTTGTCGCGCTTGTCCCACTCCCCCTCGCCGATGACCGGCATGACAGTGGTGGTGCCGCCGGTCTCCGCCTCGCCGAAGCCGGCGCCGAACAGGTCGTACTGGCCGACCGCCTCCTTGCGCTTGACGTCGGCGTACGCGTCGATGGCGTCGGCGTGCACGGCGAGCAGGCCCTTGCGCGGGTGGCCGAGCACGTCGAACGCCCCCGCCTTGATCAGCGATTCGATCGTCTTCTTGTTGCAGACCACGGCGTCGACCTTGGACAGGAAGTCGTAGAAGTCGGCGTAGTCGCCCTTCTCCTCGCGGCACCGCATGATCGAGGCGACCACGTTCGCGCCGACGTTGCGTACCGCGCCGAGACCGAAGCGGATCTCCTTGCCGACCGGCGTGAACGGCCCGGCCGAGGTGTTGACGTCCGGCGGGAGCACCTGGATGCGCATCCGGCGGCACTCGGACAGGTACATGGCCATCTTGTCCTTGTCGTCACCGACGGAGGTGAGCAAGGCGGCCATGTACTCGGCCGGGTAGTGCGCCTTGAGGTACGCGGTCCAGTAGGAGACCAGGCCGTACGCGGCGGAGTGGGCCTTGTTGAACGCGTAGCCGGCGAACGGCACCAGCACGTCCCACACGGCCTGGATGGCCTCGTCGGAGTAGCCGCGCTCGCGGCAGCCGTCCCGGAACGGGATGAACTCCTTGTCGAGGATCTCCTTCTTCTTCTTGCCCATCGCCCGGCGCAGCAGGTCGGCCTGGCCGAGCGTGTAGCCGGCGAGGATCTGCGCGGCGCGCTGCACCTGCTCCTGGTAGACGATCAGGCCGTACGTGGGCGCGAGGATCTCGCGTAGCGGCTCCTCCAGCTCCGGGTGGATCGGCGTGATCTCCTGGAGCCCGTTCTTGCGCAGCGCGTAGTTGGTGTGCGAGTCCACGCCCATCGGGCCGGGCCGGTAGAGCGCCAGAACGGCGGAGATGTCCTCGAAGTTGTCCGGCTTCATCAGCCGCAGCAGCGAGCGCATCGGCCCGCCGTCGAGCTGAAACACGCCGAGCGTGTCACCGCGGGCCAGCAGCTCGTACGCCGGCTTGTCATCAAGCGGCAGGCCGAGCAGGTCCAGCTCCCGGCCGTGGTTGAGCTGGATGTTCTTCACCGCGTCGTCGATGATCGTCAGGTTGCGCAGGCCGAGGAAGTCCATCTTCAGCAGCCCGAGCGACTCGCAGGTCGGGTAGTCGAACTGCGTGATGATGACGCCGTCGGAGTCGCGCCGCATCAGCGGGATGTGCTCGATGATCGGCTCGGCGGACATGATGACGCCGGCGGCGTGCACACCGGTCTGCCGGATCAGGCCCTCGATGCCCTTGGCGGTCTCGATGACCTTCTTGACGTCCGGGTCGGACTCGTAGAGGCCGCGGATCTCGCCCGCCTCGGCGTAGCGGGGGTGCTTCGGGTCGAAGATGCCGGACAGCGGGATGTCCTTGCCCATCACTGCCGGGGGCATGGCCTTGGTGATCCGGTCGCCGACCGCGTACGGGAAGCCGAGCACGCGGGCCGAGTCCTTGATCGCGGCCTTCGCCTTGATCGTGCCGAACGTGGCGATCTGCGCGACCTTGTCCTCGCCCCACTTGTCGGTCACGTACTTGATGACCTCACCGCGCCGGCGCTCGTCGAAGTCGATGTCGACATCCGGCATGGAGACGCGCTCGGGGTTGAGGAACCGCTCGAAGATCAGGCCGTGCGGGATCGGGTCGAGGTCGGTGATGCCCAGCGCGTACGCCACCAGCGAGCCGGCCGCCGAGCCACGCCCCGGGCCGACCGCGATGCCCTGGCTCTTGGCCCACTGGATGAAGTCGGCGACCACGAGGAAGTACGACGGGAAGCCCATCTGGATGATGACGCCCAGCTCGTACTCGGCCTGGACGACGTGGCCCTCGGGGATGCCGTTCGGGAAACGGCGCTTGAGCCCCGCGAAGGTCTCCTTGCGGAACCAGGACTCCTCGGTCTCGCCCTCGGGGATCGGGAACCGCGGCATCAGGTTGTGGAAGGTGAACATGCCGGCCGGGTCGACCTTCTCGGCCACCAGCAGCGTGTTGCGGCAGCCCTGCTGCCACAGTTCGGAGGAGTCGACGGCGCGCATCTGGTCGGCGGACTTGACGAAGTAGCCGCCGCCCTCGAACCGGAACCGGTTCGGGTCGGCCACGTTGCTGCCGGTCTGGACGCAGAGCAGCACGTCGTGCGCCTCGGCCTGCGCCTCGTGCGTGTAGTGCGAGTCGTTCGTGACCACCGGCGGGATGTCGAGCTTGCGGGCGATCTCGGTGAGCCCGTCGCGGACCCGGCGCTCGATGTCGAGGCCGTGGTCCATGATCTCCAGGAAGTAGTTGTCCTTGCCGAAGATGTCCTGGTACGCGGCGGCGACCTTGAGCGCCTCGTCGAACTGGCCCAGCCGCAGCCGGGTCTGCACCGCGCCGGACGGGCAGCCGGTGGTGGCCATGATGCCCTCGGCGTGCTCGGCGATCAGCTCCATGTCCATCCGGGGCCACTTCACGTAGTGGCCCTCCATCGAGGCGCGGGAGTTGAGCTTGAACAGGTTGTGCAGGCCGTCGCGGTTGGCCGCCCACATGGTCATGTGGGTGATCGCCCCGTTACCGGAGACGTCGTCGCTCTTCTGCTCAGGGCGCCCCCACTTGACCCGGGCCTTGTGGAAGCGCGACTCCGGCGCGACGTACGCCTCGACGCCGAGGATGGGCTTGACCCCGGCGTCCATGGCCTGCTTGTAGAAGTCGTTCGCGCCGTGCATGTTGCCGTGGTCGGTGATCGCCACCGCCGGCATGCCGAGCCGCGCCGCCTCGGCGAAGAGGTCCTTGAGCCGGGCCGCCCCGTCGAGCATCGAGTACTCGGTGTGTACGTGCAGATGCGCGAACGAATCGCCCATGCGTGGCGCCCCCCCGGGTTGTGGATCAAGCTGCGTCGGAGTCGACCGACCCACCCTACCGAGGTGATCTCGCGGGCTCCACCGTCCACACCGAGGGTGGTCCGGGTCTCTCCGACCGACCGGTGTGCGGCACGCGATGTTCTTCTCCATTGCAATGGTGTGTGGCACACAGTATCGTGTTGCACATGGTCAGCGAAGAGGTCCTCCGGACCCACCTCCAGGAGCTACGACGCGGCACTGTCGTGGTGGCCAGCCTGGTCGCCCTGCGCCGCCCCGACTACGGATACGCCCTGCTGCAACGGCTGGCCGCGCACGGCTTCGCCGTCGACGCCAACACGCTCTACCCGCTGCTGCGCCGGCTGGAGGACCAGGGCCTGCTGACCAGCGAGTGGAACACCGAGGAGAGCCGGCCGCGCAAGTTCTACCGGACCAGCGATGACGGCGAGTCCGTCCTGAACCGCCTGCTCGATGACATGACCGCGGTGCGGACGTCCGTCACCGAACTGATCGAAGGAGCGGAACGATGAGTTCCCTGACCGACCGTTACGTCGCCGCCACCATGCGGGCCGTGCCCGCGCAACGCCGCCTGGAACTCGCCGAGGAACTGCGCGGCTCCATCGCCGACATGATCGACGACCGGACCTCGGGCGGGCAGGACCACGCCTCCGCCGAGCGCGAGGTGCTCACCGAGCTGGGCAACCCGGAGAAGCTCGCGGCCGGCTACAGCGACCGCACGCTGCAGCTCATCGGCCCGCGGTACTTCCTGACCTGGTGGCGGCTGCTGCGTCTGCTGCTCACCTGGATCCCGGCGATCGTCGGCGTGCTCTCCGGCGTCACGAAGGCGCTCGTCGACGGCGAGCCGGGCGCGGCGATCGGCACGGCGGTCGTGGCCGCGATGCAGACCGCGGTGCAGATCGCGTTCTGGGTCACGCTGGTGTTCGCCGTACTGGAGCGCACCCGGACCCCGCTCGGCCTGCCCGAGTGGACCGTCGACCAGCTCCCCGAGGAGACCCGGGAACGGCAGATCAGCCACTCCGACAGCATCGCCTCCGTGGTGTTCCTGCTCGCCACCATCGGCCTCCTGATCGGCCAGCACTTCCAGCGCTGGACCACCGACGACGGCACCCGGCTGCCGGCGCTCGACCCGGCGCTCTGGAGCTTCTGGCTGCCGGCCCTGATCGTGGTTCTGCTGGCCACCGTCGGCCTGGAGATCGCCAAGTACCGGTCGGGGCGGTGGACCTGGCCGCTGGTGGCGGTCAACGCGGTGCTCAACGTGGCGTTCGCCGCCCCGGTGCTCTGGCTGCTGGCCACCGACCGGCTGCTCAACCCGGAGCTGGTCGAGCGGTTCGCCTGGCTGCGGGACGGCGGGACCGTCGAGTTCGCCCGGGTGGCGGGCGCGGTGGTCGTGCTGGTCGCGATCTGGGACGTGGTCGACAGCGCGGTCAAGGCCCGCCGCGCCGCCTGAGCCCCGAACGGCCCGGCACGCCCCGTCGTGGGCGTGCCGGGCCTTCCGGGTACGCGGACAGTCAGGCCGCCGGCCGCCACTCCCGGGCCAGCAGCGCGTAGACCACCTCGTCGGTCCACTCCCCCTTGACGAACTCGTTCTCCCGCAGGTGCGCCTCCCGGCGCATGCCCAGCCGTTCCAGCACCCGGGCCGAGGCGGTGTTGCGCGCGTCGAGCCGCCCGACGATCCGGTGCAGCCCGAGCCCGTCGAAGCCGATCCGCAGCAGCTCCCGGGCCGCCTCGGTGACGTACCCGCGGCCGGTGTGCGCGGGATGCGCCACGTACCCGATCTCGCCCTGCCGGTGCTCCCCGCTGGTCCAGCTCAGCAGCACGTCGCCGAGGAACTGCCCGGTGTCCGCCAGCGTCACCGCCAGGTTGAGCACGTCGCCGGGGGCGCGCAGCGCGGTCCGCCGGACCAGCCGGTCGATCGCGGCGCGGGCGGCGGCGTCGTCGTACGGCTCGTGGTAGAGGTAGCGGGTCACCTCCGGGCGGCCCCGGTAGTCCCGGACCACGGCGAGGTCCTCGGCGGTGAAGGCGCGCAGCAGCAGGCGCTCGGTACGTAACGGCAGATCGGGCACGAACACCCCGGCAGGCTACGTCGGCACTGTCATCCGGCCCACCCGTTTACGCCCCGGGCACCGCATCGGCGGCAGCGGTGGCATGGTCGTACGGTGAGCACCGCACCCACCACCGCCTGGCGCCGGCCGGCTCCCACAGCCGCGCAGCTGCGCGCCGACCTCTGGGTCGGGCTCGCGGTCACCGTGCTGGCCCTGTTCGAGCTGACGCTGGCGCACAGCACCGGGGCCTTCCTGCTCGGGCCACCGCCGAGCGTCGCCGAGCAGATCTGGTGGACCGTGGCGGTGACCGCCCCGCTGGCCGTACGGCGGCGGTGGCCCGCCACCGTCGCCGTGCTCGTCTCGATCGCCTTCGTCGCGGGGCAGGCGCGGGCGGTCCCGCTCGCCCAGCTCCCGTCGGGCGCGCTGTTCGCCGCCCTCTTCACGCTCGGCGCGTGGGGCACCGACCGGCGGCTGGCCGGGCGGCTGCGGGCCGGCATCATCGTGGCGATGTTCGGCTGGCTCGCGCTGTCCCTCGCGCTGCGGGCCGACCAGATCACCGCCGCCTCCTTCGCCGACGCCGCCGGCCCGGTGCCGCCGGTGCTCGCCGCCGTCGTGAACGGCGTGCTCTACAACGTGCTGTTCTTCGGGTTCGCCTACTACTCCGGGCAGACCGCCTGGGTGGCCGCGCGCCGCCGGCACGAACTGCACGAGCAGGCCGAGCAGCTGCGCCGCTCGCAGGTCGAGGCGCGCGAGCGCGCGGTGATGGGCGAGCGGGTCCGCATCGCCCGCGAACTGCACGACGTGGTCGCCCACCACGTGTCGGTGATGGGCGTGCAGGCCGCCGCGTGCCGGCGCGTGTTCGACAGGGACCGGGACAAAGCGCGTACCGCCCTGGCCGCGATCGAGGAGACGGCCCGCACCTCCGTCGACGAGCTGCGCCGGATGCTCGGCGTGCTGCGCGACCCGGACGCCGCTGCCGGCACGGCCACCGCGCCGGAGGACACCGCCGGCATCGACCAGGTCGCCGCGCTCGTCGACCGGGCCCGGGAGACCGGGCTCCGAGCCGACGTCGGCGTGTACGGGGAACCGGTGCCGCTGCCGCGCTCGGTGTCGCAGGCGGCGTACCGGATCGTGCAGGAGGCCGTGACGAATGTGGTCAAGCACGCCCACGCCACCACGCTGGACGTGCGGATCCGCTATCTGGCGAGGGACCTGGAGATCGACGTGAGCGACGACGGACACGGCGCCGTACCGGCCGCCGGGGCCGGGCTCGGCCTGATCGGCATGCGGGAGCGGGTCGCCGCGCACGGCGGTGAGGTGGAGGCCGGACCACGCCCCGGCGGCGGGTTCCGGGTCCGGGCCCGCATGCCGCTGCCGGTCGAGGCCACCGGGCGGGCGGCGTGACCGCCCCGGTGCGGGTGCTGCTCGTCGACGACCAGCACCTGGTCCGGACCGGTTTCCGGGTCATCCTGGAGGTCGAGGACGACATCGAGGTGGTCGGCGAGGCCGCCGACGGGCAGCGTGCCGTGTCGATGGCGGCCGCGCTGCGTCCCGACGTGGTGCTGATGGACGTGGAGATGCCGGTGCTCGACGGGCTGGAGGCCACCCGCCGGATCACCGCCGACGCGACACCGGGCGGCCCGGCGGTGCTGATCCTCACCACGTTCGACCACGACGACTACCTGTTCGCCGCGCTGCGCGCCGGGGCGAGCGGCTTCCTGCTGAAGAACGGCACCCCGGAGGACCTGATCGAGGCGGTCCGGGTGGTGGCGCGCGGCGAGGGACTCATCGCGCCGGCGCTCACCCGGCGGGTGATCTCCACGTTCGCCCGGCCCGGCGCGGTCCCGCCGGACCCGCGGCACGACGCGGCCACCGCGGACCTGACGCCGCGCGAGCGGGAGGTGCTGGAACTGGTCGCGCGCGGGGCCAGCAACGCCGAGATCGCGGACGTGCTGCACGTCGGCGAGGCGACGGTGAAGACCCACGTCAGCCGCGTACTGGCCAAGCTCGGGCTGCGCGACCGGGTGCAGGCGGTGGTGTTCGCGTACGAGCACGGGGTGGTCCGGCCCGGCGGATGAGGCCCGTCCGCCGCGCGACGGACCCGATGATCGCTCCGTGGTGGGACGACGGGAGCGACGGCCGGCCGTAGCGTCGGGATCATGACCAGCGTGCTCCGCCTCGACGGCGTCGACCGCAGCTTCGGCGGCCGTCAGGTGCTCAAAGACGTCTCCTTCGACGTGACCGCCGGGCGCATGACCGGATTCGTCGGCGGCAACGGCGCCGGCAAGACCACCACCATGCGGATCGTCCTCGGCGTCCTCGCCCCGGACGCGGGGCAGGTGACGTGGCGGGGACAGCCGCTCACCCGCGAGGCCCGGGCCCGGTTCGGCTACATGCCCGAGGAACGCGGCCTCTACCCGAAGATGACACCCCGCGAACAGGTGGTCCACCTCGGCCGGCTGTACGGGCTGGACGCCGCCGGGGCGCGCCGGCGTACCGACGCGCTGCTGGAGCGCGTCGGTCTCGGCGAGCGGGCCGACGACCTGCTGGAGACGCTGTCGCTCGGCAACCAGCAGCGCGCGCAGATCGCCGCCGCGCTGGTGCACGACCCGGAGGTGCTGATCCTGGACGAGCCGTTCTCCGGGCTCGACCCGCTCGCCGTCGACATGGTGGTCGCCGTGCTGCGGGAACGGGCCGCCGCCGGCGCGCCGGTGCTGTTCTCCAGCCACCAGCTCGACGTGGTGGAGCGGCTCTGCGACGACCTGGTGCTCATCGCGGGCGGCACGATCCGGGCCGCCGGTGCCCGCGAGGAGCTGCGCGCCGCGTACACGCTGCCCCGGTTCTCGCTCGTGGTCGACGGCGACGCCGGCTGGCTGCGGGACCAGCCCGGCGTGCGGCTGGTCGACCTCGACGGCGCGCGCGCCGTGTTCGAGGTGGACCCGCCCGCCGACGACCAGTCGGTGCTGCGCGCGGCGCTGGAGCGCGGCCCGGTGCGCGCGTTCGGCCCGGTCACCCCGTCCCTCGCCGAGATCTTCCGAGAGGTCAACCAGTGAACACGTTCCAGGCCACCCGGCTGGTCGCGGCCCGCGAGATCAAGGTCAAGGTCCGCGACAAGACGTTCCTCTACAGCACGCTGATCTTCCTGCTGCTCGCCGTCGTCGCCACAGTCGTGCCGGCGCTGATGAGCAGCGGTCCATCCACTGTGGCGGTGACCGCGGCCGGCGCCGAACCGCTGCGCGCGGCCGGGCTGGACGTCATGCTCGTCGCCGACGACGGCGCCGCCGAACAGGCGGTACGCGACGGCGACGCGGACGCCGCGGTGGTGACCGGCCCGGTCGTGGTCGCCGACGAGCGGGCCCCGGACGACGTGGTCTCCGCGCTCAGCGCGGCTCCGCAGGTGAAGCTGCTGGACCCGGACGCGGTGGACCCGCTCGTCGCCTACCTGGTGCCGTTCGCGTTCGCGTTCGTCTTCTTCTTCATGTCCCAGACGTTCGGGTTGCAGATCGCGCAGAGCGTCACCGAGGAGAAGCAGACCCGGATCGTGGAGATCCTGGTCGCCGCCGTGCCGGCCCGGGCGCTGCTGGCCGGCAAGATCCTCGCCGCGGGCGCGCTGGCGCTCGGGCAGATCACCCTGATCGCGGCAGTCGCGCTGATCGGCATGCGCCTCACCGACGGCGGTGACCTGCTGGGCCTGATCGCGCCCGCGATCGGCTGGTTCGTACCGTTCTTCCTGTGTGGCTTCCTGCTGCTGGCGGCCATGTGGGCGGCCGCCGGGGCGCTGGTGAACCGGCAGGAGGACATCGCCGGGGCGTCCACGCCGGTGCAGCTCGCGGTGATGGCGCCGTTCTTCGCCGTGGTGTTCCTCAACGACAACGCCGCCGCGATGCGGATCCTGTCGTACCTGCCGATCTCCTCGCCCACCGCGATGCCGGTACGGCTGTTCACCGGCGACGCGGCGCCCTGGGAGCCGTTCGTGTCGCTGGCGCTGCTGCTGCTCGCGGCGGCCGGGTTCCTGCTCGCCGGGGCGCGGATCTACGAGGGTTCGCTGCTGCGCACCAACGGCCGGACCTCGGTTCGGACGGCGTGGCGGCAACGCGAGCCGATCGGCTGACCGCGAGACGGTGAGCGCCGGCCACCCGATGAGGGTGGCCGGCGCTCCGCGCGTCGGGGCGGTTCAGCCGACCGCGGCCATGACCTCATCGGAGACGTCGAAGTTGGCGTAGACGTTCTGCACGTCGTCGCAGTCCTCCAGCACGTCGATCAGCTTGAAGATCTTGCGCGCACCCTCCTCGTCCAGCGGCACGTTCACGCTGGGGATGAGGGAGGACTCGGCCGACTCGTACTCGATACCGGCGTCCTGCAGCGCGGTGCGGACCGCGACCAGGTCGCCCGGCTCGGAGACCACCTCGTACGCCTCGCCGAGGTCGTTGACCTCCTCCGCGCCCGCGTCGAGCACGGCCATCATCACGTCGTCCTCGCTGGTGCCGGCCTTGGGGACGATCACCACGCCCTTGCGGGAGAACATGTACGACACCGAGCCCGCGTCGGCCAGCGAGCCGCCGTTGCGGGTCAGCGCGGTACGCACCTCGGTGGCGGCACGGTTGCGGTTGTCGGTGAGACACTCGATCAGCATCGCCACGCCGTTCGGGCCGTAACCCTCGTACATGATCGTCTGCCAGTCGGCGCCGCCGGCCTCCAGGCCGGAGCCGCGCTTGACCGCGCGGTCGATGTTGTCGTTCGGGACCGAGTTCTTCTTCGCCTTCTGGATGGCGTCGTAGAGAGTCGGGTTACCGGCCGGGTCACCGCCGCCGGTACGGGCGGCCACCTCGACGTTCTTGATCAGCTTGGCGAACATCTTGCCGCGCTTGGCGTCGATGACCGCCTTCTTGTGCTTGGTCGTCGCCCACTTTGAGTGGCCGGACATCTGTTACCTCCGTTGCTACCCGCCGTCTGCATCGACCGCACCGCACACGCCCCGCTCCCCCACCGGCGCACGTCGAGGTGCTGTGATCTTCGCTGGGAGCCGCGGCGGGCTGATGGCCCTGCCGAATCTCGGCAATCCTACCGGCGGCGGGCGGGTCACTGTCACGCGCCGCACGGCACCGGCCCGTCCCAGCCCACCCGAACCGGTACAACCAGGGACGGACCGGCCGCTCAGGAGGCGGCCCGGACCAGCTCCACGAAGTGCCGGTGCAGCCGCAGGTCGCCGGTCAGCTCCGGGTGGAACGAGGTGGCAAGCAGGTTGCCCTGGCGTACCGCGACGATCCGGTCCGCGGCCGGGCCGTCGGTCACCCGGCCGAGCACCTCGACGTCCGGGCCGACGCGCTCGACCCAGGGCGCCCTGATGAAGACGGCGTGGAACGGGCCCCCGTCGACGCCGGTGAGCGCCACCGGCGCCTCGAACGAGTCGACCTGACGGCCGAACGCGTTGCGCCGCACCGTCATGTCGACGCCGGCGAAGCCGCGCTGGTCGGGGCGGCCGTCCAGCACCTCGGCAGCCAGCATGATCAGGCCGGCGCAGGAGCCGTAGACCGGCATGCCGGCGGCGATCCGCTTGTCGATCGGCTCGCGCATCTCAAAGATGTCCACCAGCTTGCTGATCGTGGTCGACTCGCCGCCGGGCACCACCAGGCCGTCGACCGCGTCCAGCTCGCCCGGCCGCCGCACCGGCCGGGCGTCGGCGCCCGCGCCGGTCAGCGCCGCGACGTGCTCGCGTACGTCGCCCTGAAGCGCGAGCACGCCGATCACCGGTACGGTCACGCCGCGCTCACCAGCCGCGCTCGGCCAGGCGGTGCGGCTGGGGGATCTCGTCGACGTTGATGCCGACCATCGCCTCGCCCAGCCCACGGGAGACCTTGGCGAGCACGTCCGGGTCGTCGTGGAACGTGGTCGCCTTGACGATCGCGGCGGCCCGCTGGGCCGGGTTGCCGGACTTGAAGATGCCGGAGCCGACGAAGACGCCCTCGGCGCCGAGCTGCATCATCATGGCCGCGTCCGCAGGGGTCGCGATGCCGCCCGCGGTGAACAGCACGACCGGCAGCTTGCCCTGCTCGGCGACCTCCTTGACCAGCTCGTACGGGGCCTGCAGCTCCTTGGCCGCGACGTACAGCTCGTCGTCGGGCAGCGACTGGAGCCGGCGGATCTCCTGCCGGATCTTGCGCATGTGGGTGGTGGCGTTGGAGACGTCCCCGGTGCCCGCCTCGCCCTTCGAGCGGATCATCGCGGCGCCCTCGGTGATCCGGCGCAGCGCCTCGCCCAGGTTCGTCGCGCCGCACACGAACGGCACGGTGAACGCCCACTTGTCGATGTGGTTGGCGTAGTCGGCCGGGGTCAGCACCTCGGACTCGTCGACGTAGTCGACGCCGAGCGCCTGGAGGATCCGCGCCTCGACGAAGTGGCCGATACGGGCCTTGGCCATCACCGGGATCGAGACGGCGGAGATGATGCCGTCGATCATGTCCGGGTCGCTCATCCGGGACACGCCGCCCTGCGCGCGGATGTCGGCCGGTACGCGCTCCAGGGCCATCACGGCCACAGCGCCGGCGTCCTCGGCGATCTTCGCCTGCTCGGGGGTGACCACGTCCATGATCACACCGCCCTTGAGCATCTCGGCCATGCCGCGCTTGACGCGGGCGGTGCCGACGGCGGTGGCGGGGGTCGGGGCTGCGGATTCAGACACGGGACATCGCTCCTCGGCGTGCTCGGGAGGTGACTGCGCAGGAATGCTACGACCGGCGCGACGCCGGTCCGAGCGCCAATCGAACCCCCGGTGGCCTGCCGTGTGGCCCCCGTCACGGCCGGTGCATCAGCCGGTGGTCACGTCCGCGTGCGACGCCAGCGTCGGGTCGTCGATGTCGAAGTAGCGCGGCCACTCCCGGCCGCGCCCCATCCGGAACAGCCGTACCACCGGACGCCCCCGCGCCGAGCGGGCGTCCCGAACCAGGTCGGTGTGCACCTGCCGGGCCAGCGCCAGCCGCCGGCTCGCCGCGATCACCGCCGCGCACGCCGGGTCGTCCGGGTCCAGCCGCACCCCGCGCAACTGCCGGGTCAGGTCGTTCTCGGCCGCCTCGCGCTCCTCCGGAGCGGCGTCCAGCGCGATCCGGGCGGCGGCGTACAGCTCCACGCCGTACCGCTGCTCGGCCAGGACCGCGGCGGCGGCCGCGCGGCGCAGCAGGTGCGCGTCCAGCGCGCGGGCCGCCGAGTCCGCGCGGACCTGCAGCCGCTGCACGCGGCCGGAGGTCCAGATCAGGTACGCCGAGAGCAGCCCGAGCACCGCGACCGCGCCCACCACCCACCACATGCCCGGCATCGTAGTGCTGCTCCTCATCCCGGCCGGCCGGCGCTCGCACCGGCAGACGCGCTCGTCACAGCGGCCGCAGCGGCCACAGCGGTCAGCCCAGACCCGCCCACTCCTGGTCCATGACCCGGCCGTCGGTGGCCTCGATCGCGGCTGCGTATACCTCCAGAACGCGGCGGGCAACCACGGGCCAGTCGAAATTCGCCACCACCTGGTCGCCGCAGGCGGTCAGCCCGGCGCGGCGTCCGTCGTCGTCGAGCAGCTCGGACAGCGCGGCGCCCAGTGCGGTCGCGTCGCCGGTCGGGAACAGCCGCCCGGCCCGTCCGCCGTCGAGCACCCGGCGGAACGCGTCCAGGTCGCTGGCGACCACGGTGGTTCCGGCGGCCAGCGCCTCGGTGAGGATCATCCCGAAGGACTCCCCTCCGGTGTTCGGTGCGACGTAGAGGTGCACGCTGCGCAGCATGCGTGCCTTGTCCGCCTCGGAGACCAGGCCGAGGAACGTGACCCGGTCGCGCAGGCCGGCCGGGAACCGCCCGTACAGCTCGTCGGCGTCACCCGGCCCGGCGACCAGCAGACGCAGCCCGGGGCGGTGCGGCGCCAGCGCGACGAACGCGTCCCGCAGGATCGGGAAGCCCTTGCGCGGCTCGGTGAACCGGCCCAGGAACCCCAGCGTGCCGCCGGTGCCCGGGGCGCACTCCCCCGGCCAGCCCGGCAGCGGCGGCACCCCGGCGAACTTCGCCACCGCCACCCCGTTCGGGATCTCCACCGCGCCGCCGTCCATGTGCTCGACCTGCACCTTGCGGGCCAGGGCGCTGACCGCGATCCGGGCGGTGATCCGCTCCAGCACGATCTGGAGCACGCCCTGCGCGGCCGACAGCACCCGGGAACGGGTCATCGCGGTGTGGAACGTGGCCACCACCGGGCCGCGGGCGCAGAGCACCGCCAGCATCGACAGGCTCGGCGTGAGCGGCTCGTGCACGTGCAGCACGTCGAAGTCGCCGCGGGTGATCCAGCGCCGCACCCGGGCGGTGGAGACCGGGCCGAACGCGATCCGGGCCACCGACCCGTTGTACGGCAGCGGCACCGCCCGGCCGGCCGACACCACGTACGGCGGCAGCGCCGAGTCCTCGTCGGCGGGCGCCAGGACGCTCACCTCGTGGCCGAGCCCGAGCAGCGCCTCGGCCAGGTCCATGACGTGGTTCTGCACGCCGCCCGGCACGTCGAACGAGTACGGGCACACGATGCCGATACGCACTGCGCCCCCCTAGACCGTCCCGGTGGTGGCCGGTGGCCGCGGCGACGTGGGCGTACCGTCCCGGTCCTGGTCCAGCCACATCCGCTGCAACATGTGCCAGTCTTGCGGATGCCGGGCGATGCCCGCCGCCAGACCGTCGGCAATCCGCTGCGTCACCGCGCGTACCCGCTCGTCGAGCGGGGCGCCGTCCGGGTCCGGCAGCGGCAGCGGGCCGTCGATGGACGCGCACGCCGCGTCCGGTTCGTACCACATCGAGGCCACGTAGAGCGGGGCGCCGGTGCGGATGGCCAGCAGCGCCGGGCCGGCCGGCATCCGGGTCCGGCCGCCGAAGAAGTCCACCTCCACGCCCCGGGCGGACAGGTCCCGGTCGGCGAGCAGGGGCACCACGTAACCGGCACGCAGCCGGTCCACCAGCACGTCGAACGCGGGACGCGGGCCACCGCGGTTGGGCAGGATCTCCATCCCCAGCCCCTCCCGGAACCCGACGAACCGCTCGTAGACGCCGTCCGGGAGCCGCTCCGCCACCGTGGTCATCGGCCAGCCGGTAGCAGCCACCCAGGCGCCCGCGGCGTCCCAGTTGCCGGCATGCGGCAGCGCCACCACGGCGCCCCGGCCGGCCGCCACGTCGGCGGCGAGCAGTTCCTGCCCGTCCAGGCGGAATCCGGCGAGGATCTCGGCCCGGCTCAGGCCAGGCAGCCGGAACGCCTCCATCCAGTACCGGGCGTACGAGCGCAAGCCCTCGCGCACCAGCACGTCCAGCTCCGCGTCGGGCAGCTCCGGGCCGACCACCCGGCGCAGGTTGGCGCGCAGTCGACGCGTACCCCCGCCGTCCTTGCGGTGGGCGCGGTCGGCGCCCGCCCGGAAGGCCGCGGCCGCGACGGGCCGGGGCAGCGCCCGGACCAGGCGCCAGCCCGCGACGAAGCCCGCCTCGGTCAGGTTCACTCGGCGCCGACCCGCTGGGCCTGGCGGTACACGTGGGCCATCCGCTGGCCCACCGTGAAGATCGAGACGGCGGCGAGCAGCCAGAGCGCGATCTCCAGGGCGGGACGGACGCCGACGCCGGTGAGCAGACCGCCGACGCCGACGATGAGCAGCCGCTCGGTGCGCTCGGCGATGCCCACGTTGCAGGTCATCCCGAGGCCCTCGGCGCGGGCCTTGACGTAGGAGACCAGCCCGCCCGCGGCCAGGCAGATCAGCGCCGCCGCCACGCCCGAGTAGTCGTGCTCGGTGGCCAGCCAGTACGCGACCGCGCCGAACACCGCGCTGTCGGCGACCCGGTCCATGCTCGAGTCGAGGAACGCCCCGAACCGGGTGGACCCGCCGCTCATCCGCGCCATCGTGCCGTCGAGCAGGTCGGTGAGAGCGAAGACCGTGACGATCAGCGCGCCGGCGACCAGATGGCCGCGCGCGCCGAAGCCGAGCGCGCCGACGAGCACGCCGACGGTTCCGGTCACGGTGACCGCATTGGGGGACACGCCCGCTCGCAGCAGCGCGCGGGCGATCGGCTCCACGACGCGGGTCATGCCCGCGCGGGCCGTCACTTGGAAGATCTTCGCCATGGCGGTCCCACGATAACGGCCCGCAACCGCCGGGGACACAGCCGGGCGTACGACCCGCCCGGCGGCCCTTGTGCGGGCACCCGTGCGGGTGTGAGATCGAGCCAGGAGGTGAGCCAGTTCACCGGATCACCGGTCCGCGTTCCCGTCCAGCAGGAGATCACCGGAAGATATCGCCGCGGCGCCCGTCCCGGGTCCGCTCCCCCGTCGCCCGCGGCGGTCGCCACCACCACCGGTTGAGGGAGGTGCGCCGCGATGGCGCAGAAGAACGAGAAGGGTGTCACCGGCGGCGCGCCGGTGGTGACCGAGCCCGGCAGGGTTCGCAACGTGGTGCTCGTCGGGCACTCCGGCGCCGGCAAGACGACACTCGTCGAGGCGCTGCTGGCCGCCGGTGGCACGATCGGCCGGGCCGGCGCCGTCACCGAGGGCACCACCGTCTGCGACCACGACCCCGCCGCCGTACGCCAGCAGCGCTCGGTGAGCCTGGCCTGCGCCCCGCTGATGCACCGCGACGTCAAGGTCAACCTGCTGGACACCCCGGGGTACGGCGACTTCGTCGGCGAGCTGCGCGCCGGTCTGCGGGCCGCCGACGCGGCGCTGTTCGTGGTCTCCGCCGTCGACGGGATGGACGCCGCCACCGCCGCCCTCTGGGAGGAGTGCGCCGCCGTCGACATGCCCCGGGCGGTCGCCGTCTCCCGGCTGGACCACCCGCGCGCCGACTTCGACGAGGCGGTGGCGCTGTGCCAGCGCGTCTTCGGCGACAACGTGCTCCCGCTCTACCTGCCCATGCTCGGCGACGACGGCGAGTCGGTGGTCGGCCTGATGGGGCTGATCACCCGCCGGGTGTACGACTACTCCGACGGGCTGCCGGCGGCGGTGCGCGAGCCGGACCCGGAGCACCTGCCGGCCATCCAGGAGTCCCGCGACGAGCTGATCGAGGGGATCATCGCGGAGAGCGAGGACGAGACCCTGATGGACCGCTACCTCGGCGGCGAGGAGATCGACCCCGAGGTGCTGATCACCGACCTGGAGACGGCCGTAGCCCGCGGCCACTTCTACCCCGTGGTGCCGGTCTGCGCGGAGACCGGCGTCGGCCTGGACGCGCTGCTCGACGGCCTGGTCGCGGCGTTCCCGTCGCCGCTGGAGCACGACCTGCCCGCGGTGACCGGCGTGGACGGCTCGCCCCGCCCGCCGCTGACCTGCGACCCGGACGGCCCGCTCGTCGCCGAGGTGGTCAAGACGACAGTCGACAGGCACGTGGGGCGGGTCTCGCTGGTGCGCGTCTTCTCCGGCACGCTCCGCCCCGACCAGGTGATCCACGTGTCGGGTCACGGCATGGCCGAGCGCGGCCACCCGGACCACGACGCCGACGAGCGGGTCGGCCACGTCTACAGCCCGCTGGGCGCGACGCTGCGCGAGGTGGCCGCCTGCGTCGCCGGTGACCTGTGCGCGATCACCAAGTCGGGCAGCGCGGAGACCGGCGACACCATCTCGGCCAAGGACGACCCGCTGCTGATCGCGCCCTGGGAGATGCCCGAGCCGCTGCTGCCGGTGGCGATCACGGCGCGCAGCCGGGCCGACGAGGACGCGCTGGCCCGCAACCTGTCCCGGCTGGTCGCCGGCGACCCGACGCTACGGCTCGAACGCAACCCGGAGACCCACCAGCTCGTGCTCTGGTGCATGGGCGAGGCACACGCCGACGTGGTGCTCGACCGGCTGCGCGGCGGCGGCGTCGAGCTGGACACCGAGCCGGTCCGGGTGCCGCTGCGCGAGACGTTCACCGCCGCCGCGCGCGGGCACGGCCGGCACGTCAAGCAGTCCGGCGGCCACGGCCAGTACGCGGTCTGCGACATCGAGGTGGAACCGCTGCCCCGGGGCGCCGGCTTCGAGTTCGTCGACCGGGTGGTCGGCGGCGCCGTCCCGCACAACTACATCCCGTCGGTGGAGAAGGGCGTCCGGGCGCAGATGGAGCGCGGTCTGGTCGCCGGCTACCCGGTGGTGGACCTGCGGGTCACGCTGGTCGACGGCAAGGCGCACAGCGTCGACTCCTCCGACGCGGCGTTCCAGACCGCCGGCGCGCTGGCGCTGCGCGACGCCGCCGAGAAGGGCCAGCCGGCACTGCTGGAGCCGGTCGACGAGATCACCGTACGGGTGCCCGACTCGTCGGTCGGCGCGGTGATGGGCGACCTGTCCGGGCGGCGCGGCCGGGTGCTCGGCACCGAGCCGGACCCGGACGCCGAGGGTCGGACGCTGGTCCGCGCCGAGGTGCCCGCCACGGAGCTGCTGCGGTACGCGGTGGAGCTGCGCTCGATGACGGCGGGCACCGGCACGTTCCGGCGCGAGTTCGCCCGCCACGAGCCCATGCCGGCCCACCTGGCCGACCAGGCCCGCAAGGAGTCCACAACCCGCTGACCCGCCCTCCCTCCCCTGGCCCTCTCGCCCCCCGCGATCTTGCACTTGCGGCCCTAACAAGGTGCGCATTCCGGTCATCCCAAGGGCCGCAACCGCAAGATCGACGCCGAGAGGGCGGGGGTGGGTCCGGGGGGCGGCCTTCGGTCAGGGGCGGACGGCGGGGACGGGGGGCATCGGCCAGTGGGGGCGGTCGGCGTCGCGGAGGGCGGCCGAGCGTACCGCCGCCAACTGCCGCTCCACCTCGGCGAACTGGTCCGGCGCGAGCGGGCCCCGAGCCAGCGCGGCCGCGTTCTCCTCGACCTGGGCGACGGTACGGGCACCGGGGATCGGCACGGCCCGGTCGCTGCGCGCCCAGATCCACCCGATCGCCCCCTGCGCGAGGGTGCGCCCGTCGGCGGTCAGCGCGTCGCGGACGGCGGCGACCCGGCGCAGCCACTCCGGGGCGGGCCGGCCGCTGCGGAACCACTCCAGCCAGGTCGGCCCGAGTCCGCGTACGTCGTCGCGGGGCAGCGTGGACTCCGGCGTGTACTTGCCGGTGAGCAGTCCCATCCCGAGCGGCCCTCGGGCCAGGCCGGCGAGGTCGTGCTTGTCGCAGGCGTCGAGCATGGCCGGGGCGTCCCGCAGCACCGACAGCGCGTGCTGCACGGCGGCGGCACCGCGGGCGACCTGCGCGAACGCGGCGGCCCGGTCGGCCCGGTCGGTGCTCCACCCGTACGACCGGATCAGGCCGGCGCCGACCAGGTCGTCGAGCGTGCCGATGAGTGCCTCGGCCCGGGGCAGCGGCAGGTCGCCCAGGTGCAGCTGATAGAGGTCGATGCGGTCGGTGCCCAGCCGGCGCAGCGAGTCGGTCACCGCCCGGCGTAGGTAGTGCGGTGAGGCGTTCTCGCCGGTGGCCTGCCGGGTGCGTTCGTCGAACGTGTAGCCGAACTTCGTCGCGATCACCGCCTCGTCGCGCCGGCCGGCCAGCGCCCGCCCCAGCACCCGCTCGCCGTGCCCGGCGCCGTACGTGTCGGCGGTGTCGAACAACGTGACGCCCAGGTCGAGCGCGCGGCGGATCGCGCGTACCGACTCGTGGTCGTCGACCCGGCCCCAGCCCAGCGGGCGGGCGCCCTCGGCCCACGGGCCGCCGATCGCCCAGCACCCCATGCCGAGGGCGCTCACCTCGATGCCGCTGCGCCCCAACTGTCGCTTGTCGACTGCCACCGCCGCATCCTGTCATCTCCCCGGCGACCGCGGGCCGGTTCGTGGCCGAAGAGTCCGGCCGCGATCACGCCGCGTGACGCCAGGCGGCGAACAGTCGCGGTGAACGCGATATGCCTGAGAGTCACGAATATGCCTCTGAGGCATATCGGTGCGAGGCGTCCCTTCGATCCGGCCTCCGACGCAGAAGGCCGCCCGGCGAGCCGTCAGCGGGCGTAGGCCAGCAGCACCGGCTCGTCCTGGCCCGACCAGGTGCCGGTGAGCCCGCCGGAGCCCGGCACCTCGGCCGGCACGGGCCGCCGGACCACCGCCAGCTCGACGTCCCCGACCCGGACCACCGTCACGCCGCCGTCACCCGAGCCGGTCGAAACCGGACCGGTCGGCACCGGGCGGCCGGTACGGCTGCCGGTCAGCCTCATGCTCGCCGGGCGCACCTCGCGCTTCCCGTCGACCTCGAAGTACTCCTCGGCCTGCCCGGCGTCGGCGAGCACGGCGGCGGCCAGCAGCGGTGGGTACACCGGGTCGCCGCAGGCGTCGTACACCCAGCGGCGGCCGAGCACCGAGTGCTCGACGAGGCCCACGAAGAAGTCGTCCGCCCCGGCCAGCGGCGCGCCCCGGTAGGTCAGCGGCACCTGGAGCACCGGGCCGTCACCGGCGCGCACGAGCAGCGTCTCGACGCCCACCTCGCCGGCCGGGTCGTCGAACCGGTACGCCGCGACCCGGCTGACCTCCGCGCCCGCCTCGCCGGCGAACCAGGACCGGCCGGGCAGCCAGGGTACGAGCAACTCCAGTTTCGAGGGGCGCAGTTCCGCGCGGTGCAGGAGAGCCATGCGCAAGATCGTACTGTCGGGGCGGGCCCCCGTCAGGCCGCCGCCCACGCCTTGGCGAGCAGTTCCCGGGTGTCGGCGAGCAGTTGTGGCAGCACCTTGGTCCGGCCGATCACCGGCATGAAGTTGGCGTCGCCGCCCCAGCGCGGCACCACGTGCTGGTGCAGGTGCGCGGCGATGCCCGCGCCGGCCACGCCGCCCTGGTTCATGCCCAGGTTGAAGCCGTGCGCGCTGGAGACGTGCCGGACCACCCGCATGGCGGCCTTGGTGAACGCGGCCAGCTCGACCGTCTCCGGCTCGTCCAGCTCGGTGTAGTCGGCCACGTGCCGGTAGGGGCAGACGAGCAGGTGCCCGGGGTTGTACGGGTAGAGGTTGAGCACCGCGAACACGTGCTCGCCCCGGGCCACCACCAGGGACTCCTCCGGCGGCAGGCCGGGCGCGAGGCAGAACGGGCAGCCGGCCGGCTTCTCGTATCCGCCCTCGGGCCGGTCCTCGCCGGAGATGTAGGTCATCCGGTGCGGCGTCCAGAGCCGGTCCAGCCCGTCCGCCAGACCGTTGTCGCCGCCGTACCCGGTGTCCCGCTCCGCCCCTGTCACACAGGCGATCCTACGATCCGGCCCGCTCGGCGGCAGGACCGGCGTTGGTACGCGACTCCACCACCTCGCGGACGTGCGCGACCGCCTCGTCGATCGGCACGCCGTTGCGCTGCGAGCCGTCCCGGTAGCGGAACGAGACGGTGCCGGCGGCCACGTCGTCGTCCCCGGCGATCACCATGAACGGGATCTTCTGCTGCTGCGCGTTGCGGATCTTCTTCTGCATCCGGTCGTCGCCCAGGTCCACCTCGGCCCGGACGCCGTGCCGGCGCAGCGTCGCGGCGAAGTCGACCAGGTAGTCGCCGTGCTCCTCGCGGATCGGGATGCCGACCACCTGCACCGGCGCCAGCCAGGCCGGGAACGCGCCCGCGTAGTGCTCGGTGAGCACGCCGATGAACCGCTCGATCGACCCGAACTTGGCGCAGTGGATCATCACCGGCTGCTGCCGGGTGCCGTCGGCGGCCTGGTACTCCAGCCCGAAGCCCTTCGGCTGGTTGAAGTCGTACTGGATGGTCGACATCTGCCAGGTGCGGCCGATCGCGTCCTTGGCCTGCACGGAGATCTTCGGGCCGTAGAACGCCGCGCCGCCCGGGTCCGGCACCAGCTCAAGGCCGGTCTCCAGCGCGCACTGCTCCAGCACGGCGGTGGCGGTCGCCCAGTCGGAGTCGGAGCCGACGAACTTGTCCGGCTTCGACTCGTCGCGGGTCGACAGCTCCAGGTAGAAGTCGTCGATGCCGAAGTCGCGCAGCAGGCTGAGCACGAAGCCGAGCAGGTGCTTGATCTCGGCCGGCGCCTGCTCCTTCGTGCAGTAGGAGTGCGAGTCGTCCTGGGTGAAGCCGCGCACCCGGGTCAGGCCGTGGATCACGCCCGACTTCTCGTACCGGTAGACCGACCCGAACTCGAACAGCCGCAGCGGCAACTGCCGGTAGGACCGCCCGCGCGACCGGTAGATCAGGTTGTGCATCGGGCAGTTCATGGCCTTGAGGTAGTAGTCGCTGCCCTCCATCTCCATCGGCGGGAACATCGTGTCCTTGTAGTAGGGCAGGTGTCCCGAGGTGTGGAAGAGACCTTCCTTGGAGATGTGCGGCGTGCCGACGTAGTCGAAGCCCTCCTCGATGTGGCGCGCCCGGACGTAGTCCTCCATCACCCGCTTGAGCACGCCGCCCTTGGGGTGGAAGACCGGCAGGCCGGACCCGATCTCGTCGGGGAAGCTGAACAGGTCGAGGTCCGCGCCGAGTTTGCGGTGGTCGCGGCGGGCGGCCTCCTCCAACAGCTTCAGGTACGCCTTGAGCTCGTCCCGGGTCGGCCACGCGGTGCCGTACACGCGCTGCAGCTGCGGGTTCTTCTCCGACCCGCGCCAGTACGCGGCGGCCGAGCGCATCAGCTTGAACGCGCCGATCAGCCGGGTGTTCGGCAGGTGCGGGCCCCGGCACAGGTCCGACCAGCAGACCTTGTCCTCGTTCGCGGCGAGGTTGTCGTAGATGGTCAGCTCGCCGCCGCCCACCTCCATCACCTCGGAGGAGTCCAGCCCTTCCCCCTTGACCTCGATCAGCTCCAGCTTGTACGGCTCGGCGGCCAGTTCGGACCGCGCCTCGTCCAGGTCGGCGAACCGGCGGCGGCGGAACCGCTGGCCGGACTTGACGATCTCCTGCATGCGCTTCTCGAGCTTGGTCAGGTCGTCCGGCTGGAACGGCTTGTCCACGCCGAAGTCGTAGTAGAAGCCGTTCTCGATCGGCGGGCCGATGCCGAGCTTGGCGTCCGGGAAGACGTCCTGCACGGCCTGGGCCAGCACGTGGGCGGTGGAGTGGCGCAGCACGTTCAGCCCGTCCGGGCTGTCCAGCGTGACCGGCTCGACCGCGACCTCCTCGGCCGGGCGCCAGTCCAGGTCGCGCAGCTGGCCCTGCGGATCGCGGACCACCACGATCGCCTTCGGCCCGCTCATCGGCAGGCCGGCCGCGGCCACCGCGTCGGCCGCCGTGGTCCCGGCGGCGACGACGACGGGGTCGGCCACGACGGGGGTACGGGGTGCGGACACGGTGACTCCTGTCGTCGACGGTACGGAAGGGCCGGTGACCGGCCCCTGCGATGCTATCGGTCGCCCGGACCCGGACCGCCGCCGACGCCGGTGCCCGCCTCCGGCGAGTTCCCTGCCGGGTTGAACCTTTTCGCCCCGCCGCCCGAACTACCAGGTGGGGCCGGAGCCGGTACCGGCCCCAGCCGAGAAGGATGGGGACGACCATGAGGATGACCCGTCAGGGCCGGTGGGCGGCGGCGCTGCTGGCGGCGGTACTCGCCGGGGCGGTGGGCTGGCCCGCCGCGGCGAACGCGGCCGGGGTGACCGTCACGACCTCGCCCGCCCAGGTACGCCAGGGCGACGCGATCGAACTGTCCGTGCTGGTGCCGGCGGACAGGCCCGGCACCCGGACCACCCGGATCGAGCTGACCATGCCCGCGGACGCCCCGATCGGCGAGGTGTACCCGCTGTCGGTGCCGGACTGGGCGCCCACCATCACCACCCGCACGCTCGACCAGCCGGTCCCCGGCATGCACGCGGCCGAACTGAACCAGGTGACCCACGCGGTGAGCTGGCTGCGGATGCCCGGCACCGGCACCGGGGCGGCCCGGCTGCCGCTGGGCATGGGACCGATGCCCGCCACCGACCGGCTCACGTTCACCGTGACGCAGACGTACGACGACGGCACTGTGGTCCGGTGGGCGGACCCGGCGGGTGGCCCGCACCCCGCGCCGACGGTCGACCTGCTGCCGCCGCTGCCGGGCACCGTGACGCACGACGGCGCTTCCGGAGCGGGCGGCGCCGGGCACGGCGGGCACGGCGCGCCGGGCGCACCCGGCGAGGCGCAGGGCGGCGCGCAGGGCGGCACGGCACCGGCGGCCGGGGCTGCCGACGACGGGCCGAGCGCGGACCTGCTGCTCGGCGGCGGCCTGCTCGCCGGGCTGGCCGGTGGCGCGGCGATCGGCTGGCTGCTCAGTCGCCGCCGGCGCGACACCATGACCCTGCCGCCCGACGGCAGCCCTACCCCGGACGACAGCCTTTCCCCCGACGCGCCCGCCGCCACCGAGCGTCCGGACGCGGACAACCGCTCCGACTCCCCCGAGCGTGCCCCCGCTCCCGCCGCCGACACCCCGGCACCCGACTCGTCCCGCAGCAGGCCCGCACCCGATTCGCCCCACGGCGGCTCGGAACCGCATTCGTCCAGCGGAGACCCGGCACCGGATTCCCCGGATTCGAGGAGCGCCGCGGACCCCCTCGGCGAGCCCGTCCCCGCTGGTGGTGCACGCCGGAGCGCATGATCGACTCCACTTCGCCGAGGTGGCTGCATCCCACCCCCGCCGACCCCGCCACCTCCCCGAGCTGGCGCGTGCCGGTCGAAACGAACGGAAGTACGGGCGGTCAGGCGGGGGCGGTCAGCCAGCCGGGGAGCGGCTCGCGGGCGGTCAGCCAGCTCTCCGGCACGCCGCCCGGCGCGCCCACCCCGGTGTACGCGGCCACGATCCCGCCCACGATCGCGGCTGTGGTGTCCACGTCGCCGCCCGCCTCGACGCAGACGCGGATCGCGGCGGGGTAGTCGTGCAGCAGTGTGGCGGCGACCCAGAGCGTGAACGGCACGGTGTCCTGCGCGGTGACCCGGGAGCCGTTGCCGAGCGCGTCGGCCGCCGCGGCGGCGGAGTGACCGAGCAGCGCGGCGGCCCGGCGTACCCCGCGGTGCACCTCGCCGACCGGGTCGAGCGTCCCGGCGACGGCGGTGAGCAGCCGGGCCGGGTCGGGCCGGCCGCCGTCGAGGCGGGCGCGGGCGGCGAGCGAGGCGGCCACCGCGACTGCTACCGCACCCGCGACGCCCTCCGGGTGGGCGTGTGTCACCTCGGCGGAGGCGCGGGCCTGCTCGGCGGCGCGGCGGGTGGAGTCGGCGTGCCAGGCGCCGAGCGGCGCGACGCGCATCGCGGCACCGTTGCCGCAGGAGCCCTGCCCGTCGAACGCGGACGCGGCGGCCACCGGCCAGGGCGTGCCGGTGCGGATCAGCCGCAGCACCGTCACCGCGCCCGGCCCGTACCCCCGGTACGGCTCGCAGCGCTGCGCGAACGCCAGCGCCAGCCGGTCCCGGTCGATGCGGCCGCCGGCGGCCAGCTCGGCCACCACCGAGCACGCCATCTCGGTGTCGTCGGTCCACTCCCAGGGCGGTTCGGGCAGCCGCCCTGCGGCGAGGTCGTCCGGGTGCCGGCCGGGGACGAAGAACTGGGAGCCGAGGGCGTCGCCCACCGACAGGCCGGCGAGCGCGTCGCGGGCGAGCGTGAGGCGGGTGTCGGGGAAGAGCGTGAACGTCATCGCCGTCCCAGCTTGCCCGGTTGGCCGGACCGCCGCAACGCGACCGGCTTGCCACGCCGAGTACGGTGCTGACGTGGCAACCGTCCTGCTGGTCGAAGACGACCACGTCGTGCGCGGCGCCATGCTGCGGTCGCTGACCGATCGGGGGCACGCGGTACACGCCGTCGGCACCGCGCTGGACGCGCTGCGCCGGGTCGCCGCGGAGACGCCGGACCTGGTGGTGCTCGACCTCGGTCTGCCCGACCTGGACGGCTCGGACGCGCTGCGCATGCTGCGCGGCATCACCGACGTGCCGATCATCATCGCCACCGCCCGGGACGACGAGCAGTCGGTGGTGCGGCTGCTGCGCGCCGGCGCGGACGACTACATGGTCAAGCCGTTCACCGGGGCGCACCTGGACGCCCGGATCACCACTGTGCTGCGCCGGGCCGGCCGGGCCAGCCGTACCGTCGCGCCGGCCGTGCACACGGTCGGCGGCCTGCGCGTCGACGTGGGCGAGCGCAGCGCGGTGCTGGACGGGGAGGCGCTGGCGCTGACCCGTAAGGAATTCGACCTGCTGGCGTATCTCGCCGCGCGTCCCGGCCGGGTAGTGTCCCGGCGGGAACTCTTGGAGGAGGTATGGCGGCAGCCATCGGTCGGCGAGGACCAGACCATCGACGTTCACCTGTACTGGCTCCGCCGCAAAATGGGCGAGTCCGCGGCGAAGCCGCGTTACCTGCGCACCGTGCGGGGGGTCGGCTTCCGGCTGGTGGCGCCGGACTGAGGTTCAGCCTCGCCGGGCTCACCGCGGGGCTGTGCGGCCTGATCGCGCTCGCCTTCCTCATCCCGCTCGGGCTGACCCTCGCCGACCGGACCCGGGAGGCGGAGCTGGCCGACGCCGCCCGCCGGGCCGCGCTGGTGACCGGCGCGCTCGCGGTCAGCACCGACACCGCGACGATCGAACGGGCGGTGGCCGCCGCGGCCGGTGACGATCCGGCCATGCGCCCGGTCGTGCACGGCATCGGCGCGGACGAGTCCGCCGGTCGCGCCGACCCGCGGGTGCTCGCCGAGGCGGCCGCGCGGCGGCAGTCGGTGGTGACCGAGGTGGACGGCGGGGTGCTGCGGCTGGACCCGGTGGTGCTCGGTGACCGGGTCGCCGTGGTGGAGGTGTTCGTCCCCGACGAAGTGCTCGACTCCGGGGGCGGCGGGCGGTGGCTGCTGCTGTTCGCGATCGGCCTGGCGCTTGTCGGCGCGGCGGTCGCCGTGGTCGACCGGGTGGCGGCACGGGCCGTGGACGCCACCGGCGATCTGGTCAAGGCGGCGCTCGCGGTGGGCGACGGCGAGCTGGGGGTACGGGTCGAGCCGACCGGCCCGCGTGAGCTGGCCGAGGCCGGGCACGCGTTCAACCGGATGACGGAACGGCTGGTGGCGCTGCGTGCCGACGAGCACGAGCTGGTCGCCGACCTGTCGCACCGGCTGCGTACGCCGCTGACCGCGCTGCGGCTGGACGCCGAGGCGCTGGAGTCCGACGACACGAGCATCGGCACGTTCAGCGAGGCGGAGCTGGACCGGCGACGCGGCATCCGGCGGATCCGGCAGGCGATCGTCACGCTGGAGGGCGAGGTCGAC
This sequence comes from Micromonospora sp. WMMA1976, assembly GCF_027497335.1. Lineage (NCBI taxonomy): Bacteria > Bacillati > Actinomycetota > Actinomycetes > Micromonosporales > Micromonosporaceae > Micromonospora > Micromonospora sp. WMMA1976. Next base: position 1,926,638 of record NZ_CP114912.1, on the reverse strand, counting down.
CAGCTCATCAAGACGACCCGCAAGGCGGTCGCCCAGGAGTCGGCGCCGGCGTCGTGCGACGTGAGCGAGGTGGTCCGGGACCGGATGGTCTTCTGGTCGGCGCTGGCCGGGGACCAGAACCGGCCGCACCGGGTGGTCGGGGCGCAGTTCCGCATCCCGGCGCCGGTGCCCCGCGCCGAACTGGCCGCCGCGCTGGACGCGGTGATCGGCAACGTGTTCCGGTACACGCCGCAGGGCACCGCGTTCGAGGTGGCGGTGAGCCGCCGGGACGGCTGGGTGGCGATCCGCATCGACGACGCCGGGCCGGGCATCGCCGACCCGGACCGGGCGCTGCGCCGGGGTGAGAGCGACAAGGGCTCGACCGGGCTCGGGCTGGACATCGCCAAGCGGGTCGCGTTGCAGGCGAACGGTTCGGTGAGCATCGACCGGGCCCGGCTCGGCGGGGCGAGCGTGGTGATGCTGCTGGCCGACCCGGACGCGGCACCCCGGCAGGTGAACCGGTTCGGGCTGGTCGGGCGGATGGCCCGGGAGGCCCGTGAGCCGCGTGCCGGGCGGCGCTGGCCGCGCCCGCGCTGACCCGTGGCTGTGTACGGGCGCAAGTTCTCCTTAAAGGTGGTTTAACGACGGCCGGAAAACCGGCGTGAACTGCCAGGATCGCTGACAGAACCCATCAGTTCCGTCGGCCGGGACGCCCCGTAAGACCTTCCGGCCGACGGATCATGCGCGCGGCGGGAGTCCGGTCCCCCCACACCTCGCTCCCGTCGCGCGCGCTCTCCCGTCGATCCCGGGCGCGAGGTGACCGTCATGCCACCGGCCGTCAGTCGTCTGCTCCGCTGGGCCGCCGTCATCGGCCTGGGCATCGCGCTCACACTCGCGGTCTGGCAGGACCCGGTGCTCGCGCACGGGCCCGTCCGGCCCGCGCCCGCCGCTCCCGGTCCCACCGTCGCGCTCACCGTGCTCGCGCTGTCCGCGATGCTGCTGACCGCGCGGCGCCGGCCGCCCCGGGGATCCCGGCGGCCGGCACCGGTACGGCCGCTCAGCGTGCCGCGCTCCCCAGGTACGCGTCGATCTCGGCGGTGATCCGGGCCTGCTCGGCCGGCGTCAGGAACGCGGCGGCCACGGCGTCGCGGGCCAGCGCGGCGACCCCGTCGGGGCCGAGCCGCAGCAGCCGGGCGGCCACCGCGTACTCGTCGTTGAGCGTGGTGCCGAACATCGGCGGGTCGTCGGAGTTGATGCTGACCGGCACGCCGGCCTCGACGATCCGGGGCAGCGGGTGCGCGTCCAGGCTGGGCACGGCCCGGGTGCGCACGTTCGACGTCGGGGAGATCTCCAGCGGGATCCGCCGCTCGGCGAGGTAGGTCAGCAGCGCCGGGTCCTGCGCGGCGGAGATGCCGTGGCCGATCCGCTCGGCGCCCAGCTCGCGCAGCGCGTCCCAGATCGTCTCCGGGCCGGTGGTCTCGCCGGCGTGCGGCACCGAGCGCAGCCCGGCGGCCCGCGCCTGGTCGAACCAGGGCTTGAACTGCGGCCGGGGCACCCCGATCTCGGGGCCACCGAGGCCGAAGCTGACCAGCCCGTCGGGTCGTTCGTCGAGCGCGATCCGCAGCGTCTGCTCGGCGGCGGGCAGGCCGGCCTCGCCGGGGATGTCGAAGCACCAGCGCAACGCGATGCCGAAGTCGGCCTCGGCGCGCTTGCGGGCGTCCTCGATCGCCTCGCAGAACGCCGGCGCCGGGATGCCGCGGTTGACGTGCGAGTACGGCGTGACGGTCAGCTCGGCGTAGCGGACCTGCTGGCGGGCCAGTTCCCGGGCGACCTCGTGGGTGAGCAGCCAGACGTCGTCGGCGTCGCGGATGAGGTCCACCACGCTGAGGTAGACCTCGATGAAGTGGGCGAAGTCGCGGAACGCGAAGTAGTCGGCGAGCGCCTCCGGGTCGGCCGGGACGGGGCTGCGCCCCTCGTGCCGGGCGGCCAGCTCGGCGACGATCCGGGGCGAGGCCGAGCCGACGTGGTGCACGTGCAGCTCCACCTTTGGCAGTCCGGCGATGAAGGTGGGCAGGTCGGTCACGAGTTCTCCTCTGCGCGGGTGCCGGTGCGGGCCACCATGAAGATCCGGCGGAACGGGAAGTACACCTGACCCTGCCGCACCGGGTACGCCTGCGCGAGCCGTACCCCCAGCTCGGCGCGGAAGGCGGCCCAGCCGGCGGCGTCCAGCGCGGCGCGGACCGGGCGCAGCGCGGTGCCCTCCATCCAGGCCAGCACCGGGTGGTCGGCGCCGGTGGCGGGCAGCAGATGCACGTACGTAGTCTCCCAGGCGTCGACCGCGCAACCCGCGTCGGTCAGCAGCGTGGCGTACCCGACCGGCTCGTCGACGGGGGCCTCGCGCAGCTTGCCGGCGAGCGCGTCGCGCCACCGGTCCTGCGCGGCGACGGAGCGCAGCAGCCGGTGTGACGGCGCGTCGAAGTTGCCGGGTACCTGGAACGCCATCCAGGCGCCGGTGGGCAGCGCCGCCGCCCAGCGGCGGAGCAGGTCGCGGTGTTCCGGCACCCACTGGAGCACGGCGTTGCCGACCAGCACGTCCACCTCGGGCTCCGGCCGCCAGTCGCGGACGTCGGCGACCGCGTAGCCGACCGGTCCGCCCTCGGCGGCCGCCCGGGCGATCATCTCCGGGGAGGAGTCCAGGCCGGTGATCCGGCTGCCGGGCCAGCGGGCGGCGAGCGTGGCGGTGAGGGTGCCGGGGCCGCAGCCGAGGTCGACCACGGCGCGCGGGTGCTCGGCGCCGACGCGGGCCAGCAGGTCGTGGAACGGCCGGGAGCGCTCGTCGCCGTAGCGCAGGTAGGTGCGCGGGTCCCACATGGCAGCCTCCAAACCGTACGTACGTCTTGTTAGACGGTACGGCCCGGCGCGCGCCACGGCAAGCCGCTCACTAGGCTCGACCGGATGGAACAGCGCAGCTTCGACCGGCTCGGCCGGCACGTCGGCATCATCGGACTCGGCGCGTGGCAGCTCGGCGCGGACTGGGGCGAGGTCAGCGAGGACGCGGCGCTCGCCGTCCTGGCCGCCGCCGTCGACGCCGGCGTCACCTTCCTGGACACCGCCGACGTGTACGGCGACGGCCGCAGCGAGGCCCTGATCGGCCGGTTCCTGCGCTCCCGCCCCGGGCACGGGCTCACCGTCGCCACCAAGATGGGCCGCCGGGTGGAGCAGACGCCGGAGGCGTACACCCTGGACAACTTCCGGGCCTGGACCGACAGGTCCCGGGCCAACCTCGGCGTCGACACGCTCGACCTGGTGCAGCTGCACTGCCCGCCCACCGCCGTCTTCGCCGACGACCGGGTCTTCGACGCCCTCGACACGCTCGTCGCCGAGGGCCGCGTGGCCGGGTACGGCGTCAGCGTGGAGACCTGCGACCAGGCGCTCACCGCCATCGCCCGGCCCGGTGTGGCGAGCGTGCAGATCATCCTCAACGCGGTCCGGCACAAGCCGCTGGAGCGGGTGCTGCCCGCCGCCGCTGCCGCCGGGGTCGGGATCATCGCCCGGGTGCCGCTGGCCAGCGGCCTGCTCTCCGGGCGGTACGACGAGAACACCACCTTCCCGGCGAACGACCACCGCACGTTCAACCGGCACGGCGAGTCGTTCGACGTCGGCGAGACGTTCTCCGGTGTGGACTACGACAGCGGCCTGGAGGCGGTACGCCGGCTCGCGCCGCTGGTCGGCGACGACCGCACGATGGCGCAGTTCGCGCTGCGCTGGATCCTCGACCAGCCCGGCGTGACTGTGGTGATCCCCGGCGCCCGCTCCCCCGAGCAGGCACGGCGCAACGCCGAGGCGGCCGGGCAGCCGGCATTGACCGAGGTGGAGCTGGCCGCGGTGCGGGCCACCTACGACGAGCTGATCCGCCCGCAGGTGCACGACCGGTGGTGAACCGGCCGCGCGGCGCGGCGTCGCCGGGCGCCGGCGGCGGGCATGCTGGAGCGGGACTGTCGTCGGAGGGGGAACGATGAGGGGTTGGTTCCGGCTCACAGTGGGGCTGCTCGCCGTGGTGATCGGCGCGTTGTGGACGGTGCTCGGCCTCGGCTACGTCGAGGGCAGCGTCATGAGCGACAAGCGGATCTGGGCGATGGTCGGCCCGGTGCTGGTCCTGTTCGGACTGGCCGGGCTCTGGTGGGGCATGCGGGCGCGGCGCCGCTGAGGCGCGGCAAGGCGAAGCCCCGCCTCCCGTACGGGATGCGGGGCTTCCGGCACCGGCCGGCGCGGCCGGTGCGGTCAGCTCAGATGGGGCGGACCTGCTCGGCCTGCGGACCCTTCTGACCCTGGGCGATCTCGAACTCCACCCGCTGGTTCTCCTCCAGCGTGCGGTAGCCGCTGGTCTGGATGGCCGAGAAGTGGACGAACACGTCAGCACCCCCGCCGTCGACGGTGATGAAGCCGAAGCCCTTGTCAGCGTTGAACCACTTCACGGTTCCCTGCGCCATGTGTATCTCCTTCTAAAACTGGCGGCCGAGCACGCCGTGCGGCCGATTGGCCGTTTTCGAGCAGCGGTGCCTGAGGCGGCCCCCAATGCAGGAGACTTCTCTCAACCCACGCGTCTCTCAACAGCGTGAGAAAGCAAACCACGTACGCAAAAACTTCGCACAGCCTAGCGGACGAAATTCTCCGACATGTGACCTGAAGGTCGCGCGGACGGCGCTGCGCGGCCCCGCCGGAGCCATGCGAAAGGCCCCCTCCCCGCGCTCGGGAAAGGGGCCTTTCCGGCCTTTTCGTCAGTCCGGCCAGCGACCTGTCAGCCGGCGTACGCCCACCGCTCCGCCCCTGTCGACGGCGGCCCGCACCACCGAGAAGATGGCCCCCTGCAGGGCCGCGGCGGCGAGCACCTCGCCCCAGCGGCGGTCCTCGTCGGTGGCGCTCGGCGCCTCGCCGTCGCCCGCCGTCACCTTCCAGACCTGGCGGAAGATCGCCCCGGCGACGGCACCGGCGGCCAGGCCGAGCAGCACCCCCACCGGCTTGTACGCCGCCTTGCCGATCCTGCCGCTCACCTGCGCCTCCCTCGGACGATCACCAGCACCACCGCGGTCACCAGCGCGCCGGCCGCGATGGCCGCCCACGGCAACGGGTTGCGCCCGACCGCCTCACCCTTCTCGTACGCCTGCGCCCGGACCAGCCGGGCGCGCTGGGCCGCCCGCCCGCGCACCCGGGCCGCGGTCAGCGACGCCTGCTCGCGCATCCGCGCCTTCGCCTGCTCAGCCGAGTGCCGCACCAGCGCCTTCGGATCGGCCCTGGCCGCGAGCAGCTCCATCGTCTCACCGAGCTCCACCCGGGTCCGGCGGATCTCCTCCCGGAGCGCCGCCACGTCCCCGGTCCCGTTACCGGTCATGCCCGCCTCCCGTCCTTCACCGCGGCGGTGACCGTGTCGACGTCCGCCCGCACGCTGCGGACCGCCGCCTCAGGCACCGGCGGGACGGCACGGCTGACCTGCTTCTTGCCCACCAGAGCCAGGATCCCGGCGAGCAGGAACAGCGCCACCGCCACGATCAGGGCGGCCAGCCACGCCGGCATGACAAGCGCCAGCAGCAGGATCACGGTGGCGACCAGGGCGCCGGCTCCGTAGAGCGCCATCACCCCGCCGCCGCCGAACAGACCGATCCCGATTCCGGCGTGCTTGCCCTTCTGGGTCAGCTCCGCGCGGGCCAGGGCCAGCTCGTCCCGCACCAGGCGGGTGACCTGCTCGGTGGCGCGCTGTACCAGTTCGGCGGTGGACGGCTCGCTCCCGGTCCGCGACGTGCTGCGACTCGCGACGTCAGCCATGCTGTCCTCCTTTCGTCATCACCGCGCTGTATGCCCGGAGTCGCCGCCCGTCAATCCTGCGCGGAGCAGCCGGTCCGCCCGGCCGCGCGCCGCCGGAATCCGGTGCCGGGCACCGGATCCGGGGCGTGCGCACCACGTCCCCCGCAACCGCCCGGCCAAACCCGTCCGGCCGGAAAGCCGCCCGTACGCGCCGAACCCCCGGCGCCGTGGGCGGCCGGGGGCTCCGATCGGGGTACGGGTCAGCGACGCGCCTCGGCGTGCTCCTCCCGGCCCACGAACACCTCGCTGCGCGCCTCGCCGTCGTCGCTGCCGCCGAAGACACGCGCGTCGTCGGGCGCCTCGGTGCCGGTCGGGCGGCGTACCGGGCGGCGCGGCTGCACCGCCTGCCAGGGCAGCAGGCCGTTGACCTCGCCGACCTCGGCGCGCAGCCGGGGCAGGGCGGTCGGGCGCTGGTCGCGTACCCAGGTCACCAGGTGCTCGCGGACCAGGCACCGCAGGTCCCACAGGCTGCCCGCGTCGGCGGCGCTGACCAGCGCGCGGACCTTGACCATGCCGCCGGTCGCGTCGGTCACCTGGAGCACGCAGACCCGGCCGTCCCACAGCTCGGTGCCCTCACACAGGCGGCGCAGTTCCTCCCGCATCGCCTGCACCGGGACGGCCCAGTCCAGCTCGAACTCGGCCGTGCCGAGCACCGCCGCCTCGGTCCGGGTCCAGTTCTGGAACGGCCGGCTGGTGAAGTACGAGGTGGGCAGGATCAGCCGGCGGTCGTCCCAGATCTGCACCACCACGTAGCTGAGCGTCAGCTCCTCGATCCGGCCCCACTCCCCCTCGACCACCACCACGTCGTCCAGGCGTACCGCGTCGCTGAACGCGAGCTGGAGACCGGCGAAGACGTTGGCGAGCAGGCTCTGCGCGGCCAGCGCGGCGACCGCGGCGATCACACCGGCGGAGGTCAGCACACCGGCGCCGACGCCGCGTACGGCCGGGAACGTCATCAGCATCACGCCGACCGTGAGGATCACGATCACCGCGATGGTGAGCCGGCGCAGCAGCACCACCTGCGTGCGCACCCGGCGGGCGTGCCTGTTGTTCGGCACGTCGACCCGGAACCGGGCCAGCGCGGTGTCCTCCGCCACGACCAGCAGCGAGGCCACCAGCCAGGCGGTGGCGGCGATCGTCGCGAGCACCAGCGTGTGCAGGACGAACTGCCGCCACGGGCTGCCGACCGCGTACGCGGTGGTGAACCGGACCGCGAACTGCACCGCGGCCACGGTGAGGGCGAGCTGGAACGCGCGGTGCGCGTGCTCGGTCAGCTCGGTCATCAGCAGCGAGCGGCGGCCGAGGCGGCGGATGACGCGGTGCACCACCTGGGCCAGCACCAACGCGATCGCCGCCGCGGCGAGCGCGGCGGCGACTGTCACGACGTAACTCTGCACGAACTCTCTCTCCCTCCGACCGGGCGGGAATCGGGCAAAGGCCCAATGGTGCCCGGCGGCCCGGGTATCGACCAGGATCAGACCTTGCGGTACCGGGACTGGAAGAAGCAGTAGACACCGAACGCGGCGATGCCGAGCGCCATGAGCGCCAGCAGCCACGGCCCGTACGACTGGTCGCGCAGCGTCCGCAGGGCGGCGTCCAGGCCACGCGCCTTCTCCGGGTCGTAGTTCACCGCGGCGACGACGACAAGCACGCCGGCGATGGCGAAGACGGCGCCCCGGGAGGCGTAGCCGGCCATGCCGAGACGACGGGTGAGCTGGCGGGTCTTCGGGCTCATCTCGCCGGTCTTGAGGTTGCGCTCGAACTTCTTCTTCAGGCCGTAGATCACCATGCCGACGCCGAGCGCGGCGAGCGCGAGCCCGGCCAGCCCGACCAGCCACCGGCCGCCGTCGGAGGCCATCAGCTTCTCGGAGAGCTGCTGCTGCTGGTCCGAGGCGTTGGAGCTGGCGTCCTGGAAGACCTTGATCGCGGTCCAGCCCAGCCAGACGAAGACGACGACCCGGACCGCCGAGGCGATCCGTTCGAACAGTCGTTCCTTGCCGGTCCTGGAGACGTGGCCGGAGATCGCCTCGAACGCCTGCCAGATCGCCATGGCGAACAGGCCGACCGCGACCGCGATCAGGAGGAACTTCCCGAGCGGCTGTTCACCGAGGGTGCGCAGCGCGCCGTTCTGGTTTCCCTCCTCGCCCGAGTTCCCGAAGGCGATCTGCAGCGCCAGCCAGGCGAAGAGGAGGTGCACCACCCCGTATCCGATGAATCCGGCACGGGTCAACAGTTCGAGCCACCGGCTGTTTCGAGCCTGTGCGGCGGTGGCTCCGGCATTCCGGGTGAGAGACATGAGCCCTCAATCTCCCGGCGGGCGATTTTCCAAACGTCGCCGCCCGCCGGGACGGCCGAAACGGATCAGCCGGCGAGGTCGCGGGCGACCCGCAGCACCACCTGCTGGTCGGTGACGCTGTCCAGGCTGACCTGGAAGCCGGCCACCTCGGTGGCCTGCTGACCCACGGTGAGCGAGAGCTGTTCCCCGGCGACCTCGACGGTCACCTGGTCGTCCTGGGCGCCGATCAGCTTCGCCTCGACGCCGAGGATCCGGGCGCTGGCCTCCACGCCACGGTCGAAGGTGATCGTGCAGGCGTCGAGGCCGCAGTCGGTCTCGGCGCCCTCGGAGCTGCATCCGGCGAGCAGTGCGGCGCCGAGGGCGAGACCGGCGAGCAGACCGGCGGCGCGACGGGCGGGGGCGGAGGTGGCGCGTCGGATCGTCACCCGTCCAAGGATAGGCGGCGAACGCCACGGCGCCCTCGCGGGCGGGCGCGGGACGGCCACGCCGGGCGGGGCGTCCGGGGTGCGCGCTAGGGTGCCGGAATGGCTTTCGACGTCGCCCGGGTCCGGGCCGCCTACCCTGCCCTGAGCGAGGGATTCGCCCACTTCGACGGCGCCGGGGGCACCCAGACCGCCGCCGCCGTCGTCGAGGCGGTGGCCGGGGCGATGCGCGCCGCGACGGGCAACCGCAGCACCGCCTTCCTGCCCGGCCGCCGGGCGCTGGACCTGGTCGCCGGGGCGCGGGCGGCGGTCGCCGACCTGCTCGGCGCGCAGCCGTCGGGCGTGGTGCTCGGGCCGAGCGCGACAGCGCTGACGTACACGCTGGCCCGGACGCTCGGCGCCGGCTGGCGTCCGGGCGACGAGGTGGTCGTCTCCCGGCTGGACCACGACGCGAACGTCCGCCCGTGGGTGCAGGCCGCGCAGGCGTCCGGCGCCACGGTGCGCTGGGCAGAGTTCGACCCGACGACCGGTGAGCTGCCCGCCGGCCAGTACGCCGACCTGGTCACCGAGCGGACCCGGCTGGTCGCGGTGACCGCGGGCAGCAACGCGATCGGCACCGTGCCGGACGTGGCGGCGATCGCCAAGACCGCGCACGCCGCCGGCGCACTGGTGTGCGTGGACGGCGTGCACTCGGTGCCGCACGGCCCGACCGATGCGGCCTCGCTCGGCGCGGACTTCCTGGTGACCAGCGCGTACAAGTGGTCCGGGCCGCACCTGGCGGCGATGGTCGCCGACCCGGCGCGGTGGCAGGCGCTACGCCCGGCGAAGCTCGTGCCCTCCGCCGACGCGGTGCCGGACCGGTTCGAGTACGGCACGCCGAGCTTCCCGCTGCTGGCCGGGGTGACCGCCGCGGTGGACCACCTGGCCGGCCTGGATCCGGCCGCGACCGGCGACCGGCGGGAGCGGGTACGCGCCGGGCTGGCCGCCGCGCAGGCGCACGAGGAGGCGGTCTTCGACCGGCTGCTCGCCGGGCTCGCCGACCGCCCGTTCGTGACCGTGTACGGCGCACCGGCCCGGCGCTGCCCGACGGTGTCGTTCCGGGTCGCCGGCCTGACCCCGGCGCAGACCGCGGCGGCGCTGGGTGAGGCAGGCCTGTGCCTGTCGCACGGCGACTACTACGCCTACGAGTACTTCGAGGGCATGGGCCTGCGGAGCAGCGGCGGGGCCGTGCGGGCGAGCGTCTACCACTACAACACCGTCGACGAGGTGGACCGGCTGCTGGTCGAACTGGACCGGCTGGCCGGGCCCGGAGGGAGAATGATCCGGTGAGCTTTCTGGTCGAGGAGAACACCGCCGAGCGCCGTTTCGAGATCCTGGTGGACGACGCGCTGGCCGGGTTCACCGCGTACACGCCGCGCGGAGAGACGCTGGTGTTCACGCACACCGAGGTCGACGACCGGTTCCAGGGTCAGGGCGTCGGGGCCGCGCTGGTCCGGGGCGCGCTGGACCAGGTCCGCACCCGGGGCGGCCGGATCGTGCCGCAGTGCCCGTTCGTGGCCTCGTTCATCGAGCGCCACCCGGAGTACGCCGACCTGGTGGCCGACAAGCCGTGAGGCCCGGCCCGGCCGGGGGACCTCCCCACCCGGCCGGACCGGGAGTCAGCGCGCCCCGGTCAGCACCTCGGCGGCGGCCCGGGCCGCCGCGGCGGTGGCGCCGTGGGTGGCCAGATGCACCGCGCCGGTGACCAGCTCGGGCACGCCCAGCTCGACCACCACCGCGTCGGGGCGGGCGGCGAGCGCCCGGCGTACCGCGTCCCGCATCCAGTCGTGGCGGTGCAGGTCGCGTACCACGAGCACCAGCGGCCGGCCGGCGGGTGTCGCGCCCGCGTCGGCCGGTACGGCGTCGGCGGCGTAGCGGACGGTGGTGGTGCCGGGCGCCAGGTGGGCCAGCGGCGCGGCGATGCCCCACGGCGTCTCCTCGCCGATGGCGATGTTGCGCGGCGGCGCGAACTCCACCACGTGCGCCGGACCGGTCAGCGGCAGCAGCGCGGCGTCGCCGGTGACCCGTACCGCACGGCGGGCGGCGGCGAGCCCGATCGGTGAGCCGTCGGCGGACGGCGGGCCGGCGACCCGGCGGCCGCGGGCGGCGACGCTCCAGGCGGCGAGCTGACCGACGCGCTTGGCCGCCTCGGCGAGCCGCTCCTCGGGCAGTTCCCCGCTGATCACCGCCGCCACGATCGCGTCGCGCAGCTCGCGGGCGTCGGCCTCGGTGGCCCGTTCCCCGCCCACACAGATCGCGTCCGCGCCGGCCACGAGCGCGCGCACCGCGGCGCCGGTGAAGCCGTACCGGTCGGCCACCGCGCGCATCTCGACCGCGTCGGTGACCACCACGCCGCCGAAGCCCATCTCCTCGCGCAGCAGGCCGCCGAGCACGCGCGGGCTGAGCGTGGCGGGCAGTTCCGGGTCCAGCGCCGGCACCAGCAGGTGGCCGGTCATCACCGCCTGCACCCCGGCGGCCACGGCGGCGCGGAACGGGGCCAGCTCGACCGCGTCGAGCCGGGCCCGGTCGCCGCCGATGCGTGGCAGGTCGTGGTGCGAGTCGACCCGGGTGTCGCCGTGCCCGGGGAAGTGCTTGGCGCAGGCGGCGACGCCGCCGGCCTGGAGGCCGCGTGCCCAGGCGGCGGTGTGCCGGGCGACCAGGTCCGGGTCGGCGCCGAAGGAGCGCACCCCGATGACCGGGTTGGCCGGGTTGGAGTTGACGTCGGCGTCCGGGGCGTAGTCCAGCGTGACGCCGACGGCCGCGAGTTCGGCGCCGAGGTCGCGGGCGACCTCCTCGGTCAGCGCCGGGTCGTCGACAGCGCCGAGCGCGTAGTTGCCGGGACGGGAACTGCCCCGGGCGGACTCGATCCGGGTGACGTCGCCGGCCTCCTCGTCGATCGCCACGATGACGTCCGGCCGCTCGGCGCGCAGGTTCGCGGTGAGCGTGGCGACCTGCTCGTGGTCGACGACGTTGCGGGCGAACAGGACCACCGAGCCGAGGCCCTCGCCGAGCCAGCGGCACACCCACGACGGCGGTGTGGTGCCGACGAACCCCGGTTGCAGGACGGCGGCGGCGAGCGCCGCCAGGTCTCCGGTCGATCCCTCGGTCCGCTCGCTCATGTGCTGTCGTACCCCCGTCTCCCCCACGGACCCGCCGGGGCCGGCGGGTGCTGACATGGTCACACCGCACCGCTAAATAGTCAACAATCCTTACTGTTAGCCGCTGGCGCCCCCGGACCTCGCGTGGGAGAGTTCCCACATGTCCGTTCAGCCGCTCGCCGACGCCACCAGCGCCGCCGACATCCCCGGCGTACGCCTGCTCGGCCTGGTGGTCGGCGGCCTCTTCCTGCTGATCGCGATCCGGGCCATGTTCCGCCGCTGATCCGCGCCCCGGCGGTGAGCGGCGGTGCCGGTTTCGCGCGGGATCGCCGGGGGTAGCTGAGGCGCTTGATGAAACTGACCACGCACTCCTCCAGCCTGCGCCGGGCGGCGCGGAACCTGTTCGGCTGGACCGCGCTGCGGCCCAACCAGCTCGCCGCCATGCGCGCCGTGATGAAGCGCCGCGACGCCCTCGTGGTGCTGCCCACCGGCGCCGGCAAGTCGGCGATCTACCAGATCCCGGCGAGCCTGATCCCCGGCCCGACGGTGGTGATCTCCCCGCTGCTGGCGTTGCAGCAGGACCAGATCGCCGCGCTCAACGAACGGCAGCGCCCGGAGCTGCGCGCGGTACGGATAAGCTCGGACGAGAGCGCCGCCCAGCAGGCCGAGGCGATCGAGGACATCCGGGCCGGGCGCGCGGAGTTCCTGTTCATCACGCCGGAGGCGCTGAGCAACCCGGACCGGCTCGCCGAGGTCCGCGAGCTGAAGCCGGCGCTGGTGGCGATCGACGAGGCGCACTGCATCTCCGCGTGGGGCCACGACTTCCGGCCGGACTACCTGGCGCTCGGTCACCTGATCGACGGCCTGGGCCGACCGCCGGTGGTGGCGCTCACCGCTACCGCCTCCCCGCCGGTACGCGACGACATCATCGCCCGGCTGCTACTGCGCGAGCCGGAGGTGGTGGTCTCCGGGCTGGACCGGCCCAACCTCTTCCTGGAGGTGGCCCACTGCCCGACCGACGACTACCGGTGGCGGCGACTGGTCGCGCTGCTGCGCGACGACGAGCGGCCCGGCATCATCTACGTGCCGACCCGGCGGGCGGCCGAGGAGCTGGCCGAGCGGCTCACCGGCGCCGGTTTCCCGGCCGAGTTCTACCACGGTGGCATGCCCACCGCGGCCCGGCACGAGCTGCACGAGGCGTTCCTCGCCGACCGGGTGCCGATCATGGTGGCCACGTCGGCGTTCGGCATGGGCATCGACAAGCCGAACATCGCCTGGGTGGTGCACATGGCGCTGCCCGACTCGCCGGACAGCTACTTCCAGGAGATCGGCCGGGCCGGTCGCGACGGCTCGCCGGCCCGGGTACTGCTGCTGTGGCGCTCCGAGGACGTCGGCCTCCAGCGCTACTTCAGCGGCGGCCTGCCGGACGAAAAGGAACTGACCGAACTCGCCGCGCTGCTGCGCGGCAAGGCCCGTAACCGCAAGGAGCTGCGCGAGCTGACCGGCCTCGGTCCGCGCAAGATGGGGCAGTACCTCTCCCTGCTGGAGCAGGTCGGCGCCGCCGAGCCACGCGCCGGGCAGCGCATCGGCGCACCCCGGTACGCCCCGGCGGCCGCCGAGTCCGGCCGGGCCGCGCTGGCCGAGGCGGAACGGCAGCAGACGGTGACCCGGTCGCGCACCGACATGATGCGCGCGTTCGCCGAGACCACCGGCTGCCGGGGCCAGGCCCTGCTGGCGTACTTCGGTGAGCAGATGACCGAGGTCTGCGGGCACTGCGACAACTGCCACGCGGGCACCAGCGTCGCCGGTGACGGCGCGGTCGGGCCGTTCCCGGTACACAGCCAGGTACGCCACCCGGAGTGGGGCGCCGGCCTGGTGCTCAGCTACGAGGAGGACCGGATGACTGTGCTCTTCGACGAGGTGGGCTACAAGACGCTGTCCGTGCGCGTGGTGTCCGAACAGGGCCTGCTGGAGCTGGACTAGCCTGACCCGGGCGCCACGGGGGCGCCCGTCGACAACGACGACCACGGCGAAAGGGGCCTGATCGTGATCGAGCAGCCGGCGTACACCCGGTTCGGCGTCTCCGACGAGGAGTGGGGGCTGCTGGTGGGGCTGCCGCAGTCGGTCCTCACCGCGGCGGCCGCCGCCGAGTCCGACGGCACCCGCCGCACCATGGCGGAGAACGCCGCCGGGCTGGAGACCATCGCGGCCGGCCGCGAGTCGGCCAGTCCGCTGGTCGCCGCGGTGGCCGGTGAGGTCGTCGACCGGGTGGGCGACCCGGAGACCGGCGCGGAACTGCCGGTGATCACGCCGCAGGACCCGAAGGCGATGATCGAGGACGTGCTGGCCCGGGCCGGGCAGGCGTCCGCGCTGCTCACCGCGCGGGTGGACGAGGGGCAGGCCGGGGCGTACCGGCACTGGCTGGTGGAGATCGCCGAGCAGGTGGTGGGCGCGGCCTCCACCGGCGGCATCCTGGGTCTGGGCGGCGACGCGGTGACCGATTCCGAGCGTCGTTTCCGGGACCGGCTGTCCCAGGTGCTGAACGACTGAACGGACTCCTAACAGAAGGTTTCCAAATCCGTCAATGACGGACGTCACGCCCCACGGGTGTCGCTTTTCGACCCCGTGGGGCGTCCTGCTTAGAGGAGGAGTGACGAGCCACGGGGGGTCGTTGATGGACGGGAAGCTGCAACGTCAGGTCCTCGACACGGCGGCGCTGCCGCCGCCGGAGCGCTTCGGCATGTGGCTGGACACGATGGCGAGGACCCCGACGCCGCTGCGCGTGCGCAGCGCGCACGCCGACGACTTCGTCGCGCGCGCGGAGTTCATCGACCTGGGCCCGATGCAGCTCATCCGCCACCGCTACCCGTCGGTGGACTGCGTGCGCACCGCGAAACTGATCCAGCGCTCCGACCCCGACTACTACATGCTCGCGCTGACCGTCAGCGGCGCCAGCCAGGCCGACCAGGAGGGGCGGCGCGCCCGGTGCCGCCCCGGCGACCTCACCTTCTACGACTGCTCCCGGCCGCACGAACTCAGTCACCACGCCGACCCCGCCGGGCTCGACTACGCGCGCTCGATCGTGGCCCTGATGCCGTACGACGCGCTGCCGTTGCCGCCACGCCGGCTCGCTCCCCTGTTCGCCGGCCGGATGTCCGGCTCCGAGGGCGTCGGCGGGCTGGTCGCCGACTTCCTCATCCGGATCACCGCCCAGCCCGAGCAGTACCACGCGGCCGACGCGGAGCGGCTCGGCGCCGTCGGGCTCGACCTGATCGCCACGCTGCTCGGCCGCAACCTGGTCTCCGAGGACGAGGTGCCCACCGAGGTCCGGCGTCGCGCCCTCCGGGCCCAGGTGCGGTCGTACGTGCGCCAGCGCCTCGGCGACGCCACGCTGGACCCGGGCGCGATCGCCGACGCGCACCACATCTCGGTGCGTTCGCTGCACCGGCTCTTCGAGGACGAGGAGACCACTGTGGCCGCGTACATCAGGGACGAGCGACTGGCCCGGTGCCGCCGCGACCTCGCCGACCCGGCGCTGAGCGACCGCTCGATCCAGGTCATCGCCGCCCGCTGGGGCTTCCGCGACAAGGCGCACTTCAGCCGGGTCTTCCGGGCCGCGCAGGGTGAGACACCCCAGGCGTACCGGGCTCGTCACCTGGAACCGGCACGGATCGTCAACAGCGAGGCATCCGCCGTCAACCTGTCCCGTACATACTGAAACTCGGGCTACCGCTCGCGGTGAGCCCACGGATATCGGGGGGCCGGGCGTGGCGCCCGCGGCGGTCCCGGCCGCGGGCGGCCCCGCCCGGTGATGGCTCCCCGGGACCGCACCGGCGCCGAGATTCCCGGCCCCGTCGCGCTTCCCCCCAGGACCGACGGGGCCGGTCGGCGGTCAGCCGGCTTCCTCCTCCAGCAGCGCCAGCACCGACTTCTCCACCGCCTCGCGCGGCATCTCCGGCTGCACCGGCGCCAGCACCCCGTCGTGGTAGAGGTCGACCACGCGCGGGTCCACATACGAGGTGCGGGCCACCGTCGGGGTGTTGCCGAGCAGTTCGGCCACCGAGCGCATCACCCCGGCCACGGCACGCTTGCGGGCGGTGGCGGACCGCTGCGGGCCCACTGTGGCCAGTTCGGCGGCGGCCAGCACCGTCGCGTGCCAGGTACGGAAGTCCTTCGCGGTCATCTCACCGCCGCTGGCGTCGCGCAGGTAGTCGTTGACCTCGTCGCTGCGCACGTCACGCCAGGAGCGGCCGTCCCAGTAGCCGAACAGCCGCTCCTGGGCACGCCGGCGACGGCGCAGGTCGAGCAGCACCCGGCACAGTTCGGCGTCCTCGATCCGGCGGACCTGGTCGATGCCGCCCTTGGCCGGGAACTCGAACACCACGCACCCGCCCCGGGAACGGGCGTGCTCGGGGCGCAGCGTGGCCACCCCGAACGTCGGGTCGTCGCCGGTGGCGTACTGGTCGCTGCCGACCCGGAACGCGCCCATGTCGAGCAGCCGGGCGACGGTGGCGAGCACCCGTTCCCGGCGCAGGCCGCGCAGCGCCAGGTCGTGCGTGACCCGGTCGCGCAGTGCGGGCAGCCGGTGCGCCACCTCCAGCACGTGGTCGAACTTGGCCTCGTCGCGCTTGCGCCGCCAGCCCGGGTGGTAGAGGTACTGCTTGCGGCCCGCCGCGTCGATGCCGGTGGCCTGGATGTGGCCGTTCGGGTACGGCGAGATCCACACGTCCTGCCACGCGGGCGGGATGACCAGCTCACGCAGCCGGGTCAGCTCCCCGGCGTCGCGTACCGGCTCGCCGGCCGGGTCGAGGAACAGCCAGCCCTTGCCGCGGCGCCGGCGCGCGTACCCCGGCCGGCCCGGATCGCTACGCCGCAACCGCACCGGAGACCCGTTCCACGTCGGCCACCGCAGCCACCACCTCGTCGATCCCGATGGCATCCAATGTCGGGTGGGTTCCTACCCCGCCCGACCCGGTCGAATCCGGGTTGACGGCGCTGGGTCCGATCGCACCCAGCGCCCGGTGCCGGGGCCGGTCCGGCGGTGGGCCCCAGTGTGCCGCCGGCACCGGGCCGAACAGCACCACCGAGGCGGTGCCGTAGCCGGTGGCGAGGTGCGCCACGCCGGTGTCCCCGCTGACCACCAGCCGCGCGTCCGCGACGAGCGCGGCCATCTCGGCCAGTCCGGTCCGGCCGGCCAGCACCGCCTCCGGCGGCAGCCCGCCGTCGCGGGCGACCCGCTCGGCCAGCGCCCGCTCGTCCGGCGAGCCGGTCACCGCCACCCGGTGCCCGCGCGCGGCCAGCTCCCGGGCCAGGCCGGCGAACCGCTGCGCCGGCCAGCGCTTCGCCGGGATCTTGCCGCCCGGGTGCAGCAGCGTCACCCCGGCCGGCACGCCGGCCGCCGCCGGACGCCGCAGCGCCAGGTCCGCCGGGTCGGCCGGCAGCCCGTACGCGTGCAGCAGCCGGCACCAGCGGCGGACCTCGTGCTCGTCGTCGTCCCAGGCCGGGCCGTCCGGGTGCCCGGCGCCAGGATTGCGGTAGGCCAGCACGCGGCCGGGGCGGACGGCGGCCAGCGCCCGGTGCGACTGCGGTCCCCGGCCGTGCAGGTTGACCGCCACCTCCGGCGGCGGCCCGGTCCACCCGATCCGGTCCGGCCCGGTGGTGGGCAGCACCCGGTCGACCGCCCCGGTCAGCTCCGCCAGCGGCGCCAGCCAGGCCGGCGCGGCGAGCACCAGCTCCCGGCCCGGCAGGCCGGCGCGCAGGCCACGCAACGCCGGCACGGCGGTCGCCAGGTCACCGACCCCGAGCGCGCGCAGCACCAGGATCACGGGTACGAGGACTCCTGCGCGGCACAGACCACCATCTCGCGTACCGCGCAGCCGGCCGGCTGGGACAGCGCGAACATGACCGCGGCGGCGGTGTCGGCGGGCTCGTTGAGCACCGCGTCCGTGCCGGGGCGGTACTGCGCGTCCCGCTCGTCGAAGAACGCGGTCCGCATCCCGCCCGGGATCAGCAGCGTCACGCCGACCGCTCCGGCGAGTTCGGCGGCGAGCGCCCGGGTGAACCCGACCACCCCGAACTTCGCCGCGCAGTACGCCGTCGCGTCACTGACCGCCTTCACGCCGAGCGTGGAGGCGACTGTGACGATGCTGCCCCGGGACGCCTCCAGCCACGGCAGCGCGGCCCGGATCACCGCGGCCGTGGCGAGCAGGTCGACGGTGACGATCCGCTCCCAGGTCTCCGCCGGGATGTCGGCGAGCTTCCCGGGCACGTCCATCCCGGCGGCGGTGACCACGGCGTCCAGCCCGCCGGAGCGTTCCGCGAGATCGCGGGTGCCGGCCTCGGCGGCGCGGGTGTCGGCCAGGTCGCACTCGACCCACGGCACCCCGTCGGCGGGGCGCTGCCGGTCCAGCACCAGCGGGCGTCCACCGGCGCGGGCCACCGCGGCGACCACCGCCGCGCCGAGCCCGCTGGAGCCGCCGGTGACCAGGACGGTCGGCCCGGCTCCGGGCGCGCCGGCGCTCACGCCGCCACCGTCGGACCGGCGGGCGCGACCGCGCCGGGTCGGATGCGTCGCTCGTTCATCGTGCTCCCTTCGCCGTGGACCGGACCTGCGCGACGGCCTCGGCCGGGTCGACCGACGGGGCCGGCCAGCCGCCGCTGCCCCGCCCGGCCCGCGCCGCCGCGATCATGTCGGTGGTCGAGCGCCCGTCGAGGTACGGCACGACCACCGTGTGGCCGCCCCAGCGGGCCAGGATCTCCGTCTCGGGCAGCGTCTCCGGGCCGCCACCGCTGGCGTAGTCGCCACCCTTGACCCAGATGTCCGGGCGCAGCCAGGACAGCGCCGCCTCCGGGGTCGGCTCGTCGAAGATCAGCACCGCGTCGACGCAGCCGAGCGCGGCGAGCAGCCGTCCCCGGTCGCCCTGCGGCACGACCGGGCGTTCCGGGCCCTTGAGCCCGGCGACGCTGGCGTCGGAGTTGAGGCAGACCACCAGGCAGTCGCCGAGTTGCCGGGCCGCCTGGAGCGTCGCCACGTGCCCGGCGTGCAGCAGGTCGAAGCAGCCGCCGGTGGCGACCACGGTGCCGCCGGCCGCGCGGACCCGGGCCACCACCTCGCCGGCCGCCCCGGCGCCGATCCGGTCCCCGCCTCCGGTGACCACTTCCGGGGCCACCGCGCGCACCGGCGCGGGCAGCGCGGCCGCGACACCGCCGCCGGCCACGTACGCGGACGCCTCGGTGACCGCCTCCTGCACCGCCTCGGACACCAGCGCCCCACGGGCCAGGGCGAGGGTCGCGGTGGACGCGAACCGGTCGCCCGCCCCGCAGGTGTCCCCCTCGGCGGGCGGCGCCGGCACCACAAGGGGCGTGGACCCGGCGTGGCTGAGCAGCGCGCCGTCCCCGCCGAGCGTCACCGCGACCGCGCGCGCCTGCCAGCGGCGGCGCAACGCGTGCGCGCTGCGGGACGCGACGGCCAGGCGGGAGCCGCCCGGCGGCGTCTTCGCCAGCTCGCGGGCCTCCGGCTCGTTCGGGGTCGCCAGGTGCACACCGGGTACGGCGGCCGGTCCGCGCGGATGCGGATCCCAGACCACCGGTGCCCGGGTGGCGGTGAGCGCGGCGCGCAGCGCCGGATGAGCGGCCACGCCCCGGCCGTAGTCGCTGACCAGCACGGCGGACGCGTCGGCGATCAGCCGCAGCACGGCATCGCTGGGCTGACCCGGGGTACCGGCGCTCCCGCCCCGGTCGTGGCGCAGCAGCACCCGGCCGCGCGCCCGCAGCCGGATCTTCTCCGGGGTGGCGCCGGCCAGCGGAAGCGCGTACAGCCGGACCCCGGCGGCGGCGAGCAGCGTGCCCAGCCGGGCCCCGCCCGCGTCGTCGGCGACGGCGGTGACCAGCGCGACCTCGGCGCCCTGCGCGGCGGCGAAGACGGCGGCCAGCCCGGCGCCGCCGGGCCGGTCGGCGGAGACGGTCTCGTCGAGCACCGGCACCGGGGAGTCCGGGCAGAGCCGGTTCACCAGACCTTCGACGTCGCGGTCCAGCAGCGTGTCACCGAGCACCACCACCGGGCCCCTCATGCCGGTCCTCCCCGCCCGGCCGGCGCCGCCGGGTCCGGCTCGCCGACGACGACCTCGACGCCGGCGCGTACCGGCCCGGCCGCGGGCTGGGCGGCGAGCGCGGCGGGCAGCGCCAGTTCGACGTACTCGCAGAGCACGTGCGAGGCCACCAGGTGCAGTTCCTGCACGACCTGCCCGTCCGGCGAGTCGATCGCCAGGTGCTCGTGGCAGAGGTCGGCGAGGGGGTTGGGTGCGGGTCCGGTGAAGGCCCAGCAGCGCATGCCGGTGTGGTGGGCGGCGTGGGCGGCGGTGAGGAGGTTGGTGCTGGTGCCGCTGGTGGTGAGGAGCAGGAGGATGTCGTGAGGTCGGCCGTGGGCACGGACCTGCCGGGCGAAGGTCTCGTCGTATCCGTAGTCGTTGGCGATCGCGGTGACGGCGCTGGTCTCGGCGTGCAGGGCGATCGCGGACAGGGGTTGGCGGTCGTGGCGGAGTTTGCCGACGAGTTCGGCGGTGAGGTGCTGGGCTTCGGCGGCGCTGCCGCCGTTACCGGCCACCAGCAGGCGGCCACCGGCGGCGAGCCGCTGCGCCAGTTCCTCACCCCAGCGGGCCAGCATCTGTTCCGCCTCCCGCAGCGGCAGCAGCGCGGCGGCCAGCAGGCTCAGGTGATCCTCCAGCACGGTCGCGCCGGCGGCCGGCGTCCCGGCCCTCATCAGGCGACCACCCGGGTCGGGCGGCGCACGGTGGCCACCTCGCCGTACAGCTCGGTGAGCCGGTCCGCGGTGGTGGCCCAGGAGTAGCGGGTGCGGGCCCGATCCAACGCGGCGGTGGCGTAGGCGAAGCGGCGGATCCGGTCGCCGAGCAGGCCCCGGAGCGCCGCGCCGAGGGCGGCCGGCTCCCGGGGCGGCACCAGGTCGCCGGTACGTCCGGCCACCACCGTGTCGATCAGCCCGCCGACGGCGGTCGCGACCACCGGTACGCCGCAGGCCATCGCCTCCAGCGGGGTGAGTCCGAACGGCTCGTACCAGGGTGCGGCCACGAGCACGTCGGCCGACCGGTACCAGCGACCCATCTCCTCCCGGGGGACGGCGCCGACCAGCCGTACCCGGTCGGCGACGCCGAGCGAGTGGGCCAGCGCGCGCAGCCGCAACGCGTACGGGTCGGTCTCCAGCAGTCCGGCCGGCGGCCCGCCCACGACGACGCACTCGGCGTCCGGCACCTCGGCCACGGCCCGGATGACGTCCTGGAAACCCTTGCGTTCGACCAGCCGGCCGACGGTGAGGATGCGGGCCCGGCCGCCGTCGCGGTCGGCGACCGGGCCGAGCGGGGAGAACGTCGTGAGGTTCACCCCCGACGGCACCACTGTCATCCGGGACCGGGGCACGCCCATCCGGACCAGTTCGGCGACCTCGTCCTGGCACTGGGCGACCACCCGGTCCACCGAGCGGCCCAGCTTCCGCTCGTGCTCGACCCGCCCCGGCGGGCTGGTGTCCTGCACGCCCTGGTGGCGGCGCTTGACGGTGCCGAGCGCGTGGTACGTCTGCACCACCGGCACCCCGGCGCGGCGGGCCGCGGCGAGACCCGCGAGCCCGCTCATCCAGAAGTGCGCGTGCACCACCTCGGGCTGCCAGTCGCCGGTGCGCCACCGGTCGGCCAGCCACTGCCCGAACGACGGCATGTACGGCAGCAGGTCGTCCTTGGCCACCGGTTCGGCCGGCCCGGCCGGTACGTGCACCACCTCGTACCCGTCCGGGGTGCGGACGCTCACCGGCAGGTCCACCGCGTCGAGCCTGGTGTAGACGCGCACGTCGTGACCGGCGGCCGCGAGCGCGGCGGAGAGCTCCGCGACATGCGTGTTCTGGCCACCGGCGTCCTCCCCGCCGAGGACGGCGAGCGGGCTGGCATGCTCCGAGATCATCGCGATGCGCATACTTCCTCCTCCAGCAGCCGGTCCCAGTCGGCGAGGAATCGCTCCAGGCCGTAGCGGTCCCGGGCGGCGGCCCGGGCCACGGCGCCCGCCCGGCGGGCGGACTCCCGGTCGTCCAGCAGGCCACGGGCGGCGTCGACGAGCGTGTCGACGCGGGTGGACAGCGCGCCCGCGGCCGGTGGCACCGCCTCCACCGCCTCGGTGGTGGCGAGTGCCACCACGGGCATGCCCAGGGTCATGGCCTCGATGAGGCTGAGGCCGAGTGAGGTCCAGCGGCACAGGTGCAGGTACGCGCGCCGTTTGGCGAGTTCGGCGTGCATGGCGTGCTGGGGTACGTCGTCGTGGCTGGTCAGCCGGTCCTCGGGCAGGCCGAGGTGGGCGGCCAGACCGTCCACCTTCATTCCGTAGACGTCCAGCGGCGCCAGCGCGGCGAACCGGGCGAGCAGGTCGGTGCCGGTGACCCGCCAGCGGCGTACCGGCTCGTTGATGACCACGGCGAGGCGGTCGAGTTCCCCGGTCCACTCGACGTTCGGTGGTACGACGCCGTGGTCGACGACAGTGGTGCGGGTGCCGCCGTTGTCCCAGAACAGCTCGTTGAACGCGGTGACGTGGGTGAGCAGCAGGTCGTCGCGGTCGGCCATCGGGTGCCGCGTGTTCGGCACGTCGCCTTTCGGCGTGTTGTGCTCGACGTAGATGGCCGGCACGTCCCGGCCCGGCCGGCGGCCGAGCCACTCGGCGGCCAGGTCGAGTTCCTCGGGGCGTTGCAGGATCACCAGGTCGACGTCGGTGTCGCGCAGCTCGTCGGGGGTGACCTCGACGGCGCTGTCCGGCCACGGGTAGGTGCGCGCCCGGCCCAGCCCGTACGGCCCCCGATCAGGGGTGACCGGCACCAGGTAGCGGTGCTTGCCGTGCACGAAGGAGGTCGTCCACGACCCGTGGACGTGCCACAGCAGGATGTTCATCCGGCCACCCCGCCCGCCACCGGCGCCGGCACGCGCAGCAGCCGCAATGCCTCCAGCACCCGTCCCGGCTCGACGGCCGACAGGCACGGGTGCCCGGGCACCGGGCAGACGGTCGCGCGGGTGTCCCGGCACGCCGCCCCCGCGTCGCCGAGGCGCACCGTCGGCACCCGGTACGGCCCCCACTGCCCGAACGGCACCGTCGGGGCGAACAGGCTCACCACCGGCACGCCGAGCGCGGCGGCCAGGTGCGCCGGACCGGTGTTGCCCACCACCAGCGCCCCGGCGCCGGCGATCACCGCCGCCAGGTCGTCCAGCCCGGTCCGCCCGCCCAGGTCCACGCCGCCCGCGGCGGCCACGCGCGCGGTCAGCTCCCGCTCGTCGGGTCCGCCGGTGACCACGACCCGGTAGCCGGCCGCGCCTAGCACGCGGACCACGCGGGTGGCCAGCTCCTCCGGGCAGGCGCGGGTCTCCACCGACGAGCCGGGGTGCAGGACCACGTAGCCGGGTTCGCCGGCGTCCGCCGCGGGCGGCGGAAGCCGGTCGGTGCGGATGCGCAGCGCCGGTTCGTCGTGGCCGGGCAGCGCGAAGCCGGCGGCGGCCGCGAGTGACAGGGCACGTTCCGGTTCGGGTACGCCTGCCGGAACGCGGTGGCGGACGTCGAGCAGGCTGCCCGGGTAGTCGTCGCTGATCGCGCTGATCCGCGGTATCCCGGCCAGGCGCAGCAGCAGCGCGAGGGGCAGGGCGGACTGGTGGAAGGAGGTGAACACGACGGCCTCGTCGGCGCGTACCTCCGACAACCGGTCGGTGAGCGCGCGCACGGCGCCGGGGTCGACGGGCGGGGCGGGCGCGTCGATCCACGGCAGCGGCGCCTCGATGATCTCGTCCACGCCGGGAAGCAGGTCGGCGGCGGCCCGGCCACGTGGCCCGCACAGCAGCACCACCCGCTCCGCTCCGGCCGCTACCGCCCGGATGCCCGGCCCGGTCACCAGCACATCGCCCGCCGCGTCGCTGCGGACCACCAGCACCGTCCCGCGACGCGACCGGCGCGCGGGGTGCGGCGCGGCCGTCAGGCGCATCCGGGCCAGCACGATGCCCACCGCGTCCGGCAGGTCCGCGGCGACTGTGGGCGCGGCGGCGACCTCGGCGGCCCGGGTCGCCGGCGTGGGCACCATGATCGCGGCGGCGCCCGCAGCCGCGGCGGCTGCCGTGTCCGCGCCGATGTCCCCGATCAGCACGCACCGGGTAGGGGTGGTGCCGAGCGCTCGGGCCGCCTCGTGGACGAGGCCGGGCGCGGGCTTGCGGCAGGCGCACCCGTCGGCCTCCGCGTGCGGGCAGATCACCCAGTGGTCGAAGGGCCCGAGCAGCTCCTCCACCCTGGCGTTGACCAGGCGCAGGTCGTGCGCGGTGAAGTACCCCCGGGCCAGGCCGGACTGGTTGGTGACCACCGCCAGCCGCAGCCCGGCCGCCCGCAACCGGTCCAGCGCCTCCCGGGCGCCGGGCACCGGCCGTACCTTCTCCGGGTCGCCGTTGTACGGCACGTCCTCCACCAGCGTGCCGTCCCGGTCCAGCAGGACCGCGTCGTACAGGCCGGACGGGAAGCGGTCAGTACCCGGGTCAAACCGGGCTGACCTGCACTGATCCCGCTCCTGGTCCCGTCGCACGGGCGGCGGGTTCCCGAGGCCCCGAGGAGTAAACGTCGGCGTCGGCGCCAGGCCGCCCCGCCGGTGCCGCACTGCCGGGTGCGCACCTGCCACGACCGGCCCGGTCCGGCGATACCCGCCGCCCCGGAGAAGCTAACCCGGATCGCCGTTAGCGACCGCCCGCGCGGGGGTACCGCTCGGTGATGGCGGTTGTGGAGAAGGTGATCGACGCGCCCCCGGAGCAGGTCTTCGAGGTGCTCGCGGACGGGTGGACGTACAGCGACTGGGTGGTGGGCACCGCGCACGTGCGGGACGTGGACGACACGTGGCCGCGCGTCGGCAGCCGCCTGCACCACCGGGCCGGGCCGTGGCCGTTCTCGCTCCAGGACAAGTCGACGGTGCTGGAGTGCCAGGCGCCGCACCGGCTGGTGCTGCGCGCCGGGCTGTGGCCGGCCGGGGAGGCGGTCGTGGCGTTCGTGCTCGAGCCGCTCGACGACGGCAGGACCCGGGTGACGCTCGGCGAGGACTTCGCCGCCGGGCCGTTGCGGTGGATCCGGACCAAGCTCAACGACCTGGTGCTGCATCTTCGTAACCGGGAGACGCTGGCCCGGCTGTCCGACATCGCGACGCGGCAGAAGCCGGAGCGGTGATCGATCGCCGGCGGGGCGTCTGTGCGGCCGCCGCGCGAGGGACTGGCTACCCTCTCAGGTGAACCTGTCGGCTGACCGAGGATGTCCGTGATGATCGAACCCGTGCAGTTACCCTCCCCGTGGGGGGATGCGCGCCTGACCGTCGTCGTTCCGACCTACAACGAGGCGGGCAACCTCCCGGTGCTGGTCGAGCGCCTGCTCGCGCTGCCGCTGCCGGGGCTGAAGGTGCTGGTCGCCGACGACAACTCCCCGGACGGAACCGGCGAGGTCGCCGACAAGCTGGCCATCGAGCACCCGGACCGGGTGATGGTGGTGCACCGCCCGGGCAAGGAGGGCCTCGGCCGGGCGTACGTGGACGGCATCGGCCGGGCGCTCGACGACGGTGCGGACTTCGTCGCGCAGATGGACGCCGACCTGTCGCACCCGCCGGAGGCGCTGCCCGGCATGCTCGGCGCGCTGCTGTCCACCCAGGCTTCGGTGGTCATCGGCTCGCGTTACGTGCCCGGCGGTGAGCTGGACGAGAACTGGCCGCTGTACCGGCGCGCGCTCAGCGGCTGGGCGAACCTGTACGTGCACACGCTGCTGCGGGTCCGCATCCGCGACCTGACCGCCGGCTTCAAGATCTGGCGGGCGGACGCGCTGCGCGCGATCGGGCTGGACCGGGTCCAGTCGAACGGCTACAGCTTCCAGGTGGAGATGCACTACCTCGCCACCAAGCTCGGTCACACGATCCTCGAGGTGCCGATCCGTTTCGAGGAACGCCGCGACGGCGACTCGAAGATGACCACGGCCACGAAGATCGAGAGTGCGCTGATGCCGTTCAAGCTGCGCAGCCGGCACCGCAACCTGGACTCCTGACCCGCTCTCCCGCGCCTCCCCGCGCCCTCACGCCGCGTCATCGTCACCGCGCGTGAGGGCGCGGTCGTCCCGCCACATTCCCTCGTCGGCCCTTTGCTCTGCAGCCATCGGCGCAGCAGCGCTCTGAGCAGGGGCGCTGTCCGGGACACCGTCTCGCCGGCCGCCCGCCGCGGACACGGTGCGTGACCGATGCGTATGCGGGTGCAGAGCAAAGGCGGCGGTGCGGTCGCGCCTCGTCCCGGGCAGCCAGCAGATCTTGGTAGGAAACGGCCCCCATAGGGGCACTTTCGTACCAAGATCTACGGCGACTCCCAGGATGCGGGCTGCCGATCTCGTTTTCCGGGATCGCTCCGCCCGTCGTCGGGGCAGCCGGTGGGGGCGCGGGCGGGTCAGCGGTAGACGGTGCGGTGCGCGGCGGCGATCGTGCGGGCGTACACCTCGCCGGTGACCGCCCGGTCGCGTGCGAGCGCGGCGCGTGCCGCGTTCGCCCCCGGCGCACCGTGCACGCCACCGCCCGGGTGGGCGGAGGCGCTGGCCAGGTAAAGCCGGTCGACCGGGGTGTCGGCGCGGCCCAGGCCGGGGATCGGCCGCAGGAACAACTGCTGGTACGCCGCGGCGGTGCCCCCGCCGAGCGCTCCCCCGACCAGGCTCGGCTCGGCGGCCTCCAGATCGGCCGGGCCGGCCACGTGCCGCCCGACGATCGACGCCCGGAACCCGGGTGCCGCCGCCTCCAGCACCTCCTCCATCCGCGCCACGTGCCCCGCCACCTCCTCGGCCCGCCAGTCCCGGCGGAACGGCAGGTGCGTGTAGGACCAGAGCGACTCGGTGCCGGGCGGTGAATGGCTCGGGTCGGCCACCGACATCTGCCCCACCAGCAGGAACGGATCCCGTGGCAGCTCGCCGCGGGCCAGCTCGGCCGCGTACGTGGTGAGCCCGTCGAGGTCGGCGCCCAGGTGCACGGTGCCGGCGCCGGCCAGGTCGCGGTTCTTCCACGGCACCGGCGCGGACAGCGCCCAGTCGACCTTGAGTGTGGAGCCGTCCCACTTGAAGTGCGCCAGGTCCTCCACCATCCGGGATGGCAGCGCCGCCGCGCCGACCAGGTCGAGGAAGAGCGCCGGGGCGGGCACGTCGGCGAGCACCGCGCGCCGGGCCCGCCAGTCGGTGCCGCCGGCGGTGCGGACGCCCATCGCCCGGCCCCGGGCGGTGAGCACCCGCTCGACCCGGGCGCCGTACGTGATCCGCCCGCCCCGCTCGACCAGCCGCGCGACGAGCGCGTCGGTGATCTTCTGGGCGCCGCCGACCGGCACCGGCCAGCCCACCTGCTGGCCGAGCATGGCGAGCAGCCAGCCGTACACCCCGGAACCGGCGTCCTCCGGGGACAGGTCGGTGTGCAGGGCGCAGCCGGCCAGCAGCACCGTGCCGCCCTCGCCCTCGAACAGTTCCGCGCCGAGCTTGCGGACCGGCAGCACGAGGCGGCGGCCCAGGCGCAGCGCGCCGCCGACCCGGAGTTGCCGCAGCAGGCCCAGCCCGCCGCGTACCGGCGGGAACGGGGTGGTGATGGTCTGCAACATCGGCTCGGCCACCTGGCACCAGTCGGCGTACGCGTGCCGCCAGCGCTCCCCGTCGCCGGGGGCGAACGCCTCCAGCGAGGCGGCGGTGACGTCCAGGTCGCGGTTTACCACTGCGGCGCGCCCGTCCGGGAGCAGGTGCGCCAGCACGTCCGGCGCGTGCGTCCAGGACAGGCCGTGCCGTTCCAGGTCCAGCCCGTCGAGTACCGGGGAGGCGTAGCCGAGCGGGTAGAAGGAGCTGTAGAGGTCGCTGAGGTAACCGGGCGCCGTGACGTACGCGGAGCGCACGGCTCCGCCGGGCGCCTCGGTGGCCTCCAGGACCTCGACGTCCCAGCCGGCGTCCACCAGCAGGTTCGCGGCCACCAGCCCGTTGTGCCCGGCTCCGATGACGACGGCGTCTGCGGTGGAGGTCATCGGATCCGGCTACCCGGCCGGTCACCGGGCGAAACGCGTTTGTCCCGCCCAGGCCGGGGCAAGCACGGCCGCATGTACACGGTTGCGCAGCTCATTGGTGGGGTGTGGGGCGCCGGCGGCGAGGGCGGCGAGCTGGTCGTCCACGATCCGGCGGACGGGTCGCCGGTGACGCGGACGCCCGTCGCGACGGCCGACGAGGTGGCCAAGGCGGTGGAGGCGGCCCGGGGGGTGGCGGCGGAGTGGGCCGCGACCGCACCGGCGGAACGGGCCGCGGCGCTGCACCGGGCGGCGGACGCGGTCGAGGCGGCGGCAGGCGAGCTGGCCGAGGCGACCACGGCGGAGATGGGCAAGCCGCTCGAAGACGCGCGGGGCGGGGTGGCGGCGGGCGTCGGCACACTGCGACAGTACGCCGAACTGGCCCCCGTCCGGGGCGGCCGGACGCTGCACGGCGCGCACGACGCGCTGGACTTCATGGCCCCCGAGCCGCGCGGCGTCGTCGCCGTGATCACCCCGTGGAACGACCCGGTTGCGGTGTCCTGCGGCCTGCTCGGCGCCGCGCTGGTCACCGGCAACGTGGTGGTCCACAAGCCGAGCGAGCGGACCCCCGCCACCGGCTGGCTGCTGGCCCGCGCGCTGGACTCGGCGCTGCCGGCCGGGGTGCTGTCGCTGCTCACCGGCGGTAGCGAGGTGGGCGCCGCGCTGGCCGGGCAGGAACTGGACGTGATCGCGCACGTCGGTTCCACCGCCACCGGCCGGGCGATCGCCGCCGCGGGCGCGCGTACCGGGGCGAAGGTGCTGCTGGAGAACGGCGGCAGCGACCCGCTCGTGGTGGACGCGGACGTCGACCCGGTCTGGGCGGCCGGACAGGCGGCGCTCGGGTGCTTCGCCAACGCCGGTCAGATCTGTGTGGCGGTCGAGCGGATCTACGTGCACCGCGACGTCGCCGAGGGCTTCCTGGACGCGCTGGTGGCGCGCGCCGAGGCGCTCACAGTGGGCCCTGGCCGTGACCCGGGCACGCAGCTCGCGCCGCTGGTCGACCGGCGGCACCGGGACCACGTCCACGGTCAGGTGACCGCCGCGCTCGCCGACGGCGCCCGGGTACGCGCCGGCGGCGTACTGCCGGACGGGCCGGGCGCGTTCTACCCGGCGACGGTGATCGAGGGCTGCCGCCACGACATGACGTTGGTCCGCGAGGAGACGTTCGGGCCGGTCGCGCCGGTGGTGGTGGTCGACTCGTTCAGCGAGGGGCTGCGCTGCGCCGCCGACTCCCCGTACGGCCTGGCCGCCACCGTGCTGACCGGCTCGATGAGCCACGCCCAGCGCGCCTGGCGGGAGCTGCCGGTCGGGACCGTGAAGATCAATTCGGTGTTCGGCGGGGCACCCGGCGGTGCGGCCCAGCCGCGCCGGGGCAGCGGCCAGGGCTTCGGGTACGGCCCGGAACTGCTGGACGAGTTCAGCACCATGAAGGCGGTGCACCTGGAGGCGCCGGGCGGCGGCCACTGGTGAGGCGGCACGACACGAGCCCGGGACCGAGGCGGTCCCGGGCTCGACGCGTACCCCCAGGTGTCAGCGACCCCCGCGGGCCTTGCGGGTCGCGTTGTTGTTCGCCTTCTCGATGGCCTTGACCAGCTCCGGCTTGGTCATCCGGGACCGGCCGCGCACGTCCAGCTTCTTCGCCACCTCCATGAGGTGGTCCTTGGTGGCGTTGGCGTCCACCCCACCGGCGGTCGGCGCGCGCCGGGCCGGGCCGCCGCCTGCGGCCTGCTTGTCGCTGGGCCCCTTGCGGCCCTTGGGCTCCCAGTGGTCGCCCACCTTCTCGAACTCGTGCTTGACCGCGGCGAAGGCGGTGCGGTGCGCCCGCTCCCCCTCGCCGTACGTCTCGACCGCCGAGTCGTGCGTCTTCTCCCAGGTCCGCTGCGCCTTCGCCGGGGAGCGCCGCAGCGTGCTGGGCAGTACCTCGCGCCCGGGCATCTCGTCCTCCTGGAGTCGGGATCGGCTGTCTGGTGTGGTTCCCTCCCGCCCGGCGGGCAAACCGGCACCCGGTTTGTCGATTTCCCCCCGGGGGTACCGCCCGCCCACGCCCGTGGCGGGCCCTGGAGGAGGCGGACATGACCGCGACGACACCACAGACGGCCGGCACCCGGACGCGGTCCCGTTTCCCCCGCCGGATCCGTCAGCTCAACTGGCGCACCTGGCGCGGTGTGCTGGTGCGCAGCGGCAAGGGTTTCGTCACCGACAACTGCGCGGACTGGGCCGCGGCGCTCACCTACTACGGCGTGCTGGCCCTGTTCCCGTCCACGATCGTGGTGGTCGCGCTGGTCGGCCTGGTCTCCGACGGCCCGCGCACCGTCGACACCGTGATCGACCTGGCCCGGGAGATCGGCGCCGGCTCGGTGGTCGGCAACGACGCGTTCGTGGGCGTGGTGCGCAACGTGGTCGAGCAGCAGGGCTCGGCGAAGGTGCTGCTCAGCTTCGGTCTGCTCGGCGCGCTCTGGTCCGCGTCCGGGTTCATCGGCGCGTTCACCCGCGCCTCCAACGCGATCTACGGGGTGCGGGAGGGCCGGCCGTTCTACCGGCTGCGCCCGTTGCAGATCGGCATGGCCGCGGTGACGATCGTGCTGCTCGCCGTGGTGGCCACCGGGCTGATCGTCAGCGGCCCGGTCACCGACGCGGTCGGCGACCTGCTGCACGCCGGAGCGGTGGCCCGCACGACGTGGTCGGTGGCGAAGTGGCCGCTGCTCGCCGTGGTCGCGATGACGCTGCTGTCGCTGCTGTTCTGGATCGCGCCGAACGTGCGGCAGCCGCGGTTCCGCTGGCTCACCCCGGGTGGCGCGCTCGCACTCGTGGCCTGGGTGCTCGCGTCCTTCGGCTTCGGCCTGTACGTGGCGAACTTCGGCTCGTACGACGTCACGTACGGCAGTCTCGGCGCGGTCATCGCGTTCCTGGTGTGGCTCTACCTGTCCAACTGCGCGTTGATGCTCGGCGTGCAGGTGAACGCCGAACTGCAACGCGGGCGGGCGATGCAGGCCGGGGTCGAGGAGCCGGACGACCCGGTGCTGCCGCCCCGTGCCCCGGCCGACGACGAGAAGACGGACGGGCAGAAGGCCGGCGACGAGACGGCAGATGCGGAGAAGACGGCCGACCGGTTGCCGCCCGGATGACCGGCTCTCCCGGGCGGCGCCGGTTTACCGGCGGTCCCCCGGGGCATCTCCCAAGGCATGGAACGTGGCAGCAGCAAGCACTCGCCCAGGGTCGACGATCAGATGAGCAGCGAGGTCAGCGGTCTCGTCCAGAGCGCCGGCACCGGCGGTTCGCGGGCCGAGGAGTTCCGGATCCCGGAGCCGGCCGGCGAGGACCAGCCGGAGGCCACCACCGCGCCGGCCGGGGAGCTGCGCAGCGGCACGCCGCAGGGCATGAGCTCCGAGGACGTCGAGGCGCGCAGCCGTCTGGGGCGGTTCATCACGATGACCGCCCTGCCCGGTGACCGGGAGGCGCTGCTGGCGAACGCACGGGAGAACGAGGCGCCGACGGACATCGTCGCCGCCCTGGAGACCCTGCCCGCGGGCGCCCACTACCAGACGATCTCCGAGGTGTGGGCCGCACTCGGGCACAGGAACGAGACGACGCGCTGGTGAGCGGGCCGGCCCACGGCCCGTACGAGACACACACCGGCGGAACAGGAGGAACCCCGACATGAGTGGCGTTACCGAGCACGTGGACGTGGACGTCCCGATCCGGACCGCGTACGACCAGTGGACCCAGTTCGAGGAGTTCCCGCACTTCATGGACGGCGTGCAGGAGGTGCGGCAGCTCTCCGACACGATGACCCACTGGACCGTCGAGATCGCGGGCGTGAAGCGCGAGTTCGACGCCGAGATCACCGAGCAGCTGCCGGACGAGCGGGTGGCCTGGCGCTCCACCGGGGGCACCCAGCAGGCGGGCGTGGTGACCTTCCACCGGCTCGACGAGGGGCACACCCGGGTCACGCTGCAGATGGAGTTCGAGCCGCACGGCGTGGTCGAGCAGGCCGGCGACAAGCTGGGCGTGGTCGACCGGCGCGCCAAGGGCGATCTGGAGCGGTTCAAGCAGTTCATCGAGCGGCGCGGTCAGGAGACCGGCGCCTGGCGCGGCGCTGTCGACCGCCCCACCCCCTGAGCCACCTCCCCCGTACCCGAGTCTGGATGGCCGCCGGCGGTGCCGGCGGCCATCGCCGTGTCCGGCCGTTTGCGATCATCCGGTCCGGGTACCGCAGGGGAATGACCGACAACGACCGCCAGTGGCGCGACGAGGACCGCACTCCCCTGCACGAGCTGGACCAGGCCATCGCCCGGTCGGCCACGGACGGCCAGGGCGACGACGTCACCGCCAACGACGCCGGCGAGGAGGCCGCGTTCGGCCACGGCCCGGAGGCGGTGGACCGGGGCGCCGGCCCCGAGGCCGAGCGGCGTGAGATGACCGATGCGGACCGGGCCTACCGGCCGTCGACGATCGGGCGGACCGGCCCGGACGGCGGGTGATCGCGGGGTGGCTGCGGGCATCGGTGCCGATTCCCGCAGCCGCCGGATTCATGCTCGGCCGACACGACAAAAAGTGCGGTACGGACAGCCAGGAAAACGGACAGCCCATCCAGAATCGGCCGAACGGCTGACGGCACTCCCCCTGATGCGCGCAAGACTTTCGGGATGCAACAGGGCTCCGGTTTCCTCTCCAACCGTCAGCGCAAGCTCGCGTGGCTGGGCTTCCTGCTCGCCGCGATCCAGGCTCCGGTCTCCGCCCGGTTCACCGAGGACAGCTCCTGGCTGTTCAGCCTGGTGGTGGCGCTGATGGTCGCGACCGTGATCATCGCCGACGACGGCGCCCGCCGTCGCCCGGCCGAAGCACGCTCCTCCGACTGAGTCAGCGAGTGCCGGGGCGCGCCTCGTGCCCCGCCATCCCCCGGCTGCGGCGGCGCTCCTTCATCTCCGCCTCGTAGAGGTGCCGCCGGCTCGCGACGAGCTCGTCGCGGGCCTGCCGGTCCAGCTCCCGGAAGAGCGCGTAGTAGCCGTCGTCGAAGTCCTCGACGATCTGGAACGTCCACCGCCCGGCGATGACGTTGCGGCCGAGCAGTTCCCTGTCGATCCGCTCGGCGAGCGCCGGGTGACCGGCGGTGCGGAACATCTCCACCGCGTCGTCGAGCATCAGGTCGGCGTGGCCGATGAGCTGGTGCAGCTCGTAGAGGTGCCCACGGGCCCGCTCGACGCACTCCAGGGCCTCGCTGAGCTTGCCCAGCGCCTCGACCGTGGCGTCACTCACTCCCTCCGGGCGCCGGTGCGCCCGGTCCGGTCCGTCGGCCCGCTGTCCCATCGTGTCCCTCCGTGACCCCGATCGCGTGCTCTGCGTACCGGACTTCTGCCCCCGCACGGGCGACTCAATCCCGCCGGACGGCGCGACGGCTCCCCCGGACGACCCGGGCATCCCCCGCTCGGCCGAGGCCGGCCCCCGGCGGGCGGCGTTAGCCTCGGACACCATGCGCGTGCCGAACAACCGGGTCGCGACCCGCCGCTCCGCGGCCGTGGCCGCGCGGACGACCCTCACCTCCCTGATCGCCGCCGTCGGCACCGCCGGCCTCGCCGCGGCCCACGCGAACCCCGGGCTGCTCGCCGAGGTCGACCAGCACGCCGCCGGGGTACGCGACACCCTCGACGGCGACCGCCGCCCGCTCACCGTGGCGGCGCTCGCCGGGTACGCCGAGGGTCTGCGCGACGCGGCGGCCGAGTACGGCTGGACGCCGCCGGCCGAGCCGGACTGGTCCGCGCCCGACTGGACGCTCACCCGCCTGCTCGCGGTGTGCCTGCTGGCCCGTGGACTGGACCCGCGCCACCTCGCCTGACCCGGACACGGCTACGGGGTGCCCGCGATCACCCCGCGGACACCCCGTCACCCGTTGCCGTCAGCCGTTCGGCCGGCGGAACTGCTGCGTCTCGTCGCCCATCTCGCCGGAGCGGTACGTGCCCGCGCCCGACATGGACGACTGCGGCGCCGCCGGTGCCGGTTGCCCGCCCCGGTCGGCCATCCGCCGCTCGTAGTCGCCGCGGCCGGCCTGCTGCGCCTGCCGCTGCTGCCGGATCGCCCGGGACTCCTCGGCGGCCCGGTGCAGCCAGCCGTCCCAGCGGTCCTGCATCGGCTTGACCAGACCACCACCGACACCGACGATCAGGATGCCGGCCACGGTGGCGAGGAACGCCACGAGCACCGGCGTGGTCACCGTGGTGGCGATGCCCACCTGGTTCAGCGCGGCGATGATGCCGAGCGCCAGGATGAAGATCGCCGTCACGTCGGCCAGCACCCGGCCGTACGAGAGCCCGCCGAGCGCACCCGAGACCAGGTCCCGGACGGCGTTGGCGATGGCGGCGGCGATCACCACGATCACGATCGCCACGAAGGCCCGCGGCAGCCAGGACACCACCCCACGGATCAGGTCGCTGATCGCGTTCGGTCCCCACACCCCGAAGGCGAACTGCAGGGTGAACAGCAGGACCGCGTAGTAGGCCAGTTTGGCCAGGATGTCGCTGGCGTCGTACTTGGTGCGTTCCAGGGCCCGTTTGACGCCGCCGCGTTCGACGGCGCGGTCGAAGCCGACCCGTTCCAGTGCCGCGTCCACGATTTTGAGGACGGCTCGGGCGATGAGCCAACCCACGACGAGGATCGCGATGAACGCGATCGCCCGCGGTACGAAGAGCAGCACCGACCTCCAGAAGTCGGTCCAGGCCGCACTGAT
Source organism: Micromonospora sp. WMMA1976 (assembly GCF_027497335.1). NCBI lineage: Bacteria > Bacillati > Actinomycetota > Actinomycetes > Micromonosporales > Micromonosporaceae > Micromonospora > Micromonospora sp. WMMA1976. Next base: position 1,892,124 of record NZ_CP114912.1, on the reverse strand, counting down.
GTCGACCTGCCCGACCGCGAGGGTTTTCGGCATGATGTCCCTCCTGTCGCGTGAACTGCGCCGCCCGCATACCCGGTGACCTGGGCAGCACGCCGGGCCGGACCGGGGGAATTTCCCGACATGGCCCGCCGAACCGGCCCTGACCTGCCCGAACATCCGCGCCGGGCGGCACCCGTATCCGCCACGGACGCATGATCGGAACCGCCCGGCCACGCTCCGGTTAGGCTGCGGTCATGCCAGGCACCGTCGGTCGGATTCCCACGCCGTCCGCTACCGCACCGGGAGCGCCCACCGATCCCGTCGTCGGCGGGCAGGCGGCCGGGACCGCCCACCCGTGGGCCGGTACGCCGCTGGGCGCCCCGCACACCTGGGACCCCGCGGTCCGTGCCGTCGCGGACGTGGTGCTCGCCTCCCCGGTCCCGATGGCCCTGCTCCTCGGCGACGACCTGGTGGTCTTCTACAACGACGGGTACGCCGAGCTGATCGGCGACCGGCACCCGGAGGCGCTGGGCCGGCCCGCGGCCGAGGCGTTCGCCGAGGTGTGGCGCGACCCGGGCGCAGGCGAGGCGCTGGAGCGGGTCTACCGGCACGGCGAGCCGTTCCTGCAACGGGAGGCGGTGCTGCCGGCCGACCGGCAGGGCCCGGCCGAACCGGCCGTGTTCACCAGGGGCCACTGCCCGGTCCGCGACTCGGCCGGCCGCATCGCCGGCGTGCTCACCGTCTCGGCGCAGACCACCCAGCTGACCCAGCAGTTGCAGAGCCTGAGCGACTTCGCGGCGGCGCTGGCCGGCACGCTCACGCTCGACGACGTGGCGCGGGTGGCGCTGCGCTACTGCCTGCACTCCTTCGACGCCGACCGGGTGTCGTTCGCGGTGGACGAGGGCAGCGCGTGGCGGCTGGTCCGCCGCATCCGCGGTGAGCTGCTCGACGAGGCCGACGAACGGCTGCCCCCGCTGTGGCGGCGGATGTCCGCCGAGTCGGCGCTGCCCGCGGTGGTGACCGCGCGAAGCGGGGTCGCCTCGTTCACCGCCGACGGGCAGCCGCTGCGCGGCGTCGCGGCGGACCGGCACGACGAGAAGATCCGGGCGCTGGCGGCGCTGCCGCTGCGGACGACTGTGGTGCGGGGCTCGCTGACAGTGGGCTACCGGACGCCGCGGCCCTGGTCACCGGCGGAACGGGCGCTGCTGGCCGCGTCCGCCGAGCTGGTCGGCCAGGCCGCCGAGCGGGCCCGCCGTTTCGAGACCCAGCATGGCACCGCCCAGATGCTGCAGCGCAGCATGCTGCCGGAGCGGCTGCCGGACCTGCCCCGGCTGCGCATCGCCGCGCGTTACGACCCGGGCGTGGACGGCAACGCCGCGGGCGGCGACTTCTACGACGCGTTCCTGCTGCCCACCGGCGCTCTCGGTGTGGTGCTGGGCGACGTGGCCGGGCACGACGTGCAGGCTGCCGCCCGGATGGGCCAGGTACGCGCCGCGCTGCGCGCGCTCGCCCTGGTCGACTCCCGGCCGGACGCGGTGCTCGACGGGCTGGACCGGCTGGTCGCCAGCCTCGGCGTCGAGGGCGGCACCCAGGAGCTGTTCGTGACAGTGGTCTTCGGCGTGGTCGAGGCGGACCGGGAGTTGGTCACGCTGGCCAGCGCCGGTCATCCCGCGCCGCTGATCCGGCGCGCCGGCCCCGGCGCGCCGGTGGCCGAGTTCGTCGACGTGCCGCCCGCACCTCCGCTGGGCCTGGGTGGACGGGCGCGTACCACCACCGTGCCGTTCCGGCCCGGCGACACGCTGCTGCTCTACAGCGACGGCGTGGTGGAGCGGCGCTGGCAGGACCTGGCCGCCGGGATGGCCGGGCTGGGCGCGGCGGTGACCGGGGCGGCCGGCGGCGATCCGCGTGCGCTGTGCGCGGTGGCGACCGCGTCGGTGCCGGGCGCCACCGAGGACGACGTGGCGGTGCTCGCCGTCGAGTACGCGGTGCGCCCCAGCCGGTCGGCGAGCATGGAGGTGCCGGCCGAGCCGACTGCGCCGAGCCGGGTCCGGCACTGGATGACCGCGCAGCTCGGCGAGTGGCGGGTGCCGGAGGCGGTGATCGGCGCGGCGGTGCTGTGCACCAGCGAGCTGACCACGAACGCGCTGCTGCACGCCGGCACCGCCGCCCGGGTCGAGGTCGACCTGTCCGCGGAGCGGCTGCTGGTGTCGGTGGCCGACTCGGGCACCCGGGGTCAGGTCACCCGGGCGCAGACCGACACGCTCAGCAGCCGGGGCCGCGGGCTCGGCCTGATCGAGGAGCTGAGCGACGCGTGGGGCACCGACCCGGCCGTACGCGGATCGACCGTGTGGTTCGAGATCCTCATTCCGGCGGGTGAGTCGCGCGTCGGCGACGCCCCGGCCGGGTAGGAGCCGGACATGGCCGACGACAAGCGACGCGGTGTCCTGTTCGACGTTGACGGCACCCTGGTCGACACGACGTACCTGCACACGGTGAGCTGGTGGGAGGCGCTGCGCCAGGCCGACCACCGGGTGCCGATGGCGCGGATCCACAGGTCCATCGGCATGGGCTCGGACAAGATCCTCGACCACCTGCTCGGCGCGGAGCGGGACCGGGACGCCGACGGCCGGCTGCGCGACGCGCACGACACGCTGTACGCGGAGTACTGGGAGCGGCTGGCGCCGCTGCCCGGGGCGCGGGAACTGCTGCGCGCCTGCGCGGAACGCGGGCTGCGGGTGGTGCTGGCGACCTCGGCCGCCGAGCACGAGGTGACAGCGCTGCGCGCCGCGCTGGACGCGGACGACGTGATCGACTCGGTCACCTCGTCGGCCGACGCGCAGGAGAGCAAGCCGGCGCCGGACATTCTGGTCGCCGCGCTGGACCAGTCGGGGCTGGCCGCCGAGCGGGTGGTGTTCGTCGGGGACTCGGTGTGGGACGTGGCCGCCGCCGGCAAGCTGGACATCCCCTGTATCGGGCTGACCTGCGGCGGCACCGGCCGGGCGGAGCTGGCCGGCGCGGGCGCGGTGGCGGTCTACGACGACCCGGCGGCGCTGCTGGACGCCCTGCCGGACAGCGCCATCGCCACGCTCGGCTGACGGCCCGTCCGATCGACGGGCACGCACACGCTTAACCGGGCCCGCTTCGGGGCACTGCTGGACTCCGCCGCCCGGTCCACGGGCGGCCGAAGGGTGGTGTCGTGGAACCGGTCGATGTCGCGTTCGCTCTGCTGGGCGTCGGTGCGCTGCTGGCCGGGGTACTGCCCCGGGTCCTGGAGCGACGGCCGCTGTCGATGCCGATCGCGTTCCTCGGGCTCGGCATGCTCGTGTTCGTACTGCCCACCGGTCTGCCCACACCTGACCCGCTGCGCTGGCCGGAGCTGACCACCCACCTCACCGAGGTCGGGGTGATCGTCGCGCTGATGGGCGCCGGTCTGAAGATCGACCGCCCGTTGAGCTGGGCCCGTTGGTCGTCGACGTGGCGGCTGCTGGCGATCGCCATGCCGTTGTGCATCGCCGCGGTGGCGCTGCTCGGCTGGTGGTGGGCCGGTCTGGTGCCGGCCGCGGCGCTGCTGCTCGGCGCGGCGCTCGCGCCCACCGACCCGGTGCTCGCCTCGGACGTGCAGGTGGGTGAACCGACAGATGTGGAGGACTCGGAGGACGAGGTGCGCTTCGCGCTCACCTCCGAGGCGGGCCTGAACGACGGGCTCGCCTTCCCGTTCGTGTACGCGGCCATCGCGATCGCCACCACCGGGCTCGCGCCGTCCGGCTGGCTCGCCGAGTGGTTCGCCGTGGACGTGCTCTACAAGCTCGCCGCCGGGGTGGGCGGCGGGCTGCTCGTCGGCTGGCTGCTCGGCAAGTTGTTCTTCCGCGCCCCGAGCAAGCTGCGGCTGGCCAAGCACTCCGAGGGTTTCCTCGCGCTGGCCGCGACGTTCCTCGCGTACGGGCTGGTCGAGGTGATCGGCGGGTACGGCTTCCTGGCCGTGTTCGTGGCCGCTCGCGCGATCCGGGCCGCCGAGCGAACGCACGAGTTCCACTCCGTGCTGCACGACTTCGCCGAGCAGGTGGAGCGGCTGCTCACGGTGCTGTTGCTGCTGCTGTTCGGCGGGGCCGTGATCGGCGGGCTGCTCGCGCCGCTGACCTGGCCGGCGGCGCTGGCCGGGCTGGCCCTGGTGCTGGTGATCCGGCCGCTGGCCGGGTGGCTGTCGCTGCGCGGTGCGCCCGGCAAACCGGCCGAGCACTGGGTGATCTCGCTGTTCGGCATCCGCGGCGTCGGCTCGTTCTACTACCTGGCGTACGCCACCAGCAAGACCGACTTCCCGCAGGCGGATCTGGTCTGGGCCACCGTCGGTCTCGTGGTGGTGGTGTCGGTGGTGGCGCACGGGATCGCCGCGACACCGGTCATGCAGTTGCTGGACCGGGAGGGCGATCGCACCGGCGAGGACACGCGGGCCGGGTCGGCGGCCCAACCGGTGGGCGCCACCGGCTGACCGGCCCGGGCTATCCGCCCAGCCGGGCGGCGAGCGCGCGGCCCAGGTCCCGGCCGGAGCGCCAGGCGGTCTGTACGCGCGGGCGGCCGAACGCGTCACCGGCCAGGCCGATGCCGTCGTCGTCCAGGTGGTACGTGGCGCTCCCGGCGTGCGCGGCCGGGGACGCGTACGTCCAGCGGTGCACGTGGACCGACACCGCCGGCTCGGGGAGTCCGAGCAGGTCGCGGACCGCCTGCTCGACAGCCGGGCGGGCGGCGGTGGGCTGGAGCAGGTGCCCGGCGGCGAACCCGGCGGTGGTGTGCGCGACCAGCACCGGCGCGGCGTCGCCACGCCGGTCGCCGTCGTCGCAGACCAGGCTGAGCACGGGGTGGTCGTTGACGAACGCGCCACGGAAGTCCGCCCAGCGACGGGCCGGGAAGTGCAGCACCCCGGTCAGCGCCGACGACCAGCGCTGTGCGGCGACCGCCCGGGTCGCCTCGGCCAGCGCCGGGTCCAGCAGCAGCGCCGCCTGCGGGCCGGGCATGGCGAGCACGACCGCCTCGGCAGCGGTGCCGTCCACCCGGGGGCCGGGCTCGACCGTCATCACCAGCCGGTCGTGCGTCACCGGCAGGTCGGCGGCGAGGTGTTCGACGAGCGAGCGCAGCCCGCGCGGGGCGGCCCAGCGCATCGGGCCTGCGACCTGCTCGCGTCCGCGCGGCCCGTACGCGACGAGCGTGTCGGTCCACTCCCGCGCCAGCCCGGCGTCCCGCCACCGGTCCACCACGGCGACGAAGTCCGGGTCGTCCACCGTGAAGTACGCGGCGCCCAGATCGGCAGGGCGGCCGTCGAAGCGCTTGCTGGCCATCCGACCGCCGGTGACCCGGGCCCGTTCGCGTACCCGCACCGGGATGCCGGCCCGCGCCAGCTCGGTCGCGCACGCCACCCCGGCGATGCCCGCGCCGACCACCACCACGCCCGCCCGCTCCGCCGTCACCAGGTGATCGTAGGCGGCGGGCGGCATGAACCCGCCGGGCCGGGGGTAGTGGTACACCTGTTCGAGGAGAGGTGATGAGCATGGCCGAGCGCGCCAACACCAGCGGCAGGAACGTGAATCCGGACGCCGCCGTCAAGGACCCGGACGACTGGGTCACCGGCGACGAGCCGCCCACCGCCGCCCAGGAGTCGTACCTGCACACCCTGGCCCAGGAGGCGGGCGAGCCGGTGCCGGAGGGCCTGACCAAGGCCGAGGCGTCCCGGCGGATCGACGAGCTCCAGGCGGAGACCGGCCGGGGCCGCTGAGGTCAGCGCGGGGGCAGGCGGTGCAGTTCGACCCGGTCGAGCCGCCCCGCCGCCACCCGCGCGGTCAGGTAGGTGGCGTACGGCTGCGCCCGCCGGTCGGTGGGTGAGCCGGGGTTGAGCAGGCGCAGGCCGCCCGGGGCGACGCTGTCCCAGGGGATGTGCGAGTGTCCGAAGACGAGCAGGTCGCAGTCGCCGTACGCGGCGGCGCAGCGCTCCTCGCGGCGGGTCTTCGGGCCGGTCTCGTGCACCACGGCGACGCGCAGGCCGTCCAGCTCGACGCGGGCCACCTCGGGCAGCCGGGCGCGCAACTCCGGCCCGTCGTTGTTGCCGTACACGCCGACCAGCCGGCGCGACCGCTTCTCCAGCGCGTCCAGCAGCGCCACGTCCACCCAGTCCCCGGCGTGCACGACGACATCCGCGGCCTCGACGGCCCCCCACAGCGCCCCCGGAAGATCCCGCGCCCGCTTGGGCACATGCGTGTCAGCCATCACGACCAGTTCCACCCCCTCATCCTCCCCCACCCCCGCTTCCCCGGGTCGATCATGAAGTTGGCGGCACTCAGGGAGATCGACTTCGCCGTCAACCTCATGATCGACGCGAAGCAGGCGCGGGGTGGCGGGAAGAGGCGGCGGCGTCCGTTATGCGGCCGGCGGCGATGATCAGGCCGATGTGCGAGTACGCCTGCGGGAAGTTGCCCGTCTGCTCGCCGGTGTCCTGGTCGATCTGCTCGGCGTACAGGCCGAGGTCGTTGGTGCGGGCGGCCAGCCGCTCGAACAGCCGCCGGGCCCGGTCCAGCTCCCCCGCCTCGGCCAGGCAGGCGGCCAGCCAGAACGAGCAGATCACGAACCCGGCCGGGTCGCCGTCCCAGCGGCGCAGCAGCCCGTCGCGGGACAGCCGCCGCTCCAGCACGTCCATCGTCGCGCGCATCCGGGGATCGTTCGCGGGCAGGAAACCGACAAGCGGCATGACCAGCACCGAGGCGTCCAGGTCGTCGGCGCCGAACGCCCCGGTGTACGCGCCGACCCGCTCGTTCCAGCCGTGGGTGAGCACAGCCGCCCGGATCTCGTCGCGGGCGGCTGCCCAGCGCGCCACGTCGGCGGGCTCGCCGATGCGGGAGCCGAACCGGACCGCCCGGTCCAGCGCGGTCCAGCACTCCACCTTCGACGACACGTAGTGCCGCTGCGGGCCGCGCCCCTCCCACATCCCCGCGTCGGGCCGGTGCCAGCCGCGTTCGGCCTGGTCGGCGAGCGTACGCAGCAGGTCGCGGACCTCCGGTGACATCGGGTCGAGGTAGTACCGCATCAGCCAGGCGGCGTCGAGCACCTCGCCCAGCACGTCGTTCTGCCGCTGCCGCCAGGCGTCGTTGCCGACCAGCACCGGCCGGCTGTGCTCGTACCCGGCCAGGTGGTCGAGGTCGTGCTCGGTGAGGTCCCGTTCCCCCTCGACGCCGTACATGATCGGCACCGGCTCGTCGCCGATCCGGCCCATCGCCCGCGCCACCCAGGTGAACTGCCGGTCCGCCTCGTCCGGGCAGGCCGCCCGCCACAGCGCCTGGAGCGTGAGGCTGAAGTCGCGCAGCCACACGTAGCGGTAGTCGTAGTTGCGGTCGCCGCCGAGCTTCTCCGGCACCGAGGTGGTGGCCGCCGCGACGACGGCGCCGCTCGGCGCGTACGTCATGCCCTGCACCGCGAGGGCGCTGCGCCGCACCTCGTCGCGGTACTCACCCTGGTAGTCGTGCAGCGCCGACCAGGACCGCCAGGCGGCGACGGTCTCGGCCACCGCCTCGGCGGCGTCGGGCAGCGCCGGTGCGGCGCCGGCGTACGCCGGGGCGTACCCGAGGGTGAAGCGGTGGACGCTGCCGGCGCGGGCGGTGAACCGGCCGGCGGCGGCCCCCTCGGCGACTGCCAGCGGGACGTCGGCGCGCAGTTCCAGCCGGCAGGCGCCGGCGGTGGCGGCCACCACCCCGTCGTGCTCGGTGAGGTAGGCGCCGACCCGGCCGTACTCGAAGCGCGGCGCGTACTCGACACGCATCGCCACCTCGCCGGTGAGCCCCTCGACCAGCCGGGCGAGCACCCGGGGCGAGCGCATCCCGATGTCGTGGCCCCGCGCGCCGTGCTCCAGCGCCAGTGCGTCGGTGACGGCGACCGTGCCGGTCGCCGTGGTGAAGACGGTACGCAGCACCAGCGTGTCGTCCAGGTAGGACCGAGTGCTGGTGGCCGCGCCCTCGGGTCGGATGCTCCAGTGCCCGGCGTGCTCGTCGAGCAACCGCCCGAACACCGACGGCGCGTCGAACCGGGGCGGGCACCACCAGTTGACCGAGCCGTCGCGGTCGACCAGGGCCGCGCTGCGCCCGTCGGCGAGGAAGCCGTGCTCGCTGATGTGTCGGGTCGGCACGGATGTGGCTACCCGGCCCGGGGCATCGGCATGCCTCGCCACATCGGTCCGGCCCGGCGCGTTACCGCTGCCCGGCGCCGGGAACGCGGTGGGTTGACGAAGGAGGATGCTCATGACCAGACCCTCGACTCCGACCGCGGCCTGGCAACCCGGAATGCCGGGCAGCGACAACCTCCCGTCCGGCCCGGGCGGTCGCCCGACGCCGCCGAGCGGGGACGGGCACGGACCGCACGCCGGGGCGCCGACCGTCACGATCGGCTCGTACCCGGACTATCCGTCCGCCCAGCGCGTGGTGGACTATCTGGCCGACAACCGCTTCCCGGTGGAACGTACCTCGATCGTCGGTACGGACCTCACGCTCGTGGAGACCGTGATGGGACGGCTCACCACGGGCCGGGCGGCCCTGCTCGGGGCCGGCACCGGCGCCTGGTTCGGTTTGTTCATCGGGTTGCTGTTCGGCATCTTCACCGCCGGGAACTGGCTGGCGGTGATCCTGGTCGGGCTGGTGATCGGTGCGATCTGGGGTGCGGTGTTCGGTGCTGTGGCACACGCCATGAGCGGTGGGCAGCGTGACTTCACGTCGGCCAGTTCACTGCGGGCCGCGCAGTACGCGGTGACTGTGGACGCGGAGATGGCCGGTCAGGCCCAGCAACTGCTCAGCCGGATGCACCTGACACCAACCGGCGCCACCGCCCGCTGACCGGTAGGGCAATGAGGGGAGGGCCGGGCGGCCCTCCCCTCATTCGTGGTACGCCCGCTCCCCGGCGCGCAGCGGCACGTCCACCCGGTTCTCCGGCGGCGCCAGCGGGCAGGCCCACCTGTCGTCGTAGGCGCAGCTGGGGTTGTAGAGGTAGTTGGCGTCGAGCCGGACCCGGTCGCCGGGGAGCACTGTCAGTCCCCGGCCGAAGGTGCCCTTGACCGTGTCGGTGAGGTACCGGCCCCCGCCGTACGAGCCGTCGCCGCAGGTGCCGTCGCGCAGCGGCAGGAACAGCCCGCCCCCGTACGCCTCGATCCACCAGAGCGTCAGCGGTCCCCACGGCGTCTCGGCGATCGCGGCCCGCCGGTACGCGACCACGCCGTCCGGGCCGCCGGTGTCGATGCGCAGCTCGCCGGAGGCCTGGCGCAGCGGCGCCTCGACCACAGCCGCCGGGTCGGGCGGGTACCAGCGCAGCCCGGTGAAGGCGGGCCGGTCGGCGGGCGGCACCGGGCTGCTCGGGTGGGTGCGGAACAGCTCGTCGCGCGCGGCCCGGAACCCGGCCAGGTCGAGGCCGGACAGGTAGAGCCGGGCCACCCGCTCCCGCCAGTCGAGCAGGTCGAGATCGTCCATCCCCCGACCCTAGCCGGGTCATCTCTTCAGGTTTGAAGGAGGCCTACGGAGGAGCGCAGGTCCCCACGGCAGCAGAGCTTGTTTAAATTTTAAATAGTGCTACTCTCGGAGCCATGACGGAGAGCCTGGACGCGGAGCGGACGGCCTGCTGGCGCGCGTACATCGAGTCGAGCCAGCGGCTGTTCACCCGGCTCGAGGACGACCTGCGCGCCGACAGCGACCTGAGCTTCGCCGACTACCACGTGCTGGTGCTGCTCTCCGAGGCGCCCGGCCACCGGCTGCGCATGGGTGAGCTGGCCGACCGGCTGGTGTTCTCACCGAGCCGGCTGACCTACCAGATCACCACGATGCGCAAGCGCGGCCTGGTGGCGAAGGAGGCGTGTCCGGCTGACCGGCGCGGCAGCGAGGCCGTGCTCACCGCCGCCGGCCTGCTCGCCCTGCGCGAGGCCGCGCCGCACCACCTGCGCTCCGTGCGCGCCCACCTGATCGACGACCTCGACGACGCCGAGGTCGCCTGCCTCACCCGGGTCTTCGAGCGGCTCGGCCGGCGCCTGCGCGCCGACCGCACCGCGTCGTCCACCCCGGCCGACAAGTAAGGAGCCCCGCGATGCCCGCGATCACCGTCGACGACGTCCTCGTCCTGCCCCGCCTGCCGCAGCTCGGCGAGGCCACCGAATACCGCTCGGTCCGCCGGGTCACCACCGCCCCCAGCGGGTACGAGGGCGAGGGCTTCCCGGTCCGCCGGGCCTTCGCCGGCGTGCCGATGACCGAGCTGGACCCCTTCATCCACCTCGACCAGATGGGCGAGGTCGACTACGCGCCGGGCGAGCCGAAGGGCACCTCCTGGCACCCGCACCGCGGCTTCGAGACGGTGACCTACATGATCGACGGGATCATGGACCACCAGGACTCGACGGGTGGCGGCGGCACCATCACCGACGGCGACACCCAGTGGATGACTGCCGGCAGTGGCCTGCTCCACATCGAGGCGCCGCCGGAGCACCTGGTGATGAGCGGCGGGCTGTTCCACGGCCTGCAGCTCTGGGTCAACCTGCCCAGCGTCGCCAAGATGAGCGCGCCCCGCTACCAGGACATCCGCGGCCGGGAGTCGGCGCTGCTGACCACGCCCGACGGCGGCGGCCTGATCCGGGTCATCGCCGGTGAGGTCGCCGGGCACCAGGGTCCGGGCTCGACGCACACGCCGATCACCATCGCGCACGCCACGTTGCAACCCGGCGCCGAGCTGAGCCTGCCGTGGCGGTCCGACTTCAACGCGCTGGTGTACGTGCTGGCCGGCCGCGGCACCGTCGGAACCGACCGGCGGCCGATCCACCTCGGCCAGCTCGCCGTGCACGGGCCCGGTGAGGCGTTGCGGATCACCGCCGACCGGACGCAGGACTCCAACGCCCCGGCGCTGGAGCTCTACCTGATGGGCGGCCAGCCGATCCGCGAGCCGGTGGCGCACTACGGCCCGTTCGTCATGAACACCCGCGCCGAGCTGATCCAGGCGGTCGAGGACTTCCAGGCCGGCCGGCTCGGGGTGATCCCGACCGGGCGGGTGCCGCACACCGACGGCCAGGGCGACCGGCCCTGACCTGCTACGGGCGCCCCGGTTCGCCGGGGCGCCCGGCCGCGGTCTCAGGAGACGGCGAAGATCCCGGCCACCCCGAGGATCACCATCAACAGGACCGCCACCAGCGCACCCCGCTCCCCCTCCACCACCTGGTCGCGGTCGGTCACGGTGTTCGTCGTCTCGGCGGGCATGTCGGTGCCTCCTCGGTATCGCGATCCAGGGGTCCGGCGCACCCCTGACGCGCGGCACCGACGCCGACCTGCTGCTCGACGTGCGGGGCCCTGCCGGGGGTCCTACCGTGTGAGGACGTCGTCGACCTCGGGGGGTGGAACGTGACTCTGCGGGACTGGTTCCTCACCGCACAGGAACGCGCCAACCCGGGGTCTGAGTTACCCGTCTGGGCCGATGGAAACCTCGCCGAGCCGCTGATTCACGGTGCCGCGTACTTCGACCGCCTGGTCAGCGAGGTGGAGGCGCTGTCCGCGGGCGACCACCTGTTCTTCACCGACTGGCGCGGTGACCCGGACGAGCGGATGCGCCCGGACGGCCCCACCGTGGCGCAGTTGTTCGCGCAGGCCGCCCAGCGCGGCGTCATCGTCAAGGGCCTGCTCTGGCGCTCCCACCTCGACACGCTCTCCTACAGCGAGGCGGAGAACCGCGACCTCAGCGAGGCGGTCCGCGCGGCCGGCGGCGAGGTGCTGCTCGACCAGCGGGTCCGGCGCGGCGGCTCGCACCACCAGAAGCTCGTGGTGCTGCGCCGGCCCGGCGACCCGAGCCGCGACATCGCCTTCGCCGGCGGCATCGACCTGTGCCACAGCCGCCGCGACGACGCCGGCCACGCCGGCGACCCGCAGCCGGTCGGCATGTCCCCGCGGTACGGCCCCACGCCACCCTGGCACGACGTGCAGCTCGCGCTACGCGGACCGGTGGTCGGCGCGCTCGACACCACGTTCCGGGAGCGGTGGACCGACCCGATGCCGCTGGACTCGGAGAACCCGATGGCGTACCTGCGGGACCGGCTGCGCGGCTCCGACCTGCGCCCGGACCCGCTGCCCGAGCAGCCTGCCGACCCGCCGCCCTGCGGACCGCACCACGTGCAGGTGCTGCGCACCTACCCGGCGGTGCGCCCCCGCTACTCGTTCGCCCCGGACGGCGAGCGCACAGTGGCCCGCGGCTACACCAAGGCGGTACGCCGGGCCCGGCGGCTGATCTACCTGGAGGACCAGTACCTCTGGTCGACCGAGGTGGCGGAACTGTTCGCGCAGGCGCTGCAGGAGCACCCGGACCTGCACCTGGTGGCGGTCGTGCCCCGGCATCCGGACGTGGACGGCCGGCTCGCGCTGCCGCCGAACATGGTCGGCCGGGAGCAGGCGCTGTCGCTGTGCCACCGGGCCGCGCCGGAGCGGGTGCACGTGTTCGACGTGGAGAACCACGACGGCACGCCGGTCTACGTGCACGCGAAGGTCTGCGTGGTGGACGACGTGTGGGCCAGCGTGGGCAGCGACAACTTCAACCGCCGGTCCTGGACGCACGACAGCGAGCTGTCCTGCGCGGTGCTCGACGACACCCGCGACGAGCGGGCGCCGGCCGACCCGGCGGGGCTGGGCGACGGCGCCCGGGTGTTCGCCCGCGACCTGCGGCTGCGGCTGTGGCGCGAACACCTGGACCGCGATCCGGGCGGCGCGCAGGACGACGACCTGCTGGACCCGGTGGACGCGGTCGCGGCGATCACCGCGGCGGCGGACGAGCTGGAGCGCTGGCACGCCGGGGGCCGGGCCGGTCCCCGTCCGCCGGGCCGGTTGCGGCCGCACCGCCCGGAGCGGTTGCCCTGGCATACGCGGCTCTGGGCGCTGCCCGCGTACCGGCTGGTCTACGACCCGGACGGCAGGCCGCTGCGGGCCCGCCGGGCCGGCACCTGGTGAAGGTCGGCCGGCTCGTCCGGCACGTTCGGGCGGGCCGGGTACGCGAACGACACGCGCGGCGAGTAGAAGCCCCAGCACACGTGCAGCGGGTTGGCCGGCCGCAACGCGTGGACCGGGTGCTCCGGGGCCGGGAACTCCACCGACTCGACCTCGAACGGGGACACCGGCTCGGCCACGTACGGATAGTCGGTGACGATCAGCTCGCCGTCGTTGCCTGTGAGGTAGCGATGGTGGCCCATGTGCGCCTCGGTGCCGGTGTGCCCGACCCGGGCGGTGACCCGGATCAGCAGCGTGCCGTCGGCGGCCCGGGTCTCGGCGGTGAGCCGGTCGCCCCGCAGGTCCAGGCGGGTCTGCCCGGCGGCGGCGGGTGCGCCCCGCGCGGCGGCGTACTGCCGGACCCGCTCGCTGGAGGTGAGGTAGTGCGTCCACCAGCCACCCGGCGTCTCGCCGTCGGGCGGATCCATATCCGCCAGTGAGACACCCAGGTAGGTGAGCGAGTACGCGCCGAAGCCGGAGGTCTGCGTCTCGTCGTCGACCACGTACTGGTTGACGAACACCTGACGCTGCGGGTGCGGGCGCAGCCCCGCGGGCAGCAGCGTGTCGACCGCGCGGGGATCCGCCGGGAGCCAGCTGAACAGCAGCGTCCGGGCGTTGATGACGAGTTGCGGCGCGGCGGGATCCAGCACGGTGCCTCCGTTGACGTGTCGCTACGGACGCTACGGGCGGTCCCGTCGGCGGGACAACGACAGAAAGCCGACACATCGACCACCTGTCGGATTCCTCGTTGACCGATCGGGGCGCGCTATGCCCGGAAAAACGAGGTCCATACCCCGCCACACCTTAAGTACATCGTACTTTCGGCTAGATTTCCGCAGCACGATCGGGCTATGGTGGCTTCCGAACGTACTACCGACACCTAAACCTGAGCGTCACGTCTTTTTTCTTCCGTGGACGAGGTGCAGGGAGGACCACCCATGACCGCTCCCACGACCAGCGCCCCGGCGACCACGCCGGCCGGCTCCGCGAAGCTCGACCCCCGCTCGCTCACCGACAGCGCCGCCGACCTGCTCGCCGCGATGGCCGCGCTGCCGGCCGGCCACCCGTCCCGGCCCGCGCTGCGCGACCGCGCCATCGAGGCGTGGCTGCCGCTGGCGAACCACCTGGCCCACCGCTACAGCGGCCGCGGCGAACCGAACGACGACCTGGCGCAGACCGCGGCGATCGGCCTGATCAAGGCGATCGACAAGTTCGACCCGTCGCGCGGCGTCGACTTCGCCGGCTACGCCATCCCCACCATCATCGGCGAGCTGAAGCGCCACTTCCGCGACCGCACCTGGGACATCCGAGTGCCCCGCCGGCTCCAGGAGCTGCGCCTGGCGATCTCCGACGCCAACAGCACGCTGCTCCAGACGCTCGGCCGCTCCCCGACGGTCGCCGACATCGCCGCCCACCTCAAGCTCACCGAAGAAGAGGTGCTGGAGGGCCTGGAGGGCGCCCGCGCCTACAACGCGGTGTCGCTGTCCACCCCGACCGGCGACGGCGAGCGGGCCACCGAGCTGGGCGACCTGCTCGGCGGCGAGGACGGCGAGTTCGAGCTGGCCGAGATGCGCGTCGCCCTCGGCCCGGCGCTCGCCACGCTCGACCGGCGCGAGCAGAAGATCCTTACGCTGCGCTTCTACGGCAACCTGACCCAGTCGCAGATCGCCGAGCAGATCGGCGTCTCGCAGATGCACGTGTCCCGGCTGCTGGCCCGGGCCCTGACCAAGCTGCGCGGTCAGCTCGACGGAACGTACTAGCAAGGGGGCTGCGGCCGGGTCGGCGGACCCGGCGCGGCGGCCACCCGGCCCGGTCGGCGGTGCGCCGGCCGGGCCGTTCCGCGTTCCGGGGGCAGCGCGGACCGTCCGGCGGCGCGGTGCGAGAGTGGGGCCGTGCTCGCCGACATCCCGCTCGACCTGCCGGTCCGCCCGGTCCTGCCGGCGCTCGTCGGCGCGCTGCGCGAGCGCGGCGCCGCCGTCCTGGTGGCGCCGCCGGGCACCGGCAAGACCACCACCGCGCCGCTCGCGGTCGCCGACGCGGTGCCCGGCCGCGTGGTGATCGCCCAGCCCCGGCGGGTCGCCGCCCGCGCCGCCGCGCACCGGATGGCCGCCCTGCTCGGCGAGCGGGTCGGCGACCGGATCGGATACGCGGTGCGCGGCGAGCGCCGGACCGGCCCGCGTACCCGGGTCGAGGTGGTCACCACCGGCCTGCTGGTCCGCCGCCTGCACCACGACCCGGAGCTGCCCGGCGTGGACGCGGTAGTGCTCGACGAGTGTCACGAACGGCACCTCGACGCCGACCTGGCGCTGGCGTTCAGCGTCGAGGCCCGCGCGACGCTGCGCCCGGACCTGTGGCTGCTGGCGATGTCGGCCACCCCGCAGACGGACCGGTTCGCGGCGCTGCTCGGCGCCGGCGACCCCGCCCCGGTGGTACGCGCCGAGGCCGCGCTGCACCCGGTCGAGCGGGTGTGGGCGCCACCGCCGCGCCCGGTGACGCCGCCCGGCGCGGGCCGGGTCGATCCCGCGCTGCTCGACCACGTGGCCGCCACCGTGCGCCGGGCGCTGCGCGAACGCGACGGCGACGTGCTGGTCTTCCTGCCCGGCGCGGGTGAGATCGCCGCCGTCGCGGGCCGCCTGGCCGACCTGCGCGACATCGCGGTACTGCCCCTGCACGGCCGGCTGCCCGGGCCCGCCCAGGACGCGGCGCTCACCCCGGCCGCCGGACGGCGCGTGGTGCTCGCGACGGCGGTGGCGGAGAGCAGCCTGACCGTGCCC
Organism: Micromonospora sp. WMMA1976; assembly: GCF_027497335.1. NCBI lineage: Bacteria > Bacillati > Actinomycetota > Actinomycetes > Micromonosporales > Micromonosporaceae > Micromonospora > Micromonospora sp. WMMA1976. The sequence goes on along the minus strand of NZ_CP114912.1, from coordinate 1,876,355 downwards.
GGCGTCCGGGTGGTGGTGGACGCCGGACTGAGCCGGGTGCCGCGCACCGACCTGGCCCGAGGGCTGGGCGCGCTGGTCACGGTGCCGGTGTCCCGGGCCGGGGCCACCCAGCGCGCCGGCCGGGCCGGACGGGAGGCGCCCGGCGCGGTCTACCGCTGCTGGTCGGAGGCGGCACACGAACGGCTCGCCCCGCAGCCCGAACCGGAGATCGCCACCGCCGACCTGACCGGATTCGCGCTGGAGCTGGCCGCCTGGGGCACACCGGACGGCACCGGGCTGGCGCTGCCCGACCCACCGCCACCGGCCGCGCTGACTGTGGCGCGGGAGACGCTCACCACGCTCGGCGCGGTGGACCACGACGGCCGGATCACCGCGCGGGGACGGGCGGTAGCGGCGGCGGGCACGCATCCCCGGCTGGCGCGGGCGCTGCTGGACGGCGCACCCCGGGTCGGTGCCGAACGGGCCGCCCAGGTGGTGGCGATCCTCGGCGAGGACACGCTGGGCGGGACCGGGGACGACCTGCCCGCCCGCTGGCGGCGACTGCGCGACGGCACCGACCCGGCCGCAACCGCGCGCTGGCGCACCGAGGTACGCCGCCTGCGCGCCGCCCTGCCCGCCGACGGCGCGGCCGAGCGGGGGCGCCTGCCGGACGATCTGGCCGCGGGGCTGCTCGCCGGACTGGCGTACCCGGAACGGCTGGCCCGGGCACGGCGGCCGGGCGGGTCCGCGTACCTGATGGCCGGCGGGACCGCTGCGGAGCTGGCGCCCGGCTCGGGGCTGCCCGGAGCGGCGTGGCTGGCCGTCGCGGTGGCCGACCGCTCCCCCGGCGCGCCCGCCGCCCGGGTGCGGCTCGCCGCGCCGATCGACGAGGCGACCGCCCGGGAGGCCGGGGCGGCGCTGCTGGACACCGGGCGGGAGGTGGCCTGGTCCGGCGGGGACGTGGTGGCCCGCGAGGTGGTCCGGCTCGGCGCCGTCGAGCTGGTCGACCGGCCGCTCACCGCGCCGGACCCGGAGCTGGTCGCGGCGGCGCTGCTGGACGGGCTGCGGCAGGAGGGACCGGGCCTGCTGCGCTGGACGCCGGAGGCGACCGGGCTGCGCCGCCGGCTGGCGTTCTGCCGCCAGGCGCTCGGCGACGACTGGCCGGACGTCTCCGACGCGGCGCTGCTCGCCGAGGCGCGCGTCTGGCTCGGCCCGGAGCTGGCCCACGCCCGGCGCCGGGCCGACCTGCACCGGGTGGACGTGGCGGCGGCGCTGCGGCGGCTGCTGGACTGGCGGCAGGCGGCGCGGCTGGACGAGCTGGCCCCGGAGCGCCTGGAGGTGCCCAGCGGCTCGCGGATCCGGGTCGACTACGCCGACCCGGCCGCGCCGGTGCTGGCGGTCAAGCTCCAGGAGACGTTCGGCTGGCGGGACGTGCCGCGCATCGGCGACGGGCGGGTGCCGGTGCTGCTGCACCTGCTCTCCCCCGCCGGGCGGCCGGTGGCGGTCACCGCCGACCTGGCCTCGTTCTGGCGCACCGGCTATCAGCAGGTACGGGCGGAGCTGCGCGGACGCTACCCGCGCCATCCGTGGCCGGAGGACCCGACCACCGCCGAGCCGACCCGAAGGGCCGCCCCGCGACGGCGGTGAGGGCTATTCCTCGACGACGTCGGCGATCACGACGGTGATGTTGTCCGGGCCGCCGGCCCGCAACGCCAGGTCGATCAGCCGGGCCGCGCAGGCGTCGCGTTCCGGCTGCTCGCTGAGCACCTCGGTGAGCGTGTCCGCGCGGACCACGTTGGAGAGGCCGTCGCTGCACAGCAGCCAGCGGTCACCGGCCCGGGGCACCATCGTGGCGTACGACGGGGAGACCTCGTCGCCCTGCAACGCCTGGGTCACCACCGCCCGCCGGGGATGGCTGCTGGCCTGCTCGGCGGTGATGACGCCCTGGTCGACGAGCATCTGCACGAACGTGTCGTCGCGGGTGACCTGCTTGAGCACGCCCTCGCGGTACAGGTAGGCCCGGGAGTCGCCGACGTGCGCCAGCGCGAGACAGCTGCCGGTACGGGCGAACAGCAGCGCGGTGAGCGTGGTGCCCATGCCCTGACGCTCCGGATCCTCCTCGACGGCCTGGCGGATCCGCGCGGTGGCCAGCTCGATCCCGCCCTGGAGTGCGGCGACGAGAGCGTCCTCCGGCGTCTCCACGTCCAGCGGGGCGACCGCGTCGATGGCGATGCGGCTGGCCAGGTCGCCGGCCGCCATGCCGCCCATGCCGTCGGCGACCGCGACCAGCCAGGCACCGGCGTGCTGCGCGTCCTGGTTACCGCTGCGGATCAGCCCACGGTCGCTCGCTCCGACGGAACGAAGCTTCAGGGTCATGGGTCGCAGCCTGCCAGGTCGAGGGCTCGGATGTCTCTAGGAGATCACTGACATCGTACGTGGCGCGCCGAATCGGGCCGCGCGCGGGCGGGATGCCTCATCGGGCCGGATCGATTGACAGCGACGGAACGCGGTGGAAACATCGGGCTGATATTGGGAGCGCTCCCAGCTCCCGGTCTCCCCCACCACCCCCGAGCACGGAAGGAACCTCCGTGACCCGATCCCGTCGTCGGCTCGCCGCACTCGCGGCCACCACGCTGGCGCTCACCGGCCTCACCGCCGGCCCGGCGAGCGCCGAGGTGCCGCCGGATGCCCCCGAACAACTGCGCAACGGCGACTTCAGCGCCGGCGTCTCCCCCTGGTTCTCGTACGGCACCGGCGACCTCGCGGTCGTCGACGGCCGGCTCTGCACCTCCGTCGCGGCGGGCACAGCCAACCCGTGGGACGCCGGGATCGGCCAGGACGCGGTGCCGCTGACCCAGGGCGCCGAGTACGAGCTGTCCTTCGACGTCTCCGCGACCCCCGGCGCGGCCGTCAAGGCGGTGCTCCAGCTCGGCAGCGCCCCCTACACCACCTACGCCAGCGTCGACGCCACAGCCACCGGCACCGCGAAGCACGTCACCACCACCTTCACCTCCCCGGCCGACAACCCCACCGCCCAGCTGATCTTCCAGGTCGGTGGCAGCGCCCAGGCGCAGACGTTCTGCCTGGACAACGTGTCGCTGCGCGGCGGAGAGCCGGCGCCGCCGTACGAGCCGGACACCGGGCCCCGGGTCCGGGTCAACCAGGTCGGCTACCTGCCCGGCGGGCCGAAGCACGCCACAGTGGTCACCGAGGCCACCGACGCCCTGCCCTGGCAGCTCAAGTCGGCCGGCGGCGCGGTGGTCGCCAGCGGGCAGACCACGCCGCGCGGCACCGACGTCGCCTCGGCGCAGAACGTGCAGACTGTCGACTTCTCCGCGTACCGCACGCCGGGCACCGGCTACACGCTGGCAGTGGACGGCGAGACCAGCCACCCGTTCGACATCTCCGGCGCGCTCTACGACCGGCTGCGCGCCGACTCGCTGCAGTTCTTCTACGCCCAGCGCAGCGGCATCGAGATCGACGGCGACCTGATCGGCGAGGAGTACGCCCGCCCGGCCGGCCACCTCGGCGTCGAGCCGAACCAGGGTGACACCGACGTGCCGTGCCAGGCCGGCGTCTGCGACTACTCGCTGGACGTGCGCGGCGGCTGGTACGACGCGGGCGACCACGGCAAGTACGTCGTCAACGGCGGCATCGCCGCCTACCAGCTGCTGAGCACGTTCGAGCGGACCAAGACGGCCGAGACCGCCGCCGGCGGGGCCGCCCTGGGCGACTCGACGCTGCGACTGCCCGAGCGCGGCAACGACGTGCCGGACGTGCTCGACGAGGCCCGCTGGGAGGTGGAGTTCCTGCTGCGCATGCAGGTGCCGGCGGGCAAGCCGCTGGCCGGGATGGTCCACCACAAGATCCACGACCGGAACTGGACCGGCCTGCCGCTGCAGCCCCAGGACGACCCGCAGCCGCGTGAGCTGCACGCGCCGTCCACCGCCGCCACGCTGAACCTGGCCGCCGTCGCCGCGCAGTGCCAGCGGCTGTACGCCCCGTACGACGCCGCGTTCGCCGCGCGCTGCGGCACCGCCGCGAAGACCGCGTACGCGGCGGCCAAGGCGCACCCGGCGATCTACGCCTCGGCCAGCGACGGCACCGGCGGCGGCGCGTACGACGACACGAACGTCACCGACGAGTTCTACTGGGCCGCTGTCGAGCTGTGGCTGACCACCGGCGACAAGGCGTACCTGGCCGACATCACCGGCTCGCCGCTGCACACCGCCGACGTGTTCGCCCCGACCGGCGCGTTCGGCTGGCAGAGTGTCGCCGCGCTGGGCCGCCTGGACCTGGCCACCGTGCCGAACACGCTGCCCGCGGCGGAGAAGACCCGGATCCGCGAGTCGATCACCGCCGCCGCCGACGGATACCTGGCCACGATCGCCGGACAGGCGTACGGGCTGCCGTTCCCGGGCAGCGCCGACGCGTACGTCTGGGGCAGCAACAGCAACCTGGTGAACAACGCGATCGTGCTCGCCACCGCGTTCGACCTGAGCCGGGACGCGAAGTACCGGGACGGCGCGGTGCAGGCCGCCGACTACCTGTTCGGCCGCAACGCGCTGAACATGTCGTACGTGACCGGGTGGGGCGAGCAGCACGCCCGCAACCAGCACAGCCGGATCTTCGGCCACCAGCTCAACCCGGACCTGCCGCGCCCGCCGGCCGGTTCGCTCGCCGGTGGTCCGAACGCCGCGCTCCAGGACCCGTTCGCGGCGAACCTGCTTGCCGGGTGCGCGCCGATGTTCTGCTACGTCGACGACATCAACTCGTACGCGACGAACGAGGTGGCGATCAACTGGAACTCGGCGCTGGCCTGGCTCGCGTCGTTCCTGGCCGACCAGGGTGACGCCGGCGCGGTGCCGGCGCCGTCCTGCGCGGTCACCTACACCACGCACGGGAGCTGGCCGTCCGGCTTCACCACCCAGGTGACGGTGCGCAACACCGGCACGACGGCGGTGAACGGGTGGAGCCTGCGCTGGGCGTTCCTCGGCGACCAGAAGGTCGACCACGCGTGGTCGGCACAGCTCGGCCAGAGCGGCGCCACGGTCACCGCGAAGAACCTGTCCTGGAACGCGAAGCTGGCGCCGGGCGCGTCCACCACGTTCGGCTTCAACGGGACCGCCTCCCGGTTCCCGAACCCGGATCCGGGGCTGGTCACCCTGAACGGAAAGGCCTGCACGGTCTCCTGACCGAGCTGACCGGACGCCATCGCAGGACCGGGTACGGTCCTGCGATGGCGTACCTGTTCCTGCTCGGCGCGATCACCGCCGAGGTGATCGGCACCAGTCTGCTCAAGGCCACCGACGGTTTCACCCGGCTCTGGCCCACACTGGGCCTGGCGGTGGCGTACCTGTCCGCGTTCGGGCTGCTCTCCCTGGCCGTGAAGGACATCCCGGTCGGTGTCGCGTACGCGGTCTGGTCCGGCCTCGGCACCGCCGCCATCATGGCGATCGGCGCGGCGTTCCTCGGTGAGCCGCTGAGCGTGACCAAGGTGATCGGCGCGGGGCTCGTCATCGCCGGGGTGGTGGTGCTCAACCTCGGCGGCGCCCACTGAGCCCGGCCGCTCGCAGCAGCCGGAGCTGGCCGATCTCGGCCACGTTCTTCATCAGCTCGGCGTTCACCCAGGCGGCCAGGTCCGCGACGGTGAACCCCGCGTCGGCCGGCCAGGGGTACGCCGACGGCCGCTCCAGGTCGGCCCCGGTCAGCCCGTCCAGCGCGTCCGTCCACTCCGTCCGCAGCTCCCGCAGCCAGGCGATGGTCTCCGGGCCCGGCCCGGGCCAGCGGATGTCGTCGCGTTCCCGCACCGGACGCTGCCGCACGTGGTCGGTCGCGACCGACCACCACCAGCCGACGTGCCAGGTCAGCCACGCGATCGTGGGCACCGGCACCGGGTCCGGCTCGCTGTCGGCCCAGTCGGGACGCCACCCGCCGTCCGGCTCGGGGCGCATGGTCCAGCAGACGCCGCCCACTTCCCAGAGGAAGTCCGCCGGCTCCAGCCGGTCGAGGTGGTACTCGGCGAGCGCCCAGGTCAGGTCGAACTGGCGGCGCAGCAGGCCGGTCACGGAGGCAGGCATCGCGCGATCGTGGCACGGCCCACGCCCGCGGTCGACCGGTTAACGCGCCGCCCGGGCTCGGCGTGTCGCCCCGGAAGAGAAGAGTTGCCCCGCCGGCGTCATGCCTCTCCGTCATAAATATGACCGAGAGGCATAAGGCTCGAAAAGCTCATCCTTCCGCGGGAGCCGCCGCCCGCGCTTGAGCGCGGCCCGCCCCGCCGAGCGCCGTTGCGGCGCCGCGTCACCGTTCCGCCAAGAATCCGGTGGACTCGGACAGGCAGGTGCGCGACCGTGGGCCACGTGGGCGGCGACGCGGAACATCGGGTGTGGGCGGCGATCAACCGGAACGTGGCACGGCCGCGATGCCCGGTCGACGGGTCAACCGCTCAGTCGGGTAGGCGTGCGGGGACGGGGCGGCGCATAGCGATCCGCTCGGCCGGGTCGAGGCCCAGCGCCGCCTCGGCGGCCAGCAGCTCGATCAGGCCCGCCGTCAGCTCCGTCCCGCTCAGCTCGCGGAATCCGCATCGCATGTAGTAGGGGCCGTTCCACGGCACCGAGCGGAACGTGGTCAGCGTCAGCGCCGGCAACCCCTGCGACGACGCCCACCCCGCCACCCGGTCGAGCAGACGCCGCCCGATGCCACGGCGGGCGTACGCCGGATCGACGCTGAGCTGCTGCACGTGCGCCGCGCCGTCGACCAGATCGGCGAGCGCGAACGCGATCGGCCGGTCGGCCGGGTCGGTCGCCACCCACAGCCGGCCGGCGCGCTGCCCGGCGCCCAGCGCCTCCAGCGGCAACGGCGGCATGTCGGCCACCAGGGTCATGCCGATCTCCCGGAACGGGGTGCCGGAAGCCACCTCGATCCGCTGCACCTCGGTCAGTTCCTCGGCCCTGGCGATCCTGCTGCGCTCCACGGCGCCGACCCTGGCAGAGCGGGGACCGGCAGGCGAGCGGATTTCCCGCACCGCGCTCGCTCCGGATGTTTCGGCGGTGACCAGCGGCGGCGACGCCCGGCGGGCTCGCGGTGTGACGGGCGTCGCCCCGAGCGGGGCTCCGGGCCAGCCGGAACAGTCCTAGCGTCGACCCCATGCCCCTCGCCCTACCCCGCTGATGGGACGCGTCTCGCCGCTCCCGCCGCCTGGGCCGCTGCGCACCCTCGCGTACGCCACGCTGGTCAACACGGTCGGCGCGGGGCTGTGGCTGGCGGGCGGGGCGCTCTACCTGACCCGGGACGTGGGCCTCTCCGCCACCTCGGTGGGCGCCGGGCTCACCGTCGCCGGGCTGGTCGGGCTCAGCGCGAGCGTGCCGCTGGGCGCGCTGGCCGACAGATGGGATCCGCGTACGCTCCGGGCCGTCCTCCAGGTGGGCCAGGCGGTCGCCGCGCTCGCGTACCTGCTGGTCGGCTCGTTCCCGGCGTTCCTGGCGGTGGCGGTGCCGGAGGCGCTGCTCGCGGCCGGCAACCTGGCGGTACGGGCGGCGCTCGTGGCCGCGGTGGGCGGCCCGGACGGCCGGGTGCACGCCTTCGCCACGCTGCGCGCGGTGGCGAACCTGGGCATCACCGTCGGTACCGCGCTGGCCGGGATCGCGCTCGCGGTGGACACGCACCGGGCGTACCAGGTGCTCGTGGTCGGCAACGCGGCCACCTACCTGCTCTCGGCGGCGCTGCTGATGCGCCTGCCGCCGCAGCCGGCCGGCGCCGGCACGCGACGCACGCCGGGCACGCGGCGCGGCGGAGGACGAAGGCGCGGCGGACCGCTGCGCGACGGACGGTTCCTCGCGGTGAGCGGCGTCTCGGCGGTGCTGAGCACGCACGTGACGGTGCTCGTGCTCGTCGTGCCGCTGTGGACGGTGGACCGAGCCGGCGCGCCGCCACCCGTGGTGTCGGCGGTGCTGCTCGCCAACACGGTCCTCACCGTGCTGCTCGCGGTCCGGCTGAGCCGGGGCGCGGAGCGTGCCGCGCCGGCCGCGCGGAAGCTGCGCCGGGCCGGGCTGGTGCTCGCGGCGGCGACACCGCTGTACGCGGCGACGGCCGGCCTGCCGGTGCTCCCGGCGGTCGTCCTGCTGCTCGTCGCGACCGCGGTGTGGACGGTGGGCGACCTGTGGCACGGCGCGGCCGGGGCGGGCCTCGCCTACGACCTGGCCCCGCCCGGCGCGATCGGGGCCTACCAGGGCGCGGACGGCCTGCTCACCGGGCTGGCCCAGGCGCTCGGCCGGGGCCTGCTCACGCTGCTGGTGCTCGGTGGCGGTCCGGTCGGCTGGCTGGTGCTCGGCGGGATCTTCGCCACCGCCGGGCTGGCCGCCCCGGCGCTGGCCGGCCGGGCGATCGCGAACCGGCGGGCGCCGGAACCACGGCCCGCCGGTGTGCCGGGGTGAGCCGCGTGTAGCAGCATGGCGGGATGACCGACCGGCAGAGCATCACGATCCGTCCGGGTGGGCCCGGCGACGCGCCCACGCTGCTGCGGCTGCTCGACAGCGCTACCGCCTGGCTGGCCGAACTGGGGCGTACCGACCAGTGGGGCACCGAGCCGGCGTCGATCGATCCGCGCCGCATCGCCCAGGCCGACGCGTGGGCGGCCGGGGACGGCCTGTACCTCGCCGAGATCGACGCGACGGTGGCCGGCGCGCTGGTGGTGGGCGCGGCGACCGACTACGTGCCGCCCGCCACCGAGCCGGAGCTGTACGTGAACCTGCTGGTCACCGACCGCGCGTACGCGGGGCGTGGCGTGGGGGCGCGGTTGCTCGCGTACGCGGCGGAGCTGGCCCGCGAACGCGGCGTCGGCCTGCTGCGGGTGGACTGCTTCCGCAGCCCCGACCGGGCGCTCGTGCGGTTCTACGAGAGCTGCGGCTTCACCGCCACCGAGCCGTTCACGGTGGAGCGGCCGGGCCGCCCGACGTGGACCGGGCAGGTGCTGGAGCGCCGGGTCGGCTGAGTCAGCCGATCTCCTCGTCCACGAAGCACCAGCGCCACGACTCCCCCGGCTGGACCGACCGCATCACCGGGTGCCCGGTGGACTCGAAGTGCTTCGTGGCGTGCTGGTACGGCGAGGAGTCGCAGCAGCCCACGTGCCCGCAGGTCAGGCAGGCGCGCAGGTGCACCCAGTCGGGGTTGCCGACGGCCACGCAGTCCGGGCACTCGGTCGTGGTGGCGGGTTCGGCCGTGCCCGCCTCGGCCAGGTGCTGGCAGCTCACTCGACGACCTCCTGTCGCAGCATGGACTCCTCCAGATCCAGATCACGATAGGCGCGGGTGAGCACCTCCTCCGGGATCTGGCCGGAGTCGCGGGCGGCCCGGAACACCTCCCGCTCCGCGTCGATCATCTCCTGCCGCAGGCGCGCGTACGCCTGGGAGGGGGTTTCCCGTCCGGTGCCGCCGAGCCGCTCCCAGGCCAGGTTGGCCCGGGAGGTGGTGAGCCCGCGCAGGCGTTCCACCACCGCCTCCGGCGCGCCCTCGGCCAGTTCGTCGAGGCGTTCCCGGGCGGCCCGGCTGGCCCGCTGCTGCACCCCGGCGGCGGACAGCGCGTCCTGCACCGGGTCGTCCGGGGGCAGCCGCAGCCGCCGGGCCACCCAGGGCAGCGTGGCGCCCTGCCCGACGAGCGTCGCGACGATCACCGCGAAGGCGAGCCAGATGAGCAGCGCACGCGGGTACGGCGCGTCGTCTGCGAGCGTGAGCGGCAGGCCCAGCGCGGCGGCGAGCGTCACCACGCCGCGCATGCCGGCCCAGCCGATGACGACGGGGAACTGCACCGGCGGCGCCGGGTCGCGCTGCCGGATCCGGGGCACGAGGCGGGCCAGGTAGGTGGCCGGGAACACCCAGACGAACCGGGACAGGAATACGGCGGCCAGCACCGCGGCGGTGATCGCGGCCAGCGAGCCGAACGGCTCGTCGAGGTCGCGGACCACCTCCGGCAGTTGCAGGCCGACCAGCAGGAACACCAGTCCTTCGAGGAGGAACCGGATCAGCCGCCAGAACGCGGTCACCTGGAGCCGGGAGGCGGCCGACAGCAGCGTGGGCAGCTTGTGCCCGATGCCGAGGCCGGTCACCACCACCGCGACCACGCCGGAGGCGTGGATCTCCTCGGCGGCGAAGACCACGGCGAACGGCACGATCAGCGACAGCGCGTTGTCCAGCACCGGGTCGGTGATGCGCTTGTGCAGGTAGCCGAAGACCACCACGCCGAGCAGGCCGACCAGGATGCCGCCGCCGGCCGCGACGACCACCTCGCGGGCCACGTCGCCGACGCCGACGCCGCCGGTGGTGGCGGTCGCGGCGACGATCGCCACCCGCAGCAGCACCAGTGCGGTGGCGTCGTTGACCAGGCTCTCGCCCTCCAGGATGGTGACGACCCGCCGGGGCAGGCCGACCCGCCGGGCCACCGCGGTGGCGGCGACCGCGTCCGGCGGCGCCACCACCGCGCCGAGCGCCAGGCAGATCGCGTACGGCAGTTCGGGCAGGAACCAGTGCACGACGGTGCCCACCGCGAACGCGGTGAAGACGACCAGCCCGACGGCGAGCAGCAGGATCGGCCGCAGGTTGAGCCGGAACGCCGGCACCGACGTCTCCAGCGCCGCCACGTAGAGCAGCGGCGGCAGGATGCCCACCAGCACCAGGTCCGGGTCCAGCCGCACGTGCGGGAAGAACGGCAGGTAGGACAACGCGAGGCCGAGCACCACCAGCAGGATCGGCGCGAGCAGGCCGAGCCGGCGGGCCAGCGCCGCACCGAAGGTCGCGATGGCCAGGAAGACCACGACCTCGAACAGAGCATCCACGAACGACGAGCCTAGGCGGCGACGGGCAGATGTGTGATCAGGCGGCGGAGCGCAACTTCGGCAGCACCTCGGCGCCGAACGTGTCGATGAACGCGCGCTGCTCCTGCCCGACGTGGTGCAGCGCGATCCGGTCGAAGCCCAGCGCCACGTACTCCTCCAGCCAGCCGATGTGCCGGCCCAGGTCGGCGGAGACGTTCACGGTCTCGGCGACCTTGGACATCGGCACGTCGGCGCTCGCCACGTCGAAGTGCTCGGGTGTCTCCAGGTCCCAGCAGACCGGCGGCGCGAACACGTTGCTGCGCCACTGCTCGTACGCGATCGCCTCGGCCTGCTCCTGCTCGGGCGCCCAGCTCACGTGCACCTGGAGGTGCAGCGGACCGCGTCCGCCCGCGTCCCGGTAGGCGTCGATCATCCGCCGCAGGTGCTCGACCGGCGCGTTGACGGTGATCAGCCCGTCGGCCCACTCGGCACACCAGCGCGCGGTGGCGATGCTGACGGCGGCGCCGACCAGCGCGGGCGGCTCCTCCGGCCGGGTCCACAGCTTCGCCCGGTCGACGGTGACGAGGCCGTCGTGACTGACCTCCTCGCCTGCGAGGAGCGCCCGGATCACGTCGACGCACTCACGCAGCCGGGCCGTACGGATGTCCTTGCGCGGCCAGACCTCGCCGGTGATGTGCTCGTTCGACGCCTCGCCGGTGCCCAGCGCGGCCCAGAACCGGCCCGGGTACATGGCGCCGAGCGTCCCGATGGCCTGCGCGATGATCGCCGGGTGGTAGCGCTGGCCGGGCGCGTTCACCACGCCGAAGGACAGGTTCGTGGCCTGGAGCGCGGCGCCGAGCCAGGACCAGGCGAACCCGGACTGGCCCTGCCGCTCGCTCCACGGTGAGAAGTGGTCGGAGCACATGGCCGCGTCGAAGCCGGCGCGCTCGGCGTGGATCACCGCCTCCAGCAGCCGGGCCGGGTGGATCTGCTCGTGGGATGCGTGGAAGCCGAACGCCGTCATGGTGGGCTTTCCTACCCGTGACGGCGTCCGGCCAATCGCCTTTACTCGGAGTGCGCGCCGGCGCCCGCGCCGGCCTCGCCCTCGCCGATCCACACGGTCTTGGTGTTGCAGAACTCGCGCATCCCGGCGGCGGACAGTTCGCGGCCGTACCCGGAGTTCTTCACGCCGCCGAACGGCAGCTCCGGATAGGACGTGGTCATGCCGTTGATGAACACGTTGCCGGCGTCCAGGTCGACGGCGAAGCGCTCCTGCTCGGCGGGGTCGTTGGTCCAGGCGTTGGAGCCGAGGCCGAAGCTGGTGCCGTTGGCGACCGCGATCGCCTCGTCGTACGAGCCGACCCGGTAGAGCCCGGCGACCGGCCCGAACACCTCCTCGCTCCACATCCGCATCTCCGGGCGCAGGTCGGTGACCACAGTCGGCGGGTAGTACCAGCCGTCCCCGGCCGGCTTCTCGCCGCCGCAGAGCACCGTCGCGCCCTGGTTCACCGCGTCGGTGACCTGCGCGTGCACCTCGTCGCGGCCGCGCTCGCTGGCGAGCGGACCGACGTCGGTGCCGTCGTCCATCGGGTCGCCGACCCGCAGCGCCGCCATCCGGGCGGCGAACTTCTCGGCGAACGCGTCGAAGACGTCGGTGTGCACGATGAACCGCTTCGCGGCGATGCAGGACTGCCCGTTGTTCTGGCAGCGGGCCGTGGTCGCGACCTCGGCGGCGGTGTCCAGGTCGGCCGAGGGCATCACCACGAACGGGTCGCTGCCGCCCAGCTCCAGCACCGTCTTCTTGATCTCCCGGCCGGCGATCTGGGCGATGGACCGGCCGGCCGGCTCGCTGCCGGTGAGCGTGGCGGCGCGGACGCGGGGGTCGCTGAGGATCCGGTCGACCGCGTCGGAGCCGACCAGCAGGGTGGTGAACGCGCCCTCGGGGAATCCGGCCCGGCGGAACAGGTCCTCCAGGTAGAGCGCGGTCTGCGGCACGTTCGAGGCGTGCTTGAGCAGGCCGGTGTTGCCCGCCATCAGGGCCGGGGCGGTGAACCGCATCACCTGCCACAGCGGGAAGTTCCACGGCATCACCGCGAGCACCGGGCCGATCGGCTGGTAGCGCACGTACGCCCGCTTCGCCTTGACCGCGGCGGCGTCGGCCGGCTCGTCCGCGAGCATCCGCGGCGCGTTCTGCGCGTAAAAGCGGCAGGCGGTGGCGCACTTGGTGACCTCCGCCTTCGCGGCGGCGTACGTCTTGCCCATCTCGGTGGTCATCAGCCGGGCCGTCTCGTCGCGCTCGGCGTCGAGCAGGTCGGCGGCGGCGACGAGCCACCGGGCCCGCTGCGCGATCGTGGTGTCGCGCAACTGCCGGAAGGCGAGGTCGGCCCGCTCGATCGCGGCGTCGATCTGCTCGTCCGACATCGCCTCGTACGTCTTGAGCACCTGTCCGGTGGCGGGATTGGTGGTGGCGATGGGCATCTCGTACTCCTGTCACTCGAACAGCGAGTGCCGCACGCCCGGCTCCTCCCGGCGGCGCGCGGCGCGGCGGCGCTGGATCACGACCAGGTCGACCACCGCCACCACGGCGAGCAGCGCGCAGACGACACCCAGCCAGGCGATGTCTGCGGCGAACGCGAGCACCGCGAAGACGGTCATCACGACCAGACCGAACGTGGCGAGCGCGAGCCGCAGGTTCAGGGCGCTGTTCGCGTGGCCGACCGTGCCGCGGGCACGGCGGGGCTGTGATCGGGTCATTCCTGGGGCCTACCCCGGCACGGGCGGGGATAACCGGCCAGGGCGGGAACGCCGGTGATCCGGGACACCCGGCGGGCAGGCGCCGGATGCGCCCGGACAGCGGGTGCGTTACATCGGTGCGCCGGTACCGGCGGAGATCCCGCGGACGGTGGAGAGGATGGCATGACCACGACGCAGGCCGTACCCGTTACCGTCGCCGTGTCCCGGCGCGCCGATCCGGCGCGTACCGACGAGGTGGTGGCGTGGATGCGGGCCGGGACGGCGCTCGCGGAGAGCTTCCCGGGCTTCCTCGGCGCCGGTTTCGTCCGCAGCGCCCCCGGCTCGGGCGAGTGGCACGTGATGTACCGCTTCGCCGACGCGGACACGCTGCGCGACTGGGAGGACTCGCCGCAACGGCGTTGGTGGCTCAGCTCGGCGCAGGGCATCGTCGAGCACACCCGGGTGGAGCGCCGCACCGGCATCGAGGGCTGGTTCGGCCCGCCGGTGGACCACGTGGTCGAGACGTTCGGCGAGCCGGAACCGGCCGCGCCGCCGCGCTGGAAGCAGGCGGTCACGATCTGGCTGGCGTTCTTCCCGCTCAGCCTGGCCGCCACGCTGCTGACCACCCGGTTCCTCGCCGGCGTACCGCTGGCCGGCCGGACGCTGCTGATGACGCTCGTGCTCACCCCGCTGATGACCTACCTGGTGCTGCCCCGGATCACCCGGGCGCTGCACCGGTGGCTGCACGGCCGGCCTGCGCCGACACGACAGATGTGAACGACGGTGATCGATGCCCGATAGCCGACAGAACCGCCACCGGGGCCTCGCCGGGGCATAGGGTCGACGCGCCCGTTGCCGCCGCCGGACGGGGGACCGATGAGACGCTGGATCGCCGCGCTGGCCTGCCTGGCGGCGCTCGTCGCGCTGGCCTGTGACGGCTCCGGCGAGGCGTCACCCCGGCCGTCCGGCACACCCGCCCCCGGCGAGCCCCGGGTGCTGGTCGCGCTCGGCGACTCGGTCAGCACCGGCTACGGCTCCTGCCTGGTGCTGGTGAGCTGCGAACGCAACTCCTGGTCGACCGGGGACGGCCTGCGGGTGGATAGCCTCTACCGGCGGCTGCGCGCCGACGCGCCGGGGCTGCGGGCGTACAACCGGGCGGTGCCCGGGGCGCGCGCGGCCGCGCTGGCCGGCCAGGCCCGGTCGGCGGTACGCGACAAGGCCGACCTGGTCACCGTGCTGATCGGGGCGAACGACGCCTGCCGGGGCGACGTCGACGACATGACGCCGGTCGCCACCTTCCGCGACCAGGTCGACGCGGGGCTGGGCGTGCTGCGCGAGGGCCGGCCGAAGGCCCGGGTGCTGGTGGTCAGCATCCCGGACCTGTACCGGCTCTGGCAGATCGGGCACACCGAGCCCCGCGCCGTGCGGGCCTGGTCGCGGGGCGTCTGCCCGTCGCTGCTCGCAGGCGCCACGTCGACCGCACCCGCCGCGGTGGCCCGCCGGGCCCGCGTCAAGGACCGGATCGAGGCGTACGACGGGCAACTGCGCGCCGCCTGCCGGGCGTACGGGTCACGCTGCCGGTGGGACGGCGGCGCGGTGCACCGCCACCGCTTCGACCTGGACCAGGTCAACGCGCTCGACTGGTTCCACCCGAACGCGACCGGGCAGGGCCGGCTGGCCGAGGTGGCCTGGGACGCCTCCGGCTGGTCAGGGCTGGCGCGGGCCGGGTAGCTGCGGGGGACCGGCGGCGCGGTAGAGGGCACGCGTACGGTCGGCCAGTTCCTTGGTGGCCGACGAGTTGGCCCAGGTGCCGAGCACGATCGCGGCGCCCGGCACGACCTTGGCGAACATCCGCTTGGCGGCCCGCACCCCGGCCATCCGGGCCAGCCGGACCCCGAGCTGGAGCATCACCCGGCCCAGCGCCCGGTCACCGGCGGAGCCGAACAGGGCTCCGGCGCGCTCCCGGCCGGCGGCCACGCCCAGCGCGAGGCGGGCCGTCTCGGCGACCTTGTGCACCCGCTGGAGCACCAGCAGGTCGGTGGCCCGGTCCGGGTGCGCCGGGTCGACGCCGTAGGCGGCCGCGACGTGCAGCACCAGCCGGGCCTGGGTCCAGGCCAGCACGCCCACGTCGATCACCGCGCCGGGCAGCCCGGCCGCGCCGGACACCGCACCGGAGAGCCGGGCGTGGTTGACGAACTTGCGGACCGCCTGGTCGGCCAGGTGCTCCGGCGGGGCGTCCGGCCGCAGCGCCCGCTCCCGGGCGGCCCACTGGGCGGCCTCCGGGCCGAGCCGGCGCACCGCCTCCAGGGCCAGGTGCTCCGGCGCGTACTGCGGATCCTCCCGCATCCGGTCCCACAGCTTGGCCGGTGGCGCCTCGGGCACCTCCACCGGCGGGACGGGGGCGGCGGGGACGGCGTTGGGCTCCCCGTCGACGGGGGCGGGGTCGGTCACGAAGGGCTCCGGAGGCTCGTGCGGCGGGGTGACGCGGGTCAGCGCCGGCGCGACTGCAGCCGGGTCGCGATCTGCCGCAGCCGGGCCTGGTTCTCCGGCTTCGACATCTCACGCCGGCCGCGATCGACCAGTTGCTGGCCCCGCGGCGACCGCAGGAAGGCGGTGATCCGTTGCATCAGCGACATGAGAGTCCTCCCGTCCCGCGGTCCCCTTCATGTGTACCTGGGACCGGCAAGCCCCCTGATACCCGAATCGGCCCTTCCGCAACCACCCGTCCGGGTCAGCCCAGGATCTCGGCCACCACCTCGCCGGCGCGCCACTCGTGCTGGGCGTACGCGTCCGGGAACGCGGAGATCTGCACGGCCTGGGCGGCCACCGAGAGCGGCAGGCTCTGCCAGCCGGGGATCTCGGCCAGCGCGGACAGGAACGCCTTCGTCGCGTACTCGGGGTCCATGAGCTGCTCGACGGTGCCCCAGCCGCTGCTGGGGCGCTGCTGGAACAGCCCGACCGAGTCGTGGTCCCAGCCGATGGCCTGGTGCGGGTAGTTCTGCGACTCGGGCAGCACGCCGCTGGCGTAGTTGAGCAGGGTGCTCTCCTGCATGGCGGTGGCCACCGCGATGACCAGGGCGCGGCGCGGCATGCCCATCTCCCTGCCGGCCTGCACGATCTTCTTGGCGTTGTTCATCTGGGTGCGGTCCAGGCCGGCGACCGGAACGATCTGCCGGACGGTCTTCTTCGGCTTGGGCTTGGTGGTCGCCTTGGGGCTCGCCGTCGCGGACGGGGTGGCGCTGGGGGTGGCGGGGGCGGTGCTCGGCCGGGTCATGGCCCGGGAGGCCGGGTCGACCTCCGCGCGCTCGGCGACCTCCGCCGAGGGCGCCGGGGTGGCGGCGCGGTCCGGGGCGCCGAAGCCGGCCTGGCTGACACCGACCAGGCCGAGGCAGCAGGCCGCGCCGGTGGCGACCGCCAGCTTCGTCCGGCCGGGCCGGGGGTTCATGGGTGCCCAGAAGCGGGTACGCCGGAAGAGTCCCTGGAGCTTCGCCGAACGGTTGGTGGAGGGGGTATCGTCCGAACGGTCAGCCGGGCGGCCGGAGCCGAACGGGTCGTCGAGGTTGCCGTCGTTACGCATCCGACGAGGCTAGGCAGGGCAAACCGGGATCACCCAGGCCGAAAGGGTGGCCCTCGCCACACTTTGGCCGCTCCGAAGCGGACGGTCCACCCCGGTGCGGGCCGGCGAACCACGGACCTCGGGAACCGGACCAATCACCCGGGCGACGGCGCGCGCGGCGGCGCGGGCAGAAACGCCGCAGACCTCCAGGTCCCGCCCGATGATCGACTAACTCGTCCGTTCGGACGATCCGGATATGGGTCGCCGGACCGGGGCGTAGCCGAATCGTGATCATCATCCGGGCATCGGACGTGGCCGTAACGGAATGGACCACCCACCCCGGTACGTTTGCCGAACCGGGGAGTCCGCACACTCGGCGCTCCCCCGCACGCGTCGACAGGGAGGACCCCACCGGTGCTCGATCCACACGAGCTCTACGAACTCACCGACGAGCTGCCCGAGCTCGGCCAGCCGGTGCTGATCCAGGCGCTCACCGGCTTCGTCGACGCCGGCAACGCCACCCGGCTGGCCCGGGAACAGCTGCTCACCTCGCTCGACGCCCAGGTCATCGCCCGCTTCGACGTGGACCAGGTCTTCGACTACCGCTCCCGCCGCCCGGTGATGACGTTCGTCGAGGACCACTGGGAGTCATACGACGCCCCGGCGCTGGAGCTGCACCTGCTGCGCGACGACGACGAGACCCCGTTCCTGCTGCTCACCGGCCCGGAGCCGGACCTGCAGTGGGAGCGTTTCGTGGCCGCCGTCGCCGGGCTCAGCGCCCGCCTCGACGTCCGCCTCACCGTCGGGCTCAACTCGATCCCGATGGCCGTGCCGCACACCCGGCCCAGCGGCGTCACCGCGCACGCCACCCGCAAGGACCTGATCGCCGGGCACGAGCCGTGGCTGCAGAAGGTGCAGGTGCCGGCCGGCGTCGGTCACCTGCTGGAGTACCGCCTCGGCGAGCAGGGGCGCGACGCCCTCGGCTTCGCCGCGCACGTGCCGCACTACGTGGCCCAGGCCGAGTACCCGGCCGCCGCCGAGGCGCTGCTGTCCGCCGTGTCCCGCAGCACCGGCCTGCTGCTGCCCGTCGAGGCGCTGCGGACCGCCGCCGAGGCGGTCCGGGTGGAGATCGACCGCCAGGTCACCCAGACCGAGGAGGCGGCGACGCTGGTCCAGGCGCTGGAGGAGCAGTACGACGCGTTCGCCCGCGGCCGGGGCGAGAAGAACCTGCTCGCCGGCGAGACCGGGCCGCTGCCCACCGCCGACGAACTCGGGGCCGAGCTGGAACGCTTCCTCGCCGAGCAGACCCGCCCCGGCGACACCCCGGAGCGCTGAGGCGGCGGGGCGGGCGGCGATGCGGCAGGCTGGGGACATGCGCCTGGCGACCTGGAACGTCAACTCGGTGAAGGCCCGCCTGCCCCGGCTGCTCGACTGGCTGGCCACCACGAAACCCGACGTCGTGTGCCTGCAGGAGACCAAGTGCCCCGACGGGGCGTTCCCGGTCGCCGAGGTGGGCGAGCTGGGCTACGAGGTGGCCAGCCACAGCGACGGGCGGTGGAACGGCGTCGCCGTGCTGTCCCGGGTCGGGCTGGCCGACGTGGCGGTCGGCTTCCCGGGCGAGCCCGGGTTCCCCGAGCCCGAGGCCCGCGCCATCTCGGCCACCTGCGACGGGCTGCGGGTCTGGTCGGTGTACGTGCCGAACGGCCGTGCGCCGGACGACCCGCACTACGCGTACAAGCTGGCCTGGTTCGCGGCGCTGCGCGACGCGCTGGAAGCCGAGGTCGCCGGCCCCCTGCCGGTGGCCGTCTGCGGCGACTTCAACGTGGCGCCCACCGACGCCGACGTCTGGGACCCGGCGCTGTTCGTCACCTCCACCCACGTCACCCCAGCCGAGCGGGCCGCCCTCGCCGCGCTGCGTGACCTGGGACTGGAGGACGTGGTGCCGACGCCGATGAAGGGGCCGCACCCGTTCACGTACTGGGACTACCGGGCCGGGATGTTCCACCAGAACAAGGGCATGCGGATCGACCTGGTGTACGCGAGCGCGTCGTTCGCCCGCACGGTCCGCTCCGCGTACGTGGACCGGGAGGCCCGCAAGGGCAAGGGCCCGTCCGACCACGCCCCGATCGTGGTCGACGCGGGCCTGGCACCGGCCGTCGAGACGTTCTGAGCGCGACGCTGGTTAGGGTGGACACATGGCTGTCGTGAAGATCAACGCGATCGACGTCCCGTCCGGCGCCGGCGAGGAGCTGGAGAAGCGGTTCGCGGCCCGGGCCGGCGCGGTGGAGAACTCCCCCGGCTTCCTCGGTTTCGAGCTGCTGCGCCCGGTCGCCGGGGACACCCGCTACTTCGTGTACACGCGCTGGGAGAGCGAGGAGGCCTATCAGGCGTGGGCGCAGGGCCCGTCCCGGGCCGCGCACGCCGAGGGCGGCGAACCCCGCAAGCCCGTCGCCACCGGCGCCACCCTGCTGGAGTTCGAGGTGGTCCAGCAGGTCCCCGCCACCCCCTGACCCCCGCCTTCCCCCGCCTTCCCTTGTCTTCTCGGTCGATCATGAAGTTGGCGGTACAGGTTGCCCGTTTCGTCACCGCCAACCTCATGATCGACGTGGTCAGGGCCGGGGCGCGCGCAGATCTTGGAAGATTTGCGCCCCCATAGGGGCCGTTTCCTACCAAGATCTTCCACGGTCCCGGCGCTCCGCGTCTCCGCTCGGCGATCATGAAGTTGGCGGGGACGAAGCGGGCAACCTGCGCCGCTAACCTCATGATCGACGTGGTCAGGGCGGGTCGGGTGGGCCGGGCGGGCCGGGCGGGAGCGGTCAGCGAGCGAGGGACGCGAAGACGATCACGTTGTCCTGGTAGCCGGTACGGCCGCCGACCCACTCGCCGCCGCAGGTGATCAGGCGCAGCTCGGCCGGGCCCGAGTCGCCGTAGACCCGGGCGGCGGGCAGGTTCGACTTGTCGAAGTACTCGACGCTGTCCACCTTGAAGGTCACCACGCTGCGGTCGGCGCGGGTCACCTGGATCCGGGCGCCCGGCTTGAGCGAGCGCAGCCGGTAGAAGACGGCCGGCCCGCTCTTGGTGTCGACGTGGCCCACGATGATCGCCCGGCCCGGGTCGCCGGGCACCGCTGCCCTGTCGTACCAGCCGGTCTGGTCGTGCTCGGTCAGCGGCGGTACGTCCACCGAGCCGTCCTTCGCCTGCCCGACCGGGGTCACCGGCGCGTTGACCTTGATGGCCGGAACGGCCAGGCGTACCGGCCGGCTCGCCGGCTTCCGGACCGGTGCGGCAGCACTCGCCGGGGCCGCCGCACCCGGCCCGTTCGACCGGCTCGACCCGGTGGACGCATCGGCGAAGTCGAACGGCCCGGCCGTGCGCCCGAGGCCGGCCCCGGTGGCGAACACGCCGACCAGCACCAGCACCACCGCCAGCGGCTTCGACCAGGAACCCCGGCCCCGGTCCCCCCTGCCCGGCGGCGCCGGTGGCGGCTCGACCGGCGGCGGCCCGGCGGGCCCCGGGCGCAGGGCCGGCGGGTCGGCCGAGGGCGGATACCACGGTCGCGACGCGGCGGGCGGCGGCATCCACGGCCGCGACCCGGAGACCGGCACGGCAGACGGTCCGGTCCCGGCGGTCGGACCCGTCCCGGCGGCAGACCCACTCCCCGAGCGCGGTCCGGTCCGGGGCGCGGCGGCCGGATCAGCCCCGGAGAACCGGGCGGTGCCGGTCGGTGGCGCGGCGGGCGGAGGCAGGGCGAGGAACGGCCGGCCGAAGCGCCGGGATCCGGCGGGCGGCGGAACGAAGTGCTCGGCCATGACCGGCCTCAGCGTCCGGCGGCGCCGCGGGCCTGCCGGCGGGACGCGGCCACGCCGATCCCGGCGCCGACCACTGTCACCGCCAGCCCGACCGGCACCAGCAGGCCACCGAGCCCGGGCCCGGCGGTGCCGCCGAACCCGGTCGCCGGGCCGCGGCTGGGCAGGTGACTGGGCGGGTGGGTCGGCTGCCGGGTGGGCTGCCCCTGCTTGACCACCTGGAGCATCGTGGAGGCGGTCTCCCCGCCCGGGCACTCCAGCTTGACCCGGTAGTTGCCGGGCCGGGTGCGCTCGTGGACCATCGGCGAGGCGGTGAGCAGGCCGCGCTGCGGCTGGACCTGGATCCTGCCGAACGCGTCCGAGGTGACGATCGCCGGCACTGTGTTGTTCCGGCAGCTCGCCCGGATGCCGACGAGGTAGCCGGGCGAGACGGTGCCCGGGGTGACCTCCACGAAGATCACGTCGGCCGGGGGCTGTTCCGGCACCGGCTCGGCCTGGGCGGGCAGCGCGCCGGCCAGCGGGGCGGCGCACGCGGCGGCCGCGACCAGCAGCGCCTCACGTACCCTGAACGACCCCATGACCCCTCCCGGCGTACGGGATGAATCCTCTCACCCCTGGGCGCACATCACATCCGATCCGGGCTAGGCTCGGGTCGCTGTGACCCTCCCCGACATCGCCGCCGGCCGCATCCGCACCTTCCATCCGCGTCGCGGACGGATGAGCGAGCGGCAGCGCGACGCGCTCACCCGGCTCTGGCCCGCGTACGGCCTGGAGATCGCCGCCCTCGACGGGCCGTGCGATCCGACGGCTCTGTTCGGACGACGGGCGCCGCTGGTGCTGGAGATCGGCTCCGGCATGGGCGACGCCACCGCCGTGATGGCGGCGGCCGACCGGGACCGACACTATCTGGCGGTCGAGGTCCATACGCCGGGAATCGCCAACCTGCTCGACCTGGTGGAACGCCACGGTCTGGACAACGTCCGGGTGGCCGAGGGGGACGCGCTGGACCTGGTCCGGGCCATGCCGGAGGGCTGCCTGGACGCGGTGCACGTCTTCTTCCCCGACCCGTGGCCGAAGACGCGCCACCACAAGCGGCGGATCATCGCGCCGGCGCACGTGGCGCTGCTGCGCTCCCGGCTGGCGCCGGGCGGCACGCTGCACTGCGCGACGGACTGGGCCGAGTACGCCGAGTCGATGCGCGAGACGCTCACCGCCGACCCGGAGCTGGTCGACGTGTACGGCGGCTTCGCGCCCCGCCCGGCGCACCGGCCGGTGACGAAGTTCGAACGCCGCGCGCTGACCGCCGGCCGGGAGGTCTTCGACCTGATCCACCGGCGGCGCTGAACCCGTTGCGCTGAACCCGGTTGGCGCGGCCGGGTGTGATCCAGGCACGATGGGAGCCGCCATGACTCTCACCGCCGCGCTGCCGAAGACCGCCGACCCCGACACCCTCTACGACGCGTTCGCCTCCTGGGCGTCCGAGCGCGGCCTGGACCTCTATCCCCATCAGGAGGAGGCGGTCATCGAGATCGTCTCCGGCGCGAACGTGATCATGAATACGCCGACCGGCTCGGGCAAGAGCCTGGTCGCGATCGCGGCGCACTTCGCCGCGCTGGCCGACGACCGGACGACCTTCTACACCGCGCCGATCAAGGCGCTGGTCTCGGAGAAGTTCTTCGCGCTGTGCGAGGTCTTCGGCGCGGAGAACGTCGGCATGCTCACCGGCGACGCCAGCGTCAACGCGGACGCGCCGATCATCTGCTGCACCGCGGAGATCCTGGCCAACCTGGCGCTGCGCGAGGGCCGCCGCGCCGACGTCGGCCAGGTGATCATGGACGAGTTTCACTTCTACGCCGAGCCGGACCGCGGCTGGGCGTGGCAGGTGCCGCTGATCGAGCTGCCGCAGGCCCAGTTCGTGCTGATGTCGGCCACGCTCGGCGACACCACCCGCTTCGTCGACGACCTGACCCGGCGCACCGGGCGGCCGACCGCCGTCGTCCGCTCGGCCGAGCGGCCGGTCCCGCTCCTCTTCTCGTACGCGACCACGCCGCTGCACGAGACGCTCGAGGAACTGCTGGAGACCAAGCAGGCCCCGGTGTACGTCGTGCACTTCACCCAGGCCGCCGCGCTGGAACGCGCCCAGGCGCTGATGAGCGTGAACGTCTGCACCCGCGCCGAGAAGGACATGATCGCGAGTGCGATCGGCAACTTCCGGTTCACCTCCGGCTTCGGCACGACGCTGTCCCGGCTGGTCCGGCACGGCATCGGCGTGCACCACGCCGGCATGCTCCCGAAGTACCGCCGCCTGGTCGAGACGCTCGCCCAGGCCGGCCTGCTCAAGGTCATCTGCGGTACCGACACGCTCGGTGTCGGCATCAACGTGCCGATCCGTACCGTGCTGTTCACCGGCCTCTCGAAGTACGACGGGGTGCGGACGCGCCTGCTGAAGGCCCGCGAGTTCCACCAGATCGCCGGCCGGGCCGGGCGGGCCGGGTTCGACACGCTGGGCCGGGTCGTGGTGCAGGCCCCCGAGCACGTGATCGAGAACGAGAAGGCGCTCGCGAAGGCCGGCGACGACCCGCGCAAGCGCCGCAAGGTGGTGAAGAAGAAGCCGCCGGAGGGCTCGATCGGCTGGGGTGAGCCGACGTTCCAGCGCCTGGTCGAGGCCGAGCCGGAGCCGCTCACCTCCAGCTTCCAGGTCAGCCACTCGATGCTGCTCAACGTGATCGGCCGCCCCGGCGACGCGTTCGCCTCGATGCGGCACCTGCTCACCGACAACCACGAGGACCCGGCCGCGCAGCGACGGCACATCCGCCGGGCCATCGCCATCTACCGGGCGCTGCGCGCCGGCGGCGTGGTCGAGGAGCTGCCCGAGCCGGACGAGACCGGCCGCCGGGTACGCCTCACCGTCGACCTCCAGCTCGACTTCGCGCTCAACCAGCCGCTGTCGCCGCTCGCGCTGGCCACCGTCGAGCTGCTCGACCGGGAGTCCCCGTCGTACGCGCTCGACGTGCTCAGCGTGATCGAGTCGATCCTCGACGACCCGCGCCAGGTGCTGTCCGCGCAGCAGTTCAAGGCCCGCGGCGAGGCGGTCGCCGCGATGAAGGCCGAGGGCATCGAGTACGAGGCACGCCTCGAACTGCTCGACGAGGTGACCTGGCCCAAGCCGCTCGCCGAGCTGCTGGAGTCCGCGTACGAGATGTACCGGCAGGGCCACCCGTGGGTCGCCGACCACCAGCTCTCCCCCAAGTCCGTGGTGCGGGACATGTACGAGCGGGCCATGACGTTCCCCGAGTACGTCCAGTTCTACGGGCTGTCCCGGTCCGAGGGGCTGGTGCTGCGCTACCTCGCCGACGCGTACAAGACGCTGCGGCAGACCGTCCCCGAGGACGCCAAGACCGAGGAGCTGGTCGACCTCATCGAGTGGCTGGGCGAGCTGGTCCGCCAGGTCGACTCCAGCCTGATCGACGAGTGGGAGCGGCTGCGCAACCCGTCGGACGTGGCCGAGGTGGCCACCTCGCTGGACGACCGGCCGCCCGCGGTGACCCGCAACGCGCGGGCGTTCCGGGTGCTGGTGCGCAACGCGATGTTCCGCCGCGTCGAGCTGGCCGCGCTGCGCCGCTGGGACCTGCTCGGCGAGCTGGACGCGGGCGACGGCTGGAACGCCGACGCCTGGGCCGACGCGCTGGAGCCGTACTTCGAGACGTACGACTCCATCGGGGTGGGGCCTGATGCGCGCGGGCCGGCGCTGCTGATGATCGAGCAGGGCCGCGACAGGTGGACCGTCCGGCAGATCCTGGACGACCCGGACGGCGACCACGACTGGGGCATCAGCGCCGAGATCGACCTGGCCGCCTCGGACGAGATCGGCGCGGCTGCGGTCCGGATCACCGACGTCGGCCAGCTGTAGGACTACGCGAAAAAGGGCCGCCCGGGATGTCCGGGCGGCCCTTTTCGTGCCCTGGGCGATGTCAGACCCGTCGATTAGAATGTATGTACTAATCGAGCTGCTGACCTGGGAGGATGCTCGTGACTGCGCCCACCTCCGCGACCCCTGTCACCCCCTACGCCACCCTCCTCGGATTCACCCGGTACGTCGACCGCACCGGCCCCACGAAGGCCACCTTCGTCGGCGGTCTGCGCCGGCAGCGGGCCAGCCGGCACGGCTTCAACCCGCACGGCCAGTTCGTCAAGGCGCTCAAGGCCGACGTCGCCTTCCACACCGGCGGCACGCACCTGGCGCAGGTCGCCGACCTGGTCAAGCCGCGCTGGCGCCCGCTCTACGAGGCGCTCGTGCCGGGCGCGACCCGCTGGCTGCACTCGCTGGGCGAGCCGGCCGGCGTCGACCTGGCCCAGACCCGCGACGCCCTGGCCATGCTGGGTGACCTGCCCGTGAAGATCAACCCACAGTTCGGCGTCCGGTACGCCGACGGCCGGGCCGAGGCGATCCGGCTGCACTTCGACGAGGCGCCGCCGAGCGAGGAGGCCACGCTCGCGACGCTGCACCTGATGGCCCGGCACATGGACGCGGTGCTGCCGCACGCCGAGCCGGTCCTGGTCGACGTGCGGCGCGGCGAGGCGCACCGGATGCCCGCCGACGTCAAGCCCGAGCAGATCGAGCAGTGGCTGGCCGGTGAGGCAGCCGCGTTCCGGGCCATCTGGTCCACCGCCGCCTGACCGACCGCCGCGATCCCCGTCCGGCGAACCGGAGCACCGCCCGACCAACGTATCCGGCGGCGACCGCCGCACCGCCCACCTACCGAACGGCCGCCCCGCTACCCGGGGGCGGCCGTTCGTCGTCCCGGGCGGTGCGCCGCAGGGGGACTCCGCCCGGTGGACGAACAGCGGGCGGCATCGTCCGTGCCTGCTTTCTCCCTACGGGTTCAGGTTGGTGGCATATGCGGGCATCCGTCGGGAACACCCCCGCGTGGCCGCCCTCCCGGCACCCCCGCCGTTCGTCGTCAGTCGTCGTCGAGGAGCACCAGTGGTAACGAACGACTCGCCTGTCGTACCCCCGCTACGGACCGCCCGCGCCCCGCGCCCGGTACGCGGCCGGCTCATCCTGCTCGGGCCCGCGTTCGTGGCGGCGGTCGCCTACGTCGACCCCGGCAACTTCGCCACCAACTCCACCGCCGGCGCCCGGTACGGGTACCTGCTGGTCTGGGTGGTGGTGGCGGCGAACCTCGCAGCCATGCTGGTGCAGACGCTGACCGCGAAGCTCGGCCTGGCCACCGGGCGCAGCCTGCCCGAACTGTGCCGGGAGCACCTGCCCCGGCCGCTCAACCGGGTCATGTGGGCGCAGGCCGAGCTGGTCGCCATGGCCACCGACCTGGCCGAGGTGATCGGCGGGGCGGTCGCGCTGTACCTGCTGTTCGGCGTCCCGCTGCTGCCCGGCGGCCTGATCATCGGTGCCGCCTCGTTCGCCATCCTGGCGCTGCGCGCCAGGGGTTTCCGGTCGTTCGAGATCGCCATCGCGGTGCTGCTCGGCGTGATCGTGCTGGCGTTCGCGGTCAACCTGGTCAGTGCACAACCGGACGTGTCCGACGCCGCGGCCGGGCTGCTGCCCCGGATGCAGGGCACCGACAGCATGCTGCTCGCCGCCGGCATCCTGGGCGCGACGGTGATGCCGCACGTCATCTACGTGCACTCGGCGCTGACCCCGAACCGCCTGCCCGCCGAGGGCGAGACGCAGCGGCGGGTGATCGCCAAGGGCCTGCGGATCGACGTGCTGATCGCGCTGGGCATCGCCGGCGCGGTCAACCTGGCCATGCTGCTCGTGGCCGCGAGCAGCTTCCACGGCACCTCGATCCCCGGCACCGACACCCTGGAAGGCGTGCACGCCGGGCTCGCCACCACGCTCGGCACGGCCGCCGCGGTCGGGTTCGCGGTCGCCCTGCTCCTGTCCGGCCTCGCCTCCACGAGCGTCGGCACGTACGCCGGCGAGATCATCATGCAGGGCTTCCTGCGCCGCCGGATCCCGCTGCTGGTACGCCGGATGATCACGCTGCTGCCCGCGCTGGCGGTGCTCGCGATCGGCGTCGACCCGACCCGCGCGCTGGTGCTGTCCCAGGTGGTGCTGAGCTTCGGCATCCCGTTCGCGCTGATCCCGGTGGTGATGTTCACGCGCCGCCGGGACCTGATGGGCAGCCTGGTCAACCGCCGGGCCACCACCGCCGCGGCGGTGGCGATCACCGCGTTCGTGGTGGCGCTCAACGCGTTCCTGCTCTGGCAGTTGACGGCCTGAGACACACCCGCGCCCGTCCGGCCTGGTGCGGCTGGACGGGCGCGGGTGATCGGGGCTCAGGCGGCCAGGTACTTCTCCAGGTCGTCCAGGATCTTGTTGGCGGCGCCCACGCCGATGCCGGTCATCCAGATCTCGTCGGAGACCACGTGCGCCTTGCCGGCCTTGACCGCGGACAGGCCCTTCCACAACGTGCCGCCGGTGACCTTCGCCTGCTCGGCGGCGGCCTTCTCGCCGTACGCGGTCACGAACACCACGTCGCCGTCGGCCTCGGCGATGCGCTCCGGGCTGACCCGGTCCATCCGCTTGTCCTCCTTGCCGGCGAGCATCTGCCGCTCGGGGCGGCCCAGGCCGGTGTCGCCGACGACGATGCCGGAGAACGAGTCCGGCCCGTACAGGCGGATCTCGGTCGGCATGAAGCGCACGATGGAGACCTTGCGGGACGAGGCGTCGCCGAGCTTCGCGCCGAAGTCCTTCGCCCGCTTCTCGTACTCGGCCAGCAGGTCCTTCGCCTGCTGCTCCTTGCCCAGCGCCGCGCCGTCGAGGAGGAAGTTCTCCTTCCAGGTGATGCCCACCTTCTCGGTGAACACGGTCGGGGCGATCTTGGACAGCTCGTCGTAGAACTTCTCCTGGCGGAACTTGCTGCCCAGGATCAGGTCCGGGTTGAGCGCGTTGATCGCCTCCAGGTCCGGCTCGGTGAGCACGCCGACCTCGGTGATGCCGGCGAGCTTGTCCGCGCCGAAGTAGGTGGGCCAGCTCTTCGCCTCACCGGCGGTCGCCGCGCCGACCGGGGTGACGCCCAGCGACAGCGCGGTGTCGATCTTGTCGGTGTCGAGCACGACCACGCGCTTGGGCTCGGCGGGCACCTTCGTGGTGCCCATGGCGTGGGTGATCTCCCGGGTCTCCCCGGTGCCGGTGCCGGCGACGGGGTCGCTCTCCCCGCATGCGGTGAGACCGACGCCGAGAGCGAGGGCGGCGGTGAGTGCGACGGCGAGACGACGCATCAGGTTCCTTTCGGTGGTGCGGGTCGGCGCGCTCAGGCGTCGCCGACGGGGGCGCCGGACGGAGCCGGCGTGACGGCCGGAACGGCCGAGGTCTGGGTGTGGAGGGCCCGGGTGGGGGCGCCCTGGCTGAGGGCCGGCACCACGAGCGGGGCGCCGCTGACCGGGCAGGGCACGACCACGCAGTCCAGCCCGAACACGTCGCGGACCAGGTCCGCGGTGAGGATCTCGCGCGGCTCGCCGGCGGCCACCACCGCGCCGTCGCGCATGGCGATCAGGTGGCCGGCGTACCGGGCGGCCTGGTTGAGGTCGTGCAGCACGGCCACCACTGTGCGGCCCCGCTCGGCGCGCAGCCGGTGCAGCAGGTCCAGCACCTCCACCTGGTGGGCCAGGTCGAGGAACGTGGTCGGTTCGTCCAGCAGCAGCGCGTCGGTG
The DNA here is from genome assembly GCF_027497335.1 of Micromonospora sp. WMMA1976. Lineage (NCBI taxonomy): Bacteria > Bacillati > Actinomycetota > Actinomycetes > Micromonosporales > Micromonosporaceae > Micromonospora > Micromonospora sp. WMMA1976. The sequence continues at coordinate 1,847,800 of NZ_CP114912.1, read as the reverse complement.
TCCTGGGCCAGCGTCATGGCGATCCACACCCGCTGGCGCTGCCCGCCGGAGAGCGTGTCCACCGGGCGGTCGGCGAGCGCGCTGACGTCGGCAAGCCGCATGGCCTCCTCGACCGCCCGTCCGTCCTCGGCCGACCACTGCCGCCACCAGCGCTGGTAGGGCTGCCGGCCGCGCCCGACCAGGTCGGCCACGGTGATCCCCTCGGGCACCAGCGGGCTCTGCGGCAGGACGCCGAGCCGCCGGGCCACGTCCCGGGTCGGCAGGTCCCGGATCGCCGCGCCGTCCAGCAGCACCGCGCCGCGCCGGGGCGTGAGCAACCGGGCCATCGTGCGCAGCAGCGTCGACTTGCCACAGGCGTTCGGGCCGACGATCACGGTGAACGTGTCGGCCGGCAGGTCGAGGTCGAGTCCGTCCAGCACGGTCCGGCCCTCGTAGCCGACGACCAGGTCGCGGGTGGACAGCAGCGCGGTCACGACCGCCTCCCTCGGGTGCGCAGCAGCACGAAGATCAGGTACGGCCCGCCGATCGCCGCGGTGAGCACGCCGGCCGGCAGTTGGGTCGGCGCCAGCAGCCGGCGGGCGCCGAGGTCGGCGAGGACCAGCAGCAACGCGCCCAGCAGCGCGGCGCACAGCAGCGGCGGACGCTCGGCGCGGACCAGCCGCCGGGCCACCTGCGGGGCCACCAGCGCCACGAAGTCGACGGCGCCGACCTGGGCGGTGACCATCGCGGCGGCCAGCACACCGGTGCCGGCCAGCCCCATGCGCCGGGCCACCGGCCGCAGGCCGATCCCCCGCGCGGTGTCGTCGTCGAGCGCGCTGCTGCGCAGCGCCCACCCGGCCCAGAGCAGCACCGGCAGCAGCACGGCGAGCGTGCCGGCGATCCACGCCGCCTCGCTCCATCCCTTGCCGGCGAGCGTGCCGATCAGCCAGATCTGCGCGCGCAGCCCGTCGATCGGGTCGGCGGTGAGCATCACCACCTCGATCAGCGCCCGGAACGCGAACGCCACCGCCACACCGGCGAGCACGAACCGCTGGGCGGCCAGGCCGTGCCGGGCGCCGAGCGCGAACACCGCCACCGCCGCGGCCAGGCCGCCGAGCAGCGCCGCCGGCGCCACCAGCACCGCCGCCGCGCCGCTGGTCAGCGCGATCGTCGCGGCCAGCCCGGCGCCCTGGGTGACGCCGATGACGTCGGGGCTGGCCAGCGGGTTGCGGGCCACGCTCTGGATCAGCGTGCCGGCCACGCCGAAGGCCGCCCCGGCCACCGCCGCGAGGACCGCGCGAGGCAGTCGCAGGTCGCGCACCACGAGGTCGTACGGGGTGCCCGCGCCGGAGAGCGACCGCACCACGTCGACGGGGGCGACGTACGGCGTACCCAGCGACAGGCTGACCACCACCGCGACGCACAGCAGCACGAACAGCACCACCGCCACGACGACCGGCCGCCACCGGAACGGCACCACGACGGCTCCGACTCGCAGCACTCCACGCCCCCGCGGCCGTCGCACCCCTCGCCGTTGATCTTGCACTTCGGGCCCCTCGGGTGCCCGGAATGCCCCTTCCGCCCGGGCAGCAAGTGCAAGATCGCGGGAGCCGGGGGTGGGGGTGGGGGTGGTCATGTCGTCACCGTCTTGGCTCGGTGGACCAGGAAGGCCAGGAGGGGCGCGCCGAGCAGGGCCGTGATGATACCGGCGGGGATCTCGCCGGGTGGGGCGACGAGGCGGCCGGCCACGTCGGCGGTGAGCAGCAGGGCGGGGCCGAGCAGCGCGGCGACCAGCAGCGTCCACCGCTGGTCCGCGCCGACGAGCGCCCGGGCCAGGTGCGGCACCGCCAGCCCGACGAAGGCGATCGGCCCGGCGGCGGCCACCGCCGCACCGGTGAGCAGCACGCCACCCGCCCCGGCGGCGAGCCGCACCAGCGCGACCCGGTGCCCGAGTCCCCGGGCCACGTCGTCGCCGAGGGCGAGCGCGTCCAGTCCGCGGGCGGCGAGCGCGGCCAGCACCACCCCGGCCACCACGAACGGCAGCACCTGCCCGGCCACGCCGACGCCCCGGCCGGTCAGTCCGCCGACCACCCAGAAGCGGTACTCCTCGAACGTGCGGGCGTCGATGCTGAGCAGCGCGTACACGATGGCGCCGAGACCCGCGTCGAGGGCCGCGCCGACGAGCGCGAGGGTGACCGGGCTGGCGCCCTCGCGGGTGCGGTTGGCGATGGCGAACACGAGCAGTCCGGCGAGCAGCGCGCCGGCGATGCCGAACCAGACGTACCCGGCGAGCGTGCCCACCCCGAACACCGCGATGGCCAGCACCACGCCGAACGACGCCCCGGCGCTGATGCCGAGGATGCGCGGCTCGGCCAGCGGGTTGCGGGTGACCGCCTGGAACAGCACCCCGGCCAGCGCCAGCGCCAGGCCGACGACGAGCCCGAGGGCGGTACGCGGCATCCGCAGTTCCCGGACCACAGTGGTGGCGTCGCCGCCGTCCGGCGACACCAGCGCGTGCCACACCTGGTCGACGGGGAGGTGCCGGCTGCCGAGCGCCAGGCTGGCCAGCAGCGCGAGCAGGAGCAGGAGCGCCGCCGCCACGGTGACCGCGACGCGGCGGACGGTGCCGCGGCGGACGGGAGCCCCGGCCCGCGCGGGCCGGACGGCGACGGTGGTCACGAGGGATCTTGCCTTCCGGTTAGGTACGCCTTACCTTAGCTGACCTGCTAAGGCGTACCTGAACGGGTTGCGCCTCCACCAGGGGGAGGCGCAAAGGTGGATGCCATGGACGGTGCGGAGCGCTACTCGATCGGTGACCTTGCCCGGCGGACCGGGCTGCCGGTGAAGACCATCCGGTTCTGGTCCGACCGCGGCATCGTGCCGCCCACCGACCGGGGACCGGCCGGTCAGCGCCGCTACAACGCGGCCGCGGTGGCCCGGCTCGACCTGGTACGGACATTGCGCGAGTTGGGTGTGGACCTGCCCACTGTGCGCCGGGTGGTGACCCGGGAGGTCACCCTGGCCGAGGTCGCCTCGGCGCACGCGGACGCGCTGACCGCGCAGATCCGGCTGCTGCGGACGCGCCGCGCGGTGCTCACGGTGATCGCCCGGCGCGGGGCCACCCCGTCCGAGGCCGACCTGCTGCACCGGCTGGCCGGCCTGGTCGCGCGGGAGCGACGGCGGCTGGCCGACGAGTTCCTCGACGCGGCGTTCGGCGGCCTGACCGATCCGGGGTTCGCGGGCATCCGCCGGTCGCTGACGCCGGAGCTGCCGGACGATCCGGACGACGCCCAGATCGAGGCGTGGGTGGAGCTGGCCGAGCTGGCTCTGGACCCGGGATTCCGGGCCGGGCTGCGCCGGCTGGCCGAGCAGCACGCGGCGGACCGGGCCGGCGTCGAAGGCGTGCGCCGGGACGTGGTCGCCGTGGTCCGGGAGGAGGTGGCTCCGGCGCTCGCCGACGGCGTCGAGCCCGCCTCGCCCGACGCGGATCCGATCCTGGCCCGGGCGGCGGCCCGGTACGCGCGGCTCTGCGGCCGGCCGGACGACGCCGGCCTGCGCCGGCGGATGCTGGACCGGTTGCGGACCGCGCGCGACCCTCGCCGCGAGCGGTACCTGGAGCTGCTCTCGCTGGTCAACGGCTGGCCACCGGCCGAGAGCCTGGCGCCGGTGCTGGACTGGTCGATCCGGGCACTACAGGCCCGGCAGCACCTAGCCTGAGGTCATGCGATTCGACAGGCACACGGTGGTGCTCCTGGTCCGGCCGGACGACGCGCCGGACCTGCCGCAGGACGCCCTCGACCGGATCCAGGACGCCCACCTGGCGCACCAGGCCGGGTTGGTGGAGCAGGGCGCGGTGCTCGCGGCGGGACCGTTCCTGGACGGCGACGACGGGCGCGTCCGCGGTTTCGTGGTGCTGTCGGTGGACCCGCAGATGGCCCGTGAGCTGTACGCCAACGACCCGGCCGTCCGCGCGGGCCGGCTCGTCGCGCAGATCAGCAGCTGGATGGTGCCGGAGGGGCAGGTCCGCTTCGAGCAGGTGCCGGTCCCCCGCTCGATGCTGGAGGCCGCGGCCGGCGACTGAGTGTCGGGGCTCGGCCGGGGCGCGGGTCAGTCCTCGGCGGCCTGCCGGACTCCCGGCACCACCGGGGTCGGCCACAGCGGGGCCCGCGGTCCGGCCGGCACCTCGACCTGCTGGTCCGACCAGACGTACGTCTCGGGCAGCAGGTCGGCGATCGGGACCGCGCGCAGCCCGTCGGGCGGGCCGACGATCACCTTGATCGACGGGAAGTAGTCGAGCAGCACCTGACGGCAGCGCCCGCACGGCGGCAGGACGCCCCGGCCCCGGTCCCCCACCGCCACGATGGCCTCCAGCTCACCGGCGCCCTGGGTCGCGGCGGCGCCGAGGGCCACCACCTCGGCGCACGGGCCGCCGGTGAAGTGGTAGACGTTCACCCCGCTGAACACCCGGCCGTCGGTGCTGCGTACGGCGGCGGCGACGGTGTGGTTGTCGCTGCGGCAGCGCAGCTTCGCGACGGCGGTGGCGGCCTGCACGAGCGCCCGGTCGGTGTCCCGCATGATCATCCCCGCCTCTCGTCGGACCCCGTCGGCGGCAACTCTAGTCGCGGCGGCCGGCGATCCCTGTCAGCCAGGCCGTTTGCGTTCCCGGTAGGCGCGCATCTTGGCCCGGGCGCCGCAGATGTCCATCGTGCACCAGCGGCTCCGCCCGCCGGGGCTGTGGTCGTAGTAGACCCACCGGCAGCCGTGCGCCGCGCACGCCTTCAGGCGCTGCCAGGTGCCGGCGGCGACCGCGTCGAGTACGGCCCGCCCGATCTCGGCCACGAGCGCGTCCGCGCCGGCCAGTCCCGGGGCGGGCGCCGGCCGCGCGCCCCCTGCCTCGTCGAACGCCACGGTCAGCGGGGCCCGGTCGAACAACCGGGCCAGCGTCTGCCGGGTCGGCGGCGACAGGTCGGCGCCGGTGTGCGCCTGGCAGGCGTCGCGCAGCCCTTCACGCAGGGCGCGTGCGGTCACCGCGTCGTCGTCCGCACAGGTGATCGCGATGCCCCGGGCGGCGCAGAACGCGGCCAGGTCCTCGGCGGTGCGCAGGGTGTCCCGCCCGGCCTCGATGTCCCAGGTGTTGGCCAGGTCCTGGATCAGGGTGAGCGGCGCGGGGGCCGGAGCGCGGTCACCGGGCTGTCGCATGCGGCGAGCTTACCGGCATGGCATCCTCATCCGGTAACCGTTACTGGATGGAGGCTAGTGATGGTAACCAGGTCCTCTCTTCTCGCCCGCAACCGCGACTTCCGCTGGTACTGGTCCGGCCACACCATCTCCGTGCTGGGCGCCCAGGTCACCGTCGTCGCCCTGCCGCTCGTCGCCTCGGTGACGCTGGACGCCGGAGCGGCCGGCGTCGCCGCCGTGGCCACCGCCGGCCACCTGCCCAACCTGCTGCTTCCCCTGCTGGTCGGGCATTGGCTGGACCGGCGCCGCCGACGGCGGCTCATGGTCGCGGCCGACCTGGTCCGGGCGTCGGCGCTGGCCGTCGTGCCTGCCGCGTTCATCGCCGGGGCACTCTCGCTGCCGATGCTCGTGACGGTGGCGTTGGTCGTCGGGGCGGCCGGGGTGGTGTTCGACATCGGCGGGTTCGCCTACCTGCCGACCCTGGTCGACGAGACGGACCTGCCCTCAGCCAATCGGGCCGTCCAGGGCTCCAGCACGGCGGCGCAGGTCGCCGGTCCCGGCCTGGCCGGAGGGCTGGCCCAGATCGCCGGCCCGGCGCCGGCCCTCGCACTCGACGCGGCGAGCTATCTGGCCAGCGCGGTGGGTGTGGGCCGGGCCCGCCGACCGGAACCGGTTCCGCCCCGCGGTACGCGACGCGCCGGAATCCTCGACGGCCTGCGAGTGGTCGCCGTCAACCCCTGGCTCCGGGCCCTGACCGCACACGCCACCCTCTACAACGGCGCGGCGCAGATCCTCACCGTGAACCTGGTGATCTGGGTGGTCACCGATCGAGGTCTGAGCGCCGGGTGGTTCGGGCTCGCCCTGAGCGCGGCCGGCGTCGGCGCGTTCCTGGGGACCCTCGGCTCGCTGGCGGCGGCCCGCCGCCTCGGCTACGGCCGGACGTTCGTCAGCGCCCTGGCGCTGTCCACCGGCACCCCACTGCTGATCGCCACGCTCTCCGGGTCCACCGCGACCCTGGCGTTCGGTCTCGCGGCGGTGCAGTTCGTCAGCGGCGTCGGCCTCGGCGTGGCCAACGTCCTCTCGGTGACGCTTCGGCAGACCGTCATCCCGCGCGACGAACTGGCCCGCAGCAACGGTGGCTACCGCTTCCTGATCTACGGCGTCCTCCCGCTGGGCGCAGCGGGAGGCGGCTTCCTGGGGCAAGCGCTCGGCAGCCGGGCGGCGGTAGCAGCCGGCGCCGCCGGCCTCGCGCTGTCCACGGTGCCGATGCTCACCCGCCGGATCCGTACGCTGCGCCGCCCCGAGGATGCGCGTCCGGTCCCCGGCGCCCCACCCGCGCCCGTGGCGGCCGATGCCGGCGGCGCCCGGTAACCCGGGGGCGGTCCGCCGCGCGGCTGCCTATCCTTGGCGACGTCATGCAGAATCCAGCCGTACCCGCCGCCCCTGAGACCGCCCGCGACCTGCACCGCCGCCTCGCCCCCCTGATGTTCCGCGACCAGCGCCGGCTTCAGCGGCGGCTCGACGGCGTGCGCAAGCTGCGCGACCCGCAGCGGCGGGAGACGGCGCTGGCCGAGATCGCGGCCGAGGTGACCCGGGCCGAGGCGCGCCTGGAGTCGCGCCGCGCGGCCGTCCCGGCGATCACCTATCCGCCGCAGTTGCCGGTCAGTGAGCGCAAGGACGACATCGCCGCCGCGATCCGCGACCACCAGGTGGTGATCGTGGCCGGCGAGACCGGCTCCGGGAAGACCACCCAGCTCCCGAAGATCTGCCTGGAGCTGGGGCGCGGCGTCACCGGCCTGATCGGGCACACCCAGCCCCGCCGGCTGGCGGCCCGCACCGTCGCCGACCGGATCGCCGACGAACTCGGCACCGAGCTGGGTGACGTGGTCGGCTACAAGGTGCGCTTCACCGACCAGGTGGGCGACAACAGCCTGGTCAAGCTGATGACCGACGGCATCCTGCTGGCCGAGTTGCAGACCGACCGGATGCTGCGGCAGTACGACACGCTGATCATCGACGAGGCGCACGAGCGCAGCCTCAACATCGACTTCATCCTCGGGTACCTCAGGCAGCTCCTGCCCCGCCGGCCCGACCTCAAGGTCGTCATCACCTCGGCGACCATCGAGACCGACCGGTTCGCGAAGCACTTCGCCGACGCCGACGGCAACCCGGCGCCGGTGGTCGAGGTGTCCGGGCGCACGTACCCGGTGGAGGTCCGCTACCGGCCGCTGGTCGAGGTCGCCGAGGCCGAGGAGGAGGACGAGGCCGACGAGGAGAACGTCCGGGACCAGATCCAGGCCATCGGCGACGCGGTCGAGGAACTGGCCGCCGAGGGGCCCGGCGACATCCTGGTGTTCCTCAGCGGGGAACGGGAGATCCGGGACACCGCCGACGCGCTGGGCAAGCTGGTGCAGTCCAAGCGATCGCTGCTCGGCACCGAGATCCTGCCGCTGTACGCCCGGCTCTCCACCGCCGAGCAGCACCGGGTCTTCGCCGCGCACTCCAACCGCCGGGTGGTGCTGGCCACGAACGTCGCGGAGACCTCGCTGACGGTGCCCGGCATCAAGTACGTGGTGGACCCGGGCACGGCCCGGATCTCCCGCTACTCCAGCCGGCTGAAGGTGCAGCGGCTGCCGATCGAGCCGGTCTCGCAGGCCAGCGCCAACCAGCGCAAGGGCCGCTGCGGGCGTACCTCCGACGGCATCTGCATCCGCCTCTACGACGAGCAGGACTTCGACTCCCGGCCCGAGTTCACCGACCCGGAGATCCTGCGGACCAACCTGGCCTCGGTCATCCTCCAGATGACAGCGATCGGGCTCGGCGACGTCGCGGCGTTCCCGTTCATCGATCCGCCGGACCGGCGCAACGTCACCGACGGCGTGAACCTGCTGCACGAGCTGGGCGCGCTCGACCCGGCCGAGACCGACCCGGCGAAGCGGCTCACCGCGCTGGGCCGGCGGCTGGCCCAGCTCCCGGTCGACCCCCGGCTGGCCCGGATGGTCCTCGAGGGCGAGCGCAACGGCTGCGCCACCGAGGTCGTGGTGATCGCCGCCGCGCTGTCCATCCAGGATCCGCGTGAACGCCCGGCCGACAAGCAGGCCCAGGCCGACCAGGCGCACGCCCGGTTCGCCGACAAGGAGTCCGACTTCGTCGCGTACCTGAACCTGTGGCGCTACCTGCGGGAGAAGCAGCGGGAACTGTCCTCCAGCGCGTTCCGCCGGATGTGCAAGGCCGAATACCTCAACTACCTTCGGGTACGCGAATGGCAGGACATCGTCAGCCAGTTGCGGCAGGTCCTGCGTACCTCGGACAAGGGTGAGGGCCGGCGCGGCGCCGGCGCCGACCTGCCCGAGGAGATCGACACCCCGAAGGTGCACCAGTCGCTGCTGCCCGGCCTGCTGTCGCACCTCGGCCTCAAGGACGCGCAGAAGCACGAATATCTGGGCGCGCGGGGCGCGAAGTTCGGGATCTTCCCCGGGTCGGCGCTGTTCAAGAAGCCGCCGCGCTGGGTGATGGCCGCCGAGTTGGTGGAGACGTCCCGGCTGTGGGGCCGGGTGGCCGGGCGGGTCGAGCCGGAGTGGGTCGAGCCGCTGGCCCAGCACCTGGTCAAGCGCAGCTACAGCGAGCCGCACTGGGAGAAGAAGCAGGCCGCGGTGATGGCCTACGAGAAGGTCACGCTGTACGGCATCCCGCTCGTCACCTCGCGGAAGGTGAACTTCGGGCGGATCGACCCAGTGCTGAGCCGGGAGCTGTTCATCAGGCACGCCCTGGTGGAGGGCGACTGGCAGACCCACCACCAGTTCTGGCGGGACAACCAGAAGCTGCTGACCGAGATCGAGGAGCTGGAGAACCGGGCCCGGCGCCGCGACATCCTGGTCGACGACGAGACCATCTTCGCCTTCTACGACCAGCGGATCCCCGCCGACGTGGTCTCCGGCCGGCACTTCGACTCGTGGTGGAAGAAGACCCGCCGGGAGCGGCCCGACCTGCTCACGTTCACCCGCGAACTGCTCGTCAACAACGGCCGGGGCGGGGTGGACGAGGAGGACTACCCGGACGAGTGGCGGGCCGACGGCGTGACGCTGCCGCTGACGTACACGTTCGACCCGACCGCGCCCACCGACGGCGTGACTGTGGACATCCCGCTGCCGCTGCTAAACCAGGTGCCGGCGGAGAGCTTCGACTGGCAGGTGCCGGGGCTGCGCGAGGAGCTGGTGATCGCGCTGATCCGGTCGCTGCCCAAGCCGGTACGGCGGAACTTCGTGCCGGTGCCCGACTACGCCCGCGCCGCGCTCGCCGCGATCACGCCGGGCGAGGAGCCGCTGCTCGCCGCGCTGACCCGGCAGTTGCGCCGGATGACCGGGGTGACCGTCCCGGCGGACGCGTGGGACCTGGGCCGGCTGCCGCCGCACCTGCGGGTCACGTTCCGGGTGCTCGGCGACGACGACAAACCGGTCGCCGAGGGCAAGGACCTGCCGGCGCTGCAACGCGAGCTGCGCCAGGAGGTACGCCAGGTCGTGGCCGCCGCCGCGCCCGACGTGGCCCGTACCGGGCTGACGGAGTGGTCGATCGGCACCCTGCCGCGCACCATCGAGCAGGTACGCGCCGGCTTCGCGGTGACCGCGTACCCGGCACTGGTGGACGAGGGCGCGACGGTCGGGGTGAAGGTGTTCGACTCCGCCGCCGAGCAGGAGGCGGCGCACTGGGCGGGCAGCCGGCGGCTGCTGCGGCTGACGATGCCGTCCCCGGCGAAATTCCTCCAGGGGCGGCTGAGCAACGAGGCGAAGCTGGCGCTGTCCCGCAATCCGCACGGCAGCGTGCCGGAGCTGATCGAGGACGCGGCCGGGGCGGCGATCGACAAGCTGATCGGCGACGCGGGCGGCCCCGCCTGGGACGCCGAGGGCTTCGCCGCGCTGCGCGACCGGGTCCGCGCCGACCTGGTGGACACGGTCGTCGAGGTGATGGAGCGGGTACGCCGGGTGCTCGCGTCCGCGTACGCGGTGGAGCAGCGGCTCGGCGCCACCCGCAACCTGGCCGTGGTGGCCGCGCTGGCCGACATCCGCAACCAGCTCACCGGCCTGGTGCACAGGGGCTTCGTCACCGAGACGGGGTACGCGCGGCTGCCCGACGTGCTGCGCTACCTGACCGCGATCGAGCGGCGGCTGGACCGGTTGCCGGGCAACCCGCAGCGCGACAAACAGCAGCAGGACCGCGTCGCCGTGGTGCAGAAGGAGTACCAGGACATGCTGGCCGCGCTGCCCCCGCCGAGGCGCGCGACCCCGGCGGCCCGCCAGATCCGCTGGATGATCGAGGAGCTGCGGGTGAACGTCTTCGCCCAGGCCCTCGGCACCCCCTACCCCGTCTCGGAGCAACGCATCTACCGAGCCATGGACGACGCCGAGTCCCGCTGACCCTGGCCCACTGCTCGTTGATCTTGCACTTCGTGCCCCCGCGCCGGGGCTTTCGCACCTTTCGCCGGGGCGGAAAGTGCAAGACGCTTCTATGTGTGTGGTGATCGGTTCGGCTGGTTGCCGTTAGGGTTCGGCGTTGGTGATCACTCGGGTGACTCTCCGTTGATCCGGCTGCCCGTGGTGTGGGTGTGCCTTGTGCAAGACCTGTCCCCGGGTGATCGTCGGCGCCGGCCCGGCCCACCCTGCTGGCCTGATCAGAAGCCTGCCCGTGCGAGCACACGTGGCCCATCACAGATCTGCCGCCGAGGTGACTGCTTCCCGAGCCGACGCCGACTGTCCCGGTCGTCGCTGGCAAAGGAGCAACAATCCGAGATGACAAGGATCGTAGAGCGAGTCGCGGATCGCTACGACGTGGTGGTAGGGGTCGACACCCACACCGACACGCACACCGCCGCCGTGGTCGACCGTCTCGGCGCCGTGTTGGCGCAGGTCACCGTGCCCACCGACCCGGACGGGTTGGCCCGGTTGCTGACCTTCGCCGTCGCGCACACCCCACCGCAGGGGCGCCGGTTGTGGGCGGTGGAAGGCACCCGATCGCACGGGCAAGGGCTGTGCCGGGTGCTGGACGCTGCCGGTGAAGCGGTCTGCGAGGCACCCAAACCCCCCGCCGCGTCCCGTCGTCGGGGCGGCAAGTCCGACCACCTGGATGCGGTCGCCGCCGCCCATACGGTGCTTGCCCTGCCCGCTGAGCGCATCGCCGTGCCCCGAAGCGACGGACCACGCGAGGCACTGCGTCTGCTGCTGATCTGCCGCCGACACCACACCGATGCCCGCACCGCAGCAGTCAACCTGGTCAAAGCGTTGATCCTGACCGCCGACGACACCCTGCGCGAGGCGCTACGCGGACTATCCACCACCACCCAGATCGCCCGCCTGGCCGCCCTCGACCTACCCGAGCACACCGACCTGCCCTGCGAGGAACACACCCGCCGCCGCGAACTGACCACCCTCGCCCGGCACATCCAGACCCTCGACGCCACCCTCGCCGACAACCACCAACGCCTACGCACCCTCGTCACCGAACTGTGCCCACCCCTGCTCGACCAACCCGGCATCGGACCCGTCACCGCCGCGATCGCCCTCACCGCCTGGTCCCACCCCGGCCGCGTCCGATCAGAAGCCGCCTACGCCACCCTCGCCGGCACCGCCCCCATCCCCGTGGCCAGCGGCCGCACCAACCGACACCGCCTCAACCGCGGCGGCGACAGAACCCTCAACAGCGCCCTACACACCATCGCCCTCACCCGCCGCCGCATCCACCCCGAAACCCGCGACTACATCACCCGCCGCCGCACCGAAGGCCGCACCACCAAAGAAATCACCCGCTGCCTCAAGCGCTACATCGCCCGACAGATCTACCGCACCATCACCAACCACCACCGCACCACTTGACAACCCCACTCACAGATCAACGGGGCGGGGGCACAGGGGCTACAAGGGCTCTACGCCTGGGGGGAGTTCGGCGGTGGCGGTGGCGTCGTGGACGTACTCCAGGAGGATGCGGCGCAGCTCGCGCCCGGCGTGGGTGGGCACCACGTCGCGGCGGCGGGCCACCGCGATGGTCCGGCGGACGCCGGGCGGCACGAGCCGGGTGACCCGGATGCCGGGTCGGCGGGCTACCACGATGCCGGGCACCAGCGCGACGCCGAGCCCGGCCTCGACGAAGCTGAGCACGGCGTCCATCTCCCCGCCGTCGACGGACAGGGTCGGCTCGAACCCGGCCGTCCGGCACGCCTGGAGCGTGGCGTCGCGCAGGTCGTAGCCCTCGCGGAACATGACGAGCGGCTGGTCGCGCAGGTCGGTGATGCGCAGCTCCCCGGCTTCCGAGGCACCGGGTAGCGGGTCCACCGAGGCGACCACCAGGCTCTCCCGCAGGATCGGGTCGGCGCGCAGGCCCGGGTCGGTGCCGGCCGACGGCATGATGATCAGGGCGAGGTCGAGGTCGCCGCGGAGCAGGTCGCGGACGAGGTCCTGCGAGCCGCCCTCCTCCACGCGCAGGTCGATCGTGGGGTGCGCGTCGCGGAACCGGCGCAGCACCGGCGGGGCGAGCGAGGTGGCGAGGCTGGGTGTGGCGCCGAGCCGGACCCGGCCCCGGCGCAGTCCCACCAGCTCCTGCACCTCGCGGGTGGCGGTCTCCACGTCGGCGAGGATCCGCTTGGCCAGCGGCAGCAGCACCTCACCTGCCGCGGTCAGTGTGATGTTGCCCCTTACCCGTTCGAACAGCGGGGCCCCCAGGTCGGTCTCCAGCGCGTGAATTTGCTTACTCAACGAGGGCTGGGTTATGCCGACAAGATCAGCCGCCTGGGTGAAATGTCGTACTTCGGCGACCGCCACGAAGTACCGAAGCTGATGGAGCTGCATCTACATAGCCTACGGCTATCAACGCTGCGATTTCGATGCATTGGACGCCTGATCGAAGTGCTCCTAGCGTCGACCGCGTGGTAATCACGAAAACTCGGTCGCCCATCCGCTCGAACGTCGGCCTCAAGGCCGTCATGGCGGTGACGGGCATCATCCTCGTGCTGTTCCTGATCGCGCACATGCTCGGCAACCTGAAGATCTTCACGGGCGAGACGTCGTTCGACCACTACGCGCACTGGCTGCGGGACATCGGCACGCCGCTGCTGCCGACGACGTGGTTCCTGTGGATCCAGCGCACCGTGCTCACCGTCGCCGTCCTCGGGCACATCGGCGCGGCCACCGTGCTCGCGATGCGCTCCCGGGCCGCCCGCCCGGTCCGGTACGCGCACCGTCGCAAGATCCACGTGAACTACGCGGCCCGCACGATGCGCTGGGGTGGTGTGATCATCCTGCTCTTCGTGATCTACCACATCCTCGACCTGACCACGGGTCACCTGAACCCGCAGGGCGACCCGTCGAACCCGTACGGCAACGTCGTCGCGGACTTCGCGCCGGAGCGCTGGTACGTCACGCTCTTCTACACCCTCGCGCTGGTGACCCTCGGCTTCCACCTGCGCCACGGCGCCTTCAGCGCGTTCCGCAGTCTCGGCCAGCAAACGCCGAAGGGCGAGCGGCGGGCCCGGATCGCCGCGCTCGTCTTCGCCGTCGCGCTCGTCGGCGGCTACCTGCTGGTTCCGTTCGCCGTGATCACCGGATTGGTGTCCTGACATGGATCTCTACACCGAGGGCGACCCGATCGCCGACACCCGGGCCCCGGACGGCCCGATCGAGACGCGGTGGGAGCGCCACCGCTTCGAGATGAAGCTGGTCAACCCGGCCAACCGCCGCAAGATGACGGTGATCGTGGTCGGCACCGGCCTGGCCGGCGGCTCCGCCGCCGCCACGCTCGCCGAGCAGGGCTACCAGGTGCGGTCCTACTGCTACCAGGACAGCCCGCGTCGGGCCCACTCGATCGCCGCGCAGGGCGGCATCAACGCCGCCAAGAACTACCGCAACGACGGCGACTCGGTGCACCGCCTCTTCTACGACACGGTCAAGGGCGGCGACTTCCGCTCCCGCGAGTCGAACGTGCACCGGCTGGCCGAAGTGTCGGTGAACATCATCGACCAGTGCGTGGCGCAGGGCGTGCCGTTCGCCCGCGAGTACGGCGGCCTGCTCGACACCCGCTCCTTCGGCGGCGCCCAGGTGCAGCGCACCTTCTACGCCCGGGGCCAGACGGGCCAGCAACTGCTGCTCGGCGCGTACCAGGCGCTGGAGCGGCAGATCGGCCTGGGCAACGTGGAGATGAACGCCCGCCACGAGATGCTCGAACTGGTGATCGTCGACGGCCGGGCGCGCGGCATCGTGGTCCGCGACATGGTCACCGGTGAGATCAGCACCGAGATGGCCGACGCGGTCGTGCTCGCCTCCGGCGGCTACGGCAACGTCTTCTACCTCTCCACGAACGCCAAGGGCTGCAACGTCACCGCCTCGTGGCGGGCGCACCGCAAGGGCGCGTACTTCGCGAACCCCTGCTACACGCAGATCCACCCGACCTGCATCCCGGTCTCCGGCGACCACCAGTCGAAGCTGACCCTGATGAGCGAGTCGCTGCGTAACGACGGCCGGGTGTGGGTGCCGAAGGCCAAGGGCGACCAGCGCAGCCCGCGGGACATCCCCGAGGACGAGCGGGACTACTACCTGGAGCGGATCTACCCGTCCTTCGGCAACCTGGTCCCCCGCGACATCGCGTCCCGCGCCGCGAAGAACGTGTGCGACGAGGGACGCGGCGTCGGCCCGACCGGCCTCGGCGTCTACCTGGACTTCGCCGACGCGATCAACCGGCTGGGCCGCAAGGCCATCGAGGCCAAGTACGGCAACCTCTTCGAGATGTACGAGCGGATCACCGGCGAGGACCCGTACGAGGTGCCGATGCGGATCTACCCCGCCGTGCACTACACGATGGGCGGCCTCTGGGTCGACTACGACCTCCAGTCGAGCATCCCCGGTCTGTTCGTGATCGGTGAGGCCAACTTCTCCGACCACGGCGCGAACCGGCTCGGCGCCTCGGCGCTGATGCAGGGCCTGGCCGACGGCTACTTCGTGCTGCCGAACACGCTCGCCAACTACCTGGCCTCCAGCTCGCTGGACAAGGTCGACGCCAGTCACCCCGAGGCGGTCGCGGCGCGGACCGAGGTCGAGGACCGGATCAAGCGGCTGCTGGCGATCAACGGCGACCGCACGGTGGACTCGTTCCACCGCGAGCTGGGCCAGATCATGTGGGAGCACTGCGGCATGGAGCGCTCCGAGGCCGGGCTGCGCAAGGCGATCGACGAGATCCGCGCGCTGCGCGAGCAGTTCTGGCAGCGGGTGCGCGTGCCGGGTGACGGCGAGGGCCTCAACCAGTCGCTGGAGAAGGCCGGCCGGGTGGCCGACTTCTTCGAGCTGGCCGAGCTGATGTGCATCGACGCCCTGCACCGCGAGGAGTCCTGCGGCGGCCACTTCCGGGCCGAGCACCAGACGCCCGACGGCGAGGCGCAGCGCGACGACGACCGGTTCGCCTACGTGGCGGCCTGGGAGTTCACCGGCACCGGTGAACCCGTGCTGCACAAGGAAGACCTGACCTTCGAATACGTCCACCCCACGCAGCGGAGCTACAAGTGAACCTGACCCTGCGCATCTGGCGCCAGACCGGCCCCGAGGACAAGGGTCGGATGGTGACCTACCCGGTGCAGGACGTGTCCCCGGACATGTCCTTCCTGGAGATGCTCGACGTACTCAACGAGCGGCTCATCCTCGACGGCGAGGAGCCGGTGGCGTTCGACCACGACTGCCGCGAGGGCATCTGCGGCATGTGCAGCCTCATGATCAACGGTGAGGCGCACGGCCCGCAGCGCGGCACCACCGCATGCCAGCTGCACATGCGGCAGTTCTCCGACGGCGACACGATCGACATCGAGCCGTGGCGGGCCCGGGCCTTCCCGGTCGTCAAGGACCTGGTGGTCAACCGCAACGCGTTCGACCAGATCATCGCCGCCGGCGGCTACGTCACCGCGCCGACCGGCAGCGCCCCGGAGGCGCACTCGGTGCCGGTACCGAAGGCCGACGCGGACGCCGCGTTCGAGTCGGCCGCCTGCATCGGCTGCGGCGCCTGCGTGGCGGCCTGCCCGAACGGCTCCGGCATGCTGTTCACCGCCGCGAAGATCACCCAGCTCTCGCTGCTGCCGCAGGGCCAGCCGGAGCGCTACACCCGGGTGATCGGCATGGTGGACGCGCACGACGAGGCCGGCTTCGGCGGCTGCACCAACATCGGCGAGTGCGCGGCGGCCTGCCCGAAGGGCATCCCGCTGAACACCATCGGCCGCCTCAACCGGGACTACCTCAAGGCGACCGCCAAGCGCTCCGGTTCCTGACCGGACACCGCACCACAGACGCGACCGCCGCGTCCTGCATCCGGGACGCGGCGGTCGCGCTTGTCCAGGGGTACGCCCCGGCGATTGGTACGGTGAAGCGCCAACCGCGTCACCGTCTCTCCCGGGAGGGCATTCATGGCCCGGACCGCTCCCGTGCAGGCGTCCTCCCCCGAGGCGGTTCACGACGAACCGGCCGACCGGCCCGAGTCGCTGCTGGAACGCGCCTTCACCGAGGCGTTGCACAGTGCCGACGACAGCGACGAGGTGGCCACCCGGATCCTCGACGCCGCCTACGACCAGTTCTGCCGGATGGGCATCCGCCGCTCCACGATGGAGGACGTGGCCAAGCGGGCGGGAGTCTCCCGGATCACCGCGTACCGCCGGTTCGCCACCAAGGACCGGCTGGTCGAGCAGGTGGTCCGCCGCGAGTTCCGGCGCTACTTCGACCGGTTCCTGGTCGACATCCAGCAGGCGGCCACGGTCGGCGACCGGGTGGTGCTGGGCTTCGTCAGCGCGCTGGACGCGATCCGCCGCAACCCGCTGATCGGCGGGCTCATGAGCGTCGAACCGGACGTGCTCATCCCCTCGATGATCAGCGACGGCGGGCGGACGCTGGCGACCGTGCAGCGGTTCGTCGCCGGGCAGTTGCGCCGCGAGCAGCGCGCCGGCACCATCGCCGCCACAGTGGACGTGGAGGTGGCCGCCGAGCTGATGACCCGCCTGTCCTGTTCCTTCCTGCTCACCCCGAGCCACGTCGTCGACCTCGACGACGCCGACGCGCTGCGGGAGATGGCCCGGCAGTTCCTCGTACCCATGCTGGAGCCCGGCTCACAGACCGAGTGACCGGCCGATCACCTCCTTCATGATCTCGGTGGTGCCGCCGTAGATGGTCTGGACGCGGGCGTCCAGGTAGGCGCGGGCCACCGGGTACTCGCGCATGTAGCCGTAGCCGCCGTGCAGCTGGAGGCACCGGTCCACGACGCGCTGCTGCAACTCGGTGCACCACCACTTCGCCATCGCCGCCGTCTCCGCGGTGAGGTCCGGCGCGACCAGGCACTGGTCCACGAAGACCCGGCCCAGGCGCAGCTCGGTGGCGAGTTCGGCGAGCACGAACCGGTTGTGCTGGAAACTGCCGATGGGACGGCCGAACGCCTGGCGCTGCTTGCAGTAGTCGAGCGTCTGCGCGAACACCGTCTCGGCGCCGGCGAGCGCCGCGACGGCTATCGACAGCCGCTCCAGCGGCAGGTTGCGCATCAGGTAGGCGAAGCCCTCGCCCTCCGTGCCGAGCAGGTTGGCCGCCGGTACACGGACGTCGGAGAAGAACAGCTCGGCGGTGTCCTGCGCCTTCTGCCCGAGCTTGTCGAGGTTGCGGCCGCGCTCGAACCCCGGCATGCCGCGCTCGACCACGAGCAGGCTGATCCCCCGCCGCCCGGCGCCGGGATCGGTACGGGCGACCACGACGACCAGGTCGGCCAGGATGCCGTTGCTGATGAACGTCTTCTGCCCGTTGAGGACCCAGTCGTCGCCGTCGCGTACCGCTGTGGTGGTGATGCCCTGAAGGTCGCTGCCCGCGCCGGGCTCGGACATGGCGATGGCTGTGACGATCTCACCGGAGCAGAAGCCCGGCAGCCAGCGCTGCTTCTGCTCCTCGGTGGTCAGGTCGGTCAGGTACGGGCCGATGATGTCGTTGTGCAGGCCGAACGCGGGTCCGCTCGCACCGGCCCGGGCGAGTTCCTCGGTCAGGACGGCGTGGAAGCGCCGGTCGGTGACCCCGGCGCCGCCGTACCGTTCGTCGACGAAGAAGCCGAGCAGCCCGGCGGCGCCGGCGGCCCGCCACACGCCGCGATCGACGATGCCGTCGGCCTCCCAGCGCTCGTGGTGCGGGGTGATCTCCTTGTCGATGAAGGCGCGCACCAGCTCGGCGAACGCCAGGTGGTCGGCGGTGAAGATCGCGCGGTCCATGTGTGTCGGCTCCTCCCCTGCGCTACCGGGCCATGTCCGCGACGGCGGCGACGAGGCGCCGGGGGTCCTCGCCCAGCGGCGCGACGTTGAGGATCGTCACGCCGGCGTCGCGGTACTCCTGGACCCGGTCGCGCACGTAGCTCTCCGGTCCGATCAGGCTGGTGCGTTCCAGCAGTTCCGCCGGCACTGCGGCGGCGGCCTCGGCCTTGCGCCCGGCCAGGTAGAGGTCCTGGATGCGGTCGGCCTCGGCTTCGTAGCCGTAGCGGCACAGCAGGTCGTGGTAGAAGTTGCGGCCCTTGGCGCCCATCCCGCCCACGTACAGGGCGATCAGCGGCCGGGCGAGGTCGCGCAGCCCGGTCACGTCCGGGCCGATCGCCAGCGGCCCGCCGGCCACCACCTCCAGCGGCCCGAGGTCAGGGGACCGCTTCGCCCGGCCGGCTGCCAGCGCGGCACCCCAGACGTCGCCGGCGCGCTGCGGGTCGTAGAGGAACGGCAGCCACCCGTCGGCGATCTCGGCGGTCATCCGGACGTTCCGGTCACCGAGGCTCGCCACGTGGATCGGGATGCGGTCGCGGACCGGGTGGGTGAGGATCTTCAGCGGCTTGCCCAGCCCGGTGCCCTCGCCGGGCGGCAGCGGCAGCCGGTAGAGGCCGTCGTTCGTCAGCGTCTCGCGTCGCCACACCCGGCGGCAGATGTCGATCACCTCGCGGGTGCGGGCCAGCGGCCTGTCGTACGCGACGCCGTGCCAGCCCTCGATCACCTGCGGTCCGGACGCGCCGAGGCCGAGGATGGCCCGGCCACCGGACATCGCGTCCAGGCCCGCCGCGGTCTGCGCCAGCAGAGCCGGGGTACGCGAGAAGATCGGCAGGATCGCGGAGCCGATGTGCACGCGGCTCGTCCGGGCGGCGAGGTAACCCATCACGGTGGGCGCGTCGAAGCCGTACGCCTCGGACACCCAGACCACGTCCAGGCCGTCCTGTTCCCAGGCGGCCACGTCGTCGGCGCCGCCGCGGGGGTCGGCGGCGTACGCCAGTGTCGTCCCGATACGCATCAGTGCGCTGCTCCCTGCTTCCGGCCGACGACGCCGTCGTCCAGCCACCGCGGTAGGTGTGCGCCCAGTCCCCAGTCGGTGAGGACGGGCTCGGTGTCCGCGCCGGGCGCGGGCGGCGGGCCGCCGACCCGGCCGGGTGTCGCGGACAGGCGGGGCGCCACGGCCGGTTGCCGGACGCCGAAGTGCTCCTCGTACGTGCCGCGCGCGGCCAGGTGCGGGTGGCCCGGCGCCTCGGCGAGCGACAGCACCGGCGCGACGCAGGCGTCGGTGCCGTCGAACACCGCCGTCCACTCGGCGCGGGTGCGGCCGGCGAACACCTCGGCGAAGCGGGCGCGCAGCACCGGCCATCCGGCCACGTCGTGCTGTGCCGGCAGGTCCGCGTCGCCCAGCCCGAGCAGCCGCAGCAGTTCGGCGTAGAACTGCGGTTCCAGCGCGCCCACCGCCATGTGCCCGCCGTCGGCGGTGGCGTACACGTCGTAGAACGGCGCGCCGCCGTCGAGCAGGTTGCGGCCCCGCTCGGGTAGCCAGGTGCCCTGCGCGAGCATCCCGGCGAACGGGGTGGTGAGGTGCGCCGCGCCGTCCACGATGGCGGCGTCGACGACCTGGCCCCGGCCGGTGGCGGCGGCGACGTGCAGCGCGGCCAGGATGCCGACGACCAGGTAGAGCGAGCCGCCGCCGAAGTCGCCGACCAGGTTGAGCGGGATCTGCGGCGGCCCGCCGGCGCGGCCGATCGGGTGCAGCGCCCCCGCTACGGCGATGTAGCCGATGTCGTGGCCGGCGGCGCGGGCCAGGGGCCCGTCCTGTCCCCAGCCGGTCATCCGCCCGTACACCAGGCCGGGGTTGCGGGCCAGCGCGGCCTGCGGTCCGACGCCGAGCCGTTCGGCCACGCCGGGGCGCCAGCCCTCGATCAGGATCGCGGCCCGGCCGGCCAGCGCGAGGACCACCTCGGCGCCGTCGGGGTGCTTCAGGTCCACCACGATCGAGCGCTTGCCCCGGTTGAGCAGGTTCCGCGCGGGGTCACCGGCCGGGAGCGCGCCGGGTTCCGGCCGGTCGACCCGGACCACGTCGGCGCCGAGGTCGGCCAGCAGCATGGCGGCGAACGGGCCGGGTCCGATCCCGGCCAGTTCCACGACCCGGACGCCGTCCAGGGGCCCGCTCACGCGCCGGCCCGGGGGGCGAAGCGGGGTGCGCGGCCCTGGGCCCGGCTGAGCAGGGCCTCGCCGAAGTCGGGGCCGGCCAGGGACTCGACCATGAGCCGGATCGCGTCGGCGGCGGCCTCGGCGACGCCGGTCTCCGAGCCCGACCACACCTGCCGCCGGATCACCGACATGGACGCCGGTGAGCAGTGCTGCGCCAGGGCCGCGGCATAGGCTTGTGCCTCGGCCAGCACCTCGTCGCGCGGGAGCACGCGTTGCACAAGTCCGATCCGGAACGCCTCGACCGCGTCGACCTTGCGGCCGGACAGCAGCAGGTCCAGCGCGGCGCCGACGCCGATCAGTCGGGGCAGCAGCCAGGCGCTGCCGTACTCGGCGACGAGGCCGAGCCGGCTGAACGAGGTGGACAGGCGCGCCTCCGCCGCCATGAAGCGCACGTCGGCGTAGAGCGCGTGGACCAGGCCGAGGCCGGCCGTGCCGCCGTTCATCGCGGCGACGATCGGTGTGCCGAGCGTCAGCGGCAGGTGCGGCGGGAAGCCGAACTCGCCGGCGAGCAGGTCGCGGTTGCGTTCGTCGAGCAGCGCCGCGAGCGCCTCCGGGTCCGCGCCGGCGCAGAACCAGTCACCGGAGCCGGTGACCACCACCGCCCGGACCTCCGGGTCGGCGTCCGCCGCCACCAGGGCCGCGTAGTAGTCGCGGAACATCTCCAGCGACATCGCGTTGCGCCGGTCGGGCCGGTCGAACCAGATGGTCCGCACGCCGTCGCTGGTGGCGGCCCGCAGTCCGGCGCCGGCCGGTTCGGACTCCGGCACGGTCGAGCTCATCGGCGCTCCTGTTCTGACATTTGACATTTGATACCCTGAACTGGTGGCGGACCGCGGCAGGATCCAGAACGTCTCTCAGCCCCAGCTCTCCGAGACCGTGGCGAGCCTGCTGCGCGACCGGATCATGTCCGGCCAGCTGCGCCCCGGCGAACGCATCCGGCTCGAAGAGGTCGCCCAGGAGACCGGGCTGAGCATCACGCCGGTACGCGAGGCGCTGCTGATGCTGCGCGCGGAGGACATGGTCGAGCTGCAACCGCGTCGCGGGCACGTGGTGGCGCCGCTGTCGAGGCAGGACATCATCGACGTGTTCAGCCTCCAGGGCCACATCGCCGGTGAGCTGGCCGCCCGGGTCGCCGTCAGTATCACCCCGGAGCAGCTCGACGACCTGCGGCAGCAGCACGAGCGGCTGCGCCGCGCCGCCCAGGCCCGGCAGATCAGCCGGGTCGAGCAGCTCGAATACGAGTTCCACCGGCGGATCAACCGGCTCGCCGACGCGCGCAAGCTGTCCTGGCTGCTGCGCACCGTCACCCGCTACACGCCGTCGCGGTTCTACGCCGCCGACGCGGAGTGGCGGGCCGGCATGGTCGCCGATCACGAGGCGCTGCTCGACGCGCTCGCGGCGGGCGACCCGGAGGCGGTCCGGCCGGTCATGGCCCGGCACTTCACCGACGGCGCGGAGCGGCTGGTCAAGCACCTGGACGGCCTGGGCGTGTGGAACGAGTGAGTCACCGGCGGCCATGACGCCACGCGAACATCGCCAGCGAGCGCTTCATCGCGGCGGCGGACGGCTGAAGCGTCATCACCTCGATCAGCGGCCGGAACCGCTGCCACGTCACCGATCGCGCCCGGGCGAACTCGCGCAGGCCGTCAGCGCCGTGGACCCGCCCGAACCCCGAGTCGCCCACGCCACCGAAGGGCAGTGACGGCACGCCCGCGTACCCCAGCACCGAGTTGACCGACACCGCGCCGGCCCGCAGCCGCCCGGCGAGCGCCAGGCCACGACGGCGGTCACGGGTGAAGATCGAGCCGGAGAGCCCGTAGCTGGTCGCGTTCGTGCGGCGGACCGCCTCGTCCGCGTCGGCCACCGGGTTGACCACGAGCACCGGGCCGAACGTCTCCTCGGTGACGGCGGTGCTGTCCTCGGGCACGTCGGTCAGCACGACCGGCTCCACGAACGGGGGCCGCACCGAAGCCGCGTCACCGACCACCGCCCGGCCGCCCCGGTCGAGCGCGTCGGTGACGTGGCGCCGCACGACCTCGGGCTGGGTGGGCGTGGTCATCGGCCCGTACGGCGCGTCCGGCTCGGCACCCGGCCGCACCTGCCGCGCCAGCTCGGTGAGTGTGGCCAGGAACGGCTCGTAGACGGACCGTTCGACGTAGACGCGCTCGACGCCGGCACAGGTCTGCCCGGCGTTGCCCAGGCCGCCGAAGACCGCCGCGTGCGCGGCCGCGTCGAGGTCGGCGTCGGCGGTGACGATCAGTGCGTCCTTGCCGCCGCCCTCGATCACCACCGGTGTCAGGCTCTCGGCGCAGGCGGCCATGACGGCGCGCCCGGTCGCTGCCGAGCCGGTGAACGCGATCTTGTCGACCGAGGCGCGGCACAGCGCGGCGCCGGTCGTGCCGTCACCGGTGACCACCTGGAGGACCGGGTGGGCGGGAAGCATCTCGTGCCAGCGCTCGGCCAGCCACACCCCGACGCCCGGGGTGAACTCGCTGGGCTTGAACACCACCGCGTTGCCGGCGGCGAGCGCGTGCGACACCGCACCCATCGGCGTGTAGACGGGGTAGTTCCACGGCCCGATCACGCCGACCACGCCGTACGGCACGTACTCGACGGAGGCGGCCTGGTTGAACGCGAGCATGCCGGAGGAGACCGACCGCCGCCTGAGCACACGTGCGGCGTGCCGGGCCGCCCAGTCCAGGTGCTCGACGGCGAGCATCACCTCGAGCTGGGCCCCGGCGAGACTCTTGCCGGTCTCGCTCCGGACGATCCCGGCCAGCTCCTCGATGCCGCCCGCGACCGCCGCCTTGTACGCCAGCAGGTGCCGGCGACGCTGCCTGGCGTCCAGACCGGCCCACCAGCCGGCCGCCTCGCGGGCCCGCGTCACGGCGGCGCGTACGGCGGTGTCGTCGGCGATGTCGTAGTCGGCGCGGTGCTCACCTGTCACCGGGTCGACGACGCGCAGCCGGCGGGGGTGCTCCACGAGGGACGTCATCGGCAGCCTCCTGACATTTGATATTCGATAGTCTAGCCTTGCTGTCAATCCCTCACGATGCGCTGGAGGTACCGCGGTGGAGTGGAGCGACGAGCAACTGTCACTTGTCGAGGCGGTGCGGGACTTCTGCCGCCGCGAGGTCGGCACCCGCGAGCAACGGCACCGTCTCACCGACGGCGGGCGGGAACCGCACAGCCCGGAGCTGTACCGGAAGATGGCCGACCTCGGCTGGCTGGGCCTGTCGCTGCCGGAGGAGTTCGACGGCGGCGGCGCCGGCATGACCGAGCTGTGCCTGTTCCTGGAGGAGACCAGCCGGGCGATGGCGCCCATCGGCGGTTTCACCACCTCGATCATCGTCGCCGCCACCTACCAGCGGTTCGGCACGCCGGAGCAGAAGAAGCTGATCCTCAGCGGCGTGGCCCGCGGCGTGGTCGAGGCGGTCGCGATGTCCGAGCCGGAGGCCGGCTCCGACGTGGCGAACCTGAGCTGCCG
This sequence comes from Micromonospora sp. WMMA1976, assembly GCF_027497335.1. Classification (NCBI taxonomy): domain Bacteria; kingdom Bacillati; phylum Actinomycetota; class Actinomycetes; order Micromonosporales; family Micromonosporaceae; genus Micromonospora; species Micromonospora sp. WMMA1976. The sequence goes on along the minus strand of NZ_CP114912.1, from coordinate 1,823,660 downwards.
GGCCGAGCGGCGCGGCGACGGGTGGGTGGTCAACGGGCAGAAGACCTGGTGCTCCAACGCCCACCTGGCCGAGCACATCCTGCTCGTCGCGCGCACCTCGGGCCGGGCCGGCGACCACCAGGGCCTGACCATGTTCCTGGTCCCGACCGGCGCGCCCGGCCTGACCGTCTCCGGCATCGACACCATGAGCGGCCGCGAGGTGAACGACCTCTACTTCACCGACTGCGTGCTGCCCGCCGACGCGGTGGTCGGCCGGGTCGACCACGGCTGGCGGCAGCTGATGGCCGGGCTCAACATGGAGCGGCTGATCCTCGCCAGCGTGGTGCTCGGCATCGCCCGGCGCGCGTTCGACGACGTGGTGGCGTACGTGAAGGACCGCCGCCAGTTCCGCCGGCCGATCGGGTCGTTCCAGGTGATCCGGCACCGCCTGGCCGACCTGGCCACCGAGATCGAGTGCGCCCGGCTGCTCGTCTACGACACCGCCGCGCAAGTGGACAAGGCGCCGGACACGGTGCTGCCCCGGGAGAGTTCGATGGCGAAACTCAAGGCCACCGAGACGGCCCGGCGCGTCGCGCTGGATGCGATGCAGATGATGGGCGGCTACGGCTACACCACCGAGTTCGACATGGAGCGCCTGGTCCGCTCGGCGATCGTGTCCACCGTGTACGGCGGCGCCAGCGAGATCCAGCGCGAGATCATCGCCAAGACGTACGGGCTGTCCGAGCAGATGTCCTGACACGACGTGGCCCGGCCGGTGAGGGGCATGCCCACCGGCCGGGCCGCGTCGTCGTCTACTCGAACCGTTCGCCCCGCTCGGCCACGGCCACCAGCAGTGGGGGCGGGTCGAACCGCTCGCCGTAGCGCTCGGCCAGCACCCGGGCGCGGGCCACGAAGCCCGGCAACCCGCCGTCGTACTGGTTGACGTACTGCAGGACGCCGCCGGTCCAGCTCGGGTATCCGATGCCCAGGATCGAGCCGACGTTGGCGTCGGCCACCGAGGTCAGCACGCCCTCGTCCAGGCACCGCACCGACTCGATCGCCTCGATGAAGAGCATCCGCTCCTTGAGGTCCTCGAACGGCGTGTCCAGGTTCGTGCCGCCGAACTGCTCCCGCAGCCCTGGCCAGAGCCCGGCCCGCTTCCCGTCGCGGTAGTCGTAGAAGCCGGCGCCGCCGGAGCGTCCGGTACGGCCGCACTCGTCGATCATCCGGTCGATCACCGCGTCGGCGGCGTGCGGCTGCCAGGTGCCCCCGGCGGCCACAGTCGCCGCGGCTGTCTCCAGGCGGATCTTCCGGGGCAGGGTCAGGGTCAGCTCGTCCATCAGCGCGAGGACCGGCGCGGGATACCCGGCCTGGCTGCTGGCCTGCTCGATGGTCGCCGCCGGGATGCCCTCGGCCAGCATCGCCACGCCCTCGTTGGTGAACGTGCCGATGACCCGGCTGGTGAAGAAGCCCCGGCTGTCGTTGACGACGATCGGCGTCTTGCGCAGCTGACGGACGACGCCCAGCGCCCGGCCCAGCGTGGCCTCGTCGGTCCGCTCCCCGCGGATCACCTCGACCAGCGGCATCTTGTCCACCGGGGAGAAGAAGTGCAGCCCGACGAACTCCTCCGGCCGGCTGACGCCCTCGGCGAGCAGGGTGATGGGCAGTGTGGAGGTGTTGGAGGCGATGAGCGCGTCCGGCGCGACCTGCTCGATCTCGGCGTACACCTTGTGCTTGAGCGCCGGGTCCTCGAAGACCGCCTCGATGGCGAGGTCGACGCCGGCCAGGTCGGCGAGGTCGCCGGTGGCGTGGATGCGGCCCAGGATCTCGTCCCGCTTCTCCGGCGTGGACCGGCCTCGGGCGACCGCCTTGTCGAGCAGGCCCGCCGAGTACGCCTTGCCGCGCGCCGCACCCTCGGCGGTGACGTCCTTGAGCACCACCCGCATGCCGGCGCGGGCGCAGACGTACGCGATGGCGGCGCCCATCATGCCCGCGCCGACGACGGCGACGCTGCGCACCGGCTCGTGGTCGCCGCCGGCGGTACGGGACCGGGCGGTCTGGAGGTCGAAGAAGAGCGCCTTGATCATGTTCTTGGCGACCTGGCCGGTGGCCAGTTCGGTGAAGTACCGCCCCTCGATGGTGAACGCGGTGTCCAGGTCCACCTGGGCGCCCTCGACGGCGGCGGCGAGGATGTTGCGCGGCGCCGGGTACGGCGCGCCCTTGAGCTGCTTGCGCAGCAGCGCGGGCATGGCCGGCAACTGCATCGCGAGTCCCGGGCCGGACGGGGTGCCGCCGGGCATCCGGTAGCCCTTGCGGTCGTACGGCTGGGTCGCGGCCGGGTTCGCGGCGATCCACTCCCGGGCGGCGGCCATCAGGGCGTCCCGGTCGGCGGCGAGTTCGTCGACCAGCCCGTGCGCGAGCGCGTCCTGCGGCCGGCGGCGCTGGCCGCGCAGCAGCCAGTCGGTCAGCGCGGCGGTGACGCCGAGCAGCCGGACGGTACGCACCACGCCGCCGCAGCCGGGCAGCAGGCCGAGCGTGACCTCGGGAAAGCCGATCTCGATGGCCGGGTCGTCGAGCACGATGCGGTGGTGGCAGCCCAGGGCGAGCTCCAGTCCCCCGCCGAGCGCGGATCCGTTGACGGCGGCGACGACCGGGCGGCCGAGCGTCTCCAGCCGGCGTACGGCCTGCTTGAGCGCGGCCGCGTCGGCCGCCGACGCCTCGGCGTCGGCGGGCGTGAGCCGCACCAGGGTCTCCAGGTCACCGCCGGCGAAGAACGTCTTCTTGGCCGAGGTGACGATCACGCCGGTGATCCGGTCGCGCTCGGCCTCGAGCCGGTCCACCGTGGCGGTCAGGCTCTCGCCGAACTCCGCGTTCATCACGTTCGCCGAGCGGCCGGGGTGGTCCAGGGTGAGCAGCACGATGCCGTCGTCGCCGTGCTCCCACCGGATGGTGTTTGCCATTCGTGCTCCTCAGATTCGTTCGATCACGGTCGCGATGCCCATGCCGCCACCCGCGCAGAGCGTGGCCAGGCCGTAGCGGCCGCCGCGTCGTTCCAGTTCATCGACGAGCGTGCCGAGGATCATGGCGCCGGTCGCGCCGAGTGGGTGGCCCATCGCGATCGCCCCGCCGTTGGCGTTGACGATGTCCGGGTTCAGGCCGAGGTCGGCGACGAACCGCAGGACCACCGCGGCGAACGCCTCGTTGATCTCGACCAGGTCGAGGTCGTCGACGCCGAGACCGGCCTTCGCCAGCGCCTTGCGGGCGGCCGGCGCCGGGCCGGTGAGCATGATGGTGGGGTCGGCGCCGCTGAGCGCGGTGGCCACGACGCGGGCGCGCGGGGTCAGACCGGCGGCCGCGCCGGCGGCCTCGCTGCCGATCGCGACGAGTGCGGCGCCGTCGACGATGCCGGAGGAGTTGCCCGCCGTGTGGACGTGCTCGATGCGCTCGACCCAGTGGTACTTCTGCAACGCGACCGCGTCGAAGCCGGCCTTCTCGCCGATCTCGGCGAACGAGGGGCGCAGCGCGCCGAGGCTCTCCGCCGTCGAGTCGGCCCGGATGTGCTCGTCCCGGTCCAGCACGGTCAGCCCGTTGCGGTCGCGGACCGGGACCACGGACCGGGTGAAGTAGCCGTTGGCCCATGCCTTCGCGGCCCGCGCCTGCGACTGGAGCGCATACGCGTCGACCGTCTCCCGGTCGAAGCCGGCGATGGTGGCGATGAGGTCGGCGCTGATGCCCTGCGGCACGAAGCCGGTGGTGTAGTTGGTCTCCGGGTCCAGCGCCCACGCCCCGCCGTCGGAGCCCATCGGCACCCGGGACATCGACTCGACACCACCGGCGAGGACGAGATCCTCCCAGCCGGAGCGCACCTTCTGCGCGGCGATGTTCACCGCCTCCAGGCCGGAGGCGCAGAAGCGGTTGAGCTGGACGCCGGCCACCGTGTCGGGCAGGCCGGCGGCGACGGCGGCGGTCCGGGCGATGTCGGCGCCCTGGTCGCCGAGCGGGGACACCACCCCGAGCACGATGTCGTCGATCAGCGCCGGATCGAGGCCGGGCATCCGCCGCAGGGTCTCCTCGATCAGGCCGGTGATCAGCGAAACCGGCTTCACCCCGTACAGCGATCCGGTCGGCTTGCCCCGCCCGCGCGGCGTGCGCAACGCGTCGTAGATGAACGCATCGGTCGTCATGCCAAGCTCCTCATCGCTCACCCGCATGCGAATTTCGCCTAACTTTTCTTGAGCCTGCCGCCGCTTGTCAAGAAGCGTCAGGCGCTGTCCGGCTCCGAACCTGGGCGACGAGAACCGCCGAGGGGTCTCACCTGGGGCACGCGAGGGAGCGCTAACGTGTACGGGTGCGACGAGCAGCAGGCGACACCGCCCCGGCCCCGGTCAGACGACCGAAGGACCGCAAGGCCCGGATCGCGCTCGCCGGCGCCGAGTTGTTCTGCGAGCGGGGCTACCACGGCGTCTCGGTGGACGAGATCGCCGCCGCCGTCGGCATCAGCGGGCCGGCCGTCTACCGGCACTTCCCGAACAAGTACGCGATCCTCGTGCACGCCACCCGGGAGGTCGTCGGCGCCCTGCTCGCCGCGACCGAGCAGCCGGCGGCGAGCAGCGCGGACGGGCTGCTCGACGAACTGCTGCGCGCGCTCGCCGAGGTCGCGGTGAGCAGGCGGCGGGTGGCCGGGCTGTACCAGTGGGAGGGCCGCTACCTGACGCCCGAGCACCGGCAGGAGTTCGCCGTCTCGATGGCCACGCTGGTCGGCCGCGTCGCCGCGCCGCTGCGCGAGCTGCGTCCCGAGCTGACCGCAGCGCAGGCCGACCTGCTGGTGAACGCGGCGCTGAGCGCGTTCGGCAGCGTGACCACGTACCGGACCGCCGGCGCCGACACCGAGCATCTGCTCACCCGTGTCGCCTGGACGCTGCTGCGGACCGACGCGCCCACGGTGCCGCCCCGGCGCGATCCCGCGCCGCGGGACACGCCCGCCACCGGGCCGGTGCGCCCGGTCTCGCGGCGCGAACTGCTGCTCGTCGAGGCGATGCGGCTGTTCCACAGGCACGGCTACCACGCCGTCGCGGTGGAGGACATCGGCCGCGCCGCGGGCATGCAGGCCTCCAGTGTGTACCGCTACTTCCCGGGCAAGGCCGACCTGCTCGCGGCCGCCTACTACCGGGCCACCGACCGGCTGACCGGGGCCACCACCGCGGCGATCGCCGAGGCGAGCGACCCGGCCGACGCGCTGCACCGGGTGGTGCGCGCGTACGTCGACTTCGCCTTCGGTCAGAGCGATCTGATCGCGGTGTACCTGGCGGAGAACAACAACCTGCCGGACCGGGACCGCCACCAGTTGCGCGGCGCGCAGCGGCTGCACGTCGAGGAGTGGGTGGGCCTGGTCCGGGCGGTACGACCGGACCTGCCGGCCGCCGACGCCCGTGTGCTCGTGCACGCCGCGCTGAACGTGGTCACCGACGTCGGGCGGCTCGGCCGCTTCGACCGCAGCGAGGGCTACGACGACCAGACCGCCCGGCTCGCGCTCGCCGTCCTGCACGCCTGACCGGCGTCACCGCGAGCGCGCGGGCGGCGTGAGGCGCTGTGGTTGACTGACACTCATGGTCCCGTGCCCGTCCGCGTCCGCCCGGGCGATCCGGTGACCACCGGGCCGGCCGCGGCCACCCGGCCCCGCAACCGCAGGCAGGTCATCGTCGAGTCGGCCGGGCAGGTGTTCAGCGAGCGCGGCTACCACGGCGCGTCGATGGAGGAGATCGCCGCGGCGGTCGGGATCAGCGCGCCGGCGCTGTACCGGCACTTCCCGAACAAGTACGCGTTGTTCGCCGAGTGCGCCAACGTGATGGTGGACAACCTGGTCGGGGCCGTCGACGCGTGGCCGCCGGACGCGGCGCTGGCCGACGTGCTGCTGGCCCTCACCCGGGTCACCGTCGCGCACCGCGCCTCCGGCGGCCTCTACCGGTGGGAGGCCCGCTACCTCGGCCGTCCGGACCGCCACCTGCTCCGCGCGAAGTTCGGCCACGTCGTGGGCCGGGTGACCGAGATGGTACGGCGGGAGTACCCGCTGCCCGACGAGCGGCTGCGGGCGGTGGCCGCGCTCGGGGTGATCGGCTCGGTGACCATGCACCGCACCTCGATCGCCCAGCGCCGGATCGAGGATCTGGTGCTGCGGTCCGCGATGCGGGTCGTCGCCACCGATCCGACCACCGCCGCCGGGACGGCGCGGCTGGTCGAGCTGCCCGCCCAGCCGGTGCCCCGGACCCGGCGCGCGGAGATCCTGGCCGCGGCCGTACCGCTGTTCGCCCGGGACGGCTTCGCCACCGTCACCAACGCGCAGATCGCCCAGGCGGTGGGGCTCGCACCGTCCGCGATCTACCGCCACTACCCCGGCAAGGTGGACATCCTCGTGGCCGCCTGCCTCCAGGCGGCGGAACTGCTCGCGCAGGCGGTGGACCGCAGCCTCCAGCGGGCGGCCGACCCCCGGCAGGCGGTGGTCGCGCTGGCGGCGGCGTACGTGGCCTACTGCTTCGAGCACAACACCCTCAACAGCGTCGCCGAGGCGGAGGTGGCCGGCCTGCCGGACGATGTACGGCGCCCGCTCATCCTCGCCCAGCGGGAGCACATCGCGGTCTGGGAGCAGCAGTTGCGGGCGGTCCGGCCGGACCTGGACCGGCGGCAGGCCCGGCTGCTCGTGCACGCCGGGTTCGGCGTGGCGGTGGAGGCCGGGCGCGCCCTGCGCTGGCAGGACTCGCCCGGCCACCGGGACGCGGTCACCGCGCTGGTCACCGGTGCCCTGACGCTCTGAACCGGCACGGACTCAGGTGCCCGGCCGGTTCATGACCGGGATCGTGATCGGGGTGTGCGACGCGGACGAGCCGTTGTTGAGGAACAGCATCGCCAGCCCGCGGATGAACCTGTCGAACAGGCCGAACGTCTCCGGCATGAGCGGCGAGAGCCCTTCGCGGAACATCACGTACGTGGGCCATCCGGCCTCGATCACGCCCCGGGAGATGTAGTCGCGCGGCAGCCGCAGCCAGTCGCCGATGCGGTCGGTGAGCACGTAGCGGGCGAACTCCCGCTGGAATCCCCGGGTGACGCCCAGGTCCACCGAGGACGTCAGGTTCAGCAGGATGTCGGCCAGGTCGATGCCCTCGGGTGTCGGCGCGAGGAGCGGGGACAGCGCGTACCGGGACTGCTCCTCGGCGGCGGCCCAGCTGTTCGGGATGAACTCGTCGCGGACCCCGAGCAGGTGCAGCGCGACCTGCCACATGTGCAGGTAGGCCTCCTCCTCCGCGGCCGACATCCGCAGTCCCCAGCGACGCCAGTCGAGCAGCTTGCGGTGCACGTACGTGCCGAGGCTGTGGAAGGTGATGAGGATGTCGCCGTTGCTGATCGGGATCGGGTGGTCGGTGACGCCGCGCCACGGCGCGGACTGCGGCAGCAGGTGCCGTACGGCCGCGTGGGTGAGCCGCGTCTTGTGCGAGGTGACCACGAAGCTGCCGGTGGCCTTGAACGCGTCGGGGGCGCTCAGGTCGTAGCCGTAGGTGAAGGTCTTCGCGGCGCGCGACTTCATGTCCGCGCCGCCCTCGGACCAGTAGACGTTGCGGGCCTCGCGCGGGATCACCGTGCTCATGATCCCGCTGCCCAGGCCGTAGAGCAGGAACAGGTACATGCTCATGCGCTTGTTGAACTGGGCGGCGCGGTCCAGCTTGGCCTGATCGGCCCAGGACGGCAGCGTGTTGACGCGCCGCAGATAGGTGGTGAGCGCCGGGGGCAGGCCGGCGGGCAGCGCGTCGCCGTTGCGGGTCCAGGACGCGAACGCGGTGTTCACCGCCGGGATCTGACCGGCGTCCAGCAGCGAGGCGACGAGCGGGTCGGTGTCGTCGTCCCAGACGTCCCACGGGTCGGTGACCGTGTCGGTTCCGGCGATCGAGCCGGACGACGACCACGCCCACGCCTTCGGGGCGTCCGCCACGGCTACCAGTCCCAGCGCGGCACCGAGCGTCAGGACGCTTCGTCTACTGAGATTCTCCATTAGCACCACTTCCCGGTTTCGACCGGACATCGCCCTGAACACCGGCCCGTGAGGTGCGCACAAGCAGGTTTCGAGTTATCCGGGGATGTGATTTTCTATTAACATAGAGGAGCTTGACTGCATCGGCAAGGGTGGACGGTGGGGGTGGTGGCGATGGCTCGTGAGGGGCGGTACCGCTGGTTGCGCCGGATCGAGACGCTCGATCCGGTCCACGACCACCACGAGATCTACCGGCTCTCCGCCGGGTACGAGTTCCCCTTCGACTACCAGCGGGCGCTGGAGCTGGCGCTGCTGCGCACGTATTGCGTGCCGAGCATCTCCGCGCTGCTCGACGCGACAGGCGAGTTCCGGTTGCGGGCGCAGCAGCGCTACGACGACACCGCGCTGCTGATGGCCGAGCTGCTGGAGCACGGCTACGACTCGCCGCGCGGCCGGGAGGCGCTGCGGGTGGTCAACCGGGCGCACGGCCGGTACGCGATCTCGAACGACGACATGCGCTACGTGCTGTCCACGTTCGTCTACGAGCCGATCGACTGGCTGGACCGGTACGGCTGGCGCCCGCTGCACGAGCACGAGCGGCTGGCCGCGTTCCACTACTACCGCGCGCTCGGCGCGCGCATGGGCATCCGGGACGTCCCGGCGGACTTCGACGCGTTCCGCGCCGTCAAGGACGCGTACGAGCGGGAGACGTTCCGCCGCACGCCGAGCAACGAGCGGGTCGCGGCGTACACGCTGGACCTGTTCGCGTCCTGGTACCCGGCGCCGCTGCGCCCGGCCGCGCGCCTCGGCGTGCGCGCGCTGCTGCCGCCCGAGATGCGGGCCGCCTTCGGGCTGCCGGCCGCGCCGCGACCGCTGACCGCGCTGGTCGGCGGCGCGCTGCGCGCCCGGGCCGCCGTGGTGCGGCTGCTGCCCGCGCGAACGGTGAGCCGGCTGACCCGCGCGCCGCGCAACCGCACCTATCCCGGCTACCCGCGGGGGTACCGGCCCGCCGACCTCGGCGCGCCGCCACCCCCGCCCGGCATCGACCCGGCGCTACTGGGTAACGGGCTCCGCCACCGCGTCGCCCGGCCGGTAGAGGGCGTCGATCCGGTCGCCGTACCTGTCGACGATGACCCGGCGCCGTAGCTTCAGCGTCGGGGTCAGCTCGCCCGACTCCGGCGTCCACGCCGACGGCAGCACCTGGAACGTCTTTACCTGCTCGGGCCGGGCCAGCCGCGCGTTCGCCGCGTCCACAGCGGCCTGGATCTCGGCCCGCAGCACCGGATCCGAGGCCAGCGCGGGCAGCCGCGGGTCGCTGACGCCGTGCGTACGCGCCCACTGGGGCGCCACCTCCTCGTCCAGCACTATCAGCGCCGTGACGTACGGCCGCCGGTCGCCGATCGCGACCGCCTGGCCGATGAGCGGGTGCGCCCGCAGCAGGTTCTCGATCTGCGCCGGTGAAATGTTCTTCCCGCTGGACGTGATGATGAGTTCCTTCTTGCGGTCGGTGATGGTGAGGAACCCGTCCTCGTCGAGCGTCCCGACGTCACCTGTCGCCAGCCAGCCGTCCGCGTCGACCACCGGCTCGACGCCGCCGTCCTCGCGCAGGTAGCCGGAGCAGACCAGCGGACCCCGGACGAGGATCTCGCCGTCGTCGGCGAGGCGTACCTCCATGCCCACGTTCGGGCGGCCGACCGTCCCGGTGCGGAAGCAGTAGGGGGTGTTGAGGGTGGCGGTGCCGGTGGTCTCGGTCAGACCCCACACCTCCAGCACGTCGATGCCGAGCCCGGCGAGGAACCGCAGCACGTCCACCGGGATCGGGGCGGCGCCGCTGCCGGGCCAGGTCATGTTCTGCAGACCGAGGCTCGCCTGCAGCGGTCGCAGCACGGTGTCCCGGGCCTGCGCCACCCGGGCGGCCAGCTCGTCCGGCACCGGCTTCCCGGCCGCGCGCAGCTCGTACGCCTCCAGGGTCACCGCGGTCGCGGCGGCGACGGCGGCGCGAACCGCGGGCTCGGCGGCGGCCAGGTGGGCCTGGACGCCGGCGGCCATCTTCTCCCAGACCCGCGGCACCCCGAAGAACGAGGCGGGACCGACGGTGCGCAGCGCCGCGACGAGCTGTGTGGCGTCGGGGCAGATGGTCACGTGCCCGGCGCGGTAGATCGGGTTGTAGATGCCGAGGAACCGTTCGGCGATGTGCGCGAGCGGCAGGTAGGCCACAGTCGGCGCGTGGTCGGGGACGGACACCATCGCGTCCAGCGCCACCGCCTGGTAGATCACGTTGTGGTGGCTGAGCACGACGCCCTTCGGGTCACCAGTCGTCCCGGACGTGTAGAGCAGCGTCACCGGCTGCTCGGGCCGGATCGTGCGCCAGCACCGTTCGAAGGCGTCCGGGTCCGCCTCGCGGGCGGCCCGGCCGAGGGTACGCACGCGCGACAGCGGCACCGTGTCGGTGGCCGCTTCGGCGGGCTCGTCCACCAGCACCACCCGGAGCAGGTCCGGCAGCTCGGCCAGGATCGGCCGCCAGCGCTCCAGCTCCGCCGGACCTTCCAGCACGAGCACCTGGGCGGCGCTGTGCCGGGCCAGGTAGCGCATCTGCTCGGCGCTGAGCGTCGGGTAGATCGTGGACGGCACCGCGCCCAGGTGGACCGCGGCGAGGTCGACCAGCCAGTGCTCGGTGCGGCCGGACATCATGATCAGCATGTGCCGCCCGGCCTCCAGGCCGATCTCGGCCAGGCCGGCGGACAGCTCGGCGACCTCGTCGCGCAGCTGCGCCCAGGTGCGGGTGTCGTCCCGGCCGAGCGTGGTCAGGGCAGGCAGGTCGGCGTACTCGGTGGCGTTGCGGTGCAGCAGCGCCGGGACGGTCAGGTCGGCGGCTTTCTTGGCGCAGTCCTCGGCGAGGACGTCGGCGGGGTCCATGGGCTACTCCTTCACACGCAACCGGGCCTGGTGGTGGCAGGGCTGGCCGCACCCCTCGCCGTGGTGCCCGCTCGGGTTCCGCAGCCGATGGCAGCACTGTAAACGAGGGTTAACTTTCTGGGAAGAAGTGCCGGTGAATCGCGCCTGAAACGAGCCGCATCAATGATCCGGCGACGAACCGGGACTAACCAAGCGGGTCGCCGGTCACTGCGCGGTCCAGCCACCGTCCACGTGCAGCACGCTGCCGGTGACGTAGCTCGCGGCGTCCGAGGCCAGGAACAGCACCGCGCCGACCACCTCCTCGGGACGGCCGAAGCGGCCCATCGGGATGCGGTCGCGCAACCGCTTCGACCACTGCTCGTGGCCGCGTAGCCCCTCCGTCATCGGGGTCTCCAGGTAGCCGGGCGCGACCGCGTTGACGCGCACGCCGGCCGCCGCCCACTCCAGCGCCAGCGTGCGGGTGAGCTGCTCGACGCCGCCCTTGCTGGCGCTGTACGCGGCCAGGCGCGGGAAGCCGACCTGACCGTGCACGGAGGACATGTTGACGATGCTGCCCGCGCCCTGTTCGACCATGAGCGCACCGGCCGCGCGGGCGCAGACGAACACGCCGGACAGGTTGGTGTCGATCACCTGCCGCCAGTCACCGAGACTCAGCCGCTCGCTGCGGTGCAGCGCCGGGCTGATGCCGGCGTTGTTGACGAGGACGTCCAACCGGCCCCAGCGCTGCCGCGCGAGGCCGACGACGGCGTCGGCGGCGGACTCGTCCGCGACGTCCCCGGCGACCACAGCCGCCGTGCCGCCGCCGGCCGCGATCCGGTCCCGCACCTCGTCCAGCGCGTCCGGCCGCCGGGACTGGAGGATCACCGACGCGCCGGCCCGCGCCAGCCCTTCGGCGATCGCCGCGCCGACGCCCTGGCTGGCTCCGGTCACCCACGCGACCCTGCCCGACAGCATCCCCTCGACCACCGCCACCGTGGACTCCCCTCATCGCAAACCATCGACAGATGTCGCCATGAGCCTTGTGGACACCGTTACCACGTGCTCTCATGTGATACACGGGCGCAACATTTGTTTCACCGTATCAGTGGCCTCGACCCCGAGGAGTGAGCGTGGAACCGGTAAGCAGGCGCAAGATGTTGAAGGCCGGCGGGGCACTGGGAGCGCTCGGCGCGTTCAGCGTCGCCGCTCCGGCACAGGCCCGGTCGGCGTGGACCTGGTCTCCGACGGGATCAGTGGCCGGCGCCGGCGCGGGCGTGGACCCCCGCTGGGTGTGGGACGAGGAGGCCGACCCACTCGTCGCCTCCCTCCTGGACCGGGGCGAGGCACCACTGGTCAACCAGCTGCTGCGGACGTGGACGAAGAACGGCCAGCCGCTGCCCTCCGGCCTCCCGGCGGACGTCCGCGCGTTCATCGAACGCGCACGCGTGCTGCCGTCCTGGGTGGACCAGGGCAAGCTGGCCACCGCCGTGCGCTTCAACGAGAAGCGCGGCCTCTACCTCGGCGTGCTCTACGGCCTGGCCAGCGGCATGATGAGCACCGTCATCCCGAAGGAGGCGCGCGCCGTCTACTACTCCAAGGGCGGCGCGGACATGAAGGACCGCATCTCCAAGACCGCCAAGCTCGGGTACGACATCGGCAACGCAAACGCCTACCAGCCCGACGGCTCGATGATCGTGACCGCCGTGAAGACCCGGCTCGCGCACGCCGGTGTGCGTCACCTCCTGCCGCAGTCGCCCGAGTGGGCCGACGTCGCGCCCGAGGACATCCCGATCAGCCAGCGCGACATGATGGTCACCTGGCACAGCCTGCCGACCACTGTGATGCGGAAGCTGACCGACTGGCGGGTGCCGATCCCCGCCGCCGAGTCGACCGCCTTCCTGCACCTGTGGCAGGTGGCCGCGCACATGCTCGGCATCAGGGACGAGTACATCCCCGCCACGTGGAGCGAGGCGAACTCCCAGGCCGGCGAGGTCCTCGACCCGATCCTCGCGCCCACCCGCGAGGGCAACGCGCTCGCCGACATCCTGCTCGGCCTCGGCAAGGAGATCGACGCCGGGCTGCTCAGCAAGCCCATCCTCGGCTCGTTCACCCGGTTCATGCTCGGCAACCAGATCGCCAACTGGCTGGAGATCCCGCGCGACCTGCTCTGGGACACGCTGCTGCGGACGAGCTGGGGTCCGTTCATCGCCGTCCGCGAGGCGCTGCTGCCGTTCCCGCTCGCACCGGAGTGCTACTGGTTGTTCGACGAGTTCCTGCGCAAGCTCGCCCTGCTGTTCCTCTCCGAGGGGCAGTCCATAAACATCGAGATCCCGCTCGGCAACCGCGAGTTCTGACCACCGCGTCGCGGTGGGCACCATGACCGCGCCCCTCCCCCCGTTCCTGGGGTACGTGCTGGCCGCGCCGGTCCTCGTGGCCGCGGCCGAACTCAGCGCCGCGTACCCGGCCGCCCGGACGCCGTCGCCGGACGTGGCCGGACTGCTCGGCCTCGGCGAGATCATGACGGCGGCGGCCCTGCCCGGGGCGGCACTGATCTCCGTCGAGGTCGGCCCGGACGGGACCGTGTCGTTCACGCTGCCGCCGGACCGGTACGACGGCGACACCTCGGCCGCCGAACTGATCGCCGACGGGCTGTCGGTGCCGCGCCGCCGCGTTCGTGTGCCACCGCCACGGCCGGCAGCGGGCCGGGCGCGTGGCGCACCCCATCCGGCCGTCGGAACCCGTACCCCGGTCCGGGTCGCCGTGGCGGTGGCCCGGCGGCGGCTGCTGGAGGCCGCGTCGGCGGCGCTCGGTACGCCCGTCGCCGGCCTGCGGCTCACGGCCGGCGCCGTCACCGACCGCGCCGGCCGCCGCCTCGACATCGGCGCCCTCGCCGCCACCGCGGCCAGCACCAGCACCATCGCCGTGACTGTCGACCTCACGTCACGGTGACCGCGCCGCCGATTCAACGGCCCCGTGCCGGGTAGCAGTCCGATGGACGGCACCGGAGAGGGGACAGACAGGCATGAAGGCACTGACCTGGCACGGCAAGCGGGACGTCCGCGTCGAGGACGTCCCGGACCCCCGGATCGAGGAGCCGACCGACGCGATCGTCCGGATCACCTCGACCGCCATCTGCGGTTCCGACCTGCACCTGTACGAGGTGCTCGGGCCGTACCTGAAGCCCGGCGACATCCTCGGGCACGAGCCGATGGGCGTCGTCGAGGAGGTCGGGCCCGGCGTGACCCGGCTCAAGAAGGGCGACCGGGTGGTCGTCCCGTTCAACATCTCCTGCGGCTCGTGCTGGATGTGCGAACGGCAGCTCTACGCGCAGTGCGAGACCACGCAGGTGACCAGCCAGGGCAAGGGCGCGTCCCTGTTCGGCTACACCTCGCTGTACGGCTCGGTCCCCGGCGGCCAGGCCGAGTACCTGCGCGTCCCGCAGGCCCAGTTCGGCCCGATCAAGATCCCGGACAGCGGCCCGGACGAGCGCTGGCTATACCTCTCCGACATCCTGCCCACCGCCTGGCAGGCGGTGAAGTACGCCGACGTTCCGCCCGGCGGCACGCTCGCCGTGTTCGGGCTCGGCCCGGTCGGGCAGTTCAGCGCCCGGATCGGCCGCCACCTCGGCGCCGGCCGGGTGATCGGGCTCGACCTGGTGCCGGAGCGGCTGGAGATGGCCCGCCGCCACGGCATCGAGGTGCTCGACGTCAGCCAGCTCGACGACGTACCCGGAACGCTCATCGACCTGGTCGACGGGCGCGGCCCGGACGCGGTGATCGACGCGGTCGGCATGGAGGCGCACGGCGCGCCGCTGGGCAAGATGGCCCAGACCGCCGCCGGGCTGCTGCCGGACAAGCTGGCCCAGGCCATGACCGACAAGGCCGGCGTGGACCGGCTCGTGGTGCTGCACGCCGCGCTCAAGGCGGTACGGCGCGGCGGCACCGTGTCGATCTCCGGCGTGTACGGCGGCGAGCAGGACCCGATGCCGCTGATGGAGATGTTCGACAGGGGCATCCAGCTACGCATGGGCCAGTGCCACGTGCGGCGCTGGGTCGACGAGATCATCCCGCTGCTGGAGCGCGACGACGACCCGCTGGGCGTGGAGGACCTGCGGACCCACCGGCTGCCGCTGACCGACGCGCCGCAGGCGTACGAGATGTTCCAGAAGAAGGAGGACGGCTGCGTCAAGGTCGTGCTCGCGCCGTGACCCGGACGGTGGTCGTCACCGGCGCGACCAGCGGGATCGGCCGGGCGACCGCCAGGGAGCTGGCGGGCCGCGGGGACCGGCTGGTCCTCGCGGCCCGCTCCCCCGCCACGCTCGACGAGGTGCGCGACGAGTGCCGGGCGGCGGGCGCGCGGGCGATCGCCGTACCGATGGACGTGACCGAGCCCGGCGCGGTGGCCGCGCTCGCCGACGCGGCGCAGGCCGAGTTCGGCCGCGTCGACGCCTGGGTGCACACCGCCGCGGTGATGTCCTACGGCCGCTTCGACGAGACGCCGGCCGACGTGTTCGAGCAGGTGGTCCGCACCGACCTGCTGGCCGCCGCGGCGGTGGCCCGGGAGGCGCTGCGCCGGTTCCGGGACGCCGGCGGCGGCACGCTCGTGCTCACCGGCTCGGTGCTCGGGCACATCACCGCGCCCTACATGAGCGGCTACGTGGCCGCCAAGTGGGGCCTGCAGGGACTGGCCCGCACGCTCCAGCAGGAGGCGCGGGAGACGCCGGGCGTCGCGATCTGCCTGGTCAACCCGGGCAGCGTCGACACGCCCGTCTACCGGCAGGCGGCCAACTACCTGGGCCGGATCGGCCGGCCGCCGCCCCCGATCGCCTCGCCCGAACGGGTGGCGCGGGCCATCGTCGGATGCCTCGACCGGCCGCGTCGGGAGGTGTCGGTGGGCCGGCTCAACGTGGTCATGCGCTTCGGGTTCACCGTCCTGCCCGGCGTGTACGACGTGCTGGTCGGGCCGCTGATGCGCCGGGCCGGGCTGACCCGGACGCCCGTCGCCGCGCACCAGGGCATCGTGTTCACGCCCAACCCGGCCGGCGAGGCGGTCCGGGGCGGTTGGCTGCCCGACGTGTCCCAGGTGGTCCGGGCCGTGGGCGGACGCGCGGCGACAGTGGCGTCCGCGGTGCACCGCCGGGTGCCCTGACCGTCGCGGGGGGTGGCTGTCGCGCGGGCGGGCCGTCGCGTGGGCGGGCCGGGACGACTGTGGTTACCGTGTACGGCGGGACACGGCGGAGGGATAAGCATGGGGCAGGCAACGGGGCAGGAACCGGACCGGACGCGCGGCGGGCGGGTGTGGAAGCTCGCCGGGCTGGCCGCCGTCGCCGGGCTGGCCTGGGCGGCGCGGGACGTACCGGCGCAGCTCGGCGGCCGGCTCACCGGCAATCGGGCGGAACGGGCGGCCCGGTCACCGCGCTTCCGCGACGGCACCTTCCACAACCCGGCCGGCGCCAGCGCCACGATGGTCGCCGACCCGGGCCGCAACCTGCTCCGGGAGCTGATCTTCGGCAAGCAGAAGCGGCGGCCGGGCAGCCCGGTGCCGCTGCTGCGCCCCGGCGCCGCACCGGCCGCCGACCCGGCGCGCGAGCTGAACGTCGTCTGGTACGGCCACGCCTCCACGCTCGTCGAGATCGAGGGACACCGGGTGCTGCTCGACCCGGTGTGGAGCGACAGGTGCTCCCCGTCCGGGCTGGTCGGCCCCCGGCGCATCCACGAGCCGCCGGTCCGCCTGACCGACCTGCCCCCGCTCGACGCGGTGCTGATCTCGCACGACCACTACGACCACCTCGACATGGAGACCGTCCGCACGCTGGCCGACCTCCAGTCCGCGCCGTTCGTGGTGCCGCTGGGCGTCGGCGCCCACCTGGCCCGCTGGGGCGTACCCGAGCACCGCATCGTCGAGCTGGACTGGTCGGAGAGCCACCGGGCCGGCAGCCTGACGCTCACCGCGACCGCCGCGCAGCACTTCTCCGGGCGCGGGCTGCGCCGCGACGGCACGCTCTGGAGCTCCTGGACGATCACCGGCACGCACCGGAAGGTCTTCTACACCGGCGACTCCGGCTACTTCGACGGGTACGCCGCGATCGGCGCCGAGCACGGCCCGTTCGACCTGACGCTCATGCAGATCGGCGCGTACGACAGGGCGTGGCCGCACATCCACATGTTCCCGGAGGAGGCGGTCGCCGCCCACCTCGACGTACGCGGCGGGCTGCTGGTGCCGGTGCACTGGGGCACGTTCAACCTGGCCCTGCACGACTGGTCCGAGCCGGTGGACCGGCTCTGGGCCGAGGCGAAGGCGCGCGACGTGCGGCTCGCGGTGCCGCGTCCCGGTGAGCGGGTGGTGGTCGACGAGCCGCCGGCGGTGGACGGGTGGTGGCAGTCGGTCGCCTGACCCGGAGCTGTCCCTGGGTGGCGCTGCCGCCTTCGTGCTCTGAGCCGGCTCAGAGCACGAAGGCGTCCGTCCACAGCGCGCCGGAGCGGCCCGACAACGCGTCGAGCATCGCCACCGCCTGACCGTCGGTGAGCTGCGCGACGAAGTCGATGATCGCCCGGCCACGGGCCCGGCCGATCCGGTCCGGGGTACGCGGGTGCAGCTCCGCCTCGGCCAGCTCCACCAGGTCGTGCAGGCGGCGCGGCAGCCGGGACTCCTCGTCCGGGTCCAGCAGCCACTCCCAGAGCGCCTCCACCAGCGTGCCCAGCAGCCGGGCCTGGCCGCGCTGGTGCAGGGCCAGGTCCGGGCGGGCCAGCACGAACCGGTGGTGCACGAACTTGAGCACCTGCACCTCGTGCCACTGCGCCTTGGCCAGCAGCACGTATCCGGAGCGGACGTGCGGCTCCGGGGTGACGGTGATGGCGTCCACGAAGCGGGTGGTCCAGCGGGCGGAGAACCGGGCCACGTACTGCTCCGCCTCGATCGAGCCGTCGAACGGCAGCGCGAGCAGCCCTTCCACCAGTTCCTCGCGTACGTGCTCGACAGCGGCGGCGAACGCCTCGTCGTCGGCGATCCAGGCGTCCTTGCGGTGCAGTTGCCGGCGCAGCCGCTCGATCGCCGCTCCCGGCCGCCGGCCCGCCGCCTCCAACGCGGGCGCGGTGATCGACCGCAGGTGCCCGCACTCGCGCTGCCAGGCCATCAGCTCGGCCGCCACAGCGCCCTGCTGGAGCACTCCGACGCGGTAGAAGTCCTCGACGTCGTGGATCGCGTAGGCGATGTCGTCGGCCGTGTCCATCACCGACGCCTCGGGCGTCTGCTGCCAGTCCGGGATGCGCCCGGCGAACGGCTCCCGCGCCTGACGCAGGTCGTCCAGCTCGGTGCGGTACGCGCCGAACTTCACCGAACCGCTCTCCGGATCCTCCGGCGGAGCCGCCGCGCCCCGGGGCGCGGGGTCGAGGTGACGCGGATGCGGATCGGGGTGGTCCAGCCGGGTCCACGGATACTTCAGCATGGCCGCCCGGACCGCCGCGGTCAGGTCCAAGCCGGTGGTCGCCGCGCCGCGGATCTCGGTGCTGGTGACGATCCGGTACGACTGGGCGTTGCCCTCGAAGCCGTCGGCCAGCCCGAGCCGCTGGCGGGCCAGCCGGTCGAGCACCCGCTCCCCCAGGTGCCCGAACGGCGGGTGCCCGAGGTCGTGCGCGAGCGCGGCGGCCTCCACCACCTCCGGGTCGCAGCCGCCGAGCTTGTCCAGCAGGTCCCGATCGGCCGGGTCGGCGATGAGCCGCTCGGCGATCGCCCGGGCCACCTGGGCCACCTTCAGGCTGTGGGTGAGCCGGTTGTGCACGAGCAGCCCGGACCCGCCCGGGCTGATCACCTGGGTCACCCCGCCCAGCCGGGTGAAGAACGGCGAGCCGACGATCCGGTCCCGGTCGGCCCGGAACGGGCCGGCGGCCAGGTCGCCGAGCGCCCGGGCGCTGCCGCCGAACAGCCGCCGGGCCCGCGGATCCGCAGGTGCCTCCATGATCGCCACGCTAGCGCAGCCGGCGGCGGGCCGGGCACAGCCGGTCGGAGGCGAACGGCACAATGCAGGGCGGAAACCACCCGAGAAGGCGGATGACAATCGTGACCCAGTCTGTGCACCAGCGGATCGCCGAGGAACTCGGCGTCGCCGAACGGCAGGTACGGGCGGCAGTCGAGCTGCTCGACGGCGGCGCCACAGTGCCGTTCATCGCCCGCTACCGCAAGGAGGCCACCGGCCTGCTCGACGACGCGCAGCTGCGCACGCTGGAGGAGCGGCTGCGCTACCTGCGCGAGCTGGACGAGCGTCGCGCGGCGGTGCTGGAGTCGATCCGCAGTCAGGGCAAGCTCGACGAGGCGCTGGAGGCGCAGATCCTCGCCGCCGACTCCAAGTCCCGCCTGGAGGACATCTACCTGCCCTACAAGCCGAAACGGCGCACCCGCGCGCAGATCGCCCGCGAGGCCGGGCTGGAGCCGCTCGCGGACACGCTTCTGGCCGACCCGGCGCAGGACCCGAAGACGGTCGCCGCCGGGTTCGCCGACCCGGACAAGGGCGTCGCGGACGCCGCTGCCGCCCTGGACGGGGCGCGGGCCATCCTGATCGAGCGCTTCGCCGAGGACGCCGACCTGATCGGCACGCTGCGCGAGCAGATGTGGTCGCGGGGCCGGCTGGTCTCCCGGGTACGCGACGGCCAGGAGACCGCGGGCGCGAAGTTCGCCGACTACTTCGACTTCGCCGAGCCGTACCCGAAGCTGCCCTCGCACCGCATCCTCGCCGTGTTCCGGGGCGAGAAGGAGGGCGTGCTGGAGCTGACCATGGACCCGGAGGCCGACGGCGACGCCGACGCCACCGGACCGAGCCGCTACGAGGCCGCCGTGGCCGGACGCTTCGGCATCAGCGACCAGGGGCGGCCCGCCGACAAGTGGCTGGCCGACACGGTGCGCTGGGCCTGGCGTACCCGGATCCTCATCCACCTCGGCGCCGACCTGCGGATGCGGCTGTGGCAGGCGGCCGAGGAGGAGGCCGTCCGGGTCTTCGCCACCAACCTGCGCGACCTGCTGCTGGCCGCGCCGGCCGGGGCGCGGGCGACGATGGGCCTCGACCCGGGCCTGCGGACCGGTGTGAAGGTGGCGGTGGTCGACGCCACCGGCAAGGTGGTCGCCACCGACACGATCTATCCGCACGAGCCGCGCCGGCAGTGGGACGCCTCGCTGCACACGCTCGCCACGCTCGCCGCCGCGCACGGCGTCGAGCTGGTCGCGATCGGCAACGGCACCGCCAGCCGGGAGACCGACAAGCTCGCCGGTGACCTGATCAAGCGGCACCCGGAACTGAAGCTGACGAAGGTGGTGGTCTCCGAGGCCGGTGCGTCGGTCTACTCCGCCTCCGCGTACGCCTCGCAGGAGCTGCCCGGCCTGGACGTCTCGCTGCGCGGTGCGGTGTCGATCGCCCGTCGCCTCCAGGACCCGCTGGCCGAGCTGGTGAAGATCGACCCGCGGTCGATCGGTGTCGGGCAGTACCAGCACGACCTGTCCGAGGTGAAGCTGTCCCGCTCGCTCGACGCGGTGGTCGAGGACTGCGTCAACGCGGTCGGCGTGGATGTCAACACCGCCTCCGCGCCGCTGCTCACCCGGGTGTCCGGCATCGGCGCCGGGCTGGCCGAGAACATCGTGCTGCACCGCGACGCCAACGGGCCGTTCCGCACCCGGGCGGAGCTGAAGAAGGTGCCGCGGCTCGGGCCGAAGGCGTTCGAGCAGTGCGCCGGCTTCCTGCGCATCCCCGGCGGCGACGACCCGCTGGACTCCTCCAGCGTGCACCCGGAGTCGTACCCGGTGGTGCGCCGCATCCTCTCCTCCACCGGGCAGGACCTGCGCGCGCTGATCGGCAGGTCGGCCATCCTGCGCGGCCTGCGCGCGACCGACTTCGTCGACGAGACGTTCGGCCTGCCCACCGTCACCGACATCCTGGCCGAGCTGGAGAAGCCGGGCCGCGACCCGCGTCCGGAGTTCCGTACCGCGACGTTCGTCGAGGGCGTGGAGAAGATCAGCGACCTGACGCCCGGCATGGTGCTGGAGGGCGTGGTGACGAACGTGGCCGCGTTCGGCGCGTTCGTCGACGTGGGCGTGCACCAGGACGGACTGGTGCACGTCTCGGCCATGTCGCACACCTTCGTGAAGGACCCGCGCGACGTGGTGAAGTCCGGCGACGTGGTGAAGGTCCGGGTACTCGACGTGGACGTGCCGCGCAAGCGGATCTCGCTGACGCTGCGGCTGGACGACGAGGCGCCGGCCGGTGGCCGTCCCGCCGCCAAGGGTCCGGGCGGCGAGGAGCGCGGCGGCCGGCGCGGTGGCGGGCAGCGCGGCGACGGCGGTGGGCAGCGGGGTGACCGCGGCGGACAGCGCGGCGACGCCGGCGCCCGGCGTGGCGGCCAGGGCGAACGGGGCGGCTCACGCGGTGGTCCGTCGCAGCGGCAGGGACGAGGCGGCGGATCGGCGGCACCGGTGAACGACGCCATGGCCGAGGCGCTGCGCCGCGCCGGCCTGGCCTGACGGTCCGCGGCCGCCGGTCGGGCTGACGTCACGAACGAGTCAGCTCGACCGGTGCCCGCCCGACGACGGATCGGTCCGGGCGGACGCCGGGTCACGGTCGGCCCGCTGCCGGGGCACCGGCTGCCGGGACCGCCGCGCCACACGCCGCCACCAGGAGCGCTGGACCAGCAGCGTGAGCAGACCCGCCAGCACGATGGCGGCCAGGTTGACGACCAACTGGAGCGCGGAACCGGCCGCCTCGTGCCAGACGCCGTACGCGGCGGCGACCGCCACGTTCGCGGCCGCCGGCACGGTGGTCACCGAGATCAGGACGCCGACCAGGGAGCCGGACTTCTTCGAGGTCAGCGACAGCATCCCGGCGATGCCGGCGAGCAGGCCGACCACCCACGACAGGGCGTCCGGGCGCCAGATGAAGTCCGTCAACGGCCGCTCGGCCAGCAGCATCTCCCGGCTCACCAGACCGGCCGCGTCCAGCGCCCAGGTGCTGACCACGGTGGCGAGCATCGCCGCCACGAAGCCGACAACGAGCGCCTGCACCGACCGGACGACGACGCCCCCCTTGCCGCGCAGCAGCGCCACGCATAGCGCCGCGAGCGGGCCGAACTCCGGGCCGACGACCATCGCGCCGACGATGAGGATGGGCTGGTCGAGCAGCACGCCGATGCCGGCGATCATGGTGGCGACGACGATCAGCGCCAGGAAGATACCGGTGAGCACCGTCTGCTCACCCGTCTTCGCGGCGACCTCGTCCCAGATCAGGGCGTCGTCACCGTGGCCCGGGGCCGCCTCGGCGGCCCGGTCCGCTGCGGCCGAGAGGGTCAGCTCCACGTCGTCGGCGGCGATCGCCCCGCGCGCCTCGACCCCCATCTCCCGCAGCCGGCGCAGGACACCGTCGGCGCTCTCCCGGACCACGTCGCAGGTGATGTAGTCGCCGGCCGGCTGACGGGCCGCGCCCGGCAACACCACCAGGTGGGTCACGCCGGGCTCCGCGGTAAGCATGTCGGCGATGTCGGACGAGCGGTCCGCTGGTGCGATCACCCGGATGTGCAGCACGGACCAGGCTCCTCGATGGGCGCGACGGACGTCAGCACTCTAGACGATCCGCGCGAGGGCGGCAGGAGGTCGCGCGACGGCCCGGCACGCCTCCCCCGCCCGGAGCGGCCGCGGGGCGGGCGCGGCTGTGGGCGTACCCTCGCGGTCGTGGGTGCCGACGACGAGCGGTGGCGGGAGCGGCGACGCCACGCGGTGCGGGCGCACGCCGAGGCCGACGCCCGGCAGCGCGCCGCGGAGCAGGCCGAAGCCGCGGAGTTGGTCGCCCGGTTCGCGGCCGAGGCCGCCCGGCGCGGCCTGCGCACCGAGCGGCTCGTGGCCACGCCCTACAGCGGACGCGGCCGTTACCGCACCCCGCTGGTCGGCTGGTACGTGGACCGGGCCCGGAGCCGGGCGGTGGACACCGAGGGCCGCTACTACCTGCTGACCGTGCCGGCCGGGCTGCGCGCCCGGCTGCTCGGCGCCCGGCCGGAGCCGTCCACGCCGTCACTAGTCATCGGCCGCGGCGGGCGCGACGGGGAGTCCCTTCCGCTGACGGCGTTGCTCGGCGCGCGCCTCGAAGCGGGCGACGACTGGCCCTGACCCGGCCCGGTCACCTGTCGACACCGTCCCGGCCGATCCTCGTTACCCAGAACGGACGACACGTGGCCGGCCGCCAGCGGGGCGGCCGTGGCCAGGCGACGGGGAGCGCAGATGCGACTGGAGATCCTGGACGCCCGCAAGCCGGCGGACGACGAGCGCTGGCGCGCTCTGCACCGCGACTGGGACCGGCGTGAGGTCTTCGCCCACCCGGCCTACCTCCGGCTCTTCGCCGGGCCGCAGGACGAGCCGCTGGCCGCGTACGCCCGGACCGAGCACGGTTTCGTGCTGTATCCGTTCCTGCTCCGTCCCGTTGACGCGCCACACCTGGACCTGCCACCTGGCCGGTATCACGACATCACCAGTCCGTACGGCTATGGCGGCGCCTTCCAGGAGGACACGGACGAGCGGGAGGCCAAGGAGTTCTGGGAGTCGTTCGACGCCTTCTGCGCCCGCCGCCACGTGGTGTCCGAGGTCACCCGACTGTCGCTATTCGAGGACGAGCGGCTCTCCCCGCCGGGCCCGGTCCAGGAGAAGCAGTTGAACGTGGTGCGTGACCTGCGGACCAGCGACGAGGACATGTGGCGGGAGTTCGACCACAAGGTGCGGAAGAACGTCAACAAGGCCCGCCGGAACGGAGTGACCGTCGAGGTCGACCTCGCCGGCGCGCGGCTCGACGACTTCCTACGGATCTACCAGAGCACCATGGATCGGCGGGCGGCGACAAGCGGCTATTACTTCCCGCGTGGCTTCTTCACCACGATCGTCCGCGAACTGCCGGGACAGTTTGCGTTCTTCCACGCGCTGCACGAAGGACGGGTCGTCTCCACCGAGTTGGTGCTGTTGTCCGCACGGAGCCTTTACTCCTACCTCGGCGGCACCGACCAGGACGCGTTCGACCTGCGACCGAACGACCTGCTCAAGTTCGAGATCTGCCGTTGGGGTCGGTCCCAGCGCCGGACCCGGTTCGTCCTGGGCGGCGGATACGCACCGGACGACGGGATCTTTCGCTACAAGCGCTCCTTCGCTCCCCACGGGCTCGTCCCGTTCCACCTCGGCACCCGGGTGCTCGACGAACCCGTCTACCGGCGCCTGTGTGCCGCTCACCGGGAGGAGGCCGTCCGGCGGGATCCGGCTTGGCCGGCGTCGCCAGACTTCTTTCCCGAGTACCGGAGCGCGTTGCCCGACGCGAACTGACGCCGTACGAGAAGTTTTCCGAATGGCGCCGCCAAGCATTCGCTCAACGAACGGACAGCTTATTGGGTGACGGCGTTGAAACGATTATCTCAACAACCCGAACAGCAACCGGCGGGGCCGATTGTGGTGAACAATGGTGGCGGTCCCAAAATCGCATTGGAGCGTCATGGGCGTTCACGTATTCCTATCTCCACCGGATGTCGGCCCGCTCGAGGAGTCGTACCTGTCGTCGGCTCTGCGCTCCGGCTGGGTCGCGCCGGTCGGGCCCGACCTCGACGCCTTCGAGCAGGAGATTGCGCAGCGGGCGGGACGCAGACACGCAGTCGCGGTCAGTTCCGGTACGGCGGCCCTGCATCTCGCGCTGCTCGGCGTCGGCGCCCGGCCGGGCACGGTGGTCGTGGTCCCGACCCTGACCTTCGCCGCAACGGCGAACGCCGTGGTCTACACCGGCGCGGAACCGGTTTTTGTGGATTGCGATCCAACCACCGGCAACATCGACGTGCCCCTGCTCCGCGATGCCCTGGACCGGCTGCGCGCCGAGGACGCCCAGGTCGCAGCAGTGGTGCCGGTCGACCTCTTCGGCGCCTGCGCGGACTACTCGTCGCTGCTTCCGGCGTGCGCGGCGGCGGGTGTGCCGGTGGTGGCCGACGCCGCCGAATCGCTGGGCGCCACCCACGAGGGCCGGCCAGCTGGGTCGTTCGGCCGAATCGCCGCCTTCTCGTTCAACGGAAACAAGATCCTCACCACATCCGGCGGAGGAATGCTCGTCTCCGACGACCAGGCACTCATCGCGCGCTGCCGGTACCTCGCGACCCAGGCACGGCAGGAGACGGTGCACTATGAGCACACCGAGGTCGGTTACAACTACCGGCTCAGCAATCTCCTGGCCGCTCTGGGCCGCGCCCAACTGCGTCGGCTGGACCAGATGATCACGCGACGCCGTGAGACCCGGGAGCGGTATGCCAAACTCTTCGCCGCCAGCCCGGGAGTGCGCCTGCTCAACGATGCCGATCCGGCGGCCAATTGCTGGCTGACGGTCATCGTGGTCGATCCCGATCAGGCCGGTTGGCAGGCGTCCGATCTTGCCGCGCATCTGGCACAGCGCGGAATCGAGACCCGTCCAGTATGGAAGCCGATGCACCTGCAACCGGTTTTCCGGCACGCCCGGAGCATCACCACCGGAGCCGCGGAGCGGCTTTTCGACCGCGGGCTCGCGTTGCCCAGCGGCTCCAACCTCACTGCAGGCGAGGCCCGACTGATCGACGACACGATCAGTGATTTCCTGCTCAACGTGTGATCGGCAGAGCTTGCGACTCTCCATCGGAAGGACTGCTGTGCGGCTAACCATCACGGAGGAGTGCCGATTCGTCCGCACTCCCGACAACCAGTTCTGGGTCACATTCGGCACCGACTACGCACTCTGGTCGCGCTACCTGGTCGCCTTCGACGAAGTACAGGTCGTGGCCCGCGCGCGGGACGTCGGGGAGATTCCGCCGAACGCCCTGCGCGTGGACGGCGAGAGAGTAACCGTGGCCCCGCTCCCCTACTACGAGGGCCCTCAGCAGTACTTGCGGCAGCTGCCACGGATCGACAGGACAGTACGGGCGATCGCAGCCGACGCGGAGGCGGTGCTGCTGAGAGCGCCGTCGACCATCGCCACGCTGATGCATCGGCACATCACTCGACGTGGGCTCCGCTACGCCATGGAGGTCATCGGCGACCCCCACGCCGTCTTCGCCCCGGGGGTGATCGAGCATCCGCTGCGGCCCTTTCTACGTGTGTGGAGCACACGCAACCTTGAGCGGCAGTGCCGCTCGGCGGTAGCGGTGTCCTACGAGACGAGCCGTTCCCTCCAGGCCCGTTACCCGACCCGGCCCGGCACGCTCTGCACCGGCATCAGCTCGGTGAACCTCCCGCCGGAGGCGTACGTGCCACAGCCCCGTGGCCGGCGATCAGCGGACGGGCCGATGACGCTCGTGTCAGTGGGCTCGCTGGAGCAGCTCTACAAGGGGATCGACATTCTGATCAAGGCCATCCCGCAGTTGGATCCGTCGGTCCGCCACGTACACATCGGCCCCGGCCGTTACCAGCCCACGCTGGAGGAGCTCGCCGACCGGTTGGGAGTGCGCGACCGGATCACCTTCGCCGGCTGGATCCCCACGGTCGAAGGGCTCCGGAATCAACTCGACGCCGCTGACCTGCTGGTCATGCCGTCCCGGACGGAAGGTCTTCCCCGCGCACTGATCGAGGCGATGGCCCGTGGACTACCGGCCGTGGCCTCCGACGTCGGCGGTATCCCGGAGCTTCTGCCCCCGCAGATGCTGTTCCGCCCCGGCGATCCGGACGATTTGGCTGCAGTGCTGGGCCGGGTCCTGGCGGACCCGGAGGGCTTGGCCGCCGCCTCACGGCGCAACCTCGACGTCGCCCGCGCGTTCGCCGCGGACCGACTGGCGGTACGCCGCACGGAGTTCTACCGGGCGGCCCGTAACCTGATGACCGACCGCCGATCACTGCCTCGGCCCGCCGCCGTCCCGGATGCCGTCCGGCCCTCGGACCGGACGGCCTGAGGGCCTGTACCCAGACGATCCGAGGCGGCGTCAGTCGTCAACGGTCGAGTCGGAAACGGCTGCCCAGACAGCCTTCACCGTGTCGTTCAGCTCGTGGTGTGGATTCCAGCCGAGCTGACGGATGGCGGAGATGTCGGCACACATCCACGGCACCCCGACCGATCGACGACCGCCTCCGGTCGGCGCAGCCTCCCGGACCGCGCCGGTGAATCCGGCGACACCGGCCAGGGCTCTGACCACTGCGCGCACCTGCACCGCCCGGCCGGTGCCGACATTGAGCAAGCGGTGCGGCACGGTCGGCGCCGCAACGACGGCGGCCACCGCGTGCGCGACATCCCGCACGTCCACGAAGTCCCGGTACGCGTCTAGCGGCCCTAGCGTGATCTCCGAATCGCCGTGTACCAGTCCGGACCGCCGGAGCAGGCGTACCGCCCGGCCCAGCACGCTCTCCACCGACAGCCCTGGGCCGATGGGGTTGAACACTCGGAGCACGACGCCGTCCAGCCGACCCGCTGCGACAGCGAGATCCATCAGCCGGGTGGCGGCCAGATGGCTCAGTCCGTATCCGCTCACGGGTTCGGCGGGCCAGGTCTCCGGTACGGCGGTACCGGCAGGAACAGCACCGTACTCCCCGGCCGATCCGAGTCGCACCAGCCTGGCCCGGGGTGCGGCGGTCGCCACGGCCTCGATGAGCCTGGCGGTCACGAGTGTATGAGCTGCGACCATGTCGGCGTCGGTCCCGGTCAGCCGGCCCGCGCAGTTCACCACAGCGACAGGCTGATGAATCCGGATCAGTTCCACCAGCTCATCCGTCGTGGCACGGACCAGGTCGCACCCGGCGCGGCTCGGACGGACAACGGCGTACGCCGGGGCGAGTGTCGCACTCACGTGGCGACCCACGAAGCCGGTCGCGCCGAAGAGCAGCACGGTTCTCACAGAATCTCCCCGTTCGCCAGCCGGCCCGCTTCTGACCGGGTCGGAGCTGATGGGACCTGCGCTGCCCGGAGACGACGCACACCGGTCACGTCCACCCTCGGCAGGGCCAACGGAAGGCTCCGGCATTAGTTACTAAAGCCTTCGTTTCTCGTTTTATCTGTCATAGCTCCCCAGCAACCCACTGATCGGGTGCAAACCATGCAAACCGAACCATGTAAGAGAAGACCCCAGATGCTGATAGAACAGGTTCGTTCTGGTTCCGAGCGGCCGGAGGCGGCTCGGTGAAGCCGGTCCCTCCGCACTCTCCCGAGGACGACGCACCGGGGGGCCGGACGCTGCGTGTCGCCTTGATCGTCAAGACCAACTACGGCGGACTGTGGACCATCCCGCAGGCGTGCGCTCTACGCGACCGCGGTCACGTCGTCGTGGTGATCTGTCCGCCAGGTGGTCGTCTGAACGCCCGCTTGGCCGAGGCGGGCATCCGCACGGTCGCGTCGCCCTTCTCGTTCCGCTTCCGGCCCACACCGGCCACAGTGGTGCAGCTCTGGCAGCTCCGCCGCCTGGTCCGCCGTCTCCGTGTGCAGGTGCTCTACCACCACCTGTACGCGGCGACCCTGGCCGCGCGATTGGCCACTGTCGGCCTGCCGCTGGCGCGGGTGCAGTTCGTCGCCGGCCCCGCCTTCCTGGAGTCGCGGGCGGTCCGCGTCGTCGAACGCGTGCTCTGGCGGCTGGACCGCGTGATCATCTGTGGCACCCGGTACACCTCCCACCGCTACGGCGAGTTGGGCGTGCCGGCGTCGCGTCGACCAGCCGTGACAAGCGGGCTCAATCTGGCTTGGGCGACCGCCGACCTGCCCGACGACACGGCGGCGACACGCGCGGAGGCCCGAGCGAAGGCCCGAGCGGACCTCGGGCTCACGCCCGACCAGTTCGTGGTGATCATGGTGGCGTACGTGTACCCGCCCCGGAAGCTCGCTGCCCACCGCAACCGCGCGTTCAAGGGACACGACGTGCTGCTCGCGGCTTGGCAGAAGTTTCGGTCCGGGCATCCCGACGCGGTGCTGATGCTGGTCGGCGGCGGCTCGGACGAGGCCGGCGAGGAGCATCGGCAGGATCTCATCCGCCGCTTCGGCCTTGCCGACGACCCGTCCGTGCGCTGGATTGACACCGCCGACGACGTGCGGTCCTACTACCGGGCGGCGGATCTCAGCGTCAGCCCGTCGCTCAGCGAGGGACACGGCGCACCACCCGAGGCGGCGCTGCTGGACGTGCCGAGCATCGTCAGCGACGCCGGCGGGCTGCCGGAGACGGTGGACGAGACGTGCGGGTGGGTGGTGCCCCGGGACGACGTGATGATGCTGGCCCGGGCCCTCGCGCACGCGCACACGGAGTTCCGGTCGGGTGGGCTCGCCGAGCGCGGGGTGCGGGCTCGCGAACGGTCGTGGCAGCACTTCGACAACCGGATCTCAGCGGTGCGGATGGCCGAGATCGTCGAGTATGCCGCGGGGATCGGCGGGTCACCACAGGAGTACGCACCGCCGGCAACCGGAAAGGTGCTGGCCCGGTGACCGGTCCTCGTCGCACGGTCGAGCGGCGGATCAAGCGGGTCATCGACGTCACCGTGGCCCTGGTCGTCCTCGTGCTGACCGCACCGGTCCTGGCGGTCGCCGCGCTGTTGGTGCTGGCCCAGTTCGGAGCTCCGGTGTTCTTTCGGCAGGAGCGTACCGGCCGCCACGAACGCCGGATTCGTGTCCTCAAGCTGCGGACGATGTCTGACGAACGCGACGCGCACGGTCGGCTGCTGCCGGACGGGGTCCGCTGCCGGGGCGTTGGTCGTACGCTGCGTCGGTTGAGCATCGACGAGCTGCCCCAACTGGTCAACGTGCTCCGCGGTGACCTCAGCCTGGTCGGGCCACGCCCCCTCCTCCTGCGCTACGACCCCTGGTACACGGAGCGGGAGCGGCTGCGGTTCGCCGTCCAACCGGGTATCACCGGTCTCGCCCAGGTCAACGGGCGCAACGGTCTTGGCTGGACCGATCGCCTGGAACTCGACGTCCGATACGTCCTCGGTTGGTCGCTCTGGCTCGACCTACGGATCCTCGCCCGAACGGTCGGCAAGGTTCTGCGGGCTTCCGGGGTGTCCGTCGATCCTTCGTCGGAGATGCTCGATCTCGACGAGGAGCGGCGCCTCACCTGCGTTCGATGATCGGACGCTCCCCGCACACGACGGCGCGGGGAGCGTGCCATGAGATCTATCCGCGGCCGGTGCGGGCTGGTCCGTCAGCAGCCTCGCGGAGGAGCTGAAGGTATGGCCCGAACTGATCCTCGCGAAAGAGGCCGTCCAGCGCACGGGGCGGAACGGGTGGTACCGCACCGGCCTGCTGCTTCACCCCGAGCCACTCCCGCAGCTGAGCGGCGATCGCAGCTGGCTCGTTGTGGACGACTCCCACGCCTCGCTCCCGCACAAGATTCGCCGCCACCCCGTGCTCATAGCCCAGCAGGAGGATCGGACGCCGCGCCTGGAAATAGTCGAACATCTTGCCGGTGACCGTTCCGGCATCCCGGGGGTCATTCCACATGAGCTGAACCAGAACGTCCGCGTCTGCCTGGATCTGCCATGACTTCTCCGGGGTGACATAGCCGAGGACGGTGACGCAGTCAGCAACGCCTGCACGCTCGGCCGCAGCACGAACGATGCCGTCGTCCTCACCGGCGAAGACGACATGCACCCGAGCGGCGTCATCACCGAGCAGGGCGATCGCGGCGAGTAGAGGCCCCGGATCCCGCCTACCCCCATATAGATGCCCGGTGTACGCAAGGGTCAGTGTCGCCTCACCCCGCACTCCGGAGACCGGACGAACGTCCACGGAACGGGAGAGCACGGGCCGACGGTCGATCCCGTTCATGACGACGCGGGCATCCACACCGAACGTACTCCGGAGCGTCTCCGCAAGTGGTTGCGAGACGGTGACGCACCTCGTCACCGATCGGAGCACCCGGCGTTCCAGCTTTTCATCGATCGCGCGGCGCAGCGAGGAACGCACCCAGTAGTCGTTGCCGACGGACCAGAGATCCCGGTAGTCGGCCACCCACGGTACGCCCAGCCGGCGGGCGATCGCCGCCGCCACCAAGAACCCGGAGAATGGCGGCGCCGACGCCAGGACGACATCGGGACGCCAGTCGCCAGCCGCTCGGCCGAAGGCCCGCAGTGCCGGGCGAATCCAGTTGACCTGCGGATCGGGCACGAGGAGTTCCAGGCCGGCCCTCCGGACTGAGCCTTTGACGCCCGCTTTCAGCCAAGTCAGTCGCGACACTCGCCGCGCCGGCCCGCCGGCGGAGGAGGACATGTCCGGGTCGCTGCCGAGTCGCGGAAGCCGCGGCGATGGTGGCGCGTGGATCACCCGAACCCGCGGAAACCGCGCCGATTCGCCGACCCGGTCCGCGCCTGTGGCGGTCAGGATCCGGACGTCCCATCCGTGCTCGTCAGCGAAGGCCGCAAGGGCAGCCGGTCGACTGGCGGCAACCGTCTCGGCCGACGGAAGGTGGTACGAGACGACAAGCAGTCGTGGTGTGGACGCGGGATCCCGCTGGTGGTCCGTCATTGCCGGCACCCCCACCATCGGCGGCACGAACCCTGCATCTGGGCACACTCCTTCCCCGGTTGATACAGGGATCAACGTGTAGAAATGGTCGAAGAAACGCGGAACCTTCAAGAAGAGGCAGACTGGTGTTCAGCCCGGGGATACCAGATGCCGCTCCGCGCCTGCCCCGCCACCGACCCGGCTTGCCGCGGTGACCACTCGCAACGACATCAGCCAGCCGACGCCGTACGAAAGCGCGCCGGCGATACCGAAAGACCAGACGGCGGTCAGCGGTGATCCGCCAACCGACGCCACGACGGCGACGGTGCCCGCCACGAGAAGGAGACGCCCGGCGTCCCAGGCAAGTTGCAGCCCTTGGCGTTCGAACACGATGAGTGTCTGCGACAGCGGCGACGCCACGAGTTGCGCTGCCATGAAGACGGCCATGGCCTGGGCATAGCCGCCGCTGCTGCGCCATTGCGGACCGAAGACCAGCGAGAACAGCATCGGCGCGGCGACCACGACGGCAAGGGCACTCGGGCCCGCCACCAGGGCCAGCTTCCGGCTCGCCCTCACGAACACGCGCCGGCCGGCCGCCGGCTGCTCCCGCGCGATCCGGGCGATCTCGGCCAGGTAGACCTGCGCGACCGCGGATGCCACCAGAGCGACAGGCATCGCGACCACTCGCTGGGTGAGACCCAACCAGCCCGCCACCGTGCTGCCGTACCAGTAGGCGACGAGTAGGACCGGTAGCTGCGTGCCGAGCACGTTGAGCAGGCCTGACGGTGCCATCAGCAGCGGGAAACGGCGATACCGCCGGGCCACCGCCAGCAGTCGCCGGGGTTCGTGGTCGGCCTTCCCGTCCTGGCCGCGTCGACGCGCGTCCCGCAGCAGAACTGCGGCGGCCACCACCTGGCCGAATCCGAAGCCGAGTATCAGACCGCCGGACCGAAGGCCCGCGACACCGGCAGTGATCTGTGTGAACACCACGCCAAGGGACTGGAACAGGTTGCGCCGGCCGATCGTCGCGTACCGAAAGTGCCGAACGGCGAGTTGGTTGAGCACGAGAACCGCACCCAACGCCGCTGCGGAGGGCGGCACCACCCATAGCCAGGGCGCCAGCTCGGGCTGACCGAACCACCATGCCACCTCGCCACCCGCCACGAGGACCGCAACAGCCCCGACAAAGCCGGTCCCACAGGCAGCGACGAGGCCGAGGGTCACCAGCGCCTGTGCGTCACTCTCCCGCTTCGGCAGCGGAATCGCCATCTCGAACCGCAGCGCCGCCACCGTGCCGAGGGTGACCGCCAACGCGGTGACGACAGCGAGATGACCGAAGTCAGCCGGGCGGTAGATCCGGGCCAGCAGCGGAACGGCCGCCAAGGCGAGTAGTTGGCCTCCCGCAGAGCCGGCCGCGATGCTCAACACTCCCCGTCGGCCGTCCGACAACGTAGGACGCAGTAAAGGTCGCCATCTCACTCGACGCCCCTGGCCGGACCGATCGGTACGGGGAGCCCGGCACCGCGCCACGGATGGACCGACGGAGGTGGTGGCATACCACGCCCGCCAACTCCCGCCCGGCCTGTCCGCGGCCGGCGCCACACCCTGGGCATCGTGGCCCCGGACAGGACGAGCACGCCGAGAGCCAGTGCGGCGAAGAGTGGACGGTCCCCGTTTATGTCGCCGGATGTCGACACCGCCACCGCGTAGAACGCCACCAGGGCGAGAACGAACCCGGCGGCGGGATCACGCCGGGCAGCGCGCCACAGTCCGGTGACCACGGTCAGGACTGCCAGGCCGAACGCACCGGCCACCAGCCAGCCGGCCTCGGCCGGCAACTCCAACCACAGGTTGTGCGGGTACTTGTGGATTTCCATCCCGGCATGGATTCCCCAGTTGCCGTACCCGACTCCGCCGGGGTGCTCGGCGATGATCGGCAGCGTGACCTCCCGCATCGTCGCCCGGGTGCTGTCGAACAGTTCGTCGCTCGGATCCACCACCAGTTCATACATCCGGGTCGGAATCAAGGAGGGCATGGCGGCCACGGCCATCGCCAGGGTTCCCATCAGCGCGAGGGCGCCCCACGCACGACGGCTCTTGCGCATCCGGAGCCCGGCGAGGACGAGGACGAACAGAGCGAGGACGGTCGCCAGCAAGGGCCCTCGGGAGCCGGTAGCGAACAGGCCGAGGAAGAGCAGCACCATCGGGCCGGCGGCCCAGGTGGCCGTGATGCGCTTGCGCAGGCACAGCCAGGTCAGGGCAAGAATTCCGCCACCGATCGCCCGCCCCAGCCAGATCGGATTGGATCCGAAGCCGCTCGCCCGACCGGCCTCCGATTCGCCGGTCATTGCGGCGACAGCGAGCACCAGACCGCACAGCGCGAACAGGGCGGCGAACATCTCGACGTCGCGCCTGCCGCGCAGCAACGCGACTGCCAGCGCCGCTGCCATCGTCAAGGTCACGAGAAGCAGGAGCTTCTGTTGGCCGTACTCCGTCTGCGGGGGTGAGAGGATTCCCGGCGACGCCAGGATGCCGAAGATCAATAAGCTCCAGAAGACCACCACCCTGGCGCGAGAGGACACCCGAAGGATCTCGTGCAGAGCCAGCGGCACCGCCAGGAGCACCGCTACGACCAGAAAGCTTCGGCCCATCAGGCGCGGGAACACGTCGAAGTTGAGCAGCATCACCACCGCTGCGGCCCGCAACACTGCCGAGAGCCGCCCGCCCTCCCGTGCCTTGCTCCGCACTGGTGCGCCGAACGATCCACGGGTAGATCGGCCGAACGCACCAGGCAAACGGGCGTGGTCATACGCCACCATCACACCGGATCCTCTCGGGCAGCGCCTGCTGACCGGTCACACCGCCCGGTCCGAGCGGTAGCGGGCGAGATTGGCGGGATCGAGGAACCACTCGACCGTCGCCTTCAGCCCGTCGTCGATGTCCTTGGTCGGTTGCCAACCAGTCCGCGCCCGCAGGAGACCAGGATCGCCGACCAGGCGTTCCACCTCGGATTCCGGCGGACGCAACCGGGAGTCGCTGACGATCAGCTCCGGCTGGACGCCGAAGATGGCGGAAATTTTCCTGACAAGATCACCAATCGACGTCTCCCGACCAGTCGCTGCCTGGAACACCCCACCCACCACGGCGTCATCGGCAGCGGTACCGACCGCTTGAAAGGCTGCGACGGTGTCGGTCACGTAGAGCAGGTCGCGGGTGGTACCGAGCGCGCCCAGCCGGACCTTTCCCTCGTCCTTCGCCAACTGGCTGATGATGGTGGGAATGACGGCTCGGGTCGACTGCCGTGGACCGTACGTGTTGAACGGTCGAAGCGTCACGACCGGGAGGCCGAAGCTGAGGTGGTAGCTCTCCGCGAGCTTGTCAGCGCCGATCTTCGACGCCGAGTACGGCGACTGCCCGCGCAACCGATGCTCCTCGGTCATCGGCACGGTGGTGGCCGTCCCGTACACCTCGCTCGTGGAGGTCACCACCACACGGCCGACCGAGGCCGTCCGGGCGCTCTCCAGCACGTTGAGTGTGCCGGTGATGTTCGTCTCGACATAAGACTGCGGTGCCAGGTAGGAGTACGGGATACCGCCCAGGGCGGCCAGGTGGTAGACGACGGAGGCGCCGTCGACGAGCCGCTGCACCATCCCCCGGTCGCGGATGTCGCCGGCGACCACGTCGACGCCCGCTCTCTGGTCCTCCCCAAGGGCGTCCAGCCAGCCGTGAGTGCCGGCACCGTTGTAGTGCACGAAGGCACGCACCCGGTGACCCGCGCCGACGAGTGCTTCAACCAGGTGGGATCCGATGAAGCCACCGGCTCCGGTCACCACCACCGGGTCGCCGTACGAGTGCGTGGTCATGGCATTCCTCCTCGTTGCCGGCCGGCCACCCGGTCGGCTCAACTCGTGCCGGCCGTCACCGGCGCACCGGCGGGCAGCAGCATGTCCCGAACGTCAGCGAAGCAACGGTTTGCTTCGTCGTAATCCTCCGGGCGACCGATGTCGAGCCAGTAGCCGTCGCACTCGTAGCTCGCCGGCGGCTCGCCCCGGTCCAGGAGGTCAAGGACCAGTTGGTCGAACCCGAAGGGCCGGCCGACCTGATAGCGGGCGATGGTGCTCCGGGAGAGGCCGTAGACGCCCATGCTCACCCGGTAGTGGAGGACCGGCTTCTCGGCGAACGAGGTGATCTTGTCGCCGGCCAACTCGAGGACGCCAAAGTCGATCTTGACCGTCCGCCGGTAGGTGGCAATCGTCAGTGGCGCCCCCGACCGCTGATGCGTGGTCAGCAGGTCGACGTAGTCGAGATCGGTGAGCACGTCGCCGTTCATCACGAGGAAGTGTTCGGGCAGCCGGTCCCGGATGCCGAAGAGCGGGCCGATCGTGGACAGCGGCCGGTCTTCCTCGACGTAGTCGACCGTCAGCCCGAATCGCGAGCCGTCGCCGACGAACGCCCGTATCAGCGCCCCGAGGTGGTTGATCGCCAGCGTCACGTGGGTGAACCCGCGGGCCGCGAGCTGACGCAACACGATCTCAAGGATCGCGTAGCTGTCCCCGATCGGCACGAGCGGCTTCGGTAGGGTCGACGTGTAGGGACGGAGTCGCACTCCAGCGCCACCCGCCATGATCACGGCATGCATCGACCCTCCGTTCGTCCCCACTCCACCTGCGTCCAACGACGAAAGGGCCGACAGGGTACGGGAAAATCCCATACACCCGAATCATCTGCTTCCGCATCGCGTACCCCCGACGGTCCGCATTCCGGTGTGATGAGCTGTACGGGTGGCGGGCTATGTGTTCGGGCTGGTGCTGCACCCGACCCGGAACGTCTCCGAGGTGGTGGAGACGATCGCGCGGTGGGCGGCCCGGCACAGCAAGACCCTTGCCGTGAGATGCGAGGACCGGCACCGGGTGCCGGCCTCGGTGGAAGCGGTCCCCGTCGGTGACCTCGCCGCTCACTGCGACGCGCTCATCAGCATCGGCGGCGACGGCACCATGCTGGGCGCGCTGCGGATGGCTGTCCGCGATCCGAAGCCGGTGCTCGGGGTGCACCTGGGACGGCTGGGCTTCCTGGTGGAGGTGGAACCGCCCGACCTGCCGCGAGCACTGGAGCGGCTGGTGGCACGCGATTTCACCGTCGAGTCGCACGCCTGCCTGGCCTGCGACGTCTGCGGCGACGACGTGGTGGCGTTCAACGACATCGCCCTGGTCCGGCAGCCCGGGGCGGGCTTCGTCACCGCGACCTTAGCGGTCGACGGTCAGCGCTACGGCTACTACCGGTGCGACGCACTGGTGGTGAGCACGCCCACCGGCTCCACCGCGTACAGCTACGCAGCCGGTGGGCCGTTGATCTCGCCCGCGACCGAGGCGATGGTGGTGACGCCCTCCGCACCGATGGCCGGGATCTCCCGATCGGTGCTGCTCTCCGCGCACGAGAGCGTGCACCTGGAGCTACGCCCGGATTCCGCGCCGGTGGCGGTGGAGATGGACGGGTTGCTGATCCGTCAGGCGGCGACGGAGGGCTCGGTGCACGTCCGATACGTCCGCGACGCCGGCCGCGTCGTCCGCCTCGATCCGCGCCGCTACCAGGAGCGCAACCAGCTCAAGCTGAGCCTGCTCGACCTGCCGTTGCTGCCCGACCAGTTGCGCGAGCTGTTGCCGGAGGGCTTACGGGAGCAACTCGACCGCCGGAAGCTGCCCCCGCCGCGGTGACGGTGGCGCCGCGTCCCCCGGCGTCGCTCTCCGCCCACGGCACGGCAGCGGCGCGGTCCTGGCCAGGAGCCGAGTTCAACGCCCGGCGGAAGCACTCGACCAGCTCGGGGTAGTCGTCCGGCTCGACGTCCTGGTGCACCGGGAAGTTGATGATGTGCCGCGCGAGGCGCGCCGTCGTCGGGTGGTCGCGGAGGTGCTCGATGAGCGTGTGGTAGAGACTGACCATGCCGTAGCCCTCGCGGTTCATCTCGGCGTAGACGTGGTCACGGTTCTCGCGTCCGTCCCCGAGGATCCGCACCGGCAACGTCTGCGGCACGTCGTCCTCGTCCAGCTCGGGCCAGATCAGCTCGAAGGCATCACCGAGTTCCGGCAACGCGCCGAGCAAGCCGGTGAGGGCGCGGAAATTCTGCCGACGTCGCCGGGCGACGCCCAGCGTGTCGTAGTTGAGCAGGTGTCGCGCCAGCTCGGGCGCGGTTTCGCGCTGGCCGGTGAGTCGATCGGGGTTTCGGTAGGTCACCATCCCGCCGCGCGCGCCCGGCATCGGCAGCATCTTGTGCAGGGAGTAGAGCGACACCTCCCCGGTGCGCCCGGCCGGACCACCGAGCGCGTGGGTGAACCAGGCGTGCGCGAGGTCCTCCAGCAGCAGTGCCCCGTGCCGATCGGTCAGGGTACGGATTCGCCCGACCGCACGCTCGGTACGGCCGAAGTAGTGGATGACCACGACCACGTCGTACCGGCGCTCGGCGAGCCGGGCCTCCAGCGACGACAGGTCCACCGCGAGGTCCGGGGTCAGATCGTAGAAGCCGGGGTCGAGACCCAGATCGGTCACCGGGTCGAAGACGCCACTGCCCTCGTGCGCCGACCAGCCGATGAATGACGGCAACAGGATGTCGCGTTGCTCGCCTCGCCACACCTCGGGCTGCGCGAGAAGGTCCCGCATCCCCTCCCGGGCCGCGCCGTAGTACAGGCTCGGAGTGCGGAAGCCGTCGGGGTCGACGGCGGTCTTGGCGATCGTCCTCGTCACGGCAGCTCCAGTCGGGTGCGGATCTCGGTTGTGGACATCCTCAGCGAGCGGTTGGCGGCGCGCAGGGCACCGGTGGCGCTGGGTGGCGGGATGTCACCCGGCGCGATGACCAGCACACGATCGATCTCGGGGAACTCGCGCAGCACGGCGGCGACGACCGCCGGCTGCCGTAGGGTCGCGACGTCGAAGCAGCGCAGCACGCGGGCGCTCGGGCGACCGAACCGTACGTCGGAGTCACCGACGACGGCCGTGAGTTCGCCGAATCCGTAGGTGTCGAACCAGGCACGGGCGGCGTGCAGACCGTCGAGCCGTACGCCGGCGAACGGAGCGGATCGGTCGGGTGCGACGTCCGTGACCCACCATGTGCTCGTGGACTCGGTGGTGAAGCCGAGCCGGTCATACAATGCCCGGGCGGGGGGATTGTCCGCGAAGACGTCGAGCTGCATTCTCCGGACGCCGGGATGGCGAACGAGGTACGCCCGCAGCAGCGCGCGAGCGACGCCCCGGCCACGCGCGGCTCGGACCACGCAGATGTAGGAGAGGTGCGCGAGTCCCGGCTCGACGAGCGTCAGGTCCGCGAAGCCCAGCCGCTCGCCGCCGTCGGTCTCGGCCACCAGGAAACAACGGCCGGGGAAAGATGCCGGATGCGCCAGCACGACCTCCCAGAACCGTCCGACGCCGGGCTGGGCCGAAGTCAGATAGTCATGGAGGTGACGGACGAACGACGCCTGGCTGACCGAGGCCAGCCAGGCGGCGTCGGCGACCACCGCCGGACGGACGTGCACGTCGGGTGGAGCAGCCGTGGCATGTGTGCCGGATACGGGCGACATCGAATCCGACAGAGGCGCAGGACGCGGGACGACCGACATGGCCCACACCATAGGACGCAGACCACTCGCAAGGGTGGATTTCAGGCAGAAACCCGCCCGGTGAACGCCGGCCGCCCGAGCGGTCAGGCGGTGGCGAGCACCCCGTCGACCAGCGACTTGGCCTCCTCCTGGATCCGGGCCAGGTGCTCCGGGCCCTGGAACGACTCGGCGTAGATCTTGTAGACGTCCTCGGTGCCGGACGGGCGGGCGGCGAACCAGCCCGATTCGGTGGTCACCTTGAGCCCGCCGATCGCGGCGCCGTTGCCGGGCGCGGTGGTGAGGATCGCGGTGATCGGCTCACCGGCCAGCTCGGTCGCGGTGACCTGCTCCGGCGACAGCTTGCCCAGGACGGCCTTCTGGGCCCGGTCGGCCGGGGCATCGATCCGGGCGTACGCGGGCGCGCCGAAGCGGTCGGCCAGCTCGGCCCAGTGCTCGCTGGGCGTACGGCCGGTGGTGGCGATGATCTCGGCGGCGAGCAGGCAGAGCAGGATGCCGTCCTTGTCGGTGGTCCAGGTGCCGCCGTCGCGGCGCAGGAAGGACGCGCCGGCGCTCTCCTCGCCGCCGAAGCCGACGGTGCCGTCGAGCAGGCCGGGCACGAACCACTTGAACCCGACCGGCACCTCCAGCAGCGGCCGGCCCAGGTCGGCCGCGACCCGGTCGATCATCGAGGAGGAGACGAGCGTCTTGCCCACCGCCGCGGCCGGGCCCCACTGCTCCCGGGTACGGAACAGGTGGCCGATCGCCACGGCCAGGTAGTGGTTGGGGTTCATCAGGCCGCCGTCGGGCGTGACGATGCCGTGCCGGTCGGCGTCGGCGTCGTTGCCGGTGGAGACCGCGTAGTCGTCCCGGGCGGCGATCAGCGAGGCCATCGCGTTCGGCGAGGAGCAGTCCATCCGGATCTTGCCGTCGCCGTCGAGCGTCATGAACCGCCAGGTCGGGTCCACGAGCGGGTTGATCACGGTGAGGTCGAGGCGGTGCCGTTCGGCGATCTCGCCCCAGTACGCCACGCTCGCCCCGCCCATCGGGTCCGCGCCGATGCGCACCCCGGCGTCGCGGATCGCGTCGATGTCCAGCGCGGCGGGCAGGTCGTCGACGTACCGGGCGAGGAAGTCGTACTCCCCGGTGGTGGCGGCGGCGCGCGCCCGCGCGTACGGGATACGTTTCACCTCCTTGAGCCCGGCGGCGAGGATGGCGTTCGCGCGGTCCTGGATCCACTTGGTGGCGTCGGTGTCGGCGGGCCCGCCGTGGGTGGGGTTGTACTTGAACCCGCCGTCGGACGGCGGGTTGTGCGACGGGGTGATGACGATGCCGTCGGCGAGGCCGCTGGTGCGCCCCCGGTTGTGGGTGAGGATGGCGTGCGAGACGGCGGGCGTCGGGGTGTAGCCGTCGCGGCTGTCGCGCAGCACTGTGACGTCGTTGGCGGCGAGCACCTCCAGCGCGTCGGCCTCGGCGGGCGCGGAGAGCGCGTGGGTGTCCCGGCCGAGGAACAGCGGCCCGGAAAGGCCCTGTTCGCGGCGGTAGTCGCAGAGCGCCTGGGTGACGGCGAGGATGTGGTCGGAGTTGAACGCGTGGCGGAGGCTGGATCCGCGGTGCCCGGAGGTGCCGAAGGAGACCTGCTGCGCCGGGTCGTCCGGGTCCGGGTGCTCGGCGTAGTAGGCGGTGACCAGCCGGGGCACGTCGACCAGGTCGGCGGGCTGTGCGGGCTGGCCGGCACGGGGGTGGGCCACTGCGGGATCCTCCTCGTTGATGCGGTGGGGACTGCTCAGGGCTCGACGCGCTGGCCCTTGCCGATGACGACGATGCCGTTGTCGGAGACGGTGTAGCGCTGGCGGTCCTTCTCCAGGTCGACGCCGATCTCGGCGCCCTCCGGGACGTGGACGTTCTTGTCCAGGATCGCGCGCCGGACGACCGCGTGGCGGCCGATCTGGACACCCTCCATCAGCACTGCCCCGTCGACGTGCGCCCACGAGTGGACCTTCACCTTCGGCGCCACGATCGAGTTCTCCACCAGCGAGCCGGAAATCACCGAGCCGGGCGAGACCATCGAGCTGACCGCGCGGCCGACGCGCTCGCCCCAGGCGTGCACGAACTTGGCCGGCGGGTACGGCGGCTGCTCGGTGTAGATGGGCCACTCGAAGTTGTAGAGGTTGAACACCGGGTGCACGTTGATCAGGTCCATGTGCGCGTCGTAGAACGAGTCGAGCGTTCCCACGTCCCGCCAGTAGCCGCGGTCGCGGTCGGTGCTGCCGGGCACCTCGTTGTCCTTGAAGTCGTAGACGTTCGCCTCGCCGCGCTCGACGAGCATCGGGATGATGCTGCCGCCCATGTCGTGCTTGCTCGTCTTGTCCGCCGCGTCGCGCTCGACCGCCTCGCACAGCGCCCGGGTGGTGAACACGTAGTTGCCCATCGAGGCGTAGATCTCGTCCGGCGCGTCGGGCAGCCCGACCGCGTCGGTGGGCTTCTCCCGGAACGCGCGGATGCGCTTGCCGTCCTCGCCGACCTCGATCACGCCGAACTGGTCGGCCGTCGACAGCGGCTGCCGGATGCCCGCCACCGTCACCCCGGCGCCGGAGGCGATGTGGTCCTCGACCATCTGCCGGGGATCCATCCGGTAGATGTGGTCCGCGCCGAAGACGATCACGTAGTCGGGTTGCTCGTCGTTGATCAGGTTGAAGCTCTGGTAGATCGCGTCGGCCGAGCCGGCGAACCACCACGGGCCGCGGCGCTGCTGCGCGGGCACCGGCGTGACGTAGTTGCCGAGCAGCGTCGACATCCGCCACGTCTTGGTGATGTGGCGGTCCAGGGAGTGCGACTTGTACTGGGTCAGGACGACGATCTTGAGGAAGCCGGCGTTCGCCAGGTTGGACAGGACGAAGTCGACCATGCGGTACATCCCGCCGAAGGGGACGGCGGGCTTCGCCCGGTCGGTCGTCAGGGGCATCAGGCGCTTGCCCTCCCCGCCGGCCAGGACGATCGCGAGCACCTTGGCAGCCATGCTCAGACGCTAACGACCCGGAACCGACTTCACCACTCGGACGCCCACACTTGCCACCGCGTGCGACGTGGCGCTCTGCACTAGGGTGCGGGCATGGCACCGATGCGCGTCGACCTGCTCACCCGCGAGTACCCGCCGGAGGTGTACGGCGGTGCCGGGGTGCACGTGGAATACCTCGCCCGTGAGCTGCGCCGGCTCGCCGACGTGCGGGTGCACTGCTTCGGCGCGCCGCGCGACGAGAAGGGCGTCACCGCGTACGCCGAGCCGGCCGCGCTCGCCGGCGCCAACGCCGCGCTGCGCGTCATGGGCGTCGACCTGGAGATGGCCGCCGGGACGGCCGGCACCGACGTGGTGCACAGCCACACCTGGTACGCCAACCTGGCCGGGCACACCGCAAAGCTGCTGCACGGGGTGCCGCACGTGGTGACCGCGCACAGCCTGGAACCGCTGCGGCCGTGGAAGGCCGAGCAGCTCGGCGGCGGGTACGCGCTCTCCTCCTGGTGCGAGCGGACCGCGTTCGAGGCGGCCGACGCGATCATCGCGGTGAGCGCGGGCATGCGGCGCGACGTGCTCACCGCGTACCCGGCGGTGAACCCCGACCGGGTACGCGTGGTCTACAACGGCATCGACACCGCGCAGTACGCCCCGGACCCGGGCACCGACGTGCTCGACCGGCTCGGCATCGACCCGGGGAGGCCGAGCGTCGTCTACGTCGGGCGGATCACCCGGCAGAAGGGCCTGCCGTACCTGCTGCGGGCGGCCCGGGAACTGCCCGCCGACACCCAGCTGGTGCTGCTCGCCGGCGCGCCGGACACCCCGGAGATCGCGGCCGAGGTGGAGGGCCTCGTGGCGGAGCTGCGGGCCACCCGGTCCGGGGTGATCTGGGTGGCGGCGATGCTGCCCAAGCACGAGGTGATCCAGGTCCTCACCCACGCCACGGTCTTCGCCTGCCCGTCCGTCTACGAGCCGATGGGCATCGTCAACCTGGAGGCGATGGCCTGCGAGACCGCCGTGGTGGCGACCGCCACCGGCGGCATCCCCGAGGTGGTCGCCGACGGCAAGACCGGGCTGCTGGTGCCGATCGAGCAGGCCGGCGACGGCTCCGGCACCCCGCTGGACCCGGAGCGGTTCGTGGCCGACCTGGCCGCGCGCATGAACGAGCTGCTGGCCGACCCGGAGCGGATCGCCGCGTTCGGGGCGGCGGGGCGGCGGCGGGCGGTGGAGCACTTCTCCTGGGACGCGATCGCCCGCCAGACGCTCGACGTCTACCGCTCGGTGGGGGTGTAAGGAGGGGCACCCTGTTAACGCCTCCGGTAGAGGAAGGGCCCCTTATCAACGGGCGCGGCCCACCTCGCCGGGCGCTACGACGTGCGGGCGCCACAAGCCGGGTTAGGGTCGCCCGATGCCCGATGCGATCTTCGCCCATCCGCGTCTCGCGCCGGTCTACGACGCCTTCGACCCCGACCGGGACGACCTGGCCGCCTACCTCGCGCTCGCCGGGGAGCTGGGCGCGCGCACGGTGCTCGACGTGGGCTGCGGGACGGGGTCGCTGGCGGTCCTGCTGGCCCGGCACGGACACGCGGTCGTCGGCGTCGACCCGGCCGAGGCGTCCCTCGACGTCGCGCGGGCCAAGGACGGGGCCGGCGCGGTCCACTGGATCCACGGCGACGCCGCGGCGCTGCCCGCGCTCGACGCCGACCTGGCCACGATGACCGGGAACGTGGCGCAGGTCTTCCTGACCGACGCCGACTGGGGACGGACGCTCCGGAGCATCCATGCCGCGCTCCGGCCGGAGGGGCATCTCGTCTTCGAGACCCGGCGTCCCGACCATCGCGCCTGGGAGGAGTGGGCGACGGACACCGGCCCGGTCATCCGATCCGCCCCGGGCGTCGGGCGGGTGGAACGGCGTTTTCGGGTAACCGCGATC
Source organism: Micromonospora sp. WMMA1976 (assembly GCF_027497335.1). NCBI lineage: Bacteria > Bacillati > Actinomycetota > Actinomycetes > Micromonosporales > Micromonosporaceae > Micromonospora > Micromonospora sp. WMMA1976. The sequence goes on along the minus strand of NZ_CP114912.1, from coordinate 1,779,833 downwards.
GACCTGCCGTTCGTGTCCTTCCGCTTCACCTACCGCTTCCTGTCCGACGGGGCGGTGGTCACGTCGGACTCGACGCTGCGGTTCCGCGACCGCGACGAGGTCGAGTCGAGCCTGACCGCCGCCGGATACCGGGTGCTCGACGTGCGGCAGGCGCCTGATCGCCCCGATCGGGAGTTCGTGTTCGTCGCGCAGCGGACGAGCTAGAGGCGGAGCGCGGGTCACGTCGCAGGGCGGTCACCGATTATTGACGCTTCCCGCCAAAAATGCTTCACTTGCCGCATGGCCTCGGACAACCCGCCCGCGCGGCGCCGACGCGGCCGGCCCACGGTGCTCGATCCCGAAGCGGTCGGCACCGCGGCCCTGCGGCTCTGGTCGGAGCGCGGCTACGGCGCCACCGGCTGGGACGACCTCTCCGCGGCCACCGGGATCAGCGCCCGCACCCTGATGCGGCACTTCCCGTCCAAGGCCGCCCTCGCCTGGGTGGGGGTGCCCGCCGCCACGCGGCGGCTGACCGAGACGTTCCGCGCGCTGCCCCTCGACGTCCCGCTGTCCGACGCGCTGCGCGCCGCAGTGGTCGCCTCCGTCTCCGACGACGCGCTCGTGCTCAGCGCGGGCGGGTACTGGATGCGGGTCGTCGCCGAGGAACCCGAACTGGCGGAAGCCTCCGCCCGCGCCTACGCGCCCTGGACCGAGGCCCTCGCCCGGGAGATCGCCCGGCGTCGACCGGGAGCGCCAAGGGCGATCTGCCACGCCGTCGCCGCCGCGTACCGCGAGGCGGCCCAGGCCGCGCTGTACGACTGGGCCCGCGGCGGCCCCGACGGCTCGCCCTCCCACGCCGTCGACGCCCTGCTGCGTCTGCTGGACATCCGCATCACCACACCCGAGGAAGCCCCGTGACCACCACGCGCCCGATCCCCGACCCGCTCGCCCCCGCCACCCTCGGTCCGGTTCGCCTGCGCAACCGGGTCATCAAGTCCGCCACCTTCGAGGGGGCGACCCCGGACGCCCTGGTCACCGACCGCCTGATCGACTACCACACCGCTGTGGGCCGCGGCGGCGTCGGCATGACGACTGTCGCCTACCTCGCCGTCGCGCCCGAGGGACGCACCGAACGGGGCCAGGTCTACTGGCGGCCCGAGGCGCTGCCCGGGCTGCGGCGACTGACCGAGGCGGTGCACGCCACCGGCGCCAAGGTCAGCGCCCAGATCGGGCACGCCGGGCCGGTGGCGAACTCCCGCTCGAACGGGCTGCCCTCGCTCGCCGCGTCGGCGCGGTTCAACCCCCTGGCGATGGGCTTCGACCGCGCCGCGACGCACGACGACATCCGCCGCGTCGTGGCCGCGCACGGCAGCGCCGCCGCGGCGGCCCGCGAGGTGGGCTTCGACGCCGTCGAGGTGCACCTGGGCCACACCTACCTCGCCGGATCGTTCCTGTCGCCGAAGCTCAACCGGCGCCGGGACGAGTTCGGCGGTGCGCTGGCCAACCGCGCCGAGTTCCCGCGCCGGATCCTGGCCGCCGTCAAGGAAGCAGTCGGCGACGACGTGGCCGTCATCGCCAAGATGAACATGAGCGACGGCGTACGCGGCGGTTTCGACCTCGACGAGTCGATCCCGTTCGCCCGGACGCTGGAGGCCGACGGGCACCTGGACGCCCTGGAACTCACCGGCGGGTCCTCGCTGCTCAACCCGATGTTCCTGTTCCGGGGCGACATCCCGCTCGCGGCGATGGCCGCGCCCCAGCCGCCGCTGCTGCGGCTCGGCATGAAGATGTTCGGCCGGTTCCTGTTCCACGACTACCCCTACCAGCCGCTCTACTTCCGCGACCTCGCGCTCCAGTTCCGCCGTGAGCTGTCCATGCCGCTGATCCTGCTCGGCGGCATCACCGACCTCGACGGGATGCGCACGGCCATGAGCGACGGCTTCGAGTACGTCGCGATGGCCCGCGCCCTGCTCCGGGAGCCGGATCTGATCAGCAAGATCAGCCGCGACGCCACCACCCGGTCGCGCTGCACCCACTGCAACCTCTGCGCCGCCAGCATCTTCACCGGCACCCACTGTCCCCTGGACGCCGAGGGGACGGCGGCGCTCGTCGCCGCCGGCACCCGGCCCGTCGTCGCCCCGTAGCAAGGAGTCCCCCGATGTCCGTACCCCGGCAGCCCCAGCCGGCCTCGGTCGACCTCGTCGTGATCGGCTCCGGCACCGGCCTCGCCGCCGCGCTCAGCGCCCACGAGGCAGGCCTCTCCGTCGTGGTCGTGGAGAAGTCGCGCTGGGTCGGCGGCTCCACAGCCCGCTCCGGCGGCGCCTTCTGGATCCCCGCCAACCCCGTCCTGGCCGCCGAGGGCTCCGGGGACACGCCCGAGCGCGGCGCGGCGTACCTGGAGGCAGTCGTGGACGGCTCCGCGCCCGACCAGCGCTGGCGCAGCTTCCTCGAGCACGGCACCGCCACGATCGAGATGCTCACGCGGACCACCCCGATGCGGTTCCTCTGGGCTCGCGGCTACTCCGACTACCACCCGGAGCTGCCCGGCGGCACCGCTGAGGGCCGGAGCTGCGAGTGCCGCCCGCTCGACCTGAAGGTCCTCGGCGCCGACCGCGCGCGGCTGCGTCCCGCCGTCCTCTCCGCGCCAGTGCCCATGCCGGTCACCGGCGCGGACTACAAGTGGCTCAACCTGATGGCGAGGACCCCGGTCCGCGCGCTGCCCCGCATCGTGACCCGCCTCGCCCAGGGTCTCGGCGGCCTCGCGCTCGGGCGCGAGTACGCCGCCGGCGGCCAGGCCATCGCCGCCGGCCTGTTCGCCGGCGTCCGCCGCGCCGGCATCCCGGTGTGGACCGGGACGGCGCTGGAGCGGCTCCTGGTCGACGGGGACCGGGTCGTCGGGGCCGAGCTGCGCCACGGGGAGACGACGTTCACCGTACGGGCCGAGCGAGGTGTCGTGCTCGCCACCGGCGGCTTCGACCACGACCTGCCGCTGCGGCACGTCCACCACCACCGCGACCTGGGCGACTGGAGCCTCGGCGCGGACAGCAACACCGGCGACGGGATCCGCGCCGCCCAGGCGGCGGGCGCCGGCACCGACCTGATGGAGCAGGCGTGGTGGTTCCCCGCCGTCGCGCCGGTCGGCGACGCCGCGCCGTCGGTGCTCCTCGCCGAGCGTTCCCTGCCCGGGTCGCTCATGGTGGACGGCACGGGCCGCCGGTTCGTCAACGAGTCCTGCGACTACATGACGTTCGGGCAGCGGGTGCTCGGCCTCGCCCACGAGGTCGGAGCACTGCCGGCCATGTGGCTGGTCTTCGACCAGCGGTACCGCAACAGCTACGTCTTCGCCGGCACGCACTTCCCCCGCGCCCCGCTGCCGAAGTCCTGGTACGCGGCGGGCATCGCGCACCGCGCGGGCACCCCGGGTGACCTCGCCCGGTCGATGGGCGTGGACGCCGACGCGCTGAGCGCCACGCTGGCGCGGTTCAACCAGCTCGCCGCCGCGGGCGTCGACTACGACTTCGCGCGTGGCGCCAGCGCGTACGACCGCTACTACGGCGACCCGACGGTGACGCCCAACCCGAACCTGCGGCCCCTGGCCGGCAACCTGTACGCCGTCCGGGTCGTCCTGTCCGACCTCGGGACCTGCGGCGGGGTCCGGGCCGACGGCCTCGGCCGGGCGCTGTCCGACGCGGGGACACCGATCCCCGGGCTGTACGCGATCGGCAACGCCGCCGCCAACGCCTTCGGCCGCACCTACCCGGGGGCCGGGGCGACCATCGGCCAGGGCTTGGTCTACGGCTACATCGTCGGGCGGCACGCGGCGGGCAAGCTCCCCGCCGCCGACCGGGCCGAGGGCCGCCGGACGGCGGAATAGGCACGGTTTTGTCGCACCCGGGCCCGCCCCGCGTGCCAGCATCCGGCAGACGCACGGGGCCGGCCCGGACCGACCGCCGGCGAAGCGGAGAGGAACCGACATGGGTACGTACGCGGTGACCGGCGCGGCCTCCGGCATGGGCCGGGCGTCCGCCGAGCGGCTGCGGCGCGACGGGCACACAGTCGTCGGCGTGGACCTGCGGGACGTGGAGGTCGTCGCCGACCTCTCCACGCCGGCCGGGCGCGCGGCGGCGGCGACCGAGGTGCTGGAGCGCGCCGGAGGGCGGCTCGACGGGGCGGTCTGCGCCGCCGGGCTCGGCGGCATCCCCGGCCGGGACCGGCTCGTGCAGCAGGTCAACTTCTTCGGCGTGGTGGAGCTGCTCGAGGCGTGGCGACCGGCGCTGGCCGCCGCCGGCAACAGCAAGGTGGTGGTGTTCGGCTCGAACTCCGTCACGCTCACCCCGATGGTGCCGGAGCGCGCCGTACGGGCCCTGCTCGACCGCGACGCCGACAGGGCGCTGCGCGTGGTGGGGCGCTTCGGCAAGCGCTCGGCGCCGTTCGCGTACGCGAGTTCGAAGCTGGCGGTGACGCGGTGGGCACGCCACGCCGCGATCTCGCCGGAGTGGGCCGGCGCCGGCATCCGGGTGAACGTCCTGGCCCCCGGCATCATCGCCACCCCGCTGCTGGAGGAGCAGATCGCCCGGGGCGAGAAGGAGGCGGTCGAGGGGCTGCCGGTGCCGATCGGCGGGCGCGGCAGGCCGGCGGACGTCGGCGAGTGGGTGGCGTTCATGCTGTCGCCGGCCGCCGACTTCCTCTGCGGTTCGGTGATCTTCCTGGACGGCGGCTCGGACGCCTACTTCCGCACCGACGACTGGCCCGTCTCCACCGGGCCGGCCGGGGTGCTGCGTTACATGCGGCGCGCCAAGGCGTGGCGCCGTGGAAGCAGCGCGCAACCGAGCGCGAGAGGATCTCGCGCAGTAGGTTGAGCGGGTGACTGGACGGTTCCCGATCGAAGACGTCTCCCCCGTCGTCTCCTGCGGTCGCTACCCGGCCAAGGCGGTGGTCGGCGAGGTCGTGCCGGTGTCGGCACGGGCCTATCGCGAGGGCCACGACGCGCTCGGGTGCAACGTGGTCTGGCTCGGCCCGGACGGCGCGGCCCGCCCGTTCACCCGGATGCGCCCCGGCGAGCCCGGCCAGGACCGCTGGCACGCCACCATCCGCCCGGACGCGGTGGGCCTGTGGCGCTTCGCCGTGGAGGCGTTTCAAGACCCGTACCTCACCTGGCAGAACGCGGTCACCAAGAAGCTCGCCGTCGGCCAGGGCGCGGCCGAGCTGGCGAACGACCTGGCCGAGGGCGTACGCGTGCTCACCGCCGCGCTCGACCTGGTGCCGAAGGTCGACCGTGATCGCGTACGCGAAGCCGTGCGGGCCCTGGCCGACGACGGCCTGGACCTGCCGCGGCGGGTGAGCGCGGCGCTGGATCTGGCCGGCCTGCTCTGGGAGCACCCGGTCCGCGAGCTGGTCACCACCGGCGAGGAGCGCACGCTCTGGGTGGACCGGCCGCGGGCGCTCTTCTCCGCCTGGTACGAGTTCTTCCCCCGCTCCGAGGGCGCGGTCCCGGCCACCGTCGACGCGCCCGCCCGTTCCGGCACGTTCGCCACCGCGGTCGAGCGGCTGCCGGGTGTCGCGGCGATGGGTTTCGACGTGCTCTACCTGCCGCCGATCCACCCGATCGGCCGGGTCAACCGCAAGGGCCGCAACAACGCGCTCACCGCCGGGCCGGACGACGTGGGCTCGCCGTGGGCGATCGGCGCGGCCGAGGGCGGCCACGACGCCATCCACCCCGACCTGGGTACGCCGGAGGACTTCCGCGACTTCGTCGCGGCCGCCGCCGAGCAGGGGCTGGAGGTGGCGATGGACCTGGCGTTGCAGTGCGCGCCGGATCATCCGTGGGTCACCGAGCACCCGGAGTGGTTCACCACCCGGGCCGACGGCAGCATCGCGTACGCGGAGAACCCGCCCAAGAAATACCAGGACATCTACCCGCTGAACTTCGACAACGACCCCGAGGGCATCCGGGCCGAGGTGCTGCGGGTGGTGCTGCACTGGGTCGGCGAGGGCATCCGGATCTTCCGGGTGGACAACCCGCACACCAAGCCGTTCGACTTCTGGCACTGGCTGATCGCCGAGGTCAAGAAGGTCGACCCGGATGTGCTGTTCCTGGCCGAGGCGTTCACCCGGCCGGCGATCATGCACGGCCTCGGCAAGATCGGCTTCACCCAGTCGTACACCTATTTCACCTGGCGCACGACGGCGGCCGAGATGCGGGAGTACTGCGAGGAGCTGGTCGCCTCGGTCGACTGGATGCGGCCGAACTTCTGGCCGAACACGCCGGACATCCTGCACTCGTCGTTGCAGCACGGCGGGCCGCCGATGTTCAAGATCCGGGCGGTGCTGGCGGCGCTGCTGTCCCCCTCGTGGGGCATGTACGCCGGGTTCGAGCTGTTCGAGCACGTGGCGCGGCCGGGCGCCGAGGAGTACCTGGACAACGAGAAGTACGAGCTGCGGCCCCGGGACTGGGACGCCGCGCTGACGCAGGGCCGGTCGCTGGCGCCGTTCATCACCACGCTGAACCGGGTACGCCGGGACAACCCCGCCCTGCACCGGCTGCGCAACCTGCGGTTCCACGACATCGACAACCCGGCATTGCTGTGCTGGTCGAAGCACGACCCGGAGACCGGCAACACGGTGATCGTGGTCTGCTCGTTCGACTCCCGCGAGGTGCAGTGGGGCAACACCACGCTCGACATGCCGGCGCTCGGCCTGGACTGGCACGAGCGGTTCACCGTGCGCGACGAGCTGACCGGCGCCGAGTACGACTGGGGACAGCGCAACGCGGTACGCCTGGACCCGTACCTGCAACCGGCGCACGTGCTCACCGTGCGCCGCCCGGCCGCACCGGCCCCCGCCGAGCCGGAGCACCCGGCCGCGCCCGACCTGACAGTGGAAGACGTACCCGCCGACCTCTCCGGCGGCACCGCCCCGACCGCACCGGCCGACAAGGACGACGCCCGATGGACCAGCTGATCGCCGGCGAGGTACACGACCCGCACGCCGTGCTCGGCGCGCATCCGGCCGACGGGAGCACCACGATCCGGACGCTGCGCCGGGGCGCGGGTGAGGTGACGGTGCTCGCCGACGGCGAACGGCACCCGATGAAGCGGGTGCACGACGCCGGTGTCTTCGAGGCGGTGCTCCCCGGCGAGGTGCTCGACTACCGGGTCGAGGTGGACGGCACGCCGCACGACGACCCGTACCGTTATCCGCCCACGCTCGGCGACCTCGACCTGCACCTGATCGGCGAGGGCCGGCACGAGCGGCTCTGGGCGGCGCTCGGCGCCCGCGTCTTCGACGAGGGCGTCGCGTTCACCGTCTGGGCTCCCAACGCGCGCGCGGTGCGGCTGATCGGCGACGTCACCGGCTGGGCGCCGGACGACGGGTGGCCGATGCGCTCGCTCGGCTCCAGCGGCGTGTGGGAGATCTTCGTGCCCGGCATGCCGGTGGGCAGCCGCTACAAGTACCGCATCCTCGGCGCCGACGGCCGGTGGCGGGACAAGGCCGACCCGATGGCCGCGCGCACCGAGGTGCCGCCGGCCACCGCGTCGGTGGTGCACGAGTCACGGTACGAGTGGGGTGACGCGGACTGGCTCGCGCGCCGGTCCCGGCAGGCGCCGCACCAGGAGCCGATGAGCGTGTACGAGGTGCACCTGGGCTCGTGGCGACCCGGCCTCGGCTACCGGGAGCTGGCCGAGCAGCTCACCGCGTACGTGCTGGAGATGGGCTTCACCCACGTGGAGTTCCTGCCGGTGATGGAGCACCCGTTCGGCGGCTCGTGGGGTTACCAGGTCACCGGCTACTACGCGCCGACCGCCCGGTTCGGCGACCCGGACGACTTCCGGTACCTGGTGGACCGGCTGCACGCCGCCGGCATCGGCGTGCTCCTGGACTGGGTGCCGGCGCACTTCCCGAAGGACGAGTGGGCGCTCGCGCGTTTCGACGGCACCCCGCTGTACGAGCACCCCGACCCGCGTCGCGGCGAGCACCCCGACTGGGGCACGTACGTCTTCGACTTCGGCCGCAACGAGGTGCGCAACTTCCTCGTCGCCAACGCGCTGTACTGGCTTGACGAGTTCCACATCGACGGGCTGCGCGTGGACGCGGTCGCGTCGATGCTCTACCTGGACTACTCGCGGCAGGACGGGCAGTGGGCGCCGAACGTGCACGGCGGCCGGGAGAACCTGGAGGCGATCGCGTTCCTCCAGGAGGTCAACGCCACCGTCTACCGGCACCACCCGGGCGTCCTGATGATCGCCGAGGAGTCCACCGCCTGGCCCGGCGTCACGAAGCCGACCTCGGAGGGCGGGCTCGGGTTCGGCTTCAAGTGGAACATGGGCTGGATGCACGACACCCTGCTCTACACCTCGAAGGACCCGATCTACCGGCAGCACCACCACCATCAGCTCACGTTCTCGCTGGCGTACGCGTGGAGCGAGAACTACGTGCTGCCGATCAGCCACGACGAGGTGGTGCACGGCAAGGGGTCACTGGCGGGCAAGATGCCCGGCGACACCTGGCAGCGGCTGGCCACCGTGCGAGGGCTGCTGGCGTACATGTGGGCGCACCCGGGCAAGCAACTGCTGTTCATGGGCTGCGAGCTGGCCGACGACAGGGAGTGGAGCGAGGAGCGGGGCCTCGACTGGTACCTGACCCACGACCCGGCGCGCGCCGGCGTGCAGCGGCTGGTGGCCGACCTGAACCGCGTCTACCGGGCCAGCCCGGCGCTCTGGGCGCAGGACACCGACCCGGCCGGCTTCCGCTGGATCGCCGGGGACGACGTCGCCAACAACGCGGTGTCGTTCATCCGGATCGCCCCGGACGGGCAGACGCTGGTGTGCGTGGCGAACTTCTCCGCGACTCCGCTGGAGGACTACCGGATCGGCCTCCCGGCCGCAGGTACGTGGGCGGAGGCGCTGAACACCGACGCCCACCACTACGGCGGGTCGGGCGTGGGCAACCTGGGCGAGGTGCACGCCGAGAACGTGCCGTGGCACGGCCTGCCCGCGTCGGTGGCGCTGCGCGTCCCCCCGCTGGGCGTCCTCTGGCTCTCCCCCCGCTGACCCCGTGCCGGCCCCGCGACCCCCGCTGATCATGAAGTTGGCGGCACTCTAAGAGATCCACAACGCCGTCAACTTCATGATCGACGCGGAGAAGCAAAAGACGGTCAGACCAGGTCGGCTTCGCGCAGCAGCTTCCAGAGGCCGGCGCCGTCGGGGGCGCTCAGCCACTTCTGGCCGATCGGGCCCGACGACGAACGGCCCGCCGGTGCCGGGAGGCTGCCTGCGAGCACCGACTGGGTCGGGGACAGTTGCCGGATCGCCACCCCGGCCACGTGGTCCGGGTGCGCTGCGGCGAACTCCCGGTAGATCTCCGGGTCGTGCTGTCCGTCGTCGCCGATCAGCAGCCATCGCACCTCGGGGAACTCCCGGGACAGCCGGGCCAGCGTGGCCCGCTTGTGCTCCCGGCCGCTGCGGAACCACCTGTCCGCGGTCGGCCCCCAGTCGGTGAGCAGCAGCGGCCCGGCCGGGTAGAGGTGCCGGGACAGGAACCGGGTGAGCGTCGGCGCGACGTTCCAGGCGCCGGTGGACAGGTAGAAGACCGGCGCGCCCGGGTGGGCGGTGGCCAGCCGCTCGTACAGCACCGCCATGCCGGGCACCGCCGTGCGGGCGTGCTCGTCCAGCACGAACGTGTTCCACGCGGCGAGCAGCGGCCGGGGCAGCGCGGTCACCATGACCGTGTCGTCGATGTCGGAGAGGATGCCGAACCGGACGGCCGGGTCGAGCACGCGGACCAGCGCCTCCACCGGCTCGGCGTCGGCGACGCTGAGGCGTACGCAGCCCCAGCCGGGGGCGAAGTCGGCCTCGATCACGGTGTCGACGAAGCCGCTGCGGTCGGCGGTCACCTCCTGGCGCACGCCGTCGGCCTCGATGGTCACCTTCACGTGCTTGGCGGGCAGCGTGGCGAAGCTGCGCCAGCCCCGCACCTTGTCCAGCCGGCCCCGCCGCCGGGTGTCCGGACGCCCGAGCAGCACGCGGCAGAGCACGCGCGCCCAGCCGGGGGCGCCGTAGCCCGCGTACGCGATGATGTTGGGCTGCCACCCGGTGCGCCGCAACCGGCGCTCCACCAGGCCGTGCACGGCGTCCTCGAAGCGCGCGGCGCGGTGCAGTTGCGGAACGGCAAGCTGGTCCGGTGGTGTGGGCGGCACACGGCAACAGTGCCACAACCGGACCGGCCGGGCCACGCGAGTGATCCACGCCGATCCGACCCGGCGGCGGGCGCCGCCGTGACAGACTGCGGTCGGGACGACGACGGGGGCGTTTGTCGTGTCGACGACGAAGCGGGACCGGGTACTGCCGCGTCCGGACGCGCCGGCGCTGGTGGCGCTGCTGCTCGGCGTCGCGGCCGTCGGCTACCGGCTGGTGCTGACGCTGCTCACGGTGCCCGCGTCGAACAGCGACGAGGCCACGTTCGGCCTGGCCGCGCTGCACATCGCCGAGCGCGGTGAGCGGCCGGTCTTCCTCTACGGCCAGCGCTACATGGGCGTGCTGGAGTCGTACCTGGCCGCGCCGCTTGTCGGCTGGGCCGGGCCGAGCTGGCCGCTGCTGCGGCTGCCCCTGCTGGCGCTCTTCGCGGTCTTCCTGTGGCTGGCGTACCGGCTGACCCGCCGCCTGTTCTCCCCCTGGCTCGCAGTGGTCGTGGTGGGCCTGCTCGCGCTCGGCTCGGAGCGGGTGGTCCGCGACCAGCTCACGGTGGTCGGCGGCCGTCCGGAGGTCAAGCCGGCGGTGCTGGCGATGCTGCTGATCGCGGTGGCCCTCGGCGACCGGCGGATCCGGCACCACTGGCTGGCCACCGGCGCGTTCGGGCTGCTCGCCGGGCTGGCGCTGTGGTCGGACTGGCTGATCGCGCCGTACCTGCTGGTGGCGGCGGTGGTGCTCGCCGTGGCGGTGCCCCGGGATCTGATCGGCTGGCCGGGTGTGCTGCTGGTGGTGGGCTTCCTGGCCGGGATCGCCCCGGTGGTCAAGGACAACCTCGTCGCGCCGCCCGGGCAGGACTCGCTGTCGGTGTTCCGCGAGATCAGCACCAAGGAGGGGGTCGCGCCGTCGCTCGCCGAGCGGCTGCGCGGCGGGCTGCTGGAGGGGGTGCCGCTGGCGTCGGGCATGTGCCCGATGGACGGCTGCGCGCGCTGGGCGCAGTGGTTCGGCGTGCTCTACCCGGTGCTGCTGGTGGCCGCCGCCGGGCTCGGGCTGCTCGCGTACCGCCGGGCCGCCGACCACGCCGCGCGGGTCCGGGCCGTGGCGATCCTCGCCCTGGTCGTGGGCGCGGCGCTGACACTTCTGGCGTACGTGCGCAGTCCGCTCGCCGCGACCGACCCGCTCGGCAACGCCCGCTACCTGTCGGTGCTCCAGATCTCGCTGCCGGCCGTACTGTGGCCGCTCTGGCTGGCCGCCGCGCACGCGGTGCGGGGCACCGCCGGACGGGCGGCCCGGCTGGGCGGCGCCACGGCGGCGGCGGTGCTGGCCGGGCTGACCGCCGCCACCGTCGCCGGGACCGTGGCATTCCTGACCGGTGTGCCGGGCGTACGGGACGAGGAGCGTACCGCCCGCCGCCTGGCCGACACGGTGCGGCAGGCCGGTCTGCACGAGGTGTACGGGGACTACTGGACCTGCAACCGGCTGATCTTCAACACCGGGGAGACCGTCGCCTGCGGTGTGCTCGACGGCGCCCTCACTCCCGGGCAGAACCGCTATCCGGCGTACTGGCAGCGGGTGGCGCGCGCGGACCGGCCCGGGTACGTGGTGGCGGCCGGCTCCCCGGCCGAGCGCACGCTGCGGCGGCTGCTGGGAGACCGCGCCGACGCGGCGGTGGTAGCCGAGGTGGGCGGTAGTCGCGTGTACCACCCCGAGCGTGCCGTCCGGCCGTGGCGCTGACCCCGGCCCGTACGCTGTGCCGGTGCTCATCCTGCTGCCCCCGTCGGAGGGGAAGGCCGAGGCCGGCACCGGCCGCCGGCTGGACCTGTCCCGGCTGTCCCTGACCGAGCTGAACCCGGCCCGGGAGGCGGTCCTGACCGCGCTCGTCAACCTGTGCGCCGGGCCGGGCGAGACGGCGGCCCGGACCGCGCTGGGCCTCACCGAGGGGCAGCGCGGCGAACTGCGGCGCAACGCCCGGCTGCGGGAGGCGGCCACCGCGCCGGCCGGGCGGCTCTACACCGGCGTGCTCTACGAGGCGCTCGGTCTGGACACGCTGCCGCCCGACGCGCAGCGGGCGGCCCGCCGCCAGGTGCTGATCAGCTCCGGCCTGTGGGGCGCGGTACGCCTCGCCGACCGGATCCCGCCGTACCGCTGCCCGATCGGAGCGCGGCTGCCGGGGCTCGGCGCGCTGTCGGCGTACTGGCGGGAGGCGCTCGGCCCGGTGCTGGAGCCGGCCGCCGGACGCGGCCCGGTGCTGGACCTGCGGTCCGGCGCGTACGCGGCCACCTGGACGCCGCGCGGCGCGCTCGCCGAACGCACGGTGACGGTGCGGGTGCTGCACGAACGGATCGTGGACGGCACGCCGACCCGGTCGGTGGTGAGCCACTTCAACAAGGCCACGAAGGGCCGGCTGGTGCGGGATCTGCTGCTCGCCGACGCCCGGCCGCGTACCGCCGACGCCCTGGTGGGGGCGCTGCGGGAGCTGAAGTACACGGTCGAGGAGGCGCCCCGGGCGGCCGGGCGGCCCCGGCAGGTCGACCTGGTGGTCACCGAACTCTGAGCCGCGGGCTTCCCGCAAATTTTGCTCAAGGCTGGGGCGCATCGGTTCCCGGTCCGGCGCTCGGCAGCGACGGTAGAGGTACCCCGACTCTGACCGAGGAGCCGCGCCGATGCTCACCACGCTGCTCGACCGCCCGCGCCCGTCGCCGCCGCCACTGGACTGGCTGACCCTGACCGACGCCTTCGAGGTCGCCTGCATGGTGCGCTGCACTCCGCCGCCGGCCGCCGACGTCCGCCGTCTCGACTCCGGACCGCACCGGGGCGGGATCGCCGAGTTCAACCGCGAGGACGCGGCGCAGCGGATGCGGCAGCTGCTGGGACGCCTGGACGTGCCGGTGGAGCACGAGCTGACCACCGGTGGCCTGCGCCGCCGCTACGAGCTGCACCGGTTGTCGGTGCCGCCGCCGCACCGGGCGGCGTACGCGAATCTGCTGGCCGCGGGCTGGCGGCAGGGACGCCGGGAGCTGCTCGGCGGGCCGTTCCCCGGCGCATCGGCGCCGCGGCGGCTGTGGCGGCCCCGGCTGGCCGCGGCGGCCTGGCGGGCCGCGCTGCTCGCCGGTGGCCGGCACGTCCGCCGGCACTGCCTCGGCATCCGGCTCGCCGACCGGGACCTGGCGGCGGTGCTGGTACGCGGCGCGGCGCTGCTGGACGTGCCGGCGGCACTGCGGCCGGGCTCGGGCTGCTTCCTGGTGGTGGTACCGAACGGCGAGCACCGGCAGCGGATCACCGAGAGCGCGGAGCTGGCCCCGGCGAGCTGACCGGCCCCGTGCGGGCTCGCGCGGCGGTGCCCCCACCGTGCGGGCTTGCGCCGTGACGGGTGCACGGCGCAGAGTGCAGCCCGTGAGCCGACACTGGCCTGTGCGCGCCGCCGCCCCGCTCGTGCTGGTGCTGCTGCTCGTCGCCGGGCTGGCCGGATGCCGGGACGAGCCGTCCGAGCCGACCCGGATCCGCATCGCCACCGGCAGCCCGACCGCCGTCTACCACGCCTTCGGCCAGTCGCTGGCGTCCCTGCTCAACCGGGAGGTACCCGGCGTACGGGCCGAGGTGGTGGTCACCGCCGCGTCGGCGCAGAACGTCCGGCTGGTCGGCGCCGGGGAGGCGGAGCTGGGCTTCACCCAGGCCGACGTGTTGCCGCCGCGCGAGCCCGAACATCCGTCGGTGCTCGCCGTGGCCCGGGTCTACGACGACCTGCTGCACCTGGTCACCCGCGCCGGCGGGCCGATCCGCACCCTCGGCGACCTGCGCGGCCGGCGGGTGTCGGTGGGCGCCGACGGCTCCGGCACCGAGATCACCGCCAGCCGCCTGCTGGAGGTGGCCCAGCTCGGCGGCAACCGGGTCCGCCAGGAGCACCTGGGGCTGGACGACTCGGTGGCGGCCCTGCGGGACGGGCGGATCGACGCGTTCTTCTTCTCCGGCGGGCTACCCGTACGCGGCGTCGCCGAGCTGGCCCAGCGAACCTCGCTGCGGATCGTGGACCTCGGCGACTGGACCGAGCCGCTGCGCCGGGCGTACGGGCAGGTCTACGTGACCCGGGACGTGCCGCGCTCGGTGTACCGGGCCGACCCGGTCAGCACCGTGGCGAACCCGAACTACCTGATCGTCCGCGCCGACCTGCCCGCCGCGCTGGTGCGGGAGGTGACCCGCCTGCTGATGGACCGCCGGCAGGAACTGGCCGCAGCGCACCCGGCGGCGGGACGGATGAGTCCCCGGTCGGCGATCGTCACCACTCCGCTGCCGCTGCATCCGGGCGCGGCGCAGTGGTATCGCGCCGCGAAGCCCTGACGTGGGTCAGCACCGGACCGGCGCGTCGGCGGGCGCCGGGAACCACAGCTCGGCGACCAGGCCCCGGGGCTCGCCCTGGCGCATGGTGAGCCGGCCGTCGGAGGCGTCGACGAGCACCGCCGCGATGGTCAGCCCGAGGCCCACGCCGTCCACGTTCTGCGCGTCCGGCGCCCGCCAGAACCGCTCGGTGGCCTGGTCGAGCTGACTGGCGGTCATGCCCGGACCGGTGTCGCTGACGGTCAGCACCGTCCCGCCGCCGACGGCGCGTACGGTCACCGTCACCTCTCCCCCGGTGCCGCTGAACTTCACCGCGTTGTCGATCAGGGCGTCCAGCGCCTGGTCGATGGCGGTCGGCACGGTCCGGGCGTACGCCGGCGCGTCCTCGGCGTCGAGGCGGAGCGTGACCTCCCGGTGCCGGGCCAGCGGCAGCCAGGCCGTCACCCGGGAGGCGGCGGTGGCGGTGGCGTCCACAGTGACCCGCTGGTTCTCCTCCCGCTCGGCGCGGGCCAGCGTGAGCAGCGCGTCGAGCACCGTGGCGAGCCGGTCGGTCTCCTCCAGCGCGAGCCGGTGCTCGGCGCGCCCGTCCGGGTCGGTGAGGCTGGGGCCCAGTTCCTCCACCCGCAGCCGCAGCGCGGTGAGCGGGTTGCGCAGCTGGTGGCTGGCGTGCGCGACGAAGGCGCGTTGCCGGTCCATCACGTCGGACACCGCGTCGGCCATGTCGTTGAAGCTGGTCGCCAGCCGGCGCAGCTCGGGCGGCCCGAGTCCGGCGCGGACCCGCGCGGCGCGGCGGCCCTCGGCGATCTCGTGGGTCACCGCGTCCAGCTCGGTGACCGGGCGCAGCACCCAGCCGGCCAGCCCGAACGCGGTCGAGACGCAGGCCAGCACCGCCAGCAGCCCGATGCCCGCCAGCAGCAGCCACCACACGGTGACCGTGCGGCGCACACCGTCCGCCGGGCTGGTCGTGACCACGGCGCCGAGCACCTCGCCGCCGTCGTTGATCGGCACCGCCGTCACCACCGGGCCGCCGACCCAGGGCCAGACCGACTCCGGGCCGCTGAACTGCTGCCCGGACAGCGCGGTGTCGAGCGCCGGGCCGGTGCCCGCGCCCGGCTCCCACCCGGACGAGGCCACCACGGTACGGCGGTCCCGGTCCACCACTGCCGCGCCGATGCCGTAGAGCGCGTCGTAGGCGGCCAGTTCCCCGTCCAGCGGGCCGGGGCTGCCGCCCCGCAACGCGGGCCCGGCCAGCGAGGCGAAGCGGGTGGCGTCGGCGAGACGGTCGGCGCGGACCCGGTCGGTCTCCCGGGTCGCGAGCGTGGCCGCCAGCGGTGTCTCCAGGGCGATCAGGACCAGCACCATCAGCAGCAGGTAGCTGATCACCAGCCGGCGGCGCACGACCCGGCCCTCACGCCTCGCGGAGCCGGTAGCCGACCCCGCGTACGGTCTCCACCAGCGTCGGGTCGCCGAGCTTGCCGCGCAGCGACCCGACGTGCACCTCCACGGTGTGCCGGTCGGCCCAGGTGGTGCCCCACACGTCGAGCAGGATCCGCTCGCGCGGCACCGCCACCCCGGGCTGGCGGGCCAGGGACAGCAGGATGTCGAACTCCTTGCGGGTGAGCGAGACGTCCCGGCCGGCCACCGTCACGGTCCGGCCGCCCACGTCGATGCGGACCGTACCGGCCTCGATCAGGTTGCGCTGCGGCGCGGTGTGCGCGGCCCGGCGCAGCACCGCCTCGATCCGCGCCTGCAACTCCACCATCGAGAACGGCTTCACCACGTAGTCGTCGGCGCCCAGCCGCAGCCCCAGCACCCGGTCGCGTTCCTCGCCGCGCGCGGTCACCGCGATGATGCCGAGCCGGCTGCTGCGCCGCCGCAGCTCGCGGCACAGGTCGGTGCCGTCGCCGTCGGGCAGCCCCAGGTCGAGCAGCACCAGGTCGCAGGGGGCGGCGGAGAGCGCGGCCGCCACCGTCGCGGCGTGTTCCACCTGGTAGCCGCGCCGGGTCAGCGCGGACGACAGCGCGGCGGCGACCCGGCGGTCGTCCTCGACCAGGAGGATCCGCACCCGTTCCTCCCTCGAGTCGACGTGTTGCCCTGGGAATGGTGGCAGACGCGCCGCCGGGACGCGAGGCCGCTCTAGGCTGCTGCCGTGATCTACAAGATTCTCTCCGACGACGAGTGGGCGCAGGCGCGGGCGGACGGGCGGTTCGCCGGCACCGCGATGGACCGCCAGGACGGCTACGTCCACCTCTCCGCCGCCGACCAGGTGGTGGAGACCGCGCGCAGGTTCTTCGCCGGGGTCACCGGCCTGACCCTGCTCGCGGTCGACGAGGCCCGGCTCGGTGACGCGCTGCGCTGGGAGGAGTCCCGTGGCGGCGCGCTGTTCCCGCACCTGTACGCGGCGTTGCCGGTGGACGCCGTGGTGGCCACGCACCCGCTGCCGGCCGACCGTCCGGCCGCCGACGCGGTGGCCGAACTGCTCGGGTGAGCGCTCGTTATGCTGCGTCGAGCCCGCCCGACGGCGCGACGCGCCCTGGCATGTGATGCGAGTTGAGATGACTGACAGCAACGACCGGTCCGCCTCCGTCTTCGTCCACCCGACGGCCGACGTGGAGTCCGGCGCCCAGGTCGGCGACGGCACCAAGGTCTGGCACCTGGCGCACATCCGGTCCAGCGCCCAGGTCGGCGCCGGCTGCGTGATCGGCCGCAACGTCTACGTCGACGCGGGCGTCACCGTCGGCGACCTGGTGAAGATCCAGAACAATGTCTCGGTCTACCAGGGCGTGACCATCGAGGACGAGGTGTTCGTGGGCCCGTGCGCGGTGTTCACGAACGACTTCCGCCCGCGCGCCCAGAATCCGGACTGGACGATCACCCCGACGCTGGTCCGCCGGGGCGCGTCGATCGGCGCGAACGCCACGCTCGTGTGCGGCATCGAGGTCGGCGAGTACGCGATGATCGCCGCCGGTTCGGTGGTGACCCGCGACGTCAAGCCGTACCAGCTGGTGGCCGGCAACCCGGCCCGCCCGAAGGGCTGGGTGGACGCCAAGGGCGAGGTCATCTCCCGCGACGTCGACAACCCGCCGCAGCAGGGCTGACCGGACGGACAGGGGCGACGACCGGCGCGGTCGTCGCCCCTGTCACCGGTACGCCTCAGCCGCAGAGCCGGCCGATCTCGTCCCGGAACCGGTCCATCGGGTTCGACCCGGCCGGTCCGAGCAGGTACTCCTTCAGCTCCCGCCGCGCCCCGGTCATCGGGTCGTCGCCGGTCCGGGTCACGTCGAGGATCTTCGCCAGCTCGCCGCAGTCCGCCGAGAGCAGGTACGCCGCCCGCGCGGTCGGGAACTGCCGCCGGAACTCGTCCTCGGGCAGGCCGGCCGGATTGGCCACCACGTACGGGCGCTCGCTCTGCACGAAGTCGGAGACCACGCTGGACACGTCGCTGACCAGCAGGTCGGTGACGTTGAAGCAGTCGAACAGCCCCGGGGTGCGGCCGGTGACCACGAGGTGCGCGGCGCTGTCCAGCGAGGACGCGTCGGTCTCGCCGCCGGCCGCCTTGATCCGGGCCACGATCCGCTCGTGCACAGCACGGGCCTTGGGCGAGCGCGTGCCGGTCAGCGGGTGCGGCTTGTAGATCACCCGGACGTCCCCGGCGGCGAGCAGGCCGGACACGATCCGCTCCCCCATCAGCACGAGCGAGGTGTGGTACGGGTCGTCGTCGAGCCAGCCCTCCCAGGTCGGCGCGTACAGCACGGTGAACCGGTGGTCGGCGGCCCCGGAACCGAACGTGTGCACCCCGGCGAGCTGCGGCCGGCCGATCTCCACGATGTCGCGGTCCAGCACGCCGACGTCGGCGCGGGCGTACCGTTCCCGCCCGGCCGGCCCGGCCACCCAGACCTCGTCGTACACCTTGCTGTACGGGTTCACGCTCGCCTGCTTGTCGCTGTCGCCGTGACCCACGAAGACGTGCTTGACGCCCGGCTCCCGCAGCAGGTGGATGTTGGCGCCGACGTTGGCGGCGTACAGCGCCACGCGCAGCGAACTCAGGTCCAGGTTCATGAAGTCCACGCCGGCCGGCACGCAGATCACCGGCAGCCGGGTGTCGGCGAGCTGCCCGAACGCGTCCGCGGCGCGCAGCAGCACGACGGCGCGGCGGCCGGTCGCCTCCACCGGCGCGAGCCACATGTTGGCCTGGTAGACGTCCTTGGCCGGGCCGGCGAAGTAGAGCGCCACCTCGGGCCGCTCCCGGGCCATCCAGTCGTGCACGGCGGGCAGCACACCCGGGGCCCTGCCCCGGCCGCGCAGCGCGGTGAGCGCCAGCACCGCGGCGGTGACCAGGCCGGCGGCGAGCGTGACCAGGCCGGTGACCACCACCGGGGCGACCCGGTCGAGCGCGGCGGCCACCACCGCGGCAGGCACCAGCAGCACGTTCAGCAGCGGCATCTGCAGCCCGGCCAGCCGCCGCGCCCAGGCCGGCGGCACCGGCACCCGCCGCAGCGCGCCGAGGTCGATGTTGCGGGTGTACGCCGGCGGGTCGACCCTGCCGTCGATCACCTTGGTCACCGCGCCGGTGGCGACGGCTACCGTCCACAGCGCGGCGGGCAGCAGTAGGACGGCGACGGTGCCCGCCACGCCGGGACGCACCGCGGCGACCACCAGCAGGGCTACCGACAGGTCCCGCACCAGCCGCCGGAAGGTCGTGCCGAGACCGGCCTTGTCCAGCAGCGTGGCGGTCCCGGTGTGCCGCCCGGCCAGGGCCAGCTCACCGGCGACGGCGACCACGGCGGCCACCGCGTACGGGACCACCAGGCCGAGGACTCCGGCGAGGACCATGACCGCGTAGCCGAGAAGCGTCGCGCCGACCGCGGCGAGACCCTGCTGGCTGCGTACTCTGCTCAACAACGAACGCTCCCTGTCTGCCCCGCCGATGTCGGTCCGAGTCGATCTCCGACGGCTGCGACCCTAAACGGATCACATGACACAAGTATTGCCGGGGTGTCCGGCAGGTGAACTGCGGACGGCGTCATGACGATGACGGCATGCGACGGGCCCCGGCCGTCCGAGAACGGCCGGGGCCCGACGAAAGCGCTGGGGTCAGCCCCCGATGACCACCCGGCGCACGCCGGTCCAGCGCGCCGGGTCGGTGACCCGGCGGCCGTCGACAAGCACCGTCACGCCCGGCAGGTCGGCCGGGGCGAGGGTGCGGTACTCCGCGTGGTCGGCCTGGATCACCGCGGCGCCGACCGGCTCGCCGTCGTACCCGGGCAGGCCGTGCGCGACCAGTTCCTCGTTCGTGTACATCGGGTCCGAGACGTACGGCACCGCGCCCCGGCGGCGCAGCGCCTCCACGGTCGGGAAGACGCCGGAGAACGCGGTCTCCTTCACGCCACCCCGGTAGGCGGCGCCCAGCACCAGCACGCCCACCCCGGTCAGGTCGCCGTACGCGGCGGCGAGCAGGTCGACCGCGTACTCCGGCATGGCCGCGTTGGCCTCACGCGCCGAGCGGACCACTGTGGCGGCCGGGTCGTTCCACAGGTACATCCGCGGGTAGATCGGGATGCAGTGGCCGCCGACCGCGATACCCGGCGAGTGGATGTGGCTGTACGGCTGCGTGTTGCACGCCTCGATGACCTTGGTGACGTCCACGCCGACGGTGTCGGCGAAGCGGGCGAACTGGTTCGCCAGGCCGATGTTCACGTCCCGGTAGGTCGTCTCGGCGAGCTTGGCCAGCTCGGACGCCTCGGCCGAGCCGAGGTCCCACACGCCGTTGGGCCGGTCCAGATCGGGGCGCTCGTCGAAGTCGAGCACCGCCTCGTAGAACCGCACGCCGTGCGCGGCCGACGCCTCGTCGATGCCGCCGACCAGCTTCGGGTAGCGGCGCAGGTCGGCGAAGACCCGGCCGGTGAGCACCCGCTCCGGGCTGAACACCAGGTGGAAGTCGGTGCCGGCGGTCAGGCCGGAACCCTCGGCGAGCATCGACGCCCACCGGTTACGGGTGGTGCCGACCGGCAGCGTGGTCTCGTAGCTGACCAGCGTGCCCGGCTTCAGCCCACGGGCGATGGCCCGGGTGGCGTCGTCCATCCAGCCGAAGTCCGGCACGCCCTCGGCGTCCACGAACAGCGGCACGACCACGACGACCGCCTCCGACTCGGCGACCGCGGTGGCGGTGTCGGTGGTGGCCGACAGCAGGCCGGCGGCCACCGCCTCCTTGAGCTTGACGTCCAGGTCGGCCTCACCCGGGAAGGGCACGGCACCGTCGTTGACCAGCTGGACGACCCGCTCGGAGACGTCGGCGCCGATCACCCGGTGCCCCTTGGACGCGAACTGCACGGCCAGCGGCAGACCGATCTTGCCGAGCGCGACGACGCAGATGTTCATGAACTACTTTCCTCCAGAGGGCCAGATTCGGCGCAGGCGGGCAAGGAACCGACCGGGGGTCACCGGCGTGATCGCGACGATCACCTGGCCCTTGTGGTTCGTGGTGGGCGTGACGAGGTGCCAGCGGACACCGCGCCGGGCCACCAGCCGGGGTGCGGCGACAGGGCGTTCGGTGCGCAACGGCGCCGAGCCCGTCCCGCCCAGGGCGGAGACCTCGGCGCGTACGATACGACGCTCACCTGTCCCCGCGACGACCGCCAGCAACCGGTCCACCGCGAAGTCCGTCCGTACGACGGTACCGGGGCCGGACGCCTCGACCGACGTGACACCCGTCAGATCGCCCACGCTGACCCGCAGCGCCTCCGCGTTCAGCTCGGCCAGCTCGGCCCAGCGGCTGCGCGCGGTGACCACCAGGGCCCGGGCCCCGGCGGCGTCGCGTCCCCAGGCCAGCCCGGTCGCGGTCAGCTTGGCCAGTATCGCGGCGGCCCGGTCGGTGACGTCGTACCAGTCGTCCGGGTAGCCGAACGCCGGGTCGCGGAAGCCGACCTGGGCGGCGTACCAGCGGTCACCCTCGATGATCACCTCGGGCAGCGACCGGTCGGCGTGCTGGCCGACGATCGTGCGCAGCGCGTCGAGGTCGCCGTCCCGCGCCACCGCGACCCGCAGCCGCTCCTCGGGTGCCATCCGGGCGGTCACCCCGTCGGTCAGGTACGCCTCGGCGAGCTTGCGGATCCGGTCGTGGACCTGCCGCTGCACGTCCGGGGAGAGGGCGAGGAACTCCGCGCGGAGCAGCTTCGCCACCTCCCAGGTGAAGTGACGCACCAGCACCGCGTCCCGCCGCGGGCCGGGCTCGATCAGCCCGGCGACGAAACCGACGAGTTCCTCGGCGCAGCGCAGCCGCTCCTCGAACCGGCTGGCGTACGTGATGTTCTGGGCGTTGTCCCGCTTGACCGCGTAGTAGTACTCGTAGTCGCCGAGGACCGACACCTTCTTCGCCCGGAAGCACGCCTCCAGCGTGAACGGCTGGTCGCTGCCCATCGGCATGTCGGTGCGGTACCGCAGGCCGTGCCGCTCGATCAGGTCCCGGCGGAACAGCTTGGTGTTCGACAACGACCAGGGCAGGTCGCTGCCGAACAGGTCGAGCCGCTCCTGGGTGGTGGCGTACACGGCCTGGTGCACGTAGCGCTTGTTGGTGCCGACCATCCGGCCGAGCACCACGTCGGAGTCCCACCGGTCGGCGGCGTCGACCAGGCGCTCCAGCGCCTCCGGACCGAGGTGGTCGTCCGAGCCGATGAAGAAGACGTACCGGCCGCGGGCGTGGTCGAGCGCCACGTTGCTCGGCGCCGCCGGACCGCCGGAGTTGGCCTGGTGCAGCACCCGGACCGTGCCCGGGTACCGCTTGGCGTAGCGGTCCAGTTCGGCGCCGCTGCCGTCGGTGGAGCCGTCGTCCACGGCGACGACCTCCAGCCGGTCCAGGCCGATGGTCTGCCCGACCAGCGAGTCCAGGCAGGCGGTCAGGTACGGCATGGTGTTGTAGACGGCGACCACCACTGTCACGTCCGGCCCGCTCACGCCCCCACCTCCACCTGCGCCGGCTGCACCGGTGCGTGCGCCGCCGGCGCCGGCCGGGGCGGTGCGTCCGGCAGCAGCCGGGAGTAGACCTCGTCGAGCACCCGCGCCTGCGCCTCCCAGGTCCAGCCGGCCAGCAGGCCCGGCCGGTCGTACGCGGCGCGGTACCGCTGCGGGTCCGCGAGCACCGCGGTGACCGCGCGGACGAAGTCGGCCACGTCCTCGGCGCGGAACACCTCGCCCTGACCGGTCTCCCGGACAGTCTCGGCCATGGTGCGCACGTCGGACACGACCAGCGGCAGACCGGCGTGTGAATACTCGAAGAACTTGGTGATCAGCGCGATCTCGTGGTTCGGCCAGTGCTGGATCGGGATGACGCCGACCTGTGCGCCGCTGAGGAACCGGACGACCTGGTGGTGCGGCACGTACGGCAGCACGTGCAGCCGGTCCGCCACGCCCAGCTCACCGGCCCGGGTGACGAGGCCCCTGACGTACGCCGAGTCGGGCTTGTTGACCACGAACGCGACGTGCGCGCCGGGCAGCCGCGGCAGTGCCTCGACCATCACGCCGAGGCCGCGCTTGGCGGCGGCCACCCCGCTGTAGACGAGCAGCGGCTCGTCCGGTCCGAGCCCGCAGCGGGCGCGGATGTCCGGCACCGGCTCGGCCGGGTCGGCCGGCAGCTCCGCCACCGCCGGGGCGTTCAGCACGACCGCCGGCCGTTCGGCCAGCCCGTGCTCGGTGCGCAGCAGGTCGGCCAGGCCACCGGAGACGGTCATGGTGGCGTCGGCGTACGGCACGTACTCCCGCTCGTGCGCCACGTTGCCTGGTAGCCAGCGGGCGTTGTCGCGCCACGGCTGCACACCGGGAAGATATTCGTGGGCGTCCCAGAGCAGGGCGATCCGGCGGCCCTTCGCGGCGGCCCGGACCTTCGCGCGGGCGCCGACGCCGAGCATCCGGAAGTCGTTGGCGTGGATCAGGTCCGGCGCCAGCTCGTCGACCACCGGGCCGTAGGCCAGTTCGTAGTCCCACAGGCCCGGTTCCAGGCGCCGCCACGCGCCGTCGCCGCGCAGCCCGCGCCAGAACATGGTGTACGCGCGGTCCCAGGGGCCGTCCAGCTTGCGGCCCTTGCGGGCCCGGGTGAGCTGACGGTTGCGGAACCCGACCCACTTGCGGGTCAGGCCGGACAGCTTCTCCTCGGCACGCAGCGCGGCCCAGGGCAGCCCGCCCGGCCGGCCCGCGCCGGACTCGCGGGCCGCGACGGTGAGCGCCGCCCGGCGGACCGCCAGGTCCGCGCGCCAGGCCTTGACCGCCTGGGTACGGTGCGCCGCGATGCCGCTGGGCGGATAGGCGAGCGGGTGCCGCAGCCAGGCCCGGCGGAACTCGTGCCGGCGGCGGGCCAGCGGCTCGGGCATCGGCACGAGGCGTACCTCGGCGGCGCCGAGGCGCCAGCTCTGCGGGCTGCCGACCGGCGCCCGCCCGAGCAGCACCACGTCCCAGCCGGCGTCGGCGGCGGAGCGGGCCGCCTTCTGCACCCGGGAGTCACCGATGACCCCGTTGTCCACCAGCATCACGACCCGTCCCCGGGTGCCCGCCGCTGCGGTCGTGCCGTCAGATCCCATTCCTGCCCGTTTCGTCGTCGCCAGCACCGCGCCCGCGGACCCGAGCGAGTCTACGACAGCGGATCGGGCCCGGACGTCCGCCGCCGCCGGTGCCCCCCGACCTGCTGTGACTGTTGCTACCCTCCACCCTGTCCAACGACCGGCGCCCGCTCCGGGTCGTTCGCCGGGTCGCCGGCCGCGCCACGCGGGCCCTCGGCCAACCCCAGCTCAGCGCGAACGGGACCGCACAATGGACGTGGTGACCACCGAGGAACCCCGCCGGCCCGCACCAGCCCCGGCGACCGAGCCGGCCACAGCCGATCGCGCCCGGCCCGGTCCCGTCCGGCGGCTGCGCGACGCCGCCCGGGACGCGGCGCCCGCGCTGGCGGTCTACGCGGTGATCCGGCTCGTCGGCGTCCTGGCCGTCTACGTCTGGGCCCGCTCGCTCAACCTCTCCCCGGTGCGCGAGCTGACGCTGTCCGACGCGACGTACTACCTCGCCATCGCCCAGCGGGGCTACGACGGGTACGAACGGGTGCAGAGCGACATGGCGTTCTTCCCGCTCTACCCGGCCCTGATCGGCGTGGTCGAACGGGTCACCCCGCTCGGGCCGCGTACCGCGGGGCTCGCGGTGGCCGCGCTGGCCGGCCTGGCGGCGGCCTGGGCGCTGTACGCGATCGGCTCGTACCTGCACGACCGTCGCACCGGCGTGCTGCTCGCCGCGCTCTGGGCGGCGAGCAGCACGCCGTCGTGCAGTCGATGGCCTACAGCGAGACGCTGTTCACCGCGCTGGCCGCGTGGACGCTGTACGCGCTGCTGCGTCGGCACTGGCTGACCGCGGGCGTGCTCTGCCTGTTCGCCGGTCTGACCCGGCCCACCGCCTCGTCGCTGATCCCGGTGGTCGGCCTGGCCGCGCTGCTCGCCGTGGTCCGGCGCCGGGACGGCTGGCGCCCGTGGGTGGCCATGATGCTCGCCCCGGCCGGCTGGCTCGCCTACCTGGCCTGGGTGGGCGTCCAGACCGGGCGGCCGGACGGCTGGTTCCACATCCAGTCCGCCGGCTGGCGCAGCCACTTCGACTTCGGCGTGGACACGTTCCGGCGGGGACGCGAGGTGCTGGCGGTGTCCGCGACACCGCAGATGCTCGTGGTGAGCCTGGTGCTGCTGCTGGCGCTGATGTTCTTCGTGCTCAGCGTGATCGACCGCCAGCCCTGGGAGTTGCTGCTGTTCAGCGGGCTGATGCTGGTCACCACGCTCGGCGCGGCGGGCTACTACCACTCCAAGGCGCGGTTCCTGGTGCCGGCGTTCGCGCTGCTGCTGCCGGCCGCCGTCGGCCTGGCCCGGGCCGGGCGGGCCCGGGCCGTCACCGTGCTGGTCGCGCTCACCGCGTTCTCGACCTACTTCGGTGGCTACCTGCTGCTCATCTGGACCCGGTCGCCGTGACCCTCACCGGGTGAGCGGGCGGACGTCCCACAGCCAGACGTCCGCCACCCGCTGCCCCGGCCCGTAGAGCGCGTCGAGCACCACCTTGAGGTCGTCGTGGCGGCGGGCCCGGTCCGGCAGCGCCACCGCGTCGGCCTTCCAGTGCCGCACGTCGGCGCGGGCCTGCTCGACGTCGGCCGGGCCGACAGCGGTGTCCCGCTGGCCCCGCGACACGGCGGTGAGCAGCTTCGCGGTCGGCTGCGGCTCGACGCCCCACCGGCCGGTGTTGTCGGTCTTGGAGACCGGCCCGAGGAAGTACCCCTCCGGTACGGCGAAGCCGGCCAGCGCGGCGGAACTCCAGTACAGCGACGTCATGCCGTCGACCGGGACCGGCACCAGGGTGCGGCCGGGGGCGACGTGCTCCTTCCAGACGCCGGCGGTGACGAAGTCCGGCACCGGGTTGCGCCCGCGCGCCTCCAGCGGGGTGGGCAGGATCGGCAGCAGCGCGGCGAACAGCGCCACAGCGGCCAGACGGGGCACCAGCCGGGACTGGCCGGGCTCGTCCGCCCGTACCCGGGCCACCCGGTCCCCGGCCACCGCGAACAGCACGCCGAGCGCCACCGTGGTGATCAGCGCGAACCGGGACACCACCACCGAGTCGAACACCGGCAGCTCGGACACCAGCGCGAACGGCGCCGGCACGTCGGTGCGGCGGGTGCCCACGGTCCAGGTGGTGCCGATCGAGAAGACCGCCGAGATCAGCGCGACCACGGCGAGCACCCGGACCACGATCTCGCGGCGCAGCCACAGGGCGGCGCCGATCGCCAGGATCACCACCGACCAGCCGTAGAAGCTGGCCTGCTCGGTGGTGTTCGGGCCCCAGCGCAGGGCGCTGGTGGGGCTGCCGGCCACGGACTCGGTGGCGTACCGCACGAACGAGCCGAGGGTCAGCGCGTAGACGTCCGGGTCGCCCGGGTGACCGACCCGGTGCTGCGGGCCGGCGAACTGCATCCACAGCGGGTACGCGGAGGCCGCACCGACGAGCACGCCGGTGATGGCGAGCCCGCCGAGCATCGGCCCGGCCCGGCGCAGCGCCTCCCGCGGCCGGAAGATCACGTAGCCGACGACCATCATCAGGCAGCCGAGCGCGGTCAGGAACAGGATCTCCAGGCTCACGAAGAACTGCGCCACCACGAGCGCGCCCAGCACCAGGCCGTTGCGCACCGGGCGGCCGTCCCGGGCCAGCCGGATCACCTGCCAGAGGATGAACGGCACCAGCCACTGGGCGGTGATGTGCGGGTGGCCGTTGCTGTGCGACACCAGCGCCGGCGCGAACGCGCAGAACAGGCCGCCGGCGAAGGCCGCCACCCGGGACGAGACCAGGTTGCGGGACAGCACGTGGTACCAGGCGTACGCGGTGCCGGCCAGGTTGAGCGTGATGAACAGCAGGTACGCGAACGGCGCGCCGAACAGCAGGGTGACCGGAGACAGCACCAGCCCTGGTAGCTGCATGCCGACGTTCGTCATCAGGTTCACGCCGTCCGGGGCGTTCTGCAACGAGGTGAAGAACGGGTTCTCCAGGTTGCTGACCGCGTGCGCGGCGTACGCCAGCATCCACTCGTTGAAGCCCTGGTCGTTGGGGCGACTGCCGAGCAACCGCCCGTCGGGGTTCACCCAGCCCCGCGCGGTCACCCAGAACGCGCCGGCCAGGTAGATCGCCGCGACCAGCAGATCCGGCCGCATCCGGTGCCACCGCCCGGGGCGGTCGGCACGCTCCGCCGCGGCGGTCTCCGGCTGCGCCTGCTGCTGCGCGGCGTCGGCGGGCCGGTCCGCGCCGTCGGCGGTCGGCGGCTTCGCGGTCTCGCCGGTGGCGTCGGCCACCGATCCACCGGCGTCTGCGGTGCGGGTACGGGTCTCGGGCCCGGGGGCGGTCATGGCGCCGTAGTGTACGCAAGCCGGGCCGCGCCGCCGGGCCAGGCTCGCCCGGCCCGGTGAAGACTCGGCGACGATCCCCCGGCGGCGGGACGTACCGGCGGTGACCGGACCGTGCCGCGGCGGCGGCGAGCAGCCGGGCGGGCGCCCGCCGGACCGGGGTGATCCGGCCGGTTCGGTTAGGCTGGTCCCTCGTGTCCCGTTCCACGCCACCGGTCACCGTGCTCCCCGTCGGGGCGACGGCGTCCGGTGACGGCGGGTGGCCCGGCCCACCATCGCGTACCGGCCACGTCCGCGTACGTCGTCCGGCGGCGGGTGGGGCACTACTATTTCTAGGGCCTGCGGGCACCGGCCCGGCCACCCGGCCGGGGTCCACGGCCTCCCGTCTCGGGCGGCGGCCGGTCCGCCCCGAGAATCCGTCGCAGATCACGAGGAGTCACGTGTGAAGGTCGTCAGCATCGTCGGCGCCCGACCGCAGTTGGTGAAGCTGGCGCCCATCGCGGCGGCGTTCGCCGAGGACGGGTGCGAGCACGTGATCGTGCACACCGGCCAGCACTACGACGCCGACCTGTCCGACGTCTTCTTCTCCGGCCTCGGCATCCCCGACCCGGACGTGCACCTGGGGATCGGCTCCGGCAGCCACGGCGTGCAGACCGGCAACACCCTGGCCGCCCTGGATCCGGTGCTCGCCGCCGAGGCGCCGGACTGGGTGCTGGTGTACGGCGACACCAACTCGACGCTGGCCGGCACGCTGTCGGCGGTCAAGCAGCACCTGCGGGTGGCGCACCTGGAGGCCGGGCTGCGGTCGTTCAACCGGCGGATGCCGGAGGAGCACAACCGGGTGCTCACCGACCACGCCGCCGATCTGCTGCTCGCCCCCACCGAGGAGGCCGTCCGGCACCTCGCCACGGAGGGCCTGGCCGCCCGTACCGAACTGGTCGGCGACGTGATGGTGGACGTCTGCCTGCGGGTCCGCGACGACGTGGCGCGGGGCGGGCAGCCCCGCCCGGCGCTGCCCGACGGCATCGACCCGGACGCGCCGTACCTGCTCGCCACCCTGCACCGCGCGGAGAACACCGACGACCCGAAGCGGCTCGCCGCGCTGCTCGACGCGCTCGCCGACCTGCCCGTGCCGGTCGCGCTGCTGGCCCACCCGCGGCTGGTCGCCCGCGCCGACGAGCACGGGCTGAAGCTGACCCGGGGCGCGCTGCACGCCGGCCGGCCGCTGCCGTACGCCGCGATGGTGGCCGCCGTGGTCGGCTCCGCCGGCGTGGTCACCGACTCGGGCGGCCTCCAGAAGGAGGCGTACCTGCTGGACCGGCCGTGCACCACGCTGCGCACCGAGACGGAGTGGGTCGAGACGCTCGCCGACGGCTGGAACGTGCTGGTACCGGATCCGCGCGAGCTGGGCGCCGGCTGGGCGGCCACCGCGACGCGTCCCGCCCCGGAGGCGCCGCGCGGCACCCCGTACGGTGACGGCCGGGCGGCCCGGCGGGTCGCCGAGACGCTGCGGCGGCACCTGGCATGACGACGCGCTCCCTCCTCACGATCGGTTATCAGCGATGACCAACCACACCGTCCCGCTCCCCCGCTCGCGGGGCGGGAAGCGGCCGCACGCCATCTACCTCGCGATCGGCTTCCCGCCCGCGGCGAAGAGCAGCGCGTACCGGCTGCGCGAGACGGCGAACCAGTTCGTCGCCCAGGGCTGGGACATCACCGTCATCACGATCTGCCAGCAGGCGTGGGAGCGGGAGTACGGCCTGGACCACACGCTGTCGGAGAAGGTCGACCCGCGGGTGCGGGTGGTCGAGCTGCCGCTGATCCGGGAGGACCTGGAGACCGACATCAGGGCGTTCTCCGAGGAGCGGTCGCTGGACCCGGCGGGCTGGATCAAGCGGCTTCGCAAGCGCGAGCAGCAGGCGTTCCCGGAGCCGGTGTTCGGCGGCTGGCGGTACGAGCTGGAGAAGGCGGTGCTGCGGCTGCACCGCGAGCACCCGGCCGACCTGCTGCTCGCCTCCTGCGCCCCGTACGTGAACCTGGCGGCCACCCGGAAGCTGTGGGAGGAGCACAAGGTCCCGTACGCGGTCGACTTCCGCGACGGCTGGTCGCTCGACGTGATCGGCGGCGGCGAGGCGTTCACCCGCGACTCGGTCTCCGGCCGGTGGGAGTCCACGGTGCTGGAGAACGCGCTCGCGGTGTGGTGCGTCAACGACCCGATCGCCGGCTTCTACCGGGAGCGCTACCCGCACCTGGCCGACCGGGTGCACGTGGTGCGCAACGGCTACGACGAGGACAGCCTGCCGGACATCTCCGGCCGCTCGCCGGACCCGGCAGCCGGGCTGACCTTCGGCTACCTGGGCTCGGTCAACTTCAGCCCGGCGTTCCTGGAGTCGGTACTGGACGCCTGGCGCATCGCCCGGCGCGACGACCCGCTGCTGGCCCGCTCCCGGTTCGAGGTGCGCGGGCACATCGGCGCGGGCGCGTCGCGTGAGGCCAACCGGCACATGGACCTGCTCAAGGAGGCCGCCGTCGACGGGGTCAGCTTCGGCGGCCCGGTGCCGAAGGCGGAGCTGGCGGCCACGTACGGCTCCTGGGACGCGCTGGTGCTGATGCTCGTCGGTGGACGGTTCGTCACCTCCGGCAAGGTGTACGAGTTCATGGCCAGCGGCCTGCCCGTGCTCTCCGCCCACGACGTCGACCACGACGCCAGCAACGTGCTCGCCGGCCATCCGCTGTGGACCGGGGCGGTCGGGCTCGACCCGCACCGCCTCGCCGGCTCCTTCGTGGAGGCCGGCCGGCTGGCCCTGAAGGCGACCGACGCGGACCGGGCCGCCGCCCGGGACCTGGCCCGCCGTTTCGCGCGGCCCGCTGTGCTCGCCCCGGCGGTCCGCCGCCTCACCGAACTCGTCCGGCCCACCGGCGCCGGCGCGGCCACCCCGGCCACTACCTCCTCGACGGGAGATGCCCGACTGTGACCACAGTGCTCATCGTGGCCGCCGCCGCACCGAAGCAGCCGGCCGTGCTGATCGAGGCGCTGGAACGTTTCCGCAGCCGTGGCGCCCGCGTCACGGTGGCGTGCTTCTTCGACAGCGCGGAACTCCCGGTCGACCCGGCGCTGGCCGAGGTGCGGTCGTTCGTCGTACCCGCCGAGAAGCGCGACGCCCGGCTGCGGCGGGCGCTCGGCCGGGCGCAGGCCAACCGCAAGATCTGGCTGCACGCGCAGCGCCATGCCTGGCTGCGGCAGCGTTTCCGGTCCGCCGACCTGCTGGTGGCGCTGGACCCCCGGTCGGTCTACACGGTGTGGGAGATGGCCCAGCGCAACACCCGGGCCGGCGCACACTTCGGGCTCGTGCCGGCGCAGCGGGCGCTCGACGCGCCGCGTACCGAGCCGGTCGGCAAGCGGCTGGAGCGGCAGGTCGCGGCGGCCGCCGGCATCGGCACCCGGGGCGCCAAGCGGGCGGCGGTGGAGACCGTGCGCACCACCGTCCAGAAGGCGACCGGCCAGCGGATCATGAGCAACCCGGCCGGCGCCTGGTTCTGGTCCCGCGCGGTGGCCGCGCCCCGCGTACCGGACCGGCTGCGCAGCAAGCTCGCGGTACGGCTGCACGACAGCGCGGTCAAGGCGGGCCGCCCGGCGGTCGCGGCCCGGACCGCCGCGGCCGCGGTCAGCCGGATCAACAGCGCCGCCACCCGGGCGGACGTGCTCACCAAGGCCGCGCAGGGCGAGCTGGCCCTCGGGCACGTCCCGTCCGGGCTGCACGACGCGATCCGCGCCCAGCTCGCGCTTGCCGACGCCCGGCTGGCGAAGGACCCGAAGAAGGCCGCCGCTGCGGTGTCGCGGGCGTGGAGCCTGGCGTCCAACCGGGTGCTGCACTTCGACCGGCTCTCCTCGCCGATGAGCGACGACCCGGGCGCCTTCCTGGCGCCGTTCCGGGAGAGCGCGGCGGCGCGGAAGCTGTCCGAGCCGCGGGGCCGGCTCGCCCCGGCCGCCCCGGCGCCCACCGACCGGCCGCTGCGGCTGCTGGTCACCACGCTGATCAACGACAACTTCCTCCAGGAGATCCTGGAGCGCTACCGGGGCATGCCGAACGTGGAGGTCCGTTTCCTGGACCTGTACGAGGACCCGGTGACCCGTCCGCTGGCGCTCAGCGGCAGCACCGTGATGGAGCACCTGCTCGGCGCCGAGTCGACGTACGGGGCCAAGATCGAGGAGTGGCTTCGGCCGCACCTGGACTGGGCCGACACCGTGTTCGTCGACTGGTGCCAGGCCACCGCCGCGCTCTTCACGCTGCACGACCCGGGGACGGCCAGGATCATCGTCCGGCTGCACAGCTTCGAGGCGTTCAACTTCTGGCCGCACCTGGTGGACTTCTCCCGGGTCGACGACGTCGTCTTCGTCTCCGAGCACCTGCGGGACCTGTCCACCGCGGTGCTGCCGCAGCTCACCGGCGAACACGCCCCCCGGCTGTGGGTGGTCGACAACGCGATGGACCTGCAGCGCTACCCCCGGGCCAAGCCGGCCGACGCCCGGTTCACGCTGGGGCTGGTCGGGTTCAGCTCGGTGGCGAAGGACCCGCGGTGGGCGATCGACGTGCTGCGGAAGCTGCGGGAGCACGACGAGCGGTACAACCTGACGCTCATCGGCAGCAACTTCAACAACCGGACCAGCAAGCCGGCGAAGGACTACGGCCGGCTGCTCGCCAAGGACCTGGCCGAGCTGGAGCCGCTGGGCGCGGTCCGGCGCTACGGGCAGACCGACGACGTGCCGGGTGCGCTCCAGGAGGTCGGCGTCATCCTCAGCACCTCGGTGCGGGAGAGCTTCCACTGCGGTCTGGTGGAGGGCGTGGCGAGCGGCGCTGTGCCGGTGGTGCGGGACTGGCCGTTCTTCGCCGGCAAGCCGCACGGTGCCCGTACCCTCTTCCCCGCCGACTGGATGGCGGACACCCCGGCGGAGGCGGCGGAGCGGATCCTGGCCGTCACCGCGACCGAGCAGGCGTGGGCGGACGCCGGCCGGGCCGCCTCGGAGCACGTGCTGAAGACCTGGGACTGGGCCGTCACCCAGGCCGACTACGACCGGCTGCTGCTGGGCGACTGAGCAGGCGCAACGAGTGCGGGGCCCGGCCGGTCGGCCGGGCCCCGCTGTCGTTCTCCGCCGGTCAGCGCACCGGCACCGCCGTCCGCTGGTTCGGCACCGCCGTGACGGCGGTGTCCGCCGCCGCCGGCCGCATCGGGCCGGGGTGGTTCGGCAGCAGCCGGGTGTAGACCTCGTCCATCACCCGGGCCTGCGCCTCCCAGGTCCACTGCTCCAGCACACCCGGCCGGTCGTACGCGGCCCGGTAGCGCTGCGGATCGGCCAGCACGGTACGCACCGCCCGGACGTAGTCGTCCAGGTCCTCGGCCCGGAAGACCTCGCCGTGCCCGGTGGCCCGGGTCGCCTCGGCCATCGTCCGCACGTCGCTGACCACCATCGGCAGGCCGCCGTGGGCGTACTCGAAGAACTTGGTGATCAGCGCGATCTCGTGGTTCGGCTTGTGGTGGATCGGGATGACGCCCAGGTCGGCCGGGGCGACGAACGCGGACACCTGCCAGTGCGGCACGTACGGCAGCAGGTGCACCCGGTCGGCCACGCCCAGTTCGGCGGCCAGCTCCTCCAGCTCGTACATGATCGGGGCCTTGCCGTTGGGGTGCACCGAGACCAGCGCGACGTGCGCCTCGGGCATCTCGGTGAGCCCACGGATCATGATGTCCACGCCGCGCGAGGGGTTGATGCCGCCGCAGTAGACGAGCAGCGGCGTGCCGGCGTCGATGCCGCACATCGCCCGGATGTCCGGTACCGGCGTGGCCCGCTGTTCCGGCGTGAGCGACCGCGGCGGCGCGTTCAGCACCACGGCCGGCTGCTCGGGCAGGTCGTGGCTCTCCCGCAGCAGGTCGGCCAGGGTGGACGAGACGGTGATGACCGCGTCGGCGTACGGCGCGTGCTCCCGCACGTAGGCGATCTGGGCGGGCAGCCAGCGCAGGTTGGCCGGCCGGCCGATGATGCCGGGGACGAACTCGTGCGCGTCCCAGAGCAGCTTGACGTCGCGTCCGCCGGCCCGGGCCCGCATGACCGCCCGCGCGCCGACGCCGAGCATCCGGAAGTCGTGCGCGTGGATCAGATCCGGCCGCAGCTCGTCCACGACCGAGGCGAAGGCCAGCTCGAAGTCCCACAGTTCCGGGTCCAGCCGGCGCCAGGCCCGGTCACCGTGCACCCGCTGCCAGAACCGCAGCGCGGCGCGGTCGAGCCGCGAGTCCGGGTTCTGCTGGCTCTCCTGGAGCCGCCGCAGCTGCGCCGAGCGGAACTTGACCCAACGGAACATCGTCTTGTTGAGGAAGTACGGCGCGGCCAGCCGGGCCTTGCCGGCCAGCTCGGCGAGGCGGGGCCCGCCCGCCGCCCGGTTCACCTTGATCTCGGAGAGACGGAACGTCAGGTCGTCCCGGCGGGCCCGCAGCGTGTTCAGCCGCCGCTTGGCGTCCGGCCCCGGCTTGTACGCCAGCGGGCGGCGCAGCAGCGCGCGGCGGTACGCGACCGGGTGGGTCAGCCGCCGGGGCATCCGGATCAGGCGGACCTCGGCGTCGCCGATGCGCCAGGTGTCCTCGGTCGCCGCGCCCTTGAGGATGCCGACCAGGATCACCTCCCAGCCGGCCTCGGCGGCGGAGCGGGCGGCCTTCTGCACCCGGGAGTCGCCGTGGACTCCGTTGTCGACCAGCATCACCACCCGTCCCCGGGTCGGTCGGGCATCGCTACTCGGGACAGCTTGCATCGGGTGCTTCTCCTCGTTGGCGGGGCGGTGCACGGGCGGTCGGCGGGTCACCGGAGGAAGGCGTCGAATGCCTCGGCGGTCCGCCGGCCGTCGTGGTGGTCACGGACGTAACGCGCGCCCTCCGCGGCCAGGGCGACCGCGGCGGGCCTGTCGTCGAGCAGCGACTCGATCGTCTTGACGAGCGTGCCGGGTGTGGCGTTGGCGATCGGCGGCTGGACCCCGGCGGCCCGGTGCGGTCCTTCACTCACGTACGCCACCACGACCTTGCCGGCTGCCATCCCCTCACAGGAGAAGGTGCCGTAGCTGCCCATCACCAACTGGTCGACCACGATGTCGCAGTCCTGCACCAGGCGGCGCATCTCGCTGTGCGGCAGACCCTCCACCAGGCGCAGTTCGATGATCCGTCGATCGTGCAGCTCCTGCAACCGGGGCAGCAGCCGGTCGGTGCCCTTGGTCCAGCGGTTGGACGGGGCGTGCAGCACCACCGGCCGGGTGCGTTCCAGCACCGGACGGTCGCAGGCCCAGGCGTCCACGTCCACGATCAGCGGCGCCCAGGTGGCGAACGGCACGTCGTCCAGCAGGTCCGGCGTGGTCACGAAGAACGGCAGGCCGCTCTCCTCGGCCGTACGCCGGTTCTGCTCGGCCACCACGGTGAGCCGCTCGCGCAGCTCCTCCGGCGCGTCCCGGAACGCGGACTCGGCGTGCCGTTCCAGGTGCGCGCCGGGGTGGCGGATCTCACTGCCGTGCGCCAGCAGCGCGACCTTGAGCCGGGCCCGGCGCAGCGCGGGCAGGTCCGCGGCGATGTCGTCGCCGTTGAGCCGGCCGAGCACCGGACGGAACGCGTCCACGATCAGGTGCGTGTAGAAGCCGAGCACCCGCGCGGCCTGCTGCACCTGCACGTCGAGCCGGTGCTCGCCGGGGAAGTGCAGATACCGGTCGGCCGGGTAGCGGTAGGTGGCCGGTGGCTTGGCGACGACCAGCTCGATGCCGACGTCCGCCCGCGCGGCGCTGATCGCCACCGCGAGGGCGGAGAGCTGCCCGGCGTAGTTCGCCGTGCCCAGACCCAGCCGGACCGGCCCGGCGCCGAGCGCCCGCCACCGGCCCGGAGTGCCGGCCTCGACCGGCGCGACCGCCGGCTCCTGCGGCTCCGGCGTGTCGTCGTCGCCCCGCTGCCAGGCCCGTTCCACCGCCTTGGCGAAGGAGGGCACCGAGCCGGGCGCGTAGAAGTCGCCGGTCCGGTGGCGGGCCAGGTGCTCACGGACCACCCGGTTGTCGGCGGCGACGATCCGCAGGCCGGCGGCGAGGCAGGTGTCGAGCAGCCCGAGACCGGCGTCCGGCGCGAACCCGAACACGGCCACGTCCCCCGAGGCGAGGAACGCGGCCGTCATCGTGCGCGGGCGCGGCACCGGGTGGACCCGGCGTCGGGCCTTGCCGGCCCGGCGGACCAAATCCTGGACGGCCGCCTGCTCCGCCGGGTCGCAGACCAGCGCCAGGTGGAACTCGGGCAACCGGGCCAGGGCGCGCAGCACGCCGTCCAGTGCCCGGTCGCCGGTGATCCCGCCGGCATGCACCAGCAGCGGCGTGCCGGCGGGAAGTTCACACAGTTCGCGTACCGAAGGAGTCTCCCAGGGGCGCGTGCCGGCGGCGGCCCGGCGGAGCGCGATGCGCCACCGCCGGGGAATCCGCCGCCGCACCGCGGAGACCGTCCGCCGCACCGGCGCCGGGCTCATCGCAGTGCCGGCTCCGCGTCGCTGCCGCTGGCCGCCACGGACACGACCTTGCCGTCGGCGGACGACTCCAGCAGGGCGGCCGCGACCTGTACGGTACGCAGACCCTGCCGCAGCGTGACGATGTCGCTCTGCTTGCCCTCCACCGCGTCCCGGAAGCGCTCGTGCTCGACCAGCAGCGGCTCGCGCTTCGGGATCGCGTAGCGGACCATGTCGCCCTCGGCCACGCCGCGGAACGCGCGCAGCGCCTCCCACTCGGTGTCGATGGCGGCGTTGGCGTAGAACGTCAGGTCGGCGGTGAGCGTGTCGGCCACGAAGCAGCCCTTGTCACCGGTGACCACTGTGGACCGCTCCTTGAGCGGGCTGAGCCAGTTCACCAGGTGGTTGACCATCGTGCCGTCGGAGAGCTGGCCGACCACGGCGACCATGTCCTCGTGCAGCCGGCCGCTGCGCGAGACGGTGCGGGCCGCGACCGAGGCGTACTGCCGGCCGGTCACCCAGGCGGTCAGGTCGATGTCGTGGGTGGCCAGGTCCATCACCACGCCGACGTCGGCGATCCGGTGCGGGAACGGGCCCTGGCGCCGGGTCACGACCTGGAACACCTCGCCCAGCTCGCCCGCCTCCAGACGGGTCCGCAGGCTCTGCAGCGCCGGGTTGTAGCGCTCGATGTGGCCGACGCCCGCGACCAGGCCGGCGTTCTCGAACGCCTCGACCAGCCGGGTGGCCGCGTCGACGGACTGGGCCAGCGGCTTCTCGATGAGCGCGCAGACGCCGTTGGCGGCCAGCTCCATGCCGATCGGCTCGTGCAGCGCCGTCGGGCAGGC
This sequence comes from Micromonospora sp. WMMA1976, assembly GCF_027497335.1. Taxonomy (NCBI): domain Bacteria; kingdom Bacillati; phylum Actinomycetota; class Actinomycetes; order Micromonosporales; family Micromonosporaceae; genus Micromonospora; species Micromonospora sp. WMMA1976. The sequence goes on along the minus strand of NZ_CP114912.1, from coordinate 1,743,091 downwards.
CACCACCGCGTAGTCGACGCCGAGGGCGAGCAGGTCGCTCAGCTCGGGTACGACCGGGGCGCGCAGCGTGCCGGTCACGTCGCCGGCCGGGTCGACCACGCCGACCAGCTCGACGCCGTCCAGGTTGGACAGCACGCGGGCGTGGTTGCGCCCCATCGCGCCGAGGCCGATCAGGCCGGCCCGCAGCTTCCGTCCGCCGTCGCTCATCGGGCACCGCCGGCCAGGTTCGCGCCCTCGGCGATCCGCTCCAGCTCGGCCTGGCTCAGCGACGGGTGCACCGGCAGCGAGACCACCTCGGCGGCGGCCCGCTCGGTCTCCGGCAGGTCCCACGCGCCCGGCTTGCCGTCCACGAGGTACGGCTTGAGCCGGTGGATCGGGGTCGGGTAGTAGACCGCGTTGCCGATGCCCAGCTCGGTGAGGCGGGCCTGGGCGGCGTCCCGGTCGCCCCGCACCCGCACCGTGTACTGGTGGTAGACGTGCTTGGCGCCGTCGGCGACCGGCGGGGTGACCATGCCGGTGATCGCCGAGTCGAGGAACTTGGCGTTGGCGCGGCGCTGCTCGGTCCACTCGGCGAGCTGGGTGAGCTGCACCCGGCCGATGGCGGCGGCCACGTCGGTCATCCGCATGTTGGCGCCGACGATCTCGTTGGCGTACCGCTGCTCCATGCCCTGGTTGCGCAGCAGCCGCAGGGTGCGGGCGAGGTCCGCGTCGGCGGTGGTGATCATGCCGCCCTCGAGGGAGTGCATGTTCTTCGTCGGGTAGAAGCTGAAGCAGCCGGCGGTGCCGAAGGCGCCGACCGGGGTGCCGTTCAGCTCGGCGCCGTGCGCCTGCGCGGCGTCCTCGACCACGGCGAGGCCGTGCTGCTGCGCGATCTCCATGATCCGGTCCATCGCGGCCGGGTGGCCGTAGAGGTGCACCGGCATGATCGCGACGGTCTTCGGCGTGATCGCCGCGGCGACCGCCTCCGGGTCGACGCAGAAGCTGCCCGGCTCGATGTCCACGAAGACCGGCTCGGCGCCGACCAGCCGGACCGCGTTGCCGCTGGCGGCGAAGGAGAACGAGGGGACGACGATCTCGTCGCCCGGGCCGAAGCCGAGCGCCATCAGCGTCAGCTGGAGCGCGGAGGTGCCGGAGTTGACGGCGACGCAGTGCCGGCCGGCCACCAGGTCGCCGAACTCCTCCTCGAATGCCGCGACCTCGGGGCCCTGCACGACCCGGCCGCTCCGCAGCACCCGGACGGCCGCCTCGATCTCGGCTTCGCCGATGATCGGCCGTGCGGGGGGAATGAACTCTGGATGCGGCCCGGCCATGGGGCTTCCTCCTGTCGACGCGTGGTTCATGGGAGACATTTCGGGGGATGGTACCGCTCTGTCGGGAAAACCAGCCGTTCGCACTGATTGTCCGACCGGTTGTGACCTTCTGTTCATGATCGGCGACGGACCTCCGGGGGCGGCCCGGGGCTCACACTTCCACCTCGTCGCGCACAGGCTCCACGCATGCTACCCGCAGGGCGGCGACGATCGCGGCCGCCATCCGGGGCACCTCGGCGGGCTCCAGCGGGGCCCGGGAGATCGCCATCCGCCAGTAGACCGGACCGACGATCAGATCGACGGCGGCCCGCCTGTCGGTGGCCGGGGACAGCTCGCCGCGCTCGACCGCGCGGCCGATCAGGATCCGGCCCACCGCCTGCTGGTAGTCGTCCAGGGCGGCCTGCAACTTCTCCGCGATCTGCGGGTTGCGGGCCGCCTCGGCCAGCAGGTCCGGGATGATCTGCGCGGCCAGCCGGTGACGTAGTGCACGCGCCATCACGTGCAGCAGGATCTCCAGGTCACCGAGGAGGCTGCCGGTGTCCAGCAGCGGGATGTTCCGGCCCGCCACCGCCGAGACCATGTCCAGCACCAGATCGAGCTTGGAACGCCAGCGGCGGTAGATGGCGGTCTTGCTCACACCGGCCCGGCGGGCCACCGCCTCGATGGAGAGGCGACCGTAGCCGACCTCGGCCAACTCCTGCATCACGGCGGCGCGGATGGCACTGGTGATCTCCCCGCGCAGCACCGCCGCGCCGGCCGGAGCACGCCTCTTCTCGGTCGTCACGTGGAACAATGTAGCGCAACGACGGTACGGTTGCGTCCCGACGTTCGGTGGACTACCTTCCATGCAGCAGCGAGGCGGCTCCTCCCCGCCCGGCCACGCTGGATCTCATTCACCGCACTGCTCCCCATCAGCACGAAAGATCGGAGCGCCTGAACATGGCCAACACCGCGGTGGCCGACCCCGAATCCGGACTGACCCGGGCCCAACTGGCCCAGCGGTACGGGCTACGGGTGGCCGGGGAACGACCCGCCCTGGGTGAGTACGCCCGCCGGTTGTGGGCGTACCGGCACTTCATGACCGCGTACTCCCGGGCGAAGGTCGCCTCCTCGCTGAGCAACACCCAGCTCGGCCAGCTCTGGCAGGTGCTGACACCGCTCACCAACGCGGCCGTCTACTTCCTGATCTTCGGCGTCATCCTGGGCCAGCACCGGAACGTGCCGAACTTCATCGCGTACCTGTGCACCGGCGTCTTCATCTTCATCTTCACGCAGACCGCGGCCTCGAACGGCGTCAGCGCGATCACCGGCAACCTGGGCCTGATCCGGGCGCTCCAGTTCCCCCGGGCGGCGCTGCCGATCACGGTCACGCTGGTGCAGCTCCAGCAGCTGCTCATGTCGATGGTGGTGCTGGCCGGCATCGTGCTCGTCACCGGCGAGCCGCTCACCTTCCGCTGGATCCTGATCGTCCCGATGCTGCTGCTCCAGACGATCTTCAACGTCGGGCTGAGCATGGTCATGGCCCGCCTCGGTTCCAAGGCCACCGACCTCAAGCAGGTCATGCCGTTCGTGATGCGCACCTGGCTGTACGCCTCCGGCGTGCTCTACCCGGTGACGCTCATCCGCGAGCACCTGCCGCCGTGGGCGGCGAACATCCTGGAGTGGAACCCGCCGCTGGTCTTCATCGAGCTGGCCCGCTACGCGCTGCTCGACTCGCACCAGGCGCACCTGGTGAGCTCCCCGGCGAAGCTCTGGGCGCTCGGGGTGTTCTGGGCGATCGTGATGGGCGTCGGCGGGTTCGTCTACTTCTGGCGCGGAGAGAAGGAGTACGGCCGTGGCTGAGCAGACCCTGCCGTTGAACGCCGGCCCGGTGACCGACTCGGGCCGCGTCCCCACAGTGGTGGTGGACGACGTGCACGTCATCTACCGGATCCACAAGGGCGCGACCGGCGGCACCACACCGGTCTCCGCGCTCAAGCGGATCGTCTCCCGTACCAAGGCGCCGAACATCCGCGAGGTGCACGCGGTCAAGGGCGTGAGCTTCACCGCGTACGAGGGTGAGGCGATCGGCCTGATCGGCAGCAACGGCTCCGGCAAGTCCACGCTGCTGCGGGCCATCGCCGGGCTGCTCCCGCCGGCCCGCGGCGCCGTCTACACCCAGGGCCAGCCGTCGCTGCTCGGCGTCAACGCCGCGCTGCTCAACGACCTGTCCGGTGAGCGCAACGTGGTGCTCGGCTGCCTCGCCATGGGCATGCACCCGGACGAGGTCAAGAAGATCGCCCCGGAGATCATCGAGTTCTCCGGGATCAACGAGCGCGGCGACTTCGCCTCGCTGCCGATGCGCACCTACTCCTCCGGCATGGGCGCGCGGCTGCGCTTCGCGATCTCCTCGGCGAAGAAGCACGACGTGCTGCTCATCGACGAGGCGCTGGCCACCGGCGACCGCAAGTTCCGGGTCCGCAGCGAGCAGCGGGTCCGCGAACTGCGCGACAGCGCCGGCACCGTCTTCCTGGTCAGCCACTCGATCGGCTCGATCCGGGACACCTGTGAGCGGACCATCTGGCTGGAGAGCGGCGTCCTGAAGATGGACGGCCCCACCAAGGAGGTCTGCGACGCGTACGAGAACCAGAAGTAGCGCCTCGGAGCGCACCGCACCGGGTTCCGCCCGGAGCGGTGCGCTCCCGCGTACGCGTTAAGGTTTTCGGACCCATCCCCTTTCACCCAGAGTGAGGTACGGCAATGACGCAGGACCACACCACCGCACCGGACGCCGCGCCGGCGAGCCCGGCACCCTGGCGCCCCGCGCGTACGGTGGCCGTGATCCTCGCCGGGGGGACCGGTACGCGCCTCGGGCTGGGCATCCCCAAGCAGCTGCTCAAGATCGCCGGTAAGCCGATCATCGAGCACACGCTGGCCGTCTTCGAGGCCGCGCCGGAGATCGACGAGATCATCGTGCTGATGGCCACCGGTCACGTCGACGACGCGCGGCGCATCGTCGCCGACGCCGGCTTCCGCAAGGTCACCAAGGTGATCGAGGGCGGTGAGACCCGCAACGACACCACCCGGATCGCGCTCGACGCGGTCGGCGAGGGCGACGTCAACATCCTCTTCCACGACGCGGTCCGCCCGCTGGTCAGCGCCCGGATCGTGCGCGAGTGCGTGAACGCGCTCTGGACCTACTCGGCTGTCGACGTGGCCATCCCGTCCGCCGACACGATCATCCAGGTCGACGCGGACGACTGCATCACCGACATCCCGGTGCGCTCCCGGCTGCGCCGCGGCCAGACCCCGCAGGCGTTCCGCTCCGGCACCATCCGTGAGGCGTACCGGCACGCCGAGGGCGACCCCGACTTCGCCGCCACCGACGACTGCGGCGTGGTGCTGCGCTACCTGCCCGGCACGCCGATCAAGGTGATCGACGGCTCGGACGAGAACATCAAGGTCACCCACCCGGTCGACGTGCACCTGGCCGACAAGCTGTTCCAGCTCGCCGCCGCGCAGGCGCCCCGGCTGACCGACCACCGCAGCTACGCCGAGGAGCTGACCGGCCGGACCATCGTGGTCTTCGGCGGCAGCTACGGCATCGGCCACGACCTGGCCGAACTGGCCCGCTCCTACGGTGCACAGGTCTTCCCGTTCAGCCGCTCCACCACCGGCACGCACGTCGAGCGCGCCGAGGACGTGGCCGCCGCGCTGAAGACCGCCTTCGAGGCCACCGGCCGGATCGACCACGTGGTGGTCACCGCCGGCATCCTCGAGAAGGGCGCGCTGGCCGAGATGGACTCCGAGACGATGGACCGTCTCCTGCACGTCAACTTCGTCGGCCCGGTCACCATCGCGCGCCAGTCCCTGCCGTACCTCCAGCAGACCAAGGGCCAGCTGCTGCTCTACACGTCCAGCTCGTACACCAGGGGCCGGGCCCGCTACGCGCTCTACTCGGCCACCAAGGCCGCGCTGGTCAACCTGACCCAGGCGCTCGCCGACGAGTGGGCCGAGTTCGGGGTACGCGTCAACTGCGTCAACCCGGAACGCACCGCCACGCCGATGCGGACGCGGGCGTTCGGCGAGGAGCCGGAGCACACGCTGCTCTCCTCCGAGGCGGTCGCGCAGGCGTCCCTGGACGTGCTGATCTCCGACCTGACCGGCCAGGTGGTCGACGTGCGCCGGTCCCCCGGCGAGCAGGTGGCCGCCGTACCGGCCCAGCCGGGCCCGCACCGGTCCGAGCTGTCCGCCGACGCCTGAACCCGACGGGACGTACCAGATGCGTGGTGACCTGGTCCGCAAGCTGCTCGCCCGGGTGCTGACCACCGGGCTGGCGGTGCTGGCCTTCCTCGTCGTGGCGCTCACCGGCGCCACCGGCTGGGGCCTGGCCCTGGCGGTCGCGGCGCTGGCCGCCACCGCCTGGGAGCGCCGGGTCCGGCCGTCCGCCGACGGGCTCGCCGAGACGGTGCTCGTGGCCGCCGGCATCCTGGTCGGCTACGCCCGTCGCCTCGACGACGGCTTCGACCCGGCGCTCACGGCCACCGCGCTGGTGCTGCTCGGGCTGGTGCTGCTGGTCGGGCCGCTGCGGCAGGCCGGCGCGCTGGAGATCCGCGCGGCGAACCTCCCGGTCCGCACGTGGACACCGGTGGTCGCCGCCCGGCTGGGCGACGCGCTGCTGGTGCTGCTCGCCGTGGTGTCGCTCGCCGCCGCCCTGACGCTGCCCGCGTGGACCGCGCTGGTCGCCGCACTGCTGGTCGGCGCCGGATGCGGGGCGGTCGCGCTGGACCTCGCCCGGCGCCGGTTCCGGCCGCCCGCCGGAGGTGGACCGGTCGGCCGGGCGCTGCGCCGCCACCAGCCCGAGTTCGTGCTGCACTTCTCCGCTCCGCCCGGCTCGGAGTACCAGGTCACCATGTGGCTGCCGTACCTGGAACGGATCGGCCGCCCGTTCATGGTGGTGCTGCGCGAACCGGAGCACCTGCCCGCGGTGGCCGCCGCCACCCGCGCCCCGGTCGTCCTCTGCCCCACGCTGAAGGCGCTGGACGAGGCGCTGGTGCCCAGCCTGCGGGTCGCCTTCTACGTCAACCACGGCGCGAAGAACGCCCACCTGATCCGGTTCAGCCGGCTCACCCACGTGCAGCTGCACCACGGCGACAGCGACAAGGCCCCCAGCGCCAACCCGGTCTCGGCCATCTTCGACAAGATCTTCGTGGCCGGTCAGGCCGCGATCGACAGGTACGCCCGCGCCGGCGTGGAGATCCCCGCCGACAAGTTCGTCGTAGTCGGCCGTCCCCAGGTCGAGGCCATCGAGGTACGCCGCGAGCCGGTCACCCCGCCGACGCACCCGACGCTCCTCTACACGCCCACCTGGACCGGGCACCACGCCGACGCCAACTACTGCTCGCTGCCGGTGGCCGAGACGCTGATCCGCCGGCTGATCGACAGGGGTGCCGTGGTGATCCTGCGCGCCCACCCGTACACCGGCAAGAACCCGGCCTCGGCCCGCCAGCTCGCCCGGCTCACCGAACTGCTCGCCGCCGACCGTGCGAAGACCGGCCGGCCGCACCTGTTCGGCGCCGCCGCGAGCCGCGAGCTGACGCTCACCGAGTGCGTCAACCGCGCCGACGCGCTGGTCTCCGACGTCTCCGGGGTCATCTCCGACTGGCTCTACTCCGGCAAGCCGTACGCGGTCACCGACACCGGCGCCGACGGCGAGCACTTCGTCGAGCGGTTCCCGCTCGCGGCGTCCGGCTACGTGCTGCGGCGCGACATGTCAAACGTGGACGAGGTGCTCACCGACCTGCTGGACGCCGACCCGAAGGCGGCACAGCGCTGGGCGGCGCGTACCCGCTACCTGGGCGACTTCCCCGCCGACGCCTACGCCGAGGCGTTCCTCTCCGCCGCCCGCCGGCAACTGGAACCCGACTGGGCGGTCCCGGGGCCGCGCGCGGCCCGCTAGAAGCGCGAGCCGGCCCGTCGCGGGCCGGCTCGCCCGTTCAGAGGTACGGGTCGAGCAGGGCGAGCACCGCCTCCGGGTCCTCGACGTGCGCGTTGTGGCCCAGTCCCGGCAGCGTCGCCACCGGCACGCCCAGCTCCTTGAGCTGCGCGTCGGTCACCATCGGATCCGCCTCGCCGCGGGCCAGCAGCACCGGTACACCGGTGGCCGCCAGCAGCACCGGCAGCCGGGGCTCCCCGACCGCGAACGCGGCCGGGTCCATCGCGAGCCGCCAGCGGCCGTCCTCCCGCCGCAATCCCGCGTCCACCACCGGGTGGTCCGGGGCGAACAGCCCGGCGAGCCCTGATACCCGCAGGTAGCGCCGGGCCGCCTCGTCCCGGGTGGCGAACCAGGTGACCGGCCGGGCGGCCAGTTCCGCCGACTTCGCCAGCTCGGCCGGCGACCAGACCGCCTTGATGCCGAGCCCGACCACCGCGTCGACCGGGAGCCCGCGCTGCCGGGCCGCGAGCGCCAGCGCCACCACCCCGCCGAGCGAGTGCCCGAGCAGCACCAGCCGGTCGTCGGGGCCGAGCCGCACCGGCCCGAGCCCGTCCACCACGCGCTGGGCCAGCGCCTCGAACGAGTAGCCGGGCAGCGGCGGTGACCAGCCGTGACCGGCCAGGTCGGGGGCGAGCCAGCGGCCGGGCCAGCGGCGTTCCAGCAGCGGCGCCCAGGGCAGCCACACCTCGCCGGTGGCACCCATGCCGTGCAGGAGAATCAGGTGCCGCTTCCCCGTCGCATCGCCCATTGGCGCAGTCTGCCACCGCCCGCCCCGGACACGCGAGACCGAACCCCGCCGACCCCCTCGCTGCGGCTCCGGCCGCCCACACGCCGCCCTCACCCTCGATCTTGGAGTTGTGGCACCTTCCATAGCGGGCGAGCCGGGCATACTGGGTGCCACAAGTCCAAGATCGGCGCGCCAAGACGGCGTGAGGGCGGGGGCGGGACGAGGAAGGCCGGCGCCCCGGGTGGGGTGCCGGCCTTCGGGTGTGCGGGACGGTCAGGCGGAGTAGCCGCGGCTGGCGATCCAGTGCGCCAGGTCGATCGTGGTGACCCAGTACGACGGCAGCGACGGGTCGGCCGAGTCGGCGATCCGCACGGTCCGGCCGTCGTCCTTGTAGCCGACCACGGCGACGTAGTGGCCGCCCGGGAACGAGTGCCAGCCGCCGTTGGTGTCGGTGGCCGTACCGGCGACGTTCGCGACGACCCCGCGGCCGTTGCTGATCGCCTCGACCACGTCGGCCTGGAGGCGGTCCATCTGGGCCGGGGTGGCCGAGCCGGGAATCATGCGGGTCCGGTACGGGTTGCCCTTGACCTGCTGGTTGAGCACCCGGGTGGTGTCCTCGGCGGAGTTGGTGCCCATCTCGGTGGTGCCGAGAGGACCGGCGAGCGCGTCCTGGCTGCGCTCGATGCCGGCGGCGCTGAGCGCGTTGCGCACGGCGGCCGGGCCGCAGTAGAAGTAGTTGATCTGCGCCTGGTAGTCGTAGTCGAGCGACTTGCTCGACGGCGGCTTCGGCTTGGCCTTGGGCGTGGTGTCCGGGTCCGCCGTGGCCTTCGCGGACGGGGAGGCGCTCGGCGACGCGCTGGGCGCGGCGGAGGCGCTGGGCGGTACGGCGATGCGGGCCTCGCCGCGGCTGGCGGGCTGCTCGCCGAGACGGGCGGAGCCGAGGTCGGCGACCGCGGCGGTGTTCTCCTGGACCGGGGCGTCGTCACCGGCGGTGGCGACGGTTCCGGCACCGGCGGCCAGCACGAGCGCGGCGGCCGATCCGGCGATGATCTGGTACGGGCGTTCGGTGACGATCCGTCGCAGCTGACGCTTCAGGTGGTGCTTCACGAAATCCTCCACGGGGCGTGAGCGGCGCACGCCGGCCCGGCACGCGGAGGAACTCACACGTGCTGGCGGGGCCGGATGGCCGGGGGATCGGGAACGCCCGTGATGCCGGGCGCCCAGGGGGCGGTTGCCGGTCGCGCGTCAGGCGCGCGCGGGCACCGCTTCGCCGTGGAGGCGGGGGGACGATCGAGGGGTGGGCAAGAGGGGTTGCTCCTTCCGTGGCCGCCGACCGGGTTAGCTGACGGATTCGGGCGGGAAGTACGCCCTACCGCGGGCCGTGGGCCCGCGGATTCACCCCGATGGTGCTCATGGGTCCCCGGTTCGTGGAACACGATTAGGCGGGTCGGTGCGGCGTCGCCGTCGGCGATCGATTACCGCATCGGACGCGCCGACACTACCGGTGGGTATGTCCCATGCCAAGCGCTCCCACCTGCGTAAACGTGATCCGCGGTAACGGATTTCGGAACACCCGGTTACTGACTTCGCTCAATGGGACAAGCAGTTTCGACGGCGCCCGGCGGCGGAAAGCGGACAGACGGCGAGCACCCGACCGGCAATCGCGGGACTCGATGACCCGTTCTGCGCCCGGCGCCCGTTTCGGCGGCCCGGGTGACCGGGCTCACCATATTCCGGGTAACGATTCGGTCGAGACGGTCGTCTCAGCCGACCCGGGCCGGGCGCCAGCGGGCGTTGCGGACCGTCGCGGCCACCGGCACGGCGCTCGCCGTCGCGCTCCGGTACGCCGGGGCGGGCCGCAGCGCGGCGGTGGCCGCGTACGCCTCGGCGGCGAGCGTCCGGGCGGCCTCGGCGGCCAGTTCCGCGTCCCGCCAGGCCGTCCGCTCCCGCGCGGCGGCGCTCTCCCATCCGGCCCGGCGCCCGTCCCGGACGGTGCGGGCCAGCAGGATCTCCTGCTCGGCCGGGTGCCGGCGGGGATCCCATCCGTTGCGGCGGGCCAGCACGTCGGCGAGCTGACGGGCGGTCAGGTCGCCCCGCCAGTGCGCCGTCATGGCGGCGTGGTGCAGCCAGCGCTCCCGGGCCGCGTACTCGGCCGGGGTGCGCGGCGTGCGCGGGGCGGGCAGCGCGGCGGCACCGGCGAGGCGGCGGGCGGCGGCGTCCGCCTCGTCGTACGCGGTCCAGGCCCGGTCCGCCTCGTCCTGCGCGGCCAGCCACCGCTCCCGGCGGCGACGGGCCGTCTGGGCGGCTCCGGCGGCGGCCACCGCCACCTCCTCGGCGTACCGGACCAGGTCGTCACGGCGGGCGGCGTCGGCGTCGGCCGGTTCGGGGGCGGCCTCCGGCGCGGGGTCGCGTTCGGGCCGGGCGACGAGCGCGGCGAGCAGGCCGAGGGCGAGCAGCAGCAGGAAGGACCAGATGGCGGCGGCCTCGGGCACGGAGGTGAGGAAGTGGTACAGAGCGGTCTGGGACATGGTCGGCACCTCACGGGAAGGACCTGGCGGGAGGACCCGCACGACCTCGCCGGGGCGGGCCGGTGGCCGCCGGGGCGGGTGCGGGGATGACGTGCGAGTGGGTGCGGAGGACGGGCGCGGCCCGTGAGCGGGTCAGCGGGCGGGCGGGGCCCGCGGGCCGGCCGGTGCGGCGGCCCGTCCGGCCGGGACCGGCTGCGGTGCGGCCGGGGCGGCTGCCCGGGGCGCGGGCGCCGGCACCCCGGCGGGGAGGGCCTGCCGCTCGGCCACGCGGTCGACCTCCGGCCGCACGGCGGTCGAGGTGCCCGTGACCGGGTACGCCGAGACGGCGACCGCCGGGGCCGGGGCGGCAGCGGCGACACCGGCCGGCAGCGTGGCGGCGCCGAACGAACAGGCGACGACCACGGCGAGACTGGCGAGCATCCGGGCGGTCCAGCGCGCCACCCACCACACGGGGCAGGTGAGCGCGATCGGAAGCACGGGTACAAATTACCGCCGAACCCCCACGAACGCACCGCCGTACGGCGTGTCGCGGATCGACCGGCCGACGTGTGCGCGTGTCAGTGCGGGCGACGCCGCCCGGCGTACTCGATGTCCTCGGCCGGACCGGTGACGGACGCCGCGCCCCCGTCGGAGGCGGGCCCGGTGGCGGCCTCGGCGGGCGTGCGCGGAGCCGGCACGGCCGGTGCGGGCGACGCCGCGCGGGCCCGGCGGGACGGGCCGAGCAGGCGCATCATCGGTGTCTCCACCCAGCGGTGCAGCGCGGCGGCCAGCGCGAGCGTGATCACCAGGAAGCCCAGCACCGCGAGCGGGCCGCGCCAGCCGGGCAGGCCGGTCCCCCAGTGCCCGGTCAGCCGCAGCACGGTGACCATGACCAGCACGTGCACCAGGTAGAAGGCGAACGACACCTCGCCGAGCCAGACCATCGCCCGGGACCGCCAGGGGGTGGGCCGGCCGCGCACGTCGGCGTCCGCCGCGGCGGCGATGACCAGGAGGTACGCGACAGCGAGCAGCGCCGCCCAGAACTCGGCCGGGATCCACAGCGCGGCGACCACCCAGGTGGTGACGAAGATGCCGGTGGCGACGGCGAGGTTCGGGCCACGCCAGCGGTGCCGGCGCATCAGCTCGGCGGCGGCCACGCCCATCCAGAACTCCAGCGACCGGGTCACCGGGAAGATCTGGGTGAACCACCACCGCTGCTCCTCCGGGACGAGCTGCTGGCCGGGCCACAGCGCCAGGATGAGCAGCGGCGCCGCGACCAGTACGGTCCGCAGCACCCCGGTACGGGCCCGGCGCAGCCACGGCACCACCAGCGGCAGGCACAGGTAGAAGGCCAGCTCGCAGGAGAGCGACCAGCTCACGTTGTTGATGCTGTAGAAGTAGCCGCCCAGCGGGATCCACGCCTGGACCAGGAAGAAGTTGGCGATCGCGGCCCACGGCACGACCGGGTCGGCGAACCAGGCCGCTACCGCCAGCGCGGCGACGAACGTCACCACGTGGTTCGGGTAGATCTTGGCGAACCGGCGGCGCAGGAACGTCCACGCGCGCTCCCCGTCCCGGTACGACCAGACCAGCACGAACCCGCTGAGGATGAAGAAGAACTCGACGCCGGACAGGCCCAGACTGAACGCCTTGTCGACCAGGGGCTTCAGGTGCGGCTCGGCGACGATCCCCATCGTCCCGGCGTGGAAGCCGAAGACCAGCAGCGCGGCCACCCACCGCAATCCGGTCAGCGACGGCAGTCGCGGGGCACGGGTGACGGTCGGCGCGCTGGTCATTCCGGGCACCCTACCCCGGGCAACCAGGACGTTCCCGGCGAGCCGACGTCCGCTCGGCTCCACAGCGGCGGCGGATAGGATTTCCGTTCTGCACGCGCGGGCACCCACCCGGCTCCCGCCCGCACGCCGTGCCGTACGGAAGGTGAGCGAAACCGGATGCACCAGCGGATCCTGCTCCGCGCCCGCAAGGGCCCGTTCGACGTCCTCACACCCGAGGAGACGTTCGCCGGCAACTGGATCGGGGACAACAGCGGCAACCTGGTCTTCAGCCACGCCGCGTACAAGCTGCTCGCCACCTCCACAGCCGAGATCACACCGACCCGCACCCCGGCCGACCCGCGTCTCGCCGACGAGATCAACGAGCGGCACGACGTGTTCGTCGTACCCCTCGCCAACGCGTTCCGCCGCAGCTTCGTGCACCGCCTGACGCCGCTGACCCGGCTGATCGAACGGCTGAAGATCCCGGTGGTGGTGCTCGGCGTCGGCGTGCAGACGAACGTCGACGGCGACCGCGAGTACCTGCGCCAGATCGACGAGCCGGTGCGCGCCTTCTGCAAGGCCGTGCTGGACCGGTCGCACAGCATCGGCGTCCGCGGCGAGGTGACCGAGAGCTACCTCAACGCGCTGGGCTTCTCCGACGTGGAGCAGATCGGCTGCCCGTCGATGTTCCTGCACGGCGACACGTTCCACCTGGAGAAGAACCGCCCGGAGCTGACCGCCGACTCGAAGGTCGCGCTCACCATCTCCCCGTACGTCCGCTCGATGGCCGCTGTGGTCCGCCACCACCAGGAGCGCTACCCGAACCTCTGCTACGTGCCGCAGGACCTGCGCACACTCGGCACCCTGCTCTACGGCGACGCGCCCGAGTACCGGGGCCAGAGCAGCGACATCCCGCTGCACACCTCGCACCCGCTGTTCGCCGAGGACAAGGTGCGCATGTTCGTCGACCCGTGGACGTGGATGGACCACCTCTCCGGGTACGACTTCGCGTTCGGCACCCGCATCCACGGCACCATCACCGCGCTCGTCGCCGGCACGCCCGGCTACCTGTTCGCGCACGACTCACGCACCCTGGAACTGGCCCGCTACTTCGGCATCCCGCACCGGATCATGCGGGACGTGCCGGCCGACGTCGACGCCGCCGACCTCTACGCGGAGGCCGACTACACGTCGCTCAACGACGGCCACAAGGCCCGCTTCGAGACCATCACCGGGTTCCTGCGCAAGCACGACCTCGGCACCTCGTTCGCCGACGGCGACAGCGCCGCGCGCTTCGACAGACAGGTCGCCGAGACGGTGTTCCCGCCGGCCGTCCGGCCCGCCGCCGCCACCCCGCCGGCCGAACTGCTGACCCGCATCGAGCGGCTGCGCGACGAGAACGCCAAGCTCACCGCCACCATCGACGCGCTGCGCTCGCAGCAGCTCCGGGAGCGGATCAAGCAGGCCGTCCCGGGCACCGTCCGCCGGATGCTGCGGCGCTGACCGTCGTACGCCTGTTCGAGAGCACGGTACGATCGGCTGCGTGTCCGACGCGTACCAGCCCTCGATGCTCGACCTGGCCGAGCAGGGCCCGACCCTGGGCCCGCTCGCCGGGGCGCTGCGCCGGCACGAGCTGAGCCGGGGCGCCTGGGTCGACCACCTGCCCGGCTGGGTGCGCGGCTCCGACGAGGTGCTCGACACGCTGCGGCACGACGTGCCGTGGCGGGCCGAACGCCGCACCATGTACGACACCGCTGTCGACGTGCCCCGGCTGCTCTGCTGGTACGCGGCCGGCCGGCCCCTGCCGCACCCGGTGCTCACCGCGGCCCGGGACGCGCTCACCCGGCACTACGCGCCCGAACTGGGCGAGCCGTTCGTCACCGCCGGCATGTGCCTCTACCGCGACGGCCGCGACAGCGTCGCCTGGCACGGCGACACCCTCGGCCGCTCCGCGCACACCGACACCCTGGTGGCGATCGTGTCGTTCGGTTCCCCGCGCGCGCTGCTGCTGCGCCCCCGCGGCGGTGGCGGCGGCAGCCTGCGGTTCCCGCTCGGCCACGGCGACCTCGTGGTCATGGGCGGCTCCTGCCAGCGCACCTGGGAGCACGCGGTGCCGAAGACCACCCGGCCGGTCGGCCCCCGCGTCAGCGTCCAGTTCCGTCCCACCGGCGTCGCCTGAGCCCGGGCCGGGCCCACATCCGGCCAGGGCACGTGCTAGAAACAACTCCCAGGGTCGATCACGCCCCCGTCACCCGCTGACGCGAAGGGCGACCGATGACCCAGTCCCCCACCTCCCGCTGGTCCCCGTGGACCCTGCACGGCGACGGCCGCCAGGTACGCCCCGGCGACGTGGTCGCGCCCGACGAACGGCTCTCCTGGCCGCGCACCATCGGCGTGGGCGTGCAGCACGTGGTCGCCATGTTCGGCGCCACCTTCACCGTCCCGCTGATCACCGGCTTCCCGCCTGCCACCACGCTGCTCTTCTCCGGGCTCGGCACGCTGCTGTTCCTGCTGATCACCGGTAACCGGCTGCCCTCGTACCTCGGCTCGTCGTTCGCGTTCATCGCGCCGGTCCTGGCGGCGAAGACCGACGGCGGCATCGGCGCGGCCCTCGGCGGCATCGTCGTCGCGGGCGTCGCGCTGGCGATCGTCGGCGTGGTGGTGCAGGTGGCCGGCTCCCGCTGGATCGACGCGCTGATGCCGCCGGTGGTCACCGGCGCGATCGTCATGCTGATCGGCCTCAACCTCGCGCCGGTCGCGTGGGACGGTGGCGGCTCCGGCACCGGCGTGAAGGCGCAGCCGCTGATCGCCGTGGTCACGCTCGTCGCGATCCTGCTCACCACTGTGCTGTTCCGCGGCTTCGTGGCGCGGCTGTCGATCCTCGTCGGCGTGGTGGTCGGCTGGGTGCTCGCCGCGCTGACCGGCAACCTCGACCAGCAGGCGGTCCGGGGCCTGCGCCAGGCGGCCTGGATCGGTTTCCCCGAGTTCCACACGCCGAGCTTCGACGCGCGCGCCGTCGTGCTGGTCATCCCGGTGATCCTGGTGCTGATCGCGGAGAACGCCGGGCACGTCAAGGCGGTGGCCGCGATGACCGGCCGCAACCTGGACCGCGACATGGGCCGGGCGCTGCTCGGCGACGGCGTCGCCACGGTGCTGGCCGGTTCCGGCGGTGGTTCCGGCACCACCACGTACGCGGAGAACATCGGCGTGATGGCGGCGACCCGCGTCTACTCCACCGCCGCGTACTGGGTGGCCGGCGGCACGGCGATCCTGCTCGGGCTGTGCCCGAAGTTCGGCGCGCTGATCCTGACGGTCCCGGCCGGGGTGCTCGGTGGCGCCACCACCGCGCTGTACGGCCTGATCGCCATCCTGGGCGCCCGGATCTGGATCGAGAACCGGGTCGACTTCCACGATCCGATCAACCTGTTCACCGCCGCGGTGGCGGTGATCATCGGCGCCGCCAACTACACCCTGACCGCGGGCGACCTGTCGTTCAACGGCATCGCGCTGGGTACTGCCGCCGCCCTGGTCATCTACCACGGCATGCGCCTGATCGCCCGCCTGCGGGGCACCACCCCCGAGTCCCGCCAGTCCCCCGAACCCGAACTCTGACCCGGGTCCTCTCCCCCACCCGTCCCGCTGCCCCGCCGTCGCCCCGCCGTCGCCCCGTTGATCATGAAGTTAGCGGCACAAATTGCCCGATTCACGCCCGCCAACTTCATGGTCAACAGACGGTGGGGGTGCGATCGGGGCACCCGGAGGGCCGGACCGCGTCGATCATGAAGTTGACGGCGATCGGTGTCCGTTTTGTCCCCGCCAACCTCATGATCGACCGGGCAGGGTGGGGGCGAGTGCCCACACACCCGCAACTCGCCAGGCGCCGACGGCGCCCCCTGCGGTGATCAAGGAGTTTGTGGTCGGCGGGAGCGTGAAAGGGCCGCAAACTCCTTGATCACCCGGGTCGGACAGGGCCGAGATGGGCAGGGTCGCCGGGTGCGCGGGCGGGCGCGGCTGAGCGGTAGGGCGGGTGCGCCAGGCGCCCGCCCTACCTCGTCAGTCGCGGTCGATGTGGTGGCCTACGACCGTCGGGCCCAGCATCACGGCGAAACCGGAACCGTCTCGGCGCGGGTCCGCTGGGGGCAGCTCCACCGGGTCTCCGGTGGCCGTCGCGCCCACCGGCCGCGGGCCGATCCAGGCCACCGACAGCTCCAGCTCACCCTTGAGGAACCGCTGCGCGCGTACGCCGCCGGTCGCCCTTCCCTTCGCCGGGTACGCCTTGAACGGCGTCACCTTCACCGTGGCTCCGGTCGAGGTGACCACCATCGGCTCGCCGTGCTTCGCGTCGTCGGTGCGGATCGCGCCGAAGAAGACCACCCGGGCGTCGCCCGGCAGGTTGATGCCGGCCATGCCGCCGCCCTTGAGCCCCTGCGGGCGTACCACCGATGCGGCGAAGCGCAGCAGCGACGCCTCCGAGGACACGAACGCCAGCGTCTCGGCGCCGTCGGTCAGCCAGGTCGCGCCGACCACCTCGTCGCCGTCACGCAGCGAGATCACCTCGAACTCGTCGGAGCGGACCGGCCAGTCCGGGGCGCACACCTTCACCACGCCCGCCCGGGTGCCGAGCGCCAGACCGGGCGAGCCCTGCGCGGACGGACCCAGCGGGGCCAGCCCGACCACCGTCTC
Organism: Micromonospora sp. WMMA1976; assembly: GCF_027497335.1. Lineage (NCBI taxonomy): Bacteria > Bacillati > Actinomycetota > Actinomycetes > Micromonosporales > Micromonosporaceae > Micromonospora > Micromonospora sp. WMMA1976. The sequence continues at coordinate 1,726,115 of NZ_CP114912.1, read as the reverse complement.
ACCCGGCTCCAGCGGCACCAGTTCCGCCGCCGACATGCCGCCGCGCAGCGACACCGTGCCGGACTGCTCCGGCAGCACCGGCAACGGCAGCACGTCGATCTTGAACGCGCGCCCGGTGCTGGTCACCAGCAGCACGCGGCCGCGGGCGGTGGAGTGCACGATCGCGCGTACCGCGTCGTGCTTGACCCGGCCGCTGCGCCGGCGCGCCTCGGCGGCCTCCTCCGACTCGGCCGCGGTCCGTGCCACCAACCCGGTGGCGGAGAGGATCACCTGGCACGGGTCGTCGGCGACCTCCAGCGGACCGGCGGGCACTGAGGCGGCGAGCACCTCCTTGAGGTCACCGTCGACGAGCGTGGTGCGCCGCGGCGCGCCGAACTGCTTGACCACGGCGGCCAGCTCGTCGGAGACGACCTTCCGCAGCACCTTCGGGTCGTCCAGGATCTTCGACAGCTCGGCGATCTCGCCACGCAGCTTCTCCTGCTCGGCCTCCAGCTCCAGCCGGTCGTACTTGGTCAGCCGGCGCAGCGGAGTGTCCAGGATGTAGCTCGCCTGGATCTCGGAGAGCTTGAACTTCTGCATCAGGCCGTCCTTGGCGGCCTGCGCGTCCTCGCTGGCGCGGATCAGCTTGACCACCCGATCGATGTCGAGCAGAGCGATCAGCAGACCGTCGACCAGGTGCAGGCGCTCCTCCCGCTTGCGCTTGCGGTACGCGCTGCGCCGGGTCACCACCTCGTAGCGGTGGGCCAGGAACACGTCGAGCAGTTCCTTGAGCCCGAGCGTGCGGGGCTGGCCGTCGACGAGCACCAGGTTGTTCACGCCGAAGGACTGCTCCAGCGGGGTGAGCCGGTAGAGGTCGGCCAGCAGCGCCTGCGGGTTCACGCCGACCTTGCACTCCACCACCAGGCGGGTGCCGTTCTCGCGGTCGGTGAGGTCCTTGACGTCGGCGATGCCGGTCAGCCGCTTGGTCTTGTTGACCTCGTTGGTGATGGCCGCGATGACCTTCTCGGCGCCGACGCCGTACGGCAGCTCCGTGACGGTGATGGCCTGCCGGCCGCGGCTGCCCTCCAGCGGGCCGATCTCCACCCGCCCGCGCATGCGCACCACGCCGCGCCCGGTCTCGTACGCGCGGCGCACCTCGTCCAGGCCGAGCAGCAGCCCGCCGGTGGGCAGGTCGGGGCCGGGCACGAACTCCATGAGCTTGTCGAGTGTGGCGTCCGGGTGGTTGATCAGCCAGCGGGCGGCCTGGACCACCTCGCCGAGGTTGTGCGGGATCATGTTCGTCGCCATGCCGACCGCGATGCCGGACGCGCCGTTGACGAGCAGGTTCGGGAACGCCGCCGGCAGCACCGTGGGCTGGGTCAGCGAGCCGTCGTAGTTCGGCTCGAAATCGACTGTGTCCTCGCCCAGCTCGCCGGTGAGCAGCATCGCCTCCCGGGACATCCGGGCCTCGGTGTATCGCGCCGCGGCCGGGCCGTCGTCCGGGCTGCCGAAGTTGCCGTGCCCGTCGATGAGCGGGACGTTGAGCGAGAAGTCCTGGGCCAACCGAACCATCGCGTCGTAGATCGCGGTGTCGCCGTGCGGGTGGTACTTGCCCATTGCGTCGCCGACGATGCGGGCGCTCTTGACGTGGCCGCGGTCCGGCCGGTAGCCCTGCTCGTACATCGACCACAGGATGCGCCGGTGCACCGGCTTGAGCCCGTCGCGCGCGTCGGGCAGGGCGCGGGAGTGGATGACCGAGAACGCGTACTCCAGGTAGGAGTCCGAGACCTCGGTGACCAGCGGGTTGTCGAAGACGCGGGCGCCGGCCTGGTCGAAGGCGGCGAGGTCCGCCTTCGCGCGGTCGTCCTTGCGGCGTGCCATGGTGCGGTTCCCTTCCGAGAAGAACCCGTTGGTCAGGCGTCGATGGCGTCGCGGTCGACGCGGTCGGCGGAGTCGATCAGCCAGTTGCGGCGGGGTTCGACCTTCTCCCCCATGAGCAGTTCGAGGATCCGTTCGGCGGCGTCGACGTCGTCGAGCGTGATCCGGCGGACCGCCCGGGTGGCCGGGTTCATGGTCGTCTCCCACAGCTCGTCGGCGTCCATCTCACCGAGGCCCTTGAAGCGCGGGATCGGCGTGACGATCTGCTTGCCGGCCTTCTCCAGCTTGCGCACCGTCGCCTCCATCTCCGCCTGCGTGTAGGTGTAGACGGTCTGCGGGTTGCGCCCCTTGGTCGTGATCTTGTGCAGGGGCGGCATCGCCGCGTAGAGCCGCCCGGCCTCGATCAGCGGCCGCATGTAGCGGGCGAACAGCGTGATCAGCAGGGTACGGATGTGCGCGCCGTCGACGTCCGCGTCGGCCATGATGAGGACCCGGCCGTAGCGCAGGGCCGACAGGTCGAACGTCCGGCCGGAGCCGGCGCCGAGCACCTGGACGATCGCGGCGCACTCGGCGTTGTCCAGCACCTGCTGGAGGTTCGCCTTCTGCACGTTGAGGATCTTGCCGCGGATCGGCAGCAGCGCCTGGTATTCGGAGGACCGCGCGAGCCGCCCCGTCCCGAGGGCGCTGTCCCCCTCCACGATGAACAGTTCACTTCGCTCGATGCCCGCGGCCCGGCAGTCGACGAGCTTGGCCGGCATGGCCGCGCCCTCCAGCGCGGTCTTGCGGCGGGCGGCGTCCTTCTGCTGCTTCTGGGTGAGCCGGACCCGGGCCGCGTCGACGATCTTCTGGAGCACCGTGCGGGCCTCGGCCTTGGTGCGGCGGTCGTCCAGCCAGCTCTTGAGGTGCGCCTCGACCAGGCCCTGGAGCACCTTGGTGATGCCGGCGGTGGACAGCTCGTCCTTTGTCTGCGAGGTGAACTGCGGCTCCGGGATGCGCACGTGCACCACTGCGGTCATGCCCTCCAGGACATCGTCCAGGGTGGGCGCGTCCTCCTTGGGCTTGAGCAGGCCGCGGGCGTTGCGGGCGGCCTCGGCGAGGGTACGGGCCAGCGCGCGCTCGAAGCCCTTGCGGTGGGTGCCGCCGTGGGCGTTGCGGATGGTGTTGGTGAAGCACTCGACGGTGCGCTCGTAGCCGGTGCCCCAGCGGAAGGCCACCTCGACCTCGGCGCGCCGCTGCACGTTGGACTGCATGACGCCGTTGGCGTCGGCGGCGTTCTCCCGGTAGGTGCCCTCGCCGGTGACCAGCAGCGTGCCGGAGACCGGCCGGTCGCCGGCCGGGGCGAGGAACTCCACCATGTCGGTGAGGCCGTTGGGGAAGTGGAAGCTCTCCTCGACGCTCTGCTCGCCGGTCTCGTCGCGCAGCCGGTAGGCGACGCCGGGCACGAGGAACGCGGTGTTGCGCAGCTTGAGCCGGACCGTCTGGGTGTCGAGCGCGGCGCCGGTCTCGAAGTAGCGGGGGTCGTGCCACCAGCGGATCGAGGTGCCGGTGCGCTGGCCGCGCTTCATCGCGCCGACGATCTGCAGGCCGGGGCCGGGGGTGAAGGGCGCGTCCGGCCCGTCGCCGTCGAAGACGCCCGGTACGCCGTGGCGGAACGACATGGCGTGGACCTTGCCGCCGCGCCGGACGGTGACGTCGAAGCGGCGGGACAACGCGTTGACGGCCGAGGCGCCGACGCCGTGCAGGCCGCCGGAGGTCTTGTAGCCGGAGCCGCCGAACTTGCCGCCCGCGTGCAGGCGGGTCAGCACCAGCTCGACGCCGGAGATGCCGGACTTGGCGTGCACGTCGGTGGGGATGCCCCGGCCGTCGTCGTCGACCTGGACCGAGCCGTCGGCGTGCAGGATCACGTCGACAGTGGTGGCGTGACCGGCGACACCCTCGTCGGTCGAGTTGTCGAGGATCTCGTTGACGAGGTGACCCACGCCACGGCTGTCGGTCGAGCCGATGTACATGCCCGGGCGCTTGCGGACGGCGTCGAGGCCCTCCAGATGCGTCAGGTCGTCGGCCCCGTAGAGGGTCTCAGGCTGTGCGGTCAACTGGTCGTACTCCCAGGTCTCGGCGGTGTGGTGCCGTTCACCGTGTGATCCCCCACGATGATCGCCGGGCGCGGCGCGCCGGAGCGAGCCTAGCCGGGTGCCCCGACAGGTCGGCGGCACCGGGGCGGTGCGTTGCGCGATCGGCCTGCCGTCCGGTTCCGTCCGGCGGTCGAGCACGGCGGCCCGGCGGGACGGGCGGGGTGTCCAGCCGACACAACGACCCGGGCGCCGGATGTCTTCCCCGGTGAACGGCCACCGATGTCGGGCCATTGACGTCCGTCACACGCGCGTGATCTGATCGCCCTCCTGAAGAATCTTTCACATTTCGATGTCTTGGGAGGTCGGGCATGTCCGTGTTCCGTCGTTCCGTGCTCGCGGCGGCGCTGGCGCTCGCCACGGTGGCGTTGCCCGCCGCCGCGGCGCCCGCCCGGCCCGCAGCCGCCGCACTGCCCACCGCCGCGGTGGCGCTGGGAGACAGCTTCATCAGCGGTGAGGGCGCCGGGGCGTACGCGCCGGTGGCGGACGTCAACGGGGTGGCCCAGGGCTTCCCCGGCTGGTCCGCCGCCAACGCCAACGCCTACTTCTGCCACCGCTCACCGAACGCCTCGCTGTTCCAGGCCGACCTGCCCGGCATCTCCGCGCGGTTCAACCTGGCCTGCTCGGGCGGCCAGCCGTACGACATCGCCAACGCGTCCGCCACCCGGGCCAAGGGACGGCAGGTGGCCGCCCAGCTCGACCAGCTCCGGTCGGTGGCGCGGACCCACGACATCGACCTGGTGCTCGTCGGCCTCGGCTCGAACAACAGCTCGTTCACCTTCGGCAGCGTGGCGGAGAAGTGCGCCAACCGGTTCATCGCCGACGCGTGGACCGGCTGGTGGGAGTTCTGGGCGTACCTGGGCGGGCCGGTCGAGCAGAAGCCGTGCACGGACGCCGACCTGGGCACGGCCGCGCAGTTCGCCGCCGCCACCGCGGAGACCACCACGGCGCTGCGGCAGCTGCTCACCACGCTGGACCAGATCGACGCCGACGGCCAGCACCGGGTGGTGTTCCAGGACTACACGAACCCGCTGCCGTTCGAGCTGGACCAGACCTACTGGACCGAGGACAGCCGCGACGACACCCGGGACAAGTTCCGCGCGCTCGGCGCCGAGCGGTACGCGGCCGGCTGCCCGATCCACCGGGCCAGCCTGGCGCCCGGGCACCGCTTCTCGCAGGGCCTCGGCACGCTCGTCAGCTCGGTGCGCGGCACGCTCGCCGGTGAGTTCCCGCAGGACGACCTGGTCTACCTGAACGTGCAGCGCGCGTTCGACGGCGCCCGGCTCTGCGAGTCGACGGGCAGCCCGGGCAACGCCCTGGCCACCCCGATCCGGCTGATGGACGGCCCGAGCGGCACGTTCGTCACCAGCCTCTCCGGATACGACAAGCTCGACATCCAGCGCATCGCCAACGCCTGCGGCACGTACTTCCAGACCTGCCAGGAGTCGTGGCACCCGAACGCCGCCGGGCACAAGGTGCTCGGCCGGTGCCTGGCCGGGGCGGCGGCGACCGGCGCCCGTACCGTCTCCTGCGTCCGCGCCCCGGACGGCACGGTGAGCGTGAGCTGACAGCGACGGCCGGCGCCCCCGCACCCCGGGGGCGCCGGGCCGGGGCCGGCCGGAACGCGCGTCCGGCCCGGTCCGGCGTCAGGCCCGGATCGCGGTGCCGAGCACGTGCGGCGAGGCCGGCGCCGGCAGCCCGCTCGGCGGGAAGCGGAACCGGTCCAGTTCGGTCACCGTGAACCCGGCGGCCCGGATCGCGGCCACCGTGTCCCGGGCGGTGTGGCATCCGGCGCAGAACAGCGGCCAGAGCGTGGCGTCGGCCAGGCGCTGGGCCCGGCGCAGGCCGGAGGTCTGCGCCACCACGTGTTCGTAGAAGCGCAGTTCGCCGCCGGGCCGCAGCACCCGCCGCGCCTCGCGCAGCGCGACCGCCTGGTCCGGCACCGAGCAGAGGACGAGCGACAGCACCACCGCGTCGGCGGCGCCGTCGGCGACCGGCAGCTCCTCGGCCAGCCCGGCGGCGACGGTGACCGGGACCGGGGCGCCCGGCGCGGCGGCGCGGGCCAGCGCGCGCAGGTGGGGTTCCGGCTCGACCGCGAGCACCCGGCTGACCTGCGGCGGATAGTGCGCGAGGTTGCGCCCGTTGCCGGCGCCGACCTCGACCACCAGGCCGCGCAGCCCGGCGACGAGGCGGACGCGGTGCCGGGCCACGCCCGCCTGGTCCATCCCGACGCTGGCGCGGGCGAACAGCCGGGCGTAGATCGGATGGGAGACGGCCATCAGCGACCTGCCGGTGGTGCGCCGAGGCTGAGCAGGAGCGGGCCGGCGGATCCGTCCACCAGGTCGCCGAGGCGTACCCCGTCGAGCACGGCGAGGAACGCGGCCTGCGCGCGGCGCAGCTCACCGCGCAGCCGGCACTCCGCGACCAGCGGGCAGACCGGCTGCGCGCAGTCGACCACCTCGCCGTCGCCCTCGAAGGCGCGGACCACCTGGCCGACGGTGAGGTCCGCGGCGTGCTCGGCGAAGGCCACGCCGCCGGAGCGGCCCCGAATGGTCACCAGGACCCCGATGCGTTGCAGCCGCTGCACCACCTTGGCGACGTGGCTGCGGGGCAGTTCGAGCCGGGTGGCGAGTTCGTCGACGGTGGCCCGGACCGGGGACGCGGCGGTCAGCATGGCGATCCGCAACGCCATGTCGGTCGACCGGTTGAGCCTCACGCACCGACCCTAGCCACTCGGCGCCGCCCAGGACACCAGCAGATTCACGGTGACCCATGCCACCCCGGCACCGGGACCTTCGGCCCTAAAAGAGGAATCTCTGAATCCTGTTTTGTGGGGATCGACCTGTTCGAGCCCCGAAAGGAGATTCGGTAGTGCTCTCGGAATCCTCAGCGGCGGTCGTGACCGCCACCCTGCCCGTCGTGCGGGCGCACGGCGAGGCCATCACCGGCCGCTTCTACCAGCGCATGTTCGACGCCCACCCGGACCTGCTGGACCTGTTCAACCGGGGCAACCAGGCCACCGGGGCGCAGAAGGCCGCACTCGCCTCGGCGGTGGTCGCGTACGCGGCGCACCTGACCGGCGAGACCGGCATGCCGTGGGGGCCGATCCTGGACCGGATCGCGCACAAGCACGCCTCCCTCGGCATCACCGCCACCCAGTACCCGATCGTCGGCCGCCACCTGCTCGCCGCGGTCGGCGAGGTGCTCGGCGGGGCGGTCACCCCGGCGGTGGCCGCCGCCTGGGACGAGGTCTACTGGCTGCTGGCCTGCGAGCTGATCGCCCGCGAGGCGCGGCTCTACGCCGGCGCCGGCGTACCCGAGGGCGGTCCGGTGTGGCAGGACTGGCGGGTGACCGGCCGGACCCGGGAGAGCGCCGACGTCGTCTCGCTCACCCTCGCGCCGGCCGGCGGCGGCGCCGCACCCGGCTCCACCCCCGGCCGGTACGTCTCGGTCGCCGTCGACCTGGACGGCGGCCGAGGGCAGCAGATCCGCCAGTACAGCCTCTCCGGCCGCCCCGGCGCCGACCAGTGGCGGATCACCGTGAAGCGGGTACGCGGCGAGGGCGGCGCCCCCGACGGCATGGTCTCCGGTCACCTGCACGACCGGGTGGCCGCCGGCGACACGCTGCGGCTCAGCCCGGCGTTCGGCGAGGTCGACGCCACCGGCGGCGACGGGCCGCTGCTGCTGGTCAGCGCCGGCATCGGGCTCACCCCGGCGATGGCGGCGCTGGCCCACCTGGCCGACCGGAACCCCGGACGGCGGGTGACGCTGGCGCACGCCGACCGGGACGCCGAGGCGCACGCGCTGCGCGCGGAACTCCCCGCGCTCCAGCAGCGGCTGCCGAACCTGGCCGTCCACCTCTGGTACCTCGACGCCGCCGGGGCCGACCTGCCCGGCCTGAAGGCGGAGGTGTCCGCCGGGCTGATCGACCCGGACCGGCTCCCGCTGCCCGCCGGGGTGGACGTGCACCTGTGCGGCCCGGTCCCGTTCATGAACCTGGTCCGGGGCAACCTGCTGCGCCGGGGTGTGCCGGCCGAGCGGATCGCCTACGAGGTGTTCGGCCCCGGGATGCTGCCGGGCTGACGCCCCGCGGTGAAGTCGACGATCTCCTGGTTAGGGGCGCAAGCCGAGGGTAGGGGTCCTCCATGCGCATCCCCGGCATCAACGCGACCTTCCGGCCACCACGGAAGCGGTGGACGCCGCCCCACCGGACGCCGGGGCGCCGGCCACCCGCGTCGACACGCTCGTGGCGGTCGCGCGCCGGCTGACCGGGGACGCCGACGCCGCGTACCGGCTCGGCGCACGGGCACGCGAGTGGCGAGGAAGCGGTCCGGACCGCTTCCTCGCCGACTGGGACCGGATCCTGGAGGACGAGAACATGCGCATCGCGATGATTTCCCAGCACGCCAGCCCGCTCGCCGCCCCCGGCGAGGAGGACGCGGGCGGCCAGAACACGCACGTGGCGGAACTCGCGTCCGCGCTCACCGTTGCCGGCCACGACGTCCGCGTCTACACCCGCCGTGACTCCCCCGCGCTGCCCGAGGCGGTCGACGCGCCGGACGGCTACCAGGTGTGCCACGTGCCGGCCGGTCCCGCGCGGCGGGTGCCGAAGGACGACCTGCTGCCGTACACGGGCGAGTTCGGAAGCCGGCTGGCCGACACCTGGCGGCGCGGCGGCTGGACCCCGGACGTGGCGCACGCGCACTTCTGGATGAGCGGGCTGGCCACCGTGCACGCGAGCCGTCGCACCGGCGTGCCGACCGTGTTGACGTACCACTCGCTCGGCACTGTCAAGCGTCGCCACCAGGGCGTACGGGACACCAGTGCACCGGGGCGCGCCGGTTACGAGCGGGCGCTCGGCCGGGCCGTGGACCGGGTCGTCGTGCAGTGCTCCGACGAGGTCGCCGAGCTGGTCCGGATGGGCGTACCCCGGTCCCGGATGGCGCTCGTGCCGGCCGGCGTCAACGAGGCGGTGTTCCGCCCGGACGGCCCGGTCGCGCCCCGCGACCCGGCCCGCCCGCGCATCCTCACCGTCGGGCGGATGGTCGAACGCAAGGGCTTCCTGGACGTGGTCCGGGCGCTGCCGGCGGTGCCGGACGCGGAGTGCGTGGTGGTCGGCGGCCCGCCGGGCCACCTGCTGCCCGCCGACACGTTCGCCCGCCGGCTGTCCGCGCTCGCCGACTCGTGCGGCGTGGCCGATCGGGTACGGCTGCTCGGCGGCGTGCCGCGCGAGGAGATGGCCGCCTGGTACCGGTCGGCGGACGTGGTCGTGGCCGCCCCCTGGTACGAGCCGTTCGGGCTCACCCCGCTGGAGGGCATGGCCTGCGGCGTGCCGGTGATCGGCACGAACGTGGGCGGCATCGCCGACAGCGTGGTGGACGGGCTCACCGGCGACCTGGTGCCGCCGCGTGACCCCCGCGCGCTCGGCACCGCGCTGCGCCGGCTGCTCGGCGACAACGTGCGCCGGTTCGCGTACGCCACCGCCGCGCTCGACCGTGTCCGCAGCCGGTACTCCTGGAGGCGCTGCGCGGAGCAGCTCGTCGCGGTCTACGGTGCGCTGACGAACGCGGCCCGGCCCGCACCGGCGGTGGCGTGAGGCGACCCCTTGCTACCCACCGGTAAGGTTCGGGCCGTACCCTGATCCGGGTGAGCGGGGACTACACCCAGGAGTACGTGGACGTCGACGGCGCGCGCATCGGCGTGCAGGTCTACCCGGAGCCGGCCGGTCCGCCCGGCGCGCCGGTGGTGCTGATCTGGCCCGCGATGGGCGTACGCGCCCGCTACTACCGGCCGTTCGCCGCCGCGCTGCGCGACGCCGGGCTCGCGGTGATCGTGGCCGACCTGCGCGGCACCGGCGAGAGCACCCCGGTGCCGTCGCGCGCCTGCCGGTACGGCTACCAGGAGATGGCCGCCGACGTCGGCGCCGTGCTCGACGCGCTCAAGCCCCGGCTGGACGGCCGCACCCGGCTGCTGCTCGGGCACTCCCTCGGTGGCCAGGTCGCGGTGCTGCACCAGGCGCTGGACGACGACGACCGGGTGGACGGGCTGGCCCTGGTGGCGGTGGGGCTGCCGTGGTGGCGGACGTACCCGGGCCTGCGCGGGTGGGGCGTGCTGCCGTACACCCAGGCCATCGCGGCGACGGCGCGGCTGCTCGGCGTCTGGCCGGGCTGGGGTTTCGGCGGCCGGCAGGCACGCGGCGTGATCCGCGACTGGGCCCACACCGCCCGCACCGGCCGGTTCCCGGCACTCGACGGCGTGGACGCGGAGGCCGCCGTGCGGCGGATCCGGACGCCGGTGCTCGCGGTCAGCGTCGACGACGACCAGTACACGCCGCACGAGACGCTCGACCACCTCTGCGGGAAGCTGACCGCGGCGCCGGTGACGCGGCACCGCTACACGGCCGCCGAGGCGGGCGCACGGCTGGACCACTTCACCTGGGTACGCGCGTCGGCGCCGCTGGCCGCCCGGATCGCCGCGTTCGCGGACACGCTCCCCCGGCGCTGAGCCCACGCCGGCACTGAGCCACTGAGCGCACGCTCCCCCGCCGGTGAGCCACGCCCGGGCGTGAGTCGCCCGATCGTGGGTATGCCGCACCGCCCGAACACGGCGGAGGGGGATCTGATGTCAGAACGGCACACCACGCTGCGCTCGATGCACGACCTGGGCCTGGCGGCCTGGTTCGGCGGTTCCCTGATGGGGGCGCTGGGCGTGAACGGCGCGGCGGCGCGGATCAACGACACGACCGAGCGGCTGCCGGTGGCCTCGGCCGGGTGGGCGCGGTGGACACCGGTGAACGCGGCGGCGATCGGCGCGCACCTGGCCGGCGCGGTCGGTGAACTGGTCACCGAGAGCCCGCGGATGGCCCGCCAGGCGGGCGTGGGGAAGATGAGCGCGGTGAAGACCGCGCTGACGGTCGGGGCGCTGGCCGTGACCGGCTACAGCCGGCTGGTCGGCATGCGGCTGGAGAAGGCCGGCGGGCCGCCGGTCGAGGGGACCACCGAACCGAACCACCACACCCCGGCGAACGTCGCCGCCAGTCAACGGCAGATGAAGCTGCTCCAGTGGGCTGTTCCGGCGCTGACCGGCGCGCTCGTCGTGGTGTCGGCGTACATGGGCGAGCAGCAGAAGCCGGGCCAGGTGTTCCGGGGCATGCTCGACCGCGCGGGCGGGCTGATGGCCGCGCCGAAGAACATCGGCAAGGTGGCCGCCGTGGGCGCGGCCGGCCGTCACCTGGTCGGGGCGAGCCGCTGACCACCGCGCGGCCGACGACCCACATCGGGGTGGGTCGCCGGCCGCGCGGTGCACCGGGACCGGACCGGCCGCCGTCGGGCGGCGCGGGCACAGCAGGCGAGGTGAGGTGACCATGACCAGCAGGGACCGGCCGGGTACCGGTGACGGGCGCGGGCCGGAGTCGGCGGCGCCGTGGGGGACCACCGACGGCTTCGACGCCGACCCGCCGTGGGGCGCCGGTGACAGCGACCCGATGGACGAGGGCAGCGAGGAGACCGCCGTACCGCAGGGGCGGCGCGGTGAGCGCCGGGCGGCCGGCGCCGGGCCGGGCGGGCCGAAGGCGGGCCGGCACGGGTTCGGATCCGTCGAGCCGACCCGGACGGCCGAGGCCGGGCCGGGCGCACCGCCGGATCCCGCCCCGTCCGGGCGGACGTTCCCGGACGACAGGGCGGACGGCGACCTCGGCGACAACGCGCTGGAGGAGGCGACCGGGATGCGTCCGGAGACGCGTCCCTGAGCCGTCAGGAGCCGGTGCCGTCCTCACCCGGGTCGCCGAGCGCGGACGGCTCGTTGTCCGGCACCGGCGACTCGGTCACCGGGTGCCCGGTGTCGTCGACCAGGCCCGGCGCCATGCTGCCGCCGTGTGCCTCCTCGGCCTCCCGGGTCGCCCGCGGGTCCCGCTCGTCGTTGCGCCGCTGCTCCACCGATCCCCCTTCGCTGTCGTCCATGACCCCGGCGGTACCCGGACGGTGGCGGCGGAAACGTCAGGCGCGCGCGGCAGCGGGGGCGACGTCGAGCAGGTCGGCGAGGCGGGCGGCGTCGCGCTGGGCCTGGTCGCCACAGCAGTTGTTCATCAGCACGTGCAGTTCGGCGCACTGGTCGGCCAGTTCGCGCAGCAGCACCGACCAGTGCCGCAGCTCGTGCTCGCCGTAGGCGTAGCGGAACCGTTCCTGCTTGTCGCCGCTCTCCCAGGCCGTGCTGTGCCCGTGGAACCGGATCACGGCCAGGTCGGTGGTGGCGACCAGGACCGGCGGCACCGAGGAGGCGTGCCCCTGCGGCATGTCCACGCAGGCGTACCCGAGGTCGTGCTCGCGCAGGAACGTCACGGTCTCGGCCATCGCGTCCCCGTCGAACCAGGACGAGTGCCGCAGCTCGACGGTGACCGGCCAGGGACGGCAGCGCCGGGCCGCGTCGAGGATCCGCCGCCGAGCCGCCTCGCCACGCGCCAGCCACGGCGGGAACTGCAACAGCACGGCGCCGAGCCGGTCGGCCGCCGCGAGCGGCGCCAGCGCCGCGTGGAACCGGTCCCACACCTCGTCGTACGCCCCGGCGGGCAGGTCGCGCCAGCGGATCCGGCTCGGGCCGCCGGCCGGACGCAGGTCCTTCGGCAACGCGTCGATCGGTGTGTGGTGGCCGGTGAACAGGCGGAACGCCTTGACGTCGAAGGTGAATCCGTCCGGCGTCGCGGCCGCCCAGCCCGCCGTGGTCTCCGGCGCCGGCACGGCGTAGTACGACGTGTCCACCTCGACCAGTCCGAACCGCTCCGCGTACCAGCCGAGCCGGCCGGCGGGCGTGTTGACCCCGCGCGGATACCAGCCGGAGCGGACCAGCATCTGGTCGGCCCAGGACGACGTGCCCACCTTGATGACACCCATGTAATTCAGTTCACCGCGACCGCCGGACATCGGCAACCGGAGATGCCCTCCGGGTCCGGACCGGCACCGGGTGACCGGCCTCACCGTGGTTTCGCGCCGCCCGAGTGTGACGCCCGGCCGGTTCGCGGCGCTGAGGGTCACGAGATGGACGCATCCGGCCTGGACCAGGAAACCGTCGAGCGGCTGCTCGCCGGCCGCTCCGGCGACGCGCCGCCCGCTCCGCCGGCACTGCTCGCCGTGCTGGCCGCGGTCCGGGCCGCACCGGGCGCGGGCGAACTCGACGGCGAGGCGGCAGCGGTCGCCGGGTACCGGTCGGCCCGGCGGATGCGCCGTGGCCGCCGTGTCCGCTTCGGTGTCCGGATGGCGGTGGCCGGGCTGGCCGCGTCCCTCACCGGTGGTGTCGCGCTCGCCGCGACCGGGAACCTGCCGCGCGCCGCACGACCGGCGCCGCCGCCGATCGGCACCGCGCCGCTCACGCCCTCGGCCCGCCCGAGCCCGCCGGCGGGCTCGCCGGCACCCGGGACACCGCAGCCGTCCGCACCGCCGGGACTGTGCGTCGCGTACCGGGCGCTCGCCGAACCGGACCGGGGACGCGCCCTCGCCACACCCGCCTTCAGCGACCTCGTCACCGCCGCCGGGGGCCACGACCGGGTGCCCGACTACTGCGCCGGGCTGCTGGGCGACGACGATCCGCCGGGCCGGGCCGACGGCGGACCAGGCGGCGGCCGGACCGCGCACCCGGTCCACCCGTCCGGCGGACCGCCGGGCGTGGACGTCCCGGCGCCGGAGCACGCCGGGCCGCCGTCGGGCACCCCGCCCGGGCGGCGGGCCGGTTGACGACCGGCTGGTAACTTGCCCGCGTGACCCCCCGGCGTCGCCGATCGGCGATCCTCCTCCGTGTGGCGGTGGTGCTCGCCGTGCTGGCCGGCATCGTCCTCACCGCGCTCGGCCCGGCCACGGTGACCGGCCTGCTGCCGTACTTCACCATCCAGAGCAACGTGGCGGTCGGCGTCCTCGCCGGGTACGCCGCCTGGTGCGCGCTGCGCGACCGGCCCGAGCCGCCGAGTGCCCTCAAGGGAGCGGTGACCCTCTACATCACCATCACCGGCACCGTCTACCACCTGGTGCTGGCCAACCCGGCCAGCCCGTTCGCGATGGCCCAGCCGGACCGGCAACCGGGTGAGTGGTGGGGCAACCAGTTCCTGCACACCGTGGTGCCGCTGCTGGCGGTCGCCGACTGGGCGCTGTTCGACAGGCGCGGCCGGCTGCGCCCCCGGTACGCCGCCTGGTGGCTGGTGTTCCCGCTCGGATACCTCGGGTTCGCGCTGGTACGCGGCCTGATCGTGGACAGGTACCCGTACCCGTTCATCGACGCGGGCGAGCTCGGCTACGACGGGTTGGCGGTCAGCGCGGTCGGGTTCGCCACGGTGTTCTGGCTGCTGGGCCTGCTGTTCGTGGGCGTGGACCGGCTGCTCGCCCGGGCCGGGCGCGCCGAACCGGCGACCCCACCGGCCACGCCCGGCGCGGTGGGGCCGCCGGCCACGGCCGGGCCGGACGAGCCGCCGGTGGTCCAGCGGGAGACCACCAGCTCGGCCTGAGCGGCCCGGCGGATCAGGCGGCGCGCCGGGCCGGCTCGCCTGCGCGGACCCGGCGGCCCGCGCCGCGTTCCCGGCCGTACGAGTCGGCCCGCCCCCACCGGCCCGGCACGTCGAGCAGCTCGATCCGCCCGTACCCGGTCGGGACGGCCGGGTTCACCAGCAGGTTCTCTCCGCACGGACGCAGCCCCAGCATGGTCGACAACAGCATCAGCAACCCGCCCGACGCCCACGACTGCGGTCGTCCGGCCTCCGGCAACTGGACCGGGTACTTGGTCACCGCACGGGGGTAGCCGGCGATCGTCTCCGGGACCGATCCGCCGAGCGTCTCCGCCATCGCGAACACTCCGGCGACGATGTCGGCCGCCGCCTCGTCGTAGCCGTACCGCCGCAGCCCCGCCGCGACGATCGCGTTGTCCCACGGCCACACCGCGCCGAGGTGCGCGCCGACCGGGTTGTACGGCCGCTGCCCCTGCGCGTAGGTGCGCACGCCCCAGCCGGAGAACAGGTCCGGTCCGCACAGGTGCCCGGCCAGCGCGTCGGCCCGTTCCGGCGCCACGATGCCGCTCCACAGCAGGTGCCCCAGGTGCGAGGTGAGCGCGTCGACCGGCTCACCGTCCGGGGTGAGCGCCAGCGCGTAGTAGCCGCGCTGCGGCAGCCAGAAGTCGCGATCGAACCGCTCCCGCAACCGCGCCGCGTCGGCCTCCAGGCGTTCGGCGTAGGCCGGGTCGCCCCAGAACTCCCGGGCCAGGCGGGCGCCCCGGATCCGCGCGTCGTACGCGTACCCCTGAAGCTCGCACGTCGCGCGCGGGTACGGCGGCTCCACGCCGTGCCGGTCGACGATCGCCGCCGGCGAATTGCGCCAGGTCTGGTTGGCGACCCCGGTGTCGGTGTTGCGCGGCTGGTAGCGCAGGTAGCCGTCGCCGCACTGGTCGCCGTAGCGGGTCAGCCAGTCCAGCGCCATCCGCGCCGGGTGCCGCAGCTCGTGGACCAGGTCGGCGTCACCGGTCCAGCGCTCGTACTCGTCGAGCAGGATCACGAACAGCGGGGTGGTGTCGGCGGCGCCGTAGTAGAGCGCGGTGGGCTGCTCGTCGAACGCGGCCGCCTCGCCGTACCGCAGCTCGGCGACGATCTTGCCGGGTTCCTCCTCGTGCCGGTCGTCTAGCCGGCCGCCCTGCACCATCGCCAGCATGTGCAGCGTTCCCGGGGTCAGCTCGGGCGTGAACGGCAGCGTCTGGAGGCAGGTGATCAGCGCGTCCCGCCCGTACAGCGCCATCGCCCAGGGCATCCCGCCGACCGGCACCCGCTCGCTGTAGGCCAGCGGCATGTACCGCAGCGCGGCCAGGTCGGTCAGGGCCTGCCGGTACACGGCGGCCAGCCCGGGCCGTTCGGCGACCAGGTGCGGCGCCCGGTCGTACCACCGTTCGAGGTCGTCGCGCATGTCCTGACGGACGTGCTGCCGGTGCGACTCGATGCCGGCCCGCAGGTCCCGCCCGCCGGCGCCCTGGATGACCATGCCGACGTGCAGGTCGACCTGCCACTTGCCCTGCGGCTCGACGCGAATCCGGAAGGTCATCCCGCGCGTGTCCACCTCCCCCGGGACGGTGCTGGAGACGCACGTCTCCCGGGTGAACCGCCCACGCTCGTACCGGATCCGCAGCCGCCGCTGCTCCGGTTCGGGGATGACGGTCGGCCGGCGCGGGCCGGGACGCAGGATCTCGGAGGTGTCGGCGAAGTCGCCGGCCATCTCCATCCGCACCGTGTACTCGGCGGGCTCGGCCGAGTGGTTCAGCACCGTGAGGCTCTCGTGGTACGCCTCGTCGATCGAGCGGTGCCGGATCACCGAGACGTCGGCGTCCACGTAGTGGCTGGCCGCGCCCGGCACCAGCACGAATCGGGTCTCGAAGTAGGTCAGGTCGTCGCGGGACAGCGCGTGCAACCGCTCGCCGTCGATCGTGAGCACCCAGTGGGACAGGAACCGGGTGTCGAACGAGAACAGGCCGATCGGCGCGGACGGGTCGCGTTCCATGTCCCCCTGCGCGTCGCTCACGGCGAACGCGTTACCGGCGAGGACATGGACCAGCTCCTGCCTCATCGGGCCGCCACCCGGGCGCCGGCCACGTCCCGGGGGTCTCGGGCGTCCGGCGGGCCGGGGAAGAGCCGGCGCAGCGTCATCAGCAGCTTGAGTTCGCCCCGCGCGGCGAGGTCGTTGCGCAGCAGCGCGGCGGCCGGGTGCAGGCGTCCCGCCGCGATCCGGTCGAACACCTCGCGGTCCGCGCCGACCACCAGGTCCGCCTCCTCGGCCAGGCGGTCCACCCGGACGTCCTGCCGGTCGATGGTCAGGTACCAGTGCTCGGTGCGGCCGTCGTCGCGCAGGTCCAGGCGGATGGTGCCGGAGGTGGTCTCGGGCAGCTCCGGGTGCCGGCCGGCGGTTCCCCGGGTCAGGTGTTCCACGGCCGAGACGCTCATCGGGCCCTCCTCGTCGGTGGTCGCGGCCGGCGCCGCTCGTCCCGCAGCGTCCCCGCATCGCGGGTGAGGCGAACTCACCCGGACCGGGTGAGGCACGGCGGCGCGGCGGGTATCCCTGCGGCCATGCCGACGACCGGGGACGCCACCGCCGACCGGGTGCTGCTCGCGCTGCTGACCATGCAGCGCGAGTCCTGGGAACAGGGCATCCTCGGCCAGGCGCTGCTCGACCTGGGCCTGGACGAGGCAGCGGTACTGGTCGCCGACGCCGTGGTGACCCGGCAGCGGCCGGACGGCCGGCTCGGTGAACCGGCCGGTTCGGTGGGCGCGGTGAACGGCGCCGCGTGCGGCGAGGTGGTCCGGCACGCCGCCCGCCGCACCGGCGACCGGCGGTACGCCGAGGCGCTGGACGCCCAGCTCGACTGGCTGGCCCGCCGGGCGCCGAGGGCCGCCGACGGCACGCTGTTCCACCTGCTCGACGGCCGCCAGGTGTGGGCGGACACGATCTACATGGTGGTGCCGCTGCTGGCGCTGACCGGCCGGACCGGGGCGGCCGCGGCGCAGGTCGCGGGGCACCGGCGACGGCTGTACGACACACGCACCGGCCTGTACGCCGCCCGCTGGGACGAGGACCGCTGCGAGCTGGACCGGCCCGGGCCGTGGGGCACCGGCAACGGCTGGGTGGTCGCCGGGATCGCCCGCGCGCTGCGGCTCGCGCCGGACCGGCCGGACGGCCTCCGGGCCGAGCTGGCCGGGCACGCCGAGGAGGTGCTGACCGCCTGCCTCGCGTACCGGGGCGCGGACGGGCTGTTCCCGGACGTGCTGGACGAGCCGGGCGCGTTCCGGGAGGCCAACACCGCCCAGTTGCTCGGGTACGCGGCCCTCACCGGGGTGGCCGACGGGTGGCTGTCCCGGTCGTGGTTCGAGGTGGGGGCGGGCCTGCTCGCGGCCGCCGCCCGGCGGGTCGACGCGTACGGCCGGGTGACAGGGGTCAGCGGGGCTCCGGACTTCGAGGGCCCCGGCACCTCGCCCGAGGCGCAGGCGTGCCACCTGCTCGGGCTCGCCGCGCTGCGCCGGGCTGGCGCGACGCTCAGCGCAGGATGAGTCCCCGCACGTACGCGGCCTGACCGACATGCTGGAGGTCGTCGTCGAGCACGCTCACCAGCCGCACCCCGAGCGTCACCGGCGGATCCCAGTTCTCGTCCACCACCCGGTCGAGGTCGGCCGGGCGCAGGCCGCGCAGGTACGCGAGGCTCCGGTCCACCACCGCCCGGTGGTAGTCGAGCAGCACGCCGCCGTTCTCGGGGCGTACCGCGGCGATCTGCTCCGGGCCGTGCCCGAAGCCGGTGTCGGCTGGGTCCGGCGGCAGGCCGCAGCGCGCCGCCCAGTCGCCGGTGGCCCACAGCTGCGGCTCCCCCATCACGTCGGCCACGTGGTCGTCCTGGATCCGGGTCAGGTGCCAGACCAGCCAGCCGACCGGGTTCGCCCCGTCGGCCGGCGCCCGCCGCAGCTGGGCCGCGTCGAGCCCGTCGAGCGCCCCGGCGACCAGATCGGGCAACCGCCCGTACGCCTCGGTCAGCACGTCCGTCGCGTCCACGTGTCCCTCACTCCCTGCCGACTCCTGCCGTCCCTTCGGGCAGTACCGCCCAGCGTGCCCGGCAAACCTCGGCGCGGGCCCCGCCTCTAGGGTGATCGCGTGGTCGCGGCGCTGGAGCTGTATCTGGACACCGACGCCACCCGGCGGATCCGGGTGCTGTGGGACCTGCTGGAGTCCGACGGGGTGCCGAGCATGCGGTCCCTGCTGGCGCAGCGGCACCGCCCGCACGTCTCGCTGGCGGTCGCGCCCCGCCTGGACCCGCACCGCGTCGCCGAGGCGCTCGCCGGAACGGTGGTGGCCGCGCCGCTGCGGCTGGAGTTCCAGCACGCCGGGCAGTTCGTCGGGCGGGTGCTCTGGCTCGGGCCGGCGCCGACGCCCGAGCTGCTGGCGCACCACGCGGCGGTGCACGAGCGGCTGGCGCGGGCCGGCGTCGAGGTGGTGGAGCACTACCGCCCGGGCCGCTGGGTGCCGCACTGCACGCTGTCGATGCGGGTGCCGAACCCGCTGATGGGCGCAGCGGTGCGCCGCTGCCTGGAGGTGCTGCCGCTGACCGCGACGGTGGTCGGCGCGGCGGTGGCCGACCACGCCCGCGACATCTCCCACCCCCTGCCCTGATTCCCCTTCTACACCCGTGATCCACACCAGTTCCCCGACGTGGTGCCATCCCGCTCCATGATCAACGCCAGCTCGGGGAAATGGTGGCATCCCGATCCAAGATCGACACCAGCTCGGGGAAATGGCGGCATCAGACCACCATTGATGGAGCCACCTCCCCGAACTGGTGTTGATCTTGGGCGGGGGCAGCGCAGGTGAGGCGGTTGCGTCAGGGGAAGGTGGGGTCGGTTCCGGTCAGATCGAGGAGGAACGTCGGGTAGTCCGGCTGCGGGCACCTGTCGCCCCGATGGCCGAGCCGCTCGTAGAACGGCGCCGCCCGCTCGTGGTGGGCCTGCCACTCCAGGTGCCGCGCCCGCCCGGCGGCCCACCGGCGGACCGCGTCGAACAACGACCTGCCCACCCCGTCGCGGCGGCGGTCCGCCCGGACGTACAGGTCGTGCAGGCGTACGGTCCGGTGCGCGTCACCGGAACGCAGGTGCGGGCCGTGGTCCTGGGCGGCGGCGTACCCGACCGGCCCGCCAGCGTCGACGGCGCCGAGCAGCGCCCAGCGGGGGTCGGCCAGCAGCGCGGCGAACCGCAGCCGGTGGACCTCCGGCGGCTCGTCGCCCACGCCCATGTCCCGCAGCATCGGCCACAGCTGCGGCCAGTCCGGCACGCGCAGGTCCCGCACGATGATCGGCATCGGACCAGGATGCGGGCGGGACAGCTCGGCGGCGACCGGGTTTCGCGCCATCTGCGGCCGCCCTGACGATCGGGGCCGAACCGACGCAAGCTGGCAAAAGCGCAGGTCAGAGCCCTTCTGGCCACCCGAAGACGTGCGGCCGGAGCGGCAGCGAAGCACGTCGAAGGAGAGCCTCATGGCCGCACCCGTCGTCCGTTCCGTCACCGCCGACCAGACCGTCCTGCTGCCCGGGCAGTCGACCACCGTCCGGGTCGACGCCTACCACCCCGACTCGCGCCTGCTGACGCTCGCCGGCCGGGTCAGCGACCCCACCGGCGTCACCTGGGACAGCCCGGTCCGGGTGGACCTGAGCGTCCCGCTGACCATCCAGCTCGCCGGTGCCTCGCCGGGGGTGACAGTCACACCGAGCGGCGCCGAACCGGGCCGCTTCACAGTCTCCGTGCTGGCCGGCCGGGGCACGGTGACGCTGACCGCGACGGCGCGTGACGGCGCCGGCCGCACCGGCACGGGCACCACCACGCTGACCGTGCCGCTGCTGGTCGGGATGAGCGCCGAGAAGGGCGCCCGGACCCAGCGGGCGGTGGCCGACTATCCGGGCATCCGCTACATGCGCGACTTCGGCACGGACGGCCCGGACGCGGACGCGCTGCCGGAACTGCCCGCGCTGAACACGGGCAAGTTCGCCGACGCGCCCTCCGCCGTCATGCACGTCAGCTGGAAGGACGACGTCGAGCAGCTGGCCGGCTGGCTCGACGGCGTGAACCGCCCGATCTACCTGACCTGGTACCACGAGCCGATGGGCGACGTGACCCCCGCCACGTACCGGGCGACGGCGAGCCGGGTGACCCAGATCCTGGCGGCGCACCGCAACCGGCGGTGGGTGCTCGGGCACGGCCCGATCGTGACCCGCTACTGGCTCGACGAGGGGCGCGGCATCCCGGCCGACTGGGGCTACCCGGGCATGACCCACTACGGCGTGGACTGCTACTCCCGGGACACCGCCGCGTACTGGCCCGCCTCCCGGATGTTCGGCGTGGCCTTCGGCAAGGTGCGCGCCGCGTACCCGGGGATCCGGCTGCTGGTGCCCGAGTACGGGCTGAGCCGCATCGCCACGGACACCACCGGCGCGGGCCGGGCGCGGACGATCCGCGAGCACGTCACCTGGCTGCGGCAGCAGAACGACGTGGACGCGATCGCGTACTGGAACAACTGGGCCGAGTTCGAGCTGGGTGACCCGCCGCTCGAGGCCACGGCCTGGCGCGATCTCCAGGTGGGCCCGGCATAGACTGGACCCATGAGGCGTAGTCGGTGACCAGCGGGAGCGTGACGCACCCGGGTTACACCCACGGCTGCCTCGCCTACGACGACCCGGCCGTGCTGCGCGCACTCGCGGTCGAGCAGGTCACCGCCGGTCTCGCCGCCGGTGAGCAGGTCTGGGTGGTCTGTCCGGAGGATCGCGCCACTGTCACCGGCTGGCTGGCCTCGGTTCCCGGGCTCGACGCCGCGCGCCGGCGGGACGCGCTCCGGCTGGTTCCCGTCGGCGAGGCGTACCGGCACGACGAGATCGTCGACCCCGACCGGCAGGTCCAGGCGTACGTGCGGGCCACCACCGAGGCGCTGACCGCAGGGCACACCGGCCTGCGGGTGCTGGCGGAGGCGACGAGCCTGGTCCGCAGCCCCGCCCAGCGGGACGCGTTCGCCCGCTACGAGCACCGGATCGACCACTGGATGCGGCACCGGCCGATGTCGGCGGTCTGTGCCTACGACCGCCGGCAGCTGGACGACGCGGCGATCGCCGAGCTGGCCTGCCTGCACTCGGTGACGAACGCGGACGTGCTGTTCCGGCTGCACGCCGGCGACGGCGACTCGGTGGTGGCGCTGGCCGGCGAGCTGGACCCGTCCAACCACCGGGACTTCGCCGCCGCGCTGGAGCGGGCCGACCCGCGGCCGGTGGCGGGCCGGGTCGTGTTCGACGCCGCCGAGCTGCGTTTCGTCGACCACCGCAGCCTGCTGCACCTGCGCGACCACGCCCGCCGGCACGACGCCGTCGCGGTGCTGCGTACGCCGAGCCGCGCCCCGGCCCGGCTGGTCGACCTGCTCGGTCTGTCCGAGGTACGGGTGGAGGTCGTCCGATGAGGAGCGGCGCGGCCTCCGGCCACGTGGGCTACTTCCACGAGGCGTTCGTCTACGACTCCGACGAGGAGCTGCTGGCGGTGGCGCTGCCGTTCCTGCTGGACGGGATCGCGGCCGGCGAGCCGACGGCGGTGAACCTGGACGAGCGCAACGCCGAGCTGGTGCGCCGGGCGCTGCCCACCGGCGCCGAGGTCACGTTCCTGCCGGTCGGCGACGTCTACGCCCGGCCCAGCGTCGCGCTGCGCTCCTACCGGGAGCTGCTCGCCTCGTACGTGGCGGCGGGGGCGGCGCAGATCCGGATGGTCGGCGAGCTGCCGCCGGTGCTGCTCGGCGCGACCTGGGACTGGTGGGCGCGCTACGAGTCGGCGATCAACCACGCCTACGACGACTTCCCGCTCTGGGGCATCTGCGCCTACGACCGACGGGGCACGCCCGCGCATGTGCTCGCCGATGTGGCGCGTACCCATCCGCTGGTGGCGCGGCCGGACGGCGGGCATGAGACGGCCGGTCTCTACACCGAGCCGACGAGCTACCTGACCGAGTTCCGTCCGGCGCCGGCCGACCCGGTGCAGCGGACCGCGCCGCTGGTCGAGCTGGTCGACCCGACGCCGGCCCGCGCCCGCGCGGAGGTGCGCGCCGCCGACCGTGGCCTGCTGCCGCCCGACGGCCTGGACGGCCTGGTCATCGCGGTCAGTGAGGTGGTGAGCAACGCGCTGCGCCACGGCGAGCCGCCGGTGTGCCTGCGGTTGTGGCGCGCGGCCGACCGGATCGTGGTGACCGTCCACGATCGAGGGACCGGCCCGAAGGACCCGTTCGCCGGGCTGCTGCCGGCGGGCGACGGTTCCGACGGCGGTCTGGGCCTGTGGATCAGCCACCAGAGTTGCGACCACGTGACGTACCACAGGGACGCGACCGGCTTCACCATCCGCCTGACGGCGGGGAACCCGCACTTCCCGGTCTGACCGTGCCGCCGGTCGGCGGGCAGGGGGCGGGGCGGGGCGAGCCTCGCGCGCGGACGCGGTACCGTAGCGCCTCATCGTGCCCTGCGGGGCGGTCATCCGCCGGCCTGGCGCTGGCGAACCGACGGAGGATGGCGAATGTCCAACGGTGCCGAGCCGTTCGCACCCCACGACGACCTGTCCGGGCGGCCCCGGTTCGATCCCGCGTTGCGCGGCTACGACAAACGTCAGGTGGACCGGTACGTCGAGCAGGTCGACGCCGAGGTGAGCGCGCTGACCGCCGCGCGGGACCGGGCGTACGCGCAGGTGCGCGATCTGACCGCGCAGGTGCAGCGGGCGCAGGCCGAGGCGGTGGAGCTGCGGGACCGCCCGTCGGCGGTGGACCGGGCGTCCTTCCGCGACCTCGGCCCGATGGTGGACCAGATCCTGGACCTGGCCGAGAAGCAGGCCGGCCAGATCACCGACGTGGCCACCCGGCGCGCGGAGGACGTCCAGGGGCAGGCGGAGAAGCTGCTCGCCGCCGCGCAGGAGCAGGCCGCGCGGGAGCGGCGGGAGCTGGACGAGGAGCTGTCCGCCCGCCGGGCCGAGCAGGATCGGGTGGACGAGGAGCGGCGGGCCGCCGCGCAGGCGGAGCTGACCGCCGTGCGGGAGCTGGCGGAGAAGCTGCGCGTCGAGGGCCAGGCCGTGCACGACCGGGCCCAGCAGGAGGCGAAGCGGATCACCGAGCAGAGCGCGCAGCAGGTCGAGCAGGCGCGCTCGGCGTCCGAGGCGCTGGTGAAGGCCGCGCGGACGCAGATCCAGCAGGAGGTCCAGGCCAACCGCAGCAAGGCCCAGCAGGAGCTGGCCCAGTGGCAGGCCACGATGGCCAAGGAGCTGGACGAGCGGCGGGCCGCCGCCGAGCAGGAGCTGGCCGACCGGGCCGCCGCCGCCGAGAAGGACATCGCCGCGCTGGTCGCCGAGGCGCAGCAGTACGCCACCGAGGTCCGGGAGCGGGCCGACGAGGAGACGGCGGCGCACCAGGAGCAGCTCGCCGGCGTGCAGCGGGAGATCCAGCAGCGGCAGGAGACGCTGACCGGGCTGAAGGCGGAGCTGGAGAGCGTCTCCCGGCAGCTGGAGGACACCCGCCAGGAGATCGCCACCATCGAGCGGACCGGCGCGGAGGTGGAGGAGCGGCTGGTCGGCGTACGCCGGGAGCTGGCCGCGGAGACGAAGCGGCTGGACGAGGCGCGGCGTTCGGCGGACCTGGCCGAGCAGCACGCCAAGGAGACCCGGGCCCGGGTGCAGCGGGAGGCCAAGCGGGTCGCCGACCTGGCCGCGGCGGCGGTCATGGCGGCCGCCGCGGGCGGCGGGGAGACCGCCGAGTACCCGCAGGTGGCGGCGCGCCCGCCGATCACCGTGCCGGCCGAGGTGACGCCCCGGGCGGTGGACGGGCGGACCGAGCCGGACGCGATCGAGCCGGACCGGTCGGAGCCGCCGGTCGTGGAGCCGTTCGTCGAGCGGCTGGACGGGCCGAGCTTCGACGCGTTCGCGGTCCGCACGCCGGCCCCGCGCGGTGTGCCCGAGGCGGAGACGACGGGTACGGACAACGGCGTACCGGCCACCGCCTGAGACGTCGGCGCCGCCGGTCCGGGCCGGGCCGGCGGCACCGCATCTTGCTCATCGACCTTGCTCTATGCAAATATTTGGATCGATCTGCTGGTGCATCTCGATCTTTATTCGGGGGTTGACGGGTATGCGGAAGATCTCCTCCATCGGTGCCGCCGTCGTCCTGACCGTCGCTTCGGCGGGCGCCGTGGTGGCCGGCACGGCCGCACCGGCGAGCGCCGGGTGCAGCCACTCGCACTCCAACGTGGACAGCAAGTTCGGCCAGCTGTTCAACGCCACGAACGTCAACATCCGCACCGGCCCGCACACCACGTGCGCCTCCCTCGGTTACGGGCAGCTCAGCCACACTGTCGACTTCCACTGCTTCGCCAGCGGCGACCGGGTCAGCGCGAACGGCCACACCACCTACACGTGGACCTACCTGCGGGACGTCACCACCGGTGTCTCCGGCTGGGTCGCCGACGCGCTGCTGGACAACCTCGGCGGCAACGTCGCCTGCTGACCGGGCCACCCGGCGGGCCCGCGGCGGGCACAATGACCGGGCATGACCGGTCTGCACCCGCCCGTCGAGCCGTACGCCACCCATCTGCTCCCGGTCGGTGACGGCCACGTCCTGTACGTGGAGGAGGTCGGCCGGCCGGACGGCGTACCAGTGGTGTTCCTGCACGGCGGGCCCGGCGGCGGCCTGGTGCCGGCGGCACGGCGGTTCTTCGACCCCGCGCGCCACCGGGCCGTGCTGTTCGACCAGCGCGGCGCCGGCCGCAGCACCCCGCACGGCGAGGTGCGCGCCAACACCACCTGGCATCTGGTGGCCGACCTGGAGACGATCCGGCAGCGGCTGGGCATCGACTCGTGGCTGGTGTTCGGCGGCTCGTGGGGCACCACGCTCGGCCTGGCGTACGCGCAGGCGCACCCGGAGCGGGTGACCGGGCTGGTCCTGCGCGGTGTGCTGCTGCTGCGGCGCAGCGAGCGGGACTGGTTCTACCAGGGCGGGCTGCGCCACCTCCAGCCCGAGGAGTGGGAGCGGTTCGTGGCGCCGATCCCGCCGGACGAGCGCGACGACGTGCTGGCCGCGTACCACAGGCGGTTGCACGGCCCGGACCAGGCGCGGGCCCGGGAGTACGCGCGGGCCTGGGGGCGGTGGGAGGCGGTCAACTCGTCGCTGCGGCCCGACCCGGAGCTGCTCGCCCACTTCACCACCGACGACCACGCGCTGCCGGTGGCCCGGATCCTGTCGCACTACGCGGTGCACGGCGGTTTCCTGGCCGAGGGTCAGTTGCTCGACGGCGTGGACCGGATCCGGCACCTGCCCGCCGTGATCGTCAACGGCCGGTACGACCTGTGCTGCCCGCCGGTGTCCGCGTACGACCTGGCCCGCCGGTGGCCGGAGGCGACGCTGCGAATCGTGCCGGAGGCCGGGCACTCCGCCGCCGAGCCGGCCGTCACCCGGGAGGTGCTGCGTGCGCTCGACGAGGTGACCGCGAGGGCCGGCTGACCGGACCCGCCGGTTCGCGCCTGGCCATCCGCGACCGCCGCTGGCAGGATCGGCCGGGTGACGGGTGCGCTGTACGCGGTCAGTGACCTCCACGTGTCGTACGCGGAGAACCGCGCGGTGGTGGACGGCCTGCGGCCGGAGACGGCGGACGACTGGCTGATCGTGGCCGGTGACGTCGGCGAGGTCTTCGCCGACATCGAGCGGACGCTGCGACTGCTGCGCGACCGGTTCGCGCGGGTGGTGTGGGCGCCGGGCAACCACGAGCTGTGGACCAGCCCGAACGACCCGGTGACGCTGCGTGGGGTGGCCCGCTACGACGCCCTCGTCGCGATGTGCCGCGAGCTGGACGTGCTGACCCCGGAGGACGACTACCCGGTGTGGCGCGGCGCGGGCGGGCCGGTCACGGTGGCGCCGCTGTTCCTGCTCTACGACTACTCGTTCCGCGCCCCCGGCACCACCACGAAGGAGGAGTCGCTGCGCGCGGCGTACGACGCCGGCGTGGTGTGCACCGACGAGATGATGTTGCACCCCGACCCGTACCCGGACCGGGAGTCCTGGTGCGCGGCGCGGCTGGAGGTGACCCGGCGGCGGCTGGAGGCCACCGACCCGGCGCTGCCGACAGTGCTGGTCACCCACTGGCCGCTGGTGCGGCAGCCCACCGACGTGCTCTGGTTCCCGGAGTTCGCCCAGTGGTGCGGCACCGACCGGACGGCCGACTGGCACGTGCGCCACCGCGCCGCCGTCGCGGTCTACGGCCACCTGCACATCCCGCGCACCACGCACTACGACGGGGTGCGGTTCGAGGAGGTGTCGCTGGGCTACCCGCGCGAGTGGCGGCGCCGGGGCGGCGAGCCGGCGCCGATGAAGCGGATCCTCGGATGATCGCGGCACTGCTGCCGGCCGGGGCGCTGGCCGTCGAGGCGTTCGCCGACGTGCCGGACGAGGCGCCGTACCCGGGCGAGGAGGACCTGGTGGCCCGCGCGGTGGCCGCGCGCCGCCAGGAGTTCGTGACGGCCCGCCGCTGCGCGCGGGAGGCACTGGCCCGCCTCGGCTACGCCCCGGCGCCGATCCGTCCCGGTCCCCGGCGGGAACCGGTCTGGCCGGCCGGCGTGGTGGGCAGCATCACGCACTGCACCGGCTACCGGGCGGCGGCGGTGGCCCCGGCCGGGGCGCTGGCCGGGCTGGGCATCGACGCCGAGCCGCACGAGCCGCTGCCCGACGGGGTGGCCGGGGTGGTCACCGTGGCGGGCGAGCCGGAGCGGCTGGCCGCGCTGCGCGACGCCGACCCGGGGACGCACTGGGACCGGCTGCTGTTCAGCGCCAAGGAGTCGGTCTACAAGGCGTGGTACCCGCTGACCGGGCGCTGGCTCGGGTTCGAGGAGGCGGAGCTGACCTTCGACCGGGACGGCCGGTTCACCGCCCGGATCCTGGTCGACGGCGCCCGCGCCGACGGCGGCCCGCCGCTCGACGTCCTGGACGGCCGCTGGCTGGTCGCCGGCGGGCTGCTGCTCACCGCCGTGTCCGTGCCGCGCCGGTCCTGACCGGCGATACCGCGATTGTTCCGGTTTGCCCGCCCTGAGCTGGGGTAGGGCCGAAAGGGCCTGGACATTTAGCTGTAGGAGGACAGGTCCTGATGGAATCCAGCAAGCCCGCCCAGATCGTCAAGGGTGTCGTCGAAGCCGCCGTCGAGAAGGTCGGCGACGCGCTGACTCCGGACGTGCCGGGCGCTCCCGGAAGCGCGCCGCCACCGCTGGAGGAGCCGACCACGCCGCACGGCCCGCTGCCGCCCAAGGCCGAGCAGGGCGCGCCGGACACCCGGACCCCGACCGGCGCCGAGACCGGCGTGCCGAAGATCGCCAAGGGGCAGCAGGGTGCGTACCTCACCACCGCCAACGGCGCCCGGCTGCGCGACACCGACCACTCGCTCAAGGCCGGTCCGCGCGGCCCGGTCCTGCTCCAGGACCACCACCTGCGGGAGAAGATCACCCACTTCGACCACGAGCGGATCCCGGAGCGGGTGGTGCACGCCCGCGGCGCTGGTGCGCACGGCACGTTCGTCGCGTACGGCACCGCCGAGGAGGTGACCCGGGCCGGCTTCCTGAAGAAGGGGCGCGAGACGCCGGTCTTCGTCCGCTTCTCCACCGTGCTGGGCTCGCGCGGCTCGGCCGACACGGTCCGCGACACCCGCGGCTTCGCCACCAAGTTCTACACCGACGAGGGCACGTTCGACCTGGTCGCCAACAACATCCCGGTGTTCTTCATCCAGGACGCGATCAAGTTCCCGGACGTCATCCACGCGGGCAAGCCGCACCCGGACCGGGAGATCCCGCAGGCGCAGAGCGCGCACGACACGTTCTGGGACTTCGTCTCGCTGCACACCGAGGCGCAGCACCACACCATCTGGAACATGTCCGACCGGGGCATCCCGCGGTCCTACCGGACCATGGAGGGCTTCGGCGTGCACACGTTCCGGATGGTCGACGAGGCCGGGGCGACGGTGCTGGTCAAGTTCCACTGGAAGCCGAAGCTGGGCGTGCACTCCCTGACCTGGGAGGAGGCACAGCTGATCGGCGGGATCGACCCCGACTACCACCGCCGCGACCTGTACGACGCGATCGAGGCCGGCGCGTACCCGGAGTGGGAGCTGGGCATCCAGGTCTTCCCGGACACGCCGGAGGAGACGTTCGCCGGGATCGACCTGCTCGACCCGACGAAGATCGTGCCGGAGGAGCTGGCGCCGGTGCAGCCGATCGGCAAGCTCACGCTGAACAAGACGCCGCGGAACTTCTTCGCCGAGACCGAGCAGGTGGCGTTCCACGTCGGGCACCTGCCGCCGGGCATCGACGTGACGAACGACCCGCTGCTGCAGGGCCGTCTCTTCTCGTACGTGGACACGCAGCTCACCCGCCTGGGCGGGCCGAACTTCACCCAGATCCCGATCAACCGGCCGCACGCCGACGTCAACGACATGCTGCGTGACGGCTTCCACCAGCACGCGGTGCACGCCGGGGTGGCGCCGTACCGGCCGAACTCGCTCGACGGCGGCAACCCGTTCCCGGCCGGCGACCGGGAGCACGCGTTCGTGGACACCCCGGTGACGGTGGCCGAGGCGCCGAAGGTGCGGGCCGCGCCGGCCTCCTTCGACGACCACTACAGCCAGGTACGCCTGTTCTGGCAGAGCATGTCGCCGGTGGAGAAGGAGCACATCATCCGGGCGTACACGTTCGAGCTGGGCAAGTGCTACCACCAGGCGATCAAGGAGCGGCAGCTCCAGTGCCTGGCGAACGTGGACCCGGTGCTGTGCGAGCAGGTGGCGATCGGTCTGGGCCTGCCCGTGCCGCAGCCCACAGTGCCGCTGGCGGAGGTGCAGCCCAGCCCGGCGCTGTCCCAGGTGGGCCGCCAGTGGCCGGCCGACGGCCGGATGGTCGGCATCGTGGTCGACGCCCAGGCCGGCCTGGACGACGTGCACGAGGTACGCCGGGCGGTGGCCGCCGCCGGCATGGTGCCGTTGCTGATCGCCGCGCACGGCGGCACCGTCGACGGGCTGCCGGTGCAGCGCACGTTCGCCACCGGCCGTTCGGTCGAGTTCGACGCGGTGCTGCTGGCCGGCGCTCCGGCTCCGGCGCCGGACGCGCTGCCGGCCCGCGACGCCAAGGCCGGCGCACCGGGCGGGGCGACCGTCGACCCGCGGGTGCTCCTGCTGGTCGAGGAGGCGTGGCGGCACGCCAAGGTGATCGGCGCCTGGGGCGCCGGTGCCGAGGTGCTGAACCAGGCCGGCGTCACCGGCACGCCCGGCGTGGTCACCGGTGGTTCCGGCGCCGAGGTGCTCGCCGAGGTGCAGCGGCTGATGGCGGCGCACCGGGTCTGGGAGAGGTTCCCGGCCTCGGTCGCCTGATCCCGAAGTCGCGCGTGGGGCGGTCCCGGACGGGGCCGCCCCACGCCGTGCGTACGGCCCGGCCCGGCGGGGACCGGCCTCACCAGCGGTTGCGGGCCTCCTCGGCCCAGCCGACCAGGCCGTCCAGGTCCACGCGCCCGCCGTCGTCTGTGGCCGCCCAGCCGGTGAAGGTCCCGAAGCACTGGTGCGTCTCCCCGGCCAGCACGAGCAGGTTGGTCCGCGCCACCCGCTCGTGGAACGGGTGGAACGTGACGTCCACCCGGTCACCGGTGATCCGCCACGGCCGCAGCCAGTCGGCGCGGTCGTACTCCCAGATCAGATCCGCACCGATCTTGTGCAGCCGCCCGTCGACGAAGACCGCGTTCTCGGTCGAGCCGGTGCCGTCGGTCCACTTGCCGCCGAGCTGGATCGACCGGCCCGGCCCGCTGCCGGCCGCCCAGTTCCACCGCACCGCGTACCGCCACTTGCCCCGGCCGTGGTCGAGCGCCGCGTACGACCCCTCCCCCACCGGGTACGCCGTGCCGTCCACGGTGATCGTGCCGTGCACCGGCCGGCCGATGTCCTTGACCGTGTACTGGAACCGTCGCGTGCTCCACGGCACCACCACGCCGAGCGACTCGTGCCCCGGCGGCAGCGGCACGGTCAGGTCCACCTCGACGCCGGGCGCGCTGGCGCGCAGCGTACTGCCGTCCGGGCCCTGCTCGACTGCGATGGTCAGGTTCCCGCCCCGGGCCCGGACCGGGCCGGCGCCGCTGACCGGCGGCAGCACAGTGCCCCGGGCGAACGGCACCACCGCCTCCGCCGTGGTCTCCCGGCCGGTGCGCCGGTCGAGCAGGTAGAGGCTCTGCACCCCGGCGTAGTCGAGCGACGACGCGACAAGGCCGAGGATGTGCGTCGGCGTGACCACACCCCAGTGCTCCCACCGCTTGGCCCGGCCCCAGCCGCGCAGGTTCGCCCGGTGCAGCGGCCGGCGGCTCCAGCCGACCGCGTCCGGGTTCAGCCGCCCGTCCGGCCGGCACAGGTCGACCGGCTCGGTGATCTCCCGCTCATGCGTCATCGCCGCAGGCTACCGACGCCGTCGCGGGCCCGGCGGGCGGCCTCGGCAGCCGTCCCGCCGGGCCGTTACGTCAGCGGCCCTGCTTGGCGCGGCAGATCTCCACCGGCACCGCCGGGGCGCCGTCGACCGGCGCCGGATCCTCCGGGGTGGGCGCGATGCCGCCGGCCGAGATCCGGTCCAGCGTGGCCAGCCCGGCCGCGTCGACCTGACCGAACACCGTGTAGTTGGGGCGCAGCGCCGAGTCGGCCTGGACCAGGAAGAACTGGCTGCCGTTGGTGTCCGGGCCGGCGTTGGCCATGGCCAGGGTGCCGCGCGCGTACAGGCGGCGTACACCGGTCGGGTCGGTCGGCGCGGGCGGCAGGTCGGTGGGCAGCTCGTCGCGGTAGCGGTAGCCCGGGCCGCCCTCGCCGGTGCCGGACGGGTCGCCGCACTGGAGGACCGTGAGCGTCGGGTACGCGGTGAGTCGGTGGCAGGGCGTCCGGTCGTAGAAGCGCTTGCGGACCAGGTGCAGGAAGCTCTGCACCGTGCACGGCGCCTGCTCACGGTCCAGCGTCAACCCGATCGGCCCCTGGTTGGTGCGCAGCGTGACCCGCACGGTGCCCCGGTCCGGCGTGCGGCGCGGGTCCGGCGGCAGCGGCACCGGCCGGGCGGCCGGCTCGTCCGGCGTCGGCGTGTACGCGCACGGCCCCTTCGTGGGCGCGGGGTCGGCAGGAGGCGCCGCGGTCGCGGCGACACCTGCGGCGGCGACGATCGTCGCGGCGGCCACGCTCACCCCGGCGAGGCGGGCCAGCAGGGGTAAGGCGGCGTGCGTTCGGGTTTCGCTCGACACGGTGGTCCTCCCTGGACTCGTGGTACCAGAACGACCGGAGTCTATGGATCGGGTGGGGTGATGTCGACGCGGGCGCTCGGCGGGTCGAAAGTCGGTTGCCGGCCAGCGCCGCGTCCGAGAAGGTGATCGGCATGACGTTCTGACGGATCGCACCCAGCCCGCAGGCCCCTCCTCGCCGCCTGCCGTTCCCGCTTCTCTTTCCGCAGAATCGAGCGTCTGTGTCCGCGTACCCCTCCGGGCGGGCCGTCGTGCCCGCCACCGTCTCCGTCTTCTCCTCCCCCGGCAGCTGGATCGAGTCCGCCGCGCTCGACCAGTGCCGCCAGGTCGCCGCCCTGGACGGCATGGCGCACGTCGCCGCGATGCCCGATCTGCACCCCGGCAAGGGCGCGCCGATCGGCGCCGCGATGTCCTCGACCGTGCTCTACCCGTTCCTCGTCGGCTCCGACATCGGGTGCGGCATCGCGGTCTTCCCGATCGCGCTGCGCCGGGTCGTACCGGAACGGCTCGCGGCCCGGTTCCCCGACCTGGACCGGGCGCTCGACCCGGACCGGGACGCCGACGACCCGGCCTGGTCGGTGCTCGACGGCGACGTGCCGGCCGGGCACCTCGACGGCCTCGGCACCGTCGGACGCGGCAACCACTTCGTCGAACTGGCCCGCGTCGGGCCGATCCTCGCGGCGGAGCACGCCGAGCGGCTCGGACTGGACGCCGGTGACCTGGTGCTCGTGGTGCACTCCGGGTCGCGCGGGCTGGGCGAGCGGATCCTGCGCGAGCACACCGAGACGCACGGCGCCGGTCCCGCGCCCGACCCGGACGCCTACCTGGCCCGGCACGACGCGGCCGTGCGCTGGGGCTCGCTCAACCGGCGGCTGCTGGCCGCGCGGGTCGCGTACGCGCTCGGCGCCGAACCCACCGAACCGGTCGTCGACCAGTGCCACAACCTGGTCGAGATCCGCGACGGCCGCTACCTGCACCGCAAGGGCGCGGCGCCGGGCGACGGGCGGGACGTGCTGATCGCCGGCACCCGTGGCACACCCTCCTACCTGGTGGCCGCGCACGCCGGGCCGGACGCCGGCTACTCGGTGGCGCACGGCGCCGGGCGCAAGATGTCCCGCGCCGACGCGCTGCGCCGGGGCCGGGCCAAGCACACCGTCGAGGAGCTGCGGCGTACGCCGGTCGGCTCGATAGTGGTGTGCGGCGACCGGCAGCTGCTGTTCGAGGAGGCGCCCACCGCGTACAAGCGCATCGAGCAGGTGATCGGCGACCTGGTGGCGCACGACCTCGCCACGCCGGTCACCACCACGGTTCCGCTCGTCACCTACAAGACGCCGGACGCAGGCCGCCGCGACGAGCGCCGGAAGGGCCGCCGGTGACCGAGCTGCTGCTGTCCGCCGGGCGCGGACCCGCCGAGTGCGCCTGGGCACTGACCCGGCTGCTGTCCCGAATGGAGGGCGAGGCGGCCCGGCGGGGCCTGCGTACCGAGCGGGTCGAGACGGTACCCGGCGACCGGGCCGGCACGTACCGGTCGGTGCTGGTCCGGATCAGCGGCGCCGGGGCGGAGGCGTTCGCGGCCGGGTGGACCGGCACGCTCTGCTGGCAGGCGCCCAGCCCATACCGGACGGGCCACGGCCGGAAGAACTGGTACGTCACCGCGCGGACCTGCCGGACCGACGTGGTGGTCACGCCGTTCCACGAGGCGGACGTGGAGTTCGTGCCGTGCCGCACCGGCGGGCCCGGCGGCCAGCACCGCAACAAGGCGAGCACCGCCGTCCGGGCCACGCACCGCCCGTCCGGCCGGACCGTGGTGGTGGACACCGAACGGCACCTGCACCTCAACCGCCGGATCGCGGTCGAGCTGCTGCGGCAGCGGATCGCCGCCGACGACGAGGCGGCCCGGCGCGCGGGCGTCGACGCCCGCTGGCGGATCCACGACGAGCTCGTGCGCGGCGACCCGGTACGGGTGGAGCGGCCCTGACCCGGCCCGATCCGCCGCGCCTGCCGCCCCCGGCTACCGTGGTCGCGGCGACCGGGCGGCCCCGGCCCGCCGCGACGCGAGCGCGAGGAGGACGGATGCGACGGAGAAGGACCGGTCCGGTGGCGGCGCTCTCACTCGCCTCCTGCGGCGGGGACGCCGGGACTGATCCCGAGACCTACCTCCGCGACGCCATGCGCGGACAGGTCACCGACGGCGCCTTCGACATGGACCGCGTCCGGTGAGCGCGCTCGTGCAACGCTTCCGCGCCGTGGTCGCGATGTGGATCTTCGTCGGCGGGGGTGGGTTCCTGCTGGCCGGGTTCCTCGGCCTCGCGCTGCTGACCCAGACGGGTCCGTTCGCGGCCGCGTCGACCTTCTCCGCCGCCGCCGAGTTCGCACCCGGCGCCGAGATCAAGGTGCGGGACACCGGCGTACGCCCCGGCAACATCCTCATCCTCGCGACGCCGGCCGACGTCGATCCCGCCACCGTCCGGTGCAC
This sequence comes from Micromonospora sp. WMMA1976, assembly GCF_027497335.1. Lineage (NCBI taxonomy): Bacteria > Bacillati > Actinomycetota > Actinomycetes > Micromonosporales > Micromonosporaceae > Micromonospora > Micromonospora sp. WMMA1976. The sequence continues at coordinate 1,691,843 of NZ_CP114912.1, read as the reverse complement.
CGCGAAGAGCCGCGTCTACTCCACCGGCGAGCAGCGCAGCAGGGAGCTGACCGGGGCCCGGCCCGAGGGGACAGCGTCTGTGATGACCGACCGCGGTGACCCACGGCTGTTCACGCCGGTGGTGGCCACCGAGGGCATCACCTGGATGGACACCGACTTCGTGAGCTGCACCGCTGACGGCGTGGAGGCGTTCACGCTGGCGTCGGCGAAGGGCCTCCAGAGTGACCGGTTCCGGCTCGGCGCCGGCCTGCTGCTCATGCTGCTCGCGCCGGTGTTCGCCGGGCTCGGCTGCCTCGCGCTGTACCTCACCCGGAAGTGGAACCGGGAGGCGGCGCTGCGCGGCGGCTCGACGAGCTGGCCCTACCGGTGACCGGGATGCGCCTGCACGTGGGCTGTGCCATGTGGACGCACAAGTCCTGGTCCGGCCGCTTCCTGCCGCATCCGCTGCCCGCGCACGAGCGGCTGCGCGCGTACGCCGGGTGGTGCGACGCCGTGGAGGGCAACACCACGTTCTACGCCACCCCGGCCCGCCAGACGGTGGCGTCCTGGGCCGAGCAGACCGATCCGGGCTTCCGCTTCCTGCCGAAGCTGCCGAAGGTGGTCACGCACGAGCGCCGGCTCACCGGCGGCGAGGCGGAACTGCGGGCGTTCCTGCACGCGATGGAGCCGCTCGGGCCCCGGGCCGACGCGCTCTGGATCCAGCTGCCCGGCTCGTTCGGCCCCGGTGACGTGCCCGACCTCGACCGGTTCCTGCGCACACTGCCCAGCGGTCACCGGTACGCCGTCGAGGTCCGCCACCCCGCCTTCTTCACCGAGGCCGGTGCGGTACGCGCGCTGGAGGCGACGCTGCACCGGGCCGGCGCCGAGTGGATCCCGTTCGACACCACGGCGTTCTTCCGCACGCCGCCGACCAGCGACGCCGAGCGGGAGGCGTGGACGCGCAAGCCACGCCTCCCGCTGCGTACCCGGGCACTGACCGACCGGCCGATCGTGCGCTACCTGGGCCGCGACGACCCGGCAAGCACCGTCGAGGGCTGGCAGCCGTGGCTGGACGTGGTCACCGGCTGGCTGCGGGAGGGCCGCTCGCCGACCGTGTTCGTGCACACGCCGGACAACGCGGACGCGCCCGAGCTGGCCCGCCGCTTCCACGACCAGGTCCGCGAGCGCGTTCCCGGGCTCGCGCCGCTGCCCGAGCCGGAGCCGGTCGGCCCGGCCACGCTGTTCTGAGCGCCGGATGGGATCGCCGCCGGCGCCGGCCCGGCCGCCGCGCGAGGCGCATGACCCGCCGGCGGTCCCACTCAGCCCGGCCGGCCGCCCTCCGGTGGGGGCAGGCGGTCGTCGTACGCGCCGGACGGGCCCGCGTACCGCTCGCCACGCAGGAACGGCAGCGGGTTCGGGGTGCAGCCGTGCAGGCCGAGCGTCTGCTGCTGCATCACCGGCGCCGGGCGGCCCCGCCCCGGGCAGCGCTCGTGCCCCTGACCGAGACGGTGGCCCACCTCGTGGTTGACCACGTACCGGCGGTACGCGGCGAGATCGCTCCCGTACGCGGGCGCGCCGAGCACCCAGCGGGCCACGTTCACCACCACCCGGTCCCCGTTACGGCAGGACGTGTACCGGTCCAGACCGTCCCCGCACAGGTCGTCGCGCGTACCGGGGGTGGCGAGGTAGACGGTGAAGTCGGCGGGCTCACGGGCGCCGACGCGGCGCAGGGCGATCCGTCCGTCGGTCGTCCAGCCACCCGGTCCGACGAGGATGCCGGTGACCTGCGCCCCGAACTCGGCCGCTGGCAGGCCGGTGATGTCGCGCTCCACCGCCACCCGGTAGCGCAGCAGCCGACCCGTACCCCCTGTGGTGGCCGGCTCGGCGGCGGCGAACCGCCACCGGTTGCCGCCCTCGGCGGGATAGCCGATCCGCGCCGGCCGGGGCCGGACGGGCGCTGCCGCCGACACGGCCGGCCCGGCGGCCGACGGTCCGGCCGGCCCGGACGGCGCGACTGCGGGCTGGTCCGCCACGGCCGGTGTGCACCCGGCCAGCGCCACCGTCAGCGCGATCACCGCCGCGCCGCCGCGCGTCCGGTCCACGGTCCTGGTCATCTCGTCTCCCCTCGGCGCCCGGTCGGGGGCGCGGGGATGAGGACGGGTGGCCAGTCGCGAAAGTTGGTCCGGCGGGGACTCAACCTTTTCCGCGTCCCGCACGTCCCTACCGGGGTGAGAGGTGCAGAGGACCGGCATGGCCCGGGGTGACGCGGAGTTCGTCGAGTTCGCGCGGGCGTCCTCCGCGCGGCTGACGCACGCCGCCTTCCTCATGACCGGCAACCACCACCACGCCGAGGACGCCGCCCAGACCGCGCTCGTGCGCACGTACGCGTCATGGTCCCGGATCCGCAACGGCGATCCGTACGGCTACGCCCGGTCGGTGCTGGTGAACCACCTCGTCGACACCTGGCGGCGGCCGATCCGCGAGTACCCGAGCGAGGACCTCCCGGAGCGACGCGGAGGCGACCTGGCCGAGGAGGTGGCGACGCGGCGGTGGCTGGTCACCGCGCTCGGCACGCTCACCGCGCGCGAACGCGCCGTCGTCGTCCTGCGTCACTACTTCGACCTGCCGGAGGCCCAGGTGGCCCGCGAACTCGACGTGTCCGTCGGCACCGTCAAGAGCACCTCGTCCCGGGCGCTGGAGAAGCTGCGTACCGCCGGTCTGTCCGCGCCCCGACCGCAGGAGACGTGCCGGTGACCGAGATGGACGAGCTGCGCCGCGCGATGCGGGCGACCGAACGGGCCGACGGCCTGGACATCGCGGACATCATGCGCCGGGGACGCCGGCTGCGCCGCCGCCGGCGGATCGGCGCCGGGGTCGCGGCGGCGGTGGCGACGGTCGCGGTGGCGGTCGGTGTCGACGCCGTGGCGACGCGGTCCGGCCCGCCGGACCTCCCGCCCGGGGAGCCGGTCGCCACCGTGTCGCCCGGCCCGCCGCCGCCCACGCCGACCGCCGCGCCGGCCCCGACCAAGGCGCCGCCGCAACCGCTCGGAACGGTCGTGGACAGCGGCATCCGGTACGGCGCCGACGCGCGCGTGTTCTTCATGGTCCCGGTCGACGTGCCGGAGCTGCCGCGCGTGACGATCGGCCTGGTCGCCGGACGGCGCGCGCCGGACGGCCGCCTGACCTCCGACTTCCTGGTGAACGACGTGACCGGCAGCGACCGCCGGCCGGGCTTCCACGAGATCGGGTACGACCAGCAGCGGGTGCCCACCGACGCGTCGATCCCCACGTTCGGCTACTTCGTCGGCCCGGCGGCCCGCATCGTCGGGACTGTCGACGGCCGGCAGGTCGAGGCGAAGCTGGTCCGCTGGAGCGAAGACCCCCAGGTGGTGATCTTCTGGTTCGACCCGAAGACCCTCACCCCGGGAACCCCCCTGGACGGCATCACCGCCCGCACCTCCCAGGGCCGCCGCCTGTAGCCTCTCCCTCCCTGTCCCTCCCTCCTGTGCCCGGTGATCAAGGAGTTTGCGGGCGGACATCGCCCTGCTGAGGACACAAACTCCTTGATCACCGGCGGGAGGAGGGCAGTCGCAGCCCCTATGAGGGCGCTCTCGTACCAAGATCCACGACTGCCCTCAGAATGCAGACCGCCGCTCCTTCAGGTGAGAAAGGCGGCTGGACCCTCGGCCCCTCGTCGGCGATCTTGCACTTCGTGCCCGGTCAGATTGGACATTCGCGACATCAACCGGGCCGCAAGTGCAAGATCGCGGGGAGCGGGTGAGGGTGCGGGGCGAGGGTGGGGTGGGCGGGTGTGAGGATCGGGGCATGCGTGCTGTGGTGTTCGAGCGGTTCGGGGTGCGGCCGGAGGTTTGCCGGGTGGATGATCCGGCGCCGGCGCCGGACGGGGTGGTCGTCCGGGTCGGCGCTACCGGCCTGTGCCGCAGCGACTGGCACGGCTGGCAGGGCCACGACCCGGACATCCGCGTGCCGCACGTACCGGGGCACGAGTTCGCCGGTGTCGTCGTGGCGGCCGGCGCGGACGTGCGCGGGTGGCGGCCCGGCGACCGGGTGACCGCGCCGTTCGTCTGCGCGTGCGGGCGGTGCCCCTCGTGTCTCGCGGGCGACCAGCAGGTGTGCGAGCGGCAGACCCAGCCGGGCTTCACCGGGTGGGGCTCGTTCGCCGAACTGGTCGCGGTACGGCACGCCGACGTCAACCTGGTCCGGCTGCCGGACGAGCTGGACGAGGCGGCCGCCGCCGCGCTCGGCTGCCGGTTCGCCACCGCGTTCCGGGCCGTCGTCGCGCAGGGCCGGGTCGCGGCGGGCGAGTGGGTGGCGGTGCACGGCTGCGGCGGCGTCGGCCTGTCCGCGGTGATGGTCGCGGCGGCGAGCGGGGCGCGGGTGGTGGCGGTGGACGTGTCGTCCGGCGCGCTGGAACTGGCCCGCCGCAGCGGCGCCGCGGTCTGCGTGGACGCGAGCGCGCTCGGCGGTCCGGGCGAGGTGGCCGCCGCGATCCGGGAGACCACCGGCGGGGGCGCCCACCTGTCGCTGGACGCGCTCGGCAGTCACGCCACCTGCGTGGCGTCGATCGAGGGCCTGCGCCGGCGCGGCCGGCACGTGCAGGTCGGGCTGCTGCCCGCCGCGCAGGGCCGGCCCGCGCTGCCGATGGACCTGGTGATCGCGTACGAGCTGGAGCTGCGCGGCAGCCACGGCATGCCGGCACACGCGTACCCGGAGATGCTGCGGCTGGTCACCGCCGGGGTGCTGCGCCCGGCCGAGCTGGTCACCCGCACCATCGACCTGGACGCCGCCCCTGACGCGCTGGCCACGATGGACCGGCCGGCCACCGCCGGGATGTGCCTGATCCGGCCCTGAGACGGGCACGGGCCGGCCCGGCGCCGGGAGACCCGGCGCGGACCGGCCCGCGAGGCCGTCCGGTCAGTCGGTGACGGTCACCGTGACGGTACGGGGCGGCTGCTGGTACTGCCCCCGGTTGTCCATGCCGCGGATCGTCACCGTGTACGTGCCGGCCGGGATCACCGGTGACGTGTACGCGAAGTTCGACCCCGGCGAGCCCGGGCTGGTGAGGAACGTGGCGATCCACGGCCAGCTGGTCGGCGCGCCCGCCCGGCCGAACGTGCCGGCCGAGTTCATGCCCTGCCCGGCGCTGTTGCCGATCTGCAGCTCGACCTTCTGCATCCCGCCGTCGTCCACGGCCCGGCCGGTGACCACGATCCGGCCACCGGTGTACGCCTGACCCTCGACCGGCGTGATGCTCGGCTCCAGCGTCGGGTCGGTGTCACCCGGGTAGACCAGGTAGCGGGCGGTCGCGCCGCTCGTCGAGTTGTCCTGCTGACCGGCGGTGTCCACGGCCCACGCCTCGACGCTGTACGTGCCCCGGGTGGGCAGGTCGATCGAGAGCGTGAACGCGGTGCTGGTCGCGCCCGGCGCGGCGAGCGTCGCGTCGACCGTGGCGAACGCGGCGGCCATCGTGCCGTTCGGTTGCACGTACCGGCCGGTGTCGAGGTCGCGCAGCGCGATCCGGACCGCCCGCACACCCTTGTCGTCGGTCGCCGTGCCGGCCAGGTCCAGGTGCAGCTGGTCGATGTCCTGGTTGGTGCCGGTGAAGCCGAGCAGCCCGTTCGGGAACGCGTCGCCCGGCACCTGGGCGGTGACGGTGAGCCGGCCCATGTTGGTGCTGGACGTGGTCAGGCCGAGCCTGTCGGTCGCCCGTACCCGGAAGTCGTAGACGCCGGGGGTGAGCGGCACCGTGGTGAACGACCAGTCGAACGTCGCGGCGTCGAGGTTGGTCGGGGAGATCCGGTGGTAACCGGCGACCGAGTCGGCGCCCCACGTGCCGTCGCTGGCGAGCGCCTCGCGGGTGGTGTTGTTGCGCAGGTAGATCTCGACCGACTTGAGCGCGTCGTCGTCACTCGCCGAACCGGCGAACGTGACGGTCCCGCCGGGCGCGACGGTGAACGGCACGGCGTTGCCCGGCGGCGTCATCGCCACCGGCGAGGTGATCGCCACCGTCGGCGGTACGCCGTTCGCGGAGACGGTCCAGTCGCGGGTGTCGCCGCGCAGGTCGCTCTGCCCGGTCGTGTCGACGGCGGTGGCGGTCATCTTCCACTGTCCCTCGGCGGGCAGCGTGACCTCGTACTGCCAGGTCGTGGACGTCGCGCCGATCACGTCCGGCTCGCCACGGAAGGTGTTGTAGACGGCGGCGACGGTGCCGTCGTCCTGCAGGTACCTGTTGTCCGGGGTGCGGAACGAGTAGATCAGCGAATTGACGCCCTTGTCGTCGGTGGCGGTGCCGGAGGCCACGAACGTCTGCGTGGCGACCAGGCCGGCCGCCGGCGAGCTGATCCGGGTCGTCGGCGGCAGGTCGTCGAAGCGGAACGCCTCGATCTTCTTGACCGCCTTGGTGGTGTCGCCGGCGCCGTTGCGGTCGAACGTCTTGGCCTGCAACTGGTAGACCCCGGCCGGCAGCGTCACCGGCAGGCTCCACGTGGTGGAGGTGGCGTTCGGCGCGGCGACCGTCGTGTTGATCGCCTTGAACGCGCCCCAGGTGGTCAGGTCGGCCTGGAGGTACTTGCCGCTGTTGCGGTCCTGGATCTCCAGCTGGACCCGGGCCACGCCGGCCGGGGCGAGCGCCTGACCGCTGATCGTGAACGACTCGCCCGCCGGCTTCACCGCACCCTCGATCGGCGTCGTGATGGTGGTGTCCAGCGCCGCGGGCGCGGGCTCCTTGGAGAGGTCGAAGAAGGCCACCCGGCCGGTGGTCTTGCCGCCCTTGACGTTGCCGTCACCGCCGACGAGCAGGCCGCGCGAGGTGGCGAGCATCGCCTTCTCGCCCTCGTACGAGTTGGAGCCGGGGTTCCACTCCAGCGCGGTGCCGGTGAGCGGGTCGAGGGCGCCGAGGTGGTCGCGGCGGACCACCTGGTCGCCGAGGCCGTAGCCGCTGAGCCCCTGGCCGGTGCCGTAGCCGACGTTGTCCAGGCCGGGCCACGGCACGTTCGACGTGGGCGACTCCTGCCAGCTGAAGTGGCCGCCGACGTAGACGGCGGTGTCGGTGATCGCGACCGAGTAGATGCTGTCGAAGTGCCGGGAGATCCAGAGCGGCTCGACGTTGTCGTTTCCGGTCAGCGAGTACGCGATGGCGGTGTCGTTGATCGGCGGGCGGTCGCCGCCGGATCCGCTGGTGACCACGAAGTACGAGTCGTCCGGCGCGATGTCCCCGGCGAAGACGCGCTGGATGCCGCCGACGAAGGAGAGGTTGTCCTCCCACAGCCGGGTACGCCAGGGCAGCAGCGCCTTGCTCGCCGTACCGATGAGCGCCACGCCGTAACGGTCCTGGCCGGCGATCTGGCGGCCGGTGTGCACGACCAGCAGCTTGCTGCGGTCGTGGGTGAGCTTGAGCTGCTGCACGGTGAGCATGCCGCCGACGCCGATGCCGCCGGTGAGCGGCAGGTTGAAGCCGGTGTCGACGGCGCCCGTGGTGGGGTTGAGCGCTGCGAGGCCGCTCCGGCTGACCCCGTTGACGGTGGCGAACTGGCCGCCGACGTAGACCGCGTTGCCGCTGACCGCGAGCGCGGTGGCCCGCGCGTTGGCGGTGGCGGTGAACGCGGCGATCGGCGCGCCGGTGGTCGGGTTCAGCCGGGCGATCTTGCGCTTGGTGACGCCGTTGATCGTGTTGAACGCGCCGGCGATGTAGAGCGACGAGCCGTCCGGCGACGCCTCCACCGCGGCGACCGCGCCGTCGATGACCGGCTTGAACCCGGTGTCCACCTTGCCGGTGTCCAGGTTGTACGACGCCAGGGACTTCTGCGCGATCGCGGACCCGCCGACGTTCGCGATCGAGGTGAACGTGCCGGCGACGAAGACGCGGTTGCCGATCACCTCGATGTCGGTGATCTCGCCGTTGGTGATCCGCGGCGTGTCGGTGCGGGGCGTGGTCGGCATCAGCCGGGTGTCCCCGGGGGTGACCAGCGCACGGGTCGCTGTGGTACGCGCGGCGCCGAGCGCGGCGCTGCTTCCCGTCGCCTGTGCGCCGGTGTGGCCGGCCACGCCGGCGTCCCGCACGGTGACGGTGGCGGCGAGCGCCGGCACTCCCGCCACCACGACCGCGCCGGCGGCGACGACCGCCACTGCGCGAAGCCAGACTCGCATCGAGACAACTCTCCCTGTCCGCCGGGACGGCCCTCTCGGGTGATTCCCGAGTCCCCTCCGTCCGCGTGCCGGACGCCACCGTAGGAGGCAAAGACTTCTCGCGATACGTGCCGCACCGGTAATCGACCGGTCGCCATCAATTCCGGCCACACCGGCAGGGCGCCTCCACCGATCGGGTCACCGGCTGTCACCGTCCGGCCGTGCGCCGTCGGGTCCGCGACATCACCGTCGCGGCGGGCTCAGGGCGCCTCGTCGCCGCGCTTGTCCTCCTGCGCCAGCACCGCGTCGCGGCGACGCGGTTCGTCGCGTCCGGCAAGCGCCGTCGCCAGCCCGGGATCGGCCGCGAGCCGCTCCCGGTTGCGGTGCCAGAACGCCTCGAAACCCCCGGTGTACGGGCACGCCGTGTCGCCGAGCGCCACGTCGGGCTCGTACCGGCAGCCGGCGCACGGGGCACCGATCCGGAACAGGTGCGTACCGTCGAACGCCCACGGCCGGGTGTCGATGCGGGACAGGTCGGCGTACTGGCTCATGCCGATGACAGTGGCGTTCATGACCCAGTCCGCGCCGTCGACGAAGCTGCGGCGGAACCAGTCGGCCAGTTCGGCGGGACGCCAGCCGCGTTGCAGGCCGTAGTTGGCGAGCACCGTCAGCCGCGCGGTGTGGTGCGCCCAGGCGGTGTCCCGGACGCCCGCGAGCACGCCGGCGAGGCAGCGGGCCTCCACCGCGTCGGCGTCGAGCCGGTCGAACCACTCCGGCAGCGGCTGCGCGGCGCCGAGCCAGCCGGCGCCCCGGAACCGCGGCCCGAAGTACCAGTAGAGCTGCCACAAGAACTCGCGCCAGCCGAGCAGGCCGCGCACGAACCGGTGCACCGCGGCGGGCGGCGCGGCGCCGTCCCGGCCGGCCCGTTCGGCGGCCCGGATCGCCGGTTCCGGGTCGAGCAGGCCGCTGTTGAACGAGGACGACAGCGCGCTGTACGCGAGCAGTCCGTCACCGTCGCGGAGCAGGTCGTGGGTGTCGGCGTACGCGGGCAGCCGATGGGTCAGGAAGTGTGTGAGCCGGTCCTGCGCCTCGGCGTGCGTGGCGGGGTGACGGCGCGGCGCGTCCCGGCCGGTGAACCGGATCCCCTCCTCCGCCCAGCGGTCCAGGTCGCGGCGGACCTGCGCGTCGATGTCGTCCTCGACGACCGGCGGGGGCGGCGGCACGTCGACCGGTGGCCGGGCACGGCGGCGGCGGGCCGGGGCGGGCAGGTCGCGCAGCACGTCGTGGCGCTCGCGGGCGTACCGGTAGAAGTCGTCGACGCGCAGCCGGCCGCGCCGCCGGTCGGCCCAGGCGGCGAAGTCGGCGCGATCGGTGACGAATCCGCGCGGCGGCAGCACTGTCAGCCCGTCCACGGTACTGGCGAACGCCAACGCCGCCCGGGACGCCGGGTGCACCAGCTCGACCGGCTCGCCCAGCCCGGTGAGCGCCTCGCGGAACGTGTCGGCCCGTACCAGCCGTGCCCGGTCGCCGAGTCCGGCGGCGCGGTGCCGCAGCGTGGACAGGATCAGGTGTGCCTTCTGCCTGTGCATCGGCCGGGCGGCGAACAGCGACCGCGCCTCCACCAGCAGGACCCGCTGCGAGTCGTCGTCGAGGAAGTGCGGTCCGGCCTGATCCGCCAGGAGCCAGCGCCAGGGTGCCAATGCCATCCCTTCACAGTGGGCGTGTGGTCAGTCGCCCCGTACCCGGGGGTGGCGGTGGTCGGTCAGCCGCAGGCCGACGCCGCGTACCGCCGCGATGGTGACGCCGGTGCCCAGCTCGTCGAGCTTACGGCGCAGCCGCTTCACCAGGGACTGCACGTCGGCCCGGCCGTGCGTCGGCGCGTCGTGCCAGACCGCGTGATGCAGTTCGGCGTAGCTCCACACCCGTACCGGCTCGACGGTCAGGCAGGTCAGCAGGTCACGCTCCAGCCGGGTCAGGGCGGTCTCCCGGTTGCCCCACCGGGCGGTCGACCGGGCCGCGTCGATGACCAGCGCGCCGTCCGGCGCGGGCTTGTCCCGGGGTACTGGCGCAGCCGGCGCGACGGCCGGTGCGGGCGCGTGCGCCGAGGCCGGCGCATCGGTGATCAACTCGCGCAGCTCGTCCAGATCGGTGACCATCAGAAGGGGCGCGACGCCGTCCAGCAACTCGGTCAGCCGCAGCCGTTCGGCCGGGGACGACGTCACCCCGATGACGAGCGAGAATGGGCGCTCCGACGGGTCGGTGCCGGAGTTCGCCGCGTTCGTGCCGTCAGTCGTCACCGCGCCCCACCGTGACAAAAACTGTCAACAGGCCGCTCTAACCGGGGACCTGTTGGTGACATGTTGCTCACGTACGGTCATTGATCGTTCCTCACTGTCGATCATAGTGTCCACTCAGGCGTCCGGCGCAGACCCGCACGGCGCCTAGGGGGCCTGGGGGGTTCTTTTCACACCGGTGTCGTAGTCGGGAGAGCACGTCTCCTGGCCCTTCTGCCATGGCTCGATCATCAGCGGGTCATCGGAACAGGAGGCAGCACCGATGCTGAGACGTCCACACAGATGGGGCCCGGCCCGGCGGCTGGTGAGCGCGGGCGCCGCCCTGGTGCTCGCCGCCACCGCGCTGGCCGCTACCGGCACCGCGGCACAGGCGGAGACGGGCGCGGGCGCGTCGGCCGGCGACAAGATCCGCCCCGAACTCACCCGGCAGCTCCAGGGCAAGAGCGAGGGCGACTTCTGGATCCACTTCGGCGCCAAGGCGGACCTGAGCAAGGCCGCCGCGATCAAGGACTGGAACGAGCGCGGCGCCGCCGTCGCGGCGGCGTTGAAGAAGACCGCCGCCGACAGCCAGTCGAAGATCCGGGCCGAGCTGGACCGCTCGGGCACGAAGTACCAGACCTTCTGGGCGACGAACGCCATCAAGGTCACCGACGGGTCGCTGACCATGGCGCAGAACTTCGCCGCCCACTCCGAGGTGGACGGTCTGTACGCACCGGTGGAGTACAAGCTGCCGGAGACCACGAAGGGCACCGACGAGAAGTCGGCGAACGCCCTGGAGTGGGGCATCGCCAACATCAACGCCGACGACGTCTGGTCCCAGTACGGCGTCAAGGGCGCCGGGATCACCGTGGCGAGCATCGACAGTGGCGTCCAGTTCGACCACCCGGCGCTGGTGAACGCCTACCGCGGCAACAACGGTGACGGCACCTTCGACCACGACTACAACTGGTTCGACGCTGCCGGCGAGTGCGCCACCGCACCATGCGACTCCGACGGCCACGGCACGCACACCATGGGCACCATGGCCGGCGCCGACGGGGCCAACCAGATCGGTGTCGCCCCCGAGGTCAAGTGGATCGCCGCGAACGGCTGCTGCCCGTCCGACGCCGCGCTGATCTCCTCCGGGCAGTGGATGCTGGAGCCCACCGACCTCGCCGGGCAGAACCCGGACGCCAGCAAGCGCCCCAACATCATCAACAACTCGTGGGGCACCAGGACGCCGTCGAACGAGCCGTTCATGGAGGACGTCACCGACGCGTGGAACGCCTCCGGCATCTTCGGCGTCTGGTCCAACGGCAACAACGGCCCGTCCTGCCAGACCAGCGGCTCGCCGGGCAGCCTGGCGAGCAACTACTCGGCCGGCGCGTACGACATCAACAACAACATCGCCAGCTTCTCGTCCCGGGGCACCGGGCAGAACGGCGAGATCAAGCCGAACATCTCGGCGCCGGGTGTGAACGTGCGCTCCAGTGTGCCGACCGACTCGTACGCCAGCATCAGCGGCACCTCGATGGCGGCGCCGCACCTGGCCGGCGCGATCGCGCTGCTCTGGTCGGCGGCGCCCACCCTGGTCGGGGACGTCACGGCGACCCGCGCGCTGCTCGACGACGCGGCCATCGACAAGGGTGACACCCAGTGCGGCGGCACCACCGACGACAACAACGTCTACGGTGAGGGCCGCCTGGACGCGCTCGCGCTGCTCGCCGCCGCCCCGATCGGCGACAACGGCACGCTGGCCGGCAAGGTCACCGACGCCGCCACCGGTGCCGAAATCGCCGGCGCGACCGTCACCCTGACCGGCCCGGCGGACCGCACGCTGACCACCGGCGCGGACGGGACGTACTCCTCGCTCCTGCCGGCCGGCGACTACCAGGTGGTCGTCTCGGCCTTCGGGTACGCGACCCGCACGCTGTCCGCGACGATCACCGCGAACACGACCACCACGCTCGACGTCGCGCTCACCGCGGTACCCAGCGTCACGGTCAGCGGGCAGGTCACCGACGGGTCCGGGCACGGCTGGCCGCTGTACGCGAAGGTGAGCGTCGAGGGCACGCCGATCTCCGACTACACGACGCCGGCGACCGGCCGCTACAGCCTGTCGCTGCCGTCCGGTGCGACGTACCGCCTCACCGTCGAGCCGCAGTACGCCGGCTACCTGACCACCACCAAGGAGGTCACCGTCGGCACGGGCAACGTGACCGCCAACATCGCGGTGCAGGCGAACCCGGAGGCGTGCACCACCGCCCCCGGCTACACCGTCAGCTCCGACGGCGAGTACGAGACGTTCGACGGCACCGGTGTCCCGGACGGCTGGAGCGTGGTGGACAACGCCGGCACCGGCCAGGTCTGGGAGTTCACCGACGCCGGTGAGCGCGGCAACCTGACCGGCGGCAGCGGCAACTTCGCCATCATCGACAGCGACAACTACGGCAGCGGCGGGCGGCAGGACACGTCGCTGGTCAGCCCGGTGGTCGACCTGACCGGCGTGACCACGCCGGTGATCCGCTTCAACCAGGACTACAACTGGCTCAACAGCGACCGCGCGGACGTCGACCTGAGCCTGGACGGCGGCACCACGTGGAGCAACGTGCTCCGGCAGGCCGCCGACGTGCGCGGCCCGCGGGTGACCGAGGTGCCGATCCCGCAGGCGGCCGGCCAGTCGCAGGTGCGGGTGCGCTTCCACTACTACGAGGCGAGCTGGGAATGGTGGTGGCAGGTCGACAACGTCCTCATCGGCAGCAAGCTCGTCTGCAAGCCGGTCACGGGCGGCCTGGTGCTCGGCCACGTCCGCGACAAGAACGACAACGGCTACCTCAACGGCGCCACGGTGACCAGCAAGGACCGTCCGGCGGAGAAGGCCACCACGGTCGCCACGCCCGACGACACCGAGCTGCCCGACGGCTTCTACTGGATGTTCTCCTCGCTGACCGGGACGCACCCGTTCACCGCCGGCGCGGGCAACTACGTGAGCCAGACCAAGCAGGTCACGGTCGAGGAGGACTGGGCCACCGCGGCCAACTTCCAGCTCGCCGCCGGCCGGCTGTCGGTGAAGCCGACCTCGATCACCGGCACGGTCCGGATGCCGAGCGGGAAGGTCAGCAAGACGTTCACCGTCACGAACACCGGCGGGGCCCCGGTCACCGCCGAGTTCAGTGAGCGCGACGGCGGGTTCGTACTGCAACGGGCCGACGGCTCCCAGCTGTCCGAGCAGGCCCTGCTCGGCTCCACCGGCGCGCCGGCGCAACGGCTGACTGCCGCCACGTCGTTCGCGGCCCGCTCGTCGGGCAAGTCGTCGAACGCGATCGCCGCCGCCGCACCGCAGGCGGACCCCTGGACCACCATCCCGGGCTACCCGGCGAACGTGATGGACAACCGGGTCGTCAACGTCGACGGCACCGTCTACTCCATCGCCGGTGGCGACGGCACCGCGTCGAGCGCCAAGAACTACAAGTACGACCCGATCACCCAGACGTGGACGGGGATCGCCGACCTGCCCGGCGCGCGCAACGCCATGACGGTCGGCGTGATCGACGGCAAGATCATCGCCACCGGCGGCTGGGGTGCCGCCGGTCCGGACGCCGCCACCTTCTCGTACGACCCGGCGGCGAACACGTGGACCCGCAAGGCCGACAACCCGGCGCCGCGCGCGGCGGCCGGCCAGGCGGTCGCGGACGGCAAGCTGTACGCGATCGGCGGCTGCACCACCGCGAGCTGCACGCCGATGGCCAACTCGGTGGTCCGGTACGACCCGGGCGCCGACGCCTGGGAGACGCTGCCGGCGTACCCGAAGTCGGTGGCGTTCCTGTCCTGCGGCGGGATCGACGGCACCGTCTACTGCACCGGCGGCAACGACGGCACCACGTCGCAGAAGGTCGGTTACGCCTTCGACCCGGCCGCAGGAGCCTGGACCGCCATCCCGGACGCGCCGGCCGACAGCTGGGCCTCCTCGTACGCCGTCGCAGGCGGCAAGCTGCTGGTCGTCGGCGGGTCGCAGGGCGGCGCCATCACCAACGCCGGCTTCGCGTTCGACCCGGCGACCAACTCGTGGGCCAACCTGCCCAACGCCAACGCCCCCCGCTACCGGGGTGGCGCGGCCTGCGGGTTCTACAAGATCGGTGGTTCGTCGGGCGGCTTCACGGCCACCAAGGACAGCGAGGTCCTGCCCGGCTTCGGCGAGTGCGCCGAGGGCACTGCCGACGTGAGCTGGCTGACCGTCGACAAGTCGAAGGTCACGCTGGCGCCGGGTGAGAAGGTGACCGTCACGGTCGGCATGACCGCGAACGTCGACCAGCCCGGCACGTACTCGGCATCAGTGGTGATCAAGGAGAACACCCCGTACACGGTGGAGCCGGTGACGGTGACGATGATCGCGCAGCCGCCGACCACCTGGGGCAAGCTGTCCGGCACGGTCTCCGGCAAGAGCTGCCAGGGCGCCACCGCGCCGCTGGCAGGCGTGACAGTGCAGGTCGACTCCTGGGCGAACTCGTACACCTTCACCACCGACGCCCAGGGCCGGTACGCCTACTGGATGGACCGGCGCAACAACCCGCTGACGCTGATCGTCGCAAAGGACGGCTGGAAGCCCCAGACGCGCCAGACGAAGATCAACAGCAGCACGCCCACGGTGGAGGACTTCACCCTCTCCCCCACCCGCTGCTGACCTCAGCACCGACGAGGACGGCCCGCCCGGCACACACCGGGCGGGTCGTCCCACTCCTGTTGGTCCGTGAGTGGAGACCACCACGGCTCCCGGCTCCCGGCCGGCAGCTGCCCGAACGAGCATCCGCCCACGCCACCCCACAAGCCCCGGCGATCTTGCACTTGCAGCCCTGGCAAAGTGCGCCAAAGGGACACGCCGGGGGCCAAAAGTGCAAGATCGCCGAGCCAGGGGTGGGGTGGGTGGGTGGGTCAGGACTGTCAGGGGGTGAGGCGGAAACCTACGCCTCGGACGGCGTGGATCGTGGCGGAAGCGTCGAGGCGGCCCAACTTGCGGCGGAGGCGGCGGACCACCGAGTGCATGTCGGAGCCCCGTCCCAAGTGGTCGTTGCCCCAGACGGCGCGGTGCAGCCGGGCGTACGTCCACACCTGACCGGGCGTGCCGGCCAGGCAGACGATCAGGTCGTGCTCCAGGGGCGTCAGCCCGATCTCCCGCTCCCGCCAGCGCAGCACCCGCCGGTCGGAGTCGACGGCCAGATCCCGCCGGGGTGGCTCGGCCGGCGCCTCGTCAGCCGCGGGCGGCTGCGGCGCCGGGGCCAGCGCGGGCCTGCGCACCAGGTCGAGGAAACGGCGGGCCTGATGGGCGCTGGACACGATCAGGAAGGACTCGGTGCCGCCGAGCAGTTGGGCGAGCTGCCGGCGCTCGGCCGACGAGGACGCGATGCCGATGACCAAGGACGGGAGCCCTGTCATCCGTTCCCACCTTTCCGGCAGGCCGAACCACAACGCCGGGCGGTCGCCAGGCACGACGTTGCGGAGGCACCTGGCTTGCGGAGTTCGACCCGAGGGGTGTGGGAGCTGCGGTTTCGTGAGGCTTCGGGGTGAACTACCGGGATCATATAGCTGAGCACCGATGATTGGTATAGCAGTTAACGTCGATGTAACTGCGTGCAACAAGGTGTTCGAGGCAACGTGCGCCGGGCCGTGTTCGGCACGCGCGTACCGATGAGAGACGGGGCGTACGGCGGTCCAATGCGTGTGATCACCCACCTGCTCTGCCTGCCCGACGGGACGCCGACCCGCGCGGACATCGCGGCCCGCTGCGCCGACCTGGCCGAGGCGCTGCGCGGCCGCGACCGGGGCGTGGTGGTGTGCGACGTGTCCGCGGTGAGCGCGCCCGACCTGGTCACGGTCGAGGTGCTGGCACGGATGCGGCTGACCGCGCGGCGGTTCGGCTGGCGGCTGGAGGTACGCGGGGCCTGCGACGAGCTACGCGAGCTCGCCGGCCTGCTCGGGCTGGCCGGCACCCTCCTCGAGCCGGTCCGGCAGTCCGAACAACGGGAACAGGCGCTCGACGTCGAGGAAGTTGTTGAGCGACGTGATCCGGCCGCCGGAGACACCGATCACGATCAGCGCCCAGGGCACGTGGCCTGAGCCGTCGGGGTCGCGCCGGTAGTGCCCGAACGCCGGCATCCCGTTGGCGGCGGTCGGCACCAGGCGGGAGCCGCGGCAGCCGCTGCCGGTGCCGGCCATCCACGCCGCGATGTGCTCGGGGCCGCGCAGCCACAGCGGCAGCGGCGGCATCGACAGCGTCGCGTCCTCGTGCAGCAGCGCGGTGAGCGCCGTCAGGTCGTACGCCTCGAAGGCCCGCACGTAGCGGGCGAGCAGCGCCTGCTGCTCGCTGTCGAGCGGCCGGCGCACGTCGGCCTCGGTGTCGGCCGAGGCGAGCGTGGCGCGCGCCCGTTGCAGCGCGCTGTTGACGCTCGCCACCGACGTGTCGAGCAGGTCGGCGACCTCCTGGGCCGACCACGCCAGCACCTCGCGCAGGATCAGCACGGCCCGCTGTTTCGGCGGCAGGTGCTGCAACGCCGCGACGAACGCCAGCCGGACCGACTCCCGGCCGGCCACCACCTCGGCCGGGTCGGCGACCTCCGGCAGCACCCGGTCGTCGGGCGCCGGGCCGAGCCAGATCTGCTCCGGGCGGGGCTCGCCGGGGTGGGTGGCGGTGCCGACGCCGGCCGGACCGAGGTCCATCGGCCGGACCCGGCGCTGCGCGCTGGTGGACATGGACAGGCAGACGTTCGTCGCGATCCGGTAGAGCCAGGTCCGCAGCGCGGACCGCCCCTCGAACTTGTCGAAATTACGCCAGGCACGGACGAATGTGTCCTGTACCGCGTCCTCGGCCTCGAAGGCCGAACCCAGCATCCGGTAGCAGTAGCCGGTCAGCTCCGACCGGTACTCCTCGAGTTGCGCCTCGACGGGGACGCTCGCCACCTCGCTCACCCCGCCGAAACTAGCCCACATGCTGCGTCAATGCGAGCACGTTCGGGCCCGCACCGATGAGTCCGTGCCGCCCGGCCGGTCCACCAGCCGTCAGGTCACCACGTCCGAGGAGCACCGATGACCACAGCGCAGCGCGACGAGACACAGGCCCCGGGGCGGTACGCCGACGTCAACGGCGTCCACCTCTACTACGAGACGCACGGCGAGGGCCGGCCGATGATCCTGCTGCACGGCGGCCTCACCTCGGGTGAGATGTTCGCGCCGCTCCTGCCCACGCTGGCCGCCCGGCACCAGGTGATCGTGGTGGACCTCCAGGGGCACGGCCGCACCGCCGACGTGGACCGGCCGCTCGACATGGCGCTGATGGCCGACGACGTGGCCGCGCTGATCGACCACCTCGGGCTGGACCGCCCGGACGTGGTCGGCTTCTCTCTCGGCGGCGGCGTCGCCCTGCACACCGGTTTCCGGCACCCCGACAGGATCGGCCGGCTGGTCGCCGCGTCCGCGCACATCCGCCGCGACGCCGTCTACCCGGAACTGCTGGCGCAGCAGGGTCAGGTCGGCGCCGCGGCGGCCGAGTACATGAAGGACACGCCGATGTACGAGCTGTACCAGCGGGTCGCGCCGCGTCCGGAGGACTTCCCCCGGCTGCTCGACAAGATCGGCGAGGCGATGCGGACGGACTTCGACTTCACCGAGCAGGTCCGTGCCCTGCGGGTGCCGACGCTCGTGGTGGCCGCCGACGCCGACATGGCCCCGCCGAGCCACTTCGTCGAGGTGTTCGGGCTGCTCGACGGCGGCCGGCGCGACGGCGGCTGGACGGGTGAGGGCCGCCCGGCGGGCGGACACGCGCTGGCGATCCTGCCCGGCCTGACCCACTACGACATCGACCAGTCGCCGCTGTTCGCCGCGGTCACCCTGGACTTCCTCGACCGCGGCCGCTGACCCGCGCGCGTGTGCCGCGTCCCGTACCGGGGTACCGCTTGCGCAGGAGCACCGGTGAGGAGGACGAGATGACCGACCCCAGGTACGCACCGATCGGGCTGGCCGCCGCCGGGCGGCTGGTCCCCGACGACGGACAGACCGACGGTGGTGAGGTCGTCGGCGCCGACGACGCGGCTGCCGACGCCGCCCGGGCCGGCGCCGACGTGGACCTGTCGCGGGCCGACCGGGACAGCGACGGCACCCCGGTGGGCGCCGCCGACGCCGAGGCCGACCGCAGGCGCGCGGCCGGCGAGTGACGATCTCCGCCCCGCCATCCGTACGACGGTGGCGGGGCGGAGCCGTCCTCAGCCGTCGACCGGCAGTTCCACGTCGGGCAGGTGCCCGAGCGCCCGGATCGCGGTGACCGCGGCGTACCCGTCGGCCAGCCAGGCGATGTCGGTGCCGGGGACCGCGCGGACCGCGCTCGCCTCCACCGCCGTCCGCACGAATCCCTCACCGCGCTCGGCGACGGACACCTGCACCTGACCGAACGGGGCCAGTGTCGCCTGGCGCAGCCCGGCCACCTGGTCGGCCGGCCGGTCCGGCACGTTGAGGTTCAGCACCGTGCCCGGATCCGCGCCGGCCAGCCACGGCAGCAGCGTCGCGGCCAGCTCGGCGGCGCTCGACCAGTGGCGGGACTCGTCGTCCACGCTGTCCAGCACCGCGATCGCCGCGCCACCGCTGCCGGCGCTCGCCGCCGCCGCGGTGAGCACGTCGAGCGACACGGCGAGCGCCCGGATGCCGTTGTTGCCGGCGGTCAGCGCCGCGCCGACGGTGCCGGAGTGCAGGACCGCGTGGCCCGCGTTGGCGCCCCTGTTGATGCCGGACAGCAGCAGGTCCGGCACCGGCCCGAACACACCCAGGCCGGCCAGCACCGCGATGTACGCCGGGGAGGCCGCCACCGCGTACGCGGGCACACCCGGCAGGCCGTCCAGCTCGGTCTCGCGGAACACCAGACGCCCGTCGTCGGTCACCGCCGACAGCGCCGCGCTCATCCCGCTCGCCTCGGCCTCCGGCGCCGCGACCACCACGTCCATCCCCCGTTCGTACGCGGCCCGGGCCAGCGCGCGGATGCCGGGGGCGTGCACACCGTCGTCGTTCGTCACGAGCACCCGTGGCGGCCGGTCAGTCGTCATCGTCGCCGCCGTCCAGCGGGGTCAGCCGCACCCGGCCGGCCAGCTCGCGTACCGCCTCGGCCCGGCCGGTGCCCAGCCCGTGCCGGGTCACGTTGAGCGCTCCGGCGGCGGCGCCGACGTGCAGCGCCTCCCGCAGGTCCCCGCCCCGGGCCAGCACCGCCGCCACCCCGGCGGTCATCGAGTCACCGGCGCCCCGGTGGTCGGCCGGCTCCAGCGGCGGGGCGTGCACCAGCAGCGGCTCGCCGTCCTCCGGCAGCGCCAGCGCGGGCTCCCCCGCGCGGCTGATCAGCACCGTCCGCGCGCCCCGCTCCTGGCACCGGCGGCCGGCGTCGCGCAGCGCCTCGACGCTGTCGTCCTTGGCCAGGCCGTCGTCGAGCAGTTCCTCGTGGCTGACCTTCAGCACGCTCACGCCGCCGTCGAGCACCGCCTCCAGGTACGGCCCGGACAGGTCGGCCACCACTGTGCCGCCGTTGGCGCTCAGATCGGCGGCGAGGCGGCGGTAGATGTCCGGGTCCACCACCTGCGGGTCGGCCGGGCCGCTGAGCACGCTCACCGGCGCGCGCAGCCCCTCGGTGAGCGTCACCGTGTACAGCTCGTCGATGTCGTGCCGCACCATCGGCGCGCCCGGGTGCTCGGCGATCTCGGTCCGCTCGCCGTCGCGCCGGTCGTGCACGTACCAGCCGGTGCCGGACTCCCGCCGCACCATCCGGACCGTGACGTCCTCGTCGTCGAGCAACTTGCGGACCGCGTCGCCCACCTCGCCGCCGAGACCCACGCACATCGTCACCGGTACGCCGAGTGCCGCGATCATCCGGGTCTGCCACACCCCCTGCCCGCCGGGGTGCAGGTGCAGCTCGGGTACGTCGCCCTGCTGCTCGATCGTCACCGTCAGCAGCGGGGCCGGGGCGAACACCATCACCTTCTGCTCCATCCGCCAGTGTTGCCCGCTGACCGGCCCCGGTAATCCCCCCAGGTCAGCGCGGGCGCGCGGCGGCACGGCGGCGCCGCAGGTACGGCAGCGCGAACAGGTAGAGACCGCTGATCAGGAGCAGGGCGAGCGGCAGCAGCGGCACGTAGGAGACCCACACGATCGGGTCCTTCTGCGCCAGCGCCACGAAGGTGATCACGACGGTCACGGTGAAGGCGACGGAGAACCAGCGGTGGAGCTGACGGATGCGCGTATCCATTGATGCCTACCTCCGGGCGGTGGCCTCCCCGGCGGGGTGGCCCGTGCCGGAAACGCTAGGTCGGGGTGCCCGCTCGGGGCTTCTCGATTCCTGACCGGTCCGTGGGACGCCTTGCCCGGCCGCCCTACCCTGCCGACAAGAGCAGCCGATGCCACGGGGGCAGGCATGCAGATCATCGAACACAGCGTCATCGGCACCCGCTCCGCCGTGCTCCGGCTAC
Source organism: Micromonospora sp. WMMA1976 (assembly GCF_027497335.1). Taxonomy (NCBI): domain Bacteria; kingdom Bacillati; phylum Actinomycetota; class Actinomycetes; order Micromonosporales; family Micromonosporaceae; genus Micromonospora; species Micromonospora sp. WMMA1976. Next base: position 1,670,959 of record NZ_CP114912.1, on the reverse strand, counting down.
GCCGTCCCGGCAGCCGGTTGGAGTTCCTGGTGTTCCCGATGCTCCACGTGGCGAGCCCGGCGTTCTACGCGGCGGTCACGAAGCGGCTCCGGGAATGCGACCTGCTCGTCGTCGAGGGCGTCAGCGGCCGATCGGCGGTCGGCTCGGCGTTGACACTCACCTACCGGGCCATGCCGGCAAACCGGCGCTCCGGCCTGGTGACGGACCCCATCCCGTACGCGTCTCTCGGCGTCGAGGTGCTCAACCCGGACGTGTCGGCGGAGGAGTTCACCGGGGGCTGGCGGGTGATGCCGCTGCGGTACCGCCTCCAGATGTGGCTGGTGATCCCGTTCGTGACGGTGATGCAGTTCTTCGGCGGCACCCGGTGTCTGCTCTCACCGGAGATCGAGATGAACGACCTGCCGTCGGCCACCGACGAGCGGTACGCCGACCACGAGTTCACCGAGCACACCGAGCGCGCGCTCGGCGGCGAACGCGACGAGCGGCTGCTCGCCGCGTTGTCCGAGCTGATCCGTACCCGGTCGGCGGAACGCATCGACGTGGCGGTCGTGTACGGCGCCGGGCATGTGCCGGCGATCGTGCGCGGGCTCTTCGAGCTGCACGGATACCGTCCCCGCGCCGCCGAATGGCTCACCGTCCTGGAGCGGTGACCAGAGCGCTCAGGCGGCGTCGGAGCGCCGGACGAACCCGGCGACGGCGAGCGCGCTCATCGTGGTGGCCACGGCGGCGGCGAGCACCAGAAGGTTGGTCTCCACCTGAACCGTACGCATGTACTCGCCGCCGTTCGCGGTGGCCGACGCGTAGCGCACGGCCGCGAGCGGGTTGAGCAGCACCGCGGCGATGCCGGCGGTCCACGCCGTCGCCGGTAGCCGCTCGTCGTCGGGGCGGACGGTCCGCCGGGCGGCCCACCGGCCGAGGGCCGCGAACGTGACGAGCAGCATGACAGGCAGCAGCCAGAGCACGGCGGGCAGCAGGTCACGCAGGGGCACCACGGCGTCGAGCAGCTCCACCAGGAAGCCGGAGCCGTCGTGGGTCACCAGGCCGATCCGGTGGCTGTAGGCGGCGAGCGCGACAAGCGTGCAGCCGATGTGGACGGCGATCAGGGCGACGAGGGCGGACAGTGCGGCGCGGCGGGCGGACACCGGGCCGAGGTTACCGCCCGCGCGCTCCGGCGGTGGGCCGCCAGCTCGCCCGCGCCGGAAGGGTCAGACACTCAGCGCGAGATCGGCCACCTCGGCGGCGCAGCCCCAGGACAGCGTCACCCCCGCGCCGCCGTGCCCGTACGCGTGCACCAGCCGCCCGTCCGCCGGGTCCACCTCGACCCGGGGACCGCCGTGCCGGGCCGGGCGCAGCCCGATCCGCTCCCCCAGCACCGGCGCGTCCGCGAGCTGCGGCACCAGCGCCACGCACCGGCGCCGGATCGCCGCCGCCTCCTCCGGGTCGGGGCGGGTGTGTCCCACCCCGGCCTCGTAGGTGCCGCCGAGCACCACGTCGTGCCGGCGCGGATGCACGTACGTGATGCCCGCCGGGTCGTCCTCGTCGCGCACCGAGACGGTCAGGCCGGGATTCGCCACCAGCAGGACGTGCCCGCGCGCCGGGTACACGGCCGGGTCGGCGGCGAGGCGGCCGGCGGCCAGGCCGGTCGCGTTCACCACGACCGGCGCGACCTTGTACGCCTCGGCGAGCGTGCCCAGCGCGCGGCTGACGACCCGGCCCCCGCCGGCCTCCAGGCGCTGCCGCAGCCAGGCGAGGTAGCTGGTCATCTCCACCGACGGGGCGGTGAACCGCAGCAGCGCGGTGTACGGCGGCTCCGCCGGCTCGGCCGTCAGGTCGCCGCAGGCGTCGGCCCACCAGGGCGGCTCGGTGTAGCGGTGGCGCAGCCACATCCGGGTGGGCCGGTCGACCACCCCCGGCACGCCGTCGGCCGCCTGGCGGCGCAGCTCGGCGTGGGTGTCCCGGGCCCAGCGCAGCACCCGGGGATCCTCCTCGGTGTGGCTCGGGTACCAGACCGCGGCGGCCACCGTCGACACCGTGTCGGCCGGGTCGTGGGCGGTCAGCACGGTGACCCGGGCGCCGCGCCGCTGGAGCGTGAGCGCTGTCGTCATCCCGATCACCCCGCCGCCGACCACCACCACGTCCGCCTTCGTCATGACGCTCATGATGGCGCAGACCCGATCGGAGCGGGTACGCGTCGGACGGGCCGCCGGGGAGGCGGCCCGCCCGGCGGGCGTCAGCCCTTCTGGCCGACCCGGTCCACGATCGCGACGGACAGCACCGCGGACGTGCCCGCCTCCCCGCCCACGCCGAGGAACGCGTACGTCCGCGGGTCGAACACCATCACCATCAGGGCCGGGTTCCCCGGGGAGGACCAGCTGACGCCCACACCGGAGCGGCCCGCACCGTCGGTGGCCTTCTCCACCACCTTCAGGCCCGGCGTCGCGGCGGCGGCCTCGAACAGCGCGGCCCGCGACCGTGGCCTCAGGTACGAGTCGTTGAGCAGGAACATCACGTCCTTGGCGGCGGCGTTGACGTCACCGGGCTCGCCGCTGCGGTGCTTGTCCAGGTAGGCGCGCATCGCGGTGGCGTCGGTGGGCACGGCGGGATCGTAGGCGGGCTCCGGCACGCACGGCTCGGTGCCCGGCATGAGCTGCTGACCCTTGTACCCCTTCGCGCGGCCGTCCCGGCAGCCGGGGAGCACGTATTCCTGTCGGCCGCCCGGCGGGTACTCGACGACCAGGCCGTCCCTGGTCCCGTCCACCGACGCCCAGCTCTCCCGCAGCTCCGCGCCGCCCTGCGAGCGCGTGTAGACGAACTGGTCGGGCCGGGGCTCGACGTCCGGCAGCCGCAACGCCGCCGCCGCCGCGTCGCGCAGCACCTGCCGGGCGTCGGCCCGGGCGGCCGGCGCGCTGCCGCCGATCCGGTCCGGCGCCAGCACCAGCACCGCCGCGAGCGACGCCGCCACCGACGCCGTCGCGACGCCGGCGAGGACCAGCCGCCAGGCCGGCCGTCGCGCCCGCCGAACCGGCGCGGCCTCCGTCGCGGTCAGCGCGCCGACCAACCGGGTACGCGCGGCGCCGAGTCGTTCGCCGGCCGGCAACTCGGTCTCGTCGCCGAGCCGCTGGAGCAGTCTCATCTCATCCATTGCTCAGTACCTCCTCGATGGTGTCGGCCGGTTCGCCGCCGAGCCGTTCCCGCAGCAGCCGGCGCGCCCGGTTCAGCCGGGACCGCACGGTGCCGACCGGGATGGCCAGCGCGGCGGCGACCTCCTCGTACGTCAGGTCCTCCCAGGCGACGAGCAGCAGCACGTCGCGGTCGCCGTCGGCGAGCCCGGCCAGCGCGTCGAGCAGGTGCCGGCGCAGCGACCGCGCAGTCACCTCGGCGGCGACCCGGTCGGCGGGGGACGCCTCGGACGTCGCCGGGTGGTACGCCTGCCGCAGCCGGTACTCCCGTTCCTCGATCCGCCGCTGCTGGGCGACCAGGTTGGTGGCGATCCCGTACAGCCAGGGGCGGGCGTTCGGACAGCCGGTGTCGAACCGCTCCCGGCGCCGGAACGCGGCGAGGAACGTCTCCGCCACCAGGTCGTCAGCGGCCGCGGAGCCGAGGCGCCGCGCCAGGTAGCGGTGGATGTGCGGCGCGTGCCGGTCGAAGATCGCGGCGAAGGTCTCCGGCTCCCGCACGGACCGGGCGACGACCTCGGCGTCGGTGAGCGCGCCGACGTCGACATCCTTCGCCCGTCTCAGTCTTCTCATGCGCGGCCTTTCGGCGAGTGGGGACGTGTCACCTGTTGTCCGCTGCTCGCGTCCGGACGGTTCACGCCCGTGACGGTAGGCCGGTCGGCCGGTCCGTCGTGGACCGTGCGGTCGTACGGGACGGAATCGCTTTGTCCCTCTCGGTTACGCTCGTGGCGTTTGGCCTTGGGGAGGGCTCATGAGTGCGGATCCTTCGATGAGCGGCGACTTCACCCGCATGCTCGACGCGACGATGGCGGCACTTCGGACGGTCGGTCCGCCGCCGGCGGACGAGGCGGAGACGCCGGCGGTGGGCGAGGCCGCCGACGGGCAGGTACGCGCCGAGATGGGGCGCGACGGCAGGCTCCAGTCGCTGCACGTCGAGCCGCGGCTGATGCGGCTCGGTTCCGAGGAGCTGACCGCGCACGTCGTCACCGCCGTGAACGCGGCGATCGACGGGCTGCGCGCCGGCCCGGCCCCGCAGGTCGCGGACATGTCGCAGCTGCGGGAACAGTTGCAGGAGGTACGGGACACGGCCGTACCCCGGCTCGGGTCGTTCCTCGACGCGCTGACCGAGGCGCAGGAGCGGCTGGCGCGCGGCGGGCAGCGATGAGCGGCGGCGGCTTCGAGGTGCACCCGCCGCTGATCCGGGCCGCCGGGCGTGGCGTCACCGACGTGGCCAAGCGGTTCAACGGCGAGCTGGAGGCGTTCGAGGCGCGGATGCAGGGCTACGGCGAGCCGTGGGGCGCCGACGACATCGGGTCGCTGATCGGCGTCGCGTACACCGAGGTGGCGAACTACATCTTCGACTGCCTCGGCATGGCCGCCGACGAGTTCACCTCCGCGGGCGCCGACATCACCGGGATGGCCGACTCGTACGAGCGGGTCGACGAGGACGGCGCGGGCACCATGCGCTCGCTGGCCGGCGGGCTGGGGTGAGCCGTGGGACTGCAACTACCCGGTGAGCTGGTCACCGCGCTCGGCTGGATCGGCTACACCTGGCCGGCCGCCGACGAGGAGAAGCTCTTCGAGATGGGCCAGGCGTGGCTCGAGTTCGGCGGCCGGATCGGGGCGGCAGCCGGCGAGGCGGACGCGGCCGCCGCGCAGGTGTGGACGCAGAACGTCGGCCCGGCGATCGCGGCGTTCCAAAAGTGGTGGGGCGGCGAGCAGAACGGGCCGCTCGTGCTGCACGACAGCATGCCCGCGGCGATGCTGCTCGGCGCCGGGCTGATCATCTGCGCGGCGATCGTGCTGGCGCTGAAGATCGCCGTGATCGTGCAGCTCGCCATCCTCGCGTTCGAGGTAGCCCAGGCGATCGCCACCGCCGTGGTCACGTTCGGCGCCTCGCTGGCCGAGATCCCGATCTTCCAGATCATCACCCGGGAGATCGTCGGCGCGCTCATCGACCAGGTCATCGGGAGACTGCTCGATGCCTAGCCCGAGGCGCGGCCGGGGCGCCGCCGCGAAACCGGCGGCCGGCAAGATCGTCCGCAAGGCGGTCGAGAAGCTGGAGAAGCCGATCGTCCGGGTCACCGGGCCGAACCGGAGCCTGCCCACCAAGGTGGTCCGGGTGGAGCGCCGCGACTTCCATGCCACCGCCCAGTTCCGGCGCAAGATGGCCGCGCTGAAGAAGCTCAGCGACGACGGCAAGCTCTACAAGGCCACCAACCCGGTGCAGCGCGACAAGAGCATCACCGACGGATACAAGGACCGGATCCGGCAGAAGATCTGGGACAAGTACTGGCCGCACGACAAGGACCTCGCCAACCGGCTCAGTCAACGGCTCAGCGACTACCATCCCGACCACGTGTGGGAACTGCAGCTCGGCGGGCCGGACACCGTCGACAACCTCAAGCTGCTGCATGGTAGAACCAACACGGACATCGGCTCCCAGATATGGGGGCAGATCCAGAATCTGCCGGACGGAACCCCGATCCGAATAGAGGTAGTGGATTGACTTCCGATCTCGCGCAGCTTCTCGACGAACTCCGCGCCGACCTGGCCGCGGACGAGCCGGCGAGTCTCGCGTACGGGCAGATCGGCGCGCCCGCCGACGACGGTGACGTGCCGGCGGAGCTGCCGGCCGGACTGCGTGATCTGCTGCTCGCCGCCGACGGCCTGCGGGCCGGGGCGTTCGAGCTGGCCTCGACCGGCCGGCTCGCCGGGGTGCAGTACTTCCTCGACTACGCGCCCGGCTTCTCCCCCGTCCCGCAGGACAAGACCGGCTGGCTGGTCGTCGGCACGCGCAGCGACGAGCCGATCTTCCTGGAGCGGGCGACCGGCGCGGTGTGGTACTTCCCGCCGACCGGCACCGAGTGGTTCATGGGCGACGCGTTCGAGGAGCTGGCGCCCGACCTCGACTCGTTCGTGCACTACTACGTGCTCGGCCCCGGCTACGCCGAGCTGGTCACCGACGACGACGGGTGGTACGCGTTCCTCGACCGGCAGGGCCTGCTCGACGAGGCGGACGAGGTCGACGAGGACGAGGCGCAGCCGTGACCGTCACCCGGGAGCAGCTCACCGCCCTCTGGGGTGAGCGGGGCGTCATCTACTTCCCCGATCAGCGCTTCGACGCGGTCCTCGGGCCGCTCGGGCCGGAGGTGTTCCCGCCCGACGGGGCGCTGCCGGTCGAGGTGCCGATCCTGTTCACCGTCGACGTCTCGGTCCCCGACGTGGAGCTGTTCTCCACGCTGTCGATCGAGCTGGGCGACCAGGGCCCCCGCCCGTACGTCGTGCTGGGCGCCTCCCCGGAGGACCCGGCGCTGCTGTTCTGCCTGGACGCGGGCACCGGCGCGGTGATCCTGCTGGACCTGGAGACACCGAACCTGGAGACGGTGAACAGCACGTTCGCCGCGTTCGTGGAGTTCCTCTACCGGCTCGGACAGCTCATCGCCACCGACCCGGGCGGGCGGGAGCGGGCCGCACGCGCGGCGGCGATCCGCGACGACCTGCGCCCGGTCGACCCGGTCGCGTTCGCGGATCCGGAGTCGTGGTGGAACATGGCCTTCGACGAGCTGGAGTCGACCGCCTGACGTCACCCGGCCGCCGCCGGTGCGGGCACCGCCGCACGGTGCGAGCGGGCCAGCCCGGCGACGAGCAGCAGGTACGCGGCCAGCTCCACCGCCGCCGTCAGCGCCGCCACCGGCTGCGGCATCGCCGCGGTGGGTGTGATGGCGGACCAGGCGAACAGCGCGGTGCCGTCGGCGTCCAACGGATGCGGCACCGCGGCCAGCGCCGCGTCGAGCAGCGGCAGCGCGAGCACCGCCAGCAGTGCCGCCCCGGTCGCGGCGAGCCGCCGGCCCCGCCCGGCCAGCAGCGCGGCGAGCGCCAGCGCGGCGAGTGCGAGCGCCAGCGGCGGCAGCACCGCGAGGACGAGCGCGGGCACGACATCGGCCTGGTCCTGCCCCGATCCGGTCACCCGGGTCAGCGCGGTCCCGGTGCGGACCTCCACGACCCGGGTGCTCGCGGCCACTGCGGCGCCGACGTCGGTGACCCGGACGGCCGCGTACCCGACGACGGGCGCGGCGGCGACCGCCGCGGCGATCAGATGCCAGCGCCGGCTGCGGCCCCGGTACGCGAGCAGCAGCACCGCCACCGCGACTAGCGCCGGCCAGCTGCCGGCGAGCGCCGCGTCGAAGCCGGCCGTGACGTCGAAGCCGCTGCCGGGGCCGCCGTACACCAACCAGGCGGCGTCCCCGGCGCCCGGCTCGGCCGGCATGGTGCGGACCGCGTCCACGACCAGCGGTACGAGCGCCACCGGCACCGCCCAGCGCGGGGCCGGCAGTCCGGCGGCGACGGCGTAGCCGAGCAGCAGCGCCAGGCTCAGCACCTCGGCGCCGCGCCAGAGCGGGGCGGCCACCAGGACGCCGACGACGTGGGCGACGGCGGACACGGCCGCGAGGATCAGCAGCAGCGGGGCGCGACGCACGCGGCAGATCCTTTCACGACATACCAGGCCGCCGCGGCCCGTGATCGTCAGCTGCCGGCCGGCACCTGCTCCTTGACGTCGTCGTAGCCGACCGCGCCCGGCGCCGGCGCCGGGGTGTAGATCACCCGGATCACGCCGGTCGGGTACACCTCGGTCGCGGCCACCCGCAGGTGGTACGGCGCGTCGCCCTCGTCGAACAGCCGGCGGCCCTTGCGGGCGGCGACCGGGTGCACCAGCAGGCGCAGTTCGTCCACCAGGCCCGCGGCGAGCAGTTGCTGCACCACCGAGATCGACCCGGGGATGAGGATGCCCTTGATGCCGGCGTCGGCCTTGAGCGCGCGCACGGCGTCCACCAGGTCACCCTGGATCAGCTCGGAGTTGCGCCAGGAGAACTCCAGCGGCTGGCGGGACACGACGACCTTGCGCATGTCGCCGAGCTGCTTGGCGAACGGCGCGTCCTCACCGCCGGCTGCCTCCCGGTCCGGCCAGGCGCCGGCGAAGCTGTCGTACGTCTCCCGGCCGATCAGCAGCACGTCGGAGGTGTCGTAGTCCTCGGTGACGGCCCGGCCCATGTTCTCGTCGAAGTACGGGAAGTGCCAGTCGGGGTCGATCTCGGCGACACCGTCGGCCGAGATGAACAGCGTGGAGATGACAGTGGCCATCGCGGTGCTCCTTCGCAGTGGGTTCGACGGGTTGACCGCCGCACCGTGTCAAACTCATCGGCCCGCGACGACGTCACCCGGGATCAGAACGAGAAATCCGGTGGCGCGCCCTCGCCCACGCGCCCGTCGACCGCCTCCCGGAGCAGGTCCGCGTGGCCGGTGTGCCGGGCGTACTCCTCGATCATGTCGAGGAGCATCGCGCGGACGGTGGGGGTGCGGCCGTCCGGCCAGGTGAACGACGACGGCCCGGCCAGTCCGCGCTCGGCGACGACGGCGTCGACCAGCCCGCGAGACCGCCGCACCGCCGCCCGCCACAGCGCGTACACGTCGTCCGGCGCCGCCTGGGCGCCGAAACGCCAGTCCCAGTCGGGCTCGGCGTCGAAGTCGACGCCGTCCCACGGCGATCCGTAGCCCTGACCGGCCAGCTTCACCGCCAGCCAGTCCGCCTCGACCAGGGCCATGTGCGCGATCAGACCGCCGAGCGTCATGGTGCTGGCGGCGGTGACCGCGCGCAGGCCCGTCTCGTCGAGCCCGTCGGTCTTCCAGGCGAAGGTCCGCCGGTTGCGCTCCAGGACGGCCAGCAGCGCCTCGGCCTCGGTCTCGGTGGTCGCGTCACCCATCGCCGAAGCATAGGCAGCGGGCGAAATCCGTGGGGGCGGCGGCGGTCCGCCGGTACCGTGCCGGGACGAGACGCGAGAGGGGTACGCGATGACGGAGACGACGACGCTGTGGCGCCCGACCGGTCCACGGGAGCTCGACCTCGTCCGCGCCTCCGGCTGGCGGGCCTGGCCGCCGCGGCTGCCGGACCAGCCGATCTTCTATCCGGTGCTCAACGAGCAGTACGCCGTCATGATCGCCCGGGACTGGAACGTGCCGGCGTCGGGCGCCGGCTACGTGACGCGCTTCCACGTCGAGCGGGCGTTCGCCGCCCGCTACCCGGTCCGGCAGGTGGGTGGCCGGGACATCCTGGAGCTGTGGGTGCCGGCCGAGGAACTGGACGAGTTCAACCGGCACATCGTCGGGCCGATCGAGGTGGTCCACGAGTTCCGGGCGGAGAATCGGCCGGCCTGACCGGCGCCGGGCGGGCGCGTCCGCGCGCCCGGCGCCGAGGCCGGTCATCCCGGGGTGAGGACGCAGAACTCGTTGCCCTCCGGGTCGACGAGCACCCGCCAGTGGATGTCGGCCCCGCCCACGTCGGCGGCGGTGGCGCCGAGGGACCGCAGGCGGGCGGTTTCGGCGTCCAGGTCGTCCGACGGGTACGGGCGGACGTCGAGGTGCACGCGGTTCCACCCGGTCTTCGCGTCGGCGGTGCGGGCGAACCGCAGGTACGGCCCGACGCCCTTCGCGGAGCGCAGCATCGCCTGCCGGTCGGTCACCTCGTGCACGGTCCAGTCGGTGGCCCGGCTCCAGAAGCCGGCCATGCCCGGCGGGTCGGCGCAGTCGACCACCACCTCGGCGATCGGCCCGGTGTCCGCGTGCCGCGGGTTCGGCTCCCGTACGCAGAACTCGTTGCCCTCCGGGTCCGCCAGGACCGTCCACGGCACGTCGCCCTGGCCGATGTCCGCAGGGGTGGCGCCGAGCGCGGTCAGGCGCGCGACCAGCTCCGCGTGGTGCGCAGCCGAGGTGGTCGCGAGGTCGACGTGGACGCGGTTCTTCGCCGTCTTCGGTTCGGAGGAGACGACGAGATCGATGTAGAGGGCGCGGGGGTCCGGGTAGGTGAGGTCCTCGGGTTCGAGGTTCGTTACACCGGGGGCCTCGCTGGAGATCCCCCAGCCGAGCACCTTCGCCCAGAAATCGCCGAGCGCCACCTCGTCGTGGGCCTTCATGTTGATCTGTACGAACCGGGTTGCCATGGCGGCGATGGTAGGTGCCGCGCCGGGTCGCCGTGGTCCCGGCAGGTGATCAGGAATCGAGAAGCGCGCCGTCACCGCCGCGCCATAGCGTTGTCATCAGGCGGTCGGCACCACGCGGACCGCGAGTCACGAGGGGGGATCGAGATGTCCGACGGGTTCAGCGCCGAGGAACGCGCCGCGATGAAGGAGCGCGCGGCCGAGCTGCGCGCCGAGGGCAGGAAGGGCGCGAAGAAGGCCGACGACCTCCAGGCGGTGCTCGACCGGATCGCGCAGATGGCGCCGGAGGACCGGAAGCTGGCCGAGCGCGTACACGCCACGATCACCGCCGCCGCCCCGGACCTGTCGGCGAAGACCTGGTACGGCATGCCCGCGTACGCGAACGCCGCCGGCAAGATCGTCGTGTTCTTCCAGGACGCGGGGAAGTTCAAGTACCGCTACTCGACAGTGGGCTTCCAGGAGGCGGCGAACCTCGACGACGGCGACATGTGGCCGGCGTCGTTCGCGCTGGTGCGGTGGAGCCCGGAGGTGGAGAAGAAGCTCGCCGAGCTGGTGCGTGCCGCCGTGTCCTGACCGTGCCGGCGGCGCGGCCAGGCGGGCGCGGCCGGCGACGTCAGCGCTGCCAGGAGTCGAGGCTGCGGACCGCGGCCCGGGCGATGTCGTCGGCCAGGCCGGGGTCGGTGCTGGTGCCCTCCCAGCCCTGGTCGTGCACGACAGTCACCGCGTCGGCGACCCGGATCACGAGGATCTGGCTGGTGCTCCGGCCCTGGGCCGGGCTGCCGTCCAGGCCGGTAGCGGGCCGGCTCACCGTGACCAGCAGGGCCTCGTCCCCGGTCCCGGCCATCGGCCGGGACACGACGGTGACGGTGCCGCCCGAGGCCTGGAACGACCGGCAGTCCGCCACCGCCCCGCGCACCCGGCGCAGGTAGTCGGCGGCGCCGGTGCCCTCGAACGCGAAGACGGTCTGGTGCAGCGTGCCGTAGGGGACGTTCTCCGGCGGGTCCTTCGGCAGTTTGTAGGTGCTCATCATCGCGGCGCTCGCGGTGACCGACCGCCCGCCGCTGCGGAACTCCTTGTCGCACAGCTCGGGCAGCGCGTCGGCGGCGTCGGTCGGCTGGGCGGCGGCCTTGCGCAGTTCCGGCGGCAGGTCGACGAAGGCGGACGTCGGGATCGTCACGGGCCCGCCGGACGACTGCGACGTCTCCGGCGTCGCGGGGGTGGTCGCCGAGGTCGCGCTCGTGCCAGCGGCACCGCCGTCGTTCCCACCGCCGTCGTTCCCACCGCCGTCGCCGCACGCGCCGGCCAGCAGCGCGGTGACGAGCAGGGGTACGCCAAGCATCCGCCTACGGCGACTCGGTGTCCTCATGTCGGCCTCCGTCCCGTGCCCGTCCCGACGACGTTCCCGATGTCACGCCGCCCGAAACGGCGCGCCCGTCCCCTGCTCACCCAACTGCCGGACACCCCGCCGCGTTCCGGCGCGCGGCCACCTCTTGACATATCGTTAGGCGCCTGACAATGTTGTCAGGTGCCTAACGATATGAACGCCTACGAGCTGGACGCTCCGGGTGTCTGGGCGAAGAAGTACTTCCTCGCCAGCCGGGCCCTCATGGAGTCCGTGCTGCGCCCCTACGATCTCGGGAACACCCAGTGGTACGTGTTGTACCGGCTGAGTGAGGGCCGGCCGGTCGGCCAGCGCACCCTCACCCGCGAACTCGAGGTCGAACGGGCGACCCTCAGCGCGGTCATCGCAGCGCTCGTCCGCAAAGGCCTGATCGAACAGGTGCCCGACCCGGACGACCAGCGTCAGAAGCAGCTGCACATCACGCCGGCTGGCGTGAACCTGTGGCACTCGCTCCCCGATCCGATGGCGTTGATCGCGGAAGTCGCCTTCGGCGGAGTCGACCCCGCGGACATCGAGACCATGAACCGGGTCCTCAGCGGCGCGACCAGACGACTCATCGACTACCGGAAGGAGCACGGATCATGACCGTTCTCGTGACCGGCGGAACGGGCCTCGTCGGCTCCCGCCTGCTCGGGCGACTCACCGCGGCGGGTGTCGAGTGCCGCGCCCTCGCCCGTCCCGGAAAAGCAGTGCCCGAAGGCGTACGGCGCGTCGAGGGTGACGTCCTCAGCCCCGAATCCCTGCCGGCAGCCGTGGAAGCCGTCACTGCGGTCATCCACCTGGCCGCTGTCTTCCGCACCCGCGACGACGATCAGATCTGGGCCGTCAACCGGGACGGCACCCGCAATCTCATCGACGCCGTTGAGAAGCACGCGCCGAAGGCCCGGTTCCTGCTGGCCAGCACCTCCAACGTCTACGGTTCCGGGAGCACGCACCCCGGGCGTGAGGACGACCCCGTCGCGCCGACGCTCGCCTACCCCGCCAGCAAGATCGAAGCCGAGCAACTGCTTCGTGCCAGCGGGCTCACCTGGGGCATCCTGCGGCTTCCCTTCATCTACGGAGACCGGGACGGGCACCTCGAATCGTTGCCCGAACTCGCGGCCGGCATGGGGTGGCACCCGGCACAGAGACTGAGCGTCTGCCACCACGCCGACATCGCCACGGCGTTCGCACTGGCCCTCACGGGCGCCTTCGACAACCGCACCGTCAACATCGCCGACGAGTCACCCCTGAGCATCTACGAGATGTCCCAGCTCGTCGGCTACTCCTACGGCTCCTCCGCCGAACCGCTCAGTCAGCCGTGGCGGGGGCAGATGGACATCAGCCTCGCCCGCAGCCTCGGCTTCACACCGACGATCAGCACCATCTACGAGGCTGTCCGCAGCGCCGCGCTCTGACCCGGCGCCAGCATCAACAAAGGATCGTTTGCGCAAACTTGTGTTTGCGGTAGCGTGAGGGCATGCGCTCCGATCCGGACCTCGATCTCGCCTTCGCCGCCCTCGGCGACCCGGTCCGCCGCGCCCTGGTGACCCGCCTCGCCCGGGGTGAGGCCACAGTGGGCGAGCTGGGTGAGCCGTTCGACCTGACGCCGCAGGCCATCTCCCACCACGTCGGTGTGCTGCGCCGGTGCGGCCTGGTCGAGCAGCGCCGGGAGGGTACGCGTCGGCCGTGCCGGCTGCGCGTCGACCGGCTCGCCCGGCTGAGTACATGGATCGACGAGCAGCGGCGCGCCTGGGACGACCGTCTCGACGCGCTGGAGACGCACCTCTCCGATCCGGAGGCGACCCGGTGACGGCCCGTACCGAACGGCACGGCGACGAACTGATCGCGCGGCGCCACCTGCCCGCCGCGCCGGACCGGGTGTGGGAGGCGTTCACCTCACCGTCCGGCATCGCCGCGTTCTGGGGCGGCTCGCACGCCACGGTGCCGCCTGGCTCGGTGACTGTCGACCTGCGACCGGGCGGCGGGTTCGCGCTGGACACCCGCGCCCCGGACGGCCGGACCGGGCGCCTGCGGTTCGTCTACGTGAGCGTCGACGAGCCGCGTGAGCTGGTGTTCGACGAGCCGGTCACCGGCCTGCGCACCACCGTCACGCTGCGGCCCGCCGGGTACGGCACCGACCTCACCGTGCATCAGCGCAGACTTCCGCCCGAGTTGCGCAGCGACCAGGCGGCCGACGGGCTCGCCTCGATCCTCGACGCCCTCGCCGCCCACCTCCGACACCACGACGATGGAGACACCAGTGACCCGAGCAACCCAGCGTGACCTGGTCGCCGAATACTTCGACGGCTTCCGGGCGAGCGACCACGAACGCATCCTCGCCACGCTCACCGACGACGTCGAGTGGGTCATCCACGGCCACCGCACCACCCGGGGCCGGGCGGAGTTCGACGGCGAGATCGAGAACCCGGCGTTCACCGGCAGCCCGCGGCTCGACGTCGAACGCGTGCACGAGGACGGGCCGGTCGTCGTGGTGACCGGCGAGGGCCGGGGCGTCAGCGTCGAGCACGGGCCGTTCCGGTTCGCCTTCAACGACCTGTTCACGTTCCGGGACGGGCTGATCGCCCGCGTCGACTCCTACGTCGTCCCGCTGCCTGGCGCGTGAGCACCGCCTGACGCCCCGGTGAAGGCCCGGCGGTACGCCGACGGCGAGGTCCGCATCGCGGCGGCGAAGTGGTGCCGGAACGTCACCGCCGTCTCGAACCCCACCGCCGCGGCGACCTCCTCGATCGGCGCGGTGGTCGTCTCCAGCAGCGGCAGGCTGGCCTGGACGCGCCGGTCGATCAGCCAGCGGATCGGGGTGGTGCCGGTGGCCCGCGCGAAGTGCCGCAGGTAGGTACGCGCCGACATGTGCGCCCGCCGCGCCAGCCGGTCGACGGTGATCGGGGTGTTCAGGTTCGCCAGCGCCCAGGCCATGCTCGCCGCGAGCCGGTCGTCCTCCGGGTCGCTCGGCACCGGCGCCTCGATGAACTGCGCCTGGCCGCCCTCGCGGTGCGGCGGTACGACCAGCCGGCGGGCGACCGCGTTGGCGATCGTCGGGCCGTGGTCGCGGCGTACCAGGTGGACGCAGAGGTCGAGGCCGGCCGCGCTGCCCGCGCTGGTGAGAATGTCCCCGTCGTCGACGTAGAGCACGTCCGGGTCGACGCGGACCGCCGGGTGGCGCCGGGCGAGCAGGTCGGCGTACCGCCAGTGGGTGGTGGCGCGGCGGCCGTCGAGCAGTCCCGCGCCGGCCAGGACGAACGCGCCCGAGCAGATCGACACGATCCGGGCGCCGCGCCGGTGGGCCGCGCGGAGCGCGTCGGTGAGCGCGGGTGACGGGTCGGCGTGCACGTCGGCGACGCCCGGCACGATCAGCGTGCCGGCGGCGGCAAACGCGTCGAGGCCGTGGTCGGTGTGCAGGGTGGCGCCGCCGACCAGCCGTACCGCGCCGGGGGTCTCCGCGCAGACGGTCAGCTCGTACCAGCCGACGTCGAACTCCGGGCGGGGCAGGCCGAAGACCTCGGTGACGATGCCGGTCTCGAACACCGACATGCCCTCGTACGCGAGCACCGCCACGGTGGCGCGATTCATGGCGGGATCTTAGCGACCGGTGTCGCTCACGCCACTGGAGCGGCCGGACGGCGGCCACCACGATGGGTGTCATGTCGAACGTCCTGCGCACTCCTCCCGCCCGCCCCGCCGACGCCCTCGCCCACTTCTCGGCCCGGCTCGCCTTCGAGGCCGACGTGAGCGACGTGCACGCCGACCTGGAGGCGGGCGTGACCGGCCTGGTCGTGGTCGACTCGCGCTCCCTCGCGGCGTGGCGGCAGGGGCACATCCCCGGCGCCGTGCACCTGCCCACCGCGGAGATCGCCGGCCGGGCGGGCGAGCTGGTCCCGGCGGGCGCCACTGTGGTCACGTACTGCTGGGGGCCGGGCTGCAACGGCGCCACCCGCGCGGCGCGGGAGTTCGCCCGGCTCGGCCGCCCGGTCAAGGAGATGATCGGCGGGTACGAGTACTGGGTGCGGGAAGGCTTCCCGGTACGCACCGAGGCGGGGCTGGTCCGGCGCCCCGCCGACGACCTCACCGCCCCGGCCGGCGCGTCGTGCGGCTGCTGAGTCGTGTCGGTTCCGTACAAGACGGCAGGTGGCTGCCGTTCCTAGCATTGCCGCATGCGTGATCTCGTCTACACCGGATTCATGTCGCTCGACGGCGTCGTGGACTCCCCCGGCGGCGGCCCGGGTGAGGACCACCGCAGCGGCGGCTGGGTCGTCAAGGACATCGAGTTCCTGCCCGAGGCGTTCTCGCTCAAGGGCGAGGAGCTGGCACAGACCACGGCGCTGATGTTCGGCCGGCGCAGCTACGAGGCGTTCGCGCCGACCTGGCGCGACTCCGACGACCACGCCGCCTACCGGGACCTGCCCAAGTACGTGGTGTCCTCCACCCTGCCCGACGACGCGCTGATCGACGGCTGGGGACCGCTGACGATCCTGCGCTCCACCGCCGACGTGGCCGCGCTCAAGCAGGGCGACGGCGGCGACGTCTTCATCCACGGCAGCGCGGAGCTCGCCCGCCGTCTCGCCGAGGCGGACCTGATCGAGCGGTACCACCTGCTCGTCTTCCCGGTGCTGCTCGGCGCCGGCAAGGGCCTGTTCACCCAGGCGGACCGGGACCGGCAGACGCTGCGTCTGCGCGACTCGGCCGCCTACCCCAACGGCGTCGTCAAGCTGATCTACGACGTGACCCGCTGAGCCGGGTCCAGCGCTATCGCCCCACCGGCGCCCGCGCGCAGCTCACCGGCCGTCCGTCCGACGTACCGGCGCAGCGCGCGGGCCAGGTGCGGTTCGTCCACGTACCCGAAGGTGGTGACCGCGTCGGCGGGCGGGCCGCCCGCGGCCAGCAGCACGGCGGCGCGGCGCGCGCGGTCGATCTGCCGTACCGCGCCCCGGGTCAGCCCGGTCGCCGCCCGGAACCGGCGTTCGAGGGTTCGCGGTGACGCCGGTGGACGGCCGCCACGCAGCGTCTCGGTGACGAGCGGGTCGCGGACCACCACGCCGGCACGGATCAGCCGTTCCACCAGGGCCTCGGCGTCGTCCGGGCCGGGCGTGGGCCACCGGCCGCCGTCGAGGCGGAACGTCCGGCGGCCCACGTCGGGCAGCTCGGCGCCGCCGTCCACCAGCGCGGGCGTGGGTACGAGCCGCAGCGAGGTGCCCACCGCGAACTCGATGCCGACGAACGTGGCGCCCTCGGGCACCGGCGCGGTGCCGGTGGCGGTCTCGGGGCCGGAGACGGCCGCGTAGGAGCGCCCGTCGCGCTGCCAGAACACCAGTCCCCAGCACGGGGTCGCCACCGAGGTCATCTCGTCGACCCGATCGCTGACGCAGGTCCACACGGTGTCGATCCAGGCCGAGTCGGACGCCCGTGTGGTGAACCGCAGCTCCACGGCAGGAGCATACGGCGGCCCAGGTGGGGATCATTCGCTCACCGCCTCGCACGATCCTTCGCGTTCCGGAAAGGACCGTCGAGATACGGAGGTGGAATGGACCGGTTGGGTGAGCGTTGCGCGCAGTGTGCCGAATCGCTACCGTCGCGGGATGACCGACGAGCCACCGGTACGGGTCGCGCTGCGGGTCAATGACGTAACGGCGGCCTCGACGTTGTATCAGAGTTTTGGTTTCGTCCCGGTGGGCACGGTGCCTGGCGCTGATGGTGGTCTCGCCATGGCAATCCTCCGGCGGGGTCCGTTGCAGTTGCTGGTCGACGCGCTGGTTGGCATCCCGTTCCCGGACAGCGCCCGGGAACGTCAGACGAAGACCGGCCCGCGCGGGCTCGGCGTTGTCATCGGGCTCGAGGTAGACGACATCGACGAAGCCGCCCTGCGGTGTGAAGCTGCCGGCTGCGTCATCAGTGCCGGTCCGGCGAACGCACCGTGGGGAGAGAGGTACGTCGAGTTCGAGGACCCCTTCGGCTATGCGTGGAAGTTCTTCCGAGTGACCGACTCGACGCACGACGGCTTGCAGTCTGTCCACGATCTGTGGTTCGGGCAGGCAGGCTCGTGATGCGTCCCCTTCCGAGCGGGACGAACACCGTACCGCCGTCACCGCTCTACCGTGCGGCGGATTCCTGCCCGTTTCGCTCGTCGTCCCGGGCGGGGTAGCCGAGGATTTCCGCGAGGTCACCGGCCGCCTTCGTGTACGCGGCGTAGATGTCGTCGTCGAAGTGGTTGCGCCAGTCGCCGGACGCGCCCTTGCGGTAGTGGGAGATCCGACCGGGCGTCTCCTTCGACTTCTTCATCCTGGTGAAGCTGTAGCGGGCCAGCAGGGCCTCCAGCTCGGCCGGGGGCAGCGTGATGCCGCAGTGCCGCAGGAGCTGGTCGACCTCGTCGGCCTGCCGCTCGCCGGTCAGGTCCTCGTAGCGGAACAGCCGGAACGTCTCGTCGCTCGGCGCGACCGCCCAGGACCGCATCTGCCCGAACTGCTTCTTGTCGCGCAGGCGGTCGATGACGTAGAGCATGCCCTCCTTCTTCGGCAGTTCCTGGAGGGCCTTGCGTGCCTGCGGGATGTCGCCCATCGGGGCGTGCGAGTTGCGCAGCGAGAAGTAGCTGGACACGACCACGTCGCGCGGGTCGCGGATCACGAAGAACGCGCGGTAGCCGCCGGCCTTGGGCACCGCCTCGAACCGCTTGTGGGAGAGGAAGATCGCCAGGCCGATGCGGCCGGCCGGCACCGGCGCGGTCGCGCCGCCGGAGTAGAAGCGCGGGTCGTAGGGCAGCAGCCCGCTGTGGCGGTAGACGGCCGGGTCGCTGAACAACGCCTTGATCCACTGGCTGCCGGTCTTGCGGACGGTGCAGTGGAAGATGTTGTCGAACTCGCTGTGGGCCACCACCGGAACGGTGAGTCGCATACGGGCGTTGCGCGCTTCCATCTGCGCCCGCCGGGCCTTGACCCGCAGAGAATTCGGCGAATTGTGCTTGGCGAATTCGACGGCCCGATTAATCATTTCCCAACCTCATCCGGACCCCGCGGAGCAGGGGCAGCACGAACACCTTTCCGCACGTCACGCAGGTGAAGTCCGCAGACCTCGCCTGCTCCGCCCCGCGCCCCGACGCGCCGCTAGGAATATCCCCGACGGTCCGATTGATGTCAATCCCGGGCGGCTGGGAGAACGCTGAAAATCTACAATTTCCATAGGAATTGCGGAATAGGCGCGACGGGCACCCGCGGCGACCCGCGCACCGGCACAATGAGCCCCGTGCCCACCGCCACCCGCGACCTGCTCGCCGCCCTCGACCCGCTGCCCCACCGCGACCGGACGCGACGCCTCGTGGCGTGGGCACGCACCGCGCCCGACCGGGCGCAGGTCTGCGCCGACCTGCGCCGGCACGGGCCCTACGAGCGGCGTCTCGCGCTGCTCGCCGCGCTGGCGACCCGGAACCCTCGATCGCCGCCACCGCGCTGACCGCCGCCGTGCGGGCCGGCGTGACGCCCGCCGACCTGACCGACCGGCCGGCCGGCGCGCGGCGGCGCGTCTACCCGGCGCTGCGCCGCAACCCGGTGCCGGCCGTCGCCGACGCGCTGATCATCGGGGTACGCGAGCGGTTCGGTGACCACGAGGCCGCCGCGTTGCTGCCGGCGTGCGGCCCCGAGACGGTACGGGCGTGGCTGCCCGACCTGGAGCACGCGCTGCACCCGGAACGGCTGATGCGATCGCACTCCGACATCGTGCTGGCGCGCACCGGTGAACGGATGGCCGTGGCCCCACCGGAGTCACGCGGGCGGATCTGGGCGGAGGCCGCCGGCGCGGTGCTGGGCGGCGATCCGGCGCGGGCGCTGGACCTGCTCGACGCATACGCGCCCGAGGAGTCGCTGCCCGGCCCGCTCGTCGCGTACGGGCGGCTCGCCGCACACGACGCGCGCCGGGTCGTACGCCTGCTGACGTCGCCCGGCCGCGCGGCCTGGCTGGCCCGGATCGTGCCGCCCCGGGCGCTGCTGGGCCGCCTCGCCGCGCTGCCCACGGGTGAGCTGATCCCGCTCGCCGCCCGGCTGCGGGACCACGACCGGGCGCTCGCCGCGTTGCTGCGCGCCGTGGCGCCGAGCCGCCGCGCCGAGCTGTACGACGGGGCGCTTGCCGACACCGACACCACCGCGCTGCTGCCGGGCACCGCGGTGATGGAGGTGTTGCCGGCCCCGGTGCGGGCGCGCGAGGCGACCCGCGTGCTGACCCTCCCGGCCGTGCGCGAGCGCGAGGAGCAGGTGCGGTTCTGGAGCGCGTACCTGCCGTGGCCGGAGGCGTCCGCGTCGGCGAGCGCGGCGCTGCGCTCGGGCGACGCGGAGGAACGCGCGGACGGCTGGCGGCTGCTGGTGGCGGCCGCGCGCCGCTCCCGCGACCCGCGGACGGTGGCCCAGGTGGTGGTCCGGCTCGGCCGGCTGCGTAACGAGCAGGACCCGGTACGCGCGGCCGCGCTCACCGCGCTGGCCACCGTGGCGCCACTGCTCACCGCCACGAGCGCGGGCGGGCTGACCGG
This sequence comes from Micromonospora sp. WMMA1976, assembly GCF_027497335.1. Taxonomy (NCBI): domain Bacteria; kingdom Bacillati; phylum Actinomycetota; class Actinomycetes; order Micromonosporales; family Micromonosporaceae; genus Micromonospora; species Micromonospora sp. WMMA1976. The sequence continues at coordinate 1,650,886 of NZ_CP114912.1, read as the reverse complement.
GCTCACCACCGACGCGGTCGACGCGCGGGACACCTCGGCGACCACCACCACGGCGTTGAGCCGGCTCGCCGTCGACGTCCTCACGCTTCACGTGGACGTGCCGGAGCTGGTCGAGTGGGCACTGCGCACGATCGACGCGGCGAGCAGTGACGCGAACGTGCCGGTGCTGCGCCGGCTCGACACGGTGCTGCGGCACGGCCAGGAGCGGGTCGTGTTCGACCGGCTGCGCGGCCGGATCGAGGCGGGCATGGCGCGCGGCCGGTACGGGCTGCTGTTCGCGTTCACCCACGCGCTCGGCCGGCGGGCGTGGCGGCTGCCGGAGCTGCAGGACCTGCTGCGCCGGGCGATCGGGCCGGACTCCCTGCCCACAGTGGCCCGTACCGCGGTCGGCCTCTGGCTCGACGATCCGCGTACCCGCTCGCGGCGCGTCGCCGAGGTGCTCGACGTCGACGCGTCGGCGATCGCGATCCACGAGGTGTGGGCGATCGTCTGCACGTCGCGCACCGACCTGCTCGACCGGGTGCTGAACCGGCCGCCGCACGGCCGGTTCGTGGAGAACGGGAAGCGGTGGGTGCCCGGCCCGGCGCCGCGGGCGCAGTGGTGGCTCCCCCGCCACCAGGACCATTTCGTCGCGCTGCAGGCCCGCGTCATCGCCGACTCCGGTCACCGGGTGTGGCAGCGGGCGGCGGCGATCCGGGCCGCCGCCGGGGCCGGTTCGGCCGGACGCGAGCTGGTGCTGCGCCACGTCGACGCGTCCGAGGTGCCGGTGGCCGAGGCGGCGCTCGGCGCGCTGGTCTGGACCGACCGGCCGGACGAGGCGTTCCCGCTGCTGCTACGGTACGCCGACGGCGACCGGGCACGCGTCGCGCTGTACGCCGCCGGACGGGCCGCCCGGTACGTCCCGCCGGCCCGGCTGGCCGAGTTGCTGGGCGGGGTGCTGACCGGTGCCGCGAAGGTCACCAGCCGCAAGGAGGCCGCCCGGCTCCTGGCCCGCTACGCGCAGGTGGACGTGATGGCGGCGCTCGGCGAGGCGTACGCCGATCCGGGCACGCACCGCGACGTCCGCGCGGCGATCGTCTCCGCCGCCCGGCAGCGGCTGGGCACCGAGGCGACCTGGGCCGTGCTGCGCGCGGCGGTGCACGCCGGCCGCGAGGAGCGCCGGGCGGTGCTCGGCGCGTACCCGTCGGGGATCTCGGAGCGCCACCGCCGCGCCTACGCGGGCCTGATCGCGACGGCGTGCCGGGCCGACGACCGGGAGGTCCGCCGCGCCGCGTTCGACGCGCTCGGCGAGTGGTCGCCGTGGCTGACCGGCGTCACCGACCTGGTCGTGGACCGGCTCACCGACCCGGACGAGACGACGCCGGGCATCGGGGTGGCGAACCTGCTGCGGGCCGGTGGCGACGCGGCGTTCCGGGCCGCCCTGACCCGGCTGGTGGAGCGGGACGCGGCCGACGGCGACCCGGGCGGCCCGGTGACCGACCGGCCGGCCCGGCGGCGCGTCGAGTCGCTCGCGGAAGGCGCGGCCCTGTGGTCCGAGGAACGCCCCGCGAGCGCCGACCGGGCCGGGCTGGTCGAGGCGGCGCGGTGGCTCGCCGGCCGGGACACCTTCCTGGGTACGGCCACCGGGCTGCTCGTCGACCTCGGCCGCCTCGACGACCTGGACGAGGTCGCCGCGCTCTGCGCCGGCCGGCCCGTGGTAGCGGTACGCACCGCGCAACGCGTCGGCGCGCGCCTGCTCACCATGCGGCGGCGGCCCGATCCGGCCGCGCTGGCCGGCACCGTGGCCCACCTCGCCGGGCGCGGCGACCTGGCCGGCGGGCTGTTCGCGGTGACGCTCGTGGCGCACGGGTCGGAGTTCGGCTGGAAGACCCCGTGGCGGGACCTGCTGACCGGGTTGCGCCGTCACCCGGACGCCGACGTGCGGGAGGGCGCGTACACGCTCGACATGAGCTGACCGGGCCGGGCGTCGCCCTATGCTCGGAACGTGACGCTTCAGCGGATGGACCACGTCAGCGTCGTGGTGGACGACCTGCCGGCCGCGATCGCCTTCTTCACCGAACTCGGGATGGAGGTGGAGGGCGAGATGCCGGTCGAGGGGGCCTGGGTGGACCGGGTCAACGGCATCGACGGCGTGCGGGTCGACATCGCGATGATGCGCACCCCGGACGGCCACGGCAAGCTCGAACTGACGCGGTTCCGGGCGCCGGCGCTCGTCGCCGCCGACCCGGCGGACGCGCCGCCGAACACGCTCGGCCTGCGGTCGGTCATGTTCGCCGTGGACGACGTCGACGACACGGTGGCCCGCCTGCGGGCCCACGGCGGCGAGCTGATCGGCGAGGTGGCGGACTACGGCGACGTCTACCGGCTGTGCTACCTGCGCGGCCCGGCGGGCGTCATCGTTGCGCTGGCCGAGCAGCTGAGCTGACGCCTACCGCGCGTCGACCGCCGCCAGCACCGTCATCGCCTCGCGTTCGCGGACGGCCAGGTCGGCCAGGACCGCCGACGCGCGGGTCAGGTGGACGGCGTCGCCGGTCCGCCCGGCGGCGGCGATGTGGTCGGCGACGGCGGTCCAGAGCGGCGCGATGTCGGCGTACATGAGCTGTGCCCGGCGCACCCGCGCGTCGCCGGTGACGGCGGCGGCCTCGGCGAGGAAGTCCCGGTACAGGGCGCGGAACAGCGCGCCGCCGGTGCCCCCGCGTTCCATCAGCGTCGCGGCGAGCGGCAGGTCGCGGGCCGGGTCGGCGGCGCGCTCCAGCCAGCGGGTCACCCGGGCGGCGGCGGTGGCGATCCCCCGGTGGCCGAGGTTGGCGATCGGCGGGTCGAGGAACGCCTCGGCGTTGGCGCGTACCGCCGCGCGGACGGCGGCGTCCAGGTCCGGCGGGCCGCCGGGAGCGGTGAGCGTGTACGACAGGTGGCGCGCGGTCATCGGCCCACGCGCGGCGCGGGCCCGGGCCAGGCTGTCCAGCGTGGTGCTCACCGCGCCGCCCTGCTGGGCGGTGTCGACCAGGTGGGCGTGGGTGTCGTCGTAGCCGTACATCGCGACCGTGTGCCCGCCGAAGTGGACCCTGGTGGTGAAGTAGTCCAGGTGGTACGAGTCGAGTTGCAGGCCGACCGGCTGACCGGCGTCCAGTGCGTCGGTGACGTTCCGCCACGCCTTGGCCGCCGACGTCGTCTCGCGGACGCGCAGGTCCAGACCGAGGCGGCCGGCGGCGGCCCGGGTCACGCACAGCGGCTTGGTGCGCCCGCCGAGGAACGGCACGTCCATGCTCTTGGCGTCCCAGTAGACGAAGCCGAGCCCTTCGCCGAGGCCGAACAGCATGGGCTCGGACAGGCCCAGGCCGGCGTGCCGCGTCAGCACGCCGAGCGTGGTGGTCTCGCAGTGCACCCCGCCGGTCGGCGTCACGTCGTCGAGGATCACGACGGCTCCTGTTCCGCCGTCACGGCGTTCGGGTCGTGCGCCACGGCTGCGGCGCCCGCTTCGTGCGTCGCGACGACGGCGCCCGGGTCGTGGCCGGGGGCCGGGGACAGCAGCGGGCGCAGCGGCCCGTCGCCGGGGACGCCGGGCATCCGGCGGGCCACCCCGGCGAGCAGGTCGGCGGCCTGGACGCGCGGGTCGTCGCGCGAGTCGGCCATCACCAGCCCGGCCAGCGGCGACGGGCCGGCCGGATCGCCCGCGGCCAGTGCCGCCTGGAGGCGGCGCAGCCGGTCCTCGGTGAGCGCGCTCTGCTCGTCGTGGATCACCAGCACCCGCCACCGGCCGCCGCCGCTCCAGTGCAGGACGGTCTCGGCCAGCGCCGGCAGCAGCGGCTCCAGCGGCGGCGGGATCGTCCGGTCGCCCCCGTACAACCGGGCCTGCACGGCTGCCACCCGGGCCGGGTCGAGCGCGTCGAGGACCGCACCGGCCCGCGTGTCGTCGACGTGGCGCCGCAGCGCGTCCCGCGCGGCGAAGAACCGTGCCACGCTCCGGTCGTCGGCCCGGTCCCGCCGCTTGGTCCGCAGCATCTCGACCACGGCGGCGAGGAAGACCGCCCAGCCGGGTCCGGCCGCCCGCCCGGCCCGGTGCAGCGCCGCCGCGGCCGGACGCCGGTCACCGGCGAGGCGGGTGCCCGCCGCGTACGACGGCTCGGCCAGCAGCAGGTCGACGACCCGGGTCGCGAGGAAGAACTCCTTGTCGACCAGGTGCACGTGCGCCCGGCCGCGCAGCGCCGACAGGAACCAGCCCACCGCCTCGGCGGCTTCCCGGCGGCGCAGGAACTGCCGGGACTTGACCTCGTCGGGCGAGAACCGGAACCCGGACCGCAGCGTACGGATCAGATCGGCGGCCTCGTCGCGGCTCAGGTCGACGCCGGCGTGGACGATCACCGGGGTGGCCGGATCGAGCAGGTTGGTGCCGGAGAAGCCGGACTCGTCGCAGGCGATCTCCCGCACCGCGCCGGTCAGCGCCGCGCCGGGTGGCAGCCCGCCCTGGAGCGGCAGCCTCGCACCCGTCGACCCGGCCATGCCGACCATGCTCGCCCACCCGGCCCGCGGTGGACCAGCGGTTAACCCGGATCGGGCCGGCGGCGGGCCGTGACGCGTCATTCCACCGGCCGGTAGATCGCGGTCAGGCGCGGCAGCCGGGCGCGCATCTGCTCGTCGTCGTCGAAGTCGAAGTCCTCACCGGCCGGGTCGGCCGGCGCCGGGCCGGGGGGAGCAGCGCGGTCGGCGGCGTCGAGCGCCTCCCAGAACGCGTCGGTGCCGGCGCCGGTCGCCTCGGCGTACGCGTCGCCCGCCGCGCTCAGCACCGCCTCGCACTCGACCGCGTCGTCGTCCGGGTCGACACCGGCCCCGGCGAGGGAGTCGGGGTCGGCGACGGCCCGCTCCCAGACCGTCCGCCCCTGTGCCACCAGCCAGCCCCGGAAGTAGTCGAACCCGTCGTCCGAGCAGCCGCCGCGCATCAGGTAGGCGGCCGCCCACAGATCCCAGCGCCATCCCTCCGACGTCACGTCGTCGTACGCCTGCTCGAAGCCCACGATCGCCGCCGGACTCAGCGCCGACAGCTCCGCCACCAGGTGCCGGGCCACGACGTCGGCCCCCTCGGCGGTGACCGTCTCGCGTCCCGCGGCGCGACGCGCCCGCTCCACGATGTCCCAGAACGTCTCCCGATCCACGGCGGGACCGTACGCCGCCCCACCGACAAGCTGTCAGCGCCCGTGTCAGCGCCGTGTCAGGGCGGTGGCGGTACGGCCGCGGATGGTGGTCGCATGACGAGTTCAGCGATAGCGGTCTCCGGGCTGCGCAAGGCGTACAAGGACCGGGTGGTGCTCGACGGCATCGACCTGGACGTCCCCGCCGGGACGATCTTCTCCCTGCTCGGCCCGAACGGGGCCGGCAAGACCACGACCGTGAACATCCTGACCACCCTGATCCGCGCCGACGGCGGGTCGGTGCGGGTCGCCGGGCACGACGTGGCCACCGAGGCCAAGGCGGTCCGCGCGGCGATCGGCGTGACCGGGCAGTTCGCGGCGGTGGACGAACTGCTCACCGGGCGGGAGAACCTGCAACTGATGGTCGACCTCGGCCCGCGCGACCGGGTGCCCGGCAAGCGGGTCGTCGCCGAGCTGCTGGAACGGTTCGACCTGGTCGAGGCCGCCGACAAGCTCGTGTCGACGTACTCCGGGGGCATGCGCCGCAAGCTGGACCTGGCGATGACGCTGGTCGGCGAGCCGCGGATCATCTTCCTGGACGAGCCGACGACCGGGCTGGACCCGCGCAGCCGGCGCACCATGTGGTCGATCATCAGGGAGCTGGTCGCAGGCGGCGTGACGGTCTTCCTCACCACCCAGTACCTCGACGAGGCCGACCGCCTGGCCGACCGGATCGCGGTGCTCGACCAGGGCCGGCTGGTCGCCCAGGGCACGCCGGAGGAGCTGAAGCGCCGGATCCCCGGCACGCACGTGCGGTTGCGGTTCGGCACCGGCGCCGAACTCGACGCGGCGGCGCTGGTGCTGCCCGAGGCGGAACGCGACGAGGAGGCGCTGGCGCTGCGCGTGCCCACCGACGGCGGAACCGCCTCGTTGCGCGCCCTGCTCGACCGGCTCGACGCGCACGCGATCAGCGCCGACGACCTGTCCGTGCAGACCCCCGACCTCGACGACGTCTTCCTGGCCCTGACGGGCCGTACCCCGGAGGTGGCCGCCAAATGAGCCGCAACCACTCGGTCGTCATGCTGCGCCGCAACCTGACGCACCTGCGCCGCAACCCGACCTCGGTGTTCAACGCCGTGCTGATGCCGATCATCGTGATGCTGATGTTCGTGTACATGCTCGGCGACGCGTTCTCCGTCGGCGTCGACTACGTCGACTACGCGACGCCGGGCCTGATGCTGCTGGCGGTCTGCTACGGCCTCGGCGGCACCGCGACGTCGGTGAACTCGGACATGACCAGGGGCATCATCAACCGGTTCAAGGTCATGCACGTCTCCCGGGGCGCGGTGCTGACCGGCCACGTCGTCGCCACCGTGCTGACGAACGTCCTCGCGGTAGCGGCCCTGGTCGGCGTGGCGTTCCTGCTCGGCTTCCGCCCGGCCGCCGAGCCCCTGCACTGGCTCGGCGTGGCCGGCGTGGTGGTGCTGCTCAGCGTCGCGGTCAGCTGGTTCACCGTCGCGCTGGGCCTGTTCGCCAAGTCGCCGGAGTCGGCGGGCATGGCCTCCGTGCCGCTGGTCCTGCTGCCGTTCTTCAGCAGCGCGATCGTGCCCGCCGACAAGATGGGGCCGGGACTGCGGCAGTTCGCCGAGTACCAGCCGTTCACGCCGATCATCGAGACCCTGCGCGGCCTCCTCGAGGGCGCGCCGTCGGCCGGCGACCTGATCCCCGCGCTCGCCTGGTGCGCCGGCATCGCGGTGGTCGGCTACCTGTGGGCGCGGTCCACGTTCACGAAGCGAGCGTGACCTCGACCAGCCGCTCCCAGCCGGTCTCCCGGCCCTGTGCGACCGCCTCGGCGAACCCCGCGTCGCCGAGGCGGTCGCGCGCTGCCGCCTCGATCCGGGGCACGTCGGGGTGGGCGCGGTCGGGCAGCCCGCGTACCGCGGTGGCGGCGCCGAGCAGCCGCGCCGCCTGGTCCGGCCGGTCGAGCCGCACCGCCAGGTCCGCGACGCCGACGAGCACCTGGGCGGTCAGGGGCGCGTAGCCACCCTCGCGCGCCGCCCGGCACGCCGCCGCCCGATGGGTACGGGACTGCTCGACGTCGTCGGTCAGGTAGCCCAGCAGATCCTCGATGCCGGCCCGGACGCCCGCCAGGTTCGCCTCGTCGCCGAGCAGCGCCGACACCGACCGCAGTTGCGCGTACGCCTCGTCCGCGTCGCCGTCGTGGCGGGCCAGGTACGCCTTCGTCAGCGCCAGCTCGGCCAGCGCGCCCGGCCAGGCGACCCCTGCGGCGAGCCGCTGCGCCTCGGCCACTGCGGCGGCGCTCGCCGCCTCGTCGCCGTCCAGCCGGTACAGCCACGCCAGCCGCGCCCGTATCCGGATCACGTCCTCGACGGCGCCGACCTCGGTCACCGCCGCGACGGCCTGCTCGTAGTAGTCGCAGGCGGCGGCGACGTCACCGCGTACGGCGGTCAGCTCGGCCAGCTCGCTGAGCGCGAACGAGATCCCGAAGCGTTCCCCGATCGCCCGGAACTCGGCGAGCGCCTGCCGCAGGCACGCCTCCGCCTGCGGCGCCTCGACGCCGAGGATGACCCGCAGCTTGCCCAGATGCAGCCGGGCCAGCGCGCATACCCACGGGTCCTCGTGGTCGAGCAGCGACTCCCAGGCGGGCAGCAGCGCGTCCGGCTCCCGCAGCATCCGCTCCAGCGGCACGACCAGGGCCATCTCCGGGTAGGTGCCGCGGCCCTCCGCGCCCAGCCGGTACGCCTTGTGGATCCACTCCGACGCATGCTGCGCGTCGCCCGGCCCGGAAGTGAGGAAAAGCACCACGAGTCCGTACACCACGGCGCGGATGTCGTCGGGCACGTCGCCCGGCGCCTCGGTGGCCGCGATGATCAGCTCCATGCCCTCGCTGCGGTGGCCGCCGAGCCACCAGTACCAGCCGCCGCCGGCCGCGAGCCGCATCGCCTCGGCCCCCTCACCGGCGGCGAGCGCCCCGCGCATCGCGGCGGTGATGTTGTCGTGCTCGGCTTCGAGCCGGGCGAGCCAGGTGAGCTGGTCGGCGCGCCGCAGCCGCGGCTGCGCCGCCTCGGCCAGCGCGGTGAAGTACGCCAGGTGCGCGCGGCGCGTGGTGTCCTCCTCCTCCGCCTCGGCGAGCCGCTGCGCGGCGTACTCCTTGATCGTGCCGAGCATGCGGTAGCGCGGCGCGACGTCGCCCGCCGCGACCAGCAGCGACTTCTCGGTCAGCGCGGTGAGCAGGTCGAGCACGTCGCCCGGCTCGACGGCGCCGCCGCCGCAGACCCGCTCGGCCGCGTCCAGGCCCGCCCCGCCGGAGAACACCGACAGCCGGCGCAGCACCGCGCGTTCGGCGTCGGTGAGCAGTTCCCAGCTCCAGTCGACCATCGCGCGCAGCGTCCGGTGCCGGGGCAGGGCGGTCCGGCTGCCGCCGGTGAGCAGCCGGAACCGGTCGTCGAGCCGGGTGGCGAGCTGGTCGACGGACATGGTGCGCAGCCGTGCCGCGGCCAGCTCGATCGCCAGCGGCATGCCGTCGAGCGCGCGGCATATCCGCGCCATCGTCGTCGCGGTACGGGCGTCGAACACGAGGTCCCGGCGTACCGCGGCGGCCCGGTCCCGCAGCAGGCGCACGGCGGGCGACGACTCGACCTCGGCGGCAGCGGCGTCCCCGCCCGGCAGGCCCAGCGGCGCGACCGGCCACAACGCCTCCCCGGTGATGCCGAGCGGTTCCCGGCTGGTGGCCAGGATGCGCAGCCGCCGGCACTCGCCGAGCAGCCGGTGCGCCAGCGCCGCCGCCGCCTCGACGACGTGTTCGCAGTTGTCCAGGATCAGCAGCATCGCCCGGTCCCGGATCGCCGCGACGAGCCGATCGGCCGGTTCCGCGCTGCCCGCGTCGCCGAGCAGCGCGTCGCGCAGGCCGAGCCCGGAGATCGTCGCCTGCACGACGTCCCCGTCGGCGCTGATCGCGGCGAACTCGACCAGCCACACCCCGTCCGGCAGGTCGCCGGTCAGCCTGCGCCCGGTCTCGGTGGCCAGCCTGGTCTTGCCGGAGCCACCCGGACCGGTGAGCGTGGTGAGCCGGTGTTCGGCCACCAGCGCGCCGACGGCGGCGAGGTCGGCGTCCCGGCCGACGAAGCTGGTCAGCTCGGCGCGCAGGTTGGTCCGGCGGGTGTCGTCGCGGCGTACCGTCTCGCCGCGCAGCAGCGCGACGTGCAGCGCCGACAGCTCCGGCGACGGATCGGCGCCGAGGGCGTCGGCGAGCGCGTCGGCGGTGCGCTGGTAGACCATCAGCGCCTCGGTGTCCCGGCCGGCCGCGACGAGCGCGCGCATCAGCGACATGGCGAGCCGTTCGCGCACCGGATGGGCGGCCGCCAGGTCGGTCAGCTCGGGGATCAGGTCGGCCTCCCGGCCGAGCCCGATCTCCGCGTCGTACCGGTCCTCGGTGGCGGTCAGGCGCAGCCGTTCCAGCCGGGTGGCCGCCGCGTCCAGCGCCGGGCTGTCGGACAGGCCGATGTCGCGCAGCGCGTCGCCGCGCCACAGGCCCAGCGCCTCGCGCAGCAGCCGTACCCGCTGCGGCCCGTCGCCGTCGCGGGCCCGGCGGACGAGACGCTCGAACCGTACGGCGTCGACGGCGTCGGGCTCGACGGCGAGCCGGTAGCCGTCGGGCAGCCCGTCGACGGCGCCCGCCGGCAGCGCCTTGCGCAGCCGGGAGACGAGGCGTTGCAGCGCGTTGGCGGCGTCGGCGGGCGGCTGCTCGCCCCAGATCCAGTCGACGAGCGTCGCCTTCGGGACCACCCGGCCGGGCTGGAGCGCGAGGGCGGCCAGCAGCCCGCGCAGCCGCGCGCCCGGCACGTCGGCCGGGACACCGGCGTCCGTGGTGACCTGGAACGGCCCGAGCATCCCGATCTGCACCCGCCGATCCTGCCACGCCCGGCGACCCGGCCCGGTCCGCCGCCCCCGCCGGTCAGGTGGCCAGGCGAGATGCCGGCGCTACCTGGTCTCGTACGGGGCAACTCCGCGACACCGATCCTGATAAATTGCGCGCTCCGCACGGGTTCGACGGGGGAATGCGCATGTCCGACACGGGGGCCGGATCCGATCAGGGAGCGACCGGGAACGAGGAACAGCGGGCCGACACCGCCTGGATGCCGTCGGCCGTACCCGGCCCGCCACCGCAGCCGGCCACCGGGCCGGTTCACCAGCCGCCCGGCACGGGTTACGGACCACCCACCGCGGGCCCGCCGTACGGACCGGCCACGACGGCCACGCCGTTCGGGTCGGCCCCGCCGTACGGGCCGTACCCGCCGCCCGGCCCGCCGTCGTCGGGCCGCAACCGCGGTCTGGTCGTCGCCGTCGCGGCGCTGAGCGTGCTGCTGCTGGTGGCGTGCTCGGGCCTGATCGGCGGCGCGTTCCTGCTGGGCTCCTCGCCGCGCGAGGCAGCCGAGCCGGAGCCGGCCGCGCCGCCGGTGGCGCCCTGGCGGTCGTCCGGCACGACGCCCACGCCGGGTGCGACGGCGAGCGTGGAGCCCTCGACGCGCGGGCCGCAGCCCAGCGACTTCCCGGCGGCGCAGATCTCCGACCTGAACGACGTGTGCGACGGGGTCCTCTACTACCCGCAGTCGCCGAAGCGCACCGGAGCGGCGCCGCACCCGGTGGCGCTGCTCGTCGGCACCGACATGGGCACGGGCCGCCGCCACGACCGGGTCTACTACTACGACGAGGGCCTGTCGAAACGGGTGGAACGGACCTGGGCGTCGGAGGACCCGAAGGCCGTGCAGATCGTCGCCTGTCTGGATCGCACCGGCACCGGCGCGACGATCCGCAAGTGCCGCTACGACGACCCAAAGCCGGACACGCTGACGCTGCTGAAGGCCACCTACCGCCTGCGGGTGTACGAGGTGGCGACCGGCCGCAGACTGCTGGACAAGACCCTGGGCGGGGACGACCAGCAGTGCCCCTTCGTGGTCCTGTACGGACCGGACAAGAAGATCTACGCCGAGGTCAGCCACCGATCGCTGCTCTCGGCGCTGCGCAATCTCGTCAAGCGGTAGGCGGGCGACGCCGGCCGGGGTCCACCCGGGACGACGCGGGGAAACCGGCCGCACGGCCCCTCGCGCACCGGCCGGGATGTTCGATACCATCGAACATCCCGGCGGAGGTCCCGCCACCTCGACAGGAGGTCCCCGTGCGGCCCATGAACAGTCAGCCGCCGTCGGAGCAGGCCGGCTCCGGTGGCGCCGCGGACGAGAACACGCCCGCGGGCGTCGTCGGCGGGCGGATCCGGCGCTACCGCAAGGAACGCGGGCTGACCCTGCGCGGCCTCGCCTCCCGTTCCGGGCTGTCCATCGGCTTCCTGTCCCAGGTCGAGCGCGGCATCTCCTCCATCGGCCTGACCGCGCTCGGCAGCGTCGCGAAGGCGCTCGACCGGTCGGTGGCCGACTTCTTCGACGCCGGCACGCCCTCGCCGGACAGCACCGTCTCCTCGCTCCCCCGGCACTTCACGCTGACCAGGGCGGAGACGGCCGCTACGCAGTACGTGTCCGGGCAGCAGACCTACCGCATGCTCTCCGACCGGGGGCCGGACCTGGTGCTCGAACCGATGCTGGTGCACATCGCGCCGGGCGGGCGCCGGGAGAACGCGTACGGCCACCGGGGCGAGGAGTTCGCCTATGTCATCTCCGGCGAGTTGCTCTACGAAGTCGAGGGCGTCGAGCACCGGCTGTTCCCGGGCGACAGCGTGCACCTGCGCTCGTCGGTGCCGCATCAGCTCTTCAACGACACCGACGCGGTGACGACTGTGGTCTCGGTGGTCACGCCCCGCCTGTTCTGACCCGCGCGCCGGGCACCACGAATCGCCCTCCGTGTTCACGTAGGTGAACTCGGAGGGCGATTCCACGTCCGGCGTCAGCGACCGAGGCGCGCGTCCACGGCGGTCATCGTGTCCTGCCAGATGACCGAGGCCGGGTCGATCACGGCGAAGTGGTCCCCCGCCTGTTCGAGGTGGCGGATCTCGTCCCCGGCGGCTGCCGCGGCGGCGGCGTAGCGCCGGTTGGCGTCGACGAGGTCGAGGCTGTCCTCGGTCCCCTGCACGAGCAGCGTCGGCACCCCGGCCGGCAGGCGGAGCATCGGGTCGCTCTCGGCGTACCGGCGTGGGGCCGTGGCCGGTGAGCCGCCCAGCGCGGCGGCGATCGCACCGTCGCCGAGGTAGCGCCGCTCGCCCTCGGTGAGGTCGAGCACCCCGGCTAGCGACACCGCGAGCGCGACACGTGGCCCGCCCTTACGCGCGGCTAGGTCCGCCGCGGCGCGCAGCGCGAGCTGCCCGCCGGCCGAGTGTCCCAGCAGGACGATCCGGTCCAGGTCGACCAGCCGGTCGCGGGCCGGTTCCCGCAGTGCGCGCAGGCCCGCCTCCACGTCCTGCGTGGTCGCGTCCCAGCCGTGCCGGTCCGGGCGCCGGTACTCCAGATTCCAGGACGCGTACCCGCGCCGGGCCAGGTCGGCGGCGAGCGCGTCCATCAGGTCCGCGCCCCAGTTGGACCGCCAGAACCCGCCGTGCAGCAGCACCGCGACCGGCGCCGGGCCGGTGTCGAGGGCCGACGGCAGTCGCAGGTCGCCCCACTGGTCCGGGTCCGGGCCGTAGGCGATCCGGGTGGCCGGCGCGCGGAGGCGGTGCACGGCGTGCCGGATCGCCCAGGCCAGGCCCCACAGTCCCCGCCCGGCCAGGTGGATCGCGCCGGGCACCGGCGGCTCGACGGTCAGGTCGTACCAGACCACGCCGGCCGGCTGCGCGCCGATGAGGGCACGGGCCGCCGGTGTGGGGCCGGGCAGCGCCACCACCGGCTGATCAGTCGTGGCGAGCAGCGAGCGCAGCTCGTCGGCCGATCCGGCGGTGACCACCTGACCGGCGACATCCAGTTCGGCGCAGGTGGCGTCGGCCAGCGACGCCAGCAGAGCCGCGTCGGCCACCAGGCCGGGGCTGGCCACCACGGTGAGCCGCACCTGACTCACCTCCGCAGCAGCGGCAGGACGGCCGAGCCGAGCAGGTCCACGCCGCGCTCGTCGGTGAGGCCGTGCGGCGTACCGAACTCGACCCGGCGCACGCCCGCGTCGATGAGCGCCTGAGCCTGCGCGGCGACCTGCTTCGGCGTGCCGGAGAAGGCGAACCGGTCGAGCACGTCGTCCGGGATCAGCCGGCCCGCCGCCTCGTCCTCGCCCGCGTCGACCAGCTCGCCGACGCGCTTGACCAGGTCGTCGGGCATCACGACGGTCGGGTCCAGCTCGGCCACCACCGCCAGGTACATGGCGACCTCGGTGCGGGCCTTGGCGCGGGCCGCCTCGCCGTCGGTGTCGACGACAGTCACCGCACCGAGCACGATGCCGACGTCCGCGACGTCGCGGCCGGCCTTCTCCGCGCCGGTCCGCAGCCGCTCGCGGATCACCGGGACCATGTCCGGGTTGGCGCTGCCGCCCACCTTGATCTCGTCGGCGATCCGCCCGGCCAGCGCCGCGCCCTGCGGGCCCCACGCGCCGAGCAGCAGCGGCGGGTCGGGCCGCTGCACGTCGTAGCGCAGCGCGGTGCCGGGGGCGAGCGTGAAGACCTTCCCGGTGAAGCCGCTGCGGTCGCCGCGCAGCAGGCGGTAGACGACCTGGACGGCCTCCTCGATGGTGGTCAGCGGCCGCGGCTGCGGCAGGCCGACAGCGCCCAGCCAGGTCCCGCGGGCCAGACCCAGGTAGGCACGCCCGTGCGAGGCCAGGTCCAGGGCGGCGATCTGACCGGCGATCTCGTACGGCGCCATCGAGTACGGGTTCAGGCAGGCCGCGCCGAGGCGTACCCGTTCGGTCGCCTGTGCCATCTCCAGCAGCGGGAAGATCGGCGGCTGGTACATCAGGTCACCGAAGACGGTGAGCACGTCGAAGCCGTGCGCCTCGGCGGCGCGGGCCAGCCGGGCGTAGGCGCCGGCCGGCTTGTCGCTCTGCAGGCCGAGCCCGATCTCGACGGTCATGTCAGGTCCGCCGAGTTCATCGTGCGCCGGCAGGTCCGTTCCACCTTCATGACGAGCCGCTCCTCCGGATCGGGGCAGATGAAGTGGGAGTCCTGGGCCAGCCAGTCCCCCGGAGCCAGGTCACGCTGCTTGGCGGCGAGGAAGGGCAGCACCGAGGCGAGCGCGTACACGCAGAAGTGCTTTCCCTCGGGCAGCCGCAGGTGCGCGCTGTTGGTCAGTTCGAAGTGGTCGCCCACGGCCATGCCGCACACCGACCGGCCCTCGATCCGGTCGACTGTGACCTTCAGGTCGTAGATCTCCATGTCGCCGTCGCTGTCGCTCACGGTCCCTCCCCCTCGTCGATCCGTACGATGATCTTGCCGGTGGTCCGGCGTTCGGCCAGTTCGGTGAGCGCCGCGGGCGTCTCGTCCAGCGACACGACGCGGCTGACCGGCGGCCGAACCGCGCCGGAGGCGCACATGTCGAACAGCTCCTGGTAGGCCGCCTCGACGGCCGACGCGCGCTGCCACGGGTACTGCGAGCCCCAGGACAGACCGACGAGCGTCGCGTTCGCCGCCATCAGTCGCAGCGGGTCGACAGGCGGCGGCGCGCCACCGGCCGCGCCCACCGCCACCAGGCGGCCCTCGAACGCCAGGCACTCCCAGGAGCGGGCGAACACGTCGCCGCCCACCGGGTCCACCACGACGTCCACGCCACGTCCGCCGGTGGCCGCGCGCACGGCGGGCACGAAGTCGTCCGCCGTGTAGTCGATCGCCACCTGGGCGCCGTGGTCGCGGCAGATCGCGGTCTTGGCGGGGCCGCCCGCGGTGGCCAGGACCCGCGCGCCGCGGGCGACGGCGAGCTGGATCGCGGCGATGCCCACCCCACCGGCGCCCGCGTGCACAAGCACCGTCTGCCCGGCGGTGAGACCGGCTCGTTCCAGCGCGAACCAGGCGGTCTGGTAGGTGACGGGCAGCGCCGCCGCGGTGACCGCATCGACAGTGGGCGGTCGCGGCACCACCACCGCGGCATCCACCGTCACGGTGCTGCCGAGCGCGCCGCGCGGCAGCGCCGGGCAGGCGAGCACCTCCTGACCCAGCAGGTGCTCGGCCCCGGCCCCGGCGGCGACGACCCGGCCGGCCGCCTCCACCCCGGGTGTCATCGGCGGGTCCGGCCGCACCGGGTACTCGCCCCGGCAGAGCATGACGTCCAGGAAGTTCAGCCCCACCGTACGGACGGCCAGCCGTACCTCACCGGGGCCGGGCGGCGGGTCGTCGGGCAGCTCGGCGACCGACAGCACGTCCGCCGGCTCGCCGGTCCGCCCGGCGACCAGCCGCCGGATCACGCCGCGCCCACCGGTTCCCGGACCAGCTCGGCGTGGTGGTGCACGATCACCCAGCGGCCGTCGACCCGGCGCACCACGTCGGTGACCCGGGTGATCTCCGGCTCGTCGTCCGGGCCGAGCTGCGCGACCAGCTCGTACCGGGCCACGCCGAAGTCGTCCCACACGTCGATGCGCTTGTCCCGCGCGGCGAGCACCGCCAGCCGGGGCCGCCGCCCCGCGGCGTCCCGCCGGGCGCGGTACTCGTCCAGCTCGGCCCGGGTCCGCAGCGGCCCGGGCAGGTGCGTCTCCCAGGTGGTCACGTCCGGGTCCAGGTGCGTGTCGAACCGCTGCTGATCCCCGGCGAGGAACGCGTCGTACATGTCGTCGATGCCGGCGGCGATCGCCGCGGCGCCTGAGTCCGCGAACGTCATCGCGTCTCCTCCTGGTTCCGGTCGTCGCGGGCGATCTGCCCGCCCTTCATCACCCACCGCACGTCCCGGAACGCCGAGGTGTCGGCCAGCGGGTCGGCGTCGGTCGCGATCAGGTCGGCGAGCTTGCCGGCCTCGACGGTGCCGAGGTCGGACTCCGCGCCGAGCCACCGGATCGGGCCGAGCGTGCCGGCGTGGATGGCCCGCGCGGTGCCGATCCGCTCGGACATGTACTCCAGCTCCCGGATCGAGGCGGTGGTGCCCTCGAACTCCCAGAACGGGGGCATGTCGCTGCCGAGCAGCACCTCCACCCCGGCGGCGATCGCCATGTCGAAGCTCTCCAGGTGCCGGGGGCCGGCGCCGAGCGACCGGCACTGCATCCACTCCGGCACGCCCAGCTCGTCGAAGAACTCCTTGCACCGGGTCACCAGCAGCGTCGGCACGAGCGCGGTGCCGCGCTCGGCCATCCGCGCCGCGACCTGCGGAGTGAGCTGGTAGCCGTGCTCCACGCAGTCCAGTCCCAGCTCCACGGCCGCGCCGATCACGTCGGCCGGTCCGGCGTGCGCTGTCACCTTGCGGCCCCACGCGTGCGCGGTCTCGATCACCGCGCTCATCTCGTCGGCGAACAACTGGGGCGTGTGGATGCTCTCGTGCTCACCGGCGATGCCGCCCGAGATCATCACCTTGATCAGGTCCGCGCCCGCCTTGATCTGGCTGCGGACGCCGTGGCGGAAGCCCACCGGGCCGTCGCACTCGAGCGTGTCGTTGCTCTCGTGGCCGTGCCCGCCGGTGCACACCAGCGCCCGGCCGGCGGTGTAGATGCGCGGACCCGGCACGCGCCCGGCGTTGATCGCCCGCCGCAACGCGAAGTCGGCGTGGTCCTTCTCCGCCACGCAGCGCACTGTGGTCACGCCGGAGTGCAGCGTGCGCCGCGCCCCGTCGGCCATGTAGTGGGCGAGGTCGTACGAGCCCATCCCCTTGACGCCCTCGCCGGCGGAGCCGGGCAGCGACAGCGAGAAGTGGGTGTGCATGTTTACCAGACCGGGCGTCAGGTACGCGCCGTCGAGGTCCACCTCGGTCAGCCGGCCGGCGGCCCGCGCCTGCTCGGCCACCTCGGCGTACGGCCCGACGGCGGCGATCCGGTCACCCCGGACCCACACCCCGGCGCCGGTCACGGGCGTCATACCGTCCACCACGCGGGCGTCGAGCACTGTGCAGTTGCCGAGCAGCACGCTCGGCTGCTCGGGCGAATAGGCGGCACTCACGCGATCACTCCATAAACGTCTCGGGCGGCCCGCGCGGAGACGTAGCCCTCGGCCACGTCCCGTCGCACCGCCTCCGGATCCCGACTCCTCGGGTCACCGTGCCCGCCGCCACCGGCGGTCAGCAACGTCACCCGATCCCCCACCGCCACCGCGGTACGCCGTGTGCTCACCCGGTGCTCCCGGTCCGTGCCCGGGAAGACGACCACCTGGTTCGGCTCCGGCTGCTCGCCGCCGGCCAGCGCCCACGGCGCGCTCTTCGTCTTCTTGATCACCGTCAGGAACTCGCCCGGCGTCACGAACCGGATGTCCCGCCGCAGGCCGCAGCCGCCCCGGAACCGGCCGGCGCCACCGGAGTCGGTGCGGATCTCCAGGCGCTCGAAGAACATCCCGGTCCTCGACTCCAGCACCTCCACGGGCGTGTTGCGCGCCTGGGTCTGGCACAGGTGGTTCGCCGGTCCGATGCCGTCGTGCCGGGGTGTGCCGCCCCAGCCGACCGGGTCGTTGTTGCTGACCGCGAACATGTCGCCGGTGTCCGGGTGCCGGCCGACCATCATGAACCCGGGCACGTCGCCGCCGGACGACGCGGCCAGCCGGTCCGGCATGCCCTGCGCCAGCGCCTTGAGGATCAACTCCAGCGCGACGGTGCCGGTCCACTGGGTGAACGTGGCGGCCGGGTACTGCGCGTGGAACAGCGTGCCGGGCTCGGCGCGTACCCGCAGCGGCGCGAAGTGCCCGGCGTTGGTCTGCTCATGCGGCGTGGTGACGCCCTTGAACGCGACCCGGCAGGTGGCGATCGTGGCGCCCAGCGGCAGGTTCACCGGCCCGGGCACCGCCGGGGACGACCCGGCGAAGTCCACTGTGAACGCGCCGTCGGCGACGGTGACGGTGACCCGCATCCGGATCGGGTCGTCGGTGACGCCGTCGTCGTCGAGCCAGTCCTCGGCGGTCCAGGTGCCCTGCGGCAACGCGGCGACCGCCTCCCCGGCGCGCTGCGCGGCGGCGTCGATCACCCGGTCGACCACCGCGTCGACCACTGCGGGGCCGTAGTGGCGGTACAGCTCGGTCACCCGCCGCTCGCCGGTCCGCAGCGCGGCGATCTGCGCGTTGAGGTCGCCGAGCACGAGTTCCGGCATCCGCGAGTTGAACCGGATCAGCTCGTGGATCTCCGGCACCGGCTCGCCCCTGGCGTACACCTTCGTGCCGGGGAAGATGATCCCCTCCTGGTGCATGTCCGTGGAGTCGAGCACGTAGCCGGGATCCTTGGCGCCCAGGTCCATCCAGTGCGCCCGGATGCACAGGAAACCGATCAGCTCCTCGCTGTCCGGCAGCACGACCGGCGCGAACATCGTCGCGTCGTACGTGTGCGCCGCGTTCCAGTACGGGTAGTTGAGCAGCACCACGTCGCCGCGGTGCAGATTCTCCACGCCGACGTACTCGACGCCCTTGCGCAGCGAGTAGTCGTTGGCGCCGAGGAAGCGGGACAACCCCGTGGACTCCGCGACCAGCCGCAACCGCCGGTCGTAGACGGAGATGCCGAAGTCGTACACCTCGTAGATCACCGGGTTGAACGCGGTGCGCACCAGCGCGGCCCGCATCTCCTCGGCGGCCGAGACGAGATGGCTACGGACGACCTCGACGGTTGCCCCGTCGACCGTCGGCTCACCCATCGACGTCCACTCCGTAGACGTCCCGGGCCGCCTCCCGGGAGACGTACCCCTCGGCCACGTCCCGCCGCACCGCCTCGGGGTCGCGGCCGCGCGGGTCGCCGTGCCCGCCGCCACCGGCGGTCAGCAGGGTGACCCGGTCGCCCGCCGCCACCACGGTGCGCTTGGTGCTCACCCGGTGCTCGCGGTCGGTGCCCGGGAACACGACGATCTGGTTCGGCTCCGGCTGCTCGCCGCCGTCGAGCGCCCACGGTGCGCTCTTTGTCTTCTTGATGACGGTGAGGAACTCGCCCGGGGTCAGGAAGCGGATGTCGCGCCGCAGGCCACAGCCGCCCCGGAACCGGCCCGCGCCGCCGGAGTCCGCGCGGATCTCCCAGCGCTCGAAGAACATCCCGGTCTTGGCCTCCATGACCTCGATCGGGGTGCCCCGGCCGGTGCTGCCGGAGACGTGCGTGGCCGCGTCCATGCCGTCGTGCTGCGCGGTGCCACCCCAGCCCACCAGGTCGTTGTTGCTGACCGCGAACATCTTGCCGGTGTCCGGGTGCAGGCCGACCATCATGAACCCGGGCACGTCGCCGCCGGAGGACGCGGGCAGCCGGTCCGGCATGCCCTGCGCCAGCGCCTTGAGGATCAGCTCCACCGCGACGATGCCGGTCCAGAGCGTGAACGTGGGCTGCGGGTAGACGGCATGGAACAGGCTGCCCGGCTCGGCCCGCACCTCCAGCGGCGCCACGGTGCCGGCGTTCGACGGCTCGTCCCGCGACGTCAGCGACTTCAGCACGACCTTGCAGATCGCCTCGGTCGCCCCGAACGGCATGTTGATCGGGCCACGGGTGGCCGGGGCCGAGCCGGCGAAGTCGACGATGAAGCGCCCGTCGTCGATCGTCACCGTGACGCGCATCTTCACCGGGTCGTCGGTGATGCCGTCGTCGTCCACCCAGTCCTCGGCGGTCCAGGTGCCCTGCGGCAGCGTGGCCAGCGCCGCCCGGGCGCGGGCCTCACCGTCGGCGATGATCCGGTCGATCGCCTGGTCGACGGTGGCCCGGCCGAACTTCTCGATGATCTCCAGCATCCGGCGCTCGCCGGTACGCAGCGCGGCGATCTGCGCGTGCAGGTCACCGAGCACCGCGTCGGGCATCCGCGAGTTGAAGCGGATCAGCTCGTGGATCTCGCGCACCGGCACGCCCCGGGACACGACCTTGGTGCCCGGGAAGATGAGCCCCTCCTGGTGCATGTCGGTCGAGTCGAGCACGTAGCCCGGGTCCTTGGCGCCCAGGTCCATCCAGTGCGCGCGGACGCAGAGGAAGCCGACCAGCTCGCCGTCCGCGTCCGGGTCCGCCTCGTCCGGCCGGAACACCGGCGCGAACAGCGTCGCGTCGTACGCGTGCGCCGCGTTCCAGTACGGGTAGTTGAGCAGCACCACGTCGCCGCGGTGCAGGTTCTCCCGGCCCACGTACTCCACGCCCTTGCGCAGCGAGAAGTCGTTCGCGCCGAGGAAGAACGTCAGCCCGGTGGCCTCGGCGACCAGCCGCAGGTCGGCGTCGTACATCGACAGGCCGAAGTCGTGCACCTCGTAGATGACCGGGTTGAACGAGGTACGGATGAGGGTGGCCCGCATCTCCTCCGCGGCGGACAGCAGATAGCTGCGGACGACCTCGACCTGGGCTCCGTCCAGCGTGCTCATGCGGCTTCCTCCAGGGTGACGAGCAGGTATCCGTGGTCGTCGACGGTGACCCGCTGACCGCTGGGCACCACTGTGGTCGAGGTGCCCTCGTCGACCAGCGCCGGTCCGTCGAAGGTGTCGCCCGGCTCCAGGCGGGCCCGGTCGTAGACCGCGAACGGCACCACCGCGTGCTGCCCGAAGTCGTACGCGTCGCGGTGCGCCAGCAGCGCCTGCGACGGGTCGCCGTCGCCGCGCGGCAGGGTCTCCAGCGCCGGCCGGTCGGTGCGCCCGATGCCGCGCACCCGCAGGTTGAGGATCTGGAGCGGGTTGCCCATGGTGTGGCCGTACCGGGTGCGGTGCGTCTCGTCGAACGCGGCGCGGACGGCGTCGCGGTCCAGCTCACGCCCGACGGTGACCATCAGGCTGTGCTCCTGGCCCAGGTAGCGCAGCTCGAACTGCCGCTCCAGCACCGCCTCACCGGCCGGCACGCCCTGCGCCACCAGCGACGCGACCGCTTCGGCCTCGACGGCCTTGAACAGCTGCTCCAGCTCCGACAGGTCGGCGTCGTCGAGCGTGGCCATCACGGTACGGCTGAAGTCGTTGACGATGTCGGCCGAGAGCATGCCCCAGGCGGAGAAGCCGGACGGCGCGAACGGCACGACCACCTCGCCGATGCCCATCTCCCGGGCCAGCAGCGGCGCCAGCAGCGGGCCGGCCCCGCCGAACGCGAGCAGCGCGAACTGCCGGGGGTCGTGCCCCCGCTCGACGGTGATCTGCCGGACCGCGCCGACGGTGCGGGCCAGCAGCACGTCGAACACGCCCGCCGCCGCGTTCTCCACGCTCAGGCCGAGCGGATCGGCCAGCTGCTCCTGGATCGCGGCGCGCGCCTCGGCGTCGCGCAGGCCCATGGTGCCGGCGAGGAACCGGTCCGGGTCCATGTAGCCGAGCACCACCGCCGCGTCGGTCACAGTCGGCCTGGCGCCGCCCCGGCCGTAGCAGACCGGGCCGGGGTCGGCGCCGGCGCTCTGCGGACCGACCTTGAGCAGGCCGTGGTCCAGCCAGGCGATCGAGCCGCCGCCGGCGCCGATGGTACGGATGTCGTACGTCGGGATGAGCAGCGGGAAGTGCTCCAGCTGGGCCTCGTACGCGGCGACCGGGTTGCCGCGCTCGATCACGCAGGCGTCCAGCGAGGTGCCGCCGATGTCGAACGTGAGCACGTTGTCCCGGCCCAGCTCGGAGGCGACGTAGGCGGCGCCGACGATGCCGCCGGCCGGGCCGGACAGCACGGTGTGCGTGGGGGCGGTCTTGGCGACCGCGCTGGTCATCGAGCCGCCACCGGAGCGCATGATCAGGAAGCGCCCGGCGAAGCCGCGCTCGGCCAGGCCGGACTCCAGCTCGTCCACGTACCGCTCGAAGATCGGCCGGATGTACGCCTCCAGCACCGTGGTGCTGGTGCGCTCGTACTCCCGGTACTCGCGCACGATGTCTGTCGACAGCGACAGGCTGACCTCGGGGAACTCCTCGTGGATGAGGCGCGCGGCCTCCCGCTCGTGGCTCGGGTCGAGGAACGAGTGCAGGAAGCAGATGGCGATCGAGGTGACCTGCTGGTCCACCACGAGCGTGCGGGCGGCCTCCCGGACGCTGTCCGGGTCCAGCGGCTCCACCACGCGTCCCCGGTAGTCGAGGCGGCCCCGCACACCGGCGGTGAAGCGGCGCTGCACCAGGCTCTCCGGCCGCTGGTACTGGAAGTCGTACATGTGGTCGGACGGCACGTTGCCGCGGCCGATCAGGAAGATGTCCCGGAAGCCCTCGTTGGTGATGATGCCGGTACGGCCACCACGACGCTCCAGCACCGCGTTGAGGCCGAGGGTGGTGCCGTGGATGAACAGCTCCACCTCGGACAGGTCGGTGCCGAGCGCGGTGATCGCGTTGAGGACACCGTCCGCGGGCCGGGCCGGGGTCGTCGCCGCCTTGCGGAAGCGGACCCGGTTGGTGCGCGTGTCCAGTTCCATGGCGTCCACGAAGGTCCCGCCGATGTCGACGGCGAGCCGGATGGGGCGACGGGTCATGGCGTGACAGCCTGCCTTCCGATGAGGGCGGGAAGCTCGGGAACGCGCCAGCAGGCGGCCCGGCTCTCGCCGTACGACTGAAGCTCCTGCTGCTCCGATCGGCACCGGTCGGTGACGAACGGGCACCGGGCGGCCAGCGGGCACCCGGTCGCGGCGTCGGCTTCCTCCAGGTCCTTGACCAGCTCGACGGCCTCGCCGTCGGACCCGGTCGTCCCGCCGAGGCGGGGGGCGCTGCCCAGCAGCGCGCGGGTGTAGGGATGCCGGGGCGTGTCGAAGACGACGTCCACCGGTCCTTCCTCGACGACCCGGCCGAGGTAGAGCACCACGACGCGGTCGGCGAACCCGCGCACCGTGGCCAGGTCGTGGGAGATGAACACCGAGGCGCGGTCCGCGTCGGCGGCCACGTCGGCGATCACGTCGAGGATCTGCGCCTGGACGGTGACGTCCAGCGCCGACGTCGGCTCGTCGAAGACGATCAGGTCCGGCTCGCCGACCAGCGCGCGGGCGATGCCGATGCGTTGCGCCTGGCCGCCGGACAGCTCGTGCGGGTAGCGCTGGAGGATCGACCGGTCCAGCTCCATCCGGTCCAGCACGGCGGTGACGCGCGCCTCCCGCTGCGCCGGGGACAGGCCCGCGGCGCGCAGCGGCTCGGCGATGGAGTCGCCGACGGGACGGCGTGGGCTGAGCGAGCCGATCGGGTCCTGGAACACGAGCTGCGCCCGGGTCCGGGCCCGGCGCAGCGCCCGGCCGCGCGGGCGGGGGCGGCCCGGCTGCTTGACCAGCGTCTGCCCGGCGACCGTGACGGTGCCGGACGTGGGCGCGACCAGGCCCATCACGAGCTTCGCGAGGGTGCTCTTGCCGCAGCCGCTCTCGCCCACCACGCCGAGCGTCTCGCCCGGCCCGAGCCGGAGCGTGACGCCGCGCAGCGCGTGGTGCCCGCCGGATCCGAACCGGCTGCGATAGACGACGTGCGCATCCTCGATCTCCAGCACCGCCGGCTTCGGGTCGGTGCCGGCCGCGACCACGCCGGACGCGGCCGGCGTGTGCGCCGCCCGCGGCACGTCGGCGTCCAGCGGCCGGGTCTGCGGGTGGAAGCAGGCGAGTGACCACTCGCCGCCGCCGGGCACCGGCACGGTGGCCGGGCGCCGGGACGAGCAGGTGCCGTCGGCGTGCGCGCACCGGGCGACGAACGGGCAGTTGTGCGGCGCCTGCGTCAGCAGCGGCATGGCGCCGGGGGTGGCGACGACCGGCCGGCCGCCGACGTCCGGCACCGAACGCAGCAGCGCCCGGGTGTACGGGTGGGCGGGCTCCCGCAGCACCTGCGCGGCCGGTCCGCTCTCCACCACGGTGCCGGCGTAGAGCACCACCACCCGGTCGCAGACCTCCGCGATGGACGCCAGGTCGTGCGAGATCAGCAGGACGCCCCGGCCGTCGGTGTCGGCGGCGTGCCGGAACTGGCGCAGGATCTCCCGGGTCAGCGTCACGTCGAGGCCGGTGGTCGGCTCGTCGGCGATCAGCAGCTCCGGCGCGCAGCCGGTGGCCAGCGAGATCATCACGCGCTGGGCCATGCCGCCGGACAGCTCGTGGGCGTACGCGTCGAGCCGCCGCTGCGGGCTGCGGATGCCGACCGCCTCGAACAGCTCGCGCGCCGCCTCGCGGGCCCGCTCGCCGGACATCTCCTGGTGGGTGGCGAGCCGGTCGACGAGCTGCTTGCCGATGGTGCGGGTGGGACTGAGCGCGCCGCGCGGGTTCTGGAAGCAGATCGCCACCCCCCGGCCGCGGTGGGCGGCGAGCGCGGTGTCGTCCATGCGCAGCACGTCCGAGTCGCCGAAGCGCACCCGCCCGGTGGCGTGCGAGCCGCCGGGCAGCAGCCCGACGATGGCGCGGGCCACCATGCTCTTGCCGCCGCCGCTCTCGCCGACCAGGCCGACGACCTCGCCGGGCCGGACGGCGAAGCTGACGCCGCTGAGCGCTGCGACCTGCCGGCCGGGCCGGCGGATCGTCACGGAGAGGTTCTCGATCGACAGCATGGTCACCGCCGCTTCGCGTTGGCGCGGTCCTGCAGGCCTTCGCCGAGCAGGCTGAACCCCAGGACGCAGACGAACAGGGCCAGGCCGGGCGGGACCGAGGTCCACCACCGGCCGCCGACCACGTCCGCGGCACCCAGGCTGATCATGGCGCCCCACTCCGCCTCGGGGATGCTCACGCCCAGGCCGAGGAAGGAGAGCCCGGCCAGGGTGAGCATGGCCCAGCCGCAGTTCAGCGGCGCGATCACCCGGACCGGCGTGAGGCTGTTGGGCAGCAGGTGCCGCCAGAGCACGCCGACCGGCGACGCCCCGGAGGTGATCGCGGCGTCCACGAACGGCAGTTCCCGCAGCGACCGCACCTCGGCGCGGACCAGCCGGGCGTACGCCGGCGCGTTCACCGCCGCGATCGTGATGATCAGGTTGATGGTGCCGTTGCCGAGCAGCGCGGCCACCGCGAGCGCCAGGATGAACGTGGGGAACGACTGGAAGATGTCGACCACCCGCATCAGCACGTCGTCGAGCCAGCCGCCGAAGTAGCCGGCGACCAGGCCCAGCAGCGTGCCGACGACCACCGCGAGCGCCACGGCGGCCAGCGCGATGCCCAGGTCGAGCCGGGCGGCGTGGAGCACCCGGCTCCAGATGTCCATGCCGTTGCCGTCGGTGCCGAGCAGGTGGCTGCCGCCCGGCGCGACGAGCGTGTTCGCCGCGTCGATCTCGGTCTCGCCCCACTGGCTCAGCAGCGGCGCGAACACCGCCAGCAGCGCGACCACCGACAGGATGCTCGCCCCGGCGATGATCATGCGGCGGGCGAAACGGCTGTCCCGGTCGCCGCCGGGCACGACCACCGGCGCGGCGGCGGGACCGTCGGGGACGGTTCGCAGCTCGGCCATCAGAGCCTCACTCTCGGGTCGAGGATCGCGTGGACCACGTCGGCGATGAGGAAGACCAGCACGTAGCACAGCGCGATGACCAGCACCGACGCCTGCACGACCGGGTAGTCCCGGTAGAGCAGGCCGCGCAGGGCCCACTGGCCGAAGCCCTGCCACGAGTACACGTACTCAACGAGCACGGTGGAGCCGATCGCCGTGCCGAAGACCAGCGCGGCCAGCGACGGCAGCCGGACCAGCGTCGCCCGCAGCAGGTAGCCGTAGTGCAGCGTGCGGTCGCGCAGCCCGTGCGCCTTCGCCGCGGCGTACGACTCCGAGTGCAGCACCTCGAGCGCGGAGGCCCGGACGCTGCGCAGCAGCGGGGCGACCACGCCGACCACGAGGGTCAGCACCGGCAGCACCAGGTACGCCGCGGCCGAGGCGATCGCCGGCCCGTTGGCGGTGAGGACGGCGTCGACGAGGTCGGCGCCGGTGAGCGGGGTCAGGCCGGTGTCCGGGTCGACGCGGCCGTTCGGCGCCGGGAACCAACCGAGGATGCTGTAGCCGACGAGCACCAGCACCAGGCCGAGCCAGAACTCCGGTACGGAGTTGCCGACCAGCGCGAAGATCCGGACGCTGTGGTCGCCGGCCCGGTTGGCCCGCTTGGCCGACCAGATGCCCAGCACGGTCGCCACCACGAGCGCGATGCTCACCGAGATGACGACGAGTTCCAGGGTCGGACCCACCCGCAGCGCCATCTCCGAGCCCACGGAGCTGCCGCTCTGGATCGACGTCCCGAAGTCACCGGTGAGCAGCCCGCCGAGGTAGTCGAGGAACTGCTGCCACAGGGACTGGTCCAGCCCGAAGCGGGCCCGTGCGGCGGCGGCGTCCTCCTCGGTGGCGTTCTGCCCGAGGATGCTGCGGACCGGATCGCCCGGCAGTACCCGGACCAGGAGGAAGGCCAGGACGACCACTCCGAGCAGAACGGGGATCAGCTGGAGCAGTCGCCTGACGACGAAGCGGAAGATACGCATGGGTGGGTGGTGTCCCTAGGCCGATGCGCTCAGGTAGCGCAGGCGGGCGAGGCCGTCCATCGGCTGCACCCAGCCGGCGACGGACTCCCGGACGGGCAGATTGAAGTTGGGCTGGCAGATGACCACCCACGGCACGTCGGCGGCGAGGATCTCCTGGACCCGCTTCCACAGCGCGTTGCGGGCGGCCGTGTCGACAGTGGTGTGCGACTTCTCGTAGATCTGCTCGATCTCCGGGTTGCTGTAGTTCGAGTAGTTGAGGTTGGCGCCCTTGACGAAGCTGGTCGCCAGCATGTACTCGACGTCGTCCACCCAGAGCTGCCCGGAGGTGATCTGGAGCGGGATGTTCTTCTTGGTCCGCCGCTCGCCGAGCGTGGCCGGGTCCAGCGGGGTCAGCTTGAGCCGGATGCCGGCCTTGGCCGCCTCGCTCTGCACCTGGACGGCGATCTTCTGCTGCTCCTCGTTGTCGGCCTCGAAGACCAGCTCGGAGTCGAGCGATGCCCGGCCGGCGGCGGCCATGGCGGCCTTGGCCTTGTCCAGGTCGTAGGTGAACGGGTAGCCGCTCTCGTCGTAGCCGGGCATGTCCAGCGGGACCGGGCTCTTGGCCGCGCGGGCGTCGCCGCCGTACACGTTGTTGATGATCTGCTCGTAGGGCACCGCGTACGCGAGCGCCTTCCGGACGTTCACGTCGTTGAACGGCGCCGCGGTGACCGACATCTGGATGGCGACCTGGCGGTTGCTGGCCGCCGAGATGACCTTGATGCCCGGGGCCTTCTTCAGGTCCTGGATGTCGCGCTGGCTGATGCCCAGGGCGATGTCGATGTCACCGGCCTGGAGCTGGAGGCGCTGGTTGGACGCGGCCGGCACCACGGAGATCCGGATGGTCGGCGTCCTGGCCGGGTCCGGGCCCGGGTAGCCGGTGTTCGCGCTGAGTTCGATCTCCTGGCCCTGGGTGGCCTTGGCGACGTTGAAGTAGCCGCCGGTCGGCGGGTTCTTCGCGAACCACTCCTTGGCCCAGGGGTCGCTGGCGCTGGCGCGCTTCTTGGCCTCGACGGAGTCGAAGACGTACAGCGAGATCGCCTGGATCTGCCGGGTCAGAGCGCTCGGGAACGCCTGGTGGAACTCGACCGTGTAGTCGTCGACGACCTTGACCTGGTCGGCGCTGGTGAGGCCGATGGTGCGGTAGACGCCGGCGACGTTGGCCTGGGCGGCGAACGCGCGGTCCTTCGACCACTTCACGTCGGCGGCCTTCATCTCGTTGCCGCTGGCGAACTTCACGCCGCGGCGCAGCTTGAGCGTCCACACCTTCTGCTCGGAGTCCGGCTCGAACGACTCGGCGAACGTCGGGGTGATGTTCTGGGTGTCGAGGATCTGGCTGCCACCGGCGTTTGTGACCCCGTAGTCGATCAGGTACGGGAAGACGTTCTTGTAGAGCAT
The DNA here is from genome assembly GCF_027497335.1 of Micromonospora sp. WMMA1976. Lineage (NCBI taxonomy): Bacteria > Bacillati > Actinomycetota > Actinomycetes > Micromonosporales > Micromonosporaceae > Micromonospora > Micromonospora sp. WMMA1976. The sequence goes on along the minus strand of NZ_CP114912.1, from coordinate 1,622,996 downwards.
CAACGCGGTCAGGTCGAAGCCGACGAAGTCCTGGTCCCAGCTCGACAGGTAGCTGGAGACGGCGATGCGCAGCGTCTTGGCGGAGGCGCCGCCGGACTTGCCGTCGGTCGACTTGTTGCCGCTGTCCGCGGCGCAGGCACCGGTGGCGAACAGGAGCGCGACGCTGCCACCCAACTGCAGGACGCCGCGGCGGGAGAGCGCGGGCGAGGAGGCGCCCGGACGGGGTGAACGAGCCATGAGAAGCCCTCCTAGAAGCACGAGGCGAATGGCCCGAGCTGCGGACCTACCTGGTGTTCTACCGGATTAGGCACGAGTGAACAATAGGGTGAACGGTGTTCACCGAACACGGCCGCGCCGTGACATCAGAGTGCTCCCGAAGTGCGGGACGACCCCGCTGAAAGCGTTCACGCAAGTTCACCGAACCGTTACGCACGGGAGATCGAACCGGGCTGGAAGAAGCCCGATGACCCGGGAGGGACACCCGGGTCGCTCCACCGCGTACCGGCGGCTCGGGCTCGCCGAGGCCGACCTCGCCCGCGCGCTCCTGTGAGCGCTCACCCGGCGGTCCGCCCGACATTCCCCCGGACCCGGCCAGTTGAACATGTTATCGATAACCTGCTATGTTCCGGCACGGGAGCGAAGGGCACGCTCCCCGTCACCCCCGCAACCGGCAAAGCGACCCGAGGCACCGTCCTCGCCGCCGCGCCGGTCGGTGACCAGTCCGGGCCGCTCCGCCGATGCACGCCGACGCAGGCGGCCAACGGACGACTTCGGCCCCGGCCGCACGCGCGGCTCCGCGCCCTCTTCGCAGGCGACGTCGGCATCGACGGACGGTTCGGCCTGCACCACCACCCAGGGCAAGGAGTCCAGCAATGGCGAAACGAACATCCCTCCTCTCCTCCATCGCCGCCGCGGCAGTGCTCCTCGCGGCGGCGGCCGGCGGCGCGCTCAGCGCCGGCTTCGGCGAGACGGCGCAGGCGTCGACAAACGGCACGCTCGCCGCGACCGCCGGCTGCGGCAAGGCCCCGACGCTGTCCAGCGGTACGCGCACCATCTCCAGCGGCGGCCAGAACCGCAGCTACATCCTGCGCATCCCGGACGGGTACGACCGCAACCGCCCGTACCGGCTGATCTTCGGGTTCCACTGGCTGAACGGCTCGGCGAACAACGTCGCCTCGGCCGGCTACTACGGCCTGCTGCCACTGTCGAACAACAGCACGATCTTCGTCGCGCCGCAGGGCATCGACAACGGCTGGGCCAACACCAACGGCCGGGACCTGACGCTGTTCGACGACATCTCCCGGCAGATCGAGAACGACCTCTGCGTCGACACCAGCCAGCGGTTCGCGCTCGGCTGGAGCTACGGCGGCGCGATGAGCTACGCGGTGGCCTGCGCCCGGCCCAACGTCGTCCGCGCGGTCACCGTGATCTCCGGCGCCAACCTCAGCGGCTGCAACGGCGGCACCCAGCCGGTCGCCTACTTCGGCATCCACGGCATCTACGACAGCGTCCTGAACATCTCCATGGGCCGGTCGCTGCGCGACACGTTCGTCCGCAACAACGGCTGCACCGCGCAGAGCCCGCGCGAGCCGAGCCGGGGCAGCCTCACCCACATCACCACCACGTACTCCGGCTGCCGCGAGGGCTACCCCGTGCAGTGGGCCGCGTTCGACGGCGACCACACCCCCAGCCCGGTCGACGGGTCGTCCAGCCCGAACGACTCCCGGACCTGGACGTCGGGGGAGATCTGGCGGTTCTTCAGCCAGTTCGCGTCCACCACGCCGCCGACCACGGCGCCGCCGACCACCGTGCCGCCGACCACGCCGCCGGTCACCACCGCACCGCCCACGACCCCGCCGGTCACGACGCCGCCGCCGGGTGAGCCGGGCGCGTGCACCGCGACCTACCGGACCGTGAACACCTGGCCGGGCGGCTACCAGGCCGAGGTCACGGTGGCGAACAACGGCGCCACCACGCTCAACGGCTGGACCGTACGCCTGACCCTGGCCTCCGGCCAGGCGATCAGCAGCCTCTGGAACGGCGTCAACACCGGCACCACCGGCTCGGTGTCGGTCCGCAACGCCGACTACAACGGCACTGTCGGCGCGAACGGCTCGACGACGTTCGGGTTCACCGCCACCGGAAACGGCGCCACCGCACCCAGCGGCGTCAGCTGCACCAGCCCCTGACCGGGCCGGGCGCCGATCCCCGCACGGGGAGCCGGGCCGTGGGGTGGCACCGCGCCGCCCCCGGCCCGGCACCAGTCGGGACAACGTGAGGTCCCGTCGGACGCCGGGATGTGCTCTAATTAACCCTGGTCGATGTTTGCGCTAACATTTGCAATCCCGCAGGCCATCGCCACCACCACCTCGGGACCGCAGCGCGACTCTTGTTAGCGTTTACACCGACGGCCATCCACAACTCGCGACACCCGGCCCCGCCGGCCGGACGGTCGCGCGTACCCGAGGAGCCGTCATGGTGATCCCCCGTCCCCGGCCCGCCCGATCCGGGCCACCACGTCTCGTCATACCCGCCCTGGTTCTCGCCCTGGCCGCCACCGGCGGCGGCCTGACCCTCGCCGCGACCCCCGCGCAGGCGGCCACCACGATCACCGTCAACGGCGCCTCCGGCGGCCAGACGTTCGACGGGGTCGGCGTGGTCAGCGGCGGCGGCGGCAACAGCCGGCTGCTGATCGACTATCCGGAGCCGCAACGCGGGCAGATCCTGGACTACCTGTTCAAGCCCGGCTACGGCGCCGCGCTGCAGATCCTCAAGGTGGAGATGGGCGGCGACACCAACTCCACCAGCGGCTCGGAGCCGAGCCACGAGCACGTCCGGGGCGACCTGAACTGCAACCGTGGCTACCAGTGGTGGATCATGGAGCAGGCCAAGGCACGCAACCCCGCCATCAAGCTGGCGGCGCTGCCCTGGGGTGCTCCCGGGTGGATCGGCAACGGAAACTTCATGTCCCAGGACATGATCAACTACTTCGTGGACTGGCTGGGCTGCGCGCGGCAGCACAACCTCACCATGGACTACATCACCGCCGCCCAGAACGAGAAGCGGACCGACGCGAACTGGACCATCAGCCTGCGTCAGGCGCTGAACGCCAACGGTTACAGCGGTGTGAAGATCATCTACGGGGACGACTACCCGGGCAGCTGGGGCCCGGCGAACGCCGTCGCCAGCAACACCACGCTGCGCAACAGCATCGACGTGCTCAGCGGCCACTACCCGTGCGGCTACCTGAGCGCGCAGACCACGTGCACCGTCTCGTCCACCGCCACCAGCACCGGCAAGACGCTGTGGAACAGCGAGGGCGGCTCGCAGGACTACAACGACGGCGCCAAGCCGCTCGCACGCGGCATCAACCGCGGCTACATCGACGGCCGGATGGTCGCCTACCTCAACTGGGACCTGATCGCCGCGATCACACCGAACCTGCCCTGGTCCACGGTCGGGCTGATCCTGGCCAACCAGCCCTGGTCCGGCTGGTACTCGGTCGGCAAGAACACCTGGGCGCTCGCGCACACCACCCAGTTCACCGCGCCCGGCTGGCGCTACCTCGACTCGTCCTCGGGCTACCTGGGCGGCAACCGCAACAACGGCAGCTACGTGTCGCTGCGCTCCCCCACCGGCGGCGACTACAGCACCGTCATCGAGACCGTGGACGCCACATCGGCGCAGCAGCTCACAATGAACGTCACCGGCGGGCTCTCCACCGGCCAGGTGCACGTCTGGTCCACGAACCTGAACTCGACGAACCCGAACGACTTCTTCGTCCGCGGCGCGGACATCACCCCGTCGGGCGGTTCGTTCTCGCTCACCGTCCAGCCCGGACACCTCTACACCGTCACCACGACCACCGGGCAGGGCAAGGGCACCGCCACCAGCCCGGCCCAGGGCTCGCTCGGCCTGCCGTACCGCGACGACTTCGACGGGTACGCCGCCGGTCGGATACCGAAGTACCTCCAGGACATGCAGGGCGCGTTCGAGACCGTCGGCTGCGGTGGCGGCCGGGCCGGCATGTGCCTGCGGCAGATGTCCGCGCAGGCGCCGATCACCTGGAAGACCCTCGCCGACCCGGCCACCTACGGCGGCAACCTGAGCTGGGGCAACTACACCGTCTCCGCCGACGTCCTGCTCGAACAGTCCGGCTACGCCCAGATCCAGGGCCGCGTCGGCACCACGAACCTCGACCCGATCGGCCGGTACAACGGCTACTTCCTGCGGGTCACCGACTCCGGCTCGTGGTCGATCCTGCGCAACAACACCGCCGGGCAGCTCGCCACGCTGCGCAGCGGAAACGTCGCGGCGCTGGGCACCGGCCGCTGGCACAGCCTCGCGCTGGGCTTCTCCGGCACCACCATCACCGCCACCATCGACGGCACGACCGTCGGCACGGTCACCGACTCCACGTTCGGCACCGGCCAGGTCGGCTTCGGCACCAGCCAGGGCGAGACCGCCCAGTTCGACAACCTGTCGGTCGTCGCCGGCCCGGGCGGCAACCCCGGGGGTACGAGCGGCGCGTGGCTCAACCCCAACTCGAGCCGCTGCCTGGACGTGCCGAACCAGTCCCAGACAAACGGCACCCAGACGACGTTGTGGGAGTGCAACGGCGGCACCAACCAGCAGTGGACGACGACCTCCGGCCGACAGCTCCAGGTGTACGGCACCAAGTGCCTCGACGCCGAGGGACAAAGCACCTCGTCCGGCACCCGGGTCATCATCTGGGACTGCAACGGCGGTGCCAACCAGCAGTGGAACGTCAACACCGACGGCACGATCACCGGCGTCCAGTCCGGACTGTGCCTGAGCCCGAACGGCGGCGGGACCGGCAACGCCACCCCGATCGTCCTGTCCGCCTGCACCGGCGGCAGCAGCCAGAAGTGGAGCCGGGCGTGACGGCCCGACCTTCGCCGACCGTACCCATCCGCCGCGGCGCGGCCTACCGGGGAGATGACCTGTGAACTCAACGCTATGGAGACCCGACCGCCGGACCAGACGATGGCTCGCGCTGGCCGTGACCATGCTCGCCCTGCTCGGGCTGGCCCCGGTCGTCGCCGGCGGGCTGAGCCCGACCGTCGCCCGGGCGGACAACCCGATCGTGCAGACCATCTACACGGCCGACCCGGCCCCGCTCGTGTACAACAATCGGGTCTACCTGTACACCGGCCACGACGAGGACAACTCGACCTGGTTCACCATGAAGGAGTGGCGGGTCTTCTCGTCCGACGACATGGTCAACTGGACCGACCACGGATCGCCGCTCAGCCTCGCCACGTTCAGCTGGGCCAAGCAGGACGCGTGGGCCGGCCAGGCGGTCCACCGCAACGGCAAGTTCTACTGGTACGTGCCGATGGTCGTGCGGGCCACCGGCCAGATGGGCATCGGGGTGGCGGTGGCGGACAGCCCCACCGGCCCGTTCCGCGACGCCATCGGGCGTCCGCTGGTGAGCAACGGCGAGATCGACCCGACCGTGTTCATCGACGACGACGGTCAGGCGTACCTGTACTGGGGCAACCCGCGCCTGTGGTACGTGAAGCTGAACGCGGACATGATCTCGTACTCGGGCAGCCCGACGCAGATCCCGCTGACCACAGCGGGCTTCGGGGCACGGACCGGTGACGCGAACCGGCCCACCCTCTACGAGGAGGGGCCGTGGGTGTACAAGCGCAACGGCCTCTACTACATGGCGTTCGCGGCCAAGTGCTGCTCCGAGTTCGTCGCCTACTCGACCGCGCCCGGGCCGCTGGGCCCGTGGACGTACCGCGGGACGATCATGCCGACCCAGGGCAGCAGCTTCACCAATCACCCCGGGATCATCGACTTCAAGGGCAACTCGTACTTCTTCTACCACAACGGCGCGTTGCCCGGCGGCGGCGGTTTCACCAGGTCGGTGGCGGTGGAGAAGTTCTCCTACGGCGCGGACGGCTCGATCCCCACGATCAACATGACCACCACCGGCGCCCCGCAGGTCGGCACCCTGGACCCGTACGCCCGGCAGGAGGCCGAGACGATGGCCTGGGGGCAGGGAGTGGAGACCGAGGCGTCCTCCCTGGGCGGGCGGAACGTCGGCTACATCGACAACGGGGACTACATCAAGGTCAAGGGCGTGGCCTTCGGCGCCGGCGCGACCAAGTTCACCGCGATGGTGGCCTCGGCCGGTAGCGGGGGGTCAATCGAGCTGCGCCTGGACAGCGTGACCGGCCCGCTGGTGGGCACCTGTCAGGTGACCCCCACCGGCGACTGGCAGACGTGGACCAACCCGAGCTGCCCGGTCAGCGGTGCCACCGGCACCCACGACCTCTACCTGCGGTTCACCGGCGGCAGCGGCTCGCTGTTCAACATCGACCACTGGTGGTTCACCTCCAGCCTCAGCGGCACCCCGCCGCCGGTCCCGCCGTCGACCCCGCCGCCCTCCTCTCCCCCGCCGCCCAGCACGCCGCCGCCGACCGGCGGCGCCTGCACCGCCACCTACCGCACCACCAACTCCTGGTCCGGCGGTTTCCAGGCCGAGGTGACGGTCACCGCCGGCGCCGCGGCACTCAACGGCTGGTCGGTGCGGTGGAACCTCGCCGGTGGCCAGAGCATCAGCCAGGTCTGGAGCGGCACGCTGAGCACCAGCGGATCCACGGCGACCGTCCGTAACGCGGCGTACAACGGCTCGGTGCCCGCGTCCGGCTCGACCACGTTCGGTTTCATCGCCGACGGCTCCCCGTCCACCCCGTCCCTGACCTGCACCAGCCCGTGAGAGGAGCGTTCATGCGTACGACAGTGAGGAGATGGCTCACCGCGGGCGCCGCGCTGGCCCTGCTGGCCGCCGGTGTGCTCACGCCCGCCGGCCCGGCGGTCGCCGAGTCCAACGGCGGCACCCGGGTGATGCCGCTCGGTGACTCCATCACCGAGGGCACCCAGGTGCCGGGCGGCTACCGGATCGGCCTGTGGCAGCGGCTGGCCGGCGGCGGCTACCGGGTCGACCTGGTCGGCTCCCAGTTCAACGGGCCGGGCAACCTCGGCGACCACGACCACGAGGGCCACCCCGGCTGGCGCATCGACCAGATCGACGCCAACATCACCGGCTGGCTGAACGCCTACCAGCCGCGCACCGTGCTGCTGCACATCGGCACCAACGACATCCTGCAGAACTACAACGTCTCGACGGCGCCCAACCGGCTCTCCTCGCTCATCGACCGCATCACCACCACGGCGCCGAACGCGGACGTGTTCGTCGCGCAGATCATCCCGCTCGCCAACTCCGGCCAGGCGGCGGCGGTGCGCACGTTCAACGCCGCGCTGCCCGGCATCGTGCAGTCGAAGGTGAACGCCGGCAAGCGGGTCCACCTGGTCGACCAGTACTCGGCGCTGACCACCGCCGACCTGATCGACGGCATCCACCCGACCGCCACCGGCTACGACAAGATGGCCGCGGTCTGGTACCGCGCGTTGCAGTCGGTGTCCGGCAGCATCGGCACCCCAGGCAGCAGCGGCGGCACGTACCAGAACGTGCAGCTCGTCGGCGCCGGCTCGGGCCGGTGCCTGGACGTGCCGAACGGCAGCACCACGAACGGCACCGCCGTGCAGCTGTACGACTGCTGGGGCGGCACCATGCAGCGCTGGACCTACACCTCGGCCAAGCAGTTGCAGGTGCTCGGCAACAAGTGCCTCGACGCGAGCGGGCGGGGCACCGCGAACGGCACCAGCGTGATCATCTGGGACTGCAACGGCCAGCCCAACCAGCAGTGGAACCTCAACGCCAACGGCACGATCAGCGGCGTCCAGTCCGGGCGCTGCCTGGACGCGGCCGGCTACGGCACCGCCAACGGGACCAGGATCAACCTCTGGGACTGCCACGGCGGCACCAACCAGCAGTGGAGCGCACGCGCCTGACCGGCGTGCGACGGGCTCCCCGGCGGGCGACACCGCCGGGGAGCCCGTCCGGGCGGCGCCCGCCGCATGACCAGCGGCGGGCCCGGCGGGTACGTAGAGTGAGAGCCATGTCGAAGCCGCCGCTGCCCGAGCCCGCCGTCGCCATGCTGGGCAAGCCGAATCCCGCCGTCATCGCCACGCTGCGCGACGGCCAGCCGGTGTCCGCGGCCACCTGGTACCTGTGGGAGGACGGCCGCGTCCTGGTGAACATGGACGAGGGCCGCCGCCGGCTGGCACACCTGCGCAGCGATCCCCGGGTCTCCCTGACCGTGCTGGACGAGGGGAACTGGTACACCCACGTCAGCCTGATCGGGCGGGTGGTCGAGCTGCGCGACGACGAGGGCCTGGCGGACATCGACCGGATCTCGCAGCACTACACCGGGAAGCCGTACCCCCGGCGGGACCGCGCCCGGGTCAGCGCCTGGATCGAGATCGAGCGCTGGCACGGGTGGGGCGCGCACAAGGACAACAGCCAGACCGGCTGACGGCGCCCCCACGATGTCCGACCCATGCGGAAGAGTGTCGGGCATGAGTGAGCCGTACGACCCGAAGGCAGCGCTGCACCACTACCTGCGCGCGATCCGGGAGAACCTGATCTGGAAGCTCGACGGGCTGAGCGAACGTGAGGCCCGGCTCCCCCGCACCGCGACCGGGAACAACCTGCTGGGGGTGCTCAAGCACTGCCTGAACGTCGAGGCCGGCTACTTCGGGCCCACGTTCGGCCGCGAGTTCCCCACACCGGCGGAGCTGGTCGCCGCCGAGACGTTCGACGCGGACCCGCAGGCCGACTGGTACGCCCGCGAGGACGAGACCAAGGACGGGCTGATCGACCTGTACCGCCGGGTCGGCGCGTTCGCGGACGAGACGATCGAGACGCTGCCGCTGGACGCGCCGGGGCGGGTGCCGTGGTGGCAGCCGGGCCGGCAGGACGTGACGCTGCACCAGGTCATCGTGCACGTCTGCGTCGACCTGGCCCGGCATGCCGGGCACGCCGATGTCATGCGTGAGCAGCACGACGCGGCGATCGGGCTGGGGCGGGACAACCGGAACGTTCCCGAGGGCTACGACTGGCCGGCGTACGTCAGTAAGCTGTCGGCGCTCGCCGACCGGTTCGCGTAGGCGGCCTTCCGGTATGGCGGGCCGGAAGTTTCAACCATATTTCGGACAGCGGATCGACAGGACCAGCAGCATCGTGAAGCATCTATCCCATGAAGATCCGGCCCGCCGTCGCCCCGCCGACCGCTGAGGACACCGGTCCCGCGCAGCCCCCCGCCGACCGGCCCTCGGACGACCGCCCCACGGACGAGCGCCCGTCGGACGGCAGGCGCCGGTGGCGGCCGAACCCGGAGTGGACGCTGGCGATCCTGGGTAGCCTGCTGCTGGCGGTGGTGCTGACCTGGCCGACGATGCGGCACCCGGCGACCACGATCCCGGGCGACCTCGGCGACCCGACGTTGCAGGCGTGGCAGGTCGCCTGGTCCGGGCACGCCCTGCTAAGCGATCCGGCGAACCTCTGGAACTCGAACACGTTCTATCCGGAGCGCTACACCTACGCCTACAGCGACACCCTGCTCGGGTACGCCCCGTTCGGGATGCTCGGCTCCGGCTTCGAGGCCGCGGTGATCCGCTACAACGTGCTCTACGTGCTGCTGCACGCGCTGGCGTTCCTCGGGGCGTACGCGCTGGCCCGGCAGCTCGGCGCCAACCGCTGGGGCGGTGCGGTCGCCGGGATCGCGTGGGCGTACGCGCCCTGGCGGCTGGCGCACTCCGGTCACCTGAACATCCTGTCCAGTGGCGGGATCGCGCTGGCGCTGGCGATGCTGGCCCGCGGTCACGGCTGGTCGCTACGCCACGGCTACCGGCCGGAACGACGCAAGCCCGGCTGGGCGGTGGCCGGGTGGCTCGTCGCGGCCTGGCAGGTCACGCTCGGCTTCGGCATCGGGCTGCCGCTCGTCTACTTCCTGCTGGCTGCCGTGCTGGTGGCGGCCGGCTGCTACGGCTGGTCCTGGTGGCGCAAGCGGGAGCGGCCACCGTTCGGCCGGCGGCTGCTGATCGCCGACCTGGCCGGCGGCGCCGTGTTCGGCACCGTGACGCTGCTGCTCGGGCTGGTCTACCTGCGCGTGGTCGACCTCAACCCGCAGGCCGTCCGCTCGCTGGACTGGACGAAGATGTTCTCCCCGCCGCTGATCGGGTTCATCACCGCGCCCGGCGACTCGTGGTTGTGGGGGGAACGGCACGCCGCCGCCCGCGAACAGCTGACCTGGCCGCCGGAGATGGCACTGCTGCCCGGCATGACGCTGATCGGGCTGGCCGCGGCGGGGTTGTTCGTCTCGGCGTTCCCGGTGCGGCACCGGGTCGCGCTGGGGCTCGGCGTGACCGGCACCGTGCTGCTGGGCCTGGGCGCCACGCTCGGCGGCGACGGCGACCCCGGCTACCTGACGTTGTCAAACCTCCTGCCGGGCTGGGACGCGTTGCGCACCCCGGGCCGGATGATGCACTGGACCAGCCTGCTGCTCGCCGTGCTGGCGGCCGGGCTGCTGACAGCGCTGGCCGAGTCGTGGCGCCGGCCCGCCGCCGCGCGCGCGTCCCGGGCGGTGGCGGCGCTGGTCCTGCTGGTGCCGCTCGCCCTGGTCACGCTGGAGGGCGTGAACCGCACGCCGCACCCGGTGGTGCCGACGCCACCGGCGGCGATGCGGACCGCGCCGGAACCGATGCTGGTGCTGCCCGCCGGCGGGGTGGGCGACCTGAACTACATGCTGTGGTCGACCGACGGATTCCCCCGGATCACCAACGGGCTCGGCGGTTTCGAGCCGGTCACCCAGGCCCAGACACGGGTCGCCGTGGCGACGTTCCCCGACGCGGGCAGCGTGGCGTACCTGCGCGGAATCGGCGTGCGGTCGGTCGTCGCGGTGCCGAGCCGCGCGGCGGGTACGCCGTGGGAGGGCATCGAGACCCGGCCGGTCGACGGGCTGGGCATCACCCGGGAGGAAGTCGATGGCACGCTTGTCTACCGCCTCTGACGCCGTGGGCACCGGCCCCGCATGCCCGGGCCGGGCGGGGTGAGCGCCGTGCGGTTGTCGGTGGTGGTGCCCTGCTTCAACGAGGAAGCGTCGGTGGAGCGGCTGCACGAGATGCTCAGCGTCGCGTTCGCCGAGCTCACCGATGTGGACGTCGAGGTGGTGTACGTCGACGACGGAAGCGAGGACGGCACGCTGGTGGCACTGCGCCGGCTCGCCGCCGCCGACCCAGCCGTCTGCTACACGTCGCTGAGCCGCAACTTCGGCAAGGAGGCGGCCATGCTCGCCGGCCTGCGCCGGGCCACCGGCGACGCGGTGGTCATCATGGACGCCGACCTGCAGCACCCGCCGCGGTTGCTGCCCGAGATGGTGATGCTCTACCGCCAGGGCTTCGACCAGGTGATCGCCCGCCGGGACCGCCGTGGTGACCGGTTCATCCGGATGGTCGCCTCGCGCTCCTTCTACCGCCTGGTCAACTGGTGGATAGACGTACGCCTGCTCGACGGCGCCGGCGACTTCCGGCTGCTTTCCCGGCTCGCGGTGAACGCGATCCTGGCGATGCCGGAGTACAACCGCTTCTCCAAGGGCCTGTTCTCGTGGATCGGTTTCCGCACCGCCGTGGTGGCGCACCGCAACGAGACCCGGCAGGCCGGGCGGAGCCGCTGGACGTTCGGCAAGCTGTTCAACTACGCGTTCGACGGCCTGCTGTCGTTCAACAACCGGCCGCTGCGCCTGGCGATCTACGGCGGCCTGTTCCTCACGCTCATCGCCGTGGGCTACATGGCCTGGGTGGTCGCGGACGCCGTGGAGAAGGGCATCGACGTGCCCGGCTACACCACGATCATCGTCAGCGTGATCGGGCTCGGCGGCATCCAGATGATGATCCTCGGGGTGATCGGCGAGTACATCGGCCGGATCTACTACGAGACCAAACGCCGTCCGCACTATCTCGTGCAGGAGACCGAGCGCGTCGTCGATGCCCCCGGCCGGACCTCCCGGATTCCGGAGCAGCGTACGGCCACCGGCGAATCGATGGCCGGCGAAACCGGCTGAGCAACCCCGATCGGTGGGTGCCGATAGGCGCAGAATCGTTCTCTTTTCGCAGGTGGCGGGCGGTTGCTATGGTCGCCCGCGACGCCGGAGACCGGCGCCGAGGAAAGGGTTGCGATGGGGCTGATGGACAAGCTCCGGGGCGAACTCATCGACATCATCGAGTGGCTGGACGACAGCCGCGACACGATCGTCTGGCGGTTCCCCCGGTATCAGAACGAGATCAAGATGGGCGCCCAACTGGTCGTCCGGGAGTCCCAGACGGCGGTGTTCGTCAACGAGGGGAAGATCGCCGACGTCTTCACTCCGGGGACGTACACGCTGGAGACCCGCAACCTGCCGATCCTGTCCACCCTGAAGGGCTGGAAGTACGGCTTCAACTCGCCGTTCAAGGCCGAGGTGTACTTCGTCAACACCCGGCAGTTCACCGACATGAAGTGGGGCACCCAGAACCCGGTCATCCTGCGCGACGCCGAGTTCGGCGTGGTCCGGGTACGGGCGTTCGGCGCCTTCGCGGCCCGCGTGGTGGACGCGTCGCGCCTGCTGCGGGAACTGGTCGGCACCGACCCGCAGTTCCGCACCGAGGAGGTGCAGGAGTACCTGCGGCAGCTCATGGTGGGACGCCTCGGCGGCGCGCTCGCCACGGCCGGCGTGCCGCTGCTGGACCTCGCCGCGCACCAGGACGCGATCGGCCGGCGGCTGGCCGCCGTGCTGACCGAGGAACTGGCCGAAGTCGGCATCGCGATCCCCAAGTTCGTCATCGAGAACGTGTCTGTGCCGCCGGAGGTCGAGCAGGCGCTGGACAAGCGGACCAGCATGGGCGCGGTCGGTGACCTGGACCGGTACACCCGTTTCCAGGCCGCGAACGCGATGGAGGCCGCGGCGAACAACCCGGGTGGCGAGGCGGGCGCGGGCATCGGCCTGGGCATGGGCATGGCGATGGGCCAGCAGATGGCCCGGTCGATGGGCGGTGGCGCGGCCACGCAGCCGGCGCAGCTGGCCGCCGCCGAGCCGCCGCCGCTGCCGGGCCAGGCCCAGTGGTACGTCGGCGTCGGCGGCCAGCGCCAGGGTCCGTACGACCTCGGCGCGCTGGCCGAGCAGGCGAACGCGGGCGCGCTCGGCGCGGACACGCTCGTCTGGCGTACCGGGATGGCGCAGTGGCAGCCCGCCGGGCAGGTGCCCGAGCTGGCGTCGGTGCTCGCCAGCGTCCCGCCGCCGCTTCCGCCGCAATGAGCGACACGGCTGTCTCGCCGCCCTCCTACCAGTGCGGGGGGTGCGGCGCCCGGGTCGAGTTCGCACCCGGCACGACCGCGCTGAGCTGCCCGTACTGCGGGCACCGGCAGGAGATCGCCGGTGCCGGCCGGGAGGTGCGCGAGCATGCGTACGCGGAACTGGCGTCGCTGCCCCGCAAGCCGGTGGCGAGCGTCGGCGCGCACACGTTCGTCTGCCCGGGCTGCGGCGCACGGACGGAGAGCGACGCGCTGGCGCAGCGCTGCCAGTTCTGCGCGGCTCCCCTGGTGGCCGACGCCGGGGCGGGTGAGCTGATCGCGCCGGAGGCGGTGCTGCCGTTCGCCGTCGACCGCAACGGTGTGCGGACGGCCCTGGGCCAGTGGTGCCGCAGCCGCTGGTTCGCGCCCGGGAGCCTGAAGAAGATCAGCGAGGCGGAGACGCTGAAGGGCACGTACCTTCCGCACTGGACGTTCGACGCGCGGACCGTGTCGGACTACCAGGGTCAGCGGGGCGAGCACTACTACGTCACCGAGACGTACACGGTGACGGTCGACGGCAAGCAGGAGACGCGGACCCGGCAGGTGCGGCACACCCGGTGGCATCCGGCCGCCGGGACCGTACGCCGGGACTTCGACGACGTGCTGGTGCCCGCCACCACCCACCTGCCCACCGAGCAGTTGGACAAGCTGGCGCCGTGGCCGCTGGCCGAGGCGGCCGCGTTCCACGGTGACTACCTGGCCGGATACCAGGCGCTGCGGTACGACACCGAGCCCGAGGCGGGCCTGACCGAGGCGAAGGCGCGGATGGCTCCGGTCATCGAGGGGGACTGCCGGTCGGACATCGGCGGTGACGAGCAGCGGGTGTCCGCCGTGGACACCACGTACTCCGACGTGTCGTACAAGCTGGTCCTGCTGCCGGTGTGGATCGCCGCGTACCTGCACGCGGGCCGGTCGTACCAGGTGCTGGTGAACGCCCGCACCGGTGAGGTCATCGGCGAGCGTCCCTACAGCACGGCGAAGATCGTGGCGGCGGTGCTGGCCGCGCTGGCGCTCGTCGCGCTCGTGGTGGCGTACGCGATGAACCGCTGACGCGTACGGGCCACCGGTGTGCCGCACCGGTGGCCCGTACGCATCGCGCGAGGGGAGATGTCCGAGCGGCCGATGTGCCGCCGCGCGGGTCCACAGCAGAGTGAGGGCACCACCACCATCGGCCGGGCGGCGACGGAGGGAAGCCCCGATGGACTCACTGCGGAAGACCTCGCTGGTCGCGGGCGGCGCCTATCTGCTCACCTTCGTCTCGATCCCCACCGTCGCCCTGTACGCCCCGGTCCGCGAGCCGGACTACGTCCTCGGCACCACGTCGCAGGCCCCGGTCGTCCTCGGCGGCGTCCTGGAGATGGTCGTCGCGCTCGCCTGCATCGGCACCGCCGTCGCGCTGTACCCGGTGCTCCGGCAGCAGGGCCCGGCCCGCGCGCTGGGCTTCGTCGGCGCCCGGGTGCTCGAAGCCGCCGGCATCCTCGTCGGCGTCGCGAGCATCCTGACGCTCGTCGCGCTGCGGGACTCCGCCGCCGGGCCGGACGCGCTCGTCACCGGCCGGACGCTCGTCGCCTTCTACGACTCGGTGTTCCTGCTCAGCCAGGGCTTCCTGCCCGCCGTGAACGCGCTGCTGCTGGGCACGCTGCTCTACCAGTCGCGTCTCGTGCCGCGCGTGCTGCCGCTGCTCGGGCTCGCCGGGGCACCGCTGCTCGTCGCCTCCGACCTCGGCACGCTGTTCGGCGCCTGGGACCGGCTGTCTCCGGTGGCGGCGGTCGCCGCGCTTCCCATCGCGGTGTGGGAGTTCTCGCTCGGCGTCCACCTGGTCGTCAAGGGCTTCCGGCCCTCCCCCGTCACGGCCGGCGCGGTGGAGCCCCGGCCGGTCCGGGACGCCACCGTCTGAGCCCTGTCAGGCCCGCGCGCCGCCGTCGACCCGCAGCACCGTACCGGTGACGAAGGAGGCGCGGTCGCTGAGCAGCCAGGCGGCGGCCTGGGCGATCTCGTCGGGCTCGGCGGCCCGGCGCAGCGGCGTGGCCGCCGCGAGACGGTCGATGATCCCGGGCGACTCGGCGTCCCAGGACCGCATCATCTCGGTGAGCGTGCTGCCCGGGGCGATCGCGTTGACGCGGATGCCCTCCGGTCCGTAGGTGACCGCCGCGGACTCGGTGAGGCTGTTGACCGCGCGCTTCATCGCCCCGTACGCGGGCAGCGCGGGGTTGCCCATCAGGCTGCCGACGCTGGAGTTGTTCACGATCGCGCCGGTGCCGGCGGTGGCCCGGATCGCCGCGACCTCGGCGACCAGGGCGAGCCACGGCCCCTTCAGGTTGACGGTGTAGACGTGGTCGAAGTCCTCTTCGCGCACCCGGTCCATCGGTCCGGGCGGCACGATCGTCGCGCCGTTGTTGAAGGCGACGTCGAGGCGGCCGTACACCTCGACCGTGCGGTCGACCGCGGCGCGCACGCTCGCCGCGTCGGCCAGGTCGCAGACGACGTACTCGGCGGTGCCGCCCGCGGCCCGGACCTGCTCGGTGACCGCCTTCAACTGCTCCTCGGTCCGGGCGGCGAGCAGCACCCGGGCGCCCTCGGCGGCGAACAGCCGGGCCGCCGCGGCGCCGATGCCGCGCCCGGCGCCGGTGATGAAGGCGACCTTGCCGGGGAGCAGGCCGGCGGTCGGGTGGACTGTCGTGTCGGTTCGTGTGGTGTCCATGCCGGCAAGCCTGGGGCCGGTCGCGGAGCCCATCCAGGCACCGGCGGTACCTGGTTACGCTCCGCGGCACGCGGGCACACTGGGGTCGTGGACCGACGTGAGCTGGCAGTGTTCCTGCGCAGCAGGCGGGAGCGGATCGCCCCGGCCGACGTGGGCCTGCCCGCCGGACGGCGCCGCCGCACCCCGGGACTGCGCCGGGAGGAGGCGGCGCGGCTGGCGTTCATCTCGACCGAGTACTACACCCGGCTGGAGCAGGGGCGGGGTCCGCGTCCGTCGCGGGAGGTGCTGGCCGGGCTGGCCCGCGCGCTGCGGCTGTCCGACGCCGAACGTGACCACCTCCACCACCTGGCCGGGGAGCCGCCCGCGCCGCCGCCCGGGCCACCCCGGGAGGTACGCCAGAGCGTGCTGGACCTGCTGCACCGGCTGCCGCAGGCGGCGGCGTTCGTGACCTCGGCGACGTTCGAGGTGATCGCCTGGAACGACCTCGCGGCAGCGCTCATGGAGGACTTCTCCGCGGTCTCCCGGCGGGACCGCAACCTGGTCCGCCGGGCGTTCCTCGGCCCGCACCTGATGTACGGCGTGTCGGACGCGAGCGAGTTCGCCCGCCACTCGGTCGGACGGCTGCGCGCCGCCGCGGCCCGCTATCCGGACGACCCGGAGATGGCCGCGCTGATCGCCGAGCTGCTCGCCGGGAGCAAGGAGTTCGCCCGCCTGTGGGCCTCCCACGACGTCGGCGGTGCGCGGACGCTGTGCAAGACGTTCCGGCACCCCGTGGTCGGGCCGGTGACTGTCAACTGCGACGTCCTCGACATCACCGACCGCGACCAGCAAGTGGTCATCTACACCGCCACGCCCGGCTCGCCGTCGGAGGAGGCGCTACGGCTGCTCTCCGTGATCGGCACCCAGCGGATGACTGTCGAGCACTGAACCGCCCGCCCTTCGTGGAACGCCACGGGTGTCCGGGCGGTCGTCCGGCACCCGTGGCGTTCCACTCGCTGTGGGTCAGCAGCCGATACGGGTGGAGCCCATCGCCACGTCGTCGTACCAGAGGGTGTCGGCGCCGCCGCCGTAGCTCTCCCAGCCCAGCTTCAGGTCGGTGAGCTGCGGTCGCCAGGTGCGGTTGTACCACTGGCCGTCGATGTCGTGCGTCGGTACGCCGTCGGCGGTCAGCCCGGTCACGGCGACACCGTCCAACCAGGTACGCAACTGGCCGGCGGAGCCGTCCACCATGAACTCCAGGCAGGCCCAGCGGTTGGTGGGCAGCGGCACGCTCTGCGCCACCCCGGCCGGGCTCTGCTCGGGCAGCGTGGCGTCGTCGGAGGCGCGGTTCCACTGCAGCGCGCCGTTCTGGCCGCCCAGCCGCAGGTCCCGGTTGCCGTCGGCGGCGTCGGACATGGTGATCATCGTGGTGTGGTCGGTGGGCTGGGCGGTGGTGTGCCGGACCCAGATCCGGGCGTACCTGACGCTGCCCAGGCTGCTGAGGTTCTTCGTGGTCCGGACGAAGACGTGGTTGCAGTACCCGGCCGCGCCGTTGATCCGTACCGCCCGGCTGCCGCTGTGCGTGGTGGACGTGTCGATGGTGGCCGTGCCGGCGCCGGAACAGTCCGGGCTCACCACGCTCCAGTCACCCGACGGCGTCGAGCCGGTCTGGTTCTCGAAGCCGTCGCAGAGCACCGCCCCCGCGCACCCGCTCGGCGGTGGGGTGGTCGGCGGCGGCGTCGTGGGAGGTGGCGTCGTGGGCGGCGGGGTGGTCGGTGGAGCAGTCGTGGGCGGCGCGGTGGTGGGCGGTGGCGTGGTCGGCGGGGCGGTGGTCGGCACCGTCGTGGTGGGCGGCGGTGTGGTCGGCCCGGCGCCGTTGCACGGTACGCCGTTGAGGCTGAACCCGGTCGGCGCGCCGCCGGCGGTGCCGTACGTGCCCTGCACGCCGAACTCGGTCGAGCCGCCGGCCGGAATGCTGCCGTTGTACGACATGCTGCGGGCGGTCACCGTCGACCCGGACTGGCTCACTGTGGCGTTCCAGCCGTTCGTGACGCGCTCGTCCCCGGCATACGTCCAGGTGACGGTCCAGCCGGACACGGCGGTGTCACCCGGTGACACAGTGATGTTCGCGGTGAACCCGCCGGGCCACTGGTTGGGTGTGTAGTCGACCCGGCAGCCCTGTGCGGCTGCGGCCGGGCCGGTGAGCAGGGCCGTACCGGCCGCGGTGACGGCGGCCAGCGCGGCGACGGCCGCCACGAGCGGGGCGGGACGGGCACGGAGAATCGTCATGGGAAGTCCTTCGGCGTCGGACAGGGCGCAGCAGCGCGCGTCCTCGTCGGACGCGGCGGTGCGCGAGGGTGCGGCGCGGCGATGCGCCACGGTGAGTGGTCGATGCGTACGACCGATGTGCCCGGCTCGAAGGTGGCCCGGTCAGCCGCCGGGGTCCGGTTCTCGCGGACCTCGGCGGCGCCCAGCCCAATCTATTTACCGTCGCCTATCCAATCAAGGCCTCCGCCCGCGCGGATGCCCGTCATCCCGGATCGGCGCCCACGCCGCTGCGCAGGGGTTGCCAGCCGTCGCGGTAGCGCACGCCGCCGGGTCGCAGCCGGACCCGGTCGTGCGGCGTACCGGGGACCGGCTCGGTCCGGATCACCTGTGGCCGGTCCACCACGACGCAGACGTCCTCCCCCGGCCACCACCAGCCGCAGGAGCGGGCCAGGTCGGCCCAGGTGTCCAGGTGTCCGGCCTCGTCCGGCCCGTACCGGGCGAGACCGAGCCGGCGCAGCACGTCGTAGTAGGCGATCCACGACGCGTCCTGCTGCCCGTACCAGCACACGGGCACCGGGCCGTCACTTGCGAGCGCCGCACGCACCGGCAGGTAGAACCCGTGCGCGAGGCTGCGGTGCAGCGCCGCGCGTACCCCCTGGTGCAGCACGACGGCGAGCGGTACGCCCCCGTCGAACGCCCGCTGCGGTGCCAGCTCGGGCCACGGCTCCTTGGCCTTGCCCCGGCGCGCGGGCGACAGCTCGGGATCGGTGTGCACGACGCCCGCGCTGAGCGCGCCCCGGAGCTGGGAGACGACCATGGCGATGTCGCTCGCCAGCAGCGGCGTCCGGGGCGGCCGTACCGCCCGGATGCGCTCGTGGAGCCCTTCGAGGGTGGGCCAGCCGCTGACCATAGGCAGCGCCTTGGCCGGCGAGTCGACCCATTCGAAGCGAGGTCGCGGCCGCGACGCCCTCGCGTAGACGGCGGTCAGGCAGCGCTCGGCGGTCTGCCGGTCGGCCGGCTGTGTGGACAGGGCGTGGTCGAGCCATTCCTGGCGGATCCGGACCGCCTGCTGCCACAGTTCGTGCGGGATCTTCGCGGCGTCGTCGCGCCGCGGGGAGGCGCTCATCGCGCCGGGGCGTCGCCGCCCTTCCGGTAGGAGATCATGGAACGACTCTGACCCATGTCTCGGCACCGCTCAAGCGAATTCCGTACCGTGACCGCATCCGCAGTGCCCGGCCAGGAGAGAAGGGAACACCGTTGCCCGTGGACAGTGACCGCTTGACCCGACCCCCTGTCATCACCGCGCAGATGCTCATCCGCCGGCCCGCCGCCGAGGTCTTCCAGGCGTTCGCCGACCCGGCGGTGACCACGAGGTTCTGGTTCACCAGGAGCAGCGGCCGGCTGGAACCCGGCGCCGTCGTCACCTGGGACTGGGAGATGTACGGCGTCTCCACTGTCGTGACGGTCAAGGAGGTGGAGGAGAACCGCCGCATCCTGGTCGAGTGGGATCCGGAGTCCCCCACTCGGGTCGAGTGGCGGTTCCTGCCGGGTGGGGACGACACCACGCTGGTCCGGGTCACCGAGACCGGCTTCGCCGGCAACGCCGACCAGGCCGTGAGCAAGGCGATCGACTCGATGGGCGGGTTCATCATGGTCCTCTGCGCCGCAAAGGCGCTGCTGGAGCAGGGGGTGCTGCTGAACGCGGTCGGCGACGCCCACCCGTCCGGCTTCGAGGAATGACCACGCCGGCCACCGGCGCGAACAGGGGCGGAGCCGGATCGGCTGCCCGGATCGCGGCCACGAGCTGCGCCAGCTGCGGGTAGTCGGCGCGGGCCGCGTGGAGAAGGTGGTCCGCGTCGGTGTGGTTGCCGAGATACGACTCGGCGGCCGCCCGCAGAAGGAGCGCGACGGCACAGAGGTCGACCGGCTCGGCACCCGGGCGGACGTCGAGGAGCAGCGATCGCGCATCCTCGGGCCGCTGGTTGAGCAGATGTGCCAGGCTCATCGCGATCCGGGCGGACAACACTCGCGGCTGCGTCCGGGCGGCGATCCGGGCGAGTTCCGAGATCTCCCGCACCTCCCGGCGTTCCAACGGCGCGCCGGCCACCACCGCGGCGTACAGGTACCACAGCCCGAACTGGACGCTCAGCGTCTGGCCGATCGCGGCGGCGGCTGCGGGATCGGTGCTGCCCGCGCGAGCCAGTGCCGCGAGCCGCTCGGCCTCCGTGATCAGTTCGGCCGACGGGGTGGCTTCCGCCATCAGTCTCTGCTGGTAGGCAGCGAGGGCCAGGAGCGGAGCATCGTCGGCGCGGGCCTGAATCCCGACCCGGTGGACGTCACCACCCGCTCGGGTGACCGCCCGCAGAGCCCTGATCACCTCCTCCTGGTAGTAACCCGCCCGCAGCCCGTCACGGGCGGCTGCCGGAGCCCGGAGCCAGCGGAGCACGTTCTGGCCGTCGCTGCAGGTCGAACGCCCCGGAAGGAGGAGGTTGGTCAGGCCGAGCAGCGCCCCGACGAACGCGGCGCAGAGCAACGTCAACCGCGTCGACGCCGTACCGGTGGACGTCGACGCGACGGCGAGTGCCGTCGCGACGCACAGGTTGGTCAGCGGGCCACCCAGATTGAACAGCACCATCCGCAGCGGCAACGCCGGCATCGACGGCGAAGGCCGGACCGCCACCTCGTTGCGCCAACCGTTGAACGGCGCGATACGGACCGCGACGACCGGCAGGCGCAGCAGCTTCGCCACGACGAGGTGCCCGCACTCGTGCAGGGCGAGGTGCAGCCACAGCGACGCGCAGGTGAGGCCGGCGGCAGCGATCGCACCCGTCACGGACTCGGTGACGAGCAGCGCGAACGCCGCCGCCTCCACCGCCAGGAGGAGTGACACGGCGACCAGCCGGCGGCGGAGCTTCACCAGGAGAGGGTACGGCCGGACAGGCGGCTGCTGGGGGACACCCACACCCGCGCCCGGCATCACCACGACCCTGCGGTACGGCCTGATGCGGCCGGAGCTGCGTGCCGAGGCCGGCGCCTTCACGGCCGAGACCGTCTGAAGCTCCATTCTCGCTCCGAAGCTGTGTCATCCGGCATGCGTTGACGCCGGATGACACGCTTGCGCCGATGGATGCGTTCGTCTCACAGTTGCCGGCGCTGCTCGGCGTCGTCGTCGGTGCCCTCGGTACGGGTCTGGTGACCTTCCTGTCCACCAGAAGTCAGTGGAAGCGCGGCCAGTCCGTACGGTGGGACGAACGACGACTGGAGGCGTACGGCGAGTTCGCACAGGTGCTCAAGGAGATCCAGGCGATCTCGCTGCGGGTCCTGGCCGCGGCGGACGGCGACAAGTACCGCTCAGGGTTGGACAAGGCCGCGGCGCTGCCCCGGCTCGCCGACGCCGACATCAGGCACACCCTCGCGTGGGAACGCCTGTTGCTGCTCGGGGACGCCGCCACGGTCGCCGCCGCGCAGGACTGGCGCGAGGCGGTCTGGCGGCTGGAGCACCGAGCCCGCGAGGTCGGGGAGACCACCGAGCCGCTGAGCGGCCTCTACCAGCAGGCCAACGCGAGCCGTGATCGCTTCTATGACGCGGCTCGACGCGGCCTGGGCGTGAGAGGCGGATCAGTCGCCCAGTCCGACCGCCTGCAGCAACGCCTCGCATCCCCCGAGGACAACCAGTCCGAGGCCCCCCGCATCTGATCCTGGACTTCGTCCCGCTCCGGGCGCGATGAGTTCGCCCGCCCTGGCCGGTCTGACCGGTGTATCCGATCGAATGCCGGAAACCGGCAGACCGCCAGGAGGGACGAGAACCATGACCGTTGCCGACACCACTCCCCAGCCCGTCGCCCGCGGATTGCACCGGACGCTGTGGGTGCTCCAGGTTTTCCTCGGCGTCTTCTTCATCGTCGCCTCGGCCGGCCCCAAGCTGTTCGGCGAGACGAACGCGGTCCAGACCTTCGAGGACATGGGCTCCGCGCCCTGGTTCCGCTACCTCGTCGGCCTGCTGGAACTGGCCGGCGGCATCGGGCTGCTCGTGCCGAGGCTGGCCGGCCTGGCCGCTGTCGGGCTCGCGCTGCTCATGATCGGCGCCGCCGTCACCCAGGCGTTCATCCTGGACGGCGGCGCGCTGGTCCTCACACCGGTGGTGCTGTTCGTGCTGTTCGTGTTCATCGCGTGGGGCCGCCGCCACTCGATCACCCGGCTCCTCGGACGCTGAACCGGGGTGCGCCGGCCGACCCGTCAGGGCGTCCAGCGCACCCCCGGGTTCACCCGCCCGTACCAGTCGAAGAGGGCCATGTTGTCCCACCCGTTCCCGGTTCCGTTGATGTTCGCCGGGTCCCAGCCGTTGCCGGGGACGGCGTACCAGGTGGGTTCCCAGTAGAAGACCCCGATGGCGCCGGCGTTGCGGGCGGTGTTCTGGACCCAGTCGAACTGCTGGGCCTGCCCGGCCCAGGTCGCGCTGATGCCGTCGCAGGTGGCGTCGCCGCCGATGACGTTCGGCTGGCTGTCCGCGTCGTCCCGGGTGAACGGGTACGCGGTCTCCACGATCACCACCGGCTTCCCGTAGCGGCTCCGCAGGTCGACGATGTTGTTGTAGAGGTTCGCCAGGCTGCCGTGCCACATGCAGTAGTACGACAGGGCCGTCATGTCCCACTGCACACCCTGGGCGCGGATGCCGTCGTAGAACCAGCGGGCGTTGGCGTTGCTGTCGGCGTTCGCGGTGTGGATCATGACGGGGATGCCGCCGCCGCACGCCTTCACCGCGTTGTAGCCCTGCTTGAGCAGCCCGGCCAGCGGGGCGAAATCGTTGTTCACGACCTTGCCCTCGTTCCACAGCATCCCGACGTTGATCTCGTTGCCGATCTGCACGCTGTCCGGCAGGGTGCCCTGCCCACGCAGGGCGGCGCAGACGTCGTAGGTGAAGGCGTACACGTCGTTGCGCAGCTGGCTGAGGCTGTGCCCGGCCCAGGCGGCGGGCTTGTACTGCTTGCCGGGGTCGGCCCAGGTGTCGGAGTAGTGGAAGTCGATCAGCACCTTGAGGCCCTTGGCCTTCGCGACGCGTGCCTGGGCCAGCACCTTGGTCTTGTTGTTGTAGCCACTGGCCGGGTTGTTCCAGACGCGCAGCCGGACGTAGTTGAGACCGACGGACCGCAGGATGTCCAGCGGGTCACGGGCCACCCCGCCCGCGTCGTAGTACTTGGCACCAAGGTCCAGGCTGCGCTGCAACGAGGAGACGTCGGCGCCGCGCATGCTGAGCGTGTTAGCGGCGGCGACCGGCGCGGGCGTACCCCCGACTGTGGTGGTGACGGCGAGGACGACGGCCGTGACGGCACCGACCAGGGCGCGGCGGCGGTGGCGTGTGGTCACAGGACTTCCTCTCAGCCGACAGTGCAGGGGACGCCGTTGAGCGAGAAGCCGGTCGGCGGCGCGTCGCTCGTGCTCCACCGCCCCTGGAAGCCGAAGGTCGCGGATCCGTTCGACGCGATGACCCGGTTCCAGTCGACGTTGCGGGCGGTCACCGTGGTGCCGGTCTGCCCTACAGTGGCGTTCCAGGCGTTGGTGACCTGCTGGTCGCCGGGGAAACCGAACGTGACGATCCAGCCGTCGACCGGCGCCGTCCCGGTGTTCTGCACCGTCACAGTGGCGACGAAACCGCCCTGCCACTCGGACTGGTTCCGGTAGGTCACCCGGCAGGTCGAGGGCGGCGGTGGCGGCGGAGTCGACGTCGTGGGCACGGTGACCGTGTTGGAGGCGATCGACACGTTGCCGGCGGCGTCCCGGGCCCGCACGTAGTACAGGGTGCGCAGCGGCGTCGACGGGGGCAGCGGCCCGGTGTACGTGGTCCCCGGCACGGTCGCGACGAGCGTCGAGGTGAACCAGCCGTCGAACCGGTAGACGTTGTATCCGAGCACGCCGACGTCGTCGGTCGACGGCGCCCAGGACAGCGTGGCGGCGGAGCCGGTGACCTCGCCGACGGTGAGGTTCTGCGGGGCGCTCGGCGGCGTGGTGTCCGGGCCGGTGTCGGTCACCGGAGTGACCACCTTCAGCTCGTCCGTGGCGGGCGAACGGCGGCCGTCGCCGTCGCGGGCCGACACCCGGAACGAGTACTGCTGGCCCGGCTGAATGTAGTTGGTGATCGTCACGGTGGTGACGTCGCCGAGGCTGAGGCTGTAGATCACGTCGCTGAACGCCTGGTAGTAGGTGATGTCGTACCCGACGACGGGGCAGCAGCCGCGCGCGGCTGCCGTCCAGGTCAGGGTGACCGACGTGGTCCGCACCTGGGTGGCGGCCAGGTGCGTGGGCGCGCTCGGCGGGAACGGCGTGGTGCTGGGCGGGTCGGGCGTCCTGGGCGTCGACGTGGGCGTCACAGTCCCGGTCGGGTCCGCGAGGGGCACCGCGGCGCCGCCGGGCGCCGTCGCGGCAGCGGGGTACGCGGTGCCGGCGCCGGCCGACGGCGCGGCGATCAGGGCGGTGACCAGTACCGCGGCCGACAGCACGCCTGCGGCCGGCAGACCCGGCCGCAGGCGGCGGAACAGCGAGGACGACGAGACGGCAGCCATACGTCGACGATGCCGCCAATACATCGATGATCGCCAACATGTCCCACACCTCGGTCGGCGCGGCAACCTCTTGCGAGGTACGACTCCTGCCTGATTCGTCGTTTTCCGCCGCCTATCCGACTGATCAGCCACAATCGGAACGACAGGGTGAGCCGATGCAGGAGGCCACCGCACGCACGAAGGCTGGACGGGAAGCCGCGATGGCCACCTTCGAGTACCGCTGCCCGCAGGACGGCAACTTCGACGTCGTGATGCCGATCGGCACCGCGGGCCCGTCGACGAGCTGCCCCCGGTGCGGACGCCCGGCGACACGGGTGTTCTCCGCGCCCCGGCTCACCCGCATGCCGGCGGCGCTACGCGAGGCCGTGGACCGGACCGAGCGCAGCGCGGAACAGCCGGAGGTGGTCGGGCGGGTACCCGGCGGTCGCCCGGCGCGCCGCTCGACGAACCCGGCCCACGCCCGCCTGCCCCGATGGTGACCACGAGAAGGGCCCGAGACCGTGCCTGAACTGCTGTTCCCCCTCGACTCCACGAAGAGGTTCACCGACCAGGAGAAGGTCGGGCACAACCGCTGGCATCCCGACATCCCGCCCGTGGCGACGGTACGTCCCGGACAGTCGTTCCGTGTCCACTGCCGCGAGTGGTTCGACGGCGCGATCCACAACGACGACTCCGCCGAGGACATCCGGGACGCGCCGCTGACCCGGGTCCACGCGCTCAGCGGCCCGTTCGCCGTCGAGGGCGCCGAGCCGGGCGACCTGCTCATGGTCGACATCCTCGACATGGGCCCGATCCCGCAGGAGTCAGGCCCGCTGGCCGGCCAGGGCTGGGGTTACACGGGCATCTTCCCCAAGAACAACGGCGGCGGCTTCCTGACCGAGCAGTTCCCGGACGCGTACAAGGCGGTCTGGGACTTCTCCGGCCGCAAGGCCACCTCCCGGCACATCCCCGGCGTCTCGTTCACCGGGATCGCCCACCCGGGGCTGATGGGTACCGCCCCGTCCGCGTCGCTGCTGGCCACCTGGAACCAGCGGGAGGGTGCGCTGATCGCCACCGCGCCCGACCGGGTGCCGCCCCTGGCCCTGCCTCCCGAGCCGCAGGACGCGATCCTCGGCAGCCTCACCGGCGCCGACTTCGACCGGGTGGCCGCGGAGGCGGCGCGAACCGCGCCGCCTCGGGAGAACGGCGGGAACCAGGACATCAAGAACTTCACCGTCGGCAGCCGGGTCTTCTACCCCGTGTACGTGCCGGGTGCCAACCTGTCCCTCGGCGACCTGCACTTCTCCCAGGGCGACGGAGAGATCACCTTCTGCGGCGCCATCGAGATGGGCGGCTTCGTCGACCTGCACGTCGACCTGATCAAGAACGGCATGCAGACGTACGGCGTCGCCGAGAACACGATCTTCATGCCGGGTGACACGCCGCCGCAGTACTCCCAGTGGCTGGCCTTCTCCGGGCTCTCGGTCACCCTCGACGGCGAACAGCGGTACCTCGACTCGCAGCTCGCCTACCAGCGCGCGTGCCTGCACGCCATCGACTACCTGACCCGCTTCGGCTACCAGCCGGAACAGGCGTACCTGCTGCTCGGCGCCGCACCGATCGAGGGCCGGCTCTCCGGCGTGGTGGACATCCCCAACTCCTGCGCGACCGTCTACCTGCCCACCGAGATCTTCGACTTCGACATCCGACCCTCGGCCGCCGGTCCGACCCGGATCGACCCGGGCAAGGGCGCCCCGAAAGCCACCATGCCGTGAGCAGGTGACCCTCGTGCAGAAGTCATCCCTGACCGCACTGGCCCGCGAACAGCTCAAGCTCGCGCACGCCTCCTCCAGCGGCCGCAGCAGCTCCACCGTCTACGGCGGCCACGAGCACAGGCTCCGCCAGACGGTGATCGCGCTGACCGCCGGCCAGGCGCTCGGCGAGCACGAGAACCCCGGCGAGGCCACCGTCCACGTGCTGCACGGCCGGGTCCGGCTCGGCGCCGGCGAGACGTCCTGGGACGGCGCACCCGGCGATCTGCTGATCGTGCCGGACCGCCGGCACACGCTGGAGGCACTGGAGGACGCCGCGGTGCTGCTCACCGTCGCCAAGCGCTGACGATGCCACGGCGTCCCGGGCGAGTGGCGGCTAGCCGACCAGGGCCTGGGTGCCGAGCACGGTGAGCAGGGCGAGGCGGTCGGCGTCCTCGGTGCCGGGCTCGGCCGTGTAGATCATGATGCGCAGGTCGCTGCCCGCCACGGTGAGCACGTCGCAGTCCAGCGTCAGCGGGCCGACGTTCGGGTGGTCGATGGTCTTGCGGGCGGCCTCGTGGCGGCCGACCGCGCCGGACTTCCACAGTTTCGCAAACCGGTCGCTGCCGGCCCGCAGCTCCGCGATGAGCCGCCGGAGCCGCTGGTCGGCCGGGTAGCAATCCGCCGCCGCGCGCAGGTCGGCGACCAGCGCCATCTCGAACGCTCGCAGTGACTGCGGCGTGTGCCGGGCCCGGGTGCCCGGGCCCAGGAAATGCCGCCAGACCGCGTTGCGCTGGTGACCACGCCACCCGGACGGATCCCCCATCAACGCCGCATATGGCACGTTGGCCACGAGCAGCGTCCAGGACGCGTCGTAGACGGCGACGGGCGTACCGGCCAGCCGGTCCAGCATCCGCTGGACGCTCGGGGTGAGGTGCGCGGGCACCGTCTCCGCGCCCGGCGGCGCCAGCCCGGCCAGCCGGAACAGGTGGGCGCGCTCGGTCGCCGACAGTCGCAGAGCCCGGGCCAGGGCTTCGACCACCTGCCCCGACGGGTGGGACGCGCGGCCCTGTTCGAGCCGGGTGACGTAGTCCACGGAGACCCCGGCCAGCAGCGCCAGCTCTTCCCGACGCAGGCCGGCCGTACGCCGGTGCCCGCCGGCCGGCAGCCCGGCGGCTGCGGGCTGGACCCGGTCGCGCCAGCGGCGCACCGCCTGCCCGAACTCCGTCGCCATGCCCCCAGTGTGCGCCGCCGAGCTGGGGCGTTGCCTGGTACCGGCAGTCCCAGGAAAACCGGACGACTGGGTCACCGCGCCGCCGCGCCGCAGCATGGAGCCATGACCACGACATTGATCACCGGAGCGAACAAGGGACTCGGCTTCGAGACCGCCCGTCGGCTCGTCGCCGCCGGCCACACCGTCTACGTCGGCAGCCGGGACGCCGGACGCGGGCGCCGCGCCGCCGAGCTGCTGGGTGCCCGGGCCGTCCAGCTCGACGTCACCGACGGCGCGTCAGTGGCGGCCGCGGCGCGAGCCGTCGAGGCGGACGGAGGGCTGGACGTCCTGATCAACAACGCGGGCGTCGAGGGCCGGGGCACCGGCAACCGGGTGATCGGCGCCGCGGAGGTGACCGCCGACATGATGCGGGAGACGTTCGAGACGAACGTCTTCGGCACCGTCCGTGTCACAGGCGCGTTCCTGCCGCTGCTGCAGCGCTCGGCGGCCCCGGTCATCGTCAATCTCAGCAGCGGGCTGGCCTCGCTGACGCGGGTCACCGACCCGGTCACCCCGGCGTACGCGTACCCCGGTGTCGCCTACCCGGCCTCGAAGGCCGCGGTCAACATGATCACCGTGCAGTACGCGAAGGCGTTCCCGAACATGCGGATCAACGCGGTCGAGCCCGGTTTCACCAGGACCGACCTGAACGGGAACACCGGGATCCAGACCGTCGAGCAGGGCGCCGAGATCATCGTCCGGATGGCACTGGTCGGCCCCGACGGCCCCACCGGCGGCTACTTCGACGCCGAGGGCCCGCTCCCCTGGTAGACCGGCGGCCGACTGAGGCTGCCGTCAGGTCGCGGCGAGCGCCTTGGTGATGTTCCACTCGGCCAGGTCGAGCATCCACTTCCGGTCCGGGAAGTCGGTGTCCGCGATCCGCAGTGGCCCCTCGATCAAGGACAACGTCTGCGCGTACCGGTAGAACTCCAGCCGGTGGGGATCGAGATCGACCGGACGCAGCGCCGGATACGCTTCGCCGAAGCGCATCTGCAGCCAGGCATGATCCCATTCGACATCGAAGTACGTCAGCCCCTCGAAATCGATCATGACGGCCTCGTCGGCCGGCGTGACGAGCACGTGATCCGGGCCGAGTTCACCGTGCACCAGCCCGTACTCCTCGCGTGGGGCGACCGCGCTCCTGAGACGGCGTACGTGGGCGGTGATCCGTTGGTGGGCGTCGGCCAGCCGGGCGTCGCGGGCCGCTGCCGCGTCGAGGTGGCCGAGCGCCCGGTCGACGATCACGTCCTCCGCGCGCCGCGTCTGGGACGCCTCACCTCGCGCGACGGCCGCGACCTTGCCGTAGTGCGGTCCGAAGGCGGTGTGCATGCGGCGCAGGGCGTCGCCGAGCGCGGACAGCGGCCTGGCGGCGGTGGCCGGATCGTGTTCCAGCACCGCCTCCAGCCGTCGCGCGCCGGCGTCCTCGACGAGCGCGATGTCGGCGTCGAGGTGACGGCCGTCCCGGTCGATCATCATCAGATGCGGGACACGCACACCCGCCGCGGTGAGCGCCGCGTGGCTGGCGGCGAAGAGATCCGCGCCCGACGCATCGGTGAACGGGTCGTCCGGGATGGTCGGTGACGGGGGCCAGTAGTTCTCGTCCGCGGCCCACACGTACAGCATCACGGTTGTCCGGTCGTCCAGCCGGAGCCGGTAGACGCCCTTCTTGGTGCCGCCCGTCAGCCGGTCCAGGGCAGCGAGCCGCCGGTCGGAGCCGAACTGGTCCGACACGAGGTCGTGCAGATCGTCCGGCTGCAGGAAGGTCCGCGTCATGGCCGCCTCTCGTCAGATCGAGGCAGCCAGGCTGCCAGGCCGGGGCAGCGGCACACAACCGAGTTGACGCAGCGGACTTCGCGGACCGGCCCGCCCCGGCGCTGACCGTGTTCGCGCTGCTGATGCAGGTCGGCTTCATCGATGGTGCCACCGAGCAGCCGGCGCTCCCTCAGATGTTGGAGCCGTCCGGCGGCAGGCCAGGCGGTGGCTGCGGGGATCCGCCCCGGCCGGCAGCCGGTGGACAGGACATGCCCAGGGTGTAGGCCGTCATGGACAACGAGCCGTAGGCGTAGCCGTCGACGAGGACCTCGGTGTCGGGGATGTCTCGCCCGGATCGGAGATCGAGTCTGCGGCCTGCCCATTCGGGCGGCTGCCGAGTGACTCCGTGCGATGGAATCATGAGCGGGTGACGCCCTTCCGCATCGATGTGCCCGAAGCTGTCCTGGACGACCTGCGGGCTCGGCTTTCGCGGACGAGGCTCGCGCCGGCCGCCCCAGGTGAGCCGTGGGCTGCCGGTACCGACCCCGGGTACCTGGCGGATCTGGTGCGGTACTGGCTCGACGGATTCGACTGGCGTGCGGTCGAGCGTGCCCTCAATCGGCACCCTCAGTTCGTCACCACGATCCAAGGCACGCCGGTCCACTTCGTTCATGTCCGCTCGGCGTCGCCCGACGCCACGGCGCTGATCCTCACCCACGGCTGGCCCAGCACGTACACGGAGATGCTGCCCCTGGTGTCCCGGCTCGCAGACTTCGACCTCGTCATACCGAGCCTGCCCGGCTTCGCCTTCTCCGGACCACTCGCCGAGGGCCCCACGACCGAGGCGGCCGTCGCGGACGTGTGGGCCGAGCTGATGACCCGTCTGGGCTACGACCGCTTCGGCGCCTACGGTGGCGACATCGGATCCGGCGTGACGACGTGGCTCGGCGCCCGCCACGCAGATCGGGTCATCGGGGTCTTCTCGCAGCACATCAAGTTCCCGCCGGCGGACCGCAGGGACGACCTCAGCCCGGCCGAGGAGGCGTTCATCGCCATGCTCGACGCGAAGGCCCAGGATGACTGGGGCTACGGAATCATCCAGGAGACACGGCCCGACACCCTTGCGGCCGCGCTGAGCGACTCGCCGGCCGGACTGGCCGCATGGATCGTCGAGAAGTACCAGCGCTGGAGCGACTGTGGCGGTGACATCTCCCGCCGGTTCGGCTTCGACGAGCTGCTGACCACCGTGATGCTGTACTGGGTCACCAACTGCATCGGCACGTCCTTCCGGCCCTACCGTGACGACCACCTGGCCCCGCATCTGCCAATGGTCGACGTGCCCGCCGGCATCACGGTCAGCGTGGAGGACGCCGGCCTGCCCCGGTCGTTCGCCGAACGCACCTACGCCAACCTCACCCACTGGCGCGAGCCCAGCGTCGGCGGCCACTTCCTCGCCCAGGAAGAGCCCGACGTGCTCGCTGCCGACCTGCGCGCCTTCTTCAACGCACTGCGATGATCCAGCGGGTAGGCCGCTAGCTCCACGCGGGTGGCGCCCGGTCGTCCGTACCCGATCGAACACCCGGCTCCGATTCGGCTGGCATGGGCGGGCCGGTTTCCCTGGTCCAGCCGAGGAAGCGGCGGTGCAACACGCCCGCCGGCGTCCACGGCATGTCCTCGGTGGCCTGGACGAGATAGGCGCCGAGGTACAGCGCCAGCGACACCGGCGCATCCATGAACTCCGCGCGCAGCTCGCGCTTGCGCGTCGGGCACGGCCAGGGCAGGTCGCAGCCGCCGCAGCTCCACACCGGCATGACCGGCCCGTGGGTGGTCACCGCGCACCCTCCAGGAACCGCGCGGTGATCGCCCGCGCCTGCCGGCTCGTCGCCCATTCCACCTGCCAGCAGGGGTACGGCGTGAGCCGCGACCACCACGCTCGGCAGCCGGCACACATGCCGTCGAGCCCTCGGACATGAACCGCGACGATCGCCTGTTCCTGCTCACTGGTCACTGCTCACCCTCCGACGGCCAGTGGCCCCGATTGATCGGAATCCGGTGCCGGGCGCGGCAGGGCAGGTCGGACCCACAGCGGCAGACGCGCCGCCAGAGCCGCCACGACCACACCGGCCGGTGCCTACGAGCAAGAGTCAGCGCGGTGGCAGACAGGTATTCGTCATACGAGACGCGCCGCACGGACCCTCCCTCGGTTCTGAGGGGGACGCGGCGACCAGGCGATACCCGCACCGCCCGCCGCATCCCGTGAGCAGAAAGCTACGGTGGGTCGCGGAGCGGAATGGGTAAGGTTCCTACCCCTGGATCAGGAGAGCAGCCCGACCTTGACCGCGAGGTCACGGGCGTCGTCACGGGTGGCGCGTGGACCGTCGAGCAGGTCCAACGTGATCTGGCGGGCGTACCCGTTGAAGCGGATCGTCTCCGGGGCCGACTCGTACGCCTGCCGCAGCGTCGTCACGGCCGCTTCCTTGTCGTCCTTGCCGTAGTGCGCCCGCGCCACCTCGATGAGATGGCGTGCCCGGCGTGGCCTCGACGGGATGGCCGCCGAGTCGTGACGGCGTGCCTGGCGTACCGCTTCCCCGGACTTCTGCAACTCCACCGCCACGGTCACCGCGTGGGCGCCCATGACGACGCGGGAGAACGACGTCTGCGGCTGATAGAAGCCCTCCGGCAGACGCTGCGCCACGCGGTCCGCCCGATCCCAGTACCGCCAGGCCCGGCCTTCCTCGCCGGCACGAGCGGCGGTGTAGGCGGCCTCGAAGTTGAGCGCGCCCCACAGGGCCAGCAAATTCGTGCTCCCGTCGGCTGCCCTGGGCTCCAGAGCCGACAGGACATCCTGGGTCAACACCATGGCGGTGTCCCAGTCCCCGGCGTCCCGGTGCACCTGGCACAGGAACCACGCCGCACAGGCCACCGCCTCCGGATCGCCGGAATCCTGCGCCGCCACCATCGCCCGGTCCGCAACCCGCCACAACAACTCGGCAGCCGGCTGGTATGCCAGGAACATCTGCGTCAAACCGAACGTCTCCGCCAACAGCGACTGCGCCTGCCGACGCTCAGCACCCTCGTACATCAGCGCGGCCCGCTGCACGTCGTACAGCAGCCCCGGCAGCAACCCACCCAGCACCGTCCGGTGGTCAGACGCCTGGTGGCGCGCTCGCCACGCCACCGCAAGCCGCTCCCGCAAGCCGGTCAACGACTCCACCTCAGCCTCGTCGGAGAGCACGACACGGTTCACGGCGTCCCGCACCGACGCCAGCGCCGGATGCTCAGGCCCGTTCACCACAGCGGACCGGTCGCTCAGCTCGCCGGCCAGGGCGGACACGTCGACCTTCAACGCACGTGCGATGCGGTCCAGCATGTGGATGCGCGGAGGCAGGATCCGATCGGTCTCCACCGCCTTGACCCACTCGGCGCTACGACCAACGAGCCCACCGAGCACCGCGCGAGTCTTCCCGGAGCGCTCCCGGTAGACCTTCAGCCGCTGCCCGAATGTCAGCTCCGGCAAGGGTTCCATCCCGAACCTCCTCATAGCGCGGGATGCGTCAGCGGCGATTGGGCCACCGCCGGACCAACGCTACCGGCCTGCCTCTGGCCACATAACCCCGAACGCGCGCGTGCGCCGACTGCGCGTCAACGTGGAAGCCCGGCTCCCGCTTCTATTCCTTGGGCAGCCGCCTCAGCACGGGGCCGTCAGCATCGTCGGCTCCGATGAGGTTGTCGCGCCCCGAGCACAAGCTTCACCTGGGTTTGCGATATCGGATCGAACCAGTGACCTCTTCGGTGTGAACGTCAATCTCGCTGCCGGTCGCGGTTCAACCGATGCCAACGAATGTCGTCGACTGCGTTCCGATTGCCCTCGTGGGCCATCCGCTCATGGGTGACGCGCCTCTTCGCGCTGACTTCTTGCTGACTCCGCAGATGCCGCGGCGATCCGGCAGCAGGAAGATGCGGCTGCACTGGCAGGGCGTTGATGCGACGAGGGCTCCGCGGGGGCTGCACCGCAGAGGTGGGCGAGGGCTGCTTCGGAGTGGAGCCGGTTCGGGTTGTCGCCGGCGGTGGTGAGTAGCTGGGCAGCGACGTCGGTGCCGACGCCGAACAGGGCGCTGGTGCGGGGTGCGGCCTGGCGGACCAGGGGTGCCAGCTGCCGGTCGAGGGTCGTGATCTCGTCGGTCAAGGTAGTGACCCGTCGGGCGAGTCCGGCCAGTGCGGCGGCGGTGGCT
Source organism: Micromonospora sp. WMMA1976 (assembly GCF_027497335.1). Taxonomy (NCBI): domain Bacteria; kingdom Bacillati; phylum Actinomycetota; class Actinomycetes; order Micromonosporales; family Micromonosporaceae; genus Micromonospora; species Micromonospora sp. WMMA1976. Next base: position 1,589,240 of record NZ_CP114912.1, on the reverse strand, counting down.
TGTTCTGGGTCGTTGAGCTTGGTCGGGTCGATGGTGAGGGCGGTGCAGCGGCTGACCAGGACGGCGGCACTGAGCTTGGTCAGCTGCGCCCGTAGAGCCTCTGGTGCGGCGGCGACCAGCCCACGCATCTGGTTGATGGCTGCCGTGCGGGCCTTGACCGCCCCCTGCCGGGCCACTCGCAGGGCGCGGATGGCTTCCACGGGTCCGGTGCGGGTCTTGGGCGTGCCCATGGCGGTGCCGGCGAGGGTGGCCCTGGCGGCGGCGATGGCGTCGATTGGGTCGGACTTGCCCTTGGCCCGTCGAGTCCTGCGGTCAGGCCGGTCGACCTCGACGACAGTGACCTTGTGCCGGGCCAGGTGCCGGGCGAGGCCCGCACCATAGCTACCCGTGCCCTCCACCCCGACTGCGACGAGGCGGCCGAAGGACCGCATCCAGGCCAGCAAGTCCGAATAGCCGCCGCCGGTCGCGGGGAACTCGGCATCGGCCAGGAGACCGCCGGTGCTGTCGATGATCGCCGCATGGTGAGTGTCGCGATGGGTGTCGACACCACCAATGACCAATCGTTTCTTCGCTGCCATGCTGGTGAGGTCCGCCCTTCTCGGTCGAGTCGAGAACACGGGGACACGTCACCGGTCAGGCGATGCGGACAACACAGTGGTGGGACCTCTCGCACAGGCTCCTATCAAGTCACGACGCCTGACCGGTGACATGCAGCTCACGGGGCCACCGAGCCAGCCGACGAATCGGGATCAGGACAGCAACCGTCGGTCTGCCGGTGAGTCAGACCAACCCGGCGACCCACCCCACCATCCTCACTGTCTGCCGCCGACCCACACACCGTGGAGCAGACCAGGGCCAGGGTGACAAGGTGGAGCGCCCTACTGGACGTACGACCTTGTCACCCTGGCCCTGGTCTGCTCGGCTTGCCTGGGTCGGTGGCTGGCGGGATGGCATCCCACCTCAACCACTCTCCGACCGGAACCGTTCGGCAACTCCATCTCGGAGTCGTCTGGCCCCCGCCGGAGGCACAGCTCTAACCCCGCCTCCTTCCTCACCCCACCATTCCCACCCACCTCCACCCCTTCCCCACCTGGGGCCCTGAGCGACCGTGCGGAAACGTTCGGCAACTTCGCCCCGCCGCGGTTGGCCTGCCGGATCTCGTGCTGCTTCGGGATCGCCGGCATCGGGTGGAAGGTGTCCGCCTGGCCTTGGTCGTCCTTCGGGACTCGTCACCGGGTCACCTCACTGACCCAGGTGTGACGCGCGGGGCGGGGCGTGGGGTTCGGGCCGGTTGATTTCGCCTCGGCGCCGTAGGCGGGCGGGGCGGCGGCTCTGTAGGAACCGTTTGCCGGGCCCCGGCCCGCGCCGCGCGGAGCGCGCTTGACCTTGTAGAGGCCGGCTCGGCAAGAGATCCTCCACTGGCCCGAGCACGCATCAGCTGACGCGGGTCACACCGGACCACCCGCCTGTCGGTCAGGCTCGGGTGCGCTGCCGCAACTGGGTCGACACGATCGCGACGACCGCCATCAGGACCGCGACGACCAGGGACGGCAGGGCGTCCGGCCGGCGCAGCAACTCCCCCGTCAACCCGCTGTTGTCCAACTGGTGGAGCGTACCCAGCAGGAGGGTGGGGACGACGGCGATCAGCAGCCGCTGGTCGGCCGTGGCCACCCACAGGAAGGCGGCAATCCCGGCGACGACCATGACGGCGACGACGATCCGCGGACCGGCGTCGGCCATGCGGAGGCCGCCCGCGGGGATGAGATGCAGGGCGAGGATGCCGGCGGTGACCAGGACGGCGTTGGCCCGGGGCGCCGGCGGCACGTCCGCCGGGCGCCGCAGCCCCAGCACGATCAGCGGCGCGGCGACGACCGGCGCCCACCACTGCGGCAGGCCGTTGAGGAACAGGTACTGCGAGATCACGGTCGGCACCACCGCCGCGGTCACCGCCAGAACGGCGGCGGTACGGGCGCGGCCCGCGACGAGCGCCACCAGCGCGGCGATCAGCACGATCTCGTGGATGCCCTGATTCCGCAGGACGGTCAGAGGGTCCGAGAGTCCGCCGAACTGGAACGCCTCGACGATGTCGTCCAGGCCGATGAGGACACCCAGCGCCAGCACCGCGATGGCGCCGAGGTGGATGCCCTGCCAGAACAGCACGGCGGTGGGCCGGGGCGCGGTGCCGCCGCCGTACACCCGCAGGCCGCCCCGGACGAGCGAGGCAGCCTCCCGGGCGCTGGGCCAGCGGCGGGTGGTGGGTTCGTCGCCGATCAGCGTGTCGATCAGCTCGTCGGCGCGTTCGCGGCGGTAGTCGGCGGGGTAGGCCCGCAGCAGCATCCGGTAGCGCTTCTCCAGGACATCGGAACTCATGCTGGTCTGATCCTCGCGGTAGAAGGGTGACGGGCACTTGCCTGCGATTGGACCCGGCGCGGCAGGCGGTCCATGACCACCCGGGCGGCCTGGGCGAGCCGGTCGGCCTCTTCGGTGAGTACGAGACAGCCCTCGTCGGTGAGCCGGTAGTAGCGACGGGCACGCCCGTTGACGATCTCCTCACCGTCGGCGGTGACGAGGCCCTCGCCGAGCAGCCGGTCGATCACGGAGTACAGCGATCCGGCGGCGAGGGTCACCCGCCCGTCGGACAGCTCTTTGACCCGCTTGATCACGGCATAGCCGTGGAGCGGCCCGCCGAGCAGAGCGGCGAGGACGAAGTACGAGGGTTCCCGTAGCGCGGGACGCGAAGCCGATCCCATGAGCCGAATATACAACCAACTTGAGTATCCGTCCAAGGTGACTGTTCACAGTGACACTTGCCCAAATTATCTTAATGATTAAGGTAATTGCATGAGCACATCGACGGACTTCTCGGTGGCGATCGCCGGCGCCGGCCTCTCCGGCCTCTGCCTCGCCCAGTACCTGACGCGCGCCGGCATCGACGTGCACGTCTACGAGCGGGACCCGGGCCCCTTCATCCGGCGGCAGGGTTACCGGATCATTCTCGACCGGTACGGGCTGGAGGCGCTTCGTGAGGGCCTGCCCCGCTCGCTCTACCACCTGGCGCTGGCCACCGGCGACGAGCCCGGCGGTCACCTGCGCTTCACCAACAGCCGGCTGCGGGACGCCTTCACCATCACGTTCAAGGACGAGCCGGGCGCGACCCGCCAGGTCGACCGGCTGACCCTGCGGTCGATCCTGCAGTCCGGGTTGAACGGGCGCATCCACTACGGCAAGGACGCCGTCGCGGTGGACAGCGGCGGCCCGGCCGGGCTGCGGTTGCGGTTCTCCGACGGCGGAGCCGCCGCGGCCACAGTCGTGGTGGGCGCGGACGGCGTCGGCTCGGCGTTGCGCGCGCAGCTCATGCCGGACGCCGACCCGGCGGACACCCCGATGGCGGGCATCTACGGCCGGTCGCCGCTGCGGCGAGACGGCGCGAGCGTCATCCCCGACGCGCTGCGTACCAGCGGGGTCCTCGCCATCGCCGACCTGCCGGGCAGCGCCTTCTTCTTCACCTCGATGCGGTTCGGCGAGAGCCCGCGGGAGGCGTTCACGCGCCTGGCTCCGGGCAGCTACGCCCCCACCGGCGACGACTACGTCATGTGGGCACTGCTGCTCCGGCGGGACGAGTTGCCCACCGGCGTCCGCGGGGACCTGCGGGCGCTGTGGCACGTGGCCGCCCGGAAGAGCATCGACTTCCACCCGCTCGTGCGGCGGCTGGTCGACACGGCCGAACTGGACGCCACGGTGCTCAACCTGTTCGCCACCGGCCGGCGCCCGCACCGGTGGACGGTGCCCCGGGCGACGATGATGGGCGACGCCGTGCACGTCATGCCGCCGTTCGGCGCTCACGGCGGCAACACCGCGCTGCGCGACGCCGCCCTGCTCGGCCACAAGCTGGTCGAGGCCCGGCGGAACGGCACACCGGTCGAGGAGGCGATCGCCGGATACCAGGACGAGATGGTGCCGTACGCCTTCCACGCCGTCGACAGTGCCGCCAAGCTGATGCACCGCCTCACCGGCGGCGCCGCCGCACCGCACTGGGTGCTCACCCGCGTGCTACCTCGGCTGCACCGGGTCACCGTGCCGGAGGCATGATTGCCCGCATGTCCCACGATTCGGCCCGCGCATCCGCGATAGCCGACCTCATGCGCGCCGGGCGGGAGACATCGCGGCTGTCCATGGTGTTCCGGTACGCCATCGCGGAGCGGCTGGGCCTCGCCGTGAGCGACCTGGAGTGCCTCGACTACCTGGCGGACATCGGCTCCGCCACCGCGGGGCAGATCGCCGAGCGGACCAACCTCACCACCGGTGCGGTCACCAGCATGCTCCGCCGACTCCAGCAGGCCGGCTACGTGACGACCGAACGCGACCCGGCCGACCGGCGGCGCGTCGTCGTCACCATACGGCCGGAGCGGATCGCCGACCTGGAGCGGCCGTACGAGCGTTTCGCCGAGCGGGCGGGACGGCTCGTCGAGGGCTACAGCGCCGAGGAGGTCCGGCTGCTGGTCCGGCACCACGACCGCCTGCAGGCGATGTACCTCGCCGAGTTAGATCACCTCCGCGACGGCGACACCGCGCAACGGCCCGTCTGAGCCGGCGTCTCGCGCCGCTATCCCACGGTCGCCAGGAAGTCCGAGTAGAACAGGCCCAGGCCGGCCGCGACGCAGACACCGGCCACGATCCAGAACCGGACCACGATGGTGGACTCGCTCCAGCCCGCCAGTTCGAAGTGGTGGTGCAGCGGCACCATCCGGAAGACGCGCCTGCCGGTGGTGCGGTACGAGACGATCTGGATCACCCAGGTCGTGGTGATGATGACGAACAGCCCGGCGATCAGGATCGAGAGCAGCGTCGTACGGGTCACCACCGCGAGCCCGCCGATCAGGCCGCCCAGCCCGAGCGCGCCCACGTCACCCATGAAGATCCGCGCCGGGGAGGTGTTCCACCACAGGAAGCCCACACAGGCGCCGGCCGCGGCAGCCGCGATCATGGCGATCTCCAGCGGGTCGCGGACCTGGTAGCAGTACTCGTTCACGCGGGCGTACCCGTCATCTGCGCACCAGTGCCGGTACTGCCAGAAGCCGATCAGCGAGTACGCGCCGAGCACCAGGATCGACGCGCCGGTGGCGAGGCCGTCGAGGCCGTCGGTGAGGTTCACGCCGTTGGACATCGCCGTGATCACGAAGATGAAGACCATGACCGCGCCGACCTTGCCGACGTCCAGCCAGCTGATGTCGCGGATGAGCGAGATGTGCTCGCTGGCCACGGTCTGGCCGTTGGTGCTGGGCACGTAGAGCGCGGCCACGCCGAACCCGCCGCCGACGAGCGCCTGGCCGAGCAGCTTGCCCTTGGCGGACAGTCCGTCGGAGTTGCGCCGGCGCACCTTGAGGAAGTCGTCGAAGAAGCCGACCGCGCCGCAGAAGACGAACAACCCGAGCAGCACCAGGGCCGTCATGGTCGGCCCCTCCTGCGCGATCTGCCGTTCGGGCAGCGTGGTCAGGGCGAGGTGCCCGGCGACGTACGCGAGGACCGTCGCCACGATGAAGACGACGCCGCCCATCGTGGGCGTACCCACCTTGTGCTCGTTGCTGGCGAGCCCGATCGACCGGATCGGCTGACCGGCCTTCAGCGCGGTGAAGACGCGAACCGCCACCGGCGTGCCGAACAGGGAGATGACGAACGCGACAGCGGCCGCGACGATGACAGCCCTCACCGGCGTACCTCCACGAGCTCCGGATTCTCATCGGTCACGAGACGTGAGCTTGCCATCCGGCGGCGGACGGAGCAGCCCCCTGACCGTCACCACGCCGAGGCTGGCGCGTAGGCCGTAGCGTCGACGGCATGAGAACGATGCTGGTGTCGATCGCGGTGATCGTGGTGGTGGTGCTCGCGCTCGTCGTCTTCGTCGCCCGGCGCGACCGGACGAGGCGCCCGTCGGACGAGGATTCGGCTGCGGTTCGCCAGGCCGGCGCCGACCGGCACCGGCACGACGCGCAGCGGCAGGTCGCGTCGGGCCTCGCCGAGCGGCACCGCAACCCGCCGAGCACCTAGGCACGACCGGCGGTGCGGGCCGGTTTTATCGGTGGCCCCGCGTCGACCCGTCGCGCACGATCACCTGGTGGTCCCACCCGACACCGTTCTCTCCGACCTCCGCGAGGCGTGGCGCCGCACGCTGGCGGGCAGGCTGCTGGGCCTGTACCTGCACGGGTCGCTCGTGACAGGCGACTTCGACGTGAACCGCAGCGACCTCGACCTGCTCGCGGTCCTCACCGACGACCCGGACGAGAAGCTCCTCGACGTCCTCGCCGACCTGCACGCGGACCTCGAGCGGCGGCACCCGCTGTGGGCGGGCCGGATCGAGGTGGAGTACGTGTCACTGGCCGCGGTGCGCGCCGTTTCCGGCCGGGACCACCTGATCGCCCGGATCAGTCCCGGGGAGTCGTTGCACCTGCTGCCCGCCACCACCCACCGCGTCGTGACCTGGGCCGCCGTGCACGACTACGGCCGTACGCTGCTGGGACCGCCGGCCGGCGAGCTGCTGCCCGCCGCCGACCCCGGCCTCGTGCGCGCCGCTCTGCGGGACCACGTCCGCGACTGGCCGACCTGGGTACTCGAGATGACCCCACCCGGAGCCCAGTCGTACGCGGTGCTCACGCTCTGCCGGGCCTACCAGCGCATGTGCGACGGGCGGCAACTGTCCAAGCGGCAGGCCGCCGAGCGGACCGCCGCCGCCCTCCCGCGATGGGCGGACCTGATCTTCTGGGCACGCGACTGGTGGTACGACTCCGGCCAGGACAGCGATCCCGGCCGGTTCGACGAGGTCCGGGCGTTCGTGCACGAGGTCAGCGCCGCCATCCTGGCCGAGGAACCCGACAGGCGGTGACACCGCTCCTACTCCTTCAGGCCGATGTTGTCGATCGGCGGAGCGCTGAGCAGCCGCCGGACCGGCCACACCGTGCTCACCAGCGCCAGCAGCGCCGTACCGCCGAGCACCGCCGCCCACCCGAGCGGCGGCACGTACGGGATCGGACTGCCGGTCAGTCCGTTGACGATCGCGCTCAGCGTCAGCACCGCGATCGTCGCGCCGATCAGCACCGCGGTGCCGAGCAGCCCCGCCTGTTCGGCCCGGACCATCCCGCGAATCTGACGCCGGGTGACCCCGACCAGTTGCAGCAACGCCAGCTCGCGGCGGCGGGCCAGTGCCGCCATCACCATCGTGGTGGCCGCCGCCAGCGCCGCGTACCCGACCATCACGCCGATCAGCAGCCGGTTCAGCCAGGCCCCGAGCGCCAGATCGGTGCCGAGCAGGCGCGTACGGGTCGCGGCGTCGAGAATCTCGGTGCCGGGCCGCGCCGCGGCCCACGTGGCCAGCGCGGCGCCGGCGTCCGGGCCGCCGCGGACCAGCACCTCGTCGACGGTGTTCGCCGCCGTGTGCCCGGCGACCGTCTCGGCGGCCACTGTGACGTCGCCGAAACCGAGGCCACGGTCGTAGATCGCGATCACGTCCAAGGTGACCGGGGTGCCGTCGCCCAGCCAGAGTTCCGCCTTGTCGCCGACGTCCCAGCCGGACGAGGACGCCTGCATGGTGGACAGGGCGACGGTACCGGCACCCAGGTCGGCCAGGGTGCCCCTGCGCACGGCGAGGTCCATCGTCGACGTCACGCCGGCCGGGTCGACGGACAGCGCGGCTACCGGCTCGATGCCGCCGAGCGCCCGCACCACGACCTGGGTGCGGCGTACCCCGGTGGCCGCCTGCACCCCGGCCAACTCGCGGATCTCCCGCGCCGCGTCCCCGGGAAGTCCGCCCGGAGCGACGAGCACCCGCTCGGCGAGGGTTCCGGCGCTGCTCTGCGTGGCGGTCTGCCGCTCCAGGTTGTCCTGCAGGAACCAGACCGAGCCGCCGAATCCCACGGACAGCACGAGGGCGGTCAGGACGGTAGCCATGCCCTGCGCGTTCGCCCGCAGGTTGGCCGCGGCCAGGTAGCCGCCGGCCCGCCAGATGCGCGGCAGCACCGGGGTGAGCAGTCGTGCCGCGTACGCGTTGATGTGCGGTGCGAGCAGCGCCACCGCGATGACGAACAGGTAGAGCATGCCGACCGCGCCGGCCAGCGCCCCGGCCGACCCGGCGCCGAGCGTGAACGCCCCGGCGCTGCCGGCCGCCGTCAGCGTCAGCACGCCGGCGATCGGCCGTACCGGGCCGCCACGCCGGGGTTCGACGGCGATCTCGCCGAGCGCCTCGACCGGCTTGATGGCGGTGACCCGGCGTGCGGCAATCAGCGCGGCGACCACCGCCACCAGGACGGCCGTACCGATGGCGGCCGGCACCGCGAACAGACCGCCCGCCATCGGGAAGCCGGCCGGCACGAACCCGCGCCCGACCAGTTCGCCGTGCACCCAGCGGGCGGCCAGCAGGCCGGCCGGGCCGCCGATCGCGGAGCCGGCCAGGGCGAGCAGCGTGGCCTCGGCGACCAGCATGCGGCGCACCTGCCCCGGCGTGGCGGCGACCGCGCGCAGCAACGCCAGGTCACGGCGGCGGTGCCGGACGGACAGCCCGATGGTGCCGGCCACCACGAACACGATCAGCAGGACGACGTACCCGCCGAAGGCTGCCCCGGCCCCGACCAGCAGGCTCTGGGCGGCCAGGTGGTCCGACTGCTCGGCGTTTCCGCGGTCCTTCCCGGCGTACGCCGTGGCGCCGGCCGCCGACGCGATCTCGCGCACCGCGCCGACGTCGGCGCCGGGTGCCATCCGTACGCCGATCGCGTCCACCCGGCCCGGGTGCGCGGACAGGCGAGCGGCCTGCGCGTCGGTGAAGAACACCGCCGCCGAGCCGGTCTCGGTGGTCCCGCTCACCCGGTACGACCGGCCGACCCCACCGACGACCAGGTCGATGCGGCCGCCGGGCGCCACGCCCAGCCGAGTATCGGCCACCACCTCGTCGTCGTTCCGGGGCGCGACGCCGGCGGCGAGGGGACGACCGGTGAAGACGTACGTGTCCCAGCCGTGTCCCACGGCGGCGGGTGAGCCGATCAGCACCCGGTCGTCGCCGGTGACTGCGGTGACGCCCGGCACCCGGCGGATCCGGTCCACCAGGCCGGCGTCCACAGTGCCACCCTCGGGCAGCGTCACCGTGCTCGTGGTGGTCTCGCCGTCGAACTCCCGGAACGTCTGGCTGATCGTGCGGTTGGCGACGACCACGTCGGCGCTCGCCCAGAGCCGCGGCTCCGGGCGGAACCGCAGCCCCGATTCGACGAGCGAGCCCATCGCCACCAGGATCAGCACGCCGACGATCAGGGCCAGCAGGGTCGCGGCGGCGGGGCCGGTGCGGTGCCGCAGCAGGCGGGCGGCGAGGCCGGTCATCGGAGGACCCGCCCGTCCAGCGACGCCAGGTGCTCGGCGATCCGGACGGCGCCGAGCTGCGGGAGGTCCGCGACCATCGCACCGTCGGCCAGCACCAGCACCCGATCCGCGTACGAGGCGGCGATCGGATCGTGGGTCACCATCACCACCGTCTGCCCGTGCTCGTCCACGACCGCGCGCAACAGCGCCAGCACCTCCGCCGCGGTCCTCGAGTCGAGGGCGCCGGTGGGCTCGTCCGAGAAGATCACCTCGGGGCGGGTGGCAAGCGCCCGGGCGATAGCCACCCGCTGCTGCTGACCGCCGGACAGCGCCGCCGGCCGGTGGTGCAGCCGATCGGCGAGGCCGACCCGCTCGACCACGTGGGTCAGCCAGGCCCGGTCCGGGCGGCCGCCGGCCAGGCGCAGGGGTAGCACGATGTTCTCCTCGACGGTGAGCGCGCCGATCAGGTTGAACGCCTGGAAGACGAACCCGATCCGGGTACGCCGCAGCTCGGTCAGGCGCGTCTCGGACAGCCCGGACAGGTCGGTGCCGCCGAGGACCACCCGGCCGTCCGTGGGGCGGTCGAGCCCGGCCGCGATCTGCAGCAGCGTGCTCTTGCCGGAGCCCGAGGGCCCCATCACCGCGGTGAAGGTGCCCCGGCCGAAGTCGACATCGACGCCCGCGAGCGCGGTCACCTGGTTGCGGCCGGTGCCGTACACGCGGGTGAGTCTTTCGACGCGTACCGCCGGCTCGACGGTCTGTCCCATTCTGGTGGCCTCTCTCCGTGTCTTCGGCAGGATCTGCGCGCACCAGAAACGCTATTGAGCTGGGGGAACAGCGACCATCCAGCGGGCTGCCCAGTCCGGGTACAGCAGGCACCACCTTCGACCCGTACCTCAGCGGGCCGGCGTCGGAAGGTGAAGGCGGCCGTCGTGGACTTCGGCGACCTGGTCGACGGCGGTGAGGTTCGTGCGGTCGTGGGTGACCAGGACGGTGGCGGTGCTCTGCTGGTGGGTGAGACGGGTGATCAGCTCGATGACGGCGGCGCCGCGTTCGTGGTCGAGGGCGCTGGTGGGTTCGTCGACGAGCAGGACGGTGGGGTCGTTCATCAGGGCGCGGGCGATGTTGACGCGCTGGCGCTGGCCGCCGGAGAGCTGGTGCGGCCGGCGGTCGGCCTGGCCGGCGAGGCCGACCGCGTCGAGGAGTTCCACGGCGCGGGTACGGGCTCCGGCCGGTCGGCGGCCGTCGATCTGGGCCATCACCTGGAGCTGCTCGGCGGCGGTGAGGGAGGGCAGCAGGTTGGGCTGCTGGAAGACGATGCCGATCTTGTGGCGGCGCAGGTCGGCAAGTTCGCCCCGCGTCATTCCGGTGGTGGCGGTGCCGTCGATGGTGACGGTGCCGGAGTCGGGGGTGATGAGGGTCGCCGCGACCGCGAGGAGGCTGGACTTGCCGGAGCCGGAGGGGCCGATCACGGCGGTCAGGCTGCCCTTGGGTACGTCAAGGGTGACGCGGTCGAGGGCGGTCAGGCGGCCCTCACCGTCGGGGTAGGTGAGGGTGATGTCGGTCAGGTTCAGGCTCATCGGGCGCTCCCCAGGGCGGTCAGCGGGTCGACGGAGGTGATCCGGCGGATGGCCAGAGCGGCGCCGAGGGCGCCGAGGACGACGATCACGGCCGCGGGAAGGAGGACGGTCACCGGGGTGAGGAGGAACGGCACCGTGGACCCGGCGACGAGGGCGCCGAGCGCGGCGGCGATGCCGGTGCCGAGCAGGGTGCCGCCGACGAGCAGCACGACGGCCTGTCCGAGGGCGTCCTTGAGAAGGTTGGCGGTGGGGGCGCCGAGTGCCTTGAGCACTGCGACGTCGCCGCTGCGCTGGATGGTCCAGACGGTGAAGAAGGCCCCGATGACGAGGGCGGAGATGGCGAACAGGAAGCCGCGCATCAGCTGTAGCGAGCCGTTCTCGGAGGTGTAGGAGCCGATCGCGGACAGTGAGTCGGCCACGGAGACCGTCCTGGTGCCCGCCTGCCGGTCGGTGGCTCCCGGCTCGGCGTCCGAGGTGGTGGTCAGGGCGACGACGGTGGCCGTCTGGCTGCCGTCGCCGGTGCCGGCCGGAGGCGCGATCCTCTGCCACACGCCCAGGCTGATCCACACCACGGGGGTGTGGCTGAAGGAGGCGTCGCCGCGTACGGCCGCCACCGTGAGTCGCTGCCCGGCCAGGGTGACGGAGTCGCCGGCCTGCACACCGAGGTCGTCGGCGGCCTTGGTGGACAGCACCGCCGAGCGGTCGTCGATCCGGCCGCTGTCGGGGGCCAGGCGGGAGCCGGACTGGACGCCGAAGGCGGAGACCCCGACGCTCCTGTTCCCGGCGGTGGCCCTGGTCGTGGTGATGCCCAGCGGTTCGGCACCGGTCACGCCGGGGGCCTCGGCCCACTGCCGCCACTGCTTCTCGGTGACAGTGGAGTTGGAGTACGACACGTCCTGGCCCTCGCCGGGCGCCTGGAAGGCGATCCTGTCGACGGGCAGGTCGGTGATGGCGGAGATGTTCTGCCGGCCCAGTCCGGCCGTCAACCCGGACAGCAGCCCGACCAGCAGGGTGATCAGCACGATGACGGTACCCATCAGGGCGAAGCGCCCCTTGGCGAACTTCAGGTCTCTCCAGGCGACGAACACGGCAGTGGCCTGTCCTTTCGGCGGTGGAAGCGGTACGACTCCACGATCGCGGCCGGCGCCCGTGTCCGCGTCTGGCCTAGGGCGGCACTTCGCGGGCCGAAGGACGGCGCCCGGGTTCTAACTTTCGATAGAGGCCCTCGGGGCGCCGGCGTCGGTAACGTGGGACGCACTGTGAGCACCGCTGCCCCTGCCCTGACCCCGACCACCCGAGCCCTGGCCTGGTGCCTGCACCTGCTGATCATCGGCCTGCTCGTCCTGGCCGCCGGCCGGGCGGTGGCCGACGACCGGCCGCACGCCGGCTCGATCGTTGCCGTGGCGGTGGCGTGCGGTCTGGCGTACGCCATCGGGCCGCTCCTCCCCCGCATCCGGTGCTCGCGGCGGGCCGCCGCCTGGTGGCTGGCCGCCGTCGGGGCCGTGTGGCTGGTGTTGCTGGGCCTGTCCCCCGACGCGATCTGGGTGGCGTTCCCGCTGTACTTCCTCCAGCTCCACCTGCTGCCGCGCCGCGCCGGCCTGGCCGCCGTGATCGTCACCGCCGTGGCGGCCGTCGCCGGGTTCGGCGCCCACACCGGCTCCTTCACCCCGGCCACGGTGATCGGTCCCGCGCTCGGTGCCGCCGTCGCCGTCGGGGTGGTGTGGGGGTACCAGGCCCTGTATCGGGAGAGCGAGCAGCGCCGGCAGCTGATCGAGGAACTCACCGCCACCCGGGCCGACCTGGCCCGCGCCGAGCACACCGCCGGCGTGCTCGCCGAGCGCGAGCGTCTGGCCCGCGAGATCCACGACACCCTCGCCCAGGGCCTGTCGAGCATCCAGCTGCTGCTGCGCGCCGCCGAGCGCGCCCTGCCCGGCCGGCCCGGTGCCGCCTCGGGTCACGTCGACGCGGCCCGTCAGGTCGCCGTGGACAACCTCGCCGAGGCCCGCCGCTTCGTCGCCGCGCTCACCCCGCCCACCCTGGAAGGCACCACCCTGGCCGGGGCCCTGGAACGCCTGTGCACCACCACCAGCGCCCGCCACCGCCTCACCGCCCGCTTCCACCTCGTCGGCGACCCCGTATCGCTGCCGACCGCCCACGAGGTGGCGCTCCTGCGTATCGCCCAGTCCACAGTCGCGAACACGGTCCGCCACGCCCAGGCCACCACCGCCGAGATCACCCTCAGTCATCTCGGCGACCGCATCGCCCTTCACGTCGTCGACGACGGGCGCGGCTTCGACCCGGACCACCTGCCCGCCCCCGACGTAGACGGCGGCGGCTTCGGCCTGGCGGCCATGCGCGCCCGCATGGCCGCCCTCGGCGGCACCCTGGCCGTCGCATCCGCGCCCGGCCGGGGCACCGCCGTGACCGCCGAGCTTCCCCTCACCCCGCCCACCAGCACCGAGCCCGAGGGCCGCCCGTGACCGACGACGTCCCCATCCGCCTCCTTCTGGCCGACGACCACCCGGTCGTACGGGCCGGGCTGCGCGCCGTGCTGGAAACCGAACCCGGCCTGGTCGTCGTGGCCGAAGCCGCCACCGCCGAGGAGGCAGTCACCCGCGCCGCCGCAGGCGACATCGACGTCGTCCTGATGGACCTGCAGTTCGGCAAGGGCATGGGTGGCGCCGAAGCCACCGCCCGGATCACCGCCCGCCCGGATGCGCCGCGTGTGCTGATCGTCACCACGTACGACTCCGACGCCGACACCCTGCCCGCCATCGAGGCCGGCGCCACCGGCTATCTCCTCAAGGACGCCCCACCCGAGGACCTGGCCGCCGCCGTCCGCACCGCCGCCGCCGGACGCACCACGCTGGCGCCCACCGTCGCGAACCGGCTGATGAACCGCCTGCGTACGCCGGCCACCACCCTGACCCGGCGCGAGACCGAGGTCATCGCCCTGGTCGCCGACGGTCTGTCGAACCACAGCATCGGCACCCGCCTCCACCTGACCGAAGGCACCGTCAAGTCCCACCTGGCCCGCATCTACGCCAAGCTCGGCGTCGAGTCGCGTACCGCCGCCGTCGCCACCGCCACCGAACTCGGCCTCATCCGCCGCTGACCCCGGGCAGGTGCGGGTCGTCGGCCAGGCCGGCTGCCGGCGTCAGCGATTGAGCAGGTCACGGCCGGGGTAGTGGCCCTCCTCGCGGAAGATCAATCGGCGGCCGGGTCCCGGCCTGTCCGGCGAGAGGGGTACGACCGGTGCGGAGCTGGGTGCGCGACGCCGTCGGGCGGTTGCGCGGCGACGGGATGACAGTGGTCGAGCTGACCGCCGCCGCTGTGGTCGCCTGGATCGTGGCGGCGCTGGTGATCCGTCACCCGGACCCGTTCTTCGCACCGACCGCCGCGCTCGTCGTACTCGGCGAGTCCCGCGGGCGACGGCTGCGGCAGACCGTCGAGATCCTGCTCGCCGTGGCAGCCGCCGTCCTCGTCGCGGAGCTGCTGGTGTACGCGCTGGGCCCGGGCACCGAGACGGTCCTGCTGGTGCTGCTGCTGACCACCACGACGCTCGTGGTGATCGGGGCCCGACGTGCCCTGGTCGTGCAGGCCAGCGTCTCGGCCATGTACCTGGTCGTGGTCTCCGCGCCGAACGGGACGCTGATGCCGTTCCGCTTCGTCGACGCGCTCATCGGCGGCGCGGTGGCGCTCGCCGCCAGCCAGCTGATGGCCGCCCGTGACCCGCTGGCACCACTGGTGGCCCAGGCCCGGCGCAGCTACACCGACCTGGCCGACCTGCTCGACCAGGTCAACGCGGCACTGAAGGGCTGCGACGAGGACGCCGCCCGCGCCGCGCTGGACCGGGCGCGGCAGGTGGACGACTGCGTCGCCGAGATGCAGGCCGCGGTGCTCGCCACCGGCGAGACGCTGCGGCTGGGACTGCGCCGCCGGCACCTGGGCAAGCTCGCCGAGGTGGAGGCCACACTGCGGCAGCTCGACTACGCCGCCCGCAACATCCGCGTGCTGGCCCGGGCCGGCGTGACCCTGACCCGCCGGCACACCGCCACGCCGCCGGAGCTGGCCGCCGCGATCGGCGCGCTGACCTCCGCCGTACGGTCGGCTGGTGAGGCCATGGCCCACGACCTCACCGGCGCCGACGCCGACCGGCACGCGCAGCGGGCCGACGCGGCGGCGCTGGAGGCGGTCCGGATCGCCGCGGGCCTGCTGCGGACCGACCCGCCGCTGCCGGTCACCATGATCGTCGGGCAGATCCGGGCGACAGCGATCGACCTGCTGCGCGGCGTCGGCCACGACGACGTGACGGTGCTGGATCGGGTGGACGAGGCGCTCGGCCTGAGCCGGGGGTGACACCCGGGTGCCGTCGGCCGTCGGAGCCGACTTGCCAGCGGCTGACAGGACGCTACGTCGTGAAGTAGGCGGCGCTCTCCGCGTCGGCCGGGTAGTAGGACTCGATCGCGATCTCGTCGATCGTGATGTCCATCGGGGTGCCGAATGTGGTGATGGTCGAGAACAGCCGCAGCTCTCGTCCGCCGACGCGAAGGATCATCGGTATCACGACGTCCGCTTCGATCCGTTGACTCGACGTGTTCTCCGGCTCGGGCGCCAACAGTTCTTCGTAGAGTGCGGTGAGCTCAGCGTCGGGAGCAGTGGCGAGCTGGCGTGAGATCCGGGTGCGGAACACCGCGCGCACGTCGGCCAGGTTGACGACCATGCGCGCGAGACCGCGCGGATCCAGTCCCAGCCGTACCAGGTTGACCGGCGGTCGCAGCAGGTCAGGAGCCACCTGTGCGAAGAACGGCTCGACGGCGCGGTTGGTCATCACGATGTTCCACCGGCGATCGAAGACCACCGCCGGGTAGGGCTCGTGCGCGCGGAGCACCCTCCGGACAGCGTCGTGGACGGCTGACAGTGCGTTGTGGTCGAGCGGACTCTCGGCGTACCGGGGTGCGAAGCCCCCGGCGAGCAGCAGCCGGTTGCGTTCACGCAGCGGCACGTGGAGCTGATCCGCGAGTCGAAGGATCATGTCGGGGCTCGGCTTGGACTTACCGGTCTCGACCAGGCTGACGTGACGAGCCGAGACGTCCGCAGCGATCGCGAGATCCAGTTGGCTGAGCCCCCGGCGCTGCCGCCACTGCCGCAGGAGTTCCCCGACCGTGCGCACGATCATGGAGCGTACTCATCGTCGCGCCGGACGCCATGAAATCCGAGTTCATCGACAACCGGAGCGGTCACGCGAACACTGCATCCATGACCACGGCGAACAAGAGCATCGTCCAACGGGCGCTGGCAGGACTGATCGAGACGGGCGACGTCGATGCGATCGCCCCGTTCCTGAGTGACGACTTCGTCCACCACAGGCCGGGTACGACCACATCGACCAAAGCGGAGTGGCTCGCCGCCGTCCGCGCCGCGCTCGTACCGCTTGCCGGCATGCAGGTCGAGATCAATCAGGTGCTGGGCGACGGCGATCACGTCGTGATGTACTCGCGGCGCTGGCTTCCCGACGCAGGACCGGAGATCGCGGTCGTCGACATCTGGCGGATCGACGATGGGCTGATCGCCGAGGCGTGGGAAATCATCGAGCCGGTGGCCCACGTGACCGCCAACCTCGCGTGGTGGAAACCTGCTCAGCACTCACCATGCGTAGCTCACCTGCGATGCGGGCCTGGCTGAGCGCCAGGCCAGGTCCGGATTCCTGCCGTGATCGGACTTCCGCTTCCCGGCGCGAGCGCACACGGCCGGCCGCAGACCGAGCCGCGGGTTGGCAGCATCACAGGGATTGAACGATCTGGATCGGGTTGCCGTCGGGGTCGGCGGTCCACGCGATCAGTAACCGGCCGAGCCATACGTGTGGAGGTGCGAGAGCGGGTGCTCCGTCTGCGACCAGGCCCTCGTAGGCCGCGGTGGTGTCATCCGTCCAGAGGATGACCGCGACGCGCTGGCCTTCGGCGACCGGGTCCAAGCCGTGGTCCTCGCGGGTGGACGCGACCGAGGCGATCCCGATCTTGTATCCGTCGAGGACGAGATCAACGTGAATCGGTTGGCCGTCAGTCGGTACCCGGAAGGTCTCCCTGAATCCCAGCCGGTTATAGAAGGCGACTGCCCGAGTGAGATCGTCGCTGAAGAGGACCAGCTGGGGACTGCGGAAGGTCCACATGCCGCGAGCCTATCGGCGACGCGCCGGGGTATCGAGGACCAGCTGGGTCAGGCCCGCCGAGGAAAGCACATTTCGGATGCCGTGGCTCGGCTGCGATGTCACACTGCCGCAGTGGAGCGCTTTCGGTGTGCGGGCTGCGGGAACACGCTGAGCGTCCCGGTCCGGTTGGTGGAACTGCCGGCGGCGCCGCACTGGTCGGTCCTGGACTGCCACCACGTGAATCCACCACTCCTGGATCCCGGCGCGTACGCGATCGACGAGGCCGCCTACGGCCGTGATCAGCTCACCGGCACCTTCGTCCTCTCACCCGGCGACGTACGCGGGACGCGCTTCGTCCATGACCGTGTCCGCACGGGCTGCTGGTCGCTGGTGGGATGGATCCCCTGCGTCGCCTGTCAGGGCTGCGGGGCCGTGGTCGCCTCGCGGGCCGACGACTGCAGGATGGCCCAGGAACTACGCTTCCATCCAGCGATGGTTGTCCGCGAGCTGTGTGACGACGGCCCAGGCGGCCGGGGCGTCGACCCTTTCGCGCTGATCGCCGACTGGGACCGCCCCGCGCCCGACACCAGACGACACCGCTGGATGCCCGAGCCGACCCGCCCTCGTCCCGAACTCGTCGCCACCCGCTGGGGCGGCCGAGGCGTGCGGGACGCTCTCTTCCGGGACGATCCGCCGGCCTGACCCGGCCGCGCCTGACCACCTCTGCCGCCCCTCAGGCGTCGGCGAGCAGCCGGTTGGCCAGGGCCCGTACCTCGTCCTTGAGTTCGTCCGGTCGGTCGATCGTGAACGACCAGCCGAGCCCGGCGAGCATCTGCGCCGCACCGTCGAGCCGTTCGGCTCGGGCGGTGAGGCGCACTCCGCCGGGCACCTCGGTGAGCGTGCCGACCGACTGCGGGATCCGTCGCTGCGCCTGTTCCAGGCTGGTGTGCAGCACCACGGAGATGTCGTGCGCGTACGGCACTGCTGCCAGACCGGTGAGTACCTGCGTGGTGGGATCGAAGCCGGCCGGGATCTCGAACCTGCCCGGGGTGGGGCGGGCGGTCCCGATGCGGTCGAGCCGGAACGTCCGTACGGCCCGGCGGTTGTGGTCGTGGCCGGTGACGTACCACCGGCCGGCGTGGAAGACCAGCCCGTACGGGTCGAGCCGACGCTCGGCGGACTCGCCGCGCCAGGTGGTGTAGGTGATGTCCACCGGTTGCTGATGTCGGGCTGCGTCCGCGAGCACCAGCAGCACCTCGATGCCGGCCGGAGCGGACTTCCGGACCCGTGCGGTGAAGTCCACGGTCTCCAGCAGCGAATCGATCCGCCGGGCGAGAACGGCCGGCAGCACCCGGCGGATCTTCGCGGTCGCGCTGTCGGCGGCCGCGCCTTCGGCGGTGACCAGCCCGGCCCGGCCGGCGGCCACGAGCCCGAGCATGACGGCGACCGCCTCCTCGTCGGTGAGCATGAGTGGCGGCAGCTTGTATCCGGGCGCGAGCCGGTATCCGCCGTAGCGACCGCGCCGGGCCTCGACCGGGATGCCCAGGTCGGCGAGATGCGCGGCGTATCGGCGGACCGTGCGCTCGTCGACGCCCAGCCGACCGGCCAGGTCCGTGACGGTGAAGTCGCCGCCGGCCTGGAGGATCTCCAGCAACGCCAGTACGCGCGCGGTCGGCCGGGTCACAAATCCCTACTTCCAATCCGGGCGGAACCTGTCCGGTATTGATCGTAGCGTGTCAGGCATGACGACATTCGTACTGGTTCCGGGGTTCTGGCTCGGCGCATGGGCCTGGCGCCCCGTCACCGCCGCCCTGCGCGCGCACGGCCACGAGGTGTACCCGCTGAGCCTGACCGGCCTTGGCGAGCGCGCCCACCTGGCCCGCCCGGACACCGACCTCGACGTCCACGTCACCGACGTGGTCAACCTGCTGCGCTACGAGGACCTGCACGACGTGGTCCTCGTCGGGCACAGCTACGCCGGCGCGGTCGTGACGACAGCCGTTGCCGACCGCATGACCGACCGCATCGCCCAACTGGTGTTCGTCGACACCGGCCCGCTGCCCGACGGGGCGGCGAACGAAGACTTCAGCCCGCCCCCGGAGCGTGAACGCAACGCGGCGGTGGTCGCCGAACACGGCGACGGCTGGCGGCTGCCGCCCCCGCCGTGGGCCGAACTGGCGGCGGGAGCAGCAGACGTGGATGACTCGGTCGTCGCGTTGCTCGATGAGCGGTCGGTGGCACAACCGTGGGCGACTGCCACCACCCCGGTACGGCTCACCGGGGCGTGGGAGAAGCTGCCCCGCCTCGGCGTGCTGTCGAGCTTCACCGCCGAGCAGGCACGCGAGATGGCCACCACCGTGCCGCTGTGCCGGCACATGGCCGGCGATTCGTGGCGGTACGAGGAACTGCCGACATGGCACTGGCCGATGCTCAGCCGGCCGGACGAGCTGGCCCGGATCCTGCACGAAGCCAGGCCGACGGCATAGCCCGCGGTGCCCGGGCGACCGTACCCGGGTCACCCGGGCACCGACACGGGGGAACCATCGGGCGGGTCCAGGTCCCTTAATGAGGTATGGGCTTGCTTCGCAGAGCGGAACCTGTCGGCTACGAGGAATTCGTCGCCGGCCGGTATCGCGAGATCGTTCGCTTCGGCGTGCTGCTGACCGGTGACGGACGGCTGGGTGAAGACCTCGCCCAGGAGGGTCTGATCGCGGCCTACCGGTCGTGGCACCGGTTGGGCGTGCCGGAGGGGCGGCCGGAGGCGTACGTCCGCCAGGTGATGATCCGTGCCGCGATGCGGGCCAGGCGCCGGCGTTGGCGCGACGAGGTGCCGACCGGGGAGCTGCCGGACGCGTCCCGTGGTGGGTTCGCGGATCAGTCGGATCTCAGCGTGCAGGTGCTCGCCAGTCTGCGGCGATTGCCTGCCGACCAGCGGGTGGTGCTCGTGTTGCGGTTCTGGGCCGACGCCTCCGAGGCCGAGGTGGCGCAGACCCTCGGCGTCGCGGTGGGAACGGTCAAGAGCCGCACGTCCCGTGCCCTGGCGGCGCTTCGCGCCAGCGGTCTGTTCGCCGAATCCTCCAAGGAGACGCCGTGAATCCCACCCACGTCAGCGAACTGCTCGACCGCGCAGCCGCCTCCGTGACGCCGGCCGAGACCGATCCCGCCTCCCGGCTGGTCCGCCTCGGGCGGCGCAGCGTGCAGCGCCGCCGTCGTGCCTTCGGAACTGCCGGCTCCGTCGCCGTCGCGGCCGCGGTCGCGGCCGTCGTGGCCCTGCCCCAGGTGAGTGCGCCCCCGAAGGGGTCCGAGACCGCGGGGGCCACGGTGAGCCTGGGTGGCCTGTCCGTCGCCGTTCCGGAGGGCTGGCGGACGAGCGAGGTCACCACCCTCGATCCCTGCACCGCCGAGCCGCACACCGTCTACCTCGCCGCACAGTGGGATCCCCGGGCCACGCGACCGACGTCTGTCCCGCCCGGGGCCGCACCCTTCAGGTGCAAGTCGGATGGCCAGGCGTGGATGGCTGTCGTGCAGCAGGGCGTCGCCGCGGCCGTCAGCCCGAACCGGCTGGTCGTCAAGGACGGGCAGCTGATCCAAGTCGATCAGCCCAACCAGTACGCAATCCCGTCCGTGTGGACCTACCGCGCCTTCAACGACGAGATTCAGGCGACGACGGCCTTCATCTCCGGGGACGAGAAGGGCCGCGAGCAGCTGCTCAAGCACGTCACCTGGCCCGCCGGCCCGGCGGCCCCGGCCTCCGGCGGCCTGGTGCTGCCCGACCGCATCACCAACGCCACCACCGAGGCGCCGCCCACAAACGGCATGGTCGTCGCGACGGACGCCAAGACGCTGAACCAGATCCGGACATCCCTCGCCGCGCTGCGCGACCCCGTGCCCGCAGGAGAGGAATGCACACTGCAGAAGCCCGGCGCGGTCGGAATCAACCTCGGCGAAGTCACAGTGATGCTGGGTGACGCGACATGCCCGCAGGCGATCTCGACCGGCGGCGGTCGCGTCCGGATCGCGGCCGGGCTGGGCAAGGAACTGCTGGACCTCATCGTGGCGAGCGACCGTGCCGCGACCGAGCGGGCCACAAAGGATTGACCGAACCACTCCCGCCTGCGGCGGGGGTTTCCGGCCCGCACCGTCGCCACGGCGACGAGCACGAGAGCGACGAGTACGGCGGCGAGCACCGGACCGACCGCGACCGCACCTTGATCCATAAGAGCATTCGACCAGCCGGCGCCCCCTCAGATGTTGGAGCCGTCCGGCGGCAGGCCGGGCGGTGGCTGGGGGGATCCGCCCCGGCCGGCGGCCGGTGGACAGGACATGCCCAGGGTGTAGGCCGTCATGGACAGCGAGCCGTAGGCGTAGCCGTCGACGAGGACCTCGGTGTCGGGGGTGTCCGTGGCGGCGGCCAGACCGGCGAGATACAACGCGGGGATGAAGTGATCCGGTGTCGGTACCGCAAGGCGGAAGTCCCGGTGGGCGTCGAGGGTCGCGTACTCGCCCGGGTCGGTCAGCATCCGGGCCTTGGCGTCCTCGTCGAAGCGTCGCGCCCAGTCGAAGCCGTCGTCGGTCAGCGCCCAGTCCATGCCGCGCAGGTTGTGCACGACGTTGCCACTCGCCACGATCAGCACACCGCGCCGGCGCAGTGGAGCGAGCCGGGCGCCGAGTTGAAGGTGGTAGTCCATCGCCTTGTCGGCGTTGATGCTGAGCTGGACGACGGGAATCGTCGCGTCCGGAAAGGCGTGCATCAGCACCGACCAGGTGCCGTGGTCGATGCCCCAGCTGTCGACGTCCGCCCCGACCCAGGTCGGATGGACGACGTCACTGACCTCCTCGGCCAGCTCGGGCAGCCCCGGCGCCGGGTACTGCACCTCGAACAGCTCCTGCGGAAACCCGTAGAAGTCGTGGATGGTCCTCGGCCGGGGCATCGCGGTGACGGCCGTGGCGTTGATGTACCAATGTGCGCTGACCACCAGGATCGCGCGGGGACGCGGCACCGCGGCGCCGAAGGCTCTCCATGCGGAGGTGTACCGGTTCACCTCGAGGGCGTTCATCGGGTTGCCGTGGCCCAGGAACGCCGCGGGCATCAAGACATCCAGGGCCGGATGTACGTCTGAAGGCACGTGAACACGATAGTGCCGCCTCCAGCGGTTCCGGCCTGAATCACGCTCCCCGGCAGGCTGCCCATTCGGGCGGCTGCCGAGTGACTCCTGGCGATGGGACCATGAGCGGGTGACGCCCTTCCGCATCGATGTGCCCGAAACCGTCCTGGACGACCTGCGCGCTCGGCTCTCGCGGACAAGGCTCGCGCCGGCCGCCCCAGGTGAGCCGTGGGCCGCCGGCACCGACCCCGGGTACCTGGCGGATCTGGTGCGGTACTGGCTCGACGGATTCGACTGGCGTGCGGTCGAGCGTGCCCTCAATCGGCACCCTCAGTTCGTCACCACGATCCAAGGCACGCCGGTCCACTTCGTTCATGTCCGCTCGGCATCGCCCGACGCCACGGCGCTGATCCTCACCCACGGCTGGCCCAGCACGTACACGGAGATGCTGCCCCTGGTGTCCCGGCTCGCAGACTTCGACCTCGTCATACCGAGCCTGCCCGGCTTCGCCTTCTCCGGACCACTCGCCGAGGGCCCCACGACCGAGGCGGCCGTCGCGGACGTGTGGGCCGAGCTGATGACCCGTCTGGGCTACGACCGCTTCGGCGCCTACGGTGGCGACATCGGATCCGGCGTGACGACGTGGCTCGGCGCCCGCCACGCAGATCGGGTCATCGGGGTCTTCTCGCAGCACATCAAGTTCCCGCCGGCGGACCGCAGGGACGACCTCAGCCCGGCCGAGGAGGCGTTCATCGCCATGCTCGACGCGAAGGCCCAGGATGACTGGGGCTACGGAATCATCCAGGAGACACGGCCCGACACCCTTGCGGCCGCGCTGAGCGACTCGCCGGCCGGACTGGCCGCATGGATCGTCGAGAAGTACCAGCGCTGGAGCGACTGTGGCGGTGACATCTCCCGCCGGTTCGGCTTCGACGAGCTGCTGACCACCGTGATGCTGTACTGGGTCACCAACTGCATCGGCACGTCCTTCCGGCCCTACCGTGACGACCACCTGGCCCCGCATCTGCCAATGGTCGACGTGCCCGCCGGCATCACGGTCAGCGTGGAGGACGCCGGCCTGCCCCGGTCGTTCGCCGAACGCACCTACGCCAACCTCACCCACTGGCGCGAGCCCAGCGTCGGCGGCCACTTCCTCGCCCAGGAAGAGCCCGATCTGCTCGCTGCCGATCTGCGCGCCTTCTTCAACGCACTGCGGTGATCCAGAAGCCCAACCGAACGCCGCGCCACGCAGGCCACGACGCCCGAGGCGGCCGACGGTGAACTGCGCGTCGGGGCCCTCAAGTGGTTGGGTGCGAGAGCGTCACGGCAACCACTGGTCCGATCGCAACGCTGAGCAGGTAGGCGAGGTTGAACAGACCCAGTGCTTCGGCCCGGTGGGAGGCGGATACGACGCCGGCCGCGTGCAGGGCGAGTACGCCTTGGCCGGTCGCGGCGGCCAAGGAGCCGAGCGTCATCGCCGCGAGCAGCAGCGGTACGGCGGTGGTGATCGCCGCCAGCAGCAGCGCGGCGGCGCCGGTGACGAGCAACGTGGCGGCCGCGACGCGGCGTGACACTCGCACGGATGCCGCGACCAGGAACCCGGAGCAGACGCCGCCGATCAGGTAGGGCGCCAGCAGCACGATCCCGCTCCGGGTGCCTGCCCATCCCGCGTGCTGTCGCAGCAGGTCCGGCGCGGCGTAGAGCAGGGCGAAGTTCCCCACTCCCAGCGCGAAGGCCAGCGCGCACGCCGCGAGGAACCGGCCGTTCCGTGCCACCGCAGCAGGCAGGAAGCCGTCCGGACGGACCTTGGTCCGGAACACCAGCAGAGGCAGCAGTACAACGGTGGCCGGGCCGGCCACCAGCGGCCGGTGCGGAATGAGGACGGCTGCGGTGACCAGCATCGCCAGGATGGTCATCCCGAAGACGTCGAACGGCGCCGGCACCGCGTCCGGTGAGGTGGTGCCGCGGCGAGCCGCGGGCACGGCGAGCACCGCCAGCAGCGGCAACGCCAGTGCCGCCTGCCACGAGGAGACGTCGGCGATCAGTGCGCCGGTCAGCGGACCGGTGGCCCCGACGACCGCCAGCGACGCGGCGACCACGCCCATCTGCCGGGCCGAGTCGGCCAGTTTCATCGCGGTCACGGTGAGGCCGGCGGACCCGAGTCCCTGCACCGCCGCACCGGCCACCATCGCAGGCACGCTCGGGATCAGCACGAGGATGAGCGTCCCCGCGGCCACCAGCGCGGACGCGACGGTCAGGACCGCTCGTACGCCGCGACGGGCGAGCAGCGCCGCCAGCAGCGGCGTCCCCAACGCGATCCCCCAGCCGAAGGCGGTCACACCGGCGGTCGCGGCCTGTTCCCCGCTACCCGTCGCGCGCGCCAGGTCGTCGAGCAGCAGTGCCGGTGCGGCAATCCCGAACGACAGCGGACCGGCCAGCAGGGCGAGCCAGGGTGTGGCCACCCGCCCTGGTGCGAGCGGCCTGTGGCGGGCAGCGGCTCGGCGCCGCTGTAGCTGGTCCATGTCGTTCCTCCGGTGTCGGCTCGGTTCAGCCTGCCCGGGGCTCCTTACCACCGGCTGACGGCCGGCTGACGTACGCGTCGGTGACCCCGCGCCGCTTCCCGGTGAGCAGACCGTCGGTCGGCGGACGTTCGCGGGGCGGGACAGCCGGCTGGCTAGTGTGAAGCGATGAGGTTCGGAGTGCTGGGCGACGTCGCGGTGTGGACGTCGGACGGCACACCTGTCGCCGTGCCCGGCCTCAAAGTGCGTGGTCTGCTGGCTGACCTGCTGGTTCACGAGGGGCGCCCGGTGACCGCCGACCGGCTGATCGAGGATCTCTGGGGTGACGAGGCACCCGGCAACGCGCTCGGGGCGCTCCAGACCAAGGTGTCGCAGCTGCGCCGCGCACTGGGGGCGGGCGAGGCGGGCGGCCGTGCGCTGGTCGAGTCCGGTGAAGCCGGCTACCGGCTGCGGACGCCGTCGGAATCGGTCGACGCCGGTCGCTTCGCCGCTCTGTTGGTACGTTCGGGCGCGCAGCGGGAGCCGGCTGTGCGGGCGGCGACGCTGACGGAGGCCCTGTCGCTGTGGCGCGGTTCCCCGTACGCCGAGTTCAGCGACGAGCGGTTCGTCCGCCAGGCGGTCGAGCGGCTCAACGACCAGCGCCTGACCGCGCTGGAGGAGCTGGCCGAGGCCCGGCTCGATCTCGGTGAGCACCACCTGCTCGCCGGGGAACTGACCGACCTGGTCGCACGCCATCCGTGGCGTGAGCGACTACGGGCCGCGCACCTGCGCGCCCTGTACGGCTCGGGACGCCAGCATGAGGCGCTGTTCGCCTACGAGCAGTTCCGTCGGCAGGCGCGCGACGAACTCGGCATCGATCCCGGCAGGGAGTTGGTCGAGCTGCACGGGGCGATCCTGCGCCAGGATCCCGCCCTCCAGCCGCCGGCACCGGCGTCGACTCCGGCCCGGACCAATCTGCCGGCGCCTCTGTCGCCTGGTCCGTACGGCGGGCTGATCGGGCGCGACGGGGCCGTCGAGGCGGTGCGGGAGCGGCTGACGAACGAGCGGCTGGTGACCCTGACCGGTCTGGGTGGGGTGGGAAAGAGCAGGTTGGCGATCGAGGCCGCTCGTGCGCTGGGTGACACGTTCCCCGCTGGATTGTGGCTCGTCGAGCTGGCCGGCCAGCCGTACTGCGGCGACCACGCGACCTGCGCCGAGATCGTCGACATGGTGGCGGCGACGCTCGAGATCCGGGACGACAGCCCGCCCGGCCTGCCCGGTGATCGACCACCGCGCGAGCCGATGGACCGGTTGGTCGCCGCGCTGCGAGGTCGGCGGATGCTGTTGCTGCTCGACAACTGCGAACACGTGGTGGCGCCGGTCGCTCGACTGACCGAGAAGCTTCTCGGCGCCGTGGCCGACCTGCGCATCCTGGCGACGAGCCGCGAGCCGCTCGGGATCCCCGGCGAAGCCGTCTTTCCGGTGCCGCCGCTGACCCTGCCGGAGCCCGGAGCCGGCGCGCGGCAGATCGCCGAGGCTCCGGCGGTTCGACTCTTCGTGGCCCGCGCCCGCGCCACCGAGCCAGGGTTCACCGTCGATCAGCGGAACACGGACGCGGTCGCCGTCATCTGCCGGCGTCTCGACGGCGTACCGCTGGCGCTGGAACTGGCCGCGTCCCGTCTGGCCGTTCTCGACCCGGGCGAGCTGGCGGCACGGCTCGACGATCGCTTCCGGCTGCTGTCATCCGGCCGGCGCACCGCGCCCCCGCGTCAGCAAGGGCTTCGCGCCGTGATCGACTGGAGTTGGGAGTTGCTGTCACCTCCCGAACGCGCGGTGCTGCGCCGGCTCGCGGTCTTCGCCGACGGCGCCACCCTGGCCGCCGCCGAGCAGGTGTGCGGGGGCGGGCAGGTGGCATCGGACGAGGTCCTCGACGTGCTGGCACGCCTGATCGACCGATCGCTGGTCATGGTGCGGAGCGGCGAGACTCCGCGACGCTTTCGGCTGCCGGAGACGGTGGCTGCCTACGGTCTGGAACAGCTCGACAGCGCCGCCGAACTGCCCGCGACTCGTCGCCGTTACGCCACGTGTTTCGCCCGTCTCGCCGAGCAGGCCGCCGGACGGCTACGTGGGCACGATCAGAGTCGTGCGTTACGTGAGCTCGACGCCGAGAGCGCCAACCTCCGGGCGGCACTCGACGTCGCCGCCACCGACGGTCAGGCCCGCGTGGGCTTGGCGCTCGCGACCTCGTTGTCCTGGTACCGCCTGCTCCGGGGTCGATTCGGAGAGGTGAGCCGGTCACTGCGGACGGCGTTGGACATCGTCCCGAGGAGTGAGGACGACGTCGCACCGGACGGCCTGCGGCGACATGCGCAGATGTGGCTGACCGCTCTCGCCACCCGGGACGGCGATCCGACCGCTCCCCGGCAGCGGATCCTGGAGAGCTACCAGGACACCGAGGGGCCGGAGAAGGCGTTCGCGCAGTGGTTGTTCGCCTCCATGATGCTCGGCTCCGGAGATCCGGGCGAGGCCGCCGCCCTGGTCGACGCGGCGCTGGCGGCGTTCCGCGCCGGCGGGGACCGGTGGGGCATCGCCGCCGCCTGCGCCATCCGGGCGGACCTCGCGCTCGTACTCCGCAGCGACCTGCCCGCCGCGCAGCGTGACTGCGAGACCAGCCGGTCGCTGTTCGAGCAGGTGGGCGACCGCTGGGGACAGGTGCATCCGACGAGCCTGTTGGGAACCCTGGCCGAGATCCACGGCGACTACGATCGCGCCGCCACGCGCTATCGGGAGGCGCTGCGCATCGCCGAACACCTGCGGCTGTGGACGTCGGTGTCCCGGCAGCTCGCATGCATCGGCCGGCTCGCCATGTTGAGAGGCGACCTCGACGAGGCCGCCGTCAGTCACAACCGCGCGCTACAGGTGGCCCAGGAACAGTCGAGCCCCTCCGCCGTCGCCTTCGCCGGCACGGGCCTGGCAATGATCGCGCGACGGCGGGGCGACCTCGACGCCGCCGAGACCCAGCAGCGGGATCTGCTCGACTGGAACCGCCGTGCCGGCTTCCTGCCGGGCTGCGCGCTCGCGCTGGCCGAGTTGGGGTTCATCGCGGAGCACCGCGGTGATGCCGTCCTCGCCGAGCGCCACCACCGTGAGTCGCTCGACGCGGCGCGCGCCACCGGGGATCAACGGGCGATCGCCCTGGCTCTCGAGGGCCTTGCCGGGGCCATCAGCCTCGGCGGTGACAGCCGCCCCGCCGCGCGGCTGCTCGCCGCGGCACGGACGCTGCGCGAGGCCGCCGGAGCGCCGCTGCCTCCCGGCGAGCAACACGACGTCCAGCGCATCACCGTCCGCCTCCGGGAGGCGCTCGGCAGCGACGAACTCACAGCCGAGATGAGCCGCGGCGCACAGCTCGACCTCGACGAACAGCCGTTCAGCGGCGTCGGTAAGGGGATCGTCAGCGAACGGTAAGCCTGCTCGGCACGGTTGACCGAGAACCGAGCCGACCCAGGAGGCACCATGCAGACCGATGCCAGGATCGCCGTCATCTACTACTCCGCCACCGGCACCGTGCACCGGCTCGCGCAGGCATTTGTCGACGGAGCCGCGGACGCCGGCGCGGAGGTCCGCCTGCGCCGGGTGGCGGAGTTGGCGCCGGAGCACGTCATCGATGCCAAGCCGCAGTGGCGAGCCCACCTCGACGCCACTGCCGACATCCCGGTCGCCACCCTGGACGACCTCCGGTGGGCCAACGGGTACGCCTTCGGCACGCCGACCCGTTTCGGGAACATCTGCTCCCAGCTGCGCCAGTTTCTCGACACCACGACCGTCCCGTGGCAGGCGGAGGAACTGGCCGACAAGCCGGCGACCGGCTTCACCGCCACCTATGAGGAACACGGCGGCCAGGAGGCGACCCTGCTCAGCCTCTACCAGACCTTCCACCACTGGGGGTCGATCATCCTCCCCACGGGCTACCTGAACTACGACACCGCTCACGCCGCCGGCGGAAACCCGTACGGCGTCAGCCAGGTGGAGAGCCGCGCCGGCCGGGATCCGGAGTACGCCAGAGCTGTCCTCGAGACGGCCTGCTTCCAGGGCGCACGCCTGACCCGGATGGCAGCCGCTCTCGCCGCCGCCCGCACGGACAGCAGGCTCGGGTAGGAGCCAGGCGGCCTTCGCCGATGCCGGCGGAATCCATCGGCGTGGAAGCGGTGCGGATGCGGGAAGTCAAGGACCCGGGTGGGGCCGCGGGCCCGTCGCCCGCCGCCTCGCGGGCGGTCACCACGAAGGTGTACGGAGTGTCAGCGCTCAACCGGCCAGGTCATCGGGTGCCTGTCGGGGCATGCGCCGAAGGTGATCGTGGACAACTGATGCGGGGCGCCGCTTCCTCGCCTAAGCTGCGTTCCATATGCATCGACACTGATCAATGATAGGTGATGGTGGGGTCGAGGCCGACCCCACCAAGCATTCACCGACTCCGATTGGAGTACCCGATGACCTGGCGTCCAACCATCGCCGCACTCACCGGCCTGTGCCTGGCGCTCACCACCGCACAAGGCCCCGCCGGTGCCGCACCCCCGGCATCTCGGGACGCCCCTCATGTGAACGTTCACACCTACCCGTTCACCGGCCCACCCGGCGCTCCACCAGGAGTCTGCCCGGAGGGCGCCGCGTACGGCCCGCCCCTGCCGGCCGGCCTCGTGTCCGCGACGAAGATCCAGAGCGGGTTCTCGTTCCTCGAAGGACCGGTCTGGATCGCCGACGGCGGCTACCTGCTGATGTCGGACATGGCCGCGGCCACCGGGCCGTACAACGTGCAGCCCTCCACGATCCGCCGGTTCACCCCGCCCGCGACCTTCGACACCTTCATCGCCGATGCCGGAAGCAACGGCCTGGCACTCAGTCCCGACGCCCAGCAGATCATCGCCGCCACCCACGACCAGCGGAACGTCTCCGCATACCGGCTGAGCGACCGGACCCGCAGCACCGTCGCCGCCGACCACCAGGGCCGGGCGTTCAACTCACCAAACGACGTCACGGTCCGGTCCGACGGCGTCGTCTACTTCACCGACCCCAACTTCCAGCGCGGCAACCGACCCGACCAGATGAGCGGACGTACCAGTGTCTTCCGCGTCTCCGGCGGCCAGGTGTCGCTTGTGGACGACCGGCTGCGGCAACCCAACGGCATCGCGCTCTCCCCGGACGGCGGCACGCTCTACGTGGGCGCCTACTCCGAGAACAAGATCTACAAGTACGTCGTCCAGCCCGACGGCAGCACGGGCGCCCGCAGCGTCTTCGTGAACTACCTCGGCGGTCCCGACGGGGTCACCGTCGACTGCGCCGGCAACGTGTACTGGGCCTCCGGCTCGGACGGGCTGATCCACGTCTACTCGCCCGCCGGCGCGCAGCTCGGCACGATCCGCTCCGGCGGCACCGGCACCACCAACGTGGCGTTCGGCGGACCCGACCGGCAGACCCTCTACATCACCTCCGGCCGGACGAACGATTCGGGCCTGTACAGCGTGCGGCTCAACGTCCCCGGCTACCCGTACTGACCAAGAAGACCCGGGAAGGAAAGCATCCGTGCGGATCAATCCTCGCCAGTTCCGACACCGCGTACCGCTCGCCCTGCTGATCTGCGCCGGCACCATCCTGACCGGCGTACCCGCCAACGCCGCGACGGCCGCGCCGGCGACCGGGAGCCGGCCGACGGCCCGGCTCGCCGCGGACACCAGCCCGCCCACCCGGCCGACCGGCCTGCGCAGCACCCGGCTGACCTGCCAGTCCGTCACGCTCGCCTGGTACGCCTCCTGGGACAACGTCGGCGTCGCCTTCTACGACATCTACCACGACGGCCAGCTCGTCACCTCGGTCCCGGGCCGGACGCGGACCGCAACGCTCAGCGTCGTGCAGGGTGTCACCTGGGGCTGGTACGTCAACGCCCGCGACGCCGCCGGCAACGTCTCGCAGGCCAGCTCCACGCTCTCGGTCACCCCGCCGTTCTGCCAGCAGGACACGTCTCCGCCCAGCACGCCGACCAACCTGGCCGCGACGGTGAACGGCACGGACGTGACCCTCACCTGGTCGGCCTCCACCGACAACGTCGCGGTCACCGGCTACACCATCCTGCGCAACGGTACGGCGGTCGGCTCCACCACCGGCACCGCCGGCAACCCGCCGGCGACCACGTTCACCGACACCGGGCTGACGCCCGACACCGACTACCGGTACACCGTGACCGCCCGGGACGCCCAGGGCAACGCCTCGGGGGCGAGCGCCGCGGTCACCGCGCACACCGGCTCGGGCTGCACGAGCCCGATCTGCGGCGCCACGGCGATCACCACCGAGAGGGACCTGCCGTGGGGCCTGGTGCAACTGCCCGACGGCACGGTCCTCTACGGCCGGCGCGACCTGTTCGACATCGTCGCCATGAACCCGGACGGCACCGACAAGCGCAGCATCGGCACCGTGCCGAACGTGGCCGGCACCAGCGGCGAGGGCGGCGTGCTCGGGCTGGCCGTCTCGGCCACCTTCACCACCGACCGTTGGCTGTACATCTACCACACCACCACGACCGACAACCGGATCGTGCGCATCCGCTACGACGGCACGCTGCAAACCGACACCAGGCAGGTGCTCGTCACGGGAATCCCGCGCAACAAGTACCACAACGGCGGCCGGCTGCGTTTCGGCCCCGACGGCAAGCTCTACGCCGCCACCGGCGACGGACAGGATCCGGACGTGGCCCAGGACACCGGCAACCTGGGCGGCAAGGTGCTGCGGCTCAACCCCGACGGCACCGTGCCCGCGGACAACCCCTTCGGCAACCACGTGTGGAGCTACGGCCACCGCAACCCGCAGGGACTCGCCTTCGACTCCCAGGGCCGGCTCTTCGAGCAGGAGTTCGGCAACAACGTCATGGACGAGACCAACATCATCGTCAAGGGCGGCAACTACGGCTGGCCCGCCTGCGAGGGCACCTCCGGCGACTGCGCCAACCCGAACTTCAGGGCCCCGATCCGGACGTACCCGGTGGCCGAGGCCTCGTGCAGCGGCATCGCGATCGTCCGGGACGTGCTCTACATCGCCTGCCTGCGTGGCAACCGGATGTACCGTGCGGAGATCAGCGGCAACACGCTCACCAACGTCCAGCAGTACTTCGTCGGGACGTACTTCCGGCTGCGTACCGTCGAACCGACCCTCGACGGCAACCTGTGGCTGACCACGAGCACCGGCGGGGACAAGGACAGCACCCCGAACAACAGCAACGAGAAGATCCTCAAGGTGACCCTCGGCGGGGCGACGTCGGGCCCCACGAGCTGAGGGCGAGCCGGGGATCCGGCACCGCCTGCCCTCGGAGGGTGCCCACGTCGCGCGGGCACCCTCCGAGCGGTCCGGGCCGGTACTGCGGCGGACCGCCGCCGGAGTGTCGACGAGGCAGCAGGTCAGGTGACGCCGATGTTCAGGTAGAAGTGGCCGAGCTTGAGCGACAGAGAGGCGCCTCCGAAGTGGTGAATGACCAGGGCCAACAGGATTACGATCAAGATGCAGACGACGAGCCAGATCAGGGACCACACGAACCTCGGGATCCCGTAGCGACCGACGCGAGCCATCAGGCTCGCCCCCTCGGCGTTGGCGCTGCAGCAGGCGCCGCCACGCATGGCCTTGTCGGCTGTTGATAACTGCGCCCGACGCTAGCGGACGTCTCCATGCCCCCTCCTTCATCGAGGTGTCCGCGAAACTTCCCTACCGAGGCTCGCGTCAAACTGGGGGCGGAGCAGCTGACCATCGGCCGGCCGGGACCTGCCAGATCCGGTAACCGGCTGGCAGCCGCCGACCGGACACCCCTGGCTTGGCATCCCGCGCGTGGGCGAGGTCTCACGCCGAACGGGCGGCGCTACGCCTGAGGGGTCCAAGTCTGATACGGCCAGGTGCCGGCGGCACGAGCCCGGTCCACCAGCTCGGGCGCCCGGGTGGTGACCTCGATGGCGAGCTGTCCTGCATACCCGGCCATCGCTTCCGGGTACGTCCGCAAGGCAACCAGCAGTCGCCCAACTGCGCTGAGACGTTCGACGGCGATTCGCCAGTCCTGACGGTCGACGGCGAGGGCGGCGGTGAGCAGCAGTGTGTTCGCATACTCCCAGGCTGCGCGCTGGTCCAGCACGGCCAGCTCATGACGGATAGCGTAGGCATGTTCGGCCAAGGGCGCCGCGGTCGCTGTCTGCTGGCGTTCGAGCATCGCGGCGGCGAGATTGTGCAGGGCCGTGCCGAGGATTCGACGCAACCTTGGGTAGGCCGCGTCCGCGTCCGCGCAGCGGTCGATGACCTCGGACAGCAGCATGATCTGGTCTTCGTCACGTCCGGTGGCTTCCGCGACCACGGCGGCGTCGACCATGTGAGTGACCGCGTCGGCCAGCGCCTCCCGCTCGGTGGCAGTCCCGCGTAGCAGGCCCTCGTGCCGCCGGACGGCAACGACCACGGACAGCCAGGCAAGGTCCCAGGCGTCGTCGCAGTGGCCGATCCGGTGCCGGAGCATCGCCCGCTGGTAGAGGGCCGCGGACCAGAGGCGCCGGACGTCCCGCCGGGCCGGGTCCGACGTCGCCCCGTCGTACAGGCTCAACTCGTCGGCGAGCTCGGCGAGGACGCGGTCGGCCTCAATGATCTGATCTGCGTCGGCCAGAGAGATCCCTTGATCGAGCCGGGAGGCACAATCGGCGATCACCGACGGGTCAGCGGGCGGGCGGTTGCCGGGTGCACGGCCGGTCACCCGCGACTCCGCCGCCAGCCGAGCCGCGAACCCGCCGGCGGTAACGCCGGATGGTGCGGGCTGGGCCAGCAGGTCCAGGTAGGAGCGGCGGATCCGCCATGCGCCCGAGTCGGGCACCACGAGGTTTGCCGGCGCGGCTTGTCGCAGCTGCGCCAGCGACGCCTCGATCCGCTCTAGTCGCTTCTGCGCTCCGGAACCCTGGAACATCTGTTCCACTGAGTACTGTTCGGTCAGCGCCACCCGCATCAGGTCCGGCCGCCCCAGACTGCTGGCGACCCGCGCGAAGATTCCAAGGGCATCCGCCAGGTCGATCACGGCGGCCGCCTCGCCCGTGTCGCGGGCGAGCCCACGCTGCAGGTCGACCATCTCTGCGGCCAACGGTCCCAGGACGGAGGGGTCCGTCCCGAGTCTCAGGGTGACCAGCCCAGTCAGTGCTGCGGTCCGAGCGCGGCAGGCGTCGAGGCCGTCGGCGGGCCGGGGCGCGACCAACCGCCACACCCGTTCGACGACATCGC
Source organism: Micromonospora sp. WMMA1976 (assembly GCF_027497335.1). Lineage (NCBI taxonomy): Bacteria > Bacillati > Actinomycetota > Actinomycetes > Micromonosporales > Micromonosporaceae > Micromonospora > Micromonospora sp. WMMA1976. The sequence continues at coordinate 1,555,300 of NZ_CP114912.1, read as the reverse complement.
GCCCGCGATCGACGAGCCCGATGCCGGCCAGGATCTGGCCCGCCTGCACGGTGCGGACCACGGCATCGGCATGCCAGTCCGGATCGGAGAGCAGATCGCCGGCGAGCGCGATGACCTCCTCGGCCTGTCCCCGCAGCTCAGTGACGTCACCGCCATCGGCGAGCCGTTCCTGAGAGAGGTTCAGAGTGGCGCGGCCCAGAGCGTGCAGCAGACGCCCCGGATCGCCCAGACCACGGGCAGCGGCAACCGCCTGCTCAACGGCCGCCCGGGTGTCCGGGCCGAGACCGGCCCGCGCGGTGATCTCGTCGGCGGCGCTGAGCAGGCGGTCGACCTCGGCAGGTTCGCTCATCACACCTCCAGTGCTGGACGACGAGTTGCCGTGACCAGCTGCGTGCCCGCACTGAGCACCGCGAGCAGCAGTCGACCGATCATGAAACCCGAGGCACCGCCCGCCCCGGCGAGGCAAACCCCGCGCAACGGCGGCGAGCCAGCACGTCGCGATCCGCGCTCATCCACCAGTGACGTGATACGCCGTGAGGGCATGTCGCACTTCTACCAGGAGCCAGAGGAAAGAAGAAGAAGGTCAATGCGGTCTCGCGGATGCCATGAAGTTCTGCGAAGACGCAGATATAATGACATTCGACGCAACCGGCTGCTCGCGGTCACTGCTGCCGGAGCAGCTGCAACCGACCCCGCAGACGGGGCGTGCATCGAGCGTCACAGCGGGGCCTGGGCGAGGTCTCGGCGGGCTCGAACGGCCCGGGGCCAGGTCCATGCGGTGCGCAGGATGAAGGCCAGGAGCAGCAGCTCGAGCCCGATGGAGAAGCCGTAGAAGTAGAGGTAGCTCCAGGACTCGCCGGCCGCGTTGTACACCGTGACGGGGATGTAGAGCGTTGCCACGACGAGGTTGGTGGCGCGGTTGACGCGGGCGGGGAGTGTCGCGGAGAGCAGGATCATGAGGATCGGGACGGCCATGAGTGTGAGCGCGAGGGCGACGAAGGTTGGGCCGGTGTCGAACTCGTGCACCGTGCCGGCCAGGATGTCGTCGATGAAGCCGGGCTTGTACAGGGCGAGGTAGTCGACGTAGATGTAGAGGAACATGAAGCTGGCCCAGGCCGCGGCAAGCTTCGCCTGGACCGGGATGTGCGCCTCCCGGAGCGCACCGGCTGATCTGTCGGTTCTGGTCATCACGTCTCCTGTTTGCTGGCGTCAGCCGGGTCGGCTCACTCGATGTCTCAACACTGACCAGCGTTGGCAGGCGCCACATCCGCTTGCGGGCTCGGGCTGTCCTGGTCCCAGGCGCGGGACACTCGCCGTACTTTCGGCTGATCCGCCCGAGGGGCGGCCCCCTTACGTTCTGCGGAAAGGGGGAAGCATGCTTGCTGGGATCTGGGCTGAGCCTCGCCCCACAGGTGCGCCGGTGCGGGTGTGGCGGGACTGGGCGCTGTCCTCGGCTCTTGTCGTGATCTCGGTCGTCGAGGTGCTGCTGCGCGACCACAGGGCATGGGCGCTGCTGCTGGTCGGTGTCAGCGTCGTGGTCGCGGCGTGCCTGCTGTATCGACGCACGCGACCGCTGGCCGCAGTAGCCGTTGCCTTCGGAACCGTTCTCGCCTTCGACATCGCGAGGATCGCGGTAATCGACGCCACCGGCCTGCTGGGCATCGCAGGGCTGCTCGTGTTGCCCTACGCCCTGCTGCGCTGGGGGGCAGGGCGCGAGGCTGCCTTCGGACTCGGCATCATCCTCGTCTGGCTGCCCGTCACCCTCGTCGCGGAGCAGACCTCACCCGCGGAGAGGGTCGCCGGTTACGGCTTCTTCCTGTGCTCGGCCGCGCTCGGAGCGGCAGTGCGCTACCGCACCAGGAGCCACGACCGCGACGTCGAGCAGGTCCGGCTCCATCAGCGCAACGAACTCGCCCGCGAGCTGCACGACACGGTCGGCCATCACGTCTCGGCCATCGCCGTCCAGGCACAGGCAGGTCGCGCGCTGGCCGCCGCAGATCCGGAGCGCGCGCTGGCCACCCTGGTCACCATCGAGGAGGAGTCGTCCCGGACGCTCAGGGAGATGCGAGCCCTCGTGGGCGTGCTGCGCGACGGTACGGACGCCGATCTCGCCCCTCGGCGAGGGGTGGCGGACATCGAACGACTCGCTCGTCCCGGCGGCGAGGTGCTGGGCGTCCGCGTGCAGGTCTCCGGTGACGTCGAGGCCGTTGAGCCGGCAGTCGGCACCGCCCTCTACCTGATCGCCGCCGAGGCGGTCACCAACGCGACCCGCCACGCCCGCGGCGCCACCGGAGTCACCGTCGACGTCACCGCATCCCGCGACCAGGTGCACCTGCGGGTGCACGATGACGGCGAGGCGACCACGACCAGCTCCCCGCACGCCGGCTACGGGCTGCGCGGCATGGCCGAGCGGGCGAGCCTGCTCGGCGGCACCCTCCGGGCGGGACCTGCCCCGGACGGCGGCTGGAGCGTCGACGCCTCGCTGCCTCGGACAGCGCTGACGTCATGACCATCCGCGTGCTTGTCGCTGACGACCAGGACATCGTCAGAGCAGGGCTCTGCATGATCCTGAACGCCCAACCGGGCATCGCCGTCGTCGGCGACGCCGCCGACGGCCGCCGGGCGATCTCCATGGCCCGTGCGCTGCGTCCCCATGTGTGCCTGCTGGACATCCGCATGCCCGAGGTCGACGGAATCGAAGCCACCCGCCAGCTCGCCGGGGCCGACGTCGCCGACCCTCTGGCCGTCGTCGTCATCACCACCTTCGACCTCGACGAGTACGTCTACGGGGCGCTCAAGGCGGGCGCCCGAGGCTTCCTCCTCAAGGACGCCGGCGCCGAGATGCTCGCCCAGGCCGTCCATGCCGCCGCCCGAGGTGACGCCCTCATCGCACCGAACATCACCGCGAGGCTCCTGTCCTCCTTCGCGAACAGCCGCCCGCGCTCGGTGCCACCTGAACCTGTCGAGCCGCTGACCGCTCGCGAGGAACAGGTCCTGCTGGCTGCCGCTCGCGGCCGGACCAACAGCGAGATCGGCGATGAGCTGTCCATCAGCCTCAGCACCGTCAAGACCCACATCGCCGCCCTGATGCGCAAGCTCAACGCCCGCAACCGCGTCGAGATCGTGATGTGGGCCTACGAGACACGCCGCGTCGGCACCTGATCGGCGCCCGCAGGCTCGGGTCGCGGAGAACCAACGCCGACCGCTTCGGTGTGAGCTGTCGGCGAGATGGCCGGGTCAGGCTCGATGCGAGGTCAGAGGGCCTGGTGCGACTCGTCCCGACCGGGCTCGGCTCGCACGCTTGCGGTACTTCGCTGCTGCACTACCGGCATGAGGTGGCCGGTTTCCCTGGTCCAGCCGAGGAAGCGGCGGTGCAGCACGCCGGCCGGCGTCCAGGGCATGTCCTCGGTGGCCTGAACGAGGTAGGCACCGAGGTAGAGGGCCAGCGACACCGGCGCATCCATGAACTCCGCCCGCAGCTCCCGCTTCCGGGTCGGGCAGGGCCAGGGCAGGTCGCAGCCGCCGCAGCTCCAGACCGGCATGACCGGGCCGTGGGTGGTCACCGCACACCCTCCAGGAACCGCGCGGTGATCGCCCGCGCCTGCCGGCTGGTCGCCCATTCCACCTGCCAACAGGGGTACGGAGTCAGTCGCGCCCACCACAGTCGGCAGCCGACACACATGCCGTCGAGCCCTCGAACGTGTACCGCGAGGATCGCCTGTTCCTGCCCGCCGGTCACTGCTCGCCCTCCTGTGGCCAGTGGCCACGATTGATCGGTATCCGGTGCCGGGCGTGGCAGGGCAGGTCGGACCCGCAGCGGCAGATGCGCCGCCAGAGCCGCCACGACCACACCGGCCGGTGCCGTCGGGCAAGAGTCAGCGCTGTGGCAAAAAGGTATTCGTCATACGAGACGCGCCGCTCTCGCGACATCGATGTGTCCCCGACACCCGCCGGGGCCTGTTGCCCGCCGCGCGCCTGGTCCAGCAACCGCCGCCGGGCGATGTCCTGCTCCATCATCTGGATGCGCTGCCCGACGCCGTACGCCGCCGGAATCGACGGGAGGTACCGGCCCACGAGTCGCCGCAGGAGCCCGATAGGCACCGTCATCTTCTGGCCCTCCATGATGAGGGCACGAAGGGGCACCTGCTGATGTGCCTCGATCCGCGCCCGGTTCAGTGAGGTCCAGCGTCACGCCGCGCGCGTCTACGATCCAGAAGGTGACTGTCCGCTAACTAGGTGTGCTGTCCGCTATTGATCGCCCGCCCGGCGCGTACTCGACGCACAGTTCACGGAACATCGCGGCCTCGGGCACTCCGAGATCCTCAACCTTTGCCAGCAGTTCCGCGGCTCGCCACCAGTTCGACGGCACCACTCGCCCGGATGCCACGGCCTGCGCCCCGAGCGCAACCGCTTCGTCCGGCTGACCGGCGGCGACAAGGGCAAGTCCGAGGTCGAGACGCGCCGATGCCGACCGGCGTGGCCGCGCTCCCCCATCGCCGTGCGGATCCAGATCGGCCAGTACGGCCCGAGCCACCTGCTCGGCGCCCGGGTCACCAGCCCATGCCAAAGTCGTGGCCGTGTAGGCGGCGGCCTTGGCAGGGTCGTAGCGATAGTGATGCTCGGCTCGCTCGGGAACGGGCAAGTTCGCCGCCAACCGCTCTACCCGATCCAGGGTTCGTCGGGTAGCAGCAACGTCTCCGATGCGAGCCCATGCACGGGCCTCCTGAGCAGTCGCCTGGATCCTGGCAGAGCTGCCCGGAGGCGCGACCCGTTGCGCCTGCTGGGAAAGATCGAGCGCTGAACGGTGGTCACCTTGCGTCAACACGTCCCAAGCTCGCGTCTCCAGACACCACGCCTGGATCTCGGGATGCTCGGCATGTTCAGCAAGCTCACGAGCGGCTCGCAGGTGAGCAGCCGCAGAATTCCGCTGCCGCAGGTCGATGTGAACCGTGGCCCTCAGCACCGCGAGCCAACCGCCGGCAACCAGCAGCCGCCGCTGTTGAGCAAGCGTTAGCCGCCCGTCGAGCAGCCGCACCACATAGGAGAGGTGCCGCCGCACCAACGGCAACAGATCCGCCGGGGCCATCGTCGGATAGGAGCTGGCGAGGTCGTCAACGCCCTGCTCGATCCGTTCGAGCGTGTCGTTGCTGACATCACTGGCGGCGACTCTCGCCCGCAACTCGCCTGCCTCGGCCGCATGGTCGATCGGCGCATCAACCAGCCGAGCAAGCACTCCCCCGGCATCCAAAACCCGGTCCAGGTGGCGGGCTGTGTCGACCGTCGGGGCTTTGAGCCCTGCCTCCAACTCGTGCAGATGGCTCTTACTCCGGTGAGCGAGTTGCCCGAGAGACCGAAGCGACAGGCCACGCCGCTCCCGAGACTCCCGCAGAGCTACCCCAAAGCGCGGATCGACGGACGAGGCCATAGCGTCGCTCCCAGCTCAAGAGGCCTGGCGAATCAGCAGGCCGCCACCCCATCGACGGTACCCCGACTCTTCCCACGTGGACGCCCCAGGCTGCTCGCTTCTCAGTGAAGTGGCCTTGGGACCCACCGCACCCGCGGATCAAACAGTGATCTCTTCGGCGTGAACGACGATCTCACGTATCAGCCGTGCTCCCAGCGTGCCAACTGATGCCGTACGGTGCACCGCTGCCCTCGCGCAACATCATCCAATGATCGACAACGTGGCCCTTCTTGCTGACTCCGAGCTGACGCTGAGCTAGACGCCAGCGGGACTGTGCATGCTCGTGTCGGCTCCGCCTGAAAACTGACCCCGTGGTTCCGGCTGAATTTTGACCCCTTCCGGAAGCATCGGGAGGTGCTGAGCGTGGAGGACTGGGCGGAGATCCGTCGGTTGTACCGGGCGGAGCGGATGGCGATCAAGGCCATCTGCCGTCGGCTGGGGGTCTCGCGGAACACGGTGCGTAAGGCTTTGGCCAGTCATGAGCCGCCTCGCTATCAGCGGGCGGCGAAGGGTTCGATCGTGGACGCGGTGGAGCCGCAGATCAGGGCGTTGTTGGCGGAGTTCCCGGACATGCCGACGACGGTGATCATGGAGCGGGTCGGGTGGACTCGCGGCAAGACGGTGTTCTCTGATCGGGTGCAGCAGCTGCGGCCGTTGTTCCGCCGGCCGGATCCGGCTCAGCGGACGGAGTATCTGCCGGGTGAGCTGGCGCAGTGTGATCTGTGGTTCCCGCCGGCGGACGTGCCGTTGGGCTTCGGGCAGGTCGGTCGGCCGCCGGTGCTGGTGATGGTGTCGGGGTATTCGCGGTGGCTGTCTGCGGTGATGATCCCGTCGCGGCAGTCGCCGGACCTGCTGGTCGGACACTGGACGCTGATCTCCGGCTGGGGGCGGGTGCCCAAGGCGTTGGTGTGGGACAACGAGTCCGCCGTCGGGCAGTGGCGGGCCGGCAGGCCGCAGCTGACCGAGGCGATGAACGCCTTCCGCGGCACCCTCGGCATCAAGGTGATCCAGTGCCGGCCGGCGGACCCGGAATCGAAGGGCCTGGTCGAACGGGCCAACGGCTATCTGGAGACCTCGTTCCTGCCCGGACGCCGGTTCGGTTCACCCGGCGACTTCAACGCTCAGCTGTCCGAGTGGTTGGTGCGGGCGAACAACCGCCAGCACCGGATGCTGGGCTGCCGCCCGGCGGAGCGGTGGGACGCCGACCGGCAGGTGATGCTGCCGCTGCCGCCGGTCGCGCCGGTGGTCGGGTGGCGGCAGGCCACCCGGCTGCCCCGCGATCACTACGTCCGCTTGGACGGCAACGACTACTCGGTGCACCCGTCAGTGGTCGGCCGGCGGGTCGAGGTCACCGCCGACTGCGACCACGTGACGGTGCTCTGCGACGGCCGACCGGTGGCCCGGCACGACCGTTGCTGGGCCAAGCATCAGAGCATCACCGACCCCGCCCACCGCCAAGCCGCCGCCGATCTGCGCATCGCCGCCCAACGCACCCCGACGGCCGCCGTCGACGCCCAAGTCGAACGCCGGCCGTTGAGCGACTACGACCGGATGTTCGGCCTGGACGAGGTGGCTGCGTGATGGCCGCCAAGACCAGCCGCAACGTCGCATCCGAGATCGCGTTCCTCACCCGTGCCCTGAAGGCGCCGTCCCTGGCCGCGTCGGTGGAGCGCCTGGCGGAGCGGGCCCGGGCAGAGTCGTGGACGCATGAGGAGTTCCTCGCCGCCTGCCTGCAACGCGAGGTCGCCGCCCGCGAAGCCCACGGCGGAGAAGGACGCATCCGGGCAGCCAGGTTTCCGGCCCGCAAGAGCCTGGAGGAGTTCGACTTCGACCACCAACGGTCGTTGAAGCGGGAGACCATCGCCCATCTGGGAACCCTCGACTTCATCACCGGCCGAGAGAACGTCGTCTTCCTGGGCCCGCCCGGCACCGGCAAAACCCACCTGTCCATCGGCCTCGGGATCCGGGCCTGCCAGGCAGGACACCGGGTCGCGTTCGCCACCGCCGCCCAGTGGGTGTCCCGCCTGGCTGATGCCCACCACGCCGGCCGCCTGCAAGACGAACTGGTCAAACTCGGCCGGATCCCGCTGCTGATCGTCGACGAGGTCGGCTACATCCCCTTCGAAGCCGAAGCCGCGAACCTGTTCTTCCAGCTCGTCTCCAACCGCTACGAACGAGCCACCCTGATCGTCACCAGCAACAAGCCCTTCGGCCGCTGGGGCGAAGTGTTCGGCGACGATGTCGTCGCCGCAGCCATGATCGACCGCCTCGTTCACCACGCCGAGGTGATCTCGATGAAGGGCGACAGCTACCGACTCAAAGACCGCGACCTCGGCCGCGTCCCCGCAGCCACCAAGACCAACGACTGAACATCAACAACCAACGAGGGGGTCAAAATTCGGCCGGAACAGAGGGGTCAAAGTTCAGCCGGCGTTGACAGCTCGCATGCGTGCCGCTTGCACCAGCAGCCGAGGTTGCTCGGGTTGGACCAGCGACGCAATCCATGAAGGCTGACACTGCGCAACTCGTGCGCCTACGCTCTGCACATGTCGACCACCGAGCAGGCCTCGACCAGTGACTGGCAAGGGCTGGAGCCTGACACGGACCCAACCCGCCCAAAGGCTATCGATTGGCAGAGTTATGCCGATGAGGTCATGTCGCAGTGGTACGACCTCCTGAAGACGGACCCGGAGGAGTCCACCGTCCAAGACTTCCTAGAACTGCACCCGGCCATGCTCCCTGGCGGCAGCGGCGACATCGGGCCGGGTGGGCACCACGGCAGCGAAATGTCTGCCGTCTTCCGGCGACCCGCGCTCGCCGGGGCCGGGCCGAGTTATGAACCGGATTTCATGTGGGTAACGCGGACGGCCGCTTCCCGCGAGGTTGGGCAGATCTGCGCCCGGAGGCGATGGACTTCGCCTCTCGCCAGGTCAAGGCGGAGCCGGGTTACTTGGCGTTCTACGGAGACCAGGGCCAGCGGATCCATCACACCCCCAATCGGCTAGATCAACCCGACAACGCACCCAGAATCCAATCCACGGATTCAGGCTAAGGTCCGGTCCGGCAGCGGAACAGGGGCGCAGGACCTGCGGCAGGGTGGGGCGAGCGCCCCACCCTGCCGTTGAACTCAGCCGATCTGCAGGGTCACGTCGTCCAGCACGAAGCTGGTCTGCAGGTAGGCGTCCTCGGTGCCGGTGAAGGTCAGCGTGACCGTCTGGCCGGCGTACGCGCCGAGGTTGACGGTGCGCTGCGTGTAGCCCGTGGCAGCGTTCATGTTGGACAGCGACGCCACGGTGGTGCCGTTGGCCTTGATCGTGAACACGTCGTAGGCGAGCGCCCCGTACTCGCTCGTGTCGATGTGCAGCCAGTAGGTCAGTACCGCACTGGTGCAGCCCGACGGGATGGTGACGGTCTGGCTGATGGCCTCGGTCGCGGTGTAGCCGTTTCCGCCGAGCCACGCGTACCGGGTGCCGCTGCGCGGCACCTGCCCGATAGAGGTGCCGATCACGCCGGTGGAGCCGGTCCACGGCGAGGTGCCGCTTTCGAACCCGCCGTTGAGGATCAGCTGGGCGGCGGTGCAGCCGCCCGGCCCGCCGGTCACGGTCAGCGTGTACGTGGTGCTGTGCGTCGCCGAACCCGAGCCGGTGATGGTGATGGTGTAGGTGCCGCCGGCCACCGACGAGCCGACCGCGATGGTGGCGGTCGACGAGCTGCCGGAGGTGACCGACGCCGGGCTGAACGAGACCGTCACGCCCGTGGGGGCGCCGCTGGCGGTCAGGTTCACCGTCTGGGCGCTGCCCGAGGTGGTGGCGGTGCCGACGGTGGTCGTGGTGCTGGACCCCGCGTTCACGGTGCCCGACGCGGGGCTGGCCGAGATCGAGAAGTCGTCGGTCGGGGTGGACGTGCCGACGGCCCGGTTCCACAGCGTGTAGGCGATGCCGTCGGCGGCCCGGTCCAGGCCGGTGGCGTTGATGTTGCTGGTGGTGTCGCACGACGAGTGGTAGCAGGAGTCGTACGCCTGACCGGCGGTGCCGCCCCACTTCGACGCCTGGGCCGAGGTCTTGGTGGCGCTGGCGCCCATGGCGTAGCCGGAGGTCGGGATGCCCGCGTTCTGGAACGAGTAGTCGTCGGAGCGACCCTGGCCCTCGACGTTCTCCTCCGGCTGCAGGCTGAGGCTGTCCCAGTACGCCTTCATCGGCTGCGACGCGGTCGAGCTGATGTTGTTGATGAAGTAGCCGCCGTTCTTCGACCCGATCATGTCGAAGTTGTAGTAGGCCTTGATCGCGGTCCGCTGGGTGCTGGTGAGGGAGTTGACGTAGAACTTCGAGCCGTTGAGGCCCTGCTCCTCGTCGGTCCACCAGCCGAAGCGGACCTTGTTCAGCATGGTCGGGTTCTGCGCGGCGAGCGCGAGGGCGACCTCGAGCAGCGCCGCCGAGCCGGAGCCGTTGTCGTTGATGCCGGGACCGGCCGAGACGCTGTCCAGGTGGGCGCCGAACATGTAGACGTTGCTGGCGTTGCCGCCGGGCCACTCGGCGATCAGGTTCGGGCCGGCGCCGCTGGTGCAGCCCGAGGTGCAGGGCTGCTCGGTGACGGTGAAGCCGGCGGTCTGCAGCTTGCCCTTGACGTACGCCACCGACTGCAGATAGCCCTGGCCGGTCGAGCGGCGGTTGCCGCCGTTGTTGGTGGCGATGGTGTTGAGCTGGGTCAGGTGCGCCTGCACGTTGGACACGCTGATGTCCGGGGCGGTGCCGCCGGGGGTGCCGCCGTTGACCGTCAGCGTGTACTGCGCGGTGTGGGTGACCGAACCGGTGCCGGTCACGGTGATCGTGTACGTGCCGGCGGCGGCGCCGGATGTGGTCGCCACCGTCATGGTGGAGCTGCTGCCCGAGGTCACCGACGACGGGCTGAACGACACGGTGACCCCCGACGGGGCGCCCGAGGAGGTCAGCGACACGGTCTGCGCGCTGCCGGAGACGGTCGCGGTGTTGACCGTCGCGGTGACCGAGGAGCCCGCGTTGACGCTGCCCGAGGTGGGGCTGACCGAGACGGAGAAGTCGGTGCTGGAACCGGTGCAGGTCGGGTCGCCGGTCTGGGCCGGGACCGCGACCGCGTTCCACGCGTCCTTGGTCCGGTTGAACAGGACGCACGAGGAGTCCAGGTTCTTCGCGGCGGTCAGGGTCGCGGTGCGGTACTTCTTGTGGGTCATGCCGGAGGTCTTCAGCAGCATGCCGCCGTAGAAGATCTTTCCGGCGGACTGGATGCCCACGCCGGTGACCGACGACGGGCCGCCCGAGCAGATGGGGCTGTTCGGCTTGCCGCCGCCCGGCGCGCTGCCCTCGGCGAGCAGGTAGAACCAGTGGTTGAGCGGACCTGCGGCCGCGTGTACCTCCGTGTTCGGGATCGACGAGGAGTAGCAGTTCGGGTGGCCGCCGACCAGCGAGGGGTTGTACATGTTGCGGATCGGGCCGTCGCCGACGAGGTCGATCTCCTCACCGACCAGGTAGTCGGGTTCGTCGTAGGCGCTGGACTGGTTGGCGTATGCCTCGGTCAGGGCGCCGAAGATGTCGCCGGTGGCTTCGCCGAGGCCGGCTTCGGAGCTGGTGCCGCCGGGGGTGTTCTGGTCGAGGCCGTGGCCGAACTCGTGGCCTACCACGTCCATCGAGGAGATCCAGTTGCCCGCCTGGTTCTTGCCGATGGTGATCGTCGAGCCGTCCCAGTAGGCGTTCTGCTCGTTCAGGCCCACCTTGATCGGCCAGCTGCCGCCGTTGCCGTTGTGGCCGTTGCGGCCCAGCCAGCCCGACAGCATGTCCCATTCCTTCTGCGCCGAGTACAGGGCGTCGACGCAGCCGGTCTCCTTGCTGGTGCCCACTCCGTTGCCCCAGCTGTCGTCCGGGCCGGAGAAGACGGTGTTGGTGCTGTAGTCCTGGCAGTTCAGGCCGGAGCGGGTGGTGTCGCGCAGGTAGTAGGTGCTGCCCGACTGCGACGTGGTGATCGACAGCGGACTGGGCCCGTTCCACTTGCCGGTGCCGGAGCCCGCCGCGGCGTCCTCCTGCTTGGCCAGCACCTGGCCGGTGCGCGCGTCCACGAAGACGTGCAGGTGGCTGGGCGCCGAGGCGGTGCGTCCGGCGACGACGACCTCCCACGCGAGGCGGGCGGTGCTGTCCTTGACGTGCACCACCAGGGTGCGCGACTCGACCCGGTCGACCTTCGCGAGCAGGCTCTTGGCGGTCTGCTCGGCACGGTCGACGGCGACGGTCGGCACCACGGAGACGTTGATCTTCGTCTTGGTGGCGGCGGAGATCGCCCGGATCGCACCCTTGCCGTCGGCGAGCACGGCGGCGTCGCCGCCGACCACCGGCAGGCCCCGGTAGGTGCGCTCGTAGGCGATGGAGAACAGCCCGTCGACCCACGGGATCACCATGCGCCGGTCGTACTGCTCGAAGGGGCCTTTGGCCAGCGCGTCGTGACCGCCGTCGGCAGCGCGGTCGGCTGCAGAGATCGCCAGCGACAGCGGGCTCTGCGCAACCGTGGGTGTAGGGGGCGGGGTGGCTGCGGTCGACTGGGTGGCCACCCCGGTCACGGTGCCCAGGGTAAGCGCAACCGCGACAGCGGCCGCCATGGCAGTTCTTCGATACATCGCAATCCTCCCGCCGAGATGGGTTGAGGGGTGTGGCAGCAGGGCCCGTGTTGATGGGATCTCCGGCAACCGGTGACAGCTCGGCTTTGGCGATGACACTAGGAACGGCGGAGGCTGGCCGAAATCAGGGCAACCCCTTGCTCTGGTGCGCGAAGGACCGTCGGGCGCACTATGATCCGGTGCCAGATTCTGCGACGGCAGTGAATGCGCATCAGGGGGCCACCGGCACCATGCTGCCGGTGGTACCGGGCGTCGTGCGCGGCGCCCGTCGGGTGGTGCTGTTCGGTCCGCCCGGGATCGGCAAGACCGCTGCGGCCGGTGTACTCGGGCAGCAGCTGGGCATGCCTGTCCTAAGGCTGGCTCCGAGCCCACAGGACGCCCAGGTCCCCTACACCGGACTGCTCGAACTCGCACTGGCCCTCCAACCGCTGCCGGCCGCGCGGGAACTCGCGACCGGAATCGACAAGGCCGTCGGAGTGCCGGGCTCTGCCGATCCCGCCGGGACCGCTCTACGGCTGCGCCGGTTGACCGCCACCCTGCTGCTGGACACCCCGCCTCTGACACTGGTGGTGGACAACGCCCAGTGGCTGGATACGGCCAGCGCGGCCGTCTTGCGTTGGGCACTGCGCCTGGCTCCCGACCTTCCCGTCATAGCCGCAGAGCGAATCTGGCGCCCGGGGAGCGAAGGCCACTGGTGCGGCGAGGACCCCTGTGCGGTACGCATCCCGGCGCTGACACCCGATCAGGTCGCAACCCTGCTGTCGCCGTACCGGCTAACCCCCTACGAGGTCACGCAGACCCACATCCGCAGCGGAGGGAACCCGGCCCTAGCCCTCGCATTCGCCGGGGCCCGCAGCCGCGCCACCGACCTGCCGGCCGCTCAGGGTCTCGTAGACGACCTGGTCCTGCCGCCGGCCGCCCGCCGACTGGTGAACGAATGGCTGGGCACTGTGTCGGCCGAAGTTCAGGAACTGTTGACGGTCGCCGCACTCGACGACCGGCCCGACCGCGAACTGCTGAGCCGCCTCGCCGGCCCGCCCGCCGAAAACCTTCTCGCAGAGGCCGAGGCAGCCGGACTGATCAACATCGGGCAGGTCGACGGGAAGATCCGGTTCGCCGCCGCCGCGATCGGTGCCGAACTCGCGGCCCGACCGCCGGTCGCCACACGCAGGCTCCTGCACGCCCGCCTGGCCGAAGCCAGCCGCGACAGCATCCGCCGCGACCGTCACACCACGCTGGCGGCCGACACCAACGACCCGCAGTCGGCCGACTGCGCCGACCGCGCCGCCGCCCGCGCCCGGCTGCGCGGAGAACCCGCACTAGCGGCCGAGCTCTCCCTGCTCGCCGCCGAACGTACCCCGGAGACCGACGCCGACCTGCTCACCGAACGGGCGCTGACCGCCGTACGCGACGCCGCCCACAACGGCGACCTGCCCCGCGGCCAGGCTGCCGTCCGCCTCGTCCTGAACCACGACAGCAGCCCCGCCAACCGCGTCAACGCCCTCATCGCCCTGATCGACTCAGGCGGACAGCACCTGTACAACGGCGACAAGCTGTTCGCCGACGCACTTCACGAAGCGGCCGGACATCCGGACCTGACCGCGCAGATCCTCGTCCGCCAGGCGATCTGGGCCAACGTCAACGGCGATCCCGACCGGGCGTGCGCCCAGGCTGCCCGGGCCGCCAGCCTCGCCCGGAGCGCTGGCGACACCGCCACCACCGCCATGGCCCTCACGATGCAGGCCCGCATCCAACGCATCCTCGGCCGCCCCCAAGCCGAGACCACGCTCGGCCACGCCCTGTCCCTGCCACGCAGCACTCACATCCCCGTCAACGCCAGGCCCGAACAGCTCTCCGCCCGGCACGCCATCTTCGACGACCGTCTGGACGAAGCCCGCAGCGCACTGCTGCCTCTGCTCGTCGAAGCCGAGCGGACCGGAGACGCCGAAGCCACCGTGGATGTCCTGCGCAGCCTCGCCGAAGTCGAGATCCGCGCCGGACGGTGCGGACTGGCCCTCGACTACGCCGGCCGCGCCCTGTCGCTTACCGACAGAGCCGCCTTGGACCCCGCACCAACGTGCTACACCTCCGCCCTGGTCGAGGGCACCGCCTCGTGCACCGACTCCGCCCTCGCTCACGCACGCCGCGGGGCGGACACCTCCCGCCGGGAGGACAACAAAGTCTTCCTCTCCCGAAACCTCTTCGTCCTCGGACATCTTCTCCTGGTCACCGGGCGTCCGAAAGAAGCCCTGGAGGCGCTGGAAGAGGTCCGTACGCTTGAGAAGCGCCAGCAGGTCCGCGACCCGTCCGTCCTGCGCTGGCACGCCGACCTCGCCCAAGCCCTCATCTCCCTCGGCTACCTCGACCAAGCCCGCAAACTGCTGACCGATACCCGTCGCACCGCGACTGATCTAGATAGAAGCTGCGTCCTCCCCGTGCTCGACCGCTCCCAGGCACTCCTGGAAGCCACCCTGGGCAACTACGATGCGGCCGCCGACCTCCTCACCGCAGCAGCCGACCACCTCCGCCACCTGCCCATCGAACACGGTCGAACCCTCCTGGCCCTCAGCCACACCGAACGACGCGGACGCCGACGCGCCAGCGCCCGCACCGCGGCGCAGAGCGCCGCCGACCTCTTCAGCACGCACCAGGCACACCCCTGGATCGAAGCCGCCACCCGCACCCTCCACCAACTGGAGCCCGTCCCCGCGCACAGCAGTACGCTCCCCTGCCTCACCTCCGCCGAACAGCGCTGCGTCGAGCTCGCCGCCAGCGGAGCGACCAACCGCGACATCGCCACCGCCCTCACCATCAGTGTCAAAACAGTCGAAGCAAACCTCACCCGCGTCTACCGGAAGCTCGGCATCCACTCACGCGTCCAACTCGCGCACCTTGCAGCCCTGACGGCAGCGCCGGCAGAAGCCCTGCAGCCCGGCCTGGCGCATCAGCCTGGCAACGCGTTTGCGCCCACTTCCGACTCCGGTGCCCAGGCGTAACTCGGCGTGCGGCGTAAAGGAGCGGGTTGGGCGAGGATCGCACGTGCTTCCCCGGACAGCATCCTCGCTACGTCAAGTCGCAAAATGCCGTGACGAGGATTTAGAATCGAGAAAGTTGACACAAAAAGCAACAGAGGCGGCCGGTTTGCTACTGTAACCGCCAGCAACGGAGCGCAGCAGCTATCCAATGCGACCAACAAACAGAGGTAATGAACGGCTGAATCGCAGGCAGTCGGCCTACCGACATGCATAGATGACGGTCTTAGGAAACCGGTGCTCTGTTGGCCGTCCTCAGGAGCACGCCGAGCGCGGCGCGGCCCCGGCGAGCGGACGGACGACTGGCCCCATACCTCGCGGCCAACGCCTTACGGCCCGAGTGGAGAAGTCCGAGTACCGTGGTATAAGAGTCCTTCTAGTTCGGCGTCCTGGGCCGGGCTTACGCAGCATGGGTCGTTTCCGGTCGATGCCCGCCGGTACAGTCTGCCCACACCGGGCAGGAGACGACGATGGGGCTCAGAGACCGACTTGGCGTCGACGCGTTCTGGACCCCTGGTGAGGTTCTCACACACGGGTTCGACTTTCGTCCACGCTGGTGGCAGCAACGCGTCCCCGCCGAAGGGTGGACGGCATGGCTATCCGACCTGCCCGAGGCCAACAGGGGTCGGCAGTACTGACATATCACGCGTAGCGACCTCCTCACCGCAGCGAATGGCGGTCCAGACGACGTCGGGCGACTGCTGGTCGGCAGCTACGCCTGGGGCACCGGCGACCGAGCATTCCTCGTCGGTCGTCGAGCTCAGGTCTTCACTAAGAACACGACTGAGTCCACCACGGCCAAGCTCGTTAAGGCTTTGACCGTCCTTCGTGATCAGGGACCGGCGAAGGCGTACGAGATGCTGGCCCTGGGCGGCGAGCAGAAGCTTCCCTACCTCGGGCCCTCGTTCTACACCAAGCTGCTGTACTTCGCGGATGCCCGGCCCGACGCACAACCTGGTCGCGCGCTGATCCTCGACCAGTTCGTTGCCATAGCTTTGAAGGAAGTCGAACACTGGGACATTACGGAACGCGGCCCTTGGGGCCCAGATCAATACCAGCGGTGGCTCGAATTCGCCCACAAC
The DNA here is from genome assembly GCF_027497335.1 of Micromonospora sp. WMMA1976. NCBI lineage: Bacteria > Bacillati > Actinomycetota > Actinomycetes > Micromonosporales > Micromonosporaceae > Micromonospora > Micromonospora sp. WMMA1976. Next base: position 1,539,085 of record NZ_CP114912.1, on the reverse strand, counting down.
CATGCCAGAACTGAGTCCACTAACCAAGCGGCCGTGCGCCCGCATGCTATCGAGGCGGCGATGTTCAGAAAAGGCTGGGCAATCTACCAGGCGCGTATAGCTGCCGCCCGCGCCGCGCGCCGGCAACCGTGACTCCTGACGCCATCATCGTCGCTCTGCCGGATCAGCATGGCGGGCCCCAATCTTGGCGCCAGCAGCAGTTCGTCGCGAAGGATGAGCATAGAGTCGCGGTTGTCGCCGCCCCACAGAGCTGAAGCCCACAGCCGAGCAGCTGACGGAACGACCAGCATCGTGGTAATCAACATAGTGACAGGGTCACCTCGACCAGTTCTCTCGCCTAGCAGCATCCGCAACCCCGAGAAGCTTCTCCTCGGCCGATTCGACCGGCGCGGCCGGCTGCCGGCACACCGGCCGCACGCATCCGCTGGCCACGCCGCAGCGCCAGCAGCTGGCGAGACTGCTTTCCCCGCCACGTCCGACCGAGCGCCGTGTTGTCATCCACCCCTGGCCCGATCCGTTACCCGGCTGCCTGGTCGGGCCAGTTCGAGCGGCCTGAGCGGCTGAACTACGCGCAGGTCGAGGCGACCGTGGTGGCTGAGATTCAGGTGGACACGGCGTACGAGCACCACCGGTGGCGCCACCGGGTGCGGTACGCGCGGCCCAGGCCGGATCTGTCGGTGTACGACGTGCCGCTGATCCTCGACGAAGCCGAAGACCGCTTCGCCGGCTACGCGCGCAGTGCCTGACCGGCCTCATCCCACTTGCCAATACACACCGGCGCCGCAACCCACCGATCAACCAGCAGGACGGGCAGGCGGCGGCGCCCTGCGGTACGAATCAACTAATGGAAATCGAGTCAGGTGCCGTCACTATTGCGGTGAGGTCTAGGTATTGTCAGCAGGAATGGTACGGTGAGCGCGTCCAATCGGGTGATGCTGGCCGCCTGCGTTTCGAGGCTCGCGAGAAGGGCATGCTCGCTGAGTTGCGCGACGCGCCTCCTGCGGTAGTCACCCTTGTAGGTCCATTGTTCGAGCGGATACCAGCCCACGAGATAGATGCCAGTTCGTGTGCCGGCTTCCGGAAGGTAGCGCTGGGCTAGTTGCTGCTGCTGAGCGCTCAGCAACTCTCTATTCCAAGGTCCCTTCACCTCGATGACGACAACGATGCGGTCCGGCGTTGGTCCTTTCACCGGATCGTCGCGCATTGTCGCCTCGATCTGGATGTCAGTGCGGTCTCCAGCACCGTAGGCGTCAGTTGGGCGGACTAGGACTTCGCGGTTGACAGCTAATCCGCGCCGCTCGAGCCTCTTGGTGAGTTCGTGTGAGATGTACGCCGAGAGTGCAGGTTCGGGTTTCGGGAGCCAGGCTTCCTTCAGTTGGTATGACTTGGGCAGAACGCGTGCGGGTAAGCGGTCCCACAACAATTCTCCGTGCGTCGGCAGATCGTTGCCGATGGCTTCGAGGACCTCCACAAGCAGATCGGCCAATTCGCGTTCGGACCGAACAAGTCGCCGGTTGGCGTCCTCAAACAACGCTGCCAGTTCGACGGGGGTCGGTGGGGACCAGGCCGAAGCGAATAGGTTGGTCCGAGCCCGAAGAATATGAGAGGTTATGATGACGCGGCTGGGGCACTCGTCGCGAAGCTTTGTGAGCGCGCGCAAGGCTTGCTCGCTGCCGCGGCTGCTGATGCTCTGAAGGACGCGATCCCGCCACTCCCGAGTTTGTTCCTCGGGGCCAACGAAGTGTACTCCTTCGATGGGGACGTCATCTTCGGGCGGAAATAGTCCCGAAAGCCACCGATAAAGCTCCGCCAGTTGTTCTTCCTCTAGGTCAGCGAGAAAGTCGCTGTAGCTGGCGCCGAGGCACAGAGCTACGTCCCGACCTAGGGCAGCATCTTTGCCTACGGCCGATAGCACGGTGGCGAGGTACTGGTGAGAATCCACGGTGAGCAGCGCTCTGGCTGCTCGCGCCGCGAGCTGCCGTTGCCATCCGCTTGAGACATCTGCCTCCAGCGCATGGTGTGCGGTGTCGACTGCTCGCTGGTCCTGTGCTTGTAAGAGAGCGACGAGCATCTCCTCCCACCGTTGCAGGGCATGCGTTCGACTCTCGTCCGTCGTAAGCGAAAGCGCGGCCTGGTCCGCCTTCCGGCCGTTGGGCGGCTCGTCGGGTGCCGGGTGAGGGGCTTGCTGACCCGCGGCGTCGCTTGGTCCGTCGTCTCCTCTCGTTCGGGTGATAGCGTCAGCAAGTTCGGTGAGTAGTGCCGCAAACGTGTCGGCCAGTTCAACGTGCCATGCCGGGTCTACAAGTTCCGTCTCAGATGCCAGATGTCCCTGCATCAGTTCCCCACGCACATAAGCGTCGACCGCCGCTGCGAGCTGTGACGCCGAGTTCTCGACGGCTCGCGACAGGAGTCTCAACTTGATTTCCCTATCACCGGCGTTGCTGGGCACGGTGTGGAACCAAATCAGCGCCCCTGCCCAGGACGACCAGGCTGCGTTCGGCACTTCCGAAAGGCGGTCTTTCCTTTCGAGGAGTGCCAGCGCCAGATACCCGGCCCATCCACGCTTGTCGTATCGGTTGGTGCCGAGCCATTCGTCCGAGTGGTCGTGCTCGTTGGCGATGAAATGGACCGCTGCTTCGATCAGCACGTCCACCCCGCTCCCATCGAGTGCGGCTAGACCGGGGAAGTCTAGGATGTCGTCATCGAGACGGAGTGTCCCCTCGCCACTGTTGGGATCGGCCTGAAGCTGCCAGGCCAGGCGCCAAAAGGCGTCGACATTGCCGGCTGCGGCATCGGCAAGCAGTCAAGCGGGACGGGCTCAAACCACCATTTGACGTGTGGCCAGACTGGATGGTCCGGGGTTCGAGTAGGCAAGTTCGCCCGATGCGGCATCGGATAGGTCGAAGAGGTAGCCAGCCACCTGTGCAAGCGCTTCCGCAAGAATTCTGTTGCCGACACCTAGTGCCTCGGACGCCCGCTCGTATGCCCATGGAAAGTCGGCACCCGTTAGAAGGTAGCCACGGTTGGCTCGACGCAGCCCGTCAGGAAGAACGGGTTTTCGGACGCGCCAGGAGCGGTCTCTCGTGCCCCAGCCGTCAGCAATCGCCCAGATCTTGGCGCGATCGAACGTATCGGTGGTCGCCGCTAACTCGACCAACGAGTGCGCGAGGGCATGACGGAGGTCGCGGAAGCGTGGTGGCTCTCGGCCATCCTCGTCCTCAGCATCTACCGCTGTGGGTAACGGTGGATGGTCGAACCGCTCAAGTCGCGGTCGCAAGATCAGAGCAACCTCGCGCGCTCGGCTTAAGGCACCGTCACCGGATAATGCCCGCTCTACGATCCCGTCAATGAGTTCAATGTCCAACCGGCCGACCGGACGTTCGTCAGGAGGCTCTTCGTCGCTTCCTTGTACATCCGCCGTCGAGGATCGCAGTTCGGAGGGGCTGCGACCGTTGTGGAGCTGCCCGATAGCCCACTCGAGTACGGCAGGCAGGTCCTCTTCCGACAGCTCTGATGCGAAGCGCATCTCAAAGCCCAGGTAGGAGCCGACGAGGTTGCGGTTTCGCCGAGGTCGAAGGTGTTGGAGCACGTCCTCAACAGAGATGTAAGCGGGCCACAGCATGTCTAGCAGTGCCCCCCGTAGCTCGTCGTCTGGATCGACCCGTGAGGCGTAGCTGGCGTCCACGAGGCTGCTGGCAACCTGCGCCAGTTGCGGCGCGGCATCTGTGGGACTCGTCTCAAACGCTGTCATAGCCGCCAGAAGACGTAGGTGACTACTCCATCCGTCCTTCGCCGCCAAGTCGAGCAGCGGGCCGACCAGTTCCGGGACCCCCGCCTCTCGGGCTAGACGGACCGCCAACCGCAGCCGCGCAAGTGAGGGCCAGTCCTGGGGCTCGCGATCGCCTGCCTCGTTCAGGACTGTAAGTAGCTGAGCGCCGAGTCCGGGATGTTTAAGGCGGCGAGGTGCGCGGGCCCATGGGACATCCCCCAGCTCGACCTCGCCGGCACGGCGTAGCAACGCATCAACGACCAGCGACCGGACCTCCGGTGAGTCGACAATCGAGCTGTGCGCCACCAGGCTTTCCGGATCCGCGTCCGCCAGCCACTGGGCATGGCTCGGGTCGAGAGTGACTAGCCAGGCTGCCGCTTCGCGTAGCTGAATCGGCACGCTCCGGCTGTCATCGCTGCCGGCAACCAGGAACAACCGCTGCAATTGAATTACCGGAACGGCCCGGCCTATGAGATGTCGTGCGGTGAGGAATCCGGCAAAGGAGCCGTGACGGAAGGCCAGCCTGTTGCGGCCGCGGCCGGTGAAGAGCGCAGTCGCCAGCGTTGCTGAAACGGCCCTCTTCGTGACGACAAAGGCTGCGTTGTCGACGCTCTCCTGCCCCCCAGCGATGGACTCAGCGTTAAGGTCCTGTTCGCCGGACTCCAGCACCGCTCCGCGCCATATGGTTCGCCGATTGGACAGAAGCAAGCGCGCGGCGATCCGTTCGGCGATAGCAAGCCGCTGATCCAGGGTTGACTCGTCGTCCTGGGTGCGCCGCTCATCGTCGTGCTCGCTAAGCAGTTGAGTAACTCCAAGCGCGAACAGCTCCGTCGGCCGGGCATTCAGATGACCGGTCCGTCGGTAAGTGCGAATCAAGAGCCCGAGCGTCAACGGAACGTTTGCCAGGACTCCCGCGCCGGCAGCGACTGCCGACGCCACCAGCGACTCACCGTCGATCTGATCAGCGCTAGCCGCCAGCCGAACCGCTTCCTGCCTCGTCAATGGCGCTAGGTCGGCCACGACGCATGGGCCAAAGTGTGATGTCAAAACGTTTGTCAGGTCTGGCGGGTAGTCGGCGGTTCGGCAACCGAAGATGAAGCGGGCACGAGACGTGTCACGACCTCTGAGCGCGAGCCGTAGCCTGGCTGCAAGATGCCGAACCAGTGGACTTTCGTCGATCTGGTCGATGACGACGATCAAGTCGGCAGCGGTGCCCCCGGTGGTCAGCCCGACCACGGGCGTGTCGCCACCCGACATCAGGTGGCGCTCGGGAAGACGGCGCAGATGACGGCCTAGCAGCTCATCGAACGTTGCATCCGATAGGTCAGCCGCATCCACCTCGACGATAGGAGAAGGCGAGAGAGCGGTGGGCTGCTGATTCCAGTTGCGCACGAGAGCCGCAAACTCAGTCGTTTTGCCCACGCCGGGCTCACCTAGCAAGACGAGGGACCCTGCTCTTGCCGCGGTTTCCGTTGCGACCAGGGCCCCAGGCACCAACTCCACTACGGGCCCGTTTTGAACGGCGGGCGGATCGAGGAAGCCGTCACCGTCGAGAGGGAACGGCAGCTCGTCCTCCACCGTGCCCGATCGGATGCGGCACAACCGTTTGACCGTGGTTGTGAAGATCCCGTTCTCTTCCATGTCTCCACACCCGCCAACTCAGATCTCGACCACCCGGCGTGGACGGCCGTCGAAGCGTAGCGCTTCGTTCCGACAACGAGGCCGTCAGCGGGCCGGGAGGCGGGGGACGGGGATATAGCCGCCTGCGATGACAGCAACGTGCCGCTGGTGGTAGACGACCAACAGCCGTTCGTCGACACGGTTACGGTTCCGCCAGGCGCACCTTTGGCCAGATCGGGCTGCCACCCGCCCGGAGCGTCTTCGCCGCTGAGGTCGCCCGAGTGTTGGGGCGACCCCTGCCCCTGTACGGCGCAGGCATCAGCGTTCGCGGCGAGCCCCCATCGAAGGTTTTGCGGGTGGCCGGACCACTGTCGCGAGCGCTGGCCGGAATGCCGTTGTTTCTGATCAATACCGGTCGAGAACAGACGAAAGCCGCACTGAAAAAGAGCAGGAAAGGGGACAGCTCGCGCTCAAGTGTTGCCTTATCATTCATCTTCACGGGGAGGGCGCGGGGGTTCACATGGGGGAATACGGGGACAGCGACGTCGTCCCCGACGACGGGCTCATCCGCCGGCTGAAGGCGCTAGCCTGCACGGCACCGCTGAATGATCTCGATTCCCGCAAGTCGCACCTGGAGTGGGTCGACGGCTCGATCTACCAGATGGCCGAAATCGGATTGCACGTCATCGACCAGGTCACCATCGCCATGGATTTCGACGCGGGCGCTGACGCCGAACAGATCATCGCCCGCACGGTCCCGCTCGTGGCGATGCAAGGGTCCCGCCCGTACCAACGAGGAACACGGCCGGGTTGCCCGGTGGGTGCTTGACAGCTTGATCAACGTCGGCACCGTCGACAGGGGATTCCAGCGCGTGTATGGCGAGGTGGACGACGTGGGCGTCTACGTCCGTCGCCGGTTCGACTTCAAGCTCCTCGTCGAGCTATCCGGCGCGGGCGGCGAGATCTACCTGAGGGCCACCGACGAAGCGATCAACGTGCTCGTCGGCGCGCTCGACACCGACATTGAGTCCGCCCAAGTCGCCGCCGAGGTGAAGCTCGACAACCTGATCAGGCGGGGCCGGCTGGCCGACGCGAAGCTCGCCGCCGAGCAGGCCCGCTACCGCACCGTCCAGCTCGGCGAGACACTGCGCACCATGCTGGAGGCGACCCGGCGCGACGTGCGGGCGGTGGACTGGGACGAGGCCGCCCCCGCGCTGCTCGACTCTGCGCTCGACCACGTCCAAGACCGGTTCACCAACGAGAACGTGATCCTGCGACACATTGCCGACGCCCGCGACGAGGCGACCGACCCCCGGCACAAGCGCCAGGCTGCCGACCTGGTCGCCATCGTCGAGGACTGCATGCGCCGGCACAGCCAGCTGCTGATGCGGCTGCAACGGGCCCGGGCGCTGTTTCGCGCGGAGCAGGACCGACAGCTGTTCGCCGATCCGCCGCGCCGGGAGGCCGCCGACCTACACGGCCAGCTCCTGCGCCCGATCATGGACCTCCCGGCCGCCGACGCCCTCGACCCCCTCGAGTCGTACTTCCGCTCGTCGGCGGGCCTCGCCCGGCCGCCCGTCGTGACGCTGAGCTCGCTGGTCGACCTCCTGCTGCGGGTGCCGCCCGAGCCGGGCGACCTCGGCCGGGAACTACCCGAGCCGGAGTTGGTCCCGGTGACAAGCACGGACCGGTTCTCCGACGAGCACTGGCAGATGGCGGGCCTCCTGCTCGACCTGCAAGAAAACACGCGGCCGCTGTCCGAGCTGCTCGTAGAGGCCGCCGAGCTCGACGAGGACCTCCCCGCGCTGGTCAGCCTGCTCGCAACGCACGCCTACGCGCCCGAGCTCGGCTCGGCGATGCGGCGCGGACAGCTGCACGTCCTGCTGGCTCTGCCGGCCGGCGGCCCGCTCCCGCCGGCCGGGGTGGGCGGTGTCAACGGCGACGACCTTCTACTCAGTACGGTCGCGCTGCTCGACGATGAGGCATCACGGTGATTGACGACGTCACTGCCGCAGCCTCGCTGGTCGCGTTCGGCCTCCGCCCGAAAACGCTGCCCGGTCGTGAGCCCGCCTACCGGAGCCTGGTAACCCGGCACCGGGACGACGACGCGTTCGCCGCCCTGGTGACCGCGGTCGCCGAAGGGCTGGGCCTGCGGGTGCTCGACGTCGACGCCGAGTCGGGCATCGTGCTGTCGGCGCTGCACGGCTCGGTCTTCGAACTCCGGCTCGACCAGTACGCCCGGCAGACCCGGACGGGCGAGCGCCGCGACGTCGAGAAGGTGCTGCACGGCGTCATTTTCCTCGCCGCCGCGGCTTTGGCCTTCCCCCGCCCAGCCGACCTTGCCAACGACCAGTACACCGGCCGTGTCTCGGTTGCCGAGGTCGACACGATGGCCCGCGAGGTCGCTCGTGTCCTGCGCGAACGCGCGAACGGGACCGACCCAGAGGCCGACGCGCCCCGGCTCGAACGGGTATGGCGCGCGTATGCCCGTCGGCCAGAAAGTCAGTCCACCAAGGACGGCCGGGTCGCCCCGGACAGCACCCGGGGCATGGTCGCCCGAGCGCTGCGCTATCTCGCCGACCAAGGGCTGCTCGTGCCAGTTCCGGGTGACATCGACGGCCTGTACCGCACCACCCGCCGCTTCCTGATCCAGGTCCGGGAACTGGCCGTGGAGCGCACCATGGACGAGCTGCTAAGAATCGGCGTCGTCCCGGTCTTTAAACCCGGCGGATCGCTGCGCGCGATGTCCGGCGGCGCGGAAGGCGAGGGCTGACCGATGTACGAGCTGTCCCGGGTACGCCTCTACTCGGTCGGCCCGGAGCCGGCCCGTTACCAAGATGTCACCCTGGACTTCAGCGACATCGGCCGCCCGGTGCGGTTCCAGGCCGACACCCTGCTGGAGCCGCACCAGCCGCACCGCCGCCCGTCGCCCGCGAGCGTGCTGTTCCTCGAGAACGGCGGCGGCAAGTCCGTCCTGCTCAAGCTGATCTTCTCGGTCATGCTGCCCAAGCGGCGCCAAATCGTCGGCACAACCAGCACCCGGGTGCTGGAAAACTTCGTCCTCGCCGGCGACGTCGCGCACGTGGTCCTCGAGTGGATGCACGCCGAGACAGGCCGGCTGCTACTGACCGGCAAGGTGTCAGAGTGGCGCAACAACACCGTGTCGGGCGATCCCGAGAACCTCGCCACCTTCTGGTACTGCTTGAGGCCGACCGAAGCGGTGCGGCTAGACACGCTGCCGTTCGCGGCCGACCGGCGCCTGGTCAGCCGCGTCGCATTCCGGCAGCGGCTGGCCGAGAAGTTCGCCTCGGATCCGCGCCTGGAGTTCTTCGCCAGCCGCCAGCCCGGCGAATGGACCCGGCAGCTCGACCAGCTCGGCCTCGACCCCGAGCTGTTCCGCTACCAGCGCGAGATGAACGCGGACGAAGGCGAGGCCGCCGGGACGTTCACCTTCGCCACAGACGAGGCGTTCGTCGAGTTTCTACTGCGGGCCGTGGTCGCCGAGGAGGACCCCGGCGAGATCGCCGACCTCGTAGCGCAGCACAGCCGCGACCTGGCGCAGCGCGACGGCCTCCTGCTGGAGTGCGAGTTCGTCGCGGGCGCGCTGGACCGGCTGGTGCCGCTTGCCGATGCGCACAAGGCGGCGCGCGCCACCGAGGTGACCGCAGTCGGCGCGCAGGCAGCGATCGACCGGTTCGCCCAGAGCGTGGCCGCCCGCAGCCGGGCGGAGCAGGAGTTGCTCGCCGTCCGGGAACAGTATGCGCGCGAGACCGCCGAGGCATTGGCCGCGGCCCGCACCGACGCGGAGCACCGGCAGGCCGCGGTCAAAGAGCTGAAGCGCCTAGCGCTGGTCCTGCAGCTGAGCACGGCACGGGCCACCGAGGCGGTCGCCAAGCAGGACCACGAGGACGCCGACGCGCTCGCGGAGTCCTGGCGGGAGACTGAGAAGGCCGCCGAGCTACGGGCGGCGGACGCGGCCGCCGCCGAGACGGCGGCCCTGGTCGAGGACGCCGAGGAGTCCGCCCGCCCGATCCTGGACGCAAAAAAGGCCGCAGCCGCACAACTGGCCCGCGGGCTCCTCCAAGTCGCCAACAAGGCCGCGGACGCCGCTAAAGAGGCCGGGAGGCTGGCAACGGACTGCACCGCCGGGGCCGCCGCCGCCGAGGACGCGCTGGTGCGCGAGACGCAAGAGGCGGCGAGGCTCGATGCCGGGGCGGCCGTCGCTGCGAAGCGCATCGGCGAGATCGACATGATGCTCTCCGACGCCGCGGCGAGCGGGCTGCTGCCGGCCGGGCCGTCCGCGGCGGCGGCGCTCGCCACGGAGGCGGCCACCGAAGTGGGACGCCGGTTGACCGCAGCCGAAGAGAAGGCCGCCGAGTTCGACGAGGAACGGGTCGCGGCGGTGCGCGTCGAGAACGACGCGGCGACCGCGGTGGTTCAGGCCAACGAGGCACGCCTCCGCGCCATGGAGGCATACGAGGCGGCGGCCGCCCGCGCCGCCGAGCTGGCCGGCCGCCCGCGGCTCGCCGAGCTGATCGACAGCGAGGAGGTGCGGCTCGCCACGGACGCCGAACCGCTCGCCGAGCGGCTGGCCGCCGCCGTCGCCCAAGCGGAGAGCGCCCGGGCCCGGCTCCAGGCCGAGGCCACCGCCGACGAGCGCATCCGGACCGCGCTCGAGGCCGACGGCCTACTGCCGCCGCCGGCCGAAGTGACCGCCGCGTGCGAGGCGCTGAACGACGCAGGGATTGTGGCGTGGAGCGGCTGGGACCACTTGACCCAGATCGACAACCTCGAGCGGCGCCGCGAGCTGCTGCGCGGTGCCCCGCAGCTGGTGTCAGGCGTCGTGCTCAACGATCCAGCCCAACTCGCCGACGCCGGCGCCGTCCTCGCGTCGCGCGAAATCTACCCGGTGTTCTTCGTCGGGATCGGCACGACCGAGGCGTTGCACCAGGCGGAACCGGCGGGTGCAGAGGCATTCGTGCCGCTGAACCCGGCGCTGTACGACCAGGAGGCCGCCGAGGCTGCCCGAGCCGCCGTCGAGCGACGCGACGAGGAGCGCCGCGAGCAGCTCGCGACGATCGCCCGGTCGCTCGTCGTGGACCAGGAGCTGATCCGCGACCTGCGCGACTGGCGACGAGACTTCCCGCCGGGGCGGTTGACCGAGATGGAGGAGCACTGCGCCGACCTCACGGCCGGCCTGGAACAGGCAGAGAGCGCGCACATCCTCGCGGCCGAAGCGACCCGGGACGTGACCGACCGGCGGACCGCGGTGCGCGATTCGCTTCCCGGTCTGCGCGCCGAACTGCTCGCCGCCGAGCAACGCGACCGCGACCTGCAGGCGCTCGCCCGGCACGAGGCCGAGCGCCGGACGCTGGACGAGTCACGTCGGCAGGCGCTCGCCGACGCGGCAACGCACGCCCGGCTGGCCACGGCGGCGCGGGAGCTGGCTCAAACTCGACGCGAGGAGGCCACGGGTCATCAGCGCCACGCCGACGGCCTAAGCGACGTCGCCGTCAGGGCCCGCCGGGAGCTCGCCCAAGTGCCCGGCGGCGGGGACGTCTCGCCGGACGCGCCCGTGCCCGCCGAGCCCGTCGAGGTGCTCCGGGCGCGCTTCATTGCCGCGTCGGACGCGTACACGCGGGGGGAGGTCGGCGCCGAGTTGCGGGTCCGCCTCGACCAGGCGGAACGCGAGCAGGCCCGGGCACGGTCCCGGTTCGAGGAGCTGACCCCGGCCGTGCGGCAGCGGGCCCTGGAACTGCTGGACACGCCCGAGGGCGCCGACTTCGGCAGCCGGAGCGCCGCCCGGCGGCGGAGCACCGACCGGGTCGTCCGGGCCAGCGAGAACCTGAGGACCGCCGTTGCCGCGACGGCGGCGATCAACGCGCGACTCAGCGAACTCACCGAGCAACGGGCTCTCCCCGCCGATTTCATCGCCCCGGCCGACGAGGACAACGCTGCCGCCCTGCTCAACGCGGCCGAACGTGCGGCGGCGCGGGCCGACCGACGCCACGCTGAGCTTGGTGAGGTCGCCGAGAAGGCGGGCGCCGAGCTAGAGGCTGCCAGGGGAATCGCCCGCGGCTTCGCCGACCTCGCCGAGGATCTCGACGTCAGCGCCGGCGAGAGCGCATCAGCCTTCTCCGACGACCTCGACACGGCGCGGGCGCGCAAGCGGAGCCTCCGCACCGCCCTGAACGCGGCGAACGACAGCGCCGCGACCGAGCGCGCCCGACTGACCCGCACCACGGAGGCGCTGCGGCGGCACGCCGTGGACTCCCGGTTCCGGCTCCTCCAGTCGACCATCCGCCAGCAGATGTCCGCGCTCGACAGTGCGAGCCTGGCAGGGCACGCCGATGAGTGGATCACCGCGCTCCGGCCGCGGCTTCGGTCGCTGACTGACGAGCTCACCAGCATCGACCGGCACCGGGACATGATCAATGTGCGGCTGCACGGCATGGTTGGCGCCGCCTTCCGTACCCTGCGCAACGCGCAGCGGCTTTCCCGGCTGCCAGAGGGCCTGGACGGCTGGTCGGGCCAGGAGTTCCTGCGCGTCGCGTACCAACCACTCGAGGAGGCGGCCCTGCTCGAGGCGATCGGTGAGGTTGTCGACGAGGTAGTCGACGGCGGCGGCGTCGATGGGATGACCCTGCTGCTGCGCTGTGTCCGGCGGGCGGTGCCGCGCGGCTTCCGCGTCGACGTCCTGAAGCCGGACTCGGCGCTGCGGCCTGAGCGGCAGCGGGTCTCGGAGATCAAAGACGTCTTCTCCGGCGGGCAGCAGTTGACCGCCGCCATCATCCTGTACTGCACGATGGCGGCGCTGCGGGCCAACAACCGTGGCCGGATCGGAAACCGGCACTCCGGAGTGCTGTTCCTCGACAACCCGATCGGGCGAGCCTCGGCCGGTTACCTGCTCGAGCTGCAGCGGTCGGTCGCCGCGACGCTGGGCGTGCAGCTGATCTACACGACCGGACTCTTCGACGCCAACGCGCTGAGCGCCTTCCCGCTAATCATCCGGCTGCGTAACGACTCCGACCTGAGGGCCGGGCGCAAATACCTGGCGGTCGATCACGTCTTTCGCAAGCGGCTGGACGAGCTGGGTCCCGAGGACGCCGGCGGCGAGCTCACCGCGATCCGGACCTTCGTACGCGCCGAGCACTGATGGCCGCCTCCCGTCCTGCCAGTGACCTGCTAGACGAGCTCTGCGCGGCGGCGGAGCGCGGCGGTTGGAAGCGGACCGCCCGGAGGCGGGTCCCGATCGGCCGCGTCTGGGAGGCCTACCACCGCATCCCCGCGGCTAACGCCGACGACGAGTACGAGCGTGCGGTGCTGCGGCGGTTGCTGCTAGAGCTGGAAGACTCAGGCCGGATCCGGCTCCTACGCGCCGACGACCGCGAGAAGGTGGCATTGCCTGCGGCGATCTGGCTGCTGCCGACCCGCAGCGCTACGGCGCGGCCGGCACCCATGCCGCCGTGGCATCCGGAGGTGCGCGGGCTAGCCACCCACTGGCCGGTGGCAACCCCGAAGCAGCGGGCGGCCTACACAGCGGTCAACCGGTGGCTGATGACCAATCCGGACCGCTCGCCGGTGCCCATCCGCGAACGATCATTGGAGATCTTCGGCCGGCACGGGTCGGCGGCGGACTTCCCGATGCCGGAAAAGGTGCTCGACACCCTCCGTTCGGGACCGCTCTTCTCTGACCGCGACGAGCTGCTGCGGCTCATCGGGGCGTTCATGGTGCACCCGCCGCTGCTGGCGGAGCGCTTCACCGAGGCGATCGGCGACGGATATTACCAGCGGGTCGGCGCCGGCGGATACTGCTGGTCATCGAGAACGCGACGACGTGGTGGTCGGTGGTGAACAGCCTGCCGGAGCGGCACGACCTGGGCTACGTCGCTTGGGGCCTGGGCAACACGTTCACGGCGTCGGTGAACACGATTAGAGCCCGCCACGCCGTCGCCGAGATCCGGTACTTTGGCGACCTGGACCTGAGCGGGCTGCGGATCCCGCTCTCAGCCTCGGCGACCGCCGTGCACAACGGGCTACCGCAGGTGCGGCCCGCGATGCACCTCTACCGCGCCCTACTGCAGCTCGGGCTGCCCATCGCGGCGAAGGAGAAGGCCGCGGCACCGGCGGACGCCGCCCGGCTGGCCGGCTGGCTCGGCGAGAATATGGGCCAGGTCGCCGCCCTGCTCACCCGCGGCGAGCGCTTGGCCCAGGAGTGGGTTGGCTTCCGGCACCTGCGCACAGACGCGAGTTGGCACGCCGACGTCCGCATCGCCGCCTGGGCCTGACACCCCTTCTTTGGACAGTACGGCTCGACTGCGTCCATCAACGCCGACTGAGACAGGAGACGGCCGCTGTTCCGGCTGACGTGCGGTCGCCGTATGTCGTGCTCCGCGTCGCGCCGAGACCCGTAGACTCTGGGCGGCGGTCACGCCCGCCCGTCTCCGAGCTGCCGGCGCCCACGCCGCAGGCCGCGATCGAGGACAAGCCGTCGCCGACGCAGCGTGAATGTCCGGCAGACCCTTTCTTGGAAGGGGCGTGGGCCTTCGTCGGAGGAACATCATGGGCAAGCGCAATCGTGCACGTACCCGGGCCATCCGCGCCGAGATGGCGAAGACCGGGGAGAACTACACCCGGGTCGCCGCTGCGGTGGGAGGCTCATCTACCTGGCGCGGTGACCGCAGCAGCACCGACGTGGTCAAGGAGCACATAGTCCGCATCTTGCAGGAGCGGGTGCGCGTTGATGAGGCCCGCTACGACCTCGCCGTGGATCTCAACCGGCGGGGGCACCGTGTCATCTTCGAGCGGCGAACCTCTGGCGACGGCTGGGAGATCAGGGACTGGCTCACCGACGAGCTGCTCGCCGAGGGCGACGACGGGCACGACGGGTACGCCGCTACGGTGAAGCGGCTGGATCCCGACGACATGTGGTACCACGAAGACTTCTTGGACGACGAAGAGCCGCTGCAGACGGTTACCACCTTGGGGATGCCGCCGACGCTGGGGCAGGCAATCGACGACTGGGTCGCGCAGCTGAGCACCTCCGACGAGGAAATCGCACAGTTCATCGGCTGGTCGGTCGAAAAAGTCCGCGAGCATCGGTAACTAGCGGTGCCGCAGCGGCAGCCTTCTCGTGGTGGGCCAGGTGATAGCCAAGGAGGGGGTAGCCACCGGCGGCGGAGGAGCGCCGGCCGGCCTGGGACCGGTCGGCGTCGCGTAGCGGGATCTGGTGGCGAAATCGTCGGGGTCGAAGTCGCAGCCGTCGTGCTGGGCGGCGGCATAGAGCTTCATCGTGATCACGTCGGTCGGGACGAACAGGCTGTGCCGGGCGGATCGGCTCGGCGCCGGTCAGGTCGCAGGCTGGACCGGCCCCGTCGCGGAGGTAATGGCCCAGGACCATAGTGGTGACGCCGTCGTTCGTAGGCATGGTGACGGCAGCGCCCGCACCGCCCGATCCGACCACCGCCTACCGGGCCGCTGATCACAACCACGCCCACGTACCAGAGCGCTGACCTACACCGACGCGGTCCTCCCGCTCCTGGGTGTCGTGGTCGCCGTCCGTGTCCAGTCACGGTGACGTCCCGGCGTGCGGGCACCGGCGCAAGCCCTTTGCCGGTAAGTGTGCCCATTCGAAATCCCAGTCTGGGCCGCCACCCGCGATGATCGCCGGCCGGCCAATCGCGTTGATGCGGCCGATGCCGCTGGGGTCAGGTTTCCTCGATTCCGATGGCTCTGGTTGTGGTCAGGCTTAGAGGGCATCTGATCCGTGTAGCGGTTGATTCACATTCGGCCGTGGCATCGGCCGCTGCGGGTCGTTGATCGCGGAGTGGGTGCGAATCGGCGTGGGTATCGGTCGGACTTGTCGGATGAGCGGTGGGCGTTGATCGAGCCGGTCCTGACCGCGTGGCGGGCGGCGCGGGTGGGTTTGGGGATCAGCCGGCCGGTGCATGACCTGCGGGAGATCGTCAACGCGATCCTGTATGTGGCGAGGACGGGGATCGCGTGGGAGTACCTGCCGCATGACTTCCCGCCGGCGAAGACGGTGTACGACTATTACGCCAAGTGGGAGGCGGACGGGACCACCCAGCGGATCCACGACCTGCTGCGGGAACGTGTCCGGGTCGCGCGAGGACGTCGTGGGAGCCCGTCGGCGGTGGTTCTGGACTCGCAGAGCGTGAAGACCTCCTGCAATGTCAGCGAGTCCAGCCAGGGCATTGACGCCGCGAAGAAGATCAAGGGACGCAAGCGGCATATCGCCACCGACACCCTTGGTCTGCTTCTGGCGGTGATGGTCACTGCCGCGTCGGTGCAGGACTCCGCTGGCGGCCGGCGCCTGCTCGACACGGTTTCGACCGACCATCCGAGCGTGGTCAAGGCGTGGGTTGACGGCGGCTACAACACCGCGGTGCGGGCGCACGGCGCCCGGCTGGGCGTCGACGTTGAGGTGGTGCCCCGCCCGGAAGGGAAAGGCTTCCACGTCCAGCCACGACGGTGGGTCGTCGAACGGACCTTCGGCTGGCTGATGCAGCATCGACGACTCGTCCGCGACTACGAGACCCTCCCTCAACGGACCCGAGCGATGATCCACTGGGCGATGGCTAACACAATGAGCCGTTACCTCACCGGGGAATCCACCCCAACCTGGCGAAACGAAACCACCTAATCGGACCAACCTCGCCAACCGAGATCAGATGCCCTCTTAGAGGAGGCTCGGCAACTCATCGCCGCACGCCGCAAGTCGACCGCCGTTGTCCTCGGCAATCTTGCCCTTGCCAGCATCCTTCATCGTGACGTCGATGCAGCCACGTCCCACCTGCGCCAGACCATCGAGGTCATCGAGCGGACCCGCGCCGGCGGTGGTCTCAACCTCGCCTTCGCCGCAGCCCGTCAACTGCGTCCCTGGCGCGACCTGCCCTCGGTCGAGGACGTCAACGACCGACTGTTCACCCTCATGACCCGGTAGGAGGAGCAGCGTGACCAGCATTGGCGATGCCAAGCAGTCCGTTCGGCGACGGGTCTGGGATCTCCTTGAACGCGAAGGCGCCGCACCCATCGGCGTTCACGGTCACATCCCTGACTTCACCGGCAAAGAAGACGCCGCTGCCCGACTCGCCGAGCTGGATGTCTGGAAGCAGGCACGGGTCATCAAGTGCAATCCCGACCGGGCCCAACTGCCCGTACGAGTACGCGCTCTTCAAGAGGGCAAGCTGCTCTACGTGGCGGTCCCGCGACTCGCCACGCCGAAGCCCTTCTACCTGCTCGACCCGACCGTTCTGACCGCTCCGTTCGAGGCTGCCGTCACCAGCACCGGCGCACCGGACGTCGCCCCTACAATCGGCCCCGACGACATGCGCCCGGTGGACCTGATCGTCTGCGGCAGCGTCGCCGTCAGCCGGCGAAACGGCGTACGAGTCGGCAAGGGCGCCGGCTACTCCGACCTAGAGATCGCGCTCCTCACCGAGGCTGGACTCGTGTCCAAGGGCACCGCCATCGCCACCACCATCCACCAGATCCAACTCCTCGACGAGGAACTCCCCCACGCAAGCCACGACTTCAACGTCGATCTTGCGATCACCCCCACCGAGGTGCTTACCTGCACGGCGGACCGAGATCGACCGGCAGGCATCATCGCCAAAGACCTCCGTCAAGATCAGCTAGACAGCATCCCAATTCTGGGCGGCACAAGGGGGCAAGATACCCGGCACAACCCCTAGCAAGGCCGCCGGAGCGAGCGTTCCTGGGCATGAATGCTGGCTCGGCCGTCGAACCCATAGGTCGAGCAGGCCTGCTGGTGGAACTCAAGTTGCTGCGGGCGGCGGGAGATGCGATCAGGCCGGTCGCAAGTGGACTTTGCCAACCGACGGTCCGAGCCGCAGCACGCCGATGAACGTCCGCCCAGGGCCTTGGGAATGCCAGGCCAACCAAGGGCGGGAGCGCCGTGCTCCCAATCTGCTCCCAACTTAAGGGGCAACAGCGGAGAAGCCCGTTACCGGTGATCCCGGTGACGGGCTTCCTACCTGCCTATATTCATGGTGGGCGATACTGGGATCGAACCAGTGACCTCTTCGGTGTGAACGAAGCGCTCTCCCGCTGAGCTAATCGCCCTCAGCGCGCATGACTCTACCCGATCACCCGCCCGGACCAAAAACCGGGCCTCAGTGCGTCGCGAGGTAGTGCAGCGCCTCCGCCACCACGTCGATGCCGAAGCTGTACTTGAGCGACAGCCACACCACCACGGACACGAACGCGAGCCCGACCGCGCCGAGCACGAACCGCACACCCAGCGACCGCATCTTCACCCAGCGCGTCCAGGAGTTGACGTGCCGGCGGGTGAACGCGAGCAGCCGTCGCGCCCAGTGGAACTCGACCGCCCAGACGCCGAGGCCGGCGATGACCAGCAGCCAGCCGGGCCCTGGTAGCGGGATCAGCGCGATGCCGACTGTGACGACGATGGCGCCGAGGATGCCGATGAAGATCTTCAGGGCGACGCGGCCGGTGGGGTTGGCGCGGATCAGGTCGAGCGTGGTGTGCAGGCGCCCGCGCCAGCCCCGTCGCCGCCGGCGCTGCTCCATGAGAGCGCCTTGCGACCGCCCTTCCACCGGCACCTCGTACCCCCGACTTTTGGCTGCTCGGGCCGCACCTTTCGGCGATTCGGCCGTGGCCCGCGACGTCACCGAGGAGCCCCTCGTGACCATTTCCACCCCCAGTGTCGCGCGGGACCGTCACCCCTGCTCACGACTGGACGTTACCGGAGTAAGTCGACGACTGAACCACCCGTTGCCGGGCGGAACGACGGAGTGGGCGGAACCGGAAATTCTACGCGGGGCCAGGCGGTCCCGGGGGCTTTCGGAACCCCTTCCCACCACTGGGTGAAGTCAGCGTATGGCGGAGCGTAGCCAGGAGCAGCACCTGAGTATGGGAAAAGCGGGACACGCGCGTTCCGCAGCGGTGCCGGGGGGAGAACGTCCATGAGTGTCATCCGACCGACGACCGTAGAGGTCGAGACGTCGCTAAGGCTCGTCGCGCCTGACGCCACCGCCTTGCCGGTGCGTGCCAGTCTGCGTTACGACCCTGCTGACCCGTATGCGGTCCATGTCCTGTTCCATGCCGAGTCCGCCGGCGGCGAGGCGGTGAGCTGGTCGTTCGCACGCGAACTGCTGGTCACCGGGCTCGACGAACCGGCCGGCATCGGTGATGTGCGGGTCTGGCCGTGGGCCACCCCGCGCGGCGACTTCGTCGCGCTGGCGCTGTCGTCCCCGGACGGCAACGCCCTGTTCGAGGTTCCGCGCAGCGTGCTGGTGCGCTTCCTGCGCCGGACCTACGTCGTCGTCCCCCGTGGCCGTGAGGCCGAGCACCTGGACGTCGACACCGCGGTGAACCGGCTGCTCGCCGGTCGCTGACACGGCGACACCCGGGGCCGCGCGGATCTGCCGAGTCCGCGCGGCCCCGGGCCGTCTGCAACCGGGGGTACGCCTCAGCCGCGCGTGGTGATCCCGCCGTCGACCGGGATGACCGCTCCGGTCAGGTACGCGCCGGCGCGCGACGCGAGGTAGATCGCCGTGCCCGCCATGTCCTCGGGCCGTCCGATGCGGCCCAGCGGCACCTGTTGCTCGATGGCGGCGCGCGACTCGGGGTCGTCCAGCGCGAACGCCATCATCTTGCTCTCGAACGGTCCGGGCGCGATCGCGTTGACGGTGATCTGCTCGCCGGCGAGCTGGTGGGCGAGGCCACGGGTGAGCATGTGCACGGCCGCCTTGGTGGCCGAGTAGGCGTACACCTCCATCCACGGCACCCGGATGCCGTCGATCGACCCGATGTTGATCACGCGGGCCGGGTCGTCGGCGCCCGCCGCGGCGCGCAGTTGCGGCAGCAGCGCGGTGGTCAGCCGGAAGACGGCCTTGACGTTCACCGCCCAGAGCTTGTCGAAGGCGCCCTCCGGGTACTCCTCCAGCGGCGCGCCCCAGGTGGCGCCCGCGTTGTTGACCAGCACGTGCAGCCGGTCATGGCGCTCCCGCACGGCCTCGGCGAGCGCCAGCGCGCCCGCGTCGCTGCCCAGGTCGGCCGGGATCGCCTCGCAGTGGCCCTCGGCGGACAGTTCCTTGGCGACCGACTCGCACACGTCGGCCTTGCGCGAGGAGATGATCACCTTCGCGCCGGCCCGGACGAAGCCCCGCGCGATCATCAGCCCGATGCCGCGTGAGCCGCCGGTCACCAGGACCGTCTTGCCGTCGACCGAGAACAGATCCGTCATGCCCATCCCATCGCCGTCGCCCGGCCGCGGGCCGGTCGGCCGGGGCCGCGTGGCCGGGTGCGCAACGCACGCCGGCCCGGGTCTTACCGATCGGTAACCTAACCGTCCGGCTCGGCTGCCGACAAGAGCGGCCCGGGCGGGTGAAACCGTCGAGATGCAACGTGCGGGCTTGCCGGTTACCGTCGGGATGATGGTCACTACCGGTCAGCCCTCCCCGGCCACCCGCACCGGCCTGCCGGAGCTCCGCCCCGGCACCGACGAGATCGTCACCGGTGTGCTCGGCGACCTCGCCGCCGAGCCCGGCTGGCCCCGCCCGGTCCTGCTCGACCGCGATCTGCTGATCCTGGTCACCCACGGCCACGGCACCGCCGAGCTGGACTTCCGGCCGGTCCCCTGCCGTCCGGGCACGCTGCTGCGCGCCCGTCCCGGCCAGGCGCTGCGGTTCGTCGGCGCCCAGCTCGACGCGACTGTGGTGAGCTGGCGGCCGGACGCGCTGCGCGGCCTCGACGTCGACCCGGACGCGGTGCCCGCCCACCGCCAGCTCGCCGGCGAGGACGAGGACGCGGTGATCAGCGAGGTGAGCCAGCTCGCCGTGGACGCGGACCGGCACGCGCTGGTGCCGGCCGCCGCGGCGCTGCTGCGCCACCAGCTCGCCGTCCTGCTGCTGCGGCTGAGCCTGCTGCCGCACCCGCGCGACGGCGCGACGCCCCGGGCCGAGACGGAGACGTTCCGGCGGCTGTGCCGCGAGGTGGAACGCGGCTACCGGCACACCCGCCGGGTGGAGGACTACGCCGCCCAGCTCGGCTGTTCGGTGCGTACCCTGACCCGGGCCTGCCTGGCGGTGACCGGCCGCAGCGCCAAACAGGTGATCGACGAGCGGGTGGCGTTGCAGGCGTGCCGGCTGCTCGCCGCCACCGACGAGTCGATCGCCGCGATCGGCCGGGAGCTGGGTTTTCCCGAGCCGACGAACTTCGGCCGCTTCTTCACCCGGGAGGTCGGGGTGAGCCCGGGGACCTTCCGGGCCGAGCGGGAACGCCCGTTGCCCGTCCGTCTGGTGCGACCCCGGCCGCCCGCCGACTCCCCCGTACCCGGCGGCCAGGCATGATGGCACTGTGCAGATCTCCGCGCGCGGCGACTACGCGGTCCGGGCAGCCCTGAGCCTGGCCACCGCGTACCCGACCCTGCTGTCCACCCAAGCCATCGCGGCGGAGCAGGACATGCCGCGCAAGTTCCTCGAGGCGGTCCTGGCCGACCTGCGCCGGGCCGGGGTCGTCCGGGCACAGCGCGGCGCCGAGGGCGGCTACACGCTGGCCCGGCCGCCGCGCGAGATCACCATCGGGCACGTGTTGCGCGCCGTCGACGGTCCGCTCGCCGGGGTACGCGGGCTGCGCCCCGAGGAGACGCAGTACGAGGGGGCGGCGGAGAACCTGCCCCGGCTTTGGGTGGCGGTCCGCGCCTCGGTGCGCCGCGTGGTCGACGAGGTGAGCCTGGACGAGCTGGTCAGCGGCCGGCTGCCGGCCCACGTACGCAAGCTGACCGCCCAGCCGGACGCGTGGGAGCCGCGCTGACTCACAGCGTGTCGACCACCTCCTCGTAGGGCAGGCGCGGCAGCCGTTCCCGCCAGGCGTCCGGCGCCGGGCGGCCGATGTTCATCAGCAGCAGCACCCGGTGCCGCCCGCCGGGGAAGAACTCCCGTTCCACGCCTGCGGCGTCGAACCCGGCCATCGGTCCGGCGGCCAGCCCGGCGGCGCGGACACCGACCAGCAGGTAGCCGATCTGGAGCGCGGCGTTGAACCGGGCCTGCGCCTCCCGGCCGGCCGGGTCGCCGGTGAACCAGTCGCGGGCGCCGGGGCGGTGCGGGAACAGCTCGGGCAGCCGGTCGTGCCAGTCCACGTCGGCGGCGAGCACAGCGGTCAGCGGCGCGGAGGCCGTCTTGTCCCGGTTGCCGGCGCTGACGTACGGCAGCAGCCGCGCCCGGGCCGCCGCGGAGCGCAGCAGCAGCACCCGCAGCGGCTGGGCGTTCATCGCGGTCGGGCCGTACCGGATCAGGTCGTGGACGGCGCGGACGTGCTCGTCGGCGACCGGCTCGTCGGTGAACGCGTTTGCGGTGCGGGCCGCCCGGAACAGCAGGTCCTGGGCGGCCCGGTCGAGCGCGATCAGCTCCTCGGCGGCGGTGGTCACCACGCCTCGGGCCAGTCGCCGAGCGTGGTGGTGTAGGTGCCCCGGTGGTGCAGCAGCGGATCGCCGTCCTCGCCCGCGCCGAGCGCGAGCGGTTCGCCGAGCAGGATGGTGTGGTCGCCCGCCTCGATTCGGCGGACCACCCGGCACAGCAGCACGGCGAGCGCGTCGCCGATCAGTGGCACGCCGAACGGCCCGGTGGTCCAGCCCGGGTGGGCGCTGAACCTGTCGATGCCGCTGATGGCGAAGATCTGGGCGATCTCCTGCTGGCCGGAGGCGAGCAGGTGCACGGCGACGTGCTCGGCCTGCTCGACTGTGGGCCAGCTCGACGACGCGTGGCCCAGGCAGACCGAGACCAGCGGCGGGTCGAGCGACACCGACGTGAACGAGGTGGCGGTGAAACCGGCCGGCGGCAGGTCCGGCCGCATCCGGTTGCCGCGCAGGCCGGGGGTGGTGACCACGGTGACGGTGGACGCCTGGCGGCGCAGCAGGCCGCGGAACGAGTCGACGTCGACCGGGCGCAGCTCGACGGTGGTGGCACCGGGCCGGTCCACGGTGGTCACGACGCCACCAGCTCACGACGTGACGGTGCATGCACGTGGTCCACGAGAGCCTCCAGTCCAGGGGTAGCAGCGGCGGCGCTGTGTTCTCTCTCGGTACCCCCGGATGAGGGAGGCGATGCGGGGCGACCCGGCACTCATGCTGCCGACCACTCACGGCGCCGGTCAACGCCCTTCCAGTCAGTGAGACTTTCATCGCTGGCTTTGTTACAGCGCGTATCCACCAGCATTTACTACTCCTTAACACCTACCCGTTGGATAGAGATTCTGCCGGGCGCCGGTCCCACCGTCCAGAGCGGATCGGGCAGGGTTTCGCGAATCGTCGATCCGGGCATGTTCGATGCCGCGAAGGCATGCAGACGACTGCAGAGGCAGGGAGACGAAGGAGGCACCCCCGATGGGCGTCCAGTTCCGCAAGCGTAAGAAGTACGGGCCGCTGATCCTCCACTTCACCCAGAACGGCTTCTCGTCGTGGAGCATCAAGATCGGCCGCTGGTCCTGGAACTCGAACACCCGCGCCCACCGCGTGGACCTTCCGGGGCCGCTGTCGTGGAAGCAGGACAAGGCCTGACCTTCCAGGCGACGAGCGGGGTGCCGGCGATTCGCCGGCACCCCGCTCGTCGTCTGCGGCCGGGATCGCGGTTCCGCCCGTCACGGCGTTGCGGTGGCCGGAGAATCGCCACATGGCGGACCTGTTGCTGCGGCGGATACGACGGCGGGCCGTGGCGGCCTGCCTGCTCATGCTCGTCGGCTACTTCCTGGTGCCGGTCGAGGCCGACCCGAACGGCCTGCGGCTGGTCCTGCGCTCGGCCGGCACGCTGGTCCTGGTGGCAGTGATCGCGTTCCTGGTCACCGGCCAGGTCCGCCGCCAGCTCGTCAAGGACCAGCCGACCGGCCGGGACGAGGACCGGGCGCTGACCCGGCTCGCGGTCGCGCTGATCGCCGGGCTGCTGGTCTTCGCGCTCGGCGACTACGTGGTGGCGAACACCCGGCCCGGCGAGTTCGTCGGCCTGCGCACCCGGGTCGACGCGCTCTACTTCGCGCTCGCGACGCTCACCACTGTCGGCTACGGCGACGTGCACGCCCAGGGTCAGATCGCCCGGGTGGCGGTGTGCGCGCAGATGGTGTTCAGCATCGGCGTGGTCGCCACCGGGGCGTCGATAGTGGTCAAGCAGATGACCCAGCGCTCGGGACGACGCTGATCGACACGTCCCCGCCGAGCCGGCCGTGCTCCGGGTCGCGGGTCACCGCGCCCGAGGCGAGCAGCGAGGCGAGCGCCCGGTTGGCGTCGGCGGCCCGGTAGACAGTCGCCGTGGTGGCGAAGCGGCGCAGATCGGTGACCGTCTGCGGGCCGGAGCGGGCCAGCTCGGCCAGCAGTTCCCGGCGCAGCGGGCCGGGCTCGGGATCGAGCGAGATGTCGAGCAGGCGGCCCTGCGGATCGGCCGGGTCGCGGTAGCGCACGCCGGCGTACTCGTCGACCGCCCAGAGCGCGTCCTTGACCGCCTCCAGCCCGCGGTCGGAGCCGGTGCCGTAGCCGAGCAGCCGCGCCGGGCCGTCCCCGTCGGGCACCAGCTCGACCTCGGTGACGAGCGGGAACCCGGCACCGGTGAGCGCCGGCCGCAGCGACCGTCCGGGCGTGGTGACGAGCAGCAGCTCGGCCGGGCGCCCGGACGCGGCGGCGGCGAGCAGGGCCGGGTCCGGGTCGGCGCCGTCGGCCACGACGAGCAGCGGCGCGCCGGCCGCACCGGCGGCCTTGAGCGCCACCGGCAGCCGGTCCGGGCCGCCGGGCACCAGGTGCACGGCGACGTCGGCGGGCAGGGTGGCCTCGGCGGCGCCGAGGCGTACCGGCAGGTCGGTGCCGTCGTCGGCGACCACCAGCACGGTCAGCCGCCGTCCGCGCAGCCGGTCGGCGAACTCGGCCACCACCCGCAGCGCATCCTCCGCGCCGGTGGCGTCTCCCCCGGCGTACGCGAGCGCGAGCGTGGCCCGCCGCGCCCGGTGCAGCGCGGCGGGGAGCCAGTGGTCGAGCTGGCGGACGAGCAGCTCGCGCAGGACGGCGTCGGTCGGCATGGTGCCGTTTCTACCGCACGGCGCGGCGGGCCCGGCCGCGAACCCCGCTCAGACCGGGACGGAGATGCCCACGCCGCCGCGGGTCTGCCCGCCGTAGCGCTGCCGCTCGCGGTCGAGGTCGAGCCGTCCGATGCGGGTACGCGCGGCCAGCGCGGCGTCGTCGAGCAGCTCGGCCGGGACGATCCAGACGATCTCGAACTCCAGCCCGTCCGGGTCGCGGCCGTAGAGGCTCTTGGTGGTGCCGTGGTCGGACGCGCCGACCAGCGCGCCGGCGGCGGCCAGCCGCTCGGCGGTGGCGCCCAGCTCGTCGAGCGTGTCCAGCTCCCAGGCCAGGTGGTAGAGGCCGACGGTGGCCCGGCCGGCCTGGGACGCCCCGGCCGCCGCGCCGATCTCGAACAGCCCGAGGTCGTGGTCGTTCGTGGAGTCGGGCGCCTGGAGGAACGCGGCGCCGCGGAAGCCCTCGGGCGTCATCGGGACCCGCCGGAAGCCCAGCACGTCGCGGTAGAAGGCGACGCTGCGCTCCAGGTCACTGACGTAGAGGACGGCGTGGTTGAGTCGGTGGATGCCCATGCCACCGACCGTACCCCGGTTTTGTTGAGCGTTCAACTATCCCCACTATGATGGGCGCCATGACCCGGTGGCTGGACCCCGACGAGCAGCGGACCTGGCGGGCCTTCCTGACCGCCTCCCGAGGGCTCATGGAGACGCTCGACCGCGAGCTGCAACGCGACGCGGGCATGCCGCACGCGTACTACGAAATCCTGGTCCGCCTCTCCGAGGCCCCCGACCGGCGGCTGCGGATGAGCGAGCTGGCCGAGCTGACCGGCTCGTCGCGCAGCCGGCTCTCGCACGCCGCCGCGCGGCTGGAGGCGTCCGGGTGGATCCGCCGGGAGGGCTGCCCCACCGACCGGCGCGGGCAGGTCGCCGTGCTCACCGACGAGGGCTTCGCCACCCTGGCCGCCGCCGCGCCCGGCCACGTCGAGGGGGTACGCCGGCACCTGTTCGACGCGCTCAGCCCGGCCCAGGTCGACCAGCTCCGCCGGATCAGCGAGACGCTCGCCGACCACCTGACGGATTCGGGACCAAACTGATCCACTCCGGGTCTTGTACATACCGTCGCCGGACGAGCACGATGGGGCGTGTCCTCCGGCTTCGCTGACCTGACCGTCCAGGCGCACCATCTGGTGTCCGAAGGCGACCTCGACGGCGCGCACCGGCTGCTCGCCGACGCGCTCAGCGACGCCGATCCCCGACCCGGCAACGCCTCCCCCGAGCTGGCCGAGGCGGCCGGGCTCCAGGCCAAGGTGCTCGTCGCGCTCGGCGAGCCGCACTCCGCCCGCGGCTGGGCCGCGTTCGCGTACGCGGCCGCCACCCGGCTGTACGGCCGCTCCGACGAGCGCACCGTCACCGCCGCCGCGACGCTCGCCGCGGTGCTGCACCGGGTCGGCAGCGACGCCCGGGCCGCCCGGCTCTACTCCGACGTCATCATCGAGCTGACCGCCCGCAACGGCCCGGAGTCGCAGCAGGTGCTCGCCGCGCACGCCGATCTGGCCACCGTGGAGTACGCGCGCGGCCAGTGCGAGGTGGCCCGCGACCGGTTGCAGGACGCCTGGGAGCTGCACCGGGAGGTGTACGGCGACGGCCACCCCAGCGGCATCAAGATGCTGGCGAAGCTCGGCGCGATGGAACGCGACTGCGGCCGGTACGCCGACTCGCACGAGCACCTGACGCTCGCCGAGGAGCTGTGCCGCCTGCACCTGGACTTCGACGACCCACTCGCCGCCCAGGTGGCCGGGCTGGCCCGCGCCGCCGCCGACCCGGACCACGTCTGCCCCGCGCCCGCCGCTCCGCCGCCCGAGCCGCCGCCCGCCCGGACCACGCCCGTGGTGCCCGCCGCCCGGGTTCCCCCGGCCACCGAGGGCCCGCACGACCTGCCGCCCTACAGCCCGCCCGCGCTCGACGAGCCGGTCGAGACGCCGCTCTACCACCCGCCCGGCCGGGCCGCCGAGACAGCGCACGTGCCGACACCGCGTACCGCGCCGGAGGCCGACGGCGACGCGTTCGACGACTACCCGTGGCCGCCCGACGAGCCGGCCGAGCAACCGTGGCGACCGGGCGCGGACCCGCTGCCGCCCACTGTGGTCGGGCTCGCCGACGACCAGCCCGTCGGGGTACGCCGCGTGCCGCCGCCACCGCCCGAGCCGCCGTCGCGCTACCTGCCGGTGCACGTGCCCCGGCCACCCGCGGCCGAGCGGCGCGCCCGTCCCTGGCTGCCGCTCGTGGTGCTCGGCGTGGCGGTGGCGCTGCTGCTCGGCACCATCGCGGTGATCGCCGGCGTGTCCCGGGTCGACGACGGCCGCGGCACCCCGCCGCCGGCCTCCAGCGCGCCGCCGGCGACCTCCGCCGCTCCCGCGCCGTCCACCCCCGCCGCCGCCGAGCCCGGCACGCCGCCCGGACGGCTCACCCTCACCGACCGGCGCGACAGCATCGTGCTGAGCTGGACGTACCCGGCCGGCGCGGAAGGACCGGTGGTGGTCGCCGGGGGCCGGGCCGGGCAGCCGCAGGGCACGTTCGCGACGCTGCCCGCCGGGTCGGCCGACTACATCGCCTACGGGCTCGACCGCACCACCGACTACTGCTTCACAGTGGCGCTGGTCTGGTCCACCGACAGCGTCGCCCGCACCGGGCCGGTCTGCACGAAACGCCGATGACCGCTCACTCCGGCTCGGGCTCGGCCAGCACGGGCAGCCGTACCGTCGCGCGCAGCCCCGGCGCGGCGGCGCCGGGCGTCGCGTCGGCGAGTTCCACCGTGCCGCCGGCCCGGCGCACCAGCTCGCGCACGATGGCCAGGCCCAGACCGGCGCCGCCCGCGTCGCGGGCCCGCGCGTCGTCGAGCCGGGTGAACCGGGCGAACACCCGCTCCCGGTCCGCCGCCGGGATGCCCGGACCGTCGTCGGTCACCGTGATCAGGTGGTACGCACCGTCCGGCCCGCTCACCGCCAGATCGACACCGGTGTACGCGTGCCGCAGCGCGTTGTCCACCAGGTTCACCAGCACCCGGCGCAGCTCCCCCGCGTCGCCCTCGACCCACCGGGGCGCGTCGGGCGGCGTCAGGCGCAGCGGCGGCGACGGATAGCGGGCGGCCACCGTACGCAACAGCTCCCCCAGCTCCACCGGGCCCACCGGGGACGGCCGGGCGTCCTGCTCGTCGAGGCGGGCAAGCAGCAACAGGTCGTCCACCAGGCGGCTCAGCCGCTCGGTGTCGGCGAGCAGGTCGTCGGCGACCGCCGGCCAGTCCGTGTCGTCGCCGAGACGCCGGGCCACCTCCAGCTCGGTACGCATGTTCGTCAGCGGGCTGCGCAGCTCGTGCGCGGCGTCGGCGACGAACGCCCGCTGCCGGTCCCGGGACGCGGCCAGCCGGTCCAGCATGTCGTTGAGCGTGACCGCGAGCCGGTGGATCTCGTCCTGCCCCGCCGGTACGGGAAGCCGCTCCGCCCCGGCCCGGCCGGTGATCTCGGCGGCGCCGCTGCGCAACTGCTCGACCGGCCGGAGCGTCGCGCCCACCACCCGCCAGGCCACCACGCCGAGCCCCGCCACCAGCAGCGGGAAGCCGACGAGCAGCAGGTTGCGGACCACGTGCAGGCTGTGCCGCACGTCGGTGAGCGACTTGGCGACGAGCACCGTCCGCGGCTCCTGCGGCGTGCCGGCCGGCACCGTGACCACCCGGACCGGGCCGGGCATCCCGGCGCGCCGCCCGTCCACCACCAGCCGCTGCCGCTGCCCGGGACGCAGCTCGTCCGGGCCCAGCATCGGCACCAGGCGGTCCGCGTCGATCGAAGCGGCCCGGATCCGGCCCTGCGCGTCGACCACCTGCACCCGCAACTGCCCGCCCGCGACAGGCAGCGGGTCCGGCAGCGCGTCCTCGGCGGTCAGCAACGCGACCGCGTCGGCGGTGCGCAGCGCCTCCTCGTCGACCGAGCGTTGCAGCGTCCAGCCCAGCGCGCCGAGCAGCAGCGCCCCGCCGAACGCGAACCCGACCACGAGGCCCAGCACGCCCAGCGCGAGCAGCCGGGCGCGCAGGCCCAGGCGCGGCAGCGGGCCGCGTATCCACCGGCTCATGTGGCCAGCCGGTAACCGGCGCCGCGTACCGTCTCCAGCCGCTCCCGGCCGATCTTGCGCCGCAGGTAGCCGACGTAGACCTCCACCGCGTTCGGCGCGGTTTCGACAGAGGCGTCCCAGACGTGGTCCAGCAGCTCGGTCTTGGAGACCACCTCGCCGGGGCGGCGCATCAGGTAGTCCAGCAGCGCGTACTCCCGGCTGGTCAGCACCACCTCGACGTCGGCCCGGGTGACCCGGCGGCGGGCCGGGTCCAGGCGCAGGTCGCCGACGGTGAGCACGGCCGGCCGCCGGGGCGCGCCACGGCGCAGCAGCGCCCGCAGGCGGGCCAGCAGCACCACGTACGAGAAGGGCTTGGTCAGGTAGTCGTCGGCGCCGCAGTCCAGGCCGTCGGCCTGGTCGTACTCCCCGTCCTTGGCCGACAGCATCAGCACCGGCAGCCAGCGCTGCTCGGCGCGCAGCCGACGCACCACCTCGTAGCCGGACAGGCCGGGCAGCATCACGTCGAGGATCATCGCGTCGTACTCGCCGTGCCGGGCAGCGTCCAGCCCGTCCGGGCCGGTAGCCGCCACGTCGACCACGAAACCCTCCGCCGACAGGCCCCGGCGCAGCGCCGCCGCGAGCCGCGTCTCGTCCTCCACCACCAGCAACCGCACCGGTCCAGGGTGCCACCACGGGCTCACCCGTAGGGGATCTCCTCAGCGTGGTCACAGCGACGGTCGCGCAGCATGGAGCGCAGGAGGTGCACACTATGTCAGTGATGAAGAACCGCGCCGTGCTGCGCTGGCTGGTCCCGGTGACCGCGGGGGTCGCCGTGATCGGCGGTGGCGCCGCCGTCGGCACGTTCGCCGCCGGCGCCGACCCGGCGCTGCCGCCGCGCAGCGCCGCCCAGCTCCTGGAAGACCTGCGCACGTCCCGCCTGGACGGGCTCTCCGGCACCGTGGTGCAGCGCGCCGACCTGGGCCTGCCGCCGATCGCCGCGCTCGCCGGCCAGGCCACCGGCAACGACCTGGCCGGCCTGGTCTCCGGTACGCACACGCTGCGCGTCTGGTACGGCGGCGAGGACCGGCAGCGGCTCGCGCTCGTCGACACGCTCGGCGAGCAGGACATCCTGCGCAACGGCCGCGACGTCTGGACCTGGAACAGCCGGGAGAACACCGCCACGCACCGGAAGTTGCCGGCCGACGCGCCGGAGCGGGCCACCGTGCCGGCCACCCCGGCCGACGCCGCGGACCGGGCGCTGGAGGCGATCGACCCGACCACCGCGGTCACCGTCGGCCGCACCGCCACAGTCGCCGGGCGGGACGCGTACGAGCTGGTGCTCACGCCGCGCGACAAGGCGTCCCTGGTCCACCAGGTCCGGATCGCGCTGGACGCGAAGGAGCACGTGCCGCTGCGCCTGCAGGTGCTCGCCGACGGGCAGGACGAGCCGGCGTTCCAGGTGGCGTTCACCCAGGTCGACTTCCGCACGCCGGAGGCCGACCAGTTCCGGTTCAACCCGCCGCCCGGCGTGAAGGTCACCGAGGCGACCGAGGGCGAGCGGCCCGGACCGGCCGGCGAGCGGTTCGAGAAGAAGGACGCCGAGAAGCCGGACGTCCGTACCGTCGGCACCGGCTGGACCACGGTGGTGGTCGCCAAGATCGGCGACGCGGCGACCGGCGGCGGCGCGAAGCCCGGCGCGGACGCGCCGGATGCCCAGATGCTGGCCGGCGTGCTCGGTGACCTGCCGAAGGTCAGCGGCGACTGGGGCAGCGGCCGACTGCTCAGCGGCAAGCTGTTCAGCGTGCTGCTGACCGACGACGGCCGGGTGATCGCCGGTCTGGTCACGCCGGAGCGGCTCTACGAGGCGGCAAAGGGCTGAGAATCGCCGTGCCCGGGGCTCGGTCGGCTGACGCCGGCCGGGCCCCGAGTCGTGTCCGGGCTTGGTCGGGTGGCTGCCGACGCGCTATCTTTCTCAGTTCAGGCACAAAAAAGGAATGGCTTCTGAATGCCATTCCTGCGGCAATTCTAGTCAATGAGGAGCCGGATTGTCAACGCACTCCGACGTGTCGGCTGACCTGCGCCAGGACGACGAGATCGGCCGGGAACAGGAATACGTCTCGATGCTGTACGACCGGCTGGACGGCATGCGGGAACAGGCCGCCCGGCGGCTCGACGAGGAGTTGCGCCACACCGGTGGCACGCAGCAGGCCCGCTCGCAGCGCGACTCGACAGTCGCGATGTACGCCGACCAGGTCGAGCAGTTCTCCGCGGTGGAGAGCGGCCTGTGCTTCGGCCGCCTCGACGGCGACGACGGCGCGGTCCGCTACATCGGCCGGATCGGGATCTTCGACTCGTCCGGCGACTACGACCCGCTGCTGATGGACTGGCGCGCCCCCGCCGCCCGCCCGTTCTACCTGGCCACCGCCGCCAACCCGCAGGGCGTACGCCGCCGGCGCCACCTGCGCACCCGCGACCGCAAGGTGACCGGGCTCAACGACGAGGTGCTGGACATCGCCGCCGCCTCCCCCACCGCGCACGAGGAGCTGACCGGCGAGGCGTCGCTGCTCGCCGCGCTGAACGCCGGGCGTACCGGCCGGATGCGCGACATCGTCGAGACCATCCAGGCCGAGCAGGACCGGATCATCCGCGCCGACCTGCCCGGCGTGATGGTGGTGCAGGGCGGGCCCGGCACCGGCAAGACGGCGGTGGCGCTGCACCGGGCCGCGTACCTGCTCTACACGCACCGCCAGCAGCTCTCCACCCGCGGCGTGCTGCTGGTCGGCCCGAACGCCACGTTCCTGCGCTACATCTCCCAGGTGCTGCCCACGCTGGCCGAGACCGGCGTGCTGCTGCGTACCCAGGCCGACCTGTTCCCCGGCGTACACGCCCGCCGCGCGGAGCCGGCCACCACCGCGGCGCTCAAGGGCCGCGCGGTGCTGGCCGACGTGCTCGCCGCCGCCGTCCGCGACCGGCAGTGGGTGCCCGACGAGCCGGTCACCATCGAGCTGCCGCAACGGGAGGTGCTGACGCTCGACCCGGAGACCGTGCGGCAGGCCCGCGACCGGGTACGCCGCACCGGCCGCCCGCACAACCTGGCCCGGGCCCTGTTCGACGTGGAGATCGTGCACGCGCTCGCCGACCAGGTGGCCGAGCGGATCGGCGCCGACCCGCTGGGCGGGGAGAACCTGCTCTCCGAGGCCGACCGCGCGGAGATCCGCCGCGAGCTGCGCGAGGAGCCGGAGATCCGGGCCGCGCTGGACGAGCTGTGGCCGGTACTGACCCCGCAGCGCCTGCTCGCCGACCTGTACGCCTCGCCGGAGCGGATCGCCACCGCCGCGCCGATGCTCACCGATACCGAGCGGGCCGCGCTGCACCGCGAGCCCGGCGGCTGGACACCAGCCGACGTGCCGCTGCTGGACGAGGCCGCCGAGCTGCTCGGCGAGGACGAGCGCGCCGCCGTGGCGCGCCGGGAGCGGATCCGGGCGCTGGAACGCGAGTACGCCGAGGGTGTGCTGGAGATCTGGCGCGGCTCCCGCTCCATCGACGTCGAGGACGAGGCCGACGGCGGTGAGATCCTCGGCGTCACCGACCTGATCGACGCCGACCGGCTCTCCGAGCGGCAGGAGGAGTCCGACCGGCTCACCACCGCCCAGCGCGCCGCCGCCGACCGTACCTGGGCGTTCGGGCACGTCATCGTGGACGAGGCGCAGGAGCTGTCGCCGATGGCGTGGCGGCTGCTGATGCGCCGCTGCCCGAGCCGGTCGATGACGATCGTCGGTGACGTGGCGCAGACCGGCGCGCTCGCGGGCACGCCGTCGTGGGGCGAGGCGCTGGCGCCGTACGTGGCGGACCGGTGGCGGCTGGAGGAGCTGACGGTCAGCTACCGCACCCCGGCCGAGATCATGGCGGTCGCCGCCGACGTGCTGGCCGCTATCGATCCGGCGCTGCGGCCGCCCCGCTCGGTACGCGCCACCGGCGTACCGCCGTGGGACCGGACCGTACCGGCGGACCGGCTGGTGGCGGAGCTGGTCGAGGCCACGGCCCGGGAGGCCGCGTCGCTCGGTGACGGGCGGCTCGGCGTGCTGGTGCCGACCGGCCGGGTGGCCGAGCTGGGCGGCGCGGTGGTGACGGCACTGCCGGAGGCGACAGTGGGCGAGCAGCCGGAGCTGGCGAACCGGATCGTGGTGCTGACCACCGAGCAGGCAAAGGGCCTGGAGTTCGACTCGGTGCTGGTGGTCGACCCGGCCCGCATCGTCTCCGAGTCCCCGAGGGGCCACAGCGACCTCTACGTGGCCCTCACAAGAGCCACCCAGCGCCTGGGCATCCTCCGCACCCCGTAACCCCCACCCCCTCCCACCCTCCCACCCCGTTGATCATGAAGTTGGCGGCGATGTGGATCTCCAAATCGGCCGTCAACTTCATGGTCAACGGGGTCGAGCACGTGCTGCCTCAAGTCCCGCTGCGCCCCCTCTCCGCCCCCTCTCCGCCGTCGCTCCGCTCCGCGATCATGGAGTTGCGGCCCGTTCGCCAGATCGGGGAAGTTGCTACATCACGGCCACCCTCACCACACCACTTCCCCGAAGTGGCGGGACGTCGCCAGCGCCAGCCGGGGAAAGCACATGGCCAGAGAGGGCGGGATCGGGTGCGGCGAACACGCCAGCGCCGGAGTGGTGGTCGCGTGCGCCACATCGGGGAAGTTGCCACAACATGGCCGCCCTGACTGCGCCACTTCGGCGAAGTGGCGCAGTCAGGGGTGCGCATGGTGGGGGCGGCCGGAGGCCGTCCCGCCGTCCCTGCCTCGGTCAGCCCGGGTTGGAGCGGTTGTTGGTGAAGTTGCCAACCTGGGCACCGGTGGCCGAGTTGTCGCTCGTGGAACCGCCGGCCGGGGTGCTCAGGCCACCCGTACCGGCGTCACCGGTCGTCGTGGGCGCCACCTTGCCCGGGTGCTTCTCGGGCTGGCGGGCCAGCCGGCGCACACTCGCCGGGCCCGCGGTGCCACCGGTCGTGGTCACCGCGCCCTGACCCCGGGTCGGTCCGCCGTCGCGCAGCACCGTCGGGTCGACGGGTACGTCCGCCGGGTCGTCCGGGTCGAGTTCCTGCCGCACCCGCTCCACGTCGGTCTGCGGCACGGTGACCTCGTCCAGCGCGCCCTCGCCGTACACGCCTCCGGCGACCCGCTGCTCGGCCCGCCGGGCGGCGTCCTGCCGCATGTCGTCCTCACGCACGTCAACCACCTCGCAGCTCTCTCGGGGTATCGGTGGTGCGTGCCCGAGGGCGGGTGGCTGAAACCGGAAGCGGCGGCGGGAGGACCGGTGTGCGCCCCGGTGTCCGGTTCCGGCCGCGAGCCGAGCGCGGCGGCCATTCGACGGTGACCGGCGGTTACCTTGTCTCCGGCCCCGGGTAGACCCAGGGTGCCCCCGCCACAGAGCGCGAACCGCGCCGTGGCCGACCTGCGGTAGCGGGGCGAGGGTGTGCAGGTACGACTCATCAAATCCTGAGGAGGACCAGATGAGCACGCAGGCTGCATCCACCAGGCCGATGAACCGGCCGATGTCCGACGTCCAGAACCGGTCGAGCATGCAGGACACGTCGACCCGGCACATGCCGTCGATGCACGACGGTCACCGGGAGAACATGCCGTCCCCGGGTACGGAGACGAAGCAGGCGTTCCTGACCACCGAGTTCTGGGTGTACGCCGCAGCGGTCGCGGTCGTCGTGATCGCCGCGTTCTGGCGAGGCGCCGCCACCAACGGCCTGAACATCAACAACCCGAACCAGGCGTGGTGGTACCTGACCGCGCTGACCGGCGCGTACCTGGTCAGCCGTGGCCTGTCGAAGGCGGGCAGCGCGCGCCGTTCCGGCAAGGAGCGCCGCGGACGTT
Organism: Micromonospora sp. WMMA1976; assembly: GCF_027497335.1. Classification (NCBI taxonomy): domain Bacteria; kingdom Bacillati; phylum Actinomycetota; class Actinomycetes; order Micromonosporales; family Micromonosporaceae; genus Micromonospora; species Micromonospora sp. WMMA1976. The sequence goes on along the minus strand of NZ_CP114912.1, from coordinate 1,504,658 downwards.
GACCGTACGCCGCGCGAACGGCGACGCCCCCGGGATCCGTCCCGGGGGCGTCGTCGCGTCCGCTCACTCCTCGCCGAAGTCCCCGAAGTCGTCGCCGCCGCCGTCGAACGCGTCGTCGAGCATCTCCCCGGCGATCATGCCGCCGGCGACACCCAGCGCGGCGCCCGCGACCACGCCGCCCATGCCCGGGCCGCGCCGCCCGTGGCCGGCATAGCCGTGGTGACCCGGGTAGCCGTGGCCGCCGTGCGGCATGCCGAAGCCCTGGGCCCGCATGCTGCCGTAACGGCCGGTGGTCTCCCGCAGCCAGCCGTCGACGACCTGCACCCAGTCGGTACGGGTGGCGTCGGTGTGCGGGACCGAGTAGCGGCCGATGACGTCGTGCCCGGGGCTGAGGAAGCCGCCGCGCTTGTCGCACTCCAGGATCACCTCGACGCCCTGCTGGCTGGTCACGAACGTCAGCTCGACCTCGGTGACCGTCTGCGCGTACTGCGGCGCGGCGAAGAACTCGATCTCCTGGTAGAACGGCAGCGTCTGCGGCACGCCGTAGATGTGGCCGCGCTCCAGGTCGGCGTGCTTGAACCGGAAGCCGAGCGCCTGGCACGCCTCCAGGATCCGCTCGTGGATCGGCAGCGGGTGCACCGACACCTGGTCCAGGTCCGACTTGTCGACGGCGCGGGCCACCGCCAGCTCGGTGCGCAGGCCCATCGTCATGCCGTGCAGGCGCTGGCCGTACACGTCGGTGATCGGGGTCTCCCACGGCACCGGCATCTGGAACGGGATGGAGAGCTGCTGCTTGGGGGCCAGCTCGAAGGCGCCGCTGACCGGCATCCGGTGGAACTCCATCACGCCCGCGTACTCGTGGTCGCCACCCTCGATCTCGACGCGGGTGACCAGGCCGAGGTTGATCTGCTCGATCCGCGCCGGGCTGTCGCCGCCGACCAGGTTGACGTGACCGTCCAGGGTCAGCCCGGGCCGGGTGTTCGGGTTGGTGAGCACCGTGTCGACACTCGGGCCACCCACGCCGAACGCGCTCAACATCTTCTTGAAGACCATCGGTCACTCCCGCTGAACGGCACTCCGACATGGACCGTCGGACGCTTCGTCAGGGCACCCTAAACGGCCCGGCTGAAAAGTGGCTGTGAGGCACGCCGTGGCCTCAGTCGGCGCGTACCACCACCAGCTCGCCGACCTGCTCGCCGAGCTGCCGGCGGGCCTCCGGCGGCAGGCCGCCGTCGGTGATCAGTACGTCGGCCTCCTCCAGCGGCGCGATGGTGGCGATGCCGATGGTCTCCCACTTGGTGTGGTCGGCGAGCACCACCAGCCGCCGTGCGGACCCGATCAGCCGGCGGTTCACCGCCGCCTCCAGCAGGTTGGGCGTGGTGAATCCGGTACGCGGGCTCATCCCGTGCACGCCGAGGAAGAGAAGGTCGACGTTGAGGGCGGCGATGGCCGCCTCGGCGACCGGGCCGGTCAGCGCGTCCGACGGGGTACGGATGCCGCCGGTCAGCACCACCGTCTGGTCGGCGCGGGGATTCTGGTAGAGCGCGTCGGCCACCGGGATCGAGTTGGTGACCACAGTCAGCCCGCGTACCTCGGCCAGCCGGGCGGCCAGCGCGGCGGTGGTGGTGCCGGCGGACAGCGCCACCGCCATGCCGGGCTCGACCAGGCCGGCGGCCCGCTCCACGATGGCGCGTTTCTCGGCCTGCTGGCGTACCGACTTGGCGGCGAAGCCGGGCTCCTCGGTGGAGCCCGGTCCGGCCAGCGTCGCGCCGCCGTGCACCTTGTCGATCAGGCCGCGGTCGGCCAGCACCTCCAGGTCGCGGCGGATCGTCATGTCGGACACACCGAAGCGGCTGACCAGGTGACTGACCCGGACGCCGCCGCTCTGGCGGATCAACTCCAGGATGGCGCTCTGCCGTTGCTGGGCGAGCATGGGGGACCTCCTCGGCGCGAACGGCCACGTACCGGTCAGGCGGTCGCGGGCACCGGCGCGGGCTCCTCGCGGACCACCGCCACCTCACCCGCCGGCACCTCCAGCTCGCCGTCGCACCGGGCGCCGCCGAGCAGCTCGGTGCCGGTGACCGCCAGCCGGGCCGGCTCGGTGGTGTGGTTGACCACGAACAGCCAACTCCGGTCCGCCGAGCGACGGCGGACCACCTCCACCCCGGGCGGCGCGCCCACCGGCGGACGGACACCCGTCTCGTCGAGCAGCCGGGCCACCAGCCGGTCGGTGGCCTCGTCGTCGAGGCGAGTGCCGACGTACCAGGCGGCGCCCGCGCCGACGGCGTTGCGGGTCAGCGCCGGCACGCCGGGCAGGGGCCCGTCGGTGTACGCGGCCAGCACGTCCGCGCCCTCGGCGTGCAGCCACTCGGTCCACACGTCGGCGCGGGCACCGTCGTCGAGGCGTACCGTCTCGCCGGCCCGCAGCGGGAAGAACTCCTCGACGCGTACGCCGAGCAGGTCGCGGAACGCGCCGGGATAGCCGCCGAGCCGGATGTGGTCGTGCTCGTCGACGATGCCGCTGAAGTAGGTGACCACAGCCGTGCCGCCCGCCTCCACGAACCGGCGCAGCGCGTCGGCGTCGGCGTCGCGGACGAGGTAGAGCGTGGGCGCCAGGACGAGCCGGTAGCGGGACAGGTCGGCCGACGGGTGCACCACGTCGGCGGTGACCCCGGCCCGCCAGAGCGCGGCGTGCAGCGCGGACAGCCGGTCGGTGTAGGTGACGTCGACGCTGGGGTGGGAGTCGAGTTCGGCGCCCCACCAGGCCTCGTAGTCGAACAGGATCGCCACGTCGGCGTCGACGCGGCTGCCGCGTACCTCGGCGAGCGCGCGCAGGTCGGCGCCGAGCCGGCAGACCTCGCGGAACACCTTGGTGTCCGGCCCGGCGTGCGGCACCAGCGCGGAGTGGAACTTCTCCGCGCCGGCCCGGGAGGCCCGCCACTGGAAGAACAGCACCCCGTCGGCGCCGCGCGCGACGTGGGCGAGGCTGTTGCGGCGCATCTGGCCGGGCGTCTTCGCCACGTTGCGGGGCTGCCAGTTGACCGCGCTGGTGGAGTGCTCCATCAGCAGCCACGGCGCACCGCCGGCGACGCCCCGGGTGTGGTCGGCGGCCAGCGCCAGGTCGACCTGCGGCTGCGGCTCGGCGGCGGTGAGGTAGTGGTCGTTGGCGACCACGTCCACGTCGGAGGCCCAGGAGTGGTAGTCCAGGTACTTGATGCCGGTGCCGATCATGAAGTTCGTGGTGACCGGCTGCGGGACGAGCCGGTTCAGCAGCTCCCGCTCGGCGCGCAGCTGGGCGCGCTGCTCGTCGGAGGAGAACCGCAGGAAGTCCAGCTGCTGGGTCGGGTTGGCGAACGTCGGCGCGGTACGCGGCGGATTGATCTCGGCCCAGTCGTGGTAGCGCTGGCTCCAGAACGCGGTGCCCCAGGCGGCGTTGAGCGAGTCCAGGTCGCCGTAGCGCTCGCGCAGCCAGCCGCGGAACGCCTCGGCGCTGACGTCGCAGTAGCAGTGCACGTTGTGGCAGCCGAGTTCGTTGGAGACGTGCCAGAGCACGACCGCGGGGTGCCGCGCGTATCGCCGGGCGACGGCCTCGACCAGGGCGAGCGAGTGGTCCCGGAACACCGGCGAGCTGGGGCAGTACGCCTGCCGGCCGCCGGGCCAGAGCACCGTGCCGTCGGCCCGGCGGGGCAGCGTCTCCGGGTGCCGGTGTGCCAGCCACGGTGGTGGGCTGGCGGTGGCGGTGGCCAGGTCGACGCTGATGCCGCCGTCGTGCAGCAGGTCGATCGCCCGGTCCAGCCAGTCGAAGACGTACCGCCCCGGGGTGGGTTCGAGCAGGGCCCAGGAGAAGATGCCGACCGAGACCAGGTTGACCCCGGCGCGTCGCATGAGGTCGACGTCCTCGGCCCACGTCTGCTCGGGCCACTGCTCCGGGTTGTAGTCGGCGCCGTACCAGATGCCCTCGCCGTGCCAGTTCCGCATGACAGCAGAGGTTGCCCCCGAACAGCACCCAAGTCAACACTTTCCAACATCGACTGAAGTTCCAACGTTTACCGGCTCTTTGCCCTGCCCTGCCGCTGACAGCGTCGTCTTTTTGCCCTCTTGACAGCGCCGCGCCAAGGGGTAGCTTCAAGCGCCACCGGCTGTTTGTGTTCGGACGTGTGGATTCTCGGTGGATCTGCCACTGCCGACACGAACACCGCTCACCGCCAACGATCACGGTCCATGAGCGCAGCGCACCTCTTCCACGCAGGAGGCACCATGTCCCGTCCCCGCTCGCAAGCCGAATACCTCGCCCGGCTCGTACCCCCGTCCGTCGCCGGCCTGAACCGGCGCTCGCTGCTCGCCGGCGCGGCCGGCGCGGGGGCGCTGCTCGGCACCGGGCTGCTCGCCGGCTGCGGCGACTCCGACTCCGGTTCCGGCGGCGACGCCAAGAGCGTCTCGCTCGGCTCGAACCAGTCGGACCCGAAGCCCAAGGACGTCGTCGCCAAGGTGATGGACGGCTTCAAGACGTCCTCCGGCGTGACCGTCGACATCAACACGGTCGACCACAACACGTTCCAGGAGAACATCAACAACTACCTGCAGGGCAAGCCGGACGACGTGTTCACCTGGTTCGCCGGCTACCGGATGCGGTTCTTCGCCGCCAAGGGGCTGGCCGGTGACCTCAGCGACGTGTGGGGCAAGCTCGACGGCTACTCCGACGCGTTCAAGAAGGCGTCCACAGGCGACGACGGCAAGCAGTACTTCGTACCGGCGTCGTACTACCCGTGGGCCGTCTTCTACCGCAAGTCGGTGTGGCAGCAGCGCGGCTACGAGGTGCCCAAGACGCTGGACGACCTCAACACACTCGGCGCGCAGATGAAGAAGGACGGCCTGAACCCGATCGCGTTCGCGGACAAGGACGGCTGGCCCGCGATGGGCACGTTCGACATCCTCAACCTGCGGATCAACGGCTACCAGTTCCACATCGACCTGATGGCCGGCAAGGAGGCGTGGACCTCCGACAAGGTGAAGAAGGTCTTCGACACCTGGGCCGGGCTGCTCCCCCTGCACCAGCCGGACTCGCTCGGCCGCACCTGGCAGGAGGCCGCCCAGTCGCTGCAGCAGAAGAAGAGCGGCATGTACCTGCTCGGCCTGTTCGTCGGCCAGCAGTTCAGCGGCGCGGACCTGGAGGACCTGGACTTCTTCACCTTCCCCGAGGTCGACTCCACGATCGGCGCGAAGGCCCTGGACGCCCCGATCGACGGCTACATGATGGCCCGCAAGCCGAAGTCCAAGGACGCGGCGGAGAAGCTGCTGACCTACCTGGGCTCCAAGGAGGCGGCGGACATCACTGTGAAGAACGACCCGAGCACGCTCGTCGCCAACAGCGGCGCGAACACCGGCGCCTACACCGCGCTGCAGAAGAAGGCGGCCGAGCTGGTCGGCTCCGCCACCGAGATCGCCCAGTTCCTCGATCGCGACACCCGGCCGGACTTCGCCTCCACCGTGATGATCCCGGCGTTGCAGCAGTTCATCAAGGACCCGAAGGACATCAGCGGGCTGCTCACCAGCATCGAGAACCAGAAGAAGTCGATCTTCACCAGCTGACGGCGGAAGGGGGAAGGACATCATGTCCGACCTGCCCCTGATCCAAGCGGATCGCGCCGTGCCGCCGCCGGCCGCGACCACCACGAACGGTGGTCGCGGTCGCCGGCTACGGCTCCTGTCCCGCACCGACCGCGTGGTCATCACGCTCATGGTGCTGGTACCCCTGCTGCTCGTCGCCGGGCTGGTCTGGCTGCCCGCGGTGGCGACGGTGCTGCTCTCCGGCACGAACTGGGACGGCATCGGCCCGATCTCCGAGATCGAGTGGGTCGGGGCCAAGAACTACGACGACGTGGTGAACATCTACCCGCCGTTCGTCCCCGCCGTGCAGAACAACCTGCTCTGGCTGGCCGCGCTGTTCGTGGTGGCCACCCCGTTCGGCATGTTCCTCGCCGTACTGCTCGACAAGGAGATCCGCGGCAGCCGCTTCTACCAGACCGCGCTCTACCTGCCGGTGGTGCTGTCGCTGGCGCTCATCGGCTTCGTCTGGCAGCTCATCTACAGCCGCGACCAGGGGCTGCTCAACGGCGTGTTCGGCGGCGAGACCGACTGGTACGGCGACCCGAACGTCAACATCTGGGCCGTGCTGGTGGCGGCCGGCTGGCGGCACGTCGGCTACATCATGCTGCTCTACCTGGCCGGCCTCAAGGGCGTCGACCCGTCGCTGCGCGAGGCCGCCGCGGTCGACGGATCGTCCGAGACCAGCACGTTCTTCCGGGTCGTCTTCCCGGTGCTGCGCCCGATCAACATCATCGTGCTGGTGGTGACCGTGATCGAGTCGCTGCGCGCGTTCGACCTGGTCTGGGTCATCAACAAGGGCCGCAACGGGCTGGAACTGATCTCCGCGCTGGTCACCCAGAACGTGGTGGGCGAGGCGAGCCGGATCGGCTTCGGCTCCGCGCTGGCGACCATCATGCTGGCCGTCTCGCTGGTCTTCATCACCATCTACCTCTGGACCGTGATGCGGGAGGACAAGCGATGACCGCCGTCTCCGCCGGCCGCCGCCGCCCCGTGCGACCCGCCCGGGTCGTCCTGCACCTGTTCCTGGGTGCGGTCGCCGTGGGCTGGCTGTTCCCCATCCTCTGGGCGGTGCTCACCTCGTTCCGCTCCTACGAGTACACCGCCGCCAACGGCTACGTGTCGCTCGGCGGCTGGACGATCGACAACTACGTCACCGCCTGGCGTACCGCCGAGTTCGGCAAGCACTTCCTCAACTCCGCGTACATCACCGTCCCGGCGGTGCTGCTCACGCTCTTCCTCGCCTCGTGCGTGGCGTTCGTGATCGCCCGGTTCAGCTGGAAGCTCAACATCGCGCTGCTCGGCCTGTTCACCGCGGCGAACCTGCTGCCGCAGCAGGCGCTGCTCATCCCGCTGTTCCGGATGTTCACCGAGATCCCGCTGCCGGCCTGGATGAGCGACTCGGAGCTGCTGTACGACAGCTACTGGGGACTCATCCTGGTAAACGTCGCGTTCCAGTGCGGCTTCTGCGTGTTCGTGCTCAGCAACTACATGAAGGCGCTGCCGCACGAGCTGTACGAGGCCGCGATGGTCGACGGGGCGAACGTGTGGCGGCAGTACTGGCAGGTGACGCTGCCGCTGTGCCGCCCGGCGCTCGCCGCCCTCGCCACGCTCGAGGTCACCTGGATCTACAACGAGTTCTTCTGGGCCACTGTCCTCATGCGGACCGGCGACAAGTTCCCGGTCACCAGCTCGCTGAACAACCTGCGCGGCGAGTTCTTCACCGACAACAACCTGGTCTCGGCCGGCTCGGTGCTGGTCGCGATCCCCACCCTGGTGATCTTCTTCCTCCTCCAGAAGCAGTTCGTCCGGGGTCTGACGCTGGGAGCCTCCAAGGGATGACGATCGTCCACCTGCGCCGCGCGCGGACCAGCCTGGTGCTCGACGCCCGCGGCCCGGGGCTGCCCCGGGTCGTGCACTGGGGCGCCGACCTCGGCCCGCTGCCCGACGAGGACCTGCCCGCAGTCGTCGACGCCACGGTGCCGCCGGTGGTGCCGAGCAGCTTCGACGCGCCCACTGTGCTGTCGCTGCTGCCCGAGGCGAGCGCCGGGTGGAGCGGGCGGCCCGGTCTCGCCGGTCATCGCGACGGCCGGGACTGGTCGACGGCGTTCCGCCTCACCGGCCTCGACGTGCACGATGCACCGTCCCCGCCTGGCGGCACGGCGGGCACGCCCGCTCCGGGCGGCGTGGCCGAAGGCGGGGACGCGGTGCGCGTATCCGATGAGGAGCGCAACCGCGACGGGGCCGGCGCCGCGCGGGTCACGGTGCGGGCGGCGGACCCGGGCGCGGGGTTGAGCCTGACCGTCGAGATCACGCTGGATGCGGCGGGGGTGCTGACGCTGCGGCACCGGCTGCGCAACGACGGCGACGGCCGGTACGAGGTCCGGGAGCTGACGCCGGTGCTGCCGGTGCCGGCGGTCGCCACCGAACTGCTCGACCTGACCGGCCGCTGGTGCCGGGAACGCGCCCCGCAGCGGCACCCGTGGCCGATGGGCGCCTGGGTACGCGAGGGACGGCACGGCCGTACCGGCCACGACGCCACTCTGCTGCTGGTCGCCGGCACCGCCGGGTTCGGCTTTCGGCACGGCGAGGTGTGGGCCGTGCACACCGCGTGGAGCGGCGACCACGTCACGGCCGCCGAGCGTCGCCCGACCGGTGAGTCCACGCTCGGCGGCGGTGAGCTGCTCGCACCCGGCGAAGTAGTGCTCGGGCCGGGCGAGGAGTACACCACTCCCCTGCTCTACGCGGCCCACTCGGCCGACGGGCTGGACGGGCTCAGCGACGCGCTGCACACGCACCTGCGAGCACGCGCGTCGCACCCGCGCACGCCCCGGCCGGTGACGCTGAACGTGTGGGAGGCGGTCTACTTCGACCACGACCTGGACCGGCTGCGGACACTGGCCGACCGGGCCGCCGAGGTCGGGGTGGAACGCTTCGTGCTCGACGACGGCTGGTTCCGCGGCCGGCGGCACGACCAGGCCGGGCTCGGCGACTGGTGGGTCGACGGCGAGGTCTGGCCGGACGGGTTGCAGCCGCTGATCGACCACGTTCGCGGGCACGGCATGCAGTTCGGGCTGTGGGTCGAACCGGAGATGGTCAACCCCGACTCCGACCTGTTCCGCGCCCACCCGGACTGGGTGCTCCAGGCGCCGGGCCGACTGCCGCCACCGTGGCGGCACCAGCAGGTGCTCGACCTGGCCCACCCGGACGCGTACGCGTACCTGCTCGAACGGCTCGACGCGGTGCTGAGCGGGCACGACGGGCTCGCGTACCTGAAGTGGGACCACAACCGCGACCTCACCGAGGCCGGGCACGCCGGACGGCCGGGGGTGCACGCGCAGACCCTCGCGGTCTACCGGCTGCTGGACGAGCTGCGCGCCCGGCACCCGGACGTCGAGATCGAGAGCTGCTCCTCCGGCGGCGCCCGGGTCGACCTGGAGATCCTGCGCCGCACCGACCGGGTCTGGGCCAGCGACTGCAACGACGCGCTGGAACGGCTGTCCATCCAGCGCTGGACCGGCCTGCTGCTGCCGCCGGAACTGATCGGCACACACATCGGCCCGGAACGCTCGCACACCACGCACCGCGTGCACGACCTGAGCTTCCGGGCGGTCACCGCGCTGTTCGGCCACCACGGCATCGAGTGGGACATCAGCGCGATCGACGCCGGCGAACGGGCCGAACTCGCCGCCTGGGTGGCGCTGCACAAGCGGCTGCGCCCGCTGCTGCACACCGGCCGGGTGGTCCGGGTCGACCACCCGGACCCGGCCGTGCAGGCCCACGGCGTGGTCGCCCATGACAGCTCCCATGCGGTGTACGCGGTCAGCCGGCTCGCCACCTCCGCGGCGCAGGTGCCGGGCGCGGTACGGCTGCCGGGGCTGGACCCGCAGCGGCGCTACCTCGTGCGCCCGCCCGCCGGGGTGCCGGAACCGGCTCTGCTGGAGCTGTCCCCGCCGGGCTGGCTGGCCTGGCCGGGCGACGGCATCACGGTGAGCGGTTCGGTGCTGGGCACTGTCGGCGTTCAGCTCCCCGCCCTGCACCCCGAACAGGCCCTCCTCTTGGAGGTGGTCACGGCCTGACCGCTCCCTGGGGCTCACCCCGCCTCACCCCGGTGATCAAGGAGTTTGCGTCTCCGTCGAGGTCCGATCTGGACACAAACTCCTTGATCAACCACTAGGGGTGCGGGTCAGCTCGCGGTGCAGGTAGTCGCGGGAGTGGAGTTGGTGCCGGTCCAGCTGCCGATGAAGCCGAACGTGGTGCTCGCGCCGGCGCCGAGGCGGCCGTTGTAGTCGACGTTGCGGGCGGTGTACGCCGACCCGCTGTTGCTGACGCTCGCGTTCCACGCCTGGGTGACGGACTGGCCGTTGGCGAACGTCCAGCGCACCGTCCAGCCGGTGATCGCGGCGGCTCCGGCGGTCACCTTGACCTCGCCCTGGAAGCCGCCCTGCCACGAGTTCGCGACGGTGTAGGTGGCGGTGCAGCCACCGGCCGGCGGGGGCGTGGTGGGCGGCGGCGGGGTCGGGCTGACGGTCGGGCTGGTCGTCGGGCTCACGGTGGGGCTGACCGTCGGGCTGGCGGTCGGGGTGGTGCTCGCGTACACCGACGCCTCGCGGGAGGTGGCGGCGATGCCGTTGGCTCCGTTGAAGATCCGCTGACCCCAGCTGGTGAGCTGGGCCGGGTTGAACGCGGTGGTCATGTCGAGGTACTCCACGCCGCCGCCGTTGCCGCTCCACGACCAGCCGAGGTAGCCGATGCCGTTGGCCTGCGCGTACGCCATGATGGCGTCCTCGTCGGGGTTGCCGTCGGAGTGGTTGAAGCCGAACTCGCCGACCACGATGGGCAGCCCGGCGGTGCGGAACCGGCCGAGGTAGTCGCTGATCTCGGCGGCGGTGTCGAACACGCCGTACATGTGGATGGAGAAGACGGTGTTGCGCTGGGGGTCGGCGGCGAACACGGTGCCGGCGTTGTCGCGCATGGTGAACGACCAGTCCTGGCCCCAGTTCGGCGCGTCCACCATGATCGTGTGGGTCAGGCCGGCGGCGCGCAGCCGCTTGATCGCGTTCGAGGTGTCGGTGGTCCAGGCGCTGTAGCCCTGGTTGCCGAACGGCTCGTTGCCGATGTTGACGATGACGTACTTCTCCTGGCCCTTGAGCACGTCGGCGATGCTCAGCCAGTAGTCGGTGGCCTTCGCCAGCGTGGTGGCGGCGCCGTCCTCGCCGTACCCGGTGGTGTCGTGCACCTCCAGCACGCAGATCATCCGGTTGGCCTTGCACAGTGAGATCACGTTCGCCACGTCGGCGGCGCTGTTCTTCGTCCAGCGGTCGCCGCTGGACAGCACCACCCGGACGGTGTTCGCGCCGAGCGCCTTGATGTTGGCGAAGGAGCTGGTCTGCTGCGGGTACCAGGTGTGCGCGTGGTTGACGCCGCGCATCACGAACTCGACGCCACCGGCGTCGTAGAGCCGCCCGTTGGAGACGGTGAACCCGGTGGCGGCTTGGGCCGGCTGCCCGAGGGCGAAGACGGCGGCGAGGGCCGTCAGCAGGGCGGCGCCCGCGACGGAGAGCAGTTTCTTCATGGCTGTCCTCAGGGGAAGGTCTCCCCCGCGCCCGAGCGGGGGTGCGGTGACGGTGAGAGGGTGGTGGCGACTGAGCCCGGTAGCCGCCGCCCGGTTCCCGAACGGACGCAGGCATCAGCGTAGGGCGATGGAAGACTTTAGGCAACCGGTTAAGCGGAACGCGCCGGTGGGCGACGGGGTTTGACCGGCCACACGTGCTGAACCGGTTAAGACAATCGACCGGACGCGGGCGGCGAAGCGGACAGCAGGGTTGACCCGCGCGGGGCGGGGTATCCGGGGACGATCCGCCCGGGAAGGAGACGTGTCATGGTCAACGTCGGTTACACCCTCATGTGCGAGCAGGCCGGCCCGAAGGAACTGGTCGACCACGCCGTACGCGCCGAGGCCGCCGGCTTCGACCATCTGGTCATGTCCGACCACTACTACCCCTGGCTGGAGTCCCAGGGCCACTCCCCGTACGCCTGGTCGGTGCTCGGCGCGGTCGCCCACGCCACCAGCCGGGCCGAGCTGATGTCGTTCGTGACCTGCCCGATCCGGCGGTACCATCCGGCGGTCGTGGCGCAGAAGGCCAGCACCATCGGGGTGCTCTCGGACGGGCGGTTCACGCTCGGTCTCGGCGCCGGGGAGAACCTCAACGAGCACGTGGTGGGCGGATGGCCGCACGTGCAGCAGCGGCACGAGATGTTCGAGGAGGCGCTGCAGATCATCCGGCCGCTGCTCAACGGCGAGACGCTGACGTTCTCCGGCAACCACTTCGACGTGCCGGACGCGTACGTCTGGGACCGCCCGGAACGGCCGGTGCCGATGGCGGTGGCCGCGTCCGGGCGGCAGTCGGCCACGCTGGCCGCCGAGTACGCCGACGCCATGATCGCCACCGACCCGCTGTCCCACCTGATCGACATGTACGAGGAGGCGGGCGGCGCGGGCCGGCCCCGCTACGGTCAGGTGGCCATCTGCTACGGCCCGGACGAGGACGAGTGCCGCAAGATCGTGCACGACCAGTTCCGCTGGTTCGGCCTGGGCTGGAAGGTCAACGCCGACCTGCCCGGCCCGGAGTCGTTCGAGGCGGCCACCCAGTTCGTCCGCGAGGAGGACGTGGCCGAGGGCATCTCCTGCGGCCCGGACACGGACCGGCACGTCGAGGCGTTCAAGAAGTTCGTCGACGCGGGCTTCACCCACGTCGCGCTGGTCCAGGTGGGCGGTGACACCCAGCCGATGTTCCTCGACTGGGCCCAGGAGGAGCTGCTGCCCCGGCTGCGCGAGCTGTGACCGCTGAGGAGTTGACGCCATGCGTATCGGGAACACCGAGATCCGTCCCGCCGGAGGCGGGCTCGGCTGCCTGCTGATGATCCTCTTCTCGATCGTCGCCTCGGTGGTGCTCACCGTGCTGCTCAACCTGGTCCTGTAGAACCCGGCCCGGCGCGCGCGACGGCGGCACCAGAATGGGGCATGCCCCTGCTGACCACGCTGCCGCTGGCGCTGGAGATGGTCGCCGGGTCGAAGCTCGTCAGCGCCGTCGTCCTCGCCGGCGGCCACCATCCGCGGCGCAGCTCGGCGGCCTTCCTGGGCGGCGTGGCGATCGGCGTCCTCGGGCCGCTGACGCTCTGGTACGCGGCGTTCCGGGTGGTACGGCACACCGCCGTGCACGGCATCGGGGTGGGCGGCAGCCGCCGGCTCATCGACTGGATCGTGCTGGGCCTGCTGGCCGTCCTCATGGTCGTCACGTTCCGCAGGCGGCGGCGCGACCGGCCGCCCGGGTGGCTGCGCCGGTTGCAGGACCCGCGGCCCACCTACGCCTTCGGTCTGGGGCTGGTGCTCGCCGTCGCGGTGCCGAGCGACGAGCTGGTCATGGCGTCGGTCGCGGGCAGCATGGCCGGGCACGGCCGCCCGTGGTGGCATCTGCTGCCGTTCACGGCGCTCACCGTGCTGCTGCTGGCGCTTCCGCTGCTGGCGCTGCTGCTGTTCGGCGAGCGCGCGGACCGGCTTCTGCCCGTGTTCCGCTCCTGGACCGACAGGCACTCCTGGCTGGTCAGCGAGGCGGTCATTCTGATCTTCGTGGCCTTCGTGGTGGCCGACCTGGCGTCCGGGTCGTTCAGCCGGCCGTGACGTCCACGTCGGCCAGCACCGGATAGTGGTCCGACGCCGTGTCCGCGTCACCGTCGCGGACCACCCGCACCGCGCGTACCCGGTCGGCCAGCGCCGGGGTGGCGAGCAGGTAGTCCAGCCGCATCCCGGCGAACTCGACGCCGCCGTGCCGGGTCGGCACGGTCAGGCCGCCGGATTCGTCGCCACCGGACCGCGGCCAAAGGTCCACCAGGCCGGCGTCGAGCAGCCGGGCCACCGCGCGGGTGTCCACCGTACGGCCGTCACGGCGCAGGTGCCGCCGCCGGTACGCCGTCGCCAGCCCGGCCAGCCGGGCGGTGTGGTCCACGGCGGGCTCCAGCGTGTTCATGTCCCCGGCGAGCAGGGCCAGGTCTCCCCCGGTACGCCGCAGCGCGGCGGCCAGCCAGTCCGCCTCCATCCGCCGCCGCCCACCCGAGTAGGGGTAGAGGTGCGTGCTCAGCACGGTCAGCGGTCCCGCGCCGGTGGCGACCTGCACCCGGGCGGCGGCGTGGTGGAACGGGCGGCGGACCCGGCCGGCACGCAGCACCCGCAGCGGCGGGCGGACCAGCACCGCCACCGGCTGACCGAAGCAGGACCGGGCCGGGTACGCCGCCATCCCGAGCCGGTCGGCCAGGCCGTCCAGCGTGGCGTCCATGCCGCGCAGCTCCTGCAGGGCCAGCACGTCGGGACGCTGCGCGGTGACGACCGAGACGATCCGGTCCCGGCGGTCGGCGCCGCCGCCGTCCCGCCCGCCGGTCCGGATGTTCCAGGTCATCACCCGCAGCATCGGCTCAGTCCGGCCGCGCGGCCTTGGCCAGCTCGTCGTCCAGCTCGTCGACCTGTTCGGACTCGATCGCCGGCCGGTTGCCCTCGTGGACGTCGGCGTTGGGCTTGATCACCCAGTACAGCAGCGACAGCCAGAGCGCGCCGAGCAGGATCGCGCCCATGAAGTCGGTCGGGTGGTGCATGCCCCGGTACATCCGGGAGGTCGCCACGCCGACCGGCATCAGCACGGCCGTGCCCACGAACAGCCACCGCCACCACCTGTCGGTACGCGGGAACACGATGACCGCAATGGCCACCCAGAGGCAGATGGTCGCCGCGATGTGGCCGGACGGGAAGGACGAGGTGGGCATCTGCCCGTCCAGGTTCTCCACCGGCGGCCGGGGCCGGTCCACCACGCGGGCGCTGGCCAGGAACAGGCTCAGCTCGCCGAACATCGCCAGCACCACGTACAGCACCGGCCGCCAGCGCCGCCACACGGCCAGCACGATCGGGCAGAACACCAGCGACACCAGCAGGATCGCGTGGGTGTCGCCGAACTTGCTCCACCACCAGCTCAGCTCCGTGAGCGCGTCGGTGTGCCGCTCGGCGAACCAGCGCGGCACCTCGGTGTCGAGCGTGTCGAAGAACGTGCCCTTGGCGTGGTAGCTGACGAACATGCCGAACGCGTAGAGCACACCGAAGACGAGCACCCAGCCGACCAGCAGCTCGGCCACCGCCGAGCGCGGGTGCTCCAGCACCTTCTCCTCGTCCGGCGCGAGCGCCAGGTCCTCGCCCGCCTCCGGCTCCAGGCCCTCACGCAGCGGCGGCACCGGCCGGCCGCGCTCGCGCCGCCACAGCCGGAAGGCGTACGCGGTGACGCCGAGCCAGGCCGCGCCGAGCAGCCAGCCGCCGATCACGTCGGACACGAAGTGCACGCCCAGCGCGATCCGGGTCAGCCCGACCAGGAAGATCAGCACGCCGGCGACGGCGATGGCCGGCTTGCGCCAGCGCGGCGACATGGCCGGCAGGAACACCAGCAGCAGCGCCCCGTACGCGACGAACGAGCCGAGCGCGTGGCCACTGGGGAAGCTGTTCCCCGGCGCGCTGGCGATCGGCACGTCCACCACCGGGCGCAGCCGCCCGACCAGCGCCTTGAGCGACGGGTCGAGGATCAGCCCGCCGGCGCCGGTGACGATCAGGTAGACCGCCAGCCGGGACTGGCGGCGGATCAGCAGGCCCACCACCGCGATGGTGACCAGCCAGATCAGCACCGGCCGTCCGCCCAGGTCGGTGATCGCCTGGAGCACTGTGACCAGCGGGCCGTGCGGCGCCACCAGGTTGTTGAACCACTCGGCCACCGCGTGGTCGGCGTCGCCCAGCGGGCTCCACCGGAACCGGACCAGCATGAGCAGCACGCCGAACCCGACTCCCGCGCCGGCCACGGCGAGCAGGCCCGCGAGGCTCCGTTCGGCGAAATGGCCCAGCGGCCGGCGCCCGGCTTCCTTGACCGCGGTCACACCGCACCTCCCTCGTTCTTCTGCGAGGCGCGCTGTACCCGATCGGCGTGTCCCGTACACGCCGCACCGGCGCGGCGTCTCACGCCGTACCGGCGCGGCGTCAGAGCGAGGTCATCTCACCGGTGTCGAAAAGTTCCTCGCGTTGCGCCTCCGGCTCCCACAGGTCCGGCTTGGCGGGCTCCTCCACGCCGATGCGCATCGCTTCGAGCTGCGCGGCGAACGCCAGCCCGCCGAACAGCGCGATCCCGGTGAGGTTGGCCCAGAGCAACAGGGCCATCATGCCGGTCAGCGCGCCGTAGGTCTGGCCGAATCCGCCGCTGTACTTCACGTAGGCGGCGAGCAGCAGGCTGGCCAGCCACCAGATCGCGATGGCGATGGACGCGCCGAAGAAGAGCCAGGACAGGCCGGGCTGGCGACGCCGGGGCGCGTGCCGGAACAGCACCGCGACGGCGAGCACGGTGAGGCCGAGGCTCAGCGGCCAGCGGATCACGTCCCACCCGGCCATGGCGAGGTCGCCCCACTCGTAGTGCCGCCGTACCGACTCGCCCATTGCCCGGCCGCCGACCAGGATCAGGAAGCCCGCAAGCGCGGGCACGCCGGCGACCACCGCGAGGATCGCGGCGCGCAGGTACTTCGCCAGCGCCGGGCGGTCCCGCTCGACGCCGTAGATCCGGTTGGCGCCTCGCTCGATCTGCGCCATCGTGGTGGTCAGCGCGACCAGCCCGGTGAGCAGACCGAGGGTCAGCGCCAGCTCGCCGGCGTCCTCGGTGCGCTCGCTGTCGGTCAGCAGGTCCTGCACCATGGCTTCGCTCTGGCCGGGCGTGATGGCCAGCACCGTGTCGGCGACGACCTTGCCGCCCTCGTCCACGCCGAGGTCGGTGATCAGGCCGGTGAGCGCGATCAGGAACGGCACCACGGCCAGGCAGAGCTGCAACGCCAGCGCCCGCGAGTGGCTGAACCCGTCGCCGTAGCGGAACCGGATGAACGCGTCCCGCAGCAGGCACCAGCCGCCGTGCCGGCGCAGTGTGTGCCAGGCGTCGTCGGCGGACAGCTCGTTCTCGGTCATCAACCGGGTCTCGGGGACCAGCTTGGTGCTACTCACGGCGGGCCTCCTCGACCAGGTGCTCTCCGCGCTCACCGACCGCGTCGGCGTCCACCGCCAGGTCGGGGTGCTCCTCCGGGCGCGGTACGCAGAGCCAGAGCGACTCGGGCCGGATGGTGGCCTTGAGCGACCGGCCCGGCTCGATCAGGTCGCCGTCGAGTTGCCGGGGCTGCGCCCGGGTGCTGGTGATCTCGACCGAGCGGGCCCGGAACACCTCCATCCCCGGCACCCTGTCGCGGCGGCGCAGCACCGCCCAGCCCATCGCGAGCCAGTGGCGCAGCGTACGCGGCGTCAGCACCGCCACGTCGAGCCAGCCGTCGTCCGGTTCGGCCTCGGTGAGCAGGCGTACCCCGCCCTGCAGGCGCCCGACGTTGGCGACCAGGACCGAGCGGGCCCGGCGGCGCAGCGGCGGCTTGCCGTCGATGCGCACCGAGACCCGCATCGGCCGGTCGCGCAGGTGGCGGGCGGCGCCCACCACGTACGCGGGCCAGCCGATCCGCTTCTTCGTGGTCTCGGAGGTGGAGTCGAGCATCTGGGCGTCGAAGCCCATCCCGGCCATCACCGCGAAGCACTTGTCGCCGACCACGCCGACGTCGAGGCGGCGCATCCCGCGCTCGACGGCGACCTCCAGCCCGGCGGCCAGGTCGTTCGAGAGGCCGAGGTTGGCGGCCAGCAGGTTGCCGGTGCCCTGGGGCAGCACGGCCAGCGCCACGTCGGTGCCGGCCAGCGCGGTCACGCAGGCCATCACCGTGCCGTCGCCGCCGCAGGCGAAGACTAGCTCCGCGCCCGCCTTCACGGCCTGTTCCGCCTGCCCGCGGCCCGGGTCCTCGACCGTCGTCTCGTACCAGGTCGGGGCCGGCCACCCGGCGGCGGCGAGCGCGCCGTCCACGGTGCGGCGGAACTCGTCCAGGTCGGCCACCTTCACCGGGTTGACCACCACTGCCGAGCGCGGGGTGCGGTTCTCCGCGTTCACCGGGCGCTTGTCGTCTGCACCGTCCACGGCGTCAGTGTGCAGGACACGGGGCGTGACGGCGACCCGGCGCAGCGGGACGTTGGGAGGACCGCAAACAGGTTTGAAATCCGGGTGCGGGTCAGGCCGCCTCGCGCAGCGCCGCGTCGACGCGCCGCCGCAGGTCGTCGATGTCCACCCCGGCCTCGGTGAGCACCACGGCGGCCGGGCCGTTCCCCTCGCGCAGCAGGCCGAGCAGGATGTGTTCGGTGCCGATGTGCCGGTGACGCAGCCGCAGCGCCTCGCGCAGCGACAGCTCAAGCACCTTCTTGGCGCGGGGCGAGAACGTGCCGTGGTGCGGCCCGCGACGCCACCACCGGCGCGGACGCGGGGTCGCCTCGCGCAGCGCGTCGGGGCCGAAGGACTCCTCGATCCGGGCCACTATCGCGGCGAGGTCGATGCCGATCTCGCGCAGCGCCGCGGCGTCCGCCGCGCCGAGCCCGTCCACGCCCTGCGCGGTGTGGCGGGCCACCGCGGCACGCAGCGCGTCGGCCTCGACGCCGCCGGCCGCGAGCAGCCGTACCGCCAGGTTGTCGCGGTCGGCGAGCACGCCCAGCAGCAGGTGCTCGGTGCCGACCGGCCGCCGTCCCTCGGTGCGGGCCTCGTCGAGCGCGTGGTGCACCACGCTGCGGGCCCGGTCGGTGAATCGTTCGAACATCACGCCTCCCAGCTCTCGCGCACCGCCGGTCGTCCGGCGTGCTTCTTGTGGACCGCCTGCCGGCTGACCTCGAGGGCGTCGGCGATCTCCTGCCACGACCAGCCCTGCCGGCGGGCGTTGTCGACCTGGATCACCTCGAGCCGCTCCAGCAGCCGGCGCAGGGCGAGTACGGCACGCAGGCCGACCTTGGGGTCGGTGCTGCCGGCCGCCGCCGCGAGTTCCGTCGCCTGACTCATGCTGTCAATGTAGGTTGACAGCACCCACTTGTCAACCTTGGTTGACAGGCGACCCGGCCTGCCGCTGCCCGGCCCGTCCCGGTGTTACGGTCCGCTGGTGTTCCGCCGCCGTCCGCTGGACCGGCCGGTCGAGTCCGCGCGCCGGCTCACCGCCGGCCGCCTCACCCTGGAGATCGCCGGGGGCAGCGTGGTCGGGCACCGCTACCCGGAGAACTACGACGTGCTGCACGTCGACCCCGAGCTGCCGTTCGCGGTGGTCTGCGACGGGATGGGCGACGGCGAAGGCAGCCGCGTGGCGGGCACGACGGCGGCCCGGACGTTCACCGCGCGGGTCCGCGCCGACTGGCCCGCCGTCGGCGCCGCCGCGCTGCGCGCCGCCGTGGCCGATACCCAACGGCGGGTACGCCAGGCCGGCGCGGCGCACCCGGGCCTGACCGGGTGCACGCTCACCGCGCTCGTGGTCGAGCCGGACGGCGAGCAGGGCTGGCTGGTGCAGCTCGGCGACTCGCGGGCGTACCGGCTGCGCGACGGGCTGCTCGAACTGGTCACCGTCGACCACACGATGGCCTGGCTCGGCCTGCTGCACGGCTGGTGGCCGGCCGACTCGCCGGAGGCGGCCCGGGCGCGCTACCAGCTGCTGCGCTACGTCGGCCACCCGGACCGCCCCGAACCGGACCTGCTCGCCGTGCCACTGCGCCGTGGCGACACCTGGCTGCTGTGCACCGACGGCATCAGCGACCAGCTCGGCTACCACCGGCTGCGCGACCTGCTCGCCGCGCGGCGCGACCCGGCGCGCACCGTCGAGGCCCTGCTCGCCGCCAGCCTGGACGAGGGCGGTGAGGACAACGCCACAGCCGTCGTACTGCGCGTCCACCCGGCGCTGCCCGCCCCGCGCTGACCGCCAGTTCCGCCGACCCGCTCCGGCGCACCCGGTCCCGCGACTACGGTGAGTGAAAAGCACGGGTCGGGAGGTGAGCCGGGGTGGCCGCACCCAGCCACGGCGCGGT
The DNA here is from genome assembly GCF_027497335.1 of Micromonospora sp. WMMA1976. Classification (NCBI taxonomy): domain Bacteria; kingdom Bacillati; phylum Actinomycetota; class Actinomycetes; order Micromonosporales; family Micromonosporaceae; genus Micromonospora; species Micromonospora sp. WMMA1976. The sequence continues at coordinate 1,485,082 of NZ_CP114912.1, read as the reverse complement.
GGTGGTCGGCGTCAGCCGGTCCGAGGCCGACCTGACGGTGGTCCGCACGGCCGCCGCCGAGGCCGCCGCCCACGACCGGCCGCTGCACCTGCTGCACGCGTTCAACTGGGCCGCCACGCCCGGCCCGGCCCCGGCCGGTGGCACCCGCACGGACGCGGAGAACGTGCTGGAGCACGCCGGGCAGGTCGTTGCCGAGTGCGCGCCGCGGGTGCCGGTCAGCGGCCGGATCGTCGAGGGCTCGCCGGTCGAGGCGCTGCTGCGGGTCGCCGACACCGCGTTCCTGATCGCGCTCGGTGACGGCGGCATGTCCGCCCACCCGGACCGCGTACCGGCCGACACGCCTGCGGTGGACGTGGCCGCCCGGGCCGGTTGCCCGGTGCTGGTCGGGCGCACCCAGCCGGCCCCACCAGGGCCGCTGCTCGTCGGCTTCGACGGATCACCCAGCTCGCAGGCCGCCCTCGGGTACGCCTTCGACTGCGCGCAGCACCGTGGTGCCCGCCTGCTCGCCGTCCGGGTGATCGAGCCGGAGTCCGGCGACCGCGTCGACGGGCGGCTGGAGGAGGCGGTCACCCGGACGGCCCGGCGGTACCCCCGGGTCGCCGCCGACTGCGAGACCGTCCACGGTGACCCGAAGTCCGTCCTGCTCGACCGGTCCCGCGCCGCGCAGCTCGCGGTGGTCGCCGCCTGGGGAGACGGGCCGGTAGGGTCCACTCTGGGCGCGGTCAGCCAGTCCCTGCTCTACCACTCGCCGGCTCCGCTGATCGTGGTGCGGGGAGTCGCCGCAGGTGCGGAGGACGGGTCATGACGCCCGCGCGAGGCGGGACCTACGGCCCTGACCGGCGACCCCCGATGGGGACGACGCTGGACGCGCCGGGGAGAAGACGTGGTCCCCGAGTGGCAGCCGACCCCGAGCCACGAGAGGCTAAGGCAGCATGGACACCGCGGTGAACCTGCACAGCCCCCTGACCGAAGCCGAGTTGCGCCGGCTGGACGCCTACTGGCGCGCGGCGAACTACCTGACCGTCGGCCAGATCTACCTGCTCGACAATCCGCTGCTGCGCGAACCGCTCAGGCCTGAGCACGTCAAGCCTCGCCTGCTGGGCCACTGGGGTACCAGCCCCGGGCTCAACCTGCTCTACACGCACCTCAACCGGGTCATCGTGAACCGGGACCTGTCCGCCATCTTCGTCACCGGCCCCGGCCACGGCGGCCCGGCACTGGTGGCGAACACCTGGCTGGAGGGCACCTACAGCGAGCTGTACCACCACATCCCCCGGGACGAGACCGGCATGCAGCGGCTGTTCCGGCAGTTCTCCTTCCCCGGGGGCATCCCGAGCCACGTGGCGCCGGAGGTGCCGGGTTCGATCCACGAGGGCGGCGAGCTGGGGTACGCGCTGAGCCACGCGTACGGCGCCGCGTTCGACAACCCGGACCTGCTCGTGGCCTGCGTGATCGGTGACGGCGAGGCGGAGACCGGCCCGCTGGCCGGGAGCTGGCTGTCGAACGTGTTCCTCAACCCGGCCCGCGACGGCGCGGTGCTGCCGATCCTGCACCTCAACGGCTACAAGATCGCCAACCCGACGGTGCTGGACCGGATCCCCGCCGAGGACCTGCGGGACATGATGCGCGGCTTCGGCTACGAGCCGTACGTGGTCGAGGGCGACGACCCGGCGACGGTGCACCAGTTGCTGGCCGGCACGCTCGACCGCGCGCTCGACGAGATCGCCGCGATCCAGCGCCGGGCCCGCTCCGGCGAGCACGTCGAGCGTCCCCGCTGGCCGATGATCATCCTGCGCACGCCGAAGGGCTGGACCGGTCCCAACCGGGTCGACGGCAAGCAGGTCGAGGGCACGTTCCGCGCCCACCAGGTGCCGATCTCCGAGGTCCGGGACAACCCGGAGCACCTGGCCGAGCTGGAGCGCTGGCTGCGCAGCTACCGGCCGGAGGAGCTGTTCGACGCCACCGGCGGCCCGGTCGCCGAGGTGGCCGGCCTGCCGCCCACAGGTGACCACCGGATGAGCGCCAACCCGGTCGCCAACGGCGGCCGGCTGCTGCGCAACCTGGAACTGCCGGACTTCCGCGACTACGCGGTCGACGTACCGACGCCGGGTGAGCCGATGGCCGGCGCGACCGGTGTGCTCGGCCCCTGGGTCCGCGACGTGATCGCCCGCAACCCGGAGACGTTCCGCCTGTTCGGCCCGGACGAGGTGGCCTCGAACCGGCTCGGCGCGGCGTTCGAGGTGACCGACCGCGCGTTCGTGGGTGCCGAGGTGCCCGGCGACGACCACCTCTCCCCCGACGGCCGGGTGATGGAGGTGCTCTCCGAGCACCTGTGCCAGGGCTGGCTGGAGGGCTACCTGCTGACCGGCCGGCACGGCATCTTCACCAGCTACGAGGCGTTCATCCACATCGTCGACTCGATGGTCAACCAGCACGCCAAGTGGCTGAAGGTGACCCGGAACATCCCGTGGCGGGAGCCGGTGGCGTCGCTGAACTACCTGCTGTCCAGCCACGTGTGGCGCCAGGACCACAACGGCTTCTCGCACCAGGACCCGGGCTTCATCGACCACGTGATGAACAAGAAGGCCGAGGTGGTCCGGGTCTACCTGCCGCCGGACGGCAACACCCTGCTGTCCACGATGGACCACTGCCTGCGCAGCCGGCAGTACATCAACGTGGTGGTGGCCGGCAAGCAGCCCGCGCCGAACTGGCTGACCATGGACGAGGCGATCCAGCACTGCCGCCGCGGCCTGGGCATCTGGGACTGGGCCAGCAGCGACGACGGCACCGAGCCGGACGTGGTGCTCGCCTGCGCCGGCGACGTGCCGACGCTGGAGACGCTCGCCGCCGTCGACCTGCTGCGCCGGCACCTGCCGGACCTGAGGGTGCGGGTCGTCAACGTGGTCGACCTGATGCGCCTGCAACCGCCGTCGGAGCATCCGCACGGCCTGCCGGACAACGAGTTCGACACCATCTTCACCCGCGACAAGCCGGTCATCTTCGCCTACCACGGCTACCCGTGGCTGATCCACCGGCTCACCTACCGCCGGACCAACCACGAGAACCTCCACGTGCGCGGCTACAAGGAGGAGGGCACCACCACGACGCCGTTCGACATGGTGATGCTCAACGACCTGGACCGCTTCCACCTGGTCATCGACGTGATCGACCGGGTGCCGGGGCTGCGGTCGCGCGCCGCGCACCTGCGCCAGGACATGGTGGACGCCCGCCAGTCCTGCCGCGACTACACCCGGCGCTACGGCGAGGACGACCCCCGGGTCGCCGAGTGGCGCTGGATCCGCGAGAACGACCCGGCCCTGAGGAGTGGCGAATGAGCGGCGAGGAGATCCTGGTCGGCTACGACGGGTCCGCCGACGCGTCGGTGGCCCTGAACTGGGCGCTGGACGAGGCGGGCCGGTCGGGGCGGCCGGTACGCCTGGCGTACGTCTTCGAGTGGCTGACAGTGACCGGCTGGATCGGCCCCGGCGTGGCACCCGGCGTGTGGCCGGACGAGGCGGCCCGGCAGCAGGTCGACGAACTGGTCCGCAAGGCGGCGGCGGACGCCGCCGCCGACCGGCCCGGCCTGACCGTGCACGGCGAGGTGTTCGACGGGCCGCCCGCGCTGGTGCTCCAGGAGCGGTCCGCCGACGCCGGGATGCTGGTGCTCGGCAGCCGGGGCCACGGCGGCTTCGGCGGGCTGCTGGCCGGCTCCACGGCGGTCTCGGTCGCCGCGCACGCCCACTGCCCGGTGGTGGTGGTCCGCGACGGCCAGGCCGCCACGTCCGGGCCGGTGGTGGTCGGATCGGACGGCTCGGAGTCGGCGCTGCGGGCGCTCGGCTTCGCCGTCGAGCGGGCCGCGCAGCGGGACGTGCCGCTACGGGTGCTGCGGGCCTGGGAGCCGCCTGGTGACAGGTGGGTGCCGCCGGACTTCGACCCGGAGCAGGTCGCCGCGAGCGAGCGGGCCGCCGCCGAGGCGGAACTGGCGCCGTGGCGGGAGAGCTTCCCCGACGTGCCGGTCGAGATCGAGGCGGTACCCGGCAGCGCGTCCGCGCTGCTGGTGGAGGCGAGCCGGTCCGCGCAACTCGTGGTGGTCGGCAGCCGGGGCCGGGGCGGCTTGCGCGGCATGCTGCTCGGCTCGGTCAGCCAGCAGCTCATCCAGCACTCGCACTGCCCGGTCGCCGTGGTACGCGAGCGCTGACTCAGCGGCCGGACGCGGTCGAGCCGTCCTCCGGGTTGAGCGAGAAGTAGTCCTCCTCCTCCTGAGCCAGGTGCAGGCGCAGCACCGCGTCCAGGCCGTAGAGCGCAGCCAGCAGATCGGGCACCTCGTCACGGCGCAGCCGGCCGTCCGGCTGCGCCGTGAGGTGCCCGCCGATCCGCTCCACCAGCCGCACGATCTCCACGTGCGCCCGGCTCATCGTTGAGGTCGCCTCGTCGCTGCCGAGCGGCCCGGCCAGCGCCGGGTAGAGCTGCCGGTCCTCGGCCGCCTCGTGCGGCAGCACCTCGTCGACCAGGCGCCGGTGCACCTCGCGCAGCGCCGGCAGGCACGCCGGGTCGTCCGGGCGGGTCGCCACCATGTCGGCGGTGTCCCGCAGCCCTGCGAGCACGTCGCGGACGCCGCCGTGCTCGCCCGCGTACCGGTCGAGCAGTTCGCGGGTGTGCGCCGGCAGGTCCCGCCGCCGCAGGCCGCCGCCGAGCGCGCGCAACGCGTTGAGGATCACCAGGACGTCGATGCCCTCCTGGAGGAACGCGCCGGCCACCGGGGGCAGCCGGCCCGCCGCGGCCACCAGCATCGCCAGCACCGCCAGTCCCATGCCGACGGTCGCGCTCTGCACCGCGATGCGGCGGGCGTACCGGGCGATCTCGACGGCGTCGGCGAGCCGGTCCAGCCGGTCCACGGTGAGCACCGCGTCGGCCACGTCCGCCGAGGCGGTCGCCCCGGTCGCGCCCATCGCCACACCGACGTGCGCCTCGGCCAGCGCGGGCGCGTCGTTCACGCCGTCGCCGACCATCACGGTCACCGCGTGCGCCGACTCCTCGCGTACCCGATCGGCCTTCTCCTGCGGCGAACACCGCGCGATCACGTCGTCCACGCCCACGATCTGCGCCACCTGCCGGGCCGTGCCCGGGCGGTCGCCGGTCACCATGACCAGGCGCTCCAGGCCCGCCTCGCGCAGCCGCCGCACAGTCCGGCGGGCGTCCGGGCGGACCGGGTCCTCCAGCAGGATCGCGCCGAGCGGCCCCTGGTCGTCGCTGACCCAGACCGCGGAACGCCCGGCCCGTTCGGCGCGTTCACCGAGCCGGTCCGCCCACTCGGGCGGTTCCCCGGCGAGCTGCCCGACGTGCACCATCCGTCCGTCGACGCGGCCGCTCACCCCGTGCCCCGGTTCCTCGGTGACCTGCGTCGGCTCGGCCAGCGCCAGCCCGCGCTCGCGGGCCTGCCGGACCAGCGCGGCGGCCAGCACGTGCGGGGAGAGCTGCTCGACCGAGGCGGCCAGCCGCAGCAGCTCGTCCCGGTCGCCGCCCGGCGCCACCACCACTTCGGCCGCCCGGGGCCGCCCGGCGGTGAGGGTCCCGGTCTTGTCCAGCAGCAGGGTACGGGCGCGGCCGAGCTGTTCCAGCGACCCGCCGTCGCGGACCAGTACGCCGCGCCGGGCCACCCGGGACAGCCCGGAGACCACGGCGATCGGGGTCGCCAGCAGCAGCGGGCACGGGGTGGCTACCACGAGCACCGCGACCGCCCGGGTGAACTCGCCGGACAGCAGCCACGCCAGCCCGGCCAGCACCAGCGTGAACGGCACGAACGCGGCGGCGTACCGGTCGGCCAGCCGTACCATCGGGGCCTTGCGGGCGGTGGCCTCGCCGGCCAGGCGGACGATGCCGGCGTAGGTGCTCTCCGCCGCGTTGCGGCTGGCCCGCAGCCCGAAGCCGGCGCCCGCGTTGACGACGCCGCTGGCGACCTGCTCCCCTGCCGCGCGGGTGACCAGCTGCGACTCGCCTGTGACCACCGACTCGTCGAGCGTCGCCGCCTCCTCGACCACGCCGTCCACAGGCACCACGTCGCCCGGCCCGACCACGAGGCGGTCCCCCGCCTCGACGCGGTCCAGCGGCACCACCTCGATCCCGCCGTCCGGGGTACGCCGCCGAGCCTGCCGGGGCGCGCGTTCCAGCAGCGCCCGCAGGTCACGGGTGGCGCGGCGCTGGGCGTACTCCTCCAGCGCCCGCCCGGTCGCGACCATCACCGCGATCACGGCGCCGGCCAGGAACTCCCGCACCAGCAGCGCGCCGAGCAGCGCCAGCACCGCGATGACGTCCACCCCGAACTGCCGCAGCCAGAGCTGGCGCAGCGTCGTCCAGGCCGCCGGCACCAGAGCGACCACCGTGACAGCCGCCCAGACCAGCCGGGCGGCGTCGTGCGCGCCGGCCAACCACAGCGCCGCACCGGCCAGCACGGCCACGGTGAGCAGCACCAGCGGCGCCCACTCGGCCCGGGCCCACCGCCGGGCGCGGGCCGGCTGCTCGGGTACGCACTCGCGTGGCTCGGTTCCCACGTGTGGATCGTCTCAGCCCCGACGTGGGACGGGCAGGGCGATGCGGGTAATCCGGGGGATGGAACGGCGTCCCCACCCGCCCGTGGGGCACGATGGGGAAAACAGGAAAGGTCGTGACGATGAGCCACGAGACGCCGGCCGGCGATCGCCCGTTGACCACCGCGCTCGCGGAGGCCGCCGGAATGGCCGGCCACGCCCCCTCGGTGCACAACACGCAGCCGTGGCACTGGACGGTCCTGCCCGACGCGCTGGAGCTGCGGGTGGTCCGCGAACGGCACCTCAGCGCCTTGGACCCGGAAGGGCACCTGCTGGTGGTGAGCTGCGGCGCCGCGCTGCACCACGCCCGGGTGGCGCTGGCCGCCGAGGGCTGGACCCCGGTGGTGGAACGGCTGCCCGACCCGAAGGAACCCGACCTGCTGGCCCGGATCACCAGCCTGAAGCACACCGGCGCCGACCCCGACGCCATGCGCGTCGTGCAGTGCATGCAGGTGCGGCACACCGACCGGCGGCCGGTCAGCGACGAGCCGATCCCCACCGACGCGCTGAACGACATCGACCGGGCCGCCACGCTGGAAGGCGTGAACCTGCAACTGCTCGACGACACCCAGAAGATCCAGCTCGCCGCCGCCGCCCAGCAGGCCGCCGCCGTCGAGGCGGACAGCCCGGAGCTGCGCGAGGAACTGGCGTACTGGACCAGCCGGGCCGGCACCGGCACCGGGCTGCCGCCGGAGGTGCTGCCCGAGCAGGCCCCGCAGACGACCGTTCCGGCCCGCGACTTCGGCCGCGCCGGCTCGCTGCCGATCGGGCCCGGCCACGACAAGGCCGCCGTGTACGGGATCCTGTGGGGCTCAGACGACGAGCTGATGAGCTGGCTGCGCGCCGGTGAGGCGCTCTCCGCCGCCTGGCTCACCGCCACCCGGCACGGGGTGTCGCTGGTGCCGCTGTCCGGCGTGGTGGAGGTCGAGGGCACCCGCGAGGTGCTGCGGCAGATGCTCTCCGGCCTGGGGTTCCCGTACATCAGCATGCGGCTCGGCCTGGCCGACCCGACGCACGCCGGACCGCCGCACACGCCCCGGCTGGACGTCACGCAGACGGTCGACACCTCGGCGGTCCGCGACCGGCTCGCCTGACCGGTCTCGATCACGGCGGCCACCGGGCGATACCATCGCCCGGTGGCCGCCGCACCTCAGTCCCCGCACGAGCACCTCACGCCGTCGCTCGGGCTGACCCCGCTGTCCCGTGTCCGCCTGGACGAACTGCTCCAGGAGATGCTCGACCGCGTCGGCGAGGTGGTGACCAGCCGCGAGCGGCTACGGGCCCTGCTGGACGCGGTCGTCGGCATCGGGTCCGACCTCGATCTGCGCAGCACGCTGCAGCGGATCGTGCAGTCGGCGTGCGAGCTGGCCGGCGCCCGCTACGGCGCGCTCGGCGTCATCGGCCCCGACCGCATGCTGCACGACTTCATCGTCCACGGCATCAGTCCCGAGCTGCACGCCAAGATCGGCGAGCTGCCGCACGGCCGCGGCGTGCTGGGTCTGCTCATCGACGAGCCGAAACCGGTACGCATGCCGGACATCACCAAGCACCCGAAGTCGTACGGCTTCCCGCCGAACCACCCGCCCATGCACAGCTTCCTCGGCGTGCCGGTACGCATCCGCGACCACGTCTGGGGCAACCTCTACCTGGCCGAGAAGCAGGGCGCGGCCGAGTTCACCGAGGACGACGAGGAGATCGTGGTGGCGCTGGCCGCCGCGGCCGGCGTGGCCATCGAGAACGCCCGCCTCTACGCGCTGGCGCACCGGCGGGAACGCTGGCTCGCCGCCGCCGCGGAGATCACCTCGGTGCTGCTCGGCGAGGTACGCCGTACCGACGCGCTGACGCTCGTGGCCCGCCGTGCCCGCGAGGTCGCCGAGGCCGAACTGGCGCTGGTGCTGCTCTACGACGAGGACGAGGCGCAGTTCACCGTCGAGGTCGTCGACGGCGCCGACCCGGTCACCCGGGAACTGGTCGGCGCCGTGCTGCCGGCCGCCGAGACCAGCTTCGCCGCATCAGTCACGCAGGGCCGCCACGACCAGGTCGACGACCTCGCCGCCGCGGCGCCCTGGCCCCGGCCGGTGGTCGCCGGGCCCGCAGTCGTCTCCCCGCTCGCCGCCGCGGACACGCTGCACGGTGTCCTGGTGATCGGCTACCGGCCCGACCACGGGCCCGCCGCCGACGACGACCTCGCGCTGCTCGCCAGCTTCGCCGGGCAGGCCGCGCTCGCAATGGAACGCGCCCGCGGGCAGGAGGAGCGGGAACTGCTGGTGGTCCTGGAGGACCGCGAACGCATCGCCCGCGACCTGCACGACGTGGTGATCCAGCGGCTGTTCGCCACCGGCCTGCAACTGCAGAGCGGCGCGATGAACGCCCGCCCCGAGGCCGCCAAGCGGATCAACCAGGCCGTCGACGACCTGGACGCCACCATCCGCGACATCCGCCGCACCATCTTCGAGCTGCGCACCCCGATGAGCGCGGCGCTGCGCACCGAGATCCGCGAGGCGATCGAGGTGGCCGCCGAGTCGCTCGGCTACCGGCCCGAGCTGGAACTGATCGGCCCGATCGACAGCGCCGTCCCGGACGACCTGCGCGGAGAACTCACCGCCGTGCTGCGCGAGGCGCTCTCCAACGCGGTACGCCACGCGCAGGCCGACCGGGTGTCGGTGCGCGTCCGCGTCGACTCCGGCCGGGTCGAGATCACCGTCACCGACGACGGGATCGGCTGCGACCCGGAGGCGGCCCGCAGCGGGCTGGTCAACCTGCGGGAACGGGCCGAGCGGCTCGGCGGCGAGTTCGCGCTGCGCCGGGCCGAGCCGCGCGGCACCGAGGTGCGCTGGAGCGCCCCGCTCGACTGACAGCCGTCAGGTGTTCTTGCCGAGCAGGCGGGTGGCCAGCACCGCCGCCTGGGTACGCCGCTCCAGGCCGAGCTTCGCGAGCACGCTGGAGACGTAGTTCTTCACCGTCTTCTCGGCGAGGAACATCTTCCCGGCGATCTCCCGGTTGGTGAGCCCCTCCGCCACGTACTCCAGGATCCGCCGCTCCTGCTCGGTGAGCGACTTCAGCTCCCGCGGCTGCTCCACACCGCTGCGGATGCGCTCCAGCACACGGGTGGTGATCGCCGGGTCGAGCAGCGACTGCCCGGCCGCCACCCGGCGGACCGCGTCCACCAGGTCGGTGCCGCGGATCTGCTTGAGCACGTACCCGGCGGCGCCCGCCATGATCGCGGCGAACAGCGCCTCGTCGTCCTCGTACGAGGTGAGGATCAGGCCCTTGATCGAGGAGTCCACGGCGCGGACGTCCCGGCAGACGTCGATGCCGTTGCCGTCGGGCAGCCGGGCGTCGAGGATCGCCACGTCGGGGCGCAGCGCCGGAATGCGGCGCGCCGCCTCCTGGGCCAGGCCGGACTCACCGACCACCTCGATGTCGCCGCTGCTCTGGAGCAGGTCGGCAAGGCCACGACGGACGACCTCGTGGTCGTCGAGCAGGAACACCCGGATCATCCGTCCTTTCTACCCGCTTTCCCGCCCCCGTAGCACGGGTCGAAAGTCCCGTCCTGCGCGCGCCGGCCGGGACCGACGGCCGGGCCCAGGTGGGGACCTCCGGCCCTGCTCACCGCGCCGTCCCCTGACGCACCGTAGTGGTGTACCCGGCCGGGGGAGCCGGCGCCGCACGAGAGGGAGCAGCACCATGACGACCGAATACACCGCCGAGCAACTGCGGGCCGCGGTCGCCGACGCGGTCCGGGCCCCGTCACTGCACAACACCCAGCCGTGGCGGTTCCGGCTCGTCGACGGCGGCATCGAGGTTTCCGTCGACCCGCTGCGCGGCCTGCCCGCCACCGACCCGACCGGCTGGGGCGCGCGGATCGCCGCCGGTGCGGCCCTGTTCAACCTGCGCCTGGCGCTCGCCGTGGCGGGCACCCCAGCCACTGTGCGGCTGCGCCCGTACCCCGCCGACCCGGACGTCGTGGCCCGGCTGGTGCCGGACGTGCCGCGCCGTCCCACCCCGGTCGAGCAGAGCCTGTACGGGGCGATCGGCCACCGGTTCAGCAACCGCGCACCGTTCTGGCCCGACCCGGTGCCGGCCGAGGCCCGCTGGCGGCTCGGCGAGGCGGCCCGCGCCGAGCAGTGCTGGCTGGAGCTGGTGATCGGCACCAGCGCCGTCAACGCGGTCGCCGAGGTCGCCCGCAGCGCCCACCGCGTGCTGGAACGCGACCCCGCTTACGTGGCCGAGCGGGCCGAGTGGATCCGCTCCGAGCCGGCCCCGGACGGCGTGCCGACCGGCGCCGGCGGGCCGCAGAGCGAACCGCAGGACCTGCTGCCGCAACGCGGCTTCGGCGGACGCAACCGCGCCCCCGGTCGCGACTTCGAGCCGGAGCCGCTGGTCGCGGTGCTCGGCTCGGCCGGCAACACCTCGGCCGACCAGATCCTGGCCGGACAGGCGCTGCAGCGGGTGCTGCTCACCGCCACCGACGCCGGGCTGAGCGTGTCGATGCTGTCCCAGCCGATCGAGGTGCCCGCCGCGCGTGAGGCGCTGCGGATGTCGCTGGGCCGGTTCGGCACCCCGCAGATGGTGATGCGGATCGGGTACGGCCAGCCGGGTCGTGCCACCCCGCGCCGCTCGGTCGAGGAGGTGCTCGACCTGCCGGTCGTGCCGGCCTGACCCGTATCCCTCCGCAGGCCAGGCCGGGAGTGCTCGCCCCGCCCGCCCGCGCCGGCCGGGCTCAGGCCGCCTGTGCGGGCCCCAGGTCCGCCGTACGGTGCTGTTCCCCGGTCAGGCCGGGAGCGCGGCCAGCAGGGCCGTCTCCCGCTCCGGCGCCAGCCCGACCGGTGCGCGCGCCGGCCGCCCCGCCCGGTCCGGCACGCGCCCCACCTCGCGCAGCCACCGCCAGGTGTCGGCGACCGTCTCGGTCACCGGCCGGCAGACCAGCCCCGCCGCGTACGCCCGTTCCACGTCCCGCTCCTGCATCCAGCGGTACTCGTGCCCGCGCGGAATCCACACCGGCAGGTCGTTCCACGGCTCCACCCCCGCGGCCAGGAGCGGCTCCGGCGCGGTCCACCGCAGCCTCGCGTCCGACCCGGTCACCGTCACCGCCGCGTCGAGCAGGTCACCCATCGTCGCGTGCCCGGTGCGACCCACCACGTTGTACGCCCCGCCGACGCCCTCGGCACCCCGGTCCAGCAGCCAGGTCGCCAGGTCCCGGACGTCCACGTACTGGATCGGCAGGTCACGCGGCCCCGGCGCCAGCACGTCCCCGCCCCGGGCGACCCGGTTCAGCCACCACGGCAGCCGCCCGATGTCCTCCCCCGGCCCGAGGATCAGCCCGGCGCGTGCCAGCAGCGCCCGGTCGCCGAACACCCGCGTCGCGGCGAGTTCCCCGCCGGCCTTGTTCGCCGGGTAGTCACCGTCGTCGGCGTTCGCGTCGGCCGCCACTGTCGGCGCCTCCTCGCCGCTGCCGGGCGCGACGGGTGGCGCGTACACCGATCCGCTGGACACGTAGACGTAGTGCGGCACCGCGCCTTCCAGCGCCGCCGCCGCGTCCCGTACCGCGCGGGGCGCGCCGTCCCACGTGTCCACCACCAGGTCCCACTCACCGCCGACGAGCGTGGCCAGCCCGTCCGGCGCGGTCCGGTCACCCCGCAACCGGTGTACGCCGTCCGGCACCCGCCCGTGCACACCCCGGTTGAACACTGTCACCTGCCAGTCGCGGCGTACCGCCTCGGCCACGACCGCACCACCGACAAAGCCCGTACCACCAAGCATGAGAAGTCGCATAGGCCCCAGCCTGCCGCCGCGCGTCGGGTACGGCTGCCCTGTTTCACGGTCAGCGGATCTGCCAACGGCAGAACCCAGCCCTCCCGTCACTGAGCAACACCCCGCCCCAACCTGTCCCGCGCCGTCCGGTCACCCTCGATCTTGGACTTGTGGCGCCTCGGATGCCCGGTTAGCGCAGTTCGCGAGGTGCCACAACTCCAAGGTCGACGAGTCCACCCGGAGTTCACGACCCCGCCCCGACCTGGTTGATCATGAAGTTGATGACGTTCGGTGTCCGGTTTGTCGCCGCCAACCTCATGATCGACCAAGTGGGGGCGGGTGCGTGTGGTGCGAGCCGTGCAGGCGATGCAGAGGATGCCGGCGGGGCGGCCACTCTGCCGCCTGCCCCCCCTCCCGCCTGGCGACCCGAGCTGTCCGGAGACTTGGTGCGAAACGGCCCCTATGGGGGCACTTTCCTACCAAGCTCTGCGGATGCTCTCGGGAAACGGCCATGTGTCCCAGGTGATGGGAGACCGCGCTGGCGAGAGGGATCCGAGGTGCTGGTGAGGCGCGGTAGGTCGGGGGGCGTGTGGGTGGGGGTGTCCGGTTCGGGGGTGGTGGGCGGCACTCTGGCGGCGGAATCGTCGGCGGGTGGGTGGCGTTGTAGACGGGTGAACGACCGAGGACCAGCCGTGCCCCGCGAGCCGGGCGGCGTCCGTGAGCCCGGGAATCATCCCGGCGGGCTGGTCGTTGAACACGGTTCCGACGGCGTGAGCCGGCCCGGGAATGATGCCGGGTCGCAGGTCGTTGGACATGCTTCCGGCGCCGCGTAGAGGCCCCCGCCCCCGCGAGCAGCCGGGAGATCCCCCCGAAGACTTTTTGAGCGCCTGACGGTGCCCACGTATCCCGTTCCCCGGCGGGTGCGTCGACCCCCGAATGGAGCACTTGTGATGAACACGATTCTGCGTAAGAGCGTTCTGGGTATTGCTGGTCTGGCTTTCACCGGTGGCGTGTTCGCCGGTCCGGTGGCCGCCCACGCGGCGGACACCACCGCGAGCGTGAAGCCGGTGAGTGTGAGCGTGCAGGGTGACAAGCTGATCCCGCACGGTGTGCAGGGTGAGCAGTCGCGCATCGACCTGAACGACGAGCAGACCAAGAACGTGAAGGCGATCATCGCGGCGACGAAGAAGGCCGGTATGGACGAGCGTGCCGCGGTGGTGTCGATCGCGACGGCGTTGCAGGAGTCGAAGCTGGAGAACCTGGGCCACCTGGGTGACCGTAACGACCACGACTCGCAGGGCCTGTTCCAGCAGCGCCCGTCCTCCGGTTGGGGCACGGTGGAGCAGATCACCGATCCTGAGTACTCGACGACGGCGTTCCTGAAGGGTCTGAAGCAGGTCGACGGCTGGCAGGACATGCCGCTGACCAAGGCCGCCCAGACCGTCCAGGTCAGTGCTTACCCGGACCACTACGCCCAGTGGGAGCAGCAGGCCGCCGACCTCGTCGCCGAGCACTGGAACAGCTAAGACCAAGAACTGAAGGCCGGCACCCCAAGACGGGGGTGCCGGCCTTCACGCTTACCCGATGGGTCAGGCCGGGGGCAGCACGAACGTCCACGTGGTGGTGGTCGTGCTGGCCGCGGCGCCGGTGGCGGTGAGGCCGCCGTAGCTGCCGGTCGGCACGCTGCTCGCCGAGTCGGCGAGCAGGCCGGTCGCCCGGCCGCCGCCGGTCTGCGAGGAGTTGCTGCGCACCGCCACGCCGGACGGCGGGGTGAGTTCGGTGGAGGTGCTGTCGCCGTGCAGCCAGTACGACACGGCCCAGCTCTGCGCCGTGCTCACCGGCGCGTACGGGGTGATCCGGGTGGCGGTGCTCGCCGGGTCGGTGGCCCTGGTGAAGACGGGCGCGCCCGGTGCGACCCCCCGGTACGCGGCCAGCACCAGGTTGCCCTTCGCCTGACTGTCCAGCGTCACCCGGACCGCACTGCCGGCGTCACCGGCGCTCGCGGTCTTCCACCAGGCGGTGGTGGTGGCGAAGCCGCCGTCGAGGCGGTCGAGCCGGGTCCAGCCGGTCACCCCGGTCGGCTCGCCGGTACCGGTGTGCGTGTTCTGGCTGAGCACGAGCAGCAGCGTGTCACCGGCCTGCACGCCCGCCGGGACGGTGACCGTGTGGCTGGTCCAGTTGGCGTTCGCGGTGGCCTGGCCGACGAACGAGATCCGCTCCGGTACAGGCGCGACGGTCACGTCGACTGTCGCGGTGCCGGTGGCGCCCCGGTCGTCGGTGACGGTGAGCGTGACCGGGTAGGTGCCGGCGGCCGCGTACGTGTGCGACGTGGCCGGTACGGATGCGGTGCCGGTGGTGTCTCCGTCACCGAACGACCAGCTGTGGTCCTGGATCGCGCCGTCGACGTCGGTGGAGGCCGCGCCGGAGAACGTGCACACCAGTCCGGAGCAGGTGGGCGTCAGCGCCGCCAGCGGCGCCTGGTTGGCCGGGCCGCCCGATCCCTTCAGGATCTTCACGTAGTCGATGTCGCCGGCGAAGTAGTCGCAGGTGACCTTCGTACCGTCGCACTGGCTCTTGCCGCCGACGGACAGCGGCCAGGTGTTGGCGATGGCGCCGGTCGGCCCGTTGAGGCGGCTCGTCCGCACGCCGTCGACGTACATCTCCACGTACGCGGAGGTGCGGTTGCAGGTGACCGTGTGCCACTGGCCGTCGGAGATCGGCACGTCCGTGTAGCCGGTACGGGAGGCGCCGTCCGCGCCCCGGAACAGGCACTTCGGCTTGCCGTTCGGCGCCTCGAACTTCCAGTAGCCGCCCGCCGTGTTGCCCTGTCCCTTCTGGAGGATGTTCCCGAAGGAGTACGTGGTCCGGTAGCGGATGGTCAGCGAGAAGTCCCCGGCGTCCGGGTTGAAGTCGGTGGTGTGCGGCACCAGGTCGACGTGGCCCGGGACGTACTCCTTGTCGGTGGGCAGGTGGGTGGCGAAGCGGTGGCCGGTCGCCCCGGCGTAGAGCGCGCCGGTGACCACCTCACCGCCGATCGTGCCGTGGCGGCCGTTGCCGCTGTAGTCGGTCAGCACCGTCGACGACGACGCCGGTTCGTCCATGCTGTAGAACGCCACCGTCCGCGTCGCGGTGGCCTGCGCGGGCGCGGCCGAGACCGTCACCCCGGCCGCCGCGACGACAGTCGCCACCCCTAATCGGGCGGCTGTCCGCCGCCACCGTCCCCGCTCGATCGTTGCCATGTGACCGCCTCCCTGCGTATCGGGCATCACAGTGACACGCGTGGTGGCAGCGGCTGAATAACCCGCACGGTGGAGCCGGGTGACCGATGTGGCCGGTACGAACCGTCCGGTGGGATACGTCCGCCGATCGACCGGCGGCGCCGGCGGGCGGGGAGGGTGACTCTCGGTGGGCGATACTGGGTTTGAACCAGTGACCTCTTCCGTGTCAAGGAAGCGCGCTCCCACTGCGCCAATCGCCCGGGGTGATCGCGAGCGGACGACGGGATTCGAACCCGCGACCCTCACCTTGGCAAGGTGATGCGCTACCAGCTGCGCTACGTCCGCGTGCCGCCGGTTCGCGCCGGCGACGGGGTGAACTCTACCCGATGCCAAGATCGCCCTGCGGCAGACCCCCGCCGCACCGGGTGGCCGTGTGGTTGCGCTGCTCGCCGCCGGGGTACTGAGGCCGGTGACAGCACAACCATCCCCCCGAAGGAGGCTGTCGTGGGTATCGGTACGAGCATTTTCCTGATCGCGGTCGGCGCGATCCTCACGTTCGCGCTCAACGCCAGCGTCGGCGGGGTCGACCTCGACGTCGTCGGCTGGATCCTGATGGCGGCCGGCGTCCTCGGCCTCATCATGACCACGCTGGTGTGGGGCCGCCGTCGCCAGGTGGTCACGACCACCGCCGAGCAGCCGGTGGAGTACCGCCGCGTCGAGGAGCGCCGGGACGTCGCCCCGCCGATGTGACAGTGACCGGGGCCGACGGAGCTGATCGGTCCCGGATCGGGCCGGCCGGATCACCCGATCCGGCCGGCCCGCTCTGCTACGGCCGCTCGCCGTCGGTCACGGCGAGGTCGACAGCGGCGAGGTCGGTGGCGGCGCGCAGCCCGTACCAGCCGATCGCTGCCACCAGCGCCACCTGCACCAGGTAGCTCGCGACGACCACCGCCCGACCGGCGTCCTGCGGCACCAGGACGAACGCCACGACGTAGACGAGCCCGGCGACGATCAGCGGGCGCGGCATGGTCCGGCCGATCAGGATGCCGACGAGCGCCAGGACCATGCCGAGGACGATCGCCACCTGACTGCCGAGGATGGCCGGGAGCAGCCCGTCCAACTGATCGTTGAAAGCGTCGAACAACGCGCGTCCCTGCTGCTCCGGCAGGACGCCCGGGTCGGCGGCGTAGGCGAACGGCAGCACCTCAGCGGTGATCGCCAGCGCGAACACCACCCCGCCGAGGCCGGCCAGGAACGCCCCCACGAGGTTCAGCACGCCCGCGCGGCCCCGGGCCAGCCCGACGATGAAGACCGCCGCGGCGATCCAGGAGACGGCGTACGCGGGCCCGCCCAGGTAGAGGTTCATCGGCCAATACGCGGACCCCAGCTCACGGACGTCGTCGTAGTGGATCGCGCCGTCGAACGGCGGCTCCCACAACATGAACAGGGTACGGCCGGCCAAGGCCACCAGGAGCAGGACGAAAAGGGCGACGAGCGCGGCGCGGCGCAACTTCGGTACGGGCACTGTGGGAGCCTCCGTCGATTCAGGTGTCGCCCCACCGTGCCGAGGTACCACCGGCCCGGGCATCGGCCTCAGCACCTATCTTCGGGAAACCCCTGCTCAGCGCGGCTGTCCCGCGTGCTCCAGCCAGATCCGCGCCGCTCTTACCCGCCGGTTCGTGTCGCCGCCGGGGGTCAGGCCGAGCTTGACGAAGATGGCGCGCAGATGGGCGTCCACGGTCCGTTCCGACACCACGAGCTGCGCCGCGATCCCCGCGTTGCTGGCGCCTTCGGCGAGTGCGGCGAGCACCTCGCGTTCGCGCGCCGTCAGGCCGCCGACCGAGGCCGGCCCCACCCCGGCGGACACCCCTGTGGCGGACACCTCCGGCGAGGCTGCCCCACCGGCCGGGTCCGCCGGCTCGGCGACGTCCGCCGTGCCCGCGGCGCTGCCTGCCTCCGTACCCTCTGCTCCGTCGTGCGGCGTCACCGGCGGCGCTGTGGGCGCGGCGGTGAGCAGCGCCGCCAGCCGGCCGGTGCCGGCCCACGCCCCGCCGCCGCCGACGACTGTCAGCGCCGACACGACCAGGGCGACCGAGGTCGGGCCGAGGGACGAGCCGGGAGCGGCCACGAGCGTGCCGGCGCCGACCACCAGCAGGGCCGCGGCGGCCAGGCCGGTGGCGCGCACCACGATGCCGACCCGCCGGGCCTCGGTGGCGCCCCGGGCGGCGGTGACCGCGCAGGCGGCGGCGAACACGGCGGCGCCGGACAGGGTCACCAGGAACGCGACCGAGCCCAGCGCCGGTTCGACGTCACCCGGCGCGCGGGCGACCGCGAGGAGCAGGCAGAAGACGACAGTCAGCGGCGCCGCGGTGGTGGCCGCGGCGGCCACGCCGAGCCGTGCCCGCACGGTGTGGTGCGAGCCGAGGGCGGCCCGCCAGAGCGTCACCGGCAGCAGGAGCAGCGCCGCGACGCCGAGCAGGGTGACGGCGGCACCGACCGGCGCGAGCGTGGTACGCCACGACTCCCCGGCGATCGTCGGCACCCCGTCGAACGGTTCGCTCGCCGTCGTCAGCAGCGCGTTGACGAGCGTGGCCGCACCCAGGGCGAGAGCCACGTACCGATGGGTTCTCGGGGTGGCCGCGCCGGTGCGGACGGCGGCCGAGGCGGTCAGTTGCATCAGTGCGAGCGGCGGGATCCACGCCGAGTTCCACGCCGCGACGGCCGGCCCGGCCCACCGGTGGCCGGCCGCGACGGTGGCGACGGCCAGCACGGCGAGCCCGAGGTACGCCAGCAGCGACGCGGCGAGCCCGGTCGCCAGCCGGCCGGCGGCGCGGTGGCCCGAGCGGGCGAGACGGGATGCGGCGACCGCCGCGGCCACGGCGCCCCCGGCCAGGGCGAGGGCACCGGCCGGATCGGTAGCGAAGCCGCCGTGACCCGCCGCCCCGAGGGCGGCCAGCGCTGCCACACACGTCCCCGCCGCGGCCCCCGTGACCACGGGCGGGCCCAGCAACGCGGGCACCGGGCGGACGGAGGCGGTCACCGGCGGCGCCCCCGCCGGGTGGCGGCTCTGCGGATCGGATGCGCGGCCACCGCCACATTCAACCCGGTACCCCGTCCCGCGGTCGATGCCGCGCCGCCGGGTCAGCCCCGCATCAGCTCGTTCAGCGCGTCGAAGTCGAGCCCATCGGCGAGCGCGTCGTACGTCCCGGCGCCGAGCACCTCCGCCGCCGCCCGCTGGGCCACCGCGTACGCGGCCTCGGCCACCGCCGGTCCGATGCTGACCCGGGCCACGCCGAGCCCGGCCAGTTCGGCGATCGGCGGTGCGCCCGGCCCGGCCAGCACGTTCAGCGGCGCCGGGATCGCCGCCGCCAGCGCGGCCACCGTCTCCGGTTCCACGGTTCCGGGAACGAAGATCCCGTCCGCGCCGGCCGCCAGGTACGCCTCGGCGCGCGCGACAGTCTCGGGTACGCCGCCGGTCCGGCGCAGACAGGTGTCCACCCGCGCGTTGACGTACAGCGGGATGCCGGCGCGGTCGGCGGCGGCCCGGACGGCGGCGAGCCGGGCGACCTGCTCGTTGACAGGGCGCAGCGGCCCGCCGCCGTCGTGCCGGGAGTCCTCCACGTTGACGCCGACGGCCCCGGCGGCGAGCACCGCGATGATCGTCTCGGCGACCTCGGCGGGACTGTCGCCGTACCCGGATTCGATGTCGGCGGTGACCGGTACGCGAACCGCGTCCGCCACCCGGCGGATCACGTCGACGGCGGTGTCCCGGGCGAGCACGTCGCCGTCCGGGGCGCCGCGGCTCCACGCGACGGCGGCGCTCGTGGTGGCCACGGCGCGGGCGCCGGCCGCGGCGACGATCCGGGCGCTCAGCGCGTCCCAGGCGTTGACGAGGATCAGTGGGTCACCGGGCTGGTGCAGGGCGCGGAACCGCTGGGCTCGGGTCTGCTGATCGTCCACCGGTCCAGTCTGGGTGGAGCGGTCCGGGCGCGGCAATGGCCGGCGGCGCGGTACTGGACTGATCGACGACGAGAAAGGCCGTGCCGATCTCATCGGCACGGCCTTTCCGCTGGTGGGCGATACTGGGTTTGAACCAGTGACCTCTTCCGTGTCAAGGAAGCGCGCTCCCACTGCGCCAATCGCCCTCGTCTACTGCGAGGTGGAGACGGGATTTGAACCCGTGTACACGGCTTTGCAGGCCGTTGCCTCGCCTCTCGGCCACTCCACCGAGGTTGCCCCCGAACTGCGTGGCGGCATCTCCGAGCGGACGACGGGATTCGAACCCGCGACCCTCACCTTGGCAAGGTGATGCGCTACCAGCTGCGCTACGTCCGCACGCCCCCGGTGTTATCCGGTGACGGATGAGAACTTTAGCCGAGCCCGGGAACGGTTGCCAAATCGGGGCCCCTTCCGGCGCGTCCGGATGTGGCCGACGTCCCGTGGCGCAGGCGTCCTAGGAGCCTGGGTGGTTGCCGTCGGAGGCCGGTGGGCAGGGCCGCGACCTGCGGAATCCGCTCGGCGAGTCGAGTGTCCGGCATCCGACTGTCCCGCCGCCGACCGGCCGCTTCGGTAACTCCCTGTGGTCATACGGATGGGTTACCGTAACGCCGTGACGAGACGAGCCGCCGAGATCCGCCTGGACGCGCTGCTGCGTACGGCCTGCGAGGTGATCGCGGAGCGAGGGCTCGCCAACACCCGCACCGCTGACGTGGCCGAGGCCGCCGGGGTCAGCCAGGCACTCGTCTTCTACCACTTCGCGACGAAGGACCGGCTGCTCGCGCAGGCCTTCGCGTACGCGGTCGAGCAGGACCTCGCCCGCCTCGACGCGGTGCTGCGTTCCTCCGCCCCGCCGCTGGCGAAGCTGCGCCGGATGCTGCGCCTCTACGCGCCGACCGGCCGTGCCACCTCCTGGTCGATGTGGATCGACGGCTGGGCGGAGTCGCTGCGTACGCCGGAGCTGGAGAAGCTCTCCCGCCGCCTCGACCTGCGGTGGCGGCAGGATCTGGCCGCGGTGATCAGCGCCGGGGTCACCGAGGGCACGTTCGACTGCCCCGACCCGGCCGGCGCGGCCTGGCGGATCAGCGCGGTGATGGACGGGCTGGCGGTCCAGCTCGCGGTGCACGAGCGGGTGATCACCCGCCGGCAGATCGCCGAGTGGATCCGCCTGGTGGCAGCCCGGGAGCTGGGCCTGGAGCCCAGCCAGCTCGACTGACCCCTGCCCGCGGCGGGTCAGTGCCAGCGGGGGCGAGGGCGTTCGAAGGGGGGCGGGAGCGTCTCCGGCTCGGGCTGCGCGGACGGGCGCAGCAGGCGGCGCATCCGCAGCAGCAGACCGGCGCCCAGGAACAGCAGCAGACCGCCGAGCAGGAACGCGGCCTGCACCAGGCCGAATCCGCCGCTGTCCGCCACCGGCCGCCCGGCCACGCCACCGGGCGCGGGCGGCTCCACCACCGCGGCGTCGGTCGGCTCGTCGGTGGGTTCCTCGTCGGGCGCCTCGGAAGACGGCTCGTCGCTCGGTGTGGGCTCCGCGCTGCTCGGCGAGGGAGTCGGCGAAGCCGCCTCCTCCCCCACCACCTCGCGGGAGGCGGTCCGCCGGGCCAGCAGCCGCAACTGCGGGTCGTACGCCTCGGCGGCGAAGCTCACCCGCCCGCGCCCGACGTCCTCGGCGAACGCCACCCGGTAGCGGGCGGTCACGGTACGGCCGGGACAGAGCACACCCGGGTCGAGCTGCCGGTCGGTGAGCCGGGCGGTGTCTCCCTCGGTGCGGATCTCCAGCGGGAACGAGCCGCTGTCCTCCACCCGGTCCACCTTGAGCTGGTCCAGCCGCAGGCCCTGCACCCGCACCAGCATCGACCAGCGCACCTTGACACAGCCGCCCCCGTCGGAGCGGGACACCACGGCGGACAACGTCTCCACCCGGTTCCCGGCGGTGAACTCGTCCGGCAGGCCGCTCAACTCCGTGGAGAAGGCCGCCGCCGCCCGCGCCGGCAGGGCACCGCCGTACCCGGTCCCGGCCACGAAGGTCAGTACCAGTCCGATCCGCAGCGCGTGCCGCCAGCCGCTCACCACGCCTCCTCACCCTCGGTCGTGTCCACAGGCAACGCTAGGAGCGCGCCGGGCACGCCGGTAGACGGGCGTGTTCGCATCCAACGCCACAACACGGGGGCGATTTCACCGAGCGTGGTGAACCGGCCACGACCTCGCCGCGACACGCCCGGGATCGGTTCCGGAACCCCTGTGGGACACAATCTTCCGATGTCCGAGCTGTCCGCCGCGTTCGTCCGGCTGCACGCCCGCCTCGCCCCGGTGGCGTTCGTACCCGAGGTGCGGCTGCACCAGGCAGACGAGCCGATCGGTCTGTGGGAGCTGACCGAGGGCGAGTTCCGCAGCTCCCAGCCGCCGCCGTTCTGGGCGTTCGCCTGGGCCGGCGGGCAGGGCCTGGCCCGCTACGTCACCGACCACCCCGACACGGTCGCCGGCCGCCGGGTGCTCGACCTGGCCTCCGGCTCCGGCCTGGTCGCCATCGCCGCCGCCCGCGCCGGCGCCGCCGCCGTCCGGGCGGTCGAGGTGGACGAGCGGGCCGTGGCCGCCGTCGCGCTCAACGCCGAGGCCAACGGGGTACGCGTCGACGCCGAACTCGGCGACATCCTCGACTCCGACGCGGGCGACGCGGAGGTGGTGCTGGCCGGGGACGTCTTCTACAGCGAGGCGATGGCCCGCCGGATGCTGCGCTTCCTGCTCAAGGCCGCCCGTTCCGGTGCCCGCGTCCTGGTGGGCGACCCGGGCCGGGCGTTCCTTCCGCGCGAGCGCTTCCACGAGCTGGCCGCGTACGAGGTGCCGGTGTCCGAGGCGCTGGAGAGCGTACGGGTGAAGCACACCACCGTGTGGGAGCTGGACCCGAACCCGCCGGGTGCCCGCCGCTAGCGTTACCGCGTGCTGTTCCGGGGCTGGGGGGAGTCCGTCGACGAACAGTGGCCCGACGCGGCCACCGTGGTCGACCACGTCGGCGTGCCGCACCTGGTGGTGACCCGGCACGCGCTCGTCCGCAAGCTGCTCACCGATCCGGTGACGTTCCGGCCGGACAACGCGCTCGACGCCGTCACCCCGGTCCCGGTGGCCGCGCTGCGGATCCTCGCCGGGCACCGGTTCCGGCTGCCGCCGACGCTGGCGAACAACGGCGGCGCGAGTCACCCGGAGATCCGCGGCATCGTCGCCGACGCGCTGCACCCGCACCGGGTGGACGCCCAGCGCCGGTGGCTGACCGGGCTGGTTCGGGAGCGGGTGGCCGGACTCGCCGCCGAGCTGGACGCGGGCCGCCCGGTCGACCTGTACGCGGGCCTCGCCGCCGACCTGCCGCTGCTGGTGCTGGCCCGCCTGGTCGAGCTGCCGGCCGCCCCGGTCGGCGCGGTGAAGGACTTCGCCCGGGCCGCGCTGGAGCTGTTCTGGGCGCCGCTGGAGGAGTCCCGGCAACTGGCGCTCGCCGCCGAGGTGGGCCGGTTCCACACCGTGCTGCGGGAGTTCGCCGCCACCGGGGGCGGGCTCGCCGCGCGGCTGCGCGACGCCGGGCACTCCCCCGACGTGGTCGTCGGGGCGCTGTTCTTCCTGCTGGTCGCCGGCCAGGAGACCACCTCGCAGTTCCTCACCCTGCTGCTGCACCGGCTGTCCGGCGAACCGGCGGTACGGGCCGGGCTGCGCGCCGGTGAGATCGGCGTGGACGACGTAATCGAGGAGGGGCTGCGGCTGGAGCCGCCGATCGTCACCTGGCGGCGGGTGGCAGCAGTCGACACCGCGCTCGGCGAGGTGCCGGTGGCGGCGGGCACCAGCATCGTGGCCTGGCTGGCCCGCGCCGGCCGCGACCCGGCCGTGGTCGACGCGCCGGGCGAGTTCCGCCCCGGGCAACCCGGCTCGCGGCGGCACCTGGCGTTCGGCGCCGGGCCGCACCGCTGCGTCGGCGCGCAGCTCGCCCGGATGGAGGCCGCAGTGGTGGTCGCGGAGGCGGCCGCGCTGCTCGACGGGGTGACGGTGGTGCGTCCGCCGTGGTGCCCGGACAACCTCACCTTCCGGATGCCGGACGCGTTCGTGGTCCGCCGCACCTGACGAAAGTCGGGGTGGGTGGCTGCCGTTCGACGGCGGTGCGGGGGCATCCCGGCTGAATAGCGTCGCCGCATGATCACACTTCGTGCGTTGACGAAACGGTTCGGCGACGTGACAGCCGTCGACGACCTGACCGTCGAGATCCGCCCCGGGCAGGTCACCGGGTTCCTCGGCCCGAACGGC
Source organism: Micromonospora sp. WMMA1976 (assembly GCF_027497335.1). Classification (NCBI taxonomy): domain Bacteria; kingdom Bacillati; phylum Actinomycetota; class Actinomycetes; order Micromonosporales; family Micromonosporaceae; genus Micromonospora; species Micromonospora sp. WMMA1976. The sequence goes on along the minus strand of NZ_CP114912.1, from coordinate 1,461,252 downwards.
GCGGGCAAGTCCACCACGATGCGGATGGTGCTCGGCCTGGACCGGCCCACCGCCGGCCAGGCGCTGGTCAACGGCCGGGACTACCGCACGCTGCGGCACCCGCTGCACGAGGTCGGCGCGCTGCTCGACGCGACAGGTGTGCACCCGGCCCGCTCCGGTATGGCGCACCTGCGGGCGATGGCACGCAGCAACGGCGTACCGGCCCGCCGGGTGAGCGAGGTGCTCGACCTGGTGGGCCTGGACGCCCGCGCCGCCGGCAAGCCGGGCCGGGCGCTGTCGCTGGGCATGGGTCAGCGGCTCGGCATCGCCGGCGCGCTGCTCGGTGACCCGCCGGTGCTGCTGCTCGACGAGCCGGTGAACGGGCTCGACCCGGACGGGGTGCGGTGGATCCGGGGCTTCACCCGCCGTCTCGCCGACGAGGGGCGCACCGTCCTCGTGTCCAGCCACCTGATGAGCGAGATGCAGCAGACCGCCGACCGGGTCGTGGTGCTGGGGCGTGGCCGGCTGGTGGCCGACGCGCCGCTGGCCGAGCTGATCGCCGCCCGGCCCGCCGCGTCGGTCCGCGTACGCGGTCCCGAGCCGGCCGCGCTCGCCGCCCTCGGCGACCGGCTGGCCGCCGAGGGCGCGACTGTCACCGCCGAGGGGGACGGGATGTCCGTCGCGGGCAGCACCGCCGGCCGGATCGGCGACCTGGCGCACGAGATGGGGGTACGCCTGCACGAGCTGACCCCCGTCGCCGCCTCCCTGGAGGAGGCGTTCCTGGAACTGACCGCCGACAGCGTGGAGTACGCCGCCGGCCCGACCGGAGGTGGCACCCGATGACCGAACGGTCCACGCTCGACCCGGCCCGGCAGTCCGCCCGGCCCGTCACGGCCGGGCATCCGCTCGCCGGGGCGGTGGCCGCCGAGTGGACGAAGCTCTGGTCGGTGCGCTCCACCTGGTGGACGCTGCTCGCGGCGGTGCTGACCATGTCGGCCACCAGCGCCCAGCTCGCCATCTACGCCCAGAACGCCAACACCGACGACGACCCGGCCGACAATCCGGGCGTGGTGAGCGTCGGCGAGATCGTGGCCGGGTCGCTGGAGCTGACCCAGTACGTGGTGCTGGCGCTCGGCCTGTTCGCGATCACCAGCGAGTTCACCACCGGCACGATCCGCACCACGCTGCGGTGCACCCCGTCGCGGGGGCGGGTGCTCGCGGCCAAGGCAGTGGTGGTGGGCACGGTGACGTTCGGCGTCGGGCTGCTGCTCGGCACCGTCGGCGCGGCGACGGCCCGGCCGGTGCTGGGCGAGTGGGGCCGCGCCCCGCTGGGCGCGACGGTGGCCGACGTGGTGGCCGCCGCGGCGTACCTGGCGCTGATCGGCGTGCTGGCGCTCGGCCTGGCGGCGGCGCTGCGGGGCGCGGTACTGGCCCTGACCGTCCTGTTCGCGCTGCTGATGATCGTGCCGCTGTCGTTGCAGGAACCGGACATCACGGTGCTCACCCGGATCGCCGACGCGTTCCCCGGGGTGGCGGGCAACCACTTCCTGGCCGGGGACACCGAGCCGTACCCGGCGGCGGTGGGGCTGCTGGTGCTCGCCGCCTGGGCCGCCGCCGCGCTGGCGCTGGGCCGATGGGCGCTGGCACGGCGCGACGCGTGAACGGGGGCGGGGCTGGTCAGCCGGTGGGCGGGACCAGCCCCGCCTCGTACGCGAGGATCGCCGCCTGCACCCGGTTGCGCACGTCCAGCCGGGTGAAGATGCTGGTCAGGTAGCTCTTCACGGTGCCCTCGACGAGGTGCAGCCGGCGGGCGATCTCGGCGTTGGACAGTCCCGCGCCGACCAGCGCCAGCACGTCGCGTTCCCGGTCGGTGAGCCCGGCCAGCCGGTCCCGCGCGTACGGGCCGCGGGCCAGCCGGCCCCCGCTCAGCTCGATCACCCGGCGCGCGACCCGCGGCGACAGGTACGCCCCGCCGTCGGCCACCGCCCGCACCCCGGCCAGTAGTTCGCGCGGGTCGCCGGACTTGAGCAGGAACCCGGCGGCACCGTGGCCGAGCGCGCGGGCGATCAGGTCGTCGTCGCCGAACGTGGTGAGCATGACCGCCGCCGTCTCCGGCACCAGCCGGCGGATCTGCGCGGCGGCGCTGAGCCCGTCGCAGCGGGGCATCCGGATGTCCAGCAGTGCCACCCGGGGCCGGTGCGCGCGGACCAGTTCCACCGCCGCGAGGCCGTCGCCCGCCTCACCGACCACCTCGATGCCCGGGTCGGCGGCCAGGATCGCCCGGACCCCGGCCCGGACCAGTGCCTCGTCGTCGGCGAGCACCACCCGCAGCGGGCGGTCGTGGTCGTCGCTCATCGTGCGATCTGCTCCTTGCTGACCAGCCGCCCGCCGGCGAAACAGAGCCGCCAGGTCGGCTGGGCGAACGGGAAGTTGCCGTCGGTGTAGAACTCGCAGCCCGGCGCGGCGCCGGTCGCGGGCGGGTCGGCCTGCCGCCCTGGTAGCCCGAGCGCGTCGCGCGGCTCACCCAGCCGCAGCCGTTCGTAGCCGGACCGGTCCAGCACCGCGCCCGCAGTGGCGAGCGGGTAGTAGACGAGCGCCAGCACCAGTGCGAGTCCGGCGGGCGCGCCGATCGCGACGAGCAGGCTTCGCCGCACCCGCCGCCGGGCCTCCCGCAGCCGCCGGGCCGCATCCCCCGGTTCACCCCGCCGGGGTACGCCCGCACCGGCGAGCGGGTCGGCGCCCACGTCCGGTGTGCCGGGGCCGGCCGCCCGGTCCAGCGGGACGCGTGCGGTGACCGCCCAGCCACCGTCGCGGGGACCGGCGTCCAGGGCGCCGCCGGCGAGGCGTACCCGCTCGCGCAGCGCCAGCAGCCCGGAGCCGTGCGACGGCGGCCCGGGCAGCGGACCGGCCGGCGGTGGCGCGTTCACCACCGCGACCGTCACAGTGCCCTCGGCGCGGGCCACATCGACGGTGACCGGGGCACCGGGGGCGTAGCGGGCGGCGTTGGTGAGCGCCTCCCGGACCACCCGGTGCACCGCGTGCGCGGGCAGCGGCGGCAGGTCCGCCTCGTCGCCGCGCAGGTCGACTGTCATCCCGGCGTCGCGCGCGCCGTCGACCACGTCGGCGACCGTCTCCCCCGGCGGCCGCAACGTGCGCTCCTCGCGCAGCACGCCGATCACGTCGTGCAGGCGTTCGGTGGCGGCGGCGACGCTGGCCCGCAGCTCACCGGCCGCCGCCCGGTGCGCCGGGGACAGGTCCGGCGCCAGTTCCAGCGCGCCCGCCCGCAGCGCGATGAGGCTCAGGTCGTGGCCGAGCGAGTCGTGCATGTCCTGGGCGATGCGGGCCCGCTCGCGCAGGCGTACCCGCTCGACCTCGGCCCGGCGCTCGGCCTGCGCGTGGCGCAGCCCGGCGTCGGCGAGCGCGCGGTGCTGCCGCCGCAGCCGGCCCAGCAGCCAGGGGAACACCCCGGCGAACAGCAGCACCGAGGAGAGCAGGAACCAGGTGGACGGCTCGGTGCCGAGCAGCCCGAGGTTGAGCACCGAGCCGGTGACCGCGATGGCGGCGAAGACGGCGGCGGCCGGTGCGGCCCGGTCGCTGCGCTGCCCGGCGAGGTAGCCGAAGACCGGGATGGCGAACACGACGTTGCCGTCGACGAGCGAGCCCGCCACCACCGCGAGCACCGCGACCAGCGGCCACCGGCGCCCGATCCACAACGCCGTGCCGAGCAGCGCCAGCGCGGCGGCCAGCGGCGGCAGCTCGCCGATCTGCGGCGGGGTGAGCCGGCCGTACGCGACGGGCGCCGCGAGCACGGCCCAGAGCAGCAGGTCACCGGCCCGGCGCTGTCGTTCGCGGGGTTCCACGGCGGTCACGCTACCCACGCCCGGCCGGGCCGGGCACCGACGAAAGTCAGGTCTCCTCGGCCCAGGCCCGCCAGTCGTCGAGCACGCCGTAGAGGGCGGGGGTGAGCCAGCCGGGCGCGGACCGGCGGAACACACCGGGGTCCATGCCGCCCGCGCCGGCCGGTACCGCGCCGAGCAGATTCGGCAGCAGCTCGGACAGGTTGAGCCAGTGCACCAGCTCCGGCTCGGTCGGCCAGGCGCCGATCACCACGCCGGCCGGGACGGCCCGCCGCTCCAGCGCCTCCAGCGTCAGCGCGGTGTGGTTGAGCGTGCCGAGCCCGGCCCGCGCCACCACCACCGCCGGCGCGCCGAGCGACACCGCCAGGTCGGCCACCGTCCACGGCTCGCCGGACGGCCGCAAACCCATCGGTACGAGCAGCCCGCCCGCGCCCTCGACGAGCACCAGGTCGTGCTTGTCCGCCTCCTCGCGGATCGCGTCGACCGCGTTGTACAGCTCCAGCGGCGGCAGCTCCGCCACCCGGGCCGCGGCCAGCGGGGCCAGCGGATCGGGGTAGCTGGCGAGCGTCCGGCCGGTGAGCGGGGCGGCCAGCCGGGTCACCGAGTCGACGTCGCCGGGCTCGCCGGTCGCCGTACCGGTCTGGCCGGGCTTGACCACAGCTACCCGCAGGCCGGCCGCCTGCGCGGCGGCGGCGACGGCGGCGGTCACCACCGTCTTGCCGACCTCGGTGTCGGTGCCGGTCACCAGCACCGGCCCGGTCCAGGCGTCGCCGAAGCTCATGGCGCACACTCCACGATCACGTCCAGGGCGCTGTCGAAGCCGGCCCGGTCCACCCCGGCGCTGACGGTGAGCCGCAGCCGGGAGCGGCTGTCCGGGGTGGACGGGGGACGGAAGCAGCCGACCGCCACGCCCCGGTCCCGGCAGGCGGCGGCCCAGGCGGTCGCCTCCTGCGGTCCGGGCGCGGTCACCGAGATCACGGCGCCGTCCGGGGCGGACACGGACAGCCCGGCCGCACCGAGCCGGCGCACCGCCGCGGCGACCCGGTCGGCCAGCTCGGCGCGCAGCGCGTCGCCGTCGCGGGCCAGGCGTACCGCGGCGCGGACCCCGGCCACCACGGCGGGCGGCGGCGCGGTGTCGAAGATGAACGTGCGGCCGGTCTCCACCAGGTGGCGGACGAACTCGGCCGGCCCGGCGACCACGCCGCCGGCCCCGCCGAGCGCCTTGGAGAGCGTCGCGGTGACCACCACGTCGGGCGCGCCGGCGAGCCCGGCGGCGGCGACCCCGCCGGCTCCGGCCGGCCCGGTGACGCCGAGCGCGTGCGCGTCGTCGACGAGCAGCAGCGCGCCGTGGCGGCGGGCCACCGCGTGCAGCTCCGCGAGCGGGGCCAGGTCACCGTCGACGGAGAAGACCGACTCGGTCACCACCACCGCCGGGCGGCCGGGCGCGGCGGCGAGCGCCGCGGCCACCGCCGCCACGTCGGCGTGCGGCGTCACGAGCGTTTCGGCGCCGGAGATCCGGCAGCCGTCGATCAGCGAGGCGTGGTTGTGGGCGTCGGAGACGAGCAGCGTACGCGGCTGGGCCAGTCCCCGGACGGCGGCGAGGTTGGCCAGGTAGCCGGAGGAGAAGACGAGCGCCCGGTCGACGCCGAGCCAGTCGGCCAGGTCGTCCTCGAGCGCGTGGTGGGCGTCGGTGGACCCACGCACCAGGCGCGACCCGGTGGCACCCAGCCCGTACGCGGACAGGGCCTGCGCTGCGGCGGCGGTGACCTCGGGGTGGGTGGCCAGGCCGAGGTAGTCGTTGCCGGCCAGGTCGACAACGGCGTCGTCCGCGGCGCGGGGGCGCAGCGTGCGGGTCAGTCCCGCCCGGGCCCGCAGCTCGGCGCGGCGGTCCAGGGCCGCCAGCCAGTCCGCCACCGTGCCGTCCCCTCCCGCCGACTCCCGCCCCCCGCCGGGCGCTTCCGCGGGGCGAAGTTACCACCCGCGCCGAGGGCCCCGGCGTGGCGCGGTCCCGGCTCGCCGGGGGGCCGGCGGCGGTGGTTTCCCGCGCTCACGGTGGCCTGTTAGGTTACGAGCCATGCCAGAGATCCTCGACCAGGCCCGGGAGCGGGTGCTGGGCAACGGCGTCGGCCTCGACGAGGCCGGTGTCCTCGCGGTGCTGAACCTTCCCGACGAGCACCTGCCCGCCGCGCTTCAGCTCGCCCACGAGGTCCGGATGCGCTGGTGCGGTCCGGAGGTCGAGGTCGAGGGCATCGTCTCGCTGAAGACCGGCGGCTGCCCGGAGGACTGCCACTTCTGTTCGCAGTCCGGCCTGTTCACCTCGCCGGTGCGCTCGGTCTGGCTGGACATCCCGGCGCTGGTCGAGGCCGCGAAGCAGACCGCCGCGACCGGGGCGACCGAGTTCTGCATCGTGGCCGCGGTGCGTGGCCCGGACGCCCGGCTGATGAAGCAGATGCGCGAGGGCGTCGCCGCCATCCGCGCCGAAGTCGACATCCAGGTCGCCGCCTCGCTCGGCATGCTCACCAAGGAGCAGGTCGACGAACTGGTCGAGATGGGCGTGCACCGCTACAACCACAACCTGGAGACGTGCCGCTCCTACTTCCCGAACGTGGTCACCACGCACTCGTGGGAGGAGCGCTGGGAGACGCTGCGGATGGTCCGCGAGTCCGGCATGGAGGTCTGCTGCGGCGGCATCCTCGGCCTCGGCGAGACGGTCGAGCAGCGCGCCGAGTTCGCCGCGCAGCTCGCCGAGCTGGACCCGCACGAGGTCCCGCTGAACTTCCTCAACCCGCGCCCCGGCACGCCGCTGGGTGACCGCCCGGTGGTGGAGGGCAAGGACGCGCTGCGCGCCATCGCCGCGTTCCGGCTGGCCATGCCGCGCACCATCCTGCGGTACGCGGGCGGCCGCGAGCTGACCCTCGGTGACCTGGGCACCCGGGACGGCCTGCTGGGCGGCATCAACGCGGTGATCGTCGGCAACTACCTGACCACGCTGGGTCGCCCGGCCAACGCCGACCTGAAGCTGCTGGAAGACCTGAAGATGCCGGTGAAGGCGCTCTCGGCGACCCTGTGAGGCAGCGGTGACCGAATCCTCCCCCGCCACGGCCGCCCCCGCCGCGCTCTGGTGCGACAGGTGCGGCGAGTCGGTGACGGCCGGGCCGCACCCGGCGTGCGAGGCGGCGCGGGCGTGGGAGCCGCCGCGCTGGTGCGCGTCCTGCCGTCGGCGGATGAAGGTGCAGGTCGTACCGGCCGGCTGGTCGGCGGTCTGCGTCGAGCACGGCGAGCGGCGGGGCTGAGGCGTGCTGCGGGGGCGGGCGGTGACGTTGCGGCCGGTGACCGACGCCGACGTGCCCGCCCTGGCCGCGATCCGGGCCACCCCCGAGGTGCGCCGCTGGTGGCGCGGCGGTGACGACCTGGCCGAGTCGGTCCGGGCCGACCTGGCCGACGACGCGTTGACGACCTACGCCGTCGAGCACGACGGCAGGCTGGTCGGCGCGATCCAGTGGTACGCCGAGACCGACCCCGACTACCGCCACGCCAGCCTGGACGTCTTCCTCGACCCGGCGGTACGCGGCTCGGGGCTGGGCGGCGACGCGATCCGCACCCTGGTCCGGCACCTGATCGACGAGTACGGCCACCACCGGTTCACCATCGACCCGGCGGCGGCGAACACGGCGGCGATCCGGGCGTACGCGAAGGTGGGGTTCCGCCCGGTGGGCATCATGCGGCGCTACGAGCGCGGGGCGGACGGGCGCTGGCACGACGCGCTGCTGATGGACCTGCTCGCCGAGGACCTGGCCGGCTGAACGAACGGCGTGCCCGGCACCACGCGGGTGCCGGGCACGCCTTCCGGTAACTGTGTGACGGTCAGCGCTGGAGGGTCAGCACACCCGGCCGCCACGGCAGCAGGTTGTAGTCGCCGCCCGCACCGGGGTTCTTGCCCTGGTACAGGAACTGCAGGTTGCAGGGGTCGATGGTCTTGGTCTGGTCGGGGTTGGTGCGGACCAGGTCACCGTGGCTGATGTCGTTGGTCCACGTGGCGCCGCTGTTGGCCTTGCCGGCGAACGGGTTGCTCTCCGTGGCGGCCTGCGGGGTCCACGAGCCGTTCAGGCTGTTGGACGTGAACGACCGGAAGTAGCGTCCCTGGCTCCCGATCGCCTCGACGATCATGAGGTACTGGTTCTGGCCCGCCACCTTGTAGACCTCGACGCCCTCGAACAGGTTGTTCGTCGAGTCGGTCATGATCGTCGTGTAGCTCGAGCCGAAGCTGCCCGGGAAGTTCCCGAGCGGCATGCTCGACCGGTAGATCTTGCCGTTGTCCCCGGCGAAGAACAGGTACATGTTCTGGTCGTCACCGATCAGGGTCTGGTCGATGACGCCGTACGGGGCGTCCGGCAGGGTGGCGGTGGACAGCGTCTGCGCCGAGGACCACCCGTTGGCGTTCGTCGGGTCGCTCGACGTCTTGTAGCTGAACGAGGTCGGTCCCCACTGGTACGCCAGCACCCAGATGTTCTTCGGCGCGAAGTACAGCAAGGTGGGGGCCACGGTGCCCTGGCTCATTCCGTTCTGGCCGGCCGAGGCCATGTCGGACCAGTTCGTGAACGGGGTGAAGTTCATCGAGCTGTACTGGCCGCTGCTGTTGACGTACGACCCGTAGACCAGGTGCTTGCCGTTGTAGACCACGTTGGTGAAGTCCTTGAGCGAGACCCAGCCGTTCTGCGGGTTGGCCAGCGCGCCGGTCGACGACCACCGGTAGGTCGACGGGAGCGAGCAGCCGCCCGGCGGGGGCGTCGTGGTCGGCGGCGGCGTGGTCGGGGGCGTGGTGCCGCCACCGAAGTCGGTCCGCCACTGCTGGTTGGTCTGCCCGTGGCAGTCGTACAGCTGGATCTGCTGGCCGTTGCCGGTACCCCAGACGTCCAGGCAGCGACCGGACTGCACGCCACTGATGGTGCCGTTGGAGTTGATGTTCCACTGCTGGTTCGACTGGCCGTTGCAGTCCCAGATGATGATTCCGGTGCCGTTGCCGGTGGCCGCGCCGTTCGCGTCGAGGCACTTGGTGCCGTAGACCGTCAGCTGCTTGCTGGAGGTGTACGTCCACCGCTGGTTCGACTGGTTGTTGCAGTCGTAGAGCTGGACCCGCGTGCCGTTGCTCTGCGAGGAGTTCGGCACGTCGATGCACCGGCCCGACTGCACGCCGACGATCTGGCCGGCGCCACCGCTGGGCGGCGGTCCCGTGGTCGGGGTCGTGGTCGGCCCGGAGGTCGGGGCGGCCGCGTTGAGCGCGTTGAGGACCGAGTTGTACGCGGCCTTCTTGTTGCCGCCGCCGTCGAACAGCAGCGGGCTCTCGTTGGAGCGCCACGAGTCGCTGTCACGCACGCCCCAGACGGTGATGCCGATGCAGCGCGGCACGTTGATGCACGCCTGCGTCAGACCCGCGTACTGACTGGTGGACGAGTTGGTCACGTCGACCTCGGTCAGCGCCACGTCCACACCCAGCGCGGCGAAGTTCTGCAGCGTGGTCTGGAAGTTGCTCGGCAGCGAACTGCCGCCGGTGAAGTGGGTCTGCAGACCCACGCAGTCGATCGGCACACCACGGGACTTGAAGTCCCGAATCATGTTGTAGACACCCTGCGTCTTGCCGTACGACCAGTTCTCGATGTTGTAGTCGTTGTAGCAGAGCTTCGTCGACGGGTCGGCCGCCCGCGCGGTACGGAACGCCACCTCGATCCAGTCGTTACCGGTGCCCTGCAGGTTCGAGCTACGGCGGCTACCGTCCTCATTGAACGCCTCGTTCACCACGTCCCACGCCGCCAGCTTGCCCCGGTAGTGGGCCATCACCCCGTTGATGTGGTCGATCATCGCCTGCCGCAGGTTGCTGCCGTTCAGGCTCTGCATCCAACCCGGCTGCTGCGCGTGCCACGCCAGCGTGTGGCCACGGACCTTCAGCCCACGCTGGGTCGCCCAGTTGTAGATCTGGTCACCGGAGGAGAAGTTGAACTGGCCCCGCTGGGGCTGCGTCGCGTCCGGCTTCATCTCGTTCTCAGCCGTGATCATGTTGAACTCACGCGCCGCGATCGTGCTGTACGTCGAGTCGCCGAGCCGGCCCGCAGCGATGGCGGTGCCGAAGTAGCGGCCCGACTGCGCGGCGGCGGCGCCCAGCGTGGACGCGGCGGCGTTCGCCGACGGCATCATGACCGCGACGGCGGCCACCGTCACGGCGCTGACCGCGCCGGCGAGCAGCGCCCGGACGGCCGGTGATCGCCGCCGCCGGCTCCCGCCGCGATGAATGGATGGGCTCATTGCCATCTTGGCCTCCTTACTGGCCAACACCCAGGCCGTCGGGGCGAAGACGACTGGACGTCTCGGTTGGGTATCTAGCTCCGTCGATGCTTCCATCGCGCATCGACGAGGACAATGGTGTTTCGGAAACGTTTCGGAAAGGTTCTCGCCTCGCGAGGCGTGGCGTGGCCGGTCGCCCGGTGCGGCACCGGCCACGCCACGCCGCCTCGACGGTCAGGACACGGTGCAGGCGGAGCCGTTCAGCGTGAACGCGGCGGGCTTCGGGTTGGCGCCGGTGTGGGCGCCGTTGAAGCCGAAGCTGGTCGACGCCCCCGGCGCCAGCGTCCCGTTGTAGGACAGGTTCGACGCGGTCACCGCCGTACCGGTCTGGGTCACGTTCGCCGACCAGGCCTGCCCGACCTTCTGCCCGGCGTTGCCGAACGTGAACGCCAGCGTCCAGCCGTTGATCGCCGTGGTGCCGGTGTTGGCGATCGTGACGTTCGCGGTGAACCCGGTGTCCCAGGTGTTTGCCGTCCAGGTCACCGCGCAGGCACCGCCGGCGGGCGGGGCTGTGGTGGTCACCGTGACGCCGGGCGACGCGGGCGAGACGTTGCCGGCCGCGTCCACCGCCACCACCGTGAACGTGTACGTGGTGGAGGCGGTCAGCCCGGTCACCGCCAGCGTGGTGCCGGTGGTGGAGCCGACCAGGACGCTCCCGCCGCGGTAGACGCGGTAGCCGGTGACGCCGACCGCGTCGGTGGACGGGCCCCAGGTCAGCGTCAGGCCGGTCGGGCCGACCGCGGAGGCGGTGGGCGTACCGGGTGCGGTCGGCGGGGTGGTGTCCGGTGCCGGGCCGGCCGGCGTGGTGACGCTGACCGCGGCCGACGACGCGGACCGGTTGCCGGCGCCGTCGAGGGCCCGCACGGTGAACTGGTACGTCCGCTCCGGCGCCAGCCCGGTCACGGCCAGGGTTGCCCCGGTCGAGGCGGTGACGACCGGGTCGGTGCCGGCCGAGGTACGGGTCACCTCGTACCCGGCCAGGCCGCTGCCGCCGGTGTCGGTGGACGCGGCCCAGGTCAGCGTGAGCCCGCTGGACGTGACGGCGGACGCGACGGGCGTGCCGGGCACCGACGGCGCGGTGGTGTCCGGCGTGGCCGGTCCGGGCTCCTCGCCCCAGACACGGACGCCGCCGGAGTAGAGCGGCACCTTGGGGTTCGGCCCGGCGGTGGCCTGGTAGGACGGGTCGTTCGTCGGGTCCCAGGTGCCGCCCTCCGGCACCCCGATCTTGAACTGGACCTCCATCCGGTGCTGCGACTGCCCGGCGGGCGCGATGGTGTAGCCGGTGCAGTCGACCTCGACGTACCAGATGTCGCCGGAGAACTGCTTCGCCGTCGAGGGCGACGGGCAGCCCTGGGTGTAGCCGGGTGCGACGGTGACCGGTCCGGTGCCGTCGGGCCGGAAGAAGTACCGGAACTTACCGGTGGTCAGCGCCCGGGCCGGGAACGCCGACTTGTTGTAGATGATCGCCTTGAGCCCGGTGGCGCGCGGCTCGGCCTGCATGACTGTGGTCTCCACAGTCAGCTCGTCCAGGTCGGGCGTCTCGGCGGACGGGAAACCGGCGCGCGGGCTGCCGCCGTACTCGTTGGCGAGCCGGGCCAGCGCGGAGGTGAAGCCGGCGTTGTAGTCGGTGGCGACCTCGTTCATCACGTAGTCCGACCGGCTGTCGGTGTACGCGTCGTTCGCCGCCGACGGGCCGCCGACCAGCGCGCCGTAGAGCACGTGCCGGGTCTCGGTCGGTACGGTCTGGCTGTCCCACCAGGAGCCGTGCGCGGTGCGGTGGTGCGGGTTTCGCGGCGAGTTGGCGCCGAAGCCGATCTGGTAGCTGGAGTTGCGCGGGTTGTCGCCGAGCGCGTAGTTGATCTGCCGGACGGCGAAGTCGTGGTAGCGCGCCTTGCGCGTGGTGTCGGTGGTCTTGTCGCTGTAGACGAGCGCGGCGAACGCGGTGTTGGAGGCGTACCGCAGCGCGCCCCACGAGTCGAGCACCGCCATCCCGCCCGGCGAGTACGGCACCCGCTGCCCGTTGACGCCCACGGTCCAGTAGTCCAGCCATCGGTTGGCGTCGTCGGCGTACTTCTGCTTGCCGGTCAGGTTCGCCAGCAGCACGTACGCGCCGAACTGCTTGTTGTCCCAGGCGATGGTCCACTTGTAGGAGCGGGTGGTGGACTGCGGCTCGGTGCCGAGCTTGTCGTACTCGCTCTCGGCCTTGGCCAGGTAGGTGGCGTCGCCGGTGGCCCGGTACAGCCAGATCGCGCCCCAGACCAGTTCGTCCTGGTAGCCGCTCCACGACTTGTAGAAGCTCGTCGCGTCGGTGATGCACTCGTGGTAGCTCTTCCGCACGGTGTCGGCGAACGTGTAGAGCTGCTTGGCGTGGCCGAGCAGCTTGTCCGCGTAGGCCGCGTCGGTGGGCCGGAACACCATCGACGAGGCGGCCATCGCGGCCGCCGTCTCCCCCGCCAGGTCCGCGCCGCCGCAGCTCGCGTCGATCTTGTACGCGGGCCGCGCCATCGGCATCACCTCGGCCGGACCCCACCACTTGTGGTCGTCGTCGCCCTTGCCGACCTGTCCGTAGAGGACGTTCGGAGCGGGGTGCGCCTTGACGAAGTAGTCGTTGACGAAGCGCAGATTGTTCAGTAGGTGGGTGAGCTGGCCGGAGGCGACGTACCCGTCGCGGTACTCGACCGCGCCCCAGGCCAGCATGGTGGCGCTGAACGCCATCGGGAAGCCGAACTTCACGTGGTCGCCGGCGTCGTACCAGCCGCCGGTGAGGTCGATGCCGACGTCGGCGCCGTCGGTGAGCGCGGAGTCGCCGCGCCAGGAGACCCGGTTCCAGGAGGGTTTGCGGCCCGACTGCTGCGCCTCGTAGAAGAACAGTGACTTCTGCAGTGCCTCGGCGTAGTTGAACGTGGCCGCGGCCTGCGGGGCGGCGGACGCGGGCGGCGGGGCGGCGACGGCCGTGGCCACGCCGACGGCCAGCGCGGCGCCGACGGCGAGCAACCGGCGCAGCCGGGACCGGCCTCCGGGCGGCGGAATCGGACGGGGCATGGCGAGCTCCTGTGGCTGGCGCCGGGCGGCAGCCGGAGCGGGGACGGTCTCGCAGGGCTCCGGCTGCCGCGTGGCGGTGGTGGTGGGGTGTCCGTGAGAGGTTCGGGAGCGCTCCCACATGGACAATCGACAATGTAATGCGCCGTTCATCACAGGGGAAGAGCGCGCTGATCCGAGGCGCCGGGCGTACTCGCGGGTAACCATCGGGAGCTGGATCACACCATCGATCGAGCTCGATATCGAGCGCGTTCGGTCCCAGCTCAGCGGCATCGCCACGGTGGCGAATGCGCCCGCGAGAGCGTCGCCGGCGGCGCGGCCGTCCTGGCATACGAGCGTACGGTTGCCCGGCCGCTTCGGCCCGCGGGACAGTACGCCTCACCTGCGGTGCCATCGACGCCGCCGCTCCCCGGACGACACTGAGGAGATCGCGATGGCTCTACGACTCGCCGAGGGCACCTCCTGGTCCGACACCCTCGCCCGGGCGGTGGCCGCCACGCCCGAGGCGTTCGGCACCGGCCCCGACGGCACCACCACGCTGCACAACCTCGTCCAGGGCGACTGGCGGGCGCTCGGCACGCCCACCGCCGTACGCACCCCTGTCGACAACACCGTTCTGGTGAACCTCGCCCGGCTCGACGCCGACACGGCCCGCGCCGCCGTCGCCCACGCCGCCGACGCGCACCGGGAGTGGGCGCGGACCCCGCTGGCCGAGCGCGTCGCCCGGGTCACCGACGCCCTCGACGCGCTCACCGCACACCGCGACCTGCTCGCCCTGCTGCTGGTCTGGGAGATCGGCAAGCCGTGGCGGCTGGCCTGCGCCGACGTGGACCGCGCGCTGGACGGCGTGCGCTGGTACGTGCAGGAGATCGAGCGGATGCTCGCCGACGGGCGGGAGCCACTGCCCGGCCCGGTCAGCAACATCGCCTCCTGGAACTACCCGATGAGCGTGCTGGTGCACGCCGAGCTGGTGCAGTTGCTCGCCGGCAACGCGGTCATCGCCAAGACGCCGTCGCAGGGCGGCGCGGTCTGCCTCACCGTCGCGCACGCGCTGATGCGCCGCGCCGGGCTGCCCGCCACGCTGCTGTCCGGCAGCGGCGAGGAACTGTCCGAGGTACTCGTCCGCGCGCCGGAGATCGGCGCGGTGGCGTTCGTCGGCGGACGCTCCAACGGCGGCAAGGTCGCCGCCGCGCTGCTCGACTGCGACAAGCGGCACTTCATCGAGCAGGAGGGCCTGAACGCCTGGGGCATCTGGAACTTCTCCCAGTGGGACTCGCTCGCCGCCCACCTGCGCAAGGGCTTCGAGTACGGCAAGCAGCGCTGCACCGCGTACCCCCGGTTCGTGGTCCAGCGCGACCTGGTCGACGAGTTCCTCGACATGTACCTGCCGGTTGTCCGCTCGATCCGGTTCGGGCACCCGCTCGCCGTCGGCGACGACTGGTCGGCCGGCGACCCGCTGCCCGAGCTGGACTTCGGGCCGCTGATCAGCGCCGCCAAGGCCGACGAGCTGCGGCGCAAGGTCGACGAGGCGGTACGCGGCGGTGCCGTGCCGCTGCATCGAGGCAAGCTGGACGGCGCGCCGTTCCTGGACGGGCAGGACACGTCCGCGTACGTCGCACCGGCCGTGCTGCTGGCCCCGCCCGGCCGGTCCCGCCTCATGCACGCCGAGCCGTTCGGCCCGGTCGACACCATCGTCGTGGTGGACACCACCGACGAGCTGCTGGCTCAGATGAACGCCTCGAACGGCGCGCTCGTCGCGTCGCTCGCCTGCGACGACGAGGAACTCGCCGGCAAGCTGGCGGTGGACCTGCAGGCGTTCAAGGTGGGCATCAACAAGCCGCGCTCCCGGGGCGACCGGGACGAGCCGTTCGGCGGCCGGGGCGCGTCCTGGAAGGGCGCGTTCGTCGGCGGCGACCTGCTCGTGCAGGCGGTCACTGTGGGCGGTGACGGCCGGCTCTACGGCAACTTCCCCGACTACAGCAGCTACCCGGCCACCTGATCGCACACAGACGGGCGGGGCCCCCGCATCGGGAGCCCCGCCGTGTCACCGTCCCCCGTATCGGAGGTCGGCCCCTGTGGCGCGTGACCGCGCCGGTTTCGGCCGTCCGGGCCGTACCCCTCGGGTGTGCCGCGCCGTTGCGGCGCACCTCCGGGATCCGGCCGGCGGCCGTCAGCTCAACTCGACCGCTGCGCCGGCACCGTCACCTCGGCCCGCGCGGCGGGCTCGACTCGCGGCCGTGGGGCCAGCGGCAGCGTCGCGGTCAGCACGCTGCCGTCGCGTTCCATCGCCACCGGCCGGTCCAGCCGGCGCAGCGTCCGCAGCATCGGCGTGTTCTCGGACTGCACGTGCAGCAGCACGGCGGCGTAGCCGGCCCGGTCGGCGTGGCCGACCAGGCGGCGCAGCAACGCCGAGCCGAGGCCCCGCCGCTGCCAGTCGTCGCGGACCAGCAGCGCCGCCTCGGCCTCGTCGCCCTCGCCGAGCAGGTTCGCCATCGCCACGACCGGCTCCGCCGCCCCGCCGGAGCCCGCCGTGGCGAGCAGTGTCACGCCCCGCGCCGGTTCCAGCAGCCGGCGCAGCCGGGCCGGCGACGGGTCCGCCGCACCGCTCAGGTAGCGCCGCTGCCGGCTGCGCGCCGAGCAGGCGGCGTGCAGGTCGCGTACGCCGGGGACGTCCTCGGCGGTCGCGGCCCGCACCGACACCTCACCGCCGTCCGGCAGCACCAGCGTGATCCGGTCGGCGTCCCGCCGGGCGAGCGTCGCGGCCAACTCGACCAGGGCCTGCGCGCGGGCGTACTCGGCCGGGGTGAAGCTCGGCTCCCGGCGGTGCAGCTCGTGCGCGCCGCCGGCCGGGTCGGCGAGCACCATCGTGGTGCCGCCCACCCCGCCCGGCGCGGCGGCGGGCGTCGGACGCCAGGTCACCGTGTCGGCGCCGAGCAGGGTCCGCAGCACCTCGCCGGTCGCCTCCGGGTCACGCACCAGCCGCCCGGCGAGCCCGAGCAGCCGGGTCGGCTCGTCGGCCAGCCCGCGCGCCCCGCTGCGCGCGATCCAGCAGTCCCGGCCCCGGCCCCGCTCCACGGCGGCCCGCAGCTCCGCCTCGGTCACCTGCTCGGGCGCGTCGACCAGGAAGTCGTCGACAGCGCCGGCCTCGGTGGTGTGCACCTGCACGCTGAGGATGTTGACCCCGCGCAATGCGAGGCTCGCCGTGAGCACCGACAGGTAGCCCGGCCGGTCGTCCACGGTGGCTCGGATCCGCCACAGCGCCATGGTTGTCTCCCTTCCTCGGCACCGACCATGCCGTGCGCCTGTTGCGGGCCCGTTGCCCCGGGGTGACGCGGGCCGTCCGGTCAGGTGACGGTGGTCACGGGCGGCGTGCCGACCAGGTCCAGCCGGTCGCCGAGGATCACCGCGCTGGCGCGGACGAGCTGGGCGAGCCGGTCCACCTCGGTGGAGTGGAACCCAGCGGCGGCGAGCGGCTCGCTGTGGTCCCGGGCGACCACGAGCACCAGCCCGGCCCGGCCGAACGGCGCCACCGCGTAGTGGTGCCCGTCCGGGCTGGTCATGGCGCGCGCCCGCAGCGGGGTCACCTCCGGCAGCCGCGGCGGCACCGGCGCCCGCCAGCTCGCATGTCCGATGGCGGCGACGCCGGCCTCGCCGCTGCGCGAGGCCCAGTCCAGGGGTACGACGGCGACCACCGCCCAGTCCGCGGCGAGCAGCCCCGGCACCGCGTCGACGAGCGTCGCCACCCCGTCGACCGGGTTCGCCGCCACCTGGGCGAGCAGTTCGGCGTCCTGCCCGGTGGTGGTGGGCGCGCCGATCGCCCGCCACACCCCGTCCACCCGGACGCCGGGGATCGCTGCGAGCCCGGCGAGCATCCGCTCCACCCGCGCCGCACCCGGCCAGACCACCGTGAAGTCGTCCACCGCCCGGCCGCCGAGCCGTTCCAGCACCACCACCTGCACGATGTCCGCGCCGGATACGCCGAGTGTCCGGGCCACCTGGCCGAGCGTGCCCGGACGGTCCGGCAGGGTCACCCGAACTCTCAGCAGCATGTCTGATCCCCTCCGCTCGGCGGGCCGGCCGAGCGGCCGGCAGGCTGGGGCCCAGCCTGCCGGTTGACCATTTCGCCCCTGTTGCAAGGGCATGTCCCGCCGGGAAAACCCGACCTTGACAACAAAGCTGAGCTGCCATCAACTAATCGGATGACCGATCCGGCCGCCGATGTCGCCGCGCCCTCGACCGGTCCGGCCCCCCGCGGGCTCGACCTCGACCGGCTCGCCGCCCACCTGGCCGTCCACCGGCCGGACCTGAGCGGGCCGCTGTCGGCGCGGCTGATCGCCGGCGGCAAGTCCAACCTCACCTACCTGCTGCGCGCCGGTGACCGCGAGGTGGTGCTGCGCCGGCCGCCCCTCGGGCACGTGCTGGCCACCGCGCACGACATGGCCCGCGAGCACCGGGTGATCTCGGCGCTCGCGCCGACCGGCGTACCGGTGCCGGAGGCGCTGCTGCTCTGCGCCGACGAGAGCGTCATCGGCGCGCCGTTCTACCTGATGGCGAAGGTCGACGGCGAGGTCTACCGACGGCGGGAGCAGACCGACGCGCTCACCGCCGCCCAGCGGCGCGACCTCGCCGTGGCGATGATGGACACGCTCGCCACGCTGCACCGGGTCGAGCCGGCCGAGGTGGGGCTGGCCGACTTCGGCCGCCCGGAGGGCTACCTGGCCCGGCAGGTACGCCGTTGGGCCGGCCAGCTCGACCGGTCCCGCAGCCGGCCGCTGCCCGGCATCGACGAGCTGCGCGACGCGCTGGCCGCCAGCGTGCCCGAGGGCGCGAACGCGGGCCGGATCGTGCACGGCGACTACCGGCTCGACAACCTGCTCGCCACCGTCGACCCGGTGGCGGTGCGGGCGGTGCTCGACTGGGAGATGGCCACGCTCGGCGATCCGCTGGCCGACCTCGGGCTGCTGCTGACGTACTGGGACGTGCTCGGCGACAGCGACCACGGCGAGGGCAACCCGGTCGCCGACGGCATCGGGCCGCGGGCCGGCTTCCCCACCGGCGCCGAACTGATCGAGCGGTACGCCGGGCGCAGCGACGTCGACGTCGGCCCGCTGCACTGGCACGTGGCGCTCGGCTGTTTCAAGCTCGCGGTGATCTGCGAGGGCATCCACTACCGGCACACGCTCGGGCAGACGCTGGGCGAGGGCTTCGACCGGATCGGCGACATGGTGGCGCCGCTCGTGGCACACGGGCTGCACGCGGTGAGGGAGAGCTAGATGGAGTTCGCGTACGACGACCGGACGGTCGAGCTGCGGCAGCGGCTGGAGGCGTTCCTCACCGAGTGCGTGTACCCGGCCGAGCCGGTGCACCACGAGCAGGTGGCCGCCGCCGGCGACCCGTGGGCCCGCCCGCCGGTGATGGAGGAGCTGAAGGCGCAGGCGCGGGAGCGCGGGCTGTGGAACCTGTTCCTGCCCGACGCCCGCTACGGCGCCGGGCTGACGAACCTCCAGTACGCGCCGCTGGCCGAACTGACCGGCCGCAGCCCGCACCTGGCCCCGGAGGCGCTCAACTGCGCCGCGCCGGACACCGGCAACATGGAACTGCTGGCCGAGTTCGGCTCGGAGGAGCAGCGCAAGCAGTGGCTCATGCCGCTGCTCGCCGGTGAGATCCGGTCCGCGTTCTGCATGACCGAGCCGGAGGTGGCGTCCTCGGACGCGACGAACATCGCCACCCGGATCGTCCGCGACGGCGACCACTACGTCATCAACGGCCGCAAGTGGTGGTCGTCCGGGGCGATGGACCCGCGCTGCGAGATCTTCATCGTGATGGGCAAGACCGACCCGGACGCCGACCGGCACCGCCAGCAGAGCATGATCCTGGTCCCCCGGGACACCCCCGGCGTGACGGTACGCCGCGGCATGCGGGTCTTCGGCTACAGCGACGCCCCGCACGGTGGGCACGCCGAGATCGACTTTTCCGACGTCCGGGTGCCGGTGGACAACCTCGTCGGCGAGGAGGGCACCGGGTTCGCCATCGCCCAGGCCCGGCTCGGCCCCGGCCGGATCCACCACTGCATGCGCCTGGTCGGCATGGCCGAGCGGGCCCTGGAGCTGCTCTGCCGGCGCGTGCTCGACCGGGTCGCGTTCGGCCGCCCGCTCGCCGAGCAGGGCGTGGTCCGTGAGTGGATCGCCGAATCGCGCGTCCGGATCGAGCAGGCCCGCCTGCTCGTGCTCAAGACCGCGTGGCTGATGGACACCGTCGGCAACAAGGGCGCGCACACCGAGATCCAGGCCATCAAGATCGCTACCCCGCTGATGGCTGAATGGGTGATCGACAAGGCCATCCAGGCGTACGGCGGAGCCGGGGTCAGCCAGGACACCCCGCTGGCCGAGCTGTGGGCGGCGGCCCGCACGCTCCGCCTGGCCGACGGCCCCGACGAGGTCCACCGCGCCTCGCTGGCCCGCCGCGAGCTGCGCCGCTGGTCCTGACCGGCTCCCCCGCCGGGGTGGGTCAGGCGGAGGCCCGGTGGATCAGCTCGGTGTCCAGCAGCACGTGCGGGGAGGGGACCTCCTCGCCCCGGATGCGGGAGACCAGCAGCCGGGCCATCTGCCGGCCCATCTCCTCCACCGGCTGGAACACGGTGGTCAGCGGCGGCTCGGCCTGACGCGCGATCGGGGCGTCGTCGAAGCCGATCACCGCCACGTCCTCGGGCACCCGGCGGCCGGCCTCGCGCAACGCGCGCAACGCGCCGAACGCCATCAGGTCGGAGGCGACGAACACCGCGTCCAGTTCCGGGCAGACGTCGAGCAGCCGGCGCATGGCCGCGGTGCCGCTGCCCTCGCTGAAGTCCCCGTACGCGATCAGGCCCGGATCGACCCGGCTGCCGGACGCACGCACGGCCTCCTGGTAGCCGGAGAGCCGGGCCAGGCCGGCGCCCATGTCCTGCGGGCCGGCGATGGTCGCGACCCGCCGTCGGCCCTGACGGAACAGGTGCTCGACCGCCTGCCGCGCGCCGCCGACGTTGTCCATGTCGACGAACCACGCCGGCTGCGCGTTCGGGTGCAGCATCCGCGCCGGACGGCCGCCGAGCACTGTCGGCAGGCCGCGCTCCTCCAGCAGCGTGGGCAGCGGATCGGCGTCGTGCAGCGACAGCAGGAGTACGCCGTCCACGTGCTGGTTGGTCAGGTGGTGCTCGACCCGTTCCCGCTCGATCGGCGACTGCACCATGGCCAGCCAGAGCTGCATCGGCGTCTCCACCAGCCCGGAGCTGACGCCCCGGACGATGGCCGCGAAGAACGGCTCGGTGAAGACCCGCTCCCCCGACTCGGACACGACCAGTGCGACCGAGTCGGTCCGCTGGGTGACCAGCGCACGGGCGGCACGGTTCGGCACGTACCCCAGCTCGGCGATGGCCTGCTGGACGGCGGCCCGGGCCTCCGGGCTGACCTGCGGCGAGCCGTTGACCACGCGGGAGACCGTGCCGCGCCCGACGCCGGCGCGGGCCGCGACCGCGTCGAGGGTCGGGCGCCCGAGCGAGCGGGTGCGCTGCGTTGTCATCGTTGTGCTCCTCCGACGGTCGGGCGGACCCGGCACCGATTGAGGCGTCGGCGCCGGGCCGCCCGTTACTGGCTGGCCCAGCTTATTGTGCGGGCAGTCCGTTGCGTCGGATCACGTCGGCGTACCACCTGGCGCTGGACTTCGCGATCCGGGCCTGGCTGTCGTAGTCGACATAGACCATGCCGAACCGCTTCGTGTAGCCCCAGGCCCACTCGAAGTTGTCCAGGAGCGACCAGGCGAAGTAGCCCTTGAGCGGCACACCGGCCTCGATCGCGGCGTGCGCCGCGCGCAGGTGGGCGGAGAAGTAGGCCAGCCGATCCGGGTCGTCCACCCGGCCGTCGACCAGCTCGTCGACGAACGCCGAGCCGTTCTCGGTGACGTAGAGCGGCAGGTCGGTGTACTCCCGGTGGACCCGCTCCAGCGTCTCCACCAGGCCCGGCGCGTCGATCTCCCAGTCCATGTCGGTCACCGGGACACCCCGGGTGACGAACCGGACGTCCTCGCTGCCCGGCCAGCAGGACGGCGCCCGCCAGTAGGGCTCCGGCTCCGCGCCCTCGACCGGCGCGGCCACCACGTGCCGGCTGTAGTAGTTGATCCCGACCATGTCCAGCGGCGTGGAGATGGTCGCCAGGTCACCGTCGCGCACGTGCCCCATGTCGGTGACCTGACGCAGGTCCGCGACGAGGTCGGCCGGGTACGACCCGCGCAGCACCGGGTCCAGGAAGAACCGGTTCGCCAGCGCGTCGATCCGCCGGGCCGCGTCGGCGTCCGCCGCCGACCCGCTCGCCGGAGTCACCGGGTACAGGTTGACGGTGATGCCGAGCTGCGCGTCCGGGCGGATCGCGCGTACCGCCTGCACGGCCAGGCCGTGACCGAGCATCAGGTGGTGCCCGGCCCGGACCGCGTCCGCACCGTCGGAGCGGCCCGGCGCGTGCACGCCGGAGCCGTAACCGAGGAACGCCGAGCACCACGGCTCGTTCAGCGTGGTGAAGTACTTCACCCGGTCACCGAGCGCCTCGGCGACCAGGTGGGCGTACTCGGCGAAGCGGGCTGCGGTGTCCCGGGCCGGCCAGCCGCCCGCGTCCTCCAGCGGCTGCGGCATGTCCCAGTGGTAGAGCGTCAGCCACGGCTCGATGCCGTGGCCGAGCAGCTCGTCGACCAGCCGGCGGTAGAAGTCCATGCCCTCCTGGTTGACCCCGCCGGTGCCGCCCGGCTGCACCCGCGGCCAGCTCACCGAGAAGCGGTACGACCGCAGGCCCAGGTCGGCCATCAGCCGCACGTCATCAGGCATCCGGTGGTAGTGGTCGCACGCCACGTCGCCGGTGTGCCCGGCCACCGTCCGGCCCTCGGTGTGGCTGAAGGTGTCCCAGATCGACGGGGTACGGCCGCCCTCCGTCGCCCCGCCCTCGATCTGGTACGCGGCGGTGGCCGCACCCCAGAGGAAGTCCGGCGGGAAGGTCAGGGCCGGACCGGCGTCGAGGAGACCGACGGCGGGCGGGCTTGCTGGGTTGCTCACGACTTGACGGCGCCTTCCATGATGCCGCCGATGATCTGGCGGCCGAACAGAACGAACACGACGAACAGGGGCAGGGTCGCGATCAACGTACCGGCGAAGATCTGCGAGTTGTCGGCGAAGTAGGCGGTGTTGAGGCTGCGCAGCGAGATCTGGACGGTCGGGTTGGACGGGTCCGCCAGCACCACGAACGGCCAGAAGAACTGGTTCCACTGCTCCATGAAGGTCAGCAGGCCCAGCACCGCGGCGGCCGGACGCAGCGCGGGCGCCACCACGTGCCAGTACACCCGCCAGGTGGAGCAGCCGTCCACCCGGGCGGCCTCGATCAACTCGTTCGGTACCGCCTGCTCTGCGTACTGGCGCATCATGAAGATGCCGAAGCCGCCGATCAGGAACGGAACGGTCACCGACGGCATGGTGTTCAGCCAGTCGAGCTTCGCCATCAGGATGTACAGCGGCAGCACGCCGAGCTGGATCGGCACCATCATCGAGGTGAGGATGATCAGCAGCAGCGCGTTCTTGCCCCGGAAGCGGAGCTTGGCGAACGCGAAGCCGGCCAGCGAGCCGAAGAACACCGTCGCGACGGTGATCGTCCCGGAGACCAGGAACGAGTTCATCAGGCCCTTGACGATGTTGGCGTCGCTGTTGGCGAGCACCCGCTCGATGTTCTCGCCGAGCTTGCCGCCGGGCAGGAACGGCGGCGGCCAGGAGTTGGCCGCGTCGTTCGTCCGGCTGGCGATCACGATCATCCAGTAGAACGGGAACAGGGACAGCAGCACGCCGAAGATCAGGCCGATCATGGTGAGCGGGCTGGCCTTCCAGAGCCGCTCGGCGCGGTGGGCGGTCTTGACCGGCGGACTCTGCCGGGTGGGCGGGCGGACGGCGGTGGTCGTCATCTCGTCACCTCACTTGTCGGAGCTGATGCGGCGGGCGAGCAGGTAGTTGATCGCCGACATCAACGCGATGAGCACGAAGAGCACGAGCGCGACCGCCCCGGCGTAGCCCCACCGGAAGCGCTGGTTCATCACGTCGAGCAGGTACATCGTGATGGTCTGGAACTGGCCCTCCGAACCACCGGAGAGACCGCCCGAGCCGCTGGTGAACAGCAGGGGCTCGGTGAACAGCTGGAGGCCGCCGATGGTGGAGATGATCAGCGTGAAGATGATCGTGGGGCGCAGCTGCGGGACCGTGATGGACCAGAACTGGCGCCGCCGGGAGGCGCCGTCCAGCGCCGCGGCCTCGTACATGTCCTTGCTGATCGACTGCATGGCGGCCAGGTAGATCAGCGCGTTGTAGCCGACCCAGCGCCAGTCGACCATGGTGGAGATGGCGAACCAGGACGCGAAGCGATTCGCCCGCCAGTCGATCGGGTCCAGGCCGACGCTGTCGAGCAGCCAGTTGACCAGGCCGAAGTCCTTCGCGTAGATCATCGAGAAGATCAGCGCGACCACAGCGGTCGAGGTGATGATCGGCATCGCGATGGCCATCCGGAAGAACGTCTGCGCGCGCAGCTTCCGGTTCAGCGCATTGGCGAGCATCAGCGCCAGCAGCAGCTGGGGCACCGTGGAGAGCAGGAACATGCCGAACGTGTTGACCACCGCGTTCCAGAACTGCGGGTCCTCGGTGATCAGTTCGACGAAGTTGTCCATCCCGACGAACGAGATCGTCGAGTTCAGCGGCGACCGGTCGGTCAGCGCGATCCAGACCGTGTACGCGATCGGGTACACGCCGAACACGGCGAAGATCACGAAGAACGGCAGGACGTACAGGTACGGCGAGTACTTCAGGTCCAGGCGCGTCAGTGAGGCGGCACGGCGGCGCGAGTGACGGGCGGCGCGCGGCGGGCCGGGTTCGGGCGGCGCCGCGGCGTGCAGGTCGAGGCTCATGGGGAGTCCTTCTCCTCGGCCGGCGTCACCCGCCACACGGGCGACGCCGGACTCTGCGGGCACCGCGGGTGGCGCCGGCAGCCGGGCTGCCGACGCCACCCGCGGGCGGCTCAACCGGTTACTTACCGGCGGCCGCACCGTTCTTGAGGGCCGTCTGCCACTGCTCGCCGGCCGACTTGCCCTGCTCCACGGCGCGCAGGCTGTTCTCCACCGCGGTGCGGACCGCGTTGTTCTTCGGGCCGAGGTAGACCGGCTTCAGGTCGGTGGCACCGGCGGCGAAGATCTTGCCGACCGGGGCCTTGCTGAAGTAGTCGTTGGTCGAGTCGGCCACGGCCGGGTCGGTGAGCGCCTGCGGGTTCGAGGGCAGGTTGCCGACCGCCTTGTACGCGCCGATCTGACCCTTGGCGCTGGTCAGGAACTTGGCCAGCTCCGCGGCCTCCTTCTGGTGCTTGCTCGACTTCGGCACGCCGAGGAAGGAGCCGCCCCAGTTGCCACCGGCGCCCGGCGCCTTGGCGATGTCCCACTTGCCGGCCGCCGCGTCACCGGCCTGGCCCTTGATGACACCGGTCATCCAGGCGGGGCAGGCGATGGTGGCGAAGGTGCCGTTCTTGAAGCCGGCGTTCCACTCGTTGGAGAACGACTGGAGGTTGTTGGACAGCCCGGCGGCGATCATCTTGGTGGTGAGGTCGTACGCCGTCTTCACGTCCGGGTTCTGGTCGATGACCATCTTGTTGCTCTTGTCGTAGTACGTGTAGCCGGTGCCCTGGCCCGCGACCTGCATCAGCACCACGTTGTAGAAGTTGGTCGCCGAGTCGACGAACTTGTGCTTCTTGTCGGCGGCGGCGAACTTCTGGCCGGTGGCGATGAACTCGTCCCAGGTCGGCCAGAGCGCGCCGACCTGCTCGCGGTCGGTGGGCAGCCCGGC
This sequence comes from Micromonospora sp. WMMA1976, assembly GCF_027497335.1. Taxonomy (NCBI): domain Bacteria; kingdom Bacillati; phylum Actinomycetota; class Actinomycetes; order Micromonosporales; family Micromonosporaceae; genus Micromonospora; species Micromonospora sp. WMMA1976. The sequence goes on along the minus strand of NZ_CP114912.1, from coordinate 1,436,163 downwards.
GGCCTTGAACAGGTCGCTGCGGTAGCACAGCGCCATCGAGCCGACGTCGGTGCCGAGGCCCAACACCTTGCCGTCGGGGGTGGTGCCCTGCTCCCACTTCCACGGCAGGAAGTTGCCCTTGAGGTCGTTCGCGCCGTGGTCGGCGAGGTTCACGAACTTGTCGGCCTGGGCGTAGAACTGAACGATCGTGCCCTCTTCCAGGGCCACCACGTCGCCGGCGCCCGAGCCCGCGGTGATCTGCTGCGTGAGGCGGGTGTTGTAGTCACCGAGGCCGAGGCCCTTGCCCCGCTCCTGGATCTTGACGTTCGGGTGCTCCGCCTCGTACTGCTTGTACAGCTCTTCGTAGCCGAAGCCCTGGTCGCCGAAGACATCGACGACCAGCGTGACCGGGCCGCCGCCGCTGCCGCTGTCGCCGCTGTCCGAGTCGTCGCCGCAGGCGGCGGTGGTGCCGAGCACGACGACGGACGCGAGCGCGATGGCCGCGAAGCGCCGACGACGGATTGGGACGCTCATCCGAGACCCCTCTTTCGGTGGTGAGGCGATATCTGCTGTGTGGTGGGGGGTGCGTGTCGCGCGGGCCGGAGCGGGCAGGAGGGAGATCCGCACCACTCTCGGGAGCGCTCCCATGAGGTTGCCGGGAGGTGACAGGGGTGTCAATAGACCGTTGGGAGCGTTCCCATTTCGTTACCGCGTCGGCGGTGCGGAGGTGGCTCGGGGTTCAGGTCAGCAGCAGCGGCGCAGCAGGACGGTGGCGCGGTCGGGGTCGAACGCGGCCGGTTCGAAAGCCGGGCCGGCCCACTCGCGCATGGTCACGTGTTCCGGGTGCGCCGGGTCGGCGAGCGCGGCCAGCAGGACCGCGTATCCGCCCGGGCCGCCCACGTCCTCCGGCGGGCAGGCCCGCTCCCCGTCCAGGCAGAGCGGGTAGCGCTCGTCCGGGTCGGCGGCGCAGCAGTCCTCCACCACCAGGTCGTGCTCCCACCAGTCACCGAAGTCGTACGTGTAGCGGAAGCGATCGCCCTTGCCCACCAGCGCGTCCAGCCGGACGTCCAGCTCGTCGCGCAGCGACAGTTCGCCGTCCGGGTCGGGCTCGCCGTACTGCCGGCCGTCGACGTCGAACGAGTGCAGGTGGCAGTCGCGCCAGCCCATCGCGTGCTGGATCACCCGGTGCAGCCGGTCCAGCGTGTAGCCGCCGGGCACCAGCACCCGCCGCCACACCGGCGGCCGGACGCCGGCCAGCGACACCATGAGCTGGAAGATCTGACGCGACACGACGTCCCGTCCTTCCTGGGCATAGGCTGCCTGCATGATCTGCCGAGCCTGCCGGGAACGGCGGCACGACGACTGTCCTGGCCGGAAGTGGTGCGACTGCCAGCACCGTACCCCCGAACCCACCCCGCCGGTCACCGGTCCGGCCGGCGAATGACCGTCGGAACCCCGATCGAACGGATCTGGCCCGCACCCGTCACCGGTGCGCTCACCGATCCGCAGCTCACCGCGCTCTACGGCCGCGCGGCCCGCCCGCACCTGCGGGTCAACTTCGTCGCCAGCGCCGACGGCGCGGTCACTCTGGACGGATACTCGGCCGGGCTGTCCGGCGAGCCGGACAAGCGGGTCTTCGGCCTGCTGCGGATGCTCTGCGACGGCCTCGTGGTGGCCGCCGGCACGCTGCGGCACGAGGGCTACCGGGCGGTCCGGCTGAGCCCGGAACGCCGGGCCTGGCGGCGCCAGCACGGGCTGGCCGAGTTCCCGACGCTGGTGGTCGTCTCCGGCTCGCTCGACCTCGACCCGGCGCAGGCCGCCTTCGCCGACGCCCCGGTCCGGCCGATCGTGCTCACCCAACCCGGCGCCGAACCGCCGCCCGGGCTGACCGACGTGGCAGACGTGGTCCGCTGCGGCACCGGCCACGCCGACGCGCCCGGGCGGGTCGATCTCGCCGCCGGGCTGGCCGAGCTGCGGCGGCGCGGGCTGGACCAACTGCTCTGCGAGGGCGGCCCGCACCTGTTCGGCGCGCTCACGGCGGCCGACCTGGTCGACGAACTGTGCCTGACCGTGGCGCCGCTGCTCGCCGGCGCCGGTCCGGGCCGGATCACCGCCGGGGACACCAGCATCCCGCGTCACTTGCCGCTGCGGCACGTGCTGGCCGCCGGCGACGGCGTGCTGATGCTGCGCTACGCCCGCGACGCCGCCGAGACCCCGCCCGCCGGTTCCGCCCCCGCCGCCTGACCCGCACGCGGCACGCGCCACGCGAGATCTTGGTAGCAAACGGCCCCTATAAGGGCCCTTTCGTACCAAGATCTTCGCGTCGTCCTGACACGCGGGACGCCACTCCTGCTGCTCGGGACGGCACGTACCGGCGTCGCCGGATCGTGGACGGGCAGGCGACGAGTGGAACGACACGTCCGGCGGGCGGCGGGCGAACGTGGAGGAAACGCACGCATCGTGGTCGGGCGGATTCGGGGGGCTACCGTTCGGCGCACGGGTGGCGTGGCGTCCGCCGCGTCGCGTGGCAACCTGTCGCATCCCTCGGGCAGGATGCACGACGTGCACCGCCAACGGTACGACCAGCCGACCGGAGACCGCCGATGACCGACGATCAGCTCGACGGGCCCGGCGAGGGTGTCGGCCGGGTGCTCGGCACCGCCGACGCCACCCCGCTCACCTTCTGGACCGCCGTCGCGCCGGGCAGCTACCTGCAACTCGACGACGTGGTGGTGACCCGCCGCGACCTGCCCGACCGTGAGCCGGTGACGATCGCCGGGGTGGTGACCCAGGTGCGCGCCCGGCACGAGGGGGCGCAGTTCGACTCCGACGTCTTCGCCATCGCCGACGGCACGCTGCCGGCGCAGGTGCAGGAGGCGGCCGAGGTGACCACCACGCGGGTCGACCCGGAGTTCTACGTGCCGCCGACGCCGGGCGCGGTGGTGCACCGGGCGGAGGGTGACGCGCGGGCGCGGGCGCTGCACTTCGACCGGATGGAGCGGCGGATCCCGATGGGGATGGGCCGCGACGGCGTGCCGGTCTACCTCAACGCCGACTTCCTCGACGGCACCCGGGGCGCGCACGTGTCGATCTCCGGCATCTCCGGTGTCGCCACCAAGACGAGCTTCGCCACGTTCCTGCTCTACTCGGTGTTCCGCTCCGGTGTGCTGGGCGGCGACGCCGTGAACGCCAAGGCGCTGATCTTCAACGTGAAGGGCGAGGACCTGCTCTTCCTCGACCACCCGAACAGCCGGCTCGACGACCCGACCCGGGCGGCGTACGCGAAACTGGGCCTTGATGCCGGCGCGTTCCCGGACGTGCGGGTGTACGCCCCGCCGCGGGTCGGCGACTCCTCCGGCACGCCGGATGTGAGCAGCCGGCTCACCGGGGTGGACAGCTTCTACTGGACGCTGTCCGAGTTCTGCGCCGACCGCCTGCTGCCGTACGTGTTCGCCGACGCGGACGACGAGCGCCAGCAGTACACGATGGTGGTCCACTCGGTGGCCGCGCACCTGGCCCGCTACGCCCAGCCGGCCGACGGCGGGGTGAGCATCGACGGGGTGCGGCTCGGCTCGTACGCGGATCTGGTCGACCACGTGGTCGAGCAGCTCAACGACGACGAGACGCGCGGCGAGTGGGCCGGCAGCGCGGTCGGGCTGGGCACTGTGAACGCGTTCGCCCGGCGGCTGATCGGCAGCAAGAAGGACCTGGGCCGGCTGATCCGGGGTGACCTGGCGACCCGCCGGCCGCACTCGATCAACACCGCGGAGAGCGCCCAGGTCACCGTGGTCGACCTGCACAACCTGCCGGATCGCGCACAGCGGTTCGTGGTCGGTGTGACGCTCAAGAGCGAGTTCGAGCGCAAGGAGAAGGCCGGCACCGCCAAGCCGCTGCTGTTCGTCGTGCTCGACGAGCTGAACAAGTACGCGCCGCGGGAGGGCTCGTCGCCGATCAAGGAGGTGCTGCTCGACATCGCCGAGCGGGGCCGCTCGCTGGGCGTGATCCTGGTCGGCGCGCAGCAGACCGCGAGCGAGGTGGAACGGCGGATCGTCACCAACTCGGCGATCCGGGTGGTGGGCCGGCTCGACCCGGCCGAGGCGTCCCGCCCGGAGTACGGCTTCCTGCCGCCCGCCCAGCGGCAGCGGGCGCTGCTGGCCAAGCCGGGCACGATGTTCGTCAACCAGCCGGACATCCCGGTGCCGCTCTGCCTGGAGTTCCCGTTCCCGGCGTGGGCCACCCGGGTCTCGGAGGCGGGCCGTGCGCCCTCGGAGACGCTACGGTCGATCACGCAGGCCGCCGATCCGTTCGCGGTGGTCGGCTCCGGCTCCTCCGACGACGACATCCCGTTCTAGGCGGCACCCAGATGAAGATCCTGCACACCTCCGACTGGCACGTCGGCAAGGTCCTCAAGGGGCAGTCCCGGGCGGAGGAGCACAAGCAGGTCCTCGCCCAGGTCATCGACATCGCCCAGCGCGAACGGCCCGACCTGGTGATCGTCGCCGGTGACCTGTACGACACCGCCGCGCCGACCCCGGAGGCGACCCGCCTGGTCACCCGGGCGCTCACCGCGCTGCGGCGTACCGGCGCCGACGTGGTGGCGATCGGCGGCAACCACGACAACGGCGCGGCGCTGGACGCGCTGCGCCCGTGGGCCGAGGCGGCCGGGATCACGCTGCGCGGCAGCGTCCGGGAGAACCCGGACGAGCACGTCGTCGACGGGGTCACCGCCGGCGGGGAGCGCTGGCGGGTCGCCGCGCTGCCGTTCCTGTCCCAGCGGTACGCGGTGCGCGCGGTGGAGATGTACACGCTCACCCCGGCCGAGGCCAACCAGACGTACGCCGATCACCTGGGCCGGGTGCTGGACCGCCTCGCCGAGGGCTTCACCGAGCCGGACCGCGTGCACCTGGTCACCGCGCATCTCACAGTGGTCGGCGCGAGCACCGGCGGCGGCGAGCGGGACGCGCACACGGTGCTCGGATACGCGGTTCCGGCCACGGTCTTCCCCGGCAACGCGCACTACGTGGCGCTGGGTCACCTGCACCGTTCGCAGCGGGTCATCGGCCCGTGCCCGATCCGCTACAGCGGCAGCCCGCTCGCCGTCGACTTCGGCGAGCAGGAGAACGTCAGCTCGGTGACGATCGTGGAGGTGACCGCCACCACCGCCGCCCGGATCCGCGAGGTGCCGGTGCCGGGCGCGGTGCCGCTGCGTACGGTACGCGGCACGCTCGCGCAGCTCGCCGAGATCGAGGCGCCGGAGGGCTGGCTGCGCGTCTACGTCCGGGAGCAGCCCCGGGCCGGGTTGCGCGAGGAGGTGCAGGAGCTGCTGCCCCGGGCGCTGGAGATCCGGATCGACCCGGAGCTGGTGCCCGCGCCGGGCAGCGGGACACGGACGGCTCAGCGGGCCGGCCGGTCGCCGGGCGAGTTGTTCGGCGACTACCTGGACAGCCGCGGGCACGCCGACGAGGGTGTCCGGGAGCTCTTCGACGAGCTGCTCGAGGAGGTGGAGCACTGATGCGGCCGATGCGACTGGACATGGCCGGGTTCACGGTGTTCCGCGACGAGACGACTGTCGACTTCACCGACGCGGACTTCTTCGCGCTGGTCGGGCCGACCGGTTCGGGCAAGTCGACGGTGCTCGACGCGATCTGCTTCGCGCTCTACGGCACGGTGCCGCGCTGGGGCGGCGCCCGGGGGCTGGCGAACGCGCTGGCGCCGTCGGCCACCGAGGCGCGGGTCCGGCTGGTCTTCGAATCCGCCGGGGACCGCTACGTGGCGACCCGGGTGGTCCGCCGCGACGGGCGGGGCACGGTGAAGACGGCCAACGCCGGTCTGCAGCTCATGCCGCCGGGGTTCGACGTCACCAAGCTCGACACCGGGCTCAGCCCGGAGGATCTGGGCGAGGTGGTGGCGGGCACCCCGGCCGAGATGGAGCAGGCGGTGCTGGACGCGGTGGGGCTGCCGTACGAGCAGTTCACCTCGTGCGTGGTGCTGCCGCAGGGCCAGTTCGCCGACTTCCTGCACGCCAAGCCGGCCACCCGCCAGCAGATCCTGGTGAACCTGCTCGGGCTGGGCGTCTACGAGTCGGTGCAGAAGAAGGCGGTCGAGCGGGCCGGGCAGGCCGAGGCGAAGCTGGAGACGGTCGACAAGATGCTCGGCGGGCTCGCCGACGTCGACGACGAGAGTCTGACCGCCGCCCGGGAGCGGGTGGACGCGATGCGGGAACTGGCCGCGGCGGTCGCTGCCGCCGTACCCGAATGGGAGCGGGCCCGTGCGACGGCGGGTGAGCGGGCCGCGGCGCTGGCCGCCCTCGACGCCGAGCTGGGTGTGCTGGCCGGGGTGCGGGCGCCGGACGGCACGGCCGAGCTGGCGCGGGCGGTGGCGGCGGCCCGGGTGGCCGCGGACGAGGCGGCGGCCGCGGTCGGGCTGGCCGAGGAGCGTGAGGAGAAGCTGCGCGGGGAGCTGGCCGCCGCCGGTGACGAGAGCGCGCTGCGGTTGCACCTGAAGGCGTACGCGGACCGGGACCGGCTGACCGCGGAGGCGGCGACTGTGCGCGCGGCGGTGGACGCGGCGCGGACCGAGCACGACGCGGCGGTCGCGGCGCTGGCGGCGGCGCGGGCGGACGCGCAGCGGGCCGAGACGGAGCTGGAGTCGGCGTTCCGCGCGCACGAGGACGCGAAGGCCGCCGACCAGGCGGTCGCGCTACGGGCGCACCTGGTCGGCGGCGCGCCGTGCCCGGTGTGCGAGCAGACGGTCACCACGGTGCCGGCGGTGCCGAAGGGTTCGGCGGTGAGCCGGGCGATCGAGGCGGGCAAGGCGGCGCGGGCGGCGAGCGAGGCGGCCAAGCGGGTCGTGCAGGAACGCGACACCGCCGCGCGTGACTCCGACCGGGTACTGCTGCGCGCGCGTACCCAGCACGACCAGCTCGGCGCGCGCCTGGCCGAGCTGGACGAGCAGCTCGCGGACGCGCCGGCGCCGGAGCGGCTGCGCGAGTCGCTGGCCGAGCACGCGCGGCTGCGGACCGCGCTGGAGGAGGCGGCCGGCGCGGTGCGGGCCGGCCGGGAGGCGGCCCGGCGGGCGCGGGGCTCGCTCGACGCCGCGCAGGAGCGGCTGCGCCGGGCCTGGCGTGACTTCGACGCGGTACGCGACGGGCTGGCCCGCTTCGGGCCACCGGCCGCCGACCGGGACGACGTGGCGGCGGCGTGGACGGCGCTGGCCGGCTGGGCGAGCGAGCAGGCGCGGGCGCGGCGCGCGGACCGCGACGGGCTGGCCGACTCGGTGGAGGCGGCGCAGCGGGCCGCGGCCGAGGTCGCCGGCGGGATCGCCGCGTTGTTCACCGCCGCCGGGCTGGACGCGCCGCAGGACGCGCCGCGCGACGTGGCGGTGGCGGTGGAGCGGGCCGAGGCGGAGTTGCGCCGGCTCGACGAGCGCCGCGAGCAGGCCGCCGAGCTGCGGGAACAGCGGGCCGGGCACGAGCACGAGGCGCGGGTGGCGCGGGCGCTCGCCTCGCACCTGCGGGCGAACAACTTCGAGCGCTGGCTGCTCACCGAGGCGCTGGACCTGCTCGTCGACGGCGCGTCGGGGATTCTGCGGGAGCTGTCCGGCGGGCAGTACGACCTGGTGCACGACAAGGGTGAGTTCTTCGTGGTCGACCACCACGACGCGGGGCTGCGGCGCGGGGTGCGGACGCTGTCCGGCGGGGAGACGTTCCAGGCGTCGCTGGCGCTCGCGCTGGCGCTGTCCGAGCAGCTCGCCGGCATGTCCACCACCGCCGCCAGCCTGGAGTCGATCGTTTTGGACGAGGGTTTCGGCACGCTCGACGCGGCGACGCTGGACACGGTCGCGGCGACGCTGGAGAACCTGGCCGCCCGGGGCGACCGGATGGTCGGCGTGGTCACCCACGTGCCGGCGCTGGCCGAGCGCATCCCGGTCCGGTTCGAGGTCCGCAAGGACGCGCGGACGGCCCGCGTGGAACGGACCGGCCTGTGACCGGCGCGTCCCGGCGGAGCGCCGCGTGACCGGGCCGTCGCCGGCGTTCTTCGTCGACGCCTGGGATCCGGCGTACGGCGCGTCGTTCGAGGCGGCCGGTGGCGCCGGGCCGGCCGCGCCGAGCAGCGCCCAGGTCGACGCCGACGTCGAGCTGCCGGCCACCGACTGGCGGGCGATCGGCCCCCGCGCGGACGTGCGGTCACCGGACGTGGTGCTGCTCGTCGACGGGGTACGCCGGATCGACGCCAGCGTCTGGACGGCCGAGGAGGACGGCGGCTCGTTCCCCGGCATCGCCGCCTCGTACGCGGCCGGTGTGGTGCGCTGCGACCTGGACCGGGGCGCCGCCGAGATGGCCGGTGCCCGGGTGGGCCGGGGACTGTTCACGGCGAGCCCGTCGGCGCAGGACGTGGTCGCCGGCTCGGTCCGGTACCCGGTGCACCGGGTGAGCGGCACCGGTGAGCTGAGCAAGCTGCCGGCGGCGGTGCAGGCGCCGCTGACCGCGCTGGAGGTGGCCGTCTCCGACGCGGTACGCACCGACGGCGACCTGCTGGTGGTGGACGGTCCGCTGCGCAGCCGGCGCAACCTGCCGCGCACGCTCGGGTACATCAAGACGCAGCACAGCCAGTACCTGGACGCCCGGCTGACGGCTGTGGTGACCGGGCTCGCGCCGGGCGAGCGGTGCCCGGTGTTCCGGCTGGGCACGGCGTGGGGCGGCTGGTCGTGGTATCTGCGGCTGCCGGTGCGCGCGGGCGCGCCGTGGGCGGGCATCGTGCGGGTGGAGTGCTCCGCCGACCTGACCGTGCCGGAGGCGATCGCGCTTGCCGACCTGTCGCTGGTGACGCTGCCCCGGTTCGCCTCCACCCCGTACAAGGATCCGCGCGCCCCGCAGAACCTGGTGCCGATCGCCGGGCTGGAACGGCGGCTGCGCGGGATGCTCGGCGATGCGCGGCTGCTGCACCGGGTGCTCACCGCCGCGGCGCGCGGGATGCGGCGCTGATGGGCCGGCGACGCGACTCCGACCGGGTGGTGGCCGACGTCGACACGGGCCGGGCCGAGCTGGTGCCGGACGCCGACCGTGCGGGCTCCTGGACGCTGCTGCTCGACGGCGCACCGCAGTCGCATGTGGACCTGACCGACCCGTCGCACCTGGAGTTCGAGTACGTCCGGCGGCTCGCCGCCGCGCTGGACCTGGTGGCGCCGGCCGGGACGCCGCTGCGGGTGCTGCACCTGGGTGGCGGCGCGCTCACACTGCCCCGCTACGTGCAGGTCACCCGGCCCGGTTCGACGCAGCGGGTGTCCGAGGTGGACGGCGCGCTGGTGGAGCTGGTCCGCCGTGAGCTGCCCTGGCCGTCGGATCCGCGCCTGAAGGTCCGGGTGGCCGACGCGCGGGCCACGCTGACGTCGAGCCGGGACGGCGCGTACGACGTGATCGTGGCCGACGTGTTCGCCGGCGCCCGTACCCCCGCGCACCTGACCTCGGTGGAGTACGCCGCCGAGGTGGCCCGGGTGCTCGCGCCCGGCGGCAGCTACCTGGCGAACGTGGCCGACGGCCCGCCGCTGCGGCACGCCCGCGCCCAGGTCGCGACGGTGCGGACCGTGCTGCCCCGGGCCTGCCTGGTGGGTGACGCGGCGGTGCTGCGCGGCCGGCGCTACGGCAACCTGGTGCTGGTGGCGTCCCGGGTGGAGCCGCCGGTGCCGGAGCTGACCCGGCGGGCGGCGGGCGACTGGTTCCCCGGCCGGGTGCTCGCCGGTGCCGAGCTGGACCGGTTCACCGGCGGCGCGGCGGTGGTGCACGACGCGGACGCCGTCGACTCCACTCCCCCACCGCCGGGAATCTTTTCCGTCAAACGTTGATCCGATCGGCTGATCGCTGCGTATCACCGGGCGGCCATGCCCGTGGGGGGCCGGCTGATGTCATTGGACAGCGGAGGTCTGCATGCATGCGGTGGCGGCCGGCTGGCACGGCGAAGTGGCGCGGCCCGAGTGGATGTTCGCCCGGGCACAACCACACTCGCGCGCCTCGCGTTCGGGCCGGGGGGTCGACGCCCGGTCCGCCGATCGCCAGAATGACCCGGTGCCGCCGCGACCCGCTCCCGGACGCCACCAGGCGACCTCCGCCGAGGCCAGCCACTCCGACCAGCTGATCCGCCTGCTGTACGCCGAGCACGCCGGCCCGTTGCTGATGTTCGTGATGCGGCTGACCGGCGGGGACCGGCAGCGCGCCGAGGACATCGTGCAGGAGACGCTGCTGCGGGCGTGGCGTAACGCGCACCGGCTCGGCGTGCAGGGCCAGGGCTCGCTGCGCCCGTGGCTGGTCACCGTGGCCCGGCGGATCGCCATCGACGAGCACCGCAGCGAGCAGGCCCGCCCGCCCGAGACGTACGACCGGGATCTCACCATGTTCGCCGAGTCGGACAGCACCGACCGGGTGCTGCGCACGATGACCGTCGCGGACGCGCTGCGTACGCTGAGCCAGTCGCACCGGGAGATCCTGGTGGCGACGTACTTCCGGGGACGCACCGTGCCGGAGGCGGCCGAGGAGCTGGGGCTTCCGCTGGGCACCGCCAAGTCGCGGGTCTACTACGCGCTGCGCGCGCTGCGCACGGCTCTGCAGGAGAGGGGGGTGACCGAATGAGCCGGGCCGATCACATGGACGTCGCCGCGTACGCGCTCGGCGTGCTGGACGCGCAGGACGCGGAGCGGTTCGAGGAGCATCTGGCCACCTGCTGGGCCTGCGCTGCGGAACTGGAGACGATGGTCCCGGTGGTGGGGCTGCTCTCCGGCATCGACGGCGAGGCGATGGCCGCGCTGGAGCAGACGCATACCGATCCGGCGCTGCTGGACCGGACGCTGGTGGCGGTACGGCGGGACCGGCGTCGTACCCGGGTGCGGCAGTTGCTGGCGACAGCGGCCGCAGTGGTGGTGTTCGGCGGCCTGAGCGGGGTCGCCGCCGGGATGCTCGGCGACGATCCCGCGCCGCCGCAGGCGGTGCCGACGCAGGCCGCGCCGAGCGTCGCGCCGAGCGGCGAGCCGGGCAACCCGAACGACCCGGGCGTCGGCGGGGAGCCGATCGAGGGCGACCAGCACAACGCGACCGACCCGGGGACGGGCGTGCAGACCACGATGTGGCTGGCCCGCAAGGAGTACGGCACGCAGATCGCGGTGCAGCTCAGCCGCCTGCCGGGGCCGCGCACGTGCCGGCTGGTGGTGGTCCGCAAGGACGCCACCAGCGAGGTGATCTCCAGCTGGTCGGTGCCGGTCGGCGGCTACGGAACGAACCAGAACCAGCTTCCGCTACAGCTGAGCGCGTCCACGTGGACCTCGGTGCGAGACATCGACAAGCTCCAGGTGCAGTCGGTCGACGCGAACGGGGTGGCCAGCACGCTGGTGACGGTGGACGACATCTGATCGAACGCGAAGCGGCGCCGGGTGGCTGAGCCACCCGGCGCCGTCGTGTCGTGCCCGGCCGACGGACCCCCTCGTGCTGACGCACGCAGCGGGACGCCCATCGGTTCAATCGGTCCACTGTGAAATGTGCCACCGTTGCCGGTTCAACCTTGACAGTGCCGCACCCGTACTACTCGGCGAACTGCCAAGAACGAGGAGGGCACGTGGCACACCACAAGCGGACGACCGTCATCGTCGCGAGCGCGATGGTCGCACTTACGGCCTGCGCCCCAGCAGGCTACAACGGGGCGAACTCGGGCGCGGCCGAGCCGGTCGCCGTCGCCGCGGCCGAACCCACCGCGGCGGCCGAACCGGAGGCGTCGGCGGCTCCCGAGGAGGAGCCGGTAGCGGACAAGGCGCCCCCGGCCAACGTGAAGATCACGGACGAGCTGGTCGGCAAGAAGCTGCCCCGGATGGGCCGCGTCGTCACCGACCAGGACGGCTGGGTGCTGTACCGGTTCGACAAGGACTCCGACGACCCGCCGCAGTCCAACTGCGTGGACAAGTGCGCCGAGGTCTGGCCGCCGTCGCTCACCGACGGCAACCCGAAGCTGCAGGGCGTCTCCGACGACAAGGTCGGCACCATCACCCGCCAGGACGGCACGCGGCAGCTCACCATCGGCGGCTGGCCGGTCTACCGCTACATCGGCGACAAGAAGCCCGGCCAGTGGAAGGGCCAGGGCGTCGGCGGCACCTGGTTCGTGGTCGACCCGAACGGCAAGAAGAACCTGACCTGCCTGCCGACCGGCACGCCCAAGGCGGTCGCGCCGCCCGCGGCCGGCAGCTCCTCCGGTGGCGGCTCGGACTACTCGTACTGACGCACCAGGACACGGTGACCGGTCGCCGCCGGGGAGGGCACGGCCGGTCACCGTCGTGAACCCCGGGAGGCGGGCCGCACCGGCATCGGCCCGCCTCCCGGCCGGGCGTGCCCGGCGTCACGGCCCGGCCGCGTGGCAGAGTGGCCTGGTGACCTCGCCCGACGCCCGCCGTACGCTGCGCCCGCCGGCCGGCTACCGCCTGGCCCCGTCGGTGCGGGCGCTCACGTTCAGCCCGTACGACCCGTGCGCGCGGATCGCCGCCGGCACATTCTGGTGGGCCACCCGCACCCCGGACGGCCCGGCCACGCTGGCGCTGCGCCCGGAAGCGGGGGAGCTGACCGCCGAGGGGTACGGCCCGGGCGCCGGCTGGGTGGTTGAGCGGGCCGACCGGATCGCCGGACTGTGCGACGACCTGACCGGGTTCGCCGCGCTCGCCGCCACGCATCCGCTGGTGGCCCGCCTCGCGCACACGCACCACGGGCTGCGGATGCCGGCCACCGGCCAGATCTTCCCCCGGTTGCTGCGGGCCGTCTTCGAGCAGAAGGTCACCGGCAAGGAGGCGTACCGGGCGTACGCCGCCACCGTGCGGCACTTCCGCGAGCCCGCCCCCGGCCCGCTGCAACCCCTGCTGCTGCCGCCGGAGCCCGCCGCCGTGACGGCCACGCCGTACTGGGTGTTCCACCCGTTCGGAGTCGAGCAGCGGCGCGCCGACACGCTGCGCCGCGCGGCGGCCGTCGCGGACCGGCTGGAACGCTGCGCCGACTCCGCCGAGGCCACCCGGCGGCTCACCGCGCTCCCCGGCATCGGGCCGTGGACCGCCGCCGAGGTGGTGCGCATCGCGTACGGGGACCCGGACGCGGTGAGCGTCGGCGACTACCACGTGCCGAACACCGTCGCCTGGGCGCTGGCCGGGGAGCCGCGCGGCGACGACGCCCGGATGCTGGCGCTGCTGGAGCCGTTCCGGGGGCACCGCGGCCGGGTGTGCGTGCTGCTGGAGGCGGCGGGCGTGCAGGCGCCGAAGTACGGCCCGCGCGCCCCGATCCGCTCCTTCGCCCGCTACTGACCGCTCAGCGCCGCCGGCACAGCCGCCGCAGCGTCCGCCCCAGCCACCAGGCGTACGCCCGCTGGAAACCCGTCACGACCGGCCCGCCGGCCCGCACGTACCACTGCGCCGGGCGGCTGAACGCGGTCACCTCGAACCAGACTCCGTCGGCGCCCCGGGTCACCAGGAACGCCTCCTCACCGACCTCCGGGTGCCCGGGCAGCGTGCCGTAGCCGAACCCGGCCCGGTCCGGCTCGTCCACCGTCCACACCACCTCGGTCGGGCCCCACAGCCGCACCGGGCCGACACCGACCCCCGGCGTGACACGTACCCCGGGGGCGGCGCGCGGCGCGTCCGCGCGCATCACCACGCCCGCGGCGCGGTGCAGCCGCCAGCCCAGCACCGCGTCCGCCGCCAGCGGGAAACCGCCGTCCGGCAGCCGGACGCGGTGGCGCAGGTGGTGGTAACCGGCCGGCAGGGCGCCGTCGCGGGTCGCGCCCACCTCCGGGTACGTCAGCTCCGGCACGCCTGTCACCTCCACGCTCATGGGAACACCCCCGCCAGCGTACGGCTGCCCGGGAGCGCTGTGGTGTGCTGAGCCGGTGACCGACGTGACCATCGCCGCCGCCGGCCTCGCCGACGCCGGGGAGATCCTCACCGTGCAGCGTGCCGCGTACCTGGTGGAGGCGCAGCGCTACCGCGACGTGTTCCTGCCGCCGCTGACCGAGACGCTGGACGAGGTACGGGCGGCGCTTGCCGGGCCGGACGTGGTGCTCGCCGCCCGGCGCGGCACCCGCCTGGTCGGCTCGGTACGCGCCCGCCTCGACGGCGAGACCGCCCACGTGGGCCGCCTCTCGGTCGCCCCCGACCAGCAGGGCCAGGGCGTCGGCGGGCGGCTGCTGGACGCCGTCGAACAGGCGTGCGCCGGCCGAGTGACCCGGTTCGCGCTGTTCACCGGCGCGGACAGCGCGGCGAACCTGTCCCTGTACGCGGGCCGCGGCTACCGGGTGGTGGCGCACCGCCCGGACGAGAACGGCAACCGCCTCGCCGTGCTGGAGAAGACGGTCAGTCCCGCTCACAGCGGCGCCTGAGCCCGTCCGCCTCCTGCCGCAGGTAGCGGCGCATGGTGGAGCCGCCGAGCAGTCCGATCAGCCAGGCCAGCGGACCGGTCTGCGCCAGGATCAGCTCGGCCCGGGTGCGCCCGTCCTCCAGCGGGATCAGCCGGTGCTCACCCCGGGTGCGCACGCCGGGGCTCGCCGACTCCCAGGCGAACGAGTACGGCGGATAGATCTCCACGACCCGCCACACGGCCGGGCGCAGCCGGGGCTGCTCCAGCCGGGCCGTCGAGCCGAGGAGCAGCGGACCGGGCTCCAGCCGACGGGCGGCGGTGACCGACGGCGTCCACTCGGGCCAACGTTCGACGTCGCTCTGCACCGCCCAGACCCGCTCGACGTCGGCGGCGATCTCGACGGACTCGGTGAACCGCATCGGCGTTCCTCCCCCGTGGACGGTCCCCCCAGGCTATGCCCGCGCTCCGCTCCCGCGCCGCCCCACCCGCCGCCCCTCGCCCCGCTCGCCCGCTCGCGTCGATCTTGGAGTTGTGGCGCCCAGGATGTCCGTTCGGCGGGATTTGCGAGGTGCCACAACTCCAAGATCGGCGGTTCGCCGGCCGGCCGGAGGGTCAGGCGGCTTCGTGGAGGTCGGCCAGGGTGACCGGGGCGTAGCGCTTCAGCAGGCGCTCCAGCTCGGTGACCGAGCCGACCTCGCCGAGGACGTTCACGCCGCCGCCGTGCTCGGGCGGATAGCGGTGCGCCAGCCGGTAGCGGTAGCGGCCGCGGATCAACTCGACGCTGACCCGCCAGCGCCCACAGCATCCGCAACTCCACTCCGGCACGCCGCGACGGTAGCTCTGGCCTGCGGTTTCACCATTCGGGCGGCGGTGACGAACGCGACCGGTACGGGACACGCCGCCCGGCCACCGGCGGTGATCTGCGCCACCACTGTCGGTGGGGTCTGGTTGACTGGTCGCCGTGGACCTGCCGATCAACCCTCCGGTCGAGCCGATGCTCGCCAAGAGCGTGGCCGAGTTGCCCAGCGATGCCGGCCTGACCTACGAGCCGAAGTGGGACGGCTTCCGCTGCATCGTGTTCCGTGACGGCGACGAGGTCGAGCTGGCCAGCCGGGGCGGAAAGTCGATGACGCGCTACTTCCCCGAGGTGGTCGAGCAGGCCCGCCGGCAGCTCCCGGCCCGCTGCGCGGTCGACGGCGAGCTGATTGTGATCCGGCGCGACGGCCCGGGCGGGCACCCGCGGCTCGACTTCGAGCTGCTGGCCCAGCGCATCCATCCGGCCGCCTCCCGGGTGAAGCTGCTGGCCGAGACCACCCCGGCCGACTTCGTCGCGTTCGACCTGCTGGCGATCGACGACGAGCTGCTCATCGACCAGCCCTATCCGCAGCGGCGGGAGCGGCTGGAGCAGGCGTTGTCCGGGGTGCGCCCGCCGGTGCACGTGACCCAGGTGACCACCGACCCGGAGACGGCCCGCCGCTGGTTCGACGTGTTCGAGGGCGCCGGGCTCGACGGGCTGATCGTCAAGCCGGCCGACCTGCCGTACGAGCCGGGCAAGCGGCTCATGTCCAAGGTCAAGCACGCCCGCACGATGGACGCGGTGGTGGCCGGTTTCCGCTGGCACAAGTCCGGGCCGGTGGTCGGCTCGCTGCTGCTCGGCCTCTACGACGACGACGGCGTGCTGCACCACATCGGCGTCAGCTCCTCGTTCACGATGGCCCGCCGCAAGGAGCTGCTCGACGAGCTGGAGCCCTACCGCGACGTCGGCGGCGAGCACCCGTGGGTGCACGGCGACCACGAGCGGGGTCAGCGCATCCCGGGCGGGGTGAGCCGGTGGACCGGCGGCAAGAACCTGGAGTGGGAGCCGCTACGCCCGGCGCTGGTGGTCGAGGTGGCGTACGACGCGATGGAGGGCGACCGGCTGCGGCACACCGCCCGGTTCCTGCGCTGGCGTCCCGACCGTGATCCCCGCTCCTGCGACTACGGCCAGCTCGACCGCCCGATCCGTTACGACGTCGACGAGGTGCTGCGCGGCGATCCGGCGGCGACGGTCGGTGACACCCGCGGCCGGGCGTAGCCTGACGGTCGACACGATCATGGAGGGCGCCCACGTGACCCGCTTACCCGACCGGACCCGCCGGTTCCGGCCCGTCCTGGCCGCGTTCGTCGCGGCGGTGGTGCTCACCGCCGGCTGCACGCTGCCGGCGTTCGCCCCGCGCGCCGAGAGCGAGGGCGAGGCCGCCCCGCCGGGTACCGCACCGGAGTGGCGGGCCTGCCCGGAGGTGCCCGACGAGCTGGTCGGCCGGGGCGCGGCGGACATGCGCTACGACTGCGCCCGGATCGCGGTGCCACGCAACTGGGGCACCGGGGCCACCACCGGCGCGACCGCCGGGCCGGGCGCCGGTGAGACGTTCGAGATCGCGCTGATCCGGGCCCGCTCGACCAAGCAGCGCGACCGGATCGGCTCACTGGTGATCAACCCGGGCGGTCCCGGCGCGTCCGGCGTCGACACCGCCGTCTACCTGTCCTTCGGCCCGGCGTTCGGCGGCCTGCCGACGGCGATCACCGACCGGTTCGACATCGTCGGCTTCGACCCGCGCGGGGTGGCCCGGTCCAGCCCGGTCAAGTGCATCTCCGACGCCGACCTGGACGCCAGCTTCGGCTACGACCCCGACCCGGAGAGCCAGTCGTCGTTCGACGGCTTCGTCGGGCTCAACCGGCGCATCGGCGAGCGGTGCGGCGCGAAGTACGGCGACCAGCTCCCGCTCTACGGCACCGAGCAGGCCGCGCGGGACATGGACGCGGTCCGCGCGGCGGTCGGTGACGACAAGCTGACCTATCTCGGCTACTCGTACGGCACGCTGCTCGGCGCGACCTACGCGCAGCTCTACCCGCAGCGGGTGCGCGCCCTGGTGCTCGACGGCGCGGTCGACCCGCAGCAGAAGCTGATCGCCGGGTCGGAGAGCCAGGCGAAGGGCTTCGAGCGGGCGTTCGACAACTTCGCCGACTGGTGCGCGGCGAACGCCGGCCGCTGCCCGATCGCCCCGGACGCCCGGGGCGCGGTCACCGACGCGATCGCCAAGGCGAAGGTCTCCCCGGTCCGCGCGCAGGACGGCCGCAAGGCCACCGCCGGCTGGGTCTTCTACGCGGTGATCTCGTCGCTCTACACCGAGCAGGGCTGGCAGGAGCTGGCCCGGTCGATCGACGACCTGCAGGGCGGTGACCCGGACGGCGTGTTCAAGCTGGCCGACTCGTACGCGGGCCGCGAGCCGGACGGGCACTACTCCAACCTGTTCGACGCCAACCTGGCTGTCAACTGCGCCGACGAGACCGAGAAGCCGTCCCGTGAGCAGGTCCGCTCGTTGCAGTCGCAGTGGCGGCAGAAGTACCCGCTGTTCGGCCCCGCGCTGGCGGTGGGCATGCTGGGCTGCGTGGAGTGGCCCGGCGAGCGGGATCCGTACCCGACCGGCCGGGCGAACGGCGCGCCGCCGATCCTGGTCGTCGGCACCACCGGTGACCCGGCCACGCCGTACGAGCAGACGCCGGCGCTCGCGTCGATGCTCGGTGTGGGGCGGGTGCTGACCTGGGAGGGCGAGGGGCACACCGCCTACCCGCAGACGTCGTGCGTGACCTCGGCGGTCGACGCGTACCTGATCTCGCTCACCGTCCCCCGGGAGGGGCTGCGCTGCCCCGCCCGGTGACGGTCCGTCCGGCGAAGGGGTCCGGATGTCGGCTGCGGCCCAGGCCCGCCGGGCGCCGCCGATCGACGGCGCCCGGGGTGCCGCAGACCGGCGGCCCGGTCAGCCGGCGGCCGGGGGCGTCCAGCCCTCCGGGATGTGCCCGATGCGCACCCGCTGGGGGTGGTCGCCGACCGGGACGCTCGCGACCTTCTGGCCGGTCGCGAAGTTGATCGCGGTGACCTGGTCCGCGCCGGATTCGGAGATCACGCAGTCCCGGCCGTCCCCGCTGACGGTGGCCCAGTACGGCTTGCTCGCCGGCACCAGCGGCCCCTCGCGCAGCGTGGCCCGGTCCAGCACCGTGGCGTAGTCGTCCACGGTGCCGGCGACGCAGATCCGGGTGCCGTCGGGGCTCATCGACAGGCCGTGGTGGCGGGAGTCGTTGACCCAGGTGGTGCGGTCCTCGCTGGTGGCCGGGTTCTTCGGCAGCGTGGCGACGCGGGTGACCCGGTCGGTGGCCACGTCGTACTCGACGACGCCGTTGAAGAAGGACACCTGGAAGTAGAGCCGGCTGCCGTCGGGGGTGAACACGGCGGGACGGACCGCGTCGGAGAGGTCCCGGCGGCCGGCGGCGTCCAGCCGGTCCCGCATGTCGATCACCTTGACCACCTGGTACGTGCTGGTGTCGGCGACGGTGATCCGCCGGTCGCCCTTGGTCCAGTCGAGCCACGGCGCGTCCAGGTCGGTGTTCACCTCGCCGATGGACATGTTCCACAGCCGGGTGCCGCCGTCGGTGTAGATGTTCTCGTGCGGCTTGTCACCGGCGCCGAACGAGCCGAGTTGCGCACCGGTGCGGATGTCCAGCACGTGCACCGTGTTGGAGGTGGAGGCGGAGACCGCGACGCGGGTGCCGTCCGGCGAGACGGCCATGTGGTCGGCGCGGTAACCGGAGACCGGGAACCGCCAGCGCAGCGCGCCGGTGGCCAGGTCGATCGAGACGACGTCGGCGAAGCTGGGCCGGGACACCACGAGCGCGGTGCCGTCCGGCGTGGTGTACATGTCGTCGATGAGCTGGTCGTGGCCCTCCCCCGGGCCCTGCCGGATGCCGAGGAAGAACGCCAGCTTGATCGGGTTGAGGTAGATCTCGCGCAGCCGCGCGGCGCGGTCCGGGATCACGTTGATCCGGCCGAGCCTGGCGTAGTCGCCGCGGGACCGGATCACGTCGGCGGTGCCGTCCCAGTTGTTGCCGACGAACATCACCTCCTGGAGCGCTGCGGCGGCGGCCGGCGCGGGCGCGGTCACGAGCGGCGTCGGCGCGACCAGGGCGAGCGCGGCCAGCACGGCCAGGCCGGCACGGCGGCGGGTACGGGACGGGTGCTGTGGCACGGGTGTCATGGATGCCTCCTGGCAGCCGGTACGACATCGACGTTTCTCAGTGGCGCGAGCGGTGTTACCTTGCGGTAACAACCAGGAGAGCAACCGGCCGCCCGCCCGGGCTAGGGACCCGACGCCAACGCCCGCGCGGCCCGGTTGTGCCGCGTCGACAACCGGAGGGCGGCGGACGCCGATGACCCGGATCGGACAGGCCCCGACGTTCGGCGCGCTGCTGCGCGACCTGTCCGCCGATCCGGCCGCCGTCGACGAGGTGGCGCGGGCGGCCCGCGCGGACTCCCCCGAGGTGGCCCGGCTGCCGGCCGACGAGGTACGCCGCCAGGTCGTGCTGCTGCTGACGAGCGGCCTGGGCGCGCTGGAACGCCGTGAGGACCCGGCCGGACGCGACTTCGCCGAGGCCCGCCGGCTGGGCGCGGACCGGGCCGCGCAGGGCGTCTCGGTGGCCGGGCTGCTGCGCGGGGTGCAGGCCGGGCGGGACCGCGCGGTGGAGCTGGTGGTCCGGCACGGGCGGGCCGCCGGCATCCCGGACGAGGTGCTGCTGGAAGGGCTGCTCACCATCGGCCGGTATGCCGCGGCGGTGGAGCGGGCGGTGGTCGACGGGCACCGCGGCGCTGAGCGGGAGCTGGCCGGTACCGGCGCGGCGGCTCGGGCGCACCTGCTGCGGCGGTTGCTGCGCGACGGCCCCGCGGGCCTGTCCCCGGCCGAGCTGACCCGGTTCGGGCTGCGGCCGGACGGGCGCTATCACTGCCTGGTTGCCGCGCCACCGGACCCGGTCCGGGCGTACGCGCTGCACCGGCAGCTCACCGCGCGGGGCGGCCTGCTCGGCACGGTCGGGGACCGGCTGGCCGGGCTGCTGCCGCGACCGCCCGACGCCGTACCGGCCGACCTGCTGACGCTTGTGGCGCCCGCGCAGCCACTGGCGCGGGCCCCGGACATGTACGCGCTCTGCGTGGCGGCCCTCGCCACGGCGGCGAACCGGCGGCTGCGCGGGCTGCGTCAGGTCACCGACCTGGCCGGGGAGACCGCGCTCGCCGCCCAGCCGCTGCTGGCCGAGCTGCTGCGCGGCACGCTGCTCGGCGCGCTCGACCCGGCCGACGAGTTCCACCGGGAGCTGGCGGGCACCGCGCTCGCCTGGCTGCACCACGGCCAGCGGCTGGACCAGACGGCCGCCGAGCTGCACGTCCACCCGAACACGGTGCGCTACCGGCTGCGGCGGCTGCGGGAGCTGACCGGCGGGCCGCCGGTCGAGGAGGGGGCGCGGTGCACGGTGCCGGAGACCGTGCACTGGTGGTGGGCGCTGCGCAGCTGGCTGGACGACCGCTGACCACGGACGGCGCAACCGGACGGCACGACCGGGCGAGGCGTCGGGACGCCGCCCGGGCCGCACCGGCGCGCGGCGATGTGCCAGGCTGGCCCGGTGACCGAGGTGATCTTCCGGGAGGCGGTTCGCGCCGACCTGCCCGCCGTGCTCGCGCTGCTCGCCGACGACGTGCTGGGCCGCACCCGCGACCTGCCCGAGGTGGACGAGGCGTACGAGCGGGCCTTCGCCGACCTCGACGCGGACCCGCGAAACCATCTGATCGTGGCCGACGACGGCGGGGAACTGGTGGGCTGTTTCCAGCTCACGTACATCCCCGGACTGGGCCGGCACGGCGCCGAACGCTGCCTGATCGAGTCGGTGCGGGTGCGCTCCGACCGGCGCGGCCGAGGGCTCGGCGGGACGATGATGCGCTGGGCGATCGACCGGGCCCGGGAGCACGGCTGCGCGCTGGTGCAGCTCACCACCGACAAGCAGCGCGCCGACGCGCACCGGTTCTACCGTGACCTGGGCTTCGTGGCCAGCCACGAGGGCATGAAGCTGGCGCTCTGACCCGGGCGCGACCCGCCGCAACCCGGCACCGGGCCGCCGCCCGAAGGCGCGCGGCCCGGCACCCGGATCAGTCCTCCGACATCAGCCGGCCGTCGCGCAGTGTGAGCGTACGGTCGGCCAGCTCGATCAGCGCCGGGTCGTGCGTGGCGACCAGTGCGGTCATGCCCCGGGCGTGCACCACAGCGCGCAGCAGGTCCATGATCGACCGCCCGGTCTCGGAGTCGAGCTGACCGGTCGGCTCGTCGGCGATCAGCAGGTCCGGCTCGTTCGCCAGCGCCCGGGCCACCGCCACCCGCTGCTGCTGGCCGCCGGACAGCTCGTACGGGCGCTGCGCCGCGTGCCCACCCAGCCCGACGAGTTCCAGCAGCACCGCCACCCGCTGCTCCCGCTCGGCCGCCGGCACCTTCGCCAGCCGCAGCGGCACCCCGACGTTCTCCGCCGCGGACAGGATCGGCACCAGGCCGAACGTCTGGAACACGAACCCGATGGTGCCCCGGCGCAGCGACAGCAGCTCCCGCTCACCCGCGGCGGTGACGTCGTGCCCGGCCACCCGGATCCGCCCGGCGTCCGGCCGGTCCAGGCCGCCGACCAGGTTCAGCAGCGTGGTCTTGCCGGCGCCGGAGCGGCCCCGGACGGCGACCAGCTCGCCGCGTCCGGCAGTGAACGAGACGTCCCGTACGGCGTGCACGGCGTGCTCCCCCTTGCCGAAGGTGCGGCTCACCCCCTCGACCCGGACCACGTCGTCGACGGCCGTCCCCGGCTCCGCCGGCAGCACCACTGTCTGGTCGGTCATCACTCACTCTCCTCGGCGTGCGTCCGGTCGCCGGGGCGCACCTCGACGTGGTCGGGTTCCAGGTTGAGCCGGACCCGGTCGCGCAGGGACAGCGCCTCCACGAACTGCGCCGGCAGTTGCATCCGGCCGGTGCGGTCGAGCACCGCGTACTCCTCGCTGACCATCTCGGTGCCGCCGTCGGCGGTGACGCGCGCGGTCCGGCGTACCTCGGAGGCGGTGCGGCCGTCGCGGATCGCGACGGTACGGCGGACCTGGCCGGCCACGGCGTGGTCGTGGGTGACCACCACGATGGTGACCCCCAGTTCGGCGTTGATGGTGCGCAGCGCGGCGAAGACCTCGGCGCCGGTGGCCTCGTCCAGCTCACCTGTCGGCTCGTCGGCGAAGAGGATCTCCGGGTCGTTGGCGACCGCCACGGCGACCGCGCAGCGCTGCTGCTCGCCGCCGCTCATCTGGCCCGGCCGGCGGTCCGCGCAGTAGCCGACGCCCACCATGTCCAGCAGCTCACGGGCCCGTTCCCGCCGGTTGCGTCCCCCGCCGGCCCGCCCGGCCAGCTTCATCGGCAGTTCCACGTTCTCCAGCGCGGTCAGATACGGCAGCAGGTTGCGGCCGGTCTGCTGCCAGATGAACCCGACCACGTCCCGCCGGTACGCGAGCCGCCGCTTGTTCGACAGCGACAGCAGGTCGTAGTCGGCGACCCGGGCGATGCCGGCGGTCGGGGTGTCCAGCCCGGACAGGATGTTCAGCAGCGTCGACTTGCCGGAGCCGGACGCGCCGACGATCGCGACCAGCTCACCCCGGTCGATGACCAGGTCGAGGCCCTGGAGCGCGACGACCTCGACGCCCTCGGTCTTGAAGATGCGCACCAGGCCGTCGCAGACGATGTGCCCGCGCAGCCGGTCGCGCCCACCGGCCCGTTCGGCGGCCCGCTGGGCGGCCCGCTGTTGCAGCGACGCCAGGTCCGGTACGGCAGACGACGGTTCGTCACGCGGCGTGAGACGCGCCGGGCCCGGGTGGCCGGAAGCGGTCGCGGTCATGTCAGCTCTCCTCTCCGAGCCGCAGCACCTCGCCGAGGCGCAACCGGCGGTTGTTCACGGCTTCCACGGTGATCGCGAAGCCGAGGGCCAGCATGGCCAGGACCGACACCCCGGCCACCAGGCCGGGTTCGAAACTCGGGCGCACCTCCACGCCCCCGGTGAAGGCGGGCAGGCCGAGCACCGGTGTGAGCAGCAGCGGCAGCAACGCGCCGACCACCGCCCCGGTGAGCACCGACACCAGCACCAGCGGCGTCAGCTCCACCATCAGCAGTCCGCGCCACTGCCGGCGGGACAGGCCCATCGTGCGCAGCCGGGACAGCACCTGCCCGCGCGAGCGGGCCCCGGCGAGCACCGCGAGCGCGAGCCCGAGCAGCCCCAGCGCGGCGCCGCCTCCGGCACCGAGCACGAAGCCGAACACCAGCAGGCCGTTCACGCCGGTGCCGCCCAGGTCGGCGCGGACGGCCGCCCGGGTCGTCACCTCCGGCGCGCGGGCCTTGTCCCCGGCGTCGACACCGCCGATGCGCAGGTAGCGCCGCTGCCCGTCCCGCGCCACCCGGTCCACCTCGGCCGCGTCCACGCCGGACCCGGCGAGCACGAAACCGGTGGGCGCGAGCTGGTGCGGCGCGTCGGCCGGCAACGCCGGCCACGGCAGCACCACGAACCGGCGTACGCCCTCGCCGACGAGCGCGAACCCGTCGACCGTGGCGGCGGTCCGCACCGGCAGCCGGTTGCCCTGCACGTCCAGCCAGGCGGGCCGCTCGCCCCGGGCGTCGGCGAGCCCGGCGTCGGCCAGTTCCTCGGCCACCGCCGGGGACACGAGCGCCGGCAGCGGCGTGCTCCCGTCGGCGCGGGCCCGCACCGGGTCGGGCACGTCCACCGGTACGCCGGCCTGCCGTGCCACGTCGGCGAACCGCTCCCCGTCCACGAGCACCACGCGCAGCTCGGTGATCGGGGCGGGGCGTCCGGCGCGGTCGGAGTACGGGCGTTCGGCCGGCACGGTGAGCAGCGGCGCGACGGCGCGTACCCCGGGCAGTCCGGCCAGCTTCTCCGCGGTGTCCGGCGTGAAGCGCTCCCCGCGTACCAGCAGGTCACCGGGCACGGCCTGGGCGGCGGCGGTGTCCCGGCCGGTCTCGATGCCGGTCGCCACCACGCCGCAGAACGCGGCGGTGGCGACGGCGAGCACCACCACGACCAGCGGCCCGGTGCTCGCGGCCCGGCCCGCGCGGGCGGTGCCGAGGAACGCGACGCTGCCGCGCGCCCGGGCGGCGACGCGGCTGACCAGCCGCAACGGCCAGGGGTACGCGCGCAGCGCCAGCAGCGCCGCCGCGATCGCCAGCAGCACCGGCACGGAGACCAGCAGCGGGTCCACCGAGCCGGCGGTGAGCCCGCGGCGGCGCAGCAGGAACGCGCCGAGCACGGCGAGCCCGAGCACCACCACCTCGACGGTGAGCCGGACGGCGGGCGACCGGCCGCCCAGGTCGGCGCGGCCACCGGCCCGGCGGCCGACGGCGAGCGCGGCGAGCGGCGGCAGCAGCGTGGCCAGGAGCCCGGCGAGCACCACCCAGCGCCACGACGCCCCGGTGCCGGGCAGCAGCCCGCCGAGCAGCCAGCCGACCCCGGCCGCGGCCGGCAGCACCAGCAGCGACTCGGCCAGGCCGCGGCGCAGCACCGCGCCGGTCGAACCGCCGCGGGCCCGGATCAGGTGGAACTCGGCGCGGCGGCGGCGCGCGGCCAGCCGGGCGGCCAGCAGCGTCAGCCCGGCCAGCGTGGCGAGCAGCCCGGCCGCGATGACGGCGAGCAGGGTACGCGCGGCGGCCAGCGAGTCGGCGAAGCGCCGCAGCGGGATGTCCACGCCCTGGCTGAGCGTCGCCACGGCGGGACGGGTGCGCTCCAGCCCGTCGACACCGGCGATGAGCGCGTCGAGGCGGCCCGGTTCGAGCCGGTCCGGGGCGATCCGGTACCGCCAGCCGAAGCTCACCGGCCAGCCGGTCGCGACGGCCTCGTCGACGCCACCGTCGGCGGTGTAGGCGACGCCCACGAACGGGTCGCCGTCGCCCTCGGGCGGGGTGAGCTTCAGCATCGACGGCAGCGTGTCCCAGACGCCGTCGGCCGGGTCGTTCGGCCGCCACACGCCGACCAGTGCGACAGGGAGGGACTTGAGCACGTTGTCGTCCTGGTCGAGGATCAGGAGCAGGAACCGGTCGCCGGTCTTCACGCCGAGCGTGCCGGCGATCGTCTCGGCGAGCGTCACCTCGACCGCGCCGGCCGGGGTGATCCCGCTTTCCGGCCACCGCCCGTCGACCAGGGTGGTGGCCTCCTTGATGCCGGTTCCGGCGCGCAGGTGCAGGTCGATGAGCCCTTTCTCGGGGGCCAGCGCCGGGCCGCGCAGCCGTCCGGGCACGGTCTGGGCGACGTACCAGCGCTGGCCGACGGTGTCCCGGACCACGCCGGGCATCGTGTTCTCGATCCGCGCCAGCTCGGCCGCGTGACCGGTCACGGCGGTCCTGGTCGTCGGCGGGAACGCGGTCGGCCCGGTGCTGTAGGTGAGATCCCGGCGGGCCACCGGCTGTCCGGCCACGTACTCGGTGAGCCCCTGCCCGGTCAGCCGGTCGGCGACCCGGGGCACGCCGGTGATCAGCAGGGCGGTCACCAGGGTCAGGACGGCGAGCAGCAGGAACTGTCCCCCGTACGCGCGAACCCGGCGCGCGGCACCAGGAAGGCTCATCGTTCTCCTCCGATCCGGAGCTGCGCGGCGGCGACCCGCTGGCGGATGCCGGTGGTGATGAGGGCGGCGAAGGCGAGCGCGGCGAGCAGCAGCCCGGCGGCCGTCGCCCCGATCGGCACCCACGGCACTGTGAAGGCCGCCTCGGGCACCGGCCGGCCGGCGGCCGGGGTGAGGATCACCAGCGGCACCATGGTGGCCGCGACGAGGGCGCCGACGAGCATGCCGACGCCGACGCCGATCGCGGCCAGGAACGTCTGTTCCGCGAGGTACGCGCGAGCCAGCAGGCGGGTGTTCGCGCCGAGCGTGTTGAACACGGCGAACTCGGTGAGCCGGCGCCGGGTGGTGGCCCAGACGTCGACCGCCAGGCCGACCAGGGCGAGCAGCACCGAGCCGAGCGCGGCGGCCAGCAGCCCGGTGCGCGCGCCCTGCCAGTACGGATCCTCCGCGGCCTCGGCGGCCACCGCCCGCCGGTCCAGCAGCACCGTGCCGCCGGTCGGGGCGAGCGCGTCAGCGGCGGCGGTGTGCCCGCCGGGCGTGGTGCCCAGCCACCACTCGGCCACCGGCCGGACGCCGCCGCTGCGTTCGAGGAGCTGCGTGGTGGCGGTGGGCAGGTCCACCAGCACCCCGTCGCCCCCGGTGCCGGGGATCGCGGCGACCTGGCCGACCACAGTTACCTCGAGCGTCACCTCGGCCACCGACAGCTTGACGGTGTCGCCGGTCTTGACGCTCATCGCGGCGGCCACACCCGGGGTGACGAGCACCGGCACCGGGCGGTCCGGCGCCTGCGGCACCAGCGCGAACCGGGACGAGGGCACCCGGGCGAACTGCAACAGCCCGGCTGGCACGTCGAAGCTCTGCGTCCCGTCGATCCGGGTCGGGCTCGCCTTGGCGGTGCCGCGTGGCCCGGAGCCCGGGTCGATCACCCGCCACGACCCCTCCACCGGCACCGGCAGGGCCGCTCCGGCGGCGTCGGTGAGCCGCAGCTCGTCCAGGAGCAGCCGGTACGAGTTGCCGCTGGCGTCGCCGCCGTCCGCCTCGAAGCCGGCCAGGCGCAGCGGGGCACCGCCGCTGTCCGGCAGCTTCGCCGAGAAGCGCACCGGCTTTCCGTCGCCGCCGGCCTCGGCCAGCCTGACCCGCCAGGTGGCCCCGGCGTCGGTGGTGAACAACGCGGTCACCGCCACCTGCGGCCGGTCGAACATGCTCTCGACCGGGGTGCGGACGGTGCCGGACAGCGTCTTCGCCCTCTCGGGCAGGACGCCGCCGGCCGGCGCGGTCCGGCCGTCGGCGAGCCGGTCCAGCAGCGCCGCCGTGGACGCGTCGCCGCCGGTGTCGTCGAGCCGGATCATCCCCTTCGCGGCGGCGGCGTCGAGCGCCACCACAGTCGCCGGCCGGGCCTCACGGCCCACCCGTACGTCGTCGCGCCAGGCGGGCAGCACCCGGTCCACTCCGGGCACGGCGGCCAGCTGGGCGGCCCGGTCCGCGGGGGCGGTGCCGTCCCGTTCGGTCAGCCGCAGGTCCGCGCCGACTGTGTGCTGCGCCTGGTCGCGCTGCGAGCGTTCCCAGGAGGCGACCAGCGACCAGGCGAGCGTGCTGCCGCCGACGGCGAGCGCGAGCAGCAGCACCGGGCCGGCGTGCGGGCGGCGGCCCGCCTGCCACATGCCGAACATGGTGGCGTTCCACGTCCGCCGGTCGACGAAACGTTCCGCGAGCCGGGTGGTCGGGGGCAGCAGCCGCAGCGCGATCACCGCGCCGGCCAGCACGCCGATGGTGGGCGCGGCGGCCAGCAGCGGATCGATGCCGAGGCTGCCGTTCGCGCCTGCGAGCGGCGAGGAGTACTGCCGCAGCTGCGTCCAGGCGAGCACTGCGAGCGCCACCAGCGCCACGTCCACGCTCGCCCGCTGCACGGCCGCGCTCCGGGAGGGGCGGGACCGGGCGGCCATGTCGGCGACGTACGTGCCGGCCCGGCGCATCGCCGGCAGCACCATGGCGAGCAGGCAGCCCACCGCCGCGCCGACCGCCACCACCCACACCCGGGCCAGGTCGCCGTCGGCCAGCCCCAGGTCCGCGCCCAGGTAGTGGATCGCCTGCCCGGTCAGCGCCGGAGCCAGCAGCAGCGCCGGCGCCACCACGAGCGTCGCCTCGCGTACGGCCAGCCCGGCGATCTGCCCCCGGGCGGCGCCCCGGGCCCGCAGCAGCGCGGTCTGCGCCCGCCGGTCCTCGTTCAGCAGCGCGGCCACCAGCACCAGCGCGTACCCGCCGAGCACCACGATCAGCAGCAGCGGGGTGAGCAGCGCGGACCGGCCCACCAGGTCGGCCCGGCTGAGCCGGTCGACGAGCCGGTCCAGGTGGCTGACCTGCTGTGTCGAGGAGCCCAGGCCGGTGGCTTCGGGCAGCTTCCCGGTGATCTCGTCCAGCGCCGTGGTCACGGCGGGCAGCCGGGCCGGCTCGACCGCCACCAGGTCGGGGTCGACCACCCAGGCCGCCGAGGTGGAGCCCCGGAAGGTACGCGCGAAGTCAGCCGGGTCCAGCGCGAACGGCCCGTACGAGGTGATCTCCGCGTCGCCCTGGCTCTCCCCCACCCCCGGGGCGAGACGCCAGTACGCCTCGGCGGCGTCCCGGGGCCGCCACGTGCCCACGACCACCACGGTGCCGGCGCGCTCCGCGCCCCTGTCGTACAGCGGCACCCGCTCCCCGACCTCCAGGCTCAGTTGCGCGGCCACCTTCTCCGGCAACGTCACCTGCAACGGGTTGCTGCCGGGCACCGGCCACGCCCCGGCGGCCAGCTCGGCGTGCGCCGGCAGGTCGTCGAGCGTGGCCAGGTTGGCGAACATCGGGTCGTCGTCGATCCGAGCGGCGCCCACGTCACCGGTCAGCTCCCGCCCGGTCCCGGAGCGGGTCGCGGCCACGGTGACCGGAGCGCCACCGAGCCCGTTCGCGAACTGCTCCCGTACCGCCCGGTCCCGCTCGGCGAACGCGGCGGCGTCGGCACCGCCGGAGCCGCTGATCAGCAGGCTGCGCTCCTCGGCCGGGGCGGCGTCGAGCACCGCCCGCGCGCCCGCCTCGACCGCCCGGCGGTTGTAGTCGGAGAGCCCGGTGACAAGCGCGACCGCGACGAGTGCCGCGACAGCGGCGGCGAGCAGCAGCCCACGGGCCTCTATCGCCCGCCTCCACACCAGCTTCATCCGACGTCCTCTCCTGGCCCCGGCGGGCCGATGCCGAGAAAGAGCAGTGACGCCCGGCAAAAGGTTCGCGCCCGTTACATGATCGTTATCGGCCCCCCGGCATCCCCGGAACCGGGAGGCACCACGCCGTGACCGTTGGCTGCTCGGGAAACCCCCGCACGAAGCCGTACGCTGGGTCCGCTCGGCCCCCGGAAGGACCGCGATGTCTGATCTTGACCAGACCCCCGAGGATGCCGCCCGGGAGGCGGGACTCCGCGAGGTCTCCGAGGTGCTGCTCAACATCGAGCAGGCGATCAGGAGAACCCAACGGGCGCAGCGCACGGTGTCCATGACGGTCGGGTGCGACGATCTCGCCCGGATGCTGGACACCGCTGCACGCAACCTGGAAATCGCCCGCAAGGACCTGTTTCAGGGCGTCTACTTCTCAGCGGACTCGCCCAAACTTTTCTGACCAAACGCTGACGTGCGTGGAGAGGGGCCGGCGTTCGTCGGCGGTAGGAAGTCCTCCGGCGGAGCACCCCCACGTGCGTGGGGAGGACTGGCGGCGGTCTGGGATGCCGCCCTGGCCGAACGGAGCACCCCCACGTGCGTAAGGTCAAGATCCTTGTCCTCCCCCCGTACGTGGGGGTGCTCCGGTGCCCGCCGGGCAGCGGACGTCCGGGCTGGTGTCCTCCCTACGCGCGTGGGGGTGCTCCGTCAACGTGCTCCAGCCCCAGACCCCAGATCTCGTCCTCCCCACGCATGTGGAGGTACTCCGTGGCCATGCAGCCCCGCCCTGCCCAACGCTGCTTCGATCGCTTCGGCCGGGGCCGGGCCAACGGCATGGGCGGCGGGCCTGGTGCCGAGTTGGATGGCACCAGACCCGCCGCCCATCAAGTTCAGGCCCGGTCGTTCAAGCGGCCCGTGCGAATCGCGCCGACGAACCGGGTCCAGGCCGTCGAGTCGAAGCTCAGCGCCGGCCCCTGCCGATCCTTGGTGTCCCGCACTCCGACCGCATCGGCGAAACCAGCCACCTCGACGCAATCGCCTTCACCGCCGGATCGGGACGACTTGCGCCACACTCCATCACGTCCCATCGGTCATCTCCTCAGCTATCGTCATCATCAGCTTGCGGGACTCATCAGCATCGAGCGCCCGTTCACCGAGCGAGCGCCATCCGTCCTCGTAGGTCTGGATCTCGTGAGCCTTGTCAAGGTATGCCGCGCCGCATGGACCGTCCATGTAGATGGTGGTCGGCTCCGGTTCCCGCACGTCGGTCGGGAAGTCGAGCATCGTGAAAGTTCCGGCCGACGCCCAGCGGTAGAGACCAGCGCTGAGTGGGAGCACCCGGATACGGATGTTGTGCTGTTGGCTCGCCACCACCAGGGCATCGATTTGCCTACCCATCGCCGACAGATCGCGCAGCGGTCGACGTAGCACCGCCTCATTCAGGATCACGTCTAGGTAGGGAGCTCGCGGCACTGCACGGGCCAGCAGCCGTTGCCGCCGCAGCCGGACGTCCACCTTCGCTTGCCGCTCCGCGTCACTCAACTGCGGGTTGTCGGTAGCAATCACCTCGGTCATGTACTCGACGGTCTGCAGCAAGCCCGGTACCAAATTGGCCTCGTACTTGCGAATCTTCGTCGCGGCGGCTTCCAGGCCCACGTACAGCTTGAACCAGTCTTTGATTGCCTCCCCGTAGCTGTGCCACCAGCCGTGCGCCTTGGTTTCCCGGGCCAGAGCGCGCATGGTTTCGATGGTTTCTCGCGACGCGCCGTAAACGCGGCACATGGCCTCCACGTCGTTCGGGTGCATCGGCACCTGGCCCGTTTCGTAACGCCAGATCCGGGGCGCCGACCATTCCAGTTCCTTGGCCGCCGCGGTCACCGTGACGTGCGCGCCTTCGCGAAGTTCTCTCAGATATCTGCCGAGCTGCCTACGCGGGACGGTGCTTCCCGAGTCGTCCACGTCATCTCCTTTGGTGTTGTCGCGTAAGGCACCTCATCCCTTGGTCTGCATTCTGCCGCGAAAGATTGTCCCGGGCCAGAGGTGAATTGACCATTGTGGCGCCCGCCGGGGACGCGGCGGGTTCGCGGGGACGGATGCCTTTCCCCGAAACCTCATCCCGGCATCCGTCCCCGCACCTGGCGCCGATCTCCAAAGGAGAGTCATGGACTCGATCGATCGCATCCTGGGCGACATTCCGCTTCCGCCCTACGTCACCGCCGAGGATGTCACCTTCGCGGTCCGGGCGATCACCGTGCACGCCCCCGAGCAGTGGCCCGAGGGACCGCGCTGCCGCAACGACCGGGCGCCCCACCCGTGCCGGCTGCACCGCTGGGGCCGGCGGGTGCTCGACCTGCGCGGGCTCACCGACCGGCAGATCCTCACGCTCGTCGCCGAGCAGACGGCACCCGTGCGGTGATCTACGTGACCGGGGAACGCCTGCTTCCGCACCACGTCCGCGCCGCCTTCTTCGACCGGCGCTGGCGGGGCCTCGACCCGGCCCAGGTACGCGACCACCTCGACCGTGTGGCCGACGAACTCGATCGGCTGAGCCGTGAGCTGGTCACCACGCGGACCGAGGCCGAACGCGTCCGCCAGGCGCTGCGGCAGTGGCAGTCCCAGCACCGCGCCTGTCGTCTCCGTGACCCGGACGCCCCGCCGGGCGGGTGGCCACGATGACCGCACAGCGCTGGATCATCCACCTGCCCACCACGCTGACCAGCGCCGACGAGGCAGCAGCCCTCGCGGTGACGCTGCGCGACTCGCTCGGCCACGTCACGGTTCTCGACTTCGGCGAGACCACGCTGAGCGAGGAGGACAGCCAGTTCGTGCGTACCCGGGTCTGGTGCGACGCCCGGCTCGACGGCGCCGGCCGGTGCGGCCACCGCAACGACCACGGCGGCCCTTGCAGCGCGTGACCCGGTGCCCGGCGCACGCCGTCAGGGGCGGGGGCGGGGGCGGTCGCGGTCCTTGGACGGCTGGACCCGCTTCGGCTCGCCGGGCATCTTCGGGTATTCCGGCGGGTAGGGCAGGTCGCCCAGCCCGTCGGTGGCGTCCCGCTCGGCCCACTCCAGCAGCGGTGTGATGTCCCACGGGGCGTCGTCGATGCCGGCGTGCGGGTCGCCGCGCTCGGCGAACCGGGCCGGCACCGTGCCCAGGTGGAAGTCGTCCGGGTCGACCTCGGGCAGCTCGTCCCAGTCGACGGGGGTGGAGACGGTGGCGCGGGCGTTGGCGCGCAGCGAGTACGCGCAGGCGATGGTGCGGTCCCGCGCCGTCTGGTTGAAGTCGACGAACACGCGCTCGCCGCGCTCCTCCTTCCACCAGGCGGTGGTGACCAGCTCGGGGCGGCGGCGTTCCAGTTCCCGGGCCAGCGCGATGGTGGCGCGGCGGACCTCCACGAACGTCCAGCGCGGCTGGATGCGCAGATAGACGTGCACGCCCCGGCCGCCGGAGGTCTTCGGCCAGCCGGGCACGCCCAGCTCGTCGAGCAGACCGCGCAGCTCACCGGTGGCGGTCACCGCGTCGGCGAAGTCGGTCCCGGGCTGCGGGTCGAGGTCGACGCGCAGCTCGTCGGGGCGGTCGGTGTCGGCGGCGCGCACCGGCCACGGGTGGAACACCACGGTGCCCATCTGCGCGGCCCAGGCCACGTGCGCCAGGTCGGCCGGGCACAGCTCGTCGGCCTTACGCCCGCTCGGGAACGCGATCTGCGCGGTGCGGACCCACGGCGGCACGCCCCGTGCGGGTATCCGCTTCTGGAAGAACATCTCCCCCTCGATGCCGTCGGGGAAGCGCTGGAGCGTGGTGGGCCGGTCGCGCAGGGCGCGCATGATCCCGTCGCCGACTGCGACGTAGTAGCGGAAGACGTCGGCCTTGGTGAAGCCGCGCTGCGGGAAGATCACCCGATCGGGGCTGCTCAGCCGCACCGCGCGCCCGGCTACCTCGATCTCCTCGACCCCACCCCTGCCCGCCATCACGCGACCATATGCGATGCCACCGACACCCGACGTACCGTGAAGGGGTGAGTCTTTCCGACAACGAACTGCCCCGTACCGAGGACGAATGGCGCGTCCGGCTGAGCCCCGAGGAGTTCCGGGTGCTCCGCGAGGCCGGCACCGAGGCGCCCTGGACCGGTGAGTACGTCGACACCAAGACCCCCGGCGTCTACCACTGCCGGGCCTGCGGGCTGGAACTGTTCCGCAGCGACGACAAGTTCGACTCGCACTGCGGCTGGCCGAGCTTCGACGACGCCATCCCGGGCGCGGTCAAGGAGATCCCGGACAACACGCTCGGGATGCGGCGCGTGGAGATCCGCTGCGCGCGCTGCGACAGCCACCTCGGGCACGTCTTCGAGGGTGAGGGCTTCACCCCGAAGGACACCCGGCACTGCGTCAACTCGATCTCGGTGCGGCTGGAGCCCAGCGCCGGCTGACGACGGCGTCACACCGACGGCGGCGTCACAGCCGCAGCAGGCCGCCGGCCTCGTCCACCTGGTCGGCGGCCTCGTCGTCCAGCCACACCCCGCCGGTGGCGAGGTAGCGGAAGCGGTACTCCCCCGGCGCGAGCCGGACCGTGACGGTACGGGTGCCGTCGCGGCGCGGCACCAGTTCGTGGCGGCCGGGCTCCCACCCGTTGAAGCAGCCGACCACGCTCACCGTGCCGGCCGGGGTGTCCCGGGGCAGCGAGAACGTCACCCGGGTCTGGTTGCCGAAGAGCTTGTTGCGCTTGATCACGAATCCTCCGGGGAGTTTCGGCGGTCACCGGGGTCAACGCGCGACACGCCGGGAGCGACTCGCCGTGGGGCCGGATCAGGTTCGCCGGTTCCGGTTGCCCGATGGTGTCGTCTGCGCAACCCTCGGATGACAGGTCCGTTTTCGGGGGGTTTCGCATGGCTGCCTGCGAGGTTTGCGGCAACGACTACTGGATGGCGTTCGAGGTGCGCACCGTCGACGGGTCGCGGCACACGTTCGACTGCTTCGAGTGCGCGGTGCACAAGATGGCGCCGATCTGCGAGCACTGCCAGATCAAGATCGTCGGGCACGGCGTCGAGGTCTCCGGCCGCTTCTTCTGCTGCGCCCACTGCGCCCGCGCCGTCGAGGGCGAGCAGGGCGCCGAGGTACGCGACGCGGTCGGCGCCCGCCCCGCCTGACGCGCGGCGGCCACGCACGCGGGCGGCCGCGCTCCGGGGACACCGTCCGAGTCGATCTCCGACTAGCATCCCTCCGTGACCCGACGGTTGATCATCGCGGCGGCACTCGTCGCCGTCCTCGCGGGCTGCGATCCCGCCACCGAGCCCGGCGCCACGACCGCCCCCGATCCGGCGCTCGTCGCGCCCTCACCCACCGACGGCGGGGCCGCCGCGGCGCTGCGCGACCGGTACGCGGCGACCGGTAACCTGGCCGGCCTGGCCGAGAAGCCCGAGAACGCCAGCGAGCAGCTCGACTCCGACGGCGTCGCCTGTGGTCGCCCGCTGCCCCTGCTCGACCGGCGGCTCGTCGTGTCCACCCGGGTCTTCGGCACGCCGGAGGGCACCCCGGCCGGCGAGTTCGTCGAGGTCGCCCAGGAGACAGTGGTCTATCCGGACGAGGCGACCGCCGCGGACGCGGTACGGCAGATCTTCGGCGTGCTGGAGGCGTGCGAGCGCGACGAGGAGGACGGCCAGGTCACCACCGGCCACACCGCCGGGAAGCTGCCCGCCGGGCTGGGCGTGCCGGGCCGGATGGTGTCGGCCACCATGACCGTGTCCGACGGCACCCGTTTCCCGCACCGTTACGGCTGCCTCCAGCAGGGCCGGGTGACCCAGTGCGTCTGGGTGTGGACCCGCTCGGCGGCCGACACCGGCACCTGGTTCGAACGCGCCGTCACCGCCACCGCCACCGGGCTGCGCGCGTCGAAGGGCTGAGCAGGCGCGCCGGCCCGGCGCCCTGAATCAGCACGCCGGACCGCGCTGAACCGGCACGCCGGACCGAGCCGGCCCCGGCGCGCCGAACCGCCGCGCGCCCGGGGTGCGCACGACCGGCCGCAGACGCGCCGCCTAACCTGGGCCGATGCCCGTCGAGTCCCACCTGGCAAGCTTCGCCGACCTGGACACCAGCACCTTCCACGACCTGCTCCGGCTGCGCATCGACGTGTTCGTGGTCGAGCAGTCCTGCCCGTACCCGGAACTGGACGGCCGGGACGTCGAACCCGGCACCCGCCACCTGTGGCTGAGCAGCGACGGCGCTGTGGTCGCGTACCTGCGGATCCTGGCCGACCCCGGCGGCGTCGCACGGATCGGACGGGTCGTGGTGGCGCCGGCGGCCCGCGGCGCGGGCCTGGCCGGCGCGCTGATGACCGAGGCCCTGGCCGTCGTGGGTGACCGGCCCTGCGTGCTCGACGCGCAGACGCACCTGGTCGGCTTCTACGCCGGGTTCGGCTTCGCCGTCGACGGCCCCGGTTACGTCGAGGACGGCATCCCGCACACCCCGATGCGCCGCGACCCGACTCATTGACGTTTGTCGCTTTTTGTGGCAGCGTGCGGGCGGAGCCGCCACGCGGGAGAGGGCAACTCCCGACAGTCCGGGCGTCGTGCACCGACACCCCATCCCGGAGGCTTTCCCATGTCCACTCCGTACCGCCGCCCCTTACCGCTCGCGGCGGCGATCCTCGCCGTCTGCGCGGTGGTGGCGGCGCTGCTCACCACCGCGTTCTCCGGCCCGGCCTCGGCGCACGGGTCGGTCGTCGACCCGGCCTCGCGCGCCTACAGCTGCTGGCAGCGCTGGGGCGGTGACTTCCAGAACCCGGCCATGGCCACCCAGGACCCGATGTGCTGGCAGGCGTGGCAGGCCGACCCGAACGCCATGTGGAACTGGAACGGCCTGTTCCGCGAGGGCGTGGCCGGCAACCACCAGGGCGCCATCCCGGACGGGCAGCTGTGCAGCGGCGGTCGCACCCAGAGCGGCCGGTACAACGCGCTCGACACGGTCGGCGCCTGGAAGACCGTGCCGGTCACCAACAGCTTCCGGGTCAAGTTCTTCGACCAGGCCAGCCACGGCGCCGACTACATCCGGGTGTACGTGACCAAGCAGGGTTTCAACGCGCTCACCTCGCCGTTGCGCTGGAGCGACCTGGAACTGGTCGGCCAGATCGGCAACACCCCGGCCAGCCAGTGGACGCGTGAGGTGGACGGCGTGTCCATCCAGATCCCGGCGAACGCGCCGGGCCGCACCGGCCGGCACATCGTCTACACCATCTGGCAGGCCAGCCACCTGGACCAGTCCTACTACCTGTGCAGTGACGTGGACTTCGGCGGCTCCGGCCCGACCACTCCGCCGACGAGTACGCCGCCCACCAGCACCCCGCCGACGAGCACCCCGCCCACCAGCACGCCGCCGACCAGCCCGCCCCCGACCACGCCGAACCCGGCCGGTGGCTGCACCGCGACGTACGCGATCACCGGTTCGTGGGGCGGCGGCTTCCAGGCCGAGGTGAAGGTGACAAACGGCAGCGGTTCACCGATCCGCGGCTGGTCGGTGAGCTGGAACTACCAGAACGGCCAGCAGGTCAACTCGGCGTGGAACGCCACAGTCACCACCAGCGGAACGCTGGTGACGGCACGCAACGTGGCCTACAACGGCTCACTCGCACCGGGTGCCAGCACCTCGTTCGGCTTCACCGGCTCGGCCGGTGCGACGAACCCGGTGCCCGGCATCCTGTCCTGCACGACGACCGCCTGACCGGGATCCGGCCGGGACCGCGCTCGCGGTCCCGGCCGGGCACGCTCAGACCAGGCAGTTGACGATGTCGGCGACCGGGCGGCGGCGGCCGGTGTAGAACGGGATCTCCTCCCGCACGTGCCGGCGGGCGCCGGAGGCCCGCAGGTCGCGCATGAGGTCGACGATCCGGTGCAGCTCGTCGGCCTCGAACGCCAGCATCCACTCGTAGTCGCCGAGCGCGAACGAGGCGACCGTGTTGGCCCGCACGTCCGGGTAGCCCCGGGCCATCTTGCCGTGCTCGGACAGCAGCTCACGCCGCTCGGCGTCGGGCAGCAGGTACCACTCGTACGAGCGCACGAACGGGTAGACGCACAGGTAGGCGCGCGGCTGCTCGTCGGCCAGGAACGCCGGAATGTGGCTCTTGTTGAACTCGGCCGGGCGGTGCAGCGCCATCTGCGACCAGACCGGGGTGAGCGCCCGGCCCAGCGTGGTGCGGCGGAACCGCAGGTACGCGTCCTGGAGCGCGTCGCTGGACGACGAGTGCCACCAGATCATCAGGTCGGCGTCCGCGCGCAGCCCGGCCACGTCGTACGTGCCCCGGATCGTGACGTCCTTGCCGGCCAGCTCGGTGAAGAGCGACTCGACCTCGTCGACGACGTTCTCCCGCAGCGACGGCAGCGGGCTGGTGGCCCGGTACACCGACCACATGGTGTAGCGGATGGTCTCGTTGAGCTCCCGCAGCCGCGCCGCGTTGGTCTGCTCGGTCATGCTGCCGATCCTCCCAGTGCCGTGATGATCTCTTCGGCCGCCGTCTCGCCGGAGCGGACGCAGACCGGAATGCCGACGCCGTCGTAGCCGGCCCCGGCCACCGCAAGCGTCGGATGGGCGGCGCGCAACGCCGTCCGGACCGCCGCCACCCGGGCGGTGTGCCCGGGCGTGTACTGCGGCAACGCGCCACCCCACCGCTGCACGTGCCGGGCCACCGGGACCGGCAGCGGCGCGCCGAGCACCGCCGACAGCTCCCGGTGCACCACGTCGGCCAGGTCGTCGTCGGTGAGCTGGAGCGACGTCTCGTCGCCGTACCGGCCGACCGAGGCGCGCACCAGCGCCAGCCCGTCCGGCCGCCGCAGGTGCCCCCACTTGGTGGTGAAGAACGTGGACGCCTTGATCGTCAGCCCTTCGACGGCGGGCACCAGGAAGCCGGACAGCTCCGGCAGGGCCGGGCCGGGCAGGGCGAGCGTGATCAGGGCGACGCTGGCGTAGTCGAGCGCGCCGACCGTGTCGGCCGCCTCGGGCGCGGCGGCGGCGAGCAGCCGGGCGGCCGGGCGGGCCGGCACCGCGAGCAGCACCGCGTCGGCCTCGACGTGCTCGGCGTCGCGGGTCGGCCCGACGGTGAGCCGCCAGCCGTCCGGGGTGCGCCGCAGCTCGCGTACCGCGGCGCCCCGGCGGATCGTCGCACCGCTCGCCGTCGCCGCCGCCTCGACCAGCGTGCTCAGCCCGCCGGCGAGGGTGCCGAAGACCGGGGCGCCCGGCGCGCGCGGCGCGGCGGCCTGGGCGGCGCGTACCGCACCGACGAGCGTGTGCTCGGCGCGAGCCGCGCGGGCCAGCGCCGGCATCGTGGTGACCAGCGACAGGTCGTCGGCCCGCCCGGCGTACACGCCGCCGAGCATCGGGTCGACCAGCCGGTCCACCACCGCGTCACCGAGACGCTTGCGGACCAGCTCACCGACCGAGGTGTCCTCGCCGTCGGCCAGCAGCGGCCGGCCCCCGTCGCGGTCGGCGTCCGCGGCCGGCGGCGCGACCGCCGCCACCTTGTCCAGATCCCCGGGTACGCCGACGAGCGTGCCGCCCGGCACCTGGTGCAACGTGCCGTCGACGAGCAGGGCGGCCTGCCCGACCGTGGGGTGCACGATCGATGCGTCCAGGCCGAGGCGCCGGGCCAGCGTCACCGCCGCCGACTCGCCACCGGCCGGGTCGCGCATCAGGAACGACTCGGCGCCGAACTCGACCGGCCCGCCGGCCAGCTCACCGGTGAACAGCTTGCCGCCGAGGCGGCCCGACTGCTCGTACACGGTGACCTCGGTGCTCTCGGGGGCCCGGTCGCGCAACCGGACGGCGGCGGCCAGCCCGGTGATCCCGCCACCGACGATCGCCACCCGCCACGGTCGCACCACTGTCTCCTCCTAGCGCTCCGGTCGCGCGGTCAGCTCGTGCACCAGCGCGACCACCCGGGTCAGCACCTCGGGGTCGGTCTCCGGCAGGACGCCGTGACCGAGGTTGAACACGTGGCCGGGAGCGGCCCGGCCCTGCTCGACGATGCGCCGCACCTCGGTCTCCACCGCCGGCCAGGGGGCGAGCAGCACCGTCGGGTCGAGGTTGCCCTGCACCGCCTTGTCCGGCCCGATCCGGCCGGTGGCGACGTCCAGCGGCGTACGCCAGTCCACGCCCACCACGTCGGCCCCGGCCTCGCCCATCGCGCCGAGCAGCTCGCCGGTGCCCACCCCGAAGTGGATCCGCGGCACGCCGGAGTCGGCGAGCCCGCCCAGCACGTACGTCGAGTGCGGCAGCACGAAACGGCGGTAGTCGGCCTCGGAGAGCGCGCCGGCCCACGAGTCGAACAGCTGCACCGCGGAGACCCCGGCGTCGACCTGCACCTGGAGGAACGCCAGCGTCACCTCGGCCAGCCGCGCGCACAGCGCGTGCCACAGGTCCGGGTCGCCGTACATCAGCGCCTTGGTCTTGGCGTGGGTCCGCGACGGCCCGCCCTCGACCAGGTAGCTGGCGAGCGTGAACGGGGCGCCGGCGAAGCCGATCAGCGGGGTGTCGCCCAGCTCGACGACGAGCCGGCGGACCGCCTCGTCCACGTACGACACGTCGTCGCGGCCGATCGGGCTGATCCGCTCCACGTCGGCGGCGGTCCGGACCGGCTCGGCCACCACCGGGCCGGTGCCGGGCACGATGTCCAGGTCGACGCCGGCCGCGGCGACCGGCACCACGATGTCGCTGAACAGGATCGCCGCGTCCACGCCGTGCCGGCGCACCGGCTGCAGCGTGATCTCGGTGACCAGCTCGGGCCGGCGGCAGGACTCCAGCATCGGCACGTTGGCCCGGATCTCCCGGTACTCCGGCAGCGACCGGCCGGCCTGGCGCATGAACCAGACCGGGGTGTGCGGGCCCGGCTCGCGCCGGCAGGCGCGGACGAAGGGCGAGTCGGCCGGCCCGCCGCGGCGGGGTTCTCCGTCTCGGGCGGCAGTGCCCGTGGTGTCGGTGGTCATCGCGGCCATCGTGCCACGCCCCCGGCGCGCGCCCGCGCTCACCGTCCGCATTTGTGACGTAGAAGGAAGGCCCTCAACCGTCGATCACCCGGCGTGCCGTCGCGCGCCGTGCGGTGAGCGCGGCATAGGCTGCCCGCATGGCCCCCCCGATCGCGCTCCCGGAAACGTTCGCTCGCGCGGTCGC
This sequence comes from Micromonospora sp. WMMA1976, assembly GCF_027497335.1. Lineage (NCBI taxonomy): Bacteria > Bacillati > Actinomycetota > Actinomycetes > Micromonosporales > Micromonosporaceae > Micromonospora > Micromonospora sp. WMMA1976. The sequence goes on along the minus strand of NZ_CP114912.1, from coordinate 1,396,017 downwards.
GGGGCTGCGATCGGTGACACCCCGCCCGGAGATCGTCCTGGAGGAGGTCGGCGCGCCGCAGCGGCTGGCCCCGTACGCGTTCGCGCTCTCCGCCGCCGTGATGCGCGACGACGACGAGGTGGCCACCGGCCGGCTGATCCTGCTGCACGACCCGGCCGGGCACGAGGCGTGGCAGGGCACGCTGCGCCTGGTCACGTACGTCACCGCCGAACTGGAGGTCGACCTGGCCAGCGACCCGCTGCTGCCGGGCGTCGGCTGGACCTGGCTGACCGACGCGCTCGACGCGCAGGGCGCCGGGCACCGGGCGATCGGCGGCACCGTCACCCAGACGCTCTCCACCCGGTTCGGTGAGCTGGCCGGGCCGCCCGCCGCCGGGGACATCGAGATCCGCGCCTCGTGGACGCCGCTGCGCGCCGACCTGGGCCCGCACCTGCTCGGCTGGTGCACGCTGCTGGCCTCCACGGCCGGCCTGCCGCCGCCCGGCGTCACCGCGCTGCCCACCCGCCGCGCGGCTGGCGCCGCCTGACCGCACCCCGCCCCGGGACACGCGAAGGGCCGCCCCGGGACGAACCGGGACGGCCTTCGGTGGACACCGGTCAGAGGTAGTTCTCGGCCTCGTCGCAGATCTTGTCCAGGCCCTTGCTGGCCGCCTCGAAGGCGGCCCGGTCGCCGCGCGACGCCGCCGACATGGCAGTGGTCAGCTTGTCCAGGCAGCTCGCGATGACCTTCTTCTGCCGGGCCTGCTCGTCCCTGTCGTTCTTGGTGCCGGTCAGGTCCTGCTGGGTGTCCGACAGCCGCTCCTGGACCGCCTTCAGCTCACCCTTGAGCTTCTCCATCTCCTGCTGGTTCGCCGAGATCGTGCCGTCCCGCTGGCTGACCGTCTGCCGCGACTCGTCCAGTTCGCCGTTCGTGGAGACGTACAGGAACGTCATCACGCCACCGAAGACGAACAGCAACGCGGCCACCAGGCCGAGCACCAGCGGCGCCCACTTCCGGCCGCCGCCGGCCGGCGCGGCGCCCATCGGGCCGTACGGGCCGGGCGGCCCGGACATCGGCGGCGGCGCGAAGCCGGGGCCGGACACCGGCGGAGCGGACGCCGGCGGGACCGACATCGGCTGCGCGTAGCCGGGCCCGGAGACCGGCGGGACCGAGACCGGCGGCGCCGACATCGGCTGCGCCGGCGGGGGCACCGGGGCGGCGCCGGGCGAGTAGCCCGGCTGTCCCGGCGCGGTGGGCTGGTATCCGCCGTACCCGGGGGCGCCGTCGGGCGCGGCGGGCTGGTGCAGGGTCGGCGCGGGCTGGTTCGGGTCGTACTGCTGGGGCGCGGGCCGGCTGCCGTACACGTTGCCGTAGACCGTGCCCCCCGGCGCCGGGGGCGGGTTGTCGCCCCCGGCCGGTGGGTAGGACATGTCGTTCCTCCAGATGTGCTGGTCCCCCGCGGGGTGGCCCGATGGGCCGGGGTCGATGCGGTGCGGCGGGGCCGGTGTGGCCGCCGTCAGCAGAGCCGGAACCGGTCGCAGGCGGTCTTGATCGGCACCGCCAGCCCGATGCCCTCGGCGTTGCGGGCCTTGGCCGTGGCGATGCCGACGACCTCCTTCGAGCCGTTGATCACCGGGCCGCCGGAGTTGCCCGGGTTGATCGGCGCGTCGAACTGGATCACCGGACCGCCGCCGCGCTCGTCCTCGCGGAACGCGCTGACCACGCCCGTGGTGACGCTGTCCTGCAATCCGAGCGGCGCGCCGACCACGATGATCTGCTGGCCGGACCGCACCGGGGCGCGGGCCGCGACCAGTCCGGTGAACTTGGCGCTGGTCTGCAGCTGCGCCAGGTCCTTGTCCTTGTCGGTGGCGATGATCGTCGCCTCGAACCGCTGGTCCTTGCGCTCCAGGAACACCTTGCGCTCACCGGCGGTGAAGACCGACTCGACCACGTGGAAGTTCGTCAGCAGAGTGGTGCCGCCGCCCGACGGGGCCTTGCCGACGGCGAACGCGGTACCGGTGAACTGCCCGGCCCGCACCCGGAACACGCTCGGCAGGACCGCGCTGGCCACCGCCTCCGGGTTGAAGGCCGCGTCGGCCTGCTTCTCCAGGCTGCCGGCGCGCTGCTCCAGGCCCTCGAGCCGGTCTGCGTCCGCGCCCTGCCCCTCGGCCATCCGCTTGTCGGCGGCGGCGAGCCGGTCGTCGAGCCGGTAGATCTGGTACGCCTGCACGCCGGTGACCACCGCCAGCACCGCGGCCAGGGCCAGCGCCACCACGGCCACCCGGCTGCGCCGCGCCGGCTGAGCGCCGAAGCCGGCCGGGCCGCTGACAGGGGCCGGCTGACCGGGGTACGCGGAGCCGGGCTGGGACGGCGCCGACACCGGCTGCCCCGGGTAGGCGGGCGCGGACACGGGCTGGCCGGGATACGACGGGCCGCTGCCGGACGGGCCCGGGTACGGCGGTGCGGCGGGCGTCCGGTCCGGGTACGACGACGAGCCCGGCCCGCCCGGATAGGACGGTGACGCGGAGACCGGCCGGCCCGGATACGACGGCGAGGCGGCCGGCTGTCCCGGGTACGCCGGGGCGGCGGGCCGGGAGGTCTGCGCCGGTACGGAGCCGAAGGACGACGGCTGGGCCGGCGCGGAGCCGTAGGACGGCTGGGTCGTGGCGGGCGGGGTCGTGGCGGGCGGGGTCGCGACGCCGGACGAGGCCGCGTAGGGCGTCGCCTGCGGCGTCCCGGCCTGGTCCGGGCGGTTCGGGTAGCCGGCGGGCGGCTGGACGGCGGGCGGCTGGACGGCGGCCCGCGCCGGGTAGCCGGGGCTGCCGGACCACTCGGATCCACCGGGGAACGACCCCGGCACCGCTGCCGAACCGGCGGGCGGGGCGAAACGCGGCGGCAGCGGTCCCGGCCGGTCGGCTGCCGGTTCGCCGCCCTGCCCCGGCACGTCGTCGCCGGTTCCGTACCCGCCTGTCATGCTCGCCCGTCCTCCCCGTCGGCCTCGCCGACGCCCCCCGACCCGCTGCGGCACCCGTACGCCGTTCGCGGCTCGATGGACCGTACCGGCGGGAACGGGCTTTGTCTTCCCCCTTGTCCGACCCTCTCACGGCCCCGCAACCCGCACCTTTCCGGTCACCCGACGGCCATCGCGCCGACACGCGCCGGACCGGCTGCGCACACCGGATCGTCCGGCCTACTAGGGTTGTCAGGTGACCGACGAACCACCCCTGCGCCGTCGGGCCGCCGAAAGCCGTACCGGAGAGGCGTCCGCCCCTCCGACGTCGGCCCTGCCGGAGCCGGCGGACGCGGGGACCGAGACCGACACGGGCGCGGCCGTCCCCCTCACCGCGCCGCGCGACGGCACGCCCGCCCCGGTGGCCACACCCGCCGAGTTGGACGAGGTGGTGGCCCGCTTCGCGTCCGGCACCGGCCCGGTGGCCCTCGATGCCGAACGTGCCTCCGGCTACCGCTACAGCCAGCGCGCCTACCTGGTGCAGCTGCGCCGCGGCGGCGCCGGCACCGCGCTCATCGACCCGCTGCCGCTGCCCGACCTGTCCGCCCTGGACGCGGCGATCGCCGAGACCGAGTGGGTGCTGCACGCGGCCAGCCAGGATCTCGCCTGCCTGGCCGAGGTGGGGCTGCGCCCGCGCCGGTTGTTCGACACCGAACTGGCCGCCCGGCTGGCCGGATTCGAGCGGGTCGGCCTGGCCGCGCTGACCGAACAGCTGCTCGGGTTCAGCCTGGAGAAGCACCACTCCGCCGCCGACTGGTCCAGCCGGCCGCTGCCGGAGTCCTGGCTGACGTACGCGGCGCTGGACGTGGAACTGCTGGTGGACCTGCGCGACGCGCTGGACGAGGAGTTGCAGCGGCAGGGCAAGTCCGGCTGGGCGGCGGAGGAGTTCGACGCGCTGGTGCGCAACGGCGCCCGTCCGCCGCGCGTGCGCGCCGAGCCGTGGCGACGCACGTCCGGCATCCACCGGGTACGCGGCGCGCGCGCCCAGGCCCGGGTGCGTTCCCTCTGGTACGCGCGGGACCAGATCGCCTCCCGCCGGGACGCCGCGCCGGGCCGGGTGCTGCCCGACTCGGCCATCGTGGCCGCCGCCGAACTGGACCCGAAGGACGAGAAGACGCTGCTCACGCTGCCCGGGTTCGGTGGGCGGTCGGTGCGCCGGCTGGCGCGCACCTGGCTGGCGGCGCTGGACGACGCGCGCCAGCTGCCGGACGACGCGCTGCCGGTGAGCCCGGCGGTGGAGGGGCCGCCTCCGCCGCACCGGTGGGCCGAACGCGACCCGGTGGCGGCCGGGCGGCTGGCCCGCGCCCGGGAGGTGGTGGTCGGCACCGCCGGGGCGCACCGCCTGCCGGCGGAGAACCTGATCGCGCCGGACTCGATCCGCCGGCTCGCGTGGCAGCCGCCCGCGGAGATCACCGACGACACGGTCGCGGAGACGCTGCGCGGGTTCGGCGCCCGCGAGTGGCAGATCGGTCTGCTGCTGCCCGCTCTTACCGAGGCGCTGCGCACCCCCCAGCAGTAACGTCGGTGGCAGGTGTGAGGTGGGCCACGCGGGGGGTGGTGCCACGTTTGGTTACTGGCGAGTAGCATCCGGGGAAATGCCCGTGCCGAGGGAGGCTCCAAGTGCCCCGTGAAGTCCGGGATGTCGTCTTCGTCGACGGCGTCCGTACCCCGTTCGGCAAGGCGGGTGGGATGTACGCCAACACCCGCGCCGACGATCTGGTGATCCGCTGCATCCGCGAGCTGATGCGCCGCAACCCGCAACTGCCGCCGGAGAAGGTGGAGGAGGTGGCCATCGCCGCCACCACCCAGATCGGTGACCAGGGCCTGACCATCGGCCGCACCGCCGCCCTGCTGGCCGGCCTGCCCAAGACCGTACCCGGCTTCGCCATCGACCGGATGTGCGCGGGCGCGATGACCGCCGTCACCACAGTGGCCAGCGGCATCGCAGTGGGCGCGTACGACGTGGCGATCGCCGGCGGCGTCGAGCACATGGGCCGCCACCCGATGGGCGAGGGCGTCGACCCCAACCCGCGCATCGTCGCGGAGAAGCTGGTCGACCCGTCCGCTCTGGTGATGGGCTCCACCGCGGAGAACCTGCACGACCGCGTCCCGCACATCACCAAGGAGCGCACCGACGCGTTCGCGCTGGCGTCGCAGCAGAAGACCGCGAAGGCGTACGCCAACGGCAAGCTCCAGGGCGACCTGGTGCCGGTGGCGACCCGCGACCCGGAGGCGGGCTGGGGTCTGGCCACCGTGGACGAGGCGCCCCGCGACACCTCGATGGAGAAGCTGGCGAGCCTGAAGACCCCGTTCCGGCCGCACGGCAAGGTCACCGCGGGCAACGCGGCCGGCCTGAACGACGGCGCCACCGCCGCGCTGCTGGTGGCCGAGGAGACCGCCCGCGAGCTGGGCCTGCCGGTCGGCATGCGCCTGGTGTCGTTCGGTTTCGTCGGCGTCGAGCCCGAGGTGATGGGCGTCGGCCCGATCCCGTCGACCGAGAAGGCGCTGCGCATCGCCGGCCTGAGCATCGACGACATCGGCCTGTTCGAGCTGAACGAGGCGTTCGCGGTGCAGGTGCTCGCCTTCCTGGACCACTTCGGCATCGCCGACGACGACCCGCGGGTCAACCCGTGGGGCGGCGCGATCGCCATCGGTCACCCGCTCGCGTCCTCCGGCGTCCGGCTGATGACCCAGCTCGCCCGCCAGTTCGCCGAGCACCCCGAGGTCCGCTACGGCCTCACCGCCATGTGCATCGGCATCGGCATGGGCGGCACCGTGATCTGGGAGAACCCGCACTGGGAGGGTGGAGACAAGTGAGCCTCGCCGCACCGAACGAGGTCGTCACCAAGGCGCTGCTGCGCCAGGTGGCCGTACCCGGGCTGGACCGGCCCGCCGCCCTCATCACCCTGGACAACGGCTTCGACCACACCAAGCCGAACACCTTCGGCCCGGCCGGCCTGACCAGCCTGGACGAGGCGATCACCGCCGCGCTGGCGGCCGAGCCGGCATTCATCGCGGTCACCGGCAAGCCGTACATCTTCTGCGTGGGCGCGGACATCACCAGCCTGCCCGCGCTGGAGAACCGCGAGCAGGCGCTGGAGATCGGGCGGCTGGGCCACCGGGTCTTCGCCCGGCTCAAGGACAGCGGCGTCCCCACCTTCGCGTTCGTCAACGGCGCGGCGATGGGCGGCGGCCTGGAGCTGGCGCTGCACTGCCACTACCGGACCCTGTCGGCGGGCGCGGCGGCCCTGGCGCTGCCCGAGGTCTCGCTCGGCCTGATCCCCGGCTGGGGCGGTACGCAGCTGCTGCCGAACCTGATCGGCATCCCGGCCGCCACGCAGGTGATCATCCAGAACCCGCTGATGCAGAACAAGATGCTCAAGCCGAAGCAGGCGGCCGAGATGGGCATCGCGGACGTGCTGCTGGAGCCGGCCGACTTCCTGGAGCGGTCGCTGGAGTGGGCCGCCGGCGTGGTCCGGGGCGAGGTCACCGTGACCCGTCCCGAGGTCGACAAGGACATGTGGGCGGGCGTGCTCTACTTCGCCCGGCAGACCCTGGACCAGCGGCTGCACGGCGCGGTCCCGTCCGCGTACAAGGCGCTGGACCTGCTGGAGACGGCGAAGGACGCCGACTTCGCCACCGGCACCGCGGCGGAGGACGAGGCCCTCGCGGGCCTGATCTTCTCCGAGGAGCTGCGCAGCGGCCTGTACGCCTTCGACCTGGTGCAGCGGCGGGCCAAGCGCCCGGCCGGCGCGCCGGACAAGGGCCTGGCCCGTCCGGTCACCAAGGTGGGCATCGTCGGCGCCGGCCTGATGGCCAGCCAGCTCGCGCTGCTGTTCGCCCGGCGGCTCCAGGTGCCGGTCGTGATGACCGACCTGGACCAGTCCCGGGTGGACAAGGGCGTCGGCTACGTGCACACCCAGATCGAGAAGGCCGTCAGCAAGGGCCGGATGGACAAGGGCACCGCGGCCAAGCTGTACGGCCTGGTGTCCGGCTCGGTCGACAAGTCCGTCTTCGCCGACGCCGACTTCGTCATCGAGGCCGTGTTCGAGGACCTGGGCGTCAAGAAGCAGGTCTGGGCCGAGCTGGAGAAGATCGTCAAGCCGGAGGCGGTGCTCGCCACCAACACCAGCTCGCTGTCCATCACCGAGATGGCCGCCGAGCTGGAGCACCCGGAGCGGGTGGTCGGCTTCCACTTCTTCAACCCGGTCGCGGTGCTGCCGCTGCTGGAGATCGTCCGCGGTGAGCGGACCGACGACGCCACGCTGGCCACCGCGTTCGCTGTCGGCAAGCAGCTCAAGAAGTCGTCGGTGCTGGTCAAGGACGCTCCGGCGTTCGTGGTGAACCGGCTGCTGACCCGCTTCCTCGGCACCGTGTTCGCCGCCGTCGACCAGGGCACCCCGCTGGACGTGGCGAACAGCGCGCTGGACCCGCTGGGCCTGCCGATGCGTCCGCTGGCGCTGCTCCAGCTCGTCGGGCCGGCCGTGGCGTACCACGTCGGCGGCACCCTGCACGAGGCGTTCCCGGACCGGTTCGGCGTCAGCGAGAACCTCAAGCGGATCGCCGACTCGGGCCAGCCGATCGTGGTCGACGACCAGATCAACGACGAGGTGGCGAAGCTGCTCGTGGTCGGCGACGAGCCGCTCACCGCCGAGCAGGTCCGGCAGAACGCGCTGGACGCGCTGGCGCAGGAGATCCGGCTCATGCTTGACGAGGGCGTCGTCGCCGAGGCGCAGGACATCGACCTGTGCATGATCCTCGGCGCCGGCTGGCCGTTCCACCTGGGCGGCGTCACGCCGTACCTGGACCGGACCGGCACCTCCGAGCGGGTGACCGGCAAGCGGTTCCTGCCGCGCGGCGCGGCAAGCCTGCGCTGAGGCGACCGCAACGCATCGATCGCGGTGGTCGGGCTGTCCGTTCCGGACGGTCCGGCCACCGCGATCGGCGTCTGCGGCCCAGGTCACGGGCAGGTCGCAGTTTTCGGTCGTCGCCCTTGGGCGGGACAGCGGGTTGTCGGTGGTGCTGGCTACGATCACGCGTCCAGTTTTCTCACAGGAGCTGCCTACATGTCCCAGCCGCCGTCCAGTCCCTACTCCGGCAACTACCCCTCCCCCCAGCAACAGCCCGGTGGCTTCCAGCCGCCGCAGCAGCCGCAGTACGGCGGTGACTACCCGCAGACTCCGCAGCAGCCGCAGTACGGTGGCCAGCTCGGTGCGCCGGTCCCGCCGAAGAAGAAGTCCGGCGTCGGCAAGGTCCTGCTGATCGTCCTCGCCGTGGTCCTGGTGCTGTGCGTCGGCGGCGGTGTCGCCGCCTACTTCGCCACGAAGGACACCGTCGACGAGGTGGTCACCGCCACCAAGACCCGGGTGGTCGAGCCGCAGACGCTCGGCGGCCGGGCCAAGGTCACCGACCCGCAGCTGCAGTCCGCCGCGGCGCAGATGAAGTCCGAGCTCAGCAAGGACGTGCCGGACGCGACCAGCACCGTCGGTGCGTTCTACGGCGACCCGGCCAAGAAGGACCTGGTCATGATCGTGGCCGTGTCCGGCGTCATGGCGGACCCGAAGAAGGAGCTGGCCGACGCCACCGCGGCGGTCACCCCGGACCTGGCCACCAAGGACTTCAAGACGGTCGACGCGGGCCCGCTGGGCGGCGACGCCAAGTGCTCCGACGGCAAGGCGTCGGACGTACCGGTGGCCGTCTGCATCTGGGCCGACCGGGGCAGCCTCGGCATGGTGGTGGTCTACTTCAAGTCCGCGGCCGAGCTCCAGTCGGAGTTCGTGGCGATGCGCGGCGAGATCGAGAAGCAGGACTGACACCGGTTCACGCACCGGGCCCCCGCCGTCACGGCGGGGGCCCGGTGTCGTTTCCGGATCAGGCGGACGCAGCCCGTTCCGCGGCGCTACGGCACACGCAGAACTCGTTGCCCTCCGGGTCGGCCAGCACCACCCAACCGGTGCCGTCCGGTCGGCGCCGGTCGGCCACCACTGTGGCGCCGAGGTCGCGCAGCCGCGCCACCTCCTCGTCCCGGGTGCCCTCGGCCGGGTGCAGGTCGAGGTGGAACGCGCCCTTGCCGTGCCGCTCGCCCACCTGGACGAACAGCAGGTCGGGGCCGTGCCCGCCGGGTGCGGCGAGGACCGCCTCCGGGTCGCCCGGGTGGTCGTCGTCGGCGAGCCGGCGGTCCAGCACGCGGGCCCACCAGCCGGCCAGGGCGTACGGGTCGTCGGTCTCGACTGTCACGCAGTGGATCTGTGCACTCATTGTGCTTCCTCCTGTGGGGAGCGCGCCCCGGCGGAGTGGGAACGTCAGCGGGGAACGCGGGGCGCGGGACGGTTCACGACGGACATCGACCACACCCCCTTCCACCTCTCGGGCTGACCGGTCGATCATGCCATCGCCGGCCGGCCGGAACAAGCCGCCGGCCCGGCCCCGCGGGTGCGGGACCGGGCCGGCGGGCACTGCCGCGTCACGGGCCGACGAACACCGCCTTCGCCCGCCAGTCGACACCGTCGACCGCCGGGCCGCTGCGCACCGTGAACGTCGTCGACGGAGCGGCGCCCGTCCAGTCGGCGGCGGACAGGTCACCGGTGCTCCGGTTCACCTTGTAGAGCGTGGTGCCGGCCGCGAACAGCGCGCCCGCGTCGGCGAACCCGCTCGCCCCGGCCACCGTGAACCGGTCGGCGCCGACCACACCGCTGTCGGGCGTGAACCAGCGCCAGAACAGGCCGTTCTGCCCGCTCAGCGAGTAGTAGAGGCGCCCGTCCCGGTAGAACATGCCGGTCACGTTGGGGATCTCGGCGTAGAAGCCGGTGGTCGCGCCGACGTACGTCTGCCCCGCCGGGCCGGAGTTGGTCACCACGGTGTCCCAGTACGGGTCGTGGTACGGGTCCACCAGCTCGGGAGTGCCGAACGTGGTGCCGTCGAACGTACGCCGCCACAGCGCGCCCTCGGCGCCGTAGAACAGCGTCCCGCCGACCCAGAACGCGTTACGCGTGGCGGACCACACCGTCTCGTCCGGGTTCGCCACCGGGCTGGGCGTACCGACGCCGGTCAGCCCGTCGTACGAGCGGACCTGCACCTCCTCGCCGGTACCGGTCGGCGGCGGCCCGGTCTTGACGATCTCGACGGCGTCGACGAGCGGGTTCTCCTTGACGTGGCGGAACTCGATGTCGACGGTGCCGTCGCTGGTCACCGTGAACTCCCGCATGGTGCCCACGTTGTGCCCGACGCCGGCGGACAGGTCCAGGTCGTCGAGGACGACGGTGCCGTCCAGCGCGACGTCGAAGACGCGGGTGTTCGGGGCGGAGGTGCCGTCGTACCGGTTGGCCAGGTAGAGCCGCACGTGCACCTCGGTGCCGGTGGGCACGGGGAACTGCCAGAGCATCTCCGCGCCACCGGCCGGGTCGTACCGCTCGTCGCTGTAGAGCGCGGCCGGGGTGCCGGCCGGCACCGTCGCGTCCAGGCTGCCGACCGTGTTGAAGCTGGAGGTCGAGCTGCCGGTGTTGTGGTACGGGCTGGGGCTGGAGCTGGTGTCGGCCGCCCAGTCCGGTCCGCCGTCGGTGGCGGCGACCAGCGGGCCGCCGGCGTTCACCCGGTACAGCACGTTCGTCGGCTTCGGCAGGCCGGCCTGGTAGACGTTGCCGGGCAGCGTGGCGGTGCTGGTCGGGTGCGGGGCCTTGCCGCCGGCGAGCGGGAAGAACGCGATCCGCTCGCGGCGGTACTGGAAGTTGCCGATCCAGAGCGTGTCGCCGCCGACCCAGAGGCCGGACTCGGTGACGAGCATCTCCGAGGCGCCGATGCCGCGCGGGTGCCGGCCCGGGTTCCAGGACAGCGGCAGGCCGTTGACCGGGTCGAGGGCGGCGATGCTGGCCCGGCCGACCGCACCGGCCCGGGCGTTGTCGGCGCCGGTGCTGTTGTTGAGCCAGCGGAGGTGACCGCCGACGTAGACCGCCTGCTCGCTGATGCCGACGGACAGGAACGTGTCGCCGCCGCTGTAGTCGACCCAGGTCGGCTGGAGGTTGTCGCCGGTTGCGGCGGCCTCCCAGCGGGCCGCGGTGTCGCAGAGCGTCCCGCCGTACGGGGCACCGGTGGTGACCACCACGAAGTAGCTGTTGTCCGGGGAGAACGCGACGTCGCGGACGTACGAGTCGAACGACTGCCACTTGCAGCGCGGCGTGTAGCGGGCCGTGTTCCAGTCCGCGACGGTGGCGGCGGTGGCACCCAGGTCGATCTTGACGATCTGGTCGTGCAGGACCCCGTCGGCCTTCTTGAAGTTGCCGATGACGACGAGCTGCGTGCCGTCCGGGGAGACGGCGAGCTTCTCCGCGCCCACGCCGGCCTTGGCGCCGCTGACGCCGTCCCAGTTGTGGTTCTCGGTCAGCGTGGTGGTGAGGTAGCTGTCGACCGCGCCGGTGGTGGCGTTGAGCGAGGCGAGCCCGCCGCGCGGGTTGGGGTTGCCGGCCGTGGTGAAGATGCCGCCGACCAGCAGCCGGTCACCGACCAGCGCGATGTCCTTGATCAGCCCGTTGAACGCCGGCGGCGCGAAGCTGGTGACGACCGCCCCGGTGGCGACGTCGAGCAGGGCCACCTTGCGCCGGGTCACGCCGTTGACGGTGTTGAACTTGCCGGCCACGAAGACCGTGCCCGCCGTGGGACCGGCGACGACCGCCGTCACCTCGTTGTCGAGCGTGGGCGCGAACGCGGTGTCCACCTGCCCGGTGGCCTTGTCGAAGGCGAGCAGGTAGTCCCGGGGGATGTCGACGTCGGAGTTGCGGTTCTGCACCCGGGTGAAGGAGCCGCCCGCGATGATCTTCGTACCGGCGTCGTGGATCGCGTCGACCGAGCCGTCCTGGACGTCGGGCGAGGCGGCCGAGGGGACGGTGTGGACCACTTTGTCGTGGCCGGGCGCGGCGGCGGCCGCCGGCGTGGCCGGGGAGAGGCCGGCGACGGTGAGGGCGCCGGCGGTGAGGACCGCGAGGATGCGGCGGCGGCGCGGGGCCGAGTGGTGGGTCACGGGCAGCTCCGGTGGGTGAGCAGGGTGAGGCGTCGCTGCGCTTACTCTCCGTTGATCCCCGGCTCCGCGTCCAGCGCGGGCGGCGCATTCTGCCCGACCACCGTGCGCCGGGGGCCGACCACCGTCGGGTCCGGCCAGGACAGCCGAGGCCGCCCGCACGAAAAGATGAGGCCGTCTCACCGGCCGGGCGGGCCGGCTCGGCGGTCAGGTGGCCGCCGCCGGGTCGGCCGACGGAAGCGTGACAGTCACCTCCAGGCCGCCGCCGGGCTGGGCGACCGCCTTCACCGTGCCGCCGTGCGCGTCGCTGACGGCCCGCACGATCGACAGGCCGAGACCGGAGCCGCGCGCGCCGGTGCGTTCCTGGCCGCCGCGCCGGAACGGTTCGAACAGCCCGGGTACGTCGGCCGGGGCGACCTCGAAGCCGGTGTTCCCCACCACCAGCCAGGACCGCTCGCCGTCGGTGCCGGTGCGTACCCAGATCCGGCCGTGCAGGTGGTTGTAGCGGACCGCGTTCTCCACCAGGTTGCCGGCGAGCCGGTCCAGCAGGCCCGGGTCGCCGACCACCGGCGCCGGGCGCAGCGAGGTGTGCACCTTCAGGCCGATGCGCTCGACCTCCCGGGAGACCGCGGAGAGGGCGTTGGCGGTGCCGATGGCGAGGTCCGACTCGGCGCGCCGGCCCAGCCGCCGGCCGGTCTGTGCCTCGCTGCGCGCCAGGACCAGCAGCGCGTCGACCAGGCCGTTGGCGCGCTCCGAGGCGTCGCGCACCACGCCGGCCATGCGGCGGTACTCGGCGAGGTCGGCGTCGTCGTCGCTGAGCGTCACGTCGATTTCGGTACGCATCACCGCCAGCGGCGTCCGCAGCTCGTGCGAGGCGTTCGCGACGAACCGTTTCTGCGCCTCGAAGGCGCCGCTGATCCGGTCGAGCATCGCGTCGAACGTCTCGGCCAGCTCGGCCACCTCGTCGTCGGCGCCGGACCAGCCGATCCGCTCGTCGAGCGTGGCCTCGCCGAGCCGGCGGGCGGTGGCGGTGACCTGGTGCAGCGGGCGCAGCGCCCGCCCGGCCACCAGGTACGCCCCGGCCACCCCGACCACGCTGATCGCCGCCAGCGCGAGCAGCCCCTTGACCAGCAGTTCCTGCGACGCCGCGTCGACGAGCTGCCGCTGCCACTCCCCGGCGTCGAGGGTGCGCCCGTCGCTGAGCACCACTGTGGTGCCGGGTAGCAGCTCGTCGGTGGGGCGCAGCGCGTCGCGGACCAGCAGCCAGGCCAGCAGCACCAGGATCGCCCCGGCGCCGACCAGCAGCACGCCGTTGAGCAGGGTCAGCCGCAGCCGCAGCGTCGGCCGTACCCGGCGCGTGGCCGGCGCGCTCACTGCCGTACCCCACCGATGCGGTACCCCGCGCCCACGACCGTGTCGATGAGCGGCGGATCGCCGAGCTTCTTGCGCAGTGTCATCACGGTGACCCGGACGATAGTGGTGAACGGGTCGGTGTTGGCGTCCCACACCCGTTCCAGCAGTTCCTCGCTGGACACCACCGCGCCGCGCGCCTTGAGCAGTTCGGCGAGCACGCCGAACTCCTTGTTGGTGAGGTCGAGCGGCACGTCGCCCCGGCTCACCACCCGGCGGGCCGGGTCGAGCACCAGATCGGCCACCTCCAGCACCGGCGGCGCGGCCGGGGTGGCGCGGCGGCCGAGCGCCTGCACCCGGGCCACCAGCTCGTCGAACGCGAAGGGCTTGGCCAGGTAGTCGTCGGCGCCGAGCTGCAGCCCTTCCACCCGGTCGGCGACGGTGCCGCTGGCGGTCAGCATCAGCACCCGGGTCAGCGCGCCGGAGGTGGCCAGGTCGGCGCAGATCCGGTCGCCGTGCACGCCGGGCAGGTCACGGTCCAGGATCACCACGTCGTAGCGGGTGACGAACGCCGCCTCGTGCCCGGCGTCGCCGTCGTAGGCGACGTCCACAGCCATGCCGCGCTTGCGCAGCCCGCGCGCGATCGCGTCGGCGAGGTTGCGCTCGTCCTCGACCACCAGTACCCGCATCCCGGCCTCCCACCTCGTGACCCCTGACAACCTAGTGCGGCAGGCAAAACCGGCAGCCGCAGGAGCCGACGGCCACCGGCACGCGGATCACGATTGTCACTCGCCGTAACACCGAGGACGATTCGGCGTGGTATCACGCACCGTGATGTAGGCCCACAGGGCACATCGAACGCCCCGTCGATTCGAATCGCCTTGACCAGGGGAAACAGCCGACCGCTCCGCAGCGCCGGAGATACCGCTGCGCGGTGACTCTGCCGGGGTCGGGCTGCAACCACGGTCCGTGACCGCGGGGCGGGTCGGTGGGTTACGGCCCACGGCGCGTGCGGCCGTTGCAGAAAACCTTCGGGTACGCGATGCTCGGCGGCGATGATCGACACGCACTCCAGCCGGCTGCCACGTCCGTGCCGGGCGGGTTCCCGATGACCGGCCGCGACATCGCGTACCGCCGGTTCCGCTTCCCGGCGGACCGCGACCTGGGTCGTGTGGACGGGCTGCGCGACGGGCCGGACGGGCTCACGCCCGACGGCGCGGCCGGCCCGGTCGCGCACACCGACCCGCACTCCGGGACCACAGCCGAGTACGCGGCCGGCACCTGGACCTCCCCAGTGACGTCCGCCGGCTTCGGCGTCACCGAGCTGGTGCCCTCGTGGACCGCCGACACCCCGCCCGGCTGCTGGCTGCGGGTCGAGCTGCGCGGCTGGGCCGGCGGCACTGCCACCACCGGCTGGTACGACCTGGGCCACTGGGGGGCCGACGACAGCGCCGTGCACCGCGCCTCGGTACCCGGGCAGGAGGACGACCGGGCGCGGGTCGCCGCGGACACGCTGCGGGTGACCGGCTCGACGGTGACCGGCTGGCAGGTCCGGGTGACCCTGCTGCGCCGCCTCGACGCGCCCGACGGCCCGGTGCTGCGCACGGTGGGCGTGGTCGCCTCGGCCGACCCGCCCACCGGCACGGAGGCCACGGGCGCCGGGGATGCGCGCGCGTGGGGGCGGGTGCTGGACGTGCCGCGTTACGCGCAGCGGCTGCACGCCGCCGGGGAGACCCGCTGGGGTGGCGGCGGCGACTCCTGGTGCAGCCCCACCTGCGTGTCGATGGTGCTCGACTTCTGGGACGCCGGCCCCGCCCCGGACCGGTACGCCTGGGTGGCGCCGCCCGGCCCCCGCCCGCAGGTGGTGCACGCCGCCCGGCACTGCTACGACCACGCCTACGGCGGGCCGGGCAACTGGCCGTTCAACACCGCGTACGCGGCGACGCACGGGGTGGACGCCTTCGTCACCCGGCTGCGCTCGCTGGCCGAGGCGGAACTGTTCGTGGCCGCCGGCATCCCGCTGATCGTCTCGGCCGCGTTCACCGCCGGTCAGGTACCCGGACTGGACTACGACACCCGGGGACACCTCATGGTGCTGGCCGGTTTCACCGCCGACGGCGACCCGGTACTGAACGACCCGTACGCGCCGGACGACGAGCGGGTCCGCCGCACCGTGCCGCGCGCGCCGTTCGAGCGCGCCTGGCAGGTGGGCAGCGGCGGGATCGCGTACGTGCTGCGGCCCGAGTCGACGCCGCTGCCGCCGGCCCCGGCGCAGGCCAACTGGTGATCAGCGCCCGGCCGGCCAGATCGCCATGCCACCGGTCGGGCGCAGGCACACCAGTTGCGTACCCGTGTCCGCGCACTCGGACCAGGCGCCGGGCAGGATCCCCCGGATCCGCACCTGCCCGGCCGCCACGTCGAGCGCGCCGACCAGCGTGCGGTCCTCGGTGAGCGTGCGCAGCCCGAGCAGCGGCCCGGACGGGAGGTCGTTGCCGGAGACGCGCCAGCGGCCCAGCCGGGCCAGCACGCGGCCGGTCGGCGGGTCCAGCGCCGACAGTTCCAGTTCCTCCCCGACGCCGCGTTCGGCCGCGATGAGCCGGTCGCCGACCGGTCCCATCCCCAGCCAGCGCTCGTCCGTCCAGGCCGGACGGCCGGTGGCCGGGTCGAGGGCCTGCGCGCCGCCCACCTGGTCGCGCAGGCACACCATCCCGGCGCAGTCGGCGAACCAGAGCCCGGCGCGGGAGCCGACCGGCAGGCTCCACCGCTCGTCGAGCCGGTCCAGGCCGTACCCGGTGACAGTGCCCCGGGCGTCCTCGACCAGCAGGAGGTCGGCCACGACCTGCGCGTACCGGTAGGCGGCGCGATCGGCCGCGGGCGCCACCCGGCCGGTGTGCGCGACCGCGCCGGAGTCCGCGTCGTACACGGTCACCCGGCCCTGCGGGGTGACCAGCACGAGTTGCGTCACCCCGTGGTCGTCGCGGCGGTACCCCACCTCCTGGCCGGGTACGGGCAGCGTCCACCGCACCTCGCCGGAGGCCGGGTCCACGGCCCGCACTGTGCCCGCACCGGGCGGGCGGGGGTTCTCCAGCAGCAGCCCGCCTGACGCGGTCCGGACCGGGTAGCCGGGTTGCCGCCAGCGCAGCGTGCCGGTGGCCGGGTCGAGCATCGCCGACACGGAGTCGCCGTCCCCGGCCGGGCTGCTCGTCACCAGCAGTCCCCCGGCCACTGCGGTGAGGCCGAGCACGTGGTCGCCGTCGGTCAGCGCGAACCGCCACGCCGGGTCCCCACCGGGCAGCCGGTACGCGGCGACCACCCGCCCACCCCGGCCGATCGCGCCCGGGCCGTCGGCCACCACCACGCGGTCCGGCAGGACCACGAACGCCGCGCCCTGCGGGGCGGGCACCCGGATCGGCTCGGGCCGTCGCGGCGGCCCGGCGGCAGCGGTGACCACGAGCAGCACCAGGCAGCCGAGCAGCGCCACCCGCGCGGTGGGGCCCGGCGGCCGGCGGGGCGGTGCGGCGACCGGCTCGTCGGCGGACTCGCCGTGCCGCATCTCCCCCAGCTCGATCACCGGGCTCACGTCAGCCGCCGCACCATGTAGTCGCCACCGGGCCGGCGGCAGACCAGAAGCGTCACGCCGGTGGTGCAGTCGGTGCCGGTGAGCGCGCCCCGGATCGAGGGCGCATCGCCGGACAGTCCCACCTCGGCCAGGAGCC
Source organism: Micromonospora sp. WMMA1976 (assembly GCF_027497335.1). Taxonomy (NCBI): domain Bacteria; kingdom Bacillati; phylum Actinomycetota; class Actinomycetes; order Micromonosporales; family Micromonosporaceae; genus Micromonospora; species Micromonospora sp. WMMA1976. The sequence goes on along the minus strand of NZ_CP114912.1, from coordinate 1,378,955 downwards.
GTCTGCCGCCGCCCAGCGGCCGTGTCGCCAGCAGCGGCCCGCCCGACTCGTGCTGCGGGACCGGTCTCCAGCCGCCCAGGTCGGCGATCAGCCGCCCGTCGTCCTGGTCGAGCACCGCCAGGCCGTCGTCGCTGGCGGTGTCGGGGACGCCGACGAGCAGCCGCCCGCCACGCTCCGCCGCCACGCCCGCCCACCGGTCCACGTTCCAGCGCACGGCGCCGGTCGCCGGGTCGAGCGCGGTCATCCCGCCGGCCGGCCCGACGGCGCAGAGCAGGGCGCCGCAACCCTCGACGTGGCCGACGAGCTTCCGCGCGACGGTCCAGCGCGACCGGAGCGTGCCCAGGTCGTACGCCTCGATGGCCCCGTCGCCGTCGCGGAACTCCAGCAGCAGCCCGCGGGCGATCTGCAACCGGCGCGGGCCGGGCCGTCGTACCGGGTACAGGTCGCGGGCCACGAGCCGCGCGCCGGTGCGCACGTCCACGACCACCGTCTCCCCGGTCGCCGGGGACAACACCATGCGTACCGGCCCGGCCGGCTCGGCGTCGAACCCCAGCGCGCCCGTCATGGGCGCCGTCCACACCGTACGGCCGTCGGCCGGGTCCAGCCCTCCGATCGACGTCGTGGTGTCGGATGCGGCCGACTGGATCAGCAGCACCCGGCCCACCGCGAACGCGATCCCGGGCCGGCGCCAGACGTCCGCGCCGGTGGCCGCGTCGTACGTGATTGTCTGCCAGTCCGTGTCGTCGACGCCCCGGCCGGCCACGATCACCCGGTCGTCCTGCTCCCACACCGACACGGCGGTGCCCACGCCGGGTAGCGGGCTGCGCCACCGCTCCCGGTCGCCCCGGTACGCGAGGAGTTCCCGCCCGCCGCCGGCGCCTGCGCGGTCCGGCCGTACCACGTACACCACGTCGCCGGAGACGAACACGGCCGATCCCAGCCCGCCGGGCAGCGTCCACTCGGCCGGACCTCGCGGCGGCGTCGCGGCGGTGAGCGTGAGCAACGCCACCAACAGCACCACGAGAAGGCGGAACGGCCGTCCGACGGCACGCGGGGGGCGGGGCACCGGGCCGGGCGGTGCGTCGTCGCGCAGCTCCCCCAGATCGATGACGGTCACGACCATCCTCTCCCGCGCGCCGAGCCGCCGCCCGACCGTGACCGGCCGTGTGACGAACCGCCTGTACGATGGCGCGTCGTGGCCGTGCCCGTGGTGGACCCCTCGTTGAACCCCTCGCCCGTCGAGGCGGACGCCGTCGTGGCCGACCCGCCACGCCGAGCACGTCGCCGGCCGGCCCGCGCCGACGTGCTGGCCATCGGAGCCTATGTGTTGCTCGGCGTTCTCGTCTGCCTCAACTACTGGGGCGACGTCGAGAACCGGGTCTCCTCGCACCTGCCCACCGACCACAGCTGGTTCGAGTGGCTGTTCGCGCACGGCGCGTACTCGGTGCAGCACCTGGAGAACCCGCTTTTCACCACCCGGCAGAACGCGCCGGACGGGGTGAACATGATGGCGAACACCTCGCTGCTCGGGGTGACGCTGCCGCTGGCGCCGCTGACGCTGCTGCTCGGCCCGCAGGTGATGTACGCGCTCTACCTGGGCGCCGCGCTGTCCGCGACCGCGGCAACGTCGTACTGGGTGCTGTCCCGGCACCTGGTCCGGTCCCGGGCCGGGGCGTTCGTCGGCGGCGCGTTCCTCGGTTTCGCGCCGGGCATCGTGCACCACGCCAACGGCCAGCCCAACTTCGTGTCGAACTTCCTGCTGCCGCTGATCGTGGCCCGGGTGCTGCGGCTGGGCGAGCCGGGCCGCTGGCGGCGCAACGGGCCGGCGCTCGGGTTGCTGGTCGCGTACCAGATCTTCATCAACGAGGAGATGCTGCTGCTGACCGCGCTGGCCTGCCTGGTCGTCGTGGTGGCGTACGCGGTGCAGCGGCCCCGCGCGGCCCGCGAGCGGGCCGGGTCGTTCGTGGCCGCGCTCGGTCTCGGCGGCGGCCTGGCGCTACTGCTGACCGCGTACCCGATCTGGTTCCAGTTCAACGGCCCGCAGTCCTACCGCGGGTTGCAGGGCGGCGTCTTCCACAACTGGGGCGAGGACCTGGTCGCCTTCGTCACGTTCGCCCGGGACACGATCGCCGGTGACGAGGCGGTGGAGAAGACCATCGGGCTGACCGAGCAGAACACCTGGTTCGGCTGGCCGCTGGTGCTGGTGGCGCTGGCCGCGCTGGTGCTGCTGGTCCGCCGGTCGGTGCCGGCGCGGATCCTGGCCGTGCTGGTGGTGCTGTTCACGATCGCCTCGATCGGCCCGGTCGTCCGGTTCAACGGCGCGGAGACCGACATCGACGGCCCGTGGGCGTACGTGCCGGACGACCTGCCGCTGGTCGAGATGATGATGCCGACGCGGTTGAGCCTGGTCGTGGTGGCCGCCGTCGGTGTCCTGCTCGCCCTGGCGTGGGACGCGCTGGCCGGTGCCGGCCGCCCGCCGGTGCCCGCCCCCCGCTCCGGCGCCGACGACGGCGGAGACGACGACGGTGACGGCGGGACGGCCGCGCGCGAAACGCGCCGCCGGGTGCTGCGCCTGGCCGGGCTCGTGGCCATCGCCGCCGCCGTGCTGCCGCTGATCCCGCGTCCGCTGCCGGCCGAGCGGATCGACCCGCCGCCGCACTTCATCACCGCGGGCGGCTGGCGGCCGTACGTGCCGGAGGGCCGTACGCTCGTGCCGGTGCCGATCCCGAGCAACGTCCACGGGCTGCACACGCTGCGCTGGAGCGCGCTGACCGGGCACGAGTTCCCGATCCCGGGTGGCTACTTCATCGGCCCGAACGAGCGCGGCGAGGGCGTGTTCGGCGCTCCGAACCGGCCCACCAGCACGCTCATCTACTCCACGATGGACGCGAACGAGGTTCCGGAGATCACCGAGGAGAACCGCCGCCAAGCCGTGGACGACCTGCGCTTCTGGCGGGCCTCGGTGGTGGTGCTCGGGGCCGGCCCGCGTGAGGCGGTGCTGCGCGACCTGATGGCCGAGCTGCTCGGCCCGCCGCAGCGGGTCGACGACGTGTGGATCTGGGACGTCCGCGACCGGGTGTGACTCCGCGCCGGTCAGCCGACGAGCGGGCGGACGTCCCACAGGTGTCCGCCGGGCACGTCCCGGCCGGGGCCGACCAACAGGTCCACTGTGGCGCGTACCGGGTCGCCGGGTGACGAGTCGCCCTGCACGAGTGCCGCCGCGCGCCAGTGCCGCAGGTCGTCGACCGCCTGCCGGCGTTCCGTCTCGCCGACCGGCGGCACCCGGCCGGTCTCGGCGGCCCGGCGCAGCAGCAGCGACGTGGGCCGGTCCGGCGCGCCCCAGCGGGCCGCCGGGTCGCCGGCCGAGCGCGGGCCGATGAAGTAGCCGCCCGGCGCGTCGAACGCCAGCCCGGTGCGCGCCGACCAGAACATGGCGGGGCTGACCGCCGCCCCGGTCACCGGCGGCACCGGCACCAGCGTCCGGCCCGCCGGCACGTACTCCCGCCAGCCGCCGCCGGACACCACGGCCGGGACCGGCGCGACCGGCACCGTGCGGATCGGCGTCGGCGCCAGCGGCAGCAGCGCCGCGGCGACCGCGCCGGCCCACGGCGCCCAGGTGCGGACGCCGCCGTGCCGGACCCGGTCCAGCGCGAGCGCCAGCAGCACCCCGAGCACCGGTACGCAGACCAGCGCGAACCGCGCCGGCACCACCAGGTCCAGCAGCGGCACCCCGGCGAGCAGACGGTACGGGCCGGGCAGCCCGGTGTCGTGCCGGTTCACCACCATCGGGGAACCGAGCGACAGCAGCGCGAACAGCAGGCCGCACGCGGCGAGCGCGCGCACCAGCGGCCGCCGCCACAGCCGCACCACCACGAGGACGGCCAGCAGCGGCAGGAACGGGCCGAAGAACGAGTTCTGCTCGGTCGGGTTCGGCGACAGCAGCCCGGCCCGGCGGGCGTCCCCGACGACGCTCTGCCGGGCGGTGGTGACGAACGAGACCACGTCCAGCCGGTAGCCCTCGGTGTGGAACGGCATCCCCCGGTAGTGGCCCGGCCCGGCGAACTGGAACCACAGGGGGTACGCCAGCAGCACGCCCGCCACCAGCGCGCCGACGCCCAGCCGGCGGGCCACCACCGGTGCCAGGCGGCGGGCGGCGGCCCGGTCGGCGAGCGCGTACGCCCCGGCGAACACCCCGGCTGCGAGCGCCAGGAAGACCAGCACCTCCTCGCCGAGGAACACCTGGTACGCGACGGCGAGCCCGAGCAGCACGCCGTCGCGCCGGACCCGATCGCCGGCCGGGCGGAACACCAGCGCGAGGATCACCGGCACCAGGAACTGCGCGGCCATGTGCAGGTGCGCCCCGGCCTGCGCCACCATGCCCGGGGCGAAGCCGCAGAACAGGCCGCCCACCGCGGCGGCGGCCCGGGAGCGGACCAGCCGGCGGGCGAGCAGCGCGTACCAGGCGGTGGCGGTGCCGGCGAGGCTGAGCGTCACGGCGACGAGGAAGGCCGCCTGGGAGCCGAAGACGACGGTGACCGGGGTGAGCGGCACGCCCAGTCCGAGCACCGACGTGTTCGCCATCAGGTTCACCCCGTCCGGGGCGTTCAGCGCGCCGCTGTACAGCGGGTTCTCGCCGCCGGTGACCGCGCGGGCGGCCCGGGCCAGCATCCACTCGAACAGCATCTGGTCGCCGGCCTGGTGGAACAGCCGTTCCGGCCGGCGCCACTGGCCGGTGGTGAGCAGGACGGCGAGACCGAGGTAGCCGGCCACCACCAGCACGTCGACCGGGCGGGGCCGGCGGCGGCGGGGCGCGGGGGCGGGGACCGCCGGTTCGGTCAGGCGGACCGGCTGGTCAGTTTCCGCACGTCCCACAGCCACACGTCCAGCTCCTGCCGTCCGGGGCCGACCAGCTGCTCCACGGTGCGGCGCAGCGGCTCGGCGTTCTGCTCGTCGCGCGGCAGCACCACCACCGCCGCGTTCCAGTGCCGCAGCTCGTCCAGGTAGCGGCGCCGCTGGCGGTCGTCCAGCTTCGGCGTGCGGCCGGTGGACGATACCTCCCGCAGCATCTCGCCGATGCCGCTGGGGCGGCCGCCGAAGCGCCCGGGGTCGCCGGTGACGCCGTTGCGCGGCGCGAGGAAGTAGCCGCCGGGGATCTTGAAGTCGAGGTTGGTGCTGGCCGCCCAGCGCATCGGGTCGGTGTTGCCCATCGCGGGCACCGGCACGGAGACGAGCGTCTGATCCGGACCGACGTACTTGCGCCACCTGTCGGCGGTGATGAACTCCGGCACCGGCTCCCGCGTGGTGACCTGCAACGGCATCGGCGCGATCGGCAGCAGCGCGAGGACCAGGCCCGCGGCGGTGAGCTTGCGGGCGGTCCGCCGGTCCACGCCGCGCAGCGCCCAGGCGCGCCGGACCGCGTACGCGAGCAGGATCGCCACCGTCACGCCGGTGATCAGGCCGAATCGGGTCGGCACCACGGCGTCGAGCAGCGGCAGCCGTACCAGCAGCTCCCACGGGCCGGTGGCGATCTCCCGGTCCCACCAGGAGATCCGCTCGCCGAGGGAGAGCACGGCGAAGAACAGCCCGGTGGCGGCGAGCGCGCGGACGATCACGTCCCGCCGCAGCCACACCACGATGCCCACGACGAGCAGCGACAGGCTCCAGCCGAAGAACGCGTTCTCCTCCGAGTAGTTCGGCGCGAGGTTGACGTTGGCGCGCTCGTTGCCGCCGAACGTGGGCGAGCCGGGGGCGAAGAACGCGGCGATGTCGTTGCCGTAGTCGCGCACCGCGTCGCTGAGCCCGTGGTACGCCATCGGGCCGGCGAACTGCACCCACAGCGGGTACGCCAGCAGCGCCCCGGCCAGCGCCGCGCAGACCGCCAGCCCGGCGCCGAGCGGTCGCCACGCGGTGCTCCACCGCTCCCGCTGCTGCACCACCACGGCGATCAGGAACACGCCCAGCGCGAGCGCGGTGAAGAGCAGGATCTCCTCGTTGATGAACGCCTGCGCGGTGACCAGCAGCGCCAGCAGCACGCCGTCGCGGACCGGCCGGGCTGACCGGGTCAGCACCAGCACCCGCCACACGATGAACGGCAGCAGGAACTGGCTGATGATGTTCGGGTGCCAGTTGGCGTGCGACAGCATGGCCGGTGAGAAGCCGCAGAACCAGGCCGCCACGGCGGCGGCCGGGCGGTGCCGGATCAGGTGCCGGGACAGCACCCGGTACCAGGCGGCGGCGGTGCCGGCCAGGCCGAGCGTGACCAGCGTGACGAAGGAGACCGCCGGTCCGAACAGGAGGGTCACCGGCACCATCGGGATGCCGAGCGCCAGGATGGCGGTGTTCGCCATCAGGTTCACGCCGTCGGGGTAGTTGAACTGCTCGGTGAAGAACGGGAACTCGCCGTGCAGCACCACCCGTACCGAGTGGGCCAGGAAGAACTGCACCTGCGCCGGGTCGCTGCTGTAGAGCGCGGCGACCCGCCCGGCCGGGTCGACCCAGATGCCGCTGGTGACCCAGATCGCGGCGAGCAGGAATCCGCCGTACACGGTGAGGTCGATCCGGCGGCGCGTCCACCGCCACCGGCGCGCGCGCCGTGCGCCCGGCGCCTCCGGCTCGGCCGGCGCTTCGGGCGGGGTGGTGGTCGCCGGCTCCGGCTCGGCGGTGATGGTGACCGATGGTGGGTCCAGGGTGACGGCGCGGTGGCCCGTCGGTGCGGCGGCGTCCGGCGTCGAGGCGCCGCGGGTCTCGGCAGGCGTCACAGTCGGCGGAGTCTACCGGAGCCGGATATTGGTACCCGAATCGCCCGTCACGTTCCGCAGTGGCCGATCGGCCGAAAGGGTGAGCCGGGCGCGGCCGGGTGACCGGCCGTCTCGTACCATGTGGGCTTCCGACCGACGACCGGCGAGGGGATCAGGGTGCTTTCAGCCCGCCGAGGCGCTACGACGGGCATCGCACTGGCAGCTCTGCTGCTGGTCACGGCCGGTTGCGGACCGGTCGCCGAGCGGCGGCCGGCGGACCTGCGGGTCGGCTACGACAGTCTGGACGGCACCCTCGCGGTGTGGCCGCCGCGCGGCAGCCTGGCCCGCGACGCCGCGGCCACCGCCGCGATCACCACAGCGGTACGCGACTGGCGCTCCCCGGTGGACGACCGGGTGCACGTGCCCACGTCCGGCATCCTCTTCTCCGGTCAGGTCGCCGGGTCGGCGCTCGCGCTGGTCGCCGCCGACGTGCCCGGTGACGCCGCCTCGTGGCTGCTGCAACTCGACCGGGACGGGCAGCGCTGGCGGGTCGTCCACGCCACCGAGTACACCGACCCCGGCTACCTGGTCTACTCCGACGTGCTGCCGGTGCGGGAGCCGTCCGGCCGCCGCTACCTCACCTCGGCCCGCGTCGAACGCCTGACCGGCCCCGACGGCAAGGTGCTCGGCGGCACCGACGGCGTCAGCGACCCGGTCGCCGTACCGGCCTGCCGGGCCGTCGAACTGACCGCGACGCTGCGGGCCACGCCGTCGCTGCCGCGCGGCCGGGCCGCGGACCGCGTCCTCGACCTGGGTACGGCCACCGAAGCGCCCCGCTACCCCCTGGTACGCGACGAGACGGGCGCCGGGAAGCGCGCGCTGACCGGACTGGACACCTGCGTGCTGGCCGGTGAACGGGGTCCGTTCGGCAGCGTGCCGCGCCGCATCGGCGACCGCGAGGCGCCCCGTTCCGCGCCGGAGTCCTGGCCGATGGCGAAGATCGCGACGCGGTCGCTCGGTTCGGTGGCCCTCGGCGAGGGCGAGCCGGGCGAGTTGGAGCAGCTCAGCTGGGAGACGCCGGGCGCGACCATGACGGCGGTGGTCTACCGGCCCGCCGACGGCGGCACCCCGGTGGTCTCCCCCGCCGACCGGTCCACCACGCTTCAGGCGTACCACCTGCCGATGCCGGGCCGGCCGCTGGCGGTGCTGTCCTGGCGTACCCGGGACGCCTCGTTCTCCGCCCCGCCCGGCACGACGCGTCTGGTGGACCGTCCCGGCCTGGTGGTGGTGGAGCACACCGACCAGAGGCAGACGTTCAGCCTGGCCGGCACCGAGAAGACCTGGTACCGCTCCCTCCCCACCCCCTGACCGGCCCCCGTGGTCGGCCCACCCCGTCGATCATGAAGTTGACCGCGACAAACCGGACACGAACCACCGCCAACCTCATGATCACCCCACCGGGTCAACGGGGGCTGAGCTGCATGCCCAGGTAGGGGGTCTCGGCTGGGCCGGGGCGGGAGGTGCCGTCGGGGCGCCAGCCGTGGCGGGTGTAGAACGCGCGAGCCCGGGTGTTGCGCTCCCACACCTCCAGCACGCCCAGCACCAGCCCCTCGTCCGCCAGGTGACGCACGAACAGCGCGTGCAGCGCACTGCCCACGCCTCGGCTCCAGCGCTGCGGGTCGACGTGGATCTGGTAGAGCTGCGCCGTCGTCCGCGGATCCAGGTCGGACGAGTGCGGCGGCCCCACGGCCAGCACACCGGCCAGGGCGCCGTCCACGATGGCGACTCGCACCCGCTTGTGCGCCGAGCTGATCGCCGCCGCCCAGCCCTCCCGCTGCTCCCGGGCCAGCTCCGGAGTGAGGATCTCCCCGACCGGCAGCCCACCGGCCCCGTAGTAGGCCACCCGCGCCCGGCTGTGCAGCCCGACGATCCCCGAGAGATCCCCCAACCCAGCCTCGCGAATCTCCACAACACCCTCCCTCGACCCCAGACACCCCGCGATCTTGCGGTTGCGGCCCTCCTTTATCGGGCGAAACCGACATCAGGAGGGCCGCAAGTGCAAGATCTGTGAAGGTTGCTGTCAAGTGGTGGCTTCGAGGGTGCGCCAGATTTGGCGGGCTATGTAGCGTTTGAGGCTGCGGGTGATCTCGGCTGGGGTGCGGCCTTCGGTGGTGCGGCGGTTGATGTAGTCCTTGGTGGGCTGGTGGCATCGTTGGCGGGTTTTGGCGATGGTGTGCAGGGCGGCGTTGAGGGTGCGGTCGCCGCCTCGGTTGAGGCGGTGGCGGGTGATGCGCCCGGAGCTGGCGGGGACGGGGCTGACGCCGGCGAGTGAGGCGAAGGCGGCTTCGTTGCGGAACCGGCCGGGGTGTGACCAGGCGGTCAGCGCGATCGCGGCGGTGACGGGGCCGATGCCGGGTTGGTCGAGCAGGGTGGGGCAGAGTTTGTCGACCAGGGTGCGGATTTCGGTGAGGTTGGCTTTCAGGAGCCGGTCGAGGGTCTGGATCTGCTCGGCGAGGGTTGCCAGGTGAGTGCGGCGCAGCCGGTCGAGACCGCTGCCGCTGGTGGTGGTGGTGAGGGTGGTGGCGTGCTGGACCTGTCGCAGGGTGCTCAGTCCTCGCATCTGTGTGCGGAGGTCGTCGTCGGCGGTGAGGATCACCGATTTGAACAGGTTGATGGTGGCGGTGCGGGTGTCGCTGTAGTGGCGGCGGCAGACGTGCAGCAGGCGCAGGGCTTCCCGGTCGCCGTCGGTGCGGGGTGAGGCGACGTGGTCGGCGGCCAGGACGCCACGAGCGGCGTGCGCGGCGTCCAGCGCGTCGGACTTGCCGCCTCGACGGCAGCGCCCGGCAGCGGGTTTGGGTGCTTCCAGGACGTACTCACCCGCGGCGCGCAGGACGCGCAGCAGACCGACACCGTGACAACGAGCGCCGTCCAGGGCCCAGGCCCGCCGGCCCGTTCCCAGCACGGCCGTCTGCCGGCCGGCCCAGGCCAGCAGGACAGCGGCGCCGTCGTCGGTGGCCGGCACGGTGATCTCCGCCAGCACGGTGCCGACCGCGGTGAGCACCGCGGCGGTGTGCGTATCGGTATGGGTGTCCACACCGACGACCGCGTCGACACGCTCGGCCAGACGTTCTGCCAGGATGGGAAACACGGACGGTTCTCCCTTGCACGGGACGACGTTCGGACGGCGTCGGCCCGGGAGCGATCACCCAGCGGCACATCTGTGATGAGTCACGCGACACGGGCTGCACACCCCTTCGCGGACAGGCTTCTGATCAGGCCAACAAGGTGGGCCGGGCCGACGCCGGCAACCCACGAGGACAAGTCGACGCCACGGCACACCAACTGACAGCGGCCAGATCTTGCATGAGTCACCCATAGATCACCAACGTCGAACCCTACCGATACCAACCTCCCGGAACCGGCCCACCTATAGAAGCGTCGACGAGTCAGGCGGGGCGGTGGCTCAGCTCTGGGCTCGGGCTCCGTTCGTGGCCGGGTCCACCGGGGCGGCGTCCAGGCCGGAGATCCAGCCGGTGACGTCGCGCGCCACGTCCTGCGCGGTCAGCCGCAGATCGGCCAGGATCTGCGCGCGGGTGCCGTGCGGGTGCCAGTCGGCCGGTACGCCCATGTCCTTGACCGGTACGCGGACGTCGGCGTCGCGCATCGCCTGGGCGAGCGCGGAACCGACGCCACCGATGCGTACGCCGTCCTCCACGGTGACCACGAGCCGGTGCGCGGACGCCAGCTCGACCAGTTCGGCCGGCACCGGGCGCACCCAGCGCGGGTCGACCACAGTCACGCCGTAGCCCTGCTCGGCGACCCGGGCGGCGACCTCGACGCCGAGGCCGGCGAACGAGCCGACCGCTACCAGCAGTACGTCGGTACGCGCCGACTCGGCCAGCACGTCGACCGGGCCGACCCGGCGTACCGCCGGCAGGTCGGCGGCGACGGTGCCGGTCGGGAAGCGCAGGATGGTCGGGCCGTCGTCCACGGCGACCGCCTCGCGCAGCTCCTCGCGCAGCGTGGCCGAGTCGCGGGGCGCGGCGATCCGCAGGCCGGGCACCACACCGAAGACCGACATGTCCCAGATGCCGTAGTGGCTGGGCCCGTCCGGGCCGGTGATGCCGGCCCGGTCCAGCACGAACGTGACGGGCAGCTTGTGCATGGCCACGTCCAGCAGGACCTGGTCGAACGCGCGGTTGAGGAACGTGGCGTAGACCGCCACGACCGGGTGCAGCCCGCCCATCGCCAGGCCGGCGGCGGAGGTGGCGGCGTGCTGCTCGGCGATGCCCACGTCGTACACCCGCTCCGGGTACTTGCGGGCGAGCGTGGCGATGCCGGTGGGCTCGGCCATGGCGGCGGTGATGCCGACCACGTCGGGGCGCTCGTCGGCGATCGCGACCAGCTCGTCGGCGAAGACGTTCGTCCACTTCACCGACGGCACGGCGAGCAGCTTGCCGGTCTCGGCGTCGAACGCGCCGGGGCCGTGCAGGCAGTCGGCCTCGTCGTCCTCGGCGGGGCGGTAGCCGTAGCCCTTGCGGGTGACCGCGTGCACGATCACCGGGCCGCCGAAGTTCTTCGCGGCGCGCAGTGCCGCCTCGACCGCCGGCACGTCGTGGCCGTCGACCGGGCCGACGTACTTGATGCCGAGGTCCTCGAACATGGCCTGCGGGGCGACCGCGTCCTTGATGCCCTTCTTGACCGCATGCAGCACCTCGTACATCGGCTTGCCGACGAACGGCGTGTTGCCCAGCGCGTCCTTGACCGTGTCGAGCACCTTCTCGTAGCCGGGGTTGAGCCGCAGCGACGACAGGTGGTCGGCGAGGCCGCCGATGGTCGGCGAGTAGGACCGGCCGTTGTCGTTGACGACGATCACCAGCGGGTTGCCGGCGGTCGCGATGTTGTTCAACGCCTCCCAGCACATGCCGCCGGTGAGCGCGCCGTCGCCGACCACGGCGACCACCGAGCGCTTCTCGCCGCGCAGCGCGTACGCCTTCGCGAGGCCGTCGGCGTACGACAGGGCGGTCGAGGCGTGCGAGTTCTCGATCAGGTCGTGCTCGCTCTCCGCCTGGCTGGGGTAGCCGGAGAGGCCACCACGCTGGCGGAGCTTGTCGAAGCCCTCCTGCCGGCCGGTGAGGATCTTGTGCACGTACGCCTGGTGGCCGGTGTCGAAGAGGAGCCGGTCACGCGGGGAGTCGAAGACCCGGTGCATCGCCAGGGTCAGCTCGACCACACCGAGGTTGGGGCCGACGTGGCCGCCGGTGCGGGAGACCTTGGCGATCAGGAAGTCACGGATCTCGGCGGCGAGGATGTCCAGCTGCTCGGCGGTCATCCGCTTCACGTCCTGCGGGCCGCGGACGGTGCCCAGCAGCCGACCGTGGTTGGCCGTGCCCTCTTCAACACTCATGACCGGAGAGTCTATCGGCCGCGGAACAGTCCGCAGCCCGGCCGTGCATCGACCCAGGTCAGGCGTCGACCACCAGCCGCCGGGGCGCGGGTGGGCGGGGCGCTGTGACGGACGGGCCCGCCGGGGTCCAGGAGCCGAGCACGGCGGCCCGGGACGCCCCGGTCACCGAGGGCACCGCGCCCGGCAGCCCGTGCCAGGACAGCCAGCCCAGCAGCGCGAACGCGTACGCCTCCTTGGCCTGGGCCGGTACGCCCAGCTCGTCGGTGGTGCGCAGCCGCCAGCGTCCCGCACCCAGGGCAGCCAGCCGTGCCCGGAGTGTGGGATTGCGCACTCCCCCGCCGGCGGCCACCACCTCGGTGACCCGGTGCCGGTCGCAGGCGTCGGCCACCGTGCGGGCGGTCAGCTCGGTGAGCGTGGCCAGCACGTCGTCGGCGGCCACCGGCTCGCCCAGCCCGGTCAGCGCGGCGTCCAGGTAGCCACCGTGGAACAGCTCCTTACCGGTCGACTTGGGCGGCGGCGCGGCGTAGTACGGCTCGGCGAGCAGCCGGGCCAGCAGCGCCTCGTGCACCCGCCCGGCAGCGGCGCGGGCGCCGTCGGCGTCGCACGGCCGGTCCAGGAAACGCCGGGCGGCGGCGTCCAGCAGCGCGTTGGCCGGGCCCACGTCGTACCCGAGGACGGGGGCGCCGGGCGCGACCACCGTCAGGTTCGCGATCCCGCCGAGGTTCAACGCGGCGCGGGGTGCAGCACCAGCGGCCGGGTCGAGCAGCAGCGCGTCGAACGCCGGGACCAGCGGCGCGCCCTGGCCGCCGGCGGCGACGTCCGCCGAGCGCAGGTCGTGCAGCACCGGTACGCCCACCCGGGCGGCCACCCGGGCCGGCGCGCCGAGCTGGAGCGTGCCGCGCACCCGGCCGTCCTCGACCCAGTGGAAGACCGTCTGCCCGGGCGACACGACCGCGTCGGCGGTGCCCCCGGCCAGCTCGACGCCGGCCGCGGCCGCCTCGGCGAACACCTCGCCGAGCCGGTTGTCCAGCCGGCAGACCGCCTCGATCGTGGTGGCCGCCGGGGGCAGCAGCGCGGCGATCTCGGCCCGCAGGTCGTCCGGGTACGCCAGCTCGCGGTGCCCGAGCGGGCGCAGCCGCAGCGTGTCGCCGTCGGCGGTGAACTCGGCGGCCACCACGTCCACCCCGTCGTAGGAGGTGCCCGACATCAGCCCGACGATCTTCATCGGGTCAGGCTAGCCAGGCAGGAACAGGCCCACCAGCTCCACGTGCTGGGTCATCGGGAACAGGTCGAAGCCGCGCAGCGCGGCCAGCCGCCAGCCCTCCTGGGCGAACGTGCGCACGTCCCGGGCGAACGCGGCCGGGTCGCAGGCCACGTAGGCGACAGCGCGCGGCCCGGCGCCCGCCACCGCACGGACCACCGGCGCGCCCGCGCCGGAGCGCGGCGGGTCGAGCACCACGAGGTCGACCGGTCCGGTGATCCGGCGCCGGGACAGCGCCGCCTCCACCCGCGCGGCGACCACCTCGACGGCGCGCAGGTCGGCCAGGTTCTGCCGGGCCGCGGCCACCCCGTCCGGCGCCGACTCGACGAGCGTCACCCGGGCCCCGTCGACCCGTTCGGCGAGCGCGGCGGCGAACAGGCCGGCCCCGCCGTACAGGTCCCAGGCCGTCTCACCGGGCCGCGGGTCGAGCAGGTCGAGGACCGCGCCGGTCAGCGCGTCCGCCGCGGCCGGGTGCACCTGCCAGAACCCGGAGGCGGGCAGCGTGAAGGACCGCCCGGCCGCCGTCTCCCGGACCCGCTCCGGCCCGCTCACCGCCGTCGGAACCCCATCGGTGTACGCGACCACGGCGACGTCCCCGCCGGTGCTGGCGACCGTCTCCACCGCGTCGGCGTCGGGCCAGCGGGCACCGGTGGGCGGTAGCACCGGCAGGTCCTGGATCGCCGGGTGCGCGATCAGGCACCTGTCGATCGGCACCACCTCGTGCGAGCGGTGCTTGAGCAGCCCGGCCCGGCCGGCCGCGTCGACCGCGTAGCGGACCCGGGAGCGCCAGCCCAGCGGCCCGCCGGGCAGCGCCTCGACGTGGACGCCGAGCGCGTCGATCTGCTCCGCGGTGAGTCCCCCCAGCCGGGTGAGCTGCTCACGCACCACTGCGAGCTTCCAGTCGAGCTGGGCGGCCGGGGCGACGTGCTGGAGGTCGCAGCCGCCGCACCGGCCCGGCCGGGCGTACGGGCACGGCGGGGTGACCCGGTCCGGTGCGGCGTCCAGGATCTCCACCGCGTCGGCGCGGGCGAAGCCCCGGTGCAGCTCGGTCACCTCGGCGACCACCCGCTCGCCGGGCAGCGCGTGCCGGACGAAGACCACCTGCCCGCCGACGCGGGCCACGCAGTGCCCGCCCGGCGCGACCGCGTCGACTGTCAGCTCGACCCGCTCGGCCTCCTCCAGCCCGGGCCGCTGCGCCGTCGGCACAGGAACGGGACGCTCGTCGGCGCTCACAATCGCTCCTCCCGTTCGGCGGAGGGCGCGGACGGCGTGGACGCCACCGGCGGCGGCAGCGTGCTCTGCGGTGCCACCCGGGGGCCGCGCGCCGGTCCCCGGCTCAACGTGGCGTCCAGCCGGTCCAGGTTCTTGCTGGCGGTGGACGCGAGCTGCCACGGCACGCTGGTCACCATCACGCCCGGCTCGAACAGCAGCCGCCCCTTGAGCCGCAGCGCGCTCTGGTTGTGCAGAAGGTTCTCCCACCAGCGGCCCACCACGTACTCGGGGATGAAGACGGTGACCACGTCGCGCGGCGACTCCCGGCGCACCGACGCGACGAAGTTGAGGATCGGGCGGGTGATCTCCCGGTACGGGGAGTCGATCACGGTGAGCGGCACCGGCAGCTCGCGGCGCTCCCAGTCGGCCTGGAGATCGCGGGTGTCCTGCTCGTCCACGTTCACGGTGACGGCGGTGAGCGTGTCCGGCCGGGTGGCCCGGGCGTACGCGACGGCCCGCAGCGTCGGCTTGTGCAGCTTGCTGACCAGCACGATGGCGTGGTTGCGGGCCGGCAGGACGCCGCGCTGCTCGGTCGGTTCCAGTTCCTCGGCGATCCGGTCGTAGTGCCGGCGGATGCCGAGCATCACCACGTACATCACGGCCATCGCGACGATCGCGATCCACGCCCCGAGCAGGAACTTCGTGGCCAGCACGATGATCAGCACGACGCCGGTCATGACCATGCCGAACGTGTTGATCGCCCGGGAGCGGATCATCCGCCGGCGCGCCTCCGGGTCGCGCTCGCGGCGCAGGTGCCGGTTCCAGTGCCGGATCATGCCGGCCTGGGAGAGCGTGAACGAGACGAACACCCCGACGATGTAGAGCTGGATGAGCTTCGTCACCTCGGCCTGGAAACCGACGATCAGCACGATCGCGAAGACGGCCAGGAAGAGGATGCCGTTGGAGAACGCCAGCCGGTCGCCGCGGGTGTGCAGCTGGCGGGGCAGGTAGCGGTCCTGCGCGAGGATCGAGCCGAGCACCGGGAAGCCGTTGAAGGCGGTGTTGGCGGCCAGGAACAGGATCAGCGCGGTCATCCCGGCGACCACGTAGAGCAGCACCGAGCCGCCGCCGAACACGGTCTCGCCGAGCTGGGTGGTGACCGTCTTCTGCACGTACCCGTCCGGGCCGGAGACGATCTGCCTGCCCGGGTCCTCGACGAACTGCAGGCCGGTGAGGCGGGCCAGCCAGATGATGCCGACCAGCATCGCCACCGCGATGCCGCCGAGCAGCAGCAGCGTGGTCGCCGCGTTCTTCGACTTCGGGCTCTTGAACGCCGGTACGCCGTTGGAGATCGCCTCCACGCCGGTGAGCGCGGCGCAGCCGGAGGAGAACGTGCGCAGCAGCAGGAACACCAGCGCGAACCCGGTGACGCTGTGCTCGGCCTGGATCTCCAGGCCGGCGCTCGGCGCGCGCAGGTCGTCGCCGAGCACGAAGATGCGGACCAGCCCGGTCAGCAGCATGCCGCCGATCACGATCACGAAGCCGTACGTGGGGATGGCGAAGGCGGTGCCGGACTCGCGCAGGCCGCGCAGGTTGATCGCGGTGAGCAGCACCACCGCGCTGACCGCGATGAGCACCTTGTGGGTCGCCACGAACGGCACCACCGAGCCGAGGTTCGCCACGCCGGAGGAGACCGAGACGGCGACGGTGAGCACGTAGTCGACGAGCAGCGCGCTCGCCACCGCCAGGCCGGCCTTGGGACCGAGGTTGACCGTCGCCACCTCGTAGTCGCCGCCGCCGGAGGGGTAGGCGTGCACGTTCTGCCGGTAGCTCGCCACCACGGTCAGCATGACCACGACGACCGCGAGCGCCACCCACGGCGAGAAGAAGAACGCCGAGGCACCGGCGATGGACAGCGTCAGGAGGATCTCGTCCGGGGCGTACGCCACGCTGGAGAGCGCATCCGAGGCGAAGACCGGCAGCGCGATGCGCTTCGGCAGCAGGGTGTGCTGGAGGCGGTCGGACCGGAACGGTCGACCGAGGAGGAGTCGCTTCAGCAGCGAGGTGGGTCGGGCCACAACCGCCAAGCGTACGACCACCGGGTCCGGGGCGCGGGGGTGGTCGATCTCCCCCGCGTGCGGCCGCGCGGTACGGTTCGGTCCCCCGTCCCGTGGGAGGACGTGGCAGGCTCGCAGGCGACGGGTCGGCGGGCGGCGCCGTGGGAGGAGCGGACACCGTGCATGTGGTGATCATGGGCTGCGGCCGGGTCGGGTCGACCCTGGCCCACAGCCTGGAGTCGCGTGGGCACTCGGTGGCGGTGATCGACCAGGACGCGGACGCGTTCCGCCGTCTCGGGCCGGACTTCGCCGGCATCACGGTCACCGGTGCGGGCTTCGACGGCGAGGTGCTGCGCCAGGCCGGCATCGAGCGGGCCGACGCGTTCGCGGCGGTGTCCAGCGGCGACAACTCCAACATCATCTCGGCCCGGCTGGCGCGGGAGACGTTCGGCGTGTCCCGGGTCGCCGCCCGCATCTACGACCAGCGCCGCGCCCAGGTCTACGAGCGGCTCGGCATCCCGACCGTGGCGACCGTCCGGTGGACCGCCGACCGGATGCTGCGCCACCTGGTCCCCGAGGGCAACGTGGAGATCTTCCGCGACCCGACGAGCACCGTCTCGATCATCGAGGTTCCGGTGCACAAGGACTGGATCGGCCGGCCGCTGCGGCAGCTGGAGCAGGCCGTCGGCGCCCGGGTGGCCTACCTGAACCGGTTCGGGATCGGCACCCTGCCCACCACCTCCACGGTGATCCAGGAGGGCGACCAGGTCTACATGCTGGTGACCGACGACATCAACGGCCCGGTCACGTCGGTGGCGGCGGCGCCGCCGGAAGGGGGGCACTGAGCCATGCGGATCGCCATCGCCGGCGCCGGCAACGTGGGCCGCTCGATCGCCCAGGAGCTGATCGACAACGGCCACCAGGTGATGCTGATCGAGCGGCAGCCGAAGATGCTGCGGCCCGACCGGGTGCCGGCCGCCGACTGGGTGCTCGCCGACGCGTGCGAGCTGGCCAGCCTGGAGGAGGCCGACGTGGCCGGGTGCGACGTGGTGGTGGCCGCCACCGGCGACGACAAGGTCAACCTGGTGGTGTCGCTGCTGGCCAAGACCGAGTTCGCGGTGCCCCGCGTGGTCGCCCGGGTCAACCGGGCGGAGAACGAGTGGCTGTTCACCGAGCAGTGGGGCGTGGACGTCGCGGTGAGCAAGCCGCGGGTGATGGCGGCGCTGGTCGAGGAGGCGGTCACCGTCGGCGACCTGGTCCGGCTGATGACGTTCCGCCAGGGCGAGGCGAACCTGGTCGAGATCACGTTGCCGCCGACAGCGCCCTACGTGGGGCAGCCGATCCACGCGGTGCCGATCCCCCGGGACGCGGCGCTGGTGGCGATCGTGCGCGGCAAGCGGGTGCTGGTGCCCACCCCGGACGACCCGATCGAGGCCGGCGACGAGCTGGTGTTCGTCTGCACCACCGCGGTGGAGGACGACGTGCGGACGGTCATCCTCGGCCCGGCCAGCGCGGACCGGCACCGCGACCGCGCCTGAGGCGGCCTCAGGAGCCGGGTAGCGGGGTGGGCGCGGTCTCCCGGGTGACCCGGCGCACCACCCACACCGTGATCAGCAGCAGCAGCGCGTACGGCGGGTAGCCCAGGGCGAGCCGGGCCACGCCGAGCGCGGTGTCCTGGTGGGCCAGGTAGAGCCCGGCCTGTACGCCGACCTTGGCCAGCCACACCACGCCCCAGAGCACGGTGAGCTGGGTGAAGGTGCGGACCAGCTTGGGGTCGTCGCGCCACTCGGAGCGGCCCTTGGCCACCAGCACCGACCAGATCCAGCCGACCAACGGCTGCCGGATCGCGGCCGACAGCAGCAGCGCCAGGCCGTACCCGATGCCGTAGAGGATGCCCGGCAGGTAGAAGTCGCGCTCGTCGCCGGTGCGCAGCGCCAGCAACGCGCCGATGCCGACGCCGAACAGCCCGTTGACGGCGTGCCGCACCGGCTTGCGCTGGGCCAGCCGCAGCCCGGCGATCAGCAGCGCCACCGCCACCGAGGCGTACACCGCGGGGCGCAGCTCGCCGATCACGTTGGCGATCACGAAGACCACCACCGGGATGCTCGACTCGACCAGCCCGCGCCATCCGCCGAGCTGGTCGGCCATCTGCTCGGCGAGGCTGGGCAGCCGCTCCTCGTCCTGCGGGCCGAGGCCCGACGGGGTGTGCTGCTGTCCGGTCGTCACTTCGGCGACTCCAGCTCGTAGTACGGGTTGTAGATCACCTTGCGGTCGTCACGCACCGCCACCCGGCCGCGCGCGGTCAGGTGCCGGCCCGGCTCGATCCCGGCGATGTGCCGGCGGCCCAGCCAGACCAGCGTCACCACGTCGTTGCCGTCGTAGAGGTCGGCCTCCAGCGTGGGCAGGTTCGTGCGGGGCGTGTAGACGACGGTACGCAGCCTTCCGGCCACCGACACCACCTGACCCCTGTTGCACTGGTGGGCGGGCGTGCCGCCGGACTCGGCGCTCTCCCGGCGCAGCTCCTGCGCCTCGATCTCGGCCTCGCTCGCGGTGAGCCGGTGCAGGAGCCGCCGCAGCGACCCCCGGCTCTCGTCGGTCGTCATGACCTCCGCGTCACCCTCTCCACAGCGGGGCCCCGCGGGCGGCGGAACCGTCCCGCCAGCGTACGCCGGTGTGGCCCGCCGGCGGGAGCGGCGTGTCGCGCGTACCGCCGCCGGCGAACCGGACACGGCGCGGGCCCGGCGCCGATCGGCGCCGGGCCCGGGCACGTGTGGCTCAGACCTCCTGCTGGTCGGCGGCCTGCTGCTCGGCGACCTCGCGGGGCAGCCGCAGCGGCAGCGGCTCGCGCACCGGCTTGGCCTCCTGCCCGCGGTCGACGACCAGGCTGTCCAGGCAGGCCGCGAGCGGGCCGGCCGCGGCCGGGTCGGTGGCGGCCGCGCCCTGGAAGACGCCACGCACCATCCAGCGCGGGCCGTCGATGCCGACGAACCGCAGGTCGGTCGGCCCGTCCGGGGTACCCACGCGGGCGCGCAGCTCGGGCCCGTGCTCGCCCTCGACCTCCCGGGCGGTCGCGCCGTCGTTCACGAGCGACTGGCGGATCTCCTCGCGCACCTCGTCCCAGATGCCCTCGGACCGGGGCGCGGCGAAGACGCCGAGCTGGAGCGCGTTCTGCCCGTGCACGAGCACGACCTGCTGGATCACGCCCTGCGGGTCGGCCTGGACCCGCACCTCGACGTCCGGCACCGCCGGGATCTGCAGGCTGCCCAGGTCGAGGCGAGGCGCGTCCGGCGCCTCGCTGACGTCGTACGGGCCGCGGTCCGGCGCCGACGGGGTCTCCTCGGCGTCGAGGACCCCATTGTCACGCGCCTCGTCGGCCCGCTTCCGGGAGAAGATCACTGCGCCCACCCTCCGCTGTTCACACTCACCCTGCCACCTCTTCGCTCTGCCCGCCGGACGGCGCCGGGACCAACCCGGCGTGCCCGCCGGTGGATCCGTGCCCGCCCGTGCCACGCCGGGACCCGGGCAGCTCGGCCACCGGCCGGAACTCGGCCCGGGCGACCCGCTGGACCACGAGCTGCGCGATGCGGTCACCCCGGCTGATCCTGGCCGGTGTGTCCCGGTCGTGGTTGATCAGGTTGACCAGGATCTCACCCCGGTAGCCGGCGTCGACCGTACCGGGCGCGTTGAGCACCGTCACGCCGAGTCTGGCCGCGAGTCCGGATCGGGGGTGCACCAGCCCGACGTAGCCGTCCGGCAGCGCCACCGCCACGCCGGTGGGGACCAGGGCCCGGCCGCCGGGGGGCAGCTCGACGTCTGCGGCGGCCACCAGGTCCGCCCCGGCGTCGCCGGGATGGGCGTACGCCGGCAGTGGCAGCTCCGGGTCGAGCAGCCGCACGGGCACGGGTACGACATCTGTCACGGTCATCCTCTTCCGTCCGGTCCTGCGGGGTGCCCCTGCCATCCTGCCGGTTGCCGGGCCGCCTGCGCGCCGTACCCTCGTCTGTGTGCGTCAGTCGTCATCTCCGGCCGCCCCGACGGCCACCGCCGCGCCGTACGCGGAGCGCCTCGGGCTGCCCTGGTGGGCCTGGCCGGCCGGGCTGGCCGCGGCCGTCCTGCTCGCGGTCGAGCTGTGGATGGGCGCGACCGGGGTACGCGCCTGGCTGCCGTTCGTCCTGCTGATCCCCGCCGCCGTGGCCGGCCTGTGGTGGCTGGGCCGGATCCGGGTCGAGGTGCGTGACGGCGAGCTGCGGGTGGACGACGCCCACCTGCCGGTGCGGTACGTCGCGGATGTGGTGCCGCTGGACGCGGCCGGCCGGCGCGAGGTGCTCGGTGTCGGCTCCGACCCGCTGGCCTTCGTGGTGCAGCGGCCGTGGATCGGCGGTGCGGTGCAGGTGGTGCTGGACGACCCGGCCGACCCGACTCCGTTCTGGGTGGTCAGCACCCGGCATCCGGTCCAGCTGGCGACCGCCCTGCTGGCCGCCCGCGACGCGGCCTGACGGTCCTTCGCGGCCCGGCCCGGCGCTGCCGCCGAGGCTCGGCGCCGCCGGTCAGGACGGCTTGTCCGGCAGGGCCCGCGCGGTCCGCCGCAGGTCCTTGCGCAGCTGCTCGCCGAGCGCGCGGGTGGCCCGGCGGTTGAGGTAGCCGGCCACGGCGGCGCCGGTCAGGAACGGCCCGAGCGTGGTGAGGTTGCGCCCGAAACGGCGCATCAGGCTGTCGCGTAGTTCGCGGCGGGCGGCGGTGCCGAGCACCGCGCTGACCCCGACACCGGGCATCATCGGGTTGATCCCCCGCTGGGTGGCCCAGGACTGCACGAGCGCCACGGCACGGCCGGTGCCGCCGGCCGGCAGCGCCACCCGGTGGACCTCGTGCAGCTCGCCGATCAGCTTCAGCTCGATCGCCACCACTGCCACCGTCTCGGCGGCCAGCAGCACGGGTGCGGAGAGCAGGGTGGGCGTCACCGCCCACTCGACGGCGGCGACCCCGCCGCCCGCGGCGCCGACCCCGGCGGTGGCGCGGGACGCGTTGCGGACCAGCCGGTCGGCGAGCGCCTCGTCGTCCAGGCCGGGGAAGTGCCGCCGCAGCGTGGCGAGGTCACGGATCGGCACGTGCGGTGCGACCTCGGCGACCGTGTCGGTCATCCAGCGCACCGCGGCACGGGGCTTGAACAGGTCGCTGATCCCGCGGGCGCGTGCCTGTCCGACCAGCCGGGTGAGCAGCTGCCGCCGGCGGGCGGGCGCGATGTCGTCGGCGGTCAGGGCGGCGACGGTGGCGCCCAGCTCCTCGGTGTCCGGGCTGTCCGGGCCGGGTACCTCCGGGCCGGGCGTGTCCGGGCCGACTTGTTCGCTGCGCTCGCTCACCCGTCCGCCCTCCTGCTCCGCGCGGCGTGGCAGCCGCCCGTACGAGTCAAGCAGCTCCCGGCCACGCGCGCACGGCGGCGGCTCGAACAGCGGCGGCCCCGTCGAGGAGGCCGCCGCTGGTGTCCCCGGTCGGGATCAGACGCACTCGCGGCAGATCAGGTCGCCGTTGCGCTCGACCGCCAGCTGGCTGCGGTGGTGGACCAGGAAGCAGCGGGCGCACCGGAACTCGTCCTGCTGCATCGGGAGGACCTTGACCGTGAGCTCCTCGTCGGCCAGATCGGCGCCGGGCAGCTCGAAGCTCTCGGCCACCTCGGCCTCGTCGACGTCCACGGCGCCCGACTGTGAGTCGACCCGCCGGGCCTTGAGCTCTTCCAGGCTGTCCTCGCCGAGGTCGACCTCGTCGCGACGCGGGGCGTCGTAGTCGGTGGCCATCGGTTTCACTCTCCAATATCGATATTGTCGCTGCCGGTTGTAACGCCGGACGACGCCGTTTCGGTTCCCCTGACCGGCCACCATCTCTGTCGGGCACCCGACCCGACGAGCGGTGGGCCGGGCCCGCCGGTGCGAAATGCCCCCGGTGAGCGCGGAACCTTACCCCCCCTGTGGGCGAGGCATGTATACCGCCCTCGCGGGAGAGATGTACGCCTCTGCGCCCGAAGTTGTTCCCAATGTGACTCAGGCGACACGAAGATAGGGGTAGTCCTACCGGTTCACCGCCCGGCGCGCCGGTATGTCGGACTGTTTCCACGCCTGAGCCGGACAAGCGTTAACCTCAGCGGCGTACTGACGGCCGACCGGTCGCGGCCCGGCCGCGTCGCCCGCCACCACCCAATCACTGTCCGGGGAGCGCCCAGGATGAGTTTTGCGCGAGTGCGAGCACTCGTTGTCGTCGGACTGCTGGCGGCTGTCGCCCTGGTCGTCGTGGTCGTCGCCGTGCTGAAGGACAGCCAGGGCACAGCCGGTACGGCGGCCGCCTGCCCGGACGGCTGGCCGCTGGTCGACCTGCGGCTGCGGGAGCAGAAGGACGTCAAGATCAACGTCTACAACGCCACCGACGAGGCCGGCCGGGCCGGCAGCGTCGCGGACGACTTCCGCAACCGCAAGTTCCAGGTCAAGAAGGTCGGCAACGAGAAGAAGGCGTTCGACGGCGTGGCCCAGTTGCGGTTCGGGCCCAAGGCCGTCGGCTCGGCGCACCTGCTGCGCGCGTACTTCCTGAACGAGGCCAACCAGGACTTCGACGCGAACCGCAAGGACGACGTGGTCGACGTGGTCCTGGGCAACCAGTTCCAGCAGCTCGCCACCACCACCGAGGTCAACCAGTCGCTCGGCGACCTGGGCGCGCCGCAGGCGCCGCCCGAGACCTGCCCGATGCCGATCGAGAAGTAGCCGACGGCGGCCCGGCGACGCGGGGCGGTCTCCCTGCGGGGGAGGCCGCCCCGTCGCGTGCCTGGTGCCGGTCACGGCCCGCCGGAGGCGTCCAGGTCGGCCAGCCGGTCGTGCAGCGGCCCGTGCAGCGCCGGCGGTGCCGCGAGCACCATGTCCGGTCCGGCCGGGCGGCCGGACAGGCCGGTCACCAGCAGCCCGGCCTCCCGGGCGACCAGCCCGCCGGCGGCCAGGTCCCAGTCGGCCAGCCCCTTCTCGTAGTACGCGTCCACCCGCCCCTCGGCGGCCAGGCAGAGATCGAGCGCGGCGGCGCCCATCCGGCGGATGTCCCGGATGTGCGGGATCAGCTCGGTCACCACCCGCGCCTGGTGCGCCCGGCGGCCGGCGTCGTAGCCGAACCCGGTGGCGACGAGCGCCTGCCCGAGATCGGTCGCGGTGGAACCCTGCAGCCGCTGACCGTCGCGCCACGCGCCGCCGCCGAGCGTCGCGGTCCACTCCTCGCCGGTGACGACGTTGCGAACCACCCCGGCGACCACCTCACCGGCCACCTCGGCGGCCAGCGAGACGGCGCAGTAGGGCAGCCCGTACAGGTAGTTCACGGTTCCGTCGATCGGGTCGAGGATCCAGCGCACGCCGTCGTCGCCGGCCGGGCCGGTCTCCCCCGCGCCGTACTCCTCGCCCAGCACCGCGTCGCCGGGCCGCCGCTGCCGCAGCGCGGCGACCACCTGCCGCTCCACCGCCCGGTCGGCGGCGGTGACCACGTCGGTCACCGTGCTCTTGGTCGCGGCCACCGAGACACCCTCGACCCGCATCCGGTACGCGGTGGCGGCGGCCTCCCGGGCCACGTCGACAGCGATCGTGAGCAACTCCCGCGCCGTGGGCGTCGAGGTGATCATGTTTCTCCCCTTCCCGCACGATCGGGACCGGCCGTCTCGCGCGCGGGTATCATCCTTACAAAGTCCACATCTGCGCCGAATCTGCGGTCCCGGACCGCGGGTCCGCCGTGCGGCGCGGGATGATCGCGGCAGACGGCGTTACAATTCACCCTGCCCACGCGCCACGGACCGCCAGCGACCGGACGGGCCGGGACACGGGGGTCCTCAACGACTCGCCCGGCGCGGCCGTCCCATGCTGCGCCGGACGACCCGGCCGTGCTCGCTCTTTCGCCTCCGGAAGGTCTTCGTGACAGATCCCCGCCAGACCGGCGCCGACGTTCGCTCGCTCACCGACACCCTGATCGCCCACGCGCAGAGCGCCGGCGGCCAGCTCACGTCGGCCCAGCTCGCGCGCACCGTCGAGTCCGCTGAGGTGACCCCGGCCCAGGCCAAGAAGATCCTCCGCGCACTCTCCGAGGCGGGCGTGACGGTGGTGGTGGACGGCTCGGCGAGCACCCGCCGCCGCGTCGCCGCCGCCCGGTCCGCCACCCCGGCCTCCCGCGCGACCACCGCCAAGACCACCAAGAAGGCCGCCGCGCCCGCCCCGAAGCAGGCTCCGGCCGCCGAGGAGTCGCCCGCACCGGCCCCCCGGAAGGCGACCGCGCGCAAGGCCACCACCGCCGACGTGGCGAAGGCCGCGGCCCCGGCGAAGGCCACCAAGGCGACCCGCGCCACCAAGGCCACGGTGGCGGCGAAGACCGCCGCGGCCAAGCCGGCCAAGGCCGGTGGCAAGGCCGAGGGCCCCGACGGTGAGATCGACCCGGAGGAACTGGCTGCCGCGATCGAGGACGTGGTGGTCGAGGAGCCGGCCGAGCTGACCCAGGCCGCCGAGGCCGACGCGGCCAGCTCCGCCACCGACAACGACTTCGAGTGGGACGACGAGGAGTCCGAGGCGCTCAAGCAGGCGCGCCGGGACGCCGAGCTGACCGCCTCCGCCGACTCCGTGCGGGCGTACCTGAAGCAGATCGGCAAGGTGCCGCTGCTCAACGCCGAGCAGGAGGTCGAGCTGGCCAAGCGGATCGAGGCCGGCCTCTACGCCGCCGAGCGGCTGCGCGCCGCCGACGAGGGCGAGGAGAAGCTGGTCCGCGATCTCCAGCGCGACCTGATGTGGATCTCCCGGGACGGCGAGCGCGCCAAGAACCACCTGCTGGAGGCCAACCTCCGCCTGGTGGTCTCCCTGGCCAAGCGCTACACCGGTCGCGGCATGGCCTTCCTCGACCTCATCCAGGAGGGCAACCTCGGCCTCATCCGCGCCGTCGAGAAGTTCGACTACACCAAGGGCTACAAGTTCTCCACCTACGCCACCTGGTGGATCCGCCAGGCCATCACCCGCGCCATGGCCGACCAGGCCCGCACCATCCGCATCCCGGTGCACATGGTCGAGGTGATCAACAAGCTCGGCCGCATCCAGCGTGAGCTGCTCCAGGACCTGGGCCGCGAGCCCACCCCGGAGGAGCTGGCCAAGGAGATGGACATCACACCGGAGAAGGTGCTGGAGATCCAGCAGTACGCCCGGGAGCCCATCTCGCTCGACCAGACCATCGGCGACGAGGGTGACAGCCAGCTCGGCGACTTCATCGAGGACTCCGAGGCGGTCGTCGCCGTCGACGCGGTGTCGTTCTCGCTGCTGCAGGACCAGCTCCAGCAGGTCCTGCAGACGCTGTCCGAGCGTGAGGCGGGCGTGGTGCGCCTGCGTTTCGGCCTCACCGACGGCCAGCCGCGCACTCTGGACGAGATCGGCCAGGTGTACGGCGTGACCCGGGAACGCATCCGGCAGATCGAATCCAAGACCATGTCCAAGTTGCGGCACCCCTCGCGTTCCCAGGTGCTCCGCGACTACCTGGACTGACCGCGCACGTCAACAAATCGTGCCGGTTTGATCACCAGCCGTAGAACACTCTTTGGTGATCGTTCGGTTGCCTGTTTGTGATCGTTGACGTGGCACCCTTGGTGCACGGCACACTGTCCTCCACGCCAGGTGTGACCTCGGTCCCCCGCGGGCACACAGGGAAGGCAGGGCCCGAGATGGGTGTTGCACGATAGGTGAGCAACCGAAGAGAGTGTTCATCGGTGACGACCAGAGGAGGAAGGCGATGACCCCGACCCTCACGCCGCCGCCCGAGACGGTGAGCCCCCCGGCCGCCGATGAACGGTGCGACCGCTGCAATGCTGCCGGCAAGCTCCGCATCACTCTGGCGGGTGGGAGCGAGCTGGTGTTCTGTGGGCACCACGCGAACAAGTACGCGGAGGATCTCGTCAAGATCACCGTGCGCTACGCGTCGGACCCGGAGTTCAGCTGGCGAGGCGCCGATCTGATGGCGAACTGAGGTCCGACAACAAGTCCACAACCCGACATGACCGGCCGGAGGCACCCGCAAGGGGAGCCTCCGGCCGGTTTTTCGTGCCCGGTCGTCCCGGCCGACCCGTCAGAGGGTCTGCACGGTGGCGATGCGCTCCTCGAGCTGCTCGATCGTGGCCTGCGCGCTGGGCGGGCCGCCGCAGATCCGGCGCAGCTCGGCGTGGATCTTGCCGTGCGGCTGGCCGGTGTGGTGGTGCCGCGCGGCCACCAGGGCGTTCAGTTGCCGCCGTAACGCCACCCGGCGCTGGGCGGCACTCATCGGTGGGGGCGCCGCCGCCGGGACCGCAGCGGCCGGCTCAGCGGTCCGCTGGGCGGCCCGGCGCTTCTGCGCGGCGAGTTGCTCGGCCTGCCGCTTGGTCAGCAGCAGCGAGACCTGGTCGGCGGTGAGCAGACCGGGCAGACCGAGGTATTCCTCCTCCTCGGGCGTGCCGGCCTGGGCGGCGGTGCCGAACGAGGCGCCGTCGAAGATCACCTGGTCCAGCTCGGCGGTCGCGGAGAGCGCCGCGAAACGCTTCTCCAGCTCCCCGCTGGCGCCGTCGTCGCGCTGGGCGCGCTCCAGCAGGTCGTCGTCGAAACCCTCGCGGTCCTTCGGCTTGCCGAGCACGTGGTCCCGCTCGGCCTCCATCTCGCTGGCGAGCCCGAGCAGGTGCGGCACGCTGGGCAGGAAGACCGACGCGGTCTCGCCGGAACGGCGGGCCCGGACGAACCGGCCGATCGCCTGCGCGAAGTACAGCGGGGTGCTGGCACTCGTCGCGTACACGCCGACGGCGAGCCGGGGGATGTCGACGCCCTCGGAGACCATCCGCACCGCGACCAGCCACCGCTGCCGGGAGGCGGCGAACGTCGCGATCCGCGCGGACGCGCCCTGGTCGTCCGAGAGCACCACGGCGGCCTTCTCACCGGTCACCTGCTCCAGCAGCTTCGCGTACGAGCGGGCCACCTGCTGGTCGCTGGCGATGACCAGGCCGCCCGCATCAGGCATGCCGTTGGCGCGCAGCACGCTCAGCCGGGCGTCGGCGGCGCGCAGCACCTGCGGCATCCAGTCGCCGGCCGGGTCCAGCGCGGTACGCCACGCCTGGGCGATCAGGTCCTGCGTCATCGGCTCGCCGAGGCGGGCGGCCAGTTCCTCACCGGCGTTCGTGCGCCAGCGGGTCTCCCCCGAGTACGCCAGGAACAGCACCGGCCGGACCACACCCTCGCGCAGCGCGTCGGAGTAGCCGTAGACCGAGTCGGCACGGGAGCGCAGCAGCCCGTCGCCGCCGCGCTCGTAGCTGACGAACGGGATCGGGTTGTCGTCGGAGCGGAACGGCGTACCGGTGAGCATCAGCCGGCGTACCGCGGGCTCGAACGCCGCCTTCACACCGTCGCCCCAGGTACGCGAGTCGCCGGCGTGGTGGATCTCGTCCAGGATGACGAGCGTGCGGCGGGTCATGGTGCGCCGGCGGTGCACCTGCGGCGCCATGCCCACCTGGGCGTAGGTGACCACCGCGCCGTGGAAGTCGGCGGCGGAGTGCAGGTCGGCGTTGCGGAACGCGGCGTCGAGCTGGATGCCGACCCGGGCGGCGGCCTGCGCCCACTGGGTCTTCAGGTGCTCGGTCGGCGCGACCACGGTGACCGCCTCGACGGTGCCGTCGGCGAGCAGCTCGGCGGCGATGCGCAGCGCGAACGTGGTCTTACCGGCGCCGGGCGTGGCGACCGCGGTGAAGTCCTCGGTCCGGCGGCGCAGGTATTCCACGAGCGCCTTGCGTTGCCACGCGCGCAGGGGCGGGAACGTGTCGAGCGCCGGCATCCGCGGTGGCACGCGTAGCTCCTCTCCGCCGCGGACGGCGGCGGGCCCGACCGGGGCCACGGGAGCCGCCGCCCATGAAAACGCCCTCGCGCATCCGGTGCCGCGAAGGCCGGTTCAGCATAACCAGCGCGGGCCGTACGCCCCACTCGACGCCACGCCTGTCACATCCGCCCACCCCGGCGGGAGGCGGGTCAGGTCAGTGGTCCCCGGGTGCCGGTGCGTGGCGGCCGCATCGTCGCCACCGGGGCGGACCAGCGCCGGCGCAGCGCGATCAGGCGCAGCCCGAACACGAACAGCGCGGCGCCGGTGAGCGGCACGGCGGTGGCCTGTCCGCACGCCGACAGCAGCGCCACCGCGATCGAACCGGCGAGCGCGGCCAGGGCGTAGATCTCGCGGCGCAGCACCACCGGGATCTCGCCGGTGAGCAGGTCCCGGCCGAGCCCGCCGCCGATCGCGGTGAGCATGCCGATCATGCAGGCGCCCACGGCCGGCACGGCGGCGTCGAGGGCCTTGAGCGTGCCGGTGACGGTGAACAGGCCGAGGCCCGCCGCGTCCAGCACCAGCACCGTGGTGCGCAGCCGGGCGAGCTGGGGGTGCAGCCAGAACACGGCGGTGGCGGTGACCGCCGCGGTGGCGGCGTAGCGCCAGTCGGCGAACGCCAGTGGGGGCACCTCGTCGATGGCCAGGTCGCGGAAGATGCCGCCGCCGAGCGCGGCGACCACGCCGACGAATACCACCCCGAACAGGTCGAGCCGTTTCGCCACCGCCGCGGAGGCGCCGGAGGCGGCGAAGACCGCCACGCCGGTCAGGTCGGCGAGGAGCAGGGCGGTGGAGGTGGTCACCGCCGCAGGTTACGTCCAGGGGCGGCGGAGCCGCCCGGGATCACTCGGCGTACGAGTCGTAGATCTCCTTGCACTTCGGGCACACGGGCGAGCCCGGCTTGGCCGCCTTGGTGACCGGGAACGTCTCGCCGCAGAGCGCGACCACGTAGGTGCCCATGACGGCACTCTCGGCGATCTTCTCCTTGCGGACGTAGTGGAACATCTCCGGACCAGTGTCCGCGTCCTTCAGCTCGGGACGCTCGAGAACCTCTGTGCTCACGACTCCACCTCCGGCGTTCCAGTTTTGCAGGTCGGTCCGCCCCGGTCCACCTGGGCCCCGGCCGGAAGCGGCCCGTACGGTAACCGACGTGACCAACTTTCACATCAGTCTCGGTAGTGAGGTGGCCGACGCCCTGCGGGACGGCCGCCCGGTCGTGGCGTTGGAGAGCACGATCGTCTCGCACGGGCTGCCCCGCCCGGACAACCTGCGGGTGGCGCGCGAGATCGAGCAGGCGGTACGGGACGCGGGGGCGGTGCCGGCCACCATCGGCATGGTCGCCGGCGAGCTGCGGGTGGGGCTGGACGACGCCCAGCTCACCCGGCTCGCCACCGTCGACGGCGTGAACAAGCTCTCGGTCCGTGATCTGGCCCCGGCGGCGGCGACCGGCGCCGACGGCGCCACCACGGTGGCGGCCACGAGCGCTGTCGCGGCGGCGGCCGGGATCGGCGTGTTCGCCACCGGTGGGCTCGGCGGCGTGCACCGGGAGGCGGCGCAGACCTTCGACGAGTCGGCCGACCTGGTCACGCTGGCCCGGACGCCGATCGCCGTGGTCTGCGCCGGGGTGAAGTCGATCCTCGACGTGGGCGCCACGCTGGAGCGGCTGGAGACGCTCGGGGTGGGCGTGGTCGGCTACCGCACCCGCCGCTTCCCCGGCTTCTACCTCACCGACGCGGGCTTCGACCTGGACTGGTCGGTCGAGTCGCCGGAGCAGGTGGCGGACGTGCTGGCCGCCCGCGCGGCGCACGGCGTGCACCACGGCGGCCTGGTGGTGGCCAACCCGTTGCCCGCCGACGAGCAGCTCGACCCGGCGCTGCACGACCGCACGCTCGCCGAGGGACTGGCCGCGCTGGCCCGCGAGGGGATCACCGGCAAGGCCGTCACCCCGTTCCTGCTGTCGCACTTCCACTCCGCGACAGAGGGCGCCAGCCTGGCGGTGAATGTCCGGATCATCCTGCGCAACGCCGACCTCGCGGCCCGGATCGCGGTCGCCGCGGCGACCCGCCGCGTCCCATGAGCGCCACGCCGCGGATAGTCGTCGTCGGCGACGTGATCACCGACGTGCTCGCGGTGCTGTCCGGGCCGCTCGCCACCGGCTCGGACACCCCGGCCGGGATCCGGTTCAGCGGCGGCGGGCAGGCGGCGAACACCGCGGCCTGGCTCGCCGGGCAGGGCGCCGCGGTGACGCTTGTCGCCGCCGTCGGCGACGACGAGACCGGCCGGGAGCGGGTGGCCGAGCTGACCCGCATCGGTGTCGACTGCGCGGTCGAGCGGCACGAGGGCTACCCGACCGGCACCGTCATCGTGCTCGCCCACGACGGGGAGCGCACGATGATCAGCCAGCGGGGCGCGAACCTGCGGCTGACCGCCGCGCACGTGGACGCGGCGCTGGCCGCCGCGCCCGACGCCGGGCATCTGCACCTGTCCGCGTACGCCCTGTTGGACGTCGGGTCGCGCGGCGCCGGCCTGCGCGCGCTGGCCACCGCCCGCGAGCGCGGGCTGACCGTCAGCGTCGACGCGGCGTCCGCGGCGCCGCTGCGGCGCGTCGGCGGGGCGTTCCTGACCTGGGTACGCGACGTCGACCTGCTGCTGGTCAACACGGACGAGGCGACGGTGCTGGCCGGCGGGCTGGACCCGGCGGCGCAGGCGCGGGCGCTGACCGCTGTGGCGCACCGGGTGGTGGTCAAGCGCGGCGCGGCGGGCGCGGTGTGGGTGGAGCGCGGCGGCGTGGTGGAGTTCGCGCCGGCGCCAGGCGTGGACGTGGTGGACGTGACCGGGGCCGGGGACGCGTTCGCGGCCGGGCTGCTCACCGCGTGGCTGGCCGGGGCCGACCCGCGGGCCGCGCTGGCCCGCGCCGGTGACCTGGGCGCGCTGGCCGTGACGACGGTGGGCGCCCGCCCGGCTCCCTGACGGCGGTGGCCGGTCCGGGCGGTGCTCCGCCCGGGCCGGTCAGGGCTCGGCGTCGATGATCTTGTGCGGGTTCTCCTCGGCGGTCAGAGCAGTGGGCGCGGGCTCCTCGCGGCGCCGCTTTTGGAACCGGTTCGCCAGCCGGTGCTCCTCCTTGGGCGGCCGGTCGTTGGCGAGCAGCACGGCGAGCCAGGGCACGAGCACCATGCCGAGCGCGCACAGCGGCAGCCAGAGCCAGAGCAGCGGGGCCTTCGCGCCGACCAGGATCGCGCCCGCCACCAGACACGCGACCCGGATGGCCATCATCAGCACGTATCGCTTCTGCCGGCTGTTGAGCTGGTCGTCCTGGCTGCGCGGGGCGTCGGTGATCAGTATCGGCTGGTACGCCTGACGCTTCACCACGGACCTCCTACGAGGGGATAGGGCCCATCCTGTCACTCCGGACGGATGATCGGCGAAATTCGTGACAGCCGGACGCGTGTTACGTGCGTGGTACGCTTCGCCCGTGGCCAACCGGTTCAGCTTCACCGACGAGGCGCTGGCTAACCTGCGGGTCTACGACGTCACGCCCGGGGAAGTCTGGGAGGCCCTGCACAGCAACCGCCGGGTCATCCGGCACCTCGGTGACGACGTGATGGTGGTCTACGCCACCGACCACCGGGGCCGGCGGCTCGCCGTGCTGCTGGCCGAGGCCGACAGCACCGACAACGACTGGGACATCCTCTCCGCCCGCGAGCTGAGCGACGTCGAGGCCAAGCGCTACGACGAGGTGGTGCGGAGATCACGCCGACGAGGAGGCGGTCACGATGCACCGTGACGAGGCGACCAAGCGGTTCCACGCCGGAGGCGACGCGTTCGCCGACCTGATCGACGACACGTCACCGGCGCAGCTGCCCACCCCGGACACCGACGTGCCGATGGTCAGCCGGTCGGTCCGGCTCCCGCTGGAGACGTACGAGCGGGTCCGTGCCGCCGCCGACGCGCGCGGCATCGGCGTGACCACGCTGATGCGGCAGTGGATCGAGGCCGGCCTGGCCGACCTGGACGACTCGGCCACCGTCTCGCTGGCCGACGTACGCCGCGCGCTGGCGTCGCTGTCCCGCCCGACCGCCGCCTGACGGCTCACGCCTCGGGGCCGGCCTCGTCGAGCGCCTCCCGCCCGATCGGCGAGGCGGAGGGCTCCGGCGGCCGGTGCCAGGCCCGGCGGGCGTCGGCGAACGCGACGAGCGCCAGCACGAGGGCCACCGCGCCGAGCGCGAACATCGCCGGCACGGTCGCCAGCGCGGGCAGGAGCAGCACCAGGACCAGCAGCCCGGCCAGCCGGGGTCGGGACACCCGGCCGAAGATCTCGTACTCGAACCGGGAGCGGGCGGCCAGGAACAGCGCCGGGCCGCCCACCACGAAGACCAGCCAGTTCGGCCGGGCCGTGTCGTACGGGTGGGTGATGACCAGTTCGTAGCCGACCGCGGCACTGAGCACGCCGAGCACCATGAACAGGTGGGTCTGCGCCGCCGACTCGGCCAGCCGCCCCGGCGTGCCGGCCATCCGCAGCGCCTCCGCCAGCAGGTGACCGGCCCGGTAGAAGTAGATCCGCCAGAGCAACGCCGTGATCACGAACGAGATCGCGAACGCCACCGCCGCTTCGCCGGAGAACTCCTTCCCGCTGTAGGTCACGCCGATCACCAGGATCGACTCACCGAGCGCGATGAGGAAGATCTGCTGGTAGCGCTCGGCGAGGTGCTCCCCGGTGACCTGCCACCGGCGGACCCGCGACGCCCCGAGCCGGGGCAGCGGCCAGCCCAGCAACGTGCCCGCCTGGTCCACGGCGAGCGCGAAGACCCACAGCGCGAGGCGCGGGCCGGGCAACAGCGCGCCGGCGATCCAGAGCGGGGCGCTGAATCCGGCCCAGGCGGCCAGCCGCAGCGGAACCATCCGGCGCGGATGCCTCCGCAGCGCCGCCGCGATCAGCAGCGGCCGGCCGACCATCACCGCCACGTACGCGAGCGCGAACGGCAGCGCCCGCTCCTCAAGCGCCCGGGGCAGGGTCACCCCCAGCACCAGGCTGCCGAACATGGTGCCGACCACCACGAACTGGATGACCATGCGCTCCGGCTCGTACCGGCTGGTCACCCAGGTGGTGAGGGTCCAGACCTGCCAGAGCACCAGGAACAGCAGCAGGGTCTTGCCCACCTCGGCGGCGACCGCCCCGGCGGAGCCCTCGATGCCGTTGATCAGGCGCTGCGAGACCCGGGTCAGCGCGAACACGAAGACCAGGTCGAAGAAGAGTTCCAGGAACGTGGCCCGCCCCGGGCTGGACCCGGTACGCAGCAGCGCCCCGCCCCGCTGCTCGGTCATCGTCCGCCCCCGTCCCCCGTCCTGGCGACAAACGACAGGGACGGCGGGCCGGTTGCGGCGGCGGGCGGCGGATCAGCCCTTCGCGGCCTTCGCCTCCGCCTTCATCCGCTGCTTGAACTCGCGTACGCGGCGCAGCGAGTCCGGATCGGTCACGTCGGCCACGGACCGGTGGGCGTCCGCGTCGCCGTAGTCGCCGGCCGCCTCGCGCCAGCCGTCCGGGGTGATCCCGAACCGCTTGCCGAGCAGCGCGACGAAGATCTGTGCCTTCTGCCGGCCGAACCCGGGTAGCTCACCCACCCGGCGCAGCAGCTCCCGGCCGTCGGTCACGTCGGACCAGAGCCGGGCCGGGTCACCGTCGTAGCGCTCGACGAGCGCCCGGCACACCTCCTGCACCCGGGCCGCCATCGCCTTGGGGAAGCGGTGCAGCGCGGGCGGCCGGGCGAAGATCTCCACCAGGGCCTCGGGGTCGTACCCGGCCAGCTCCGCGGCGTCGGGCTCGTGGCCGAGCCGCTGTGCCAGCACGTACGGGGAGGAGAACGCCTTCTCCATCGGCACCTGCTGGTCCAGCACCATGCCGAGGAGCAGGGCCAGCGGGCTGCGTGCCAGCAGCTCGCTCGCCTGCGGGTCGATGGGCAGTGACAGCGTCATGGGGACCATAGTGCCGCGCCGTACGCCGGTCGGGGGCGGCGACTCCCCGGCGACGTGACGCGGCCCGGCGGACCCCTGGGAGGTCCACCGGGCCGCGGCCCACGGTGTGGTCAGGTCACCGGTGCCGTCAGTTGACGACGAAGAGCAGCCGGTTCGGCGAGCCCGAGCCCGGGCTGGTCACCTTGCCGGTGGTGGCGTTGCTGGTCAGGTAGCTGGCCACCTGAGCCGGGGTGTAGGAGGTGTTGGCGGACAGGACGAGCGCCGCCGCGCCGGCCACGTGCGGGGACGCCATCGAGGTGCCGCTGATCGTGTTGGTGGCGGTGTCGCTGGTACGCCACGCCGAGGTGATCGACGAACCCGGGGCGAAGATGTCCACGCAGGAGCCGTAGTTGGAGTAGGAGGCACGGGCGTCGGTGCTGGTGGTGGCGCCCACCGTGATCGCCGAGGCGACCCGGGCCGGCGACGAGTTGCACGCGTTGGCGCTGGAGTTGCCGGCCGCGAGCGCGTACGTGATGCCGGAGTTGATCGAGTTGGCCACCGCGTTGTCCAGCGTGGTGCTGGCGCCGCCGCCGAGGCTCATGTTCGCCACGGCGGGCTTCACCGCGTTCGAGGTGACCCAGTTGACGCCGCTGATCACGCCGGCGGTGGTGCCGCTGCCGGAGCAGTTGAGCACCTTGACGGCCACCAGGCGCACGCCCTTGGCCACGCCGTACTTGGTGCCGCCGACAGTGCCGGCGACGTGGGTGCCGTGGCCGTTGCAGTCGGTGTTGTTGGTGTCGACCGTGTTGGTGCCCCAGGTGGCCCGGCCGCCGAAGTCGCTGTGCGTGGTGCGGATGCCCGTGTCGATGATGTAGGCGCGCACGTTGCTGGCGGTGTTCGGGTAGGTGAAGGTGCTGTTCAGCGGCAGGTTGCGCTGGTCGATCCGGTCCAGGCCCCAGGTGGCGCCGGTCTGGGTGCCCTGGGTGGTCATGACGCGGTCCTGCTCGACGTACGCGACGGACGGGTCGGCGGCGAGCCGGCGCGCCTGGGCGGGGGTCATCTTCGCGCTGTAGCCGGTGAGAGCGGAGCTCCACACCGTGCCGACGTTGCCACCGTAGCGCTTGGCCAGGCCGGCGGCCCGGTCCGGCACGGCGGTACGGGCGGCGAGGGTGTTCGCGGTGCCGACCGCGTCGCCCTTGAGCACGACCACGTAGCTGCCGCTGACGGCGTCGGCGGCACCGGCGTACCGGATCTCCCCGGTGGGCGCGGCGAGAGCGGGCGTGGAGGCGGCGGCGGCGAAGGCCGCGGCGGCGGCCGTGACGGCGAGCGCACGCAGCGCGCGGCGCCGGGGAAGGGACACGTCGGGCATCGTCTGGCTCCCTACCGGGGCAGCCCGGTTTGTGGCCGGATCACCCCATCGACGGATGTTGGCAGGAATGCTAACCAGAGATCGACAAACATGAAAGAGATAGTTGCCGATAGATACGGTCCACGTTATGGATCGGCGGGTGCTCGCCACGCCGGACGACGCCCGAGGCAGGATGAGCACGTGGACCGTCACGACATGCTGCTCTCCCCCGCCGGGGTCGACGCGCTGCGCACCGCGCTGACGCTCGCCCGCTTCACCGCCAACGGGATCGCCGACCGCCTGGGCCCGCAGACCACCGGCGCGGTGGCCCGCAACGACTACCGGGCCGCGCTGCGCGCCACCGAGGACCGGGACCGGCTGGCCACGCTGATCCGCGTCTTCATCTGCGACCAGACCGAGCCGGAGGCGGCGCTCGCCGACGCGCTGGCTCCGCTGGCGCTGGACGAGGCGCTGGCCGGGGGCATCGTGGAGCGGCACGGCGACGGCCTGCGCGCCGGGGTCGACCTGGAGCCGTACGGCGACGACTGGTGGGTGCTCGCCGACGTGCCCGCAAGTGCCCGGCCCGGGCGCCCGCTGCACTCCGAGCACGTACTGGGCATCGGCGGCGCCACCCAGACGCTGATCTCGGCCGCCGTGCGGCCGGTCGTGGACACCGCGCTCGACCTGGGTACCGGTTCCGGCGTGCAGGCGCTGCACCTGGGCACCCACGCCCGCCGGGTCACCGCCACCGACGTCTCCGAGCGGGCGCTGCGGTTCGCCGCCACCACCGCCGCGCTCAACGGCCAGGACTGGGAGCTGCTGCGCGGCGACATGGTCGCCCCGGTGGCCGGGCGCCGCTTCGACCTGGTGGTCAGCAACCCGCCGTTCGTGGTCGGCCCGGGCACCACCACGCACGTCTACCGGGACTCCGGGCGGGTCGGCGACGCGATCGGCGCGGAACTGGCCGCTGCCGCGCCGGACCTGCTCACCGAGGGCGGCACCATGCAGTACCTGGCGAACTGGGTGCACGTCACCGGCGAGGACTGGGCCGAGCGGGTCACCGGCTGGTTCGCCGGCACCGGCCTGGACGCCTGGGTCATCCAGCGCGAGGTGGCCGACCCGATGGCGTACGTGAACCTGTGGCTGACCGACGTGGGCGAGAGCGCCGACCCGCAGCGGATGGCGGCCTGGCTGGACTGGTTCGACGCGCACAAGGTCGAGGCGATCGGCTTCGGCATCGTCTCGCTGCGCCGCTCCGGCCACGACCAGCCGGTCGTGCGGGTGGAGGACCTGCGCCAGCGGGTCGAGCCGCCGCTGGGCGACCGGATCGGCGAGTGGTTCACCAGGCAGAACTGGCTGCGCGCCCGGGACACCGAGGGCCTGCTCGCCGCCCGCTACCGTGCCGCCGAAGGGCTCCAGCTCCGGCAGGAGGCCACCATGGGCGACGACGGCTGGGCGGTGGACCGGCAGGTCCTGGCCATGCCTCGCGGCCTGCGCTGGTCGGAGGAGATCGACCCGCTGGTGCTCGCCCTGGTCGGCGGCGCCGACGGCCGGCTGCCGCTGCGCGACCAGCTCGCCCTGCTCGCCGCCGCGCACGACGTGGCACCGGACGAGCTGGCCGAGGCGGCCGGACCGATCGTGGCGCACCTGGTCGAGCGCGGCATCGTCGAGCCGGTGACCGACTGATGCGGGCGGTGGTGCAGACCGTCGGCCGGGCCCGGGTGACTGTCGGCGACGAGGTGACCGGCGAGATCTCCGACGGGCTGCTGGTGCTGCTCGGCGTCACCCACACCGACACCCCGCAGGTGGCCGCCACGATGGCCCGCAAGCTGCACGAGCTGCGCATCCTCGACGACGAGCGCAGCGCCGCCGACGTCGGGGCGCCGCTGCTCGTGGTCAGCCAGTTCACGCTCTACGGCGACGCGCGCAAGGGCCGGCGGCCGAGCTGGACCGCCGCCGCCCCCGCCGAGGTGGCCGAACCCCTGGTGGACGCCGTGGTCGAGCAGCTGCGGTCCCGGGGCGCGAAGGTGGAGACCGGCCGTTTCCGCGCCCACATGCTGGTGGAGAGCGTCAACGTCGGTCCCCGGACCCTCGTACTCGACCTCTAGAAGAACAGGCCCCGGCGGGACAGCGACTGCCGCAGCCAGCCGTCGAGCTGGGCGGCCCAGTCCGTGTGGTCCGCGGTCGCGTGGTCCACGGTGAACCGGCCGAACGCGTCCCGGCCCTCGGTGAACAGGCCGCCCCGCTTGTCCAGCTCCAGCACCACGTGGACCTGGCGCGGATCGGTCACGAAGGTGACCTCCAGCTGGTTCATCGCGCCCGCGTACTGCGGCGCCGGGTAGAACTCGATCTCCTGGTAGAACGGCAACTGCTGGTGCAGGCCGTAGATGTGTCCGCGCTCGACGTCGGCACGGGCGAAGCGGAAGCCCAGCCGCAGCAGCGCCTCCAGCAGCCGCTCGTGGGCCGGCAGCGGGTGCACCGACACGGCGTCCATGTCACCCTTGTCCACCGCCCGGGCCACCTCCAGCTCGGTACGCAGACCCATCGTCATGCCGTGCAGGTGCTGGCCGTACAGGTCGGTCAGCGGGGTCTCCCAGGGCACCTGGAAGCGGAACGGCACGTCGTGACGCTGCCCCGGCTCCAGCCGGAACGGGCCGGTCATCTGGGCCCGGCCGAACTCCTGGTTGACGTCGTACTCGCTGTCGGAGCTCTCCACCTCGACCCGCGTGACCAGGCCGAGTGCGACGTAGCTCACGTCCACCGGGTGGTCACCGCCGACCACCTGGATCCGGCCCTCCAGAACGCCGCCCGGGCGGCAGTTCGGGTTGGCCAGCACCGTCTCCACCGACGGTCCGCCCACACCCATCGCCTGCATGAGCCGCTTGAAGACCACCACGTTCTCCGATCATCAGTGCCGGGCCGGCCCCGACGGCCGGTCGGTGGCACGGTAACCGCGCCGGGCAAGGGAATGCCGGATTCCCACGTG
The DNA here is from genome assembly GCF_027497335.1 of Micromonospora sp. WMMA1976. Classification (NCBI taxonomy): domain Bacteria; kingdom Bacillati; phylum Actinomycetota; class Actinomycetes; order Micromonosporales; family Micromonosporaceae; genus Micromonospora; species Micromonospora sp. WMMA1976. Next base: position 1,340,136 of record NZ_CP114912.1, on the reverse strand, counting down.
GATTCCTGTCGGGTCCCCGATCGCCTCACTCCCGTCTCACGCCCCGACCGCCAAGCTGTTTGTCATCGGCCACCACCGCGTGGGCGGCACGGGACCGGTAGGCACGTCGGACACGGGGAGAACAGAGATGACCCAGCAGATGATCGAGCACCAGGACATGGACGTCACCCTCACGGACCTCGACGCCACCGACGAGCGCGGCGTCTCCACCGACCTGGTCCGGGCGTACCTGAACGGCATCGGCCGCACCAAGCTGCTCACCGCGGCGCAGGAGGTCGAGCTGAGCAAGCGGATCGAGGCCGGCCTCTTCGCCGAGGAGAAGCTGGCCACCTGCACCCCCGTCTCCGCCGAGCTGCGCGCGGACCTGGCGCTGATCGCGGCCGAGGGCCGCGCCGCCAAGGACCACCTGCTGGAGGCCAACCTGCGGCTGGTGGTGAGCATCGCCAAGCGCTACACCGGTCGCGGCATGGCCTTCCTCGACCTCATCCAGGAAGGCAACCTCGGCCTCATCCGCGCCGTCGAGAAGTTCGACTACACCAAGGGCTACAAGTTCTCCACCTACGCCACCTGGTGGATCCGCCAGGCCATCACCCGCGCCATGGCCGACCAGGCCCGCACCATCCGCATCCCGGTGCACATGGTCGAGCAGGTCAACCGGATGGTCCGGGTACGCCGCGAGCTGTCGGTGACGCTGGGCCGCGAGCCCACGGTGAGCGAGGTGGCGGTGGCGCTGGAGATCCCGGAGTTCCAGGTGATCGAGCTGATCTCCTACGACCGGGAGCCGGTCAGCCTGGACCAGGCCGTCGGCGAGGACGGCGAGAGCGCGCTCGGCGACTTCGTCGCCGCCGTCGACCCGCGTACCGAGCCGGGCGACGCCGCCACCAACGGCGAGCTGCGCAACGAGGTCCGCATCGTGCTGGCCACGCTGTCCCAGCGGGAGCAGGCGGTGATCCGGCTGCGCTTCGGCCTGGACGACGGCCGGCAGCGCACGCTGGACGAGGTCGGCCGCGAGTTCGGTCTGTCCCGGGAGCGGATCCGGCAGATCGAGAAGGTCACGCTGCTCAAGCTGCGCGACCCGGAGCGGGCGAACCGGCTGGAGGCCTACGCCTGCTGATCCACCCCTGCCCCGACAGGCCCCGGCGGTTCGCCGGGGCCTGTCGTGCTTGACCCGGGCGCTCCCACGATATAGAACCGACTGGTTACACAACCAGGAGGTTATGAAAGTGCCCCCGGATCTGCTCGACGCCACCTTCGCCGCGCTCGCCGACCCCACCCGGCGCGCCATCCTCACCCGGCTGGCCGCCGGGGAGGCGACTGTCACCGAGCTGGCCGAGCCGTTCGCGATGAGCCAGCCGGCCGTCTCCAAGCACCTCAAGGTGCTCGAACGCGCCGGCCTGGTCACCCGGGGCCGGGACGCGCAACGCCGTCCCTGCCGGCTCGACGCCCGGCCGCTGCGGGAGGCGGTCGCGTGGCTGGCGGACTACCGGGACTACTGGGCCGAGAGCTACGCGCGGCTGGACGAGGTGCTCGCCGAACTGACCGCCGAGGAGCAGCGGTGACCGGCCTGACCGTCAGCCTGCCCGGCGACCGGGAGATCCGGCTCAGCCGCGACTTCGCCGCTCCGCGCCACCTCGTGTTCGCCGCCTTCACCCGCCCCGAGCTGCTGGTCCGCTGGTGGGGCGCCCGGGGCTGGCACCTCGTCGAGTGCGAGGTGGACCTGCGGGTGGGCGGGCGCTGGCGGTTCGTCTCCCGGGGGCCGGACGGCGACCTGATGGGTCAGGGCGGCACGTACCGGGAGGTCGACCCGCCCTCACGGCTGGTCTGCACCGAACTCTTCGACGACCAGTCCTATCCGGGCGAGACGCTCGTCCGCCACGACTTCACCGGCCCGTCGGACCGGACCACGGTCGTCACCCATCTGCGGTACGCCACCGCGCAGGGGCGCGACACCGTCCTGCGCTATCCGATGACCCGCGGCCTGAGCGAGGCGTTCGACCGGCTCGCGGCAGTGCTGCACACCGATTCGACGACAGGAGCGACGACATGAACTGGACGCTGGAAGTGGTGGTCGTACCGGTCTCCGACGTGGACCGGGCCAAGGAGTTCTACGCGCAACGGCTCGGCTTCGTCGTCGACCACGACACGGACCTGGGCGGCGCGGGGCGGATCGTCCAGCTCACTCCCCCGGGCTCCGGCTGCTCGATCGTCCTCGGCCGGGGCGTCGTACCGGAGATGCCGCCGGGCTCGCTCAAGGGCGTGCAACTGGTCGTACCGGACCTGGAGCGGGCGCGCACCGAACTGGTCGAGCGGGGCGTCGAGGTGAGCGAGATCCAGGTGATGGGCCAGAACCCGTACCCGGTGCCGCACCCGCTGGACAACGTCGGCTTCCTGTTCCTCCGCGACCCGGACGGCAACGAGTGGTCGGTGCAGCAGATCTCCGACCGCGGCTGAGGTCTACAACCTTCGCGGGCCGGTGTCGGGGCGGGCGGCCTCGGCGCCGGTGCGCACGGTGGCGTGCAGCACCGAGATGCCGTCCGGCCGGGCCAGCACCGGGTTCAGCGTGAGCGACCGCACCCGGGGCTGCTCGTCGGCGAGCCGGCCGACCCGCACCAGCAGGTCGACAAGGGCCGCCCGGTCCACCGGCGCGGCACCCCGGTGCCCGCGCAGCAGCGGCGCCGCGCGGGGTTCGTCGACCAGCTCGGCGGCGTCCCGGTCGGTGAGCGGGACCGCTCGCCAGGCCCGGTCGCCGAGCAGCTCGGTCGCCACGCCGCCGAGCCCGAACCCGACCACCGGCCCGAACGCCGGATCCTCCACCAGTTCCACCACGCACGCCACGCCGGGCGCGACCATCGGCTGGACCAGCACCTCCGCGCCGAACACCGGGGCCATCTCGGCGTACGCGCGGCGCAGCGCGGCGGCGTCGGCCAGGTCGAGACGTACCGCGCCGAGGTCGAGGCGGTGCCGCAGCCCGGGGGCGGCGGCCTTGAGCGCCACCGGCCAGCCGAGCCGCTCCCCCACCGCCGCCGCTTCCTCGGCCGAGCGGGCCGGCACCGAGTCCACCACGTCGATCCCGTACGCGCGCAGCAACGCCGCCGAGTCGGCCCCGTCCGGGCGCAGCGCGGCGTGCCCCGCCGCGCGGTCCACGTCGGCCAGTTCCGGGAGCACGCCCGGTGGCCGGCGCAGCCAGTCCGCGTACGCGGTCACCCGGCCCAGCGCGCGTACCGCCTCCTCCACGCTCGGGTACGCCGGCACCCCGGCCGGCACCAGCCCGGCCAGGAACGTCGCCACCACCGGCTTGCCGGTGACCCGCGCGTCGGGCAGCGCCGAGGCGAAGTCGGCCACCGGGTCGGCGAGCTGGCCCGGCAGCGGCGGCGCGAACACCGCCACCACGGCGTCCACCCGCTCGTCGGCGACCGCGTCACCGAGCGCGGCGGCGTACGCGGCGGCCCCGGCGCTCGGCCCCACGTCCTGCGGGTAGCCGTCGGCGACTGCCAGTCCCTGGGCGGCGCAGGCGGTCGCGGCCAGCCCGGTCAGCGCCGACGAGTTGCCCACCACGGCGACCCGCCGCCCGGCCGGCAGCGGCTGGTGGGCCAGCAGCACGCCCACGTCGAGCAGCTCGGACACGGTGTCCACCCGGATCACCCCGGACTGGGCGAACAGCGCGCTCACCGCCGCCGCGTCCAGCGCGGGTGCCTCCCCCACGCCCGGCGGCCGGGCCAGCGAGGCGAGTGCCACCACCGGCTTGCTGCGGCCGATGCGCCGAGCCAGCCGGGCGAACTTGCGCGGGTTGCCGAACGTCTCCAGGTAGAGCGTGATGACGTCGGTGGCCGGGTCGTCCTGCCAGTACTGCAGCAGGTCGTTGCCGGACACGTCGGCCCGGTTGCCGGCCGAGACGAAGCTGGACAGGCCGAGCCCACGGCGGGACGCCTCGGCCAGCAGCGCCACCCCGAACGCGCCGGACTGGCTGAACACGCCGACCCGGCCCGCCGCCGGCAGCACCGGGGCGAGCGTGGCGTTGAGGCGTACCGCCGGGTCGGTGTTGGCGACGCCGAGGCAGTTCGGGCCGACCACCCGCATGCCGGCCAGGTGCGCGGCGCGGACCAGCGCGCGCTGCGCCGCCGCGCCGGCCGGGCCGGACTCGGCGAACCCGGCCGAGATCACCACCAGCCCGTGCGCGCCGGCGCGTGCGGCGTCGTGCACCACGTCGGTCACCGCGTCCGGCGGGACCGCCACCACGGCGAGGTCGACGTCCTGGCCGGCGTCGGCCGCCGACGGGTACGCGGGCAGCCCCGCCACCGTCGCCGCGCTCGGGTGCACCGGCACGATCGCCCCGGCGAAGCCGCCGTCGCGCAGGTGCCCGAGCAGCGCCGCGCCGACGCCCTGGCCGGTGGTGCTGGCGCCGTACACGGCGATGCCGCGCGGCGCGAGTAGCCGGGCGATCGACCGCGCCTCCGTGCGGTGCTCCCGGCCGCGTTGCACCTCGAGAGTCGCCTCGGTGGGCGCGATCGGGAAGCTCAGGTGCACCACGCCGTCGGCGTACTGGCGCTGGACCTGGTAGCCGAAGTCGGCGAAGACCCGCAGCATCGTCCCGTTGGCCGGGAGCACCTCGGCGACGAAGTGCACGATCCCGTGGCGCCCGGCCGCGTCGGCCAGGTGCTCCAGCAGCACCGAGCCGATGCCCCGGCCCTGGTAGGCGTCCTCGACCACGAACGCCACCTCGGCCTCCGGCGAGGCGGGGCCGAGCCGCTCGTAGCGGCCGACCGCGACGATCCGCTCGCCGGCCAGCACCACGAACGCCTCCCGGTCGCGGTGGTCGACGTTGACGAAACGCTTCAGGTCGCGTTCCGGGATACGCGGGTACGGCGAGAAGTACCGCAGGTATCGGGTGCGCTCCGAGAAACGGCCGTGCATGGCCACGATCTCGGGCGCGTCCTCCGGACGGATCTGTCGCAGCTGGACGGTCGTGCCGTCGCTGAGCAGCACGTCCAGCGGTTGTTCGACTGTGGTCACCGGTCGGTCCTCCCCTGCCGCCGGCTCAGTCGCGCGGATCGTGCGGATCGAGCCCGAGCAGCGGGAAGACGGCCTTGCGGGTGGCTGCGACGGCCCGGTCCACCGCGTTCGGCTCGCCGCTGGGCTGCCACGGCAGGTACGCCGGGTCCACGTCGTCGGTCATCCGCAACGGCACGTCGTGCCCGGGTAGCCGCCGCGCGGCCAGCTCCCGCCAGCCGGGCGGGGTCAGCGTCGCCGGGTCGACCGGCTCACCGGTGGCGATCGCGAGCAGGTGCGTCCACGCCCGGGGCACCACCTCGACCAGCGCGTACCCGCCGCCGCCGGTGGCGACCCAGCGGCCGTCGCACAGCTCGTCGGCGAGCGCCCGCAGCGAGCGGTACGTGGCCCGCTGCCCGTCCACCGACAGGTGCAGGTCGGCCAGCGGATCCTTGCGGTGCCCGTCGGCGCCGCACTGGGTGACGAGCACCTGCGGCCGGAACGCGCGCAGCACCGACGGCACGATCGCGTGGAACGCCCGCTGCCAGCCCGCGTCACCCACACCCGGCGGCAGCGGCACGTTGACGGCGGTGCCCTCCGCGCCCGGTCCGCCGGTCTCGTCCGGGAACCCGGTGCCGGGGAACAGCGCGAGCGGCGTCTCGTGCAGGCTGATCGTGAGCACCCGCGGGTCGCGGTAGAAGATCTCCTGCACGCCGTCGCCGTGGTGCACGTCCACGTCCACGTACGCGATCCGCTCCGCGCCGAGGTCGAGCAGCCGCGCGACGGCCACGGCCGGGTCGTTGTAGACGCAGAACCCGGCGGCCCGGGCGGGCATGGCGTGGTGCAGCCCGCCGGCGACGCTCACCGCGCGCCGGGCCTCGCCACGCCACACCGCCTCGGCCGCGGCCGTCGTGGCGCCGGCGATCAGCGCACTCGCCTCGTGCATCCCGTCGAAGACCGGATTGTCCGAGGTGCCCAGACCGAAGCCGGCGAACAGCGGGTCACGCGGTGCGGACCGGACCGCGTCCAGGTAGGCCGGATCGTGTACGCGGGTGAGCAGCGCGTCGTCGGCCGGCTCGGGCTTGACCAGCCGTACGCCGGGCCGGTCCAGCACACCCAGTTCACGGGCGAGCGCCATCGTCAGCTCGACCCGGACCGGGTCGAGGGGATGGTCGCCCATGTCGTAGGCGAGGAGAGCCTCGTCCCACACCACCACCGTGTCGTCGGCCATGCGGCCATCGTCGCACGTGGTCCGGGGCGCGCCCACCAGTCGTACGCTCACCGGCCGGACGTGCCACCTGTCGCGACCGGACGGTCCCTGTCGGCCACCCACTCGCTCCACGAGCCGACGTACAACGCGGCGTCCGGGCGACCGGCCAGGTGCAACGCGAGCACGGCCTGCGCGGCGGTCACCCCGGAGCCGCAGTACGCACCGACCGGCGCGTCCGCGTCCACCCCGGCGGCGGCGAACCGCTCCCGCAGCGCCCCGGCGTCGGGGAACCGGCCCTGCGTGACGTACTCCGGGGCGGGCAGGTTGACCGCGCCCGGCACGTGCCCGGCGACCGGGTCGACCGGCTCGTGCTCGCCCCGGTAGCGCGGCGCGGCCCGGACGTCGATCAGCACGCCGGGCTCGGCGGCGGCGAGCAGGGCGGCCTGCGCGGCGTCCAGCACCGGCAGCGCGCCGGGCGCCACTGTCACGTCACCCGGCGCCGGGGCGGGCACGCTGGTGCCGACCGGCAGCCCGGCGGCCGTCCAGGCCGGGAAGCCGCCGTGCAGCACCCGCACCTGCCGGTGCCCGGCCCAGCGCAGCGTCCACCAGGCGCGGGCGGCGGACATGCCGTCGCCGCCGTCGTACACGACCACCGGATGACCGGCGCGGACGCCCGCCGCCCGCAGCGCGGCCTGCAACGCCGCCGGGTCCGGAAGCGGGTGCCGCCCGGCGGCGCCGGGCGGCCCGCACAGCTCGGTGTCCAGGTCGACGAAGACGGCGCCGGGCAGGTGACCCGCGGCGTAGTCGTCACGCCCGGGCGGGCCGGTCAGCCGCCAGCGGACGTCGAGCAGGGTCGGCGGGTCGGCGTGATCGAGTTCGGCGGCGAGCCGGTCGGGCTCGACCAGCAGGTCTGCGGTGGCGGACATACGGTCCAGTCAACACCATTCGGCGCGCCACCTCCGGCTTCGCCTCCGTCGATGGTCGGTGGTAACGGGTACCATCGGAGCCCAGGAGGCCGCAGACGTGAAGCACGACCTTGTTGACACCACCGAGATGTACCTGCGCACCATCCTCGAACTCGAGGAGGAGGGGGTGCCGCCGCTTCGTGCCCGCATCGCCGAGCGGCTGAAGCAGAGTGGCCCGACCGTCAGCCAGACCGTCGCCCGCATGGAGCGCGACGGCCTGCTCACCGTCGAGGGCGACCGGCACCTGACCCTCACGCCGCAGGGCCGCAACACCGCCGTGTCCGTGATGCGCAAGCACCGGCTGGCCGAGCTGCTGCTGGTGAACGTGATCGGGATGCCCTACGAGGAGGCCCACGAGGAGGCCTGCCGGTGGGAGCACGTGATGAGCGACGCGGTGGAGAAGCGGGTCTTCGACCTGCTCAACCGCCCGACCCGCTCGCCGTACGGCAACCCGATCCCGGGCCTGGAGGAGCTGGGCGACCCGGGCCAGGTGCCCGCCGACGCGGTCGAGGGTGAGCGCAACCTGGCGTTCCCCGGCCTGTCCGGCACTGTCGTGGTGCGGCGGATCTGCGAGAGCGTGCAGACCGACTCGGACGTGCTCCGGCAGTTGCACGCCGCCGGCGTCGACCCGGGCGCGACGGTGACGGTGGCGCAGGAACGCGACGCCGTCTCCATCGACCGCTCCGGTGACCGTGTCCGGCTGCCCCGCGAGGTGGCGTCCCGGGTGTTCGTCGCGGCCCGCTGACGCGGCTCCCGGTCAGAGCTGCCGGGTGTCGATCACCTTGGCCAGCGTGACCAGCTTGCCGGCCGTCTTGTCCGCCTCCGCTTTCGCGGTGCCGGTCGGGGCGGTCCAGCGCAGCGTGGCGAGCCGCCCCTCGGTGGCCAGCCAGCCGACCTCGGCGGCCGGCCCGGACTTCGCGGTCTTGGGCAGCGTGCGCCGGTAGGCGGCCTTGCCCAGCTTGCTGATCTTCGCCGCGCCGCTGGGCTGCACGTCCAGGGCGAACGTGGCGGCGTCGATCGACGTCTCGGTCACCGACAGCGTCAGCTCCGGCAGCACCGCCCCGGCGGCGCGGACCACGCAGGTGTGGGTGTCGCCCCGCTCGGTGGCCGCCGCCACGTCGAACGTGCCGCCGGTGTGCTCGGCGATCACCGCGAAGTCGAGCAGCCGGCACGCCCCGCCCGAGGACGCCGCCGCGACCGGGACCGGCGGAGGCGGGGGCGGCGGCCCGGCCGCTGTGGGCGCCTCGTCGGCGCAGCCGGCGGCGAGCAGGACGGCCGGAACGGCCAGCCAGAATCGGGCACGCACGGGAGACCTCCGCGGTCGGCGGCGGGTCCGACCCGCCGGAGTTCCGTCGGACACCGTACGGCGTGCCCCAGCGGGGACGGAAGCCCCCTAATCGGCCACGTACGGACAGTGCCGGCAGCCTCGCCCGCAGCACGTGCCGCGCCGGGCGAGGAATCCCGCGCTGAGCACGAACAGCCCGGTCTCCGGGTCCAGGTAGCCCGCCTCCCCGGCGGCCAGGGCGGCGGCGTGCGCGGCGAGGATGCGTTCCCGCCCCGGGTGGTCCGGCGACAGCCGCGACGGGTGCGGTTCGGTAAGGGGCCGGTCCGCCAGCTCGTCACGCACCGCTGAAGTCTACGGACGCCACGGCCGCCCTAGTTTCCGCCCGGACCGCCGTCGCTCCGGAGGCGTTCCAGGTACGGCACGAACGCCTCGGGCCGCTCGAACATCGAACGGTGCCCGGCGCGCGGGATCACCAGATGGTCCTTGCGCGGTGCCTGGAGCTGCGCGTACCACTCGTCGAACAGGCGCAGCCGGCCCGGCACCTCCTGCGCGCCGTCCACGAAGTACGCCGGCACCGCGAGCTGCCGCACGTCCCGCCGGAAGTCGATGTCCTGCAACCGGGGGTACAGCACGTCCCAGCCGTCGAGGAAACCGAACAGGTGCACCTTCTCCAGCAGGCTGTACTCGGACACGCCCAGGTTGCCGACCGTCCCGGTCTCGTCCTCGCTCGCGCCTTCCCGGTCGACCGGGAAGGCCCCGGCCTCGTTTGTCAGCAACGGCTCGTACTCCCAGACGTCGCGGTAGGGCGGCGGGCCCTGCGCGGTCATCCGGTCCGCGAGCGCCGTCCGGCCGGTGCGGCGGGCCCAGGCCACGGTGTCGGCGTACTGGCTGCGGTCGGCCTCGCGCAGGCTCACCACCTGCCCGACGCCGACGTACGCGGCGAACAGTTCCGGGTGCTGCCGCACGGCGAGCAGGCCGGCGATGGTGCCGCCGGAGTGCGCGACCAGGTGGATCCGCTCCCGGCCCAGCCGTTCCCGCAGGTGCCGGGTCACGGCGACCAGGTCGTCCACCTCGTCGTCCAGGTGCCAGCCCGACGGGGCACGGAACCCCGACCAGGAGCGTGGCCCGCCGGCGCGGTCCCAGACGGCCACCACGAATCGGCGCTCCAACTCGGGCAGGTGGCGACGGACCGCGCCGATCTCCGAGCCGCCGGGCGGACCGGGCACCACGAGCAGCACCGGAGCGCTGCGGTCCGTACCCCGGATCAGCAGGCCCAGCTCGCGCCCGGAGGAGTCGACGGTGTCGAAGCGGGCGATGCCGCCGGGGATCGGGTCGGTGCGGCCCGGCACGGCCGCGCCGACGGTGACGAGCGCGAGCAGCGCAGCCAGCAGGCCGACGCCGACCCGGCCCGCCCAGCGCGGCACCGGCCGGCGCGGCGGCACCGCGCCGAGGCGACGGGCCAGGCCGGCGCCGTAGGCGGCGCCGACCAGCAGCGGCAACAAGGCCAGGAGTCCGTGGACGCCCCGGCCGGCGAGCAGCGCCACGACGCCGAAGCCGGACAGGTGCGGACGGTCGACGGTGGGCCCGCGCAGCCGCAGCCGGACCAGCTCGACAGCCACCGCGAAGGCCACCGGCGCGACGAGCATGAACCAGCGGGACCGGCTCAGCCACCCGGCGGCCAGCCCGACGGCGAGGCTCACCGCGACGGAGGCGAGTGCCGCGCCCACCGTGCCGGGTCCGCGTGGGGTCCACCAGCCGACGACAGCGCCCCAGAGCAACGGCAGCGTCGACGCGAGGAGCATCCGGGTGCGCATGACGTCTCCCTCCGCCGAGATCGTCAACCCTAGCCAGAGCGGCCACTCTGCGCTGTCCCGTTCTCACGTGCGGTACGGATCGGGTGTCGGCCGTGGGGATGTTCAGTCGGCCGGACGCTGCGCGAGCAGGAACGCCTGGGGCTGCCGCTCCCCGCCGACCGGCGCGCGGACCGTCGTCGCCGACACCGCGAACCCGGCCGCCGTGAGCTGCGCGGCCAGCCGATCCGGCGACAGCCAGTAGACGTCGAAGGCGACGGAGTGGCCGTATGCCTGCTCCCGTCGGTCGAGCCGGTCGCCTGCCTTCACCGCGAGCAGCAGGTGACCACCCGGGACGAGCACCCGGTGGAAACCGGCGAACACCTCGGGCAGCAGCTCCGGTGGCAGGTGGATGACCGAGTACCAGGAGACCAGCCCGGCCAGCGATCCGTCCGGCACGGCCAGCTCGGTCAGCGAGCCGACCTCGAAGCGCAGGTCCGGGTACGCGCGGCGGGCCACCGCCACCATGCCGGGCGACAGATCGACGCCGCTGATCTCGAGGCCGAGCCGGTGCAGGTGGGCGGTGACGCGGCCGGTGCCGCAGCCCACCTCCAGCACGGGCCGCCCCGGCCCGACCGTCTCGGCGAACGCGGCCAGCAGGGCCCGGTCCAGCGGTGGCTCCACCACGTCGGGCAGCAGCCGCGCGTAGTCCTCGGCAGCGGCGTCGTAGGCGGCGCGCGTCTCGACCAGCCAGGCAGGTTCGGTCACGCCCGCCGACCCTAGTCCAACACCTGCCCGCCCTCACCCGGCCCGCCCAGCCTCCGTCGATCATGAAGTTGGCGGCCGTCGCTCCGGCGTGTCGCGCCGTCAACTTCATGATCGACGAAGACGGCGGGCCGGGCGGGCGTGGGTGGGTCAGCCGAACCAGGTGAGGGACTGGCCGTGGCCGGTCGTCCAGGCCACGGGACGGCCGTCGAGGGCCAGGACGTTGTGGAAGCCTTGGGCGGGCGGCTCGGGCAGGTCGGCGTGGGGCAGCACCGACGGGTCCTCGTTGGCGATCCAGTGGCCGGGCAGGGTCCGCACCAGCTCGGTGAAGGCGTTCCGGCGCGGCGGTGGCACCTGGTAGAGCACCGAACTGTGGAACACCACGAGCGTCGCCCCGGCCGGGGCCTGCGCCGCCAGCGCCGGCAGGTCGTCGACCAGATCACCGCGTACCAGTAGGGGCGGATCGGCCGCCGCAACAGCCGCCGCGGCGCGCAGCCGTTCCCGGCGGTGCCGGTGTTCCGGCCAGATCAGCGCCTCCAGCCAGGCCACGTCGGCCGGGTCGGTGACGTCGAGCGGATTCACGTCCAGCCCGGCCCGCCACACCACCTCCGGCAACCGCTCCGGCGGCTCGGCGCCGGTCAGGTCACAGTCGAGTATCGGCTCGCCGTCGCCGACCCGCCGGTCGCCGTAGCGGTAGGCGTACCGGTCCGGGTAGAGGCACAGCCCGGCGGACGCGCCCACCTCCAGCATCGCCAGCGGCTGCGGCAACGCGGCGAGCACCGGCAGCAGAGCCGCGCAGCGTCCCGCCTCGTTCGTCTGCGTCGCCCGCACCCGCATCTGCGCCGCCACGTCCGGCCAGTGCCCCATCACGTACGCGCGGAACGCCGCCGGGTCGTCCACCGGCCCGCCGAGCAGCCGCACCACCCCGAACAGCAGGTTCGGCTGACGCTTGGCCGGCGGCAGCGTGTCGAGCAGGGCGAGCAGCTCCGGGTCACCGGCGACCGCCCGCGACAACCGCTCGTACGCCGGGGACACGCCGCGCGTCTCACGGTCGGCGAAGACCCGATAGATGTCGATCGTGCTCATCTCCCGAGCATGCCAGCTCGCGTACGCGGTGAGGTATGACCGCCGGCACCGCCCGCCGAGTGCGCGGCGAATATCGCTGTCCATCTGTCGAAGAACACTGATAGACAGCCCGGGTGCACACGATTCTCACGTTTTCCGATCACCTGCGGCTGATCGACGACCGGTCGGCTGCTTTCCACGCCGCGGTCGCTGCGGCGCCCAGCCTCGACACGCCGGTGCCGAGCTGTCCGGAGTGGACGCTGTTCGATCTCGTACAGCACCTGGGCATGGGCCGCCGCAGGTCGGCCGCCATCGTCGCCGCAGGGCCGGCCGACGGCCCCCCGGACAAGTCCGTGTGGGACGACGGCACGGGTGCGCCTCGGGAACGCGAGGGTCTCCTGGCCTGGTGGACCGAGTCCGTCGAGCGGCTGACGAGCGCGCTGCGCGAGGCCGGCCCGGACCGCCGGTGTTGGACGTGGTGGGGTGATTCGCAGTCACCGGAAACCTCCGGCGCGTGGGCTCGGCGCCAGGTCGCCGAGATCGCTGTGCACACCCACGACGCTCAGCTCGCCGTGGGGAACCCGGAGCCGCTGCCGGACGAGGTCGCCCTCGACGCTTTCGACGACTGCCAGTTCACCCTCTGCTCGACGGATGTCGCCTGGCCGCACGAACCCGCCGTCGTCGAATACCACGCCACCGAGGGCCGCTCGTGGCGCCTTCGCCTGTCCGGCGACGGCGCACAGGCCAGCCGGCTCGGCGAGCCGGCCGCCGGTGAGGACCCGGACCGGGACACGGCCTTCGTCTCCGCCCGGGGCACTGCCAGTGACCTGGTCCTGTTCTTCTACGGCCGCATCACGCCGGATTCCCCGAAGCTGGAGCTGGACGGCGACCGCCGCATCTTCGACCAGCTCATCGCCTGGGACCCGTCCGTCTGACGATCGACGACATCTCGTCCCTGCCGCAGCGACCGCCCGGCCCCTGGAGGACCGGGCGGTCGCTGTCGCAGCAGATGCGACTCAGCTCGATGTCAGCTGCAGCCGCTGGTGGAGCCGCAGCCCTCGCAGACGTAGCAGCTACCGGCGGGCCGCATCTTCGTGCCGCAGGTGAAGCAGAGCGGCGCGTCCGCGGCCTTGCCGATCACGGCCTCCAGCAGTTCGGTGCTGGAACCCACAGACGGCGCGGGCTTGACGGCCGCGGCGTCGGCCATCTCCTGCGCCGGCTGCGCGATCGGGCCGGTCTTCGGCTCCGGCGCCTCGACCGGGGCGGAGGCGGCCATCGCGGTGAGGTCCGCACCGCTCGCCTCCGCCTCCGCCTCGGCCGCGAGCTGGGCGGCCCGCTCCTTGGCGGTGAAGATGCCCAGCTCGGCGCGGCGGTCGTACGGCAGGAAGTCCAGCGCCAGGCGACGGAAGATGTAGTCCATCACCGAGGCGGCCATGCGCACGTCCGGGTCGTCGGTCATGCCGGCCGGCTCGAAGCGCATGTTTGTGAACTTGCTGACGTACGTCTCCAGCGGGACGCCGTACTGGAGACCGATGGAGATGGCCACCGAGAAGGCGTCCATCACGCCGGCCAGGGTCGAGCCCTGCTTCGACATCTTGAGGAAGACCTCGCCGAGGCCGTCGTCCGGGTAGGACGAGGCGGTGAGGTAGCCCTCCGCGCCGCCGACCGAGAACGAGATGGTCTCCGACGGGCGCTTCTTCGGCAGCCGCTTGCGCACCGGGCGGTACTCGACGACCTTCTCCACGACCTTCTCCGGCGTGGCGGCCGGGGCCTGGGCCTCGACGGCGCCCTTGCTCGGCTTGGCAGCCGACAGCGGCTGGCCGACCTTGCAGTTGTCGCGGTAGATCGCCAGCGCCTTGAGGCCGAGCTTCCAGCCCTCGAAGTAGATCTTCTCGACGTCCTCGACGGTGGCCTGCTCCGGCATGTTGACCGTCTTGGAGATGGCGCCGGAGATGAACGGCTGGACGGCCGCCATCATCCGCACGTGACCCATCGGCGCGATCGAGCGCTCGCCCATCGCGCAGTCGAAGACCGGGTAGTGCTCCGGCTTGAGGCCCGGGGCGTCCACCACGTGGCCGTGGTCGGCGATGTGCTCGACGATCGCCTCGACCTGCTCCTCGGGGTAGCCGAGGCTGCGCAGGGCGCGCGGCACGGTCTGGTTGACGATCTGCATCGAGCCGCCGCCGACCAGCTTCTTGAACTTCACCAGTGCCAGGTCCGGCTCGACACCCGTGGTGTCGCAGTCCATCATCAGGCCGATGGTGCCGGTCGGGGCGAGCACGCTGGCCTGCGAGTTGCGCCAACCGAACTTGTCACCGAGCTTGTTGCCGAGCGTCCACTGCTTGGTGGCCTCGCGCTGCACGGCGGTGGCCACGGTGCCGGTCGCCTTGATCGCGTCGTTTGCGGCGGCGTGCTTGCGCATGACCCGCTTGTGCGGCTCGGCGTTGCGGGCGTAGCCGTCGTACGGGCCGACGATGCCGGCCAGCTCGGCGGAACGGCGGTAGGCGGTGCCGGTCATCAGCGAGGTGATCGCGGCGGACACCTCCCGGCCCTGCTCCGAGTCGTACGGCAGGCCGGAGGCCATCAGCAGCGCGCCCAGGTTGGCGTACCCGATGCCGAGCTGCCGGTAGGCGCGGGTGGTCTCACCGATCTTCTCGGTCGGGAAGTCGGCGAAGCAGATCGAGATGTCCATCGCGGTGATGACGAACTCGACCGACTTGACGAACTTCTCCACCTCGAAGCCGCCGTCGGCGCGGAGGAACTTCATCAGGTTCAGCGAGGCCAGGTTGCACGAGGAGTTGTCCAGGTGCAGGTACTCCGAGCACGGGTTCGACGCGGTGATCCGCCCGGTCTCCGGGCAGGTGTGCCAGTCGTTGATGGTGTCGTCGTACTGCAGGCCCGGGTCGGCGCACTCCCAGGCGGCCTGGGAGATGGTGTGGAACAGCTTCTTGGCGTCGATCGTCTCGATGGTCTGCCCGTCGAGCCGGCCGCGCAGGTCGAAGCCGCCGCCGTTCTCCACCGCGGTCATGAACTCGTCGGAGACGCGGACCGAGTTGTTGGCGTTCTGATACTGCACGCTGACGATGTCGGCGCCGCCCAGGTCCATGTCGAACCCGGCGTCCCGCAGCGCGCGGATCTTGTCCTCCTCGCGCGCCTTGGTCGCCACGAACTCCTCGATGTCCGGGTGGTCCACGTCGAGGATGACCATCTTCGCGGCGCGCCGGGTGGCGCCACCGGACTTGATGGTGCCGGCGGAGGCGTCCGCGCCGCGCATGAAGCTGACCGGGCCGGAGGCGGTGCCGCCGGAGGAGAGCAGCTCCTTCGAGGAACGGATGCGGGACAGGTTGACCCCGGCGCCGGAGCCGCCCTGGAAGATCCGCCCCTCCTCCTTGTACCAGTCGAGGATGGAGTCCATCGAGTCGTCGACGGAGAGGATGAAGCAGGCGCTGACCTGCTGCGGCGACGGCGTGCCGACGTTGAACCACACCGGCGAGTTGAAGCTGAACACCTGGTGCAGCAGCATCCAGGTCAGCTCGTGCGCGAACACCTCGGCGTCGGCCGGGGTGGCGAAGTAGCCGTACTCCTCACCTGCGGTGCGGTAGGTCTCGACCACCCGGTCGATCAGCTGCCGCAGCGACCACTCCCGCTCCGGGGTCCCCACCGCGCCCCGGAAGTACTTGGTGGTCACGATGTTCGCCGCGTTCACCGACCAGGACTCGGGGAACTCCACCCCGCGCTGCTCGAAGTTGATCGAGCCGTCCCGCCAGTTCGTCATCACGACGTCACGGCGCTCCCAGGCGACCTCGTCGTAGGGATGCACCCCCTCGGTCGTCCAGACGCGCTCGATCTTCAGCCCCGCCCCGGCCTTGTTCCGTGACTTGCTGGTCGTCACGCCCTCGCCCCCCTCGTCGGCAACGGTCACCCACCGCGCCTCGTGTACCTGTCAGAAACCCGAAAATGTCAGCTGATCGCGCCGGCGGCGTCCGCCGCACCGGCACCGGCGCCCTCCCGGGCGCGCGCGGCGGCCCGCAGCGTCTCGATCTCGCGCTCGAAGTCGGCGAGCGAGTCGAAGGAGCGATAGACGCTGGCGAACCGCATGTAGGCCACCTCGTCGAGGTCACGCAACGGGCCGAGGATGGCCAGGCCCACCTCGTGGCTGGGGATCTCGGCCGCCCCCTTGGCCCGCACGGTCTCCTCGACCTTCTGTGCCAGCAGCGCGATCGAGTCGTCGTCGACCGGGCGCCCCTGGCACGCCTTGCGCACCCCACCGATGATCTTCGTACGGCTGAACGGCTCGGTCACCCCGCTGCGCTTGACCACCGCGAGCACCGCCTCCTCGACGGTGGTGAACCGCTTGCCGCACTCCGGGCACGACCGTCGCCGCCGGATGAGCTGGCCGTCGTCGGCCTCCCGCGAGTCGACCACCCGGGAGTCGGCGTGCCGGCAGTACGGACACCGCATTCGCCCGACCTCCTCCGTCGATCGCGGGCACACCTATCGGCTCCCGGGCACGCGTCGGCACGGCGGGGCCATCGTCCGATGACCGTCGCCGAGTGCGCGGTGCGGGAGTGCGTTCGGTAGTTGAACCCAACCTGTAGGCAACTTACGCCCGTGTGACTACTACATCTAGGGGTCGACCGTATGCCGAACCCCAAGCGAGGTCAAGTTGACGGGCGTGTCCGGCGAGTCGTCAGGATCACGCCCGGCGCGACGCCGCCGAGGAGCCCAACGGACGGCCTCCCGTGCTAGTCACGGGCGGCCGGGATGGAACATCCGTTCGAGCGGCGTACCCTTCTATCAGAACACCAGTTCGGAAATCCAGGAATTCGACGCGACACGCCGACAGCAGGTCGTACAGATGTTTGAAAATGGCCGATCTCACCTATACGGTCAGACCACACGCACCACGAGCCGACGAGGCACCCCAGCGCCGACCAGGGAGGGACGGACGTGACCGAGGACCGGGCCAGCCGGCAGAAGAACCCGCAGCCGAACGACGGGGCGGGTCCTCCGGCGACCCGTCGCCCCCGCACCGCCCGCAGCCGCACTGCCCCCGCGGCGGTGCGTCCGGTCACCCCGGTGGTGAGCAGCTTCCCCGACCCGGCGACCGTCGACCTGACCGCCCGGCAGCGGCGGATCCTGGAGTTCATTCGCAACTGGGTCGAGCGCCACGGCTACCCGCCGAGCGTCCGCGAGATCGGCGAGGCGGTCGGGCTGGTGTCCCCGTCCAGCGTCGCCTACCAGCTCAAGGAGCTGGAGAAGAAGGGCTTCCTGCGCCGCGACCCGAACCGGCCGCGCGCCGTCGACGTCCGCGCGCCGGGCGAGGCGGACGACGAGGCGGCCCGCGCGCAGCGGCCCGCCCCGGCGTACGTGCCGATGCTGGGCCGCATCGCCGCCGGTGGGCCGATCCTGGCCGAGCAGGCGGTGGAGGACATCTTCCCCCTCCCCCGCGAGCTGGTCGGTGAGGGCGAGGTCTTCATGCTCCAGGTCAAGGGCGACTCGATGCTCGACGCGGCGATCTGCGACGGCGACTGGGTGGTCGTCCGGCAGCAGCCGAACGCCGAGGTCGGCGACATCGTGGCCGCCATGCTCGACGGTGAGGCGACGGTGAAGACCTACCGGCGGCGCGACGGGCACGTCTGGCTGATGCCGCAGAACCCGGCCTTCGACCCGATCCCCGGCGACGACGCCACCATCATGGGCCGCGTGGTGGCGGTCCTGCGCCGCATCTGACGACGGCAAACGAGAAGGGGTGACCGGTCGCCGGTCACCCCTTCGTCGTGTCGTCTCAGTAGCGGTCGCCGCGGTACTCCCGGCCGCCGCCGGACACCGGGCCGTACCGGCCCTGATCGTCATAACCGTCGCGGCGCCCGCCACGCGGTTCCTGGCCGCGGCGCGGCGGCTCGGCCCGGCCGCCCTCGGCGCGCGGCCCGCCGCCGTTCGGCTGCCCGCGATATCCGGCCCCACCCGGGCCGCCGCCGTAGCCGCCACCCGGACCGCCACGGCCCGGACTGCCCTGGCCACCGCCACCCGGGCCGCCTCGACCGGGACCGCCCTGGCCCGCGCCCGGTCCGCCCTGGCCTCCGCCGCCGTAGACGCCGCCACCGCGCCCTCCGCCGCCGGCCGGGGCACCGCCCCCGCCGTAGACGCCGCCGCCCTGCGGACGGCCCGCGCCCGGAGGACGGCCACCCCCCTGGCCGCGACCGCCGTCCTGAGGGCCGCCGCCGTACACGCCGCCGCCCGGCCGGCCGCCGCCGTAGACACCGCCGGACGCCGGGCGGTCACCGTTCGGCGCGCCGCCGTAGACGCCGCCCTGACCGCCGCCGTAGACCCCGCCGCGCGGCGCCTCCGGCCGTTCCGCGGACGGGAAGCCGTTGTTCACCGGGAACTCGCCGCTGCGCTCGGGCTCGTCGGCCGGCGCCCGGGGCGCCGGCTTGCGCCGCGCCCGCAGGATGCCGAACACGCCCGCGCCGACCAGGAGCGCGCCGAGCACCCCGACCGCCGCGATCAGGTACGTGATCTCGTCGAGCGAGAGCCCTTCGAGCCAGGACTTCTCGGCCGCCGCCTTGGTCTCGGCCTTGCCGCCGTTCGGCAGCGCCTCGGCACCGGTGGTCGACGGGGTGTAGCTGAGGATGTCGATCGGGTCCGACTCGTCGAGCGTGCCGCCGTCGGAGACGGTGACGAACAACTTGCCGTCCGGCGTGTAGGAGATCGCCTCGCCGAACGGGTCGACCAGCGGGGTGACCCGGGGCTTGCCGGTGGTGATCGCCTTGACGATGTCGCCGCCGGCCACGTCGAACTCGAACGCGTCGGCGTACGTGCGCAGCACGACCTTGCTGCCGTCGGGCGAGCGGGCAGCACCGGTGACCAACGCCCGGCCGGGCGAGCCGAGCTTGTTCTCGGTGTTCGTCTTCGGGAGCGTGAACTCGCCGGCCTTCTTCATCGGGATCGGCTCGGTGTCGCCGCTCGCCTTCAGCTTCACCGTCGGGGTGAAGATCTCCGACTTGCCGGAGAGCTCCTTGGTGATCACCAGCGGCATGTTGTCGTCGCCGACGAGCAGGGCCTCCGCGTCGTGCGGCTCCTTACCCGGGTAGCTGAGCCGGTGCAGCACCGGCTGCTTCGAGCCGCTCAGCGGCATCGTCCAGACCGCGACCCGCTCCCGGCGCGTCTTCTTCTCCACGTTGTCGCCTGTGTCGGCGATCCAGAGGGTCTTGCGGTCCGGGCTGAGCGCGAGGTCCTCGGTGTCGAGCGGCCCGTCACCGGAGTAACGGACCTCCTTGTCCACCTTGCACTTGGTGTCCAGGTAGAAGACCCGCTTGCGGCTGGGGTCGTCCGAGCCGTCGTTGATCACGACGTACCCGTTGCTGGTGGCCACCAGGCCGGACAGCTCGCGGAGGCGGCTGTCCTCCACGGTGCACTTCTTCTTGGGGGCCGCGGCCAGCACGGGGGCCGCGGCGGGAGCCGCCGGGGCCGGCCCGGCCGGCGCCACGACCGCGCCGACCAGGCCGAGCGCGAGCGTGACCGAGGAGACAACGTGCCGCATGACGCTCAGTGTCGCACGGCGCGGGTTTCCGGCGGGTGACGCCGGACGGCTCACCGCCCGGCGCCCACCCGCTCGTCACTGGTCAGCCGGTCACCCGCCCGGTACGGCGCGAGCTCCGCAGCCAGACCCTCGCTGACCCGCACGTGCACCAGCGTGCCCTCGGGCAGGTGCGCGGTGCTGAGCACCTCACCCTGCCGGTGCACCCGGGAGACCAGGTCACCCCGGTCGTACGGGAGCACCGCGCGCACCTCGACGGCAGGCCGGGGCAGCCGCCGCTCGACCGCCTCGCGCAGTTCGTCGACTCCGCGCCCGCTGTGGGCGGAGACGAAGACCGCGTCCGGCCAGAGCCGCTTGAGCCGCAGCATCGTCTCCTCGTCGGTGGCGTCGGTCTTGTTCACCACCAGTAGTTCCGGCAACCGGTCCGCGCCCACCTCGGCGAGCACCTCGCGTACCGCCCGGACCTGCTCCTCCGGGTCCGGGTGGGTGCCGTCGACCACGTGCACGACCAGGTCGGCGTCGGCGACCTCCTCCAGCGTCGAGCGGAACGCCTCGACGATCTGGTGCGGCAGGTGCCGGACGAACCCGACCGTGTCGGACAGCGTGTAGAGCCGGCCGTCGGACGTGGTGGCCCGGCGGGTGGTCGGGTCCAGCGTGGCGAACAGCGCGTTCTCCACCAGCACGCCCGCACCGGTCAGGCGGTTGAGCAGGCTGGACTTGCCGGCGTTGGTGTAGCCGGCGATGGCCACCGCGGGTACCGCGTTACGGGTACGCCGGGCGCGCTTGGTCTGGCGTACCGTCGCCATGCTCTTGATCTCGCGGCGCAGCCGCGCGATGCGGTGGCGGATGCGCCGCCGGTCGGTCTCCAGCTTGGTCTCACCGGGACCACGCAGACCCACGCCGCCGCCGGCGCCACCCCCGCGGCCGCTACCACCGGTCTGCCGGGACAGCGTCTCGCCCCAGCCGCGCAGGCGCGGCAGCAGGTATTCGAGCTGGGCCAGCTCGACCTGCGCCTTGCCCTCCTTGCTCTTGGCGTGCTGGGCGAAGATGTCGAGGATCAGGGCGGTCCGGTCGACCACCTTGACCTTGGTGCGCTGCTCCAGGTTGCGCAGCTGCGACGGCGACAGCTCACCGTCGCAGATGATCGTGTCGGCGCCGGTGGACAGCGCCACCGCGCCCAGGTCGTCGACCTTGCCGCGGCCGATGTACGTGGCCGGGTCGGGCCGCTGGCGACGCTGGATCAGCCCTTCGAGCACCTGCGAGCCGGCCGTCTCGGCCAGCGCCGCCAGCTCGGTGAGGCTGTTGTCGGCGTCGGTCTGCGTGCCCTCGGTCCAGACCCCCACCAGGACGACCCGCTCCAGCCGGAGCTGGCGGTATTCGACCTCGGTGATGTCTGTGAGTTCGGTGGAGAGGCCGGGGACCCGCCGCAGCGCCTGCCGCTCCGACAGCTCGTACTCGCCGGTGGTGGCGTCGAACTCGTCGTCGGTGTAGGGATGGAAGGTCTCCTGCTCGCGCAAATGCGTCTCCTGTCCGTTTTGGGCAACGCCGAGAATTTTCGGCGCGTGACAGCAATCCTGACATGTGACAACGCCGGACGCACCTGTGTTATGCCCGTGACGCTACCGACGGGTAGCGGGGGCGGATGCCGGGCGACCTGGGCGGGCGAGTAGAAATGCCAGTCGAGCCGCTCAGCGCCGACGGAGGAGTTTCTCGTGGCCAACACCCGACTGCCGAGTGCCGGATTCTCCATCACCATCCGGATCGCGGTACCCGCCGACGCCTCCTCCATCGGCCGCCTCACCACCGCCGCCGGCGAGGCCGGGGCCATCGTCACCGCGCTGGACGTGGTCGACTCCGACCCCGCGCACGTGATCGTCGACCTCACCTGCGACACCGCCGACGCCGGCCACGCCGACCAGGTGGTCGACGCGCTCACCGCGCTCGACGGGGTGGACGTGCGCAAGGTCTCCGACCGCACGTTCCTGTTGCACCTCGGCGGCAAGATCGAGGTCACCCCGAAGGTCGCGCTGCGCACCCGCGACGAGCTGTCCCGCGCGTACACCCCGGGTGTGGCCCGGGTCTGCATGGCGATCGCGGAGAACCCGGCCGACGCCCGGCGGCTCACCATCAAGCGCAACACCGTCGCCGTGGTCAGCGACGGCACCGCGGTGCTCGGCCTGGGCAACCTCGGGCCGGCCGCGTCGCTGCCGGTGATGGAGGGCAAGGCGGCGCTGTTCAAGCGCTTCGGCGGGGTGGACGCCTGGCCGGTCGTGCTTGACACCCAGGACACCGACGAGATCGTGGCGATCGTCAAGGCGATCGCGCCCGCGTACGGCGGCATCAACCTGGAGGACATCGCCGCGCCGCGCTGCTTCGAGATCGAGGCCCGGCTGCGTGAGGCCCTGGACATCCCGGTCTTCCACGACGACCAGCACGGCACCGCGATCTGCGTGCTGGCCGCGCTGACGAACGCGCTGCGCGTCGTGGGCAAGCAGCTCGCGGACGTCCGGGTCGTGGTCTCCGGCGCCGGCGCGGCCGGCACCGCGATCATGAAACTGCTGCTCCGCCAAGGCGTGGGCGACATCATCGCGTACGACCGCCAGGGCGCCCTGCACCGCGGACTGCCGGACCTCAACCCGGCCTGGCAGTGGCTGGCCGAGAACACCAACAAGGAGAACTACTCCGGTGACCTGGCCGGGGCGGTACGCGGCGCGGACGTGTTCATCGGTGTGAGCGCGCCGAACCTGCTCACCGGCGAGGACGTCGCCGCGATGGCGAAGGACTCGATCGTCTTCGCGCTCGCCAACCCCGACCCGGAGGTGGACCCGCGGGAGGCCCGCAAGTACGCCGCCGTGGTCGCCACCGGCCGCTCGGACCAGCCGAACCAGATCAACAACGTGCTCGCCTTCCCCGGCGTGTTCCGCGGCATGCTCGACGCGCACGCCGAGGAGTTCACCGAGGAGATGGCGCTCGCCGCCGCCCGGGCCATCGCGGACGTGGTCGGCGAGGACAAGATCAACCCGACGGTGATCGTGCCGAGCGTCTTCGACTCCCGGGTCGCCCCGGCGGTGGCCGCCGCGGTACGGGCCGCCGCCCAGAACCCGGCCGCCACGCCGGCGCCCGCGGCCGACCCGGGCCCGGCCGACCTCCCCGAGATCGCCGCCAACGCCAGCGCCACCCCCTGACCAGGCACGCCCCTGCCTCTCGCGGCGCCTTCGCACAGGCCAGCACCCTCTCGCGGGGCACCTCCTGCCTCCTCACACGGGGCCCGCCCGCGCCGGGGTCAGCGCACCGGCGCAGTCAGGCGTCCCCGGCGCGTCCACACGAGATCTTGGAAGAAAACGGCCCTCAGAGGGGCCCAAATCTTCCAAGATCCCCAGCAGCGCCTCAGCCGAGGCGGACAAGTCAGACAGAACGTCCCATCGTCGCACTTTGATCGACTCCGCTTCCCCGAAGTAGCGGTATCAGCACCCTTGATCAACACCAGTTCGGCGAGGTGGTGGCATCAGAGGCCCCGCTACAGCACCACTTCGCCGAACTGGTGTTGATCATGCCGGGCAGCCGGGCAGCCGGGCCGCGGCCACCACTCAGCCCCGTGTCGACCGAGGGAGGCTACGGGTGCAGGGCTGTGGGGGTCAGGGTGCCTGTGGCCACCAGGACGGCCGGGCCGGAGAGCCAGCACGAGTCGGCTGTCACGGTGACCGTCAGACGCCCGCCCGGCACATCGACTGTCATCGTGCCGGTGTCCCGGCCGGCGTCGCGCAACGCCACCGCCGCCACCGCGCACGCGCCGGTGCCGCAGGACAGCGTCTCGGCAGAGCCGCGCTCGTACACCCGCATCAGCACGTGCCCGTCGGTGCCGTCGACCGGCTCGCCCGGCGTCGTGAACTCGACGTTCACCCCGGAAGGGAAGGTCGAGGCGTCCACCTCGGGCGCGCGGGTGAGGTCGAGCGCCGTCAGCTCCAGAGCAGCGGGCAGCGCGCACACCAGGTGCGGGTTGCCGACATCCACCGCGGCGCCGGGCAGCGTCAGCCCGCCGAGCGTGGCGGTCGCCGTGTCGTACAGCCGGGGGCGGCGCATCTCGACCGCCACGTCGGCGCCCTCGACCCGGGCCCGCACCAGGCCGGCGCGGGTCGCGATCGGCAGCGTCCCGCCCGACGGGGCGGCGGCCAGCGAACGGTCCAGCAGGTAGCGGACGAACACGCGGGCCCCGTTGCCGCACATCTCGGCGAACGAGCCGTCGGAGTTCCAGTAGTCCATGAACCACTCGGCCTCGCCCGCGAGCGCGACGCCCTCCGGGTGCTTGGCGGCCCGTACGACGCGCAGCACGCCGTCGCCGCCCAGCCCGCGCCGCCTGTCGCAGAGCGCGGCGACCAGGCCGGGTGTCAGGTCGAGGGTGCCGTCCGGGTCGGGCAGGATGACGAAGTCGTTGCCGGTGCCGTGACCCTTTGTGAACTCCACGCCCCCATCATGGCCGATGCTCGGCGACCACCCGCAGGGCAGTGTCGAGAAACGCGGGCGACGCCGCGTCCAGCCAGTGGACGCGCGGGTCACGCCGGAACCAGGAGCGCTGCCGCCGGACGAAACGGCGGGTGGCGCGGATCGTCTCCTCGTGCGCCTGCGCCTCGGTCAGCTCCCCGGCCAGGAACCGCAGCACCTGCTGGTAGCCGAGCGCCCGGCTGGCCGTCCGCCCCTCGGGCAGCCCCTCGCCGACCAGCGCCCGTACCTCGTCGACCAGGCCGTCGGCCCACATCCGGTCCACCCGCAGCGCGATCCGCTCGTCCAGCAGCCCGGTGTCCAGGTCCACGCCGAGCTGCACCGACGGGTAGTACGGCGTGGGCGACGGCAGCGACGCGGTGAACGGCGCGCCGGTCAGCTCGATCACCTCCAGCGCCCGCACGATCCGCCGCCCGTTGGTGGGCAGGATGCTCGCCGCCGCGCCCGGGTCGGCCTCGGCCAGCCGCGCGTGCAGCGGCAGCGGGCCCACCGCCGCGAGTTCCGCCTCCAGCCGCTCCCGCAGGGCCGGGTCGGTGCCGGGGAACTCGAACCGTTCCAGCACCGCCCGCACGTACAGCCCGGAGCCGCCGACGAGCAGCGGCACCCGTCCCCGGGCCAGGATGTCGTCGACCGCCGCGCGGGCCAGCGTCTGGTATTCGGCGACGCTGGCGGGCTCGGTCACCGGCCAGATGTCCAGCAGGTGGTGCGGCACGCCCTCGCGCTCGGCCGGGGTCAGCTTCGCGGTGCCGACGTCCATGCCCCGGTAGAGCTGCATCGAGTCGGCGTTGACCACCTCGCCGCCCAGCGCGTGCGCCAGCGCGATGCTCAGCGCCGACTTCCCGGCCGCGGTCGGCCCGACCACCGCCACGACGGTCATGCCCGCTCCCAGTTCGCCACGAAGTAGGAAACGCCGTAGGGCGCGTCCTGGTAGCTGACGTCGCCGCGCCAGTCGCCGCCCGCCGCCCGGACCGCGCCGGCCAGCACCTGCCACGGCGCCCGCCCGGCGACCCGCAGCTCCGCCGACAGCACCGGGTCCAGGCCGAGCAGGGCGTCTGCGTCCGCGCCGGCCAGGGCCAGGGCGACCCCCTCGTCGTACGCCTCGGCACGCGGGTCGTCGTAGCCAGGCGCCTTGACGCCCCGGCAGGCGGACCCGTCACCGAGCACGAGCAGCGCGACCCGCGGGTCGTCGTCGAGGATCAGGCTCGTGCCGAACGCCGCGCACTCCGCCGGTGCGGCGTCGTGCGCCACCGAGCGGGCCAGCCGGGGCAGTTCGGTGCCGGAGCGGTTCAGCAGCCAGGCGCCGACGGTCAGGCTCAGCGGCAGGCGGTCCCCGCCCGCGCAGTTGACCTTCCAGAGCCGCACGCGCCGGTCCAGCCCGTACGGGCGAAGCGAGCCGTGCTCGGCGGAATTGAACCGGACGGTCTCCGGTCCGCCGCCGACGAGCAGGATCGCCTCGGGCTCGGCGGCGAGCAGCCGGGCGACAGCGGCGTCGGCGGCGGCGCGCAGGCCGTCCAGCTCGGGCGCGGCGGCGCCGGCCAGCTCGGGCACGATCAGCGGCGGGTGGGGGCAGACGGCGGCGGCGACCAGTGGCACGCCCCCAAACCTATCGGGATCCCCCGGTGCGTCCCCGCGCCGATCCGGTCATCGAGGGCGTACAACACCGTATGGTCACGGTCGGCGACAGGCGCTCGACACGGACGGGGGCGGACCTGTGACAATGCCGGGAGAAAGTTTGCTGCGCCGTGGCGGCGAACGAGGGGGCTGTCCCCTCGGCGCCGGGAGAACGAGGATGGGCACATGAGCGACTGGACTGCCTTCGGACGGGTCGACGAGGACGGCACCGTCTACGTCAAGACCGCCGAGGGCGAGCGGGTGGTCGGATCCTGGCAGGCAGGGGCACCGGAGGAAGGGCTCGCCCACTTCGCCCGGCGCTACGCCGACCTGGTGACCGAGGTCGATCTGACCGAGGCCCGGCTCAACTCGGGCGCGGCTGACGCCGGCCACTCCCTGACCACGATCCGCCGGATCCGTGGGTCGCTGGCCGAGGCGCACGTCGTCGGTGACATCGACGCCCTCGCCGCCCGCCTGGACAAGCTGGCCACCGTCGCCGAGGAGAAGGCCGGCGAGGCCAAGGCGGCCCGCGAGGCCGCCCGGGGCGAGGCGCTGGCGCGCAAGACCGCCCTGGTCGAGGAGGCCGAGAAGCTGGCCGCCGAGTCGACCGGCTGGAAGACCGCCGGTGACCGGCTCAAGGAGATCCTCGACGAGTGGAAGACCATCCGCGGCGTCGACAAGAAGACCGACGGTGAGCTGTGGAAGCGGTTCGCCGCCGCGCGGGACGGCTTCACCCGCCGCCGGGGCGCCCACTTCGCCTCCCTCGACCAGCAGCGCAAGCAGGCGCAGACGGTCAAGGAGGAACTGGTCGCCGAGGCGGAGAAGCTCAAGGACTCCAGCGACTGGGGCGTCACCGCCGGTCAGCTCAAGGACCTGATGGCCCAGTGGAAGGCCGCGCCACGCGCCGCCAAGGAGGCCGAGCAGAAGCTCTGGGAACGGTTCCGCGCCGCGCAGGACGAGTTCTTCACCCGCCGCAGCGAGGTCTTCTCCGCCCGCGACAACGAGCAGCGCGCCAACCTGGAGCGCAAGCAGGCGCTGCTGGCCGAGGCCGAGGCGCTGGACGTCGACGGCGACCCGAAGGGCGCGCAGGCGAAGCTGCGGGACATCCAGGCGCAGTGGCACGAGGCCGGCCGGGTGCCGCGCGAGGCCGCCGCCGGGCTGGAGCGCCGGCTGCGGGCCGTGGACGACAAGGTCCGCGAGGTGATGGACTCGGCGTGGCGGCGCACCTCCAAGGAGGACAACCCGCTGCTGGCGCAGATGCGTGCCCAGGTCGCCGAGGCCGAGGACCGGCTGGCCCGGGCCCAGGCCGCCGGCGACACCCGACGGATCAAGGAGGCCGAGCAGGCGCTCGCCTCGAAGCGGCAGTTCCTCCAGCTCGCCGAGCAGGCCGGCTGACGGAAGCACCCCGGCCGGGCAGGCCGGCGGACGGACACATCGGGTGAGCCCCCGGCCCTGTCGGCCGGGGGTTCACCTGCGTCCGGACCAGGGTTGACGCATCGAGGCAGGCTGATCAGAATGAGCGGCGGAGCCAGGTTCAGGCACCGGCACGAGGGCACCGACGGCTGATCTCGCCGTCGACGGTCGCCGGTGCGACATCTCGCGGTTGGCCGTCCACACGACACGGCCCGGCGCGCACTGCGCGCGTACTCGATGACGAGCGGGACGTGCCTCCTGGTCCTGCCGCCCGCGGCGCCTGCGCGGCGCGGGCATCCGAAGTGGAGCTTCCATGCACCGACGCACCGCCCTCGGCGGCGCCCTGACGGCGCTCGCCACCGCGGCAGCCGGCGTTCTCGTCGCCGCCGCCGTCTCCACCGCACCGGCCGCCGCGGCGGCCGGTGGCACCGGCACCGGCTACCTGCACACCAGCGGCAGCAAGATCGTCGACAGTACGGGCGCGACGGTCCGGCTGACCGGCATCAACTGGTTCGGGATGGAGACCGACAACAAGACGTTCCACGGCCTGTGGTCGAGCAACCCGTGGCGCTCGCAGCTCGACACCATGGCCCGGCTGGGCTACAACACGCTGCGCATCCCGTACTCGAACGACGCGCTCAAGTCCGGCGCGACCGCGACCGGCATCAACGACTTCGTCAACCCGGACCTGATCGGGCTCTCCCCGCTGCAGATCCTCGACAAGGTCATCGACTACGCGGGCAGCAAGGGGATGCGGGTCATCCTGGACCGGCACCGGCCGACGTCGGCCGGTCAGTCGCCGCTCTGGTACACCTCGACGGTCTCCGAGGCGACCTGGATCAACGACTGGAAGATGCTGGCCCAGCGGTACGCCGGCAACACCACGGTGATCGGCGCGGACCTGCACAACGAGCCGCACGCCGAGGGCACCAACCCGGCCGCCACCGGCGCCTGCTGGGGCTGCGGCGACACCGCCCGGGACTGGCGGCTGGCCGCCGAGCGGGCCGGCAACGCGATCCTCGGCGTGCAGCCGAACTGGCTGATCTTCGTGGAGGGGGTGAGCTGTCCGAGCGGCGGCCTGTCGAACGTCTGGGACAACGACCCCAGCAACGACGAGGACTGCGGCTGGTGGGGCGGCAACCTGTCCAAGGCCGGGCAGTTCCCGGTGCGGCTGAACGTGGCCAACCGGCTGGTCTACTCGCCGCACGAGTACGCCACCTCGGTCTACCGCCAGGCCTGGTTCGACGACCCGTCGTACCCGGCAAACATGCCGGCCATCTGGGACAAGTACTGGGGCTACCTCTACAAGCAGAACATCGCGCCGATCATGATGGGCGAGTTCGGCACCACGCTCCAGGACCCCAAGGACAAGATCTGGCTGCAGAACCTGATGGCGTACACCGGCACCGGCGTGAACGGCATGTCCTTCACGTACTGGTCGTGGAACCCGAACTCCGGTGACACCGGCGGCATCGCCAACGACGACTGGACCACGATCAACCAGCCGAAGCAGGACATCCTCACGCCGTACCTGATCCCGCCGACCGGCGGTGGCGGCACCACCAGCCCGTCCCCGACCGGCACGCCGAACACCTCGCCGGCACCGACCACCCCGCCGCCTCCGGTGACCGGTGGCTGCACCGCCACCTACAAGCAGATCAATTCCTGGGCGGGTGGCTTCCAGGGTGAGCTGACCGTCAAGAACACCGGCACCGCCGCGGTGAACCCGTGGTCGGCCACCTGGACCTGGCCGTCCGGGGTGACGCTGGCCAGCGGCTGGAACGCCACCGTCACGCAGTCCGGGACCACTGTGACGGCGGCCGCGCCGGCCTGGGCGTCGTCGCTGGCGCCGGGCGCGTCGGTCACCGTCGGCTTCACCGCCAACGGCACCGCCGCGAACCCCGGCAGCGTGAAGCTCAACGGCACCGCCTGCTGAGACCGTGACGGCGGGGGCCCGGCTCGGCCCCCGCCGTCACGCTGGGCTCAGTGCGCGGCGCAGCCGCCGACCGGGGCGGGCGCCGCGGCCGGCGCGCCGACCGTCGGCAGGCCGAGCAGCACCCCTGGGGTACGCGGAACCTGTCCCGCCTCGGCCGCGTCCCCGGCCCGGGTGCGCCGGTGCGCCAGCGGCGCGCCGTCGGCGTTGAGGTGGTGCGGGGCGGCGTACGTGACGACTGTGTGCACGATGTCGCCGGGGCGGATCCGCCCGGCCAGCTCACCGGTGGCGAAGTGCACGAGCCGGCCGTCGCGGGCCCGTCCGGACATCCGGCCGGTGCGCTCGTCCTTGCGGCCCTCGCCGACCGCCACCAGCACCTCGACGGTCTCGCCGACGAGCTTCTTGTTCTCCGCCCAGGTGATCTCCTCGACGCAGGCGATCAGCCGCTCGTAGCGCTCCTGCACGACCTGCTTGGGTAGCTGCCCGTCCATCGTGGCGGCCGGGGTGCCGGGGCGCTTGGAGTACTGGAACGTGAACGCCGAGGAGAACCGCGCCTCCCGGACCACGTCCAGCGTGCGGGCGAAGTCGGCCTCGGTCTCGCCGGGGAAGCCGACGATGATGTCGGTGGTGATCGCCGCGTCCGGCATGGCCGACCGCACCTTTTCGATGATCCCCAGGTACTTCTCCGACCGGTACGAGCGGCGCATCGCCCGCAGTACGTCGTCCGAGCCGGACTGCAACGGCATGTGCAGCGAGTGGCAGACGTTCGGCGTCTCGGCCATCGCGGCGATCACGTCGTCGGTGAAGTCCTTCGGGTGCGGGCTGGTGAACCGCACCCGCTCCAGCCCGTCGATGTCGCCGCAGGCGCGCAGCAGCTTGCCGAACGCGTACCGGTCGCCGAACTCGACGCCGTACGAGTTGACGTTCTGCCCGAGCAGCGTCACCTCCAGCACGCCGGAGTCGGCCAGCGCGCGGACCTCGGCGAGGATGTCTCCGGGGCGGCGGTCCTTCTCCTTGCCGCGCAGGGAGGGCACGATGCAGAACGTGCAGGTGTTGTTGCAGCCGACGGAGATCGAGACCCACCCGGCGTACGTCGACTCGCGCCGGGTCGGCAGCGTGGAGGGGAAGACCTCCAGCGACTCCAGGATCTCGACCTCGGCCGCGGCGTTGTGCCGCGCCCGGTCCAGCAGCGCCGGCAGCGAGCCGATGTTGTGCGTGCCGAAGACGACGTCCACCCAGGGCGCCTTGCGGACGATGTCGCCGCGGTCCTTCTGGGCCAGGCAGCCGCCGACGGCGATCTGCATCCCGGGGTGCTTCGCCTTCACGGGGCGCAGATGACCCAGGTTGCCGTAGAGCCGGTTGTCGGCGTTCTCCCGGACCGCGCAGGTGTTGAACACCACCACGTCGGGCTGCTCGTCGGCCTCCGCGGCACGCACGTATCCGGCGTCCTCGAGGAGGCCGGAGATGCGCTCGGAGTCGTGCACGTTCATCTGGCAGCCGTACGTACGCACCTGGTAGGTGCGCGGGCTGCCCGCGGCTGCGGTAGTCATGACCCGGACAGCGTATCCGGGTGGAGCCGATCGGATCGAACGAGGAGGAGCCGTGTGCCGGAGCATCAAGACCCTGCGTGAGCCGTACGTCCCGGTGGTGACCGAGGAGGACATCCGCGCCGCCGCGTTGCAGTACGTCCGGAAGATCTCCGGATTCCGTACCCCGGCGGCGCACAACGCGGCCGCGTTCGACGCCGCGGTGGACGCCGTGGCCGCCGCCACCGCGACGCTGCTCGACCAGCTCGTGGTGCGGGGGCAGCAGCAGGCGGCCCGGGGCTGAGCCCGGGACCGCCACCGCTCGCCGCCGGTGGGGGCACGGCGGCGAGCACCGCTCACGGGCGCGCGCCGACGCCCGCGCTCAGGCGGCGGCGAGCGCCGGGGCGACCGTGTCCGGCGCCCAGCGGGAGCGGTGGCACTGCGACCAGCCCCGGCAGCGCGCGTCGGCGACGGTGCAGAGCCGGTGGTGGCTGAGCACCTCGCCGTCGTCGGTGTCGGCCACGTCGAAGTGCACCGGCCGGATCGTGCCGTCGGGCGCGACCAGCAGGTGCCGGCCGGCGTCGAGCGTGTCGTCACGCATCAGGCAGTTGCGGCCCAGCAGCCGGGCCAGCGCCGCGATCGCGGGCAGCTCGGTCAGGCTCTCGGGTACGCCGTAACAGTCGACCACGGTGCCGTACAGCCCGGGCGCCTCCCACACGTCGCAGACCACCGCGTACGCGGGGAGCCGCATCGGGTCGGCGACGGCCATGGGCATCACCACCCGGCCGAGCGCCTCGGCCAGTGCCGGGTAGACCTCCACCGGCTCGCCGCCGTCGATTCTCCAGTTCCACAGCTCGGTCATGCCGCCTCCTCGCTGCGCTCGTTCCACCGGCCTCCGGATCGGGCCTTAATGACGATGGTGGGGTGCATTTGACCTCAGCCGGGCGCAAGTTACCGGTCTGTGACCATTCCGGGCAAAATTCCCTCGGGCGACGTTGCCCAGAGTAGCTGGAAGATGACAGTTTATCGGGTACGGTGCCGCGGCGACGGCCAGGCCGCGCCGTGGATCCGGCGGCTCAGCGCACCCGGATCAGGTGCTCCGACGCGGGCAGCAGTTCCCCGATCACCGTGCCGCCCGGCACCTCACCGGCGACCAGCAGGCCGCCAGAGGTCTGCGCGTCGGCGAGCAGCAGGCGCTCCCCCTCGTCCGCCCCGCCGAAATCGGTCCACGGGGTGACCCACTCCAGGTTGCGCCGGGTGCCGCCGCTGACGTACCCGTCGCGCAGCGCCTCCCGCGCGCCGGGCAGGTACGGCACCGCCGCCGCGTCGATCGCCACCGTCAGGCGGCTCGCCCGGGCCAGCTTCGAGGCGTGCCCGAGCAGGCCGAAGCCGGTCACGTCGGTGCCGCAGCGGATGCCCGCCGCGACCGCCGCGCGGGCCGCGTCCCGGTTGAGCCGGGCCATCGACTCGACGGCCTCGGGGAAGCGCTGCCCGGTCTGCTTGTGCCGGGTGTTGAGCACGCCCACGCCGAGCGGCTTGGTCAGCGACAGCGGCAGCCCGGCCTGCCCGGCGTCGAGCGTGATCAGCTCCTCCGGCCGGACCACACCGGTGACGGCCAGGCCGTACTTCGGGCCGTCGTCGTCCACGCTGTGCCCACCGGCCAGGTGGCAGTTCGCCTCCCGGGCCACGTCCAGACCGCCGCGCAGCACCTCGCGGGCCATCTCCGGCGGCAGTACGCCGCGCGGCCAGCAGAGCAGGTTGAGCGCGACGAGCGGGGTGCCGCCCATCGCGTACACGTCGGAGAGCGCGTTGGCGGCGGCGATGCGCCCCCAGTCGTAGGCGTCGTCGACCACCGGGGTGAAGAAGTCGGCGGTGCTGACCAGGCCCGTACGCTCGTCCAGCCGGACCACCGCGGCGTCGTCGCCGTTCTCCAGGCCGACCAGCAGGTCGGCCGAGCCGCCGGTGGCGCCGAGCCCCGCGACCATCGCCTCCAGCTCGCCCGGTGGGATCTTGCAGGCGCAGCCGCCACCGCGGGCGTAGTCGGTCAGCCGGATCGCGTCGGTCATCACCTCATGATCTCCTGCCTGCGGCGACGGCGCCACTCGGCCCACCCGGTGGGTGACGAAATTCGGACGGGCCGGTACGCCGGTGACCGGTGTTACCGCTCCGTGACCATCTGAGTTGCGTTCTGCCACATCACCCCGCCTACAGTTGCCCAACCGGGGGTCGACCGACCCCCGAATTCCGCCATGGACGACAGGGACGGTGGACGACGTGACGACGGGCGACCCGCTGATCGTGCTCGACGGGGTCAACAAGTGGTTCGGGCCGCTGCACGTGCTCGACGACGTGTCCCTCTCCGTCGGCCGGGGCGAGGTGGTCGTCGTGATCGGCCCGTCCGGCTCCGGCAAGTCGACGCTGTGCCGCACCATCAACCGGCTGGAGCCCATCGACAAGGGCACCATCACGTTCGACGGGCAGCCGCTGCCGGCCGAGGGCAAGCCCCTGGCCAAGCTGCGCAGCGAGGTCGGCATGGTGTTCCAGTCGTTCAACCTCTTCGCGCACAAGACCATCCTGGAGAACGTGACGCTGGGGCCGGTCAAGGTCCGCAAGGAGAAGCCCGCCGCCGCCCGCGAGCGCGGCCTGGCCCTGCTGGACCGCGTCGGCATCGCCAACCAGGCGGACAAGTACCCGGCGCAGCTCTCCGGCGGTCAGCAGCAGCGGGCGGCCATCGCCCGCGCGCTGGCCATGCAGCCCAAAGCGATGCTGTTCGACGAGCCGACCAGCGCGCTGGACCCGGAGATGGTCGGCGAGGTGCTGGACGTGATGACGTCGCTGGCGAGCGAGGGCATGACCATGGTCGTGGTGACCCACGAGATGGGCTTCGCCCGGCACGCGGCGAACCGGGTCATCTTCATGGCCGACGGCAAGCTGGTCGAGGACGCGCCGCCGGCTGAGTTCTTCGCGAACCCGCGCAGCGAGCGGGCCAAGGACTTCCTCTCCAAGATCCTCACCCACTGAGCGCCCGTAGTGGAGTCGTCCCGTCGGCTCCGTCGAAGAAGGAGATGTGTATGCGTTACAAGCGCGTGGCGGCGGTGGCCATGATGGCCTCGCTCGCCCTTTCCGCGGCTGCCTGTGGCAAGGAGGGGAACCCGGCTCCCAGCGGCGGCGGCAACGCCAGCGGTGGAGCACAGGGCGACAACTGCAGCAGCTCAGGCGTGACCTTCACCCCGAAGACGGACGCCAACGTCGCCGGCAGCCCGGCCTTCGAGAAGATCAAGTCGGCCGGCAAGGTCGTCATCGGCGTCAAGTTCGACCAGCCGAACCTCGGTTACAAGGACGCCCAGGGCAAGCGCTGCGGCTTCGACATCGAGATCGCCCAGTACGTCGCCAGCACGCTCGGCGTCGACCCGGCGAAGATCGAGTACAAGGAGATCGCGTCCGCCAACCGGGAGACCGCGATCAAGGGTGGCGAGATCGACTACTACGTCGGCACGTACTCGATCACGGACAAGCGCAAGAACGACGTCTCCTTCGCCGGCCCGTACTTCGTCGCCGGCCAGGACCTGCTGGTCCGCAAGGACGAGTCGTCGATCACCGGCAAGGACACGCTCAAGGGCAAGAAGGTCTGCTCGGCCACCGGCTCCACGCCGATCCAGAAGATCCGCGACGAGGGCCTGACCGAGGGCGAGAACATCGTCGAGTTCAAGACCTACTCCGAGTGCGTCTCGCAGCTGCTCGACAAGAAGGTCGACGCGGTGACCACCGACGACGCCATCCTCAAGGGCTACGCCGCGCAGAACCCGGACGAGCTCAAGGTCGTCGGCCAGCCGTTCAGCACCGAGAAGTACGGCATCGGCCTGCCCAAGGACGACAAGGCGCTGCGTGACTACGTGAACGACCAGATCGAGGCGGCGTTCACCGACGGCACCTGGAAGAAGATCTACGACGGCACGCTCGGCAAGTCCGGCTCGCCGGCCACCCCGCCGCAGCTCGAGCGGTACTGACGGTCCGCACCGACGTCGGACCGGGCGGGGAGGTCCTCCTCCCCGCCCGGTCCCGTCTGGAGAGAGTGAGAGCGAGGTATGGGCGAGTTCTTCCGCGTCCTGACGGACAACGCGAGCCTGTTCCGCGAGGGGTTCTTCAACACCGTCAAGCTGTTCCTGATCGCCGGCGTCGGCAGTCTCGTCCTCGGCATGCTGCTCGGCGCGATGCGGGTGTCCCCGGTCCCCGCGCTGCGGGCGTTCGGCGCCACCTACGTCAACCTGGTGCGCAACACTCCCCTGACGCTGGTGTTCGCGTTCCTCGTCTTCGCGGTGCCGAAGCTGGACGTCAACATCGACTACTTCAACAGCGCCTGCATCGCGCTGATCGCGTACACCTCGGCGTTCATCTGCGAGGTGGTCCGCTCGGGCGTGAACACCGTCGCCACCGGCCAGGCCGAGGCGGCCCGCGCGCTGGGCATGACGTTCGCCCAGGTGCTGACGCTGATCGTGCTGCCGCAGGCGCTGCGGGCCATGGTCCCGCCCATGATGAGCGTGCTCATCGCCATGCTGAAGAACACCACGATCGCCGCCGGCTTCTCCGTGCTGGAAGCCGGCGCCATCCCGGCGTACATGTCGGAACGGGGTGAGCCGCAGTTCATCGTGCTCACCTGGATCGTGATCGGCTTCCTCATCCTGATCATCCCGCTGGTGGTGCTCCAGCGGATCCTCGAGCGCAAGTGGGCGGTGGCCCGATGAGCAGCAGCAGCGTCCTCTACGACATCCCCGGCCCGAAGGCCCGGATGCGCAACCGGATCCTCGGCGTCGTCTCGATCGCGGCGATCGTCGCGCTGATCGCGTTCGTGGTCTACAAGTTCAACCAGACCGGTCAGTTCGAGGCCCGCAAGTGGGAGCAGTTCCAGTACGCGGCCGTGCAGCGGGAGCTGCTGAACGGCCTCTGGGCCACGCTGAAGGTCGCCGCCGTCGCCACCGTGCTGGCGCTGCTGTTCGGCGCGTTCTTCGCCAGCGCCCGGCTCAGCGACAAGGTGCTGTTCCGCGCTCCCGCCACGTTCGTGGTGGAGCTGTTCCGGGCCATCCCGCTGCTGATCCTGATCTTCTTCGGCTACTACGTGCCGTTGCAGTACGGCTGGCCGATCGACAAGTTCTGGGCACTGGTCATCGGGTTGACGCTCTACAACGGCTCGGTGCTGGCGGAGATCTTCCGTGCCGGCATCAACGCCGTGCCGTACGGGCAGTCCGAGGGCGCGTACGCGATCGGCATGCGCAAGAACCAGGTGCTCCGGCTGATCCTGCTGCCGCAGGCGTTCCGGTCGATGCTCCCGGCGATCGTGAGCCAGCTCGTCGTCCTGCTCAAGGACACCGCGCTCGGCTTCATCATCACGTACCCGGAGCTGCTCTTCGTGGGCAAGCAGATCGGTGGCCGGCTGGCGTTCGGTCTGCCGTACGTGCCGACGTATTTGATCGTCGCGGCCATCTACATCAGCATCTGCGGCCTGCTGTCGGTGCTGGCCTGGTGGTTGCAGAAGCGGCTGACCCGGCTGCCGCGCACCGCGGCCAAGCCGGTGGCGGCCACGCAGACCGACGGTGGCACCGGCGCCACGCCGCTGTGAGCTGACGTCCTCCGACGGACACGGAACGGGCGGGTGGGGATCTCCCCACCCGCCCGTTCCCCGTTGTCCGCCCGCCGCTCAGCGGGCGATCTCGGTGACCCGCGACTCGCGCACCACTGTCACCCGGATCTGACCCGGGTAGGTCAGCTCCTCCTCGATCTGCTTGGCCACGTCCCGGGCCAGCACCGCCGCGCCGATGTCGTCCACGTCGTCCGGCTTGACCATCACCCGGATCTCCCGGCCCGCCTGCATGGCGAAGACCT
This sequence comes from Micromonospora sp. WMMA1976, assembly GCF_027497335.1. NCBI lineage: Bacteria > Bacillati > Actinomycetota > Actinomycetes > Micromonosporales > Micromonosporaceae > Micromonospora > Micromonospora sp. WMMA1976. The sequence continues at coordinate 1,303,673 of NZ_CP114912.1, read as the reverse complement.
TCTCCACGCCCAGCTTGCCGGCCGCGATCTCCTCGATCCGCTCCAGCCGCTTGACGTACGCCTCGAGGCTCTCCCGCCGCGCGCCCGGCCGCCCGCCCGAGCAGGCATCAGACGCCTGGGTCAGCACCGCCTCGATGGTCTGCGGCGGCACCTCGTTGTGGTGCGCCTCGATGGCGTGCACCACGTCCTCGCTCTCGCCGTACTTGCGGGCCACGTCCGCGCCGATGATCGCATGGCTGCCCTCCACCTCGTGGGTGAGCGCCTTGCCGATGTCGTGCAGGAACGCGCACCGCTTGATCGTCGGCACGTCCAGCCGCAGCTCGGCGGCCATCACCCCGGCGATGTGCGCGGTCTCCACCAGGTGCTTGAGCACGTTCTGCCCGTACGACGTCCGGTAACGCAACCGGCCCAGCAGCGTGACCAGCTCCGGGTGGATCTCGGTGATGCCGACCTCGACCAGCGCGTCCTCGGCGGCCCGGAGGCACAGCTCCTCGACCTCCTGCCGGGCCAGGTCGTAGACCTCCTCGATCCGGTGCGGGTGGATCCGGCCGTCCAGGACCAGCTTCTCCAGCGTGACCCGGCCGACCTCCCGGCGTACCGGGTCGAAGCAGGACAGCAGCACCGCCTCGGGCGTGTCGTCGATGATCAGGTTGACGCCGGTGACCGATTCGAAGGCGCGGATGTTGCGCCCCTCGCGGCCGATGATGCGCCCCTTCATCTCGTCGCCGGGCAGGTGCAGCACGCTGACCACGCTCTCCGCGGTCTGCTCGCTCGCGACCCGCTGGATGGCGTCCACGACGATGTTGCGGGCACGCTGCTCGGCGCTGCCCCGGGCGTCCGCCTCGATCTCCCGGACCAGCAGCGCGGCCTCCCGCTTCGCCTGCCCCTCGATCGACTCGACAAGCTCGGTGCGGGCCGCGTCGGCGGTCAGGCCGGCCACCCGCTCCAGCTCCCGGCGACGCTGCTCCTCCACCTCGGTCAGCGTCCGCTCGCGTTCGGTCAGGGCGGCCTCCCGGGCGGCGAGCGCCGCGGTGGCGGCGGTGAGCTGCCGTTCCCGCTCGGCCAGCCGCTCCACCTCCTCGGTGTGCAGCCGCTCCCGCTCGTCCATCCGGGCGGCGCGGCGTTCCACCTCGGCCGCCTGCTCCCGGGTGGTCGCGGCCAGCACCGCCACCTCCCGCTCGCCGCTGCGCCGTGCGGTGGCGCGCAACTGCTCGGCATCCGCCTCGGCCTGCTTGTGCGCCCGCTCCAGCACCGTGTCGGCCTCGGCGCGGGCGTCGTCGAGCACCCGCCGCGCCTCGGCCCGGGCCGCCTTCGCCTCCGCCTTGGCGGCGGCCGCCTCGGCCCGCGCCGCCGCGGCCGCGGACTTCGCCACGTCGATGGTGCTGTTCACCTCGTCGGCGGCCGTCCGCAACGCCGCGAGGGACTGTTCCTGCCGGTCCTTCTCCGCGATGAAGGCCGGATCCTCCGGCGCGGGCGCCAGGCTGAGCCGCTTGAGGGTACGCACGCCGAACAGCACGGCGCCGACCACCACCACGACCAGCAGCAGCACGACCAGGAGGAGGACGATGTCGAAGGCGCTCATCGAGTCGCTCCGCCGGCCCGGCCGGCGTCGCCGACTTGTCGATACCCGGTGGCCGGGCTGTCGCCCGCCGATGCGGGGTCGGGGCCGTGTGGCAGACCGCCGGTGAACCTGTGCCGCCCTGGCATGGCCGCCTCCCCCTGAACGTCGGCGCCGCAGGACACGCGCGAAGGACACGCGCCTGCGGCTCTGGACGCCCGACCGGAGCGGCTGGCTGTGGGCAGCTTTCCGTCGGCGGTGCCCCCTCATGGGGCACCGCTGGCGGCCGGTTGCAGTTGTCGGAGGCTCCGAAAGGTTCCGAAGCTTCCGTCAAGGGCCGGTGTAGCTGGCCAAAGTGATGCTGTTCTGTTACGAGATCTATGTTGTGCGCTTAGCCTGCGCTGGTCGGGCAAAGTGAGCCTGTATGGCGAGGCTAGGTCGCGAGGGGCCGTTCGGTCAAGGAGTCATGATCAAACCACCCGGACGGAGAGAAGTTACGGCGTCACTCAGTGGTGATCAGATGCCGGACAGGCCGGGACAAACCCCGCCCTCCGGCGCCACTTCCCGGCACTCCCGACCTGCTCAGGCCCCCTCCCTCATCGACGCCGCCCGCCACTCGCCCACACGATCAAGGAGTTGGCGTCACTCCACGGCCCCCCGGTGACACAAACCCCCTCCCGCGGACGATCATGAGGTTGACGGGCGTGATCATGAAGTTGGCCTGGACAAAACGGACGGGAAGTGCCGTCAACTTCATGATCGACCGGGCTGGAGCGAGCGGGGGCGGGCGGGGGCGGGCGGGGGCGGGCCCGGGCAGGGTGGGCCGGGTGGGGTCGGTCAGGGAGTGGCGGTGGCGCGGGCTGTGGTTACCAGGGTGGCGTTGTCGGGGGTCTGGGTGCCGTCGGGCAGCAGCAGCGTGTCCTCCAGGCCGATCCGGGTGTGCAGACCCCGCCGGACCGCCTCCGCGTACACCGGCCAGGTGGCCGGGCCCTCCCCGTGCAGCAGCACCGGCGGGTGCCCGTCGGGCAGGGCGGCGAGGATCGACGCCGCGTCGGCGAGAGCCGTCTCGACCTGCTCGGCCATGCACTCGACGAGGATCCGCCCGGTGGGCGTGGACCAGCGGCGCCAGGCATCGACCGCCGCCGGCGTCCACAGGCCGGCCTCGACCATCACGCCGCGCTCGTGCAGGGCGGCGGCGACCTCGGCCGCCCCGGGTTCGTGGGCGTTGACCGAGGCGAAGTCGGGCAGCACCGTCCAGGCACGGACGGCGGCGACCCGCGCGGCCGGGTCGGGGACGATCCAGGCGCCGGTGCTCACGCCGACCGGCAGGCCGGGACGGGCGGCCCGGATGGCAGTCACCGCAGCGGCGATCACCGCCGGGTCGAGCGACTCGGCTCCGGCGTCGTCGCGCGGGTGCACGTGCACCGCCGCCACCCCGGCGACCGCGCAACGCACCGCGTCGGCGGCCAGTTCGGCCGCTGTGAGCGGCACGGCGGGGTGCTCGTCCCGCCGTCGGGTGCCGTTGAGACACGCCTTCAGCACGGTGTGCGCCTCCCCTCGGGACGGCGGCCGCGACACCGGCCGCCGGTCGGTCAGTCGAGCCGGCGGGAGTCGAGGTCGTGCTCGGCGTCGGCCAGCGCGTCCGCGTCGATGTGCTCGGCGAACTCGGCCGCCTCGGCGCTCTGCGCGGCGAGCGCGTCCTTCACCGCCCGGATCGCCACCCCGGCCGGGTAGCCCTTGCGCGCCAGCATGCCGACCAGGCGCCGGAACACCGCGTCCGGCTCGCCCCTGGCGGTGCGCAGCTTGCGGTCCACCAGGGCGCGGGCGGTCTGCGCCTCGGTCTCCTCGTCCAGCCCGTCCAGTGCCGCGCCGGCCACCTCGCCGTCGACGCCGCGCTGGCGCAGCTCGTTGGCGAGCGCCCGGCGGGCCAGCCCACGACCGTTGTGCCGGCTGCTCACCCAGGCACGCGCGAAGGCGGCGTCGTCGACGATGCCGACCTCGTCGTACCGGTCGAGGACCTGTTCGGCGACCTCCTCGGAGATGCCGCGCCGGGCCAGCGCGCCGGCCAGCTCGGCCCGGGTACGCGGGCGCACCGCGAGCTGCCGCAGGCAGATCTCCCGGGCCACCTCGGCCTCGTCGCGCGGCGGAGCCGGAGCCTCCCCTGCATCGGGCTCCGCCGCGCGGTCACGGCGCCCCCGGCGAGGCCGGGGCGTACCTGTGGCGTCGCCCGTACGGGGTGGACCGGCATCCCAGCCCCGGCCCGTACGGGCGCGTCGTCCTGCCACGGGTCAGCGGATCAGAAGTCGACCGGCGGCAGTTCCGGGCCACCGGCGGCGTCACCGGCACCACCGGTGCCGACGCCCAGCTTCTCCAGGATCTTCTTCTCGATCTCGGCCGCCACGTCCGGGTTCTCGCGGAGGAACTCGCGGGCCTTCTCCTTGCCCTGGCCGAGCTGGTCACCGTCGTAGGTGTACCAGGCGCCGGACTTGCGGATGATCGCCTGCTCCACGCCGACGTCGATCAGCGAGCCCTCGCGGGAGATGCCCTTGCCGTACATGATGTCGAACTCGGCCTGCTTGAACGGCGCGGCGACCTTGTTCTTCACGACCTTGACCCGGGTGCGGTTACCGACCACGTCGGTGCCGTCCTTGAGGCTCTCGATGCGGCGCACGTCGAGCCGGACCGAGGCGTAGAACTTCAGCGCCCGGCCACCGGTGGTGGTCTCCGGGCTGCCGAACATCACGCCGATCTTCTCGCGGAGCTGGTTGATGAAGATCGCGGTGGTGCCGGTGTTGTTGAGCACGCCGGTGATCTTCCGCAGCGCCTGGCTCATCAGCCGGGCCTGGAGACCGACGTGGCTGTCGCCCATCTCGCCCTCGATCTCGGCGCGCGGCACCAGGGCCGCCACCGAGTCGATCACGATGATGTCGATCGCGCCGGAGCGCACCAGCATGTCGGCGATCTCCAGCGCCTGCTCGCCGGTGTCCGGCTGGGAGACCAGCAGGGCGTCGGTGTCGACGCCGAGGGCCCGCGCGTACTCCGGGTCGAGCGCGTGCTCCGCGTCGATGAACGCGGCGATGCCGCCGGCCCGCTGGGCGTTCGCCACCGCGTGCAGCGCGACTGTGGTCTTACCGCTGGACTCCGGACCGTAGATCTCGACCACCCGGCCGCGGGGCAGACCGCCCACGCCGAGCGCCACGTCGAGCGCGATGGAGCCGGTCGGGATGACAGCCGTCTGCACGACGGGCCGCTCCCCCAGCCGCATCACCGAACCCTTGCCGAACTGCTTGTCGATCTGAGCGAGAGCAAGGTCGAGCGCCTTCTCCCGGTCAGGCCCTGCTGCCATCGTTGCCACCCCTGCCTTCGCCGGCGTCTTTCCTGAGCTTCGCGTCACGCGGGACACGCTAGGCGCTGGGTCCGACAGAAAACCAGCCGACGGGCCGTGAGCTGTGGACGAGCACCCCGCTGTGGACAATAGCCGAACAGGTGTACGACTGGGCAAGCGACACGCGGGATCGACGAAAAGGCTGCTCAGCGTAGCCGGGCGGGCACCCGGTCCGGGTAGGCGGCGACCACGGCGCGCCACACCACGTGCGTTTCCTCACCGGCGGCGAGGGCCTGCTCGATGGTCCGCCCGCCGAGCTGGGACAGCACCTGGTCGCTGGCGATGCTGGCCGCGTACCCCGGGCCGAACGCCTCCTCCAGCCGCGTCCAGAAGTCGGTCAGCCGCACGTGTTCAGTCCTCCTCGTCGAGTGGTGCCGTGCCGGTACGGCGCAGTGCCAGCGCCACCAGCGGCACCACGGCGATCGCCGACAGCAGGGTGAGCGTCGGGTACCCCACGGCTCGCATGACGAACCCGCTCGCCGCCGCCGCGCCCGCCCCGGCCAGCCCCATGAGCAGGTCGGACAGGCCCTGCACGCCGGGCCGGTCGGCGGTGGGCACCGACTCCGACAGCAACGTCGAGCCCGCCACCATCGTGCCCGACCAGCCCAGCCCGAGCAGCGCCAGCCCCACCGACAGCAGCGGTGTGCTGTGCCCCGAGGTGCCGGAGACCGCGCACGCGGCCAGCAGCAGCGCCACCCCGCCGAGGATCACCGGCCGCCGGCCGAACCGGTCGGTGAGCCACCCCACCACCGGCGACAGCGCGTACATGCCGGCGATGTGCAGGCTCAGCACCAGGCCGACCACTGGTAGCACGTCCGCGTCGGAGTGCCACTCGCCGAGGTGCACCGGGGTCATCGACATCACCGCGACCATCACCAGGTGCCCCACCGCGACAGCGGCGATGCCGAGGCGGGCGGCCGGCCGCCCGCGTACCGTGCGCCACGCGGCGGCCATGCCACCGCGGCGGGCGACAGCCGGTGCGGCGCCCGGCGCCGGCTCGGCCGCCGTCAGCCGGCGCGCGGTGAGCAGCGGGTCCGGCCGCAGCAGGACCAGGAGTACGACGGCGGTGAGCGTGAACGCGACGGCGCTGAAGGCGAACGGGCCGGCCAGCGCCGGCAGGCCCCAGCCCCGGGTGGTCTCGTCGGCGAGCGCGGCGAAGTTCGGCGCGGCCACCGCGCCGATGGTGGTGGCCCACACCACCAGCGAGAGCTGCCGTCCCCGGCGCTGCGGCTCGGCCAGGTCCACCGCCGTGTAGCGGGCCTGAAGGTTGGCCGCCGTGCCGCCGCCGAACAGCAGCATGCCGACGAAGAGCAACGGCACCAGGCGCGTCACGGTGGCGACCACCACCAGCACGCCGCCGACCGCGCCGACCGCGTACGCGAGGACCAGCCCCGGCCGCCGGCCCCGCGCGGTCATCAGCCGGGTGACCGGGATGGCGAGCAGCGCGGCCCCGACCACCCCGGCGCTCTGCGCCAGCCCGGCCAGGGCCGTGCCGGCGACCCGGGCGGCGAGCAGCGCGCCGACCGAGATGCCGATGGTGACGCCGATGCCGCCGATGATCTGGGTGAGGAAGAGCAGCCGGACGGTACGCCGCTGGATGCCGGCGACGTCGGGCCGGGGCGGGGCCGGCGCGGTCAGGTCGGTGGACATGCGGCGCTCCTGGTGGGGACGGGTGCCCCATCCTCCCGCACCGGCCCGTCCGGCCGGCACCCGTTTCGCTACAGGCCGAGGCCCCGGCCGATGATCTCCTTCATGATCTCGGTGGTGCCGCCGTAGATGGTCTGCACCCGGCTGTCGAGCCACGCCTTCGCCACCGGGTACTCCGCCATGAAGCCGTAGCCGCCGTGCAGCTGCACGCACCGGTCGGCGACCTTGGTCTGCAACTCGGTGGTCCACCACTTGGCCTTCGCCGCGTCGGTCACCGAGAGGCGGCCCGCGTTGAACTCGGCGACGCAGTGGTTGACGAACGTGCGCGCGATGGTGACCTCGGTGTCCAGCTCGGCCAGCAGGAACCGGTTGTGCTGGAACCGGCCGATCGGCCGCCCGAACGCCTCGCGGGAGCGGGCGTACTCGATGGTGAGCGCGAGCAGCTTCTCGCAGGCCGCCACCGCTGCGACGGCGATGCTCAGCCGCTCCCGGGGCAGGTTGGCCATCAGGTGGTAGAAGCCGTGGTTCTCGGTGCCGATCAGGTTCTCCGCCGGCACCCGGCAGTCGTCGAAGAACAGCTCGGCGGTGTCGTTGGCCTTCAGGCCGACCTTCGCCAGGCGGCGGCCCCGGCTGAAGCCCGGCGTGCCGCTCTCCACCACGATCAGGCTCACCCCGTGCGCGCCCTGGTCCGGTGCGGTCTTGGCCACCACGACCACCAGGTCGGCCATCTCACCGTTGGTGATGAACGTCTTCTGCCCGTTGAGGACCAGGCTGTCGCCGTCGCGGACCGCGCTGGTGCGGATGCCGGCCAGGTCGCTGCCCGCGCCCGGCTCGCTCATCGCGATGGCGGTGACCAGATCGCCGGAGCAGAAGCCCGGCAGCCACCGCTTGCGCTGGTCGCCGGTGGTCAGCTCGGTCAGGTACGGCGCGACCACGTCGTTGTGCAGCCCGAACCCCAGACCGGTGCACCCGGCCGCGACGATCTCCTCGTCCAGCACCGCGTTGAACCGGAAGTCGCGCTGCCCGCCGCCGCCGTACTCGGGGTCCACGTCCGGGCCGAGCAGCCCGGCCGCGCCGGCCGCCCGCCAGACCTCCCGGTCGACGATCCCGTCGGCCTCCCAGCGCTCGTGGTGCGGCACCGCCTCCCGGGTCAGGAACCGGCGGCACAGGTCACGGAACTCGTCGTGGACGGGCTCGTAGAGATGCTGCTCCATGCCGGCAAGTCTGGCACCGCTCACCCGCCCTGGACAGGGGTGAGCGCCGCTCGCAGCCGGCGCTCCCGGCGGCCGGTACGGACGACCTCGGCCAGGATCGCGACCAGGATGATCCCGAACCCGGCGGCGGCGAACTCCCACCCGGCGCGGATCGCGAGCACGATCAGCGGGCCGAGCAGCACCACGCCGCCGAACGCTCCGAACAGCGCTCCCCGGCGTACCGCGGCAAGGTTGTCCGCCACCGCCGCGCGCCCCGCCTCGTCGGCGGGCGGCTCGCCCCGGCGCAGCGCGGTCTCGGTGACCGCCCAGGCGGCGGCCCGCTCCGCCTCGGCGGGACGCGGCTTCCCGAACCGGCTCAGCGTGAAGAAGAGCGCGAACCCCCAGATCACCGCGCCCAGACCGGCACGGACCACCGCGACCTGCGCGGACCCGTCCCACTCCTCCCAGAGCCGGATGGGCAGCCAGAGGAGACCGGCGAACAGCATGGAGGCCACGTACGGGCCGGGAGCGCCGAACCGGAGCAGTGACACACGAGGTCGGGAGTCGGCCATGCCCGGATGGTATCCCTGCGTGTCGATCCGTGAGCCCTCTGTGGACGGTGGCGGACGGGCGGCGGACAGACCAGGATGGCCGGATGAGCACACTCACGGGGAGACAGGTCGCCGAGGCCGGGCTGGACGGGTGGACGTACCTGCTGGGCGCGTTGCAGACGCGCATCCGTACCCCCGATTTCGCGGCCGGACTGGCGTTTGTGGCCGCGGTGGGCGCGGAGGCCGAGCGGGTCGATCATCATCCGGATCTGGACCTGCGCTACACCCACGTGGACGTGCGGCTGTGGTCGCACGACGCGGGCGTGGTGACGCAGCGTGACCTGCGGCTGGCCCGGCTCATCTCGGGGCTGGCCGCGGACTCCGGGCTGACCCTGTCGGCGGCCGGGCTGTCCCGTCTGGAGCTCGCGCTGGACACCCCCGAGCACGCGGCGGTCCTGCCGTTCTGGCGGGCGGTCCTGGCGCCTGGCGCGCCGCCCGGCCCGGACGGCGACGAGGTACGCGACCCGGACGGCGTGCTGCCCACCGTCTGGTTCCAGCGCTCCGGCCGGGACGAGCCCCGGCAGCGGTGGCATCCGGACGTGTGGGTCGACCCGGCCGAGGTGGACGCGCGCATCGCCGCCGCGCTGGCGGCCGGCGGGACGCTGGTCAGCGACGCGGAGGCGCCGAGCTTCTGGGTGCTCGCCGACCCGGACGGCAACCAGGTCTGCCTCTGCACCTGGCAGCAGCGCTCCTGACTCAGCGCAGCGCCTTGGCGGCCACCTTCAGGTCGGCGACCAGGCCCTCGTACGCGACGTCCTGGTTGTCGGCGCGCAGCACCGCCGACGGGTGGATGGTGGCGAGCAGCCGGGCCGCCGGGGCGTCGGCGACCGCGCCCGTCCGGTCGACCGGCACCCGCTCGAAGTCCTCCGGGTGCTGGGCGGCGGCGGGCCAGGGCAGCAGCTCCCCGCGCTGCTTCGTCACCCGGAAGCTCGGGCCGAGCAGCGCCTTGGCGGCGGTGGCGCCGAGCACCACCACGATCTCCGGGCGCAGCCGGGCGAACTCGGCGACCAGCCACGGCCGGCAGGCGGTGACGTGCACGCGGTCCGGGGTCTGGTGGATGCGCCGCTTGCCGCGCAGCTCGAAGCGGAAGTGCTTCACGGCGTTCGTCAGGTAGATCTGGGCAGGGTCGAGTGCCGCGTCGTCGACGGCCTTGCGCAACAGCCGCCCGGCCGGCCCGACGAACGGCAGCCCCTTCTGATCCTCGATGTCGCCCGGCTGCTCGCCGACGAAGACCACCCGCGCGTGCTCGTCGCCGCGGCCGAAGACGGTCTGGGTGGCGTCCCGGTACAGCTCACAGCCCCGGCAGTCGCCCGCCGCGGCGCGCAGCTCGTCGATGGTGTCCGCCGACGGCGGGATGAACTCCTGTGCGCCGGGTGCGCTCTCGGTCTCGGCCATGCCGATCGTTCTACCCCGTCGGGCGGCGCGCACGCGAGCGGCCCGCCGCGCTGTCCGCAGGTGTCGAGAAGGGGCCCTTCCTATACCGAATGCGTTAAGAGGGGGCCCTTCCCTCCCGCGGTGAGGGCGTCGGCGAGCGCGGGGATGTCGGCCTCGTCCAGCGCGCTCACCGAGACGCGCACGGCGGGGGCGGCGGCGATCCGGTACAGGCCGCCGGGGGCGAGCGACCACCCGGCGTCGCGCAGCGTCGTGATCGCCACCGTCTCGTCGGGCACCGGCACCCAGACGTTGATCCCGGTACGCCCGTGCGCCGCCACCCCGCGCGCGGCGAGCGCGGCCACCAGCCCGTCGCGCCGCCTGTCGTAGCTGTCCGCCGCGCGCCGGACCAGCTCGGCGGTGGCCGGGTCGCGCCAGAGCGACACGACCAGGCGTTGCAGCACCGTGGAGACCCAGCCGGCGCCGACCCGGGCCCGCCCGGCCACCCGGGCCACCGTGGCCTCGTCGCCGGTCAGCACCGCGAGCCGCAGGTCGGGCCCGTAGGGCTTGCTCACCGACCGGACGAAGGCCCACGCCGCTGTCGCCCCGGCGAGCGGGTGCAGGGGTACGCGGGCCAGCTCGGCGGCGTGGTCGTCCTCGATCAGCAGCAGGTCGGCCCGGCCGGCGAGCAGCGTCCGCAGCGCGTCGGCCCGGTCGGCGGAGACGGCCGCCCCGGTCGGGTTCTGCGCCCGGCTGGTCACCACCAGCGCCCGGACCCCGGCGGCGAGCGCCGCCCGTACTCCGCCCACGGTGGGGCCCTCGTCGTCCACCGGCACCCCGACGGTACGCAGCCCGAGCGCGGCGATCAGGTCGAGCAGGTTGGCCCAGCCCGGGTCCTCCACCGCCACCGCGTCGCCGGGGCGCAGGTGGGCGGCGAGCAGCCGTTCGATGCCGTCGAGCGCGCCGCCGGTGACTGTGAGCGCGCCGGCCGGCACGCCGTCGGCGGCGAGCCGGTCCCGGGCCAGGGCGGCCAGGTCGGGCAGCACGGCGTCGGTCGCGTACCCGCCGGGGGGTCCGATCTCGGCGGCGAGCGCTGCCAGGTGCGGGCCGAGCGGCGGCAGCAGCCGGGGGTCGGGCTGGCCGGCGGAGAGGTCACGGCCGCCGGGCAGCGGCGGGGGCAGCAACGCGGCACGGCGACCGGCGACCGGCGGGCGGGGGCGGACCCGGGTGCCGTGCCGGCCGGCGGTCGCGACCAGGCCGCGTTGCCGCAGTTCCTGGTACGCCTTCGCGACGGTGGCCGGGCTGACGTCCAGCTCGGCGGCGAGCGCGCGGACGGCGGGCAGGGCGTCGCCGGGGGCGAGATCGCCGGTGCGGATGCCGGATTCGACGCTTGCCGAAATCGCGGCGGAGGTCGAGCCGGTGACCTGATATTGTGCTGCCACAGTTCGAAGATTGTACTAGAACAAAGGTGGGATGTCACGTGTATGCCCCGACCGAACGCACCACCGCCACCCGCACCCGCGACCGGATGAACTACGACCGGGCCACCGCCCACGCGCTGCTCGACGAGGCGTACCACTGCGCGCTGTCGTTCACCGTGAACGGTGAGCCGCGCATCCTGCCGACCCTGCACGTGCGCATCGGCGACATGCTCTACCTGCACGGGTCCACCGGCAGCCGGCCGCTGCTCGCCGCCCGGGGCGAGGCCGGGCTGAGGGTCTGCGTCGCCGTCACCCACCTCGACGGGCTGATCTACGCCCGCTCCCAGTTCCACCACAGCGCCAACTACCGGTCGGTGGTGGCGCACGGCACCGGCCACCTGGTCGACGACGCCGGCGAGAAGGCGGCGGTGCTGACCGCGTTGGTGGAGAAGGTCGCCGCCGGCCGGTCCGCCGACAGCCGCCCGCCGAACCGGCGCGAGCTGGCCGAGACCGCCGTGCTGGCGCTGCCGCTGCGCGAGGTGTCGGTACGGATGCGCAGCGGCGGCGTCAACGACGAACCGGCCGACGAGGCGCTGCCGTACTGGGCCGGTGTGGTGCCGCTGCGGCTCACGCCGGGCCACCCCGAACCCGCGCCCGGGGTGAGCGCGCCGGTGCCGGCGTACCTGCGCTCGGCCCGCTCGCCGTGGCACGAGCCGGCGGTGCTGCGCGGTGAGCACGTCGTGCTGGAGCCGCTCGACCTCGCCCACGCCGACGAGCTGTACGCCGCCACCGCCGACCCGGAGGTGTGGCGGCACCTGGGCGGTACGCAGCCGGCCGACGCCGCCGAGATGCGCCGGGTGGTCGCCGGCTACCTGGACGCGCAGGAGCGCGGCGAGCAGGTGTGCTGGACCCAGCGCTGCGCCGTCACCGGCGCGGTGATCGGCACGACCTCCTACTACGAGATCGACCCGGTCCGCCGGTCGCTGGCGATCGGCTACACCTGGCTGGGCCGCCCCTGGTGGCGTACCGGCGTGAACACCGAGGCGAAGCTGCTCCTGCTTGGCCGGGCCTTCGACGACCTCGACGCGGTCCGCGTGGTCTGGCACACCGACATCCGCAACGACCGCTCGCAGCGGGCCATCGAACGGCTCGGCGCGAGCCGCGAAGGCGTGCTGCGACAGCACAAGCAACGCGCCGACGGCTCCTGGCGGGACACCGTGCAGTACTCGATGCTCGCGCATGAGTGGCCGAACGCACAGGTCAGCCTGCGGGAAAGGCTTCGCCCGACGGCGGGCGCGGCGTCATGATGTCCGGCGTGCTGGGGATCACCGACATCTGGACGTACGTGCTGGGAACCGTGGCGATCGTGCTGCTGCCCGGCCCGAACTCGCTCTTCGTGCTGGCCACCGCCGCCCGCCGGGGCGTGGCCACCGGTTACCGGGCCGCCGCCGGGGTGTTCGTCGGCGACGCGGTGCTGATGGTGCTCTCCGCCGCCGGGGTGGCCTCGCTGCTCCAGGCGTATCCCCCGCTCTACCTGGTGATCAAGTACGCCGGCGCGGCGTACCTCGGGTATCTGGGGCTGGCCATGCTGCGCGGCGCGTGGCGGCGCTGGCGCGACCGCAACGACCCGGCCACGCCGCGCCTGATCGACGAGGTGGAGCCGGCGGAACAGCGGGAGCCGTTCCGGCGGGCGCTGGTGATCAGCCTGCTCAACCCGAAGGCGATCCTGTTCTTCGTCTCGTTCTTCATCCAGTTCGTCGACCCCCGGTACGCGTGGCCGGCGCTGTCGTTCCTGCTGCTCGGGCTGATCGCGCAGGTCGCCAGCGCGCTCTACCTGACCGTGCTGATCTTCACCGGCACGTACCTGGCGGCGCAGTTCCGGCAGCGCCGGCGGCTCGCCGCGAGCGGCACGACTGCCGTCGCGGTGCTGTTCCTCGGCTTCAGCCTGAAGCTCGCCGCCGGCTGACCGGCGGCGCCGGTCAGGTGCCGTCGCCGCCTCCGCCGCCACCGCCGATGCCCGCGCCGCCGGCCGTACCCCCGAGCCCGTAACCCGGCGCGACCGGACGGTCGGGCGGGCGGCTGACGTGCGCCGACTCGCGGATCGTGGCCGACCAGTCGGCGTGCGCGGCGGCGGCCGCGTGCCTGTCGATGGCGTGCCGCAGCCAGCCGTCCACAGTGGCCACCCAGTCACGCTTGTCGGCACCGGCGTGCCAGACCCGGAACCGGCTGATGCTCTGGTGGGTGATCCCGGCCAGGGAGAGCCGCCGGTCCAGCCAGAGCAGCACCTCCATGCCGGCCGAGTCGGTCAGCATGATCATTTCGAGTTCGGTCATCGGGCCGGCGTAGAGCGGGGCGGCCCAGAAGCCGTACCACTGCTGGAACGGCAACGTCTGCTCCACCCCCGGCAGCCGTCCCTCGCGCAGCCCGGCCTGCCGGATCGCGAAGCCGAGCGTGTCCAGCGCGGCGAGCACGTGCTCCTGGGAGGGCAGCGGGTGGATCAGCACCGGCACCATCGCGCCCTGGTCCACCTCCGGGTCCACCGACACCTCGGTACGCAGCCCGGTACGCAGGCTCAGCAGCGGCACCCCGCCGTACGTGGTCACCGGCGACTCCCACGGCAGCGGCACGGCGAACTCGACGGCCCGCCGCCGTCCGGCCGGCACCACGAACCGTCCCGCGATCGTCCACGTCCGGAACTGCACCAGGCGGCGCGGCGCCTCCGGGTCCTCCGGTTCGACCTGGGTGACCAGGCCGAGCCGGATGTGCCGGACCGGCACGTCCGACCCGCCGGCGCTGAGCGTCACCCGGCCCGGCAGGCGCAGGCCCGGCCGGGTGCTCGGGTTGGGCAGCGTGGTGCTCACCGAGAGCCCGGTCCAGGCGGAGTCCCGCGACACGCCGGTCAACCGCATGCCGCAGCTTTCCCGCTGCCCGCCCGGCCATGCCCCGCCGGAACCACGCCGGCCCGGCGAAGTGGTCTCCCACCTCGCCGGGCCGGTACGGATCACGACGGTCAGCGCATCCGGCGGCCTCGCGGCACCGGATCGGTCTCGTCGTCGAACTCGCCGATGACCTCCTCCAGGAGGTCCTCCAGCGCGACGAACCCGATCGGCCGGGTCGGCCCGCCACCGTTGCTCACCAGCGCGAGCTGCGCCTGCCGCGCCCGCATGGCGGCCACCGCCTCGGTCACCGACGCCTCGGCCGGCAGCGTGAAGGCACTGGTCATCAGCTCCTCCGCGGTCGCCGGGCGGCCGGTGGTGACGGCGCGCACCGCCTCGCGTACGTGTACCAGGCCGCACACCTCACCACCGCTGTCGACCACGGCGAGCCGGGACCGGCCGCTGTCGCGGGAGACGTGCTCGATCCGCTCGGCGGTCTCGCTCCGGCCCACCGTGACGATCCGGTCGAACGGCTCCATCACCTGGGCGACCGTGGTGCCCTGGAGTTCCAGCATGCTGGTCAGCAGCTGGTGCTGCTCGGCGCCGAGCAGCCCGTGCTCCCGGGACTGCTCCAGCAGGATGCGCAGCTCGTCCGGGCCGTGCACCTGGGCGAGCTGGTCCTGCTGCTGCACCCCGAACAGGCGCAGCATCGCGTTCGCGAGCCCGTTGAGCAGGGACAGCACCGGCCGGGCGATCCGGGCGAACGCCCGGAACGGCAGCGCCAGCAGCATCGCCGACCGCTCCGCGTCGGTGATCGCCCACGACTTCGGGGCCATCTCACCGACCACCAGGTGCAGGAAGGTCACGAGCGACAGCGCGAACACCAGCGCCACCACATGACTGACCGCCTCGGGCAGGCCGACCGCGTGCAGCAGCGGGCTGAGCAGGTGCTCGATGGCCGGTTCGGCCAGCGCGCCCAGACCCAGCGTGCACAGCGTGATGCCGAGCTGCGCGCCGGCCAGCATCAGGCTCAGCTCGCGGACGCCGTCCAGCGCCGCGCGGGCCGCCCGGCCGCCACCGGCGGCCGCCTGTTCGAGCCGGTACCGCTTGGACGCGACGAGCGCGAACTCGGCGGCCACGAAGAACCCGTTGAGCGCCAGCAGCACCACGGAGAAGAACAACGCGAATCCGGGGCTCATGCGGAACCCTCCCCGGACACCGAGGCGGCGGGCCGAAGCCGCACCGAGTCGGCCACGTGCCGGTCAACCGCCAGCACCTCGACCAGCACCCGCGGGCCGCCGGCCGGCTCGTCGCCGTCCGTGGCGACCGGGATCTCCAGCCGGTCACCGACCTCGGGCACCCGGCCCAGCTCCCGCATCACCAGGCCGGAGAGCGTGTCGTACTCGGGCGCCTCGGGCAGCTCGATGCCGGTGCTGTCGGCGACCTCGTCGATGCGCCAGCGCGCCGGGACCACCCAGGAGCCGTCCTCCTGCCGGGCCGCGGCCCGGTCCGGCGGGTCGTCCTCGTCGCGGATCGGCCCGACCAGTTCCTCGGCCAGGTCCTCCAGCGTGATCACGCCGGCGAAGCCGCCGTACTCGTCGACCACGCAGGCGAGCTGCCGGTGCCCGGACCGCAGGCGGTCCAGCACCGTCGGCAGCGGCAGCGTCTCGGGCACCAGCAACGGGGGTACGGCCACCGCGTCGACCCGGGTGGTCGCGCGCTGCGCCGGCGGCACCCCGAGCACGTCGGCGATGCCGACCACGCCCACCAGGTCGTCGACGCCCTCGGCGCCGCTGACCGGGAACCGGGAGTGGCCGGTGTCCAGCAGCTCGACGATCCGGCTGACCGGCTCGTCGGCCCGGATGGTGTGCACGTCGACGCGCGGCACCATCGCCTCCCCGGCGGTCAGCTCCCGGAAGTCCAGACCCCGGTCCAGCAGGTCGGACATCTCGGCGTCGAGGTGCCCCTCCTCCCGGGACTCGGCGATGATCTGTTCCAGGTCCTGCGGGGTGGCGCCGCTGGGCAGCTCCTCGATCGGCTCGATGCCGATGCGGCGGAGCAGCCGTACGGCGGCCCGGTCGAACAGCGTGATCAGCGGACCGGCGATCTTCAGGTAGATCAGGGTGGACCGGGACAGCGCCCGGGCGAGCGGTTCGGCCCGCGCGATGGCCAGGTTCTTCGGGGCCAGCTCACCCAGGACCATCTGCACCACGGTGGCGATGACCAGGGCGAGGGCCACCGACAACGGCAGCGTGACCGAGCTGGACAGCCCGGCCAGGCCGAGCAGGTCGGCCAGCCCGGCGCCGAGGAACGGCTCGGCGACGTAACCGACGAGCAGGGCGGTCACGGTGATGCCGAGCTGGGCGCCGGACAGCATGAAGGAGAGCCGCGCGGTCACCTCCAGGGCCCGGGCCGCGGCACGGTCGCCACCGTCGGCGAGCTGCTTGAGCTTGCCCCGATCCACGGCGACGTAACCGAACTCCTGGGCCACGAAGTAACCGGTGGCGGCGGTGAGGACGGTGATGAGAAGGAGACCGACGAGGATCAACACGGGAGGTTCAGGGCTCCCGGGGTCGTCGGGGAGGGAATTCGCCGGGTATTACCCGGCCGGCTACTGCTGCCCTCCGGGGCAGGAGAGTCGATCATGCGGCCCATTTTATCGGTACCCGCTGGACGTTCGCTGAGGGTGCCGGGAAGCCTCCCGCACGTCCGGTTCAGCGTCCGGCCAGCTCGTCGGCGTCCAGCAGCGTCCGGTCGACCCGCCCGGAGCGGTACGCGGCCCGGCCGATCATCTGCGCGGCCACCGGCGCGGTCGAGAGCTGGAAGATCGCCACCAGGACCAGCATGCCCAGGTCCGAGGGGGTACGCAGACGCAGCGCCAGCCCGGCCAGCAGCAGCAGGACGCCCAGCACCTGCGGCTTGGTGGCCGCGTGCATCCGGTCCAGCACGTCCGGGAAGCGCACCAGCCCGATGCCGGCGACCAGGGCCAGCACCGCACCGGCCAGCAGCAGCACCCCACCCACCCAGTCCGCGACCGCGCCGGCACTCATGATTCGGCCCGGACCGCGAAGCGCACCAGCGACACCGACCCGATGAAGCCGAGCAGCGAGAGCACCACCAGCACGGGCAGCGTGGTGGCGTGCCGGTTCACGGCGGCCTCCGCCCCCACCGCGGCGAGCATCGCCGACAGCAGCAGGTCGGCGCCGACGATCCGGTCGAGCAGGGACGGGCCCCGGTAGATCCGGGCCAGGGCGAGCAGCGCGGTGGCCGAGAGCAGCACGGTCAACGCGACGGCGAGCAGGACTGTCACGGGTGGTTCCTCCGTTCGGCGGGTTCGAGGTCGAGCCGGCGTACCTCGTCGGGAGATCCGATGGCGCGGACGATGCGCCGTTCGACGGCGAGCACGCGCTCGCGGCTGCCGGTGATGTCCTCGGGTCCGCGCACGTCGAGCACGTGCACGTAGAGCACGCCCGCCGCCCGGTCGACGTCGAGGATCAGCGTGCCCGGCACCAGCGAGATCACCTCGGCGGTGAGCGCCAGGTTGAGGTCGGTGCGCACGCGCAGCGGCACGGCGATGATCGCGCCGCGCGGGCGGTAGCCGAAGCGCAGCGCCACGGCTGCCACGTGCACGCTGGCGCTGACCAGCTCCGCGACGAACGTCGCCGCGAACACCAGCAGCGCGCGGGGGCGTACCCGGCCGCCGAACGTGACCGGCGGCAGCGGGAAGAACAGCAGCACCGCCACGCCGACCACCAGCCCGGAGGCCAGGTTGCCCCAGGACACGTCGCCCCACAGCAGCATCCAGGCGACGACCAGCCAGCCGAGCGCGACCGCCTGGTCCCGCCGCCGCCCGCCCCGGCCGACGGTCGGCGTCGGCGCGTCCGGGGCGGGCGTCGCACGGGACACGCCGGCGGGCTCACCGGTCGCGCCCCCGCCCGGGGGCAGGTCGTCGGTCACGGCACGTCCCGGGGCAGGACCGCCCGCACGTACGGGGTGCGCTCGCGCAGGTCGGTGGCCGCGTCGGCGGTGACCTGGAACAGCGGCCCGGCCACCAGCGTGAACAGCACGCCCAGCGCCACCAGGGCGGTGGTCGCCCCGACCATCAGCCCGGGCAGCCGGGCCGGCGGGGTGGTGGTGGCGAGCCGGGGCTCCCGCCAGAATGCGATGTTCCACACCCGGGAGGCCGCATAGAGCGTGAGCAGGCTGGTCAGGGTGCCCGCCGCGACCAGCACGGCGGGCAGCGTCCCGCCCGCTGCGACGCCCGCCTGGAGCAGGCCGAGCTTGCCGAGGAAGCCGGAGAACGGCGGGATGCCGGCGAGGTTCATCGCGGGGACGAAGAAGAGCACGCCGAGCATCGGCGCGATCCGCGCCAGGCCACCGATCCGGCGCAGGTCGGTGCTGCCGGCGCGTTCCTCGACCAGGCCGGCGACAAGGAACAACGTGGTCTGGATGGTGATGTGGTGCACCACGTAGAAGATCGCCCCGGACAGGCCGGCGACGCTGCTCAGCGCCACCCCGAAGATCATGTAGCCGATGTGGCTGACCAGCGTGAAGGACAGCAGCCGCTTCAGGTCCGACTGGGCCACCGCGCCGAGGATGCCGACCACCATCGTCAGCCCGGCCACCACCATCAGCAGCGTGGCGACCTGGCCGCCGGGGAACAGCAGCGTCTCGGTGCGGATGATCGCGTACACGCCGACCTTGGTGAGCAGGCCGGCGAAGACCGCCGTCACCGGCGCGGGCGCGGTCGGGTAGCTGTCCGGCAACCACGCCGACAGCGGGAACACCGCCGCCTTGATCCCGAACGCGAGCAGCAGCGTCAGTTGCAGGGTCAGGCGTACGCCCGACGGCAGCGCGTCCAGCCGGCCGGCGAGCTGCGCCATGTTCAGCGTGCCGGTGGCCGCGTACACCAGCCCGACGGCGGACAGGAACAGCAGCGACGACAGGATGCTGACCACCACGTACGTCGACCCGGTCCGCAACCGCACCTCGGTGCCGCCCAGCGTGATCAGCACGAAGCTCGCGGCCAGCAGGATCTCGAAGCCGACGAACAGGTTGAACAGGTCCCCGGCCAGGAAGGCGTTCGTCACGCCCGCGGTGAGCACCAGGTACGTGGGGTGGTAGATGTTCACCGGCGCGGTCTCCCCGGTCTCCCCCCGGCCCTGGCCGATCGAGTAGAGCAGGACGCACAGCGTCACCGCCGAGGAGACGAGCACCATCAGCGCCGCCAGCTGGTCCGCCACCAGCACGATGCCCACCGGCGCCGGCCAGCCGCCCACCTGCACCACCACCGGTCCGAACCGGTACGCCTGCACCAGCAGCACCGCCGCCACCACCAGGACGCTGGACAGGCAGAGCACGCTGATCGACCGTTGCAGGCGGGGCCGGCCGGACAGCACGAGGGTGAGCGCCGCGCCGAGCAGCGGCACCACCACCGGCAGCGGGACGAGGGCGCTCATGGGTTCTCCCCGTCTCGGTGCAACCGGCGGCGCGCCGGCTCCGGGTCGACCTGTTCCGGATCTTCGTCCGGGCCCTCGCCGCCGAGGTCCGCGGTGGACACCTCGTTGCTCTCGGCGAGCCGGACGATCTGCCGGTCCTCCAGGTCGTCCTGCACCTCGTCGTCGCCGCTGGTGTACCAGCTCCGGTACGCGACGGCGAGCAGGAACGCGGTCAGCCCGAACGTGATCACCACGGCGGTGAGCACCATGGCCTGCGGCAGCGCGTCGCTCATCTCCCGCTGCGAGGCGGTACCGACCAGCGGAGCGGCGCCGGACCGCCCGCCCAGCAGGATGAGCAGGTTCACGCCGTTGCCGAGCAGGATGATGCCGAGCAGGATCCGGGTCAGGCTGCGTTCCAGCAGCAGCGTGACACCGGCGGCGACGAGCACCCCGACCGCCAGCACCAGCACCAGCGTCGGCCCGGCCGCACCCCTCGTCATGGTGGGCCGTCCCGCTGGACGACCAGGCCGTGCCCCGCCTCGCCCGCCGCCTCCACGTGCCGGTCCACCTCGGCGCCCAGGCTGCGCAGGATGTCCAGCACCAGCCCGACCACCACCAGGTAGACGCCGATGTCGAAGAACAGCGACGTGACCAGGTAGAAGTCACCGACCACCGGCAGCCACAGGTTGACCTTGATGCTCTGGAGCACCTCGCCGGTGAGCGCCAGGCCGAGCACGCCGCTGCCGACCGAGATGCCCAGACCCGCGCCGAGCACCGTGCCGGCCCCGACCGGCGCCGCCTCGGCCAGCTCGTACCGGCCGCCGGCCAGGTACCGCAGGGCCAGCGCGAGGCCGGCCACGAGCCCGCCGGCGAAGCCGCCGCCGGGGGCGTTGTGCCCGGAGAAGAGCAGGAACAGCGAGAAGATCAGGACGGTGTGGAAGATCAGCCGGGTGACCACCTCGAACACGATCGACCGCCGCCGTTCCGGCAGCGTCTGCCCACCGCGCAGCCACACCGTGCGCCGGTCGCCGGCGCGCAGTGCGGCCGGTGGGGGACGGCGGGGACGCGGCCCGGTGCGGGACCGCTCGTAGATCAGGCTGGCCACGCCGGTCGCGGTGACCACGAGCACCGAGATCTCCCCCATCGTGTCCCAGGCGCGGATGTCGACGAGCGTCACGTTGACGACGTTGCGGCCGTACCCCTCGATCAGGGCCAGGTCCGGGAAGTCGGCGGAGATCGACGGCGCCCGCCGCGCCCCGGCCGCGGCCAGCGCCAGACCGGCCATCACCACACCGGTGGCGATCCCGATGCCGCGGCGGACCCAGCGGCTGCGGCGCAGCGGACGGGCCGAGAACCGCTCCGGCAGCCGACGCAGCACCAGCACGAACACGGCGATCGTCGCGGTCTCCACCAGGAACTGGGTCAGTGCCACGTCCGGCGCGCCGTAGAGGACGAACATCATCGCGGTGCCGTAGCCGGTCACGCCGACGAGCAGCATCGCGGTGAGCCGGCGGCGCGCGCCGACCGCGAGCAGCGCGGCCACCGCGATCACCACACAGACCACGAGCTGGGCCGGGTTGTCCCAGGTCGCCAGGTCGACCCGCCACGGCGCGGTCGCGATCATCGCCCCGCCCGGCACGAACACCAGCACGAGCAGCACGGTGCCGAGGTACTGCGGCAGGGACCCGCGCTGGGTGGCGCCGGTGACCTCGATGGCGAGCCGGTCGAAGGCGTGCGTCACCCACTCGTACCCCTGGTTGCCGCCCACCGGCGAGCGCAGCCGGGCCAGCGCGGGCGCCAGCGGGCCGCGGACCAGGTGCAGCACCACACCGCCGGCCAGCACGAGGGCGGACAGGCCGAGCGCCGCCGTGGGTCCGTGCCAGAGCGCCAGGTGCTCCTCGACCGGCCCGAACAGCTCGGCGTACGGCTCGAACAGGCCGCTCAGCCACCCGGCCGCCGGACCGGCGGCGAGCCCGGCCACGGCGAGCAGCGCCGGGGGTACGAGCATCGCGGCGGGCGGGCGGGCCAGCTCGGTGTCCGGCGTGCCGGGCCGGGTGCCGAACGCGCCCCAGAGGAACCGGATGCTGTACGCGACGGTGAGCGCGCTGCCCACCACCAGCACGGTCAGCACCAGCGGCTCACCGGTGAACGCGGCGAGCGCCGCCTCCTTCCCGACGAACCCGAGCAGCGGCGGCACCCCGGCCATCGAGGCGGCGGCCAGCGTGGCGACGACGGCCAGCACCGGCGCGGTCCGCCTGACCCCGGACAGCTCCCGCAGGTCACGGGTGCCGGCCTCGTGGTCGACGATGCCGACGACCAGGAACAGCGCCGCCTTGAACAGGGCGTGCGCCGCCAGCATCGCCACACCGGCCAGCGCCGCCTTCGGGGTGCCCGCGCCGAACACGACGGTGAGCAGGCCGAGCTGGCTGACCGTCCCGTATGCCAGCAGCAGCTTCAGGTCGGTCTGCCGCAGCGCCGCCCACCCGCCGATCACGAGCGTGACCAGCCCGGCGACCACGGTGACCGGCCGCCACCAGTCGACCGGGGCGAGCACCGGGCCGAGCAGTCCGATGAGGAAGATGCCGGCCTTCACCATCGCCGCCGCGTGCAGGTACGCGCTCACCGGCGTCGGCGCGGCCATCGCCACCGGCAGCCAGGCGTTGAACGGGAACACCGCGGACTTCGCCAGCGCCCCGGCGAGGATCAGCAGCACCGCGACGACCAGGTACCCGCCGCCGGGTAGCGGCGCCGAGGCCACCGCCGACCACCGGTAGCCGCCGGCGTGGTGGCCGAGCAGCAGGAACCCGACGAGCATGGCGAGCCCGCCCAGCGTGGTCACTGTCAACGCCTGCGCGGCGGCCCACCGGCTGGACCGACGCTCGGTGCTGTGCCCGATGAGCAGGTACGAGAAGACTGTGGTCAGTTCCCAGAAGACGTAGAGCAGCAGCAGGTCGTCGGAGACGACGAGGCCGAGCATCGCCCCGGCGAAGGCGACCATGACGGCGGCGAACCGGGCCAGCCCGAGGGACCCGGGCGGGAAGTAGCGGGCGGAGTAGACCAGCACGAACGCGCCGACGCCGCCGACGAGCAGCAGCATCAGCCAGGACAGCGTCGTGACGCGCAGCGCCACGTCGAGCTGGAGCTGGGAGATCCACTGGTACGTCTCGACCACTTCGCCGCCGTCGCGTACCGCTCCGGTGTGCGCCGCCGCCCAGACCGCTGTGGCGGCAGGGGCGAGCGCGAGCAGCAGGCAGGCGCGCGGACCCCACCGGCGGACCAGCAGCGGGGCGAGCAGCGCCGCCACCAGGTGCACGATCAGCAGGACGAGCACGCGTACTCCCGGTCGAGGTGACAGCGCGCGAACACGCTGGTGTCACAACCGATCACACGCCACAGAGGCACCGAACCGGGCGGTTTTCCCCAAAACCCACCCTTACCTCCACCCGGCCTTCCCGGCCTTCCCGGCCTTCCCGGCCTCTCGGGCGGTGATCAAGGAGTTTGCGGCGGGATCGGGCGCGCTCCCGGACACGAACTCCTTGATCACCGGGGCGGCGGGAGGGCGGAAGGGCGGGGTGCGGCGAGGGGTCAGGGGGTGGGGTTGGGGGTGGCCAGCTGGCGGGCGGCGCGGTCGACGGCGCGCTGGGCGGCGGCCAGGGAGCGCAGCGGCAGCCGGGCGTCGCGGGTCTCCCGGCGCTGGACGAAGTAGTGCACGGCGGCCCGGACCCGGGCGCGGTCGGCGGCGCTGGACCGGGCGGTCGCCAGGATCATCTCGCGC
Source organism: Micromonospora sp. WMMA1976 (assembly GCF_027497335.1). NCBI lineage: Bacteria > Bacillati > Actinomycetota > Actinomycetes > Micromonosporales > Micromonosporaceae > Micromonospora > Micromonospora sp. WMMA1976. The sequence goes on along the minus strand of NZ_CP114912.1, from coordinate 1,280,398 downwards.
AGCCGCGCGGCCAGTTCCTCGGCCAGCTCGAGATCGGGGCCGTGCAGCGCGGCGCGGAGCGCGGCCAGTCGACTGTCGACCTTGCGGATGAGCACGTCGGTTCCGGAGCCCAGACCTCGGTCCTCGACGGTCATCCATGCCTCCACCCCACGCCGCATCGCGAGTGAAGTTACTTTATGTTGCAGCCCACAAGCAAGCAGTTAAGTAAGACTTAACGGAACAATCGCCCATTCCATTTTTCGGCTGCCGCGCGCGGGACGGAACGGTCCGGCGGCGGGCCGGTTGTCACACCCGCGCGGCAGGATGGGTGCGTGGCGGACGAGGTGACCAGGCCAGACGGGTCAGGCAGGCCAGACGGGTCAGGCAGGTCGGGCGGGGTGCTGGCGGAGTTCGGCGCGGCGACCCGGGAGTGGTTCACCGCGGCGTTCGCCGCGCCCACCCCGGCCCAGGAGGGCGCCTGGCGCTCGGTCGCCGCCGCCCGCAACGCGCTCGTCGTCGCGCCGACCGGCTCCGGAAAGACGCTCGCGGCGTTCCTCTGGTCGCTCGACCGGCTCGCCAAGGAGCCGCCGCCGGCCGATCCCCGGCGCCGCTGCCGGGTGCTCTACGTCAGTCCGCTCAAGGCGCTCGCCGTCGACGTGGAACGCAACCTGCGCGCCCCGCTCACCGGCATCCGCCAGGCCGCCTCCCGGCTCGGACTGGTCCCGCCGGACGTCACCGTCGGGATGCGTACCGGCGACACCCCCGCCGACGAGCGCCGGGCCTTCGCCCGCACCCCGCCGGACATCCTCATCACCACGCCCGAGTCGCTGTTCCTGCTGCTCACCTCCGCCGCCCGCGACTCGCTGCGCGGCGTCGACACGGTGATCGTGGACGAGGTGCACGCCGTCGCCGGCACCAAGCGCGGGGCCCACCTGGCGCTGTCCCTGGAACGGCTGGACGCGCTGCTGGAGCGGCCCGCGCAGCGGATCGGGCTGTCCGCCACCGTCCGGCCGATCGACGTGTGCGCCCGCTTCCTCGGCGGCGCGCGCCCGGTCGACGTGGTGCAGCCGCCGTCGAACAAGACCATCGAGGTCAGCGTCCAGGTCCCGGTGGAGGACATGACCCGCCTCGACGAGCAGGAGCCGCCCGAGGACGACCTGGGCGGCCTCGCGCCCCGCCGCCCCTCCATCTGGCCGGCGGTCGAGGAACGCGTGTTCGCGCTGATCCGCGCGCACCGGTCCACGATCGTGTTCACCAACTCCCGGCGCAGCGCCGAGCGCCTCTGCGCCCGCCTCAACGAGCTCGCCGCCGAGGAGGTCGAGGCGGCGTCCGCACCGGACGGCAGCCGCGTGGCCCGGGGCGGGGAGCCGGTGCGCGTATCCGATCTGTTGCCCGGCGCCGACGGCCCGCCGGCCGGCGACGAGGCCGGGCTCGACGACGCCGACGGGCTCGGCCCGGTGTCCGGCGGCGGGCGGGACGACGGGAGCCGGGCCCGGCGCGGGGCGGAGGCGTTCGGCGGGCCGGTGGGGCCGGTGCGTGCGCCGCGGCAGCCGGCGGAGGTGATGGCGCAGGCCGGCGCGGCGGCCGGGGCGCCGGCGGTGATCGCGCGGGCGCACCACGGCAGCGTGTCCCGGGAAGAGCGCAAGCAGATCGAGGAGGCGCTCAAGTCCGGCCGGCTGCCCGCCGTGGTCGCCACGTCCAGCCTCGAGCTGGGCATCGACATGGGCGCCGTCGACCTGGTGGTGCAGATCGAGGCGCCGCCGAGCGTGGCGGCCGGGCTGCAGCGGGTCGGGCGGGCCGGGCACCAGGTCGGCGCGGTCTCGCGCGGCGTCGTCTTCCCCAAGCACCGGGGCGACCTGCTCTCCTGCACGGTGGTGGCCGAGCGGATGGGCGCCGGGGCGATCGAGGAGTTGCACTACCCGCGCAATCCGCTCGACGTGCTGGCCCAGCAGATCGTCGCGATGGTGGCGCTGGAGCCGTGGCGGCTCGGCGACCTCGCGGTGCTGGTCCGGCGCGCGGCGCCGTTCGCGGAGCTGCCCGACTCGGCGCTGCACGCGGTGCTCGACATGCTCTCCGGGCGCTACCCGTCCACCGCGTTCGCCGAGCTTCGGCCGCGCCTGGTCTGGGACCGCGCCACCGACGTGCTGACCGGCCGGCCCGGGGCGCAGCGGCTCGCCGTGACCAGCGGCGGCACCATCCCCGACCGGGGCCTGTTCGGCGTGTTCCTGGCCGGTGCCGAGCGGGCCGCGCGGGTCGGTGAGCTGGACGAGGAGATGGTCTACGAGTCCCGGGTCGGTGACGTGTTCCTGCTCGGCTCGTCGTCCTGGCGGATCGAGGAGATCACCCCCGACCGGGTGCTGGTCTCCCCCGCACCCGGGCAGGCGGCCCGGATGCCGTTCTGGAAGGGCGACCAGCTCGGCCGCCCGGTGGAGCTGGGGCGGGCGATCGGCGCCCGGGTCCGGGCGCTGCTGCGGCAGTCCGACGCCGACGCGGTCGCGGCGCTGCGGGCCGGCGGGCTCGACGACTGGGCCGCCGGCAACCTGATGAGCTACCTGCGCGAGCAGAAGGCGGCCACCCGGTCGCTGCCGGACGACCGGACGGTGGTGGTCGAGCGGTTCCGCGACGAGCTGGGTGACTGGCGGCTCGCCGTGCACTCGGTGCTCGGCGCCCGGGTCAACGGGCCGTGGGCGCTGGCCATCGGCCGCCGGCTGGCCGAGCGGTACGGCGTGGACGCCCAGGTCATGCCCTCCGACGACGGCATCGTGGTGCGCCTGCCGGACACCGCCGAGACGCCGCCCGGTGCCGACGTGGTCGTCTTCGAGCCGGACGAGATCGCCCAGCTCGTCGAGGAGTCGGTGGGCACGTCGGCGCTGTTCGCGTCCCGGTTCCGGGAGTGCGCGGCCCGGTCGCTGCTGCTGCCCCGGCGTGACCCCCGGCGGCGGCAGCCGCTGTGGCAGCAACGCCAGCGTGCCGCGCAACTGCTCGACGTGGCCCGCGAGTACGCCGACTTCCCGGTCACGCTGGAAGCGGCCCGCGAGTGCCTCCAGGACGTCTTCGACCAGCCCGCCCTCGGCGAGCTGATGCGCGACCTGGCCGCCCGCAAGGTACGCCTGGTCGAGGTGGAGTCCGAACGCCCGTCGCCGTTCGCCAGGTCGCTGCTGTTCGGGTACGTGGGCGCGTTCCTCTACGAGGGCGACGCCCCGCTGGCCGAGCGGCGGGCCGCCGCACTGGCGCTCGACTCCGGGCTGCTCGGCGAGCTGCTGGGCCGGGTCGACCTGCGGGAGCTGCTCGACCCGGACGTGCTCGCCGAAACCGCCCGTCAGCTGCGCTGGCTCACCGAGCAGCGACGCCCCCGCGACCCGGAGGACGTGGTCGAGCTGCTGCGCGTGGTCGGTGACCTGAGCAGCGCCGAGCTGGCCGAGCGGGGTGTGCCGGAGTCCTGGCCGGAGGAGCTGGCCGCGGCCCGGCGGGTGCTGCGCGTCCGCATCGCCGGCGAGGACCGCTGGGTGGTCGTCGAGGACGCCGCCCGGCTGCGCGACGCGCTCGGGGTGGCGCTGCCCGTCGGGGTCGCCGAGGCGTACCTCGCGCCGGTGGCCGATCCGCTCACCGACCTGGTCGCCCGGTACGCCCGTACGCACGGTCCGTTCGCGGCCGCCACCTGCGCGGCCCGGTTCGGGCTCGGCGTGTTCGTGGTGGAGCAGGCGCTGCGCCGGCTGGCCGCGAACGGCCGGGTGGTCTCCGGCGAGTTCGCGCCGGACAGTGTGGGCACCCAGTGGTGCGACGCGGAGGTGCTGCGCCTGCTGCGCCGCCGCTCGCTGGCCGCCCTGCGCCGGGAGATCGAGCCGGTGCCGCCGCGCGCGCTCGCCGCGTTCCTGCCCCGCTGGCAGCAGGTCGGCTCGTCGGCCCGGGGCGTCGAGGCGGTCGCCGCCACGGTCGAGCAGTTGCAGGGCGTGAGCGTGCCGGCGTCCGCGCTGGAACGCCTGGTGCTGCCCGCCCGGGTCGCCGACTACTCCCCCGCCCAGCTCGACGAGCTGTGCGCCAGCGGCGAGGTGGTGTGGGCCGGCGCGGGTGCGATCTCCGGCGGCGACGGGTGGGTGACGCTCGCGTACGCCGACGTGGCGCCGCTGCTGCTTCCGCCGCCGGACGAGGCGCTGACGCTGACCCCGCTGCACGAGTCGGTGCTCGACGCGCTCGCGGACGGGCAGGCGCTGTTCTTCCGCTCGCTCTCCGACCGGGTCGGCGCCACCGACGACGCCGCCCTGTCCGGCGCGGTGTGGGATCTGGTCTGGGCCGGTCACCTCACCAACGACACGCTCGCCCCGCTGCGGGCCGCGCTCGGCGCGGGCGGGGCGCACCGCTCCCGGCCGTCGGCACCGCGCACCCGCTACCGGCGGCCGGGCCGGGTTGCGCTGCCCAGCCGTGGCGGTCCGCCCACGATGGCCGGTCGCTGGTCCCGGCTGCCCGAACGCGACATCGACCCCACCCGCCGGGCCGCCGCCCTCGCCGATCTGCTGCTGGAACGGCACGGCGTGGTGACCCGGGGCGCGGTCGTCGCCGAGCAGGTCACCGGCGGCTTCGCCGGGGTCTACCCGGTGCTGTCCGCGATGGAGGAACGCGGGGCGGCCCGGCGCGGCTACTTCGTCGAAGGGCTCGGCGCGGCGCAGTTCGCGGTGCCCGGCGCGGTGGACCGCATCCGGGCGCTCGCCGACGACTCCCAGGGCCGGGGCGGGCCGACAGTGGTGCTCGCCGCGACCGACCCGGCGAACCCGTACGGCGCGGCACTGCCCTGGCCGGAACGCGTTGTCGACTCCGGCGACGGCGCGGCACCGGCCACCGGCCACCGGGCCGGGCGCAAGGCGGGCGCGCTTGTCGTGCTCGTCGGCGGTGACCTGGTGCTCTACGTGGAGCGGGGCGGCCGGACGATCCTGTCCTTCACCGACGACACCGACACGCTCGGCGCGGCCGGCAAGGCGCTCGCCGACGCGGTGCACTCCGGTGCGCTCGGCGCGATCTCGGTGGAACGCGCCGACGGCGAGGCCGTGAACGCGTCCCCGCTGCGCGACGCGCTGACCGCCGCCGGTTTCCGCGCCACCCCGCGCGGGCTGCGTCTGCGCGGCTGACCGCCCGGAGTTCCGGGGAGCGGGCACGTAGGGTGTGCCGGTGGCCTCGATCCGGGTACGAAAGGCGCGCGACGAGGACCGCGCGGCGCTGGCGACGTTGCACGAGCGGGAGTGGGGCGGGCCGATCGTGGTGGTCCACGACACCCGCTACGACCTGAGTGACCTGCCCACGCTGGTGGCGGTCGACGACAGCGGCGGGTTCGCCGGGGCGCTGGCGTACCGGGTCGACGCCGATGGGCTGGAGGTGGTGAGCCTGGCCGCGTCGGCACCGGGCAACGGCGCGGGCACCGCCCTGCTGGCCGCCGCCGACGAGGCGGCCCGGGCGGCCGGGGCGGACCGGATCTGGCTGGTCACCACCAACGACAACCTGGGTGCGCTGCGCTTCTACCAGCGCCGAGGGCTGCGCATCGTCGCGGTGGACGCGGGCGCGGTGGACCGGGCCCGCGCCGTCAAGCCGACCATCCCGCAGATCGGTGTGGACGGGATCCCGCTGCACGACGAGCTGCGCCTGAGCCGGCACCTGACCGTGGCGGACCAGCGATGAGCGGCCCGGACGAACGCGCCCCGGCCGCCGCCGGCCAGGACCGCGCGGCACCGGACGGCACGCGGCCGGCGGCCGGCAGTCCGCTCTGTGTCTCGCTGACCACCGACTACGGGCTCTTCGACGGGTTCGTGGCGGCGTGCCACGGAGTGCTGGCCCGGCTCGCCCCGACCGTCCGGGTGATCGACGTGACGCACCTGATCCCGCCGGCCGACGTACGCCGGGGCGCGGCGGTACTCGCGCAGACGGTGCCGTACCTGCCGTGGGGCGTGCACGTGGCGGTGGTCGACCCGGGTGTCGGCACGACGCGGCGCGGGATCGCGCTCGCCGCGCCCGGCGGGCTGCTCGTCGGGCCCGACAACGGCTTGCTGATCCCGGCCGCGGAGGCGCTCGGCGGGGTGACCGAGGCGGTGGAGCTGACCAACCCGGACTGGCTCGGCCCGGTCGTCTCCCGCACGTTCCACGGGCGGGACGTGTTCGCGCCGGTGGCCGCCCGGCTGGCACTCGGCGCACCACTGGCCGAGGCGGGACCGGCGGTGGACCCGGGCACGCTGGTCCGGCTGCCGGAGCCGGTGGTACGCGCCGAGCCCGGCGGCCTCACCGCCGAGGTGCTGACAGTCGACCACTTCGGCAACGTCCAGCTCGCCGCGCCGGGCACGCTGCTCGACGGCCTGCCGTCCCGGGTCCTGGTTAACGGCCACGAGGCGGTCCACGGCCGCACCTTCGGCGACGCCGAACCCGGCACCCTGGTGGTCCACGTCGACTCGGCCGGCCTGGTGGCCGTAGCGGTCAACACCGGCCGAGCCGCCGACACCCTCACCGCCACCCCAGGCGCCCTGGTAGCCATCACCCACCCCTGACCGCTCTCCTCCCTCCCCGACCGCCTCCGCCCCCGCGATCTTGCAGTTGGTGCCCCGGCATAAGGAACAAATGCCCCCAGCGCAGGGCCGAAACTGCAAGATCGCGGAGGAGAGGCGAGGGAGGGAGGGTCAGCAGCGGGGGACTGTGCCGCCGTAGATCGAGGACAGGTACGCGTGGCTGACGTAGTTGCCGCCCACCAGGCGGTACCACCTCGTCGTCGTGCGGTACGTGCCGACGATCCGCTGCCCGGTCACGTAGCACTGCACCGGCACGTGGGCGTACGTGGCGGCCAGCCCTCGGCTCGCGTACGAGGTGCTCGCCCCGGCGCGCAGGTTCAGCGGCCCGGAACCGACCACGGCCCGAGCCCCGCCGCCGGTCCACAACAGCGTCACGTCCACCCACGCGTTGTCGGTGAGCCGCAGCCCGTCCCAGAACGTCCCGTCGGCCAGGTCCAGCCCGGCCGGGTTGCGGACGGTACGGCCGAACTGGTCGCGCCCGCCGTTGTAGCCGTTCTGGTACGCCGCCTGCGCCTCCGGCAACCCGCGCGGCAGGTCCTTCCAGTTCTCCCGGACCGACGCCGGGTTCCACCAGTCGTCGCGGGTGTTCCACGGGCCGACGTCCCAGACCGGGGCGTACTCGCAGCGGCTGCCGCTCGTCGTGCAGACCTTGACCGTGTAGTCGCCGGTGTTTCGCGGGGACAGGCCGCGCCGGGTGGGCAGCGCCGCGAAGTGGTCCCGGGTACGCACCGTGTGCCCGTTGGCGGTGATGCCGCCGACCAGGCCGATCCGGGTCGCGTACACCCGGTACTTGAGCGCGGCGGCCGGCTGGACCGCCGTGGTGGCGACCGAGTCGGCGGCGAGCGTCAGCCCGGTGACGGTGGCCTCCGACGCGGAGTCGCTGGTGGTCAGCACCAGGCGCGCCTGGACCCGGCTGACCGGCTGGTCGAACACCGCCTCGGTGGCGTCGCGCCACTCGGTCCAACCGCGGGCACGCCAGCCGCGTACCTGGGCCATCGCCGTACCCCCGTCGCCGGTGCGGGCGGCGAGCTGTGCGCGTACCCGGGTCGCGGGCCGGTCCAGGGCGCGCGGCGCGGAGAGCAGGATGCCCTCGGCGACCGGTCCGGCGACGGCGGCCGGGCGGGTGCGGGCGGTGGGCCGTGGGTCGGCCAGCCGCAGGCGGCCGGACCGCCAGGCGACGTTGACGTCGTCGCCGCCGGCGACGGCGAGGTCGACGGACCAGCGTTCGGGGCCGGGCGCGGTGGTGCGGGACGGTACGGCGGCAGGTGGGAGCGCGGCCGGCGCGGGCGTGCCGGGCAGTCCGGCGGCCACGGTGAGCAGGGCGGTCAGGGCGACGACGGTACGACGTCGTAGATGTGCCATCAGCATTCTCCTCAGAACCCCCTGATCGTTGCGTTTCCGCAGATCAAGTGGAACCTCAGTACAAATAGCGACACATGCGAATTCTGCTCGGCCGGGGGACAATGGCCGGGTGCCCGAAGGCGACACCGTCTGGAACACCGCGCGCGTCCTGCAACGCGCGCTGGCCGGGGCCCGGCTCACCGGGTCCGACTTCCGCGTGCCCCAGCTCGCCACCACCGACCTGACCGGCTGGACCGTGCGCGAGTCGGCGAGCCGGGGCAAGCACCTGCTGCTGCGCCTGACCGGCATCGACGCCGAGCCGTGGACGCTGCACTCGCACCTGCGGATGGACGGTGCCTGGCGGGCGTACGCCCCGGGTGAGCGCTGGAGCGGTCGGCCGGCACACCTGATCCGGGTGGTGCTGCACTCTCCCGCCGCTGTCGCCGTCGGCTACCACCTGCACGAGCTGGCGCTGGTGCCGACGGCCGAGGAGGAGTCGCTCGTCGGCCACCTCGGCCCGGACCTGCTCGGGCCGGACTGGGACACCGACGAGGCGGTCCGCCGGCTCGCGGCCGACCCGGACCGCACCATCGGTGAGGCGCTGCTCGACCAGCGCAACCTGGCCGGGGTGGGCAACCTCTACAAGTGCGAGGTGCTGTTCCTGCGCGGCGTGTCGCCGTGGACGCCGGTCGGCGCGGTGCCGGACCTACCAGGCACCGTCGCACTGGCCCAGCGGCTGCTCGCGGCCAACCGTGGCCGCTGGACGCAGAGCACCACCGGCGTGCTGCACCGGGGTGGCACCAGCTACGTGTACGGCCGCCGGGCCCAGCCGTGCCGCCGCTGCGGGACCGCCGTCCGCAAGGAGGAACTGGGCGAACGGGTCACCTACTGGTGCCCCGCCTGCCAGCCAGACGTGGAACTTCCACGAAACGCCCAAGATCGGCCGAGATAGGGACGATTGGGTACTTCCGCCTCACCCCTGTGACGTCGCATGCTGCGGTGGACCGCTCACGGATCGTCAGCAGCGCGTACGCCCGCCACGCCGGGGTGTCGGCCGGCGCGCCCCGACCCCGGGGAGAGCCATGGTGCTGTTCCGCCGCAGCCGGCCCGGACGCCCGGACCGCGCCGCCGTCGTCGCCGTCGAGACCGCGCCCACCGGTGACCCGACGCCGGCCGGTTCCGTCGCGCCCGCCGTTCCGGCCGCCCGGGACGGCGACGACGAGCAAGGTCGGGCGCCTGCGAGCCTGGACCCGACCGCCGTCCCGCGCCTGTTCGGCCCGGTGCCGAACACCGCCGCCAGCCCGCTGCCCACGCTCGACCCGGACGGCCGCCCGGTACCCGGCACCGGCATCCGCAAGTTCGTCGACCCGCTGCCGCTACCAGGGCAGCCGGCCACCGCCGGGCTCGGCGCCCGCCTGCCGGTCGCCGTCCCGGACACCATCACCTGGCCGGGCTGCGACTACTACGAGATCGGCCTCCAGGAGTACGCGCAGCGCCTGCACCGCGACCTGCCGGCCACCCGGCTGCGCGGCTACCGGCAGCTCAATCTGGGCACCGACGCCTCCGGCCACAACACGGTCAACCCACCCGACCGTCCCTGGCACCTCGGCCCGATGATCGTGGCCCGGCGGGGCCGCCCGGTCCGGATCAAGTTCATCAACCAGCTCCCCACCGGACGGGCCGGCGAGCTGTTCCTGCCTGTCGACGAGACTGTCGACGGCGCCGGGGCCGGGCCGCTCGACGGCCCCGCGCCGTACCCGCAGAACCGCGCCGTGCCGCACCTGTCCGGCGCGCAGACCGGGTGGATAAGCGCCGGCAACCCGTGGCAGTGGGTCACCCCGGCCGGCGAGATCACCCCGTACCCGACGGGTGCCTGTGTGACGCCGGTGCCGGACATGCCGCCGCCCGGCGCGGGCGCCACCACGCTGTACTTCCCGAACGACCAGAGCGGCCGGCTCATGTGGCTGCACGACAACACGCTCGGCCTGTCCCGGCTCACCGTCTACTCCGGGCAGATCGCGCTCTACCTGCTCACCGACCCGGCCGAGGAACGGCTCGTCGACGACGGCGTGCTCCCCGCCGACCAGCTCCCGCTGGTGATCGAGGACAAGACGTTCGTCCCCGACGACGCGCAGCTCGCCGCCCAGGACCCCACCTGGGACCGGGACCGCTGGGGCGCCAAGGGCAGCCTCTGGCACCCGCACGTCTACCAGCCGCGGCAGAACCCGTACCGGCTCACCGGCACCAACCCGACCGGCCGCTGGGACTACGGGCCGTGGACCCACGACCCGGACGGCGGCGCCAGCCCGTGGGTCGCCCCGGTGCCGAACCCGCACCACGACCCCGACACCGACCCGGACGAGCCGCCGCTGGTACCGGGCGTGCCGCACCCGTCGGCGGTCCCCGACGCGTACGGGGACACCCCGCTCGTCAACGGCGTGGCCTACCCGTACCTGGAGGTCGCGCCGCGGGCGTACCGGTTCCGGATTCTCAACGCCTGCGCGGACCGCGCGCTCAACCTCCAGCTCTACCGGGCCGCCTCGGACGCGCCGATGTGGGACGAGGACGGCAGCCAGGCCGACCCGGGCGCCGGTGAGGTGCCGATGGTCGAGGCGGTACGCGCCCCCGGACGGCCCGCGTACTGGCCGGCGGACGGGCGCGACGGCGGCGTGCCCGACCCGGCCGCCGCCGGACCCGAGATGATCCAGATCGGCAACGAGGGCGGCCTGCTCCCCGCGCCTGTGGTGCTGACCAACCGGCCGGTGGACTACCGGTACGACAGGCAGGACCCCACGGTGCTCAACGTGGACGGGCACGCGCTGCTGCTCGCCCCCGGCGAACGGGCCGACGTGGTGGTGGACTTCTCCACAGTGCCGCCCGGCAGCACGCTCATCCTCTACAACGACTGCCCCGCGCCGCTGCCCCGGTTCGACCCGCGCTACGACCACCACACCGGCGCGCCCGACCGGACCGCCGCCGGGGGTCTGCCGCCCACCCGACCCGGGTACGGCCCGAACACCCGCACGCTGCTCCAGATCCGGGTCACCGGCACCCCCGCGCAGCCGTACGACACCCGGCGGCTGGCCGACCGGTTGCCCGGGGCGTACGCCCGCAGCCAGCCGCCGCCGATCGTGCCGCAACCCGCGTACGACACCGCTATCGGCACCACCACCCCGCGCCCGACGCTCGTCGCCGCGCGGGCCACCTCGGTCACGTTCACCCCGGCGGGCGCGACCGCCCCGGTCACGTTGCCGCTGGCGGTGAAGTCGGTCGGGCAGGTGTTCGAGGCCCGGCACGGCCGCGCGGTGGGACGGCTCGGCGTCGGCCACCCGGTCGCCGGACCACTCGCCCCGGCGACCCTGCCGCTGGGCCCGGCCGACCCGGCCACCGAGGTGCTGCACGCCACCGACCCGGCGGTGGCGGTCGGCGCGCCCGGCGACGGCACGCAGCTCTGGCGGATCGTCGGCGACGCCCCGCGTACCCATCCCGTCCACATCGAGGGCTGCGACGTACAGCTCGTCAACCGGGTCGGCTGGGACGGCACGGTCCGCCCGCCCGACCCGGGCGAGCTGGGCTGGAAGGACACCGTCCGGGTCAACCCACGGGAGGACGTCGTGGTGGCGCTGCGTCCCGTCCCACCAGCCCTGCCGTTCAAGATCGGCGACAGCGTACGGCTGCTCGACCCCACCCGCCCGGCCGGCGCACGGCTGGACGCCGGCCCGGTCAGCCCGGTCGACGGCCGCCCCGCTGTCGTGGTCAACCAGCTGGTCAACCTCGGCTGGGAGTACCGCTGGCAGACCCGCTCGGCCGGACTGCGCGACCAGGGCATGAGCCGCCCGCTGGTGGTGCGCGTGGCACCGAAGGCGCCGACCGGGCTCACCGCCACCCCGGCACCGGGCAGCGCCACCGCGCTCCCCGCCATCGCGCTGACCTGGACCGGCAACGGCAGCCGGCCCGTACCCACCAGCCACCGGCTGCAACGCGCCACCGACAGCACCTTCACCACCGGCCTGACCGAGATCACGGTGGCGGCCACCGCCACCCGGTACACGGACGCCACAGTCACCCCCGGCGTCACCTACCACTACCGGATCCGCGCCGAGAACGCGGTGAGCTGCTCGTCCTGGTCCAACGCGGTACCGGCGGCGGTGCACCTGTCCGCGCCGACCCGGGTGACAGCGGTGCTGCCGCCGACCGGGCCGCTGCGGGTGGCGCTGCGCTGGGCCAACCACTCCTTCGCGACAGGGGTGGACGTGCAGCGGGCCACGAACCCGACGTTCACCAGCGGTCCGGGCACCACGGCCATCGCCGTGGGCGAGTCCCACGTGGACCCAGCGGTCGCGCCGGACACCACGTACTACTACCGGGTACGCACGACGTACCTGGGTGCCGCCTCACCCTGGTCGACTGTGGCGACGGTGACCACACCGGCCCGGCCGGTCGCCCCGACCGCTGTGAGCGTCACCGCGAGCGTGTCCGGGCCGGACACCGCCAGCGTGACGGTGACCTGGTCGGCGCCGACGCCGGCCGGACCGGGCGCCGGGTTCGTCGTGCAGCGCGCCACCGACGCCGCCTTCACCCGCGAACCGGCGACGTTCCACGTGACCGGCCGAGGCTTCACCAACACCGGCCTCGCGCGAGGAGTGACCTACCACTACCGGGTACGCGCGACGAACGTCGTAGGCACATCCCCCTGGACCCCCTCCACACGCACCACAACCCCCACCTGACCCCGCCCCCTCTCCCCCGCGCCACCGCAGGGTTGATCATGAAGTTGGCGGCCGAAATGGAGATCGAAAATGCCGTCAACCTCATGATCGACCGCGCTGGTCGGGCGCGCCGGGCGGGGAGGGACTGTCAGGGGGCGCGGAGCGGGGTGCGCAGTTCGGCCAGGGCGGAGGCTACGCCGTGCAGCAGGTCGGTGGCCTCGGTCAGGCGCGCGGCGGACGGGTGCTCGGTGTTCGGGCGCGCGTCCTCGGCCACGTAACCGGCGGCGGCCACCACCAGCCGCTCGTACGCGGCCACCCCGTCCTCCAACTGGGCCACCAGCGTGGCGTGCACCTCGTTCAGCGTGCTCTGCGGGGTCAGCTTCGCCGCGCGTTCCACGCCCGCCACCCGGTTCGCCAGCTCACGCAGGGACCGGTCGGCCTCGGCCGCCTCCCGGACCGCCGGCTCGGCCAGCCCGGTCAGCCGTCCGGCCAGCCCGGCCAGGGTGAGCGCGGCCCGGTCCAGCCGGGCCCACGGCTCGGCCGCGGCGGTGCCGCGCAGCGCGAGGCGGGAGCGGACCCGGCGTACCTCCGCCACGACGCCCGGCCCGACTGGGAGCCGTTCGACGGCGGCGACCAGCCGGGCGCGGGAGCGGGCCGCGGCCTCGGCCGGATCCAGGGCGGGCGGTGGCGGCACGGCGGCCAGCGCCCGGTGGTCGACCCAGCGCCAGGCGGCCACCGCGATCGCGCTGCCCGCGGCGCCGGCCCAGGCCGCATCCGCCAGACCCAGTCCGGCGTACGGAGTCAGCACCGCGGCGGCGCCGCCGAGCCCTCCCGCCAGTACGCTCCACCGCCGCGCCGAGTTGCGTAGCCGGCGCAGCCTGCGGAAGTGCCGGGCCCGTTCGTCCGCCATCGTGTCCGCCCCTCCGTCAGCCGGTAGTGGTCTCCCCGGTGCCACGCTCCCGGCTCATGCTGGCTCGGATCTCGTCGAGCCGGGCGGCGGCGGCCGGGTCGGCCGGCTGCCCCACGGCGGGGGTCTCGGACCGGCTGCCGAGCTGCTCGCCGGCCATGCTCGACCGGATCTGTTCCAGTCTCGCCGATCCGGCCGAGTCGAGCGTGGCCTTCTGGATCTCCAGCATCCGGCCCTCGACCGAGTTGCCGGCCAGCTCGGCGCGGCCCATGGCGGTGGCGTAGCGGCGTTCGATCCGGTCGCGTACCTCGTCCAGCGAAGGGGTGTTTGCGGGCGCGGTGAGCGACGACATCGACTCCAGCGAGCGGGCCACACTCTCCTGCATCTTGGCCTGCTCCAGCTGGCTGAGCAGCTTGGTGCGCTCGGCCAGCTTCTGCTGGAGGATCATCGAGTTGTTCTCGACCGCCTTGCGGGCCTGCGCCGCCGCGCCGAGCGCCTGGTCGTGCAGGGTCTTGAGGTCCTCCAGCGCCTGTTCGGCGGAGACCAGCTGGGTGGCAAGCATCTGGGCGGTCTGCTCGTAGCGCCCGGCCTCGGTCTCGTCGCCCCGGCCCCGGGCCTGGTCGGCCACTGCGAGCGCCTGCCGAGCGTTGCCCTGGAGCTGTTCCACCTCGGTCATCTGCCGGGACAGCTTCATCTCCAGCTGGCGCTGGTTGCCGATCACCGCGGCCGCCTGCTGCACCAGCGCCTGGTGCTGGCGCTGTGCCTCCTCGACGGCCTGCTGGATCTGCACCTTGGGATCGGCGTGCTCGTCGATCTTCGCGCCGAAGAGCGCCATCAGGTACTTCCAACCCTTGACGAACGGGTTAGCCATCTCCGCCTCGTCCCCTCAGTAGCGTCGCGCCTACATCGTCCCAGCCGGACGCCACTCCGGCACCCGTACGCTCCTGATCAACAGTACGACGCGAACGCCAGCACTGCCCACGACGTGACAGCCGGGGTCAGGCGGCGCAGACCACATCCCGCTCGGCGGGGCGTACGCGGGTGCTGCGCAGCGTGGCCTTGAGGGGCGAGTCCTGCCGGACCTGGACGGCGACGCCGCCGTCGGAGGTGACCTGCCGGACACTCCTGTTTGTCGCCTTGCGGACGGCGGCCGGCGTCACCGGGGCCGGCTCGTCGGCCACCGGAACCAGCACGCCGGGCATCTGCTCGGCGAGGGCGACGGTGTCGCTCACCTCGCGGAGCAGCTCGGACAGGCGGGCGCCGAGCGCGTCGCAGATCGCGGCCAGCAGTTCGCTGGAGGGTTCCTTCTGGCCGCGTTCGATCTCGGAGAGGTAGCCGAGGCTGACGTTGGCGGCGGAGGAGACCTCGCGGAGGGTGCGGTGCTGCCCTTGCCTGCGTGCTCGCAGCGCGTCACCGATCACCCGGCGTAGCAGGACCATCGCACCTCCCCCTGAACGGGACCACCATCTCCGGCCGGAACGCGTCGCGCCGGACGCGGTGGACCGCTCCGGCGCCGACGGTGACCGCCGGAGCCTTCCCGCAACCGTACCCGTTGGTCGCCACGACGACATCCCACCCCGCCTCTGAAAATCCGGGCGGATCGACAGGTCCGGCGATCCCGCCGCCGGGCGTGTCGGCGCCGCGCGGGCTCACCGGCGGCCGGCCCCCGCCGCCTCGGTGGCGGCGTCGGCGGGGAGCTGGATGCGGTCGGCGAGCAGCCGCAGCGCCTCGATCACCGCGGCCGAGCGGATGTGGTCGCGGCCGCCCTCGAGGTCGAGCCGGCGCACCTCGGTGCCGTCCGGTCCGGCGACCGCCACGTAGACCAGGCCGACCGGCTTGTCGTCCTGCGGTTCCGGACCGGCCACGCCGGTGGTGGCCAGGCCCCAGTCAGCGCCGCAGCGCTGCCGTCCGCCCTCGGCCAGTGCCGCCGCCACGTCCGGGTCGACCGGGCCGCGGTCGGCGAGCAGGTCCTCCGGTACGCCGGCGAGCGTCGCCTTGAGTTCGGTGGCGTAGACCACCATGCCGCCCCGGTAGATCGAGCTGACCCCGGCGATCTCCACGATCGCGGCGGCGAGCAGGCCGCCGGTCAGCGACTCGACGGTGGCCAGCGTCTCGCCGCACTCGTGCAGGCGGTGCACCACGGCGGCCGCCGGGCTGCCGGCGGGCCGCTGGTTACTCGCGTCGGTGTCCATGCCCGCCCCCATTTCCCGCCCCACGCCGGCTTACTCGTCCGCCGCCCGGACCGACGGGCCCGCCGACCGGCTCAACGGGCCGGGCGGCGCAGCCGCAACGCCTGGGCGATGTAGTCGAACCCGGTGACCACGGTGACCACCACGGCCGCGCCCATGATCCACGGGCCGACCGCGGCGAGCGCCTCCGGCATCGGCCAGAGGTACCAGGTGATGGCCAGGATCTGCAGCGCCGTCTTGACCTTGCCGCCCCGGCTGGCCGCGATCACTCCGTGCCGGATCACCCAGAAGCGCAGCCCGGTGATGCCCAGTTCGCGGGCCAGGATCACCACCGTCACCCACCAGGGCAGCAGGTCGTAGACGGAGAGCAGCAGCAGGGCGGCGCCGGTGAGCGCCTTGTCGGCGATCGGGTCGGCGACCTTGCCCAGCGAGGTGACCAGTTCGTACCGGCGGGCGATCCAGCCGTCGACCAGGTCGGTCGCGGAGGCCACCACGAAGATCAGGCAGGCCGTCATCCGCCAGCCCGCGTGGCTCATGCCGGAGGCGATCACGGTGGCCACGAAGACCGGCACCAGCATCAGGCGCGCGCCGGTGAGCACGTTCGCCGCGTTGAGCAGCGGTACGGGGGCAGCGGCCGTCGACTCCGCTCCCGTCATGTCCCGCATCGCCCCACGTGGCTTCCCCGCTCCATCAGGGCCCGCCGTCACCGTACCGCGCCGGGCGCCGCCGAGATCATCTCATCCGGTACGGCTACCAGGTCCACGCCCTCGGTCGCCGTCACCGTGGCCCGGACCAGGTCACCGGGGCGCAGCGCGGCCAGATCGACGCCGCCGCCGACCGGCGCGACGAGCGTGGTCGAGCCGTCGACCTCGGGCGCCTGGTGGGCGGCCCGCCCCTCCACCGCGCCGTCGGCGATCGAGTCCACGAGCACCTCCACCGTCGCGCCGAGGCGTTCCTCGGCGCGCTGCGAGCAGAGTTCGTCGGCCAGCGCGCTGAGCCTGTCGTACCGCCGCTTGATCGTGGCGGCGGAGACCTTGCCGGTGAGTCCGGCGGCCTCGGTGCCGTCCTCGTCGCTGTAGTCGAACATGCCGATCGCGTCCAGCCGCGCCTCGGTCAGGAACCGGACCAGCTCGGCCACGTCCTGCTTCGTCTCGCCGGGGAAGCCGACGATGAAGTTGCTGCGCGCGCCCGCGTCCGGCGCCAGCGCGCGAGCGGAGGCGAGCAGTTCCAGGAACCGGTCGGTGGAGCCGAAGCGCCGCATCCGGCGCAGCACCGGCTCGCTGGAGTGCTGGAACGACAGGTCGAAGTAGGCGGCCACGCCCGGCGTGGTGGCGATCACCTCGACCAGGCCGGGCCGGGTCTCGGCGGGCTGGAGGTAGCTGGCGCGGACCCGCACGATCCCGTCGATCGCGGCGAGCTGCGGCAGCAGCTTCTCCAGCGCGCGCGGGTCGCCCAGGTCCTTGCCGTACGAGGTGGAGTTCTCACTGACCAGCACCAACTCGCGGACGCCGGTCTTGGCCAGCCACTCGGCCTCGGCGAGCAGCTCGTCCGGGGTACGCGAGACGAACGCGCCGCGGAACGCCGGGATGGCGCAGAACGCGCACCGCCGGTCGCAGCCGCTGGCGAGCTTCAGCGAGGCCACCGGGCCGGTGTCGAGCCGGTGCCGCAGCACCTGCCGCAGGTGGGCCGGGGTGTGCGCGTCGGTCTCCGGTGCGACCCGGGCCGGGGTGCCGTGCCCGGGCAGCGACACCGCCGCGTCGCGGCGCTTCACCGGGGTCAGCGGCAGCAGTTCCCGCCGGTCGCGGGGGGTGTGCGCGCCGATCGCCTCGCCGGCGAGCACCGAGTCGAGGCGGGCGGCGATGTCCGGGTAGTCGTCGAAGCTGAGCACGGCCTGCGCCTCGGGGAGACTGTCGGCCAGCTCACGGCCGTACCGCTCGGCCATACACCCGGCGGCGACGACCTTCGCGCCGGTGTCGGCGGCGGCCAGCAGCGTCTGGATCGAATCCTGCTTGGCCTTCTCGACGAACCCGCAGGTGTTCACCACCACCACGTCGGCGCCCTCGCCGTCGGTGGTGACCTGCCATCCGTCGGCGTGCAGCCGGGCGGCCAGCTCCTCCGAGTCGACCTCGTTGCGGGCACAGCCGAGGGTCAGCAGGGCGACGCGGCGCCCGTCGGATCGCGGGGTGGAGGAGGAGGCAGACACCATCCGAGGGTACCGGGCCGGTTCCGGTGCGCCGCGCACCCGTCCGGCCAGGGTCAGCGCGCGGACACGGCCACCCGGGCCAGCCGATCGAGGAGGAACACCTCCGTGCCGGCCAGGCCGGTGGAGCAGAAGACCGAGATCTGGTCCGCGGTGGTCCGGCCGGGAACCGCGCCGGCCAGCACCGCGCCCAGGTCGCGCAACCGCCCGGCGTACGGCTCGACGGCGGCGAGCATCGGCGGGACGTACGCGGCGGCCTGCCCGGGTGAGTCGGTGACCAGCAGGTCGGCGGCGTCGAGCAGGTCGGGGCCGAACTCGTGCCGGTCGACCTGCTTGAAGCCGACCGTGTTGACATGGGTGCCGGGGGCCAGGTCGGCGGCGTCGAGCACCGGGACGGTGCTGGTGGTGGCGAGCACCACGACGTCCCGGTCGCGTACCGCGGCGGCGGCCGAGCCGACGGCGCGGGCCGGCACGCCCAGCTCGGCGCGGACCCGCGCGGCGAACGCGTCCCGCCGGGCCGCCGAGCGGCTGTACACGGTCACCTCGCGCAGCGGCCGCACCGCCGCGGCGGCCCAGACCTGGGTCCACGCCTGCCGGCCGGACCCCACCACGCCGACTGTGGCGGCGTCCGCGCGGGCCAGCGCGTCCACCGCCACGCCACCGAGTCCTCCGGTACGCCGGGAGCCGAGTTCCTCGCCGACGGCGATGGCGCGTACCGCGCCGGTGCTCGCGTCGTGCAGCACGACGAGCTGACCGCTCTCCGGGTGGCCGAACGTGTCGTACGAGCGGAAGCCATACCACTGCCCGGTGAGGTGCCCGGCGGTGAGCACCATCCGGCCCCCGCCCAGCGGCGCGGACGCCCGGGGCGGGGCGATGAGCCGCCCGGCGTGCGCGGCCAGCAGCGCGTCCCGCATGGCCGCGACGGTGAGCGGGGCGTCCACGGCGGCCGCGACGTCGTCGTCGGAGAAGAGCAGGGTCATGTGTTCCATCGTGCAACCTGAAGTTGACGTCAACTCCACTCATGGTGGGCTTTCTCACCCCGCCGCCGGTCCGGCCCGCCCGGTGCTACCGTCGGCCACGACGGCCCGCGGGCCGTCCCGGACGAGTGGTGGGCGTACCCGGTCAGGCCAAGACGCCCCGTGTGACCCAACCGTCGCCCGGCCCGCTCCGCGCCGGGCCCGCCCGTCAGAGGTGATGTCCCGTGGCCTGGATCGTGCTGGTGATCTCCGGACTCCTGGAGACCGCGTGGGCGATCGCCCTTGATCGCAGCGCCGGTTTCACCCGTCCGCTCCCCTCCGCCGTCTTCGCCGTCACCCTGGTCGGCAGCATGGCCGGCCTGGCGTACGCGCTGCGCGACATCCCGGTCGGCACCGGCTACGCGGTGTGGGTCGGCATCGGTGCGGTGGGTACCGCGCTCGTCGGGATGCTCGCGCTCGGCGAGCCGGTCAACCTGCCGCGCGTGGCCTGCCTGCTGCTGGTGGTGGCCGGCGTGATCGGGCTGAAGCTGTTCAGCTGATCGCACGCATCCGGTTTGGACGATGCACCGCCCGGGGTACCCGGTCTCCCGTTGACCGACAGAGCGATCATCACGGAGGACCCCATGGCCGACATCCACGCCAGCGCCCGTCCGCGCAGCAACGCCGCCCGGATCTGCACGATCATCGCGTTCGTCTTCGCGGCCCTCGCGATCTTCCTGTCCCCGCTGATCTTCGGTGTCCTCGGCCTGATCCTCGGCATCGTCGGCGCCGTCCTCGGTGACAAGCCGCTGGGCTGGTACGCCGCCGCCGCGAGCGTGGTCGGCGCGATCATCGGCGCCGTGCTCGTCGCCGCGCTGCTCAACAACTGACCCGCGAACCGCCGACGGCGGCCCCACCCTCGGGTGGGGCCGCCGTCGTCCGTTGCGGGGCCGTCAGTCCTCGCCGCCGCGCAGGCCGGCCAGGACCTCCTCCAGCTCGTCCGGCTTGACCAGCACGTCGCGGGCCTTGGAGCCCTCGGACGGGCCGACCACGCCCCGGGTCTCCATCAGGTCCATCAGCCGGCCCGCCTTGGCGAAGCCGACCCGCAGCTTGCGCTGGAGCATCGAGGTCGACCCGAACTGCGAGGTGACCACCAACTCGACCGCCTGCACGAGCAGGTCCAGGTCGTCGCCGATGTCCTCGTCGATCTTCTTCTTGCTGTCCTGCGCCGGGGCGAGCACGTCCGGGCGGAACTCCGGCTCGCGCTGGTCCTTGCAGAACTTCACCACGTCGGCGATCTCGCGCTCGGTCACCCAGGCGCCCTGGATGCGCTGCGGCTTCGACGCGCCCATCGGCAGGAACAGGCCGTCGCCGCGGCCGAGCAGCTTCTCCGCGCCCGGCTGGTCCAGGATGACCCGGGAGTCGGCGAGCGAGGAGGTGGCGAACGCGAGCCGGGACGGCACGTTCGCCTTGATCAGACCGGTGACCACGTCCACCGAGGGCCGCTGGGTCGCCAGCACCAGGTGGATGCCGGCGGCCCGGGCGAGCTGGGTGATCCGGACGATGGAGTCCTCCACGTCGCGCGGCGCGACCATCATCAGGTCGGCCAACTCGTCCACGATCACCAGCAGGTACGGGTACGGCCGCATCTCCCGCTCGCTGCCCGGCGGCGCCTTGATCTCGCCGTTGCGCACCTTGCGGTTGAAGTCGTCGATGTGCCGGACCCCGTTGGCGGCGAGGTCGTCGTAGCGCATGTCCATCTCGCGGACGACCCACTCCAGCGAGTCGGCCGCCTTCTTCGGGTTGGTCACGATCGGCGTGACCAGGTGCGGGATGCCCTCGTAGCCGGTCATCTCGACCCGCTTCGGGTCGATCAGCAGCAGCCGCACCTCGTCCGGGGTGGCCCGGGTCAGGATGGAGACCAGCAGCGAGTTGAGGCAGGACGACTTGCCCGCGCCGGTGGCGCCCGCGATCAGGATGTGCGGCATCTTCGCGAGATTTGCCACCACGTAGCCGCCCTCGATGTCCTTGCCGAGCGCCACCACCATCGGATGGTGGTCGCTCGTCGCCTCGCGGGAGCGCAGCACGTCGCCGAGCGACACGTTCTCCGGGTCGGTGTTCGGGATCTCCACGCCGACCGCGCTCTTGCCCGGGATCGGGCTGAGGATGCGCACGTCCGGCGACTTCACCGCGTACGCGATGTTGCGGGACAGCTGGGTGATCCGCTCGACCTTGACGCCCGGACCCAGCTCCACCTCGTAGCGGGTGACCGTCGGGCCGCGGGTGAAGCCGGTGACGGCGGCGTCCACGTCGAACTGCTCGAAGACGCCGGTGAGCGCCGCGATCACCTCGTCGTTGGCCTTGCTGCGGCTCTTCGGCTTGGCGCCGCTGCCGAGCAGGTTCGCCGGCGGCAGCGTGTAGTCGCCGGCGAGCCCGGTCAGCGCGAGCTGCTCGGCGCGGGTGGGCAGCGGCGAGTGCTCCGGCGGCTCGACCGGCTTGCGGTTCGCCGGCACCTTGGGCGGCTTGCGCGGCAGGACCAGGGTCTCCTGGAGGTCGACGCCCGCCAGCTCGTCGTCCGGATCGAGCGGCTCCAACGGCGGCGGCATCCGCTTCGCGGGCCGCTTGCGGGCCGGCTTCGCCGGCGCCTCGTCCTCGGCGAACTCCTCGTCGACGTCCGCTCCGGCCGGGTCGGCGCGCAGGCCGAGCCGCTCCGGGATCTTGTTGATCGGCGTCGCGGTGACCACGAGCAGGCCGAACACCAGCAGCAGGAGCAGCAGCGGCATAGCCACCCAGGCGGTCACCGCCGACTTCAGCAGGTCGCCCACGCCCGCGCCGATCAGGCCGCCCGCGAAGTCGCGCTGGACCTCGTCGACCGGGTTCTGCCCGATGTGCAGCATCGCGGCGGTCGCCAGCATCATCGAACCCCAGCCGACCAGGCCGCGACCGCGGTGCTCAGGATCGGCCGGGGTCCGCATCAGCCGCCACGCGCCGACCATGAACAGCACCGGAAGGATTATCGAGATGGCACCGATGAACAGCCGTACGGTGTCGGCCAGGTGCCGGCCCACCGGCCCGGCGCCGCCGCCCCAGATGCCCACCGCGCTGAGGATGGCCAGGCCGAACAGCAGCAGCCCGGCGCCGTCGCGGCGGTGCTCCGGATCCAGCTCCCTCGTGGACGCGGCCTGCCGCCCGGCGGCCCGGAACGTCCAGCCGACCGTGTGGGCCAGTCCCATCCAGACGGCGCCGACCGCCCGGCCGACGAACGCGGCCGGGCTCGGCCCGGGAGCCGGTCGCCGCCGCGCCGGCTTCCGCGCCGCCGCCTTCTTCGCCGGTTGCCGGGCGCGGTTGTTCGTGGTGCCACGCGGCGACGCGCCGCGCCGCCGGCTCGCCTGAGAGGTACGGCCCGCCATAGAGTCACGGTAACGGCGGCACCCGGTGGATCGCCGCTTTTCCGGGTCGTGTCCGCGCGTCGCAGCACGGGTCGGACCGTCGTTTGTGTTATTCGCCTCAGAAGGGATGCCCGATGGCGTCGCCGGAGATCGAGGACGGTCCGGACGGTCCGCTGGCCGGACACCCGCAGGAACTGCGTCCGCTGACCGGTGAGCTGATCGCCGCCGTGCTCGGCCACCGGGGGTACGCGGTGGCCGAGGAACCCGACGGCGCGCTGGTGGGCCGCTGGGAGCGGAACCTGATCTGGTTCCACCGCCGGGGCGCGGCCGGTGAGCTGCTCCAGGTGCGCACCGTCGTCGCGCACCACTTCGGCATCGAGCGTGTGCCCGAGCTGCACGCGTTCTGCAACACGTGGAACCACGACCGGCTCTGGCCGAAGGCGTACGTGCACGTCGCCGACGACGGGTCCGCCCAGGTGTGCGGCGAGGTCACCACCGACCTGGAGCGCGGGGTGACGCCGCACCAGCTCGACCGGCTCGTCGACTGTGGCGTGACCACCGGGTGCCAGCTCGCCGCCGCCGTCGACGAGTTGGCCGGCGGGACGCTCCGGTGACCACGGCACGCGACAGGGGGCTGGCCGCCGCGCTCGCCGACGCCCGGGACCGGCCCGACGGCGCGGAGCGCTGCGCCGAGCTGGAGCGGATCGCGTCGCGGGCGGACGCCACCGGCGATCCACGTACCGCGGTGTCGGCGCGGTTCGCGCTGGTCGAGGCGTACCTGCACCGGGGTGAACGGTGGCGGGCGGTGGAGCCGGTCCGGCGGATGCGGGCCACGCTGGACGGGCACCCCGGACTGCTGGACGCCCGCCCGGACGAGCTGACCCGGTTGCGCCGGCATCAGCGGCAGGCGGTGGAGGCGTCGTTCGGCACTCCCCGGGTGGGCCTGGACCAGGCCCGGTCCCTGTTGGACGCGCTCGCCGGGGAGCTGGGCGAGGACGCGGCGCCGGTGGCGGAGCTGCGCTGCCGGCTCGCCGACCACCTCGGCGACGAGCCGGCGGCCCGGCGGGCGTACGAGCGCTGGTCGGCGGCGGACGCGAACGACCCGGTGGGTGGCTGTGCGGGGTGCGCCCCGGCGCGACGGGCCGACCTGCTGGCCGGCTGGGGCGAGCCGGACGCGGCACTGGCGGCGCTGGCACCGGCGCTGATCGGCTGGGTCGAGCCGCAGGCGCCACCGACCCGGCGGGGCGAGCGGCAGGCGGCAGCGGCCGGCGCGACGGCCTGCACCGACCAGCCGGACCGGGCGCTCACCGTTGGGCTGCTGCCGTGGCTGCGTACCGGCGCGGTGACGCGGGCCGCCCGGGCGCACGTGTACGCGTACCGCCGGCACCGCGGCGAGAAGACGGCGTTCCCGCTGCTCGCCGCGCACCTGCGCTTCTGCGCGCTGGGCGGCTACCTGCATCGTGGGCTGGAGATCCTCACCGAACAGCTGCCCGAGCTGGACCGCCCGGCCGACGACCTGTCCGCGATGGAGTTCGCGGCGGCGGGCGCGCTGCTGTGCGGACTGGCCGCCGAGGCCGGGCTGGGCGGGCGGCGCATCCACCGCCCGGGGCACGGTTCCCGGCCGGCGGCCGAGGTGGACGTGGCGACGCTCGGTACGCAGTTGCAGGCACTGGCGACGGCGCTCGCCGGCAGCTTCGACGCCCGCAACGGCACCGGGCACCAGTCCGGCCGGATCGCCTCCTGGCTGGCCGAGCGGCCGCTCGCCGCGCCGGTGTCGCTGGCTGCCGAGAGCGAGTTCGACGAGGAGCCGGACGCCGATGATCCGGCCGAACCCCTGCCGCCCGGGCCGGAGGAACCGGCACCGCTGGACGCGGCGCTGCTCGCCGCCGCGCTCGACGCCCGGGGCGAGCCGTACGCGGTGGAGCCGGACGGCACGCTCGCCGGGCGGTGGGGCGAGGCCACGATCCAGTTCCGTCTGCTCGGCCGGGACGGCGACGTGCTGCACGCCCGGGTGGTGGCGCAGCGGCGGCTGCCGGCCGGGCGGCGCGCCGAGGCGTACGCGTTCTGCAACGCCTGGAACCACGACCGGCTGCTGCCCGCCGCGTACGTGCACGAGCCCGGCGACGGGACGCTGGTACTGGCCGCGGGCGTCTCCACCGACCTGTCCTGCGGGGTGGCCCCGGCACAGCTCGCCGTGCTGGTGGCCGCCGCGATCCGCACCGGCACCGCGTACGCCGAAGCGGTCGCCGCGCTGCCCTGAGCCCCACCGAGGTGGCAGTACCCGGACGCGGCGCGGCCCCCGACCACCGGGCGGTGGTGGCTCCCGGAGGAACCGTGCCGCCGACGCGGCGCGGCCCCAGACCACCGGGCGGTGGTGGTCGGGGGCCGCGATCTGGGTGCGGCGGTCAGCGGGCGGAGAACGCCAGCGTGTACTCGCCGGAGCCGGACAACCCGACGACGCGGTACCGGTAGGCGCCGGCCGACGTCTCGGCGGTCAGCCGGGCCGTGCCGTCGGCGGTGGCCGCGCGGGCCACGGTGCGGAACGCGCCGCCGGTGAAGCGTTGCAGCTCCAGCACCATGCGGGCGCCGCCCGGCGCGGACAGGCACGCCTCCTGCGTGCCGTCGGGCACCCGGTAGAAGCGCCCGTCCGGCTGGATCTGGGTTCGTCCGGCGGCGATCCGGCCGGTCCGGCTCACCTGCCCGGAGCACTCGGTGTCGCCCGTCGGCGGGGTGGGCTCGGCGGTCGCCGGCGGCGTGGTCTCGCCGCCGCCCGCCGGCGGCTGCGTGGGCGCGGGCTGGTCGCCGGCGGTGACGAGCGTCAGGTCGTTGCGCTGGAGGATCTCGTTGACCGGCTGGAAGAACGTGATGCCGCCCCGGGTGCAGTCGCCGGATCCGCCGGACGTGACGCCCTGCGCCTGGTCACCGGAGAGCCACGCGCCGCCGGAGTCACCCGGCTCGGCGCAGACGTTCGTCCGGGTCAGCCCGGTGACGGTCCCCTCCGGGTAGTTGACTGTGGCGTTCTTCGCCTGGATCAGGCCGCAGCGGGTGCCGGTGGTGGAGCCGGACCGGCAGATCGACGCGCCCACCGGAGCCTCGGTGGAGCCGTTCACCGCCACCGTGCCGCCGTCGGCGAAGTCGGTCACCACGCCCTGCGGCGTCCAGTCGGCGTTCACCCGCACGAACGCCCAGTCGTCACCGGGGAACGAGGACGCGGCGAACGTGCCCTGGGCGACCCGGTTGGATCCGGTGGTGCGGTCCCCCGGCCGGCCGCAGTGCCCGGCGGTGACGAACCCGCCGACCACGGAGAAACCGACCGAGCAGCGGCCCGCGTTGTTGATCAGGTAGGCGTCGCCGCCCCGCACGTCGAACAGCGGACGCGGGGCCTCGTCGGCGGTCCGCACCCGGACCATCCCGGCCTTCGACCCGGCGGCGGCGGCGAGCCGGCGGCCGTCGGCCTCCGCGCCCGGCCGGGCGATCACGACCACGGCGTTGTCTGCCACGTCGACGTACCAGCCGGCCACGTCCGGGCTGGCGTCGGCGCCCGCCGCGTCCAGCCGGCTCTTGACCGCGTCCAGCTCGGCGACGCCCCGCGCGACCCGCTTCGGGACCGCGCCGGCCGCCCGTACCCGCGCCTCGCCGGCCGGGTCGGCCACCGCCACGGTGAGCGTGGCGCCGTCCGCGCTGAGCCAGCTGCCCCCGTAGCCGGCGCCGAGTTCGCCGCGCAGCCGGGTGACGGTGCCGGCCGCCCACCGCTCGGTCCGCAGCCGCTTCGCCGCCTGGTCGCGGGTCAGCGCGAGGTCGCGGCCCATCGCGTCGAGGACCTCCGGCGCGACGCCGTCGGCCGCCGGCGCGGCCCGCCGGGGTTCCTCACCGGCGAACGACGGTACGGTCACCGCCGCCGTCAACCCGGCCGCCGCCACCAGTACGCCGATGACTGTCATCCGTCTGCGGTCCATCCGCCACGCTCCTCCCGACCGGCGCAGGGGCACGCCGGCCGTCGGGAGGTACGGAGACGGACGCCGATCGGATGAGTACCGGCGGCATGTTTCGACGCGCCGTGTCGGGGCGTAACCGGAAAGCGACGACGCCGGCCCACCGCGGACGGTGGACCGGCGCGCGGCGCGGTCGGGTCAGACCTCGACGACGGTCGGGACGATCATGGGCCGACGGCGGTACGCGTCGTTGACCCAGCGGCCCACCGTGCGGCGGACGATCTGCTGGAGCTGGTGCGGGTCGGTGATGCCGTCCGCGGCGGCCCGGTTCAGCGCCTCGGTGACCAGCGGGACCACCGGGTTGAACGCCTCCGGGTCCTCGGAGAAGCCCTTCGCCGAAACGGTCGGCCCGGCGACCACCTTGCCGGTGACCGAGTCCACCACCACCGTCGCGGCGATGAACCCGCCGTCGCCGAGGATGCGGCGCTCGGTGAGCAGCGACTCGCTGACGTCACCGACGGCGAGACCGTCGACGTAGACGTACCGGCTCTTGACCCGCCCGACCAGGCTGGCACGGCCCTCGACCAGGTCGACCACGTCGCCGTCCTCGCAGAGCACGACCCGGTCCGGCGCGACGCCGGACTCGATGCCGAGCCGGGCGTGCGCCCGCAGGTGCCGCCACTCGCCGTGCACCGGCATCAGGTTGCTCGGGCGGACCACGTTGAGCAGATAGAGCAGCTCACCGGCCGGGGCGTGGCCGGAGACGTGCACCTTCGCGACGTCCTTGTGCACCACCACGGCACCGGCCCGGGCCAGCCGGTTGATCACGCGGTAGACCGAGGTCTCGTTGCCCGGCACCAGCGAGGACGCCAGCACCACGGTGTCGCCCGGCGCGATGGTGATGTGCCGGTGGTCGCCGCTGGCCATCCGGCCCAGCGCGCTCATCGGCTCGCCCTGCGAACCGGTGGACATCAGCACGATCTGCTCGGGCGGCAGGTTCGTGGCCTCCTCGATCCCGACCACCAGCCCGGCCGGGATGTTGAGCAGGCCCAGGTCGCGGGCGATGCCCATGTTGCGGACCATCGACCGGCCGATCAGCGCCACCTTGCGGCCGTGCTCGACGGCCGAGTCGAAGACCTGCTGCACCCGGTGCACGTGTGAGGCGAACGAGGCGACGATGATCCGCCCCTTGGCCTTCGCGAAGATCGAGTCGAGGACCGGGCCGATCTCCTTCTCCGGCGTGACGAACCCGGGGATCTCCGCGTTCGTCGAGTCGGACAGCAGCAGGTCGACGCCCTCGGCGCCGAGCCGGGCGAACCCGGCCAGGTCGGTGATCCGCCCGTCGAGCGGTAGCTGGTCCATCTTGAAGTCGCCGGTGTGCAGCACCAGGCCGGCCGGCGTACGGATGGCCACCGCGAGCGCGTCCGGGATCGAGTGGTTCACCGCGAAGAACTCGCACTCGAACGGGCCCAGCCGTTCCCGGCCGCCCTCCCGCACGGTCAGCGTGTACGGCTGGATCCGCCGCTCGGCCAGCTTCGCCTCGACGAGCGCGAGCGTGAACTGCGAGCCGACGAGCGGGATGTCCGGCTTGTGCGCGAGCAGGTACGGCACCGCGCCGATGTGGTCCTCGTGGCCGTGCGTGAGCACGATCGCCTGCACGTCGGCCAGCCGATCCAGGATCGGGCCGAAGTCGGGCAGGATCAGGTCCACGCCCGGCTGCTCGACGTCGGGGAACAGCACCCCGCAGTCGACGATCAGCAGCTTGCCGTCGTACTCGAAGACGGTCATGTTCCGGCCGATGGCGCCGAGTCCGCCGAGCGGGATGATCCGCAGGCCGCCCTCGGGCAGCGGCGGGGGCAGTTCACCCTCGATGTGCGCCTCGGTCACGCGTCACCTCATTCTGCGACGCCGTCGCGCGGCGTCCGTCGTGTCGTTGATTCATTCGGGCAGGGGCAGGCCCGCCGCGGCGCAGTCGGCGCGCAGCTGGGCCAGTTCGTCACCGGTGGCGTCGACGAGCGGCGGCCGCACCGGACCGGCCGGGCGACCCTGCGTCCCCAGGCCGGCCTTGACCAGGATCGTGCCCTGGGTGCGGAAGATGCCGGTGTAGAGCGGCAGCAACCGCCGGTGCAGGGCGAGCGCCCGGGCGTTGTCGCCCGCCTCGAACGCCTCGATCATCTGCTTGGTCAGCGCGCCGGTGAAGTGGGTGGAGGTGCCGACCACGCCGACCGCGCCGATCGACAGCATCGGCAGGGTGAGCGCGTCCTCGCCGCTGTAGTAGGCCAGGTCGGTGCGGGCGAGCACCTCCGCGGTGGCGAGCAGATCGCTCTTGGCGTCCTTCACCGCGACGATCCGGCCGTGCTCGGCGAGCTTGACCAGCGTCTCGGTGGCGATCGCGACCCCGGACCGGTGCGGGATGTCGTAGAGCATGACCGGCAGGCCGGTCGAGTCGGCGACCGTGGTGAAGTGACGCAGCAGACCGGCCTGCGGCGGCTTGTTGTAGTACGGCGTGACCACCAGCAGGCCGTGTGCACCGGCCTTCTCGGCCTGCGTGGCCAGCTCGACGGTGTGCCGGGTGTCGTTGGTGCCCACCCCGGCGACGATGCGGGCCCGGTCGCCGACCGCCTCGACCACGGTGCGGATCAGCGACTCCTTCTCCGCCTCCGTGGTGGTCGGGGACTCACCGGTGGTGCCGTTGAGGACCAACGCGTCGTTGCCCTGCTCGTCGACGAGGTATTCGGCCAGCCGGGCGGCGCCGTCGAGATCCAGGCCGCCGTCCGGCGTGAACGGGGTCACCATGGCCGTCATCACTCGCCCGAACGGGCGCGACGCGCCCCGGCTCGGGGCGGCGGAGTGGTCGTGCGTCATGCTCACAACCTAGCGGACGGCCGCCGGTGGCCCGGCGGCGAAGGGCGACGAGTCACTCGGCGTGCGGCGACGCTGCCACCTCGGTGCCGTCGGGCAGGGTGGAGATCTCGAAGTCGGCGAAGACGTTCGGCGCGACGCCCTTGAGCTGGCGCAGGCACTCCACCGCCAGCTCGCGGATCTCCACGTCGGCGTGCTCGGTGGCGCGCATCTTCACGAAGTGGCGCCAGGCCCGGTAGTTGCCGGTCACCACGATCCGCGTCTCGGTGGCGTTCGGCAGCACCGCCCGGGCCGCCTGGCGGGCCTGCTTGCGGCGCAGCGTCGGGTTGGGCTCGTCGGTGAAGCGGCTCTCCAGCCCCTCCAGCAACTCGGTGTACGCCCGCACCGCCGCGTCGGTGGCCTCGACGAACTTCTTGTGCAGCTCCGGGTCGTCGGCGATCACCGACGGCTCGACCATCGCGGCGTCCCGCTCGGGCACGTAGCGCTGGGAGAGCTGCGAGTAGGAGAAGTGCCGGTGCCGGATCAGCTCGTGGGTGAACGAGCGGGAGACGCCGCTGAAGTAGAAGCTCACCGAGCCGTGCTCCAGCACGCTCAGGTGGCCGACCTCCAGGATGTGCGCCAGGTAGCCGGCGTTGGTGGCGGTGGCCGGATTCGGCTTCTTCCAGCTCTGGTAGCAGGCCCGGCCGGCGAACTCGGCGAGCGCCTGCCCACCGTCCGCGTCGGTGGACCAGGGCACCTCTTCGGGTGCCTGGAACTGGGTCCACGCGATCAACTTGACCTGGGGCTGAACCATCTCCGGCATTCCTGCGACTGTAGTGGCCCCACCCCCCACCGTGGAAATCGGCCACGCGGCCGCACCGCCGGCTCGGCGATCGGCCCCGAAGAAGATCTTGGTAGGAAAGCGCCCCTCTGGGGGCCGTTTCGTACCAAGATCTCGCCAGGGCTGGGCTCCGGGCTAGACGTAGAGCGAGGTGAAGGGGGCCCACGGCAGGTTGCGGACCACCGAGAAGACCCCCCAGGCGGCCAGGAACACGCCGATGACCTTGGGGCTGAACTGGGCCTCGGGCAGCTTCCAGCCGAACGCCCGGTTGCCGGCCCAGGCCACGAAGAGCCAGGTCAGGAACGGCAGCGCGAAGACGAACAGGAAATGGTGCCGGGCTGCGGCGGGCAGGTCGCCGTGCAGCACGTACCAGAGCGCGCGGGTGCCGCCGCAGCCCGGGCAGTCCAGCCCCGTGGTCAGCTTGAGCAGGCAGGTCGGCGCGGCGTCCGGGTCGCTCCGGGTCGGGTCACTGACCAGCGCGTACGCGATGCCGAGGCCGACGCAGCCGAGCGCTGCGAGCGGCACCGCCCAGCGCGGGGCGCGGGCGTGCAGGCGCATCACCAGCCGGGTGAGCCGGTCGCTCTCGACCGGCTGGTACGCCGCCGGGTAACCCGGCCACGGCGCTCCGGGTGCTCCGGGTGCTCCGGGTGCTCCGGGTGCTCCGGGTGCTCCGGGTGCTCCGGGTGCTCCGGGTGGAGCGTGCGGACCGGCGTGCGCGTGCGTCTCGGCGTGCGAAGGCTGCCCGGCGTACGCGTAAGCGTGCGCCTCGCCCTGCGGCCCGGACTCCGGCTGCGCGGGCCCGTGCGGGTGCGGCTCGGTGTGCGGGTCGGGCGCGGTGGCAGGCCGGTCAACGCTCGTCACGCGCTCACCGTACACCGGCCACGCCCACCAACGCGGCGGCCAGCGGCCCCGCGAGGTCGCCCGCGGCGGGCGGGGCGACCGCGTCCAGGCCGAGCCAGCCGGCGAGCCGGTACAGCTCGGCGGCGAGCGCCACCGCGGTCTCCCCCGGGTCGGCGCCCGGCTCGACCCAGGCGGCGGGCACCAGCAGCGCCCCGGCCTTCCGGTCGGCCTTCAGGTCGACCCGGGCGGTGAAGCGCTCGCCCTGGCGGAACGGCAGCACGTAGTAGCCGTAGACCCGCTGGGGCGCCGGCACGTAGATCTCGATCCGGTAGGTGAGGCCGAACAGCCGCTCGGTGCGCGCCCGCTCCCAGACCAGCGGGTCGAACGGGCTGACCAGCGTGTTGCCGCGGACCCAGCGGGGCAGCCGCGCGTCGGCGTGCAGGTAGGCGGGGTGCCGCCAGCCCTGCACGGTGACCGGGGTCAGCTCGCCGGCCTCGACCAGTTCGGCCACCGCCCGCCGCGCCCCGGCGACCGGCAGCCGGAAGTAGTCGCGCAGCTCCGGCTCGGCGGCGACACCGAGGGCGCGGGCTGCGATCGACACCAGCGACCGGTGCGCCTCGGCGTCGGTCGGGGTGGGCGCATCCAGCACGGCGGCCGGGAGCACCCGCTCGGGCAGGTCGTAGCGGCGGGCGAACGAGTTGGTGCGGTCGGCGGCGGTGACCTCGCCGGCCCAGAACAGGAACTCCAGCGCCCGCTTCACGGCCGACCAGTTCCAGCCCCAGTTTCCGGTCTCCCGTGGGGCGTCGTGCTCGATCTCGGCCGCCGTCAGCGGCCCCCGGGCGGCCACCTCGTCACGGACCCAGGCGACCAGCTCGGGCTGCTCCTCGGCGATCCGGCGCATCCCGCCCCACGCCTCGTCGCGGGCCTTGGCCATCCGCCAGCGCAACGCCGGATGCAGCCCCACCGGCACCAGCGACGCCTCGTGCGCCCAGTATTCGAACAGCTCACGCGGGCGGCGGTAGGCGGCGGTGTCCAGCAGCGCGGTCGGGTAGGGCCCGAGCCGGCTGTAGAGCGGCAGGTAGTGCGCCCGCTGGAGCACGTTCACCGAGTCCATCTGGATCAGCCCGACCCGGTCGAGCACCCGGCGCAGATGGCGGCGGGTGGGCACGCCTGAAGGCGCCGGGTCGGCGAAGCCCTGGGCGGCCAGGGCGATCCGGCGGGCCTGGGCGAGGGAGAGCGATTCCGGTACGGCCATCGCCGGCGACCCTAATCCAGCGGTACGACACCGGGAGCGGCGGCTGGACCGATCGCCCGCCGGGGCATAGAACGGACAGGTGCTCACCATTCGCCGGGAGGAACCGGACGACGCCGAGGCGATCGCCCGGGTGCACGTCCACGGCTGGCAGGCCGGGTACGCCGGGATCATGCCCGAGGAGGTGCTGACCCGGCTGAACCCGCGCGCCTGGGCGCAGCGCCGCCGCGACCTCGGCACCGCCGACCCGGAACACCCGTTCACCACGCTCGTCGCCGAGGACGGCGGCACGATCGTCGGGTTCACCACGTTCGGGCCGTACCGGAACAACCAGGACCGGGGCGACCTCGACCCGGCGCACGGCGAGCTGCTGGCGATCTACCTGGAGCCGGCGCACTGGGGCTCGGGCGCCGCGCGGACGCTGCTCGCGGCGGCTCGCGACGGGCTGGCCGAGCGGGGCTGGACCGGGTACCGGCTCTGGGTGCTCGCCGACAACGCCCGGGCTCGCCGCTTCTACGAACGGGCCGGGCACCTACCGGACGGTGAGGAGTCCACCTATCCGGTGCCGCTCTCCGGCGGGCGCACCCCGATCCTGCTCCGCGAGCTGCGGTACACCACCGGAGGCTGACCCGGCCGGGACACCGTCGCCGGGACGCCCACCGCCGGCCGGCGTGAGCCGGCGCCGGATCGGTAGCCCGAGCAGCAGCGCCAGGCTGATCCACACGTACGTGTTGCTGCCGAGGAACCCGTCCACGCCGGTGAAGTCCTTCTCCCAGGACCAGACGATCCGGCTGCACAGCAGCGCGTACCCGATCAAGGCGGCGGCCAGCAGCAGACGGCGCCGGCGGCTGCGCGCGGGCGCCGCCATGCCGTTGTCCACGAGCAGGATCAGCCCGGGCAGCAGCCAGACCAGGTGGTGCACCCAGGTCACCGGGCTGACCAGGCACATCACGGCGCCGGTGAGGGCCAGGCCGGTGGCCTCGTCGCCGGCGGCCACCGCCGCCCGCGACCGCCACGCCCACACCACGAGCGTCAGGAGTACGAGCGCCAGCCAGGCGATCGTGCTCGGGTGCTGCGGGTCGAGCCGGGCCACCACCCCGCGCAGCGACTGGTTGGAGACGAACGCCAGCTCGCCGACCCGGTCGGTGTTCCACAGCGCCTCGGTCCAGAACTCCCGGGAGGCGTCGGGGAAGAGACCGGCGGCCACGAGTGTGGCGACGGCAGCCGTGCCGACAGTGGTCAGCGCGGCCCGCCATCGGCCGGTGACCAGCAGGTAGACGATGAAGATGCCGGGCGTCAGCTTGATCGCGGTGGCCAGGCCGATGCCCACGCCCGCCCAGCGGCTGCGCGCCGGCAGCAGCCACAGCAGGTCCACCGCCACCAGGAAGAGCAGCAGCATGTTGACCTGGCCGAAGTTGACCGTCTCGCGCATCGGCTCGTACGCGGCGACCAGGCAGAGCGCGACAGCGAGCGCGAACCAGCGCGTCCAGCCGGACCGGCGGGCCACCGGGTCGAGCAGCCGCCAGATCACCACGGCGCTCGCCAGCACCGTCGCGGTCACG
The DNA here is from genome assembly GCF_027497335.1 of Micromonospora sp. WMMA1976. Classification (NCBI taxonomy): domain Bacteria; kingdom Bacillati; phylum Actinomycetota; class Actinomycetes; order Micromonosporales; family Micromonosporaceae; genus Micromonospora; species Micromonospora sp. WMMA1976. The sequence continues at coordinate 1,246,921 of NZ_CP114912.1, read as the reverse complement.
CTCACCACGATCGCCGCGCTCCACGGCAGGTAGGCCATCGGCAGCATCACCAGGGCGGCGAACGGCGGGTAGGTGAAGCCGTACTGCGTGCCGGGGCGCAGGAAGTCGTAGATCTCTCCGCCGTCACGCGCCCAGTACGTCAGCGCGCCGTAGTAGACCTGCAGGTCGAAGAAGCCGTGCCGCACCGCCGCCACGGAGAGGAACACGGTGACCGCCGCGGCGAGCGCCACCACGGCGACGACCTGCGTGATCGTCCGCCCGGCACCCTGCGCCACCGTCACCCTCCTCGCCCTGCGTAGGCTCACGTGTCATGGCTGCAGGCTACGTCCGGCCCGCGCGTCCCGAGGACGCCGGCGAGATCGCACGCATCCAGCTCGCGACCTGGCGGGTCGCGTACCGCCGGATCCTGCCCCGGCACGTGCTCGACAACCTCGACGAGGCGTACCTCGCGCGGCGGTGGAGTGCGGCGGTGCAGGAGCCGCCCTCGGGCGCGCACCGGGTGCTGGTCGCCGTCGAACAGGCGGCGCAATCCTATCTGGTGGGGTTCGTCGCCTCCGGTCCGGCCGACGCCGACGCGCTCGCCCCGGACGAGCCGGCCGAGGCGCTCGGCTCGGGCGTCGCGGCGGTGACGGACCTGCTTGTCGAGCCCCGGTGGGGGCGGCGCGGGCACGGCAGCCGGCTGCTCGCCGCGGCTGTCGACCACTGGCGGTCCGACGGGCTGACCCGGGCGGTGGCGTGGACGTTCGACGCCGACGCGGCGACCCGCAAGTTCCTCGGCTCGACCGGCTGGGAGCCGGACGGCGCGGCCCGGGCGCTGGACGTGGACGACATGCTCGTCCCCCAGCTCCGCTTCCACGTGGCGGTCCCGGAGGAAAATCTTCCGCCGCAGCGATGAGTTCCGCTCGTCTCGCCGGTCCACCCTCGCGTGGGTGGGCCGGCGGTCCCGGCACGGGGCAGGACCGCCACCCCACCCGCCGCACCCCCGTCCTCACCCGGTCGATCATGAAGTTGGCGGCAGTCGGGGAGATCGAGAAGGCCGCCAACCTCATGATCGACCGGGGGCAAGCCCGGGGGTGAGGGTCAGGCGGGAAGGAGTTCGGCTACCAGTTCGTCGTCCTCCATCACGCCAGTGGGGTGGAAGCCCAGGGACGTGTAGAGGGCGGCGGCGGGCTTGTTGTCGGGGTGGTAGCTGAGGCGGATCGGCCGGCCCGCCTCGGCGAGCCAGTCCGCGAGCGTCCGCACCGTCGCGCGTCCCAGGCCCCGGCCCTGCTCGGCGGCGTCGATCACCATGCCGCCGATCCAGCGCGACCCGTCGTCGTCCACGCCCCACATGACGTGGCCGACGACAGTCTCGTCGGCGTAGACGGCCAGCGAGTTCCAGACGTCCGAGCGTTCCGTGAGGAGCAGGTAGCGGGCGGCGAGCGCGGCCACGAAGGCGCGCTGGTCGTCGTGCGGCGCGACGTCCGCCACGGCCCGCCAGTTGTCGTCGTCCACCGGGCGCAGCGTCACCCGGCGGCCGGTGCGGTCGGAGTGTCCGGAATCGATCATGGAAAGTAGCCTAGGTCGACGCCCCCGACCAGGCAAAACGGTTTCCCCCAGCGGGCCGGGGGAAACCGTTTTGCCGGTCAGTCGAGCAGGGCGTCCAGGCCGACCGTCAGACCGGGCCGGCGACCCACCTCGCGGACCGCGAGCAGCACGCCGGGCATGAACGACACCCGGTCGTACGAGTCGTGCCGGATGGTGAGCGTCTCACCCAGGGTGCCGAACAGCACCTCCTGGTGGGCGACCAGGCCGGTGGCGCGTACCGCGTGCACGCGTACCCCGTCGATGTCGGCGCCGCGGGCGCCGGCCACCTCGTCGCGGGTGGCGTCCGGCGCGGGCCCCAGACCGGCCTCGGCGCGGGCCGCGGCGATCAGCCGGGCCGTGTGGGTGGCGGTGCCGCTCGGCGCGTCCAGCTTGCGCGGGTGGTGCTGCTCGACGATCTCGACCGACTCGAAGTAGCGGGCGGCGCGCGCCGCGAACTGCATCATCAGCACCGCGCCGATGCCGAAGTTGGGGGCGATCACCACGCCCACGCCGGGCCGGTCGGCGAGCCAGCCGCGCACCTCGGCGAGCCGCTGCTCGGTGAAGCCGGTGGTGCCGACCACCGCGTGCACGCCGTTCTCGACGCACCAGCGCAGGTTGTCCATGACCGCGTCGGGGGTGGTGAAGTCGACGACCACCCCGGCGCCCGCCCGGGCCACCGCGTCCAGGTCGTCGCCCTGGTCGACTGCAGCGACCAGATCCAGGTCGGCGGCGGAGTCGACCGCCTTGCAGACCTCCATGCCCATCCGGCCCCGGGCACCAAGCACACCGACCCGGGCCGCCGTCTTCTGCTGCTCAGTCACGGCCCACAACCTATCCCAGCGCCCGGCACGGGGTCCGGCGGACCGGCGGGCCGCTCAGCTCGTGACCGCGAAGCTCCCGGAGTCGAACGGGCCGACCACCGCCAGGGACATCGGCCGGCCGAGCAGGTCGGCGGCGAGCGCGTTCACGTCGTCGAGCGTCACCGCGTCCACCCGGGACAGCAGGTCGTCCACCGGCATCAGGTTGCCGTAGAGCAGCTCGCCCTTGGCGAGCCGGCTCATCCGCGAGCCGGTGTCCTCCAGCCCGAGCACGAACGAGCCCTTGCTCATCCCCTTGCCCCGGGCCAGCTCCGCCTCGGTGATCCCCTCGGCGGCCACCCGCGCCAGGCCCGCACGGGTCAGGTCCAGCACCTCGTCCACCTTGCCCGGCGCGCAGCCGGCGTAGACGGCGAACACGCCGCTGTCGGCGTACTGGCTGGCGTACGAGTAGACCGAGTACGCCAGGCCCCGCTGCTCCCGGATCTCCTGGAACAGCCGGCTGGACATGCCGCCGCCGAGCACGTTGTTCAGCACGCCGAGGGCGAACCGCCGGTCGTCGGTGCGGTCGATCCCCGGGCAGCCGAGGATGACGTGCGCCTGCTCGGTCTCCTTCGGCTCGACGAGCGTGGTGGCCGGCTTGGTGCGTACCGCCGGGGTGGCCGACCGGTGCGGCGCGGGCGACGCCGGGTCGGTGTCCAGCGGGGTGCCGCGCAGCGCCTGCCGGACCAGCTTGACCACCGCGGCGTGGTCGAGGTTGCCGGCGGCGGCGATCACGATCTGCGGCGCGGTGTAGCGGCGGCGGTAGAAGCTCTGGATCTGCCGCCGGGTCATCGGCGTGACCGTCTCCTCCGTGCCGGAGATGAGCCGGCCCAGCGGGTGGTCGCCGTAGACGGCGCGGGCGAACAGGTCGTGCACCTCGTCGCCGGGCTCGTCGTCGTGCATGGCGATCTCTTCGAGGATGACGCCGCGTTCGGTCTCCACGTCGGCGGGGGCGAGCACCGAGTCGGCGACCAGGTCGCACATGACGTCGATGGCCAGCGGCAGGTCCTCGTCCAGCACCCGCGCGTAGTAGCAGGTGTATTCCTTCGTGGTGAAGGCGTTCGTCTCGCCGCCCACGGCCTCGATCTGCGCCGAGATCTCCAGCGCGCTGCGCTTGTTGGTGCCCTTGAACAGCAGGTGCTCCAGGAAGTGCGCGGCACCGGCCTGCGTGCCGGTCTCGTCGCGGGAGCCGACCGCCACCCAGATGCCGAACGACACGCTGCGCATCGCCGGGATCGCCTCGGTGAGCACCCGCAGCCCGCTGGGCAGCACGGTACGGCGGACGGTGCCGCCGAGCGGGTCGTCGCTGAGCGTACGGGTGACCGCGCGGGCCGCCGAGCCGATCGGCGCCACCCCCCGTCCCGTCGAGGCGCCTGACGAACTCACGAGAACCTGCTCTCCGGATGACGAGGAACGGCGGGACGTACGACGGCTCCAGCTCGCGCGGGCGACCTGGAGCCGTGGGCCGGCCCGGGTGACGCGGACGTCACCCGGGCCGGTCGGTGGATCAGCTGTGCCGGGTCCGGCGACGCGGACGGGACTCGCCGCCGCCCTCGCCACCCTCGGAGCGGCGCTCGCCACCCTCGGAACGACGCTCCCGGTCACCCCGGTCACCCCGGTCACGCGGGCCGCGGTCGCCGCCACGGTCCCGGCCGGACGGACGGTCGCCACCCTCGGCGGCGGCCGGCGCCTCGGCGCCCTCCGGGCGGACCTTGTCCAGGTAGATCTTGCCGCGGGCGTCGATGTCCGCGATCTCCACCTCGACCTTGTCGCCGACGTTGAGGTAGTCCTCGACCTTCTCGACCCGCTTGCCGTCGCCCACCTTGGAGATGTGCAGCAGGCCGTCGCGGCCCGGCAGCAGCGAGATGAAGGCGCCGAACGCGGCGGTCTTCACCACGGTGCCGAGGAACCGCTCGCCGGCCTTGGGCAGCGTCGGGTTGGCGATCCCGTTGATCCGGTCGACTGCGGCCTGGGCGGACGGGCCGTTCGTGGCGCCGACGTAGATCGTGCCGTCGTCCTCGATGGAGATCTCGGCGCCGGTCTCGTCCTGGATCGCGTTGATGGTCTGGCCCTTCGGGCCGATCACCATGCCGATCTTGTCGACCGGGATCTTGACGGTGGTCACCCGCGGGGCGTAGTCCGACATCTCGGCCGGCGCCTCGATGGCCCGCTGCATCACGTCGAGGATGGTCTGCCGGGCCTCGTGCGCCTGCTGGAGCGCGGCGGCCAGCACGTCCGACGGGATGCCGTCCAGCTTGGTGTCGAGCTGGAGCGCGGTGACGAAGTCACGGGTGCCGGCGACCTTGAAGTCCATGTCGCCGAACGCGTCCTCGGCACCGAGGATGTCGGTCAGCGTCACGTACTGGGTCTTGCCGTCGACCTCGTCGGAGATGAGGCCCATGGCGATGCCGGCGACCGGCGCCTTCAGCGGCACACCGGCCGAGAGCAGGCCCAGCGTCGAGGCGCAGACCGAACCCATCGAGGTGGAGCCGTTGGAGCCGAGCGCCTCGGAGACCTGCCGGATGGCGTACGGGAACTCCTCGCGCGAGGGCAGCACCGGGATCAGCGCCCGCTCGGCGAGCGCACCGTGGCCGATCTCGCGCCGCTTCGGCGAGCCGACCCGGCCGGTCTCACCGGTCGAGTACGGCGGGAAGTTGTAGTTGTGCATGTAGCGCTTGCGGTTCTCCGGCGACAGCGTGTCCACCATCTGCTCCATGCGCAGCATGTTCAGCGTGGTGACGCCCAGGATCTGGGTCTCGCCGCGCTCGAACAGCGCCGAGCCGTGCACCCGCGGCAGCACGCCGACCTCGGCGGTCAGCGGACGGATGTCACGCGGGCCGCGGCCGTCGATGCGGACCTGCTCGCGCAGCACCCGGTTGCGGACCTCGGACTTGGTCAGCGACCGGAACGCGGCGGAGAGCTCCTTCTCGCGGCCCTCGAACCGGCCGGTCAGCTCGTCGGCGACCTTGGCCTTGATCCGGTCCAGGGCCTCCTCGCGGTCGGCCTTGCCGGCGATCTTCAGCGCCTCGGCGACCTCGGCGCGGGCCACCTCGGCCACCGCGTCGTACGCGTCGTCCTGATAGTCCAGGAAGATCGGGAACTCGGCGACCGGCTTGGCGGCCACCTCGGCCAGCTCGCTCTGCGCCCGGCACAGCTCGCGGATGGCCGGCTTGGCGGCCTCCAGGCCGCTGGCCACGATCTCCTCGGTCGGCGCGGTCGCGCCGCCCGAGATCAGGGTCACGGCGTTCGGGGTGGCCTCGGCCTCGACCATCATGATCGCGACCTCGCCGTCCGCCAGGGTGCGGCCGGCCACGACCATGTCGAAGGTGGCCCGCTCGAGCTCCTCCAGGGTCGGGAAGGCGACCCACTGGCCGTCGACGTGCGCGACCCGGGTCGCGCCGATCGGGCCGGAGAACGGCAGGCCGGACAGCTTGGTCGACATCGAGGCGGCGTTGATCGCCACTACGTCGTACGGGTGCTGCGGGTCGAGTGCCAGCACGGTCTCGACGACCTGGACCTCGTTGCGCAGGCCCTTGACGAACGACGGGCGCAGCGGCCGGTCGATCAGCCGGCAGGTGAGGATGGCGTCCTCGCTGGGCCGGCCCTCGCGGCGGAAGAACGAGCCGGGGATGCGGCCCGCGGCGTACATCCGCTCCTCGACGTCCACGGTCAGCGGGAAGAAGTCGAACGACTCGCGCGGCTGCTTGCCGGCAGTGGTCGCGGAGAGGACGACCGTCTCGCCGAGCTGGGCGACGACGGAGCCGGCGGCCTGGCGGGCCAGACGGCCGGTGGAGAAGGTGATCTCACGGGTGCCGAAGGCCCCGTTGTCGATCACCGCGGTGCGGGATTCGGTGCCGAGGTTGGTCTCGGTCATGTGCTGTGGTGCTCCTTCGCGTCGTCGGCCGACGACACGGGAACTGCTCAGGCGGCCGGTCTTCGATCGAAGCGCCCGGGACGGCCGGCGTCGTGCCGGGATTCCCGGGGGCCACTACCGGAGACCGGTGCTGACCGGCTCCCTCTTCGGGTGTCGCGCGGCCGGGTTCTTCGGTGGTACCGGAACGGGGGAGCAGCCAGGCGGCCACTCCCCCGTCAGGTCATCGGCGCAGGCCGAGCCGCTCGATGAGCGACCGGTAGCGGTTGATGTCCTTCTTCTGGACGTAGTTCAGCAGCCGGCGGCGCCGGCCGACCAGCAGCAGCAGCCCACGGCGGCTGTGGTGGTCGTGCTTGTGCACCTTCAGGTGCTCGGTGAGCTCCGCGATCCGCTTGGTCAGGACCGCGACCTGCACCTCGGGCGAGCCGGTGTCGCCCTCGGCGGTGGCGTACTCCTGGCGGATCTTGGCCTTGGCTTCCTGGTCGAGCGCCATGTTCTCCCTGTTTCGTGGGTCATTCGATGAGGTCCGGAGCGGTCGTGGTGACCGGCGCAACGGACCGGTTCCTCGCACCCGCGGCGTCGTGCAGGCACGCGAGGCCCCCGTCGGTCAGCCGACGTCTCCGTCAGCCTACCAGCCCTCGGGACGGACGGCCGGTCAAGGTGCCCCCGCGCCGGTCAGAGCACCGCCCGGCGGGTGCGTTCCACGTCCTCGGCGATCTGGGCCACCAGCGGTTCGATCGCGTCGTATGTCCGCTGCTCACGCAGGTGCGCCACGAAGTCCAGGGCCAGCCGCTCGCCGTACAGGTCGCCGCTGAAGTCCAGCGCGTACGCCTCCACCCGCCGTTCCCGGCCGGAGAACGTCGGGTTGGTGCCGATCGACACCGCCGCGGCCAGCGGTTCACCGTCGCGGCGCACCAGGCGGGCCGCGTACACGCCGTCGGCGGGCACCGCCGCGTACCTGTGGGTCAGCAGGTTGGCGGTGGGGTAACCCAGCTCACGTCCGCGCTGGTCGCCGCGGACCACCACGCCCTCGACCCGGTGCGGGCGGCCGAGCGCCGCCGCCGCCGCGCCCACGTCGCCCGCGTCGACGCAGGACCTGATGTACGTGGAGGAGAAGACCGTTCCCGCCTCGGCGACCAGCGGCGCCCCCTCGACGGCGAACCCGAAGGTACGGCCCAGCCGCTCCAGCAGCGGCACGTCACCGGCGGCCCGGTGCCCGAACCGGAAGTTGTCGCCGACCACCACCAGCGCGGCGTGCAGGTGCGCCACCAGGACGTCGTGCACGAACGCCTCGGGTGGCAGCCGGGAGAACTCGACGGTGAACGGCACCACGCAGAGCACGTCCACGCCGAGCGCCTCGATCAGCTCGGCCTTGCGCGCCGGCTCGGTGAGCACGGCCGGGTGCGAGCCGGGGCGCACCACCTCGGCCGGGTGCGGGTCGAACGTCACCACCACCGACTTGACGCCCAGCTCCCGGGCGCGTGCCACGGCGTGCCCGATGGTGGCCTGGTGCCCCCGGTGCACGCCGTCGAAGACGCCGATGGTGACCACCGAGCGTCCCCAGCCGCCGGGCGCCGCCTCGTACCCCCGCCACCGCTGCATGCCGTTCCTCCCCCTGTCCGCCCGCGCGCCGTTCAGGCCGGGGCCAGCACGATCTCCGCGCGGGCCCGACCGTCCCGCTCGCTGACGATAGCGATCAGCCCGCCCGCCGGGTCGAAGACGGCGTACGGCCCGGTGATCCCGGCCGGCGCCAGCGGCCCGCCGTGGGAGAGCACCCGGGTCTCGTCGGCGGTCGCGTCCCGGCGCGGGAAGAACCGCGCGGCGGCGGCGTCCAGCGGCAGGTTCACCACGTCCGGTGCGCGCTCCTCGAGCTGGTCGAGCGTGGCCGCCTCGTCGAGCGTGAAGCCGCCCACAGCGGTCCGGCGCAGCGCGGTGAGGTGGCCGCCGACGCCGAGCGCCGCGCCCGCGTCGCGGGCCAGCGCCCTGATGTACGTCCCGGACGAGCAGGTCACGTCCACGTCCACGTCCACCACGTCCGGGACGTCCCGGCGGATCGCCAGCACGTCCAGCCGCGACACGGTGACCCGGCGGGCGGGCAGCTCGACCGCCTCGCCGTCACGGACCCGCTTGTACGCCCGCTGACCGTCGATCTTGATGGCGCTCACCGCGCTCGGCACCTGGTCGATCTCGCCGGTGAGGGCGGCCAGCGCGGCGCGTACCCCGTCGTCGGTGACCGCACCGGCCGGTGTGGTCGCGACCACCTCGCCCTCGGCGTCGTCGGTGACGGTGACCTGCCCCAGCCGGATCGTCGCGGCGTAGCTCTTGCCGGCGCCGATCACGTACGTGAGCAGCCGGGTCGCCCGGCCCACACCGATCACGAGGACGCCGGTGGCCATCGGGTCGAGCGTGCCGCCGTGACCGACGCGGCGGGTACGGGCCAGCCGCCGGATGCGGGCCACCACGTCGTGCGACGTCATGCCGCCGGGCTTGTCGACCACGATCAGACCGTCTGTGCTCACGACCGCCAAGCCTGCCAGACGCCGGTGATCGGCCCTGCGGGGGATACCGCCCAGCTTCGGCGGGGTGTCAAGATCGTGCGCCCCCGACCCGTCTGCCCGGGAAGTCCGATGACCGATCACCGCTCCGCCTCCGATCCGTACGCCACCGATCGTCCGACGGAGGACGAGCTGGGACGGGTGCCCGAGTGGCTGCGCCGGCCCGCGCCGGAGGTCGAGCCGGGCCGCGGCGACCGCCTGCGGATCGCGCTCGGCGGGCACTCCGGCAAGCTGCTCGGCGGCGTGGTCGTGCTGGTGCTGCTCGCGTTCTTCGGGCTCGTCGGGGGCCTCGGCTACCAGGGTTTCCAGCGCTGGCGGGAACCGGCCGCCGAACACCCCACGGTCAGCCTGCCGGTCGGTGAGCAGGCGTCCTCGTCGGCGTCCCCGCCGCCGGCCGCCGGCCCGTTCGACGGCACCCCGGCGGCCGCCTTCCCGGAGGGCGCGGCGGGGATCGCGCTGCCCCGGGCCAAGCAGACCGGCGCGTTCAGCGAGAAGCAGGTGGCCGACACGCTGGCCAAGGTACGCACGGCGCTGGTGACCGCCCGGCTGGACCGCACGTTCTTCACCGCGAAGAACCCGGAGCGGCTGGTCCGCCAGTTCGCCCCGGACGCGCGGGCCGACCTGCGCGACGACTTCCCCACCGGCGAGGCGGGCACCTACGCGACGCGGCTGGCACCCGGCGCCCAGCTCACCGCCGACCAGCCCCGGGTCAAGGGGCGGATCAGCTACCGCGCGACGAAGGACTCCCAGGGCATCCGGCTGCTGGAGGTGACGACGAACTTCGTCTGGGCGTACGCGTTCCCCACCGCGAGCACCGAGCCGGGCGACGGCGTCGTGGTGGTCCACGACACGGTGGTGTGGAGCGTCGCGCATCCGGACGACGTGGACCGCAGCTCGGCCGGGCTGTGGATCGACAAGGCCGACTCGTACGCCTCCAACATCGATTGCGCGGCGTTCGACAAGGGCTTGCTCAAGCTCGGCAAGCCGTCGTTCGGCGGGCCGGCCGACCCGGACCCGGACGCCGTCTTCGACCCGGACAAGACAGTCGACCTGCCGGACACCTGCTGACCCGCCCCGCCTCACCACGCCGCCCCACGGTAGGAGCCTTTCGATGAGCGACGCCCCGCCCCCGCCACCGCACCGTGCCCGGGTCGACCTGCCGGACTGGATGCGCAATCCGGAGCCGCCCCGCCGTACCCTCGGCCGCCGCCTGTCCGACCTGGTCGACGGCGTACCGGCGCTGGCGGCGGCGCGCCGCCGGATCTGGGCCTGGCAGGGCCGGACCCGGTTCGGCGAGCGGCATCCCACGATGGCCGCGATCGGGGCGTTCGTGTTCGTCCTGGTGACCGCGACGCTGCTGGTCGTCGGCACGCTCTACCTCGCGTGGGCGATCCGGCAGGGGCGGATCTGACCGGCACGGAACGGGACAGCCGGATCGGCGGCCGGGTGCAATGATCATGCGCCCCCTGCCCCTGCACCCCCTCTGGAACGCCGCATGAGTACCGAAGACGGGACCACCCCACCCGAGCCGGATCCCTACGCCGTCGCCTCGCGGGGCGAGGAGATCCGGCTGCCGAGCTGGATGACCGGCGCGGACACGCACGTCCCGCTGACCCGCGCCGAACGCTTCCGCATGGTCTGGTCCCGGCAGCGCGGCAAGCGCCACGTCGCCTTCGTGGTGGTGCTCGCCCTGGTGCTGATCGGCGGCACGGCCGTGATCGGCCGGGTCACCGTCGATCGCGTGCGGTCCGGCACCGCCGCCGCGGCCTCGGCCTCGGCCAGCCCGTCTCCGGTTCCGCTCAGCCGGGTGGGCGAGCCGCGCGACCTCTTCGCCGGAACACTCGGCGCGGACTTCGCGATCGGCGAGGCAGGGATCGTCCTGCCGCAGGCCACGGCGCGACCGCCGTTCACCGCCGGCCAGGTGGCCACGGCGCTCGGCCGGGTCCGGGCCGCGCTGATCCAGGCCCGGCTCGACCTGTCCATGATCCTCGGCGACACGGAGCCGTTCCTGGCGCTGCTGGCGCCTGCCTCGCGCGCGCAGATGCGTACCGACTTCGAGGACTCGTCGTTCCTCAACTACGCCACCCGGATCGGCTCGCAGGACCGCGCCGACGAGATCCGGGTCCGGGGTGAGATGCGCTACCGGGCCGTCACCGGCGACGACGGCCGGCCGCTCCTGCGGATCACCACCGAGTACGTCTGGATGTACGCGTTCGACGTGCCGCGGACGACGCCGGGCCGGGCCGGAATCGCCACCATTCGCGACCGGGTCGTCTGGGAGGTCCCCCACCCCGACGGGCTGCCGGCGGCGAAGCGCGGCCTCTGGCTCGTCTCGGCTCAGGCGAGCACGAGCAACGTCGACTGCGCGCGGCTGGGTGCGGGCTTCTTCGTGGTCGAGCCGTGGATGGGCGGTCCCGGTTCGTTCCAGCCCTGCTGAGCGGCGTCAGCGCACCGCGCCGACCACCGCCCACGCGCCCGAGCGCATCCGCAGCAGCAGGCCGGCCAGCCGCAGCACCACGAACAGCATCAGCCCGGCCCAGATCCCGCCCAGCCCGAGCTCCAGCCCGTACGCCAGCCAGATCGCCGGCAGGAACCCGCCGAACGCGCACACGATGGTGAGGTTCCGCAGGTAGCGCACGTCGCCCGCGCCGATCAGCACCCCGTCGAGCGCGAACACCACGCCGCCGATCGGCTGGAGCGCGACGAACCAGGGCCAGGCGGTCATGGCCTGCTCGCGTACCTGCGGATCGGAGCTGAACCACGACGGCACCACGCCGGCGCCGGCGGCGATCAGCACCGCGAACGCCACGCCGCACAGCCCGCCGAGCAACGCGACGCGGCGGGCCAGGAACCGCGCGGCCGCCGCGTCGCCGCCGCCGAGCGCGGCGCCGACCAGCGACTGCGCGGCGATGGCCAGCGCGTCGAGCACCAGCACGGTGAAGAACCACAGTTGCAGGGCGATCTGGTGCGCGCCGACCGCGGCAGCCCCGAAGCGGGCCGCGACGGCGGTGGCGGACAGGAAGCTGGCCTGGAACGCGACACCACGCACGAGCAGGTCCCGGCTGAGCACGAGCTGCTGACCGATCACCCGGGGCCGGGGGCGCAGCGAGACCCGCTCGCGCACGAGCGCCGCCGCGAACAGGACACCGGAGAGCGTCTGCGCGATCGCGTTCGCCACCGCCGAGCCGACCAGGCCGAGCCCGGCCGGATAGACCAGCAGCGGGCAGAGCACCGCGGAGAGCAGGTTCGGGCCGAGCACGAACAGCAGCGGGCGGCGGGTGTCCTGGATGCCGCGCAGCCAGCCGTTGCCGGCGGCGGCGAGCAGCAGGCCGGGCGCGCCGAGGGCCGCGATCCGCAGCCATCCGGCGGCGGCGTCGGCCACCTCGCCGGGGCCGCCGACGAGGGTACGCGCCAGCGCGCCGCCGCCGATGCCGATGGCGATCGCCACCAGCACTCCGGTGGCCAGCGCGAGCCAGGACGCCTGGACGCCCTCGGCCACCGCGGCGGCCCGGTCCCCCGCTCCGAACCGACGGGCCGAGCGGCCGGTGGTGCCGTACGCGACGACGGTGCCGACCCAGGCGGTGAGCGTCATGACGGTGCCGCCGACGGCGAGCGCGGCCAGCGGCACCCGGCCCAGGTGACCGACCACAGCGGTGTCGACGAGGACGTAGAGCGGCTCGGCGGCCAGCACCACGAGGGCTGGGAGCGCGAGCGCGGCGATCCGCCGCGGTGAGGCGGTGACGGGGGTGGCGGTGGTGCTCATCGCCGCCGATCCTGGCACGCGCCCGGTAAGGTCCGCAAGGCGGCGGACTACTTACTCACGTCGGCCAGGAACCGGGCCGTGTCACGGCGCCCGCGCAGACGGCGCACCGGCAGCCCGGGGGCGTGCTCGGACAGCGCGGCCAGCACCCGGGGCCGGGAGTCGCGGGGGTAACGCCAGACGTCGGGCAGGAAGTCGAGATCGAGCCGCTCCGGGCAGCCCTCGGGCCGGTCGGGGCGGGACGCGGCGCGATGCGCCCACCGGCGGCGGACGATCCGGACGAGGCAGCGCGGCCGGGAGGTGTCGCAGAGCACCAGCAGGTCGGCGCGGGGCAGCCGCAGGTCGAGCGTGCTCGCGTAGTTGCCGTCCATCACCCAGGCCGGGCGGGCGGCGAGCGCTGCTACCTCGGCGCGGAAGTCGGCCTGGGCGGAGGCGGTCCAGCCGGGGCGCCAGTAGTGCCGGTCGAGGTGGATCAGGGGAAGGTCGAGTCGCCGGGCCAGTTCACCGGCGAGCGTGCTCTTGCCGGCGCCGGAGCTGCCGACCACGAGGATGCGTCTCACCGGGCGACGGTAACGGCGCGCGGGGCGGCGATGCGCCCCGAGCGGCGGTGACGTCGGCGTCGGGCCGGGGTGTGGACCGCAGGCCCGGCCGGCGTCACCGCCGGACGGCGTCCGTCACTGACGGGTGTCCATCGAGGTCTGCAGCGCGCGGCGCATCTGCTCGCGCGCCTCGTCGGTGGTGGTCTCGGTCTGCGGCTTGCGCTTGCTGGGCATCTGAGGTCCTTCCAGGGTGCGGACCACCGGGACGTGGCGGCCCTACGGGCGCCCGGCGCTCCGGATCGGCGCGACGGCGAATCGCGCCGCGACCGGAAGTCGTCGGCGGCTGAGCGCCTGGCAGCGGTCCGGGATCACCGGAGCGGCTCGCCTGGCAGCGGGAGCCCGGGGTCGGTCCGACCCTGGAGGGAGGCGGCGCCGGGTGCGGCACCACCGCCCGTGACCAGCGCCGCGAAGCGCCGATCCCGCACCCAAATTAACGTTCACTTTCCGGATACTGCCCACAGTTCCCGAAATGCGGAAAGATCAACGTCATCGTCCCGCTCGGCCGGCCGCTGTCAGCGCGCCAGGAAGTGCCAGCCCAGCCACCACCAGAAACCGAACAGCCCGATCCGGCCGACCGGCACCGGGCCCACCTCGTACCGCATCACGAACGCGCAGACGTCGGCCAGCGACGGGATCCGCGACCCCTCCCGGCGCGCGGCCCACTCGACCACGGCGAACAGCACGATCGAGACTCCGAACCCGCCGATCGCCAGTGCCCGCATCATCGGCGCACCAGTCCCCAGAACGCGGACAGCCACGCGAACCAGGCCGCCGACCGGGCCAGATTGTCCTCCAGCAGCGGATCGGCCAGCCGGGAGAAGGTGGGGAAGTCGTCGCCCGCCGCCATCACGAACGTCGCCCCCTCGAAGACCCCGAAGACGGTCACCGGGACCAGCCACCAGAGCGCGACCGACGGCAGCCGGCGCGGCGCCGGTCGCCGAGGCACCCGGTTGCTCAGCCCGACCCAGATCAACCCGCCGCCGGTGGTGAGGATGTAGAGATTCGCCGCGGTCGAGAAGGACGGCAGCTGGCCGCCGACCAGGGACAGGCAGATCAGCACCGGCACGGATACGACTGGCCGGTCCCAGGCCCGGGGCGCCTCGACGGTGAGCTCACGGGGATGATCCATCACCCGATTGTCCCCAGCGTCACGCACGGCGGAAAGGCTGGCACGCCTCGTAATCCCCGGAAAAGCCGCCGATCAGCTCACATCTCGGTGTGCCGCCACGCCTCGGCACCACGGAGATTAAGGGACAATCCGTCCTTAAGGGGCGGCAGCGAGTTCGGCACGGATCCGGCCGACCACCTCGTCGAGCGATCCCCGCCCGGTGAAGCCGGCCGCGAACCGGTGCCCGCCGCCGCCGAGCGCCACCGCCACCCGGCTCACGTCCACCGCGCCCTTGCTGCGCAGCGACACCGCCCACTCGGCCTCGCCGGCCTGCTTGACCACACAGCTCACGTCCGCCTCGGCGGTGCAGCGCACGGAGTCGATCAGCGCCTCCAGCACGTACGCGGGCTGGTCGTGGCGGACCAGGTCCTCGCGGGTGGCGTACGTCCAGACGAGCCCGTGCCCGGCGGCGGCCGCCGGTTCCAGCGCGGCCCGGCCCAGCACCTCGCCGAAGAGGCGGACGGCGCCGAACGGGCGGGTGTCGAAGATCCGCCGGGAGATGTCGCCGGGCCGGATGCCGGTCGCGATCAGGCGCGCCGCCGTCTCGTGCACCGCAGGGGTGGTCGCCTCGAACCGGAACGAGCCGGTGTCGGTGGTGAGCGCGACGTACAGCCCGGTCGCGATCTCCGCGTCCAGCGTGATGCCGAGCCGGTCCAGCAGCTCCAGCGCGACCACCGAGGTGGCGGCGGCGTGCGGGTCGACCAGGCTGATCCGGCCGAAGCCGCTGTTCGAGGCGTGGTGGTCGAGCACCAGCGAGACGCCCGCCGTGTCCAGCCGGTCGGCCAGCTCGCCCAGCCGGGACTCGCTCGCCGCGTCGAAGCAGATAACCAGGTCCGGAGCCGGGTACGCGTCGTCCTGCGGCACCAGCAGGTCCATGCCGGGCATCCACCGGAACGGCTCGGGCACCTCCGGCGGGCCGGGGAAGGTGGCCTGGAGATCGCGGACACCGAGCCGGCGCAGGCCCAGCCCGAAGCCGAGCATGCTGCCCAGCGCGTCCCCGTCCGGGTTCACGTGGCAGATCAGCAGCACCCGCGCGTCGGCGGGGAGGTCGCGTACCGCCGCGACGGCGGCCGCCCACGCGGTCTCGGTGGGCCCGGCCGCCTCGGTCACCGGCGCTCGCCGGCGCGCGGCTCGTCGTCGTCCTCGTCCTCCGCCGAGGCGTCGTCGGCGTCCTCGTCGTCCTCGACCCGGTACGGCTGGGCGTCGCCCGCGTACGCGGACTTGGCGGCCAGCCGCTGCACCTCGGCGTCGGCGGTACGCGCCGCGGCCAGCAGGTCGTCGATGTGCTTGACCTGGTCCTGCACGTCGTCCAGGACGAAGGTCAGCGTCGGCGAGTGCCGCAGCCCGAGTGCCTTGCCGACGGTGCTGCGCAGCATGCCCTTGGCGCTCTCCAGCGCGGCGGCGGTGCTCGCCTGGGCCGCCGCGTCGCCGAGCACCGTGTAGAAGACGGTGGCGTCGCGCAGGTCGGCGGTGATCCGGGCGTCGGTGATCGTGATCATGCCGAGCCGGGGGTCCTTGATCTGGCTGCGCACCACCGACGCGACGAGTTCCCGGATGCGCTCCGCGTGCCGGCGAACCTTTGCCTGATCCGTCATGTCCCCCACCTCCGGGATCACCTGTACCCATGACGACGCCGGATCATCATGTGACCCGGGCCGTCGGCCGGAGACGGCGGGCGCGTGGGCGCCGCCGGGTCCGACCGCCCAACGCTGAAGAACATTACCCGCGCGCCGCCGGCCGTCGCGCGGCACGGCCGGAGTGCGGCGCGACGCGCCGTCAGTCGTCCGCGCCGTACAGGCGACGGCGCACCGACAGCAGCTCGGTCTCCGGGCGGGCGGCGACCAGCCGCTCACAGGAGTCGAGCACCTCGCGGACGTGGGCCGGCTCGGCGGCCACCACCGCCACCCCGATCTCGGCCCGGCCGTGCAGGTCCAGCGCCCCCACCTCGGCGGCGGAGACCTCGAACTTGCGCAGCGCGGCGACGATCGGCCGGACGTAGGACCGCTTGGCCTTCAGGGACCGGGAGTCACCCGGGAGCAACAGGTCGAACAGTGCGGTTCCGGTATACACGGCGAGCAACGGTACGCCGGGCGGCCCGGCCCGGCACGCGATTAAGGCGCGACGGCCACCAGCACGTCCCGCTCGATCGCCTGGTCGACCCGGTGGGCGAAGTCACCGAAGCCGGGGCCGTCGAGCACCCGCAGCCCGGCGGCGGCCAGCACCGCCTCCGCCTGCGCCCGCGGCGCCACGTGGGTGTTCCAGGACAGCCCGATCGCGCCGCCGGGGCGCAGCAGCTCCCGCCACACCGGCACGGCCGCGGTGAGCAGCTCCAGCGGGCTGCGGGACAACCCCTGGCCGGTACGGCTGCCGTGCGCCACCCCGTACGGCGCGTCGGTGACGATCACGTCCGCGCAGCGGACGCGCAACGCCTCCCGGGCCCGGGTGGTGTCGGTGTTCAGCACGGTGACCCGCTGGGTGGCCCCGGCCCGGTGCTCGTCCCGCGACGGTGCGACGACGGCCTCGAAGCGGCGGGCGACCAGCTTGCGGTCCCGGCGCACCGACGTCGACTCGGCGGTGTGCTTGAGCCGCTTGCGGCGCAGCCAGGTACGCAGGAACGCCGCGTACGCCTCCACGTCCTGACTGTCACGCTCGATGCCGATGCCGTCGTAGCCGTACATCAGCGCCTGGTTGAGCGTGGTGCCCCGGCCGCAGAGCGGGTCCAGCACCACCACCGGCCCGTCCAGCATCCGCGGCGCGGAGGCGGAGGCGAGCACCGTGACGTTGAGCAGCAGCCGGGTGAACTGCTCGTTGGTCTTGCCGGCGTACTTGGGGATGGTGATCAGGTCGGAGTCGTACCGGGCCAGCGGGCGCAGCGGCACCGGCCGCAGCAGGTCGTCGCCGACGCGCTCGAACAGCGCGTACGCGGCCGACAGGTTCGCCAGGTGGGCCAGGTCCCGCTCGCCGAGCCCGGGCTCGGGGGCGGTGAACGTCAGGTACTCCACCCCGCCGATCCGCGTCACCTCCGCGTCGGCCGGTACGGCGTCCAGCACGCCCGATCCGGCGAACACGGCCAGTTCGGCGCGGGCCAGCCGGGCCGCCGCGTCGGCGTAGACGCGGTTGGCGGAGGGGGCGAGGAGCAGTGCGTACCGGATCACGCCGGAAATTGTCGCAGCCTGGGGAAACGGCGACGGCCGGGGCCCGAAGGCCCCGGCCGCCGGCCGGTCGTACGCGTGGTCGTCAGGCGCGCGGCTTCTCGCGCATCTCGAACGTCTCGATGACGTCGCCGACCTGGACGTTGTTGTAACCGCCCAGCGTCAGACCACACTCGAAGCCCTCGCGGACCTCGGTCGCGTCGTCCTTGAACCGCTTCAAGGAGCTGATCGTGAGGTTGTCCGCCACGACCGCGCCGTCCCGCAGCAGCCGCGCCTTGGCGTTGCGGCGGATGAGGCCGGACCGGACGATACAGCCGGAGATGTTGCCGATCTTGGACGAGCGGAAGACGTCGCGGATCTCCGCGGTGCCCAGCTCGACCTCCTCGTACTCCGGCTTGAGCAGACCCTTGAGCGCGGCGTCGATCTCCTCGATGGCCTGGTAGATGACGGTGTAGTACCGGATCTCCACGCCCTCGCGGTCGGCCATCTCGCGGACCTTGTTCGAGGCCCGCACGTTGAAGCCGATGATCGTGACCGCCTCGGACGAGGCGCTCGCGAGCATGACGTCGCTCTCGGTGATCGCGCCCACGCCCCGGTGGATGATCCGAAGCTGGACCTCCTCCGGGATGTCGAGGTTGAACAGCGCGTCCTCGAGCGCCTCCACGGAACCGGAGACATCGCCCTTGAGCACCAGGTTGAGCGAGGTCTTCTCGCCCTCCTTGAGCTGCTCCATGAGCGTCTCGAGAGTGGCCCGGCCACGGGAGTTGGCGAACGACGCCGCCCGCCGCCGTGCCTGCCGCTGCTCGGCGATCTGCCGCACGGTGCGGTCGTCCTCGGCGGCCAGGAAGGTGTCACCCGCACCCGGCACCGTGGTCAGACCCAGCACCATGACCGGACGGGCCGGACCGGCCTCGTCGACCGGCTTGCCGTTCTCGTCCAGCATGGCCCGGACCCGGCCGTGCGCCCCACCGGCGACGATCGAGTCACCGGCACGCAGGGTGCCCTTCTGCACCAGCACGGTCGCCACCGCGCCACGGCCCTTGTCCAGGTGCGCCTCGATCGCGACACCCTGCGCCGGCCCGTCGATCGGAGCGGTCAGCTCCAGCGACGCGTCGGCGGTCAGCAGCACGGCCTCGAGCAGTTCCTCGATGCCGATACCGGGCTTGGCCGCCACGTTGACGAACATGGTGTCGCCGCCGTACTCCTCGGCGACCAGGCCGTACTCGGTCAGCTGCTGGCGGACCTTGTCCGGGTTCGCCTCGGGCTTGTCGACCTTGTTGACCGCGACCACGATCGGCACGTCCGCCGCCTTGGCGTGGTTGAGCGCCTCGATGGTCTGCGGCATGACGCCGTCGTCGGCCGCGACCACCAGGATCACGATGTCCGTGACCTGGGCACCACGGGCACGCATGGCGGTGAACGCCTCGTGACCCGGGGTGTCGATGAACGTCACCGCGCGGTCCTCGCCCTCGTGCGGGACGTGGACCTGGTAGGCGCCGATGTGCTGGGTGATGCCACCCGCCTCGCCGGCCACCACGTTCGCCTTACGGATCGCGTCGAGCAGCTTGGTCTTACCGTGGTCGACGTGACCCATGACGGTCACGACCGGCGCACGGCTGACCAGGCGGTCCGCCGCGACCTCGGCGTCGAGGTCGATGTTGAACTGCGCGAGCAGCTCGCGGTCCTCGTCCTCCGGGCTGACGATCTGCACGTCGAAGCCGAGGTGCTCACCCAGCAGCTGCAGGGTCTCGTCGGAGCACGACTGGGTCGCCGTCACCATCTCGCCCAGGTTGAACATCTCCTGGACCAGCGAACCCGGGTTGGCGTTGATCTTGTCGGCGAAGTCCGACAGCGAGGCGCCACGGGACAACCGGACGACCTGACCCTGACCGCGGGGCGCGCCCGAGGACATGGTCGGGGCCGACAGGTTGTCGAACTCCTGTCTGCGCTGCTTCTTGGACTTGCGACCGCGGGTCGGCCGGCCGCCGGGACGCCCGAAGGCACCCGCCGCGCCACCGCCACGACCACGGCCGCCGCCGCCGGGACGGCCACCGCCGCCGACGGGACCACCCGGACGGAAACCACCGCCGGGAGCACCGCCGCCACCACCGGGACCGCCACGGTAGCCACCGCCACCGCCGCCACCACCGGGACCGCCACGGTAGCCACCGCCACCGCCGCCACCACCGGGTCCACCGCGGTAGCCACCGCCACCGCCACCGGGACGACCGGCGCCACCGCCGGGTCCGCCACGACCGCCACCGGGGCCGCCGGGACGGCCGGTGGTCGGACGCTGGCTCGGCATCGAGGCCGGGCTCGGCCGCGGCGGCATCGACGCCGGGCTGGGCCGCGGCGGCATGCCGGCCGGGCTGGGACGGGGACCGCCCGCACCGGCGGCCGGGGGCCGCTGCTGCTGGCCGCCCTGGATGCCGAACGGGTTGTTACCGGCGCCGCGCGCCGGCGGACGACCGCCGGGCCGGGCACCGGGGCCCTGACCCTGACCCGGACCGCCGGGACGACCGGCGGCCGGGGAACCCGGACGCGGCGGCATGGCGTTCGGGCCGGGACGCGGACCCGGGCGGGGACCGCCCTCGGCCGGGGGCTCCCGGCGTACGGTCTCGCGCTGCTGCTGGCGGGCGGCCTGGGCGGCCTTGACCGCGGCCTCCTGCTCAGCCTTGAGCGCGGCGGCACGCGCCTCGGCGGCCGCCACTTCGATGTCGTGCGCGCTCGCCGGCTTGGCGACCGGAGTCGCCGGCTGCGGCGGGCCGGGGACCGGGCCCTTGGGCTTCGGTCCAGGGGTCGGCGCGGCCGGACGCCGGGGCGGCATCGGCTTGGCCGAGACCCGGGGGGCACCCGGGGTCGGGGTGGGCGTCGGGGTCGGTGCCGGGCCACTGGGCGCGGCAGCCGGCGGGCCGGCTGGCGCCGACGAACCGGCGACGAACGCGCTACGCAGCCGCCGGGCGACGGGCGCCTCGACGGTGCTGGACGCGGACTTCACGAACTCGCCCATTTCCTTGAGCTTGGCGAGAACGGTCTTGCTTTCGACCCCGAGCTCCTTGGCGAGCTCGTGTACGCGGGCCTTTCCTGCCACTGCACTCCTCACTCCGAGGTCGTGCGGGCAGCACCCGCAGCGACCTCACTCGTGCACTTGAAGCCTGGTCATTTCAGGGACTTCATCGTGTGCTCATGTCGGTCGTCCTACCTTGCTAGCGACCCTCGACCGGTCGGGCTTGACCGGTCGTCGGGGGTTGCGCGTCGACGTGCTCCGCAAGCGCACCGTGGTCGGGGACCCCGGTGAGGCGCAGTGCTCGCCCGAAGGCGCGACGCCGCAACGCCTGCGCGAAGCAGGCCGGATCAGGGTGCATGTTCGCTCCCCGACCCGGCAGTCTGCGGGCCGGATCGGGCCGGAGACTGGTGTGACCAGCCTCGTCACCGATCGCGACGACCCGCAACAACTCGCTGGCCGGCGCTCGCTTCCGGCAGCCCACACAGGTGCGCTCCGGCAGCGCGCGTCGTACCACTGAGAAAGTCTACCCCTAGCTTCCCGAGATCGCGCCGCCCGGCTCCGGTACGTGATCAGCTCCGCCCCGGCTCTGCGGGGCGGCGGTCTCCGCGTCGGACCGGATGTCGATGCGCCAACCGGTCAGGCGGGCCGCGAGGCGGGCGTTCTGCCCCTCCCGGCCGATCGCGAGCGAGAGCTGGAAGTCCGGCACTGTCACCCGGGCGGTACGGGAGGCCAGGTCGACCACCTCGACCCGCAGCGCCTTGGCCGGCGACAACGCGTTTCCGACGAAGGTGGCCGGGTCGTCCGACCAGTCGATGATGTCGATCTTCTCGCCGTGCAGCTCGCTCATCACGGCCCGGACCCGCTGGCCCATCGGGCCGATGCAGGCGCCCTTGGCGTTGACGCCGGAGGTGGTCGAGCGCACGGCGATCTTCGTACGGTGACCTGCCTCACGCGCGATCGCGCCGATCTCCACGGTGCCGTCGGCGATCTCCGGCACCTCCAGCGCGAACAGCTTCTTCACCAGCGCGGGGTGCGACCGGGACAGCGTGATCTGCGGGCCGCGCATTCCCTTGGCGACGTGCACGACCACGCAGCGGATCCGCTCGCCGTGCTCGTACCGCTCGCCGGGGACCTGCTCGGACTGCGGCAGGACGCCCTCCAGCTTGCCCAGGTCGACGCTGACGATGCCCTTCTCCCGGCGGGTCTCGTGCGCCTGCACCACACCGGTGACCAGGTCACCGTCGCGGCCGACGTACTCGCCGAAGTGCACCTCGTCGGTGGCCTCCCGCAGCCGCTGGAGGATCACCTGCTTGGCGGTCATGGCGGCGATCCGCCCGAAGTCGTGCGGGGTGTCGTCCCACTCCCGGGTCACCGAGCCATCGGCGTCCAGTTCCTGCGCGTAGACCGAGGCGGCCCCGCTCTTACGGTCGATCTCCACCCGGGCGTGCGGCTCGGCGCCGTCGGTGTGCCGGTAGGCGGTCAGCAGCGCGGTCTCGATCGCCGCGAGGATCGTGTCGAACGGGATCTCCCGCTCGCGCTCCAGGGCGCGCAGCGCCGCGAGGTCGATGTTCACCTCTCCTCGTCCTCCAGATCTTCGTCGTCGTCGGTGTCGTCACCGAAGTCCTCGTCGGCCAGGTCGTCCAGGCGGTTGAACTCCACCTGAACCCGGCCGGGCCCGAGTTCGGCGTACGGGTGTTCGGCGGGGCCGGCGTCGGTCTCCAGCACCACGCGTTCGTCGTCGGCAGCAGTGATCCGGCCGGTGAGCTGGCGGTCCCCCGCGTCGCCGCGGACGGTGACCTTGACCAGCCGCCCGGCGTTGCGCCGCCAGTGCCGGGGCAGGGTGAGCGGGCGGTCCACGCCGGGCGAGCTGACCTCCAGCTGGTACTCGCCGGCCACGATGTCGCCGCCGGCCTCCTCGGCCGCGTCCAGCGCCGCCGAGACCGCGCGGGAGACGTCCGCCACGGCGTCCAGGTTGATCCCGCCGTCGGCGTCCACGATCACCCGGACCACGTGCCGGCGGCCGGCGCGGGAGACGGAGAGATCCTCCAGGTCGTAACCGGCCGCCGTGACGACCGGTTCGATCACCTCGCGCAGCCGGTTGCGGCGGGCGGCGAGATCGCCGCGGGGTGCGCCGCTCCGGTCCGTGCCGCGGGGGCCGTCGGAGCGGCGGGGCCGCCCGGCGGGCCCCGTCGACCGGGTGGCACGGCCACGCTGCGTCATTGCGCGCACCTCTCCTGCTGTTGCCACGACCCGCGGGCCGTGTTGTCCCTGGCCGGTGCGGGCGATCGGCCCGCCATACCGGCGCGCCACCGGGGCGTCCGCGCCCGGTGGTTGCGCAGAGCGTAACGCTAACGACCGCCGACGGACCCGGCGGCGCACCGAGACCCTGACCCACGAGACGGCGCGAATGGTGTTGACTCTGTCAGGTGGGGATCGGCAGAACACCATCCGACCAGGTCAGAGCGGGGCATTCCCGGCGCTGGCTGCTGCGCGCCGGCGGGCTCGTGGTGCTCGGCGGCGCGACCGCGCCGCTGACCGGCTGTGATCTTTTCGACCGCGACGAGGAACCACCGGAGCCGGACGCGCTGGAGCCGCTGGTGGCCGAGGCGCTCGCGCTGGAGGCCCGCCACCGGGCCGCCGCCACCGCCGACCCGGCGCTGGCCGACCGGCTCACCCCGATCGCCGACGCGCACCGGGCGCACGCCGAGGAGCTACGCCGCGTGATCGGGCGGCCCGCACCCTCCGGCACACCGGCGGCCGCCGGCTCGGCGAGCGCGCCCGACGCCGTGCTCACCGAGCTGCGCCGGGCCGAGCAGGAGGGCCGGACGAACGCGGCCAAGGCCTGCGCGGCAGCGCCGGCCGAGCGGGCCGCGCTGCTCGGGTCGATCGCGGCCGCGCGGGCCACACACGTGGAGGCGCTCAAGTGAACCCGACCAAGAGCCCCAGCCCCGCCCAGGCCCTCGCCGACGCGCTCGCCGCCGAGTACGCGGCGATCTGGGCGTACGGGGTGATCGGCGTGCACCTGACCGAGGCGGCGCGCACCGCGGCCCGTGCCGCCGAGGCGGCCCACCGGTCCCGCCGCGACGCGCTGCTGCTCCAGCTCGCCGAGGGCTCCGGGCAGGTGCCCGCCGACCGGGCCGGATACGCGCTGCCCTACCCGGTGACGGACCGGGCGAGCGCGCTGCGCCTGGCGGTGGAGATCGAGGAGCGGACGGCCGGGCACTGGCGGGCCGCGCTGCCGCACACCACCGGCGCGGACCGGAACACCGCGCTCGCCGCGCTCACCGACTGCGCGCTGCGCGCCACCCGCTGGCGGCGTACGGCTGGAGTGACGCCGGTCACCGTTCCGTTCCCGGGCCGCCCGGCCTGAGCGCGGCGCCGGTCACCCGGCGGAACCCTCCGGTTGCGTTGCGCATACCAGGTATGCATACTCGCGGTCATGTCCATCCGTCACGGCCTGCTCGCCCTGCTCGAACGCGGCCAGATGTACGGCTACCAGCTGCGCGCCGCGTTCGAGGAGTCGACCGGGTCGACGTGGCCGCTGAACATCGGACAGGTCTACACGACGCTGGCCCGGCTGGAACGTGACGGACTGGTCCGCCCGCTGCCGGAGAACGAGAGCGGGCAGCGGCCGTACGAGATCACCGACGCCGGACGGGCGGACCTGGCGCTGTGGTTCGCCACGCCGATCAGCCGCGCCGACCGGCCCCGGGACGAGCTGTCCATCAAACTGGCGCTGGCGCTGACCACCCCCGGCGTCGACGTGCGGTCGGTGGTGCAGACCCAGCGCACCGCCACCATGCGCGCGCTCCAGGAGTTCACCCGGTTGAAGTACACGAGCGACAAGCCGGAGGATCTACCCTGGCGGCTGGTGCTGGACGCGATGATCTTCCAGACCGAGGCCGAGGTGCGGTGGCTCGACCACTGCGAGACGAGCCTGGTCCGGCACCGCCCGGCGCCGATCCGGGCGGTCGACCACCCCGAGGCGGTGGACCGGGCCGGCGACGAAGCCCGCCGGTGACCCGGCACGGGAGGCGCTGATGGACCCGATCGACGGGGTGCTGGAACTGCGGGACGTCCGCCGGACCCACGGCGCCGGTGAGGCCGCCGTGCACGCGCTGCGCGGCGTGAGCCTGACCGTGCGGGCCGGCGAACTCGTGGCCGTGATGGGCCCCTCCGGGTCCGGCAAGTCCACGCTGCTGGCGCTCGCCGGTGGCCTGGACCGGCCCACCGGCGGCGAGGTGGTGGTCGAGGGTGAGGCGCTGGTCGGGCTGTCCGCCCGCGAGCTGGCCCGGCTGCGGCGCCGCCGGATCGGTTACGTCTTCCAGGACCTGAACCTGCTCGGCAGCCTGACCGCCGTGGAGAACGTGGCGCTCCCGCTGGAACTGGACGGCACCGGCGTACGGGCGGCCCGCCAGTCGGCGCTGGCCGCGCTGCGCGAGGTCGACCTGGAGGACCTGGCCGACCGCTTCCCGGACCAGATGTCCGGCGGCCAGCAGCAGCGGGTGGCGATCGCCCGGGCCCTCGTCGGCGAACGCCGCCTGGTCCTCGCCGACGAGCCGACCGGCGCGCTGGACTCGCAGACCGGCGAGGCGGTGCTGCACCTGCTGCGCCGCCGGGTGGACGCCGGCGCGGCCGGGGTGCTCGTCACCCACGAGGCCCGGCACGCCGGCTGGGCGGACCGGGTGGTCTTCCTGCGCGACGGGGTGATGGTCGACTCGACCGCCCCGCTGATCGGCGTCGACCACCTGCTCAGCGGCAGCAGCCGGTGACCGGCGGCCGCCTCGCCGCCGTACGCGGATCGTGGCGGACCGCGTTGCGGATCGCCCGCCGGGAGGCCCGGCGGTCCCGGCGGCGCACGCTGCTGGTGCTGGTGATGATCGCGCTGCCGGTTCTCGGCCTCAGCTTCGCCGCGGTCAGCTACGACATGGGTGATCTGACCCGCGCCGAGCGCATCGAGCGCCAGCTCGGCGGCGCCGACGTCGCCCTGCGCTGGGACAGCCTGACGCCGGTGACGCAGGACGCCTGGGGCGAGTCGGCCTGGCCGGTCGAGGGCGAGTGGGTCGGCCGGACCCGTCCGGCGACCGCCGAGGAGGTGCGCGCGCTGCTGCCCGAGGGCAGCCGGCTGGCTCGCACCCGCTGGTGGATGACGTTCTCGACACGGGTGGACCGGCACGTCGAGTCGATCGAGGCGCGCGCCGTCGACCTGACCGACCCGCTCACCCGGCCGCTGGCCCGGGTACGCGACGGCCGGCCGCCGGTACGCCCCGACGAGATCGCGGTCAGCCCGACGGCGCTGCGCCGGCTGGAGACCCGCATCGGCGACCCGGTACGCACCATCGACGGCACCACATACCGGGTGGTCGGGGTGGTGGAGTATCCGGACAACCTCCGGGACGTCATCACGCTGCCCGGGGTGACTCCGGACGGCACGGCCGGCAGCGACACCTGGTTGGTGGACCTGCCCGGCCCGCTGGAACCGGGGCTCGCCGACCGGCTGAACGCGCAGGGCGTCCAGGTCGTCGTCCGCAGCCCGCTGCCGGGACGGCAGGAGTTCAGCCGCGGCATGTCCGTACCGGACGCCGACGAGGCGGGCGTCGTCGGAGTGGTCGGCGGGCTGGGCCTGCTGGAGGTGGTGCTGCTTGTCGGCCCGGCCTTCGCGGTGAGCGTCCGGCGCCGGCGGCGGGACCTCGCACTCGTCGCGGTGGCCGGTGGCGACGCCTCCCACCTGCGCCGGATCGTGCTCGCCGACGGGGTGGTGCTCGGTGCCGGCGGGGCCGCCCTGGGCATGCTGCTCGGCATCGGGGCGGCGTTCGCGGGCCGGCCGATCGTCGAGCAGTACCTGCTCGGGGAACGCCTCGGGGCGTACCGGATCTTCCCGGCCGCGCTGGTGGCGATCGCCGCGACGGCGGTGCTGGCCGGGGTGCTCGCGGCGATGGCGCCGGCCTGGGCGGCGGCCCGGCAGGACGTGGCGACCGGCCTGGCCGGCCGGCGCGACGCGACCCGGCCACGCCGCCGCTGGCTGCTGGTCGGGGTGGCGCTCACCGTCGCCGGGACCGCGATCGCCGCGTTCGCCGCCGGCCGCACCTCGCAGACCGGAGTGCTGGCCGGTGTCGCGCTGGGCGAGCTGGGGCTGGTGTTCTGCACCCCGTCGCTGGTCGGCGTGCTGGGCCGGGCCGGCCGGCTGCTGCCGCTGACCCCCCGGCTCGCGTTGCGTGACGCCAGCCGCAACCGGTCCTCGGCCGCGCCCGCCATCTCGGCGGTGATGGCGGCGGTGGCCGGAAGCGTCGCGCTCGGCGTCTACGTGGCCAGCGACGAGACGCGGTCGCGAGAGCTCTGGCAACCCGGCCTGCCGCCGGGGAACGTGCTGCTCACCCACTCCGGTGAGACCCCGGCGGACCCGCCGTCGGCCGAGGTCGTCGCCGGCCGGGCCCGCGTGGTCCTGCCCGACGCCACAGTGGTGTCCGTCGCGACCCCCGGATGCGTCGGCGACGTCCGGGACAAGAACGACTGCACCGCGTACGCGCTCGTTCCGCCCGAGCAGCGCTGCCCGTACGACGCCGCCGGCCCGGTCCCCGACGCGGCCCGGCGGGATCCGCGCTGCGTGAGCCCCTTCCAGGAACCGGTCGACGTCTACCTGCCGGCGCTCGTGGACGACGGCGGCGCGCTGGCCGCGCTCACCGGCGCGCCGGACGACGAACTGGCCGCCGCGCGGCGGACGCTCACCTCCGGTGGCGTGGTGGTCACCGATGCCCGGCGGGTGGTGGACGGGCAGGTCCGGGTGGAGGTGAACGACAACTCCGGCGGTCCGCCCACCGGGCGTCTCCTGCCCGCGTACGCGCTGCGCGGCGGTCTCACAGTCGACCGGCTGGTGCTCTCTTCCGCCGCCGCGGACGCGCTCGGCCTGACCGCCGTGCCGATGGGCTACCTGCTGGACACCGCCGGCTCCCCCACCGACCGGCAGATGGAGATGCTGGCCGACGAGCTGTTCGACATCGGGCCCATGTCGGCGCAGCTGGCGACCGCAGACCCGCCGTCGGACCAGCGCCCGATGCTGCTCCTGCTCGCGGTGGCCTCCGGTGTGATCACGCTCGGCGCCGCCGCGGTCGCCACCGGCCTCGCCGCGGCCGAGGGCCGCCGGGACCTGTCCACGCTCGCGGCGGTCGGCGCCGATCCCCGGGTACGCCGCCTGCTGTCGCTCTGCCAGGCCGGGGTGATCGCGGTGCTCGGTTCGGCGCTGGGCATCGTCGCCGGGCTCGGCTCCGCCGTGGTCGTCCTGGCCTCGCTCAACCAGCGGTACGCCGAATCATGGCCGGTGCAGCCGCCGTACCCGGTGACGGTGCCCGGCGTGACGCTCGCCGTGCTGGTCGTGGTGCCGTTGGTGGCGATGGGCGGCGCGGCGCTGCTCACCCGGTCCCGCCTGCCGATCGAACGCCGGCTCGACTGAGCCGGCCGCCCATGCATGATCCACACCATTCCGCCGGAGTGGCGGCATCGCGGCGGGGTGGATGCCACCACTTCGGGGAGATGGAGTCGACCTTGGGGCGGACTGACCGTCCGAGGGGGTGACGGGGCGCGGTGTGGGCGGCACACTTGTCGGATGTCAGCCCTGGGAACCCTCACCCGCCGTCTCGGTCACCAGCGTTGGTTCGGCGCCACCATGCGCCTGCTCGTCCCGGCCGACCGGCTGGTCGGCCGGATGACGAAGGGCCGCGTGGTCGCCTTCGGGCTCGTGCCCACGCTGGTGCTCACCTCCACCGGCCGCCGCTCCGGCAAGCCCCGCAGCAACCCCCTGGTGTACGTCCCCGACGGCGACGCCTACGTGGTGATCGGCTCGAACTGGGGGCAGCAGCACCAGCCGTCCTGGACGTTCAACCTGATGGCGAACCCGGCCGCCGAGGTGGACGTCAAGGGACGCCGGATCCCGGTCACCGCCCAGCAGGTCACCGGCGAGGAACGGGAACGGCTGTTCCAGCGGCTGGTGCAGGAGTGGCCCGCGTACCGCACGTACGTCGAGCGGGCCGGTGGCCGCGAGATCCGCGTGTTCCGCCTGGCCCCGAACGCCTGAGCGCCCCGCCGCAGACGCGCACAATCCGACATCCGTGCCACCGGGGCTGCCGGTCCCGATCTGGCTAGGGTTGCCGCAGGCGATCTGTCGGAGGTGGACCGTGGCGCTCGACGTGGACGCCGAGCGGCGTCTGGACGATCCACGGTGGCAGGTGGCCGAGCGGGTCGGTGACGCCGTCCTGCGGCGGTTCCCGGCCGACGTGCTGGCGGTCGCCGTACACGGTCCGCTCGCGCACGGCGAAGACGACGGCGGCGGGGACCGCGAGGTCGGCCTGCTGGTCGTCACCTACCGGCCCGGCGCCGGACCGCCGCCCGCCACCCGGCGGGTGGACGGCGTACTCGTCGACCTCACGGTGGCCGGGGCGGACGACTACCTGCGCCGGGCGACGACGATCACGTCCCGCTGGCCGCTGGCCGCGGACCGGTACGTCACCACCCGCGCCCTGCACGATCCGACCGGCTGGCTGCGGAAGCTGCGCGACGAGCACCTGGCGCGCCTGGCACGCGCCCGGCCGGCGGAGTTCACGAGCGCGGCGCGGCAGGCGTGGTACCGGGGCAGCGCGGCGCACGCCCGCGCGTTGCGGCTGGCCGAGTGGTACGAGACGGACCAGGCGCTGCTCATGCTCGGCGAGGCACGGCTGGCTGCCGCAACCGTGCAGGGGCTGTTCAGCCGCACCTACTTCCGCGACCCGGGGGACGCGGTGCGGCGTACCGGGCTGGCCGGTGCGGACATGACCGAGGTGGGCGCGGCGCTGACCCGCCAGGCCGAGGAACTGGCCGCCCGGGGCCGGCCGGTCGACGGCACCATCGACGACCTGCTGTCCGGCTGACGGCCGGCTGGACGGCCGACCGTCAGCCGATGCCGCCGCCGACGCCGATCAGCGCGCCGATCAGGTAGGTCGCGCCGGCCGCCAGCGCGCCGAGCAGCAACTGCCGCAGACCGCTGCGCCACCAGGCGCGGTTGGTGAACCGGGCCACGACCGCGCCGGCGACGAAGAGGCCGACGCCGCCGACGGCGAGCGCCAGCCAGAGGCTGGTGAAGCCGAGCAGGTACGGCAGCAGCGGCACCAGCGCGCCGATCGAGAAACAGATGAACGACGAGATCGCGGCGGCCCACGGGCTCGGCTGGTCGTCGGGGTCGACGCCCAGCTCCTCCCGTACGTGTACCCGCAGCGCCTCCTCCGGGTTGGCGCGTACCGCCTCGGCGACCTGCGTCGCCAGCTCGCGGGGCAGTCCACGGGCGACCCAGGCGTCTGCGAGTTCCCGGGCCTCGGCCTCCGGGTGGCGTTCCAGCTCGCGCCGCTCCTTGGCCACCTCGGCGGCGACCTGCTCGTTCGCGGACCGGACGCTCGTGTACTCGCCGAGACCCATCGAGATGGCGCCGGCCACCAGGCCGGCCGTGCCGGTGAGCACCACGCTGCGCGGCGACACCCCGCCGCCGCCCACACCGGCGATCAGCGCGATGTTGGTGACCAGTCCGTCCATCGCGCCGAAGACGGCCGGGCGCAGCCAGCCGCCGGAGACGTCCGCGTGGTGCGCCTCGCGCAGTGCCGCAGGGGTGTCGGTCACGGCAGCGTCAGGATCTCGTAGCCGTCGTCGGTGACGACGATGGTGTGCTCGAACTGGGCCGTCCACCGGCGGTCCTTGGTGACCACGGTCCAGCCGTCGTCCCACATGTCGTACTGGTAGGTGCCGAGCGTGATCATCGGCTCGACGGTGAACGTCATGCCGGGCTCCATCACGTCGGTGGGGCGCGGGCTGTCGTAGTGCGGCACGTAGAGGCCACTGTGGAACGCCTCGCCGATGCCGTGTCCGGTGAAGTCGCGGACCACGCCGTAGCCGAAGCGCTTCGCGTACGACTCGATCACCCGGCCGATGACGTTGATCTGCCGGCCCGGCGCGATGGCCTTGATGCCGCGCATCATCGCCGTGTGGGTCCGCTCGACCAGCAGGCGGGCCTCCTCGCTCACCTCGCCCACGCAGAACGTGGCGTCGGTGTCGCCGTGCACGCCGTTCAGGAAGGCGGTGACGTCGACGTTGATGATGTCGCCGTCCTGGAGCACCGTGGTGTCCGGGATGCCGTGGCAGATGACCTCGTTGAGGCTCGTGCAGCACGACTTGGGGAAGCCCCGGTAGCCGAGCGTCGACGGGTAGGCGCCGTGGTCGCAGAGGAACTCGTGCACCACCCTGTCGATCTCGTCGGTGGTCACCCCGGGCTTGCAGTGCTCACCGGCGAGCTGGGTGGCCTGGGCGGCGAGACGCCCCGCCACGCGCATCTTCTCGATGGTCTCCGGCGTCTGCACGTGCGATCCGCGCCACTCCTGGGGACGCTTCTTACCCACGTACTCCGGGCGCGGGATGTGGGCGGGGACCGCTCGCCACGGGGAGAGCGTGCCGGGGGTCAGCGGCGCACGGACGGTCATGGCCCAAGCCTATCGCCGGGGGTGGTGTGCCCCCCGCCACAGGCCCGCCGGGCAGGTTGTTGCCGTGCCGCAAACGCTGTGCCATTGTTGCTCCGTGGATCAAGGGGGCGCGGCGCCCGTGTTCTCCGTGACGGCGCAGGTCGACGGCGACCGACTGCGCGTCCAGGTGACCGGCGAGGTCGACATGGCGACCGCCGACACCATGTTCCAGACCGCGCTCCGCGAGCCCGCCAAGCAGCTCACGCTCGACCTGCGGGCGGTCACCTTCTTCGATTCGGCCGCCATCCACGCCGTGGTCCGGCTCGCCCAGCGGTTCCCGGCCGCGCTCACCGTGCTGCCGTCCCCGCAGGTCCGGCGCGTGCTGGACATCTCCGGCCTCGGCGACCAGGACTGGCTCGCCCGGCCCTGACCGACTCGGGCGCCCTCCGGCTAGGAGGCCTCTCCCATCCCGGGCGACAGGCCCGGCCCCGGTTCCGGCCGCCCGCGATCCGACGCGGGGTGCCGCTCTCCCGTCTCCCCCGCGGTGTCCGGGGCGAGATCACGACGCAGCGACTCGGCGTCGCGCTTGCGCACCCCGCTCGCCCGGATCGTGTTCACCGCGATGATGGTGAGTTCGTTCGCCACGTTGATGCCGCTGACGCGCAGGCCGCTGCGCAATGCCTCCTGAACCAGGCGGAGGGCCGACATCGCGGCCCGCTGGGAACGGGAGGGCCGGCCGGCGGACGGGGACCAGCCCGCACCGACGGTGCGCGCGGCCTCGGCCAGGCACCGCGCGGCCTCGGCGAGCGACGGCGGGACGGGCTCGTCGTCACGGATCGCGCGTTCGAGGTTGAGCGCGACGTCGCGGCTGTGCAGCAGGGAGCGGATCATGAGGATGGCGCCGTGCCGCCATCCCTGCAGCGCGCTCTGGTTGTGCCACCGTAACGGCGAGATGCGGACGACCTCGTCGGCGCCCGACATTGCGGCCTCCACCTCCGAGGTGTCGAGCCGGCGCAGCCTGTCGAGACCCTGACGGGCCAGCTCGGCGTCCCGGGCCAGGGCCGCGTCGGCGAGACGGTCCAGCTCGGCGGCCATCTGGTCGAGCAGGGGCCGGCCGGCCCGCCGGATCCGGTGGATCGGGTGCAGGGGCAGCACCACGACCGCGACCAGGATGCCGACCGCCCCACCGACGACGCCGTCGACGAAGCGGGGCAGCGCGATGTCGGTCCGGGCCGGGAACAGCACGGCGATCACCATCGCGCTGCCGCCGACCTGGGTGACGAACGCCCCCTCGTCGCTGAGCAGGACGGCGACGAGGATCGCGGCGGCGACGATGACGCCGATCTGGACGTATCCCTGCCCGATCCAGGAGACCAGCAGGTCGCCCAGCGCGATGCCCACCGCCACGCCGGCGATGAGCAGCAGCGTACGGCGGAAGCGCTGGCTCACCGAGCTGGCGATGGTGCCGACCGCGACGGCGGGCGCGAACAGCGGTTGCGGGTTGTGGATCAGATCCTTCGCGACCCACCACGCGACTGCGGCGGCCACTCCGCACTGCACCGCCACGAGCAGGCTCAACCGCACCCGCCGCAGCCGATCCCGCGCAGTGGCCCGGCCGGTGCGGCGAATCGCCGTCCACGCCGCACCTACCGGGTCGTCCCCGCTGCCGCGGGAAGGACGGAACGACTCACGCCCCATGAGGCGATCCTAGGGACTTCGCCGTATTTGATCCGCTTTACGCGACAACAGCCCTCAGTTCCGGTCGGTCAGCCGGCGGCGCAGCGTCAACTCGGTGCCCGCCTCCGTACGCGTCACGTCCATCTCCCCCAGCGCCTGGATCAGCGCCAGCCCGCGTCCCCGGAAGCTCGACCCGCTCGACTCCCGCCAGCGTCCGCTGTCCCGGATGGTCGCGGTGACCGTGCGGTCGGCGATAGTCACCTCGACCTCGATCGTCGGGTCCACCGGGTCGACCGGGTGCTCGATCGCGTTCGCCGCCGCCTCGGAGACCGCCACGGTCAGGTCGAACAGGTCGGTCTCGCCGACGTGGTGGGCGACGAGGAAGTCCTCCAGCCGCTTGCGGAGCACGCTGAGCCGGGTCGGGTCGGCGGGCAGGCGCAGCGCGAACCGGTTCAGCTCGGCCGCCTCCAGCGCGAGCACCGCCACGTCGTCGTGCCGGGACCGCTCGGCCACCCGGGCCATGACGGCGTCGACCAGGTCCGCCACGTGCCCGGCGCGCGCCGTCGCGTCGGCCCGCAACTGGCCCAGCCCGGCGTCGATGCCCGCGGACCGGTCCTCGATCAGGCCGTCGGTGTAGAGCAGGAGCCGGTTGCCCGGTGCGAGTTCGCCCTCGGCGGCCGGGTAGACGGCGCCGGGGATCGCCCCGATCGGCGGTCCGAGGGCCCGATCGTGCAGGAACGCCACGTCGTCTCCTCGGATCAGCAGGGGTGACGGATGACCCGCGCTGGCGTACCGGATCCGGCCCGTGCGCGGCGAGAAGCCGAGGCAGACCACAGTGGCGAAGGAGCCGCTGCCGGCGGAGTGGACCAGCCGGTTGAGCCGGGTCAGCGCCTCACCCGGGTCGTAGCCCTCCAGGACGTACGCCCGCAGCGCGTTGCGGAGCTGGCCCATCGCCGCGGCGGCCCGCACGCCCTTGCCGACCACGTCACCGATGACCAGCACCAGGTCGTCGTCGGCGGTGGCCATCACGTCGTACCAGTCGCCGCCGACCTCCACGTCCGCGCTGCCGGGCAGGTAGCGGCTGGCCACCACCGCGCCGGGCAACTGCGGCAGCGTACGCGGCAGCAGGCTGTGCTGGAGCGTGGTGGCGATGTGGTGCTCGGCCTCGTAGAGCTGGGCGTTCTCCAGCCGTACGCCGATCAGCCGGGCCAGTTGGGCCAGCGCCGCCTCCTCGGTGCCGCCGCCCTCGCGGCGCCACACCCGCAGCTCGCCGAGTTGCTCGCCGGCGGTGCCGGTGAGCGGCAGCACCACTGTCGGCTCGACGGGCAGGTCGCCGCCGGCGTCCTCCTCGTGGCGCGCCCCGGTGGCGGTGACCCGGACGCGTCCGGCCTCGGCCAGGCGCAGCGCGTGCCGGGCGGCCACCCGCACCACCTCGGCGGTGGACCGGGCAGTGTTGATCTCCACGGCGGCGTCGGCGAGGGCCCGCAGGCGGCGGATGATCTGCCCGCGCAACTGGCCCAGCTCGACGTTGGCCCGCACCCGGGCCACCAGCTCCTGGCTGGAGAACGGCTTGGTCAGGTAGTCGTCCGCGCCGGTGGACAGGCCGGCGACCTCCTCGGCGGCGCCGGCCCGCGCGGAGAGCAGCACGATCGGCACGTGCCGGGTCGCCGGTTCGGCGCGCAGCGCGGCGACCAGCCCGAAGCCGTCCAGCCGGGGCATCATCACGTCGGTCAGCACCAGGTCGAACGGGGTCTCCACGGCCAGCCGCAGCGCCTCCACGCCGTCCGGCACGGCCACCACCTCGTACGCCGGGGAGAGCAGCCGGACGACGTGCTCGCGCAGGTCGGGGTTGTCGTCGGCGAACAGGATTCGGCCGGACCCGCCGGGTGAGCCGGACGGCTCCGGCAGCCCGGTGGGGCGGGCCACCTCGTCGGTCCACAGCGCCGTCTCGGCGACGTACAGGCGGGCCTGCTCCGGTTCGCTCAGCGGCACCGGCGACAGGGCGGCCACCCGGTCGGCGGGCAGGTGCGCGTACCCGAAGGGCATGGTCACGGTGAAGGTGGTGCCCCGGTCGACGACGCTGTGCGCGGTGACAGTGCCGCCGTGCATCTCGACCAGCTCGCGGACCAGGGCGAGCCCGATCCCGGTGCCCTCGTGGGTACGGGAGCGGGCACCGGCCACCCGGTGGAACCGCTCGAAGACCTGCGGCAGTTCCTCCGGGGCGATGCCGACGCCGGTGTCTGTCACCTCCAGGACGGCGGCGCCGTCGGTGGCACGGACCCGGACCCGGATCTCGCCGTCGAAGGTGAACTTGACCGCGTTCGACACCAGGTTGAGGACGATCTTCTCCCACATGTCCCGGTCGACGTAGACCGGCGCGGGCAGCGGCGGGCAGTCCACCACCAGGCGTAGCCCGGCCCGCTCGGTGGCCGAGCGGAACGTGCTGGCCAGCCTGGAGGTGTAGTCGGACAGGTCGGTGGGCTGGTAGCGGGCGGCCAACCGGCCGGACTCCAGCCGGGAGAAGTCGAGCACCGTGTTGACCAGCTTGAGCAGACGCAGCCCGTTGCGGTGCATGACGGTGAGCAGGTCGAGGTACCGCTCGGGCAGCTCCCGGTCGGCGAGCATCTCCTCCATCGGCCCGAGGACCAGCGTCAGCGGAGTCCGGAACTCGTGGCTGACGTTGGCGAAGAAGCTGGTCTTGGCGCGGTCCAGCGCGGCCAGCTCGGCGGCGCGGGCGCGTTCCTGCTCGTACGCCCGCTGCTTGCCCACGGCCCGGGACACCTGCGCGGCGACCAGGTCGACGAAGTCCCGGTAGTCGTCGGTGAACGGCAGCCGCCGGGACACCCCGAGCAGCAGCACACCGGCCGGTTCGTTCGTCGCGGTCAGCGGCAGCAGGAGCGCCTGGCCGGCGGCGTCCGGCGGCATCGCGCCCGGCAGGTCGGCGGTGGCGATCCAGCGCGGCTCGGTGAACGGCTCGCCCTCGGGCAGGCCGGGCGGCGGATCGGCGACGGTGGCCGGATCCACGCCGGAGCAGCCGCCCGGCACGAGCGTGCCGCGCTCGTCGGGGAACCACAGCGCACTGAACGGCACGTCGGCGCGGTGGGCGTCGAGCACACGGGTGACGGCCCGGCCCAGTTCGAGCATGCTCGGCACGTCGCCCAGCTCGTTGCCCAGCTCGGCCAGGGCGCGCAGCCGGCGCTCGCCGAGCACCCGCCCGGTGGTCTCGTTGACGAAGCAGAAGATCCCGCTGACGCTGCCGTCGACGTCGCGGATCGGGTCGTACGAGACGTCGAAGTAGACGTCCTCCAGGAAGCCGTGCCGGTTCAGCACGAAGGGGTGGTTCTCACCCCGGTAGGGCACGCCCGTGCGGCGCACCCCGTCCAGCAGCGGGCCGAGCACGTCCCAGGTCTCGGCCCAGTGCCGGTGCGCGGCCTGCCCGATCACGGCGGGGTGCTTGTCGCCGATGGTGGGCCGGTAGGCGTCGTTGTAGAAGGCGAGATGCTCCTCGCCCCAGAACACCACCATCTGGGCGCGGGACGACAGCATGGTGCTCATCGCGTGGCTGAGCGCGGCGGGCCAGCGGTCCGGGCTGCCGAGCGGGGTGGCGCGCCAGTCGAAGGCGCGCAGCCGCTCGCCCATCTCGCCGCCGGCCGCGAACGCCGCGGCGAGCAGCGGCGACAGTGACGCCTCGCCGGCCGCCGGGGACGAACGACTGTCGCCCCCGCCCCCCTGGGCCGAGCTCATGCAGCCTCCCGCTCCGGCCATGATCACGACGGTCGGCGCTGTCACGCCGACCGTCCCCGCCTACTACCCCGACGGTCGAGCAACGTAACGCACCCGCACCGTTCGACGCTGCTTACCTCCGTGTCATCCTGGCGTAACCGACGCTCCGGGGCGACTCGGGCGACCTCGCAGGGTCGGCGGGACCGCCGATTCGGCTGTCCGCCACCTACGAAACGCGGGTGTGTGATCTGGCCGACATCGCGGCCCGGACCAGCGCGGCCACCGGCCGCGGATCGGCCTCGTTCTCCGGATGCCACTGCACCCCGAGCACGAAGCGCCGCGCCGGATCCTCCACCGCCTCGACCACCCCGTCGTCGGCCCAGCCGGTCACCGCCAGGCCGCCGGGGTCGGCCACCGCCTGATGGTGGTACGAGTTGACCCGGTCCACCCCGGTCATCACCTCGGCGGCCCGGCTGCCGGTGGCGAAGCGCACCGGATGCGACCCGTACACGCCCGGCGCGGGCCGGTGCCCGTCGTGCCCGACCACGTCCGGCAGGTGCTGGTGCAGCAGACCGCCGTACGCCACCGCGAGCAGCTGCATCCCCCGGCACACGCCCAGCACCGGCAGGTCGGCGGCGAGCGCGGCGGTCAACAGCGTCGTCTCCCCCGCGTCGCGCTCCGGCCGGCTCTCGGTGCGCGGGTCCGGCGGCTCGCCGTACCGCTCCGGGCCGACGTCCGCGCCGCCGGCCAGCAGCAGCCCGTCCAGCAGCCCCAGCACGTCCGCGTCGGCGTCGTCCGGGGGCAGCACCACGGCCCGGCCGCCCGCCGCGGTGACCGCCCGGACGTACGCGTGCGGCACGAGCGTCGCCGGCACGTCCCGCCACACCGCCCAGCCGGCCGGCTCGACGTATGCGGTGATGCCGATGACAGGTCGCGTCATAGCGGAGTGACGTACGCGCCGGTGATGCCGCCGTCGACGACGAACTGCGCGGCGGTCATGAACGAGGCGTCGTCGCTGGCGAGGAACGCCACCGCGGCGGCGATCTCGGTCGGGTCGCCGAACCGGCCCATCGGCACGTGCACCAGCCGCCGGGCAGCCCGCTCCGGGTCCTTGGCGAACAACTCCAGCAGCAGCGGCGTCGCCACCGGCCCGGGACACAGCGCGTTGACCCGGATGCCCTCGCGGGCGAACTGCACGCCCAGCTCCCGGGTCATCGCCAGCACCCCGCCCTTGCTCGCCGTGTACGCGATCTGCGAGGTGGCCGCGCCCATCAGCGCCACGAACGACGCGGTGTTGATGATCGAGCCCTTGCCCTGCCGCCGCATGTGCGGGATGACGTACTTGCAGCACAGGTAGACGCTCGTGGTGTTGACCCGCAGCACCCGCTCCCAGGCGTCCAGGCCGGTCTCCAGGATCGAGTCGTCGTCCGGCGGCGAGATGCCCGCGTTGTGGAACGACACGTCCACCCGGCCGTGCCGCTGCACCACCCCGTCGAACAGGTCATGCACGGCCGTCTCGTCGGCCACGTCGGCGGCGACGAACTCGCCGCCCACCTCCTGGGCGGCCCGGGTACCGGCGTCGGCGTCGATGTCCACGCACACCACCCGGGCGCCCTCGGCGGCGAAACGCCGTACGGTGGCCAGCCCGATGCCGCTGCCCGCGCCGGTCACGACCGCCACCCGGTCGGAAAGCCGTCCCTGCACTGTGATCACTCCTCGGTGCCGATGAACACGTTCTTGACGTCGGTGAAGGCGTGCAGCGCGTCCGGACCCAGCTCCCGGCCCAGGCCGGAACGCTTCATCCCGCCGAACGGGGTCCAGTAGCGCACCGAGGAGTGCGAGTTGACGCTGAGGTTGCCCGATTCGACGGCGCGGGCCACCCGCACCGCCCGCCCGACGTCCCGGGTCCAGATCGAGCCGGAGAGCCCGTACTCGGTGTCGTTGGCGAGCCGGATCGCGTCCGCCTCGTCGTCGAACGGCAGCACCGAGACGACCGGGCCGAACACCTCCTCCCGCCAGTGCCGATCGGCCGGGGAGCCGGCGAGCAGCACCGTCGGGGCGTACCAGAAGCCGGGACCGTCGGGGCACGAGCCGGTGAATGCGACGTCCGCCCCGTCGACGTACCCGGCGACCCGGTCCCGGTGCGCGGCGGAGATCAGCGGGCCCATCTCGGCCGTGTCCCGGGCCGGGTCCTCCACCCGCACCGCCCGTACGGCCGGTTCGAGCAGTTCCAGGAACCTGTCGTACACCCGGCGCTGGACCAGGATCCGGGAGCGGGCGCAGCAGTCCTGGCCCGCGTTGTCGAAGACGGCGTACGGCGCTGTCGCCGCCGCCTTCTCCAGGTCCGCGTCGGCGAAGACGATGTTCGCCGACTTGCCACCCAGCTCCAGCGTCACCCGCTTCACCTGGGCCGCGCAGCCGGCCATGATCCGGGTGCCGACCTCGGTCGAGCCGGTGAAGCAGATCTTGCGGACCGCCGGGTGGGTGACGAACCGCTCGCCGACCACACTGCCCCGACCGGGCAGCACGGTGAACACGCCGTCGGGCAGGCCGGCGTCGCGGGCCAGTTCGGCCAGGCGCAGCGCGGTGAGCGGGGTCAGCTCGGCCGGTTTCAGCACCACCGTGTTGCCGGCGGCCAGTGCCGGGGCGAACCCCCAGCCGGCGATCGGCATGGGGAAGTTCCACGGCACGATCACGCCGACCACGCCCAGCGGCTCGTGGAAGGTCACGTCGAGCCCGCCGGGCACCGGGATCTGGTGCCCGGTCAGCCGTTCCGGCGCGCCCGCGTAGTAGTCGAGCACGTCGCGGACGTTGCCCGCCTCCCAGCGCGCGTTGCCGATGGTGTGCCCGGCGTTGCGCACCTCCAGGAGCGCCAGCTCATCCAGATGCGCGTCGACCCGGGCGGCGAACCGCCGCAGCAGCCGCCCCCGATCCCCCGGCGCCACCCGACGCCACGTCTCGAACGCCGCGGAAGCCCGCGCGACCGCCGCATCCACGTCCTCGACGGAGCACCCCGGAACGACCCCGATCCCCGCCCCGTCGACAGGCGAAATCACCTCACCCACGCGCGCCCCTCCCCTTCTCCCCGCCGATCTTGCAGTTGCTGCCCCGGCAAAAGCCGCACAACACCCCGGCCGGGGGCCGCAAGTGCAAGATCGACGTGGACAGCGGGGCGCGACGGCGGGTCAGAGGCGTTCGAAGCCACGAGTCAGCTCCCAGTCCGTCACCGCAGCGTCGAAGGCGGTCAGCTCGACCTTCGCCTGGTTGGCGTAGTGGGCGGCCACCTCGTCGCCGAACGCCTCCCGGGCCACCTCGGAGCGCTGCCACAGGTCCAGCGCGTCACGCAACGTGGTGGGCACCCGCTCGGCGTCCGGGTCGTCGTACGCGTTCCCGGTGCACTCGTCGCCCAGTTCCAGCTCGTTCTCGATCCCGTGCACCGCGCCGGCCACCAGCGCGGCGATCGCCAGGTACGGGTTGACGTCGGCCCCCGGCACCCGGTTCTCCACCCGCATCCCCTGCCCGTGCCCGACCAGCCGCAACGCACAGGTGCGGTTGTCGGTGCCCCAGCGCAACGCGGTCGGCGCGAACGAGCCGGGCTGGTAGCGCTTGTAGGAGTTGATGTTCGGCGCGAAGAACAGGCTGAACTCGCGCATGGTGGCGAGCAACCCGGCCAGCACCCGCTGCCCGGTGACGCTCAGGTGCGCCGGCCCGTCCCCCAGCATCGCCGACGAGCCGGAGGCGTCGCGCAGCGAGAAGTGGATGTGGCAGGAGTTGCCCTCCCGCTCGTTCGGCTTGGCCATGAACGTGATCGCCATGCCCTCCTGGGCGGCGATCTCCTTCGCGCCGTTCTTGTAGATGACGTGGTGGTCGGCGCAGCGCACCGCCTCGTCGTACCGGAAGGCGATCTCGTGCTGGCCGAGGTTGCACTCGCCCTTCGCGCTCTCCGGGGTGAGCCCGGCGCCGGCCATCTCGGTGCGGATGCGGCGCAGCAGCGGCTCGACCCGGGCGGTGCCGAGCAGCGAGTAGTCCACGTTGTACTGGTTGGCCGGGGTCAGGTCGCGGTAGCCGCGCCGCCACGCCTCCTCGTACGAGTCGCGGTAGAGCACGAACTCCAGCTCGGTGCCGGCGTACGCGGTCAGCCCGTGCGCGGCCAGCCGGTCGAGCTGGCGGCGCAGGATCTGCCGGGGCGAGGCGACCACCGGGCCGGAGCCGTCCAGCCACTCCAGGTCGGCCAGCAGCAGCGCGGAGCCGGGCTGCCAGGGCATCCGGCGCAGCGTATCCAGGTCGGGGCGCATGGCGAAGTCGCCGTAGCCGCGTTCCCAGCTCGACATCGCGTACCCGTCGACGGTGTTCATGTCGACGTCCACGGCGAGCAGGTAGTTGCAGCCCTCGCTGCCGTGCGAGACCACCTGTTCGAGGAAGTAGGGCGCGTGGAACCGCTTGCCCTGCAAGCGCCCCTGCATGTCGGTGAGCGCGAGCACCACCGTGTCGATCTCACCCTCGGCGACGGCGACCCGCAGCTGCTCCAGCGAGAACGGAGTTTTCCTCATCGACGCGCCTCCATCACCAAGGTCTACTGGCAGAACCGGATCACCGTCAATGCCCCCTGCGGCCACCGTCGCAAACGCGATCGGTCGAGGGCGGAGGCCCGCCCGCCCCGTTGAGGTAGGTGAGAACGGCCAGGACGCGGCGGTGGCCGCTGTCGGTCACGGCGAGGCCCAGCTTGGTGAAGATGTTGCCGATGTGCTTGTGTACGCCGTTGTCGGTGATGACGAGCCGGTCGGCGATGGCGGTGTTGTCGTGTCCCTGGGCCATCAGCGCGAGCACCTCGCGTTCGCGGGGCGTGAGGACGGAGATGGGGTCCCGGCGGCGGGCCAGGAGTTGGGCGACGACCTCGGTGTCCATGGCGGTGCCACCGGCGGCCACCCGGCGCAGCGCGTCGACGAACTCGTCCACCCGGCTGACCCGATCCTTGAGGAGGTAGCCGACACCGCCGCCGGTGGTGGCGAGGAGTTCTGCGGCGTACTGCTGCTCGACGTACTGCGACAGCACCAGGACCGGCAGGTCGGGATGCTGTCGACGGGCCTTCAGTGCGGCCCGGATGCCCTCGTCGCGGAACGACGGCGGCAACCGGACATCGACAATGACAATGTCCGGCCGGTGGTCCCGCACGGCGGTGAGGAAGCCCGCCGCGTCGCCCGCGATGGCGACGGTGTCGAATCCGACGCTGTTGAGCAGCAGTTTCAGCCCGGTGGCCAGCAGCACGTTGTCTTCGGCGATCACAACCTGCACGGCAGCTCCAAGGTGATCGTCGTCGGCCCGCCGGCCGGGCTGTCGACGTCGACGGCCCCGTCGAGCGCGAGCACGCGGCGACGGATTCCAGCCAGGCCGGTGCCGACCCGATCGTCGGCGCCGCCGACGCCGTTGTCGGTGATCGCCACCGACAACCGGTCGGCCCTGCGGGTCACCGTGATGCCGGCCGCTGTCGCCCGGCTGTGCTTGGTGACGTTGGTGAGCGCCTCGGCGACGGCGAAGTAGACGACGGCCTCCACCGCCGCCGGCACGGTGTCGAGGTCGCCGACGTCCAGCCGGGTCGGCACGCCGCAGCGGGCCGTCACCGCGGTCAACGCCCCGGTCAGGCCGCGGTCGGCGAGGATCGGCGGGTAGACGGTGCGGATCACCTCACGGAGTTCGGTCATCGCCTCCTCGGTTCCTTCGTGGGCGTCCCGGAGAAGATCCTCCAGGAGCTGCTCGTTCCGGGGGTTGTCGTACAGCGCCCGTCGGGCCACGGCCAACCGCATGGCGATGGCCACCAGCCGGGCCTGGGTGCCGTCGTGCAGGTCGCGCTCGATCCGGCGCAGCTCCGCGCCGTGCGCGTCGAGCACGTCCGCCCGGGTACGGGTCAGCACGGCGACCCGGTCGGCGAGCTGTTCGGTCGTGGAGTGCGACAGCACCGCCAGACAGATCCGGGCGTGCGCGCGGGCGATCGGCGGCAGGGCCAGGTACGCCAGCGCCGCGAGCAGGAGCATCTGCAGGGGGCCGAGGGTGAGAGCCGACGTCCAGCCGGTAACCGGGATGTCGATGAACAGCCGGGGCCGTTCTTCCGGCGCGAACGCCCACCACAGCGGTGTGGCGACCGCGGCGGGCACGAGGTTGCCTACGCACAACAGCGTGAGCAGACCGAACACCGTCCCGGTGAGGGCGTTCACCGGCAGCCAGAGCAGGTCGCGGAGCGTGGCCGGATCGGCCCAGGCCCGGCGGCCCGGCACGGGCAGGGCGGGACGTGCCGCCAAGGGCGTCCCGAGCAGGCGGCCGGCTCGGCTCCGGTGCCAGTTCGCCCACCGCCGGGCGAGCCTCGGATGGCACAGCAGCGGCAGCGCACACAACGTCGCGATTCCGGTGGCCAGTGCCGCCAGCAGGAACACGCCAGCACGCCACACCTGCACCCATCGTCGTCCTGACGTCACAGCATGCCTTTCCGCGTACCGGCGGGGCGGTGTCCCGGCCCGGCGCCAAGTCTGCCCGGCGACTGCCGCCCGGGGCACTACAGGCAGCTGTACCTGAAATGCGGTGGTACGAGGTATCGGCCCGCGCCGAAGCCGCTCCTAGCGTCGACGGCATGAGATCGAACAGCAGAATTCCCTCGCTACGACGAGTCGCGTCGGGTGCGGCGGCCGGACTTGTCGCCCTCGGAGTCGCGGTCACCGGGCTCGGCCCCGCGGAAGGATCGGCGACCCGTCCGGGTCACCCGGACAGGCGGCTGCAACGGGACACCGACGCGATCCACGCCCTCGGGGTGACCGGCGTCCAAGCCCGGGTGACCACCGCCGACGGCCGGCACCTCGTCGCCACCAGCGGCGTCGCCGACCGGGCCACCGGACGCCCGGTGCCACCGACCGGGCGCTTCCGGATCGCGAGTACCCGCAAGGCGTTCGAAGCCGCCGTCCTCCTACAACTGGTCGAGGAGCACCGGCTGTCCCTCGACGACACAGTCGAGCGGTGGCTACCGGGCGTGGTCCGCGGCAACGGCAACGACGGCCACCGGATCACCGTGCGTCACCTCCTGCAGAACACCAGCGGCATCCACGACGACCTGCCCGGCTACACCACACCCGAGGAATACCTCCAGCAGCGGTACGACGTCTACACACGCGAGCAACTCGTGGCGCGGGCGATGAACCACCGGCCGGACTTCGAACCCGGAGCGAGCTGGAACTACTCCAACACCGGCTTCGTCCTGGCTGGCATGATCATCGAGCGGGTCACCGGCCGGTCGCTGCGACAGGAGGCCACCGACCGGATCGTCAGTCCGCTCGGCCTGCACGACACCACCTGGCCCGGCACCTCGCCGTCCCTGCCCCGCCCGCACGCCCGGGCATACCAACTGTTCGAGACCGGTGAGCTGGTGGACGTCACCGAGCAGGTTCTGGTCGACCCGGACTCCATCGTCTCCAGCACCCGAGACCTCGACCGGTTCTTCCGGGCCCTGCTGGGCGGCCGGCTGTTGCGCCCCGCACAACTGGCCGAGATGAGACGCACGGTCGAGATCAACGAGGACATCGGCGCGATCTGGCCGGGCGGCCGCTACGGGCTCGGCCTGGTCAGCCGCCCGCT
Source organism: Micromonospora sp. WMMA1976 (assembly GCF_027497335.1). Classification (NCBI taxonomy): domain Bacteria; kingdom Bacillati; phylum Actinomycetota; class Actinomycetes; order Micromonosporales; family Micromonosporaceae; genus Micromonospora; species Micromonospora sp. WMMA1976. Next base: position 1,202,903 of record NZ_CP114912.1, on the reverse strand, counting down.
GCCCTGCGGGGGCGTCTACTGGGGCCACGACGGCGGCGACGGCGGCTACATCACCGTCACCGGCGTCAGCGACGACGGCCGGCGCAGCGCCGTCGTGTCCATGTCCGCCTCGCTCGGCGACTCGCTGGACCACATGCTCGGGCAGCAACGCGGCGCCGACACGCTGATCCAGAACGCGCTGTGCGGCCGGTTGTGACCGGACCAAGCCGCGTGCCGTGAACGAGAGCCCGACCGGCGAGCACGCGGGTCGGGCCCATTTCTGCGGTAGGCGGGGCCCAGCTCAGCCGCCGCAGGGCGGCCCGCTGTGGGTGGCGACGAGCAACCTCGACGGTCGCGGCACGACGGCGGCCGACGACCGCGTCCTCCGTTTACCGCTCACCCACCGTCGCCCCACGAGCTGACCCGGGGGTACGCGGACAGCGCGGCCCGGGATCAGTCACGTCAGAACGATGAGGCACCGGCCACGAGCGCCCGGGCCGCGTCGGTCCACCAGTAGAAGACCTCGCGGCCCGACCGGCGCTTCTGAAGCAGGCCGGCCTCCGTCAGCACGCGCAGGTGACCCCCGACAGTGCCCAGTGGCAGTTCGGTCGCGGCGACCAATGCGGTGGTGCTGATCGGTTCGGCCGCCTGCACCAGGATCCGGCTCCGTGCGTCACCGAGCAGACGCCGCAGAGGATCCGGCGTGCCGAGAGGCGCCCCGGCGAAGATCCCCGTCACCGGATAGACGATCCCGAACCGGTCGGGCAACCTCCAGGAGACCCAGCCTCCCCGGCAGTGGGCCGCGAAGAAGGTCAGCTCCCCGCCCCGTACGTCGAACGGCGGGTAGGGCCGTTCCTCGACCTGCAACCGGCCGTCGCCGAGCCAGCACATGCCCGGCCGCATGTCGTCGATGACCCCGGCCCATCCGTCCCTGCCCAGGCGGGAGATCCGGGACACCACGTCGGCGCGCAGTACCGATTGCCGGCGCGGCCAGTCCGCCTCGATCGTGTGGTGCCAGACCCAGCGCAGCAGAGCAGCAGCCCGGCCCGCCAACCCTGGACCGCGCAACTCGGGGGGCAGCGGGGAGCGTACGCGGGCCAGATCCGCTCGGATCCGCTCGTCCGGCAGCGATTCCAGCGCCACGATCTCGTCGTCGAGCGTCATGTTCGGACGGGCGGGAGGCACCGTCATGAAGTCGGCCATCCAGGAGGGCGACATGGCGTGCGCCACGATGGCCGCGGTCACGGGGTCGCCGTCGAGGAAACCTCGGAATGCGTCGGCGTGCTGGTCCCGCCAGGCCCGGTGCCACGGAAGCGGCTGACCTCGGCGCAGGATGTTGAGCGCCCCCAACGTCTCGGTGAGTTGTGACGTGCCGAAACGTGCCTGCGCCATCACTTCTGCGTCGACCAGGAACACCGCCACGTTTCGCCTCCAGTCGAAACTCTAGGGTCGCACCGCGCGATACCTCAAGCTGCCGGCCATGCAGAGCGTCATTCAGTCGACCGAACCGCGGACCGTGGGCGGGCGGAACTTCAGGGCGTTGTGGGCCGGTGTCGGGATCACCAACCTGGCCGACGGCGTCGTCAAGCTGACCCTGCCCCTGGTGGCCGTGTCGATGACGGACTCCCCCGCACTGGTCGCCGGCACCACTCTGGCCAACACCCTGCCCTGGCTGTTGTTCTCGCTGCCCGCCGGCGTCCTCGCCGACCGGGTCGACCGCCGACGCCTGATCATGGCCTCGACCGTCGTGCGCGCCCTGATCCTGGCCGTGCTCGTCGCCGGCTTCCTCGCGGACGCGCTGCCGCTGGCCGGCCTGTACGCGGGAGCACTGGCACTCGGCATCGCCGAGGTGTTCACCGACACCACCCGGATGTCGGTGGTGCCGATGGTCGTCCCCCGGAACCGCATGGAGTCCGCGTATGCCAAGTTGACCGCGACCGAGACCGTCGCCAACGAGTTCATCGGGCCTCCTCTGGGCGGGCTGCTGGCTGCCGCCGGGCTGGCCGTCGCGCTCGGCGCCGGAGGCGTCGGCTACGCCGGCGCGCTGCTCGCCTTGGCGCTCATGACCGGTCCCTATCGCAGCAACCGCCACCCCGGCTCGACGCCGAGCGCGTCCGGCCTTCGTGCCGACATCCGGGAGGGCGTCCGGTACGTGTGGCGGGAGCGGGTGTTGCGGACGCTGCTGCTGGTAGCCGGCGCGGCGAGTGGCTGCTGGGCGGCGTGGATGTCGGTCATCGTCGTCTATGCGGTCGCGCCCGGACCGCTGGACCTCAGCCGCTCGGAGTACGGACTGCTGATCGGCGCCCTGGGAGTGGGCGGCGTGCTGGGCGCCGGTGTCGCGCCGGCGCTCACCCGCCGGCTGGGAAGGCCGGTCGTCCTCACCGCGTCGATGGCCTGTTTCGCCGTGCTGCTGGCGGCACCGGCGATCTCCTCGTCACCCCCGCTGATCGCCGTGACCACCCTCCTGGGCGGCGCCGGCAGCGGCGCCTGGAACGTCACCTACAGCTCACTGCGCGCGCTCGTCGTCCCCGATGCGATGATGGGGCGCTACAGCGGGGTGAGTCGCCTGACCAGCTGGGGATCGATGCCGCTCGGGGCTCTGCTCGCCGGCTTCACCGCGGAACTGATCGGCGTCAGAGCGGTCTTCTGGGGCGGGGCAGCGCTGTGTGCCCTGGTGATCGCGGTGACGTTGCGTACGGTCAGCTCGCCGGAGTTCCGGCGGTTGGAAGCCCGCGCGAACGCCTCCACGGATCGCGACTGACTCGCCGCGATCCGAGGTGCCGACGCTGACGCGTCACATCGGCCGGACCCAGGCGGACCGCCACTGCGGGGACGGGTCCGCACCGAGGCTCGTCCAGTACTCCCGACCGTCGACGATCCGCCCGTCGCGCACGGTCCAGAACGACGCGACCCGGTGCACGCCCATCCCCTCGTGCGGCACCTCCACTTCGGACACGACCGTCTCGCCCGCCGCCACCACCCGCAGTACCCGGATCGACCAGCCCTCCGGGTACTCGGCGTTGATCTTCACGTAGTTGTCGCGGCCCACGATCCGCTCGGCGCTGGCCGGCCACTCCACCACCACGTCGTCGGCCAGCAGCTCGCCGACGCCGGCCCAGTCCCGGGCCTGCATGCGCTCCCACAACGCGCGTACCACCGCTTCCGAGTCCATTACCGGATGATGGCAGGACCCACCGACAGCTACGACGGCTCGGCGGGCTCGGGTTCGGGTTCGGCCTGGTCGACGGTGCGGCGCGGGCCGGTGAACCACTTGCGGGCCGAGGCGTACCACCAGATGGCGACGCCGAGCAGTACGCCACCGATGGCGATGGGCGCGTAGTTCACCGCCGTCCAGCTGAAGTCGGGGTTGCCTGGTACACCCGCCGGGACGATCGGCAGCACGAAGTAGACCGAGATGACCGCGATCTCGACCACCGCGATCCAGCCGAGCAGCTTGTAGCGGCGGCCGAGCGTCCACGGGCCCGGGGTGAACCGGTCGCCCATCCGCAGCCGCAGGAAGATCGGGATGATGAAGGACAGGTACAGCCCGATCACCGCGACAGACACCACCGCGTAGAACGCGACCGGGATGCCGCCACGCTGGTAGAGCGCGGGCAGCGTGAGCACCAGCCCGGCCAGCGTCGCGCCGATGATGGCGTTGACGGGCGTGCCGTTGCGGTTCACCTTCGACCAGAGTCTCCAGCCGGGCACCGCGCGGTCCCGGCTGAACGCGTACGCCATCCGCGACATCGACGTCACGCAGCTCATGCCGCAGAAGAACTGCCCGATGGTGGAGATGATGATGACGGCCTTGAAGAAGAACGGCGTCAGCGCGCTCTCGAAGATCGCCCCGGAGAAGCCGCCCGCCTCGTTTATGGCGTCCACGTCGGTGGCCGCGAACAGGAACGCCAGCAGCAGGATCCAGCCACCCACCGCCGAGTAGAAGATCGACCGCCACAGCCCCTGCGCGGCGGCCTTGGACGCGCCCCGGGTCTCCTCGGAGACGTGCGCGCAGGCGTCGAAGCCGGTGATCGTGTACTGCGTGAGCAGGAAACCCAGTGGCAGCACGTAGAACCAGAACGCCAGCCCGCCGGTGTCGCCGTCCCCGAAGCCGGAGTTGTTGAACCGCTCGGTGAACACGAACTGGAAGCTCTGGTGGTTGTCCGGGACCAGGACCAGGATCAGCACCACGGCGGCCGCGCCGGCCACGTGCCACCAGACCGAGACGTTCTGGAGTACGTCGATGATCCGGTGCCCGTAGATGTTGATCAGCCCGTGCAGCGCGAGGATCACCACGAACAGCCCGAACGTCTGGTGCCCGGTGCCGGCCCAGCCGTCGAACAACGCCGACAGCGTCAAGTTGAGGAACGTGGCGCAGCCGTAGTCGACCGACGCGGTCACCGCGACCAGCCCGATCAGGTTGAGCCAGCCGGTGAACCAGCCGTGCACCGGCCGGCCCATCGTCGCCGCCCACCAGTAGATCCCGCCCGCTGTCGGGTACGCGGACACCAGTTCGGCCAGGCAGAAGCCGATGATCAGGATGAACAGCGAGATCAGCGGCCAGCCCCAGGAGATCGCCACCGGGCCGCCGTTGTTCCACGCCTGACCGAACGTGGTGAAGCAGCCGGCCAGGATCGAGATGATGGAGAACGAGATCGCGAAGTTGGAGAAGCCGCTCCACTTGCGGCGCAGCTCCTGTTTGTAGCCGAGTTCGGCGAGTCGTCGGGCGTCGTCGTCCATCGGCTGCTCGGCGGTCGGCGCGGGCGTCGTGGCCACTGCACACCTCCTCGAGGCGATGCTCGTGCGAGTGCTCGCAGTGTGCTCCCGGCCGATCAAGGTGGTCAATACGTACCCCGGTAATTGCGTTGTCGCCCGATCCCACCCGGGGCATCATTGTGGGCGTGACCAGGCCCGACCCGACGGGCCGGCACCGGGCGCTCGGCAACGCCCGGTCCGCGGCGGCGCGCGGCGTCCACCTCTCTCTCACTGATGTACGGCGAACTGCCGTACCCTCCGGACGCCCCGCGCCGCCGCACCTCTAGACGAACAGCAGCCCCGCGACCCACAGCGCGGCGATCATCAGGCCGGCGGTGAACTCCAGGACCATCGACAGCCCGGCCGCCTTGAGTGCCTGCACCGTGGCCGGCCAGGCGAGGCGGGTATCGCCCAGCCGCAGCCGTTCCGCGCCGAAGATCCCGCCGACGAAGCCGATCGGCAGCCCGATCACCGGGATCACGAAGAACCCGACCACGCCGAGCAGTCCGCCGGCCAGCAGCGACGTGGTGGGCACGCCGGTCCGCTTCAGGTTGCGCCCCGGCCAGAGGTACTTGAGCACGGTGCCGCCGGCGGCGATCGCGGTGGCGGCGGCGAGCACCGCCCAGCGGCCCGGCCCGGCGTCGCCGAACAGCGTCCACACCAGCACCCCGCCCCAGCACAGCGGCAGAGCCGGCAGCCCCGGCACGATCACTCCGGCCAGGCCGGCGACGATCGCCAGCGCGGCGACCACCGACACCACGGCCTGCGAATCGGTAAGGCTCACAGTTCTCTCCTACCCGCCCAGGCGGGCGCGGATGCCGTCGGCGGGCACGGGTGCGCCGAACAGCCGGCCCTGCCCGGTGTCGCAGCGCAGCGCGCGCAGCCGTTCGGCCTGTACCTCGGTCTCCACCGCCTCGGCCGTCACCGACAGCTCCAGCGCGTGCGCCAGCCGGACCAGCGCGTCCACGATCCGCTCGTCCCGGTGGTCGGCGGCCACGTCCCCGCCGTCACCCTTTATCCCCTCGACGAACGGGCCGGCCAGCTTCACGCAGTGGATCGGCAGCCGCCGCAGGTACGCCAGGTTCGAGTAGCCGGTGCCGAAGTCGTCGATAGCCAGCCGCAGCCCGAGGCCGGCGAGCTGGTGCAGCGTCCGCAGCGGCTCACCGGCGCTGCCCATGACGGCGCTCTCGGTCAGCTCCAGCTGCAACAGCTCGGCCGGCAGGCCGGTGTGCTGCAACGCCTCGGCCACCGTCTCCACGATGGCCGGGTCGTCGGCCTGCCGGGCGGCCAGGTTGACGCTGACCACCGGCGTGGTGTCCGGGTACGCACGCCGCCACGACTCGGCGTCGCGGCACGCCTGACGCAGCACCCAGGCGCCGAGCCGGACGATCAGGCCGGTCTCCTCGGCCAGCCCGATGAAGCGGTCCGGCCCGATCAGTCCCAGCTCCGGGTGCTGCCAGCGCACCAGCGCCTCGACCGCCACCATCGTGCCGTCCAGCAGCGACACGATCGGCTGGTAGTGCAGCACGAACTCGCCCCGGTCCAGCGCGGCGGGCAGGTTCGCGGCCAGCGCGGAACGGGCGATGTCGGCGGCGCTGCGCTCCGGGTCGTACACCGCCCAGCGGCCCCGGCCCTCCGCCTTGGCCCAGTAGAGCGTGGTGTCGGCGGCCTTCATCAGGTCACCGACGCTCGTCTCCGCCGCCGGGCACTCCACGATGCCGATGCTCGCCGATACGGCCAGCTGCTGGTCGCCGACGTGCACCGGCGCGGACACCGCGGCCAGGGCCAGTTCGGCGACCTCCACCGCGTCGTCGATGCCGCCGTCGGAGTCGACCAGGATGACGAACTCGTCGCCGCCCATCCGGGCCACCAGGTGACCGCGCCCGGCCACGCAGTCGCTGAGCCGGCGGGCGATCACCTTGAGCAGCCGGTCGCCCAGGTCGTGGCCGAGGCTGTCGTTCACCGCCTTGAAGCCGTCCAGGTCGATGAAGCAGAGGCCGACGCGCTGGTCCGGGCCGGCGCCGTCGAAGACCTCGCCGAGTTGTTCGAAGAACAGCGTCCGGTTGGGCAGGCCGGTCAGCGGGTCGTGCAGCGCCTGGAAGCGCAGCCGCTGCTGCAGCTCGTACCGCTGGGTGATGTCCTCCACCATCGCGACGGTGAACCGGGGCCGGCCGTCGTCGTGCCGGATCAGCGAGACCGCGAGGTCGGTCCAGACCACGCTGCCGTCCTTGCGGTAGTAGCGCTTCTCCACCCGGGCGCTGTCCCGCTTGCCCTCGATCAGCTCCTTGTACAGCTCCCACATCCCGGCCGCGTCGTCGGCATAGGCCAGCGCCGACACGTTCATCCGCCGCATCTCCGCGACGGTGTAGCCGAGCATGTCCGCGAACGCCTGGTTGACCTCGATGATCTGCCCGTCCACCCCGGCGATGCCGATGCCGATGACGGCGCCGGTGAAGACCGCCCGGAAGCGGGCCTCGCTGTCGCGCAGCGCCTGCTCGACGGTGTCCCGGGCCTGCCACGCCGACCGGGCGATCCGCTCCTGCTGGCTGAAGACCCGGTCGCGCAGCGCGCGGGCGAACCCGGCAGCGAACGCGCCCTGCAGCAGCGCCACCCGCTCGCGCAGCTCCGGCGACTCGGTGCGTGACGGCAGCACCCAGGGCAGGAACCGGTCACCGAGCGCCTGCACCGACCAGTCGAGTACGCCGGGCTCGGTGAGGTGCGCCTGGACCAGGGCACGCCCCACCTCCTCCGCCGGGCCGGCGGAGAAGGTGGGGGCGAGCAGGGCCTCGCCGAGCCGCTCGGTGAGCGGCACCAGCAGGCGCTCGGTCTCGGCCGCGCTCAGCGGCACGAACCCGATGCGACGCACCGCGCGAGCCCACTCGGCGGCGTACGCGGCGGCGCCGGGCCGGCTGACGTCTCCCCCGTCGCTGTCCGGGGCGCGCATGGGGTTCAGCCGGCGGCGCGGTCGTGCCGGGCGACGCCGCCGAAGGCCCCGAACCGCTCCGGGTGCTCGTCCACGTCCGACGGGGAGTCGGGCCGCCACAGCGGCATGTGCACCACGCCCGGTTCGAGGATCGTCCAGTCGCCGAAGAAGCCGGTGATCTCGGCCCGCGAGCGCAGCGTGATCTCGGTGGCGGTACGCGCCGACAGCCGCTGCGCGTCCAGCATCTCCTGCGGCTGGTCCTCGAACGTGGAGTGGGAGATGACCAGGTAGCTGCCGGGCGCGGCGGCGGCGCGCAGGGTGGCCAGGATGTCGGCCGGGCGGTCGGCGTCGGGTACGAAGTGCACCACGCCGGCGAGCAGGATGCCCAGCGGCCGGTCGAAGTCGATCAGGCCGCTGGCGGCGGCGTGGTCCAGGATCAGCTTCGGCTCGCGCAGGTCGGCCAGGACCGCGGTGGCCCGGTCGTTGCCGGCGAGCAGTTCGTGGCTGTGCGCCACGGCGACCGGGTCGATGTCGACGTACACGATCCGGGCGTCCGCGTTGGCGGCCTGGGCGACCTCGTGCACGTTGCCGACGGTGGGGATGCCGGAGCCGATGTCGAGGAACTGGTCGATGCCGGCGTCGAGCAGCACCCGTACGGCCCGGCGCAGGAACTCCCGCCCGGCGCGCATGGTGGCGGCCAGGTTCGGCGTCATGGCCGCGATCTGTTCGGCGAGCTGCCGGTCGATCTCGAAGTTGTGCGCCCCACCGAGGAAGTAGTCGTAGACCCGAGCGGCGCTCGGCCGGCTCAGGTCGATCTCGGTGGGCAGGCTCTCCGGCGTCTGCATCGCTCGGTCCCCCAGGTCGTCGTCCGCCGTCGATGGCGGATCATGTGGTCCAGACCACTCTAGGCCGGTACGGCGGGGTTCGGGAGATCCACAGCGGGCGATGCCGGCGGCCCGGTTCAGCCGGCCGATTCCAGCAGCAGCGAGATGCCCTGGCCGACGCCGATGCACATGGTGGCGAGCGCCCGCCGGCCGCCCCGCCGGCGTAGTTCCAGCGCGGCGGTCAACGCCAGCCGGGCGCCGCTGGCACCGAGCGGGTGACCCAACGCGATGGCACCGCCGCCGGGGTTGACGTGCTCGGCGTCCTCCGGCAGGCCCAGCTCACGCAGCACCGCCACGGACTGCGCGGCGAACGCCTCGTTCAGCTCGATCACGTCCACGTCGACGAGCGACAGGCCCGTCCGGTCGAGCAGCTTGCGGGTCGCCGGGACCGGGCCGATGCCCATGATCCGCGGCGGTACGCCGGCGGACGCGGCGCCGCGTACCCGGGCCAGCGGGGTGAGGCCATAGCGTTCGACGGCGGCCGCGGAGGCGACGAGCAGCGCGACGGCGCCGTCGTTGACGCCGGAGGAGTTGCCTGCGGTGACGGTGCCGCCCTCGCGGAACGGGGTGGGCAGCGTGGCGAGCTTCGCAAGCGTCGTCTCGCGCGGGTGCTCGTCGGCCTCGACCAGCTTCGACTCCCGCTTGCCGGCGGGCACCGTCACCGGGACGATCTCCTCGGCCAGCCGGCCGTCGGCCTGCGCCTTGGCGGCCCGCTGCTGCGACCGGTACGCGAAGGCGTCCTGCGCGGCCCGGTCCACGCCGAACTCGGCCGCCACGTTCTCCGCCGTCTCCGGCATCGAGTCGACGCCCCAGCCCTTGCGCATCAGCGGGTTGACCAGCCGCCAGCCGATCGTGGTGTCGTACACCTCGGCGGTGCGGGCGAACGGCGTGGCCGCCTTCGGCATGACGAACGGCGCCCGGCTCATGCTCTCCACGCCACCGGCCACCACCAGGTCGGCCTCCCCGGCGACGATCGCGCGGGCGGCGGAGGCGAGCGCGTCGAGGCCGGAGCCGCAGAGCCGGTTGACGGTGCTGCCCGGCACCTCCTCCGGCAGGCCGCCGAGCAGCGCCGCCATCCGGGCCACGTTGCGGTTGTCCTCACCGGCCTGGTTGGCGCAGCCCAGGATCACGTCGTCGGTGCGGGCCCAGTCGACAGACGGGTGGCGGGCCACCAGCTCGCGGACGACGTGCGCGGCCAGGTCGTCCGGGCGGACCCCGGCCAGGGCGCCGGCGTACCGGCCGATCGGGGTACGGACTCCGGCAACGAGATAGGCCACTGTCATCGCGCGTACGTCCTTCGGGGGTGGGAAGGGGTCGGTGGGGGTACCCGGCGCCAGGATATCCGTGACCGGAGCGGATAGGTTTGCCGCATGTCCGGGGCCCAGTTCAGCGCAGAGACAAGCGGCGGCGGCGCGTTCGTCCGCCAGCCCAACCGGTTCACCGGCCGGGTCACCCCGCACTCCACGTCACCCGAGGGCGGCGGGCCGGACGAGGCGGGGCGCTGGCCGCTGGAGGCGGGCCGCTACCGGCTGATCTGGTGCCGGGCCTGCCCGTGGGCGCACCGGGCCCGGATCGTGCGCGGCCTGCTCGGCCTGGACGAGGTGATCTCGCTGGGCACCGTCGACCCGATCCGGGACGAGCGGGGCTGGCGGTTCGCGCTCGACCCGGACGGCTTCGACCCGGTGCTCGGCATCGGTTTCCTGTCCGAGGCGTACCTGTCCACCGACAGGGACTACACCGGCCGGGTCACCGTGCCGGCGCTCGTGGACACGCTCACCGGGCGGGTGGTGACGAACGACTATCCGCAGCTCACGCTGGACTTCTCGACCGAGTGGCGGCGGTTCCACGCGCCGGACGCGCCCGATCTCTACCCGGTCGAGCTGCGCCCGGAGATGGACGCGCTGATGGCGGAGATCCACCGGGACGTCAACAACGGCGTCTACCGGTGCGGCTTCGCCACCTCCCAGGAGGCGTACGACGAGGCGTTCACCGCGCTGTTCGCCCGCCTGGACGCGCTGAGCGAGCGGCTGTCCGGTCGGCGCTACCTGATGGGCGACGCGATCACCGAGGCGGACGTGCGCCTGTTCACCACGCTGGTGCGCTTCGACGTGGCGTACCACGGCCACTTCAAGTGCAACGAGCGCAAGCTCACCGAGATGCCGGTGCTGTGGGCGTACGCGCGGGACCTGTTCCAGACGCCGGGCTTCGGCGAGACGGTGGACTTCGACCACATCAAGCGGCACTACTACGCCACCCACGACATGATCAACCCGACCCGGATCGTGCCGCTCGGCCCCGATCTGTCCGGCTGGACCACCCCGCACGGACGTGGCTGAGGACACGGCCCGCCGGATCGCCGCCGCGTTCGCCGGCGTCTGCCTGGCCGCAGGCGTCGCCGCGGTGACCGTTGCGGTGGTCGCCGGTCCCGGTCCGGGCCCCGCCGGGTACGTGAGTGAGGCGGGCATCACCGACAGCGGGTATGCCGGGGCGTACCGGATCGGGATCTTCTCGGTGGCCGCGTCGCTGCTGCTGCTCGCCGGGGCGCTGCCGCCGGGGTTGCGCGGGGCGGCCGGGCTGCTCGGCGTCGGCGCGGTCGCCACTGTGCTCTCCGGCGCTGTCACGTGCAGCGAGGGCTGCCCGCTGCCGCCGTTCGAGGCGCCCACGGTGGCCGACCTGGTGCACGGCGGGGCCAGCATCGCGGCGACGGCCGCTGTGGTGCTCGCCATGCTCGTGGTGCTGTTCTCCCCGGCCGCGGACCGGGGGCTGCGGCGGATCGCGGCGGTCGGCGCGGCACTGGCGCTGCCGGTGGCCGTCGTGGTCGCGGCGGCGCTGCTGCTGGTCGGCCGCAGCGCGCTGCTCGGGGTGTCGGAACGGGTGCTGCTGGTCGTGGTGGCCGCCTGGGGACTGATCACCTCCGGCTACCTGGCTGTAAGGAGCCTCACCGGCGACGGTCCTTCCGTTCCGACCCGGGACGGGAGTAACGTGTCGCGACGATGACCAATGTCTGGTGCCTCACCGAGCGCCTGTACGTCGATCTCCGACGGCAGGCCAGCGGCGTCTGTCCGGCGTAGCTCCACGCCCCCGACGCCCGCCTTCCCTCTCCAGACCTTGGATCCGTCCCCATGACTTCCGCCCTGCGCAGAATTCCCTTCTCCGTCCAGATCCTGCTCGGCCTCGTGCTCGGCGTGGCGCTCGGTTTCCTCGCCCGCGCCGCCGACCTCGCCTGGCTGACCAGCACGCTCGACACCGTCGGCGGCCTCTTCGTCCAGCTGCTCAAGCTCGCCGTGCCGCCGCTTGTCTTCACCGCCATCGTGGTCAGCGTGGTGAGCCTGCGCGGCGTCGCCAACGCCGCCCGGCTCGCCGTCAAGACACTGCTCTGGTTCGCCGTCACCGCCCTCATCGCGGTGAGCATCGGCATCGGCATCGGCCTGCTCACCGACCCCGGGCGGGGCGTCGACCTGGACCCGGCCGGCGCCACCGCACCGAAGACCACCGGCTCCTGGATCGACTTCCTCACCGGCATCGTCCCGACCAACCCGGTCGGCGCGTTCGTCGAGGGCAACGTCCTGCAGATCGTCTTCCTCGCCCTGGTGGTGGGCGCCGCCGCGCTGCTCGTCGGCGACGCCGCCGAGCCGTTCGTGTCGCTCAACCGCTCGCTGCTGTCGATCGTGCAGAAGGCGCTCTGGTGGGTCATCCGGCTCGCCCCGATCGGCACGCTCGGCCTGATCGGCAACGCCGTCGCCTCGTACGGCTGGGACCTGCTCGCCCCGCTCGCGAAGTTCACCACGGCCGTCTACGTCGGCTGCGCGCTGGTGCTGTTCGTGGTCTACCCGGTGCTGCTCGCCGTGGCCGGCAGGCTCAATCCGCTGCGCTTCTTCGCCGGCGCCTGGCCTGCCATCGAGCTGGCCTTCGTCTCCCGCTCCTCGGTGGGCACCATGCCGGTGACCCAGCGCTCGGTGGAGCGCCTCGGCGTCCCCCGCGAGTACGCCTCCTTCGCGGTGCCGTTCGGCGCCACCACGAAGATGGACGGCTGCGCCGCCATCTACCCGGCGCTCGCCGCGATCTTCGTGGCGCAGGTGTTCGGCGTGAACCTGGGCGTCACCGACTACCTGCTCATCGCGTTCGTCTCGGTGGTCGGTTCGGCCGCGACCGCCGGCCTGACCGGTGCGATCGTCATGCTCACGCTGACCCTGAGCACGCTGGGCCTGCCGCTGGCCGGGGCCGGTCTGCTGCTGGCCATCGACCCGATCCTGGACATGATCCGTACCGCCACGAACGTGGCCGGGCAGGCCGTGGTGCCGACCATCGTGGCCGCCCGGGAGGGCACGCTCGACCGGGCCGCGTACGACTCGGCCGGCAAGCGCGACCTGATCGAGCCGGTCGAGACCGAGCGGCTCGACCCCGTACCCGCCTGATCCACACCTCTTCGGGTGCGTCCCGCGCAACGGGGCGCACCCGAAGTCATGACCGGAGGATCCTCGCCAATGAGCGCCCTGTTCACCCCGCTCGCCCTGCGCGGCGTCACAGTGCCCAACCGGATCGCGCTGGCACCCATGTGCCAGTACAGCGCCGGACCGGACGGCCTGCCCACCGACTGGCACCGCGTCCACCTCGGTTCCCGCGCCGTCGGCGGGGCCGGGCTCGTCATCACCGAGGCGACGGCAGTGGTGCCCGAGGGCCGGATCAGCCCGCAGGACACCGGCCTGTGGTCCGGCGCGCACGTCGACGCGTGGCGGCCGATCACCGCGTTCGTCGCCGGTCAGGGTGCGGTGCCGGCCGTGCAGCTCGCGCACGCCGGGTTCAAGGCGTCCACGTACCGGCCGTGGGCGCCGGCGCGCGGCGGCGTGCCGGACGCCGAGGGCGGCTGGACCCCGGTCGGCCCCGGTGACCAGCCGTTCGTTCCGGAGTACCGCACGCCGACCGCGCTGGACGAGTCGGGCATCGCGGCGGTGGTGGACGCCTTCGCGACCGCCGCCGGGCGGGCGCTGGACGCCGGGTTCGCCGCCGTGGAGATCCACGCCGCGCACGGCTACCTGCTGCACGAGTTCCTGTCCCCGCTGACCAACCGGCGCACCGACGGCTGGGGCGGTGACCGGGCCGCCCGGATGCGGCTCACCCTCGACGTGGCCCGCGCGGTACGCGCCGCCGTCGGCGAGTCGGTGCCGGTGCTGACCCGGATCTCCGCCACCGACTGGGCCGACGGCGGCTGGACCGTCGAGGACAGCGTGGTGCTCGCCGGTGAGCTGGCCGCCGCCGGGGTGGACCTGGTCGACACGTCCTCCGGCGGCGCGGCGGTCCGGGCGTCCATCCCGGTCGGACCCGGCTACCAGGTGCCGCTGGCCGCCCGGATCCGCCGCGACGCCGGGGTGCCGACCGGTGCCGTGGGCCTGATCGTCGAGCCCGAGCAGGCCGAGCAGATCGTGTCCGGCGGTGAGGCGGACCTGGTGCTGCTGGGCCGGGAACTGCTGCGCGACCCGTACTGGCCGCGCCGCGCCGCCGCCAAGCTGAACGCCACCCCAACTTGGCCCACCCAGTACACCCGAGCCGTCTGACGGACCTCCCCGCCCCGCCCTTGCGGGGTCGATCATGAAGTTGGCGGCGTTCTGCGTCCGTTTTGTCGCCGCCAACTTCATGATCAACCGGGAAAGGGGGGTCAGCCGGCCAGGTGGTTCCAGCGGGGTTCCAGGTCGGTCCAGGTGCCCTGGTCGGCCACCGTGCCGTCGATCAGCACCACCACGTGGTCCGCCCGGACCAGCGCGGCCCGCTTCGCGGTCGAGCCGACCACAGTGACCCCGTGCTCGCGCAACGCCGCCCACAGAGCCAGCTCCGTGCTCACGTCCAGCGCCGACGACACGTCATCGGCCACCAGCAGCTCGGTACGCGGGGCGAGCGCCCGGGCCAGCGCCAGCCGCTGGAGCTGACCGCCGGACAGCCGGGTGCCCTTGTGCCCGATCAGCAACCCGAGCCCGCCCCCGGCCGCGGCCAGGTCGTGTTCGAGCTGGGCGGTGGTGACCGCCCCGGCGGCGTCCACCTGGTGGCCGAGCGCGATGTTGTCGGCCACCGTGCCGGAGAGCACCCGGGGCATCTGGCCCACGTACCCGACCTGGTTGGGACGCAGGAACATCTCCGGCTCGGTCACCGGGTCACCGTTCCAGCGCAGCTCGCCGACGTGGTGCACGATCCCGGCGAGCGCGCGCAGCAGCGACGACTTGCCGGACCCGACCGGGCCGACGACCAGCACCAACTGCCCGCGCTCGACCACCAGGTCCACGTCGCGGACGGCGAGCGTGCCGTCGGAGTGCAGCGCACCGAAGCCGGCCAGCTCCAGGCGGCGCAGCGGGTGCCGGGGCGGCGGCTCGGGCGCGGGCGCGGTGCCGGCGACCAGGTCCAGGCCGGGCACCGGCGCCGCGTACACGGCCTCGCCGGTCATCGCCACCGTCCGCTTCGTCCACACCCGCGCCGACGGGTACTGCGAGACCAGCGACGCGGTGGTCCACGCGAACCAGCGGGCCGCGGCCAGGGTGGACACGGCCACCAGCGTGGCACCCGCCGACAGCTCCCCGGCCAGGTAGAGCGCCCACGCGCCGATCGGCAGCAGGCCGCTGGCGACCGACGGAGTGGACCGGGCCCACACCTGCATGGCGATCTCGCGTCGCTGCCGCTCGCTGCGTACCTCGTCCAGCCGGGCGAGGTGGCGCAGCACCGGGCGGGTCGCGCCGGCCAGCTTGACCGTACGGGCGGCGGACAGCGCGGAGACCAGCGCGGTGGCGAACGCGGCGCGCGCCTTCACCGTGCCGGCCGCGGTGCGTTCCAGCCGGGGCGCGAACAGCGTCGCCGCCAGCCCGGAGACCACCATCGTGCCGACGAAGAACATCGCCGGTACGAGACTGCCCGTCACCAGCGTCATGGCGACCACGATGACCAGCGAGATGAACTGGTCCATCAGGTTGTCGGCCAGGTGCACCACCCGGTCGGTGTCGCCGCCCTGGGCCACCACCTCGGCCGGGGTGTGCCCGCTGACCCGGCGCGCGCCGGTCTGCCCGTGCACCAGCCGGGCGCTGATCCGCAGCATCTGCCGGATCCACCACTGCGGGAACCACAAATTGGTCAGGTACGGCAGCGGCAGCACCACGAGCAGCGCGGCCACGATGCCCAGCGCCGGCAGCCACGGGTCGCCTCCGCCGATCAGGTCGGCCCAGAGCCAGGGCAGCACCGCGCCGTCCATGCCGAGCACCGTCATCACGATGAACAGGCCGACCGAGAGCAGGCCGTACCGGGTGTCGTTGGTGCCCAGCCGGAAGATCTCCCGCATGGTCCGCGCGGGCGGCAAGGGCGGCGCGGGTGGCGGGTCGGCGCGCGGCACGGCGGCCGGCCGGGTCGCGGGTGCGGTCGGCGTGGCCGGGGCGTCGTCCCAGGCGGGCGCGTCGAGCAGGTTCACGCCGCCGCCCCGGGCGCCCACTCCGGCGTACGCCCCGGCGTGGCTGGTGGCGAGCAGTTCGGCGAAGCGGGCCGACTCGCGCAGCGGACCGGCCTCCAGTACCGCGCCGTCGGCCATCACCACCACCTCGTCGCAGCGGCGCACCGAGGAGAGCCGGTGCGCGATGACGATGCCGATCCGGTCGGTGAGCAGCCGTTCGGTGGCCTCGCGTACCCGGTTCTCGGTGACCGGGTCGAGCCGTGCGGTGGCCTCGTCGAGGATCACCACGTGCGGGTCCCGGACCAGGATGCGGGCGAACGCGACGAGCTGTTCCTGCCCGGCGGAGAGCACGTACCCGCCGTCGCCGAGCCGGGTGTGCACGCCGTCGGGCAGCTCGGCGATCCAGCCGGCCAGGCCCAGCTCGGCCAGCGCCCGCTCGGCGGCGTCCAGCAGCTCCGGGTCGAACAGCGCCACGTTCTCGGCCAGCGTGCCGGCCAGGATCTCGGTGCGCTGCGGCACCACGGCGATCCACCGGCGCAACTCGTCCACGTCCAGGTCGGCCAGGTCGGTGCCGCCGAGGAACACCGTGCCGCGCGGCACGTCCACCGCCCGGGTGAGCACCTTCGCCAGCGTCGACTTGCCCGAGCCGGTACGCCCGACGAGCGCGTACGAGCGCCCGCGGACGAAGTCCAGGTGCACGTCGCGCAGCGCCGGACCGCGGTCGTCCCCGCCGGCCGGATAGCGGTAGGTGAGACCGCGCACGGTCAGGTCGCCGTCGACCGGGGTGGCGCCGCCGTCCGGCTCCTGCGGCGACCCGGCGAGCAGCTGCACCCGGCCCCACGCGCCGAACGCCTGTTGCAGGTGCGGCACCCAGCGCGCGATCTGCTCGACGGTCGCGCCGAACGCGATCACCAGCAGCCAGATCGCGGTGAGCCGGGCGGCGTCCACCCGGCCGGTGGCCAGCGCCCACGCGCCGCCCAGCACCACGCCCGCGACGCCGAGCCCGACCGCGCCCGCGGCGGTGGCGGTGACCCGCGCGGAGAGCCGGAACACCCGGACGCACCGGGCGATCACCTCGGCCGCGCGGCGCGCGTAGAGGCGCAGCACGTACGGCCGGGCGAGGCTGGTGCGCACGTCGTCCTGCCCGTGCACCGCCTCCTCCATCACCGCCGCGAGGTCGGACCACGCCTCCTCCTCGGCCATCCGGGCCGGGGCGATCCGGGCGGTCGGACGGCGCAGCGTCACCACGAGCAGCGCGATGAGCAGGATCATGCCGATGCCCGCGGGCCACCAGACGATCAGCGCGCTCACCGTCGCGAGTACGCAGACCGCGAGGCCCTGCGCCAGCCGTACGCCGGTGTTCCGCATCTCGGCGGCGACCTGGTAGACGTCGTTGTCGATCCGGTCGAGCAGTTCGCCGACCGGTGTGGTCTCCAGGGTGGGCAGGTCCTGGCCGAGCGCGACCCGGCAGAGCCGTCGCCGCACGTCGGCCGACCAGTCGGCGGTGAGCCGGGCCATGATCAGGCCGATCAGCAGGTCGGTGACGACAGCGGCGACGAGCGCCACCGCGAGCGCGACGAACCAGCCGGACGAGCGGTGCACAAGCACCGGCCCGGCCAGCGCGGCAGCGGCCGCCTGGCCGGCGGCGCCGAGCACGATCAGCAGCAGGACCGCCGTCATCCGCCGGGGCGCCGTGGCCCAGAGATCTCGGAGCAGGCGCATGGAAGGTCCTCCGGACTCGGCTCGGTGGGGGCGGTGTCCCCAGCCTCGTCCTCACGGCGGCCCGGATTCAACCGAATTACCGGCCCTTGGTCAGGTCCGGGCGACCCGCCGGACGATGCCGAGCAGCGACTCCTGCACCTCGTCGATCGGCCGCTCCGGCGAGAAGACCAGCCAGTCCACTGCCACCACCAGCCCGACGCCGAACAGCGCCGAACTCGCGGTACGCACGTCCAGGTCGGCCGGGAGGTCGCCGCTGTCCACGCCGGCCTGCACGGTGTCGGCGATCACCGCGATGGCCTCGCCGCGCAGCAGCCGCAGCGTCTGCTGCCACTCCCTGTTGGTCCGCCACATCTCCGAGAGCAGGAGCTGGGCGAAGGCGCGGTAGCGGCGGATGTACTCCAGCTGGGCGCGGACCAGCGCGCCGAGCGCCTCCAGCGGCGGCAGCCCGTCGACGGCGGCCCGGAACTCGGCGGTGAGCAGGCCGATGCCGTGCCGCAGCAGTTCCTCGAACAGGACGGTCTTGGACTCGAAGTTGTAGTAGACGGTCCCCTTCGCCACACCGGCGCGGGCCGCGATGTCGTCCACAGTGGTGGCCGAGAAGCCCTGCTCGGCGATGAGGTCCACCGCCGCCACGAAGAGGCGCTGGCGGGTGTCCTCGCGCCGGCGTGTCCGTCCGTCCGTCACCGGCTCATCCTCACATGGTCAGTTCGGGGTGCAGCTTCGACGGGGTGAGCCGGCGGGACCGGCGGGCCGCGCCGACGGTGAGCGCCGTCGCGCCCAGCCCGAACGCGAGCAGCACCAGCGCGGCGGTGACCACGGGGGCGGTCGTACCGCCGTTGATGGTGTGCCGCAGGCCGTCCACCACGTACGTCATCGGCAGCCAGGGGTGGACGGCCTGGAAGAAGCCGGGCGAGGTCTGCACCGGGTAGGTGCCGCCGGACGAGGTGAGCTGGAGCATCAGCAGCGCCAGCGCGGCCAGCCGGCCGGCCGGGCCGAGCGCCACGCCGAGCAGTTGCATGATCGCGGTGAACGCCAGCGAGGTGAGGGCGAGCAGCCCGAACGTGGCCGCCCCGTGCCTCGGGTCGAGCCCGAGCCCGAGCGTCACCACCGTGTAGAGCACAGTGACCTGGGCCAGGCCGATACCGGCGGCGGGGAGCCACCCGGCGAGCACGACCCGCCAGCCGGGCGCGCCGGACATCACGTGCCGCCGGTTGACCGGCCGCAACAGCATGTACGTGATCATCGCGCCGACCCAGAGCGCCAGCGAGAGGAAGTACGGGGCGAAGCCGACGCCGTACGAGCCGGCCGGGTTCTGCGAGTCGCGGATCAGGCCGACCGGGTCACCGAGCACGCCGGCGCGAGTGGCCGCGTCGTCGTACCCGGGCAGTTTCCGCTCCCCGGCGGCGAGCCCGTCGGCGAGGTCGCCGGCACCGCCCTCCAGCCGGGTCAGCCCGTCGACCAGGCGGTTGCTGCCGCTGCCGAGCTGGGCCAGGCCGCCGTCGAGCTGGCGGGCGCCCGAGGCGAGCCGGTAGAGGCCGCCGCGCAGCTCGTTCGCGCCGGTCGACGCGTCGCCCAGCCCGTCGCGGAGCTTGGCGCTGCCCTGGGCCAGCGTGGCGAGCCCGCCGGCCAGCTCGTTGACCTTCGCGCGGGCGGAGGCGACGTCGTCGGCCAGGTGCGGCGCGGCGGCGGCCACCTCGCGGGCGGTCTTCGACACGTCTGTCATCTGCTTGCGCAGCGTGGCCATGTCGGTCTTGTCCAGCGCGGCCACCACGGAACGGGCCTGCGTGACGGCCTGGTCGGCGGCCTTGCGGGCGGCGGCGAAGTCCCTGTTGTCGGCCAGCTCGGGGTGTTCCTTCGCGACCGCGTCGAGCCGGTCGCGGATCTCCTCGGCGGTAGCGACCACCTCGGCGGCCTTGCCCGGCAGCGCGTCCAGCCCGGCGGCGAGCTGCTGCGCGCCGTCGGCGACGAGCGTGGCCGCCTTCTCGATCTTGTCGGCGTTGCGGCGCAGCACCGGCTCGTACTTGTCGGCGGCGGCGTTCACGGTGGCCGCTGCGGCCTTGGTCTCGGTGGCGGCGCGGCCGGCGCCGTCGGCGAGCTGGGCGGCGCCGGTCCGCAGCTGGTCGAGGCCCTTGGCGAGCTTGTCCGCGCCCTGGACCGACTGGTTGAGCCCGCCGGCGAGCTGCCCGGCACCGTCCTCGGCGTCACCGAGCCCGTCGGCGATCTTTCCCGCGCCCTGCTGGGAGCTGCCGAGCCCGTCGGCGATCCTCCCGGCGCCGTCGGCGGCGCGTCCGGTCTCGGCCTTGGCGTCGGTGAAGCCGATCAGCATCTTGTCGAAGTACGTGGCGGCGGTGCTCTGCGCGGCTGCGGCCCGGATCTCGCTGAACGCCGACCGGGCGAGCAGGCCGGAGAGGTAGTTGGTGGCGTCGTCGTTGACGACCTTCAGCTCGCCCTGCCGGGCCGGGCGGTCCGGTTCCGGGCCGGCGGCGAGGGTGGCGGAGAAGTCCTCCGGGATGGAGAAGACGAGGTGGTAGCGCCCGTCGCGCAGCCCCTTCGTGGCGTCGCCCTGGTCGGTGACGGTCCAGCCGAACACCTTGCGGTCGAGCAGCTTGTCGGTGAGGTCACGGCCGGCGTGCACCTCGCTGCCGTCACCGGCGGTGGCCGGACGGTCGGCGTTGACCAGGGCGACCGGGATCCGGTCCATCTTCCCGTAGGGATCCCAGAACGCGTACAGGTAGAGGGCGCCATAGAGCAGCGGGACGATGGTGAGCACGGCGAGGGCGGCGCGCGGCAGCCGGCCCCGGGTCATCCGGCGCAGCTCGAACAGGGCCAGTCGCAGGACGCTCATGCGGGCACCTCGGCGGGCTCGGCGGGAACGGTGAGGGCGGGGACGGGCGGGACCGGGTCGCCGATGCGGTGCACGGTGGCGGCCACGCCGGGTTCGACGGCGCGGGCGCTGGCGACCACGGCGTACCCCTGGTCGGCGAGGCGTTCCAGCGCGCCCCACATCCACTCCCGCTCGGGGCGGTCGGCGCCGGCGTCCACGTCGTCGGCGACGATCAGGCTGGGGCCGCCGAGGCTGGCGAGCACCAGCCCGAGCACCTGCCGTTCGACCGGGGTGAGGTCGCGGCCGTACCGGTCGGGGTCCAGGGGCGCGTCGGTGAGTCCGGCGCCGGCGACGGCGGCGGCGTAGGCGTCGCGGCGGTAGGCCCGGCGGGCTCGGACCGCTGCCACCGGCACGAGGCGGCGCCGGCGGCGGGGCACCGGGCCGAGCAGCAGCAGGCGTTCGGTGATGTGCTCGGCGACGGTGAGCGTCGGGTCGGGTTCGTGCACGCCCGCCACCTGGCCGAGCGCGGCCGGTCCGCGGCGGCGTAGCTCGCCGTGGTTGTGCGGGAAGCGCCCGGCCAGGGCGAGCAGCAGCGAGGTGCGCCCGCTGCCGGGCGGGCCGGTCACGGCGTGCAGCTCACCGCTCGCGGCGGTGAGGTCGACGTCCCGGTAGACCCAGCCGCGGCGGGTGCGCAGGCCCAGGCCGACGGCCTCGACGATGTTCATTCCGCTCCCGAATTCCGAACTGACTAGTCAGTATAAAAACATGCCCAGCATAGCGCCGGGTGTCCGGTTCGGGACGCCTGGCGGGAGTGATCCTCAGAACAGCACTGTGGCGAGCGTGCCGACCGGGCGGAAGCCGCAGCGCTCGTAGACCCGGCGGGCGGGCAGGTTGAAGTCGTTTACGTAGAGGCTCACCGTGGGCGCGACCCGTTCCAGCGCGTCGCGGACCACTGCGGCCATCGCGGCGGTGGCGATGCCCCGGCCGCGCCACTCGGGCGCCACCCAGACGCCCTGCACCTGCGCGGTCCGGCGGGTCACCACTGCCAGCTCCGCCTTGAAGACCACCCGCCCGTCGACGAAGCGGGCGTAGGCACGGCCGGCGCGCACCAGCTCGGTCACCCGCCGCCGGTAGCCGCGCCCGCCGTCCTCGGCCAGCGGCGACACCCCGACCTCCTCGGTGTACATCGCCACCGCCGCCGGGAACAGCCGGTCGACCTCGTTACCGCGCACCCGCCGCACGTGCGGGTCGGGCGCCACGGCGGGCAGCGCGTCCGTCGCCAGCAACGGCTGGTTCGGGCGTACGTCCCGAGCCGGCCCCCAGTGCGCGGAGAGGCGGTCCCAGAGCCCGAGCACCGCGTCGGCCCGGCCCACGATCGAGGAACAGAGCCGCTCCTCGGCGCTCAACTGGTCGGCGAACGCGGTCACCGCCGACTCGGACGCGAGCACCGGGGTCAGATTGCCGCCCAGCCAGCAGATCGACTCCAGGTGCCGGCGGGAGCCGTACCCGAGGATCCGCGCCTCGGCCCGCCACCAGGCCAGACCGCGTGCCGCCACCCGCTCGGCGACCTGCGCGCCGGCGTACGGGTCGAGGTCGAGCAGCCGCTCGACCGCGCGGCGCTCCGACTCCCCGAGTTGGCGTACCGGCACCGTGAGCACGACTACCAGCCTGCCAGATCCACCCCGGCGCGCGCGGGCCGACCGGGCACCTGCCGCACGGCCCTCAGCCGGCCGCCGCCGGCACCGGTTCGGGCGCGGGCGGCCGGGTCCGGGCGGCCCACCGCACCACAGGCGGCACCAACGCGCCGAGCAGCAGGAACACCACGCCGAGCACCAGCCAGCCGGGTACGCCCCAGCCGATCGCGAGCGTGGTCACCACCACCGGGGCGACCATCGAGCCGAGTTGCATGCCCATCCCGTACGCGCCCTGGTACTGCCCGTGCGCGTGCGCCGGAGCCAGGCCGAAGGAGATGCCCCAGCCGGCCGCGGCGTGCCACAGCTCGCCCACGACGTGCACCAGCGCGCCGGCCAGCAGCAGCGGCACCGCAACCGCCACCGGGACGCCGCCACCCGCGGCGAACAGCGCGCAGGCGGCGGCGAGCAGGACACCGGCCCGGCGGGCGGCCCGGCCCGCGCCGGTCAGGTCTTCGGTGCCCCGCGAGGCGCGGACCTGGAACAGGATCACCACCACCGTGTTGACGAGCAGGCAGACGGAGATCAGCCAGTTCGGTGCGCTGGTGTGCCCGGCGATCCACAGCGGCAGGGCGATGTTGATCAGCGAGAAGTGCATGGACATGAGCCCGTCCAGCACGGTGAAGGCGAGGAACGGGCGGTCCCGTAGCGCGATCAGCCGTGGCCCGTGCGCCGGGGCGGGCATCGGCGGCACCGGCGGGAGCCGCAGCAGCACCGCCGCCGCCAGCACGTACGTGGCGGCGTCGAGCAGGATCAGCGTGACGTACGCGCTGCGGGTGTCGGCGGCGAGCGCGAACCCGGCCAGCACGGTGCCCACCGAGATCCCGACGTTGGTGACGGCGCGCAGGTAGGCGCGGGTGCGGACCCGCTGGTCGGGCGGTACGGCGCCGGCGATCAGCGCCCCGCGGGCGCCCCGGGTGCCCGCGTCCGCGACCGCCATCAGCATGCCGACGACCAGGAAGCCGGTGAACGAGCGCACCGAGACCAGGGCGGTCGTGCACGCGGCCGAGGCGAGCAGCGCGGCCATCTGGAGCCCGCGCGGGCCGAGGCGGTCGGCGAGATAGCCCATCGGGGTGCTCGCCACCAGGCTGACCAGCGCGGTGAGCGTGAGCGCCACGCCGACCTGGGCCACCGTGAGCCCGACCGACCGGGTGAGGAACAGCGCGCTGGCGGTGAGCCAGGTGCCCCGCCCGACGGTGTTGACGAGCGTGGAGAGGGCGAGGGTCCGGGACGGGCCCGGTTCGGGAAGCAGGCGCACACCGGCAGCCTAACAATACGTACGTACGGTTTTCAGTCCGGTTTTCGCGACGTCTTGTCGGCGATGCATTGCCGATATATCGTTGATGCATCAGTGATGCGACTACAGAAGGAGAACACCGATGGGCTTCCATCGACGCATGCACGCCATGCACGACGAGATGCGCCGCCACGGCGGCTTCGGCTTCCCGCCCGTACCCCCGGGTCCGCCGCCCTTCTCCCCCGGACCGCACGGTCGCGGGCGAGGGCGCGGCGGCCGGGGACGCGGACGGCGGCCGAACGTCCGCGGCGCCGTGCTGGCCCTGCTCACCGAGCGGCCGATGCACGGCTACGAGATGATCCAGGAGATCGACTCCCGCACCGGCGGGGCCTGGCGGCCCAGCCCCGGCTCGATCTACCCGACACTGCAACTGCTGGAGGACGAGGGCGTCATCGCCACGGCCGCCGACTCCGAGGGCGGGCGCAAGCGGTTCGCGCTGACCGAGGCGGGGCAGGCCGAGGCGGCCGACGCGGCGCAGACCCCGCCCTGGGCGGAGTTCGCCGAGCAGACAGTCAACAGCTGGCACGACATCCGCGACGCCGGAGCGCAGGCCATGCAGGCGCTGCGGCAGGTCATGACCACCGGCACCGACGACCAGCGCGCCCGGGCCGCCCAGGTGCTCGACGAGACCCGGCGCAAGCTCTACGCCATCCTCGCCGAGTCCGAGTGAGCACCGCCGCCGCGACGGCACGCCGGCCGGACGACGACCGGCGTGCCGTCAGGCGCGGCGAGCGGTGACGAGCAGGTACTCCCAGCGCATCACGCCGCCGTCCAGGTGCCGGGCCGCCAGGTCGGTCAGCGCGCGGTCGAGCCCCGCCGTACGCTCCGGATCGCCCGCGTTCGCCCGGTAGACCGCCACTGTGGGCCCGTAGTGGGTGGCGAAGAAGTCCCGGAACTGTTCCGGCGTGGCGAACCGGTTCACCACCACGTCGTCGCGCCCCAGCCGGAGCGCGTCGACACGGTCGCCGAACAACTCCCGGACATGGTCCTCGTCGCCCCAGAGCGGGGGCGGCTGCGCGCCCGGCGGCGGTGGCGGCGCGAACGGCCGCATGGCCGCGAACAACTGGCCCACGAAGCCCTCCGGGGTCCAGTTGACCAGGCCGATCGTCCCGCCCGGCCGGCACACCCGCAGCACCTCGTCGGCGGCGGCCCGGTGCCGGGGCGCGAACATCACACCCACACAGGACAGCACCGCGTCGAACGCGCCGTCCGCGTACGGCAGCGCCTCCGCGTCCGCCTCCTCCCAGGTCAGCGCCAAGCCCTCCCGCTCAGCCTCCGCCCGCCCGATCGCCAGCAACTCCGGGGTGAGGTCGCCCGCCACCACCTCCGCACCGGCCCGGGCCGCCGGCAGAGCCGCGTTGCCGGTCCCGGCCGCCACGTCCAGCACCCGCATGCCCGGCGCCACCCCGGCGGCCCGGACCAGCGTCGCCCCCAGCTCCGGGATCACCTGCGCGGCCACGGCGGCGTAGTCGCCCATCGCCCACATCGCGCGGTGCCGGGCCTTCACCGCGGCGTCCTGTTCCCGTTCCTCGATCATCTGTCGCTCCTCACAGTCGTCCCTGCACAGGACGCTAGGCAGCGGACGACCCGGCCCCCAGTACGAGATCTGTACCGCTCCCGACAGGCCGCTGGCCGGGCCGCCGGGCCGGGCGTAGCGTGCCCGACATGGGGGCCTCCTACCACCAGTTCTGCCCCGTGGCGAAGGCCATGGAACTGCTCGACGAGCGGTGGACGCTGCTCGTGGTCCGGGAGTTGGTCAGCGGCTCGGAACGCTTCAACGAGCTGCGCCGGGGCCTGCCCCGGATGTCACCCACGCTGCTGTCCCGCCGGCTGCACCAGCTCGTCCGCGCCGGGGTGGTGGAGCGGCGGGTCGACGGCGTCGACGTGCGCTACGTCCCGACCGCCGCCGGGCGCGAGCTGCGGCCCGTGCTGGAGGCACTCGGTGCCTGGGGCGTGCGCTGGATCGGCGAACTGGGCGACGCCGACCTGGACCCGAAGCTGCTGCTGTGGGACATGCACCGGCACGTCGACCACGACGCGGTCCCGCCGGGGCGTACCGTCGTGCGGTTCCGCTTCCGGGACGTGCCCACGGCGCAGCGCGACTGGTGGATGGTGATCGCCGGGGGCGAAGCCGACGTCTGCGACATCGACCCGGGGCACGCCGTGACGGTGACCGTCACGGCGGACCTGCGCGCCCTGGTCCAGGTCTGGATGGGCGACCTGGAGTGGGCCGTGGCGCTGCGCGGCGGCGCGGTGGAGGTGACCGGGCCGGAGGCGCTGCGGCGCGCCGCGCCCGGCTGGTTCACCCTCTCCCCCTTCGCCGCCGTGCCCCGGCCCTGAGACGCCGCGTGCGACCGCCCCCTGCCGGGGACGGCCGCACGACAACGCGGAAGTGGATCAGTGCACGGTGACGGTGGCACCGCCCGGCACCAGGTCGCGCAGCTCCTCGGGGATCTCGGCGCCCATCTCGTCGGCGATCCGCAGCGCCTCCTCGATCAGCGTTTCCACGATCTGCGCCTCCGGCACGGTCTTGACGACCTTGCCCTTGACGAAGATCTGGCCCTTGCCGTTGCCCGAGGCCACACCCAGGTCGGCCTCGCGGGCCTCACCCGGACCGTTCACCACGCAACCCATGACCGCGACGCGCAGCGGCACCGGCAGGCCCTCCAGCCCGGCGGTGACCTCCTCGGCCAGCTTGTAGACGTCGACCTGCGCCCGGCCGCAGGACGGGCAGGAGACGATCTCCAGGCCACGCTCGCGCAGGCCCAGCGACTCCAGGATCGCGTTGCCGACCTTGATCTCCTCGACCGGCGGGGCGGACAGCGAGACCCGGATGGTGTCGCCGATCCCCTCGGCCAGCAGCGCGCCGAACGCCACCGCCGACTTGATCGTCCCCTGGAACGCCGGGCCCGCCTCGGTGACGCCGAGGTGCAGCGGGTAGTCGCACTTCTCGGCCAGCAGCCGGTAGGCGCGGATCATCACCACCGGGTCGTTGTGCTTCACCGAGATCTTGATGTCCCGGAAGCCGTGCTCCTCGAACAGCGAGCACTCCCACAGCGCCGACTCCACCAGCGCCTCGGCGGTGGCCTTGCCGTACTTGGCCAGCAGGCGCTTGTCCAGCGAGCCCGCGTTCACGCCGATCCGGATCGGCACGCCCGCGTCGCCGGCGGCCCGCGCGATCTCCTTGACCTTGTCGTCGAACTGCCGGATGTTGCCCGGGTTCACCCGCACCGCGGCACAGCCGGCGTCGATCGCCGCGAAGACGTACTTCGGCTGGAAGTGGATGTCGGCGATCACCGGGATCTGCGACTTCTTGGCGATCGCCGGCAGCGCCTCCACGTCGTCCTGCGACGGCACGGCGACCCGGACGATCTGGCAGCCGGACGCGGTCAGCTCGGCGATCTGCTGAAGCGTGGCGTTGACGTCGGCGGTGAGGGTGGTGGTCATGGACTGCACCGAGACCGGCGCGCCACCACCGACCGGCACCGAACCGACCATGATCTGGCGGCTGGCCCGGCGCGGGGCCAGCGGCGGCGGCGGTACGGGGGGCATACCGAGACTGACAGCGGTCACTTCAGGCACTCACCTTGAGAAGAGCGTGATGGGGTTGATGACATCGGCGGTGACCGTCAGCAGCGTGAACGCGCCACCGATCAGGATCACCGCGTACGTGAACGGCATGAGTTTGAGGTAGTCGACGCGCCCCGGATCGGCACGGCCGATGCGCGCGTAGAGCCAGGACCGCGCCCGTTCGAACCAGGCGATGGCGATGTGGCCGCCGTCCAGCGGGAGCAGCGGCAGCAGGTTGAACACGCCGATGAAGAAGTTCAGCGACACGAACAGCATGAAGAACACCAGCCAGGCGTTGTTCTCCACGGCCTCGCCGCCGAGCCGGCTGGCGCCGACCACGCTGATCGGGGTGTCCACGTCGCGCTCGCCGCCGGTGATCGCGTTCCACAACGCCGGCACCTTCTGCGGGATGCGCTGCATGGCGTGCGCGGTCTGCACGGCCATCGTGCCGGTGAAGTCGGCGGTGGCGCCGAACGCGGCGACCGGGCCGTACTCGACCCGGGTCGGGGTGGTGGGCGAGAGCGCCACGCCGAGCGCGGAGACCGCCGAGGCGGCGCCCTTCGGGTCGTCCAGCGGCGGACGCTGCACCGAGGCCAGGTCGACCCGCGCCTCGTCCGGCTTGCCGTCGCGCACGAAGGCGACGGTGGCCGTGCCGGGCGGAGTGGCCCGGACCACGTCGAGCATGTCGCCCCAGGTCGAGACCGGCTTGCCGTTCACCGCGGTGATCCGGTCGCCGTCCTTGAGCTGGGCCTTCTCGGCCGGGCTGGCCGGGTCGCCGGACTCGCAGGCGCGGGCCGCGTTCTCCACCACCACGCACGGCGCGATGGCGATCACCGCCGGCTCGGCCCGGAAGCCGGCCTCGGTGCTGGGGAACTTCGGATTCGGCAGCCCCACCGACACCGCGATGATCCAGAGCGCGATCAGGGCCAGGGCGAAGTGGGTGATCGAGCCCGCGGACATCACGATCGTCCGCTTCCACACCGGGTAGCGCCACATGGCGCGCTTCTCGTCCCCCGGCTCGACGTCGTCGTCCTGCGGCGTCATTCCGACGATCTTGCAGAAGCCGCCGAGCGGGATGCCCTTGACGCCGTACTCGGTCTCGCCCCGCTTGAACGACCACAGGGTCGGGCCGAAGCCGACGAAGTAGCGGGTGACCTTCATCCCGAACGCCTTGGCGGTCAGCATGTGCCCCGCCTCGTGCAGGCTCACCGAGATGAGGATCGCCAGGGCGAACAGCACCACCCCGAGCAGATAGCTCATCGAGCTCCTTCCACCGACCCGACGATGATCTCCTGGGCGTGCGCCCGTGCCCACGACTCGGCGGCGAGCACGTCCTCGACGGTACCTGGTTCGTCGAAATCGGGTGCGTCCTCCAGCACCCGCTGGAGGGTGTCGACGATGCCGAGGAACGGCAGCCGGCCCGCGACGAACGCGGCCACGCACTCCTCGTTCGCCGCGTTGTAGATCGCCGGGCGGCAGCGCCCGGCCTCGCCCGCCGCCTTGGCCAGCGCGACAGCCGGGAACGCCGCGTCGTCGAGCGGGAAGAACTCCCAGGTGTGGGCAGTGGTCCAGTCGACAGCCGCGGCGGCGCCGGGCACGCGGTCCGGCCAGCCGATACCGAGCGCGATGGGCAGCCTCATGTCCGGCGGGCTGGCCTGGGCCAGGGTGGAGCCGTCGGTGAACTCGACCATCGAGTGGATCACCGACTGCGGGTGGACCATCACCTCGATGTCGGCGTACGGCACGTCGAACAACTCGTGCGCCTCGATCACCTCCAGCGCCTTGTTGACCATCGTGGCGGAGTTGATCGTGACGACCGGGCCCATGTTCCAGGTCGGGTGCGCCAGCGCCTGCTCCGGCGTCACGGCGGTCAGCTCGTCACGCCGCCGCCCCCGGAACGGGCCGCCGCTGGCGGTGACCACCAGCCGCCGTACCTCGCCCCGGACGCCGCCGCGCAGGCACTGCGCCAGCGCCGAGTGCTCGGAGTCCACCGGGACGATCTGCCCCGGTCGCGAGACGGCGGCCTTGACCAGCGGGCCGCCGGCGACGAGGGACTCCTTGTTGGCCAGGGCGAGGGTACGACCGGCGTGCAGCGCGGCCAGCGTCGGCGGCAGGCCCAGCGAGCCGACAACGCCGTTGAGCACCACGTCACACGGCCACTGCGCCAGCTCGGTCATCGCGTCCGGCCCGGCCACGATCTTCGGCAGCTTGAAGTCGCCGGTGGCCCAGCCGCGCCGGCTCGCCTCGGCGTAGAACGCGAGCTGAAGATCCTGCGCGGCGGACGCGCGGGCCACACCGACCGCCTCCACGCCCAGCTCCAGCGCCTGCGCGGCGAGCAACTCCACGTTGCCGCCACCCGCGCCGAGGGCCACCACCCGGAAGCGGTCCGGGTTGCGCTTGACGATGTCGATGGCCTGGGTGCCGATCGAGCCGGTCGAGCCGAGCAGCACGAGATCTCGGGGAGTGGTCACCGGACCATTGTTCCCCAGCGCCTCACCCCGGTTCGTCCCGGAGTGCCCGGCGACATGATCGACTCCACTTCGCCGAGGTGGCGGCATCCCAGGCGCCGCGATGCCACCACTTCGGCGAACTGGTGTCGATCACGCCTGCGGCGCCTCCTCGTCGAGCAGGTCGGCCGGGTCGACGCTGAACTCGAACGGCTGCCGCATCACGAACGTCGTACCGGCGGCCGCGGCCGCAAGCGGCCGGTACTCGCCGTCGACCAGTTCGTAGAGGGCAAGCGCCGGCACCCGGTTACGCAGGTCGACCCGGAGGAAGTACGGCACACCGGCGGTCGCGTACTCCCGCGGCCTGTCGATCACGCCTGACGGCGCGATCTCCCCCACCAGCAGCGCGTCCTCGATTGTGACGGCGCGGAGACCACCGGCCGGGTGTCGCAGCACCGCCAGATCGGGAATGAACAGGTCGTCAGCGGAGACCAGGTTGACGGACCGGCAGCCCCACCGGCCGGCGGCCCGCGCCGCCCTCCCGATCAGGTACGCGAGATGGAGATGCGCCGTACGCCGGTCGACGCCGCTGCCCGGCGTGACGATCACACAGCCGCGCAGCACCTCGATCCTCGGGCCGTTGTTCTCCGGCAGCAGGTCGAGTGCCGCCGCGGCCGTCCAGGGCTGGTCAAGGCACCCCAGAAGATCCAACGACCTACCGGACGAGTCGCGGTCAGGCCGGTCCCGATGCCGCGAGGCGTCGAGGTCGGCAAGGAGAACCTCCAGTTCCTCGTCCGACCCGATCAGGTCCGGACGAGCCAGATCGTCGAGGCTGGTGACCGGCTCGGCACCTTGGCGGCGTGCGAGTTCGCCGGCCGGGACGGCAGCCGTGCCGGGCAGGACGGGACTCCGCTCCGCGTCACTCGACGTGCCTCCGCTCACCGAAGACACCCTTTCTCCTCGACCAGGCCGAGCCGGATGCTCGGAGTCGAGCTTCACCCGTTCTCGTGCCGTCGCTCGCACAGATGGTGCGTCCCGGTGGCGAACCGACGCGCTCAGACGAGCAAGGTCCGGTCGTGGAGGAAGGCGAGAACGTCCTGTCTCTGCTGCGGCGTGAGTTCTGCCAAGGGCACGATCAGCGCTCGCCCTCCCGACAGTCGCACCAGCAACTGGCCGTGGACCTGTTCGACGGCGGACACGGCGGACCACCACACCAGCGTGTGGCCCTCCGGGCTCTCGCACCGCAACCCCTCGTCCGAGAGGTTCCAGCGGGCCGCAACGGAGCCCCACTGCCAGGCCGCCCCCACCGCACGGTGCAGCATCACGGCCGGGGCGAGGAACCAGCAGAGCACGGCCCCACCCGCCAGCGCAGCGGCGACGAGGCGGGGCTCCACGACGAGCGTGAAGACCGACAGCAGCGCCAGCGTGCCGCCCACCCATCGATAGGGCAGGACCACGCCCCGCAGGAGCCGGCGCCACGCCACGGTGAACGGCCCCCGCTCGGGCGCGGCCTCGAACTCGATCAGCACGACGTACGGTAAACCGCGCCCACGCCCGGCGATCTCCGCCGAACGGTCAGGCGGGGCTGTCGCTGCGGGATGAGGCTACGGGGACGCGATCGTCCCGTCGGGCGCGGTGAGGTGCTCCAGGTGCTCCAACGGCAGGTGCGAGGGCTGCCACTCCAGGAACAGCGCGGTGGCGTCGTCGTCGAGCTGGTCCTGCTGGTAGGCGAGGACGGCGCGCACCAGCCGGCGCATCGTCTCCGGGCTGGGCAGCCGCTCGTTGAGGGCACGCTCGACGAAGTCGACGAGCCGGTCCAGCCCGAACCGTTCCCCGTCGTCGCCCCGGGCGTCGGTGATGCCGTCGGTGTAGGCGAGGATGCGGTCACCCGGGTGCAGCGCCTCCTCGTGCGCCCGCGGGCGCCGCGTCGACAGGTTGCCCAGCCCGAGCGGCAGCGCGGTCGGTCCGGGCAGTGCCCGGACGGCCTTGCCGTCCCGCAGCAGCATGGCGCCGGGGTGGCCGGCGTTGATGGTCCGCAGCACGCCGGTCCGCCGGTCGAGTTCGGCGAGCAGCGCGGTCGCGAACAGGCCGGGGTGTTCGGAGCGGACCCACCTGTCGATGCTGATCGCCGTGTCGACCAGGTCGAGACCGGTACGCCGGGCGTTGCGGTACGCGCTGACCACGAGCGAGGCCATCGCGCTCGCCTTGATCCCGTGCCCACAGGTGTCGAAGAGCCCGACGCTGAGCACGTCACCGTTGAGCGCGTAGTCGAAGATGTCCCCGCCGACGTCGTAACACGGTTCGAGGATGGCGGTGATCACCAGCTCGTCCGTTGCGAAGGTCAGCGGCGGCAGCAGCCCCCACACGGTCTCGGCGGCGACCTGCATCGGCAGGCGGCGGCGGATCCGTTCCACGACGTCGCCGTAGAGCCGGCGGTTCACCAGGACCTGAGCGACGGCGACCGCAACCTCCCAGGCCGGCCGGTCCAGCGCCGGGTCGCCGGCGCGCGACGACACGATCTCCAGTGCCCCCAGCCGTTCGCAGCCGAGCAGCAGGGGCACCCAGAGCCGGTCCGGGCGGTCGGGAGCGCGCTGCACCTGGAGGCCGGTGAACGCCCGGCCGGCCAGCGTCGTCTCGATCGTGAGTTCGTCCCGAGGCGCGCCCGCGCCGACCAGGGGCACGAGCGAGGACTGCGTGTAGTCGGCCAGGTAGATCACGATGTCGGTGGCCCCGATGGCGGGCGCGACCCGGTTCACCAGGAGCGACAGGTCGTCCGGACCGCCCCGGGCGGCGTGGAGGTGCAGCCAGCGCGCTGCGTCGCCACCGTCGACCATCCGTGCCTCCCCCGTGTCCCCACCACCGTAGGAGGCCGAGGGCGAACTGCCAACGGCACGGCTCAGGCCGGACGTTCCAGGACGAACGTTTCAACCTCGGCACCGCCGTACCAGTCGGTGCGCACGCCCACGTGCGTCATGCCGAGGCGCCGGGCCACCGCCATCGACGGGTCGTTCCCGGCCATCACCACCGCGTACACCCTCGGGGTGCCGGTGGCGAACTCGCGTTCCAGCACCGAGCGGGCCGCCTCGGTGGCGTAGCCGTTGCCCTGGGCGTCGGGGTGCAGGTGCCAGCCGACCTCGATGTCGTCGGTCAGCGTGACGCCGTCGCGTCCCGGCAGCGGCTTGAGCAGGATGCTCCCCGCCACCGGTCCGCCGTCGCGCGGCTCGATCGCCCACAGGCCCCAGCGACCGTCGTACGGCGCCCAGCGCTCGTGCCACATCCGGACCCGCTCGCGCGCCTCGGACGGGTCGGTCATCCGCCCCTTGCCGCCGCCCAGCCAGCGCATCACCTCGTCCCGTGAGTAGATGTCGTAGATGCGGGCCAGGTCGTCCGGCGACTCGGTCCAGTCGCGGAGCACCAGCCGGTCGGTCGTGGCGATCGTCATGCCGCCGGATCGTAATGCGTGGCGCGGTGGCATACGGGGAACGAGAGGGCGATGGGCGACGGGTGGGAGCGGACCAAGCGGATCACGGCTGCGGCGTTCCGGCCGGTCCGCGGCCGGGACCTGTCGCTGCACGCCGCCGCGATCACCTTCTACGGCGCGATCGCCGTGGTGCCGGTGGCGCTGCTGGCGATCTGGCTGACCGGGCTGCTCGCCGGGGCGGACCGGGTGCGGCGGCTGACCGGGTACGCGATCGACACGCTACCCACCGAGATCGGCGCCCACCGGGCGGCGGCCGCGCTCGTCGAGGCCGGGCTGGGGCTGACCCCGCTGCTGGCGCTGGCGTCGCTGCTGCCTGCCTCGCTCTACGGGGAAGGACTGCGCCGCGCGTTCGTCTCGGTGGCCGAGCCGCGCGCCGAGTCCGGTGCGCTGGTCGGCTGGCGGGGGCGTCTGCTACTGCTCCCGCTGCTGGCGCCGGCCCCGGTGCTGCTGCTGTCGATCCTGCTCGGGCTGCCGATGACCACCCGGCTGGTACGCCAGGGCGGCTGG
The DNA here is from genome assembly GCF_027497335.1 of Micromonospora sp. WMMA1976. Classification (NCBI taxonomy): domain Bacteria; kingdom Bacillati; phylum Actinomycetota; class Actinomycetes; order Micromonosporales; family Micromonosporaceae; genus Micromonospora; species Micromonospora sp. WMMA1976. The sequence continues at coordinate 1,169,406 of NZ_CP114912.1, read as the reverse complement.
ATCGGCGCGCTCGGCGTGGTGCTGTCGTTCCTGGCGGTGTGGCTGGTGCTCACGCCGGTGTTGATCTGGGTGTTCCGGGTGGTCGGCCCGGCCTCCCCGGACTGGCTCGTCACAGTGGGCCTGGGCTCGTTCACCGCGGCGAACCTGTCCGGCTTCCTGCACGGGTTCGTGCTGTTCTGCTCGCTGCCGCTGGACCTGGGCGTGCCGTTCGGCGGGTTCGACGAGATCGGCGGCGGCGTGGCGGTGCTGCTGTGGCTCTATCTGTTCCACGTGATCGTGCTGTCCGGCTACTCGGCGACGCTGGCGGCGAGCCGGTGGCGGGCCGCCCGGGTGGCGGCCCGCGCCTGACGGCTGCAGGTCAGCGCCGGAACGGGCCGCGCACCTCGTACGTGATGCCGCCGGTCCCGGCCCGGGCGCCGCTGGTGCCGCGCTGCGAGGAGAAGTAGAGCCGGCTGCCGTCCGGCGAGAACGCCGGCCCGGTGATCTCCGACTCGGACTGCCCGAGCAGCCGCAGGAACGGGGTCACCACACCGGCGGGCGTGATCACGTTGATCTCCATGTTGCCGCCGTCCTCGGCCACGTAGAGGTCACCGCCGGCGGTGCCGGTGATGTTGTCGACGCCGGTGAGCGGCGCGGCTCCGGCCGGCACCAGCGAGTCGTCGTACGCGAGGTCGAGCCGCTGGTTCACCGCGTCGTACGCCCACACGCGGTTGTCCCCCTTGGTGGTGAACCAGCAGGTGTCGTCGGCGTACCAGCAGCCCTCGCCGCCGTCGAACGTCTGCGCCGCGGCGACCTGGTAGCGGTTGGGCACCGGGAACCCGTCGCGGTCCGGCAGGTCCCGCCAGGTGACCGGCCCGGTCACCTGGCCGTCCGGGGCGCACAGCACCTGCACCTTGCCGGTGCGCAGGTCGCCCCACGTGTCCGGGACGAACCGGTAGAAGCAGCCGTCCCCCTCGTCCTCGGTCAGGTAGACCACCCGCCGCACCGGGTCGCAGGCCGCCGCCTCGTGCTTGAACCGGCCCATCCGGGTCCGCTCCTCGCCGGCCCGGCCGCCCTCGGGCCAGGTCTCGAAGACCCGGCCCAGCGGCACCTCCTCGCAGGACAGCCACGTCCCCCACGGGGTCGGCCCGCCCGCGCAGTTGACGTTCGTGCCGCCGAGGATCCGGTACGCGGCGGCGATCGCGCCGTCGGCGGCGAACCGCACCGCCGAGGCGCCGCCGACGAGCGGCACCTCCGAGTTGGAGACGTAGATCCAGCCGTCGCCGGACGGGAAGCAGGCGCCGCCGTCGGGCGCGGGGTGCCAGGTGTACGAGGTGCCGGCGACCCGCTGCCCGGACCGCGCGATCACCCGGCTGGTGAACCCGGCCGGCAACTGGAGGGCGTTGGCGTCGGCGGCCAGCAGGTCGCCGTACGGGCCGGGACCGGGCTGGGCGGGCTGGGCCGGGGCGGCAGCGGCGGCCCAGAGACCACCGGCGAAAGCGGCGGCGCCACCGACGGCTGTGGCACGCAGGACGGTACGACGATCCATCGGGGATTACCTCCCGGAGGCGGTGGGTGTCCCGTCGACGGTAGGACGGAAATGCATCGACAACTGCCACTATAGGGTGAACGCCCGGTGACGGCCGTCCGGCGTCAGAGCCCCTCGACGTACCGCTTCGCGTCGGCGAGCGACATGTGCGTGTGCTCCCGCACCACCTTGATCGCCTGGATCTTCTTCCCCTGGTACAGCAGCCGCGCGGCCTCGGCCCGCACCGAATCGTCGACGCCCCTTCCGGGGGCCGGAGGGCCGGGCGACCAGGTTCCACCGGTCGCCAGCGCGTCCACCGCCCGCTTCGCGTCCAGCAGCGACAGCCCGGTCTGCTCGCGCAGCACCTTGACCGCCTCGACCGTACGCCCCGCGCGGGCCAGCCGGAGCACCTCGGCCTGCCCGTCGCCGGCCGGGCGATCAGGGGCGACCAGGTCCCGGGGACGGTCGCGCCGCAGCACGAGCAGGAGGAGGAGCACCACCACGACGAGCGCCACCGCGAGCGCGATCTGGACAGCCGGGGACATGCCGGGAACGGTAGCGCCCCAGGGCGAACCCTCCCGCAACAGCTCGCCCGCCGCTACGCTCCGCGGCATGAGCGAACGCACCGAGCGAAGCGAGGGCCGTGAGCGCATGCCCAGCCGGCACGCCATGAGCGACGCGAGTGAGCTGTCGTCCCGCGCCGACGTCGTGGTGGTCGGCGCCGGGCACAACGGCCTGGTCTCGGCGATCCTGCTGGCCCGCGCCGGCCTGGACGTGCTGGTGCTGGAGGCATCAGGCGTGATCGGCGGGGCGACCCGCACCGAGAACCCGTTCCCGAAGGTGCCGGGGCTGCGTCACTCCACCGGGTCGTACCTGCTCGGGCTGATGCCGCCGGAGCTGCTGGCCACGCTCGACGTGACCATCCCGGTGCTACGCCGCGACCCGCACTACTTCCTGCCCACGCCGGGCGGGCTCGGTTCGCCGTACCTGCTGGCCGGCAGCGACGTGGCGGCGAGCCGGCGGCAGCTCGCGGAGATGTTCTCCCCCGCCGACGTCGCCGCCGACGACGCGCTGCACGCCGAGCTGGCCCAACTGCGGGAGGATCTCGCCCCGGCGTGGCTGGCCGAGCCGCTGCCGGTCGAGGAGACCGCCGAGCGTTACGTGCGGCCCGCGCTGCGGCAGGTCTTCGTCGACCTGGTCCGCGGCTCGGTCGCCGACCACCTGGCCCGCTTCGACTTCCGCTCCGAGCTGCTGGTCAGCATGTACGCGGTCACCGACGGCCTGTCCGGGCTGAACGCCGGACCGGACGACCCCGGCACCGGGCACAACTTCCTGGTGCACAACATGTGCCGGCTACCCGGCGCGGACGGCACCTGGATGATCACCCGGGGCGGCATGGGTACGGTGTCCCGCACGTTCGCCGAGGCCGCCGTGCGCGCCGGGGCGCGGATCGTGGCCGACGCGCCGGTCACAGCGATCCGGCTGGCCGGAGGCGCCGCCGCCGGGGTGACGCTCGCCGACGGGCGGGAGGTGGACGCCCCTGTGGTGCTCGGCGCCTGTGACCCGTACCGGCTGATGGAGCTGCTGCCCGACGGCGCGCTCCCGGCGGAGCTGGGCGCGCGGATGGCGGCGGTCCGCCGCCCCGGCACCACGCTCAAGCTCAACCTGGCGCTGACCGGGCTGCCGCGCTTCTCCTGCCTGCCGACCGACGCGCCGAGCCCGTTCGGGTCGACGATCCACCTGCTGCCCGGCTCGGCCTCGCTCGTCGGCGACGGCGGCGAGTCGCCGATGGCGGCGCTGCGCGGCATGTGGGCGGACGTGCGGGCCGGGCGGCTGCCGGAGGAGCCGACGATCGAGTGGTACCTGCACACCACTGTCGACCCATCACTGTCCGACGAGGCGGGCCACCACTCGTCGGCGCTGTTCGTGCAGTCGGTCCCCTACGAGCTGGCCGGCACCACCTGGGAGGCGGCGCTGCCCGGCTACGTGGAGCGGCTGCTCGCGATCTGCGAGCGGTACGCCCCGGGCGCCGGTGACCTGGTCGCGGACGCGGTGCCGCTGCCGCCGCCCGGCATCGAGGCGCACTTCGGCATCACCGGCGGGCACATCCACCACGTCGACAACACTGTGTCGTTCACCGACCGGATGCCGTACGCGACGGGGGTGGACGGGGTGTACGCGGGCAGCGCCGGCTGCCATCCGGCGGGCAGCGTGATCGGCGCCGCCGGGCACAACGCCGCCCGCCGCATCCTCGCCGACCTGGGCTGAGTCCTCACGGCGTGTCGGGTGCCTCCTGACCGGCGGGCGGGAGGTCGCCCGGCCCGCGCACCAGGTAGACGCCGACCAGCAGCAGGTACGCCAGCAGGCTCAGCACCGGGTCGACGAACACGATCGCGAACGCGACCAGGTAGAGCAGCGGACCGAGGCGGAACCGGCGGGCCACCGCCCGCGCCAGCCTCGGGTCCAGGCCCGGTTGCAGCAGCCCGCGGCGGCGCGCCCACCACCAGCTCAGGTTGAAGAACAGCGCCTCACCGAGCACCACGCCCGCGTACAGCGCGGCGGTCAGCCGCTGGTCGCCGACGGTGCCGCGCAGGTTGTCCGCGAGCAGGTCGGCGGTGAACGGGATCGCCGCCACGAACATCAGCAGCAGCAGGTTCAGCACCAGCAGCATCTGGTCGACCCGGCGGACGTACCGCCACATGTTGTGGTGGGTCAGCCAGACCTGGCCGACGATGGCGAAGGTGATCACGTACGCCAGGTAGGCGCGCCACTCGTGCAGCAGCGCGGCCGGCAGACCGTCGTCCTGCGGCGTGTCCGGGTCGAACGACAGCAGCTCGACGGCCATCAGGGTGAGCACGATGGCGATGACAGCGTCGCTGAACGCCTCCACCCGGGAGGCGTCGCGCGCCATCTCGTTGCCACGCCCGAACCGGTACGCCGGTTCCCTGTCCGCACCCGTCACGCCGCCCCCTCCCGACCGATGGTCGCGTGCCGAGGGCGGCGGACGGGGCGGAACTCGTCAGACGGCCGCTTCCCCGGCCGGCGCCGGGGTCTCCGCGTCGGCGCGGTGCGCGCGGATCTTGTGCCCGACACTGGTCAGGCAGCGCCCGCTGGCCAGGTCGAACTTCCAGCCGTGCAGCTGGCAGGTGAGCTGGTCGCCGTCGACGATGCCGAACCGGCTCAGGTCCGCCTTCAGGTGCGGGCAGCGCCGCTGCACCACCCAGCCGTCGAGCGTGATGTCCTCGGCGTCGACCGCCCGCTCGTGCTCGTCGTACCAGCCCTCGGCGTACTGGAGGCGTTCCTCGGACAGGCACTTGAAGAAGGCGTAGACGAACTCGTTGTACTGGCCGATGCGGGCCGCGGAGAAACGGCAGGACAGGAAGAGGGAGTTGACCCAGTCCACCTCGCCGATGTGCAGCAGGTGCTCGATCAGCGCCCGCTCGGTCCGGAACCGGTAGCGGACCTTCTCGTCCGCGTACGGCCGGACCTCCTTGCCCGGGAAGTCCACCACGATGGATTCGACCTCGGCGCCGTCGTAGCCGACCAGGTCGAAGCGGACCGGCCCGCCGACGCCCTTGGCCAGGTAGATCGACTCGTCCAGCAGCGGCTCGATCCGGCGCTTCATCTCACCCAGCACGTCCACCTCGGGGTGCCGCCAGGACGCCTTCTCCGCCTCGATGACGCCGCGCTTGCGCTCCCGCATCTCCTCCAGGTGGGCGACCTTGTTCGCGAAGAACTCCTCCACCGGCACCGGGTGCGTGGTGGTCGCGCCCTCGGTGGTGACCTCCGAGACGCTGCCCGGCAGCAGCACGATGCCGTTGGTGCCGCCGACCTTGGCATACTCGGCCAGGAACACCGACTGGTCGGGGAAGATGTTGCCCTCGTCGCCGAAGATGTCGTTGAACTGCCACAGCTCGTCGTCGAGGAAGCACGGCGGGCCGGCGATCGGGAAGACGTGGTCGGCCTTCAGGTCGTCGATGTAGCGCCAGGTGCGGTCGAACTGCCGGTCCCGCTTCTGCTTGCCGAACGCGGTCTTCGCCGCCTGCGGCAGCTCGTAGACCATCGGGTACCAGATCGCGCCGGAGAACTGGAGCATGTGCGCGTGCACGTGGCCCAGCTCGGCGAACACGCTCAGGTCGGTCGGGCGGGCGTCGTTCTGGTTGAGCAGCCGCACGCCGTCGTACTCGACCCAGAGCGACGAGTCGCCGATCGGGCCGTCGGTCGGGCTGGTCAGCGCCTGAATCATGATCTTCAGGCCGCCTGGTAGCTCCACGACCTGCTCGTTCGGGGCCTTGAGGAACTTGGTGAAGCCCAGTTCCCGGAACTCGTCCTCCATCTCCGAGGTGGGGAACTCGGGCAGCAGGACGGTGGCGTCCTTCGACACGAAGTCACGCAGGTGCTTCGCGTCGAAGTGGTCCCGGTGCAGGTGCGACACGTACAGGTAGTCGACCTGGCCGAGGGTCGCCCAGTCGAGCAGGGAGTTGTCCGGGAAGGGGAACCACGAGGCGAAGTAGGCGGGGTTGACCCACGGGTCGCACAGGATGCTGCCCGCGGCCGTGTCGATCCGCATGCTGGCATGCCCCGTACCGGTCACTCGCACCGCAGTCCTCCTCAAAAAGGCATCAAGGTGTACGTCAAGACGCTACCGGAGGCAGTGTGCTCGCCGTCCCGCGACGCCGGTAGTGGCCATCCGCCCCCACCGGTACGGGACCAACGACCCGGGCCGCGCCGCCCGCCCGCTGTCGCCCGCCCGGGTCATCCCCGGCACAGGAGGTCGGACCCTGCGCCGGGCCCGGTTGGGGCCGTGCCAGACTGATCGGAGATCCGATCGCGAGGGAAGGACCGACAGTGGCAGGAGACGAGCCGGTAACCGCGCCAGATCAGCACAAGCCCGGACACCGCAAGTCCGGACGGATCGGTGCGGTGCTGTCGGCGGTGGCTTTGGTACTGATGGCGCTCTGCGGGATCGAGGAGGGCCGGGTGGAGCACATCTGGCTGTTCGGAATCGCCGGACTGCTGATCGCCATCGTCATCGGCGACGCCGTGCTGCGCCGCAACGGTCTGCGGTCCTGACGCGCGGCGCCCACGGTAGTGCGCGAAGGGCCCGCCCCCCCGGTGAGGGGGCGGGCCCTTCGTCGTCTCGCGGCCGGGGTCAGCGGCCGAGCAGGATGTCCTGCACGTCCTTGAGCGCGGCGTCGACCTCGGCCTCGAAGTAGCCACCGGGCACCAGCCCGAACCGCAGCGTGTCGAGTTCCTTCGGGTTCACCGGCATCGGGTTGCGCCCCTGCATGCCGCCCAGCAGCGTCTCGAAGAATCGGTCGACCTGGTCCGGGTCGTAGCCGCTGCCGAACCGGCGGACCTGGAAGCTGCGCCGGATCTGGTCGACCCGGTGCAGGTCACTGCCGGGCGGACCGGCCATCGGCGGTCCCACCATCGGCGGCCCGGCGACCGGCGGACCCACGAGCGGCGGGCCGGTCATCGAGGGGCCCGGGCCGTAGCCCTGGTCCGGCGGACCGTAACCCGGGTCGGGCGGCCCGTAGCCGGGCTCCGGTGCGCCGTAGCCCTGCTGCGGCAGCGCCGGCGGGCCGCCGGGGCCACGACCACGCAGTTCGCGCTCGGGCATGCGGATCTCGGCGGTCATGTCGGCACGCGCGCGCCGACCGGCCTCGAACCCGTCGAACCGCTCCTCCTGGCCGTACCCGCCGGGACCGCTGTCCGGGGGACCGTAGCCACCCGGGCCGCTGTCCGGCGGACCGTACCCACCGGGGCCGCTGTCGGGCGGGCCGTAGCCGCCGGGGCCGTTGTCCGGCGGACCGTAGCCACCCGGGCCGGGCGGCAGGCCGCGCGGCGGCGGGCCGCCGTGCCCCATCGGCGCACCCGGACCCATCGGGCCGGGACCACCCGGGCCGCGGGGGCCGTCGTAGCCGCCGCGCGGGCCGTCGTAGCCACCGGCGAACGCGCCGGTCGGCTCGTCGTAGCGGTTGCCGTAGCGGTCGGCCGGCGGGCCGGGCGCAGCGGGCATCTGCCGGGGCGGCATCGGCGGCTGCGGCACCGGCGACATGCCCCGGTCGTCGCGCATCGGCGGGCCGAGCCGGTCGGCCATCCGGGGATCGCCACCGCGCCCGGCCGGTGCGCCACCGCGCTCCTCCAGCTCGGCGAGCTGCCGCTCGACCCGGTCGAGGTGCAGGTCGACCTGCCACTCGTCGTAGCCGTTGAACCGGACCCGGAAGACGACGTCGTGGACCTCCTGGGAGGCCACGGGCGCGCCGATCGGCTGGCCGTCGAGTGTCGCCTCGACCCGGTCCAGGAAGGCGTCGACCTCGTCGACCTTGTAGCCCCGGCGGAGCGCCTTACGCCGGAAACGCTGACCCTGACTCGCCACTATGTCTCCTGGTCTCGTACCGCTACGCCGTTGCCGCGCGTGAGTCGCCGTCCGTGTCCCCGGCGGCGGCGAGCTGCCCACAGGCCCCGTCGATCTCGCGTCCCCGGGTGTCGCGCACCGTGGTCGACACCCCGGCGTCGCGCAACCGCCGGACGAACTCCCGCTCGACCGGCTTCGGGCTGGCGTCCCAGCGGCTGCCCGGAGTCGGGTTGAGCGGGATCAGGTTCACGTGGGCCAGCTTGCCGGCCAGTAGCCGCCCGAGCAGATCGGCTCTCCACGGCTGATCGTTCACGTCCTTGATCATCGCGTATTCGATGGACACGCGACGCCCCGTCGTGGCCGCGTAGTCCCACGCCGCGTCCAGCACCTCGGACACCTTCCAGCGCTGGTTGACCGGGACGAGTTCGTCGCGCAGCTCATCATCGGGGGCGTGCAGCGACAGCGCAAGGGTCACCGAGAGGTCTTCGCTGGCCAGTCGGCGGATCGCCGGCACCAGACCGACGGTCGAGACGGTGATGTGCCGCTGCGACAGGCCCAGTCCCTCCGGCGCCGGGGCGACCAGCCGGCGGATCGCCGCCACCACCCGCGAGTAGTTCGCGAGCGGCTCGCCCATGCCCATGAACACCACGTGCGACAGCCGCGGCGGCGACCCGGACACGGCGCCGGAGGCGGCCACCCCGGCCAGGTAGACCGCCTGGTCGACGATCTCGGCGGTGGACAGGTTACGGGTCAGCCCGGCCTGGCCGGTGGCGCAGAACGGGCAGGCCATGCCGCAGCCGGCCTGGCTGGAGATGCAGACGGTCACCCGGTCCGGGTAGCCCATCAGCACGCTCTCCACCAGCGAGCCGTCGTGCAGCCGCCAGAGCGCCTTGCGGGTCGCGCCGTCGTCGCAGGCCAGCTCGCGGACCGGGGTGAGCAGCGTGGGCAGCAGCTCACCCGCCAGCCGCTCCCGGGTCGCGGCCGGCAGGTCGGTCATCCGCTCCGCGTCGCGCACCAGGCGGCCGAAGTAGTGGTTGGAGACCTGCTTGGCGCGGAACGCGGGCTCACCCAGCTCGGTGACGAGCGCCTGCCGGCCCGGCAGGTCCAGGTCGGCGAGGTGGCGGGGAGGCATCGCGGGCCGGCGGCCGCGGGCGTCGGGGTCTACGGAGATCAGCGGAAGACTCGTCATGGCGCGTCCAGTCTGACACGCTCCCGCCCGGACGCACCCGTCCGTACGTGTCGAATCGCCCCCGGCCACCCGGCCCGCAGCGGGTCGCCGCCGTGACGCATGCCTCAGTTCACCACCGGAACGAAGACGGCGAGCAGCAGGTACGCCACCGGCACGGCGAACAGGATCGAGTCGAGCCGGTCCATCAGGCCGCCGTGCCCGGGCAGCAGGTTGCTCATGTCCTTGACGCCCAGATCCCGCTTGATCATCGACTCGGCGAGGTCACCGAGCACCGCCGAGACCGAGATCGCCATCCCGAACAGCGCACCCCACCAGGGGGCCACGTCGAACAACGCCCACAGCAGCGCCGCGCTGCCCGCCGCCGCGGCGGTCACCGAGCCGGCGAAGCCTTCCCAGGACTTCTTCGGGCTGATCGTGGGCGCCATCGGGTGCTTGCCGAACGACACGCCCGCGGCGTACCCGCCGGTGTCGGAGAGCACCACCGCCGCCAGCGTCACCAGCACCCGCAGGTGCCCGTCACCGGGCGCCGCCGCGAGCATCGCCGCGAACCCGGCGAGGAACGGCACGTACACCGCGATCAAGGTGGCCGCGGTCAGGTCGCGCTGGTAGTTGCCGGGCCCGTCGCCCAGCCGCCAGATCATCGTGCCCAGCACCGTGACCAGCAGGCCGAGGCAGAGCGCGTCGGGGCCCGCGTACCAGGCCAGGCCCACGGTGATCACGCCACCGGCGACCAGCGGCGCCAGCGGCGGGTGGGCGCCGCTGCGGCGTACCGCGCGGGCCATCTCCCAGATGCCGATCCCCACAGCGGTCGCGAGCACGGCGAGGAACGCCGGCATGAAGAAGAACAGCGGCACCACGACCGCCGCGCCGAGGGCCACCCCGACGCCGATCGCGGCCGGCAGGTTGCGCCCCGCCCGGGACGTCTTCGGCGCGGTGGTCGGCGGGCGCTCGGCGCTCGCCCGCCGGCGCCCCGGCCCGCGGCGGCCGGCCGGCGGCTCCGAGACGGGCTCGTCGCGTACCGCCGGGATCTGCTCGGTGGGCTCGGCACGCACCGGCGCGATCTGCGCGGTCGGGTACTCGTCGTCGCGGGCGGGCTCACCCCACGGCCCGTCGTGGTCCGGCCCGGCGGGCCGCCCGCTGTCGCCGGCCGGCGGTCCGTCGTACCGGCCCGGGCCGTCGTGGTGCCGCGAGGTCGTCGGGTACGGCCCGGCGTACGTGTCCGGAGCGGCATAGGTGTCCGGACCGGCGTACGTGTCCGGGCCTGCTCCGGGACGGGCGTAGGTGTCCGGCTCGGCGGGGTGGGTGTGCGCGGCCGGGCCGGGTCGCCAGGGGCCGGGTTCCAGGTCGGTGTCCGGCCAGGGCAGGGCCGGGGCGGCCGGGCGGTCCCAGCCACGCGACTCGGTGTTGCCGTAGGGGTCGGGGTGGGACATCACGCACCGGCAGCCGGTACGAGAGCCACCACATGACGCAAGACCAAGACCATCCCCTACCGGCGTGAGACTTCCTGTTTACCGACCGACGGCCGGGCGACTCCCGCCGTTCACCCCGTGGTGGTCGGGAATCGTGCCGAGCCTACTGCACCCGCCCCGGCCCCGAGGGTGTGCGCCGCCGGGCACGACGACGGCACCGGGCCGCCGCCCGGGCGGGCGACGGCGGCGCGGTGCCGTGCGAGGTACGCGGGTGCTCAGACTTCGAGCAGCTCGCTCTCCTTGTGCTTGACCAACTCGTCGACGCCGGCGACGAAGCGCTGGGTCAGGTCGTCCAGCTCCTTCTCCGCGCGCCGGCCCTCGTCCTCGCCGACCTCGCCGTCCTTGACCAGGCGGTCCAGCTCCTCCTTGGCCTTGCGGCGGATGTTGCGGACGGCGACCTTGGCCTCCTCGCCCTTCTGCCGGGCGACCTTGATCATGTCGCGGCGCCGCTCCTCGGTCATCTGCGGCAGGACGATGCGGAGCTGGTTGCCCTCGTTGTTCGGGTTGGCCCCGAGGTCCGAGTCGCGGATCGCCTTCTCCATGGCGCCCAGCTGCGAGTTGTCGTACGGCTTGATGATGACCATGCGCGGCTCGGGCACCGCGATGGACGCCATCTGCGGCAGCGGGGTCGGGCTGCCGTAGTAGTCGATGACGATCCGGGAGAACATGGCGGCGTTGGCGCGTCCGGTACGGATGCCGCCGAACTCCTCCTTGGCGTGCTCGATGGCACGCTCCATCTTCTCCTCCGCCTCGAGGAGGGTGTCGTCGATCACCGGTCTCCTCGCCTCCTTCTGTCGCTCGTCGTGTGTGGTGCGGGTGCTGCCGTGGCAGAGGGACCGCTGCCGGTCCGGCGGGCCGGTCAGGCGGTGATCAGGGTGCCGATCTTCTCGCCCCCGACGGCCCGGACGATGGTGTCGTCGCCCTGGGCGCCGAAGACCAGCATCGGCAGGCCGTTCTCCATGCAGAGGCTGAACGCGGCGGCGTCGGCCACCCGCAGGTTACGGCGCAGCACCTCGGAGAAGGTGATCGAGTCGAGCTTGCTCGCGGTCGGGTCGATCCGGGGGTCGGCGGTGTAGACCGCGTCCACGCCGTTCTTGCTCATCAGCACCACGTCCGCACGGATCTCCAGCGCCCGCTGGGCGGCGACCGTGTCGGTGGAGAAGTACGGCATGCCGGCGCCGGCGCCGAAGATGACCACACGGCCCTTCTCCAGGTGGCGGATCGCGCGCAGCGGGATGTACGGCTCGGCGACCTGGGCCATCGTGATGGCGCTCTGCACCCGGGTCTCGATGCCCTCCTTCTCCAGGAAGTCCTGGAGGGCCAGGCAGTTCATGACCGTGCCCAGCATGCCCATGTAGTCGGCGCGGGCCCGGTCCATACCGCGCTTCTGCAGCTCGGCGCCGCGGAAGAAGTTGCCGCCGCCGACCACCACCGACACCTGCACGCCGCGGCGTACCACGGTGGCGATCTGGCGGGCGATGCCCTGCACCACGTCGGGGTCGACGCCGATCGCGCCGCCGCCGAAGACCTCACCGGAGAGCTTCAGCACCACCCGGCGGGACCGACCGGGCGGAGGGGCGGTCGGGTCCTCCGCCGCCAGGCTCCGGTCACTCACAACCTGCGTCATCCGCCCCGCCCCTTCTCCCCGCGCATCGCGCGAGCGTCGCGTACGTGCCCCTGCCGACCCTATGTGACGAGGAGGCCGCGGTGCCTGTCGCGTACACCGGCGGCCTCCTCGTCGACGTTCTCCCCTGTGCCCGGGCCGGACGGCCCGGTGCGGCGGCTCAGGCCTGGCCGACCTCGAACCGCAGGAAGCGGGTCACCTCGATGCCGGCGTCGGCCAGCACCTGCTTGACGGTCTTCTTGTTGTCGGCGACCGACGCCTGCTCCAGCAGGACGAAGTCCTTGAAGAAGGCGTTGACCCGGCCCTCGACGATCTTCGGCAGCGCCGCCTCGGGCTTGTTCTCCTCGCGGGCGGTCTGCTCGGCGATGCGCCGCTCGGACTCGACGGTCTCGGCCGGCACCTCGTCGCGGGTGAGGTACTTCGGCCGCATCGCGGCGATCTGCATGGCCACGGCGCGCGCGTCGGCGTCCGCCGCCTCGTCCGACTTGCCGGTGAACTCGACCAGCACGCCGACCGCCGGGGGCAGGTCCTGGCTCTTGCGGTGCATGTAGACCGCGGTGGTGCCGTCCAGCTTGGCGAAGCGGTTGAGCACCAGCTTCTCGCCGATCTTGGCGGACTGCTCCTGGATCAGGTCGGCCACGCTCTTGCCGTCGATGCTGCTGGCGAGCAGCTCCTCGGCGTTGGTGGCGCCGCTGGCCACGCCGTGCTCGACCAGCTGCTGGGCCAGCGCGATGAAGGCGTCGTTCTTGGCGACGAAGTCGGTCTCGCAGTTGAGCTCGAGCAGCGCCTGGCCGGAGTGGGCGATCAGGCCGTTGGCGGCGGTGCGCCCGGCCCGCTTGCCGACGTCCTTGGCGCCCTTGACGCGCAGGATCTCGACGGCCTTGTCGAAGTCGCCCTCGGCCTCGGTCAGCGCCTTCTTGGAGTCCATCATGCCGGCGCCGGTGAGGTCGCGGAGCTTCTTGACGTCCGCGGCGGTGAAGTTGGACATGACTCTCTCTTCGGTGTCAGTGAGGTGGTCTGGGGTGCTGGTTACCCGGTTCCGGGCCGGTTCTGCCCGGCGTACCCGTCGCGTCCCACCGCCGGGAACCCGGACGGTGGGGACGCGACGGCGAGATCACTCCGCGGAGGCGGTCGCCGGCTGCTCGGCGGCCGGCGCGGCCGGCTCGGCGGCGGCGGGCTGCTCGTCGGCCTTCTTCGGCTCCTCGAGCAGCTCGCGCTCCCACTCGGCCAGCGGCTCGTCGGCGGCGACCTGGCCGGCCTCGGGCTTCTCGTCCGCGCCCCGGTTGCGGCCGGAACGGGCGATCAGACCGTCGGCGACGGCGGCGGCGACGACCTTGGTCAGCAGCTCGGCCGAGCGGATGGCGTCGTCGTTGCCCGGGATCGGGAAGTCGACCTCGTCCGGGTCGCAGTTGGTGTCGAGCACCGCGATCACCGGGATGCCCAGCTTGCGGGCCTCGTCGACGGCGATGTGCTCCTTCTTGGTGTCGACGATCCAGACCGCGGCCGGGAGCTTCTGCATGTCCCGCAGACCACCGAGGGTCTTGGTGAGCTTGATCTTCTCGCGGGAGAGCTGGAGCGTCTCCTTCTTGGTGTAACCGGCGGCGGTGCCGCTCAGGTCACCCAGGGCCTCCAGCTCCTTCATCCGCTGCAGCCGCTTGTACACGGTCTGGAAGTTGGTCAGCATGCCACCGAGCCAGCGGTGGTTCACGTACGGCTGGCCGACCCGGGTCGCCTGCTCGGCGATGGCCTCCTGGGCCTGCTTCTTGGTGCCGACGAACAGGATGCTGCCGCCACCGGCGACGGTGGTGCGGACGAACTCGTACGCCTTCTCGATGTAGTCGAGCGTCTGGCGCAGGTCGATGATGTAGATACCGTTGCGCTCGGTGAAGATGAAGCGCTTCATCTTCGGGTTCCAGCGGCGGGTCTGGTGCCCGAAGTGCACACCGCTTTCCAGCAGCTGACGCATGGTCACGACGGCCATGGTGGGTTACTCCTACGTTGTCCCTGGTTGTCCGTCCAGCCGGCGGCCGGACGCCTGGCGCCCGGTCGCCGGCCAGGGTGGGCCCGGTACGTCAGACCGGGACCAGGGAGGCCGTCGCCCCACGGAGGAGACCGTGGAGAGGGCACGCGAGGTCGACCGCGCGAGGCGGTCGCCAGTCGACCAGTGTACGCGCCCTCTCCGCTGCCCGGCCCCCGGGTGCGGAGGCCGGCGTGATCGACTCCAGGTGCGCCTTGATCGACTCCAGGACGGCGAAGTGGCGGCGTCACCCTGTCGGTGACACCGCCACTCCGGCGCACTGGGGTCGGGCTCAGCCGGCCGCGAGGGCGGCGGCGAGGAAGAGGACCAGGCCGACGGTCAGGTAGGCGGTCGGCGGGCGCAGCCAGCCCCGGCTGCCGTCGGCGAGCGCCAGCCCGCCGGTGCGCAGCCCGTACAGACCGGTGCCGAAGATCGGCAGACCCACCACCAGGAAGATGCCCACCACCACGTGCGACGTCGACACCGGGTCGCCGAACAGGCCGTGCAGCAGCACCCGCACCGCCGGCACCTCCAGCACCAGCACCAGCACCGCCAGCAGCACCGCCAGCGCGGGGCGCCGGGTCCGGTAGACGCCGTCGCCGGGCGGCGGACCGTCCGGTCGGGGCATGAGTGCCGGCATCGGGCCGGTCGGCATCTCCAGCGGGTTCGGGGTCGCCGCCGGCTGGGCCGGACCACCCGGACGCTCGCCGATTCGCAGCGGAGTGGCCTCGCCGGGGTTCAGCCGTGCCGCGGCGGCCGTTTCGGCCCCGCCGTCGGCACCAGGCGCCGGCTCGACGACCGGGTAGCCGCCGATCGGGCTGAGCCGGGGCTTCTCGACGCCGGCAGCAGCGCTCCGGGCGTCGGCGCCGCCCGCCGGGTCGCTGCCGTGGACGATGAGGCCGTACGGGTCGGCACCGGCCGGTACGGCGCCGGTCAGCGGGGCGGTTGCCGGCGCACCGAGCGTGCTCGACAGCGGGTTACCGTGCGCGGCGGTGCCGAGCGCGTCGACGCCGCTGCGGGACACCGCGCCGAGCGGGTCGGCCGCCGACTCGCGTGCCGCGCGACGGCCGGCGCGCGACCCGGGCAGCTCACCGGAGACCTCCGGGTCGTCCGGCCGCTGCGACCGCCAGCTGCTCGTGTCGTCCACCAGCGGATCGGCGGCGGAGTACCGGCCCGGCTCGGCGTACCGGCTGTCACCGGCGCGCTGCTCGGGCGTGCGGTAGTCGTCGTCGCGGTAGCGGGGCTCGCCCGCGGCGCGCCAGTCCGACTCGTATCCCCGGTCGCCCCATCGCGACCCCTGCTCATCCTCGGAATAGCTGCGTCGTCCGTCCACGACCGGCACGGTATGCGACGGGCTCCAGCCGCGCCATTCGGGCCTCCCGAGGATCGGCCCAGGTCAGCGCCGATATCGCCGGGTCGCCGACAAAACACGCTCAGTAGCCGCACGGCGTGAAGATCGGCGCGACGTCCGGGTAGGGGAAGTCGCCGGGGAGCGCGAAGCCGAGCGAGCGCTCCACCGCCGGCCAGTTCGGTGGCGCGCTCGACCGGGCGGGAGGCGGCACCATCCGCGCGAGCCGCTCGACGTACCGATTCATGCAAGCCTCACGTCTCTCCCGCGCTCTCCGTAGCAGATCGGAGTCATGATCGTCGTTCCGTCCACAGGCGGCACCTTGTCCACAGGGCGGCCCCGCACGACGCCCCCGCTCCCGTCCGCCGGTCGCATCCTGGCCGGCATGACGAACCGGAACCGAGCCGTCGGGGCGTACGGCGAGCGGTGCGCGCTACGGCACCTGATCGAGACGGGCCTGCGCCCGGTCGCCCGCAACTGGCGCTGCCCCGAGGGCGAGATCGACATCATCGCCTGGGAGGGCCCGGTCCTGGCCATCTGCGAGGTCAAGACGCGCCGTACCGAGCAGTTCGGCTCCCCCGCCGAGGCCGTCGTACCGGCCAAGGCCCGCCGGCTGCGCGGCCTGGCCGCGCGCTGGCTCGCCGAGACCGGCACCACCGCCGACGAGGTCCGCTTCGACGTGCTCTCCGTCCGGCTCCCGCTCACCGGCCCCGCCCGCGTCGAGCACGTCCGCGGCGCGTTCTGAGATGGGGTACGCGAAAGTGCTGAGCGTCGGCCTGGCCGGAGTCGCCGGACATCTCGTCGAGGTCGAGGCCGACCTGGCGCCCGGCCTGCCCGCCGTGATCATCTCCGGCCTGCCGGACACCGCGCTTCACGAGGCACGCGACCGGGTCCGCGCCGCGATCGTCAACTCCGGCCAGAAGTGGCCCAACCGGCGCATCACGCTCAACCTGCTTCCTGCCACACTGCCGAAGTACGGCTCGGCGTTCGACCTCGCCATCGCGCTCGCCGTCCTGGCCGGCTCGGGTGAACTGCCACCGGTCGCGCTTGACGCCACTGTCGTGCTCGGTGAACTCGGCCTCGACGGCACGGTACGCCCCGTCCGCGGCACGCTGCCGATGGTCGCCGCCGCCGCCCGCGCCGGGCACACCCGCGTCGTCGTACCCGCCGGCAACGCCGCCGAGGCGGCAGTCATCCCGGGCGTACGCGTGCACGCGGTCGACACGCTGCACCGGCTCGTCGCCCACGTCCGCGACGGCAGCCCGCTGCTCGCCCCGCCCGCCCACGTCCCGGCCGGCGGCACGGCCGGGCCCGACCTGGCCGACGTGGCCGGGCAGCCGCTCGGGCGGCGCGCGCTGGAGATCGCCGCCGCCGGTGGCCACCACCTCGCACTGCTCGGTCCGCCCGGCGCCGGCAAGACCATGCTCGCCGAACGGCTGCCGTCGATCCTGCCCGAGCTGGACGACGAGGCAGCCCTGGAGGTGACCGCGCTGCACTCGATCGCCGGTCTGCTGCCACCCGGCGGCGGGCTGTTGCGCCGTCCCCCGTTCCAGGCGCCGCACCACACCGCCACGGTGCCAGCGCTCGTCGGAGGCGGTTCCGGGCTGGCCCGGCCCGGCGCGGTGTCGCTCGCCCACCGCGGGGTCCTGTTCCTGGACGAGGCGCCCGAGTTCAGCAAGGGCGCGCTGGAGGCGTTGCGGCAGCCGCTGGAGAGCGGCCGGGTGCGGGTGGCGCGTACCCGGGGCGCCACCGAGTACCCGGCCCGCACCCAACTGGTGCTGGCGGCCAATCCCTGCCCGTGCGCGAAACCGTCCGGCGACGTCGACTGCGAGTGCCCGCCGCCGGCCCGGCGACGCTACCTGGGGCGGTTGTCGGGTCCGCTGCTCGACCGGGTGGACGTGCAGGTCCAGCTGAAGGCGGTACGCGCGGCGGAGCTGCTGAGCACCGGCGCCGCGCAGGAGTCCTCGGCCACCGTCGCCGCCCGGGTGGTCGCCGCGCGGCACGCCGCCGCCGAGCGCTGGACGGCCACCGGGCACCGGGTGAACGCCGACGTCCCCGGCCCGTACCTGCGCCGGCCGCCGTGGCACCTGCCGGCCCGGGTCACCACGGATCTGCGCCGCCGGCTCGACACCGGTTCGCTGTCCGCGCGCGGCTACGACCGCGTACTCCGGCTCGCCTGGACCATCGCGGACCTGGACGGGCGGGACCGGCCCGGCCACGACGACGTGGCGGAGGCCATCCAGCTCCGGACCGGGCAGGGCGCGTGAGCGCCGACGATCGCCGGCTGGCGCGGGTCGCGCTCACCTGGCTCGCCGAACCCGGCACCCGGTCGGTGTACGCCCTGGTCGAGCGGCTCGGCCCGGTCGCCGCACTCGATCTGCTGCTGTCCGGCGGGGCGCCGGAGCGGACGCTGCGGTCGGCCGTCGCGGCGCGCGGCGCTGCCGGGGACGCCCGGGCGGTCGCCGCCGACGCGCTGGCCCGCGGCGAACGGCTCGGGGCCCGGCTGGTCACCCCGGACGACGACGAATGGCCCGCCCAGGTCGGCGACCTGCGCCGGCTGGCGCTCTCCGGGGCCACCCGGCGGGTCGACGTGGAGACCGATCCGCCGCTCTGTTTCTGGGTACGCGGAGCGTGGCCGCTCGATGAGGCGCTGGCGCGCTCGGTGGCGGTCGTCGGCGCGCGGGCGGCCACCCCCTACGGCGCGCACATCGCCACCGAGCTGGGCTACGGTCTCGCCGACCGGGAGTGGACAGTCGTGTCCGGCGGGGCGTTCGGCATCGACGCCGCCGCGCATCGCGGGGCGCTGACAGCGGGCGGGCGCACCGTCGCCGTGCTCGCCTGCGGCGTGGACCGCCCGTACCCGATGGGCAACGCCGCGCTGTTCGACCGGATCGCCGAGACCGGCCTGCTGGTGAGCGAATGGGTTCCGGGCGCGGAGCCGTTGCGGCCCCGGTTCCTCATCCGCAACCGGGTCATCGCGGCGGCGACGAACGGCACTGTCCTCGTCGAGGCCGCCGCCCGCAGCGGCGCCACCCAGACACTCAACCGGGCGCTCGGCCTGCGCCGCCCGGCGATGGTGGTGCCCGGGCCGGTCACGTCAGCGATGTCCGTCGGTGGCCACGAGGTGCTGCGGGAACGGCCGGAGGCACGGCTGGTAGCGAACGTCGCGCACGTGCTGGAGGAGGTGGGACGCATCGGGTACGACCTGGCCCCGCCCGCCCGGGCGCCCGAACGCCCCCGGGACCGGCTCGACGAGGAGGCCACCCAGGTGCTGGAGGCGCTGCCCCGCCGCCGGGCCCTCGACCTGGAGAGCATCGCCGCGCGGGCGGGCGTCGACCTGCGTACCGCCATGCGCAAACTGTCCATGCTGGAGGAACTGGCGATGGTGGTACGCCGCGACGACGGATACGCACTCGCACCGCCCCCACCGGTCGCCCGTTGGTGAGCGCGTCAGTCGCCCTCGAACCGGATCTCGGCGTCGCGGCGCTCGGCACATCGGCGGACGAGCCGGGCCAGCCGGTGCACGTGGTCGACCTCCGCCGGCGCCCCGGCCACCTCGGCCAGGCACCGCAGCTCGGCGAGCAGTTGCGGCATCCGCTCGGCGCTCACTGTCAGCTCACCGAGCGGGTCGACGCGGTCCAGCAGCGGGGTCCGCCCGCCGCCCCGGACACGCTTGAGCAGGTCGAGCAGCACGTCCTGCGGGTCTGCGACGGCCTCGATCGAGACATACGCGGGCCGGCGACGACCGGTGCCCGCCGATATCTGCCGGTAGAGGACGGCGTCCACTCCCACTCTCGGCCTCCTCGTACCGGCGTCACCGTCACGGGGACGCACTGGCCTGATCGCGGCCGGATCGGCCTCCGTCGGGGCCGGCTCGGCCGCGCTGCCCGCCGGTCGCCGCACCGGAGCGTGCCGCAGAATGAGTTTCCCCTGTCCAGACCGGCTTCTGCCACCCCGCTCAGCGCGTCGTCACGCTTTCCACGCCGGAAGGACGCGGCCGACGTGGCGGACGGCACAGCCCACGGGCGACGGCCGACCCGCCGCGAAGGCGGGAGCGACAGCCGGGCGGCACGGCGAGGTGGCGGCACGGCGACGGGCGGCGCTCCGGCCTTACGCTGGGGCGGTGATCGCCGTCCGCCTCCGCCGCCGCGACCGTGTGCGCCCGGACCGGGTGCCGCGGTGAGCAGACGGCAGCGCGGCACCCGGGACGCACACGAGGAACTGCCGGCCTCGATGCGCGAGGCGGTGGACGACTTCGCCGATCATCTGTCGCGGGTGCGCAACCGCTCCGTCCACACCGTCCGGGCGTACGTCACGGATCTCGTGTCGCTGCTGGATCACGCCGTCCGGATGGGCTGCGCCGAACTGCCGGAGCTGGACCTCGCCGTGGTGCGCAGCTGGCTGGCGAAGCAGCGGACCGTGGGAGCGGCCCGGACGACGATGGCGCGACGCGCCGCCGCGGCCCGGACGTTCAGCGCCTGGGCGCACCGCACCGGCCTGCTCGCCGACGACGTGGCCGCGCCGCTGGCCAGCCCTCGCGCCCGGCGGGAACTGCCCACGGTGCTGCGCGCCGACCAGGCCGCCGCCCTGGTGGAGGCACCGTCGCAGCGCCCGGGCCCGCCCGAGGCCGACCGCTCGACGGTCCACCCCGACGGCGCCGGGCTCGGACGCGACCACGCAACGGCCCCCGAGGCGGCCGGCGACGGACCGCCCGACGCGGTGCTGCTGCGCGACCGGCTGCTGCTGGAACTGCTCTACGGCACCGGGGTACGCGTCAGCGAGGCGTGCGGCCTCGACGTCACAGACGTCGACCAGGCCCGCCGGGTGGTACGCGTGCTGGGCAAGGGCGGGCGGGAGCGGTCGGTGCCCTACGGAGTGCCGGCCCAGCGGGCGCTCGACGCCTGGCTGCGCGACGGCCGGCCCACTCTGCTGACCCCGGGCTCGGGCCGGGCACTGCTGCTCGGAGCTAGGGGCGGGCGGCTCAACCCGACCACCGCGCGGCGGATCGTGTCCGGCTGGGCCGGGGCCGCCGGGGTACCGCGGGTCACGCCGCACGGGCTGCGCCACTCCGCAGCGACGCACCTGCTCGAAGGAGGCGCGGACCTGCGCGCCGTGCAGGAGCTGCTGGGGCACTCGTCGCTCGCCAGCACCCAGATCTACACGCACGTCTCGGTGGAGCGGCTCCGCGCCGCGTACCGCCAGGCACACCCCCGCGCCTGACCACCGAATGCGGCCGGCGCATGATCCATCCCGGGCTAGGATCGGTGCATGACGGTGCCGCAGCCGCCCGAGCCGATTCCCGGGGCTCGGCTGCTCTTCTCCCTCGATCCCTCCGTCAGCCATCTCAACCACGGCTCGTTCGGCGCCGTACCGATCGCCGTGCAACGCGCCCAGCAGCGCCTGCGCGACGAGATGGAGGCCAACCCGCTGCGGTTCTTCACGCAGGGCCTGGTCGACCGGATCGCCCACGCCCGCCGTCACCTGGCCGCGTTCCTCGGCGCCGACCCGGACGGCACCACGCTCGTCGGCAACGCCACCACCGGCGCGGCCGTGGTGTTGCAGTCGCTGGCGCTGCGCCCCGGCGACGAGATCGTGACCACCGACCACGGGTACGGGGCGGTGGCGCTCTCGATCGCCAGGGAGTGCGCCCGCACCGGGGCGGTGCACCGCACGCTGCCGGTGCCGTTGACCGCCACCGACGAGGAGGTGGTCGAGATCGTCCGCACCGGGCTGCGGCCCGGGCGTACCAGGCTGCTGATCGTCGACCAGCTCACCTCGCCGACCGCCCGGCTTTTCCCGACCGCGGCGATCGTCGCGGTGGCCCGGGAGCAGGGCGTGCCGGTGCTGGTGGACGCCGCGCACGCGCCGGGCATGCTGCCGGCCACCGTCGCGTCGGTAGGCGCCGACTTCTGGGTCGGCAACCTGCACAAATGGGCGTACGCGCCACGCGGCACCGCCGTACTCGTGGTGGCGCCGCAGTGGCGGGAGAAGATCCAGCCGCTCGTCGTCTCGTGGGAGCAGGACAGCGGCTTCCCGGTCCGTGTCGAGTGGCAGGCGACGCTCGACTACACCGGCTGGCTGGCCGCGCCGGTGGGCCTGTTCACGTTGCGCAGCCTCGGCGTGGACCGGGTACGCGCGCACAACGCGGCGCTGGCCGCGTACGGGCAACGGGTCGTCGGGGACGCGCTCGGTGTGGCGCCGGAGCGGCTGCCGGAGCCCGGCGGACCGGCGGTCGCCATGCGGCTCGTGCCGCTGCCGCCCGGTGTCGCGACGACGCTGGACGCGGCCCGGGAGCTGCGGACCCGGATCGCCGACCGGCTCTCCGCCGAGGTGTCGATCGCCGGCTGGAACGGGCGCGGCTACCTGCGGTTGTGCGGACAGGTCTACAACACCCCCGACGAGTACGACCGGCTGGCCGTCCGGCTGCCTGCGCTGCTCGCCCAGGGCTGAGCGACACGCCCGATCACCCGGCGAGGTCGGCGGGGACGGGGTGCAGCGGCAGCAACCGGACGCGACCGAGCCCGAGCAGGGCCAGCGGATCGAGGTACTCCGCGTCGCGTCGCAGTCCCCAGTGCAGGCAGGCCGCCTCCACGCACCCGGGATGCCCGGCGAGCAGGACGCCGACCGGCGTGCCGGCGTCCACACGGGTACCGGCGGCGAGCCGGGAGCGGACCGGTTCGTATGTGGTGCGCAGCCCGTCGGCATGGCCGACGGTGAGCACCGGCCGGCCGGCGACGGTGCCGGCGAACAGGACGGTCCCGGCGCCGGCCGCCAGCACCGGCGCGCCCGGCTCGGCGGCGAGGTCGACACCCCGGTGCCCGGACAGCCAGGGCTGCGGCGGCGGGTCGAAGCGCCGCACCACCCGGGGCGCGCCCGGCAGCGGCCACCGGAACCGCCCACCGGGCGCACCCCGAAGTCCCGCAGCCGAGCCGCCCGCCGCCGAAGCACCAGGAGTCGGGGCACCCGCAGGTAACCCCGACAACGGCCCGACCGAGGCCGACAGCGTCGTCCGGGAAGACGCGGAGGGCCCCGGCAGACAGACGACGAGGAACAACACCACGGCGTAAGAGATCGAGGAACGCACGCGAGCACCCTGCCCAGCCCGGGCACCCTCCCGCGCACCCCACCCGCCGGCCCTGTGGACGACGCCCTCACTGTGGACGAGCGCCGAATTCGGGGCCGATCTGCTACGGCCCGGACGCCTATGCTGGCCGGGTGACGAAGGACTGGTACGCCTGGCACCGCGACTACGACCAGCCCGAGTCCGCACTGGCCCGGCGGCTCGCCGAGGTGCGGCAGCGTGTCTCCGACGCCCTCGACGCGGCACCACCCGGTCCGCTGCGCGCGCTGAGTCTGTGCGCGGGCCAGGGCCGCGACCTGATCCCGGTGCTGGCCGCCCATCCGCGGGGCGCCGACGTGACCGCCCGCCTGGTCGAGCTGGATCCGCGCAACACCGATCCGGCCCGCCGTGCCGCCGCCGACGCCGGGCTCACCGGCGTGGAGGTGGTGACCGGGGACGCCTCGCTGACCGACCGGTACGCCGACCTGGCGCCGGCGGACCTGGTGCTGGTCTGCGGCATCTTCGGCAACATCAGCGACGACGACATCCGGGCCACGGTGCGGCACTGCGCCTCGCTCTGCGCCACCGGCGGCACGGTGCTGTGGACGCGGCACCGGCGGGAGCCGGACCTGGTGCCGGTCATCTGCGAGTGGTTCGCCGAGGAGGGCTTCGAGCCGGTCGCGGTGACCAGCCCGGCCGACGGTGTGGGCGTCGGCGCGCACCGCTTCACCGGCACGCCCCGCCCGCTGGCGCCGGGTGCGCGGATGTTCACGTTCGCGGGCTACGACGTGCTGGAGCGGACGGAGCAGGAATGACCACTGTGGACGACTTCAGCCGGCCCTCCCGGGTGGCCGGGCCGGACGAGGCGATCAGCGCCGAGGAGCTTCAGCTCGCCGCGCGTAACCACGGCATCCCGTTGGAGGCGCTGCGGTACGACGTGACCCCGGCGGGCCTGCACTACCTGCTCATCCACTACGACATCCCGGACGTCGACCCGGCCGCGTACGCGCTGAAGGTGTCCGGCGCGGTCGAGCGTCCGTTGCGGCTGGACCTGGCGGCGCTGCGCGACCGGCCCCGGGTGACACACCGCGTGACGCTGGAGTGCGCCGGCAACGGGCGGGCGCTGCTGCATCCCCGCCCGGTCAGCCAGCCCTGGCTGGTGGAGGCGGTGGGCAACGCCGAGTGGACCGGTACGCCGCTGGCGCCGCTGCTGCGCGAGGCCGGCCTGTCCGGCGACGCGGTGGACGCGGTGTTCACCGGCGCGGACCACGGGGTGGAGCGCGGCGTCGAGCAGGACTACCAGCGGGCGCTGCCGGTCGCAGACGCGCTGCGTGAGGAGGTGCTGCTGGCGTACGAGATGAACGGCGCTCCCCTGCTGCCGCAGCACGGCGCGCCGCTGCGCCTGATCGTGCCCGGCTGGTACGGCATGGCGCACGTGAAGTGGCTGCGCGACATCACCGTGACGACCGAGCCGTTCGACGGCTACCAGAACGCGGTGGCCTACCGGCTGCGGCGCGACGCCGACGACCCGGGTGTGCCGGTGATCCGGATCGAGCCGCGTGCGCTGGTGCGTCCGCCCGGGTTCCCGGATTTCATGTCCCGCACCCGGGTGCTGCGGCCCGGGCCGTGCACTCTGGACGGCCGGGCCTGGTCCGGCCACGCGCCGGTGATCTCGGTCGAGGTGACGACCGACGGCGGTGGGACGTGGACGCCGGCGGTCCTGGACGAGCCGGCCGGAGGCGAGTGGGCGTGGCGCCGCTGGTCGGTGAGCTGGACGGCGACGCCGGGGCGGTACGTGCTCGGCGCCCGGGCGACCGACGCGTCGGGGCGTACCCAGCCGGTCGAGCAGCCGTGGAACCGGGGCGGGTTCGCGAACAACCTGGTACAGCGGGTCGAGGTGGTCGTGCCGGCGGAGTGATCTCCGGCGTTCAGCCGCCTGCGGTCAGCTCCCGAATCCGGAATCTGCGGGAAGCGAGATGTCGGGCTTTTCGAGCTCTTCCACATTGACGTCCTTGAACGTCATCACTCGCACATTCTTGACGAAACGGGCAGGGCGGTACATGTCCCACACCCAGGCGTCGTGCATCTCGACCTCGAAGTAGACCTCGCCGTCGGAGTTGCGCACGTGCAGGTCGACCTGGTTGGCCAGGTAGAAACGGCGCTCGGTCTCCACCACGTAGGAGAACTGGCGGACGATGTCCCGGTACTCCCGGTAGAGCTGCAGCTCCATCTCGGTCTCGTACTTCTCGAGATCTTCCGCGCTCATCGCACTCCGCCTTCCATGACCACATCTTCCCCCACCGACGCCGGAGGTCGCGGCTGC
This sequence comes from Micromonospora sp. WMMA1976, assembly GCF_027497335.1. Classification (NCBI taxonomy): domain Bacteria; kingdom Bacillati; phylum Actinomycetota; class Actinomycetes; order Micromonosporales; family Micromonosporaceae; genus Micromonospora; species Micromonospora sp. WMMA1976. The sequence continues at coordinate 1,144,508 of NZ_CP114912.1, read as the reverse complement.
TCGCCCAACGCCACGCCGACGGTACCCCCTGACGCGCCGCAGCGCCCCATCGGCTCGTCCGGGCGGCCGGCGAACGCGCCGGGCCCGAGACCCGGCAGCCCTGCTACGGGCTCGGGCGACGGTGCGTCGGTGCCCGCCGGGCGGCGGGCGCGGGGAGGCCGGCCGTCCCGTCCGGAGACGGCGGCCACGTTCACGTACGAGAAGCGGTGTTCCCGGCAGGGCCCGAGCGCGCGCAGGGCGGCGCTGTGCTCGGCGGTGATGTAGCCCTTGTGCTCGGCGAAGCCGTAGCCGGGGAACCGCCCGTCCAGTTCCACCATCATCCGGTCCCGGGTGACCTTCGCCAGCACGCTGGCCGCCGCCACGCACGCGGCCACCCGGTCACCCTTCCAGACCGCCAGGCCCGGCACGTCCAGCCCGTCGACGCCGAAGCCGTCGGTCAGCACGTACTCCGGGCGGGTGGTGAGCGAGGCGAGCGCCCGGCGCATCGCGGCGAGGTTGCACACGTGCAGCCCGCGGGCGTCGACCTCCTCGGCCGGGATGACCACCACGGCGTACGCCAGGGCCCGTGCCACCACCTCGTCGTAGACGCGCTCGCGGGCGGCGGGGGTGAGCAGCTTCGAGTCGGCCAGCTCGTCGATCTCGCCGCGCCGGCCCTCGGGCAGGATCGCGGCGGCGGCCACCAGCGGCCCGGCACAGGCGCCTCGACCGGCCTCGTCGGCGCCCGCCACGTGCCGGAAGCCGCGCCGTTGCAGGGCCCGCTCCAGCGCGTAGAGGCCGCCGTCGCGGCGTACCACGGTGCGCGGCGGAGTCAGCATGCGCCGCCTCCCGACAGCACGGCGCCGAGCCAGCCGGGCAGGTCCGGTGGGTAGTAGCGCTCGGTGCTGGTGGCCAGCTCGGCGACCGGCCACCAGCGGTGCCCGTGCACGCTCGCCCGCTCGACGTCGGTGAACCCGGCGGTGTCGACCTCCCAGCCCGTCACCCGGACCAGGTAGAACTGCTGCTCCTGGCGGTACCAGACGCCGTCGAACGGGAACTCGACGGTGTCCGACCAGACCGGCGCGCCCAGCTCGGCCGGGGCCAGCCGCAGGCCGGTCTCCTCGGCCAGTTCCCGGGCGGCGCCGTCGGCCGGGGACTCCCCCGGGTCCAGCCCGCCGCCGGGGGTGAACCAGTACCGGTGACCCGGCCGGGCCGGATCACTGCCCTGGAAGAGCAGCACCCGGTCGGACGCGTCGACCAGCAGCACCCGGGCCGCGCGACGAGGGGTGTAGACGGTCACCGCACCAGCCTGCCAGACGCCTGCGACGAACGACCACGCCCTCCCGCCGGCCGCGCAGGGCCGGCGGGCCGGAGCGTGGCGCGAGCCTGCTCAGGGATTGGGGATCCCGTCGAACTGCTTCGGAACGCTGAGCCAGGTCGCGCGGCTGACCGGCCAGAAGATGGTGAAGGCCCGGCCGACGACCTCGCCCTCGGGGATGGTGGCGACGTTGATGTCCTCGCCCGACTGCTGCCAGTGCTCCAGCGAGTCGCCGGACGCCTCCCGGTGGTCACCCATGACCCACAGGCGCCCCTTCGGCACGGTGATGTCGAAGTCCTGGTCGGCGGGCTTGTTGCCGGGGAAGATGAACGGCTCGTCGATCGGCTTGCCGTTGATGACCAGCCGCTCCTGGCCGCCGGTGCGGTCGCAGCAGACCACGTGATCGCCGCCGACGCCGATCACCCGCTTGATGAAGTCCTCGCCGTCGGGGTTGCCGCTCCACTCGATGGGCGCCTTGAAGACGATGACCTCACCCCGGTGCGGCGAACGGAAGTCGTAGACCAGCTTGTTGACAAGCACCCGATCGTCGATCTTGAGGGTGTTCTCCATGGACGGCGACGGGATGAAGAAGGTCTGCAGCACGAAGGCACGCACCAGCACCGCGACCAGGATCGCCACGCCCAGGAGGATGGGCAGCTCCTTCCAGAAGGAGCTGCGGGGCTTCTCGGTCTGCTCGTCGATCACGGGTGGAGCCTACGTCGCCGGGTATGCCGCGGTCGCCCCGAACCCGCCAGAACGGTGAGCGTCGCCGCGACCGGGAGGATCAGGACGACGCCGCCGACCGGGTCGGGATCCACCGGCACCGGCCCCGGCGCCGCCGCGGCGTCCGCGCGCGGCACGCTCGAGAAGGTCTCCGGTACGGGCAGACTCGTCCAACGCTGCGAGGGCCAGACGATCATGAAGGCGCGGCCGACCACGTTCTCGATCGGCACCGGTCCCTGACATCGGGCGTCCTGCGAGACCAGCCGGTGGTCACCCATCACGAAGATCTGCCCCGGCGGCACCACCACCTCGGTGAACTGCCGGGACCGGCACTCCTTCGGATTGGGTGGCAGCTCGACCGGGGAGTCCTCGGAAACGTACGCCGTCTCGTCCAGCGGCACCCCGTTGACCACCACCCGGCCGTCGTCGCAGCACCAGACCTTGTCGCCCGGTACGCCGATGACGCGCTTGATGAAGTCCTTCTCGCCGGGGCGGCTGACGCCCACCAGGTCGCCGAGTGTGCGGCCGACCCGGCCGGCGAAGTTCGTCGGCGGCGCGGGCGCCTCCTGGGCGACCCAGCGGTCGGTGCCCCGGAACACCACCACCTCGCCACGGATCGGGTCCCGGACGTCGTAGACGACCTTGTTGACGAGCACCCGGTCACCGACGAGCAGCGTGTCCTCCATCGAGCCGGAGGGGATGAAGAACGCCTGGAGCAGGAACGTCCGGATCAGCACCGCGAGGCAGAACGCCACGATCAGCAGCAGCGGCAGCTCCTGCCAGAGCGGCATCTGGCGGCGGCCGCGGCGGGCCCGCCGGCGCCAGGGATCGACGGCGCCGTCCTCGTCAACCATCTGCACCATGCCACTCTCCGGTCCGCGGAAACGACACTACCGCCCGGGAGTCTCCTCGGAGACCCCACGGGCGGTAGTGGACCGTTTCGCACCGTCCGGCTGCGCCCGTACCGACCAGGGTAATGCGGTCTGGTCGATACGACATCCGCGCAGCCCGGGCGGCGTGGCGAACGCGGATCAGTTAGCCGGCTGCTTCTCCCGCAGCTCCTTGATCTTGGCCTTCTTGCCGCGCAGCTCACGCAGGTAGTAGAGCTTGGCGCGACGCACGTCACCGCGGGTCACGACCTCGATCCGGTCGATGCCCGGGCCGTTGAGCGGGTAGGTCCGCTCCACGCCGACACCGAAGCTGACCTTGCGGACCGAGAAGGTCTCGCGCAGGCCGTCGCCCTGGCGGCGGATGACGACGCCCTGGAAGATCTGGACCCGGGAGCGGTTGCCCTCGACGACCCGCGCGTGCACCTTGACGGTGTCACCGGCACGGAAGTCGGGCAGGTCGGTACGCTTCGACTGGGCGTCAAGGGCGTCCAGGATGTTCATCGCTGTGTCCTCGTGAGGCTCACGGCGCATCGTCACTCGATGCGCGGATGGGTGATTCTGACCCCCGGGTGGTGACCGGCGGGACCGGCCCCGGTCGGGGGTCCTCGCAGCCGCCCACGGCGTGGACGGATGCGGCAACCCCTCTACTTTGCCACATGCCCCGGTGGCGGGGAAAATCCGCCCCGGTCCAGCGTCGCCCGGTCCCGCTCGTCGAGCGTCTCCGGGGCCAGCGCGCCGATCATGTCGGGGCGCCGGGCCGCGGTCCGCAGCAGCGACTCGTCCCGCCGCCAGCGGTCGATCCGGGCGTGGTCGCCGGAGCGCAGCACCTCGGGCACGTCCAGCCCGCGCCAGCTCGCCGGCTTCGTGTAGAGCGGGGCCTCCAGCAACCCGTGCGCGTGCGACTCCTCGTCCAGCGACCCGGCGTTGCCGAGCACACCGGGCAGCAGCCGGGTGACCGCCTCCAGGATCACCAGCACGGCCACCTCGCCGCCGAACAGCACGTAGTCGCCGAGCGAGACCTCGGTCACCGGCATCCGGGTCGCCGCGTGGTCCAGCACCCGCTGGTCGATGCCCTCGTAGCGGCCGCAGGCGAACAGCAGGTGCGACTCGGCGGCCAGCTCGTGCGCCAGGGCCTGGGTGAACGGGACGCCGGCGGGCGACGGCACGAGCAGCCGGGGCAGCGTGTGCCCGTCCGGGCTCAGCTCGCCGGGCGCCAGCGCGTCCAGTGCCTCACCCCACGGCTCCGGCCGCATGACCATGCCCGGACCGCCGCCGTAGGGCGTGTCGTCGACGGTGCGGTGCACGTCGTGGGTCCAGGTCCGCAGATCGTGTACGGCCAGCCGCAGCGTGCCGTTCGCGCGGGCCTTGCCGATGAGCGACAGGTCCAGCGGGGCGAAGTACTCGGGGAAGATCGACACGATGTCGACGCGCATGCGGTGGCTCCAGCCGGAGGTCGAGAGCTAGAGGTCGAGCAGGCCACCGGGCAGGTCGACGACGACGCGACCGCCGGCCAGATCCACCTCGGGCACGATCGCCTTGACGAACGGGACCAGCGCGGTACGCCCCTCGGGGCGCCGCAGCACCAGCATGTCGGACGCGGGCGCGTGGTCGATGCGGGCCACCTCGCCCACGTGCTCGCCGCCGCGGGTGACCACGGCGAGCCCGACCAGCTGGTGGTCGTGGAACTCCTCCGGGTCCTCCGGCGGGGCGACGTCGGCGCTGTCCACGCCGAGCAGCGTGTTGCGCAGCGCCTCGGCGACGTCGCGCTCCAGCACGCCCTCGAAGGCGACGAGCAGGCGGCCCTGGTGCCAGCGGGCCGACTCGACGGTGAGTGTCGGCGGCACCCGCCAGGCACCGGGCTCCGACGGGGTGGCCCCCGGCTCGGTGGTCAACACCGAGCCGGGGGCGAACCGTGCTTCGGGCTCGTCGGTACGCACCTCCACGGTGACCTCACCGCGGATGCCGTGCGGCTTACCGATCCGGCCGACGACGAGAAGCATCAGTACGAGTCGACGATGTCGACGCGTACCCCACGCCCGCCGATGGAGCCGATCACCTGGCGCAGCGCCTTGGCGGTCCGGCCGGACCGCCCGATCACCGTGCCGAGGTCCTCGGGGTGCACGCGGACTTCGAGGCGCTTGCCCCGACGGGAGTCGACCATGCGCACCCGGACGTCGTCCGGGTGGTCGACGATGCCCTTGACCAGGTGCTCCAGAGCGGGACGCAGCGGCATGTCAGGCCTGCTCGCCGGACTCGGCACCGGTCTGCTCCTCGGCCTTGGGGGCCTCGGCCTTCGGCTCCTCCGCCTTGGCGGCGGCCTTCTTGGCCGGCTTCGCCGGGGTGTCCGCCACGCCGGCGGCGGCCTTCGCCTCGGCCTCGTACGCCGCCTTGCGGTCGGCCCGCTCGGGGGCGACCTTCAGCGGCGGCGGGGCCGGCAGGCCCTTGAACTTCTGCCAGTCACCGGTCAGCTCCAGCAGGCGCTGCACGGCCTCGCTCGGCTGGGCGCCGACCGAGAGCCAGTACTGGACCCGCTCCGACTTGACCTCGATCACCGAAGGGTCTTCCTTCGGCTGGTACACACCGACGAACTCGATCGCGCGACCGTCACGCTTGGTGCGCGAGTCGGCGATGACGATGCGGTACTGCGGGTTGCGGATCTTGCCCATCCGCAGGAGCCGGATCTTTACGGCCACAGTTGTTTCGCTCCTGTTGCGATCTCACCGGCCCGTACGGGCGGTGTGGCGGGTGAGCGCCGACCGGCACAGTGGGGTTTGGGCCGGAGACTGCTCGGTGAACTGGCGACGCGCCCGGGTTAGAGGGCGCCGGACGCGTGCCGGATACCAGCGAACCATTCTGCCAGATCCGGACCGGAACTCTCACACCGGACCCGGACACCACGCCCGGGGCAGCCCGGACCGTGACCGAGGACACTCGTTCAGCGCACCGGCGGGCGGTCCCAGCCCGGCGGAAGTTCGTCCGGTACGTCCCATTCGGCGGGCGGGGTGAAGTCGCACCAGGTGCCGTCGAACGGGAACTCCCCCGCCTCGGCGATCCGGATCACCCGCTCGCCCTCGGCGCGTACCGCCTTCTCGTCTGTCACCCAGTAGTGCTCCGGGAACGCCAGCCGCTCGGCGAACTCGTCCTCGTCCTTCCACTCCCAGCTCAGGTCCGGGTGGACCACGACGTCGAGGTCCTGGTCGACCATGTCGACCCCGGCCACCGTGCCGTCGTCCCAGCGGACGCCGGGCTCCTCCAGGTTGACGTACCAGTTCTGGAAGCGGCCGGCGGCGTCGCGGAACCACCAGACCGAGTGGGCCGCGCCGGTGGGCAGGAACTTCAGCACCGGCGGGCCGTTCCACAGCCCCTGCGCGAGCCGGTAGGACGACGTCACCCACTCGGCGAACGGCACGGCCCGCATGCCCAGGCCGGCCTCCGTCACCTCGTGCGCGACGGGCGCTGTCCGCGCCACCCAGAGCAGCAGGCCACGCTCGTCGTCGGAGACCACGCGGGCCGACCGGACCCAGCCGATCCGGCCGTGCCGCACGTTCCGGTGCAGGATCAGCCGCCCCGGCGCGAACCGGCCGGCCGGATCGCCGGGCCGCATCTCAGTACGCGCGGGCGAGGATCGCCACCAGGTCGGGCTCGTCCTCCGAGTCCGGCACCGAGCCGTCGGCGCGCACCAGGCAGCGGACCGTCACGCCCTGGCCGTTCGCCTCGGCCTCGCCCTCGACGCCGACCGCCGACCACGGCACCCGCGCCCAGCCGGTGGCGGACGCCTCGATCGCCTCGGCCAGCGTCGACACCTCGACGGTGCGGGACCGGCGGAACTCCAGCGCCTGGTCGTGCAGCGCCCGCTGGTCGGCCTCCAGCGCGGCCACCACCGCGCCGACCACGTCGGCCACCGGCGTCGGGGCCTTCGAGCCGTCCGTACGCCGGACCACCACAGCGTTGCCGGCGGCCAGGTCACGCGGGCCGACCTCGACGCGGACCGGGTAGCCGCGCAGCTCGGCGTCGACGGCGCGGCGGCCGAACGCGGTGTCGGTCCGGTCGTCGAGCGCCACCCGCACCCCGGCGTCGCGCAGCGCGTCGCACAGCTTGGCCGCCGCCTGGCTCACGCCCTCGCCGTCCTTGACGATCATCACGTACGCCTGGACCGGCGCCAGCTTCGGCGGCACCCGCAGCCCGTTGTCGTCGCCGTGGCACATGATCAGGCCGCCGAGCATCCGGGTGGAGGTGCCCCAGGAGGTGGTCCACGCGTGCTCCCGGCCGCCCTCGGCCGACGAGTAGCTGATGTCGAACGCCTTGGCGAAGTTCTGGCCCAGCTCGTGGCTGGTGCCCAGCTGGAGCGCCTTGCCGTCGCCCATCATGCCCTCGCACGTGTACGTGGCGGTGGCGCCGGCGAAGCGCTCCCGGGCGGTCTTCAGGCCCACCACCACCGGGATGCCGAGCACGTTGACCATCAGATCCTCGTACGCCTCGTGCAGGATCCGCCGCGCGTAGGCGCGGGCGTCGGAACGGGTGGCGTGCGCGGTGTGCCCCTCCTGCCAGAGGAACTCGCTGGTACGCAGGAAGATCCGCGGGCGCAGCTCCCACCGGACCACGTTCGCCCACTGGTTGAGCAGCAGCGGCAGGTCGCGGTACGAGTCGATCCACTTGGCCATGAACTCGCCGATGACCGTCTCGCTCGTGGGCCGCACCACCACCGGCTCGGCGAGCTGCTTGCCGCCACCGTGCGTGACCACCGCCAGCTCCGGCGAGAAGCCCTCGACGTGCTCGGCCTCCCGCTTCAGGTAGCTCTCCGGGATGAACAGCGGGAAGTACGCGTTCTCCGCACCCGCCGCCTTGATCCGGGCGTCCATCTCGGCCTGCATCCGCTCCCAGATGGCGTAGCCGGCCGGTCGGATCACCATGGTCCCCCGGACCGGGCCGTTGTCGGCCAGCTTCGCCTTGGCGATCAGGTCCTGGTACCAGCGGGGAAAGTCCTCCGCACGGGGAGTGAGCACGCGTGCCATGACCGCACATCCTATGCGTCCCGTGACGGGTCGGCGCAGCCGGGCGCGGAACAGCGCCCGTAGACTTCGATCACCATGTCTAAGCCCAGGAACGTCACGCCGGTGCGCGACACGATCGTCGACGCCGCCCGCTCGCTGACCGTCACGACCGGCTGGGCCGGGGTCCGGATGGGTGCGGTCGCGAGCGCGGCGGGGGTGAGCCGGCAGACGGTCTACAACGAGTTCGGCACCAAGGCGGGCCTGGGCGAGGCGCTGGCCCGGCACGAGGTGGACCGGTTCGTCGGCCAGGTCCGGTCCGCGCTGGACGAGCACGACTCCGACGTCCGCGCGGCCGCGTACGCGGCGATCCACCGCACGCTCGCCTCGGCCGCCGAGAACCCGCTGGTGAGGGCGGTGCTGACCAGCACCCGGGGCGGCTCGGAGGAGTTGCTGCCCTACCTCACCACCCGGTCCGAGCTGGTGCTCGCCGAGGCCGCGCGGGCGCTGCTGGAGTGGACCGGTGAGCGTCTGCCCGACGCCGATCCGGCGGCCCTGGCGTTCGCGGCGGACAGCGTCGTACGCCTGGTGGTGAGCCACATCGTGCTGCCCGGTGGCCCGGTGGACGAGACCGCCGACCGGCTGGCCGACCTGGCGGTACGCCTGTTCCTGACGGCGGCGACGGCCCGCTAGGGCCGCCGACGGCGGCCGGTCACCACCGCCACCGACCGCAGGTCAGCGGACGACCCGGCCGCGCAGCACGATCCGGCTGGGGGCGCGGACCACGCGCAGGTCGCGGCGCGGGTCCTCGGGGTAGACCACCAGGTCGGCGAGACCGCCCTCGACCAGCCCGGGGAAGCCGAGCCACTCCCGGGCCCGCCAGGAGGCGGCGGCGAGCACGTCCGGCGCGGACATCCCGGCCTGCTCGTGCAGCAGCAGCATCTCCTCGGCCGCCAGGCCGTGGTCGATGCCCCCACCCGCGTCGGTGCCGACGTAGATCGGCACGCCCGCCTCGTGCGCGGCGCGCACCACCTCGGGGAAGCGGTCGCGCAGGGCGAGCATGTGGTCGGCGTACCCGGGGAACTTGGGCCGGGCCTGCTCGGCGATGTGGCCGAACGTCCGGATGTTGATCATCGTGGGGACCAGCGCGGTGCCCTGCCGGGCCATCAGGTCGATCAGGTCGAGGCTCAGCCCGGTGCCGTGCTCAACCGAGTCCACCCCGGCCCGCACCATGATCTCCACCGCCGACTCGGAGAACGTGTGCACCGCCGCGCGTACGCCGGCGGCGTGGGCGGCGGCGACCGCCGCGGTCATCGTGTCGGCGTCCCAGGCCGGCGCCAGGTCGCCCACGCCCCTGTCGATCCAGTCGCCGACCAGCTTGACCCAGCCGTTGCCGGCCGCGGCCTGCGCGGCCACCGTCGCGGCGACCTCGGCAGCGCCGACCTCCACGCCGATGTCGCGCAGGTAGCGCTTCGGCGGCGCGACGTGCCGGCCCGCGCGGGCCAGTCGCGGCAGGTCCGGCTCGTCCTCCAGTTCGGGGTACGGGTACGGCGAGCCGGCGTCGCGGATCGCCAGCACGCCCGCGTCCCGGTCGATCCGGGCCAGGTCCCGTGCCTGGTCGAGCGAGGTGATCGGGCTTCCGCCGCGGGCGATGCCGATGTGACAGTGGGCGTCGGTCAGGCCGGGCAGCACGAAGCCGCCGTCGGCCACCGTCTCGGCGCCGGGCACCGGTTCGAAGGTGACCCGGTCGCCGACCAGCCAGACGTCCCGGACCTCGTCGTCGGGAAGGAACACACCGCGCACGTGCAGAGCCATGTGCACAGTCCTACCCGATCAGCCCTCCTCGCCGGCGAGCAGGTCGTTGCGGCGCGCGGTCAGCGCCGGCAGATCGATCGAGACCTTCCACGGCCGTGCGGTGACGAACACGTCGTCTGTCTGACCGACCTGCTTGTACTCGAGGTTGGCGCCGAGCGCGTACTCGGTCAGCGTGATCTTCTCCTTGATGGGGTCGAGCACCCAGTAGGAGCGGACGCCCGCGTACGCGTAGACCCTGGCCTTGTCGTACATGTCGCGGAAGGTGGAGGTCGGCGAGATGACCTCGACGGCGAGCACCGCGTCCTCGACCGGCAGCGGGCTCCGGTTGGCGTTACCCCGCACGACCGCGACGACGTCCGGCCGGGGCTCGTTCCGGTGGTCGACCCGCATCGACAGGTCGATGCCGACCTGGTACTCCTTCGGGCAGTTGACCTCCAACGCGAGCAGGAGACGGACACACATGTCCTGGTGCAGCAGAGTGGGCGACGGCACGATCAACCTTCCGTTGATCAGTTCGTACGGAAGGTCCTTGGGCAGTTCGCCCAGGTCGTCGACCGTCCACTCGTGCCGCTCCGGCAGGATCGGGGCCGCGGTCATTGACATCTCCTTCCAGGGGGCGACATCACCTTAAGAGACAGCAATGTCGCCCACCGTCACCGACACGCTACCGCGGGCCCTTGTCGCCGCCCTTGCCGAGCTTGTTGAAGTCGATCTTCGGGAGCTTGAAGCCCGGCGGCAGGCCCTGCCCACCGGCCAGGTCGCCCGGGTCCAGGCCCGGCGGGAGCTGCGGCATCCCGCCCGGGAAGCCGCCCGGCATGCCGGCGCCGGTACGCGGCCGCCCGCCGCCCTTGGTGCCCTTGCGCTTGTTCTTCGGCGACTTGGTCGCCTTGCGCCGGCCGCCGCCGGGCAGGCCCATCATGCCGCCCATCTGCTTCATCATCTTCTGCGCGTCGGCGAAGCGGTTGAGCAGCTGGTTGACGTCCATGACGGTGACGCCGGAGCCGTTCGCGATGCGGGCCCGGCGGGAGCCGTTGATGATCTTCGGGTTGGTGCGCTCGGCCGGGGTCATCGACCTGATGATCGCGGTGACCCGGTCGAAGTGCTTGTCGTCCAGCTCGGCGAGCTGGTCCTTCATCTGCCCCATGCCCGGCATCATGGCCAGCACGTTGGCGATCGGGCCCATCCGCCGGACCGCGATGAGCTGATCGAGGAAGTCCTCCAGCGTGAAGGTCTCCCCGCCCATCAGCTTGGCGGTCATCTTCTCCTTCTGATCGGAGTCGAAGGCCGCCTCGGCCTGCTCGATCAGAGTGAGGACGTCGCCCATGCCGAGGATCCGGCTGGCCATCCGGTCCGGGTGGAAGACGTCGAAGTCCTCCAGCTTCTCGCCGGTGGAGGCGAACAGGATCGGCTGGCCGGTCACCTCGCGGACGGAGAGCGCGGCGCCACCGCGGGCGTCGCCGTCGAGCTTGGACAGCACCACGCCGGTGATGCCGACGCCGTCGCGGAACGCCTCGGCGGTACGCACCGCGTCCTGGCCGACCATCGCGTCGATGACGAAGATGACCTCGTCCGGCTGGACGGCGTCGCGGATGTTCGCGGCCTGCTGCATCATCTCGGTGTCGATACCGAGCCGGCCGGCGGTGTCGACGATGACGATGTCCCGGGCGGCACGGCGGGCGTGCTCGATCGAGTCGCGGGCCACCTGCACCGGGTCGCCGACGCCGTTGCCGGGCGCCGGGGCGTACACCTCGACCCCGGCCCGGCCACCGAGCACCTGGAGCTGACCGACGGCGTTGGGACGCTGGAGGTCGGCGGCGACGAGCAGCGGCTGGTGGCCCTGGCTCTTGAGCCAGCGGGCCAGCTTGCCGGCGAGCGTCGTCTTACCGGAACCCTGGAGACCGGCCAGCATGATCACGGTCGGCGGGTGCTTGGCGAACTGGAGCCGCCGCCCCTCGCCGCCGAGGACCTTGATCAGCTCCTCGTTGACGATCTTGACGATCTGCTGCGCCGGGTTGAGCGCCTGGGAGACCTCGGCGCCGCGCGCCCGCTCCTTGACGTTCGCGATGAAGCCCTTGACCACCGGCAGGGCGACGTCGGCCTCCAGCAACGCCATCCGGATCTCGCGCGCGGTGGCGTCGATGTCGGCGTCGGTGAGCCGGCCCTTGCCGCGGAGCTTGGTGAAGATCCCGGACAGGCGGTCACTCAAGGTGTCAAACACGCGAACATCCCGTTTGTCGTTTTCGGCGGGTACATGCTGCCGGGCCGGTGGTCCAGCCCACCGTTAGGGTAGCCCGCCGCCCGCACCCCCGCTCCGGCCCGGCGGCGCGTTCCGCTACACGGCGGCCAGCACCGCAGCCTCGATCCGGGCCCGTTCCTCGTCCGAGGGCCAGCCGCCGACCAGGTAGAACGCGTCCACCACGTCGCCGCCCAGCGTCGAGATCCGGGCCGCCCGCACCTGGGCGCCCGCCTCGTCCAGCGCGCAGGTCACCCGGTACAGCAGCCCTGCGGCGTCGGCGGCCCGCAGCTCCAGCAGCACCGCGTCGGTGGCCGCCTCCCGGTGCCACACCACCCGCGGCGCGGCGCCCTGGCTGCGCGCCGCGAGGGCCCGGCCGCGCAGCCGCTGGATGACCGACACGTCGCCGCCGACCGCGCGGCGCAGGTCGGCGCTGAGCGCGATCGGCTCCGGGGCCAGCCCGTAGCGCGGCTGCACCCGGCACTCGACCAGGGCGCGGCCGTCGACGGTGGCGGCGTCCGCGGAGATCACCTCCAGGCGGTGCAGCGCCAGGCACCCGGCCACCGTCGCGAGCAGCCCGCGCCGGTCGGCCGCGGCCACCGACACCCGGTCCTCCCCCAGGTGTACGACAGGCAGCGGCCCGGCCACGAGCGCCGGGTCCGGGGCCGGCGGGGCGGGCACCACACCGGTGTCCAGCGTGGTGCGCACCCGGCTCACCAGTTCGGCGATCAGCCGGCCCTTCCAGCCGGACCAGGCGGCCGGGCCGGTGGCGGCGGCGTCGGCGCGGACCAGGGCGTGCAGGAGTTCCAGCGTGCCGGTGTCACCGACCCGCTCGGCGACGCCGGCGACGGTCTTCGGGTCGGACAGGTCACGGCGGGTGGCCACGTCGGGCAGCAGCAGGTGCAGCCGGACCAGCGTGCCGATGAGCGCCGCCTCGTCCGGCGGCAGCCCGATCCGGGTGGCCACCGCCTCGGCCAGCGGCGCGCCGACGGTCGAGTGGTCGCCGTCCAGCCCCTTGCCGATGTCGTGCAGGAACGCGCCGAGCAGCAGCAGATCGGGCCGTTCCACGTCGCGGGTGTGCCGGCTCGCCTCGTACGCGGTCTGCACCAGGTGCCGGTCGAGCGTGAACCGGTGCACCGGGTTGTGCTGGGGCAGGCTGCGCATCCGGGTCCACTCGGGTAGCCAGCGGTCGATCAGCCCGTACCTGTCGCAGGTCTCCCAGGCGGGCACCAGGCCGGGACCGGCGCCGAGCAGGGTGATCAGCGCGGCGCGGGCCGCCGGTGGCCAGGGCGCGGGCAGCGGCGGGCAGTACGCGGCGAGCCACTCGCAGGTGGCGCGCGCGATCGGCAGCCGGGTGGTGGCAGCGGCGGCGGCCACACGTAGCGACAGGCTCGGGTCGGGGCGGGCCCCGATGGCGGTGCGGGCGAGCACGAGTTCGCCGTCCTGCTCCACCACGTCCCGGGCGACCGGGCGGCGCAGCGGGCGGCCGGGCGCGGCGCGGTGCCGGCCGGAGCGGAGCCGGTCGGCGGCCCGCCAGGCGTCGTCGAGGGCGTGACTGACGGTGCGGGCGTCGCCGGCCACGAGCCGCAGCAGCGCGTCGCCGTCCTCGGCGCCGAGCAGCCGCGCCACGCCGTCGCGTTCCTGGGCGACCAGGCGGTCGACCCGGCGGCCCACCTGCTGGTGCAGCGCGTCGCGGGTGTCCAGCAGCCGCCGGTGCGCCGCGTACACGGCGGGACGGAGCGCGTCGGTGACGCCGGCGGTGGCGATGGCGCGCAGGATGCCCACGTCGCGCAGCCCGCCGGCCGCCTCCTTGAGGTCACCTTCGAGCAGGAAGGCCAGTTCGCCGTGCGCCTCCCAGCGCGCGGCGGTGATCTCGCGCAGGCCGGGGAGCTGGCGGATCGCGGTCCGCCGCCAGTGGTCGGTGGCGGTACGGGAGAGCTGGTCGGTGAGCGCCGGATCGCCCGCCACGTGCCGGGCGTCGAGCAGGCCGAGGGCGACCTTGACGTCGTCCTGGGCCACCGACAGCGCCTCGGCGACGGTGCGGACCGAGTGGTCGAGCCGCAGCCCGGCGTCCCAGATCGGATACCAGAGCGACGCGGCCAGCTCGTCGATGCCGGGTACCCCGGCGTGCAGCAGCACCAGGTCGAGGTCGCCGTAGGGGGCGCACTGGCGACGGCCCAGCCCGCCCACCGCGACGAGCGCGACCCCGTCCCGGTCCGGGAAGGCCCGGCACAGCCAGGCGTCGAGCGCGTCGGCCCGGGCGGTCCGGGCGGCCGCGCCGATGCCGGCGGGAACGCCGGCGACCTCGTTGACCACGGGCACGCCGTCCCCGGTGGGGGCGGCGGCCGTGGTCAACGAGGTCACGTCGGCGGATCCGGCGATCAGAGGGCGTCGAGCCCGCGCTCGCCGGTACGCACCCGGACGACCTCCTCGACGCCGGTCACCCAGACCTTGCCGTCGCCGATCTTGCCGGTCCGGGCGGCGCCGACGATCGCGTCCACGATCTTGTCGACGTCCATCTCGTCGGTGAGCACCTCGACCCGGATCTTGGGCAGGAACTCGACCGTGTACTCGGCACCCCGGTAGACCTCGGTGTGCCCCTTCTGCCGGCCGTAGCCCTGGACCTCGCTGACGGTCAGCCCGGCCACGCCGAGCGCGTGCAGGGCCTCCTTCACCGCGTCCAGCTGGTACGGCTTGATGACCGCGGTCACCAGCTTCATGTCCAACCCCTCCATCCCAGGAACGTTAACCGGCGACCTTCTCGCTGACCGGCGCGGACTCGTCGGTCTCGACGGCGGGCTCCGCGGCCGACTTGCCGGCGCCGATCCCGGCCATCGCGAACGCACCACCGCTGCTGCCCGTGGTGGGCGACAGGTCGTAGCCGCTCTCCGCGTGCTCTGCGATGTCGATGCCGTCGACCTCGGCCTCGGCGGAGACCCGCAGGCCGATCGTCTTGTCGATCACGAAGCCCAGGGCGAAGGCGACCACGAAGGAGTAGACGCTGACGATCAGCGCGCTGATCGCCTGCTTGCCGAGCAGCGAGGCGTCGCCGCCGACGAGCAGACCGTCGGTCTCCACCAGCGAGCTGACCGAGGCGGTACCGAACAGGCCGATCCAGAGGCAGCCGATCCAGCCGCCGACGAAGTGCACGCCGACCACGTCGAGCGAGTCGTCGTAGCCGAGCCGGTACTTCAGGCCGACCGCGAGGGCGCAGACCGCACCGGCCACCACGCCCAGCAGCACCGCTGCGGCCGGGGTGATGAACGCACAGGCCGGGGTGATCGCGACCAGGCCGGCGATGGCGCCGGACGAGGCGCCGACCAGGGTCGGCTTGCCGTCGCGCAGCCACTCCACGACGATCCAGCCGAGCAGCGCGGCGGCGGTGGCGACCTGGGTGTTGATGAACGCCAGCGCGGTGACCCCGTCGGCGGTCAGCTCGGAACCGGCGTTGAAGCCGAACCAGCCGAACCACAGCAGCGCGGCGCCGAGGGCGACCATCGGGACGTTGTGCGGCTTCATGCTCTCGCGCGGCCAGCCGACCCGCTTGCCGAGCACGAGCACCAGCGCGAGCGCCGCCGCACCGGCGTTGATGTGCACGGCGGTACCACCGGCGAAGTCCAGCGCGCCGATGTCGCCGCCGATCAGCCCGCCGCCCCAGACCATGTGGGCGACCGGGAAGTAGACCAGGGTGGCCCAGCCGAACGCGAACAGCAGCCAGCCGGCGAACTTCACCCGGTCGGACAGCGCACCGCTGATCAGCGCCACGGTGATGATCGCGAACATCATCTGGAAGGCGATGAAGACGTAGATCGGGATGCCGGTCTCGCCCCACAGGTCGCTCTCGCCGACGAAGGTCTTGGTACCGAGGTACTGGCCCAGGTCACCCCAGAACCTGCCGCCCTCGCCGAAGGCGACGGTGAAGCCGTAGAAAAGCCACAGGATGCTGACGAGCCCGATGGACGAGAAGCTCATCATCATCATGTTCAGAACGCCCTTGGACCGGTTCAGGCCGCCGTAGAACAGCGCGAGACCGGGGGTCATGAGCAGCACGAGGGCAGTCGAGACAAGCAACCAGGCAGTGTTCCCGGTGTCGATCTCCACGCTGCCTCCTCTCGTTGTCGTATTCCTCCCTCCGACTGAGACCTGGCAGCATCGCCCGTCAGCCGGTTGCGCGGAAGCTTTGTCGCCGGCTGTTTCCTTCAGCGACACCGCGCGATTTCCGACGCGTGACGGGTTGTTTCCGGCGTGTGAAGAACGCCGATCTTGCTCAGCGCAGCGCGTACTCCAGCTGGTGCCGCTCGTAGTCGAGCAGCCGCAGGTCACGCATAGGGCGACGCAGGTGGCCCTTGTGGACGATCCGGACGAACGCCGGCTCACCGGCGGCGGCCATCCGCCGGATGCCCTCGACGTGGTCGACGATGCGCTTGCGGATGGTCCGGATGAGCCGGTGCCGGTCGCGCGGGATCAGCCCGTACGCGTCGGCGAACAGCCGCAGCCGGCGCGGCCGGTCCGGGTGCTTCCAGCCGAGCGTGATCGAGTCCCGGTCGGAGAAGATCGGCACCCAGGTCCAGGCCGCGTACGCCACGTCGTAGATCCGGGCGCCGGGCGAGGCGAGGTCGAAGTCGATCAGCCCGAGCGTGCCGTCGGGACGCCAGATCACGTTGTGCGGCGCGGCGTCGTGGTGGCAGATGACCTCGGTGTCCGGCGGGGGCGGCCCGAACGAGCGCCAGACCGCGCCGGGCGGCGGGGTGAAGCCGTACTGCGCGTCGTGGAACATCCGCAGCATGGTGGCCACCGTGACCAGGGCCTCGTCGGTGACCCAGTGCGGGGCCAGCGGGTACTCCCCGCACTCCCCCTCCAGGTACGACAGGACCTCCCGGTTGCGCTCGTCCATGCCGAGCGCCCGGGGCGCGCCGGTGAATCCGACGTACTCCAGGTGGCGCAGCAGCGCGTGCACGGAGGGCGTCCACGGGCCGGCGTTGCGCCGGACCGTGTCTCCCACACGGACCACGGTGCTCACGTTCCCGCCGTGCAGCGGGATCTCCTGCGAAGTCACGTACGGTCTCCCGAGGCGTGGCGACGGGTGGCTGGGGTCGCGCCACCCCGCGTAGGCGCGATCGTCAGTCGTCACGGGAGAGGCTACGCGTCCCGGGCGAGCGGCTCGGTGCCGAGCAACGCGTCGACGAACTGTGCCGGGTCGAACGGGGCCAGGTCGTCCTTGCCCTCGCCGAGGCCGACGAGCTTGACCGGGATGCCGAGCTTGCGCTGCACGGCGATCACGATGCCGCCCTTGGCGGTGCCGTCGAGCTTGGTCAGCACCACGCCGGTGACGTTCACCGCCTCGGTGAAGACCCGCGCCTGCTCCAGCCCGTTCTGGCCGGTGGTGGCGTCGAGGATCAGCAGCGTCTCGTCGATCGGGCCGTGCTTCTCCACCACCCGCTTGACCTTGCCCAGCTCGTCCATCAGGCCGATCTTGTTCTGCAGTCGGCCGGCGGTGTCGATGAGCACGGTGTCCACGCCGGTGTCGATGCCGCGCTTGACCGCGTCGAACGCGACGCTCGCCGGGTCGGCGGCCTCGGGCCCGCGGACCGTCTCGGCGCCCACCCGGCCGCCCCAGGTCTCCAGCTGGTCGGCGGCGGCGGCCCGGAACGTGTCGGCGGCGCCGAGCAGCACGCTGCGGCCGTCCGCGACGAGCACCCGGGCGATCTTGCCGCAGGTGGTGGTCTTGCCGGCGCCGTTGACGCCGACCACGAGCACCACCGCCGGGACGCCCTCCTTCGGCGCGGTGCGCAGCGAGCGGTCCAGGCCCGGGTCGAGCGCGTTGACCAGCTCGGCGGCGAGCAGCGCGCGCAGTTCCTCCCCGGTCCGCGTGCCGAGCACCCGGGTCCGCTCGCGCAGCCGGTCGACGATCTCCCGGGTGGCGTCGATGCCGACGTCGGCGGTGATCAGGCTGTCCTCGATCTCCTCCCAGGTGTCCTCGTCCAGCCGGTCGCGGCTGAGCAGGCCGAGCAGGCCCTTGCCGAAGACGTTCTGCGAGCGGGACAGCCGCGAGCGCAGCCGGACCAGGCGGCCGGCGGTCGGCTCCGGCACCTCGACCTGCGGCACCTCGACCGGAGGGGCCGGCGGCGCCTCGACCACCACGCCGGTGGTGAGTTCCGCCTCCGGGGCCTCGACCGGCGGGCCGGCCAGGTCCTCCTCGGTCCGGGTGTCGACCTCCGTACGCGGCAGCGGCGGCTGCGGGCGCCGGCGCAGCCGGGGCACCACGAGGCTCAGGCCGCCGATGATCAGCACGCCGAGCAGGGCGAGAGCGACGAGGAGGTATTCCGTCATGCCCGAAATCCTGTCAGATGCCGGCGACGGCGTCCCACTCACCGCCTCGGCACGCGAACAACCTGCGGGTACGCTCACACCGGAAGGCGTACCGCAACCGCCGGCCGGGTAGGAATCAGCCGCAACGATCTTGTCGGAGGTGCGTCGTGCCCGGTTCCCGCCTGCTCATCGGCCCGCTGCTGCGCCGGGTCGTCGACACGCGGGCGACCGTCTGGGTGGAGACCAGTTCGCCCGCCGTGGTCACCGTCCGCACGGCGGACGGCGCCACCGGCAGCTCGCCCACCTTCTCCGCGTACGACCACCACTACGCGATCGTCGTGGTGAGCGGGCTCACCCCGGACGCCGCCACGACCTACGAGGTGCTGATCGACGACGAGGTGGCGTGGCCGCTGCCCGACTCGTCGTTCCCGCCCAGCGTGATCCGGACCCGCGCGCTCGACGACGCCGACCAGCCGGTACGCCTGTTGTTCGGCTCGTGCCGGGAGACCACCCAGCACTCCACCGCGCGGAAGCTGCCGCCTGATGCGCTGGACGCGTACGCCCGGCGGGTGATGGCGGCGCCCGACGAGGCCGTGCTGCCCGACCTGCTGGTGCTGCTCGGCGACCAGGTGTACGCGGACGAGACCTCGCCGACCGTGCGGCGGCTGCTGAAGCGTCGCCGCAAGCGGCCGAAGGACGCCCCGGCGACGCAGGTGGTGAGCTTCGACGAGTACACCAAGCTCTACCTGGAGTCGTGGCGCGACCCGGAGATCCGCTGGCTGCTCTCCACGGTGCCGAGCGTGATGATCTTCGACGACCACGAGGTGATCGACGACTGGAACACCTCGCAGTCGTGGCGCGCGGACATGCGCGAGCAGCCCTGGTGGGCCGAACGGATCCGCAGCGGTCTCGCCTCCTACTGGGTCTACCAGCACCTGGGCAACCTGAGCCCGGACGAGATCGCCGCCGACCCGGTCTACGCGAAGGTGGTCGCCGCCGAGGACGCCACGGGTGTGCTGCACGAGTTCGGCGAGCGGGTCGACAAGGAGGCCGACCTGGCGCACGACACCGAGCGCTGGCGGGCCGTGCAGTACCAGTGGAGCTACGCGCTGGACCTGGGCCGCACCCGCCTGGTCATGCTGGACAACCGGTCCAGCCGGGTGCTCCTGCCCGGCAGCCGGGCGATGCTGCCGCCGGGCGAGTGGTCGTGGTTCCTCGACCAGGCCCACGGCACCTACGACCACCTGGTGGTGGGCAGCTCGCTGCCGTGGCTGCTGCCGCCGGGCATCCACCACGTCGAGGCGTGGAACGAACGCCTGGCCGACTCGGGCCGCCCCTGGGTGGCCCGGATCTCCGAGCAGATCCGCCGGGCCCTGGACCTGGAGCACTGGGCCGCGTTCCGGCGCTCGTTCGAGGCGCTGGGCGAGCTGTTCGCGCGGCTGGGCAGCGGTACCGCGCCGCGCACCGGGGCGCGGGTGGGCGCCGGGCCGGCGTACGCGCGACCGGCGTCGATCAGCGTGCTCTCCGGTGACGTGCACCACTCGTACGTGGCGCGGGCCCGGTTCGCCGACCGTGACGTCCGCACACCCGTGTACCAGCTCACCTGTTCGCCGATCCACAACCAGGTGCCGGCCGCGATGCGCCCGCTGATGACGCTGGGCTGGAATCCCGGCCCGGCCGGGGCGACCCGGGCGCTGGCACGCTCGGCCGGGGTACGCCGCCCGCCGGTGCGCTGGCGGAAGCTGGCGGGGCCCTACTTCGGTAACGCGGTCGCCACGCTCACGCATCAGGGTCGCAGGGCCGCCGTGGTGATAGAGGGCACGACCAGCGAGGGCGAGCTGCGACCGGTGGCGCAACAGCAACTCAGCGACGGGGACTGAGTACCCTCTGAGCGTGGACGAGACGCTGCGCGCCGTGGAGCACGAGTTGACCGCGCTGCTGCGCCGCGGCCGGGCGTTGTCCTGGGAGATCGCCCGCGAGGTCCACCCGAACCTGGAACCGAACGCGTACGGCCTGCTGCTCTGGCTGCGCCGCTCCGGATCGATCCGCCTCACCGACCTGGCCGCGAAGCTGGGCATCGGGAAGGGCACGCTGAGTCGCCAGATCGGCGGGCTGGAGGCGCTGGGCCTGGTCCGGCGCGACCCGGACCCGACCGACCGGCGGGCGGCCCAGCTGAGCCTGACCGAGGAGGGCACGCGGCGGTTCGACGCGGCCCGGGCGGCGCGACTCGGACAGATAAGGCGTTCGCTCGAAAGCTGGCCGAAAGAGGACGTGGCGGACCTGGCCCGGCTGATGCACCGCTTCAACGAGTCGTTCTGATGCCTCCGGCGGGGGGGAACAAAGCCGGTCCGGCAGGAGTTGTTGCTCAAGGCAACGACTTATACGGTTGCCCAAGGCAACCTTTTTCCCGCTCCGGAGGCAATCCACGATGACCCAGGCGACTGCGCCCGCGCGGGCGACCGCCGTCGACATGTCCCATCGGCAGATCCTGGAGGCGCTCTCCGGCCTGCTGCTGGGCATGTTCGTCGCGATCCTCTCCTCCACCGTGGTCTCCAACGCGCTGCCGCGAATCATCACCGACCTGCGCGGCGGCCAGTCCGCGTACACCTGGGTGGTCACCTCGACGCTGCTGGCGACCACCGCGACCACGCCCATCTGGGGCAAGCTCTCCGACCTGTTCAGCAAGAAGCTGCTGGTCCAGCTCTCCCTGGTGGTCTTCGTGCTGGGCTCGGTGCTCGCCGGGCAGGCGCAGACCACGGGTGAGCTGATCGCCTGCCGCGTGGTGCAGGGCGTCGGCGCGGGCGGCCTCACCGCCCTGGCCCAGGTGATCATGGCGACGATGATCGCGCCGCGCGAGCGCGGCAGGTACAGCGGCTACCTCGGCGCGGTGATGGCCGTCGGCACCATCGGCGGCCCGCTGATCGGCGGCGTCATCGTGGACACCTCCTGGCTCGGCTGGCGCTGGTGCTTCTACGTCGGCGTGCCGTTCGCCGTGCTCGCCCTGGTCGTGCTCCAGCGGACGCTGCGCCTGCCGGTGGTCAGGCGCGAGGTGAAGATCGACTGGTGGGGTGCCACGCTCATCACCGCCGCCGTCTCGCTGCTGCTGGTCTGGATCACCCTGGCCGGCGACAGGTACGACTGGATCTCCTGGACCAGCGGCGTGATGGTGGCCGGCGCGGCGGTGCTCGGCGTGCTCGCCGCCCGGGTCGAGAAGCGTGCCGCGGAGCCGATGATCCCGCCGCACCTGTTCCGCAACCGCACCATCACGCTCGCCGTGATCGCCAGCATCGCGGTCGGCGTCGGCATGTTCGGCGCCTCGGTCTTCCTCGGCCAGTACTTCCAGATCAGCCGTGGCGCCAGCCCGACCATGTCCGGCCTGATGACGCTGCCCATGATCGGCGGCCTGCTGGTCTCCTCGACGGTGGTCGGCCGGATCATCACCGCCACCGGTCGCTGGAAGAGCTGGCTGGTCATCGGCTCGGTGCTGCTCACCGCCGGCTTCGCGCTGATGGGCACCATGCGCGCGGACACCCCGTACTGGCGCCTCGCCGTGTTCATGGCGCTGATCGGCCTCGGCGTCGGCATGAGCATGCAGAACCTGGTGCTGGCCGTGCAGAACACGGTCCGCCCGGACGAACTCGGCGCGGCCAGCTCGGTGGTGGCGTTCTTCCGCAGCCTCGGCGGCGCGATCGGCGTCAGCGCGCTCGGCGCGATCCTCGGGCACCGGGTCACCGGCTACCTGGCCGACGGCCTGAGCCGCCTCGGCGTCCCGGCCTCCGGGTCGGGTGGCGGCGGCCTGCCGGACGTGCACACGCTCCCCGGCCCGATCCGCGCCGTGGTCGAGTCCGCGTACGGCCACGCCGCCGGTGACATCTTCCTGGCCGCCGCCCCGTTCGGACTGCTCGCCCTGATCGCTGTGGTCCTCATCCGGGAGGTGCCGCTGCGCCGCTCCAACGCCGAGCCGGTGCCCGCCGGACGGGAGACGGCCGAGGCCGTTCCGGCCGGAACGAAGGACTGACGATGGACGCCGCGGAGCGTGAACGGTACGGCCCGCAGACCCGTCCGCTGCCCTACGAACGGGGTACGGACGGGCCACGGGTGGTGCTCGTCGGCGTGGACGGCAGCCGCACCTCGATGCGCGCCGCCGCGTACGCCGCCGGACTGGCCCGGCGGCAGGGCGCCACGCTGGTGGCGGTGTTCGTCAGCTCGCCCGCCTCGTACAGCGCGATGCTCTCCGGCGTGGTGGCCGGTGCGGTCCAGCAGACCCACGACGAGCTGGCCGACGAGCTGCGCGCGGAGTGCCGGCGCGGGGCCGAGGAACTGGACCTGCCGGTGACGTTCCTGTGCCGGCGCGGCGACGCCTACACCGAGCTGTGCCGGGCCGCGGACGAGCACCGGGCCGACATGGTGGTGGTCGGCTCGTCCGAGCAGGCCGGGCACAGGCTGGTCGGCTCGGTCGCCACCCGGCTGGTGCGCACCGGCCGCTGGCCCGTCGTCGTGGTCCCCTGAGGGTGCAAGGAAGGGCCCCCTGTTAACGCCTCGCGTTGTACCGGGGGCCCCTCTTACCATCTGCGCCCATGACCTGGACCGTTCCTGAGATCGACCGCCGCCACGAGCCCTACGTCGCCGACGAGCGCACCATGCTCGAAGGCTGGCTCGACCACCACCGCGACACGCTGGTGCACAAGTGCGCCGGGCTTACCGCCGAGCAACTGCGCACGCCGAGCGTGGAGCCGTCCGGGCTGACCCTGCTCGGCCTGGTCCGGCACATGGCCGACGTGGAGCGCTGGTGGTTCCGCATCCGCGCCGGCGGGCAGGACGTGCCCACGCTGTACGACTACAGCACCGACCCGGACGCGGACCACAACGACATCGCCGACGCCGACCCGGCCGAGGCGCTCGCCACGCTGCGCGCCGAGATCGACGCGGCCCGGGAGGCGGTGGCCGGCCTGCCGCTGGAGCACACCTTCCACCACCGCCGGGGCGACACCACGCACGAGATCAGCCTGCGCTGGGTCTACGTCCACATGATCGAGGAGTACGCCCGGCACAACGGCCACGCCGACCTGATCCGGGAACGCATCGACGGCGTCACCGGCGCCTGAGCCGGCTCAGTACGCCAGCGCCGCCCGCAGGTACCGCAGGTCGGCCGGGCCGCTCCAACGGTGCGCGGACAGACCCGCCACCCGGGCGCCGGCCACCGCGCGGTCCTCGTCGTCGACGAACAGCACCCGCCCCGGTGGCGTCGCCAGCGCCTCGCAGGCGGCCTGGAAGTACTCCTTCGCCGGCTTGTGCACCCCCACGACCGAGGAGTTGACGATCACGTCCAGCTCCTCGGTCAGGTCCAGCGCGGCCAGGTCGGCGTCGAGCAGGTCAGTGGCGTTCGTGCCCAGCCCGACCCGGATACCGGCGGCACGCACCTCGCGGAGGAACGCCAGCACCTCCGGGTCGACCTCACCGCGGTAGCTCTGCCACTCCTGGACCGCCGCGCGGGCCCGATCCGCGCCGACGGCGGGGGTCAGCGCGTCGGCCACGCTCACCATCCACTGGGCATGGCTGACCTGGCCGGTGAGCACCGGCTGGAGCAGTCCCCAGGACATCGCGATCTCACCGAGGACGCCCTCGGTCAGCCCGTACTCCCGCTCGACGCCGGCGGCCACCGCCGGATCCCAGCGGCGCAGTACGCCGTCGAAGTCCACCAGGAGCGCCGTGGCGCGTTCCCGACTCACTCGCTCGTCACCTGTTCCTCGTCGTCGGCCCGGTTGAGCCGCTGGCTGATCACCTGGGTCACACCGGCGCGCATCGTCACCCCGTAGAGCGCGTCGGCGATCTCCATGGTCCGCTTCTGGTGCGTGATCACGATGAGCTGGCTCTTCTCCCGCAACTGCGCCAGCAGCGTGATCAGGCGGCCCAGGTTCACGTCGTCGAGCGCCGCCTCCACCTCGTCCATGATGTAGAACGGGCTGGGCCGGGCGCGGAAGATCGCCACGAGCATCGCCACCGCGGTCAGCGACCGCTCTCCGCCGGAGAGCAGCGAGAGCCGCTTGATCTTCTTGCCCGGCGGGCGGGCCTCGACCTCGACGCCGGTGGTCAGCAGGTCCTCCGGGTCGGTGAGCACGAGCCGGCCCTCGCCGCCGGGGAACAGCACGGTGAAGACCTGCTCGAACTCCCGTGCGGTGTCCTCGAACGCGCTGGCGAAGACCTCAAGGATGCGGTCGTCCACGTCCTTGACCACGGTGAGCAGGTCGCGCCGGGTCGCCTTGAGGTCCTCCAGCTGCTCGGAGAGGAACTTGTAGCGCTCCTCCAGCGCGGCGAACTCCTCCAGCGCGAGCGGGTTCACCTTGCCCAGCAGGGCCAGTTCCCGCTCCGCCTTGGCCGCCCGCTTCTCCTGCACCGGCCGCTCGTAGCGGACCGGCTCGGGCACCGGCCGGCCCTCCTTCTCGGCGAGCGCCACGTCCGCGTCGGTGGGCGGGACCAGCCGGTCCGGGCCGTACTCGGCGACGAGCGTGGCCACGTCCAGCCCGAAGTCCTCGGCGGCCTTGGCCTCCAGTTGCTCGATGCGCATCCGCTGCTCGGCGCGCGCCACCTCGTCCCGGTGCACCTGGCTGGTGAGCCGTTCCAGCTCGGCGGCGAGGCGCTTGGCCGCGCCGCGTACCTCGGACAGCTCGGCCTCGCGCGCGGCGCGTTCGCGGGCGACGACGTCGCGGTGCTCCTCGGCGCGGGCGATGGAGACGGTGAGCCGGGTGAGCGCCTCGCGGGCGCCGCCGACCACGGCCCGGGCGATCTGGGCGCCGCGCGTGCGGGCCGCGCGCCGGGCCGCGGCGCGCTCCCGCGCCGCCCGTTCGGCGGTCGCCTGCCGGGCCAGCGAGTCGGCCCGCCCGGCGATCGAGGCCACCCGCTCCTCGGCGGTACGCACCGCGAGCCGGACCTCCATCTCGTTCTGCCGTGCCTGCGGCACCAGGGCGGCGAGCTGGTCCCGCTCCTCGGTGGACGGTTCGGCGTCGATCGGGGTGGCCTCGGCCAGCCGCAGCCGTTCCTCCAGCTCGGCCAGCGCCGCGAGGTCCCGTTCCCGGGCCGCCTCGGCGCGGGCCCGGGACTCGCCGAGCCGGTCGGTCTCCGCCTTGGCCGACCGGGCGGCGGCGCCCAGTTCGGCCAGGCGGCGCGCGGCGGCGTTGCGGTGGCTCTCCGCCTCCCGCTTCGCGGCCGCGGCGTGCTGCACCGCCTCCTTGGCGGCGGCCACCTCGGCGCGCGCCTCGGCGAGCTGTTCGCGCAGCTCGGCGGCGGAGCGTTCGGCGGTGGCCCGGTTGGCCCGCGCCTCCTCGACGGCGGCCTGCACCTCGATGAAGCTGGGCGCCTTGGCCGACCCGCCCGCCGCGGCGTACGCACCGACCACGTCGCCGTCGGGGGTGACCGCGCGCAGCTCCGGGTTCGCGGCGACGAGCGCGGACGCGGCGGCGAGATCGTCGACGAGCGCCACGTCGCGCAACGCGCGGTGCACGGCCGGGCGGATCGCCGCCGAGCACTCGACCAGGTCGGGGGCCCAGCGGGCGCCCTCGGGCAGTTTCGGGCGCAGCGCGTCGGCGGGACCGTCCATGCCCGGTCCGGCGGGGCTGCCGACGAGCAGCCCGGCCCGACCGGCGTCGGAGATCTTGAGCAGCCGCATCGCCTCGACCGCCTCGTCCACGCCGCTGACCGCCACCGCGTCGGCCAGACCACCCAGCGCGGCGGCCAGCGCCGCCTCGTCACCGGGCGCGACGGTGAGCAGCCCGGCAAGGCTGCCGAGCAGGCCGGGCACCTGGTCGGCGCGGGCCAGCAGCTCACCGGCACCGTCCTTGCGGCGCAGGCCCATGGCGAGCGCCTCCTCGCGGGCCTTCCAGGTGGCGGCGTCCTTCTCGGCGGCGCGCTCACCGTCGGCAAGGCTGCGCACCGCCGCCTGGGCCCGCTCGTGGACGGCCACCGCCTCGTCGTGCCGGGCGTCCAGGTCGGCGTTGTTCCGGTCCGCCTCGGTCGACTGTTCGGCTACCGCGTCCAGGTCGGCCTGCGCCTTCTCGGCCCGGCCCATCGCGTCGGTGTGCGCGGCGGCGAGCCGTTCGATCTCCTCGCCGGCGCTCGTGGTCCGCGCCCGGGCGGAGTTGACCTGGCCCGTGAGGCGGGCCAGCCCCTCCCGCCGGTCGGCGATCGCCTTGGCCGCGGCGACCAGTTCCCGCTCGGCGGCGGCGAGCTGCCGTTCCAGCTCCTGGCGGTGCTCGACCGCCTCGGCCAGCCGGATCTGGTCGTCGGTGAGCGCGGCGCGCAGCTCCTCCTCCTGCTCGCGTACGCGCCGCGACTCCGCCTCCAGCTGCTCCGGGTCGCGGCCGGGGCGCTCGTCGTCACCGGCGGCGCTGAGGTGACGCAGCCGCTCCCGGGCCAGCTGTTCGATCGAGCGGAACCGCTCCTGGAGCGCGGAGAGGCGGTACCAGGTGTCCTGCGCCGCCGCGAGCAGCGGGGCGTCCTCGGCCAGCGCCGCCTCCAGCTCGCCGAGGCGGCCCTGCACCTCGCCGTGCTCGGCCTCGATCAGCTCGCGCCGCTCGCGCAGCGCCGTCTCGTCGGCGATCTCCTTGTCCAGTGTGGTCCGCAGCGTGTGCAGGTCGTCGGCGAGCAGCCGCAGCCGGGCGTCGCGCAGGTTGGCCTGGATGCCGGCGGCGCGGCGGGCCACCTCGGCCTGCCGGCCCAGCGGCTTGAGCTGGCGGCGCAGCTCGGCGGTGAGGTCGGTCAGGCGGTTGAGGTTGGTCTGCATCGCGTCGAGCTTCCGCAGCGCCTTCTCCTTGCGCTTACGGTGCTTGAGGACGCCCGCCGCCTCCTCGATGAACGCGCGCCGGTCCTCCGGCTTGGCGTGCAGCATGCCGTCGAGCCGGCCCTGCCCGACGATGATGTGCATCTCCCGGCCGATGCCCGAGTCGGACAGCAGCTCCTGGATGTCGAGCAGGCGGCAGGAGTCGCCGTTGATCTCGTACTCGCTCTCGCCGGAGCGGAACATCCGGCGGGTGATGGAGACCTCGGTGTACTCGATCGGCAGCGCGCCGTCGGTGTTGTCGATGGTGAGGGTGACCTCGGCCCGGCCCAGCGGCGCCCGCCCAGCGGTGCCGGCGAAGATGACGTCCTCCATCTTGCCGCCGCGCAGCGCCTTGGCGCCCTGCTCGCCGAGCACCCAGGCGATGGCGTCGACGACGTTGGACTTGCCGGAGCCGTTCGGGCCCACCACGCAGGTGATCCCGGGTTCCAGCTTCAACGTCGTGGCGGAGGCGAAGGATTTGAAGCCCTTCACCGTCAGGCTCTTGAGATGCACCTTCTCGATCCTCGTCCGGTGGCCGCCGTACCGTCGCCGGCTGCGCGGACCTGGTGAACCCGCAGACTAACCCGGGACCGGGGCGCCGCCGCCACGCGACCCACCCGCCGGACCGGCTGTCCGCTTTCCGCCCGGCCGTCGCGGACGGAACGGAAATGCATGATCACAATTACCGGGCGCAATTCCGGGCGCTTCCGCAAGATCGATAATTGCGCCGGCGGCGACGAAAAGGGGTCCACACATGGCTGCGCGCCGGCACTTGAGTGTCGGCGCGCTTTTCGGTGTGGTGCGATTCAGTTTTCCGACAACTGGAGATCAGGTCAGTGCGGGCTCGGCCAGACGGAGGAGGTCATCGGCCTCCGCCGCTGCCGCCGCAAGCCGATCGTTGTCGGCGCGCAGACGCGTGATCTCGAACTCCAGTGCCTGAACCCTGGCACGCAGTCGGGTGACCTCGTCGAGCAGACGCCGGTCGGGCGCTGCACTTACGTGGCCGTAGAGGGCCTTCGCCATGCTGACTCCTTGATGTGCGCTGCCGGAAAGGCCGGCCAACGCGCGCCCATGATGTTCGCGGCTGCCATTCCCACTGCATCGGGGCATGGCTGGGCGCGACTGGCGACACCTACATATTGAGCCGAAAACCCCTCCTTCGTCAAGTTGACCAAGGCCGTAGATCATCTCCACGTCGGCCGGTCCACTCGCCGGGGGGCTGCCAGAAGGCGCGGACACGCTCTGTCCGGACGCCTTTACTGTACGCCGGAAATGCGTGAACGACTCATCCTCGGCGCGGGCTTCGCCTTAACTCTTTCTTAGCCACGTTGCCGCAGCTTGGAGCGCGCCCGTAGCGTCACCCGGGCCCGCAACCGACCCGTGGAGGGGACAGGCGTGTACCGCTGGAACGACCCGATCGAACCGGAGGACGCCCGTCGGCGTCCCGAGCCGCCGACCGACGAGGGTCCGGCGTGGCTCAGCGACCGGCCCGAGCCGCGGTCGTCGTACCTGTTCGGGGACGATGCGCAGCGGGCGCCCGCCGGCCCGGCGCACGCGGGCTACGGCCCGGAGAACGCGCCTCCGGCACCCCGGGACCGGTGGAACGGCGAGGAGCAGCCGACCACCGCATGGCACGGCCAGCAGCCCGCATGGCACGGCCAGGAGCCCGCATGGCAGGGCCGGGAACAGCCCGCCGCCTGGCAGGGGCACGAGCAGCCGGCCGGTGGCTGGGAGCAGCCCACCACGACCTGGCAGCCGGCGACCGACACCCCGGCCGACGACCGGCGGCGCCCGAAGCGGCGCCTGTCCCGGCCGCTCGTGATCGGCGGGGCCGCCGCCGCGGCGACGCTCGTGGTGAGCCTCGGCGTGGGCGCCGTCCTGCTGCCCGGCGACGACCAGGGCACGAAGCGCACCTCGGCCGACGCGCCGGTAGCCGCCGCGCCGCAGGCGCCCGACGGGTCCGATGACGCACCCGCCGACGCGCCCGCGCCGGAGTCGGCGAGCCCGTCCGCCGTACCGACCACCGCCGCGCCGAGCCCGACGAAGAAGGCCACCCCGAAGCCGAGCCGCAGCACCGCCCCGTCGCGGCAGCAGGAACGCAGCAGCGCCCCCGGCGGCGGGTCGAGCAGTGGCGGGTCGAGCGGCGGCTCCACGAGCACCAAGGCCACCGCCACGACCGGGCTGAGCACCGAGCTGCAGAAGGTCGTCACGATCGTCAACCAGGAGCGGGCGAAGGCCGGCTGCAAGGCGCTCACCGTCAACGCCAAGCTGAACCTGGCCGCCCAGCGGCACAGCCAGGACCAGGCCGACCACCAGAAGATGGACCACACGGGCAGCGACGGCAGCCAGCCCTGGGACCGGGTCAAGGCCGCCGGCTACAGCTACCGCATGGTGGGCGAGAACGTGGCCTGGAACTACCAGACCCCGGCGGCGGTCATGGAGGGTTGGATGAACTCCGAGGGCCACCGGAAGAACATCCTCAACTGCTCGTACACCCAGATCGGGGTGGGTGTGGCGCGCAGCAACGGGCCGTACTGGACGCAGGTCTTCGCCACCCCGAGCTGACCGCGCGTCGTGACCGGCCCGGCGCTCGTTGACCGGTCGGGGGCGGCGTCGGGCCGCCCGCGTCCGGGGAGCTGTCGATGCGGATCCGGCCGGTGTGGGCCGTGCCGCGCTCCCGGCCGGCCCGCGTCCGCCGACGTGGCCCGCGCCGGGGCGTGGCGCTCGCGCTGACCGCGCTGCTGCTCGCCCCGGTGCAGGCCTGCCGCCGGCCGATCACGCCACCCGGCGCGCCCACGCCCTGGCCGGCCGCGCAGGCCGCCGGCTGGCGGTGGCAGTGGCAGCTCACCTCCCCGGTGGACGTGACTGTCGACGCCGACGTCTTCCTCCTCGACCCGGTGGCGACCACCTCGGCCGAGACCGCCGCGCTGCGCGAGCGGGGCCGCCGGCTGGTCTGCCACGTCCGCGTCGGCACGTACGCCGCCGCCGACCCGGACGCCACCCGCTTCCCCACCGCCGTACGCGGCGCGGTGGTGCCGGGGCGGCCGGGGAGCCGTTTCCTGGACGTACGGGCCTGGGACGCGCTCGCGCCGGTGCTGGCCGACCGGTTCCGGCTGTGCCGGGGCAAGGGCTTCGGCGCGGTGGCGCTCGCCGACGCGGACGGCTACCGGCACCGCTCCGGCTTCCCGCTGGACTTCGACGACCAGCTGCTGTTCCACCGCCGGCTGGCCGGGCTGGCCCGCAAGCTGGGCCTCTCCCCCGGCCTGGTCGACGACGTGCCGCAGGTGGCGGCGCTGGCCCCCGACTTCGACTTCGCGGTCAACCAGGAGTGCGTACGCCGCCGCGAGTGCGCGAAGCTGCTGCCGTTCGCCGACGCCGGGAAGCCGGTCTTCCACGTCGAGTACACCGGCGAGCCGGCGGACTTCTGCGTCACCTCGGTCGGCTACGGCTTCGCCTCGATCCGCAAGGACCGCCGGTTGGACGCCTGGCGGGAGCCGTGCGCCCTGCCGTGACACCCCGCCGCCCCGCCCGCCGGGGAGCGGGGCGCCGATGACGATCATCCAGTACGAAAGCTGCCAACACTCTCCGTGACCCTCAGCGGCGAACAGATGCACGGAAGGCGGTATACCTGAGAGTCATAGTTATGACTCTCAGGTATACCGCGCGAACACGAATGCCTTCTCAGCGGCCGGCACGAGCCGGCGCTGATGTCAAGCTGTTCGGCACCACCGGTTGGGCGCCGGGACCGGGCCCCGGGGCGGGTCCGCTCGGGATCAGCGGACGCCGACCAGCTCCGGTGCCGGGGCGGGCGGCGGCTCGACCGCCGGGACGGGCCGCCGACGGCGCATGAAGCGTGGCGCCCACCAGTTCGCGTCGCCCAGCAGCGTCATCACCGAGGGCAGCACGACCGCCCGGATGATCGTGGCGTCCAGCAGGATCGCCGCCGCCAGGCCGATGCCGAGCTGCTTGAAGTCGATCATGCTGAGCGTGGCGAAGATGGAGAACACCGCCACCATCACCACCGCCGCGCTGGTCACCACGCCGGCCGAGGAGGTGATGCCGTACGCCACCGCCTCCCGGGTGGGCATGCCCCGGTCGACCGCCTCACGGATCCGGCTGACCACGAACACGTGGTAGTCCATCGACAGCCCGAACAGCACCACGAACAGGAACAGCGGCAGCCAGGTGACGATCGCGTCCATCGAGGTGAAGCCGAGCAGCCCTTCCGCCCAGGTGCTCTGGAAGACCAGCACCAGCAGCCCGTACGCGGCGCCGGCGGAGAGCAGGTTCAGCACGATCGAGGTCAGCGCCACCACGATCGACCGGAACGTCCACGCCATCACCAGGAACGTCAGCGCCAGCACGAACGCCGCGACGATCGGCAGCTTCGCCCAGATGTGGGCGGCGTAGTCCTCGCTGGCGGCCACGCCGCCGCCGACCGCGTACTCCACGCCCGGGATGCCGCCGAGCGTGGCCGGGACCAGGTCCTCGCGCAGCTCGTGCAGCGACCGGGACGCCTCGTCTGAGCGGCTGGCATGCGGCGTGGCCACCTCCAGCACCGACACCCGCCGGTCCGCCGACACCTGGATCTCCGGGCCGTCCCCCTCGGCCGGCGCGAAGAGCGGGTCGGCGGCGGTACGGCCGGCCAGGTCGGTGAGCGCGGCCCGCACCCGGTCGGCCTGCTCGGCGGGCGCCCGCACGGCGACCGTGTGGCTGGTGCCGTTGCTCGGGAAGGCCGCGGTGAGCCGGTCGTACGCCTGCATGGCGGCGGTGGTGCGCGGCACGTCCTCCGGGCCGGGGAACTTCAGCTTCATGCCGAGCGCGGGCGCGGCGAGCGCGAGCAGCAGCGCGACCGAGATCAGCAGCGTGGCCACCGGCGCGCGCAGCGCCGGCTTGAGCACCGCCGGCCAGAACCGGGGCCGGGCCGGCTGTCCGTTGCGTGGCGCGGTGAGGCGCCACAGCAGCGGCACCCGCGGCCGGTCCACCCAGCGGCCCAGCTTCGCCAGCAGCGCCGGCAGCACTGTGAGCGAGCCGATCACCGCGACCGCCACCACCAGGATCGAGCCGACCGCCAGCGACGAGAAGATCGCGTCCTGGGCGAGCAGCAGACCCCCCATCGAGATGATCACGGCGGTGCCGGAGACCACCACGGCGTGCCCGGAGGTCTCCGCCGCGATCTCCACCGCGTCCAGGCCGGATCGGCCCTTCGCCCGTTCCTCCCGCTCCCGCCGCACGTAGAACAGCGAGTAGTCCACGCCGACCGCCATGCCGATCAGCAGGATGACGCTGGCCGTGGTGTCGGTGGCCGGCACCAGGTGCGAGGCGAGTGTGGAGAGACCCATCGCCGCGGCCACCGAGGAGAGCGCCAGCAGCACCGGCACCCCGGCGGCGATCAGCGCGCCGAACGCGATGATCAGGATGGCCAGCGTCACCGGCAGGCTGAGCAGCTCGGCGCGCTTGAAGTCCTTGCCGAGCGTGTCGTCGAGCGCCTTGTCGATCGACGGGCCGCCCACCTGCTCCACCCGCAGCTGCGGGTGCGCGTCCTGCACCTTCGCGGTGGTGTCCCGCAGCGGCTGCACCCGGTCCCCGGCGGTGCCCGGGTCGCCCGACATGGTGATCGGCACCAGCAGCGCGCTGCCGTCGCGCGACGGCATCGGCGTACCGATCGCGGCCACGCCGTCGACCTGCCGCAGCCGGTCCGCCGCGTCCTGCGCCGCGACCTTCGCGGCGGCCTGGTCGAGCGAACCCGAGCGGGCGGTGATCAGCACGTTCTCGGTCGCCGGCCGGTCGAACCCGCCACTGTCGACGATCAGCTGTGCCCGTCCGAACTCGCCGATCGCCTGATCCTCGTCGGTCGCCTCGTTCAGCCCGGCGGCGCTGCCGCCCACGAAACACACCGCCACGAAGACCACCCACAACGCGATCGCGCGCCACGGATGCTCCGCACTCCACCGTGCCAGCCGCACGGTCACCGGTCGCCTGCCCATGTCCCGGGTTCCACCCTCCTGATGCCGGCCCTGTGCCGACCCCAGATGACGCTAGGCAGCGGGCGGGGCCCCGACATCGGGGAACGGCCCCCGCTCGTCCCCGATCCGCCGGGCGAGGTCCGCGCGGCCGGAACCGGCCCCGCGGACCGGGCGGAAAAGGGCATCTCCGGGTACGCTCCGGCGCGTCTCCGGGGACCGTCGGACGATGCACACCGGCGCAACCCCGAATCGGCTCGGGGTCATCCCCGGAGGGTGCCCCGGGGCCGCGGCTGGCATCGCGGGCAGCTGTAGGAGGACCGGTTCATGAACGCCTCCCGCCGGATCGGCGCGCCGCAGCGCGGGCACGGCTCACCCTCCCGGCCGTACGCGTTCAGCGACCTGTCGAAGTAGCCGCTCTCGCCGTTGACGTTGACGTACAGCTCGTCGAAGCTGGTGCCGCCCTGTTTGATCGCCTCGGCGAGCACGTCCCGCACGTGCCCGAGCAGCCGCAGCGCGGCCGGACGGGTGAGCGCGTCGGCCGGGCGGGTGCCGTGCAGCTTCGCCCGCCACAGTGCCTCGTCGGCGTAGATGTTGCCCACCCCGGAGATCAGCGTCTGGTCGAGCAGCGCGCGTTTGACCTCCGTACGCTTGCGCCGCAGCGCCGCCACGAACGCCTCGTCGGAGAACTCCGGGTCCATCGGGTCGCGGGCGATGTGGGCGATCTCGGCGGGCAACTCCGCCCCGCCTTCGGACACGGACAGCCCGCCGAACGTGCGCTGGTCGACGAAGCGCAGCTCCGGCCCGTCGTCGGCGAACCGGAACCGGACCCGCAGGTGCAGTTCGTCGGCCGCGCCGACCGGCTGCAGCAGCAGCTGGCCGGACATGCCGAGGTGGCCGATCACCGCGTCGCCACTGTCCAGCGGCAGCCAGAGGTACTTGCCGCGGCGGCGTACCCCGGTGATCGTCCGGCCGGCGAGCACGTCGGCGAAGTGCGCGCGGCCGGGCGCGTGCCGGCGTACCGCCCGGGGGTGGCGCACCTCGACGGCGGCGATCCGCCGGCCGATCACCCACTGGGCGAGGCCCACCCGGACGGTCTCGACCTCGGGCAGCTCAGGCACGGCCGGCGCCCGCCTCCACGTCGGAGGTGTCGCTCGTCTCCGCCTCCGCCTGCGCCGCCGCCTCGGCCTCGGCCTGCTCGGTGAGCATCCGCCAGGCCGACTCGGCCGCGCGCTGCTCGGCCTCCTTCTTGCTGCGCCCCTCCGCGCCGCCGTAGCGGTTGCCGGCCACCACCACCCAGGCGGTGAACGTCTTCAGGTGATCCGGTCCGGTGCCCTCGATCCGGTACTCGGGCACGCCGAGCCCGAGCGCGGCGGTCAGCTCCTGGAGGCTGGTCTTCCAGTCCAGCGCCGCGCCCCGGCCCGCCGACTCGGCCATCAGCGGGTCGAACAGCCGGTGGATGACGATGGCGGCGGTGTCCAGGCCGTACTGGAGGTAGATCGCACCCAGCAGCGCCTCCAGCGTGTCGGCCAGGATGCTCGCCTTGTCCCGTCCGCCGGTCGCCTCCTCGCCCTTGCCGAGCAGCAGGTACGCGCCCAGCCCGTCCGGGCCCAGGCCACGCGCCACGTCGGCGAGCGCCCGCATGTTGACCACGCTGGCGCGCAGCTTCGCCAGCTGCCCCTCGGGCAGGTCCGGGTGGTTGTGGAACAGGGCTGTGGTGATCACCACGCCGAGCACCGAGTCGCCCAGGAACTCCAGCCGCTCGTTCGTGGGCAGGCCGCCGTTCTCGTACGCGTACGAGCGGTGGGTCAGCGCGCGTTCCAGCAGTTCCGGGTCGAGCGACACCCCGAAGGCCGCCTCCAGGTGGCCGACGGGAGCACGCCGCCGCTTGTCGTTGGTCATGGTGCTACCTCGGTGTCGTGTCGGTCAGGTGCGAGATCGTGCGGGATGTCCGCGAGCAGGGAACGGACCGTCGCGGCGGCGTCGCGGCGCCACAGGTGAGCGGCGAGCGCGATACCGGAGGCGACGTCCTCGGAGCCGGCCGCGCCGTGGCACACGACCACGGTGCCGCCCACCCCGAGCAGGGCCGCGGCGCGCGGGGCGCCGCCGCGTGCGGGTGGGCCGCCGGCCAGGGCGTACGCGCCCTCGATGGCCTTGAGCAGGACGTTTCCGGTGAAGCCGTCGGTCACCACGACGTCGGCGCGGGCGCCGAGCGAGATGTCGTACCCCTCGACCAGGCCGACGTAGCGGCCGTCGCAGGGCAGCGGCGCGGCGGCGAGCGCGGGCGCGGCGACGCGGCGCAGCCGGTCGCCCTTGCCCGTCTCGTGGCCGACGGAGAGCAACCCGACGCGGGGTGCGGTGACGGCGTGGGCCACCGACGCGTAGGCGGCGCCGAGGAGGGCGTGCCGGGCCAGCGTGGCCGGGCCGGGTTCGAGCGTGCCGCCGACGTCGAGCAGCACCACCGGCCCCTCGACGGCCGGCAGCGTGGCGGCGAGCGCCGGGCGGCGGATCCCGGTCCAGCGGCCGAGGCCGAGCGCGGCGGCGGTGACAGTGGCGCCGGTCGAGCCGGCGGAGACGACCGCGTCGGCGAGTCCGTCGCGGACGGCCTGCACGGCGGTGCGGACAGTGCTCTCGCCGCGGGCGGCGGTGGGATGGTCGGCCATGCCGACGGCGGTCCGCACCGGGCGGACCGTGACCCGGGCGCGCTGGGCCGGTTCGAGCGCACCGATCAGCTCGTCGGCCACCTCGATCGGGCCGACGAGCAGCAGGTGCAGGGCGGGATCCGTGCGTACCGCTCGCAGAGCGCCGTCAACCACGACGGCGGGAGCATCGTCCCCGCCGAGGAGGTCGACGGCGATCCGCGCGGTGCCCGGCTCCGACGGTCCGCCGGCCGGAAGCCGGTCGGCGGTGGCGGGAGCCGGGGCACCGGGCGAGAGCCTTGGTGCGCGCGTCACCCGACCGGTGGTCGGGGACGTCACTCGGCGGCCGGGTCAGACCTCGAGGACCTGACGGCCGTTGTAGGTGCCGCAGACGGAGCAGGCGGCGTGCGGCAGCTTGGCCGACTTGCACTGCGGGCAGGCCACGGTCGCCACCGCCGAGGCCTTCCAGTTCGCCCGGCGGGCGCGGGTGTTGCTGCGCGACATCTTGCGCTTGGGGACGGCCACGGTTCTTACTCCTCTGTACGGGTCAGTTGCGTCAGGCTCGCCCAACGCGGGTCGACCTGCTGATGGCTGTGGTCGGCCGGCAGATCGTCCCAGTGCACCCCACACTCGGGGCACAGGCCTGGGCAGTCCTCCCGGCAGAGCGGGTTCGTCGGCAGCGCCAGCACCACCGCGTCCCGCAACGCCGGTTCCAGGTCGATCAGATCGCCCTGCATCCGGCCCACCTCGTCCTCCTCGGTCGTGTCGTCCGTGGTGCTGTTCTCGTACGCGTACAGCTCCTGGATCGTCACGGCCAACGAGTCGTCGATCTCGCGCAGGCAGCGGCCGCACTCGCCCTTGACGGGACCGGTGACGGTCCCGGAGACGAGTACGCCCTCGGACACCGACTCCAACCTCAGGTCGAGGTCGAGGTCCGCGCCCTCCGGCACGCCGATCAACTCCACGCCGAGGTCCGCCGGTGCCGGCACGACCCGCTTGTGCGTACGCAACGCGCCAGGTCGGCGCGGCAGTTCCCTCGTGTCGAGGACCAGCGGCGACCTGGGGTTGAGTGTGCTTGGCGAGTGTTTGGGCATAGTCAGACTCCGGCCGTTGAGAGGCCGACAAAGAAGGTTACCTGCCAGACGGGCGGACCGTCGAACCGGGGGCTCGCCTCCGGCCCGGCGGGAGCCGGCTGTCGGCGACCGGCCCGCGCGCCGCTCAGAAGGGTAGCGGGCGGTCCGCCTCGTCCCCGCCGAAGGTCCCGATCTCGCGCAGCGCGTGCATCTTGTCCCGGCCGCGCTCTATCGAGGCCAGCGCCCGGGTGAGGAACTGTTCGAAGTTCGCCAGCGCGGTGTCGACGTAGTCGTCCACCTCCTCGCGGAGGCGCTGCGCCTCGGCCCGCGCCTCGGCGATGATCCGCGCGCCCTCGTGCTCGGCCGAGACGGTGATCTCGTTGACCGAGACGAGCCGGGCGTGTTCCGCCTCACCCTCGCTGATGATCCGGTCGGCCTCGCGCTTGCCGGCCTCCATGATCTTGTCCCGCTCCTCCAGCAGCGCGGCGGCCCGGCGCAGGTCGGCGGGCAGCTCCGCGCGCAGCTCGTCGAGCGCGGCGATCATCTCGCCCCGGTCGACCATGCAGTTGTTGCGCGACATCGGGACGGAGCGGGCCTGCTCCACCATGGCGATCAGTTCGTCGATGCGATCGAGCGGGTCCACCGGTACCTCACTCCTGTCTTCGTCGGCCGCCCTCCATCATGCGGCCTCGCGCCCGGTCTCGGCGTTGCAGACATCATGTCGCGCCCGAGCCACAACCGCCCCACCCGCCCCACCCGGCGCGTCGCCCCGCCCTCACCCTCCCCGTCCCCTCTCCCCGGCGATCTTGCACTTGCGGCCCGGCGTCCGTCCCTTGCGGGAGGAATGTCCGGGCCGAAACTGCAAGATCGCGGGGGTGGGTGGGCGGAGGGAGGGTGAGACGGGGGTCAGGGGCGGAGGCGGGCGGTCAGCTGGGCGCGGACCAGGTCGGGGACGTGGGCGGAGATGTCGCCGCCCCACTTCGCCACGTCCTTGATCAGGCTGGACGAGATGAACGAGTAGAGCGGGTTGGTCGGCATGAAGAGCGTCTCCACGCCGGCCAGGCCGATGTTCATCTGGGCCATCTGCAACTCGTAGTCGAAGTCGCTCACCGCGCGCAGGCCCTTGATCAGCACACTCGCCTGCTGCGCCCGGCAGAAGTCGACGAGCAGGCCTCGGAACGACTCCACCCGGACGTTGTCGTACGAGGCGGTGACCTCGTGGAGCATGTCGATCCGCTCCTCGACCGTGAACAGGCCCTGCTTGGACTGGTTGACCAGCACTCCGACGATCACCTCGTCGAACAGCCGGCTGGCCCGGCCGATGATGTCGAGGTGTCCGTTGGTGACCGGGTCGAACGAGCCCGGGCAGACCGCACGTCTCATGATCGGCGACCGTACCAAAGAGTGGTCTCGCCGTAACGTCTGCTGCGCTCCGGAGTGACACCTTCCACCCACGTGACCGGTCCGGTACGGCTGGACCGCTCGACGATCACCAGGGCGTCCGGTGCGAGCCAGCCGCCGTCGACCAGCGCCGCCAGCATCGCGGTGATCTCCGCGTCCGGCACCGCGTACGGCGGATCGGCGAAGACCACGTCGTACGGCCCGCCGTCCGGACCCGCCGCCAGCACGGTCGCGACCCTGCCGGTGACCAGGCGCGCGGCCGGCGCGGCCCGCAGCGCGGCGATGTTCTCCCGGATCACCCGGGCGGCCCGCGCGTCGGACTCGACGAGCAGCACGTGCGCCGCGCCCCGGGACAGCGCCTCCAGACCGACCGCGCCGGAACCGGCGTACAGGTCGGCGAAGCGCGCCCCGTCCAAATCGACGTGGGAGTGCACGGCGCTGAACAGCGCCTCGCGGACCCGGTCGGAGGTGGGCCGGGTGCCGGCACCCGGCGGCGCGGCGATCCGCCGGCCGCCGAGCGTGCCGGCCACGATCCGGGTCACCGTCGCTCCCTGTGC
This sequence comes from Micromonospora sp. WMMA1976, assembly GCF_027497335.1. Lineage (NCBI taxonomy): Bacteria > Bacillati > Actinomycetota > Actinomycetes > Micromonosporales > Micromonosporaceae > Micromonospora > Micromonospora sp. WMMA1976. The sequence continues at coordinate 1,105,811 of NZ_CP114912.1, read as the reverse complement.
ATGCCCCGACGCTACGCGACGCGCCGAGCACCCGGCCGGCGCGCCCTCGCCGTGCGTACGGGCGGTCAGACCGCGTCGAGCGCCGACGTGATCGTTCGCGGATCGACCTCGGCCCGGTTGGTCAGCAGCACGAGCCGCTGGTCGGTGTCGGGCAGCCAGGCGGCGAACGCCTTGTAGCCGCCGTTGTCCCCGGAGTGGTGCAGCGCCCGCCGGCCGGCCAGCGGGCCGACGAAGAAGCCGTAGCCGTACGCCTCGTCGGGTCGCCCGGTGGGCGCGTGCGGCGCGGTCATCGCCGCCACCGAGGCCGCGCCGAGCAGCCGGCCCCGGCGCGGTACGTCCAGCCAGGTGAGCAGGTCCGCCCCGGTGCTCCAGACGTCACCCGCGCCCAGGCTGACCGTCGTCAGGTCCCAGGACGGCACCGGACGGCCGCCCTCGTGCCCGATCGCCACGTCCGCTCGCCCGTCGCCGGAACCGGCGAAGCTACGAGTCATGCCCAGCGGCGCGAAGACCTCCTCGGCGAGGAAATCGGCGTACGGCCGGTCGGCCACCCGTTCGACGGTCCGGGCCAGCAGCACGTAGCCGGGGCTGCTGTAGTGCCACGCGGTTCCGGGCCGGAACAGCGGCGGCAGCGCCGCGAACCGGTCGAGCAGTTCGTCCGGCTCGGCCGGCCCGTGCAGGTCGATCGCCGGGTAGTCCTCCCAGTGGCCCAGGCCCGACGTGTGGGTGAGCAGGTGGTGCAGCGTGATGCCGGACCATTGTGGCGGCGGCGTGCCGGGCAGCCGGCGTACCACCGGGTCGGACAGGCTCAGCGCTCCCCGCTCGGCGAGCAGCAGCACCGCCACGGCGGCCATCTGCTTGCTGATCGAGGCGATCTGGAACCGCGTCGCCGCGGTGCACCGCCGGCCGGACGCCTCGTCGGCGACGCCGGCCACCCGGTCCACCACGTGGTCGTCGCCCCGGGTCAGAAGCAGCACGCCGTGTTCGAGTGATGGTGTCGACATCTGCGCGAGCCTAGGCACGCGACGCCCGTGCCGCAGTCCCGCGACGCCGCACCGGGGCGCCGGCCGGGCCCGCGCGTCAGCCCTTCTCCAGGTATTCGGCGCGCTCCTCGTCGACGAGCGCGGCCACCGACGCCGCGAGCGCCGGGTGCCGAGCCAGATCCGGGTCGTCCTCGACCAGTTCGATCGCCTCGGCCCGCGCGTCGCGGATCAGCTCGGTGTCGCGCAGCAGCGACAGCAGCCGCAGGTGCGAGCGCCGGCCGGACTGGGTGGCGCCCAGCACGTCGCCCTCGCGGCGCTGCTCCAGGTCGAGCTCGGCGAGCTTGAACCCGTCGGTGGTGGAGGCGACCGCGTCCAGCCGTTCCCGCGCGGACGAGCCCTCGGCCGCCTCGGTGACAAGCAGGCACAGACCGGCCGCCGAGCCCCGGCCCACCCGGCCGCGCAACTGGTGCAGCTGGGAGACTCCGAACCGGTCGGCGTCCAGCACGATCATCACCGTCGCGTTCGGCACGTTCACGCCGACCTCGACCACTGTGGTCGCGACCAGCACGTCCAGCTCGCCGTCGGCGTACGCGCGCATCACCGCGTCCTTCTCGTCCGCCGGCAGCCGCCCGTGCAGCACCCCGATCCGCAGGCCGTGCAGCGGCCCCTCGGCCAGCAGCGGGGCCACCTCGGTCACCGCCAGCGGCGGGCGCCGGCCGTTGTCGTCCTCCCGCGGCGCCTCCTCGTCCGACACCGGCCCCTCACCGATCCGCGGGCACACCACGTACGCCTGGTGGCCCTTCGCGACCTCCTCGCGCAACCGGCGCCAGGCCCGGTCGAGGAACGCCGGCTTCTCGGCGGCCGGGACCACGTGCGAGGCGATCGGCGAACGGCCCTGCGGGAGCTGGGACAGCGTGGAGGTCTCCAGGTCGCCGTAGACGGTCATGGCCACGGTGCGCGGGATCGGTGTCGCGGTCATCACCAGCACGTGCGGCGGCTGCTCGGCCTTGGCGCGCAGCGCGTCGCGCTGCTCCACGCCGAAGCGGTGCTGCTCGTCCACCACCACCAGGCCGAGGTCGTGGAAGTCGACGCCCTCGTAGAGCAGGGCGTGCGTGCCGAGCACGATGCCGGCGCGGCCCTCGGCCACCTCGGCCAGCGCCCGGCGCCGGGCCGCCGCGCCGAGCGAACCGGTGATCAGTTCGACCCGCGTGGCGTCCTCGGCGGCGCCCAGCTCACCGGCCCGGCCGAGCGGGCCGAGCAGGTCGAGGATGCCCCGGTGGTGCTGAGCGGCGAGCACCTCGGTCGGGGCCAGCAACGCGGCCTGTCCACCGGCGTCGACCACCTGGAGCATGGCGCGCAACGCCACCACCGTCTTACCGGAGCCCACCTCGCCCTGGAGCAGCCGGTGCATCGGGTGCGGCCGGGCCAGGTCGGCGGCGATCTCCCGCCCGACGACCTGCTGGCCGGAGGTCAGCTCGTACGGCAGCCGCGCGTCGAACGCGTCGAGCAGGCCGCCCGCCTTCGCCGGCCGGGCCCGTCCCGGGGACGCCGCCGCCCGCTGCTTGCGCTGCACCAGCGTGAGCTGCACGGCGAACGCCTCGTCCCACTTCAGCCTGCGGCGGGCCCGGTAGAGCGCCTCCTTGCTGGTCGGACGGTGGATCTCACGCAACGCGGTGCCGATGTCGGCCAGGTTGCGGGTGGCCCGCACGGTGGCCGGCAGCGGGTCCTCCGGCGGGGTGAACGTGTCGAGCACGACGCGGACGCAGCGGGCGATCACCCAGGTCGGCACCGCCGCCGCGGCCGGGTAGACCGGGATCAGCGCCCCGGCGAACTCCTCGACCTCCTCGTTCGCCGCCGCCTCGCCCTCGCCGCCCTCGCCGAGCAGGACGTACTCCGGGCCGTTGAGCTGCCGCTTGCCCCGGAACTCGGTCACCTTGCCGGCGAACAGCCCCCACCGGCCGGGCCGCAGCTCCCGCTCGCGCCACGCCTGGTTGCCGAAGAACGTGCAGGTGAGCACGCCGCCGGAACCGTCGCCGACGGTGACCTCCAGCAGGTTGCCGCGCCGCTGGCGCATCGGGCGCACGGCGGTGCGCTGCACCTGGGCGAGCACCGTGACCTGCTCCCCCACGTCGAGCGAGCGGATGTCGGTGTGCTCGCCGCGCTCGTCGTACCGGCGCGGGAAGTGGTAGATCAGGTCGCCCGCGGTGTGCAGGTCGAGATGCCCGGCCAGCGCCTTCGCGGTGCGCTCACCGACCAGCTTCTTCAGCGGCGTGTCCACAGTGGCCGCTTCACCAGTCATTCGACCCCCACCAGGAGCGGATAGTGCGGCTGCCCGCCCTCGTACGCCTGCACCTCGACGAACGGCCAGGCCCCCTCGACGTGCGCGCGGACCCGGTCGGCCAGCCCGGCCGGCGCGTCAGCGCCGCAGAGCAGCGTGACCAGTTCGCCGCCACCGCCGAGCATCCGGTCCACCACTGCGGTGCAGGTGTCGACCAGATCCTGCCCGATCAGGTGCACCTCGCCCTCGACCAGGGCCAGCACGTCACCCGGGCGGGCCGGGCCGGCGACGGTGAGCGCCTCCCGGGCGGCGTGGCAGACCTCGGCGTACCGGCAGGCGCCGGCCGCCTCGGCCATCGCGATCACGTCGTCCTCGAACCGCCGCTTCGGATCGCGGACGGCGAGCGCCGCGAGCGCCTGCACCGGTGAGCGGGTGGGCACCACGCTCACCTTCACGCCGAGGCCGTGCGCCTCCCGGGCTGCCGCGCTCGCCACGGACTGGGTGTTCGGGTCGTTCGGCAGCACCACCACCCGGGCGGCGCCGGTGGCCCGGATCGCGTCGAGCAGTTCACCGGTGGACGGGTTGGCGGGCACCACGACGGCGCCCTCGGCGGCGAACAGCTCCGCGATGCCCGCGCCGGTGGCGACCACCACGGCGGCCCGCCCCTCCGGCAGCGGCACCTGCGGCCCGGGCGCCGGGGCGGTCTGGTCGGCGAAGCGGGTCACGCTGATCCGGTGCGGGCGGCCGGCGACCACGCCTGCCTCGACCGCCGCCCCGATGTCGTTGACGTGCACGTGCACGTTCCAGGTGCCGGCGCCGTCGCCGACGATCGCGAGGGAGTCGCCGAGCGCGTCCAGCTCGGCGCGCAGCCGGGTCACCGCGTCGTCGCCTGCGTCGAGCAGATACTGCACCTCGTAGGCGTACGCGTCGGAGCCGCTCTCCCGCACGGAGGTGACCGGCGCGCGGCGGGCGGGCGGCGCGGGCGCCGGCCGGCCCGGGCTCTCCCCCGTGATCACCTCGACCAGCGCGTCCAGCAGCAGGCACAGGCCGCGCCCGCCGGCGTCGACGACGCCCGCGCGGGCCAGCTCCGGCAACTGCTCGGGGGTACGCGCCAGCGCGTGCGCCGCCGCCTCGCTCGCGGCCCGGGCCACGGCGCGCAGGTCGTCGCTGTCCGCCCGGCGAGCCGCATGCGCCGCGGCGGCGACCACACTCAGCAGCGTGCCCTCGACCGGCCGGGCGACAGCGGCGTAGGCGGCGGTGGTGGCGTCGGCCAGCGCGTCGGCGAGCTGCCGCCCGCGCACCGCGGGCACGGCGGCGAGCGTGTCGGCGAGACCGCGCAGGATCTGCGAGAGGATCACCCCGGAGTTGCCGCGTGCGCCGAGCAGCGCGCCCCGGGCCATCAGCCGCAGCGCGTGCCCGTGCGGGGTGTGCCCGTCGTCGGGGAGGGTGCCGAGGTCCATCGCCAGGGCCTGCTGGGCCGAGGTGAACGTGAGCACCAGGTTGGTGCCGGTGTCGCCGTCGGGCACCGGGTAGACGTTCAGGTCGTCGATCTCGCCCTGGTGGGCCCGGAGGGCGGTCAGCCCGCTCGCGCACCAGCGGCGTACCGCTGCGGCGTCGAGGGTCTCCAGCACGTCGGGAAGCCTACTGGCGCACACCGACACGCGCCGGGGTCGTCGCCGCGTGTCCGCCCCGGCGGACGGCCCGGCCGGGACGCCGGTACGCTGGGTGGGCTCGCGAAAGGGCCGGTTGGGCGTACCGACTGTCATCGGGTAACCTGACCAGGTTGCCCGGGCAGCGCCTGGCGGCGACCTCATGAACGTTTCAATCCCAGGAGTATCCCGTGGCTAGCGTGTGCGACGTCTGTGGCAAGGGGCCGGGCTTCGGCCACAACGTGTCCCACTCGCACCGGCGGACCAACCGCCGCTGGAACCCGAACATCCAGTCGGTGCGCACCCCGGCCGGTGGCGGCAACACCAAGAAGTTGAAGGTCTGCACCTCGTGCATCAAGGCCGGCAAGGTCACCCGCGCCTGACGCGGTAGCGCCACCGGAACATCGTCGGTCGCCGGCGGATCCCTTCGGGGTCCGCCGGCTTCTGTCGTGTCCGGCGACACGCCGTGCCCACCGGCCCGGTATCGGCCGACCCGCCCCCGCACCCCTGACCGACCGTACGGCGACCGCCTCGATCCGGCCGGTTAGGGTGCTGCTGCGCCGGCCGTCCGGTTCCGGCGCGAGCCGTGGGGAGGGTGACCGGTGGACCTCGATCTGGGTCGCGAGCAACTGGTGGTGGTCGGCGCGTCGTTCGGCTCGCTGAGCTGGTTCGACCAGGAGCTGCCGCCGGGCAGCGTGGTGCTGGTCGAGGAGCCGGACGTGATCGCCCGCCGCGACCTGGCCCGGTTCGCCGAGCGGCTGCCGATGATCGGGCGTCTCGTCGCGGCCGAGTACCAGACCGGCTTCGACCCGGACGCCCTGCTCGCCCGCGAGCCCGGCCTCGCCGACGCCCGGCTGGTACTGCCCGGCCTGGAGTACGCGGTCGGCGCCACCGCCCGGCTCGCCGACCGGCTCGGCCTGCCCGGCGCCGGGGTGGAGGCCGCCGACGTCTTCTCCGACAAGCACCGGATGCGGCTGCTCGCCGACCGGATCGGGCTCGCCAACCCGGCGTACGAGCTGGTCGACGACCCGGCGCGGGCGGTGGAGTTCGCGCAGGCGCACGGCGGGCAGTGCGTGCTCAAGCCCACCCGCCGCTCGGGCAGCCTGGGCGTGCAGCTGATCACCGACGCGGCCGAGGTGCCGGCCCGCTGGGCGGCCAGCGCCGCCCCGCCCGACCCGGCCGAGGCCACCGAGCGCGGCCTGCCCACCGGCGTGCTGGTCGAGGAGCTGCTTGTCGGTTCCGAGCACAGCGTGGAGCTGCTCGTGGCCGAGGGCGAGGTGGTCTTCGCCAACGTCACCGACAAGCGGATCGCCGGTGGCCGCTACCCGGTCGAGACCGGCCACACCGTGCCGTCCGCGCTGCCCGCCGACGCGAACGACGCGCTGCGCGCCGCCGCGGTACGCCTCGCCGAGGCGGCCGGCTTCGGCAGCGGCATGCTGCACAGCGAGTGGATCCTCGCCGACGGCGTGCCGACGCTGGTGGAGTGCGCGGCCCGGATGCCGGGCGACATGATCACCGCGCTCATCTCGATCGCCTACGAGCGGGACGTCATCGAGGCGTATCTGCGGATCCTGCGTGGCGAACGGCCGGAGCTGCCGGCGCGGGCGACCGGCGCGGCGGCGATCGAGTTCCTGATCGCGCCGCCCGGCCGGGTGACCGCCGTGGACGGCAGGCGCGACGCGCTGCGCGTGCCGGGCGTGCTCGACGTGCAGGTGGAGACGAAGGTCGGTCAGACCGTGCCGGAGCTGCTCTCCTCGGCGCACCGCAGCGGGCACCTGATGACCTGGGGTGCCACCCCGGACGAGGCGGCGGACGCCGCCCGTCGCGCCGCCGGGGCGATCCGCATCTCGGTGGGCTAGAGGGTACGGCCGTACGACAGGCAGCCCGGGGCGTCCTTGTAGAAGCCGAAGTTCGGGATCCGCTCGTAGCCGGCCGAGGTGTACATGGCGATCGCCTCGGGCTGCTTGTCGCCGCACTCCAGCACGATCCGCTTGCGGCCGTGATCGCGGGCGGACCGCTCGACCGCTCCGAGCACCGCGCGGGCCACGCCCCGGCCCCGGGCCGCCGGGTCGGTGTACATCCGCTTCAGCTCGGCCGTGTCGCCGTCCTCGCCGTGGCTGCGCCAGCCGCCGCAGCCGACCGGCCGCCCGTCCAGGTAGGCGACGAGGAACGTGCCGTCCGGCGGGGTGAACTCGGCCGCGTCGACGGGGGTCTCGTCGCCGCTGCCGCCGTACCGGGCGCCGAGGTCGGCCAGCGCCGCCCGGATCAGCGCCTGCGACTCGGGCGCGTCGAAGCGCCGCTCCCGGATCTCGATCTCGCTCACCGTGCCAGGTTACGACCGCCGCCGGCCCGGCCCGGCCGCCGGGGGTCGGACGCAGATCACTCCCGCCCGGTCACTCCGCCCTGCGGCTGCGCCGGTTACTCCGCCGTCCGGTGGCCGTGCCGACTATTCCGCCGTCCGGCGGCCGTGCCGACTATTCCGCCGTCCGGCGGCCGTGCCGACTATTCCGCCGTCCGGCGGCCGTGCCGACTATTCCGCCGTCCGGCGGAAGTGGTCCCAGCCGCGCGGACCGCTGTAGGCGGCGCCGTCGACGGTGACCCCGGCGCCGGCCGCCACCCGCCCGACCGGCAACCAGCCGTCCGGGAGCGCGGCGTCCGCCGGGAACGTCGCGGCCAGCGCGTGGTCCTCGCCGCCGGCCAGGATCCAGGCGTACGGGTCGACGCCGAGCGCCTGCGCCGCGTCCCGCATCTGCCGGGGCACCTCGAACGCGTCGCGGCTCACGTCGATCGCGACGCCGCTGGCGGTCGCCACGTGCCCGAGGTCGGCCAGCAGCCCGTCCGACACGTCGATCATGGCGGTGGCCCCGGCTGCGGCGGCAGCGGGTCCGGCGGCGTACGGCACCTCGGGGCGGCGGAACGCCTCGACCAGCAGCCGCGGCGTGCGGAAACCCCGGGACAGCACGGTGTAGCCGGCCGCCGACCAGCCGGTGCGTCCGGCCAGCGCCACAATGTCACCGGGGCGGGCGCCGGAGCGCACCACCGGGTCACGGCCGGCCAGGTCGCCGAGCGCCGTCACCGCGACGGTGAGCGTCGGGCTGCCGGACATGTCCCCGCCGACCACGCTCGCGCCGACCAGCGCCGCCTCCGCGCCCAGCCCGTCGGCCAGTTCCTCGGCCCAGGCCGGGTCCAGCTCGGCCGGCATGCAGAGCGCGACGAGCAGCGCCGTCGGGGTGGCGCCCATCGCGGCGATGTCGGCGAGGTTGGCCGCCGCCGCCCGGTGTCCCACGTCCCGCGCCGACGACCAGTCACGGCGGAAGTGCCGCCCCTCCACCAGCACGTCGGTCGAGGCGACCACCCGCCGGTCCGGCGCGGCCACCACCGCGCCGTCGTCGCCGGGGCCGAGCAGGCAGTTCCGTCCCTGTGCCAGCCGGGCGGTCACCCGGCCGATCAGGCCGAACTCGCCGACATCAGTGACAGTCATTCCGTCCCCTCGCTCCGCTGCGTCGTTCCGCACGTCCCACCCCTGTCCGCACCGGCGTGTGCTCGCTCACCGCGTCCGACCGGCAACCGATAGGGATCACGGCCGCTCAGTACGGTAGTTTCACCCTTCGGGTCGCCCGGAGGCGACGGACGGAGGTCGAGTCGTGGTACAGGCGTACATCCTCATCCAGACCGAGGTCGGCCGGGCGCGTGACGTGGCCGGTCTGATCGCGGACCTGGCCGGCGTGGTACGGGTCGACGCCGTCACCGGGCCGTACGACGTGGTGGTGCTCACCGAGGCGAACACCGTCGACGAGCTCGGCAAACTCATCGTCAGCAAGGTGCAGATGGTGCCCGGCATCACCCGCACCCTCACGTGTTCGGTGGTGCGGCTGTAAGTGGACGAGAAGGACACCTCCCCCCGCCGGGACGGCGCCACCCGCCGTGCCGCGCTCTGGGCGACGCTGGTCGCGGTGCCGGTGACCCTGGCGGTGGCCGGGTTCACGTTCGCCAAGCTGGCCCCGGAGTCGCCGGACGCCGCGCCGAGCGCGTCGGCGAGTCCCCGGGCGCAGTCCAGCGCGCCGGTCGAGATGCCCGCCCCGGCCCTGGCCGAGCGCCCGACCATCCTCTGCCGCGCCCTGATGTCGCAGCTCCCGGACAGCGTGCGTGACCTGCCGCAGCGTCCGGTCACCGCGGGCCCGGAGCAGAACGCCGCGTACGGCGACCCGGCGCTGACCGTGGCCTGCGGCGGCAGCCCGGCGGAGTTCCCGCCCACCGACGAGGTGTGGACGGTCAACCAGGTCTGCTGGCACGCGGCGCAGGAGGCCGACGCCACGGTGCTGACCACCGTCGACCGGGAGACCCCGATCCGGGTGCGGATGCCGAAGTCGTACGAGCCGCCGCTGCAGTGGGTGACCTCGATCTCCGACACGATCGTCAGCTCGGTCCCCTCGGCGAAGCAGGCCCCCTCGGGCTGCTCCGCCTGACGCCCGCCGGCCCAGCGGCCGGCGGGCGGTGCCGGCCGTCAGCGGCCGGCGCGGCGGTGCAGGGCGGTACGGATCAGCCGGTTGACCAGCTTCGGGTACTCCAGCCCGCTGGCCGACCACATCCGCGGGAACATCGACGTCGGGGTGAAGCCCGGCATCGTGTTGATCTCGTTGAGGTAGACATCCATCTGCGGGGTCACGAAGAAGTCGACCCGGGCCAGGCCGGAGCAGTCGAGCGCGGTGAAGGCCCGGGTGGCGTAGTCGCGCACCTGCCGGGCGACCGGCTCGGGCAGGTCGGCCGGTACGTCGTACTCGCAGACCTGGTCGGCGAAGATGTACTTGGCCTCGAAGTCGTACCAGTCCTGGTCGCCGATCATCCGCACCTCGGCGAGCACTGAGGCCTCCGGCGCGCCACCGGCCTCGCCCTCCAGCACTCCGCACTCGATCTCGCGGCCGACCACGGCGCCCTCGACGAGCACCTTGCTGTCGATCTCCCGCGCGGTGACGAGCGCGGCGTCCAGGTCCGCCCAGTCGTCGACCTTGGTGATGCCGAACGAGGAGCCGGCCCGGGACGGCTTGACGAAGACGGGCAGCCCGAGGCGCTCCTTGTCCTCGTCGCTGAGCGACATCCCGGCGCGCAGCACCGCGTACGGGCCGACCGGGATGCCCTCGGCGGCGCAGAGCTTCTTGGTGAACTCCTTGTCCATGGCCGCGGCGGACGCGAAGACGTTCGCGCCGACGTAGGGGATGTCGGCCATCTCCAGCATGCCCTGGATGGTGCCGTCCTCCCCGTACGCGCCGTGCAGCACCGGGAAGACCACGTCCACGTCGGCCAGCGCGACCGGACCCTGGGCGGGGTCGAGCACCATCAGGCCGCCGACGGCGGGGTCGGCGCGCAGCACCAGTTCGGCGCCGGAGCCGGCGGTCACCTCGGGGAGCTTGCGGTCGGCGATGGCGAGCCGGCTCGGGTCGCCGCTGGCGAGCACCCACTGGCCCTGCCGGGTGATGCCGACCGGGACCACCTCGAACTCGTCCGGGTCGAGCGCGGCCAGCACGCTGCCGGCGCTGACGCACGAGATGCCGTGTTCGGGGCTGCGGCCGCCGAAGACGATCGCCACACGGGTCTTGCCTGGGGTGGTCATGGTCACCTCATCGTTCGCGACTGCGGCTGGCCGTGCTCGCCGGTGGCGCTCACCCGACTGACCTTACTGTGCGTTGCCGCAAGTGGTGGTCGTTACCCGGGGAGACGCGGAGTCGCGTGGCAAACGGTCAAGGTGACATATACGGGGAGTAACGGAGTGGTGTGCCTCAGAAGGCCGGGTGCCGGGGCCGGCGGCCGACCGCGATGACCTTCACCCGCTGCCGGCCCGCCCGCACCATGCCCAGCGCCATGAACGCGCCGGCGATCCGGTCGGCCGCCTCCCGGCTGCTGGCGCCGACGACCTGACGGCGGCGTTCCGGGCTGGTCCGTTCGTCGCGTCGACTGCCGTCCGGCGGACGCACGTCGGTGAGGACGACGAGGAACCTGGTCACCGCGCAATTCCTCCCGTCTCGTGGACCGGCAGGGGCACGCGGCGGTCGGATCGTGGGGGAGTGAAGAATCCGACCACCGCGCGCCCCATCCCCTCCGGTCGCTCACCACCACCGTCGCCACGACAACCGGCGGTGAGGACGCCGTCACACATTGACAGGTTGACCGGCGTGAATGCAACTCTCATCGACTTTCTCTCACGCCCACTTTCCCGAGAGATGTGCGACCATCGATGCATGGCGCCGAAGACCGCCCGGGCCCGACGGCTCGGCATCGCCCTGCGGACCCACCGGGAGGCCGTCGGCCTCACCCTGGAGGCCGCAGCCGACGAGATCAACAGCACCCGGAGCACGCTGTCCCGCTACGAGAACGCGCAGACGCTCGTCAGCCCCGCCACCGTGCGCGCGCTGCTGACCAGCTACGGCGTGGACCCGGCCGACATCGCCGCGGCGGTGCAGCTGGCGAAGGACGCCCGCAAGCCGGGCTGGTGGGTGTCCTATTCGTACCTGCTGGACCAGCGCACCATCGACTTCATCGCGCTGGAGGCCGAGGCCACCGGTATCGCGAACTTCGAACCGTCTGTGGTGCCCGGTCTGCTCCAGACCGCCGACTACATCCGCGGGGTGATGCGCGGCGGCCCCCACACGCTCACCGACGAGCAGGTGGAGCAACGGGTCCAGCTACGGCTGGACCGCCAGCAGCGGCTCTCCGGGTCCGAGCCGCCGATCCTCGACGCCATCATCGACGAGGGCGCGCTGCTGCGCCCGGTCGGTGACCACTCGGTCATGTCCGGCCAGCTCCAGCACCTGCTGAAGATGGCCGAGCTGCCGAACGTCACGGTGCAGGTGATCCCGCTCGCCGCCGGCTACCACCGGGGCACCCGGGGATCGCTGCACATCCTGGAGTTCGCCGACCCGGAGGACCCGATCATCGCCTCGGTGGAGACAGTCGCCGGGCAGATGGTCCTCGACCGGCCGAGTGACCTGCGTACCTGCGCCAAGATCATGGAGCACCTGCGGACCGTGGCGCTGAGCCCGGCGGCCAGTCGGGACCAGCTCCTCCGCCTGCTGAACGAGAGGTGACCAGATGAACGGCACGAATCCCACACCGGCCCGCTGGCGCAAGAGCAGCCACAGCGGCGACGAGGGCGCGTGCGTGGAGATGGCGCCGCTGCCCGGCGCGGTGGCGGTCCGCGACTCCAAGGACCCGGCCGGCCCGGTGCTGGTGTTCCCGCCGCACACCTGGGCCGCGTTCACCGCCGCGCCGCCGAGCGCCTGACCGGCCCGTCCGGCGGGCGGCGTCAGCCGAGTGGGGCGGCGGCGGTGGCGGCACCGCGTACCGCCTCCAGCGCCGCGATGGCCACCCCCCGCGCGCCGGCCATGTCCCGGTCCGGCACCAGCGCGAAGGTGGCCACCGCCCGCTGCTCCTCCCGCAGCACCGTGTGCTCGGCGACCGCGGCGAGGAACCAGTCCCGGAACTCCGGCGCCGCCTCCACCACGCCCCCGCCGACGAAGTACGCGTGCGGGTCGGTGAAGTTGGCCGCGATGGTGAACAGCCGGCCCAGCGCCTTGGCCTGCTGGGTGAAGACCAGGCGGGCCAGCGGGTCGCCGCGTTCGCCGTAGCCGCGCAGCAGCTTCGCCGCCCGGTCCGGCTCCTCCGCCGCGAGCGGATGCTCCGGATGCCGGGCCAGCCAGTACGGCAGCAGGTTGCGCCGGATCGCGGTGAGCGAGGCGACGCTCTCCGCGTCCCCGGTGAAACCGCAGGCGCAGACCGGCGCCGCCTGGTCCGGCTCGATCAGGCCGTCCAGCGGGATGTGCACGTGCCCGAACTCGCCGGCCATGCCGGCCGCGCCGCCGACCACCCGGCCGGACTCCACCACGCCCCCGCCGAGCCCGGTGCCGACGATCGCGGACACCGACGACCGGGCCATCGCCTCGGCGCCGAAGTAGACGTGGTGGGCGTAGAGGGCGGCGGCGTTGCCGTCGTTGGCGTACACCACAGGCAGGCCCAGCCGCCGTTCCAGCGCGGAGCGCACGTCGAAGCCCCGCCATGCGGGCTGGGAGAAGTTCGTCGAGCCGCGGGACGAGATCACACCGGTGGCGCTGGCCGGGCCGGGCGTGTCCAGCCCGACCGCGCGGACCAGGTCACGCGGTACGCCGGTGTGGGCCAGGACGCCGTCGAACGCCCGCGCCAGTGCCTCCACCGCCGCCTCCGGGCCGGCGCCGACGTCGCTCGGGATCTCCAGCAGCCCGTCCACCAGGAACCGGCCGTCGACTGTGAGCACCGTGGCGTTGTCACTAGTGCCCCCGTTGTCCAGCCCCACCACCACCGGCACACCTGCGCTGCCCACCGCCACCGCCTCCCGCCGCGCCTGACCCGAGGCTAGTTCCCGTCCGGGCCACCTGCCACGCCCCCCGGCGGGACTCCCCGGCCGCGGTCAGCCGGGACGGCGGGCGGTCACCGCTGTCGCCTCGCGTTCCTCGTCGCGGACCACCGCCGGTTGCAGCCCGGCGGCGGTGAACACGGCGCACAGCTCCGGGGCCTGCGCGACGCTCACCTCGACCACGACGTGCCCGCCCGGGGCGAGCCACTGCGCCGCGCCGGAGGCGACCCGGCGCAGCACGGCCAGGCCGTCGGTGCCGCCGTCCAGCGCCACCGGCGCCTCGTACAGGCGTGCCTCGGCCGGCAGCGAGGCCACCGCGGCGGTCGGCACGTACGGCGCGTTCGCCACTACCAGGTCCAGCGTCCCGCGCCGGCCGGCCGGCAGCGCGTCGAACAGGTCGCCCTGGTAGACCGGGACGCCCAGTGGTTCGAGGTTGCGCCGGGCGCAGGCCACCGCCACCGGATCGATGTCGGCGGCGGCCAGCCAGCGCGGCGTCAGCCGCTCGTGCAGCACCACGGCGGCGGCGCCGGAGCCGCAGCACAGGTCGAGCACCGCGGGCGCCGGCCCGGCCAGCGCCGTCGCGGTGTCGACGAGCAGGGCGGTCCGGCCGCGCGGCACGAAGACCCCCGGGTGGACGGCGATGCGCCGGCCGCAGAACTCGGCCCAGCCGAGCAGGTGCTCCAGCGGCAGGCCGGCGACGCGACGGTCGGCCAGCCGGGTCAGCGACTGCGCCGAGTCGGCGGCGGCGATCAGCAGGTCCGCCTCGTCCTCGGCGAAGACGCAACCGGCGGCGCGCAGCCGCCGGACGAGGGCCGGGCGGTCGGGGGTGAACACGGTGGATGCCATGGCAAGCCTTTCGGGAAGCGCTCGTCGGCGCCCCCGGCGTCGCCTCAGCCCCGAAGCGACGCGGACTCGGAGGGAGCGCCGGTCCTCTGCTCGTGGATCGGACTCACCTCCTCGGGTCGGGGCCGCACGGGCCGTGGCTGCCCGTCACCTTAGCCCAGCGGCCGATACGGCGTCAGCCCGCCGCGTCCAGCGCCGCCGTCACGTCGGCGAGCAGGTCGGCGGTGTCCTCGACGCCGCAGGAGAACCGCACGAAGCCCGGCGTCGTGTCGTCGCCCCACTGGGCCCGCCGGTCGGCGGTGCTGTGCAGGCCACCGAACGAGGTGGCGGCGGCCACCAGGCGGGAGGCGGCGAGGAACCGGGCCACCCGGCGCTCGTCATCCAGGTCGAACGAGAGCACACCCGGTACGCGCCGCATCTGGACCGACGCGACCGGGTACGCCGGATCGTCCGGCCGTCCGGGCCAGCGCAGGCCGGTGACGTCCGGGCGGTCCGCGAGCAGGTCGGCCAGCGCCCGCGCGTTCGCGGTCTGCCGGGCCAGCCGCAGGTCGAGCGTGGCCAGCGACCGGTGGGCCAGCCAGCAGTCGAACGCGCCGGGCACACCGCCGGTGGTGTTGCGCCAGGTGGTCGCCGCGTCCCGCAGCCCGGCGTCCCGTGTCGCCAGGTAGCCGAGCAGCAGGTCCGAGTGGCCGGTCAGCGCCTTCGTGCCGGAGGCGACCACCACGTCCGCGCCGAGGTCCAGCGGGCGCTGGCCGAGCGGCGTGGCGGTGGTGTTGTCCACCGCCACCAGCGCTCCCGCGGCGTGCGCGGCGGCGGCCACCGCCGCGACGTCGACGACATCCAGGCCGGGGTTCGCCGGGGTCTCCAGCAGCACCAGCCGGACACCGTCGAACGACGGGTACGGCCCGGCCGTGGGCACGAGCACCACACGTACCCCGAGCTGCTCCAGCGCGCCGGAGGCGAAGGAGCGCACCGAGTAGTAGCCGTCGGCGGGCAGCAGCACGGTGTCGCCGGGACGCAGCACCGTCAGCAGCAGCCCGGTGATGGCGGCCTGGCCGCTGGCGAAGACCCGGCAGTCGCCGCCCTCCAGCTCACCGATCGCGGTCTCCAGCAGCCGCCGGGTCGGGTTGTCGGGCCGCCCGTACCCGTCCACCGCCGCCGACGGGCCGCGCTCCGGGTCCAGGTGGTACGGCGCGGCGAAGACCGGGCCGGGCAGGAACGGCTGCCCGGGTACCGCGTCCGGCAGGCCGGCGTGCACGCTGCGCGTGCCGTCACCCCAGTGCTCGCTGCTCATCCCCGCTCCGTTCACTCGTACGACTCAGGCTTGGCGGTACGGCTCATCAGCGCGTCCACCGCCAGGCGCGGATCCATCCCCTCGTGGCAGATCCGCTCGATCTGCTCGGTGATCGGCATCTCGACGCCGTGCGCCCGGGCCAGGTCGCGGATGGCCAGGCAGCTCTTGACGCCCTCGGCGGTCTGCCGGGTGGCCGCCTGGGCCTGCTCCAGCGTCTCGCCCCGGCCCAGGTGCTCGCCGAAGGTGCGGTTGCGGGCCATCGGCGACGAGCAGGAGGCGACCAGGTCACCCATGCCGGCCAGCCCGGCGAACGTGATCGGGTCGGCGCCGAGCGCCACGCCCAGCCGGGCGGTCTCGGCCAGGCCGCGGGTCATCAGCATGGCGCGGGTGTTGTCGCCGAAGCCCATCGCGGTGGCGATGCCGTACGCCAGCGCGATCACGTTCTTCACCGCGCCGCCCAGCTCGCAGCCGATCACGTCGTCGTTCGTGTAGGGGCGGAAGTACGGCGTGCGGATGGACGCCTGCACCAGCGCGGTGCGACGGCTGTCGGTGCCCGCGACCACTGTGGCGGCCGGCTGTTCGGCGGCGATCTCCGGGGCCAGGTTGGGCCCGGAGACGACCACCACCCGGTCGGCGGGCACCCCGGCGGTCTCGGTGATCACCTGGCTCATCCGCTTGGTGGTGCCCAGCTCGATGCCCTTCATCAGCGACACGAGCGTGGCGTCCGGCGCCAGGTACGGCGTCCAGTCGGCGAGGTTGCCGCGCAGCGTCTGCGAGGGCACCGAGAGCACCACCACCTCGGCTCCCTCGATCGCCTCGGCGGCGTCACCGGTGGCGGTCACCCGCTCGGGCAGGCGGATCCCCGGCAGGTACTCCGGGTTGTGCCGCCCGGTCCGGATCGCCTCGGCGACGGCGGCCCGGCGGGCCAGGACCGTCACGTCCCGCCCGGCGTCGGCGAGGATCTTGGCGAACGCGGTCCCCCAGGAACCGGCGCCCAGCACGGCGACGTGCCCGCTCATTCGGTGACCTCCCGGGTGCCGGTGCGGGCGGGCCGCTGCCAGAGCGGCGGTGGTGTGCCGCCGCGGATCTCCGCGACCAGATCCCGGATGCGCAGCATGATGGTGTCCGTCATCTCCTCCAGGATCGGCCGGGTCGGCGTGGCGCCGGCCCAGCGGCTCAGGTCCACCGGCGGCCCGGCGATCACCGTCACCGGGGTACGCGGGCGCAGCCCGAACCGGGCCGTACGCGGGTCGAACATCCGTTCCGGGCCGACCATCGCGATCGGGACCACCGGGGCGCCGGTGGCCAGCGCCAGCCGGGCCGCGCCGGTCTTGCCCTTCATCGGCCACAGGTCCGGCTCCCGGGTGGTGGTGCCCTCCGGGTAGATCACCACCGCGCCTCCCTCGGCCAGCGCGGCGACCAGCTTGTCCAGCGACTTGACCGCTTCGACGGTGCCCCGCTCGACCGGGATCTGCTGGCAGCGGTGCAGGATCCAGCCGACCACCGGCACCCGGAACACGCTGGCCTTGCCGAGGAAGCGCGGCCAGCGCCCGGCGTCGTAGACGTAGTGCGCGACCACGAGCGGGTCGGCGTGCGAGATGTGGTTCGGCACGAGGATCACGCCGCCGTCGCCGCGCAGGTGCTCCATGCCCCGCCAGGTGCGCCGGGTCCAGACCGTCATCAGCGGCTTCACCAGCACCACGGCGAGCCGTCGCCAGAACCCCAGCCTGCGCCGTGCCACAGTGCCTCCTCGATCCGCCCACGCGCCCCGGCACAGAATCATGCCTGTTCGCCCCCGCTGCGGCCAGTGCGGGTACCGGCGGCCCCGCTGGCAGGATGGTCGGCGTGTCTGAGGCCCGCTGGACCGTGGTGATGCCGGTGAAGCGCCTGCCGGCGGCGAAGAGCCGTCTGCGGGGCGCGCTGCCCGGCGTACCCCATGAGGAGCTGGCACTGGCCCTGGCGGCCGACACGCTGCGCGCGGTGCGGGCGTGCCCGGCGGTGGCCCTGGTGCTCGTGGTCACCGACGACCCGCTGGTGGCGGCGGCGGCCGGCGCGACGGGCGCCGACGTCGCCGGCGACCCCGGCGGCGGCCTCAACGCGGCGTTCCGGCACGGCGCGGCGGTCGTCGGGCCGCGCGCCGCGGTGGCCTGCCTGACCGCCGACCTGCCCGCGCTGCGACCGGCCGACCTGGCCTCCGCGCTGCGGGCCACCCAGCGGGTACGCGGGTTCGTGGCTGATGCCCCGGGGGGAGGCACGGTGCTGCTCGCCGCGCCGGCCGGCGCGGCGCTGTCGCCGCGGTTCGGGCCCGGCTCGGCCGCGGCGCACGCGGCGAGCGGGGCGCTGCCGCTCGCCGGGGAGTGGCCCAGCCTGCGCCGGGACGTGGACACCCCGGCGGACCTGGCCGACGCCGCCGGGCTGGGCGTGGGGCCGCGCACCGCCGCGCTGCTGGCCCGGGTCGCCGGGGCGGTCCGGTACGGTGCTGGCATGCAGGGGACGGTGGCCACCTACGACGCGTCGACCCGCAGTGGCGTGCTGCTGCTCGACGACGGTACCGAGCTGGCGTTCCCGGCCCGCGCGTTCGACGCCTCCGGGCTGCGGCTGCTCCGATTGGGGCAGCGTGTCCGGATCGAGCGGGACGCCGACGGCGAGGTGGTCCGGGTGACCTTGCCGACGATGGCGTGAACAACCTGGCCCGAGTTCATTTTCCGTTCACCCTTGTCGGGGAATCATGAGGTGGTGAGCACCCCTCGCGAGCACCCCGACGGCCCGCCGCCGATCCTCGACCCCGGCACGCCCCGCAACGGCCGCCCCACCCGCGGCCCGGACGGGCGGTTCCGCCAGACCCGGCCCCCGGAGGAGCGCCTCGGCGCCGACCCGGACGCGGCCGGCGCGACCGGCCTGGACGAGCCGCTCGACCCGGTGGAGGGCCCCGGCCCGGCCGGCGAGACCGCCGCGGACGCCGCCCCGCCGGCCGTACCGCCGCTGCCGGAGGACCGGTTCCTCAACCGGGAGCTGTCCTGGCTCGACTTCAACGCCCGGGTGCTGGCGCTCGCCGAGGATCCGCGTACCCCGCTGCTGGAACGGGCGAAGTTCCTGGCCATCTTCGCCAGCAACCTGGACGAGTTCTACATGGTCCGGGTCGCCGGGTTGAAGCGGCGGCTCTCCGCCGGCCTGCCGGTACGCGGCGGCGACCGGCTGCCGCTGCGCACCCAGCTCGACCTGATCACCGAGAAGGCAGCCGGCCTGGTCGCCCGGCACGCCGCCTGCCTGGTCGACGACGTGCTGCCGAAGCTCGCCGCCGAGGACATCCGCATACTGCGCTGGAGCGACCTGGACGACGCCGAGCGGGAGCGGCTGCGCACCTGGTTCCGGGAGCACATCTTCCCGGTGCTCACCCCGCTGGCGGTCGACCCGGCGCACCCGTTCCCGTACATCTCCGGCCGGTCACTGAACCTGGCCGTGTCGGTACGCGACCCGGACGGCGGCTCGGAGCTGTTCGCCCGGGTCAAGGTGCCGAACAACGTGCCCCGGTTCGTCCGGGTGCACCGCGACCAGCCGGGCGTGCGGTTCCTGCCGGTCGAGGACCTCATCTCGGTACACCTCGGCCAGCTGTTCTCCGGCATGCAGGTGGTCGAGTGCCACCTGTTCCGGGTGACCCGCAACGCCGAGGTGGAGGTGGACGAGGACCGAGACGAGGACCTGCTCCAGGCGCTGGAACGGGAGCTGGCCCGGCGCCGGTTCGGCCCGCCGGTACGCCTGGAGGTCGCCGCGTCCATCTCCGACCACATGCTGGAGCTGCTGGTCCGTGAGCTGGACATGGACGGCCACGACGTGCTGCGGGTCCGTGGCCTGCTCGACCTGTCCGCGCTGTGGCAGGTGTACGGCGAGGCGGACCGGCCCGACCTGAAGGACCCGTCGTTCGTGCCGGCCACCCATCCGCGGCTGGCCGAGGGTGAGGTGCCGCGCAGCGTCTTCGCCACGCTGCGCGACGGCGACGTGCTGGTGCACCACCCGTACCACTCGTTCGCGACGAGCGTGCAGCGCTTCGTCGAGCAGGCGGCGGCCGACCCGAACGTGCTCGCCATCAAGCAGACGCTCTACCGCACCAGCGGCGACTCCCCGATCGTGGACGCGCTCGTCGATGCGGCCGCCGCCGGCAAGCAGGTGGTGGTGCTGGTGGAGCTGAAGGCGCGCTTCGACGAGGTGGCGAACATCGGCTGGGCCCGCACGCTGGAACGGGCCGGCTGCCACGTGGTGTACGGCCTGGTGGGGCTCAAGACGCACTGCAAGACCGCGCTGGTGGTACGCCAGGAGGGCAACCAGATCCGCCGCTACTGCCACATCGGCACCGGCAACTACCACCCGAAGACAGCCCGGCTCTACGAGGACTTCGGCATGCTCACCGCCGACCCGGAGATCGGCGCCGACCTGACCGACCTGTTCAACGTGCTCACCGGCTACAGCCGGCAGACCGCGTTCCGGCGGCTGCTGGTGGCGCCGCAGGGCATCCGCAGCGGCCTGATCGAACGCATCGACAGGGAGATCGAACACGTCCGGCTGGGCATGCCGGGGCTCGTGCAGTTCAAGGTGAACTCCCTGGTGGACGAGGAGATCACCGACGCGCTCTACCGGGCGTCGCGGGCCGGCGTGCACGTGGACCTGCTGATCCGCGGCATGTGCACGCTGCGGCCGGGCGTGCCGGGGCTGTCGGAGAACATCCGGGTCCGCTCGATCCTCGGCCGGTTCCTGGAACACTCCCGGATCTTCCGGTTCGGCAACAACGGCGACGCCGAGTTCTGGATGGGCTCGGCCGACCTGATGCACCGCAACCTGGACCGCCGGGTCGAGGCGCTGGTGCAGGTGAGCGACCCGGTGGCACGGGCCGAACTGGACCACGTCCTCACCGCCGCGTTCGACCCGGACGTGGACGCGTTCGAGCTGGCCGCCGACGGCACCTGGCACCGGCGTACCGGGGACGGCGACGTGCCGCTGACCCACCTCCAGGATCTGTTGCTGCGCCGGGTCGGCGGCCGGGCGGACTGACCGGGCCGTGGCGCGTGCCGGGCGGGCATACGGTGAGCGGGTGAGCGACGACGAACCGGTACGGATCCGGGCCGCCGGTGGCGTGGTGTGGCGCCCGGGTCCGGCCGGCGTCGAGGTCTGCCTGGTGCACCGCCCCCGGTACGGCGACTGGTCGCTGCCGAAGGGCAAGCTCGACCGTGGCGAGCACCCGCTCGTGGCCGCCGTTCGCGAGGTGGCCGAGGAATCGGACGTCCGCGCCGTGCCGCAGGTCCGCCTGCCCACCGTCCGCTACCGCAGCGAGGGTCTCGCCAAGGCGGTCGACTACTGGTCCATGCGGGCGGCCGGCACCGGCGGTTTCCAGCCCGGCACCGAGGTCGACGACGTGGCCTGGTTCCCGGTCGACGACGCGGTACGCCGGGTCAGCTACCCGCACGACGCCGAGGTGATCGCCGCGTTCGCGGCGCTGCCGCCGGTCACCGCGACGGTGCTGCTGCTCCGGCACGCGCACGCCGGCAAGCGCGGCACCTGGACCGGCCCGGACCACGGCCGCCCGCTCGACGACGAGGGATGGGCGCAGGCGCGGGCGCTGGTCCCGCTCGTCGCGCTGGTCCGTCCGGCCCGCCTGTTCTCCGCCTCGGCCCGGCGTTGCGTGCAGACGCTGGACCCGGCGGCGGCCCGGCTGGACCTGCCGATCGAGGTCTGCGGCGACTTCGACGAGCCGGCGCCGGGCCAGCAGGTCGAGGAGTGCGCACTCGCCGCCGCGGCCCGGCTCGTCGCGCTGGCGCAGGCCGCCGGGACGGTGGCGGTGTGCAGCCAGGGCAAGGTGATCCCGGGCGCGCTGGAACGGCTCACCGGCCGCGTGGACGAGGACTTCACCACCGACAAGGGCGGCGGCTGGCTGCTGCCGTTCGCCGGTGACCGGTTGGTCCTCCCCGACCGCCTGTGAGGCGGTTCAGGGCAGCGTGACGGTGAGCGTCACCGGGAGGTGGTCGCTGGCCTCGGTGCGCGGCGCGCGTACCTCGGTGGCGGTCAGCCCCGGCGAGGTGAGGACGTGGTCGATCTGGGTGCGCGGATCGTCGGCCGGGCTGGTCCGCAGCGGCCGGGCCGCGGCCAGCGCGTCCACCAGCCCCGCGCGGGTGAACGCGGCGAACGCCGGGTCGTCCGGCTCGGTGTTCAGGTCACCGCCGAGCACCAGTGGACGGCCGTTCGCGTACCGGCCGGCGAATTCGGCCACCTCACCCGCCTGCTCGACCGGATCCCGGCCGGGCGGCGGTTGCAGGTGCGTGGCGACCACCGCCAGTTCCCGCCCGCCGAGGTCGAGCGTGACGCCGAGGGCCTGCGCCCCGGTCGGCGCGCCGTGCGCGGTCAGCCGCCGCGTCTGCCCGGACCGCATCGGGAAACGGCTGAGCACCGCGTCGCCCCAGACCGGGTCGGCGGCGGGCCCGAAGACGTACGGCATCCCCAGCCGCCCGGCCAGCAACGCCAGCGTGTCGTGGCCACCGTTGAGCCACCAGCCCCGGTCGACCTCGCTGAGCAGCACCACGTCCGCGCCGCGCAGCTCCCGCGCCACCGCGTCCAGGTCCAGCCGCCCGTCCAGGCCGAACCCCATCCGGATGTTGTACGCGGCCACCCGTACCGCCGCCGGCGCGGTCGTGGCCCGGGCCGGCGCGGGCGGTACGTGCAGCGCGGCGGCGAGCCCGGCCAGCGCGGTGAGCCCCGCCAGGGCCGCGACCCGGACCGTGGTGGGCAGCATCGGGCCGGGTGGGGCCGCGCCGGGCTGGACGGGCGCGGTAGCCGCCACCAGAGCCACCAGGACGGCCGTGGCGACCGGCGCCCAGCCGTTGGGGTACCCCAGGTCGTAGGCGGCGTAGTAGGCCACCGTGGCCACCGCGAACACAAGCATCCCGAGCGCCGCCGCCCGCCCGCGCCGCGCCTCCACCCGCCCGTCGTCCGCGCCTCGTTCGTCAGTGGCGGCGGCCCGGCCGTCGTCGGCGGCCGTGTCGGTGCGGGCCAGGCAGCCGCCGAGACCGGCGGCGGTGAGCAGGTACCCCGGGACGAGCAGCCCGGTCACGAACAGCACCGACCCGGCGAGCAGCGCCAGCGGCCACAGCACCCGCGCCACGCGCGCCGGTGCCCGGAACAACGCCGCCGCGAGGAACAGCAGCACCGCGAGCGCACCCGGCAGGGCACCGTTTCCGGGGCGGACGAGACCGGGGAAATCAGGCGACCCGGTGCCGGCGGCGGCGCTCCAGAGCGCCGGGGCGAGCGCCACCTGACCGGCCAGCAACAGCGCCGGACCGCACAGCAACCAGGCCCGGCGGCCCGGGCTGGGCACGCGCCGCCCGGCGTCGCCGTCCGTCACATCCGTCGCCGGGGCGGCCGTCCGCGCCGCGTCGCCGCGTACCGGAGCGGCGGCCCGGTCCCGCCGCACCGCCACCGAGGCGGCCAGGAACGCCAGCACCAGCAGGGCGCTCAGGCTCCAGGCGAGCACACCGCCGCGCCACACCAGGTCCTCGGTGCCGAGCAGGGCGTGCCCGACCGCGTTCCCGGCCAGCCCGAGCGCCAGCCCGGCGACCGGCCTCGGCACCGACGCGGCGATCGCGGCGAGCCAGATCAGGCCGGCGAGCAGTCCGGCGCAGGCCAGCCAGAGCTGGGCCGGGCCGCCGGGTTGCGCGGTCAGCGCCAGCCGGGCGACCGCCAGCACACCCCCCGCGGCGAGTCCGACCGGGGCGGCGCCGATGCGGCGTACGAGTGTGGGCGCGGCGAGCGCCAGCACGAACCAGCCGAGCGCGAACGCGCCGAGCAGCTCGGCGGGCGTCTCGGCGGCCCGGCCGAACAGGGTGATGACCGACGGGAGCCAGACCCGGAGCACGTCCAGCAGGACCGCGACACCGAGCGCGAGCGTGAGGGTGGAGAGGTGACGGTGCCGCACGGGGCGCCTCTTCTCGTGACCGACGGGGGTTTTCGGCACGGCGATTCTGCGGGGCGCGACGGCGGGCGGTCAACGACGTACCCATGCGAAAGGGCGCCCACCGCGAACGGTGGGCGCCCTTTCGTGGACCGTCCGGTCAGCGCCGGGTGGCGGCCTTCTTGGCCGGTGCCTTCTTCGCGGGCGCCTTCTTGGCCGCCGTTGTCTTCTTCGCCGTGGCGGACTTCGCCGCGGTCGTCTTCTTGGCGGTGGTGGTCTTCTTCGCCGCGGTGGACTTCGCCGCGGTCGTCTTCTTCGCCGCCGTGGTCTTGGTCGCGGCGGCCTTCTTCGCCGGCGCGGCCTTCTTTGTAGCGGTGGTCTTGGTGGCCTTGGTGGCCTTCGCCGCCGTGGTCTTCTTGGCGGCAGCGGTGGTCCGGCCGCCGGTGGCCTTGGCGGCACCGGTGGTCTTCTTCGCGGCGGCGGTGTCCTTGGGCACCTTGCCGCTGGCCACCATCTCCTTGAAGCCCGCGCCCGCCCGGAACGTCGGGACGGAGGTCTTCTTGACCTTCACCGCCTCGCCGGTCCGCGGATTGCGCGCTGTTCGGGCTCCCCGGACGCGCTTCTCGAACGCTCCGAAACCGGTGATCGCCACCTTCTCGCCCTTGGTGACCGCCGCCTGGACCTCAGCGAGAACCGCGTCGAGCGCGGCCGTCGCCGTCTTCCGGTCCCCCAGGCGAACGGCGAGCGCCTCGATGAGCTCGGCCTTGTTCACGACTTCCTCCCGATTGTGCAACTGACTCGACGCGAGCCATTCTGCGCGCACGGTATGCCCTGTGCTGCCTGGACACAAACATTCGGTGGAAAAAAGCCCTTGTGTCGTAACGGATTCGCCCCCACCGGATGCACCGGTGGGGGCGAATAGCGCTTGAGGTCAGGCGATCGAGGGCAGGAACGCCGGCCGGGCCGCCTCGTACGCGCTGATCTCGGACTCGTGCCGGAGGGTGAGTCCAATGTCGTCCAAGCCCTCCATCAGCCGCCAACGGCTGTGGTCGTCCAGCGGGAACGCCCAGGTGGCGTCACCGGCGTGGACCTGGCGGGCGGCGAGGTCGACAGTGATCGGCGTGGTCGGCTCGGATTCCACGAGATCCCACAGTTCTTCCACGGCTTTCAATTCCAGCTCGACCGGAAGGAGGCCTTCCTTGAGCGCGTTGCCGCGGAAGATGTCGCCGAAGCGAGGCGAGATGACGGCCCGGAAGCCCCAGTCCCGCAGCGCCCAGACGGCGTGCTCCCGCGAGGATCCGGTGCCGAACTCGGGGCCGGCGATCAGAATCGACGCACCTGAATGGACGGGATCGTTGAGGACGAATGACGGGTCCTCCCGCCACGCGTTGAACAGACCGTCGGCGAATCCGGTCCGAGTCACCCGCTTGAGGTACACGGCGGGGATGATCTGGTCGGTGTCCACGTTGGATCGGCGCAGCGGCACGGCCGTGCCGGTGTGGGTGGTGAACTTGTCCATCAGTCGGCTGCCCTTCTTACAGATCGGCGGGGGCGGCCAGCCGGCCGACCACGGCGGTGGCGGCGGCGACCGGCGGGGACACCAGGTGGGTACGCCCGCCCCGGCCCTGGCGGCCCTCGAAGTTGCGGTTGGAGGTCGAGGCGGAGCGCTCACCCGGCTTCAGCGTGTCCGGGTTCATGCCCAGGCACATGGAGCAGCCGGCGAAGCGCCACTCGGCGCCCGCGTCGGTGAAGACCTTGTCCAGCCCCTCGATCTCGGCCGCCTCGCGGACCGCGGCGGAGCCGGGGACCACGAGCATGCGTACGCCGTCGGCGACCCGGCGCCCGCGCAGCACCTCGGCGGCGGCCCGCAGGTCCTCCAGGCGGCCGTTGGTGCAGGAGCCGACGAACACCACGTCCACGGCGAGGTCGCGCATCGGGGTGCCCGGGGTGAGGTCCATGTACTCCAGCGCGCGGCGGGCGGCGACCCGCTCCGGCTCGGTGACGAAGTCCTCCGGGTCCGGCACGGTGGCGCCCAGCGGCACGCCCTGCCCGGGATTGGTGCCCCAGGTGACGAACGGCGTGATCCGGCTCGCGTCGAGGGTGACCTCGGTGTCGAAGGTCGCGCCCTCGTCGGTGGGCAGCGTCCGCCAGTACTCCAGCGCCGCGTCCCAGTCGTCGCCCTGGGGGGCGTTGGGCCGCCCCTTCAGGTACGCGAACGTGGTCTCGTCCGGCGCGATCATGCCGGCCTTGGCGCCCCACTCGATCGACATGTTCGCGATCGTCATCCGCCCCTCCATCGAGAGGTCGCGGATCGCCTCGCCCCGGTACTCGACGATGTGCCCGCGCCCGCCGCCGGTGCCGACCTGCGCGATCAGCGCGAGCACCAGGTCCTTGGCGGTGACGCCGGGCGCCAGCTCGCCGACCACGTTCACGGACATGGTCTTCGGGCGGGCCTGCGGCAGCGTCTGCGTGGCCAGCACGTGTTCGACCTCACTGGTGCCGATGCCGAACGCCAGCGCGCCGAACGCGCCGTGGGTGGCGGTGTGCGAGTCACCGCACACGATCGTCATGCCGGGCTGGGTGAGGCCGAGCTGCGGGCCGATGACGTGCACGATGCCCTGGTTCTCGTCGCCCAGCGGGTGCAGGCGGACGCCGAACTCGGCGCAGTTGCGGCGCAGCGTCTCGATCTGGGTGCGGGAGGTGGGGTCCGCGATCGTGAGCAGGTCGCCGCGCCGGAGGCGGAACGCCGGGTCGTCGTACCCGGTCGGGGTGTTGTGGTCCTCGGTCGCGATCGTCAGGTCGGTACGGCGGACCCCGCGCCCGGCCAGACGCAGCCCGTCGAACGCCTGCGGGCTGGTCACCTCGTGCAGCAGGTGCAGGTCGATGAAGAGCAGGTCCGGCTCGCCGGCGGCGGAGCGGACCACGTGTGCGTCCCAGACCTTCTCGGCCAGGGTCCTCGGTTGAGTGACTCCCACCATCTGGACATCCTAAATTCTGGGAGGTAAATTTCGGCTTGTGGGACACAGTATGAGCGGTGTCGGCGTTCTCGACAAGGCGGTGGTCATCCTGGCCGCCTGTGTCGACGGCGCCAGCCTGGCCGAACTCGTTGAACGCACCAAGCTGCCCCGGGCCACCGCGCACCGGCTGGCACAGGCGCTGGAGATCCACCGGATGCTCGTCCGGGACACCCAGGGGCGCTGGCGCCCGGGTCCACGCCTGGGCGAGTTGGCGAACGCGGCCCCGGACGTGCTCCTGACCGCCGCCGAGCCGCTGCTCGCCGCGCTACGGGACGCCACCGGCGAAAGCGCCCAGCTCTACCTGCGCCGCGCCGACGAGCGGATCTGCGTGGCCGCCGCCGAGCGCGCCAGCGGCCTGCGGGACACCGTCCCGGTCGGCTCGGTGCTGCCGATGACCGCCGGCTCGGCGGCGCAGATCCTGCTCGCCTGGGAGCCCCCGGAGGCGGTCATGCCGCTGCTCCCCCGCTCCAAGTTCACCGGCCGCACGCTGGCCGAGGTGCGGCGGCGCGGATGGGCGCAGAGCGTCGCCGAGCGGGAGGCGGGTGTGGCGAGCGTCTCGGCACCGATCCGGGACCGCACCGGCCGGGTGAT
This sequence comes from Micromonospora sp. WMMA1976, assembly GCF_027497335.1. Lineage (NCBI taxonomy): Bacteria > Bacillati > Actinomycetota > Actinomycetes > Micromonosporales > Micromonosporaceae > Micromonospora > Micromonospora sp. WMMA1976. The sequence continues at coordinate 1,078,849 of NZ_CP114912.1, read as the reverse complement.
CGCCGCGATCAGCATCTCCGGCCCGATCGAGCGCCTCGGCCGCCGCCCCGGCGAACGCCACGCCATGGCCGTGGTCCGAGCCGGCCAGCGCCTCTCCGGCCTCTGACCCCGCCCCTCTTACCGCGTTGATCATGAAGTTGGCGGCATTTTTGATCTCCCCGGCTGCCGCCAACTTCATGATCAACGGGGCGGGGCGGGGCGGGGCGGGGACGCGGAACGGCCCGCCTCGCTTGGCGAGACGGGCCGTTCGTGGGTGTAGCCCCGACCGGATTCGAACCGGCGCTACCGCCTTGAGAGGGCGGCGTCCTGGGCCGCTAGACGACGGGGCCAGGCACTTTTCGTGCTTCACCACCCTGCCGGGCGGTGTGGCAGTAGTCTAGCGGCATCCCGCGCGGCACCACGGAGGGGGGTCACCCCCTGCACACGTGCGCCGGACAGCAGAAAGCCCGCCCCGGAGAACGGGACGGGCTGTCGGTGCTGTAGCCCCGACCGGATTCGAACCGGCGCTACCGCCTTGAGAGGGCGGCGTCCTGGGCCGCTAGACGACGGGGCCAGAACCTTCATTGCACTCCGCCAGCGTGAACTGCCGGAATCCAGCGTCCGAGGGCTCTCACGAACCCTCGGTTGCGCTGGGGTACCAGGACTCGAACCTAGACTAACTGAACCAGAATCAGTCGGGCTGCCAATTACCCCATACCCCATTGGCCCCTTGCGGCGCCGGGAATGAACTTTACCCTCCCGGTGCCGACAGGCCAAATCCAACCCCTCGAAACCCACCTGACCAGCGGAAACGAGGCATCGGAGCGGATCAGGCGACAGGGACCACCGGGTTGCTCAGCTCCCCGATCCCCTGGATCCGCACGGTGACCGTATCCCCCTCGGTGAGCGGACTAACCCCCGCCGGCGTGCCGGTGAGGACCACGTCGCCGGGCAGCAGCGTCATCACGTGCGAGATGTACGACACCAGGCCCGGTACGTCGAACACCATGTCCTTGGTCCGGCCGAGCTGGCGTACCTCCATCTCCTCCGGGTTGCGGCCCACCTCACACCGGATCTCCAGGTCGCTGACGTCGAGCCCGGTGGTGATCCACGGCCCGATCGGGCAGAACGAGTCGAAGCCCTTGGCGCGGGTCCACTGCCCGTCGGAGCGCTGGAGGTCCCGCGCGGTGACGTCGTTGGCGCAGGTGTAACCGAAGATGGCCCGTTCGGCGGCGGCCCGGTCGGCGCGGCGGGCACCGGGGGCGCCGATCACCACGGCGAGTTCCGCCTCGTGCTCGACCTGCTTGGAGAAGATCGGCAGCCGGATGGCGTCGCGCGGGCCGATCACGGAGGTGGACGGCTTGAGGAAGAGCAGCGGCTCCTTCGGCACCTCGCTGCCGTGCTCGGAGGCGTGTTCGGCGTAGTTACGGCCGACACACACCACCTTGCTGGGCAGGATCGGCGACAGCAGCCGGACGTCGGAGAGCGCCCAGCGGGCGCCGGAGAACTGGATCTGCCCGAACGGGTGGCCTTCGATCTCGGCGATGGTCAGGCCCTGCGGCCCGGCCTCCGGCTCGCCCTCGACGACCCCGAACGACATTCCCTTGGCATGAGCGAAACGAGCGATACGCACCCGGCCAATCTATCCCCGCCCGCGGGCCGCCCGGCGGACACCGGCAGGCGGCACGCCCCGGCCGCCGCGCGCCACACCCTCACCGGCGCCGGCGGCACCGGATCGGCAAGGGCCGGACAGGGTACGCGCGATCGCGCCGGACGGGGCAGGAATGGCGGCTTCGTACCCGCCCGGCGGTCCCCGGCCCATAGCTTCGGGTCCGGAGGTTCGTTGGTATGCCTGCATCGAGACGACACCAGAGGGCCCTGGCAGTGTTCGTGAACTGCCTCGGCGTCATCGCCGCCGTACCGGCGCTGTCCCCGGCGACGCCCGGCGCGGCCGCCGCCCCCGCCCGTCCGGCCCCGGCACCGGCTGTCATCCCCGGCGCCGCGGCCACCCCGATCCCGACCGGCGTGCCGGCGGTGCCCCCGGCGGTGCCGACCACCGGCCCGGCACCGGTCCGGCCGTCGATGCCCCCGGTCAGCGTGGCGGTGGGCGCGTCGGGCACCCCGGCGCCGGGCTACCGGATCGAGGTCCGCAACGCCGGCACCTCGCCCGTCGACACGATGGTCCGGCAGGAGCTGCCGAACGGGTCGCGGGCCACCACGGTGACCGGCGGCGGCCGGGCCAGCCGGCCCGCCGGGATGAGCGCCGGTGAGGTGACCTGGCGGCTGCGGCTGCCGGCGAAGAGCACCACCACGCTGCACACCGCGCTGTCGGTCCCCGGTCCGGGCCGCTCGGTGACGGCCCCCACCTGCGTCTACGGCTCGGACGGCACGCGCCCGTTCGACTGCGCCACGGCGACCTGGGTGGGCGCCGCGACGGCCCCGGCGGCGCAGGTCACCGCCGCCCCGGCCTGGCGGCGGCCGCCGGTGCTGCTCGCCGCGTTCACCGCGCTGCTGGTGGTCACCGCCGGCGTGCTGTGGTGGGCGGTGTGGCGCCGCCGCCGGCGCACGGCGGCGGGACGCGCCGCGACTCCCTCCGGTACGCCCGGAGGCGGCGCCATGCACACCGGCGCCCCGGGAAGCGGCGTGCCCGGCCCGGGCGTGCCGGGCGGAGCCGAGCCCGGCCGGGCCGGCCCTGGCCAGGGCGGAGCGGGCCACGGCGTGCCGGGCCACAGCGGGCCGGCCGAGCGCGGAACCGTCTATCCGCGTACGGCGGTGCCGTCGCCCGCGAGCCGTCGTCGCCGGCCGCCGGTGTGGCTCGTGGTCGGCGTGGCGGCGGCTGTGCTGGCCGGTGTGGTCGGCGCGGCGGCCTGGTCGGCCACGCAGCGGGTGGCCGCGATGGACACCACCAAGCAGCCGACGAGCGGCGCGTGGGTGGGCAGCAGCGTCACCGGCGCGCTGGGCCAGCCGCTGCGCGAGACCGCGTTCGAGTTCACCGTCTACCGGCTGAGCTGCGGCGCCGACGTCCTGCCGCCGGCGCCGGGTGGTGGCCGGCCGTGCCTGGCCACGGTCGGGGTGCGCAATCTCACCAACGAGGACCAGACCTGGCACGGGCAGTTGCAGCGGGCGTACCTGCCCAGCGGCAACTGGGTCGCCGCCGACGAGGACGCCACCCGGGTGGCGAACCTGGGCCGGGACGTCTTCTCCCAGCCGGTGGCCGCCGGGCGGCGGGTGCTGCTGCCGCTGGTGTTCACCATGCGCGGCGACGAGCCGCCGAAACGGCTGGAGCTGCGTAGCGGCGTCTTCTCGGCGGGCGTGCGGGTGGACGTGGCGTGATCCGGGCACGGGCGGCGGTCGTACCCTGGGGTGTGTGACCGCCGCCCTCGCCCCCGCGCTCGACCTGGCCGACTGGCAGGCGCGCCGGCACGCCCACGAGGCGCGGGTGGACGCCTGGCTGACGCCGCACCTGGAGCGCCGCCGCACCGGGGTGAAGCACCCGGTGGAGGACTTCCTGTTCACCTACTACTCCCACCGCCCGGCGCAGTTGCGCCGCTGGCACCCGGGCGCGGGCGTGGTGCTGCGCGACGCCGACCCGGCCGGTTTCGGCCCGGACTACACCGCGGGCGCCGCCGGGCTCACCCTCGACACCGATCGGGTACGCGCGCGGCGCGCCGAGTCGATCGCCTGGATCCGTTCGCTGCTCGCGGCGACCGCCGGACGCCCGGCGCAGTTCGGCTGTTTCGGTATGCACGAGTGGGCGATGGTCTACCGGCAGACCCAGGAGCAGGTACGCCACAACGCCTGGCCGCTGCGGCTGAGCCCGGCGGAGACGGCGGCTGTGGTCTCCGAGCGCGGCGTGCGGTGCAGCCACTTCGACGCGTTCCGGTTCTTCACCGCGCCGGCCCGGCCGCTGAACGTGCTCCAGCCGACCCGGGAGGGCCAGCACGCGCTGGAGCAGCCGGGCTGCCTGCACGCCAACATGGATCTCTACAAGTGGGCGTACAAGCTGTCGCCGCTGGTGCCGTCGGAACTGGTGGCGGACTGTTTCGCGCTGGCCCGGGAGATCCGGGCGCTGGACATGCGGGCCAGCCCGTACGACCTGGCCGACCTGGGTTACCCGCCGGTGCGGGTGGAGACGCCGGAGGGCCGGGCCGAGTACGCCACGGCCCAGCGCGGGTTCGCCGAGCGGGCCGCCGGGTTGCGCGCCCGGCTGCTGGCCGCGCTGGACCGGGCCGTGCCGGCCGACCGCCGCTGAGCGCGGGGCCGGCCGGCGCGGGATCAGTTCGCGGCGCAGCTCACTGCCGGTGCCGGGCTCGGGACGGCACCGTCGGCGAGGAACCCGAACGTGGTCTGGGCGGCCGGGGCCAGGGCGCCGTTCCAGCTCGCGTTCCGGGCGGTCACAGTGGTTCCGCTCTGTGTCACGTCGGCGCTCCACGCCTGGCTGATCCGCTGGCCCGCGGTGAGCGGGAAGCGCACGGTCCAGCCGGCGATCGGCGCGGCGCCGTCGTTGCGGACTGTCACCTCCCCCTGGAAGCCGCCCGGCCACTGACCGGCGACCCGCCAGGTGGCGGTGCAGCCGCCGGGCGCGGACGTCGGGCCGGTGGTGGGTGACGGGCTGGTCGTGGGTGAAGGGCTGGTCGTCGGTGAGGGGCTGACGGTGGGCGACGAGGTGGGGCTGACGGTCGGGGACGTGGTCGGACCGGGCGTGGTGCGGCCCAACGCGGCGACCAGCGCCGGGTACCACCTGTCGGACATCTTCTGGTCGCCGGCGGCGTTCGGGTGCACGCCGTCGTACGTGTCGGTGGCGGTGCTGAACCCGGTCCACTGGTCGACCACCACGATCGGGGAGGCGGCTGTGGTCTTCCCGGCCGCCCAGCCGTCGATCAGCGCGTTGAGCGCCACGGTCCGCTGGCCGCACTCGGGGCAGCTCGCCGGGTTCATCGGGATGATCTTCGCGACCAGCACCGTGGTGGCCGGGTTGGCGGCCCGCATCTGGTCCACCAGCTTCGAGTACGCGGCCAGGATCGTGGCGGGCGCGATGTTGCTCCACACGTCGTTGGTGCCGAAGTGCATGAGCACGACGTCCGGGCGGGTGGCGGCAAGCCAGCCGGGCAGCAGGTTCTGGTTCGCCACGTTCGTCGCGAGGTAGCCGCCGTGGCCCTCGTTGTCGCCGTCGTACGGCACGCCGCAGCCCTGCGGCCCGAGCGTGCCGACGAAGTCGACGTCGGCGTGGCCGGTGGACTGGAGGCGGTTCCAGAGCATCGCCCGCCAGCAGCCGGGCGACCCGGTGATGGAGTCGCCCAGCGGCATGACGCGGACCGGGGTGGCCGCCGCGGCGGCCGGGGGCGTGGTGGCGGTGAGGGCGAGGCCGAGAGCGAGGACCGGCAGCAGCGCGGCGAGCGCGGTCAGCGCGGCGCGCAGGGGGTTTCGGGACATGCGGAAGGGACTCCTGTCACTGTGACGTGGTGGTCGGTGACGGCCCTGAAGCTCCCGTACGCATTGAAGCGCTTCGACGCCTTCGGCTCAACCCTCCGGGTGCCCCCGGTGCCGGTTCCACTCCGGGGCGAGGATCGACATGACTGTGGCGTCCACCCAGTCGTCGCCGTCGCGCAGCACCTGCCGCAGTATCCCCTCGGCGACGAAGCCCACCTTCTCGTAGGCGCGCCGGGCACGGGGGTTGAACGCGAACACCTCCAGGCCGATGCGGTGCAGGCCGAGCTGCTCGAAGCCGTACCCGACGATGAGCCGGACCGCCTCGGTGCCGAGGCCGCGGTCGCGGCCGCCGGGGCCGATCAGCGTGCGGAAGTTGCAGCTGGCGTTGGTCCGGTCCCACTCGTTGAGGACCACCTCGCCGACGCAGGCGCCGCTGGCCCGGTCCACCACGGCGAGGTCGAGCCGGTCGTCCTGGCTGTTGCGGGTGCCGTACCAGGCGCGCAGCCGGGACGGCTCGAACGTCTCGCCGGCCGGGCTGCCGGTCAGCCGGGCCACCTCCGGGTCGGCCAGGATCTCGGCGAGCGCCGGCAGGTCGTCGTCGTGGAACGGGCGCAGCACGACGAGCTCGCCGGTGAGCGTGGGCTTGACGGAGAAGTCGATCACGTGGCGGAATTCTCCGCGCGGCGCGCGTGGCGGCTCAACGGATTTTCGGTCAGTCGCCGTCCACCCGGCGGTCGCGTTTGCGCTGGGACTGGCGCTTCTTCTCGGCCAGACGGCGCTCCTTCGCGCCACGGGAGGGGCGGGTCGGGCGGCGCGCCTTCGGCGGCGGGGCGACGGCCTCGCGCAGCAGCGTGGCCATCCGTTCGCGGGCCGCCTCCCGGTTGGCCAGCTGGGCGCGGTGCTCGCTGGCGGTGACGGTGAGCACGCCGCCGACCAGACGGCCCTCAAGCCGGGCGAGCGCGCGTTCCCGCAGCGCCTCCGGCACGCTCGGCGAGCCGCCCAGGTCGAAGCTCAGCTCCACCCGGGAGTCGGTGGTGTTCACACCCTGCCCGCCCGGGCCGGACGAGCGGGAGAACCGTTCGCGCAGCTCGGCGGCGGGCACCGTGAGCCGATCGGTGACCCGCAGTCCGTCGTCCACTCCCCGAGGCTAGCGCCCGGCGCGGTGACTCGGGGTGGGGGTGGCGCTCGGCGTGGGACCGGCCCGTTCCTCGCCGCCGCCGGACGCCGCGTACGCGGCCGCACCGACGAGCAGCAGGGCGATCACCGCGAGCTTGACGACCACGCCCCGGATCGCGAGCCAGGCGTTGCGCCGGGCGCCGGGGACGCTGGTCCGGATGGTCTGGTAATCCGTCCAGCCGCGTTTCGCGCGCGCGTAGGACGCGCCGACACCGGCGCCGATGATCAGGCCCACCACGAGGAGGGCCGCAATGACAGCTTGCTCCACCTCCGCCAGTATCCATACTCAGCGTAATATTTCTATGCCCCAATGATCCCACGCCGGATATCCGACAGTTCGCACCGATCTTGCGGCGCTTGTGCAGGTCAGCGCCGCGCGGGACGCCGGAGCACCCGGCGCGGGGAGACCGCGCCGGTGGCTCAGCCGCCCCGGCCGATGATGGTGTCGGCGGTCTGCTGGACCTGGTCGATCGGGATGGCGAAGCCGATACCGATGGAGCCGTTGCCGTCGATGGTGGCGATCGCGGTGTTCACGCCGACCACCTCACCGCGCGCGTTCACCAGCGGACCACCGGAGTTACCCGGGTTGATCGAGGCGTCGGTCTGCACCGCGGTGTGCCGGCCGTTGCCGATCCGTACCTGCCGGTTCAGCGCGCTGACGATGCCGGCGGTGACCGTCCCGGCGAGCCCGAGCGGCGACCCGACCGCGAGCACCGGCTCCCCCACCCGCGTCGAGTTCGCCTTTGCCAGCGGCAACGGCGGCAACCCGGCCGACGCTGGCACCTTCAGCACTGCGAGGTCGCTCGCCGGTTCCCGGCCCACCACCTCGGCCGGGAAGCGCCGCCCGTCCGAGGTCTCCACAGTCACCGCGCCGGCGCCGCCCCGGGCCAGGATGTGGTCGTTTGTGACGATGTGCTGCTCGTTGTCGATGGCGAACCCGGAGCCGGACGCGGACGCGCCGGAGCGGCCCCCGACCATCACCGACACCACCCCCGGCACCGTCTTGCCGGCGGCGGTGACCAGCTCGGCCGGCACCGGCGCGGCGGACGCGGCCGTCGGTCCGGGCGCGCCCCGGTCGGCCGCCCAGGTGCCGGCCGCCGCGCCGGAGACGGTGGAGAGCGCCACCACCGCCGCCACGCTCAGCAGCCGGTGCCGCATGCTCCGCCGCCCGGCCTCCGGCCCGCCCCCGGGTACGTCCCGGTGGCCGCGCCCGTCCGGGTCCAGCTCCGGCGAGACGAACCACGGTCCGCGTGGCTCGCCGAGTCCGGTCTGCACTGCCATGCCTGGCTCCTCACGTGTCGTGCGGTAGTGGTGTGCGGGTCAGGGCAGCCGGGAGAACCACCGCAGCGAGCCGGCCGCGGCGCCCATCGCCAGGACCAGTCCGAGGCCGATGAAGCGGGCCGAGACGTCCTGCCGCTCGGTGCGGTAGCCGACCGAGGTGCCGATGTCCTCGTAGACGTCCTTCAGCTCGGCGGTGGTGGACGCCTCGTGGAAGCCGCCGCCGGTCTGCTCGGCGACCGCCCGCAGTGTCTGGCCGTCCACCGGCACCTGGATCGCGCGACCGCCCCGGTCGACCGAGCCGCCGGGCGTGCCGAAGGAGATGGTGTGCACCGGCACCTTCGCGGCGACCGCCTGGTCGGCGGCCTCCATCGGGTCCATGCCGGAGGTGTTCGCGCCGTCGGAGAGGATGATGATCCGGGCCGGCGGCGGGTCCTTGGCGGCGGTGGCGTCCAGGCTCTTCACCGCGCCGAGCGAAGTGCTGATCGCCTCGCCGATGGCGGTGCCCTGCACGCCGGTGATGCCCTCGGCCAGCCGCCCGATTCCGTCGTGCAGCGCCTCCCGGTCGGTGCTCGGCGGCACCAGCACGGCCGCGCTGCCGGCGAACGCGACGAGACCGACGTTGAACTCGTCGGGCAGCCCGTCGACGAACCGCCGGCCCGCCTCCTTGGCCGCGGTCAGCCGGTCCGGGTCCACGTCACCGGCGAGCATCGAGGTGGACACGTCCACCGCGACCATCACCGTGGCGCGCTCCCGGGGCACCCGCACCTCCGCCTCGGGCCGGGCGAACCCGACCACGAGCAGCGCCAGCATGGCGAGGAACAGACCCGCCGGGACGTGCCGCCGCCAGGCCGGGCGGCGCGGGGCGACCCGGTCGAGCAGGCGCAGGTTGGTGAATCGCACCGCGTACCGGCTCTGCCGCCGTTGCAGCACCAGGTAGCCGGCGACCAGCGCGACGACGGCGAGCAGCAGCCAGAGGCGGCCGGGTGACTGCCAGGTCATGCGACACCTCCGCGGGCCGCGGCCGGCACGGTGGCCAGCCGGCGCTGCTCGTGCACGTACCGGACGACGTCCGCGCACCAGTCCCGGTCGGTGCGCAGCGCCAGATGGGTCGCGCCGGCCCGGCGCAGCGTGCGGCGTACCTGGTCGCGCTGCTCGGCGGCGGCGCGCGCGTACCGCTCGCGCAGGCCCGGGTCGCCGGTCCACACCTCGCGGTGCCGGCCGCTCTCCGGGTCGACCAGCGTGATCAGGCCGACGTCCGGCAGTTCCAGCTCGCGCGGGTCGGTCACCTCGACCGCGAGCACCTGGTGCCGTACCGCGAGGCGGCGCAGCGCGGCGGCCCACGGCGGCGGCGCGGCGTCCGGGTCGTCGGGCAGCTCGTCGAGGAAGTCGGAGACGATCACCACGAGCCCGCGCCGGGTGGCGACGCGCTGAAGGCCGTCCAGCCCGTCGACCAGGCCGGGCGCCGCGTCGGTCCGGCCCGCGCCGGCCGCGCCCGCGCCGTCGGAGTCCGGCAGGTCGCCGGTACGCGGGGCGCCGAGCAGCGCGCGCAGCAGCCCGAGCAGATGGGTACGCCCGCTGCGGGCCGGGAACCGGCGCAACCCGTCCGTGGTGAGCACCTGGGCGCCGAGCCGGTTGCCGACGCCGGCGGTGAGGAAGCCGATCGCCGCCACGGCGGCCACCGCCAGTTCCCGTTTGTCCAGTGTGGACGTGCCGTACTCCATGCTGGGGCTGGCGTCGACGAGCAGCCAGGTGGTCAGTTCCCGGTCCGCGTCGACCTCGCGGACGTGCGGGACGGTGGTCCGGGCGGTGACCGCCCAGTCCATCCGGCGTACCTCGTCCTCACCGGGCCGGTACTCGCGGCTGCCGGCCGCCTCGCTGCCCGGTCCGGGGAGCAGGCCGCGGTACCGGCCGTGCAGCAGGCCGTCGAGCCGCCGGGTCACCGTCAGCTCCAGCCGGCGCAGCCGCTGGTCCGGGGCGAGGTCGGCAAGTCCCGGTTCGGCTCCGCCGGTCATGCCGCCGCCAGGTCGTTCACCGTCTCGGTGGGCCCGTTCACCAGCCGGGGTGGCGGCACCGCCTCGATGACGCGGCGTACCACGTCCTCGCCGGAGATGCCGTCGGCGATCGCGTCGAAGGAGAGCACGAGCCGGTGCGCCAGCACGTCCACCGCGAGTCCCCGGATGTCCTCGGGGAGCACGTAGTCCCGGCCGTGGATGAGCGCCTGCGCGCGGGCGGCGGCCACCAGGCCGAGCGTGGCCCGGGGGCTGGCCCCGTACGCCAGCAGGGGCGCGACGTCGGGCAGGCCGAAGCGCTCCGGGTCGCGGGTGGCGAGGATGAGGCGGACCACGTACTCGGCCAGCGCGTGGTGGACGAAGACGTCCGTCGCGCGGCGCTGGAGTTCGCGCAGCCGGCCCGGGTCGAGCACGGTACGCGCGGTGGGCCGGTCGGTGCTCATCCGGTAGAGGATGGCCAGTTCGTCGGCGTCGCTCGGGTAGTCGACCACGACCTTCATCAGGAAGCGGTCGCGTTGCGCCTCGGGGAGCTGGTAGACGCCCTCGGACTCGATCGGGTTCTGGGTGGCCAGGACCAGGAACGGGTCCGGCACCGGCCAGCTCCGGCCGGCGATGGAGACCTGCCGCTCCGCCATCGCCTCGAGCAGCGCCGACTGCACCTTGGCCGGGGCCCGGTTGATCTCGTCGGCGAGCACCAGGTTCGCCATGATCGGCCCCAGCTCCACGTCGAACTGTTCGGTGGAGGCGCGGTAGATGCGGGTGCCGACGATGTCGGAGGGGACCAGGTCGGGGGTGAACTGGATCCGGGAGAACGTGCCGCCGACCACTGTGGCGAGTGTCTGGGCGGCCAGTGTCTTGGCCACCCCCGGTACGCCCTCCAGCAGGCAGTGCCCGTCGGCGACGAGGGCGGTGAGCAGGCGGTCGACGAGCCGATCCTGCCCGACGATCACGCGTTTGACCTCGACGAGGGTCTGTTCCAGCTCGACGCCGCTCGCGTCGGCGTCGACCGGGCTGAGCACGCTGGCCGGGGTGTCCGAGATGTCCGTCACGGTGCTTGCTTCCCGTGCCGGACCGGCGACAAACGTCGGATTATCGGCCCCTGGGCCGTGGTCGGAGGGCCGGACCGGCAGCATCTCCCCAGCCGGGCGCGAACGGCACGAAGCGGCGCGGCACCGGCCGGACCGGTACGGAACACGACACCGGCCCCCGCCGGAGCGGGGGCCGGTGCGGTGCCGGACGGGTCAGTTGGCGATGACCAGGTGGAACGGCCGGTCCGAGGCGCTGCCGGAGGAGCTGCGCGTCTGCACGAAGACGGCGTTCGGGGTCAGCGTGCGGGGCGCCACCGACACCTCACCGGCCGGCGGCACGTTCGCCGTGTCGTTCGTGCCGATCGTCGCCACGTACGCCTTGGCGGACACGTTGTAGTCCAGCAGCACCTGGTACTGCCCGGGGGACACCCCGACGCCCGGGGCGAACCGGAACGAGGACACCACGTTGCCGGAGTGCTGCAGCAGCGTGCCGTTTGCCGCCACGACGGCCCAGGCGACCTGGCCGGCCGCCGGTGGGGCCAGGGTGGCCCGCATGGCGGTGCGGGCGGCCTGCCGCTCGGCGGCGGTCACCGGCGGCTGCGCCGTGGAGTGCCGGGCACCCGGCTGCGGCTTCGCCTCCGACTGGGCGGCCGCGGCGATCCCGCCACCGGCCAGGCTGAGCGACAGCGCGGCGAGCGCCACCACCGTCGCCTTTCGCTTCAAGAATGTGGCCATGAGTTCTCCCTTGGTAGACCGTGGTGATACGGCGACTGCGCGCGTCAAATTGCGGATCATCGGGTATCCGCCGGGAGCGCACCGCTCGTGAGCTGGCCTTACTACAGAGAGTCGCGACGTCTCAACCAGGTGGAACCTAGCACCGGAAAATGCGGGCGGTCAATAGCACTATTGCGTGTCCGACCGATCCGCAAAGCTGCCCGGAAATTGCGAGCAACAATTCACGAAATTGTTTCGGAGGGCATCGCGCCGTCCCTGATCCGGGTAGCCTGAGCGCCATGATCACCCTGCCGCGACCGCCCCGCGCGGGCACCCGGAGCGGCCGCCTCGCCACCGTCGCGTGCTGGCTCGCCGTCGCGCCGGTCGCCGCGTGGGCACTGGTACGCCTGACCGGGCTGGAACGCGGCCCGCTGGTGCAGGCGGTCGCGTTCACGCCGTACGTCGCCGCCGTGGCCCCGGTCGTGGCGGTGGCCGCGCTCGCCCTGCGGCGCCGCGCCCCGGCGGTGGTCGCGGTCCTGGCCGCGCTGACGCTGATCGGCGCGGTGGCGCCGCGCGCGATCCCCGGCGACCGGCCCGCCGCCGACGGCCCGACGCTGCGGCTGCTCACCGCCAACCTGCGCCTCGGCTCGGCCGACCCGGCGGCGCTGGTGGACCTGGTCCGGAACCGCCGGGTCGACGTGCTCACGGTGCAGGAACTCACCCCGCCGCTGGCGGCCGAGCTGGACCGGCTCGGACTGGCCACGCTGCTGCCGCACCGGTCGCTGACGCCCGAGGTCGGCTCGACCGGCTCCGGCGTGTACGCCCGGCACCCGCTGCGCGACACCGGTCACCGGCGCAACAAGGGCTTCTTCTTCACCCAGGCGTACGCGACGGTGACCGTGCCCGGGGCGCCACCGGTGCGGGTGGAGTCGGCGCACCCGGCCGCGCCGTACGCCCCGCACGTGGTGCCGGACTGGTGGACCGACCAGCGCGCCCAGCCGCCTGCCACTCCGGACGGCGGGCTGAGCGTGCTGGCCGGGGACTTCAACGCCACGCTCGACCACGCGGCGCTGCGGGACCTGATCGCCACCGGCTACACCGACGCGGCGGACGCGGCCGGAGCCGGGTTCGACGGCACCTGGGGGCCCTACGACGGCGACCCGATCCCGCCGGTCACCATCGACCACGTCCTCGTCGACAGGCGCATCGCGGCCCACGCCGCCGGCACCTGGCCGGTGCCGGGCAGCGACCACCGCGCGCTGCTGGCCGAGCTGCGCCTGCCGGCCGGCTGAGTCAGGCCGGGCTCCCGCCCGCCACCCGGGCCCGGTCCAGGCCGTAGGTGAGCGCGTCGACCAGCGCGTGCCAGCTCGCCTCGACCACGTTCGGGTGCACGCCCACTGTGGTCCAGTCGCGCCCGGCGCCGGCGGTCTCCACCAGCACGCGCGTCACCGCGCCGGTGCCGTGGCTGCCCTCCAGGATGCGCACCTTGTAGTCGGCCAGCTCGAAGTCGCGCAGCTCCGGGTAGTGCCGGGCCAGGCCCACCCGCAGCGCCTCGTCCAGCGCGTTGACCGGGCCGTTGCCCTCCGCGGTGGCGATCACCCGCTCGCCGCGTACCCGGATCTTCACAGTCGCCTCGGAGACCACCGCACCGTCCTCGCGGTGCTCGACGATCACCCGGTACGACTCCAGCGCGAACGGCCGGGCCGGCGCGGCATCGGGCAGCTCGGAGCGGACCAGCAGCTCGAAGGAGGCGTCGGCGGCCTCGAAGGACCAGCCGTCGGCCTCCAGTTCCTTGACCCGCCCGGTGACCCGGGACAGGGCGTCCGGATGGCCGGCCAGGTCCAGACCGAGCTCGCGGCTCTTGAGCTCGATGCTGGCCCGGCCGGCCATCTCGGTCACCAGGATCCGCATGTCGTTGCCCACCACAGCGGGTTCCACGTGGTTGTAGAGCAACGGGTCGACCTTGATCGCGCTCGCGTGCAGCCCCGCCTTGTGAGCGAAGGCGGCGGCCCCGACGTAGGCCTGGTGGGTGTCGGGGGCGATGTTGGCGATCTCGGCGATGGCGTGCGAGACCCGCACCATCTGTTCCAGGCAGCCCTCCGGTAGGACGGGCATGCCCAGCTTGAGCTGGAGGTTGGCGACGATCGCGAAGATGTCGGCGTTGCCGGGGCGCTCGCCGTACCCGTTGGCGGTGCCCTGCACGTGCCGGACGCCCGCCTCGACGGCGGCGATCGTGTTTGCGACCGCGCACGCGGTGTCGTTCTGCGCGTGCATGCCGAGCCGTTCCGGCGCGATGCCGGTCCGCGCCACCAGTTGCTCGACCACGGCGGTGACCTGGGAGGGCAGCATGCCGCCGTTGGTGTCGCAGAGCACGAACCGCTCGGCGCCGGCGGCCAGCGCGGTCTCCGCCACGGCGGCGGTGTAGCCCGGGTCGAACCGGAACCCGTCGAAGCAGTGCTCCCCGTCGACGAAGACGCGCCGCCCCTGCGCCACCAGGTACGACACGGTGTCGCGGATCATGGCGAGGTTCTCCTCGGCGGTGGTGCGCAGCGCGCGTTCCACGTGCCGCAGGTCCGCCTTGGCGACCAGGGCCACGGCCGGGGTCTGCGCGTCGAGCAGGCCGCGCACCTGCGGGTCGTCCTCGACCGCGAGGCCGGCCTTGCGGGTGGCCCCGAAGGCGACCAGGATCGCGTGCCGCAGCTCCAGCTCGGTGCGGGCGCGGCGGAAGAACTCGGTGTCCTTTGGCACCGCGCCCGGCCAGCCGCCCTCGATGAAGCCGACTCCGAGGTCGTCGAGCAGGCGGGCCACCGCCAGCTTGTCGACCACCGAGTACGTGAGCCCTTCGCGCTGCGCGCCGTCGCGCAGCGTCGTGTCGTACACCTGGAAGGTCATCGGAGTCCTCTTCTCGTGCCCTGGGGAGCAAACAAAAAGACCCCCCGCGGATGCGGGAGGTCTGCGCGCTCGGCGGGGGAAGGGCCGGCGCGCTAGCTGCTAATGATCAGGACGAAGCTGGTCACGACCCGTACTCTGCCACCCCGCCCACGGTTTTGGGAGGCGAAACCCATATTCCGGGACGACGACCGCCCTGGTGATCGCCTTCACACCGGACCACCGCCCACCACGAGCACAAACGGGGCTGCGGAAGAATCTTGAACTGATCCAGTTACTGGCCCGGCGGTGCTGCCGAGCCACGCTCAAGGAGGACCCGTGCTCACTGTCGGTGACCACTTCCCCGAGTACGAACTCACCGCCTGCGTGTCGCTCGACGCCGACAAGGCGTTCGAGACGATCAACCACAAGTCCCACGAGGGCCAGTGGCGCGTCGTGTTCTTCTGGCCGAAGGACTTCACCTTCGTCTGCCCCACCGAGATCGCCGAGTTCGGCCGTCTCAACGGCGAGTTCGCGGACCGGGACGCCCAGGTGCTCGGCGTCTCCGTCGACAACGAGTTCGTCCACTACGCCTGGCGCAAGGACCACCCGGACCTGCGCGAGCTGCCCTTCCCGATGCTCAGCGACATCAAGCGCGAGCTGACCTCCGCCTGCGGCGTGCTCGGCGCCGACGGTGTCGCGCAGCGGGCCACCTTCATCGTGGACCCGAACAACGAGATCCAGTTCGTCATGGTGACCGCCGGTTCGGTCGGCCGCAACGTCTCCGAGGTGCTGCGGGTGCTCGACGCGCTCCAGACCGACGAGCTGTGCCCGTGCAACTGGAACAAGGGCGCGGCGACGCTCGACGCCAACGCGCTCCTCGCCGGCGCCGGGGCCTGACCGTGGGTCTCGACGCGATCAAGGCGGGCCTGCCGGAGTACGCCAAGGACATCCGGCTCAACCTCGGTTCCACCATCACCACCTCGACGCTGAAGCCGGATCAGGCGTGGGGCACCGCCCTGGCCTGCGCGGTGGCGGCCCGGAACCCGTTGGTGCTGCGGGAGATCGCCGCCGAGGCGGCCGGTCACCTCACGCCCGAGGCGGTCGCGGCGGCCAAGGGCGCGGCGGCGGTCATGGCGATGAACAACGTCTACTACCGGGCCAAGCACCTGATCGGCGACGAGCAGTACGCGTCGCTGCCGGCCCGGCTGCGGATGCAGATCATCGCCCGGCCCGGCGTGGAGAAGGCCGACTTCGAGCTGTGGTGCCTCGCCGTCTCGGCGATCACCGGCTGCGGCGTCTGCCTGGAGTCGCACGAGAAGACGCTGCGGGCCGCCGGGTTCAGCCGTGAGCAGGTGCACGAGGGGCTGCGCATCGCCGCCGTCGTACACGCCGCCGCGGTGACCCTGGACGCGGAGGCCGCACTGGCCTGATCCACCGGCCCGCACGTGCCAGACCGGCACCGCGCGGGCCGACGACCCGAGAGGCCGGCGTCACCACCGTGGCGCCGGCCCCTCGGCGTCGGCGGGCCGGCCTCGGCGGGTTGGTGCCCGGACAGGGTGGGTAACCCTCCCGACTGACGACGGCGCCGCGACGGCCGCGGCCCTGGGACGGGAGGCGGCACATGGACGGACTGGACCCGCGCGCCACGCACGGCGGCACCGAGCCGATCCTCGACGACGGCCGGGGCACGGTCGCCGGGGGCGCCCCGGCGGGTGCCTTCGACCCGTGGCGCTACCGCGACGAGGCGGGTGTGGCGAGCGCCGACCTGACCGGCTACAAGGTCGAGGCCACCGACGGTGCCATCGGCAAGATCGACCGGGCGAGCCACGAGGTGGACGACAGCTACCTGGTCGTGGACACCGGGCCGTGGATCTTCGGCAAGAAGGTGATGCTCCCGGCCGGGACCGTGAACCACGTCGACCACGACGCCCGCACCGTGCACGTCGACCGGGAGAAGGACCAGATCAAGGCCGCCCCGGAGTACGACGAGGCCAGCCACGCCGACCCCGGCTACCGGGACCGGCTTGGCGGCTACTACGGCGAGAGCCACTCGGCGCTGCCGCCGGACGTACCGCCGCGCGCCTGACACCTCGGCGACGGCCGGCGGGGACGGACGAACGCCCCGCCGGCCGTTACCGTGTCGGATGTGGACGCCCCGCAGAGCCCCTTCCCCACCCTGTTCAACTTCCGCGACGTCGGCGGATACGCCGCTCGGGACGGGCGCATGGTCCGCCGCGGCCGGCTCTACCGCTCCGACTCGCTGCACCGCATCGACGAGACCGACCGGAGCGCGTTCACCGCGCTCGGCATCCGCACCGTCATCGACCTGCGCCGGCCGTCCGAGGTGGAACGCGACGGGCGGGTGCCCGACTACGACGGGCTGACCTACCGGCACATCCACCCCGAGCACGCCGACTGGGGCGCGAACCGGTTCGACGCCTCCGGCGTCAGCCTGGCCCGCTACCTGGCCGACCGGTACGCCGATCTGGCGCGTACCGGCACCGCCGGGCTCGGCGAGGCGGTCGGGTTGATCGCGGACAGCGCCAACGCCCCGGTGGTGGTGCACTGCGTCGCCGGGAAGGACCGCACCGGCATCGTCTGCGCGCTCACGCTCTCCGTGCTCGGGGTGCCCGACGAGGACGTGGTAGCCGACTACGCGCTCAGCACCGCCGCGTCGCGGCGCTTCACCGCGTGGGTCCGGGCCACGCTGCCGGACGCGGAGGAACCACCGCCGCCGTTCCTGGAGTCACCGGCCGAGACGATGGAGCTGTTCCTCACCGAGTTGCGCACCGGCTACGGCTCGGTCGAGGGCTACCTGACCCACGCGGGCGTCACCGAGGCGCAGCTGGATTCCCTGCGCACCCACCTGCTGGACTGACGCCGCCGCGGTGAGCAGGGAGCGGAATCCCTGCTCACCGCGAAGGGCCGTCAGAGGACCCGGGTGACCCAGCCGTGCGGGTCGGCGGCGCGGCCGCGCTGGATGTCGACGAGCTTCTGCCGCAACGCCATCGTGGCCCGGCCCGGCTCGCCGCCGCCGATGAGGAACTCGCCGTCGGGGAAGCGCACGCCGCCGATCGGGGTGATCACGGCGGCGGTGCCGCAGGCGAACACCTCGCGCAGCCGGCCACTCGCCGCGTCGGCCCGCCAGTCGTCGAAACTGACCGGCGCCTCCCGCACCTCGTGCCCGGCCTCGGCGGCCAGCGCGAGGATCGCGTCGCGGGTGATGCCCGGCAGGATCGTGCCGCCCAGCGGCGGGGTGACGATGCTGCCGTCGTCGTAGACGAAGAAGACGTTCATGCCGCCCAGTTCGTCGACGTACCGCCGTTCGACCGCGTCCAGGAAGACCACCTGGTCGCAGCCGGCCTCGATCGCCTCGGCCTGCGCGGCGAGCGAGGCGGCGTAGTTGCCGCCACACTTGGCCGCGCCGGTACCGCCGGGCGCGGCCCGGGTGTAGTCCGGCGAGACCCAGACCGTCACCGGCTTCACGCCACCGGCGAAGTACGCCCCGGCCGGCGAGGCGATCACGCAGTAGAGGTACTCGTTGGCCGGGCGGACGCCGAGGAAGACCTCGCTGGCGAACATGAACGGCCGCAGGTAGAGGCTGGCGTCCTCGTGCTCCGGGATCCACGCCTGGTCGATCTCGACCAGCCGGCGCAGCGACTCCACGAACGTCGCCTCCGGCAGCTCCGGCATGGCCAGCCGGCGGGCCGACGCGGCGAACCGGGCCGCGTTGGCCTCGGGACGGAACATCGTCACCGCGTCACCGGTTCGGTACGCCTTCAGCCCCTCGAAGATCTCCTGCGCGTAGTGCAGTACGGCCGCGGCCGGGTCCATCGGGATCGGCGCCCGCGCCTCCAGGCGGGCGTCGTACCAGCCCTTGCCCTCGGCGTAGCGGATCGTGACCATGTGATCGGTGAAGACCCGGCCGAAGCCGGGGTTCGCCAGCAGGGCGGCCCGGTCGGCGGCGGATACCGGCGCGGGATTCGGACGGATCTCGAAATCGAGCATGTCACCACCGCTCATCGCGCTGACCTCCCTGCGGGTTGACGGCATGCGGGATCGCACACCGACGTCACTGGTGCCAGAAAACTTACCCCGAACGGTCGTTCAGCGGATAGCTCCGCCCCGGCGGAGACGACGCGCCGGACGGTCGGGGTGGCCCGGTGACGGGTCTGGCGGCCCGGTACCGGGCCGCCAGCAGGGTCGGCCCGGTCAGGCTACGGCGTACGCGGCGAGCCGGTCGCCGACCTCCTCGGTACGCAGCGGCGTCCCCGGCGTACGCGCGGCCAACTCGGCGCCGACCGCGGCGGTGACCCGGGCGGCGGCGTCGGGGTGGCCGAGCTGGTCGAGCAGCAGCGCGGCGGACAGCACCGCGGCGACCGGGTCGGCGACGCCCTGGCCGGCGATGTCCGGCGCCGAGCCGTGCACCGGCTCGAACATCGACGGGTAGCGCCCCTCGGGGTTGATGCAGCCGCTGGCCGCGAGCCCGATTCCACCGGTCACGGCGGCGGCGATGTCGGTGAGGATGTCGCCGAACAGGTTGTCCGTGACCACCACGTCGTACCGCGCCGGGTTCGTCACCAGGAACATCGCGGCGGCGTCGATGTGCTGGTACTCGGTGGTCACGTCCGGGTGCTCGGCGGCCACCGCGGCGAACGCGCGCGCCCACAGCGACCCGGCGTGGGTGAGCACGTTCGTCTTGTGCACGAGCGTGACCTTGCGCCGCTCCCGGCGGCCGGCCCGGGCGAACGCGTCCCGGATCACCCGCTCGACGCCGTGCCGGGTGTTCAGGCTCTCCTCGGTGGCCACCTCGGCCGGGGTGTCCCGGTGCAGCGCGCCGCCGGCGCCCGCGTACAGCCCCTCGGTGCCCTCGCGGACCACCACGAGGTCGACCTCGCCGGGCTTGACCGCGGCCAGCGGACCGGCCACGCCGGGCCAGAGCCGGGACGGGCGCAGGTTGACGTACTGGTCGAAGGCGAACCGGAGCTTGAGCAGCAGACCGCGCTCCAGCACTCCCGGCGGCACGGTGGGGTCGCCCACCGCGCCGAGCAGGATGGCGTCGTGGCCGGCCAGCTCGTCGAGGACGGAGTCGGGCAGCACCTCGCCGGTGCGGTGGTAACGTGCCGCGCCGAGGTCGTACTCGGTGGCCTCGATCCCGGGCACCACCGCGTCGAGGACCTTGCGGGCCTGCGCGACCACCTCGGGTCCGATGCCGTCGCCGGCCACCACCGCGATGTGTGCCACCTGGCGCTCCTCGTCTCGTCGTTAGGCGCAACCGTACGTCGCCGTCCCGGCCCCCGGTACGAATCTTCCATCATCCGGGACGGCGAATCACAGGAGGCTCCCAGCCGGCACTCATGCTGCGGTCATCTCCACTGCTTAGGGTCGGATTCACCGGGTCGACGGGGGCCCGGAATCCGGCACCGCCGCGACGCGGCGGCGACCACCGAGGGGGCAGGTGTCATGCGGATCGAGCACCGGCGGGCCCACTGGGCGGACGAACAACCACGTACCCGCTGGGTCGACCAGTCCGCGTTCCGCCCGCTCCGGCCGGACCTGCACCTGGGTGCCACGAAGCACCGTGTCGAGCGGGCCGGCACCTCCGCGTCCGGGCGGATCAGCGTCCGGCACACCGTCACCACCTCGACCGCCGACTACACCATGCTGCTCAACGCGCCGGAGTGGTTCGGCCACCGGGCGGTGAGCGAGGCGCTGCGCGACGCCGTCGCCGAGCTGCGCGCCGTCGACCTCACCTACGGCCCGAACCGGCCGGACAGCCTCGTCTCCCGGCTGCGCCGCGACGAGATCAGCCCCGACTCGTACCCCCCGCTGGCCGACCTGATCGACCTCTGCGCCGCGATGCGGGCGGCCACCGACGGCTGGTTCGACGCCTGGGCCGTGCCCGGCGGCTTCGACCCGGGCGGCCTGCTCGGCGGCTGGGCGGTGGAGCGGGCCGCGGCGCGGTTGCGCGCCGCCGGCATCCACGACTACGCCGTGCTCAGCGGCGCCGACCTGACGGTACGCGGACACGCCGCCCACGGCGGACCGTGGCGCGTCGCCGTGCACCACCCGACGGACACCCGCCGGACACCTGTCGTGATGGAGATGACGACGGGCGCGGTCGGCACCTCGGGCGTCACCGGTCGGCGCGGGCACGTCGTCGACCCGCACACCGGCGAGCCGACCGACCGGCTGGTGGCCGCCACCGTGTTCGGCCCGAACCTCGCAGTCGCCGACGCCTACGCCACCGCCCTGTACGCCGCCGGACCGGCCGGGCTGGCCTGGTTCCGTCACGACTCGGACTACCGGCCGCTGTTCGCGCACCACCGGCGCTGATCTGCGCTCGGCGGGGGAGCGCGATCGGCCCCCACGGTCTCGGCAACGACCGTGAGGGCCGGTCAGCGACGAGTGCGCGTGGCTCGCGCAATCGAGGGGTGCGGGCCGAGGGGCCGGGCGCCCGACCACGCCACCCGAAGACGGGCCGGGGATCGACTCAGCGGAAACCGCATCGGTACGCTAGCGAATCGACGCAACTCGAGGCAAGAGTCTCCACAGCGGACGCCCGGTGAACGATGTCGGCAATCAGCGGTGAACGCCCGGTGGGGCAGAGGTGACGGGCCGGGCGCGGGATGGCACGCTGTCCGCCGTGAGTTTCGATCTGAGCGTGTGGGCCCTGCCGGACGGGGCGACACCGGAGCAGGTGCGGGCGGCGGTGCAGCAGTGCCGCGAGGGCTGGCACGGCAAGCAGCAACCCGACCCGAGGCTGGTCGCCTTTTACCGGACGATCACGGCGAGCTACCCCGACGGTCCGACCCGGCCGGGTACGCCCTGGGAGGCGCCGCTGCACACGGCCGCCGACCACATCGAGATGAACCTGAACCCGACCTGCCCGGACCAGGTCCTGCTGGACATCGAACGGCTGGCCGGCGAACACGACCTGATGCTCTTCGACGCGCAGGACGGCTCGGTCTACCCGCCACCGGCCCGCGTGCGTTCCTGACCGGCCGGGACGACGAAGGGCCCGGCCGCATCCGGCCGGGCCCCGATGTGTCCTGTTCGGACTACACGTCGCGCAGGTCGGCCGCGCTGGCCGCGACCGCGCCGATCGAGTCGGCGGCGGAGGTGAGCAGGTCGGCGCCGAGCGCCTGGTCGACGGTGAGCGTCATCAGCGTCTCGCCACCGGCCTCGCGGCGGGCCACCTGCATGGCGGCGATGTTGACGCCGGCCTCGCCGAGCAGCGTGCCGACGGTGCCGACCACGCCGGGCCGGTCGGCGTAGCGCAGGAAGACCAGGATGCCCTCCGCACCGATCTCCACGTCGAAACCGTCCACCTCGGTCAGCTTGAACACGTCGCGGGTGCCGGTGTGCGCCACGGTGCCGGAGACGCGGACGGTACGCCCGTCCGGCAGCGCCCCGCGTACGGTCACCAGGTTCGGGTGGTCGACGGTCTCGCCCGGCGTGGCCAGCGTGACCTCGACGCCCCGCTCGGCGGCCAGGTGCGGCGCGTTGACGTAGGTGACCTGCTCCTCCACCACGGAGCTGAACAGGCCCTTGGTCGCGGCGAGCTTGAGCACCGACACGTCGTGGGCGGCGATCTCGCCGCGCACCTCGACGGTGACGCTGGCGGCCACCCCGCCGGCCAGGGCGGTGAACGCCCGGCCCAGCCGCTCGGCCAGCGGCAGCAGCGGGCGGACGTCCTCGGCGACCACGCCGCCGGCCTGCACGTTCACCGCGTCCGGGACGAACTCGCCCTGGAGCGCGAGCTTGACGCTCTTGGCCACCGCGAGACCGGCCTTGTCCTGCGCCTCGTTCGTGGAGGCGCCCAGGTGCGGGGTGGCCACCACGTTGTCGAAGGCGAACAGCGGCGAGGAGGTGCACGGCTCCTTGGCGTACACGTCGACACCGGCGCCGGCGACCCGGCCCTCCGCGATCGCGTCGGCGAGCGCCTGCTCGTCGACCAGGCCGCCGCGGGCGGCGTTGACGATCCGGACGCCCGGCTTGACGATCGCCAGCTCCTTCTCGCCGATCAGGCCGACCGTCTCCGGCGTCTTCGGCAGGTGGATCGAGATGAAGTCGCTCTCCCGCAGCAGCTCCTCCAGCCCGACCAGGCGGACGCCGAGCTGGGCGGCGCGGGCCGGCTGGATGTACGGGTCGTACGCGATCAGCCGGGTGCCGAACGCGGCGATACGCTGCGCGAAGAGCACGCCGATGCGGCCGAGACCGACCACGCCCACGGTCTTGCCCTGGATCTCGACGCCGGTGTACTTGGACCGCTTCCACTCCCCCGCCTTGAGCGCGGCACTGGCGCTGGCGGTGTTGCGGGCGACCGCGAGCAGCAGCGCGACGGCCTGCTCGGCGGCGGAGACGATGTTCGAGGTGGGCGCGTTGACGACCATGACGCCCCGGGCGGTGGCGGCCGGCACCTCGACGTTGTCCAGGCCGACGCCGGCCCGGGCGACCACCTTCAGCCGCGGCGCGGCGGCGATCGCCTCGGCGTCGATCTGGGTGGCGCTGCGTACGATCACCGCGTCGGCCTCGGAGAGGGCGGAGAGCAGAGCGGGGCGGTCGGTGCCGTCCACGTGGCGCACGTCGAAGTCGTGCGCGAGCACCTCGATGGCGGCGGGGGCGAGTTCTTCGGCGATCAGTACGACAGGATTCATCGGTCCTCGTAGACGCTCGGTAATGGTTCGGCCTGGGGCGCGGGGACGCCGCGCTGCGCCCTGCGCCGATCCGTGCCACGGCCGTCGGGTGCGCTCGGGCACCACACCAAGGATGGTAGGTGCCTGCCCGCTCTCCGGGTCCCGGACTGCGGGGTGAGCGCCCTCACACAGGTCCGTCGCACGCCTGTCATCCCCTGTTCACCGGGGGCGGTGCGGGACGAGGCGTTACTCACCGTGTCCCAGCACGTGAACGAACGGCGGCCCGCGGCCCGACGCCGGGGAGAGCGTCGGGTCGCGGGCCGCACGTGGGGAGGGCTCAGGCGGTCTCGGTGATCGGCCGGTCGACCCAGCTCATCATGCCGCGCAGCTTCCGCCCGGTCTCCTCGATCGGGTGCGCCGCGCCCTCGGCCTGCCACTTGGCGAAGTTCGGCCGGCCGGCCTCGTCCTCGGCCACCCACTCGCGGGCGAACTCGCCGGACTGGATCTCGCCGAGGATCTTGCGCATCTCGTCCTTGACCCGGGAGTCGATCACGCGCGGGCCGCGGGACAGGTCGCCGTACTCGGCGGTGTCGGAGATGCTGTAGCGCATCCGGGCGATGCCGCCCTCGTACATCAGGTCGACGATGAGCTTCAGCTCGTGCAGGCACTCGAAGTAGGCCACCTCGGGCGCGTAGCCGGCCTCGGTGAGCACCTCGAAACCGGTCTGCACCAGCGCCGCCGCGCCACCGCACAGCACCGCCTGCTCGCCGAACAGGTCGGTCTCGGTCTCCTCGGTGAACGTGGTCCGGATCGCACCGGCCCGGGTGCCGCCGATCGCCTTGGCGTACGCCAGGGCCAGGCCGAACGCGTTGCCGCTGGCGTCCTGCTCGACGGCGACCAGGCAGGGCACGCCCTTGCCGTCGACGTACTGGCGGCGGACCAGGTGACCGGGGCCCTTCGGGGCGACCATCGCCACGTCCACGTCGGCCGGGGGCTTGATCAGGCCGTACCGGATGTTGAAGCCGTGCCCGAAGAACAGCGCCTTGCCCGCGGCCAGGTTCGGCGCGATGGCCTCGGCGTAGATGTGCCGCTGGGCGGTGTCCGGCGCCAGGATCATGATCACGTCGGCCTCGGCCGCCGCCTCGGCCGGGGTGAGCACCCGCAAGCCCTGCTCCTCCGCCTTCGGCCGGCTCTTCGACCCGGCGGGCAGGCCGATCACCACGTCGACACCGGAGTCGCGCAGCGACAGCGCGTGCGCGTGGCCCTGGCTGCCGTACCCGATCACGGCGACCTTGCGGCCCTGGATCAGGCCCAGGTCGGCGTCGTCGTCGTAGAACACCTCAACGCTCATTGACTTCCCTTTCGTACGGCGGTGCCCGTCGGCCCGTCGAAAAACTTGTGGGTACGGATCAGGCGGCGCGCAGGGCCGGGCCGGCGGTGATGGCCCGCGAACCCCGCCCGATCGCCACGGTGCCGGACTGGACCATCTCCTTGATGCCGAACGGCTCCAGGTCGCGCAGCAGCGCGTCGAGCTTGTCCGGCGTGCCGGTCGCCTCGATGGTCAGCGTGTCCGGCGCGACGTCGACAACCCGGGCGCGGAACAGGCCGACCGTCTCCAGCACCTGGGCGCGGGCCGCGCGGTCCGCGCGGACCTTGACCAGCAGCAGCTCGCGTGCCACCGACACCTGCGGGTCCAGCTCCACGATCTTGAGGACGTTCACCAGCTTGTTGAGCTGCTTGGTCACCTGCTCCAGCGGCGAGGACTCGGCGTTGACCACGATGGTGATGCGGGAGACGTCCGGGTTCTCGGTCTCGCCGACGGCGAGGCTGTCGATGTTGAACCCGCGCCGGGAGAACAGCCCGGAGACCCGGGCCAGGACACCCGGCTTGTTCTCCACCAGCACGGACAGCGTGTGCATAGTCATCTAGAGTTCGTCCTCGTCGAACGCGGGGCGCACACCCCTGGCGAACATGATCTCGTCATTGCTGGTGCCGGCGGCGACCATCGGCCAGACCATCGCGTCCTTGCCGACCACGAAGTCGATGACCACCGGCGCGTCGTTGATCGCCATGGCCGCCTCGATGGTCTTGTCCACGTCGGCCGCGTTCTCGCAGCGCAGGCCGACGCAGCCGAGCGCCTCGGCGAGCTTGACGAAGTCCGGGATGCGGTGCTTGTGGGTGCCCAGCTCGGTGTTGGAGTAGCGCTCCCCGTAGAACAGGGTCTGCCACTGCCGCACCATGCCCAGGTTGCCGTTGTTGATCACGGCGACCTTGATCGGGATGCCCTCCAGCGCGCAGGTGGCCAGCTCCTGGTTGGTCATCTGGAAGCAGCCGTCGCCGTCGACCGCCCACACCGTGGTGTCCGGCTTGCCGACCTTGGCGCCCATCGCGGCCGGGACGGCGTAGCCCATCGTGCCCAGGCCACCGGAGTTGAGCCAGGTGTGCGGCTTCTCGTACGAGATGAACTGGCTGGCCCACATCTGGTGCTGGCCGACGCCCGCCACGTAGACCGCGTCCGGGCCGGCGATCTCGCCCAGCCGCTTGATCACGTACTGCGGGGAGAGCGTGCCGTCGGCCGGCTCCTCGAAGCCCAGCGGGTACCGCTCGCGCAGGTCGTCGAGCTGGGCCCACCAGCCGGTCAGGTCGGCCGGCGGGTGGGCGGCCTGCTCGGCGGTGACGGCGGCGATCAGCTCGTCGATCACGTGCCGCGCGTCGCCCACGATCGGGACGTCCGCGTGCCGGTTCTTGCCGATCTCGGCCGGGTCGATGTCGGCGTGCACGACTGTCGCGTCCGGCGCGAACGAGTCCAGCTTGCCGGTCACCCGGTCGTCGAAGCGGGCGCCCAGCGCCACGATCAGGTCGGCCTTCTGCAGGCCGTAGACCGCGGCGACGGTGCCGTGCATGCCGGGCATGCCCAGGTGCTGGCGGTGCGAGTCGGGGAACGCGCCCAGTGCCATCAGCGTGGTGACCACCGGGATGCCGGTCTGCTCGGCCAGCTTGCGCAGCCCCTCGGTGGCGCCGGCCTTGAGCACGCCGCCGCCGACGTAGAGGACCGGACGGCGGGCGCCGGTCATCAGCCGGGCCGCCTCGCGGATCTGCTTGCCGTGCGGGTGCAGCGTCGGCCGGTAGCCGGGCAGGTCGAGCGTGGGCGGCCAGGAGAAGGTCGCCGGCGCCTGGAGCACGTCCTTGGGGATGTCGACGAGCACCGGGCCGGGGCGGCCGGTCGCGGCCAGGTGGAACGCCTCGGCCAGCACGCGGGGGATCTCGTCGGCGGTCTGCACCAGGAAGTTGTGCTTGGTGATCGGCAGCGTGATGCCCTGGATGTCCGCCTCCTGGAAGGCGTCGGTGCCGATCGACGGCCGGGCCACCTGCCCGGTGATGGCCACCATCGGGACCGAGTCCATGTACGCGTCCGCGATCGGCGTCACCAGGTTCGTCGCGCCCGGACCGGAGGTGGCGATGCACACGCCGACCCGGCCGGTGGCCTGCGCGTAGCCGGTGGCCGCGTGCCCGGCGCCCTGCTCGTGGCGGACCAGGATGTGCCGGACCGTGGAGTCGTAGAGCGGGTCGTAGGCGGGCAGGATCGCGCCGCCCGGAATGCCGAAGACCACGTCGACGCCGAGCGCCTCCAACGACCGCACGAGCGAACCGGCGCCCGAGACCTGCGCGGTGGCGGGCTCCCGTACGGGCGTCTCGGTGGTGGCGGCCGCCGGGACGGTACGGCCGGGGCGGGCGGCGGGGTCGGAGTCACCGGCCGCGCCGGTGCCGGAGCGGGCACGGCGGGCGGAGTGGGCGAGGGTCTCTGGCGTGGGTCTCGTCATGGCGGTTCAAGCCTTCGGAAGTGAGTGGGTGACGCGCTTCTCAGGATGGGACGGCGAGGTCCCGGCGATGGTCCGACGGCAACAAAAAAGCCCACGTGCAGGATGCACGGGGCCAGCGCACTCTCGGTGGGAGAGTGCGCTCAGGTAAGTACTCGCGGCGACCGGTTCGACGACATGCGGCTAAGCCTGACGCATCTCACGCGATGAGTCAACTGATCCCACATTTTGGTTCACGGACGTGGGCGTGTCGGTCACCGGCACCCCCTCCGCGACCGGTGCCACCTGCGAAGATCCCTCCATCGGGGGACGCTGCGCGGGCACCGCGGCGGGCGGATTGTTGCGCAGCCTCGGCAGCAGCGGCGACGGGGCGCGGGCCGGCGCGGGCGGCGGCGCCGGCGGCATCGCGGTGTGCCGGTTGCCCGGCGCGGTGGCCGCCTCCAGCATCGCCTCCAGGTGCTCGGCCGGTACGCCCCAGCCGAACAGCGCGCCCTGGCCGAACCGGCACCCGGCGGCCACCACCGCGGCCAGCTCGGTCGGGTTGGTGACGCCCTCGGCGATCACCTCCAGCCCGAGCTGGTGACCCAGGCGCATGACGATGTCGACCATCGGGGCGAACGCCGGGCCGTCCCGCCCGACCGGCCGGACCGGCTCGTGCTCGGCGACCAGACTGTGGTCGATCTTCAGGATGTCGATCGGCAGGCGCCGGAGCTGGCCGAGCGACGAGTAGCCGGCGCCGAAGTCGTCCAGCGCGATCCGCACCCCGGTCAGCCGCAGCGCGGTGAGCCGCCGGATCAGCTCGTCCAGGTCGGTGGCGACCGCGTGCTCGGTCACCTCCAGCACCAGCCGCTGCGGCGGCACGTGGTGCGCGCGCAGCGCGTCGGCGACCTGGACCACGTACTCCGGGGCGTGCAGCTCGCGCGGCGACACGTTCACCGACACCCAGACGTCGTGCCCGTCGGCCAGCCAGCGGGAGAGCTGGAAGCAGGCCTGGTGCAGCACCCACGCGCCGAGCTTGGCGATCATCCCGCACTCCTCGGCGAGCGGGATGAACTCGTCCGGCCGGACGTTGCCCAGCTCCGGGTGCCGCCAGCGCAGCAGCGCCTCCGCGCCGACCGGCCGCACCGACGGCAGCGAGGCCACCGGCTGGAAGACCAGCCGCAGCTCGTCGCGCTCGATCGCACCGCGCAGCTCGTGCTCCATCCGGGTACGCCGGCTCAGCAACTGGTCGTACGTGGCGTCGTAGCGCTCGATCCGGTTCTTGCCCCGCTGCTTGGCGTAGCGCAGCGCCAGGTCGGCGTTGCGCAGCAGCAGCTCGACGTCCTGCTCCCGCTGCCCGGCGGCCACCCCGATGCTCACCGACAGGAAGACCGGCCCGTCCCCCTGCTCGTACGGGCGGCCGAGGACCCCGAGCAGGCGGTCGGCGACCGGGCCGGGGTCGGCCGAACCGTGCATCAGCACCGCGAACTCGTCACCGCCGAGCCGGGCGGCCAGATCACCCGGGCGCAGGTTGCCCCGCAGCCGCCGTCCCACCTCGATCAGCACCGCGTCGCCGACGTCGTGCCCGCGCATGTCGTTGACGTTCTTGAAGCCGTCGAGGTCGAGCCCGAGCAACACGCACGGCATGCCCGCCTCGGCACTGCG
The DNA here is from genome assembly GCF_027497335.1 of Micromonospora sp. WMMA1976. Lineage (NCBI taxonomy): Bacteria > Bacillati > Actinomycetota > Actinomycetes > Micromonosporales > Micromonosporaceae > Micromonospora > Micromonospora sp. WMMA1976. The sequence goes on along the minus strand of NZ_CP114912.1, from coordinate 1,050,260 downwards.
GTGCAGGGCGCGCAGCAGCCCGCGCCGGTTCGCCAGCCCGGTCAGCGGGTCGGTGTGCGCCAGCTCGCGGAAGTGCGCCTCGCGCTCGGCGAGCCGGATCGCGTAGCCGCGGACGTCGTTCAGGGCCAGATATTGCCGGGTCACCAGGGCGAACCCCTCGACCGTGCCGGCCACGATCGCATACCCGTCGAACCCGCCGCCCTGCACCAGGTGGTACATCGCGGAGGCGGCCATCGCGAACATGGGCACGAAGGCGTACTCGCCGTCGCGGCGGATGAAGTCGACGTCGAGCTGCGTCAGGTCGGCGCGGCGCCCGGCCACGGCGGTGGCCAGCAGCCCGGCGGCGGTCAGCACCGCGCCGGTGAGCACCATGCCCGGGCCGGCCTGGCAGAGCCCGGCGGACACGGCCAGCCCGCCGGCCGTCACCGCTGTCGCGCCGGCCGCGAGCAGCGTGAGCCACCCGCGCGGCGGCGCGACCCGCAGCACGACGATCACGGTGAGCCCGGTGGTGAGCGCCGCGCTGACCGTCGCCAGCACGATCGGCAGGCAGGCGACCGGGGTGGCGTCGCCGAGCAGCCGGGTCGGCTCGCTGATCGCCACCCAGCCGACGAACCAGAGCGCACTGCCCATGATCAGGCCGTCGAGCAGCAGCCGGGCGGTGGCCGCCCGGGACGCGGCCGCGCCGGGCAGCCGCAGCACGGCGGCGCCGAGACCGAGCGCGGCGAGCGTCGTGCCGACGGCGACCAGGATCGCCCAACCGGTCCGCTGGCCCTGCCGGTGCGCCCAGTGGTCACCGGCGGCCAGCAGACCGCCGAGGCCGACCAGGAGGCTGAACAGAGCGGCCCCGGCGGCGACCGCGAGCAGCAGGTGAGCCGGCCGGCGGGGGCCGGTGCGGCGCCGCACCGAGGCGGCGAGCAGCACGGCGGCGCCGGCCGCGGCGATCCCGCTCAACACCGCGACGGTGACCATCCCCGGGGACGACTGCACGCGTCAACTCTGCCGGATGAGCGCCTCCCGTGGGGCACCGGGTGTGCAACTGTTGGGACACAGGGTGCGTGCGGCGGGGTCGCCGCGCGGATGGTGTCAGACTGGTTGTCATGCCTGAGCTGCGGTCGAGGACCTCCACCCACGGTCGGACGATGGCCGGCGCCCGGGCCCTCTGGCGGGCCACCGGGATGACCGACGACGACTTCGGCAAGCCGATCGTCGCCATCGCGAACAGTTTCACCCAGTTCGTACCCGGTCACGTCCACCTCAAGGACCTCGGCGGCCTGGTCGCCGACGCGGTGGCCGAGGCCGGCGGCGTCGGCCGGGAGTTCAACACGATCGCCGTGGACGACGGCATCGCCATGGGCCACGGCGGCATGCTCTACTCCCTGCCCAGCCGGGAGCTGATCGCCGACGCGGTGGAGTACATGGTCAACGCGCACTGCGCGGACGCCCTGGTCTGCATCTCCAACTGCGACAAGATCACCCCGGGCATGCTGCTCGCCGCGCTGCGGCTCAACATCCCGACGGTCTTCGTCTCCGGCGGCCCGATGGAGGCCGGCAAGACGGTGGCGATCGAGGGCGTGGTGCACTCCAAGATCGACCTGATCGACGCCATGATCGCCTCCTCCAACGAGGCGGTCACCGACGACCAGCTCGGCGAGATCGAGCGCTCCGCGTGCCCGACCTGCGGCTCCTGCTCCGGCATGTTCACCGCCAACTCGATGAACTGCCTCACCGAGGCGATCGGCCTGGCGCTGCCGGGCAACGGTTCGACGCTCGCCACCCACGCCGCGCGGCGGTCGCTGTTCGTCGAGGCCGGGCGCACCGTCGTCGAGATCGCCAAGCAGTGGTACGAGAACGACGACGCCTCGGTGCTGCCGCGCTCGATCGCCGGCCGGGAGGCGTTCGAGAACGCGATCGCCCTCGACGTGGCGATGGGCGGCTCCACGAACACCGTGCTGCACCTGCTCGCCGCCGCCCGCGAGGCGGAGCTGGACTTCGGCGTCGCCGACATCGACGCGATCTCCCGCCGGGTGCCGTGCCTGGCCAAGGTCGCCCCGAACTCCCCGAACTACCACATGGAGGACGTGCACCGGGCCGGCGGCATCCCGGCCATCCTCGGTGAGCTGGACCGCGCCGGGCTGCTGCACCGCGACGTGCGCGCGGTGCACTCCCCCAGTCTCGACGAGTGGCTGGCCGACTGGGACGTGCGCGGCGGCGCGGCCACGCGCGAGGCGGTCGAGCTGTTCCACGCCGCGCCGGGCGGGGTGCGCACCACCGAGCCGTTCTCCACCACCAACCGCTGGTCGTCGCTGGACACCGACGCGGCCGGCGGCTGCATCAGGGACCGGGAGCACGCGTACAGCGCGGACGGCGGCCTGGCCATCCTGCACGGCAACCTCGCGCCGGCCGGCTGCGTGGTGAAGACCGCCGGCGTGCCCGAGGAGTGCCTGACGTTCCGCGGCCCGGCCAAGGTCTACGAGTCGCAGGACGACGCGGTGACCGCGATCCTCGCCAAGGAGATCGTCGCCGGGGACGTGGTGGTGATCCGGTACGAGGGCCCGAAGGGCGGCCCCGGCATGCAGGAGATGCTCTACCCCACCTCGTTCCTCAAGGGCCGTGGGCTGGGCCGCTCCTGCGCGCTGCTCACCGACGGCCGGTTCTCCGGCGGCACCTCCGGCCTGTCCATCGGGCACGTCTCCCCGGAGGCGGCCTCGGGTGGGCTGATCGCGCTGGTCCGCGACGGCGACGAGATCGTCATCGACATCCCGGGCCGGTCGATCGAGCTGAACGTGCCCGCCGACGAGCTGGAGGCACGCCGGGTGGCCGAGGAGAAGCGGGACCGCCCGTACACCCCGGTCGACCGGCAGCGCCCGGTGTCGGCGGCGCTGCGCGCGTACGCGTCGATGGCGACCTCGGCCAGCGACGGCGCCTACCGCCGCGTCCCGGAGTGAGCAACGCGGGGCTCTGCGGCAGGGCCCCGCGCGACGCCCGCCGCCGGTAGGGTCCGGCGGCGTGGAGACGACGGTGAGCTACGCGCGACTGGTCCGGCCCGCGATCGACCGGGTGTACGTGGGCGCCCGCTGGGGAGCCCGCGCCCGGATGGAGGCCTTCTACGCCGAGCGGGGCTGCACACTCGGCGCGGAGAACAGCTTCTTCTCCGGTGTGCTGGCCCGGCCGATGCCCGCCGAGGCGCTGGCCGACGGCCTGATCTACACGTCCGGCAGCATGGACGAGGAACTGGAGCAGGGCATCGTCGTCCGGGACGCCGACGGCGCCTGGCACCTCACCGACCTGGGCCGCGAGCTGACGCTGTTCGCCCAGCGGGCCAGCGGTGAGGCAGCCGAGGAACTGTGGTCGACGCTGCCCGGCGTGCTGCCCGGCCTGAGCATCGTGCCCCGCCTCGCCGACCTGGTCGGCCGGGTGCTGACGCACGCGCATGCCACCGGCGGGCCGGTGTTCCGGGCGATGTCCCCGCCGTACGAGCCGGAGGGCGCCTCCCCGGCGCTGCTGCTCGTCACCCGGCTGGGCTCGCTGCGCCACCACCGCGCCGACGCGCACCGGGCCGCGTGGCGGGCCGCCGGGCTGACCGCCGACGAGATCCGGACGCTGCCGGACGGGCCGGAGCGCGCGGCGATCGAGGCGGACACCGACCGCCGCGACGAGCCGGCGTACGCGGTCCTCACCGAGGCCGAGCGGTGGGAACTGCTGGCCGGCCTCGCCGCCCTGCCCAACTAGGCGTCCACCGGGCGTACGTCGTCGTGGCGGTCCACGGTGTGGCCGGCGCGGGTTACGCGCAGCGTCACCGCCCGGCCGGCGTGCGCGGCAGCCAGCCGGACCAGCGCGGGCACCGGGTCGGTGAGCGGCTCGCGGGCCGCCGAGGCGGGCACCGGCAGCGGCTCGTGCGCGTCGGTCGGGACCAGCTCGCTCAGGTCGTCGGCCAGGTGGGTGAGGCAGTCGTCGAGCGCCGCCGCGAGGCTTGGCCGGTCGGGCAGCTCGTCCGGGTGCACCGGGGCGTCGCGCAGCCGGAGCACCACCGACCACCACCGACCGTCCGGCCAAAACGGATGACCGCCGCACCCGGCGGCGGTCGTTCAGTAGTACTCGCGGATGTAGCCGAGCGCGCGCTCGTACACGTCGTTGTCACGGATTTTGAACTTGATGTAGAGCGTCTTGCGCAGGGACTGCTGGACCTCGCGGTCGCCGTCGCGGGTGTCCTGCCAGCCGGCGAAGCGCACCGCCCGCACGACCTCGTCCACCTCCTCGACGACCTTCTCCACGATGATCGGCGTTCCGTTGCCCTTGAGCGACTGGAACAGTTCGGTGAGCGCCGCCTTGCCCTGGTCCTCACGGGGGATCTGCGCGGCGGCTTTCTCCGCGGCAACGGTGTCCCGGGCGAGGGCGAATAGTTCCTTGAGGAACTCCAGGCTGGCCTGCTGGGCGTGGGCGTACTTCTCCCGCAGCGCCGCGAGCCGCTTGCCGAGTTCGACGAAGGCCGGGTTGCCCTTATGCTTGGCGATGCGGGCGGTGATCCACTTCTCGACCTCGACCGGGTCGATGTCCGGCCGCCGGCCGGACATGAGGTCCTCGATCACCTGGGCGTCGAGCACGATTGTGTCGAGGTCGGTGCGGGGCACCTCGACGGTGACGTGTTCGTTGATGAGTTCCAACGTCTTGGCGCCGAGGGTGTGCCAGACCAGCCGGCCGGCGATGTCCGAGGGCCGCACCGACTCGTACACGTCGGTGAGCCACCGGTAGTCGGCCGCGTAGGGCGAGACGATCGGGTCCGGGCTGAGGGTTTCCCAGAGCTGGGCGACGAGGCTGTAGGCCGCGCCGAAGGCGTCGCGGGCCTCGTCGCTGCTGATCGCGGTCTGCGCGGCGATGAGCCCCTCGTAGCCGCCCACGGTCCGGTCGACGCCGGGGAAGAAGGCCAACGCCGCCTCGATGGCCGGGCGGAGCTGATTCTTCAGCACGGCGATGTTGCTGATCACCTGCTGGACGCTCTTCTCGTCGAAGGCGAACGCCTTGGCGACGTTGTCGAAGATGCCCAGGTAGTCGACGATCAGGCCGTGCGTCTTGCTCGGCGGATAGACGCGGTTGGTGCGGGTGATCGCCTGGAGCAGGTTGTGTTCCTTGAGCGGCTTGTCGACGTACTGCGCGTAGAGGATGGGCGCGTCGAAGCCGACGAGCAGCTTCGCCGTCACAATGATGATTTTCAGGGGATCGGCCGGGTCGTTGAACCGGGCGGTGATGCGCTCCAACTCGTCCCGGTCAGGCGTGTATTCCTTCCAGTCCTCGGGGTCGCGAGCGGTGCGGCTCATGACGACCGTGGAGGCGTCAGGGCCGAGGATGTCGTCGAGTTCCGCCTTGTAGGCGACGCAGGTTTCCTTGTCATAGACGACCACCTGCGCCTTGAACCCCTGCGGCTCGACCTTGGCCCGGAAGTGTTCGGCGATGTCCTCGGCGATCCTGCGGACCCGCCCGGGAGACTTGATCAGCGACTCCAGCGAGGCGGCCCGCCTGGACAGCGTGGACTTGTCGGCCTCGGTGAGCCGGTGCTGCTCGGCCAGCTCCGCGAAGGCGGCGTCGATCGCGGCCTCGTCGAGGTGGATCTCCGACAGGCGCGGCTCGAAGTGCAACGGCAGCGTCGCCCCGTCCCGGATCGAATCCTGGAACGAATACCGTGACAGGTAGCCGCCTTCATCCTTTGTGGACCCGAACCACATGAACGTGTTGCGGTCGCGGCGGTTGATCGGTGTGCCCGTCAGGCCGAAAAGAAACGCGTTCGGCAGGGCCTCGCGCATCTTGCGACCGTAGTCGCCCTCCTGGGAACGGTGGGCCTCGTCGACCATGACGATGATGTTGTCGCGGGCGTCCAGCACGCCCGGCGCCTCACCGAACTTGTGAACCGTGGTGATGATGACCTTCCGCGCACCGGTGCTGAGCAGATCCTGAAGCTCCCGGCGGCTGTTGGTCGAGACGAGGTTCGGCACGTCCGAGGCGTTGAACGTGCCGGTGATCTGGGTGTCCAGGTCGATCCGGTCCACCACGATGATCACGGTGGGGTTGGTCAGGCCCGCCGAGGCGCGCAGCTTCTGCGCGGTGAACACCATGAGCAGTGACTTGCCCGAACCCTGGAAGTGCCAGATCAGGCCCTGCTTGATCCGCCCGTGCAGCACCCGCTCGACGATCAGGTTCGTCGCCTGGAACTGTTGGAATCGCGCGATGATCTTTATCTTGCGGTGCTTCTTGTCGGTGGCGAACACCGTGAAGAAGCGCAGGAAGTCCAGCACCGCCGCCGGTGACAGCACACCCTCGGCCGCCTCGTGCACCACCGCCAGACCGGACCGCGCCGGGGCGTCGTCGTCCGACTCCTCACGCCACGGCCCCCACAGGCCGACCGGCATGCCGACCGAGCCGTACCGGAAATCCTTGCCCTCGGTGGCGAAGCTGAACACGTTCGGCACGAAGAACGCCGGTACGTTGACCTCGTAGTCCTCGTTGATCTGCGCCGCCGCGTCGATCCAGGAGTACGCCGGCCGGACCGGCGACTTCGCCTCACCCACCACCAGCGGGAAGCCGTTGCACCAGAGCACCAGGTCGAAGCGGCGCTCGACCCGTCCGACCTGGTAGGTCACCTCCGTCGAGACGATCCACTGGTTGGTGCTCGGCTCCGGGTTGTCGAAGTCGATCAGACGAACGGTGACGTGCTCACCGACGGGGCCGAACGGCATCGACTTCTGGCCGGTCAGCCAGGCGGCGAACTGCTCGTTGGCGATGACCGGGTTTGGGGTCCGCCGCGCAGCCAGGATGACCGCCTGAAGCTGGTAGATGACCTCGTCGGCGCGCCGGGGGTCGGCTTCGATGGCAGGATTTAGCCGGATGAGGGCCTCTTTGAGCGGCCCCTCAAGCAGGACCTCGTCCTCCCGTCGAGGCAACTGCTTGCCGGCAATGAACTGGGTGTCACGCGAAGCAACAAGGTCACGGACGAAGTCCCGAACCGCATTCGCCTCATTAAATTTCAACTAAGTCCCCCGAAGACCTCACGTCTAAGCGTCGCGCTCAGTTCGCTAATAGCTGAAACCCGACTAGCTGCCGCACGCCGCGATTGACGAAGGGCGTCGATCCGGCTAACGATGGCGCGCTGGATTTCGATTGCAGGTATTGGAATCCGCACCATCTTGAGCTTGGTCGCACTGATATTCGCTTGCTGCACTCCCTTTGAGAGATGCACACGGATACGCCTCTGCCCGAGCCTTGAGTTAATGAAATAATTCAGATACTCGGAATCTAGAATACCGAACCGAGGCCTAAGTCTCACCAAGTACGAGGCAAAGACGAAATCCCCCTCAAGGTCAAACAAGCCCGACCGACCAACATGCTCGACGCTATTCGTGCGATTGAACAACACGTCGCCTGGCAACAATCGGTAAGCCTCGAGGTCTTCGGCGGAGATCTCGCAGTATTTGAGGTCCTGGCCAACCACAGCGCCCGCAAGCAAGTTTGTCATTCGAAGCAGTGGATATGGACCTTCTTCGTCAGCAGGTATCGAAAGGCCATACTGGCACACCTCAAGGACGTCAGCTAGAGGTCGTTCGGAGGCGCCTGATCGAGCGAGCGACGTGTCGGTTAAATCCTTGACCGCGTCATCTAATGCCACCACCACACGCTTTGCTGCCTGCCGATCCCGCTCAACGGCCCAGAAGAGGTCAGCGATTCGCCGTTGTTCGTCGACAGGCGGCAAATCGAACTCGTATCGCGCAACATCAGACCAGTTGAGATACGGGTTGACCGAACCTTTCGATTCTTGAATTGCGAAGGCATGAAACAGCTCGGTTGTCATCACGAAAGGCAAGAATTCTTGCAGCATTCGGTCACGGTCTTTAGTCTCGAGCACGTACGTGGTGTTAGCAGTCACACCGTCAAATTCTGCAACCGCAACCTTTCGCAGATAAGCCCTACGAGAACCATAGAGGACTTGACCAGGACGGAAGCGGCGATGGAAGGCGGGACCGAGGTAGCCGTCTCCCACTTGACCCCAGCGGTGAACCTTGAGATCGTCCGATTCCATATGTTCGCCGGCAACGTAGCGGTCGATCTTGCCAGAATTAGGATCCACTCTTTCTCTAGATGCCACCGCAGTGTCACCTAGCGCCACACGCTTCCATGCACTTCGGTCAAGGTCAGGAATCACGACTCACCTCCCGGCGCAGAAGTTCAAGAACATGTTCAATCGCAGCATCGGCTCCGACAGCCGCAACTCTCCACGCGTCGATCGCTTCAGCCCCGTTCATCCCTTGGGCGCGACTAGTCACAGAGGCCCTGGTAACGTATAGGGGAATCGCAAGACTGTACTGCTTTTCAGCAATCTGATCATGGCTGGCAGTGGCGGCGAATCCGTCAATACCGATGAACGCTTCATAGGCACGGCAAATTTTTCCCTGATGCTGCTCACGCAAGAACGATTGCGCCTGCTCGCGAGCAACCTCGTTGAGCGCGTCAATAAAGAGAACTTTACCGCACCGCTCGGCCGGCTTTTGGCTTCGGAGTGTTATTACGACGGCTTCCATCGGAGAATTGTAAAAAAGACCTGCTCCGAGCCCTATGACAGCCTCAAGCAGATCGGATCTGATCAGCTTCTCGCGAAGACCAGCCTCCTCGCGGCGGAAGAGGACCCCGTGAGGAAATAGAATCGCGGCCCTTCCGGTCTGCGGATCGAGGCTGGCGGCGATGTGTTGGAAGAACGCGTAGTCAGCGCGCCCCTGCGGCGGCACCCCCCACATGTTGCGGCCGTACGGGTCGTTGGTGAAGGCGGTCCGGTTCCATGCCTTGATGGAGTACGGCGGGTTGGCGAGCACCACATCGAACGTACGCAGCCGGTTACCGTCGAGGAAGGCGGGCTTGGTGAGCGTGTCGCCGTACGCGATCTCACCGTCGACGATGCCGTGCAGGAACAGGTTCATCCGGGCGATGGCCGACGTCCCGTAGTTCAGTTCCTGCCCGTACAGCCGCAGGTTGCGCCACTCCTTGCCCTGCCGGCGCAGCTCGGCGGCGGTGGAGATGAGCATCCCCCCGGTGCCGCAGGTCGGGTCGTAGACCGACTCCCCCGGCTCGGGCTTGAGCATCATCGTCATCAGGTGGACGAGCGTGCGGTTGGTGTAGAACTCCTGGGCGGTGTGGCCGGAGTCGTCGGCGAACTTCTTGATCAGATATTCGTACCCCTGACCTAGTTCGTCCTCCGGCAGGTTCGCCACCGACAGTGTCTTGGTGGAGAAGTGCTCGATGAGTTCCTTGACGGTCCGGTCGGGCAGCAGGCTCTTGTTGCCCCACTCGCCGTCGCCGAACACGCCGGTCAGCGTGTCCGGGTTGGCCGCCTCGATCGCCCGCATGGCGGCCAGGACCGCCGCGCCGACGTCGGTGCCGGCCGCGCGGATGTCCTTCCAGTGGGCGCCGTCGGGGATGGCGAACCGGTGGTTCTCCGGCAGGTCGGCCAGTTCCTCTTCGCCGTAGGTGGCCAACGCGGCGGCACGCTCCTCGTCGTAGACGTCGGAGAGCCGCTTGAGGAAGACCAGCGGGAAGATGTACTGCTTGTAGTCCCCGGCGTCGATGAGGCCGCGCAGCACGACTGCCGCGCCCCACAGGTAGGACTCCAGCTCGCGCTGGGTGATGCGGGTGCTCATGCCGTCACCTCTTTCGGCCCGAGGCCCCACTTGGTCAGTTCGGCCTCCAGCGCGGCGCGCGTCTCGCGGGCGGCGGCGTGGGCCGCTTCGAGGTCGGCCAGGGCCTGCTCCAGCGTGCGTTGTTCGCCGTCGTCGACGGGCGCGACGTACAGCGGGATGTTGAGGTTGAATCCGTTGGCCTTGATGTCGTTGAGCGTGGCGACCGCCGCCAGGCCCGGTGCGTCGGTGAATTCCTGGACGGTCCGCAGCAACGTGTCGGCGTGCTCGGGTTCGAGCGTGTTCTGGTTACGGCCACGCCGGAACAGCGTCTCGCCGTTGACGAACAACACCCGGCCCGCGCGCTCCTCGGCCTTACGCCGCCGCAGGATCAGCACGGACGCGGCCAGGCCGGTGCCGTAGAAGAGATTCGGCGCGAGGCCGATCACGGCTTCGACCAGGTCGGCCTTCAGCACGAACTCGCGGATGTGCCCCTCGGCGCCCTGGCGGAACAGCGCACCCTGCGGGAGGACGACGGCCACCCGGCCGGTGCCGGGCGCCGCGGATTCGATCATGTGCTGGACCCATGCCCAGTCGGCGTACCCCTTGGGTGGCACGCCCCCGAGCCGGTTGCGGCCCCACGGGTCGGTGCCCCACGCCACGTCACCCCAGTTCTTGAGCGAGAACGGCGGGTTGGCGATGACGCAGTCGAACCGGGTGAGGCGACCGCCGTCGAAGAAGGCCGGCGCGCGCAGCGTGTCCTCGTGCTCGATCTTGAAGTCCTGCACGCCGTGCAGAAGCAGGTTCATCTTGGCGAGGCCGGAGGTGGCGAGCACCTTCTCCTGGCCGAAGAGCTTGCCCCGGAGGGTCTGCGGTCGGCCGCCCTGGCGCTTCACGTGCTCGATGACCTCGATGAGCATGCCGCCCGTGCCGCAGGCCGGGTCGTAGACCGTCTCGCCCTCCTGCGGGTCGAGGATGTCAACGAGCAGCCGCACCACCGGACGCGGGGTGTAGTACTCGCCGGCCTTCTTGTTCGACTGGTCCGCGAACCGCTTTATGAGATATTCGTACGCCTGCCCGAACACGTCCGGTGCAACGACGGCGTTACTCAGCGTCCGGGTGGAGAAGTGCTCGATGAGATCGCGCAGCTTGGCGTCGGGCAGCTTGTCCTTGTTGGTCCAGGCCGCACTGCCGAAGATGCCGTACAGCACGTCCGGGTTGACCTTCTCTATCGCCCGGAACGCGGTCACCAGGGCCTGACCGATGTTCTCGGTACGGGCGCGCACGTCCTCCCAGAGGCTGCCGGCAGGAATGCCGAAGCGATGGTTCTCCGGGAACGACGCATACGCGTGGTCGCCGTCCGACTCCGCCAGCGCCCGCTCGTACTCCTCGGTGTAGACGTCGCTGATCCGCTTGAAGAACATCAGCGGGAAGATGTACGCCTTGAAGTCCGCCTGGTCGATGCTGCCGCGTAGCAGGTCGGCGGCGCGGGCCAGATATTGCTCCAGCTCCGAGAGGCTGAGCGGGATGGCGAGCGTGTCACGGGGTGTCGCGGAAGCCCGCGCATAACGCTCGGTCATGTCGCGGTCCGGTCATGGGTCATGCTTGGTGCTGTCTCCTCGTGCGCGGGCGGTCACGAATCCGTGCCGGTCCACCGTAGTCGCATGTGCGACTGGCAAGGATTCCCGGCACCGGGATGTTCCCGGCGTGCCATCCGACGCGTTGCTCACCCGATCGTGCGAGAGATCGGCCCGCAGTCAGCTACCGGACAGAAGCGCCGCAGGGCCCGAACCGATGACGTGGACCTCTCCGTCCGGCCAACTCCCGGCGGGGCGGCAGCTTCAGGCCGTTCCGCGTGGTTTACTCGCATGGAACGGCCGCAAGGCCCGGAAATCAGAGGGCACAGCAATGCTGTTGAGTTTCCGCTTCGCCAACCACCGATCGTTTCGGGACGAGCAGCACCTCAACCTGACGCCGGCCTATCGCAGCGCCGAACACGACCAGGCGGTCCGGGTGGTCGGCATCTTCGGCGCGAACGCCTCCGGCAAGTCCAACTGCCTGCATGCCCTGGGGTTCATGCGCCGCTTCGTGATCTTCTCCGACCGGGAGGTCGAGCCGGGCCTCGGTGTGGCCCGCGAGCCGTATCGAATGACGGCCGACTCGCTTGAGGCACCGTCCCACTACGTCGTCGACCTCGAACTGAATGGCATTCGGCACACCTACGGCTACACCGTGGACAACGACGGCGTCCTGGACGAGTGGCTATACCACTATCCGCTCAGGCGGAAGCGGCGGGTCTTCGAGCGCAACGGCGACTCCTTCGCCTGGGGCGATGAGTCAGGCCAGCGCGCCCTGCTGGAACGGATCGCCGAAGTCACCGCTCCCACTGCTCTGTTCCTCAGCACCATCGCCCGCTTCGACCACCGGCAGGCCGCACCGGACAGGGTCGAGCCCGAGCCGCTCCGCGATGTCTACCGCTGGTTCCAGCGAATGAGGAACCGGAGCCAGCCTCAACTGAGTGGTGGGTACCGATCGGGGTGGCCCGACAGCGATGCCGGCAGGCGGGCCTTGGTCGAGCTGCTGAGGGCAGCGGATGTCGGAATCGTCGACGTGGTAGAGGTGACCAGCACGGTGACCGACGAGCAGCCCTTGCTGTTCCGCCTCGAGGATCCGAGCATCGGACGGGGGATGCGCAGAAACGCCCGTAACCGGGTGGGCCAGGAGCGGAAGCGGCTGAAGTTCGCCCATCAGGGGCCGGCTGGCGAGGTGCAGTTCGAGCTGGCCGAGGAGTCGACCGGTACGCAACAGCTACTTGGCCTCGCGATCGAAGCAGCCGAGATCCTCGGCGAGGGCGGCACCATGTGCGTCGACGAGATCGACGCCAGCCTGCATCCGCTGCTCACGGCGCGGCTCATCGCTCTCTTCCGGTCCACCACCTCGAACCCTCGGGGTAGCCAGCTCATCTTCACCAGTCACGATGCGGCTCTCCTCGGCACCATCGACACCGAGGAAATCCTCCATCGGGACGAGATCTGGTTCACCGAGAAGGACGCCGATGGCGCATCCACGCTGTATCCGCTGACCGACTTCAAGCCCCGCAAGGAAGGCGAGAACCGGCAGCGCCGCTACCTGAACGGCAACTACGGCGCGGTGCCGGACCTTTCGGCATATCTGTTCGAGCAGGCTCTGGCGGCACGAGGACCGGTGGATGACGAAGCGGCGGACTGACCAGCAGCGCAAGAGCGCCACGAACCGCGAAACCGACCTTCGCCGTCGGCTCCCCACCCGGGAGCAGCGACGAACCGTCCTCGTCGTCACCAACGGTGAGTCGACCGAGCGCGCATATCTCGACGGGCTCCGGCGGGAGCGGTGGCTTGCACACCGTCTCGTCGTGGCCGTGGAAAAGGGGTCACCGGTCGACGCGGTGCGAGGCGCCGCTCGCCGCCGCGACGACAACGACTTCGACGAGGCGTACGTCGTCTGTGACGTCGACCATTACGCGCCGGCGGAGTCGGAGCGGGAAGCCCGGCGGCACGAGGTCACCCTGCTGTGGTCGAATCCCTGCTTCGAGGTCTGGCTGATTCTGCACCGCGACGCGTGCACCCGGCACCTGGATAACGCGGAGAAGGCCAAGGAACTGCTACGCCGATACGTACGTAACTGGGACAAGACCCGGCTCGACTTCGACGACTTCCGCGACGGGCTCGACTCCGCCATCGAACGGGCGCGAACGCTGAGTGAACCCCCCGACGCGAACCCCTCCACGGCGGTCTGGCGGTTGGTGCTGGCGCTTCGCTGACCTGGCGGGAGAACAAGACTCCGCTGGCGGGCTTGCCCCTCACAGGCGAGTAGGAGCGGGGCTTGCGGCGAGGGCGACACCCCGGGCGTACCGGATGGCGGCCGGGGTGTCCGCGAACACCAGGCCCTCGCGGCGCAGCTCGTCGGCGACGCCGAGCGTGCTGAGCACCTGGTCGTGGCCCGGCGTGATGCCGGAGAGCAGCACCGTGATCCCCCGGGCGCGCAACCGGGCGATGGCGTCGCCGAGCACCTGCGCGCCCGTCGCGTCGACGGTGGAGACGCGGGACATGCGCAGGATCACCACCCGCACGTCGGCCACCTCGGCCAGTTCCAGCAGGAAGGTGTGCGCGGCGGCGAAGAACAGCGGCCCGTCCAGCCGGTACGCGACGATGTGCTCGGCGAGCAGCGCGTGCTCCTCGGCGCTGTGCTCGCCGGTGTCCAGCGGCACCTGTTCCAGCTTGGCGCTGCGGGCCACCGCGCGCAGCGCCAGGACCGCCGCGACGGCGAGCCCGACGACCACCGCTGTCACCAGATCCCAGATGACAGTGACGGCGAACGTCAGCACCAGCACCACCGCGTCGGCCCGGGTGGCCCGCATCAGCGCCAGCAGGGAGGCCGCCTCCACCATCCGTACCGTGGTGGCGAGCAGCACCCCGGCCAGGGCGGCCAGCGGGATGCGGCCGACGAGCGGGGCGGCGGCGAGCACGATCGCGGCGAGGGCCACCGCGTGGGTGAGCGCGGCGAGCTTCGAGGACGCCCCGGCGCGGACGTTCACCGCGGTACGGGCGATGGCGGCGGTCGCCGGGATGCCGCCGAAGACCGGGGAGGCGAGGTTGGCCAGGCCCTGGCCGAACAGTTCCCGGTCCGGGTCGTGCCGCTCGCCGACCGTCATGCCGTCGGCCACCGTGGCGGAGAGCAGGCTCTCCAGGGCGGCGAGCGCGGCCACGGCGAGGGCGCTCGGCAGCAGTACGCCCAGCGCGCCGAGGTCCACGAAGTCCAGCGACGGCGCGGGCAGCCCCTGCGGCAGCTCGCCGATCCGGGCCAGCTCGATCGGGGTCAGCTCGGCGAGCAGCGTCGCAGCGGCCACTCCGACCAGGGAGAACGGCACGGCGGGCCGCCACCGGCCGCCGAGCAGCATCAGCGCCGCCACACCGAGCGCCACAGCGATCGCGGCGGGCCGGGGCTGCGCGGCGAACCGGGCGACCGCGTCGGCTGCGACCGCCCACACCTTCTCGCCGTGCGCGCCGGTGACGCCGAGCGCGGCCGGCACCTGTTGCAGCGCGATGACCACGGCGATGCCGGCGGTGAAGCCCTCGATCACCGGGGACGGCAGGTAGCGGACGTACCGGCCGAGGCGGGCCACTGCGAGCGCGATCAGGATCAGCCCGGCCAGCGCGCCGACCATCAGCACGCCACCGGCGCCGAACTGCTGCACCACGGGCACCAGCACCACAGTCATGGCCCCGGTGGGACCGGAGACCTGGAGGTTGGAGCCGCCGAAGACCGCCGCGACGGCTCCGGCGACGACGGCGGTGACCAGGCCGGCCTGCGCGCCGAGCCCGGAGGTGACGCCGAAGGCGAGCGCCAGGGGCAGCGCCACCACGGCGACGGTGAGCCCGGCGAGCAGGTCGCGCCGGGGTGAGCGGCGCGCTGCCGCCCAGTCGGCCCGGCCGGGCAGCAGCCCGCGGAACAGCCGGCCCGCCTGCCGGACGGCGTCACCGGCGCGAAGGGCCGCCGCACTCACCGGTCCGTCCCGGAGGCCCGCAGCTCGTCCAGCAGCGCGTCCCGGTCGGTGAGGACCGCGCCGAGGATGCGTCGTCCGGCGGCGAGCAGGTCGGCCACGTCGGGGGTGCTGAGCGCGTACATGACCAGCGGGCCGTCCCGGTACGAGGTGACCATGCCGGCGCGGCGCAGCACGGCGAGCTGCTGGGAGAGGTTCGACGCCTCCACGTCGATGGCGGCCAGCAGGTCGCGTACCGGCTTCGGCCCGTCCTGGAGCAGTTCGAGCACCCGGATGCGCACCGGGTGCCCGAGGGTGCGGAACAGCTCCGCCTTGGCCTGGTACAGCGGCACCGACATGACTCACCCCTCCGACGACTCTGAAGACTTTAGCACTTGCAGAAATCTTCAAATCGACGGAGATGGAGTGTGACCCCTCAGACGAGGTCGTTGACGCAGCGCAGCACCGGGCGGCGGATGAGCGCGTCGGCGTCGAGCGGGCCCGGCGCGTGCACGGTGAACGTCGCGCTCTCCCCCGGCAGCAGCGTCACCAGGGCCCGGTCCACCTGCGCGGCCGGATCGAGGCGATCCGGGAACAGCGTCAGGTCGCGCAGCACGGTCCGGGCGGTCACCCTGATCCGCCGGCCGCCGTCGACCGGCTCGGCGGTCGCGTCCCACTGCGCCGCCGGCCACCGCACGTCGCGGTCCTCGGCGAAGAACCACAGCGCGCGCTCCGCGGCGTCCCCGGCGTCCGCGACGAGCAGTTCCGCGCGGCCGTCGTCCGGCCGCGCCAGCTCCGCCGGGAGTTCCACCACGACCGAGGAGTACGCGGGGACGTCGAGGTCGACCGAGGTCTTCGCCCTCGGCTCCCCGGTGAGGGCCAACCGGGTGACGGTGGCCGGCCCGCTCCACGCATGCGCGGTCTCGTTCACCGCCACCAGCGCCAGCCCGCCGTCGCGCGGCTGCACGGTGAGCAGCCGGTCGGCGTAGGCGCGGCGCAGCGCGTACCAGAGGGGTTTGCGGCGGCCGTCGCCGTCGATCGCCGACCACGACGTGACCGGCCAGCAGTCGTTCAGCTGCCACACGACGGTGCCGGTGCAGACCGGCCGGTGCGAGCGGAAGTGCTCGACGCCGAGCTGGATGGCGCGGGCCTGGTTGAGCTGGGTGAGGTAGTGCCAGTCGTCGAAGTCGGCGGGTGGCGGCAGGTGGGCGTCGAGCCCGCGCCGGAGCTTGCCGTCCCCGTCCGCGGCCTTCTGGTGGTGCGCCATGCCCGGCGAGTCGTGCGCGAGCGGGTCGTCGGACAGGGCCCGGCGCAGCGTCGCGTACGCGGGCGGCGCCTGGTAGCCGAACTCGGCCACGAACCGGGGCACGTAGTCCCGGTAGCGCGTGTAGTCGTCGGTGTTCCACACGTCCCAGATGTGCGTGGTGCCGTGCGCCGGGTCGTTGGGATGGACGTCGTCGCTGCCGGACCAGGGGCTCCCCGGCCAGTACGGGACCGTCGGGTCCAGCTCCCCGACGATCCCCGGCAGCAGGTCCAGGTAGTAGCCGCGCCCCCAGGTGCGCCCGGCCAGGGGTTCCTGCCAGTCCCAGTCGTGCCAGCCCCAGATGTTCTCGTTGTTGCCGGTCCAGAGCACCAGCGAGGGGTGCCCGGCGAGCCGGGTGACCTGCTCCCGTGCCTCCGCCTCGACCTCGGTGCGGAACGGTTCCTCCTCCGGGTACGCGGCACAGGCGAACAGGAAGTCCTGCTGCACCAGCAACCCGATCTCGTCGGCGAGGTCGTAGAAGTCGTCCGACTCGTACCGGCCGCCGCCCCAGACGCGCAGCAGGTTGACGTTCGCGCCGGTCGCCTGGCCGAACCGCTCGGCGAGGCGCTCCCGAGTGACCCGGTTTCCGAACGCGTCGTCGGGGATCCAGTTGACGCCCTTGACGAACACCGGCACGTCGTTGACGTGCAGCGTGAACGGGGTGCCGTGCGCGTCGGGTGTGGTGTCGAGCCGGACCGAACGGAACCCGATCCGCCGGGCGGCGGCGTCCAGCTCCCGGCCGTCGGCGCCGTGCAGGGTGACGTCGAGGTCGTAGCGCGGCTGGTCGCCGTACCCGATCGGCCACCACAGCGCGGGGTCCGCGACGGTGAGCGTCACGACGGCGGTCCGCTCCCCCGCCGGTACGGCGACCTCGGCGCTGACCCCGGCGACGGCGGCGCGGACGGTCAGCGGCTCGTCGCCGGCCCGCTCGACCTGCACGTGCAGCTCGACCCGGCCGACTCCGTCGGCCACCGTCACGAGCGGCCGGACCGACGCGAACCGGGCGGTGGACCAGGCGTGCAGGCCGATGTCGCGCCAGATGCCGGCGGTGACGAGCGTCGGCCCCCAGTCCCAGCCGAAGTTGCAGGCGGTCTTGCGGATGAAGTGGAACGGCTCCGGGTACGCGTTGGGCCGGTCACCGAGCCGGTCCCGGTGCGCCTCGGCGTACCGGTACGGGGAGGCGAAGCGTACGGCCAGGGTGTTGCCGTCCGGGCGCAGCAGCGCGCGGACGTCGAAGCGGTACGAGCGGTGCTGGTTCTCGGTGCGGCCGACCTCGACGCCGTTGAGCGTCACGGTGGCGACGGTGTCGAGCCCGGCGCAGACCAGGTCGACCCGGTCGCCGTCACCGGGTCGCCCGGCGAACGTGGTCTCGTAGACCCAGTCGGTGCGGCCGATCCAGGTGAGGCGGTTCTCGTTGTCGTCCAGGTACGGGTCGGGGATGAGGCCCGCCGCCAGCAGGTCGGTGTGCACGCAACCCGGGACCGTGGCCGGCACCGCCGTCCCGGCGATCTCCGGCGGCACCGCCGGACCGGGCTCGGCCCGCAGCGTCCATCCCTCGTGCAGCAGCGTTCGACGGCTCACGACTTCACCGCGCCTTCCATGATTCCGCGGACGATCTGACGTCCACCGATGAACAGCATGACCAGCAGGGGGACGGTGGCGATGAACGCACCAGCGAGCACCCGCCGGTAGATCACGTAGTTGCCGCTTGCGAGGTCGGAGACCGCCACCATCGACGTCGGGTAGTCGGTGCCGCTGAGCGTGATCAGCGGCCACTGGAAGTCGTTCCAGGTCGCCACGAACGTGAGCAGGCCGAGCACCGCCAGCGCCGGGCGGATCGCCGGGAGCACGATCGTCGCGTACACCCGCATGGTCGTGGCGCCGTCGACCCGGGCCGACTCGATCAGCTCGTCCGGGACGGTGTTCACGATGAACTGCCGCATGTAGAACACGCCGAACGCGGTGACCAGGCCGGGCGCGATGACGGCGAGCAGCGTGCCGTTCCAGCCGAGCTTGCCCATCACGATGTAGAGCGCGACGATGCCGAGCTGGTTGGGGACGGTCAGGGTGAGCACCACGAACAGCATCAGCGCGCGGCTGCCTTTGAAGCGCAGCTTGGCGAACGCGAAGCCGGCCAGCGAGCAGAAGAACAGCACCGAGGCGGTCACGACGGCGGAGACGATGACGCTGTTGACCAGTGACGCGGCGAAGTAGACGTCCTGGAGGGAGAAGACCTCGTCGACGTTCGTGAGGAAGCGGTCGCCGGGGACCACAGCGGGTGGCAGCTTCGCCAGCGCCTCGTCGTCGCTGGTGGCGATGACGAACATCCAGTAGAGCGGGAACGCGGCGAACAGCATGCTCACCGCGAGCAGCAGGTAGGTCCAGAGCCCGGCCGGGGTGTCCTGTGGCGCCCGGGCCACCACACGTCGCGTCGTCACCGGCGGCCTCCGGAGAGTCGGTTGGTCAGCAGGTAGTTGACGCCGGCCACGATCAGGATGATCAGGAACAGCGCCCACGACATGGCGGCCGCGTACCCGAGGTTGAGGTCCTTCCAGCCGACCTTGTAGATGAGCTGGGCGATGGTCTGCCACTCGCCGTCCGGCCCGCCGGTCGCGGCCTGCGCGTTCGGGTCGAACAACATCGGCTCGGTGAACAGCTGCAACCCGCCGATGGTGGACAGGATGACGGTGAACAGGACCACCGGCTGGATCATCGGCACGGTGATCCGCCAGAGCTGCTTCCACGGGCCGGCGCCGTCGATCGCCGCGGCCTCGTAGACGTCGCGCGGAATGGACTGCATGGCGGCCAGGTAGAGCAGCGCGTTGTAGCCGATCCACTTCCAGTTGACCATGGTAGCGATGGCGATCCAGGCGTGCAGCTTGTCCGCCCGCCAGTCGATCGGGTCGTCCGGGCCGCCGATGCCGAGCAGGCCGAGCGCCCAGTTCGCCATGCCGAAGTCGCGGGAGAAGAAGACGCTGAACACCATCGTCGAGGCCACGATCGGTGTCACGTACGGCAGCAGCACGCCCACCCGCCACCACGTCTGCGCCCGCAGCCTGCGGTTGAGCAGCGACGCGACGAGCAGCGCGAGCAGCAGTTGCGGCACGGTGGAGAGCAGGAAGATGCCGAACGTGTTGGCCAGGGCGTTCCAGAAGTCGTCGTCGGCGACCAGGCGGCTGAAGTTCTCGGTGCCCGCCCAGTACGGCAGCGTCGGGTCGTCGAGGCGGTAGTTGCGCAGCGACACGACCGCGTTGAACAGCAGCGGGAACAGCCCGAACACGAGGAAGAGCAGGAAGAACGGCGCGATCATCAGGTACGGCATGTAGCGCATGTCGAAGCGGTACAGCCGGTCGCGCCAGCTCATCCGCCGGTCGCCGGCGCCGGTACGGCCGGGCTTGCGCGCGGGTGGACGGCCTGGTGGCGCGGGCGCGGCACGGGTGCTGGACATCTGTTCACTCCAGGGCCGGGAGATCGGACGGTGACGGGGCGGACCGGGCCGCCCCGTCACCTGTGACGCGTCAGGACTTGGCGGCCTTCTCGGCCTCCTTGACCGCCTCGTTCCAGGCGGCGTCGGACTTGAGCGACTTGTTCTCCACCCGCCGGATGACGTTCTCGACCGCCACCCGGGTCGGGCCGTTCTTCCGGCCCAGGTACTGCGGGGTGAGGCCCTGCGCCATCTTCGGGAAGATCTGGCCGACCGGGGCGTCGTTGAAGAACGGGTTCTTGAAGTCGGCGATCGCCGGGTCGCTGTAGAGCGCCGGCTGCGACGGCAGGTTGCCGACCTTCTTGAAGATCTCGATCTGCTGCTCCGGCGCGACCAGCCAGGTCAGCAGCTTGTACGCCTCGTCGACGTTCTTGCCCTGCTTCGGCAGCGTCAGGAAGGAGCCACCCCAGTTGCCGCCGCCACCCGGGACCGCGGCGATGTCCCACTTGCCCTCGGTGCCCGGTGCGGTGTCCTTGATGTGGCCGAGCATCCAGGCCGGGCAGGCGAGCACCGCGAACGCGCCGCTGGTGAAGCCCTTGTCCCAGTCGGCCTGGAAGCTGACCAGGTTGGCCGACAATCCGGCGCCGACCGCCTTGACCGTGTAGTCGAACGCGACCTTCGGACCCTGCTCCATCCGGAGCTGGTCCTGCTCGTCGTAGAACCCGACCGGCTGCTGGCCGAGGATCGGGTTGAACAGGTTGGTGCCGGCGTCGATGAACTTCTTCTTGGTCTTCGCGGTGTACTGCCGGCCGACCTCGATGAACCTGTCCCAGGTGGGCCAGAGGGCTGACACCTGGTCGCGTTCGGTGGGCAGGCCGGCGGCCTTGAACAGGTCGGTGCGGTAGCACATGGCCAGGCCGCCGACGTCGGTGCCGAGGCCGATCTGCGTCCTGCCGTCCGCCGACAGCGACTGCTTCCACTTCCAGGGCAGGTACTTGCTCTCGTAGGAGCCGGCGCCCTTGTCGAGCAGGTTGACGAACTTGTCGGACTGGCTGCGGAACTGGACCATGAACCCCTCGTCGATCGCCGCGATGTCGGGCGCGCCGTTGCCGGCGACGAGCTTCTTCTGCAGGTCCTCGTGCTGGGCGTTGTACTCGCCCGAGTTGAGCTGGATCTTGACGTTCGGGTGTTCGGCCTCGTACTTGGCCTTCAGATCCTGGAGCCCGAAGTCGCCCCAGAAGTTGATTTTCAGCGTGACCTGACCACCGGCCGAGTCCGAGCCGCCGGTGGTGCTCCTGCCGCTGCAGGCGGTGATCATGACCAGGCTGACGGCACCGACGGCGGCCACCCGCGCCAGGTGCGTCCAGGACCGTCTCATCTCATCCTCCGCGCCGAATGGGAACGCTCCCGAATATCGAGAGACGTTGACTGAACCGGATAAGTGACGCCACCGTACGGTCCTCATTCATGACTGTCAACGGTCGGTTACCGATGTGCTGGTTCGGTAACCTCGCCGCCGCTCACGACCACGGTCAGGGCGGTCGGCGGCGGGTCCGCGCCCTAAGCTGAACCGCACAAGCGACTGCCGCCGGATGCGGTCCACCGGCGCCGCCGGCGGCACCCGGACCCGGCAGCGCGTGCAGTAGCGTCACCAGACGCCGGTGATCCGGCGACCGGAAGCGCCCGCGAGGGCCGGACACAGTGGAGGAACGCTTCGGTGAAGCGGCCGACCATCGCCGACGTCGCCCGGCGCGCCGGGGTCTCCAAGGGCGCGGTGTCGTACGCCCTCAACGGCCAGCCCGGTGTCTCCGAGGCGACCCGGCAGCGGATCCTCGCCATCGCCACCGAGATCGGGTTCCGTCCGAGCAGCGCCGCCCGCGCGCTGTCCGGCGCCACCGCCAAGGCGGTCGGGCTGGCGCTGTGCCGCCCCGCCCGGATACTCGGCATCGAGCCGTTCTTCATGGAGCTGATCAGCGGCGTCGAGGCCGAACTGTCGGCCCGCTCGTACGCGCTCACGCTCCAGGTGGTCAGCGACCAGGAGGCCGAGATCGCCGTCTACCGGCGGTGGTGGGCCGAACGCCGGGTGGACGGCGTGCTCGTCTGCGACCTGCGCACCGACGACCGGCGCGTGCCGGCGCTGGAGGAACTGCAACTGCCGGCGGTGGTGATCGGCGGGCCCGGGCACACCGGCGGCCTGGCGAGCGTCTGGGCCGACGACGCGGCGGCGCTGGTCGAGACCGTGGAGTACCTGGTCGCGCTCGGCCACCGGCGCATCGCCCGGGTCGGCGGGCTGCAGTCGCTGCTGCACACCGAGATCCGCACCGAGGCGTTCACCGGCGTGTGCCGGCGGCTCGGGCTGGACGAGGCCACCACCGTCTGGTCCGACTACACCGGCGAGGAGGGCGCGCGGGCCACCCGGCGGCTGCTCAGCTCCGCCGGCCGCCCCACCGCGGTGATCTACGACAACGACGTGATGGCGATCGCCGGGCTCTCGGTGGCCCAGGAGATGGGCCTCACCGTGCCGGGCGACCTGTCCATCGTGGCCTGGGACGACTCGCCGCTGTGCCGGCTGGTGCACCCGCCGCTCACCGCGCTGGGCCGGGACATCCCGGCGTACGGCGCGCACGCCGCGCGCCAGCTCCTGGCCGTGATCGCGGGCGAGCCGGCCGCCGTCGTACAGGACGAGACCGCGCATCTGACGCCGCGCGGCAGCACCGCCCCACCTCGTACGACGAACCGCTGAACCGGTTCAGCTCACCGCGCGGTCGACGGGTACTCCTCGAACCACGCCTCGACCCGCTCGGCGGTCGCCGGGCGGGCCAGCGCGAAGCCCTGACCGTACCGGCAGCCGGCCCGCCGCGCGCCCGCCACCTGGACCTCCGACTCCAGTTCCTCGACCACCAGCTCCACGCCGAGCCGGTCGGCCAGGTTCGCCACCACGTCGATCAGCGGACGCTGCCCGTCCCCGCCCGGGCCGACCAGGTGCGGGCCCACCTTGAGCAGGTCGATCGGCAGCCGGCGGAGCTGCGCGAGCGAGGCGTGCTCGGCCCGGAAGTCGTCCAGCGCGATCCGCACGCCGATCGACCGCAGACCGGCCAGTCGAGCCACCACTGTGGACAACTCCGCGCCCACCACCGGCTCGGCCACCTCCACCACCAGCCGTTCCGGCACCACGTCGTACGCGGCCAGCGCTGTTGCGGTACGCGCCACGAAGTCCGGGGCGGCCAGCTCGCGCGGCGTCACGTTCACCGCCATCCACAGCTCGCGACCGCCCTCCGACCACGCGGCGAGCTGGCGGCAGGCCCGGTCCAGCACCCACCGCCCGATCTCGCCGGTCAGGTCGAGGTCGGCCGCCACCGGCAGCAGCTCCGCCGGCAGCACGGTGCCCAACGCCGGGCTGCGCCAGCGCAGCAACGCCTCGGTACCCACCGGCATCCGGTCGGCGAGCGCCACCACCGGCTGGTAGACCAGGTCCAGCTCACCGCGCGCCACCGCGCCGGGCAGCTCCCGCTCCAGATCCAGGCGGCGGACCAGCTGCTCCTCCAGGTAGGCGTCGTACCACTCGACCCGGTCCCGGCCGAGCTGCACCGCCCGGCGGCGGGCCAGGTCCGCCTGCCGCAGTACGTCCTCCGGATCGCCGCCGCTGGTCTCGGCCAGCCCGACGCTCACCCTCAACCGGGCGAGACCTCCGGGCCGGGGGTACGGCTCGGCCAGCGCCGCGAGCAGCCGCAGACCGAGCGCGTACGCGAGCACCGGCCCCGCGTCGGTGAGGACGGCGTACTCCGTGTCGCCGAGCCGGGCCACCAGATCGTGCGTCCCGGAGCCCGCCCGCAGCCGGCGCGCGGCCTCGGTGAGCACCGGTCCCTCCGGCACCGCGCCACCCACCCCGTGCAGGTCGACGACGAGCAGCGCGCCGCCACTGCGTTCCGCCATCGCCCGGACCAGCTCCGCGCGCGTCAGCGGCACGGGCTCGGCGGCCCGGGCGTCCGGTCCGAGGCGGCGCCGCAGCCACGCCTCGCGGGCCGCGAGCCGCTGCACCCGGCGGCGCTGGTCGGCGGCGGCGAGCAGCTCACCCATCATGATCGGCGGAATGACGGCCAGGCCCAGCGCCATCGCGGCGGTGCTGAACTCCCCCGCCGTACCCAGGTGGATCCCGGCGGCCAGCGCGGCGATCCCGGCCGGCGCGGTGAGGCGCGGCCACGCGGCAGGCGCCACGTCCCGGCCCGGTCGTTCACCCCCGGAGGTACGCCGGGCGCCGGCGGCGGTGAGCAGCGCCCCCGCCACCAGCGGCGCCGCGACGAGCGGCAGCGCCCGGTCCGGCGCACCGTAGGCCAGCAGCACCACCAGCAGCGTCAGCCCGCCGAGCGTCAGCGCGGCCCCGGCGTGGCAGCGCGCGGCACCGGGCCGGCGCCGGCGTTCGGCGACGGCGGCCACCGCGAGCACGGCGAGCACCACCGCGCCGCCCGCCGCCACCATTGCGGCGACGGCCGGGACCGGGCCGCCCGGCAGCAGCATCCAGCCCGCGAACACCAGGCTGACGCCGAGCGCGAGCACGTCGACGGTACGGCGCACCAGCTCCGGGCCGGACAGCCTGGATCGGCCGGGCAGGCGCAGCAGGGCCGTCACGTGCAGTGCCCCGGCGAGGCACAGCCCGGCCAGCGCGATCGGCAGCCGGTGCGCGGCGTCGCTCAGCGGCAGCACCGCAACGGTGAGCCCGGCGACCAGGACGGCGCCGTCCAGGATGGCGGCGACCCGGCGGGACAGCGCGGCCCGGCGCGCCCGCCGCCCGTTGGCTGCGGGACGGTCGGGCGGTGTGGCGGCTCCGGCCAGCCAGGCGAGCCGGACGCAGGCGAGGGCGAAACCTCCGGCGACGGCGAGCGCGGCGGCAGCGGGGCCGGGCAGGGCACCGGCGACGCCGGCGAGGAGGAAGACCGCGCCGGTGAGCGACACGGCGACATCGGGCAGGGCTGATTGCCGACGGGGATCGGCGGGAGGGGGGACGGGCACGGCGGTCGCCTTCGTGAGGGGGCACGGGGGCGGTGCGGTTGCGGTACGCGGTACGACGTGCGGGGTCGGGGCGGGCGGGGACGCATCGGCGGGGACCGCTGCGGCCACGCCTAGAAACGATCCCGGAAGCGCCCGGTGACGTCACCGCACCAGTGACGTCCGTCACACCAACAGCTGTCACGGAGACGGCCCTCGTCCAAGATCGACGCCGCTCGCTTTCGCGTCGCCTCCCGACACAAGATCTTGGAAGAAACCGGCCCCCAGGAGGGCCCTTTGCTTCCAAGATCTCCAGACGCGGCAGATCTTGGTACCGAGCCGCCCCGCGAGGGGCGGAGCCGTACCAAGATCTGCGGCGGGCCGTTCGGGGCGGGCGCGGAAGGGCGGGGGCGGCGGGGGTCCCGATGGGGCGGGGGACGCCCGGGGGGTGGGGTGGAGGGGTCGGATGGGATCATCGGGAGGTGAGCCGCGCCGATACCGTCCGTTTCCGTCACAACCAGGCCATCCTGGTCGCCGCGATCGTCGCCTTCATCGGCGCGCTGCCCCTGGCCTCCGCCCGCTGGTGGCTGCTCTGGGTGCTGCTCGTACCCCTCGCCGTCGCGGTCTGGGCGTGGCGGGCCGGCACCGACGCCGACGCCCGGGAGCTGCGGCTGCGGGCGCTCGCCGGGCAGCGCCGGGTGCCGTGGAACCGGGTCGCCGAACTCGCCGGTGATTCCCGCGGCCGGGCGATGGCCCGGCTCGACGACGGCGAGGTGGTGATGCTGCCGGCGGTACGCGCCAGCGAACTGCCCCGGCTGATCGCCGTCACCGGGCAGGAACTACCGGACGCCGACGGCGATCAGCAAGCCGGCGATCAGTAGCCGTCGACCACCCGGTTCGTCAGCTCCTCCCCTGCCACGTACCGGCGCAACTGCTCGCCCACCAGGCGGTACGCGCGGGGCAGCAGCCCGCGTACCGAGCCGGCGACGTGCGGGGTGAGCAGCACGTTCGGCAGCTCCCACAGGGGATGGTCGGCGGGCAGCGGTTCCGGGTCGGTGACGTCCATCGCGGCGCGCAGACGGCCCGAGGTCAGCTCGGCCACCAGCGCCGAGGTACGGGCCACCGGCCCGCGGGCGGCGTTGACGAGCAGCGCGCCGTCCGGCATCGCGGCGAGGAAACGTTCGTCGACCATGCCCCGGGTCTGCTCGGTCAGCGGCACCAGGAGCACCACCACGTCCGCCTCCGGCAGCAGCGCGGGCAGCTCGTCGACCCCGTGCACGCCCTGGTCGGGGCGCGGCGTACGGGCCACGAGCGTGAAGCTCACCTCGAACGGGGCGAGCCGGTCGCGGACCGCGGTGCCGATCGAGCCGGCGCCGACGATGAGCACCCGCTTGCCGGCCAGCTCGTCGGTGGGCGCCACCTCGTCGTACGCCCACTCGCGCCGCGCCTGCGCCCGGGCCAGCGGCGCGAACCCGCGCAGCGAGGCGAGGATCGCGGCGACGACCCACTCGGCGGTGGGCGAGTCGTGCACGCCCCGGGCGTCGCAGAGTGTCACCCCGTCGGGCATCCGTCCCGCCCAGGCGTCCGCGCCCGCGGAGAGCAGTTGCACCACCTCGACGTCGGGCAGCTCGGCGAGGAGCGCACCGGCGTCCGGGCCGGACAGGAACGGCGGCACCCAGAATCGCACCCCGGACGGGGACGGCGGGAGCCGGTGCGGGTCGTCCAGCACCTCCACGGTGACGCCGGGCGGTGGCTCGCCGAGCAGCCGGCGTCCTTCGGGGTGCGGGATCCATACCTTCACGACCGCCGACGATATCGGCCCCGGACCGGCCGGTGCGGCGTGACCCGTGACGAACACCGCGCCGGGAATGGAGTGGCGGTCCGGCGGGGTATAACCGAGAGCGGGATGCCGGTCGGGTGTTCCGCTTGCTGAGGGCGGTGGCGATGAGCGAGGACGGCCGGGGACGGGTGTCCGTGCCGATTCCGGCGCTCGCCGATCCCGACCGGTTGCGCTCACTCGACGAGACGCGGCTCGACGCCGTACCGGACGAGTCGTTCGACAGGTTCGCGCGGCTGGTCGGCGACCTGCTGGACGTTCCCGTCGCGCTCGTCTCCCTGGTGGACGCGGACCGTCAGTTCTTCCCCGGCGCGACCGGGCTGCCGGAGCCGTGGGCGGCCCGCCGGGAGACGCCGCTGACCCACTCGTTCTGCCAGCACGTCGTCGACATCGAGATGCCGCTGGTGCTGCCCGACGCCCGCCTCTACCCGCGCGTACGTCTCAACCTGGCGATCGAGGACCTGGGCGTGGTCGCGTACGCGGGCATGCCGCTGACCGACCTGGAGGGGCGGGTGCTCGGCTCGCTCTGCGCGATCGACAGCAAGCCCCGGGCCTGGACCAAGGACCAGTTGCGTACGCTCGCCGACCTGGCCGCCGCGTGCTCCTCGGAGCTGCGGCTGCGCATCGCGGTGCGCGGCTCGGAACAGGCCCGCCGCCGCGCGGAGGAGGCGCACGACCGGCTCGCCATGCTGGCCGGGATGAGCGAGATGCTCGGCGGCACGCTCGACGTGGCCACCGCGGTCGACCGGCTCGGGCACGCGATGGTGCCGCTGCTCGCCGACTGGTGCCTGATCACGCTCGTCGACCCGGCCGGGCGGCCGCGCACCGTCACCGGCGTACACCGGGACGCCGAGCGCGAGGCCGACCTGGCCCGCTTCGCAGAGTTGCTGACCACCGGGCTCAGCGCGGACTCGCAGATCCGATCGGTGCTGCGTACCGGCCGGCCGGTGGTGCGGGCCGTGGCCGGCCTGGACGACGTGGCGCGCGGCACCACGCGCCCGGAACTGGTGCCGCTCGCCGAGCGGCTCGGCGTGGGCTCCCACCTGACCGTGCCGATCACCGCCGCCGGGGACCGGGTGATCGGGGCGGTCACGCTGGTCAACCGTCCGGGGCGGCGCGGTTTCGACCCGAGCGACCTGCGCACCGCGCAGGACATCGGGGTACGCGCCGGACAGGCGGTCGGCAACAGCCGCCTCTACGGCGAGCAGCGCCACGTCGCCGAGGTGTTGCAGCACAGCATGCTGCCGACCCTTCCGGCCGTGCCGGGGATCGAGCTGGCCGCCCGGTACCTGCCGGCCGCCGACCGGGTGGAGGTGGGCGGCGACTGGTACGACGCCTTCGTCCAGCCCGACGGCGAGCTGATCGCCGCGATCGGCGACGTCGCCGGGCACGACATCGAGGCGGCGGCCAGCATGGGCCAGCTGCGCAACCTGGTGCGGGGCAACGCGTACGGGCGGAACGATCCGGTGGAGGATCTGATGTCCCACCTGGACCGGGCCATGGGCGGGCTGCGGGTGCCCACCGTCGCCACCGCCGTACTGGCCCGGGTCCGTCCGGCCGCCGGCGGGCTGGCGGTCTCCTGGTGCAACGCGGGGCATCCGCCACCGCTGCTGGTCCGCGCCGACGGCACGGTCTCGGTGGCGGACGGCCGCGGACCGCTGCTCGGCCTGGCCCGGCCGCCCCGGCGCGCCGGCCGGACGCTGACCCTCGCCCCCGGCGACACGCTGCTGCTGCACACCGACGGGCTGATCGAGCGCCGGGACCAGCCGATCGACGAGGGACAGGCCGAGCTGCTCGCCCACCTCGAGGCCGGCGGGCCGGGCGTACCCCTGGACCTGCTCTGCGACCGGCTGCTCGCCGCCGCGCACCGGCGCGAGGACGACGTCGCCCTGCTCGCGCTGCGAGCCGGCTGAACCGGCACTCCCCCGAACGGCCGGAGGCGGGCAGGGGTGGGCGCGACGCGCCCGGTTCGCCGGTCCGCCCGGCTAGGCTGGGGCGGGTGAGCCCGCGTCTTGCGTACCCCCGTGTCAGCCGTCTCCGGACGGCGCTGGCGGCGTCCTGCGCGGCGCTGCTGCTGGGCACCGCCGGCTGCGCCCTCGGCGAGCCCGAGCCGGACCCGGCCGGCGCCCCGCCCAACCTGCCCACACCGTCCGGCACCGCGAGTCCCGGCGGGGCCGGCCAGCAGGTGGTCGCCACCGTGCTGGCCCGGGGCCTGGAGGTGCCGTGGGGAATCGCGTTCCTGCCCGACGGCGGCGCCCTGGTCACTGAGCGGGACAAGGGGCGGATCCTCCAGGTCGGCCCGGAGTCCGGCCCGGACGGGCTGACCGTGCGGCCGGTGCAGACCGTGCCGGACGTGGCCGCCGGTGGTGAGGGCGGCCTGCTCGGCATCGCTGTCTCCCCCGCGTACGCCAAGGACCGCACGGTCTTCGTCTACTACACCGCCGAGGACGACAACCGGATCGCGAAGATGCAGCTCGGGCAGGCGCCGAAGCCGATCCTGACCGGCATCCCGAAGTCCGGTACGCACAACGGCGGCGGGCTGGGCTTCGGCCCGGACGGTCACCTCTACGCGAGCACCGGCGACGCCGGGCGCACCGAGAACGCCCAGGACGCCAAGAGCCTCGGCGGCAAGATCCTGCGGATCACGCCGGACGGCAAGCCGGCGCCGGGCAACCCCACCGCCGGGTCGCCGGTCTGGTCGACCGGTCACCGCAACGTCCAGGGCTTCGCCTGGACGCCGGACAAGAAGATGTACGCGGTGGAGTTCGGCCAGAACACCTGGGACGAGATCAACCAGATCAACAAGGGCGGCAACTACGGGTGGCCCCGGGTCGAGGGACGCGGCGACGACAGGCGCTACGTGAACCCGATCACACAGTGGCCCACCGGTGACGCCTCCTGCTCCGGCCTGGCGGCAGCGGACCGTCTGCTCGTGGCCGCCTGCCTGCGCGGCCAGCGGCTCTGGCTGGTGGAGCTGGCCGGTAACGGCACCGTCCTCGGTCAGCCGCGCGACCTGCTCAACGGCCGGTACGGTCGGCTACGGGCCGTCGCGGGGGCGCCCGACGGCTCACTGTGGGTGAGCACGTCGAACCGGGACGGGCGGGGTACGCCCACCGCCGAGGACGACCGCATCCTGCGGCTCGTCTTCGCCGACGGTGGTGCCGGCCGGAGCTGATCCGGCCGGCCGGGTTTGTCAAGATCGCGCAGGGGGCAGGTCAGAATCTCAGCATGGACGGCCACGAGAACGAACAGCACCGCACCGGGGACGAGGCGTCTCCGGAGCGCGGGCGCGCCCGCCGACTGACGGCGTGGCGGCCCGGTCACCGGCTGCGTCGGCTGGGTGTGGTGCTGGCTCTGCTCGCGGTCACGCTCGGCGGCATCGTGATCGGCACGTACGCGGGCGGCCACGTCGGCACCGACATCGGCCCGTTCCGGGCCGAACTGAAGCTCAGCCCGTCGCTGTCCGGCGGCACCACAGTCGACATCCCGCCGCTGGGCGCGCTACTGCTGGACAGCCACGACGGTCCGGCGTACCTCACCGTCGAGGTGGGCTCGCTGGACCAGGGGCGCACCGAGGCGCTCATCGACGACCCGGCCAGCATCAGCCGGGCCAGCCAGTCGGCCGTCCAGGACGTCCGCGACGGCGTGATGCGGCTCGGGCTGCGTACGCTCGCCTCGACCGTGCTGGCCACGCTGCTGCTGGCCGCGCTCGTCTTCCGGGACGTCCGGCGCACCGCCTGGGCCGGCGGTCTGGCGCTGGTCGTGACCGCCGGCAGCCTCGGCATGGCCGCGAGCACGCTGCGCCCGCAGGCGATCGAGGAGCCACGGTACGAGGGCCTGCTCGTAAACGCGCCGGCGATCGTCGGTGACGCGCGGCGGATCGCGAACGACTACACCAAGTACGCCGAGCAGCTCCAGCGGCTGGTCGGCAACGTCAGCAAGCTCTACACCACGGTCTCGGCGCTGCCGGTGGTGCAGCCGTCGCCCGGCACCACCCGGGTGCTGCACGTGTCGGACATCCACCTCAACCCGACCGGTTGGCAGCTGATCCGTACCGTGGTCGAGCAGTTCGGCATCGACGTGGTGGTCGACACCGGCGACATGACCGACTGGGGCAGCGAGCCGGAGGCGTCGTTCGTCGGGTCGATCGGCCTGCTCAAGAAGCCGTACGTGTTCATCCGCGGCAACCACGACTCGCCGCGTACCGCCGCCGCGGTGGCGCAGCAGCCGAACGCGATCGTGCTGAACAACTCGGTCACGACTGTGGGCGGGCTGACCATCGCCGGCATCGGCGACCCCCGCTTCACCCCGGACAAGGAGACCTCACCGGCCGGCAGCGGCCTCACCTCGGCCGTCGCCGACCAGGTGATCGGCGCCGGTGAACAGCTCGCCGCCACGATCGGGAAGTCGCCGCGCAAGGTCGACATCGCGCTCATCCACGACCCCGCCTCGGCCGGCCCGCTCTCCGGCACCTGCCCGCTGGTGCTCTCCGGGCACACCCACTCCCGGCAGGTGTCGAAGCTGCCGCAGGTGGAGGGCAAGCAGCCGACCACGCTGATGGTGCAGGGTTCGACCGGCGGTGCCGGGCTGCGCGGCCTGGAGGGCGAGAAGCCGACCCCGCTGACCATGACGGTGCTCTACTTCGACCAGCAGAAGCTGCTCCAGGCGTACGACGAGATCACCGTGGGCGGCACCGGGCAGTCTCAGGTCAACCTGGAACGGCACGTCATCCGCGACCCGGCCAAGGGCGACCAGGTCCCGGTGACCCCGACCCCGACCCGCGGCCCGTCGGAGTCGCCGTCGCCGGGTACGACCACGCTGAGCCCCACCCCCACGAGCTGACGGCTCCGCTTTCTCGCCGCTTCCCCTCGCGGTCAGTCCGGTGCTCCGCCACACCGACACCCGGTCACTCCGCGTCATAAATCCCGTCCGGCCCGGGCATGCCCCGCCGCCGACTTTGCTCTGCACCCATCGGCGCAGCAGGCACCGAGAGTCACCGCCTGGGTGGGTGCAGAGCGGTGGGCATTCCACTCCGCCCCAGCTCAGGACGGTGATGCGGATATGGCTGCAGAGCAAAGGGGCCGAGAGGTGAACGCCGAGGCCACCAGAGGCGGTTACTCTCCGCAGCCAACCCAGCCGTCACGTTCCGTGAGGGAGAACCAGTCGCCGCCCCACCCGGGTCGGCCAGGACAAGGCCCGCCGCGCCGGAGTCGAGCCGCGGGCCGGGGCCGCCCGGTATGTCCGGCCGGCCCCGTGGCGGAGTGCGGTCAGCGCAACGGACGCGCGCCTCAGCGCAGCGCGATCGCGGCCAGCGCGGCGTTGACGATGCTGCCGGGCAGCAGGTCGTGCAGCTCGTACAGCTCCCGGACGCTGCCGGACTGGCCGAACTCGTCCACGCCGAGCGGCACCGCCGGGGCGCCGACCGCCGAGCCGAGCCAGGCCATCGCGTGCGAGGCGGCGTCGTGCACGGTGACCACCGGCACCCGGTCGGCAAACGCCGACCGCAGCGCGCCGGGCACGCTCGGCACTGTCGCGGTCCGCACACCCTGGCGCAGCGTCCGCTGCCACGCGCGGTAGAGCCGGTCCAGGCTGGTCACGTCCACGACGTGCGCGGCCACGCCCTCCTCCGCCAGCTCGGCGGCGGCCGCCAGGACCTCCGGCAGCACCGCGCCGGAGGCGGCGAGCTGCACGACCGGGGCGTCGGCCAGATCGGGGTACGCCTGGTGCGCGTCGACGAGCCGGTACGCGCCGGCCACCACCTGCCGCCGCAGCACCGCGTCCCCGAGCCGCGTACGCGCGGCCTCGAACGGCGCCTGGTCGATCGGCCGGGTGCTGAGCCGGAAGTAGTACGCCCCGTCCTCGGCCGGCGCGGCGGTGGCGGCCGGAGCGGCGCCGCCGGCGATCTGCCCCAGCGCGTCGCAGAGCAGCCAGTCGAGGCTGCCGGCGTACGCGGGCTCCAGGAACGTCACCCCGGGCAGCTCCAGGCCGACCGATGCGGTGATGGTGGACTGGTGCGCGCCGCCCTCGGGCGCCAGCGTGATGCCGGACGGGGTGCCGGCCACCACGAACCGCGAGCCGGAGTACGTGCCGTAGAGGAACGCATCGAGACCGCGCAGCACGAACGGGTCGTAGACGGTGCCCACCGGCAGCAGCGGCTGACCGGACAGGTCCCACGACAGGCCGAGCTGGCCCAGCAGCAGGAACAGGTTCATCTCCGAGATGCCCAGCTCGATGTGCTGCCCGGCGGGGCTCTCGGTCCAGCGCAGCATCCGGTCCTCGGTCCAGGAACGCTGCTCGGTCGGGGCGAACACGCCCGTCTTGTTGATGAACCCGGCCAGGTTGGTCGAGGTGGCCACGTCCGGCGCGGTGGTCACCAGGTAGGGCGCGACCTGCGGATCGCGGGCCAGGTCGACCAGCACCCGGCCGAAGACCTCCTGGGTGGAGACGGGCTTGTTCGCGCGTACCCTCGTGGTCTCCGGAACGGTTACGCCCAGCGCACGCTCGCGCGGCGGGCGGGACAGCGCCTCCCGGCGCTCGCCGGCCCGGATGCCGGCCGGGGTCGCCGGGTCGAGGCGATCCCACTCGGTCTCGGCGGTCAGGCCGTGCGCGGCGCGCAGCGCGTCGATCTGCTCGGTGGTGAGCAGCGCCGAGTGGTTGCGCGGGTTGCCGGCGATCGGCAGACCCCAGCCCTTCACCGTGTACGCGAACACGACGCTGGGCCGGTCGGTGACCGCGTCGCACTGGGCGTACGCGTCGAGCATGGCCTGTGCGTCGTGCCCGCCCAGGTCGGTGACGAGCGGACCCAGCTCGTCGTCGCCGATGTCGGCGACGAACGCGGCGACCTCGGCCGGCGCGCCGTCCAGGAACTGCTTGCGCAGCGCCGGACCGGCCAGTCCGAACAGCGACTGGTACTGCTCGTTGGGCATCCGGTCGATCCAGTCGCGCAGCGCCGCGCCACCCGGCCGGGCGTACGCCTCGGCGAGCCGACGGCCGTACTTGACCTCCACGACGTGCCAGCCGGCCGCCTCGAACTGGCCGCGCCACTGGTTGATGCGGATGCCGGGGACGACCCGGTCCAGCGACTGGCGGTTGAAGTCGACGAGCCACATCACGTTGCCGAGCCCGGTGGTGGCCGGGTCGGCGACCGCCTCCCAGATGTTGCCCTCGTCCAGCTCGGCGTCGCCGATGATGGCGACGAACCGGGAGTGCGGGCGCGCGCCGAAGTGCGCGTCGACGTAGCGGCGGGTGACGGCGGCGAACAGCGGCGCGGCGGCGCCCAGGCCGACCGAGCCGGTGGAGAAGTCCACCTCGTCCGGGTCCTTGGTGCGCGACGGGTACGACTGGAGCCCGCCGCGCGCCCGCAGCTTGGGCAGGTACGACTTGTCGAGGTTGCCGAGCAGGTACTGGATCGCGTGGAACACCGGCGAGGCGTGCGGCTTCACCGCCACCCGGTCCTCGGCGTCCAGGTGCTGGAACCAGAGCGCGGTCATCGCGGTGACCAGGGAGGCGCTTGATGCCTGGTGGCCGCCGACCTTCACCCCGTCACCGGTGTCGCGGTCGTGGTTGGCCGCGTCGACGATGCGGGTGGCGAGCCAGAGCA
This sequence comes from Micromonospora sp. WMMA1976, assembly GCF_027497335.1. Classification (NCBI taxonomy): domain Bacteria; kingdom Bacillati; phylum Actinomycetota; class Actinomycetes; order Micromonosporales; family Micromonosporaceae; genus Micromonospora; species Micromonospora sp. WMMA1976. Next base: position 1,015,948 of record NZ_CP114912.1, on the reverse strand, counting down.
CCCGGCGCTGGATCTCGTCGAGGACGTCGAGGTCGTGCTGGTTCACGGTGACTCCATCCGGGCGTCGCCGTTGACGCCCTCTGCGGGGTGAGGAGCGGACGAAGGGCCCCTCCCCTGCCGGGAAAGGGCCCACACGACCGGATCAGGCGCCGAGGCGCGCCAGGATCAGCTCGCGGACGGTCTTCGCGTCCGCCTGGCCGCGGGTGGTCTTCATGACCGCGCCGACCAGCGCGCCGGCCGCCGCGACCTTGCCGCTGCGGATCTTGTCGGCGACGTCCGGGTTGGCGGCGATCGCCTCGTCCACGGCGGCGGTGAGCGCGCCGGTGTCCGAGACGACCTCCAGGTTGCGGTTGGTCATGATCTCGGTCGGCGAGCCCTCGCCGGCCACCACGCCCTCCAGCACGGTACGGGCCAGCTTGTCGTTGAGCTTGCCGGCGTCGACGAGGCCCTGCAGCTCGGCGACCTGGGCCGGGGTGGCGCCCACGTCGGCCAGCTCCACGCCGGTCTCGTTGGCGCGGCGGGACAGCTCACCCAGCCACCACTTCCGGGCGGCGGCAGGGGTGGCACCGGCGGCAACAGTCGCCTCGATCAGCTCGACCGCGCCGGCGTTGACCACCGACTGCATGTCGAGGTCGGACAGGCCCCACTCCTGCTGGATCCGCTTGCGGCGCAGCCGCGGCAGCTCCGGCAGGGCCGCCTTCAGCTCGGCCACCCACGCGGTGTCCGGGGCGAGCGGCACCAGGTCCGGCTCCGGGAAGTACCGGTAGTCGGTGGCGGTCTCCTTGGACCGGCCCGACGTGGTGTCCCCGGTGTCCTCGTGGAAGTGCCGGGTCTCCTGAGTGATTCGCCCACCGGCCTCCAGCACCGACGCCTGGCGCAGCATCTCCGAACGGACCGCCCGCTCGACCGAGCGCAGCGAGTTGACGTTCTTGGTCTCGGTACGGGTGCCCCACTCCTCACCCGGCCGGTTGAGGGAGGTGTTGACGTCACAGCGCAGCGAGCCCTCCTCCATCCGCACGTCGGAGACGCCGAGCGAGCGGATCACGTCACGCAGCTCGGCGACGTACGCGCGGGCGACCTCGGGCGCGAGCGCGCCGGTGCCGGGGATGGGCTTGGTGACGATCTCGACGAGCGGGATGCCGGCCCGGTTGTAGTCGACGAGCGACTCGGTGGCGCCGTGGATGCGACCGGTGGCGCCGCCGACGTGCAGCGTCTTGCCGGTGTCCTCCTCCAGGTGCACCCGCTCGATGCCGATGCGCACCAGCTCGCCGTTGACCTCGACGTCCAGGTAGCCGTCGAAGCACAGCGGCTCGTCGTACTGGCTGATCTGGAAGTTCTTCGGCATGTCCGGGTAGAAGTAGTTCTTCCGGGCGAACCGGCACCACTGCGCGATCGAGCAGTTCAGCGCCAGCCCGATCCGGATGGTCGCCTCGATGGCGGCCTTGTTCGCCACCGGCAGCGAACCGGGCAGGCCGAGGCAGACCGGGCAGACCCGGGTGTTCGGCTCGCCGCCGAAGTCGGTCGGGCAGCCGCACCACATCTTGGTGTTCGTGCCCAGCTCGACGTGGGTCTCCAGGCCGATCACCGGTTCGAAGCGCGCGACGACCTCGTCGTACGCGGGCAGTGTCGTCGTCATCTGAGCTCCAGGCGCGATCCGGACAGAACCGTTCCAGCCTAATCGGCTGGCCCGGCCACCCCGCTGCCGGGCTTCGAGATCACCGCGCGGGCCCCGCGACGGGGACCGGGCCCGGGCCGGGTGTCACTCGGGTGTGGTGAAGGTCCGCCGGCGGTTGTAGGCCAGAACGAGCAGGATGCCGCCGATGGAGAAGGCCACGACGCTCAGCAGCAGCAGGACGAGCGGCGAACCCGGTCCGGTGATCGGCAGCCACGCGCCGCTCACCTTCGACGGCGAGGGCGTCGGCTGGGGCGTCGCGGGGAGGCTGCTCTCCGACGGCGTGGCGGCCGGGTCGCTCGGCGTCGGCGTCGCAGTCGGGTCGTCCGGGTCGGGCGTCGAGCCGGTCGGGGAGGCCGTGGGGGTGGCCGGGGTGCGGGCGGCGACGGTCAGCGACACCTCCTTCGTGGCGCTGGTGCTGTACCCCTTCGCGCCGACGGTGAAGGCGAACGTACCGGCCTTGCTCGGGGTGCCGCTGAGCTTGCCCTTGTCGTCGAGGGTGAGGCCGTCCGGCAGGGCCCCGGCGGCCAGGGCGAACACGATGTCCGAGTCGCCGTCGGCGGTGAACCGGAAGGAGTACCGCTTTCCGACGGTGGCAGCGGGCGGTTCGCCGGAGGTGAACGCGGCCGCTGCCTCGGCGACGACGACAGTGGCGTTCTGCTCGTCGAAGCGGCCGTTCTTGTCGGTCATCCGTAACGTGAACGTGTACGTGCCCGGCGTGGTCGGCGCACCACCGAGCGACGTCCCCACCACGAGCATCCCCGTCGGCAGGCCGCCCGACACCACTGTCAACGAGTACGGCCCGGTGCCACCCGTCGCCTCGACGGTGTGGATCGCGTACACCCGGCCGAGGTACATGGGCGACCGGGGCTTGCCCGACGTGATGACGACAGTCGGTTCGCGTACCTCGATCGTCGCCGTCTGCTCGTCGAAAAGGCCGTTCTTGTCGGTCATCCGCAGCGTGAACGTGTAGGTCCCCGGCGTGGTCGGCGCACCACCGAGCGACGTCCCCACCACGAGCATCCCCGTCGGCAGGCCGCCCGACACCACTGTCAACGAGTACGGCCCGGTGCCACCCGTCGCCTCGACGGTGTGGATCGCGTAGACCTGCCCGATCACCATCACCGACCGGGGCTTGCCCGACGTGATGGTGACGGTCTCGGTGGCGGCGGTAGCCGGTTGCGCGGCGGCCGGTTGACCGGCGCCCAGCAGCAACGCGACGACCATCGTCAGGGCCATGACCGGGCGAAGTGTCCCCATCGCACATCCAGCTCTCGGTCGGAACCGCTCGCGTCCGCCAGCGGGCCACAGTCCAGTCGAATCAGCAGACTCGGAGTCTATTCGACCAGTGCCAGTGACCCCGGGCAATCCACTGATCGGTGATCACCGTGTCGGTACGGAGGCGGCCGGGCCGCCTCCGTACCGCTTGGTTCAGAGCGCCGGCGGGGTGAGCGTGCCGACGGCGCCCTCCAACGCGGCCGCGACCCGGTACATCCGGTCGTCGGCCATCGTCGGCGCCATGATCTGGAAGCCGACCGGGAGCCCGTCGGACAGGCCGCACGGCACCGAGATGGCCGGGCCGCCGTACAGGTTCGTCGGGATGGTGAACAGGTCGGCCAGGTACATCTGGTACGGGTCGGCGGTACGCGAACCGATCGGGAACGCCACGAACGGCGTGGTCGGCGAGATCAGCGCATCGACCTGCTCGAACGCGCTGGTGAAGTCCCGAGTGATGAGCGTGCGGACCTTCTGCGCCTGGCCGTAGTAGGCGTCGTAGTAGCCCGACGAGAGCGCGTACGTGCCGATCATGATGCGGCGCTTGACCTCGGGGCCGAAGCCGGCCTCGCGGGTCAGCGACATGACCTCCTCCAGCGACCGGTTGCCGTCGTCGCCGACCCGCAGGCCGAACCGGACGCCGTCGAACCGGGCCAGGTTGGAGGAGCACTCGCTGGGCGCGATCAGGTAGTACGCCGGCAGCGCGTACTTGAAGTGCGGGCAGGAGACCTCGACGATCTCGGCGCCCAGCTTCGCCAGCGCCTCGGCCGCGTCGCGGAACGCGGCCATCACGCCCGGCTCCGCGCCCTCACCGGTGAACTCGGTGACCACGCCGAGCTTCACGCCGGTCAGGTCACCGGTGGCGCCGAGCCGCGCCGCGGCCACCACGTCCGGCACCGGGGCCGGGATCGAGGTGGAGTCGCGCGGGTCGTGACCGCCGATCACCTGGTGCAGCAACGCGGCGTCGAGCACGGTACGCGCGCACGGGCCGGGCGTGTCCAGCGAGGACGAGAACGCGACCAGGCCGTAGCGGGAGGTGCCGCCGTAGGTGGGCTTCGCGCCGACGGTGCCGGTGACCGCGCCGGGCTGGCGGATCGAGCCGCCGGTGTCCGAGCCGATCGACAGCGGTGCCTCGTACGCGGCCAGCGCCGCCGCGCTGCCACCGCCGGAGCCGCCCGGAATCCGCTCCAGGTCCCACGGGTTACGGGTCGGCCCGTACGCGGAGTATTCGGTGGAGGAGCCCATCGCGAACTCGTCCATGTTCGTCTTGCCGAGCATCACCGTGCCGGCGTCGCGCAGCCGCTCGACGATCGTCGAGTCGTACGGCGGGCGCCAGCCCTCCAGGATCTTCGACCCGACGGTGGTCGGTACGCCCTTGGTGGTGAGCACGTCCTTCACCGCGACCGGCACACCGGCGAGCGGGCCCAGCTCCGCACCGGCGGCGCGGCGCTCGTCCACGGCACGCGCGGCGGCCAGCGCTCCCTCGGTGTCGACGTGCAGGAACGCGTGCACCCGGTCGTCGACGGCGCCGATGCGGTCCAGGTGGGCCTGGGTGACCTCGACCGCGGAGGTCTCGCCGCTCGCCACCAGCCCGGCGATCTCCACGGCGCTCAGCTTCGTCAGCTCGCTCATGAGGCCACATCCTCGTCCAGGATCCGCGGGACGCGGAACCGCTGCTCCTCGGCGTCGGGGGCGCCCGACAGCGCCTCCTGCGGGGTCAGACCCGGCCGCACCACGTCCTCGCGGAGCACGTTCGTCAGCGGCACGGAGTGGGACGTCGGCGGGATGTCCGCCGCGGCGACCTCGCCGACCTGCGCGACCGACTGGAGGATCACATCCAGCTGGCCGGCGAAGGTGTCCAGTTCCTCCTCCGTGACGGCGAGCCGCGACAGTCGCGCGAGGTGCGCGACCTCCTCGCGGGAGATGGCGGCCATCAGTGCCCCCTTCGTGGCTGTCCTGAGACGTCTGCGGTGGACCGGCCGCGCGTGCGGGCGTGCTCGATGACGCGCGGTGACCGGAGCGAGTCTATTGTCCCGCCGTCACGACGACGCCTTCGACTCCCCCTCCGGCGCCGGACCGCCGCGGCCCACCGCCTCCGCCGGACGCACCGGACGGTAGCGGGACAGCCAGGCCACCAGGTCCTCGGCCGGCATCGGCCGGGCGTGGAACCAGCCCTGCGCCACGTCGCACCCGGCGGCGTGCAGCAGCCGCCAGGTGCGCTCGTCCTCCACGCCCTCGGCGACCACCCGCAGCCCGAGCGCGCCGGCCAGCTCGATCATCGAGCGGACGATCGCCGCGTCGTCCGGGTCCTCGGCCATTCCGAGGACGAACGACCTGTCCACCTTCACCTCGGACAGCGGGAGCCGGCGCAGGTGCTGCAGCGACGAGTAGCCGGTGCCGAAGTCGTCCAGCGCGATGCCGACGCCGATGCGGTGCAACTGGGTGATGCTGGCGAGCACCCGCCGCGGGTCGGCCATCAGCGCGCCCTCGGTGATCTCCACCTGGAGGCGCTCGGGCGGCACGCCGTACCGGGTCAGCCGGTCGGCGATCTGGTCGGCGATCTCGCCGGTGTGCAGGTCCCGGACGCTGACGTTGAGCGCGGCCCGCAGCGTGAGCCCGGCCGCCGACCACTTGGCGAGCTGCTCCACCACGTCGTCGACCACGCGGCGGGTGAGCAGCCGCATCACCGCGCTCTGCTCGGCGACCTGGATCAGCTCGCCCGGGTCGACCATGCCCCGGCGCGGGTGCCGCCAGCGCAGCAGCGCCTCGACGCCCACCACCTCGCCGGTGGCGATGGCGATCTGCGGCTGGTAGTACATGGTGATCTCGCCCGGGTGCCCGGCCTGCTCGTCCGCCTCAGCCCCCGCGGTGCTCCCGTCGGCGGTCGGCCCGATGACGCCCGGCGCGCCGGTGCTCACGGCCGCCTCCGCGTCCTGGGTGACGTCGGCGTCGGCGGTCTCCGGCGCGAACTCCGCGTCGCCGACCACGAGCGGACCCGCACCCGGTCCGGCGCCGGCCCGGGCGGCCCGGCGGCGGATCGGGTCGGCGCGGGTGAGGATCTGCTCGATCAGGTCGTCGTCGTGCCGCTCCTCCGCGCGGTCGCGGCGGCGCCGCAGCCACCGGTTCGGCCCGTCACCGGACCGTCCCCGGCCGCCCTCGCGCGCCGGGCGCTGGTTGCGGGCCGGGCGGTCGGCCCGCACCGGCAGCGCCGGGGTCAGGGCCGCGCCGTCACCCCCGCGTACGCCGACCGTCTCCCCGCCCTGCGCGGACGGGCCGGACTCCAGCACCCGGCGCAGGTCGGCCAGCAGACTGAGGCGCTCGGCCGAGTTGTGGTCGGACTCCGGCGCGTACACCGCCACCGTGTCGTTGCGGTGCTTCGCGTCGTACATGGCCACGTCGGCGTGACGCATCAGGGTGGCGAAGTCCTCGCCGTGGTCCGGGTAGAGCGCGATGCCGATGGCGCCGCCCACGTCCAGCGGCAGCCCGTCCAGCGGCACCGGTTCGGCGAGCGCGGCGACCACCCGGCCGGCCCGCTCGCGGGCCTGGTCGATGTCGGTGAGCCGGGGTACGACGATGGCGAACTCGTCGCCGCCGAGCCGCGCCACCATGTCACCGGCGCCCACAGCGCCCATCAGCCGGGCGCTCACCTCGACCAGCAGGCGATCCCCCACCGCGTGCCCGAGCGCGTCGTTGACGTGCTTGAACCGGTCGAGGTCGAGCAGCAGCAGCGCCAGGTGCGCGTCCGGCGCGCCCCGGGCGGCCCGCTCGCCGTGCAGGTGCACCTGCTCGGCCACCTCGGTGAGCAGCGCCTTGCGGTTGGGCAGCCCGGTGAGGGGGTCCACGTCGGCGAGCTGTTCCCGCTCCTCGGAGAGCCGGGCCATCCGGTAGACGGCGAACAGCGGCACCAGCACCAGCGGGATCAGCGCCGCGCTGGCCCGCGCGGCGGCCACCAGCACCGGTGCGAGCAGCAGCAGCGAACCGGTGGACAGCAGCTCGTACGCCAGGCCGCTGCGGACGCTGGGCCACCACCTGTCGCCGAACCGCAGCCGGACCGCGGAGCTGACCAGCCCGTAGTTGACCACGAACCAGGCGAGCGTCGCGCCGCCCACCGCCGCCACGTCGGTCCAGTGCAGCCGGCCGCCGCCGAACAGCTCGCCCGGACCGAGCCGGGTGACCGCGTACGCGGCGGCGAGCGCGCACGCGTACTGCGCGGCGTTGAAGCCGGTGCGCCAGGGGGCGTACCCGAGTCGCCAGCCGCTGACCGCCACGGCGACGGCCTGCACCGCGACAGCCGGGCCGAAGCCCCAGCCGAGCAGGATCGCGAAGGTGAAGCAGGTCGACGGGAACACCGCAGACGTCTGCCGGCGGCCGGGCGGGACGAACGGGCGGGCGTCGCAGGCGACGGCGAGCACCGCCATCGTCCAGAACGCGGCCGGCAGCTCGGTCAGCCGGTCGGTGAGCGCGACGAGCGGCCCGGCCGAGACCAGCAGAGCGACCGCGCCGATCGCGGCGACGAAGCCGAAGAACGGCCCGCTCCGCCCGGGCGGGACGGAGTTACGCGGGTCGCCGGTCTCCATCGCACCTCCCGGGGAACGTCCTGGCGCGCGCCGTCACGCGTCGTACGCCAATGAAACGCCCTCCGAGGCGATTTCCCCGACACGACAGTCACGAATCGGTCGGAGTCGTAATTAACTTGGTATCCGCCGGACGAAAGCTGTGACCAGCCTGTCAGTCCTCCACCCGGGCCACCTCGCGGGCCGCCTCCGGGCCGGAGTCGAGCAGCACCCGGAAGCCGTCCTCGTCGAGGATCGGCAGTTTCAGGGTGGCGGCCTTGTCGGCCTTGGAGCCGGGGTTGTCGCCGACCACCACGAAACCCGTCTTCTTGGAGACCGAGCCGGTCACCTTGCCGCCCCGGACCTGGATCGCCTCGGCCGCCTGGTCGCGGCTGAACCCGCTCAGCGTGCCGGTGACCACCACAGTGACGCCGTCGAGCGGTCGCGGCCCCTCGTCGGCGGCCTCCTCGGCCATCCGGACGCCCGCCTCGGCCCACTTGCGCACCACGTCGCGGTGCCAGTCGACGGCGAACCACTCCTTCACGCTCGCGGCGATGGTCGGGCCGACGCCGTCCACGGAGGACAGCTCCTCCTCACCGGCGGCCTCGATCGCGGCGACCGAGCGGAAGTGCCGGGCGAGCGCCTGGGCGGCGGTCGGGCCGACGTGCCGGATGGACAGCGCCACCAGCACGCGCCACAGGTCGCGTTCCTTGGCCTCGGCGAGGTTCTCGAGCAGCTTGGTGGCGTTGCTGCCCAGGCTGCCGTCCTTGTTGACGAAGAACGGCGACCGGCTCAACTGCTCGGCGTCGAGCTGGAACAGGTCGCCCTCGTTGGTGATGATCTGGGCGTCCAGAAGCGCCGCCGCGCCCCTCTCGCCGAGCACCTCGATGTCGAGCACCTTGCGGCTGGCCAGGTAGAAGACCCGCTCGCGGATCTGACCGGGGCAGGCGCGCCCGTTGGGGCAGCGGATGTCGACGTCGCTCTCCTTGGCCGGCGCGAGCGGGGTGCCGCAGGCCGGGCAGGTGGTCGGCATGACGAACGGGCGGGCGTCGGCCGGGCGCAACTCGACCACCGGGCCGAGCACCTCGGGGATCACGTCGCCGGCCTTGCGCAGCACCACCGTGTCGCCGATGAGCACGCCCTTGCGCTCGACCTCGCGGGCGTTGTGCAGGGTGGCGTAGGCGACGGTGGAGCCGGCCACCCGGACCGGTTCGAGCACGGCGCGCGGGGTGACCCGGCCGGTGCGCCCGACCTCCACCTCGATGTCGAGCAGCTTGGTGTTCACCTCCTCCGGCGGATATTTGAAGGCGATCGCCCAGCGGGGCGCGCGGCTGGTCGAGCCGAGGCGGCCCTGGATGGAGACCGGGTCGACCTTGACCACCACGCCGTCGATCTCGTGCTCGACGTCGTGCCGGTGCTTGCCGTAGTAGGCGATGTAGTCAGCGACGCCGGCCAGGTCGTCCACCACCCGCCACCGGTCGCTGGTGGGCAGCCCCCACGCCTTGAGCGCGGCGTACGACTCGGACTGCGCGGCCGGCCGGAACCCGGTGCGCGCGCCGATGCCGTGCACCACAAGGCGCAGCGGGCGGGAGGCGGTCACCCGGGGGTCCTTCTGCCGCAGGCTGCCGGCGGCGGCGTTGCGCGGGTTGGCGAACGGCGCCTTGCCCTGCTCGACCAGGCTCGCGTTCAGGTCGGCGAACGCGGCCACCGGGAAGTAGATCTCGCCGCGCACCTCCAGGAGATCGGGCACGTCGGGGAAGTCGTCGGCCGGGGTCAGCCGGGCCGGCACACCCTTGATGCTGCGCACGTTGGCGGTGACGTCCTCGCCGGTGCGGCCGTCGCCCCGGGTGGCCGCGCGCACCAGCCGGCCCTTGGAGTAGGTGAGGTTGATGGCGAGCCCGTCGACCTTCAGCTCGCACAGGTAGGGCACCGGGCCGCCGGCGTCCCGCTCGACCCGCTCGGACCAGGCGGCCAGTTCCTCGTCGGCGAAGGCGTTGTCGAGCGAGAGCATCCGCTCGGCGTGCGCGACCGGGGTGAAGTCGGTGGAGAAGGTGCCGCCGACCCGCTGGGTGGGTGAGTCGGGGGTGCGCAGCGCCGGGTATTCGGCCTCCAGCGCCTCCAGCTCCCGCAGCTGCTCGTCGAACTCGGCGTCGGTGACGGTCGGCGCGTCGAGGACGTAGTAGCGGTACTGGTGTTCGGTCAGCTCCTGGCTGAGCGTGGCGTGCCGCTCCCGGGCCGCCGGGGTCGGCTCGGCGCCGGCCGCCGCGTCCTGGGCCGCGTCGACCGCTGGGGGAACCGCTTCTTCGGACACGCCGCCGCCTTCGGACACCGCTGTCGACCTCCCGTGTTGGTGCTACCCGAGAACCGTAGCGGTCGGCTGTGACAGCCGTCCGGTCACCTGCGCCGAGCAGGGCGGACCGGTGCCCGCCGCGCCACCCGGGCGGGTCCGCCGCGGCCGTGCGACGATCGCGTCGGCGGTAGTGGGCGACAACGGTCGGAAGGCGGGCGGCGGATGCGCGACGGGGTGATCTGGGCGCTGGTGATCGTGGCCTGCGTCGCGGCCGGCTGGCTGTGGAACGAGTGGCGCCGCCGCGCGGCCGACCGCGCCGCCGGCACGCGCGGCCGGGCCGACGGGCGGCGGGACACCGGGCGTGGCGGCCGGACCGGCACCGACCGGCCCGGCGGAGGGCGCGGCGACGAGCGGGCCGGCACCGGGCCACGGGGTGACCGCGCCGGCGCGGCGCCGAGGCCCCGGGGCGCCGGGCGGGACCGGGACGAGCCGCGCCCCGGGGAGATCTGGTGGGCCGACGTGCCGTACGCCGACGGGACCGGTTCGAAGGTGCGTCCCTGTCTGGTGCTGCGGGTCGACGGCGGGGACGCCGAGGTACTGAAGATCACCAGCCAGGACAAGTCGGACCGGGACGACCACCTGCCGATCCCGACCCGGGACTGGGATCCGGGCGCCGACCACGACAGCTACCTCGACGTGAGCGAGCCGATCCCGGTGCCGCTGGGCGCGTTCGCCGACCGGGCCGGCACCTGCGACCCGGACCTGTGGCGTGGTGTCCGGCGGCTGAGCCACCTCGCCGGCTGAGCGAGCGCGTCACCCCTCGCCGCGGGAGCCGCCGCCGGACGCCTCCCCGTCGAACGCGGCGGCGAGCGCGGTGAGCTGACCGGCGTACTCGATCCGGCCGGCCCACCCGGCGGGCCAGGCGGCGATGCCGTACGCGGCGCCGACGAACGCGCCGGCCAGCGCGGCGATGGAGTCCGAGTCACCGGCCGTGGTGGCGCCCCGGGCCAGCGCGCCGACCGGGTCGTCGCGGTGGCGCAGCGCGCAGAGCAACGCGGTGGCGAGCGCCTCCTCGGCGATCCACCCCTCGCCGGTGAGCCGGCACGGGTCGCCGCCGTCGTCCGGGCGGGCCAGCGCCGCCTCCAGCCGGCCGAGCACGCGCAGGCAGTCGTCCCAGCCCCGGGCGACGAACTCGGCCGCGCTGCTCTCGCCGGGCCGCTGCCACAGGTCACCGAGCCAGTCGTCGCGGTAGACGGTGCGCTGCTCCCGGGCCCGATCGGTGAGCAGGCCGGGCAGTTCCGGCAGCGCAGCGCCGTCGCGCAGCAGCCGGACCGCGTACGCGGTCAGCTCGCTCGCCGCCAGCCCGGTCGGATGGCCGTGGGTGAGGCCGGCCTGGAGCTGGGCCAGCCCGGCCATCGTGTCCAGGTCGACGTCGAGCAGCCCGACCGGGGTGACGCGCATGTTAGCGCCGCAGCCCTTCGAGCCGGCGACAGTGGCCTCCTGCCAGCGGGCACCCCGGGCCAGCTCGGCGCAGGCCCGCAGGCAGGTCATGCCGGGGGCGCGGTTGTTCTCCGGGCTGATGGACCAGTCGACGAAGCGCTGCCGCAGCAGCGGCTCCACCGCCTCGGCCGTGTACGCGGGCGCGTCGTGCAGCGCCCACGCCACGGCGAGCGCCATCTGGGTGTCGTCGGTGACCAGGGCCGGGTCGCCGGTCAGCTCGCGCGGACCGGCCGGACCGTAGCGGCGGACGATCTCGGTGACGGTGAGGAACTCGGTCGGCTTGCCCAGGGCGTCGCCGTAGGCCAGGCCGAACAGCGAACCGGCGGCGCGGCCGGTGGCGGTGGAGGCGGTCACGGTGGCGATCATGCCCCCACCACGCAAGCCGGGGAAGATCAGTCCCAGCAGAGGCAGAACGGGTGGCCGGCCGGGTCGGCGTAGACCCGGAAGCCCTCCCCCTCGCCCGGTAGCCGCCGCGCGCCGAGCGCCAGCGCCGCCTTCTCGGCCGCCTCGATGTCGTCGACTGTCACGTCGAGGTGGAACTGCTGCGGCCGGGCCGGGTCGGGCCAGTCGGGGGCGCGCAGGCCCGGCGCCCGTTGGAAGGCCACCCGTGGCTGGTGCCCGGGTGGACCGCCGAGCACCACCCACTCGTCGCCGTCGGAGTTCTCCTCCACCAGCGGCAGGCCGAGCAGCTCGGAGTAGAAGGCGGCGAGCGCGTGCGGATCGGGGCAGTCGATCACTGTGGAACGCAGTCGTCCAATCATGCCGGTCATCGTGCCCGGCGGGTACGACGGAAAAACGTCAGTCCTCGGCGAGCCGCCGGCCCGCGTCGCGGCAGGCGGTGAGCACCGCGCGGGCGTACCCCGGGGTGGCGCCGGCCAGGCCGCACGCGGGAGTGACCACCACCTGCTCGGCCAGCCGGCGGCGAGGGAAGCCGAGCTGGTCCCAGACCCGCCGCACCCGGTCGGCGACCTGGGCCGACGTCGGCGCCCGGCCGGACGGCGGCGGCAGCGTCGGCGCGGCGCCGGCCAGCAGCCCGAGCCCGGCGTCGATCGCCTCGCCGAGCGGGTCGAGGTCGGTGACCAGCGACAGGTCGAGCGCGACGCCTGCCGCACCGGCGGAGCGGATCAGCTCCAGCGGTACGTCCGGCGCGCAGCAGTGCACGAGCGCCGGTACGCCGGCCGCCTCGATCACGTCGCGCAGCAGCGCCCGCGCCACCTCGGTCTCCACCGGACGGTGGGTGCCGAGGCCGCTCTCGGTGGGCACCCGCCCGGCCAGCACCGCCGGCAGGGACGGCTCGTCGAGCTGGAGCAGCACCGAGGCGCGGGGCAGCCGCCGGGTCACCGCCTCGACGTGCCCGCGCAGCCCTTCGCCGAGCGAACCGGCGAGGTCGCGTACCGCGCCGGGGTCGCGCAGCATCCGGCCGCCGATCGGCAGCTCCAGCGCGGCGGCCAGGGTGAACGGCCCGGCGGCCTGGACCTTGACCGGGCCGGCGTACTCCTCGGCCTGCTCGGCCAGCTGGTCGAGGTCGCGTTCCATCAGGTCGCGGGCGCGGCGCAGGTCCCGGCCGGGGCGCGGGGCGATGCGCCAGCGGGCCGCGTACAGCTCGACAGGCAGTTCGACGAGCAGGCCGGCGCTGCGGCCGACGAGGTCCGCGCCCGGCCCTCGGGCGGGCAGTTCGGGCAGGTGCGGCAGGGCGGGCAGCTCGCCGAGCACGATCCGCTGCGCCTCGGCGATGTCGGTGCCGGGCAGCGACCCGATCCCGGTCGCCGCGCCGGTGGGCCAGGGCCACGCCTGCTCAGTCACGGCCGCAGCCTATCCGCTGCCCGTACGAGGTCAGGCGGCGGTGATGGTGGCGGAGCCGAGGACCACGTCGCCGGCCGGGTCCGGCCGGTAGGCCACGATCGCCTGGCCGGCGGCGACACCGCGGACCGGGCGGCGCAGCGACGCGCGCAGGCCGTCGGCGTCGACCTCGACGGCGGCCGGCACCACGTCGCCGTGGGCCCGCAGCTGCACCTCGCACTCGACCGGCCCGTCCGGGCGTGGCCCGCCGGTCCACACCGGGCGCGTGGCGCGCACGTCCGAGACCTCCAGCGCCTCGGCCGGGCCGACGGTCACCGTGTTGGTGGTCGGGGTGATGGACAGCACGTAGCGGGGGCGGCCGTCCGGCGCCGGGCGGTCCAGGTGCAGGCCGCGCCGCTGCCCGACGGTGTACTGGTAGGCGCCGCTGTGGCTGCCCACCACCGCGCCGGTGAGCGCGTCCACCACCTGGCCCGGCGCCTCACCGAGCCGCTCCGCGAGGAAGCCGCGGGTGTCGCCGTCGGCGATGAAGCAGATGTCGTGCGAGTCGGGCTTGTCGGCCACCGCCAGGCCGCGCCGGGCGGCCTCCGCGCGCACCTCGGCCTTCGTCGAGTCGCCCAGCGGGAAGATCGACCGGTCGAGCTGCGCGCGGGTCAGCACCGCCAGCACGTACGACTGGTCCTTGGCCGCGTCGACGCTGCGCCGCAGAAGGCCGTCGGCGCCGAGCCGGGCGTGGTGGCCGGTCACCACCGCGTCGAAGCCCAGGGCCACGGCCCGGTCCAGCACCGCGGCGAACTTGATCTTCTCGTTGCAGCGCAGGCAGGGATTCGGGGTACGACCGGCGGCGTACTCGGCCACGAAGTCGTCCACCACGTCGTCGTGGAACCGGTCGGCCATGTCCCACACGTAGAACGGGATGCCGAGCACGTCGGCGGCGCGCCGGGCGTCCCGGGAGTCCTCCAGCGTGCAGCAGCCCCGGGCGCCGGTGCGGTACGTCTGCGGGTTACGGGCCAGCGCCAGGTGCACGCCTGTCACGTCGTGCCCGGCCTCCACCGCCCGTGCCGCCGCGACGGCGGAGTCCACCCCGCCCGACATCGCCGCCAGAACCCTCACCGGCCCACTCCCCTCGTCCTCACCGAGGGTATCCGGGTCAGCGGGGCGTACGGAGGGCGGCCGCGCGGCGGGCGCGCTCCACCGCCGCCGGAAGCGCGGCGATCAGCGCGTCCACGTCCGCGCCGGTGCTCGTGTGGCCGAGCGTGAAGCGCAGCGAGGACCGGGCCCGGTCGTCGTCGGCACCCATCGCCAGCAGGACGTGCGAGGGCTGCGCCACCCCGGCGGAGCAGGCCGACCCGGTCGAGCAGGCGATGCCCTGGGCGTCCAGGAGCAGCAGCAGCGCGTCCCCCTCGCAGCCGGGGAACGAGAAGTGCGCGTTGCCGGGGAGCCGATCGGCCGGGTCGCCGTTGAAGATCACTTCGGGGACGGCCTGCCGGACCCGCTCGACCAGTTCGTCGCGCAGCGCGGCGACGCGGGCCGCGTACTCCTGCTGGCCCTTCACCGCGGCCTCGACGGCGACCGCGAAGGCGACGATGCCCGCGGTGTCGAGCGTCCCGGACCGCACGTCACGCTCCTGGCCGCCGCCGTGCAGCAGCGGGGTGGCCGCCACGTCGCGGGCCAGCAGCAGCGCACCCACGCCGGCCGGGCCGCCGAGCTTGTGCCCGGTCACGGTGAGCGCCGACACGCCGCTGGCGGCGAAGTCGACAGGTACCTGCCCGACCGCCTGGATGGCGTCGGTGTGGAACGGCACCCCGTGCTCGGCGGCGACGGCGGCCAGCTCGGCCACCGGCTGGACGGTGCCCACCTCGTTGTTCGCCCACATGGCGGTGACCACAGCGACGCGCTCGCCGTGCTCGGCCAGCTCGGCGCGCAGGCGTTCCGGGTCGATCCGCCCGGCCGCGTCGACCGGCAGCCGGCCGACCTCCGCGCCCTCGTGCTCGACCAGCCAGTCCACCGCGTCGAGGACGGCGTGGTGCTCGACCGCGCTGGAGACCACCCGGACCCGCTCGGCCCGGCCGGCGCGACGGGCCCAGAAGACGCCCTTCACGGCGAGGTTGTCGCTCTCCGTACCGCCGCCGGTGAAGATCACCTCGGAGGGGCGGGCACCGAGCGCGGCGGCCACCCGCTCGCGGGACTCCTCCACCCGTCGCCGGGCCCGGCGACCCGCCGCGTGCAACGACGACGCGTTGCCCACCTCGCGGGCGACGGCGACGTACGCCTCGAGTGCCTCGTCCAGCATCGGGGTCGTCGCCGCGTGATCAAGGTATGCCATCACGGTTCAGCCTAACGGCCTGCGTACCCGGCGCCGGGGGCCGGACCGCCCCGTCCCACCCGGGGCGGTCCGGCCGCTCACGCGGAACGCCCGTGATCACGCGGGAACGGCTGTGATCACGATGTTGTCCCGGTAGCTGCGGGTCTTCGCGTCGAACGGCCCGCCGCAGGTGATCAGCGTGAGGCGGGGCTTCCCGTCGCGCGCGAAGTACCGCTCCAGCGGGATCTTCGACTTGCGGTACTCCTCCCGGGCCACCACCCGGTAGGCGCGCTCGCGGCCGTCCGAGCCGGTGGCGGTGAGCTCGTCCCCCTGGCCCAGCTCACGCAGCCGGAAGAACGCGCCCTTGCCCTGCTCGGCACTGTCCACGTGCCCGGCGATCACCACCGAGCCGGCGCCGGCCTCCAGGCCGGGGCCGTAGCGGTACCAGCCGACCTGGTCCACGCTGGGCGGCACCTCGAACTCGTCGGTGCGCTCGTTGACGCCGACCGGGTTGACTGTCGCGGTGACCCGGATCGGCGGGATGCTCAGCTTCACCGGCGGCACGATCTCGCTGTCGCCGGGCAGCGTCCCCGGGTTCACCGGGACCGAACCGCCGCCGGTCGCCGCCGGCGTGGGCGTGGGTGTGGCGCTCGCCAGGGCGGTCACCTCGTCGCCGCCGACGTCCTCGGCGGGCTCCGATCCGCACGCCACCACCGTCGCCAGGATGAGCGCGGCGGCGCCGGCGGCCATCGCCGCCAGCGCCCCGCGGTTGCGCACCGTCACCGGCGACCGGCCCGGGCGGTTGCCGCCACCCGCGCCCCGCCGCCGACCAGGAGCAGCACGCCGGCCCCGGCCAGCACGTACCACCAGGTGTCCACGCCGGTGCCGGCCTGGCCGCCGGTGCCGCTGGGCACGCCGCCCGGCGCCGAGTGCAGCCCGTTGATGGTCTGGGCGACCACGCTCAGGTTCTTCGCCTCGGCCGAGCCGATCGCGTAGACGATGGTGGCGGTGCCCTCCTTCAGGTTCAGGTCGGCCGGGCCGATGGCGACGGTGTCGGTGCCGGCGAGCACCACGTCCGCCTCGACCGAGCCGGCGGCCACGTCCGCCTTCGCCTCCTTCGGGTTGGTCAGGTCCTCGAAGACCGGCTTGCCGCCGGCCCGCACGTCGACGGCCGGGGCGGCGGCGGTGTGCCGGACGATCAGCCGGGCCTTGCCGGCACCCACCTTGGACACGTCGTTGACGAACGGGGTGATCTGCGGCTCGCCGGCGGCGCTCAGGTGGGCGGCGAGGCTGATGTTCGCCCCGCCCGGCACCTTCGCGTCGTCCACCTTCAGGATCGCCTTGTCGACCGCCTCACCGGGCTTGGTCAGGGCGATGTCGTACTCCCCCTCGGGCAGGGTGAGCGGGCCGGCCACGTCACCGGGCTTGAAGTTGTTCAGCGTCTTCTCGCCGTTGACGTACACGTCGACCGGGGTGTCCGGGATGCCGTGGACCACGGAGACCTTCGACGAGGCGGCGTAGGCCGGGCTCATGGTGGCGGCGCCGACGCCGGCGAAGGTGAGGGCGGCCACCGCGCCGCCCGCGGCGACCCGACGGAACATCGCGTACTGCATTGTCTGCCTCCTGGTGGTTGATGCTGATTCGTCAGGCCTGGCTTGCAGAACGGGTTACGCCGGCTCCGTCGCCCCCGGATGCGCCCGGATCCGATTTCTTTTTCCCGTCTCCGGGCGCATCCGCCGGACCCTCCGGCGACGAAGGAGAGGTGACGAGGGTCGTGACCGACACACCGGGAGAGTGGGGCGAGGGCTGTGGGAGTTACAGTCGGGCATGCCCCACGGAAGGCGAGCCGCCCGGTGACGGCGGCCAGGCAGGGCCCCGAACCGCCGGGCGAGGACGACCTCGCCACCCGGTTCCGCGACGGCGACGAGGCGGCCCTGCGAGAGGCGTACGACAGGTACGGGCGGGCGGTGCTGCACCTGGCCACCACGACGCTCGTGAACCGCAGTGACGCCGAGGACGTGACCCAGGCGACGTTCGTCGCCGCCTGGCTCGGCCGGGAGACGTTCGACCCGGCGAAAGGCTCACTGGTCGGCTGGCTGCTCGGAATCGGGCGGCGCAAGGTGGTCGACCGGATCCGGGCCTCGGCCCGGGAGACCCGGGTGGTCGAGACGGTGAAGCAACTGCCGGAACCGGTCTCCACCGGCCCCGACCCGGACACGGTGGTCGACCGGCTGGTGGTCGCCGACGAGCTGGCCCGGCTTCCCGACGAGCAGCGCCGGATGCTGGAGCTGGCGTTCTACGACGACCTGACACATCAGCAGATCGCGGCGGTGACCGGAGTGCCGCTCGGCACCGTCAAGAGTCACATCAGACGCGGCATG
Source organism: Micromonospora sp. WMMA1976 (assembly GCF_027497335.1). NCBI lineage: Bacteria > Bacillati > Actinomycetota > Actinomycetes > Micromonosporales > Micromonosporaceae > Micromonospora > Micromonospora sp. WMMA1976. The sequence continues at coordinate 998,175 of NZ_CP114912.1, read as the reverse complement.
CAGAGCCTGAAACGCAGATGGGAGGTGGACGGTGCAGCACCTGGACCACGACCGGCTGGTCTTTCTGGCGCTCGGTGAGAGCGAGGCGGCTGACGGCGAGGCCACCCATCTGGACACCTGCGACCACTGCCGGGGCGAGATGGAGACGCTCCAGCACGTCGCCGGGCTCGGCGCGGGCACGCAGGGACTGGCCGAGCTGCCCGACCCGCCCGAGCACATCTGGCAGGGCATCGTGGCCGAGATCCGGGCCGCCGAGGAGCTGCCGACGCTGACCGATCGGCGCCTGCCGCGCCCGGCCGACCCGGTGGAGCCGGCCGCCGTACCCGTCGTGGCACGTCGTCCGCGGCGGACCCGGCGCTGGCCCGGGTGGGCGACCACGGCGGTCACCGCCACCGCCGCCGCGGTGATCGGCGTGGCCGGTACGGCCGCGGTGCTCGGCGGCGGCGGTGGCGAGCCGGCCGATCCGCAGCCGTCTGTGCTGGCCAGCGCGCCGCTCGCCGCGTTCGGTTCGACGCCGAAGGACGCCTCCGGCGACGCCCGGGTGCTCGGCGACAACCGATTGCATCTGCACGTGGCGAATCTCCCGACCGTTCCGGGGTACTACGAGGTCTGGCTGATCGATCCGAACACGATGGATATGTTCTCCGTGGGTACGCTGAGCAACGGATCAGGGGACGCGCTCCTGCCGATCCCCCCGAACGTCGACCTGCGTACCTACACCGTGGTCGACGTCAGCGCGGAGCAGTACGACAACAAGCCCGGCCACTCCGGCGACAGCCTGCTGAGGGGCACCCTGACGGGCTGATCGGCGGGCCGGCTCAGCTCCCCGGCCCGCCGATCAGCTCCCTACGAGAAAGGCCGCCGCCCGGTGCACCGGGCGGCGGCCTTCTGTCACGCGACGCTCACTTGCGCTTGCGGATCTCCTCGGCGGCCTGCGGGACGACCTTGAACAGGTCGCCGACCACGCCGTAGTCGGCCAGCTCGAAGATCGGCGCCTCGGCGTCCTTGTTCACCGCGACGATGGTCTTCGAGGTCTGCATGCCGGCCCGGTGCTGGATCGCGCCGGAGATGCCCAGCGCGACGTAGAGCTGCGGGGAGACGGTCTTGCCGGTCTGGCCCACCTGGAACTGGTGCGGGTAGTAGCCGGAGTCGACTGCCGCGCGGGACGCGCCGACCGCGCCGCCGAGCAGGTCGGCCATCTCCTCGACCAGCTTGAAGTTGTCGGCGTTGCCGACACCGCGGCCGCCGGAGACGACCACCGACGCCTCGGTCAGCTCGGGGCGGGAGCCCTTCTGCTCGGCGACCCGCTCGACGACCTTGGCCAGCTTGTCCGCGTCGGTGACCGACACGGTGAGCTGCTCGACCGCCGGGGTGGCAGCGGCCGGGGCCGGGTTGAGCGAGTTCGGCCGGACGGTGACCAGCGGCAGGCCCTTGGTGACCTTGGACTTGACGATGGTGGAGCCGGCGAACGCCACCTGGGTGGCGGTGCCGTCGGCGGCCAGGCCGACCACGTCGGTCAGGATGCCGTTGTCCAGCTTGACCGCGAGGCGGGCGGCGATCTCCTTGCCCTCCTGCGACGAGGCGAGCAGCACGGCGGCCGGCTGGACGCGCTTGACCAGCTCGGCGACCACAGTCGCCTTGGGGGCCACCAGGTAGCCGTCGATCTCCTCACCCTCGGCCGCGTAGATCTTCTCCGCGCCGTACTCGCCGAGCTTGGCGCTCAGCGCCTCGGCGGCGCCGGCGCCACCGAGGACGACCGCGCTCGGGCTGCCCAGCTCGCGGGCGAGGGTGAGCATCTCCAGGGTGACCTTCTTGACGCCGAATTCCTTGGTGGCTTCGACGACGACGAGAACCTCAGACATGTCAGTGACCTCTCACACGAACTTCTCGGTGGCGAGGAACTCGACCAGCTTCACGCCGCCCTCGCCCTCGTCGGTGATCTTCTCGCCGCCGGAGCGCGGCGGGCGCTTGGAGTGCTCCACCACAGCGCTGGTGGCGCCGTCGAAGCCCACCTCGGCCGGGGCCACGCCCAGGTCGCCCAGGGAGAGCGTCTGCACCGGCTTCTTCTTGGCCGCCATGATCCCCTTGAAGGACGGGTAGCGCGGCTCGTTGATGGTGTCCCAGACGGAGACCACGGCCGGGGTCGAGGCGGTGACCACCTCGTAGCCCTCCTCGGTCTGCCGCTCGACGGTCAGGCTGGACCCGTCGACGGTGAGCTTGCGCGCGCCGGTCAGGGCGGCCACGCCCAGCCGCTCGGCGATCATGTGCGGCATGACCTGCACCCGGCCGTCGGTCGACTCGGCGCCGCAGATGACCAGGTCGGCGCCCAGCTGACCGAGGGCGGCGGCGAGCACCTTCGAGGTGGCCACCGCGCAGGAGCCGTGCAGGGCGTCGTCGACGACGTGGACGGCCTTGTCCGGGCCCATGGAGAGCGCCTTGCGGATCGACTCGGTCGCCCGGTCCGGACCCATGGTCAGGATGGTGACCTCGCCGCCGTGCGCCTCCTTGATCTTCAACGCCTCCTCGATGGCGTACTCGTCCATCTCGTTGATGACGTTGTTCGCCGAACCGCGGTCGACGGTGTTGTCGTCAGAACGCAGGTTGCGGTCCGCGCCCGAATCGGGCACCTGCTTGACGAGTACGACGATGTTCATCGCGCTTCGACGACCCTCCTGTTTGGTGTAGCGATCACTCGCCCGGTCACGGGCGCAGCCTCCCGCGTGACGCAACGTGGGTCAACCGCGGGCAGCTGTGCACTTCCCCACGAGGCAATGTTACCCGCAAGTAGCATGGCCGCCCCGGCGGCCCGGAGTGACGCAACTCACCGCCGTCACGCCGCCTCGGTCAGCGCCTGCCGGATCTTCTCGATCGCCGCCGCCTCGGCCGGCTCGATCCCCCGGTGCGCCTGCGCCACCCGATCCGCCGCGTCCAGCACCACCGACCGGTACGTCTCGACGTCCCCCGGCGACTTGGCGCGCAGGATCTCCACCGACCGGCCCAGCGCGGGCAGCACCACCGACTCGACCTCCAGGACCGAGTCCCGAGGGAGTTGCGGCAGCGGCCCGGTGGTCAGCGCCTCCTTCACCACGCCGCCCACCTCGCCGAGCGCGCCGGAGGCGGCGAAGCTCTCCCGCACCATCGCCAGCACCCCCGGTACGGCGTTGGAGACCAGGAACACGGCACCGAACGCGCCGGTCTTCAGGGTGAGCCGCTCGTCCGCCGTCAACCGCTCCATGATCACGGAGTGTAGACGTAGGGCGTGGAGGTGGTGACCGCAACGAGCCCGAGCCGCTCCAGGATGGGCCGGCTGTCCGGCGAGCAGTCCACCTGCAGCAACGCCTTGCCGCGCTGCTGCGCCAGTCGCGCCCGGTACGCCACCAGCGCCCGGTAGATGCCCTTCCTGCGCCACTGCGGCAGCGTCGAGCCGCCCCACAGGCTGGCGAAGCCGGTGCCACGCTGGTAGCGGATCCAGCCCGCACTGACCACCGTCTCCCCCGCCTCGGCCACCACGATCGTGATCGACTGCGGATCCGCCTCGATCTCCCGGGCCAGCCCGTACACCAGGTGGCTGCGGTCCTCCCGCCAGACCTCCTCCTCCATGTCGGCGATCCGCTCCAGGTCGGCCCGGCTGGTGACCTCGCGCAGGCGTACCCCCTCGGGGAGCACCGGGACGGCGGCGGCGAGCGGCGCGACCGGGCCGACCACGACTGTCTCCTGGTCCTCCGGGACGAACCCGGCGGCGCGCAGCCGGTCGGCCAGGTCGGCCGGCTCGTCGTGACCGGCGAGCTTCCACTCGACCGCCTCGCCCCGTTCCCGGAAGACCTCGACCTGCCGGGCGATCAGCGCGTCCAGCTCGGCGCCGGCCAGGCCGTCGAGCGTCCGGTAGGTGAGGAAGCCGCGGTGGTCGAGGCCGAGCACGCGGAACAGCGGGCCGTCGCGCTCCACCGTCACGCCGGCGGGCGCCGGATCGGGCAACTCCGGACGAAGCTGGCTGTCGTAGGCGTCACGCAGCTCGCGCGCGTCAAGATCGGTCATCCCCCCAGGCTAGGCGCGGGGCAAAGCGGATAATCGGCAGCGTGTGGGAGTCGATCAAGAGCTGGTTCGACCCGCGTGAGCTGCGTTCGGTCGGCACCCCGCCGGACTACCGCTTCTCGCTGGCGAACGAACGGACGTTCCTGGCCTGGCTGCGAACAGGTCTCGCGCTGGTGGCGGGCGGGCTGGCCGCCGCGCAGTTCCTGCCGCCGCTGCGCCTGGCCCACCTGCGCGAGGGGCTCGCGGTCGCGCTGCTGCTGCTCGGCGCCACCGTCTCGATCCGGGCGGTCGACCACTGGGCACGCACCGAACGCGCCATGCGGCTGAACGAGGAGTTGCCCGCGTCCCGCTTCCCGGCCGTCCTGGCGCTCGTCGTCGCGGTCGGCGCGCTGCTGCTGGTGGCCGCCGTGCTGGTGGGCGGCGCGCGGTGACCCGTGACCCCGGCCTGCAACCCGAGCGCACCCGGCTGGCGTGGCGGCGGACGCTGCTCACGCTCACCGCGGTGCTGCTGCTCCAGCTCCGGCCGGCGTTCGGCGGCCGGCCCGCGGACGCGGCGCCGGCCGGGCTCGCGGTAGTGGTCTGGCTCGCCGTGCTCGTGGTGACGTGGCACCGGGCCACCGGCACCGGACCGCGCCGGTTCGACAGATGGTCGGTGCCGCTGACCGCGCTCGGCGCGGCCGGACTGGCGCTGCTCGGCGTGGCGCACGTGCTCGGCGGGGTGCACTGACGAGCGGCGGTGAGCCATCATGAGGCATGGCCCGCCTCTACGTGCTGCTCTTCCTGGTCCAGATCGTCCTCGCCGTGTGCGCGCTGATCAGCTGCCTCTCCGCCGACGAGGAGAAGGTCAAGGCGCTGCCCCGGATGATCTGGGTGCTGATCATTCTCTTCTTCCCGCTGGTCGGCTCGATCGCCTGGTTCCTCGTGGGCCGCGAACGCCCGGCCGGCACCGCCGGCGTCACCGGCACGGCCCGTCCGGCCGCCCCGGCCCGCCGGCCGCTCGCCCCGGACGACGACCCGGAGTTCCTCGCCTCGCTGGACGAGCGGTCCCGCCGCGAGGACCAGGAACGGCTGCGGCTGTGGGAGGAGGACCTGCGCCGCCGCGAGGAGGAACTGCGCCGGCCGGACGACCGGGACCGCCCCGAGGTCTGAGACGCGCCGCGGGCCGCCCGCCGGTCACCCGGCGGACGGCCCGTACGCGCCGTGGTCAGGCCAGGTTCGACGAACGGGGGTACGCGTCCGCGGGGTCGGTCAGCACGTTCACCAGGTACGGCACGCCCGAGTCGAACGCGCGCCCCAGCGCGGGCCCGAGGTCGGCGGCCTTCTCCACCGTCTCGCCCGCGCCGCCGAGCGCCTCGACCACCTTGTCGTAGCGCAGGCCGGGCTGGAGGTCGGCGGCCACGTCGTAGCCGTACATCGCCCGCATCGGGTGCTTCTCCAGCCCCCAGATGCCGTTGTTGCCGACCACGATCACCACCGGCAGCTTCTGCCGGACCAGCGACTCCACGTCCATCAGCGAGAAGCCGGCCGCGCCGTCGCCCATCAGCACGCAGATCTGCCGGTCCGGGTGACTGACCCGGGCGCCCATCGCGTAGCCCATGCCGGTGCCGAGGCACCCGTACGGGCCGGGGTCGAGCCAGGTGCCGGGCTGGGCCGGCTCCAGGTACCGACCGGCGTACGACACGAAGTCGCCGCCGTCGCCGATGGTGATGGCATCAGGCGCGAGCGCCCGGCGCAGCTCGCCGTAGATCCGGGCCGGGCGGATCGGGTCGCTCTCGGCGGCCATCTCCTCCGCGTCGCGGGCCTTCGCCGCGTCCTCGGCGGTCCGCAGCTCGGCGATCCAGTCGGCGTGGTCGGCCCGGTCGCCGGTGTGGTCGGCGAACGCACCCAGGATCAGCCGCAGGTCACCGGCCGGCGCGGCGGCCGGCTGCACGTGCCCGGCCCGCTGGCTCGGTGCGTCCACGACGTGCACCACCTGCGCGTCGCCGAAGTCGCCGAAGGAGAGCCGGAAGTCCAGCGGGGTGCCGATCACCACGACCACGTCGGCGCCCTTGAGCGCGACCCGGCGGGCCTTGGCGAAGGCGAGCGGGTGCTCCGGCGGGAGCGCGCCCCGGCCCATCCCGTTTGTGAACACTGGCACCCGCAGCGACTCGGCGGCGGCGCGCAGCGCGTCGACGGCGTCGCCCGCGTACACGTCGGAGCCGGCGATGATCACGGGCCGGGACGCGCCGGCGATCAGGCGGGCCGCCTTCGCCACCTCGTCCGGGTCCGGCTCGATCGGGGCCGGCGGCGTGACCGCCGGCAGGTCGGCGTCACCGACGGAGAAGACCGCCTCCAGCGGGAAGTCCAGGAACACCGGGCCGCGGTGCGGAGTGAGCGCGGTGGTCAGCGCCGCCGACACCGCGCGCGGGATGTCGTCGGCGCTGAACACCGTCTCGGCGTGCTTGGTCACCGGCGCGACCAGCGGCAGGTGGTCCATCTCCTGGAGGCTGCCCGAGCCCCAGCGGAACTGCGGCGCCCGTCCACCGAGCACCAGCACCGGCGAGGCGTTGAAGAACGCGCTGGTCAGGCCGGAGACCCCGTTTGTGACGCCGGGGCCGGCGGTGAGCACGGCCAGGCCGGGGCGGCGCTGGAGCTTGGCGACCGCCTCGGCGGCGAACACGGCGGACTGCTCGTGCCGCACGTCGTAGAGGGGGAAACCCGCCTTGTGCGCGGCGTCGTAGAGCGGGAAGACGTGCCCGCCGGACAGCGTGAACATCTCCCGTACGCCGTGCGCGCGTAGTGCCGCGAGTGCCAGATCGCCCCCGTGGCCCTCGATCCGCTCCGTCATGCCATTCCCCTTCGTCGACCGACCGGGGTCACGCTACTGGCCGGTATCGCGGATGTGAACAGCTCTCGCGTCAGCGACCGGTGAAGCCCGGCTTGCGCTTCTCCACGAACGCGGCCATGCCCTCGCGCCGGTCGTCGGTGGCGAACAGCGCTGCGAAGAGCTGGCTCTCCCAGGCCAGGCCCGAGGTGAGGTCCATGTCCAGACCGCCGTCGACAGCCGCCTTCGCCGCGCGCAGCGCCTGCACCGGCCCGGTCAGGAACGGCTTCACGTACGCCACCGCGGCGTCGTAGACCTCGGCGGCCGGGACCACCCGGTCGGCCAGGCCGATGCGCAGCGCCTCGGCGGCGTCGACCATCCGCCCGGTCATGATCAGGTCCTTGGCGCGGGCCGGGCCGACCAGGCGGGCCAGCCGCTGGGTGCCGCCGGCGCCCGGGATGATGCCGAGCTTGATCTCCGGCTGGCCGAGCTTGGCGTCCTCGGCGACGATCCGCCAGTCGCAGGCCAGCGCCAGCTCGCAGCCGCCGCCGAGCGCGTACCCGGTGATCGCGGCGACGACCGGCTTGGGGATGCGGGCGATCGCGCCGAGCGCGCTGGACAGGTCGGCCGCGCGCTCCGCCATGTCCACGTAGGACATGTCGGCCATCTCCTTGATGTCCGCACCGGCCGCGAAGACCTTCTCGCCGCCGTACACGATCACGGCGCGGACCTCGGCGTCGGCGGTGGCCGCCGACGCGGCGGCGCGCAACTCCTCCTGCACCTGGGTGTTGAGCGCGTTCATCGGCGGCCGCTCCAGCCGGATGGTGCCGATGCCGTCCTTCACTTCCAGCCTGACGAACTCGCCCACGCTGCCCTCACTTCCTCGTCGAAGTCGCGTGCCAACCTTACGACTCGCCTCGTTGGGGTAGACAGTGTGGTGTCGGCGACTCCCCAGGTCGCCGCCGCAGTCGCCGCCGCCCCGCCACCGGGAGTGAGGCCATGATCACCTACTACGACGACCGTTCCGTCCAGGTCACCTCCACCGCGGTACGGGTGGACGGGCGCAGCTACCCGCTGGCCGAACTGACCACCGTGTGGCACCGGCAGGGCGACCGCTCCTGGCGGGTGCTCGCCGGGCGCGGCGCGATCGGGGCCGCGCTCGCCGGGCCGCTGGTGGCCGCCGCGCTGGGCATCGCGCTGGCCGTGTGGCTGCAGCGCTCGGCGGTGGTCACCGTCGCCATCGTCGGCGTCTCGGTGCTGGTCGGCCTCGCCGTCGGGCCGCTCGCGGACTTCCTCTTCGAACACCTGGACCGCTCGTACGCCCGGGGCAGCCGGGAGATGGAGATGTGGGCGCAATGGCGGGGCCGCCCGGTGCGGCTGCTGCACACCCGCGACGCGATGCGCTTCGGGCAGATCTACCGGGCGGTGCAGCGGGCCGTGGAGAGCCTCCCCGCCGCGCCCGGTCGTCCCGCGACCGGTCGTCCCGCGACCGGTCCTGCCGCGACGGGTCCTGCCGCGACGGGTCAGAACGTGATCGGCTCGTCCGGCAGCAGGCCCAGCCCGCGCAACAGGCCGTAGGTGTCCTGCTCGCCCCAGAACTGGACGATCCGGCCGCCGGCCAGGCGGTACATCTTGCAGGCGCTCTGCACTGTGGTCGCCCCTGTCGCGTCCCGCCGGTACGTCTGCGCCAGCGACACCACCACCCGGTCCCCGGCCGCGAAGATCTCCTGGATCTCCTGGTCGAGCACGGTCAGGCCGGGCGAGGAGACGGCCGCCTCGGTGTAGCGCCGGCCGCGTACCGCGCTGCCGGAGCCGTAGATCTCCACGTCCTCGTCGACCACCTCGGCCAGTTCGGCCAGGTCCTTCGTGACGAAGGTGCGCAGGTAGCGCTTGACCACCTCGACGTTGCGCGCCTGCTCGTCACCGCCGGTTCCGACCGCGTTCCGGTCCGTCATGCCGCCAGCCTACCGGCGCACGCGTCGCCGGCATCGACACACGCGGTTAGGCTGATTCATGGTCCTCTATTACCGGGACGACGCCGTGCAGGTCACCTCCGAGGCCATCCACGCTGGCGGTCAGGCCGTCGCGCTCGCCGACGTCACGTACGTCTGGCACGCGCGCGGCACCACCACACTCGCCGTCCGCGGGCGGGTGCTGGGCCGCGGGGTGCTGGTCCTGCTGCTGTCGCTGCCACCACTGGTCGCGGTGGTCTGCGTGCTCTCGCTGGCCTGGTCCGCGCAGGACCGGGGCGAGTGGAAACTGGCCCTGATCATCCTGGCCGCGTTCGTGGTGGTGGGACTGGCGCTCACCCCGTTCCTGGAGGTGCCGCTCGGCTGGCTCGACCGTTCCTACGAGCGCGGCAACCGGGTGCACGAGCTGTGGGTGCAGCACCACGGCCGGGAGACGATGCTGGTCCGTACGCCCGACGCGCTGCGGTTCGGGCAGATCTACCGGGCCGTGCAACGCGCCGTGGAGCAGCAGACCGACCGCCGATAGCGGCGACTCAGGTGAGCGGCAGCGTGGTCGCGATCGGCCAGGCGAGCACCACCGCCCCTACCGACGGCGCCAGCCACCACGGCGCGGCCCGGCGGCGCAGCACCACGGCCCAGGCCGCCTGCCAGGCCACAAGCGCCGCGAACAGGGGCACCACCAGCAGCACGAACCCGGGTGCCAGGCCGATGACCGCGGCGACGGCGAGCACCAGCACGGCGATCCCGCCGGTGGCCGCGTACCGGACGCCGTGGCCGTCCGCGAGCCGCTCGGCGCCGAGCAGGAACGCCAGGCAGCAGAACGTCACCAGGGGCAGCAGCCACCACCGGGCCCCGACCGGCACGGTCGAGGTGAGACCGAGATGAAGCGGCAGCGCGACGGCGAGCACCGCGTACCCGAGGAGCACGACGGCGACGACAGCGGACCGGACGCCACCCCCGGTCGCCGGTGGCCGGCGGGGTTGCGCGAAGCGCGCCGCGGCGGCCAGCAGCACGCTGGTGAGCAGCAGGAACACCGCCACGTATCCGCCCACGGCGAGCGGCGACCGGGCGGTCGGCAACAGCGCGGCGAGCACGGCGCCCACGCCCGCCGCCGGCACCGTCGCGGCGAGCCACCGCCCGGTACGCGGACCGCCGGTGCCCGCCCGCGCCCGGCGCGGCAGCAACGCCGCCAGTGGCACGAAGCCCAGCGCGAGCCCCGCCAGCAGCAGCCCGGCGCCGGCCGGCCGGGTCAGCGGGGACGGTGGCAGCCCGCCGGCAGGGTTCGGCAGCGCGTACAGAACCGCGGCGTGGGTACGCGGCGCGAACAGCACCGACACGTGCTCGACGCCGGGCGCCGCCACCCGCGTGCGGGTGCCCGGCGCCGCGTCCCGTGACGCCTCGTCGACCGCCTGGCGGAAACCGGCGAACTCCAGCCCGCCCACCACGAGCGTCAGCCTCCCCGGCCAGCCCGCCGGCACGTCACCGCCGTCGGGCAGCGAGATCGCCACGGTCCGGTCGATCTCCGGATGCGCGACCGCGTACCGGACGACAGCGCCGGCACCCATCGAGTGCCCGACCAGGACGATCCGGTCCCTGTCGACGCCGGGACGCCCGCGCAGCCAGGCGACCGCGACGTCCAGGTCGTGCCGCAGCAGCGCCCGGCTGCGTTCCTCGTCCCGGCCCGCGCCGGGTAGCCGGGCGTGGCTGGCGCCGTGGCCGGCGAAGTCGAGCAGCACCGCGATCCCGCCCCGGCGGGCCACCGAGTCGGCCAGCGGCCGCATCAGCCGGGCCGACCCGGCGAAGCCGTGCGCGATCACCACCCCGGGCCGCCGGTCGCCGCTCACGCCGTCCGCCCGGACCTCGGTCAGCGGCACTCCCGCCACCGTCGCCCGCCGCGTGCTCAGACCGGCGTCGGCGCGGGCCAGGAGCAGAGCGCCCAGGACGACGGCGAGCAGCGCGACCACGCCGCAGGCGAGCAGTCGCCGCGACGCCGGGCCGGGGGTGGGCATGCCGGCACCCTACGCCGCGTCGGCGGCCCGGAGTGACAGTCGCCGCCCGGCCGCCGCCGGGCGGCACTGGCCGCGACGCCGCACACTGGATGTCATGGCGATCCCTCTTCCCCGGCCCGGCGCCGTGCTCGGCCTCACCCGTACCGCACTGGACCAGGCGCTCGGCTCGGCCGCCACGGTGGCCTCGGTACCCGCTCGGGCCTTCGCCGTCCTCGACCAGGTGGAGGCGCTGGTCCGGCGGATCGACGGGGTGGTGGACCGGATCGAGGGCGCGCTCGACCGCACCGACCGGGTGCTCACCGGCGCGGAGACGGCGGTCCGCGAGGTGGCGGTGATCAGCGCCGCCGCCACTGCGGCGATCGACACGGCGACCGAGGTGGCCGCCGCGGCGACTGCCGTGGTCGGCGAGGCGCAGCGGGTCTCCGAGGCGGCGGCAGTGGTGGTCGGCGAGGCCGACCGGGTGGCCCGCGGCGCGGCAGGGGTGGTGACCGAGGCGGAGACGGTGACCGCGCGGGCGGCGGGCACGCTCGCGACAGCGGAGAAGGCGACGGGCGTCGCGAACGAGCTGCTCGCCGCGTACGAGGCGACGCTGCGGCGGGCCGCGCCGATGGCGGCGCGGTTCGTGGAGCAGCTCAGCCCGGAGGAGGTGACCGCCGCGATCCGGCTCGTGGACGAGTTGCCGAAGCTCAAGGACCACCTCACCTCGGACGTGCTGCCGATCCTGGCCACGCTGGACCGGGTCGGCCCGGACCTGCACGACCTGCTGGACGTCACGCGCGATCTCAAGCTCGCGGTCGCCGGCATCCCCGGGCTCGGCATGCTGCGCCGGCGCGGCGAGCGCCTCACCGACGAACCGGCCGGCTGAGGCTCAGCCGGCCGGGAACAGCTCGTCGATCTCCGCCCGATGGGGCAGCGCGACCGAGGCGCCGAGCTTGCGTACGCACGCCGCACCGGCGGCCGCCGCCCAGCGCACCGCGTCGGCCAGGTCCCGGCCCTCGCCCCAGGCCACCGCGAGCGCGGCGGTGAACGCGTCCCCGGCGGCGGTCGAGTCGACCACGTCCACCGGCACCGCCGGCACGTGTGTCGCCGGCCGGTCCCGGTCGACGTACCACGCGCCGTCGCCGCCGAGCGTCAGCACCGCCCGGGGCACCAGGTCCAGCAGCGCCGCCGGCTCGTCCCGGCCGCGACCGGTCAGCGCCTGCGCCTCCGGCTCGTTCACCACGAGCAGGTCGGTCGCCGCCAGCAGCTCGGCCGGCACCGATCGGGCCGGCGCCGCGTTGAGTACCACCCGAGTGTCCGCCGACCGGGCCGCCAGCGCCGCCTCGGTCACCGTCTCGACCGGCACCTCCAGCTGCGCGACCAGCACATCCGCATCGCGTACGGCGGAGAGCTCGTCCGCGGTCAGCGACGTGAACGCGGCGTTCGCCCCGGGGGTGACCAGGATGGCGTTCTCCCCCGCGCCGCCGACCATGACCAGCGCGACGCCGGACGGGCCGTAGACCACCCGCAGGTGGCCGGTGTCCACGCCGGCCGCGGTCATCCGGGCCCGCAGCGTCACGCCGAACGAGTCCGAGCCGATCGCGCCGAGGAAGACGCAGGACGCGCCGGCGCGTACCGCGGCGACGGCCTGGTTGGCGCCCTTGCCGCCGGGCACCATGACGAAGTCGTCGCCCAGCACCGTCTCGCCGGGCCGGGGCAGCGCCGCGCCGATGCCGACGAGGTCCATGTTGGCGCTGCCGACGACGGCGATCCGGGTCTGCGGCACGGTGTCGTCCCGCCGCTCAGGCGGCGCGGGCGGCCCAGCGGTCGCCGGACCGCGTGACCACCAGCGGAAGGCCGAACGTCTTCGACAGGTTGTCGGCGGTGAGCACGTCGGCGAGCAGGCCCTGCGCCACCACGCCGCCCTCGCGCAGCAGCAGCGCGTGGGTGAAGCCCGGCGGGATCTCCTCGACGTGGTGGGTGACCAGCACCATCGCGGGCGCGTCCGGGTCGTACGCCAGCTCGGCCAGCCGGGCCACCAGGTCCTCGCGCCCGCCCAGGTCGAGCCCGGCGGCGGGCTCGTCGAGCAGCAGCAACTCCGGGTCGGTCATCAGGGCGCGGGCGATCTGCACGCGCTTGCGCTCGCCCTCGGACAGCGTGCCGTACGTGCGGTCGGTGAGGTGTCCGACGCCGAGCTGGCGCAGCAGCGCGGCGGCGCGCGCCACGTCGGTGCGGTCGTAGCTCTCCCGCCAGCGGCCGACCACCGACCAGGCGGCGGTCACCACCACGTCGACGACCCGCTCCTCGGCGGGGATCCGCTCGGCGAGCGTCGCGGTGGACAGACCGATGCGGGTACGCAGCTCGTTGACGTCGGTACGGCCGATGCGCTCGCCGAGCACGTGCGCGACGCCGCTGGTCGGGTGCAGCCGGCCGGCGGCCAGGTTGAGCAGCGTGGTCTTGCCCGCGCCGTTCGGCCCGAGCACCACCCACCGTTCGTCCAGCTCGACCCGCCAGTCGACGTCGTGCACCAGCGCGGTGCCGGAACGCTTGACGACGACCCCGTCGAGGCTGACCACCAGATCCGCGTCCACGGTCGAGGGGGCGGGGGCGCCCGGGGCGCCGGGGATCAGGTCACCAGTCACCGCTCCATCCAATCACGCACCCGGCCCGGCGCCCCCCACGGGCGGCGCCGCCGCCATAGGGTGGGGCGCCGTGTCGTTGGTCACCACTTCCGGAAGGACACCCATGCCCGACCGCTGCCGGAAGGCGCGCGGATGAGCGCGGTCATCGAGATCGCCGGCCTCCGCAAGACGTTCCACACGCTGCGCCAGGGGCGCCGGGTCGCCGTCGACGGCTTCGACATGCTGGTCGAGGCGGGCCAGGTGCACGGTTTCCTCGGGCCGAACGGGTCCGGGAAGACCACCACGCTGCGTGCGCTGCTGGGGCTGGTCCGGCCGGACTCCGGGCGGATGCGCGTGCTGGGCGCCGAGTCCCCCGAGCACCTGCCGGACGTGGCCGGCCGGGTCGGCGCGATCGTGGAGAGCCCGCAGTTCTTCGCCAACTTCACCGCGCACCGGACGCTGCGGTTGCTGGCGCTCGCAGGCGGTGTGCCGACCAGCCGGGTGGACGAGGTGCTGGAGCAGGTCGGGCTGCGCGACCGGGGCGACGAGCGGGTCAGGGGCTACTCGCTGGGCATGAAGCAGCGGCTGGCGGTCGCGTCGGCCCTGCTGAAGAACCCGGAGCTGCTGATCCTGGACGAGCCGGCGAACGGGCTGGACCCGGCCGGCATCCGGGAGATGCGCGACCTGACCCGGTCGCTCGCCGAGGCCGGGGTGACGGTGCTGCTGTCGAGCCACATCCTGGCCGAGATCCAGTTGATCTGCGACCACGTGACGATCGTGAGCCGGGGGCAGCGGGTCGCGTACGGGCCGGTGCAGGAGGTGCTGGCCGGCTTCGACCAGCACCAGTGGCGGGTCCGGGTGGCCGACCCGGAGCGGGCCGGGGAGCTGCTGGGCCGGGCCGGCCTGTCGGTGGCCGTCGCGCCGGACCACCTGGTGGTGACCGGTGTGGAGGATCCGGAGACGATCAGCCGGACGCTCGGCGAGCAGGGCGTGTGGGTGCGGGAGCTGGTCCCGCTGCGGCCGGACCTGGAGAGCGTCTTCCTGGAGCTGACCGGCGGCCACGAGCACGTGGCGGTGCCGCGGCAGGTCGACGGCGCTCCGCCGAACGACGGAGTGATCGACCTCGACGTCCGGGAGACCCGGGAGGTGGACGCGTGAACCTGGTCCGTGCCGAGCTGGAGCGGCTGGCCGCCCGGCGTTTCGTGCAGCTCATGGTGGTGCTGCTGGCTGTCGCCTTCGCGGTGACGGTGGCGACCACGCTCGCCGGTTCGCACCGGCCCAGCCCGCCGGAGCTGAGCCGGGCCCAGACCCAGGCGGCGGAGAGCGTGCGCCAGATGGAGATGGCGTACGACCGCTGCCTGCGGATCCGGGAGGGCGGGCTACCGCTGGGCGAGAACGACTATCTGCCGCGCGACTGCGCCCAGATCGACCCGGCCCAGATCGAGGAGCTGCCGACCGCTGCCGACTACCTCAGCGGTGTGTTCGTCTTCGCCAAGGAGGCCGAGCCGCTGCTCTACTTCCTGATCGCGTTCCTGACGCTGTTCGGGTTCCTGGTCGGCGCCTCCTACATCGGGGCCGACCTGAACTCGGGCGGGGTGGTGAACCTGCTGCTGTGGCGGCCCCGGCGGCCGACGGTGCTCGCCGCGAAGCTGGGCACGCTGCTGGGCGGGTTGCTCGGCCTCTCGGTGCTGGCGTCGGTGGCGTACCTCGGGGCGTTCTGGTTGATCGGCCAGGCCTCCGGCCTGGTCGGGCGCACCGGCGGCGACTTCTGGCCGTCGCTCGCCGCGATCTGGGCGCGGGGGCTGGTGCTGGTGCTGCTCGCCGCGGCGCTCGGGTTCGCCGTGGCCACGCTGGGCCGGCACACCTCGGCGGCGCTCGGCACGGTGGCCGCGTACCTGGTGGTGTGGGAGCTGGGTGCCCGGCTGGTGTTCCAGATCCTGGAGGTCGGCCGGCCGGACCGGTACATGCTGTCCAGCCACCTGGCGGCCTGGCTGTCCGGCGAGGTCCGGCTGTGGGACAACAATGCCTGCGGCTCCGGGATCTCCGGCTACTGCGACGGCTCCTACACGCTCACCTGGACGTCGGGCCTGGTGGTGCTGCTCGGGCTCACCGGCGCGCTGGTGGCTGCGGCGTTCACGGTGTTCCGCCGCCGTGACCTGATCTGACCGGAGCCGCGATCCGGCAACTCCTTGCGGACCCTGGCGCCATGATGAAGGATTCCTTCACATGGCGCCAGGGTGCACGACGCGGTCAGCCGACCGTCGAGCCGAACACCTCGTCGCGTACGGCGTCCAGCGCGGTACGCAGCGCGCCGCGCAGGATCGGCTCCTCGGTCAGCCCGGTCGTCACCACCCGGGGCCGGACCAGCGTGATCGCGGCGACCTCGTGCTGCACCCGCTCGGCCAGCGCCGCCCCGCCCGCCTGGCCGACCGCGCCGGCGAGCACCACCAGCGGCGGATCCAGCACCACGCAGGTGCTCGCCACACCGAGCGCCAGCCGCCGGGCCAGTTCGTCGAGCATCGGCCCACCGGCGGTGCCGGCCGCGATCGCCGCGCGGACCACCTCGGCGGCCCGGGCCGCCGCGACGCCCTGCTCGGCCGCCTCCGGGCTGGCGAACCCGTGCTCGGCTGCCACCGCGCGTACCGCGTCGGCGCCGACGAGCTGCTGAAACGCCGGCTTGGCCCGCTTGGACACATCGCGCGGGATGGGCGCGCCGGGTACCGGCAGGTAACCGATCTCGCCGGCCGCGCCGCTGCTGCCGTGGTGCAGCCGGCCGCCCAGCATGATCGCCAGGCCGACGCCCGCGTCCACCCAGACCAGCACGAAGTCGGCGGTGCCACGGGCCGCGCCGGACTGCGCCTCGGCCACCGCCGCGAGGTTCACGTCGTTCTCGAACACGACGGGGGTGTCCAGGTCCTCGCGCAGCGCGGCGAGCAGGCCGCTGTGCCAGCGCGGCAGGTTGAACGCGAACGTGATGTCACCGGTCTGCGGGTCGACCAGGCCGGGGGTGCCGAGCACGACGCGCCGGACGGCGGACAGCTCCGCCCCGGCACTGGCGGCCGCCTGGACCACGGCGTTGTGCACCACGCCGACCGGGTCGTCGGTGTCCCTGGTGGACTGCTCGACCCGTCCGGCCACGGTGCCGGTGATGTCGGCGCAGGCGGCGACCACCCGTTCCGCGCCCACCTCGACGCCCACCACGTACGCGCTGCTCGGCCGGACGGCGTAGAGCTGGGCGTTCGGGCCCCGCCCGCCGGCCTGCTCGCCGACCCGGGCGACCAGGCCGCGCTCCTCCAGCCGCTCGACGAGCTGGGACGCGGTGACCTTGGACAGCCCGGTCAGCTCACCGATCCGGGCCCGGGTCAGCGGGCCGCGCTCGAGCAGCAGCTCCAGCGCCGCACGGTCGTTGAGCGCCCGCAGGAGTCGGGGGGTACCGGGCAGCCGGGTCGCACTCATGCCGTCGTCCTCAATTTTCAGTAAAGTTTTCTAACCACAAAACGCCTGCCGAGGGGCGCCCGTTAGCGTATCGGCCACCCCCATGCGCGGAGGTCGGACGACCCGGCAGGGAAAGGGGATACTCGTGGGTCTGGATCCAGGACTGCGCCGGCTCGCGCTGGGCACGCTGCTTGCCGCGTACCCGGGACCGGTCCCGCCGGGCTGGGCGGTCGACCTGCTCGCCGACGGGCTCGCCGGGCACACCCTGTTCGGCACCAACATCCACGACCCGGCCCAGGTCGCGGCGTCCACGGCGGCGCTGCGTGCCGGCCGCCCCGACGTGATCGTCGCGATCGACGAGGAGGGCGGCGACGTCACCCGGCTGGCGCACGCCACCGGCAGCCCGTACCCCGGAAACGCCGCGCTCGGCGCGGTGGACGACCCCGATCTCACCCGCCGGGTGTACGCGGCGATCGGCGCGGAGCTGGCCGCGCTGGGCATCACCGTCGACCTCGCCCCCACCGTCGACGTCAACACCGCCGACGAGAACCCGGTGATCGGCACCCGCTCGTTCGGGGCGGACCCGAAGCGGGTCGCCGTCCACTCGGCCGCCGCCGTCGCCGGTCTCCAGTCGACCGGTGTGGCCGCCTGCGCCAAGCACTTCCCCGGGCACGGCGCCACAGTCGCGGACTCCCACCACGAGCTGCCCACTGTCGACGTGCAGCCGGCCGTCCTGCGGGAACGCGACCTGCCGCCGTTCGCCGCCGTGGTCGACGCGGGCGTCCGCGCGGTGATGACCGCGCACATCCGGGTGCCGGCGCTGACCGGCGACGGCCCGGCCACGTTCAGCCGCGCGGTCCTGCACGACCTGCTGCGCGTCGAGTACGGCTTCACCGGCGCGGTGATCACCGACGCGCTGGAGATGAAGGGCGCGGTGCTCGCCGCCGGCGGGGTCGGCGCGGGCGCGGTCCGGGCCCTGGCCGCCGGCGCGGACCTGCTCTGCATCGGCGCCCGGGTGGACGCCGAGCTGGTCGAGTCGGTCGCCGCCGAGATCGTCGCGGCGATGGCCGACGGACGGCTGGCGCGTGGGCGGGTCGAGGAGGCGGCCGGCCGGACCGCCGCGCTCGCCGCCGCCACCGGGCCCGCCGACGCCCCGCCGCCCGCCGCAGACGGCCTCGGCTACGCCGCCGCGCTGCGGGCGGTACGCGTGGAGGGCGACCTCACCCGCGACACCGCTCCCCTGGTGGTGCAGGTGCACGCCACCTCCACCATCGCCGAGGGGCGGGTGCCGTGGGGACTCGGCCCGCACCTGGCCGCCGGGCTCGAGCAGGCGCGCGCGGTGGCGGGCGAGACCGACCCGGAGCAGGTGCGGCGGCTCGCCGGGGACCGGCCGGTCGTGCTGGTCGGGCGGCACCTGCACCGGCTGCCCGGCGCGCGCGAGCTGGTCGAGGCGCTGGCCGCCACGCATCGGGTGACTGTGGTCGAGATGGGCTGGCCGGGCGCGTGGCGGCCGGCGGGCGCACGCGCGTTCGTCGCCACCCACGGCGCCAGTCACGCCAACGGCCGGGCCGCCGCCGACGCGCTCGGCCTGACCGCCTGACCCGCACCCCCCACGCGGCCCGCTGCCCGGAAGGGCTGCGGGCCGCCCTCTTGAACACGTTCAAAATCTGTCGTACGCTCAGGGCGCCAGCGATTTGAACACGTTCAAGAGAGGCTACGGGGATGGACGTGAAGGTCTGGATGTACCTGGCCTACCTGACGGTGAGCATCGGCCTCACCGTCTGGGTGGCGCGGGCACTGTCCCGCAACGGGCTGGTGTTCCTGCAGGACGTGTTCGCCGACAGCCGGCTGGCCGAGGCCGTCAACAGCCTGCTGGTGGTCGGCTTCTACCTGCTCAACCTCGGCTACGTCACGGTGGCGATGAAGGAGTCCGGTCCGGTCGGCGACACCAGCCAGGCACTGGAGCAGCTCTCCATGAAGGTGGGATTCGTCCTGCTGGTGCTCGGCGCGCTGCACTTCTTCAACGTCTTCGCGCTCGGCCGCTACCGGCGCGGCCGCCTGCGGCAGCAGGCCACCCACCCACCGCTGCCGCCGGTCAGAATGCTCCCGCCGCAGGGCGGACCGGTACCGGCGGGTCCGAACCCGCCGGCCCGGTGACGTCCGCCCCGGGCGGGCACCCGCAGGATCCCACCGGGCACGGGGCCGGTGGGATCCGCGGGTTCACCGTCCTGTTCGACGCGGACTGCCCGCTGTGCCGGGCCGCCCGGCGCTGGCTCGCCTCGCGCGCCCAGCTCGTACCGCTGGAGTTCGTGCCGGCCGGTTCCGCCGAGGCCCGGCGGCGCTTCCCCGGGCTGGACCACGACGCGACGTTGCGCGACCTGACGGTGGTCGCCGACACCGGCGCGGTCTACCGCGGCGACGGCGCCTGGTTCGCCTGCCTGTGGGCGCTGGCCGAGCACCGCGGCACGGCCGAGCGGCTGGCCCGTCCACACCTGCTGCCGCTGGCCCGCAAGGTGGTGGCGGCGGCCTCCGCGGTCCGCGAGCGGATCCGGGAACCGGGATACGGTGACGACGATGACCGAGCAGAGTGCGCCGACGACAGCTGCGGCTGGCCAGGGGTCGACGGCCCGGGGTGAGCAGACCCGCCAGCTGATCCTGGACACCGCGATGCGGCTGTTCCGCGAGCGCGGATACGCCCGCACGACGATGCGCGCGGTCGCCCAGGAGGCGGGCGTGGCGGTGGGCAACGCCTACTACTACTTCGGCTCCAAGGAGCACCTGGTCCAGGAGTTCTACGCGGGCACCCAGCGCGAGCACCGGGCGGCGGCCGACACGGTGCTCGCCCGGGAGCGGGACTTCGGCCCGCGCCTGGCCGGGGTGCTGCACGCGGGCATCGACGTGCTGAGCCCGTACCACGCGTTCGCTGGCGCCTTCTTCAAGACGGCGGCCGAGCCGACCTCGCCGCTGAGCCCGTTCTCCGCCGAGTCGTCGGAGCCCCGGGACATGTCGATCGCGCTGTTCCGCGAGGCGCTCACCGGGTCCACCGTCAAGCTCGACGACGAGCTGCGCGAGGCGCTGCCCGAGCTGCTCTGGCTCGGCTACATGGGGGTGGTGCTCTACTGGGTGCACGACCGCTCGGACGGTCAGGTCAAGACCCGGCAGCTCATCGACGGCGTGGTGCCGCTCGTGGACCGGCTGGTGGGGCTGTCCCGGCTGCGCGTGCTGCGACCCGTCACACGTCAGGCGCTCACCCTGATCCACACGCTGCGTCACTGATCTCACCACCGCGCCTGACAGCGATTGCGCAGGTGAGAGTCCGCAACCGGACAGTGGCACACCCCTTGTTGACCACCGGCACTAACACATAGCGTTACCGATGTCGGGGCCTGGGGGGAGAGCAGCGGACCGTGGATCCGGCCCGGGATCCACGGTCCGCGCCAGGCCGGGGATGCCGGGCCGGCTCAGCGGGGGAAGACGCCGAACGCGGTGAGGCCGCGGTCCGGGAACCCGGCCGCCTCGGCCACCCGGCCGGACGCCGCGTTGCCCGGGTCGTGCAGGTAGGTGGGGATCGCCCCCTCGTCGAGCACCCGGCGGGCCGCCTGCGCGACCAGCCGCCGGGCCAGGCCACGCCCGCGCGCCGCCGGCACCGTGCCCACCGCCAGCTCGTGCCCGTACGCGTCGTGCCGCTTGATCCCCACGCCGGCCCGGTACGCGCCGTCGGCGCCGCGGACCACCAGCACCTCCCTGTCGAACAGCCGCAGCCACGGCGGCAGCCCGGGCAGCGTGGGCGGCACCCACTCCCCCACCTCCGGCAGCGGCGCCGGGTCGGTGCACCAGCGGAAGACCGAGGTGTGCGCGACGAACTCGGGCGTGCCGACCGCGCCCGGCAGGTCGGGCAGCCACTCCCCGAGCGGCCGGTCGCGCACCAGGGTCCGGACCGCCTCGACCCGGTCGGCGGCCACCGAGAGGACGGTGCTGCCGTCCGCTGTCACCGCGACGGCCGGGCGCAGCCGCCCGTCCCAGGCCGGGCGGGCGCGGCGGTGGGACCGGACCACGTGCAGCCCGGGGCCCGCCGGCCACTGCCCCAACCAGGTCGCCAGATGAAGGAAGACCCGCCGGTCGAGCACGTGATCATGGTACGCCGGGACGCCGCGCTCGTGTCCGCCGAATTCCGCGATCGCGCGGGGGTTGAGACGTGCGGCCGATGGGTAGAGGGTCGGCACGCCAGCGACGGACGCCGATCCCTGCTTCCGCCCCCGGCCGCAGGAACTCCGGCGCTTCACGGAACCGAAGGCATCGACCCTGCGTCATATTCATTTTCATACATGGACAAGTTTCTCTGGGACGGTAGTGGTCATGCCTCACGAACCGAATGACCGATTCCAGCAGGACCCGGAGCGCGGCTGGCGGGCCGCCGCAGACGCCGGACGGTTTCCGGCGCAGCCGGCGTACCGCGAGGCCCGCGTCCGGGGACTCTCCTGGGCCGAACTGAACGCGCAACCGGCCGGCACCGCCTCCTGGCGTGGCCTCACGCCCCTCTGAGGGCGGGCGGCGACACACCGGCCGGGCGGCGTACCGGCCTTCGCACACCTGTGCGGTAGCGTCTTGTGGTCCGATTTCCGGCCTACGACAGGAGAAGCTCCGCGCATGGGCAAGAAGACGATCCACGTCTCCGACTTCACCGGTCAGGTGCTCAGCCCCGACGACGAGGTGGTCAAGGTCGTCGTCCTGGAGCACCCGGACCTGGTCGCCGGCCCCGTGCAGCTGGACGCCACCGCGGTCGAGGTGGAGAGCATCGACGACGCGGCGCTCGACGTCGCGGTGGTGGAGATTCACGACCGGCACGGCCACGGTGAGCCGCGCCGGGTGGTGCTGACCGCCAGCGAGTTCGACGCGATGGCGACCGACGTGCCGATGGCGCAGCTGCTGCGGACCGCCGAGCGGGTCAAGCCGCCGAAGGCCCGCCGCGCCACCGAGAGGATCGACTACGGCACCATCGAACACGCCGGGCGCCCGCACCGCGGCCGGGTCACCGAGGAGGAGGCCCGGCTGGTCCGGGAGCACCTCGACGAGGTGAACAAGCGGCTGGCCGACGCCGGCATCCGCCAGGTCGACCCCGCCGACCCGGAGCACGCCGCCCGGTACGGCTTCCCCGTCGCCGGCTGACGACCCGGACGCCGGGCACGCGCCCCCGTGACGCGTGCCCGGCGCGAGGTCAGGCCCCTTTCCGGGTGATCTCGGCGAGCGCCGCCTCGAACGCCGACTCCAGTTCGGACTTCTCCAGGCCGAGGCCGCGCAGCACGCCGTCGTCGCCCTCCTCCTCCAGCAGGGCGAGCAGGATGTGCTCCGTACCGATGTAGTTGTGCCCCATCCGCAGCGCCTCCCGGAACGTCAGCTCCAGGACCTTCTTGGCCCGCGCGTCGTAGGGGATCAGGTCCGGGACCGGGTCGGCCTTCGCCGGTAGCGTCGCGGTGACGACCTCCCGCAGCCGCTCCAGGGGTACGCCCCGAGCCACGATCGCCGCGGCGGCCAGTCCTTCCGGCTCGGCGAGCAGTCCGAGCGCGACGTGGCCCGGGGTGATCTCGGCGTTGCCCGCGGCCCGCGCCTCCTCCTGCGAGGCCAGCACCACATTGCGGGCGCGCGGGGTGAAGCGGCCGAACCCGGAGTTCGGGTCGAGCGCGGCGGCGGTCTCCGCCTTGGCGGCGGAACGCTTCTGGGCGGCCTGCTTGGTGACGCCCATGCTGCGGCCGATCTCCGTCCACGAGGCGCCGGAGCGGCGCGCCTGGTCGACGAAGTGCCCGATCAGGTGGTCCGCCACGTCGCCCAGGTGGTCGGCGACGAGGACCGCGTCGGCCAGCTGGTCGAGCGCGTCGGTGTGTGCCTTCTTGATGCCGTCGATGAGGTCGTCGAGGCGTACCGGATGGGTCATCTTGAGCGGTTCGGTCTCCTCCATGCGTCAACCATAGGTTGACGACTCCTACCCGTCAACCCCTGGTTGACGGTGCAGTCCGCGTCGCCTGGTGATCTCGGCGCCGGTAGTGTCGGTCGGGGTGAGCACCCATTCGACACTGCTGTTCGTGCTCGCCGCCGTCGCGGTCGTCATCGCCGTGCGGTGGGTGGCATCCCGGACCGGCCTGCCGGCGGCCGCGCTGCTGCCCCTCATCGGCATCGCGTACGCGCTGCTCCCCGGCCCCAACATCGGGCTCGATCCCGAGCTGGTGCTCATGGTCGTGCTGCCGCCGCTGCTCTACAGCGCCGCGCTCGACTCGTCGCTGCTGGACATCCGCCGGAACCTGCGGATCGTGGTCAGCCTCTCCGTGGTGCTGGTACTGCTCACCGGGCTGCTCGTGGGCGTCGGGTTCCACCTGTTCGTGGCCGGCGCGACGCTGGCCGCAGGCATCGCTGTCGGCGCCGCCGTCGCCCCGCCCGACCCGGTCGCCGCCCTGGCCGTGGGGCGCCGGGTGAACCTGCCGCCGAAGATGGTCACGATCATCCAGGGCGAGGGACTGCTGAACGACGCCACCGCGCTGACCATGCTCAGCGTCGCCGTGGCCGCCGCCGTGGGCGGCGAGTTCTCGTTCCACGCCGCGATCGGGCAGTTCGTGCTGGCGGCGGCGGGCGGCATCGCGGTGGGCGTGGTCGTCGCCCGGGCGAAACGACTGGTCCGGCCGCTCACCGCGGACCCGCTGCTGTCCAACGCGATCTCGCTCGCGACACCGTTCGTGGCGTACCTGCTGGGCGAGGCGCTGCACGTCTCCGGCGTGCTGGCAGTGGTGGTCGCCGGCCTGATCGTCGGCCACCAGACGCCGCAGTTCGGCTCCGGGGCCGCCCGCCTCCAGACGAACGCGGTGTGGCGGCTCGTCGACTTCCTCCTCGAAGGCTTCGTCTTCCTGCTGATCGGCCAGCAGCTCCCCGCCGTCGTGCGGGGCCTGCGCCAGTACGAGACGTCGACCATCGTCATCGCCGTCGCGGTGTCGGTCGGTGTGGTGCTGCTCCTGCGTCCCGCCTGGCTGATCCTGACCCAGTGGCTCCCCCGGTCGCTGCACACCCGGCTGGGTGGCGTCGCCGAGCAGGACGACACCGACGAGCCGGACGCCGCACGCCGGCTCGGTGGCGTCGACCGCAACGCCCGCGGGCTGACCGCCCGCGAGGTGGTGGCGCTGAGCTGGTCCGGTACGCGCGGCGTGATCAGCCTCGCCGCGATCTTCACGCTGCCGCTGACCACCCGCAGCGGAGACCCCTTCCCCGATCGTGACCTGCTGCTGTTCTGCACGTTCGTGGTCGTCCTGGTGACGCTGGTCGGGCAGGGCCTGACGTTCGCGCCGCTCGTGCGGATGCTCGGCCTGCGCGCCAACGAGGCCGACCAGGCCCGGGTACGCAACGAGGCCCGCTCGGCAGCGGTGGAGGCGGCGCTGGCACGCCTCGACACCGTCGTCGCCGAGGAGCCGGACAGCCGGGTCGCCGTCGACACCACGCGGGCCCAGTTGCAGACCCGGCTGGCCCGCTACCGGGGGCGGCTCGACCTGATCCAGCAGAGCGGCTCGTCGGAGCTGCCCACCTCACCGGAGTACGAGACGGCGCTGCGGGTCCGCCGGAGCGTCCTCGAAGCGCAGCGGGAGGAGTTGCTGCGGTGGCGCGACTCCGGGCGGCTGCCGGACGAGGAACTGCGCGTGCTGGAGCGCGAACTCGACCACGAGGAGCTGTTGCTGCCGAAGCGGGCGCCGGGCTGAACCTGGGCCCGGCGCCCGCCGGCGGCCTCACAGCTGGTGCAGGATCACCGGATCCTTGATCCTCTTGTCGGCGGCAAGCAGCAACGCCTTGCTGATGATCTCGGTGAGCCGGCTGTCGCCTTCGAAGGGCAGGTACATCTCCGGCTCCTTCGCCTTCGCCGAGTCCGGGATGATGCACAGGTACCGCTCGTCCGGGGCGATCAGGATGTTCCCCGAGCCGCAGTGGATCCGATACGTGTGCAGGTCGCCGCGTACCTCCAGGAACCTGTCGGTGAGCGTGCAGCGGCCGGCGATCGCCAGCCGGGGGATCAGGTCCGCCAGCACCTCCCGGCGTGTGCGGCCGGTCGGGGTCAGCTCGCCGAAGCTGCTCCCCGCCCAGTAGTCGCGGTACCGGCCCTCCGGCCCGCCGTCGTACCAGTTCGGGTCGGCGCCCACCCCGGCCGCGGCCACGAACAGGTCGACGTCGCGCATCACCTCGCTCAGCACGACCGGCGGCACCTCCGCCAGCGGAACCGGCAGGCGCTCTCCCCGGATGAAGAACAGCTGGTCGGTCCCCATCGTGTCGAACACGAGGTCGTCGCCCCGGTCCTCGATCCCGGCGACACCCAGCTCGGCGCGCAGCCCCCAGTCCGGGAGGGCCAGCCAGGGCAGGTCGTACGAGGCCCCATCGTTGCGGTGCTGGACGTACGACCAGCCGCGCCGGGACAGCAGCGCGTTGAGCCGGTGCTGACGCACGATGTGCGCGGCGAACCGGTTGGAGTACATGCCCGTGGCCCGCTCCGCGTCGGTGAGCAGGTACTGCTCCCGGTGCGCCTGCTTGAACGGCTGGGTGATCCCGTGCCGGCTGAGGAAGTCTCGCCACGACCCCACCGCGTCGGGGTCGAGCACCGGATGCCACAGCCGGACCGTCGCCTCGTCGGCCGGCTCGACCACGGTGTCGTCCATTGTTCGCAGCGCCTCACCGGCCCAGCAGCAGGCGACGCCATCGACGGTCCAGACCAGACGCCGGGCCAGCGTACGGGCCAGCGGATGGTCCAGGAACCGTTCGCGCCACTGCTCGACGGTCCACGAACGGTCGCGCCGCAGGAGCCCTTCCAGCCGGTCGCGGGTGGCGACGAGCGTCGCGGCGACGTCGACGACAGTCGCCTTCAGCTCCTTCACCTCCTCGCCGTGCTCCTTGCGCACCTGGGCCGGAGGCGTCTTGACCACCTTGCCGTCGGCGTTGCGCCACACCACTACGGCGTCGACACCGCGCACCTCCAGCTCGTACGAGCAGTCGCCCAGCTTGTCCGCGAGCGGCAGCCCGAAGCCGGGCAGGGCCATCTCCTCGACGTCCTCCCGGCTGACGCCGCGCGCCTCGGCGTGCCGGGTCAGCCCCTTCTCCACCAGGCGCAGGGTGCTCTTGTAGGTCAGCCGCGAGGACAGCCGCGCCAGTTGGGCGAGCGCGGCCGGGTGATCGGTGTCGACGAGCGCCGCGACCGCGACGTTCGCCAGTTTCGGGCTCGCCGGGCCGTGGCCGGAGATCTTGCGGGCGGCCCGTTCCGCGATCTGGCCGAGGCTGCGCAGGCTCTCCTCCGACGGCGGGCACATCGTCCGCATCCAGATCAGGCCCCACAGCAGCCCGACGTTGTAGCGGTCGATCATCCGTGATGGCATGTCCTTGATGTGGCCGGGGCAGCATGTGGTCATGCGCAGCGGCAGGCTGCGCGCCTGCCCGACGAGCGGGAGCCAGTCGTCGAGCCGGGCGGTGAAATCGTCGACGCCCACCGCGTCGAGCAGCGACCGAGCCTGCTTGCGCCAACCGGCCGTCGGCTTCGCCTTGTCCACCTCGACCGGACAGTGCGCCAGCAGCGCCTCCCACGCGGACCGGCGATCCGCCGGCATCGCCTCGATGTCCGCGACGGCGCGGTCGGCCCACTGCTCACCGACGTTGGGGATCGGCCACATCCGATCGGCCTCGTCGCTCGTGTCGCTGGAGGAACGCTCGATCCGGGTCCGCCGCCAGGTCGCCAACGCCGCCGGATCCACCCGCCCGGCCGAGGCCTCCGCCTGGATGGCCTCCCAGGTGAACCGCTTGAGGTGCCAACTCCAGTAATTGAATCCCAGCCATGCTTGAGTGCCGAGCCGGCCGAGCCAGGCCGAGCCGTCGAGCCCGCCGCCGGAGCGCGCGGCAGTGATCAGCTTGCTCGCCCCGTCCTTGTTGAGCCCCGGCACCGCCAGCGCGTCGAACACCACCTGCCGTACCGGTGCCGGTTGCGCGGCCAGCAGTTCCGCCGTCCGGCGCCACGCCTCGCCCCGGGCCCGGTCCCACGGCTCCTCGTGCTGGTACGGCAGGTGCGGCAGGCTGTCGATCAGGGTGGAAGCGGCGGCGACACGCCTGTCGTGATCCGCGTCGTCGCCGGTCAGGTCGGCCACGGCGGCGGCAACCGACTCGACCTTCCGGGTGGCCTCCGGCAGCAGCTCGACCAACGGCGCAGCGAGATCGTAGGGCCCGTGCGGATCTTTGAGCGCGGCGAGCAGCGCCGGGACCGTCCCCGCCGGTGCCCAGCCGCACACCGTCACCACCCGGTCGACGAATTCCTGCTTGGCGGTCTCGTTGAGGTTCTGGGCGCTCGGGCCCCACCACTTCTTGGCGGTGGCGGCCACATCGCGCAGGGCCGACTCGGGGTCGTACGTCTTCATTCAGCCACCCACCAGCGGGACGAGCTTGAGGAAGGTGACGCGGGATCCCGCGTGCAGGCGGACCTTCTCGTCCAGGGCGGTTACCTGGCGGTCGTCGACGAGCACCACGAAGGCGTTACGGCCGAACGCCTCCAGCGTCGTCCGGGTGCGCTCCTCCGGATCGGCGTCCACGCCGGACTCGGCGATCTCCAGGAAGACGCGTCGCCGGATCAGCTCGTCGAGGCGTACCTCTTCCTCGAAGACCTCGATGGTCCATGCGGGTCCGCTCGGCGCTCCGACGACCTCGTCGGTGACTGTGATCAATGGCATGGCGGAGAAGATAGCGCTCTCCTCCGACAGGGCACGCATTTTGTGTGACCTGACCGCGTACCGGACAGTCTCCACCGTGTACGAGATCGTTTGCGCGAAGACGAGGTGGTGAGGGTGTCCTATCCCGCGTACCCGAGCAGGGCCGGCATGTCGGCGGTGGTGGACGCGGCGCGCCGCGGCGACCGGGCGGCGATGGACGAGCTGGTCTCGCACTGTCTGCCGCTGGTCTACAACATCGTGGGCCGGGCACTGAACCGGTCGGCAGACGTCGACGACGTGGTGCAGAACACGATGCTGAACGTCGTACGCGGCCTGGCGGGCGTGCGCGAGCCGCAGCTCTTCCGCTCGTGGCTGGTGGCCGTCACGATGAACGAGATCCGCACCCACACGCAGCGCCGGGCCGCCACACCGGCGCCGCCGGAGGACATCGACACCGTGATCGACCCGCGCTCGGACTTCGAGGACCTGACGCTTACCCAGCTCCGCCTCTCCGACCAGCGCCGGGAGGTCGTCCTGGCCACCCGCTGGCTGGATGACGACCACCGTCACCTGCTGTCCCTCTGGTGGCTGGTCGAGGCCGGTCACCTCAGCCGCGCCGACCTGGTCGACGCCCTGAACCTGGCGCCGCACCACGTGACCGTTCGGGTGTCCCGGATGAAGGCTCAGCTGGACACCGCCCGGCTGGTGGTGCGGGCGCTCACCGCCCGGCCCGGCTGCGCCGCCCTGGCCGACGCGGCCGCCCGCTGGGACCGTCAGCCGGCGCCGGTGTGGCGCAAGCGGTTCGCCCGGCACATCCGGGACTGCCCGCACTGCCCGGACGCGACGAACGACCTGGTCCCCGCCGAGCGGCTGCTGGCCGGTCTGGCGCTCACGCCGCCCCCGGCCGCACTCGCCTCGGACGTCACCCACACGATGCACACCGTCGCCGGGTCGCAGGCCGCCTCGCCGGGCCTCCACGCCGTGACCGCCGGAGCCCGGCCGGGGCTCTCGTTGTCCAAGGTCCTGGTCGGCGTCGTCGCCGCCGTCGCGGTGGCCGGAGGCGGCGCGCTCGTCCTCGCCAACTACCCGAGCGAGCCGAAACCGCAGCAGGCGAGGGCGGCAGCCGCGCAGCCCTCGGCCGCGACCGCCGCACCGGCGCTCACACCCTCGCCGGCCGCGGTGGAGCCGTCCCCGACCGCTGCCCGCCCGATCCCCACCCCCAGCAGGTCGGCGAAGCCCAGCAAGTCGCCCAGGCCGACCCCGTCGTCGTCGCCCTCCAGGTCCGCCGCCACGTCCACCGGCCTGTCCGCCCCGGAACGGCGGCTGCTGGTGCTGCTCAACGAGCGGCGTCGCGCGCTCGGGCTGAACGAGGTCAAACTCGGCGCGGCGCAGCACCGGGAGGCGGAGTCCTGCGTACGTAAGAACCTCAACGCGAGCGGCCTGCAGCACTGCGGGCACGAGGTGTTGTTCGCCTCGTCGGGCAACTCCTCGCCGGAGCAGATGATCGAGGCCTGGTTCAACAGCCCCGGGCACAAGACGGCGCTGACGTACGCCAGTTCCCGCTTCGCCGGCCCGGCGATCGTCTTCAACGGCAGCCGCCAGGTCGCCGCCATCAACATCGACTACTGAGGCGGTCGCTACGCTCCCCCGATGACGCACGAGAAGGAGATCGTCGAGCCGGTCGACCTGTGCCTGCCGGACGGGCGGCTCAACTCCGCCGCGGTCGGCTGGACCCGCCGGCCGCTGCACCGGGCGAACCTGCGCGGCTGGGGAAGGGCCAAGCGCTGGGAGTACTGGGGGATCGTGACGCCCACCCACATCGTCGGTCTCGTCGCGTCGTCGCTGGACTACGCCGGGGTGCACGGTGTCTACGTGCTCGACCGCGCCACGAAGGTCGAGACCGGCAAGGACGTCGTGGTCCCGTTCGCCCGTGGCGCCGTGCTGCCGCCGGTCAGCGGAGCGGGCACCGTGAGCGCCCGTGGGAGCGGCCTGTCGATCGACATCGACCAGACAGGCGAGGGCAGCACGATCCGTGCCACCGCGCCGGGCATCGAGATCGACCTCGTGGTGCCGCTCCCGCCCGGCCACGAGTCGCTCGGCGTCGTGGTCCCGTGGAGCCCGCGCCGGTTCCAGTACACGGTCAAGGACGTCGGGCGGCCGGTGCGCGGCTCGCTACGGGTCGACGGCACGACGCACGCCGTGGACGAGCGGGACTCGTTCGCCGTGCTCGACCACGGCCGGGGCAAGTGGCCGTACGCGATCACCTGGAACTGGGCGGCGGGCAGTGGATCGGACGTGTCGATCCAGCTCGGCGGCAAGTGGACCGACGGCACCGGCTCGACCGAGAACGCGCTGTTTCTCGGCGGCCGGCTGCACAAGCTCGGCGCCGAACTGCAGTGGAGCTACGACCGCCACGACTGGCTGCGGCCGTGGCGGATCAGCGGTGATCGGGTCGCTGTGGAGTTCCACCCGTTCCACGAGAAGATCTCGCGCACCAACCTCGGCGTCGTGGCGAGCGAGACCCACCAGTGCTTCGGGCACTTCTCCGGCTGGGTCCAGGCGGACGACGGCGAACGGGTGGCGGTGGACGGCCTGGCCGGCTGGGCGGAGGAAGCTCAGAACCGCTGGTGACGCAGCCGCTCGTTGACCTGCCGGACCACCTCCTCGGGAAGCTTGACCACGCGCCGGTCGTACGTGAGCAAGCCGTTCAGCTCGTCCTCCACGTCGGACAGCTGGGTGTAGACGGTCGCGCTCAGACCGGTCCGGATCGCGGGCACGATCTGCTCGTGGTGCAGCCGCGTGAACGCCTCCGCCAGTTCCTCGGCGCTCCGGCACCGCCGATAGCCGAAATCCTTGCGGCTGAAGGCGTGCCCGTCGACGCGCAGGTTGTAGCCGCCGTACTCCGACAGCACCAGCACCCGCCGGTCGCCGCGTCGCCGCGGCACCCGGAAGCGGCGGAAATAGACGTGCAGGCTGCGCAGGTCACCGCCGCCCTGGTCGTGCCAGCCGCTGGCGTGGTCGACAGTACGGGTGCTGTCGAGTTCGGCGACGTCGCGGGCGATCCGGGCCGCGTCGAACTGCCCCCAGCCCTCGTTGAAGGGCACCCACACGGCGAGGCTCACCACGTTGCGCAGATGCTCGACGGTGTCGCGCAGCTCGGCCCGGAACCGGGCCCGTCCGCCGGCGTCGGCACGGCCGAACCAGCGCCGCCACCGGCCCCGGTCGGGCAGCCGCAGCGGCGTCACCGCCGGCGCGGTGACGACCAGCGGGTGGTAACTGCTGCCGCCGTTTACCATGTCCTGCCAGACCAGCATCCCCAGCCGGTCGCAGTGGTGGTACCAGCGCAGCGGCTCGATCTTGATGTGCTTGCGCAGCATGGTGAACCCGAGCCGCTTCATGGTGGCGATGTCGGCGATCATCGCCTCGTCGGAGGGCGCCGTGTACATGCCGTCCGACCAGTAGCCCTGGTCGAGGATCCCGGCGTGGAAGTACGGCCGGCCGTTGAGCAGCAGCCGGGGCACGCCGTCGGGGTCCGGTCCGACACCGAACGAGCGCATGCCGAAATAGCTGCGTACCCGGTCCGCGCCCAACTCGGCGGTCACGTCGTAGAGGAACGGATCCTCGGGGCTCCACTGCCGTACCTCGGGGATCGGGATGCGCACCGCTACGCCGACCGGCGCGGTGGCCTCGGCCACCGCGACCCCGTCGGCCAGGATCCGGATGCCGGCGTCGCCGGCATCCGCCGTCGCGTGCGCCGTCACCTCGACGCACCGCTCGTCGAGGAGCGGGGTCAGGGTGAGGCTCCGCAGGTGTACGGCGGGCACGCTCTCGGCCCACACCGTCTGCCAGATCCCGGACTGGGCGGTGTACCAGATGCCGCCGCGGCGCAACCGCTGCTTGCCCCGGGAGTGGTGGCCGGTGTCGCTGTCGTCCTGGACCGCCACGACCAGGACGTTGGCGTCCTCGCGGAGCGCGTCGGTGATGTCGCAGGTGAATGGCAGATACCCGCCGGTGTGGCCGCCGACCGGAACATCGTTCAGGTAGACCCGGCAGGTCTGGTCGACCGCGCCGAAGTGCAGCAACAGGCGCGAACCGGCAGCGTGAAAGCCCGCCGGGAGGGTCAGCGGACGGCGGTACCAGAGCGTCTCGCCCGGTTGGAGCTGCCGCCCGACGCCGGAGAGCGCGGACTCCGGAGAGAACGGCACGAGGATCCGGCCGTCGTAGCGTTCCGGCTCGGTGGACGAACCGGTGATCGCGTACTCCCACCGGCCGTTGAGGTTGAGATGACTGTCCCGGGCGAACTGCGGGCGGGGATACTCGGGCAGGACACGCTCCGCGTCGAGCGTGGCACCCCACGTCGTCAGCAGCGTCATGCCCGAGCCTCCTGCTCCCGCCGCCGCAGCGCCACGGCCGGCACCGAAATGAGGACCAGCACTGCGAGCGCCATGAGGAAGATGCCCGGCGTCGGAACCTGCTTCACCACGCCGAGATCCTCGTAGACCTCGCCGGCGCCGGTGATCACGGCGGCGCCGAGGTACGGACCGACGAGCATCGGGACGAGGATGGCGAAGACCATCCGCAGCCCCTGGACATGGCCGGCCCGGTCCGGCGGTGAGTAGTCGCGCACGATGGCACCGATCGGGGCGAGCACGAGCATGAAGCCCGACATCATCACGATCCCGGCGGCGATCACGGGCACCATGCCGCGGGCGAAGAACATCAGCGCCAGCCCGGTGCCATAGACCACTACTGCCGGCAGCAGGAAGCGCACCTTGCCGACGCGGTCGATGAGCCGCCCGCCGACCACGCTCACCGCCGACGCCGTGACGAGGACGACGGCCAGGACTATCGCGTACCCCTCGATCCGCAGATACCGCTGCAGGTAGATGATCAGATACGGCAGGAACACCTGGGTGGAGATCCCCCAGATCGACCAGGCCGCCAGGGCGAGGTAGAGCCCCGGGTTGGCCCGGACGGCGGCCGGGCGCAGACCGTGGACGACGGCGCGCAGGTAGCCGCCCTCGTGCCGGACGAGTGACGGGCTGTCCTCGACCAGGAACCAGGCCAGCAAACCGGCCACGGCCATGAGCGCGCCGATGACCACGAAGAACAGTTGCCAGTTCCCGGTGCGGGCCAGCCCGTCGAACCCGCCGAAGATGACCAGCATCGAGACCAGCGGCATGACGGCGAGCACCGACTCGACCCGGCCGCGGTTCGCCGGCTCGGTCACGTCGGTGACCCACGCCTGGAACGCCGCGTCGTTCGCCCCCGAGCCGAGGAAGGACATCAGACAGTCCAGCGTGATGACCGCGATCGCCGTGACCAGCACGACGTTCGCCACGGGCGCGATGTCCTCCACGAACCCCACTGTCAGGAAACCGAAGGCGGCAGTGGAGACGCCCCACAGCAGGTAGCCGCCGGCGATGAACGACCGGCGCCGGCCGGTCCGGTCGGAGAGGGCACCGAGCAGCAGGGTGGCGACGGTGGCGGTGACGGCGCTGGCGGCGACCATCGTGGCGATCGCGTTGGGATCGTCGGTGATCGTGTCGTACACGAACAGATTCAGGTAGATGTTCTCGATGGTCCAGGCCATCTGCCCGACGAGCCCGAGCACGATCAGCGCGGTCCAGGTGCGGGGGCGCAGGCCGGTTGGACCGGCCGACGTGGCCGGGGTGAGCACGCTCCGGGTGGCGGACACGACGGCCTCCTTCGACGGGTCAGAATATGATCTATTCCGCCCGGCCGTCGATGGGTCCGAGGTCCGGCCAGGTTGCGGCGTCCGAACGGGCACGACGAAAAGGCCCTGGTTCGGGGTGAACGAACCAGGGCCTCTGCCATCTGTGCGCCGCCAGGGACTCGAACCCCGAACCCGCGGATTAAGAGCCCCGTCGATGCCATGCTCATCGGTCCCGTACGGCGCTGACAGTCCCACGGCCCCTACCAGTCCATTGCCTGTGGGCCGCCGTGTGCCACTGGATGCCCGTCGTCCACGGCGCGCGAGCACCCGGCGAGCACCCGCATACCGCGTCCCGGACGACCATAAGCCAGCTGAGCGGAACCGGTGCTTGGCCGGCCACGCTACTCAAAGCGGTGGGCGTAGAGGTCCTTGTGCGTCGCTCGTGTCTGTCGTACGGTGCAGGAGTCGGGACGCCGGTCTATCCGTCTCCCCTTGCTTGCCGCTTCCTCTCGCGGAGCCCACATCGCGGCGTGAACGCCGAGGGCTACAGACCGCATGCGGCTATATCCCACCTGTTCACTGAGGACGTTCCGCCTATCGCGGACGGGCCGCCTGTCTCGCGCGTTGCCTACCAGTCGGGCCCCACGCTGCCGCACCCGTGGTCAGCGTCGCTCCCGCCGTGAGAGGAGTAGCACCATGATCGCCGGATCCCATGGCGTCTCGCAGAATCCCGTCGGCGCCTTGCTGGCCGAGACGTTTCCGTACCAGCATGTTCTGCGCGCCAGCATTGCGGCGGATCTTCGCCGCTGCCCAGTTCTGCTGATCGACCCGCCGAACAAGTCTTTCTTCGGCCACGTTGTGGAACTCGCGATTGGCCTTGCCTTGTGCGATCAGAGCCCGTACCTTCGCTTGCTCCACTGCCTCGACAACGACCTCGCGGGCCGATTGCTCAACATGGCCGGCTACGGGCCCACCCACAACGCCGACACGGCATACGGCGTCTGGCGCCGTAGCGGCTCAGCGCCGCAGCCAGCGCGTGTCTTCACCGTCGCCAGTCGGCTCGCCCACGTTCGCAATCTGCTCAATGATCTTGATCGTCATTGCTCAGACTCCGTGGATGTCGCGCAGCATCTCCTTGAGCAGTACCCGCGTCTCCTCAGCGGTCGTGTCGACGAGACGTATCACACGAGGCGTGCGTTCCGTACCGTCTGGGCCAGCTACTCCAGTGGCTTCCACGGCGCATTCCGCTCCTACGGGCCGGCGACCGCGCAGCTGTCCCTGCTCGACGGACGCCGCCACGCCGACTTCCTCCTTGGCACCACCATATTAGAAGTGAAGAGTGGTCGACTCGACGAGGACCGCTATCTTGACGAGCTGATCCGTCAGATCCTGACGTACGCGCTGCTCGCCGTTCACAACGGTCACCGCGTCACTCATATCGCCGTCTACGCAGTCCGATATCAGCGACTGTTGCGGTATCGCATCGATGAGCTGGCCCATCAGCTCGCCGGCACGCCCATAGATCTGGCTGCGACCGGCGCCGCCCTGGCCGCCGCCATAACGGACCGGCCACGTCGAAGGCCAGCCGCCTGAACGCAAGAGGCGATACGGGTGCACCGCGATCGACCGCTCGACCCAGTGGACGAACATTGTATCGGTGTGCTGCGGAACGTCGCGCCGTGGACAAAGCCGCCGAGCCGCACCCAGCCCTGGCTCAGCGCATCGGAGCCCGGATACAGCTAAGTGTCAGCTAACGACCGTCGGTCGAGCCATGTCTTGCCGAGCTAACGACACCTAGAGTGGTGCGGTGCTGACCCTCGGCGTCGACCTTGCAGCGGCGGACAAGCGTACGGCGATGGCCACGGTCGAATGGCTGCCAGACCGCGCCATGGTGCGGGACCTAGTCCTCGACGTCAGCGACGCCCGCATCGTCGAGGCCAGCGAGCACGCTGACAAGGTCGGACTGGACTGCCCCCTCGGCTGGCCGGAACCTTTCGTCGCGCTCGTGCAGGCCCATCGAATCGGCCACGTCACCGATGCCGATGCCGATGGCACCCAGTGGCGGCGTCACCTGGCTTACCGGCTGACAGACGAGGTGGTCCGCGAGGAGACGAGCATCATCCCGCTCAGTGTGGCCGCGGACCGCATCGCTCACGCCGCCTTCCGTTGCGCCGGATTGCTGGCGATGCTCGCTGCCGCCGGACACGACGTCGACCGCTGCGGCGGCGGCGGCAGGATCGTGGAGGTGTACCCGGCGGCGGCCCTGTGCCGCTGGGGATTGGCGTACCGCGGTTACAAGGGCCGGGGCCAGCACGTGCAGCATGCCGATCTGGTTACTGCGCTTCGCGAGGCCGCGCCCTGGCTGGAGTTGGGTGCTTTTGAAAGGCTGTGTCGGCGCAGCCATGACGCGTTCGACTCGGTGATCGCGGCCTTGAACGCGCGCGCCGCGGCGATCGGCAAGGCAGTCCAGCCGAGCGACGAGCAGCGGACGGTCACACGTGTCGAGGGCTGGATCGCTCTGCCCACCGGCCCGCTCAGCGACCTCATCGATGGTGCATAAGGATGAGCGGAGGGTATTGATGGCCTCGAGATTGAGCTGGCTGGACAGTTCCCGCGACGACCAGAACCGGATGCGTGAGCTGCTCAAGCTGTTCAGCGACGCGGAGAGCCGGGACGAGTTGGGCGTCGGCCAGGTCCGCGACGCGTTCAGTGACCTGCTGTTTCCCGGGACCTCGGTGCTGCAGACCCGGGCGCGGTACCTGCTGATCGTGCCGTGGTGTTACCAGGAGGCGCAGCGGCGTGGCCTGCGCGGTGAGCGCCTCGCCGCGCAAATTGACGGCAACGAGCGGAAGGCGATCGCTGCGCTGCTACGCGGGGACGACACCGAGGTGTGATCGGCCGGCGGGCCGGCGGGCCGGCGTCGGTGTGCGAACCCTGCCACCAGCCATCTATGCGGCGGCGCTGCTGCGGTACGGCATCCGCACGGGTGACGATGACGCCCCGGACCGACGGCTGACCTCCGGCCTGTCCGAGGCCGATGAACTGGCCGACCAATCGAGCGGTGCCTGGCACGCGACGCTGCCAGGGGCACCGGCGAACTTCCCGAATGAGGTGAACGGCGGACTGACGCTGTATCCGCAGGAGCGCCGCAGCGGTCCTGGCGAACGGGCTGCGGTCCCTGTTCAACCGACCGGAATCCGCGCAGCTGCTCGACAGCCTATCGATGGGCTCGGTCTACTGGCAGGCGGTGCTGCGGTACTGCGCCGCCGGCGGTCTGCAGGCCGTCCTCGACGAGCACCTGCACACCCTGCGCAGCGGTGCCGCCGACACCCGCCACGACGACGAGGAACTCTGCCGGCTCGCCGACGAAGCGCAGCAGGCGATCGCCAGCCGACCGTCGACGTACGAAGCCTTCAACCCGCACCACCCCGACGAGCGGATCAAACTGCCCGGCCGGTTCGCGCTGCGCTACAGCGGCCGCGGCGAAGAACAATCCCAGGTCAACCGTAAGGAGTCCGTCCGTCGGGCCTTCAACAGTCCGTTCTGGCCGTTCGTCGTCGCCACCACCAGCCCCGGCCAGGAAGGCATCGACTTCCACCAGTGGTGCTCCGCCGTCGTGCACTGGAACACCCCGCCAACCCCGTCGACTTTGAGCAGCGGGAGGGCCGGGTCCACCGCTTCGGCGGACACGCCGTACGCCGAAACGTCGCCGCCGCGCACCGTGCTGAGGCCTTACGCTCCCCGGAGCCGGACGTGTGGAAGGCTCTGTATGACGCGGCACGAGCGGTTTCTGAAGAGCTTGGCGACTTCGCGCCGTACTGGGTGTTCCCCGGGTCGGCGAAGATCGAACGGCATGTCCTGCCGTACCCGCTCAGCCGCGACCAAGCGAAGCTCGGCCGGCTCAAGTCGGACCTGGTGATGTACCGGCTCGCGTTCGGCCAGCCCTGGCAGAAGACCTCCTCAACCTACTGCGACGACATGCCACAGATGGGGCCAGCGCACCCGAGATGCTCAACCTACGACCAGCCCGGAAGGAGAACGTCAGGGACTGAATGACCAGCCGGTCAGGGCGCCTTCCGCCCTCCACCCTGCCCACGCGTATACGGCGTCATGCATTCTGTTGTGGTGAGCTATCAACACTACATCGCCGAAGTCACCGCCGAGTTCCAGCGGGCGGGCCACCTGCCGATCTGCGGTCACGATCCAGTCGCAGACGTGAACGAAGACATCCTTAGTGAATACCGCCGCATTCTCGACTCGGCGGAGGACGAACGGCCGCTCCAACGGTTCCTTGAACGCTACCCGGCCGCACTAACCGGTGAGTTGGGCATGTACTGCCGTTGGGTACTGCCGCAGGTCCGACTAGGCGGTCGGTATGTACCTGATTTTCTCACCGCCCGCCTGGACAGCGGTGGCGTGAAGTGGACTGCGATCGAGCTCGAGAGCCCGACTGCGTCGTTGTTCAACAAGGACGGCACCCCAAGCCGAAGTCTCCGAAAAGGAATATCCCAGATTGGGGAGTGGCGCCGGTGGCTCATAGATAATCAAGCTTTGGCCCGGCGTCCACAGTATCAAGATGGCCTCGGCCTCCTTGACATTAGTGGAGCTTTCTTGCCCGGCATCGTCATCATCGGTCGCGCCGACACCCGCACTCCTCGCGATCGGGAACTCCTCCGCCAAGTGGCGTTCCGGTACCAGGTAGAAGTACGGACATATGATTTTCTTACTAGAGACGAAGAGAATCGACGGGCCTTCCGGGCCGAGATGGGAACCGATTGCGCTAATTGCAGACCCGCACGTCATTAGGTAGAGCCCAGCGAGTCAGCGCGTAGCTGAAGCCATCAAAACCGTGAATCCAACTTCTGCGTCACCCCACAGCGGGGGTATCGGACGCCTCATTGCCGGAAAGCATCCTCGCGAGAGTTGGCTGCACTCCTAAAGGACACACTCGCCGGACCCCAGATTCGCTCTGCATGCGCCAGCACCGCCTTTAGATCATACAAAACTCGGCACCTACCACGCAGTTGCCCAACTTTTTTAGACTCGACTTGGCCATCTGCGAGCATAGCCGAGATGCCCGTGGACTGCGGCGAACGCGCCCAGGACCGAATCAGCGCAGCAGCGACCGGACGCTGCCAGCTAACGGTCAAGTATGCGGCAACGGCAGGTGCGTCCAGCGGAATCTGCTTTCTTGTGCTAGACGCGACCCACCATTCGACTGAACCGACAGCACCGCACAAGACGCACATGACACTTCGGTCGTCGCGATTCTGGTAGAGGTCGCCTCCGCATCGCGCGCCCTCCGTTGCCAACGTGCAGGCGCCCGCCTTGACCCAATCCGATGCCTCTCGATAGGCCAGGTACCACAACTCTGGCGCTTCAGCAATGTGGCGCAATCCATCAGATAAGTCATGGATTTCAGAGTTTTCTACCAGCCAGTTCGCGTTGTCTTGAATCACACTCAGCAAATTTTCCATGGAATTTTCTTCTAGGGCGATTTTTTGGGCTTCGATTATGGCCTGCGCCACCGAGCAAACACTTTCTTTGATCGCCTTTCTTGCGTCTACGATCTGCCCGCGAGGCGCGCCCGCCCAAGCACGGGAACCAGAGACTCTCTCCTCGGACCGGGGGGCATTATCCAATGCAGCCCCAAGCTCAGAATAGAGGCGATAGGCAGCTTTAGCAGATCGGACAATTTGCTGCGCTTTTACGCCGCGGTCAGACAAGCCCCCGCCTATAAGATCATTCCTGGTCATGCGCCCGCCCGTCCAGTGTGTACCGCCGAAGGTTCCGTCCAGAGGCTAAGCCGACCCTCTGACATCGCCCTACCCAAGATCACTACCACAGCCGCCGGCCACCGTTAGCAGACGAGCGGTGAAGCTGTCGGCACACCGATCCCTGGGCAGCCCGGTACTGTCCTGGCTCCAGCCGCAGCTTGACCGGCACTCCTTCAGCCCTCTCAAGAACCTCGGGTAGGA
The DNA here is from genome assembly GCF_027497335.1 of Micromonospora sp. WMMA1976. Lineage (NCBI taxonomy): Bacteria > Bacillati > Actinomycetota > Actinomycetes > Micromonosporales > Micromonosporaceae > Micromonospora > Micromonospora sp. WMMA1976. Next base: position 958,971 of record NZ_CP114912.1, on the reverse strand, counting down.
AGGGCTCTGACGACGGCGTCGGTGATCGATCGTCTTTCATCTTTGACGCATCGGCCAGCTGACATCGAGCACGTAGACGCTTACGTCGAACTGCGGTGTGACTTCTGAGGCCCAGCGCCGCATGTCGTCGAGGAGTTCCTGCTTGTCGGCGTACTTGCGCGGGCCGGAGGTACGTTGTCTGGGCGGAACCCAGTACACGAGGTAGATGCCGTGCCGCTGCCTGGCTGCCGCGAGGTATCGCTGTACGAGCTGAGTTCGCAGTGCGGTGGGCAGCTCGTTGTTGCTGGCGAGCTTCGCCTCGATGATCGCTTCGGCAACTTCCATGGGCGCGGTGTTGGTCGGCGCGCCCGCGCTCAGGTCAATGCGCGTGCCGGAGCCCCTGACCGCCATGCGTTCGACCTGGGGCTCCCGGGTGAGAATGATCCGGTCTGAGCCGAGCCGTTCGGCCAGGCGGCGACGCACCCAGTCGGTGATGTCGTCCTCACTTCCGAGGCTCCGGCCATCCGGTGACCACAAGTCCCGGAAGCCGTTGTTGCGTGAGATTTCGTGCTGTAGCTCGTCAAAGTGGTCCAACAGGACACGAATCAGGTCGCCGGAGTTGCGGATGAGCCGCAGATCCGAGCGGCCGAGCAGGTTGAGCAGACTGGTCGGGTTGAGCCGGGCTTGGGCGTTGTCGGCCGCGACCTGGCGGGCATGGCGCAGGTGGTGGCGGATGAGCGCCTGCGCTTGTGGTGACTGTCCGTCGACCAGCATTTGGAGCTCTCTGACGAGGCCACGATCGGCCATCCGCGCGACGGTGTAGCCGCACATGCGGCCTTCTCGCTGCGACGGACTGTCGAACGAGTCCTCAATTCCCTCCGACGCCTCGGCGGATGGGAGTCTACCGAGCAGAAGGCGGGTCAGGTCGATCAGGCTGCCGTCGCCGAGGGTGTCCAGCGGCAGACCCTCAAGAGATGCGAGGAACACTCCGGGTGAGCTCGCCTCGGTCAGCAGGCGGTTGATCGAGTCAGGGGCGTCGATGCCAGCTAGGTGTCGGCTCGCAGCGCGGGAAAGCTGCGAGTCCCCGTCGTTCGCCACCGACCTGGCCACAGCACCGGCAGTGTCTGGGGCATGCTCGATGAGGAAGGCGAGGACGTCGGCGTTCTGGTGGTCGGGATAGCGGTGCCGCGTCAGGGCGACAGCCAGGTCATGCGCTAGGTCTTGGGCAAAGTACTCGTACATTGGTGTGCGCTGCCATTCGGAGCGGCTGTCGAGCGCGCTCCGGACCGCGTTGCGGATCTTGGCCTTCGCATCGGCGGGAGCGAGGTCGACGAGCTTCCCGAGTAGATTTTTGTCGCCGTAGGCCCAGGCGTTCGCGATGGCGGGCGCCCACTGCTCCCACGTCGTCAGCGGAAGTTCGCTGAGGCGTTCTGGCGCGTGGCGGGCCAGTGTGGTCAGCAGATAGACGCCAGACCAGTCGCGGATGTCACCGCGAGTGATCGAGGTTTTACCCAACCATAGGCCAGGGTCGGGGGTATGTTCATTCACATATTTGAGGCCCCGGTCGAGAACCTCCTTCTGCTCGTCTGCGGTCAGCAGTGACCAGCCTGGCCGGGCAGCGATGTCACAGAAGAAAAGCGCTTCCAGCTTGCTGCCCGCCACAAGTTCGATCGGAATGGCGGCCCATGCGGCAAGGTCGAGTCGGGCCGCCGCTAGAGCTGCTCGCAATGCGGCAGGATCGGGTTCCTCCTCGGTCTCCTGCTCCTCGGTCTCCTGTTCGTCGGCAGGCGCAGGCTGGGCAGTCAGCCGTTGAAGACATCGAGCCAGGGCGTCGCGGCCAGTAGCTCGTTCATCGTCGACGGCGGTCGTCAGCCAGTCAATGTCATCAGCGGTGACGAGACCGAGTTGAAAGAGAATAGACCATCGACGTTGGTCGACTCGCTTCGCGACTGCGAGGGCGAGTTGCCGGCGCTGGGCGATGTCCAGAGTCCAGGGAGCGCCGACCCGGGCGTGTCCGGCCAGATTGACGACGAGCGCGGCCAACGGTTCCAGCACTGCCGGGTCACTGGAAACGGCTACGGCCCGCGTCACGATGCCGACCGACACGTCGTTCCACCATCGGCGGTGCTTGAAGGAGACCTGGTCTTGAGGGTTTCCACGCGCCCAGGCGAGGGCCTCGGGCAGGTCAGCGTCTGGGATCCTGGCGGGAAACTCCCAGAGAAACTTCCGGTAGGCGCCGATGAAATTGTGACGACGCGGCCGGGTGACGAGGGGCAGTAGCTCGGTAGTCGTCATGTGCCGCGGGTAGAGCCCGTCAAGTAGTCCTGCCCGCAACTCGTCGTCTGGGTCCGCATCCGGGTCGAGCCTCAGCCCCTCGGTCAGGGCCGACCGCTCGGACGGTGAGCCAAGGTTGGTCACCACGGCGATTGCCGGCCTGCGGGTCCAGGACGGGAGCTGGTCGTCGAGCGCGATCGTCAGTGCCGCAGGAGCGACCGCCGAAACGCGCCCGGCCAGGGCTAGCTGGCAGATCCACCATGTCTCGAAAGGTTGTTCGACCCCGACTGCCAGCCGGTCGACGAGCTGCTGCTCAATGTCGGCATGTACGACGACCGACAGGTCCAGGGACCACCGCGGCTCTGCGTCGTTCTCCCGCGCGTCGGCAAGCAGCACGTCCACGACCACTGCCCGTGCCGCTGGGGGCAGGTCGACCTCGGACTCGACCAGCGCCACTGCGTTAGCGGGCGCCACGACGTGGGCGAGTTCCGGGCGCAGCGCCACAATCCATGCCGCGACCGCGACCATCGAGCGCGGTAGCACTCCATCAGTAAGGCCCAGAAGTGCAGCTACCTGGGACCGCGTGGGCGCCCGATCCACCACGTACTTCGCGGCGAGATAGTCGACATACTCCTGGTGTCGGAATGCGACCGTTTCCCGGGGCGCGGTGTCGAACAACGCGCTGCCCAGCACCTCCGCGTAAACCTCGCCCCCGACCGTGACGTCAGGGCGGTCCGGCTCTGGATCGGTCGGCAACTCGGTGATCGCGACGGCAGCCTGACTAGTGCCGGTACGAAAGGCGAACCGACCGCCCCCGCCGAACGCAGCGAAGACTGCCAGCCGGCCGGCAGTTCGGCGCCGCACATCCGCGCCCGTCCGCAGCGGCTGGCGAAGGTCCTCCTGCTCGGTCAGCAGCCGCTGGACTTCTGACTCCAGAACGTCCACGCGCCTACCGGGAAGGCGACCTGTCTCCTGCCACTGCCGAGCCGCCGCGATGAAATGCAGCAGCGAGGCACTTAACCGGCTCTGGCCCGCAGCCGCCAAGGCATCCAGGAAACCCTCATCGACGTCGAGCGAGGCGAGCAGGCGACGGGCCGCGTAGCGCGTCATTGGTAGCAGGCGCAACTTCTCCACGTTGGCGCCGTCGACAAATGCCCTGGTCCAAGCCGACGGGCGGCACGCGAGCCGCCATCTGACCCCGTCAGTCCCGGGTCCGGAGATCGCCCGGTTCAACAGCCGGGCAAGAGCCGGCTCGGTAGGCAGGGCTTCATCCAAAGAATCTAAGTAAATCGGCCTTCCGAGGGAGATCACCTCACGGATCGCCTGGCCAACATCGGCGCCTCGAAGCCCTACAAGATCTACCTGGACACCGTCCTCTCGCCGCCGAAGATCGTCGAGGGCGACTGACTTCCCGACGCCGCCTGGCCCAAGCAGGACAAAGCTACCCGGCCGGCCGGCGAGCTCACCGGCCGGCGTGATGCCGATGGCTGCCCCGATGTCGAGAAAGCCATCGTCATCCAGCGGCGTGTGTTCCTCGTCCGTGCCCTGGACATGACGTTCAGCCACACCCTGTGTCAACAATCCCCTCCGCATCGTTACTGGCAATCGACGGTCGAAACCAGGATGGCCTCAGCAGTTGTTCGGCGCTGAGAAAAACTACCGCCGGACGGTCCCCAGCTCAGCAGCAGTAACGGCGATTCGCCGGAGTCTGGAGTGAGGTTCCCCCGGCAGCTAGGAGGCTTTCGATCATGCTCTGATGGAGCTGAAGGGAGTCCTCCGTGGCAGCACCGAAGAGGTACCCCGATGAGCTGTGTGAACGTGCGGTGCGCTTGTATCGGGAGTCAGACCCGAAGCCCGAGATCCGCTAGCTGGCTCGCCAGCTTGGGTTGCATCACGAGGCGTTGCGCAATTGGATCCGCCAGGACGAGGCCGACCGCGGTCAGCGTGACGACCGGCCGACCCCTACTCGGCATCACCTGACGGCTTTGCCGGGGCTCTGCTACAGCCCGTTGAAGGTGTTGTGCTGGACGTTGTGGTCGCCGACTTGCAGACCCCGGACATTCTCCAGCCAGACGTTGCGTGCGGCCAGGTTCGGTGATCGGCCGGCCCGCCGGTCCAGCAGGGCGTACAGGACCTCGGCCGAGGCACGGGCCGCGAACCGCTTGTAGCGGTCGTCCTTGGCCGGGTCGGCGTGGTCCATGACGCCCTTGACCACCAGCCAATCCGGTACGCCCTGGGTCTCGGCCACGGTGGCGATGGTCGCGGCCTCCATGTCCAGGCCGGTGACGGTGCGTACGCCCATCGCCGACAGCCGCGCCCAGGCTTCGCCGTCCTTGGCCACGTAGCTCCCACTGGCCATGGGCGCCACCGCCACCGCGAACGGCAGCTTCGCCGGCCCGTGCACATCGTCGTAGCGGGCGCGCTCGATGAACGTGCGGCCCTCCTCGGTCAGCACCCACTCCACCCCGGGCCGGACGATGTGCCCCCGGGCCTCGATCGCCTCCAGCCGTTGCGGCCACGTGCCCGGTGGGAAGTAGCGTTCGAACGCCGGGTGCTTCACCGGGTCCTGATCGAGGAGCAGCCGCTCCAGCAGCCAGAGGGCGGCCTCCTCCTCGGTTGCGGGGCCGTAGCTGGGCAGCCCGCTCGGAGGATTCAGCTCCTGCGCGGCGCGTATCCACTTCTGGTCGAGCTGGTACTGCCGGTGGTCGCCGACGAAGCCGTCCCCGGTCTGCTTGCCCTCGTCGTACTCGTACGTCATCTCGGCCACCACCACATCGCCCAGCGCGACCTGGCTCGAATTGCCCGCGCACACGCCGGGCATGGCCAGGCAGCCCGGACGCAGCCGGTCGACCAGCGCGGTGGCCGCGACCCCGGTCGAGCGGCCGCTCATCCGGACCGGCCGGGCGAGCGCCACCGACAACCGCCGGCCGTCGGAACATCGGTACTCGCCCCGGAGGTAGGGATGCGGGTCGTCCTCGTCGCAGAGTGTCCAGTCCTCTATGCCGGCCTTGGCGGCCTCGTGCTCCAGCGGGATCGCTGCGACGACCAGAACGTCGATCGGGTCCATGTCATCTCCATCGTCACCACTCGATTCCGCGTCGCCAGACCTCGGCGTCGTGGTCATGCTCGCGGCTCTCCCGCTCGTATGTGTCGGCCAGCTGCCGGAGGATCCGCTGCGATCGAGGCCACTCCTCGGCCTGACGTTCGTACTCCCGATAACGCTTGACCAGCGTCCGTTCCTGAGCGCCGCCGTCCCGGGCGCCTCGCCACGTCACCCCGCGCCGGTTGTAGAGGCCGCCCCAGAGACCACTGTCCATCGCGTCGCTGTCGGCGTCCTCCAGCACCTCGCGCACGGCCAGCGGTGGCACCGAGCCGTCCTCGTTCGGCTGGGCGAAAGCTAGGACGGCGCCGATCTTCCCGTCGGCGAGGCGCAGCCGGCCGGAGGCGGACAACCGTCGTCTTGCCTCCTCGACCCAGGCGGCGAGGGCCTTGGCGTCGATGGTTCCGTCCGGGCCGGTGCCCGGGCAGCGGCGCCAGGAGCGCAGGACCTGGCGAATGGCACGGATCCGGGCGATTTGGTCTGGGTCGTCGACGGTCTCGTCGGAGCCCTCGGGCCGGAAGGCGGTCTCGACGAGCTCGGCGAAGAAGGCCGGGTCCTCGGCGAGGCGGGCGTGGATCGTCGGCGTACGGGCGTCGTAGCGCAGGAGCGGGATGAGGTTCAGCTCGATCTCGGTCACCCGATGCGGTCCGAGCGCATCCCGGTGACGTTCGAGCAGTTCGACGACGATCTGCAGGTCGTATCCGGAAAGCCGGCGGTCCTCCTCGGCCGACCGGACGAATCCCTCGCAGGCGGTGGCCGCCTCGACGGCGACCTCGGGCGTGTCGACCTGTTCGGCGTACATCGCGATCAGATCCAGGGCCGCCGAGAACCGGCCCACGCTGATCAGGCCAGCCGCCGCCTTCGCGACACCGGTGAACTCCGGGCCGAGTCCGTTGACGCCGAACTCGCGCCAGTAGACGGCGGCCGCCTCGGGACCGGGATCGGTGTTCTCCGGATCGCGCCGCGCCAGCAGCAGCCTCGCCCGCGCAGTCGGATCCGAGGTGCGGTCGAGGTAGTCGGCGCCGCGCCGGATCCGCAGCGCGAAGTACTCGAACGCGATGTCCGGCCGGCTCGCCGGGCGGTCCTCGGACAGCCAGGTCATCAGCACGTCATCGTGCTCGGTGGACGGCGACTGGGCGAGGGCGGACCCAATCAGGTCGCCGTTCCCGGTCCGGTCGGCCAGCGCTACCAGCGCGTCGAGACCGCCAGAGGCCAGGACCCGCGCCACCGCCTCGGCTCGTAGCCGGGACAGCTCGGTGAAGTACTCCGCGCTGGACCGTCTCCTCGTGACGCCCTCCGGCTGGGGCCACCGGTTGCCGAACAGCCAGAACGTCTGGTCGGCCGGTTGCGACGGCGCGAGGGCGTCGGCGGCCCGCCGGAACGGCGCGAGTTGGTCGGCCGACATAGCCCACGGCGCGTCGCCGACGTCGGTGTGCAGGGCGATCAGTTCGCGGAGCGCCTCGGACAGACGCCGCCGCATGTCCTGGTCGTCGACCGAACCGGACAGGGACATCAGCCGCTCCACGAAGCCGGAGCGCTGGTCGTCGGGCAGGTTGTCGGACAGCGGGATGAGGGCGAGGAAGCGCTCGGGGTCGTCGCCAAGGTCGTCCAAGGCCAGGCCGGCGACGTCCCGGAAGGCGGCGTAGGTCTCGGCCGGCGGTGGTGCCCCCGGTATCGGCCAGTCCCGCAGGAGCGGCGTCGGGTGGAACGTACCGATGGTTCCGTGCCGGGCCGACCGGAGCAGGTCGAGCAGCAGCGTCCGGGCGACCTCGGGCTGGTCGCGGAGCATCCGCTTCAGGGCGCGCAGCCGGACCGGTCGGGGTGCGTTGGTCTGGGGCCGTGTGACCTCGAAGATCTCGGCAAGCGAGGCGCCCGGCCGGCCCGGCTGATCGCTGGCCGGATCGGCCGCGGCTATCCGGGCCAGAGCCTCGACCGCACCGCCGAAATGCTCGGTCGGCCAGGCGAGGAGCTCCAGGGCCGCCCGGGAGGAGGGGCGGCCGGTCCGCACGGCGTCGAGGAACGCGGTTGGGGATGCCTCGGCAAGATACGTCAGCACGTCCGCGAGGGAGACGTTCGCCTGGCTCATAACCTCGCGCACCACCCGGTGCACGAGGTCGGCCGAACCACCGCGGACCGCGAGGACGGCCAGCGACTCCGCGATGCCGCGCCGGATCGCCACCGACCCGCCGTGCGTGGTGAGGACGCGGACCGCCAAGCCGGCGAATGCCGCCCGGTCCTCCTCGGTGAAGCTGGGCGCCAGCAGGACGATGGTGTCCTCGGGCGCCTGCACGTACCACCGCTGACCCAGGTGCCCGAGCATCGCCGTGTCCGGGTCCGCAGCCGCCTGAGCGGAGATTTCGGCCATCCCGGCGTTATCCACCCCGGTGAACTCACTGACGATCGCCCGATCGCCGTCGTGATCGCCGTGCCAGCCGCCCAGCAGCGCCAGCCGCCGGAGGCGGGCATCGGCCGACCGGGCCCAGGGCGGGATCGCGAGCGAGTGGTGTTTGGCCAGGGCCCGCCACAGCTGACCCAGCCCACGCCGGGCCAGGACGCCGAGGGACCGGGCCCGGTCCGGCTCGATCGGGGCGGACAGTTGCCTCTCGACCTCCTCCTCGTCGAGCGCGGGCACCCTCACGGCCGGGTTCGGCACGAGCTTGCCGTACACCAGGATGGTGTGCGGGCGCCGAAGCGGGATCTCGTTCAGCGGCAGGCTGGTCGGCACGGCCAGGATCCGCGGCTCCTGCGCCGCCAGGTTGGCGCGGAGGGCCGCCTGGTCGTCGATCAGCAGCGTGCGATTGCCCAACGGCGTGCCGTTCAGGGCCGCCGCGATGAACGCCTTCAGCTCCAGCGCGCCTAGATCCCCCCCGACCTCGACGACGGGCGGGCCGGTGTCGAGCGCGGCGCACAGGGCGGCGGCCTGCTCCTGGCGCCCGGCCAGCACGATCTCCAAGCCGAGGGGCGGGTCGGTGAACGGCAACCATGTGTCGTTCCACCACTCCGTCAGCGGCACGCCGGGCGTGGGGAGCCCGTAGTAGTGGTTGTGCTGAGTGTTGCCGTCGCCGACCTGTACGCCGGAGCTGTTGCTGATCATCGGATCCCCAAGCGGGTTGAAGCTCAAGTTCGGTCGTCGGCCGGACCAACGCGGCCCGCGCGGCCTGCCCATCAATGGCATGCCTGGCGTCGAGGACGCCGGAAAGAAGCCGGCACAGTGCTGCCTGGGCGTCCCCCCTCGCTCATTTCTCGCTGGCTAGATCGGCGTAGCGAATCATCTGGACGGCGAGGGCGGCTATCGCCAGCGCCTCCACCACTGACACGGTCATGAGATCGCCGCGGCGCGGCCCGGCGACCCAGTAAATCACCAGGGCTGCCAGCGCCGGCACACAGAACGTGCCTAGATCGACGGCAAGCTGAAGATGCTTCCGGATGAGCCGGTCAGGATCGGAGCGATGTGCCACCTCCCACCCGAAGACCGCAGCCGCCTCGTCGCCGGTCGCCCCAGACAACTCGGACAGCTTCGGCGCCACCGTGAGCCGCAGATAACGCCCGATCGCTGAAACCTTTTCGTCGTTTACCAGGTACGTCCAACCGAGCACCAGGCACACCGGCGGGAGCAGGAGAAGCAGGCCAAGATTTCCCTTGGGAGTCAACGTTGCGCCGACGACGCCAGCCATCGCGCCGAGCGTCGCGTAGACCAGGTTGTCCCGGAAACCGATGCGCGTCTTCTGCTCGTCCTTCAACCGTTCGTACTCGACAAGGAGCAGCTTCCCGGTCGTCACTGATGCGTCGGTCACTCGTCGATTGTGGCGTGTCAGGTCCAGCCCTGCCCACTTAGCCGCGCCAAGATGATCTTGTAGGCCGGGACGGGTGCGGCAATCCAAGTTCGCGTTCGCCACCCTGACTGGCGTCCCCTCACTACAGCCGGTCAGACAACCCCACCCAGCACGGGCCCAGCCGCAGTGCAACCGACTTCTCAACGGAGTCCTCTACACCCTCACGCTAACCTGCATGGCCCCGGCCCCCGCACCTGCGCCTACGTCACCCGCCGCGCGGCCGAAGGCCGCACGAAGCGCGAGGAAATGCGCAACCTCAAGGCTGCACCTGCCGGTAGCTCTTCAGGAACATGACCAACCACCCAGCCCACCAGCACTAGCGACAGCCATAGAGGCATCCAAATATTAGCTACGCACGCTTGAGCAGCATGCTCTCAGCTGGCTGGGAAACGCGCCCAAATGCCATCTCCCGGCCACGCCGGATGCCATCCCCCGCATCATCGACGATCCCCGCAGCCAGCCACGGCGACGTCGATGAGCGGCTCGCCTCGTGCCCACAGCGGGTCAGGCAGACCCATGGCGTCGCGTACCACGATTCATCACTACATACGTCGCACCTGCTCTTTCCGTCCTGCAACTACTTACCCACCGATTGGATATAGGCCGCGAACACCCGACTGCCCACCTCATTGTTGAGTCGGCCCACGAGGGCGGCGACTATACGGCTCGTGCCTTCTGGCCCAATCGAGTCAAGGAGGCCCCGACTCAAGATGTCGACGAGCAGCTCGAGGGCATCTGCGTCCGGGTAGTGGTGATCGCGGAGGTTTTCGGCGACCGTGATGATCAATTCGGTAACGCACCCTGCTTCCTCAGGCAGGTCAGGACCGGCGACGGCGCCGCCGCGGGCTGCGGTGAAGAACGGGTCGGTGAAGAAAATGACCCAGGCCAGAAGCGCTGAGACGGCCTTCGGTCGTGCCGGCGGGATGGTGGCCATCGCGAGTCCATTGGCTGCCAGGTGAGCCCAGTTCGCGGTCTGTTGGGGGTCCATGTCGTGGGGGCGGCGGCGGATGAGCGAGCGGAACTCGTTGAAGGCCTTGGGGATGTCGCGCCATGCGGCGGGTCGGGAGATGGCAAGAGCGAATGAGCTGTCGACGTTCCACTCGGCGTTCTTCGCAAGGCCGTGCCAGGGCTCGTCGATGGGCATGTCGACGACCCTGTTCTCACGGAATGACGCGACCACAGCAGTAAAGCCGTCCTCGTCGGCGAACGCTCGGACGAGGTCGAGTGTCCCGAATGCGGGGACGCCCATCGCGCGGGCGAAGCGTCGTATTACGACGTCGTCGACCCAAATGGGGACGCCGAGTTCTTGGGCGACGGTGATGGCGCTGAGCCAGCGGTCGCGGCGGGTGGTATCGGCGACGGGTGCGACTTGGAGGCCTTGGACGTCGACCCAGACCTGTTCGGCTGCGTCGGCGTGCGCTTGTGCTTCTCCGGCCGTGGTTTTGCTGATGACGGGGCGCTGTTGACGGGTGTCCCAACCAAGGGTGGCGGTGGACCTCATGGCGAGGCTGCTACGGGCGCGGGCGATGTCCTCGCGAACGGGGGCTGGGACGATGACGGAGTCCAGGTGGGCGGCGAGCTTCTTGAACGGGTGTCCGGTCCACGGTGCGACGACGAGGGCGGTGGTGTCGACGACGACGCGGCGTCCCAGGGCCTCCCGTGCTGCTTGTTCGCCTCGGTCGTCGTCATCGACCGCCATGATGTAACCGAGGTCGCGTCGGATGAGGCTTTCGGTGCAGGTTCGTCCTGCGGCTTCGGTGAGGGCGGCGAGGGGGAACCGGCCGGCACGTACTTCGCGTGAGAGCTCCTCGAGGGCCTGTTGGCGGGCGTCGCCGCTGCGGAGGAACTCGATGAGGGGGTCGAGGTTGTCGTCTTCAACCTTAATCTGGGTGATGGAGGCGTTCTCTCCATGCCGCTCGAAGTACTTCTCGGCGTAGTCGCGGAAGTCGGCGATTTGTACGTCGGTGAGGGCGGCGTTCGGTGCCATGAGGACGACCGACATCGCAGCAGCGGCGATTTGCTCGTCGTCGGCCCAATCGGCGGCGGCGCGCATGAACATCGCGTAGACCTTGGAATCACCGAGGTCAGCGACCGTCGGTCCGGTGTCTGCATCGCTGCGTGAGCGCTGCTCGTCGAGGGCCGAGCGGAGGGTCGCGAGGAATAGTTGAGCCTTCTCGCGCTCGTTGAAGCTCACGGCTGGTGCACCGAGGAGCACGGTCAGTGCCTTGTCGAATCTCTGCAGGAAGAACAGAGCCTCAGCCAGCCGCCAATACTCGACCTCGGGAACCGGGAGGCTGATGGCAGCGGATTCCTGGATGACCTGCTGGGTGCGGGTCGTGACGTCGTGCCACTCGTTCTCGCTGCGGGCAATCTGCTGGAGAGCACGCAGCGCCTTTAGGCGCACGGGCTTGGCGTCGTCGCGGCCGAGGAGGTTGAGCGCGATGTCGCGGCCGGTTTCCGTGAGCCCGTTGCCCATGGCGATCTCTAGGGCCTCGGTCGCGAGAGGGATGTCTCCGCGGCGCATGCCTTCATCGAACACCAGCTGGGCTGCCTCTTCGGGACGGCCGCTGGCGATGAGCGCATCGGCGTGGGCCTCCAGCGCGAGCTCGTTGCGCTCCAGCCCTCGGACGTATCGCAGAGCCGCTTCCGGGTCGCCTTGGCTGAGTTGAACCCGGGCGCGCATCACGTCCGCGAGGTCACGGTCGAGCTGCCCGAGGCTGTCGATGTGACGCATGACCGTGGCCTGCTCAGCCTCCTTGAGCGAGTTGAACCTGCGGGAGAGCGCCATCAGAGCCTGGAAGCCGCTGTGGTGTTTGCCCGCGGACTGCTCCAGTGCAGCGAACAGCGCGTCCTTGGCCTCATTCGCCATCTGCGGGCGGCCGCTGAGCACCGCAGCGCGCAGCAGCTGACCCTCGACACGATCGGGATTTTTCGCGGCGAGCTCGAGCGCAAGCTCGTCGTTCCCCATGGCCCGCGCGACGAAGGCACCAAGGCGTACGACCTCCGGGTGCTTGGCTTCGCGCTGCAATGCGACCCCGTCGGGTGCGGGAAGGAGCAGCCGTAGGGCACCGGCGAAGTCGCCCTGGATAGACCGGGCACGGGCTGCGACCGCCAACGCGCTCCCCGACGAGCCGTCCCATTCCCGTAGGACATCTCGGACCTGCAGCGCGTCAGTCTCCACGACCCTGGCCCGCTTGGAGATCTCGTCCTCGACGTCGGCTGAGGTCCGGCCGGACATCGAGACGAGCACGCCCAGCATCGTCTGTGCCTGGATTAGCCGTGTCCCTTCGGCGTTCGGGCGCAGGGCTACCGCCCACTGCGCGAGCCGCAGGCCGTCGTCGGCCAGGTCCCGGGTTACCGGGTTGCCGCGCGGTCTGCGCGCGGCGAGACCAGACTGGACGCCAAGCTGGTCTGCCGCGCCGGGCGCCAGCATCATCTGCGCGAGTTGCCGCAGCATCGCGGCCGCCATGACGTCTCGCACCGCCGGGTCGAGGTCGACCTCCGGGACAGGTTCCTCAGGCGCCCCCAGGACGCCGGAGGGATCGGTGAGACCGAGTGAGGCGATGGCTGCCTCCGCACGCGCCTTGGTCTTGGCGAGGTCGCCATCAATGACCGCGCGGTAAAAAGCAATGACGCCGCCGAACCGGGCGACGACATCGTCGTCGAAGTCGTCCATAGCTTCGGGGCCAGGCTTGTCGTTGTCGTTGTCGAGGTCGTCCTCGTCGGGGTCCTTCCCGATGCGTTCGAGTCGCGCGGTGACGGTGAAGTAGGCGCTCGCGTCGATGTTGCCGGTAAGTTTCGCGGCCGCCGCTGCCTGCTCGAACCCGCGCCATGCGACCTTCGAGCCGGCGATCGACGCAAGTGAGGAGACGAGTGCCCACCCGTCACCGGTATCGTCCTCACGCAGCCAGGCCGGCGGCCGATGCAGCGCCCGACTCAGCCACGTCGCTGCCGTTACGCCGTCGCGCCGCATTTCGGCGAGGGCGTCTTTCGCCCGCTGCGCTCGGGCTGGAGATCGACGCTCGAGGCGGTCCATCCACATTTGGACGGCGCCAGGCAGTGCGACCGCGACAGACCCCCCGTGGGGCCCAGGCAGCTCAGCGGGCGGTGTTGGCCCGCCGCGCTTGAAGTCGTCTGGGTGAGCGAAGACAAGGACGTCACGCAGCAAGCTAGCGGCGTTCCCGGCAGCCTGCGGCTGTAGGTCGTCATTCCCCGCCTCGGCCTTGTCACCGACGAAGTCAGAAAGGCCGCGGACGGCGAGGACTGGAAGGTCGTGAATATCGGAACCGGCAGCGAGGCCAAACGATTCCATGTCCAGTGCGGCTGCGTCCTGAAACCGGGAACGGATCTCCCGCATGATGGGGCCGTCGGGGTCAGCCTGTACGGCCTCGACGGACACGATAGGCGCGACGTAGGCGTGCGCCTGGTTGACGTTGTAGTGCTGGCTGCGAGCAGATGGTGTCCACTTGCTGTCGGCGATGCACGCGTTGACGAGAGCGACCAGCGGCGCAGGCACAACGTACGTCTTGTCGCGGCCCAGGAGCTTAGGGCCGGACTCGGTCGGCACCTGTTTGCCGACGTAAGGATTGTGAATCCTACTCCCGACCACGACGTCAAGGTGGCTGTGCTCTGCTGGCCTCAAACCGGCGGCTGTGCCGACGAACGCGACGAGGTTCGCATGCAGGTCGCGTGCGGCGAGCCCGACGAGTGCTGCCGACGTCGCGTTTCCCATCCCGGCGCGAGCCAGGTAGATCGTCCAGTTGATATGGTCACCGGGGACCTCGCCGCGCACCATCCAGATGTCGCTCGTCCGGACCCGTTCGACGTTCACGAGCCGGTTGAGGACCTCGGTGTGCTCCAGCTCGACCGCGGTGACCACGAACGCTACCCGCTCCTGCGGCGAGCCTTCCATCTCTTTGAGCTCAGCGACGTCTGCGGTTGTGGTCCACCGGGTCGCCCGCCCTGCCTTGGTCGACTGAACAAGATTGCGGCTCTGTAGCGCTTTGAGCAACCTGTTCGCGGTGTTGGGCGCGACACCGGCAATCTCAGCCACCTGCCGGCCGCTCAGCGGTTCGGCTGATCGCCGCAGCATCCGGAGGATGTCAAGTTCGAGTCGGGTCGTCACGCCACGAGTCTTACATCTGCGCATGTCATGTGCAAGTGCGTCCTTGTATTGCACATGTCTTATGCGGAGGATCTACTGCCCCCGTTCGGTTACCTATACCGACTACATGCCGGTGCCGCGCCGACGGGGCACGACGGATGCGGTTGCTTCGGCGGCGGCGTGTGAGAGTTCGGGTAGGACGGAGCCGTAGAACTTGGCGGTGAAGTGTGGGCTGGAGTGGCGGAGCCGGTCGGAGATGACCTTCATCTGTACACCGGCAGCCAGGCCCATGGTGGCGGCGCCGTGGCGGAGGTCGTGGAGTCGGATGGGTGGTAGTCCGGCTTGGGTGGCGAGGTGGTGGAAGTGGTCGGTGACGTCGGCGGGATGCAGCCGCCCGCCAGTGGGCGTGGTGAACACGAGCCCGGTGGTGGTCCAGGCAGCGCCCGCGGCGAGGCGTTCGCGGTGTTGCCGGGCGCGGTGAGCGCGCAGCACCGCGATGGTTTCGGTGTCGAGGGCGACCGCGGCTTCGCTGTCGGTGGTTTTGGGGGTGTCGATGGTGGTGGCCCAGCCGTGTTGGACGAGTTGCCAGCGGACGGTGAGGGTGTGGGCGTCGAGGTCGAGGTCGTCCCAGTGCAGGCCGCAGGCTTCCCCTCGGCGCAGGCCGGTGAAGGTGATGAGGTGGTAGAGGGCGTAGAGCCGGTCGTTCGCGTTGTGGGTGTGGTCGAGGAATCTGCCGGTGTGTTCGGGGGTCCAGATCATGACGGGGCTGGGGCTCTTGCCGGTGTCGCGCCAGGTGCGGATGCGTTGGTCGGTCCAGACGGTGGGCTTGGGTGGTCGGGCGGTCGGTAGTTCGACCATGAGGGCGGGGTTGGTGTCGATGTAGCGGTGGCGGCGCATCGCGTCGTTGAGGGCTTTGCGCAGGGTGGCGTGGATGACGTGCAGGGTCCGGTTGCCGACAATCCGCAGGTTCTTGACCTGGTCGCGTTTGGCGGGGTCGCGGCTGGCGCGGCGGGTGGCGATGGTGGTGTTGCGTTCGGCGATGGCGTTGTACATGGCGTCGATGTGTCCGGGGCGGAGCCGGTCGATGCGCAGGTGGCCGAGGTGCGGGATCAGGTACAGCCGGATGTGCCCTTCGTAGGAGCGCAGGGTGCCGGTCTTGATGTTCTTGCGTCCGGCCAGCCAGTCGGTCAGGTACGCCGCCATCGTGGGCAGCTCGGTCGGGGTGATGTCCAGGTGCAGCGCCCGGCGAACCTGGTCCGGGCTGGGAACGGGTGCGCCGGTTTTGACGGCGGTTTCGATCAGGTCGCCGGTCTTGACGGTGGCGTGCGGGTCGGTGGGGTCGGGGACGGCGAGCGTGGCCCGGATGCGGTCGAGGACGGTGTCGGCGTCGGCCTGGGTGGCGTAGGGGCCGTGGCGGAGTGGGCGGCGGGTGCCGTCGGCGCGGGCGGGGATTTCGATTTGCCAGTGCCAGTGGCCGTGGGTGCGGGACCAGCCGCCGCCGGGCCGGCGAAGCTGGGGACAGGAGCGTCCCAGTCGCCGGCCCGTGACGCTGTCGTGGCAGCTGCAGCGTTTGAAGGTGGATCCCTTCACTCGTCGTCTCCTGGATGCTTCGTATGGTGCCGCCAGTGGTGTCGGGTGGAATCCGCTGGTGGCGGGGTCATCGCATCCACGCTCACCTTCGCATCGGGTGCAAGTCGGCCGTCGCCGGTCCCGTTGGGTTCGGGTTGGAGGAGGTGGAGCAGGGCGGCGACCGGGACGATGATGCGGCTGCCGGCCCGGATCAGCGGTATGGGGAACTGGTCTGTGGCGGCGAGCCGGTACGCCTGGGATCGGCTGATCCCGAGCACCGAGGCGGTGGTGGCGAGGGTGGTGGTCACGCCGAGGGCACCAATGCGCTCGATCGTCCACACCTCCCCGACACCGGGCGCAGTGGTGTTGTCGGTCGCGGTGCGGGTGGTCTCGTCATCGTGGTTCGCTGGGCTGTTCATGATCGGGCTTCTCCTGGTTGTGAGAGGGATGGCTGTGCGGTAGGAGCGGGGTAGCCCCGTCGGGGTCGACCGGGACAGGGGTGGCTGCTTCGCCACCGTTGCGCCGCTCCGGTGACGAAGGCGGTGACGTCGGGTTGGTCGGCGTGATCGAATCGACGGTCGTTTCGGGTGGGGCCGACGACTCGGTCTTGAGGGTCTTGAGGAGTTCGGATAGTCGGGTGTTGGACACGGTGTGCCCGGCTGCGCGGAGGGCTTCCGCGAGTGCCGCCCGGGTCAGTGCCTGCCCGTCCGCGGCGAGCCGGTCCCGAACAGTTCGCGCCGCCGGCAGCAGCTCGGCCACGTCACCGGACGGCTGCGCGGACCGTCCCCGGTCCGCTCGCCGCTGCCGGTCCCGTCCGCCATGCCGGCGACGAGCCTCCGGTGAGCGGACGGTCCGGTTCATGGACCGCCGCTCCCCCGCCATGACAGCGGACCGGGTCGCCTCGTCCGCTCCGCTGTCCGCAGCGGTCCGTCCGGCTTCGTCCGGCCGCCAGTCCGCTGCCGTTCGAGCAGCGGCGGGCGTGGCGGTGCCCGTCCGACCGAGGGCAATCTTGACCATGACGAGGAACCCGAGCGCGGGTACGGCGGCGGCGACCCAGCCGATAACCGAGGGTTCGGCCTCGACGACCTGCGCTGCCAGGGACAGGGTGACCGCGCAGGCCAGCACGGTGGCGGGAAAGACGGAGGAGGTGTGGGCGCGTTTGCGGCGGCGTAGTTCCAGGCCGGAGGCGATGGACATCAGTTCCAGGACGATCGCGTCGGCCCAGGCCAGCCAGCCGGGTTGGCCGTGCGCGGCGGCCACGTTGTGTACGTGGGTGAAGCTGGCCGCCCCGGCTGCGCCGCCGATGGCCAGCATGATGACGACTTGGACGCCACCCTCGGCGCGGCGATCGCGCGGACTGGCGTCCGGGTCAGGGACCGAGGCTGTCGTGGCCCATCACCTCCTCGCCCCGGACCGGGGTTCCGGTCCGCCTGTCAGTCGCAGGAGGCGGGACCGGATGGCAGACCGATCCCGCGTCGGACCACCGTCGGGACAGGGACCGGACACGGTCGGGGACCGCCCGCAGCGGACGTGGCACTCGGACGCGGTCCCGCCGCGGTGGGGGCGGACGTCCGGTTCTCTCACGGGTCTGTCAGCACCGGCCGAGCCGGTCCCGACAGATCCGTGACAGACGCCGACCACTGCCGTCCGCTCGACGGTAGTGGTAACGTCCGCCGCCGCCGTGCCGTCGCCGATCACGCCGCCTCACCCGCCCGACGGGAGGCGTCCACTACGTACCCGGCAAGGTCGGCCAAGCGCAGTCGCTGCCCTTCCCCGCCGGCCACGGCCCACACCGCCTCCGCCGGGCTCAGTCCCGCCGTCGCGGCGTGGTCGCCGGCGCCGGTGGCGACCGGCACTGATAGCGGCACCTCGCCCAGGACGCGGCGCAGGTTGCGTTCCCGGGCGGCCGAGTGCAGCCAGAACAGCACCGGCCACGCCCGCCCGATCTTCGCGAACAGCTCCCGGTAGCCGTCGACCTTGCCGGCCAGGATCGAGAGCTGCTCGGCGCCGGTGTCGTACTCGACGAAGAACGGCACCTCGACACCGTTCTCGACCCACCGGCCGTAGCCGTCCGGGCGTACCCGTGGCTGGTACGCCCGCACCAGCCCCGGATCCTGCAGGCTGGTGAACGTCCCGGCGCGCTGGCACACCGCCTCCGGCAACCACTCCACCAGGCCGGTGCCCGGATGGGTACGGGCGTGCCCGGCCAGGTCGGTGAAGAAGCCGTTCACCCCGAGCCGGTGGGCGAGGCTGCGGGTCGAGGTCCAGCGCCGCCGCTCCACCCGGGCGTGGTCCCGCCGCGGTGGACGTTCGTCCCGGCTGGCGGCGACTACCTCGGCGCCGAGCTGGTCGATGACGTAGTGGTACGGGTATGAGCCGCCGTCGGCCCGCTGCGGCCGGAACCGAGCGACGAGGCGCAGCCGGTACAGGGTCCGCAGCCGCCGCTGACAGAAATCGAGGGACGGGAACAGGGCGGTCGCGATCTGGAACGACGTCAACACGCCGTGGTCGTACAACCAGCCCAGCAGCACACGGTCACGGCCGGTCAGCTGGGACTGAACCCGAAGGACCGGATCATCCACCGGCTACCACCTGCCTTTCCGGGTAGGGAATGCCAGCCCCAGGGGGAGAGACCCGAGAGCAGGCAGGGTCTGTCGCAGGACAAGCCGACGGCGCTGACAGACGCGCTGACCTGCGGTGTGAGAGGAAACAGGAGGTCGGTTCGGGGGTCCGGCTGAAGACTGACGTCAACGCTGACGCCAAGCCCGCCCCCCGAACGGGGATCAAGCCGGAACTCATCACTGCCAATGCCTACGGCAGTCGTTGAAGGTGTCGACGAAAGCATGAGAACTCCTTGGTTGAGGTGTGGATGTGGTCCTGATGGCGTAGGGGGGCACCGCAGCGCCGCCGAAGCGGAAAGGGCCGGTGAGAGGCATCCCGGCACCGCCCCTGCCGCGGTCGGGGTCAGCGGCGCCGGACCGCCGCCGCCGGGAGCAGCAGCGAAAAGAATGGCCTTGGGGCAAGTGCGCGGAGGTAGCTGTTGGCGGGGTGGGGGCTAGCCTCTGGGTCATGTCCGCCCCTGCACCGCGTCCGTTGCTGTTCCTTGACGTGGACGGCACCCTCATCCCGTTCGGCACACCCGCGGCGGCCGGGCCGGGCAAGTCGTATGGCCGCCCCGTAGCACGGGCCCTACCGGCCGACGCCCATCCCTTGCTGCACAAGGTCGATCCGGAACACGGCCGCCGACTGGAGACCCTGCCGTGCGATCTGGTGTGGGCGACGACCTGGATGAGCGACGCGAACGACGTGCTCGCACCCCTGCTCGGGCTGCCGCCGCTGCCCGTCGTGGACTGGCCCGACTCCGACGAGGTGGGACCCCTGCACTGGAAGACCCGTGGGCTGGTCGAATGGGCGCAGGGACGCCCCTTCGTCTGGGTCGACGACGAGATCTCCCACGCCGATCAGCAGTGGGTGTCGACTCATCACCCAGGTCCGGCCCTGCTGCATCGGGTCGACCCACGTCGCGGGCTGACCGAGCACGACTTCACCGTCATCGAGAGCTGGCTCAGGCGGGCACGGTAGGGCGAGCTGCACGCCGTCGCAGTCGCCGTGTTTGACGGGCTGGCCACGCGGGACTGATGTTGGCGAACGGTACGCCGGAACGGCGATACCAGTAGCCGGCTGAGCTGCTCTAAAGGGACGGAACGTTCGGTAGCAGGTCGTCGTCGCGTCCGGTCTGGGGTAGCCCAGCCACAGCGGCGATGGCCTGGACGGCCTCGTTCAGTCCGGTGGTCTCGGGTAGGACGAGCTCGTCGGGCCAGTCCAGGACGTCGTGGGCGGCGTACCAGCCGCTCATGTGCTCGGCGGTGAACTCACTGACCTGCGGGCGGGTGAGGTGCCGGCGCAGGGTCTCGGCCAGGGACACATCGAGGTAGCAGAACAGCGACCGGCCGCGGTGGCCGTCCCGCAGGGCGGTCAGCATGCTGCGGTAGCGGCTGCTGTGCATGATGCCCTCCAAGACCACATGGTAGCCGTGGTCGAGGGCGAACCGGACGGTCTGCCCGATCAACGCCGGTGCCGCGCCGCCGGGCTTGTCCCGCTCGCGCAGCACGATCCGGCGCAGGTAGTCCTGCTCGACCAGGGCGCAGCCCCGGCCGTGCCGGCGTCGTAGCTCTCGGGCGATGCTGCTCTTGCCCGAGCCGGAGTTGCCCCGGATACAGACGAGGATCGTGCCCGGGTTGCCGGTGGGTTCAGCGAGCACGATCCCTCCTCGGATTCACTCGTTGCGCACGGTGAGGTCGAGGGCGGCGACGGTCAGCCGGGTGAGGTCAGGAAGTTGGTCTTCGTCGACAGTGACGCCGCGCAGGTTGTCCAGCGGCGTCTTGAGTTCGTGGAGGCGGCTGCCCCGAAGGTCGGTCCCGTCGAGCTGACAGGAGTCCAGTTCCAGACCGGCGAGGTCACATGACCGCAGCGCGATGCGGGGTAGCCGACAGGAAGACCACGCGCCGTTCGTGAGAGTGCACTCGGAGAAGGCGACCGAGCCGGCGGCGGCGACGCGGTGGAAGGTGGCGTAGTCAAAGCGGCAGCCGTCAAAAAGGACGTCCTTGAGGCGTACGTCGGTGAGTCTGGTGCCGGTGAACCGGGAGCCGGTGATCGCGCACCGTTCGATGGTGATGCCGGTTAGGGTCGCGCCGGAGAAGTCGGTGCGGATGATCTCGCAGCCGAAGAGGCTGCCCGCCTCCCAGGTGCTCTCACTCAGGTCCACGCCGGTGATCATGCTGCTGCGAACGCTGACGTCCTCAAGGTGCGAGCCGCGCCACGCCGCGCCGTTGACGAGTGCCTCGGTGAGCCGGTCGCCGAGGTCCGTCGTGGTGTCGAGGTCGTCCGGTTCGAGGTCCGGGAGCAGGATCTTCAGGTCGCCGATCGTGGTGGTGCGCATGTGTCCTCAACCTGTGTGGGCGCGGGGTGGGCACGCCACCCCGCGCGTCCCGTCGCGGAGGGCTACTTCTTCTTGTTCCAGTTGTCCCAGCCGGGTCGGCTGTCGAACTTACCCTTGTTGTCCCAGGTGGGGCGGTTGTCGAACTTCGCCGCGTCGATCGACGCTACCGACCGCTCCGGGTCGACGCCGAGGCGGGCGAGTTGCTCAGGTGCGGCGTTGACGAGGACCGCGAGAGCGTTGGTCATGGGGCTTCTCCTTGCGGGGTGAGGTGATCCGCGGCGGCGCGGACGAGGGCCTGTCGGGTGGTTCGGCAGTAGGTGGTCTCGCGGGCGGTGAACGTCGCGTGCTCGAAGTAGCGGTTGCCGGCCTGGGCGCCCCGGCAGAAGTCGTAGAAGGCGCAGTGGTCGGCGCAGTCGTTGAGGGCCACGACGAACTCGGCGACATAGTCCAGGTCGCCGGCGCGGGCGAGCATGGCGGTGATCGGCTGGTGGAGGACGTTGCCGGCGATGAAGTCGCCGTATCGCGGCTCGGTGATGCCGAGGAGCTCCGGTGACAGCAGCACGACCTGCCCATCCCAGGAGACGGTCGGGATCGGCTCATACGGCGCGTGGTCGACGCGGCCAGCGCGGGTGGCGGCGAGGTAGTCGGCCAGCCGGTCCACGTCGCGGATCCGCAGCGGGCTGCCGCCGACGCGACGTGCGATGAGGTGCTGCCAGAACCGGTACGCGGCATCCTCCGCCACCGGCGCCCGGTCGGCGCCCTCCTGCTCCTCGATGTTGAAGCCCACCGACTCGCAGCCGGGCAGGCCGGTGAAGAAGTCGACGAGGGCGTCCGCGTGGTCGATGGTTTCCGGGGTGACCACACAGATAACCGAGTACCTCAGCCCCGCTTCGGCCAGGGTCTGCATGCCGCGCAGGGTTCGGGCGTCCGTTCGGTTGCCGGCCCGGTCGAGGCGGTTCCGGTTCAACGCGCCCGGTCCGTCGATGCTGACCCCGACCTCGAACCCATAATCGGTGAACAGCTCGCACCACTGTCGATTGATCAGCGTCGCGTTCGTCTGGATCTCGTGACGCACCATCCCCGCGCGCCGCAGCTCCTCGAACGGGGCCAGCAGGCCCCGGAACAGCCCGATGGGTGTGGCTGTGGGTTCACCCCCGTGCCACACGACGCTCACGGGATGACCGCTGTTCTGCTGGGCGATCGACTCGGCACAGGCCCGCGCGACCGCGGCGCTCATCAGGCGGAGGGATCTCCGGTCGGGCAAGTAGCAGTAGGTGCAGTCGAGGTTGCAGAAGGTCGTTGGCTGCACGACCAGGGTGTGGAAGCTGCCGGCGATCGCCGGCTGGTCGGTGGCGTTGATGAGGCCGATGCCGTTCACGAGGAGCCCTGTTCGGTGCTGCCGGCCGTGGTGGTGCTGACGCGGTAGGCGTGGGTGTGGCGGGCGGGCCAGCCGAGGAACCGGTCGAACATGTCGGCGGCGCTGCCCGTCACGCTCGGGCTGAGCCGGTGCAGGTCGTCGATCGCGTCGTGCAGGCAGCCGGCCAGGTAGAGGAACAGGCTCACCGGCACTCCTCGGTACTCGGCCAGGAGCGCGAGCTTCGCCGCGCCGCAGGGCCACGGCTGCCCGCACCGGCGGCACAACCACAGCGGGCGCATCGGCAAGTGTTCCACCTCGGCTGGCGCGAGCCGGTTCGCTGCGAGACGGCGTTGCGGCCCGGTCACCGGCGACCGCCCTCGCGGGCCTGCTGCTCGAACAGCCGACGCCACACGAAGGTGAGCAGCGGCGGGTCAGCGGGCCACACCTGCCCCGCCGAGGCCATCCACCTCGGCTCGGGGCGCCGGGACTGGCCGGACATGGCGTTACGCGAGACGTACACCGTCATGCCGCCACCCCCACCAGCGCCGATGAGCGGCGGGCTCGCCGGGGGAATGGCGAGCCCGCCGCCGCACCACGGCGGCTGGGAGCAGACCGCCGATCACCCACCCGCGCAGCCCTCATGGCGGTACGCAGGCGGGGAAAGCGCCGAGACAGTTCGCTCCTGGACAGGCCGAGCCAGCGGCCCAAGCCGTGGTGTGGTGCGCCGCTCATCGATCCCTCCATCTGCAGCTCCCTGTCAGTCATCCCTGACACCGGCATCGACACGCGCCGGTGATCCGGGGTGAACTGAACGTAGGGGCGGCCGGTACGGAGGACCGGGAAAATCCGTACCGGGTCCGGCGGCCTTCAGCGGGCAGGGTGATGGTGTGCGAGGGATGACGGACGACATGACGATCGGCCAGCGCGTCGCCTTCTACCGGCGTCGGCGAGGGCTCTCCCAGGAGGTGCTGGCCGGTCTGGTCGGCAAGACGCAGGAGTGGTTACGCAAGGTCGAGACGAACCGGGCCGACCTGGACCGGCTGTCGGTCATACGCGCGATCGCCAAGGCCCTCGACGTGTCCCTCGGCGACCTGATCGGCGCCCCGAGCCTGTTCGAGTGGTCGGACGACTCCGGACGCGAGACCATCCCCGCCTTGCGGGCCGCGCTTCACGACTATCGTCACCTCGCGCCGGCGCTTGCCAGCACGGGAGACGTCGAGGCACCTGCCCTCCGCGAGATCGAGAACGACGTAGCCGAGATCTGGACCGCCTACCAGCACTCCCGTTATGGCACCCTTGCCCGCCGGCTGCCCTACCTCATCCACGACTGTCTCACCGCCACTGAGGCGTACGACGGAGACGACGGCCAGCGCGCGCACGCGATGACCGCCTACGCGCACCAGCTCGCCGCGTTGTTCCTCACCAAACTCGGCGAAGGTGACCTCGCGTGGACCGCCGCCAGCCGAGGGCTGGCGGCCGCTAACGCCAGCCACGATCACGTCGTCATCGGCTCACTTAGCCGCTCCGCCGCGCACTCGCTGGCGTCCATCGGTGAGTACGCCCAAGCCCGCGGCCTCGCCGCCACGGCGGCGCGGTTCCTGGAACCCCGGCTCGTCAGGCCGACTCCGCAGCTGCTGTCGGTCTACGGCAGCCTGCACCTCGTCTGCGCCCTGGCCGCCGCCCGAGACGACGACCGCGCCTCGGCCGACACCCACATCGCCGAAGCCGATGCCGCCGCACAGCGGCTCGGCGCCGACGGCAACCACGTGTGGACCGCGTTCGGGCCGACCAACGTGTCGATCCACAAGACGACCGTGGCGATGGAACTCGGCGACGTGCAACGCGCCATCGCCATCGGCACCCCACTCGACACCAGCACCGTGCCCGTCGAACGGCAGGTTCGCCACGCCATCGAAACCGCCCGAGCCCTTGCCCGGTGGAACCGCATCGACGACGCGCTCGCCGCACTCCTGGACGCCGAGGTCATCGGCCCCGACCAGGTGCGCTACCACCGGCTCTCCCGCGACCTCGTCCGGGACATCCTCACCCGCCCCCGGCCACCTCGACTGGCCGTCGAACTCAGCGACCGGATGGGCGTCCGGTCGGGCGGGCCACGCTGGTGACTGGGCTCAAATCAGCCGGCTCGTGTAGCCAGCCGCTACCAGGCGCTCGAAGGCCGCCCGCACCTCGTCCGGCATCTCCTGTGGGATCGCGAACCCGCGCTCGGCGTACACCTCGATCCGCTGCGTGTCGCCGACCAGCATGTCCACCACCCGCCGCGGGTCGCCGATGCTGCGCACATAGTCGTCCAGGTCGAGTGGGTTCGACGCGCACACCACATCGACCTCCGGCCACATCAACCTGCAGGTGGCGTAGGCCCGACGCTGCTGGTACGGCCGCGACATGATCAGCACCGACTTCACCGGAATCTGGTGTTCGGCCAGGAGCTGACGCGAGTACTCCAGGTTGTGAGCGGTGTTCGTGGCACGCGGCTCCACGAGAATCGCTTCCCGGGGTACGCCCTGCTCGATGGCGTACTCGCGGTAGTGCACCGCCTCTCCACGCGGGAACCTTTCGACAGTGGTCGGGGCGTTCGCACCGGTAAAAACGATCCATGGGAACAGGCCCGCTTGAAACAGCCGCGTTGCGATCACCGCAACGCCGAGGTCATGGCTCCCCAACCCGATGCCCACGTCGCAAGGACGCAGCTCGTGACGCATGTCGTGGTAGCGCCATAATGTCTCGACGTCAGCCCGGACCTCGTCCGGGAGCACGCGAGCCGGCACCGCCGCCTGCCGGTCCATCAGCATCCGCCGGGTAGGGCCAGCGTTGAAGTTTGGTTCAAGCCCCGATTCCTCATGGCGTCAGCGTAGGGCAGGCCGGGGCCGATCCAGATCAGCTACAGCTCCTCTGTCCACCGCAGGACATCCAAGCAGGGCCGACACCATCAGCGCCATCAGCAGCCGCTCCCTACGTCGGCGCCAGCTCGCGTACCTGTACCACAACGCCATCTCGCCGGCCTCGCGGACGGCCGCACCGAGCCGGAATCTTCGGCAAATCAGAATGCTGATCGAGGACTTGCGGGCGGTGGGCTACCATTGACTCAGGTTAGGCCGGGAATCGGGGTCGGGAGAAGCTTCGATATTCTTAGAAGGACCTCTATGCTGTCCCGAAGGCTGTGGTCGGACAGAGCATTGTGCGGGTTCTCTGGGTGATGAATCATGTTACGGACGGCACTGGGCAGTGTCATCATCTGGTGGGTCACCGTGCCGTCCTGATTCATCCGCGAGTAGGGCGTCGATCGAGGGATCCCTCGCTCGACGAGCCAGTTATCGAACCCCTTCACGGACGTCTGGCCGGCGTAATCCTGCAGGCGCCCAACCATCATCGTGTGGTTGATGATGAGAGTCTGTCGATCAATATCAGTTAGGTCGTCGAGAGATACCCATCCACTGTCGATAAAGTCTTGATGGTGCCACCTTAGCGGAAGTGGGCGATTGTCAACACGATTGGCGAGCACTCGAAGGGTGAGCGCGAAGTCGAGGCCCAGAATGAAGTCTTCAAGCATCGCCTCGCTCGAATCCCACGCAGCGAGCAGATTCGCCACGAATGCCCGGAAGTCCCAAACATAGGGTGCAAGATCTGCCGGCGTGAGCGATGCAAAGTCCACACCAGTAAGAGCGACTTGAAAGTCCTCGAAGGAGAGGCGCAAGTCCGCAGTCCGGTTCCAGCGCGCCACGGCCATGTTGAACTTCGTCTTGGCTTCTTGCTGCGAATAGCCGAGGTGGCAAAGTCGGAAGTAGGCCTCGTCCAGGGTTGTCTGGAACCCCGGTTTCGTCTCGACGACATCGTCAGCGTATAGGTACTCGACGTCGGTAAGACTCCCTGGAGGGAAGAGCCAGTGGTGGTTATTCCAATATCGGTTCTGACCCCAGTCAATAGTGATGCCATTCAGCGATAGCGTGATCGGAGTACCCATGGTCAAATTATCGCATCGCTTCTCGATCTCGTCACCGCCTCGGGGGATGCCGGTTGGGCATCGGAGCGGCGGGCGCCCAGCACGGCATCCTATTGAGCAGATAGGGCAGGGGTCTGAACCTTGTCCACGTGAAGCGGACCCGGAAAGCCCGGGATGCGCCAGTTGGCGGCGTCTGTGTAGAGGGCAGGAAGCTGGTAAGAATGGCCTCTCAGGGGCTCGCACGCAACCTACCTGGCCTGTCTCCCCTCATCGGCCACGTCCGGATCGCTCGGGCGTTCCATGCCCTGGGTTCCTGCGGGGACGTCCGACCGGATTGGACATAGGACAGGTGTATCACCGAGGTGAGGCATCCCGGTCAGCCCGCCGCTGCCATGCACTCGATAGTTGGCCGCACTGTCGAACCCTGCCTAGAGAGCACGACGCCGCGCAAGCAGGGCGTGGGGCCAGCGGCGCTGAGGGAACCCGAAGCTGGAGCCCCAAGGTGCTGCCACGCTTGCATCCGACGCTCTAGGCTGGCCTGCCCCGTACCACTGTGACGGAATTTCCCTCCACGAAGATCATATCTGCCATATTCGAAGGGGTGCCCGTGTCAGCGTTGAGCCCCCCGCGGAAATTCCCATTGACTGTGCGGAAACTAGCGTTTTCAGCGATCACATACCCGTACCTAGCTATATTGGCTCCGTATACTCCATCGCGACCGCGCGGATATCCAACATATTTGACCTCGTTGTAGCTGGGATCAAGCATTTTAATGAAAGCTTTCTCTGCGTCCGCAAGTACCGCTCGTTCGTCGACGGGAGGCGCGCTCGCAAGTATTAGATCATCCTCGCCTAGGAACCGAATATGTAGAACGTTAATCTTGAACATGAATAGATAAATTTCGTCTGCAACCCGCGCACCCGGCAAGCGCTGCGGCTCGTTTGAAAGAATCTCCATGCGTTTCTTGTGCCCTTTGGCAATGAGCCGGTCGAAGGTGTCTCCATCCTTGGCAATTCCGACATAGAGAAGATCGTACGCCGCGGCATCAGCGAACCTATCGAGCCCAGTTATCCCCGGACGAGCATGCGAGCGATCCCAAACCAACTTCTCCGTGGTGAACCACTCAAGGACCTCCGAGTCCGGCCCATGAGGTTCACCATCCCAAAAGCGGACATGCTTCTCTCCGGCGTCCAGGTAGACGCTGTCGAGATTGACACCCTCAAGGCCTGGCAAGTCCCGAATCCTAATGGTCACGCCATCTTCGAAGTCGCCGATCACCAGATCGAAGCGGAGCGTCCAGTCGTCCTCGTTCGGAACTAGATTGCGGAATTTTGCCTCTTTGCGGGCTCCGATCATGTAGAAGTTGCTTGTCCTTAGAAGGGCCTCAACTTCTGGGTCCCTTTGAAGCCAGCTGGCCTCCTGGCTGGAGATGGGAGGATAGACGGTTGACAGGGCCGTATATTTCATACGCTCACTGGGCAGATTCACTCGCTGATTATAGACCTAATCTGCATCAACACTCAGTGATCAAATGCCTCACTTAAGGTTTGACCTTTGGAGCACTCTTCTCGGCAGAAGCGGATACTCTATGCGGTCGCTCGCTCCTCAGCGAGCCAGACCCATGGCAGCTCCTACCTATTCGCTTACTGCGGTCCGGTTACCTTCGAATCGTCGGGAGTCGCTCCGGCTGGAGGAGGCAGGTCGATCAGCCGGTGACGTGCGTTGCCCACCGCCGGGACCCTCCACACCTGCTCGTGCGGCCGATGGTGGTGCAGCAGGTCGACGGTGGCGATCGCGATCGGCGCCCGCAACGGCCGGCTCACCAGATCAGCGACCAGGTTGGCCTCCCGGGTCGCATCCCGAGCGATGACCAGCACTACGCCGACCGGCAAGACCGGGTCGATGCGCCGATAGCCAGCCAGAACAGCACCGAGTCCGGCAGTTGACCGCTCTCGTTCGGCGATGACCTCACCAACCGGGCCGGGATCTACGTGCACCAGGAACCGCAGACACCGGCCGTCCTGTAGCCACACGCCGTACCCGTCAGCACGCAGATACGCCAGGCCCCGCTCCCGCAGCCACACCGACGTGTCCAAAGTCGTCAGCCACTGGAACAGCCGACACCGGGCGGGATCCTGGCGTGACACCGCGAGCAGCGGCAGGAACAGCAGGTAGTGCGCCGTACCCCAGTCCCGCTGACCCAGACGCAACGGCACCGGCCGCCCCGACAAGACGAGATCACGATCCAGCAGCTCGGTCCCCTCCCCGGTGATCCTGTACCACCAGGCGTGCGCCCGGTCCTCCGCCGACCGTTCCCGGCCCACCAAGCCCATGGTGTGCAACCAGGTGAGGTCCCGGTGCGCGGTCAAACGCGGCACCCCCGCTACCACCGCGATGTCGCTCGTGGTGGCCCAGCCGTGCAATGCCAGGAACGACAGGATCCGCCACCGCCGAGGCGACAGCTCACGATCACCGGCCACCCATCGATGATCCCCCACCCCGTCGACGTCCCACCATCCCGGCGATCCAGCACTGCGGTGACGCCCCGAGGGAACTCCCGCACCCTCAAAACGGGGTTTGTGAGACGTTTTCCATGATCACTGTTCACCAAATCAGCCGAAGAGTTGACGACGGAAGCCGCAGAACCGGCATACCGCGTTCCGCCAAGATCGCCGGACCCCGGCTCCGATCCCATCCGGGAACCGCCCACCGAACCGATCCGGAACCACCGACAGCCGCAACCCCCGCCGCCCGACCATCCCGCGCCGCAGCCACCGACCGGCGTCCCGGAGCACCCCGCCGCGTCCCACCGACGCCACCCCGGTCCACCGGCACCCGAGCACCCACCGAGCCACCACCACCCACGCCCGGACATGAAAAAGGCCCCGACCCGGTGTGAAACACCAGGTCAGAGCCTTGATCGTTGGTGCGCCGCCAGGGACTCGAACCCCGAACCCGCGGATTAAGAGTCCGCTGCTCTGCCAGTTGAGCTAGCGGCGCTCGCTGACAACGGGACGAGACGTTAGCACGCCCGCCGGCCACCCCCGAAATCCAGGGTCGGCCTCACCGCACCGCCAGCGTGACCTGCCCGGTCGCGGCCCCCGACGGGTCCACCACCAGGGTGTACGCCCCGGACGCCGACAACACGGTCGGCCCGAGTTCACCGGCCCCGTTGATCACGCAGCCGCTGCCGACGGTGCTGCCGTCGGGCGCGCGCAGCGCCAGCACGCCGCACTGGTCCGGCAGGTCGGAGGCGGTCGCACTCACCGTCACGGACGTGCCGGCCGCAGCGGTGAACCGGTAGCCGATGATCGTGCCGGGCCGGTCCACGACGGCGACGACAGGTGGCCCGCCGAGCGCGATCATCGCCTCCCGGTCCCGGCTGGTGACCAGCCGCAGCGTGGCCGTGCCGGTGCCGCGTTCGGTGGGGTCGACCACCACGGTGTACGTCCCGTCGGCGGGCAGCAGCGTGCCGTCGATCTCACCGGCGCCGTTGATCACGCAGCCGCTGCGCAGTAGCCGCCCCTCGGCGTCCCGTAGCTCCAGCGGGGAGCACTGGTCGGTGAGGCTGCTCGCGGGCGCCTCCACGTAGACACGTTCCCCCGCGCGCCCGCTGAACCGGTAACGCGCCCGCGCGCCGGGTTGTGCGACTGTCGCGGTGACCGCCGGGCCGTCCGGTTGCAGCGTCCCGTCGCTGTCCTGGGCCGCGTACACCCGCACGGCGGCGCGGCCGGTGTCGTCTGGCGCGGCGGTGACCCGCAGCGCGTACGTGCCGGTGGCGGTGAGGTCGACGCGGTCGACGTACCCGGCGCCCTTGATGTTGCAGCCGCTGGCGATCTCCCGTCCGCCCGGTTCGGTGAGCACGTACGGCGAGCAGCGGTCGCCGATTCCCGGCGCGGTGGCGTCGACGAAGACGGCGTCCCCGGCGCGGGCGGCGAACGTCAGCGGCTCCCCGCCGGGGGTGAGCGTGGCGGTGGCGACGGGTACGGCGGTGATCGGGGTGGCGGCCGGCGGGGCGATCCGTTCGGTGCTCGCGCCGGCCACGGCGAACTCGGGTCGGCCGCTGACCGCGACGTCGAAGACGCATTCCGCGAGCTGGGCGGGCGCGGTCACGCCGGCCCAGCGGCAGACCTGTTCGGCCGTCGCGCGCCGGGCCGGGTCGAGGTCGCCGACGGTGATCTCCCGTTCCGGGAACGCGCGGTCGGTGAAGGTACCGGTGTCCTGCCCGTCGTCGTAGTGCAGCAGCGAGCGGTCCCTGGTGATCCGCCAGCTGTCCGCGTACGCGGGATAGAGCTTCGCGAACGGCACCGGCTGGGCCAGCGCCGCCCCGGAGGCGGGCGCGATGTCGTCGGCCGGGTCGCCGTCGAAGTCGCCGAGCAGTCCGCGTACCTTTCCGGCCCTGGTCTCGGCGAGCCGGACCAGCACGCGGTAGCCGTAGCGGCCGATCTGGTCCACCGCCGCCGCGGACCCGTCCGGCCACGTCACGTCGTACCCGTCGGCGGGGCCGGTGTCCGACG
The DNA here is from genome assembly GCF_027497335.1 of Micromonospora sp. WMMA1976. Classification (NCBI taxonomy): domain Bacteria; kingdom Bacillati; phylum Actinomycetota; class Actinomycetes; order Micromonosporales; family Micromonosporaceae; genus Micromonospora; species Micromonospora sp. WMMA1976. The sequence continues at coordinate 928,341 of NZ_CP114912.1, read as the reverse complement.
GGCGGCGGGTGAGGGTGCCGCCGCCGGCCAGGTCGGTGCGGTCCGGCAGCGCGGCCGGCGGTGCGCCGTCGACGCGCACCTGGGTGCCGCCGTCGGTGAGGGCGAGCGCGACGCGGTGCGCGCCGATCCGGAACGCGACGGCCGAGTTGACCGAGGCGGTACGCGTGCCGGACATCGGGGTCTGCCGGACCTGCACCTCCAGCGGGTCGCCGCCGGTGGACGCGACCAGCGTGAACTCGCCGACGGCCTGGAAGTCGTAGGCGACCCGGTCGAACGTGACCAGGTGCGGGTCGCCGTTGCTGCCGCCGCAGTCGGCGCCGTCCTCGCAGAGCTTCACCGGTCCCTTCGGCGGCGGTGTCTTCTTGGCCGGCTTCTTGCACTCGTCGAGGTTCTTCGGCAGCGTCTTCCCGTCGTACTCGGTGCGCGGCGGCAGCCCCTTCGCCGCCCGGTAGCGGTTCTCCGCGAGCGTCGCCTTCACCTCGGCGGTACGGATGCCGGTGCCGCCGCACTCGCCCTGCGGCACCGCGTTGCGGGAGATGTCGTCGGCGTGGTTCAGCTCGTGGTACAGCGCGGCGCAGGGGTCGCGGGCCACCCCGTCGCCGTACGGGTCGGTGGAGGTCGGGTTCCACGTGACGGTCGAGGAGCCCTTGCCGTCGGCGCTGTCCGGCGTCTCGAACGCGCCGGAGCCACCAGTGGTCGGGATGATCCGCACCCGGGGACTCTTCTTGTCGCGCAGCCGGGGCAGCAGGCCGGACGGGTCGCCGCCGGGTAGCGCGAACCCGGCCAGGCAGCCGTCGACAGCCGCCTGGAAGTCGACGCCGCTGACCGGCACCCCGGCGGTCGGGTCGACGCCGTAGTCGGCCCGCGCCGGCCGGGCACCACCGCCGACGTACGCGCCGACGGCCACCAGCAGCACCAGGGCCACGGCGGCGGCTGTCGGCCGGCGTCGTCGGCGTACCAGCAGCAGCACGACCAGCGCGACGACGAGCGGCGCTAGTGCTCCCCCGCCGACGAGCCAGAGCCAGCGCCGTCCGGTCCCGCCGTCGTCGGACACGGTGAACGTGGCGGTCCGCAGCGCAGTCGCGCCCGCGCACGGGTTCGTCGCGCCGGTGACCGGCAGCGTCACGTAGCCGGCGGTCACCTCGTACCGGCCGGGTGCGCCGACCGGCCAGAGCGTGTCCAGCCCACCGCCGTCCGGGGTGGCGGCCACCGAGCGGAGCACGACCTCGCCGTCGCGCAGCCGTACCCCGGTCAATCCCACGGCAGCGGTCGCTCCCGGCTCCACAGTGGTGAGCCCGGCGGTGGTGGCGGCGCCGATCCCGTCCTCGAAGAAGCTGCGGGCCAGCGTCGGCTCGACGTCGCGCCCGTCCCGGCGTACCCCCGTGATCTGCACGGTGCCGACGGGCCCGGTGGCGAGCGCGCACGCCGACCCGGTGGTGTTCGTGACGGTGAGATCGAGGCGGACCTGGTCCCCGGCGCGGTAGTCGGCCTGGCCGGGCCGCAGGGCCAGGCCGAGGCCGCCGTCGGCGGGCGCCGCGGCGCCGCTCGCCGCCCCGGTCGCCAGAGCGGTCACGAGTACGCCGAGCGCCGCCACCAGCCGCAGGGTCCACCTCATGGTGCGGACTGTAGAAGCGGGTGGGCCGGATTCCGCGCGGTCTGTCGGGGACCGGTCGGAGCCGTATCCTGCTGGTGATGAATGTCTTCGGTACGGTCGCCGACCTGTACGAGCGCGCCCGGCCCGGATATCCCCCGGAGATCGCCGAGTCGATAGTCGCCTACCACGGCGGCGCACCGGCCTCAGTCGTCGAGGTCGGCGCGGGCACCGGCAAGGGCACCGAGGTGCTGGCCCGCCTCGGCGCGCCACTGACCTGCGTGGAGCCCGACGCACTGATGGCGGCCCGGCTGGCCGAGCGGTTCCCGGAAGCGCGCATCGAGGCCACGACGTTCGAGCGGTGGTCGCCGCCCACCGGCGGGGTGGACGTGCTCGCCTGCGCGATGGCCTGGCACTGGCTGGACCCGGCCACCCGCAACGCCCTGGCCCGGCGCGCCCTGGCACCCGGCGGCACGCTCGCCGTCTTCGGGCACCGCTACGACTACGCCGACGCCGACCAGCAGGCCGCCGTCCGGGCCGCACTGCGATCCGTCGACCCCACCGTCCGGAAGCGGCCCGTCGACTGGTTCCATCGGGACATCCTCGACAGCGGGCAGTTCGACGACGTACGCCGCGAGGTGTTCCGGCGGGAGCTGCCGCTGGACAAGGAGCGGTACCTGGCGCTGATGCGCACGTTCGGGCCGTACCTGTCCCGCACACCGGAGCAGCAACGACGTGGGATCGCCGCCCTCGACCGGCTGGTCGACGACTTCGGCGGCACGGTCGTGCTCGACCTGCGGACCACGCTGGTGCTGGGGCGGGCCGATGCTGGGTGACCGGTGGGGTGTCTCCGACGACGAGACACGTCGCCGGTATCCGTGCGACGACGTCGTTCCCGCGCCCAACCTGCGGGCCTGGCGCGGGGTGAGCGTGGACGCGCCACCTTCCGCCGTGTGGCGGTGGGTCGCCCAGATCCGGCTCGCGCCGTACTCGTACGACTGGATCGACAACCTCGGCCGCCGCTCACCGCAACGGTTGGTGGACCTTCCCGAGCCGGTGGTGGGCGAGGCGTTCACGACTGCCGGCGGACGGCGTCGGGGCCGGATCCTCGCGGTCGAGCCGGGACACCACCTCACCGGCGAGATCATGGGCGCGGTTCTGTCGTACGTCCTGGTGCCCGACGCTGGGAACACCACCCGCCTGCTGCTCAAGGTGGTGATGCGGACGAACCCGGTGATCGCCCTCGGCGGATGCCTCGGCGACCTGGTGATGGCCCGCCGGCAGTTGCTGAACCTCAAGCGGCTCGCCGAGTCCGGCGACGGGTCGGCTCGCTGACCGTCGTGGCTAGCCTTTGAATCCGTTGACGACCGGCAAGGGTTCCCACCTACGTTACGCCGATGGCCGGGGTGGTGTTGGCCGCGGCAGTGTCGCATCGTCGATGGGCTTTCGCTCAGCCACGCGATAGAGCTCATTGATTGGCTGCGGTTTCGTCCGTAGCCGCGACGGCGACGCGGGCGCGGTTAGCCGCGCTGATTACGCGGGCACGGCGGCGACCGAGGACGTCTACTCGGTCGCCGCCTGGTGTGCTGGTGGATGGATCTGTGCGGCCGGCGGCCCGATGAGGCGATCTACGGCTGGCGATGCGGCGGATGCGGCATATGACGGTAATGTCGATCTGGGCTAGGGCTTCAAGGCGGCGTCGGTCGCCTGCCCTGGCATGGCCTTCAGCCAGCCAGTTGCCCTGACTGCCAGCTAGTGCCCCGTCTTTGAACGTTGATCGTGTAATCCATCGGTTCTGAGGACGGATCGGGCAGGCTGTCTCCCAGCACTCGTCAGGGGAGGTGGTGGCCGGTGGGTAGACGGCCGGAGGTGTTCGTCCGGCAGGTGTCGATGGCCGAGGGTCAACGGTTGCAGCGGATCACCCGCACGGCGAAGGACCCGGTGAAGCTGCGTAGGGCGATCGTGGTGCTGATGTCCGCCCAGGGCCAGCCGGCCCCGGACATCGCCCACCTGCTCAAAGCCAGCGAGGACTACGTGCGGGACGTGATCCACGCGTTCAACGAGCGGGGGTTCGACGCGCTGGACCCAAAATGGAACGGGGGCGCACCGAGACGGATCGATGAGCAGACCCGTGACTGGATCTGCGTCATCGCCCGGTGCGACCCCCGGTTCCTCGGCCGACCGTTCTCGTGCTGGTCCCTGGCCAAGCTGCGCGACTACCTGATCGACGCCGGCTACGTGGCGACGATCAGCGCCGAGACCATTCGGCGGATCCTGCACGAGCGTGGCGTGTCGTGGCAGGCAACCAAGACGTGGAAGGCCAGCAACGACCCCGACTTCACGTCGAAGATGCGCCGGATCCTGGACCTCTACGACCATCCACCGGCCGACGGTCGGGTGTTGTGTGTGGACGAGTTCGGGCCGCTGAGCCTGCAACCCCGTCCCGGCCGGGCCTGGCGCCCTCAGGGTCAGCCCGTTCGGCTGCGGGCCACCTACACCCGCGACCAGGGTGTGCGGCACATGATCGCCGCCTTGGACCTGGCCACCGGGAGGCTGCACTACCGCATCCGTGACCGGAAACGGTGGCGCGAGTTCCTGAGCTTCCTCAAGACCCTGCGCCGCCGCTGGCCCGACCAAAAGCTGTATCTGATCTGCGATAACTTCTCCCCGCACAAGCACCCCGAGGTCCGCGCCTGGTGCGCCGCCAACCAGGTCGACCTGGTATTCCTACCGACCTACGCCTCCTGGCTGAACTGGATCGAAGACGAGTTCGCCGCCGTGCGCTACTTCGCCCTCAACGGCACAGACCACCGCAGCCACGCCGAGCAGGACGCCGCCATCGGCGACTACATCCGATGGCGCAACCAACGCGCCAGACCGAAATCCGCATTCGCCGCCGGCTCCAAGATCCGCCACCCGGATTACCCGTTCAAGGCTGCATGACGGGGCACTAGTAGTGTGCCCGCGTCTGACCGTGCTGCTGCGCCACCGCCGGGCCGACTGCCCATTCGGGGAGCACCGTATTCATCTGCACGCCGCTGAGCGTCCGACAGCAACCGGGGCGCGCGACTCCGCACTTCTGCACGAAGTACGGAGCCGGCACGCCCCGAAAACTGTCCGACTACGCGCTGAGTCGCAACATCACTGCCGCCCGGCCAGGATTACCGAAACCCCTCCAACTGGCTCATTGATGTCATCCGGAGAGCTGGTAAATAGTTCAACTCCGGTAGACGAGATTGCGTACGACGAGTCGCCGTCGAACTCAACCGGGATATCACCCTGAGCCAGCTCATCAAGCACAGCCCCGAGGGGCCTTCCGGTTAATTGGATTCCACCAAGCAACACCGCCGTTTCGCCTCCAATCTCTATGAAGACGAGGCGGTCCGACTCGTCGTAGGACAGCATGACCATTCCATCTTCATAGATGTCGGTCACCCCCGAGCCCGGCACTCGCTCGAAAGCCTTGTAGCTTCCGAGCCGCTCGCGGTGACTGGAACGACTCTCCCCGAACCGGGCACGATCAAGGCCGATCCCAGGCAGGACTTCCAACACTCTTGAACCCTCCGGCATGGTCGAACCCCCCTTCGTTCTCCTGCGCTGCGATCAGCATATTACCCGCGACCACACCACACTGAAGGCATTAACACGGACTGAGACATATCGGCAAGTTGCTAATCATCTCATGTATGGCGTCATCATACTTGGAGCCAAACTTGCTCTGAATATCGTCGACGTCCATCTTTATCGCCCCGGCCCAATCCCCAGCGTCAACCAACGCTTTCTGTCGTGCCCGGTAATGCTTCGCTGCAGTACCCGATCCCCAGCTTGCAGTCCGATAGTGGTCCGCAGTGTCCATCTGAATCGCGGGACCTCTGGCCGTGGATAGCGGGCTGATGCTATTTGCAGGCATGTGATTACGTTCGATGCCAGACCCTCGCGGCGCATTCAGGTCCCCATGCGGTCCGCCCCGATATGGACCACCAGCGACCGCACACGCGGCATTGTTAACGTTGTGAACAAGGACCGGCGTGACGCCGGCTACCACGTAATACGTGTGGATGTCGTCGATCGTGAGGTTGTGGACCTGCGCCGGTTCCGTCCACTGCCGGGTCGCGCTGATCTGCACATGGGTACCGGCCGAGGTATGTAGCCACTGACCGGCCCGCAGATCGGCGGCGTCGACCCACTCGTCCAAGCCGGGTACCCAGAATGGGTGGTTGTCGGTGGCAACCACGCGCGCCGTGGCATCGCCGCTGTCACCGTCGGGATCGATGGTGACCTCGACCAGGTTCTTGCTGCCCTGACCGATGATGGTCGCCACCACCGGCTTGATCGTCGTCTTGCCGGTCACCGGATCGGTCACCAACACCATGTCGCCGGTCTTGACGTCCTCGATCGGCTTGCGCGACCCGTCGGCCATCACCACCAACGTGCCGGGCACGAAGCTGTTCTTGCAGTTGATGAATGCCTTGGCGTTGTCGACCAGGTCGATGAGCAGGCCCTTGACCCGGCTGGTCAGGTTGGCGAGTTTCTTCCACTTCCATGGAGCGCCGTATCTGACGGCCAGCTTGCCCAGGGCACCGCCGATCGCCGCGCCCGCGACGTTGACTGCCGTGGCCAGGCAGCCGCCCATGTCGCCCTTGAGGAAGCAGTCCAGGGCATCGGTGATGCCCAACTCGTCCATCAGGATCTTCGCCAGGGCCTTGGCGGCGTTGAGCATCTTCGCCTTGGCCGCGGCGATCCGCCGCTGCCTTTCCTTCTCCGCCGCCGCCCGCGCGGCCGCGGCCCGCTCCTCCGCTGATGCCCGCGGGTTGTTGTGGACGTTGATCGTGGGCTCGTCCGGGTCGTACGCCCCCGAGCAACCACCGCACCCGTCGTTGTGGCCCTTGACCTTGTGGTAGTTGCCGTACATGTCCTCGTAGTCGGCGCCCGGACCGCAGGCGTCGTCGGAACAGGCCTTGAGGCCGTCCGGGTCGGAGAACGAGATCGGGTTGTTGTTGGCGTACGCGTACCCGTTCATCTGCTGCGGGTCGTTGACGTCGATGATCGGGTCGACCGAGATGAACCGGCCGGTGATCGTGTCGTACTCCCGCGCGCCGATGTTGACCAGGCCTGTCGTGGAATCGATGTTCCCGTTGACGAAGCCCTTCTCCGTCGGCCACTGACCGGGCGAGGCACCCCGGTTCTCGCCGTACGGGGTCATCCGCCGGTGCGTGACAGCGCCACTCTGGTCCACCACTGCCTGGCCGGTGCCGTGGTGGTCGTTCGCGACGTACCGGAGGCCGTCCACCTTGCGGACCAGGCTCGCCCCGCCCGGAAGCGAGTAGTACCGGGTGGCGTCGGTGGACCGGGTCTGGTGGTTCAGCCGGATCTCCATGCCCGGCAGGTAGAGCGTGGTCGAGGCCGGCTCCTTGCGGAGCATCCGGGAGCCGTCGACGTCATAGAGGAAGCTGGTCTTCTTGCCGGCTTCGGTGACCGACTCGAGGTTGCCCTCGGCGTCCCAGACCAGGGTCTGGTCCTCGCCGGTCCTCGTCCGCTTCTTCGTGTTGCCGGCCGCGTCGTACTCGTACGAGTACAGCCGGTCGCCCTGCGGAGTCTTCTCCGTCATCTGGCTCAGCGTGTGCGGCTGCGCCTGGCCCGCGGCGGGATAGGTGTAGCTGCGCTCGATGAGCGGAGTGCCGTTGGTCCCGTACTGGACCTCGGTCTTGCGGTTGCCCGTGACGTCGAAGGTGTAGGCGTGGTGGTAGGGGGCCACGCCGCCCACCCCGGTGACCGAGGGCCCGCCGGCGCACGGGTCGGTCGCGGTGCTCGCCGACGTCCAGGCCCGCTCCATCCGGCGCAGGTAGTCGTACGTGAAGCACTGCGTGTCCTGCGTCCCGGACGGGTTGTTGGCGATCCGCAGGATGTTGCCGGACTGGTCGTAGGTGTAGCGGGCGTCGATGTCCACGACCGGGGCCGACTCGCGGTCCAGCCGTTGCCGGGTGAGCCGCTTGGAGCCCTGCTCGTACTCGTAGGTCGACCAGACCTTCCGGGTGCCCACCCGGGCCTCGGTCTGCAGGACCTCGCCGGTGCCGGCGTACTCGACGTCGGTCAGGTAAGGGGCGTCACCGGTCGCCGCGGTCAGTCGCTCAAGATCGTCGTAGGTGTAGGCGACAGTCTCGAACGGCAGCCCACCGCCGTCCGACATGCTCACCGACTGGACGCTGCCGTCCCGGTTGTACTCCGTGCCGAAGGTGTAGAAGCCGGCCAGTTCGGCACCGGCGTGCTCGGGCACGGAGTAGTAGGTGGCGTGCGGCCGGTAGAACTCGTCGTAGATCGAGAAGTACGTGGCGTACTCGTGCCCGTCGATCCAGCGGCTCGTCGAGGAGAGTTCGCCCAGCATCTCCAGGTCGTACGTCCAGCTGCTCAGCAGCTCGCCGGTGTCGGCGGCCCCCTTGTAGACGGCGATCTTGCGGCCGATCTCGTCGTACTTGGTGCTGATCGTCTGCTGGAGAACGTTCGTGGTGCTGGTGAGCCGGTCCAGGTCGTCGTAGCCGAACGTCGACGCGCCGGAGTCCGGGTCGGTCGACTTCGTCTTGCGGCCCAGCTGGTCGTACTCGTGGGTCCAGACGTTGCCCGCCGGGTCCTTGACCGTCTTCAACTGGCCGGCGTGCGTGTAGGTGTACTCGGTCTTGTCGAAGTCGCCCGTCGGCCCGCTGCCCTTGTACTGCCGCAGTTCGGTGGTCTTCCCGAGGGCGTTCGTGATCGAGGTCGTCGGGGTGCCGCCGGCCGGCGGATCGACCGAAACCCGGTCGCCGCCGTAGGTGGTCGTGGTGCGCCACTTCTCGTTGCCCGCGACCGCGAAGATCTCCGCCGTGACCCGGTCCGCGCCGTCGTAGACGTACAGCGTCTGGCCGTTGACGTCACCGTTGACGGCCGGGTAGATCACGTCGGTGGGCGTGCCCGCGACCGTGTACGTCGCGTACGTCTTCGCCATCTGGCCGGTGCCGGTGTAGAAGGTGTCGGCGACCGTACGGGTGCCGTCCGGGCCCTCCGACTGCACCTGGCGGGGCCGCAGCAGACCGTCGTGCAGCTTGTACTCGACGCTGTAGGAGCCGTCGTTCTGCCGCCGCTCGGTCTTGATGGCGACCGGCTTGTCGGTGCGGACCAGGTAGCTGTAGCGGATGCTCGGCTCCAGCCCGCTGGCGCCCGTCCGGTCCGGCATCCAGACCTTCGCCAACCGGCCCAGGGCGTCGTACTCCAGGACGCTCTTGAGGCCGTTCTGGTCCACCTGGCCGATCGGCACACCCCACGCCGGGGCGTAGTCGGTGGTGGTGACGAACTGCAGCGGGTTGGTCTCCTTGACCTTGGTGGTCAGGCCGTTGGTGTCCGTGTACACGGTCTTCGTGACCCGGCCCAGCGCGTCGACGGCGGTCAAGGGCCGGCCGTACGCGTCGAACGTGCCCTCCGACGCGCGGATGTAGGTGGCCGTCGTGCCGTTGTGGCTCTTCAGCCGCTCGGTCCGGGTCGGGTTGCCCAGCGTCGGCGCGACGCCGAACGCCTTGCCGTCGTAGAGCGTCCGGGTGTCGGAGATGACCTGCTTGCTGCGATCGGGGGTGGCCGAGCACGCCACCGACACCGACTCGACCCGCGACACCAGGCTGTACAGGTGGGCGGCCGCGTTGTCGGCGTACGTGGTCCGGCTGCAGGCCTCGTCGCCGGTGACCGCCACGTCACCCTCGTTCTCGGTCTCGGTCACCCGTCCGAAGCTGGTCTCGAAGGACGAGGTCTGCTTCGTCTCCCGCCACCCTCCGGCGGCCAGGGCGACCAGGCTCCGGGCGGTGGTGGTGTTGATGAACCAGGCCTTCTTGCTGCCCCAGCTGTGGGTCTCCGTCGCGGTGTTGTGCCGCCACGGGACGGCGATGCTCTTGCTGACCGCGTCGGCGCCGTCGTAGACCACGCTCTCCAGCTGGTGGCCGGAGAACTCGTTGTGGTCGGTGTGGCTCCCGCCGGTGGAGTCGGCGACGCTGACGGTACGAGTGCCGCCGTCCGGATCCTTGTCGCCGTGCATCCCTCGCAGGTAGCGGTACTCCGTCTTGGTCGTCTGGACCTGGCCGTCGCCGGCCGTGACGATCACGCGGCCGTAACCGCGCCAGTCGCTCCAGGTCAGGTCCTTCGGGTCGGAGATGCCGTCCGGGTCGGCGTGCCGCCAGGCCGCGCCGTCCAGGTACTGGTAGCGGGTCACCATGTCCGGCGCCCCGCCGGTGCGGTCGGTCTCGACGACCTGCTCGACCACGTACTTGTGGAACCAGTCGGTGATCGGGTCGCCGCTGCCGAGCGGGTTCCACTTCACCGGATAGCAGCGCCTGGTGCTGTTGCCCGGTGTGGGCAGCGTGCTCTTGGTGCAGTCCGGGCTGGCGTAGTTGACGTCGATCTGACCACCGGCGTCGGTCCACACGGTCGCCAGCCGGAAACGGACCAGCGGGGCGATGTTGTCGCCGTCGCGGTCGATCCGGTTGGGCAGTTGCAGACCGCCCAGTTCGACCGACGGCATGGCGATGTCGGCACCCGGCCCGTAGAGGCCGGTGTGGGTGATCTTGTGGAGCCAGAGGGTCCGCGAGCCGTCACCGTTGTCGGTGAGCAGGTGGTCGAGCTTCCAGTTGTCCACCGGCGTCCAGCCGGTGCCCTCGCGGATCTCGGTGGTGATGCCGGTCAGCCGGGCCCGGGTCCAGAACGTCGGGGTGATCTGGTCGAGCTTGCACTTGGTGTCCTTGGCGCAGTTCCGGTCGAACGGCACATCCGGCCAGTAGGGCGCGGTGGTGTTGTTCAGATCCTGCGGGTCGCAGTCGACGTTGCCGGACGGCAGGCACCGTTCCTTGGTCTCGAAGCGCACCCGGGCGGGGGCGTTGGTCGTGTAGACGGCCTCGTGCCGCTGGCCGTAGTCGACCCGCTTGAGCCAGCCGCCCCGGACGTACGGAACACCGTTGACGTCGGTCTTCTTGCCCCGGGCGTAGTAGTTGATCTCCTTCTCGTAGAAGTACGAGGTGACGTTGCCGTAGCGGTCCTTGACGTAGTCGAGGCTCCAACGCCACGCCTGGTCGCAGTACGCCGACGTGAACGTCGCGTTGTAGCAGGGCTCGCCCGAGTCGTCGCCGTAGATCGGCACGGTCCAGGCCGAGCCGGTCTCCTCCTTGCCGGAGGTCCAGCCGGGAAGCCGGTTCAGGCCGAAGTGGTACTGGGTGCCGTCGGTGGTGGTGACCCGCCAGTACTCGCCGTCGTTGTCACCGTTCACCGCGCCGGTGAGCCGCTCGACCTTCGAGCCGTCGTCGGTCCCGAACCGCCAGGTGTCACCGGTCTTGACCAGTTCCGTCGACTTGCCGTTGAGCAGGATGGTCGCGTTGTCGTACGCCCAGCACTGGTCGGCGTACTGGTCGTGCCCGTCGTCCGAGCAGGGCTTGTACCGGCGCTCGATGTGCCCGGGCTCGTAGTTGAAGCCCTCACCGATCCACGAACCCTGGTTGTTTGTCGTCGCGGTCCGGCCGTCGACCGACTGCGACGAGTAGGCAAGCGCGATCGGCGGCGCGCCGCCGCCCGGCACCGGCGGGCTCCGCAGCGGGTAGCTCCAGGAGAAGCCACCCGTGGAGGGGGCCACCGACCACTTCGACGACGGCGACAGCTTCGTCGCGCCGTAGTCGCCCTGCGAGGAGGAGTCGGTGGCGGTCATGGCGAAGAGCGCCCCGGTGCCCGCCTCGGCGGAGAGCGTCTCGGCGGCGCTGTCGTTCGTCGTCGGCAGCGGAACCGGGGCACACTGGGCCTTCTCCGGCGTGGTCAGCGCGCACTCGGGCAGGCGGACCAGCCGCAGCCGGGCGCCGAAGTCGCCACCGAACGCACCGGCGACCCCGCCGTAGCCGAGGTCGAGACGGACGTTCCCGGCAGCGGCCTGACCGTCGGCCCGGTTGAGCCGGACGATCGGGCCGTCGACCTTGGCCTTCTCCGAGGCCTTCCGGTCGAGCACCTCGATGCGTACCTTGCCGGGAGCGGAGGCCGGACCGGCCGAGTCCGCCGCGGCGGCCGCGGCGGCGGGCGCGGCCGACACCGCGACCGGCAGGCCGCCGATCTTGGCGCTGGCCGCCGGGGCCTTCCCGGCGGTGGACCGGGCCGACGCGGGCGCCGGCACGGTGATGTCCGCGGCGCCGGCGGCGGGCCAGGTGACCTTCGCCGGGGCGGTGGAGGCGGCAGCCACCGCCGGGTTGGCCGCCTTCGGTTTGGCCGGCAGCGGGTCGCGCTTGGGCAGGACCTTCGACGCGTCCGAGGTCGACGGACGGTTCGGCTTCGCCTCGGCCGAGGCGGGTGGGGTCGCGATCTGGATGAAGCCGGCGGCCATGACACCGGCCATCGCCCAGGAAACCGGTCGTACGGTGTGGCGGACGAACCCGCCGGACCGGACCAGGAGTCGGGAGAACATCACCCCTCCAGGGGTTGGGGGAGAATAACGGGGAAAGGTCTCGCGTGCCGGTGGGCCCGCCCGGGAGCGGGCGGACCCACCGCCTGTCACGTCAGGGCGAGAGTTGTTCGCGGACCTGGACGTTGAGCTTCTCGATCAGGACCTTGTCGGCCACGCCGTCGTAGACCCGGACGTCGTCGACGGCGCCGGACAGGTGCTCCTTGAAGGCGCCGTCGAGCCAGGCGCGGCCCAGCTGCACCCCACCGGTGGCGACGAACGGCGACACCAGCTGGATCGCCTCGGTGAAGGACCCGTTGACGTACAGGGCCATTTCGCGGGCGTAGCCGTTGTAGACGAGGGTCAGGTGGTCACCCTTGCCGACGAGCTTCGGCGCCTCATCCGTGGCCTTCGTGGTCCACTCCGGCGCCACCGTGTCGGTGCTCGCCATCGCCAGTTCCCACTGCCCGGCGTTGTTGCAGCGCACCACGACCGAACTGCCGTTGGTGCCCTTCTGCGAGAAGACGGTCATCGGGGTACCGGCACAGTTGCTGGTCAGCTTGACCCGGGCGCTGATCGAGAAACTGCCCGCCATGTCCGCGTTGGTCGACGTGCTGGCGTAGCTGTCCGCGTTGCCGGTCAGCGCGAGGTGACCACCGCCGAGCAGGGACAGGACCGGGTGCTTGAAGACCGTCGCACCGCTGCCCAGAGTGAGTCCCGCGCCACCGCGCTCCTCGGGACTGACCTTGTTGGTCTCCGCGTTCAACCGCCAGTACGCCTTGCGGCTCGGCGCCGTCTTCTGCAGGCCGGTGACCTCGTCGGCGATGATCAGCCGGTCGAAGACGGAGACGTCCGCCATCGCCCCTTCCCAGTTGTCGGCGTAACCGCTCTTGGTCAGCACACGGCCGATCTGGAGCGGACCGCGCGCCTTGGTCAGCGATCTGCGCTGGGCGATGCGCGGGGCGTTGTTCCCGACCTGGAGCGACATCTCCTTCTTCGGCCCGTCGAAGATGGCCGTCACGTACGTCCAACCCGTCGTGGCCGCCGCACCGTCGACCTGCCAGCGGCCCAGTGAGTTGACGTCGTTGACCGGCATCCGGAAGAACCAGGATCCGCCCTCGACGCCCAGCGCGAACCCGGGCTCACCGGTACCGTCCTGGCTGACCGCGACCTGCCGCCGGCCGGCATCGTCGACCTTGAACCAGCCGGTGACGGCGAAGCTCGCCGACGTGTCGGTCAGGACCGGCTTGCTGGTCGTGAGGTGGGCGTCGGCCGTCCCGTCGAACCGGGCCGCCGTGTCGGACGTCCCGCCCGGACCCTCGACCCCGAACGTGACGCCACTTCCCGCCGTCGCGTCGTTGTCACCGAGCCCGTCGCCGGCGCCGTCCTCGCCCGCGACCTCGCCGAGCGACCACTGGGCGGTCGGCGGTCGCTTGCCCACCCGGAACGTGCACGAGGCGATGCTGCTCGACCGACCGGCCCGGTCGACGGCCTGGACGTTGATCGTCCGCGGGCCCTCCTTGTCCGGGTACCAGTTCGGCAGGGTGACCGGTCCGCCGTCGGTCGTGGGCCGAAGCACGTTCACGCCCGGCGCCGGGTTGGTGTTGAAGCCGTACCGGTACTCCACCACGTCCGTGGCGGCGGAGTCGAAGACGAAGTTGCCTGGCACACCGATCGAACCCAGCCACTCGTCGCTCTCGATGCAGTTCGACGCGCTCGCCGTCCCGTTGTCGGCCGCGTCCTGCGGCAGGTACACCGCGGAGTCGACGTCGGGCGCGCTGGGGCTGGTCTTGTCGTAGAGGAACTGACAGACGTTGCGCGAGCCCTCACTGCTCCACGGACCCCAGCTGGTGTTGTCGCTGGCCCGTACCTCCCAGGAGATGGGGACGTTCTGCGCGATGTCACTCGGGACCGTGTACGAGAAGACCGATCCGCTGGCCTTCAGCGGAGTGGTGTACGAGCGCGTCTGCAACGCCCCGCCGGCCGGCGTCCAGGTCACCTTGAACTCGGCCTTGATCTGCTCGGTGTGGGCCGAGGAGTGGTCCGGGTCCCGCAGCACCGCGTTCAGCCGCGGCGGCACGTCCACGTAGGGGGCGCCGGAACCGTACACACACTGCCCGCCGGGAGACATGGTGAGTTCGTTGAGGTTGGCGATCACCGGCGCACGGTTGTAGCGGACCGAGAGGACGCCGTTGTCGCAGAACCGCTTGGTGTGCGTCGAGTCGCTCTCGCTGACCGACCGCAGGCCGAGGGTCACGTTGCTCCAGCCCTTGGTCACCGCCTGCTGCACCGCGGCCTTCGCGTTCCACTCCGTGTTCTGGTTGGTGGAGGTACAGGTGGCCTGCGTCTTGGTCGGTGAGCTGGTGGCGAGGTGCGTCGCTCCGGACCAGCCCGAGCCGCCGGGCTGGTTGCTCCAGTTGGTGGAGGAGGTGATCCCGGCCGGCATCAGGTAGAGCGCCGCCGCCCGGGCGGTCGAGTTGTAGACGTGTTGCAGGGTGACCCGGAAGGTGGCCTCCAGGATCGTCTTGCCCGAGTACGGCGTGGCGAGCCGGTAGAACAGGCGCTTGACCTTCGAGTTGTTGCAGGAGCTGGGGCAGAGGCCGATGCGTTCGTGCCGCTTGCCGTCGAACTTCCAGTACTCCTCGTTGGGGTAGCCGCTGTCCACCATCGCCCAGGCGCTGTTGGTGCTGCTCTGCCAGACCGGGTCGATGTACAGCGGGAACGAGGCCTCCGGATCGGTGAGCATGGACCGGTCCGGGGTGAGGGTGAGGGTGTTGTCCGAGTAGTCGAGGCCGACCGGAGCCACCTCCGACGTGTCGCCCGGCCCCTCGGCCGAGGCCGCGCCCGGGTCGGTGGACGAGGTGTCCAGCGACCGCGCCGCGGCCGCATCGCCCCCCTCCTGGCTTCCGCTGTCCCACATGGTCGGCGCATCCGCCTCCAGGACCGGGTTGCCGGTGACCGGGTCCAGGGCGACCACACCACCCTCGGCCGTCTCCTCGATGGTCAGGCCCACCGCGGCGACGCCGAGCCGGAGGTTCTGAAGTTCCGGCAGATCGGCCGCCTCCGGCGTCTTGACCACCAGTACGTGCGAGAAGCCCTCGACGGTGACGTTCGCGACCAGGTCGACATCCTGGAACACGTTCGGGTAGGTCGCCTTGCTCTCCTCGACCACGGGAGCGGGAAGCGGCCCGTGCGGCCAGGTCAGAGTCATGCTCTTCTGGTCCCGGGTGACCACTATCAGCGGCGCGGTGCCGCCCTGGGAGAGCTGCATGCCGAGCAGGGCGGCGGCCGGGCCGTAGGAGCCGTCGGGCTGAACCACCAGGGTGGAGTCGGCGGGCACCCAGGCGTCTCCCTGGGTGACCCGCACCGGCTGGGTGTGGCCGTTGGCGATGAGCGTGCCATCCGGCTGCGCGAAGACGTCGCGGTACTCCGTGCGGTGCGCCAGCACCTCGACCGGCTGGTTGAGCGCCCTGGCGGCCACCAGCGCCTCGGCCTCGGTGTCCCGGACGAGGTCCTCGGAGGCCGCGGCGGTACGCGGCGCCGGCTCCGGGGGCTGGACGAACACCGCTGTGGACATCAGGCCGGCGAGGCCGAGCGTGAGCCCGAGCGTGAACGCCCGGCCCCGTTTTCTCGTACGACGGGCCACCCTCTGGTCCTCCCCCGCTGGATAACTGCTCATGTCGATGGTCTTCATCAGCTGATCGCCGCCCCGAACGCGCTGTGCCCGGTGGGGAGACCGCCCTGTCCCGGCTGCCAGGTGAGGCTCGGGACCGTGTTGCCCGCCTTCAGATCGGACCAGGTGAACCCGTAGACGGCGTCGGTGCCGTAGGGAGTGCCGACGTAGAGCCGCTGCGAGGTGGCCGAGAGCGAGGCACCGACCAGTTCCTGGGCGCCGGCCGTCCCCGGCATGCCGCCCGATTCCCGGTGCAGCGTGGTCGGGGTGCCGATCGGATTCGCCAGCGCCGGGAAGATACGTACCCGTCCGGAGTCGGCCACCGACGTGCCCGCGTCCTCACCCGGCACGCCGATCGCGACGAACATCGTCGCGTTGGTGCCCTCACTGCCCGGCGCGGTGTTCACCACCACGACCTTCTCGCCGAGGTAGTCACCGTCCTCCGAGGCGTACGTGATCGCGGGCAGTTCGGTGAAGGTGTTCGCGGCAGTGACGTGGAACCGGTGCACCAGCCCGGCGTCCGGCGCCGGGGTGTTTGTGGCCGCGACGACCAGGTCCTCACCCGGCACGCCGACGACGACCAGCGAGTCGGCCTGGCCGGCGGGAGCACCGACGGGCCGGTACGGCGCGATCGAGATCGACTTGCCGAAGTTGTCGTTGGCCTCGGCGTCGTTCGAGACGTTGGCGACGTTCTGCTCCAGGCCGGCGGCGAGGGTCGGCAGCCCGTTGCTCAGCGTGTGACTGAAGACGTTCACCGATCCGGCGAAGGCCTCGGTGCCGATCGCCTCGCCCGGGGAACCGACCGCCCAGTGGTACGTGGAGGCGGCCACCGCATAGCCCGTCCGGTCGTCGATCTCGGCCGCGCCCGGGATGCCGCTGCCCTGGGACATCGCCACGTTGACGTTGCCTCGGAGGTAGTGGACGATGCCCGCCAGCGCACCGCCGGTCAGCCCTTCACCGGGCGCGCCGATGACGAGGTACGGCTCACCGCCGGCCGTCCGGCTGCCGGCGACGGCGAAGCCGAACCAGTCGTACGCCTCGGCCGCGTCGGGGACGTTGGCGCTGTCCTGGTGGTACGTGACGGCGGGCGGGCCCTGCGCAAGGCCGGCGGGTGAGCCGAACAGCACGTACACGACACCGGCCTGGGCCTGGCCGCTGACGGCCTGGTTCGGCACGCCGACCGCCAGGTCGGTGCACCCGTCGTTGTTGGCGTCGTACGCGGCGATCGACGTGCCGAAGCGGTCACCCGCCTCGGCTGCACCGGGCATGTTCGCGCCACCCTCGTGCAGGGTGTGCACGGTGGTGCTGCCGCCGTACGTGACGTTGATCCGGCCGGCCCGGATCTGGCCGTTGACAGTGGCCTCCGGGTCGGCGATCGCGATGTCGGCGACACCGTCGCCGTTGAAGTCGCTGTCCGTTCCGCCGGTGCAGCCGGTGACCGGAGTGGCAGTGGTATACACCTGCATCTCGCAGAACGACGACCAGACGTCGCTGCCGGAGACGCCGTCGGCGGCCTTCACCCGCCAGCGGTAGATACCGCCGTCGACGAAGGCACCGGCGGGAACGGTCGCCGCCACCGTGGCGCCGGAGGCGACGTTGCTGGACGACGCGGAACCGATCGCCTTCTCCGCGTTCATCGCCCACCACTCGAAGGTGACTGTCATCGCGGTGCCGTCGCCGTCGGCGACGGTGGCCTTGAGCTGCGGCGTCAGCGTGTTGACGAGGGGACGGCCCGAGCCGGTCACGCAGGTGGTGGCAGGGACTGTCGACCGGGCCGTCACGGTCGGCCGCGAGTTGTAGGTGACGCTGGCCTTGGGCACCTCGGTACTGGCTGCGGCGTTGCGGGAGCGGAACTGCTTGAAGGACTTCGAATCGGTTTCGTCGGTGGCCCGAAGACCCATGTCGGCGCGGGTGTCACCGGCGTTCGCCGCGCGCTGGAAGAACGCGGTCCCGCTGATCCCGATCCAGGCGTCGTTGCAGCTGGCGTCGTAGCCGGCGGTGGCGAGGGTGGTCGCCTCCTGGTTGTTCCACGTCGGCTGGGTGTCCCAGATCATGTCGTCGGCCACCGCACCCACGGTCCAGAGCTCCCACGACCGGCCCTCACACAGGGGCGACCACCAGTTCCAGAACGAGACGGTGGCGGAGGTGATCTGCTTGCCGACGAGGGCCTCGGTGTCCCAGCGCAGCAAGGACCGGGTGACGGGTCCGGTCGGACCGAGCCGGCCGAGCCGGAGGTCGTCGGTGCCGCCCCGGTTGACCGCGTCGCCGGCCTGGATGTACGTGTCGAAGGTGGTGTACAGCGGGTTGATCGTCGGGTCGATGACGATCGGGTACTCCCGCTTGGAGTCGTTCAGCCAGCGCAGGTCCGGGGTCAGCGTCAGGTCGAGCCCGCCGGTTCCACGGGCCTCGGCGGCGGGGGCGATCGTGGATGCGACAGCCGTCTCGGCGATGGGGTTGCCGAGCGTGTCGACCCGCGCGTCCCACATCCGCAGCGCGGGGGTGTGCGCGACCACCCGGCCGGCGGCGTCCTCGATGGCGGTGTTGCCGCTGGCGTCGCGGACCGCCCGGGCGGCGTTCGCCCCGGTGATCGGCAGTGTGAGGCGGGCGACATGCTTCACGGCGCTGCGGTCCTTGACGACGAAGAACGCCTCCATGCCGGCGCGGGTCGCCTCGACGACCAGGTCCACCCCGGGCAGCGTGTCGACGTAGGTGGCTCGTCCGCCGTCCAGCTTCGGCTCGGGCAGCCGGCCGGCCCAGCCGACCGCGAGCCGATCCGCTCCGTGGCCGAGGACGGCCAGCTCCGGCGTACCGCTCGGCTGCGCGCCGGAGACGACGAGATCGAAGGGGTGGGCGACGGCGGCGATCCGCCCGTCCGCGCCCTTGCGCAGGGTCAGATCGACCGGAACCCACTGGTCACCGCGCCGGATCCGGCTCGCGCCGATCGACAGCTCGGCCCGGAACTGACCGTCCGGCAGTGCGAAGACCTCTGTCGTCTCCGACGTGAGGCTCTTGACCTGCACCGGCTTGCCGGACTCGCGGGCGGCCCGAAGGGACACCGCCTCATCGGTCCGGCTCTCCACGCCGCCTGTCACGCCGTCCGGGCCAGCGGCGAGATACTCCGCCGGCTCTCCCGGTACACCCGCCAACGCGGCCGCCGTCAGTACGGCGACACCCGCAGCCAGGCACGAACGGACAGTGGCCGTCACTCGACGTGCCACAAACCCTCCCCCGTGTGCTTTCCAGTTGTGCGAGCGGGACTCTAAGGGCGCCCTGCCTCAGCGCACAAGGCCGGACACGTTCCGTCAGGACGGATCACGCCGAACTGGACATCCGATCAACAGGTCAGCACTCTCGGTAACCAAACTCGCCTTCCACATTGGAGCTTGTGACGACTGCCGCATCCACGAGTGGCGGCATTGGGCGGTCGGGTCGATCTTCAAAACCGCAGATCAGTAGATGGTTGCCGCGGTCAACTGACCCCGAGCGGACCGCTTCACCATTGCGAACTATTTTCACGCATCGCCATCTTCGAATATGACACGGCGTAGTCGTCATTGATCGAGCAATCAGCCGATGCGGTACTCGCCCATCGGGAGGCAGTGCCGGACCAATCAGACTCATGGACACACCGAAATGGCGGCGGAGGGCGTCCCGCCAACCGCTCGGGCAGGTCATCGGTCCAGCGCGGAGCGCCGAACAGTGACCGCGGAAAGACGATTCGAATCGTCAGAACATCGAGCGATATTCGCCGCATTCGGGCGTCGGGATCGCCCTCGTCCGCGGAGTGACGCGTTGGTGATCATCATGCGCAACGCGCGCGAGGTAATCGGCGAAGACGATTGCCTGTCGAAAGCACTGCGGCGCCGATCGTCGGGGTCTGGCCGACCTTCGGATATCCGGGCTGCGGGCCGGTTCAGCGCTCAAGTCCTCCGTGGGTCACTCCGGTCGGCGTTCGACGGGCGCGCTGCTCAGTACGCCGTCGGGCCGCACCTCCTGACGCAGACGCGCGAGGTCGACGAACCGGTCGCCGTCGGGCGGGACGGCGTCGAGCAGGCGCAGGACCACTGTGCAGTACTTGGCCATCGTGTTGCGGCCCGGCATGAAGACGGACAGCTCGTCGTGGGCGTCGGGCGTCTGCACGATCAGGTCGGCGGGCAGGGACGGCAGCGTCTCCGGGATGCCGTCCACCGCGACCTTGACCGTCCAGAACGGCCCGGCGCCGTC
The DNA here is from genome assembly GCF_027497335.1 of Micromonospora sp. WMMA1976. Classification (NCBI taxonomy): domain Bacteria; kingdom Bacillati; phylum Actinomycetota; class Actinomycetes; order Micromonosporales; family Micromonosporaceae; genus Micromonospora; species Micromonospora sp. WMMA1976. Next base: position 908,433 of record NZ_CP114912.1, on the reverse strand, counting down.
GAGTACCCGCCGGTCCTGTTCCGGTGTCTCCAGCGCCGGCGTCCGCCACGGCTCACCGAGGCAGGTGACGCCGGCCTGCCGCACGGTGGTGACCAGGTCGGCCGCCGCCGCAGTGATGATCTCCTCGGCCCGGTCCCACTCCTGCGCGTCCCGGCCCAGCGGTGTGCCGGGTACGAGCCGCGCCACCACCGTCGTGGCCGGTACGTGCCGCAACCGCGGTTCGGGCTGCGCCTCGAAGACGGCGCGGGCCGCCGCGATGGCGTCTGCCTGAGTCTGCCGTTGCCGGCTGACCTCGTCGCTGTGCCGGTCGAGCAGGGCGATCGCCTGGTCCGGCTCGTCGAGGGCACGCCGGACCAGCTTGACGCTCATCCCGGCGTCCCGCAGCAGGGTGATCAGCATGGCCCGTTCCACCTGCTCGAAGGCGTACGAGCGGTGGCCGGTCCGGTCGTCGACCTCGGCGGGCACGAGCAGCCCTTCGGCGTGGTAGAAGCGCAGCGCCTGCGGCGACAGGTGACACATCTGGCTGAACTCGCTGATCGACAACATGACCCCAGACTGCCCCTTGCGGTAACCGGAAGGGCAAGTGACGCCGGCTAGCGTCTGTCGTCGTCGCGCCCGTCCTGGGGCAGCCCGGAGACGGCCGCGATCGCCTCGACCGCCTCGTCCAGGCCGGTGGTCTCCGGGAGGACGAGTTCGCCGGGCCAGCCCAGGACGTCGTGCGCGGCGTACCAGCCGCTCATCTGCTCGGCGGTGAAGTCACCGGCCTGCGGGCGCGTCAGGTGCCGGCGCAGCGTCTCGGCCAGCGACACGTCGAGGTAGCAGAACAGCGACCGCCCCCGGTGGCCGTCGCGCAGCGAGGTCAGCACGTCGCGGTAGCGGCCGGTGTACAGGATGCCTTCCAGGATCACGTGGTAGCCGTGGTCGAGGGCGAACCGGACGGTCTGCTCGATCAACGCGGGGGCGACGCCGCCGGGCTTGTCCCGTTCGCGCAGGACGATGCGGCGCAGGTAGTCCTGTTCGACGAGGGCGCACCCCCGGCCGTGCCGGCGTCGCAGCTCGCGGGCGATGCTGCTCTTGCCCGAGCCGGAGTTGCCCCGGATGCAGACGAGGATCGTGTCCGGGCTGCCGGTGGACTCAGCGGACACGATCCCTCCCCTGGGGTCAGCGGGCGCACCCGGGCCGAGCACAGCGTCCATCGTGGCAGCCGCGACCATGATCAGCTCAGGGCGACCACACGAACCGCGCCTCGGTGGAACGTCATGGGTGCCTTCCGGCCGGTTTGACACCCGTGGCGTTCCACCCACGGACGGTCGCTCCCGGCGCCGTACGCGAAGAAGGCCCCGACCGGCGTGGAGCGCCCGGTCAAGGCCTTGATCGTTGGTGCGCCGCCAGGGACTCGAACCCCGAACCCGCGGATTAAGAGTCCGCTGCTCTGCCAGTTGAGCTAGCGGCGCTCGCTGACAACGGGAAGAAGATTAGCACGCCCGCCGAGGCGGGTTCCAATCCGATACCGGGGTCCACCCTTCGGACGAGCTTAACCGGCGAAAGCGGTCAAAACGGTCATCCGATCCGGCGCGGGGGCGGGTGTGTGAGCGTCGATACGGCACGATGTCCGCCAGGCACGCGATGACAGGGGTGGGCATGGGCAGGTTCGCGCGGGCCGGGGCGACGGTGGGCGTCCTGGTCCTGACGGCGTCGCTGGCGCTGACCGGGTGCGGCGGCGGCGATGACGAGGGGAAGAAGCCGGAGTTCGTGCCCGGCCAGCAGCAGGTGGGCGGCGTCTCGTCCTCCGCGCCCGACCCGAGCGTCGCACCCAGCGACAACGCCGCCGCCCCGCCGCTGACGGTGAGCCCCGCCGACGGCGCGAACGCCCGGCCGGTCAGCACCGAGATCAGCGCCCGCATCCCCGGTGGCGGCACCGTGTCGAAGGTGATGCTCGCCACCGCCGACGGGACGAACGTCGCCGGGCGGATGCGGCGCGACGGCTCCAGCTGGGTGCCGTCGGCAGCGCTGAAGTACGGCACCAAGTACACCGCCACGGTCACCGGCGCCGGCAAGGACGGTCGGACCTACCAGGGCACCAGCACGTTCACCACGATGGCCAAGCCCAAGTCGATGATCGGCTCCGGCCTCTACATGTTCAGCGGCAAGACGTACGGCGTGGCCATGCCGGTGGTCGCCGAGTTCTCCCCGGGCATCCCGAAGAAGGACCGCGCCGCGGTGCAGAAGCGGATGTTCGTGCAGACCGACCCGCCGCAGCCCGGCGCCTGGCACTGGGTCGACAACGGTACGCAGGCGTACTACCGGGCCCCGGAGTACTGGAAGACCGGCACCACGATCACGGTCCGGCTGGCGCTGGCCGGGATCCCGCTGAGCAACGGCCGCTACGGCAACATCGACCGCAGCGCCACCGCCAAGATCGGCCGCGCGTTCGAGATGACAGTGGACAACGCCACCAAGCAGATGACGGTCTCCGAGAACGGCACGGTGATCCGTACCCTGCCGGTGAGCCTGGGCAAGAAGAGCACCCCCTCCTCCAGCGGCACGATGGTGGTGATGGAGAAGAAGGAGTCCACCGTCTTCGACACCCGCAGCGAGCCGGACCCGGCCAACCGCTACGTCACCGAGATCGACTTCGCCCAGCGGATCACCTGGGGCGGCGAGTACATCCACGCCGCGCCCTGGTCCGAGGGCGTGCAGGGGCGCCGCAACGTCTCGCACGGCTGCGTCAACGTGTCGATGGCCAACGGCCGGTGGCTGTTCGGCAAGACGATGGTGGGCGACCCGATCACGGTGAAGGGCACCGAGCGCCGCCTGGCCCCCGGCAACGGCTGGACGGCGTGGAGCATGAGCTGGTCGCAGTTCGTCGCCGGCAGCGCGCTGCCGGTTCCGCAGGGCGGGCAGCCGGCGCCGTTCTGACCGGCGTAACGTGGTCGGACACGCCACCTCCGACGAAGCGCCGGACGCCAGTGGAATCGTTACACCCGCGCGGGGTGTTCCGTTTCACGTCCGGCAACGCGTACCCGCTCCGGCGCGTCTGACCTGAGACGACGGGGAACGGCATCACCTTGTGAGGGAGTCATGCGAGCTGGCCAGGACGAACCGATCCGGGGCGCGAGCGCCCGACGCGTCGGCCGCCGCCGTGCGCTGGCAGCCGGGCTGCTCGCCGCCGCGATGGCCCTGACCGCCTGCACCAGCGGCGGCGGCGACAAGCCGTCGAGCTGGCAGGGCGGCGGCGACGGCGGCGAGAAGGCCCCGAAGGCGGCGGCCACCATCAGCGAGCCCGCCGCCGACGCCAAGGACGTACCGGCGTCCACCGCCGTCACCTTCACCACGAAGGAGGCGCAGGAGACCACAGTCGAGCTGAAGGACGCCGCCGGCAAGGTCGTCGACGGCACGCTCGCGGCGGACGGCACCAGCTGGCTGCCGTCAGCGGCCCTGGAGTACGGGCAGACGTACACGGCGACCGTCACCGCCACCGGCGACGACGGCAAGCCCGCCACCGCCACCAGCACGTTCACCACGATGGCGAAGCCGGCCAAGCAGATCCGGGTCACCAGCTTCCTCGGCGACAACCAGGTCGTGGGTGTCGGCATGCCGCTGATCGTGAAGTTCGGCCGGGCCATCCCGGAGGACTACCGCGACGACATCCAGCGCCGGATGACAGTCACCTCGAAGCCGGCCCAGGAGGGCATCTGGCACTGGGTGAGCCCGACCGAGGTGCGCTACCGGCCGAAGACGTTCTGGAAGGCCAACAGCACCGTCAGCTACAAGGTGCAGGCGGGCGGGCTGCCGCTGGGCGGCGGCTGGTACGGCCGGGCCGACCTCAGCGTCGACGTCAAGATCGGTCCGTCGTTCGTGATGACTGTCGACAACCGCACCAAGCGGATGACCGTCACCCGCGACGGCAAGGTGGTCAAGACCATCCCGGTCAGCCTGGGCAAGAAGAGCACCCCCTCCTCCAGCGGCACCATGGTGGTGATCGAGAAGCTCCGGCACACGGTCTTCGACACCCTGGAGGAGCTGGGCCCGGAGGAGGGCTACCGCACCGAGATCGACTACGCCCAGCGGCTCACCTGGGGCGGCGAGTTCATCCACGCCGCGCCGTGGTCCGAGGGCGTGCAGGGCCGCACGAACGTGTCGCACGGCTGCGTCAACGTCTCGATGAAGGAAGGCAACTGGCTGTTCGCCAACACCCGCATCGGTGACCCGATCACCGTGAAGGGCACCGAGCGCAAGCTCCAGAACGGCAACGGCTGGACCGACTGGAACATGAGCTGGGACGAGTACGTCAAGGGCAGCGCCCTGCCGTACGAGCCGCCGTCGGCCGACACCACGCCGGACGCCGGTACGCCCAGCGTCGAGCCCACCCCCTGACCCACGCACACGACGAAGCCCCCTCCCGGAGGAGGGGGCTTCGTCGTTGGGGTGACTGATGGGAATTGAACCCACGACAACCGGGACCACAACCCGGTGCTCTGCCAACTGAGCTACAGCCACCATGCCCGCCGCTCCGGTCGCCCGGGGCGGTGCGCGGACTAATCATAGCCACACTCCCGCCGACCCCGTCCACCGGGTTGGGCGGGGCCCTCAGAGCTGGGCGGCGATCGCCTTCGCGGCCTCGACGTCCGGCCCCGGCAGCGGCACGAACACGGTCCGCCGGTAGTACTCCAGCTCGCGGATGCTCTCCCGGATGTCCGCGAGGGCCCGGTGGGCCAGGCCCTTCTGCGGCTGCCCGAAGTACACCCGCGGGTACCAGCGCCGGCACAGCTCCTTGATCGAGGACACGTCGATCATCCGGTAGTGCAGGTGCGCGTCGAGCCGGGTCATGTCGCGGGCCAGGAAACCCCTGTCGGTGGCGATCGAGTTGCCGCACAGCGGGGCCGTACGCGGGTCCTTCACGCAGCTGGTCACGTAGTCGAGCACCATGTCCTCGGCCTCGGCCAGCGTCACCGTGGAGCGGCGTACCTCCTCGGTGAGGCCGGACTTGGCGTGCATGGTCCGCACGATCTCCGGCATGCCGTCGAGCGCCTCGTCGTCGGCGTGGATCACCACGTCGACGCCGTCACCGAGCACGTTGAGGTCGGGATCGGTGACGAGCGCGGCGACCTCGATCAGGGCGTCCCGCCGCAGGTCGAGCCCGGTCATCTCACAGTCGATCCAGACGAGAAGATCAGCCACCGGAACAGACTACGCGCCGCCGACGCGCCCGCGCCTCGGCCCGGCGGCCGAGGTGGACCGCTAGGGTTTCCTGCGTGCCAGCCGAACCCGTCGCCCCACCCGCCGTCCCCCGCGACGACGCGGGCGGGCGTACGGCTCTCCGGGTGCTCACGGTGCTGGCGCTGATCGCGATCCTGCCGGCGCCCTACCTGCGCAACCTGCGTCACGACTACTACGACCAGAAGATCTACATGTCGGCGATGGACTGGTGGGCGGCCGGGCACCCGCTCTACGACTACGTCCAGCCGGACCGCGTGCAGGGCGCGCTCTACTTCACCTATCCGCCGTTCGCGGCGCTGCTGCTGGCGCCGTTCGGGTATCTGCGGCTCGGGGTGGCGATCGCCGCCTTCGCGGTGCTGACGGTGGCCGCCGTGGTGGTGACCACCCGCTGGCTGGTGCTGCCGGTGCTGCGGCGGCACGACCTGCCGCGCGGGTTCGGCCTGACCGTCGCCGTGCTGCTGGTGCTGGCGGTGGAGAGCACGCGGGAGACGCTCACGCTCGGGCAGATCAACATGCTGCTGGTGGTGCTGATCCTGGCCGACCTGCTGTTCGCCGTACCGCAGGGGCGGCGCTGGGCCGGTGTGGGCGTGGGCCTGGCCGCGGCGCTCAAGCTGTTCCCCGGCATCTTCGTGGTCTACCTGCTGGCCGCCCGGAAGTGGCGGGCGGCGGCCGTGGCGGCGGTGACGGCGGCCGTTGCCACGCTGCTGGCCGCGGCGGTCGCGCCTGGTGACTCGTGGCGGTTCTGGACGCACGAGCTGTGGGTGACCGACCGGGTGGGCCGCCCCGACTACACCGGCAACCAGTCGCTGTTCGGGCTGCTCAGCCGCCTGACCGCGCCGGCCGAGCCGGACCGGCTGCTGTGGCTGCTGCTCGCGCTGGCGGTGGCCGCGTTCGGCCTGTGGCGGGCCGCGCGCGCGGCCCGGGCGGGGGACGCGCTCGTGGGTCTCACAGTGACCGGGCTGGTGGGCGGGCTGGTCAGCCCGATCACCTGGATCCACCATCTGTACTGGTTCATCCCCGCTGTGGTGGTGCTCGTCGACGTGGCACTGGACGCCGACCCGGCGACGCCCGCCGGCGCCCGCCGGCGCGGCGGCCTCTTCGCGCTGGTCGCCGTCGTCGGCCTGCCGATCGTGTACGGGTTGGTGACGTTCCAGGACTGGGGCACCGCCATCGTGCACACGGACGATCCAGTCGACTTCGTCGTCCGCAACGTGTACGTGCTGCTCAGCCTGCTCCTGCTCGCGGTGCTGCCGATCCGCCGGCGTGCGGGCGAGAAACCGACGACCCGGACTGAACGGACACACCTCGCAACAAATGGCGATCAGCGCTAATCTGGTATCAACTACCTCAGTTTTCTCCCAGGTAGCACCGATCCCCCGGTGAAGAACGGCCCTCCGCGTCGGCAGCGCGGAGGGCCGTTCGGATTCGCCTCGTCAGTCGCTGCCGTCGGGGCACCGGCTGGGCGGCGGGGCGATCGCGGCCCGGGTCCGCCCGCCGGAGCCGGAGCCCACCGCCACCAGGTGCCGCTCGGGTCGCGACGCCGGGCCCGGCTGGCGGCCCAGGCCGCTCAGCGAGGTGACGCCGAGACGCCCGGCCAGCACCGGCACCTGGTCCGGCTCGACCACGAAGACCACCTCACGCGGGCGCAGCGGGCGCAGCAGCACCGCCACGGCGAGGACCAGCAGCAGCGTCCCGCCGGCCAGCAGCGCCCACGCCAGCCCGGGGAACCACCCGGCCCGCAACTCGGCACGCATCCGCAGGTCGAGCCCGTCCGCGCCGTCCACGCGCATCACGACCAGGCTCAGCGACCGGCCGGACAGCTCCGCCGGGCTCCACTCCAGGGAGCCGACGCCCTCGCGCACCCAGAAGGGCTGGGTCATCGGCGCGGCGGTGCCGGCGCCGGCGATGGCCGGGTCGAGATCGACGGGCAGCGGACCCCGGGTGACCGCGACGCGGCGCACGGTGCTGTGCGGAACGTCGGCCAGCCACAGTCGCACCTGGTCGGCCGGGGCGAGGCCGAGGAAGACCGGGCCGTCGTCGTCCCGCGCGGTCAGGTGCAGCCGGGCCTGCCCGGTACGCGCCAACGGCAGGTCGGCGCGCAGCAACGCGTCCACGTCGGTCACCAGCACCGCGCGGGCCGGTGTGCGGACCGGCTCGAACCGGGCGCCGAAGCCGCCGTCCGGGTCGGCGTGCCGGGCGGCGAGCCAGAGACCTCCGCCCGCCAGCAGCGCCGGAATCCCCAACGCCAGCAGCACCATGCCGGCGATCGTGCGTACGAAACGCATTCGCTTCGTCCCTCTCGGTAGCCGATTACCCGGCCGACCTTACCGACGGGGGTCGGCCGATCGCCGGATATCGGCGGCACCGGGGCCGGAACGGCGACCGGCCCGGCGGATCGTTCCGCCGGGCCGGTGCGTGGCTCGCGTTCAGGACTTCGCGGCGGGCTCCCGCCGGGTACGCGCGAACGCCAGACCGCCGAGGGCCAGGCCGCCCAGTCCGGCGACCAGGCCGGCCACGCCGAGGGCCGTGGCCCCGCCGGAGCCGTCGTCGTCGTCATCGTCGTCGGCTGCGGCGGCCGGCGCGCTCGCAGCGGAGGAGGCGGGCGCCGCCGCGGCCAGCTTGAGCACCGGCGCCGGGTTCTCCGGCTCCTCCGCGCCCGGCGTCGGCTCCTCGATCCACCGGGAGACGTTGCCGTCGGAGTACGTCTGGAGCACCTTGAACACCATCGTGTCGGCCTGCGGCAGCGGGCCCATCGACACCGGGAACTCCTGGAACTCGCCCGGCTTCACGCCGCCGTTCGGCGCGGCCGTGAAGGTCAGCTTGGAGACCGCCTCGGTGAGCTGGCTGCCGTGCACCTCGATCGGCGGGTCGACCTTGCGCTTCTCCACCGCCACCGTCCAGCCCGCCACCGGCATGGTGGAGACCGAGCCGATCGGGGCGTTCTCCGGCAGGTTCACCTCGACCTTGACTGTCGACGCCGTGTCGCTCTCGTTCGGCACCCGGAACGCGAACCGGCCGTAGCCGCCCTGCGTACCCTCGGCCGGGTTGATCGTGACGTGCGCCGAGGCCGGGCCGGCCACGCCGAGCACGGCCGTGGCGACGGCGGTGAGGGTCAGCGCGGCGACTGTCGCGGAGCGCCGGAGACGGATCATCAGATGGGACCTTCCGTTACTTGATCGGCACGGTGGCGGTCACCGTGGCCTGGTCGATGTCGGTCGTACGGACGGTGATGCGCACCTGCCAGTCACCCCGGGCCGGCAGGTTGATCTCGCCGGTGGCGTGGTTGTCGCTCAACGGCAGCAGCGGGACGGTGATCGGCTCGATCCCGGCCGACGGCAGCGCGGCGGTGACCTTCCACTCCTGCACCGGCTGCGGGCGGCTGTCCTTGGTGTAGGCGTACAGGTGCATCGAGTTGTTGCCGGTCTCCGCCGGGTCCACCTGGACCTCCAGCGAGTAGATCGGGCTGCTCAGCGTGGCCGAGAAGTAGCCCTGCTCGGCGCCCGCGACGTTCGCGGCGGCGGTGCGCGCCGGGGTGGTCTGCACGAGCGTCGCCGACACGCCCAGCACCACCGCCGTGATCACCAGCTCGGCCACCACGGCCCGCCGCATCGAGCCCGGCCGGCCGGCGGCGACCCGCCGCCGCACCAGCGCCCGGGAGTACGCGGCCACGCCGATCACCAGCACGAACAGCGCGATCTTGGCGAGCAGGAGCCGGCCGTACGTGGTGTCGAACAGCGGCTGCAGACCGGCCACCTCGATCAGGCCCTGCACGGTGCCGGCCAGCAGCAGCGCGGCCACCGCGAGCGCCGCCCAGCGGGACCAGATCGGCAGGATCGCGTCCAGCTCGCGCTCGTCGGCCCGGCGCAGCAGGAACACCGCGAGCATGACCAGGCCGCCCAGCCACACCGCCATGCCGCCCAGGTGCACCGCGTCCACCACCACCGACACCGCGGGCGCGGGCGACGCCGCCGCGTGCCCGGACAGCGGCCAGGTGAACAGCGCCGCGCCGCCGAGGACCGTCAGGATGATCCCGTCGGTACGGCCGATCGGGCCGGCGAACAGCGGCCGGAGCAGGAACGCCGCCGCGGCGAGCAGGCCCAGCCGGACCAGGTGGGTGGTGCCGTAGGCGCTGCCGAGCACGTCACTCAGGCCGGAACCGGTGACGTCGAACAGGCCGCCGCCGTTGACGTACGGCACCTGAAGCCACACCTCCGCCACCGTGGCCACCGCCAGCAGCCCCAGCCCGGTCCAGGCCAGCCGCGCCGGACCCCGGCGGGACAGCCGGCGCGGCCAGAGCGCGGCGAGCACCAGCGCCGGGCCGACGAGCAGCAGCAACCCGGCGTAGCCGGCGTACTTCGCCACCTTCACCGCGTTCTCGGTTACCGGGTTCGCCCGGTTGTCCGAACCGCTGTCGGTGGGTGGCTCGGACGGTGCGCCGACGGAGTAGGTGAAGGCGCCGGAGACGGGGTGGCTGTCGGCCGAGATGACCCGGTAGCTCACCAGGTAGGTGCCGCGCCCGGCGGACGGGTCCACCGGGATGGTGACCTCGGCACCCTGGAACGTCGGCTCGCCCCGGTCGGCGCGCGAGCCGTCGGGGGCGATCACCCGGACCTTCCCGGGCACCTTGCGGACGCCCTCACTGAACGTGATCACCACCTGCGCGGGCGCCTCGGGCACCACGGCGGAGGCGGCCGGGCTGCTGCTCACCAGCACCGCGTGGGCGGCAGCCGGGGAGGCCGGGGCGAGCAGCAGGGCCACCAGCAGGAGCAGCAGCCCGGCGACGGCCCCGGAGCGGGCGGCGACGACCCGGGACGGGCGGCGTACGGCAGCAGTCATGACCGCAATGGTTCCCGAACCGGCGCGGGTCCGGCGAGCCGGTCTCCGGCGGGCGTGACCGAGCGCCCACCCGGTGCGGCGGCGCGCGCCACGCCGGGCCTGCTCGGAGGTCATGGGAGGGTAGTCGGACGGCGGCCGGAAAAAGTTCCCGGCGTGTGCGGGACCACGGAATGGGTCGAAGGACCCTGTCCCCTCCAGGTACGCCGCGTAACCTCGGGTGACGTGATCCCCGGCCCGCGCGACACCGCCGCCGACCGCCCCGAGTCGGCGCCCGACGCTGCCCGGGACGCGGCCACCGGCTGGGCGCTGGCCGCCCGCGACGGGAACCGCGACGCTCAGGCCGCCTTCGTCCGGGCCACGCAGGCCGAGGTGTGGCGCTTCGCCGCCGCGCTCGTCGACCCGGACACGGCGGACGACCTCACCCAGGAGACGTACCTGCGGGCGTTCCGGGCGCTGTCCGGCTTCGAGGGGCGCTCCAGCGTGCGGACCTGGCTGCTCGGCATCGCCCGGCGGGCCTGCGCCGACCACCTGCGCACCGTCGTGCGCCGCCGCCGGCTCGACGCGCGGCTCGCCGCCCAGGCAGCCACCGACCGCCCCTACCCGGACCCCGCCGGGCAGCTCGGTGCCACCGACCTGGTCCGCCGGCTGTCCGCCGAGCGGCGCTCCGCGTTCGTGCTCACCCAACTGCTCGGCCTGTCGTACGCCGAGGCCGCCGACGTGGAGGGGGTGCCGGTGGGCACCATCCGCTCCCGGGTCGCCCGCGCCCGCGACGACCTGGTCGACGCCGTCGGCGACACGCTGGCCGGATAGCGGGAACCTTTCGTGGCGCTCGGACGACGAATGACTGTGACCCCCTCCCCCTCACCTCGGGCCGGCCGCTGGCAGGCCCTGCGGCCCTGGCTCGGCGTCGCGGCCCGCCTCGGGCTCGCCGCCGTGTGGCTGATCGCCGGCGGCACCAAGGTCGGTGACCTGGCCGCCTCCGGCCGGGCCGTGAACGCCTACCAGGTGATGCCGTACGACGTGGCCACCGTGATCGGCGCGGCGCTGCCGTTCGTCGAGCTGGCCCTGGGCGTGCTGCTGATCGCCGGGCTCGCCACCCGGATCAGCGCCGGCGTCTCAGCGGCGCTGCTCGTGGTCTTCATCGCCGGCATCGCCTCGGCCTGGGCCCGGGGCCTGGCCATCGACTGCGGGTGTTTCGGCAGCGGCGGGCAGCTCGCCGCCGGCCAGACGCCCAGCTACCTCCCGGAGATCCTCCGGGACCTCGGGTTCCTGGTACTCGCCGGGTTCCTGCTGATCTGGCCCCGCACCCCGTTCTCCGTGGACGGGTGGCTGGCGGGCGACGACACCGTGGAGGACACCGATGAGTAGTCGCAAGGGGCGCAAGGACGCGGCCCGGGTCGTACGCGAGCAGATCGCCCGGGAGAAGCGGCGCAAGCGGACGCTCTGGACCTCGATCGCCGCGGTGCTGGTGCTCGTCATCGCCGGCGGCATCGGCTGGGCGGTCTACTCCAGCCAGAAGTCCGACGAGTTCACCGCCCCGCCCGGGGCCAACGATGCCGGCACCGGCATCGTGCTCGGCACCGGGCCGGTCACCATCGACCTGTACGAGGACTACCTCTGCCCGGCCTGCAAGCAGTTCCAGCAGATCAACGGCGAGACGCTCAACCAGCTCGTCAGCGAGGGCAAGGCCAAGCTGGTGTTCCACCCGGTGGCGTTCCTGAACCGCTTCTCCACCACCGAATACTCGACCCGCTCCTCGGCCGCCTCCGGCTGCGCCGCGCAGGGCGGCAAGTTCCGTGAGTTCACCGACCAGCTCTTCGCCAAGCAGCCGCCGGAGGGCGGCGCCGGACTCAGCAACGACGAACTCGTCGACATCGGCGCGGGCGTCGGGCTGAACCGGGACGAGTTCGCCTCCTGCGTCTCCGACGGCACGTACCGGTCGTGGACCGAGCACGTCACCGACGAGGCGAGCAAGTCCGGCGTGACCGGCACCCCGACCATCAAGGTCAACGGCAGTGAACTCCAGGACCGCAGCCCCGAGGGGATCAAGTCGGCGGTGGAGGCGGCCGGCAAGTGATCGCACCCCTGCGCCGGGCCGCGCTGGTGCTCGCCGTCGCGGCCACCGCGCTGCTCACGCTCGCCACGCCGGCCGCCGCGCACGGCGCGGACGCGCCCGACGGCACCGACTACCGCGCCACGATCAGCGGCGTCGACCCGGACCGCCCCGGCCTCACCGCGCGGATGGTGGAGGCCGGCGCGCGGCTGGAGCTGACGAACGACACCGGCGCCGAGGTCACCGTGTTCGGCTACTCCGGTGAGCCGTACCTGCGCATCGGCCCGGGCGGCGTGTACGAGAACACCCACTCCCCCGCCGCGTACCTGAACCGGACGCTGGCCGGAGAGACCCGGCTGCCGGCCGAGGCGAACCCGGCCGCCGCGCCCGACTGGCGGCGGATCGACGACGGCCCCACCGCCCGCTGGCACGATCAGCGCACGCTGTGGCGGGAGGAAGCTCCGCCGGCCGCCGTCGCCGCCGACCCGGACCGGGAACATCGGGTACGCGACTGGGCGGTGCCGCTGCGCGCCGGTGACACCGCCGGAGCCGTACGCGGCACGCTGGACTGGGTGCCGCCGCCCGACCCGTACCCCTGGTGGGTCGCCGCCACGCTGGGCTTCCTGCTGATCGGCGCGGCCGGACTCGCGCCGGGCGGTACCGCCGCCGGGGTGCGGGCGCTGCGCGGGGTGGGCGCGCTGCTCGCCGTGGGCGGCGCCGCGACTGTGGCGCTCACCGTCGCCCGCGCGCTGGACACCGGCGCGCCCGGCGTCGGCGGAACGCTCGCCGAGCTGGTCACCGGGCAGGTGTGGACGCTGCTCACCGGGCTCGGCGCGCTCGCCGCGGGTGGGTACGCGCTGGCCCGCCGCCCGGCCGCCGACTTCGTGCTGGCGCTCGCAGGCGCCTGCCTCACGCTGTTCGCCGTGGCGACGAACCTGGCCGCGCTGTCCCGCGCGATCCCCCCGGCCGCCGGCCCGGCCACGCTGGTGCGGGTGCTGGTGGTGCTCGGCCTGGCGACGGGTGCCGGAGCGGTGGCGGCGGGCCTGCTGCGCCTGCGCACCGCTGCAAGAGCAGCCCGCCCCACCCCCCACCCAACCCCCACGCCCTAACCCGCCCCGCCCGCCCGCCCCGCCCGCGGCGAGATCTTGGTACCAAACGGCCCCCATAGGGGCCCTTTCCTACCAAGATCTCCACTGCTCCCACCACGCGGAACGCCAATCTCGCGTAACGGGAGGCCGTGCGCCACAACAACCGGCCGAACGAGGAACTCCCGCCCCCCAACCCCGCGATCTTGCACTTTCCGCCCCGGCATCCACGGCATTCACCACATCTCCGGGGCCGCAACCGTAGGATCACCGAGAGCTGCGAGCGCCGGGCACGCCCGAGTGGAACACCACGGGTGTCAAACCGCCCCCGACACACCCATCACGTTCCACTCCCGCCGCACGCACCCCTTGGACGGCGTGATCTTGCAGTTGCCGCCCCGAGCTTGCGGCTTTTGTCCCGGATGCCCGGACGAAAGTGCAAGATCGCGGCGGAGGAGGGCGGCACGGCGAGGGCGGGACGGGCGAGGGGCGGGTCAGGTGGGGCGGGGGGCGAAGCCGTAAGGGAGCTCCAGGCGGTGGGCTGTCAGCAGCGCCTCGTCTGCCAGCAGGTCAAGGGTGGGGGCGTCGGCGACGATGCGGCCGCCGTCCAGGATGACCGAGCGGGGGCACAGCTCGGCCGCGTACGGCAGGTCGTGGGTGACCATGAGCAGCGTCACCGGCAGGGAGCGCAGGATCTCCGCCAGCTCGCGGCGGGCGGCCGGGTCGAGGTTCGACGACGGCTCGTCCAGTACCAGGATCTCCGGGCGCATGGCCAGCACCGTCGCCACCGCCACTCGGCGCCGCTGCCCGAACGACAGGTGGTGCGGCGCACGGTCCCGGTGCTCGCTCATACCGACCGCCGTGAGCGCCTCGTCGACCCGGGCGGCCAGCTCGGCGCCGCGCAGGCCCAGGTTGGCCGGGCCGAACGCCACGTCCTCGGCGACTGTGGGCAGGAACAGCTGGTCGTCCGGGTCCTGGAAGACGATGCCGACGCGGCGGCGTACCTCGGCCAGCGTGTCCCGGTCCCGGCTGACGGTCAGGCCGCCGACGGTCACCGTGCCCTCGGTCGGGGTGAGGATGCCGTTGAGGTGCAGCACGAGCGTGGTCTTGCCCGCGCCGTTGGGCCCGAGCAGCGCCACCCGATCGCCGCGCGGCACGGTCAGGTCCACGCCGTGCAGGGCGACATGACCGTCCGGATACGCGTACCGGACGCCGTCGACGTCGAGGGAGGGCGGCTGCTGCACGTACCCGATCATTGCAGGACGAGCGCGACGGCGGCGATGGTGGCCGCGATCGCCGGCACCGTCGCGGCGGCCGCCCACTGGCCGGCGGTGGCCGCGCCGGCCCCCTGCCACACCGCCGGCATCCGGCCGGTGTAGCCGCGCGAGAGCATCGCCAGGTAGACCCGCTCGCCGCGCTCGAACGCGCGCAGGAACAGCGCGCCGACCCCGGCCGCGAAGCCGCGCAGCTGCCACAGGAACCGTGGGTCGTCGCCACGCGACACCCGCGCCACGCGCATCCGGCGGGCCTCGCCGACGAGTACCTCCAGGTAGCGGAGCATGAACGTGGCGATCTGGGTGAGGATCTGCGGGCACCGCAGCCGGTCCAGGCCGAGCAGCAGGTCACGCGTCGTCGTGGTCGCCGCCAGCAGGAGCGACGCGAGTACGCCGAGCGTGCCCTTGGCGAGGATGTTGAACGCGCCGTGCAGCCCGTCGACGGACAGGGCGAGCCCTGCCACCTCGACCCGCTCCCCCGCCCCGAGGAACGGCAGCGCGAACGCGAACAGCACGAACGGCAGCTCGATCAGCGCCCGGCTGAGCAGCCAGCGCGGGCCGACCCGGGCCAGCGCGGCCACCGCGGCGACCAGGAGCGCGTAGCCGCCGAAGGCCCAGTACGCCTCCCGGGGCGTCGCCACCACGGCGATGGTGAACAGCACCATCGCGGCGATCTTCACCTCGGGCGGAAGGCGGTGCACCGGCGAGCCGGACTCGCGGTAGAGCGCGTGCGCGTGCCCTGCGCCCACGGTCAGCGGGTGCCGGTGGACGGGGTCGCTGCGTCGTCCGCCGGGTCGGTGCTCGCGGTGGTCGTGTCACGCGCCCCGGGGCCGGCGGACGTGACGGGCGTGGCGGGGCCGCGGCGGCGGGCCAGCCAGAACAGGCCGCCGCCGAGCGCGAAGGTGAGCAGCACGCCGAGTACGCCGGACAGGCCGGTGGAGAGGAAGTCGTTGCCGATGCCGCGGACGCCGTAGTCGGCCAGCGGGCTGTCCGCCAACTCGTGGTCCTTGGCCTGCTGGGCCGGGCAGCTACCGCCGGTGATCTCGTCGTCGGCGTTGACGGTGCAGCCCTTGAGCAGCGACGAGTCGAGGCCGTCCGGGTGCGAGGAGGCGTAGTTGCTGACCACGCCGGCCAGCAGCAGGGCCACCAGCAGGCCGCCGAGCAGGAACGGCCAGTGACGCTTGCTCATCGGGCACCTCCGGCGACCGGGACGGCGGGAGCCGGCGTGGCCGGCTTGAGGGCGCGCAGCGCGTACACCAGGTCGGGTCGGACCTTGGCGACGGTGACCACGGTGGTCGCGGTGATCAGGCCCTCGCCGATGCCGATGAGCAGGTGGGCGAAGGCCATGGTGCCGGCCAGGCCGGTGAGGTTGCCGCCGAGGTCGGTGGTGCCGCCCAGCCAGTACTGCAGGACGAAGCCCTGGGACGCGACCACCACGCTGACCAGCGCGGACACGAAGGCGGTGACCGCCAGCCCGGCCGGGGTACGCGGCAGCACGCGCAGCAGGAGCGCGATCAGCAGGTACGCGGCGGCGGTGCCGAGCAGCGCCATGTTGGTGATGTTGAGGCCGAGCATCGCCACCCCGCCGTCACCGAAGACCAGCGCCTGCACGATGAGCACCACGGCGACGCAGAGCGCGCCGACCCAGGGGCCGACGAGCAGCGCGGCCAGCGCGCCGCCGAGCAGGTGACCGCTGACCCCGGCGGTGAAGATCGGGAAGTTGAGCATCTGCACGGCGAAGATGAACGCCGCCACCAGCCCGGCCATCGGAGCCAGCCGGTCGTCGAGGTCGGCTCGGCCCCGCAGCACGCAGAAGGCGAGCGCGGCGAGGGCGAGAGCCGCGAAGATCGCGGCGACCGGACCGTTGATGATCCCGTTGGAGATGTGCATCGCCAGGGTGTCCACGCGCTCAGCGTATTTCCAGGAAGGCACTGTTGCCAATATCTGGCAACAACCTCATGATGGCCGTCACCGCGCCCGCGCGTCGCCGCCCGCCGGCCGCACCGGCCCGGAGGTATCGTCACCGCCATGACCGACCGCCTCGAGCCCGGCGACCCCGCCCCCGACTTCACCCTCCCCACCGACGACGGCGGCACGCTGTCCCTGTCCGGCCTGCGCGGCCGCAAGGTCATCCTGTACGCGTACCCGGCCGCCATGACGCCCGGCTGCACGAAGCAGGCGTGTGACTTCCGGGACTCGCTCGCCTCCCTCCAAGCCGCCGGCTACGAGGTGGTGGGCATCTCGCCGGACAAGCCGGCGAAGCTCGCCAAGTTCCGCGACCGGGACGCCATCACGTTCCCGCTGGTCTCCGACGAGGACAAGGCGGTGCTGACGGCGTATGGCGCCTTCGGCGAGAAGCAGATGTACGGCCGCACCGTCACCGGCGTGATCCGCTCGACGTTCGTGGTGGACGAGGACGGCAAGATCGAGCAGGCGTTCTACAACGTGCGGGCCACCGGTCACGTCGCCAAGCTGCGCCGGGACCTCGGCCTCGACTGAGGTCGTTCCGGTCACGGCCCGGAGTACACACGCCTGCGGCACGACGCTCTAAACTCAGCGGGTCGGCGGGAGTGGCGGAACGGCAGACGCGCAGGCCTTAGGAGCCTGTGTCCGAGAGGACGTGGGGGTTCGAAACCCCCCTCCCGCACCATCAACTGTGTCACCCGCGTCACGAACGCGGGTCCGGGCCGCGTCGTCACGCGCAGGATGGCGTCGTGGACCTGCGCTTCGTACTCGACCCCGACCCGACTCCCGAATTGCGCGAGCAGATCATCGCGCTCTGGGTGGACGTGACGAACGCCGGCGGCGCCGTCGGCTTCGTCGCCCCGGTGACGGCCGACGACGTACGCCCGCTCGCCACCTCCACGCTCGACGAGGTGGCGGACGGGCCGGACCGGCTGCTCGCCGGCTACGAGGGCGAGAAGCTGGTCGCGGTGCTGGTCATCGCCGACAACCGGTTCCACCTCAAGACGCACTGGCGGGTGCTCAAGCGCGTCATGGTGCACCCGGACACGCAGGGACGCGGCCACGGCGCGGCGCTGATGCGCGAGGCCGAGCGGATCGCCCGCGGCCTCGGGCTGGCGGCGCTGCACGTGACGGTCCGCGACGGCCTCGGGCTGGACCGCTTCTACAAGCGCCTCGGCTACCGCGAGATCGGCCGCCTCCCCGCCGCGCTGCGCCTGTCCCCCACCGACGCCCGCGACGAGATCCTCATGTGGCTGGACCTCCCCACCTCCCCCTGACCCCGTCCCGTCCTCGCCCGCCCTGCCCCGCCGATCTTGCACTTTCCGCCTCCGCAAAAGCCGCATCCCGGGGTAGATCGAGGGCCGCAAGTGCAAGATCGGCGAGCTGAGCGGGCGGGCGCGGGGTCAGGAGCAGGGGGCCTGGGTGGGAGGGGTGGCGGCTGCCTGCACCAGGGGTTCCGTGAGGGCCGGGGTGAGGGTGGGCGACGGCGTGAGGGAGGCCGGAGGACTGGAGGTCTGCGTCCTGGGGGTGGGGGTCGGCTTCTTCGGGGTGGGTCCGGGGGTGGCGGGATCGGCGCCGTACATGCGGGTCCTGCTGCGTTGCACCTGGCCGGGGAGCATCCGGACGCCGGTGGCCATAACGCGGTGGCCGTACACGTCGGTGACCCGGATCTCGTACGGCCCGGGACCGGCTCCGGACGGGATCAGCCAGTAGTTGTAGTCCTGCCGCTGCGCCGCCCGCCACGAACCGTTCTGCCGCACCTCGACCGAGCGCAGCGGGTTGCCGTGGTCACCGACCAGGACGGCGAACCACCACTGCGACGAGCCCTCCTTCATGCGGAAGGTGAGCGGGCCGGGCAGCCTCGGGTTCACCACCGCGCGGTAGCTGACCTTCACCACTCCCTGCACCGGGTCGGCGATCCGGGCGAACGCCTCGGCGGACAGGTCGAGGTGACCTGGTGCGCACTCCGGGCACTGGTCCATCACGAGCACCCGGACGGTGCCGCGTGGGCCGGTGACGTCGAGGAAGCCGCCGCAGGAGGCGCCGGAGGCGTACTCGCTCGGGCCGAGCGCGACGTACAACCGGTCGGCGGGCGCGGCGGGCCGGGAGCAGTTGCCGCCGGAGCCCTCGGAGTCGTAGAAGGTGGCCTTGCCGCTGTGCGTCACGCCGACGACGGGCGGGGCGGCAGCCGCCGCCAGGGCAGCGCCGGGCGGCAGAACGGCGGGCGGAGGAGCGGCCACGGCAGCGCGCCCAGCCGGGGCGGCGCAGGCGGGGGCGGCACCGCCGCGTACCGCGAGGGTCACCGCGACCGCGGCGGCGACGGTGACCAGCCCGGCGGCGGCCAGGCGGCGACGGCGTCCGGCGGTGCGGCGCCGGTCGTCCGGGGTGGCGGGTCCGGGCGCGGCGCCGGTGGTCGGCGGGTGGGGTGCGGTGCCGTCGGTCACGCCGGTCGATGCTGCCGGACCGGCGTGCCGTGGGACAAGCGAGCTAAGCGAAAGCTAAACCGGGCGCAGCGTACGGGCGGTGGAGACGACACCGGACAGCCCGCCGGCCAGGTCGGGGCGCTGCCGCAGCGAGTCCTCCAGGCGGACGCGCCACACGCCGGTCTCGACCGGCAGCCGGGCGTCGCCGGCCCGGCGGACCCGGTCCCGGCTCTCGTCGAGGGCCACCGCCGCCGCGGGGCCCATCAGGGCACCGAGTTCGCCGCGGAGCCAGCCGAACAGCTGCTCGTCGTGGATCGCCCCGCCGATGACCCGGGCGGCGTCCCACGCCACCCGCGGTTGGTGGATGACCTGCATCTCGACTCCTCGGTCGATGTGGCATTCCTCACCATCATCGATCCGATGGCCGTCCGGCGGCAAGGCCCGGAACCGGCCACCTCACCGCGACGGTCCCACGCCGCCGGGGCGTCACCGTCCGGGCGCGGGGCCACACGGTACGACGTGACTCAGTAGCATCGCGGCATGTCAGATCGCCACCAGCTCACCGATTCCGACAGTCGTGCGCAGGGCTCCGATGTGGAGCCGGGCGGGCCGGTGGAGGAGAAGGCGCCCCGGCGCCGCCGGGGGCGGCGGATCGCCCTGATCGTGCTGCTCGTGGTGGTGCTGCTGAGCGGCGGCACCGCAGTGGCCGGCGGCCTCTACTACCGCTCGGTCGACAAGTCGATCGAGCGGGTCGACGCCTTCGAGGGCGTCCCGGAGGAGTCGCGGCCGCAGGTCGAGGCCAAGGGTGCGATGAACATCATGATCCTGGGCAGCGACTCCCGCGACCCGGAGAGCACCGGCGGCTCGCGCAGCGACACGATCATCCTGGCCCACCTGCCGAAGGACCGGTCGAGCGCCCAGCTCATCTCGATCCCCCGCGACACCTGGACGGCCGTCCCGAAGTCGAAGGAGGGCCGCGGCGGTCGTGACGCGAAGATCAATGCCGCGTACGCCTGGGGCGGTGTGCCGCTGATGGTGCAGACGGTGGAGAAGTTCAGCGGCGTACGGGTGGACAACGTGGCGATGGTCGACTTCGCCGGCTTCAAGGAGATCATCGACGCGCTCGGCGGTGTCGAGATCGACGTGGAGAAGGGCTTCACCACGAAGTACTCACTGATCGGCACGCGGACCTTCGAGAAGGGCCGGCAAACGATGGACGGGGCCGCCGCGCTGGACTACGCGCGGGAGCGGCACGCCTTCCCGGACGGCGACTTCGCGCGTATCCGGCACCAGCAGCAGGTGATCAAGGCGATCCTGGACAAGGCCGCCTCGGGCGGTGTGCTGACCAACCCGGCCAAGCTGAACTCGTTCGTCCGCGCCACGTCCGACTCGGTGGCCGTCGACAAGTCACTGTCGCTGGTGGACCTCGCGATGGAGATGCGGGGCCTGCGCGGCGGCAACCTGACGTTCTTCACCTGCCCGGTCAAGGGCACCGGCCGGGTCGGCAGCGAGAGCGTCGTGTTCCCCGATCCGGCGCGCTCGAAGACGCTGTTCGACGCGGTGCGCCGCGACTCGGTCCCCGAGATCCTCGCCATCAGCGGAAAGTAGGACGTCGATCTGCCATGCCGGTGCTGGCGGCGGGGCGGGGTCGCTCGTATCCTGCGATCGCCGTCGGTCTCTGTATCCGGGCCGGCGGCGTCACGGGGGAGGATCGACCATGCCACGCCTGCCGGCGTTCGAGCATCCGTCTGCGCCGCCGTCCGGTGTGGCCATGAACACGCCGATGGACAGCGGCATGGACACGACCACTGTGCTGCCGTACGCGGGGTCGCGGGCGTCGACGCGTACCCGTCGGTTGCGGGCCTGGATGGTGACCGCGCCCATCGACGTCGCGGCGCTGCTCACGCCGCTGCTGCTGACTCAGGACTACTGGCGTGGCACGTTGTTCAACGCCGCGCTCACAGTGGGCCTGTTCGCCGCGGGCGGGCTCTACCGGCCGCGGCGGCACATCAGCATCCTGGACGAGCTGCCGAGCCTCGGCGGCCGGCTGCTGGCCTCCGGCGCGGTGGGTGCCATCATCGCGGCGCTGCGGCACGACTCGGTGCCGCACGTCAGCGGGTTCATGCGCGGCGTCGCGCTCTCCGCCGGCCTGGTGATCGTCGGACGGGCGCTGAACAGCCGGCTCATCCTGCTGGCCCGCAAGCGGCGGTGGGTGGAGCACAACGCGATAGTGATCGGCGGCGGGCCGATCGGCGGTGAGCTGGCCCGGCTGCTGCGCCGATACCCGCAGTACGGGCTGCGGTTCGTCGGCGCTGTCGACGCCCCGTCACGGCCGCGGATCGGCGCGTTGCCGCTCATCGGCACGATCGACGACCTGGAGAAACTCGCCGACATGCTGGAGTGCGAGGTCCTCGTCATCGCGGACCCGGACTGCTCCGAGGCCGACCTGATGGAGGCGCTGCTGCGTCCGGCCAGTTCCCGCTGTGACCTGTGGGCGGTGCCGCGCCTGTGGGGGTCGCGGTCGCAGGGCGGCTACCCCGACCACATCGGCGCCATCCCGATCATCAAGATCGGCGACACCACGCTCACCGGGCCCCGGTGGCGGCTCAAGCGCGCCTCCGACGTGGTGTTCGCGGTGACCGCCCTGCTGGCGCTGAGCCCGCTGCTGCTGCTCTGCGCCGCCGCCACGTTCCTCGACGGCGGCCGGGGCGTGTTCTTCCGTCAGGAGCGCATCGGCCGGTACGGCAAGCCGTTCCACGTGATCAAGTTCCGGTCGATGCGCCCGGCCGACGAGCTCGAGTCGCAGACCACCTGGTCGATCGCGCACGACGAGCGGGTCGGGCCGATCGGGCGGTTCATGCGGCGGACCTCGCTGGACGAGCTGCCGCAGCTGTGGAACATCCTGCGCGGCGAGATGAGCGTGGTGGGGCCCCGGCCGGAGCGGCCGTACTTCGTGGAGAAGTTCTCCATGGAGTACCCGAGGTACGCGATGCGGCACCGCGTACCGGTCGGACTCACCGGGCTGGCTCAGGTCAGCGGCCTGCGCGGGGACACGCCGATCTCGGACCGGGCGCGGTTCGACAACTACTACGTCGAGAACTGGTCGCTCTGGCTCGACATCAAGATCGTGCTGCGTACCGTCACCGAGGTGTTCCGGGGCGGAGGGCGCTGAGCGCCTCGGCCAGGTCCGCGTGCCACTCACCCGGCGGCGGCAGCTTCGCGGCGGCCCACCGGCCGTGCGCCAGCACGCTGTAGCGGGGGCGCGGCGCCGGGCGCGGGAAGCTGTCGCTCGTCGTCCGCCGGACCCGGTCCGGGTCGAGACCACGCAGGGCGAAGACGGCGCGGGCCAGGCCGTACCAGGTGGTCTCGCCGGCGGCGGTGCCGTGGTACGTCCCCGGTGCCGCGTCGCCGGCGAGCGCCGCGTCGGCGAGCGCCACGAGACGCTCCGCGAGCCGGTACGACCAGGTCGGCTGGCCGCGCTGGTCGTCCACCACGTCGAGCCGGTCGCGTTCGGCCGCCAGCCGCAGCATCGTGGTGACGAAGTTGCGCCCGTGGGTGGCGTAGAGCCAGGCGGTGCGCACCACGTACCCGGTCTCGGGCAGCAGCCGGGCCACCGCCCGCTCCCCGGCGAGCTTGCTGCGCCCGTACGCGTTGACCGGGCCGGTCGGAGCATCCTCCGGGTACGGCTCGGTGGCGTCCCCGGCGAACACGTAGTCGGTGGAGACGTGCACGAGGCGCGCGCCGGACACGGCACAGGCGCCGGCCAGCGCGGCCACCGCGTCGCCGTTGACGGCGGTGGCGTCCCGCTCGCGCGTCTCGGCGCCGTCCACGTCGGTCCACGCGGCGGCGTTGAACACCACGTCGTGGCCGCCCACCGCGTCCCGGACCGCGTGCGTGTCGGTGACGTCGAGGTCGGCGTGGCCGGCGGCGGTGACGGACAGGTCCGGCCGGGTCCGCAGCACGGCGAGCAGGTCCCGCCCGAGCATCCCGCCCGCGCCGGTGACCAGGATCCGGGTCATTCGGGGCCGGCCGTCTTCAGCGGCTCCCACCAGGCCCGGTTCTCCCGGTACCAGCTGATCGTCTCGGCCAGGCCCCTCTCGAGGTCGATGCTCGGGGCGTACCCCAGCTCGCTGCTGATCTTGCTGATGTCCAGCGAGTACCGGCGGTCGTGGCCCTTGCGGTCGGTGACCGGCACGACCCGGTCCCAGCCGGCCCCGCACGCCGCCAGGAGCCGCTCGGTGAGCTGCCGGTTGGTCAGCTCGGTGCCGCCGCCGATGTGGTAGACCTCGCCGGCCCGCCCCTTCTCCTGCACCATCGCCACGCCCCGGCAGTGGTCGTGCACGTGCAGCCAGTCCCGGACGTTGCCGCCGTCGCCGTAGAGCGGCACGGTGCCGCCGTCGAGCAGGTTGGTCACGAACAGCGGGACGACCTTCTCCGGGAACTGGTACGGCCCGTAGTTGTTGGAGCAGCGGGTCACCACGACGTCCAGGCCGTGGGTGCGGTGGTAGGACAGCGCCAGCAGGTCCGACCCGGCCTTCGACGCGGAGTACGGCGAGTTCGGCGCCAGCGGCCAGTCCTCCGTCCACGAGCCGGAGTCGATCGAGCCGTACACCTCGTCGGTGGAGACGTGCACGAACCGGCGGACGCCGTGCCGCAGCGCGGCGTCCAGCAGCGTCTGGGTGCCGAGGACGTTCGTGGTGACGAACGGTGCCGCGCCGGTGATCGAACGGTCCACGTGCGACTCGGCGGCGAAGTGGACGATCACGTCGTGGCCCGGCACCACCTCGTCGACAAGTGCCGGATCGCAGATGTCACCGTGGACGAAGCGCAGCCGGGGATCGTCGCGTACCGGTGCCAGGTTCGCCAGGTTGCCGGAGTAGGTGAGCTTGTCCAGCACGGTGAGCGCGGCCGGGCCCTCGACCGGCACCCCGGCCGCGTCGCCGCCGGGTACGCCCAGCAGCATCCGCACGTACTCCGACCCGATGAAGCCGGCGCCGCCGGTGACGAGGATCCTCACGGGTCGTGGAGTCTACGCCGTAGCGGCAGCCCGGGCGGGACGTCGACGGGCCACGGGGGCGGCGGCGTCGCGGGTAGTCTCCGCGGGTGCGCGGAATCCTTCTCGCCGGTGGCACCGGATCCCGGCTCTGGCCGATCACCCGGGCCGTCTCGAAGCAACTGATGCCGGTGTTCGACAAGCCGATGGTCTACTACCCGCTCTCCACTCTGGTGATGGCCGGGGTGCGGGAGATCCTGGTGGTGACCACACCGGAGGACCGCGCCCAGTTCGAACGGCTGCTCGGCGACGGCAGCCAGTGGGGGCTGCGCCTGACGTACACCGAGCAGCCCCGCCCGGAGGGCATCGCGCAGGCGTTCCTGCTCGGCGCCGACTTCGTCGGCGAGGAGTCGGTGGCGCTGATCCTCGGCGACAACATCTTCCACGGCGTCGGGCTCGGCCGGCAGCTCGCGCAGCACGGCGAACCGGCCGGCGGGCGGGTCTTCGCGTATCCGGTGGCGAATCCGCAGGACTACGGCGTGGTCGAGTTCGACGACGCCGGCCGGGTGCTGTCGATCGAGGAGAAGCCGGCCCGCCCCCGGTCCCGGTACGCGGTGCCGGGCCTCTACTTCTACGACAACCGGGTGGTCGACATCGCCCGCAAGCTGACCCCGAGCCCCCGGGGCGAGCTGGAGATCACCGCGATCAACGAGACGTACCGGGCGTGGGGCGAGCTGACGGTGACAGTGCTCGACCGGGGCACGGCGTGGCTGGACACCGGCACGTTCGCGTCGATGATGCAGGCCGCCGAGTTCGTCCGGGTGATCGAGGAACGCCAGGGCATGAAGATCGGCTGCGTCGAGGAGGTCGTCTGGCGGTCCGGGCTGATCGACGACGAGCGGCTGCGGATGCTGGCCCATCCGCTGACCCGCAGCGGCTACGGCGAGTACCTGCTGGGCCTGCTCGCCGACCGGTCCGGGACGGGGGGCGCATCGTGAAGATCCGTCCGCTGGGCATCGAGGGCGCCTGGGAGGTGACCCCGCGCCTGCACGGCGACCCGCGCGGCCAGTTCCTGGAGTGGTACCGCTTCGATCGGCTCGCCGAGGCGGTCGGGCATCCGCTGCGGCTGGCGCAGGGCAACCTGTCCGTGTCGGCGCGGGACGTGGTGCGCGGCATCCACTTCGCCGACGTACCGCCCGGGCAGGCCAAGTACGTCACCTGCGTACGCGGGGCGGTGCTGGACGTGGTGGTGGACGTGCGGGTCGGCTCGCCGACGTACGGCCGGTGGGAGGCGGTACGCCTCGACGACACCGACCGGCGGGCCGTCTACCTGGCCGAGGGGCTGGGGCACGGGTTCTGCGCGCTCACCGACGACGCGACGCTCAGCTACCTCTGCTCCGCCACGTACAACCCGGCGGCCGAGCACACGGTGCACCCGCTCGATCCGGACCTCGGGATCGACTGGCCGGCGGCGACGCCGCTGCTGTCCGAGCGGGACGCGTCGGCACCGCGCCTGGCCGAGGCGCGGGCGGCGGGCCTGTTGCCCGGCTACGACGCCTGCCGCTCCTTCACCGAAGCGTTGGACATCCGGCCGTCGCTCTGACCCGGCACACCCGCCGGCTCCGCGACGGCGTCGGCCGGACGGCGGCGCGCCACCGTCGCCCAGAGCGCCCGCACGTCCGCGCTCACCGGAGTGCCGGCCCGGCGGTAGCCGAGCACCAGCGCGATGCCGACCCCGACGGCCAGGCCGCCGAGCGCGCCGCCGAGGGCGTACCACTGCCACCGCACCGGCTCGGGACGCGGTGGCGGCGCGGCGGCCCGGACCACCGCGACGTGGGCCTTGAGCCCGAGTCCGGCGGGCGGCAGGTCACGTTCGGCGATCCGTTGCAGTTCGGCGGCGAGCGCGGCGGCGATCGCCGCGGCCGTGCCGGCGGAGCGGTCGGTGACCGCCACGTCGATCGCCAGCGAGTTGACAGTGGACGATGCGACGACGCGGCCGGCCAGGTCGTCGGTGGTGTACGGCAGTCCGAGCGAGTCGATCACCGGGCGGGTCAGCCGGGGCGTGTTCATCATGGTGGCGTACGTCTTCACCCGCCGCTGCATCAGCCGGCCCGCCTCGTCCGCAGGCGGGCGGGGCTGGGGCTCGGCCGACTTCTCGGCGGCGAACGTGACGAGCATCTGGGTCTCGGCCCGGTAGACCGGCGGCCGGCGTTCGGCGAGGACCCCGGTGCACGCGCCGCACAGCAGCGTCAGCGCCAGCACGATCGGCCACCGCCTGCCGATCGTGTCGCGGAAGTGGGCGAGGTCCACGACGCGTCACCCTACCGGCGGGGTGGAGCCCTGGGCGTACCCGCCCGCCGGGTCCATTGCGCGGCGGCGCTCATGTCGGGTAGAACAGGCCCGCACACATCCGCGCATCTCGGGGGAAGATCGAGTGGATTCCGCGTGGCCGGCTCGTGGCCGGCGCCGGCGCCTGGGCGCCGGGTGTTAGGCCGACTCCGGCGGATCGTCTCCCCCGAGCGTCTCTATCTGGTCGCCCTGGGCCTGACCGGCCTCGCCGCGCTGGTGTCGGTGACGCTGCCGGCGGCGGAACGCGGCGAACTCGCGGCGAACATGGTCAGCGCCACAGTGGGCGCGGCACTCGGCGGCCTGTCCGTCGACACGTTCCTGCTGTCCCGCCCGGCCGGCTGGATCATGTCGCGCGGTCGCCTGTGGATCGCCGGCATCCTGACCGTGTCACTCGGCCTCACCGCGCTGGCCGCGGCGCTGCTGACCACGCTGGCCGGGCTGGGCAGCCACCCGGTCGGCATCGGGGCGGGTTGCGCGCTCACCGTGTTCAACACTGCTGCCTCGCTCGGCCTGCGCCTGAAGCGGTTCTGGTTCGTCTACACCATGCGGGCGCTCGGCGGTGCGGTGCTGGTGGCCGGGTACGGGCTGCTGTGGCTGGGGCACCGGCTCGACGGTGGCCTGTGGAGCGTCCTCTGGCTGGGCGTGCAGGTCGCCACCGCGACGGTGCTCGGCGTGGCGGTGCTGGGCTGGGCGCGGCGGTTCGGTCCGGTGCCGGCGGCGACGGCCGGGCGTACGGAGTACCGCGCCGACCTGCTCGCGGTGGGCCGGCTGCACGTCGGGGTGTGCGCGCAGATGCTGACGTACCGGCTGAGCCAGGTCCTGGTGGCCCGGTTCGCCGGCGCGGGCGCGCTCGGCGTGTTCGCGCTGGCGGTCGCCGCGCTGGAGTTCGCGCAGTCCGGCGCGGTGGTACGGGCGCAGCGGATCCTGGCCGAACGCGACCCGGACGCGATCGGCGACCACGGCCGCGACGTGGTCAGGTCGGCGCTGCCGATCGCCGCGCTCGCCGTGATCGGTCTGGCGGTGCTCGGCGTGCTGGCGCCCGACTACCACGACGCCTGGATCTTCGGACTGCTCCTGCTGCCCGGCACGCTGGCGTTGTCGGCCGGCAAGACGTGGAGCGCGGCGCTGCTCAAGCGCGCGGGCGAGCGGGCCACCACCGCCGTGGCCCTGGTCACCATGTCGGTGTCGGTGGTGCTGTACGTTCTGCTCATCCCGTGGGCCGGCGCGCTCGGCGCCGCGGTCGCGTCGTCTGTCGCCTACGGCGTCTACGCGTTGCGCACCCGGCAGCGACTCCAGCGGTCCACGCACCTCCTCGTCAATCGGATGGCCTAGCGGTGGACGTCTCAATCGTCGTGTTGACCTGGGAAGACTTCGAGCGCACCGACGGCTGCGTCCGCTCGCTGCCCGAGGGTGTGGAAGCCGTCGTGGTGGACAACGGCAGCGCCGCCGAGATCAGCGACAGGCTGCGGGCGATGTGTGCCGAGACCGGCGCCCGGTACGTGCGTTCGGAGACGAACCTCGGCTACGCCAAGGGCATGAACCTCGGTGTCCGGCACAGCACCCGCTCCCGGGTGGTGCTGTCCAACAACGACATCCTGGTGCGTCCGGGTGCGATCGAGCGGCTGGCGGCCGAACTGGACGACCCGGCTGTGGGCGCGGCGTTCCCGAAGGTGCTGGACGCGACCGGCCATGACCAGACCGCGGCCGGCCGGTTCCTCACAGTGGGCACCGGCGTCGCGCACGCCACCGGGCTCAGCCTGGTGTTCCCGAGGCTGCGGATCGTGGCGCCGCCGGAGCGTGGCGACTGGCTCTCCGGGCCGTTCGTGGCGATCCGGCGGGAGACGCTGGACCGGATCGGCGGGGTGGACGAGTCGTCGTTCTTCTACTCCGAGGATCTGCGGCTGTGCTGGGCGGTGCGGCGGCTCGGGCTGCGCCTGGCGTACCTGCCGGACGCCGTGGTCACGCACGAGGACGACGCGAGCGCGAAGCGCCGGTGGGCGGCGGAGGAGATCTCCCGCCGGCAGACCCGCGAGTTCATCCGGGCCAGCCGTGAGCTGGCCGGATGGCGGGGCACAGTGGCCTGCTCCGCGTACACGCTGGGGGTGCTGGCCCGGGCGGCGGTGGGCGGCGGGGCGGCGCGGCGGGCGATCGCCCGCGGCGCCCTGGAAGGCATGGGCGTCCGATGAGGGTGCTGTTCGTCTGCACCACCGGCGGGTCGGGGCGGCGGCAGCTCGGCGGCGCCGAGCGCTTCCTGATCGAGATGCTTCCGGCGCTCGCGGCCCGCGGCGTCGACGTGCTCGCCGCCACCCCAGACGACGAGGTCGCGGCGGCGTTGCGGGACGCGGGCGTGCCGTGGCGTCCGCTCGGCGCGGCCAAGCGGGTGGACCTGGGGTACGCGCGCGGCATCCGCGCGCTGGTCGAGGAGCTGCGGCCGGACGTGGTGAGCGCACACCTGCTCTCCGCCGCGATGCACGCCCGCGCCGGCCTGGGCGTGCGGGGCCGCCGCACGCCGCTCGTGGTGACGCTGCACAACAGCCTCTGGCAGTACCGCGACGCGGCGGAGACGATGCGCGCCAAGGCCGCCGTGCAGGCCAACATCAGCACCGACCTGATGTTCCGGCGGCTGCGGCCGCACGCGACGGTCGCGGTTTCCGGCTTCGAGGCCCACGAGCTGCGGGTACGCGGGCGGATCCGTGACGTGCGGGTGATCCCGAACCCGCTGCCCGCCATCTGGCCGCAGGTCGGTGACACCGGCGGCCCCGCACCCGACGGCCCGGTCCGGGTCGGCTTCCTCGGCCGGCTGGAACGGGAGAAGGGCGCCGACCTGCTCGGGGACGTCGCCGCCGCGCTGCCGGACGTGGAGTTCCTGGTCGCCGGCGCGGGCACCGTCGCCGTCGGGGAGCGGCCGAACCTGCACCTGGTCGGCCGGGTCGACGCCGCGCCGTTCCTGCAACGACTGCACTGCCTGCTGGTGCCGTCCCGGGTGGAGGCGTTCGGGCGCAGCGCGCTGGAGGCGATGTCGCTGGGTGTGCCGGTGGTGCACTCGGGCGCGGGCGGCCTGACCGAGGTGACGGCCGCCGGTGACGGCGTGCTCGCGTACCGGGCGGACCTGACGCCGCAGGCGCTCGCCGCCGCCGTGCGGACGGCCACCGACCCGGCCGCGTGGGACGAGCGGCGGCGCGAGCTGGCCCGGCAGTACGCGGCCCGGCACTCGTTCGACGGATGCCTGGACAGCTGGCACGACCTGTACCGGACGGTCGCCCGTGACAGCCGCTGAGCGACGCCTCTGGTCGGTCGGGATCCCGTTCGCGCTGGGCGCGGCCCTGCTGCTGGCCATACTCGACACCGGGATCGCCGTCGCGCTCGCGCTGGCGGTGGGCACGCTGTTCGCCGCGCGCCAGCGGATGTGGGCGCTCGCCGCCTGCGCCGCCGTCTGGACCGCCGCGCTGCTCGCCGTGCGGGTGCTGCCCGGCCCGTACGACTCCTGGGCCGGTCGCGGCGTGCTGCCGGTGCTCGCCGGGTACGTGACCGTCTTCCTGCTGGCCTGGGCGGCCGGCCGGCGGCTGATCGACAGGCGGGACGAGGACGGCGACCGGTCCCGTCCGGCGCTGTCCTGGCCGTCCGAGCGGCGCCTGCTGACGTACCTGTTCGTGCTGCTCGGCATCGCTGTGGTGACTGCGGCGATCCGGTTCCGGGGAACGGTGCCGCCGCTGCTCGCCGACAACCCGGACGCCGCCCGGCAGGTGCTGCGCGAGCAGTCCAACCTGGTCATCGGGCTGCTGTCCGAGGCGTGGACGCTCGGCATGGCCGTCTCGCTGCTGCGCGCGTTGTCCGCGCGCGGCCGGGCGCTGCCCGTCTACTACGCGCTCACCGCTGTCTTCACCGTCGGCGCGGCGCTCGGCGCGAGCAAGAACTCGGTTCTGGTGGGTATCGCGCCCGCGCTGATCGCGGCGCTGTCGGTCCGGCGTACCCGGGGGCGGGCCGCGTCGTTCCTGGCCGCGCGGACACCTGTGGTGCTGCTGATCGGCGCGCTGGCGCTCGGCGCGGCGGTGTTCCTCGGCGGGCAGCGCACCATGGCCGGCACCGGCGCGTTCGAGACCGAGTTCCGGGCCCGCTACGGCAGCAACGCGCTCACCAGCAGCGCCGGGTCGCTGGACCTGTCGCTGAGTTCGTCCACCGAGACGTTCGGGCGGGTGTGGTCGCAGCGGGAGCACCTGGAACCCCGGTACGGCACGTACTCGCTGACGTTCCTCGGCTCCCGGGTCGAGCCGATCGTCGGCAAGGCGGACCTGTACGGGCTGACGTCCCAGCTCAGCCAGCCGTACCTGATGAACACCGCGACGTTCGTGGCCATCCCACTGCTCGACTACGGCCCGCTGGGCGCGGTGTTCTTCCTGGCCGCGCTGGGGCTGGCGGTGGGCGCTACCGAGCGGTGGTTCGAGTTCTCCCGCGCGCCGGCCGGACAGCTGGCGCGGGCGTTCGTCGTCTACTTCGCGCTGTTCGGCGTCTACGAGCTGTATCCGCTGATCTATCCGACCTGGCTGAGCCTCGTGCCCGGCCTCTGGGTGCTGCACCGGCTGGGCAGGAGCACGGCATGACGTTCGACGGGCTCACCGTGGTCACCGTCCTCTACCGGTCCGCCGGCATGCTCGCCGAGACGTTGCCGACCTGGATCCGCAGCGCCGGTGACCTGCCGGTCCGATTCGTCTTCGCGGACAACTGGCCCGCCGACGGGTGCGCCGAGGTGATCGCCGGGAACCTGGCCGCCGACCGGTACGCGTACCTGCCCGACTCCACCAACCCGGGTTTCGCGGCCGGCTGCAACCGGGCCGCGGCGACGGTCACCACGAGCCACCTGCTGCTGCTGAACCCGGACGTGTGGCTGCCGGACGACGCACTGGCCCGGATCTGCGCCGCCGTCGCCGCCGACCCGGCCGCCCCGCTCGCTGTCGGCCTCGCCATGCACGGCGGCGAGTACGTGGGCATCGACCTGAACCCGGTGTCGCTGTTCATCGACAGGCGGTCCACCGCCGGCCGTGCCCCGCTCGGCCCGTCCGGCGGCGCGGCGGTCTTCCCGGCCGCGCTGTACCGGCGGTTCGGCGGCTTCGACGAGCACCTGTTCGCCTGGGGCGAGGACGCCGACCTGGCGTTCCGGCTCTACGCCTCCGGCCTGCGCACGCGCGCGCTGGACGTGGTGCTGCCGCACGCCGGTGGGCACAGCGTGGACGGCGACGACCGGTTGCAGGGATTCCGGGCGTTTCTGCTGGCCCGCAACCGGCTGCTGGTCGCGTCCCGCACGTTCACCTGGCCGCTGCTGCTCGTGGCGGTGCCGGTGCTGGCGCTCGCGCACCTCGCGCTGGCCGCCCGGCGGGTCCGGCAGGGCCTGCTGCGCCCGTTCCTGCGCGGCGTCGGACGCGGGCTGGCCGAGGGGCCGGCGGCTCGCCGCCGCTGGACCGGGCGGCGCTTCGGGTTCGCATCGCTGCTCGGCTACCTGACCGCTCGGAGGGCGTGATGACGGCACAGCCGTGGACCGTGGTGACAGTCACCTACCACTCGGCGGACACGCTGCGCCGCTGCTGGCGCGGGCCGAAGCCGTACGAGTGGCTGGTGGTCGACAACGCCTCGACCGACGACTCCGCGGCGGTCGCCGAGGAGCTGGGCGCGCGGGTGATCCGGCTGCCGGAGAACGTCGGCTTCTCCCGGGCCAACAACGTCGCGCTGCGCCAGGCGACCGGCCGGTACGTGCTGTTCGCCAACCCCGACCTGGAGGTACGCCCGGACGGACTGGACGCGCTGGCCCGGCACCTGGACACGCACGGCGGGCTGGTCGCGCCGCAACTGCTGGGCACCGACGGCACACCGCAGGCCAACGGGCGTGGTTTCCCGTACGCGACGGCGAAGCTCGGCAACCGGAAGGTGTGGCCGCTGTCCCGGCTGCACGCCTCGTACCGGCTGGTGGCCGCGCCCGGCGAGACGCGCCACGTGGCCTGGGTGATGGGCGCGGCGGTGGCCGGCCGGACCGCCGACGTCACCGAGCTGGGCGGGTGGAACGAGCGGTTCTTCCTCTACTACGAGGACCACGAGCTGGGGCTGCGCGCCTGGCGGCACGGGATGCCGGTGGCGGTGCTGGGTGACGTGCGGTGGACCCACCACTGGGCCCGCGCGACGAACTCGGTGCGCTGGTCCCACGCGCACACGCTGGAGCTGCGCAGCGCCCGGACGTTCTTCGGGCTGTACCCGGAGTTCCTGGTCGGCCTGCCGCGCCCCACACGCCGGCACCGCCGGGCCGCCGGGCTGGTCGGCACGCCGGTACCGTCGGTCGCATCCACTCGGAACGTGACGTCCACTCCGGACCCGTCGTCCGCGCCGGACCGCGTCGGGGAGTGATCGGAGCCGGTCGCGGGGCCGCTGACGTGAATGACGTTTTGATACCGTCTCGCCGTGTCCGTGACACGCCCGGCCTTCTCCCCCTCGATGGCGCCCGCGACACCGGCGCCGTCGCGGCCGGGCACGCCGGTGGCGTACGCCGCCGTCGCGTGGGACCGGCTGAGCCGCTCCCCGTACTGGTCCGTCGCGGGCCTGCTGGTCGCGCTGGGCGCCGTGCTGCGGATCCGGCAGTGGGCGTACGCGCGCAGCTTCTGGAGCGACGAGCTGTACGTGGCGCACAACATCCGGGAACGCGGCTACCTGGACCTGTTGCGGCCGCTGGCGTTCAGCCAGTCCGCGCCGCCCGGCTGGCTGTGGCTGGAACGGTTCGCGTACGAGCAGTTCGGCGACGGTGAGCGGGCGCTGCGGCTGGTGCCACTGCTGTTCGGGCTGGCGCTGCTGCCGCTCGTGGCCTGGCTCGGCCGGCGGCTCCTGCCGCCGCTCGCCGCGCTGGCGGCGCTGCTGCTGGTCGCCGTCGCGCCGTTCCTGATCGGCTACTCCAACGAGCTCAAGCAGTACAGCGCCGAGGCGTTCGGCGTCACGCTCGTGGTCGGGCTGGCGCTGCTGCTCGTCCGGAACGGCGTCACCTGGGCCGGGTCGGCGGTGTTCTGGTCGGCGGCGACGGTCACGGCGTTCGTCAGCACGTTGTCCATTCCGGTCACCGCCGCGCTCGGCGTGCTGCTCGGCGGGTACGCGCTGTCCCGCACCGATCGGCAGTGGGCGAGCAGGTGGCGGGAGGTCGGCCGGTTCCTCGCCCCGGCGCCGGCCTGGGGCGTGGTCGCACTCGTGGTGTACGTGCTGTTCCTGGCGCCGGGGCTCGCCGATCCGCAACTCGCCGCGTACTGGCGGGCGAAGTCGATCTACCCGGCGCACCCGCTCACCGACCTGGCCGCCACCGTGGAATGGCTCGCGGCCACGTACCGGAGTCTCGCCACGGTGCCGTTCGTGGCCTGGTCGGCGTGGGTCGTCGTACCGCTGCTGGTGCTGGGCACGGCCGCCGGGCTGCGCCGGCTGTCCACGGTGGCGGTGCTGGTGCTGCTCACGCCGCTGGCGGCCGGGCTGGCCGGCGCGGCCGTGTCGGTCTACCCGTTCAACGGCCGGCTGGCGCTCTACGCGGTGCCCGCCTGCCTGCTGCTCGCCGCGCTCGCCGTCGCGCCGCCGCCGATGCGGGCCGGCCTGCCCGCCCGGATCCGGTGGGTGGTCGGCGTGGTGCTGGTGCTCGCGCTCGCCGTTCCGCAACTGGCGACCGCCGTGGTGGCGACTGTCCATCCGGCGCGGGCCTTCGCCCAGGGCGGCGGCGCCAACGCTGTCGACTACCGGGGCGCGCTGGGCTACCTGGACGACAAACGCCGCCCGGGTGACCTGGTGCTGGCCACCACCGTGTCGTGGAACGCGCAGGCCTGGTACGGCCCGGCGGCGGACGCCTACGTGGTAGCGGCCGGCCCCGGCGGCTGCCCCGGGCGCACCGTGTCCACGCTGTTGCCCGGACGGGCCCGGGTCTGGCTGTTCCAGGCCACCGACTGGGCCGACGGGGCCAACCGGGACGTCATCGTCCGGCTCGGCGGCAGCGGCGTGGCG
The DNA here is from genome assembly GCF_027497335.1 of Micromonospora sp. WMMA1976. Taxonomy (NCBI): domain Bacteria; kingdom Bacillati; phylum Actinomycetota; class Actinomycetes; order Micromonosporales; family Micromonosporaceae; genus Micromonospora; species Micromonospora sp. WMMA1976. The sequence goes on along the minus strand of NZ_CP114912.1, from coordinate 874,231 downwards.
GTGACCGAGCGGCAGTTCGGCGGGGCACGCGTGGTCCGCTTCGACCTGGCCGCGGGCGTCACCAAGGGCAGCGACGTCTGCCTGGTGCCGCCGCCGAACGGCGCGGCTGTCCGTTAACTGTGCCGCTGCCAGAGGTCGCGCAGCGCGTCCCAGTTGCCGCCCAGCCCGGCACCGCACGGCGTCTCCATGTAGATGGCGCTGGTGTTGTCGTCGCGGCCCCACCAGATGCCGCAGACCGGGCGGCCGTCCTGGCCGTTGCCGGCGTACTCGACGTAGCTGCCCTGCGCCCCGCTGACGCCGCCGGTGGCCGGACCGGCCTCCCGCATGCCCGGCGCGAGCGCCCGGCCGATGATGCCCATCTGCTGGCGGAAGGCGCGCGCCGCCTCCTTCTTCTCGGCCGACTCGTACTCGGCGAAGTGCAGCGACACGCCCAGGTAGCGGCAGAAGACGTGCTGCTTCTCGCCGTCGGCGAGCCCGGGGCCGCTCTTCTCGGTGTTGATCGCGCAGCCGCCCACGCCGTCGAGCCACGGCTCGGCGATCGGCATGAGCGTGGCGTCGAACTTCGCCTTGTTCAGCGACTGCTGGGTGGCCTCGTAGAGCGCCGGGGATGCGCTGGCAGTCGGAGTGGACGGTTCGCCGCCGTCGGCGAGCGACCGCCCGGCCAGCAGACCGGCGCCGCCGGCCAGCACGGCCGCCATGACCAGACCCCCGATCCACAGTCCGGTACGGCTCTTCGGCGGGCGGGCGACCGGTGCGATCCGGGGACCGCCGGTCGGCACGAGCGGATCCGGGGCGGTGGCCTGGGCCGGGATCGCCGGCACCGGCATGCCCGGCGACACCGGCACACCGGGTGACACGGGCGCGCCGGACGAGACGGGCGCGCCGGAGACCGGCTGCTGCGGCGTCATCGCCCACGGCTGCGGACTCCACGGCAGCTGCGGCGGCGACGAGACCTGCTGCGGTGGCGCGGACACCGGCGGGGGCGGCGGGAGCATCTCGCCGGTGGCGGTGCGCTGGTAGTCCATGCCCAGGCTGCGGAACAGCCGCTCGGCAGCGCCGTCCTCGTCGGACGGATACGCCACCCAGGGCTGACCGGCGGCGAAGTCGGAGTTCACGTACCGGTGGCCGCCGGGCGTCTGGGCCAGCACGTTCGCCGCGTTCGTGAACGCCTCACGCCAGCGCTGGTCACCGGCGGCGGCGCCGTCCAGGACCGCCACGGTGAGCGCGCGGTCCTGCCCGTCGAGCGCGGCCCAGGCCCTGCCGACCTGGCACTCGCCCAGCACCTCGGTGAACCTGTACGGACCTTCCGGCTGCATGCCCCACTCCTCTGCTCACCCGCCGTGCGGATAGTACAGAGAGCACGCTCACCGGATCTCCCTGCGGTCGGGCCACTCTTGCGCTCTGAAAGTTTTCATGCATAGAGTCGCGGCGTGAATGAAGGCAGTGCGGCCGCCCCCGACCGCCTGCTCGACCTCTTCCACGGCGTACGGCTCACCCCGACCCAGCGCCGCATCGCCCACTGTCTGGTGCGGCACGCGGGCGCGGCGGCGTACCTGTCCGCCGCCGAGGTGGCCGAGCTGGCGGGTGTCAGCCAGCCGTCGGTGACCCGGTTCGCCATGGCGCTCGGGCACGACGGCTACCCCGCGCTGCGCCGCCGCCTGCGGGAACTGACTGTCACCGGGTCGGCCGAACCGGCCGCCGGCAACGCCCTGCAACGGGCGGTGCACGCCGAGCGGGACAATCTCGACCGGCTCGCCGCGCAGCTCGCCGACGCCGAGCGGGTCGCCGAGGTGGGGAAGCTGCTCGCGGCCAGCCGTCCGCTGCCCGTGCTCGGGCTGCGCGCCGCCGCGCCGCTCGCCGCGTACTTCGCGTACTTCGCCGCCAAGGTGCACCCGGACGTGCGGGTGCTCGACGACGGCGGCAGCATGCTCGTCGACCGGCTGGACCAGGCGGTCGCGGCCGGCGCGACGGCGATGCTCGCGTTCGTGCTGCCCCGCTACCCCCGGGAGACCCTGGACGCGCTGCGCGAGGCCCGGGACGCCGGGCTGACCGTCGTGGCGATCACCGACTCACCGGTGAGCCCGGCCACCGAGCACGCCGAGGTGGTCCTGCCCGCCGCCGTCGGCGCCGACCTGGTCTTCGACCTGCACACCGCCCCGATGACGCTGGCCATGGTGGTGCTCCAGGCAATCTGCGACGCCGCGCCGGCCGAGACCCAGAACCGGCTCGAGGCGTTCGAGTCGTCCGCCGCCCGCCGCCAGTTGTTCCTCGGCTGAGAGGAGTACGAGATGCACCAGCCCGTCCGCGCCGCCCGCGGCACCGCACGCACCGCGAAGGGGTGGCCACAGGAGGCCGCCCTGCGGATGCTGATGAACAATCTCGACCCGGAGGTCGCCGAGCGCCCCGAGGACCTGGTGGTCTACGGCGGCACCGGCAAGGCGGCCCGGGACTGGCCGTCGTACCACGCGCTCGTGCGCACGCTGACCGAGCTGCGCGACGACGAGACGATGCTCGTGCAGTCGGGCCGCCCGGTCGGGGTGATGCGCACCCACGAGTGGGCGCCGCGCGTACTGCTGGCCAACTCCAACCTGGTCGGCGACTGGGCCACCTGGCCGGAGTTCCGCCGCCTGGAGTCGCTGGGCCTGACCATGTACGGGCAGATGACCGCCGGTTCCTGGATCTACATCGGCACCCAGGGCATCCTCCAGGGCACGTACGAGACGTTCGCCGCTGTCGCCGCCAAGCGCTTCGGCGGCACGCTCGCCGGCACGCTGACGCTCACCGCCGGCTGCGGCGGCATGGGCGGTGCGCAGCCGCTGGCGGTCACCATGAACGGCGGCGTCTGCCTGATCGTGGACGTGGACCGGACCCGGCTGGAGCGGCGGGCGCACGACCGCTACCTCGACGAGATCGCCGACTCGCTCGACGACGCGGTCGAGCGGGCGCTCGCCGCGAAGCGGGACCGGCGGGCCCTGAGCGTCGGCGTGGTCGGCAACGCCGCCACCGTCTTCCCCGAGCTGCTGGCGCGCGGGGTAGCGATCGACATCGTGACCGACCAGACGAGCGCGCACGACCCGCTGTCGTACGTGCCGGAAGGCGTGGACCTCGGCGACGCGCGGGACTACGCGGCGGCCAAGCCGGCCGAGTTCACCGACCGGGCCCGGGCGTCGATGGCGAAGCACGTGGAGGCGATGGTCGGCTTCCTGGACGTGGGCGCCGAGGTCTTCGACTACGGCAACTCGATCCGGGGCGAGGCCAAGCTCGGCGGATACGAGCGGGCGTTCGACTTCCCCGGGTTCGTGCCCGCGTACATCAGGCCGCTGTTCTGCGAGGGCAGGGGTCCGTTCCGCTGGGCCGCGCTCTCCGGCGACCCGAAGGACATCGCCGCCACCGACCGGGCCATCCTCGACCTGTTCCCGGAGAACGAGTCCCTCGCCCGGTGGATCCGGATGGCCGGCGAGCGGGTCGCGTTCCAGGGCCTGCCGGCGCGGATCTGCTGGCTCGGCTACGGCGAGCGCGACCGGGCCGGGGTGCGGTTCAACGAGATGGTCGCCTCCGGCGAGCTGAGCGCCCCGGTGGTGATCGGCCGGGACCACCTGGACTGCGGCAGCGTCGCCAGCCCCTACCGGGAGACCGAGGCGATGGCCGACGGCTCCGACGCGATCGCCGACTGGCCGCTGCTGAACGCGCTCGTCAACACCGCGAGCGGTGCGTCCTGGGTGTCCATCCACCACGGCGGCGGCGTCGGCATCGGCCGGTCCATCCACGCCGGCCAGGTCTGCGTGGCCGACGGCACCGCGCTGGCCGGGCAGAAGATCGAGCGGGTGCTCACAAACGACCCGGCGATGGGCGTCATCCGGCACGTCGACGCCGGCTACGACGACGCGCGCGAGGTCGCCGAGCGCACCGGCGTGCGCGTCCCCATGACCGAGGGAGACCTGTGACCGACCTGGCGGCCCGGTTCCGCCAGCTGTGGGACGAGATCGCGACGATCGGGCGGGACGCCGGCAGCGGCGGCTACCTGCGGTACGCGCTGACCGAGCCGGAGCTGCGGCTGCGCGCCTGGTTCCGGGAGCAGGCCGACCGGCGGGGCATGCCGGTGTCGCAGGACGGCAACGGCAACCTGTTCGCCTGGTGGGGCGACCCGGTGGCCGGGGACGCGGTGCTCACCGGCAGCCACTTCGACTCGGTGCCGCACGGCGGCGCGTACGACGGGCCGCTCGGCATCGTGAGCGCGTTCCTCGCCGTGGACGAGCTGCGGGCCGCGGGCGTCACCCCGGACCGGCCGGTGGTGGTGGCCGCGTTCGTGGAGGAGGAGGGCGCGCGGTTCGGCGTACCCTGCCTGGGATCGCGCCTGCTCACCGGCGAGATCGACGTCGACCGCGCGGCCGGGCTGCGCGACCAGGCCGGGACGACCTTCGCGCAGGCGCTGGGCGAGCGGCCGGCGGGCGCCGACCCGGCGCTGCTCGGCCGCTTCGCGGCCTTCGTGGAGCTGCACGTCGAGCAGGGCCGCGCGCTGGTCGACCTGGACGCGCCGGTCGCGGTGGCGTCCGCGATCTGGCCGCACGGCCGGTGGAGGTTCGACTTCACCGGCGAGGGCAACCACGCGGGTACGACCCGGATGGCCGACCGCCGCGACCCGATGCTCACCTACGCGTTCACCGTGCTCGCGGCGAACAAGGAGGCCCGGCTGCGCGACGCGCATGCCACAGTGGGCCGGGTGTCGGTCGAGCCGAACGCCACGAACGCGATCCCGTCCCGGGTCACCGGCTGGCTCGACGCGCGGGCGGCCGAGGCGGAGACGCTGTACGGTCTGGTCGAGGCGGTACGCACCAAGGCCGCCGACCGGGCCGGCCGCGACGGCACCACGCTGACCTGCACGCAGGAGTCGGCGACCCCGCTCGTCGCGTTCGACAGGGGGCTGGCCGACCGGCTGGCCGCGCTGCTCGGCGCGCCGGTGCTGCCCACCGGCGCCGGGCACGACGCGGGCGTGCTGGCGGCGCACCTGCCCACCGCGATGCTGTTCGTGCGCAACCCGACCGGGGTGTCGCACTCCCCCGCCGAGGCGGCCACCGACGCCGACTGCGCCGCCGGGGTGGCCGCCCTGGCCCGGGTGCTGGAGGAGCTGGCATGCCGCTGACCCGCTGGCTGGCCGAGTACGCCTGGCTGCCCGACCGCGCCGAGCCCACCCGGGACGTGCTGATCGAGGCGACCGACGGGCGGCTCACCGCTGTCACCCCGCTGACCGTGGACGGTCCGCCGACCGCCGGGGTGGAGGTGCTCGCCGACGCGGTCCGGCTGCCCGGCCTGACGGTGCCCGGCCTGGCGAACGCGCACTCGCACGCGTTCCACCGGGCGCTGCGCGGGCGCACCCACGACGGGCGCGGCGACTTCTGGTCCTGGCGCAGCCTGATGTACGCCGTCGCGATCCGGCTCGACCCGGACACCTACCTGGCGCTGGCCCGCGCCGTGTACGCCGAGATGGCGCTGTCCGGAATCACCTGCGTGGGCGAGTTCCACTACCTGCACCACGGTCCCGGCGGCACCCCGTACGACGACCCGAACGCCATGTCCGCCGCGCTCGTGGAGGCCGCCGCGCACGCCGGGATCCGGCTCACGCTGCTGGACACCGCGTACCTGGCCGGGGGCGTGGACGGCGCGCCGCTGGCCGGGCCGCAACGCCGGTTCGGCGACGGTGACGCGCTGCGCTGGGCGGCGAGGGTGGACGCGTTCCGCCCGGCCGACGACCACGTCCGGCTCGGCGCGGCCATCCACTCGGTGCGCGCGGTCCCGGCCGATCAGCTCGCCACGGTGGCCGGCTGGGCCGACCGCAACGGGCTGCCGCTGCACGTGCACCTGTCCGAGCAGCCGGCCGAGAACGACGCCTGCCGCGCGGTGCACGGCTGCACCCCGACGCGGCTGCTGGCCGACCACGGCGTCCTCGGCCCGCACACCACAGCCGTGCACGCCACCCACCCGACCGCCGCCGACGTGGCGCTGCTCGGCGACAGCCGTACCCGGGTCTGCGTCTGCCCCACCACCGAACGCGACCTGGCCGACGGGGTCGGCCCGGTACGCCGGATGGCCGACGCGGGCAGCCCGCTGAGCCTGGGCAGCGACAGCCACGCCGTGGTGGACCTGTTCGAGGAGGCCCGCGCGCTGGAGATGGACGAGCGGCTGCGTACCCGGCGGCGGGGGCACTTCACGCCGGCCGAGCTGGTCACCGCCGCCACCGTGGGCGGGCACGCCGCGCTGGGCTGGGGCGACGCCGGCCGGCTCGCCGTCGGGCAGCGGGCGGACCTGGTCACGGTACGGCTGGACAGCGCCCGCACCGCCGGGGTGCCGCCGGTCGGCGCGTTCTTCGCCGCCACCGCCGCCGACGTGACGAGCGTCGTGGTCGACGGCCGCCCCGTGGTGGACGGCGGCCGGCACCTCACCGTGGACGTGCCCACCGAGCTGCGGGACGCGATCGCGGCGGTGACCGCGAAGGACGACTCGTGATGCGCGGCAGCCTGCTCGTGGACCACATCGGCGAGCTGGTCACGAACGACGGCCGCGACGGCGACCCGCTGGGCATCCGGCGCGACGCCGCACTGTTGATCGAGGACGGCGAGGTGGCCTGGACCGGTCCGGCCCGGCACGCGCCCGCCGCCGACCGGCGGATCGACGCCGGTGGCGCGGCGGTGCTGCCCGGCTTCGTGGACAGTCACGCCCACCTGGTCTTCGCCGGGGACCGGGCCGCCGAGTTCGCCGCCCGGATGGCCGGCGAGCCCTACACCGGCGGCGGCATCAGGACCACTGTGGGCGCCACCCGCGCGGCCTCCGACGACGACCTGCGCGCCACTGTGGGCCGGCTGCGCGCCGAGATGCTGCGGCAGGGCACCACCACCGTCGAGATCAAGAGCGGGTACGGCCTGAACGTCGCCGACGAGGCCCGCTCGCTGCGGATCGCCGCCGAGTTCACAGGCGACACCACGTTCCTCGGCGCGCACGTCGTCCCCGCCGAGTACGCCGACCGGCCGGACGACTACGTGGGCCTGGTCTGCGGGCCGATGCTCGCCGCCGCCGCGCCGTACGCCCGCTGGATCGACGTGTTCTGCGAGCGGGGCGCGTTCGACGCCGACCACGCGCGGGCGATCCTCGCCTGCGGGCAGGCCGCCGGTCTGGGCGTCCGGCTGCACGCGAACCAGCTCGGCCCCGGGCCGGGCGTACGGCTCGGCGTGGAGATGGGCGCGGCCAGCGTCGACCACTGCACCCACCTGACCGACGCCGACATCGACGCGCTGGCCGGCTCGGCGACGGTCGCCACGCTGCTGCCGGGCGCCGAGTTCTCCACCCGGTCGCCCTATCCGGACGCCCGGCGGCTGCTCGACGCGGGCGTGACTGTCGCGCTCGCCACCGACTGCAACCCCGGCTCGTCGTACACGTCGTCGATGCCGTTCTGCGTCGCGCTCGCCGTACGCGAGATGCGGATGACCCCGGCGGAGGCGGTGTGGGCCGCGACCGCCGGCGGGGCGGCGGCGCTGCGCCGCACCGACGTGGGGCGGCTGACCCCCGGGGCGCGGGCCGACCTGATCGTCCTCGACGCCCCGTCCCACCTGCACCTGGCCTACCGGCCGGGGGTGCCACTGATCCGCCAGGTTCTGCACAACGGAGTGCCGCGATGACCACCGTGACCATCCTGTCCACCGGGGTCACCCCCGCCGACGTGCTCGCGGTGGCCCGCGGCACCGCAAAGGTCGTGCTCGACCCGGCCGCCACCGAGGCGATGGCGACCTCGCGGTCCATCGTGGACCGGATCGAGGCGGCCGGCCGGCCGGTGTACGGCGTCTCCACCGGCTTCGGCGCCCTCGCCAACACGTTCGTCGCCCCGGAGCGGCGGGCCGAGCTTCAGCACGCGCTGATCCGCTCGCACGCCGCCGGGGTGGGCGCGCCGATGCCGCGCGAGGTGGTACGCGCCATGATGCTGCTGCGGGTCCGCTCGCTGGCGCTCGGCCGTTCCGGTGTCCGCCCGCTGGTCGCCGAGGCGCTCGTGGACCTGCTCAACCACGAGGTCACCCCGTGGGTGCCGGAGCACGGCTCGCTCGGCGCATCAGGCGACCTGGCGCCGCTGGCGCACTGCGCGCTGGTGCTGCTCGGCGAGGGCTGGGTGCTCGGCCCGGCCGGTGACCGCATCCCGGCCGCCGACGCGCTGCGCCGGGTCGGGCTCAAGCCGGTGTCGCTCGCGGCCAAGGAAGGGCTGGCGCTCATCAACGGCACCGACGGCATGCTCGGCATGCTGCTGCTCGCCGTCTCCGACGCGCGGCACCTGTTCGCCATGGCGGACGTGACGGCGGCGCTCGCCATCGAGGCGATGCTCGGCTCGGAGCGGCCGTTCCTGCCCGAGCTGCACGCGATCCGCCCGCACCCCGGGCAGGCCGCCTCGGCGGCGAACATCCACCGGCTGTTGCAGGGCTCGGCGGTGATGGACTCGCACCGCGACGACCTGGCGCACGCGGTGCAGGACGCGTACTCGATGCGCTGCGCCCCGCAGGTCGCCGGCGCGGCCCGGGACACGCTCGACTTCGTCGAGGTGGTCGCGGGACGGGAACTGCTGTCGGTGGTGGACAACCCGGTGGTGCTGCCGGACGGGCGGGTCGAGTCGACAGGCAACTTCCACGGCGCGCCGCTCGGCTTCGCCGCCGACTACCTGGCCATCGCCGCCGCCGAGGTGGGCGCGATCGCCGAGCGGCGGGTGGACCGCCTGCTGGACGTCACCCGTTCCCGGGAGCTGCCCGCGTTCCTGTCCCCCGACGCCGGGGTGAACTCCGGGCTCATGATCGCCCAGTACACCGCAGCCGGGATCGTGGCGGAGAACCGCCGGCTCGCCGCGCCCGCCTCGATCGACTCGCTGCCGACCAGCGGCATGCAGGAGGACCACGTCTCGATGGGCTGGGCGGCCACCAAGAAGCTGCGCACGGTGCTGGACAACCTGACCAGCCTGCTCGCGGTGGAGCTGCTGGCGGCCGTACGCGGGCTCCAGCTCCGCGCGCCGCTGACCCCGTCACCGGCCGGGCGGGCGGCGCTCGACGCGCTCGGCGGCACCATCGGCGAGCCGGGACCGGACGTGTTCCTCGCGCCGCTGATGGAGGCCGCGCGGGACGTGGTACGCGGCCCGGAGTTGCGCGCGGCGATCGAGCGGGAGATCGGCCCGCTCGGCTGATCTCAGGCGGCGGGCGGGAGCACCTTCGCGACCAGCTTGGCCAGTTCCCGCAGCGCCTTGCCGCGGTGGCTGACCGCGTCCTTCTCCTCGGGCGTCAGCTCCGCGTTGGTGCGCTCCTGCCCGTCGCCCAGGAAGATCGGGTCGTAGCCGAAGCCGCCGTCGCCGCGCGGCGCGCGCAGCAGCCGGCCGGACTGGCGGCCGTCGACCAGGTGCTCCTTGCCGCCGGGCAGCACCAGCGCGACGGTGCAGACGAATGCGGCGCCCCGGTGCTCGTCCGGCACGTCGGCGACCTGGTCCAGCACGAGCTGGAGGTTGGCGTGGTCGTCGCCGTGCCGGCCGGACCAGCGGGCGCTGAACACACCCGGCATGCCGTTGAGCGCGTCCACCGCCAGCCCGGAGTCATCAGCGATGGTCGGCAGGCCGGTACGCCGGCAGCCCTCCCGCGCCTTGATCAGCGCGTTCTCGCCGAACGTGAGGCCGGTCTCCGGCAGCTCCGGGTACTCCTCGACGTCGTCGAGCCCGAGCAGGGCGATCCGGTGCGCGCCGAGCGCGCCGTCCAGGATCCGCTGGAGCTCGACGAGCTTCTTCCGGTTCCGCGTGGCGAGCAGGACCTTGTTCATGACGAGAGCGCCTTCCGCTGCGCGTCGGCCAGTTCCAGACAACCCGCCACGCCCAGGTCGAGCAGCGCGTCGAGCTGGTCGCGGGCGAAGACGCCCGCCTCACCGGTGCCCTGCACCTCGACGAAGTCGCCGGTGCCGGTGCAGACCACGTTCATGTCGACCTCGGCGGTGACGTCCTCGGCGTAGCAGAGGTCGAGCATCGCCTCGCCGCCGATCACCCCGACGCTCACCGCGGCCACCGAGCGGTGCATCACCTTCTCCACCTTGCCGGCCAGCGCCTTGCGCTCGGCCAGCCAGGTGACCGCGTCGTGAAGCGCGACGTACGCGCCGGTGATCGCGGCGGTACGGGTGCCGCCGTCGGCCTGGAGCACGTCGCAGTCCAGCACGATCGAGTTCTCGCCGAGCGCCTTCAGGTCGACGCAGGCGCGCAGGCTGCGGCCGATCAGCCGGGAGATCTCGTGCGTGCGCCCGCCGACCTTGCCGCGGACGCTCTCCCGGTCCGAACGGGTGTTCGTGGCGCGGGGCAGCATCGCGTACTCGGCGGTCACCCAGCCCAGCCCGGAGCCCTTGCGCCAGCGGGGCACGCCCTCGGTGACGCTCGCCGTGCAGAGGACCCGGGTCGCGCCGAACTCGACGAGCACCGAGCCCTCCGGGTGGGTGCTCCAGCCCCGGGTCAGGGTCACCGGTCGGAGTTGGTCGGGCCGCCGCCCGTCAGGTCGCGCCATGCCTGCACCCTATGCGGTGCGGTGATCGCACCGCCCGCGGGTGCCCGCCGACGACAGGGCCGCCGCCGGGCTCAGACCTCGTAGCAGGCGCCGGGCCGGACCACGTCCAGCGGCCCGGCGTACGCCCCGGCCGCCGCCTCCACGGTCTGCGACTCGCTGCCCCAGGCCGGTACGAGATGGGTGAGCAGGAGCCGTCCCACGCCCGCCTTGGTGGCCGCCTCACCGGCCTCCCGGCCGGTCAGGTGCAGATCCGGCGGGTTCTCCACGCCGTCCATGTAGCTCGCCTCGCAGAGGAACACGTCGGCGTCCTGGGCCAGGCGTAGCAGCGCCTCGCAGGGCGCGGTGTCGGCGGAGTAGCAGAACACCCGGCCGCCGTGCTCCAGCCGCACCCCGTACGTCTCCACCGGGTGGTTCATCCGGTCGACGGTGACGGAGAACGGGCCGATCGGGAACGTGCCCGGCTGGAGGCCGTAGAACTGGTAGACGTCCTCGACCGAGCCCTCCTCCTGCCCGTACGCGGCGGCCAACCGGTCGGGCGCGCCGGACGGGGCGTACATCGGCAGGGGCGGGTACGGGCCGTCCGGCGCGTACCGGCGTACCACGACGTAGGACACGGCGTCGAACATGTGGTCGCAGTGCAGGTGGGTGAGGAGGATGGCGTCGGGGGCGTGCAGCCCGACGTAACGCTGGAGCGTGGAGAGCGACCCCACCCCGAAGTCGATCAGAAGCCGGAAGCCGTCTGCTTCCATGAGATAGGCCGAACAGGGGGATTCGGGCCCCGGGAAGCTGCCCGCGCAGCCGAGGACGGTCAGTCTCATCCGGTGGCCTCGATCTCACCATGAGTAGTCGATGCGCCGGCGGCGGCGCCGCCGATGATCTCTACCGACGCGCTCGCCACGCTGCGCAGCCTACGCGTCGCCCCGGTCGGGCAAGAATCATCTGCCGGAAGTTGTCATCAACGTGACACCCATACACGTCCGCTCCGGACGAGACCGGCGGTCCGGCCGGCGGGCACGCCACCGGCCGGACCGGCCATCGGTCCGTCAGGCCCAGAGCTGACCCTCCAGGGCCTCCTCCGCGTCGGCGAGGGTGCCGCCGTACGCGCCGGTCGAGAGGTACTTCCAGCCGCCGTCGCAGACCACGAACGCCACGTCCGCGCCGCGGCCGTCGCGGACCGCCTCGTGCGCCACCGCGAGCGCGGCGTGCAGGATGGCGCCGGTGGAGAACCCGGCGAAGATGCCCTCCACCTCGACGAGCTGCCGGGTACGCAGCACCGCGTCCCGGGTGCCCACGGAGAACCGGCGGGACAGCACCCCGGCGTCGTACAGCTCGGGCACGTAACCCTCGTCGATGTTGCGCAGACCGTAGACCAGCTCGCCGTAGCGCGGCTCGGCCGCCACGATCTGGATGCCCTCGACCTTCTCCCGCAGGTAGCGCCCGGTGCCCATGAGCGTGCCGGTGGTGCCCAGCCCGGCCACGAAGTGGGTGATGCCCGGCAGGTCCTGGAGCAGCTCCGGCCCGGTCGTCTCGTAGTGCGCCCGGGCGTTCGCCTCGTTGCCGTACTGGTAGAGCATCACCCAGTCCGGGTGCTCGGCGGAGATCTGCTTCGCGGTCGCGACCGCCTGGTTCGAGCCGCCCGCGGCGGGCGAGAAGATGATCTCCGCGCCGTACATGCGGAGCAGTTGCACCCGCTCGGTGGAGACGTTCTCCGGCATCACGCAGACCAGCCGGTAGCCGCGCAGCTTCGCCACCATCGCCAGCGAGATGCCGGTGTTGCCGCTCGTCGGCTCCAGGATCGTGTCACCCGGACGCAGCCGACCGGACTCCTCGGCCGCGCGCACCATGAACAGGGCCGCGCGGTCCTTGATGCTGCCGGTCGGGTTCCGGTCCTCCAGCTTGGCCCAGAGCCGCACCGGCGGCGCCCCGGCCGGGACCGTCGGCGAGAGCCGGGGCAACCCGACCAGCGGCGTGCCGCCGCAGGCGTCGAGGAGGCTTTCGTACCGCGCCATCGCGGGCCCCCTCAGCGGGCGGCGCGCGTGGAGACCGCGTGCGAGGCGATCGCCGCGGCGGCCGCGAAGCCGAACGCGCCACCGGCCACGGCCGGCAGGATGGTCACGCTGTCGCCGTCGTTGAGCTTGGCGTCGAGCGCGCCGAGGAAGCGGACGTCCTCGTCGTTGACGTAGACGTTGACGAACCGGTGCAGCGCGCCCGCGTCGGTGACCAGGCGGGCCTTCAGGCCGCCGTGCCGGGAGTCCAGGTCGGCGATCAGGTCGGCGAGCGTGTCGCCGCTGCCCTCGACGACCTTCGCGCCGCCGGTGTAGCTGCGCAGGATGGTGGGGATACGAACCTCGATGGCCATGATGTCTCGTGCTCCTCGTTCGGGATCGTGCCAGGTGACGGGAAAAGGAAGGTGCCGGCGCTGAAGGTCAGCGGCCGGAACACTCGTAGTCGACCGTCGCCGGGCTCTGCCCGAACATGTAGGACTGGACGGCGTTCGGGTCCACGGCGGCGTCCACGATCTCCACCGGTTCCTCGGTGACCACGCCGTCGACGATCCGGAAGGAGCGGATCTCCTCGGTGTCGGGCTCGCGGGTCGAGACGAGCAGGTAGTGCGCGCCCGGCTCGCCGGCGAAGGAGACGTCCGTACGTGACGGGTAGGCCTCCGTCGCGGTGTGCGAGTGGTAGATGACGACCGGTTCCTCGTCGCGGTCGTCCATCTCGCGCCACACCCGCAACTGCTCCATCGAGTCGAACTCGTAGAACGTCATGGAGCGGGCGGCGTTGTCCATCGGGATGTGCCGGGTCGGGGTGTCGCTGCCGACGGGGCCGGCGACCACGCCGCACGCCTCGTCCGGGTGGTCCCGACGCGCGTGGGCGACGATCGCGTCGATGATCGACCGGTCGATGCTCAGCACGCCGCCAAGCCTAGCCCCTGGCCCGGCCGGGCGGCGAGGTGGCGACCGTCACCACTCAGTCGATGAGCGCGTTGAGCAGGGATTCCTGGAGATATCCGAGATAGGCGTAGACCGACAGTTGGAACACCCGGGACGAGCCCGGGTCCGCGGCGACCGCGTCGTCGAGCTCCTCACCCAGGTCGGTGCCGTCCTTGATCTCCAGGCGTACGCCCATCGCCAGCCGGGCGTCGTTCAGCGCCCGCAGCCACGCCTCGGCCGCCTCCGCGTCCAGCCGCACCTCGCCGCCGGCGTCTCCGTCGGGCAGCGCGGCGAGCACGGCGCCCGCCTGGTCGATCTTGCCGGTCTTCAGGTCGCCCTCGGTGTAGCGGCGGAACTCGGCGGTGCCGGCGTCGTCGTCCGGGTAGGCGTCGGGAAACAGCCGCCCGACCACCGGATCGCCGTGGTCGAAGCCGTCGGTCAGCAGGCCGACCACCTCGCCTGCGACCTTGCGCAGGACCCGGACCTCGTCGACCGCGAACGTGGCCACGTAGTGGTCGCCCCGGCGGCGGAACATGCTCATGACCTGTCCACCGTCGCCCAGAGGCCGTACGCGTGCAGCTGCGCCGCGTCGTGCTCCATCCGCTCCCGCGCGCCGCTGGAGACCACGGCCTTGCCCTTGTGGTGCACGTCCAGCATGAGCCGCTCCGCCTTCTCCCGGCTGTACCCGAAGAGCTTCTGGAACACCCAGGTCACGTACGTCATCAGGTTGACCGGATCGTCCCAGACGATGGTCACCCACGGCCGGTCGGAGACCGGCACCTCTTCGGTGTCCGGCGTCTCGACCGGCGCAACCTGTGGAGCCGCCATGCCCCCCATCGTGCCACCGGATCCGGGGAACCGATGAACCGGAACGGCGCGGCGGTCGTCGTCACCCGCCCGGGCGGCGTACGCGAGCCCGGGTCGCGGTGTGCCCGCGCCGTGGTCAGGCAAGCAGGATGCCGTGGTCGACCGCATCGGCGAGCACCCCGCCGAGCGAGAGACGGATCACCTCGAAGCGGCGGGACACCTCGCGGGACAGTTCGAGCTCGACCTCGCGCAGCGCGCGCTGGGCCCAGGAACGGGCGGCGTTCGGGTCGTCGTTGCCCGGTGCCCGCCAGTGCTGCCAGCAGCCGCCGTTGAGGGCGACGCCGACCGGCGGGAGCACCTCGTCCCGCTGGGCGCCGGGCAGCCCGGCCAGCGCGTCCAGGGCGCCCGCGCCGGTCAGCCCGGCGACCCCGGCCGTGCTGGTGACCAGGAGCACCCGGTCCAGCTCGGGGGCGTCCGGGTGGTCCGCCAGGCCCAAGCGCACCGCGTGGATGATCCGCCGGCGTACGCCCTCTGCCAGCGGCGCGCCGAAGACCCGGGCGGCGGCCTCGTCGACCAGGCCCCGCACGGCCTCGTCGCACTGCGTGGTGGCGAGCAGCGACAGGGCCTCCAGCTCCCGGTCGAGCATCTGCGGCAGGCCGGCGCAGCCGACCCCGAAGACGATCTCCTGCACCACCCGCAGGTGGATGTTCGCCAGCTCCAGGGCGAGGTGCTGACGGATCCGGCGGGCGCAGGCGCGGGCCTGGCGGTCGATCCCGTCGGCCAGCTCACCCGGCTCGACACCGGTGAGCACCGGCACCCGGCCGTGCCCGCCGACCGGCACCGGCGGGTGGGCGCTGCCGCGCCGCCGCACCTCGTCGGCGGCCCAGTTCACCAGCGCTCGGCGCAGGTTCGGCAGCTCGGCGCGGCGGGCCGGGAACCACCGGGCCGGGGCGAGCGCCGGCACGGCGGCCAGCAGCGCGGCGCGGTGCGCCTCGATGGAGACCGAGACCGGGTCGAGCGGGCGGGCGGACCCGGCCCGGCCGGACGCCGTCCGGTCCTGGGCCCGCGCGTCGTCGTCCGGCGCCGGGCCGGTCACGCCGGGCGTGACGGCGAAGAACACCTCGACCCGGGTACGCACCACCTCGGCCAGCAGGTGCAGCTCGGCCGCGCTGAACGCCTGGTCGGCGGAGATCACGAAGAGCAGCGCGCCGGCCCGGCCGACGGCGTCGCGCAGCACCCGGCCGCCGGCCACACCGAGCGTGCCGGTATCAGGCGTGTCGACCACCGCGAAGTGCCGCAGCAGCGGATCGGGCAGGCTCAGCTCGACCCGGCGGGGCGGCCGGGCCAGCGCCGGGCCGGCCGCGAGCGGGTCGGCGCCGTAGGAGTGCGGCTGGCGGTAGCCCGGGACGTACGCGGCGCGGGTGGCGGTGGCGGCGTGCTGGATCAGCAGGTTGCTCCCCGGCGGCACGGCGAGCGTCGCGGCCTCGATCCCGAGCAGGCCGGCGATCAGCTCGCGTCGGTTCGCGCCGGCCGGACCGGCGACGACCACCGCCATCGGCTCGTCCGGACCGGGCGCTGTCACACCGAGCCGGGTCGGCAGCGGGGCACTTCCGGAGGAGGGCTCGGCCTGACGGCGCGGGTCGGGCACGTCGACCGAAGGGAGCGGACCCGGTGTCATCAGGTGGGCCTCCCGGTCGGGCGACCGGGGTGCCGGTCGCGGATCTTCCCTGGGTACGGGGACTGCCGGAAGAGTACGGGTGTCGGCCATCCGACAGCCAACAACTCCGGTACTCACGGGTAATGAACAGATTACTCAACTTCACTGCGTGACGATACGCACGCGGACGGAACACGGTCGATATGCTGCATCGATGAGTAGGTGGGAGTTCGTCGGCCGTACTGATGAACTCAACCGTCTGCTGTCGGCGGTCGGCGGCCCCGAGGGGCGCGGTTTGCTCTTCGGCGGCGACGCCGGGGTCGGCAAGAGCCGGCTGCTGCGCGAAGGGGTGGCCGCGCTCTCCCCCGAGCGGTACGCGATCTGGTCCATCGCGGCCAGCGCCACCACTGCCGCGCTGCCGTTCGGCGGGCTGGTCCAGGTGCTGCCCGCCTCGCAGCCGCAGGGCCTGTCCCCCGCCGGAATCCTGCGCTGGGCCCTGGACGTGCTCCAGGAACAGGCAGCCGGCCGGCCCATCGTGCTCGCCGTCGACGACGCGCATCTGCTCGATCCGCCCTCGGCGGCGCTCGTGCACCTGGTCGCCCGCTCGGAGAACGCGTACGTGATCGGGACGCTGCGCAACGGCGAACAGGTCCCGCTGCCGATCCGGGCACTCTGGACCGACGACCTGGCCGACCTGGTCGAGCTCGGCCCGCTGTGCCGCACCGAGACCTCGGGGCTGCTCGCCGCCATCCTGGGCGGCCCGGTCGACGCCTGCTCCTCGGACCGGCTGTTCCAGCTCTCCGCCGGCAACCCGCTGCTGCTGCGGGAGCTGGTGCTCGCCGCCGACGACGCGCTGGACCGCAGGTACGGGCTCTGGACCTGGACCGGCCGGCTGGAGCTGGCGCCCAACCTCACCGAGCTGATCGACACCCGGATCGGCCAGCTCACCCCCGGCGTCCGGGCGGTCGTCGAGCTTGTCGCCTTCGGCGAGCCGCTGGGCCTGCAACTGCTGGAACGGGCGGTCGACCCGGCGGACGTGGAGACGGCCGAGGAACGCGGGCTCATCGCGCTGGTCCACGACGACCGGCGGCTCAACGTCCGGCTGGCGCACCCGCTCTACGGCGAGGTGATGCGCCGGCACTGCCCGGTCAGCCGCACCCGCCGGCTCCAGGCCACCCTGGCCGGGCTGCTGGAACAGGTCGGCAAGCGCCGCCGGGAGGACCTGCTGCGCGTCGCGGTGTGGCGGCTCGACTCGGGTACGGCGCAGGACGTGGCCCTGCTGCTCGAAGCGGCGGTGCAGGCGTTCGGCAGGTACGACGTGCCGCTTGCCACCCGGCTGGCCCGCGCGGCGCTGGAGGCCGGCGGCGGCACGGACGCGGCCGAGCTGCTCGCCACCATCCTCATGTTCGGCGACCGGCCGGACGAGGCGATCGGCGTGCTCGACCAGGTCGCCGGCGAGATCCACGACGACCGGCGGCGCAGCCGGTGGCTGACCGTGCGGGGCATGGTCAGCTACTGGGGGCTCAACCGCGAGTCCACGGTGGAGGAGATCGCCGCGCGCGGCGAGGAGCTGAGCGACCCCGCCGACCGGGCCCGGGTACGCGCGTTCGAGGCCATCATGCGGCTGCACCGGCTCGACGTCGACGTCGCGGTACGGCTGGCCCAGGAGGTGCTGGACCGGCCCGCCGCCCCGATGGCCGCCCGGGAGCTGGCCCGCTGCACGCTCGCCCACCTCCAGGCCGCGCAGGGACAATACCAGCGCAGCGCCACAGCGATCGCCCGGGTGCAGGCCGAGGCGGCGTGCTGGCGGGCCGACATGCCCTACCTCCAGCTCGCCATGGAGCTGGCCCGGGGCACCCGGCTGACGCTCTCCGGCGACCTGCCCGGCATCGACGCGATCGTCGCCGACGAGTTCGCCGACCTGGCCGGGGCCGGTGACTTCCGGCTCGGCACCGGCTACCTGGCCATCCTCCAGGCGTACGCGGCGCGGCTGCGCGGGCGTGGCGACGAGGCGCTGCGGACCAGCCTGGAGGCGTGCGCGGTGCTCGCCACCAGCCGGGTGTACGCGGGCCTCGCGCACGCGGAGCGCGCCCAGGCCGCCGCGCTGCGCGGGGACGTGACGCACGCGGCCGACGCGATGGCCGAGGCGGACCGGACGCACGCGCCCGGTATGGCCGTGCTCTACCCGTGGCTGGAGCAGGCCCGGGGCGCGGTCCAGGCCGCCACGGGTGACCTGCCGGCGGCCACCAAGCACCTGTGCGCGCTCGCCGACCGGCTGCGCGAGGACGGCCTGGCCGGGCACGAGCTGCTCGTCCTGCTCGACCTGGTCCGGCTGGACCAGGCCGCCGCGCCGGTCGGGCCGACCTGCACCGACGGTGGCCGGCGTACCGTGGCGCAACGCCTGGCCGAACTCTCCGAGCAGGTCGACGGCGTCCTGCCGCCGCTCGTCGCCCGGTTCGGCCGGGCCGCTGTCGACGGCTCGCCGGACGCGCTGCTCGCGGTCGCCGACGGCTTCGCCGACCGGGAGCTGATCGTGTACGCGGCCGAGGCGACCGCCCTGGCCCTGCATCGGACGCGACACGTCCGGGCCGGCGCCACCGGGCCGATCCGGGAACGCCTCGCGGATCTGCTGCGCCGCTGCGACGAGATCTCCACCCCGGCGCTGCGGCTGCTGCGCCCGGCGCTCAGCGAGCGGGAGTGGGAGATCGCCCGGCTGGCCGCAGACGGCGTGACCAGCCGCGCCATCGCCGAGCGGCTGTTCCTGTCGACCCGCACGGTGGAGAACCATCTCCAGCGCGTCTACAGCAAGCTCGGCGTCGCCGGGCGCGGCGAGTTGCGGGCCGCACTGCGGTCCATGCCGGGGCACGACGGCGTGGACCCGGGCTGAACTCTAGGCTGGGGCGGTGAGCACCCTTCGTCCCGCGCTGCTGACCGACCACTACGAGCTGACCATGGTCAGCGCGGCCCTGCGTGACGGCACGGCCGACCGACGCTGCGTCTTCGAGGTGTTCAGCCGGCGGCTGCCGGCCGGGCGCCGGTACGGCGTGGTCGCCGGAACCGGCCGCCTGATCGAGATGATCCGCGACTTCCGGTTCGATCCGGCGGAGATCGACTTCCTGCGCCGTACCGGTGTGGTGGACGAGCCGGCCGCGCAGTGGCTGGCCGACTACCGGTTCACCGGCGACATCGACGGCTACGCCGAGGGCGAGTTGTTCTTCCCCGGCTCGCCGATCCTCACCGTGTCCGGCACGTTCGCCGAGTGCGTGGTGCTGGAGACGCTCGTACTGTCGGTGCTCAACCACGACTGCGCGGTCGCCGCCGCCGCGGCTCGGATGGTCACCGCGGCCCGGGGCCGGGCGCTGATCGAGATGGGCTCCCGCCGGGCGCACGAGGAGGCCGCCGTCGCAGCGGCGCGGTCCGCGTACCTGGCCGGGTTCCGGTTCACCTCCAACCTGGCCGCCGGGCAGCGCTACGGCATCCCCACCGCGGGCACCGCCGCGCACGCCTTCACGCTGCTGCACGACGACGAGCGGGCGGCGTTCGCCTCCCAGGTCGCCACGCTGGGCAAGGACACCACGCTGCTCGTCGACACGTACGACATCGCCCAGGGCATCCGCAACGCGATCGCGGTGGCCGGGCCGGAGCTGCGGGCGGTCCGGATCGACTCCGGCGACCTCGCGGTGATCGCCCAGCAGTCCCGGGAGCTGCTCGACTCGCTCGGCGCCACCGAGACGAAGATCATCGTCTCCGGCGATCTCGACGAGTACGCCATCGCCGCGCTCGCCGCCGAACCGGTCGACATGTACGGCGCCGGCACCGCGGTGGTGACCGGCTCCGGGGCACCCACTGCCGGCCTGGTCTACAAGCTGGTCGAGGTGGAAGGTCGGCCGGTGGTCAAGCGCTCCGAGCACAAGGCCACCATCGGCGGCCGGAAGGTCGCGGTCCGCCGGCACAAGCCGACCGGCACCGCCACCGAGGAGGTCATCGTGCCGCAGGGCGTACCGGACCGGCAGCCGAACGACCGGCTGCTCCAGCGCTCGTACGTGGTGTCGGGCGAGCCGGAGACGCTGCCCACGCTGGAGGAGTCCCGGGACCACCTGCGCCAGTGCCTGATCTCCATCCCGTGGGAGGGGCTCAAGCTCTCCGCCGGGGATCCCGCCGTACCGGTGACCGTCGTACCCGCGAGCTGAGGAGGAACCCGTCAGATGGCGAACGCCCTGATCATCGTGGACGTGCAGAACGACTTCTGCGAGGGCGGCTCCCTCGCGGTCGGTGGCGGGGCCGGCGTGGCCGCCGGCATCTCCCGGCTGCTCGCCGCCGAGCCGGACCGGTGGGACCACGTGGTCGCGACGAAGGACTACCACATCGACCCGGGCGCGCACTTCGGCGACCCGCCGGACTACGTCGACTCCTGGCCCCGGCACTGCGTGGTCGGCACCGCCGGTTCCGAGTTCCACCCCGAGCTGGCGACCGACCGGGTGGAGGCGATCTTCCACAAGGGCGAGCACGCGGCCGCGTACTCCGGTTTCGAGGGCCACGCCACCGACGGCGAGTGCCTGGCCGACTGGCTGCGGCGGCACGACGTGGACCAGGTCGACGTGGTGGGCATCGCCACCGACCACTGCGTGCGCGCGACCGCACTGGACGCCGCCCGGGAGGGCTTCCGGACCACGGTGCTGCTCGACCTGACCGCCGCCGTCGCGCCGGACACGCTCGACGTCGCGCTGCGGGCGCTGGACGGCGCCGGGGTGACAATGGTGGGCGAGCCTGTGATCACTGCCGCTTGACCTGATAATTGCTTGCGGGTGTTGTACCCCGGCCCGAGGATGGCGCCGGAGGTACGGACCGTCGTGAACCTGAAGCCTTACCGGGAAGCGCTCGCCCTACCCGGTCTCCGATCGTTGCTGCTGGTGTCGGTGCTCGCCCGTGTGCCGCTGACCGCCACCGGGGTGACGCTCACCTTCTACGTGGTGCTCGACCTGGGCCGCGGCTACGGCGCCGCCGGCCTGGTCGGCGCCGCGTCGACGATCGGCGCGGCGGTCGGCGCCCCGCTGCTCGGGCGGCTCATCGACCGCCGAGGGCTCCGGCCGGTGCTGGTGCTCACCACAGTCGCCGAGGCGCTGTTCTGGTCCGCCGCGCCCACACTGCCGTACCCGGTACTCCTGCCGGCAGCGTTCTTCGCCGGGCTGCTCGCCCTGCCGATCTTCTCGATGGTCCGCCAGTCGATCGCCGCGCTGGTGCCGGTGGAGAAGCGCCGCCCCGCGTACGCGCTGGACTCGATGGCCGTGGAGCTGTCGTTCATGGTCGGCCCGGCGCTCGCCGTGGCCCTGGCCACCGCCGTCACGCCGCGCCTGACGCTCTGGGCAGTCGGCGCCGGGATCGTCGCCTCCGGCATCTGCTTCTGGGTGCTCGACCCGCCGATCCGGGCCGCCGACGAACCGGCCGCTCCGCCGCGCCCGGTGCACCGCCGCGAATGGCTCACCCCGCGCCTGCTCGCCGTCCTGGCGGTCAGCCTCGCCGCCACCCTGGTGCTCGGCGGCACCGACGTCGCGGTGGTCGCCGTGCTCAGGGAGGGAGGCGAGGTCGGCTGGACCGGCGCCGTGCTGGCCGCCTGGGCGGTCGCCTCGCTGGCCGGCGGCTTCGCCTACGGCGCGGTACGCCGCTCGTTCTCCCCGCTGGCGCTGATGGCGGCGCTGAGCCTCACCACCATCCCGGTCGGGCTGGGCGGGTCGCACTGGTGGCTGCTGTGTCTGGCGCTGATCCCGGCCGGTGCGCTCTGCGCCCCCACCATCGCGTCCACCTCCGACGCGGTGAGCCGGCTGGCCCCGTCCTCCGTCCGGGGTCTGGCGATGGGCCTGCACGGTTCCGCCGTGACGGTCGGCATCGCGCTCGGCGCACCGCTGGCCGGCGCGGTCATCGACGCCTCCGCGCCCGCGTGGGGCTTCGTGGTCACGGGCGCGATCGGCGCGCTGGTGGCGCTGGCGGTGCTCCCGATAGAGCTGCGCCACCGCCGCACCCCGGCCCTCACCCCGACCCCGGACCCCGACCTGGCCCTGGCGTCCCGCTAGCCCCCGGGCCCCGCCCCCGCCTCCACCCACCCCACCCCGCGTGATCAACTCCCCGAGGCGGGGCGAAACCAGTACGGGGAAGTGGCTAGGTCCCGGCGCTCCGGACACCACCACTCCCCCGTACTGGCGTCGCGTGACGGCCCCGGCCGGAACCCCACGTTCCCGGAAGTTGACCAAGGAGTTGGTGTCCCCCCATGCAGGCCAAACCGACACAAACCCCTTGATCACCGGGGCGCCCCGAGGCGGGGCGAAACCAGTACGGGGAAGTGGCTGGCTCCAGGCGCTCCGGACACCACCACTCCCCCGAACTGGTGCCGCACCCCGCCCCCCACCCCGGCGATCATGAAGTTGGCGGCGACAAATCGGACACGGAACACCGTCAACTTCATGATCAACGGGGACGGGCGGGGACGGGCGGGGACGGGCGGGGACGGGCGGGAGAAACAGAGCGGGCGCCGCACCCCGTGGGGGAGTGCGGCGCCCGGCCTTGGACTGCGTCAGCGCTGGTCGAGGTTGCCTGCGGTGTCCTCCTGGTAGCTGGCACCACCGTTGACCTCGCTGGTCAGCGGCTTGGCACCACCCTCCGGCGGACCGGCCAGGCTCTGCCCGGCGGCCAGCTCGGGGAACTTCGCGTCGAACGCCGGCCGCTCCGAGCGGATGCGCGGCATGCGGTCGAAGTTACGCAGCGGCGGCGGGGAGCTGGTGGCCCACTCGAGCGAGTTGCCGTGGCCCCACGGGTCGTCGACCTCGACGACCGGGCCGGTCTTGTACGACTTCCAGCAGTTCCAGATGAACGGCAGCGTCGAGATACCGGTGATGAACGCGCCGATCGTGGAGATCGTGTTCAGCGTGGTGAAGCCGTCGGCGGCCTGGTAGTCGGCGTACCGGCGCGGCATGCCCTCGTTGCCCAGCCAGTGCTGCACCAGGAACGTGGTGTGGAAGCCGATCATGGTCAGCCAGAAGTGGATCTTGCCGAGCCGCTCGTCGAGCATCCGGCCGAACATCTTCGGGAACCAGAAGTAGATGCCGGCGAACACCGCGAACACGATGGTGCCGAAGAGTACGTAGTGGAAGTGCGCCACCACGAAGTACGAGTCGTGCAGGTGGAAGTCGAGCGGCGGGCTGGCCAGCAGCACACCGGTGAGACCACCGAAGAGGAAGGTCACCAGGAAGCCGATCGAGAACAGCATCGGCGTCTCGAACGTGATCTGGCCCCGCCACATGGTGCCGATCCAGTTGAAGAACTTCATACCGGTGGGCACGGCGATCAGGTAGCTCAGGAAGCTGAAGAACGGCAGCAGCACCTGGCCGGTGGCGAACATGTGGTGCGCCCAGACGCTCATCGACAGGGCGGCGATGGCGATGGTGGCGGCCACCAGGCCCTTGTAGCCGAAGATCGGCTTCCGGGAGAACACCGGGATGATCTCGCTGATGATGCCGAAGAACGGCAGCGCGATGATGTACACCTCGGGGTGACCGAAGAACCAGAACAGGTGCTGCCACAGCATCGGCCCGCCGGTCGCCGGGTCGTACACGTGGGCGCCCATCAGGCGGTCCGCGGCGAGCGCGAACAGCGCGGCGGCCAGCAGCGGGAAGACCAGGATCGCCAGCAGGCTGGTGACCAGCATGTTCCAGGTGAAGATCGGCATCCGGAACATGGTCATGCCGGGCGCGCGCAGGGTCAGGATCGTGGTGATCAGGTTGACCGCGCCGAGGATCGTGCCCAGACCGGAGATGGCCAGGCCGACGACCCACATGTTGGCGCCCACGCCCGGGGCGTGGTCGGCGGTGCTCAGCGGCGTGTACGCGGTCCAGCCGAAGTCGGCCGCGCCGCCCGGGGCGATGAAGCCCGCGGTGGCGAGCGTGCCACCGAACAGGTACAGCCAGTAGGCGAAGGCGTTGAGCCGGGGGAACGACACGTCCGGCGCGCCGATCTGCAGCGGCACCACGTAGTTCGCGAAGGCGAACACGATCGGCGTCGCGAAGAACAGCAGCATGATCGTGCCGTGCATCGTGAAGAGCTGGTTGTACTGCTCGGGCGACAGGAACTGCAGGCCCGGTCGCGCGAGTTCGGCACGCATGATCAGGGCCATCAGGCCACCGATCATGAAGAACACGAACGCGGTGACCATGTACATGATCCCGATCTGCTTCGCGTCCGTGGTGCGCAGCAGCCGCGCGATGGCCGACCCCTTGACCGGCTCGCGGACCGGCCAGGGCCGGGTCACGACCGGCTTGGGTGCGACGGTGGTCACGAGTGGCCTCCGGTTCTGGTTGTCCCGCTCGGCGCGCTGGTCATCGGCGCAGCCGTCATCCGTAGGGAGGATAGTCCCCGGTAGGTGGCCCCGCCGCGTGGGGTGGGCGGCTACGATCTCCCGCTCTCTAGAGGGGACCGGTCAGGAGCCGGTAGTGCTCCCGGAAGATCCGCCCGCCGCGTCCGCGCAGCAACGGGTCGCGCAGCGCCGGCGGCACGTCGCGGGTGCGGTTGCGGTCCCGGGTCCGGTCCCGCACCCAGCGGGTACGCGGGCGGCGACGACTCTCGTACGCGATCAGCGCGGCGTCGACGCTGCCGGCGGCGCGCAGCGACTCGGCGAGCACGACGGCGTCCTCCAGCGCCATGGCGGCACCCTGGGACAGCGTCGGCGCGGTCGCGTGAGCGGCATCACCGACGAGCAGCACCCGGCCGTGGAACCAGCGTCCCAGCTCGACCTCCTCGGTGCGCTCCACGCACACGCTCTCCAGCGCGGCGAGCACCTCGGGCACCGGGCCGCCGTAGGAGCCGAACAGCTCGTGCAGGCGGGCCAGCGGATCGGCGGGCAGGTCGGTGCCGGCCTCGTCGGCGTAGCAGTAGAGCCGTCCGGCGCCGAGCGGCACCACGAGGAACCCGGCCCGCTGGCCGAGCAGGGCGGTCCAGTCCGCGATCCGGGGGCCGCCGCGCACCAGGGCGCGGTAGACCACCTGCCCGGCGGGGCGTGGCGGTCCGCCGAGCGCGGCGAGCGTCCGTACCGCCGAGCGGGGTCCGTCAGCGCCGACGACCAGGTCGTACTCCGCGGTGGTGCCGTCGGTGAAGCCGACGGCGACCCGCCCGGGCAGCGGGTCGACGGTGCTCACCTCGGCGCCGTGGCGCACCGCGCCGCCGGCACCGGTGAGCAGTACCCGGTGCAGTTCGGCCCGGGGCAGCGCCCGGCACTCCCCCACGCCGGCCCAGAGCGCGTCGAGGTCGACCTCGCACAGCGGCGCCCCGGCGGCGTCGAGGAAGCGCTGCCGGTGGATCACCTGGCCGAGCGGGCGCAGCGGCCCGTCGAGGTCGAGCCGGCGCATCGCCCGGGCGGCGTTGCCCGGTAGGTAGAGGCCGGTCTCGATCGTCTCGGTGGGTGGCAGCCGTTCGGTGACGTCGGGCCGGAACCCCGCCAGGCGCAGCGCCCGGGCCACGGCGAGGCCGGCGATGCCCGCGCCGACGACGAGGATGCGCAGGGGGGAACCACCCATCACGGGGTACGCCTCCGGAGGGGGATCGGAACGCGTTGGAGGCAAGACATTACTCGCCGCAACCAGGCGGCGGAAGTGCCCGTGCGCCCTGGCGCGGGCCGCCGGTCGGCGGCGCACCCCGTCCCACCGGCAGGAATCCCGCCTCCATCTGGGGGAAGGGGGCGGCCGCGGTCCTCTCGTGCGCCACCGGCCGGACGCGGAGCGTTAACGAGCCCGGCGCATTTGCGCAATGATTCGAGACATGTAAATGTGTGCAGTGCATCGTGGGAGCGCTCCCGCCCGTACCACCTACCGAACCGGCGCCGTCCCCGCGCCGAGCCAAGGAGCATCATGAAGCGTCCACTCAGGGCCCTCGCGGCGGCCGGACTGCTCGCCGCCGGCACCCTCGTCGCCGTCGCGCTCGGCGGCACCGCCTCCGCCGACACCCAGATCTGCGAGCAGTACGGCTCGACCACCATCGGCGGCAAGTACGTGGTGCAGAACAACCGCTGGGGCACCAGTGCCCAGCAGTGCATCAACGTCACCTCGACCGGCTTCTCGATCACCCGGGCGGACGGCTCCGCGCCGACCAACGGGGCGCCGGTCGCGTACCCGTCGATCTTCGTGGGCTGCCACTACACCAACTGCTCGCCCGGCACGAACCTGCCGGTGCAGGTGAAGAACATCAGCAGCGCCCCGTCCAGCATCAGCTACAACTACGTCAGCGGCGCGATCTTCAACGCGTCGTACGACATCTGGCTCGACCCGTCGCCCAAGCGCGACGGCGTGAACCAGATGGAGATCATGATCTGGCTCAACCGGCAGGGCTCGATCCAGCCCATCGGCTCGCCGGTCGGCACCGCCAGCATCGCCGGCCGCACCTGGGAGGTCTGGCGCGGCAGCAACGGCTCCAACAACGTCATCTCGTACCTGTCGCCGTCCGCCATCCCCAGCTTCAGCTTCGACGCGATGGCGTTCATCAACGACACCCGCAACCGGGGCGCGATCACGAACGACTGGTACCTGACCAGCATCCAGGCCGGGTTCGAGCCGTGGCAGGGCGGCGTCGGACTGGCGGTGAACTCGTTCTCGCAGAGCGTCAACACCGGTTCCAACCCGCCGCCGACCACGTCCGCGCCGACCACGCCTCCGCCGTCCGGCGGCGCGTCCTGCACCGTCACCTACAAGGCGGCGAACGTCTGGAACAACGGCTTCACCGCCGACGTGACCGTCAAGAACACCGGCTCCGGCACGATCAACGGCTGGACGCTCAACTACAACCTGCCCTCCGGGCAGACCGTCACCAACGCGTGGAACGCCACCGTGAGCCAGAGCGGCTCGGCGGTGACCGCCCGCAACGCCGGCTACAACGGCACGCTGGCGCCCGGGGCGTCCACCAGCTTCGGCTACCAGGCGACGCTGAACGGCAGCTACTCCGCGCCGAGCAGCTTCACGCTCAACGGCTCCACCTGCGCCCGGGGCTGACCACCGCACACGAGAAGGGGGCGCGGTCCGCGACGGACCGCGCCCCCTTCCCCGGTACGCCTCAGCCGGCGAGTGCGTCGACGTCGCGCATCTCCTCGGCGGTGAGCGAGAACCCGAACACGTCGACGTTGGCCCGGATGCGCTCCGGCGTGACCGACTTCGGGATGACCACGATCTCGTGGTCGATGTGCCAGCGCAGCACCACCTGGGCCGGTGACACGTCGTGCGCCTGGGCGATGCGGACCAGCACCGGGTCGGACAGGTCACTGGCCTTGAACGGGCTGTACCCCTCCAGCGCCACGCCCCGGTCCCGGTGGGCGGCGTGCGTGTGCCTGTCGTACAGCGACGGGCTCCAGCGGATCTGGTTGACCGCGGGCGTCTCCTCGGTGGCCTGGATCAGCTCGTCGATCTGCCCGATCGAGTAGTTGCTCACCCCGACCGTGCGCGCCATGTTCTCGTCCCGCGCGGCGAGCATCTCCCGCCACACCGGGATGCTGTCGCCCGGCGCGGACGGCGGCCAGTGCACCAGCCACAGGTCGACGTAGTCGGTGTCCAGGGCGGCCAGGCTCGCCTCGATGGTCTCCCGCTCCCGGCCCACCCGGTCCGGCGGCAGTTTGGTGGTGATGAAGACGTCCTCGCGGCGCAGACCGCTCTCCTTCACCGCCCGCCCGACCTCCTTCTCGTTGCCGTACATGGTGGCCGTGTCGATGTGCCGGTAGCCGGCGTCCAGTGCGGCGAGCACCGCCTGGTACCCGGCCTCGCCGGTGGCCTGCCACGTGCCGAAGCCGAGCAGCGGGATCCGGACGTCGCCGGTGAGCGGAAGGGTGGGCTGGTCGCTGTCCATGTCCCCCGTTCTACCCCGGTTGGCCGCACACACACCGGCATCCCGGCGCGTACGGCGGGTCTGGGGGAGGATGCGGGGATGGCGGACCGGCTGGAGGAGTACCGGCGGAAACGGGACGCCGCGCGTACCCCGGAACCGGTGCCCGAGCGGGCTGCCGGCCGGAAACGGTCCGCGCGGCGCGCCCCCCGCTTCGTCATCCAGCAGCACCACGCCCGGAGCCTGCACTGGGACCTGCGCCTGGAGCACGACGGCGTGCTCGCCTCCTGGGCGGTGCCGCGCGGCCTGCCGCGCGACCCGGGCCGCAACCACCTGGCGGTGCACACCGAGGACCACCCGATGGAGTACCTGACGTTCCACGGGGAGATCCCGGCCGGGGAGTACGGCGGCGGGTGGATGACAGTGCACGACACCGGCACCTACCGCGCGGAGAAGTGGCGCGACGACGAGGTGATCGTGGTGCTCGACGGCGAGCGCACGAAGGGCCGGTACGTCCTGTTCGCCACCGGCGGGCGGGGCCGGGACTGGATGATCAGGCGCACCGACCCGGCACCGGAGGGCTGGACGCCGATGCCCGAGCTGGTCCGCCCGATGCTCCCCGCCGAGGGCGGGCGGCTGCCGCGCGACGCCGCCGCCTGGGGGTACGAGCTGCGCTGGGCGGGCGTGCGCGCGATGGCGTACGTCTCGGGCGGCCGGCTGCGGCTGCTCGACGGCGACGACACCGACGTCAGCGGGTCGTACCCCTGGGCACGGGCGATGGCCGAGGCGCTGGCCCCGGCCGAGGCGGTGCTCGACGGCGTGCTGGTCCGGATCGACCCGGCCGGGCGGGTCCGTCCGCCGACCCGGCGCGACGGTCAGTTCCTCGCCGTCGACCTGCTCTGGCTGGAGGGCGTGTCCAGCCTCGACGTGCCGTACGCGCAACGCCGTGACCTGCTCGACGGCCTGGCGCTCACGGGTCCGCACTGGCAGACTCCGCCGTGGTTCCCGGGAGTCGGCGCGGACGCCCTACGGGCCGCCCGTGAGCAGGGGCTCCCGGGAGTGGTGGCGAAACGCCTCGACTCCCCGTACGAGCCGGGCCGGCGCAGCCGGCACTGGCTGAGCATCGACGCGAGCTGAGGACCACCGTGCACCTGACGCACCTGGAGTGCCCGCGCTGCGGCAGTGAACACCCGGCCGACGTGTTGCAGAACCTCTGCGGCTGCGGCTCGCCGCTGCTGGCCCGCTACGACCTCGCCGCGGTGGCCGCCACCGTCGCGCCGGAGCAGTTCGGGCTGCGCCCGGCCGACCTGTGGCGTTACCGGGAACTGCTGCCGGTGGCCGACCCCCGGTGCGTGACCACGCTGGGCGAGGGCTGGACGCCGATGTGGCGCGCGCCGGCGTACGGCCACGAGATCGGCATCGCGGATCTGATCGTCAAGGACGAGGGGCTGACGCCGACCGGTTCGTTCAAGGCGCGCGGCGCGTCGGTGGGCGTGAGCCGGGCCCGGGAGCTGGGCGTGCGGCGGATCGCCATGCCCACGAACGGCAACGCGGGAGCGGCCTGGGCCACGTACGCGGCGCGGGCCGGGATCGGCGCGACGATCGCCATGCCGCTGGCCGCGCCGACGATCTGCCGCGAGGAGTGCCTCGCCGCGGGCGCCGACCTGCGGCTGATCGACGGCCTGATAAACGACGCGGGCCGGGACGTCGCCGAGCTGATCGCCGGGTCGGACGGCGGGATCTTCGACGCCGGCACGCTGCGCGAGCCGTACCGCCTCGAAGGCAAGAAGACAATGGGGTACGAGATCGTCGAGCAGCTCGGCTGGCAGGTGCCCGACGTGATCGTCTATCCGACCGGCGGTGGCGTCGGGCTGATCGGCATCCACAAGGCGCTGCACGAGTTGCGCGAGCTGGGCTGGGTGGAGGACCGGCTGCCCCGGCTGGTCGCGGTGCAGTCCACCGGGTGCGCGCCGATCGTGCGGGCGTTCGCGGCCGGCGAGGAGCGCGTCACCCCGTGGGAGGACGCCCACACCGTCGCGTTCGGCATCACCGTACCCGCGCCGCTCGGCGACGAGCTGATCCTGTCCGCGCTGCGGGAGAGCGCCGGCACCGCGATCGCGGTGGACGACGCCGAGATCCTCACCGACCTGCGCGACTTCGCCGCCCGGGAGGGGCTGCTGCTCTGCCCGGAGGGCGCGGCCTGCCTGACCGCCGCCCGGCACCTGCGCGCGGGCGGGTGGATCCGGCCCGGTGAGCGCGTGGTGGTGCTGAACACCGGGGCCGGCGTCAAGTATCCGGGGCTGGTGCACAGCGGGGCGCCCGTCTGACAGGCGAGATCGTGGCGCCCCGCTCGAGACGTGCGGTCAGGAGGTGGGCGGCTCGTCCTCGCCCGCCTCCTCGGCGGCGTCCGCCTCCTCCTTCGTCTTGTGCACCGCGCCGTCGGCGTGCTCCGGCGGGCCGTAGACGGTGTAGAGCACCAGCGGGTTCGGCCCGGTGTTGACGAAGTTGTGCTTCGTGCCGGCCGGTACGACCACCAGGTCGCCGGAGACGACCTCCTTCTTCTCCCCGGCCACCCGCGCCTCGCCGGTGCCGCTGACGAACGTGAGGATCTGGTCGATGCCCTCGTGGACCTCCTCGCCGATCTCGCCGCCCGGCGGAATGGTCATGATGACCAGCTGGGTGTGCTCTCCGGTCCAGAGCACGCGGCGGAAGTCGGGACTCTTCTCGGCGACTGTCGCGATCGTGAAATGCTCCATGGCCCGCTCATACCCCGATCACGCGCCCGCCACGCCGGGAGTCGCAGATGGTGGAATTCCCCACGCCGATCCGGTTTGGATGCCCGGAGAAGGGGCATGTGCTGCCGACAAGACCGGTGCGGGCTGGACCGGTCGAGCCAGGTCCCCGCCGGCGTACCGCCGTACGGCTGCGGTGGTGGGAGACGGCCGGAGCGCGGCGACGTTACGACCGGAGGTCGTGCGGCGCCGTGCGCTCGTTCGCGGGTCCGGTCAGGCCAGCACGGCCAGGTGGAACGGGCGGTCCGCGTGCCCGCTCGCGCCGTGCGTCTCGACGAACACCGCGTTGGCGATGCCCGAGCGTGGCGCCACCGTGATGACGCCTTGCGGTACCAGCCCGTTCGCCGTCGCCGGGCCGACCGTCCCGACGTACGCCGCCCCGGCCACGTCCTGGTCGAACGCGACCTGGTACATCCCGGCGGCGAGCCGGGTGGCCGAGGTGGCGCCGAGGCCCCGGACGAGCCGCCCGTTGGCGTCGACAACGGCGAACAGCATGCGCGCGGTCGGCGGTAACCCGACCGGTGAACACGAGTTGATCTCGGTGTCGGCGCGCGCGGCATCCCGCATGCTCGGGATCGGCTGGCCGGTGGTTTCCCTCCTTGCCCTGCGGCTCGGCATGGTGATCCTCTCTCCCGCCGGTACGCCGGCAGGAGGCGTTCGTGCACTTCCGGGCGATCGTCGGCGGTCCCCCTCGGTGATTCCGACGCTATGTCGGCGAACCGCCCGGCAACCAGCCGGAGGACTGTCCGATCATTGACAGTGGACGGCTCTGAGCTGCGGAAACGTCGCCCTGACGATCGACTACGGGGTTCCCTCCACCGACCCCTGCGATGCCTGCTCCCGGAACCGGAGCCGACCGGAAACCATGACGCAGCGCAGTCGTCTGGCTACATTGAAGTATGGTGCCGCCGCTCCGAGGTCGACCTCCGGCCTACCGCCCGGTGCTTGCCGCGCGGCGCGGGGAACTGGAGGCGCTGACCCGGCTCGACGACGCCTCCGCCGCGCTGCTCGCACCGATCCTCGACGTTCCGGCCGACGCGCCGTCCATCGTGGATGCGCTGAATCGGCTGCCCGACGGCCTGCTGCCCGCCGTCGACGTGTCGGCGCTGCCGGACGGCGCGGACCACGATCCGGCCCGCTGGGGCGTACCGCTGGTGCCGGTCATCGGTCTCGCGGACAGTGACCGGCGGCTGGCCGCGCACGGCGCGGCGGCCCGGGCCTGGGCGCACCACGCGGTGGTCCGGTTGCGGGTCGGCCCGGACCGGGCCGGACCGGACGCCGCGACGGCGGCGGCGGAACGGGTGTGGCGGGTGACCGGGCTGCTGCCCGAGCAGTGCGATCTGCTGCTCGACGCGGGGGACGTGTGCTGCCAGGCCGACGTGCGGCTGGCCGAGCCACGGGTCCGGCGGGCGGCGCACTGGGCCCGGCGGCACGCCTGGCGCTCGGTCACGGTGGCCGCGGGCGGAATGCCTCCGTCGCTGTCCCGGCTGCCGGTGGACGAACCGGTGCGGCTGGACCGCTACGACTGGTCGCTCTGGCGGCGCCTGGCCGACCTGGGCCTCGGATACGGCGACTACGGCGTCTGCTGCGCGGTACGGGACGCGGACGAGCCGGGCGACCGGACCCCGACGCTGCGCTGGGCCGCCGACGACGCGTGGTGGGTGTACCGCTGGTCGCGGCGGGGCGGGCGGGGCGACGATCGCTTCGCCGACCTGTGCCGCACGCTCACCACCGCGCCGCACTGGTCACCGGCCGGGGCCGGCTTCTCCTGGGGCGACCACGAGATCGTCCGGCGGGCCCGGCGGGGCGCCGGCGCGGGCTCACCGGCCAACTGGATCGCGTGGAGCACCTCGCACCATCTGGCGCACGTGCTGGCCGCGCTGGTCCGGCCGGAACCGGACCAGCGGGCCGGCTGAGCTCACTCCTTCTCGGTGAACCCGAACTGGACCACGCCCTCCTCGTCGACGACCGCGTCCACAGACGTGTCGTTCAGCAGCTCGGCCGCGTCCGAGTCGAGGAAGATGCGCGCCCCCTCGGTGTCCACCACCTGGTCGCCCTGCACCGGCTGCGGCACCAGCTCGATCGAGAGCGAACCGGCGTCGGTGTCGGCGGCGATGCGCAGCCCGCCCGCGTCGGCGACGTCCTGCTGGGCGGCGAGGTCACGGATCACCAGGACGGCGTTGTCGGTCATGGTCAGCATGGCTGAACTCCTCATGGCTGGATGTCGGGTTTCGCGGGCGACACGGCCCACGCGGTCGGCTCGCGACCCGGAAGCGGGCGAGACACGGCCCCGCCGCGCTGGAAGCAGGGCGGTTCCCCGGCCCTCACCCCCACCGTGCCCGCTGCCAGGTCATCCGTCAAACGGAACCCGGCGATCGGCCGCTCCCCGGTGAACAGGTGTTTTCCCCGGTCCGTACCGGGAACACCGAGGGGTTTGCGGTGCCGGCGTCGGCAGCCGCAAATAACCTTTCGCTCCGGAGCCTTTCCCGCAGGAAATCTCCGTGGCAGCATCCTTCCATGCATCGACGCCTATTCCCCCGGGCGCTCGCGGTGCTGGCGCTGGTCGCCACCGCGGCCGCCGCCGGCACCACCACCGCCACCGCCGAAGCGCCCACCCCCGCGCAGACCCGGCTGAACGCCACAATCGACGCGGTCCTCGCCGACAGCCGGCTCGACGGGGCGCAGGCGGGCGTGGTGGTCGTCGACACCACCACCGGCCGTACGCTCTACGACCGCAACGGCACCCGGCGGCTCATCCCCGCCTCCAACACCAAGCTGCTCACCTCGGCGGCGGCGATGGAACTCCTCGGCCCGGGTCACCGCTTCACCACCGAGGTCAGCGCCGACGGGACGCGCCGCGCCGGGATGCTCTCCGGTGACCTCTACCTGCGTGGCGGCGGCGACCCCACCATCCTCGCCGCCGACTACGACCGCCTCGCGCAGCAGGTCGCCGCGGCGGGTGTACGCGTGGTCGCGGGCGATCTGGTCGCCGACGACACCCGCTACGACAGGGGCCGGCTCGGTCCGGACTGGACCTGGGACGACGAGCCCTACTACTACGCCGCGCAGGTGTCCGCGCTGACGGTCGCCCCGGACACCGATTACGACGCGGGCACCGTGATCGTGCACGCCACCCCCGGCACACGGGCCGGCGCACGGCCGAAGATCTCCATGACCCCGGACAACGGCTGGCTGCGGATCGACATCCGGGCCGAGACGGTCGCCGACGGCGAGACCACCATCTCCTTCGAACGTGAGCACGGCGGCAACACGGTGGTGGTGACCGGCCAGATCGCGGTCGGCCAGGCCGCCGAGAGCGACTGGGTGACCGTGTGGGAACCGACCGGGTACGCCGCCGACGTGTTCCGCTCCGCGCTGCGGCGGCACGGCGTACGGGTGCTCGGCCGGACCGTGCTCGGCACCGCCACCCCGGACACGGCCAAGCCGCTCGCCCGGCACGACTCGATGCCGCTGGCCGACCTGATGGTGCCGTTCCTCAAGCTCTCCAACAACGGTCACGCCGAGGTGCTCACCAAGGAACTGGGCCGACAGCTGTCCGGGGCCGGCACCTGGGCCGCCGGGCTGTCCGCGATCAGCGGGTACGTGGGTGACGCCGGAGTGGACACCGGCACGCTGCGCCAGCGCGACGGGTCCGGCCTGTCCCGGCGCAATCTCGTCCCGCCGGCCCAGTTCGTCACGCTGCTCTCGGCGGTCCGCGCCGAACCGTGGTTCGACACCTGGTACGCCGCGCTGCCGGTGGCCGGCAACCCGGACCGGTTCGTGGGCGGGACGCTGCGCAGCCGGATGGGCGGCACCGCCGCCGCGAACAACGTGCACGCCAAGACCGGCAGCCTGACCGGCGCGTCGGCGCTCTCCGGCTACGTCACCGACGCCGACGGACGGCTGCTCGCGTTCTCGATCGTGCTGAACAACTACCTCACCTCGTCGGTGAAGGGGCTGGAGGACCAGATCGCCATCGCGCTCGCCTCGTACACCGAGAAGGAGACGGCGACCGCTCGGCGGGCCGTGCCGGTCGCGCCGGAGTCGCCGCGCGTACCGGAGGGGCGAGAGTGCTCCTGGGTGAAGCCCGCGCTCTGCTGACCGGCCCGGCCGCCCCGGTGCTCAGGCGCCGGGGCGGTACGGACGCGGGTCGGCGGCGGGGTCGCCGCGCTCGACCAGCGCGTCGATCTCCGCCGACGGCAGTCCGCGCAGGGTGAGCACCCGGCGGCCCCACACGTGCAGGCGGCACGGGTGCGGGCTGGCGTCGTTGCGGCAGATGGTCCCGCCCGACCAGGCCCGCGGAGCGTGCACCACCACCGCCCGCACCGCGAACTGGACGTCCTCGACCGTCACGTACGGCGGCATCGGGATCTCGCGCAGCACGTCACAGTCGGTGCGCGGGCGGGCGGGGACGACGGGGGCAGGGCCGGTCATCGGTCGGGCCTCCACAGAGGATGGTCGGACGGGACAACGGAAACGTACGACGCCCGGCCGGGTACGCGACGGACAAACTGTCCCCGCTCAGCGCAGCGCCACCGCCTGCAGGCTGACGTTGCCGCAGTCGCCCAGCGACTCCTCCACCGTCCAGCTCATCAGCAGCCGCGCGCCACGCGAGGCACGGAACTTGATCGTGAACTCGGCGGTGAGCGCCGTGTGCGGATCCTCCATCCGGAGCGTGGTCACCGGGCCGCCGCTGGAGACGCGCACGTCGAGGCGGCCCCGGGCCATCCAGAGTCCGGCGTACAGACGCACCGTGCGCTGCTGCCCGTCAGCGGCCACCGACAGGTTGAACCCGCTGCCCCGATGGCAGGTGTAGAGGCCGGACATGGTGCCGCTCGCCGACGCGACCGGGTTGCCGTCACGCCACGCGTACGCCTCGGGGTTGTTGCTGAAGCTCTCCCGCCGCCCCCGGCCGCCCTCGTCGCGGATCTCGCCGGAGCCACCGCGCTTGCGGACCGTCCGGTCGGCGCCGGTGAGCCCCCAGTGGACCCAGTCGGTGGGCCCGGCGGCGGTGAGGTCGACGGTGGCGGGAACCTCGGCGCGGGTCACGGTGACGGTCGGCGGGAGCGCGGGCGTCGGTGACGGTGACTGCGTGGACGGCGACGGGCTCGGCGACGGCGGCCGCTGCCGGGGACGCAAGCCCGGGTTGACCACCGTGTCGTCGGCCTCGTTCGGCAGCCCGACCCGCCCGGGCGGTGCCACCGGCACTCCGGCGTGCTCCTCGCGCGGCGCGTCGTGCCGTTCGACGCCCAGGTAGACGGCCAGCGCCGCCAGGCAGAGTAGGGCGGCCAGCCCTTCGAGCATCAGCCGACGCCGGCGGCGCAGCCGGCGCAACGCGGACCGGGTACGCGGCAGGCCGTGCCGGTGTGAGCCGGGGCCGGTACGCGGACGGTCCTCCTGGCCCACCACACCCTCCACTTCGGTCACGACACCGCCGGATACGACAGGTGTGCGACGGGCTTCACGGTGTCACCGCATGGCCCTTTGCGCCATATGTCGAGTGACGGGCGTTTCCAGTTCGTTACCTGGCGACCGCTCGCCGGACCGGCCGCTCAGCCTACCGTGATCGCCTGCAGCGCCACCCCGTCGTTCTGGCCGCCGGTCACGGTCAGGGCCCGCCACCTGATCAGCAGCCGCTCCCCCGGGGCCGCCCGGAAGCGGATGACGTACTGGTAGAAGCGGTCGCCCGCGGCGAGGGCGACCTCGCGGACGGCGGGGTCGCCCCCACTGGACAGCGACAGGTCGAGCCGCGCACCGGCCGAGAAGGTGCCGACGAACAGCCGGACCGTACGCAGATCCCCGCTCCCGGTCACGCCGAGCGTGAAGCTCTTCCCGGCGCCGCGCTGGAAGACACCCGCCCGGGTGCCCTCCTGACGCGCCGTCGGCGTGCCGTCGGTCCACTGCAGGTCACAGGCGCCCGCGTTGTGCTCCAGCCGCTCGCCACCCGGGTCCTGGATCTCGCCGCTGCCGCCCGCCTTGCGGTGGAAGCTGTCCGCGCCGGTACCGCCCCAGTGCCGCCAGTCCCGCGTACCGAGGTCGGTGAGCGACAACGACCCCGGCAGCGGTGCCAGGTCCACGTCGAGCAGCGGCCCGCCGGGCGAGACCGGGTCGCCGGTGACCGGCGCGACCGGCGCCCGATCGCCGGGTGCCTGCACAGTCGGTGCCGCCACCGGCGCGGTCTCCCGCGGGGGTGACGCGGGCGACCGGACCGCGTACGCCAGCGCCGTCACCAGCCCGGTCACGGCCACCGCTGCCAACACGGCGCGCCGGCGTCGACGCCGGGCCCGGGCCGCCGCGACCCGGGTGACCGGGGCATCGACCGAGGGCCGGGCCGGGTCGGGCGTCCGACTCAGCCCGGTCCGCGCCGCGTCGCGCAGCCGGACGCTGATCCCGCCGGTCAGGTCGGCGAGGCGCGCCGTCAGACTCTCCGAGGCGGAGTGCCGGCCCGGCCGCGCTTCCACCTCGGCCGGGCCGTGGGCGGCGTCTGCCGGATCGTGGGTGATGCCTGCCGGGCCTGCCGGGCCAGGCGCGGCCGCTGGCGACCTCGCCGGGCCGTGGGCGGGTCCTGCCGGGCCGGCCGGATCGTGGGTAGTGGTGCCCGGCCGGATCGGCGGCGAACCGGACAGGTGCAGTCCGATCGGCGCCGGCCCGACCAGCGGAAGCCGGCCGCCGGGCGGATTCGGACGCGACTCGGGGCCGGCCGGCGCAGCCGCTCCGGAGATGAGTGGTCCCGGGCCGATCGAACCCGGACCGATCGGTCCCGAAGCTTGCACACCCGGGCTCAGCCGACCCGGAGCTTGCACACCCGGCGCGATCGGACCCGAAGCCAGCGGGCCCGGGGTGAGCGGGCCCGGGGTGAGCGGGGGCGGCGCCGGCAGGCTGGGTGCGGGCATGTCGGTCGGGAGCGGACCGGCGGCCGGAAGGTCGGAAGCCGGCGGGCCGGCGGCGCGCGGAGGCGGCCAGACAGCGGTACCGGGCGGATCCAGGTCGAGCGGCGGCACCGGATCGTCCGCGTCGGAGGGTGAGCGCTCGACGTCCGGGGGCATCACCGGCCGGGATGCGCCGGGGTCGGTGTCCCCGGGCAGGCGGCGTGGACCGGTAGGGCGCTCGGGCGCGTCCGTCGATTCGTCCGGCGTGGGCAGCCAACCCCCGACTCGGATTCCGGTCCGCGCGATGTCGTCCTCAGCCACCGACCCTCCTCGGCCACCGGCGGCGAGCGGCCCGGCCCCGTGGCTCGCCGTAGGGAGGATGACACAGAACGCGATCTTGGAGAAGGTCATCGGCCCCCGCAATTCCCACGCACCACCCCCCGCCAGCCCCTCCCGCGGACAAGATCTTGGAAGAATATGGCCCCCATAGGGGCCATTTCCTACCAAGATCTCCCCCGGCCCGACGCGGCAGACGCACCCGCCCTCGCAAACCCCGTTGATCATGATGTTGGCGGGGACATTTCGGGCACGGAGTGCCGTCAACTTCATGATCGACGGGAGCAGGCGCGGGCGGGCGACGGGAGCAGGCGCGGGCGGGCGGCGGGCGGCGGGTCAGTGGCGGGTTCGGTGTTGGCGGCCTCGGGTGGGGTGCCAGCTCTCGATCACGAGGTGGTCGGGTGGGTCGCCGACCCGGGTGAGCACCACCTCGGTCAGCTCGATCCGGAAGCGGTGCGAGCCGTCCTCGGCGGGCGGCTCCTCGTGCGCCCGGCCGGCGATCTTCGCGTCCCCGTCCCAGGCGGACGGGTCGTCCGGCGGGGTGTCCTCGGTCGGGCTGTGCAGCGCCACTCGAGAGTCACGCAGCAGGTCACGCGCCTTGAGCGCGCCGGCCATGCTGCCCAGCCGCAGCTGTCCGTCGTCGCCGAAGTCGAACTCGGTGCCGCTGATCCGCGGGGAGCCGTCCCGCCGCAGTGTCGCCATCGTGCCGTGTTTGCGGACCGCGAAGCGGGCGCGCACCCGCGCCGCGAACTCGGGCTCCGCCGTCACCAGATCGGACCACCATGTCATGTGCCCGAGTGTGTCCGGAAAACCTGACAACCCGCGGCGCCTTTTCAGCCCACCTGGAAACCGAGCACCTGGGCCAGCATCACCGCCTGCTCGGCGTCGATCCGGGCGCCGGAACGCTGCACCGCCGTCGGATCGAGCGCGGACAGGTCGCTGCCGCGCAGGTCGGCCCGGATCAGCTTGGCGGCGTGCAGCTGGGCGCCGGAGAGGTCCACGCCGGTCAGCGTCGCGCCGGTGAGGTCGGCGCCGGTCAGGTCGACCTCCCGCATCCGTACGTCGGTGATCCGCGCCCCGCGCAGGTCGGCCCCGGCGAGCGTGACGAAGGACCAGTCGCCCCGGTCGACGCGCAGCGGGCGCATGTCGCAGCGGTCGAACGTGCTGCCGACCAGCTTGCAGCCGGTGAACTCGGCCTCGAAGAGGTTGCATTTGCTGAACGAGCACCTGGTGAACGCCGAGTCGGTGTGCCGGGAGGCGTTGAACGCCACGTTGCCGAACACGCAGTCGGTGAAGACCGCGCCGCGGCTGACCGCCTCGGTCAGGTCGACGTGGAAGAACTCGCACCGCACGAAGTGCCGGTCGGCCAGCTCCTCGGCGTACCAGTCCTGCTGGCGGTAGGTGACGTCCTCGACCGGCTCGGGCATGCCACCGACCCTAGTGACACTTCCCGGCCGCGGGTACCGGCGGGTAGGTTCGCGGTCGTGAGTGTCACGGTGAGCACCGACCCCGGCCACGTCGGCTTCGATCCCGCCCGGCTGGCGCGGATCGACGATCACTTCGCCCGGTACGTCGACGACGGCCGGCTCGCCGGCTGGCAGATCGTCGTCAGCCGGCGGGGCGAGATCGCCCACTCCTCGACGTACGGGCTGCGGGACCGGGAGGCCGGTACGCCGGTCGAGCCGGACACGCTCTGGCGCATCTACTCGATGACCAAGCCGATCACCTCGGTCGCCGCGATGATGCTCTGGGAGGAGGGCCGGTTCGAGCTGAACGACCCGGTCAGCCGCTGGCTGCCGGAGTTCGCCGACGTGCGCGTCTACGACCGGGGTTCGGTGCTCAAGCCGTACACCGTGCCGGCGGTCGAGCCGATCCGGATCTGGCACCTGCTCACCCACACGGCCGGCCTGACGTACGGCTTCGCCCAGGTCTCGGTGGTCGACGGCCTGTACCGGGCGGCGGGCTTCGACCTGGGCGTGCCGGCGGGCGCGGACCTGGCGGCGGCCTCGGCCGGGCTGGCCCGGCTGCCGCTGCTGTTCCAGCCGGGCACGAGCTGGAACTACGGCGTCTCCACCGACGTGCTGGGCCGCCTGGTCGAGGTGATCTCCGGGCAGTCGCTGGACGCGTTCTTCGCCGAGCGGATCCTGGGTCCGCTGGGCATGACGGACACCCGCTGGTGGGTGGACGCGGCGGACGCGAAGCGCCTGGCCGCGCTCTACGCCCCGCACCCGGCGACCGGGCAGGCGGTACGCGCCGACGGGGTGGGCCGGGCCGCGCTGGCGGAGCCGACCTGGCACTCCGGCGGCGGCGGGCTGGTCTCCACGGCGGCCGACTACCACCGGTTCACCCAGTTCCTGCTGCGCGGCGGCGAGCTGGACGGCGTGCGCCTGCTCGGGCCGCGGACGGTGCGCTTCATGACCCGCAACCATCTGCCGGGCAACCGGGACCTGGCGTCGTTCTCGCCGGAGGGCTTCGCCGAGACGATCCTCGACGGGATCGGCTTCGGGCTGGGCTTCGCGGTGGTGCTGGACCCGGTGCCGTCGCGGGTGCCGAGCAGCGTCGGCGAGTTCTACTGGGGCGGACTGGCCAGCACCGCGTTCTGGGTGGACCCGGTCGAGGAGGTCACCGCGTTGCTGTTCACCCAGCTGATGCCGTCGAGCACGTACCCGCTGCGCAGCCAGTTGCGCCAGCTCGTCTACTCGGCGATCGTCGACTGAGCCGGTTCGGCGGAACGTCCCGCCGTCCCCCGGTGGGCTGCCTAGCCTGTGAGGCATGAGCGACATCGTCGTGTTCGGCGCCGGCGGGACGGCAGGTTCGCGGATCGCGGCCGAGGCGGTCGAGCGGGGGCACCGGGTGACAGCGGCGGTGCGGCGTCCGGAGGCGGTCGGCTATCTACCCCCCGGCGTACGCACGGTGACCGGCGACGCCACCTCGGCGCGGAGCGTACGCGAACTGGCCGAGGATGCGGACGTGCTGGTGGTGGCCATCGGCGGTGGCGAGCGGGAGCTGTGGCGCGACGCCGCGCGGACGCTGGTCGACACGTTGCGTGAGTTGCCGGACCCACCGCGGGTGATCCACGTCGGCGGCGGCTCGACGCTGCTCACGCCGAAGGGCACCCGTTACCTGGACGAGCCGGACTTCCCGGAGGAGTACCGGGACTCGGCGCACGGCCAGGCCGACGCGCTGGAGTTCTACCGCACCAGCGCGGACGGGGTGACCTGGACGTACGTCTCGCCGCCGCCGCTGGAGTTCCACCCGGGTGAGCGGACCGGGCACTACCGCACCGGCACCGACCACCCGGTGACCGACGCGCAGGGCCGTTCGGTGCTCACCTACGAGGATCTGGCGGTGGCGATCGTCGACGAGATCGAGGATCCCCGGTTCGGCAACGCCCGGTTCACCGTCGCGTACTGACCCGGCGCGTACCGGTTCAGTCGGCCAGCCGGGCCGGGAAGCCGCCGGTGGCGATCGGACCCCACGACTCGATCGTGACGCGGATCAGCGACTTGCCCTGCGCGACCATCGCCGACCGGTACTCGTCCCAGTCGGGGTGCTCGCCGGAGATGCTGCGGAAGTATTCGACCAACGGCTCCAGCGCCTCGGGCAGGTCGAGCACCTCGGCCACGCCGTCGACCTGCACCCACGGGCCGTTCCAGTCGTCGGAGAGCACGCACGCGGAGACGCGCGGGTCGCGGCGGATGTTGGCGACCTTGGCGCGCTCGGGATAGGTGGAGATCACCAGACGGCCCTCGGCGTCCACGCCGCAGGCCACCGGGGAGGACTGCGGACGACCGTCGGAGCGGGTGGTCATCAGCACGACGTGGTGGCGGGGGCGGAGGAACTCGATCAGGGCGTCCCGGTCGACCCGGGTGTTCTTCGCGATGCTGCGTGCCATGCCCTCGGTTCTACCAGGCACGCCCGTCGTTCTCAGCGTGGACGCCCTGCGGACCGCTGCGCCGGGACCTGCTCCGGCACGCGCGGGCGCGCCGAGGGCCGCCAGGCGCGGCCGTTGGCATAGATGACCCGGAAACCGAGGTACGCGGCGAGCGGTGCCCAGTGCGCCGAGCGCATCCGCACCTCGGCGGCGTTGTGCCGCTGACCGTTGGCGAGCACGTCGAGCAGCACCGTCTCGAAGGCGGCCGACTCGACCCAGTCCACCTCGCGGGTGAAGCCGCAGATCAGGGCCGCGCCGGTGACGTCGAGGAACTCGCGTAGCGTGGCGTCGGAGGCACGCAGCACCGAGCAGCTGCCGAAGTAGAGGCGGCGGCCCTCGCAGCGGCCGGCCATCCGCTCGGCCACGTCCGACAGCTCGACCG
This sequence comes from Micromonospora sp. WMMA1976, assembly GCF_027497335.1. NCBI lineage: Bacteria > Bacillati > Actinomycetota > Actinomycetes > Micromonosporales > Micromonosporaceae > Micromonospora > Micromonospora sp. WMMA1976. The sequence continues at coordinate 832,133 of NZ_CP114912.1, read as the reverse complement.
AGTCCCAGTCGGTGAGGCAGAGCCGGCTCGGCTCGCCGTGCATGGCGAAGAAGCCCACCCGGTGGTCCGCGTACTGCTTGAGCAGCCACCTGTCGACGAAGTAGAACAGCTCGTCACGGGTGGCCGCGTCCTTGTGGATGTAGCGGATGCGGCCGAGTCGTTCGAGCAGGTCGAGCGTGGGCAGGACGGATCCTCGTTCGTTGAGGTCGCGGTGCCACTGCCCCTCGACGCAGAACACGCCGCCACGCGCCAACGCCCACCTCCCCGCCCGTCGAGGTCGCCGCCCGGGTCCGGGAGCAGACGTTACCGCTCACCTCCGACGGGCGACACCCGGCGGCGCGTACGCAAACAGGCAGTATTCACAGCTGATACCCAGCAAACGACCGATGTAAGAACAATTTCGGCTAATCACCACGAAGAATCCTCGCACCTGTCACGGTGAGAGAGACGGGACGTACCGGTCGATGTGCCCGTCGGATCCCAGTTCCGCTCTGACATCGGGAGGACTCTGTGCGCGTCAACACCCTGAAGCGGGCGGCGGTCGCGTTCGCGCTGGCCCTGCCCGGCGCCGCCGTGGCGACAGTCGTGGCCGCGCCACCGGCGCACGCCGACGGCTGCTACACCTGGAAGCGGACGCTGTCCCAGGGAAGCTCCGGCGCCGAGGTCCGGCAGCTCCAGATCCGGGTGGCCGGCTGGGCCGCGTACGGCGGCATCGTCCGGGTCGACGGTGTGTACGGCCCGGAGACGGCCGCCGCGGTCAAGCGCTTCCAGGCCGCGTACGGGCTGCGCGCCGACGGCGTGGCCGGACCGCAGACGTTCGCCAAGATCTACGACCTGCAGAAGGACAGCGACTGCACGCCGAAGCACTTCAGCTACGCCGAGCTGGACAACGGCTGCGGCAAGGGCGGGTGGGCCGGGGGTCCGCTCTCCTCGTCGGCCACCCGGGAGAACGCGCTGCGCACCATGTGGAAGCTGGAGGCGCTGCGGCGCAGCCTCGGCGACAAGCCGCTCTACGTGACCAGCGGGTTCCGCAGCATCGCCTGCAACCGGCAGGTCGGCGGCGCCGCGGACAGCCAGCACCTCTACGGCAACGCGGCCGACCTGATCGCCAAGCACCGCAGCCTCTGCGACATCGCCCGATCCGCCCGCGACCAGGGCTTCAGCGGCATCTACGGGCCCGGCTACCCGGACCACGACGACCACACGCACGTGGACTCGCGGCGGGAGAACAACCGGGACAAGGCGCCGAACACCAGGGACTGGTCCGCCCCGGACTGCGGCGTCAAGTGACACGGTGACGGCGGCCCGGCACGGGGGTGGGGGCTCCCCGGCCGGGCCGCCGCCGGCATGCTCCGGCACGACCGACGCCGCTCCGCGACGGGGCGTCGACGCGACCGGAACCGGGCGCCGGGCGTCAGCTCACCCGGGCCGGCGGGCCCGGGGGCGGTCGGCCCGGAACCGGGCGGCGGGAGTCAGCTCGCCCGGGGCCAGCGGGGCCGGGCGGCGGGAGCCGGCCGCCCGGCGACAGGGCGCAGACCGGGCCGCACCGGCGGCGTCGCGACCCGCGGGACCGGACCGCGCGCCGCCTGGGCCGCGGCGGCGGGACGGGCGGCCTGACCGGGTACGCCCGGCCGACCCGCCTGACCGGCCGGACGGGCGACCTGACCGGCGGCCGGACGGGCGCCGGACGGGCCGGTCAGCACGAACGGGAAGGGCACGTGCACGAACGGGTTGCCGTGCCGGATCAGCGCGTCGATCTGACGGTCGTTGAGACCGTGTGTCTCCAGCACCCGCCGGCCCCAGCGATGCAACCGGCAGGGGAACGACGACCCGTCGTTGCGGCACTTCGGCCCCGCGGGCCACTCCTCGGCGGCGTGCACCACCACCGCCCGGACCGCGAGGCGGACGTCCTCGGGGGTCAACGGCGCCGGTACCGGCACCTCGCCCAGGATCTGGTCGATGGGGTCCGTCGACTGCTCACCAACTCGCACGGCAGGCCTCCCGCAGCTCGGCAGCGGTACGGCGGAACGGCCGCACCACATCCTCGACCACTGGTACGGCCGGAGAACGGCAGCAGTTCAATCCCGCCGTGCGGCGAGTCAGACCAGGCCGGCGTCCTGGACCAGCAGGGCCACCTGCACGCGGTTGTTCAGATCGAGCTTCGTCAGCAGCCGCGACACGTACGCCTTCACGGTCGCCACGCTCATGAACAGCTCGGCGGAGATCTCCGCGTTGGTCCGGCCCCGGCCGAGCAGCACCGCGACCTCCCGTTCCCGTTCGGAGAGCCCGTCGAGCAGCCGTACCGCCCGCTCCCGCTTCGGGTCCGCGCCGGGCACCGGCGCGGTGCCGGTGACGTGCGCGATGAGCTTGCGGGTCACCGCCGGGGACAGCGTCGCCTCCCCCGCCGCGACCCGGCGTACCGCGGCCACGATCTCGGCCGGCGGGGTGTCCTTGAGCAGGAATCCGCTCGCCCCGGCGCGCAGCGCCCGCAGCACCTGCTCGTCGGCGTCGAAGGTGGTGAGCACCAGCACCTCGGGCGGTTCGGCTGTGGCACGCAGCGCCTCGGTGGCGGCCAGCCCGTCGACGCGGGGCATGCGGATGTCCATCAGCACCACGTCCGGGGCGTGTGCGGCGACCGCCGCCGGCACCTCGGCACCGTCGGCGGCCTCGCCGACCACAGCCAGGTCGGGTACGCCGCCGAGGATCATCGACAGCGCGCCGCGGACCAGCGGGTCGTCGTCGACGATGAGCACCCGCACCGGCGCGCTCACTGAGCCGCCGCCCAGGGCAGCCAGGCGGTCAGCCGGAACGCGCCGTCGGCGTCCCGCCCGTGTTCGAGGCGGCCACCGGCGAGCGTGACCCGCTCCGCGATCCCGACCAGCCCGGTGCCGGTGCCGGGGATCGCGGTGGGCGACGCGCCCACCGGCCACGGGTTTTGGATCTCCACCGCGAGCCCGTCCCCCGGGCCGCCGGCGAGCCGGACCGTCACCACCGCGCCCGGTGCGTGCTTGCGGGCGTTGGTCAGCCCTTCCTGCACGATCCGGTACGCGCTGCGCCCGATCGCCGCGGGCACCGCCTCCGGCTCGATCACCTCGTCGACCACGCCGACCCGTACCCCGGCGTCGCGGCTCTCGGCGACGAGCGCGGGCACGTCGGCGAGGGTTGGCTGCGGCCGTTCCGGCGTGGCCTCGGAGCCGACCTCGGCCCGCAGCACGCCGATCACCTCGCGCAGGTCCTGGAGCGCGGCGTGCGCGCTGGCCCGGATCACCCCGGCCGCCCGCGCCACCTCTTCCGGCGGCGCGTCCGGCCGGAACTCCAGCGCGCCGGCGTGCAGGCTGAGCAGGGAGATCCGGTGCGCGAGCACGTCGTGCATCTCGCGGGCGATCCGGCCGCGTTCGAGCTGCCGGGCCTGGTCGAGCCGGAGTTGCTGCTCGGCCTCGGCCCGCTCGGCGCGGTCGCGCAGCGACAGCACCAGCTGGCGGCGGGCCCTGACGAACAGCGCCCAGGCCACCACCACGCCGATGAACAGCGCGGTCCAGATCACCGAACCCCAGAACGGCATCGTCGGGTCGGGCCGGACGGCGAGGTAGACCGGCAGGCTCAGCACGTTCCACGCCGCCAGGGCCAGACCCACCGGCAGCGGCCGGTGCACGAGCACGGTGAACGTGATGACGAGCAACGCGACGCCGGAGGTGACCGAGAAGAACACGAGCGGCGCGGTGGCCACCGCCAGCCCGACCGGCCAGCGCCGGCGCAGCCAGAGCGCGCCGCTGACCAGCAGGCCGATCAGCAGGTCGACCTCCTCCAGCCAGGCCGGACCGGCGTTGAGGCCGAACTCCGGGGTGGCGCTGGTGACGTCGGCGTGGGTGATCAGCACCCAGAGCAGCGAGGCCACGAACAGCACGCCGTCCACGAACCAGTCCCGGGGCGTCCGACGGGCGGCCCGGGCGGGCACCAGGGAACCCGGCAGGAGCCAGGGATGATCGGGTACGGCGGCGCTGGTCACCCGTCCATGCTAGGAAGCCGTCCGGACCGGCTACCAGCTACCAAAGTCGACGCCTTCGGTGAACCGAGGTCGACGGCGGCGCAGACCGCCGGCCGCAGCGCGTGACCGGATGACCCCGGCAGGCTCGACGGCATGATCGAAGTCGACCAGCTCACCAAGCGGTACGGCCCGCACACCGCCGTCGAGGACGTCACGTTCCGGTGCGAACCGGGTTCGGTGACCGGTTTCCTCGGGCCGAACGGCGCCGGGAAGTCCACCACCATGCGGATGATCTGCGGGATGACGCCGCCCACCTCGGGTGGCGCGACTGTCGGTGGCCGCCCGTACCGGCAGCTGCCCAACCCGGGGCGGGAGATCGGCGTGCTGCTCGACGCCTCAGCGCAGCACACCGGGCGGACCGGACGGGAGACGCTCACGCTCGCCGCCCGCACCATGGGCGTCGACCGGGGGCGGGTGGCGGCGGCACTCGACCAGGTCGGACTGAACGACACCGCGGCCCGGCGCCGCGTCGGCGCGTACTCCCTGGGCATGCGGCAGCGGCTCGGCCTGGCGCTGGCGCTGCTGGGCGACCCCCGGGTCCTGATCCTGGACGAGCCGGCCAACGGCCTCGACCCGGAGGGGATCTTCTGGATGCGCGGCCTGCTGCGCGACTTCGCCGACCGGGGCGGCACGGTGCTGCTCTCCTCGCACCTGCTGCGCGAGGTGGAGGCGGTGGCCGACCGGCTGGTGGTGATCGGCGGCGGCCGGGTGGTCGCCCAGGGCGGCAAGGACGAGCTGCTCGCCGGCGCCGGCACCCTCGTGCGGGCCCGCGACGCGCACGCCCTGCGCCTGACGCTGGACCGGGCCGCGCTGCCCGCCACCGCCGGCACCGACGGCGGCTTCGTGGTCCGGGCCGAGCCGGGCGAGGTCGGCCAGGCCGCGGCGGACGCCGGACTGGTCCTCACCGAGCTGCGCCCGGCCGGCAGCGGCGGCCTGGAACAACTCTTCCTCACCCTCACCGCCGGCGCGTCGACCAAGGAGGCCGTCCGATGACCACCGCCACCCGTACCCCCGCGCCGCCGCGTCCCGAGGCCGCCGTCGCCGGACCGACGCTGGCCCGGCTGACCGCCGTCGAACTGCGCAAGCTCGCCGACACCCGGGCCGGACGCTGGCTGCTGATCACGATCGGGCTGATCGCCGCCGTGATCGTGGTGGTGCAGCTGTTCGTCGTGGACGCGGCCGACCAGACGTTCACCGCCTTCTTCACCCCGTCGCTGCTGCCGGTCGGGCTGCTGCTGCCGGTGCTCGGCATCCTCTCCATCACCGGGGAGTGGTCGCAGCGCAGCGCGCTCACCACGTTCGCGCTGGTGCCGCGCCGGGAACGGGTGATCGTCGCCAAACTCGTCGCGGTGGTGCTCGCCGCGCTCGCCTCGGTGCTGGTCAGCCTGGCCGTCGCCGTCGTCGGCACGCTCGCCGCCCGCGCCACCGGCGGGGCGGGCGCCTGGACGTTCGACTGGCAACTGCTGCCGCACGCGGCCGTGTTCCAGGTGGTGAACGTGCTGATGGGCGCCGCCTTCGGCCTGCTGCTGCTGAACACGCCGCTGGCGATCGTCGCCTACCTGCTGCTGCCCACCGTGTGGAGCCTGCTCGCCGCGATGATCTCGGCGCTGCGTGAGCCGGCCCGCTGGCTGGACACCTCGTACACGATGGAGCCGCTGCTCGGCGCCGAGATGACCGGCGGGCAGTGGGGCCGGCTCGGCGTCTCGCTCGCCGTCTGGGTGCTCCTGCCGCTGGTCGCCGGTCTGGTCCGCACCATGCGCCGGGAGGTGTCCTGACCGTGGCCGTCCGGCAACCCGGCGAGGACGTCGTGGTCGACGGCGGACGCGGCGAGCTGGTGTTGATGTGGGCGGGATTCCCGCTGCTGGGGGCAGGTCTGGGCGCCGGGCTGACCGCGCTGTCCGGCTGGATCGCCGGGCTGGCCTGGTTCCCGTTCCAGGGCCTGTTCGAGCTGCTCACCCGGTGGCCGGACGAGCGGTCGTACCCGATCGGGGCCGCTGTGGGCCTGCTCGGCGGCCTGTTCCTGGCGGTGGTGGCGGTCCGCGAGCGGCTGACCGTCACGGTCGGGCACCGGACGGTACGGCTGCACCGCGACGGGCACGGCCGGGAGCTGGCCCGCGCCGACGTGGCGGGGGTGTTCGTCGACGGAAAGGCACTGGTGCTGCTGGACACCGCCGGTGGCGAGCTGGCCCGGGAGAAGTCCGACCTGGACACCGAGCGGCTGCGGGAGGCGTTCACCAGGCAGGGCTGGCCGTGGACCGGCCAGGACCCGCACCGGGACGCGTACCGGCGGTGGGTGGAAGGGCTGCCCGGCCTGCCGCCCGGCGCGGACGCCCTGCTACGCGCCCGGCAGCGGGCGCTCGACGGCGGCCACGACGCCGAGACCCGGGAGCTGCACGGGGAGCTGGCCCGGCTCGGCGTCGTGGTCCGCGACGAGGGCAAACGGCAGTACTGGCGGCTGGTGGCCGGCCCACCGCCGGGCTGACCGCCGCGGTCGCGCTGCGATCTTCGCGCCGAGCATCTACGTTCGTCCATACGGGTGCGGCTCGCCGGACGGCGGCGGCCCGGCCGGAGTACGTCGGTGCGACGGGAGGAACCGGCATGGCCGTGGGACAGGGCATCTTCCGGCGCAAGCCGGTCGAGCAGATCGCCGACGAGACCGACGCGGGCCTCTCCCGCGAACTGGGGTTGTGGCAGCTCACCGCGATCGGGGTCGGCGGCATCATCGGCGCGGGCATCTTCGCGCTGGCCGGGGCGGTGGCGAACGAGACCGCCGGCCCGGCCGTGCTGGTGTCGTTCCTGATCGCCGGTCTGGCCAGCGCCGCCGCCGCGCTTTCGTACGCGGAGTTCGCCGGCATGATCCCCAAGGCCGGGTCGGCCTACACCTACGGGTACGCGGTGCTGGGCGAGGCGGTCGGCTGGTTCATCGGCTGGGACCTGCTGCTGGAGTACACGGCGATCGTCGCCGTCGTGGCCATCGGCATCTCCGGCTACTTCGGCTTCCTCGTCAACGAGCTGGGCGCGGACCTGCCGGCCTGGATGCTCGGCGCGCCCGGCACCGGCGACGGGCACCGGGTGGACCTGTTCGCGGTGGTGCTCTGCCTGCTCATCGCGTTCCTGCTGACCCGGGGCATCAAGGCCGCCGCGCGGTTCGAGACGTTCGTGGTGGGCCTCAAGGTCGCCGTCGTGCTGCTGGTGATCGTGGTCGGCTTCTTCCACGTGAAGACCGCCAACTACTCGCCGTTCTTCCCGTTCGGCGTCGGCGGCGCGATCACCGGCGCGGCCACCGTCTTCTTCGCCGTCTTCGGGTACGACGCGATGAGCACCGCCGCGGAGGAGTCACGGGACGCCCGCCGGCACATGCCCAAGGCGATCATCTGGTCGCTGGTCATCTCGATGGTGCTGTACGTGCTGGCCACGCTGGTGCTCACCGGCATGCAGAACTACCGGGACATCGACCCGGAGAGCGGCTTCTCCTCCGCGTTCGCCTCGGTCGGGCTCTCCGGACTGGCCAGTGTGATCGCGGTCGGGGCGATCATCGGCATCCTCACCGTGATGTTCACGTTCATGCTCGGCGTGACCCGGGTGTGGTTCTCGATGAGCCGGGACGGGCTGCTGCCCGGCTGGTTCGCCAAGGTCCACCCGGTACGCCGGGTACCGACCCGGGTCACCTGGATCGTCGGTGTCGGCTCGGCGCTGATCGCCGGTTTCCTGCCGATCCGGCAGGCCGCCGAGCTGACGAACATCGGCATCCTGCTGGCGTTCGTGGTGGTGTGCGTGGCGGTGATCGTGCTGCGCTACCGCCGCCCGGACGCGCCGCGGACGTTCCGGCTCCCCGGCATGCCCGTGGTGCCGGCGATCGGCGTGGTGTTCTCGATCTGGCTGATCACGTTCCTCGACCCGGTGACGTGGCTGCGGTTCGGCGCCTGGTTCCTGCTCGGCGCGGTCGTCTACGCGCTGTACGGCTACCGCCGTTCGGCGCTGGCCCGGCGCGACGAGGACACCGCCGACCGGGCCCGCTGACCGCCGCGTCACCTCAGCCGTCGAGCAGTCGCAGGCCGATCGGGTCCACGTCGCGCGTGGTGTTGCCGAGCACCACCACGCCCCGGCCGGCGGCCCGGTCGAAGCCCAGGATCGCCCGGAAGCCAGCGGTTCCCCCGTTGTGCCAGACGATCTCCCGGTCGCCGTGCCGGCTGGTGAACCAGCCGTACCCGATCCGGCCGTCGTCCCCGGCGTCGAAGCGGGGCATGGCGGCGTCGGCGCCGGGGGCGGTGCCGGCGAGCATCGCGGCGGTGAGCCGGGCCAGGTCCTCGGCCGTGGACCAGATTCCGACGCCGGCCGGGGCGTAGCCCGCGCCCAGCCACGGGTCGGCGGCGCGGCCGGCGGCGGTGGCGCCCTCGGCCCGCCCGGCCGGCAGGTGCCCGGCCTCGGTGGCGGCCAGCGTGGCGGTCATGCCGAGTGGACGCAGCACGTCCCGGCGCAGCAGTTCCGGGTAGCCGACGCCGGCCCGGGCCGCCAGCGCCTGGCCGAGCAGCGCCGCGCCGAAGTTCGAGTAGGAGACGGTGCCGCGGTCTCCGCCCGGCTCGGTGTTCGCGGCGACGGCGACGATCCGGTCCACGTCGTAGCCGGCGTACGCGTTTCCGGCCGTGGACGCCGCCCACCACATGCGGATCGTCGCACCCGTGGAGCCGAGTGCCAGCCGGGGCAGCCCGGCGCGGTGACTGGCGAGTTCGGCGAGCGTGACGCCGCCGGCCGGACCGGTCACGCCGGGCAGGACGGCGGCCAGCCGGTCGTCGGGGTCGACCGCACCGGCCGCCACCTGCCGGGCCAGGAGCATCCCGGTGAGCGGCTTGGCGATCGAGCCGATCTCGAAGGGCGTGCCCGGTTCGACGGCCGGCCCACCGCGCGCCCGTTCGCCGAGGCCCGCGACGCGGACCCGGTCGCCCTCGATCACGGCGACCGCGAGGCCGCGCAGCCCTTCGGTGTCGTCGACGGCGGCCCGGACCGTCGCGGCCAGGTCCGCGTCGCCTGTCTGCTGCGGGCCCAGGCGCGGTGGCCGGGGCTTCCGGACGGCGGCCACGGCCGTGGCGGCGAGGCCGGCGGCGACGGCGAGAACGATCGGGGTACGCATGGTGCTGCCTTCCGTCGGGGTGGATGTCCGGATCAGCGGCGGGCTGCGGTGAGGATGGCCAGCAGCGGCACCACCCGCTCGGGCGGGATGTCGTAGCGCCCTCGGGCACCGCTGCGCAGCCAGCCGGCGGCGGCGAGTTGCCGCAGGTGATGATGGAGCTGACCGGTGGTGCCGAGCCCGTCGAGGTCGGCCAGTTCGGCGGTGCCGTGCCGCCCGCCGAGGATCTCCCGCAGCAGCCGCAGCCGCACCGGATGCGCCAGCGCCGTAAGCGTGCCGGCCAGAGCGGGCCAGTCATCGTCGAGCAGGTCGTCGACTGTGGAGCCGTACTGCCAGTCGTAGTGCCGGTCCCCGGTGCGGACAGTGCCGGTGTAGAGCACCGCCCCGGTGCCGTCGGCGGGTATCCGCTGTTTCAGGCCGCCGAGCGCCCAGAGGGCGTCGGCCGGCGCGACCTCGCCGGTCGCCGCGCCGGCTCCGGCGTCCCGCTCGCCGACGAGCCGGGCCACCTGGGCCTCCAGGGCCGCGAGCCGTTCCTCCACGCTTGCCACGGCAGCGATAGTACGGAAGTACGTACTTACGTGCAAACAAACAAACGTGCGGAGCTGCCGGTGCCGCTACTTCTGCTGGCGCGTTTCCGGTATCAGAACGAACTGTTCGGGCATGTTCTCCGTACACACGTGTGGTTCGTGACGTCTACCTCGGAGGCATGGTGTCCGCACTTCGAACTGATCCATTCGCGGGGGCGATTCTCCAGGTCGGCGTACTCGCGGCCCTGGCCGGCACGGTCGGCCTGAGCGCGTACGGCTGGCTTGCCGGTCTGCTCTTCGGGGTGGTGACGGTCGCGGCGCTCGGATACGGGCTGCGGCGTTCGGGCGCGGACCGGCTCGGGCCGGCCGACTGGGTGACGCTGACCCGGGCGACGCTCGCCGGTGGCGTTGCCGCGTTGACTGTCGACTCGTTCCGCGAGCCGATCGTGGTGCCGGTGCTCGTCGTGCTGAGCGCGGTGGCGCTGTCGCTGGACTGGGTCGACGGGCAGGTGGCCCGGCGTACCGGCACGGTGAGCGCGCTGGGCGCCCGGTTCGACATGGAGGTCGACTCCTTCCTCGTCCTGGTCCTCTGCGGATACGTCGCCGACCAGGTGGGCGCCTGGGTGCTGGTGATCGGCGCGATGCGGTACGTCTTCGTCGCCGCCGGCTGGGTGCTGCCCTGGATGCGCGGTTCGCTGCCGCCGCGCTACTGGCGCAAGGTGGTGGCCGCCACGCAGGGCATCGCGCTGGCGGTGGTGGCGGCGGGCGTCCTGTCCCGGCTGCTCGCAGTCGCGGTGCTTCTCGGCGCGCTCGCGATGCTCGTCGAGTCGTTCGGCCGTGACGTCGCCTGGTTGTGGCGGCACCGCGTACGGCCGGCGCCGCGCGCGCTCCCGGCCGCGCCGGTCTCCCCCGCACCGGCGGGTCACCGGCCCGAGTGGACGCCGGGCGTGCGGATCGCCCGGCAGCCCGCCGAGGTCGGCGGTCGGCACCGGTGACCGACCTGTCCCGCGCGGCGGACGACGACGCCGGCACCACGACCGAGGGCGACCGGGTCCCGGACCGCACCACTCCGGACACCGACACACGCGAGGACGGCGGCGCCCCGGACGCCGATGCAGCCGACGCCCGGCAGACCGGCCGCCGGCGTACCCGGCGGGTGCTCGCCGCGATGGTCACCGCGCTGGCCGCCGTGCTCGTGCTGGTGGCACTCGTCGCGCCGAGCGAGGTCAACGAATTCACCCCCCGCGCGTTCCTGCGCATCCCGGTGGAAGGGCTGATCGGCGTGGCCCTGCTGCTGGTCCTGCGGCCGCGTCCGCGCCGGGTGGTGGCCACGATCCTCGGCGCGCTGCTCGGTCTGGTCCTCGTCCTCAAGGTCACCGACCTCGGGTTCTCGCTGGTGCTGGACCGCCCCTTCGACCTGATCGCCGACTGGACGTTCCTCGGCGCGGGCGCGGAGTTCCTGTCCGAGTCGTACGGCCGGACCGCCGAGGTGGGCGCGGTGGCGCTGGCCGTGGTCGCCGTCCTCGCCGTACCGCTGCTGGTGACGCTGTCGGTGCGGCGGCTGACCCGGGTGGTGGCCGGCCACCGGCGGGTCACCGCGCGCGCGACCACCGCGTTCGCCGCCGCCTGGGTGGTCTGCGCCGTGCTCGGCGCACAGATCGTGCCGGGCGTCCCGGTCGCCGCCGACACGGTGGCGTCCGGTCTCTACGACCGGGCCCGGCAGGTACGGGCGGGCCTCAACGACCAGGAGACGCTGAACACGCAGCTCGCCGGCGACCCGTTCCAGAACGTGCCGGGCGACGAGTTGCTGACCGCGCTGCGCGGCAAGGACGTGCTGTTCACGTTCGTGGAGAGCTACGGCCGGGTCGCGCTGGAGGACCCGGACCTCGCGCCGGAGGTGGACGCCGTCCTGGACGAGGGGACCCGGCAGTTGCGCGCGGCCGGATACGGCAGCCGCAGCGCGTTCCTCACCTCGTCCACCACCGGCGGCGGAAGCTGGCTCGCGCACGCCACCCTGATGAGCGGCATCCGGGCGGACAACCAGTTGCGCTACACCAACCTGGTCCGCAGCGACCACCTGACCCTCAACGGCGCGTTCAAGCGCGCCGGCTGGCGGACCACGCTGGTCATGCCGGCACTCACCCGGGCCTGGCCGGAGGCCGACTTCTTCTCCCCCGACCAGGTGTACGGGGTGAAGGAACTCGGCTACCGGGGGCCGCTGTTCAGCTTCTCCTCACCGCCGGACCAGTACACGCTGTCGACGTTCCAGCGCCGCGAGCGCGGACCCGGACATGCGCCGGTGATGGCCGAGATCCCGTTGCTGTCCAGCCACATTCCGTGGACGCCGGTGCCGCCGCTGGTCGACTGGGACGACGTCGGGGACGGCTCGGTGTACAAGGGGACCGCGCGTGCCGACCGCTCGGCGGAGGGCACCCGGGAGGCGTACCGGCAGTCGGTGGTCTACACGCTGCGCACGCTGATCTCCTACGTGCAGCGCTACGGTGACGAGAACCTGGTGCTCGTGTTCCTCGGCGACCACCAGCCGGCCCGGGCGGTCACCGGCGAGGGAGCCGGCAAGGACGTGCCGATCACCGTCGTCGCCAAGGACCCGGCAGTGCTCGACCGCATCGCCGGGTGGGGCTGGCAGGACGGCCTCAACCCCGACCCGCAGGCCCCGGTCTGGCCGATGGAGTCGTTCCGCGACCGGTTCCTGCACGCGTTCGGACCGAAGTCCACCACTCACAGTTAGGGATGTCGTGACGATGCTCGCGCGGGCCTGGGGGATCACCCGTTCCCTGGCCGTCTACCACGGACAGCCGGCCAAGCACCGGCGTGCCCGGCAGCTCTACGGGCAGTTCCTCTCCCCCGGCGACCTCGGCTTCGACATCGGCGCGCACGTCGGCGGCCGGGTGCGTACCTGGCGACGGCTGGGCGCGCGCGTCGTGGCGGTGGAGCCGCAGCCGGACTGCCTGCGGGTGCTGCGCCTGGGCTTCGGGCGGGACGCCGGCGTGACGATCGAGCCGACGGCTGTCGGCGCCCGGTCCGGGAGCGCGCGGCTGGAGCTGTCCAGCGCGACTCCGACGGTGTCCACCATGTCGTCGTCGTGGATCGAGTCGGTCACCGCCGATCCGAGCTTCGCCGGGGTCCGCTGGGACCGGTCGGTCGAGGTGCCGGTGGTGACGCTGGACGACCTGATCGAGCGGCACGGCGTACCGGCGTTCTGCAAGGTCGACGTCGAGGGCTTCGAGGTCGACGTGCTGGCCGGGCTGAGCCGTCCGGTGCGCGGGCTGTCGTTCGAGTACCTGCCGCCCGCGCACGACTCCGCGCTGGCCGCGTTGGAGCTGGTGGAACGGCTGGGCGCGTCGGCGGGTGGCTACCGCTACAACTACTCGCCCGTGGAGACCATGCGGTTCGCGAGCGACAGGTGGCTGGACGCGGCCGAGCTGGTGCGCCTGCTGGAGACGTACCGCCCGGCCGGTCGTTCCGGCGACGTCTACGCCCGGCTGGCGGCCTCCTGAGCGGCGCCGTCAGAATCGGTACGCGGTGTGGTACTCGGGCACCAGCACGCGGCTGCGCGGCGAGACCCGGCGCACCTCGGCGACGAGGGCGTCGAGGCGTTCCCGGTCGCTGTCGGCGACAGTCGGCGGGTTGGTGAGCGGCGTCTCGAAGTTGTCCCAGTGCACCGGCACCACGACCTTCGGGCGGTCCAGCGCGGCCATCAGCCGGGGCACGTAGTCGGCGGTCGCCGTGGTGGCGGCGGAGGCGACCATCGCCACGTCCGGGGCGAGTCCGCTCAGCTTGCGCTCGTCGAAGTCGCTGGCGCCCATGAAGAACACGGACGGGCCGCCGTCGATCCGGATCTGGTACGCCAGCGTGTCGCCCTCGGGCAGGTCAGCGATCGTCTCCGGACGCGGCGGCCGGGTGACCCGTACCCCGGGGAAGGCCATCGACCAGGTGGGATTCCGGCTGTGCAGCGAGCCGACCACCTCCACCGTGTACCCGTCGAAGTCGAGCACCTCGCCGCCCTTGACCGGGGCCAGTTGCCCGGTCGGCAGCCCGTACGCCAGGCCGAGGTGATACGCGGTGAGCGTGCCGAAGACCCGGGCACCGGTCCGGGCGGCGATGTGCGGCACGTCGTTGAAGTGGTCCCAGTGGGTGTGGGTGACGAAGACGTTCTCCGCCCGGTCGGCGAGCCGGTCGACCACGTCGGCGGCCACTGTCAGCCGGGTGTCGGGGTTGAACGGCTTCCGGAACAGCCCGGTGTCGTACCGGCTCAGGTACGGGTCGACGAGCACCGTCCGGTCCCCCATGTCGATCCGCCAGCCGGAGGTACCCCACCAGCGGAAGCTCACCGCGCCGCCGCGTCGCGTACCGCCGGCGGCACGGCTCGGCGCGGCGACGGGGCTCGGCCCGGCGGCGCGGGCCGGGGCGCCGACGACGAGTCCGGCGGTGGTGACGGCGGCGGCGCCGACCGCGGTGTCGCGTAGCAGTCGACGGCGGGCGTAGCCGGACGGCTGGTTCTCGGGCATGTGTCGTCCTCCCCGTTCGGGATCGGTGATCGGTAGGCCCAGACCACCACCCCGCCGGCGCCGATGTCCAAGATCGACGAGCGCAACGACCGATATCCGGACCGATATCACCGCAGGCCAGGCCGGTGGCCCGGCCCGGATCAACGCAACGAATCGACGGCGGTCCGGGCCGCCTCCCCCATCGCCAGGTCCACGTCGATCCGGCGGGCGGCCAGCCGTTCGGTGCGTACCGCCACCGCTATCGCGTACCTGCGGCCGTCGGGGTACTCCGCGACGCCGGCTTCGAGGTGCAGTCCCGGCAGGGTGCCGGTCTTCCCGGCGACCCGGACCCCGGGTGGGAAACCGGCGGCCAGCCGGGTCCAGAAGAGCTGCCGTGCCATCAGCTCCCGGACCATGGCGCACGCGGGCGCCGGGCCGGCCTCGTCCCGCCACACCAGGCGGAGCAGCCGGGTCAGCTCCCGGGCGGTGCTGGAGCTGGTGTGCTCGGGGTCGAAGACCCGCATCGCGCGGACCTGTTCGGGCGACAGGGTGGGGAAGATCCGCGCGAAGTCCGCCTCGGTGCGTGCGCCCACGTCGGAGAGCATCGTCTCGACGAGTTGCCGGGGGCCGCCGACGATCCGGGTGCGCGGCAGGTCCAGCTCCGCGGCCAGCATCGGCAGCACGTCCGCCCCGATCCGGCGCAGCAGCAGGTCGGCCGCCGTGTTGTCACTCACCGACATGGCCAGGTACGCGAGGTCGCGCAGGGAGACCTCCACGTCGTCGGCGCAGCCGGCCACACCCCAGCCGCCGAGCCGGTCGGCGGCACCGACGAGCACCCGTTCGGTCGGGTCGAGCTGGCCGGCGGCCGCCTGCCGGGCGAACTCCAGCACCACCATGATCTTGAAGATGGAGGCGATGACGATCTGCTCGTCGGCGCGCAGCGCCACCTCACCGCCGGTCGGGTCGTCCACGTCCACGACGTGCAGGCAACCCCGCACCCCGGCCCGCCCGAAGATCTCCCCGACCCGTTCCGCCACATCCACGCCGACACGGTAACCAGCGGCGACGCTAGGGTGCGCGGATGGACCTGCTGCGGCACCTGCGGCATTTCGTGGTGGTCGCCCGGGAACTGCACTTCGGCCGGGCCGCCGAGACGCTGGGCATGGCACAGCCGCCGCTGAGCCAGTCGATCCAGCGGTTGGAGCGGGAGCTGGGCGTCACCCTGTTCGACAGGTCACAGCGCCAGGTCGGCCTCACCACCGCCGGCCAGTTGCTGCTCGGCGAGGCCGACGAGCTGCTGGCCGGTGAACGCCGGCTGCGTCACCTCGCCGACCGGGTCCGCCGGGGCGCGCTCGGGGTGCTGCGTGCCGGCGTACCCCCGGAGACCCCGGCCGTGACGTTGCGCGCGCTGCTCGACGCGCTCGCGGCCCGCGCGCCCGGGCTCGCCCTCGACCTGCACGAACTGACGAGCGCCGAGCAGCACCGGATGCTCGCGGACGGGCGGCTGGACGTCGGCCTGCTGCACCATCCGGTCGACGGGGCCGGGCTGCGCTTCGGTGAGCCGGTGGACGTACCTGTGGGTGTGCTGCTGCCCCGGGCCTCGCCACTGGCTCGACCGCGGGAGATCGCGCTCGCCGATCTGGCCGGCATGGACCTGGTCACCGCGCCACCGGCCACCGCTCCGGGCTGGCACGAGCATCTGCTGACCGTGTGCCGGCAGCACGGTTTCGCCCCGGCCCGGGTCCGCCCCGCGCGCAACCCGGAGTTCCTGTTCGGTCTGCTCCTCGCCGGCGGCGCGGTCGCCGTCGAGCCCGCCGCGCTGGCCCGCCGGGAACCACGTGTCGCGTGGCGGCCGATCACCGGTACGCCGCTGGTCCGGCGGATCTCCGCGGCCTGGCCGATCCGTGCGGCGCACCCCGCCCCGCCGATGTTCGGCCACCTCGCCACCGAGACGCTCGCCGCGCCCGACGAACCGGGCGGGCCGGCGCTCCTCGCCCCGGCGGCCCGGCCGTGGCCGGTGCTGTTCGAGGCCGGCCGGGACGAGAAGTTGGCCCGCTGACCTCCCGCAGTTCACCCCGATCCGACTAACATCGCTGATCATGAATATCAAGTGCGTCACCCGCTCGCGACCCGGGCGGCTGATCGCGGCGGTCGTGCTCACCGTCGCGGTCGCGTTCCCGCTCGGCGTCACCGGCGCCGCGTCGGCCGCGACCACACTGACGGTGGCGCAGGCCCTCGCCGCCCAGGACGGCCGGACGGCCACCGTCACCGGCTACGTCATCGGCCAGCCCACCGCCACCACCACGGTGCTCACCTCGGGCTTCACCGCCGACACCGCGATCGCCATCGCCGACCAGGCCGGCGAGACCGGCACCGCCCGGATGCTGTACGTGCAGGTGACGGCCGCCTGGCGGAGCACCTTCGGGCTGCTCACCAACCCGTCGCTGCGCGGGCGGCAGGTCACCGCCACCGGCACGCTCACCGCGTACTTCAGCCACGGCGGGCTGAAGAACCCGACCGCCATGAGCCTCGGCGGCGGCACCACGCCGAGTCCCACGCCGACCCCGAGCCCGACCGGCACCGCCGCGCCGGACGCCTACTACGCGGCTGCGTCCGGCAAGACCGGGACGGCGCTGCGCACCGCGCTGCACGGCATCATCAGGGTGCAGACGAAGCTCAGCTACGACCAGGTGTGGGACGCGCTGAAGGACACCGACCAGGATCCGGCCAACCCGGCGAACGTGGTCCTGCTCTACAGCGGACGGTCACAGAGCAAGACGAGCAACGGCGGCGGCGCGAACGACTGGAACCGGGAGCACGTCTGGGCCAAGTCGCACGGCGACTTCGGCACCGCCACCGGTCCCGGCACCGACGTGCACCACCTTCGCCCGGAGGACGTGTCGGTCAACTCGTTGCGCGGCAACAAGGACTTCGATGCGGGCGGCGGCACGGTCGCCGAGGCGCCCGGCTGCTACACCGACGCCGACTCGTTCGAGCCGCGCGACGCGGTGAAGGGCGACGTGGCCCGCATGATCCTCTACATGGCGATCCGGTACGAGGGCGACGACGGCTGGCCGGACCTGGAACCGAACGACTCGGTCTCCAACGGCTCCGCACCCCGCCTCGGGCGGCTGTCGAAGCTGCTGGCCTGGAACGACCAGGATCCGCCGGACGCCTTCGAGAAGCGCCGCAACCAGCGCATCCACGAGCGCTGGCAGGGCAACCGCAACCCGTTCGTCGACCACCCCGAGTGGGCGCGGTCGATCTGGGGTTGACGCTCGTCCCCGATGTGAGGAAGCGTGGCGAGCGGGTAGAGACATCCGGTTGGCACGGCCGGGAGGCGGTCGGCACGGACACGCCCCGGGCACCGCACGATCGGAGATGAGGCTCTCATGGCCCAGAACGGCATTCCGGACATCGCACTCAACGACGGCAACACCATCCCGCAGCTCGGCTTCGGCGTCTTCCAGATCGAGCCGAAGGACACCGTCCGGGCCGTCGGCACCGCGCTGGAGGTCGGCTACCGGCACATCGACACCGCCCAGATGTACGGCAACGAGGCCGAGGTGGGTCAGGCGCTGCGCGCCTCCGGCCTGGACCGCGGCGAGGTCTTCGTCACCAGCAAACTGAACAACGGCTTCCACCGGCCGGACGACGCCCGCAAGGCGTTCGAGCAGTCGCTGCGGGAGCTGAAGTTCGACTACCTCGACCTGTTCCTGATCCACTGGCCGCTGCCCACCCGCTACGACGGCGACTTCGTCTCCACCTGGAAGGTGCTGGAGGAACTGCGTGACGCGGGCACGGTCCGGTCGATCGGCGTGTCCAACTTCCAGGTCGCGCACCTGGAGCGGCTGGCCGCCGAGGCGGACGTGGTGCCGGCGGTCAACCAGATCGAGGCGCACCCGTACCTCGGCAACGAGGAGGTGCGGGCGTACGACAAGGCGCACGGCATCCTCACCGAGGCGTGGTCGCCGATCGCGCAGGGCAAGGTGCTCGACGACCCGACTGTCGTCGACGTGGCCGAGCAGGTCGGCCGGACCTCGGCCCAGGTGGTGCTGCGCTGGCACGTGCAGCGCGGCGACATCGTCTTCCCGAAGTCGACCACGCCGAAGCGGATCGAGGAGAACTTCGCGATCTTCGACTTCACGCTCGACGACACCGCGATGGAGCGGCTCACCTCGCTGGACCGGGGCGAGGCCGGCCGGACGGGCCCGAACCCGGACGAGTTCGACTACATCCCGAGCTGAGCAGTCACACGTCGGAGGGGCCCCGGGGAGACCCGGGGCCCCTCCGTTGTTGACTTCGCGCGCACTCGAAGGGGCAGGGTGACCGGCAACGCTTCGACGGGGAGGAAGACATGCGCTACCGCACCATCGGCACGGACCCGGCCACCCGCCGCGAGGTCAGTGTGCTCAGTCTCGGCGCGATGCTGTTCGGCACCGCCACCGACGAGGCCACCTCGTTCGCCATCCTCGACCGGTACGTCGAGGCGGGCGGCACCTTCATCGACACCTCGGACAACTATGCCTTCTGGCAGAACGGGGGCCAGGGTGGCGAGAGCGAGGAACTGCTCGGCCGCTGGCGGCGCAGCCGCGGGATCGGCGACGAGGTGGTCATCGCGACGAAGCTGGGCGCCCGTCCGCTCGCGCCGGGCACCAGCTACGTCGACAACCCCGAAGGGCTGTCGGCGAAGGTGATCCGCGAGTCCGCCGAGCGCAGCCGGGAGCGCCTCGGGCTCGACCGGATCGACCTGCTCTACGCCCACATCGAGGACCACACGGTTCCCCTGGGGGAGACCGTGGAGGGCTTCGCCGAGCTGGTCGCCGAGGGCACCGTCGGGCTGCTGGGCGCCAGCAACCACCGCACCTGGCGGGTGGAGCGGGCGCGGGCGCTCGCCGCCGCGGCCGGGTTGCCCGGGTACGAGGTGCTGCAGTACCACCGCAGCTACCTGCCCCGGCGCCTGGACGTGCCGAGCGAGCTGGACCGGGACGGGGACGTCGGCTGGGTCGGCCCGGACCTGCTCAGCTACCTGCGCACCGAGCCGCAGCTCACGCTGGTGGCGTACTCGCCGCTGCTGAAGGGCGCGTACGTCCGGCCGGAGCGGCTCGGCGAGGAGTACGCGGTGCCCGCCACTCCGGCCCGGCTGG
This sequence comes from Micromonospora sp. WMMA1976, assembly GCF_027497335.1. Taxonomy (NCBI): domain Bacteria; kingdom Bacillati; phylum Actinomycetota; class Actinomycetes; order Micromonosporales; family Micromonosporaceae; genus Micromonospora; species Micromonospora sp. WMMA1976. The sequence continues at coordinate 812,781 of NZ_CP114912.1, read as the reverse complement.
AGGCGCTGCGGGCGGTGGCCGCCGAGACCGGTGCCACCGTCAACCAGGTGGTGCTGGCCTGGCTGATGGGCGGCGACATCCCGGCCGTCCCGCTCGTCGGCTTCTCCTCGGTGGCGCAGCTGGAGGAGAGCCTGGCCGCGGTCGACCTGGAGCTGACCGCCGAGCAGCGGACCCGGCTGGACTCGGCACGCTGACCGGCGCCGGGCCGGGTGGCTCACACGCCACCCGGCCCGCGCCGATCAACCGGCTCGTGTCACTCAACCGGCCCGCGTCGCTGAGCCGGCCGGTGCCGCTGAGCTCGCCCGCGCCGCTGAACCGGCCGGGAACCGGTCGACAGTGACGTCGAGCCGCAGGGTGCCGGTGCCCGGCAGGGCCACCTCGGTGGCGTCGGCCGGGCGGGTCGCACCGTCGTACCAGCCGGCGTAGTTGATGTAGGGCGGCGTCCACAGCCACGCCACGGTGACCGGCTGGGGACCGAGCACGCGCAGCGCGTACTCACCGTCGCGATCCGGATCCAACGTGTATCCGATGACCTCACGGGTACGCGCGTTGCGCACAGTCAGTTCGGCGACCACCGGGCGGCCCTCCGGGTCGACGAGCCGGCCGGTGACCAGGACGCCTCGCCGTACGGCAAGGTTGTAGACGGTGGTGGCGCCGGCCCGGACGGTGACCGGCACGGCCTTGCCCCGCAGGGCGAACCCGCCGGACCACTGGGTGGCATTGTCGGCGGTGGTGAACAGCAGCGGCCAGGCGTACGGGCCGAGCCAGTCGATCCGGTAGCGGCCCTGCGCGTCCAGTTCCACTCCCCAATCCGGGAAGAAACCCGACTCGGGCGCGAGCGTCACGGTGCCGGAGGTCGCCGGCCTGCCGGTGGCCGCGCTGGTCACGGTGCCGGTGACGACACCGGAGCGGTCCAGCCGGATCGGGGGCACGGTGACCGTCTGCCCGGCCCGGAGGGTGACCACCCGGGCCTGCTTCGCGTCGCCGGTGCCGCCCGTCGCGCCGACCCACTGCGCGCCGTACGCCGATCCGCCGGCGGGGCGGGCGAACAGGTTCCAGGAGCCGGCCGCGACCAGGCCGACGCGGACGTTCCCGGAGGCGTCGGAGCAGTACCGTCCCGGGTTGTGGGGTAGTTCGCCGGTCCCGGCCGGCGCCGGCGTCACACAGGCCCCGGCGACCGGTGCGCCGGTCGCCGCGTCGACCACCCGGGAGACCACGTTCGCGGCCGGGGTCAGGACGACCACGGCGGTGCCGCTGCCGTCGGCGAGGACGTTCACCGTGGCGTAGCGGGGCAGGTGGGTGTCGTCCCGGGTGTAGACCCACACCTCCTGCGGGCCGGGGATCAGCGGCGGAACGGTCACCTGGGTGTCGCCGCACGGATTGCGCCGGGGGTCGACGAACACGCACAGCCCGTCGACCGCGGCGCCGGTGACCGCGTCGCGCGCCCGCAGGGTCGACCCGCTGGGCACGAGCAGGCGCTCGGAGACCTCCGTCGTGTCCCCCGCGGACACCCGGACCGTTCCGGCCTGCGCCCAGCTGGTCCGGCCCGGCACCCACTGCCTCAGCGACTCGTCGTCCTGGCCGTCGCTGTACACCGGGGTGATGGCGATCTTGTAGTCGCCGGCCGGCACCTCCACGCTGAGCTGCCCGGACTCGTCGAGCGGCAGGAGGTCCTTGTCGTAGCTGTTGTCGGCGGCCGTCACGGCGACGTTGGCGCCGGCCGGGCTGCCGTCGGGCCTGGTGACGGTCAGGTGGAGCACGCCGGCCGGATCCGCCGCCCCGGCGGCGGTGGGTGCGGCGGTGACGGCCAGGACCGTCACGGCGAGTGCGCCGAGCACTCTTCGGACGATGGACACGGTGGACCCCTCTCGGTTTCAATGCGCTCAAGAGGCGTCCGCGTCACCACAACCAGGACACGCCCCCCGTGCGTCGGATGCCGGCGCAGCATATGGCAGACGATCGATCGGGCACTGTCCGCGACCGGTCATCCGGCGGACTGCTGCGGGAACGGTCATAACCCCGCCTTCCTCCCGTACCGGCCGTCGTCGGCCGGGAATCGCCACCGCCAGATCGGATCTGGCGGGCCGTCTGGCGCCTGAGAGGTGAGGCCGGCACAACACCACAGCATCCCGGCCTCGTTGAAACAGGCGATCGGTCTGGCGGCACGCCCGTACGCCTGTCGAGACACCGACGAGAGAGGTAGCGATTCATGAGCAACCGGAACACCGGCCTGGCCGTCGAGGCCGAGGGCCTGGTCCGGTCCTTCGGTTCGACCCGGGCACTCGACGGGCTGGACCTGCGGGTTCCCGCCGGCACCGTCTACGGCGTCCTGGGCCCGAACGGCGCCGGGAAGACCACAGCCGTACGCGTGCTGGCGACGCTGCTGCGCCCGGACGGCGGCACGGCCCGGGTCTTCGGGCACGACGTGGTGCGCGAGGCCGACGCGGTGCGCGCCCGGGTGAGCCTGACCGGCCAGTACGCCTCGCTGGACGAGGACCTGACCGGCGCGGAGAACCTGGTCCTGCTGGGCCGGCTGCTCGGGCTGGGCCGGGCCGGCGCCCGGGACCGGGCCGAACAGCTACTCGCCGCGTTCGGGCTGACCGAGGCGGCGGGACGGCAGGTGAAGAAGTACTCCGGTGGGATGCGGCGGCGCATCGACATCGCCGCGAGCATCCTCAACACGCCGGACCTGCTGTTCCTCGACGAGCCGACCACCGGGCTGGACCCGCGCAGCCGCAACCAGGTGTGGGCGATCGTGCGGGCGGTGGTGGCGTACGGCACGACGGTGCTGCTGACCACGCAGTACCTCGACGAGGCGGACCAGCTCGCCGGCCGGATCGCCGTGGTCGACCACGGCCGGGTGATCGCGGAGGGCACCCCGGGCGAGTTGAAGTCGTCGATCGGCGCGGGCAGCGTCCACATCCGGCTGCGCGATCCGGAGCAGCGGCCGCAGGCCGAGCAGGTGCTGCGGGCGTCGCTCGGCGTACCGGTGCAGCTCGCCGCGGACCCGGCGGCGCTGACCGCCCGCGTCGGCGAGCACGGCACCGATCTGGAGGCCGGTACGCAGGCGGCGCGGGCGCTCGGTGAGCTGGCCGCCGCCGGCATCGTGGTGGACGACTTCTCCCTCGGCCAGCCCAGCCTGGACGAGGTCTTCCTGGCCCTGACCGACCACCCGGCCGTCCCGGCGGACGAGCGGGACGACGAACTGGAGGCGGCGCGATGAGCGACACCGCGATCAGCACCGGGCGGTCGCCGTCCGTCTACATGCCGTCCGCCGAGGCGCTGGCCACCGTGCTCGCCCCGGCCGAGCGGCCGGCCCGGCCCAGCGCGTTGTCGGCGTCGCTGACGTTCGGCTGGCGGGCGCTGCTGAAGATCAAGCACGTGCCGGAGCAGCTGTTCGACGTGACCGCGTTCCCGATCATCATGGTGCTGATGTTCACGTACCTGTTCGGTGGCGCGCTCGCCGACAGCCCGCGTGCGTACCTGCAGTTCTTCCTGCCCGGCATCATGGTCACGAGCGTCGTGATGATCACCATGTACACCGGGGTCGGGCTGAACAGCGACATCGAGAAGGGCGTCTTCGACCGGATCCGTACGCTGCCGGTCTGGCGGCCGGCGGCGCTGGTCGGGATGATCTTCGGCGACGTGCTGCGCTACGTCCTGGCCGCCGTGGTCATCCTCACCGTGGGCGTGGTGCTCGGCTTCCGCCCCGACGGCGGTCTGCTCGGGGTGCTCGCCGGGATCGGGCTGCTGGTGATCTTCTCGTTCGCGTTCTCCTGGGTGTGGACGTTCTTCGGCCTGGTGCTGCGCAGCGAGAAGTCGGTGATGGGGACCAGCATGATGGTGCTGTTCCCGCTGACGTTCCTGAGCAACGTGTTCGTCGACCCGTCGACCATGCCCGGTTGGCTGCAGGCGTTCGTCAAGATCAACCCGATCACCCAGCTCGTCACCTCGGTCCGCGCGGCGATGGCCGGCTCGGTGGACGGCCCGAGCACCATGTGGATGCTGCTCTGGAGCGCCCTCTTCGTGGTCGTCTTCGGCACGCTGACGATGTACCGCTACAACCGCCGCTGACGCGACGAGGGTGGCGGGGTCCACCCGGCCCCGCCACCTTGTCGGTCAGAGCCGCCAGGGCACCGGCTCGGCCGGCCGGTAGCGGCAGGCGCCGCCGGTGGTGACCGACTCGCGCAGGTGCGCGGCGAGCGCCGGATGCCGCTCGTCGATGCGGCGCAGGGTGTCCCGGATCCGTCCGGTCACCGCCTTGCGCGCCCGTTCCGCCTGGTCACCGAGTCGCCGGTGGCGCCCGGCCAGCCCGGCGGCGGCACGCAACTGGTCGAGCAGCGCCGCGCGCTCGGCGTCCAGTTCGGCCAGCCGCCGCCCGTCGTCCTTGGCCGCCGCCCGGTCGATCTCGTCGTCGAGCCGCCGCAGGTGCCGGCGGTAGCGGGCCTTCGCCTCGTCGTCGAGCACCGGATCGGCTCCGAGGCGGCGCACGGCGACGAGTTCCGGACCGGCCGCCGGGTCGAGCAGTTCGACGGCGGGCACGTCCGTGCCGGGACGGCTCAGCAACAGGCGCAGGTCGTGCAGCCCTTTGGCGTCGGGCAGGTGCACCACGACGCCGTCGTACGCGAGGCGCCACACCGGCCCGTCCGGACGGAACTCGGGCTGGATGACGTCCGCGCCGGGGTCGGGCGGCCGCCCGTGCACCACACCCGCCCGGGACAGGCCCAGCGCACCCCGCCGGCTGGACAGCGACGACGCGACGGCCAGGGCCGGAACGCCCGCGCCGAGCCGGGCCGGCACCGGCGCGACCACTGCGGACACCGCCGCCGGGGCGGGATCCGCCGCGCCCAGCCGGTCCACCACCTGAACCATCCCCAGCGACAGCGCCTCGGCCACCGTCTCGGCCCGCAGTCGCCGCGCCTCGGCCGCGTCGCCCGGCCCGCCGCGCCCGGCGAGCGCGCCCACCAGACCGGCCCGGGCCAGCACCGACCAGGGCCGGGCGCCCAGCCGGTCGGCCGCGTCCCGGGCCGCCGCGTAGCAGTCGACAGCGTCGTCCCACCGGCCCTCGGCCGCGTCCACACCGGCCAACCACAGGTCGACCGGGCCGACGATGTCGCAGCCGAACAATGCCGCCGCCCACTGCCCGCGGTGCGGGGCCAGGTCGGCCCGCACCGCCGCGCACCGCGCCGGGTCGCCGTCCACTGCCGCCGCCTGCGCCCGCAGGCGCAGCCACAACGGCGACACCGACCGGGGGTACGCGGTGCCCGCTGCCTCGATCGCGGCGGTGAGCCGCAGCACCGTGGCCACGTCGCCGCGCTCGGCCGCGGTGATCGCCCGGAGCAGCTCCACCTGCGGGTGCCCGGCGCCCACCCGGTCGAGCACCGCCTCGGCCTCGGCGAGGCGGCCGTACAGCAGCAGAATCGACCAGCGCATGTGGTGCGTCATGAACGCGTGATCGGAGTGCCCCGGCTCGCGGTAGCTCTCCGCCTCGGCGAAGCCCGCCTCGGCGGCGGCGAGGTCGCCCTGGAAGGCGGCGATGATGGCGGTGTCCGCGATCGCCGCCACCCGCTGCCGGGCCACGTCGTCGCGTCGCGCGCCGGTCACGAACGCGGTCAGCTCCTGCCGGTAGCCCGGATCGCCCAGCTCCAGCAGCGCGACCCAGCGCAGGGCCGTGGCCCACAGCTCGGTCTCCCGGTCGCCGCTGCGGCGGGCCACCTCCCGGATCTCGGCGGTGACCACGGCTCGCTCCTGCGCGGTGCCGAGCCCCCAGGTGGTGTCGTGGCGGGCCCACAGGCTGAAGGTGAGCGCCTCGTCGTCGCGGCCGTGCCGGGCGAGCGTCTCGGTGGCGGTGATCAGGTCGGTGACCAGCGCGCGTACCGGCCGTTCCGGGTCCGGCTCCGCGATCGACCGCCGGTACGCCTCCCGGACCAGCTCGGCGGCGTCGAGCCGGCGGCGGGTGGCGGAGTGCTGCCGGTGGGCGATGAGCGCCACCCGGGTCAGCACGCCGGGATCGGGCAGCTCCCTCGCCAGCGCGGCGGCCTCGGCCAGCAGCCGCTCCACCTCGGCCGGCGGGCCGGCGTGGTGCAGCAGCCCGGCCAGTTCCAGCAGCACCCGGACCCGCCGGCCGGGCTCGCCGGTCAGTTCGAGCGCGCGCCGGTAGTGCCGTACCGACTCGTCCACGGCGATCCGGCCCCCGGCGTCGCGGGCGGCGGCCAGCAGCAGGTCACCGGCGCGTTCCGGGTCCAGCTCGGCGCCGGCCAGCCAGGCGTGCCGGGCCAGGTGGGCCGGGCTGAGTGCGCCGGCGAGCAGGTCCGATTGGTAGACGGCCCGGACCACCGCCGCGTGCCGGGCCCGCCGTTCGTCGTCGGCCAGCCCGTCGTAGAGCGTCTCGCGGACCAGGTCGTGTACGAAGACGAACCGGCCGCCGTCGCGGGGCAGCACCAGCCGGGCCGCGGCGGCGCGGGCGAGCAGCCGGTCCACCTGCGCGACCGGAGCGGGTACGCAGGCGGCGAGCGTCCGCCTGTCGAACTCGCGGCCGAGCACGGCGGCCACCGTGAGCGCCTCGACCACTCCGGCGGGCAACTGGTCGAGCCGGCGGCGCACCACCTCCCGTACACCGGGGGCGACGGTGTCGGTCAGGCCGTGGGTGTGCCAGAGGCGGGCGGTCTGCTCGACGAAGAACGGGTTCCCGCCGGTGCGCCGGTGCACCTCGTCGACGACGCTCGCGTCGGGCTCCCGGCCGGCGGTGCGGGCCATCAGGGCGGCCACCTCGGCACGGCCCAGCCCGGCGAGCGTGACGGTGGTGGCCTTGGCGGTGAGCGGCAGCAGCCACTGCCGCAGCGGGTGGTCGCCGGATTCGACTTCGGCGTCCCGGTAGGTGCCGATCAGCAGCAGCCGCTCGAACCAGGCGTGCTGGGTGACGAACTGGAGCAGCCGCAGCGACGCCGGGTCGGCCCAGTGCAGGTCGTCGAGGACCACCGCGACCGGCCGGTGCTGGGCCACGGCGGCCAGGGCGGCGGTCACCGCGTCGTGCCTGTCGAACTCGGCCCGGCCGACGTCACCCGGCTCGGTCATGTCGCCCGCCGTGCGCTCGCCGAGCAGTGCCGCCAGGCCGGCGGCGGCCGCCTCCCGCACCCCGCGCGGGTCGTCGGCGGACCGGGCCAGCCGGCGCAGCACCTGCACCCAGGGCCAGTAGTCGGGAGCGGTGTCGGAGTCCCAGCAGGCGGCGCCGAGCACCAGCGCCCCGCCGCGGCGGGCCTCGTCGGCGGCGGCCGACACCAGCGTGGTCTTGCCGATGCCCGGCTCGCCGGTGACCAGGACGAGACCGCCGTGACTGTCGACCAGCCGGGCCACCTCGGCGCGCAGCAGCGCAGCGGGATGCTCCCGCCCGATGAGGTGTTGGCCGAACCGCGGCTCCATGACCTCACGACGCTAGCCGAAGGGTCCGACAAGGAGGGTCCCTCAGAGCCGCGCGTCGGTCACCACGTGCGCGCACGCCGGGCAGGCGGCCGGTCCCTGTTCGGCGAACCACCGGCAGGTACGCCGGATCGCGCACTTCGGCAGCGTCTCCTCCGCGGGCGGGGCGGTCTCGGCGTACGAGGCGGCCATCCGGGCGCCCAGCCCGCAGTGCGAGCCGGTCCAGAAGCCGCAGGACGAGGTGACGCACGGGCCGGCGAGCCGGGCCCGCGACTCGATCGGCTCGTCGGAGTCACCGAGCCCGGCGAGCGCCACCTCGGCCGGTACGGCCGGTGTCAAGTAGGCCACCCGGCCCGCCGGAGTGATCATGCCGAGGAACACGGTGGCGTTCGACGCCGGGGTGCTCGGGCACATCCGCTCCGGCGTGCCGGCCGGCCGGGCGGTGTCGGTCACCGCTGGATCCAGAACCCGATGTCGTTGATCTTCTGCCCGAGGTCCTGGGCGAACGGCCCGTCGATGACCCAGAGGCCGTACCACTCGGGACGCAGCTTGATGTTGCCGTGGCCGACGGTCAGCGGGTTGGTCAGCCTGGCGTCGGCGGTACGCAGCGCGGCCAGGCCGGCCTTCTGGATCTCCGCGGCGATCAGTGTCTGCTGCTCGGGGCTCAGGTCGACGCCGTCGACCACGAAGCGGAACTCGTTGCGGGCCATGTGCTTCCTCCGGTCACTCGTACGATTCGGTGCCCAGCCCGCGACGCAGGCTGGTGCGGGTGAAGGCCGCCCAGCCGGCGTGCGAGGCGGCGTCGGTGCGATGCCCGGCGCGGGCGAGCACCCGGGCGGCGTGCTCCGCCCAGCGGTCGGCGGTCGCCGTGGTGTCGCCCCACAGTTCGCGGCAGGCCGCGACCGCGAAGGCGACCTGTTCCGGCGCGCCGGTGAACCCGGCAGGTCCGTCGGCGACCCGGACCGTGCCGTCCGGGCGGACCCGCACGCTCGGGAAGTGGTGGTGCAGGCTGGCCAGCGTGGCCAGGTGGGTGGCGTCCCGCCGGCCGGCGGCGAAGCCGGCGCGCAGCTCGTCGTCGCGGCGGTGCCGGATCCCGTGCAGCACCAGCGCGTCGCCGGCCGCCTCGATCCGGGCGACCACCTGCACCGGCACGCTCCAGGCCGCCGGCGAGTTCGCCGACCAGAACGCCAGCCAGGCGGCGAGCCGGGCGTGGAAGTCGGCTTGGACGGCGACCGGGAGTGCGGATCCGTCGGGCGCCCGCAGCGCGGCGGTGGCGATGCGGTCCCGGGAGACGAGTGGCGTCGCGGGGCGGCCCGGTGCGGCCGCCGCGGCGCCGGTGGTGGTGGCGACGGCCAGGCCGGTCACTGTGACCGCAGAGGCCGCCGCCGCGCCGGCGAGCAGTCGCCGACGGTCGAGCAGGTGTCCGTTGTCGTTCATCGTCGGCCCTTCGTCGACGGCAGTGCCCCGACGCTATCGACCGGAAGCGATCAGAAATACACCCTGCGTGACGGGAGGCCGACAGGAAAGCCGGGGATACCCGGCGGCGTGAACGACCGTTCCTGTGCCCGGTTCACGCCACCCGGCCTGGCGGGCGGTCAGGCCCGGAGCAGCCCGGCCACGGCCCGCTGCGCGTCGACGACTGTCGCCGCCGGCAGGTCGAGCGTCCAGAGTGCCGCGGCCAGGTAGTCCAGGACGCGCCAGCGCTGCTCGCCGGTGAGCGGCGGGCGTCGTGGTCCACCGAGGACCGGTGTGCCGGCGTCCGCGGGCACGCCGTCCGGGCTCCGCCGCGTCCCGCCCAGCGCCGCGCCCAGCCGGGCGGTGAGCACCGCGGCGCGCACGGCGACCGGGCCGAGCCGTTCGCCGGGCTCGCGGGGACAGGTCACCAGCTCCGTGGTCCGCACGACGAGGGGTACGGATGATCGAGCCCGGTCAGTTCACCGCAACCCTTGATATCGATGAATGCCTATCTATAGGCTTGCGGCGTTCCGCTCACCCCCCATCCCAAGGAGTGTGAACCATGCGTAAGCCCAAGCTGTCCCGGATCCTCGCCACCCTCGCGGCCGCGACGCTGGCAGCAGTAGGCGCGGTAGCCGTCAACCCGGCTCCGGCCTCCGCCGCCGTCCGCAACGTCTGCTACAACATCAGCCAGGCCGGCCCGTTCGCCAACACGGCGGTGCAGGCGGCGGCGATCTGGAACAACTACACGAACAACATCAACATGGCCCAGTGCGGGTCCAACCTGCGGATCACCTACACCTACGGCGGCGGCTCGTACGCCCAGCGCACCAGCCTCGGCAACGGCCGCGTGGTGATCGACTACAACCAGGCCCAGCAGTACTCGGCACTGCGCATCATGACGCACGAGATCGGCCACATCCTCGGCCTGCCGGACAACTACAACGGCAACTGCGCCATCCTGATGTCCGGCGGCAGCGCCGGCACGAGCTGCACCAACCCGTACCCCAGCTCCGCCGAGGCATCCCGGGTCGACTCGCTGTTCGGCTTCGCCGTCCGCAGCGCGACGCCCGCCCAGGTCTTCACCGGCAGCTGGCCGGCCGCCTCGACCGTGGGCGCCCAGCGCTGACGACGCACTGACGACGGGGTCGGCGGATCACCGCCGGCCCCGTCCGCGCGTCCCACGCCGGCCGGACGCGGCATCGTCGGCGAGATCCGCCGCGCGGCGGCTCAGCTTCTCGACCCGCTCCCGGAGCCGGCGCACGGCCCCGGCGTCGTCGTCCACCTCGGACACCTCGTCGAGCAGGCCGACGTAGTCGGCGGCCAGCCGCCGATGCGCCGGGGCAGCCGGCCCGGCGTGCCCGTCCAGGTCGATGATCTGCTGGGCGAGGACAGCCGTGGCAGCGCCGAGCGCGGCCCGCTCGTCGGCGCGTGCGTCCCGCCCGGCCCGGCGGGCGTCGGCCAGCCGCCCGGCCCGCCGGCCGCCCAGCCAGAGCACCGCCGCACCGGCGACCACCCCGGTCACCGCGCCGCCGGCCAGCAGGTACCGGGGCAGCGACGGGCTGATGGTACGGGCGCCGTCCGGCACCAGACCGGCCCGGACCAGCCGGTCGTAGTTCAGCACGATCACCTTCAGCGCCTCGACCGGCCGGTCCACGAACGCGTCGGCGCCCCGGCCGATGGTGGTCTCGGTGACCACGGCCCGGCCCAGGTCACCACCGAGGCGGGAGCAGCCGTAGGTGTCCCAGTCCTCACCGTCGCGGCTCATCGCCAGCACCAGCGTGCCCTGGGCGGCGCGCTCGGTGTCGGCGCACGCCTCCCGCAGGTCGGCACCGGGCTCCATGATCAGCACCACCAGCCGCCGGTTGCCGATGACCCGCTCGGCGGCGGCCCGGTCCAGGTCCACGCCGGGCGCCGCGTAGACCGACGAGACGCGCACCTGCCGTGCGACCGGCCCGTCCAGGATGCCGCCGGTCCACAGTGCCCAGCCAGCCAGCGCCAGGCAGGCGAGCACCGCGCGGCCGAACGCCGTACCGACCAGGCGGCCCAGCAGCCGGCGCGGACCGGTCGCCGTCCCGCCACGACGGTCCGCCGCCCGTGCGGGCCGGTTCGCGACGCGGCTCACGACAGCCTCGCCCGCAGGTAGACGTCCGGCCGGTAGCCGGGCATCCGCACGTCCCGGGCCACGTCGTCCAGCTCGGCCGCCGCGTCGGCGAGCAGTTCGCGTACGTGCCGGTCGGGCAACCCCTCGTCGAACGCGTCCCGGGCCGCCCGCAACCGGCCCACGCCCCGGACCAGCGCCGGGTCGCTGCGCGCGTCGGTCAGCAGCGACAGCTCCACAGCCAGCGCGGAGAGCCCGGCCAGCCGGGCCGGCGTACCACCGGGACCGACGTCGGCCGGGCGGCGGCCGGACCCCCGCACGGTACGGATGGACAGCACCACGAAACCCGCCACGCAGGCGGCGAAGATCCAGGGCAGCGCCGGCAACGCCACGCGCAGCGGGTCGAACGGCCGGTACGGCAGCGGACGGTCGAACAGCCCCGCGTACCGCACGTCGGTGACCTGGGCCAGGTACGTGCCGAGCACGTTCTGCTGTGGGTAGGCGTACCGGCCGATCCGCCCGCCGAACTGGGCGTAGAAGCTCGCGGTGGCCACCTCGGCGAATTCCGCAGCGCCCGGACCGTGGTACTCGATCCAGTCGCCGTACATCACCACGAGCGGCTGGTCCGGGGCGAGCCGGTGCAGCGCCGGCCCGTACGCGGGCAGCGGCTCCCCGTACGGCTGGGCGGGTAGCACCACGAACCAGGCGCCGTCCGGGAACGCGGTGCCCGCCGCCTTCTCCGGCAGGCGGGTCAGCGTGGCTCCGGTGCCCACGTACCGGCCGGTGGCCCGCAGCGCGGTGACCATCGGGGCCAGTTCCGGGCCGGTCGGTTCGCGCCAGCGCAGGTCGTCGCGGTCCGGCGGGAGGGGCTGCTCGTGCAGCGTCGCCAGCAGCGTGAGCAGCGCGCCGGTCACGTCGTGTGTGGCGAACCGGGCCCGCCAGCCCGGCAGGTCGTCCGGCGACGCCACGTAGAGGCCACCGCTGACCTCCGTACCGACGATCCGGATCTCCGCCTTCTCCACGTCCTTGACCCGCCGGCGTTCGGCCTCGTCCAGACCGGGCGGGGCGACCAGGATGCGGGTGCCCCGGTCACCGATGGCGGCCCGGACCCGCTGCTCGTCCCAGCGCGCGACAGCCCCCGGCAGCCGCACCACCGGCGCGGCGGCGACCAGCGCCGTCATCTCCTCGACCGACGGCACGCTCGCATCGCTCAACTCGCCGGCCGAGCCCTCCGGCAGCGCGGCGGCCGACGGGGAACGCCCGTAGCTGACCTCCACGCTCTGCCGCTGCGCCACCAGGAACACCACGAGCACCGCCGCCGCGGCGGCCAGCAGCGACCAGCGCAGCAGCTCCCGCCGTACCCTCGTCATCGCCCGGCCCGCCACAGCTCGTCGGCGCGGCGGGCGTGCTCGGCCGCCGCCCGGGCCGCGTCGGCGCCGCCACGGGCGGCGGCGAGCATCTCGGCGCGGGCCAGCAGCCGCTCGGCCTCCGGCACCGCCGTCGGGGACGCGTCCCGGCTGACTGTGGCGTCGTGGATCGCCGCCCGCGCCGACGACCAGGCGACCCGCCGGTCCTCGGCCCGGACGCGGCGCCGGGGGAGCGACGCGGCGAGGAAACCGGCGGCCACCGCCACCAGGCCCCCGCCCAGCCACTGCAGCACGCTCGTGGTCATGATCCCTGTCTAACGCACCGCCGCCAGCGCCGCGCGCCGAGGGCGGCGGTGCGACCTACGACGACCGGCCTTCGTTGAATCCCTCGATGAATCCGCCCGCGAACCCGGAGACGACGCATCCGGCACAGCACAGGATCACCAGCAGCGCCGGCACCGTGACCCACAGGACGATCGCCCACCTGCTCATCCCCTCGCTCGGCTGCTCCACGTACGCCGGCGGGTAGTACGGCTGCTGCTGGTAGGGGTCGTGAGGATGCATCCGGCCATCGTGCCCACCGGCCGCGAACGCCGGAAGATCCGAACGGTCCGCCGATCCTGCCGCGACGGCCCCTCGTCACGCCCGGTGGGCATCGAGGTGGGTCAGCACCGTCTGGTTGGCCTCCCAGCCGTCCGGGAACTTCACCGGTACGTCCAGGTGCACCCGCTCGGTCGACGGGTACGCGTCGAGCAGCTCACCGATCCCGGCCCGCGCCACCACCACGCAGGCGTGCCGGTGCCGTGACGCCAGCACGCACAGCCGCCCCGACTCCAGGTGGAACGCGGTGGCGTCGCGCCGGCCCGAGAGGGGGTGCAGCACGATCGTCACGTCGTACTCCCGGCCCTGAAGCCGGTTGGCGGTGTCCACGGTGATGCCCGCACCGGCCGCGCCCAGCCGGGAGCGGATGGCCGCGACCTGATCGCGGTGCGCGGCCCCGACGGCGATCCGGTCCGCGGTGACCGGCGCGCCGCCCGGCGCTGCCTCGCTGACCGCGACCGCGCCGCGCGCCAGCACCCGCAGCGCCAGCTCCGCGCAGGCCGCGGCGGCCTCCCCGTCGGTACGCACCGTGTGCCGGGCCGGCAGCTCGTGCAACGCCCAGCCGGTGGCGGCGGCCAGCTCGACCGAGGCGTCGTAGGCGTCACCCGCGCCGGGCCCGGTGAACGTCAGCGCCCGGTCGGCCGGGCCGGTCCCGGCGCGGAACCCGGTGAACGGGTAGAACGCGGCGGACACCACAGGCGCGGCCGAGTCGGGCAGCCGCCACGACACCGGCAACCGGTGCACCGGCAGCTCCGGGTTGTGCCGCAGCAGCGTGGCCACCGCCGACTGCATCGGATCCCAGGTCAGGCCGGTCCAGCGGAACGTCTCCACGGTGCTGAACGGATCGAGCTGCCCGGGGTCGCCGACGAACAGCGCCCGCTCGAACCGCCCCGCCACGCGCAGCAGCGCATCCGCGCGCATCTGGTACGCCTCGTCGACGATCGCCCACGGCCAGCTCCCCTCGGTGACGGTGGCCCACTTGGCCGCCGTACCGATGGTGACCGCCGGCCCGCCGAGGTCGGCCACCTTCGCGGCGACGCGGACCGCCGGGTGGGCGGTGACCCGCTCGGTGGGCCGGTAGTCGGTCGCGGAGAGCCGCCCGACGCGCAGCTCCGGCGCCTTGCGGCCGAGCCGGTCGATGAGGTCGTCCACCTGCTCGTTGGTCTGCGCCACGATCATCAGCGGGTCACCGGTGGCGGCGGTCTCGATCGCGGCGCGGACGACGAGGGTCGACTTCCCGGCGCCGGGAGGCGAGTCCACCACGACGCCGCGGTGCGTGCCGTCGCGCAGATCCCGCAGCACACGCTGGATCACCTGCTCCGCTTCGTGCAAGGAAGGGCCCCCTTTCAACGTCTCCGGTAGAGGCGGGGCCCCTTCTTAACACGCGCCCGGGCAGGGCCGCCCACCGCCGCCAGGAAGATCGCCGTCTGCTTCATCGATCACCTTGCGCCCGGCTGTCACCCTCTCAGTCAGAAGAGACGGGGAATCGCGGGTGAGACGATGGATCTTCACCGCAGTCGCGCCGGTTTGTTCGTCGGCGTCATGCTGCCGTTCGGTTTCTGCATGGTGTTGTCCGGGCTGAGCGGCAGCACCCTTCGACTGGTCGGCGGGCTGATCTTCGGCGGGCTCATCATGCTCGTCGGCGCTGCGGGCGTCGTCGAGGCGGTCCGGCCGTTCCGGTTCCACATCAACGTCGACGGCTTGACCGTCCGGACGGCCGGACTGAACCGGCTGCTGCCCTGGGCGGAGATCGACCACCTGGTCCTGGACCAGCAACCTCCGGTGCTGTCCGACAAGAGGATGCCGTCGCCGTTGCTGCTGCTCGTACCCGCCGCCACGTCGGCCCTCGACGTTCCACTGACACACCGCAGCCCGTTGGACGGCCGGCCCTGCCTGGTCCTGCTCGAGGTGCACGACGTCCGGGAGAAGACGGACCAGGTGGCCGACGCGCTCGCCCGGTACGGCGGCAGCCGTTTCACCGACCACCGAAAGATCGTCCGTCAGCGTTTCGACTCAGCCGACTTCCCGATCGAAGCGCGCGGATACGACAGGGATGCCGTCGACGCCCTCGTGCAGAAGGGCCGGGAGGCGCTGCGGTCGGAGGATCACCTGCTGCGCCTCGCAACGAAGGTACAGGTGGAGCGGGCCCTGCTCGAGTTGCCGCTCGTCGCGCACGGCTACTACCGCGCCCGGGTCGACGCGTTCCTGCGGGACCTGTCCGCCGTGTTGGCACGGTTCGAGGAGGGCGACGAAGAGGCCGGCTGACGTGCCCGTACCCGCTCGCGGGCCCTTCGCACCGCCTACGGCTTGCGGGCGAGCAGTCCGACGAAGGTGTGGTACGTGTCGGTCTGCTGCTGGGCGGGCGCGTCCGGGTCCGGACGCCACTCGGCCAGCGGCACCAGGCCCGGCTCCAGCACCGTCAGCCCGTCGGCGAAGGCGAGGATCTCCTCGTCGGTACGCCAGCGGCCGGTGCCGAGCGACTCGTTGAACACCCGCTCGACCTCGCGGGCCTTGCGGGAGCCTTCCGGATCCCGCTCGCCCGGGTCACGGAAGTGCGAGATCGCGACGTAGCTGCCCGACGGCAGCGCGTCGACCAGCGCCGCAGCCACCGATCGCGGGTCCTCGTCGTCGCCGATGTGGTGCAGGATCGCGAACAGCAGCAGCCCGATCGGGCGGTCGAAGTCGAGGAACCGGCGGACGTCCGGGTCGTTGAGGATCTCCTCCGGTTCCCGGATGTCGGCCTGGATCACCGTCGCGGTGCCCTCCGCGGCGAGCAGCGCCCGCCCGTGCGCCAGGACGATCGGGTCGTTGTCCACGTACACGACGCGGGCGGCCGGGTTGTGCTCGATCGCGACCTCGTGCACGTTGCCCTGGGTGGGCAGCCCCGAGCCGATGTCGAGGAACTGGTCGATGCCCGCCTCGGTCACCAGGTAGCGGATCACCCGGCGGAGGAACGCCCGGTTCGCCTGACCGGCGGCCGGCCCGTCCGGCGTGATCCGCAGGGCGTGCTCGGCGACCTTCCGGTCGACCTCGAAATTGTCCTTGCCGCCCAGGAAGTAGTCGTAGACCCGGGCCACGCTGGGAATGGTGACGTCGATTCCGGGCGGTGCGGCCTTGTCGCGGGTCACTGGCGTCTCCAGACTCCGTGGGCGGTTCCGGGCGTTTTCGGGGAGTGTAGCGACCGTACAGGGTGGATGGTCGCCCCGTTTGGGACCGCTCCCAGCGGACCGGCCCGTCACCAGGGCGTTCATCGACCGACACGCCGAAGCGCTCTGACCGGCGCCCGGACCAGGTTCAAGGCACGGCCCCCTTCTTGACGGATTCATCAGTGGCGCAGGTCCTTTTCGACAACGCGCCGGGTAAGACTGCGGGGCATGAGTGAAGCGCCGGTGCTCTACCTCGTCGTCTGCGCCGCGCCACCGGCCCAGCGGATCGGCGAACTCGCCGACCTCCTGATGACCGACGGCTGGAGAATCTGCCTGATCGCCACCCCGATCGCCGCGAGCTGGCTCGACTGCGACGCGCTCGCCGAACAGACCGGATATCCGGTACGCGCGCAGTGGCGTCGGCCCGGCGATCCGGAGCCGCACCCCCCGGCCGATGGCGCCGCAGTCATACCCGCCACGTTCAATACGCTGAACAAGTGGGCGACCGGGGCGAGCGACACGCTGGCACTGGGAGTCCTCAACGAGCTGCTGGGCACCGGCGTGCCGATCCATGTCTTCCCCAGGGTGAAGGCAACGCTCGCCGCACACCCCGCCTACGGGCCGAACCTGCGGCGGTTGCGCGATGCGGGAGTAGTGGTACACGACGGCGATGTGCTGAGGACACCGGACGAGATGAAGCAGAGCCACTGGGCGGCGGTGGTCGACGTGTTGCGCGCGGCCCGAACCGGCGCCTGACAGGAGCGGGGCCCCTCGATTG
This sequence comes from Micromonospora sp. WMMA1976, assembly GCF_027497335.1. Taxonomy (NCBI): domain Bacteria; kingdom Bacillati; phylum Actinomycetota; class Actinomycetes; order Micromonosporales; family Micromonosporaceae; genus Micromonospora; species Micromonospora sp. WMMA1976. Next base: position 795,918 of record NZ_CP114912.1, on the reverse strand, counting down.
GAACGGAACGCAGCGCCAGAGCAGCGCTTCTTTCGTCTCGGGTCGTTGCCTTCGCCCGGGGTGTCGAGGAGCCGGCAGACCTGGTGGTGCCGCACCGACGGGCATCGATTGGCGGTGAGGCCCCAGGTGTCCAGCACTCCGCCCGAGGTACACGGGCCTCAGAGCAGCTCCGTTACCCACACGACCCGCCGTGACCATCTCGTAGTCCGCAGCGCCCACCGCCGGGCAGCCGCACGTCGCACCAGACCCGGTACCGCAGGTGCTGCGCGTCCTCCTCGCTGAGCGTCGTCTCGCCGAAGTCGACGACATCCAGGTGCCCGAGCGACCGGGCGAGCGCGGCGGCCAGCTCGACGGCGGCGTCCCGGCTGGTCAGCGTGGTCGGCAGGTGGACGATCCAGCGCGGCTCAGTCATCGTGGCCGCGCCGCCGGCAGCCGTTGTGGCGGGACTGCCACTGCCGCAAGGCCTGGCGGACCCGCTCCGACTCGGTGCGCACCGTGGTCAGCTCCCGGTGCAGGCGATCCATCTCGTCGGCGACCCGGCACAGGTAGTCGTGCACCTGCGCCGGGTCCAGGCCACGCCAGCGGGTGTCGAAGACGGCGCTGCGCACCTGATACGCCTGCACCCGCTCGCCGGTCACGTAGATCACGACGCCACCGTCCCGGCGGCCACGGCCTCGTCGGGCAACCCGGCCGCGGCGAGCGTCGCCCTCCCCCACCGGGCCAGCCGGCAGGGGTACGGGACGCGCTCGCTACGGCACAGCGGTCCCTGCGGCCAGTGCTCGGGCACGTGTACGCGCACGGCCAGCGCGGCGACGAGCAGTTCCTCGTCGGTGACCGGGGTGAGGACGGGAAAGTCGGCGAGTACGGCGGACATCGGCAGGCGCCTCCGGGTCGGGTCTGGTGGAGTGGCGCCGGAGCGGGCGGGGACGACAGGAGCCGCGATCGGGGACGCGGTGCCGCCGGAGCCCGGCGCCCGCCCCGGGCCATGCGTAAAGCCTCGAGCCGGGCAGGACGAGAGGCCACAGCGCCGAAGAGGCCCGTATGGCGCAAAAATGAGGCATCCAGCAACCCCCGAGATCGACGGATTGTGACTACATTGACGACGGAACGGAGGGAGGTCGGGCTTGGCCCTCAAGCGGCAGCGGCTCTGTCAGCGACGAAAGGCTCTCGGGTACAGCCAGGAGCGCCTGGCCGACATCCTGGGTGTGGAGCGGTCCACCGTGGTGAGGTGGGAGAACGCGGAGACCGATCCGCACCCGTGGCATCGGACCCGCATCGCCTTCGCGTTGAGCGTTACGCTCGACCAGGTCGATGACATGCTCGCCGACGTGTCAGTGGTCAGGCGCCGAGGACAGGCTATGGGAGACGCGACAGAGGACTACGACGCCAGCGGTACAGGTGCTACGCGATCAGACCTTCTGAGCGGCCTGCGGGGCTTTCTGACCGATTACCTCGCTCAGCCGGTACGACCGGCTCAGTCCGTCGTCCAGCTCCAGCGCTCCGTGAGCCGTGTCCACACCCTTTATCAACAAGCGAGCTACTCAACCGCCGCCCGCCTGCTGCCAGATGTGCTGCGTCAGGCGGTCGAGTTGTCCGGTCGACCGCCCGGCGCTCGTCAAAGGGACGTTTTCCGGCTTCTTGCCGTTGCGTACATCGCAGCCGCCAAGCTCGCGGCCAAGGTCGGCGACGGCGAGACAGCCCTCTTGAGTGCGGACCGAGCCGCCAACGCAGCGCGGATCGGCGATGACCAGGCTCTCATCGCGATTTCCGCGTATCAGGCAGCCTGCGGCCTGATACGAATGCCGGCCCGCGCCGCCGAGGCCGAGAGCATCACACAGGCCGGCATAGATCGTCTGGCTACATACGGTCACAGAGGCAATCCCGACCTGATTTCCGCCCGTGGTGCGCTGTTGCTCCTGGCCGCCCTGCTGACCGCAGGGCGGGGAAACACCAAGGACTCTGCGCAGCACCTCTCGCAGGCGGAAGAGCTGGCCACAGAGCTGGGCGCAGAACAGAATCGGCTGTGGACCGCCTTCGGCCGAACCAACGTCGCCATCCACTCCGTCTCGGCCGCCGTCCGCGCCGGGAAAGCGGCTCATGCGCTGGAGATCGGAGAGCGCATCGACACGTCGCGCCTGCCCACCGCCGTTGTCGGACGACGCGCTCAGGTGCACGTCGATCTCGCGACGGCCGTCGTCAGGGCCTCGGCGGACAGGTCCACAGCGGTGCTGCATCTCCTCGAAGCCGAGCGGGTTGCCGCAGAGGCGGTGCATGCAAACGTGCAAGCTCGAACACTCCTGCTCGACCTCATGGCCGAGGACAAGCGAGCGGCGACGCCGGGTCTGCGCCCGCTGGCGTCGCGGGCAGGACTCCTTGCCTGAGACAACCTGCCGACCGAGGTACCGCCGATCGAAGCTTCGCTTGCCGCCTCCCTCGGCCCGGCGCGTCGCCTTCGGTTACTCTGCTTGGCCACACGTGCTCCCTGCCTGAGGGACCGCAGCAGCCTGAGAGCCTCATGTCGGCGGCGGTCTGTACGGTGGGCGCGACGCGCAGGTCCTGTTCGACGAAGGAAGAGTTGATTGGAAGAGATCATCGCTCCCGCCACCAGGCAGCCCGCGCGCCCTCGAGACAGCGACATATCAGCTCAATATCATTGCTCCGCAGCCCTTGGCCACCTCTGCAGGGCAGATTCTTCCGGCAGGAGGAGCGAATGACGAACCATCTGCAGGGCGGGTCGGACAAGCTTCGAGTCGTTGACCTCTTTGCCGGCTGCGGCGGCCTGACGTCCGGCTTCCACAGCACCGACCGATACCGCACGGTAGGCGCAGTTGAGTTCGATCTCGCCGCGGCAGCAACTTACGCTGCGAATTTCGGCGAGAAGAACGTATATCGCGGAGACATTGCCGACTGGGTCAAGAAGGATTTACCAGATGCCGACGTCGTGATCGGCGGACCGCCCTGCCAGGGCTTCTCGAACCTGGGCAAACGCGACATCGGCGATCCGCGCAACTCGATGTGGCGTCACTACGTAGAAGCCCTGACCAAGATCCAACCCAAGGCGTTCCTGCTCGAGAACGTGCCGCAGTTCGGCAAGTCGGGCCAATTCCACAGCCTGCAAGAGATGACCGAACCTGGAGCTACGCTCAGCAACTACTCGTTGAGATACAAGTCAGTTGTTGCCACCAATTTCGGCGCCGCGCAGCTCCGCAAGCGTTTCATTGTCATCGGCACATTGAAGGATTACCCTGTCATCGACGTGCCGACGGGGGACGTTCCCCGGGAGAACTGGCGGACGGTGCGAGACGCGATCTGGGGTCTGCGCAATTCGGTAAACCCGGAGAATACGGAGCTCCCTGGCGACACGGACCGGTTCTTCGACGCCACGGTGCCAGGCATCTTCAAGGCGTCAGACCTGGACTTCGCACGCAAGTACACCGCGATCTCGCTCAAGCGGATGACGCACATCCCGCCCGAGGGCGATCGGCGAAGCATCCCCCGGCATCTTCTTCCTCCTTGTTGGGTGGACCGGACAGCAGGCATGGATGTCTTCGGGCGGCTGCGATGGGACAGCCCGTCGGTGACCATCAGGACCGAGTTCTTCAAGCCGGAGAAAGGACGCTACCTGCACCCCGAAGAGCACCGCGCTCTGAGCCACCACGAAGCAGCCCTCCTGCAAGGCTTCAAGGACGACTTCAAGTGGTGTGGCTCCAAGGTCCAGATCGCACGGCAGATCGGCAACGCCGTGCCTGTCGAACTGGCAGCGGCACTGGCGGATCACATTGCCGACACGTTGTCCCCTCGCTGATGAGGAAGCCCGTCATGCGGTAACCGCTTGAGGGTTTCGGTCATCAACACGGAGCACAGGTCGCGGATCTGCTGGTCGGTCAATGCCCTGACATCGACAAATGCCAGGTATCGCATCAGCCTCAGCGTGACATCCCGAATTACTGCCCGGCGAGGGGCTTTTCCGGAGAACCCGGTCACGGCGCGAGCGATCTCGAGCACAAGGCGGGGATCGCCACCGATGCTGCGACGCTCGAGCAGCTGATTGAGATCGCTCTCGGTGAGGGCGGCAAGAACTTCCTCGTGGCCTGCGAAGACAACGGCCTGCCACCACAGCCTCGCCCAGGTGTGCCTGGTCAGGTCCGTGGCTACCCACCGTTCTCGGTTCTCCGTGCCGAACCGCCATCTGGTCAGGTGCGGCAGAGCGACCAGCGAGGTGAACGACCAGAGATCCCGGTTGCCGGCTTCGGCCCATGACAAGTCCATGTGATCGCGCACGATCGGGGCCGCATCCCGGTCGAAGGCGATTCGCGCCTCAGGTGCCGCCTGCCCGGGGAAGCCGTACCTCGCCCCGAGGGAAGAAAGCACCTCGGCAAGCTTGCGAATGCGGCGGGGGGATACGCGACCGCCCACAGGAGCCCAGATCTGATCCGGGTGGCTTGAGTGAGGGGCAAGATCGATTCCCTCTTTGACCTGAACGTACATCGCCGCGCTGACGACCGCCGGCAAGTGTGGCCAGAGTTCGCTCAACGGAACACACGCCCCTTCCCGATGCGCCTGACCGCCCCGGAGATCTGCGTCCTGAACTCCGCCAGATCCACCGGCGAGGGTGGAGCTGTGATCGACAGTGGCGCGTCTGCGAGGATTCTGGAGAGGACGTCTCCGACGCTGTCGGGTGGCCATTCGTCACGATCAGCGAGATCGTCGCGTAGATGTAGGGCGAGTTCGACAAGCAGGCCGGCCACCCCCGCCTGAAGCTCGTCGAGCAACGCCTGTTGCCGCTTGTCCCTGACGCCGCGGGCGACAGCGGCGCTCAATTCCCCGTCGCGTCTGTTGATGAGCACACGGAACGTTCCGTAGAACGAGGCGGACAGATCGGTGCTGGTCTCGAGGTGCCAACTCGCGGTCGGCGAGAGGCGAGTCTGCGAGAAGTCGATCTCGCTGACCGGGAACATGGAGGAGACGTTCTCCAGGACGACCCGTTGGACGTGTTCGGCCAGTACGGATCCGGGAACGGCGGCAACCCCTACCGCTCGAGCGGCCGGTGGATGAACAACGCTGACTGTGGTCCGCATCGTGAGCACCCCCGACACGCGCTCCCCGACCAGGATCGCGTCCACGACCGCACGGCCAGCCGGGTCGAATTGTGCCGGAGGAGCGGCCTCCGTCATGTTCGTCGTCGAACTGGTCCAGGAGACGGTCAAGGCGACATTCCGGAGTTCGACTCCCGTCTCCTGGAAGAACCGTGCCACATCGACCTGGACCCGCCGCGCCACCCGAAGGTCCGTGCCCGGATCCCAGCCCTCCAACTCGTCCGGCAGTGGACCCCACTCATGACCGTCGAGCAACATCCATGGTTGCCAGACCACGGTGCCGGACTCAGGGACGAGATAAGGGCGGACCTCAGCCGGCACTGGAGGCCACCTGACTCACACGGAAGCGTACGACGGCGTCCGGCAGGTATGTGGAATACACGTACCAGTCCGAATCCTCACCCGGTGGCACTTCAATACTCCTTCCCTGGATGACGACTCCGTTGGCGGACTGCCATTGCATGACCTGTGGGAGGGCGGCACCCAGTGGTGGCTCACTCTCCCGGCCTCCCCCCTCGACGACCACCTCGACGTCAGCCGTCACGATCCTCGTCTGTGAGTCCGCAGGAACCTTTACCTGTGCGACGAGGTACGGGTAGCCCTGATGGATGCGCAGAGACGGCGCGCCGGTCAACCGTGCCTTCCCACCGCGTTGCGCCCGGCCGGCCCCGGGAGAGCCGCCACCCGATGCCGAGGGCGGCCCCACGACTGGGCCGGAGCCTCCGCCTCCAGATCCGCCGGCCCCGTGAGTGGCGTCGAGGCGGGCCGGCACGATGCCGGCGAGCATGGCCGAGAGTTCGCCGAGACCTTGGCCGCCCGAGCCGCCTGCCTGCGGTACGAGCCCGAGCTTCTCGTCCAGTTGCTTGTTGACGAATGTGCGCGCCCCAAGCACGACACCTCGAGCCGAGCCACTGAGTCCTTTGGGTATCCAGTCGTCGTGTGTGGGCGGTTCGGACTGCGCGAACAGCTCATCGGCGTCCTCGGACGCCTTGAACACCGCGCCGTACGAGAGGCGCGAGTCAGGGTGCGACGGACCTGGCATGTAGTCCACCACCAGTTCGGCGACCCGCATCCGGGCAACGTGGTGGGACGGCCCTTCGAACGGTCTCGCTGCTGTCACCGACAGTCGGCGGCTTTCGCCGTCGGCAGCCCCTAATGCCATTGCAAAGGAGCCCGCATTCCTTGGCGGAACGGTGCGCGAGTAGCTCACTCCTCTGCCCGCACGGACGTCCCGCAGTGCCTCGACGAAGGGCGCCAGGTCGTCGATGGTGTCAGGGGCCGGAACCGGAACTGACGAGCCGTTGACGCCCACGGTGAAGCGCATCCGACTGTCGCACTCACCCGGCACCATCTTCGGCCACAAGTTCCACAGGATCGACGAGGTGATGAACGTCGCGGCCTCGGCCGGCGTCCTCTCACGGGAGTCCGGCTCCGGCTCGGCAGGCCCCAGATTGGCGACGAGAATCACGATGTCGGTCCCGGTGCGCCCGTCGGCGAAGCCCGGCAGTCCCAGAGCATCCGCGACTGCCTCGGCATCCCCGTTCAGCAGGGGATCCGGCACGTCGTCGGCCGCCACCTGCCCCCACCAGTGGCGGCCTGTGAAACGCCGATCTCCGAGGTACCAGCTGTGGCCGAGGGCAGCGCCCATCAATCGGCGCCCGGTAGGGCCGCCTGCCGGCGTGTTGGTGTCCACGAGAATGGCTCCGACTCGGCTGAGTCGGTAGAAGATTCCCTTGCCGAAGCCGTACGTGCCACCACCGAACTGATGGTCGCTCGGTTCCCCGACGTTACGAAGAAACTGCACGAAGTCCGGCACCGTACCGTCGCTCGCCCGCTTCCCGGCACGAAGGGGGCCACCGAGGCCTCGCGTGTTTCGGTCAGAGACGACCAGCACCGCTGTGTCGGCCCTCAGAGCTGCGCCGACGTCGAGGGCCGACTCCGCGACTGGCCCCGGCAGCAGCAGTCTTCGCCATGCTCCTACGTCGTCTCCCAGCACACGGACATCGATACCGAATTCCACAGGGCCGTCCGACAGGCGGGCATCCCAGCTGTTCTGCGCGGCCTCTCTCACCAGCACGGTGAGCGGATCGAGTGCCGGCCTCCCCAGCTGCTTGACAATCCCCTCCGCTGCCGCCGAACCTTCCGGGGCAAATGGCTGTGACCACCAACGGCCGCTCAACGAACCGCCTCCTCGGCGATCTCGGCCAGGGACGCCCCCGCGCTGAGCGGAAGCAACGTGGCGAGGTCGACCTGATAACTCAACTCTCCGACGCCACACGGAAGGGCGCCGCCGACGAGCGATGACGGGACGATTCGGGGTACGCCAGGGCCTACTACGAGCCTGAGTACTTCCTCGACCGCGAACGTGTCGAGGTCGGGCCTGTCGGGCTGTTCGGACCAGCCTGCCGCCGACAGGCGCCCCCCGAGATCAGCCCGGGACGCCACGGCATCCCGGAGCTGCTCGACGAGGTCGCTCACACTCCGACCGTTCGGATCTTCCACCACTCTCAGCAGGACAAGGTCCAGCGGCCGATCGTCGTGGATGTTCAGCTGCTCCAGTCCGTGCACGACAATGCCGTCGCTCGCACTGCTCAGACCTTTCACCTCGATGCATCGGGCAGCCGCCTCGAAGTCGTGCGGCTCGCGGAGCGGTCCCCGCCACGCCTCCACAGGAAAGCCGGGATCCGCTTGGACGAGGGAGGAGAGCATGCTCAGCTCCGCGAACAGCCCCAGCTTGGCCTGGCGGGACAGACCACGGAGGAGACGGCTTCGGAAAAGCCGTCTCCATCGCGTCACGGCCCTCATCGCCGCCGATGCGGGCCGCTGGGCGCCGGACACAGCTTCCAGCACGTCCGTGACCACCTCGTCGAACTCGGAGAAGAGGTCTGGTTCCGCGCACGAGATGTCCAGGTACGTCACCGCCGGCCCGTCGAAAGCAAGCTTGCGGATCGCCGTTCCAAGAACCGCCGGCCGGGGATCAGCTGCGACAGCTTCGTCATCGGCCGGGACGAGAAGATGACGGTTGCCCGCGGTGTCCGTCGCCACCCGGCACGGTTGCGCCCCGGCCAGGACGTCGAGCGGAAAGGATGCGAGTTCCTTCACGCGCGGCGGCACCAGTACCGCCCATGCTCTCTCGAGCATGGTCGGTTCGATCGCCGTCATGCCATCTCCTCGGTGTCGACGTCGAGCGCCTCGTCGACGTTCTCGCTCTCGACGTCGGTGAGATCCACGGCGACATGGCTGGCCTGGATGCTCTTTGTCCGAACATCTCCCGGGAAAGTGATGCCCATGCCGACCACTGGCCCCACCGCGCCGAGCGCGGTACGTAGCGGCAAGGTCTTCTGGGTGCCCTGGTGCGGGTTCACGGGCTCGCTCTGCGGCTCGATCAGATAGAGAACGATCAGCCCTCGGTCGCTACAGACCGGATCGCTGTTGCGCAGCTTGACCAGGTCGCTCTCGCTCAGTGCTCGCGCCTTGGCGAGCGTCAGGCCGAGATCGAGCGCTCGGTCCTGCTTGCTCATCAGCGTCTTGATGTCAGCTCGTTCACCCTGGCCGTCGTTGAGTCGAGACCGGACCGAGTACCTGACGTTCAGACCACCCAACTTCGCCGACGACCCTTCACCTATGACCACGGCGACGGACCAAGTAGCCAGGCTAGGGCGGTCGCTCGTCAGCTGTCGGTCGATGTACTTGATCATGAGGGCGGGATCGAGGTCCGGCGAGTCCTCGTGCACCTGATAACGCGACAGGAAGTTCTTCACGAACGACACGGGTACGTCTCGGATCAGCCGGGCTCCGCGGACGTCCTCATCGAGCCGTCCGTGCAGCATGGCCTCCTGGACGAAGCTCTCAGCGGCCTGGAGATTGCTGTCGAGCCAGTCGGCGTTCCGGTGCCGGAAGTACCGCGTCTGTAGGCGACGGCCTGCGTACGAGATGAACGCTGCCTGGGCGGCACCCATCTTGGCCGTTATCCGGAGGGCTGGATGCGTGCGGATCCTGACTGCCACCTGGGTCGGCGTCAGGTTCTCCCGCTGATAGCGATCGATGTCATCGCGCATCTCGTGCTCGACGGTCGCCAGGTGTCGGAACGCGGCTGCCAGGCTCGGCGTCATCCAGATGCGCGGCAGGTCCTCGAACCCGGTGCGGTACCCGAACCAGCGACCCATCTGAAGCAGCGTGTCGTACGCCGTCGCCCCCCGCACGAAGAAGCTGACGACGAGGCCTTCCAGGGTCAGCCCACGGGAGAGGGTGTTTCCTCCGACGGCAATCGCCACCACTGAGGGCTCGGAGTAGTCGAGCCGATCCTGGCTCCGATAGTTGTCCAGAACGACCCGCGTCGAGGCGATGACGTCGGCCAGGTGCGGCAGAACCTCGTCGAACGAGTTCTGCTCGCGGCCGAAGTCTTCTGCGGGCACGCGTTCCGACTCCGCCGCCCACAAGTTCCGCCAACGGTCGATCACCTCAGGCCGACCGGAGGCCAGTCCCGCCCGGGCCTTCCTCCGAAGCGCCTCGAGGGGCGCTCGATAGCTCTCGTGAACGGCGATCTTGACGGACGTGTGGATGAGCATCGTGCTGTGGCCGCCGTCCCCTCGGGCCCGACGCGCGGCCGTGCTCAGCCAGAACCAGTGAACGGCCTTCACCAGTTCATCGATCATCGTCGGGACGAACCCGTCCGCAGGCTCCTTGCTGCCCGGACGCAGCAAGGGGACGTCTTCTTCGTCGACGAGGCGCACCATGTCGTAGCCGTCAGGCGGCCCCTGCTCGTCGCCCGCCTCCCATTCGACCGCATCCCGGCCGAAGATCTTCTCAGGCCCGAAATAGCCGTCAGGACGCGGCAGGTTGAGAATGAACGACTTCGGATACAGGTCGTCCTGGGCAGGATCGACGAAGACGTTGGCAAAGGGCGTCGCCGTGTACCCGACGTACGTACACTTCGGCATGAGGCTCAGCAGCCTCCGGATGAGGGGATTGATGCGGCCGGTGGCCACTGACGCCTGGTCGGCCTCGTCATCGACGATCAATACCGGCGCAGACTTGAGTGCCTTTCGTCCGTTGGGCGTGTCGAACCATCTGATGAGCTTGGTCAGGACAGCGGCGTTCTTCTTGACGACAGCCAGGACGGTCTTCTCGGGGCTGAGCGCCGCCGATGCGTCGTGCGACGGCTTCACGAAGTCCCGCGACTCCTCCGTCAGGGTCACCCAACGGTCCGGGTTGAGATCCTTCAGATACTGGTCCAGGCGCACCTGCGTTTGACGACGAAGCCCGTTGTGAATGCCGGAGAGGACGATGACCAGGCGATACTGAACGTCGGCCATCTTGGCGACGACGGCCGTGAAGTTCGTCGTCTTCCCGCTCTGCACGTATCCGACCACGAGCCCCTTCGAGTCCCACGTGGCGCGATCCGGACGCGGCGTGTGGGCCACGACCGTGCTGGACGAGTGATCCACCGAGGAGATACGGCCGGTCGGCCATCCTTCGGCCTCGAAGCGGTCCCTCAACGCGAGCCAGTAGCGGTCGGATTCTCCGGGACCGCTGTACCAGTCCTCCGACCCGGCCGTGATGATCGGCGGGCCCCCGGCCTGCACCTTCGCCTTGTCGGCCTCGAACTGAGCTCGAAACTCCTCGACACGATCTTCGGACAGCGACTCCGAAAAGCTCAGGACCGCCGCCTCGATGCCGTTACGCCTGGCCCAATCCGCGAAGACTGTGTACAGGCCCAAGATGCACCACCCTTTTCAGTGATCTGCGCGGGAATCAGCAGAGGTAGAGCTGATCGGACACCCTTGAGACGACGAATTCGGTCGCCCCTCTAGGGTGGGGCTGTGCCCGAACGACCCGTGCCCAGTTCAACCGGCGTCAGCGGTCGCATGCAACGCCAGCGCCGGAAGGACACCGAGCCCGAGCTGGCGCTCCGACGGTCGCTGCACCGAGCAGGACTGCGATACCGAATCGGTCTGCCGGTTGTCGGTTCGCCTCGACGGACGATCGACATCGCTTTCACCCGTATCAAGCTGGCCGTGTTCGTCGACGGCTGCTTCTGGCACGGCTGCCCCCAGCACGCGACATGGCCCAAGGCCAACGCGGCATGGTGGGAGGCGAAGATTCTGAAGAACCGTGAGCGGGATCGTGAAACCACCCGACAACTCGAGCAGGCGGGTTGGACCGTGATACGGATCTGGGAGCACGAGCCGGCGGAGAGTGCCGCCACCCGGCTCGTCGACGTTGTCAAAGACATGTGGGCCCGCAGCGCTCTGCCTCGCGACCCAAGACCGCCAGCCGCACGCCGGAACTCGCCACACCCGAACGCGCAATGACATTGTGCAGCAGGCATTCGAGCCCTTGAACGACGGTCTCCCGGGCCGATACGGGCGATCGACGACGAATCCGCAGCCGAGAAATGAATCAGGATCTACTCCGCTTCGACACAGCCGACGCTGCAAGTTCAGCAGGCGTCGACCTCACCTCCCCACAAGGTGTTCCTGGACACTACCGCCATGCGTCCGGAGGGCGGGACCCCTCGTGCTCGGCTAATCGTCCTAGCTGAATGGGCCTTCTTGCGCTGTCAATGACCTGCCCGGGCATTACAGCTGGCGAAAGTCGCGCCCTGCGTCAGCGTCTGGCCGGCGCCGCGAGCGCCCGGCCCAGCAGCACCGCAACCGCACCCGCAATCACCCCGACCATCGTCCCGGTGACCAGGCTCGACATGACCGCCGCACCCCGCAACAACGCTTCCCGCACCCCCGGCTCCAATCCGGCCAGCCCTGGCGCGTCCATCCCCAGCGACGAGTCCCAGAACATCTGGTGGCCGGCCGCCAGGAACGCCCCGTACAGCGCCCCGATCACCACCGTCGTCAGGAACGGGCGCGGCGGCCGCCGCCACAGCACTGCGGCCACCCAGCACAGCGGCGGTCCGAGCGCCAGCAGCGCGGCCACGACGGTGCCTTCCGGCACCACACCCAGGTCGTGCAGCGCCACGCGCGGGGCGGCCGGCGCGGCCAGCGCGACGAGCGCCGGCCAGGAGAACCCGAGGGTACGGCGACCCGCGCTCATCGGGTCACCCCCGCCGGCCCGGAATCCGGTGCGGATGCGGGTGCCGACTGCGGAACGGACGCGGTCGAGCGCACGAACCTCAGCAACGCGACGAACGCCAGCACTGCCGTCACCGCGCCTCCGGCGAAACGTACCCAGTGACCGGCGACGAACTCGGCGGCGACCTGGCGCAGGTACTCGGCCGAGTGCGTCCCGGGCAGGTCGACGAACATGATCTCGTTGCGCGGCCAGAAGAAGACAGCGGAGAACAGGAACTCGCAGACGACGAAGACGGCCGTGGCGCCGGCGACCCACCAGCGCAGCCGACGGTCGCGCCAGGTGAGCAGCGTGGCGGCGACGCTGCTGAGGATCACCGACGCGCCGAGCGGCGGGAAGTAGTCGTGCGGGCCACCGTGGACGAGGAATTCACGGGCCCGGTCGAGCGAGGCGGGCGCGTCGTTGAAGATGTTCGGGTAGAGCATGACGGTCTCGGCGGCGACCCCACCGAACGACATCATCGACGCCCATACCATGACAATAAGGGCGAACCAGGTCAGTCTTGCGCGTACCACGAGGGCTCTCCTCACGTTTCGGGGACGCCATCGACGCTAGGTCGGCCGCCCCCGACCGTCGTCCGCGTGGCCGCGCGACCGGATGTCGCTTCTCGGCGTACGCCTCGGGGTCGACCCTGACGCCTGCGGACGACAGCGGTGAGGGTCCGCGCGGACCTAGGCTCGAAGGCGTGCCCGACACCTCGCCCACCCGCGCCGACGTGCTGCTCGCGGCGGCCACGCTCGGCCTGGTCGCGGTGGCCGTGGCGGCCGACCAGCAGTCGCCCGGCGGCGCGGCGCTCGCGGTCGTGGTCGGCGGGGCGCTCGGCGGGCTGGTGCTGTGCGCCAGGCGGTGGTCGCTGCCGGCGCTGGTCGCCACGGCGGTCGTGATCCTCGGGTACTACGCGCTGGACCTGCCGCCGGTCGGGGTGGCCGCCCCGGCCGCCGCCGTCCTCTACCGGGCGTCCGAGCGCGGGCGTGTCGTCCCGGCCGCCGTGGTCGCCGGGAGCCTGCTGGCCGTGTCGGTGGTCGCCCGGCTGGCCGAGGGCGACGACATCGCGGTGGTCGTCGGTACGGAACTCGGCTCCGAGGCGGCGTTGCTGCTCGCCGTCATCGCCCTCGGTGACGCGGTACGCAACCGCAGGTCGCTGCGGGCGGCCCTGGTCCGGCAGGCGGTCGCCGCAGACGAGGAGCGCCATCGGGAGGCGGCCCGTCAGGTCGAGGCGGAGCGACTGCGCATCGCCCGGGAGGTGCACGACACGCTCGGGCACACCATCTCGGTGATCACGTTGCAGTCCGCAGTCGCCCGGGAGGCGCTCGCCGACAGCGATCCGGCGCAGGCGGAGGACGCGCTGGCGGCGATCCGGTCGGTGAGCGGCAGCGCGATGGCGGAGTTGCGGGCCACGCTCGGCACGCTGCGCCGCGAACCCGGGCCACGGGAACCGGTCCCCGGCTTCGATCAGCTCGCGGCGCTCGTGGACGGCGTACGCCGGGGTGGGCTGGCGGTCGACCTGCGGATCGAGGGTTCGGTGGACACGCTGCCGGCGGTGGTGGGCAGCACCGTCTACCGGGTCGTGCAGGAGGCGCTGACGAACGTCCTGCGCCACGCCGAGGCCACCCGGGTCACCGTGACCGTCCGCGCCACGCCCGGCCGGCTCACGCTGGAGGTGGTGGACGACGGTCGCGGCGGCCCGCCCGCCGGGGACGGGACGGGCCAGGGCCTGCGCGGCATGGCCGAGCGGATAGCCCTGCTCGGCGGCACCGTCGAAACCGGCACGATCGAAACGGGCAGCGCCGAACCCGGCACGAGCGGCGGCTTCCGGGTGTCGGTCCACCTGCCACTGACGGGAGTCGCCGCGTGAGCCCGATCCGCGTCGTTCTCGTCGACGACCAGCACCTGGTCCGCACCGGCCTGCGCGCCCTGCTCGACCGGGCGCCGGACATCGAGGTGGTGGGCGAGGCGGGCGACGGCGGCAGCGGCCTGGCGGTGGTACGGGAGCAGCGGCCCGACATCGTGCTGATGGACGTCCGGATGCCCGGCGGCGGCGGGCTGGAGGCGACCCGGCGGATCCTGACCGACCCGACGCTCGACGGTGTGCAGGTCGTCATGCTCACCACGTTCGACGACGACGAGTACCTGTTCGAGGCGATCCGCGCCGGGGCGGCCGGTTTCCTGCTCAAGGACACCCCGCCCGACGCCCTGCGGGACGCAGTCCGGACGGTGGCCGGTGGCGACGCGCTGCTCTCCCCCGCGGTGACCCGGCGGGTGCTCGCCGCGGCGGCCCGCTCACCGGTGGCCGACCCGGCGCGACTGGCCGGATTGACCGCACGGGAACGGGACGTGCTCGCGCAGGTGGGCGCCGGACGATCGAACACGGAGATCGGGCAGGCGTTGTTCCTGAGCCCTGATACCGCCCGCACCTACGTGAGCCGGCTGCTCCAGAAGCTGAACGCCCGCGACCGGGCGCAGCTCGTCGTGATCGCGTACGAGAGCGGGCTGGTCCGCCCCGGCGAGGGCTGAGCCGCGCCGGGGCGGGTCACAGTCAGGTCGACGCCGCGTCCGCCGGCTCGGGTGCCGCGTGCCGGCCGCCGCCGTTGCGGCGTTCGTCGCCGTGTCCCGGCCACCATGCCTTGTGGCCGATCAGCCCGGTCAGCGCCGGTACGAAGAACATCGACATGACGAACGCGGACAGCACGATCCCGATCGCCACCGCGAAGCCCATCTGCTGGAGGAACGAGATCGGCGCGAGCATCAGCACCCCGAACGTGCCGGCCAGGATCAGCCCGGCCGCGGCGACTGTCGGGCCGGCGTGTTCCACCCCGATCGCGGCGGCCTGGTGCGGTTCGTGGCCCTCGCGCGCCTCCTCGCGGAGCCGGGCGATCATCAGGATGTTGTAGTCGGTGCCGATCGCCACCACGAACAGATAGAGGATGATCGGCAGCTGGAACGTCACGCCCGGGTTGCCCTGGAGCCCCTGGAACACGTAGACGGTGGCGCCGAGCGTGGCGGCGAAGTTGAGCAGCACCGCGATCACCAGGTAGACCGGCGCGACGAGGCTGCGCAGCAGCAGCGCCAGGATGATCGCGATCAGGAGTGCGGCGACCGGCAGGATCACCGACAGGTCCCTGTTGTTCGCCGAGTTGATGTCCGCGAAGATCGCCGTGGTGCCGCCGACGAGCGCCCTGGTGCCCGGCGGCGCCGCCTCGTGCACCGCCTTTCGCAGGTCGTCGCGCACGAGCGTGATCGCCTCGTTCGACATCGGGTTCTCGTTCAGCAGCAGGCTGATCCGGACGACGCTCGGGTCGGTGGCGCTGCGCTCCGGCGGCTGCGCCTGCCCGACGCCCGGTGCCCGTGCCGACGCGGCGGCGAAGTCGTTCACCTGCTGCTCGGTGAGCGGGGTGCCGTTGCCGGTGGTCAGGTAGACCTCGGTGGGCGCGAGCGCCCCGGCGGCGAAGCCGCGCTGGAGGTCCTGGGCCGCCCGCGCCGACTCGGTGTCCTGCGGGAAGCCGGCCCCGAAGTCGTAGTCGGCCTTGTAGCCGAGCACCCCGGCGGCGAGCGCCACGAGCAGTGCGCCGGAGGCCGCTGCCACGATCGCCGGGCGGCGTCCGACCACCGCGCCGAGCCGCCGGGACAGGGTCGCCTTGGGCGGGCGCTGCCACGCCTTCGACGGCCAGAACACCCACCGGCCGAGCAGCGACACGAGTGCCGGGATCAGGGTCAGCGAGGTGACGAGCATGACGCCGACGGCGATGGCGAGCGCCGGGCCGAGCGACCCGAAGAAGCCGAGCGAGGCGAGCAGCAGCACCAGGAACGCCACGATGACCGCACCGGCGGCGGAGGTGATGACCTCGCCGACCCGCTGTACCGAGACGACCATCGCGGTGCGCTTGTCGTCCCCGGCGCGCAGCCGCTCGCGGTAGCGGAACAGCAGGAACAGGATGTAGTCGGTGCCGATGCCGAACAGCACGATCAGCAGGATGGTCTGCAGGTCCTGGCTGACGTTGAGGTCGAACGCCTTGCCGGCGGCCGCGACCAGCCCGGTGGTGACGGACATGACGACGCTGATGACCACCACCGGCAGCAGCGCGGCGATCGGGCTGCGGAAGATGATCAGGATCAGTCCGATGATGAGGACGATGGTGGCGACACCGACGACCGCGAACGCCTCGTTGAACGTGTCCTCGTTGTCGACGAAGCTCGCCACGTCGCCGGCCACCCCGGCGGTCAGGCCGCTGCCGGACAGGTCCGGCCCGAGGGCGGCGCGCAGGTCGCGTACCGCGTCGAGCAGGCGCGGGTCGTCGGGGCTGTCGGCGTCGAGACCGACGGTGACCACCTGCACCGACTTGTCCGGCGCGACGGCCTGCGGGCCGGTCAGGTAGCCGGAGGTCTGCGGGATGTTCCGGGCCTTGAGCGCGGTGGCGAGCTGCCCCACGCGCGCCTCGTCGGCCGGGGTGAGCGGCTTGCCGTCGCTGCGCTTGACCACGACTGTGGCGGTGGCGGTGGCGGCCTGCGGGAACGACTTCGCGGCCAGCTCGGTGGCCTGCACCGACTCGTAGGAACGCGGCAGGAAGCTCTCCTGGTCCGCGGAGGTGATGTCGCTCAGCGAAGGACTGGCAGCGATGATCGCGATCGCGGCGACGACCCAGCCGCCGATCACCCACCATGCCTTGCCCACGACGAATCTGCCCAGGCGCTCGAACATCGTTTCCCCCGTGTGTTCGGCTGTGTCGCACGCGATCCTACGCTGCGTGAGCAATCCCTTTCGGACGGCTCGCGGACTTTCGTCGATGATCCGGGTGGTCGAGGATCGACGGATGAGCGCGAGGCTGCCCGGTCCCGGAGCGCTGACGGCCTGGTTGGTGGCGACGGTGCCGGCCCCACTGGTCGTCTACGAGTGGACCCACAGGTGGGAGGAGAAGCAGCCGCTCTCCACCGCACTGTGGTGGCCCGTGCTCGCGTCGCCGCTGCTCGCCGCCGTGCTCGCGGCCCGGCAACCCCGGCGCCCCGCCGCCGCCGTCGGCGTGTCCACGCTGGTCACGACGGCGCTTCTCGCGGTATCGCTCGCGTTCTTCCGGTGGGTCGTGCCGCTGACCGGCGAGGCCCGCTGGGGGCGGGCGCTGCTCGGCGGTGCGGCGCTCGCGGTGGCCGGTGCGCTCATCGGGTACGCCGCCGGCGGGCACCTGCCCCACCGGGCCCGCCCGGCGTCGCGTCGCGGCTGTCTGGTCGGCGGGCTCGCCGTCGTGTTCGGCGCGCTGCTGGCGCAGTCCGCGGTACGGCTCGGCGCCGAGGACAGCACGACCGGTCACCCCCCGCACGAGTACGGCGGCGTGGGCCCTTACGTGACGTCGGCGAGCCGGTTCACGGCGCCGGCCGCCGGGGCGTACGGGATCTTCGCGCTGGGTTTCTCCCCGGCGAACGCCGACTGCCGCGTCACCGGCGACGGCTCGGAGGTGCGGGCGGCCGAGCCGGTCTCCGTCCCGCCGGGCGACTACGGCAGCGACGCCGCCGTCTATTCCTGGGTGGCGACAGTGCGGGTGCCGACACCCGGTTCGTGGACGCTCGACTGCCGCACGAGCGACCCGGAGGCGTCCTACGTGGTGGGCGACGTGCCGGAGATCCGAGGCGCAGTCGGCGAAATGATCCACTGGCCGGTGGGCGTGATCTGGCTGCTCGGCGCGGTGCCCGGCCTGCTGATCGTCGCGGACACCGCCCGGCGACGACGCGCGCCCCGCCCGGCGGTCCTTACCGCCGCCGGAAACACATAGAGGCAGAACCACCGAGCCCGGGCGCTCGACGATGGCGGCGCGACGCAAACCGGACGGCGGAAGTGTCGTAGGGGGCTCGTAGCCTGGCGCGGTCATCGACGATCACAGGGAGGCGACGTGCTCGACCACTTCTCCGTAGCGGTGCGCGACCTGGCGGCCAGCGGCGCCTTCTACGACGCCGTGCTGGCCCCGCTGGGCGGGCGCCGGCTCATGGAGCCCGGCCCGATCGGCTACGGCGTCGACGCGCCCGACTTCTGGGTGGAGCCCGCCCCGGCCGGTGCCACGCCGGTGCCCGTGCACATCGCGTTCACCGCCGCCGACCGCGCCACGGTGCGGGCGTTCCACGACGCGGCGGTGGCGGCCGGCGCGGAGGTGCTGCACGCGCCGAAGGAGTGGCCGGAATACCACGCCGGCTACTACGGCGCGTTCGTCCGCGACCCGGACGGCAACAACGTCGAGGCGGTCTGCCACCGCCCGGAGTGAGTCCGGTTGCGTCGGTTAGTCAGGATGGACCGGTGGAGATCGAACCGGTCGAGCACGCTCCGGTACGCGCCATCCGCCTCGCCTGGCTGGCCCAGCGCTGGCACGACCTCACGTTCCTGCACTGGACGGTCCCGCCGGAACGGGTGGCGCCGCTGCTGCCCGCAGGCACCCGGCCGGACACGTTCGACGGGCTCACCTACGTCGGGCTGATCGGCTTCCGGATGGTCGGGCTGGGGCTCGGCCGCGGCCCGGGCGTGCCCTACTTCGGCACGTTCTGGGAGACGAACGTCCGGCTCTACTCCATCGACGGTTCGGGGCGGCGCGCTGTCGTGTTCCGCTCGCTCGACGCGTCCCGCCTGGTGCCGGTGCTGGTGGCCCAGCTGAGCCTGCGCCTGCCGTACAAGTGGTCGGCGATGCGGCTCGACCGGTCCGGTGACACGCTCACCTACCGATGCCGCCGTCGCTGGCCCGGTCCGGCCGGCACGACGAGCCGGATGACGGTACGCGTCGGGGCGCCCGTTCCCGAGCCGACGCCGCTGGAACACTTCCTCACCGCCCGCTGGGGACTGCACACCCGTGCGTACGGCAGCACCCTGCACGTGCCGAACTGGCATCCACAGTGGCCGCTGCACCGTGCCGAACTGCTGCACCTGGACGACGAACTGGTCACCGCCGGGGGCGTGCCGGCACCGGACGGGCCACCGGTGAGCGTGCTCTACTCCCCCGGCGTCCCTGTCGTCTTCGGCCGCCCCACGTCGGCCGGATGACCGCCGGCCGACGCGCGAGGCGCACCGGCGGGCGATCGGCGTCAGCGCAGCGGGTCGTGGGTGCCGTGCGGCACGTCGGGACGGCATCGGCGTACCCGGTCGGCGGCCATCCGGCCGCCCACCGCCAGCCCGTACCGCTCGACGGCGGCCAGCCCGTACGCGCTGCACGTGGGCGTGTAGCGACAGGTCGCCGGCCAGCGGTGCGACAGCCAGCGCCGGTAACCGAGGATGGCGGCCCGGCCGGCCCGGTCCACGGCCGGTCGCCGGACGACGCCCGCCGTCACCGAGCCGAGGGTGAGCAGCATCGAGAAGAGGCCCAGGTCGCAGCAGCCCGGACCGTCGCAGGTGGGCACGTCGCAGTTGCACCAGTCCCGGCTCTTCTTTTTCTTGTGGTGCCGCTTCCGGAAGATCACCACGTCATGATGCGACACGCTCGCCAGTGTCGATCAGGCGACCGGACCGGGTCCGGTGTGATCGGGTCGGCGGTCGGCCGGGAACCTAGCGTCGAAGGCGTCACCAGGAGGGAAGAACGGGTGCTGGATCGGCTCAACGCCGCACTGGACCACCTCGAACAGCGGCTCGACCAGCCGCTCGACGTGGCCGAGTTGGCCCGGATCGCCGGCGTGTCGGAGCACCACTTCGGCCGGCTGTTCTCGGCGCTGGCCGGGCTGCCGCTGTCGGAGTACGTGCGCCGTCGCCGGATGACGCTGGCGGGCGCCGACGTGCTCGCCGGCCGGGAATCGCTGCTCGACGTGGCGGTCCGCTGGGGGTACGGCTCGAACGAGGCGTTCGCCCGCGCGTTCCGGGCCGTGCACGGCGTCGGGCCGATGCAGGCCCGGCACGCCGGTGCGGTACTGCGGTCCCAGCCCCGGATGTCCTTCCGGCTCGTCGTCGAAGGGAACACCAGCATGGACTACCGGATCGTGACCAAGGACGCCTTCCGGCTCGCCGGGTTGACGGCGCGGGTGCCGCTCGTCCACGAGGGGATGAACCCGCACATCGTGGCGTTCGTCAGGGGCATCGACCCGGCCACCGTCCGCCGCATCGAGGCGCTGTCCGACCAGGAGCCGCACGGGATCGTCAACGTCAGCGCCGAGCTGGCCGGTGCCCGTGACGAGGGCGCCGAGCTGGACTACTGGTACGCGGCGGTCACCGGCACGGACGTGCCGGACGACCTGCGCAGCCTGCCGGTCGAGGCCGGCGACTGGGCGGTGTTCTCCAGTTCCGGCGCGTTCCCGGTGGCGGTGCAGCACCTGTGGCGGGCCGTGTTCACGTCGTGGTTCCCGTCCAACCCGTACGAGACCCGTCCGGGGCCGGAGATCTCCCGGGTCCGTGTCGCCGAGGACGGTGGCACCGCCGACGCGGAGCTGTGGATCCCGGTGCGCCGGGTCTAGAGGCGCGCCACCGCCGCCGCTCGCGCCAGCGCGGCCGGCACGTCGTGTACGTGATACGGATGCTCGCCCGGCTCGATGGCGGCGAGGAACATCGCGTACACGGCGGCCAGCCGCAGCGGCGCGACCGGCCGGAGCAGGTCGACGGTCCGGCGCGGGTCGCTGCCGGGCACGTCGGCCCGCCAGCGCCGCGCCCACGCGTCGACCAGCCGGGCGGCGGCGTCCGCGTCGAGATCCTCGGTGAGGCGCAGGATGTCGAAGGCGGGATGGCCGACGAACGAGTCCGCCCAGTCGATCACCGTCCGGTGCCGGTCGTCGCCGCGCACGTTGCCGGGGTGCAGGTCGCCGTGCACGAGCGTGTCCGGCAGGCCGCAGTCGCCGACCCGCCACAACCGCCGATCGAGCCCGTCGAGCAGGCCGGCGGCGGCCGACACGTCGTGCCCGGCGAGCCGTTCCCGGATCCAGCCCGCCAGCCCCTCCCCGCGCAGGTCGGGCACCCCGGCCGCGACCAGATCGCCGACGACCCCGCACGCCCGCAGTTGCACCGCGTGATGCTCCGCCGCGACGGCGGCCCGTTCCCCTTCCCCGGCCCCGTACCGGTCCTCCCCCGGCACGTCCGCCAACAGCATCCGCCCCTCCCCGTCGGCGGCGAGCACCACCGGCCCGTTGATCAAGGAGTTCGTGCCAACAGGGAAGGCCAGGACCGTGGGCTCGTGGCGGGCGAACGGGGGGAGCTGCTTCAGCCACGTGGGGCCCTGGTCGGTGTCCAGGCGCCAGATGGCGGAGAGGTTCCAGGTGCGCTGCTGCGCCACCGCCGTCACCCGGCGGCCGAGCCGGCGCAGCTCGCCGGTCGCCCAGGCGACGCTGCGGGCCGGGCCGCCGGCCTCCGCCCACGGCTGGCGCAGCGGATGCGGCGCCAGGTCCACTGTCGCCGGTTCCAGGGGTACGGCGGGCACGTCGACGGCCGATTCCAGGAAGGCGGCACGAGGGTCGACCACCTGCGCCAGGTAGCGGACGTGGCCGCCCGGCGGCGCGGGACGATCGGCGTCGAGCAGCCGCAGCACGGCGACCTCCAGCCCGTGGCGCCGCCGGACGGTGCCGACGATCGAGTGCACCTCCTGCCACCACGGCTCCGGTACGCCGAGCGGCGGCAGCGCGCCGAGCGGGCGGCCGGCGGCGTCGAGCAGGACCAGCGTGACGGTGCGGGACACGGCCGGACGGTATCCGGGCACCCCTACGGGAGGCGAGCGGATTGATCCGGGTCCGGTGCGGGACCGGACCCGGATGCCCCGCGCACCGGTGGGCGGAACGCTGAGACGATGAGCCTCATCGATTCCCGTACACGCCCGTACCAGTGGGTGCGCCCGGTCGCCGTGGCGTCGGCGGCGCTGCTGCTCGGCTACGGCCTGCTGCGCCTGCTCGACCGCCTGGACGGGCACAGCGACAAGGGCGCCTGGGCCTGGAACACCGGCCACACCCTGTTCCTGCTCGGCGTCCTCGGCTTCGCCGCGCTGATCGTCGGGCTGCACGGCCTGCTGCGTACCCGGTCGTCGCGGTTGCGGACGCTCGACGACGTGGCAGCGCCGGCCGGTCTGGTCGGCGCCGCCGCCTTCGTCTGGGTGATCCTCGGTGACCTGTTCCCGCGCTTCGCCGACGCGGTGCCCACGCCCGGCCTGGTGCTGTACGGCGGACCGCTGCTGTTCGAGCTGGGCCTGCTGGTGCTGCTGTACCGGGCGGCGGCGGCCCGGCTGCTGCCGGTGTGGACGCCGGTGCTGGTGCTCGCCGGGTTCCTGGCCATCGCGGTGAACCTCGACCTGCTGCCCGTCGGGGCCGCGCTGGTGCTGGCCGGGCTGCTGCCGCTGCGCGTCACACCGCGCCCGGTGGCCTGACCGCCGTCACCGCCAGACGGTCCGGCGGAACCCCTTGTGACCGGCGCACACGTCGCGCTGCCCGCCGGTGCGGCTGACCGCGCCGTCGCGGCACTGGACCAGCCAGCCGCGATCGGACCAGAACCCCGGTACGCACTCGAACCAGTCGCACACCCCGGCAGCCGGCCGGCGGATGCGCTGGCCGCCGCAGAAGTCGTACCCGAAGGGGTTCACCGGGGCGCCGCAGCGGCGCTCGACCGGCGGCTGCGGCGTGCCGCGCGACGGCGCGGGGCGGGCGCGGGACGGCTCCGGGCTCGTGCTGGGCCGGACCTGGACGGCGGGCGCGACGTGCGGCGGCGCCGGGGTGCCGGTGGCCGCCGGGGTCGCGGCGGCGGCGCGCTCCGAGCCGGCCCGGGTGGGCGGGTTGGACTCGACGAGCATCGCCGGCACGATCAGCGCGAGCGCCGCGCCGACCGCCACCGTCCGCCGCCCGCCGGGCACCAGCGCGGTGATGCGGGCCTGGGCCGGGGTGAGCACGGCCGGACGTTCGGGCCGCGCCGCGGTGTGCTCCGCGATCAGCTCGTCCAGCTCGGCCACGACCGCCGCGCGCTGCTCGATCGCGTCGGCGAACGCCAGCGTGAGCGTGAACCGGAAGTCGGCCACCGCGCCGGTGGGCAGCAGCAACCCGGAGGTACGCCGCCGGTCCAGCACCTGGATCAGGGTTACCGGCGCGCCGGGGTCGTGGGACAGGCCGGTCATCCGGCCGTACGCCCAGTCGCGCCGGCCGCGCCCGCCGAGCAGCACCAGACGCCGGTTGGTGAGCACGGCGAGCCCCGCGTCGACCACCTTGACGCCCTCGGGGCGGCGTGGACGCAGCACCGGCGGGTCGGGGTCGACTGTCAGTTCGGGGGCGGGCAGCACGGCGGTGTGCCGCACCTCCACCAGCTGCGCGGCCGGGAGCGTCCAGAAGACCACCTCGCCGGGGGCCAGCTCCATCGGCAGGCCGACGCCCGCCTGGGCCGAGCCGTGGAAGGACACCGCGAGCGTACGCAGGCGGCGCAGCTCCTCGTCGCGGCGTCGCCACGCCTCGTCCGCGGCGCGGAAGGCCCGCTGCCGACGCTCGTTCTGCCGGTGCGCCCACCGGTACCGCCATGTGGAACCCGTCGAATCAGTCTTCGCCACGCCGACTCCTCCGCCGCGCGAGCCCACCAATCGGGGTGTCGTTCATGTCAACGACGCGGGATGGGTACCAAGACACGCCAAAGTCGCCAATTAGACCGATCGGCTGATTGACCTACACAATCGGCGAAAACTCGCGCGTCGATTCACGTTCCGTGCCAACGGTTCCGGACGGTCCCGCTTCGTCATGCGCGCGCGAGGGCACGTCGGTAACGTCAGCCACGACGGCGGGGCGGAGCGCGGCCCCGGGCAGCGAGGAGGTGCACCGGTGGGCGACCCGGCCGTGGTGGTGGGTGTGGACATCGGCACCACCAGCTCCAAGGCCGTCGCGTTCGACACCACCGGCCGGCAACTGGCCACTCACTCGATCGGCTACCCACTGGAGGAGCCGAACCCGGGCTGGGCCGAGCAGGATCCGGACCTGATCTACCAGGCCGTGCTCGGCGTGATCCGTGCGGTGGTGGACGAGCTGGGCCGGCCGGTGGCGGGCCTGTCGTTCAGCACCGCCATGCACAGCCTGATCGGGCTGGACGCCGACGGCACCCCGCTGACCCCGTCGATCACCTGGGCCGACTCCCGCGCGAGCGCGCAGGCCGAACGCCTTCGGGCCGCGCCGTCCGGGCTCGCCCTGCACCGGCGCACCGGCACGCCCGTGCACCCGATGGCGCCGCTGCCCAAGCTGGTCTGGTTCGCCGAGCAGGAACCGAAACTGCACGAGCGGGTCGCCCACTGGGTCGGCATCAAGGATCTGGTGCTGCGGCGGCTCGCCGACGCGCTCGTCACCGACCACTCGGTCGCCTCCGCCACCGGCCTGATGGACATCCACAAGCTGGCCTGGGACACCGAGGCGCTGCGCATCGCCGGCATCACCGAGGAGCAGCTCCCCCAGCTCGTACCCACCACGCACGTGCTGCCGGGGCTCACCGCCGAGGCGGCGCGCGCCACCGGGCTGCCGGCGGACACCCCGCTGGTGGTGGGCGCCGGCGACGGGCCGCTGGCGAACCTGGGCCTCGGCGCGGTACGCCCCGGCGTGGTGGCCTGCTCGATCGGCACCAGCGGCGCGATGCGGGTGATGGTGGAACGCCCCGGCGTGGACCCGCTCGGCGGCGTGTTCTGCTACGCGCTCACCGAGGACCGCTGGGTGGTCGGCGGCGCCATCAACAACGGCGGGATCGTGCTCCAGTGGGCGAACGACGCGCTCGCCCCCGAACTGGGCGAGCACGCCGAGGAGGAACTGCTCGACCTGGCCGCCACGGCGCCGGTCGGCTCCGGCGGGCTGATCATGCTGCCGTACCTGCTGAGCGAGCGGGCACCGCACTGGAGCGCGCTGCCGCGCGGCGCGTACGTCGGGCTGACCCACGGCCACGGCCGGCCGCACCTGGTCCGGGCCGCGCTGGAGGGCGTCTGCCAGCAGCTCGCCCTGGTCCTCGCCTCGGTTCGGGCGGCCGGGAACGAGGTACGCGAGGTCCGCGCCAGCGGCGGCTTCGCGCGCAGCGCCTTGTGGCGGCAGATCCTCGCCGACGCGCTCGGCATGCCGGTGCGGTTCCCCGCCGGGCACGAGGGGTCCGGCTTCGGCGCGGCGCTGCTCGGCATGCAGGCGCTCGGCCTCATCGAATCGATCGAGGTCGCCGCCGACCTGGTCCGGATCGAGGAGACGGTCCGCCCGGATCCCGCCTCCGCCGCCACGTACGCGGCACTGCTTCCGCTCTTCTCCGAGTTGTACGACGCGCTCGTACCCACGTTCGCGTCCCTGCGGCGGATGGCGCCGAGCCTGCCGCCGGAACCACCACCCACCGCACCACCCCGCTGACGACCGAAGGGCGTGACAGCCGTGGTCACACTGCTCGCCGCACCGGCGGAACCGCTCACGAACGCCGGTGACACCCAGCTCGTCCTCGCGGCCCTGCTCGGCATCGCCGCTGTGGTGCTGCTCATCGCGTGGGGCAAGGTGCACCCGTTCCTCGCGCTGATCCTCGGCGCCGCGGTGCTCGGCGTGGTCGCCGCCGTACCCGTCGACAAGATCGTCACCTCGTTCAGCGGCGGCGTCGGCTCCACAGTCGGCGGGGTGGGCCTGCTGATCGCGCTCGGCGCGATGATCGGCGGCCTGCTGGCCGAGTCCGGCGGCGCGGACGGCATCGTGGAACGGGTGGTCGGCCGGGTCTCCGGGACCGCGCTGCCCTGGGCGATGGCCGGCGTGGCCGCACTCATCGGCCTGCCGCTGTTCTTCGAGGTCGGCGTGGTGCTGCTGGTGCCGATCGTGCTGCTCGTCTCGCTGCGGGTGAACGTGCCGCTGATCAAGATCGGCATTCCCGCGCTCGCCGGCCTGTCGGTGCTGCACGGCCTGGTGCCGCCGCACCCCGGCCCGCTGGTGGCGATCGACGCGCTCGGCGCCAACCTGGGTCAGACGCTGGCGCTGGGCCTGCTGGTGGCGATTCCCACGGTGATCATCGCCGGTCCGGTCTTCGGCAACTTCATCGCCCGGTACGTGCCGGCCACCGCACCGGCCGAGCTGCTGCCGACCCGGCGCGACACCGATGACCGCAGCCCCACCCGGCCCGGTGACGGGCGGCTCGACGCCGACGGCGACCTGGTCACCGAGGACGACCTGGTCAACCCGGGCACCGGACGGCCCGGCGGCGCGATCGACGAGCCGGCCGGACGGCGCTCGCGCCGCTCCCCGGCGCTCTGGGCGGCAGTGGTGACGGTGCTGCTGCCGGTGGTGCTGATGCTGCTGCGGGCGATCGGCGAGCTGACGCTCGGCGAGGACACCACCGGCCGCAAGGCGCTGGACATCGTCGGCACCCCGATCATCGCCCTGCTCGCAGGCGTCATCTTCGCGATGATCTTCCTGGGCTACCGGTCCGGCTTCAGCCGTACCCAGGTCTCCGGTTTCCTCGGCGGCTCGCTGCCGCCGATCGCCGGCATCCTGCTGATCGTCGCCGCCGGCGGCGGCTTCAAGCAGGTGCTCGTCGATGCCGGCGTGGGCGACCTGGTCGCGAACGCCGCCGACGGCGCGAACCTCTCGCCGCTGCTGCTCGGCTGGCTGGTGGCGGTCGGCATCCGGGTCGCCACCGGCTCGGCCACGGTCGCCACCATCACCGCCGCCGGGATCGTCGCGCCGCTGGCCGACACGCTCGCCGGCCCCGAGGTGGCGTTGCTGGCGCTGGCCATCGGCTGCGGGTCGCTGTTCTTCTCCCACGTCAACGACGCCGGCTTCTGGCTGGTGAAGGAGTACTTCGGGCTGACCGTCGGGCAGACCATCAAGAGCTGGTCGGTGATGGAGACCATCATCTCGGTGGTCGGCTTCCTCGGCGTCCTACTGCTCGACGTCTTCATCTAGCGACGGTCAGGGAGCCTCGACGCCGGAGATGCGGAACTTGTGCACCTCGGCGCCGAGGATCTCCGCCACCTGCTCGGCCTCCGGGCCGGAGCCCCGGAACGCCAGCAACTGCTCGTCGGACTCCCACCGCTCGTAGACGTTGATCCGGCCCGGCTCGACCAGGTCGGCGCTGACCGCGAAGTCGACGCAGCCGGGCGCATCCCGGGCCGCGCGGACGGCGGCCTCGCAGGACGCCAGGTAGGCGTCCCGCCGGGCCGGATCGACGTAGAGGGTGCCGGCGACGATGAGCATGCCGGCCATCCTGCCACCCGCTCCCGGTCAGGACCGGGTGATCGCGTTGGCGTGGATCGCCTCGTTCAGGTACGCGGCCATCCCGGGCCGCAGCGCCTCGAAGTACGCGGTGAACCGCGGATCCGCCACGTACATGTCGGCCAGGCCGGTGTGGATCTCGTACGAGCAGTCGTACCACCACTTGGTGATGAGCTGCCGGTGCTCCTCGGCCAGCGCCATCGCCTCCGGGCCGTCAGCGGGCGCGCCCGATTCCATCAGCGCGGCGAACCGCCGCCCCCAGTCCTCGTTCTCCGCCTTGTTGCGCAGCCAGTCCTCCTTCGAGTAGCGGCCCGCGCGCTCCTGCGACTGCCGGTACGCCTCGGTGCCGCCCCAGCGCTGCTCGGCCTCCTCTGCGTGCTCGTCCGGGTCGAAGTCCCCGAACACCTCGAACCGCTCCACCGGCGTCAACTGGATCCCCAACGTCCTCGCCTCCATCGCGTGTTCGATCGCCGCGACCATCTCCTGCAGCTTCCCGATCCGCCCGGACAGCAGCTCGTGCTGCCGGCGCAGGTGCGCCACCGGGTCGGAGTCCGGATCGTCCAGGATCTCGGCGATCTCCTCCAGCGGGAACCCCAGCTCGCGGTAGTACCGGATGAGCTGCAACCGGTCCAGGTCGGCCTCCTCGTAGCGGCGGTAGCCCGCCGGCGTGCGCCCGCTGGGCCGCAGCAGCCCGATCTCGTCGTAGTGGTGCAGCGTCCGGACCGTCACCCGGGCCGCCCGCGCCACCTGTCCCACCGTGTACGGCATGGTTCCCTCCCTTCCGCGACAAAGACTCCCGCCTCCCGCTGCGTGAGGGTCAAGCCGGACAGCAAGACGCCCCCGACCATGATCGGCCGGGGGCGTCGTCGGTGCGGTCAGTTGGTGACCTTCTCCTTCTCCGGGGCGGCGAAGGTCGCATTCGGCGGGGTGCGGACGGCGTGCACCAGGCCGGCGGCCGAGAGCAGCAGGAGCAGGCCCGCGCCGAGGTACATGGCCAGGGCGCCCTGCTCGGCCTTGCGGCCGAACTCGCTGAAGCCGTACGAGGTGAGCAGCAGGCCGCGCAGCGTCTCACCCTTGAACACGGTCTCCCGCTGGGCGGTCACCTCGGCGAGCTGCTTCTGCAGGTCGGCCAGGTTGGCGGCGTTGCTCTGCTCGGCCTGGGCCACCTGCTCACGCAGCGCGCTCTGCGGCTCGCCCAGGTCGGCGTAGGTCTTGCCACCGGCCATGTTCTTCAGGTGCAGGCCGATGTACTCGTTGGCGTAGCACTCGGCCTGCTTGCCGGTGGTCATCTTCTGGCCGGCGTACTCGCGCAGGCAGTCCGACTTCTTCTCCTCGTCGGAGAGCTTGTCCGCCGGGGTGAAGGTGATGTTCTGCTCGCCGAGCTGGCTGCGTACGTAGTCGTTGGCGAAGTTGGCGTTCGTCGTCAGGACGACGCCGACGACGAGCAGCAGGACCGCCAGGCCCAGCCCACCGATGCTGAACAGCAGGTCGAGAGTCCGTCGCTTCATATCAAGCTCCCGTGTGGAGGGTGTGTTCGTCTTGTTGACGAGAACTATCATGGCGGTGGCGGACCGCCGGTGAGCAGGGTCGAATCCCCTGTCCCGTCCGGGACCTTCGGCCCCCGTGGACCCGGGCCGGTCAGCGCCCGGCGCCCGCGCCGGACAGCGCGGGAAGCAGGTCCGGCAGGGCGGCCGGGCGGCCGTACCGCCAGCCCTGACCCTGCCGGCAGCCGATCGCGGTGACCGCCGCGTGCTGCGCGACGGTCTCCACCCCCTCGGCGACCACGGCCAGGTCGAACGCGCCGGCCAGCCGGTTCACCATCTCGACTGTGGCGTACGCGCGGGCGTCGCCGGCGTCCAGCCGGGACACGAACGACCTGTCGATCTTCAGCTCGGTGGCCGGGATGCGGTGCAGGTAGCTCAGCGACGAGTAGCCGGTGCCGAAGTCGTCGATAGCGATTCGGATGCCCAGGTCGCGCAGCTGGGACAGCCGGTCCAGCACCGACTCGCTGCCCTCGATCAGCGCCGACTCGGTCAGTTCCAGGGTGAGCGCGCGGGGCGGCAGACCGGCCGCGCCGACCGCGCCGGTGACGGTGGCGATCAGGTCGGGCCGGCACAGGTGGGCAGCGGCGATGTTCACCGCCACGGTCACGTCGGGCGCGTGCTCGCGCCAGGTGGCCGCCGCCCGGCACGCCTCGTGGATGACCCACCTGTCGATGGCCACGATCAGCCCGGTCTCCTCGGCCAGTGGCAGGAACCGCGCCGGGGTCAGCACGCCCAGGCGGGGATGCCGCCAGCGCACCAGCGCCTCGGCGCTGCGTACCGTGCCGGTGTCCAGGTCGACGATGGGCTGGAACTCCATCAGCAACTGGCCCTCGTCCACCGCCCGGCGCAGGTCGGCGATCAGCTCGGCCCGGCTGACCGCCGACTCGCGCAGTTCCGGCGTGCACGTGCGGTAGGCGGCCTTGCCGGCGGCCTTCGCCGCGTACATGGCGATGTCGGCGTCGCGGAGCAGGTCGGTGTGCGAGGCGTGCTGCGGCCCGTACTCGGCGATGCCGATGCTCGCCGACGGGTGGACACCGAGGTCCTCCTCGCCCGGCAGCGGTTCCAGCGCGGTCAGCAGCCGGACCGCGAGCCGCTCCGGTGACACCTGGCGCTCCCCCGCCACCAGCACCGCGAACTCGTCGCCGCCGAGCCGGGCGATCATCCCGTCCGGGCCGACCGCGTCCCGCATGCGCTCGGCGGTGGCGGTGAGCAGCCGGTCCCCGGCGGCGTGCCCGAACCTGTCGTTCACCTGCTTGAAGCCGTCCAGGTCGAGCAGCACCACGGCGACCGGGCCGCCGGCGCGCAACGCCCGACGCAGCCGCCGGACGAACGTCAGGCGGTTGGGCAGGCCGGTGAGCTGGTCGGAGTACGCGAGCCGGCGCAGCCGGCCGACCAACCGCAGGTTCTCGTTCGCGGCCAGCCCCTGGCGCAGCGCCAGCACCCCGAGCAGGCCCATCATGCCGACGAAGACCACCTGCGGGGTCTGCCCGCTGGGCTGCCGCGACAGCAGGACCGCGACGATCGCGCCGCCCACCGGCAGGTACGGCAACGCGACCCGCCACCACGGCGGCAGCGGCGAGTCGACCACGTCGTCCTCGCCGTCCCCGTCGGACGGAGGCGGATAGCGGGTGGCCAGGCCGACCAGCAGGTAGCTCAGCGGCCAGCAGACGTCGACCGGGTGCCCGGGCGTGTAGTCGCCGCGTGCGACAAGCGATACGTAGACGGCGTCCGCGCCGGACCGGATCGCCAGGCCCGCCCCGATCACTGTGAGCGCCCGCCACATCGGCCGGCCCGGACCGGCCACCGCGACCAGGATGGTGAGCTGCATCAGGTCGAACATCGGGTAGAGCAGCCCGAACGTCCGCATCGGGTCGGCCAGCTCGGCGTCGGTGATGCGGTGGAACACCACCACCCAGCCGATCGGGATGAGGGCCAGCCCGACGATCACCCCGTCGAGCAGGGTGCGGGCCCGGCCGATCACGCTACGCGGGCCGGTGCGGGCGCACAGCAGCGCGCCGGTGCCGGTGACGATGCCGGCGGCGAACAGGCCCGCCACCAGCGGAGTGTGGGGCAGGCCGAGCCCGCCGAGCCGTTCCACGGTCCACACCGCACGGCCGAGCGCGGCGAGCATCATGGTGGCGGCGAGCAGTTCCCAGAACCGGCGCAACGTGGCCGGCTGACGTCGCGCCGCGCCGACGCAGAGAACCGCCGCCCAGCTCGACACCGCCATCGCGCCGACGTCGCTCACGAGCGCCGCGCCGGGCAGCCGGGCGGCCAGCCAGGCCATCTCCCCGAGTACGACGACAGCGGCCGCGACGAGTCCGACACGGCCGACGAGCGGATGACGGGCCGGCGCCGCGGCGGCGAGGCTCACGTCGTGCTGGGATACAACGATGCGCTCCGGCTCTCTTCCAGACGTGCACCCTCGACGACGAGGACCGGACGACGGACGGCGCAAGCCTAGCCAGCGCCGGGGACGGCCGCCAGGGTCGACGACTGTCGGTCAGCGGACCGCAGGCGGATGCCGGTAGAGGGAGACCAGCACGCCGTAGCGCGGCTGCCCCGGCGGCGCCTCCTCGGCCTCGCCGACCAGTTCGTCCAGCGTGGACCGCAGGCGCCGGGCCTGGGCCGGGGTGAGCCGCAGGTGCCGCAGGTGCACGAGCGGGTCGGGGTCGCCAGCGAGTTCCTCGGCGTACGCGCCCAGCAGGGCCGCGGTGGCGCCGGCGTCGGTGTCGGTGCCGACGAGGCGGCGGAACGTGCGTTCGTGATAGCGCTCGGTGCCGCCCCGGACCTGCCGGCTGTGCGCCGGGCGGACCATGCCCGCCTCGGTCAGCACCCCGAGGTGGTGGGCCACAGTGCCCTTCGCCGCGCCGAGGCGGCTGGCGAGCTGGCTGAGCGTGGCGGGTCCGGCCCCGAGCGCGAACAGCAACCGGTGCCGGAACGGGTGGGCCAGCGCCTTGAACTGGGCCGGCTCGCGGATCTCCAGCGGATCGTCGGTCACCGCCAAAGCGTCTAGTCCTCTTGACGCTTTTGTCAACCGGCTGTTCTACTTCTCACCCACCACGAGAACGGGGCCTCGATGGATCCGGACCAGATCACCGCCATCGTCGAACGGGCCGCCGCCCTGGTCGCCGACGAGTACGTCCTGCCCGACGTCGCCGACCGGGTCGCCGGCCGGCTGCGCGCGGGCCTGCGCGCCGGCGCGTACGCCGAGGCGGGCGACGCCGCCACGCTCGGCGCGCTCGTCACGGCCGACCTCCAGTCCGTAAACGGCGACCTGCACCTGCGGCTCAAGCACCACGAGCAGCCGCTGTCCGACAAGGCCGACGACCCGACCGGGGAGCACTTCGCGCGCCTCGCCGCGCTCGGCATGGGCGGCGTGACCCGGGTGCAACGGCTACCAGGCAACGTCGGGCTGCTGGAGATCAAGCCGTACGTGTTCCCGCCCGACCTGGCCGGCGACGCGCTGACCGCCGCGCTGCGGCTGCTCGCCGGCACCGACGCGCTCCTGCTCGACCTGCGCGGCACCGAGGGCGGCAGCCCGGACGGGGTGGCGCTGATCTGCGGCTGGTTCTTCGCCGAGCCGACGCACCTGCACACCATGCACGAACGCTCCGGCGCCACCCGCCAGTTCTGGAGCGCCGCCTGGTTGCCGGTCCCCCGGTACGCCCCGGACAAACCGGTGCACGTGCTCACCGGCCCTGCGACGTTCTCCGGTGGCGAGGAGCTGGCGTACGACCTTCAGCAGTTCGGGCGGGCCACAGTGGTCGGTGAGCCGACCCGGGGCGGCGCGCACCCCCGGATCGGGCACCGGCTGCACCAGCACCTGGAACTGACGGTGCCGGTGGCCCGGCCCGTGCACGCGGCGAGCGGCACGAACTGGGAGGGCTCCGGCGTCGCCCCGGACGTGGAGACCCCGGCCGACCGGGCACACGACGTCGCGTACCGCCGGAGCCTGGAGGCGCTGCTGGCGGCGGACCCGGACCGGCCGACGGCGGCCGAGACGCGGACGGCCCTCGCCGCCCTGGGCTGAGCCGCGCCGGTCAGGACCAGTCCTCCGCCGGGGCCGGATCCTGTGGCGTGGCGGCCGTGCCGGGCGGCCCGCCGTGCGTCCACGGTGTCTCCTCGGGCGCGGGGAACGCGCCACCCGGCAGGAACCCGTCGGAGAGGCTGGTCAGGCAGATCCGCTCGCCCACCTCTGGAACGCTGCCGGGCGGCGCGGTCAGCCCCCGGCCCATCCCGCCGGACAGTTCCAGCACCACCTCGGTCTTGCCGTCGCCGCCGGGCGTCACGAACACGACCTTCGCCTTCTGCGCCGGGCGGGCCGGGGAGTACAACGTCGCGCCCACCGGCATCGGCACCGGCTCGGTGGTGACCACCTGGATGCGCGGGCGCAGCACCGGCCGCTTGCCCGAGTCGTCCACCCGCGCCGGGTCGGCGAGCGTCACCTCGCCGACGAACGCCTCCCCGGACAGCCGGTGCTCGGCCATCACCAGCGGATCGTCGTAGGCGCGCTGCACCGCCCACGCGGTCGACGCCCGTTCCAGCCGCTGCAACCGCAGCGCCGCCGCCACCGCGCCGTCGCGTCGCGGCTGCGGGCCGCCCCCGGCGTCGGCGTGCTCGGCGTGCGCGGTGAACGCGTCCCGGTCACCGGCCCACCGGCCGGTCACCCGCGCGCCGGCCGGCAGCGTCCGCAGCAGCCCGACGCCGCGCCACATCAGCTCCCAGGTGGGCGTGAGCTGGTCGCGCAGCAGGCCGGCGAGCTCGTCGTACGCGGCCGCGCGGGCCGCCGGGTCGTCCTCGGCCCGGGTGTACGCCTCGATCGCCGGGGCGAGCCGGCGGTTGTCGAAGTCCGGGTCGGTGGCCGGCCCGGCCGGCGGGCAGTGTTCCGGGTCCTCGGCACGGACCGCCGCCTCGGCGCCGGTCAGCCCGGCGGGCGGGTCGAGCCAGCCCAGCACCGCCGGCAGATGCAGATCCTCCACCACGCTCTGCCCGGTCGCCCAGTGCAGCGTCAGCGCGTCGGTGAGCGCCAGCAGAGCCGACGAACCGGGCTGCTCGGCACGCTCGGCGAAGAACGTCAGCCAGCGGCCGAGCAGCGGCACCGACTGGTGCACCGGATAGTCGCCGTCGGTACGGCGGAACCGGGTCGAGCGGCCGAACAGCCGCAGGAACGTGATCCCGGCCGGGTTCGGCACCAGCAGTTGCGGCGCGTCGACGTACCGGTGGCGGACGTCGCGACCCCGGTCCACCGGCACCGCCTCGGTCAGGTCGCGGAACTCGTCCAGGTACGGCAGCACGATCGCGGCCAGCTCGGCGGCGAACGCGAACCGCTGGTCCCGGTTGCGCGGCTGCGGCACCACGAGCAGCCGGCCCTCGTCGGGCGCGGCGCCGACCATCGCGGCAAGCGGGGCGTTCGCCTCACCGGCGAGCGCGAGCGGCACCACCACCAGCGGCCGCTCCGACAGGTGCAGGTGGCGGACGGTGGCCACCGGCTGGGCCCGCCCGGTGGCCACCGCCTGCGCCCGGGCGAGCGCGCGCAGCGTACTCACGCGGTTTGCCCCGCTAGGGCGTCGGCGCGCAGGCGCGCGGCGGCCCGCAGCAGCGCGGCGGCCTCCGCCTGCTCCGGTTCGGGCGCGGCCACGCCCTCGGCGAGCGCCAGCACGTCGGCCACCTCCTCCACGCCGCCCAGTGCCTCGCGGACCGGCCGGCCCAGCGCGCCGGTCTGCCCGCGCGCCTCGTGCCGGCAGAAGTACGCCAGTTCGCAGGCCGCCAGACAGTCCGGCGCGTAACGGGCGGGCACCTGGTGCAGCGCGGCGGCGAGCGTGGCCGGATCGGCAGCCGGGTCGACGGTGAACCCGGCCGGTACGGCGGCGAGCAACTCCTCGACCCGGGCCATCCGGGCCAACTGACGGCGCAGCACCAGCAGTTGCCGGCGCACGTCCAGCAGACTGGCCACCGGCTGGTTGGCGAAGTCACGCGGGCAGACCAGCACCACGTCGTGCGACACCAGCTCCGGGTCGCGTCCCTCGGCGGCGAGCAGCTCGCGCAGCGCCAGCACGTAGACGGCGGACTGGATCGCGGCGGCGGCGACCTTGCCCGGGTCGGCCTGCCCGTCGATCACCGGAAACGACTTGATCTCCACGACGTGGAACCGGCCGGCCAGCCGGGCCGCGACCAGGTCCGGTTCCAGGTGCACGCGGGTACCCGCCACGTCCAGGCCGAGCAGCGGATGGTCGAACAACGCCGGGCCGTCGCCGCTCGCGGTCAGCGCCGCCCGGGACCGTTCCGGCCGGTCCTCGTCGGCACCGAGGTCGGTCCAGGTGGCGTCAGCCGGGACCGGTACGCCGAGCCGCTCCGCGACCAGGCGCAGCAGTTCCTTCCCGCCGTCGGCCTTGACCTGGGCCTCGAAGGCGTTGCCCCGGGTGATCGCGAAGCGGGACTGGCCGAACCTCGCCGGGAAGCCGAGTTGCTCGGCGAGCGCCGGCTTGTCCGCGCCGGCGCTGTCCAGCACGGCGCGGCGGGTGCAGCCGGGGTTGCCGGTCAGCGCGGCGATGGTGCGGGCGTTGTGCCGCCGGGGCGGCCCACCACCCCTGATCCGTGCCAGCCGATCTTCCACCCGATGAAGTGTAAGGAAGGGCCCCTTGTTAACGCCTCCGGTAGAGGAGGGCCCCCTTGTTAACACGACGCGTCAGCGGCCGGCGGAGCGGTTCCAGGGCGAGCGGGGCGACTGCGCGCCCGCAACCGGGCGACGCCGGCGGCGGTGCCGGCGCCCGGGCGTGCAGGGTGGACGGGCGGCGGTGTGCACCGGCGGGGCGGTCGGGGCGGCGGGCTGCCGGCCGATCAGCCAGTAGAGGAAACGGGTCACTGTCAGCCGACCGGGAGGCGCTGGGCCTCGGCGCGGGAGATGTCGTACTCGGCGCCGCAGAACGTGCACTGCTGCGCGTACCGGGTGCGCAGCGGGATCAGCGGGATGAAGAAGAGGCTGAACTTGGTGACCCGGCGGGTGATCACCTGGGCGGCCTGGTTGCCGCAGTTGCGGCAGACCTGGGTGACGACGCCGGACCGGACGACCTTGGTCCGCAGCCCGAAGATGAAGAACATCGCCCGGCATTACCCACCCGGTGCCCGGGCTAAGCGGGCCCCGGGTGAGTCACCGGAAGGTCAGGCGGGAACCTCGTCGGTCAGCCAGATGGGCTTCCAGTCGGGCACCTCGTGGAAGCGGCGCAACTCGGCCCACCCGGCCACGTTGCCGCTCCACGCCGCGTACGGCGGGTTGCCCTCGTCGAAGCCGGACTGCACGAACGTCAGCTTCGTCCGGCCGTCGGACTCCTCCAGCTCCCAGGACGTAACGCCGACCGGTCCCCAGTCGATGGACAGCGCCCGTCCCGGCTTCACGTCGAACACCTTCGCGGCCTCACCGGCGTCGAGGCCGCCCATCGCGTACCGGCCGCCCTCCCAGGGCTCGACGCCGATCGGGTAGCCGAACCAGGCGGTGACCTGTTCGGAGTCGGTGAGCGACGTCCACACCTTGTCCATCGGCGCGTCGATCACCATCTCGCCGCGCAGGTCGGCGGAGGTGAAGTCGGTACGCGGCAGCAGCGGCCGGCCGTCCAGGTAGTCGTTGAGGTGGGCGAGCGCCAGGTACCAGTACGTCTGGAGCACACCGCGGATGCTGCTGCCGCTCATCGCCTCCGCGTAGTCGAAGTGGCTCTGCCGCAGCGTGAGTATGGTGCCGTCGCCGTCGGGCTCCAGCTCGAACTCGGTGGTGGTCTCCACCCCGTCGAGCGTCCACGCGAAGCGCAGCGTCCGGTCGTCGACGTGCAGCAGCCGCTGGTGTGGCGCGTCGCCCTCGGGCGTGTAGCGGCCCCAGAACTCGTACCGCCGGGGAAGCTCGACCTCGGCGTGCTCGGCGAGCCACACGCGCAGCTCGGCGGGGTCGGTCAGGGCGCGGCGAACGGTCGCCACCGGTGCGGCGAGGCGGGCGCGGATGGTCATCGGCTCAGTCATGCGTGTCGCCTTTCGGGTAGCAGGCCACGGCGAGCTTGAAGGCGTCTCCCTCGGCGCCGCCGTAGCGCGTGAACAGGTCCTGCAGCGTCGTCTGCAGGTCGTGCAGGAACTCCTGCCGCCGCTCGGCGGGCACCCGGATCTCGCCGGAGACGCCGATGGACGGCAGTTCGGGGGCGGTGCGGTCCAGCGCGGCGATGTCGGCCTGGACCTCCTCCATGAGGTCGAGCAGGTAGCCCAGGCTCAGCTCGTCGCGGGCCCGGCGGGTGCCGCCGATGCGGCCGACCAGGCGGGGCGAGAGCCAGTACGACCGGGCGACGGCCTGGTAGATGCCCTCGGTGATGCCGCGCACCTGCCGCTGCGCCACCTGCTCGGCCAGCCCGGCCGCGACGAGCTGCTTGACGTGGTAGTAGACGCGCTGCGGCGTCTGCTCCAGCCGGGTTGCGACCTCGGTGCAGGTGCGGGGCTCGGCCAGTTGCCGCAGCACTTCGATGCGCTGCGGCTTGAGCAGGACTTCGGCCTGCTCGCGCTGTTCCAGATACAGGACGTCTCTCATGGCAAAATCAGTTTGTACGTACAAAACTTCTTTGTCAATGGCTTCGACGAAAGGCCGCGCGGTCCGCGCGGCCTTTCGTCGGTACGACCGGTCAGGGCGTCCAGTCCGGACGCAGCGGGTACCCGTTCACCCCCTCGGGGCCGTTGTGCGTGGCGAGCACGTGGTGCAACTGGATGCCGTTGCGCTCGAACGCCAGCCGGGAGCCGGCCATGTAGAGACCCCACACCTTCGCGGTGCCCGGCCCGACCTCGCCGACGCAGAAGTCCCAGTGCTCGACCAGGTTGCGGCACCAGCCGGCGAGCGTCAGCGCGTAGTGCTGGCGCAGGTTCTCCTCGTGGTGCACCTCGAACCCGGCGTCGTGGATCTCGCTGATCAGCCGGCCCGGACCGGCCAGCTCACCGTCCGGGAAGACGTACCTGTCGATGAACGCGCCGGAGCGGTGCGGCGCCCGGTTGTCGGCACGGGTGATGCAGTGGTTGAGCAGCCGCCCGCCCGGCTTGAGCCGGGAGCGCAGCGCGCCGAAGTAGGCCGGGTAGTTGCGCACCCCGATGTGCTCGGTCAGCCCGATCGAGGAGATCGCGTCGAACTGCTCGCGCGGCGCGTCCCGGTAGTCCAGGTGGCGCACCTCGGCCAGTTCGCTCAGCCCCTCCCGTTCGATCGCCGCCCGCGCCCACTCGGCCTGCGCCTTCGACAGCGTCACACCGAGCGCCTTGACGCCGTACTCCCGGGCCGCGTGCCGGACCATGCCGCCCCAGCCGCAGCCGACGTCCAGCAGCCGCATCCCCGGCTTGAGCGCCAGCTTGCCGGCGACCAGGTCGTACTTGTTCCGCTGCGCCTCCTCCAGCGTGTCGCCGGGGCTGCGGTACACCGCGCAGGTGTACGTCATGGACGGCCCGAGCACCTTCTCGTAGAAGGCGTTCGACACGTCGTAGTGGTGCGAGATCGCGCTGCTGTCCCGGGTACGCGAGTGACGCAGCCCGGTCATCAGCCGCCGCCAGCGCGGGGCCGCCTCCTGGGGCGGGGGCGGCGGCGGGCGCAGCCGTTCCCAGCCCAGCCCTCGGACCAGCGCGAGCGCCTCGCTCATCGCCGGTATCCGCAGCGGCACCTCGTCCTTGATGACCCGCAGCGCCTCGTACGGGTCGCCCGGGTGCACCCCCTCCAGCCCCAGGTCGCCGCTGACGTAGGCCCGGGCCATGCCCAGGTCGCCGGGCGCGGTGAGCAGGTAGGACAGGCCCCGCTCAGTGCGGATCGCCAGGGTGATCCCGGCGTCGGCCGGGCCCACCGCGCTGCCGTCGTATCCGGCGACCCGGACGGGCAGGTCGCCGGTGGTGACCGCGCGGACCACGTCCGCGACTGTGGGTCCGGTACGCCGCCCGCCCGCCGGCGGGCCGGCCGGGACGCTCGCCGCCCCCGGTGTTCGGTCGGTCAGACTCATGCTCGGGATACCGCCTTCTCGTACAGTCCGGTGAGTCGGTGGTCCGGGTCGTAGCGGTCCTTCACGGCACGCCAGGTGTCCCCGCCGTAGAGGCGGTCGAACTCGCCCCGGTCGTAGTACGCGTCGGAGTAGAGCGACTTGTGGCCGCCCACCTCCGACACCATGCGCTCGATCTGGCGGTTGACGTCGCCGTCGGCGGCGCCCGCCGCGATGGGCACGCTTCCCCAGAAGCCGATGTTCACATACGTTTCGCCCGGTTGGAGCGGATATAGCGGCCACGCCTTCGCCGACCCGGGACCGGACGGCTCCCGCAGCCGCAGCGGGCACAGCCACACCGGCGTCATGCCCACGTTCGCGGCGAACCAGCGCAGGAACTCGGGCGTGCGGTCGAGCGGGACCTCGACGTCCTGCACCACCCGCTCGCGGGCCGGGCGGCCACGCCACCTGTCGACCCGGGCGGCCACCTGGTGCCGGTGCTCCAGCCGCACGATCCGGTGGTAGACGTCGCTGCGCCGGTAGCGCCGCGGCCACAGCCGCCGCACCACCGGGTGCTGCACCCCGAACGCCGCCGAACACCAGAACCAGTCGGTGTCCCAACGCCAGAGATAGTCGTACGCGGTGAGCGCGTCCCGGGTGCGCCGGCGCAGCGAGCGGTAGTAGATCTCCTGGCCGGTGTAGTCGGACGGACGCTCGTCGGCCTCGTCGGTGAACGTGCCGAGCACGAGGTACGCCTCGCCGGGGCTGAACACCACCCCGTCCACGGCGTCGACCGGCTCACCACCCCAGGCGCCCTTGGCGACCACCTCGCCGATCGCGTCGACCAGTTCCTCCAGCCGGGTGAACCGGATGTTGCGCAGCGACACGTACCGGCGGACCGATTGCAGCTCGATGCGCAGCCGGGTCGCGTAGCCGAGGCTGCCGAGCGAGTTCGGGAAGGCCCGGTGCAGGTCCGCGTGCTCGCCCTGCGGCCGGGTCGTGACGATCTCCCCCGCGCCGGTGAGGACGTCCATCTCCCGCACCGACTCGTGCGGCAGGCCGTTGCGGAAGGAGGTGGACTCGATGCCCAGGCCGGTCACCGCCCCGCCCAGCGTGATGGTGCGCAACTGCGGCACGACGAGCGGCATCAGGCCGTGCGGCAGCGTCGCGTCGACCAGATCCTCGTACGTGCACATGCCCTGCACGTCGGCGGTGCGGGCCGCCGGGTCCACGGCGAGCACCCCGGTCAGGCCGCTCACGTCCAGGCCGGGCGTACGCGGCGCGGAGCGCGGCCGGAACAGGTTCGAGGTCTGCTTGGCCAGCCGTACGGGTTCCCCGGCGGGCACCGCGGCGTAGGAGCGCCGCAGCGTGTCCACCGCCCGTTCATGATCACGGACAGCGTGCATGAGATCACCTTACGCTCGGGTACGACAATTCGTGGGACGTCCACGGTGGCCTTTCGGCGACTCGCCGACGACGCGCGCGTTACCGTGACCGCCATGCCGAATCCCGCGCTGACCGCTCTCGACCACGCCGGCCTGCCGTACCGGGTGATCCGCCACGGTCCGGTCGCGAGCCTCGCCGAGGCGGCCGCGGCGCGCGGCGTCGAGGTGCCCGACGTGGTCAAGACGATGGTGGTCCGCCGCGGCGAGGGCGACCTGCTGTTCGTGCTCACGCCCGGCGGCCGGGTGATCTCCTGGCCGAAGCTGCGCGCCCTGCTCGGGGTGAGCCGGCTGTCGATGCCCGACGCCGAGGCGGCGAAGGCCGCCACCGGGTACGCGCGCGGCACCATCACGCCGTTCGGCTCCACCACCGCCTGGCCGGTGGTCGCCGACGAGCGGCTGCGCGGCCGGGAGATCACGCTCGGCGCGGGCGAGCACGGCCTCGCCGTCGCCGTCGACGCGGACACCGCGCTGGCCGCGCTCGGCGCGACGGTGGCCGACGTGACCGATGAGGAGCCGACGCGCGCAGCGGTGGCCGGTACGCGACCACCGGCATAGCGTGGAGGACATGCCGAAAGCCGTCTGGAACGACCTCGTCGTCGCCGAGAGCGACGACACAGTGGTGGTCGAGGGCAACCACTACTTCCCCCGTACCGCGCTGCGCGAGGACCTGATCCGGGAGTCCGACACCCACACGGTCTGCCCGTGGAAGGGCACGGCCTCCTACTACACGCTCGAACACGGCGGCGCCACCAGCCCGGACGCCGTCTGGTACTACCCCGATCCCAAGCCGGAGGCGGAGATGGTCCGCGACCGGGTGGCGTTCTGGAAGGACGTCCGGGTCGTCGACTGAGTCACCGTGCCGCCGGTGCGACTGGCACCCGGCGGCCCCGGTGGGTCACCATGCTCCCATGGCCGACCCGCACTCCGACCCGTCCGGCACCGTCTACGGCGGCGCCCGCCGCACCCGGCGCGTCCGGGGCGTCCGGCTGCCCCAGGACCCGCTGATGCGGGTCGCGCTGGGCGTCGGCGTGGCGGGCGTACTCCTCGGGGCCTTCTTCGCCACCGGCGTGCTCGGCGGCGGCGGCGAGCGGCCGGTGGTGCCGGCGGCGGCGGTGCCCACAGCGGCGGCGAGCGAGCCGAGCGCGGAACCGACGGCGGAGCCCACGCCTTCGTCGTCGCCGTCGCCGAGCGCGGCGCCGACCACCCCGGCCGCGCCGGTGGCCACGCCGAAGGTGCTGCGCGGCGTGCCCTCCGGGCGCTGCCTCGGCGTGACCGGCGAGGAGGCCGAGGGCGCCCAGGCGGCGCTG
Organism: Micromonospora sp. WMMA1976; assembly: GCF_027497335.1. Lineage (NCBI taxonomy): Bacteria > Bacillati > Actinomycetota > Actinomycetes > Micromonosporales > Micromonosporaceae > Micromonospora > Micromonospora sp. WMMA1976. The sequence continues at coordinate 754,373 of NZ_CP114912.1, read as the reverse complement.
GCCGACTGCACCGGCGGGCCGGAGCAGCAGTGGGTGGTCACGCCGGTCACCAACGACACCTACCTGCTCGTCAACGCGGCGAGCAGCAAGTGCCTGGACGTCAACGAGGCGAAGACCGACGACGGCGCGGACGTGCAGCAGTGGTCCTGCAACGGGCAGGCCAACCAGCAGTGGAAGTTCCAGGCGGCCGGTGACGGCGCGGCGCTGCTCGTGGCGGTGCACAGCGGCAAGTGCGCGCAGGTCGACGACGCGGGCACCGAGCCCGGTCGTGAGTTGGAGCAGGCGCCGTGCAGCGGCGCACCCGAGCAGCAGTGGGCGGCCGGCTGACCGGTCGGCCCCGGTGGCGCTGACCTGTCAGCCCCCGGTGGCGGCGGCCCGTCACCCCCGGTAGCTCCAGGCCCGCCGGCCCGCGACCACCGGCAGCGTGAACGCGGGCTCGTCGGCGGGACGGCGGCGTAGCAGCAGCGACAGCCCGGCCGCGCCGACCGACAGCGCACCGGCCACGTACCAGGCCATCGCGTAGTCGCCGAGCCGGTCCCGGACCAGACCGGCGCCGGTGGCCGCGAGCGCGGCGCCGAACTGGTGCGCGGCGAACACCCAGCCGAACACCACCGCGCCGGACGCACCGAACCACTCCCGGCACAGCGCCACTGTGGGCGGGACCGTCGCCACCCAGTCCAGCCCGTAGAACACGATGAAGACCAGCATGCTCGGCTCCGCCGTACCGGCGAACAGGCTCGGCAGCACCAGCAGCGACGCCCCGCGCAACGCGTAGTAGGCGCCGAGCAGCAGCCGGGGGTCGACCCGGTCGGTGAGCCAGCCGGAGGCGATCGAGCCGGCGATGTCGAAGATCCCGACCACGGCGAGCAGCCCGGCCGCTGTGGTCTCCGGCATGCCGTGGTCGTGTGCCGCGGGCACGAAGTGCGTACCGACCAGGCCGTTCGTGGTCGCGCCGCAGATCGCGAAACCGCCGGCGAGCAGCCAGAACGGCCGCGTCCGCGCGGCGGCGGCGAGCGCGCCGACCGCCCGTGCGGCGGCGCCGCCCTCCGGCCGGGCCGGCGGCACGACCTCGGTCGCGCCGTAGGCGGGCCGCCCCAGGTCCGCCGGATGCTCCCGCAACAACCACACCACAAGGGGTACGACCGCCAGCGCGGCCCCGGCGACGACGAGTGCCGCCGTGCGCCAGCCGTGGTCGCGCACCAGCACCGCCAGCAGCGGGAGGAAGACGAGCTGCCCGGCCGCGCCCCCGGCGGTGAGCACACCCGTCACCAGGCCCCGCCGCTTGACGAACCAGCGACCGGTCACCGTCGCCACGAACGCCAGCGCCATCGAGCCGGTGCCCAGCCCGACGAGGACGCCCCAGCACAGCAGGAGCTGCCAGCTCTCCGTCATCCCCACGGTCAGGCCGCTGCCGGCGGCGACCAGCACCAGCGCGCCGGCCACCACCCGGCGGATGCCGAACCGGTCCATCAGCGCGGCGGCGAACGGCGCGGTAAGGCCGTACAGCAGCAGGTTGACCGAGACGGCGGCGGAGATGGTCGCCAGCGGCCAGCCGAACTCGGCGTGCAGCGGGTGCAGCAGCACGCCGGGAGTGGCGCGGAAGCCGGCCGCGCCGACCAGCGCGACGAAGGCGACGGCGGCGACGAGCCAGGCCGGATGCAGGCGGGATCGCTTCACCAGCCGAGTCTCGGGCCGGGCGGCTCCTCCGACGAGTGGCCGGAAAGCCATCGTGCGCAATAATCGGGCCATGTCCGTACCGCACCGGGTCGCCGTGCTCGCCCTCGACGGCGTGGTGGCGCTCGACCTCGGCACCCCGGCCCAGGTCCTCGGCGCCGCCCGCGCCGACGACAACATCCCGCTGTACGCCGTGGCGACCTGCACCCCCGGCGGGCTGCCGGTCCGCAGCAGCGCCGGTTTCCAGGTCCTCCCCGATCACGGCCTGGAGCTGCTGGAGCGCGCCGACACCGTGATCGTCCCCGGCATCCACGCCGGCTCGCCGCTTTCCGACGGCACGGTTCCGGTCGAGGTGGCCGACGCGCTGCGGGCCGCGTACGACAGGGGCGCGCGCGTCATGTCCATCTGCACCGGCGCCTTCGTACTCGCCGCCGCCGGCCTGCTCGACGGCCGCCCGGCCACCACACACTGGGCGTACGCGTCGCGCTTCCGCCGCCTGCACCCCGGCGTACCGCTCGACCCCGACGTGCTCTTCGTCGACGACGGCCGCGTGCTCACCTCGGCCGGAGTGGCCGCCGGCATCGACCTGTGCCTGCACGTCGTCCGCACCGACCACGGCAGCGCGGTCGCCAACCGGGCCGCCCGGCGCTGCGTGGTGCCGCCGTGGCGCGACGGTGGGCAGGCCCAGTACATCGAGCGGCCGGTGCCCCGCGGCGCCGACAACGGCACGGCCGCCACCCGCGAGTGGGCACGGCAGCGGCTGCACGAGCCGGTGGCGCTGCGCGAGATGGCGGCGCACGCACGGATGAGCGTCCGTACGTTCACCCGGCACTTCCGCTCCGAGACCGGGCTCAGCCCGGCGCAGTGGCTGCTCCAGCAGCGGACCGAGCACGCCCGGGTGCTGTTGGAGACGACTGATCTGAGCGTGGACCGGATCGCCCGGGCCGCCGGCTTCGGCACCACCGCCGCGCTGCGCCAGCACTTCCACACCCGGGTCGGCGTATCCCCCACCGCCTACCGCCGCACGTTCCGCCCGTCTCCTGCCCCGCGTTCCGCCCCGCGCTCCACTCTCGTTGATCTTGGAGTTGTGGCGCCTGGAAGGCCGGGCATGCCGGAGTTGTCCACTGCCACAACTGCATGATCGACGGTTCGGGCGGCTCGGCGGTTCGGGCGGCTCTATGGTTCGGGCGGCTCTATGGTTCGGGCGGCTCAGGCGAGGTGGGGCTGGCGGCGCAGGGCGCGGAGCTGGGCGAGGTGCAGCGGCAGGTGCACGCGGATGTGCAGGTCCAGCGCCCTGCCCCAGGGCAGCGAGTCGTCCACGTCCAGGTCGAAGCCCTCGCGCAGCACCGTGTCCACTGGTGTCTCCGCCGCCGGGCCGAGCCGCTCGGCCAGCGCGCACAACTTCTGGCTGGTGGCCCGGAACAACGCGGCCAGACCGTCCAGCCCGCCGCACTCGGAGACCAGCGCGTCCAGTTGGGGACGGTGGATCGTGTCCAGGTCGTAGTAGGCGAACGGCGACCCGGCCAGCACCGCCTCCGTCGCCTCGCTCATCAGCTCGTCGTTGGCGGCGAGGTGCGCGACGATCTGCTCGGCGCTCAACTGCCCTTCCGGCGGCGGCCCGAACCCGCCCGCGTCGATCTCCGCGAACAACTCCTCGTACGCCTGCCGTAGTGCCGGGGCGTCCACCTCGTCCATGCCCGCATCCAACCCTCGCGGCCGCTGCGGCCACCCCGGCTACCGGGCTCGGTTCACCCGGACGCGTGAAGGCCGGCACCCCGTCGTTTCGGGGTGCCGGCCTTCAGCTCTTGGTCTTAGCTGTTCCAGTGCTTGGCGACGAGGTCGGCGGCCTGCTGCTCCCACTGGGCGTAGTGGTCCGGGTAAGCGGAGACCTGGACGGTCTGGGCGGCCTTGGTCAGCGGCATGTCCTGCCAGCCGTCGACCTGCTTCAGACCCTTCAGGAACGCCGTCGTCGAGTACTCAGGATCGGTGATCTGCTCCACCGTGCCCCAACCACTGGAGGGACGCTGCTGGAACAGGCCCTGCGAGTCGTGGTCGTTACGGTCACCCAGGTGGCCCAGGTTCTCCAGCTTCGACTCCTGCAACGCCGTCGCGATCGACACCACCGCGGCACGCTCGTCCATACCGGCCTTCTTCGTCGCCGCGATGATCGCCTTCACGTTCTTGGTCTGCTCGTCGTTCAGCTCGATGCGCGACTGCTCACCCTGCACACCGTGCGGGATCAGCTTGTCACCCTGCACCGTGGCCGCAACCGGCTTGGTATGGGTGGTGGTGTCGGCCGCGTGGGCGGCGACCGGACCGGCGAACACGCCACCGGTGAAAGCCAGACCAGCAATACCCAGAACGCTCTTACGCAAAATCGTGTTCATCACAAGTGCTCCATTCGGGGGTCGACGCACCCGCCGGGGAACGGGATACGTGGGCACCGTCAGGCGCTCAAAAAGTCTTGGGGGGATCCCGGCTGCTCGCGGGGGCGGGGGCCTCTACGCGGCGCCGGAAGCATGTCCAACGACCAGCGGCCCGGCATCATTCCCGGGCGCCTCACGCCACCACCGGGGGTGCGGTGCGAGCGGTTCACGTCGTCGGAACCGTGTTCAACGACCAGCCGGCCAGGATCATTCCCGGGCCCTGACGCGTCGTCGCAACCATCGTCAACGACCCGCCGGCCGGGGTGATTGCCTGCGGCTCAGGCCGTCGGAGACGTACTCAACGACCGCGGCCTGGGCTGTGCCCACAGCCGGCACCGCCTCGCTCGGCGGCAGCCAGTGCTCGGTCGTTCACCCGGTTACAACGCCCGGCACCCGCCCACGATTCCGCCACCAGAGTGCCGCCCACCACCCCCAACCCGGACACCCCGCTCTACACCCGGTGATCAAGGAGTTTGCGGCACTTTCCGGCGCTGCCGAGGGCACAAACTCCTTGATCACCCCAGGAGAAACCCTTCCCGGGCGCCCGCAGCGTCGATCATGAGGTTGGCAGCGACAAAACGGACACCAAGCGCCGCCAAGTTCATGATCGACGCGACCGGGCAGGGCTGACCCGAAGGGCGCCGCAGGCGACACGCGCGATCTTGCCGTTCACGCCCTCCCGGCATCCCGTTTGCGAGGTTTGCCCGGGCAGCAAGTGCAAGATCGCGGGTGAACTGGCGACGGATGCGGCAATCTTGGAGTTATGGCGCCTCGCGAAAGCCGTGAGTCGGGCATCCCGGGTGCCACAACTCCAAGATCGGCGTCGGGGCGGGGAGCAGCAGGGTCAGCGGCGGCCGTGGCGAGCACGAAGGTAGTCGGAAACCACGTACTCGCCCAGGTCGTCCAGGTCCGGGGTGAACATGCGGCCACCCGAACGCCGCGCCACCGCGTCCACGAACCGGCGCAGCCCTGGATCATCGCCCAGCATGAACAGGTTGAGCGTCGCGCCGTACCGGGTCAGCCGGTCCACCTCCCGGATCGTCGCCGAGATGGTCTCCGGCAACGGCGGCCAGTGGAAGTACGCCTCACCGTCCTCCGGGTCCAGGTGCGCTGTCGGCTCGCCGTCGGTGACCACAAGCACCACCGGCTCGGCACCCGGGTGGCGGCGCAGGTGCCGGCCGGCGATCCGCAGCGCGTGCTGGAGGTTGGTGCCCTGCTGCATGTCCGGCTCCACCGCCGCAAGCTCCTGCTGGGTCAGCGGCATCGCCTCCCGGCCGAAGCCGACGATCTGCAGCGCGTCCTGCGGGAACCGGGTCGCCATCAGATGCGACAGGGCCAGCGCGGTCTGCTTCATCGGGCCCCAGCGGCCCTGCGAGATCATCGAGTACGACAGGTCGACGCAGAGCACCACCGCCGCCGACGCCCGCCGTTCGGTCTCCACCACCTCGAAGTCCTCGACCGCGAGCGGCACCGGCACTCCGGGACCGGCCCGTCGTACCGCGCGGGTGAGCGTGCGCACCACGTCCAGCGGCTGCTCGTCGCCGTACTCCCAGGGGCGGGACGCCCCGCTCACCTCGCCCGCCGCGCCCGCCGTGCGGAGGTCGTGCTGGCCGCGCGGGCCGGCGGTCAGGTCGGCGAAGACCCGCCGCAGCGCGGTGCTCGCGAGCCGGCGCAGCGCCTTGGGGCTGAGCGTCAGGCCGTCCGCATCGCGGGTGACCCAGCCCTGGCGGCGCAGTTCGCGTTCCAGCTCCCGCAACCGGCGTACGTCGTCGGCGGCGTCCCGGCCCAGCGTCCGGGCGACGGCCTCCACGTCGACGTCGTCGAGCGTGGCGCCGGGCTGGTCCTGGTCGAGGGAGTCCAGCAGCTCGTCGAGTTCGGCGATCTCGTCGAGCGCGCCGGTGGCCTCGCCGTAGCCGAGCGGCTGGTCGCCGCGGACCCGCTCGCCGCGCTGCCAGTTCAGGTCCGGCCGCAGCGACCGCAGGTGGGCGTCGAGCTGGGACAGTTCGCCGGCGAGCCGGTCGCCGAGCGACTGGCGCATCAGCCCGGCCAGTTCCTCGCGTTGCCGGTCCGACAGCGACCGCATGAGCCGCTCACCGGCGGCGGCCCGCCGGGCCAGTACGTCGATCAGCTCGTCGACATCCCTGGGGCGTTCCGGGAAGAACTCGCCGTGGCGGCGCATGAACTCGGCGAACGCGTCGGTGGTGTCCTCGGCGCGGGCGTGCCGGGCGAGCAGGTCGTTGAGGTCGCGCATCATCTCGGCGAGCTGCCGCTGGACGGCCGGGTCGGCGGTGGCCCGGGCCGCGTCGCGCAGCCCGGCGAATCGCTGCTCCAGCACGTCGCCGCGCAGCCCGTCGAGGATCCGCTGGTACGTCTGCCGCGCCTCGGCGCTGGCCCAGTCGTACCCGGAAAGCTCCGACACGGCACGGGCGGTGGAGCGGGGCAGGTTGTCGAGCACGGCCTCGGCGAACCGGGCGTCGTCGCCGTCGCGGCCGCGCAGCTCGTCGCGTTCGGCGGCGAGCGCCTGGTCGAGCAGGGCCCGGGCCCGGGTGACGGCGCCGTCCAGGTCGCCCCGGCGCAGCGCCTCCCGGCGGAGGCGGCGGGCGCGGGCGGCCAGGTCGTCGAGCCCGCCACGCCCCTGCGGGCCGCGCCGTAGCAGCTCGCGCAGCGATTCGCGCAGGCTGCCGCCGGCGAGCACGTCCGAGCCGACCGCGTCCACCGCGGCGCGCACGTCGTACGGCGGGGCGAGCGGGTCGGGTCCGCCGCGCCACTGCCCGTACCGGAAGCGGTTGCCGCCGGCCATTGTCAGTCCCGGTCCCCGTAGACGGTGCGCCCGGTGTCGGTGACGTCCTTGCCGAGCCGGCGGGTCAGGTGCAGCCCTTCCAGCACGAACTCGATGCCGGCTGCCGCCTCCTCCGGGCTGGGCGCGTCGCCGAGCCCGAGCCGGTCGAGCACCTTGGCCAGCCCCGGCACGGTCCCGACCTGGCGCAACAGCTCGGCCGAGGAGACCAGTTCCCCGGTCTCGACGGCGCCGCCCTCGGCGACGATCGCGGTGAAGCCGGACAGGTCGAGCCCGGCGAGGCGGGCGCGGAACGTCTCGGCGGTGGCGGTACGCAGCAGGTGCGCGAGCACCTCGATCTCGCGCCCCTCTTCGCCGCTCTCGAACTCGACCTTGCCGCGCAGCGTGGAGGTGACGGAGACGGTGTCCCCGATCCGGGCCACCGGCGCCTCCCGACGAGAGGCAGACGCAGACGCAGCGCCGCCACCCGAGGCAGCAGCGACGGCAGAGGCACCGGCCAGCAGACCCGAACGGCGCAACGCGGCGGCGGCGACCGTCTCCGCGGCGGCGATGGCGAACCGGGCGGACACGCCGGAGCGCGGGTCCACCGACGGGGACTCCCGCACGTCGCGGGCGAACCGGGCCAGCACCTCCAGCACGTGCTCAGGTACGACGGCGACCAGGTCGGCCTCCTGCCGGATCAGTGCCAGCTCCAGGTCGAGGTCGAGCGGGTAGTGGGTACGGATCTCCGCGCCGAACCGGTCCTTCAGGGGCGTGATGATCCGGCCCCGGTTGGTGTAGTCCTCCGGGTTGGCGCTCGCCACCAGCAGCAGGTCCAGCGGCAGCCGCAGCTGGTAGCCGCGGACCTGGATGTCGCGCTCCTCCAGCACGTTGAGCAGCGCCACCTGAATGCGTTCGGCCAGGTCGGGCAGCTCGTTGACGGCGAAGACGCCCCGGTTGGTGCGCGGTACGAGCCCGAAGTGGATGGTCTCCGGGTCACCGAGCGTGCGGCCCTGGGCGAGGCGGATCGGGTCGACGTCGCCGATCAGGTCACCGACGCTGGTGTCCGGCGTGGCGAGCTTCTCGCCGTACCGCATCGAGCGGTGCAGCCACCCGATCGCCAGGTCGTCGCCGGCCGAGTCGACGAGCGCCTGGGACGCCGGGGTGAGCGGGTGCATCGGGTGCTCGTTGAGTACCGAGCCGGGGATCACCGGGGTCCACTCGTCGAGCAGCGCGCCGAGCGAGCGGATCAGCCGGGTCTTGCCCTGCCCGCGCTCGCCGAGCAGCACCATGTCGTGCCCGGCGAGCAGCGCGCGCTCGACCTCGGGCAGCACCGTGTCCTCGTAGCCCACGATGCCGGGGAAGCGTTCCTCGCCGGAGCCCATCCGGACGAGGAGGTTGTCTCGGAGTTCCTGTTTGACCGTGCGGTAGCGGTGGCCGGTCGCGCGCAGCTCGCCGAGCGTGCTCGGCAGGTCGGCGGGCGGGACCGGGGAAACCTGGTTGGGAGCGGTCACCCGACCCACGCTAGCGCGGTCCGATGACCGGCGGCGCCCGTCGTCACTCAGCCGACCACGGACGCCACCGGAACGCCGCTCACTTACCGAGGCGGGCGCGGACCATCCGGGGTACGGCGGCCAGCCCGGTGACCGGGCGGAACGCGTGCGCGGCGGCGACCAGTGCGGCGTACTCGTCGTCGGCGAGGTCGATCTCGGCGGCGGCGGCGTTGCGTTCCATCTGCTCGACCCCGGAGGCACCGGGGATGGCCACCACGTTCGGGTGCCGCAGCACGTACGCGAGCGCGATCTGGCTCGGCGTGGCGTCGTGCGCGTCGGCCACCTCGCGCAGCGTGGCGATCAGCGCGGTGCCGCGTTCCAGGTTCTCCGGCAGGAAGTACGGGTTGGCCCGGCGTACCGCCCCGGCCGGCGGGTTCGTGGCGTCGTAGCGGCCGGAGAGGAAACCCTGCGCCAGCGGCGAGTACGCGATGACGATCCGGCCGGCCTGCTCCGCGTACGGGATGAGGTCTTCCTCGGGGCCGCGGTCGATCATGCTGTAGCGGACCTGGTTGCTCAGCACCCGGCGGCCCAGCGCGGCCTCGGCGAACCGCCACCGGCGCAGGCCGTAGTTGCTGACGCCGACCTCGCCGACCAGCCCGACGTCCTGCAGCGAGCGCATGCCGCGCATGGTGGTGGTGTCGGCGACCACCGGATTGGCCTGGTGCACCTGGTAGAGGTCGATGCCGTCGACGCCGAGCCGGGCGGCGGAGGCGACCGCGCGCTGCTGCACCACCGGGGCGACCGGCAGCAACGGGAAGATCTTGGTGGCGACCACGACCTTGGCCCGGTCGTCGCCCAGTGCCGCACCGAGGATGCGTTCGCTGCGGCCGAAGCCGTACAGCTCGGCGGTGTCGAACAGGGTGACGCCCAGGTCGAGCGCCCGACGGACGATCTCGGCGGCCCGGCGCTCGTACTCGGGGCCGTAGCCCCACTCCTTGGAACCGAACTGCCAGGTGCCGAGGCCGATCTTGGAGATGGGCTTGGGGGTGTCGAGCCGCACGTAACGCATGAGGCCGAACGTACCCGCGCCGCTGCGTGCGCACTCCGGTCCGGACAGAATGGCCTGGTGACCTACCTCGCCAGCGACGACCGTTACCACGAGATGATCTACCGGCGCAGCGGCCGGAGCGGGCTGAAGCTCCCCGTCATCTCCCTCGGCCTGTGGCACAACTTCGGACCGGACCGCCCCTTCGAGCGGCAGCGCGACATCGTCCGCCGCGCCTTCGACCTGGGCATCACCCACTTCGACCTGGCCAACAACTACGGCCCGCCGCCCGGTTCGGCGGAGGAGAACTTCGGCCGGCTGCTCGCCGCCGACCTGAAGCCGTACCGGGACGAGCTGGTGATCTCCAGCAAGGCCGGCTATCTGATGTGGCAGGGCCCGTACGGCGAGTGGGGCTCGCGCAAGTACCTGATCTCGTCGCTGGACCAGTCACTGCGCCGCCTCGGACTGGACTACGTCGACATCTTCTACTCGCACCGGTTCGACCCGGAGACCCCGCTGGAGGAGACGATGGGCGCGCTCGACGCGATCGTCCGCTCCGGCAAGGCGCTCTACGTGGGCATCTCCAACTACGACTCGGAGCAGACCGAGCGGGCCGCCGCGATCCTGCGCGACCTGGGCACGCCGCTGCTGATCAACCAGCCGTCGTACTCGATGATGAACCGCTGGACGGAGAGCGACGGCCTGCTGGACACGCTGGAGCGCGTCGGCGCCGGCTGCATCGCCTACAGCCCGCTCGCCCAGGGCCTGCTCACCGACCGCTACCTGAAGGGCATCCCGGCCGACTCCCGGGTCCGCACGAGCGTCTTCCTGAACGAGAGCGACCTCGACGAGGAGACGATGGCGACGGTCCGAGGGCTCGCCGCGGTGGCCGAGCGACGCGGGCAGACCCTCGCGCAGCTCGCCTTGACGTGGGCGCTGCGCGACCCGCGCATGACCAGCCTCATCATCGGCGCGAGCAGCGTCGGGCAACTGGAGGGCAACGTGGCCGCGGTGAACAACCTCGACCTCGCCGGTGACGACCTGGCGGAGATCGAGAGCCTGCTCGGCTGAGTCACCAGATGCGGCGCCGCCCGGCGCGGTGGTTGCGGATCCCGCACGGCCGCCCGGGCGGCGGCCCGCCGGCCCGCCGCAGTCCGACCACCGCCGCCGCGAGCAGCGCGACGACGAGCGCCGCCGCGCCGAGGACGAGCGGCCGGGACAGCGGTCCGCCGTCGGTCACCGTCGCGACCGGCACCGCCGGCTCGTCGTCGGCCGCCGGCACGGCGAGGGTACGCGGAGGCGACGCGCTCGCCTTCGGCGCTGCCGGCGGCGGGTCCGGCTCACCGCGTGCCGCCCGGAAGATCACGTCCGAGCAGGAGTAGTACGTGTCCTGGGTGTCCGAGTTCTGCCAGATGACGTAGACGAGGTGCCGGCCGGTCCGGTCGGTCGGCAGCTTCCCCCGCATCTCGTACGCGCCCGCGCGGATCGGCGGGTCGGTGACCTCGAGGAACGGTTTCTCCTCCAGATCCGCCCAGGTGAGCACGCGCTTCGGCGAGTACGAGCCGGTGGTGACGTAGTACCGGAACGTGCCCCGGTGCGGGATGGTGGTGCGGTAGCGGAACGTGTGCCGGGCACCGGCCGTGAGCGTGGTGGCGGGCCAGTCGGCACGCGCCAGGTCCAGCCCCCGATACGCGGACAGCCCGCCGCTGCACAGTTCCCCGTCCGGAATGCGTTCCCGGTCCCGCCCGTCGATCCGGGCCACCCGGATGTTGTCCCACTCGCGTACCGCCGCTCCGGCGGCGACCGCGGCCCGGCAGGCGGGCGTCTGCGCCCGGCCACCCTCGGGCCCGCACGCGGCGGCCCGGCTCAGCGGGCTGGTCGGCGCACCGTGCGCCGCGGCCGGCGCGGCGGTCAGCGGCACCGTCGCGGCGACGGCGGCGAACGCGGCGAACGCGCGACGTGCGGCCATGTGATCGACCTCCCGCGCACTGGTACGGCCGCGAGCCGCCAAAGGTTCGATCCGCGCCGATCGGCGGGGCGGCATGACCGAACGGACAACCGGGGCGGCGACGGACGCCTGACGGCCCTAGAGTGACGAAACCCTGTGATCGAGGAGCGTCCCTTGCCCGAGCCGGTCCCGTCCCCCGAGTCGTCCCGCGCCGCCCCCGCGGCCGGTCCCGCACCGGGCGACGTTCCCGCCCCCGCACAGCCGTACCTGCTGGTCCTGCCCACGATGGAGGGCGCTCCCGCACCGGTGCCGTGGCCCGGTGCCGAGGGGCAACCAGGCTGGGCCATTCCGGTCAGCGTGCCGCCCGGCACCCAGGGGTACGCGTTGTTCCTCCCGCTGGTCCCCGCGCCCGGCCAGCCGGGGGCACCCGGCCAGCCGGCGGCGGTGCCCGCCCAGGCGACGGCGCCCGCCGCCGAGCGCTCCCCGGCGGAGGGCGCTGCCCCGGCCACCGGCGCGAGCGGCACCACCGCCGCCCTGTCCACACCGGCCGAGGGCTCGGTTCCTTCCACCGCCGCGAGCGGCCCGACCGCATCGGGTGCGGCGGCAGCAGCCGAGGCTGGGAAGCCCGTCGCCGACCGTCCGGCGGGCGGAGGGCCTGTCGCCGCCCCGCCGGACGCCGTTCCGGCGGCTCGCCGGGAGCAGGCTGGCGGAACGTCCCCGGCCACCGGCGACGCCGCATCGTCCACCCCGGATGCCGGCCCGGCAGACGCGGCCACGGCCGCCTCCGGTGGAGCCGGGACCGGCGCGCGCCCCGGCGATGGTGCTCTGCGGACGGCCGCTTCCGCGACTTCCGGCCCGTCGGGAGCCTCGCAGACATCTGCCGCTCCCCCGGGCACGCCAGCGGCTACCGGCCCGTCCGGCGCCACGCAGGCGCCAGTCTCCGGAGCATGGACCGCGCCGGGCGCGCAGCCTGCCTCCGGGCCGCTGCCCGCGCCGGGTACTCAGCGCGCTCCGGGCACCCCGCCTCCGCACGGCGGTGGGCTGGCGCCCGCGCCGCCGTACCCCGGAATGGGGTGGAGCGGGCACCCGCAGGCGCCGACGTGGGCGCCGCGACCTCCGGTGCCGCGGACCTCGTTCCTCGGCGCGCGGTGGCCCGGCCCGAAGGCGGCGACCGGGCGGGCGGTGCCGCTCGCGGTGCTGGCCGCCGCGGTCGGCAGCGCGGTCTTCGTGCCGCTCGGCCGCGTCGGCGTCGGCTGGTTCCTGGGCTGGCTCACGCTCACGCTCGCTGTGGTGCTGGCGGTCCGGTCGAAGACCGCGGACCTGCCGCGCGCCGACAAGCTCATCCGGGCCGGGTGGGCGGCTGCGGCGCTGGCCCTGATCGCCGTGCCGGCGTTCCGGAACGCCTGGTGGCTCGTGACGTTCTGCGTGCTCGGCGCGCTCGGCTGCGCCACCCTGGCGATCATCGGCGGGCGGCTGGTGCGCTCGGTCCTGTTCGGCCTGGTGGCGACGCCGTTCGCGGCGTTGCGTGGCCTGCCGTGGGTACGCCGGCACATCACCGCCTCGCCGCAGGAGGCGACCGTGCGCAAGGTGACCGTCTCGGTGGTCGCCACGGTCGTGGTGCTCGTGGTCTTCGGCAGCCTGCTCGCGTCGGCCGACGCGGCGTTCTCCGAGGCGCTCGGTTCGCTCGTCCCTGAGATCAACATCGGTACGGTGTTCGGCTGGCTGTTCCTCGCAGTGGTGGGCGGTCTGATCGCGGTTGCCGCGCTCTACACGCTCGCCGCGCCGCCCGACCTGTCCACCGTGGATCGCGAGGGTGAACGCCGTCTCGGCCTGCTGGAGTGGGCCCCGGCCATCGGCGCGCTCACGCTGCTGTTCGCCGGGTTCGTGGTGGTGCAGTTCACCACGCTCTTCGGCGGGCAGCAGCACGTGCAGCGGGTCGCCGGGCTCAGCTACGCCGAGTACGCGCGCAGCGGCTTCTGGCAGCTGCTCTTCGTCACGCTGCTGACGGTGGCGGTGCTCGGCGGGGTGAGCCGCTGGGCACGCCGGGAGCGGCCGGTCGAGCGGATCCTGCTGCGCGTGCTGCTCGGGCTGATCAGCGCGCTCAGCGTGGTGATCGTGGCGTCGGCGTTGTCCCGGATGTGGACGTACCAGAAGGTCTACAGCTTCACCGGCGAGCGGATCTTCGTGATGGCGTTCGAGATGCTGCTCGGCACGGTCTTCCTGATGATCATCGCGGCCGGCGTCAAGTGGCGGGGCCGGTGGATCCCCGGCACCACGCTCGCGCTGGCGGTGGCGATGCTGCTCGGCCTGGCCGTGCTCAACCCGGAGGACTACGTCGCCCGCCGCAACACGCTGCGGTACGAGCAGACCGGCAAGATCGACGCCTGGTACCTGCGGGCACTGTCCGCCGACGCCACCCCGGCGCTCGCCAAACTCCCCGACCCGGTACGCCGGTGCACGCTGAGCTGGATCGCCGACGACCTCGCCGAACCCGACCCCTGGTACGCCTGGAACCTGGGCCGCCAGCGCGCCCGCAAGGCCCTCGACGAGGTCGGCCCGCAGGCGATCGGCGGCCCGAAGGACTGCCGCCGGGCCGACCAGTTCGACCTGCCGAAGACCCGGCGCCCGCGCTGACGTCGCAGGCCGGGCCGCGAATCCCCGCGGCCCGGCCGGCCCGGTCAGGCCGGACCGCCGCCGAAGCCGATCTCGTTGCCGTCCGGGTCGTGGAAGATCACCTTGCGGACGCCGTTGTCGTAGGTCTCCTGCGCGGTCGGCGTCAGACCGCGGGCGGTGATCCCCGCGACGCGGGAGTCGAGGTCGTCGACGACTACCGTCTGCATGGCGTGACCGGCGTGCTCGGGCCGCACGTCGACGTAGAGGTAGCGGTGCTCGGCCAGCTCCCACACCGCCTCGCTGTCGTTCGGCCGGAACTGCGGCGGTTCGCCGAACAGCCGCTCGTACCAGTCCGTCGCCACCGCGAGATCGCGCACCGGGACGCCGGCGAACAGGTCGACAGTCATCCGGCCAATCTATCCGGGTCGACGTGCCGGCGCGGGCTCACGCCGTACCGGCGTTTGAACGCCGCACTCAGGGCGAACGAACTGCCGTAGCCGACCCGGCGGGCCACCGCGCCGACTGTGGCGCCTGGCTCGCGGAGCAGGTCGGCCGCGAGCGCCAGCCGCCAGCCCGTCAGGTACGACATGGGCGGCTCACCGACCAGCGCGGTGAAGCGCCGGGCCAGCGCCGCCCGCGACATCCCCACCTCCGCGGCGAGTGACGCCACCGTCCACGGCCGGGCCGGGTCGTGGTGCAGCATGCGCAGCGCGCGGCCGACCACCGGATCGGCGTACGCCAGGTACCAGGCGGGGGCGGCGGCGTCCGGCCGGGCGAACCACTCCCTCAGCGCGGCGATGAGCAGCAGGTCGAGCAGGCGGTCCAGCACCGCCTCCTGGCCGGGGTCGTCCTTGACGATCTCGGCGGCCAGCAGCGGCACCAGCGGCGTGTCCCACGACTCGCGCCGCACCACCGCGAGCGGCGGCAGCGCGTCCAGCAGCCGCCGCCCGACAGTGCCCCGTACCGGGTACGTGCCGGTGAGCAGCACGGTCCGGCCGTCCGGCCCGTTGCCCCAGGTGCGTACGCCCCAGCGTGTCATCGCGAACAGCTCGCGCCCGTCCGGTGTGGTGCAGCGCTGCCCCGGGTGCACTACCACCTGCGGCGCCGTGGCCGGGTCGTCCGCCACCGTGTACGGGGCCGGCCCGCGCACGATCGCCACGTCACCGCCGGTCAGCCGCGCGGCGTCGCCCTCCTCCGGCACGATCCAGCCCTCGCCCCGCACCACGGCGACAAGCGTGAGCGGCGCCTCGTCCCGGATCAGCATCGACCAGGGCGGGGTGAGGATCGAACGCAGCAGGAAGGCGCCCCGCGCCCGGGGACCGTCGAGCAGGCCGGAGACGGCGTCCACGAGACGATTGAACACACGATCGCGCGTCCTGACCATGTGCCGTCTCATCGCCCGGCGGTTCGATGAGGACATGCGACTCGTACAACAACTGACGCTGGTCGGCGCCACAGTCGGCGCCGGTCTGATGGCGGGCCTGTTCGCCGCGTTCGCGTACGCCGTGATGCCGGCGCTGCGCGGCGCGGACGACCGCACGTTCGTGGACGCCATGCAGCGCATCAACGTCTCAGTCGTCAACGGCTGGTTCCTGCTGGCGTTCCTGGGTACGCCGGCGCTGGCGGCGCTCGCGGCGGTGCTGGCGTGGCGCGGGGCGACCCGGCCGGCGCTGCCGTGGATCGTCGCCGGGCTGGCCCTGTACCTGGTGATGTTCGTCGTCACGGTGGCGGTGAACGTGCCGCTGAACGACGCGCTCGCGGCGGCCGGCACGGCGGATCTCGGAGCGGCGCGGGAGCGCTTCGAGTCCGCCTGGGTCACCTGGAACGTGGTCCGGACGGTGGCGAGCACTGCCGGGTTCGGCGCGCTGTGCTGGGCGCTGGTGCTCGCGGGCCGCGTGACCAGTTAGGGAACCGCACCACTGAAGTTGATCAACGGCGACGTCAGCACTTCTCCTGGTCCGCTCGTTAGGCGGGTTGCGGATAACCATCTGGGCGAGGGACATCCGGAGACCCGGTAGGGATAATGCACCAATGCCACAACTCGAGGCGCACGAAATGCCGCTCCACAAGGTGTTTTGCAGCGAATACAGCTTCAGCATCCCTGATTACCAACGCCCCTATGCGTGGCGCAAGGAACAGGCGTTGCAGTTACTGGATGATCTGAGTGAGGCCCTCGACCGCGACAGCGCGGATCCCTACTTCCTCGGATCCGTCGTCCTCGTCAAGAACAAGCAGGATCCGGCGGCCGAAGTCATCGACGGCCAGCAGCGCCTCACAACCCTGACCATTCTGCTCGCGGTCCTGCGCGATCTGACCGACGACCAAGAGGTTCGATCAAGCCTCGACCACCTGATCTCCGAGCCTGGTGACAAGATCCGAGGACTGGCTTCGCAGCCGCGTCTTATGCTACGGAAACGCGACCGCGCGTTCTTCGCGGATCACGTCCAACGCACCGGCAGCGTTATTCATCTGCTGGCTCTCAACCACACGGTGGTCAAGAACGACGCCCAGCGCGCCATCCAGGAGAACGCGAACGCCCTCCACGGACGCCTCGCACAGTGGCCGTCCCACCGCCGACTCGAACTCATGCGGATGTTGAGCACGCGCACCTACCTGGTCGTGGTGAGCACACCAGATCTGGCCAGCGCCCACCGCATCTTCAGCGTAATGAACGCCCGCGGGCTCGATCTTCTGCCCACCGACATCTTCAAGTCGAACATCATCGGCGGCCTGCCCTCCGACGACTCAGATGCATACGCCGAGAAGTGGGAGAGCGCTGAGGAGCTGGTGGGCCGCGAGCTTTTCGCCGAACTCTTCCAGCACATCCGGATGATCTTCGCCATGAAACGTCCGGAAAAGGAACTACTCAGAGAGTTCCCCGAACAAGTCCTCGTTGACTACCTGCCGGGCAGGGGCGCCGCCTTCGTCGACGATGTGCTGACCCCGTACGCCGAAGCCTACGGCCAGATCCGGGACTTCACCTACGCAGCACCGGTGGGCGCAGAGCCGGTCAACAACTGGTTCCGGAGATTGGCTCAGATCGACAACAGCGACTGGCTGCCGCCCGCCCTGTGGGCACTTCGTCGCCACGGTGACGATGCCGCCTGGCTGGATGACTTCCTGAAGGCGCTCGAGCGGCTCGCAGCCAGCATGCTCATCCGCCGGGTCTACGCGACCCCACGGGCCCAGCGCTATGCCGCATTGCTGCGCGAGCTTGCCGACGGAAAGGGACTGGACGCGCCGTCGCTGGCGCTTTCCGAAGTTGAGAAGAAGGAGGTCACGGAGAAGCTGAACGGCGACCTCTATCTCCAGGAGAAGGTACGCCGCTACGTGCTGCTGCGTCTCGATGAACTTCTGGCCGGCGCGCCTGGCGTTACATATGAGCATGCCCGCATCACGGTTGAGCACGTCCTGCCGCAGAACCCGGCACCCGCCTCGCTGTGGAAGGTCAGGTTCACCGATGAGCAACGGGAGTACTGGACGCACCGCGTCGCCAACCTGGTGTTGCTGAACCGCGCGAAGAACTCGCAGGCGCGCAACTTCGACTTTACGAAGAAGAAGGCCACCTACTTCGCCGGGAAGAACGGCGTCGCCACGTTCGCACTAACGAGCCAGGTTCTCCTGGAGAACCAGTGGACGCCGGAGGTCTTGCGAAAGCGTCAGGCCGCGCTACTCAACGTGCTGAAGAAGGCGTGGGTGGAGGACTGATCGCGGACTGGGCTCGAGGCGAGGCGACGGGGAAGGCGTGGGCCTTCGCCACCGTCATCCTGTCGCCCGCTCGAGTGCAGGGCCAACTGATCCTGAGATAGCGAAAAGCCCTGGTGGGATATCTCTCCCCACCAGGGCTTTTCCGCTTGGGTGGAGCCGAGGGGACTCGAACCCCTGACCCCCACACTGCCAGTGTGGTGCGCTACCAGCTGCGCCACGGCCCCTTGCGGTCGTCCCCGGTCGCCCGGGCACGGAGAGAACTATACACACGCCGCCCGGCATGGTCATCTCGCGGGGGTGCCCCCGCACCCGGCTCAGTTCAGTGCCACGTCCGGCGGGAAGTGGGCCACCGCCGCCATCATGCCGCCCTGCCGGCGCAGCACCATCGGCCAGAGATCATCCGGCCGGTCGACGAAGGCGTCACCGGGCAGCGCGTCGAACACGAACCAGGAGCCCTCCTCGATCTCGCGCTCGACCTGCCCGGCACCCCAGCCGGAGTAGCCGGCGAACACCCGGATCCCGCCGACCGCCTCGCGCAGCTTCTCCGGGTCGACCGAGAGGTCGATGGTGCCGACCGCGCCGGAGACGCGGTGGAAGCCCTTGACCGGCCGGACGGGGTGCCGCATCCGGGCCAGGCAGATGGCGGAGTCGGGCTGCACCGGGCCGCCCTCGAACAGCACCGCCGGGTCGCCGGCCAGGTCGCTCCAGTCGCCGAGCACGTCGGCCACGGAGACCTCGGTGGCCCGGTTCAGCACCACCCCGAGGGCGCCGCCGGGTTCGTGGGCGACGAGCAGCACGACCGTACGGTCGAAGTTCGGATCCTTGAGCCCTGGTGTCGCGACCAGCAGTCGTCCGGTCATCGACTCCATGGCTCGGCCACCGATCGCCTGCCCCTCACCCTGCATGTCCGACACCCGTCAGCCGTGCGCCCGTACGGGCCCGAGGCCGTCGACCGTCCACCCTGTCAACGCCATGTCACGCACCATAGCCTGCACCCGGCCCGCTGGTTAAGGTCTGACGGCGGGTGATCGCGACGGATCGAGGGAGGGCCGGATGGCGGCGCAGGCCGAACTGGCGGTGATCGGCGGGTCGGGGCTCTACGCCCTGCTCGACGGGGTGGAACACGTGGTGGACACCCCGTACGGCGAGCCGTCGGGCCCGATCACCGTCGCCGAGGTGGGCGGTCGCCGGGTGGCGTTCCTGCCCCGCCACGGACGCGATCACCGTTACCCGCCGCACCTGATCCCGTACCGGGCGAACCTGTGGGCGCTGCGGTCGCTCGGCGTACGCCAGGTGCTGGCACCGTGCGCGGTGGGCGGCCTGCGGCCGGAGCTGGGCCCGGGGACGTTCGTGGTGCCGGATCAGTTGATCGACCGCACCAGCGGGCGCACGCAGACGTACTACGACAGGGGCGCGGTGCACGTGTCGTTCGCCGACCCGTACTGCCCGGCCGGGCGGCGCACGCTGCTCGACACGGCGGCGGGGCGTGGCGTGCCGGCGGTGGACGGCGGGACCGTGGTCGTGGTCGAGGGTCCGCGCTTCTCGACCCGGGCGGAGTCGCGCTGGTTCGCCTCGATGGGCGGCACGATCGTCAACATGACCGGTCACCCGGAGGCGGTGCTGGCCCGTGAGCTTGCCCTCTGCTACACGTCGATCGCGCTGGTGACGGATCTGGACGCGGGCGTGGAGGCGGGCGAGTCGGTCACCCACGAGGAGGTGTTCCGGGTCTTCGCGGAGAACACCGACCGGCTGCGCGGGCTGCTGCTGGACGCCGTGGCGGCGCTGCCCGCCGAGCGGGAGTGCGAGTGCGGGAGCGCCCTGGACGGGATCAAGCTGCCGTTCCCGCTGCCCTGAGCGCGGGAAGCGCCCGAAAAGTCGTCTTCGGCCCGATAGATTCGGCTGGTCGGGAGACTGGGCACCGGGCCGGCTCCGGCATCCGCGTGCGGAACGGAGGCAGCCGGCGATGGCGACGGTGCGGGAGGCGACCTACGACCTGCTGCGCGCGCTCGGCCTGACCACCGTCTTCGGCAACCCCGGCTCGACCGAGGAGCCGTTCCTCCAGCACTTCCCGGACGACTTCCACTACGTGCACGCGCTTCAGGAGGCGTCGGCGGTCGCGATGGCCGACGGCTACGCCCAGGGCACCGGCCGGCCCGCGCACGTCAACCTGCACACCGCGCCCGGCACCGGCAACGGCATGGGCAACCTGGTCACCGCCTGGCACAACCGGACCCCGCTGATCGTCAGCGCCGGCCAGCAGACCCGCGAGATGCTGCTGATCGAGCCGCGCCTGGCCAGCCCCCGGGCGGTCGAGCTGGCCCAGCCGTACGTCAAGTGGGCCCACGAGCCGGCCCGCGCGCAGGACATCCCGGCGGCCTTCATGCGGGCGTACGCCTCGGCGGTGCAGCCCCCCGCCGGACCGGTCTTCCTCTCCCTGCCGATGGACGACTGGGACCGTCCGGCCGACCCGCCGCCGCAGGTGCGTACCGTCGCCACCCGGATCGCGCCGGACCCGGACCGGCTGCGCGGCTTCGCCGGCGCGCTGGCCGCCGCCCGCGCCCCGGCACTGGTGCTCGGCGCGGCGGTGGACCGGTCGGACGCCTGGCCGGACGCGGTGGCGCTGGCCGAGCGCCTGGCCGCCCCGGTCTGGGCCGCCCCGGCACCGGAGCGCGCCGTGTTCCCCGAACGGCATCCGCACTTCCGGGGCGTGCTGCCGTACGCGATCGGGCCGCTGTCGGAGGCGCTGCGCGGCCACGACGTGGTGCTGGTGGTGGGCGCGCCGGTGTTCCGCTACTACCCGCACGTGCCCGGTGACTACCTGCCCGGCGACGCGCGGCTGCTGCACGTCACCGACGATCCGGACGAGGCGGCCCGCGCCCCGGTCGGGGAGAGCCTGCTCGGCGACGCCGGGCTGACCTTGGCCGCGCTGTGTGAGCTGCTGCCGCCGACCGATCGGGCGGCGCCGTCACCGCGCCCGCAGCCGGCCCCGCCCGAGCCGGCCGACCCGCCGAGCGCCGACGCGCTGTTCGCCGCGCTGGCGGACGCGTGGCCGGCGGACGGGGTGCTGGTACAGGAGTCGCCGTCCAACCTGGCCGCGCTGCGCCGCCGGCTGCCGATCGAGCGGCCGCGCTCGTACCTGACGATGGCCAGCGGCGGCCTCGGCTTCGGGCTGCCGGCGGCGGTCGGCATGGCGCTCGCCGAGCGCGACAGCGGGCGTGGCCGCCCGGTCGTCGCGGTGGTCGGCGACGGCTCGTTCCACTACTCGGTCCAGGCGTTGTGGACGGCGGCGCGGCTGCGTCTGCCGCTCGCCGTCGTGGTCCCGGTGAATCAGCAGTACGCGATCCTGAAGGCGTTCGCCGAGCTGAAGCACACCCCTGGCGTGCCGGCGCTGGACCTGCCCGGGCTGGACGTGACGGCGGTGGCGCACGGCTACGGGTGCGCCGGTGAGGTGACCACGCCGGACGGGCTCGGCGCGGCGCTCGAGGCGGCGCTCGCCTCGGACCGACCGACGGTGCTGCCGGTGCCGATCAGCACCGACGTGCCACGGATCCTGTGAGCCTCAGCCGGGCTGGACGATCAGCGGGGCGCCGCTGCCGGCGTCGAGCACCACGCGCCCGCCCACCGGCGCGGTGAGCGTGACGCTGACCGGCTTCAGCACGAGCTGCTGGGTGCAGGGGCCGGTGGGCGAGACCACGGCGCCGCCGATCACCACCACGTCCGGCCGTTCCAGCACCAGCGGTGTGGGCGGACTGTCGCAGGCGCCGACGCCGAGCAGGTAGTCGATGCGGTTGCCCTCCACCGCCCGTAGTTGCTGCGCGGACACCAGGCCCGCCGGGAGCGGCGTGCCGGGCACCGCGCCGCCGGGAACCCGGCCGGTCACGCGCGGCGCGACAGCGACCCGGGCCACGGGTACGGCCAGTTCCTCCACGGTGAACAGCCAGGCGGGCACCTCGGCACGCCCTCGGCTGGTCCACACCGGCGCGCTGCCCAGCCGCACCCCGGTCACGGTGAGCGCCACGCACGCGCCGGGCGCCGAGGTCGACACCGGGTCGTTCGGGCCGGGTCGCCCGGTCGGTGCCGGATCCGGTGCGGCCGGACGCCCGTCGCAGGGCGGCGGATCACCCTGGTGGAGTTGGGCGTACGCGTCGGCGGCGCTCACCAGCGGCACCCGCAGCGTGCCGTCGGGGAACCGGATCGTGCCGTCCTTCGGCACGTCGGCCGGGATCGGGATCTGGTCCCGGTACCAGCCGGCGTTGAACGCCGTCTTCGTCTCCGCGGTGGTGCCCGGGTCGCCGGTGAGCACCGTGGCGTCCTGGAGCGGGACGTACCCGTCGTGCCAGCCCGGTACGGGCCGCCAGCCGGCCGCCACCTCCCGCGCCCGCTCGGTGAACGCGGGCCGCTGGTCCGGGCCGGCGGGCGTGGCCACCCCCGGATCGGCACCGGGCGTGGCGCAGGCGGAGAGGGCCAGCAACGGGATCCCGAGCAGGGCGAGCACGCGACGCATACGGGGTTGGACGCGTGCCCGTCCCGGCCGGTTCCCCGGGCTCAGTCCTCGCCGCCGAGGTCGGCCTGGTACGCCTCCCAGAGCAGGTCGGCGCCGTGCCGCCGGTGCCGGTCGAGCGCGCGCAGCAGACCGTGGGTGCGGGCCCGTACCTCCGCGGCGGACACCCCTGGCAGGCGTACGGCGTGCTGGAGCGCGGCGAGCGCAGCGCTGATCGCGGCGTGCTCACCGACCAGCAGGCGTACGCCCCGGTCCAGGCGTGGCGCGGCGCGCACCAGGTCGGCGTAGTGGCCGCCGGCTCCCTCGGTGACGCGGACGTGTTCGGTGAACCCCCGCCGGACGGGGTCCAGATCGGTGAGGAGTCGCTCCCGCCAGCGCGGCCCGGCGGTGGCCAGCGCCCGCCCGAGGGCGCGCAGGTCACCGGAGGCGCTCGGGAGCACGGCGGTCGGTTGCTGGATCGGACTGGTGACCATGGGACACCTCCCGCTGCTGGGTGCGAACCCGTATGGCGATGGTGGACCCGGTTCCGGGCGCTGTCCAGCGGTCGGTGCCGCCTCATCTGCCCCATCGGCATCAGCAGCCCCGCGAGGTGTCACCGGCCTCGGAGACGACTGTGCGCCCCGGTCCGGGTGGACGGGGCGCACAGTCTGTGTGGTGGAGGTGCCGGGAATCGAACCCGGGTCCTTCGCCGGTTTGTCAGGGCTTCTCCGAGCGCAGCTCGCTGTGCCTCTACTCGGCCCCACCGCTCACGCGAGCAAGTTGGTGTGACGGGCCCAGTCGCTGATTGATCTCGCCGCACGGACCCCGCGACCGGGTCCGATTGGCCAGCCTTCTAGCTGATGCCGGCTAACTGGGTCGAAGGCGCTCCCAGGCCGACAGACTTGCTACTCGCCTCAGGCGGCGAGAGCGAAGTCAGCGCGATTGTTCTTGGCGCTTATTGGTTTCCGACGACCGATTCTCGAGACGACGTCGGCTTCCTCGGCTCGCTTCCCCTGTCGCTGCGTACGAAGTCGAAACCAGTCACCCCCTCGAAGCGCTGCCCCTGTCGGCAGCACACCAAGCCTAACGCCTGGCGCAACCGGTTTCATCCCGAGGCCCGCCCGACGCAGGCAACCGGACGAACCGGACGAATCACTCAGCCATACCCTTGCCGCGCCGGCCGACCGCCCGGGCGATCTCCTTGGCGGCGTCCCGCTTGGCGAGGTCCTGGCGCTTGTCGTACGACTTCTTACCCCGGGCCAGGCCGATCTCCACCTTGGCCCAGCCGTCGGAGAAGTAGACCTGCAACGGCACCAGCGTCAGGCCGCTCTCCTTGAGCTTGCCCAGCAGCCGGTCGATCTCCAGCCGGTTGAGCAGCAGCTTGCGGGTACGCCGGGGCTCGTGGTTCGTCCAGGTGCCCTGGGCGTACTCCGGGATGTGCATGGCGTGCAGGTAGATCTCGCCGTCACGCTCCTGGGCGAACGCGTCCACGAGCGACGCCCGCCCGGCCCGCAGCGACTTGACCTCGGTGCCGGTCAGCGCCATGCCCGCCTCGTACGTGTCGAGGATGGCGTAGTCGTGGCGTGCCTTCTTGTTGGAGGCGACCACCTTGCGACCCTTTTCCCGTGGCATCGGCGCCACCCCCTTCCTGATCGACTCACCGGCCACCGGCCGGCGAGCGGAGATCATGCTACCGGAACCACAAGGGCCCTCCCGCGCCGTTTATTCCGGCACGGAAGGGCCCTCGGTGAGCCGTACGAGGTGACTAGACCCGCAGGTAGAAGCGGAGCGTGACCCAGGCGGTGACCGCGCTGACCACGCCACCGACGGCGGCCATCAGCGGGAAGGTCAGGAAGATCTCGGACCAGGAGATCGGGGTGATGAGGCCCTCCAGGGCCGCCATCGAACTGCCGGCCGACAGCAGCTTCACCGCGACCAACGCGAGCAGGCCCAGGATGGAGCCGAACAGACCGGCCACCACCGCCTCCAGCACGAACGGCGCCTGGATGAACCAGTTCGACGCGCCGACGAGCTTCATGACCGCCACCTCACGGCGCTTGCTGTACGCGGCGACCTGGATGGTGTTCGCGACGAGCAGCAGGGCGGCGACGGCCATCACGATGGCGATCGCGAGGGCGCCGTTCTGGAACCCGCTGAGCACGCCGAAGACCTTGTCGAGCAGCTTGCTCTGGTCGACGATCGTGTCGATGCCCTCGGCGGTCTTGTACTTGTCGTAGATCGCCTTGTACTGCTCCGGGTCGTTCAGCTTCACCCGGTACGACTCGGGAAGCTGGTCCGGCTTGACGGCGCTGACCAGGTCCGGGGCGTCGGCGTACATCTGCTGGAAGCGCTCGTACGCCTGCTCCTTGTTGACGTACGTCGAGTCCTTGACCAGCGGGTCCTGATCGAGCTGCTGACCCAGCGCGTCGACCTGTTCCTTGGTGGCATCGGTCTTCAGGAAGATCGAGACCTCGACGTTCTCGTAGTAGAGGTCCTTCATGTCGCCGACCTTCTGGTAGAGAAGGCCGCTGCCGCCCAGCATGAACAGCGACACCGCCATTGTGATGATCATGGCGATGGTCATCGTGACGTTGCGCCACAGCCCGACCAGTACTTCGGACAGGACGTACTTCATCCGCATCGGGATATTCCTCCGGCTCTCCGGCGTGAGGTTTCGTCGTCAGGGTCTACGGAACGTCGTCCGGCTCAGCCGTAGACGCCGCGGGCCTGGTCGCGCACGATGCGGCCGCTCTCGATCTCGATGACCCGGCGCCGCATCTGGTTCACGATGTTGGAGTCGTGCGTGACCATCACGACGGTCGTACCGGTGCGGTTGATCCGGTCCAGCAGGCGCATGATCTCGATCGAGGTGTCCGGGTCCAGGTTTCCGGTCGGCTCGTCGGCCAGCAGGATCAGCGGCCGGTTGACGAACGCCCGGGCCACCGCGACACGCTGCTGCTCACCACCGGAGAGCTCATGCGGGTAGCGGTGCTCCTTGCCGCCGAGACCGACCAGCTCCAGCACCTCCGGCACGACCCGGCGGGCGACCGCCTTCGTCTTACCGATCACCTCCAGCGCGAACGCCACGTTCTCGTACGCGGTGCGGTTCGGCAGCAACCGGAAGTCCTGGAAGACGCAGCCGATGGAACGCCGGAAGTGAGGTCGCTTCCAGGAACGCATCGACGTGACGTCCTTGCCGTTGACGACGACCCGGCCCTTGTTGGGCGTGACCTCGTGCAGCAGCAACTTGATGATGGTGGACTTGCCGGAGCCGGATGGACCGATGAAGAAGACGAACTCGCCCTTCTCGATCGAGACGGACACGTTGTCGAGCGAAGGCCGGGACGCCTTCGGGTACGTCTTCGTCACTTGCTCAAGCTGAATCACGGGTCGGTAGTCTACGCGGTGTAACCGCAGAGCCAAGCCCCACGCCCCGCAGAAGCGGTGCGCGTCATCGATTTACCCGGTCAGCCCGAGATCGATGACGCGCTGCGTCCAACCGTGATCACGCACTGTCAGCGCTGAGCTGCTGCTGCTTCCGCCAGCGGATTCCCGCCTCGATGAAGCTGTCCAGGTCACCGTCGAAGACCGAGGACGGATTGCCCGTCTCCTGTTCGGTACGCAGATCCTTCACCATCTGATACGGGTGCAGGACGTACGAGCGCATCTGGTCGCCCCAGGAGCTGGTGCTGCCGGTCTTCAGGCCGGCCAGCTTCTCCTCCTCCTCCTGCCGCTTGCGCTCCAGCAGCCGGGCCTGGAGCACCCGCATCGCGGAGGCCTTGTTCTGCAGCTGGGACTTCTCGTTCTGGCAGGTCACCACGATGCCGGTGGGGATGTGGGTCAGCCGCACCGCCGAGTCGGTGGTGTTGACGCTCTGCCCGCCCGGGCCGGACGACCGGTAGACGTCCACCCGGACCTCGTTCTCCGGGATGTCGATGTGGTCGGTCTGCTCGGTGACCGGCAGCACCTCGACCCCGGCGAAGCTGGTCTGCCGGCGGCCCTGGTTGTCGAACGGGCTGATCCGCACCAGCCGGTGCGTGCCGGACTCGACGCTGAGCGTGCCGTAGGCGTAGGGCACCTTCACCGTGAAGGTGGCCGACTTCAGGCCCGCCTCCTCGGCGTACGAGGTCTCGTAGACCTCGGTCGGGTAGCCGTGCCGCTCGGCCCAGCGCAGGTACATCCGCAGCAGCATCTCGGCGAAGTCGGCGGCGTCCACGCCACCGGCGCCGGCCCGGATCGCGACGAGCGCCTCCCGCGAGTCGTACTCGCCGGAGAGCAGCGTGCGGACCTCCATCTCCTGGATGGCCTTTGTGAGCCCGGTGATCTCCGACTCGACCTCGGTCAGCGCGCCCGGGTCGTCCTCCGCCTGGGCCAGCTCCAGCAGCACCCCGGCGTCGTCGAGCCGGGAGCGCAGGTCACCGAGCTTGGTGATCTCGCCGTTGACGTACGACAGCTGCGACGTCACCTGCTGCGCCTTGGCCTGGTCGTCCCAGAGGTCGGGGGCGGATGCCTCCTGCTCCAGCCGGGCCTTCTGCTCGCGCAGCTTGTCGAGGTCGAGCACAGCCTCGATGTTGCGCAGCGTGGCGTCGAGTTCCTTGAGCTGTTCGGCGTAATCGGCAGCGGTCACGACAGACAAGACTACTGCCTATCCTGGCCCGGCCGCCGCAGGTGGTCAGCCGACCGGCGCGGTCTTCAGCCAGGACAGCGCCGCCTTGTGGTAGGCGACGGCGAACTCCAGCGCGCTGGCGTCGTAGCTGTCGCCTTCCTTCTTTGCGTTCTTGACCTGCTCCCGCACCGCCGCCAGCGCCTCGGTGTGGTACTCGTTCGCCGTCGCGTACAGGTTCTTGAGCTGGCTCGACGAGTGCAGGTCACCGAACGCGATCCGTAGCGCTATCGGGTTACGGATGGTGTCCTTGCCGGGATTCTCCGCCAGCCAGCGGGAGAATGTCCGTTTCCCGGCCGCCGTCAGCGCGTACGGCTGGCTCATCCGCGGCCCGGGCTTGCCGAGACGCACCAGACCCTTCTCGGCCAGGACCGGCAGCTCCCGGTAGACCTGACTGCGGGTCATCGACCAGTACGGCGCCAGCCGGCGCTCAGCGGCGGCCATCAACTGGCCGCCAGTCATCGGGCCGTCGTGCAGCAGACCGAGCAGAGCTGCTGCCGTCGGGTTGACTCCGGATTCCGCCATGCCCTCTAAGCTGCCACTTTGTCGGCTCTGGCGTCCAGGATTTGCTCATTTCGGCACCCGATGACGGGTCCGATGTGCACTGTCGGATGAGGAAGAGGGCCCGCCCCGGCCGGGACGGGCCCTCCGGCGAGGGTCTCAGCCCATGTGCGGGTAGGCGTGATCGGTCGGCGGGACGAAGGTCTCCTTGATCGTCCGCGGCGACATCCAGCGGACCAGGTTGTGCCAGGAGCCCGCCTTGTCGTTGGTGCCGCTGGCCCGGGCGCCGCCGAACGGCTGCTGCCCGACCACCGCGCCGGTCGGCTTGTCGTTGATGTAGAAGTTGCCGGCGGCGTACCGCATCTTCTCCGCCACCTGGTCGACCACCCGGCGGTCGGTCGCGAAGATCGACCCGGTCAGCGCGTACGGCGCGATCGACTCGGCCTGGGTGACCACCTCGTCGAAGCGGGCGTCGTCGAAGACGTGTACGCCGAGGATCGGCCCGAAGTACTCGGTGGTGAACGTCTCGTGTGCGGCGTCGGAGCACTCGAACAGCGTCGGCCGGACGAAGTAGCCGACCGAGTCGTCGGCGGTGCCGCCGGCCAGGATGCGGCAGGAGTCGTCACCCTTGATCAGTTCCAGCGCGGCGGTGTGCCGGCCGAACGCCTTGTCGTCGATCACCGCGCCGCCGAAGTTGCTGAAATCGGTCACGTCGCCGTAGGTCAGCGAGTCGGCGGTGGCGGCGAGCCGGTCGCGCAGCCCACCCTCCCAGATCGACCGCGGGACGTACGCCCGGGAGGCGGCCGAGCACTTCTGGCCCTGGTACTCGTAGGCGCCCCGGATCAGCGCGGTGTGCAGCGCGTCCACGTCGGCGCTGGAGTGCGCGACCACGAAGTCCTTGCCGCCGGTCTCGCCGACCAGCCGGGGGTAGCCCCGGTAGCGGGCGATGTTGTCGCCGACGGTCTTCCACAGGTGCTGGAACACCTTTGTCGAGCCGGTGAAGTGGATGCCGGCGAGGTCCGGGTCGGCCAGCGCCACCTCGGAGACCTCCTCGCCGCGCCCGGTGACCATGTTGATCACACCGGGCGGCAGGCCGGCGGCCTCAAACAGGCGCATGGTGAAGTGCGCCGCGAACTGCTGCGTCGGGGACGGCTTCCAGACCACCGTGTTGCCGAGCATGGCCGGCGCGGACGGCAGGTTGCCGGCGATCGCGGTGAAGTTGAACGGGGTGATCGCGTAGACGAACCCCTCCAGCGGCCGGTGGTCGAGGCGGTTCCAGACCCCGGGCGAGGACAGCGGCTGCTCGGCCAGGAGCCGCCGGGCGAAGTGCACGTTGAACCGGAGGAAGTCGATCAGCTCGCACGCCGAGTCGATCTCGGCCTGGACGGCGGTCTTGGACTGGCCGAGCATGGTGGCCGCGTTGAGCGTGTCCCGCCAGGGGCCGGCGAGCAGGTCGGCGGCGCGCAGGAAGATGGCGGCCCGCTCCTCGAACGGCAGCGCACGCCACATCGGAGCGGCGTCCTTGGCAGCCTTCACCGCGGCGCGGGCGTCGTCGTGGGTGGAGTGCCCGGTGACGCCGAGGACGTGCGCGTGCTTGTGCGGCTGCACCACGTCGATCGACGCGCCGCCGGCCATCCGGCGCTCGCCGGCGATCGTCATCGGCAGCTCGATCCGCTCGGCGGCCAGTTCGGCCAGCCGCCGCTGGAGCCGTTCCCGGTCGGCGCTGCCGGGCTCGTAGTTGTGTACCGGCTCGTTGAGCGGCTCGGGTACGGAGAACACGGCGTCCATCACAGGCTCCTGGCGATCTCGACGGCGACGGCGAAACCGGACCCGCTGGCGCCGGCCGGCGGCCGGACGCCGGACACCGCGGGGTCAGCGGCGGCGGGACCTGGCCCGATTCTGTCACGAGACGCCCCCGCAGGCCGCGCCTCCCCGGTACACCGGACGGCCCGGCCGTCTCCGGACCTTCGGCCGCCGCCCACCCACATCCGACGAAACATCGGATCACAACCCATTTGATCGACGATTCATTGGCGCTTACTCAACCGTTGATCCACTCCATCTCGGGGAAGCGGCGGTATCCGAGCCCACGGGATACCACCACATCGGCGTACTGCAGCCGATCAACGCTCGGGCGACACGTCGGGAACGCGATCACCGCCCAGCAGGCTGCCGAGGCGGCCATCTGTGCGCGGTTGGCGGACGAGGGTAAGCGCGCCTGCACAGGACCGTCCAAGGATCGGCCGACACCTGCCCGTTCGAACAGCGGCGGCACAGGACCAGCCCGAGGATCGGTCAGCGCCAGCCCACCCGAACAGCGGCCGCACAATGAACCGCCCCGAAGATCGGCAGGAACAGCCGTGCGAGCGGCACCCGCAATACGACCGCGCGAGCAGTGCCCGCCACACGACACCGTGCCGCCGATGGAGCAGGAAGGCAACCATCCGCAGGCCGCGCCGCCTGACCTTCCACCCGGCCCCGCCTCAGGTTCCCGGGCACCGCGCCTCGCGGTTATCGGACACTGATCCACTCCACCTCGGGGAAACGGCGGTATCCGAGCCCTTCGGATGCCACCACATCGGCGTACTGCAGTCGATCAAGGCGCAGACGGCACACGGCCCGCCCGAGGAGTGGTGATGCGCCGCGTACGCTGGATGACCGGTGACCTGCCCGGCCCGGCGCGGGGACATCCGGCGACCGTCGAAGGGAAGACGATGAGCAACCAGCCCGGCAGCTCCACGGCCGCGGAGACGGATCAGCCCGAGGCCGTCGGGCCGACCACGGGCGACGGGGCCACCGTCGAGACGTCCTCCGTCAAGGCGTCCCCCGTCAAGGCGTCCTCCGGAGAGACACCGTTGGCCGAGGCACCGGCGGGAGAGACACCGGCGAGCGAGGCTCCGACGGGCGAGGACGCAGTCGGACCCGCGCATGGGGACGAGGGCACTGTCACCGGCGGACGGCCGGAGTTCGCGCCGGGCGCGGTCGTGCTCGCCCTGCTCTCGGTCGGGTGGCTGGCCGCCATGCTCTGGTCCACCCGCGAGGCGATCCACTCCACGGCGGCCGGCGTCACCGCGATCAGCCTCTCCGCGTACGCGCTGCCAGGCGTCATCACCGCCGCGCTGGTCACCGGCGCCACAATGGCCCTGCTCGCGACGAACCGGCTGGGCCGCGCCACGCTGCGCTTCCTGACCGCCGTCGGCACCGGCCTCCTGGTCGGGCTCGTCACCGCGGTGGCGATCAACCTGACGTACGCGGACAACGCCACCACGAACACCATCGCCGGCACCGCGGCGGCGGCAGCGATCATCGGCGGGGCGACGGCCGGCGCGCGCCAGGCCCGGGTGGTGGGGGCGATCACGCTCGCCACGCTCACCGCGCAGATCTTCGTGGTGCTGTTCAGCCGCGTCCGCGATCCGCTCTCCGACCTGTTCGGCGCCGGGGAGACCCAGCAGTCGGTGCTCGACGCCGCGAAGTGGGTCTCGCGTACCGAATCGCTGCTCGCCGGGCTGCTGGCCGGCCTGGCCGCGTACCTCTATCTGACCTGGTCCCGGCGCCGGGCGGAACGCCGCGACGGCGCGGCGTCGCCGCTGCGCTGGCCGGCCTACCTGGTGGCCGGGGCGGGCGCGGGCCTGCTCCTGCTGCTCACCGAGGTGATCATCCGGGTCGGCGGCCGTGGGCTGCTCGACCTGGCCGCCGCGCTCAGCGAGGCCGACGAGGTGGCGCAGACCGCGCTGGGCACCTCGCGGGTCGACAACGGGATCTGGGTGCTCTTCGTCGGCGCGCTGACCACGCTCATCGTCTTCGGGCGCACGCTCGGGCCGCGCCCGGTGGACGACGACGAGGACGAGCCCGCGGCCTGAACCGGCCCGGTCAGCCCGCCTCGCGCAGGAGCAGGTCCAGCTCGGTCACGTCGTACCACTCCAGTTCGTGGTCCTCGGTGCCGTCGACGGTGAACTGGGCGTCCGGGTCGCCGGCTTGGGCCTCCACCACCACGTCGACGGCGGCTGCCACGTCCTCGACCGCGTCCGCGCCGTCCACGTGCAGCGCGGCGACCGACTTCACCGGCACCGGCCCGGCCGGCCGGACCACGCTCGACCCCAGCTCACCGCCGACCCGGTCGACCGCACGGGCCGGCAGGTCGGCCGAGACCACCACCCGTCGCCGGGGCGCGGCGGGGTCGTGCCGGAGCAGGAGCAGCGCGTCCTGAGCGGCCCGGGTGAAGGCCACGTACTCCAGCTCCTCCTCGTCGCCCTCGGCGTACCACTCACGCAGCTCCGGGGTCACGGCGTGCGCCGCCTCGGCGCTCAGCCCCTCCTCCCGCAGCCGGGCGAGCATGGGAACGGTCGCCGGCAGGTACACCCGGACAAGCTCGTCGGTCACCGGTCACTCCCACACTCAGGCCGATCGTCGGCGGACGCCGACTCCGGGCGCCGATCATGCCGTACGCCGAGACCGTCATACACCCGGCACCGGCGCGGGTGAAGTCTCCCGCCGGTGTGTCTCCCGAACGGGAGCGCGGCGATGTCACCTGGTGATGGCAAACTGAAGCAAACGCAACCAACCCCGGGAGTCACACCGTGGAGTCGAGGTTCCTGCTGCTGTCCGACGTCGCCGCCGAGCTGAACGTGTCGGACTCGCAGGTCTACCACATGGTCCGCAGCGGCGAACTGCCCGCGATCAAGATCGGTGGCCGGGGTCAGTGGCGGGTCGAGCGCGCCCGGCTGGAGGAATACATCGAGCGCAAGTACGCCGAGACGGCCGAATGGGTACGCGGCAACCCGCTCGGCGAGCGCGACGAGGAGTGACCGCCCGGGGACCGCCTGCCATTGACGGCGGTCGTCCGCGTCCGGGAAGATAAGAGCCTGTCGGAGGCAAACGAAGGCAAACGCAAGGATTCGAGATGGTCGACACCCGCCGTCCCAGCGCACCCCGCCCGCCGGTCCGTCTCCGGCCCGCCCCGCCGCTCGACCCGCCGTGCACCGACGAGGAACCGCTCTGGAGTCCCGTCGGTCAGCTCACGCTCGACCTGGCCGACCTGCGCCGCCGTTCCGCCGCACGCCCCGCCGGCCGCGCCCCCGACCCGGCACCCGCCTGGCCCCGCTGGTCCGGTGCGCAGGCGTCAGCCCTCACCTCCGCCACACCCGAGGGAGCGCGGGCCGCGCACCTGTTCGTGCGCACCTTCCTGGAGATCGTCAACGGCTTCCGGCCGCCCGGCCAGCTCCGGCCGCTCTGCGTGCCCGAGTCGGCCGGCCCGGTGGCCGCCGAGCTGACCCGTGCGGCCCGCCGGGTGACACCGGCCCGCCGCCGTACCGCCCGGCCGGCCCTGCTCCTGCGGCGCCTGCGGGTCTGCGAGCCCCGCGCGGGTGCGGTCGAGGCCACCGCCGTGTTCGCCGGCGCCGGCGGCGCGAGCTGGGCCGTCGCGATACGCCTGGAACGCCGCCGAGGCACCTGGTTGTGCCTCGTCCTCGACGTCCTCTGAGCGGGGCCATCGCCTCCCCGACCCGGTTCGCCGCGCCGCGGCCATCCGCGCCGATCTGCGAGCGGGCGCAGCCAACCAGCTCCCAGCTCCCAGCTCCCAGCTCCCAGCTCCCAGCTCCCAGCTCCCAGCTCCCAGCGGAGATCTTGGTACCAAACGGCCCTCATAGGGGCCCTTTCCTACCAAGATCTCCACCGCTCCCACCAGCCGGAACGCCAATCTCGCCTAACGGGAGGCTCGCCGCAGCAACCCGGCGAACGAGGCTCTCCGGCCCACGCCCGCGCCTCCACCGACGCCGATCTTGCACTTTCCGCCCCCCGATACCGGCATGAATCGGGCACAACGAGGGCCGAAACTGCAAGATCGCGGGGCGGGTAGGGCGGGCGCGGGGCGGGTAGGGCGGGCGGGGACGGGGACGGGGACGGGCCCCGGCCTTGGTGGCCGGGGCCCGTCGGGGCGCGTGTTCGGGGTCAGTTGCCGCCGTTGGGCGAGCCGTGGCAGCGCTTGTACTTGCGGCCGGAGCCACACGGGCAGGGCGCGTTCCGGGACGGGCCCTCGCCGCCGTCGACCTGACCGGGAGCGGCCCGCCGGGCGGTGCTGGCGGCCACAGCCTGGCCGCTCGCACCGGCCGGAGCACGGCGCGGCGTGGTGGCGGCCGGGCGCTCCGAGGACTGCTGGCCGATGCCGAGCGCCGGCGCCTGCTGCTCGGGCCGCTCGATCACCGGAGCGCCCCGGCCGGCCTCGCCGTCCACGGCGGGCGCCGAGTATTGCAGGCCCTGCTGCTGCGGCGCGCGGTTGAGACCCTTGGCCCGGATCTCCACCGGCTTGTCCAGCAGCTGCACCTCCTCGGCCTCCGGCTCCGCCTCCTCGACCTGGACGTCCAGGTTGTAGAGGAAGCCGACCGTCTCCTCCTTGATGCCGTCCATCATGGAGGCGAACATGTCGAAGCCCTCGCGCTGGTACTCGATGACCGGGTCGCGCTGGGCGTACGCCCGCAGGCTGATGCCCTCCTGGAGGTAGTCCATCTCGTAGAGGTGCTCGCGCCACTTACGGTCGATCACCTGAAGCAGGACCATGCGCTCGAGCTGGCGGACCGCCTCCTCGCCGAGGTTCTCCTCGCGCCTGTCGTACGCGGCGTGCGCGTCCTCCTTGAGGCGGGCGAGCAGGAAGTCCTGGTCGATGCCGGAGCGGGAACCGACCTCCTCCTCCAGCTCCTCGATGGTGATCCCCACCGGGTAGAGCTGCTTCAGGCTCGACCAGAGCTGGTCGAGGTCCCAGTCCTCGGCGTAGCCGTCGCTCGTCGCGCCGACCACGTACGCGGTCACCACGTCGTCGATCATGTTGCGAACCTGGTCGGACAGGTCCTCGCCGTTGAGCACCCGGAGGCGCTCGGCGTAGATCACCTGGCGCTGCTTGTTCAGCACCTCGTCGTACTTGAGGACGTTCTTGCGGATCTCGGCGTTCTGGCCCTCGATCTGGGCCTGGGCGCTCCTGATCTGGCGGGTGACCATCTTCGACTCGATGGGCACGTCCTCCGGGATGTTGAAGCGGTCCATCACCGCCTCGACCGCGCCGGCCCGGAAGCGCTTCATCAGCTCGTCCTGGAGCGACAGGTAGAAGCGGGACTCGCCCGGGTCACCCTGCCGGCCGGCGCGACCGCGGAGCTGGTTGTCGATCCGGCGGGACTCGTGCCGCTCGGTGCCCAGCACGTAGAGCCCACCGGCGGCGGCCACCTCCTCCGCCTCGACGTCGCACGCCTGCTTCCAGGTCGGGAGGATCTCCTCCATCGCCTTGGCGTACTCCTCCGGCTGCTCGACCGGGTCGAGCCCGCGCTGGCGCAGCTCGTTCGCGGCGAGGAACTCGGGGTTGCCGCCGAGCAGGATGTCCGTACCGCGGCCGGCCATGTTCGTCGCGACGGTGACCGCGCCCTTGCGCCCGGCCTGCGCGACGATCTCCGCTTCCTTGGCGTGGAACTTCGCGTTCAGCACCGAGTGCGGGATGCCGCGGCGGCGCAGCATGTGCGACAGGATCTCGGAGTTCTCCACCGAGACGGTGCCGACCAGCACCGGCTGGCCCTGCTCGTGCCGCTCGGCGATGTCCTCGACGACGGCGTTGAACTTGGCCTTCTCGGTCTTGTAGATGACGTCGGGCCGGTCGAGCCGGACCATCGGCCGGTGCGTCGGGATGGTCACGACACCGACCTTGTAGACCTTGTTGAACTCGCCCGCCTCGGTCTGGGCGGTACCGGTCATGCCGGAGAGCTTCTCGTAGAGGCGGAAGTAGTTCTGGAGGGTGATGGTGGCCAGGGTCTGGTTCTCCTGCTTGATCTCCACCCCCTCCTTGGCCTCGATCGCCTGGTGCATGCCCTCGTTGTAGCGGCGGCCGTGCAGGATGCGGCCGGTGAACTCGTCGACGATCAGGACCTCACCGTCGTTGACGATGTAGTCCTTGTCGCGCTTGTAGAGCTCCTTGGCCTTGATCGCGTTGTTCAGGTAGCCGACCAGCGGGGTGTTCACCGACTCGTAGAGGTTGTCGATGCCCAGGCGGTCCTCCACCTTGGCCACGCCGCGCTCGGTGATGGCGATGGTGCGCTTGGCGTAGTCGACCTCGTAGTCGCCCTCGCCGTCGGTGCCGGGCTGGAGCCGGGCCACCACCGTGGCGAACTCCTGGTACCACCGGGCGGAGTGCTCGGCCGGACCGGAGATGATCAGCGGGGTACGCGCCTCGTCGATCAGGATCGAGTCGACCTCGTCGACCACGGCGAAGAAGTGGCCGCGCTGGACCAGTTCGTCCTTCGACCAGGCCATGTTGTCGCGCAGGTAGTCGAAGCCGAACTCGTTGTTGGTGCCGTAGGTGACGTCGCACTCGTAGGCCGCGCGGTGCTCGCTGGCGGGCCGGTTCGGCAGCACCACGCCGACGCGCAGGCCGAGGAACTCGTGGACGCGGCCCATCCAGGCGGCGTCGCGCTCGGCCAGGTAGTCGTTCACCGTGATCACGTGCACGCCCTTGCCGGCGAGCGCGTTCAGGTAGACCGGCATGACCGAGGTGAGCGTCTTTCCCTCACCGGTCTTCATCTCGGCGATGTTGCCGAAGTGCAGCGCCGCGCCACCCATCACCTGGACGTCGTAGGGGCGCTGGCCGAGGACCCGCGAGGCGGCCTCGCGGCACACCGCGAACGCCTCGGGCAGCAGGTCGTCGAGGGTCTCGCCATCCTCGAGCCGCTCCTTGAACTGCTCGGTCATGCCGCTCAGCTCGTCGTCGCTGAGGTTGACGTAGTCGTCCTCGATCGAGTTTACGGCGGCAGCGATGGCCTTCAGCCGACGCACCATGCGGCCCTCGCCGGCGCGAAGGAACTTTTCCAGAATCGACACGGATCAACGCTCCCCTAGACGGTCTCGAACCATCGTAGGCGCTCCGAGGCGACGATGGTCACTGGTGGCGGCGGTCCGGGCTCCGGAACCCGACATAACGCCGCGACCGTGCGCCACCGGCCGCTAATCGGGTTACGCCGTGCGCGAACGATCCGGCACGATGGCTCGAATGGAGCCTGTGGAGATCATCGAGGACGGCCTGCTGCTGCGCCCGTGGCGCGCGGAGGACGCCGACGCGGTGCACCGTGCCTGCCAGGATCCGGACATCCAGCGCTGGACCACCGTACCTCGCCCGTACCTGCCGGAGCACGCGACGGAGTACGTCACCACGATCAGCGCCACCGCCTGGGCCGGGGGCACCGCTGCGCTCTTCGCGGTCTGCGACGCCGGCACCGGTGAGCTGCTCGCCTCGTTCGGCCTGGTCTCCGTCGACCGCGCGCGGGACTCGGCCGAGGTGGGCTACTGGACCGCGCCGTGGGCCCGGGGCCGGGGCGTCGCGGTCCGCGCCACCCGCGCGCTCGCCCGCTGGGCGTTCGACGCGCTCAAGCTGCGCCGGCTCACCTGGCAGGCCGAGATCGGCAACCACGCCTCCCGGCTGGTCGCGTTGCGCGCCGGCTTCCGGATCGAGGGTGAGCTGCGACTGGCCGACCCCAGCCCCGGCGGCCGGACCGAGGGCTGGATCGGCTCGCTGCTCCCCGGCGAGGTCGCCGCCGCCGGCGACCCGGTCCCCTACGGCCCGGACACGCTCCAGGCCCGCCGCGCGGCGGTCTTCGGCCGGCCGCAGCCGGTCCTGTTCGCCACCGCCGGCGACACCGAGCTGCGGCTGCGCGCGCTGGAGGAACGCGACCTGGCCGCGGTGACCCGCACCTGTCAGGACGAGCAGACGATCCGCTGGACCACGGTGCCGCACCCGTACCGGCCGGAGCACGCCGAGGGCTTCCTGCGCGACCTGGTGCGCCCGGCCTGGGCGCGGGGCACAGCGGTGACGTTCGCCGTGGCCGACCCGGACGACGAGTACGTCGCCTCGATCGACCTGCGCCTGCTGCCGAACGACCCGCTGGTGGCCGACGTGGGCTACATGACAGCGCCGCACGCGCGCGGCCGGGGCTACCTGCCGGCCGCGCTCGCCGCGGTGTGCACCTGGGGCTTCACCACGCTCGGCCTGGCCCGGATCGAGTGGCGGGCGAACGTGGGCAACACCGCCTCGCGGCGGGCCGCCGAGAAGGCCGGCTTCACCGTCGAGGGCACGCTGCGCGGCGGCGTCCAGCACCGCGGCGAGCGGCAGGACGTCTGGATCGGCGGCCTGCTGCCGGGCGACCTGGCGTGACCCCGGAGACGATCGAGGGGCACGGCGTACGGCTGCGGCCGTGCCACCTCGCGGACGTACCGGACATGGTGGCCGGGTGCACCGACCCGGAGATCCGCCGGTTCATGCCCCTGCTGCCCGACCCCTACGACGAAGACGCCGCCCGCTGGTGGATCGACGAGGGCGCGCCCGCGGCGTGGGCAGCCGGCGGGGCCGCGTACACGATCGCCGACCCGGCCACCGACCGGCTGCTCGGCAGCATCGGGCTGACCCGGCTCAGCGCGGAGCGGTCGACGTACGAGATCGGTTACTGGGTGGGAGCGGCGGCGCGCGGCCGGGGCGTGGCCACCGCCGCCACCCGGCTGCTGACCGGGCGGGCGTTCGCCGCCGGCGCGGCCCGGCTGGAGCTGCTCACCCGGACGGAGAACGTGGCGAGCCAGCGCATCGCCCTGGCCTGTGGTTACCGGCACGAGGGCGTACGCCGGGCGGCCGGCGCGGACGGCGACGGCGTACGTCAGGATCTGATCGCCTGGGTGCGGCTGGCCGACGACCCGCCCGGGCCGGTCGCCCGCCTCCTGCCGGACCTGCCGGACGGCCGGCTCACCGACGGCGTGGTGACGCTGCGCCCGGTGGAGCCGGCGGACACTGACGCGCTGTACCGGCTGCACTCGCTGCCGGAGGTGGTGGCGAACCGGGTGCCGCCGGTGGCGCCGGAGCGGGCGGCGCTCGCGCGCCGCTGCCGGCTGGCGGCGAGCCGCTGGCTCGCGGGCGAGGCCGCCGACCTGGCGATCCTCGACGCGGCCACCGGCGCCGTCGTCGGTGGGTGCGCGCTGTTCTACGACGAGCCGGCCACCGGGCAGGCCATGCTCGGCTACAGCCTGCTGCCCGAGGCGCGCGGGCGCGGGCTGGCGGCCCGGACGGTACGGCTGGTCGCCGGGTGGGCGTTCGGCGTCGGGGTGGCCCGGCTGTGGGCCGGCACCCGGCCGGACAACATCGCCTCGCAGCGGGTGCTGGAACGGGCCGGCTTCCGGCGGGAGGGGCTGTTGCGGGGCCGGCTGCCCGGCCCGGACGGCGTCCGTGTCGACTCGGTGGTCTACGGCCGGCTCGCCACCGACGAGAACTGAGGACGGGCCCCGCGCGGGGCCCGTCCTGACCGGTCAAGGGGTCACGTGTCGAGCTGGATGATCCCGTAGTCGTACGCGTGCCGCCGGTAGACCACGCTCGGGCGGCCGGACTCCTTGTCCTGGAACAGGTAGAAGTCGTGACCGACCAGTTCCATCTGGAACAGCGCGTCGTCGACGGTCATCGGTTCGGCGGGGTGGACCTTCGCCCGGGCGATGTGCCACGGCTGGTCGTCGGGTTCGGTGTAGCCGCTCTCGTCGGGGCGCTCGGCGACCGCGGTGGCGGTGCCGTGGCCGTCGAGCGCCGCCAGGCCGGGACCGTCGAGGTCGGCCACTGGCAGGCCGGCGGTCGCGGCGGCCACGGAGATCGGCGCGTGCCGCCCGCGGTGTACCCGGCGACGGTCCGCCGCGCGGCGGAATCGCGTGTCCAGCTTGGCGATGGCGGCGTCGAGCGCGCTGTAGAAGTCGTTCGTGCAGGCCTCGGCCCGGATCACCGGGCCGCGCGTCACGCACGTGATCTCCACCCGCTGGCAGGTGTCCGCCTGGCGTGGATTGCGCTCGTGGAACAACTCGACGTCCACGCGAATGAGCTTCTGGTCGTAGCGTTCGATCTTCGCGAGCTTCTCGGCTACGTGCACCCGGTAATGGTCCGGCACTTCGACGTTACGGCCCTTGACCACGATGTCCACGTGACCTCCCTTGTTCGGACGGTCGTTCGGTCCGGATCAGATCCGGTCGACGCGCCGGGAGGGCCCCGCTCGGCGTCGACCGGTGTTGTTCGGCTACGCCTCCTTCCAGTGCCGGGGGAAGGTTTGACCCTCACTACCCCCGACACCGAAACGCTAACTCCTGTACGGCCACCCGTCACCCCTGGTTGCCGAAGGCGGTCGCGAAATTTAACAGCTCATACACCAAGGGGTGAAACGGATACACGAAGCGTCACCGACGGTGCCGCTTTTGCGTTGCGGCGAGCACGGCCGCGGCCTTTGGCGTCATTCCCGCGCGGTGCAACATCCGGCTCACCGCCGCGAGCGTGGCGCCGGTGGTGACGATGTCGTCGAGCAGCACGACGGTCTCCCCCGGCCGCTGTCCGGCCGGCGGGCGGCGCAACCGGAACGCCGCCTCGGCGGCGGCGGCCCGTCCGGCGCTGTCCAGTGCCACCGAGTCGGTCCGGGGCAGTGCCCGCAGCGGGCGCAGCACGCGTACCGGCCAGCCGGCCGCGCGCAGGCGGGCCGCGGCCGGGCGGACCAGCCGGTCCAGGTGGTCGCCGTAGCGGGCCCGGGCCGCGCGGGCGGTGTCGGGCACCGCCACCAGCGTCACCGGGCCGGGCGGCCCCGCGGCCGCCGCGACCACCTCGGCCAGCAGCGCGCCAAGCGGCCGGGCCAGCCCGTGCCGGCCGCGTTCCTTGTACGCCAGCAGCCCTTCGCGCAGCGCGCCGCCGTACGGGCCGAGCGCGACGCAGGGCGGCAGGCCGGGCGGGGCCGGATCGGGCCTCGTCGGGGCGGGACGCAGCGACTCCAGCTCCCGTACGCAGCCGCCGCAGAAGCCGTGCCGCAGCCGTACCGAGCCCGCGCCGCAGCCGGCGCACCCGGCGGGCAGCACCAGGTCGGTCAGGTCCGACCAGAGCCCGCCCAGGTCACGCACGCGCGGCTCAGTAGAGGAAGAACGGCGCGGTCGGGTTGGTCGCCCGGCTGCCGGCCGGAACGTCGAGCACCTGCTCCCGCTTGACGTAGTCGAACGGGTTGTTCCGCCAGGCCGCGCCGTCCGTCTCGAACATGAACGAGAACGCGGCCAGGCCGCGGTCGCCGCCGCCCGGATATCCGGCGAGCTGGGTCACCGGGGCGCCGATCTCCACCGTCAGCGGGGTCTCCCAGGCGCCGTCCACGCTGACCTGGTGGATCGCCGAGCGCCGGTCCGCCTCGTTGCCGGCCAGCGCCAGCTCGTTCTCCGCCACCCAGTCCACCACCGTCACGCCGGTGAGCAGCGTGGTGACCCGGCGGAGCTGTCCGAGGCTGGCCCCGCCACCGTCGGCGCTCACCGCGGCGACGAAGACCGCGCCGCCGGAGACCAGCGCGATCCGGTGCCCGTCGAGGGAACCGGCGACCGCCGTCACCGGCCCGGGGACGGACAGCGGGATCTCGCTCATCCGGCCCGTGCCGTCGAACCGGTAGAGCCGCCCGTCGGCCGCCACCAGACCCGCCGGGCGGGTCTTGTTCAGCGAGCGCAGCCAGGTGGGACGGCTCATCGCCCGGAACGTCCGGTCGCTGGGGCTGAGTGTCGCGACCGGTTCCGGGCCGGTGCCCACCTTGAGCCGCCTGCGGTTGTCCGCCCCGGTCACCACGAGTGCGGCGAGCACCTGGTCGTCGGCGCGGGCGAGTGACGCGGACACCACGTTGCGGTTCTCTGCGGGCGGCAGCGGCGCGGCGGCCCGCGACTCGGTGCCGAACGCCAGGGGACGGACGGCGCCGTCGTAGACGGCGTACCGCATCGGGTCGCCGCCCCGGGGATAGGCGGCGGTCGAGACCCGCTCCCGCCGCAGGTCGACGGTGAGCCGCTTCTGGTTCTGGATCTTCAGGTCGACCTGGCCGTCCAGGTCCGACAGCGACCACGCCAGCTGGGTGCCGAGCCGGGTCAGCCGCTGCTCGTTGGCGCCCGGCATGTTGAGGTTGATCTCCCAGTGGCCGTCCGTGCCGGTCGCGTTGTTGATCAGCTGGGTGCCGTCGGGCAGCCCGGTCACGGCGGGGGACAGCCAGTCCGACGGGCGGTCGGCCAGCCACTTCATCACCTCGGTGATCCGGCGCTCGGTCGGCGCCGACGAGGGCAGGTAGCGCTGGTCCGGCACCAGCCGGGTCAGGTCGGGGTTCCAGAAGTAGACGGTGCGGGGGCGGTAGTACTCGCGCACCGCAGAGTCGCTGACCAGCAGCATGTTCGGCAGCTCGGTGATCAGCAGGCCGGTGCCGGCCGGCTCGGCCCGGCGCAGCTCGAAGACGTACTGCGTCTCGCTGGCCACCGGCGGGCCGAGCGTGCCGTCGGCGCGCAGCACGCCCACCTGCTGCACCTTGAGCGTCACGGTGCTGGTGCCCTGGTTGTTCGGCGGCGTGCTCTCCGGCTTCTCCCGCAGCCGCACCACCGTCAGCTCGATCTCGCTGGTCTGCGGCTTGCCGGAAAGCAGGTCGCGGGCCTCCGCGGCGAGGAACTTGCGGGCCCGGGCGTACGCCTGGTCGCGTTCCCCGGCCGCGGCGGCCCGCAGGTAGTTCTCCACGAACGGCACCGGCTCGCTGCTGTCCGCCGGTTCGGGCGGCCGGGCCGGGCTGCCGTTGAGCACCCCGGACTCGGCGGCCGGCGCCGAGCCGTCCACCTGCACGTCGGTCTCGTCCGGGATGCCGCATCCGGCGAGCGCGGCCGGCAGCAGCGCGCCGGTCAGCAGCAGGGTCAGGACGCGGCGCCTCACGGCCGCGCCTCCGCGTGGTCGCCACCGGCGGCCGGTCCGGCGGTGAGCGCGGCGACGCCGCCGCCTGGCCCGATGGCGGACAGCTCGCCGTCGCGGGGGCCGCCGAACGGCACCGTGGCGTCGGCCGGCACCAGCCGCAGCGGGCTGGTGGTGAGCCGGTCCCCGGCCCGGGCCGGCAAGGTGAGCCGGAACTGCGCGCCCTGCCCGGGCGCGCCCCACGCCTCCAGCCAGCCGCCGTGCAGGCGGGCGTCCTCCAGGCTGATCGACAGGCCCAGCCCGGTGCCGCCGGTCTGCCGGGCGCGCGACGGATCGGCCCGCCAGAAGCGGTTGAACACCAGCTTCTCCTCCCCCGGCTTGAGGCCGACTCCGTGGTCCCGCACGGTGATCGCCACCGCGCTCCGGTCCTGACCCAGGGTGATCCGTACCGGCTTGGCCTCGCCGTGCTCGACCGCGTTGCCGACCAGGTTGCGCAGCACCCGCTCGACGCGGCGCGGGTCGACCTCGGCGATCACCGGAGTGTCCGGCAGGTCCAGCTCGATGGTCACCCCGACCCGCTCGGCCAGCCCGGCCAGCCGCTCGGTGACCCGGTGCACCACCGGCACCAGGTCGGTCGGCTCGCTGTCCAGCACCGCGAAACCGGCGTCGAACCGGCTGATCTCCAGCAGGTCGGTGAGCAGTTCCTCGAACCGGTCCAGCTCGGCCTGGAGCAGCTCGGCGCTGCGGGCCACCGCCGGGTCGAACTCGTCGCGCTCGGCGAAGATCAGGTCGGCGGCCATCCGGACCGTGGTCAGCGGCGTCCGCAGTTCGTGCGAGACGTCGGAGGTGAACCGGCGTTGCAGCCGGGACATCTCCTCCAGCCGGAGGATCTGCCGTTGCAGGTTCGTCGCCATCTGGTTGAACGAGGCCGCCAGCAGCGCGAGGTCGTCCTCGCCGGAGACCACCATGCGCTGGTCCAGCAGGCCGGCGGAGAGCCGCTGCGCGGTGCGCGCTGCCACCCGTACCGGCGTCACCACCAGGCGGGTGACAAGGGCGGCCAGCAGGCCGAGCAGCAGCACCAGCGCCACGCCGGTGGCGACCACCGTGGCGCGGGCGTCGGCCGCCGTCGCGTCCTGCCGGGCCAGCGGTACGAGGTAGTAGAGCTCGACCTGCCCGAACTTGGTCGGCACCGGGGAGCCGTAGACCAGGTATTTCGTCCGCTCGCCGCCGAGCGAGCCGGTACGGATCTGGTGCGCGACCTTGCCCGAGGCGACAGTGGCCCGCAACTCGTCGCCGATCACCGTGTCCACCGGCACGTCGGGCGTGGTCCGCGGCTCGATGAACTCGGCGAAGTTGTCGGCGGTGATCGCCACCACCACGCCGCTGGTCTGGGTGGGGTCGCCACCGGCCAGGTAGTTGACGGTGCCGTCGATGGTGTTCTGGAGCTGCGCCTCCTGCGGCTGGCTGTAGAGGTTGAACTGCTTGGCCGCGTACTCGCTGCCGTTGCTCAACCGCAGCCGCACGTCGGTCTCGGCGTTCTCCAGCAGGATGCTGGTGATCTTGTCGGCGATCAGATAGGCGAAACCGCCCACAAGCAGACTCGACGCCACAAGCGTGATGGTGACCACACGGACCTGGAGCGACCGCCGCCACGCCTGGTGCACGGCTGCCACCAGCCGGGCGACGCGGCCGGTCAGGGCGAGCCAGAGCGCCCGCACGGCGGAGAGCCGGCGGGGCGCGGGGGTCGGCGACTCGGGCAGCGAGGTCAGCACAGTGCTGACCAGGCTATCCGGTACCCGCCTTGTAGCCCACGCCCCGCACGGTCAGGATGATTTCGGGTCGCTCCGGATCCGGCTCGATCTTGGCGCGCAGCCGCTGCACGTGCACGTTGACCAGGCGGGTGTCCGCCGCGTGGCGGTAACCCCAGACCTGCTCCAGCAGCACCTCGCGGGTGAACACCTGACGCGGCTTGCGGGCGAGCGCGACCAGCAGATCGAACTCCAGCGGCGTCAGCTTCACCTCCTCGCCGTCACGGCTGACCGTGTGGGCCGGCACGTCGATGGTGATCTGGTTGCCGGGCGGGCCGATGGTCAGCATCTCCGGCGCCACGTCCTCGCCCCGGCGCAGCCGGGCCCGCATCCGGGCCACCAGCTCCTTGGGCTTGAACGGCTTCACCACGTAGTCGTCGGCGCCGGACTCCAGCCCGAGCACCACGTCGACGGTGTCGCTCTTGGCGGTCAGCATCACGATCGGCACGCCGGACTCGCCCCGGATGGCGCGGGCCACGTCGATGCCGCTCATGCCCGGCAGCATCAGGTCGAGCAGGACGATGTCGGGTCGGCTGTCGCGGAAGGCGGCCAACGCCCGTTCGCCGTCCGCGACGAAGGACGGCACGAAGCCCTCGCTGCGCAGCACGATGCCGAGCATCTCGGCGAGGGCGGGGTCGTCGTCGACCACGAGTACCCGGGCTCTCATGGGGTTTATCGTTCCATCCCCGTTCGTCTGGAGTGTTCGGCGTCTCCACGGCACCGTAGCGCCGGGCGGCCCCGCGCACCACAGCAAGTCGGCGTGGCCGCCCAGCGTGGCGCGCCGGAGCGGACGGGTCCACCGGATGCGGACCCGCCGTGCAACCATGATCCCCCGGGCGTCGCCCCGCCCGCCACCTCCGCTCGCCCCCGCCCAGGAGTACGCGTGCCCGACGCCGGCCCGACCGCGGTGCTGCCGCGCCGTCCGCTGA
Source organism: Micromonospora sp. WMMA1976 (assembly GCF_027497335.1). NCBI lineage: Bacteria > Bacillati > Actinomycetota > Actinomycetes > Micromonosporales > Micromonosporaceae > Micromonospora > Micromonospora sp. WMMA1976. The sequence goes on along the minus strand of NZ_CP114912.1, from coordinate 709,608 downwards.
CCGTCGGCGAGCTGCTCGACGCAGCAGTGCTGCTGCTGCGCGACCAGGCCCGGGTGCTCGTGCCGCTCGCCCTGCTGCTCGCCCTCGCCGAACAGGCGGTGCTCCACCCGCTGCGCATGCTCGCCGAGACCGAACCGCCGTACTGGTGGCCGGTGGAGTTCGGCGACACCCTCCCGGAGTACTGGCTGCTGCTGGCGGCCGGCGCGGGCACCGAGGCGGCGATCGTCGCGCTGCTCGGCGCCCCGGCGGCGCGCGGCGCCGGGGCAGCGCTGCTGGGGCGCCGTCCGCGGCCGGCCGAGTTGCTGCGCGGCGCCCGGCTCGGCGTGGCGCTGCCGGCCGCCGTCCTGGTCGGGCTGACCGTCACGGCCGCCGCTCTGACCGGGCCGGGCTGGTTCCCGGCGTACGCGCTGCTCGGCCTGGTGGTGCCGGTGCTGGTGCTGGACGGGGTGCCGGCGCACCTGGCGCCCTGGCGGGCGGTACGCCTGGCCGGCCGGGTCAGCGCCCGGGGCGCCGCGATCCGGCTGCTGGGCTACCTCGGCTGGTGGCTGATCCGGCTCGGCATCGGGCTGGGCGTATACCAGGGTCTCGGCATGCTGGGCCTGTTCGACGTGTCGGTCTGGGCGCTGCCGTTGACGGTCGCCGCCTTCACCGCTGTCAACGCGCTCGCGTACCCGGCGCTCGCCTGCCTGGACGCGGTGCTGCACCTGGAGACCCGGGTCCGCACCGAAGGGCTGGACATCCGGCTGTCCCGCGCGCCGGCCGGCGTGCCCGAGCCCGTCCTGCTGGCGGCACACCGGTGAGCCGGTGGTGGACCGAGACGGTGGCGGCCCTCGGTGACGTGGTGCCGCTGCCACTGGCCGCGCTGATCCTGCTGGCGGTCGCGCTGCTGGTGGCGCTGGCCTGGCACTTCTTCCCGGCCTGGGTGCCACGCCGGCTGCCCCGGTTCACGCTGCCCCGGCTGCGGCGCCCCCGCCTGCCCCGGCTGCGGCTGCCCCGGTTCCGGCGGCGGCGTGTCCGCCGGCCGCGCACCGATCCGCCGGCCGTCCGCCTGCCCGCGCCCCGGCTGCCGGAACCGGCGGCGGCCGGTCCCGGGCCGGCCGACCGGCTGGCGGCCGAGGGCCGGTACGCCGAGGCGGTCCGGGAACGGCTGCGCGAGATGGTCCGGCTCCTGGTCGTCCGGCAGGTGGTGGAACCCCGCCCCGGGCTCACCGTCGTGGAGCTGACCGAGGCGGCGGCCCGCACCCGGCCGCAGGTCGGGCCGACGCTGCACGCGGCCGGAGCGATCTTCTCCGACCTCTGGTACGCCCAGCGTCCCGCCACCGCCGCGCACGACCGGCGGATGCGTGAACTCGCCACCGACCTGAGTCGCGAGCTGACCGGGGAGGAGCCGCGGTGACCGCCACAGCCGTACCGGAGACCGCGACGGCGGCCGCCGTTGCGTCGCGTCGGCGGCCGTACCGGTTGCTCGTCCCGCTCGGGCTCGCCGTGCTGCTGATCGTGACCACGCTCGTGCTGCACGCGATCGACCGGCCCGACGCCGACGAGCCGGGCTTCCTGTCCCCGGTCGCCACCGACGACGACGGCGCCAGCAGGCTCGCGGAGGCGCTGCGCGCCCAGGGCGTGCCGGTGCGCCGGGAGACGGACCTGACGGCGGCGCTGCGTACCGCCGGGGCCGAGCCGAGCACGCTGTTCGTGCCCGCGCCCGCTCTGGTGCACCCCGACCGGCTCGACGAGCTGACCACCCTGCCGCCGGGTAGCCGGCTGGTGCTGGTCGAGCCGTCCCGGCGGGTGCTCGCCGAACTGGACACTCCGGTCGTGCCGGCCGGCGGGCGCTGGGCCGCCCGGGCGGTGCCGCCGGACGCCGACGGCACGCCGTGCCGGCTGCCCGAGGCGGTACGGGCCGGCACCGCCGCGATCGACCTGCAGCGCTATGACGGGCCGGCCGAGGTCGACCACTGCTACGGCGGCGCGCTGCTGCGCGTCCCCGGCCGGGTCGAGGTGGTGCTGGCCGGCGCGAGCGACCCGTTCCGCAACGACCGGATCGGCGAGTGGGGCAACGAGGCCCTCGCCACCGGCCTGCTCGGCGGCGGACGCCCGCTGGTCTGGCTCGACCTGCCCGAGCCGGTGCCGGCCCCGACCGGCCCGAGCTGGTCCCCGGATCCGGTCACCGACCGGCCCGCACCGGCCGGCAGCGGCCGGTCGGAGCGGCCCGATCCGCCCGACCGCGCCGACCCGCCGCGGGAGAACCCGCTCTGGGGTGCCTTCCCGCTCTGGTTCTGGGCCCTCCTGGTGCAGCTCGCCCTGGCCGGCCTGCTCGTGGTGCTGTGGCGGGCCCGCCGGCTCGGGCCGCCGGTGTCGGAGCCGCTGCCGGTCACCGTCCGGTCCGCCGAGACGGTACGCGGCCGGGCGCGGCTCTACCGCCGGGCGGGCGCCCGGGACACCGTCGCCGCGACGCTGCGCGCCGCCGCCCTGGACCGGCTCGTGACCCGGCTCAACCTGCCCCCGGACACGCCCGACGACGAGGTGGCCGCCCGGGTCGCCGAGCGCGTCGGCGCCGACCCGGAACGGATGGCCGACCTGCTCTACGGCCCCGCCCCGGAGAAGGACCGCGAGCTGCTGGAGCTGGCCCGCGACCTGGACGCCCTGACCCGTACCCTGGCCCCGCATCCGAGCGAAGGAGACACCCGGTGACCGGACCCGTCACGACCACCGCACCGTCCGGCGCCCGCGCCGCCCTGCACCGGCTGCGTGCCGAGGTGGCGAAGGCCGTCGTCGGGCAGGACGCCGTGGTCACCGGCCTGGTGATCGCGTTGCTCTGCCGGGGGCACGTGCTGCTGGAGGGCGTACCGGGGGTGGCCAAGACGCTGCTGGTCCGGACGCTTGCCGCCGCGCTCGACCTGGACGCCAAGCGGGTGCAGTTCACCCCCGACCTGATGCCCGGCGACGTCACCGGCTCGCTGATCTTCGACCAGCGCACCGCCGCGTTCACGTTCCGGGAGGGGCCGGTCTTCACCAACCTGCTGCTCGCCGACGAGATCAACCGGACCCCGCCGAAGACGCAGTCGGCGCTGCTGGAGGTGATGGAGGAGCGACAGGTGTCCGTCGAGGGCGAGCGCCGTCCGCTGCCCGACCCGTTCATCGTCGTGGCCACCCAGAACCCGGTCGAGTACGAGGGCACCTACCCGCTGCCCGAGGCGCAGCTCGACCGCTTCCTGCTCAAGCTGACGGTGCCGCTGCCGGAGCGCGAGGAGGAACTGGGCGTGCTGCGCGCACACCACGCCGGTTTCGACCCGCGCGACCTGCGTGCCGCCGGCGTACGCCCGGTCGCGGGTTCCGCGGACCTGGCCGCCGCCCGCGCGGAGGTGCGGGGGGTGCACGTGGCCGAGCCGGTGCTCGGCTACATCGTGGACCTGTGCCGGGGCACCCGGGCCGCCCCGGCGCTGGAGCTGGGCGCGTCCCCGCGTGGTGCCACCGCGCTGCTGAACGCGGCCAAGGCGTGGTCCTGGCTGGCCGGCCGCGACCACGTCACCCCGGACGACGTCAAGGCGGTCGCCCGCCCGACGCTGCGGCACCGGCTGCGCCCGCGCCCGGAGGTGGAACTGGAGGGCGTCACAGCGGACGCCGTGCTGGACTCGGTGCTGGCCACCGTGCCGACCCCGCGATGACCTGGCGGGCGGGTCTGCTGCTCGGCGTGGGCGCGCTGACCCTGCCGGCCTGGCCGGCGCCGTTCCTCGGCGTCGCCGTACTGACCGCGGCGGTGCTGCTGCTGGTGCTGCTCGACCGGGCGATGGCGGTGCCGCCGGACGCGCTCACGGTGACCCGCTCCGGGGAGCGGACGGTCCGCCTCGGTGGCACCGCGACCGTCACGCTGCACCTGGCCAACCCGACCGCACGCACGCTCTACGCCCAGGTACGCGACGCGTGGGTGCCGTCGGCCGGGGCGCGCCCGGACGTGCCGCCGGACCGCCTGCTCACCGTGCCGCCCGGTGGCGCCGCCACGCTGCCGGTCCGGCTCACCCCGACCCGGCGCGGCGACCGCCCGGCGGTGGCGCTGACCGTACGGTCGCTCGGGCCGATGCGCCTGGGCGCGAGGCAGCACGCCGAGCAGCCCGCGACGCCGCAGTGGACGCTGCGGGTGCTGCCCCGCTTCGACTCCCGCCGGCACCTGCCGGAGAAGCTGTCCCGGCTGCGGGTCATCGACGGCGTGCAGGTGACCCGGGGGCGCGGCCACGGCACCGAGTTCGACACGTTGCGCGAGTACGCGGTGGGCGACGACGTCCGCTCGATCGACTGGCGGGGCAGCGCCCGCCGCGCCGACGTGCTGGTGCGCACCTGGCGCCCGGAACGGGACCGGCGCCTGGTCTGCGTCCTGGACACCGGCCGCACGTCGGCGGTACGCCTCGGTGACGAGCCCCGGCTGGACACCGCCATCGACGCGGCGCTGCTGCTCACCGCGCTGGCCGCCCGCGCCGGTGACCGGGTGGACCTGCTGGCGGCGGACACCGAGATCCGGGCCCGGGTGACCGGCAGCGGCCGCGCGGCACTGCTCGCCCGGCTGGTCGACGCGGTGGCGCCGTTGCAGCCCGCGCTGGTCGAGACCGACTTCGAGCTGATCGCCGCCGAGGTGCTGCGCCGGGAGCGGCAGCGCAGCCTGGTGGTGCTGTTCACCGCGCTGGAGGCGGGCGCGATCGGCGACGGGCTGCTGCCGGTGCTGCCCCGGCTGGCCACCCGGCACCGGGTGGTGCTCGCCGCGGCCGGCGACCCGGTGCTGACCGGGCTCGCCACCGCCACCCCGACCGGCCCGGACGACCCGTACGCGGCCGCGTCGGCGTGGCGGGCGCTGGCCGAGCGGGACCGGGTACGCGCCGCCCTGTCGCGCTACGGCGTGACGGTGGTGGACGTGCCGGGGCACCGGCTCGCCCCGGCCGTCGCCGACACCTATCTGCGGCTCAAGTCCCTCGGCCGGCTCTGACCGCGCGCCGGCCGAGCACCAGCGCGTACGCCAGGAAGGCCAGCCACACCGCGGCGCCCGCTGCCACCCGCAGCGGGATCGGCACCGGCGCCGGGGTCACGAACGCCTCGATCACCGCGGAGACGGCGAAGACGCCGACCAGGCCGGCCGCGACCACGGCGGCGAGCCGTCCCGCCTCGGCGAGAGCCCGGCCGCGTCCGAGGTGCGCGGGCGGGGCGATCCAGGCCCACGCGGTCCGCAGGCCGACCCCGGCGGCGACGAAGATGCCGGTCAGCTCCAGCAGCCCGTGCGGGGTGATCATGCCGAAGAAGACGTCGGCCCGCCCGTAGGCGATCATCACGCCGCCGACCACGCCGATGTTCAGCGCGTTCTGCCACAGCAGCCAGAACACCGGCACCACGAGCACACCGGCGGCCAGGCACTGGGCGGCCAACCAGGCGTTGTGCGTCCACAGGCGGAACGCGAACGTGGGCGCGGAGAACTCGGAGTAGTAGCCGGCGAAACCGGAGTCGACGAGCTGCCGGGCCTCCTCGTCGCCGACGAACGCGGCGGCGGTGTCGGGGTTGCCGGCGACGAACCAGATGAGGAAGACGCTCAGCACGCTGAACGCGGTGGCCACGCCGCACCACCACGGCCACGCCCGGTAGAGCGCGGCGGGCAGGTCGGCGGCCAGGAACCGGCCCACCGCCGCCCACGACGGCCGGGGCCGGCCGGTGACCCGGGCGCGGGCCGCGAGGACCAGGTGGGACAGCCGGTTCACCAGCGCCGGTTCGGGCGCCCGGGCACGCAGCGCGGAGAGGTGCGTGGCGCTGCGCTGGTAGAGCGCCACCAGCTCGTCGACCTCTGCCGCGTCGAGCCGACGCCGCCCGGTCAGGTGTTCCAGCCGCCGCCATTCGGCGCCGTGCTCGGCCACGTACGCGTCGAGATCCACTCACCCTCCCCCGTTCGGCGTCCATGGTGTTCACTGTCGGGGTGCGCGCGCAACCTCCCCCACCGCCCCGTTGGGGCGACGCCGGTCTGGTCAGCGGCGAGGCGGTGGAGCTGGACGTCCGGGTGGCCCGGCTGGGCTCCCGCGTGCTCGCCCTGCTGATCGACGCCGTGATCCAGGTCGCGCTGTTCCTGGTGCTCGGCGCGGTGCTGGCGATGGCGGCGCTCGCGCTGCTCGGTGACTCCCTCGACCTGGCGCTGGCCGGCGCGCTCCAGGTCGTGCTGATGGTGCTGGTCCTGCTCGGTTATCCGGTGACGATGGAACGCTTCGCCGGTGGCCGGACCGTGGGCAAGCTGGCAGTGGGGCTGCGGGTGGTACGCGCCGACGGCGGCCCGGTGGGTGTGGGCCAGTCGCTGACCCGAGCGCTCGTGGGCGTGGCGGTGGAGTGGCCCGGGCTGGTGCTGCCGCTGCTGAGCTGGGTCGCGAGCGTCACGGTGATGCTCACCGACCCGCGCGGTCGCCGGCTGGGTGACCTGGTCGCCGGCACGCTCGTGGTGCACAGCCGGGGCGCCACGCTGTGGCGGCCGCTGCCACCGGCCCCGCCGCCGCTGCTGGCCTGGGCGGCCACCCTCGACCTGACCCGGTTCGACGACGGGCTGGCGCTGGCCGTCCGGCAGTACCTGGACCGGCTCCCCCAGCTGGCCGAGCCGGACCGTTTCCGGCTGGGCCGGGCGCTGTGGGCGGAGGTCGCCGCGGTCACCTCGCCGCCTCCGCCGTGGGCCGCGCCGGACTGGGTCTACCTGTCCGCCGTCCTGGCCGAGCGGGGGCGCCGGGCGGCGCTGCGGCTGGGCCGGGCCCGGGCGGTCGCCGCCACGCTCTGGCCGGAGCTGGTCCCGGCGTCGGCCGCCGTACCGCACGCCGTCGCGCCGGCCGCCCTGCGTCCGGCCGCGCCGGTTGACGGCCGGTTGCGGTCCGCCGTGCCGGACGCCGGCCCCGATCCGGTACGCCGCTGAGCCGGGCTCAGGCGAACAGCGCCCGCCCCCACCAGTCGGCGGCGTCGCTTACGCCGGGCGGGCAGGCGAACAGGCCGCTGGAGACGTGCCGCAGGTATTCGTTCATCGCGTCGTTGCGCGCCAACCGGGTCTGGATCGGCACGAACTGCCGGCGCGGATCCCGCTGGTAGGCGATGAAGAACAGACCGGCGTCGAGCCGGCCCAGCCCGTCCGAGCCGTCCACGAAGTTGTAGCCGCGGCGCAGCAGCCGGGCCCCGCCGTTCGCGTCCGGGTGAGCAAGTCGTACGTGCGCGGTGTCGGCGATGAGCGGCGCCCCGTCGTCGCCCTTCGCGGCGAAGTCCGGCTCGTCGAACTCGTCCCGGCGGCCCAGCGGCGCGCCGCTGCCCTTGGTCCGGCCGACGATCATCTCCTGCTCGGCGAGCGGGCTGCGGTCCCACGTCTCGATCAGCATCCGGATCTTCCGGGTGACCAGGTAGGAGCCGCCGGTCATCCAGTCCGGACCGTCGCCGGGCTGCACCCAGAGCTGGTCGCGGAGCAGGCCGGCGTCCTCGGCCTTGAGGTTGGCGGTGCCGTCCTTGAAGCCGAACAGGTTGCGCGGGGTGGCCTGGTCCCGGGACGTCGACGAGGTACGCCCGAAGCCGAGCTGCGACCAGCGGACGCTCACCACGCCCATGCCGATTCGGGCCAGGTTGCGGATGGCGTGCACCGCCACCTGCGGGTCGTTGGCGCAGGCCTGGACGCAGAGGTCGCCGCCGGACAGCTCCGGCTTGAGCGCGTCCCCGGCGAAGTGCGGCAGGTCGGCGAGCGCGGCCGGGCGGCGCGCGGCGATGCCGAAACGGTCCCGGCCCTGCGCGTCGCGGAACAGCGTCGGCCCGAAGCCCACGGTGAGGGTGAGCTGCGACGGGGGCAGTCCGAGCGCCTCGCCGGTGTCGTCCGGCGGGGCCTCGGGCATGCCGCCGACCGCGCCGATCACCCCGGCGTCCTTGCCGGCGGTCATCCGGGCCGCGGCGGCGGTCCACTCCTGGAGCATGGCGACGAGGCGGTCCCGGTCCTTGGTGACCACGTCGAACGCGACGAAGTGCACCCGGTCCTGGGCCGGGGTGGTGATGCCGGCCTGGTGCTCGCCGAGGAACGGCACCGACCCGGCGGCGGATCCGGTGGCTGATGCCTCGTTCCCGCCGGCGAGCAGCGCGCCCGCGCCACCCGCCACCCCGGCGACGCCTGCCACGCCGACGCCGGCCAGGGTCATCGCCCGGCGCCGGGACAGGCCGCGGCCGGTCCGCTCGCGGTTCGGCTCGCTCGTCGCGTCACCGCCGGCCGGACCGGTCATCGCGCGACTGCCGCCGCGACCTTGCTGACCGGCTCGGCCAGCGCGTTGACCGCGTCCGACAACTCCTTCAGCTCGTCCTTGCCGAGCTGGGTGTGCAGCTTCCAGCCGTCGCCGGCCCGGTGCCTGCCGAGTGTGGTCTCCACGTTCGCGAACTCGCTGTCGAGCTGCTTGACCAGGTCGGGCGCGCGCTGCTCCAGGGCCGGTCGCAGCGCGGCGATGGCCGCCTTGGAGCCCTCCAGGTTGGCGTTGAAGTCCCAGAGGTCGGTGTGCGAGTAGCGCTCCTCCTCGCCGGTGATCTTGCCGCTGGCGACCTCGTCGAGCAGCGCCTTGGCGCCGTTGGCGAGCTGGAGCGGGGTGAGCTTCTCGGCGTCCGCCTTGGCGACGATCGCCTTCACGTCGACCAGCAGCCGGTCGGCGATCGCGCCGTCCTTGCTCACGTCCCCGGTGGTCCAGAGGTCCTTTTCGATCCGGTGGAAGCCGGTGAACTCCATGCCCTCCTCGACCACCTCCTCGCGGCCGTCGATCTTCGGGTCGAGGTCGCCGAAGCTCTCCGCGACCGGCTCGATCCGCTCCCAGTAGGTGCGGGCCACCGGGTACAGCGCCTTGGCCTTCGCCACGTCGTTCGCCTTGACCGCGGCCACGAACTCCTCGGTCTTGGTCAGCAGCGCGGCGGTCTGGCTGCGCACGTACCGCTGGTAGCTCTCGGTGGCCTGGGTCAGCGCGGCGTCGGGGGCGACGGTCGCGGCGGTGCCGGAGACCTTCAGCGCGCCCCGGATGCCCCGGCCGCTCATCCCCGGCTTGCAGGCCGTCTCGTACGTGCCGGCGGTCAGCTCGACCCGCAGCTCGCGGCTGAGCCCGGGGGCGATGTTCTCCACCTCGCCCATCACCCGGTCACCTGCCGCGTAGACGTAGAACTCGTTGACCTTGGAGCCGTTGTTCGTCACCTTGAACGTGACCTGACCGGCGTCGATCTCGGTGTCGCCGACCTCGCAGACGGTGTCGGTGGCCTTGACGGCGATCGGCCCGCCGTTCGTGGCGTCGGCGTCGTCACCGCCCCCGCAGCCGGTCAGTCCGGCGACGGCGAGCAGCCCGGCGGCGGCGGGCGCGACGAGTCGAGTGGTACGCATCGTGCGGGGTCTCCTCGGGAGCGGGTGGTTCAGGCGCGGGGGGACGGAACGGCGGCGACGTCGGCCGGCGCGTCGGACGTGTCGGCTGCGGGCGCGGCGGCCGGGGGGACCGGCTCGGCGGACCGGGACGGCTGAGCGGGCTGAGCGGGCTGAGCGGGCTTGGCCGGCTTGCGCAGGAAGAGCACGAGCACCGGCACCGCGTACGCGACCCAGGCGACCAGTTCCAGCACCGTCGGCGCGGCGGTGACGTTGAACATGCCGGCGAGCAGCGCGCCGTACCAGGAGCCCGGGTCGAGCGTGTTCGAGATGTCGAAGGCCAGGTCGTTCAGGCCGGGCAGCACGCCCGCCTCCTGGAAGTCGTGCACGCCGTACTTGAGGATGCCGGCGGCGACCAGGATGAGCAGCGCGCCGGTCCAGGTGAAGAACCGGCTGAGGTTGATCCGTACCGCACTGCGGTAGAGCAGGAAGCCGATCACGACGGCGGTGGCGATGCCGCCGGCCAGGGCGAGCAGCGAGCCGGGCCCGGTGCCGCCGGCCGCGCTCTCGGCGGCGGCGTAGAAGATGAGCGCCGTCTCCAGGCCCTCGCGGATCACGGCGAGGAACGCCATGCCGGCCACGGCCAGGGAGCCGACGGCGAGCGCGTCGGTGAGCTTGCCGCGCAGTTCACCGGCGATGGTGCGGGCGGCCCGGCGCATCCAGAAGATCATCCAGGTCACGAACACCACGGCGGCGACCGACGTGACCGCCTCGAACAGCTCGCGCGACTCGGAGGTGCGCAGCAGCGAGGTGGAGGTGTACTGGATCAGCGAGCCGAAGCCGACGGAGAGCGCCACGGCCAGGCCGACGCCGGCCCACACCTGCGGCAGCCGGTCCCGGCGCTGCGACTTGACCAGGAAGGCGACGAGGATGCTGACCACGAGCGTCGCTTCCAGGCCCTCGCGCAGGCCGATCAGGTACGTGGCGAACATCAGGCACTCCGTCGTCGCTGAGTTAGGGCAGGCATACCTTGCTCCTGTTCACAGCAAACGTCAAGCTGATCCGGGTAACGTCACCCGGTTCGTCACCTGACGGCCTTCCCCCGTACGCGAAAAGGGACCGGGGTCGGCCGCGCGGCAGACCCCGGTCCCTCAGGGAGCGTGGAACTCAGTAGCGGTAGTGGTCCGGCTTGAACGGGCCCTCCGGGGAGACGCCCAGGTAGGCGGCCTGCTCCTTGGTGAGCGTGGTCAGCTTCGCGCCGAGCGCGTCCAGGTGCAGCCGGGCGACCTTCTCGTCCAGGTGCTTGGGCAGCACGTAGACGCCGATCGGGTATTCGTCGGTCTTGGTGAACAGCTCGATCTGGGCGATCGTCTGGTTGGCGAACGAGTTCGACATCACGAAGCTCGGGTGGCCGGTGGCGTTGCCCAGGTTCAGCAGGCGGCCCTCGGACAGCACGATGATGGCGTGGCCGTCGTCGAAGCGCCACACGTCGACCTGCGGCTTGATGTTCTCCCGGGTCACGTCGCTGCGCTTGGCCAGGCCGGCCATGTCGATCTCGTTGTCGAAGTGGCCGATGTTGCCCACGATGGCCTGGTGCTTCATCCGGGCCATGTGCTCGTTGGTGATGACGTCGAAGCAGCCGGTCGCGGTGATGAAGATATCGGCCTGCTCCACCACGTCGTCGAGCGTGGCGACCTGGTAGCCGTCCATCGCCGCCTGCAGCGCGCAGATCGGGTCGACCTCGGTCACCACGACCCGGGCGCCCTGACCGCGCAGCGACTCGGCGCAGCCCTTGCCCACGTCGCCGTAGCCCATGACGACGGCCATCTTGCCGCCGATCAGCACGTCGGTGGCGCGGTTGATGCCGTCGATGAGCGAGTGGCGGCAGCCGTACTTGTTGTCGAACTTGCTCTTGGTCACCGAGTCGTTGACGTTGATGGCCGGGAAGAGCAGCGTGCCGGCGCGGTGCATCTCGTAGAGCCGGTGCACGCCGGTGGTGGTCTCCTCGGTGACGCCCTTGATGCCGGCGGCGATCCGGGTCCAGCGCCGGCCGTCCTCGGCCAGCGAGCGGTGCAGCAGTTCGAGGATGACCGCGTACTCCTCGGAGTCGGCGGACTCGACCGGCGGCACGACGCCGGCCTTCTCGAACTCGGCGCCCTTGTGGACGAGCAGGGTGGCGTCGCCGCCGTCGTCGAGGATCATGTTCGGGCCCTGCCCGTCCGGCCACGCCAGCACCTGCTCGGTGCACCACCAGTATTCCGGCAGCGTCTCGCCCTTCCAGGCGTAGACCGGCACGCCCGCAGGGGCCTCCGGGGTGCCCTCGGGGCCGACCACGATCGCCGCGGCGGCGTGGTCCTGGGTGGAGAAGATGTTGCAGGACGCCCAGCGGACCTGCGCGCCGAGCGCGACCAGGGTCTCGATCAGGACGGCGGTCTGGACGGTCATGTGCAGCGAACCGGTGATGCGGGCGCCGGCCAGCGGCTGGGCCTCGGCGAACTCGCGCCGGATCGCCATCAGGCCGGGCATCTCGTGCTCGGCGAGCCGGATCTCCTTGCGCCCGAACGCGGCGAGCGACAGATCCGCCACCTTGTAGTCGCCCTCGGCGAGGGTGCTCGGCCGGGCCTGCGACGACGCGCCGCTGGAGGCCGCCGGGAGGGTGCTGGTCATGGAAGCTCCTGTCGAACGATGGTGGTGCGCAGCCTTCCACCTTACGCTCGCGGGCCACTCGACCCGTGCCCGGTTGGCCGACCGCGCAATCGGCCGGTCGGCGGACAGCGCACGGGGCGGTCGGTCGTGAGCGGACTCTCCCACTCACGGTCCGGCCGCCCCGCGCATCCCCCCGGTTTGGTTCCCCCGCACGTCACCGGACCTTCGTCGCGACAACGCTGCGTACCCATAGAGTCACACCACGCAAGGTGGCCGTCAAGCCATTTCGGGAAAGTCGGACTTGTCCGGGGTCAGTGCATGCCGCAAGTGGCGACGAACGCCTCGCCCGCCCCGCTCAGCGCCAGCGGGCCACCGGCCGCCGTACCCACAGCGGCCTGACCCGCGTCCAGCGTCACCGACCCCACGCCGTCGTCGACGGTCAGCTTCCCGGCCCGGCAGAGCACCACCCGCGGCCCGGGCAGCGTCAGCCGCACACCAGCCGCCCCGGCGGCCACTTCGACCCGGTGCAGCGCGAAGTCCTCCACCGGCACCGGCCAGGTCAGCACGCCCGGCTCCACCTGCTCCGGCCGCAGTACCGGCCGGGTCAGCACCTCGAACCGGAGCACCCGCAGCAACTCGTCCACGTCGACCCGCTTCGCGGTGAACCCGCCGCGCAGCACGTTGTCGCTGGCCGCCATGATCTCCACGCCGGTGCCGCGCAGGTAGGCGTGCAGGTTCCCGGCCGGCATCCAGATGCCCTCGCCGGGCGCCAGCCGGACATGGTGCAGCAGCAACGCCACCACCACGCCCGGGTCGGCCGGATAGCCGGCCGCCAGCGTGCGGACCAGTTCGGCGTCCGCCGAGGCCGGCCCGGCCTGCGCCGCCGCCAGCACGGCCGCCACCAGCCCGGCGCGCTCCGCCTGCGGCCAGCTCAACAGCAGGCGGACCGCCTCCCGCAGCCCCGCCGGCCCGTCCCGCAACGCCGCCACCACAGGTTCCAGCGCGGGTACGCCGAACGCGGCGATCGCCTCCGCCGACTCCCCGGGGTCGCGGAAGCCGCACAGCGCATCGAACTCGGAGAGCGCCACCAGCAGCTCCGGCTTGTGGTACGGGTCCACGTAGTTGACCCGCCCCACGTCGGCGGCGTGCCCGGCTCGGGCCTGCTCGGCGTCCGGATGCGCCTGGAGACTCAGCGGCGAGTCGGCGGCGAGCACCTTCAGCAGGAACGGCAGCCGGGTGCCGAACCGGCCGACCAGCCGCTCACCCAGCCAGTGGCCCGGCTCGGCCACCAGCAGATCGGTGAGGCTGACCGGCCGGCCGTCGCGCTGCACAGTGGCCGGGGCGCCCGGGTGGGCGCCCAGCCACAGCTCCGCCTCCGGCCCGTTGCTCGGCACCGGCCGCCCCTGCAACTCGGCGATCGCGGTGCGCGAGCCCCAGGCGTAGTCACGGATCCGGCCCTGCAACAACTCCATCGGTCAGCTCCCGGGCCGCCCGGCGACCTCGTCGGCCGCGTGCGTCCCACCGGTGGTCACGGCCTCCGGGACGGCGGTGTCCGCCGCCTGCCCGGTGCCGGCCTGCTCGGCGGCGGGCGAGTAGATGTCCGGCTCCAGGTAGATCACCCGCGCGGTCGGCACCTCACGCCGGATCCGCGCCTCGACGGCGTTGATGTCGCGGGCCAGGTCGTGGGCGGTCTCCCAGGCCGGCACCGCGATCTTCGCGGCCACCATCAGCTCCTCCGGGCCGAGGTAGAGCGTCTTCATGTGGATGATCCGCTCGACCTCGGGACCGTTCGTCACGGCCTGCTCGATCTTGTCCAGCTCGCTCTGCTCGGCGCCCTCGCCGAGCAGCAGGCTCTTGGTCTCGATCGCCAGCGTGATCGCGATGATCACCAGCAGCACGCCGATCATCGCGGTGCCCGCGGCGTCCCACATGCCGTTGCCGGTGATCAGCGTCATGCCGACACCGAACAGCGCGAACACCAGACCGACCAGGGCGCCGAAGTCCTCCAGCAGGACCACAGGCAGCTCCGGCGCCTTGGCGCGACGGATGAACCGGACCCAGGTCTGGTTGCCCCGGACCAGGTTCGACTCCTTGATGGCGGTACGGAAGGAGAAGCTCTCCATCACGATCGCCGCCACGAGCACCGCCACCGGCACCCACTGCCAGTTCTCGATCGGGTGCGGGTCGGACGCCTTGTGGTACGCCTCGTAGAGCGCGAACAGGCCACCGATGCTGAACAGCACGATCGCCACGATGAAGGCGTAGATGTAGCGCTCCCGGCCGTACCCGAACGGGTGCTGCGGCGTGGCCTGCCGCTTGGCCCGCCGGCCGCCGATCAGCAGCAGGCCCTGGTTACCCGAGTCGGCCACCGAGTGGATCGACTCGGCCAGCATCGACGACGAGCCGGTGAGGGCGAACGCGATGAACTTGGTGACGGCGATGCCGAGGTTCGCCGCCAGGGCGGCGACGATCGCCTTGGTGCCCCCGTTTGCGCTCATTCCCCGCCTCGCCCGATGCCCCGTGTGGTCACTGGTTAGCCAGCTCCTTCATCTCCGTGATGGCCGGTACCGCCATCGGGTCCAGCCCATGTGCCAAGGCGAGGTAGATCGAGGCGAAGTCGGGCACCGCCACCAGCGACGCGAGCCGCTCCAGCGCGGAGCCGCCCTCGGCGGTCACCACGTCGCAGCGCACCCCGCGCCGCTCGGCGAGCGTCTGCACCGCGTCCGCGCGGCGCTCCTCGACCGCCAGCGGCTCGTCGGTGTCGTCGTCGGCGTTGAGCCCGCCGTCGCGCAGCAGCACCAGCCGCAGCCGCGTGCCGTCGGGCTCGTCGTCGCCCGGGTCGGCGAAGATGTCCCGCTCGCCCTCGGCCAGGCCGCCGAACACCCCGTCGAGCAGGCCGACGCGGCCCCGGCCCGCCTCGCCCAGCGCACCGGCGACCACCGGGTAGCGGGCGTTCGCGGACAACGTGTCACCGAACCGCCGGGCGGCCACGGTGGCCAGCGGGGACGAACCCCACACGATCGGGATCGAACCGGACAGGCCCAGCGCCAGCGACTTCGCCGGGTTGACGAAGGACTCGGCGGTCGGCCGGCATCGATCGGCGTCGGCGTCCAACCGGGCCGCTGTCTCGGCCAGATCCGCCTCGTTGACCTTCACGAGCCCGAGGGTACGGGCGGCCAGCAGAACCGGCACGGTGAGCGCCCAGAGGCTCGCCCGGGCCGGCGCGCGCCGGGGCACCGGGATGAACGGCGCCCGGGCCCGCTCCGCCACGGACTGGAGCTGCGAGTCGGGCGCGCCGACGGCGACCAGCCGGGCGCCGCGCCGGTGCGCCGCCTCGGCCGCGCCCAGCGCCTCCGGGCTGCGACCGGACGCGCTCACCGCGATGACCACGTCCGCCGCGCCCACCCAGCCCGGCACGCCGGCGCTGCGGTGCGGGATGACCGGCACCGGGCAGCGCGGCCCGGCGACGGTGGCCAGCACGTCACCGGTACGCCCGGCGGTGCCGATGCCCGCGATGACCACCGCGCGGGGTCGTCCGTCGTCGGCGAGCACCGTCAAATTCGCCTCGGCGGCCAGCGCCGCCGACTCGCGCACCTGCGCGCCGGCGGACGCGGTGAACCGGAGCATCCCGCCCGGATCCCGCTCGGAGAGCTGCGCCGCGTCGTCCAGCAGGGTCTCGTCCGCGTGCCGGTGGCCGCTGACCCCGGCCGTACCCTCCATCACCGCGACGACCCGCCCCGCGCGTCGTCGGCGGCGGGTCCACCACGCGCCTCGTCCAGCAGGAGCACCGGGACGTCGTCCCGGACCTCGAAGATGCGACCGCACTCGGTGCAGGTGAGCGTCTGCGCCTGCGCGTCGTAGTCGAGCGGGGCGTGGTGCGTGTCCGGGCAGGCGAGGATGTCGAGCAACTGCGGGTCCAGGGCCACGGCGCGGCTCCTTCCACGTATGCGGTCTCACCGGTCGGCGGTGCCGATCGGCGCACGCGATCTTATCGGCCGAGCGGCCCCGGCACCGGGCCCCGTTCGGCCCCGGTGTTCCGTCCTCCGGTCGGGCAGGTGGCGGCTGCC
Organism: Micromonospora sp. WMMA1976; assembly: GCF_027497335.1. Classification (NCBI taxonomy): domain Bacteria; kingdom Bacillati; phylum Actinomycetota; class Actinomycetes; order Micromonosporales; family Micromonosporaceae; genus Micromonospora; species Micromonospora sp. WMMA1976. Next base: position 693,549 of record NZ_CP114912.1, on the reverse strand, counting down.
GGGTCACGGCATGACCACCCACCGTCACCGTAACCCCGGGAGCGGGTCGGGTTCCGGCTCAGTCCGGCAAGCGGGGCAAGACGCTCGTCGCGTCCCCGGCGGGCGGGGCCGGTGGCGCCGGGGCGGACGCGGGCGCGCCGTACACGTTGCCGGCCGGGCGGGGCGGCGTCGTGCCCCCGTACACCGTGGGGGCCGGCCCGGGCGTGCCGGAGCGGTAGGTGGTGGTGCTGCGCGGCAGCGGGACCGGCGGGAGGCCGGTGTCCGCGCCACCACCGCTGCGGTCGGCGCGGTTGCGGCGCAGCAGCAGGACGATGAGGGCGGCGCCGACCAGCACCAGCCCGATACCGAACCACATGATCATGGAACCTCCGAACGACGAGTCGTCGGCCGCGGCGGTGGCCGGGGCGACGGCGGCGGCGACCGGCGACGTGTCGGTCGCCTCGGCCGCCGTGGTCTCGCTCGCGCTGGGCGTCGGCGAGGGCTTACGGGACGGGGTGGGGCTCGGCGTCGCCGCGCCCACCAGCCGGGCCGACCCGCCGGCCCGGCCGAGCACGTCGCCGTTCGCGGCGCTCGCCTCGGCGGCCAGCTCCAGCCGGCCGCCGACGGCCCCGGCAAGGAAGGACACCCGGTAACGCACGGTGACGCCCTTGCCCTTGCACAACGGCCGGTCGACAGGCGCCACCGCGGCGGTGGCGACGGCGCCGCCGTCCCCGGAGACCTGCACCGGCACCCATCGGCCGCCGGACGCCACCTGCACCCGGACCTGGTCGGCCCGCAGGCCCTCCAGCCGGAGCCCGACCGCGGTACGCAACTGCACGCAGCCGTCCGTCCGCTTGCGCACCTCGACCGCCACCGTCCCGGGCGGCCCACCGGCGGTGAAGCTCTTCGCCGCGCGCAGTCCCACCCGGTCGTCCCGGGCCGACGCCGGTGACGCCGGGACGGCGATCAGGCCACCCAGCAGCGCGCCGACAATGGCCCACCGCGCCGCGTGCCGCCCTGCCGACATCTCCACCTCACCGTTGCGTCCGGACCGGATCCGCCGGTCAGGTTACTACCGGCCCCTCCGGGCGCCCGCGCATCGAGCACGCCACATGTGTGCAGCGCCACGCGATCACCGCCCGCCCAGGTCACCGCCCGACGCGCCTGCATCGGCGAGCGCCCGCCGGCACAGCCGGTCGGCCGTACGGGTGGTCTCCGGCAGCCGGTACCGGGGCGTCAGAGCCAGTACCCGCTCCACCGCGTCGTCCAACCCCATCCGGTGCCCGACGCTCACGAAGACCGGCCGGACACCGTCCTGAGTCCGCAGTACCCGCCCGACCACCTCGCCGCCGTCGCACAGGTCGGCACTGTCACCACGCGCGGGACCGGGCCCCGTCCACGAGCCGACGAGCGGCGTCTTGCCCACCCCGATCGTCGGCAGCCCGGTCACCAGGCCCAGATGGCAGGCCAGCCCGAACCGGCGCGGGTGCGCCAGCCCGTGCCCGTCACAGACCAGCAGCTCGGGACGGACCGTGAGCCGGTCCAGCGCGGCGAGCAACGCCGGCATCTCGCGGAACGCGAACAGCCCCGGCACGTACGGGAAGGCGGGCCGCCCCACACACACCGCCTCGTCCACCACATCGAGGGTGGCCGCGTCGAGGACCGTGACGGCCGCCGCGAGCAGATCACCGTCCTGCGCGTACGCCACGTCCAAGCCGGCCACCGTCGTGGGCGCGGCAGGACCGGGCCCGACCAGGTCCACCCGGGACCGCAACTCCTCCTGTACGCGTCGCGCCTCCGCCACGTCGGCGGGCGGCACGTAGGGCACGGGTGTGCCGTCGGTGGAGGGCATGGCGTTCCGGGCCGCTTTCAGGAGGCGGCGGAGGCGATGGTGGGGTCGGCGGCGGGGTCACCGGCCTGCTGGAGCTGCTCCTCGAACATCACAAAGGTCCGCCGCCGGACGCCCCGGATCAGTGCCTGCTCCTGCGGCGTCGGGTACCGGCGTTCCTGCTGGAGCGTGTCCTCTATCGCCCGGACGGTTTCGTAGAGCGCGAAGATCGGCCCGTCGCCACTCAGATAGCGACCTCGCTCGTGCTCAGTGAGTTGTACGAACTCATCCGGTGAGATCTGATTGATCTCGTCGCCGCCGACGAAAAGCACCTTGTCGACGAGATTGTTGGCCTCCCGCCAGCCCCCCGTGTCCTTGGAGAGCCGCCAGCCCGCCATGCCGCCGTCGGCGGTGGCTACGAGCTTCAGAGGGGACCCGAAGTAATCAAAGAACTTCGGCAGCCGCAAGCCCTCTACCTGACTCACCGCGGTGGCTCCTCTCCAAGACTCTCTTGCACCTTGCCCCAGTAAGCGTTCTGCACTCGCCGGAGGAGTCCGTCCCGAATCGCACGTTCGCCCGGTGTCAACGACCTGCCCTCGATCTCTGCCGCCGCGCTGAGGTCGCGCCGAACCTCGTACAACGAATGCTCCCACTCTGCGATGTCATCGAGCGACACCAGGTGCAGCCGAAGCTCTCCCACGTGGCCGTTGGACGTCCGGAGGTTCAGCAGTAGGTCCCGATAACCACTCCCCTGCGGATTGAGGAAACGATCCTTGATGTGCAGAATCACGACCTCCGGGTCGGCTGCCAGACGGCCGAGCGCCTGGTAAACCGCATCGATGCTGCCGAACTGCACTTTGGCGCCGGCCAAGTCCTTGAGCTGGGACGCGTCATTTTCGTACTCGCCTTCCAGCTTGTCGAGGACACGCTCTCGGCTCTTGGGCTCGGTCCGCCAGCCGGGTGTGCCGCCGTGTGCAGCCAGTTTGATGGCAAGCCTGTTCAGCTCCTGCTGGGCGACCACCGCATCCGCATACAGCCGGTCCACGTATGCAAGGCGGTAGACCTCATCATGACGTCGACTTTCATCAAACCCAGGTTGCAGTCTCGACTGACGGCGGGATGCGACCGAATCGACAAGTCGACGCTGCTCGTGAGTGATGGGCGTCGGTTGAGGCGTCAATGGTTCATGCGACATGACCGCATCGACCCCGCGGACCGCGATGTCGTCGATGACTTCGCCGAGTACGTCGATGGCCTGCTGGTGGCCGGCCAGGTGGTGCAGGGTCAGCGGCCGGGCGGTGAGCGAGTTGGCGAGTTCCGGGGTCGACAGGATCATCCGGACCAGCTCGGGCCGCTCCGCGAGCTGCCGCACCAACCTCTCGGCCAGCAACTCCTCGCGTCGCGGCGGCGCCTCCCAGCTCTGGTCGAGCATCCGCTGCACGCGCGGGTCGGCGAACAACCGGGTGAGGTCGGCCGCACCGCTCTCGTTCAGCCCCGGTACGAGCCGCCGCAACGTCGGCACGTCGACGTGTTGCGCCAACTCGACGGGCGTCACGCCGGCGGCGAAGGCGGCGTCGAGGTTCCCGCTCTCCGCCAGCGCGTCGCGCACGTAGAGCCCGGCCGCGATCCGGTTGGCGTGTGCCTGCCGGTGGTCCTCGCGTACCCGGTCGGGTTCCGGCTCGACGGGCGGCGCACCGCCCGGCATCGGTCCGTCGGCGCGGCGGTGGATGGTCGTGGACTCGCCGAGCAGGTGGACGTGGTTGAAGTCCGGGACGGGACCGTCGGCGATCGGCGGCGGGGCCGGCGGCCGTGGCGGCGCCGGGCGGGGCAGCGGCTCGGGCAGGACGTTGTAGGTGCCGGGTGGGCGGTCGGCGAGCGGCATCGGCCGGCCGCCGGGGCCGAGCACCAGAGCGTCGACGCCGACCACGTTGCCGCGGGCCGGACGGCCGCTGTGGTGGTAGATCGGCCGGTCCGCCACCTCGCCCGTCTGCGGGTCGAGGAAGAGGATCGTGCCGTTCTGGTTCAACGCCACCCACGCGTGCGATCCGCCGCCCTCGAAGCGGGTGATGAGGAACGCGTAACTGCCGTGGCCGCCCGACGCGAGCTGCGCGTACAGGTCCCGGTAACCGCCGTCCACCAACAGCTGGCGCTCCCGGCCGGTGACACCGGGCCGGTCCGGCGGACAGAGGTTCTGGAACCGGCCGCCGGTCGTCTGCTCGACGCGCAGCGGCCCGTCCGCCTCCCCGCCCACCGGCCGGTTCACGTCGCCGTTCAGGTAGCCGTCGAACGTACGCGGCGCCGCGACGCGCGGCCGTCCGTGAACCCAGGTCTCGAACAGCGACAGCGTGCAGTCGAGGCAGTTGATCCCCCGGGTCGCGTCGGCCGCCGGTCCGCCGTCGTTCGCGAGGCGGAACCATCTGCCGCGCCGGGGATCGGCGGTACGGGTCACGCTGCCGTCGGGGTTGCGGGGCATCTGCCGTTCGAGGTCGGTCTGGTGCAGCGCCAGCGGAGGCCGGAGCCCTCCCCGGCGGCCGTAGGGCCGGGACCTGTCGATCGGCTCGGGGTGCCCGTGACCGGTGAGCGCGGAGTGGTCGGCCGTCTCCACCGCGCCGACGGCCAGGTCCGCCACGTCGTCGTTGATGCGGTAGAAGTCGAGGTCGTCCTCGATCATCACCTCCTGCGGCAGACGCTGGCCGGCACGGACGGCCTCCACCTCATCGACGGCTCGGTAATGCAGGCGTTCTCGCCGCCGGCCCTCCCACACGTGCCTGTCGGCGAGCTCGTGCCGCCCGGCTTGGCGCAGTTCGTGGGCCTGCATGAGGAGCCAACGCGCCGCCTCGTAATGCTGTTCGGCGAGATCACGCAGCTCCTTGATCTGCGCCTCTCGTCTGTTCTCCTCGTGCAAGGCACGCTGGGACTGCAGATAGCCCTGGTAGCGCCGCCGGTCCAGACCTTCCCGATCGGCCTTCAGCCGCGCGGCGCGCTGCTCGGCGGTCTCACGGGGCCACGCCTGGACATGGGGCGGGCCCGGGTGGGGCCCCGGGGAGTCGGTAGGAGGGCGATGCGGAGCCAAGGATTCCAGCAGCGGAAAACGGGTGTTCGGCCCCGGTCGGGGCTCGGGCCCGACGGCCGGCGCTCCCGGATGCGGCCCCGCCTGCGGATGGACCGGCGAGACCGGAGGCGGTCCTGCCTGAACTCCGTTGCTGAAGGGAGCGGCGCGGTCCGCCGTTGGTGGCGCCGCGACCCGCGCGTGGTCGGCAGGTGGTGTAGGGAGTGTCGTCGGTGAGGCTGCCGCCTGGATCGGGTTGGTCGAGGACGGCGTGGGGTGGTCGATCGGCGACGTCACCGGACCGACACCGTTGTGAACTCCAGGGGCGGTCGACGGGGGCGTGGCGACGGGCGCGTCCGTGATCACCGAGGACAACGTGGGGCTCGTGGTGGCGGTCGGACGTGCCACGTCGTGCGGGACGACATCGTCGAGCGGCGGCGTCGTCGTGGGATCCGGCGCCGGGCGGGGCAGGTCCACGGCGAGCGGGTGCGGACCGGCGGCTTGGGGCGTGACGTGTGAGGGTGTCGCGGGAACGGCCCCCGCCATCGTGTCGCCGCCGCTGTGGACGATCGGCTCGGCGGCCCGCTGGGCCGGGATCAGCCCGACGGGGTCGGCGGTGACCGGCACGTCCAGGCCGACCGGGGACACCGTCAACCCGCTCAGCTGCCCGTCGAGGCGTCGTTGCAGTGCCGAGTCCGCCTGGTTCGTGGCGGACCCGCTGGCGCCGGAGGCAGCGGCGCGCGCCAGATCCTCGAGCGACGGCCCCTGGCCGGTCGCCAGGCCCGCAGCGGTCTCGGCGAGCGTCTCCCCGCCCATCTCCCGCCCGAACCGCTCGGCGATCTCCGCGAACGGCCCGTTGGCGTGCCGGCCCAGCCCGGCCAGCGGCGCGACCGCACCGCCGGCGAATCCGCCGAGAGCCGACGTGCTCACATCGGTCAGGTCGAGGCCGTCCCGCCGGCCGGTGGAGTTCTGGTACGCCTGCGTGCCGAGGCTGGTGGCCGCTTCCTGACCGGCCTCCAGCACGCCGCCGATCGCGGCCCGCCGGGCCAGCTTGCGGGCACCGGACCTGGCTGCCTCCTTCGCGGCCCGTTCGCCCGCCTCCTTGAGGCCCTGCTTGACCGCCTTGCGGGCGAGCTGAGCCACCAGCCGCTTGAAGATCTGCTGCACCACGACCCGCGTGGCGGTGATCGCGGCGGCCGCCGCCGGTGAGGCGGCGCCGAGGGTGAGCACTGTGGCGACGGCCAGGGACAGCAACTCGATGACCAGGATGCCCAGCTCGATCCAGGCTTCCAGCTTCGCGCCCTCGATGTCGCAGCCGCAGGAGTCGACCAGACGCGCCAGTTCGTCGGTCGCCGCGACCAGGACGTGCAGCGGCGCGTCCTCACCTTCGGCGAGCTTGTGCCACGCCGTGTCGAACGCGCCGGCGACCAGGCCGACTCCCCCGTACCCGCTCCTGACCTCGCCGGCGGCGGTGATCGCGTCGTCGCGCGGACGGGTCAGGACGCCTGCCACGCCGTACCACTGGTCGGCCAGGTCCCAGACGGCGCGCTCGTCGCCCTCCGGCCATTCGACGCCGACCACCCAGTCGAGCGCCTCGTAGATCCAGCCGGGCAGGTCCCACGGAGAGAAGTCGAGCGGGTGCGGGATCGGGCTGGGCAGCATGCTCACGCGCGGGTCCTCCGGTGGTCAGCGCCGGGGCCGATGGGGGTTGTGCCCTTGCTGCGGGATCGTCCCGAGGTCACGGGCGTTGCTCAGGTCCGTCTCCACGGTGGCCGTGACCGAGCGGACGACGTCCGACCCGAGCACCTCCAGTGACCGGCCGAGAAGCTCCCACGCGCGCAGCAGCGTCTCGGCGTAGCCCTGGTAGTGCTTGTCGAACGCGGCGCCGATGTCGTCGCGGCCCCAGGGCCGCTGGGCGCTCGCGGCGGCGATCGGCTCGCCGGTCTCCCGCCGGGCCGCGCTCACCGCCCGCCCCGACAGCGCCAGGTCGGCGCCGCCGCGGCGGGCCCGGTCCGGGTCCAGCCAGATCTCTCCCCCGGCCACCTCTCACTCGCCGCGGGCCAGCACGGAGTCGGCCCGGCCGAGCAGCGCGCCGAAGTCATGGGTACGCAGGAACTCGACCGACGGCGAGCCCGGCGGCAGGTAGCCGGCCACAAGTTCACGGGTGGCGGTGGTCGCCGCGGTGGAGGCGCGCAGCACGGTTTCGGTGATCTTCCGGCTCAGCGCCCGGGCGTCCCGGTCGTGGAACGCCGCCGGGCTCACCTCGACGCTGATCAGCTCGCCTCGCGCGCCGACGATCGCGGTCACCTGACCGTCGTCAGAACGTTCGGTGACCCGCAGGCCGGCCAGCTTGGTCTGGAGTTCGTCCAGACCGGACCGCAAGCGCTGGTATTGGCCGTACACCTCGTCGAATCGCGCTCGTAGTGCACGGTTCGCATCCCGGTCCGCACTCTCGGCCACCGTCGCTCCCCTTCCGTCACCGTGGGTAGGGCCGACCATACCGGGTGCCACGAAATCCGTGGGGTCCGGTAATTTCAGGTGGTGATCGAGCGACAGCAGGCCGAGCAGATCGCCTCGGTGTGGGCCCGGCGGGACTCCGACCGCCTCGGTTTTCCCTGCACGCCGGAGGTCGAGGAGTTCGACCTGGGCTACGTGGTGAGCTCCGTCGTGTCCACCGAGGCGCGGGCGCTCCCCGGCGACCTGCCGACCACCGTGATCGACAAGGAGACCGGCGAGGTGTCCACGTGGCCGCGGGTGCCGGCCACGGCGGTCGAGCGGATGTACCGGCAGCGACGTCCGGCCGAACCGCGCCCGCCGCGTACCGTCGATCCGGCCGCCCAACTGCTGCGTGAGCTGACCCGCCTGCCCACGCCCGGCGCGGCGGCGCACCTCACGCTCGACGGCCGGCAACACGTCGCGCAGGGCGCGAAGGGCGACGTCGAGGTACGCCACCATCCGCTCGTCCAGTCCTACCTGGACGACCTACCCGCAGGGCATCTGGTGCGCGGTGGGGAGCGGCACGCCGAGATGATCGTCGTCTCCGACGCGCTGTACGAGCACGACCACCGCCGCGCCACCGAGGGCCTACCCCCTTTGTCCATCGAGGATGCCCGCGACCTGCTCGGCACCAGCCGGATCGAGAGCTTCCGCATCCGCGAGGCGGGCGACCCGTTGGGCGGACAGGCGGATCTTCCCTGCGACTCGTGCGTCAGGTTCCTGGTGCGGTTCGCGGTGCTGCCGTGGCCCGACCTCGCCTTCGTGGAGGAGTGGCGGCCGGAGCCGCGCGAGGTCATCGAGCCCGGGCGGTTCCCCGACGAGGTCGCCCACGCCCTCATCGACGGCGGCTGGCAGATCAGCATGTTCAACGAGGCACTTGCGATGGGCGCGATGACCGAGACGAAGGAGATCGCGGGCCAGCATCACCGGCACGAGCCCTTTCCTGCCGCCGAGGCGGCACTCACCGCGTTCCCGGCCGTCTTGAGCCGACGCCGTGGCCCGGGGGCAGAGGTCTGGATCAGCCGGTTCACCACCAACCCACTGCGCGCCGCGCACACCGCCGACTCTCTCGCCGACTTCGGCGCGCTCATCGACGCCCGTCTCTTCCCGCTCGGCAGCGAACGCCAGGAGAGCATCCTCGCGGTCGACGAGCACGGCCGCGTCTTCGCCCTCGACCAGGCCGGCGAGTGGTTCCTCGGCGCCGACATCGACGCCGCTCTCACCACCCTGCTGCTCGGCCGCGCCCCCGCCCGGGTCCGCGACGACGGCACCTGGTGAGCGGGCGGGCGATCAGAGGGCCACGCCGGTCAGCACCGTGACGCGCGGCTCGGTGTAGTCGTCCATCGCGCTGCGCAGCCCCTCCCGCCCGACGCCGGAGCCCTTCATCCCGCCGTACGGCATCTGGTCGGCCCGGTACGACGGCACGTCCCCGACGATCACGCCGCCGACCTCGAGCGTGCGGGCCGCGTCGAACGCCACGTCGAGCCGGTGGGTGAAGACGCCGGCCTGGAGCCCGTACGCGGAGTCGTTGACGGCGGCGAACGCGGCCCGGTCGTTCGCGACCGGGGCGACCACCAGCACCGGTCCGAACACCTCTTCGGCGCACACCTTCGCGTCGGCCGGCACGCCGCTGAGCACTGTGGGCGGGTAGGTGGCGCCCTCGCGCCGACCACCGGTCTCGATGACCGCACCGGCGGCGACCGCCTCGTCCACCCAGGTCTCGACGCGCTGCGCCGCCTCGACCGACACGAGCGGGCCGACGTCGGTCAGCTCGGATCGCGGGTCGCCGGTGCGCAGCGCCTGCACCGCCGCGACGAGCCGGGGCAGGAAGCCGTCGTAGAGCCATTCGTGCACGTAGACCCGCTGCACCGCGATGCACGACTGCCCGGCCTGGTAGTTGGAGAACGTGGCGATGCGGTGCGCGGCGAAGGTCAGGTCCTCGTCCGCCGCCCAGTCTTCGCAGATGACCGCCGCGGCGTTGCCACCGAGTTCCAGCGTGACGTGCTTGTCCGGCGCGGCCCGCCGGATGGCCGCGCCGACCGGGCCGGAACCGGTGAACGACACCACCGGCAGCCGCGGGTCGGTGACCAGTTCGGCGGCGCGCTCGTTCGGCAGCGGCAGCACCGAGAACATGCCCTCGGGCAGGTCGGTCTCGGCCAGGATCTCGCCGAGCAGCAGCGCGGTGAGCGGTGTCGCCGGGGCGGGCTTGACCACGATCGGGGTGCCGACGGCGAGCGCCGGGGCGACCTTGTGGGCGACCAGGTTGAGCGGGAAGTTGAACGGGGTGATGCCGAGCACCGGGCCGCGCGGCACGCGCCGGACCAGGGCGATCCGCCCGGTGGCGGCCGGGTCGGTGTCGAGTCGTTGCAGCTCCCCGGAGAAGCGGCGGGCCTCCTCGGCGGCCCAGCGGAACGTGGAGACCGCACGCCCGACCTCGGCCTTCGCCCATTTGACCGGCTTGCCGTTCTCGGCGGTGATCAGCGCGGCGACCTCGTCGGACCGCTCGGCGAGCCGGCGGGAGACGTGGTCCAGGGCGGCCGCGCGGGCGTGCGCGGGCAGGGCCGCGGCCTCCGCGGCCACTCGGGCGGCGCCCGCGACTGCGGCTTCGACCTGGTCGGCCGTGGCGAGCGTGGTACGCCCCACCGGCTGTCCGTCGTACGGGTGGGTGACTGTCAGCTCGTCCTCGCCGTGGACGGGGCGACCGGCGACGTAGAAGGCTCTCGGCTCCACGACCGGCAGCCTAGACCACAGGTGCCCACGCGGAAACAGTTGCTCAAACCCTTGTCTGCCTCGGATTTAGTAGCCAAGATGGCAGTCAGATTGCGATAACCTCCGCTGACCCTCCTCCCGGCCACCTTCTCGGAGACTTCTGATGAGCGACCAGCAGCAGCTGCGCAACTTCGTCAACGGCGAGTACGTCGACCCGGTGGACGGCGGCTACGCCGACCTGATCGACCCGTGCACCGGCGAGGTCTTCGCCCAGGCCCCGGTCTCCGGCGCGGCGGACGTGGACGCGGCGATGAAGGCCGCCTCCGCCGCGTTCGAGACCTGGCGGGACGCCACGCCGGCCGAGCGGCAGCGGGCGCTGCTGAAGTTCGCCGACGCGGTGGAGTCGCGGGCCGCGGAGCTGGTCGACGCGGAGGTCCGCAACACCGGCAAGCCCCGGCAGCTCACCGCCGACGAGGAGCTGCCGCCCGCGGTGGACGAGCTGCGCTTCTTCGCCGGGGCGGCCCGCCTGCTGGAGGGGCGCTCGGCCGGTGAGTACATGGCCGGGCACACCTCGTACGTGCGGCGCGAGCCGATCGGCGTCTGCGCCCAGGTGACGCCCTGGAACTACCCGCTGATGATGGCGGTCTGGAAGATCGCCCCGGCGCTGGCGGCCGGTAACGCGGTGGTGCTGAAGCCGTCGGACACCACGCCGGTGTCGACGCTGCTGCTGGCCGAGATCGCCGCCGAGCACCTGCCCCCGGGCGTGTTCAACGTGGTCTGCGGCGACCGCGACACCGGCCGTACCCTGGTGTCCCACCCGACCCCGCAGCTCGTGTCGATCACCGGCTCGACCCGCGCGGGCATGGAGGTCGCCGCCGCGGCGGCGCCGGACCTGAAGCGGACGCACCTGGAGCTGGGCGGCAAGGCCCCGGTGGTGATCTTCGACGACGCGGACGTGGCGGCGGCGGCCGAGGCGATCGCGATGGGCGGCTACTTCAACGCCGGTCAGGACTGCACGGCGGCGACCCGCGTGCTCACCGGGCCGGGCATCCACGAGGACTTCGTGGCCGCGCTGACCGAGCAGGCCCGCAACACCCGCACCGGGGCGCCCGACGACGCCGACGTGCTCTACGGTCCGCTGAACAACGCCAACCAGCTCGCCCGGGTGAGCGGCTTCGTGGACCGGCTGCCGGACCACGCGAACGTCACCACCGGCGGGTCACGGGTCGGTGAGCGCGGCTTCTTCTACGCCCCGACAGTGGTCTCCGGCGTACGCCAGACCGACGAGATCATCCAGGACGAGGTGTTCGGGCCGGTCATCACCGTGCAGCGCTTCTCCGACGAGGACGAGGCGGTGCGCTGGGCGAACGGCGTGGACTACGGCCTGTCCGCCTCGGTGTGGACGCGCGACCACGGCCGGGCCATGCGGATGACGCGGCGGCTGGACTTCGGCTGCGTCTGGGTGAACACGCACATCCCGTTCGTCTCGGAAATGCCGCACGGCGGCTTCAAGCACTCCGGCCACGGCAAGGACCTGTCGGTCTACAGCCTGGAGGACTACACCCGGGTCAAGCACGTCATGCACAACATCGAGGGCTGATCGCGATGGCAACCAGCGATGAGCTGCACAAGCGCCGGGTCGAGGCGGTGGCGCGGGGCGTGGGCAGCACCATTCCCGCGTACGTGGACCGGGCGGGCGGCGGCACGATCACCGACGTGGACGGGCGGGAGTGGATCGACTTCGCCGCCGGCATCGCCGTCACCAACGTGGGCAACTCCGCCCCGCGGGTGGTCGAGGCGGTGCGCGCGCAGGTCGAGCGGTTCACCCACACCTGCTTCATGGTCGCGCCGTACGAGTCGTACGTGGCGGTCTGCGAGCAGCTCAACGCGCTCACCCCGGGCGGCTTCGAGAAGCGCTCGGCGTTGTTCAACTCCGGCGCCGAGGCGGTGGAGAACGCGGTGAAGATCGCCCGGCACGCCACCGGGCGACCGGCGGTGGTGGTGTTCGACCACGCGTACCACGGCCGGACCAACCTGACCATGGCGCTGACCGCGAAGAACATGCCGTACAAGCACCGGTTCGGGCCGTTCGCCGGTGAGGTCTACCGGGTGCCGATGTCGTACCCGCTGCGCGACGGCGGGCTCGACGGCGCCACCGCTGCGGCCCGGTCGATCGAGATGATCGAGAAGCAGGTGGGCGCGGAGAACGTGGCCGCGCTGCTGATCGAGCCGATCCAGGGCGAGGGCGGCTTCGTCGTACCCGCTGAGGGTTTCCTGCCGGCGTTGCGCGAGTGGGCGACGGCGGCCGGGGTGGTGTTCGTCGCCGACGAGATCCAGACCGGTTTCTGCCGCACCGGCGACTGGTTCGCCTGCGAGCACGAGGGCGTCGAGCCGGACCTGGTCACGCTGGCCAAGGGCATCGCGGGCGGCCTGCCGCTGGCGGCGGTGACCGGCCGGGCGGAGCTGATGGACGCGGTGCACGTCGGCGGTCTCGGCGGCACGTACGGCGGCAACCCGATCGCCTGCGCCGCCGCGCTCGCGTCGATCGAGACGATGCGGGAGCTGGACCTGGCCGCCGCCGCGCGCCGGATCGGCGCCGTGATGGGTGAGCGGCTGCGCGCGATCGCCGCCGGTGACCCGCGCGTGGCAGAGGTACGCGGCCGCGGCGCGATGCTCGCCGTGGAGATCGTCCAGCCGGGCACGCTGACCCCTGATCCGGCCGCCACGGCGGCGATCTCGGCCGCCTGCCACGCGGCCGGGCTGCTCACGCTGACCTGCGGCACCTACGGCAACGTGCTGCGGTTCCTGCCTCCGCTGGTCATCTCCGACGACGAGCTGAGCCGGGGACTGGACATTCTGGCGGCCGCCTTCGGCTGACCCCGGACGTGGAACACCATGAGCCCGATCTCCCCCAGGACCGGCTCATGGTGTTCCATCCGGGAACTCAGCGGATCAGCTCGACGGTGTTGCGCCGGACCAGGTTCTTGCCGGGTTCCCGGATGGCGTCCATGGCCGCCGTGTTCAGCAGCACGCAACTGCCCGACGGCCCGGTGACGGTCACTGTCACCGCCTTGTTGTTGTCCAGGTTCGTCACCCGCAGCCGGGTGCCGAGCGGGAACTGGCCGCTGGTGGCGGCGGGTGCCCCGCCCTCGGCGAAGAACGTGAGCGCGCCGGAGCAGACGCTGCCGCCGATCGGCTGCGCCGCGCCCGGGCGGGTCTCACCCGGTTGCGCACCCGGTGCCGGGGCGCCGCCGCCGTCGAGGCGTTCCACCACGTTGCGGCGGATGACGTTCTTGCCCGGCTCGCGTACCAGGTCCATAGCAGCGGCGTTCAGCAGCACGCAGCTCCCGGACGGCCCGGTCACCGTCACCGTGGCCACCTTGCGGTTGTCCAAGTTCGTCACCCGCAGCCGGGTGCCCACCGGGAACCTGTCGCTGGTCGCGGCCGGCGGCCCGCCCTCGGCCGAGAAGGTCACCGACCCGGCGCAGACCGATCGCGCGGCCGGCGCGGTGTCCGCGAAACCGAGTCCGGTGCCCACCGAGACCGCCACCGTGGCGGTCACCGCCACAGTCGCCGCCAGCACGTGCTTGCGCTGCACCCTCACGTTCTCTCCCGTCGTCGCTGTCGTTCGACGCGTGGTACGGACGGGAGGGCCGGACCGTTCACCCGAATACGTTGACTACAACGGACCGTAACGGGTATGTGGCGCTCCGGTCATCAATGCCCAGTACCTGTCGCCGTAGGACCAGTGCCACCACTCCGTCGGGTAGTTCACCAGTCCCGCGCCACTCAGCGCCGCCACCAGCAGGTTCCGGTTGCGCCACGCGCTGACCGGGATGTGCCGTGCGGCGGTGAAGCAGGCGTCGGCGCTCTCCTCCGGGGTGGCGTCGAGCGCGGTGCCCATGTCCAGCTCCACCCCGTCGGCGTCACACAGGGTGAGGTCGACTGCTCCGCCGGTGCTGTGCGGGGCCACAGCGACCGGCGAGACGAACTTGGTGGTCTCCCGGTGCAGCCGGTCCGCCGGCCAGTCCGGGTGACGCCGGCGCAGTTCGTCCCGGTAGCCGGTGAAGATGTCCAGCTGCGCCCGGTACGGCCGGTACCCCTCGACCACGAGCAGGCACAGCCCGGCCGGCAGCGCGCGCTGCGCGGCCAGCAACCGGTCCGCGACCCCGCGCCGCACCCGGGCGTACGCCCCGGCGGGGTCGGCGGCCCGCCCGTCCACCCGCAGCCCGGGCACGTCGCGCAGGTCCACCAGGGGCTCGCCGTCGTCCCGGCTGGACACCGCGGCGACCCGGGGGTCGGAGAGCAGGATCACGGCGTACCCCCGGGGTGTTCGCGCGACGGCCGGGCCGCGTGCCGGGTGAAGGCGAGCGCGACGAGCCGGTCCACCACCTCGGGGTACGCGACACCGGACTCGGCCCACACCTTCGGGTACATCGAGTGCGCGGTGAAGCCGGGCAGCGTGTTCAGCTCGTTGACGAGCAGGTCGCCGGTGGCCTCGTCGTAGAGGAAGTCGACCCGGGCCAGGCCCCAGCCGCCGATCGCGGTGAACGCCCGCACCGACAGCTCGCGGATCCGCTCGGTGACCTCGCCGGGTAGCAGCGCCGGGACGATCATCGGGTCGGCGTCGCCGAAGTACTTCTGCCGGTAGTCGAACCAGCCACCCGCGACCCGGACCTCGCCGACCGCCGACGCCTCCGGCTGCCAGCCGCCGAGCACGCCGCACTCCAGTTCCCGGCCGGTCACGCCCTGCTCGACGAGCACCACGTGGTCGTGCCGGAACGCCTCCTCCACGGCCGCGACCAGGTCGTCGCCGTCGGCGACCCGGGAGATGCCGATCGAGGAGCCCATCCGGGCCGGCTTGACGAACAGCGGCCCGCGCAGCCCGACCACCAGCTTCTCCGGGTCCGCCGCAGCCCGCCAGGTCGGCTCGTCGAACCAGACGTACGGCGTGGTCGGCACGTCCTCGGCCCGCAGCGCCCGCTTCATCGCCACCTTGTCCATGCCGACTGCGGAGGCGAGGATGCCGCACCCGACGTACGGCACGCCCAGCGACTCCAGCAGCCCCTGCACGACGCCGTCCTCGCCGTACGGGCCGTGCAGCACCGGGAACACCACGTCCAGCTCGGCGTGCACAGTGGCCGGGGCGTCGGCCGCGCCGACCGCGACGGTGCCGGCGGCTGCCCCGCGCCGCAGCTCCACCGCCTCGCCGGTGACCGGCAGCCGGTCGTCGATCGCCCGGCCGGCCGCCACGGTGCCGAGGTGCTGCGCGAGCACCGGCTCGGGCAGCAGCCGGATCCCGCCGGTACGGGTGATACCGAGCGCCACCACCCGGTGCCCCTGCTGCGCCAGGGCGCGGGCCACGCCGAGCGCCGAGGCGCAGGAGACCTCGTGTTCCGCCGACGGGCCTCCGAACAGGACACCGATCCGCACTGTCGACCTCATGCCGCAACTCCCACAGTCATCCGGGCGCCCGCCAGCCGGGCCACCACTTCCGCTTCCACGTTTCCGCCGGTCAGCACCACGCCGACCGTCGGTCGCCGCCCGCCGTCCGACGGCCGGGGCGCCATCTCGCCCAGCCGCAACGCGCCGGCCAGCGCGGCCGCGCCGGACGGCTCGACGAGCACCTTCAGGTCCAGCAGGAGCAGCCGGAACGCCTCGGCGATCGCGTCGTCGTCGACCCGGACCACCCCGCGTACGCGGTTGCGGGCCACCGCGAACGGCAGGTCACCGACGCAGCCGGGACGGAGTCCGTCGGCCAGGCTCGGCGCCGGGGCGACGGGTGTGGGCCGTCCGGCGGCCAGGCTGCGCGCGAGCGAGTCGCACCCGACCGGCTCCACGCCGTACACCTGGATCGGCGTTCCGGCCGCGGCCAGGCAGGCCCCGGCGATGCCGCCACCCCCGCCCACCGGCACCACGAGCGCGTCCAGCGGAGTGCCGCGCCGCGCCGCCTCCTCGATCAGTTCCAGGCTCGCGCTGCCCTGCCCGGCCACCACGTCCGGGTGGTCGTACGCGTCGACGAGCGGATGGCCGTCCACCTCGGCGATCCGCCGGGCGACGGCCAGACGCTCCTCCACAGTGGTGCCGGCCCGCACCACCCGTGCCCCGGCCGCCCGTGCCCGGTCCACCTTGACCGGCGCGGCGTCCACCGGCAGCACGACAGTGGCGGCGACACCGTGCCGGCGGGCGGCGAGCGCGACCGCTACCGCGTGGTTGCCGGTGCTCTGCGCGACCACACCGGTGTGCCCGGCGGCGGCGAGCCGGCCCACCGCCAGCATCGCGCCGCGCATCTTGTACGAGCCGCCGTCCTGGAGGTTCTCCGCCTTGAGCAGGACGCGGGTGCCGGCCAGGCGGTCGATCGCCGGGCTGTGCAGCACCGGGGTACGCACCACCCGGCCGGACAGCGCGCGGGCGGCCTCCTCGACACGTGTGCGGTCCGGCAGCACCGGCGCGTCGGTTCGGGGCATGGTCTCTCCTTCGGGATTCGAGTGGACGCGGCGGCGCGGCAGGTCGAACAGCCGGCGCGCGCCGAGCGCGGTGAGGCCGCGGTGCGCGGCGAGGCTCAGTGCCAGTACGAGCGCGGTGAGCAGGACCGGGTAGACGGTCACGAGCAGCGCCCGGGCCGGCCCGGGCAGGCCGGCCACGGGTGTGGCGAGGAGCCGGTCCAGCAGCGCCAGCACCGGCATGTGGATCACGTAGACGGGGAGGGTGCGGCGGCCCAGCCGGGCCAGTGCCGGACCGGCCAGGCGGTACCGGGCCAGCCGGGCGGCGGCGGTCAGCCCGAACGCCACCGCGAGCACGGAGACGAGCAGGTACACGCCGGGCCACCTCTGCGCACCGGCGAACGCCATGACGGCCAGCGCGACCGCGTACGCCGCGCCGGTACCGGCGAGCCGCCGGGTGCTCGCGCCGTCCGCCCACCGCGTCAGGTACGGCCGCAGGTGCACCCCGGCCAGGAAGAACACCAGGTTCTGGTAGACCTGCCCCCGGTTGCCGGGGCTGTCCAGCAGCCCGGTGGCGGCCATCGCGGACAGCGCGCCCGCAGCGGTCAGCAGCACCGCCGGATGGACCCGGCGCAGTGCCTTCGCGATCACGAAGTAGAGCGCCAGCGCGTACAGGTACCACAGGTTCGAGGGCGTCACGGTGAGCTGGGCCAGCAGTTCACCGCTGTCGGTGGCCCGGTCGGTCGGGAATCCGGGCGCCAGCGCCAGCAGCGCGGTGTGGATCAGCAGCCAGATCGCGTACAGGTAGAGGTTCCGGGCGATCCGGGGCCGCCCGGCCACCCGCCACGGGCGGGCCACCGCGTTCGCCGCGAAGATGCCGGAGATCGCGAAGAACAACGGCATCCGTAGCGGCAGCAACTGCTCGCCGAGCAGCCCCCACGCACCCGGCACCGGCAGGCCGACCCGCCAGTCGACACGCAGGTAGTCCTTGACGACGACGTGCCACAGCACCACGAGCACGATGCAGGCGCCCTTCGCCACGTCGGCCCAGGCCACCCGACCGCCGGGCGGCGCGTTCCCCTCGGTACCTGTCGGCACTGCGGTCTCCTCTCCGGCCGTCTGCGGATGGGAGGCGGCGCCGCCGGTCCCGTCCTCGGGCAGGTGTCATCGCGGGACGCCGCGACGGCGGCTCCCGGAGTCGTGTGTGTGGTGGTCAGCCCACGGGGGGCAGGTGGACGTCGACCCGCAGGCCGCCGTCCTCACCCGAGCGGGCGGCGATGATGCCGCCGTGCGCCTGGGTGATGGAGCGGGCGATGGCCAGGCCGAGCCCGGCGCCGCCGCCCTGGTTGGTCCGGTCCCGGGCGAGGCGCCGGAACGGCTCGAACAGCCCGTCGACCGCCTCGGTGGGGACGTTCTGGCCGCTGTTGGTGACCGTCAGCGCGGGATCGCCGCCGACAGTGACGACGAGCCGGCCGCCCTCGCGGTTGTACTTGATGCCGTTCTCCACCAGGTTCGTGACAAGGCGTTCCAGCAGCACCCGCTCACCGGTCACGATCCGGGGCGACAGCCGGGACTCCACCGTCACGCCCGCCTCGGCGGCCCGGTCGGCGTACGCGGCCAGCACGCCGCTGACGATCTGTTCGAGGCGTTGCGGGGTGGAGGACCGTAGGCCCTGGTCGCTCTCGCTGAGCGCGAGCAGCCCTTCGATCAGCCGCTCGTTGCGTTCGTTCGTGGCGAGCAGTTGGGCGGTCAGCAGGTCCAGTTGCTCGCCGGTCAGCGACTGGGCCATGCCGACCTCGATCAGGGTGCGTTGCACCGCGAGCGGCGTACGGAGTTCGTGCGAGGCGTTCGCGGCGAACCGCCGCTGCCCCTCGTATCCGGCGGTGACGCGGTCCAGCATCGCGTCGATCGCGCGGGCGAGCCCGGCCAGCTCGTCCCGGCCGCGATGCCGGATGCGGTAACCGAGGTTCTGCGGGCCCAGGTTCGCCATCGGGGCGGCCAGGTCGCGCACCGGGCGCAGGCACCAGCGGGCCGCGCCCCACACCGCGAATCCGGCGGCCACCAGCACCAGCAGTTGGACCAGCAGCGGCAACAGCGGGACGAACGGGCGGCCCGGTTCGCACACCGCGCCGATTGTGGCCAGGCCGCAGAACCACTGGGCCTGCCCCCACACCAGTTCGAGCAGCGACTTGACCATGTTGGGCACGAAGAACCCGGCCAGCAGGGCGAGCACCCCGACCAGCAGGATGCGGCGACGGGGGCTCATTCCGGCTCGCCGATCCGGTAGCCGGCCTTCGGCACGGTGTGGATGACCGACGGCTGGCCGAGCTTCTTGCGCAGGGTCATCACCGTCACCCGGACCGCGTTGGTGAACGGGTCGGCGAACTCGTCCCACGCCTGTTCCAGCAGCTCCTCGGCGCTGACCACCCGGCCGCCGGCCCGCATCAGCACGTGCAGGACGGCGAACTCCTTCGGGCTCAGCCCGAGCGGGCTGCCGTCCCGGGTCGCGGTGTGCCGGGCCACGTCGAGCACCACGCCGTGCCGTTCCAGCACCGGCGGCAGCGCCGGGGTGGACCGGCGGCCCAGCGCCTGCACCCGCGCCACCAGCTCGGCGAACGCGAACGGCTTGGTCAGGTAGTCGTCGGCGCCCAGCCCGAGGCCGGCGACCCGGTCGCGGATGCCGGCGGCGGCGGTGAGCAGCAGCACACGGGTGCCGGCGTCGGACCCGGCCAGGCTCCGGCACACCTCGTCGCCGGTGGCGCCGGGCATGTCCCGGTCCAGCACCGCCACGTCGTACCGGTTCACCCCGATCCGTTCCAGCGCGCCGTCCCCGTCGTAGCAGACGTCGACAGCCATGGAGAACCGTCGCAACCCCTCGGCGACCGTGTCCGCCAAGAGCCGCTCGTCGTCCGCCACCAGCACCCGCACCGTTGCGCTCCCCCGTGTCTTCCCTCGTCGTCCGGCACACCTTCGCAGGCCGGAGTTAAGGGTTCCGTAAGCGTCCGCAGCAGCCATCCTCCACGCGGGCCGTGCTGCGACAACCGCCACAGGGCCGTCTGGGCCGTTCGTCCGGTCCGCAGCCGACGCGAGCACCGCTCAAGTGACCCGGATCACGCATTGGCGCTCCGGGGTGAGGTGGGTCACGATGGGTGGAAGGAGGCGCTGGTGGCTGACCCGTGGCTCGCCCTGGAGTTCGGCGCGGATCCGGTGGAGCGGATCGCGCAGATCGGTGCCGCCCACGAGGCGTTCCTCACCGCGGGGACCACAGGCGGTGTCCGAGAGGTGGTCGCCCGCTCCTGGGAGCGGTCCGCGCTGCTCGACCCGGAGACCACCGCGCCGGTCGACCTCGCCGACGACGCGCTGAAGAGCTACCGCGCCGCGCACCCGCTCGCCCGGGTGATGCCGCTCTTCCGCGACCTGCTCGGCGGCATCGCGCAGGACGGCGCGCACCTGATGGCGGTCTGCGACGCCGCCGGGCGGCTGCTCTGGGTGGAGGGCCACCCCGGGGTGCTGCGGCACGCCGAGCGGATGAACTTCGTACCGGGCGCCCGCTGGGACGAGGCGCACGCCGGCACGAACGCTCCCGGCACCGCCCTCGCCGTCGACCACGGCGTGCAGATCTTCGCCACCGAGCACTTCGTCCGGCCGGTGCAGCGCTGGACCTGCGCCGCCGCGCCGATCCACGACCCCGCCAGCGGCGCGCTGCTCGGCGCCGTCGACATCACCGGCGGGGACCACCTGGCCAACCCGCAGAGCCTCGCCCTGGTGCGGGCCACCGCCCGGGCCGCCGAGGCGTTCCTGGCCGGCGCCGCGCCCGCCGCGCCGGACGTGGCGTACGTGTCGGCGCTCGGCCGGGACGAGGCGGAGCTGCGCGTCGGCGGCCGGCGCATCCGGCTCGGCCGGCGGCACAGCGAACTGCTGGTACTACTCGTCGACCATCCCGAGGGCCGCACCGGGGAACAGCTCGGCCTCGACCTCTACGGCGACGACAGGCGGCACCCCGTCACACTGCGCGCCGAACTGTCCCGGCTGCGCCGCGTGCTCGGCGACGAACTGCTCGACTCCCGCCCGTACCGGCTGCGGCCGGCCGTGCGCGCCGATTTCCGTACCGTCACCGAACTGCTGGAACGTGGCGATCCGGCGGCGGCGCTGCGCGCGTACCCCGGGCCCCTGCTGCCCCTGTCGGACGCGCCGGGAGTGGCGCGGCTGCGCCGCCTGGTCGACGGCCAGTTGCGCGCCGCCGTGCTGGCCGGCGCCGACCCGGGGCTGCTCGCGGCCTGGACCGCGACGGCGGCCGGGGCCGACGACCTGGCCGCGTGGCAGGCCCTGGCCCGGGCGTTGCCGCCGGGCGCGCCCCGCCGGCCGCTCGCGCTCGCGCGGGCCCGTCAGCTCGCCGAGGAGTACGCGCTGCCGCGCGCAACGTTCCTGCAACGTCCCGGAAACTAGCCTGCCCGCCATCCACCCCAGACGGACGGCGGAGGTACCCATGACGCGCTACGACGCCCCCACCCACTGGCAGTCCCGTTACGACCACTACATCGGCGGCGAGTACGTGAAGCCGCACGGTGGGAAGTACTTCGAGAACCCGACCCCGGTGACCGGGCAGACCTTCTGCGAGGTGGCCCGGGGCACCGCCGAGGACGTGGAGAAGGCGCTCGACGCGGCGCACGGCGCGGCCGACGCGTGGGGCCGCACCTCGGTCGCCGAACGCTCGCTGATCCTCAACCGGATCGCCGACCGGATGCAGGACAACCTGGAGTCCCTGGCGATCGCCGAGACGTGGGAGAACGGCAAGCCGGTACGCGAGACGCTCGCCGCCGACATCCCGCTCGCGATCGACCACTTCCGCTACTTCGCCGGGGCGATCCGGGCGCAGGAGGGCTCGCTCGGCGAACTCGACGACGACACGGTCGCCTACCACTTCCACGAGCCGCTCGGTGTGGTCGGGCAGATAATCCCGTGGAACTTCCCGATCCTCATGGCGGTGTGGAAGCTCGCCCCGGCGCTCGCCGCCGGCAACGCGGTGGTGCTCAAGCCGGCCGAGCAGACGCCCGCGTCGATCCACTACCTGCTCTCGCTGATCGGCGACCTGCTGCCGCCCGGCGTGATCAACGTGGTGAACGGCTTCGGCGTCGAGGCGGGCAAGCCGCTGGCCTCCTCGCCGCGGGTGGCGAAGGTGGCGTTCACCGGCGAGACCACCACCGGGCGGCTGATCATGCAGTACGCCAGCGAGAACATCAAGCCGGTCACGCTGGAGCTGGGCGGCAAGAGCCCGAACATCTTCTTCGACGACGTCAGCGCCGCCTCCGACGACTTCCTGGACAAGGCCCTGGAAGGCTTCACCATGTTCGCGCTCAATCAGGGCGAGGTGTGCACCTGCCCGTCCCGGGCGCTCATCCAGCAGGGCCACTACTCGGACTTCCTCGCCGCCGCCGTCGAGCGGACGAAGGCGGTCAAGCAGGGGCACCCGCTGGACACCGACACGATGGTCGGCGCGCAGGCCTCCAACGACCAGCTCGAGAAGATCTTGTCCTACCTGGACATCGGCCGGCAGGAGGGCGCTCGCGTCCTCACCGGCGGTGAGCGGTCGGACCTCGGCGGCGAACTCTCCGGCGGCTACTACGTCCAGCCGACCATCTTCGAGGGCGACAACTCGATGCGGATCTTCCAGGAGGAGATCTTCGGCCCGGTCGTGTCGGTGACCTCCTTCGCCGACCTGGACGACGCCGTGAAGATCGCCAACGACACGCTGTACGGGCTCGGCGCGGGCGTGTGGACCCGGGACCTGAACACCGCGTACCGGGCCGGGCGGGCGATCCAGGCCGGCCGGGTGTGGACGAACTGCTACCACGCCTACCCGGCGCACGCGGCGTTCGGCGGCTACAAGCAGTCCGGCATCGGCCGGGAGAACCACAAGATGATGCTGGAGCACTACCAGCAGACCAAGAACCTCCTGGTCAGCTACTCGCCGAAGAAGCTGGGCTTCTTCTGATGGGTGACACCGTGACAGTGACCTCCGCGGCGGCCGACCTGATCCGGTCGCTGCGGGGGCAGCACGGCCCACTCATGTTCCACCAGTCCGGCGGCTGCTGCGACGGCAGCGCCCCGATGTGCTACCCGGCCGGTGAGTTCCGCACCGGCGGCTCGGACGTGCTGCTCGCCTCGCTGGCTGTCGACGGCGTGCCCGAGCCGGTGGAGTTCTGGATGTCGAAGGCCCAGTGGGAGCTGTGGCGGCACACCCGGCTCACTGTCGACGTGGTGCCCGGCCGGGGCAGCGGCTTCTCCCTGGAGGCGCCGGAGGGCGTCCGCTTCCTCATCCGGTCCCACCTGAACCGCTGATCTGTCCGAGATCTTGCAGCTCGCGGGCATCGCGGCGGTGGGATGCTGACGCCGTCCACTTCGGAGTACGCGTCCCACCACCGCTCGAGTCGCTACCGGGTCGCGTCCGCCACCGCCCGACAGGAGACCGCCCATGCACCCGGTCCGACAGCCAGTGCTCGCCGCCGGCCTCACCGCCCTGGCCACCGCCGCCACGCTCGGGCTCGCACCCGGCGCCGCCGTCGCCGCCCCGGCGGCCTCCCCCAGCATCTCCGTCAACTGGTTCGGCACGGCCGACGCGCGGGCGCACACCGCCACCGTCGGTGGCCGGTTCGACTGCGGCGCGGAGCGCGGCCTCGCGTACATCGAGGTGCACCTCGACCAGCGGGTCCGGCGCGGCTCGGTCACCGGCTTCGGATTCGGCGTGATCGGCGCGTGCACCGACGAGCGCACCGCCGGCACCTGGACCGCAACCATCCCCGCCGACCAGGGCAGATTCCGTCCCGGCCGGGCAACGACGATCGCCCGCCTGGTGATCGAGCCCAACTCGATTACCGAAACCACCGAGCCCGTACGCCTGCGCCCCCGCTGCGCCCACCCCTGACCGCGTCGGCGGCCTCCGGTCAGGCGATCTGCCGGAGGTCGTCGCCGTAGTCGAAGATGATCCGCAGCCGGGCGCCGAGGGCGTTGGCGTACCGGCTCAGCGTGGCCACCTCGTTGACGTCGAGGTCGCCGTTCTCGATCTGGCTGACCCGGCCCGGCGTGACCCCCATGATCTCGGCTACCTGCCGCTGGGTGAGCCCCAGCCGCTTGCGCTCCTCGGCCAGGTGGAACGCGCTCACCCACGCGTCGGTCCGGGCGCGCTCCGCCTCGTACGCCTCGTCGTCACCGCCGAGTTCGGCGCGGACCTCGTCCCAGTGATAGAACTCCGTCACGACTCCCCCCTTCGCTCGCGCTCGCTGTCGAGCCAAGCCTTGTAGGCAACCTCCGCCGCCGGAATGTGCTGCCGGTACCAGCGGGTCCAGTTGCCCGCCTTGTTGCCGGCGACCAGAAGGACCGCCTGCGACCAGGGATCGAAGACGAACAGCACCCGGATAGCCACGTCCCGACCGGAGCGGGGCCGCAACTCCTTCAGATTACGGAGACTGCTTCCACGCAGCGTGTCCACGAGCGGGCGACCTAGCCCCGGCCCCACCTCGGCCAGCTTGTCCACCGCCACCCGGACGCTCTCATACGACGCCGGGTCGTGGTCCCGCAGGTCGCGCAGCCAGTGCCGGACCTCTCCGGTGACCCGGACCGACCAGCGCTTCCCGTCCGCACCCATGCTCCAACCATAGCCCGAGCTAAACATCGCCGACTACCAGTCAGCGACCATCCAGGAGCGGCTGGGTGGGGTTCCACGGGGTTCCGGTCTCGGCGTCGTGGCGGCGGCGGGCTATCGCTGAGAGCGCCTCCAGCACCACCCGGTTGCCCAGGTACGCGGTGATGTCGGCATGGTCGTACGGCGGGGCGACCTCGACCACGTCCAGCCCGACCACCGGCAGCTCGTAACAGACCCGGCGCACCGCGTCGAGTAGTTGCCGGGAGGTGAACCCGCCCGGCTCGGGTGTGCCGGTGCCGGGCGCCATGCCGGGGTCGACCACGTCCACGTCGACGGAGAGGAACACGCCCTCGCACTCGTCGGTCGCGATGCCGAACGCCTCGGTCAGGCAGGCGTCCAGCCCGCGCGCCACGATCTCGGTCATCTCGTACGAGCGCATCCGCTGCTCCGCCATCCACGCCAGCGTGTCCGCGCCGGGCCAGTAGCCGCGCAGCCCGATCTGGAGGAAGCGGTCGCCGCGTACCGCGCCGGACTCGATGAGCCGGCGCATCGGCTGGCCGTGGCCGTGCAGCGAACCGAACTCGACGTCGCCGGTGTCGGCGTGCGCGTCGAAGTGCACGAGCGACACCCGGCCGAGCCCGTGGTGCCGGGCCACGCCTGTGGCGTCCGGCAGCGCGATGGAGTGGTCGCCGCCGAGCACCACCGGGATCGCCCCGGCCGAGGCGACCGCGTGCACGGCGGTCTCCAGCGCGGCGAGCGAGCGCTCGATGTCGCCGCCGAACATCTCCACGTCCCCGGCGTCGTAGACGCACAGGTCCTTCAGCCCGTCCACGCGCAGCGCCAGCGACGGACGGGAACCGTCGTGCGGCAGGTAGCAGGCCTGCCGGATGGCGGACGGCCCGAACCGGGTGCCCGGCCGGTGCGAGGTGCCGCCGTCGAACGGCGCGCCGATGATCACCACGTCCGCGTCGGCGTACGTGACCGGCTCCTCGACCGTGCACGGCGGCACACCGAGGAACGTGATGTCGGGACCGTACATCGGGCCGTACCGGGTCATCGTTCCTCCATCCCCCACGGCGAACCGTAGCCGGTGAGCAGGTCGAGGAAGGGGGTCGGCGGGAACGCCTCCGGCCCGAGCACGCCCGTGCCGGACCAGGCGCCGGTGGCGAGCAGTTCCAGCGCGACGACCGGGTTGACGGCGGTCTGCCAGACCACCGCCTGGTGGCCGTACTCGGCCATCGACCACTCGTTGTCGACCACGTGGTAGAGGTAGACGCGGCGCGGCCGCCCGTCGGGGCCGGTGCCGGTGACGTACGTACCGGCGCACGTCTTGCCGCTCATCCGGTCGCCGAGCGTGGCCGGGTCGGGCAGCGCGGCGGCCACCAGGTCGCGCGGCGACACCTCGACGCCGCGTACGCGCACCGGCTGGGTCGAGTCCAGTCCGAGCTTGTGCAGCGTGCGGAGCACCTCGATGAACTCGGCGCCGAGGCCGTACTTGAAGGTGACCCGCTTCGCCGGCACCCAGCGCGGGATGAGCAGCACCTCCTCGTGCTCGACGTTGACGCACTCGACCGGGCCGATCCCGGCCGGGAAGTCGAACACCTCCGGCTCGCTGAACGGTTCGGTGGTGAACCAGCCGCGCCCGGCCTCCCAGATCACCGGCGGGTTGAGGCACTCCTCGATGGTGGTCCAGATGGAGAACGAGGGCGCGAACTCGTAGCCGGCGACTGTGAGGTTCGCGCCGTCGCGTACCCCGATCTCGTCGATCTCGGCGAAGAGTTCGTCGGCGGCGTAGCGGGCGAAGACGTCCGACAGGCCCGGTTCGACGCCGATGCCGCACAGCGCGAGCCGCCCGGCGGCGGCCCACCGCTCCGCGACGGCGAACTGCTCGTCGCCGAGCTTGACCCCGGTCTCGGCGTAGGGGCGCTCGGGGTGCGGCCGGGACAGCGACATCGCCATGTCCAGGTAGTCGGCCCCGGCGGCGAACGCGCCGTCGAAGATCGGCATGACGAAGCGCGGGTCGACCGCGTTCAGCACGTGCGTGATCCGGTGTTCCCGGCACAGCGCGGCCACCGCGTCGGCGGAGGACGCGTCGACTGTGGCGGCCACGAACCGGTCGCCGAGCCCGGCGACGGCCCGCGCCGCACGCGCCGGATCGTGGTCGGCGACCACCATGAGCTCGAAGAAGGTACGGCGGGCGGCAATGGATACGGCGGCGGAGCCGACGCCACCGGCGCCGACGAGGAGGATACGCATCAGGAGTCGAACCCCAGTCCAAGACGGTCGAGAGTACGGAGCCAGAGGTTGCGCCGGCCGTCGCGCGCGTCGGCGCGGGCGAGCGACCAGCGGGTGAGGTTGATGCCCACGGACCGGGCCGGTTCCGGCGGGAACGGCAGCGGCTTGCGGCGCACCAGGTCGAGCCGGGTCAGCGGGGTGTCGGTGCCGGAGAGCAGGTCGAGCGTGACGCGGGCGCCGAACCGGGTCGCGCCGACGCCGAGCCCGGTGAACCCGGCCGCGTACGCCAGGCGTCCTTCGTACGCGGTGCCGAAGAACGCGCAGAACCGGGTGCACGTGTCGATGACGCCACCCCAGCGGTGGCTGAAGCGCACATCGGCGAGCTGCGGGAACGTCGTGAAGAAGTGCGAGGCGAGCGTGGTGAAGGTGGCCTCGCGCTGCTCCAGCGCGGGCGCCACCCGGTTGCCGTAGTGGTAGATCGCGTCGTAGCCGCCGAACAGGATCCGGTTGTCGGCGGTGAGCCGGTAGTAGTGGAACTGGTTGCCGGTGTCGGCGAGCCCTTGCCGGTTCCGCCAGCCGATCGCGTCGCGCTGCGCTTCGGTCAGCGGCTCGGTCATCAGCGCGTAGTCGTAGACCGGCACGATCCAGGAGCGCAGCCGACGCAGCAGCGGCGGGAACGCGTTCGTGGCCAGCACGACCTGCCGCGCCCGTACCGTGCCGGGCGCCGCTTCCGCGCCGCCCGCAGTGGTGGCCCGTATCCCGGCGCCGTCGCCGGCCAGGCCGGTGACGCGGGTGTGCTCGTGCATGCGTACGCCCAGGTCGAGCGCGGCGCGGCGCAGTCCCCAGGCGAGCTTCGCCGGGTCGAGCAGGGCCACCCGGTCGCGATCCCACATCCCGCCCAGGTACGTCGGCGACGCCACCTCGGCGCGTACCTCGTCGCGGTCGAGCAGCCGCACGTCGTGGCCGTACCGGCGGGCCAGCTCGGCGTCGGCGGCGAGCCCGTCGAGCTGGTACGGCTCGACCGCCACCGCCAGTTCCCCGGTGCGTTCGAAGTCGCAGTCGATGTCGTACTTCGCCACGGTGGCGCCGATGGAGTCCAGGTTCTCCCGGCCCAGCCGTTCCAGCTCGCCGATCTCGCCGGGGAACCGCTCGACGCCGTTGGCGAGCCCGTGGGTCAGCGACGCGGCGCAGAACCCGCCGTTGCGCCCGGACGCCGCCCAGCCGCACGTGCCCGCGTCGACGAGCAGGACGTCGCGGTCCGGGTCGGCCTCCTTCGCGAGCAGCGCGGTCCACAGTCCGGCGTACCCGCCGCCGACCACGAGCAGGTCGGCGGTGTGCGTCCCGGACAGCGGCGGCAGCGGGTCGGGCCGCTCCGGGCGGTCCAGCCAGTACGACACGGGCGCGGCGTCGGCCAGCGCCCGGCCGGTATGCGGGAGTGTCATGGCTTGCCCGCCGGTGTGGCGACCACCGCGAGAGCGGCCCGGCGTGCCCGCCGCCCGCGCAGCGAGGTGGCCCCGACGAGCAGCAACGCGATCACGAACATGGCCGTGCCGATCACGTTGACCTGCGGCGGGATGCCGCGCTGGGAGGCGCCCCAGACGTACATGGGGAACGTGACAGTGGTGCCGGCGTTGAAGTTCGTGATGATGAAGTCGTCGAAGCTGAGCGAGAACGCCAGCAGCGCGGCGGCCACGATGCCGGGCAGCACGAGTGGCAGCGTGATCCGGCGGAACGTCTGCCACTCGCTGGCGTACAGGTCCATCGCGGCTTCCTCCAGCCGCCGGTCCATGCCGGAGAGCCGGGCTTTCACGGTGACCACGACGAACGACACGCAGAACATGACGTGCGCGATGACGATGGTCCAGAAGCCCTGCGGCACCCCGGCGGCGACGAAGAGGGCGAGCAGCGAGGTGCCCATCACCAGTTCCGGGGTGGCCATCGGCAGGAAGATCAGCCCGTTGAGCCCGGAGCGGCCGCGGAAGCTGTGCCGGACCAGCGCGAACGCCATCAGCGTGCCGAGGAGCGTGGAGACGACTGTGGCGATGAGGCCGATCTGCATGCTGCGCACCACGGCGTCGCACATGTCCGAGGTGGCGCAGGGCTGCTTCCAGTTGTCGAGCGTGAACTCGTTGAAGTCGTAGGAGAGCCGGCTTGAGGGCCGGTTGAAGGACAGACCGGCGACCACCATGATCGGCAGCGTCAGGTAGCCGAGGACCAGCAGTGCCACGCCCATCACCCACCGGTCGGCGAGCCAGCGCCGCATCAGAGCACCTCCTCCGTGCCGGCCTTACGCAGGTAGACGAAGACGATCGCCAGGATCGCGGCCATCAGCAGGAACGACAGCGCCGCGCCCTGCGGATAATCCAGCCGGACCAGGAACGCCGAGTCGATGACGTTGCCGATCATGTACTCGTTCGGCGTACCGAGCAGCTCGGCGTTGATGTAGTCACCGGTGGCCGGGATGAAGAACAGCAGCGTGCCGGCGATCAGGCCGGGCATCGACAGCGGCAGCGTCACCTTGGCGAACGCGCGCAGCGGGCTCGCGTACAGGTCGCTCGCCGCTTCCAGCAGCCGGGGATCGAGCCGCTCCAGGCTCGCGTACAGCGGCAGCACCAGGAACGGCAGGAAGTTGTACGTCAGACCGAGCACCACGGCGATCGGCGTGGCCAGCAGCCGGCCGTCCGGTCCGAGCAGGTGCACGTCGCGCAGCAGCCCGACCAGCGCGCCGTTGTCCGACAGGATGGTCTTCCAGGCCAGCGTGCGCACCAGGAAGCTGGTGAACATCGGCGCGACCACGGCGACCAGCAGCAGGTTCTTCCACCGGCCGGCCTTCTGCGCGATCGCGTACGCCAGCGGGTAGCCCATCAGCAGCGCGAGCACCAGCGCGATGGCCGAGTAGAGGAACGACCGGGAGAACTGCGGCCAGTACGCCTGCAACGCGTCCGGGTAGTTGCTGAACGCCCAGGTCATGGCGTACCCGGTGGAGAGCGAGCCGGCCGGGTCGTAGAGGCTGGCCGAGGCGAGCTGCACCAGCGGGAGTGCGAAGAAGACGAACAGCCAGACCGCGCCGGGCAGCAGCAACAGGTACGGCAGGAGCCGGTTGCGCCCGCGCCGCACCGGCGGCGGCGCCGGTTTCCCGGCGGAGGTCGGTACGTGGGCCAGCGCGCTCATGCCGCCACTCCGCCAATTCGCTCGCTCATGCCGACGCACCCACCGGCGGCTCGTCGAGCAGCGGCGTGGTCTGGTCGTCCGCACCGGCGGCCCGGGGCAGCAGGAACGCGTGCCGCGGATCCCAGTGCGCGGTCACCGTCGTGCCGACCGCCAACTGACCGCCCAGCCCGCTGTTCGCGGCGAACGCGGTCAGCTCGCTGCCCCACGCGGTGCGCACCAGGTACTGGGTGCTCACCCCGACGTAGGAGGCGTCGGTGACCACACCGTCGACGTGCTGGTGCCCGGCCGGCACCCGGTCCGGGCTCTCGACCAGGTGCAGCTTCTCCGGACGTACGCCGAGGAAGGCCGGACCGTCGGTGAGCCGGGACCGGCCGGCGGGCACCGAGAAGCGCGAGCCGTGCGCCGTGACCAGCACGTCGTCGGCGGCGCGCCCGCCGGCTTCGGCGGCGAGCAGGTTGGACTGGCCGAGGAAGTTCGCCACGAACGCGGTGGCCGGGTACTCGTAGATGTCGGCGGGCGCGCCGAGCTGCTCGATCCGGCCGGCGTTCATCACCGCGACCGTGTCGGCCATCGTCATGGCCTCCTCCTGGTCGTGGGTGACGTGCACGAACGTGATGCCGACCTCGGTCTGGATCCGTTTCAGCTCGATCTGCATCTGCCGGCGCAGCTTGAGGTCGAGCGCGCCGAGCGGCTCGTCGAGCAGCAGCACCTGCGGGTGGTTGATGAGCGCCCGGGCCAGCGCGACGCGCTGCTGCTGGCCGCCGGAGAGCTGGGCCGGGCGGCGTCGGCCGTACCCTTCGAGCTGCACCAGCGCGAGCATCTGCTCCACCTGGTCGCTCACCTTGCGGATGCCGCGGCGGCGCAGCCCGAACGCCACGTTCTCGTGGATGTCCAGGTGCGGGAAGAGCGCGTAGCTCTGGAACACCGTGTTGACCGGCCGCTTGTACGGCCGCAGCCCGGCGATGTCCTGCTCGCCGAGCAGCACCTGCCCGCTGGTCGGCTGCTCCAGCCCGGCGATCATCCGCAGTGTGGTGGTCTTGCCGCAGCCGGACGCGCCGAGCAGGGCGAAGAACGAGCCCTGCGGGATGGTGAGGGTGAGGTCGTCAACGGCGGTGAAGACGCCGAACCGCTTGGTCAGGTCGACCAGGCGCAGGTCGCCGGCCGGGGTCTGCTGCCCCTTCACGCGCCGATCACCTGCTGGAACTTGGTCTCGTACTCCTTCTCCTGCGCCTCGTCGAGCGCCATGAAGACCTTGGCTTTGGAGAGCATCGAGTCGTCCGGGAAGATCAGCGGGTTGCTCGCCAGGTCCGGGTCGATCTTCTCCATCTCGGCCTGCGCGCCCTGCACCGGGCAGATGTAGTTGACGTACGCGGCCAGCTTCGCCGCCACCGCCGGGTCGTAGTAGTGGTTCATCAACGCCTCGGCGTTGGCCTTGTGGGTGGCCTTGTTCGGCACCAGCATGTTGTCCGACCAGAGCATCACGCCGGACTCCGGCACCACGAACTTGATCTTCTCGTCGTCGAAGCCGAGCTGGACCACGTCGCCGGACCAGCCGATGCACGCGGCGATGTCGCCCTTGGCCAGGTCGGGCGCGTAGTCGTTGCCGGTGAACCGCCGGATCTGTTTGCTGTCCACGGCCTTCTTCAGCTTGTTCAGCGCGTCGTCGAACTGGGCCGCGGTGAACTTGGCCGGGTCGTGGCCGAGCGACTGGAGCAGCAGGCCGATGGTGTCGCGCATCTCCGACAGCACAGTCACCTTGCCCTTGAGATCGGGGCGGGTGAGCAGCTCGTCGACGGTGCGGATCTCCTTGGTGACGTTGGCGTTGTACGCGAGCCCGGCCAGGCCGGACTGCCACGGGACGGCGAGCTGGGTCTCGGCGTCGAAGGAGCGCCCGCGCAGCGACTGCAGCAGGTTCGCCTCGACGTTCGGCATCTTCGACTTGTCCAGCTTCTGGACCCAGCCGAGGCGGATCACCCGGGCGGCCATCCAGTCGGTGAGCACCATGATGTCCCGGCCGGTGCTCTGACATCCGGCGAGCTGGTTGCGTACCTTGCCGAAGAACTCGTTGTTGTCGTTGACGTCCTCGGTGTACGTCACCTGGATACCGGTGGCGGCGACGAACGCGTCGAGCGTGGGGCGCTTGGACTCGTCCTTCTCGTCGGTGTCCATGTACTGCGGCCAGTTCGAGAAGGCGACCTTCTTCTCGGTGGCGGACAGATCCTCGCTCTTGCATCCGGCTTCGGTCTGCTGGGCGCCCTTGGTCCCGCAGCCGGCCAGGGTGCCCGCAGTGGCGAGCAGCGCGGCCGAGCCGAGGGTCCCGGTGAGCAGACCACGCCGGGTGAGGGGCCGGAGGGGACTACGCATGTGACGACTCCTTGGGGGGCATCGTCGGCGGCGGGACGGGGGCGGCGCGCCGGCGGGAGGGTCAGTGGCGATGGACGACTGATCCTGACATGAGAAAACGTCTCTCACAAGGGATTCCGTTGCCGGAATAGCCAGTCGCCACGAAATACGCCAGACTGCGCGGGGCACTACGCTCAACACCGAGAACCGGACACGAGGAGCGTCGATGGTCAACCGACACCAGGAGAACGGAAACGGCGGCCGTCGCATCACTGTGCGTGACGGCGCCAACCACGCTCTGCTCGATGACGTGGCCAAGCAGATCATCGAGCAGCTCCAGGAGGACGGGCGCCGCCCGTACGCGAGCATCGGCAAGGCGGTCGGCCTCTCCGAGGCGGCGGTACGCCAGCGGGTGCAGCGGCTGCTCGACGCGGGTGTCATGCAGATCGTCGCGGTCACCGATCCGCTCCAGCTCGGCTTCCCCCGCCAGGCCATGATCGGGCTGCGTACCGACGGCGACCTGGAATCCGTCGCCGACCGGCTGGCCGAGTTCGAGGAGATCGATTACGTGGTGATCACCGCCGGCTCGTTCGACCTGCTGGCGGAGGTGGTCTGCCGCAACGACGCGCACCTGCTGGAGATCCTGCAGAAGCTGCGCGGCGTGCCCGGGGTGCTCTCCACCGAGGCGTTCGTCTACCTGAAGCTGCGCAAGCAGACCTACAGCTGGGGCACCGCCTGATGCGGATTCCGTTGACAGCTCAGTGATATAGCGCTGAATCCGTCGCGCTTAAGCTTGTTCGCTTGCCTTATCGGCATCGCCTGTGGGATAACCGTGGGCAGAGCGGCCGGTGTCACCCCTGACCGGCCCGAGACCCGATGGGGCTGACATGGCCAACGCCACCGACCATCTCTGGATGCACTTCACCCGCATGGCGAGCTACCCCGCCGGCGAGGTTCCGACAATCGTCCGGGGCGAGGGCGCGTACGTCTGGGACGCGCAGGGCCGCCGCTACCTGGACGGGCTGGCCGGGCTGTTCGTGGTGAACGCCGGTCACGGCCGCGCCGAGCTGGCCGAGGCCGCCGCCAAGCAGGCCGGCGAGCTGGCCTACTTCCCGCTCTGGTCGTACGCCCACCCGAAGGCCGTCGAGCTGGCCGAGAAGATCGCCACGCTCACCCCTGGCGACCTGAACCGGGTCTTCTTCACCACCGGCGGCTCCGAGGCCGTCGAGGCGGCGTGGAAGCTGGCCCGGGTCTACTTCAAGCGCACCGGCAAGCCCACCAAGCACAAGGTGGTCAGCCGCTACATCGCCTACCACGGCACCTCGATGGGCGCGCTGTCGATCACCGGCCTGCCCGGCATCAAGACCGACTTCGAGCCACTGGTTCCGGGTGGCATCAAGGTGCCGAACACCAACTTCTACCGGGCCCCCGAGCACGGCGACGACGCCGAGGCGTTCGGCCGCTGGGCCGCCGAGGAGATCGGCCGGGCGATCGAGCGGGAGGGGCCGGAGACGGTCGCCGCCGTCTTCCTGGAGCCGGTGCAGAACTCCGGCGGCTGCTTCCCGCCGCCGCCCGGCTACTTCGAGCGGGTACGCGAGATCTGCGACGCGTACGACGTGCTGCTCGTCAGCGACGAGGTGATCTGCTCCTGGGGCCGGCTCGGCGAGTACTTCGGCGCCGTCCGCTACGGCTACCAGCCGGACATCATCACCACCGCCAAGGGCATCACCTCCGGCTACGCCCCGCTCGGCGCGATGATCGCCAGCGAGCGGCTGATGGAGCCGTTCCTCACCGAGACCGGCATGTTCGCGCACGGCGTGACGTTCGGCGGCCACCCGGTCTCCTGCGCGGTCGCGCTGGCCAACCTGGAGGTGTTCGCCCGGGAGGACCTGATCGGGCACGTCCGGGCGAACGAGGGCGCGTTCCGGTCCACCCTGGAGAAGCTGCACGACCTGCCGATCGTCGGCGACGTCCGGGGCGACGGCTACTTCTACGGCATCGAGCTCGTCAAGGACAAGACGACCCGGGAGACGTTCGACGAGGCCGAGTCCGAGCGGCTGCTGCGCGGCTTCCTGTCCACAGCGCTGTTCGACGCCGGGCTCTACTGCCGGGCCGACGACCGTGGCGACCCGGTGGTGCAGCTCGCGCCCCCGCTGATCGCCGACCAGCAGCATTTCGACGAGATCGAGCAGATCCTGCGCGCGGTGCTGACCGAGGCGTGGTCGCGGCTCTGACGCCGATGACGGGATACCAGCAGCTGTCGTACTGGCTGTCCGGCCTGGACGAGCCGCTGACGCCGCGACCCGGGTTGCCCGGCGACACGGACGCCGACGTGGCGATCGTGGGCGCCGGGTACACCGGGCTGTGGACGGCGTACTACCTGGCCGAGGCCGACCCCACGTTGCGCGTCGTCGTGCTGGAGCGGGAGATCGCCGGGTACGGCGCGTCGGGGCGCAACGGCGGCTGGTGCTCGGCGCTGTTCCCCACCTCGCTGCCGGCGCTGGCCCGACGCCACGGCCGGGACCGCGCGCTCGCCCTGCAACGGGCCATGCACGACACGGTCGCCGAGGTGGGGCGGGTCGCCGCCGCCGAGGGCATCGACTGCGACTGGCAGGCCGGCGGCACGGTGACGCTCGCCCGCAGTGAGGCCCAGCTTGAGCGGGCCCGCGCCGAGATCGCCCAGGCCCACGCGCACGGGCTCACCGACGACGACCTGACGCTGCTCGACGCCGGCGAGGCCGCCGCGCGCTGCGCCGCCGACGGGGTACGCGGCGGCACGTACACCCCGCACTGCGCCGCCGTGCACCCGGCGAAGCTGGTCCGGGGCCTGGCGCGGGCGGTGGAGCGCCGGGGCGTACGCATCCACGAGCGCACCCCGGTGACCGCGCTGCGGCCGGGCGCGGCGGTGACACCGGCGGGCGTGGTCCGGGCCCCCGTGGTGGTGCGTGCGACGGAGGGCTACACGCCGGGGCTACCGGGCCGGCGGCGCACAGTGGCGCCCGTCTACTCGCTGATGGTGGCCACCCCGCCGCTGCCCGAGGAGACCTGGGCACGGATCGGGCTGGCGGAGCGGGAGACGTTCTCCGACTACCGGCACGTCATCGTGTACGGCCAGCGCACCGCCGACGGCCGGCTCGCGTTCGGCGGGCGGGGCGCGCCGTACCACTACGCCTCCCGGGTCCGGCCGGGCTTCGACCGGGAGCCGCGGGTGTTCGCGGCGCTGCGCCGGGCGCTCGGGGAACTGTTCCCGGTGCTCGGGCCGGAGGCGCCGGTGACGCACGCCTGGGGCGGGCCGCTCGGGGTGGCCCGGGACTGGGCCGCGTCGGTGGGGCTGGACCGCCGTACCGGGCTGGCCTGGGCCGGCGGCTACGTCGGTGACGGCGTCGGCACCAGCAACCTCGCCGGGCGTACGCTCGCCGACCTGATCCGGGGCGTGGAGAGCGACCTGACGGCGCTGCCCTGGGTGGGCCACCGCTCCCCGCGCTGGGAGCCGGAGCCGCTGCGCTGGCTCGCCATGAACGCCGGCCTGAAGATCATGTCCTCAGCCGACCACACCGAGCACAGAACCCATCGCCCGTCCCGCCGAGCCGAGGCCTTCAACCGCTTCCTGGGCCACTGACCCCGGTGCGCCCGGGTTTCATGATCGACACCAGTCCGGGGTGGCGGTGGGGTCCGGGTGGCCTGGATGCGGCCACCTCGCCGTACTGGTGTTGATCTTCGCGGGGCCAAGTGCGCCCGGCGTTCATGATCGACACCAGTCCGGGGTGGTGGTGGGGTCCGGGTGGCCTGGATGGCGCCACTTCCCCGTACTGGTGTTGACCTCGGTCTGGCCGGGCCACGGCGGTCGCACCGGCCGAGGGTGGCGCGGACGTCGCCGGGCCGGTCAGCCCGATCCAGGGCCTCCCGCCCGCCACCCCGGACGAGCTGGCCGAGACCGGCCGGCGGGCGCCCGTTGGTCCGTGCACTTGGCCGACCAGCGGGACCTTCATGATCGACCGATGGAGGGTCCGGGGCGGGGTCTCGTTCAGTGGTGGGGTGGGATGACCCGGAGGTGGCCCCGGCGGCCCTGCTGGTGGGGGGTCTGGGGCTTGCTGGTGGGTTCGTCCTCCGGGGGACGCGGCGGGGCGGGGCGGGCGGCCTCGCGTACCGCCTCGGCCAGCGCCACCAGGTCGTCGGTGGTGGGCGGCGGCGGCTCGAACTCGCCCTCGTGCCGCACCACGTCCCAGCCCCGCGGGGCGGTCAGGCTACGGGCGTGCGGCTCACACAGGTCGTACGTGTGCGGTTCGGCGAACGCGGCGAGCGGGCCCACCACCGCCGTCGACTCGTTGTAGACATAGGTCAGTGTGGCGACCGCTTGCCGGGGGCAGCCGTTACGGGAGCAGCGCCGTGGTGACCTCACGGCGGCAGGGTATCCCCATTACCGGGTCCGGCGCACCGCTTCGCGTTACGACACGCCCGTCATGGTGATCACAATTCCGTCGATCGGCACACCGGCGCGCCGGTCGGCCGCGCGACGGCGGGTGGACCGCCGACCCGGGCTACCCTGTCCGTCATGACGAGCCCCCAGAACCGCCGCCCCGGCTCCGGCCGGCGCACCCACCGTGACCGGCACGGTCGCGGGCTGCGCGGGCGGCTGGTGCCGGCCACGGTGCCGCTGGCGCGGACGAAGGCCGAGGTCTTCGACGATCTGGTGCTCGACACGGTGGAGACGCTCGAACGCCGGTTCGCCAAGGAGCTGGCCGGGGTGGAGTTCGCGGTCGAGGACGTCCCGCCGGATCTGAACGTCTACGACTCGGACGTGCTGGAGGACGGCGAGGTGCCGCTCGCCCGGCTGCTGCCGGGGCGGCCCGGCCGCCAGGAGGTGCCGCCGCGGATCGTGCTCTACCGGCGGCCGCTGGAGTTCCGCGCGATGGACCGCGAGGACCTCGCCGACCTGGTGCACGACGTGATCATCGAGCAGGTGGCGAATCTGCTCGGGGTCGACCCGGACGAGCTGGCCTGACCGGGCCGGCCGGCCAGGCGCCGCCACCCGGCCGGACGCGCCGGCCGGACGACGACCCGGGTCCGGGCGGCCCCCACCGCCCGTGGACCCGTACGTGGATCAGGCGGCGACCCGCCGCTTGAGCTTGCGCCGCTCCCGCTCGGAGAGGCCACCCCAGATTCCGAACCGCTCGTCGTGGCCGAGCGCGTACTCCAGGCATTCCGTCTTCACTTCGCACCGCGAGCAGATGCGCTTCGCCTCGCGGGTCGAGCCGCCCTTCTCGGGAAAGAACGCCTCCGGGTCGGTCTGCGAGCAGAGCGCTCGCTCCTGCCACTCCGGCGCGTTCCCGAGCAGGTCGGCCACCTCGAGCTGGCCGTCCATCGATTGCCTCCTTGTCGCGCACCGGCGTCATTCGCCGCTGCAACCCCCCACGCGAAAGGCGTGCCTGTCCGTACGGTCACCATTTGTTGCGTTCCGTGCGAACAACCCCATTCAAATTACACGCGTGTAATGCGTGCGCCGTCAAGCCAAACTTGATAATGGAGTCGCCCTCCCGACACGTCCGTGACGACCGCCCCGGTCGCCCGTAGCCTCGCAACCTGCCCTATCGATTCAGACCCCGGACGAGTAACGCCCTCCCCGGCGAGTTGCCGGAAGTTTTCTGCCGTGGCGCATCGCCGACAGGCCGGCCGGACGCCCCCGCCGGCCGCTCGTACCAAGATCAGAATTGGTGGGGCAAAGGGTAACCCGCTTCCCGCGGTACCGCCCGTCGAGCCGTCCAACGCCGACCGCGCCCCGTCCATCATGTGGACGGAGCGCGGGTTCCGGCGCGACTGACGGATCAGTCCAGACGGGCTGGTGAGCTGGTGGGCCAAACGAATTCGGCGATCGACCCACCGGTGACCGAGATCGCGCCGGCGGACGTACTCTCGTCCCACCAGACGGTATACACACCCGCCTCCAGATCCGGGTAAACCGCACTGTGGAACACCCCGTCCCGGACGTGCCGCTCGCGTACGGCGGAGTGGGTACGCGGGCCGTCGAGGTCGACGCGGCTGATCTCGATCTCCCGGCCGTGCAGGTCCCGCCCGGTGTGGATGATCAGCGCGCCCCGGTCGCCGCCGAGGTCGAGCACGACGCTGCCGACCTCCGACGGGCCGAGATCGTGATGGTGTGACATTCGCCGGCTCCCGTCAGGACTTCTTCGCCTGCGGGTTGCCGAACCCGTCGTACGGCGTGCCGAGGAACGGGAAGTCGGCCAGGAACGGCGCTGTCACGTCGGCCGCGCTCAGGCCCGGTGTCACCGCCGCCGCGGCGGCGTCCGGCCGGAACGTCTTGTCGACCAGCGGCACGGTCAGCCCGGCGATGGCGCGCAGCGCGATCGTCACCACGTCGTCGGCGGGACGGCGGCCGTTGGGGAAGCCGGCCAGGTCGCCGCCGAGCACGCCGAACCGGTCCGGGGTACGGCTGGGCCGGATCGCCGTGTTCAGCCGCAGCACGTCCGCCTGCACGTCACCGGTGGTGTTG
The DNA here is from genome assembly GCF_027497335.1 of Micromonospora sp. WMMA1976. Taxonomy (NCBI): domain Bacteria; kingdom Bacillati; phylum Actinomycetota; class Actinomycetes; order Micromonosporales; family Micromonosporaceae; genus Micromonospora; species Micromonospora sp. WMMA1976. Next base: position 655,149 of record NZ_CP114912.1, on the reverse strand, counting down.
GCGAAGCCGTCGATCAGTCCGGCCGGTACGCCGGTGAGCAGGATCGCCACCAGGTCGGCGCGCGGCTTCTTGGACTTGTTGAGCGCGTCCAGATTGGGGAAAACCCCCGGGTAGAGCGCCGGCAGCAGCCCGGCCAGCTCGGGCCGCTCCACGAACCCGGCGAACCGCTTGTCCTCCGACGGCGGCAGCGTGTTCCAGACGTCCTTCCTGGACATCGGCACGATGACCTCGTTGAACAACGGGTTACCGAGTCGCGACACCTGCGTGAAGGGTCCGGCGGCGGTGTCGGCGGCGACCCGGTCCCCCAGCACCCGCACCTGTTGGCGGGACGCGCTGGTCCAGACCCCGATCGTCGAGGCACGGTCGGCGTAGCCGTAGCGGGACGCCTTGCGGCGTACCTGGCGCAGCGGCACCTGCACGGCGAGGCTGTGCACGTTGAGCCGGTCCAGCGCGTTCACCGGCTCGCCCTCGGTCCGGAACAGCTTCTTGCCGGCCACGTGCAACTGCTGGAACGGCCGCAGCGTGCCCAGGTCGAACACCGCGCCCAGGTCGACGAAGAACCCGTCGGCGCGTTGCCCGGCGAACACCTTCTCGCCGGTGGACAGCTTGAACGTCGCCTGCCGGACCAGGTTCTGGTAGTTCGGCGTGGACAGCGGCCCGACGTTGCACGGCGGGCAGGGCAGTTTGTGCGCCAGCACACGGGCGCGACCGTCAGCGATCCGGGTCAGCCGGTAGAACTGGCGCCGGTTCCAGTTCTTGCTCTCCAGCGACTCGATCGGCCCGGTGTTGTAGAGAAAACTGTTCTGGTTCGTGATCTCGGTAGTGAATTCGAAACGATAGGTGACGTCCGGATAACCGTCCCCGTCGTTGTCGATGTGAATCTCGTACCGGACGTCGTCACCGAACTCGAAGAAGTTCGGGCCGCCGGACGGAAGCTGCACCGGCACGTAGTTGGCGATCAACGTGACCGTGTCCGGCTGGCTCGGCGTGACGAACGCGTACAGGTCGGAACTGTCGGCGACCGGATCCTTGGCGATCTCCGGGGCCTCGCGGTGAGAGGACATGGCGGACGCACCTTCGTCGGGGGGAACGGAAGTCGGAACCGGCGCCGGGAGCCCGCGCCGGTGAAGAGTGGGATCAGCGCCGGCCGGCGGCGCGCACCAGGCGGTCGGCCAGGCCGCGGTCGCGCACCTCGACCCGGTTGGTGCCGACGAAGACGTCCATGACGCCGGCCGCGGCGTCGCGGAGGTGGACCACGATCGGCTCGTCGCGCCGGCTCGCCGTGGGAGCGTTCTGCGCGGCGGACAGGCCCGGCACGGTGAGGGCGGCGGCGCCCAGTGTCGCGCTCGCCGCGGCGGTGAGCGTCTGCCTGCGGGTCAACCGCGGCCAGGTCCGCCGTTTCGGCGCCTCGGTGGTCTCGTCAGTGCTCATCGGCAACCTTTCCGGACCGGCGCCGCAGCGCCGCAGCGGCCGGGCGCCCGGACACCGCCGGGCCCCGGTTCGGGGTCACCGGCGGCGGTCCTCGCCGAAACCGCCGCCGGCATCCACAGGTACGGGCCGCGGCGGGCAAAGGTTCGACCTCAGGCGCGGGCGTGACCGTACGCGGTCGTCCGCTTGCGGAACGGCCGCCCCGCGGCGGTCGCGATGGCGCGCAACTGCTCCTCGGTACGGGCCGACCCGTTGCCCGAGCCGGCCATCCGGGAGATCGTCTCCTCCATCAGCGTGCCGCCCAGGTCGTTGCAGCCGCCGCGCAGCATCTCCACGGTGCCTTCGTCGCCGAGCTTCACCCACGAGCACTGGATGTTGTCGATCCGGCCGTGCAGCAGCAGCCGGGCCATCGCGTGCACCGCCCGGTTCTCCCGCCAGGTCGGGCCCGGGCGGGCGATGCCGGCCAGGTAGATCGGCGCGTTCGTGTGCACGAACGGCAGCGCCACGAACTCGGTGAACCCGCCGGTCCGGTCCTGCACACCGGCCAGCACCCGGAAGTGGGCCAGCCACTGGCCCGGGTGGTCCACGTGGCCGTACATCATCGTGGAGCTGGACCGGATGCCCAGCTCGTGGGCCGTGCTCACCACCTCGACCCAGGCGGCGGCCGGCAGCTTGCCCTTGGTGAGCACCCAGCGCACGTCGTCGTCGAGGATCTCGGCGGCGGTGCCCGGGATGGTGTCCAGCCCGGCCTCGCGGAGCTGGAGCAACCACTCCCGCACCGGCACGCCGGCCTTCGCGGCGGCGGTGACGATCTCCATCGGGGAGAACGCGTGCACGTGCATGTCCGGCACCCGCGCCTTGATCGCGCGGACGATGTCGGCGTACCCGGTCACCGGCATCTTCGGGTCGATGCCGCCCTGGAGGCACACCTCGGTCGCGCCCGCGGTCCACGCCTCCTCGGCCCGGTCGGCGACCTGCTCCAGCGAGAGCCGGAACGCGTCGGCGTCGCTCTCCCGCTGGGCGAACGCACAGAACCGGCAGCCCACGTAGCAGACGTTCGTGAAATTGATGTTGCGGTTGACCACGTAGGTCACGTCGTCGCCGACCGCGTCCCGGCGCGCGTCGTCGGCCAGCCGGCACAGCTCGTCCAGCGCCGGGCCGTCCGCGCCGAACAGCGCCAGCGCCTTCGCCTCGTGCGCCGGCGTCAGCAGCGCCGCCGGGTCGTCGGCCGCCAGCCGCAGGCCCGCGCGCAGGTCGGCGTCCGCGCCGGCACCCAGGGGTACGCCGGCGCGCGCCTCCGGCGCCACCTTGCCGGCCACCTCGGCCCAGTCGCCGTACACGCTGTCGAAGTCGCCCCGCCGGTCGTCGGTACGGCCGGTGACGTCGATCGTGACGTGCAGGTCGGTGCGGCCGCCGTACACCTCCTCCGGCTCCTGCCAGGGCCGTCCCTCCGGGCGGGCCGCCTCGACCGCGAGCCCGGTGGCCGGGTCGGCGAGCGCGCTCACGTGCGGCAGCAGGCGCGGGTCCAGCCACGGCTCGCCCGCCCGGACGTACTCCGGGTAGACGGTCAGCCGCTCGCGCAGCGTGAACCCGGCACTCGCGGTACGCGCCGCCAGCTCGTCCAGGTGCGGCCAGGGCCGCTCCGGGTTGACGTGGTCGGGCGTGACCGGGGAGACGCCGCCCCAGTCGTCGATGCCGGCGCGCAGCAGCAGGTCGTACTCGCCCGCGATGAGGTTCGGCGGGGCCTGGATGCGGGCCTTCGGGCCGAGCAGCACCCGGGCCACCGCCACTGTGGCGGCCAGGTCGTGCAGCTCCGCGTCCGGCATGCCGCGCATCGCGGTGTCCGGCTTGGCGCGGAAGTTCTGCACGATCACCTCCTGGAGGTGGCCGTACTCCCGCATCGCCCGGCGGATCGCGAAGATCGCGTCGACCCGCTCGGCCCGGTCCTCGCCGATGCCGATCAGGATGCCGGTGGTGAAAGGCACCCCGACCCGGCCGGCGTCGTCGAGCACCCGCAGGCGTACCGCGGGTTCCTTGTCCGGCGAGCCGTAGTGCGGGCCGCCCGGCTCCGACCAGAGCCGGGTGGCTGTGGTCTCCAGCATCATGCCCATGCTCGGCGCCACCGGCTTGAGCCGCTGCAACTCCGACCAGGTGAGCACGCCCGGATTCAGGTGCGGCAGCAGGCCGGTCTCCTCCAGCACCGCCACCGCGCAGGCGCGCAGGTAGTCGAGCGTCGAGTCGTACCCCCGCTCGTCCAGCCACCGGCGGGCCGCCGGCCACCGCTCCTCCGGCCGGTCGCCGAGCGTGAACAGCGCCTCCTTGCAGCCCTGCGCGGCGCCCTCACGGGCGATCGCCAGCACCTCGTCGCGTTCCAGGTAGGCGGCGGGCAGCCGGTGCGGCACGGTGGCGAACGTGCAGTAGTGGCAGCGGTCCCGGCAGAGCCGGGTCAGCGGGATGAAGACCTTCTTCGAGTACGTGACAACGCCCGGCCGCCCGGCGTCGCGCAGCCCGGCGTCGCGGATGTCGCCGGCGGTCCGGAGCAGGTCGTCGAGCATCGGCCCGCGAGCGGCGAGCAAGGCGCTCGCCTCGCCGGCGTCGAGCGCCCGGCCGGTGGCGGCCCGCCCCAGTGCCCGCCGGATGCTCGCCTCGGTCGGTTGGGGGTCGCTGCGATCAACCATCCGCCCAGCCTAGGCGCTGCCGGACGGCCGGATGCCCGCCCCCGGTCGCGATCCGGGCAGCGGGACGAACCGGGTGGTCCCCCGCACAGCGACGGGCTCCGGTGGCGGCGGGCGACGATGCTCCGTCGCCCGCCGCCCGGACCTCAGCGGGGCTGGTTCGGGTCCTCGCGGTCGAACCGCTGGGTGCGCTCGTCGTCGGCGGCGGCCGACGGCGCGCCCGGCTCGGCGGACTGGCGCGGGATCGCCTGCGTCGGGTCGGCCGACGGCGGCTGGCCGAACGGCGGCGCGGACTGCGGCGAGCCGTACTGCGGCGCCTGTTGCGGACCGGCGTACGGGACGCCGGCCTGCGGGTCGGCGGACGGCGGGCCGGACTGCGGCGCGTGCGGCGGGGCGGTGTTGAACGGCGGCGCCGACTGCGGCTGGCCGTACGGACCGGGCTGCTGCGGCCAGCCGGGCGGCGGCGAGCCGGCCTGCGGGAAGCCCGGGCCGGGCTGCTGCGGGTAGCCGCCCGGACCGGGGTAGCCGCCGGGCTGACCCGGCTGCTGCGGCCAGCCGGGCTGGGCCTGGCCGTACACGCCCGGCTGCGGCTTGGGCTTCGGCACGTAGTAGAGCGTGCGCCAGATCTTGAACACCACGAACGCGGCGACCCCGAAGATCGCCAGCCACGCCACGCGGGTGAGCAGACCGAGGAAGGCGTCCAGCACCTCACCGTCGGCGAGCCGGCCGACCAGCCAGATCAGGAACGTCAGCGCGCCGAACACCACGGACACGGCGTACTCGACGAGCGCCACCTGCGTGATCAGCTTGGCCTTCGGTACGACCGGGAGGATCGCGGTGGCGATCAGGACGGCGAGCAGCGGCAGGACCGTCGACTCCAGGCCGACGAAGGTGAAATACGTGCTCCCGGCCCGGCCACTGGCCGTGCTGTAGTCGTCGATCGGCAGCAGGCGCACCAGGCCGACGAAGAGAAGCACGGCGTTGGCGCCGAGAAGGACGAGCGCTGCGAGCTCGCGCAACGGCTTGATCAACTGGCTGGCCTGCGCGGCGTCGCCGGACGCGGGCTCGGCGGGGCTGGTCACGGACTCCCCCAGGGGACGAAAGCGGACAGTTGCCGAAGTGAGCGTAGTCTCTCCGGCCACCGGACGATCGATGGCGGCGCGTGCGGAAGGATGGACGCCATGCGCATCGTGGTACTGACCGGCGGCATCGGGGGCGCCCGTTTCCTGCTCGGCGCGCGGGCGTACGCCCGCGAGGTGGGCGCCGAGGTGACCGCCGTGGTGAACGTCGGCGACGATCTGCTGCTGCACGGGCTGAAGGTCTGCCCCGACCTGGACAGCGTGCTCTACACGCTCGGCGGCGGCGCCGACCCGGAGCGCGGCTGGGGGCGGTCGGGCGAGACCTGGACGGTGAAGAACGAGCTGGCCGCGTACGGCGCGGAGCCGAGCTGGTTCGGCCTCGGCGACAAGGACGTCGCCACCCACCTGGTGCGCACCCAGATGATCAACGCCGGCTACCCGCTGTCCCAGGTGACCGAGGCGCTGGCGGCCCGCTGGCAACCGGGCGTACGGCTGCTGCCCGCCACCGACGACCGCCTGGAGACCCACGCCGTCGTCACCGACGAGCAGGGCCGGCGGGCGATCCACTTCCAGGAGTGGTGGGTTCGTCATCGCGCCGCCGTACCCACCGACCGGTTCGTCTTCGTCGGCGCCGACGCGGCGAAGCCCGCGCCGGGCGTGGTCGAGGCGATCGCCGCCGCGGACGTGGTGCTGATCGCGCCGAGCAACCCGGTGGTGAGCATCGCCCCGGTGCTGGCGGTGCCCGGTCTGCGCGACGCGGTGACCGGCGGACCGGCGCCGGTGATCGGGGTGTCGCCGATCATCGGCGGCGCGCCGGTACGCGGGATGGCCGACCGCTGTCTTGAGGTGCTCGGCGTGGAATGCAGCGCGGCCGGCGTGGGCGGCCTCTACGGCGCCCGATCGGCGGGCGGCCTGCTCGACGGCTGGCTGGTCGCGCCGGAGGACGAGGGCACCGTGGTGCCGGACGTGACCGTCCGCGCGGCGCCGCTGCGGATGACCGACGAGGCGGCGACCGCCGCGATGGTGCGCGCCGCGCTGGAGTTGATGTGAGGCTGGAGATCCTGCCGGTGCAGGGCATCGGCGACGTGACCGAGGGCGACGACTTGGCGGCGCTGATCACCGGTGCGGCGCCCTGGCTGCGCGACCACGACGTGCTCGTGGTCACCAGCAAGATCGTGTCGAAGGCGGAGGGGCGGCTGGTCGACGTGCCGGCCGACGGCCCGGAACGGCTCGCCGAGCGGGACCGCATCCTGGCCGGGGAGACCGCCCGGGTGGTGGCGACGCGCGGCGCGACCCGGATCGTGCAGACCCACCACGGGTTCGTGATGGCCTCCGCCGGCATCGACGCCTCGAACGTGGACAAGACCCGGCTGGTGCTGCTGCCCGTCGACCCGGACGCGTCCGCCCGGGCGCTGCGCGACGCGCTACGGGACAGGTACGGCCTCGACGTGGCGGTCATCGTCAGCGACACGATGGGCCGGCCGTGGCGCAACGGGCTCACCGACGTGGCGCTCGGGGTGGCCGGCATGCCGGCGATCCGCGACCACCGGGGCGAGGTCGACCCGTACGGCAACGAGCTGTTCGTCACCCAGATGGCGGTGGTCGACGAGCTGGCAGCGGCCGGTGAGCTGATCAAGGGCAAGTGCGACCAGGTGCCGGTCGCCGTGGTGCGGGGTTACCTCGCCGCGACCCGGGACGACGACGAGGGCGCCCGCACGCTGGTGCGCGACGCCTCGATGGACCTGTTCTCGCTCGGCACGGCCGAGGCGCGCGCCGCCGGTCTGCGGGCGGCGGCGACGCTCGCGGACCGGGTCGGCCCCGAGCCCGCCGACGCGGACGCGGTGCGGCGGGCGATCGAGGCGATGGCCGGCGTGGTCGCCCCGGGCACCGTCTTCACCCACGTCACCGACGACGAGGTACGCGACGGACTGGCCGCGACAGTGCCCGGCTGGCCCGCCTCGGCCACCGGCCTGCTGCTCGGCGCGGCGCCCACCCCGGTGGACCGGGCGGACCTGGTCCGGTTCGGCGCGGACCTGCAACGCCTGCGCGCCGCGCTGGCCGCGGAGGGGATCGACTCGACGTTGCTCCCGCCCCCGTCCGGCAGCGCCGCGAGCGCCACGCTGGCGCTCTGACTCCGGCGGGCGCGCTCAGGCGTCGAGGACGGCCCGGCCCAGCGGGGTGAGCGTGTGCAGGACGGTGTTGCGGTCACGCTGGCTGACCAGCAGGCCCGCGTTGCGCAGCACTGTGGTGTGCTGGCTGGCCGCGGCGGCGGAGATGCGCAGCCGGCGGGCCATCTCGCCGGTGGTGCAGCCCTCGTCGGCGGCCTGGAGCACCCGGGATCGGGTACGGCCGAGCAGGGCGGCGAGCGCCTCGCCCTGCGGTGACGCGGCGGCGCCGGACGCGGGCGTCAGGCCGGCGAGCCGGTCCACCGGGTAGACCAGCACCGGCGGCAGCGTCGGGTCGACCAGCGCCACCGGCGTACGCGAGCAGAAGAACGACGGCACGAGCAGCAGCCCCCGGCCGTCCAGGTGCAGTTCCCGGGTGTCCGGATAGTCGAGGACCTCCAGCACGCCCGAGACCCAGCGCATGTTCGGCCGCAGGCTGGCCAGCAGCCCTTCGGCGCCGCCGTCGAGCATGGCGCGCGCACGCCGGGCCCGGTCCGCCTCGACCGCCGCCTGCACCCGGGCCCAGTAGGGCGTGACCGCCAGCGACTGGTAGCGGGCCATGGCGTCGGTGAGGTGGTGCAGCGTCTCCGGTTCGCCGCGGGCGAGCGCGCTGGCCGACGACGGGAGCGCTGTCTCCCCGGCCAGCCGCGTCAGGTCGCGGCGCAGCATGTCCACAGGGGTGCCCCGGACCGCGTCCAGTCCGGCCTCGATGCCCTCCCGGCTGGCGGACGGGGTGAGGAAGTCGGGGAAGTAGCCGCGCGGCGGGTTGAGCGCGAGCAGGAGACGGTACTGCTCGGCGTCGGTATCGGTCCGCAGTCCGTGCGCCACGGTGCGCCGCCACGTGGTCATCATCGGGTCCCGGCTGCGCCCCTGGAGCAGGTGCAGGCTGAGGACCAGCTCCCAGAGCGGGTCCGCGGCCGGTGCGACCCGGGTCCGCAGGACGTCCTCGCCCGAGAAAATGATCTTCAACATGGATTGCTCCCGTGCGGACGGCGGGGGTGCCCGCCACACTTCGCACTGTACCCGCCGGTACTAATCTCCATCTTTAAGCGTCAGGTGAAAAACCTCGACGGTGGGCGGGCGGGTTCGGCAAACTCTCTGTTGCCTGCCGACGCCGGGGCGCAACGATGACCCGGACGCCGGCTGACGGGCGTGGCCGGGTGGCACCACGAGGGTCTGCGACATCAGTCGCAGGGGTGCCGCCCGGCCCTCGCTCATCCGATCCAGAGCGCCACCCGATGGTCCTCGTCGGTGACGTAATAGCAGCGTCCCGCCAGCTCGGCCAGCCCCTCCACGTGGTGGAACGGCGCCAGCTCCGCGACCACCTCCCCGGTCACCAGGGCGTCCCCGCCCGCGTCGTGCCGGAACCGCACGTGCCGGGAGGTCACCTCGCCGCCGTGCGGGTGGTCGTCCAGCAGCACCGAACCCTTGCCCAGCGCGTCGATCGACCCGGTCACCGCCGCGTAGCCGCCGTCGCCGGTCGGGGTGATCGCGCGGAAACCGGTGAGCGCACCGGGCGGCGTCACCCCGGTCAGCGCGTACGCCCCGAGCGCACGCAGGTCACCCGGCCGCTCCGGGTCGTCGAACATCTCCGGTACGCCGGCCAGCTCGACGTAGACCGGCTCCCCCTCGGCGGTCACCGGGAAACGCAGCCCGAGCAGCGCCGTACCGTCCGGGGTGAACGCCGCCGCCTCCACGTTGATCGGCAGGTCGTCGGCGGCGAGCCGGGTCACCCAGCTCTTGGCGCGGGCGGTGCCCCGGGCCAGCGTCTCCACGATGAACCGCTCCCGGACCCGGTCACCTGCCGGCAGCAGCGTCAGCGGGGCGGCGGCGAGCGCGTCGTTCACCGCCCGGTGCAGCCGGAAGCGGTTGCGCACCACGTGCACCGGCAGCGACCCGGCGACCGCGTCGTCCTCCCGGAACCGGGCCACGAACGCGCGCCGGGGCCGCAGCGGGCCGCGCTTGGACCCGAAGTGCGAGCCGAAGACGTACGCCCAGCCGTCGTGATGGGCCAGCGCCTCGCCGTCCTCGGTGCGGCCGTTCTCCGGGCCCGCGTCGGCGGCCACGTGGTGCGCCTCCCAGTGGCCGTCGTCGCGTTCCAGCAGCAGCGCCAGGCACTGCTCGACCGGCCCCTCGTCCAGCACGGTCCAGAAGCCGCGGCGCGCGCCGTGCGCCCGCAGCAGCGCGGCCGACCGCACCGGCAGGAGGTCGCTGGCCTCGTTGCCGGCCACCAGGAACTCGACGAGTCGCAGGGTCACCGCGCCAGGGTACGGAGGCGGCGCTCGTAGAGTGTCCGGATGCCCGACCTCACCTCGTACACCGAACTGCACGCCGACGCCGTCGCGACGCTGAGCCACTGGACGGCGACCAGCCACGCCGCCGGCGCCGCCCGGGACCGGACGCTGGCGCTGCTGGCCGACGGGCCGGTCGCGATGAGCCGGACGCACCGCGCCGGGCACGTCACGGCGAGCGCGCTGGTGCTCGACCCGGACGGCCGGGTGCTGCTCTGCCTGCACGGCAAGATCCGCAGGTGGATGCAGCTCGGCGGGCACTGCGAGCCCGGCGACCGGACGCTCGTGGCCGCAGCGCTGCGCGAGGCCACCGAGGAGTCCGGCATCACCGGCCTGACCGTCGAGCCGGAGCCGATCGACGTGGACATCCACGAGGTCACCTGCCAGGGCGGGTCGTTCCACTACGACGTCCGGTACGTCGCCCTGGCCCCCGCGGGCGCGGTCGAGCGGGTCAGCGCGGAGTCCGAGGCTCTCGGCTGGTTCTCGCCGGACCGGCTGCCCGAGCCGCTCGCCCACGCCACCGCCCAGCTCGTGCCGCCGGCGCTCGCGGTGCTAGCCCGCCACGCCGGCGGCTGAGCGGCGGTACCGCGCCGCGCCGCCGGACGCGTGCCCCCTCCGGCGGCCCGGCGGATCAGACCAGGCCCTCCTCGCCGCGTTCCTTCAGCTCGTCCACGATCTTCTTCACGTCCTGCGCACGGTCGCGCGGGCACACCAGCAGCGCGTCCGGGGTGTCCACGACGATCAGGTCGTGCACCCCGACGGTCGCCACCAGCCGGCCCGAGTGCGGCACCACCACGGTGCCCGTGGTGTCGTGCAGCAGCACGCCCGGCTTGGCGTCCCCGCCCAGCACCACGTTGCCGGCGCCGTCGGCGGGCAGCACCTCGCCGAGCGTGTGGAAGTCGCCCACGTCGTTCCAGCCGAAGTCGCCGGGCACCGTACCCACCCGGCCCGCAGTCGCCGCGCCCTCCATCACCGCGTAGTCGACCGAGATCTTCGGCAGCGTCGGCCAGATCCGGCCGAGCACGTCGTCCTGCTCCGGGGTGCCCCAGGCCGCCGCGATGGCGGTGATCCCGGCGTGCAGCTCCGGCTGCTGGCGGGCCAGCTCGGACAGGAAGACGTCCACCCGCCAGACGAACATGCTGGCGTTCCAGAGGTGCCGCCCGGAACGGACGTACACCTCGGCCACCTCGGCGGCCGGCTTCTCCTTGAACTCGCGTACCGGGCGCAGCGTGCCGTCACCCACCGGCTCACCGGTCTCCAGGTAGCCGTAGCCGGTCTCCGGACGCGTCGGGGTGATGCCCACAGTCATCAGCAGCCCCTGCTCCGCGCCCCGGATGGCCTGCCGTACCACCTCGGCCAGCCGGGCCGGGTCGCCGATCAGGTGGTCGGCGGCGAACGAGCCCATCACCGCGTCCGGGGTCCGGGTGGCGATCACCGCCGCGGCGAGCGCGATCGCGGCGCAGGAGTCGCGCGGCGACGGCTCGACCAGGATGTTCTCTTCCGGCAGGCCAGCCAGTTGCCGAGCCACCGCCGCGGCGTGCGCGGCACCGGTGACCACGAGCGTGCGCTCCGGAGTGGTCAGCGGCGACAACCGGTCGACAGTGGCCTGCAACAGCGAGGCGGCGGTGCCGGTCAGCGGGTGGAGGAATTTGGGATGGCCGGCACGGGACAACGGCCACAACCTCGTGCCGCTGCCACCCGCCGGGATGACGGCGTAGAACATCAGCACATCATGCCCGAAGCGGGCGAGCCGTCACGGTCGGTCGCCCGGGACCGGCAGCCGGCGCTCAGGACCGGGCCCGTCGCCACGCCGCGATGTGGACCTCGGCGCTGGACTCCCAGGTGAACTCCTTGGCCCTGTCGAAACCGGCCTTGGCCAGGGACAGCCGCCGCTGCTCGTCGTCCAGCAGGGCGGCCAGGTCGGTGGCGATCTGGTCCGGGTCCTCGCTGGTGTAGGCCACCGCGTCGCCGCCCACCTCGGGCAGGGACAGGCGCGGCGTGGTGAGCACCGGGGCGGCGCACGCCATCGCCTCCAGGATCGGCAGGCCGAAACCCTCGCCGTACGAGGGGTAGGCCGCCACCAGCGCGCCGCCGAGGAAGCCGGGCAGGTCGGCGTAGCGCAGGTAACCCGGGCGCAGCAGCCGCAGATGCGACGGGACCTCGGCCACCGCGCGGTCGATGTCGTCGTCGTGGCCCTGGCCACCGGCCACCACCAGCGCGGGCGGGTTCGGCCGGTCGGCCACCGCCCGGGCCCAGCCGCGGATCAGGTTGGGTACGTTCTTGCGCGGCTCCTTGGCCCCGAGGAACGCGATGTAGCTGCTGTCGCCGAGGCCCAGGCGGGCCCGGACACGTGCCTTCTCCTCGTCACCGGGCGCGTGGAACGCGTCCTGGTCGACGCCGTGGTAGGCGACGTCGATCCGGGTCGGGTCGGCGTCCAACAGCCGGATCAGCTCGTCGCGGGTCGCCTTGCTCGGCACGATCACCCGGCCGGCCCGGCGCAGCGACGTCTTGATCGCGCTGCGGAAGAACGTCCGGCGCGACTTGTCGTAGTGCTCCGGCTCGGTGAAGAAGGTCGCGTCGTGCACGGTGACAGTCACCGGGCAGCCGGCGCGCAGCGGGCAGGTGTAGAACGGCGAGTGCAGCACCTCGGCGCCGACCTGCTGGGCCAGCAGCGGCAGGCCGGTCTGCTCCCAGGCCAGCCGCGCCGGCCGGTGCGCGACCGCCGCCGGGGCGGGGATCACCTCCGCGCCGGGCAGCATCCGGGTGTAGCGCTCCAGGTCGGTGCGGAGGCTGACCACGGCCAGGTCGACGCTGGTGCCGCAGACCCGGCCCAGCGCGCCGAGCAGTCCGTCGACGTATCTACCGACGCCGCCACGGTCGGCGGGGACACTCGTGGCGTCGATGAGAACGCGGGGCGGGCGACCGGCGGTCACGGGGCGACTCCTCAGGTGGCGCAGTTGTGGGGAAGAACACTCTCGGCAAGCCTACGCCGGGCCCGGCGGAAGGCGCTGACCGCGACCCGACGGTACGCCGACTTGTCGTTGTCATCGAGTACGCACGCGGGGCGCGTATCGTTCGCGCCGATGGCCGACAACATTGCCCGGGTGTTCGCCGACGCGATCGCGACCGACCCCACCCGACCGCTGCTGACCTGGTACGACGACGCCACCGGCGAGCGCACCGAACTCTCCGGGGCGACGCTCGCGAACTGGGTGGCGAAGACAGCGAACCTGCTCACCGACGAGGTGGGCGCCGCGCCCGGCGACACGGCCGGGGTGCTGCTGCCGCCGCACTGGCAGACCGCCGCAGTGCTGCTCGGCTGCTGGTCGGCGAAGCTGACGGTGGCGGGCACGCCGGTTCCGGTGGAGGCGCTGTTCGTCGCAGTCGACCGGGTCGACGAGGCGGCCGGGTGGCCGGCCGGCGAGCGGTACGCGCTGGCGCTCGACCCGTTCGCGCTGCCAATGCGGCAGGTGCCGGCGGGCTGCACCGACTTCGTCTCCGCCGTACGCGGACACGGCGACCACTTCACGCCGCACCCGGCCGCCGGTGACGGGGACGCGGCACTGCTGGCCCGCGCGACGGCCCGCGCCACCGAGCTGGGCCTGGCCCAGGGCGACCGCCTCCTGGTCGACGTGAGCACCCACCCCGACCCGGTCGAGTGGCTGCTCACCCCGCTGATCGCGGGCGCGAGCGTGGTCGCATGCGCCCACCCCGACCCGACCCGCCTGCCTTCCCGTGCCGAAACCGAGAAGACCACCCACACCCTGCCCTGAGCCCGGCGCCCTCCCCTTCCCCGTTGATCTTGCGGTTTCGGCCCTCGGCGCGGGGCATTCACCCCTTTCGCCGGGGCGGAAAGTGCAAGATCAGCGCGGTGCGGCGGGGCTGTCGGTGGTGGCCCGGCGCTGGGCCAGGGCGGCGAACGCCGTCAGGGACTCGGGATTCGCCAGTGCGCCCTTGGCCGCCGCGCTGTCCACCGGGGTACCGGTCAGGATCTTCTTCACCGGCACCTCCAGCTTCTTCGCGCTCAGCGTGCGGGGCACGGCCCGGACCTGATGGATCTCGTCCGGCACGTGCCGCGGCGACAGCGCGGTACGCAGCTCCCGGCAGATCTTCTTCCGCATGTCGTCGTCGAGTTCCATGCCCTCGGCGAGCACCACGAACAGCAGCAGCTCACCGGCGCCGCCCTCGTCGTCCTCCAGGTGCACGACCACCGAGTCGACCACCTCGTCCAGCCCTTCGACCACCGAGTAGAACTCGGCGGTGCCCAGGCGTACGCCGCCCCGGTTGAGCGTGGCGTCGGACCGGCCGGTGATCACGCACCCGCCGCGCTCGTTCACCGTGATCCAGTCACCGTGCCGCCACACGCCGGGATAGACCTCGAAGTACGCCTCCCGGTAGCGGGCGCCGTCCGGGTCGTTCCAGAACCCGACCGGCATGCTCGGCATCGGCTCGGTGATCACCAGTTCGCCGAGCTGCCCGATCACCGCGCTGCCGTCGGCGGAGCGGGCCTCCACCTTCGCGCCGAGCGCCCGGCAGGCGATCTCCCCCGCGTACACCGGCAGCAGCGGCACGCCGCCGACGAACCCGGTGCACACGTCAGTGCCGCCGGACAGCGACTGGAGCTGGAGGCGGTCGCTCACGTTCTCGTACACCCAGGTGAAGCCCTCGGCCGGCAGCGGCGCGCCGGTCGAGCCGAGGCCGCGCACCGCGGACAGGTCGGCGACCTCGCGCGGCACCAGCCCGGCCTTGCGGCAGGCCAGCAGGAACGGCGCGGACGTGCCGAAGTACGTGGTGCCGGTGTCGGCGGCCAGCCGCCACAGCGCGCCCAGGTCGGGGTGGCCCGGGTTGCCGTCGAACAGCACGATCGCGGCGCCCACCGCCGGACCGGAGACCAGGAAGTTCCACATCATCCAGCCGGTCGTGGTGAACCACAGGAACCGGTCGGACGGGCCCAGGTCGTGGTGCAGCGCCAGCATCTTGAGGTGTTCCAGCAGGATGCCACCGTGGCCGTGCACGATCGGCTTGGGCAGGCCGGTGGTGCCGGAGGAGTAGAGCACGTAGAGCGGGTGGTCGAACGCCACCGGCGTGAACGTCAACGGCTCGTCCGTCGGCGCCGCCAGCTCCGCCCACGGCAGCGCGCCGTCGGGGGCCGGGCCGTCCGGATCGAGGTACGCGACGGCGACCGTGTGCCGCAGCGACGGCAGCGCGGCCCGGATCGCGGCCACCTCGGCGCGCCTGTCGACAGGCTTGTCGCCGTACCGGTAGCCGTCCACGGCGACCAGGACCGTCGGTTCGATCTGCTGCCAGCGGTCGGTGACGCTGCGGGTGCCGAACTCGGGCGCGCAGGAGGAGAAGATCGCGCCGAGGCTGGCGGTGGCGAGCAGCAGGACGTACGTCTCGGGGATGTTCGGCGCGTACGCGGCCACCCGGTCGCCCGGTCCCACGCCGAGGCGGCGCAGCCCGGCCGCCACCCGGCGGACCCGCTCGTGCAGCTCGGCGGCGGTGAGCGTCTCCGGCGCGCGGGTCTGACCGTGCGCGATCACCGCCGGGTCGTCGTCGCCCAGCCCCGGCATGCGCAGCACGTTCTCGGCGTAGTTGAGCGTCGCGCCGGGGAACCAGCGGGTGCCCGGCATGGCCCGGTCGGTGAGGGTGGCGGTCGGCGGGGTGTGCGCGACCACGTCGAACCAGTCCCAGATCGAGCGCCAGAACGCGTCCAGGTCGGTCACCGACCACTGCCACAGCGCGTCGTAGTCGGCGAACTCCAGCCCGCGGTGCTCGGCCAGCCAGCGCAGGTAGTCACCGATCCGGGACCGCTCCCGCACGTCCGCCGGCGGCGTCCACAGCACGTCAGCCACTGATCCACCCTCCCCTGGGCCCGCCACGACGGTGTGCCGGAGCCGTGGCGCCATCTTGCCCTACCTCGTGCCGCCATTGTCCGCGCCGGGTGGGCCGTACGGGGCGTGCGCCGCCCACACCCCACACCCCGGACCGGTGTGGGCGGGCACCGGTCAGCCGGCGCGGTGGGCCTGGATCGCGCGGCGCCGGGCCAGCCGGTGCGCGCGCCGGATCTCGGCCTCCCGGAAACGGCGCTCGTCCTCCGGCGTCTCGGGCAGCACCGGGCGGACCGGGCGGGGCGCCCCGCCCACGTCGACGCCCACGAACACCAGGTACGCGGTGGCGACCGGCAGCGGCTCGTCCTCGGCCGAGTCCCAGCGCTCGGCGACCACCTTCACCCCGACCTCCATCGAGGTCTGGCCGGTCCAGTTGATCTGCGCGTGGGCGTGCACGAGATCGCCCACCCGGACCGGCTCGGAGAAGACGATCTCGTCGATGGAGGCGGTCACCGCGGTGCCGCCGCTGTGCCTCGCCGCCGCCGCACCGGCAACGTCGTCCACGAATTTCATCAGTACCCCACCGTGCACGGTCCCGTACAGATTGACATCGACCGCGGTCATGATGCGACTGAGCGTGACGCGGGAGTACGAGGTCGGCTTACCCGGCGGGACCGCGGGATGATCTGTCATGCCGAAAACGGTACGGTGCGCGGATGCGACATCTCTGGAGCTTCCTCGCCGGGTTGGCGGTGGCGCCCGTCACCTGGGTGCTCGTCACGCTCGGTCAGGACGGATCTGAGCGGACCGTCGACCGCTGGGTGGAGATCGGGACGTACAGCACGCCGAACCTGATCGAGCCGGCCGTCTATCTGGGCGTCGCCGGCATCCTGCTCGGCCTGCTCGGCACGTTGCGCTTCTCGCCGTTCGGCCCGCTGGCGGCGGGCCTGCTGCTCGCGGTTCCGTACCTCGGGCTGTTCGTCGCGCCGTTCAGTGTGCGGGACCGGGTGCCGGACGACCTGAGGCTGCTCGGTGACCCGCTGCCGCTGCGCGACCCGCTCGACAACGGCACGCTGTTCCTCATCGGCGCGCTGCTGCTGATGGCCGTGTTCAGCACGAGCCGCTGGCGGCGTCCCGCCACACCCGCGACGGCCGAGGCGGAGCTGACCCCGGCCGTCGCACCGGTGGAGCACAAGCCGACGCTCACCGACTGGCCGCCGGCGCCGGCAAAGGACCCGGACACGCCGCCGCTGACGCTGGCGTACCCCGAGTCCCCCACCGAACCGCTGCCCCGCCGCACCGGCGGCGAGTCGCCGTGGTCCGCGCCCCCGCGCGGAGCGGGCCGGCCGGAGGGCACCGAGAGCCGTTGAACGAGTGCGGGCGGGCCGGTACGTGACCGGTCCGCCCGCCCGAACGTCGCTCGTCAGCCCTTGAGCAGCTGACGCGCCATGACGATGCGCTGCACCTGGTTGGTGCCCTCGTAGATCTGGGTGATCTTGGCGTCCCGCATCATCCGCTCGACCGGGTAGTCGCGGGTGTAGCCGTAGCCGCCGAGCAGCTGGACCGCGTCGGTGGTGATCTCCATGGCGGCGTCGGACGCGAAGCACTTGGCGGCCGCGCCGAAGTAGGTCAGGTCCGCGTCGCCGCGCTCGGACTTGCCGGCGGCGGCGTACGTGAGCTGCCGCGCCGCCTCCAGCTTCATGCCCATGTCGGCGAGCATGAACTGGATGCCCTGGAAGTCGGCCACCGGCTTGCCGAACTGCTTGCGCTCCTGGACGTAGCCCTTGGCGTAGTCCAGCGCGCCCTGGGCGATGCCGACCGCCTGCGCGGCGATGGTGACCCGGGTGTGGTCGAGCGTCTTCATCGCGGTGGCGAAGCCGGTGCCCTCGGCGCCGATCATGCGGTCGGCCGGGATCCGGACGTTGTCGAAGTAGACCTCGCGGGTGGGCGAGCCCTTGATGCCGAGCTTCTTCTCCGGGGCACCGAAGCTGACGCCCGGGTCGGACTTCTCCACCACGAACGCGGAGATGCCCTTCGACCGGGCTGTGGGATCGGTCACGGCGAACACGGTGTAGTACTCGGACACGCCCGCGTTGGTGATCCACCGCTTCACGCCGTTGAGCACCCAGTGGTCTCCGTCACGCACCGCCTTCGTCGTCATCGAGGCGGCGTCGCTGCCCGCCTCGGGCTCGGAGAGGCAGTAGGAGAACATGCCCTCCCCGGCCGCGACCGGGGTGAGGTACTTGCGCTTCAGCTCCTCGGAGCCGGCCAGCAGCAGCGGCATGGTGCCCAGCTTGTTCACCGCCGGAATCAGCGAGGACGACGCGCAGGCCCGGGCCACCTCCTCGATCACGATGGCCGTGGCCAGCGCATCCGCACCGGCGCCGCCGTACTCGACCGGGATGTGCGGGGCGTGGAAGTCGGCGGCGCGCAGGGCCTCGTACGACGCCTTGGGGAACTCACCTGTCTCATCCGCCTCGGCGGCGTGCGGAGCCACCTTGGCCGCACAGACCTCACGGACCGCCTCCCGGATCGCCTCGTGCTCCTCCGGCAACCGGTAGACGTCGAACGACTGCTCTGCGGCCATGTCGGCCCTCCCCTTTCACCGCTATCATGCGCAGTCTGTGCCGCCCGGGGGCCGACGACTGCCGCAAACTGAAGGATAGCCACCGGCCCCGGCCGAACCTTACCGGCGGGTAGGCTCGCGCCCGAGCCTCGCCCGCCCGACCCCATTACCCTCACAGCAGACATCCAGTTCCCTCGGTGCCCGGCCTCGGCGCCCCAGCAGAATGCGACGCGTGGAAGCGCCGCCAGTGCGAGCGGAGAAGACAGGCGTGACGATTCCGTACCCGAACACCCAGCCGATGCCCGCCATCGCCGCGGTGACCCCGCCGTCCGGCGCCGCCCGCCCGCGGGTGACGTTCCTCGGCACCGGCTACCTCGGTGCGACCTACGCCATCTGCTATGCGGAGCTGGGCTACGAGGTGCTCGGCTTCGACGTGGACGCCGACAAGATCGCCAAACTGAACGCCGGCGAGGTGCCGATCCACGAGCCGGGCCTCGACGAGCTGCTGCGGCGCAACCTCGCCGCCGGCCGGCTGCGGTTCAGCACCGACATCCAGGAGACCGCCGACTTCGGCGACGTCCACTTCATCTGCGTCGGCACCCCGCAACGGGCCGACGGGATGGGCGCCGACCTGTCGTACGTCGAGGCGTCGGTGACCAGCCTCGCCCAGCACCTGACCCGCAAGGCGCTGATCGTCGGCAAGTCCACCGTGCCGGTGGGCACCGCCGAATGGGTGGAGCAGCTCGTCGGCAAGCACACCCCGGCCGACCTCGGCGTCGAGGTGGCGTGGAGCCCCGAGTTCCTCCAGGAGGGCTTCGCCGTCGACGACGTGCTGCGTCCGAACCGGATCGTGGTCGGGGTCAAGAGCGAGTGGGCAAACGGCATGCTGTTCGCCGCCCACAAGGGCGTCTTCGACCTGGCCGCCACCGAGGACCGCGAGGTGCCGCTGGTGGTCACCGACTTCGCGACCGCCGAGCTGGTCAAGGTCGCCGCGAACGCGTTCCTCGCCACCAAGATCTCCTTCATCAACGCGATGGCCGAGGTCTGCGAGGCGGCCGGCGGCGACGTCACCCAGCTCGCCCGCTCGATCGGCTACGACCCGCGCATCGGCAACCGGTTCCTCCAGGCCGGGCTCGGCTTCGGCGGCGCCTGCCTGCCCAAGGACATCCGCGCCTTCCAGGCCCGCGCGCAGGAACTGGGCGCCGGTGAGGCCCTGCGCTTCCTGCACGAGGTCGACCTGATCAACCAGCGCCGCCGCAGCCGCGTCGTGCAGCTCGCCGCCGAGCTGCTCGGCCGCCGCTCCGGGCCGGCCGGCCCGGACCTGTCCGGCACGCGGGTCGCGGTGCTCGGCGCCACGTTCAAACCCAACACCGACGACGTACGCGACGCGCCGGCGCTCGCGGTCGCCTCGCTGCTCGGCAAGGCCGGCGCCGACGTGCACGTGTTCGATCCGCAGGGGGTCGAGAACGCGCGCCGGGCGGTGCCCGAGCTGACGTACGAGGAGACGATGAACGACGCCGTCCGCGGCGCCGACCTGGTCTGCGTGCTCACCGAGTGGGCCGAGTTCCGCAACGCCGACCCGGTGGCCCTGGGCGAGCTGGCGAACGGCCGCAAGGTGGTCGACGGGCGCAACTGCCTCGACTCCACACTGTGGACTCAGGCCGGCTGGGAGTACCGCGGCATGGGCCGCCCCTGATCCGCTGAGCGCGCGGACCGGCCGCCGGGGATCGTCTCCCGGCGGCCGGTCCGTTTTTGTTGTCCGGAACGCGGCGGCAACTGTCGAAATCCCGGCCCACTCAAGGCATGCTGCCTCTGGGAGGTCCACAGTGCGGGGGCACGGGCGGACGGGAGACTGTCGTGGAGAGCTTCAGGTGCGCCTCGTGCGGGCAGGACATCAAGCCCGCCGTCGTCTGCCCGCACTGCGGCGCGCACCAGCCGCAGTGGGCCGAGCACCTGGCCGACATCGAGCGCTCGATCGCCGAGATGAAGGCCCGCGACGCCGAGATCGCCCGGGAACAGCGGCAGATCGCCGCCAAGATGCAGGCCGCACTCTTCCAGCGGGACATCCTGGCGCACGCCGGTGAGGAACGGATCCGGCAGGCCACCCGGCCGCGCCGGGTCCTGCGCCGCCGGCCCGGCCGCCGCCCGCCCACCGCGGCCACCGGCGCGCCGCCCCGGGTGCCCCGCCAGGGCACCCCGCCGCCCGGCCCGCCGGAGGACCTGCCCCCGTCGCCGCCGCGCGGCCGCCCGCGCTGGCTCGACGCGGACGACCCGGAGCACCCGCCCGAGGCGTCCTCGCGCGAGGTGCAGAACATCCCGCTCGGGCTGGGCGCGCTCCTGCTCGGCGTCGCCGCGGTGGTCTTCGCCGCGGTCGCCACCAGCTCGATGGACGCGCTGGCCCGCCTCGGCGTGCTGCTGGTGGCGACGGCGCTGATGTTGCTCGCCCCGCCGGTGCTGGCCCGGCGCGGGCTCACCTCCACCGCCGAGACCATCGCCGCGGTCGGGTTGCTGCTGGTGCCGCTGGCCGGGTACGCGCTGTGGGCCGTCGACCGGATCGGCGGCGACGGATCAGGTGCCGCGTTCGCCGGGACGATCTTCCTGGTCACCACGCTCGTCGCTCTCGGGTACGCGTACGGGACGGGTCTGCGCGCGCCACGCTTCGCCACGGTGCTGGCCGCCCAGCCGGTGCTGCCGCTGCTCGCGTACGAGCGGATCACCGGGCCGGTCGGCTGGGCGCTGGTGCTCACCGTGGTGGCGGTGCTCGACCTGGCGCTGGCCCGCTCAGCGGTGGTACGCGAGCGGCCGGTCCGGCAGGACCTGCCGGTCACCGAGCCGGCACCGCCGGTCCCGCCCCGGCAGCGCGCCGACGACGTCCGGCCCGAGTCGGCGCCGGAGGAGTCCGCCGAGGTGCTGGGCGGTGAGACGCCGCCGGGTCCGGCCGCCACCGCCACCGCCCGGCCGGTGCCCTGGCTGCCCGAGCTGACCTGGCTGCTGCACGGCGTGGCGGTCGCGTTCGCGCTGGCGTACGCGGTCACCGGCCTCCTGCGCGCCGCCACGGTGCCGCCGGCCGCCGCCGCGGGCGCGACGTTGCTCCTCGCCGCCCTGGTCGCGCTGGCCGGGACGCTCGTCCTGCGTCGGCCGCCGCTGCCGGACGTGGGCGCCGGCATCCTCACGCTGGCGGTCATCGGCGCGCTCGGCCGGGTCGCCTCGGTGGCCCTGCCCGGCCGGTCCCTGCTGCTCATCTCCGCCGTCATCGCGCTGACCGGGCTCGCCGTCCGGGCCGTACCGGAGACGGCCCGGCGTGGGCCGCAGATCGCCTCCGCGGTGGCGCTCACGGTCAGCGGCCTGGTGGTCGCCGGTGGCGCGCTGCGCGCCGGGCTGGCCCCGGTCCGGGCCGCCCTGCCGGCCTGGTCGGCGGATCTGAGCGGATGGCACGCCGAGCTGGCCCGGGCGGTCGGCCCGACCGGCTGGCAGCTCGCGGCCAGCGCGTTGCTGCTCACGATCGCCGCCGTGATCGCGCTGCCGGCCGAGATCCGGCGCGAGTTCGCTGTGGTCGGCGCGGCTCTCACCGCCCTCGCCGTACCCGCGTCGCTCGGTCTGGGCTGGGCGGCGGCCTGCTGGCCGATGCTGCTCACAGCAGTAGCGGTCGGCGTGCTCGGGCTGACCGCGCGTACCGAACGGTCCGCTGTGGCGCACGCGGTGACGGCGGCCGGGCTGGGCCTGATCGGCGCGGGCGCTTCGCTCGCCCGCCCGGCGCTCACCGCCGCCGCGCTGACGGTGCTGTTCCTGGCCGGGGCGCTGGTGTCCCTCGCCCCGCGGGTCCGGCTCGCCGCCGCCGCGACGGAGACGGTCTGCTCCTGGGCCGCCGGTGGCGCGGCGTTCGCCCTGCCCGGTGCCGTCGCCGCGTTCGTGGCGGCCACGGTGCCGACGCCGCCGGTCGCCACACCGGCGAACCTGCGCGAGATCACCGTGCCGATCCTCGCGGCGAGCTTCCTCGCCGTCTGCGTCACGCTCGGCTATGCCGCCCTGGTGCAGGTGGCGCAGCGGCACCTGAGCATGCCGCACGCGCTCGGTACGGTGCTCGGCGCGGTGGCGGTCGCCGCCGCCGCGTTCGGTGCGCCTGGTGCGACCTCGGCCGACGCCTGGGTGGGCAGCCTGCTCCTGGTCGCCGCCGCGCTGCTGGCGCTCGCCCCGCGCATCGACGCCGGGCGCCGCGCGGACATGTCCCTCGACGGGTCCGACCTGGCGCTCGCCGCCACCACAGTGGCGCTCGTCGCCACGCTGGCCCGGATCGCCGCGGTGCTCGCCCCCGGCGGTCAGCTCGTGGTGGCCTCCGCGCTGGTACTGCTGGTGGCGGTGGCCGCCCGGGCACTACCCGAGGAGTGGCGGCGCGGCCCGATCCTCGGCATCGCCGCCGGTGGCACGCTGATCGGCCTGATCGCCGCCTGGAGCGCGTTGCGCGGCGGGCTCGGCGTGCTGGCCACGCCCGGCCCGATCTGGGCCGGTGACCTGACCGGCTGGCCGGCCGCACCGACCGGCGGATCGACCTGGCAGGCCCCGGTGGCGCTGGCGCTGCTGGGGGTGACCGCGGCGATCCTGCTGCCGCCGCCGTGGAAGTACGACGTCTCCGGGCTGGCCGCCGTGCTCGCCACTGTGGGCGCCCCGGCCGCGTTCGACCTGCCCTGGTGGTCCCCGGTGCTGGTCGGCTGCATGGTGGCCACCGTCTACGGCATGGCGGCCGCCGCGTCGGCCGATCCCCGGGCCGCACTGTCCCGGGCCACTGTGGCCGGGGTGGTGGCGCTGCACGCCGCCGGGGCCGGGCTGGTGCGGCCGTGGACCACCGCGCTGGCGCTGGGCAGCATCGCGCTGATCGGCGCCACGGTGGCCGCCGTGGCCCGGACGGTCGCGCCGTCGCTCGTCGACGACGTTCGCACCGAGGGCATGCCGCCGCACCTGGTGCAGGTGGGCGGCGCGGGTGCCGGAGCCGCACTGCTCGCGCTGCCGGGCGCGGTGGCCGCGCTGGCAGTCGAGTACGGCCGCCCACCACAGGTGGTGCTCACCGCCGCGCTCGCCGCCGCCAGCATCGGTCTGGCCGCGATCGCGGCGGTACGACGGCAGGTGCCGCAATATCTCCCGTACGCCAGCGTCGCGGTGGTCGGCGCGGCCACCGTGACCGCCGCCGCGGCGCTCGCGGTCGGCCTGCCGGCGGGCGTGTTCGCCGCCGCCGCCGCGTTGCTCGGTGTGCTCGCCGAGCTGATCCGGGCGGCCACCGTCCCGCCCGCCGGTTCGGGCCGGCCGGTACGCCGCTGGACCGTGCTGCTCAACGGGGCGCTACGGCGCGCCCCGGACGATCCCGAGCTGCGCTGGCGGGTCAGCCCGGCCGCCGGTGCGCTCGCCGCCGCGGCGCTGCCCACCGCGCTGGCCCTGGCCACCCTCGCGCCCTCGCTCGTGGTGGCCTTGTTCTCGCCGTTCGCGGTGCTGCGCCGGGTGTGGCAGGGGCCGCCGCCGGAGCTGCTGACCCCGCCGCCGGATGCGGTCGACCCCACGCACGTGCTCACCGCGCTGCTTCTGACGGTGACCGCGGCGCTCGCCGCCACCGGCTTCAGCGGCGGCCGGCGGTCCCGGGCGGTGCCGGTGATCCTGCCCGGGGCGGCGATCACGCTGCTGATCACGCCGGTGGCGCTCGGCAAGGGCTGGCCGGTGACCGCGCTGGCCGCGCTGGCGGTGTTCACCATCTCGATGCTCGGGCTGGCGCTCACCCCGCCGCCGGCGATCGCCGAGCCGGGCCGGTCGATCCGGGTGGCCCGGGTGCTGGTCTTCGCGCTCGGGCTGGCCGCCGGTGGCGCCGGGCTGGCCGGCAGCCTCGCCACGAGCGACCTGACCGTGTTCACGCTCGGCGGGGCGGTCGGCGTGGGCGCCGTCGCCGCATTGTTCGGCACCACCCAGCGGGCGCGCATCCTGGGCTGGTTGTTCGGCTCGGTGATGGCGCAGCTGTTCGTACTCACGATCGGCCTCAAGTCCGGGCTGGCTGCTGTCTGGTCCGCGTTCGGGGTGCTCGCTGTCGGCGCGGCGTTGCAGGTGTTCGCCGCCACGCTGCCCCGGCTGCGCCGTCCCGAGGCGTACCGGGAGGCGGCCACCGTCGAGTGGAGCGGCTACGGGGCGGCGCTCATCGCGCTGGCGCTGGCGTACGACTCGCCCCGGCACATCGCCGCGCTGCTCGCCGCCTGGGGTGCGGTCCTCGGGGTGGCGGCGAGCCGTCCGGGACGCCGCCCGATGGAACGCAATCTGCTGTTCTGGGCGGTGGTGGCCTGCGAGATCAGCGCCTGGTGGATCCTGATGCGGGTGGCCGACGTGGCGCTGCCGGAGGCGTACACGCTGCCGTTCGCCGCGCTCGCCCTGCTGGTCGGCGTCCTGCAACTGCGGCACCGACCCGACCTGTCGAGCTGGGTGGCGTACGGGCCGGCGCTGGTCACCGCGTTCCTGCCCACGCTGGCGATCGTGATCGCGACCGAATCCAGCATGCTGCGCCAGGTGCTGCTGCTGCTCGGCGCCGTCGCGGTGCTGATCTTCGGCTCGACCAGCCGGCAGCAGGCGCCGGTGATCGTCGGGGCGACGGTGACCGCGATCGCGGCCGTGCACGCGTTGTTCAGCCTGGGCCCGTGGCTGGTGCTGATCCCGGTCGGCATCGTCCTGCTGGCGCTGGGCGCGAGCAACGAGCGGCGTCGCCGCGCCCAGGAGCGCCTGCAGACCGCCCTGCGCGGGATGCGGTGAGCCGGTCCCGGCCGGCCTGACCCGTCGCGGAACAGGTCACGCTCCGTGTCGACGAGCTGCGGCGGGGATGCCGGCCCTCTGCCGCCTTTGCTCTGCACCCACGGAGGCGACAGTCACCAGCCGTGACGACGGCTGCAGCCGAGCCGTTTGGCGGCGCGAGGTCGGAGCGCAGGTCAGGGCCATGCTGCGCCGATGGCTGCAGAGCAAAGTCGGCGGAGGGCACAGACACCCGTCGACCCGGCCGGTCACGCTGAGCGACCGGGCGCCTGTGGAACAGAGAGTGACGAGACGGTCAGATCAGGGAGGCGCGCAGTGCGGCGTCCTTCTCCGCGACCAGGTCCTCCAGGCTCGCCTGGTAGGCGGCCATCCTGTCGCGCAGCACCGGATCCGAGGCGCCCAGGATGCGTACCGCGAGCAGGCCGGCGTTGCGGGCGTTGCCGATCGACACGGTGGCGACCGGCACGCCGGCCGGCATCTGCACGATCGACAGCAGCGAGTCCATGCCGTCGAGGTACTTCAACGGCACCGGGACGCCGATCACCGGCAGCGGGGTGACCGAGGCGACCATGCCGGGCAGGTGAGCCGCCCCGCCCGCGCCCGCGATGATCACCTGCACGCCACGGTCGGCGGCGGCCCGGCCGTACTCGATCATCTTGACCGGGGTGCGGTGCGCCGAGACCACACCCACCTCGTACGGCACGCCGAACTCGTCGAGCGCCTCGGCGGCGGCCTTCATGACCGGCCAGTCCGAGTCGCTGCCCATGATCAGCCCGACGGTGCTCATCAGTGCCCCTCCTGGAGCCAGCGGGCGGCGCGCGCGGCCCGGGCCCGTACGTCTTCAAGGTCGTTGCCGAGCACCGTGACGTGCCCGATCTTGCGGCCCGGGCGGACCTGCTTGCCGTACAGGTGGACCTTGGCCCCGGGCTCGGCGGCGAACAGGTGGTGCAGCCGCTCGTCGATGGAGATGCCGCCCGGCTCGCCGCCGAGCACGTTCGCCATCACCACGACCGGCGCGGTCAGCGACGTGTCCCCCATCGGGTAGTCGAGCACCGCCCGCAGGTGCTGCTCGAACTGCGAGGTCCGGGCCCCCTCGATGGTCCAGTGCCCGGAGTTGTGCGGCCGCATCGCCAGCTCGTTGACGACCAGCCCGGACGGCGTGTCGAACAGTTCCACCGCGAGCAGGCCGACCACGCCGAGCGCCGTCGCCAGGTCGATGGCGAGCTGTTGCGCGGCCACGGCCTGCTCCTCCGGCAGGTCGGGCGCGGGCGCCAGCACCTCGACGCAGATGCCGTCGCGCTGCACCGTCTCCACCACCGGGTACGCGGCGACCTGCCCGAACGGCGAACGCGCGACCTGCACGGCCAGTTCCCGGCGCAGCGCCACCCGCTCCTCGACCAGCAGCGGGGTTCCACCGGCGAGCAGCGTGGCGGCCAGCTCACCGGCCTGACCGGCGTCGTCGACCATCCAGACGCCGCGCCCGTCGTAGCCGCCACGGGCGGCCTTGAGCACCACCGGCCAGCCGGTCTCCTCGCCGAAGGCGATCAGGTCGGCCGGGGACTCGACCGGACGCCAGGCCGGGTTCGGCGCGCCCAGCTCACCGAGCCGTTCCCGCATCACCCGCTTGTCCTGCGCGTGCACCAGCGCCTCGGCCGGCGGGAACAGCTTCACGCCCTCGTCGGTCAGGGCGCGGATGTGCTCGTTGGGGACGTGCTCGTGGTCGAAGGTGACCACGTCGCAGCCCTTGGCGAACGTCCGCAGCGCGGCCAGGTCGGTGTGGTCGCCGTACTGGACGTCGGCGGCGACCAGCGCGGCACCGTCGTCCGGGGCGAGCGCCAGCACGCGCAGCGACTGGCCGAGAGCGATGGCGGCCTGGTGGGTCATCCGGGCCAGCTGGCCGCCACCCACCATGCCCACGACGGGGAGACCGGTACGGGAGTCCATAGCGCCGCCAGCCTATAAGGGCCGGTGCCGGGCCGGACCGTGAGGGCGGTCCGGCCCACTCCGCTCAGCCGAGCTGCGCGATCAGCTCCTCGACGCCGGTCACCGGCCGCTGGCAGACGAAGCCCCGGCAGACGTAGGCGGCGGGCTTCCCGTCGACGAACGGCCGCCCGGCCAGCAGCGGCACGCCGGGCTGGTCCGGGGCGCCGGCCACCACCACCGCGCCGGGCGGGGCGTGACGCCGCGCCGCGGCCACCAGCGGGTCGCCCTCCGGGTCGCCGGTCGCCACCGCGATCTCGTACGGCCCGGACAACAGCGCCTCGCCGACGGTTGCCGCGTACCCGGTGAACCGGGCGTGCCGGTCGACGATCGGCGCGACCGTCGACAGCGTCTTCTCGGCCGCCTCCCGGTAGCGGGTCTCGCCTGTCAGCGCCGCGTACGCAACGAGCGCCGCGACGATCGCCGACCGGCCCGACGGGGTCGCGTTGTCGGTCGGGTCGGCGGGCCGGGTGACCAGGCGCTCGGCGTCGTCGGCGGTGTCGTAGAACGCGCCGTCCGGGCCGGCGAACCGGGCCAGCGCCACGTCGAGCAGCTCACCGGCCAGCGTCAGCCACCGCCCCTCGCCGGTGAGCTGGTGCATCGCGCAGAACGCCTCGGCGACGCAGCCGTAGTCCTCCAGCACCCCGGCCGGCTGACCCACGACCTTGTCCCGGGAGACCCGGCGCAGCCGGCCGTCCACCAGGTGCACGGTGGCCAGGTGCTCGGCGGCGTCCCGCATCGCGCCGTCGGAGACGATCAGCACGCCGTCCATCAGGTTCGCGTCCTCGTCGTCGGGCGACACGAGCAGCGCGGCGACCTGCTGGAACTCCGCGATGGCGGTGATCGCGAGCCCGTTCCACGCGGCCACCACCTTGTCGTCGCGGGCCGGCTGGGGGCGGGTGTCGCGGGCGGCCAGCAGCCGGCCCACCACGTCCTGCCAGCGGGCCCGCACCGCCGGGTCGGCGTCGTCGACGTCCCGGGCCAGCCGCAGCACGCTGGTGCCGTGCTCGAACGTGCCGTCGGCGGTCACCCCGAACAGGTCCGCGGCGAACCGGCCGTCGTCGGCCCCCAGCACCTCGACGAGCTGGCCGGGCGTCCAGACGTAGGTGAGCCCCTCGACGCCCTCGGTGTCCGCGTCGAGCGCGGAGGCGAAGCCCTCACCGGCGCGGTGCAGCTCGTCGGCGAGGAACCGGGCGGTGTCGCGGGCCACCCGGCGGGCCAGCCGGTCGCCGGTGAGCCGCCACATCTGGGTGTAGACCCGCAGCAGCAGCGCGTTGTCGTAGAGCATCTTCTCGAAGTGCGGCACGGTCCAGTGGCCGTCCACCGAGTAGCGGGCGAACCCACCGGCGAGCTGGTCGTTGAGGCCGCCGCGGGCCATCGCCTCGCAGGTGTGCCGGGCGATCTCCAGGCTGCGCGCCGAGCCGGTGCGCTGGTGGTGCCGGAGCAGGAAGAGCAGGTTCATGTGCGGCGGGAACTTCGGTGCGCCGCCGAAACCGCCGTTCGTCTCGTCGTACTCCCCGGCGAGCCGGCTCGCGGCGGCGTCGAGCAGATCGGCGGTGAGCGGGGCCGTCACGCCACCGACTGCCTGCGCGCCGCCGATCGCCTCGACCACGGCGGCGCCCTGCCGCAGCACGGCCTCGCGCTGGTCGCGCCAGGCGGTGGCGACCGAGCCGAGCAGCCGGATGAAGTTGGCGCGGGGGAAGTACGTGCCGCAGAAGAACGGGGTGCCGTCCGGCGTGGCGAAGACGGTCATCGGCCAGCCGCCCTGCCCGGTCATCGCCTGGGTGGCGGTCATGTAGACCGCGTCGACGTCGGGACGCTCCTCGCGGTCGACCTTGACGCAGACGAAGTCGTCGTTCATCAGCCGGGCCACTGCCTCGTTCTCGAACGACTCGTGGGCCATCACGTGGCACCAGTGGCAGGCCGCGTAGCCGACCGAGATCAGAACCGGCACGTCGCGCCGTTTCGCCTCGGCGAACGCCTCGTCGCACCAGGGCCACCAGTCGACCGGGTTGTCGGCGTGCTGGAGCAGGTAGGGCGACGTGGCCTCGGCGAGTCGGTTCACCACCCGACCTTAGCGAGCGCGCGGAGCCGGTGCGGCGCGAGTGCGGCGGCCGGGCCGGGGTCGTGGTCCCGGCCCGGCCGCCCTCTCACCGGGTCAGGGTGAGCGTCGAGGTGTCCCGCACGGTGAACTCGTTCCAGTACTCGAAGTCGCGGACCAGGATCTCGCTGACCGCCTGGGCGGTGCCGCGCTGGAACTTGACGTCGGCCGGGTAGGTGGTGGCCGACCAGGGCACCACCTGGCCCGGAACGCACGGGATGTGGGGTGAGAAGTAGCCGCGCACCATGCCCGCCTTCTTCTGCTCCTGGACCAGCTCGCCCGCGATGGAGAAGGAGTCCGCCCGGGTGCAGGTGATCGAACCGCGGACGGTGGCGATGCCCTTGTTGTCCACCGTCGCCACCGGGTCGACGGTCAGTGTGACGTCGAGTGCCGGCAGCGGCGGCGGGTTGCCGATGTGGATCTCGCCCCGCAGGCCGCCGGTCGCGCCCTCGCACCGGATCTCGAAGGTGGCGTCGAAGCGCTCGACGTAGTCGAACGGGCCCCAGTCGGCGTGCAGGACCGTGAACGAACCGATGCTCTGCGCGCAGGAGCGCCCCCATCCGCCGTTGTAGAGCTGCAGGCTGGCCGCGTCGCTCCCGTAGACCGGCTGGCTGACGTTCTGGTAGGTGTCACCCGCCTTCAGCGTCTGACCGGCCGGGGCGGAGATGCCCAGACGCCAGGTGTTGTCGGCGTCGCTCCAGAACTCCATCCCGAAGTGCTGCTGGTCGTGGCCCCACGCGTTCATCTCGTCGCCGGGCGTCGGTGCCGCGGAGCTGTAGGAGTAGGAGTTGCCGGCGGTGATCGGATCACCCGGCTCGCCGGTCACGGCGAACGACCAGGACTCCGCCGGCCGGGCCTGAGCCGGCGCGGACATGACCAGGCCGGCAGCGCCGGTGGTCAGCGCCAAGGTCGAGGCGAGCAGAATCCGTCGCCAGGAACGTCTCATCGTCGTCCTCCCCGTGTGGACGTCAGCGGGTACGCCTGCCGCACCCGCCGTGCCAGCAGCGTAGGACCGGCCGGGCGTTCTCCGCTGCCCCGTCCACGGCGGACGGACGGGTCAGGAGGCGCCGTCCGCGCGCAGCGGGAAGACGTTGCCGCGGGCGGCGTCGCGCAGTGATCCGAGCACCGCGGAGATCTTGTCGGCCGGCATCGGCTTGAAGAAGTGGTAGCCCTGGGCGGCGGTACAGCCCAGCTCGGCCAGCGCGGTGCGCTGCTCGGCCGTCTCCACGCCCTCGGCCACCACCCGCAGCCCCAGCTCGTGGGCCAGCCCCACTGTGGTCCGGACGATCGCCGCCGCCTCCGGCGAGTCAGCCATCCGGAGCACGAACGAGCGGTCCACCTTCAACTCGTCCACCGCGATCCGGGTGAGGAACGTCAGCGACGAGAACCCGGTGCCGAAGTCGTCCACGGCGAGCTGCACGCCCATGCCCCGCAGCGTGGCCAGCACCTCGTCGATGACCTCCAGCTCACTCATCACCACCGTCTCGGTGATCTCCAGGACCAGCCGGTGCGGCGGCACCTGGTGACGGCGCAGTGCCTCGTCGATCTCCGCGGGCAGCCGCGGGTCGAGCAGGCTGCGCGCGGACAGGTTCACCGAGATCGGGATGTCCAGCCCGTCCCGCGCCCACCCGGCGGCGACCGCCAGCGCCTTGTCCAGCACGTACCGGGTGAAGCTGCCGAGCTGCTCGCTGTTCTCCACCGGGCGGATGAAGTCGGCCGGGCCGAGCCAGCCCCGGCGCGGATGCCGCCACCGGATCAGCGCCTCCACCCCGGTCGGCGCGCCGGTCGCCAGGTCCACCGCCGGCTGCAACGCGAGCACCAGCTGGTCGTCGGCGGCCAGCGCCTCCCGCATCTCCGCGAGCAGCGCCAGGTGGTCGGTGCTCGCCGCGTCGCGGGAGCTGTCGTACGCGGCGACGCTGCCGCCGCCCTCCTTCGCCTGGTACATGGCGATGTCGGCGCGCCGCAGCAACTCGGTCAGGTCGGCCGCGCCCGCGTCGGCCACCACGACGCCCACCGCCACCTCGACGGACATCCGCACCCCCGCCACCTCGGTCGGCGCGGCGAGGCGCTCGGCGACCTCCCGGGCCTGGCGCAGCGCGTACGCCAGCGGGGCGGTCCGCTCCTCGACCAGCGGCACCGAGGTCAGCAGCAGCGCGAACTCGTCGCCGCCGAGGCGCCCGAGCAGGTCACCCGGCCGGGTCAGCGCGGCGAGCCGGTTGGAGGTGAGCCGCAGCAGCTGGTCGCCCGCCGAGTGCCCGAGCGTGTCGTTGACCTCCTTGAACTGGTTCACGTCGAGCAGCAGCAGTGCCACCGGGTGGTCGTGGGCGCGCTGCCGCAGCGCCTGGTCCCCCTTGGCGAGCAGCGCCGCCCGGTTGAGCAGCCCGGTGAGCTGGTCGTGCACCGCGTCGTACGACGAGCGGGCGGTGACCAGCCGCAGCTCCCGGTGCGTGGCGGCGTCGTGCAGGGCGGCGGCCAGCGCGTCCCCGAAGGCCGCCACGCCGTCGCGTTCCCGGGCGCTCGGCGGGGCGGACCGGGCGAAGCGCACCCGCAGGCGGCCGACGTCGGCGGAGCCAACCACGAGGCGGCGCACCAGCTCGTGCTCCCCCGCCTCGGCGCCGGCCGACGGTTCCACCTCCCGGTCGCGTACCTGCCCGCCGCGGTCGGCCCGGTAGCGGCGCCAGCGGCCCTCGCCCCGGGCCACGTCGACCTCGACCAGTTCCGCGCCGAACAGGGTGAGCGCGCCGGTCACCGCCGCGGTCGCCACGCCGCGCTCGTCGAGCTGGTTGAGTGCGGCGGTGGCCTCGGCGAACGCCCGCCACGTACGCCGCTCCTGGTCGGCGCGGAGCCGGTGGCGGTACGTCTGCTGGAGCAGCCACAGCGGCGGCGGCAGGAGCAGCAGCCAGCGCGCGTCGAGTTCGAGCAGCGCGACGACCACCAGGCCGACCGCCACGTTGCCGACGAACATGAGCAGCTTGCCGCGCAACGCGGCGAGCAGCGGCGGCCCGATCGCGATGCCGTGCCGCAGGGCGAGCGTGACAGCACCCAGGAAGGCTGTGGTGAGCAGGTACGTCACCGCGGCGGCGCTGAGCGTGAGCGCCAGCTCCGGCGTGGGCGCGGCGAGCAGCGGCGGGCCGAGCGCGGTGGCCACGGCGGCGGCGAGCGCGGTGGCGGCGGTGAGCGAACCGGCGATCCCCACCAGTTCCAGCGCGGGACGACGGTCGGAGACCAGCGACATCACGGTCCAGGAGGTGCCCACGCCCAGCAGGGCGGCGGCCGGGAGCCAGCCGGCAGGCACCAGCCAGAGGCAGACCACGAGTGCGGCCTCGCCCCAGGTGATGCTCACCATGCCCGAAGCGCTGCGGAAGCGCAGCCGGGCGAGCTGGGCCACCGCGAACGCGGCAGCGGCGATGCCGAACCGGGCCGCACCCGGGAGCGAGTCGTCGGCCGGCAGGTGCGACGGGACGGTGAGGCCCAGCACGGCGGCGAGCAGACCGGTCAGCGCGACCGCGACGGTGAGCAGGACGACGCCCACCGGTGTCCCGCGCAGGCCGATCCGGTCGGGGGAACGGTCGGCCGGCTCGGTGGTCACGGGGCCGCCCCGTCGACGCGTCGGGCCGGGGCATGGTCGGGGGCCGGTGCTGCCATCGACATCGGCGTCCCCCTTCCGCGCAGGGTCCGGGGCCTGACGGTCCCCCCGGCGGAAGGCTAAGCCAAAGCCGGTGGCCGCAACAGGGGGCGACGACCGGCTTCGACGTGATTCACGCGGTGTTCAGCTGTTGCGACCCTGCTGGGAGCCGTTGGGGGCGTTCGTCGGTGAATCCTGCTCGACGAGCCCGTCTGTCGGATCGGCGACTGCGGAATCGGCCCGGCCCGGGGTGCCCTGCTGCGGGAAGCGGTCGGGCAGCCGGCGCAGCCGGGCGTTCATGTTGCGGATCAGCAGGACGGTGACGGTGGCCAGCGCGACGATGAGGAAGAGGCCCATCGGACCGGCCAGACCACCCGTACGGGTGTCACCGAAGTTGTTCTGCGCGAGCACCTCGACGGTGGTCAGCATGGTGTTCCTCCGATGTGCGACTGAGCACCAGGGTAGACCCCGGCCGGGTCAGTGGGCACGGCACGCCTCTCGTACGCCGGCGAACAGGTCGGACTCGGGCAGCGGGCTGTCGACCAGCGAGCGGGCGAGTTGGAAGTCCTCCGTCGGCCAGGCGCGCTTCTGCAGTTCCATCGGCACCTGGAACCAGAAGCCGTCCGGGTCGATCTGGGTGGCGTGCGCGCGCAGCGCGTCGTCGCGGACCGGGAAGTAGTCGGCGCACTCGACCCGGGTGGTGATCCGGGCGCCCTTGTCGGGGCGCTCGTCCCAGCGCTTCATCCACTCGCCGTACGGCGACTCGAGCCCGGCGGCGAGCACCGCCTCGTGCAGGCTCATGATCTTGGCGCGGGAGAAGCCCACGTCGTAGTAGAGCTTCAGCGGCTGCCACGGCTCGCCCAGCTCGGGGTGGCGGTCCGGGTCACCGGCCGCGTCGAACGCCGCCACGGTGACCTTGTGGGTCATGATGTGGTCGGGGTGCGGGTAGCCGCCCTCCTCGTCGTAGGTGGTGACGACATGCGGCCGGAACTGCCGCATCAGGCGCACCAGCGGCGCGGCGGCGACGTCCACGTCCTGGAGGGCGAAGCAGCCCTCCGGCAGCGGCGGCAGCGGGTCGCCCTCGGGCAGCCCGGAGTCGACGAAGCCGAGC
The DNA here is from genome assembly GCF_027497335.1 of Micromonospora sp. WMMA1976. NCBI lineage: Bacteria > Bacillati > Actinomycetota > Actinomycetes > Micromonosporales > Micromonosporaceae > Micromonospora > Micromonospora sp. WMMA1976. Next base: position 621,529 of record NZ_CP114912.1, on the reverse strand, counting down.
CACGCCTGCTCGACGCCGAGGATGGCCCGGGCGGCGTCCATCTCGGCCCGCCGGATGTCACCGATGTTCGCCCAGACGTCGGGGCGGTCCATCTTGGGGTTGAGCACACTGCCCCGCTCGCCACCGGTGGCGGTGACGACCAGGACGTCCACCCCCTCGGCGACGTATTTCGCCATGGTGGCGGCGCCCTTGCTCGACTCGTCGTCGGGATGGGCGTGCACCGCCATGAGACGCAGTTGTTCTGCCACCTTCGGCGCTCCTCGTCTGTGCCCGCCGACCGGCCTCCGGGCCGACCGGCTGACCTGCCGGAATCTCCCCCCGCGCCCGCGAAAGCCCCCGTGACGGCCGGTCGGGGGGCCGCCACCGGAGTGGCCAGGGCCACGCCCGCCGGTCCAGGCCGACCTGCCATCCTTGACTCAGCGCCGGGCTGGGAAGATGGACCTAGCCATTCTTGCCGATGCCGCCGACAACAACGCCAGGAGATACCCGCCGGTGAGCGAGACGCACGCCACAGTCGCCGCGAAGGCACCGGTCTTCCCGCCGGGCCGCTACGGCCGCCGCCGGGAGCCGGGGCGCCGCCGGCCGGTCCTGCTCGCCCTGACGGTGACGGTCATGCTCGCCGTCCTCGGGCTGGGCGCGGCGAAGCTCTACTACCAGTACGGCGACCCGGAGTACCAGGGCGAGATGATCAGCTACTCCGACATCACCGACTCCCGGGTGATCGTCGACTTCCGGGTCACCGTGCCGCCGGGCGGCTCCGCCACCTGTCTGCTGCGGGCCCGCTCCCACGACGGGGCCCAGGTGGGCAGCGCCGAGGCCACCGTGACCGCGGAGCCCGGCCAGCGCCACATCCGGACCCGGCAGGAGGTGCCCACGAGCGCCCGGCCGTTCATCGGCGAGGTCCTGCGCTGCCGGCCCGCCGGCTGAGCCGGGCCGCCGGCGAGTCGCCGGCCACCGCACCCCGGTCCCGCCGCCGGCACCCGGGGTGATTGATCACACCTCGACGCGACCCGCACTGGTAGCCTTGCAAGTTCACCTGTCAGCCAGTCCGCACCAATCGAGGAGACCGCCTGTGTCCACAAATGGAAACGAGGCGCCCGCCACCTGGCTGTCCCAGGACGCCTACGACCGTCTGCAGGCCGAGCTCGACGAGCTGATCGCCAACCGGCCGGTCATCGCCGCCGAGATCAACGCCCGGCGCGAGGAGGGCGACCTGCGGGAGAACGGCGGCTACCACGCCGCCCGCGAGGAGCAGGGCAAGGCCGAGGGCCGCATTCTCTACCTCAAGGAGCTGCTGCGCACCGCCAAGGTCGGCGAGGCACCGGACACCGACGCGGTGTCGCCGGGCATGGTCGTGAAGATCTACTTCGACGACGACGCCGACGACAGCGAGACCTTCCTGCTCGGCTCCCGGGAGATCGCCTCCACCACCGACCTGACGGTCTACAGCCCCGAGTCCGCGCTCGGCAAGGCCATCCTCGGCGGCAAGGCGGGGCAGACCTGCACCTACACGGCGCCCAGCGGCGCCGATATCAAGGTGACCATCGTCTCCTTCGAGCCGTACAGCGGCTGACCCCTCCGGACCCGCGCCGGATGGCTCGGGTCCCGAACCCGACCGAGGCTGACAGGCCCTCCTCGGACCCGAGCCGCACACCCGAACGCCCCGACCGGATCATCCGGCCGGGGCGTTCGCGTTCCGCCGGGGTTCAGCCCTCGCCGGTGAAGACCACCTGGTAGCCGCTGGCCCGCAGCGCGCTGATCAGCGTGTCCGAGTGCTCCACCCCGCGGGTCTCCACGGACAGGGCCACCTCCACCTCGCCGAGGCGCAGGTGCGGGTTGGCGCGCTGGTGCACCACGTCCACCACGTTGGCCCGGTGCTCGGCGATCTCGCCGAGCAGGGAGGCGAGCTGGCCGGGCCGGTCCGTGCAGCGCACGGTGATCCGCAGGAACCGCCCCGCCGCCGCCAGGCCGTGCTCGATCACCCGGAGCATGAGCAGCGGGTCGATGTTGCCGCCGGAGAGCACCGCGACGACCGGCGCGGTCACCTCCACCGCGCCGGCCAGCAGCGCCGCCACGCCGACCGCGCCGGCCGGCTCGACCACCTGCTTGCCGCGTTCCAGCAGCATCAGCAGCGCCCGGGAGATGTCCTCCTCCGAGACCGTGACCACGTCGTCGACCAGCTTGCGGACATGGGTGAAGGTCAGCTCGCCCGGACGGCCCACGGCGATGCCGTCGGCGATCGTCGCGAACGAGGGCAGCCGCAGCGGCTCGCCGGCCCGCAGCGAGGGCGGGAAGGCGGCGGCGCTCGCCGCCTGGACCCCGATCACGCGTACGTCGGGACGCAGCGCCTTGGCCGCCACCGCCATGCCCGAGACGAGCCCGCCGCCGCCCACCCCGGTCACGATGGTGCGCACCTCCGGGCACTGTTCGAGGATCTCCAGCGCCACGGTGCCCTGCCCGGCGATGACGTCGGCGTGGTCGAACGGGTGGATGAACACCGCCCCGGTCCGCTCGGCGAACGTCTGCGCCGCGACGAGCGACTCGTCCACCGTGTTGCCGACCAGCTCGATCTGCGCGCCGTACCCCTTCGTCGCGGCGACCTTCGGCAGCGGCGCGTTCACCGGCATGAAGACGGTGGCGTGCGCGCCGACCAGCCCGGCGGCGAGCGCCACCCCCTGGGCGTGGTTGCCGGCGCTCGCCGCGACCACACCGCGGGCCCGCTCCTCGGCCGAGAGCCGGGAGATCCGCACGTACGCGCCGCGCACCTTGTACGACCCGGCGCGCTGGAGGTTCTCGCACTTGAGCCAGACCGGCCCGCCGAGCGCGGCGCTGAGCGGCCGGGACGGCTCCAGCGGGGTGGTACGAGTGACACCGGCGAGCAGCTCCCGCGCGGCCTGTACGTCGGCGAGGCCGACCAGTTCCGTCATGCCCCGATCGTGCCACCCGGGGCAGGCGGAACCTGCGGCGACGTCGGCGCAACCGGCATCGGCGCGGCGGGCGCGGGCCGGCCCGGTCGGCCGGGCCAGGCGGGCTGACCGGGCCAGCCCGGCGGGCCGGGCCACGCGGGCACGGCCCGGGAGAGCCGGTCCTGCTGGGCGGCGGAGATCCGGCGGATCAGCACGACGAACGCGATCCCGGCGACCAGGCAGGCCACCGCCGGCACCAGCCGGGGTGCGAGCGCGTCCTCGTAGAAGCGCACGTACGTGGCGAACTCCGCGTCGTTGCGGGGCAGCTCGGTCAGCCGGTCGTAGCGCTGCTGCTCGGCCCGCGCGACGAACCGGTCACCGATCAGGAACACCAGCCAGCTCACCCACCACACCCCGACCAGCCACGACTGGCGGCGCTGCCACACGCTGTTGCGGAGCAGGTCGGCGAGCACCCGGGCGGGGACGACGAAGTTGGCCAGCGGCACCAGCCACCCGGCGATGGCCCACGCCGGGCTCAGGTTCGGCACCGCGCCCGGGAACGCGTCCAGGTTCTTGCGCGCCCGCCAGGTCCAGATCACCACGAGCGTCCCGGCGGTCAGCAGGGCGAGCAGGTACGGCAGCGAGAACAGCACCTCGGCCAGCACCGCGCCGAGCAGCACGTCCCGGTCGAGCTGCCCGGCGGCCGAGCGGGCCATCTGCACACCCACGAGCGGGAACAGGGCGGTGAGCAGGTAGCACAGGGTGGCGGCACCGACCGCGAACGCGCCGGCCACGGCCAGGCCGCGCACGCCGTACGTGGGCACGCCGGGACTCACGGCGGGCTGACCGACTCGGGTGCCGCAGCGCCGGCACTCCTCATAGGCCGGGGACGTGGGGTCCCCGCAGGTCTGGCAGTTCATCGGGGACCGTCCGAGGTGGTGTGCGCGACAGGGTGCGCACACGCTAGACGATCACGCGGTGGCCGGCGACCCCGTTCCGACCCGGGGATAGCCGGGTGCGTGCCGGGCCCACGGCGCCTGCATCTCGAACTGGCCGGCCACGCCGAGCAACAGCAGTTCGGAGCCGGGCGGGCCGACGAACTGCACGCCCACCGGCAGGCCGTCCGGGCGGCGGCCGACCGGCACCACTATCGACGGGAGCCCGGCGATGTTCCACGGCGCCGCGTACGGGGCGTACCTGATGTTGGTCGACATGTTCGCCAGCCAGGAGCGGCCCGACCACCCGGCGGCCTCCGGCGGGGGCCCGGCCAGCGCCGGGGTGAGCAGCAGGTCGATCGAGTTGTCCGCGAAGAAGTGCACCGACCGTTCGCGCCAGGCGGCCCGGTCGGCCTCCCGCACGTACCCCCGGCGCTGCGCCCACTCGCCGAGCGTGACGTGCCGGCGACTGCGGCGCTGGAGCTGACGCGGCGCCACCCCGGCGGCGCGCACGTCGGCGGCGGCCGCCGCGAACCAGGTGGCGATCCCCTGGAGTCCGAGCCGGGTCGGGTAGACCGGATCGGCGGGCACGGTGTCGTGACCGGCGGCGGCCAGCAGCCGGCCGGCGGCGGCGACCGCGTCCCGGTTCGGCGCGTCCGGCGAGACGCCACGCACCGGCGAGCGCAGCGAGACGCCCACCCGCAGCCGCTCCGGCGGGACCAGCTTGTCCGGCCGGCGGCCGGCCAGCACCGAGAAACCCACCACCGCGTCGGCGACGGTGCTGGTCAGCATGCCGTGCTCGGTGAGGCCGAACCAGTCGTCCGCGCCGAGCTGGCAGGGCACCACGCCCCGGCCGGGCTTGAGCCCGACCAGGCCGCAGCAGGCCGCCGGGATGCGGATCGACCCGAGACCGTCGTTGCCGTGGGCCATCGGCACCAGCCCGGCGGCCACCGCGGCGGCCGCGCCGCCGGACGAACCACCGGGGGTACGCGCCGGATCCCACGGGTTGCGGGTGACAGCGGTGTCGTCGTCGGTGAGCGCCCACAGGCCCAGCTCCGGCATCCGGGTCACACCGAGGATGACAGCGCCCGCGCCGCGCAGCCGCCGGACCACCTCGTGGTCGGCCTCCGCCACCGGCGTACGCATCGCGGCCGACCCGTTCCAGGTGGGCAGGCCGGCCACCGGCGTGTTCTCCTTGACCGCCACCGGCACCCCGGCGAGCGGCAGGTTCGCCAGTTCCTCCTGCTCGTCGACCTTCTCCGCCTCGGTGATCGCCTCACCGCCGCGCACCGCGCGGAACGCGCCCAGCTCGGGATCCACCCGGGCGACGTGGTCCAGGTGGTCGGCGACGACCTGGGTGGCGGAGACGTCGCCACGGCGTACCGCCCGGGCGATCTGTTTCGCGGTCGTCCCGACCCAGGTCGTCGGCAAGATGTCCGGCACTGCCACCCTCCCCAACCAGCGGTCAGCCCAGGGCCTGCTCCAGATCGGCGAGCAGGTCGTCGACCGTCTCGATGCCGACAGACAGTCGCACGAGATCGCCGGGAACTTCAAGCGGCGAGCCCGCAGCGCTTGCGTGTGTCATCCGGCCCGGGTGCTCGATCAGGGACTCGACGCCGCCGAGCGACTCGGCGAGCACGAACAACCGGGCCCGGTTGCAGATCTGGACGGCGTGCTCCTCGCCGCCCGCCGCGCGGAACGAGATCATGCCGCCGAACCGGCGCATCTGCTTGGCGGCCACCTCGTGGCCGGGGTGCGAGGGCAGGCCCGGGTAGACGACCTGGGCGACCTTGGCGTGTCCGTCCAGGTAGGCCGCGATCCGCTCGGCGTTGTCGCAGTGCCGGTCCATCCGTACCCCGAGGGTCTTGATGCCGCGCAGGGTGAGCCAGGCGTCGAACGGCCCGTTGACCGCGCCCATCGCGTTCTGGTGGTAGCGCAGCTCCTCGCCGAGCGCGCGATCCGCCGCGACGAGCGCGCCGCCGACCACGTCGGAGTGTCCGCCGACGTACTTGGTGGTGGAGTGCACCACCACGTCCGCGCCGAACGCGATCGGCTGCTGGAGGTACGGCGAGGCGAACGTGTTGTCGACCACCAGCAGCGCGCCGGCGTCGTGCGCCACTGCGGCGAGCGCGGCGATGTCGGCGATGCCGAGCAGCGGGTTGGTCGGCGTCTCCACCCACACGATCTTTGTCGCGCCGGGACGGATCGCGGCCCGCACGGCGTCCGGGTCGGAGACCTTCGCCGGGGTGTACGCCAGGCCCCAGCGCTCGGCCACCTTGGCGAACAGCCGGTACGTGCCGCCGTACGCGTCGTCCGGGATCACCACGTGGTCGCCCGGCTTGCAGACGGTCCGCAGCAGCGTGTCCTCGGCGGCCAGGCCGCTGGCGAAGGCGAGCGCCACCGGGCCGCCCTCCAGCGCGGCCAGGCACTCCTGGAGCGCGTCGCGCGTCGGGTTACCGGAGCGGCTGTACTCGTAGCCCTCGCGGGGCGCGCCGACGGCGTCCTGGGCGTACGTGCTGGTCTGGTAGATCGGCGGGATCACCGCACCGGTGCGGGCCTCCGGGTCCTGACCGGCGTGGATGGCGAGTGTCTCGAAGCCGTGGCTCATGCCGCAGACGTTAGTCCCCCGCCCGGTCCCGCTCCCGGCAACCCGGTGCGAGTCACAAGCGCGAAGGTGTCGGGGCGGTCGGCCATACTGGTCCGGTGAGTTCGACCGAGGCGCTCCCCTCTCGCCTGCACGGCGTCGCCGACCGGATCCCGGCCTCGCTGGGTCTCGCTGCCGGTGACGACCTAGGGTTGATGCTCGCCGGCGGCTATGCCATGTGCGCCCACGACCTGGTCGACCGGCCCTCCCAGGACATCGACTTCGCCACGGCCGCCGCGCTGCCGCTCGACGCCGTGACGGATCGCCTCGGGGCCCGGTGCTGGCCTTCGAGGACGCGGTGGGGCTGAAGGTCCGCGCGCTGCACGACCGAGCCGCCCACCGGGACTACATCGACGTCCGCGCGGCCTCCGAGCGGCTCACCTGGTCGGAGTTGGAGCACCTCGGCGCCCGTCACACCGCCGGCTTCTCGTTGGACGAACTGGCCGACCGGCTGGGTGGTGTGACGGAGCGGGACGGCCGGACCTTCCGTTCGTACGGGCTCACCGAGCAACAGGTCGACGAGTTGCGCGGATGGGCGCTGCGATGGGAGGCGGACATCCGGGCGCGCCTCGCCAACGGCGAGACCGGCCCGACTGGCATCCCCGAAGACGACTGGGACGCCTACCTGGACCGCTCCTGACCCGCCCGGTTTCGCGCCGATCATGAGGTTAGCGGTGCCGACGGTCCGATTTGTCGCAGCCAACCTCATGATCAACGCTCGCCCGGAGGTGGGGTGGCCGGGCCGGGCCTAGGGTGGTCGGATGAGCGGGTGCGTGTTCTGCGGGATCGTGGCGGGCGAGGTGCCGGCCTTCCGGGTGACCGACGAGCCGGACGGGGTCGCTTTCCTGGACACCCGCCCGGTGTTCAAGGGGCACGTGCTCGTGGTGCCCCGTACCCACCTGGTCACCCTGGCCGACCTGCCGGCCGACGCGCTGCCCGGCTACTTCCGGCTGGTGCAGCGGATCGCCGTGGCCGTGGAGACCGGCATGGACGCCGGTGGGACGTTCGTGGCGATGAACAACCGGGTGTCCCAGTCCGTACCGCACCTGCACACCCACGTGGTTCCCAGGACGAAGGGCGACGGGCTGCGCGGCTTCTTCTGGCCGCGTACCCGGTACGCCGACGACGCCGAGGCCGAGACGTTCGCCGGGCGGATCTCGGCGGCGCTGGCCTGACGGGAGCGTGGGCGGGTAAGGAACCGGGGGGCGACGCTGTTGCACACGCTGGGAAAGCCAAGAGAGGAGTCCCACCGTGTTCCTCCGCCGCATGAAGGCTGAAATGATCTCTCCTGACCAAGCCCTGCCGGGTCGCCCGATCGCGATGCCGATCGCCGACCGGCACGAGGTGCTGCCGTCGACGCTGAAGGGCCCGTTCCCCGAGGGCGCGCAGGTCGCCGTCTTCGGGATGGGCTGCTTCTGGGGCGCCGAGCGGCTGTTCTGGACCCTCCCCGGCGTGATCACCACGTCCGCCGGCTACGCGGGTGGCTACACCACCAACCCGACGTACGAGGAGGTCTGCTCGGGCATGACCGGGCACGCCGAGGTGGTCCAGGTGGTCTACGACCCGTCGAAGATCGCCTACGAGGACCTGCTGAAGGTCTTCTGGGAGAACCATGACCCGACCCAGGGCATGCGCCAGGGCAACGACGTGGGCACCCAGTACCGCTCGGCGATCTACACCACCACCGACGAGCAGGCCGCCGCCGCGAAGGCGTCGCGGGACGCGTTCGCGCCGATCGTGGCCCGGGCCGGCAAGGGTGAGATCACCACCGAGATCGCCCCGCTCGGCGACTACTACTTCGCCGAGGACTACCACCAGCAGTACCTGGCTCCGACGAAGAACCCGAACGGCTACTGCAACCACGGACCGAACGGGCTGAGCTGCCCGGTCGGCGTGGCCCGCACCGCGGGCTAGCCCGCGACCCGCACCACGAGTCCGGCACGGTGAACGGCGAGGCCGATCACCGTGCCGGCAGCGTCTACGCTCACGCGATCTTGCAGTTTCGGCCCACGAGTTGCCCGGATTACGAGGATTACGGGGCACCAAAGTGCAAGATCGGGGAAAGCCGCCGATGCCGGGGCGCGCCGGTCCGTGCGGTATTCCTCACACCGGGGACGGGCCGGGTTTCCGGCATCCGGGCGTGGAGGGGCAGGAACCGAAGGCGTGACAGGCAACCACCCTGCGTGACGGCGCATCGTAGCAAGCTGTCACACGTTCGTCATCGTCTCAACAGGCGAACTGCAACAAGCTCTGGCAGCATTGGCTCGTATGTGCGGACTTGCGGGAGAGTTCCGCCGTGACGGTTCACGCGCCGACGTCTCGGCCGTGGAGCGGATGGCGGCCACGATGAGTGACCGAGGGCCCGACGACAGCGGCATCTGGTCGCAGGGCCCGACCGCGCTGGGACACCGGCGCCTGAAGATCATCGACCTGTCCGCGGCGAGCGGCCAACCCATCGTGGACGCCGCCGCCGGGCTCACCGGTGTCTTCAACGGCTGCATCTACAACTACCGGGAACTACGCGCCGAGCTGCAGGCCAAGGGCCACCGGTTCTTCTCGTCCGGTGACAGCGAGGTCGTGGTCAAGGCGTACGCCGAGTGGGGGCTCGACTTCGTCGACCACCTGATCGGCATGTTCGCGGTGGCGATCAGCGAGCGCGACACCGGCCGCCTGGTGCTGGCCCGGGACCGCCTCGGCATCAAGCCGCTCTACCTGGCCGAGAGCCCCGGTGTGGTCCGGTTCGCCTCGACGCTGCCGGCGCTGCTCGCCGGCGGCGGCATCGACACCACCATCGACCGGGTTGCGCTCGCCCACTACCTGAGCTTCCACAGCATCGTGCCGCCGCCGCGCACCATCCTGGCCGGCGTCACCAAGCTGCCGCCGGCCACGGTCCGGGTGTACGAGGCGGACGGCTCCACCCACGAGCGGGTCTACTGGGATCCGTCCTTCGGCCGCGCCGCCGAGCGGGCCGGCTGGTCCGAGCGGGACTGGCAGGACGCGCTGCTCGACTCGCTGACCACCGCCGTGCGCCGCCGCATGGTGGCCGACGTCCCGGTGGGCGTGCTGCTCTCCGGCGGCCTCGACTCCAGCCTGGTGGTCGCGCTGCTCGCCGGCGAGGGGCAGGCCCGGTCCGGTCTGGCCACGTTCTCCATCGGCTTCGACGCGGTCGGCGGCCGGGAGGGCGACGAGTTCGTCTACTCCGATCTGGTCGCGAAGACGTTCGGCACCGACCACCACCAGATCCGGGTGCCCACCGGTGACCTGCTGCCGCCGCTGGAGGCCGCCGTCGCGGCGATGAGCGAACCGATGGTCAGCCACGACTGCGTCGCGTTCTGGCTGCTCAGCCAGGAGGTCGCGAAGCACGTCAAGGTGGTGCAGTCGGGCCAGGGCGCGGACGAGATCCTGGGTGGCTACCACTGGTACCCGCCGCTCGCCGGGGTGGACCGGGAGCAGGCGCTCGAGACGTACGCGAAGGCGTTCTTCGACCGCGACGCGGCCGGACTGGCCCGGGTGCTCAACCCGGCGTGGCTGGCCGACGGCGACCCGGCGCGGGAGTTCGTGGCCGCGCACCTGGGCCGCGCGGGCGCGCAGACCGCCGTCGACGCCGGCCTGCGGATCGACACCCAGGTCATGCTGACCGACGACCCGGTGAAGCGGGTCGACAACATGACCATGGCGCACGGGCTGGAGGCCCGGGTGCCGTTCCTCGACCACGAGTTCGTCGAGCTGGCCGCGAGCTGCCCGCCGGAGCTGAAGCTTGCCCAGGGTGGCAAGGGCGTGCTCAAGGAGATCGGCCGCCGGGTCCTGCCGCACGAGGTCATCGACCGGCCCAAGGGCTACTTCCCGGTGCCCGGTCTCACCCACCTGGAGGGCAAGCTCCTCGACCGGGTACGCGACGCGCTCACCGCCCCGGAGGCGCGCCGTCGTGACCTGTTCCGCGCCGACTACGTCGATGCGCTGCTCGCCGACCCGAATGCCGAACTGACCCCGTTGAACGGAAACAAGCTGTGGCAACTGGGACTCCTGGAAATGTGGCTCCAGAGCCACGGAATCGACTGACCGTGACCGACACCCTCGCCACCGGAACGGCGCGTACCGACCGGGAACGGGTGCTGGGGCGCCGCCGGGAACGCATCGGCCCCGGCGGTGACCCGGTCGCACCGGGTACGCCGGAGCCGCGGCAGCCGGAGACCGCGTCCACCGACGCCTCGGGCGTGGTGCTGGACTGCGGCTGGGGCCGGCTGGTGTTCGGGCAGACGTTCGACGACCAGGTGCACGTGGCCGACGTGCTGCGCTCCGAGGCGGTCGGCGCCCGGGACATCTGCATCTACCTGCGCGACCCGCACGTGCTGGTGTCCCGGCTGCCGGACGAGCTGTTCATCGACCCGTCGCTGACGTACCGGCTGCCGCTGGGCGACAAGCGGCCCGCCGCCACCGAGGGCGGCGAGGTGCCCGGGCTGACCGTCCGGCCGCTGCGTGACGCCGCCGACGCCGAGGCGGTGAACCGGATCTACGCGCGCAACGGCATGGTCACCGCCCCGGTGGAGGTGCTGGTGGACAACGCCGGCACGGACCGGTTCCTGCACCTGGTGGCCGAGGACACCACCGGTGAGGTGGTCGGCACCATCACCGGCGTGGACCACGTCGCGGTCTTCGGCGACCCGGAGGACGGCGCCAGCCTGTGGTGCCTCACAGTCGACTTCAACACCGCCCCGCCCGGCACCGGGCAGGCGCTGCTGACCGCGCTCGCGGACCGGCTCGACGAGCGCGGCCGGGCGTTCGTGGACCTGTCCGTGCTGGCCGAGAACTCGGGTGCGATCCGGCTGTACGAGCGCCTCGGCTTCCACCGCACCGGCACGCTCTGCGTGAAGCGGAAGAACCCGATCAACGAGCGCCTGTTCCTGCCCGCCATGCCCGAGGGGTACGACGAGCTGAACCCGTACGCGAAGATCGTCGCGGACGAGGCGATGCGCCGCGGCATCCGGGTCGAGGTGACCGACCCGCACTGGGGTGAGCTGAAGCTGACCACCGGCGGCCGGACCATCCACACCCGCGAGTCGCTGTCGGAGCTGACCTCGGCGGTGGCGATGAGCCGCTGCGACGACAAGCGGGTGACCCGGCGCATCCTCACCGAGGCGGGGCTGTCGGTGCCGCGCGGGCGTACGGCCACCGGCGAGCCCGACGACGTGGCGTTCCTGAACGACGTGGGCCCGGTGGTGGTCAAGCCGGCGCGCGGCGAGCAGGGCAACGGCATCACCGTCGGCGTGCGTACGCCGGAGGCCCTGACCGCGGCCGTCGAGCTGGCCCGCCGGTTCTGCCCGGACGTGCTGATCGAGGAACTGCGCGCGGGCGAGGACCTGCGGGTCGTGGTGATCGACCACGAGGTGGTCGCCGCCGCGGTCCGCCGGCCGGCGCAGATCACCGGCGACGGCGTGCACGACATCACCGAGCTGATCGAGCGGCAGAGCCGTCGCCGGGCCGCCGCCACCGGCGGCGAGTCCCGCATCCCCGTCGACGACATGACCCGCGAGGTGGTGGCGGAGGCCGGGTACCGGATGCACGACGTGCTGCCGGAGGGCGAGGTGCTGGCGGTCCGGCGGACGGCCAACCTGCACACCGGCGGCACGATCCACGACGTGACCGCCGAGCTGCACCCGGCGATCGCCGAGGCGTGCGTCACCGCGAGCCGGGCGCTGGACATCCCGGTCACCGGGCTGGACCTGCTGGTCCCCGCGCCGGACCGGCCGGAACACGTGTTCATCGAGGCGAACGAGCGGCCCGGACTGGCCAACCACGAGCCGCAGCCCACCGCCGAGCGCTTCGTCGACCTGCTCTTCCCGGGTACCCGGGCACCGCAGCGACTCTGGTCGCCGGCCGGTGCGGCAAGCTCTGGGGCATGACCGCACGCAAGCCGCAACCGCTCAAGCTCGACCTCGACTACCTCCGCCAGGTGCTGGTGGAGCTGCTGGAGATCCCCAGCCCGTCGGGGCGCACCGACCACATCCAGCAGTACGTGGGCGAGCGGCTCTCCGCGATCGGGATCAGCTCCACGCTGACCCGTCGCGGGGCGCTGAGCGCCTGTCTGCCCGGCCCCCGGTCGACCGGCGCAGACCGGGCCGTGGTGGTGCACACCGACACCATCGGCGGCATGGTGAAGCGGCTCAAGGAGAACGGCCGGCTGGAGGTCAACCCGATCGGTACGCACAGCGCCCGCTTCGCCGAGGGCGCCCACGTGCGGATCTTCACCGACGACCTGGAGCGGGTCGTCACCGGCCAGGTGCTGCCGCTGAAGGCGAGCGGCCACCGCTACAACGAGGCGGTCGACCTCCAGGGCGTCGGCTGGGAGCTGGTCGAGGTGCGGGTGGACGAGCCCGTGCACGACGAGGCCGGGCTGCGGGCGCTCGGCATCGACGCCGGGGACTTCGTGGCGTTCCTGCCCAACCCCACGATCACTCCGAACGGGTACGTCAAGTCCCGGCACCTGGACGACAAGGCGGGCGTGGCGGCGGTGCTGACCGCGTTCAAGGCGATGGTCGACGCCGGGATCATCCCGGCGGTCACCGCGCACCTGCTGGTCACCGTCACCGAGGAGATCGGCCACGGCGCCAGCCACGGGCTGGACCCGGACGTCGCGGAGATCGTCTCGGTGGACGCGGCGGTGGTCGCGCCGGGCCAGCAGTCCCGGGAGACCGCCGCCACGCTGGCGATGGGCGACGGCGTCGGCCCGTTCGACTACCACCTGACCCGCAACCTCGCCTCGATCGCGAAGGAGCACGGCGTCGACCTGGTCCGGGACGTGTTCGACTACTACCGCTCGGACGTGGCCGCCGCGGTCGAGGCCGGGGCGCACGCCCGGGTCGCGCTGCTCGGGTTCGGCGTGGACGCCACCCACGGGCACGAACGCACCCACCTCGACGGCCTGCACCAGCTCACCCAGTTGCTCTGCCTCTATCTCCAGAGCCCCCTGGTCTTCCCGGAGTGGGACGCCGAGCCGGAGGGCGACCTGGCCGACTTCCCGTCGCTCGCAGTGCAGCCGGCGAACGAGGAGGGCCCGCGCGAGGGCCCGATCGGCCTGGACTGACCGGGCCTGTGATCGAAATCCGTTGCCGCGGCCGCCGCGAAGTGGATAGCGTGGCGGTACACGGGAAAGGAGGTGGTCCAGACTTGTATAGCAATCGGACTCGTGAGGTGGCTGTCCGCTAGCCGCTGTCCTCGACAGTGAAATCTCGTCCGCCGCGAGGCGGGCACCTGCAGGATCGTCGAGACCGTGTGGCAGCGGTGCGGCGAAACCACGACAGCCACCCGACCCCCGGGGTGCCGGCCCAGTCCAGCCGGCCCGCGCGCGAGCGCGGAAGCCCCGGGGGTCGCTTTTTGCCTTCCGGAGGATGCCGTGTCCATGCGTGAGCTGGTGGTGCTCGGTACGGCCAGCCAGGCCCCGACCCGGCAACGCAACCACAACGGCTACCTGCTGCGCTGGGACGACGAGGTGATCCTCTTCGACCCGGGCGAGGGCAGCCAGCGCCAGATGCTGCACACCGGGATCACCGCCACCGACCTGACCCGGATCTGCGTCACCCACTTCCACGGCGATCACTGCCTCGGGCTGCCCGGCACGATCCAGCGCCTCTCGCTGGACCGCGTACCGCGTCCGGTGGCGGTGCACTTCCCGGCCGGCGGCGCCGAGTACTTCGCCCGGCTGCGGCACGCCTCCAGCTTCTACGAGACCGCCGAACTGGCAGTCGAGCCGATCGACACCGACGGGCAGCGGATCACGCTGGGCGTCGGCACGCTGGAGGCCCGCCGGCTGCGGCACCCGATCGAGACGTACGGGTACCGCCTGGTCGAGCCGGACGGCTGCCGGATGCTTCCGGAGCGGCTGAGCGCGTACGGCATCGCCGGTCCGGACGTGGGGCGGTTGCTGCGCGACGGCCACCTGGACCGCGACGGACGCCGCGTGACCCGCGACGAGGTGAGCGTGACCCGGCCGGGGCAGCGGTTCGCGTTCGTGATGGACACCGGGCTCTGCGACGGCGTGTACGCACTGGCCGAGCACGCCGACCTGCTGGTGATCGAGTCGACGTTCCTGGAGTCGGAGGCGGCCCTCGCCGCCGAGGTCGGGCACCTCACCGCCGGCCAGGCCGCGCGGGTGGCGGCCGAGTCGGGGGTACGGACGCTCGTGCTCACCCACTTCTCCCAGCGGTACGCCGACCCGCGCCGCTTCCACGACGAGGCCCGCGAGCACTTCACCGGCGACCTGGTGATCGCCGAGGATCTTCAGACGGTACAGGTGCCGCCCCGGCGGGTACCGTCGCCCGGGTGACGATCTCCCTACGTTCCGCGACCGAAGCCGACCTGATGGCGGTCGGCGCCCTGCACCAGCGTTCACGGGTGGCGGCGTACTCGTCGTTCCTGCCGCCCGAGGCGCTGGCCGACCCGACGCCCGAGGCGATGGGCCGCTACTGGGTGGAACGGCTGACCTGGGAGGGCGCCGACCACCGGATGACGGTGGCCGAGCGGGACGGGCGGCTGGTGGGCTTCAGCTACCTCGGGCCGGACGACGAGGGCGACCCGGCGACCGGGCTGCTCAACGCGATCCACCTGGAGCCGTCCGAGCGGGGCCGGGGCACCGGCCGGGCGCTGATGGTGGACGCGCTCGACGCGATGCGGGCCCGGGGATGGACCCGCGCGGTGCTGTGGGTGCTGCGGGACAACGCCGCCGCGCGCCGGTTCTACGAGCGCGGCGGCTGGGTCCTGACCGGTCTGCAGCGGGACGAGCACATCGGCTCGGCGCTGGTGCCGCAACTGCGGTACGGCCGCGAGCTGTGAACGGGCGGGCCCCGGATCCCGGGGCCCCGCCCCGCTCAGCGGGCGCCGAGGTGGGCCAGCAGGTCCTGGCGGGTCAGCACGCCCTTGGGCTTGCCGTCGACCAGCACCAGCGCCGCGTCCGCCTTCTCCAGCAGCCCGACCGCCTCGCTCACCGGCTGGCCGCCGCCGATCATCGGCAGCGGCTCGCCCATGTGCCGCTCGATCGTGTCGTGCAGGTGGGCCTGGCCGGTGAACAACGCGTCGAGCAGGTCCTTCTCGGCGATCGAACCGGCCACCTCACCGGTCACCACCGGCGGCTCGGCCTTGAGCACCGGGAGCTGGGAGACGCCGTACTCGCGCATGTAGTCGATCGCGTCGCGGACCGTCTCGGTCGGGTGCACGTGCACCAGCTCGGGCAGGCCGCCGGGCTTGCCGGCGAGCGCGTCGGCGACGGTCGGCTCGGTGCCCGAGTCGTCCAGGAAACCGTACCGGGCCATCCACTTGTCGTTGAAGATCTTCGACAGGTAGCCCCGGCCGCCGTCCGGCAGCAGCACCACGATCACGTCGTCCGGGCCGGCCTTGCGGGCCACCTCCAGCGCGCCCACCACGGCCATACCGCAGGAGCCGCCGACCAGCAGCCCCTCCTCGCGGGCCAGCCGGCGGGTCATCTCGAAGGACTCCTTGTCCGACACCTCGACGATCTCGTCGGCGATCCCCCGGTCGTACGTCTCGGGCCAGAAGTCCTCACCGACGCCCTCGACCAGGTACGGCCGCCCGGTGCCGCCCGAGTAGACCGAGCCCTCCGGGTCCGCGCCGATCACCTTGACCCGGCCCTCGGACGCCTCCTTGAGGTAGCGGCCGATGCCGGAGATGGTGCCGCCGGTGCCGACGCCCGCGACGAAGTGGGTGATCCTGCCTTCGGTCTGCCGCCACAGCTCCGGGCCGGTGGTCTCGTAGTGCGAACGCGGGTTGGCCGGGTTGCTGTACTGGTTGGGCTTCCACGCGCCGGGGATCTCCCGGGCCAGCCGGTCGGAGACGTTGTAGTAGGAGCGCGGGTCCTCCGGCGCGACGGCGGTCGGGCAGACCACCACCTCGGCGCCGTACGCGCGCAGCACGTCCTGCTTGTCCTGGCTGACCTTGTCCGGGCAGACGAAGACGCAGCGGTAGCCCCGGAGCTGGGCCACCAGGGCCAGCCCGACGCCGGTGTTGCCGCTGGTCGGCTCCACGATCGTGCCGCCCGGCCCCAGGATGCCCGCCTTCTCGGCGTCCTCCACCATGCGCAGCGCGATCCGGTCCTTGACCGAGCCGCCCGGGTTCACGTACTCCACCTTCGCCAGCACGGTGGCCTGGATGCCCTCGGTGACGTTGCGCAGGCGTACCAGCGGGGTGTTGCCGATCAGCTCGACGACGTTGTCGTAGTACTGCACCTCGTTGTGCCCTTCGTCGCGCCGCCGTCGTGGGGCGGTCGGTCAGCGGTCAGTTCGCCGACCAGCGTACGTGCCGTCAGGGCACCGCATGCCCGGGGATGACGGAGCTGCGACGTGCCTCCCACTCCAGGAACCGCTCGGTCTCGGCGAGCACGCTGCCGGCCAGCCAGGTGACCATGACCGCGTCGTCGGCCAGCCCGAAGATCGCCAGCGGGATCTCCGGCAGCAGGTCGATCGGGGAGACGATGTACGCCGTCGCCCCGGCCATCAGCGCCAGGCGCAGGCCACCGTCGTACTCGCCCCGGGTGGTCGCGCGGATCATCCGCGGCAGCGCCGCCAGCCGTGCCCCGAGCGACGGCCCGCCCCGCGTACCGGCCGCCAGCGCCCGGGCCAGCGCCGCGAACGCGGCGCTGCGCTTCAACGTCTTCCCCATGATGTCGCCCCTCTCCGCTCGACCATGGTGCGGCCCGATGGCAAGTCCATGTCCGCTGCCCCTCATCGGTACCCAATCCGGGCACCGCCCAGCCATCCGATCAAGGACAGCAGTGGTCGTACCGGCGCGATACTGTCGGTTCATGGGGGACGCTGGTTCCGTCGCGCCGGTCCGCCGGCAGCGCGCCCGGCAGATCGCCCGCCTCGCGGCGATCGGCACGGGCGCCACGGTGGCGGCCACCGCCGCCACCGGTGGGGTGCTGCTCGGCCAGGCCCGGCAGGCCCGCCGCACCATCCCGATGGCGCAGGCCCCGCCGCCGCGCTGCGACGGTGTGTACGGCGCGAGACTGCCCGGCCCGCCGATCACCGTGGTCATCCTGGGCGACTCCTCAGCGGCCGGGTACGGCGTGCACAGGCGCCGGGAGACACCGGGATCACTGCTGGCCACCGGGCTGTCCCGCCGCCTGCACCGGCCGGTCCGGCTGCACCGGTTCGCCGTGGTCGGCGCGTTGTCGTCAGGGCTGAAGCCGCAGGTCGAGTCCGCCCTGGAGGTCGAGCCGGACGTCGCAGTGATCCTGGTCGGCGGCAACGACGTCACCAACCGCTCACCGTTCTCGGTAGCGGTGCGATATCTGGTCGACGCGGTCCGTACGCTCCGGGCGGCCGGCTGTGAGGTGGTCGTCGGCACCTGCCCCGACCTGGGCACCATCCGGCCTATTCAGCCGCCGCTGCGCTGGCTGGCCCGGCGCTGGAGCCGCCAGCTCGCCGCCGCGCAGACGGTGGGCGTGGTCGAGGCCGGCGGCCGTGCCGTCTCGCTCGGCGACATGCTCGGGCCGCGCTTCGCCGCCGACCCCGGGCGGATGTTCGCCTGGGACCGGTTCCACCCCTCCGCCGAGGGGTACGCGATAGCCGCAGCGGCGTTGCTGCCCACCGTGTTGTCCGCGTTGGGCGCGGTCCCGGAACGCAGGCCTGTCCTGCCGGGCGTGGAGGGCGTACGGTCGCTCCCGGAGGCCGCCCACCAAGCGGCCCGGCACGCAGGCACGGAGGTCAGCGGCGCCCAGCTCCGGGGTCGCGACCGCGGGCCGGGCGGGCGGTGGGCGCAGCTTCGCCGGCGGGCCTTCTTCGGCGTCGGCGCGGTGCCACCGACCGGCAGCGCCGCCGACTCGGCAACGCTGGAGGGAACGTCATGAGCGAGCGCGGTGAGGTGGCCCGGTGGGGCCGGGCCGCGGCCCTGTCGCTGCTGGCCGGCACTGTGGGCGGCGCGGCGGTCCTGGCCGGCCAGGCCATCGCTGCCCGCACCCGCGAGTACGCCCAGCCCGAGCTGGGTCTGGTCCTGCGCGCGACTGTCGGCCGCGCGGACGCGCCGCCGCTGCGGCTGGTGCTGCTGGGTGACTCGTCGGCGCTCGGTGTGGGCGTCGACCGGTTCGAGGACACCATCGGCGGTCAGCTCGCCAACCTGCTCGCCGAGGGTCCGACCGGGCGCCGGGTGCAGCTGTCCAGCGTCGGGGTCTCCGGCTCGCGCGCCACCGACCTGGCGACCCAGGTGGCCCGGGCGCTGCTCGGTGAGCGGCCGGACGTGGCGGTGGTGCTGATCGGGGCGAACGACGCCACCGCGATGTCCCGGCCCGGCGACGCGGCGGCCTATCTCGGCTCGGCGGTACGCCGTCTGCGGGAGGCACACGTCGAGGTGGTGGTGGGCACGTGCCCCGACCTCGGGGCGGTACGCGCGGTCGCCGCACCGCTGCGTCAGGTGCTCGGCTGGTCCGGGCGGCGGATGGCGCGGGCGCAGACGGCGGCCGTGCTGGACGCCGGCGGCACCGTCGTCGACCTGGGCACCGAGACCGGCCCGGTGTTCCGCGCGGACGCGGGGACGCTCTGCCACGACGGCTTCCACCCGTCGGCCGACGGCTACCGGGTGTGGGCGCACGCCCTGCTCCCGGCGGTCGAGGCGGCCGCTGCCGTCGCGTTCCGGCATCACCGGCGACCGCCCACGGGGTGACATTTCCCGCCCGCCGTGCGACTTCCCGGGCATGTTACTCGCGCGTTAACGTTGGCTCATGCCGATTGAGTCGCCCCGCGACGCCGTCATCGTCGCCACCGCCCGGTCCCCCATCGGCCGCGCGTTCAAGGGTTCCCTCCGCGAGGTCCGCCCGGACGACCTCGCCGCCACCATCGTCCAGGCCGCCCTCGACAAGGTCCCGGCGCTCGATCCCACCACCATCGACGACCTCCACCTCGGGTGCGGTCTGCCCGGCGGCGAGCAGGGCTTCAACATGGCCCGGGTGGTCGCCACCCTGATGGGCCTCGACGGCCTGCCCGGCGCCACGCTGACCCGCTACTGCGCGTCCTCGCTCCAGACCACCCGGATGGCGATGCACGCGATCCGGGCCGGTGAGGGTGACGTGTTCATCTCCGCCGGTGTGGAGATGGTGTCCCGGTACGCCCGGGGCAACTCGGACACGCTGCCGCCGGAGGCGCAGGCCCTCGTCGGCGGCGGCTGGGAGAACCCCCGCTTCGCCGAGGCCCGGGAGCGTTCCGCGGCCCGCGCCCAGGGCGGCGCCGAGGTGTGGACCGACCCGCGCGAGGCCGGGCAGCTCCCCGACATCTACCTCGCCATGGGGCAGACCGCGGAGAACCTGGCCCAGGTGTACGACGTGACCCGCGAGGACATGGACGCGTTCGGCGTCCGCAGCCAGAACCTCGCCGAGAAGGCGATCGCCGACGGCTTCTGGGCCCGCGAGATCACCCCGGTCACCACGCCGGACGGCACCGTCGTCAGCACCGACGACGGCCCGCGAGCCGGGGTGACCCTGGAGGCGGTGGCCGGCCTGAAGCCGGTGTTCCGCCCGGACGGCCGGATCACCGCGGGCAACTGCTGCCCGCTCAACGACGGCGCCGCCGCCGTGGTGATCATGAGCGCCGAGCGCGCGTCCGAGCTGGGGCTCACCCCGCTGGCCCGGATCGTCTCCACCGGCGTCACCGGGCTCTCCCCCGAGATCATGGGCCTGGGCCCGGTCGAGGCGTCGAAGCAGGCACTCAAGCGCGCCGGCATGACCATCGACGACGTCGACCTGGTCGAGATCAACGAGGCGTTCGCCGCCCAGGTGATCCCCTCGTACCGGCAGCTCGGTATCCCGGAGGAGAAGCTGAACGTCGCCGGTGGCGCGATCGCCGTCGGCCACCCGTTCGGCATGACCGGTGCCCGGATCACCGGCACGCTGCTGAACGCGCTGGAGTGGCACGACAAGACCATCGGTCTGGAGACCATGTGCGTCGGCGGCGGCCAGGGCATGGCGATGGTGCTCGAACGACTGAGCTGAGACCGGTTCGCCGGTGCGCGAGCCGGGTACGGGAGGCCGCATGGCGACCGTCGTGGAACGTGAGCGCAAGTACTCCGGCGACGAGGGTTTCCGGCTGCCCGACCTGACCGGGTGCGGTGGCGTCGTGACCATGTCCGACGCCACCGTCTCGGATCTGGACGCCGTCTACTGGGACACCGGCGACCTGCTCCTGCTGCGCAGCGGGCACGCACTGCGCCGGCGTACCGGTGGGCACGACGCGGGCTGGCACCTCAAGGTGGGCGCTGTCGGTGGCGCCCGGGTCGAGCACCAGTTCCCGGCCGGGGCGTCCGACGACGGCCCGCCGCCCGAGCTGGTCGCGCTGATCCGGGGCGCGTCGCGCGGTCGCCCTGTCACTCCGGCGGCCCGGGTCGTCAATCGCCGCCGGGAGCACCGGCTGCTCGACGCGGACGGCCGGGTGCTGGCCGAGGTGGCCGAGGACGACGTCCGGTCCGAGGACCTGGTGGACGGCACCGCGCGGACCTGGCACGAGATCGAGATCGAGCTGGTCGAGGGCGACGAGGCGCTGCTCGACGCACTCGGGGAGCGGCTGCGCGCGGCAGGCGCCCGCGAGGTGGCGGTCAGCAAGTCGCACCGGGCCGTCGCCGGCCGGATCGAGCGCTTCGACGACCGGGAGCCGGTCGGCCCGGCGGGACCTGTCCTCGCGTACGTCAGGGCACAGCGCGACGCGATCGTCGGCAACCACGCGGCCGCGTACCAGGGGAACGAGGACGCGGTCCACGACATGCGCGTGGCGACCCGCCGGTTGCGGGCGACCCTGCGTACCTTCCGGGGGTTGTGGGACCGCCGGGAGAGTGAGGCGGTCCGGGCCGAGCTGCGCCGCCTCGGCGGCGAGCTGGGCCGGGTCCGCGACACCCAGGTGATGGCCGACCGGCTCACCGAGGCGATGCACGAGCTGCCGGACGAGCTGGTGCTCGGCCCGGTGGCGGCGCGGATCGGCCAATGGTTCGCCGCCGACCGGGCCGAGGCGACCATCGCGCTGCGGTCCGCGCTGGACGCCGACCGCTACCCCGCTCTGCTGGCCCGCCTGGATCGGCTGGCCGACGGCCCGCCCGCCGACGTCGGCCGGCGGTGGGTGGACCGCAGGGTCCGCAAGGCGGTACGCCGTGCCGACACCCGGCTGGACCGGGCGCTCGCCACCACCGGGCCGGACGGGGACGTCGCGTTGCACGAGGCGCGCAAGAAGCTCAAGGCCGCCCGCTACGCGGTGGAGGTGCGCGCGCCGGCCGCCGGCAAGCGGGCCGCTCGCCTGGTGAAGCGGTTCAAGGCGCTCCAGGACCTGCTCGGCACCCAGCAGGACTCGGTGGTCACCCGGGAGGTGCTGCGGCGGCAGGCGCTCCAGGCGTACGCCGACGGCGAGAACGCGTTCACGTACGGCCTGCTGCACGCGAGGCAGGCCGAGGCCGCCGGCCACGACCGCCCGGCCGTCCTGCGGGCGCGCGACCGCTCAAGACACCGCAAGGTACGCCGCTGGCTGAACCCCTGACCCGCCCTCTCCCGGCCCCCACTCGGTCGATCATGAAGTTGACGGGGATCAGCGTCCGTTTTGTCGCCGCCAACTTCATGATCAACGGGGTCAGGGCGGGGGGTCAGAGGGCGGCGCGGGTTCGGGTCACCGCTTCCGTGGCGGTGGCCAGGATCTGGTCGGGGGGCGCGGCGAGGGTCAGGTCGGCGGTGACCACGCGGAGCTGGTCGGGCAGGGCCAGGTCGCTGGGGAGGCGGGGCACGTCGCGGCGCGGCTCACCGGCCGCGTCGGCGGCCAGGTTGGCGATCTCCTGGACCAGCTTGTGCACCAGGTCGGCCCGGGACACGTTGCCGCCGTCCGCCTTGGCCGACCAGCGCGGCTGCTGCCAGTGCCCGACCTGTCGGACCAGCAGGGTCACCGCCCGGTCCAGTTCCGCTGCGCTCATCGCCGCCGAGTCTACGGTCAGCGGCGTACGTAGCTGAGCAGGCGGAGGATCTGCCAGTACAGGAAGATCAGCCCGACCAGCAGACCGAAGGCGCAGTACCAGGCGTAACGGCTGGGCAGCCGGTTCGCGGCCGACCGTTCGACCAGGTCGAAGTCGAGGATGAAGCTGAGCGCGCCCGCGATGATCGCCACCACCGAGAACAGGTACGGCAACCAGCCCACCCGGTCACTGAGGCTGTAGACGACCACCCCCTGCCGCCCGGTGAACAGGTACGCGAACAGGTTGACCAGGCCGATCGCCACGATCCCGACGAGCATGCCGATGACGAGCCGGGCCAGGCGCGGGGTGGCGCGTACCAGCCGGGCCCGGTAGAGCACCGCCATGCCGAGGAAGACGCCGAACGTGCCGACCACCGCCTGCGCCACGATGCCCGGATAGACCAGTTCGAAGGCGCGGCTGGCCACCCCGAGCAGCAGTCCCTGGAGCACCGCGTACCCGACGATCACCGGTGGACTGGTGATCTGCTTCAGCGAGATGACGAGCACCAGGGCCAGGCTGGCCAGCGCGCTCCCGGCGAGCGCGGCGGAGATCCACGCGGCCTGCGGCACCACCACCCAGGACACCGCCGCCGTGACGCCGGTGACCAGCAGCAGACCCACGGTCCGGCTGACCACGTCGGCCACCGTCATCGTGTCGGCGGTCCCGGCCCTGAGCACCTGCCGCTCGACGCGGCCGACGTCGTCCAGCCGGTCCAGCACCGGGTTGGCACTGCGCACCGTGACCACCTCCCGCCCACGTACCCGGATCCCACTCTGCCCCGGGCGGCCCGGCGGGGACGGGGAAACGGCGACGCCCGCCGCCGCGGATGCGGCAGGCGGGCGTCGTCGGGGAGGGCGTGATGTCAGTCGTCGCCCTGGAAGTAGCTGAGCAGCCGCAGGATCTCGATGTAGAGCCAGACCAGGCCGACCACGATGCCGAAGGCGGCGGTCCAGGAGTAGCGCTGCGGGAGGCCCATCCGGACCCCCTCCTCGATGTCGGCGAAGTTGAGCACGAAGCTCAGCGACGCCACCACGATGCAGACCAGGCTGAAGCCGATCGCGAGCGGGCTGCCGTCACGCAGGCCGGTGTTGACGCCGAACAGCGCCAGCACCAGGTTGACCAGCATCACGCCGAACAGGCCGGCCATGATCGCCACCATGATCCGGGCGAACTTCGGCGTGGCCCGGATGATCCGCGCCTTGTAGATCATCGCCATCAGGAAGAAGACGCCGAACGTGGCCACGACCGCCTGGAGCACGATGCCGTCGTAGAGCGACTCGAACGCCTTGCTGACCATGCCGACGAAGACGCCCTCGATGACCGAGTACGCCACGACGAGCGCCGGGTTGGCCATCCGCGAGAACGAGATGATCAGGCCGAGCACCAGGCCGACCACCGCGGCGCCGATCCACGCGACGCCGACAAGCGAGTCCGGCACGAGGACCCAGGCCGCCGCGGCCGAGGCGCCGAGGATGGCGAGCATGAGGACCGTCTTGACGACCACGTCGTCGAGGGTCATCGGGGTCACGGTGGGCGGGGCCACCGGCTGGCCGTAGCCGCCCGGGTAGGGCTGGGCGTAGGGCTGCTGGGGGTACTGCTGCTGCGGGTACTGCTGGGGGTATCCGGGCTGACCGTACGGCCCGGGCTGGGCGTACCCGGCCGCCCGCTCACGCTCTGCCGCCTGGCCGAGCCGGGCGAGCACCGGGTTCGACGTCTTCACTTCTCAGGCCTCCCTCAGGGGGTCGATCGCACGAAAGACGTGCTACTCCAGGGTAGACGTGGGCGCAATCGCGCGCGCCACGGCTAGCTGTGGGAAAGCTGAGAGTTCCGTACCAGGCGCCGACGGGCTTTCGTCGGCCGGGGAAGCCCTGTCCGTCAGAGAACGGTGGATGTGTACAGGGAAGGACTCAGGCCGATGACGGACGATGCTCTCTTCGTCAGCATGGTGTGCAGCTCGACGCGCCTGCCTGCGGTGATCCGGTTCCGGTGGGACGGCGAGTCGTACGTGGCGACAGCCGGTTCGAAGCAACGGCCCGGCAGCGTGGTGCCACCGCAGCACGGGAACGGCTCGATCAACGGGTCGTTCAGCCTCGGCGCGGCTTATCCGGGCTGCGTGTACTGCGCAGCGGACAATTTCGTCCGCTGCGGGCGGTGCCGTGAGCTCAGCTGCCATGACCGCAGCTGGGAAGTCTTCAACTGCCCGCGCTGCGGCAACTCGGGGCGGGTCGACGGCACCATCGACAGCCTCTCCGGGCTGGGCAGTTCATGACCACCCCCGCCGCCCGGCGGATCGCCCACGGTGATCACGGGACGTACACGGTGGTCGGCGGCCCGATCAGCAAGGGCGGTGTCGGAGCCATCTACCGTCTCACCGACCCGCGTTGGGTCTACAAGGAGTACCACTCCCCGGACAAGGCCCCGACGGCCGTGCACCTGGAGCAGCTCGTCGAGATCGGCCGGGACGTGCTGATCCAGCAGGGGCTGGAGATCGGTGCTCGGCCGGAGTCGTCTGTCAACTGGCCGGTCGACATCGTCCGCCAGTCCGATCGCCAGATCATCGGATGCGTGCTGCCGGCCATCCCACAGCGCTACTTCCACCCGACGCTCGGCACCGTCAACACGCTCGACTTCCTGGTCATGATCCGGTCGAAACCACCGCCCGCCACCAAACGGTTGATCGTACTGCTCCGGATGGCCGAGATCCTCGCGTTCGTGCACAGCAAAGGGCTGGTGCACGGCGACATCAACGCCAAGAACGTCGCCTGGACGGTCACCCCGACGCCGGAGGCGTATCTGATCGACTGCGACGGCATGGTGCCGCAGGATCCGCCGCCGAAGGTGGGGGTGCAGGCCGTCTACTGGACCGACCCGCGGGTGGTGGACAAGGTCGTGCCGGCGCACGACCACTACAGCGACTGGTACTGCCTGGCGCTGGCGTTCTACCGCGGGCTGTTGCTGATCAAGGGGGGCGCGCTCGGCAAGCAGAAGGACGGCACCTGGTCGGCACCGGGCCAGATCCCGTCGGACCTCGATCCGCGAGTTGCTGCGCTGATGCGGCGAGGACTGACCGATCCGCTGGACGCGAGCAAGCGGCCGGAGCCGGCCGAGTGGGTCAGGGTCCTGATCGAGGTCTACGTGGCCGGCGGGAAGTACGACGAGACCGCGTTGGCCCGGCTGGACAAGGAGCTGAACGCGCCGAGACCCCGGCAGGGCGTGACGCCGGGAACCTTTACCCCGCTACCGCCGCCCAGCCCTCCGCAACCGTCGTCCGGGACACGGCATCAGCCGCCGCCGTATCAGCAGTACCGGCCACCACAACCGCAACAGCAGCCCTACTGGCATCGGCCCCCACCTCCGCCGCCACATCGACCAGCGCAGGTGTATCAGAGGCCGCCCATACCGCAGCCGCCTCTTCCGCAGTACCCGCCGCCTCAATACGTGTCCCCACCGCCCTACGCGCCGACACCCGGAAAGGATCCAGGGGCACTGGCACGTTGGGCGATGGGCGGCGGAGTCGCCTGGTACCTGCCGCTGGCCTTGCTGTCGTTCTGCCTGTGGCCGGTCGGCGGAATCGTCTGTGGTCTCGTCCTGGCCCAGTCCATCAGGACCTACTCCGGTTACCCCGGCCGCACCGCCGCCATCGTCAGCAGCTGCCTCGGCCTCGGTCTGAGCGGCTTCGCTCTCCTGTCGTGGCTGGTAGGCCTGGCCGCCTGACATCACACCCCGGAAAGGGAGAACCAACATGTCATCGAACGAGCTCTTCACCATCTTCCCGGTCTTCCTGCTGGTCGACGTCAGCGCCTCGATGTCGGGTGGCCCGATCGAGGCGGTGAACAAGGCCCTGCCGGAGATTCAGCACGAGATGCGGTCCAACCCGACGGTCGGCGAGATCGCCCGCATCGCCGTGGTGACGTTCTCGGATGAGAGCCGGGTAGCCCTCCCCCTCTGCGACATCGCCGAAGCTCCGCTGCCCGAACTGCTGGTCGAGGGCGGCACCAACTTCGCAGCCGGTTTCCGTGGCGCCCGGCAGGCGATCGAGGCCGGTATGCGCTCCCTGCCCAAGGGCACGCCGGTCTACCGGCCGGTCGTGTTCTTCATGAGCGACGGGGCGCACCAGGCCGCCGAAGACTGGACCGAAGCGCTCAAGAGCCTGCGGGACCCGGGATGGAAGTTCGCGCCCGAGGTGGTCGCCTTCGGTCTCGCCGACGCGCACCGGGAGGAGCTCCAGAAGATCGCCACCCGGTTCGCCTTCATGGCCAAGGACGCCGACCCGGTCAGCCAGGTCCGCGAGATCATGAACGCGCTGATCGGGAGCATCCGGACCACCTCGACGAGCCTCGCCGACCCGACCAAGCAGGAAGGGCTGTACCTGGAGGCGCCGAGCGACCACTTCACGCCCCTCCCGGCCCTGACGATCTGAGGCCGGCATGCCTTTCCCGTTCGCCCACCTGTGGAGCGGAGGCGAGTCACCGGCTGAGCCGGACCTCACCCCGTCCGAGCCATCCTCGGCACCGGAACAGCCGGTTCCGGTGCAGCCGGCGCCCCTCCCGGAGGACGAGCCGAAGCCGGCCGACCTCCCGTCGGCCGCCCCGGTGATCGGGCGGGTCGCAGACGTCCAGCACGGGCGGCTCAAGGCCGGCCTCACCCTCCGCCCACCCGCGATCGCCCTGGACGGCATCGTGGCCGGCGGCTACCGGGTGGCCGGCGCGTCGATGATCGGCGTGGGCCACCTGCAGTCCGGGCAACCGCGGCAGGACGCGTACAACTTCATGCTCGGCGAATCCGGCCGGTTGTACGTAGCCGTCGCCGACGGTCTGGGCTCCAAACCGTACTCGCAACTGGGTGCGCACCTTTTCGTCGAGTCGGTGCTGATCTCGGCGGGCAGAGCCGAGGCCGACGAGCCGACCGAGGCGGATCCTGCTCGGCTACTCGTCCGGGCGAGCGAACGAATGGAACAGAAGGTCCGGGAGGCGTACGGCATAGATCCAAGGGCGGCGGGTTGCGTCGGCGCGGTAGCGGTGTTCTCGGAGCGTGGCTGCGTCGTCGCCCGGATCGGGGACGTGTCCGCCTTCACTCTCCGGACCGGCGTCTTCACCGAGGCATTCCCGGCCGAGACCGGCCCACTCAACCTGGTGACGGCGACGATGCCGTATCAGGCAGAGGAGGACATCGAGGTGGCCGAGCTGCCCTCGGCCGCCGTGGTGGTCCTCGGGACCGACGGGCTGGCGAACGACCTGCGCCACTCCGGCACACTCCGGGAGTGGCTGGGCGGGCAGTGGCAGGTACCACATCTGCCGTTCGGCGTCGGCGACACTCTGCGCTATCGGCGGCAGGGCTCGCACGACGACAGAACGGCGGTACTGGTCTGGCGCGACGATGTTCCCGCCGACGCGGCGGCGAACGGCCCGGCCGAGGAAGACCAGGGTGAGGATCCGGCCCGCCTCCGGTGAACCCGTTGCGGGCCCGCGGCGAGCCGCCCGTGATCATGAGGGGAGCTGTCGTGTGCCCGGGGCGGGGGTCGAACCCGCACGCCTTGCGGCAGCCGCTTTTAAGGCGGCCGTGTCTGCCGTTCCACCACCCGGGCGGGTGACACCGGCGCGTCGCCACGCGGCGGTGCAGATCTCACCGTAGCGGCTCGGCCGCGACGCGGCGTACCCCGGCGGGTGCGGCCGTTATGGTCGAGGCCGTGACCAGCGCCGCCCGCCCGGCCCTCCGGCCCGATCACCGCCGGACGGCCGGTCCGGCGGGGGTCGCGCGGCGGGTGACGGCCGCCGTCCGGCGGCACCGCGCGGACCTGCTCGTGGGGCTGGCGTTCGTCGCGCTCGCCGCCTGGCTCACCCACGGCCTCTGGCCGGCGCCGGGCACGCGCGCACTCGCGCTCAACCCGGCGGACCAGACGCTGTACGAGTGGTTCCTGGCGCTGGACGCGCGTGCCCTGCGCGGCGAGCTGGGCCTGGTCACCGGCCGGTTGAACGCGCCGGACGGGGTCAACCTGATGGCGAACACCTCGGTGGTGGCGCTCGGCGTGCTGCTCGCCCCGGCCACGCTGGCGTTCGGGGCGCCTGTCACGTTCGCGCTGCTCGTCGCCGTGAACATGGCCGGTACGGCGCTCGCCTGGTACCTGCTGTTCGTCCGCGTCCTGCGGGCCCGCCGGCTCGCTGCCGTACTCGGCGCGGCGCTCTGCGGCTTCGGGCCGGGCATGGTCTCGCAGAGCAACGGCCACCTGCACATGACCGCGCAGTGGCTGGTCCCGGTGCTGGTCTGGCTCGTGGTCCGGCTGCTGCGTGCCGCCGACCCGGCCGGTCGCCCGGAGGGCCCGGACCGACGCCGGACGGCCTCCTCCGCGGCCGGGCTCGCCGCGGTCGTCACCGTGCAGGTCTTCGTCGGCGAGGAGGTGCTGTTCCTCGCCGCGCTCACCCTGGCGGTGACCGCAGTCGCGTACGGGCTGGCCGACCGGGACCTGCTGCGCCGGGCCGGCTCCGGGTTCGCCGGTGGCCTGCTCGTCGCCGCCGGGCTGGCGCTGCCGGTGCTGGCGTACCCGCTGTGGGTGCAGTTCGCCGGCCCGCAGGGTGTCGCGGACGGCATGTTCCCGCCCGCCTACTTCTCCGCCGATCTGATCGGCTGGACCCGCTTGTCCGCGCTGACGGTGTTCGGCAGCCCGGAGGCGGTACGGCTCACCACCGGCCCGGCCGAGTTCACCACGTTCCTGGGCTGGCCGCTGCTGCTGGTCGCCGCCGCCTGCGCGGCCTGGCTGGGGCGGCGGGCCCCGGTGGTGGCGCTCGTGGCCGGGGCGCTGGTGATGGCCGCACTCGCGCTCGGCCCGGAGGTGGTGGCGGGCGGTGAGCGGACCGGGATCCCCGGCCCGTACGCGCTGCTGGCCGGGCTGCCGGTGGTGGACGGCGCGCTGCCGATGCGTTTCGCGCTGGCGGTGCTGCCGCTCGTCGGCACCGTGCTCACCCTCGCCGTGCACCGGGCGCTCGGTGAACCCGGGCGGGCCCGCCGGGTCGTCCCGTTCGCGGTCGGCGCGGCGCTGCTCAGTGTCCTTCCCACGCCGCTGCCCACGATGGACCGGCCGCCGCTGCCCGAGTTCGTCACCGGCGGCCACTGGCGGAAGTGCGTACGCCCCGGCGGGGTGCTGGTGCCGGTGCCCACCGCCACTCCGCAGGCTCCCTGGCCGATGCGCTGGGCCACCGCCACCGGCGTCGCGTTCGCCATGCCGGAGGGCTTCTTCATCGGCCCGTACGGCCCGCACGGCGAGGCGACAATGGGCACCTGGCAGCGTCCCACCTCGACGCTGCTCGCCGACGTGGCCCGCCGGGGCGTGGCACCCGCGATCGGTGACCGGCAACGCCGCCAGGCCGCGCGGGACGTCGAGTTCTGGCACGCCTCGTGCGTGGCGGTGACCGACGACACGCCGCACGCGGAGATGCTGCGCCGCACCGTGGAGCAGCTGTTCGGGCGGCCGGGTACGCGGCTCGCCGACGCCTGGACCTGGCGGTTCTGATCCCGGACACGGCGAAGGCCCCTCCCGCGTACGGGAAGGGCCTTTCGTCCGGCAGGCGTCAGACGCGCGCGGCGACCGGCGGGGCGGACGCCTCGGCGAACTCCTCGCGCGGGTCGTGCAGCTGGCCCAGCGCGACCACCTCACGCTTGAGGAAGAACGCCAGCGTCCAGTCGACCACCACGCGCACCTTGCGGTTGAACGAGGGGATCCGCGACATGTGGTACGTCCGGTGCATGAACCAGGCGGGCCAGCCCGTCATCTTGATGCCGTAGACCTGCGCCACGCCCTTGTGCAGGCCGAGGCTCGCCACGCTGCCGGCGTGCTTGTGCTTGTAGTCGACCGGCTCGCGCCCGCGGATCACGTTCGCGATGTTGTCGGCCATCCGCGCCGCCTGCCGCACCGCGTGCTGGGCGCTCGGGGAGCAGAAGTTACCCGGCTCCTTGGTCAGGTCCGGTACGGCGGCGCAGTCGCCGGCGCTCCACGCGCCCTCGACCACCCGGTCGCCGTCCACGATCTGCAGCGTCGGCCGGCAGGTGACCCGGCGGCGCTCGTCACGCGGGAAGTCCGTCGCGTCCAGCATCGGCGACGGCTTCACACCGGCGGTCCAGACGATGGTGTCGGACGGGAAGCTGTCCCCGTCGGAGAGCTTCACCACACCGTCGACGCAGGACTCCAGCCGGGTGTCGAGGCGGATGTCCATGTCCCGCTTCATCAGCTGCTGCACCGTGTAGGCGCCCATGTCCCGGTCGACCTCGGGCAGCACCCGCTGGGTCGCCTCGACGAGCACCCAGCGCATCTCCTCCGGCTTCAGCTCCGGGTAGTAGCGCAGCGCGTCCCGGGCCATGTCCTCCATCTCGGCGAGCGCCTCGATGCCGGCGTAGCCGCCGCCCACGAAGGTGAACGTCAGCGCACGGCTGCGGACCGCCGGGTCGGTGGTGGAGGCCGCCACGTCGAGCCGGTCCAGCACGTGGTTGCGCAGGAAGATGGCCTCACCGATGGTCTTGAACCCGATGCCGTGCTCGTGCAGGCCGGGGATCGGCAGGGTGCGGGAGACCGAGCCGGGGGCGACGACCACGTGGTCGTACTGGATCTCCCGGGCCGGGCCGCTGATCGGCTGCACCACGGCGGTCATGCGGTCGTGGTCGATCCGGGTGACGGTGCCCGCCACCACGGTGCACTTGCGCAACTCCCGCCGCAGCGGCACCACGGCGTGCCGAGGGGAGATGTTGCCCGCCGATGCCTCCGGGAGGAACGGCTGGTACGTCATGTGCGGCTGCGGGTCGACGACGATGACCTCCGCCTCACGCCTGCTCAGCTTCTTGGACAGGCGCAGAGCGGCGTACAGGCCCACGTGACCGGCACCCACGACAAGGATCCGCTTCGGGTTCACGTCATCTATCTTTCCCCGGGTGCTTCGGGTAATCCCGCGCGAGACCCCCTTCTGTGACGGAGCACAACCGGTGTGACCTGCGCAACGTCGCCGGAACGCTGCGTCACCTGCGTCGGAGCAACCAGCCCAGCAAGCCGCTCAGCCCCACCGCCACCAGCAGTCCCGCCACTGTCGCGGCCTGGGAGCCGTCGGTGCCGCCCACTCCCCCGAGCCTCGCCAGCACCACGCCGAGCACGGCGCTGGCGAGCACCACGCCGCCCACCCGGCCCAGCCACCGCAGCACCACGTCCGGATCGATCAGCCCGTCGTAGGGCAGCAGCGCGGCCAGCGCGCAGAGCGAGTGCGCCAGGTAGAGCAGCGTCGCCACGGCGAGCAGCCGCCACAGCGCCGGTGGCCGGTCGAAGCCGAGCGTGGCCAGCAGCCAGCCGCCGACTGTCACCAGCGCGGTGAACGTCGGCCAGATCCGGCGCGGCCCGGCCGCCGGGAGCACCGCGGCCACCGTCATGGCCAGCAGCGAACGCGGGGTGAGGGCCTGCACCGGGTACGCGAGCAGGAAGCCGGCCAGCACGGTGAGGAAGATGCCGCCGCGTACGAGCAACGGCAGCGGACTGACCCGGGCGACGGCGTACCGCAGCGCTCGCACCCGCTCCACAAGAGCGTCCGTCATTTGAAACCTGCCTTCGGGGCGGTCGCCAGCCGGGCCACGTCGCGCAGCACCTCGTCGAGGCTGCCCGCGCCCGCCCAGCGCACCACCGGCACCCCGTGCTCGCGGAGCTGGCCGATCATCGTGTCCCGGTCCAGCCGCCACAGCCGGTACGCCACCTCGGCCCAGCCGCGTTCCTTCGGCATCGGCAGCTCGGCCGGCAGCGTGTCCACCGCCACCACGAACCGGCCGCCCCGGGCCAGCCGGGCCAGCATCTGCGCGGACCGCTCGTCGAGCAGCGGGGTGAGCACCACCACCAGCGCGTCCGAGGAGAGCACCTGCGGGCCGAAGACCTGGTCGTACGGCTCGTGCGGGGACGACTCGGCCTGCACGTCGAGCAGCCACTCCAGCACAGTGAGGTACTGCCGCCGGCCGGTCGCCGGACGCAGCCGGCGGGCGGCCGGGCCGTACTCCAGCATCGACACCCGGTCACCGCGGTGCAGGTAGTGCTCGGCGATCGCGGCGGCGGCCCGCACGGTGGTGTCCAGCACCGACGCGGTGCCGTTCACGCCACCGGAGCGCCCGGCCTCGGCCAGTACGTCCAGCAGCACCACCACCTCGGCGTCCCGGTCCGAGAGCGTGGCGGCGACGTGCAGTTGGCGGGCCCGCAGCGACACCCGCCAGTCGATGCGGCGCAGCCGGTCGCCGGGTGCGAACACGCGTACCCCGGCCAGTTCGCCGCCCTCGCCCGGCCGCCGCGACCGGTGCGCGCCGACCAGCCCGGCGGCCCTGGGCATCGCCTCGACCGCGTCGAACGGTTCGGTACGCGGATAGACCCGCGCCCGGATCGGGTCGGTGATCACCGCGCGGGAGACCAGCAGCCCGTCGGCGGCGGCGACCCGCACCCCGGCCGGGCCGATCGGGTGCCGTCCCCACCGCAGGGCGGTGCCGGTCAGTTCCAGGTCGACGGCGCTCCCCGGAGGTACGGAGGTGACGAACGGGCGGTCCGCCCCGCCGGAGCGGCTCACGTCCAGCCCGGCGCCGCCGAAGCCGACCTGCTCCACCCGAAGCCAGCGCGACATCCGGGTCCGGACCACCGCCAGGTCGTACCCGATCAGGTCGGGGTTGGCGACGGCGACGGTGGCGGCCAGCGGCGCGCCCTCGACCAGGTGGGTGTCTCCCACGCCCAGTTCCAGCTCGGGCAGCCCGGCGGGGCGGCGGCGCAGCGCGTACGCGGTCCCGAGCGCGAACGGCGTGGCGAGCACCACCAGGTCGATGCGGCCGAGCAGGACGGCGGCGACGAGCAGCACGCCGGTGAGCAGCACGGCCCGGCCCAGCGCCCAGGTGGGCGCCCAGCCGCTCGCCGCGTCGGACCGGTCCATCAGCGTCCGGCGGCGTAGCTGGGCAGCGCGCCGCTGGCCGGGGCGGGCGTCGACTCCAGCACCTCGCCGACGACGAACGAGGGGTCGACGCGGCGCAGCCACATCTCCGGCCTCAGCGTGATCCGGTGCGCCAGCGCGGGCGCCGCCACGGCCTTGACGTCCTCCGGCACCACGTAGTCCCGGTTGGCGAGCACCGCCCGGACCCGGGACAGCAGCAGCAGCGCCAGCGAGCCGCGCGGGGACGCGCCGACGAGCACCGACGGGTGCTCCCGGGTGGCCGCGGTGAGCGCCACGATGTAGCGGCCGACCGAGTCCTCGACCACCACGTCCTCCAGCGCGGCCTGCATGGCGCGCAGCGTGGCGGCGTCCACCACCGGCTTGATCTCCGCCTCCTCGCGGCGACGGGCGATCCGGCGGCGCAGCACGTCCCACTCCTCGTCGTGGCTGGGGTAGCCGAACGAGACCCGCAGCAGGAACCGGTCGAGCTGCGCCTCCGGCAGCGGGTACGTGCCCTCGTACTCGATGGGGTTTGCGGTGGCGAGCACGTGGAACGGCTCGTCGAGGCGGTAGGTCACGCCCTCCACCGAGACCTGCTTCTCCTGCATCGCCTCCAGCAGCGCCGACTGCGTCTTCGGCGGCGTCCGGTTGATCTCGTCGGCGAGCAGCAGGTTGGTGAACACCGGCCCGGCCCGGAAGGCGAAGTCGCCGCTGCTCTGGTCGTAGAGGAACGAGCCGGTCACGTCGGCGGGCAGCAGGTCCGGGGTGAACTGGAGGCGCCGGAAGTCCAGCCCGAGCGCCTGCGCGAAACAGCGCGCGGTGAGCGTCTTGCCCAGGCCGGGCAGATCCTCCAGCAGCACGTGACCACCGGCGAGGATGCCGGCCAGCACCAGCTCCAGCGCGTCCCGCTTGCCGACCACGACGGTGCCGACCGCCTCCAGCACGGCCCGGGCGAGCCGGCCCACCTCGGCGGGGGCCATGCTCCGGTCCACGTCGTTCATCAGATCTTCTCCAGTTCGGCGACGATCGCCGCGAGGTCGCGCGGCGACGGAGGGCGGCGGACGGGGGTGGCGAGGAACGTCCACAGTGGCTCGCCCAACAGGGTTCGGGCGCGGGCCGGGTCGGACTCACGGGTGACGCCGTGCCGTTGACGCAGCCGTTCGTCGGCCAGCTCGCCGAGGCGGGGCAGGATGCGTTCGGTGAACCGCTCCCGGTTGTCTGAGGACCAGTCCAGCGGGCGCTCCCAGCCGTTGATCGCGGTACGCAGCGCGTCCCGGGCGGACCAGTTCCAGGTGCCGGGCTCCTCACCGGCGGGCGCCCGGGCGCCTGCGCGGGGCGGCGGCGGGGGC
Organism: Micromonospora sp. WMMA1976; assembly: GCF_027497335.1. NCBI lineage: Bacteria > Bacillati > Actinomycetota > Actinomycetes > Micromonosporales > Micromonosporaceae > Micromonospora > Micromonospora sp. WMMA1976. The sequence continues at coordinate 586,807 of NZ_CP114912.1, read as the reverse complement.
GAGAGCGCGGCGGTGACCCGGCGTACGGCGAGCACGGCGAGCACCCCGGCCACGATGATCCAGATCGGCACCTTCAGGCCGACCGCGCGCAGCCCGACCACGATCACCACGACGACGGCCGCGGTGACCGCGGCCGTCCGCAGCAGCAGGCGCGCCCGGCCACTCCCCGAAGGGCGGACGTCCTCCCCGGCGGGCTCCTCGCCGAACGACATCAGGTCGTCGATGCTGGTGCTCACGACGCCTCCCCCGCCAGGCTGGTCAACTCGCCGCGCAACCGGCGCAGCGCGGCGCGGGCCTGGTCCCGGGTGCGCTCGTCGACCGGGTGCGTGGCGTAGCGGGCCTCCCGGTAGACGTGCGCGAAACCGTCGAGCACGTCGGCACTGGCGATCGCCGGGATCCCGGCCGCCGGGTCGCCGCGCAGCAGCCGGCCGACCAGGTCGGTCGGGGTGTCACCGGTGTGCCGGGGCACACCCGCGTCCTCGGCCGCCTCCTCCAGGCGTACCCAGCAGGCGATCACAGCGGTCCGCGGGTCGGTGGAGCGGTCGTCCAGTTCGACGAGTCCCGCGTCGAGCGCGGCCACCACCTCACGGGCGGTCCCCTCCGCGGTACGCCGCGAGCGCCGCACCGGAACCGCGCGAGTCGTGCGCCGCAGCGCGCCCCGGAGCACGTTCCACAGGACGTACCCGACGGCGCCCAGCACCGCCGCGAACAGCAACGCCACAGCGGTGGTGGCCAGCCAGTCGGGCACACCGCCCGACGTGGACTCACCCACGTCGCGGGGTTCGACAGGGATCGACGGCACGGCCTCGGGCGACGGGTAGTCCGGCACGTACGGGATGGTGTCGGCGGCGGGCGGGATCCGGCTGGCCCCGATGGCGGAGTGACCGGCGGCGAACGCGGCGAGCGCGAGCAGCACCGTCACCGCGGCGACCGGCCACCACCTGCGCAGTACGCCGAAATCCATCCCACCGCCTCAGGTGTTCCTCAGTCCGCCCCGGCCAGGTCCTTCGCCCGGGTGAACACGTCGTCCAGCATCGCCGGTGTGAGCCGGCCGGTGAACGTGTTCTGCTGGCTGACGTGATAGCAGCCCAGCAACGCCGGCACCGACTCGCCGGACCAGTGTGCCCCATGACCGAACACCGGTCGCGGAGTGGGCGGTCGCTGCCCGTACACCTGGCGTAGCACAGGCCACCACGCGGCCCACGCGAACGCCCCGAGCGCGACCACGACGCGCAGCGTGGGCCGGATCAACTCGACCTCGCGGTGCAGCCACGGCGCGCAGGTGTCCCGCTCGTCCGGGGTGGGTTTGTTGTCCGGCGGCGCGCACCGCACGGCCGCGAAGATACGGGTGTCACGCAGCGTCAGGCCGTCGTCGGCGGACACGCTCGTCGGCTGGTTGGCCAGCCCGGCGCGGTGCAGCGCGGCGAACAGCACGTCACCGGACCGGTCCCCGGTGAAGATCCGGCCGGTGCGGTTGCCGCCGTGCGCGGCCGGCGCCAGGCCGAGGATCGCGATCCGGGCGTCCGCCGGCCCGAGGCCGGGCACCGGCCGTCCCCAGTAGTCCTGGTCGCGGAAGGCCGCCCGCTTGACCCGGGCGACCTCCTCCCGCCACGTCACCAGGCGTGGGCAGGCGAAGCAGTCGCTGACCGCGCCGTCGAGGTCGGCCAGGTCGGCCGCCCGCGCGGCGCGGGCGGCCACGTCCTGCGGGGTACGCGACTCAGCCAAGCTTCGCCCGGAACAGTTCCAGCGTGCGGGCCCAGGCGGTGGCGGCCGCCCGCTGGTCGAAGTGCTCGGGCCGGTCCTCGTTGAAGAAGGCGTGCGCGGTGCCCGGGTAGTCGAACGTCTGGCAGGTGCCACCGGCGGACTCGATGGACCGGCGTACGCTCTGCACCCCGTCGGCGGCGGACAGGCCGTCGGCCTCGGAGCAGTGGATGAGCGCTGCCTTCCCGGCGTAGTCGGCCCAGTCGGTGGCCATGCCCTCCCAGGGCAGGCGCGGGTAGAACCCGGCGGTCGCGACGATGCGCTCGGAGAACGTGGCGGACCACAGGGCCAGGCTGGCGCCCGCGCAGAACCCGGCGCAGCCTACCTTGCCGGCGACCTCGGACCGGCTCGCCAGGTATTCGGCTGCGGCGGCGATGTCGCTGGCCGCCTCGTCCATCTGGGAGCTGTTCAGCATCAGCCGCGGCTCGGTCGGCTTCACGGCCGGCCCGCCGTGCCGGAAGTCGGGCGCGAGGGCGACGAAGCCGGCCTCGGCGAAGCGGTCCACCACGGCCCGGACGTGGGGCACCAGTCCCCACCAGTCCTGGATGACGATGACCGCCGGGCTGGCCGCACCGCCGGAGGGTATCGCGAGATACCCCTCGCTCGTCCCCCCGTTGCCGGTGAAGCTCACCATCTCGCCCATGGGCCCGTCCTCCTAGCGGTCAGTCATCATTGGCTGGTCGCCCAGTTGGCTGCTACGTGCCGGTAGCGTGCCACGCCGTCACCGGCGCGGGGAAGACGGAACAACAGTGGCATTCACCTCCTGTCGACCTCACAGACGACCGCCGGACGCCTCATGGCGCAGGCCAGCGAGATCTTGGAGGATTCCGGCCCCTATGAGGGCCCTTTCGTACCAAGATCTCGCGGGATCGCGCGCGGTCTAGCGCGTTGGCGTGGGTTCCGGGGAAGCGCTGGTGCTGGGCGTGGCGGGCGCGGTCGGGGTGGCACTGCCTGTGGGTGCGGGTGCCGGCGGGGCGATCGACGGGGAGGCCGGTGCGCCGAACGGGGCCCGTTCCGGGCAGTACGGGTAGGCGTTGCGGGGCGCGGGCACGGCGCCGGACGAGTCGAGGCAGTTCGGCCAGCCGAGCCGGATCGGCACGCCGTTCTGGTCGAACAGCTGCGCGTCGCGGATCAGCCGCCCCTGCTGGTCGTAGACGAAGACGTCCTCGATCCGGTCGTACCGCCGGTCCACAGACGTCTGCTCGTACCCGCTGTAGACGTCGGAACTGGCGTTCCGGTCGACATCGACGAGCACCGCGAAGCCGAAGAGCAGCAGCCCGGCCGTACCCAGCCGGTGCAGGCGGCGCGGCCAGCCGGTGAAGCCCGCGGAACGACGGCCGAGCCACAGCGACGCGGCCACCGCGCCGATGAGCAGCAGCAGACCGGCCGACGCGTTGTCGTTCGGCCGGGGCAGCAGACCGGGCCGGCCACCGTCCACCAGCACGCTGATCAGCAGCGCGGCCAGCCAGCCGCGCACCAGCCACCAGGCCGGGCGCAGCGGACGCAGGAAGTCGCTCACCGTCTCGTGCCCGAGCACCGGGCCGAGCTGACGATCCAGCAGGCGGATCTGCGTGGCCGCCTGCTCCCGCGCCTCGGTCAGGCGGTGGAAGCGCGCCGGTCGCCGCCCCTCCCCGGCGCCGGCGGCGGCGCGCAGCTCGGCCGCGTACGCCTCGGGGGTGCCCAGCCGGTCCACGAGCGCGCCGTCGCCCTCGGCGGCCACCTCGGCGAGGTGTTCCGGCAGGTCCTCGGTCAGCTCGTCGCGGACCACCGGCGGCAGGTCGGCGAGCGCCGCGCGTACCCGGTCGACGTAGTCCGTGATCTCCTGCCCAGTGACGGTCATGCCGCCATCCCCCGATCGTCGAGCAGTGCGTCCATGGTGGTGGCGAACGAGCGCCAGGTCTTGCCGGAGCGGGTGAGCTGGTCACGCCCGGCCGCGTTCAGTGAGTAGTACTTGCGGTGCGGCCCGGATTCGCTCGGCACCACGTACGTGGTGAGCAGGCCTGCCGCGAACAGCCGGCGCAGCGTGCCGTAGACCGAGGCGTCGCCGACCTCGGTCAGGCCGGCCTCGCGCAGCCGCCGCAGGATGTCGTAGCCGTATCCGTCCTCGTCCTTGAGCACGGCGAGCACCGCCAGGTCGAGCACGCCCTTGAGGAGCTGCGTGGTATCCACGCTCAGCACACTAGTGCGCAATGCGCACTACCGTCAACGACACAGCACCTACCGGCGAGCAGTCCACCCGATGAAACGGTCGAACAGGTCGGCCGGACTCGGGTTGGTGCGCAGCAGGTCGGCGGTGGCGTCGAACAGGCAGCCCCCCACAGACACAAACTCCTTGATCACCGCCTGAGAGGCGGCGGCGAGAGAGCCAGAGGGCTAGGCGAGGCTCCAGGCGATGCCGTCCGGCATCTGCGACAGCATTTCCGTCGATGGCTCAGACATAGAGCTTGCGGAGCTCGCGGGCGATGTCCGAGACCTCGGTCAGGGTGCCGCTGGCCACCGACATCACGAGAGCCTCGGCCTGATCAACGTCGACATCCTGGATAGGCACCTCATTGAGGGCCAGAAACACCCGCCCCGCCGCCCAGGCGAGACGCTTGTTCCCATCAATCAGCGCATGGTTCATGCAGACCGAGTGCAGCAGCGCGGCGGCCTTGGTCCAGAGATCGGGATAAGCCTCCTGGCCGAACGCCACGGTGGCCGGGCGGACCACCGCCGAAGAGAGCAGACCGAAGTCACGGACCTGCGGCGTCTCACCCAATACGATCGAGGCGATCTCCACGAGGTCGTCGACCTCGAGGTAGTTGATCACTCCGCCAACCGCCGCAGCAGCTCAGCGTCACGCTCGGCAACCTCCCGCGCAAGATCCCGCACGCGGGCACGATGATTGCGCGCCGAGACGTACTCCTCGACTGCGACAACGATGGTGGCGTTCATCGACCGGTGCTCCTGCTCGGCAAGCTGCTTGAGCCGTTCGTGCAGTCCGTCAGGAAGATTGACCGTGGTGACCATATGGAAATCATACCGGCCGCACGCAGGGAAACCACCTACCTCGAGGTCGCCGCCAGGCTCCAGGCGATGCCGTCGAGGATGTCGTGCTCGGAGGCGACCACCGACGACATCCCGGCCCGCTCCATGATCACCCGCAGCACCAGCGCGCCCGCGCCGATCACGTCGGCCCGCCCCGGGTGCATCACCGGGTACGCCAGCCGCTGCTCGCTGCTCTGGCCGAGCAGGTCGGCGGTCACCTCGGCCACCTGCTCGTACGAGACCCGGGCGTGGTGGATGCGGCTCGGGTCGTACTCCTGGAGCCCTTCGGCCAGGGCGACCACAGTGGTGACCGAACCGGCGAGGCCGACCAGCGTGGCGGCCTCGCGGCCGGGCACGGCGGCGAGCGCACGGTCGACGGCGGCGGCGATGTCGGCCTCGGCGGCGGCGACCTGCGCCGCTGTCGGCGGGTCGTCGTGCAGGTGCCGTTCGGTCATCCGGACGCAGCCGATGTCCACCGAGATCGCGCCGCGCACACCGTCGGCGCGGGTGCCGACGACGAACTCGGTCGAGCCGCCGCCGATGTCGACCACCAGGTAAGGCGGCTCGGCGTCGGCGGGCAGTCCGCGCACCGCGCCGGTGAACGACAGGCGCGCCTCCTCGTCGCCGGTCACCACCTCGGGCGGTACGCCGAGCGTGCGCTCGACCATCGCGCGGAAGTCGGCGGCGTTGGAGGCGTCGCGGGAGGCCGAGGTGGCACACATGCGTACCCGGTCGGCGCCGGACTTCTCGATCTCGGCCGCGTAGTCGGCGAGCGCGACGCGGGTCCGCTCGATCGCCTCCGGGGCGAGCATGCCGGTCTGGTCGACGCCCTGCCCCAGCCGGACGATCTCCATCCGCCGCGAGACGTCCACCAGTGGCGCGGCGTCCCCGGCCGACGGCTCGGGCAGGTCGGCGATCAGCAGTCGGATCGAGTTGGTCCCGCAGTCGATGGCGGCCACACGCGCACTCACGGCGCCCACCCTACGGCAGCCCAACCCCGGGCCCGCGCGGTCAGAGGCGCAGCAGCATTCGAGTGTTGCCCAGGGTGTTGGGCTTGACCCGTTCCAGGTCCAGGAACTCCGCGACGCCCTCGTCGTACGAGCGCAGGAGCTGCTCGTACACCGGCTGCGGGACGGGTGCGCCGTCGATCTCGCGGAAACCGAACGAGCCGAAGAAGCCGGTCTCGAACGTGAGCACGAAGATCCGGGCGATGCCCAGCTCCCGTGCCGCGTCGATCAGCCCGCCGACGATCCGATGCCCGATCTTGTGACCCCGGCAGGACGGGTCGACCGCCACCGTCCGGATCTCGGCCAGGTCCTCCCACATGACGTGCAGCGCGCCGCAGCCGACCACAGTGCCGTCCGAGGTCACCGCGACCCGGAACTCCTGTACGTCCTCGTACAGCGTCACAGTCGCCTTGCTGAGCAGCCGCCGGTCGTCGGTGTAGGTGTCCACCAGCCGCCGGATGCCGCGCACGTCGGTGGTGCGGGCCCGGCGCACAGTGATCTCGTCGGCGCTCATCTCACTCCGCCGGCGGCACGTCCACGCAGGGGCCGGCCGCCCACCACTTCTCCACCAGCGCCAGCGTCTCGTCGCCGAACGGGTTTACCCCCGGCCCGGCGGCGAGCGCGTGCCCGAGATGCACGTGCAGGCACTTCACCCGCCCCGGCATGCCGCCGGCCGAGATGCCGGCGATCTCCGGCACCTCACCGATCGCCTCCCGGCGGGTCAGGTAGTCCTCGTGCGCCGCCCGGTACCGCGCCGCCAGCTCCGGATCCTCCGCCAGCCGCTCGGCCATCTCCTTCATCAGCCCGGCCGACTCCAGCCGGCTGCACGCCGCGGTGGCGCGCGGGCAGGTCAGGTAGAACAGCGTCGGGAACGGCGTGCCGTCGGCCAGCCGGGGCGTCGTCTCCACCACGTCGGGCAGACCACACGGACACCTGTGGGCCACCGCGCGGGTGCCGCGCGGCGGGCGTCCGAGCTGCGCGGCCACCGCGGCCAGGTCGGCCTCGGTGGCCGGCTGGCGTTCCGGCGGGGGTACGGAGTCCGCCGCCGGCTCCTGCGGTGGTACGACGCTCAAGGTTGTGCCTCTCGAATCAAAGCTCACTTGTCCCCGCGGTCGGCGTTGGCCGCCCGCACGCTCGACCACAGGGTGTCGTACCAGGGCTCGGGCGGCTTCGGCGCCCCCGGCTTCGCGCCCTTGCCGGCGTCCTTCGCGGCGCCCTCCGGGTCGGAGAGCACCACGAGCAGCGTCTCGCCCGGCTTGCCCATGAAGAACCGCTCCCGGGCCTGCGTCTTGACGTACTCCGGGTCCTGCCACTTGGCCGCCTCGGCGGTGAGCCGCTCGATCTCGGCCCGCTGGGCGGCCTGCGCGGCTTCCATCCGCTCGATGTCGGCCTGCTGGTCCAGGTAGACCCGGACCGGATAGGTGTACGCCAGGGCGAGCGCGATCAGCACCGCGAACAGCACCGTGGCGCGCCCGGTGAAGCGCCGGGGTTGGGGTGCGGTGAGCCGCTTGACCGGACCACCGGCGGCGGTACGCCGAGCCGCGGCGGGGCGGCTCGCGGAGCGTACGCCGTCGGTGGCACGAGACGCGCCGGGTGACCGGCCGGCGGTGCGCGCCTCCGCGCGGACGCCGTTGTCGCGTGCCGTGGACCGGACCCGGGCACCGCCCGTCCGGCCGGGCTGCCCCGGCCGACGGGCGGGCCGCTGGCCACCCGGTGTGCGGCGCTGCTGCATCGTCACACCCCTCCCCCGGAGCGCTCGCTCAGGCCGAACGGTAGCGCGGGAACGCGCCGGCACCGGCGTACCGCGCCGCGTCGGCCAGCTCCTCCTCGATCCGCAGGAGCTGGTTGTACTTGGCCACCCGGTCCGAGCGGGCCGGCGCGCCGGTCTTGATCTGCCCGCAGCCGGTGGCGACGGCCAGGTCGGCGATGGTGGTGTCCTCGGTCTCGCCGGAACGGTGGCTCATCATGCACTTGAAGCCGGCCCGGTGGGCCAGGTCGACGGCGTCGAGCGTCTCGGTGAGCGAGCCGATCTGGTTGACCTTGACGAGCACCGCGTTGGCGGCCTGCTCCGCGATGCCCCGGGCGATGCGCTGCGGGTTGGTCACGAACAGGTCGTCGCCGACGATCTGGATGCGGTCGCCGAGCGCGGCGGTGAGGGTGGCCCAGCCGCTCCAGTCGTCCTCGGCCAGCGGGTCCTCGATCGACACGATCGGGTAGTCGCCGGCGAGCTTGGTGTAGTAGTTGCTCATCTCCTCGGCGCTCTTGGCGCTGCCCTCGAACGTGTAGGTGCCGTTGTCGAAGAACTCGGTGGCGGCCACGTCGAGCGCGAAGACGATGTCGGTGCCCAGCCGGTAGCCGGCCTTCTCCACGGCCTCGGCGATCAGGTCCAGCGCGGCGGCGTTGGTGGGCAGGTTCGGGGCGAAGCCGCCCTCGTCACCCAGGCCGGTCGACAGATCCTTCTTCTTCAGCACCGACTTCAGCGCGTGGTAGACCTCGGCGCCCGAGCGCAGCGCGTCCCGGAACGTCGGCGCGCCGATCGGCGCGATCATGAACTCCTGGATGTCGACGTTCGAGTCGGCGTGCGCGCCACCGTTGAGGATGTTCATCATCGGCACCGGGAGCAGGTGCGCGTTCGGGCCGCCCAGGTAGCGGAACAGGCTCAGCTCGGCGCTGCCGGCGGCGGCCTTCGCCACGGCCAGGGAGACGCCGAGGATGGCGTTCGCGCCCAGCTCACCCTTGTTGTCCGAGCCGTCGATGTCGATCATCTTCTGGTCGATCAGCCGCTGCTCGCTGGCCTCGTAGCCGATGAGCTGGTCGACGATGCGGTCCTCGATGTTGGCGACCGCCTTCTCGACACCCTTGCCCAGGTAGCGATCCTTGTCACCGTCGCGCAGCTCGACCGCCTCGAAGGCGCCGGTGGAGGCGCCGGACGGCACCGCGGCGCGGGCGATCGTGCCGTCGTCGAGCCCGACCTCGACCTCGACCGTCGGGTTGCCCCGCGAGTCCAGGATCTCCCGGGCGACGATTCCCTCGATGGTTGCCACTGAGTCGCTCCTCGTTTGTGTGGTTCCGGTCCGTATGGGCCGCGACGGTGCGGCTGAGGCAGGTGTTGAACGCAGCGTATCGGTCCCCGCCCTCCCGCACCCCGCTCGGGGCGGCCCCCGAGGCGCTTGCTGAGACGGACATTCCCGGATTACCGGTCGTCAACCGGCAACCGGTTTGCGAGACGTTGCGTCAATCGACAAGGCTGGGCATCATGCCTGCCGCCTCGACGACTCTCCGCGTGCTCGCCGCCTCGGTCATCGCGTCGCTCTCGGTCACCGGCTGTCAGGCCCTGGACGACGCGAACGTCGCACTCGGTCGCGCCGACCTGGTCAACGACCTCGCCGCGCGGATGGACCGGGCGCTGGAGCAGACCTGGGCCGCCGACTACCAGATCGACGGCGGCCGGACCGCCTCGATCGCGCAGACCAAGAAGCCGCTGCGCTCCACGTACACCTGGCCCGGCGGCAAGATCACCGTGACCCAGGAGTCGGTGACCCGGTGCGCCAGCACCGCCGCCCGTACCTCCTGCACCGTCTCGCCGCCGGTGCTCACCGCCGGGAAGCCGTCGGTGATCGTCTACGACGAGGCGCGCAAGCAGGGCCTGGTCACGCCGCCCGCGGTGATCCGGCTGCTCACCGACGCGGCGCTCGCACCGGACGCGGTCATCGAGCAGAGCGACACCACGCTCGCCGGCCGCCACGCAACCTGCGTCGACGTCACCCACGACGGGGAACGCTTCAACGCGTGCGTGACGACCGAGGGCGTGCTGGGCAGCTTCTCCGGCACGCTCGACGGCAAGCCCGCCGAGGTGACGCTGAGCCGCTACACCGAGAGCGTCGAGGCGGCCGCGTTCGCGGTTCCGGCCGGCGCCGGCGTGGTGGACCGCCGCCCGTCCACGTCGTGACCCCGGGGTTCCTGCCCGCTGCCGATCACGGGCGTCCGCCGCGCCCGGACGACCTGGCGCTGCCGGTGTCCGGGCGGAAGCTGCTGACCGGCCCGGACGAGCAGCCGCTGCGGATCGGCGCGCTGCCCGGCGACCTCGCCTGGACCTCGGTCGGCACGCTCGACGGCATCCCCGCGTGGGCGGCCGAGGTGACCGACCCGGAGTCGCTACCCGGCCGCTGGCGCAGCTGGCGGGGCCTCGCCGCCGAACTGCCCGCACCCCACGCCGACCTGGCCGGGCGGGCGCTCGCCGTGGTCACCTGGCGGCGTACCCACAGGTGGTGCGGGGCGTGCCGGGCCGAGCTGACCGACGTGCCGGGCGAGACCGCGCGGCGCTGCCCGGACTGCGGGCTCACCTCGTTCCTGCCCCTGTCCGTCGCGGTGCTGACCGCGATCACCCGCCCCGGACCGGCCGGCGGCCCCGGCGAACTGCTGCTGGTCCGGCACGCGCAGGGGCCGACGCAGCTGTGGGCGCTCGTCGCCGGGTTCGTCGAGGCGGGCGAGTCGCTGGAGGCGGCGGTACACCGCGAGGTCGCCGAGGAGGTCGGCCTGACGCTGCGGCGACCGGTCTACGTGGACAGCCAACCCTGGGCGCTGTCCGGGCCGGGCACGCTGCTCGCCGGGTTCACCGCCGAGGTGACCGACCCGGCCGCCGAACCCGTCGTCGACGGCACCGAGCTGACCGAGGCGCGCTGGTTCCCGGCCGACGCGCTGCCCGCCGAGCTGCCGCCCGCGTACTCCCTGTCCCGCTGGCTGATCGACGCGGTCGCCGCCGGGCGGTGACCGCAGGCGGGCCGCCGCCCGGCGGTGAGCCTCACACCCCCAGCAGCGTGCGCAGGTGACGCGGCGGCGGGCAGTCGTGCGCCAGCATGGCGTCGTGCCAGTCGCGCACCGTCACGCCGTCCGGCCGGGCGGCGGCGATGTCGGCCATCTCGCTGTACCCGACGAAGTACGTGGAGAGCTGCGTCGAGGTGAGCAGCGCCCGCCGCCACTTGCCGGCCGCCTCGCCCTCCTCCTGGAAGCCGCGCCCGGTCATCAGCGCCATCGCCTCGGACTCGGGCAGGTCGTCGCAGTGCACGAGCTGGTCCAGCAGCGCGTTGATGGTCATCCGGAGCTGCATCTTGAGCTGCTGCAACCGCACCGGCAGACCGCCGAAGCCGAGCCCGGCCATCAGCTCCTCCGCGTAGACCGCCCAGCCCTCCACGAACACACCCGACTCGGTGAGCGCGCGTACCCGGGTCGGGCCGTCGTACCGGCGGGCGTGCGCGAGCTGAAGGAAGTGGCCGGGCATCGCCTCGTGCACGGTCAGGTTGCGGATCATGTGGTCGTTGTACTCACGGTAGAACGACTCGACCCGCTGCGCCGGCCAGTCCGCCGGGGTGGGCGAGATGCAGTAGAACGTGGGCACGTCGGCCGTCTCCAGCGGGCCCGGCGAGTCGCAGTAGGCCACCGCCACGCCGCGCGCGAACTCCGGCATCTCCTGGATCACGCACGGGTCGCCGACCATGCTGACCAGGTCGTGGTGGCGGACGAAGTCACTCGCCTCGTCCAGCGTCACCGAGGCGAGGTCGACGATCGTGGCGTCGTCCGGGTGCTCGGCGGCCAGCAGGTCCAGCGCCCGGCGTACCGTCTCGTCGTCGGCCGGACCACCGACCAGCTCGACCGACGCCGCGCGGATCTCCTCGGTGACCCGCTCGAGGTTGGCCCAGGCGCGGCGCTGCACCTCGGCGGCGCTCAGCTCGGTGTCGAGCGTGTGCCACAGCCGCGCCTCCCACCGCCGCCGGCCCAGCCGCGGGTCACGCCCCGGGCCGGCGTCGGCGGCCAGGCCGTGTCGCAGCCAGGCCACGAACTCCTCCAGCGCGGCGATCGCCTCGGTGGCCGCCGGGCCGACCCGGTCGCGCATCGCCGGCGCCTCGGCCAGCAGGCCGGGCACCTCGTCGCGGATCAGCGCCGCCGTACCGGTGAACTGCCCGACCGCCGTCTCCGCGTGGACCCGCGGCATGTCCCGCAACGTCGCGCGCGCCGTCGACAGCGCATCGGGTACGGCCGACAGACGCCCGGCGAGACTGGTCAGGCGCTCCTCGGCCGGGGCGAAGGGACGAGCCAGCAGGGCGTGCAGCAGCGGCCCCGGATTGTGGTGCAGCGGATCCCACTCGTGGGTGCGGATCTCGGTGGCCTCGAACAGACCTCGGTCGACGAGGCTGGTGAGCAGCGCGTGGTCGACGCCCTCCGCCGGGTCGAGCGCGTCCGGGTCGATCTCGGCGAGTGCGTCGGCCGCGTCCTTCAGCATCGCCTGGTCCGCGGCGAGGGCGTCGGCGGAGAGATCGGGCAGCCGGTCGTCGTAGCGGTGGTCCCCGACGGAGGTGGCCAGCCCGGGCCGGCTCTCCAGCAACGCCTCCACGATCCGCTCCGCCAGCGGCACGAACGCTTCCATCCCCCGACCCTACCGACCCTCCCGCCCACTCCCCCGCCTCGCCGCCCCCCGTTGATCAAGGAGTTGATGTCCCCGCCCGAGCCCGCCCCTGACCCAAACCCCTTGATCACCCGGGCGTCCCCTGGAAGGCCGGCGCCTGCCGGGGTGCCGGCCCGGCAGTCCGACTCGGCGATCTTGCACTTTGCGCCCGGGCAGATGGGGCATTTGCGGCACCGATCGGGCCGAAAGTGCAAGATCGCGGGGCGGGGGCGGGGGCGGGGGTGGGTTGGGTCAGGTGGGGTGGTTCGGGGTGGGGCGTTCGGCGGCTCTGACTGCTTCGGCGTACGCCAAGGTGGCCCGCCGCAGGGCGGCCTCGGGGTCGATACCGGCCTGACGGGCGGCGGCGACCGTGGCCAGCAGGCTCGCGCCGAGCCGGGCCTCCGGGTCCACCTGCGACTCGGCCAGCGGGGGCGGTACGGCGAGACCGACCCGACCGGCCCGGTCCAGGATCTTCGCGGCCAGCGACAGCGCGGGCTGGCTCAGCGCGATGCCGTCGAGTACCGATTCGCGGGTCTTCTCGGCCCGCTTGATCCGCTCCCAGTTCGCCTCGATCTCCTCGATCGAACCGGCCGGCTCACCGGAGAACACATGCGGGTTGCGTCGCACCATCTTGTCGACCAGGGTGCCCGCGACGTCGTCGACGGTCCAGCTCTCGCCCTCCGGCAGGTTCTCCGCCAGCCGGGCGTGCAGCAGCACCTGGAGCAGCACGTCGCCCAGTTCCTCGCGGAGCGCGTCGGTGTCGTCGGCGCTGATCGCGTCGTACGCCTCGTAGCACTCCTCCAGCAGGAAACCGGCCAGGCTGCGGTGGGTCTGCGCCCGCTTCCACGGGTCGCCGCCAGGGGAGGCCAGCCGGTCCATCACCTCGACCGCGTCGAGCAGCCGGGCGCCGGGCGGATCCCACGAGCCGTACATCAGCTCCAGCTCGGCCAGCCCGGGCTCGCGGGCAAGCCGCAGCCCCAGCTCACGGGCCAGCGCCTCGTCGCCGGCCGGGCCGGCCAGCCACACCGCCCCGCCGTGCGCGGCGGCGGCGTCGAGCAGTGCCTGGGTCGCACCCTCGGTCACCACGCTCACCTCGGCGCCGGCCGTCCGGACCGCGCGGGTCAACTCGCTCTCCGCACCGGCGAGGACCGGCGCGGAGCGTACGGAGTCCCAGGCGGCCGAGGTCAGCAGGCCGGCGGGCAGCCGGGGTGAGGTGACGAGCAGGACGATGCGGGCGGTCATGCGGCTCCGGGAGCCGGCGATCCGGAGGCCGGCGCCTCCGACGTGGAGATGTCGGTGACCGGGCCGTCCTTGTCGACGTACGGCAGGGAGTAGAAGACGAACGACTGGCCGGTGTTGACGAGCGACGGCACGCCGGTCACGCCGAAGCGGGGGTTGACCCGGACGTCCGACTTGTCGGCCTGCTCCTGCAGCGCGCTGCTGAGCGCGGTGGCGGTGCGGACGAAGCCGGCCTCGCCGAACGCCTGCCGGACCTGGTCGACGCTCAGGCCCGGCTGGATCGCCCCGGTCTTCTCGATGGCGTGGTAGACGGCCATCAGGGACTCGTCGCTGAGGTCGGCCGGAGGCAGGCTCTGCTGGAGCGTGCCGGAGAGGTCGACCCACTCGCCCCACAGCTTCGTGTACTCGGTGGTCGCCGGCATGCGGAGCGCCTGCTGGATCTGCTCCGGAGAGATCTGGTCGGTGACCTGGAGGCCCTTCTCGGCCGCCACACGCTTGCCCAGGTCGATCGCGACCAGCAGGTTCAGCACGTCCTGCCGGGTCACCGAGGACCGCAGCTCCGCCGGCGACGGCGTCTGCGGGGCCTGGCTACGGACGGCGTCCGCGTACTGCCGCTGCGCGTCCTCGTAGATCGCGTCGACCCGGTCGACGGAGTACCGGGTGTCGCCGACGTACGCGGCGACGTCCGGGGCGGAGCGGCCACAGGCGGCGAGGGAGAGCGCGGCGAGGGCCGCGACGCTGACAGCGACGAGGGAACGGCGAGCACGCATGAGGGTCACTCTCTCACGCCGAGTACCGGCCTGTGACTCCGCCCACCTCATCGCGCACCCGCCCCGGACCGGGCGACACCGGCGAACTCCTCGGGCTTGCTGTGTCATCGTCCGCTCGCCACTGCGGGGCTGGCAACACCGGCCAGCTCCTCGGGCTTGCCGAGGACGTCGGCCAGGAGCTGACCGCACCACTCCAGCAGGGCCTGGTCGCGCAACGGCTCGCCGCCGATCCGCCGGGTGCTCGGCCGGGGCACACTGACCTGGTCGAGCGCCTGCTTGTAGACCGAGTCCGGGTGGTAGCGCTTGAGCCGCATCTGCTTCGAGTCGGGCAGCGGCAGCGGGCCGAACCGGATGTGCTTGCCCTGCATCGACACGTCGGTCAGCCCGTAGCGGCGGGCCAGCAGCCGGAACCGCGCCACCGCGACCAGGTTCTGCACCGGCGCGGGCGGCTCGCCGTACCGGTCGGTCATCTCGGCGACCACCTCGCGCAGGCGTTCGGAGTCACGGGCCTCGGCGAGCTTGCGGTACATCTCCAGACGCAGTCGCTCCACCGCCACGTAGTCGTGCGGCAGGTGCGCGTCGATCGGCAGGTCGACCTTGACCTCGCTCTCCTCCTCAGTGCTCTCGCCCTTGAAGGCGGACACGGCCTCGCCGACCATCCGGACGTACAGGTCGAAGCCGACGCCCTCGATGTGGCCGGACTGCTCGCCGCCGAGCAGGTTGCCGGCGCCGCGGATCTCCAGGTCCTTCATCGCCACGTACATGCCCGCGCCGAGTTCGGTGTGCTGGGCGATGGTGGCCAGCCGCTCGTGCGCGTTCTCGGTGAGCGGCTTCTCCGGCGGGTAGAGGAAGTACGCGTACGCCCGCTCCCGGCCTCGGCCGACCCGGCCGCGGATCTGGTGCAGCTGGGCCAGGCCGAGCAGGTCGGCCCGCTCGACGATGAGCGTGTTGGCGTTCGGGATGTCGATGCCGGACTCGACGATGGTGGTGCAGACGAGGACGTCGAACTCCTTCTCCCAGAAGCCGACCATCACCTTCTCCAGCGCTTCCTCGCCCATCTGGCCGTGCGCCACCGCGACCCGGGCCTCCGGCACCAGCTCCCGCAGCCTGCGGGCGGTCTTCTCGATCGACTCGACCCGGTTGTGCAGGTAGAAGACCTGCCCGTCGCGCAGCAGCTCACGGTGGATGGAGGCGGCCACCTGCCGGTCGTCGTACGCCCCGACGAACGTGAGCACCGGGTGCCGCTCCTCCGGCGGGGTGGCGATGGTGGACATCTCCCGGATGCCGGTGATCGCCATCTCCAGCGTGCGCGGGATCGGGGTGGCCGACATGGCGAGCACGTCGACCGAGGCGCGCAGCGTCTTCAGGTGCTCCTTGTGCTCGACGCCGAACCGCTGCTCCTCGTCGATGATGACCAGCCCCAGAGACTTGAACCGGGTGGACGCCTGGAGCAGCCGGTGGGTGCCGATGACGATGTCGACGGTGCCGGCGGCGACCATCTCCAGCGTCTGCTCGGTCTCCTTCGGCGTCTGGAACCGGGACAGCTGCCGGATCGACACCGGGAACTGGCTCATCCGCTCGGCGAACGTGTTGTAGTGCTGCTGCACCAGCAGCGTGGTCGGCACCAGCACCGCCACCTGCTTGCCGTCCTGCACCGCCTTGAACGCCGCCCGTACCGCGATCTCGGTCTTGCCGTAGCCGACGTCGCCGCAGATCAGCCGGTCCATCGGGACGGTCTGTTCCATGTCCCGCTTGACCTCCTCGATGGCGGCCAGCTGGTCGGGCGTCTCCTGCCAGGGGAACGCGTCCTCCAGCTCCCGCTGCCACGGGGTGTCGGGGCCGAAGTTGTGCCCCTTCGACGCCTTACGGGCGGCGTACAGCTGGATGAGCTGTGCGGCGATCTCACGGACCGCCTTGCGCGCCCGGGCCTTGGACTTCTGCCAGTCCGAGCCGCCCATCTTGTGCAGCGTGGGCTGCTCACCGCCGACGTAGCGGGAGAGCTGGTCGAGCTGGTCGGTGGGGACGAACAGGCGGTCGCCGGGCTGGCCGCGCTTGCTGGGCGCGTACTCGATGACCAGGTATTCGCGGCTGGCACCGTTGACGGTGCGCTGCACCAGCTCGACGTACCGGCCGATGCCGTGCTGCTCGTGCACGACGTAGTCGCCGGCCTTCAGCTCCAGCGGGTCGATGGTGTTGCGCCGCCGGCTGGGCATCTTGCGCATGTCGCGGGTGGAGGTGCCCCGGCCGCCGGTGACGTCGTTGCCGGTGAGCAGCACGAACTTCGACGCTTCGTCGACGAACCCGGCGGTCAGGCAGCCACACGACACGAGCAGCTCGCCCGGTGCCGGCGCGGCGGGCACCTCCTCGGTGAGCCGGGCGCCGAGACCGGCGTCGCGGAGCACCTCGACGGCCCGCTGGGCGGGGCCGTGCCCCTCGAAGACGAGCGCGATCGACCAGCCCTCGCCGGCCCACCGCTTGAGGTCGTCGACCACCCGGGCGGTCTCGCCGTGGTAGAGCGGGGCCGGCTGGGCGGCCAGGCTCACCGCGATGGCGTCGTCGGGGGTGACGTCGACCTCGGCGGGCTCGTCCTCCCAGGGCTGCCGGGCCGGTGCCGCGTCCGCCTCGACCAGGCCGAACGGCGCGAGCGTCCACCAGGGCTGGCGCAGGGCGCGGGCTGCCGTGCGTACCTCGGCCAGGGTCTTGAAGGCGGCGGCGCCGAGGTCGACCGGGGCCTGGCCGCCGACGGCGGCCGCGGCCCAGCTGGCCTGGAGGAACTCCTCCGAGGTACGGACCAGGTCGTGCGCGCGGGTGCGGATGCGCTCGGGGTCGCAGAGGAGTACGTGGGTGCCGGCCGGCATGCAGTCGACGAGCAGTTCCAGCGCGTCGGCGCCGATCAGCGCGGGGGCGAGGGACTCCATGCCCTCGACCGGGATGCCCTCGGCCAGCTTGTCCAGGATCTCGGCCAGCTCCGGGTGCTCGGCGGCCAGCGCGGCGGCCCGCTCCCGCACCGCCGGGGTCAGCAGCAGCTCCCGGCACGGCGGCGCCCAGAGCTGCGCGACGCCCTCGATGGTGCGCTGGTCGGCGACCGCGAAGGTGCGGATCTCCTCCACCTCGTCGCCCCAGAACTCGACCCGGGACGGGTGCTCGTCGGTGGGCGGGAAGACGTCCAGGATGCCGCCGCGTACGGCGAACTCGCCGCGCTTGGTGACCAGGTCGACCCGGGCGTACGCCATGTCGGTGAGCCGGCGGGCGACCTCCTCCAGGTCGGCCTCGTCCCCGGCGGCGAGCTGCACCGGCTCCAGGTCGCCGAGCCCCTTGAGCTGCGGCTGGAGCAGCGACCGGACCGGCGCCACGACGACCCGCAGCGGGCCGGTGCGGCCGTGCGCGTCGGCGGCGTCCGGGTGGGCCAGGCGGCGGAGCACGGCGAGGCGCCGCCCGACCGTGTCGGAGCGGGGCGACAGGCGCTCGTGCGGCAGCGTCTCCCAGGACGGGAAGACCGCCACCTGCTCCGGCGGCAGCAGACTGCCCAGTGCGGAGGCCAGGTCGTCGGCCTCGCGGGTGGTGGCGGTGACCGCGAGCACGGGGCGCCCCGCGCCACCGGCCGGCTCGTCGGCGGCGACCGCGGCGACCGCGAACGGGCGCAGCGCGGCCGGGGCGGTGAGGTCGAGCCCGTCGACCTGCGCGGCACCGGAGCGCGCCAGGTCACGCGCCCGGGCCAGCCCCGGGTCGGCCAGGGCGGCGGAGAAGAGTCCGGTGAGCATCAGTGATCACTTCCAGCGGATCGACACACGACGACGACCCCGCGTCCAGCCGGACGGGGGGTGCACCGTTCGAGCCTATCCCCCTCCACCGACGATCCGGGCCCGCCCGATCTTCGATCTTGACCGGCTGCCACCGGGCGTGGTGCGGTGGGTGGATGGTCGAGTATCGGACGGTCTTCGACGCCGAGGTGCTTTTCTCCAACGGCGGTGGTCTGCGCACCGACGGGTTCCGGCTGGACGTGCCGCACCCGGACGTCACCGACGACGAGGTGGCCGCGCTGCTGGTCCGGCACCTCGGGCTGCTCATGGTCGGCGAGGTACGGATCACCGACCGGACCGTCGTCGAGGAGCCGCACAAGGGCGGGCGGGGCCTCGATGTGCCAGCCTCCGGTGGGCGGAAGCTCGTCGAACTGAGTCACGTGGTCACCGACGGCATGGTCACGCTGCCCGGCTGGCCCGGACCGTCGATCACCGACTGGCTGACCCGGGAGGACTCCCGGAAGCGGTACGCGCCGGGTGTCGAGTTCCACGTCGCGCGGATCAACATGATCGCCAACACCGGCACGTACGTGGACACGCCGTCGCACCGCTTCGCCGACGGCCCGGACCTGACCGGGATGCCGCTGGACCGTCTCGCCGACCTGCCCGGCCTGGTGGTACGCGTGCCGGCCGGTACGCGGGCGGTGGACCGGCTGATGCTCGCCCCGTACGACGTGGCCGGGTGCGCGGTGCTGCTGCACACCGGCTGGGACGCACACTTCGGCACCGACGCGTACGCCGCTGCGGAGGCGCCCTACCTGACCGGTGACGGCGCGCAGTGGCTGGCCGAGGCGGGCGCGGCGCTGGTCGGCATCGACTCGATCAACATCGACGACATGACTCCGGCGGCAGCGGGTCAGCGCCCGGCGCACACCGGTCTGCTGGCCGCCGGCATCCCGATCGTGGAGCACCTGACCGGCCTGGACGCGCTGCCCCCGACCGGCTTCCGGTTCACCGCCGCCCCGCCGCGGGTAGCAGGCATGGGCACGTTCCCGGTCCGCGCCTTCGCGATCGTCTGATCCTCGCGCAAGATCCACTCCACTTCCCCGAAATGGCGGGGTCCAACGCCCTCCAATGCCGCCACCTCGGCGAAACGGAGTGGATCTTGCCTGCGTCGCCCACGCCGCCAACCGAGGGGTGAGGCGGCGGGTGAGGGCGGGTCAGTAGCGGACGGCGATGCGGCGCTCCACCGCGTCAACGCGGATCTCGCCGCCGTACGGGATGATCAGCTGCGGGTCGGTGTGGCCCAGGTCGACGTCGAAGACCACCACCGGGTCGTCGGCGTAGGGGGCGAGTGCCGACAGGATCGCCGCCCGCTGCTCCTCACCCCAGGCCAGCCGCTCCGCGACGGAGTGCGGACGGTCGAAGTCCCACGCCTTGGGGCGGCCCACCACGATCGCCGGGACGGCGGCGAGCAGCCCTCGCTCGCCCATGTTCCGCACGATCCGGAAGACCTCCTGCGCGGGCGGCAGCTCGTTCGACGTCTCCAGCACCAGCACCGACCCGGCCAGGTCGGCCGCCGACGGAACGCGGTCGGTCGCCATCAGCCAGTGCACGATCTCCAGGCAGCCGCCCCACGTCCGGCCCTGCACCACCCGGGCCGGGCCGTGCCAGCGCCAACCGTCGGACGGGTACATCGGCGGCTCCTCGGCCAGCGCGGCCGGGTCACGCCAGTCGCACGGCTCGTCGCCCCACTCGGGGGCGGCGGTCAGGTCGTACCAGCCGGTGGTGAACAGCGCGGCGCGCAGCGAGTCGAGCGTGAGCGGGTGCGGCTTGCCGGAGCGCCCGAGGTGCACCAGCACCGAGCCGCCGTGGTAGCCGACGACACCCAGCCGGTACAGGTGGTTGAGCACGTTGGTGTTGTCCGAGTAGCCGAAGTACGGCTTCGGGTTGGCCCGCAGCACCTCGTCGTCCAGGTACGGCGTGACGGTGATCAGGTCGTCCCCGCCGACCGTGGCCAGCACGGCGGTGATCGTCGGGTCGGCGAACGCGGCGGTCAGGTCACGCGCCCGGTCGCGCGGGTCGGCGCCCATGACGCGGGTGGTCGGGTACTCCACCGGTTCCAGCCCCAGCTCGTCGCGGAGCCGGCGCAGGCCCAGCTCGTACACGTGGGGGAAGAGACCCGGCAGGCCGGCGGAGGGTGAGACGACCGCGACCCGGTCGCCGGGCTGCGGTTTGGCGGGATAGATGGGTGCCTGCATGGTCCGACGCTACCGGCCCGGGCCACCGGTTTTCACCAGGCGAAACCCCACGAGCCGGGCATATGCCCGCAATAGGCTGAGGCCGTGGACGACGAGCCGGAGCTGCGTACCCGCGACTGGCTGCCCCGCACGGCGGCGCTGATCCTCGGCACCCTCGCGCTGGCGAGCGCGTTCATCGCCGCCTACGTCGGCGCGCTGCACAAGCCGGACCCGCGTGACGTGCCGGTCGCCGTGGTCACGAGCGACCAGCAGGCCCAGGCCGTGACGTCCGCCGTCCGCGCCCGCACCGACACGATCAAACCCGTCGGGTACGACAGCCGCGGCGCCGCCCAGGACGGACTCACCGACCGATCGGTGTACGCGGTGCTCAGCTCCGCCCCGGACGGCGGCCTGACGCTCGCCACCGCCAGCGCGGGAGCGCCCGCCGCCACCGAACTCGTCACCGAGGTGTTCACCGAGGCGGCCCGGCAGGCCGGGGTGCCACTGGAGGTCACCGACGACGTGCCGGTCTCCGCCGACGACCCGCGCGGCCTGGTCCCGTTCTACCTGGCCGTCGGCGTGGTGCTCGGCGGCTACCTGGCGTCCACGGCGCTCGGCATCTCGCTCGGCACCAGCCCGCGCGACCTGCGCCGGGCCGGGCTGCGGATCGCCACGCTGGCGGTGCACGCCATCCTGCTCGGCGTCATCGGGGCGATCCTGGTCGGGCCGGTGCTCGGCGTGTTCCCCGATCAGGTGGCGACGGTGGCGGTGGTCGGCGCGCTCGCCGCGTTCGCGGCCGGGATGGTCGCCGCCGCCGTGCAGGGCTGGCTCGGGCTGCTCGGCACCGGCATCGTGATCCTGCTGCTCGTGGTGCTCGGCAACCCCGGCTCGGGCGGTATCTACGCGCCCGAGTTCCTGCCGCCGTTCCTGCGCGGGATGCACCGCTGGAACGTGCCCGGCCTGGCCACCGACCTGTTCAAGTCGGCGATCTACTTCGACTGGCGCGGCGGCGGCTGGGCACTGACCGGGCTGCTGGTCTGGGTGGTCGCCGGCCTGGCCGGCCTGCTCACCGCGACCATGTTCCGGGCGCGCCGCGGACCGAAGGCGGGACGGCACGCGGTCGAGCGGGGTTGACCGGCGGGCCGTCCCAGAGTGCAGATCATCACGCCGTCCCCCTCCTGTCCCCCGGGGCCGCGCGGATACCATCCAGAGGAGTCGGACAGCGCTGTCCTTCGTCCTCGCGTAAGGAGCGCAACCGTGACCGACCAGCACGACCACGACGGCCCCGACGCCGCTCTCCGGGCCGACATCCGCCGCCTCGGCACGCTGCTCGGGCAGACGCTCGCCCGTCAGGAGGGCCGGCCGCTGCTCGACCTGGTCGAGGAGATCCGCGCCCAGGTCCGCTCCGACGCGCCGGCCGCCGCCCAGCGCCTCGCCGGGCTCGACGTCACCACCGGCACGAAGCTGGCCCGTGCCTTCTCCACCTACTTCCACCTGGCGAACATCACCGAGCAGGTGCACCGCGCCCGGGACCTGCGCCGCCGCCGCGCCACCCACGGCGGCTGGCTGGACCAGGCGGCCAAGATGATCGCCGAGCGCGGCGTACCGGCCGAGGAGATCGCCGCCGCGGCCCGCCGGCTGGCCGTACGCCCGGTCTTCACCGCCCACCCCACCGAGGCGGCCCGCCGGTCCATCCTGTCCAAGCTGCGCGCGGTGGCCGACGAGCTGGACACCGAGACCGCGAACGCGATCCTGTACGGCGCCAGCGACGAGGGCCCGGCGAACCGCCGCCTGGCCGAACTGCTCGATCTCATGTGGCAGACCGACGAGCTGCGGCTGGACCGGCCGGACCCGACAGACGAGGCGCGCAACGCGATCTACTACCTGCGCGACCTGTACGCCGAGGCCGCGCCGCAGGTCCTCGACGACCTCGCCGACACGCTGCGCACGCTCGGCGTGGAGACGTCACCGACGTCCCGCCCGCTGAGCTTCGGCACCTGGATCGGCGGCGACCGCGACGGCAACCCGTTCGTCACGCCGGTGGTCACCCGCGAGGTGCTGCGCATCCAGCACGAGCACGGCATCGCCGCCACCGAGAAGGCGATGGACGAGCTGATCACCGAGGTCAGCGTGTCCCGGCGGCTGCGCGCGGTGTCGCTCGACCTGTCCGCCAGCCTGGCCAAGGACCTGGACGCGCTGCCAGAGGTGGCGCCGCGGTTCCGCCGGGTCAACGCGGAGGAGCCGTACCGGCTCAAGGCGCGGTGCGTGAAGGCGAAGCTCGCCAACACCCGGGAGCGGCTGCGCGCCGACACCCCGCACGTGCCGGGGCGCGACTACCGGGGCTCGGCCGAGCTGATCGCCGACCTGGAACTGCTGCGCGCGTCGCTGGCCCGTAACTCCGGCCAGCTCACCGCCGTCGGGCGGCTCGCCTCGGCCATCCGTACGGTGTCCGCGTTCGGCCTGCACCTGGCCACCATGGACATCCGGGAGCACGCGGAGAAGCACCACGAGGTGCTGGCCCAGCTCTACGAGGCGGTGGGCGAGGTGTCCGACTACCCGGCGCTGTCCCGGCTGGAACGCACCAAGCTGCTCGCCGACGAGCTGACCGGCCGCCGGCCGCTCTCCACCCAGGACAGCCCGCTCACCGAGTCGGCCCGCAAGACGTTCGACGTGTTCGCGGCGATCCGCGAGGCGCAGGACCGGTTCGGCCCCGAGGTGATCGAGTCGTACATCATCTCGATGACGCTCGGCGTGGACGACGTGCTGGCCGCCGTGGTGCTGGCCCGCGAGGCCGGCCTGGTGGACGTGCACTCCGGGCGGGCCCGCATCGGCATCGTGCCGCTGCTGGAGACCCCGGCCGAGCTGAACGCCGGTGGTGAGCTGCTGGACGAGCTGCTGTCGTTGCCCGCGTACCGGGCGCTCGTGGCGGCCCGGGGCGACGTGCAGGAGGTGATGCTCGGCTACTCCGACTCCAACAAGGAGGCCGGCATCACCACCAGCCAGTGGTCCATCCACCGGGCGCAGCGCGCGCTGCGGGACGTGGCCGCGCGGCACGGCGTACATCTGCGGTTGTTCCACGGCCGGGGCGGCACCGTCGGCCGGGGCGGCGGCCCCACGCACGACGCGATCCTGGCCCAGCCGTACGGCACGCTGGACGGCGCGATCAAGGTGACCGAGCAGGGTGAGGTCATCTCCGACAAGTACACGCTGCCGGCGCTGGCCCGGGAGAACCTGGAACTGACGGTCGCGGCGGTGCTCCAGGCGACGCTGCTGCACACCGCTCCCCGGCAGCCGGCCGAGATGCTGGAGCGCTGGGACGCGGCGATGGACGTGGTGTCCTCCTCGGCGTTCCGGTCGTACCGGTCGCTGGTCGAGGACCCGGACCTGCCCGCGTACTTCTGGGCGTCCACCCCGACCGAGCTGCTCGGTGCGCTGAACATCGGTTCCCGGCCGGCGAAGCGCCCGAACACCGGCGCCGGCCTGTCCGGCCTGCGGGCCATCCCGTGGGTGTTCGGCTGGACGCAGACCCGGCAGATCGTGCCGGGCTGGTTCGGTGTGGGCTCCGGATTGGCCGCCGCGCGGGCGGCCGGGCTGGCCGACGTGCTCGCCGAGATGAACCGGAACTGGCACTTCTTCCGCACGTTCCTGTCGAACGTCGAGATGATGCTGACCAAGACCGACCTGACGATCGCCCGGCGGTACGTCGAGACGCTGGTGCCGAAGAAGCTGCACCCGATCTTCGACAAGATCGAGCAGGAGTACGAGCTGACCAAGCAGGAGGTGCTCGCGGTCACCGCCGCACCGGCGCTGCTGGACAACTCGCCCGTGCTCCAGCGCACGCTCGCCGTGCGGGACACCTACCTGGAGCCGCTGCACCACCTGCAGGTGGCGCTGCTGCGGCAGTACCGCGAATCAGGTGCGGCCGGGCGAGCGGTGGCGACCGCGCCGGGTGGGCGGCGGGCCCCGAACGACGGTACGGCGCTGGAGCGGGCGCTGCTGACCACCGTCAACGGCATCGCCGCCGGCATGCGCAACACCGGCTGATCCCGTCCCGGGCGGGGCACTCGTGCGAGCGAGGGCCCCGCCGGGGCCGGCTAGAAGTCGCCGCCGCCGAAGTCACCACCGAAGTCGCCGCCGCCGAAGCCACCGAAGTCGCCGCCGAAGTCGCCACCGGCGTAGTCGCCACCGCCGCCCGCGTCGCCGCCGCCCATGTCGCTCTGGTCGCCGAAGTCCTGGCCGTCGCCGAAGCCCTCCTGGTAGCCGGCGTCGTACCCGGGATCGGCGAACGCGGGTGAGAACAGCGCGTCCGCGATCAGGAGACCGCCGACCACACCGACACCCGCGCCGAGCGCGGTCTTCCACCACGGCGTGGAGTACCAGCCGGCCGGCACCGGCCGCCCCTGGAACCGGCCACCCGGGTAGTAGTAGGGCGTCGCGTTCCCCGGCTGCGGGCCGGCGCGGAACGTCTGCCCCTGCACGTCGACCTGGCGCTCCTTGGTGAGCGCGCCGGCACCCTGGGCGGCGGCGAGTGGCGGCAGCTCCGGGCCCGGGTCGATGCCCATCGCGGTCCGCGCCGCCCGGATGTACGCCAGCCCTTCCAGCGCGGTCTCCCGGGCCAGCCCGAACTGGCGCGGCGTGGTCGCCTGCTCCAGCTGCGAACCGGCCGCGTTGTAGCGCTCACCGGCGTCGGCGAGCGCCTGCCGGACCGCCGGGGCGTCGCCGTGCAGGTTCATCAGCTGGCCGCCGAGCCGCTCGTACCAGCGCTGCGCCTCGGCGCGGGCGTCGGCCAGTTCGTTCGACCGGCGCGATCTGCTCCCCCTCCGCCAGAACACGAACGCACCTCCGAGCAGCAGGATCAGGACCAGCCACAACGCGAACTCCATGACTCGAACGTACCCACCGGGCGCTCGTCGTACCCGTTTGGCAAGCTCTTGGCCATGAGCTTTGCGACGCTGGCCGTGGTGGTGCTCTGCCTCGCCGCGGGCGGCGCGGTGGGCTGGCTGGCCGCGCGGGCGCGCGCGGCGGCTGACATCGCCCGCCTGGAGGCGACGCTCGCCGCCACCCAGGCCGGTGAGGGGCGGCTGGAGCAGTCCATGCGGGCGCTGAGCTACGAGGCGACGGCGCAGTCCCAGGAGGCGGTCGCCCGCGCGGTGGCGCCGCTGCACGACACGCTGCGCCGCTACGAACAGCGGGTGGCCGAGCTGGAGCGGGACCGGGTCGACGCGTACGCCGAACTGCGCGAACAGGTGCGGTCCATGAGCGCCGTCTCCGGCGAGCTGCGCACCGAGACCAAGCAGCTGGTCGCCGCGCTGCGCGCGCCGCAGGTGCGTGGCCGCTGGGGCGAGCACCAGCTCCGCCGGATCGTCGAGGCCGCCGGCATGCTCGAACACTGCGACTTCAGCGAGCAGGTCACCGCCGCGACCGACCACCAGGGGGTACGCCCCGACCTGGTGGTACGGCTGCACGGCGGCCGGACGGTGGTGGTGGACGCGAAGGCGCCGTTCGACGCGTACCTGACCGCGATGGAGTCGCGCGACGAGCGGGGGCGCGACACCCACCTGGACGCGCACGCCCGGCACCTGCGCGCGCACGTGGACGGCCTGGCGGCCAAGTCCTACTGGTCGGCGTTCGACCAGACGCCCGAATTCGTGGTGCTGTTCGTACCGGCGGACCCGTTCCTCGACGTGGCGCTGCAACGCGACCCGTCCCTGCTGGAGCACGCGTTCGCCCGCAACGTGGTGCTCGCCACGCCGGCCACGCTGGTGGCGCTGCTGCGCACCGTCGCCTACTCGTGGCGGCAGGAGGCGCTGGCGCGTAACGCCGCCACCGTCCACTCGCTGGCCCGCGAGCTGTACGGGCGGCTGTCCACTCTGGGTGACCACGTGGGCAAGCTCGGCAGTTCGCTGAGCGGGGCGGTGACGGCGTACAACCGCGCGGTGGGGTCCCTGGAGGCGCGGGTGCTGGTCAGCGCCCGCAAGCTGGCCGAGCTGGGCGTCTCCGACGACGAGCTGGCCGCGCCGGCGCAGGTCGAGCTGGCGCCGAGGCAGCCGCAGGCACCGGAGCTGCTGGGCACGCCGTCCACATCGGCCGAGAGGTCGACGGACGTCGACGCCTAACACGCCGCACGTGATGACGTAGGCCGATTTCTATCACGGACTGGTCACAAACCCAGGCCGAGTAGTGACACCTGCCGTCCTGACACGCAGGATCACCGTCACACGTGCCCTGCCCCTCGAGGGCCCTGTTCTCTGGAGGAAGAGAACGTTGAGTAAACCCCGCACGCGCAGCCGGCGACCGTCCGCCGCGCTCCTGGCCTCGGTCCTCGCGGCCGGCGCCCTGACCGTGGGGGGTGGCGCCGGCACCGCGAGCGCCGCCCCCGCCACCCCGCCCTCGCAGCCGACCGCCGCGAAGGCACTGGGCGCCCACGACGCCAAGCTGCTCGACGAGGCCGAGGCGAAGAACGCGCCGACCGTCACGATGATCATCGCGGCGAAGAAGGGCTCGGCCAAGAAGGTCGTCGACGGCCTGACCGGCCTGGGCGCCACCGTCAGCCAGCGGTACGACCAGATCGGCTACGTGCTGGCGAAGGTCCCGACCGCGAAGGCGCTCAAGGCCGCCACGCTGCCGGGTGTCGCCGCCGTCGACCTGGACGAGACCATCAAGCTCCCCGACCCGGCGCCCGAGGCGGCGCCGAAGGGTGCCAAGACCGCCTCGCAGGCCGAGACGCTCGCCGGGCCGGGCGGCGACACCGGCGCGGTGAACCCGTACATGCCGACGAACGAGACCGGCGCGGAGGCCTTCAAGGCCGCGAACCCGCAGTGGGACGGCCGCGGCGTCACCATCGGCATCATGGACTCCGGTGTGGACCTCGACCACCCGGCGCTCCAGCAGACCACCACCGGCGAGCGCAAGATCGTCGACTGGGTCACCGCCACCGACCCGCTGGAGGACGCCTCCTGGCGCCCCATGCTGACCGAGGTCAGCGGCCCGACGTTCACCACCTCGCTGGGCACCTGGACGGCGCCGGCCGGCAACTACCGGTTCAACGTGTTCCGCGAGAACATCACCGCGAACAGCGACGCGCGCGGCGACCTCAACCGCGACGGCGACACCACCGACTTCTGGGGCGTCCTCTACAACCCCACCACCGGTGACGTCCGCGTCGACGCGAACCAGAACAACGACTTCACCGACGACGAGGTGATGCGGCCGTACAAGGAGAAGTTCCAGGTCGGCCACTTCGGCACCGACAACCCGGCCACTGCGGTCCGCGAGCAGATCCCGTTCGTGGTCGAGTACCGGCGCAACGTGAACACCGCCCCGGTCGGCGGCCCCGGCCTGGTCGACTACGTCAACATCGGCATCATCGAGAGCACCCACGGCACCCACGTCGCCGGCATCACCGCCGCCAACGACATGCTCGGCAACAGCGCCTTCGACGGCGCCGCGCCGGGTGCCAAGCTGGTCTCCGCCCGCGCCTGCTCCTGGGGTGGCGGCTGCACCGCCGCGGCGCTCACCACCGGCATGGCCGACCTGGTGATCAACCGCAAGGTCGACGTGGTGAACATGTCGATCGGCGGTCTGCCGGCGCTCAACGACGGCTCGAACGCCCGTGCGGTCCTCTACAACGACCTGATCAACACCTACGGCGTGCAGCTGTTCATCTCGGCCGGCAACTCCGGTCCGGGCGTGAACACCGTCGGTGACCCGTCTGTCGCCACCGACGTGGTCAGCGTGGCGGCGAGCGTCAGCAAGGACACCTGGCTGGCCAACTACGGCTCGGTGGTCCGCAAGGACAACGCGCTGTTCAACTTCTCGTCGCGCGGCCCGCGTGAGGACGGCGGCTTCAAGCCGAACATCGCCGCCCCCGGCTCGGCCATCTCCACCGCGCCGACCTGGCAGCCGGGCAACCCGGTGCCGGAGGCGGGCTACTCGCTGCCCCCGGGCTACCAGATGCTCAACGGCACCTCGATGGCGTCCCCGCAGGCCGCCGGTGCCGCCGCGCTGCTGCTGTCGGCCGCCAAGGCGACCGGCAAGGGCGTCACCCCGGCCGCGCTGCGCCGGGCCGTCTACACCTCGGCGGACCCGATCAGCGGCGTCCCGACGTACGCGCAGGGCTACGGCATGTTCGACGTACCGGGCGCGTGGAGCCTGCTCGCCAAGGGCGTGCAGACCCGCACCTACACCTCCGAGGCGCCGGTCTGCACCGAGCTGTCGCCGAACCTGACCCGCTACGACCGGGCCTCCGGCACGTTCGTGCCGAACCCGAACGTCGGCACCGGCCTCTACAACCGCTGCGCCGCCGACCGTGGTGGCCAGAAGGTCAAGGAGAGCCGCCACTACGAGGTGAAGCTGACCCGCACCAGCGGCCCGAACAAGGGCGTCAAGCACGAGGTCGCCTTCCGCGGCAACGACGGCACCTACAGCGCCCCCAAGGTGGTGTGGCTGCCGCTGAACAAGACCGTCACGGTCAAGGTGAAGGCCAAGCCGATGACGGCCGGTGCGCACGGCGCCATCATGACCGTCGACGACCCGGCCACCTCCGTCGTCGACTTCGAGGTCGCCACCGTCGTGATCGCCTCGAACCCGGTCGCCGCTCCGGCGTACTCGTTCTCGGCCGACGGCTCGGTCGAGCGCAACGGCTTCCGGTCGTACTTCGTGACGGTGCCGCCGGGTGCCGGCGCGCTGCAGGTCAACCTGTCCGGCATCGCGACCGGCTCGCAGACCCGCTTCATCGCCATCAACCCGTACGGCGTGCCGGTCGAGAGCACCGCCAGCACCGCCTGCTACACCAACTTCTCCGACGCCGCGGTCTGCAAGCCGCAGGAGCGGGACTACCAGAACCCGCTGCCGGGCGTGTGGGAGATCGAGGTGGAGGCGCGTCGCACCTCGCCGGCGCTGGACAACCCGTTCCGGCTCCAGGCCCGCGTGCAGGGCGTCACTGTGGAGCCGGCAGTGGTCCAGCTCCCGTCGGTCACCGCCGGCACCCCGGCCTCGGTGAGCTGGAGCCTGACCAACACGTTCGGCCCGGTCCAGGTGACCGGCGTCGGCGGTCCGCTGGCGAGCGTCCGGTCCGAGCGTCCCAGCATCACCGAGGGCGCGACCCAGGAGTACACGGTGGAGGTGCCCGCCGGCGCCACCTCGTTCACCGCCCGGATCGGCAACCCGTCCGACCTGAGCGCCGACCTGGACCTGACGGTCTTCCGCGGCACCACGCAGGTGGGCCAGTCGGCCGACGGTGACTCGGAGGAGGCGGTCACGCTGACCAACCCGACGCCCGGCACCTACCGGGTCGTGGTCGACGGTTACTCGATGAGTGACCCGAGCACCGCGTACGACTACCGGGACTCGTTCGCGTCCCCGGCGCTGGGCACGCTCTCCGCGCCGTCCACGCCGCTGTCCCTGGCCAACGGCGCCACCGCCACCCTCACCGGTGCGGTGACCGCCCTGTCCACCCCGGCCGCCGGCCGGGAGCTGTACGGCGACATGGCCGTGACCACCACCGAGGGCGCGGTCGTCGGCCGCGGTTCGGTCGAGGTCCTCGCGGTCAACTGAGCCGCTGACACGAAGGAGCCCCGTCCCCTCTCGGAGGGGGCGGGGCTCCTTCGTGCTTGCGGTCAGGCGCGGCGGGCGGACTCGACCACGAACGGGGTGCCCTGCTGACAGGTGGTCATCATGCCCGGCTCGGGGCGGCCGGTGACCTCGACCCGGGCGCCGGGCTTGAGCACGTCGCGCGGCCCGCCGACGAGCAGGTGGCCGTCGAGCAACAGGCAGTTCGGCTCGACGCCGGCCTGCACGGTGCCGCTGATGACGGTGCCGCCGACCCCCGGCGGGGTCGACGGGCCACCCTTCCAGGAGGGGCCGGGACGCTTCGGGCTCGTGCCGGGGTCGGGCTGGCTGGTCACGGGGGCGGCTCCCGTCGTACTCGGGCTCGGGCTCGGGCTGGAATCGGCGGACCCGTCGCCGGGTGCGGCGCAGGCGGTCAGCGCGAGGCCGGCGAGCAGTGCGACGAGCACCGTACGAGGAGTCTTCATGGTCGGTTGGACGCGGCGGACGGCCGATCCGTTCCCGGTCAGCCGCGGGCCGCGGCGGCGGCCTTCATGTCGCGCTTGAGCTCCTGCGGCAGCGAGAACGTCAGCCGCTCGTCCGCGGTGGTGATCTCCTCGACGTCGCCGAAGCCGCGCTCGGCCAGGTGCGCCAGCACCTGCTGGACCAGCTCGTCGGGCACGCTCGCGCCGGAGGTCACACCCACAGTGCTCGCCCCGGCAAGCCAGGCGTCCTCGATCTCGTGCGCGAAGTCGACCAGGTAGCCGGCGCGGGCTCCGGCGTCGAGCGCCACCTCGACCAGCCGGACCGAGTTCGAGGAGTTGCGCGAGCCGACCACGACCACCACGTCGCACTCGGGGGCGATCTCCTTGACCACGTGCTGGCGGTTGGAGGTGGCGTAGCAGATGTCGTCGCTGGGCGGCGACTGGAGCAGCGGCAGCCGCTTCTTGAGCCGGGCCACGGTCTCCAGCGTCTCGTCCACCGACAGCGTGGTCTGGGACAGCCAGACCACCTTCTCCGGGTCGCGCACGGTGACCTTGTCGACGCCGTCCGGGCCGTCGACGAGCTGGATGTGGGCGGGGGCCTCACCGGCGGTGCCGATGACCTCCTCGTGCCCCTCGTGCCCGATGAGCAGGATGTCGTAGTCCTGCGCGGCGAACCGCCGGGCCTCGTGGTGCACCTTCGTGACCAGCGGGCAGGTGGCGTCGATCGCCCGCAGCGAGCGCTGCTTGGCCTGGTCGTAGACCTCGGGGGCGACGCCGTGGGCGGAGAAGATGACGGTGGCGCCCTCCGGCACCTCCTCGTTCTCCTCCACGAAGATCGCGCCCTGGGCCTCCAGCGTGCGCACCACGTGCTTGTTGTGCACGATCTGCTTGCGCACGTAGATCGGCGCGCCGTAGAGCTTCAGCGCCTCCTCGACGGTCTGCACCGCCCGGTCCACGCCCGCGCAGTAGCCGCGGGGGTTGGCCAGGAGCACGCGCTTGCCGGTCCGGGGAGTCGTCTCAGCGTCAGTCACCCGCCCATCGTACGTGCCGCCCTCCCGCACGGCAGCGGCCGCGAGGCACGCGCGGGCGCTGTCGGTCCCGGGCCGTAGGGTGGGCGGGTGAGCGCGGGAGAGGACGGCCGGGGGGCGCCGGACGGGCGGAGCAGCCCGGACGGACGGAGCACGGCCGAGGAGCCCTGGCCGGTCCGGGTGGTCAGCCAGAAGGTCGGCGCCTGGATCGCCCGCCTGGGCTGGGTGTGGGTCGACGGCCAGGTGGCGCAGATCAGCCGCCGCCCCGGCGCGAGCACCGTCTTCCTCACGCTGCGCGACCCGTCGGCCGATCTCAGCCTCACCGTCACCACCAACCGCGACGTGCTGGACGCGGGCGCGCCGGAGCTGCGCGAGGGTGCCCGGGTGGTGCTGCACGCCAAGCCGGAGTTCTACGCCGCGCGCGGCACACTCAGCCTGCGCGCCGACGAGATCCGCCAGGTCGGCCTCGGCGAGCTGCTGGCCCGGCTGGAGAAGCTCAAGAAGCTGCTCGCCGCCGAGGGCCTGTTCGACCGGTCCCGCAAGCGGCGGCTGCCGTTCCTGCCGGGCCGGGTCGGCCTGATCACCGGCCGCGCCTCGGCGGCCGAGCGGGACGTGCTGACCAATGCCCGCCGCCGCTGGCCCGCCGTCGACTTCCGCACGATCAACGTGGCGGTGCAGGGGCCGAGCGCGGTACCCGACATCGTCGGCGCGCTCAAGGTGCTCGACGCCGACCCGGCCGTCGACGTGATCGTCATCGCCCGGGGCGGTGGCGGCATCGAGGATCTGCTGCCCTTCTCCGACGAGGCGCTGTGCCGGGCGGTCTTCGCCTGCCGCACACCGGTGGTCAGCGCGATCGGCCACGAGACGGACGCGCCGCTGCTCGACTACGTCGCCGACGTGCGCGCCTCCACCCCGACCGACGCGGCGAAGCGCATCGTGCCGGACCTGACCGAGGAGGTCCGACTGATCGGCCAGGCCCGGTCCCGGCTCGAACGGGCCGTTCGTCACCTGGTCGACCGGGAGCAGCACCGGATCGACCTGCTGCGCTCCCGCCCGGTGCTGGCCCGGCCGCAGGTGATGGTCGAACAGCGGGCGGTGGACGTGTCAGCGCTGCGCGACCGCGCCGGCCGGTCGCTGGAGCACCGGCTGCGGGGTGCCACCGACGACCTGCGGCACACGCTGGCCCGGCTGCGCGCGCTGTCCCCGGCCGCCACGCTGGAGCGCGGCTACGCGATCGTGCAGCGCGCCGACGGCCACGTCGTCCGCGCGGCCTCCGAGGTCGCCAAGGGCGATCCACTGCGGGTACGCCTCGCCGAGGGCGAGCTGACCGCGACCGTCGACGGCTGAGGGAAGAGAGACGATGACCGGCAGGAAGCAGGACGAACAGCTCAGCTACGAGCAGGCCCGCGCCGAGCTGGCCTCGGTGGTGGAGAAGCTGGAGGCGGGCGGCACCTCGCTGGAGGAGTCGCTGGCTCTCTGGGAGCGCGGCGAGCAGCTCGCCGGGGTGTGTCAGCGCTGGCTGGACGGCGCGCGCGCCCGCATCGACGCCGCCCGCCAGCGCGCCGAGGACTGACGGTGGGGTCCGGCGCGCTCGCCGAACCCCACCGCGGACCTCAGTTGAACAGGTTGTACAGCTCGGCGGGCGCCTCGACGACCTGGTCGGCCGAGGGCTTCTGGGCCGGGGCCGCGTTGCCGTAGTCGGTGTAGGTGATCTTCAGGTCCTGCGCGGCGCTCTGGCCGGCGGCCGGGATCTTGAGCACCATCTCGCTGAGCCGCCCCTGCGTGTCGACCTTGGCGGTGAACGGCACCGACTGGGCCTGCGCCCCGAGCGCGGTGATCACGGCCGGGTCGAGCGAACCCGCCTCGGCGGCCTTCGACACGTCGACGGTGCCCTCGTACGCGCCCTCGCCGGTCTGCCGTACCTCGGTGATGCCCTGGGTGAGGACGGCGCTGCCGGCCGGGTCGAGCTTCTCGAAGTCGAAGCCCAGCGCCCGGTTGCCCTTGATCCGGTTCTGGTCGAGGTGGTGGTACTTGCCGGTGTTGAGGTTCTTCACGCCGGGGATCTGCGCGGCGGCGGTGCCACCGAGTTCCAGCTTGACCCAGCTGTCCGGCTTCGCGTGGATGAGGTCGAGCTTCATCATCAGGTCTGACGACGGGTCGCCGATGGTCATCCGCATGTCGGCGCTCTGGCTCGGCTCGTGCACCTGCCCTTCGGCGGTGGAGCCCGCGCCGGTCATGGAGAACTTGAAGTTCCCCTCGCGGATCGCGTTCGTGGAGTCGAGCAGGGCCTGCTTGGCCGCGCTGCTGGACGCCGTGGCGCTCGGTGCGACGCTGCCGGAGGCGCTCGGGGTCGCGGAGGCGTCGGACGTCGTCCCGTTGCCGTTGCAGGCCGCCAGGCCGGGAATGAGCAGCGCCGCGGCGAACGCGGTGGCGCTGAAGCGTCGTATCTTCACGTCAACCTCTCCAGGTGGGTCGTCCGGGCTCGATGTCCCTTCTGTTCCCGGAAGCGGGGATCCGCAATCCCGCCTCACCCGGAGGGAGGATGTCAGCGCAGCGACGTGGCGAGCTTGCGCAGCTCCGTCTCGCCCGCGTCACCGACCACGATCACGGTACGGTTCGGCTCCAGCAGGACGAGCGCCTGCTCGTTGCCGCGTGCCGTGTAGCGCTGCCAGCTCAGCCCGCCGGGCAGGTCGGCAGCGCCCTGCGGCTGCCCCTCGGTCAGCTCGGCCGGCAGCAGCTTCTCCGCCGGGACGTTGCTCTCCACGAGCTGCGCGCCCCGGCCCTCCGGGGTCACGTATCCGATCCGCAGCGTCGAGCCGTCCGGCTCGGTCCGGAATCGGGCGTTGACCGTACGCCAGTCGTCGCCCAGACCGGTCGGCTCGCTGACCGGGAAGGCGTTCGCGGAGCGGGCCTGCTCCAGCGCGGGCGCCGGGTCGACGGTGACCGGCGAGTCGCCCCCGAGGAAGCCCCGGTAGAAGGCGAGCAGCAGCGCGATCGGGACCAGCAGGATCAGCAGGGACAGCGCCATGTCCTTCGGCGACCGCTCGGACCGGGCCTTGCCCGCCGCCGGGGCGACCACGGGCTCGGCGGGCGCGGGCTCGCCGGCCGCGGCAGCCGGCTCGACCAGCGCGGGCTGCCCCTCGGACGGGGCCGGGCCGCCGTCCGGTCGGACCGGCGGCTGGCCGTCCGGCGGGGTGGCGTCGGTCGGTGTGCGGTCGGCAGGCTGTGCGGCTTCCACCGGGCCATTGTCGCAGCCCACCGGGGGACGTGATCCTGGCCTCCTCCGCCCCGCCGGGACGGCGAACCTGAGATCGTGTGAGGATCAGCGACAAAACCGGCGGCGGTGGCCGCCGGTCCCACCCCGCAACGTCGCGAGGAGGCCGCCATGACAACCACCAGGACGCGGACGCCCCAGGATCTCGACCGCAACCTCGCCCTCGATCTGGTCCGGGTGACCGAGGCCGCGGCGATGGCCGCCGGCCGCTGGGTCGGCCGGGGCGACAAGGAAGGCGGCGACGGCGCAGCTGTCGACGCCATGCGAAAGCTGATCAACTCGATCCCGATGCGCGGCGTCGTGGTGATCGGTGAGGGCGAGAAGGACAACGCCCCGATGCTGTTCAACGGCGAGGAGGTCGGCGACGGGACCGGCCCCGAGGTGGACGTGGCGGTCGACCCGATCGACGGCACCACGCTGATGAGCAAGGGCATGCCGAACGCGCTGGCGGTGCTCGCGGTGGCCGAGCGCGGCGCGATGTTCGACCCGAGCGCGGTCTTCTACATGGAGAAGCTGGCGGTCGGCCCGATGTACGCCGACGTGGTGGACATCAACGCCGGGGTGGCCGAGAACATCAACCGGATCGCCAAGGTCAAGGGCACCGACGCCGCCGAGGTGACCGTGTGCGTGCTGGACCGGTCGCGCCACGACGACCTGGTCAAGCAGATCCGGCGTACCGGCGCGGGGATCCGGTTCATCTCCGACGGCGACATCGCAGGCGCCATCGCGGCGGCCCGCGGCGAGTCGGACGTGGACGTGCTGATGGGCATCGGCGGCACCCCGGAGGGCATCACCGCGGCGTGCGCGCTCAAGTGCATGGGCGGCATGATGCAGGCCAAGCTCTGGCCGAAGGACGCCGAGGAGCGCCGCAAGGCGCTGGACGCCGGGCACGACCTGGACCGGGTGCTGTTCACCGACGACCTGGTCACCGGCGACAACTGCTTCTTCGTGGCCACCGGTGTCACCTCCGGTGACCTCCTGCGCGGCGTGCGGTACCGCTCCGGTGGCGCGTACACCCAGTCGATCGTGATGCGCTCCAAGAGCGGCACGATCCGGGTGATCGACTCATACCACCGCCTGGAGAAGCTCGCCCTCTACTCGGCTGTCGACTTCGACGGACGCCCGCTGGCCGAGCAGGAGTGAGCCGGACCGGGCGGCGGCACCGCCGACGCTGTCGACCGGGCGACGGTGTCGGGTTGGCCACCGCGGCGCTGACCCTGGTCGCGGTGCTCGTCGCCGCCCTCGGCCCGGCCCGCCGCCCCTAACGGGCGGCGGCGGGTGCGGCGGCCCGCAGGCCGGTGACCATCTCGTCGACCACCCGGTCCAGCGGCGTCCCCTCGATCCCGAACGTCTCGCTCGCGGCGGTGGAGTCCATCACGAACGGCCCGGCGAACTGGTGCGCCGTCTCCCGCAGCTCCCGGGCGAACGGGTCGGCCAGGCCACCGAGCCAGAGCACCGGGTAGGGCATTCGGATCAGCCGGGGTGCCGGCGCCCCGGCCCGCTTCGCCGCCCGGTCGGCGAGCGCCCGCATGGACATCGGGGGCGCGCTCGGCACGTGCCAGGCTCGTCCCCAGGCCCGCGGGTCGGTGGCGGCGGCGACGAGGGTACGGGCGACGTCTCCCACGTACGTCCAGGTGTGCGGGGCGTCCCAGGCGACCGGCAGGAACACCCGCTGCCCGGCGAGCACCTTGGGCAGCACCATCATCGGCAGCGAGTTGCCGCCGAGGCCGATGTAGTCGGAGCCGCGTACCTCGGTGACCCGGGCCCGGCCGGCGCGGTGGGCAGCCAGGGCGTCGGCCCACATCCGGTTGCGGACCCGGCCCTTGACGCCGGTGGCGGCGAGCGGGGTGGCCTCGGTCATCGGGGCGTCGACCGGGCCGTACCCGTAGAGGTTGCCGACTGTGGTGAGCACGGCGCCGCTGCGCTCGACGGCGGTGAGCAGGGCGGCTGCGAGCGGCGGCCAGTCCGTCCGCCACCTGTGGTACTCCGGGTTGGCGCAGTTGTAGAGCGCGTCAGCGCCTTCGGTGAGCGCGGCGAGCCGGTCCGCGTCGGCGGCGTCGGCGGCCACCCGCTCGATCGCCTGGTGCTCGGGGCCGGTGCCGCGCCGGGTGACCACGCGCACGCGCTCGCCGCGCTCGGCGAGGAGGCGGGCGGTGGCGGTGCCGACGGGGCCGGCGCCGACGATCACGTGCAGTGCCATGACAGGTCCACCTTCACTGAAGCAGTTGTTCGAAGCGAGAGCACCGCTCTCGAAACAGAGCATGACTCATGCGAGCAGCCCACGTCAAGAGCAGTGCTCTCTCTTTTGATTGCTGCTCTCATCCGTGGCAGAGTGACGGCATGGTCGCTCCCTCGCTCCGCGCCCGGGTCCGCGCCGGGATGATCGAAGAGATCAAGACGGTCGCCCGCCGCCACCTGGACACCGACGGCGCGAACCTCTCCCTGCGCGCGGTGGCCCGCGACCTCGGCATGGTCTCCTCGGCGATCTACCGCTACTTCCCCAGCCGCGACGACCTGCTCACCGCGCTCATCCTGGAGGCGTACGACGCGCTCGGCGACGCGGTGGAGGCGGCCGACGCCGCCGCCGACCAGGCCGACCTGCGCGGACGGTGGCTCGCCGCCTGCCGGGCGGCCCGTACGTGGGCGCTGGCCCACCCCGCCGAGTACGCGTTGCTCTACGGCAGCCCGGTGCCCGGGTACGCGGCCCCGGACGACACGGTCGCGCCGGCCCAGCGCCCTCCGGTGACCCTGGTCGGCATCCTGCGCGACGGCCTGGCCTCCGGCCGGCTCGCCCCGCCCGACGACGAACTGCCCGAGCCGCTGCGCGGCGACGTGGCCGAACTGGTCGGGCTGCTCGGCATGGACGTGCCACCCGCGCTGCTGGCCCGCGGCATGGCCGGCTGGACCCAGCTGTTCGGGCTGATCAGCTTCGAGCTGTTCGGCCGGATCAACCGGGCGCTACCGCACCGCGACGAGTACTTCGACCACCAGATCGGCCTGATGGCGGACCTGGTCGGCCTGCCCTGACGCCGATCGGCGTCAGGTGCCGTCGGAGGAGTGACC
The DNA here is from genome assembly GCF_027497335.1 of Micromonospora sp. WMMA1976. Lineage (NCBI taxonomy): Bacteria > Bacillati > Actinomycetota > Actinomycetes > Micromonosporales > Micromonosporaceae > Micromonospora > Micromonospora sp. WMMA1976. The sequence continues at coordinate 549,188 of NZ_CP114912.1, read as the reverse complement.
GGGGAACAGGTGCGCGGTCGGGTCGATGACGACGGCCGCGTTGTTGACGGCGGTGGCGGCCTCGCCGAAGCCGGTGGCGATCAGGCGGACCTTGCCCGGGTACTCGGTGATGTCACCGGCCGCGAACACCCGGGGCAGGTTGGTGGCCATCGCGCTGTCCACCACGATGTGCCGCCGGTCGAGGTTCAGCCCCCACTCGGCGAGCGGGCCGAGGTCGGCGGTGAAGCCCAGCGCGGCCACCACGGTGTCCACCGGCAGCGTCTCCACCTCGCCGCCGCGTACGGTCAGCTCGGCGCCGGTGACCGTCTCCTCGCCGTACAGCCGGCTCACCTCGGCGTTCACCACGATCCGCACCGGCAGCGCGCGGACACGCTCGATGGTGGCGGCGTGCGCCCGGAAGCGGTCCCGCCGGTGCACCAGCGTCACCGACCGGGCCAGCGGGGCGAGCGTGGCGGCCCAGTCGAACGCCGAGTCGCCGCCGCCGACGATGAGCACGTGCCGGTCGGTCAGCTCGGCCGGCTGCGGCACGAAGTAGACGATCCCGCCGCCGGTGAAGCTCTCCGCGACCGGCAGCGGCCGGGGCGTGAAGCTGCCGAGCCCGCCGGTGACCAGCACCGCGCCGCAGGTGAGCTGCTCACCGCCGGCGAGGCCGAGCACCGGCCGGCCGTCGAGGTAGGACAGCTTCTCCGCGCGTACGCCGAGCCGGTAGTCGGGGTGGAACGGCGCGGCCTGGGCGACCAGGTTCGTGACCAGCTCACGGCCCTTGATCGCGGGGAAGCCGGCGACGTCGAGGATCAGCTTCTCCGGGTACATCGCGGTGACCTGGCCGCCCGGCTCGGGCAGCGCGTCGATCACCGACACGGAGAGTCCGCGGAAACCGGCGTAGTAGGCGGCGAAGAGCCCGGCGGGACCGGCCCCGATCACGGCGACATCGACCTCGCGCATGGCGTACCGTCACTTTCCGCTTCGGATCACCCCGTGCTGATGCCGAAACGGTAGGCGGGCGGGTGGCCCCGGGCAAGCATGTCCCGCGCTTCGATCAACGCGCCGTCAGGGCAGCGTCATCCTGGGTGAGCCGAGGCGGTCGGATTCGCCGGTGTCGTTGCGGCGGCGGAACAGGATCGCCGCGACCACGCCGCCGAGCAGCCCGAACAGGTGGCCCTGCCAGGAGATGCGCTCGTCGGTGGGCAGGATGCCGAGCAGCTGCCAGCCGTAGAGCAACCCGACCAGCAGGCCGACGGCGAAGTTCCACCAGCTCCGCTCCACCACGCCCCGGGTGAGCAGGATGCCGAGGTAGCCGAAGATGACGCCGCTGGCGCCGACCACCACCGAGTTGGGTGAGCCGGTGAACCAGACGCCCAGGCCACTGACCAGGATGATGACGGCGGTGGACCAGAGGAACCGGCGGGTGCCCGCGGCGAGCACGAACGTGCCGAGCAGGATCAGCGGGATGCTGTTGCTGTAGAGGTGGTTCCAGCCGGCGTGCAGGAACGGTGAGAAGAAGACGCCGTCCAGGCCCTGGAGCCGCTGCGGGATGATGCCGGCGGTGTAGTCCAGGCCGAGTCGCAGGCCGACGTCGAGCGCCTCGATGAGGAACAGCACCGGCACGACCGCGCACATGGCGACGAAGGCCCGGCCGAGCGCCGCGTAGAACGCGTCGGTGCCGAACCGGTAGGGGTCGCCGCTGGGGCCGCCGTGCCAGGTCACCTACCAAGAGCTATCAGCAAAAGCGGCAGGCCGCCAGTCGGGGCCGGTACGACGACGGCGGGACACCGGGTCTCCCCGCGTGTCCCGCCGCCGTCGTGATGTCAGTACCAGCCCGAACTCTGTGACTTCTGCCAGGCGCCGCAGGGGGTGTCGTACCGGCCCTTGATGTAGCCGAGCCCCCACGTGATCTGGGTCGCCGGGTTGGTCTTCCAGTCGTCGGCCACCGAGGCCATCTTGCTGCCCGGCACGGCCTGCGGGATCCCGTACGCCCCGGACGAGCTGTTGGAAGCCTTCGGGTTCCAGCCGCTCTCCTTGGTCCAGAGCTTGTCCAGACAGGGGAACTGGTCGATGCCGAAGCCCTTGTCGAGCATGACGGCGCAACCGATCTTCCGGTTGCCGCTGTACTCCGCGCACGAGGACGGGATCGGGCCGTCGTACGGCTTGACCTTGGCTTCCGCCTCCTCCTCGGCCGCGGCCCGCTCCTTCTTGCGGGTGGCGGCGGCCGCCTCGGCCTTCCTGGCCCGCTCGGCGGCCTCCTTCGCCGCCGCGGCGGCACGCAGCTTCGCCTGGTACTCGGCGGCCCGCTGCCGGGACGAGTCCACGCGGTGGTCGGACAGCCGGTCGCGCTGGTACGCGTACTCCGCCTGGTCGACCTCCAGGCCGACCTGCGCGGTCAGGCCCTGCTGCTGGGTCTGTCGATCCTCACCCAGATAGAAGCCGCCGGCGACGCCCACGGAGAGCAGCGCGACAGCGGCCGTACGGGCGCCGAACCGGCTCCAGAGCCGACTCACGAAGTTTCCCTTCGTCGGGGGCAGGGACACGGCACGCGCATGGCCGGGTCGGGTCACGCCGGTGCCGTGAGCGCACCGGTACCGGTGTGACTTCGGGCCGTGTCCGGCTCCCGAGTGGTAGGTGACGCTCGATGGACACCATTGCGCACAGTGAGGCCGGTGGGAAATGGCCGGGCCTAAAAGTGATCTGCGTCACCCTTAAAATGCGGACAAAGTGGGGCAAAAGCGGCAGTCAGCCGGGGATGTCCTCCAACAGATCGGTGACCATAGCGGCGATCGGAGAACGCTCCGATCGGCTGAGGGTGACGTGCGCGAAGAGGGGATGCCCCTTCAGCGCCTCGATCACCGCCGTCACCCCGTCGTGCCGGCCGACCCGCAGATTGTCCCGCTGGGCCACGTCGTGGGTGAGCACCACCCGCGACCCCTGACCGATCCGGGACAGCACGGTGAGCAGGACGCCCCGCTCCAGCGACTGCGCCTCGTCCACGATGACGAACGCGTCGTGCAGGCTCCGGCCGCGGATGTGGGTCAGCGGCAGCACCTCCAGCAGCCCGCGCGAGGTGACCTCCTCCAGCACGTTCTCGTGCACCACCGAGCCGAGCGTGTCGAAGACGGCCTGCGCCCACGGCGACATCTTCTCCGACTCCGACCCGGGCAGGTAGCCGAGTTCCTGGCCGCCGACCGCGTACAGGGGACGGAACACGATCACCTTCTTGTGCCGGCGACGCTCCATCACCGCCTCCAGGCCGGCGCAGAGCGCCAGCGCGGACTTGCCGGTGCCGGCCCGCCCGCCGAGCGACACGATGCCGATGGACTCGTCCAGCAGCAGGTCGAGTGCGATCCGCTGCTCCGCCGAGCGCCCGTGCACGCCGAACGCCTCCCGGTCGCCCCGGACCAGCCGGATCGTCTTGTCCGGCAGCACCCGTCCCAGCGCCGAGCCCCGCCCCGAGTGCAGCACCAGGCCGGTGTGGCAGGGCAGGCCCGCCGCCGCGTCGACGTCGAGCGCCTCGCCCGCGTACAGCCGGCCGATCTCCTCCTCGGCCAGGTCCAGCTCGGCCATCCCGGTCCAGGTCGGATCGCTGGCCTGGCCGTGCCGGTACTCGTCGGCGCGCAGGCCCACCGAGGCCGCCTTCACCCGCAGCGGCATGTCCTTGCTGACGAGCGTGACCTCACGCCCCTCGGCGGCCAGGTTGAGCGCCACGGAAAGGATGCGCGCGTCGTTCGACTCGTTGCGGAAGCCGGGCGGCAGCACCCCGTCGTCGGTGTGGTTCAGCTCCACCCGCAGCGTGCCGCCCTGGTCGTTGGCGGGCACCGGGCGGTCCAGCCGGCCGTGCCGCACCCGCAGTTCGTCCAGCATGCGCAGCGACTGACGGGCGAACCAGCCCAGCTCGGGGTGGTGCCGCTTGCCCTCCAGTTCGGAGATGACCACCAGCGGCAGCACCACCTCGTGCTCGGCGAAGCGGTGGAAGGCGGCCGGGTCGGACAGCAGGACCGAGGTGTCCAGGACGAAGGCCGGGCCGGCTGGTCGGGGCTCCTCGGCCTCGGCGGCGGCGCCGCGGCGGCTGCGGGTGGTCCGGCGGGTCGGGGCGGTCGAGGCCGGGGTCTGCTCGGCTCCGGCGGGGGTACGGCGAGTGGTCACAGGCCTGCTCCGCGGATGGGCACCCGGCCACCCGAGTTCCGCCTCTTCCGGTGCCCGGAGGACACGGGGTCGGATGCGGGCCCCGTGCGCGAGGACGCAGGTCCGGGCTGTCCGGCTGGCCCGGGAAAACCCCGTGCCATGCCTAGACGCTAATCGCACCGGGGCCGCGGGGCTAGAGGCGCGCGTGGATCATCGTCCGGTCTTCGCCTGACGTACACCCGTTCGAGTGACCGGCGGACCGGAACCGGCCGGGATGCATGCCCCCTGCGCGCACCCCGGCCGGTCGTCCACTGCGGCGCCGCGACGCGGCGCGGGCCTCAGCCCTGGCGGCGCACCAGCGTCCCGGCCCGCGGTCCGGCGCCGGCCGCGCCGAACGACGATCCGGTGTACGTGGTGCCCACCCGCCCGACGCCGCCGAACTGGGCGGTGGCGGTGACGCGGACGGCCGGAGCGGAGCCGGGCCGGGCGGCGACCGCCGCGGGTACGGAGGTGCCGGCGAACGGCACGGCCGAGCGGCCGGCCGACGTCACCACCGTGGGACTGGGACCGGACAACGCGGAGGCGATGGCCGCCTGGGCGTCGCGCCGGCGGCGGTTCCAGGCGCCCCGGTCACCGTCGAAGTAGCCCTGGCGGTAACCGAACCGGTAGCCGATGCGGTAGCTGAGCTGGCCGTGCAGGCGGCCGGCCGCGTAGCAGGTGGAGCCGAGCACGAGGACGAGCACCACGGCGAGAAAGGGGGTCATCGCTCGTCCGCCCCGGGGAGCGGGTCGACCACCAGCAGCCGTTCCAGGTCGTCGGTGCTGACCTCCTCGACCAGCTCGACGCTGATCCGGCATCCGTCGAGGATCACCTCGGCCACCGACGCCCGGCGGATCTCACCGCCGGAGTCGTAGACCCGCACGCTCAGCTCGGGGCAGCCGAGGTGGGTACGCCAGGCGTCCCACTCCCCCCGGTCGCCGACGCTGAGCGAGAGGTACCGGCACCCGCGGGCGAGATAGAGACGCCAGGGGGCGCTCAGCCCGGCGGACACTCCGTCCGCGATCAGCCCGAAGGCCTGGGCACGGGTCGCGAGCTCGGTCACGAGACCCCCTCGGCACCCGCGGAGTGACGCATGTGAGCACTCGTCGTCTCAAGCACGTGACACACCGTAAGTTGTCTCATGAGCGTGACAGTATCAGCTTTTCAGGCCTTTGCCGCCGTACTGGCGTCCATCTATTCTGCCCGGGTGACACCCCTCAGGAGCAGCACTGGATCGTTTACCGGAAATCCGCCACCGACGTCACGTCGGCGTGACAGCAGCGTGCCGAGCCGCCCTCCCGGGACCGACTGGCCGTACCGTCACGGGGTGACCGAGACGACCAACGCACGGAAGATCGCGTTCGCCACCTTCGTCCGGCGCGCGCTCGACGACGCCCGCGCGCTGCGGGCCTGGAGCGGCACCGAGGTCTCCCGGCGCACCGGCGTCTCCCGCCAGACCATCAACCGATGGGTACGCGGCGACTGGGCGAGCGACCCGGAGGCGGAACGCGTCGTCGCCTTCTGCGAAGGGCTGGGACTCGATCCGGCCGTCGCGTTCACCGCGCTCGGCTGGGACCGGGCCGCCGGACCGCGCACCGCGCCGGCCCCGCCCCCGATGGACCCGGACGTGGAGGCGCTGCTGCGCCGGCTGGTCGACCCGAACGTCTCCGACGCGGAGAAGTTCCACATTCGAGAAACCATTCGTTACCTCGCATATCGCCCGACGCTGCCGGGCGGTGTCCGAAATAGGGGTAAACAGGCCGGGTAGTTCCTCAGATGGCGAAAGAACGGAAGGTCGGACCCGATCGTTTCGCCGCGGGGACGGATCGGACCCGCTAGCGTCCACGTTTGTACTGCTAGGGGCTCGTCATCGGCGGGGGGACGGGACACAGCCGAACCCAGCCCTGCGGGACAGAAGGAGGGGTCTGTCCATGACCCTGAAATGGTTGGCAGTCGTGGTCGCGGTGGTGTCGCTGACATCGTGCGTGACCGGCAACGTGGTGGTCGGCGTACTGGACGGCGGGCAGCTTCCCCTGGTCGTCAACCTCTTCGCGCTCACCACAGCCGGCACCGCGGTGATCCTCGCCGTCGTCGCCGAGCTGCACGATCGACTAAACGACCGGGTCAGCGCGCTCACCGAGTTCCTGGTGGCGCGGCTCAACGAGATCGAGGCGCACACCGGCGACCGCAACACCGGCTTCGTGGAGGGCTACCTGCTCAGCCACGGGCAGGAGGCAGCAGTGGTGCCGTTCGGTCGCCGGGGACGAGGAGCCGCCGAACGCTGATCACCACGTCGTTCCGACGTCACATCTCGGCCACGAATACGCCGCCCGGCGCGGGGTACGCTGACGCGCGTGCCGCCGTTGAATCTGGGCAACCAGCAGCCGAAGACCCCGTTGAACGCGGAGCACGCCTGGCGTGCGACCGCCGCCCGCGCGGGTGACGTCGTCCTCTTCTTCGACTTCGACGGCACCCTCGCGCCCGTCGACGACGATCCCACGGCCGTACGGCCCGCACCCAACGTGCTCACCGCACTGGAGGCACTCGCCCCGCACGTCCGCCGGATCGCCATCGTCTCCGCACGCCCGGTGGACTTCCTCCGCGACCACCTCGGCGGCCTCGCCGGCATCGACCTGTACGGGCTCTACGGCCTGGAGCACAGCCACTCCGGCGGCGAGACGGTCACCGAGCCGGCCGCCCTGCCGTGGGTGCCGACCATGTCGGAGCTGGCCGAGCAGGCCCGCGCCGAACTGCCGCCCGGCGCGCTCGTCGAGTTCAAACGGCTCTCCGTGGCGCTGCACTGGCGTACCGCCCCGCAGCTCGGCGACCTGGTGCAGGAGTGGGGCCGGGCCCAGGCCGAGCGGCTGGGGCTGCGCGCCCAGCCGGGCCGGATGGTGCTGGAACTCAAGCCTCCGGTCGACCGGGACAAGGGCATGGTGATCGGCGAGACGGTCCGGGACGCCGGTGGCGCCTGGTACTTCGGCGACGACGTCTCCGACATCAAGGCGTTCGCCGCGCTGCGTGCCCGCGCCGCCGCCGATCCCGACTTCCTCGGTGTCTGCGTCGCGGTCGCCAACCCGGAGACCGGTCACGAGGTGGCCGACGCCGCCGACCTGACCCTGGACTCCCCCGCCGCCCTGGCCGACTTCCTCACCTCAGCCCTGCCCCACCTCCGCTGACCCCCCGGGCCCCGGGGCCCGTCTCTCCTCCGCGATCTTGCACTTGCCGCCCCGGAAAAGGGGGCATAAGCCACGCTTTCGGGGCCGAGAGTGCAAGATCGCCGAGGCGCGCGGGGCGAGGGCGGGGCGGGGCGGCCGGGGCGAGGGTGGGTCAGGTGCCGAAGCGGCGCTGGCGGGTGGCGTAGGAGCGCAGGGCCCGCAGGAAGTCGACCTTGCGGAAGTCGGGCCAGTTCAGCTCGCAGAAGTAGAACTCCGAGTGCGCGCTCTGCCAGAGCATGAAGCCGGAGAGCCGCTGCTCGCCACTGGTCCGGATGATCAGATCCGGGTCCGGCAGCCCCTTCGTGTAGAGGTGCTCGGAGATGTGGTCGACGTTGATCGAGGTGGCCAGCTCCTCGATCGTGCCGCCGTTCGCCGCGTGCTCCACCAGCAGCGAGCGGACCGCGTCGGCGATCTCGCGCCGCCCGCCGTACCCGACCGCGATGTTGACCTGAGCCCCGCCGTCGCGGTCGCGGGTGCGTTCCTCGGCGGCCTTGAGCGCGGCGGCGTGCTGCGCCGGCAGCACGTCGAGCGCGCCGACCATCCGCAGCCGCCAGGGGTTGCCCTCCTCGGCCAGCTCGGTGCTGAGGTCCTCGATGATCTGGAGCAGCGGGTCCAGCTCGGCGGCCGGGCGGGACAGGTTGTCGGTGGAGAGCAACCAGAGTGTGACGTGCCCGACGCCGGCCGCGTCGCACCAGCGGAGCAGCTCCTTGATCCGCTCGGCGCCCATCCGGTGGCCGTCGTTCGGGTCGACGAAGCCCATCTCCCGGGCCCATCTGCGGTTGCCGTCGCACATCACGCCGACGTGTGCGGGTACGGGCTTGCCCGCGAGCTTCGCCGTCAGCCGGCGCTCGTACACGGAGTAGAGGAGTTTCCGCAGAGTCATCACCTTGCAGGGTAGCGACCCGCGGGAGAGATCAGTGTCTCGGTGGCATATCACCTGAGGGTGAGACGGTCCGGCGCGGTCGCGGCAGGTCCGCCCCGATCGCCATCAGGGTGCGCGCGTCCAGGCGGCCGTCGCCGAGTCCCAGCTCCACCACCGTGCGGTAGACGCGCTCGTCGCGCCGGGCCGCGCCGACCGCCGCGTCGACCACCCGGCGCCGCCGGGCCAGCCACGCGGCCACCGAGCTGTGCCGCAGGTGGGTGCCGAGCCGGGCGCGCAGCGCGGCGGCGTACGCCCGGGCGGCCTCGGCGGGGGAGCCGGCCGCCGCCGCGCCAGCCAGCGCGCCCGAGCGCAGCGCGTAGAAGATGCCCTCGCCGGTGAACGGGTTGATCAGCGACAGCGCGTCCCCGGCCAGCAGCACCCTGCCCCGGCCGGGCGCCGGGCGGTGGGTGGACAGCGGCAGGTGGTGCGCCCGCAGGTCGGTCACCGTCGCCGGGTCGACGTCCGGTAGCAGCGCGGCCATCCGGTCCAGCAGGTGCGCGCGGGTCAGCGGTTCGCCGCGCAGCACCTCCCCGTACCCGACGTTCGCGCGACCGTCGCCGATCGGAAAGGCCCAGGCGTACGCGGGCCAGCGCGCCGCGGACGTCACGATCAGCTGCTCCGGCGGCCCGGCCGGCGCGGGCGCGTAGCCCCGGATGGCGAGCGCCAGGTGCCGGTCCGGGTTGACCGGGTGGCCGAGCGCGCGCCGTACCACCGATCCGGCGCCGTCGGCGCCCACCACCGCCCGCGCGGGCAGCTCGCCGTCGAGCAGCACCCGGTCGGCGGCGATCTCCACCCGGCGTACGGTGTGCCGCCGCAACTCCGCGCCGGCGGCCACCGCCGCCGCGACCAGGCGAGCGTCGAACACCTTGCGGGGCACCGTGTACGCGGGCCGGGGCAGCGTCCGGGCGACGGTGCCGCCACCGGGCCCCACGAGGCGCAGCGCGGGCAGCGGTGCGTAGCCGTCGACGGCGCCGGTCACGCCCAGCTCGGCGAGGACGTCCAGCGCGTGCGCGGCGATGCCGTCCCCGCACGCCTTGTCGCGGGGGAAGTCGGACCGGTCGAGCAGCAGCACCCGCGCCGCCCCGGCCCGCCGCGCGCCGAGCGCGGCGGCGGCCCCAGCGGGCCCCGCCCCCACCACCACGACGTCCCACACCCCCTCATCCTGCCCCGCCGCGCCCCGCCCCGGGCGACGATCATGAGGTTGGCGGCATCAACGGAGATCGAAATCGCCGTCAACTTCATGATCGACGGGGTGGGGTGGGGTGCGGGTGGCTCGGTTGAGGGACCAGAGGGTGAGGGCGGCGGCGGTGACCAGGGGGGCGCCGTCGCGGATCAGGCCGTCGGTGCCGAGCAGCCACCAGCACAGGGGCAGGTCGATCGCGAGGACGCCGAGCGTGACGGCCACCAGGCCCTTCCGCGCCCACGCCTTGTCACGCAGCAGGAAGGCGGTACAGAACAGCACGGCGTAGCTGACCGCGATGCCGGCGCCGAACCAGAAGATCAATGCCGGTACGGCGGCCAGCCGCCCGTCCAGCACGGCACCCGTCGCCACCAGCGCGGGCACGAGCATCAGCGGACTGTAGGTGAACGCCGCGACGCGGGCGGTGAGCAGCCAGCCGTTCGCCTGCGGGCGCCTCGGCGCCACCTCCCGCCAGGCGATCGTCCCGCCCTCGACGACCAGGCCCTTGCGGTGCCGGACCAGGTGTGCGCGGATCGCCTCGGAGCGGTAGAGCAACACCACGACGGCGACGCAGAACGCGGTGAGCACGGCGAACCCGACCAGGCCGGGCAGCGCGGGCACCCCTTGCCGGGGCACGATCAGCCGCCCGACCGCGAAGATCGTGGTCACCGCCAGGATCAGCCCGAACGGCCGGGCCCCCACCCGTCCCTTGTTCACGTGGCCGATCAGCAGCAGGAAGCCGAGCGACCGGAGCATCGCCCAGCCGGTGCGTACGGCCAGACCGAACTCCTGCTCCGGGGCGTACCAGTAGTTGAGCAGCTCGACCACGACGGTGGCCGCCGCGGTCACGGCGAGCAGCGTGGTGAGCGCCCGGACGGCGGACGGCCGCCGGACCTCGACAGGTTCAGCGGCCGTCCTCATGGCATCCGATGTTGCCCGGCGCGGGCAACAGGCACACCTGTTACTTCTGCGGCTCCGCGTCCAGCCGGGCGCGCAGCGCGTCCAGCTCGGCCCAGAGCACGCCGGGGAGCTTGTCCCCGAACTTCTCGAACCACTCGGTGACCAGCGGCAGCTCGTTGCGCCACTCGTCCGCGTCGACCTTCAGCGCGATCCGGACGTCCTCCGGGGTCATGTCCAGACCCTCGACGTCGAGCGCGTCCTGCGCCGGGACCATGCCGATCGGCGTCTCCACCGCCTCGGCCCGGCCCTCCAGCCGCTCGATGACCCACTTGAGCACGCGGGAGTTCTCGCCGAAGCCCGGCCAGAGGAAGTTGCCCTCGGCGTCCTTGCGGAACCAGTTCACGTAGTAGATCTTGGGCAGCTTGGCCTCGTCGCCGTCCGCGCCCTTGCCCATCTCGATCCAGTGCCGGAAGTAGTCGCCGGCGTTGTAACCGATGAACGGCAGCATGGCCATCGGGTCGCGGCGGACCACACCGACCGCGCCGGAGGCGGCGGCGGTCGTCTCCGAGGAGAGGGTGGCCCCCATGTAGACGCCGTGCACCCAGTCGCGGGCCTCGGTGACCAGCGGGATGGTGTCCCGGCGACGGCCACCGAACAGGATCGCGTCGATCGGCACGCCGTTCGGGTCGTAGTAGTCGTCCGCCAGGATCGGGCACTGCGTGATCGGCGTGCAGAAACGGCTGTTCGCGTGCGAGGAGAGGTTCTCGCTCTCCGGCGTCCAGTCGTTGCCCTTCCAGTCGATCAGGTGCGCCGGCGGCTCACCCATGCCCTCCCACCAGATGTCGCCGTCGTCGGTCAGCGCCACGTTGGTGAAGATGGAGTTGCCCCGGTCCAGCGTCCGCATGGCGTTGGCGTTGGTCTTCCAGTCGGTGCCGGGCGCGACGCCGAACAGGCCGTACTCGGGGTTGACCGCGTAGAGGCGGCCGTCCGCGCCGAACCGCATCCAGGCGATGTCGTCGCCGATGGTCTCGACCTTCCAACCCGGGATGGTCGGCTCCAGCATGGCGAGGTTGGTCTTGCCGCAGGCCGACGGGAAGGCGCCCGCGATGTGGTAGACCTTGCCCTCCGGCGAGGTGATCTTGAGGATCAGCATGTGCTCGGCCAGCCAGCCCTCGTCGCGCCCCATCACGCTGGCGATACGCAGGGAGTAGCACTTCTTGCCCAGCAGCGAGTTGCCGCCGTAGCCGGAGCCGTAGGACCAGATCTCCCGGGTCTCCGGGAAGTGCGAGATGTACTTGGTCTCGTTGCACGGCCACGCCACGTCCTGCTCGCCCGGCGCGAGCGGGGCGCCGATGGAGTGCAGCGCGTGCACGAAGTCGGCGTCGTCGCCCATCGCCTCCAGGACCGAAGACCCCATCCGGGTCATGATCCGCATCGAGGCGACGACGTACGGGCTGTCGGTGATCTCCACGCCGAACATGGGGTTCTCGGCCTCGACCGGGCCCATGCAGAACGGGATGACGTACATGGTGCGCCCGCGCATGCTGCCGCGGTACAGCTCCGTCATCGTCCGCTTCATCTCGGCCGGCGCCATCCAGTTGTTGGTGGGGCCGGCGTCCGCCTCGTCGGCGGAGCAGATGAAGGTGCGCTCCTCCACCCGGGCGACGTCCGTGGGGTCGGTACGCGCGTAGAACGAGTTGGGCTTCTTCTCGGGATTCAGTCGGATCAGGGTGCCGTTCTCGACGAGTTCGTCGGTGAGGCGGCGCCACTCCTCATCAGACCCGTCCACCCAGACCACGCGGTCGGGGGTGGTCAGTTCCGCGACCTCACGTACCCAGGCCAGCAGCTTGGGGTGGGACGTCGGGGCCTGATCGATACCCCGAACAGCAGCCGGAGCAACCATGTCACTTCTCCTTGTGGTCGACGCTGACCGATCTATGGGGTGCACGAGTTCCGGCGGGCTGGTACGCCGCCTCGTGGAAACCTGGGATTGGGCTCAGCGTAAACCGGACTGCCTCGTCAGTCAGTGGGACTGGTTGTGAAGAACTGCACAAGGTACGGCCACGCTGCGGCATCACGATCTGATACCCGCTTTCGCGCGCAGTTTCACGCAAATCCTGCGGTGAACCTTCGACGGCCGGGTCCGGCACCGGAGTGACTCCGACGTCCGATCGCGGGGAAGCGTACGAACATGTCGCGAAAGACGATTCCGTGATGCGCTCCACAGATTCGCACAGCGCGTTACGCTCTGCTCACGGACATCGAGAACGGGCGACGCCTCTCCGACCCGGGCGGCCCGCGCGAGACAGCCGCGGCGAAGCCGTCGTGGCCGACTCGCCGTTGGAGTCCGCCCGGTTACCGCACAACCGGTACTCTCGGCGGGTGGCCGCGACGATGACCGGAGACCAACCGGGGGCTCCGCAGACCCGCCGGGGTCCGATCGGAGCACTGCTCGACCGTTTCGGTCACCTCATCCACGAACTGAGCAAGTTCGCCACCGTCGGCGGGCTCGCCTTCGTCGTGGACTTCGTCCTCTTCAACTATCTGTCCAGCGGCCGGGACATGCCGCCGCTGGCCGCGAAGACCATCTCCACGGTGATCGCCGCGACAGTCGCCTTCCTCGGCAACCGGTTCTGGACGTGGCGGCACCGGCAGCGGTCGAACCCGGCCCGCGAGTACGCCCTGTTCTTCTTCTTCAACGCGGTCGGCCTCGGCATCGCGGTGGCCTGCCTGGCGATCAGCCACTACGGGCTCGGCGCGATCTGGCCCGCGGTGTTCCAGACCCCCCTGGCCGACAACCTCGCCAGCTTCATCGTCGGCACCGGCCTGGGCACGCTCTTCCGGTTCTGGTCGTACCGACGGTTCGTCTTCGTCGAGGCGGGAACACCTCCCGTTCCGGCAACGAGCCACGACCGAGAGTCCGGGGCGTGACGAACCGCCCATCCCGACCCGCCGGGCCCAGCCGGCCCAGCCAACTGCCTAAGGTGTTCCGCATGCCTGGAGTCCGTCTGCTGCCCGAGCGCTGGCAGAAGTTCATCCACGAGGCGCTCAAATTCGGCATCGTCGGCGGCATCAACACCGTCATCAATTACGCGGTGTTCAATGCGCTGGCACTCACGGTTTTCCGTGACGGTCAGCTGAAGGCGACAGTGATCGCGACGATTGTCGCCACGATCACGTCGTATCTGATGAATCGTCACTGGACGTACCGTGATCGACCGAAATCGGCACTCCGGCGCGAATACGTCCTGTTCTTCCTCTTCAACGGGGCGGGCCTGCTCATCGAGCTCGGCGTCCTGGCCCTGGCCAAGTACGGCCTCGGCGTCCACGGGCTGCTCGCGCTGAACGTCGCCAAGACCATCGGTGTCCTGCTGGCCACGCTGTTCCGCTTCTGGTCCTACCGGACGTTCGTCTTCCAGCCCGTCCCCAAGCACGCCGAGGAGACCTGGCACTCGGTGCCGCGTGACGAGTGGGACAACGTCGCCGAGATGGACCCGGTGGCCGAGCTGGCCGAGTCGGTCAGCGAGCTGGAGGAGGAGGAACCGGCTCCGGGCACCGGCCGGGCGGCCGGCTTCCCGCCACCGCGTGGTCGCCCCGCACCGGCGGACGCCGGACTCGGTGGGGCGCTCGGCGCCGACCTGGACGCCGAACTCGCCGCGGAACTCCAGCCCCGCCGCGCCCGCCGCTGAACCACGAGAAGGCCGGCACCCCTGGTCAGGGGTGCCGGCCTTCTCCGTCAGACGGGTCAGGGCTGCTCGCGCAGGGACTTGCCCTCGGTCATGTCGGCCAGGATCTCGCGCATCTCGCCGTCACCCAGGCTGTGCTTGTCGTGGTGCGACTCGACCAGCTCGTAGAGCTTCGTCTGCACCCTGTCCACGCCCGGCACGTCGTGCAGCACCGACTGGCCACGCTCACCCGCCGACTCGATGGTCAGCGTGCCGCAGCCGAGCAGCCGCTCCACGAAACGCTGGTGCATGGCGTGGTCGTTGATCCGGGTCAGCGGCAGGTCCCGCCGGTTACGCGACAGCACCCCCTGCTGGAGGAGCACCCGCTCGTTCGTGAACAGGTAGTGCGTGGTGCGCCAGACCAGAAACGGCCACAGACCCAGCCACAGCACCAGCGCCAGGGCGACCACGGCGATCGCGTAGAGCGCGATCGTGCCGCCGCTGCCGTCGGGCAGCAGGAGCCAGCCGGCGACGACCGCCGCGACGGCGAGCACGAGCACCAGGACCGGCCGGATCAGGGCCTTCCAGTGCGGGTGCAGGTGCAACACGACGTGCTCGTCCTCGGTGAGCACGTCTTCGGGGAACGCCACGGCGGAACCTCCTCGCAGAACAGGACGCGCTGACCGTAACCGGTCGGCGCATCCGGTCGGCATCGGCCGCGCGGACGGCTACCCGTGGTTGTTGACAGGGGGCCCTTCCCTCACCGCAGGTGCAGCACGTCGCCTGCCGCCAGCCGCAGCGTCTCGGCGCCCGTCTCGACCAGGAGCTGCCCGTCGCCGTCCACGCCGGTGGCGGTGCCGTACGCCTCGCTGCCGTCGGGCAGCAGCACCCGTACCTGACGGCCGATGGTGGCGCACCGGGCCAGGTACGCCTCGCGCAGCCCGCTGGCCTCCGCGTCCCCTCCGGCGTCACGCCAGCGCTCGTACCAGTCGGCGAGCGCGCGCAGCAGCGCCCGCAGCAGCGGATCCCGGTCGGTGGCGGTGGCACCCGCGAGCTGGAGCGAGGTGGCGGGCAGCCCGGTCGGGTTCTCCGGCAGCTCGTCGGCGCGCAGCGTCACGTTCAGCCCGACACCGACCACGATCGCCGGCGGCCTGTCGCTCTCCCCCGGCACCGCCTCGGCCAGCACCCCGGCGCACTTCGCGCCGTCCACCAGCAGGTCGTTCGGCCACTTCAGCCGCGCGTCCAGCTCGGCCAGCAGGCGTACCGCCTCGACCAGCGCGACACCGGCGAGCAGCGGCAGCCAGCCGTACCCGGTGACCGGCACCGGCGACCAGCCGCGCTCGGCGTCCGCCTCGCCGGGCCGCAGCAGCACGCTCGTCGCGAGACCGGCACGCGGCGGCGACTGCCAGACGCGGCCCCGCCGCCCCCGGCCGGAGGTCTGCCGCTCGGCGACCACCACCAGGCCCTCCGGCTCGCCGGCGCGCGCCGCGGTCACCGCGTCGGCGTTCGTCGAGCCCGTCTCGGCGAGCAGTTCCAGGCGGCGCCAGGGGCCGTGCGGCGCGACCAGCGCGCGCCGCAGCCGGGCCGCCGACAGCGGCGGTCGGTCCAGATCGGTGTACGGCGAGCCGGGCATCCCGCCAGCCTACGGCCCGAGTGAGGCGCACTGCACAGCCTCTTCGACCTGAACCATCGTTATATTCCACGGGTGACTACCGAGACCGGGTTCAACATCCACACGACCGCCGGCAAGCTGGCGGACCTGGAGCGACGGCTCGACGAGGCGGTGCACGCCGGGTCGGCACGCGCCGTCGAGAAGCAGCACGCGCGGGGCAAGAAGACCGCCCGCGAGCGGATCGAGATGCTCCTCGACGAGGGCTCGTTCGTCGAGCTGGACGAGTTCGCCCGGCACCGCTCGACCAACTTCGGGCTGGAGAAGACCCGCCCGTACGGGGACGGCGTGGTGACCGGCTACGGCACCGTCGACGGCCGGCAGGTCTGCGTCTTCTCGCAGGACTTCACCGTCTTCGGCGGCTCCCTCGGCGAGGTCTTCGGCGAGAAGATCGTCAAGCTGATGGACCTCGCCATGAAGATCGGCTGCCCGGTCGTCGGCATCAACGACTCCGGCGGCGCGCGGATCCAGGAGGGCGTCACGTCCCTCGGCCTCTACGGCGAGATCTTCTTCCGCAACGTCCGGGCCAGCGGCGTCATCCCGCAGATCTCGCTCATCATGGGCCCGTGCGCGGGCGGCGCCGTCTACTCCCCGGCGGTCACCGACTTCACCGTCATGGTCGACCAGACCTCGCACATGTTCATCACCGGCCCCGACGTGATCAAGACGGTCACCGGCGAGGACGTGGGCATGGAGGAGCTGGGCGGCGCCCGTACCCACAACACCCGCAGCGGCAACGCGCACTACCTCGGCACCGACGAGGAGGACGCGATCGAGTACGTGAAGGCGCTGCTGTCGTACCTGCCGTCGAACAACCTGGACGAGCCGCCGGTCTTCGACGCGCCGGCGATCCTCGACGTCACGGACGAGGACCGCGAGCTGGACACGCTGATCCCGGACTCGGCGAACCAGCCGTACGACATGCACCGGGTCATCGAGCACGTGCTCGACGACGGCGAGTTCCTCGAGGTGCAGCCGCTGTACGCGCAGAACATGGTGGTCGGTTTCGGCCGCGTCGAGGGACGCCCGGTAGGCGTGGTGGCGAACCAGCCGATGCAGTTCGCCGGCACGCTCGACATCGCCGCGTCGGAGAAGGCGGCCCGGTTCGTGCGTACCTGCGACGCGTTCAACGTCCCGGTGCTCACCTTCGTCGACGTGCCCGGCTTCCTGCCCGGCACCGGCCAGGAGTGGGACGGCATCATCCGCCGCGGCGCGAAGCTCATCTACGCGTACGCCGAGGCCACCGTCCCGAAGGTCACCGTCATCACCCGCAAGGCGTACGGCGGGGCCTACGACGTGATGGGCTCCAAGCACCTGGGCGCGGACCTGAACTTCGCCTGGCCGACCGCGCAGATCGCGGTGATGGGCGCGCAGGGCGCGGTGAACATCCTCTACCGCTCGGAGCTGGCGAACGCCGAGGACCCGGCCGCCGTCCGCGCCGAGAAGATCGCCGAGTACGAGGACACGCTCGCCAACCCGTACATCGCCGCCGAGCGCGGCTACGTGGACGGGGTGATCCCGCCGCACGAGACGCGTACCCAGATCGTGCGGGCGCTGCGGGTGCTGCGCACCAAGCGCGAGACGCTGCCGCCGAAGAAGCACGGCAACATCCCGCTGTAGCCGGCCCGGTGCCCCCGACGTTGAGGCGGCGGGGGCACCGGCGTCAGCAGCCCGGGTTCGCGGCCACGCACATCCGCTCGGCCGCGACCTGCGCCATCTGCCGCACCTGTTCCTCGGTCACCCTGGCCTCGGGCACCTGGCCCTCGGGCAGGTCGGTCCGCAGCCGGCCGGACGGGATCAGCACCGTCACGAGGTCACCCACCCGTACGACCAGCCGGTCCTCGAACAACGGCGCGTAGCCGGGCGGCCAGCCGGTCGTCTCGTCGGGCGGCACGCTCGCCTCGTGCCGCAGCAGCAGCGCCTGGTCTCCGGCGAAGCCGGTCGCCGCGACGTACCAGCGGTGCACGACATCCGCGCTGACCATCCCCCGCTCGGTGTAGGCCTGGCCGGTCGTCCGCCACGCCCCGCAGGCCGCGACAGTGCCCTCCAGGTCGGTGACGAACCGGCCCGCCTCGCCTGGCTCCATCCGGTAGACGTCCTGGGTGAGGACCGATCCGATGGTCGTAGCGGGCTCGGTCGGCGGTTCCATCAGGGTCTGCCCCCGTGAGTAGCGCGAGCGCGGTTCCTCGGCCGGCCGCCCCTGTTCCCGGGCGCAGACCTGAAGCAGGTCGTCGACCCGGACCGGCTCGTCGAGGCCGGTCTCGCCGAGCCGTTCACCGGTCGGTACCGGGACGTCGGCCGGTTCCAGCATCGCCTCGGCCACGATCTCCCCCCGCCCGTCGACGGCACCGGCGGCGGGCGGTGGCGGCGCGCCGGCCCGGTCCACGAGCGTCGCGGTGAGCGCCGCGACGACCACCACCGAAGCCGCAGCGAGCGCGGCGGAGCGCCGGCTGCGCCGCCGGGCGGTGGCCCGGATCGCCTCCGGCTCCGGCCAGGTGACGTTGCGCAGATCCCGGTGCAGCAACTCCACGAGTGCGACGTCGTCAGGCATCTGCCGCCTCCTCTTCCAGGTCCACCACGGCGAGCAGCCCGGCGAGCGCGGTCCGCCCCCGGGAGAGCCGGGCCTTGACGGTGCCGATCGGCGCCTCGGTCTCGCGCGCCACCTCGGCGACCGGCATGCCGAGCAGGTAGTGCATGGCGATTGCGGTGCGCTGGGCCTCGGGCAGCCGGCGCAGCGCGGCGACCACGTCCAGCGTCTCGGTGCTCGGCGCCGGCACGTCCGCCACCGCGCCGTGCCGCAGGTAGGCGCGCGCCCGGCTGCGCAGGCTGCGCCAGCGGCTCACCGCGATCCGGCTCGCCACCACCCGCACCCAGGACTCCGGGTCGTCGTACCCGCGCACCGTGGACCACCGCTGCCAGGCCCTGATGTACGCCTCCTGCACGGCGTCCTGCGCCTCGGCGAGGTCACCCGTGAGCACGTAGACGAAGCCGAGCAGCCGCTGTCGGCTGCCCCGGTAGAACTCGTCGAACCCGTCGCTGTCGGGCACCTGCCACCTCCCCGTGTTCGTGAGGGGACACGCCTGGCGGCGCGGCGCGGGTTGCCCGCTCAGCCGAGCAATTTCTCCAACTCGCCGAGCGGGAAGCCGCCGGCCGGGATCCGGTCGCGGACCGCCCGGCGGACCGCGGTCTGCACGGCCGCGTTGGCCGGGGTGGGTACGCCGTGCAGGCGCCCGAGCAGCACGATCTCACCGTTGAGGTGGTCGGTCTCGACCGAGCCGGCACCACGGGCCAGGCTCTGCCAGGTGGAACCGCCGGAGCGCTCCTCGCCGCCGACCGGCCGGTGCGACACCAGGTCGCCCCGTTCGGCGGCCTCCTCCTCGACAGTGGTGTGGGCGATGCCCGCCGCGGCGAGCGCCGCCTCTCCCTCTGCGCGTACCCGCTTCGACAGCGGCTCGGGCACGTCCCGGCCGAGCAGGGCCTGGAGGCCGTTGCCGAGGTTGGCGAGCAGCTTGCCGTACTTCCAGCGCATCACGTCGTCCCGGACAGGCGCGACGAACCCGGCCGCGGTCAGGTCGGCGGCGACCGCGCGGCTGGTGTCGTCGGCGCCGGTCGGGTAGCGGCCGATGTGCAGCATGCCCGGATGCGGATGGCCGTTGGCGACCACCACGCCCGGCTCCAGGTGGGTGGCGGGCAGCCACACGCACACCGGGTGCACGCGGGCGAAGCGACGCAGCGCGGCCGGCTCGTTCGCCACGCCGTTCTGCGCCAGCACGACCGGCAGCCGTTCGCCCGCCGTTCCGCCGCCCTCGACCGGGGCGTCCGCCCAGGTGTCGAGCGCCGCCACGGTGTCCTGCGACTTCACGGTGAGGACCAGCACGGTGTCCGCCGGCAGTGGCGGCCCGTCCGGACCGGCCACCGCGGGGAGCCGGCCCGTCACCTCGCGGTCCGGCGTGCGCAGCGTCAGACCCCGTTCCCGCAGCGCGTTTAGGTGCGCGCCGCGGGCCACGAGCGTCACGTCGTGGCCGGCGTCGGCCAGGAGTACGCCGATGGTGCCGCCGACCGCGCCCGCTCCGATGATCACGTATCGCACGGTCCGATTCTGCCCTGTCGCGAGGCGGTCCGCTCCGGGACGAGATGCGGTTCGGCTCGGTCAGGCGGTGAGGCCCGTGTCGGCGAGGATCGGGCCGGCCAGCAGCAGCGCTCCGGCGGCGAGTGCGCCCACGCTCACCAGCAGGAACAGGCCCACCCAGAACAGCGCCGGGAACGGCGTGATCCGGGCGAGCTGGTCGGCGTCGGACTGCGGCATCCGGCCCCGGGCGCGCTGCCGGTGCAGCTCGAACACCGGCCGTACGCCGCCGATCAGCAGGAACCACACCGACGTCCAAGCGAACGCGGCCTGCACCTCGGGCGAGGTGTACCAGGAGACGGCGAGCACCACGCCGCCGGTGACCAGCAGCGACAGCACGCCGAACAGGTTGCGGATCATCACCAGCATGCCCAGCAGCAGCGCCACCGCGAGCCAGAGCAGCAGCGTGATCCGGTTCCCGGCCAGCAGCCACGCGCCGCCGAGGCCGAGCAGCGACGGCGCGACGTACCCGGCGAGCAGCGTGAGGATCATGCCGGGCCCGGTGGGACGGCCGGCGGACAGCGTCAGCCCGGAGGTGTCCGAGTGCAGCCGGATGCCGTGCAGCCGCCGGCCGGTGAGCAACGCGACGAGCGCATGGCCGCCCTCGTGCGCGATGGTCACCGCGTTGCGGGCGATCCGCCAGGGCAGCCGGGCCACGACCACCGCGAGCGCGACCACGGCGGTGACCACCACGAGCAGCGGCGGCGGGTCCGGCTGGGCGCTGGTCAGCGTGTCCCAGAGCGTGGTGAGACCGTCGATCAGGGGCATGGGCGGGGAGCCTACCGCCCCGAGCCGTGTCGCTCGACCGGCGTGCTGCTGCACCGGCTCGGCGGCGCGCACTACGTCGAGGATGCCGTCACCAAGGCGGGCGAGACGCTGAGTGTCACCGAGCCGTTCCGCTGGGCGATGGACCCGAGCGACCTGCGCTGACCCGCATCCGTCGCGCCACCTGGACGAACGACGGCCGTCGATGAAAATTTCCTTTCCCCCTATTGCGATCTAGGGCACTAAGCTCCAAAGATGGGCGTCAATAGACGGACGTCCCTCTGGAGGCAACCATGCCCAGCACCAGACTCTCCGTACGCCGGCTTCTCGCCGCCGGCCTGGCCGCCGCCGCCACCGCGGCCGTGGCCCTCGTGGCGACCGCCGGACCGGCCGCCGCCGCGACCACGCCCGGGATCGACGTCTCCCGCTACCAGGGCAGCATCAACTGGACCAGCGTGCGCAACTCGGGTATCCAGTTCGCCTTCATCAAGGCCACCGAGGGCACGAGCTACAAGGACCCGAACTTCAACGCGAACTACGTCAACGCGTACAACGCCGGGGTGATCCGCGGGGCGTACCACTTCGCCCGGCCGAACATCTCCGCCGGTTCCACCCAGGCCAACTACCTGGCCAGCAACGGTGGCGCCTGGTCGGCGGACAGCCGTACGCTGCCCGCCGCGCTGGACATCGAGGGCAACCCGTACAGCGGCGGCTACTGCTACGGCCTGAGCACCACCGGCATGCGCAACTGGATCCAGGACTTCCTCAACACCTACCGCTCCCGCACCGGCCGGTACGCGGTCATCTACACCACCACGAGCTGGTGGAACCAGTGCACGGGCAGCTGGACCGGCCCGTGGGCCAACCACCCGCTGTGGCTCGCCCGCTGGGCCAGCGCGCCCGGCACGCTGCCGGCCGGCGCCCCGGTGTGGAGCTTCTGGCAGTACACCAGCACCGGCGCCGTCTCCGGGATCAGCGGCAACGTCGACCGCAACTACTGGAACGGTGACCGCAGCCGGCTGATCGCGCTGGCGAACAACACCGCCTGACGTACGTGCGACACAAGTGGGACCGCCTCGTCACGAGGCGGTCCCGCTGTCGTCGTACCCCGAGGTCAGGCTCTGCGGCGCGCGGTGGCCGGGACGGGCACCGGCGTGCGGCGCGTCAGGCGCCACGCCGCCACGCCCACTACCGTGAGCGTCAGCACGCCGAGGACCGCGACCGGCGCGGACAGACCGGCGCTGATCAGGAGCAGTACGACGTCGCCGAGCGCAACGAGCATCCACAGTGCCAGCCGCGGGCCGGTGTACCTCCGTCGGTAACCCATGTCGCGCCTCCTTCCGTCGTCGGAGGGATTCATACCCCCGAGGACGGAAAGCCATGCGAGCGAGTTTCGTGAGCGGCGGGATTCCCGGTCAGTTCTGACGGTCCGGCACGAAGCCCTTGGTGATGATCTCCCAGTTGGCCAGGTTGGCGTCCCAGTCCTTCGCGGGCACCTCCCAGCGCAGCGCGAAGCCCCTGTTGCTGGCCGTCGCCACACCCCGGTTACGCACGTGGAAGCGGGTGCCGTCGTCGCGGGTCTCCAGCCAGTCCCAGTCGGCGCAGGTGCGGTAGTAGCCGTCGCACTTGGTGATGCCGACCAGCTTGTAGTTGCGCACGTAGTTACGCCGGCTCGGCTCCTGGCCCTTCCAGTCCGCGTACGCGTCGGGCTTCGGGTTCGGCGTCCACTGGATGAACAGCACCCGCCGAGCGCCACCGACCTCGTAGAGCACGACGTTGTCGCTGCGGACCCGCGCCTCGAAACCGTTCGGGATCGGCACCTTGAAGCCGTTCGGGCCGGTGTAGAGGCGCCAGCCGGCCGGCAACGCGGCCCCGGACGCCGACGGGCTGGCCGACGGCGTGGGGCTGGCCGACGCGCTCGCCGCCGGGGCACTCGGCGACGCGCTCTCGCTCGGCGCGGGCGGCGGCGCCACCGACGCCGAGGTGCCGGCAGTCGGCTCACCGCCGTCGTCACCGTTGTTCAGCAGCGGCACAGCCACCACCAGACCGACGAGCAGCAGCACTACCAGGGCGCCGATCAGCAGGTTGCGCCGGTTCGGCGCGGACTTCTCGACCGGCAGCACCGTCGCCCGGCCGGTCGACGACGCCTCCTGCACGGGAGCCGGGCTGACCGGCGCGGAGCCGGTCACGGCCGGGCTCACCGGCGCCGGGGTGTCGGCGACCGGTTCGCCGTCGAGCCGCGTCTCGTCCAGCGCCGGGTCGACGCCGTCCACCCGCGCCTCGTCGTCCACAAGCGTCTCGTCGGCCGAGGGCGCCGGGTCGAGCTTCGCCGTCGGGTCGGCGGGCGGCGGGGTCACCGCGGTGGGCCCGGCGTCCGAGGTGGGTGCCGGCACCTTCGCCGTCGGGTCGGCGGCTGCCGCCGTACCTCCGGTTGCGGCGACCCCGGACGCGGCGCCCGCCGATCGCTCGGCCTGGTCGGCCGGGCGCGGCGCGGGCACCAGCGGCGGGCGCGGCACACGCGGACCGTTGGGCCCGGGCCGGCGTACGCCGTCCAGCAGCGAGATGCTCTTGGCGCGACGGCCGGCGGCCTTGCGCAGCATGCGCTCCGCGACCTCGGCGGTGATCCGCTCGTCCGGATCCTTGCGCAGCAGGCCCTGGAGCACCGGCTTGAGCGGCCCGGCGTTGCGCGGCGGCGGCATCGGCTCGGTGGCGAGCGCGGCGAGCGTGGCGATCGCCGACGGGCGCGCGTACGGCGACTTGCCCTCGACCGCCGCGTAGAGCGTGGCGCCGAGCGACCACAGGTCCGCCTCCGGACCCGCGGTGCCGTCGCGGGCACGCTCCGGCGAGATGTACGCGGGCGAGCCCAGCACCATGCCGGTACGCGTCACGTTCGGGTCGCCGGGGATGGTGGCCAGGCCGAAGTCGGTGAGCACCACGCGGCCGTCCTCGCCGAGCAGCACGTTGCCCGGCTTGACGTCGCGGTGCATGATGCCGGCCTTGTGCGCGGCCTTCAGCGCGTTCAGCACGCCGAGGCCGATCTCGACCGCCTTGGCCGGGTTGACCGGGCCGTCCTCGGCGATGGTGTCCTGCAACGACTTCGACGCCACGTACTCCATCACGATCCACGGATCGCCGTCGGTGCGCAGCACGTCGAAGATGCGGACCACGTTGACGTTGTTGAGGCGGGCGATCGCCCGCGCCTCACGCAGCGAGCGCTCGCGCATCTCGCGGCGCTCCTCCGGGGTGAGGCCGGGGGGCGGGACCAGTTCCTTGATGGCCACGTCCCGGTGCAGCACCTCGTCCCGCGCCTTCCAGACGCGGCCCATGCCGCCCTGGCCGAGCGGCGTGAGAAGCCGGTACCGGTCGGCGACGAGTTGGGGGAGCGCGTTCGACATCGCAGAGAACCGTACCCGGCCGCTGCGACGCCCACACCGTCGGCACGCCACTGTACGGCGAAGGTCGAATTCGCGACGCGTACCCTTGGGTCATGTCTGCCGAGGAGCCGCTGTTCCGGATCGTCCGTGGCGTGCCCACCGCCGAGGAGCTGGCCGCTCTGGTCGGCGCGATCGTGGTGCGCACCCGCCCGGCCCAGGCCGCCGCGCCGGCCCCCGTGTCGCAGTGGGCGCGCAGCGCACGCCCCGCCCTGGCCGGGCACGTCGCGGGCCCCGGCGCGTGGCGGGCCTCCGGCCTCCCCCGCTGACCTCACCTCCCGCTCGCGGCGACGGGGCGGGGCTGCCGGGATCAGCGTCGAGCCATTAACCTCACTCAGGGAAACCGTGTGGTGACGGGCAGGAGGCTCCGATGATCCCGGAGGACAACCAGCCAGCCGGCTGGCTGCGCGGCTACGGCGGCATCGAGGCCGACATCCGACAGATGCGGGAGTTCGCCGACCGCCTCCAGGACGAGGTGACGCGCAACTACTCGCCGCACCTGTCCTACATCGCCGACGACATGAAGGCGCCGGTGCCCAACCCGGCCGACGCCTTCATCGAGCTGGTCCAGTTCCTCCAGGCCCACCACGACACCCAGACCGCCGCGGTGAGCGCGGTCTGGGATCTCGCACCGGCGACCGGCCGGCTCGCCGACGCCGCCGGGCGGATCGCCGCCCGCTACGGCGACGCCGACGCGTTCTCCTCCGCCCGCGTGGCCGACGTGGAACGAGCGCTCGCCGGGCCGTCCGCCACCGTCGCCCGCCCGATGCCGCCACTGGCCGACCCCACCGCCCCCGAACAGAGCCGGGTGATCCTGCCGTGATCGAACGGGGCAGCGGACGCACCTCCGGGCTGACCGACTGGCGGCTGATGGACGTCCTCAGCATGTGGGCGTGCGTGCAGGACCAGGACACCGCCGGCCAGTGGAAGCAGGTCGCCGGTTGGCGCAAGGTCTGCGACCTCGCCCTGGCCCACCTGAGCCGCCTGCGCGAATACCGGCGCGGCCTGGCCGACGCGTGGCCACCGGAGACCAACGCCGCCGCGCGGGCGTACATCGCCGAACTCGACCAGCTCATCGAGCGCGTGCAGCGCACCCACGACGCGGCCGCCGCGAACTACGACGCGCTGGCGGCCGCCGCCCGGGCCATCGGCAGCGCGCGGGCCGAGCTGCAACCACTGCACGAGGAGTACGCGAAGAAGCTGCGGCAGAAGCAGGCGTACGAGGCGACGATCGCCGACCCGAAGGCGGTTGCGGGCAGCCGGTTGCCGGAGCGGCCCCCGGTGACGGACGACGACCTGGAGCAGTTGAACGTACGGGCGCGCGGGTTGATGACGGGGTTGAGCGGCGAACTCCAGCACGCCCAGGTCATGCTCCAGCGCCCACCCACACCAATCCGCCCAGGCCGCCAGATCAGCGATCCCGACGCCTACGGCGAGGTCCCGCCGGTCATCCCACCGGTTGCGCCAGTCCAGGTTCCGGCCTCAGCACGACGGTCACCCGCCAAGCCATCGACGATCTCCCCATCAGCGGCCAAGTCACCGACAACACCTTCGAGCAACGTTGGACCGATATTGGGCGGGGCCGGACCCGGGGCAGCGCCAGTCCCGCCGCTGGCGCCATCGCCACCGATCAGCCAAGCCCTCCATCCCACGACTGGGGTTGGAGGGCAGATCGGCCTTTCACCAACGGCAAACCTCGGGCGAAACTCATTTCACCGCTCGGCAGCACCCGCACAGCCGAACCTTCCCACAAGTGACGTGGGGACGTCTCGCCCACCTTCAGGCAGCACTGGGCGTCCAGCTCTACCTAACGGATTTGTTGGAGTACCCCCGAGCCAAGGCATCAGCCAACCAGCGCCAAGCGCTCCGCGGCGGGTCAACCCGGTGGGTGGAGTAATTGGTGGGGGCGGAGCAGGCACAGCCCCCAGCGGCGCCGCAGGATCCAGGCCGGGAACTGGGCGGACCGTACCGCCCGGAGCGGGCCCTTTCCCGATTGGCGGCTCCCCCTCAGCATCAGCGAATCCTAGGAGCCGACGGGATCCTGACAGCGAAGGCAAGCCAGTCTGGGACGCCGATCATCCTTGGGAGACGAGCCGAGGCGTCGATCCAGTCATGCGTCCCCCCGACGACAGTGGACCGATAGACCCAGGTCCTGCAATCGGTTTCGACCGGTGAGCGTGACGCGATCAATCGCGGCCGCTCTCTTAGTCCTGGCCATCGTGGCGCCAGGGCGCCAGATTCCATCTCAATCGGCTGACGAACCGGGCAACCGCGTAAGAGCGGACCAGTGGCACCTTCGTTACTTGAAGTCAGACGTCGCTAATTCAATAGCTCAAGGCGAGGGAGTCCTTGTCGCGGTCCCCGACACAGGCGTCGCCCCTCACCCAGACCTACGCAACAACCTGCTACCGGGCACTACCACAGTCCAGGGTGCAACCGGGGATGGCCGCGACGACAAAAACAGCCACGGCACGGGCATGGCTGGCCTTATTGCCGCCCACGGCCAGAGCGATGGGACAGGAGCGGTTGGGATTGCACCCCGTGCAAAAATTCTCCCAATCCAGTCGTCTGGGGCAGAGAATACGGGACTGCCGGATGATCTGGCAGCGGGAATTGATTTTGCTATCGCAAAGAATGCGACTGTCATTAGCATTTCCAGCAGTGGCGCATCGAGCCCGGAACTAGTTCGATCAATCCGAGCGGCCTTATTGGCCGATATTGTAGTCGTTGCGGCGGCCGGAAATAGGCCAGAAGACGGGTACGTTGGATACCCGGCCAGCGCAGCAGGTGTGATCGCAGTTGGAGGCGTTGACCGCAGCGGAGAACATGCCCCCGTTTCGGTGAGCGGCCCGGAGATTGATGTGGTTGCGCCTGCTGTCGACATCTACAGCACGAGCTACGACGGCAAGTACTCGAAGGGCACGGGGACGTCCAGCGCGACTGCGATCGTTGCCGGGGCTGCTGCTCTCATCCGCTCCAAGTACCCCAATCTGCCCGCCCAGGAAGTCGCCCACCGCCTGACCGCCACCGCCGTCGACAAGGGACCACCTGGTCGCGACGACCAGTACGGCTACGGCGTCATCGACCTGGTCGCCGCGCTCACCGCAGACGTGCCGCCGCTCGGCTTCGAGTCCTCCAACGTCACGCCACCCGCGTCGGCGGAGGCAGCACCCGATAAGGGTGACAGCGCCGGCACGGTACGCGGGCTCGCCACCCTGGGTATGCTGGTGGCGGCGGGCGGCGGCTACCTGTTCTGGCGGCGGCGCCGACGTGCCGACGACCCGCCGCCGAGGGTCAGCCGGTAGCGTCGGCGGGGTGTCGACCTCCGTACCGGTGCGCCTCGTGCTCGCCTCGCAGTCCCCCGCCCGCCGCAAGTTGCTCCAGGCCGCCGGGATCGAGCCGGACGTGCTGGTCAGCGGCGTGGACGAGTCGCAGGTGGTGAGCGATCGGGCCGAGGATCTGTGCCTGGAACTGGCCCGGCTGAAGGCGCAGGCGGTACGCGATCGGCTGCGGCCCTCGCCGGACGAGCGCACGCTGGTGCTCGGCTGCGACTCGGTGCTCGCCTTCGACGGTGAGATCCTCGGCAAGCCCGACGACGCGGCGGACGCCACGCGGCGGTGGCAGCGGATGCGCGGGCGAAGCGGCGTCCTGCACACCGGGCACTGCCTGATCGACGTGACGCACGAGTCCCGCGCCGAGGCCGTCGCCTCTACGACTGTGCACTTCGCCGACATCAGCGACGAGGAGATCGCCGCGTACGTGGAGACGGGCGAGCCGCTGGCCGTGGCCGGCGCGTTCACCATCGACGGGCTGGGTGGGGCGTTCCTGACCGGGATCGAGGGTGATCCGGGCACGGTGGTGGGGTTGTCCCTGCCGTTGCTGCGCCGGCTGCTCGCCGAGGTGGAGCTGAGCGTCGTCGACCTGTGGACGAAGATCGCGCCCGGGGGCCAGGAGATCGAACATCTCGGCTAACGTCCGGACATGACCACGAAGCCGCTGCCGCTCACCCCGGAACTGCACGCCTACCTGGTGGCCCACGGGTCCGCCCCGGACGAGATCGTCCAGGAACTGGCCGAGGAGACCCGGGCGGCCCTGCCCGCCGAGGCGGTCATGCAGGTAGCGCCCGAACAGGCCGCGTTCCTGACGTTCCTGACCCGGCTGCTCGGCGTACGGCAGGCGGTCGAGGTCGGCACGTTCACCGGCCTCTCCTCGCTGGCTATCGCCCGGGGGCTGGCGGAGGGCGGCCGGTTGACCTGCTTCGACATCTCCGAGGAGTACACGGGCGTGGCCCGGCGCTACTGGCAGCGCGCCGGTGTGCAGGACCGCATCGAGCTGCGCATCGGCCCGGCCGCCGAGACGCTGCGCGAGCTGCCCCGCGAGCGTTACCTGGACTTCGCGTTCATCGACGCGGACAAGGTCGGCTACCCGATCTACTGGGACGAGCTGGTGCCCCGCATGCGTCCCGGCGCGGTGATCGCCGTCGACAACACGCTGCGCGACGGCCGGGTGCTCGCCCCGCGCAACGCCGACGACCGGGCGATCGCCGCGTTCAACGACGCGGTCATCGCTGATGTCCGCGTCGAGGCGGTCATGCTGCCGATCGCCGACGGCGTCACGCTCGCCCGAGTGCTCTGAGCCGACCGAACACAACCTCGCCGAGGTGGCGGCAACCCCGAGCACCGGATACCACCACCTCGCCGTAGTGGAGTCGATCAAGCCGCGCGGACCGGCGGGGGCAGGGCACGTCCCAGCCGCACCGTCAGCAGCACCGCCACCGCGATGAACGCGGGCAGCAGCAGGAACGCCGGGTGCGGGCCGAGGCCGTCGGCCACCCACCCGAGCGCCACCGGCGCGATCCCGAAACCCACACCCATCGAGTACGCGGACCAGCCCGCCGCCTTGTCGGCGGCCGGGCCTGCGACTGCGAGCGCGATCGAGATCGCCAACGGGTAGTGCAGCGCGTTGCCGAGCCCGAGCACGACCAGCCCGGTGACCGCCAGCCAGCCGACCGTACTGCCCCAGAACAGCGCGAACCCGGCCATCGAGACGGTGAGCGCGCCGAGCAGCAGCGGCACCGGCGCCCAGCGCAGCGCGGCCCGGCCACCGGCGATCCGGCCGGCGAACATGCCGCACACGATCGCGGCGACCGCCGCCGACGCCCCGCCCGCGCTCAGCCCGGCGTGGGTCCGCAGCACGTCGGCTGTCCACAGCGACAGGCAGACCTCGATCGACCCGGTGACCGACATCAGGACCCAGGCGATCCAGTACGCACGCGGCAACCGCCCCGCCGCCCCGGAGCCGGAGGAAACGGGCTCCCCGGAGGCGGGCACGGCAGACGCGGGCACGGCAGGAGCGGGCACGACGGGAGCGGGCACGACGGCTTCGGGCACCCCGGACGCGGGGACGGCCGGCACCCGGGTGGCGGCGGCCACGGGGACGGGCGTGCCGGCAGCCGCGTCAGCGGGGGCGCGTTTCGGCACGCGTACCCGGAAAGTCAGGGCCGCGAGCGCGACGAGCGTGATCAGCCCGACCTCGACGGCCATCAGGGGTCGCCAGCCGAGGCCGGCGTCGACGGTGGCGCCGATGGTCAGCGGCGCCAGGATGCCCATGCCGGCGCAGGCCGCGTTGGCCTCGGTGAGCGCGGCCGGGGCGGCGGAGCCGTGCCGGGCGGTGAGCACCACGCTCACGCCGCTGACGACCATCATGCCGAAGGTGGCGATGACCGCGACGGCGGCGAGCGTGGCCGGCAGCGGGCGGAGCAGGCCGAGCGCGGTCACGCCCGCGGCGACGCCGGCGAGGCCGAGCCAGATGGCCGGGCCACGGCCGAGGCGGCGGGCGACCGGGGCGAACAGCGCGCCGCCGGCGAGCGCGCCCACCGCGATGCCGGTGCTGTGCAGGCCGGCGACGGCGGCGCTGGTGCCCTGTTCGTCGCGGAGCAGGGGTACGACCGGGCCGAACCCGTAGAGGAAGAAGCCCCACAGACCGAGCTGGGCGTAGGTCAGCCAGGTGATCCGGTCACGGGTGAGGCGGGGCACCGGCCCACGCTACGCGCGCCCGGCCGGTGCCCCGCCCTTGCTGAGAGGTAGCTCTCCCCCTGCTCAGCGGACGCTGCGGGCGAACTGGCGGGCGGCCCAGAACACGCCTGCGGCGGCGAGCACCGCGATGATGCCGAGGCCCTGCCACACCCGGTCGTTGCCGAGGTCGCCGTTGAACAGCGCGCGGGTGCCCTCGACCGCCCAGGAGAACGGGTTCCACTTGGCCACGCCCTGGAGCCAGCCGGGGGCGAAGGTGAGCGGCAGCAGGATGCCGGAGAGCAGCAGCACCGGCTGCGCGACGGTGTTCATGAGCGGGGCGAGCGCGTCCTCGCTCTTGACCTTGAGCGCGATGCCGTAGGAGACGGCCGAGGTCATCAGCGCGATGAGCGCGAGCATCAGGTACGCCAGGAGCAGGTTGCCGATGAACACGCGCAGGTCGAACGCGAGCGCCAGCAGCGTGATGATGATCGCCTGCGCGATCAGCGAGACCACGTCGCGCAGCGAGCGGCCGAGCAGCAGGGCGAGCCGGCTGACCGGGGTGACCCGGGAGCGCTCGATCACGCCGGCGCGCAGCTCGGCGATCAGGCCGAAGCCCTGGAACAGGCCGCCGAAGATGGCCAGCAGCACGAGCAGGCCGGGTACGAAGATCTTGTACGCGGCGGCCTGGGTGGGCGCGTTCAGCGCGGGCTTGAGCAGCGGGGCGAACAGGAGCAGGTACATCACCGGCTGGAAGACGCCGACGAAGATCCACACCGGGTTGCGCAGCAGCAGTTGCGTCTGGCGCTGGAAGATCAGCCAGGTGTCGCGGGCGAGTTTCATGACAGCTTCTCCGGGGGTCAGGACTCGCGCAGCGAGCGGCCGGTCTTGGTGAGGAAGACGTCGTCGAGGCTGGGGCGGTGCAGCTCGATCGAGCGCAGGTCCAGCCCGGCGTGGTCGAGGCGGCGCAACACCTGCGGGATGGCGGTGGCGCCCTCGTCGACGTAGAGACGCAGGCCGCCCTCGTCGACGGTCTCCAGCTTGCTCACGTACGCCTCGGTGTCGAGCAGTTCGGCGGCGCGCGGGGTGCTCGGGGCGTCCAGGCCGACGATCACTACCTCGCCGGAGATCTCCCGCTTCAGCTCGGCCGGTGTGCCCTCGGCGACCACCTCGCCGTGGTCCATGATCGCGATGCGGTCGCAGAGCGCGTCCGCCTCGTCCAGGTAGTGCGTGGTGATGAAGACGGTCATTCCCTCGGTACGCAGCCGGCGGATCTCGTCCCACATGTGCGCGCGGCTCTGCGGGTCGAGGCCGGTGGTCGGCTCGTCCAGGAAGACGATCTTCGGCTCGTGGATGATGCCGAGCGCGATCTCGACGCGCCGGCGCTGACCGCCGGAGTAGGTCTTGCACTTGCGGTCGGCGTACTCGGTGAGCTGGAAGGCTTCGAGCGCGCGCTCGGCACGGCGGTGCGCGTCGGCCTTGCCGATGCCGTAGAGGCGGGCCTGGAGCACCAGCTCCTCGCGGGCGCTCGACTCGTCCCAGGTGCTGCCGCCCTGGGCGACGTAGCCGATCCGGCGGCGCACCTCGGCCGGGTCCTTGCGCAGGTCGGCGCCGGCCACTGTGGCCTCGCCGCCGTCCGGCTCGATGAGCGTGGCGAGCATCCGCAGCGTGGTGGTCTTGCCGGCGCCGTTGGGCCCGAGGAAGCCGAAGATCTCCCCCGCTGCGACGTCGAGGTTCACGCCGCGGACCGCGTCCACTGTCTTCGTCTCGCGACCCGCGCGGGAGCGGTAGGACTTCCGCAACCCCCTGGTCTCGATCATTTCTGCTCCTGGTCGTCCGGGCGGACCTGAGCGGCCGCCGATCGTCCGCGAGGACGCACGAATCCCCCGCGATTCCCGCCGAGGCTAACGCGATATAGCTCTTTTAGTCAACGTTGATTATGTCGTGTCACCGGGAGCCGTCGGACCAGCCCGACCAGCCCTCAGCCCGTTCCATCCCATCGGGCAGGTACGACACTCCCGACTCGATCCGCTCCGCGATCCGCTCGCACCAGGCCGACTCCGCCTCGGCGCGGGCCAGCCACAGCTCGAACATCCACCCGACGTGCACCGGCTTGCGGGTGCGCACCCAGTCCGAGTCCAGCGAGGCGCGCGTCGACTCGACCCCGGCCCGGAGCAGGTTCGCCCGGTTGCGCAGCGCCGCCGCGGCCTCCTCGCGCGGCATCGCCGGCAGGAAGGAGAACGCCGCCACGAACGGGTCCGGCGGCTCGTGGAGCTGCCACCACTGCGCCCGCAGCAACGTCTCGAACTCGTCCTCTCCCTTCGGCGTCACCTCGTACGTGGTGCGCGCTGGGCGGGCGCCCACCTGCTCCACCGAGACGGTCCGGAGCAGGCCCTCGTCGGTGAGTTTGCGCAGCGCGTGGTAGATCGAGCCCGGTTGCACGTTCGCCCACTTGTCCGCGCTCCAGCTGAGCAGCTCGCGGCGCACGTCGTAGCCGTGCACCGGCTGCATCCACCGAACCAGGCCAAGAATCATCATCCTCGTTGCCGACACGGGACAAGCGTAATAACCAAGTTTGACTACAGTGCCGCATCCCACACTGAGCGATCGTTAGGCCCCGCAGCTCGGCCGCTAAACTCCCGGCAACGACCTCCCGGGAGGAGCCACAAGGTGCGCAAGGTTCTCATCGCCAACCGCGGCGAGATCGCCGTCCGCGTCATCCGCGCCTGCCGCGACGCCGGGCTGGCCAGCGTCGCCGTCTACGCGGACTCCGACCGGGACGCCCTGCACGCCACGCTCGCCGACGAGGCGTACGCGCTCGGCGGTGACACCGCCGCCGACAGCTACCTGCGCATCGACAAGCTGATCGATGTGGCGGCCCGCTCCGGCGCCGACGCGGTGCACCCCGGCTACGGCTTCCTCTCCGAGAACGCCGACTTCGCCCAGGCCGTCATCGACGCCGGGCTGACCTGGATCGGCCCCACCCCGCAGGCGATCCGCGACCTCGGCGACAAGGTGACCGCCCGGCACATCGCGCAGCGCGCGGGCGCGCCGCTGGTGCCCGGCACCCCGGACCCGGTCGCGAACGCGGACGAGGTGATGGCGTTCGCCGTCGACCACGGCCTGCCGGTCGCCATCAAGGCCGCGTTCGGCGGTGGCGGTCGCGGCCTCAAGGTCGCCCGCACCATGGAGGAGATCCCGCACCTGTTCGAGTCGGCCACCCGCGAGGCGGTCGCCGCGTTCGGCCGGGGCGAGTGCTTCGTCGAGCGCTACCTGGACAAGCCGCGCCACGTCGAGGCGCAGGTGCTGGCCGACCAGCACGGCAACGTGATCGTGGTGGGCACCCGGGACTGCTCGCTGCAGCGCCGCCACCAGAAGCTGGTCGAGGAGGCGCCCGCGCCGTTCCTCACCGACGCCCAGCGCGCCCAGATCCACGACAGCGCCAAGGCCATCTGCCGGGAGGCCGGCTACCACGGCGCCGGCACCGTGGAATACCTGGTCGGCGCGGACGGCACGATCTCGTTCCTGGAGGTGAACACCCGGCTCC
Source organism: Micromonospora sp. WMMA1976 (assembly GCF_027497335.1). Lineage (NCBI taxonomy): Bacteria > Bacillati > Actinomycetota > Actinomycetes > Micromonosporales > Micromonosporaceae > Micromonospora > Micromonospora sp. WMMA1976. The sequence goes on along the minus strand of NZ_CP114912.1, from coordinate 515,599 downwards.
AGGTCGAGCACCCGGTCACCGAGGAGACCGCCGGCATCGACCTGGTGCGCGAGCAGTTCCGCATCGCCGACGGCGAGAAGCTGCGCTTCACCGAGGACCCGACGCCGCGCGGGCACGCCATCGAGTTCCGGATCAACGGCGAGGACCCGGGCCGCAACTTCCTGCCCGCGCCGGGCACCGTCACCGCGCTGCGCCTGCCCTCCGGGCCGGGCGTGCGGGTGGACACCGGCATCTCGGCCGGCGACGTGATCGGCGGCAACTTCGACTCGCTGCTCGCCAAGGTGATCATCGTCGGCGAGACGCGTACCGAGGCGCTGGAGCGGGCCCGCCGGGCGCTCGACGAGATGGTGGTCGAGGGCATGGCGACCGCGCTGCCCTTCCACCGCCTGGTGATCCGCGACGAGGCGTTCACCGCCGAGCCGTTCGCCGTGCACACCCGGTGGATCGAGACCGAGTGGGACAACACCGTACCGGCCTTCACCGCCGGCGCCGGCGCCGCCGACGAACCGGCCGAGCGCGAGACCGTCGTGGTCGAGGTGGGCGGCAAGCGGCTGGAGGTCGTCCTCCCCGCCGGGCTCGGCGCGGGTACGGCGGCAGCCGCGCCCGCCGCGAAGAAGCCGGCCCGCCGGGGTGGCGGGGGCAAGGCGGGCGCCGCGGTCAGCGGGGACACGCTCACCTCCCCGATGCAGGGCACGATCGTGAAGATCGCCGTCGCGGACGGCGACGAGGTGGCCGAGGGCGACCTGGTCGTGGTGCTGGAGGCGATGAAGATGGAGCAGCCGCTGCACGCGCACAAGGCCGGCACGGTCAGCGGGCTCGCCGCCGAGGTCGGCGCGGTGATCACGTCCGGCGCCGCGATCTGCACCATCGCCTGAGGAGTGCGGAAGGACCCCTTCGCAACAGCGCGGGGGCGGGTGGTCTGAGCCACCACGGAGGGCGGGAGCGCCGCCGGGCGGGAATGATGTCCGGGTGCGGTTCCTTCACGGCGCGGTCCCCGCGCACGACCTGACCTACAACGACGTCTTCATGGCGCCCAACCGGTCCGAGGTGGGCTCCCGGCTCGACGTCGACCTGGCCACCACCGACGGGACCGGCACCACGATCCCGCTCGTGGTGGCGAACATGACGGCCGTCGCCGGACGGCGGATGGCCGAGACCGTGGCCCGGCGGGGCGCGGTGGCGGTGATCCCGCAGGACATCCCGATCGAGGTCGTCGCCGACGTGGTCGGCTGGGTCAAGCAGCGGCACCTGGTGCACGACACGGCGATCACGCTCGGCCCGACCGACACCGTCGGCGACGCCATCCACCTGCTGCCGAAACGCTCGCACGGCGCGGTGGTCGTGGTCGACGCGGACGGCCGGCCGATGGGCGTGGTGACCGAGGCGGACACCGTCGGGGTGGACCGCTTCGCCCAGCTCCGGCACGTGATGTCGACCGAGCTGCACACCGTGCCGGCGGACGCGGACCCGCGTACCGGATTCGACCGGCTGTCGGCGGGCCGGCGGCGGCTCGCGCCGGTGGTGGACGACGACGGCCGCCTGGTCGGCGTGCTGACCCGGCAGGGCGCGCTGCGCGCCACGCTGTACAAGCCGGCCACCGACGACCGGGGGCGACTGCGGATCGCGGCCGCCGTGGGCATCAACGGTGACGTCACCGGCAAGGCCGCCGCGCTGCTGGAGGCCGGGGTGGACACGCTCGTCGTGGACACCGCGCACGGGCACCAGGAGCGGATGCTCCAGGCGCTGCGGGCGGTCCGCCGGCTGGACCCGCCGGTGCCGGTGGCGGCCGGGAACGTGGTGACTGCAGACGGCGTACGTGACCTGGTGGACGCGGGCGCGGACATCGTGAAGGTGGGCGTCGGTCCGGGCGCGATGTGCACCACCCGGATGATGACCGGCGTGGGGCGCCCGCAGTTCTCCGCGGTGCTCGACTGCGCCGCGGCGGCCCGTTCGCTGGGGCGGCACGTCTGGGCCGACGGCGGCGTACGGCACCCGCGCGACGTGGCGCTGGCGCTGGCCGCTGGTGCCTCGAACGTGATGATCGGCTCCTGGTTCGCCGGCACCTACGAGTCCCCCGGCGACCTCTACACCGACGCCGACGGGCGGCGCTACAAGGAGAGCTTCGGGATGGCGTCGTCGCGTGCGGTGAGCGCCCGGACGGCCGAGGACAGCGCGTTCGACAGGGCCCGGAAGGCGATCTTCGAGGAGGGCATCTCCTCGGCCCGGATGTATCTGGACCCGAACCGGCCCGGCGTCGAGGACCTGATCGACGAGATCATCTCGGGGGTGCGCAGCGCGTTCACGTACGCGGGGGCGCGCAGCCTGGAGGAGTTCCACGAGCGGGCGCTCGTCGGCGTGCAGAGCGCCGCCGGCTACACCGAGGGGATGCCGCTGCCGACGAGCTGGTGACGCCCGGCCGGCTCAGTCGAACAACCGCCTGATCACGGTACGGGCGGCGGCCTCCGGATCGTCGCCCACCCGTGGTGGCAGCGCGCCGGAGAGCCAGAGCGTGGCGAAGCCGTGCACGATCGACCAGGCGGCGAGCGCGTCGGCGTCCGGCTCCCGCCCGGTGTGCCGGGCCACCCCGCCGCGCAGCAGTGCCCCCGACCGCGCGCGGGCGGCGACCAGTTCCGGGTCGTCGGCCCGGTACAGCTCGGGCCGGAACATGACGTCGAAGTGCGCCCGGTGCCGCACCGCGAACCCGACGTAGGCCACGCCGCTGTCGAGCAGGTCGTCCCCGGCCTGCCGCAACGCGTCGGCGAGCAGGTCGAAGCCCTGGGTGGCGAACGCGGTGAGCAGCCCGGCCTTGTCGCCGAAGTGGTGCGCCGGCGCGGCGTGCGAGACCCCGGCGCGCCGGGCCAGCTCACGCAGGCTCAGCGCGGCCGGACCGGACTCGGCGATCGCCTCGGCGGCGGTGCTCAGCAGGACGCGGCGGAGGTCGCCGTGGTGGTACGAGGCCATGCCGTCACCCTAACTTGTCATTGACAAGATGGCACCATCGACGCAATCTTGTCAGCGACAAGATGTTCGTCGGAGGGATCGACAATGGCACCCCTGATCGCACTGTTCGCCGGCAACGCGCTGGCCCGGATCGCCGGCCTGCTCGGCGTGGACGCCCTGGACGGGTGGCACCCCGCGCTGCGGGTGGGGCTGGCGCTGATGTTCGTGCTGACCGGCGTGGCCCACTTCGCGTCCCGCCGCGCCGACCTGATCGCGATGGTCCCGCCGGCGCTGCCCCGGCCCGATCTCCTGGTCACCGTCACCGGCGTACTGGAACTCGCCGGCGCGCTCGCGCTGCTGTTCCCGGCCACCGCGCGCCCGGCGGCCGCCGGGCTGGCACTGCTGATGCTCGCCATGTTCCCGGCGAACGTGTCGGCCGCACGGCGACGGCTCACGCTCGCCGGGCGCCCGGTGACGCCGCTCGGCGTCCGTACCGTGCTCCAGGTCGTCTTCGTGGCCGCGGCGCTGGCGGTGGCCCTCGGCGGATGACCCGCCGCCGACCCAGCCGCCCGCGCCGAGCCGGCGGGACGAGAACGGCGGAACCCGGCTCAGGCCCGGGCCGGCTCCGCCTCGGCGGGCGGGCTGTCCCCGGTCTCCTCGGCGCGCACCGTCGGCAGGCGCAGGCAGGCGACCAGGCCGATCAGCAGGAATCCGGCGCCCGCGAAGGCGGCGTACCGGGTGGCCTCGGAGAACGCCGCCTTCGCCTCCTCGGCTATGGGCGCGGTACGCGGGTCCGCCTCCAGCCCGCCGATCGCCGCGCCGGCGCTCTCCTTGACCGCGCTCACCACCTGGTCCCGCTGGGCGGGGGTGAACCCGGGCTGGTCGGCCAGGCGGTCGCCGAGGATCCCGCCGAGGCCGGCGAAGAGGACGGTGCCGAGCACCGCGATGCCGAGCGCGGAGCCGACCTGCCGGGCGGTGCTCTGCAGGCCCGAGCCCTGGCCGCTGCGGCGTACCGGCACCTGCGACAGGGAGACGCCGGTGAGCTGGGCGGTGGCCAGGCCGACGCCGACGCCGTACACGAACAGGAAGCCCAGTGGCGCCCACCAGCTGGTGTCCGGCGCGACCACGAACCCGAGCCCGGCCACACCGACCAGTTCGGCGGCGACGCCGAGCTGGACCACCCGGGCCGCGCCCCAGCGCTGGGTCAGCGGCGCGCCGATGCCGCTGGCCAGGAAGCTGCCGACGGCGAGCGGCAGCAGCGCCAGGCCGGTCCGGAAGGCGCTGTAGCCGAGCACGTTCTGGAACCACAGGGGCAGCGCGAACAGCAGGCCGAACTCGCCCAGGCTGACGATCGCGGCGGCCAGGATGCCGTTGCGGAACGAGCCGATGCCGAACAGCGACAGGTCGAGCAGCGCGGGACGGCCGGCCCGGTTGCGGCGTACCTGCTGGGCCAGGAAGATCCCGAGCGCGACGAGGCCGACCAGCGCGGCCACCGGCACCGGCGAGATCGACGCGGTCCAGTCCAGCCCGAAGAGGCTGAACGGCCGCTCCCGCTCCCACCAGCCGTAGGTGCGGCCCTCGATCAGCGCGAAGACGACGCCGGTCATGCCGATCACCGAGAGCAGCGCACCGAGCAGGTCCAGCCCGCGCTCGGCCCGCTCGTCGCGGGACTCGGCCACCAGCACGAGCGTCGCCACGATCACGGCCAGGCTGACCGGGACGTTGATGCCGAAGGCCCACCGCCAGGAGTACGTGGTGGTGAGCCAGCCGCCGAGCAGCGGCCCGAGCGCCGCCGCGCCACCGATCGTGGAGCCCCAGACGGCGAACGCGATGCCCTTCTCCCGGCCGGTGAAGTTGGCGTTCAGCAGGGAGAGCGAGGTGGGCAGCATCATCGCCCCGCCGACACCCTGGAGCACGCGGGCGGCGATCAGCGTCTCGCCGGAGCCGGCGAGCGCGGCGAGCACGCTGGCGACCACGAACACGGTGACACCCACGAGGAACATCCGCCGCCGCCCGGACCGGTCGGCGAAGCGGCCGGCGACCAGCAGCAACGCGGCGAAGACCAGGGTGTACGCCTCCTGCACCCACTGCGCGTCGGTGGAGGTGATGTCGAGGTCCCGGATGATCTGCGGCACCGCGACGTTCACGATCGTGGCGTCCACGATGATCATCGCTACGCCGAGGCTGATGGCCAGCAAGCCGAACCAGCGGCCGCGCCCGTCGCCGCGCATGGCGCCCTCCCTTTAGCTAGATTTTCTAGCTACCTGAGATGCTAGCTTTATCCCGTGGAGGGGGTGCCGTCAACCGGAGAGTCCGCGCGGGTCGCGCCGCCGAGCAGCGAGGCGTCCCGCGCACTGCGCGACGTGCTGCGCCTGGCCGGTGACACCCGGGCCGCGCTGGCCCGCCGCCTGGGCCTCAACGCGACAGACGCCGCCGCGATCGACCACCTGGTCTCCAGCCCGGAGCCGCTGGGCCCGGTCGAGCTGGGCAACCGGCTCGGCATCCGATCCGCCTCGGCGACCACGCTTGTGGACCGGCTCGTGCAGGCCGGTCACGTCACCCGGACCCCGCACCCGCACGACAGGCGGCGGCTCAGCCTCCAGGTGACCGAGAGCGCCGTCGGCGAGGTGCTGGAGGCGCTGCGTCCGATGCTCGTCGGCGTCGACCGGGCGGTCGCCCGGCTCACCCCCGAGCAGGCCGAGGCCACCACGGCGTTCCTGCGCGAGGTCACCGAGGTGATGCGGGAGTACGTCGCCACCGCCCCGGACGAGCCGCCACGCGCCCGCGCCGACCGCGGCTGAGGAGATTCTCAGAATTAGTTTGGGCCCTGATGGTTCGGGGGCTAACCTGACGCTCGTGAACATGGGCCCGCTCGTCCGCTTCCCCGACGCGTTGCACCACGCGCCACTCGGCCGGCTGATCTCGATCGCCGGTCACGTGGTCGAACAGCACTGGGGGCGGTACCTCGCCGAACACGGGCTCACGTCCGCCGGCATGCGGGTCCTGATGATCCTCCTCCGGGCCGGCGACGTGAGCCACCGGGAGATGGCCGAGCTGTGCTTCGTCCGGCCCGCCACGCTCACCGGCATCGTGGACACCCTCGAACGCGACGGCTTCGTCAGCCGCCGCCGCGACCCGGAGGACCGCCGCACGGTCCGGCTCACGCTGACCGACAAGGGCGGCGAACACGCCCGCGCCATCAGCGACATGATCCACAGCGACCGGCCGCTGACGTCGGTCGACGCCGACCCGGCCAACCGGGCGGTGATCCGCCAGTTCCTGATCGAAATCATCACCGGCATGTCCGACGGGGACCTCCGTCGGTTGAACCGGGACAGCGAGTCCGACACCGAGCCGCCAACGGGGAGCCATCTGTGTTGATCCGCCTGCTCCGCACACATCTGCGCCCGTACCGACGATGGCTGGCCGCCGTGGTGGCGTTCCAGTTCGTCGGCACGATCGCCTCGCTCTACCTGCCCAGCCTGAACGCCGACATCATCGACCGCGGCGTCGCCGTCGGCGACACCGACCAGATCCTGCGTACGGGCGGGTGGATGCTGCTCGTCAGCCTGCTCCAGATCGCCTGCTCGATCGCCGCCGTCTACTTCGGCGCGAAGACCGCGATGGCGTTCGGCCGCGACGTACGCGGCTCGATCTTCCGGCGCGTCAACAGCTTCTCCGCCCGCGAGGTCGCCCGGTTCGGGGCGCCGTCGCTGATCACCCGCAACACCAACGACGTCCAGCAGGTGCAGATGCTGGTGCTGCTGAGCTGCACCATGCTGGTCGCCGCGCCGATCATGAGCGTCGGCGGCGTGGTGATGGCGCTACGCGAGGACGTCGGGCTCTCCTGGCTGATGCTGGTCTGCGTACCGGTGCTCGCCGTCGCGCTGGGCCTGATCATCCGCCGGATGGTGCCGGGCTTCCGGCTCATGCAGACCCGGATCGACACCGTCAACCGGGTGCTGCGCGAGCAGATCACCGGCATCCGGGTGGTCCGGGCGTTCGTCCGTGAGCCGTACGAGACCGACCGGTTCCGGGTCGCCAACACCGACCTGACCACCACCGCACTGCGGATCGGACGGCTCCAGGCGCTGATCTTCCCGATCGTGATGCTGGTGCTGAACGTCTCCAGCGTCGCGGTGCTCTGGTTCGGCGCGGCACGGGTCGACTCCGGTCAGATCCAGGTCGGCGCGCTCACCGCGTTCCTGCAGTACCTGATGCAGATCCTGATGGCGGTCATGATGGCCACCTTCATGCTGATGATGGTGCCCCGGGCCGCCGTCTGCGCCGAGCGCATCGAGGAGGTGCTGGACACCGACTCGTCGGTGGTGCCGGCCACCGACCCGGTCACCGAGGTCACCGGCCGGGGCGAGCTGGAACTACGCGGCGCCGGATTCCAGTACCCGGGCGCGAGCGCCCCGGTGCTGCACGACATCTCGTTCCGCGCCGAGCCGGGCCGGACCACAGCGATCATCGGCTCCACCGGCGCCGGCAAGACCACGCTGCTCACACTTATCCCCCGGCTGGTCGACCCGACCGCCGGCGCGGTCCTGGTCGACGGCGTGGACGTACGGGACCTGGCCCCGGACGAGCTGTGGCGGCGGATCGGGCTGGTGCCCCAGCGGCCCTACCTGTTCACCGGCACGGTCGCGAGCAACCTGCGCTACGGCAACCCGGACGCCACCGACGCCGACCTGTGGGCCGCGCTGGAGATCGCCCAGGCGCGCGACTTCGTCGCCGAGATGCCGGGCGGGCTGGACGCGCCGATCGCGCAGGGCGGCACGAACGTCTCCGGCGGCCAGCGGCAACGCCTGGCCATCGCCCGCGCGCTCGTCCGCAAACCGGAGATCTACCTCTTCGACGACTCCTTCTCCGCGCTCGACCTCGGCACGGACGCCCGGCTGCGGGCCGCCCTCAAGCCGGTCACCGCGGACGCGGCGGTGGTGATCGTGGCCCAGCGGGTCTCCACGATCGTCGACGCCGACCAGATCATCGTGCTCGAGGACGGGGGTGTCGTCGGGATGGGACGACATGAGGAACTGCTGGAGAGCTGCCCCACGTACGCCGAGATCGTCGCGTCGCAGCAGACGGCGGAGGTGGCCGCGTGACCTCGTCGGTTCCCCAGCAGAAGAACGAGCCGACGCGGCTGCCACCGGCCGGGCGGCGGCCCGGCGGCGGTCCGCCGCACATGAGCATGGGCATGCCGGCCGAGAAGGCGATGAACTTCGGGCCCTCGGCACGGCGGCTGCTGGCGCGGCTGCGGCCGTACCGGCTCCAGCTCACCGGCGTGCTCGCGCTGGCCCTGGCCAGCGTCGGGCTCAGCGTCATCGGGCCGAAGGTGCTCGGCCACGCCACCGACATCATCTTCAGCGGGGTGATCGGACGGCAGCTCCCGCCCGGCACCACCACCGAGGCGGCTGCGGAGGCGGCCCGCGCCGAGGGCAACGGCAACTTCGCCGACATGCTGGCCCGGATGGACGTGATCCCCGGCACCGGCATCGACTTCGACGCGCTGGGCCGGGTGCTGGCGTTCGCCGTGGTGCTCTACGTCGGCGCGAGCATGCTCCAGTGGGCGCAGGGCTGGGTCCTCAACGGCGTGGTGCAGCGCACGGTGCTGACGCTGCGCGCCGACGTGGAGGACAAGCTCAACCGGCTGCCGCTGCCCTACTTCGACAAGCAGCCCCGCGGTGAGCTGCTCAGCCGGGTCACGAACGACATCGACAACGTGTCGCAGACGCTCCAGCAGACGCTGAGCCAGTTGCTCACGTCGCTGCTCACCGTCGTCGGCGTACTCGCGATGATGTTCTGGATCTCGCCGTTGCTGGCTGTCGTCGCGCTCGTCGCGGTGCCGCTGTCGGTGGTGGTCACCGGTCAGATCGCCAAGCGGTCGCAGGGCAAGTTCATCGCCCAGTGGAAGCACACCGGCGAGCTGAACGGGCAGATCGAGGAGGCGTACACCGGGCACGAGCTGGTGAAGGTCTTCGGCCGGCAGAAGGAGGTCGAGGCCGCCTTCCACGCCAAGAACGAGGAGCTGTTCCGGGCCGGCTTCGGCGCGCAGTTCGTCTCCGGGCTGATCATGCCGGCGATGTTCTTCATCGGGAACCTCAGCTACGTCGCGATCGCCGTGGTCGGCGGCCTGCGGGTGGCGTCGGGTTCGATGAGCCTCGGTGACGTGCAGGCGTTCATCCAGTACTCGCGGCAGTTCACCCAGCCGCTCACCCAGGTCGCGTCGATGGCCAACCTGCTGCAGTCCGGGGTGGCCTCGGCCGAGCGGGTCTTCGCGGTGCTCGACGCCGACGAGCAGAGCCCCGACCCGGCCGAACCGGCCCGGATCGCCGACCCGCACGGGCGGGTCGAGTTCGAGCACGTCTCCTTCCGGTACGACCCGGAGAAGCCGCTCATCGACGACCTGTCGCTGGTCGCCGAGCCGGGTCACACGGTCGCCATCGTCGGTCCCACCGGCGCCGGCAAGACCACGCTGGTCAACCTGGTCATGCGGTTCTACGAGCTGGACGCCGGGCGGATCACCCTGGACGGGGTGGACATCGCCACGATGCGCCGCGACGACCTGCGCGGCCGGATCGGCATGGTGCTCCAGGACACCTGGCTGTTCGGCGGGACCATCCGGGACAACATCGCCTACGGCCGGCCGGACGCCACCGAGGAGGAGATCCTCGCCGCCGCCCGGGCGACGTTCGTGGACCGGTTCGTCCGCAGCCTGCCGGACGGTTACGACACGGTGATCGACGAGGAGGGCAGCAACGTCAGCGCCGGGGAGAAGCAGCTCATCACCATCGCGCGGGCGTTCCTGGCCGAGCCGTCGCTGCTGATCCTGGACGAGGCGACCAGCTCGGTGGACACCCGGACCGAGGTGCTGCTCCAGCGCGCCATGGCGGCGCTGCGCTCGGACCGGACGAGCTTCGTCATCGCGCACCGCCTCTCCACGATCCGCGACGCCGACCTGATCCTGATGATGGAGCAGGGCCGGATCGTCGAGCAGGGCACCCACGACCAGCTCGTCGCCGCCGGTGGCGCGTACGCCCGGCTCTACCGGGCGCAGTTCAGCGGCGCGGTGATCGAAGACGAGGTGCCGGCGCCCGCCCCGGCCGGCCCGCCGGGAATGCGTGCCGGCGCCGGCACGCCGGTCGGGAACTGACGTGGACCCGGCCACAGGTCCGACACCGGTCCCCGTCCGGGTGCCTCACCGGCACCCGGACGGGCCGGGGTCAGGCCGGGAGCAGCGCCGCCGACCGGCTCGCGACCACCGCGCCGACCAGGCTCAGCGCATCGGCGGCGGGCATCGGGTCGAGCACCCGGCCGTCGCGCAGGCGCAGCGAGACCGAACCGTCGGCCGCCTCCCGGGGGCCGAGAACCCCGGTGTACGGGACGCGGCGGCGGGACGCGTCCCGGATCCGGGCACCGAGCGAACCGGTGTGGTCCACCTCGACCCGCAGCCCGGCCGCCTCGGCCCGGCGGGCCAGCCCGACGGCCGCGTCGGCCTGCGCCGCGTCGACCGGGAGCAGCAGCAACTGCACCGGGGCGTACCAGGCGGGGAACGCGCCCTCGTGCACCTCGATCAGGTACGCGAACAGCCGCTCCATGCTGCCGACCAGGCTGCGGTGCACCATCACCGGCCGTTTCCGGCGGCCGTCCGAGTCGGTGTACGACAGGTCGAACCGCTCCGGCTTGTCGAAGTCGAGCTGGACGGTGGAGATGGTCGACTCCCGGCCGGCCGCGTCCACGATCTCAATGTCGATCTTCGGGCCGTAGAACGCGGCCTCGCCCGGCGCCTCGACGACGTCCACCCCGTCGAGCGCGGCGCGGAGCAGTTCCTCGGCCCGCGCCCAGCCGGCGTCGTCGCCCACGTACCGCTGGCCCGGCCCGCGCAGCGACAGCCGCATCCCGGCGGGACGGACGCCGAGCGCCGCGTGCGCCTCGCCGATCAGCCGCAGGATCTCGCGGACCTCGTCACCGACCTGCTCCAGGGCGCAGAAGTTGTGCGCGTCGTTGAGCGAGATGGCGCGCACCCGGGACAGCCCGCCGAGCACACCGGAGCGCTCCGCCCGGTACATGCCGCCCAGCTCGGCGATCCGCAGCGGCAGCTCCCGGTAGGAGCGGCCGCGGGCGCGGAACACGAGCGCGTGGTGTGGGCAGAGCGCCGGACGCAGCACGAACTCGTCGTCGGCGCTCAGCCGCATCGGCGGGAACATGTCGTCGGCGAAGTAGCCCAGGTGCCCGGACAGCTCGAACAGCTCCCGCTTACCGAGCGGCGGCGAGTAGACGTGCCGGTAGCCGGCCCGGCGCTCCAACTCCCGGACGTACTCCTCGACGGCGTGCCGGGCGGCGGCGCCGGCCGGCAGCCAGATCGGCAGCCCGGCGCCCGCGAGCGGGTCGGAGACGAACAGCTCCAGGTCCCGGCCGAGCCTGCGGTGGTCGATCATGTCGCTCTCCTTGATCGGGTACGACCCGGAGGCGAGCAGGCCCGGTACGCCGCGAGGCCCCGGAGCGGATCGCCCCGGGGCCTCGTCGACGGAAACGTCAGTGCGGCGCGCCGGGAACCCCCGGCGTCGTGGTCACTACCGCACTGCGCATGCCCGGACGATAGGCACGCGGACATCGACGGCGCACCTGAGTTTCGGAGAGTGGGTGCGGGTCGCCGGCACGGGACCTGCCGGCGACCCGCGGCGGCCCGGTCGTCAGGAACGGGGGACCCGACGGCTCCGGTGCCGCGTCCGACCAACGGTACGCCGGGAATCGACGATGCGCCGCCCCGCCCCGGCGCGTGTGCACCGGTGACCCGTCACTCGCGGGCGGGCCGCCTCGTTTCACACCTACGGCCTGCCGGTGTCGCCTGTCACCGTGCGGCGGGGCCGGTGGCGGTGGCGCCGGACACGGCGTCAGGCTCGATCCGGTCGAACGGAGAACTCCGGCGAGGTGGCGGTCGTGGCCGAGCTCATCTCTGACGTCGCGTCACCCATGTGGGCGTACGCGCTGTTGCTGATCCTGCTGATCGCCGACGCCTTCGTCCCGGTGGTGCCGACCCAGCTCGTCATGATCACCAGTGGGGCGCTGACCGTGTACGGCGGGCTCAGCCTGCCGCTCACCATCGCGGTCGGCGCTGCCGGTGTGTTCATCGGTGACCTGGCCTGCTACCTGATCGGCCGCAGCACGCCGACCCGCCGCGCGGCACGCGCCACGCCACCCGGACGGGCACGCCGGGCGGTCACTCGCGTCACCCGTGGGCTGCGCGAACCGGGGCCGATGGTGATCCTGCTCTGCCGTTTCGTACCAGGTGGCCGGATGGCTGCCTGCTTCTCGGCCGGGCGCAGCCGCTACCCGTACCGGCTGTTCCTGCCCTACGAGGCGGCGGCGGCGCTCGCGTGGTCCAGCTACGGCGCGCTCGTCGGCCATCTGGGCGGTACGGCGCTGACCCACTCGGCGTGGCGGCTGCTGCTGATCGGCGGGGTGGCCGCTGCGGGGTTCGCGCTGGCCGGGTGGGCGATGACCTGGATCAGCAGCGCCCGGCAGACCCGCGCCGAGGCCACCGCCGACTCGGCCGGCACCTGACGCGCAGTTCGGAGCATCGACCTCGGAGGTTCGGATGATCTTCGCGTTCGACCCCTCCCGTGAAGCCATCTTCCTGGTGGCCGGGGACAAGGCGGGGCAGTGGCAGAGTTGGTACCGGCTCGCCATTCCGTTGGCGGACGAGCGGTTCCAGGAGCACCTGATCAACTTGAAGGAAGAACAGCCATGAGTGGTGGGGCGAACTGGCGCGACGTCAAGGCGAAGGCCCGAAGTATCGATCCCTCGTGGGACGACAGCGAGCGTGTGGCCAGGCGGGGACAAATCCGAGAGCAGATGCTGGCTTCGGTCAGCGGCGCGCAGCTGGCGGAGATCCGCAAGCAGCTGGGCATGACCCAGGCCCAGCTGGCGGAAGCGGCCGGTTTGTCTCAGGCACGGATCAGCCAGATCGAGAACGGCGAGAGTGTCAACCTGGACATCCTGCGCGCCTACGTGACCGGCCTGGGCGGCCACCTCGATGTGGTCGCCCGAATCGGGAACATCCGCCTGGACGTGGCCTGACGCGTTCTCGGGGGTCCGGTAGGGGACGACCCGGGTAGCGAAGTGGGTGGTGGTCCCGGATCCGTCTGGGGCGGTTGCGGCGACAGGCTGGCCGTATGCCTGGAACGCGGAGCAGCGGCCTGTTGGCCCTCGGCGGGATCGTCCTGGCGGCGGTGCTCGCAATGGTCGGTCATCTCGAGGTGAGCGACGACCTGGATCCCTGGTCGCTGACCGTCAGCGACTTCGCCGTCTCCGATCGGGGCGGCGTCATCGACACCGCGATGGCGGTGCTCGCGGCGGCCAGTCTGGTGCTGCTGCCGTCGCTGCGCCGGGCCGGTGCGGGCCGGGTGCCGCTCGCGCTGCTGACCGCCTGGTCGGCCGGGCTGCTGGCCGCCGCCGTGGTGCCCACGAACGAGCCGGGTACGCAGATGGACACCGCCGCGTACGTGCACCGGTACGCCTCGGTGCTGTCGTTCCTGGCCCTGCCGGTGGCCGGCTGGCTGCTGGCCCGTCACCCGGTCGCCGGAGCCGCCGCCTGGCTACGCGGGCTGACAGTGGCCAGCCTGGTGCTGGCGGGCGCGATGATCTGGTCCGCCTACCCCGGCGACCGCGCCCTGCTGGGCCTGATCGAGCGCGCGCTCATCCTGACCGAGACAGCCCTGCTGACAACCCTGGCCCTGCACGTCACCCTGACCAAAGTCGTCGATCATGCAGTTGTGGCCCCGCACAGACCGGGCATACCGGTCGGATCGGGGGCCGCAACTCCATGATCGACGAGCAAAAGGGGGACTACTCCAGCTCGTGGAGCATGAGCTGGCGGGCGGCCTCGGTGATCGAGCCGGACAGGCTCGGGTAGATGGTGATGGTGTGCGCGAGCTCGTTGACGGTGAGGTTGTTCTCCACCGCCATCGTGATCGGCAGGATCAATTCGCTGGCCTTCGGCGCCACCACCACGCCGCCGATCACCTGGCCGCTCGCCGGACGGCAGAACAGCTTGACGAAGCCGTCGGCCAGGTCGTCCATCTTCGCGCGGGCGTTGCCGGACAGCGGCAGCATCACCTGGCGGGCCGGGGTCTTGCCGGCGTCCACCTCGTCCTGGGAGACGCCGACGGTGGCCAGCTCCGGGTCGGTGAAGACGTTCGCCGCGACGGTACGCAGCCGCAGCGGCCGCACCGCCTCGCCCAGCGCGTGCCACATGGCGATCCGGCCCTGCATCGCCGCGACGCTCGCGAGCGGCAGCACGCCGGTGCAGTCACCCGCCGCGTAGATGCCCGGCACGTTGGTACGGGAGACCCGGTCCACCGTCACGTAACCGCCCCGGGCCAGCTCCACGCCGTACTCGGCCAGGCCCAGGTCGGCGGTGTTCGGGATCGAGCCGACGGCGATCAGCGCGTGCGAGCCGGTGACCTGCCGGCCGTCGGAGAGCACCACCTCGACGCCGTCCCCGACCCGGCGGACCGCCTCGGCGCGGGAGTTGTTCAGGATGCTCATGCCCCGGTTGCGGAACACCCGCTCGATCGCCATCGCGGCGTCGGCGTCCTCGTGCGGCATGACCCGGTCTCGGCTGGACACGAGCGTGACCTTGACGCCCATGGCGAGGTACGCGCTGGCGAACTCGGCGCCGGTCACCCCGGAGCCGACCACGATCAGGTGCTCGGGCAGGTCGGGCAGGTCGTACACCTGGCGCCAGGTCAGGATGCGCTCGCCGTCCGGTACGGCGGTGGGCAACTGGCGGGGGGTCGCGCCGGTCGCGACGAGCACCGTCGACGCGGCGATGGAGTATTCGGCGCCGCCGCCGGCCGGGGTGACGATCACCCGGTGGGTGTGGCCGAGCGTGTCCTCGCCGAGCCGGGCCGTGCCGGCGACGAACTCGACGCCGGCCTTGACGAGCTTGGTGTGGATGTCGGCGGACTGGGCCAGCGCGAGCCGCTTGACCCGCTCGTGCACCGCCCGCGCGTCGACGGTGACCGCCTCCAGGCCGTCGGAGTGCACCCCGAACTCCTCGGTGTCCCGGTAGCCGGTGACCACCTCGGAGCTGGCGATGAACGTCTTGGAGGGCACGCAGTCGGAGAGCACGCAGGCGCCGCCGGCGCCCTCCGCCTCGACCACCGTGACATCGGCGTCCAACTGCGCGGCGACCAGAGCCGCCTCGTACCCGGCCGGCCCGCCGCCGATGATCACGATCTGGCTCACGGAGCCGTCCCTTCGTTCGCGACTGCGGGGCTCCGCTCCGCTGCACTCCTCGCGCTCACGGAGCCGTCCCTTCGTCTGTGCTCACAGTGACTTTCTTCTCCCCGTCCCGTCCGACACGCACTGTCGTATTCTCCCTCACCCACCAGCCGGGCTATCGTCGTCGCCGTGGGTCTCTACGCTGCTTACGGCTCGAACCTGGATCCCGCCCGCATGCGCGCCTACTGCCCGCATTCGCCGATGGTGGGCACCGGCTGGCTCGAGGGCTGGCGGCTCACCTTCGCCGGCGAGGACGTCATCGGCTGGGAGGGCTCGGTCAGCACCGTTGTCGAGTCCCCGGGCGACCGGGTGTTCGTGGCCCTCTACGACATCCACCCGTACGACGCCGCGCAACTCGACGAGATCGAGGGCGTGACCGCCGGGACGTACCGCAAGCTGACCGTCCGCGTCTCGACGCTCGACGGCGACGTGACGGCGTGGGTCTACGTGTTCGACGGGTACGAGGGCGGGCTGCCCACCGCGTGGTACCTCTCGGAGCTCGCGAACGCCGCGGAGAAGGCGGGCGCGCCGGACGACTACGTCACCGAGCTGCGGTCCCGCCCCACCGGCACCGCGTCGGCGTAGCGCGTCTCCCACACCCACAGTGTGCGCCGGGCGGCCGTACCCGCGCTCGGCGACCCCGGCACGAGGGGTGCCGGGTCACACCCGCGAGGCGGGCACGCTGCGCTCGTACATGTCGGCCCAGTGCTCCTCCACCAGCCCGACGGAGCGGTAGAGCGTGACCGGCGCGGTCGGGTTGGCCAGGTCGACGCCGAGCCCGGCGCCGGTGCGGCCCTTCGCCGCGTAGACCGCGAACGCCCGGCGCAGCAGCGCCGCGCCCACCCCGCGACGCCGGTACGCGGGCAGCACCGACAGCGTCCGCACCCACCCCCGGTCCTGGTCGAGTGCCTGGTCGGAGGACTGGAGCGCACCGGCCGGTTCGCCGTCGACCTCGGCCAGGAACCACTCGTCCCAGACCTTGCCGTACGACGGCAGCAGGTCCCGCCACTGCGCGAAGTCGAGCGGGTCGTGGTCGGGGGTGTCCCGGAACGCGGTGTCGTAGATCCGGTGGAACAGCCGCAGGTCGTCCTCGTCGTCGGCGCGCAGCGGCCGGACGGTCACCCCGGGCGGGGGCGCCGGCTCGGCGGGCAGGTCGGCGAGCGAGCGGCTCATCCGGATGTAGCGCTTGATCCGGGTGAACCCGGCCTCGGTCAGCTCACCGGCCCAGCGGGTCTCCGGCGCGTACACGCCGGCGCGCGCGGTCAGCGCGGGCAGGCCGCGCTCGGCGGCCCGTTCGGCGACGCGTTCCAGCAGCCGGGCCAGCAGCGGCGCGCGCAGGTCGGCGCCGCGGTCGGGGTCGACGAGCACGTCCACCCACTCCCGGCCGACGCCGCTCGGGTTGGCCAGGATCGACCAGGCCACCGCCGTGCCGTCCGGATCGGTGACCAGCCACGAGTCCCGGGCCGGGTCGACGAACGGCGCGGTCAGCGCGGACCGTACGTCCTCGTCGTCGAAGTCGGGGTGGCCCACGGCGAACGTGTCGGCGGCGTGCACCACCGCCAGGATCGCGGGTATGTCGTCGAGGGTCGGGCGGCGGGCCGACCAGCCTGCGGGGAGCGTCACGGGCCAGATCGTGGCAGCCGGACCGGCCGGATCGCCTCCCATTTATCCGCCGCGGGCGCGCTGCCGCGCGGCGCCGAGCAGGCCCAGCAGCTCAGCACCCTCGGCCGCGCTCAACGCGCGGAACGCCGCCGAGGCCAGCCGGTCGGTCACCGCCTCGGCCCACAGCCGGCGCCGCACCAGCGGCCCGACCGGCGGGTACGGGGGCACCCAGCCGCACGCCGCGGCACCGGCCTCGCCCTCCGGCCCGGCCAGTACCGCCTCCAGCGGTGTCAGTCCGGCCGCGCGCACCGCCAGCAGGTACGCCCCGGCGAAGTGTTCACGCAGCAGCAGCATGCCGACCGCCGCCCGCGCACCGGGCGAGGGATCGGGTACCGGCATGGCCCGCCAGGCGGCGAACAGCGGCATGCCGCTGCCATCCGCCGCGTCGACCGCCCGGCCCAGTAGCGCGGCGAGCCGGGACGACTCGGCGCCGTCGCCCAGCCGGGCGGTGCCCCACCGGCAGCACTCGGCCAGGTTGGCGGCGGCCACCTCCAGCGGCGGGACGGTGCGCGCGGCGGCGTCCCAGCCGTCGGTGACCGCCTCGGGAGCGATGAAGCCGAGCGCCGCGGCGACCGTCTCGGCGCGGACGTCACCGAGCGCACCGGCCCGCCCGGTGATGTAGAAGGCCCACCCGGAGATGCCGAGCAGCCGCGCCCGGCGCAGCGTGGACGGGCAGCGGGCGAACGCCTCGCCGAGTTCGAGCACCAGCGGTTTGCAGGCGGCGGCGAGCTGTTCCGGAGTCATCGGCCGCCCGTCACTCCACCGTAGCCATTCATCACGCTCAGTCTGCCCGGTCGTCACCGGTGTCGGCATCCCCCTCTTCGGCGTCCAGCGCCTCCAACACGGCCTCCACCTCACCGGCCCGGCGCCGGGCCGCGGTGACCGCCCGTTCCGCGCCCCGGCGGGCCAGCCGGGCCCGGCTCAGCTCCTGCTCGGCCACGGCCCGGCGACGCTCCAGCTCGGCCAGTTCGGTCTCGATCCGGTCCAGCGTCGCGGCGCCGTCCCGCTCGGCCGCGTCGGCCGCCGCCAGCTCCTTCTCGGCCCGGTCCAGGTCCGCGCGGGCGCGGGTCAGCTCCCGGGTCGCGGTCCGCCGCCGCCCGGCCCGTTCGGCCCGCGTCGCCCGCTCGTCGCGGGCCCGGCGCGCGTCGGCCCGCTCGGCCGCCCGATCCGGTACGACGGGCGTCTCCTCGCCCCCCGTCACGAGCCGCAACTGGGGGCGGGGCACCTCGCCGAACCCGGCGTAGTGGCTGGCCCGCAGCAGGCGTCCGGCGCGTACCTGTTCGGCCACCTCGGTGTCCGACAACGCGGCGTTGAGTGTCGCCTCCACCTCGCCCAGCGGCAGCTTCCCGACCGGGGGCGCGGCGGGTTCGGCGGCGGCGAGCCGGCGTACCTCCGCCACCAGCGCGCCCACGACGGCGCGCCGCTGCGCGGACAGTTCCCGCAGCGTGCCGCCGCGCAGGTCGCGTTGCGCGGCACGCAGCGACTCGGCCAGCCGGCTCAGGTCGGCGACCAGCTCGGGCCGGCGGATCGCCAGCAGGTTGACCAGCCAGGCCGCCACCGTGGGCCGGCGCAGCCTGCCGATCTCCCGGGCGGTACGCGGGTCGCCGGACTGACGCGCCTGCGCGACGGCCTCGTCCCGGGCCGCCACGAACCGGTCCGGGGGCGTGGCGTAGAGCCGCCGGATCACCTCCGCGGGCACCTCGGTCATGGTCAGGCGTCGATCCGGGTGCCCGGCTCCAGACGGCGGTAGTCGGTGTTGGACATCGCCGTGTACTGCCGGTCCAGCACACCGAAGCCGTTGTCGTTGAGCAGCCCGTCGTGCAGCGCGTACGCCCGGCGCGGCGCGACCGCGCGGATGAAGTCGACCACCTCGGAGAACTTCGACCAGGGTGCGTGTATCGGGGCGAACAGCGTGTCCACCTGCACGTCGTCGGGCACGAACAACGCGTCGCCCGGGTGGTACACCACGTCGGCGAAGAGGTAGCCGATGTTCTGGATCACCGGGATGTCCGGATGGATGACCGCGTGCTGCCCGCCGTACGTCCTCACCGGCGTCCCGGCGACGGTGAGCGACTGTCCGGGCTCGACCGTCACCAGCGCCTCGGCGGCGTCGCCGAGCACCCCGGCGAGCGAGGCGGGACCGTGCACCGGCACCGGCCGCCGTTCCAGCGCCCGGGTCAGCGCGCCGACGTCCACATGGTCCGGGTGCTCGTGGGTGATCAGCACCGCGTCGGCACCGTCCAGCGCCGCCGGATCGCTGAAGACACCCGGGTCGACGACGAGCACCGCACCGTCGTGCTCCAGCCGGAGGCAGGAGTGGGCGAATTTGGTCACCTGCATCGTGACTCCTCGCTTATCGAATCGTGATGTCCTCAGCGCAGTCTGCCGGAACCGGCGCGACCACGCGTCACGTCCGAGGTATCGGTCCCGGCAGTCGGGGCCGCCGACGATCGGAGTACGGGGCATGGGTGGACGACGACTCCGGGGCGTGGCCCTGGTGGCTGTGGGTCTGATAGCAGCGCTGGGTGTGGGCGCGTGCGGCGCGGGCGGTGACAGTGGCAGCGACTCGGCCGCGCCCGCCGCCGACGGAGGCGCGGGGCGCGAGCAGGCCGCCGAGGGCGGTGCGGACAGCGACCAGGCGGCCCCGGGCGGCACCGGCGGCGCGGACCTGCGGGTCGACCAGCGGTCCATCATCTACACCGGAACCATGCAGGTCCGGGTGGACGATGTGGAGGCCGCCGCGCGGGAGGCGACCACAGCGGTGACGGCGGCCGGCGGATTCGTCGGCGCCGACCGGCGGTCGAGCCGGGCCGCCGAGGCGCGGGCGGCGCTGACGCTGCGCGTGCCCGCCGACCGGTTCACCGCGGTGATCGACCGGCTCGCCGGTCTCGGCCGGCAGGAGCGCCGGGAGATCCGCACCGAGGACGTCACCGAGCAGGTGGTCGACCTGGACGCCCGGATCGCCACCCAGCGGGCGCGGGTGGAGAGTTCCCGCAAGCTGCTGGCCCGGGCCACGTCGGTGGACGAGCTGGTCCGGCTGGAGAACGAGGTGGGCACCCGGCAGGCGGACCTGGCCGCGCTGGAGGCCCGCAAGCGCCGGCTCGCTGACCTGACCTCGCTGTCCACCATCACCGTGACGTTCCTCGGTCAGGACGCCAGCACCGCCGAGGAGGAGGCTGACCTGGGCTTCCTGGCCGGGCTGGGCGGCGGCTGGACGGCGTTCCTGGCCTCGGCCCGGGTCCTGCTCACAGTGCTCGGCGCGGTGCTGCCGTTCGCGGTGGTGATCGGCGTACCGCTGTGGTTGCTGCTCCTGTGGCGGCGCCGGGTGCGGGCCCGGCGGACGCCGCCGCCCGGCCCGGGTGCGATGCTGCCGCCCGGCCTGGGCCCGATGCCGCCGGGCCCGGCCGGGCCGGCCGACGGTCCGGTCAGCGCGCCGCCGCCAGTGCCCGCAGCGCGGTCTGGACCATGAGGCGTACGCCGGCCTCGATGGCGCGCTCGTCCACGTCGAACGAGGCCCGGTGCAGGTCCACGTTGGGCCCGCTACGGCCGACGCCGAGGCGGGCGAGCGCACCCGGCACGTGCTCCAGGTACCAGGAGAAGTCCTCGCCGCCCATGCTCTGCGGCGTCTCGGCGATGCCGTCGGGGCCGAGCGCCGCGGCGGTGGCCGCGGTGAGCACGCCGATCGCGCCGGCGTCGTTCGTCACCGGGGGCCGGCCGCGCAGGTATTCCAGGTCGACTGTGGCGCCGGTGGGGGCGAGCACGTCCCGCACCACCTGAGCCACGATCTCGGGTGCCTGGTCCCAGGTGTCGCGGTCCATCACCCGCAGCGTGCCGGCCGCGCACGCCTCGGACGGGATGACGTTGTAACGGGTGCCGGCCGAGGCGTGGCCGAACACCAGCAGCAGCCCGCTGTTGGCCGGCACCCGGCGGCTGATCAGCGTCGGCACCTCGGTCACCAGCCGGCCGAGCGCGTCCACCAGGTCGACGGTCAGGTGGGGGCGGGCGGTGTGCCCGCCCGGCCCGGTGAGCCGGACCGTGACGTTGTCGGCGGCGGCGGTGATCGGGCCGACCCGCAGGCCGACCTTGCCCACCGGCAGGTTCGGGTCGCAGTGCAGCGCGAAGATCTGCACCACGTCGTCCAGGCCGCCGGCCTCGATGACCTCGAGCGAGCCGCAGGGCAGGATCTCCTCGGCCGGCTGGAAGATCAGCCGGACCCGGCCGTCGAGCCGGCCGGTGTCGGCGAGCTGGGCCAGCAGCATGCCGACGCCGAGCATCACCGACGTGTGCACGTCGTGGCCGCAGGCGTGGCAGACGCCCTCGACTGTCGAGCGGTACGACACGTCCTTCGGGTCGCTCAGCGGCAGCGCGTCGATGTCGGCGCGGAGCGCGATCACCGGCCCGTCCGGGCGCCCGTTGATGTCGCAGATGACGCCGTTGCCCTTCGGCAGCAGACGCGGCTTCAGCCCGGCCAGGGACAGCTCGCGGTG
This sequence comes from Micromonospora sp. WMMA1976, assembly GCF_027497335.1. NCBI lineage: Bacteria > Bacillati > Actinomycetota > Actinomycetes > Micromonosporales > Micromonosporaceae > Micromonospora > Micromonospora sp. WMMA1976. The sequence goes on along the minus strand of NZ_CP114912.1, from coordinate 494,219 downwards.
CACCAGCGCGGCCGTCTCGAACTCCTCGCCGGACAGCTCCGGGTGGGAGTGGATGTGACGGCGCGTCTCGATGAGGCCCGGTACGCGCAGAGCGAGCAGATGGTCGAGCTCGAAGGGCAGGGGCTGGTAACCGGTCGGCGCCTCGGGCCGGGACGACGCCAGCGGGCCGCCGGAAGGCAGCGTCAACGCACTCGTCACGTCGAATTCTCGATCACTAGAAGTGGATGGATCTTCGGGTCGGACAGCAGACAGCCTAGACCTCCGACGGTGACGCTGCGCAACATCTTTCGCGTAGCGGTCGGACCGCGCAGCGTCACGAATGCCCTGGTGGGAGGGCTCGAATATCTGCGGGACAGCAGGTAGATCGCGGTCGAACGCCGTCATCCGCCTCCCACCTCCTACAACGCGTAACCGTTTCATCGGCCACAAATAACGACCCGTCGTTCCGAATTGTCGCATTAGTCGTGGCAATTAACTGCCGCTCCGACAATTGCACGACAACTGTCGGCTGCCGGAAGACTCCCGACGGTGACACGAGCGTCCGACCGCCGACCGCACAGGCTGTCCGTCCCGTTCACCCGATCCGGTTACCCGAATCGCCGAATCGCACACGCGAAAGCGGCCCGCACCGCGCACTCAGGGTGCGCGGCGGGGCCGCCGCCGGGACGATTCAGAACCGGTCGCTGGGCCGGTAGATCCCCCACACCTCGCGCAGCGTCCCGCACACCTCGCCGACAGTGGCGCGGGCGCGCAGCGCCTCCTTCATCGGGTAGAGCACGTTGGCGTCCCCCTCGGCGGCGGCACGCAGTTCGGCCAGGGCCCGCTCCACCGCGCCGGAGTCCCGCTCGGCGCGCAGCCGGGCCAGCCGCTCCCCCTGCGCCGCCTCGATCGACGGGTCGACCCGCAGCGGCTCGTACGGCTCCTCCTCGTCGATCCGGAACCGGTTGAGCCCGACCACCACCCGCTCGCCCGAGTCGATCTCCTGGGCGATCCGGTACGCGGACTGCTCGATCTCCCGCTTCTGGAACCCGGCCTCGATCGCGTCCACCGCCGAACCGTGGTCGAAGACCCGGTCCATCAGCTCGGTGGCGGCCGCCTCCACCTCGGCGGTCATCGCCTCCACCACGTACGACCCGGCGAACGGGTCGACGGTGGCGGTCAGGTCCGTCTCGTACGCCAGCACCTGCTGGGTCCGCAGCGCCAGCCGGGCCGCCTTCTCGGTGGGCAGCGCGATGGCCTCGTCGAAGCTGTTCGTGTGCAGCGACTGGGTGCCGCCGAGCACCGCGCCGAGGCCCTGCACCGCCACCCGGACCAGGTTCACCTCCGGCTGCTGGGCGGTGAGCTGCACGCCGGCGGTCTGGGTGTGGAACCGCAGCATCATCGACTTCGGGTTCTTCGCGCCGAACTCGTCGCGCATCAGCCGGGCCCAGATGCGCCGGGCCGCGCGGAACTTCGCGACCTCCTCCAGCAGCGTGGTGCGGGCCACGAAGAAGAACGACAGGCGGGGCGCGAAGTCGTCGACGGCCAGACCGGCGGCGAGCGCCGCGCGGACGTACTCCACGCCGTTCGCGAGCGTGAACGCCACCTCCTGCGCGGGCGACGCGCCGGCCTCGGCCATGTGGTAGCCGGAGATCGAGATGGTGTTCCACTTCGGCACCTCGGCCCGGCAGTAGGCGAAGGTGTCGGCGACCAGCCGCAGCGAGGGCTTCGGCGGGAAGATGTACGTCCCCCGGGCGATGTACTCCTTGAGGATGTCGTTCTGGATGGTGCCGTTGAGCGCCGCCCCCGGCACGCCGTTCTCCTCGGCCACGAGCTGGTAGAGCAGCAGCAGCACCGAGCCGGGCGCGTTGATGGTCATCGAGGTGGAGACCTTGTCCAGCGGGATGCCGCCGAACAGCGTGCGCATGTCCTCGATGGAGTCGATGGCGACGCCGACCTTGCCGACCTCACCGTGCGCGATCGGGTCGTCCGAGTCGTACCCCATCTGGGTGGGCAGGTCGAACGCGACCGACAGGCCCATGGTGCCGGCGCGCAGCAGCTGGTGGTAGCGCGCGTTGCTCTCGGTCGCGGTGCCGAACCCGGCGTACTGTCGCATGGTCCAGGGCCGGGACGTGTACATCGTCGGGTAGACCCCGCGGGTGTACGGGAACTCGCCCGGCTCGCCCAGCCGGGCGTCCAGATCCGCCGGAAGGTCTGCCGCCGTGTAGACGCCCTGGATCGGGAAACCCGACTCGCTTGACCGCGCATCGCTCATTACCGGATGGTAGGACGCGCAGACCGCCTGGTGGGTGAGGGATACCGCACACCTCGCGGCGGCGACCCACCGGAGGTGAGCAACCGACCACATACCGTCGAGTAGGTAAACGCCCGCCGCGTCGGGTTTCGCATCGGGCGTCGGAACCAGCAAGATAGAGGGGTTGTGTCCCAGCCCCCTCGATATCCCCCGGTGGCTTTTCTGTGACTCAGATTCCGACGTGGAGCGGCGGACCGGCCAGTCCCCCCACTGGACGCGCGGCGCCCGGCACCACCATCGGTGGTCGCTACTCGCTGCGCTCCCCGGTGGGCAACGGAGGCATGGGCACGGTCTGGCGGGCCACAGACACGTTGCTGCGCCGTGATGTGGCGGTCAAGGAGGTCGTCCTCCCGCCGGGGCTCGCCCCGAGCGACCGCGACGCGCTCTACGAACGGACGCTGCGGGAGGCCCGAGCCGCCGCGGCGATCCAGCACCCGGCGGTGGTGCAGGTCTACGACGTGGTCACCGAGGGTGGCCGCCCGTGGATCGTGATGGAGCTGCTGGACGCCCGCAGCCTGGCCGACATGGTGATCGAGGACGGGCCGGTCGCGCCACGCGCCGTCGCCAAGATCGGGATCGCGCTGCTCGGCGCGCTGGAGGTCGCGCACGCGATCGGCGTGCTGCACCGCGACGTGAAGCCGGCGAACGTGCTGATCTGCACCGATGGCCGCTGCGTGCTCACCGACTTCGGCGTCGCCCGGATGCCCACCGACGTGCAGCTCACCACGCCCGGCATGGTGCTCGGCTCGCCGCACTTCATCTCGCCCGAGCGGGCAATGGGCCAGGAGTTCGGGCCGCCGAGCGACCTGTTCTCGCTCGGTGTGACGCTCTACACCGCGGTCGAGGGCCGGCCCCCGTTCGACAAGGGCGACCCGATCGAGACCATGCACGCGGTGGTCGAGGACCCGCCCGCCACGCCGCAGCGCAGCGGCCCGCTCACCGGGGTGCTGATGGGGCTGCTGGAGAAGGACCCGGCCCGCCGGATGGACGTGCACCGCGCGCGCGCCAACCTGCGCGAACTGCTCGCCGGGCCGCTGACCAGCACCGCGACCGCCGTAAACTCGGTCACCGACCCGTACGCGGTGGTCCCGGTGCCGCGCCCGACCACGCCGCCGGCGATCGCCGCGGAGCCGAAGCCGAGCGGGCAGATCGGCGGCCGGGCGATGATCGGCCCGGACGAGTCGCTCACCGACCGCCTCGCCGCCCTGCGTCGCGGCGAGCGGCCCCAGGCCGAGAAGGCCGCAGCGGGTGCCGCCGCGCTCGACGAGACCAGCGCCGACGCGCTGGCCGGTCCGCTGCACACCCCGACCGGCGCGATGTCCGGGCCGGGCACGCCGGACGCCACCCAGCGCATCTCGCCGGACGCCACGGTCCGGCTCGGGGCGGGCGCCGGTGCGGACGCGACCCAGGCGGTACCCGCCACTTACGGCCGCACCGTCGACGCCACCCAGCCGGTGTACGGCGCCGGCAACCAGTGGTCGGTGCCCGGCACCGGCCAGGCGTGGACCACCCCGGCCACCGCACCCGCCGCCGGTGGTGGCGGCCCGCTCGGCACGGCCAAGGGCCTGCTCGGCCGGGTGAAGGCGTGGCCGCGCAAGGTCCAGCTCGCCGCCGCCGGTGGCCTCGCCGTGGTGCTGCTGGTGAGCGTGATCGCGTTGACCAGCGGCGGCGACGACGCTCCCCCGCCGATCGTGGGCGCGCTGCCGTCGAACTCGGCCGCCGCCTCGCCGGTGGAGATGCAGGAGCAGACCGTCAAGGGCATCACCGTCCAGGTGCCGAAGGGCTGGGACCGCAAGACCGGTGGCGTCTTCGTCGACTACGTCGACCCGCAGGACGAGAGCCGCAAGGTGCGGGTGCTGGCCGAGAACTGGGGCGGCACGTCGGTCAGCTGGGCCGAGTTCGCCTCCCGCAACCTCCGCGACAAGAGCAAGTCGTGCGCCAAGCCCTACGAACAGCTCGCGATGACCGAGACGACGCTGGCCGGTAAGCCGGCCGCCGAGTTCGAGTACACCTGCGGCGAGGGTGACGAGAAGCGGCACGGCGTGTGGCGGGGCGTGGTCCAGGGCGGCAAGGTCTACTCGTTCTACCTCTCCTCCAGCGACGCCACCTTCGCCGAGAGCAAGCCGATCTTCGACGCGATGGCCGGCTCGTTCCAGCTCACGGCGGCGAACTGAGTCGAGGCCGACGGTCGGTGGTGATCCGCCGCCGTGCTTTCATGAGGCAATGGCGGCGGAAACCACTGACCTTGACGACCTTCGCGTACGCGCCGAGCGCTGGCTCGACGACGACCCGGACCCGGCCGACCGCGACGAGCTGCGCGCGGTCCTCGACGGGCTGCCCGACACGGCGGCCGACCTGGCCGACCGGTTCGCCGGTCCGCTGACCTTCGGCACCGCCGGGCTGCGCGGCCCGCTGCGGGCCGGGCCCAACGGCATGAACCTCGCCGTGGTCACCCAGGCCGCCGCCGGGCTCGTCGGCTGGCTCGCCGCCCAGGGCGGCGAGGGCCCGCTGGTGATCGGGTACGACGCCCGGCGCGGCTCCCGTGCGTTCGCCGAGCGCACCGCGCAGGTCGCCACCGGTGCGGGCCGTCCGGCGCTGCTGCTGCCCCGGCCGCTGCCCACGCCCGTGCTGGCGTTCGCGGTCCGGCAGCTCGGCGCGGTCGCCGGCGTGATGGTCACCGCCAGCCACAACCCGCCGCAGGACAACGGCTACAAGGTCTACCTGGGCGCGCAGCTCGGCGGTGAGCTGGGCTCCGGCGCGCAGATCGTGCCGCCCGCCGACGCCGGGATCGAGGCGGCCATCCGCGCCGTCGGCCCGCTCGCGGCGGTGCCGCTCGGTCCGGCCGGTCAGGTACTCGGCGACGACCTGGTGGCCGCCTACGTGGAGCGGGCCGCCGCCGTGGTGGACCCGGCCGGACCGCGCGACCTGAAGGTGGCGTACACGCCGCTGCACGGGGTCGGCGGCGCGGTGCTGACCGCCGCGTTCGCACGCGCCGGATTCGGCGTGCCGGGCGTGGTGCCCGAGCAGGCCGAGCCGGACCCGGCGTTCCCGACCGTCAGCTTCCCCAACCCGGAGGAGCCGGGCGCGGTGGACCTTCTGGTCGCGCTCGCCGACCGCACCGGCGCGGACCTGGCCATCGCCAACGACCCGGACGCGGACCGCTGCGCGGTTGCCGTACGCGACGCCGGGTCCTGGCGGATGCTGCGCGGCGACGAGGTGGGCGCGCTGCTCGCCGACCACCTGATGCGGCGGGGCGTGACCGGCCTGTACGCCACCACGATCGTGTCGTCGGCGCTGCTGCGGGCCATGTCGGCGGCCCGGGGCCTGCCCTACGACGAAACGCTCACCGGGTTCAAGTGGATCGTCCGGGCCGGCGGCGGCCGGGAGCCGCTCGTGTACGGCTACGAGGAGGCGCTCGGCTACTGCGTCGCGCCGGAGCACGTCCGGGACAAGGACGGCATCACCGCCGCGCTGACTGTCGCCGAGCTGGCCGCCGGTCTCAAGGCCGAGGGCCGCACGCTCCTCGACCGGCTGGACGAGCTCGCAGCCGAGTTCGGTGTGCACCACACCGAGCAGCTCTCGGTCCGGGTGGAGGACCTGCGGGTGATCGCGGACTCGATGGCCCGGATCCGGGCGGCCACCCCTACCGCGCTGCTCGGGCAGCCGGTGACCGAGGCGTCCGACCTGCTCCCGGACGCCGACGTGGTGATCCTGCGCACCGGCGCGGCCCGGGTGGTGATCCGGCCGTCCGGCACCGAGCCGAAGCTCAAGGCGTACCTGGAGGTGGTGGAGCCGGTGACCGGCGGCGACGTGCCCGCGGCCCGGCAGCGCGCGCGTGCCGCGGTGACCGAGCTGCGCAACGAGATCGCCGCCGCCCTGGGCCTCTGACCCCTGCTGCGAGGAAGGGCCCCTTGTTGACGCCTGGCGTCAACAAGGGGCCCTTCCTCTACCGGAGGCATTAAGAAGGGGCCTTCCTCACCGCTTGCCGAGGGCGGCGTCGACGGCCTGGCCCAGCGCGGCGATGACCAGGCTGATCGACGGGCGTACCACGCTGTCGTCCAGGCTCACCGTGCCGGAGAACCCGGCGCCGGCGGCGATCTCCTCCAGGCGCCGGCCGGCGTCCTCGGCGGCCGAGCCGGTCAGCCCGAGCGCGGGTTCCATCCGCAGCACGGCGACCAGCGTCGCGAGCGCGGCGGTCCGCTCGTCCGGGAGCTGCCCGCTGGTCAGCGCGTCGGCCAGCCGCTGCCGGATGTCCGCCTCGACCGAGGCGTCGGCCACCGGGTAGCGGTGCACGTGGATGAAGCCCAGCTCGGTCTCGTCGACGTCGCGGACCACGCCCCGGCCGCAGAGGTCGGAGAGGATCCGGTCGCGCAGCCCGTGCCGCAGTCGCTGCACCCACGACGACGGCGTGTGCGGGGTGTCCGCAGCGATCTTGGCGAGTACGGCGTCCGCGATCGGCTCGCCGGTGGGGGCCGGGTCGACCACCGCCAGGTTCCCGTCCGCGTACGCGACCCGTCCGGCCAGGGCCAGCTCGACCAGCACCGCGGCGGCCATGCCCAGGTCCAGGCTGATCCGCGGCATGGTGGCCTTGCCGGTTTCGTCGTCATACGCGAGGAGCAGCAACTCCTCGGCGAGCGCAACACCAGTCATGGCCCGGAACGCTAGCGCCTCCCCGCACCCCCGCGCGTCGACTCGCCGGGTAGGGCCGGACACGGTGCGGAGGGCGTCCCTCCGCACCGGACCGGTCTCAGAAGCGGGGCATGCCGCCGAACTGGCGGTCGCCGGCGTCACCCAGGCCGGGGACGATGAACTTCGAGTCGTTCAGGCCCTCGTCGATCGAGGCGGTGACCAGGCGCAGCGGCAGGCCGGAGCGCTCCAGCCGCTCGATGCCGACCGGCGCTGCGAGCACGCACAGCACGGTGATGTCGGTGCAGCCGCGGTCGGCGAGCAGCCGGCAGCAGTGCTCCAGCGAGCCGCCGGTGGCGAGCATCGGGTCGAGCACCAGCACCGGCAGGCCGGCGAGGTCGCGCGGCAGCGACTCCATGTACGCGCGGGGCTCGTACGTCTCCTCGTCGCGGGCCAGGCCGACGAAGCCCATCGACGACTCGGGCAGCAGGCCGAGCGCGGCGTCGGCCATGCCGAGACCGGCCCGCAGCACCGGCACCAGCAGCGGCGGGTTCGCCAGCCGGCTGCCCTCGGTGGCGGTGACCGGGGTCTGGATCGAGTACTTCTCGACCGGGAAGGAGCGCGCGGCCTCGTACACCAGCATGGTGGTGAGTTCGCGCAGCGCGGCCCGGAACGACGACGAGTCGGTCCGGGCGTCCCGCATGGCGGTCAGCCGCGTCTGGGCGAGCGGATGGTCAATGACGGTTACGTCCACGATCGCTCAACCTACCGTTTGCCGGCCGGGCGCCGGGCGGGTGCGGTACGACCAGCGACACCGCTCACGTATGACGCTCACTACCGGTCGTTCGTGAGCAAGATCACTCGACTCGCGGGTGCGTACTATTCGGGGCATGACGGCGACAACGACGTCGGCTCGGTCGGACCTCACCGAGCTGGGACGATCCGAGACCGCTCTGCGGACCTTCCTGCACGGCCTGCCCGGCGTGGACCAGGTCGGCGCGGAGCAGCGGGCGGCACAACTCGGCACCCGCTCCATCAAGACCACGGCGAAGGCCGAGGCGATCGACCTGGCGATCCGGATGGTCGACCTGACCACGCTGGAAGGGGCGGACACCCCGGGCAAGGTGCGGGCGCTGGCGGCCAAGGCGCTGCGCCCCGACCCGTCCGACCCGAGCTGCCCGCACGTCGGCGCCGTCTGCGTCTACCCGTCGATGGTCCCGTACGTGGCGGAGGTGCTGCGCGGCAGCGGCGTGCACCTGGCCAGCGTGGCGACCGCGTTCCCGTCCGGCCAGGCGCCGCTGCAGATCAAGCTCGCCGACGTGCGCGCGGCGGTCGAGGCGGGCGCGGACGAGATCGACATGGTGATCAACCGCGGCGCGTTCCTGGCCGGGCGGTACGCCGAGGTCTACGACGAGATCGTGGCCACCAAGGAAGCCTGCGGGGACGCGCACCTCAAGGTGATTCTGGAGACCGGCGAGCTGGCCACGTACGACAACGTGCGGCGGGCGTCCTGGCTCGCCATGCTCGCGGGCGGTGACTTCATCAAGACCTCCACCGGCAAGGTCCCGGTCGCTGCGACCCTGCCGGTGACGCTGGTGATGCTGGAGGCGGTCCGCGACTTCCGCGCCGCCACCGGGCGCCAGGTCGGCGTCAAGCCGGCCGGCGGCATCAAGACCACCAAGGACGCGATCAAGTACCTGGTCATGGTCAACGAGACGGTCGGCGCGGACTGGCTGAGCCCGGACTGGTTCCGGTTCGGCGCGTCGAGCCTGCTCAACGACCTGCTCATGCAGCGCACCAAGCTGACGACCGGCGTCTACGCCGGCCCCGACTACTTCACCCTGGACTGAACGCGATGTTCGAATACGCACCCGCCCCCGAGTCCCGCTCGGTGGTGGACATCAAGCCCTCGTACGGGCTCTTCGTCGACGGCGCGTTCGTCGACCCGGCCTCCGGCGGCAGCTTCAAGTCGGTGAACCCGGCCTCCGAGGAGGTGCTGGCCGAGATCGCCGAGGCGGGCACCGACGACGTGGACCGCGCGGTCCGCGCCGCCCGGAGCGCGTACGAGAAGGTCTGGGGTCCGATGCCGGGCCGGGACCGGGCCAAGTACCTGTTCCGGATCGCCCGGATCATCCAGGAGCGCTCGCGTGAGCTGGCGGTGCTGGAGTCGCTGGACAACGGCAAGCCGATCAAGGAGTCCCGCGACGTCGACCTGCCGCTGGTCGCCGCGCACTTCTTCTACTACGCGGGCTGGGCGGACAAGCTCCCTCACGCGGGCTTCGGCCCCGACCCGAAGCCGCTCGGCGTGGCCGCGCAGGTCATCCCGTGGAACTTCCCGCTACTCATGCTGGCGTGGAAGATCGCCCCGGCGCTGGCCGCCGGCAACACGGTGGTGCTCAAGCCGGCCGAGACCACCCCGCTGACCGCGCTGCTGTTCGCCGAGATCTGCCAGCAGGCCGATCTGCCGGCCGGCGTGGTGAACATCGTCACCGGCGCCGGCGACACCGGCCGGGCGCTGGTCGAGCACCCGGGCGTGGACAAGGTGGCGTTCACCGGCTCCACCGAGGTCGGCCGCGCCATCGCCCGCTCGGTGGCGGGCACCCGCAAGAAGCTGACGCTGGAACTGGGCGGCAAGGCCGCGAACATCGTCTTCGACGACGCACCGATCGACCAGGCCGTCGAGGGCATCGTCAACGGCATCTTCTTCAACCAGGGGCACGTCTGCTGCGCCGGTTCCCGGCTGCTGGTCCAGGAGTCGGTCGCCGACCGGGTGCTGGAGTCGCTCAAGCGCCGGATGGCCCAGCTCCGGGTCGGTGACCCGCTGGACAAGAACACCGACATCGGCGCGATCAACTCGGCCGCGCAGCTCGCCCGGATCCGGGAGCTGTCCGACGCCGGGGCCGCCGAGGGCGCGGAGCGCTGGTCGCCGCCGTGCGAGCTGCCCGAGCGCGGCTTCTGGTTCGCGCCGACCATCTTCACCGGCGTCACCCAGGCGCACCGGATCGCCCGCGAGGAGATCTTCGGCCCGGTGCTGTCCGTGCTGACGTTCCGCACCCCGGCGGAGGCCGTCGAGAAGGCCAACAACACACCGTACGGGCTGTCGGCCGGGATCTGGACCGACAAGGGTTCCCGGATCCTGTGGCTGGCCGACCGGCTGCGCGCGGGCGTGGTGTGGGCCAACACGTTCAACAAGTTCGACCCGACGTCGCCGTTCGGCGGCTACAAGGAGTCGGGCTACGGGCGCGAGGGCGGCCGGCACGGGCTGGAGGGGTACCTCAATGTCTGAGCGGGTCGCGGTACGCAAGACGTACAAGCTCTTCATCGGCGGGAAGTTCCCGCGCAGCGAGTCGGGACGGTCGTATCTCGTGCAATCCGCGAACGTGTCTCTTGCCTCCCGGAAGGACGCGCGGGACGCCGTCGTGGCCGCCCGCGCCGCGGTGAAGGGCTGGGCCGGGGCGACCGCGTACAACAGGGGCCAGATCCTCTACCGGGTCGCCGAGATGCTGGAGGGCCGGCGCGAGCAGTTCGTCGCCCTGGGCGTCCCGGCCGACGAGGTGGACGCGGCGATCGACCGCTGGGTCTGGTACGCCGGGTGGTCCGACAAGCTGTCCCAGGTGTACGGCGGGGCGAACCCGGTGGCCGGCCCGTACTTCAACCTGTCCGCGCCGGAGCCCACCGGCGTGGTGGCGGTGGTCGCCCCCGAGGAACCCGCGCTGCTCGGCCTGGTGAGCGTGATCGCCCCGGCGATCGTCACCGGCAACACGGTCGTGGTGGCCGCTTCCCCGGCGGCGCCGCTGGCCGCGGTGACGCTGGCCGAGGTGCTCGCCACCTCCGACCTGCCCGGCGGAGTGGTCAACATCCTCACCGGCCGGCTGACCGAGACCGTGCCGACGCTCGCCGCGCACATGGACGTCAACGCGATCGACCTGACCGGCGTCGCCGACGCCGACCTGGCGGCCGACCTGGAGATCAAGGCCGCGGAGAACCTCAAGCGGGTGCTCCGGCCGGCCCCGGCCGACCGCGACTGGTACGCCGACCCCGGCATCACCCGGATGACCACGCTGCTGGAGACCAAGACGGTCTGGCACCCGAAGGGCGTCTGACCGACGCAGCCCGGTCCGGCCCGAAGTGGCGGCACACCCCCAGCCGGGTTGCCGCCACTTCCCGTTCCCGCGCTTCCCGCGACTGTTGTCGATCGCACCCGCGCCGGGCAAGATCGACACCACTTCCCCGAGGTGGCCACATCCAACCGACACCGGACAGCACCACTCTTCCCCGAACCGGCACCAACCTCGCCCTCCCCCATGCACCAAGGTCAACACCAGCACGGCGAAGTGGGCCGATCAACCCGCCCCGAATGCCACCACCTCCCCGAACTGGCATGGATCTTGCCGGGGCGCGCGCACGAGGCCAGCACGATCAACACCACATCCCCGAAGTGGATGCATCGAGCGACCCGGGACAACACCACTTCCCCGAGGTGGATTGGATCTTGGCGGGGCGGCCCGAGGACCGCGTGATCGACACCAGCACGGCGAGGTGGCTGCATCGAGCCGCCTCGGACCGCACCACCTCCCCGAGCTGGTGTTGATCTTCGGGAGGGAGGGACGGCGAACGGAACCGGGGACCGGGGCGGCGGAGGGGATCTACTACCGGGGGTAGGATTGACGGGTGACTCGGCTGGGGGACCTTGAGCGTGCGGTGATGGACGTGCTGTGGGACGCGGCGCCCGCCTCGTCGGGCGGGGTGACCGTACGCGAGGTCGCCGACGCACTGGACGGCCGGGAACTCGCCTACACCACAGTGATGACAGTGCTCGACCGGCTCGCCGGCAAGGGCATGGTGCAGCGCGAGCGGGAGGGCCGCGCGTGGCGCTACCGTCCGGCCGCCACCCGTGAGGCGCACATCGCCCAGCTCATGCTCGAAGCCCTCGACCTCGGCGGCAGCCGGGACGCCGCACTCGTACGCTTCGCCCGCTCGGTGACCGGCACGGAGGCGGACGTGCTCCGCGCCGCGCTCGGCGCCGAGGCCGGGGCGACTGTCGAGGACGGACCGGCCGGCCGGGTCGAGAACCCCCGGTCCGGCCGGCCGGCGCTCGACGAGGCGACGGACCGGTAGGGCGGCTGCCGTGGCGTACGCCCTGCACTTCGCCGCGATCATCCTGGCCTGCTGGCTGACCGCGCAGGTCCTCGCCGCCGCGCGCTGGACCTGGCGGGCGCCTCGCGTGGCGATCCTCTGCTGGCAGGCGGTCGGGCTGGCGCTCGGCCTGTCCGCCATGGGGCTGCCGATGGCGCTGGGGCTCGACGCGTACGACCGGGCGACCGGGTACGCGCTGCTGGCCCTGGCCGACGACCTGGCCCACGGCACGCTGCCCGCCGGGGTGGGCGCGGTGCACCTCAGCCTGGTCGGCGTGGGTCTCGGCATCGGCGTGGTGCTGCTCACCACGACGGTACGCAGCCTGCACGGGGCGGTCCGCGCCCAGCGCCGGCACCGGGAGCTGCTGCACCTGGTGGCCCGGCGTGACCCGACGGTGCCCGGCGCGCTGGTGCTCGACCACCCGAGCGCGGCGGCGTACTGCCTGCCCGGGGTGCGTCCCCGGGTGGTGGTGAGCGCGGGCACGCTCGACCTGCTCGACCCGGCCGAGCTGGCAGCGGTGCTGACCCACGAGCGCGCGCACGCCCAGGAGCGGCACGACCTGGTGCTGCTGCCGTTCACCGCGCTGTGCCGGGCACTGCCCTGGTTCCAATGGGTGCGGGACGCGCACGCGCGGGTGGCGCTGCTGGTCGAGATGCGCGCCGACGACAAGGCCCGGGAGCTGCACGCGGACGCACCGCTGGCCGGTGCGCTGCGCCGGTTCGCCGCCGCCGAGCACCGGGTCCAGCCGGCCGGCACGCTCGGACTCGGCGACCGCGACCTCGACGTACGCGTGCAGCGGCTGCTCGTCGCGGACCGCCCGCCGCGGGTGCTCGGCGCGATGGCGCTGGCTGTCGCCGGCACGCTCGTCTCCCTGCCGTTCGCCCTGTTCCTGAGCTGACGTCGCCCCCTACGGGACTTCTCCGGGTTCGCGCGCCCCTATAGGTAGCGAGGCTACGTGTAGGTTGGCTACGACAAGAGAGCCAACCCATGCATGGGAGGACGACAGTGGACCCGCTGCTCCTCGCCCGCCTCCAGTTCGCCACCACCACGTCGATCCACTTCCTGTTCGTGGCGGTCACGCTCGGCCTGGTCACGCTGCTGGTCGGGTTGCAGACGGCCGGCTACCTGACCGGCAAGCCGGTGTACGAGCGACTGACCCGGTTCTGGGGCCAGCTCTACGTGATCAATTACGTGCTCGGCATCGCCACCGGCATCGTGATGGAGTTCCAGTTCGGGTTGAACTGGAGCGGGCTGTCGCGCTACGTCGGGAACGTGTTCGGCGCGCCGCTGGCCATCGAGACGCTGGTGGCGTTCTTCCTGGAGTCCACGTTCCTCGGCATGTGGATCTTCGGATGGCACCGGCTGCGGCGCGGCGTGCACCTGGCGCTGCTCTGGGGCGTGGCGATCACCGCGTACGCCTCGGCCTTCTGGATCATGGTGGCGAACGCCTGGCTGCAGAACCCGGTCGGGTACGAGGTCCGCGACGGCGTCGCCCACCTCACCGACTTCGGCGCGCTGCTCAGCAACCCGACGTTCGGCATGGCGTTCGGCCACGTGATCTCGGCGAGCCTGGTCACCGGCGGCCTGCTGATGGCCGCGGTGAGCGCCTGGCACCTGCTGCGGCGTACCCCCGACTACGCGCTGTTCCGCACCTCGCTGCGGCTCGGCCTGGTCACCGCGGCCCTAGCGGTCAGCATGCTCCAGGGTTTCGGCTTCGCCCAGTTCGGGCCGGTCGGGCAGCTCCAGCCGACCAAGTTCGGCGGCGGCCCCGACCGGGACGCACTCGTCGCCGACTGGACCGCCCGCTTCGGCCCGGGCGACTGGGCACCGCCGGTGCTCTCCGACGTCGCCCTCGGCTTCATGATCCTGATCGGCTTCACGCTCGGCGCCCTCTGGCTGCTGCTGCCGCTGCTCTGGCGGGACTGGATCATCAGGTTGAAGGCGCCGCTCTGGCTGATCCTGCTCGGCCTGCCGCTGCCCTTCGTGGCGATGCTGCTCGGCTGGATCGCCCGCGAGGTCGGCCGCCAGCCCTGGGCGGCGTACGGGCTGCTGCCCACCGCGCAGGCCGTCTCGCCGGTCTCACCGGGGCTGATGCTCACCTCGCTGATCGGGTTCAGTCTGCTTCTCGGCGCGCTCGCGGTGACCAACTGGACGCTGATGGCCCGGCACGCGGCCCGTGGCGCGCAGGACCCCGCGCTCGGCCGCCCGCCCGCGCCCGACAGCGACGCCCACCACCAGCCCGTGTTCGTCTGAGGGAGCCCGCCGTGGAACTCGCCTGGTACGCCCTGCTCGGCCTCTTCTTCGCCACCTACCTGGTGCTCGGCGGCTACGACTACGGCGTCGGCCTGCTGCTGGCCCGGCGCGGCCCGGCACCGGGCAGCCGGGCCACGCTCACCGCGCTCGGGCCGTTCTTCCTCGGCAACGAGGTCTGGCTGGTGGCAGCCGTCGGCATCCTGTTCGGCGCGTTCCCCCGGCTGGAGGGCGAGCTGCTCTCCGGCTTCTACCCGGCGGTGCTCGCCGCGCTGGCCGGTGTGGTGCTGGTGACCGCCGGGGTGCAGTTGCGCAGCCGCCCGGCCTCCGCCGCCGCCCGCGCCCGCTGGGACCGGGTGGTGGTGGTCGGCTGCGTGCTGGCCGCGCTGGGCTGGGGCGCGGTGCTCGCCGGGCTGCTCCAGGGCGTGCCGCTGAGCGCCGACGGCCACGTGGTCGGTGTCGGTCACCTCGCCACCCCGTTCGTCGCCGCCGCCGGGCTGGCGCTGCTCGCGCTGGTGGCGGTGCACGGTGCGACGTTCCTCACGCTCCGGCTGCCCGCCGCCGAGGCCCCGGCCCTCGCCCGGCTGGCGAGCGGCCTGGTGCCCGCCGCACTGGTCGCGGTCGGCGCGGCCACCGTCCTGGGCGTGCTCTCCGATCGGGTACGCGCCGCGGTGGCGCGCCCGGCTGTGGCCGTACTCCTGCCGTTGGCGCTCGTGGCGGCGCTGCTGGCGGCCCGCGCGGCGCTGCGGCGGGGCCGGGCCCTGGCGGCCTTCGCCGCGACCGCGACCGCGCTGGCGCTGCCCGCGCCGCTGATCGGGGCCGCGCTCTGGCCCCGGATCCTGGTCTCCGCAGGCGACCCGGCGGCGTCGCTGACGGTGGCCGAGGCGGCCGCCAGCCACCCGACGCTGGCGCTGTTGGGATGGCTCGCGCTACCGCTCCTGCCGGCCCTACTAGGCTTTCAGGCGATGTGCTGGTGGGTGTTCCGGGGACGGATCGACGGCAGGGCACCGGTGTACTGGTGAACCGCCGCCCGTTCGACCCGCGTCTGCTGCGTCGGGTCCCCGCGGCCCGGCGCGACCTCGCCGTGCTCGCGGTGCTGAGCGGGCTCACCGCGCTGCTGGTGATCGCTCAGGCCACCGCGCTGGCGACGCTGCTGGCGACGGCGTTCGACGGGCGGCTGCACCGGCCGGCGCTGGCCGGTCTCGTGGCCGCTGTGGCCGGGCGGGCGCTGGTGAGCTGGGCGCAGGGCACAGTCGCGGCGCGGGCCGCCGCCACGGTGAAGGCGGCGCTGCGCGCCGACCTGCTCGGCGCGGTCGGCCGGCACGGCCCGACCTGGGTCGCCGGGCAGCGGGCCGGGCAGCTCGCCACGCTGGCCGGGCGTGGCCTGGACGCGCTGGACCCGTACTTCACCGGCTACCTGCCGCAGCTCGTGCTGAGCGTCACGGTGCCGGTGGCCGTGCTGGCCCGGATCGTGTTCGCCGACTGGAGCTCGGCGCTGATCATCGCGCTCACCATCCCGCTCATCCCGATCTTCGGCGCGCTGCTCGGCTGGCAGGCGCAGGCCGCCACCGAACGGCAGTGGCGCCGGCTGTCGCTGCTCGGCGGGCACTTCCTCGACATGGTCGCCGGGCTGCCCACGCTGCGCGCGTTCGGCCGGTCCAAGGGGCAGGTCGACGTGGTACGCCGGATGGCCGACGGCCACCGCCAGGCCACCATGAAGACGCTGCGGATCGCGTTCCTGTCCGCGCTGGTGCTGGAACTGGTCGCCACGCTCTCCGTCGCGCTGGTCGCGGTGCCGGTCGGCATCCGGCTGCTCGGCGGCGGCCTCACGCTCTCCACCGCGCTGCTGGTGCTGCTGCTCACCCCGGAGGCGTACCTGCCGCTGCGCGCCGCGGGCAGCCGGTTCCACGCCAGCATGGAAGGACTCACCGCGCTGGACGAGGCGCTCACGCTCTCCGCCGCCGACGCGCCCGCCACCGCCGAGCCACGCCGTCCGGCGCCGCGCGGCTCGGGCGAGATCCGCTTCGAGGGCGTCACAGTCGCGTACGACCGGACCACGGCGCTGCGCGACGTCACGCTGACCATCCGGCCCGGCGACCGGGTGGCGATCATCGGACCCAGCGGCGCGGGCAAGAGCACGCTGCTCAACCTGCTGCTCGGCTTCGTCGCACCGACCTCCGGCCGGGTCACCGTCGACGGGGTGGACCTGGCCGGCGTCGACCTCGACGACTGGCGGCGCGAGCTGGCCTGGGTGCCGCAGCGGGCGCACCTGTTCGCCGGATCGCTGGCCGACAACATCCGCCTCGGCGCACCGGACACCTCCGATGCCACGCTCGCCGCGGCGGTCACCGGCGCCGCGCTGGACGAGGTGGTGGACGCCCTGCCCGACGGGCTGGACACCCGCCTGGGCGAGCGCGGTCACGGCCTGTCCAGCGGTCAGCGGCAGCGTGTCGCGCTGGCTCGCGCGTTCCTCCGGGACGCGCCGATCGTGCTGCTCGACGAACCGACCGCGCGGCTGGACAGCGCCAGCGAGGCGGTCGTGCTGGACGCGACCCGGCGGCTGGTCGCCGGGCGTACCGCGCTGCTCGTCGCGCACCGGCCCGCGCTGCTCGCCGACGCCGACCGGATCCTGCGGGTCGAGGACGGCCGGGTCACCGAACTGCACCCGACCGCCACCGGCCCGGCGGTGCCCCGATGATCCCCGGCGGGGAACGGGCGGTGCTGCGACTGGCCCGGCCCTACCTGAGCCGGCTGCTCGGCGCCGGGCTGCTCGCCGCCGTGACCGAGTTCGCCGGCCTGGCGCTGATGGCCACCGCCACCTGGCTGCTGATGAGCGCCGCCGGCCGACCGCCGCTGGACCGGCTGACGGTGGCCATCGTCGCGGTCCGGGCACTGGCGGTCAGCCGGGGCGTGTTCCGGTACACCGAACGGCTCGCCGGGCACGACGCCGTCCTTCGCATGATCACCGACGTGCGGGCCCGCGTCTTCGCCACGCTCGCCGCCCGGCGCGAGACCGGCCGCCGTACCGGGGACGCGCTGAGCCGCCTGGTCTCGGACGTGGAGGCGGCCCAGGACCTGCTGCTGCGCGTCCTCGTGCCCGGCGCGGCGGCGGCACTGGTCAGCGTGCTCGCGGTCGGCGTCGCCGCGCTGATCTCACCACCGGCCGCCGGGGTGCTCGCGCTCGGACTGCTGGTGGCGGGAGTGGCGCTGCCCGCGCTCGCCACCCGGATCACCCGCCGCGCCGCCGACGAGGTGGCCCCGCTGCGGGGCGCGCTCGCCGTGGACGCGGTCGACCTCACCCACGGCGCCGCCGACCTGGCCGCGTTCGGGGCCACCGGCGCCGCGCTCGCCGCCGCCGACGAGCGGGCCGGACGACTGGCCCTGCTGGAACGCCGGCTCGCAGCGGCCGGCTTCGCGGTGGACGCGCTCGGCGTCCTCGTCGGCGGCCTCACCGCCGCCGCCGTGGTGGTCGTGGCGCTGCGCGCCGAGGTCGGCGGCGTGCTGGTCGGCGTCCTCGCGGTCGGCTCGCTCGCCGCCGTGGAGGTGGCGCTCGCGCTCGTCGCGGCGGCCCGCCAGCGCACCCAGCTGCGGGCCGGGCTGGCCCGGGTCGCCGACCTGCTCACCGAGCCCGGCCCGGCGACGCCACCGGACGCGCCGGAGCCCACCGTCGACGGCCACGGCGTGCGGTTCGCCGACGTGACGGTCCGCTACCGGGCCGGCGCCGCCCCCGCCCTGGCCGGGTTCGACCTCGACCTGCCGGCCGGCCGCCGGGTGGCGGTGGTCGGGCCGAGCGGCGCCGGCAAGAGCACGCTCGCCGCGGTGCTCACCGGCGCGGTACGCCCCGACACCGGCCGTGTCACCGCCGGCGGCGTGCCGGTGTCCGAGATCCCGGCCGAACATCTGCCCCGGGTGGTCGGCGGCCTGCTCGCCGAGGCGTACGTCTTCCACGCCACGGTCCGGGAGAACCTGCTCCTCGGCCGCCCGGACGCCACCGAGGCGGACCTGGTCGCCGCGACCCGGGCGGCCGGCCTGCTCGACTGGGTACGCGAACAACCCGACGGCTGGGACACGGTGGTCGGCGAGCAGGGCGGGCAGCTCTCCGGCGGGCAACGGCAGCGGCTCGCGCTGGCCCGGGCGCTGCTGGCCGCCCCGCCGGTGCTGGTGCTCGACGAGCCGACCGAGGGGCTCGACCCGGCGGCCGCCGACGCGGTGCTGGACTCCACGCTCGCCGCGACCCCGGCCGGGCACTCGGTGCTGCTGATCAGCCACCGGCTCAGCGGCCTCGCCGGGTTCGACGAGATCGTGGTGCTCGAAGGCGGCCGGATCGTGCAGCGCGGCCGGCACGACGAGCTGGTGGCACGCCCCGGCTGGTACCGGGAGCAGTGGCTGCGCCAGGAGGCGGCCGAACGCGGCTACCTGGCGATCACGCCCTGACGCCCGGCCGATCGGGGTTTTCCCTGACGCGGGTTGCCGCCCGCCGGTGGCAGGCTTGCCCCATGCGGGTGCATGAGGAGGCAGTGGTCGACCAGCGGCTGCACGAGTTGTCCACGCGGTTGCACGGGCCGAACCGGCTCAAGACCGACCTGCTGACCGAGGCGCGGCACGCGCTGGAGGACGCCGTCGAGGCGTACCGGGAAGGGGGCCTGCCGCGCGCGGAGGCGCAGCGGCGGGCGGTCGCCGAGTTCGGCAGCGACGCCCAGCTCGTGCCGGGTTTCCAGGCCGAGCTGGCCGTCGGCGCGCTGCGCGGGCTGGCGCTGCGCACGCTCGTGGTGGCGGTGGTGCTCATCGCCGCCGGTGACCTGACCTGGCAGGGGTCGAGCTGGAGCGACGGTCCGCCGCCGCCGCAGAGCTACCTGCTGCTCTCCGCCGCGCTGAACGGCATCTGGGGCGTGGTCGCCGCGCTGGCGCTCGCCGGGCTGCTGGTCGGTCCGCTGGTCGCCCGGTGGGGTTCACCGCGGCTCGTCCGCCCGGCGCGACTGATCGGTTTCGGTCTGACCGGCAGCCTGCTGCTCGGCGCGGTCGCCGGCGGCGCGCTGTTCGGCTGGTCGATCGGGCTGTGGGACGCCGCGCTCACCTGGCCACCCCTGGTCATCGGGATGGTGGTGGTCTCGGCGGCCTGGTTCGCGCTGGCCCGGGCGGCCCGATGCTGGGTGCTCGCCGATCGCCGGTCGGCCGGCTGAGCGGCTGCCGACGCGCCCCCGTCAGGCCGGTGCGGTGGGCGGCTCGTCCGCGCCGAGGAACCGCCCGACGGTGGCGCTGAACTCGTGCCACCCGGCCCGCTCCCCGGCGAGCGCGCGACCGCCCGCCTCGGTCAGCTCGTACGTACGGCGCTCCCGGCCGTTGACGGTGCTCCACGTGCTCGCCACCAGCCCGGCCCGCTCCAGCCGGCGCAGCGCCGGATAGATGGTGCCGGTGGGCAGATCCAGCGTGCCGCCGCTGCGGGCCCGCAACGCCTCGATGATCGCGTAGCCGTGCAGCGCGCCCCGTTCCAGCACGGCGAGCAGGAGCGCGTCCAGGTGTCCGTGCAGCGCCTGCGCCTTCATGTGTAGCAACGCTACTTGTCGTGCCGCCGCGACGCCAAGGGGTGCGACTCCCGGTCGGAACCGTCGCCCACTAGGGTATGTGCGCAGAGTCACTCGGCGGCGCGACGCCGCCGGGTGGGCAACCCGAACGCACACGGAGGTCAGCGTGGCCCGCCAGTCGCCCCAACGGCCCGACGCCGACGAGCCCGAGCTCGACGACACCGACGCCGCCGCCGCGGCCGACGAGGTCGAGGAGGACCGCCCGCCGGCGGACCGCGCGCTCTGGGAAGAGGTGCGGATCGACCCGGTGGAGATCGCCCTGCCCGCCGGCACCGGCTTCACGCTGCGGGCGTACCGGCCGGCGCGCGAGCTGACCCCGACCGACGTCGCCGAACGCGACCAGGACGACCCGTTCCTGGCCCGCCGCCAGGTCGTCGAGACCGAGGAGGACGAGGAGGTGGTGATCCTCGACGAGGAGTTCGCCGCCCTCTCCGCCGAGGAGGACGACGAGGACGAGGAGAAGGACGCCAAGTCCCGCCGCAAGGGCAAGGCCGACGCCTCGGACGAGGAGAAGGCCGAGGACGACGAGGACGACTCCGAGGACGAGGACGACGAGGACGAGGCGGGCGACGAGGAGGTGCCGCTCTTCCTCACTCACAAGGGCCGGCTCCTGCTGTTCAAGACCCCCGAGTCATTGGTCACTTTCATCCGTTCCGGCGCGCCGAACGATCTGTCCCAGCTGGACAGTTGGAATGAACTGTCCGAACGGCTGGAACCGGCCGACATCGCCCCGCTGGACGAGGACACGTACGAGCTCGACCTGGTGGTCGAGAACCTGCGCGGCGGCCACGACGCGTGGGACCACGAGCTGCTCATCGAAGCCGGTGAGATCGCCCGTGACCTGGCGTACGCCCTGCGGCTACCCGCCGTGCTGGACATGCTCTCGGCGGGCTCCAGCCTGGACGACCTGGACGAGGCTCTGCGCGCTTCCGTCAACGGTGGCGTCGGTGGTTTCCTGGGTCGACGCCGGCTGAAGAAAATCGGGGCACAAACCGCAAGTTTGGGTTGGCGCACCATTGTCGGCAAGATCTCTGCGGTTGTGGACTGGCGCGACTGACCCGGAGCGGGGAGCATCAGTCTCTGGCAGAGCAAGACCTGTGTCCCGGGAGGAGGACGACGCCGTGGCGCTCGTGCGCGTGTACTGCGGTCTGGCCTCGGCAGATCCGGCCGACCGAACGGCTTCGGCCGGAACGACGCTTACGTCCGCTGTGGTCGACGACGCAGGCCGTCTGCTGCACGTCTGCGAGATCGGTGACGATCCCGCCGGTTACGCCCGGCTGGTCGCGCTGCTGGTGGAGCGGTCCGGCGGTCCGAGCGGCGCGGCCATCGCCGCCGACAGCGACGACCACATCGTCACCTCGCTGCTGAGCGCCGCCGGCCGGCCGCTGGCGATCGCCGACGACGACTCGGTCGACGACTTCGCCGAGCGCTTCGCCGACGACGACTCCCTGGAGGAGATGCAGTCCCCGCCCGCCGAACGCCGCGCGGTCGGGCTGGCCCGCGCGCTCCAGGCCGGCGCGCTCTCCGCGGTGACCCTCCCGGCACCGCGTGAGCTGGCCGGATACACGCAGGTCCTGGCCGCGCACGCGGCGCTGGCGAGCGGCCGGCACTCCGCCGCGGTGACGCTGCGCGAGGTGCTCCGCGAGCTCTACCCGGCCGCGCTGCGGGCCTACCCGGATCCTGCCGACCGGGTCGCCCTGGCGGTGCTCGACGCGCTGCCCGAGCCGGGCATGCTCACCGGCCCCGCGGGCCGTGGTGGCGCGCCGGCCGCCGACGCGGTCGTCGCGCATCTGGCCGGCGAGGGAGTGGCAGACGCCGACGCCGTCTCCGACGCGGTGACCGCGCTGCGCGTCGCCATCTCCGAGACGCCCCGGCGGGCCACCGTCAACCGCACGCTCACCGCTGCCGTCGCCGAGACCGTACGGCAGGCCGTCGCCTCCGTCCGCACCTGTGACGCCGGCTGCGACGCGCTCGTCGGCGCGCTCGCCGAACGCACCGCTCCCGCTCCCGCGACCGGCCGCCGGGCCGCCGCGCGACGGGGCGAGCAGGTCGACGAGCTGGCCCCGGCGCCCGCGGCCGACCTGCGTCCGGTGCGCTCGATCCCGCCGGAACCGATCGCCGAGCCCCACCTCGGTCGTCCCGAACCGGCCGGCGCACCCGAACCGGCCGGCCGTCGCGGCCGTCCCGAACCGGTCCCCGGCGGGCGGCGCAGCCGTCCGGAGCCGGTGTCCGGTCCGGCCGCCACGACGACGCCCCGGCCGCTCGGCCCGCCGCCCGTCGCGCCCGCGCCCGTCACGCCGCCGCCCGTCGCCCCGACTCCGGTCACGCCCGTCGCTCCGGCAGCCGCACTGGGCCGGCCGTCGTCGGCTCCCCCGGCGCGGCCCGAGCCGACCGGCGCGCCGCTGCCGTCGCGGGTGGACGGCCCCACCAACCGGCCGATCTCCGCGCCGCCACCGCCGCCCCCCGGGATCACCCCGATCGCCCCGTCCCCGCGCGGCGCCGTACCGCCCGCCGAGGCTGGCGAGCCGTTCCGGCCGACGCTCACCACCGCGGCCATCAACAAGGCGCGGGCCGAGCGGCAGCGCACCGTCATCCCGCCCCGGCCGAAGACCAACCAGCACCAGGAACCGCCGACCGGTGGCTTCAGCGCCACCGACCTGAGCATTCCGGTGCCGGCCCCGCGTCCGCCCGCGCCGGAGGCGCCGCCGGGCTCCCGGGCGAACTGGCCGCTGGTGAACAACGAGGACGACACCGCGCGGGAGCGGGAGGGCACCACCTACCCGTACGGGCGGGGCGTGGACGCGCCGAGCGACCCGGGCCGGGTCACGCCGCCGTGGCTCGCCGACGACCTGCCGCAGGAGCCGCCGATGCTGCGGCTGGTGGAGCCGCCGCCGCTCGCCGACCGGGCGCTGCGCGACGAGATGAGCCGCTCGGCCGACCCCGGTCTGGAGACGCCACCGCTGCGTCTCGTCGACCAGGGTGACCCGGGCCGCGTCCCGCTGCCCGCCGCGCCCGAGCGGCGTCCCGCACCGAAGGAGCACCGGCCGCCGCCGGTCTCCGACGAGGGTGACGGCGACCTGCTGATCTTCGCGCAGGCCAAGTCCGCCTGGTTCGTCGGGCACGGCGACGAGGCCGACCTGGAGTGGTCGAGCACCGCCGACACCGGCTGGCAGGCGGCCGAGCAGGCGGCCCGTCCGGCCGTCGGCGCCGAGACCAAGGCCGGGCTGCCGAAGCGCGTGCCGCAGGCCAACCTGGTGCCGGGCTCCCCGCTGCGCGAGGAACGTCCACTGCGGATCGTCCGGAACGCGGCGAGCCTCGCCGAGAACACCACCGGATACTTCCGGGGCTGGCGGCGCGGCCAGGAGATCGGCGGCTTCGCCGTGGGCGGCCGTCCGGGCCGCGAGGCGGCCGGCGGCTGGGACTTCACCCGCGACACCGGTGACCGCGACGACGACCGGGAGTACGAGTACCGCTCGGCGGGCTACCGCTCCTGACCGGGCTCCCCGGGGGTGTTTCATCCCACACCGGGGCGATTTGACGCTGGGCTGGACCGGCCGGGAACATACCCGGCGGACCAGCGGCGGCGCCTGTTCGCCGGGGTGGGAAGGCGATTCCATTGGCGACACCGGCGTTCGACTCCACTGTGCTCACCCGGCGGGGCGTCCTCGCCGCCGCTGCCGGGAGCCTGCTGCTCGCCGGCTGCGCTCCGCAGGGCCAGCGGCCGGAGGACGGCCCGTCCAGCAGCGCGCCGAGCGACCAGGATCTGATCGTCGGCGCGAGCCTGGAGCTGACCGGAGCGGGGTCGCTGCTCGGCGTCGCCCAGCGGCAGGCCCTGCAGCTCACCGCCGACTCGCTCAACCGCACCGGCCTGCCGGTCGGGAACCTGGTCCGGTCGGTCCGGCTCCAGATCCTGGACAACGGCAGCAATCCCGAGGTCGCCGCCCGGCACGCCGCCGACCTCACCCGGATCGGCGCGCAGGCGTTGATCGGCGGTGTACTGGGCGAGACCTCGGCGGCCCTCGCGGCGGCCGCCCAGCGGGTCAAGACGCCGTTCCTGTCGCTCGGCTACGGTGACCGCATCGTGCTGCCGCTGGACGAGCGCACGTTCACCTACAAGCTCACCCCGGACGCCGTCGACATGGCACGTCGCCTGGTGGAGCTGTTCGAGTCCAAGAAGATCCGGCGGGTGTCGGTGCTCGCCACCGACGGGATGCACGGCGACTCGGGTGTGCGGGCGATGCGGGAGGCGCTCGCCGACAGCACCGTCGACCTGGCCCGCACGGTACGCCTGCCGGCGACCGGCCGGCGTTTCCGTGCCGCCGCCGAGCGCGTCGCCGGCGGCCAGCGGGACGGCGTGGTGGTCTGGGGTACCGCGCCGGACTCCGGAGTCGCCGCGCGGGAGCTGCGCGCCGCCGGTCACCGCGGCCCGATCTTCTTCGACGCCGGCGCGGTCGCCGACGACACCGTCCAGGGCGCGAACGCCGCGGCCGTGGAGGGCGCATACGCGGTGCACCCGGCCTGCCTGGACGTCTCCGCCGCCACCGCCACCACGACGGCGCAGCTGGCCCGCAGGGACTTCGTCAACCGCTACACGCAGCGGCACGGCGTCAGCCCGGACTTCGCCCCGTACGCCTCGGACGCGCTCCAGCTCCTCGCCACGTCGGCGCGGATGGCGACGAGCCTGGACCGGGGCCGGCTGCGGGCCCTCCTCCAGGCGCAGACCGTCGAGGGCATCGCCGGCGGGTACGCGTTCAGCGCCGACCGGCACGGCGGCATGGAGCCCGACTCGCTCGCCGTGTACCAGGTGTTCCGCGGCACCTGGACCCGGTACGCCTGACCCCGCTCACCGCCCGGTGACCGTCCCGTGGAGGGTCACCGGGCGGTCGCGTACCGTGTCCGACCCCGGACGGCAGGAAGCGCCCGGTGGCCCTGAGGCCGCCGGGCGCTTCCGCGCGTCGGTCAGGCGGGCGCGACGGCCCGCGAGCGCCGCATGGTGAGCACGTACTCGACCAGCGAGATCAGCACGTGCTTCGTGGACTCCCGGTTACGGGCGTCGCACGGCACCACCGGCACGTCGCGGGAGATCGCCAGCGCGTCCCGGACGTCCTGCGGATCGTGGTACTGCATGCCGTCGAAGCAGTTGATGGCCACCAGGTACGGCAGCCGCCGGTGCTCGAAGAAGTCGATGGCGGCGAAGCAGTCGGCGAGCCGCCGGGTGTCGACAAGCACCACCGCGCCGATCGCACCCCGGACCAACTCGTCCCACATGAACCAGAACCGCGTCTGACCCGGCGTACCGAACAGGTACAGGATCAGATCCCGGTCGATCGAGATACGACCGAAGTCCATCGCCACCGTGGTCGTCGTCTTGCCCGGCACCTGCCGGGTGTCGTCGACGCCGACACCGGCGGAGGTCATGATCGCCTCGGTGGTCAGCGGCGTGATCTCGGAGACCGAGCCGACCAGCGTCGTCTTGCCGACGCCGAACCCACCGGCGATAACGATCTTCGCCGACGTCACTCGGCCGCTCGGGGCCGGCGGCCGGTGCGACATGTCAGAGCCTGCGAAGTCCACTCAGCACCCTCTCCAGCAGTTCAGTGCCCACCGCGTCGTCGGAGTCGTCCAAAATGGTCGGCTCGTGGACCGCGACCAGGCCGTCCGTCGCCATGTCGGCGATGAGCACCCGGGCCACGCCGAGCGGAAGCTGCATCCGCGCCGCGATCTCGGCGAGCGACTGCACACGTCCGTCACACAACGCGGCGATGTACTGGTGTTCACGACCGTGGCCACCATTGCCAGTGGCAACCGCTCGGCCGCGCACCGTCGTCTCGACGAGTGCCTCCAGGGCGATGTCGAGCCGAGGGCGGGTACGACCGCGGGTAACGGCGTACGGCCGGACCAACGCTCCGGTCGGCTCGTCACGATCCGCCATTTCGCCGCTCACCTCCCTCGTACCCGGCACCGGCTCGCCCCGGTGACATCCGTCGCTGTCGTAGTTGTTCCCGCACCTGACCCACCGGCCAGCGCGTCATTCAGCCCATCATCCCCACAGCCGTGCGCGGCTGCGGCGTCAGGGCATCGCCCACCCGGTCCACGAGCAGGGCCATCTCGTACCCGACCTGACCCACGTCGCAGCTCCGCGCCGCCAGCACCGCGAACGACGAGCCGTCGGAGATGGACATCAGGAACAGGAAACCGTTGTCCATCTCGACGACTGTCTGCAACACCGCCCCGCCCTCGAAGCAGCGGGCCGCGCCCTGGGTCAGGCTGACCAGACCGGACGCGATCGCGGCGAGCTGGTCGGCGCGGTCCCGCGGAAGGTCACGGGACGAGGCCAGAAGCAGGCCGTCGGCCGAGACCGCGACCGCGTGCGCCACACCGGGCACCCGGTCGGCGAAGTTGGCGAGCAGCCATCCGAGATCCTGCGTAGTAGTCATCCTTGTTGCTCCTTCTGCCCGCTCCCGGCCACCGGGCCTGAGTCAGACTGCGAGGACTGCTGCCCGCCCGGAGTGCCCTCCGGGCCGGTCGTGTTGCTGTCGGTGTTACGCCCGCGCTGCACGCCCCGATGGTAGGCCGAGAGCAGGCCCCGAACACCCTCCGGAGTACGCCGCTGCACCGACGCGGAAGGCTTCTCGATGCTGCCGGGCACGAGCTGCGCCATCGGCGTCCGCTTCGGCAGGCCCTTCCGGGTGGTCTCCGCAACCGGGACCTCGGTGGCCGCCGAGGCGGCACGCCAGCCGTCGTCGGCCGCCGTCTGCCACGGGGAGGAGGACTGCGGCGACGCGGTCGGCTGCCGGGTGGGCAACCCGCCGGTGTACGCGGGACGGGTGTTCCCGTTCGCCGCGCCGTTGTCACGCGGTGCTCCGCCGGCCGTCGGAGTGTGTGCCATCGGCGTGTTACCTGTCGTTGCGGGTGTCTTCTGCGGCACGGGCCGGCCGGCCGTGTCCACCTTGGCGAACTGCTGGGTGGCGGCGCCGCCGTTCGTCGTCGCGGCCGGGGCCGCCGGCTCCTCGTTGGGCCCGGGCCGGCGGGTGCGGAACCACGCCGACTCCAGCTCCCGGAAGATCGGCAGCTCCATCGTCTCGTCCGCGTACCGCTGGCGGTTGCCCTGCTGCTGCGGCGCGGCCGGACGTGCCGCCGGGGCCGCCGGGCGGTTCGCCGCCGGGGCCTCGGCCGGCCGGCTCGCGGCCGGAGCGGCGGACGGCTGGCCGGCCGCCTGCTGCGGGGTGGCCGGAATCTCCGTGCGCGGCACCCGGGGCAGCTCGGTGGTCATGTCCATGCCACCGGTGGCCCGTTCCGGCGCCGCCGGAGCCGGGGCCGGCGTGACCGGCGGCCAGACCGGCGGGGCGCTGACACCCGGTGCGGGCATCGGACGTGCCTGCGGCTGGTTCGCCGGCGGCGCGGAGGCGGGGTACCCGGCAGCGGGCTGCCCGGACACCGGCGCCGGGTGCCCGGAGACGGGCGCGGCCGAGACCGGGCGGTACGGCAGCGGGTCACCGGAGACCGGTGCCGCGGAGACCGGGCGGCCCGAGAACGGGTCACCGGAGACCGGCGCGGCCGAGACCGGGCGGTACGGCAGCGGGTTACCGGAGACCGGCGCGCCGGAGACCGGGGGCAGTGGCGGGGCCGACACCGGCGGGACCGGCGGCGCGGAGACCGGCGGCGGGCTGTAGGGCCGCGCCTCCGGGCTGCTCGGCAGTTGGCGCGGGATCGCCGGCTGCTGCCCGGTGCTGCCCGGGTCGCCGTCGGCCGGGTTGCGCCGCTGCGGCAGCGGGTCTGTCGACTGGCCGTTGGGCCGGCCGCCGAATCCGCCGTCACCGCCGGACGGGCTGGCGCCGGTCAGGTCGGACCAGGCCGGCATGGCACGGCCGCCACCGGCGTTCGCCGGGGTGCCCGAGCCGTTGCGCGGCGCCGGGTCGAACGCGCGTCCGCCGAGCGTGACCTGGTTGCCCGAGGAGCCCGGGTGGGGCGCCGGCGGCAGGCTCGGCGGGTTGTTGTTGCCGAAGGCCGCCAAGGCGCCGAAGGCCGGTGCCGGGCCGTTCTGCTGCGGACCCGCGGCGGGCAGGGCCGGACCGGGCAGGCCACGGCCGGCCAGGGCGC
Organism: Micromonospora sp. WMMA1976; assembly: GCF_027497335.1. Classification (NCBI taxonomy): domain Bacteria; kingdom Bacillati; phylum Actinomycetota; class Actinomycetes; order Micromonosporales; family Micromonosporaceae; genus Micromonospora; species Micromonospora sp. WMMA1976. Next base: position 466,232 of record NZ_CP114912.1, on the reverse strand, counting down.
GCGGCACCAGGACCGAGGTCGGCAGCGTCACGTCGGCGACGGTGCCCCGGTCGGCGCCCGGCCGCAGCTCGACCCGGACGCCGTGCCGGGCGGCCAGCCGCGCGACCACGACCAGGCCCATCATCCGGGAGACCGCGACGTCCACCTGCGGCGGCGTGGCCAGCCGCTCGTTGAGGTCGCGGAGCTGCTCCGGGCTGATGCCGATGCCGCGGTCCTCCACGTAGAGGGAGGCGCGGTCGCCGACCCGCCGGGCCTCCACCATGACCTGCGAGTCCGGCGGGGAGAAGGCGGTGGCGTTGTCGAACAGCTCGGCGACCAGGTGCACCAGGTCGTTGACCGCGTGGGCGGCGACCTCGATGTCCCGGTCGATCACGCCGAACTCGATCCGGGTGTAGTGCTCGACCTCGGACTGGGCGGCGCGCAACACGTCGATCAGGGCGGCGGGCTCGCGCTGCACACGGGTGGAGTCCGCACCGGCGAGGACCAGCAGGTTCTCGTCGTTGCGGCGCATCCGGGTGGCCAGGTGGTCGAGCTGGAACAGCTCGGCCAGCCGGTCCGGGTCCTCCTCGCCGCGCTCCAGGCGGTCGAGGTGGCCGATCAGCCGGTCGACCAGGATCTGCGAGCGGCGGGCCAGGTTGACGAACATGGTCGCGACCGAGGCCCGCAGGGCGGCCTGCTCGGCGGCGGTCCGGACGGCCTCCAGGTGAACGGCGTTGAACGCCTCGGTCACCTGGCCGAACTCGTCCTTGCTGCGTACCGGCAGCGGCTCGGCGATCTGGTTTGCGAGTTGCACCGGGGAGAGCTGGCCGGTGACCTGCGGGTCACGCAGCCGGGCGACCGCCTGTGGCAGCCCGTACTGAGCCACCGCCAGGGCGCCCTGGCGCAGGTCGCGCAGCGACCGGGCCATCGAGCGGGCCACCAGGTACGCGAACAGGATGGCCAGCAGCAGCATGGTGAGCAGCAGGCCGGTCTCCAGGAACACCTGGCGCTGGGTGTCCGAGCGCAGCGCGTCGGCCTGGCGGACCACGTTGCCGTCGAGCCGGGCCTCCACGGTCCGGATCAGCTTGGCGTTGGCGACCATGGTCTGGTCCCACTGGTCCGACCCGAACGGGGCGTTCTCCATCGAGCCGTTGTTGTTGCCCGAGACGAAACTCGTGAAGCGGTCGGCCTTGCGCAGGTCGGGCCCGGAGACGGTCTGCTCGTAGAACAGCTTGTCTGGCTCGGTGGCGACCGACTGGAAGGTCGCCAGCGACTGCGACTGGCCGGTGCCGCTGGCGATGAACTGCTCGCGCAGCGCGGCGGTGTACTGGTTCTGGGTGAGCGCCTGGTGGACGACGACCCGGCGCTGGGTCAGGTATTCCTTCTGCCGGGCCACAGCGGCCGCCGCGCGCATCCGGTCGCTCAGGTCGTTGTTACCGGCGAGCTGGGTGGCCGAGTCGCGGATGGCCAGCAGATCCTCGATCAGCTGCCGGTACGCCTGGTCGGCGTCATTGATCTTCAGCTTGCCGTTCAGCACCTGGCTGCGGGTAGCCGGAAGATCCTTCAGCTGGGTGTCGATCGTGTCGAGCAGCCCGACGAAGTTGCGGGGCAGGTCGTCGATCTCGCCACGCTGCCGCAGGTACGGCGACTTCGCCTGGTCCACCCGCTGGTTGGCGCGGTTGTAACCCTCCTGGTACTGCGCCCGGGTCTGGAACTCCTTCGCGCCGAGGAAGAGCACGGCGCCGACCCGCTCGTCCTGCACGGTGTCGACCAGGTCACCCGAGTAGCCGATCAGGTTGGCCAGATCCCCCGCCCGGTTGGCATTGTTGAGCGTCTCCAGGTGGTCGACCAGACCACTGGTGCCCACCACGACCGTGGCGATGGTCGGCACGATCATGATCAGACCGAGCTTGGACCAGATCGGCATGTCGCGCAGCCGACTCATCGGCCGGCGCAGCCGCGACAGGAAGGAGCCCGCCGTCGTTGGCCGTTTGCTCACGTCACCGCCCTCGCATTACCGCGCCCAGCGCCACCCTGAGGGCAACGCCGAGCGACCGACCCGGCGGGTCGGACCTCCGAGATTCCATCACGCCGCTCCGCAAAGAGAAAGACCAGGTTGTCCCTCACCGGAGGTGTGATGAGATGTTGATGCAATTTGATAGCAATCCGTCTGGCCGGAGTCACTGAAGGTAATGGAACACCCGCACCGCGTCGTCCTGCTCGCCGGCCCCTCCGGGTCCGGAAAGTCATACATAGCCCAGCGAACCGGACTTCCGGTGCTCTGCCTGGACGACTTCTACAAGGACGGCGATGACCCTACGTGTCCGCGCCGAAACGGACAGGTGGATTGGGAGTCCCCCTTGTCCTGGGATTCGGACACGGCGGTGCAAACAATCGCCCGACTGGCTCGTGAGGGCAAGGCCGAAGTGCCGGTTTATGCGATCGGCGCAGACCGTCGGGTAGCCACCCGGCCATTCGATGTCGACGGATCGCCAATCTTCGTCGCCGAGGGGATCTTCGCGGCCGAGATCGTGGCCGAGTGCCGCCGGCTGGGCCTGCTCGCCGGGGCGTACGCGCTGCGCCGCCCGCGCGGCGCGACGTTCCTGCGCCGCCTCGCCCGGGATCTCGCCGAGCAGCGCAAGGCGCCCCGGGTGCTGCTCCGGCGCGGGGTCGCGCTGCTGCGCGCCGAGCCGGCCGTGCTGCGCCGGCAGACCGGGCTGGGCGCCGAGGCGGCCCGGGCCGGGCAGGTGCTGCGCGGGGTGGCCGCACTGCTCTCCGGCCACCCCCGCCAGTCGTGATCAGCCGATCAGCTCGGCGTACGCCGGCTTGATCACCTCGTCGATGATCCGCAGCCGCTCGTCGAACGGGATGAAGGCGCTCTTCATCGCGTTGATGGTGAACCACTGGAGTTCCTTCCAGCCGTAGCCGAAGGCCTCCACCAGCAGCGCCATCTCCCGCGACATCGAGGTGCCGCTCATCAGCCGGTTGTCGGTGTTCACAGTCACCCGGAACCGCAGGTCGCGCAGCAGCCCGATCGGGTGGTCGGCGATCGAGGCCGCCGCGCCGGTCTGCACGTTCGACGACGGGCACAGCTCCAGCGGGATGCGCTTGTCCCGCACGTACGCGGCCAGCCGGCCCAGCACCGGCGGGTTGCCCGGGGTGATGTCGTCGACGATGCGGACGCCGTGGCCGAGCCGGTCGGCGCCGCACCACTGGATCGCCTGCCAGATCGACGGCAGGCCGAACGCCTCACCGGCGTGGATGGTGAAGTGGAAGTTCTCCCGCTGGAGGTACTCGAACGCGTCCAGGTGCCGGGTGGGCGGGAAGCCCGCCTCGGCTCCGGCGATGTCGAAGCCGACCACACCGGTGTCGCGGTGCCGCACGGCCAGCTCGGCGATCTCCTGCGAGCGGGCCGCGTGCCGCATCGCGGTGAGCAGCGTGCCGATCCGGATCGGGGTGCCCGCCTCGGCGGCCAGCGCGCTGCCCTCCCGGAACCCGGTGACCACCGCGTCGACCACCTCGTCCAGGGTCAGGTTCTGCTCCAGGTGCTGCTCGGGCGCGAACCGCACCTCGGCGTAGACCACGCCGTCGGCGGCCAGGTCCAGCGCGCACTCGCGGGCGACCCGGCGCAGCGCGGCAGGGGTCTGCATGACCGCCACCGTGTGCGCGAACGTCTCCAGGTAGCGCTCCAGCGAGCCGGAGTTCGCCGCCTCGGTGAACCAGACGCCGAGCGCCGCCGGGTCGGTGGTGGGCAGTTCGTGGCCGACCTCGGCGGCCAGTTCCACGATCGTCGCGGGCCGCAGGCCGCCGTCGAGGTGATCGTGCAGCAGCGCCTTCGGGACCTTGACGATGTCCTCGTACGAGATTGCGACCATGCTCAGACCCTAGTCATCCCCCGTACGGGCGCGGCGGTGGACCGGGGCGGTCAGGGTCGCCAGCCGTACACCCGCTCCACCGCGAGCCGCAGGACCACCCGCCCGTCGGCCACCATGACGGCCCGGTAGTCGGCCCAGTCCGGGTGCTCGCCGCGGATCCGCCGGTAGACCTCGACCAGCTCGTCGACCGTCGCGTCGTCGGTGGCCGCAGCGGGCGGGGTGAGCGTCACGGTGCCCTCGGCTACCGCGTACGCCCCGCCGTCGGCGGTGGTCACGTGGAAGCTCGCCCGGGGATCGCGGCGCAGGTTGCGCACCTTCGCCCGGTCGCCGGTGGTGGAGCAGCGGATCAGGCCCGGCTCGGCCAGGTAGTCGAGGTTGGACAGCTGAGGGCGGCCGTCCCGGCGCAGCGTGGCGAGCACCCCGCGCCCGCGCTCGCCGAACAGCTCCCAGAGCCGCGACCCCGGCTCGCTCCCGGCGCTCACCGTGCCGCCTTTCGTTCGCGACTGCGGGGCTCGCAAACCCGGCTCACTCCTCGCGCTCACGCGTTCACCCGCAGCGGCGCTAGCGCGACGGCCAGCCGGGCGAGCTGATCCAGCATGAGCGCGGCGGCCTCCTCGCGGCCGGGGTCGGGTCGCAGCTCGCCCGCCTCGTCCAGCGCCTGCCGCAGGAAGACGACCACCTGGTCGTTGACCGGGGTCATGTTCAGCGTGGTCACCACCTGCTTGATCATCTGCACCGCGCGCAGGCCCCCGGAGGTCATGCCGTAGCTGACGAAGCCCACCGGCTTGTGCTGCCACTCGTGGTAGAGGTAGTCGATCGCGTTCTTCAGCGGCGCGCTGAAGCCGTAGTTGTACTCCGGCATCACCAGGACGAAGGCGTCCCCGGCGTCGATCGCGGCACTCCAGGCGCGGGTGTGCTCGTGCAGGTAGACCCGCTCGGACGGGTGGTGCGGTTCGTCGTGGAAGGGCAACCCGATCTCGGCCAGGTCGAGCAGGCGTACCTCGTCGAAGCCGGCGTGGCGGACGGCGGCCGCGGTGAACCAGTCACCGATGCGACGGCCGACCCGGCCGGGGCGGGTGCTGGCGACGACGACAGTCAGGCGGGGCATGGTGAGGTCACTCCTGTCGGGGCGGCGGCCGGGGCCGGGGTGGTGAGCCGGGGAACGAACCAGGCGACGATCGGCCCGATGCCGATCGCGTAGAGCAGGGTGCCGGGGCCGACGGCGCCGCCGAGCAGCCAGCCGACGGCCAGCACCGTCACCTCGATCCCGGTGCGGGCCGGGCCGAGCGGCAGGCCACGGGCGGCCAGGCCGGTCATCAGCCCGTCCCGCGGGCCGGGGCCGAGGCGGGCGCCGATGTAGAGCGCTGTGGCGAGGCCGTTGAGCAGGACGCCCGCGACCAGCAGGCCGATCCGGCCGGCGAGCGGGGCGACCGGCGGCAGGAGCGCCAGCGTCGCGTCGAGGGCCAGGCCGACGAGCGCGACGTTCGCCACGGTGCCGACGCCCGGGCGCTGCCGCAGCGGGATCCACAGCAGCAGCACCAGCAGCGCCACGCCGTTGACCAGCAGGCCCATCGGCAGGCCGGTGCGGTCGGCGAGGCCCTGGTGCAGCACGTCCCAGGACGCGAGCCCGAGGTCGGCGCGGACCATCAGCGCGACGCTGACGCCGAACAGGGCCAGGCCGGCGAACAGCCGCACCAGCCGGGACGGCAGTTTGGTTGACATGTCATCAACCTAGGCCGCAACTTGGTGACATGTCAACAACACCGGTAGGATCGGCCCGTGGACGAACCGCGCTGGCTGGACGAGCAGGAGGACCGCGCCTGGCGCGGCTACCGCCGCATGCGCCGCCTGCTCGACCTGGAACTGGCCCGGGAGCTGATGCAGGACGCCGGTCTCTCCGAGCCCGACTACGACGTCCTGAGCGACCTGTCCGAGACCCCAGAACAACGACTCCGGCTCAGCGAACTCGCCGACCGGATGCTCTGGTCCCGCAGCCGCCTGTCCCACCACATCTCCCGGATGCAGCAACGCGGCCTGGTCAGCCGGGAGGAGTGCGTCACCGACGGCCGCGGCTCGGTCGTCGTGCTCACCCCGGCCGGGCGCCGGGCCGTCGAAGCCGCCGCACCCGGGCACGTCGCGGCCGTCCGCCGGCACCTGATCGACCGCATCACCCCGGCCGAGGTGGCCGCGCTAGGCACGCTCAGCCAGCGGGTGATCCGCCACCTCACCGGCCGGCCGGAAGCGGAGGGCTGAGCCGTGGACGACCGCGTCCTCGCCCGGCTGCGCTGCCCGGTCTGCGCCGAGCCGCTCACCGAGACCACCGCCGGCACCGCACGCGCGCTGCGCTGCCCGCGCGGGCACAGCTTCGACATCGCCCGGCAGGGGTACGTGAACCTGCTCGCCGGCCGTGCCCCGCACGCCGGCGACAGCGCCGAGATGGTCGCCGCCCGCGCCGACTTCCTCGCCGCCGGCCACTACGACGCCGTCGCCGCCGCGCTGGCGACCACAGCGGTACGCGTCGCGGACGTCGACCCGTACCCCCTGGTGGTGGATGCCGGCGCCGGGACCGGGCACTACCTCGCGGCGGTGCTGGCGGCGCTGCCGGACGCCGCCGGCCTGGCCCTGGACGTCTCCAAGCCGGCGCTGCGCCGCGCGGCCCGGGCGCACCCGCGGGCCGCCGCCGCGCTGGCCGACACCTGGCAGCGGCTGCCGCTGGCCGACCGGTCCACCGCCGTGCTGCTGAACGTGTTCGCGCCGCGCAACGGCCCGGAGTTCCACCGGGTGCTCGACCCCGGCGGCGCGCTGCTGGTGGTCACCCCGGCCGCCGACCACCTGACCGAACTCGTCGACGCGCTGGACCTGCTGCGGGTGGACCCGGACAAGGCCGACCGGGTCGCCGGCAGCCTCGGCGCCCACTTCGCCGAGGAGTCCGCGACCGGGCACCGGGCCCGGCTCGCGCTGACCCGCGCCGAGGTCACCACGCTCGTCGGGATGGGACCGAGCGCCTGGCACGCCGACCCGCAACGGCTCGCCGCGCGCATCGCCGCGCTGCCCGACCCGGTGCCGGTCACGCTCTCCGTCCGGCTCGGCGTGCACCGCCCGCGCTGACGCGGCTCAGGTGGAGAGGTCGACCTCTTCCCAGCCCGGCGGCTCGTCGTGGTACGGCCCGCGCAGCACCACCGCCCACTCCAGCGCCCACCGGCGCTGCCCGATCGCGTTGGCGTCCACCAGGCCCGGCAGCGCGCCGCCGGCCTTCTCGGTCTCCAGGTACGCCCAGTCCAGGCAGTAGTGCAGGTCGAGCAGCGCCGCGGCGTCACCGGGATGCTGCGGCGCGGCCAGGATCCGGGCCCGCCACTGGCCGAACGTCTCCCCCGCGACCAGGTTCGGCATCCGCTCGACCAGCCGCTCGTCCACCGGCACCGTCGGGTCCAGCTCCTTGGCGAGCCCGAGCACCCAGGCCAGCGAGAACAACGCGTCGTGGTGCAGCACGAACGACCTGTGGTCGCCCCGGCCGCCCATCACGAACTGCCACTCCGGCGGCGTCACCGAGTCGACCAGGTGCGACTCCAGCAGCCAGCCCATCGCCGCCTGCGCGGGCATCCCGAAGCAGCGGGCCAGGATCACGTGCAGCACCGCGATCCGGGCCTCGATCTCCGGGGTCGGACGCAGCTCGATCCCGTCGCCCGGCTCCCACACCAGCGGGAACTGCGGCGGCGGCAGCGGAAGACCCAGCCGGGACAACTCGTCCAGGCTCGCCTCCCGGACGGCCCGGGGGTCGGGAGCGGGTACGCGCACGGTCAAGCCCCTGTCTGCTCACCTCGGCTCGTCGCCGGCCGATCCCCCCTGGCCTGGGAGGATAGCGGCTCCCGCCGGGCCGGCACCACGGCCGTCCCCGGTCAGCCGATCCGCTCGACGACCAGCGGCGTCGCGTCCGGTGCGTCCGGCGCCACCCGCACCGCGCGGCGCGCCTCGTCCAGCGCGGCCGGCATCCGCTCGGCGTGCTCGGCCCGCAGCTCGAACAGCGGGTCGCCGACACGTACCCGGTCACCGCGTCGCTTGTGCAGCACCACACCGGCCGGGATGCTCACCGGGTCCTCCTTGCGGGCCCGGCCCGCGCCGAGCCGCCACGCGGCCACCCCGATCGCGTACGCGTCGATCTCGGCGACCCAGCCGTCCTCGGTCGCGGTGACCAGCTCGACCTCGTTCGCCGTCGGCATCGGGGCGTCCGGGTCACCGCCCTGCGCCCGGATCATCGTGCGCCAGGAGTCCATCGCCCGGCCGTCCCGCAGTGCCGCCTCCGGGTCGGCGTCCGGCAGGCCGGCCGCGTCGAGCATCTCCCGGGCCAGCGCCAGCGTCAGCTCCACCACGTCGGCCGGACCGCCGCCGGCCAGCACCTCCACCGACTCGGTCACCTCGACCGCGTTGCCCACGGCCAGGCCGAGCGGGGTGGACATGTCGGTGAGCAGGGCGACCGTCCGGACGCCGTGCGCGCCGCCCAGCTCGACCATGGTGCGGGCCAGTTCGCGGGCGTCGTCGACGTTCTTCATGAACGCGCCGGAGCCGACCTTCACGTCGAGCACCAGCGCGCCGGTCCCCTCGGCGATCTTCTTGCTCATGATCGAGCTGGCGATCAGCGGGATCGCCTCGACGGTGCCGGTGACGTCGCGCAGCGCGTACAGCTTGCGGTCGGCCGGGGCGAGCCCGTCGCCGGCCGCGCAGATCACCGCGCCCACGTCGCGGAGCTGGGCGATGAACTCGTCGTTTGTGAGCGCCGCCCGCCAGCCCGGGATCGACTCCAGCTTGTCCAGCGTGCCGCCGGTGTGGCCCAGGCCCCGGCCGGACAGCTGCGGCACCGCCGCGCCGCACGCGGCCACCAGCGGGGTCAGCGGCAGGGTGATCTTGTCACCGACGCCGCCGGTGGAGTGCTTGTCCACAGTCGGCCGGGACACCGGCGACAGGTCGAGCCGCTCGCCGCTGGCGATCATGGCGGCGGTCCACCGGGCGATCTCCGGCGCGGTCATGCCGCGCAGCAGGATCGCCATGGCCAGCGCCGACATCTGCTCGTCGGCGACCAGGCCCTTGGTGTACGCGTCGACCACCCAGTCGATCTGCCCGTCGCTCAGCACGGCCCCGTCCCGCTTGGCCCGGATGACGTCAACCGCCGTGAAAGCACTCACTTCTGATGATCCAATCAGTAATCGGGATGGTCGCTGGTCGCGCTCAACCCGCGAACGGTGACCGTCGAGGAATCGGGCCGACCGTGACCGGCGCAGGGATCAAGCCTGACCGCCCGGAGCCGGGCACGGTCGGCCCGATTCCCCCAGCTCAACCCACTTCAACCGACTCAACCCCAACGAACCGGAATCTCCGTGGGAGGCTCACCCTCACCAGCCCAGAAGATCGTCCCCGAAGCGTCCACCACGACCACGCGCGGCGTCCGCGCCAGCCCCCACTCGATCGCCTCGGCCGGGTCGTCCCAGGTCGAGCCCTCCTCCAGCACGCCGGTCTCGGCGTCAGTGGTCTCCCCCGACGACCGCTCCCAGTACGTCGTCCAGACCTGCTGCCCGGCCGACAGGTCGGGGTGCACGAACACGGTGCCCCGGCCCCGCCAGGCGGCCAGCCGGTCCGGCACCACAGGCACCGGATGCTCGCCGGTCACCGCCTCGATGTCGGCCACGTCGAAGGCGTGCGGCAGCAGCTCCGCCATCCGCAGCGGTCCGCCCTTCGCCTCGACCAGGCACTCCGGCCCGCCCTGCTCCCAGAGCAGCTGCCGGCACCTGCCGCACGGCATCAGCGGCTCACCGGTGGCGTCGACGCAGGACAGCGCCACGATCCGGCCACCGCCGGTCGCGTGCAGCTGCGAGACCACGCCGCACTCGGCGCAGAGCGTGACGCCGTAGCCGGCGTTCTCCACGTTGCAGCCGACCACGACCCGGCCGTCGTCGACGAGCGCGGCGGCACCCACCGGGAACTTCGAGTACGGCACGTAGGCGTGCCGCATGACCTCGGTGGCGGCGGTACGCAGCCGCTCCCAGTCGATCTCCATCACAACCCCCATTCTGCCCAATCAACGCCGATCGGTCGCGGGTGCGGCCGGAGACGACGATGCCCGGCGGGTCGCCCCGCCGGGCACTGTGTCGCGGCGGGCGGTCAGCCCTTGATGTACGGCTTGCCGTCGGCGGCCGGCGCCCGGACCTTGCCGACCAGCCCGGCCACGGCCAGGATCGTCGCCAGGTACGGCAGCATCGCCAGGAACTGGCTCGGGATGCTGCTGCCGATCGCGCCCAGGTAGGTGGCGAGCTGGTCGGCGAAGCCGAAGAACAGCGCCGCCAGCAGCGCGCCGGTCGGGCTCCACCGGCCGAAGATCAGCGCGGCCAGGGCGATGAAGCCCTTACCGCCGATCATGTTCTTGGTGAACGAGTAGAGCGCCAGCGTGTACGAGGCGCCGCCGACACCTGCCACCAGACCGGCCAGGATCACGTTGCGGTAGCGCAGCCGCAGCACCTTCACGCCCAGCGTGTCCGCGGCGGTCGGGTGCTCGCCGACCGAACGGGTCCGCAGGCCCCACCGGGTACGGAACAACGCCAGGTGGATGACGAGCACCAGCAGCAGGCCGACGTAGAGGAAGATGTTGCCCCGGAACAGCGCCGGGCCGAGCAGCGGGATGTCGGACAGCAGCGGAATCTCCCAGTTGCCGAACCGGGGGGCGCTGTTGTACTTCGCCGCGTCGGTCTGCATCAGCCGCTCGTACAGGAAGCCGGTGATGCCGACCGCCAGCAGGTTGAGCACGATGCCCATGACCACCTGGTCGACCAGGTAGCGGATGGAGAACACGGCCAGCAGGAACGAGATGAACGCGCCACCGATGGCGGCGGCCACCAGGCCCACCCAGACGCTGCCGGACATGCTGCCGAACAGCGCGCCGGAGAAGGCGCCCATCAGGAGCTGGCCCTCGATCGCCACGTTCACCACGCCGGAACGCTCGCAGAGCACACCGGCGAGCGCGCCGAAGATCAGCGGCAGGGCCAGGATGAACGTGCCGCGGACGACGTTCACCAGCGGCATGAAGTTGCGGCCCTCGGGGGCGGCCGAGACCTGCCAGCACAGGAAGCTCAGCACGAAGGCGACCAGCCCGGCGCCGAGCAGCAGCGTGAACCAGCGCTTCGGCACCCCGGCCAGCAGCGCGCCTCCGGCCGCGGCGGTGATCAGCCCGAACAGGATCGCGCCGACCGTACCGTTGATCTCCAGGGCGGCCCCGCCCTCGGTCTCGCTGAGCGTGAACCGCGCGTGCTGGTCGGTCGCGAGCGCGCCGAACAGCACCGCCGCGAGCACACCGAGCGCCAGCAGGACCGCGCCGATCTTCCGGTTACGGGTCCAGAAACCCTCGTCGACCGCGGTAACGGCGACCTCGGGGACAGCGGTGGTGGACATGCTCACCAGCCCTTCGCGAGGCTCGTCTGCAACCGGGCGGCGCGGGCCGCCCGGAGCTGGAAGATCGTCTTCACCAGGGCAGGCGCGGCGATGAAGATGACGATGAGCGCCTGGAGCACGGTGACCAGTTCCAGCGAGATGCCGGAGTACGACTGCATCCGGTTGCCGCCGGCCTGGAGCGCGCCGAACAGCAGCGCGGCCAGCAGCACGCCCCACGGCTTCACGCGGCCGAGCAGCGCGACCAGGATGCCGTCGAAGCCGATCTGCGCGATCACCAGCGGGGTCAGCGCGGTGGCGGTGGTGCCGAGCACCATGGTCGAGCCGCCGAGACCGGCCAGCATGCCCGCGAACACCATCACCAGCACGTACGTCTTGGTGACGCTGATGCCGGCGGTCCGGGCCGCGTCCGGGTTCGCACCCACGGCACGCAGCTCGAAGCCGAGCGTGGAGCGGTTGAGCAACCAGGCGATGAACCAGGTGGCCGCCACCGCGAGCAGGATGCCGGCGTGCACCCGCAGGTCCTCGCCGAGCAGGCGGGGCAGCTGTGCGGTGGACTCGACCGGCTTGCTGATGGCGTCCGCCCGGTTCGGGTTCTGCACCCCGTTCTGGACGATGATCCAGGACAGGAAGTAGACCGCCACGTAGTTGAGCATGATCGTGTTGATCACCTCGTGCGCGCCGGCCCGTGCCTTGAGGATGCCGGGGATGAAGCCCCAGAGCGCGCCGCCGAGCGCGCCGGCGATCAGCGCCACCAGCAGGTGCACGACGGGCGGCAGCGGCAGCGCGAAGCCGGCCACGGCGGCCAGGATGACGGCGATCGTGGCCTGGCCCTGGGCGCCGATGTTGAACAGGCCGCCGCGGAAGGCCAGCGCCACCGACAGGCCGGTGAAGACCAGCGGCGCGGCGTAGGTGAGCGTCTCCGAGATCGGGCTCAGGGCGGCGGTGAAGCCGACCGCGTCCGGGTCGAAGATCGCGCCCTTGAACAGGTTCGCGTACGCCTCGCTGACCACCGTCCAGCTGGCGTTCAGCGCATCGGTGGGGCGGGCGGTGATGTAGCTGTAGGTGGCGAGCACCTCGGGGTCGGACACGATGATCAGCACCGCGCCGACCACCATGGCCAGCAGCACCGCGAGCACCGTCACGGTGAACGTGTTCGCGGCCCAGAGGTTGTCCAGGAACATCCGGCCCATGCCGGGACGGGACTCCCCGGCCGGTTCCGGCTTCTTCGCGGTCGCGGTGGCGGGCACCGTCTGCTCGGTGTCAGCCGCCGGCTGCGTCGGCGTCGCCCGGGCCTCGCTCAGCGACTCCTGCGCCTCGGTCGCCGGCTCCTTGTCCGGCGAGCCCGAGACGGGGTTCGGGTTGGTCATGCCTCGTCCTCGTTGCCAGGGCCGTCCTCGGTCGCGGTGGCGGCGTCCGGGGTGGCGGCGTCCGGGGTGATGCCGGCCATCAGCAGGCCGATCTCCTCGCGCGGGGTGTCCGGGCCGACGATGCCGATGATCCGCCCGCGGTACATGACCGCGATCCGGTCGGCCAGGCCGATCACCTCGTCCAGTTCGCTGGAGACCACCATGACCGCGGTGCCGATGTCCCGCTCGCGGATCACCCGGCTGTGGATGAACTCGATCGAGCCCACGTCCACGCCCCGGGTGGGCTGGGCGGCGATGAAGAGCTTCAGCGGCCGGGACAGCTCCCGGGCCACGATCACCTTCTGCTGGTTGCCGCCGGAGAGCGTGCCGACCGCCGCGTCGGCCGAGGAGGTACGGACGTCGAACTGTTCGATCCGCTCCCGCGCCGACTTCGCGATGGCCTCGGGCTTGAGCGACAGGCCCTTGCCGAACGGCGGCCGGTCGTAGATGTCAAGCACCAGGTTCTCCGCCACGGAGAACTCCTTGACCAGGCCGTCCACGCTGCGGTCCTCCGGCACGTAGCCGACGCCGGCGCGGAGCACCTTCTTGGTCGACCAGCCGTGCGTCGGCTCGCCGTCGAGGCTGATCGTGCCGGCGAGCACCGGGCGCAGGCCCATGATCGCCTCGATCAGCTCGGTCTGGCCGTTGCCCTGTACGCCCGCGACGCCGAGCACCTCACCGGCGTGCACGGTCAGGTCGACGCCGTCGACCGCGCGTACCTGCCGGTCGTCGTCCACGACCAGGCCGGAGACCTCCAGGACCGGTTTGCCGGGGGTGGCCGGCTTCTTGTCCACGGTCAGCCGGACGCTGCGTCCCACCATCAGCGCGGCCAGTTCGTCCCGGCTGGCGCTCGGCTCGGCGGTGCCGACGGTCTTGCCGCGCCGGATCACCGTGATCCGGTCGGCGATCGCCTTCACCTCGCCCAGCTTGTGGGTGATGAACACGATCGACTTGCCGGCAGCCTTGAGCGACCGCATGACGGTGAGCAGTTCCTCGGTCTCCTGCGGCGTGAGCACGGCTGTGGGCTCGTCGAGGATCAGCAGGTCGACGTCGCGGGTGAGGGCCTTGACGATCTCCACCCGCTGCTGGATGCCGACCGGCAGGTCCTCGATCACCGCGTCCGGGTCGACCCGCAGGTTGTACCGCTCGGAGACCTCGGCGACCTCGCGCCGGGCCCGCCGCCGGTCGAGGATCCCGGCGAAGGGCCCCTTGACCTGCTCGGCGCCGAGCATCACGTTCTCGGCCACGGTGAAGACCGGCACCAGCATGAAGTGCTGGTGCACCATCCCGATCCCGGCGGCGATCGCGTCCGACGGACCCTTCAGCTTCAGCGGCTTGCCGTCGACCAGGATCTCGCCCTCGTCCGGCTGGTAGAGGCCGTAGAGCACGTTCATCAGGGTCGACTTGCCGGCGCCGTTCTCGCCGAGCAGGGCGTGGATCTCTCCAGGCTCCACCGTCAGGTCGATGTGGTCGTTGGCGACCAGATCACCGAACCGTTTGGTGATGCCGCGCAGTTCGAGTCTCAGCGCAACCTCCTGGAGTGCGAGCGATGGTGCAGCGTAGCGACCTGCCGCGCCGCCACCACGCCGGGTGGGGATGTCGGGGGGAGTCAAGCTGATCGGCCGCCCCGGCGCTGGGGGTACCTTCCCCGTTGCGCCGGGACGGCCGGATCGTCAAACCTGGTGTCCGCCGGCCTCCGCTGCCGATGATCGCACCGCGGCGGCCGGCGGAACCGTCACTTGGTCGGCTGGGCCTTCGAGGTGACGGTGATGGTGCCGGCGGCGATGTCCGCCTTGATCTTGTCGACCTCGGCCTTCAGGTCCGCCGGGACCTTGCTCTCGAAGTCGTGGTACGGGGCGATCGAGACGCCGGTGTTCGCGAGCGTGCCCACGAAGCCCGGGGTGGACTGCAGCTTCTCGCCACCGGCGGCCTTCAGCACGGCCTCCTTGACGGCCTCCGGGATGTTCTTGACGACCGTGGTCAGGATCGCCGAGCAGTCCGGGGTGCTCTCGCAGCCGTCGATGTCGACCCAGACGACCGAGTACTTGCCGCCCGAGGCCTTGGCCGCGGAGGTGGTGCCGAGACCGGCGCCACCGGCGACCGGCATCACGACGTCGGCGCCCTGCGCGACGAGCGCGTCGGAGACCTTCTTGCCCTCGTCCTGCTTCTCGAACGAGTTGGCGAAGGAGCCCTTCTGGGCGGCCTTGTCCCAGCCGAGAACCTGGACGTTCTTGCTCTTGGTCTTGTTGTAGTACGCCACGCCGTCGGCGAAGCCGTCCATGAAGATGGTGACCGGCGGGATCGGCAGACCGCCGTAGGCGCCGACCTTGCCGGTCTTGCTCATCCCGGCGGCCAGGTAGCCGGCCTGGAACGCGGCCTGCGCGGTGTCGAACTGCATCGGGTAGACGTTCGAGACACCCGGGTTGGCGTCGACGATGCCGAACTGCTGGTTCGGGTTCTTCTCAGCCGCGGCCTTGGTGGCGTCCGACATCAGGCCACCGACGGCCAGGATGAAGTCGCACTTCTGGTTGACGAACCCGGTCAGGTTGACCTCGTAGTCCGCCTCGGCCTTCGACTGGACGTTCTTGATCTCGATCTTGTCGTTCTCCTTCTGCGCCTCCTGGAGGCCCTTCCAGGCCGAGGCGTTGAAGGACTTGTCGTCGATGCCGCCGACGTCGGTCACCATGCAGGCGCTGAACTTCTTGCCACCGTCGCCGCCGGCGTTGTTGTCGTCGTCCGGAGCCTCACCACACGCGGCAGCGCCCAGCACGAGTCCACCCGCCACGATGGCGGAGGCGATCCGCATCCCACGCACAGAGCGCAAGACGTCTCCTTCCCCTTGCACACCGCGTCGTGCGCGGTGTGCAGCCCTTCGCCGGCCTGCGGTGTGCCGCCGGCGTCCCACGTTACGGACGGGAGCGTACGCCCGCGCCCACCCACCGGCCGACAATCGTGCACGACTGTTGAGCGTCCGTTACCCCGGCGTAACCCTTGCGTGGGGCACGTCACTTATCCGGCCGGTAGGCGTGCGTGGCGGTGTCGCGAACGTCCGTTTTCCCGAGGTTCCCCGACTGCTGGCGAACTAACGCCAGAACACCGCGACGGCTGCGTTGACCAGCGTCAACCCGACGATCGCGAGGAAATGGCCACGGTTGACGGTCTCCCGCTTACGGGAGAAGAAGACCATGACGAAGATGAGCAGCGCGAGCACCAACTTGGTAACAAGTTTCGCCGGGGCCGGCTCGTCCCCGTCGCGCAGCGGAGCGGACAGCCCGATGCCGGTGAGGACCTGGATGATCGCGCCCCAGAGCATGGCCGCGTTGATGCGCAGCCGGCCGGTGACGTACTGGGCGATCCCACCGCCGAGCAGCAGCGCGAAACCGATCAGATGGACGTAGAGAAGAATCAGTCGAAGAGCTTCCACGCACCCCATCCTCCCTCACCAACGACGCAACGTAGTAGTCGCCCCGCCGACCTGCCGTCATACCGTGACCCCCTCCCCGCGATCTTGCAGTTTCCGACCCGATATAAGGGCCGAAGGCCGCACGGCGCGGGCCGAAACCGCAAGATCGACGGGGCGGGGAAGCGGGATCAGCGCAGGCGCCAGACCTGGAAGGTGGGGCCGTCGGCGGGGAGGATCACCTTGTTGTCGGCGTCGGGGTGGAGGGCGGGGGCGTCGCCGTAGACGTTGTCTGCGGCGCCCATGCCGGTCAGGTGGACCGGGGTGCCTGCGGCTCGCCTTGCCAGCACCAGCACCGTCGACGTGGGCGCCTCGCGCAGGAAGACCAGCGTGTCCGCGTCCGCGTGCACCCACCGCAGGCCGCCGTGCCGCAGCGCCGGCTCGTCGCGGCGCAGCGTCAGCAACGACCGGTACGCGTCGAACGTGCGCCGGTCCCAGCTCTGGCGCCGGTGCCACGGCATCGGGGTACGCGAGCCCTCCCCGTTCGTGCCGGTCAGGCCCAGCTCGTCCCCGGCGAAGACCACCGGCGTGCCGGGCATGGTGGCGAGCAGTCCGGCCGCCACCTCCTGCCGGGCCGCGTCGCCGACCACGGTGCGGATCCGGGCCGAGTCGTGCGAGCCGAGCAGCTGCCACGAGTGCGTGTACGAGCGCCACGACACCAGCGACCGGTAGGTGTTCATGGTGGCGAGCACCGCGCCCGCGTCGCGCCGCCGTACCCCGCCCGGGGTGCCGAGGAAGTTCGGCACCGGCTCGTCGCCGTGGCGCAGCCAGGACCAGACCGGGTCGGTGAAGCCGACGTAGTTCATCGTCCCGTGCCAGCCGTCGCGGTCCAGGTCACCGGTGTGGTCGTGGCCGTGCTCGGCGAGCAGCAGCCCGTCCGGGCGGGTTTCGGCGACCACCTCGCGCAGCAGCCGCGCCACCTCGTGGGTGTACGCGTCCGCACCCCGCCGCCCGGTCATGTTCGCCACGTCGACCCGCCAGCCGTCCAGCCCGTACGGCGGGCGCAGCCACCGGCGCAGCAGCGAGTCCTCGGCGGTGGCGAACCGGCGGCGCAGTTCGGCGCTGCCCCAGTTCAGCTTCGGCAGCGACTTCACCCCGTTCCACGACTCGTAGTCCGAGCCGGGCAGGTCGAAGTAGTACAGCTCGCGTTCCGGCGCGTTCACGTCGGAGACGGCGGCGGTGAACCAGTCGTGGGCGTCGCCGGTGTGGTTGCTGGTGATGTCGCCGAGCAGCCGCCAGCCCCGGGCGTGCACCGCGTCGGCGAGCCGGGCCAGCGCCGCGTCGCCGCCGAGCAGCGGGTCGACGGTGTCGAAGCTCGACGCGTCGTACCTGTGGTTGGAGCGCGCCGGGAAGACCGGCGTGAGGTAGACGGTGTTGACGCCGAGCCGGTCCAGGTGGTCCAGGTGCTCGGTGACGCCGTCGAGGTCGCCGCCGTAGAACTGGCGGGGCGTCTCCGGGCCGCGGCCGACGACCGGGGTGTCCCAGTCGCATCCGATGGCCCAGTCCGGCACGGTCCGGCCGTCGGCGGCGGCCGAGCGGGCGAACCGGTCCGGGAAGATCTGGTAGATCACCGCGTCGCGGGCCCAGGCCGGCGGCGGGGCGTAGCTGACCAGCTTGAAGTCGCCGTTGTCCGGCACGTCGTGGCCGGACAGCCCGGCCGCGTTGAGCCAGCGGGTGCCGCGCTCGCCGTCGAGCAGGAAGCGGTAGTTGCTGACCGGGTTGCGGACCTCGACGTCGGCCCGCCACCACACGTCGCCGCCGTCGGTGAAGTCGATCCGTGCCTCGGCGAAGCGCGGCTCGCCGTCGCCGGTGGTGCGCACGTGTACCTG
Source organism: Micromonospora sp. WMMA1976 (assembly GCF_027497335.1). NCBI lineage: Bacteria > Bacillati > Actinomycetota > Actinomycetes > Micromonosporales > Micromonosporaceae > Micromonospora > Micromonospora sp. WMMA1976. The sequence goes on along the minus strand of NZ_CP114912.1, from coordinate 448,252 downwards.
GGAGACGCCGGAACCGGCCGGCACCCGGACGAAGACCGGCACGGTCTGCCCGAGCGCGGGCTCCTGCTCCGGGACGTAGGTGGCGGAGCCGTCGTGGTGCGGCTGAAGGGACATGGTGCTGCCTTTCGCGTCGTACCGACAGGGAGAGGGGGCGGGCACCCGCCGCGGCCGGTTCACCCGACCGCGGCGGTCCGCCCGAGAACCGCTCCGGTGTACGCCGACACGACGCCCTTGCCGCAGCGTGAGCCGAGGAGGCTCAGCCCTTTACCGCTCCGGAGGTGAGTCCGGAGACGATGTAGCGCTGGAGCAGCTGGAACACCAGCACCGTCGGGATCGCGGTGAGCAGCGTGCCCGCCGCGAACATCCCGAAGTTGTTGTTGCGCTCGCCGGCCACCAGGCCGTACATGCCGACCGCGAGGGTCTTCGCCTCGGGTTCGGTGAGGAACACGTTGGCGATGATGAACTCGTTGATCGACCCGATGAACGCGAGCAGGCCGGTCACCGCCAGGATCGGGGCCACCAGCGGCAGCATGATCCGGAAGAAGACCTGCACGTGCGACGCGCCGTCCATGGTCGCCGACTCGTCCAGCTCCTTCGGCAGCGTGTCGAAGAAGCCCTTCATCAGCCAGGTGTTCGCGCCGAGCGCGCCACCCATGTAGAGCAGGAACAGGCCCCACGGGGTGTTGAACCCGATCGCCGGGTAGAGGTCGGTGAGCGTGGTGAAGATCAGGAAGATCGCCACGATCGCCAGGAACTGCGGGAACATCTGGATCAGCAGCAACGCGAGCAGGCCGACCCGGCGCCCGGCGAAACGCATCCGGGAGAACACGTACGCCGCGAGCGACGACAGGAAGATCGACGCGAAGCTGGCCACGCCCGCCAGCAGCAGCGAGTTGAGGAACCAGTGGCCGAACGCGGTGTTGTCGAACAGGTTCGTGAAGTTCTCCAGCGACGCCCCGGTCGGCAGCAGCTCGGTGGAGGAGAGCGTGCCGAGCGGGTTGAACGCCGCCGAGATCACGAACAGGATCGGGAAGAGGCTGAACGCCACCGCCAGCATCCCGACCAGGTGCCGCCAGCCCACCTGGGCGAACCAGCGGCCACGCGAGCGGCGGGCCGGCTTACGGGTCGCGGTGGGTGTGGGCGTCTCCGCGATGGTGGTCACGAGTACACCTCCTCCTGCTTGCGGGTCCGCCGGAAGCTGATCGCCGACACCGTCGCCACGATCGCGAAGATGAAGATCGAGACGGTGGCGGCCAGGCCGAACTCGGCGCCCTGTGCGCCGAACGCGAGCCGGTACGTGTAGGTGATCAGCAGGTCGGTGGCGCCGTTACGCGGATTGTCCGGCGCGAACGGGCCGCCCTCGGTGGTGAACAGGATCGCGTTGACGTTGTTGAAGTTGAACGCGAACGACGCGATCAGCAGCGGCGAGAGCGCCACCAGCAGCAGCGGCAGGGTGACCGCGCGGAACGACTGCCAGGGTGACGCGCCGTCGACCGAGGTGGCCTCGGTCAGCTCCCGCGGGATGGCCTGCAACGCGCCGGTGGCGACCAGGAACATGTACGGGTAGCCGAGCCACAACTGCACCAGCAGCACCGCGATCCGGGCCGACCAGTTGCCGCCGAACCAGTCGACGTTCAGCCCGAACAGGTTGTTGAGCAGGCCGAAGTCGGTGTTGAACATGTCCCGCCAGATCAGCAGCATGGCGAACGACGGCATGGCGTACGGCAGGATCAGCAGCACCCGGTAGAAGTTCGTCCCGCGCATCCGGGGTGAGTGCAGCGCGAGCGCGATGGCCATGCCGAGCAGGAACGTCAGGCCGGTGGAACCGATCGCGAACGCGAAGTTCCAGGCGAGCGTGCCGAAGAACGGGCCGGAGATGTTCGGGTCGGTGAGCACGGTGCTGAAGTTCTTCAGCCCGACGTCGACCTTCCAGCCCTGGGCGAGGCGCTCGCCGTCGGCGGCGACGAAGGAGCCGGACTTCTCGTCGGCGGTCCACGTCTTGCCGGTCTCGCTGTCCTTGACGCAGTCGCACGCGGCGTCGTACGCCCGCGCCGCCTTGCCCTCGTACGCCCGGGTCAGGCCGTTGGAGCGGATGGCGCCCTCGTCGGTGGGCACGATGAGCGCGGTGACGGCGTCGCTGCGGCTGCTGGCCTGCCCGATGTTCAGCAGGGTGTAGCCGTCCGCGGCGGTGATCTTGCCGCTGAGGCTGCTCACCTCGACGTCGGCGGCGTCGAGCTTGCGCAGCCCGTCCGCGTCGCCGGCGAAGACCTCCTTGGTCTTCGGGTCGCTGAGGAGGAAGACCAGCGAGCCGGTCGCCGGGTCGCCGGTGGTGGCGATGGTGAGGTTGTACTCGGTCGAGCCGGGTACCTGCTTCACCGAGGAGGTCTGCACGGCGACGATCGCGTCGTCCTTGCTGCCGCGGTGGCCGTCGCCGAAGTTCGTGAACGCGGTGCTCGCGGTGTAGAGCACCGGGAAGATCTGGAACGCGATCAGGAAGAGCGTGCCGGGGACCAGGTACTTGGCCGGGATGTGCCGGCGGCTCAGGTAGAGGTAGAACAGGCCGGCGGTGGTGACCGCCAGGACGCCCAGCGCGAGCCAGTGCTCGGCCTCGATGAGCGGGAAGGCCGCCCAGATCGCGATCCCGGCCACCAGGCCGAGCAGGACCACCTTGACGACGAGGCCGGTCGCGGTGATCGGCGCGTGTTGCCGCGCGGTACGGGACGTGCGCGGGAGCCCACGGCGTACGGGCTCCCGGCCCGGGGCCTGCGGTGCAGACCCCGGGCCGGACAGCGGCGCGCTCATTACTTGATCTGACCCTGGATGGTCTTGCCGGCGGCCGTGATCGTCTTGGCCGGATCGGCGCCACCGATGATGGCGGCCTCCGCCTTGCCGAACGGGTCCCAGATCGCGGCCATGGCCGGGATCGCCGGGAGGACCTGGCCGTTCTTACCGGCCTCGGAGAACTTGGCCAGGTCCGGGTCCTCGCCCTTGACCTGGTCGAAGGCGGCGGTCAGCGCCGGCGGGCGCGGCTCGGCCTTGTACAGCGCGACGGCCAGCTCGGGCTTGGTCACGTAGTTGGTGACGAACTCCTGGGCCAGGGCCTTGTTCTTGCCCTTGGCGGCCACGTAGAACGCCTGGACGCCCACGAACGGCTGGGCCTCCTTGCCACCGGCGAAGCCGGGGACCGGGGAGATGTCGTACGCGATGTTGGCCTTCTTGGCGTCGGCCACGGCCCACGGGCCGGAGACCAGGAACGCGCACTTCTTGCCGGTGAAGGTGGCGATGGAGTTCTCGCCGGTGATGGAGCGCTTCAGCGCACCCTCGCCCTTCTCACCCAGCTTGGCGATCTTCTGGAAGGCAGCGATCGACTCCGGCTTGCCCACGCCCAGGTCCTTCGGGTCGTAGTCGCCGTTGGCCGCGGTGCCGAACAGGTAGCCGCCGCCCGAGGTGTAGAGCGGGTAGATGTGGTACGCGTCGCCGTTCTGGCCGGACTGCAGGCAGAGGATCTCGCTGGCCTTCTTCTCGGCCTTGAGCTTCTTGCCGGTGGCGACCAGGTCCTCGATCGTCTTCGGCGCCTCGGGGGCCAGCTCGGTGTTGCGGATCAGCGCGACGTTCTCGGTGGCGTAGGGCACGCCGTAGAGCTGGCCGTTGAACGTGACGGCCTTGATCGCGGTCTCGTTGAAGCCGGACTTCTGCTCGGCCGCGAGCTGCACCGGGTCGATGGCGCCGTTCTGGACCAGGTTGCCGATCCAGTCGTGCGCGCCGACCACGACGTCCGGGCCGCTGCCCTGCTGCGAGGCGGTGACGAAGTTGGTCTGCAGGTCCTTGGAGACGGCCTGGACCTCGACGGTCACCCCGTTCTCCTTGCCGAACTCCTCGGCGAACGGCTTGAGGGCGGCCGTGCGCTTGTCGTCGGCCCAGATGACCAGCTTGCCGCCGGTCGCCTTGGACTCGCCGGCGGCCGGCTTGTCGTCGCTGCCGCTGTCACCACAGCCGGAGGCGGCGAGCGCCAGGCCGAGGACGGCGACCACACCCGCGGTACGGATGCGCATCGGTACTCCTGTCGTCATGGCGGCTCGCCGGGGGAAGGGCGGCCCGCCAGTGGAAACCTCTGAAAGTTCTTGCTGACCGGCGCCGAGATGCTGCGCCGCTGCTCTCGCATGTTGCGGGGACGTTAGCAAGAGGTTGCAGAGAATGGAAGGGCTTGCAGAAGTGTACGCAAGACTTTGCCGTTGGGCTAAAGTGCCGCACATGCGCGCTCGACTGTCCGACATCGCCCAACAGGCTGAAGTCAGCGAGGCCACGGTGTCGCGGGTGCTCAACGACCGCCCCGGTGTGGCCCCCGAGACCCGGCAGGCCGTCCTCACCGCCCTCGATGTGCTCGGCTACGAACGACCGGCCCGGCTGCGCAAGCGCAGCGCCGGACTGGTCGGCCTGGTCGTGCCGGAACTGGACAACCCGATCTTCCCGGCGTTCGCCCAGATCATCGAGTCCGCGCTCGCCCCCACCGGCTACACACCGGTGCTCTGCACGCAGACGCCCGGCGGCGTCCGCGAGGACGAGTACGTGGAGATGCTGCTGGACCGCCAGGTCTCCGGCATCGTCTTCGTCTCCGGCCTACACGCCGACACCGCCGCCGACCACGACCGCTACCGCACGCTGCTGGCCCGGCCGCTGCCGATCGTCATGATCAACGGGTACGCGCCCGGCATCCCCGCGCCGTTCGTCTCCTGCGACGACCGGGAGTCCGCCGAACTCGCCGTCGCCCACCTGGTCGCGCTCGGGCACCGCCGGATCGGCCTGATCACCGGCCCGGACCGGTTCGTGCCGGTACAGCGCAAGGTCGCCGGCTACAAGGCCGCGATGGGGCGCCTGACCGACATCACCGAGGGCGAACTGACCGAGCTGACCGAGCTGTCACTGTTCGGCGTCGAGGGCGGCGAGGCGGCCGCCGGCCGGCTCATCGAGCGCGGCGTGACCGGGCTCGTCTGCGGCTCGGACCTGATGGCGCTCGGCGCGATCCGGGCCGCCCGCCAGCGCGGGCTGTCGGTGCCCGGCGACATCTCCGTGGTCGGGTACGACGACTCCCCCCTGATGGCGTTCACCGACCCGCCGCTGACCACAGTGCGCCAGCCGGTGGCCGCGATGGCGGTGGCCGCGGTGCGGGCCCTGGTAGACGAGATCAACGGTCACCCGTCCCCGAACTCCGAGTACCTGTTCCGCCCCGAGCTGGTGGTACGCGGCTCCACCGCGGTGACCCGCCCCGCCGACCCCCCGAAGCGCCAGCGCCCCGCCACCCCCAACCCCACCCCGTCCCTCCCCATCCCCGCCTGACCCCCGCGCCTCTTCCCGTCGATCATGAAGTTGACGGCAACAAATCGGACGCCGAATGCCGCCAACCTCATGATCACGCGAGCCACCCCCGGCCGCGCCCACGCCGCGCGCACCCTCCCCTCCCCTCCCCCGTTGATCAAGGGCGGCCGGATCGGGTGGCGATCATGAGGTTGGCGAGGGCTGAGGTCCGGAATGTCGGGGTTAACCTCATGATCGACGTCGAAGTGAGAGGGCCGGCCGGAGGGTCGCGGGTGTGGGTGTCTCGGGATTCGGGAGACGAGGACGGGGCCGGCGCGGGTGATGGCTGCCATTTCTTGCGCAAGGAATGCTTGACTCTTGCAGTCTGATGGCGGCATTCTTCTCAGACACCCTGCGCCGCACCAGAAGCCGCCACAGAACGGGATCGACAGCGATGACCTCCGCCCCCAGCACCACCCCTCGCACCGCCGACGACGACTGGTGGCGGTCCGCTGTCGTCTACCAGGTGTACGTCCGCAGCTTCGCCGACGCGAACGCCGACGGCGTGGGTGACCTCCAGGGCATCCGGCAGCGCCTGCCGTACCTGCGCGACCTCGGCGTGGACGCGCTCTGGCTGACGCCGTTCTACACGTCGCCGCAGGTCGACGCCGGCTACGACGTGTCCGACTACCGGGACGTCGACCCGCTGTTCGGCAACCTGACCGACTTCGACGAGATGATCACCGACGCGCACGCGCTCGGCCTGCGGATCATCGTCGACATGGTGCCGAACCACACCTCCAGCGCGCACCCGTGGTTCACCGCCGCGCTCGCCGCCGGGCCCGGTTCACCGGAGCGCGAGCGCTACCTGTTCGCCGACGGCAAGGGCGAGCAGGGCGAGCTGCCGCCGAACGACTGGGAGAGCATCTTCGGCGGGCCGGCGTGGACCCGCGTGGTCGACGGCCAGTGGTACCTGCACCTGTTCGACCCGGCCCAGCCCGACCTGAACTGGCGCCACCCGGAGGTGCGGGCCGAGTTCGAGGACGTGCTGCGCTTCTGGCTGGACCGGGGCGTGGACGGCTTCCGGATCGACGTGGCGCACGGCATGATCAAGGCCGAGGGCCTGCCGGACGTCGGCTTCAACTCGATGACCACCGGCCAGCGCCAGTCCGAACTGCTGGGCAAGGGCCGGCTGCCGTACTTCGACCAGGACGAGGTGCACGACATCTACCGCGCCTGGCGGCCGATCCTGGACAGCTACCCGGGCGGCCGGATGGCTGTCGCCGAGGCGTGGGCCGAGACGCCGCAGCGCCTGGCCCGCTACATCGGCCCGGACGAGCTGCACCAGGCCTTCAGCTTCGACTTCCTCGACGCCACCTGGTCGGCCGACTCGTTCCGCAAGGTGATCGACACGGCGCTGGCCGAGTCCACGATCGTGGGCGCGCCGACCACCTGGGTGCTCTCCAACCACGACCGGCAGCGGCACGTCACCCGGTACGGCGACGGCGAGGTCGGCCTGCGCCGCGCCCGCGCCGCCGCGCTGCTGATGTTCGCGCTGCCCGGCTGCGCGTACGTCTACCAGGGCGAGGAACTGGGCCTGCCGGAGGTGCTGGACCTCCCGGACGAGCTGCGCCAGGACCCGGCGTTCCGGCGTACCGGGGAGAGCCGCGACGGCTGCCGCGTGCCGATCCCGTGGGGTGGCGACCTGCCCCCGTACGGCTTCGGGCCGGACGGCAGCGAGCTGAGCTGGCTGCCGGCGCCGGCGACCTGGCGGGAGCTGTCGGTGGCCGCCCAGGCCGGTGCGCCCGGCTCGACGCTGGAGCTGTACCGGACCGCGCTGCGCGTCCGGCACGAGCACCCGGCGCTGGCCGGCCTGGACGGCATCACCTGGCTGGAGACCGAGCCCGGCGTACTCGCGTTCCGCCGCACCGCCGGCGACGCCGGGGTGACGTGCGTGGTGAACATCAGTGGCGCCGACGTGACGGTGAGCGGCCACGGCCGCCCGCTCGTCGCCAGCGCCGACCTCACCGAGCGGGGCGACGGGTACGTCCTGCCGGTGGACGCGGCTGCGTGGTTCGAACGGCGCTGAGCCGGGTAACCCGCCAACGACCTGGCCGTCCGTTGTGCCCCGCGCCGACGGGCGGCTGGGCTGCCGACCCCTTGTGGTGGGGGGTGAGGTGGCCCCGGCCCCTCGGGAGCACGCTCCCGGGGGGCCGGTGTCCATCGGGGAGCGAGCGCGCTCTCAGCCGCCCTTGGCGGTGAGCAGCGCGGCGATCCGGGCGAACCCGGCCCGGATCTCCTCCCGGTCGGGCGCCTTCGCCGGCTCGGGCTCCGGCTCGCGGTCGGCGGCGCGTTCCAGCTCCTCGTCGATGACGTCCTCGAAGTCGCCGTAGAGGTCCGCCTGGTCGATCTCGGCCGCCTCGTCCTCGGCGGCGATCTGCGCGGCGGCGATCTCGCCGCGGATCTCCTCCGGCGTGAGCGCCGGCAGCAGCGGTTCCACCACCGCCATCAGCTGCTCGTCGGCCACCACCGCCTCGGCGAGCGCCAGCGCGTGCTGTCGCTCGTACGGGCCGCAGACCACCGGCTCCCAGTCGTCCTCGGCGCCGAGCGGGCCGAACGTGATGATCCACGGCAGACCCCGGATCGGGGAGTCGTCCGGCAGGTCCAGTGTCACGAGTGCGCCCACCGGCCCATCATGGTCGCCGCGTGCCGGACCGGGGAACGCAATCATCGGACTCTCCCCGCTTCGGGGACCACGCTCAGCCACGCGTACCGGCGTCCAGCGCCGCACGGACCAGCGCGACCGCCCGCTCCGGCGCGACACCCAGGCGACGCGCCTCGGCGGCGTACCCGGCGGCGGCCCGCTGCAGCCGGTCGGTGGCGTCGTCCCGGCCGGGGGCCACCACCGTGCCGTGCCGGCCCCGCGTCTCCACCAGCCCGGCACTCTCCAGTTCCCGGTACGCCCGCGCCACGGTGTTCACCGCCAGCCCCAGGTCGGCGGCGAGCTGCCGCACCGCCGGGAGCCGGGTGCCCACCGGCAGCCGCCCGTCGCCGATGCGCGCGGCGAACTGCGCCCGCACCTGCTCGTACGGCGGCACCGCCGACTCCGCGTCGATCCGGATCCGCGCGCTCATCCCGCTCCCCCCGGTGTCCCCGGTTCGGTCTCCTCGTCGAGCACGTCCGCCTCCACGTCCACCTCCCGGGCGCCGCCCTCGGCCAGGTCCACCACCCGGCCGTACCGGCTGGTCGCGGCGAGCGCGGCGCCGAAGAGCACCAACTGGTTGAGCAGGTAGAGGTAGAGCAACAGGCCCACGGCGGTGGCGACCACCGTGTACGCGGGGTTCCGCTCGGTGCGTACCACGTAGTAGCGCCCCACGGTGTTCAGCAGGGTGATACCGACGGCGATGGTCAGGATCGCCGGGCGCAGCCGGCGCCGGCTCATCCGCAGCCGGGGCACTGCGAGCAGCAGCGCGGCGGCGAGCACGGCGTTGACGAGCACGCTCAGCACCGCGCTGATCGTGGTCAGGCCCACCGAGCCGGTGCTGCGCAGCAGGAAGCGCAGCAGCGACTCCAGCGCGTCCACGGCGGCGACCGAGACGAACAGCAGCACGAAGACCGCGACCAGCACGCCCAGGTCGACCAGGCGCCGCACCACCAGGTTGCCGGGCTGCTGGTTGAAGCCGTACATCAGCCGCTGCGAGGAGCGGATCGCCTCCACCCAGCCGATGCCGGTGAAGACCAGGATGACCAGGCCGACCACGCCGACGGTGCCGCTGCTCTCGGCGATCTGCGCCGGATCGAGGAAGGGCAGGTTCTCCTCCAGGAAGTGGGCCGCGCCGCGGCTGACCTCCTCGTTGTCCCGCAGCACCGCGCCGAAGATCCAGTACGCGACGAGCGCGAGCGCGAACACGGCGAAGAAGCCGTAGTACGCGATGGCGGCGGCGAGCCGCCCGGCGAGCAGGTCGGCGTAGAGCGTCCCGGCCCGCCAGACGTGGTCGAAGGCCGACGAGCGGCTCCGGGCCGCGTCGATGCGGCGCCCCACCGCCGCCTCGATCCGGCCGAAGACGTTCACCCCGTCATCCTCGCCGATCTCCGCCCGTGACGGAGGTGGCCCGGCCGGTCGGATGTTCAGCTCCGGCCGCCGAGCCGGAAGTCGCGGCGGGGCTGCCACCGGGTCGCCCCGCTGTGCGAGAACAGCGTGAACGCGTCCACCTGGAACAACGCGGAGAAGTCGGCCAGATCCTCGTACGCCTTGTCGAGCACCTCGGGCGGCACGTCCTGCGCCACTGTGACGTGCGGGTGGTACGGGAAACGCAGCTCGCGGCGCAGCTCGGGAGCGGAGTTGATGGCGGCGGCGAGCAGTTCGCACTCGCTGATCCCGGCCGCCACCGCCACGAAGACCACCTGGGTGACCGGGCGGAACGTGCCGGTGCCGCGCAGGTGCAGCGTGAACGGCAGGTGCGCGGCGGCGACCCGGGCCAAATGGTCCTCGACGGCGGGCAGCGCGCGTACCGGGATCTCGGTGGGCCCGAGGAGGGTCACGTGCGCGGGGACGGCGAGCGGGTCGCCGGCCTCGACCCGGCGGCGGGTGAGCATCCCGCCCCAGGGCTCGGGGACGTCGACAGCGATCCCGATCTGGATCGTGTCCGCGCCGCCCGGCGCCGTGTCACTGCCCGCCACGTCGCGCGCCACCCCTCCGGCCACCGGCTGCGTCACCCGTCTCCGCCCGTCCGGGCCGTTACTCGAACCGCACCGGCGGGAAGAAGCCGACCCGCTCGTACACGTCCCGCAGCGTCCCGGCGGCCACCGCCCGGGCCTTCTCCGCGCCCCGCACCAGCAGCTTGTCGAGCTGGGCCGGGTCGTTGAGGTAGGCGTTCGTGCGTTCCTGGATCGGCGTGACGAACTCCCGCACCACCTCGGCGAGGTCCTTCTTCAGGTCGCCGTAGCCCTTGCCGTCGTACGCGGCGACCAGGTCGTCGATGGACCGGCCGGACAGCGCGGAGTAGATCGTCAGCAGGTTGGTGATGCCCGGCTTGCCCTCGGCGTCGAAGACGATCTCGCGGCCGGTGTCGGTGACCGCCGAGCGGATCTTCTTGGCCGAGCGGGCCGGGTCCTCCAGCAGGTCGATGATGCCGGCCGGGGAGGACGACGACTTGGACATCTTGGCCGTCGGGTCCTGCAGGTCGGTGATCTTCGCGGTGTCCTTCACGATGTGCGGGGAGGGCACGGTGAAGGTGCTGCCGAACAGCGAGTTGAACCGCTGCGCCAGGTCGCGGGAGAGCTCCAGGTGCTGCCGCTGGTCCTCGCCGACCGGCACCGCGTTCGCCTGGTAGAGCAGGATGTCCGCGGCCTGGAGGATCGGGTACGTGAACAGGCCGACGCTGGCCCGCTCGCTGCCCTGCTTCTGCGACTTGTCCTTGAACTGGGTCATCCGGCCGGCCTCGCCGAAGCCGGTGATGCAGCCGAGCACCCAGGCGAGCTGCGAGTGCTCGGGCACCTGCGACTGCACGAACAGCGTGCTGCGCTCCGGGTCCAGGCCGAGCGCGAACAGCTGCGCGGCGGCGACCCGGCTGCGGCGCTTGAGCACCAACGGGTCGTGCCCGGCGGTGATCGCGTGCAGGTCGACCACGCAGTAGTAGGCGTCGTGGCTGTCCTGCAACGCCACCCAGTGCCGCAGCGCGCCCAGGTAGTTGCCGAGGTGGAACGAGTCGGCCGTCGGCTGGATGCCGGAGAAGACGCGCGGGCGGGCGGGTACGTCGGACATGGCGGCAATTCTGTCAGCAAGCCCCGGCGTCCGTCATGACGGGCCGGTGGATCGGGCGGGTACGGGCGGAAGCGGACCGTTCATCTCACGCCGGGGCTCGGGCAGCCGCGCGGCGGAGACCGCCAGGCGGGACACGCGGCGGCCGTCGAGCGTGAGCACCCGCAGCAGCCAGCCCGCCGGATCGGCGGGAACCGATCCGGTGTCCGGGTCGACAGCCACCGGCACCTCGTCGCCCGCCACCGGCAGCCGGCCCAGGGCGGCCATCACGTACCCGCCCACCGTCTCGTACGGCCCGGCGGGCAGCGACACCCCGGTGCGCTCGGCGAAGTCGGTCAGGTTGAGCCGGCCGTCGACGACCGCGGGCAGGCCGGCGGGCTCCGGTTCGAGCGGGCCGTGCTCGTCGTCGCGGATCTCGCCGACCAGCTCCTCGACCAGGTCCTCGCAGGTGACGATGCCGGCGGTGCCGCCGTACTCGTCGACGACGACGGCCAGGTGGTGGCCCTCCCGGCGCATCTCGGTGAGCGCCGCCAGCACGCGCTTGCTGTCCGGCAGGCGCTTCACCTCCCGGATCAGGTCGCCGACCAGGAGCAGCCGGTCCGCGTCCGGGCGCAGCAGCACGTCCCGCAGGTGCACCAGGCCGACCACGTCGTCGTGGGTGCCGTCCACCACCGGGTAGCGGGTGTGCGGGTCGGCCCGGACCAGCCGCTGGGCCTGCGTCAGCGGGAGCGCCGCGCTGAGGAAGACCACCTCGGTGCGGGGCACCATCACCTCGCGGACGAGCCGGGCGCCGGCCACCAGCACCTCGTCGATGATCCGCCGCTCGTCCGGGTCGAGCAGCGTGTTCGCGGCGACCAGATCCCGCAGCTCGGCCTCGCTGATCCGTTCGCGCCCGGCGGTGGGGCTGGCCCCGAGCAGGGCGGTGACGAGGCGGGTGGCGCCGTCGGCACCGCGCACCACGAGACGGGCCACGGTGCGGGCCAGCGGGCCGGGTTCGCGTCGGGGCCGCCCCGACGGTCGCCGCCGGGGCCCGGGACCACCACCCTCCCGCATGAGAAGGATGGTAGACAGCGACCACCGTACGCTCGGCCCAATGTTCGGATCTGTTCAATCATGAAGGATTATGATGGAATGGAGGCGGACTCGACTCGACAGCCGCGACACAGCCCTCAGCCGTAGGGTGATCGCGGGACGGCCGCCGCGGGACGCGGCCCAGGCAGGAGGACCGACGTGAAACTGCTCGTCACCGGCGGCGCCGGCTACATCGGCAGCGTGGTGACCCGGATGCTGCTCGACCACGGCCACCAGGTGACCGTGCTGGACGACCTGCGCACCGGTCACCGGGAAGCCCTCGCCCCCGACGCCACCCATGTCGAGCTGCCGGTGCACGAGGCCGCCCAGGTGCTCACCCCCGACGCCGGGTTCGACGGCGTGCTGCACTTCGCCGCCCTCATCGCCGCCGGCGAGTCGATGATCCGTCCCGAGCTGTACTGGCACACCAACACGGTCGGCTCGATCGCGCTCATCGACGCGGTCCGCGCCGCCCGGGTGCCCCGGATGGTCTTCTCCTCCACCGCCGCCGTCTACGGCAACCCCACCGAGCTGCCCATCCCGGAGACCGCCGTCAAGGCGCCCACCAGCACCTACGGCGCCACCAAGCTGGCCGTCGACATGGCGCTCACCTCCGAGGCGATCGCGCACGACCTGGCCGCCGTCTCGCTGCGCTACTTCAACGTCGCCGGGGCGTACCTGCGCGACGGGCTGGCCATCGGCGAACGGCACGACCCGGAGACGCACCTCATCCCGATCGCGCTCGACGTGGCCGCCGGGCGGCGGGAGAAGCTCCAGCTCTTCGGCGACGACTACCCCACAGTCGACGGCACCTGCGTCCGCGACTACATCCACGTCGAGGACCTGGCCCGCGCCCACCTGCTCGCGCTCGACGCGGCCACCCCGGGCCGGCACCGCATCTACAACCTCGGCAACGGCAACGGCTTCACCAACCGCCAGGTGGTCGACGTGGTCCGCGAGGTCACCGGGCACCCGGTGCCGGTCGAGGTGGCCCCCCGCCGCGAGGGCGACCCGGCCGAGCTGGTCGCGTCCTCCGCGCTGGCCCGCGACGAGCTGGGCTGGACGCCGGCCAAGCCGACCCTGCACGACATGGTCGGCGACGCCTGGGCGTTCTACCGGGCCCACGTCGCGAGGCAGCCCTCATGACCGTCGCCGACCGCGCCACCGCCGGCTTCCGGCAGCGGTACGGCACCGAGCCGGCGGGCCGCTGGGCGGCTCCCGGCCGGGTCAACCTGATCGGTGAGCACACCGACTACAACGACGGCTTCGTGCTGCCTTTCGCGCTGCCGCTGCGTACCGTGGTCGCCGCCGCGCCCGCCCCCGGCGGACGCTGGACCGTCTGGTCGGAACTCGACGACGAACCGGTCGAGTTCGGCGCGGCGGAGGCCGACGAGCCCGGCCGGGTCGACGGGTGGGCCGCCTACGTGGCCGGGGTGGTGTGGGCGCTGCGCGCCGGCGGCCACGACGTGCCGGGCGCGCGGCTCGCCGTCGCCTCCGACGTGCCGGTCGGCTCCGGGCTCTCCTCGTCGGCGGCGATCGAGTCGGCGGTGCTGGCCGCCCTTGTCGACCTCGGCGGGCTCGACCTGCCCGCCGGGCGGTGGCCGCGGCTCGCCCAGCGGGCCGAGAACGACTACGTCGGCGCGCCCACCGGGATCATGGACCAGTCCGCGGTGATCCGCGGCCGGGCCGGGCACGCGCTGTTCCTCGACTGCCGCACCGAGGACGTCGAGCAGATCCCGTTCGACCTGGACGGCGCGGGGCTGGCCGTGCTGGTGATCGACAGCCGGGCCCCGCACCGGCACGCGGACGGCGAGTACGCGGCCCGCCGCAAGAGCTGTGAGCGGGCCGCCGCGACGCTCGGCGTGACCGCGCTGCGCGACGTCGACGTCGCCGATCTCGACGCCGCGCTGGCGCGCCTCGACGACGACGAGACCCGCCGCCGGGTCCGGCACGTGGTGACCGAGAACCAGCGGGTGCTCGACACCGTCGCGCTGCTGCGCGCCGGGCGGGTCCGCGACACCGGTCCGCTGCTGACCGCCTCGCACGCCTCCATGCGCGACGACTTCGAGATCACCGTGCCGGAGATCGACACCGCGGTCGAGGCGGCGCTGGCCGCCGGGGCGCACGGCGCACGGATGACCGGCGGCGGCTTCGGCGGCTGCGTGCTCGCCCTGGTCGACGCCGGCGCCGCCGACGCGGTGGCGGCCGCCGTCACCCAGGCGTACGCGAAGCGCGGCTTCACCGCACCCGGCACGCTCACCGTGCTCCCGGCCGGCGGCGTCACCCGCCTGGACTGAACGCGAAAGGCCCCCGGCGCAGCGCCGGGGGCCTTCTCGTCACGTACGTCAGCCGGCCTCGACGATCATGCCGGCGCCGACCGTACGGTTCGTCGACTCGTCGATGATGACGAAGCCACCGGTGGTGCGGTTGCGCCGGTACTCGTCGGCGAGCAGCGGAACCGTGGTGCGCAGCCGGACCCGGCCGATCTCGTTGAGCTTCAGCTCACCGGCCGTCTCGTCGCGGTGCAGCGAGTTGATGTCCAGCCGGTAGTGCAGCCCGCGCACGATCGCCCGCGCCGAGCGGGTCGTGTGCTTGATCGCGTACCTGCCGCCGACCTGCAACGGCCGCGTCTCGTCCATCCAGCAGACCATCGCCTCGATGTCCTGCACGGGCGTCGGGGCGTTGTTCGGCCGGCAGATCATGTCGCCGCGGGAGATGTCCAGCTCGTCGGTCAGCCGGACCGTCACCGACATCGGCGGGAACGCCTCGTCGACCGGGCCGTCGGCGGTCTCCACCGCGGCGATCCGGCTGGTGAAGCCCGACGGCAGCACCATCACCTCGTCGCCCGGCTTGAGCACGCCCGAGGCCACCTGACCGGCGTAACCCCGGTAGTCGGTGACGGTGGTGGACTGCGGCCGGATCACGTACTGCACCGGGAACCGCACGTCGACCAGGTTGCGGTCCGAGGCGATGTGCACCCGCTCCAGGTGGTGCAGCAGCGACGGGCCCTCGTACCAGGGCATGTTCTCCGAGCGGGTGACGATGTTGTCGCCCTGCAGCGCGGAGACCGGCACCACCGTCAGGTCCGGCACGTCGAGCTTCGCGGCGAACGCGGTGAACTCGTCCGCGATCCGCTCGTAGACCTCCTGCGACCAGTCCACCAGGTCCATCTTGTTCACGCACAGGACCAGGTGCGGCACCCGCAGCAGCGAGCAGAGGAACGCGTGCCGGCGGGACTGCTCCACCAGGCCCTTACGCGCGTCCACCAGGATCAGCGCCAGGTCGGCGGTGGAGGCGCCGGTGACCATGTTCCGGGTGTACTGGATGTGCCCCGGGGTGTCGGCGATGATGAACTTCCGCCGCGGCGTGGCGAAGTAGCGGTACGCCACGTCGATGGTGATGCCCTGCTCCCGCTCGGCGCGCAGGCCGTCGGTGAGCAGCGCCAGGTTCGTGTACTCGTCGCCACGGGCGGCGCTGACCGCCTCGACGGCGGCGAGCTGGTCGCTGAACAGCGACTTGGTGTCGTAGAGCAGACGGCCGATCAGCGTCGACTTGCCGTCGTCGACGCTGCCCGCGGTGGCGAACCGCAGCAGGTCCATCGGCCGCGCGGTCTCGCTCTCGGCCGGGGCCAGGGTCTCGACGCTCATCAGAAGTAGCCCTCTCGCTTGCGGTCCTCCATGGCGGCCTCGCTGACCCGGTCGTCGCCGCGGGTCGCGCCGCGCTCGGTGATCCGCGTGGCGGCCACCTCCTCGATCACCTTCTCCACCGTGTCGGCGTCCGAGCGGACCGCCGCGGTGCAGGAGGCGTCACCCACGGTCCGGTACCGCACCTGGGCCTTGAACGGCTGCTCGCCGGCGCGTGCCCGGAAGAACTCGTTCACCGCGTAGAGCATGCCGTCGCGCTCGATCACCTCGCGCTCGTGCGCGTAGTAGATCGACGGCAGCGGGATCCGCTCCCGCTCGATGTAGTGCCAGACGTCCAGCTCGGTCCAGTTCGACAGCGGGAACACCCGGATCGACTCGCCCGGGTGGTGCCGGCCGTTGTAGAGCGCCCACAGCTCCGGACGCTGGTTCTTCGGATCCCACTGGCCGAACTCGTCGCGGAAGCTGAACACCCGCTCCTTGGCCCGCGCCTTCTCCTCGTCGCGCCGGGCGCCGCCGAACAGCGCGTCGAAGCGGTGCTTCTCCACCGCCTCCAGCAGCACCGGCGTCTGGATCCGGTTGCGCATGCCGTCGGCCGATTCGCGGACCAGGCCCTTGTTCAGCGCCTCCGGCACGCTCGCCACGATGAGCTGCAGGCCCAGCTCGGCCACCCGCTGATCGCGGTAGTCGAGCACCTCGGGGAAGTTGTGCCCGGTGTCCACGTGCATCACCGGGAAGGGGATGTTGGCCGGCGCGAACGCCTTCTGGGCCAACCGGAGCATCACGATCGAGTCCTTGCCGCCGGAGAACAGCAGCACCGGCCGTTCCATCTCGGCGACGACCTCGCGCATCACGAAGATGCTCTCCGCCTCGAGCGCGTCGAGGTGCGACACCTGGTACGCGGCGGGGGACGTCATGACACGAACTCGATTCGCACGGATCCGTACATCGGATTCCAGACCTTTCAGGTCGGACTCGTGAAGAAGAACGCTCAGGTTACCCGGAATGCCGCTGCAACGCTGCAAGCAACCGACTCGCGAGATCCTTGCGGCAGACCAGCAGATCCGGTAGGCGCGGGTCGGCCCCGTTGTATTTCAGCGCAGAACCGTCGATCCGGGAAGCATGCAGACCGGTGGCCGTCGCCACAGCGACCGGAGCGGCCGAATCCCACTCGTACTGACCGCCCGCGTGGATGTACGCGTCGACCTCGCCGGTCACCACGGCGGCGATCTTCGCGCCCGCCGAGCCCATCGGAACCAGATGAGCGCCGACGTCCTCTGCCAGGTCGGTCAGGAAAACCGGCGGACGGCTACGACTGGCCGCCAACCGGATGACCCGTGCGCCGCCCCCGGTGGCCGCCTCCACGGTCATCGGCGGGTACGCCGGCGGGTGGTCCGTGCCCAGCACCCGGTGCTGGGCCGGCAGCGCCACCGCGCCCGCCACCAGACCGTGCGGCCTCGACGCGTTACGCGACCAGAGCGCCACGTGCACCGCCCAGTCCGCGCGCCCCTCCTCCGCGTACTCCCGGGTGCCGTCCAACGGGTCGATGATCCAGACCCGGTCCGCGTTCAGGCGCGACAACGCCGCGTCCGTCACCTCCGCCGTCCAGGCCAGCCGCGAGCCCTCGTCCTCCTCCGACAGCACCGCGTCCGCCGGCCGCCACTTCGCCAGCTCGGTGCGGATCAGGTCGTGCGAGACCTTGTCACCGGCCGACCGGAGCGCGCCCGCGTCGGCGAAGCCCATCTCCGCGCGCAGGGCCGTCAGCGCCTGACCGGCCCGGGACGCCAGCCACCGGGCGAAACCGCCGTCGATCATCGGAGGACTGCCCATGATGCTCCCGTCACCCGCCTTCGCTCCCGCCGCCCGAGGCTACCGGCCGCGCTCCGCCCCGCCGGTCAACCCCCGTGGTACAGGTTCTGCGTCGGCTCCACGCCCTTCACGACCACCGACTCCACCACGTCCGCCGCGCGGTCCACCAGGAACTCCAGCTCCTTGCGCTCCGACGGGGAGAAATCCGAGAGTACGTAGTCGGCCGGGTCCTGCCGGCCCGGCGGCCGGCCGATGCCGAACCGCACCCGCACGTAGTCCTTCGTGCCGAGCGACTTCGACATCGAGCGCAGACCGTTGTGCCCGCCCTCGCCGCCGCCGCACTTCACCCGCACCTGCCCGTACGGGATGTCCAGCTCGTCGTGCACCGCGATCACGTGCGCCGGCGGGATCTTGTGGAACTGCGCCAGCCCGGCCACCGGACCGCCGGAGAGGTTCATGTACGTCAACGGCTTCAGCAGCACCAGCTTCGGGCCGCCGAACCCCAGCCGCCCCTCGGCGGCCTCGGCCATCGCGCGCTTGTGCCGCCCGAACTTCGCGCCCACCCGGGCCGCCAGCAGGTCGGCCACCATGAACCCGACGTTGTGCCGGTTGCCCGCGTACTCCCGGCCGGGGTTGCCCAGGCCGACCACCAGCCACGGTCCCGCCTCGTCCGTCACCCGACGCCCCTTCCCGCTCGCTCGCCCGACCAGCCGTCCCGATACGCCGACAGGCGCCCCCGGGAACCGGGGACGCCTGTCGCACAGCCTTGCGGACCGGTCAGGCCTCGGTCTTCGCCTCGGCCGGGGCCTCCTCGCCCTCGGCGGCCGGAGCGCCCTCGGCACCCTCGGCGGTCTCCTCGCCGACCTCGGCCTCGGCCTCCTCGGCGGCCTCCTCGACCTCGGGGAGGGTGGCCTCGAGCTGCTCGGCGGTCGGAGCGGCGGTCACCGAGGCGACAGCGGTCTCCTCGTCGGTGGCCAGCTCGACGCCGGACGGCAGCTCGACGTCGGCAGCGGTGATCGTGGTGCCCGGCTCGGCGCCCTCGATCGACGCCTCCAGGTGGTCCGGCACCTTGGTCGCGTCGGCGGTCACCGACAGCGTGTCGTGGTCGTGCACGATCAGGGTGTCCTTCGCGGCCTCACCGGTCAGCTGGACCGGGACCTCGACGGTGACCTTCTCGCCGCGGCGGACCAGCAGCAGGTCCACGTGCTCGAAGGTGTCCTTGATCGGGTCACGCTGGATCGCCTTCGGCAGCGCCAGCACCTGGGTGCCGTCGCTGACCTCGATCGCGAAGAGCTGGTTCGCGCCGCCCTTGCGGATCGCGGCGGCGAACTCCCGCGCCGGAAGCGCGATGTGCTTGGGCTTCTCGCCGTGGCCGTACAGCACGGCGGGCACCTTGCCGGCCCGGCGGGTACGACGGGCACCACCCTTGCCGAACTCGGTACGGGGCTCGGCGCTGATCTTTACCTCGGACACGGGGAAACTCCTGATGCTTCGCTGCGGCGGCTTGTCGTCTGGCGGTGCTGGGGCGAGGGGCTCGCTGGGGCTAGGGTCATGAACGACCGCCCGGAGCACCGCGTCGATGACGGCGCCTCCGTGCGGTGCTTGTCAGCAGCCCGCCGGGCACCCTCGCCGTGGCAACCGCACCAGTCTACCCGAGGGGATTCCCGGCTCTCCGGCAGTCCCCCATATCACCGCCCCGCCGGTTCCGCAGGGCATCGGCCCGGCCGCCGGGAACCCCCGGCGACCGGACCGCACACTCAGCTCAAGCCACCGAACAGGGTGGTCACCGAACCGTCGTCGAAGACCTCCCGGATCGCCCGCGCCAGCAGCGGGGCGATCGACAGCACGGTCAGCTTGTCCAGCTGCTTCTCCGACGGCAGCGGCAGCGTGTTAGTCACCACGACCTCGCTGATCGGGCTGTTCTTCAGCCGCTCCGTCGCCGGGTCGGACAGCAGCGCGTGGGTCGAGGCGACCACGATCTCCGCCGCGCCCTGCTCCTTGAGGATGTCCGCCGCCTTGGTGATCGTGCCACCGGTGTCGATCATGTCGTCCACGATCAGGCACACCCGGCCCTCGACCTCACCGACCACCCGGTTCGCCACCACCTGGTTCGGCTTGAGCGGATCGCGGGTCTTGTGGATGAACGCCAGCGGGCAGCCGCCCAGCCGGTCGGTCCAGCGCTCCGCCACGCGTACCCGGCCCGAGTCCGGCGCCACCACGGTCATCGGCCGGCCCGCGTACTTGTGCTCCACGTACTCGGCCAGCACGTCCATCGCGAACAGGTGGTCCACCGGGCCGTCGAAGAAGCCCTGGATCTGCGCGGTGTGCAGGTCGACGGTCAGGATCCGGTTCGCACCGGCGGTCTTCAGCAGGTCCGCGATCAGCCGCGCCGAGATCGGCTCCCGGCCGCGGTGCTTCTTGTCCTGCCGCGAGTACGGGTAGAACGGCAGTACCACGGTGATCCGCTTGGCCGAGCCGCGCTTCAGCGCGTCGACCATGATCAGGGTCTCCATGACCCAGGTGTTCACGCCGTGCGTCACGGACTGCACCACGAAGGCGTCCGAACCACGGACCGAATCCTTGTACCGTACGAAGATCTCGCCGTTGGCGAAGTCGTACGCGTCGGCCGGCGTCGGCGCGACGCCGAGCACCTCACCGATCTCCTTGGCCAGCTCCGGAAAACCCCTCCCGGAGAAGAGCATCAGGCTCTTGCGGTTTTCGGCGACGATGCTGCCCATGGGCCCGTCTGCTCCCGTATGTCGGTGGTGCCCGGCGGCGGTGGGGCCGGGGACTGTTCGGTTGCAGTATGCCCCCGGTTCAGCGATCCACCCACGGCCCGGCGATCGCCGTGGAGTCAGTCACCTTCGCTTGCGGCGCCGCCCGTGTCCGGCGCACCCTCACCGGCCCGCCGCGCCGCCTCCGCGGCTTCCGTGCCGGCCCGCTTGCGCAGCACCCAGCCCTCCACGTTGCGCTGCTGACCACGCGCCACCGCCATCGCACCGGGCGGCACGTCGCCGGTGATCACCGAACCCGCAGCGGTGTACGCGCCGTCGCCCACCCGCACCGGCGCCACGAACATGTTGTCCGCCCCGGTACGGGCGTGACTGCCGATGGTGGTGTGGTGCTTGCGTACTCCGTCGTAGTTGACGAAGACGGTCGCCGCGCCGATGTTGCTGTGGTCGCCGATCGTCGCGTCGCCCACGTACGACAGGTGCGGCACCTTCGACCCGTCACCGATCGACGCCTTCTTGGTCTCCACGAACGTGCCGACCTTCGCCTTGCGGCCCAGCCGCGACTCCGGCCGCAGGTACGCGTACGGGCCGACGCTCGCCTGCGGACCCACCTCGGCGCCGAGCGCCTGGCTGCGCACGATGCTCGCGCCCGCCCCCACCACCGTGTCGACGAGCGTGGTATCCGGGCCGACGAGCGCGCCCTCGCCGACCGTCGTGGCGCCCTGGAGCTGCGTGTTCTGGTCGATCACCGCGTCCCGCTCGACGGTCACCGTCACGTCGATCCAGGTGGTGTGCGGGTCGAGGATGCTGACGCCGGTACGCATCCAGCCCTCGTTGACCCGGTCGCGCAGCAGCCGGCGCAGCGCGGCCAGCTCGACCCGGTCGTTGCAGCCGAGCGTCTCCACGTGGTCGGCGGCGCAGTGCACCGCCACCGGCTCACCGGCGTCGCGCAGCAGCGCGAAGACGTCGGTCAGGTACTCCTCGCCCTGGTCGTTGTCGGTGGAGAGCTTGCCCAGCGCCTCCCGCAGCCGGGCCGCGTCGAACGCGTAGATGCCCGCGTTGATCTCCCGCAGCGCGCGCTGCTGGGGGGTGGCGTCGCGCTCCTCGACGATCTGCTCCAGGTGCCCCTGCACGTCCCGCACGATCCGGCCCAGGCCGGTCGGGTCCGGCACCTCGGCGGCCAGCACTGTGGCCGCCGCGGCGGCGTCCTCGTGCGCCTCGACGAGCGCCTGGACCGTCTCCGGCCGCAGCAGCGGCACGTCGCCGTTGATCACCACGACGGTGCCTGTCGCGTCCGGCACCGCGTCCAGCGCGATGCGGACCGCGTGGCCGGTGCCGAGCTGGCGCTCCTGAAGCACCGGCGTGGCACCCGGGGCGACCTCGGTCAGGTGCTCCCTGACCTGGTCGGCGCCGTGGCCGACCACGACCACGGTGCGGTCCGCGCCGAGCGGACCGGCCGCGGCGAGGACGTGACCGAGCAGGGTACGACCGAGCAGCGGGTGCAGCACCTTGGGCAGGGACGACTTCATCCGCTTGCCCTCACCGGCGGCGAGCACGACAACGGTGCGGAGGTGGGGCTGGGACACGACGTGGCTCCCGTCGGGACGGCGACAGTCTCGCGGTCATGCTAACCACGCGGCTCGCCACAATTCGCATCCGGCCGCACAAACGCCGTTCGCCCGAGAGCGATCCGACGAATGAGCTGGGGTGCCTGGATTCGAACCAGGAGCTCAAGGCTCCAAAGGCCTGCGGGTTGCCGTTACCCCACACCCCATCGCCATGTCAAGACCTACGGAGCAGCGTCTTCCCTTGCGCTTCGCCCGCGATCCGGAACAGCTCGGCGATCATACCTTCGATCCGCCAGTAGAGCTCACGACTGCGGGGCACGGTGATCACGAGGCAGCCGTGATAGGTGTCGCCAGTGTTCCGCCGTACCGTTGTCGGGTTGTGCCGCTTGAGCACCGTACGGCGAAACCTCTCCGCGGGCAGCCGCAGCCGCGCCACCCACCAGCGCACAGCGGCCTCGGCGTCCGCCGACTCGTGGATGCTCACGCGATAGGTCGGCACCGTCCGGTCCACGCCGCAGACCTCCAGGAATCGGAGGAACAGGGCCAGCAACCCCGGATCGGTGTTGACGAACTGGATTGTCACCGCCCGGCGCCAGGGCTTGGACTTGACTCCCTCGCACCAGTAGATCGCGGCACCGAGCATCAGCAGGTCCCGCTCGCCGAGACCGCCGACCACACCGGCGGCGCGGGCGTGCTCCGCAGCCTGTGCGGCGTCGCGCGACTCCCGGTACGCGCTCCAGCGCGCCTCCGTCATCGCCTTCGAGTGCTCGCGGCGCCGCTGCGCGCTCGCGTCGTCGGGATCCAGCGGCAGGTGCCGCACCCACTGGTAGGCGGTCGACTTCGCCACCCCGAGCCGCACCGCGATCTGATTGACCGACCGGCCCGCCGTGCGCAGCCGCAGGGCTTCGGCACGGGCGTCGTCCCGGGCGCGTGGCCGGCGGGTCCACGCCGGCGGCGGGATGCCGCGCAGCAGCGCGTACACCCGGTCGCGGCCGATGCCCAGGCGAGCCCGGATCTCGGCGACGGAGAGCTGCTCGTCCACGCGTAGGCGCCGCGCCTCGGCGGCGAGGGGGTCGGTCACCGGCGCAGATTAGAACGTGCGTACGACAGCGGCCGGTCTGACCGCGAGCGTCGCGCCTGGCAGGATGGACGGGTGACCGACGTTTCCGGCAACGACCGCACCCGTCGGCGGCCCGTGCCGGCGGCGAAGCCCTCCCGGGTACGGATGTCCGCGACGCAGCGGCGCGAGCAGCTGATCTCGATCGCCCGGCAGATCTTCGCCGAGAAGGGCTTCGACGCGACCTCGATCGAGGAGATCGCGGCGCGCGCCAAGGTCTCCAAGCCGGTGGTCTACGAGCACTTCGGCGGGAAGGAGGGGCTCTACGCGGTGGTGGTGGACCGGGAGGTCCGCTCGCTGCTGGACCGGATCACCACGGCGCTGACCGCAGGTCATCCGAGGGAGTTGCTGGAGCAGGCCGCGTTGACGTTGCTGACCTACATCGAGGAGGAGACCAGCGGCTTCCGGGTGCTGGTCCGGGAGTCCCCGCTGATGTCCGCGACGGGCAACTTCAGCAGCGTGATGAACGACGTGGCGCACCAGGTGGAACACATCCTGGCGGGCGAGTTCTCCATCCGGGGCTACGATCCGAAGCTGGCGGAGCTCTACTCGCAGGCGCTGGTGGGCATGGTGGCGCTGACCGGCCGCTGGTGGCTGGAGGTGCGCAAGCCGCGCAAGGAGACGGTGGCGGCGCACCTGGTGAATCTGGCCTGGAACGGGTTGTCGCACCTGGCCTCGAAGCCGGGGCCGATCGGGACGTGAGCCGGATCCTCGGCCGTGCGGTGCGGTGGTGGCACTACGCCCCTGCGGCGGCTGCGATCGCCGAGTCGAAGTCGGGGCCGGCACCGATCTGGGCGAGCAGCACGTTCGCCGCGTTGTAGCAGTCGAACCTTTCGATCTTTCCGTCCCGCAGATGCCAGAGATCAGCGGTCGGCACGTCGATCCGGTTGCCGGTCGGCGGGATCTCGCCGGCCGGCGTGGGGAAACCGCCGAGGTGGGTGCCCTGAATTCGTAGTTCGACGGCGACGACGTCACCGAGAGCATGCACGTCGAGCAGTTCGCGGTGGACGTCGGGAAAGACGCCGGCGAAGCCGGTCAGCGCCTGCGGAATCTGGTCCCCGCGGAATGTCAGCCCGTTGGGCATGTCGTTGAACGTTCCGTCCTCGGTGAACAGGGCGCGGAAGCCGGGCCCGTCGAGGACATCCCCTTCCGCCAGCCGGTACGCCTCGCGAACGATCTCTTCGTTGCTCTTCATTCTGCCCGTCCTCGATTGTCGCGCCACCGCGGGAACAGTTCTCGCCGATGCGCGCCGCCCACGCTAGCAAGTTTTTGACCGGATGGTCAATAACGTAGGCTTCCCCCGTGGCCCGTCCCCGCAAGTTCGTCGAGAGCGACGTCGTCAGCAGCGCCAGCGAGGTGTTCGCCGTGCACGGCCTCGCCGCCTCGACCCTCGACGACCTGGTGCGGGCGACCGGCCTGGGCAAGCAGAGCCTCTACAACGCCTTCGGCGGGAAGCGGGAACTGTTCCTCCGGGCGCTCTCCGAGGATCGGGAGGAGGCGACGCGCGCCGTCTCGGAAGCACTCGGGCACGACGGCGCTTCGCCGCTGGAACGAATCCGGGGGCACATGCTCCGCATGGCGATCGAGTTCAGCAGCAGCGATCGGCGGGTCTCACTCACCACGCGCGCGCTCGTCGAGTCGACAGGCGAGGAGGACCCGCTCTCGACCGTCACGAAAGCCGGCATCGAGCAGCTCGCCGGGGTCTACGCCGGATGCCTGGAACACGCCCGGGAGAACGGGGATCTCCCGGAGGACGCGAACGTGCAGTCACTGGCGGTCTACTTCGTCGCGGTCACCCGGGGGATGGAGTTGCTCGGCCGCGCCGGTGTCGGCCGTGGCGTTCTCACCGCTGTCGCACTCGACGCGCTTCGCGCGCTCCACGACCCGCGGACGGACCAGGCCGACGGCGGTCGCCCGACGCTCCAATGAGCCGCGGCGCCCGTCGTGGCGACGAGGGCGCCGGTCACCGAGAGCGTTCCCCGATGGGGTGGTAGCGGCGCTGCCGTTCCTCCTCGGCGTGCTCGGGTGTGCCGACCTTGTCGTACAGGCCCGTGGCGAGCAGGACCAGCCCGAACAGCAGCGACACGATGACCGTCGACATGGAGAAGTTCAGGAAGTTCGCCGGGGTCTGGAGCACCGACATCATCAGGATGCCGGTGACCAGGAAGACCACCCCGGCGGTGAGGTTCATGTAGTGGCCGAGGTTGTCGCGGCGGGACGCGCCGACCAGCAGGACCGCGCCGAAGACCACCGAGACCAGCGAGAAGGCCAGGTTGGTGCGCAGGCCGAGCGCCCAGTCGCTGTCCCGGCCGAACAGCCCTTCGCCCCAGGTCTGGAAGACGCCGAAGACGCCGAAGACCAGGATGTAGAGGCCGATGAGCCCGGACAGCACCCGGTAGAGCGGCCGCGCGGGGTGGTTCACCGGGAAGTGCGCCATGATGCCCTCCAGCCATGTGACTGATTCGGGGCAATTGTCGCTTGGGATGTCCGTCGGCGTCCGGAAAACACCGAAGGCCCGGCGCGCTGCGCCGGGCCTTCGGGTACGAGACGGGATCAGAGCACCAGGCGGGCCTTCTGCCAGGCCTCGTGCTCGTCGTCGGAGCCGACCTTGCCGTACATGCCGACCATCAGGAGCACCAGCGACAGGGTCAGGACCACGACGTCGGTCATGATCGAGAAGTTGAAGATGTTGGCGTCGGTCTGCAGGAACGCCAGGGCGGCCAGGCCGATCACCATCAGCGTGTAGGCCAGCCACTGGTTGATCGCCACGTCGAGGTTGCGACCGATCGCGGTGCCGACCAGAATCACGACGCCGACCAGCACCGACAGCAGCGAGAACGCCATGTTGGTGCCCTGGCCGAGGACCTTGGTGTCGTCCTGGGCGAGGAAGTCGTTGCCGGCGCTGGCGATGATGCCGAGGCCGCCGAAGACGACGAAGTACAGACCAACGAGCCCGCCGATCGCCCGGTAGATCGGCCGCGCGGGGTGGTTGACGGGGGTGTGGGCCATCTCTGCGTCTCCAAAAGACCGTTCGGACGAGGGTTCCACCGGTGATTCTCCCGTACGCCGGTCAGTGACGCCGCACACCCCCCACCCCGGCGGCAGGTCAGCCGCCCGGGAGCTCCTCGGCGAGGGCCAGCCAGGTCTCCTCGGTGCGGTCCCGCTCGGCTCGTACCTCCTTGAGCTGGGCGTCCAGCTCGGCGACCCGGGCGTAGTCGGTGGCGTTCGCGGCGAGCTGCTCGTGCAGGCCCGCCTCCTTCTGTTCGAGCTTGGCGATCTGCCGTTCCAGCCGGTTCAGTTCCTTCTTCGCGACGCGTACCTCGGCCGCTGACATGCCCTCGCGCGCCGGCGCCGCCGTGGCCGGGGTGAGATCGGCGGGCGCCGGGCCGCCGGACGCGGCGGCGCGTGCGAGGTATTCGTCGACGCCGCCGGGCAGGTGCACCAGCCGGCCGTCACCGAACATGCCGTACGCGACGTCGGTGACCCGCTCGATCAGGTAGCGGTCGTGGCTGGCCACGACGATCGTGCCGGGCCACGAGTCGAGCAGGTCCTCCAGCGCGGCGAGCGTGTCGGTGTCCAGGTCGTTCGTGGGCTCGTCGAGCAGCAGCACGTTGGGTTCCCCGGCGAGCAGCCGCAGCATCTGCAGGCGGCGGCGCTCGCCGCCGGACAGGTCGCTCACCGGGGTCCAGAGCCGCTTGTCGTCGAAGCCGAAGATCTCGGCGAGTTGGGCGGCGCTGATCTCCCGGTCGCCGAACTGCACGCGCCGGGCCACCTCCTCGACGGCTTCCAGCACGCGCAGGTGGCCGGGGAGTTCGGCGAGTTCCTGGGACAGGAACGCGGGCCGGACTGTCTGCCCGGCGGCGAAGCGCCCGCCGTCGGGGCCGGTCACCCCGGCGAGCATCCGCAGCAGGGTGGTCTTGCCGGCGCCGTTGCGGCCGAGGATCGCGACCCGGTCGCCGGGACCGACCTGCCAGGTCGTGTCGTGCAGGATCTCCTTCGGGCCGGCGTGCAGCCGGACGTGTTCGAGGTCGTACACCTGCTTGCCGAGCCGGGCGGTGGCGAGCCGTTGCAGCGACATGGTGTCGCGGGGTTCCGGCACGTCGGCGATGAGCGCGTTCGCGGCGTCGATGCGGAACTTGGGCTTCGAGGTGCGGGCCGGGGCACCCCGGCGCAGCCAGGCGATCTCCTTGCGGAGCAGGTTCTGGCGGCGGGCCTCGGTGGCGGCGGCGACGCGTTGCCGTTCGACGCGGGCGAGCGTCCACGCGGCGAAGCCGCCCTCGTACGCCCGGACGGTCTGGTCGGCGACCTCCCAGGTGGTGGTGCAGACGGCGTCGAGGAACCAGCGGTCGTGGGTGACCACGACGAGCGCGCCCTTGCGGGTGACGAGGTGCCGGGCCAGCCAGTCGACGCCGCCGACGTCGAGATGGTTGGTGGGCTCGTCGAGGACGAGCAGGTCGGCGTCGCGGACCAGCAGCGCGGCGAGCGCGACGCGGCGGCGTTCCCCGCCGGACATCGGGCCGACCGGCGTGTCCAGGCCGAGGTGGGGCATGCCGAGGCCGTCGAGGATGGCGCGCACGCCCGCGTCGCCGGCCCACTCGTGCTCGGCGCCCATGCTCTCGCCGAGCCAGGCGGTGCCGAGCACGACGTCCCGCACGGTCAGCTCGGGGGCCAGGTCCAGGCGCTGCGGCAGCCAGGCCACCCGCAGGTCGCGGCGGTGCGTGACGCGGCCGTCGTCGGGTTCCTCGGTGCGGGTCAGCAGCCGCAGCAGCGTCGACTTGCCGGCGCCGTTGAGACCGACCACACCGACCCGGTCGGCGTCGTCGAGGCCGAGCGAGACGTCGGTGAGCAGCGGCCCCGCGGCGCCGTACCCCTTGGACACCCGGTCCAGGTTGACGATGTTGGCCACTGACCCACCCTTCATGACTCAGGCGTCCCGGGGGCCCGGGACGCCTGAGTCAAGGGTACGGGGCGTCAGACCACGCGGGCGCCGGCGACCGGGCCGTGCGCGACGCGGGCCTCCCGGCACACCCCGGCGGCGGTGATCTCGGCGGCGATCCGGACCGCGTCTGCTTCACCGGTGGCGAGGAAGACGCAGGTGGGCCCGGAGCCGGAGACGATGCCGGCGAGCGCGCCCGCGGCCTCGCCCGCCTTGAGCGTCTCGGCCAGCGACGGGCGCATGGTCAGCGCGGCGTCCTGGAGGTCGTTGCCGAGCGTGGCGGCGAGCACCCGCGGGTCGCGCTGACGCAGCGCGGCGAGCAGCGCGTCGGTGCTGCCCAGCGGCGTGCCGACGGCTCCGGCGTCGCGCAGCCGGTCCAGTTCCCGGTACGCGGCCGGGGTGGACAGGCCGCCGTCGGCGATCGCCACCACCCAGTGCCAGGACGTGGGGCGGGCCAGCACCGGGCTGACCGCCTCGCCCCGGCCGGTGCCGAGCGCGGTGCCGCCGTGGATCAGGAACGGCACGTCGGAGCCGAGGTCGGCGGCGATGCCGGCCAGCTCGTCGCGGGACAGCCCGGTGCCCCAGAGCGTGTCGCAGGCGACCAGCGCGGCGGCGGCGTCGGCGCTGCCACCGGCCAGCCCGCCGGCGAGCGGGATCTGCTTGCGCAGGTGCAGCCGGGCGTGCGGGGCGACGCCCGCGTAACCGGCGAGCGCGTGCGCGGCGCGCAGCGCCAGGTTGGTGTCGTCCAGCGCCAGCTCGCCGGCGCCCTCGCCCTCCATCGTGAGGGTGAGCGTGTCGCCGCGACGGGCGGTCAGCTCGTCGTAGATGGAGATCGCGTGGTAGACGGTGTTCAGCTCGTGGTAGCCGTCACGCCGCAGCGGTCCGACCCCGAGATGCAGGTTGACCTTGGCGGGCACCCGCACCTTGACCGGGCCGCCGGCCCCGCGCCGCTGCCCGTCCTCGTCCCCCGGTCGCCATGCCTCGGTCACCGGCTGGACTCCACCGGACGTGGGCGGATGTCGAACGGCTTCGGCACGGTCAGCTCCTCGGCGAGGGGTCGGGCAACGGCGCCAGCCTACTGCTCGCCGCCGGGGGCGTCCGGGGCCGACGCGGCGATGGCGGCGAACTGCTCGACGGTGAGCGATTCGCCCCGGGCGCCCGGATCCACGCCGGCGGCGGTGAGCGCTGCGGCGGCCCGGTCCGCGCCGCCGGCCCAGCCGGCGAGGGCGGCGCGCAGCGTCTTGCGGCGCTGCGCGAACGCGGCGTCGACGACGGCGAAGACGGCCTTCCGGGGTACGTCGGGCCGGGGCGGCTCGCGCCGGGTGAACGCGACCAGGCCGGAGTCGACGTTCGGCACCGGCCAGAACACGTTCGGCGGGACCTTGCCGGCGGCGCGGGAGCGGGCGTACCAGGCGAGTTTGACCGACGGGATGCCGTACACCTTGGAGCCGGGACCGGCGACGAGCCGGTCGGCGACCTCCTTCTGCACCATCACCAGGCCGTGCCGCAGCGTGGGCAGCTCGGCGAGCAGGTGCAGCACGACCGGCACGGCGACGTTGTAGGGCAGGTTCGCCACCAGCGCGGTGGGCGCCGGGCCGGCCAGGTCGGCGGCGGTGACCCGCAGCGCGTCGGCCGGGTGGACGGTGAGCCGCTCGGCAGCCGGCCCGGCGAAGCGGGCGGCGGTCTCCGGCAGCGCGGCGGCGAGCGCCGGGTCGAGTTCCACCGCGTGCACGTGTGCGGCGACCGGAAGCAGGGCGAGCGTGAGCGAGCCGAGGCCGGGGCCGACCTCCAGTGCCACGTCGTCGGGAGTGAGCCCGGCGGTGGTGACGATCCGGCGCACGGTGTTGGGGTCGTGCACGAAGTTCTGGCCGAGCTTCTTGGTCGGCGTGACGCCGAGGCGCGCGGCGAGTTCCCGGATCTCCGCCGGGCCGAGGAGTCCGGTCACGCCGGGCATCCTCTCACCACGGCCCGAACGCGCGGTCGCCGGTCGCGGAGATGGTGGCGCAGAGTTCGTCCAGGTCGGTGCCGGTGGTCTCGGCGAGGAAGCGGACCGTCAGCGGGATCAGGTACGACGCGTTGGGCCGTCCCCGGTACGGCATCGGGGTGAGGTAGGGCGCGTCGGTCTCCACGAGCATCTGCTCCGGTGGGGTGACGGCGGCGGCCTCGCGCAGCGCGGCGGCGCTGCCGAACGTGACGGTGCCGGCGAAGCTGAGCAGGAAGCCGCGCCGGACGCACTCACGGGCGAAGTCGGCGTCGCCGGAGAAGCAGTGCATGATCACGGTGTCCGGGGCGCCCTCGTCGTCGACGATGCGCAGTACGTCGGCGTGCGCGTCCCGGTCGTGGATGACCAGCGCCTTGCCGTGCCGCTTGGCGATGGCGATGTGCGCCCGGAAGCTCTCCTCCTGCGCGGCCCGCCCGTCGTCGCCGGTACGGAAGAAGTCCATGCCGGTCTCGCCGACGCCCCGGACCCGGTCCCGGCCGGCGAGCGTCTCGATCTCGCGCAGCGCCTCGTCCAGGTCGGCCAGCCGGGGCGCCTCGTTCGGGTGCAGCGCGACTGTGGCGAGCACCGGGGCGTACCGGTCGGCGACGTCGGCGCCCCACCGGGACGAGTCGACGTCCACCCCTACCTGGACGAGCCGGTCCACGCCGGCCCGGGCGGCGACGTCGATCGCGGCGGCCACCGGGTCGTCGCCGGGGGCGCCGGGAGGCGTGCCGAACTCGCCGACGGTGATGTCGAGGTGGGTGTGGCTGTCCGGCACGGGTACGGGCAGCGGCTCGGGGGCGGGCGGGAACTCCCCGGCCCGGCGGGCGGCGCGCTGCTTGCGGGTCTCGGTCTGCTCGGTCATCGCGGCCAGCATCACACACCGGCCCGGTGCGGCGTTCCCGGACCGCCACCGGCTGTTCACGTGCCCCACATCTGGCGGGCTTAGCGTCTCGGAGTGACAGTCACCGACCAGGCCGGCGGGCCCGCCTCCGACCGGGCCGGGTTGCGCGTGACGTACGGCGGCCGGGTGCATCCGGCGGAGGAGATCGCCCGGGGCGCGGCGTACGAGTTGTTCAGCGCCGACGAGGCGCCCGGGTTCGAGTGGTGTCCCCGGCCCGGCACCGGCTATCCGTGGCGGCGGTTCGTGCACGCGACCGAGGTGGACGCGGTGCACGGCGGCGCGGGGTCGGCGGACGACACGGACGCGCCGCTGCTGATGCCGGTGCACCGGGACCGGGGCTGGGAGTACGTACACCGGCTCAGCCAGCAGCCGGGGGCGGCGGGTGACCCGACGCTGGCCGCGGTGCGGGCGTCGGCGGTGATCCGGCCCGGCAGCCGGATGGTGAAGGTGCTCTCCGCGCGGCAGCTCGCCGGCTACGTGCGGGGCGTGCTGCCGCACGGCTTCTGCTACCGGGAGCACGACGTGGCGCACCTGCGGACACCGGCCGGGATGGCGGTGCTGCGGGGCGACTCCGAGGGCGGCGACGTGGCGTACGCGCTGCGCTGGCGGGCCGCCGACCCGGCCGACTACGACGTGCCGGTGGGTGTGGCGCACCGGGGGCTCATGGCGTTGCCGCCCCGGGACCGGCTCGGGCCGCCGGTGCTGGGTACCGGGTTCGTGCCGAGCAGCGCGCAGCTCGTACCGGAGTTCGTCACCCGGGACTTCGCCGACCTGCCGATGCCGGCGAACGCCACGCTGCTCGCCTACCCCGTCGAGGGGGTGGAGGTGGTGCTCTACACCTACCAGGCGGAGCAGCGGGGCTGGCTGCGCCTGGCCGGGCCGCAGTGGCGGCACCTGCTCGCCGCGGTGCCCGGCCTGGCCGCCGACCAGGAGTACGTGCCGACCGGCGACGCGCCGCGCTCCACCCGGCTCGTCGGCACGTACGCGGGTTCGGAGTACGAGGCGGTGGCCGACCAGCCGGGCGGGTTCCGGGTGCTCGCGATGACCCGGGCGGCCCGATACCCGGTGGACGCGCCGGCCCGCCGGGTACGCACGGCGGCCTGGCGCGGGGTGCCGTGCCTGGTGCTGCGGGAGGAGGGCGGCTGGCTGCGGTTGCGGCTGCGCCGCCCGGATCCGGACGGGGTGGCCGCGACCGGCGCGCAGTGTCTGGAACGCGGCGTGTACGAGGTCTGGGCGCCGGGTGCCGAGCTGACCGACGACCGGGTGGTGGACCTGCCCTATCCGGCCCGCCACGAATAGACGAGGGCAGGTCGGGAAGGCGTGGTGGGTCCGAGAACCCGCGCGAGGGGGAATCCCGACATGCCTTTCGTCACCGTCGGTACGGAGAACTCCGCACCCATCGACCTGTACTACGAGGATCACGGTTCCGGTCAGCCGATCGTGCTGATCCACGGTTTCCCGTTCAACGGGGCGACCTGGGAGAAGATGAGCGGTCCGCTGCTGAACGCCGGATACCGGGTGATCACGTACGACCGGCGTGGGTTCGGCAACTCCGCCCAGCCGGCCAGCGGCTACGACTACGACACGTTCGCCGCCGACCTGGACGTGCTGATGACCGAGCTGGACCTGCGCAACGCGATCCTGGTCGGGCACTCGATGGGCACCGGCGAGGTGACCCGCTACCTGGGCGCGTACGGGTCGGACCGGGTGGACCGGGCGGTCCTGATGGCCCCGTTGGCGCCGTACCTGCTGAAGACGCCGGACGACCCGGAGGGCGTCGACAAGAGCATGTTCGAGGGGTTCCAGAAGGCGATCATCCAGGACCGGTTCGCCTACCTGACCCAGTTCTGCGACGCGTTCTTCAACGCCAGCGAGAACCGGGGGAAACTGGTCAGCGACGAGGCGTACCACGCGCACTGGCAGATCGGTGCGCAGGCGTCGGCCAAGGGCACCCACGACTCGGTGGACGCCTGGCAGACCGACTTCCGCGCCGACCTGCCGAACATCGACGTGCCGGTGCTGATCATCCAGGGCGACAAGGACAACGTGCTGCCGTTCCCGGTGACGGGCCAGCGGCTGGTGAACATGCTGTCCGACGCCAAGCTGGTCACGCTGAAGGGCGCGCCGCACGGGACGCCGTGGACCCATCCCACCGAGGTCAACAAGGCCATCATGGAGTTCATCGGCAAGCCGAGCATGGCGACCGCCTGACCTGGCGGACGACCGCGGCCCCGGGGATCTCCCCGGGGCCGCGGTCACACGTGCGTGGTCAGCCGGCCAGGCGGGCCAGCTCCTCCTCGACGATGGACGGGTCGAGCTTGCGGAACACCGGCTTCGGCGCCGCGAGCGGCCGGCCCACTTCCAGGGGTACGGACTCCCAGCGCGCCCCGACCGTGTAGTCACCGGTCAGCACCGGGTACGACGGCCCGCCGTCGAGGTCGTCGACCTCCTCGATCACCGGCATCGGGGCGTGCGTGCCGGTGCCGCCGAGCAGCTCGTGGATCTTCTGGGCGGAGTGCGGCAGGAACGGGGTGAGCAGCGTGTTGGCGTCGCTGACCACCTGGAGGGCGACGTGCAGGATGGTGCCCATCCGGGGCTTGTCGTCATCGCCCTTGAGCTTCCACGGCGCCTGCTCGGAGAGGTACTTGTTGGCCTCGGCGACGACCTTCATGGCCTCGCCGATGGCCTGCTTCTGCCGGTGCCGGGCGATCAGGTCGCCGACCACGCCGAAGCCGGCCTTCGCGGTGTCCAGCAGCGCCTGGTCGGCCTCGGTGAGCCCGGCCGGGTCGACCGGCGGGATCGCGCCGAAGTTCTTCGCCGCCATCGACACCGACCGGTTGACCAGGTTGCCCCAGCCGGCGACCAGTTCGTCGTTGTTGCGGCGCAGGAACTCCGCCCAGGTGAAGTCGGTGTCGTTGCTCTCCGGGCCGGCCACCGCGATGAAGTAGCGCAGCGCGTCGGCGTCGTAGCGCTCCAGGAAGTCCCGGACGTAGATGACCACCTTGCGGGAGGAGGAGAACTTCCGTCCCTCCATGGTCAGGTATTCGCTGGACACGACCTCGGTGGGCAGGTTGAGCCGGCCCAGTTCGCCCGGCTCGCCGTCGCGGGTGCCCTCGCCGGAGTAGCCGCCGAGCAGCGCCGGCCAGATCACCGAGTGGAAGACGATGTTGTCCTTGCCCATGAAGTAGTAGGACCGGGCGTCCTTCCCCTCCCCGTCCGCCGACCACCACTTGCGCCAGGCCTCCGGGTCGCCGGTGCGCCGGGCCCACTCGATGGACGCGGACAGGTAGCCGATGACCGCGTCGAACCAGACGTAGATCCGCTTGTCCGGGCGGTCGCGCCAGTCGTCGAGCGGGATCGGCACGCCCCACTCCAGGTCGCGGGTGATGGCCCGGGGCTGGAGGTCGTCGAGCAGGTTGCGGGAGAACCGCAGTACGTTCGGGCGCCAGCCGTCGCGGGTGTCCAGCCACTGCCGCAGCGCCTCGGCCAGGGCGGGCAGGTCGAGGAAGAAGTGCTCGGTCTCGACGAACTCCGGCGTCTCCCCGTTGATCTTCGACTTGGGGTCGATCAGGTCGATCGGGTCGAGCTGATTGCCGCAGTTGTCGCACTGGTCGCCGCGCGCGCTGTCGTAGCCGCAGATCGGGCAGGTGCCCTCGATGTAGCGGTCGGGCAGCGTCCGGCCGGTGGACGGGGAGATCGCGCCGGTGGTGACCTTCGGGACGATGTAGCCGTTGCGGTAGAGACCTGTGAACAGCTCCTGCACCACCGCGTAGTGGTTGCGCGTGGTGGTGCGGGTGAACAGGTCGTACGACAGGCCCAGCGCCCGCAGGTCCTCGGCGATCACCCGGTTGTAGCGGTCGGCCAGCTCGCGCGGGGTGACCCCCTCGGCGTCGGCCTGCACCTGGATCGGGGTGCCGTGTTCGTCGGTGCCGGAGACCATGAGCACGTCGTGACCGGCCATCCGCATGTACCGGGCGAAGACGTCGGAGGGAACGCCGAATCCGGATACGTGGCCGATGTGGCGCGGGCCGTTGGCGTAGGGCCAGGCGACCGCGGCGAGAACGTGACTCATGAGCAGCAAGCCTAGTGATTGCCGTGGGTGCGCCGCGAACCAATGGGGTGCGCGCTCCGACCGTACGTCCGATTTGTCGCCGACACGCGGCGTGAGCTGCCCGACAAGCCCGACGTACCGGTGTGAAATGAACATCGTGACCAGTAGACCAGCGGCGCCCGAGCCGTCGGCCGCCGCCACCCGGCGTGCGGCGCGGCCCGCGCCGCCCGGCGGGCCCGTCGCCCCGCAGCCGCGGCTCGACCCGGCGGACCCGCCGGTGGAGGTGGAGCCGACCACCGGAGCGCCGGTGGACGCGGTGCCGAACCGCGTGCCGGTACGCCAGCCGCGCTGGCAGCGCGAGGCCGCCTCGTCCGGCGGGTGGGCGCCGATCGAGGAGGTGCACTGGGACGGCACGCCGCTGCGCGACGAGCCGCGCCCGCGTCCCGCCCCGCACCCGGCGCGGCGGGAACGCGCCCGCCCGGTCGCGCCGCCGAGCCCGCCCGCCGGGCTGGCCGTACTGCTGACGCTGAGCCTGCTCGCCGCGTTCTTCGCCTGGGTGAGCGCCGGGCCGTTCTGGCTGGCGGTGGGGCACTCGACCGGCGGCACCGTGATGATCACGCAGTGCGCGGGCGGCGGGCTCACCCAGCGCTGCCGGGGCATCTTCCTCGCCGACGGCGACCGGTTCCAGGCCCACGGGGTACGGGTCAGCGGCGTACCGGCCGGACGCACCGACACCGGCAGTTCGCTGCGGGCGCGGATGACCGGGCCGGACGGGTCCACCGCCTACGCGGACACCGGGGTCGGACGGCACCTGCGCTGGCTGCTGGGGCTGGCCCTGGTCGCCGGCTGCGCCGCCGGGATCGCCAGGTGGACCGGGGCGACCCGGCTCGCTGACGAACGGCAGCGGCGCTGGGCGGTCGGCCTCGCGCTGGCCGGGCCCGCGTTGATCACCGTCGGCTTCCTGGCCGCCGCCTGGTGAGGCGCCCGCCGCCTCAGCTGTGCACCACCGCGTACACCTCCCGCCGCCGCAGCCCGTACGCGGTGGCGACCTCGGTGATCGCGTCCCGCCGGGACAGCCCGGCCGCCTCGCGTTCGGCCACCGCCGCGCGCAGCGTCTCGTCGTCCGGCCGGACCGCGGGCGTGGCCGGTGCACCGGCCACGACGAGGGTGATCTCGCCCCGGGGGTCGCCCTCGGCGGCCCACTCGGCCAGCTCGCCGAGCGGCCGGCGGACCACTTCCTCGTACGTCTTGGTCAGCTCGCGGCACAGCGCGGCGGGCCGGTCGGCGCCGAACGCCTCGGCCAGGTCGGCGAGCGCGCCGGCGATGCGGTGCGGCGCCTCGAAGAACACCAGCGTGCGGTCCTCGGCGGCGAGCGCACGCAGCCGGGAACGGCGGGCCCCGGGGGTACGCGGCAGGAAGCCCTCGAAGCAGAACCTGTCGCAGGGCAGCCCGGACAGCGCCAGGGCGGTGGTCACGGCGCTGGGCCCGGGCGCGGCGGTGACCGGCACTCCGGCGTCCAGCGCGGCCCGGACCAGCCGGTAGCCGGGGTCGGAGACGCTCGGCATGCCGCCGTCGGTGACCAGCGCGACCGTGTAGCCGGCGGCGAGCACCTCGGCCAGTTCGGGCGTGCGCCGCTCCTCGTTGCCCTCGAAGTACGAGACGATCCGGCCGGGCACCGTCACGTCCAGGTCGCGGGCCAGCCGGGTCAGCCGCCGGGTGTCCTCGGCGGCGACCACGTCGGCGGCGGCCAGCACCTCGCGGAACCGGGCGGACGCGTCGGCCGGGTTGCCGAGCGGCGCGCCGAGCAACACGAGCCGGCCTACCTCGGACATTTCCCCCACGGCGTGCGCTCCTTCATCGACGGTCGTACCAATTTCGGAGACGACAGACGCCACCGGGCACCTTCGCAGCCTACGATCGCCGGGTGACGAGTGCGTCGACAGCACAGAGCGCGAACCCGGACCCTTCCACCACCGACCGGGGCGACGGCGCCGGGCGCGGGCTTCCCGCCGCCGTGCGGCGCCGGCTCGCCACCGTCGATGATCGCATCGGCCGAGGTCAGGCGTGGCTGGCGACAGCGGTAGTGGTGGGCGTCGCGGCGATCCTGCGCTTCGTGGGGCTCAGTTTCCCGCCCGGGAAGATCTTCGACGAGACCTACTACGCCAAGGACGCGTACGGGCTGATCGACCGCGGCTTCGAGTGGAACTACAAGGACAACGGCCCCTCGTACGTGGTGCATCCACCACTGGGCAAGTGGATGATCGGCATCGGCGAGTGGGCCTTCGGCTACCAGGACGCGGACAGCGGCGTCTCGGTGCCGGGCCACCTGATCACCACCTCGCCGGAGTTCGGCTGGCGCTTCGGCGCGGCCGTGGCGGGCACCCTGTCGGTGCTGCTGCTGGTCCGCATCGGGCGGCGGATGTTCCGCTCCACGGTGCTCGGCTGCGCGGCCGGTCTGCTGCTCGCGCTCGACGGCTATCACCTGGTGCTGTCCCGCACGGCCATCCTCGACATCTTCCTGCTGCTGTTCGTGCTCGCCGCGTTCGGCGCGCTGGTGCTCGACCGGGACGCCCGGCGGCGGCGCTGGGCGCGGGCGCTGGAGGGCGGGCTCGACCCGACGCAGCCGGGCCGGGCCGGCCGGCCGTCGTCGGGCTGGCGGGACTGGCCGTGGTGGCGGCTGGCCGCAGGTGTGCTGCTCGGCTGCGCCTGCTCGGTGAAGTGGAGCGCGCTCTACTTCGTACCGGCGTTCGCGTTGCTGGTGCTGCTCTGGGAGGTGGGCGTCCGCCGCTCGTCCGGGGTACGCCGGCCGTGGCGCGACGCCGTGCTCGACGAGCTGCCCTGGCTGCTCGCCGCCGGTGTGCTGATGGTCGT
Source organism: Micromonospora sp. WMMA1976 (assembly GCF_027497335.1). Lineage (NCBI taxonomy): Bacteria > Bacillati > Actinomycetota > Actinomycetes > Micromonosporales > Micromonosporaceae > Micromonospora > Micromonospora sp. WMMA1976. The sequence goes on along the minus strand of NZ_CP114912.1, from coordinate 410,518 downwards.
GACCTACGTGGCGACCTGGTCGGGCTGGCTGCTCGGGCAGGAAGGCTACTACCGCCTGGCGGAGCGCTACCCGAACAACCCGGAGCTGAGCGACACCCCGTTCATCGGGGCGCTGATCAACCTGTGGGAGTACCACAAGGCCGCGTACGGCTTCCACACCCAGCTCGACGATCCGCACAAGTACCAGTCCTGGCCCTGGCAGTGGCTGCTGCTCGGCCGACCAGTGGCGTTCCACTGGTCCGGGGACGGCAGTTGCGGCGCGCCGAGCTGCGCCTCGGAGGTGCTGCTGCTGGGCACGCCGCTGCTGTGGTGGTCGTTCCTGCCGGCGATCGCCGCGACCGCCTGGCTCGGCCTGGCCCGGCGCGACTGGCGGGCGGGCGCGATCCTGCTCAGCGCCGCCGCCGGCCTGCTGCCGTGGTTCTGGTTCGCCCTCGACGGCCGGACGATGTTCTCCTTCTACGCCGCCCCGGCGGTGCCGTTCCTGGTGCTCGCGGTGGTCTACGTGCTCGGCGCGATCGCCACTCCCGCGCCGGTGTCGAACACAGCCGCGCCACCGGACCCGCAACAGGTCCACGACAGGCGGCTGGTGGGCGGGATCATCGCGGGTGCGTACGTGTTGCTCGTGGCGCTCTGTTTCGCCTACTTCTACCCGATCTTCGTGGGCCGGGTGCTGCCGTACGCGGACTGGTCGGCCCGGATGTGGCTGGACGGCCGCTGGATCTGAGGCGGGGTGCCGGGTGCCTGCGCGGCGCCCGGCACGGCGCGTAACACTGCGCGGCGCCTGACGCAAAGAAAGCGCGCCCCGATCGCCTGCCACGGGGGAAGCGGGCGATTGGGGCGCGCAAGACAGAGCTTAACCACACTCCGGCAACGGCACAACGGGTGCGGGCCGGTCAGATTTCCGACGAGTGCCCCACCGGCCGAAAGGTTTACATGGTGCAGCTAACGGTGGGTGGCCGAGCGCGGCCGTGACGGCCCCGGCGGACGCCGGAAACCGGGCTTCGGCGGGCACCCCGACCCGGATGATCTTCCAAAGTGGATCTCACTACACTTCGCCCGGTGATCAACAAGAGACGATCGACGGCCGTCCTCATCGGACTGCTGGCGGCGGCCGCGATGATCGGGCCGAGCCCCGCCGGGGCCGACGACGAGACCACCGAACCCGTCGCCGAACCACCCAAGGTCGAGCTGGTCCTCGACGTCAGCGGATCGATGCGGGCCCGCGACATCGACGGGCGCAGCCGGATCTCCGTCGCGCAGCAGGCGTTCAACGAGGTCGTCGATGCCCTGCCGGACGAGACACAGCTCGGCATCCGGGTGCTCGGCGCCACCTACCGGGGCAAGGACAAGAAGCAGGGCTGCCTGGACACCCAGCAGATCGTGCCGGTCGGCCCGGTGGACCGTACCCAGGCCAAGGCCGCCGTCGCCGGGCTGCGCCCGACCGGTTTCACCCCGGTCGGGCTGGCGCTGCGCTCCGCCGCGCAGGACCTGGGCACCGGCAGCACCGCCCGCCGGATCGTGCTGATCACCGACGGTGAGGACACCTGCGCCCCACCCGACCCGTGCGAGGTGGCGCGCGAGCTGGCCGCCCAGGGCACCCGCCTGGTCGTCGACACGCTCGGCCTGGCGCCGGACGAGAAGGTCCGCAAGCAGCTGCTCTGCATCGCCGGCGCGACAGGGGGCACCTACACCGCCGCGCAGAGCGCCGACGAGCTGACCGGCCGGATCAAGCAGCTCGTCGACCGCGCCCGGGACACGTACACCGCCGCCCCGGCGGTCGTCGGCGGCGGCTCGGCCTGCGAGGGCGCGCCGCTGCTCGCCCCCGGCGTCTACAGCGACCGGGAGGCGTTCTCCGAGCACCGCTGGTACCGGGTGCCGGTGCGCCCCGGGCAGGAACTGCGCGCCTCGGTCAGCGTGGCGCTGGACCGCCCGGTCAACCCGGACTACGGCGTGCTGCTGCGTGCCACCGCGCCGGACGGGCGGGAACTGGTCCGGGGCGTCGACGCGGGCAGCGGGCGTACCGACGTGGTCTCCGCCGGACTGCGCTGGTCGGCCGCCGAAGAGGAGGAGGACGGGCCGAGCCCGGAGCCGAGCGCCGGCACGGAGCAGTCCGTACGGACCGTCTGCCTGGTGGTCAGCAACTCGTTCGCGGCCAAGCCCGGCACCCAGGCCCGGCCCGGCATGCCGGTCGAGCTGACAGTCGACGTGGTGGCCGCCTCCCCCGCGCCGGACGGACCGGACCTCGGCCGCGGCTGGGTGCTGCTGCTCCTGCTCACGCTGGCCGGACTGCTCACCGGGCTGCTCGCCGGACTGCTCACCCGCTGGTGGGTGCACACGTGGAGGACGAACTGAGCATGCGTACGCTGATCCGCGCCGCGGCGGCGACCACCGCCGTCGGACTCGCCCTCACCCCGGCGGCGGCCCTGGCCGCGCCGAGCCCGTCACCGGGCGCGACCACGGTGACCAAGGCCGGCACCTCGTTCCTCACCGCCACCACAGTCACCGCCGGTCAGCCGGTGCAGGTGGGCGCGTCGACCGGCGACCACCTGTACTGGTCGTTCCGCGCCGACGCCGGGCAGGTGCACGAGGTCACCGCCACCGTCACGTTCCCGAAGTCACGCAGCGGCGCGTCCACCTGGACCGTCGACGTCTTCGACGGGCTGCGCCGCCGGCAGGCGTGCACAGCGGGCGCGCAGACCCCGACCGCCGGCGCGTCGGCGACGAGCGTCGCGCTCGGCTGCACGCTGCGCCGGGTACGGCCGTGGGCCGAACCCTGGTCGGGCGACCCGCTGCCCGGCACCTACTACATCCGGATCTCCGTCACCGACCTGCCCGAACCGGACCTCGGCCTGCCGATCGAGGTGGAGATGCTGGTCGGCGCGACCGACGAGGGTGGCGCGTCCGGCGACGACGGCGAACTGGCCGCGCCGCTGGTGCCGAACACCAGGGCCGGCACGGTGCTCAGCACCGAGCCGACGCCCGAGCCGGTGGCCGAGGAGGAGACCGACCTGACCGGGTGGCTCCCCGAGGCCGGATCGCGCTGGGTGTGGACCACTGTGGGCGGGGTGCTCGCCGCCGTGGCCGGCGTGGTCGGCTTCGGGCTCACCCGGCGGCCCCGCCGCCCCTGAGAACGGCCGTCCCTGAGACCGCAGCCGGTGGCCGCCGCGAACCCGACGCGGCGGCCACCGGACGCGCTCACGCCTCGGCGATACGCGGACCGCGCGGCACCCAGCCGATGAACCGGTCCTGGAGCGCGGTGACCGGCACGGAGCGCAGGTCCTGCGTCGCCGCGGCGAGGCAGGATCCGAGATAGACGCTCAAGGACGCCCGGTCCACCTGGTACTCGCTCAGCAGGTGGTGACGTTTCGTGGCGCAGGGCCAGTCGTCACCGCACGAGCCGCAGGTCCAGCCGGGGGTCACCGGCACGTGTTCGCCGCCGGCACTCCCCGGAACCTCCGCGCCAGGCGTCATCGGCCGCTCCTTCCGGGTCAGGAATGGGTGGTGATGGACCGGTTGCCTCCCCGCAACGTTCCTTCAGCGCCGCGGCACGCCCAAGCGTTACGGTACGTTCACCGCGTGTCCCCGTCATCCACCACTCGTGCGTGATCTGCTCCCGGCCGCTGTCGCCGTCGCGCTGGCCGGCCCGGCCGACTGGACCGGTGAGCTGCTCCCGGCCGAACTGAGCGCTCTCGGCGAACGCGCGGTCCCCGGCCGCCGCCGCGACTTCACCGCCGGGCGCGTCTGCGCCCGCCGGGCGCTCGCCGCGCTCGGCCTGCCCGCCACGCCGGTACCCGCCGGCGCCGACCGGGCCCCGATCTGGCCGCCCGGCGTGGTCGGCGCGATCACCCACACCCGGGACTACTGCGCCGCAGCCGCCGCCCGGGCCGCCGACGTGCGCGCCGTCGGCATCGACGCCGAACGCTACCGGCCGCTCTCCCCGGGGGTACGCCGGAAGGTGTGCCGTCCCGACGAGGAGGCGGACCTGGCCCGGCTGCCGGCCGGCACGCCCTGGCCGACGGTGTTGTTCAGCGCGAAGGAGACCGTCTACAAGGTCTGGCACCCGCTGGTCGGTACGTGGCTGGGCTTCGCCGACGCGCGCGTCACGCTGGACCCGGAAGCGGGCACGTTCCACGCCGAGATCGCACCGGTCCGGCTCGCCGCCGCCCCGGTGCCCGATCCGCCGTCGGCGGTCACCGGACGGTTCGCCGTGGACGACGACCTGGTCCGCACCGCGGCCGTCCTGCCACGTTGATGAGGCACTACCGGCCGGCTTGTGCCCGGCTTGTACCGTCGTTGCGACGGAAAATCCCGAAGGCGCCCCAAGGAGTACGGTGAGCCACCCTCAGCCTCCGTCCGGTTCACCGGACCCCAACCAGCAGCCACCGGAACCGCCGACTCAGGCGTTCCCCACCGCACCGATGCCGCCGGTGCCGGACAGCCCGTACGCGCCGCCGCCCGCCCCGACCTCGGGTGCGCCCTATCCCCCGCAGCCGGGTCCGGGCGAGCAGTACCCGCCCGCGCCCGCTCCCACCACGGCGTTCCCGCCGGCGCCGCCCACCTCGGGCGCGCCCTACCCGCCGCCGGGCGGCGAATACCAGCCCTCGGCCGGGGCGTACCAGCCGCCGGGGTTCGAGTACCAGGCCCCGGGCGCCGCGTACCAGCCGCCGGGGTCCGCGTACCAGCCGCCGGGGTCCGCGTACCAGCCGCCGGGCGGTGGGGCGTACCCGCCGCCGCCGGGAGCGCCGTTCGGGCCGCCGGCGAAGAAGTCGAACAAGAACGTCTGGATCACGATCGGCGTCGTCGCCGTGATCCTGCTGCTGCTGTGCTGCGGTGGCGGCATCTTCGCCATCTACAGCGGCGCGAAGAAGACCCAGGATGCGATCGACTCGCTGCCCACCCCGGGCGTCACCTACGGCCAGCCGACGGCTGACGCCCCGACGGGGGTTCCCACCGGCACGCCGCAGCCGGGCAACACCGACGACAAGACGTTCAACATGCCGGCCGGCGACAGGCTGGTCGTCAACGACGACCGCGGCACCATCGAGATCACCGTCGGCAACTTCCGGACCCGGAACGCCGCCTGCAGCGAGGTCATGCCCGGACCGAAGAACGGCATGTTCCTGATCGCCGACGTGACCGCCGAGATCACCAAGGGCACCGGCTCGATCAACCCGTTCTACTTCACCTGGGTCGCTACGGACGGCACCGAGGAGAGCGGCATCGGCGGCGCCTTCTCCGGTTGCGGCAAGCTGATGACCTCGGGCACCAACCTGCCCGTGGGTTCCAAGCGCAGCGGCCAGCTCATCTTCGACGTGAAGGACCAGAACGGCGTCGTCGAGTACCGGCACCTCTTCCGTCCCGCCGGGTCCTGGAAGCCCTGACCCACGCGTGCCCCGCACGGGGGCCGGTCCACAGCGGACCGGCCCCCGTGTCCGTTCGGGTGACGCCGGCAGCCGATCAGCCATTTCCATGTGCGCGTGCCGGCCCCCGGTCGCCAGGCTCGGGGCATGGCTAACGAGACGACGATCCCGCTGCTGCCGTGCCGGTCCCTGGACGACGTGGCGCCCTTCTACCAGGCCCTCGGCTTCGAGGTCACGTACCGGCAGGAGCGCCCCAACCCGTACGTGACGCTGCGGCGGGAGGATCTGCACCTGCACTTCTTCGGGATGCCGCAGTTCGATCCCGCCGACTCGTACGGCTCCTGCCTGGTCGTGGTGGACGACCTGGTCGACATCCATCGCGCCTTCGCCGACGGCATGCGGTCCACGTACGGCAAGGTGCTCGTCTCCGGCGTACCCCGGATGACCCGGCCCCGGCCCCGCCGCAACCAGGAGGGCCATTTCGGGTTCAGCATCGTCGACCCCGGCGGCAACTGGATCCGGTTCGTCGGGCGGGCCACCCCGCCGGAGACCGACAACAGGGGTGGGCTGGCCCGTACGCTGCGCAACGCGGTGGTGCAGGCCGACTCGCGCGGCAATCCGACGCAGGCCGCGCGGATCCTCGACGGCGCGCTCGCCCGCCCGGAGGCCGCCGACAACCCGGCCGTCCACGTGGAGGCACTGGTCTACCGGGCGGAGCTGGCGCTGCAACTCGACGAGCCGGAGTCCGCGCGGGAGCTGGTGCGGCAGGCGCGCTCGATCCCGCTGGACGACGGTTCACGCGACGCGCTGGCCGACACGATGCGGCACGCCGAGGATCTGCTCACCGCCCTGCCGCCCGCGTGACCGCACGACCGTCCGGTGGCGGCGGTTTGCCGTAGCGGTCAGCGGGGACGCGACGCGGCAGGCGGCGAGCGCCGCCACGCGACGATCCGGGGAGGCGGCATGAGCGTCGAGCGCGCGAGGAACGACCTGGAGGACCTGGCCGGTCCGGCCCGGGCCCGTCTCGGTGACCTGAACCAGGACGAACACGCCGAAGCGGACCGGGTACGCGAACAGGACGAGATCCGGGGCAAGCGCCCCGGCGAGCACATCCAGGCGGACGCCCGCGACGCCGACGACGACTTCTCCACCTGACCCGGTGTCACCAGAGATCCTGCGTGGAGAAGCAGTGTCGGGGGTGGTTCCTATCCTGGGGCGATGCCTCTCACCGACGCCACCGGGTCCTGGACGGGCACCAACGGGTTCCGGCTGATGCCCGCCGATCCGCTCGCCGAGTCGCCGGCCGTGCTCACCGTCGCCACCGCGGCCGGCGGGCACCTGACCACCGTGTCGTACTCGTGGAGCCACCCCGACGACGGCCCGCAGGACGGCCTGCTGGTGATCGCCGCCGGTGACCGGCCGGGCTCGCTCGTCGCCTGGTGGGGCGACTCGTGGCACCAGCAGCCGGCACCGATGACGCTCAGCGGCGCGACGGGCGGAGCGGCGGTGGTCGAGCTGACCGCCGGGTACGGCGGCGGCTGGGAGTGGCGGATCGTCCTCGACACCGCCGACCCGGCCCTCCTGCGGCTGAGGATGGAGAACGTCGTTCCCGTGGACCAGGCCGGGCCCGGCACACCGGCCGGGCCCTACCCCGCGATGCTCACCGAGGTGCGCCGGGCCTGAACCCGATCAGGCGTCGAGGATCTCCCGCAGCCGGCGCGCGAACGCCTCCGGCTGCCCGGCGTAGCCCATCCCCTCGCCGAGGAACCCGCCGTGGTGGCTGGGGAAGACCGCGGCCTTCCCGCCGAGCAGCTCGGCCGTGGCCACCGACGTGCGTCCGGTGAGGGTGTCCGCCGATTCCTCGCCCACCGCGACGACGACCCGGGTACGCGCCGCGCGCAGCGCGTCCACGTCCGGCCGGAAACGGGTGACCGCCGCCGCACGGTCGGAGAGCAGCGGGTCGTCCCGGCTGCCGTCGTCCTCGGTCGGCATGCCGAACGCGGCCGGGTCGGGCAGCGGCTGGGCGAAGTACTCGTCGGTGAACTCGCCCCGCCACGACGTCATGGCCACGAACGCCGCCATGCCCGCGCCCCAACCGCTCTTCCGGTACGCCTCCTGGCAGGCGGCCGTGGCTCGGCGTGCGGCCTCGGCGTCGGGCAGCACCTGGATCAGCGGTGGCTCGTGCGCCACGAGCGTGGCCAGCGCGTCCGGGTACGCGGCCACCAGGGCGAGCGCCGTGACCGCGCCGCCGCTGCTGGCGAACATGTCCACCGGTCCCGCGCCGAGGGCCTCGATGATGTCGCGTACGTCCCGGGCCTGGACCTCGGGCACGTCGTCGCCGCAGCCGTCCTTGCGGACGCTGCGCCCGAGCCCGCGCGGGTCGTACGTGACGACGGTGCGGTCCGGGAAGTACGACGCGAGCGTGGTGAAGCCGTCGGCGCACATGGGCTGGCCGATCATGAACAGGGGACGGTGCCCGGCCTCGGCCGCCGTGGGGGCGTGGACGTCGTAGACCAGGTCGACCTCTGGAGTCTGGAGAGTGAGCGTCTTCATGCCTGTGTCGACCGGCGCCGGCTCCGGAAGTAATCGGTCCGGCGGAAACCGGTGCCGGGCGCGGCCCGCGGCGATGTCGACGCCCACCGCCGCGAGCCGTGCCGTCGCGGTCAGCTCACCGTGCCGGTGACGGTGCTGCCGGACTTCGTCACGTAGTAGGTCAGCTTCGTGCCGCTCCAGAAGTGGAACGTCAGCGTGACCCGCTGGCCGTCGTTCACCTCGGCGAAGAACTCCGGCTTCAGCGCGATCGTGTTGCCGGTGTAGTTCGGCGCGAACGTCACGTCGAACTCCTTGTACGAGGTCCAGTTGTGCGGTCCGGCGTTGCTGCCGTCGGCGTACTTCGCCTCCATCGTGGCGAGTTGGTCGCCGCGGAACTGCGCCGGCAGTGTGAACGCGGCGGTGGTGCCGGTGGCGTTCGACAGCACCGGCGGGTCGTACGTGATGATGCTGATCCGCCACGGCACACCGGCGGAGAAGCGAGCCGTCAGGTTGGCGTTCACCCCGTACGCGCGGGAGCCGACCAGCCGGGTGAGCGCCGACGCGGTGAGCGTCAGGGTGCTGCCGGAGACCGTGTAGTCGGTGCCGTTGACCAGGTCGGTGGTGCCCTGCCGCAACCCCTGGAACGTGGTGCCGTTCAGGTTGAGCGTCAGGCTCTTGGCGGTGATCGAGCCGGTACGCGGCACGTACACCTGGTCGCTGGACGCGGTGCCGGAGCGGGTGGTCCAGCTCGACTTGATCTGCGCGAACAGCTCCGGGTCCTTCCAGACGAAGGACGTCCGGTCGAAGTGCTGGCCGTTGTCCCAGAGCTGGGTGGTCAGTTTGCGGCTGCGCGCGTAGTGGCCGAGGAACTCGAAGAACTTCAGCTTCTCGCCCTGCTCGATGGTGCCGGTGTGCCGGTCGAAGCCGAGCAGCCCGTACTCACCGATGATCACCGGGATGTTGCGGGTGACGAAGGCGTTGTAGACGCGGTCGAACTGGTCGGTCAGGTCCTGCTGGACCGTGGCGTCGAACCGGGTGCCCCCGGCGACGTTCACGCTGAACGGCCAGTACCCGTAGAAGTGCACGGTGGCGATCAGGTTCGGGTCGTTCAGCGTGTTGAACGTGCTGACCAGCTCGTCCACCCGGGCCTGCTCGGCGGAGGTGTGCAGGGTCGGCAGGACCAGCAGCCGGGTGGCGTTGTTCCCGCCGGACTGGCGGACGATGCGGTGGAACGAGGTGTTCAGCTCGTTGAGCAGCGTGGCGTTCTGCGCGTCGCCGGAGCTGCCGGTGAACTGCGGCTCGTTGACGCTCTCGAAGGTCAGCTTCGGCGAGGAGTCCTTGAAAGCGGCGGCGATCTGCGTCCAGAGCGCGTTGTAGCGGTTCAGCACGCCTGTGCGGTCGGTGGGCATCGTGTTGATCCACTGCCACGAGTCGTGGTGGATGTTGAGCACCACGTAGAAGCCGTCGGCGAGCGCCCAGCCGACCACCTCGCGTACCCGGCTGAGCCAGGCCGCGTCGATCGTGTAGTTCGGCGCGGCGCCGTGGTGGTTGCTCCAGGTCACCGGGATGCGGATGCTGTTGAAGCCCTGCGCCCGGACGTTGTCGAGCAGCGCCTCGGTGACACGCGGGTTGCCCCACGCGGTCTCGTCCGCGCCGACCGCGTCGAAGGAGTTGCCGAGGTTCCAGCCGGGCTGCATGGCGGCGACGGCGGCCATGGCGTTGCCGGCCGGCGGCGGAGTCGTGGGCGGCGGAGTCGTGGGCGGCGGCGTGGTCACCGGGGGCGTGGTGGCCGGCGCGGTGGTCCCGACGACACCGCCGGTGCAGGCGACCCCGTTCAGCGAGAACGCGGTGGGCGCCGTGTTGGTGCCGGTCCAGGAGCCGTTGAAGCCGAACGAGACGCTGCCGTTCGTGGCGATGGCGCCGTTGTAGCCGACGTTCGTGGCGGTGACGTCGGCGCCGGAGGAGGTGACGTCGGCGCTCCACGCCTGGGTGACGCGCTGGCCGGACGGGAACGTCCAGCGCAGGGTCCAGCCGTCTATCGGATCACCGAGGTTCGTCACGCCGACGTTCGCGGTGAAACCGCCGGGCCACTGGCTGGCGGTCGTGTAGGTGACGCGGCAGCCGGCCGCCGCCTGGGCGTTCGTCGCCATCACGGCGGTGCCGGTCACGAGGGTGGCGGCGGCCGCGGCGACCAGGCCGACCCGCAATCGGGCGGTACGGGGAGAGCGGAACATGGTGGTTCCTTCGTGGTGGGTGGGGCGCGTGGACGGGGAAGGCGGGGCGCGCACCCGCCCAGCGCGAGAGTAAGTTTGGAATCCAAACATTGTCAATCGGCAGACGTGGATACGGAAGCACGTCAGGCAGTCGGCAGACTCTCGACGGTGAGGTGCGCCGACAGCGCGCGCAGGAAGTCCGGCGCGTCGAAGATCCGCCCGGCCGAGGCGACACCGGTCGCCCGCGTCCGCCCCGTCAGGATCCGGTGGACCGCCTCGACCGCCAGGGGCGCGCTGACCGCGTAGATGTCCTGCCCGTGGGCCACCACCCGCCGGCGGACGTCACCCGCCCGCACCACCACGTCGACGGTGAACGTCTGTGCCGACCGGCCGCGCTCGTCCACAGCGGCCGGAGCGTCCCCGGCGGCCAGGTCCCCCGCCGCGTTCACGGTCATGTAGGTGCACACCTCCGGGATGTCCAGGTGGCTCGGCACCGTCACCACGTCGGCCATGCTGAACTCCCCGAGCACCGGCCGCACCCCCAGCGGCGCCGGGAACTCCCAGTCCCGCCGGGGCAGGTCGCCGTCGGCGTACACCAGGCGCCCGCCGGTGAAGCGGATCCGCCGGCCGTCGCGGCGCTCGCGCGAGACGACGCCGGAGGCGACCGTCCCGGCCGTCGGGTGCCAGCTGCTCAGCCCGTACGCGACGTGCGCCTCGTCGGCCGCCGCCCAGTCCCCCGTCGCGGCGGTGACCAGCAGGTCCCCGAGCCCGCCGAAGAACGCCATCGCGGGCACCACAGCGACTCCGACGGCCTCGGCACGCTCGGCGTAGTCGGCGAACGTGTCCCGGTTCGCCTCGATCTCGGCCGCCACGTCGACGTAGGAGATCCCGGCCCGCAACGCGGCCTCGATCAGCGGCCCGGCGGTCGAGGCGAACGGCCCGGCGCAGTTGACCACCGCCGCTACCCCGACCAGCGCCCGGTCCAGCGTGGCCGGGTCGTCGACCGACGCCACCCGCTGCTCCGTCCCCGGAAACGCCGCCGCCAGCTTCCCGGCGTCACGCCCCACCGGCAGCGGCTCGTACCCCCGCTCCCGCAGCTCCGCCATCACGAACCGTCCGGTGTGCCCGTACGCCCCGAACACCGCCACCTGCATGACATTTCCCCCTCGAAGATCGACTGAAATGATCCTCGCCGGGATCCGAGAGCCGGGACAGTGGCGCAAACGCCAATGCCCGTACAGTTTCGGACATGACCCTGATCGCGCTCGCCGCCACCGACGGGATGCTGCACTTCGAACTGGCGGCGGCCTGCGAGATCTTCGTCCGCGACCCGACCGGCCTCGCCGACCCCTGGTACGACCTGGTGGTCTGCGGTCCCGGCCCGGTCGGCGTCGGCCGGTTCGCGGTCGCGCCCGACCACGGGCTGGACCACCTGGCCCGCGCCCACACGGTGATCGTCCCGGCGATCGAGGACACCGACGCCGAGCCGCCGTCCGACCTGGTCGACGCGGTCCGCGCCGCGCACGGGGCGGGCGCCCGGATGGTCTCGTTCTGCACCGGAGCGTTCGTGCTCGCCGCCGCCGGCATCCTCGACGGGCTCCGCGCCACCACCCACTGGGCGCACACCGACGCACTCGCCGCCCGCTACCCGCGCGTGCAGGTCGACCCGGACGTGCTCTACGTGGACAACGGCGACGTGCTCGCCTCCGCCGGCAAGGCCGCCGCGATCGACCTGTGCCTGCACCTGATCCGCCGCGACCACGGCTCGACTGTCGCCAACGCCGTCGCCCGCCGCCTGGTGGTGCCGCCGCACCGCGCGGGCGGCCAGGCCCAGTACGTCACCACACCCGTCCCGGCCCGCGAGGACCACCCGCTCGCTGCGCTGCTGCCGTGGGCGATGGCGCGGCTGGACCGCCCGCTCACAGTCGCCGACCTGGCCCGCCAAGCGGCCATGAGCACCCGCAACCTGGTCCGGCACTTCACCGCCGCGACCGGCGCCACGCCGTCGCAGTGGCTGGCCACGCAGCGCATCCGGCGGGCGCAGGAACTGCTGGAGAACACCGACGACAGCATCGACGCCGTCGCGGAGGCATCAGGCATGGGTACGGCGACGACATTGCGCCGCCACTTCCAGCGCACCGTCGGCGTACCGCCGGACACCTACCGCCGCACGTTCCGCCGCGGCTGACCGGGTTGCCGGCGCGTCGGCCCGGGTAGTCGATCCATCATGGATCGGATCCCGGGTTCGAAACAGCGTTTGTGGAACACCTATCCGGAGGCCACGACCGGGCAGTGGACGACCGCCGTCGTCGTGGCCCTGGCCCTCTCGGCGCCGGCCGGCCTGCTCTGCGTGTGGCTGGCCACGTCGCTGCTGAGCGGGACCCACTGGCTGCTGCAGACGCTCGCCTTCGCCGTCGTCGGTCTCGTCATCGGCGGTGGCGCCCTCGTCCTGCTGTCGAAGCTCGCCGGGCGCGGCGGGCGCCGGGCGGCCTGAACGAATCTGCCGTCTGCCTGCCCTTCGGGGCCCGGGCGTTCCGGCCCGAGGGCTATGGTCGGTTCGTGCCGCCCGAGGGGACGGTCGCCTGACACTCGGCACGGGGGATCGGTGTGTTCGACGTGATCGTGGTCGGCGGTGGGCCGACCGGCATGATGCTGGCGAGCGAGCTGCGCCTTCAGGGCGTCGGCGTGCTCGTGCTGGAGCGCGACGCCGAGCCGCCGCCGTACGTGCGCTCGCTCGGGCTGCACGTCCGCAGCATCGAGGTGATGGACCAGCGCGGGCTGCTGGAGCGGTTCCTGGAACACGGCGGCAAACACCCGATCCGGGGCTTCTTCGCCGGCATCGACAAACCCGCGCCCGCCGACCTGGACACCGCCCACCCGTACGTCCTCGGCATCCCGCAGACGCTCACCGACCGGCTGCTCGCCGACCACGCCGCCGAGGCCGGCGCCGAGATCCGGCGCGGCAGTGCGGTCACCGGGCTGGAGCAGGACGACGACGGCGTGACGGTCCACCTCGACGACGCGAGCGTGCCGCCGCTGCGGGCGCGGTTCGCCGTCGGCTGCGACGGCGGGCGCAGCACCGTCCGCAAGCTGCTCGGCGTCGGCTTCCCCGGCGAGCCGTCGACGATCGACACGCTGCTCGGCGAGATGGAGGTGACAGCGCCGCCGGACGAGATCACCGCGATCATGACCGAGGTACGCCGCACCGAGAAGCGGTTCGGGCTCGGACCGACCGGGAAGCCCGGCGTGTTCCGGGTGGTCGTACCGGCTGCCGACGTCACGTCGGTGCCGCCGACACTCGACGACTTCAAACGGCAACTTACCGCGTACGCGGGCACCGACTTCGGCGTGCACTCCCCCCGCTGGCTGTCCCGGTTCGGCGACGCGACCCGCCTGGCCGAGCACTACCGGGTCGGGCGGGTCTTCCTGGCCGGCGACGCCGCGCACGTCCACCCGCCGCTCGGCGGGCAGGGGCTCAACCTGGGCATCCAGGACGCGTTCAACCTGGGCTGGAAGCTGGCGGCGACGGTGAACGGCTGGGCGCCGGACGGCCTGCTCGACACCTACGAGACCGAGCGGCGCCCGGTCGCGGCTGACGTGCTGACGAACACCCGCGCGCAGATGCTGCTGACCACGAACGAGCCCGGACCGCAGGCCGTGCGGGAGGTGCTGACGCAGCTCATGGACTTCGACGAGGTCAACCGCTTCCTGATCGAGAAGGTCACCGCGATCGGCGTCCGGTACGACGTCGGCGAGGGGCACGCCCTGCTCGGGCGGCGGCTGCGCGACGTACCGCTGCCGCAGGGACGCCTGTACGAGCTGATGCGTACCGGCGGCGGGTTGTTGCTGGACGGGACCGGGAAGCTGTCGGTGGACGGCTGGGCCGACCGGGTCGGGCACGTCGCCGGCACCGGCGACGAGCTGGACGTGCCGGCGGCGTTGTTGCGGCCGGACGGCCACGTGGTCTGGGTGGGTGACGATCAGCCGACGCTGGAGGATGCGCTGACCAGATGGTTCGGTGGCACGACGAGGTGAGCTGCCGCCGGACGCCCGAGGGCGTTCAGGGTCCGGTCGTCTGGTAGCTGCGCAGCGCGGCTTCGGCGAGCCGGGTGAGGTGAGCGTCGCCGCCGGGCTCGTTACCCTGCTCGTGAACGACCACCAGGGTGGTGCCGATCCGGACGAGGCTGCTGTCCCATTCCAGGGTGATCGATCCGGAGGTCGTGCTGGAGTCGACGCGCATGCTCTCGTCGCCCAGTCGCGGCCCCGGTACCACCGCGAAACGGTAGCTGCCTCCGTCCTGGTTCGGTGACGCGACGGCAGGGCACCGGCCGATGAGCGTCCGCAGGTCCGCCATCGCCTCTCGGGCGCTGTCGTCGGCGTACGTCCTGAGCACTTCGCTCGCCACCCACGAGTAGTCGAGGCCCTCGGCAGAGCTGACTGTGGCGGCGGCCATCGCCGACGGAGTACCGGTCAGCCGGTTGGCCGACAACAGCGGAATCATGTCCGTACAGGGCATCTCGGGCCCGGGGCGCTGCCGGCCCGCGTCCGGAGCCATGACGGTCGCGATCTCCACAGTGAATCCTGGTGGCAGCGCGTCAGTGGTCACCAGCCGCGCCGACAGTGCCGCGGAGTAGCCGGCGCCGCCGGTCGCCGGAATCGCGGACGGCTTCCCGGTGGTGGGCGTGCCGTTCGCCCGGGCCGTGGAGGGGACGGCTCCGCCCGTCGAACGATCCGCTGGATCGGCAGTCGAGGGTCCGCACGCCGCCACCACGCAGACCACGCCCGCCGCGCCCAACCACCGCAGCACCATCCTGAGCACCGGGCAGACTCCATCCGTCGTATGGGAGGCGTCAGGCTACCAACGGACGTGACTCCAGTCGGCCGCCCGGCTGCGGGCCGACTTCCGGACGGGCCCGGGCGCATCCGCGCCCCCCTATGCTGCGCCGCGTGACGATTCTGATGATCTACAACGGCGACACGGCGCCAGACGCGCCCGGCACGCGTACCGGTGGTGTTCCGCTCGTGCCCGCGGGCTTCGACTGGCCATTGTGCGGCGAGTGCGACGGGCCGATGCACTTCCTGGCCCAGGTCCGGCTCGACGACATCGACGCGACCGACGCCGCGCTCTTGTCGATCTTCATGTGCCAGAACGATCCGGGCCTGTGCGACGAGTGGGATGCGACAGCCGGCGGCAATCGCGCGTTCGTCTTCCCTTCCGGGGCGCTGGCTCCGTCTGCCGTGCCCTCGGGTGACACCGTCCTGGCCGCCGAGACGTCCGCCGTCACGTACGTGCCGATGCAGGACTCCGACGGCTACGACGAGGCGCGCGAGCGGTGGCGCAGTGAGTCCGGCCGACCGCTGCGAGACGTCCTCGGGCAACTCGGCGGACTGCCGGCGTGGCTCCAGTTCGACCAGACGCCCGCCTGTCCCGCCTGCGCTCTGCCCATGTCGTTCGTCGTCCAACTCGAGGAAGGCCACGATCACCGCACCGGCTTCAACTTCGGTGGCGGTGGCTGCGGGTACGGATTCCGCTGCCGGCCGTGCTCGACGGCGGCGTTCCTGTGGCAACAGTGACCTGCTTTCCAGGCTTGACGAACGCCAATGGTAAGTCGTAGCTTACCGTTCGTGGGGACTTACCGAACCGAGGACGGGTGGGACGCCCTGGGCGACCCGACGCGGCGGGCGATCATCGCGTGTCTGGCGGAGCAGCCGCGGGCGGTCGGCGAACTGGCCGCGGTGCTGCCGGTCAGCCGGCCGGCGGTGTCGCAGCATCTGCGGGTGCTGAAGGACGCCGGCCTCGTGACGGACCGCACGGCGGGCACGAAGCGTGTCTACCGGCTCAATCCCGCCGGCGTGGCCGCCCTACGAGATCAGCTCGACACCTACTGGAGCCGCGCGTTGGACGGCTTCAAGGACGTCGCCGAGCGCCCTGACGAGGAGGAATCATGAGTGGAACGGATGCGGTGGTGCGGCGGCAGATCGTGGTCGACGCGCCGGTGGAGCGCGCCTTCGCGGTGTTCACGGAGCGGTTCGGCGACTTCAAGCCGAAGGAGCACAACCTGCTGTCGTCGCCGATCGCGGAGACGGTCTTCGAGGCGAAGGTCGGTGGACACATCTACGACCGCGCCGAGGACGGCAGTGAGTGCGCCTGGGCGCGGATCCTCGTCTTCGAACCGCCGGACCGGCTCGTCTTCAGCTGGGACATCAGCCCGGCATGGCAGCTCGAACAGGATCTGGAGAATGCCAGCGAGGTCGAGGTCCGGTTCGTCGCCGAGACACCGCAGCGCACCCGGGTCGAGTTGGAGCACCGCAACCTGGACCGGCACGGTCCGGGCTGGGAGTCGGTTCGTGACGGCGTCGGCCACGACGAGGGCTGGCCGCTGTACCTGAACCGCTACGCCGACCTGTTCACCGAGGCCGGATAGCGCCGAGCCCGGGCGGCACGGTGCACCAGGAGCACGGGCTGATCCACCTCACGATGCACCCCACGCCGTTGCCGCGACAGCCGACGGCGGCGCAATAGGCTCCGGATCGTGCACGGATTCACCGACGTCGACCGGCAGTCAGACCCGGACTCGTGGGTCGGCGTGCTCGACCGCCTCGCCGACGAGCCCTTCTACCAGGCGTATCAGCATCGGGTCCGCGAGCTGCTCCATCCGGCGCCCACCCGGCGCTACGTCGAGGTCGGTGCGGGCACCGGGGCGAGTGCGGTCCGCCTCCGAGACGAACACGACGCCGGCGTGGTGACGGTGGACCGCGCCGTGACCATGACTGCCGCCATGCAGGCGCGCGGCTTGACGCAATGCGCCGTCGCCGACGCCCACCGGCTGCCGTTTCTCGACGACTCCTTCGACGGCGCCTGGTCCGACCGCACGGTGCAACACCTCGCCGATCCCCACGCCGCGATCGGGGAACTCGTCAGGGTCGTCCGGCCGGGTGGCCGCATCGTCCTCGCGGACCCCGACTACGACACGCAGGTGCTCGACATCACCGACCAGGATCTGGCGCGACGTGTGCTGCGGTTCCGGGCCGACGTCCTCCTCCGCAACGGCACCCTGGCCCACCAGCACGCCGGCATTCTCGCCACGCTCGGTCTGGCCGACATCACCGTCGAGCCCCGCACACTGCTGGTTCGCGACCCGGCCGCCGCCGACAACGTTCTGGGCCTGCGCAGCTGGGCTGCCACAGCGGCTCAGCGCGGCGTACTCGAACCCGCCGAAGCTCGCGCGTTCGAAGACGGGTTCGACGAGGCCGTCGAGGCAGGCCGGTTCACGTACGCGGTCACGTTCTTCCTCACCGCGGCCACCGTCACCTGAGACGGAAGCACTGGCAGACTGCCGCCATGCCGTCCGAACTGCGGTCGTGGACCATCAAGCACTTCTCGCAGGCCAACCCAGTGGGCCCGGGCCAGGACAGCGTGCCGGCGTTACTACGCCGCATCGCCGACAGCATCGGACAGCGGCCGGGCATCGAGGTCCAGGACGTTCCACGAGCCGTCACGGTAACGCACCCGGTGGCAGCGCCGAAAGCTCGAGAGGGCACTGAAGCGCGCCTCGGGCTCAGGTCGGACCTGCTCTGATGGCGGTCACCAGGAGTGTCGGTGGCGCCTGCGAAGATCCGGACGTGAGCGCTACCGCGTCGGACTACGCCTGGTTGACTGACCGCTTCCCGGGCCTCCTGGAGGCCTACTGTTTGACGCTGGTCGAAGGACTGACGCCGGGCAAGCTGCTGGACAGACTCGGCGCGCGGCAGGAGTCCCGGGTGCGAGGTGCTGCCGAGCTGCTGGATCCCGCGTACGACGCGTGGGAGGACCACGACGGTGAACGGGCGTTCGTCGGCGTGACCGCTGTCGGTGACTGGGCACTCGCCGTCGAACCCAACGGCTACCTCGGCACCCTCGACGAGGTGATCGTCCCGCTCTCCCGAGGCACTCGGCTGGTGTCCCACTTCCGCAACGTCAACGCGGTCGATCACTTCTTCTGGCTCGACGACGGAGTCCTCCGGCTGCATTTCGAGCCGTTGTTTCCTGCCCACCGGGACGGCAGCGACCCCGACGGCCTGGTGGAGGTGATGCGGCAGGTCGGTTTCGACCTCAGCGAGGACGACGACGCCGACTACACGGTCCACACCGAGGCGGCGTTCGCCCTCGCTGAGCACCTCACCGGGGTCCGGCTGACTCCTGAGTTCCTGGAGTCGGCGACCTACGTGTGCGGCACTGCCCCAATACCTGGGAGAGCAGCTGCCGTCCGCGAGTCCCCACCTGCGGGCTGAGAGGGCCTCCCGTCCGGGGCAGTGAGCGGGCCGACACCTGACGGGGTGTAGGCAGGCGGGGCGTCGGGTACCTCGCGCCCAACCCCGCACCCCTGCCCAGGAGGACCATATGACCGTCGTACTCGCCGTTGTCTGCAAAGACGGGGTGGTGATCGGCGCCGACTCCCAGATCACCGAGAGCGACCGCGGTCTGAGCTTCCCCGCCCAGAAGCTGCACCCGCTGGGCGACTGCGCCGCCTGGGGCGGCAGCGGCGCACGGGGAGTGCTCAACGACCTGCGCCCCCTTCTCCAGGACTCGGCCACCGCCATCCTCGAGGCACCCGACATCGGCGACGAGTTGCAGGAACGCGTCCTGCCCGTCTTCAAGAAGCACTACGAGAACTACATCCCGGACGTACCCGGCGAGGGCAGCGGCGGCGGGGTGTCGGCGTACCTGCTCGCGGCCGGCTTCAGCCAGGGCGGACCGTGGATCGTAGAGATCAACCCCAACGGGCTCATCGGCCGCTACGAGGACGTGGGTTTCCACGCCATCGGCTCCGGCGCGCCCATGGCCCAGCAGGCCGGCGCGCTGCTGTCCCACTTCCGGATGACCACGCGCACCGTCGAGTACGGCGTGGTGGGCGTGGTACGGGTGCTGGAGGCCCTGGAGCGGACCTCGCCGTCGGTCGGCGGCCCGTTCAGCGTCGCGTGCATCCGCGAGGAGGGCGCCCACCATCTCGACGAGAAGGAGATCGCCAAGGCGCTGAAGGACGCCGAGCGCTGGCGCGACCTTGAGCAGAAGGCGCTCGACGGCCTGTTCGACTGACGGCGGGCGTGTCGGGCGGCCGGGTCCGTAACGCCGGCGGAGCAACGGCCGCGCGTGCCCAGGTGGTGGCGCGTGCGGCCCGTCCAGGGTTGCCCTGACAACGTGCGGACGTCGCCTGGCCTACCTGCTCGATCTCACGGGCCGCATTGGCCTTGGGAGGCGATGGGGATCATTCTGGCTGCTACGTCTTCGAAATCGCCGAAGCCGCTGACGGTCCGCAGCAGGCCACGCGCCCGGTAGTAGGCGCGCAACGGCTCGATCTGTGCTTGGTGGTTCTCCTGCGCGTTCGCGTACGTGCGCAGGAGTTGCCGGCGTCGCACAGCGACCTGGGGATCGAGTTCCATCCGTCGTTCCACCCGGCGCTGGATCGCGAGGTGGAGTTGGTCGTCGGTCAGGACGAGTTCGATCACTGTGTCGGGTACATGGCCGCCCCGCGTCAGCAACTCGGCCTGACGGATCTTGCGAGGGAAGCCGTACAGCACCCAGCCACCGTCGACGTCCGCTAGCGCGCCGGCGACGGCTCTGACCATCAGCTCATCGGTGACGAGCTGTCCGGCCCGCATATGACCGTTCGCCTCTTCGCCCAACGGAGTCTTCTGCTGCACGTGCCGGCGGAAGACATTGCCTGCGCTGACGACCTGCAGGCCGAGGGCGTCTGCCAGAGCCGACGCAGCGGAGGCCAGGTCGACGAGCGGTCCGGCGATGAGGGCCACGTTGGGCATCTGTGCTCCCGAGGTGTACGCCGAAGTGCCAAGCTGGCAGTACGACGTGGTTCCGGCGGGCCGGGCCGTACGAGATCGAAAAGGCCGCTTCCACCACGGGAAACGGCCTTTGAACTGGGTGGAGCTGAGGGGATTTGAACCCCTGACCCCCTCGATGCGAACGAGGTGCGCTACCGGTCTGCGCCACAGCCCCTCCGCCGGCGAACCAGCGTCGGTCCCACCCGGCTTTCACCGGGCGGGCCGACGACAAGGCTAACAGGTCGCGCCCCCACGACGCGAACCGCCCCGCCGCCCCGTAGATCTTGGAAGGAAAAGGCCCTCGGAAGGGCCCAAACCTTCCAAGATCGCCACCAGCGAAGCGCCGGCACGGCGGTCAGGCACCTCGGCCGGACTGGTAGGGGCGTCCGCGCAGGCCGCCCGCCCGCCGATAGGACACCGAGCCGCCGCTCGCCGCCGGTGGCAGGTCCGCGGGACGGTCCAGCCCCATCGCCGTACGCCGGACCGCCTCGCGCTGGGCGGCCAGCCGGCGCTGCGCCTCCCGCCGGGCCGCCGCGCGCCGGGCCTGCTCGCGGCGTACCTCGGCCTGGCGGGCGGCCAGCCAGGCCGCCTCGCGGGCGTCCGCACGCCGCCGTCGGCGCTCGGCCAGGGCACGCTGCCGCAGGTGTACGACGTACGCGACGAGCAGCGTGCCGGTGACCGAGACGCTGATCCAGAACCCGGGTCCGACGAGCACCACGCCGCCCAGCTCGACCAGGTTGAGCAGCAGCAGCGCGGCCAGCACCCGGCGCCGGCGGTAGATCGCCGGGGTGTGCCGTCGGCGGGGCGGGTGCCGTCGGCGGGACTGGGCCGGCACCGCGGAGACGGGCCGGAGCCGCCCGGAGCGCCGGCGCAGCGGTGGCGCGGAGACCGGACGGGCAAGACCACCCGTGTCGGAGTCTTCACTGAGGGTCACGACGAGGGAGCGCGGCGGGTGCAGCGGTCGTCGCCCGGGCACGGTGCGCCGTCGACGCCGGCGCTGGAGCACCCGGGCCGTCGACTGCGCCCGCTCCGCCACCAGCCGCTCGGTGGCGTCGTACCGGCGGACCAGCGCCGGAGCGAGGGCGAGCAGACCGGCGGCGGCGAGGACGGCGAGGAGCACCGACGTGGGCACCCTCACCCCTCCCGTCACCAAAGTTCGAGGCGAGCGCCGCACCGCCGCAACTTCTTCCGTCGACCGTCGTTTACGGCGCACTTCGTGCGGGCGGGCAGCGCTTGCCACAGCTTGCAGTTACTTGAGGTTACGGGCCGCCGACCCGGTTCACAGTGCGCCGCGCCGGGCGTGTGCCTCAGCGGCGGTTGTCACGTACGCGGTGCCACCGCGCCAGCAAGCCGCCCTCGGCTACTACTTCCTCGCCCGTCATCGCATATCCGATGTGGTCTCGCCACGCGCCGTCGATGTGCATGTAGCGCACGTGATAGGCCTCCTCGCGGAAGCCGAGTTTCTCCACCACCCGCCGCGACGGCGTGTTCTCCGGCCGGATGTTCACCTCGATCCGGTGCAGCCCGCCCGGCCCGAACGCGTGGTCCACGGCGAGCGCCACAGCGGTCGGGATCACGCCACGACCGGCCACCCGGAAGTCCACCCAGTAGCCCACGTACCCGGAGCAGAACGCCCGCCGCACGATGCTGCCCACGTTCACGTGGCCGACCAGCCGCTCCTGCCCGTCCTCGCGCAGGCAGACGGCGAACGGCATGCCCTCACCGGTACGCGCGGACTTGCGCTGGTCGGCGTGCACCAGGCGGAACGCTGCGGGCGAGTTCGTCTCGTACCAGCCGCCGGGCACATGGGACTCCCACGGCGCCAGCCACTCCCGGTTCGCCCGCCGGATCTCCGACCAGGCGGTGGCGTCCGAACGCCGGTACGGCCGCAGCACCACCGGACCGTCCACCAGCACCGCCGGCCACCCCGGCGCCCGCCGGAACCTCACCGAGCCGGCCCTTCGCTCGCGACTGCGGGGCTCGCAAGCTCACTCCTCGCGCTCACCGGCGCCGGTCCAGCAGGAGAACATCCACGGTAGACCCGGCAGCGGCGGTGGTGACCCGCTCGCCGAGCACCAGCAGGCCGTTCGCGTCGGACAGGCCGGAGAGCGTGTACGGGCCACCGGCGAGCGGCTGGACCGTGTACCCGCCGCCGCGCCGCTCGGCCACGTGCGCGGGCCGGAACTCGCGCAGCCCCACCGGGGACGAGACCGTCTCCAGCAGGTGTGCGCGGACGCTCGGCCGGAACACCGGCTCGGCGCCGGCCAGCAGCTGGATGGCCGGGCGGGCCAGCACCTCGAAGCCGATCAGCGCCGCGCCGGGCTCACCGGGAAGACACACCACCGGCACCTCCTCGGCGCCGACCGTACCGAACCCGAGGGCCGTTCCGGGATAGAGGGCCACCTCTGTGAAGGTGACCGGCCCGGCCCGGCCGCCGTCGCGGCGGGACAGGATGCGGCGGACCATGTCGCCGGGGCCGGTGCCGGTGCCGCCCGTCGTGATGATCAGATCGGCGCGCAGCGTCTGGTCCTCCAGCAGGCCGCGCAGCGCCTCCGGGTCGTCGTCGCAGATCCCCACCCGGTACGCGAGCGCGCCCGCCTCGGCCGCCGCCGCGGTCAGCGCGTGCGAGTTGGTGTCCACCACCTGCCCGGGCTGGCTGCCCCGGCCCACGTCCACCAGTTCGTCGCCGGTCGCCACGATCACCACGCGCGGGCTGGGCCGCACCACCACGTGCCCGATGCCGGTGGCGGCGAACACCGCTACCAGGGCCGGTGAGACGTACGCGCCGGCGCGGGCGAGCAGCGTGCCGGCGGCCAGTTCCTCCCCGGCGCGGCGCAGGCCGTACCCCCGTTTGGGGGCGCGGAAGATCTCGACGGCGGCCATGCCCTGGTCGGTCCACTCCACCGGGACGACCACGTCCGCGCCGATCGGCAGCGGCGCGCCCGCCGCCACCGAGAAGCAGGAGCCGGGGGTGAGCCGGACCGGCCGCCAGCTCGCCGCGCCCAGGTCACCCACCACGTTGAGGCGGATGCTGCGGCCGCCGGGCATACCGGAGGGGGCCGGGACGTAGCCCGGCCCCCGACTCCCACCGGAGATGTCCTCCCAGCGCGCGGCGTACCCGTCCACCGCCGCCTGGTCGAAGGCGGGGTACGAGTGCGGGGCGACCACGTCCTCGGCGAGCACGTTGCCGTACGCCTGGGTCAGGTCGAGGTCGAGTGGAGGCAGCGCGCGTAACCTGCGCAGCACACTGCCCAGGTAGTCGGCGAGCGGCGTCAACTCGTTCGCGGCCGCCTCGGCGTCGGCCGTCGCGGTCATGTATCGGCACCGCCGGACGCGTCGCGGATGCCGTTGAGGACGGCTGCGGTGACTGTCTCGTCACCGTTGTTGACGAACTCGGTCAGCCACTTGCGGAACTCGGCGCCCAGGTCGTCCCGCTCGGCGGCGATCTGCACGACGGTCTGGAGGTAGCCGAGCGGCATGCCGGTGTCGTAACGGGTGCCCCGGTAGACGATGGCGTGCACCGGCACCCCCTCGGTACGCAGCAGCTCCATCGCGTCGGTCAGCTGGATCTCGCCGCCGCTGCCCGGCTGGGTACGCCGGATCGCGTCGAAGATCTTCCCGGGGAGCACGTACCGGCCGAGGACGGCGAGGTTGCTGGGGGCGTCGGCCGGGTTGGGCTTCTCCACCATGCCGGTGACCTTGACGACCTCGGCGATGTCGGCGTATTCCGACTCGGCCGGCTCGACCGACGCGATGCCGTAGCGGCTGGTCTCGGCCGGGTCGACCTCGAAGAACGCGAGCACCACGCCGCCGGTGCGGGCCTGGAGTTCCAGCATGGCCGGCAGCAGCGGCTCGGAGGGCTTGACGAACTCGTCGCCGAGCAGCACCGCGAAGGGCGCGTCGCCGACGTGCGACTCGGCGTACCCGACGGCGTGGCCGAGGCCGAGCTGTTCCGGCTGGCGGACCGTGTAGATCGCGGCGAGTTCCTCGGTGCGCTTGACCTCGGCCAGCAGCTCGGGCTTCTTGGCGAGCCGTTCCTCCAGGTCGGGCCGGCGGTCGAAGTGGTCCACCATCGAGGTCTTGCCGCGACCGGTGATCAGCAGGATGTCGTCGATACCGGCCTGGGCGGCCTCCTCGACGATGTACTGCAACACCGGCCGGTCCACGACCGGCAGCAGTTCCTTGGGAACCGCCTTGGTGGCCGGCAGGAACCGGGTGGCCAGGCCGGCGGCCGGGATCACGGCCTTGACCGCGCGGGAGCGACCGGGGGTCGCTGAGGGGTTCGCTGAGTGCTCCGACATGTCGCGAGACTATCGGCCACGGCTCTGCCGCGGCGGGTGAGGACCGGAAGACGCGCCGCCCTGGACGGTGCCCGCCGGATCCGCCGCGCCGGCCCGGGGCAGCCCGTCCGGCGGGCCGGCACCGGCGGCCACCACCGGGATCTCCTGGGTGGGCACCGGATCGGGCGCCGGGGCGAGCCGGTAGCCGTCGCGTCCGGCGGCCTTCGCCGCGTACAACGCGTCGTCGGCGGCGTCGAGCACCTGCTGGCCGCCGGCGGCGTGGTCCGGGTAGACGGCGATGCCGATGGAGACGGTCACCGGCACCCGCACCGGCTCGTCGCCGCTCCCCTCGACGGTCACCGGCTGGTCGCGTACCACCGCGCCGAGCCGCTCGGCGACGATCGTGGCGCCCCGGGCGTCGGTCTCCGGCAGCAGCACCACGAACTCCTCGCCGCCCTGCCGGAACGCCAGGTCCACCTCGCGGATCACGCCGCGTACCCGGCGGGCGAACTCGACCAGCACGGCGTCCCCGGCGGCGTGGCCCCAGGTGTCGTTGACGTTCTTGAACCGGTCCAGGTCGAGCGCGAGGACGCTGAGCATCCGGCCGAACCGGTTCGCCCGCTCCACCTCACGGCGGATCGACTCACGCAGGTAGCGGTAGTTCCACAGCCCGGTCAGCGGGTCGGTGAGGGAGAGCCGCTGCGCCTCCTCGTGCACCCGGACGTTCTCCACCGCGACCGCCGCGTGCCCGGCGAACGTCCGCAGCGTCACCACGTCGTCGTCGTGGAACCCGTGCCCGCCGAGCCGGTCGTAGAGCACGAGTACGCCGAGCGCCGCGCAGGCCGAGCCGGACGGGTCGCCGTCGGCGGGCGGGTGGCCGGGCCGGTCCGGGCCGCGCGACTCGGTGCCGCCGGGGGTGGCGAACGGCACCGCCACGTACGTCTCGCAGGTCGGCTCCCCGGTCGGCGTGTCCGGCGGCGCCCACCGTCCGCGCAGCGGTTCGCCGGTGGCGGCCACCGCTCCCAGCACCCCGGCGCCGACCGCGACCCGCAGCGTCGCCGGGTCGGCCGGGTCGCTCGTCGGCCAGCGCCCGGTCAGCCCTTCCACGCACCGGCCGACGAGGACGCCGTCGCCGTCGACGAGCAGCACCGCGCCGGCCCGGGCGCCGGTGGCGGCGATCGCGCTGTCCAGGATCACCCGCAGGATGCGTTGCAGGTCGTGCGTGCTGGCAAGCGTGTCACCGAGCACCGCGAGGTGGTTGCGGAGCTGGTCACGGCTGCTGGTCAGCGCCGTCACGTAGGTGCCGGTCTCCCGGGTCATCCGGTTGAACGCGCTTGCGAGCCGCCCGATCTCGTCGCGGCTGCGCACCGGCACCCGGGCGCTCAGGTCGCCGCGCGCCACCCGGTCCACCGCGCCGGCCAGCTCACCCAGCGGCCGGGTGGTCACCCGGGCCAGCCGCCAGGCCGCCAGCACGGCGAGCAGGGCGGCGAGCGCGACGGCGGCGATCAGCGCCCCGTACAGGCCGGGCGCACGCTCCCCCGGCACCGACAGCACCAGTGGGAGCGGCTGACCGGGAGACGGGCCGACCCGCCGCACGTACCGGCCGTCGCCGGTGCCTGTCACCCGGTTCCCGTCCGCCTTGCCGGCGGCGGCCAGCACCGCTGCGCGTACCCCCTGGTCCTCGGTCGTGTGGGTGATGCCGCCGGGGTCGTCGAGGGTGACCCCGACGCCGGTCACGGCGGCGAGCCGCGCCACGAACGCCCGGTCGACGGGCTGGGCGGCGGCGACCGCGCCCAGGTCGGTGCCGACCGGGTCGCGGAGCCGGACCTGGGCGGAGAGCGCCGCGACGCCGGTGGCGGGCGCGCCGGCGCAGTCCTGCCAGCGCCCGGCCGGCCCGTTCGGCGTGGTGTAGGTGGTGCGGCCGGCGGCGTCGGCGATCAGCACGGCGGCGGCCAGGCCCCGGGCGACCACCTGGTCAGCCGCACGCGACCGGACGACCGGGTCGCCGACCAGCGCGACCGCGTCGGCGGCCGCGCGGAGTTGCTGGCAGAGCGCGTCGATCGAGGTACGGACACCGGCCGCGGCCAGGCCCAGCCGTTCGGTGGCACGGCTGCGGTCGACGGCGCTGAGCGTGGCCCCGACGAAGAACGCGCCGAGCAGGACGGGGCCGAGGACCACCGCGAGGAAAGCCGCCGTCAACCGCCCGCGTAGCGTCAATCTTCCCCCCGGAAGTTCCGCTCCCTTGGTGCGATGCTGACACAGAGCGACCATTAGGCAAGCGTTGCGTCAGGAGTGTTGCGTGCCGGAATTTTCGGATGAAGCGCACGATGCGAAGCGGGAGATGCGCATCGCGCTACTCGCCGCGCGCCGGTCGCTGTCCGCGGCCGAACGCGCGGTGGCGGCGGCCGCCGTCCAGGCCGAGCTGGTGACGTTGGTACGCCGGCTGCGGCCGGCCAGGATGAGCGCGTACGTGCCGGTCGCCTCCGAGCCCGGCGGGCACGACCTGCCGGACGTGCTGCTCGCCGCGCTGCCGCCCGACGCCGAGCTGCTGCTGCCGGTGCTGCGCGAGGACCTGGATCTGGACTGGGCCCGGTACACCGGCCCGGAGTTGTTGCGCGCCGCCGGCCGGGGCCTGCGCGAGCCGACCGCACCGCCCCGGGGGCGGACCGCGGTGGCCGGAGCCGCCCTGGTCGTGGTGCCGGCGGTGGCGGTGGACCGCCGGGGCATCCGGCTGGGCCGGGGCGGCGGCTCGTACGACCGCGCGCTGGCCCGGGTGCCCGCCACGGTGCCGACGGTGGCGCTGCTGCACGACGGCGAGCTGGTGGAGGCGGTGCCCGCCCTGCCGCACGACCGTCCGGTGCACTGTGTGATCACTCCGGCGGACGGGCTGGTGGCGGTCCCGGGTGTGGGCCCGGGCGCTTCCGCTGGACGAACCCGGGGGTCATGACGCACCATTGGCACTCGAAGACCACGAGTGCCAGAAGGCCGTGCCGAAGATCCGGAGGAGAACGTGCCCACGTACCAGTACGCCTGCACCGCGTGCGGCCACCAGCTCGAGGCGGTGCAGTCCTTCTCGGACGAGCCGCTGACCGAGTGCCCGGCGTGTGAGGGGCGGCTGCGAAAGCTCTTCAACTCGGTGGGCATCGTGTTCAAGGGCTCCGGCTTCTACCGCACGGACTCCCGTTCGTCCGGGTCCGACAACGGCTCCTCGACCACGAGCAAGCCGGCCAAGTCCGAGTCGTCCTCGTCCGGGTCGTCGGACTCCTCGTCCTCGTCGTCCGGCTCGTCTTCCTCGTCCGGATCGCCTTCTTCGTCCGGTTCCGGGTCGACGGCGAGCAAGGCACCGGCGGCGTCCAGCTCGTCCTGACCCGCTCTCGCACGCGACACGTGGCCGTTCCCGCTCGGGGGCGGCCACGTTCCGTTCGCGGCGGATGCTCGCCAGCTCGGCGAGGTTGCTGCGTCGGCCGGTGGCGGATGCTCGCCAGCTCGGCGAGGTTGCTGCATCCGCCGGTCCGGAAGCAGCAACCTCCCCGAGCTGGCGGTCCCGGCCGCACCGGGCCTCCGCGCTGGTCCCGGGGAACGGTTTTCCACAAGCGGGCGGGTTATCCACAGGGGCGGGCGGTGGGGCGGCGGGAGCCGGGAGGCCGGGCCTAGCCTGCGGTCGGATGGTTGACCGGCGGCGGGAGGCAGCGGTGGCGGATCGCGAGACGACGTTGCGTCCGGTCCGCTGGCGCGGGCTGCCCCGGCGCCGGACACTGCTGCGGGTGACGCTCGTCGCGGTGCTGCTGGGGCTGGCCGCCGCGGTGCTGCAGACGCCGCCGTCCTGCCCACCACCCCGCGTCCTGCCGGCCACCTCGGCGACGGCGTCGCCGTCCGGCGGCATCCCCGCGCTGCCGGCCGGTGCGGTCGGCGTACCGATCCGGCTGGCCGAACCGGCCGCCCTCGCGGTGCTGCGCCCGGGTGCCCGGGTCGACCTGCTCGTCGTGCCGGCCGGCGGTACGCCCGACCCCACGCTGCTGGCTCCACGCGCCCTGGTGCTCGACGTGGTCGGCGCCACCGGGGCGGTCGACGGCTCCTCGGCGCTCTACCTGGCGCTGCCGCCGGAGCAGGCCCGGCGGGCGATCGGTCTGCCGGAAGGCAGCCGCTTCGCCGTGGTGGTACGCGGCTGACGCGAGCCGGCGAGCAGCCCGCCGCGGCGCGATCAGCCCCAGTGTGGGGGACGCTCGGCGAGCAGCCAGTCGTCGTTGCCGCCGGGGCGCTCGCCCCAGCCACGGTCGGTGTCGTCGCTGGTCTGCTCGGGCAGCACCACGAAGTCGTCGCTGAGGTCGACCACGCGGTCGTCGTCGTCGCGCGGTGTCCGGATGGCGGGTTCGGTCACGATCAGCAACGATACCGCCGTACAGGCCGCCGGTTCGATTCCCGGGACCGGTCGGATCGTCCCGAGCCCTGCCGTACCGGGCCGGGAGCCGTCGGAACGTCAAACACCGGGCGCGACGGGCCGGGGTGACGGTGATCGACGCGTCGGGCGGCCGACCGGCCCGGGGCGTTGGTAGCGTCGGACGGCGTGACGACGCCGAGCGGTGGCAGCCCCGACGACGAGACCTGGCGACGCCCGGACCAACCGGCACCCGCCGGGGAGAACGCCCCCGGGGCGGTCCCCCGGGACAGCGCGGACGCCCGCCCGGCCGGTCCCGGATCTCGGCCGGGTGACACCGGCGGGGCCCATGAACCGGACCGCACCGCCGAACCGGACCGCACCGACGTTCCGCCCGGGACCGCCGGGCAGCCCGAGCCGGCCTCCCTCGCGGCGGAGCCGGCCGCCCCCACAGCAGAGCCGGACGCCCTTCCGGCAGAGCCGGCCGTCGCCGAGGGCGTCGAGACGACCGGAGCAGCCGCCGACAACCCCGAGGCGGCCGGGAACGCCAGCCCCTGGTCGCGCGAGGCGGCCACCGAGAGCCCGTGGGCCCGGCCGGAGGCGGCAGGCGGCTGGACGGTGGCCGGCGGCGCGTGGCCGGGCACGAGCGGTGCCGGCCCGGCCGCCGTTGGCCCACAGTTCGGGGGCGGCGCGCCCGCCGGCCCGCAGTTCGGGGGTGGCGCGCCCGCCGGTGGCCCGCCGCCCTCGGGGTACGCGGGACCGCCGCCGAGCACGCCTCCGCCGCCCGGCTGGCGGCCACCGGTACACGTACAGCCGTCACCCCCCCGCCGGCTCCCGCCGCAGGACATGGCCGCGATGGACCAGGCGGAGCAGCGCGCGCAGCGGCTCACCTACGGCATCGGGGCGGCCGTGGCGGTGGTGCTGGTGCTGCTCACCTGCCTGCTGTGCTCGCGGGTGCTGTTCTGACCGCAGCGGTCAGACCACGCCGTCCCAGACCACCTTGGCGCCGCTGTCCCCGGTCAGGTAGACGTACACGAGCGCGAAGACCGCGAGCACCGCCACCACGACGGTGAGCACCACCGGGAGCCAGCGGGGCAGGTTCCGGCCCGCGACGAAGCGGCTCGTCGACAGCACCAGCAGCAGCGCCGCGACGCCGAGCCCGAGCGCGTACCAGAACAGCGTGTCGCCGTACGACGCGTGCTCGCTGATCTGCTGGAGCCGGTCCGGCGGGTAGCCCTTCGCGCGCAGGACCCCCTCCAACTCCTCACCGGACTCGGTCGCCACGAAGGCGAGGATCGGGGTGACCACGGCGAGCGCCGCGACCGCCCAGTCGAGGCGGGGGCGCCAGCGGGGCAGCACCCCGTACGCGACGGCGAGCAGTGCCAGCAGCGGCACCAGCACCACCACCGCGTGGATGACGAGCACGTGGACCGGCAGACCGTTGATTTCCCTGAACACCGACACCTCCGGCGAGTGGGTGGTTTGGCGCGCTCAGCGTACGGCGTGAGGCCGTCTTCCTCGATACACGAACGCGTGGCGGTGCCGGTTCACCTGTGGCCCCGGCCACGGGTGAACAACGTTCGCTTGTCGGCCCGCCTGCCCCGTGCTGTCATGGATCCATGTCCACAGGTGAGGAGCTGCTCCGGTCGAGGGGCCTACGGGTCACCCGGCCGCGTCTCGCCGTGCTGGACGTGCTCTCCGCCGGCGGTCACCTGGAGGTCGACGAGATCACCCGGCGGGTACGCCGACGGATCGACTCGGTCTCCACCCAGGCCGTCTACGACGTGCTCGGCGCCCTGTCCCGGGCCGGCCTGTCCCGCCGGATCGAGCCGGCCGGCAGTCCCGCGCGATACGAGGCCCGGGTCGGCGACAACCACCACCACGTGGTGTGCCGGGGCTGCGGCGAGATCGCCGACGTGGACTGCGCTGTCGGCAGCGCCCCCTGCCTGGACCCGAACGTGGCACACGGCTTCGAGCTGGACGAGGCGGAAGTGACCTTCTGGGGCCTCTGCCCGGCCTGCCAGTCCCGCCGCTCCGCCGACGACTGACAGCCACACCGAGGACGCCCGCACCCACGACTGGCGGCCGCACCGAGGACGCCCGGCGACGGCGCGTGGCACTCTTGATCGGTGGACACCGAAGACCTCGGCCTCTTCGGTCCGGGATCGGTCACGTGGAAGGTGCACGAGGAACCGATCCTGATCGTCGCCGGCCTGCGCTCGCTCTACCTCCAGGCGCTGCACCCGCGCGCGATGGCCGGCGTCGCACAGAACAGCAACTACCGCACCGACGCCTGGGGCCGGCTGGTCCGCACGGCGAACTACGTGGGGACGACGATCTACGGCACCACCGCCGAGGCGGAGGCGGCCGGGCGACGACTGCGAACGCGGCACGCCCGGATGCGCGCCACCGACCCGTTCACCGGTGCGGAGTTCCGCATCGACGAGCCGGAGCTGCTGCGCTGGGTGCACGTCACCGAGGTCGAGTCGTTCGTGAGCACCGCCCGGCGGGCCGGGCTGGCGCTCACCGACGACGAGGTGGACGGCTACTACACCGAGCAGCGCCGGTCGGCGGCCCTGGTCGGGCTGGACCCGGACGACGTGCCGGGTACCGCCGCCGAGGTGGCGGACTACTACCGGGACGTACGCCCGCAGTTGCGGATGACCCGGGAGGCGGCCGAGACGGCGGTGTTCCTGACCGCGCCGCCGATCCCGTGGAAGCTCAGCCTGCCGGCGCGGGTCGGACTGAACCTGGGGCCGCCGCGCTGGGCGTACTTCGGGATCGCCGCCACCGCGCTGGGGATGCTGCCGCCGTGGGCGTTGCGGCTCTACGGCGGGCTGGGCCTGCCCACCACCGCTCTGTCGGCGGACCTGAGCGCGCGGGCGCTGCGACTGGCGCTGGCCGCGGTGCCCCGGCGCTACCGGGAGGGCCCGTTGCAGCAGGCCGCCAAGGAACGCGCCGCCCGCCTGACCGCGGCCTGACGGCGTCCCACGCTCACTCCGCGTCGGCGAACCGCTCGACCGCCGACCAGGGGTCCTTGCCGGGGGTCTGCGCGCCGGTCGGGCACGTACGCCGGTAGTCGCACCAGCCGCACCGCGGGCCCGGCTCGGCCGGGAACGCCGCGTCGGGGTCGGTGCCGTCGGCCACCGCGCGCTCGGCGGCCATGATGTCGCGGGCGGTGTCCTCGGCGCGGGTGAGCTGCCGGTGCAGGGACTCCGGCGTGTGCTCGTGGGCGGCGACGGTGCCGGTGGGCAGGTGGTGCAGCTCGACCCGGCGGCACGGCTTGCGGAACACCCGCTCGGCCGCGTACGCGTAGAGCGCGAGCGCCTGCGAGCCGCGCGCGTCGTCGGCGTCGAGCCCGGTGCGGCCGGTCTTGTAGTCGACGATGACCAGCTCGGGCCGCCCGTCCGGGCCGGGACGCGAGTCGATCCGGTCGGTGCGGCCGTTGAACGCGAGCACCGCGGTCTTGACCGCGACCACCCGTTCCACGCCGACCGGCTCGTCGGCCGGGTCGAGGCCCGCCACGTAGCTCTCCAGCCAGGTCAGCGCCCGCCGGAAGGCGTCGCGCTCCTGCTCGTCGTCGCGGTAGCCCTCGCGGACCCAGGTGCCCTTGAGCAGGGTGCCGAGCACCTCGGGGCGGCGGCGGTCGGGGGCCAGCGCGTACCAGTTCTTCAGCGCGGTGTGGACGCTCGCGCCGAGCGAGTTGTGCGCCCACGGCGGGCCCTTGGGCGGCGCGGGCCGGTCGACGTAGGCGTAGCGGTAGCGGCGGGGACAGTCCGCGTACGCGCCGAGCTTGCTCGGTGTGCAGACGAACAGGCGCTCCGGCATGCCCTCGAAACCGAGCTGCTCGGACTGCTCGGCGCGGGGTCGGGGAGCCCGGGAGCCACTGGCTGCTGACTGTCGTCGCACCCGGAGAATCCTGCCATCCGGGTACGACACCGGACGAGCCCGCTCAGGCGTTGTTGAGGTACTGGGTCACGAACGCGGCGATCGCGTCGGCGATGAGCTGCACGGCGATGGCGGCCAGCAGCAGACCGGCGATCCGGGTCAGCACCTCGATGCCGCCGGGGCGCAGCACCTTGACGATGCCGCCGGAGAAGCGCAGCACCACCCAGACGGTGACCATCACCGCGACGATGGCGAGCCCGATGGCGAGGTAGTCGACGGCGCCGCCGGCCTGCTGCACGAACAGCATGGTGGCCACGATGGCGCCCGGCCCGGCCAGCAGCGGGGTGCCGAGCGGCACCAGCGCGATGTTCGAGGTGACCTGGTTGCTCGGGTCGTCCGCCTTGCCGGTCAGCAGCTCCAGCGCGACCAGGATCAGCAGCAGGCCGCCCGCCGCCTGGAGGGCGGGCAGGTCGACGTGCAGGTACGCCAGGATCGTCTGCCCCGCCACCGCGAAGATCACGATGACCCCGAGCGCCAGCGCCACGGCCTGCCAGGCGGCCCGGTTCCGGTCGCGCGCGGGCAGCGGCCCGGTCAGCGCGAGGAAGATGGGCATCATTCCGGGCGGGTCGACGATCACCAGCAGGGTCACGAAGACCTCGCCGAAGAGCTTGAGATCCACGCGGACACGGTAGCCGTGCCGTCGGATCGCTTCAGCTCGAAGCGACAGGGGTCACCCCGCGGGCCAGCGCGACGATCCGCTCGTACGCCTCGGGCCCTGTGGTGTGCGCGCCGAGCCGCACGGTCTTGTGCGTGCCGTGGAAGTCGGACGAGCCGGTGACCAGCAGTCCCAGGTCGGCGGCGAGCCCGCGGACGTGCTCCCGCTCGGCCCGGTCGTGGTCCTCGTGGTCTGCCTCCAGCCCGGCCAGGCCGGCCGCCGCCAGGTCCGCGATCAGCTCGTCCGGCACGATCCGGCCGCGCCGGCTGGCCTTCGGGTGGGCGAAGACGGGCACGCCGCCGGCCGCCCGCACCAGCGCCACCGCCTGGAACACCTCGATGTCGTCCTTGGGCAGCCGGTACCGCTCGCCGAGCCAGTCCGGCCCGAACGCCTCGGTGGTGGTGGCGACCAGACCGGCCCGGATCAGCGCCTGCGCGATGTGCGGGCGGCCGACGGTGCCGCCGCCCGCACCGGTCAGGATCTCCGTCCAGCTCACCGGGATGCCGTCGGCCTGGAGCAGCCGGACGATGCGCTCGCCGCGTTCCTCGCGGGCCCGGCGGACCCGGGCCAGTTCCGCGGCCAGGTGTGGCTCGGCCGGGTCGAACAGGTACGCGAGCAGGTGCAGCGGGATCGCCGGTTCGGCGCCGAACCACCGGCAGGAGATCTCCGCGCCGCGGATCAGGGTGAGCCCGGGCGGCAGGGCGGCGACGGCGGGCGCCCAGCCGGCGGTGGTGTCGTGGTCGGTGAGTGCCACCACGTCGAGCCCGGCGTCGGCGGCGGCCCGGACCAGCTCGGCGGGGGTCAGGGTGCCGTCGCTGGCGGTGGAGTGGGTGTGCAGGTCGATGCGGGCGGGGACGCTCACCCGTCCGACGCTACGCCCCGTCCGGCACCGTGGGCACGTCGGCCACCACCACCGGGCGGTCCTCCGGCGCCAGCCCCTCGACCTTCGAGGCCGTGGGCCGGTCACCGGCCAGCACCCGCTCGGGCTTGACCCGGACCAGCCCGCCGGTCGCGTCCACGTGCAGCGCCACCCCGGCCCGGGTCCAGGACACGCCCCCGGCCAGCAGCGGGCCGGCCGGGTGGGTGACCGGGCTGGCCGGGTCACGCAGGTCGACCAGGAGGGCGGTGCGCGACGTGCCGTTGGCGAGCAGCCACCGGCCGTCGAAGGAGACGGCGCCGAGCCCGTCGGTGGCAAGCTTCAGACCGCATCCGGTACGCACCGGGGCGAGGTCGCGGGCCGGGTCGAGCAGGGCCAGGCAGTGTTCCTCGTCCCGCCCGGCGGCGACCAGGCCGACCACCCGGCCGTCGGGCCGGGTGCCGTAGACGGTGCGCACGTCCGGGTTCACCGGGCCCGGCTGCCCGCCCAGCGCGCGGTTCCAGACGCTCATCCCGCCGTCGCCGGGCTGCTGGATCAGCACCGCGTCGCCGGTGAAGCCGACCGGCACGGCGCCCTCCGGCGCGGCGATCCGGACCGGCGCGATGAGCTGGCCGGCGACCACACCGGCGGCGATCAGGTCCGTGCCGTCCCGCCAGGCGACCTGGCGGCCGTCCGGGGAGACCGCCACCGCGTCCGCGGCGGCGAGCATGACCTGCGGCGCGGTGCCACCGACCGGAACCCACCAGAGGGTACGGCCGGCGACGGTGGCCGCCGAGGTGAGCAGCCAGCCCTCCTGCTCGTGGATCCGCTGCGCCCGTTCG
Source organism: Micromonospora sp. WMMA1976 (assembly GCF_027497335.1). NCBI lineage: Bacteria > Bacillati > Actinomycetota > Actinomycetes > Micromonosporales > Micromonosporaceae > Micromonospora > Micromonospora sp. WMMA1976. The sequence goes on along the minus strand of NZ_CP114912.1, from coordinate 375,641 downwards.
ACGCCGCTGACCCCGGTCAGCTGCCGCCGTTCGCCGCCGCTGGTGTCCAGCCGGTCACCGACGAGCAGGTCGAGTTCGGCGCGGACCGGCCCGAAGCGGGTGACCGAGGAGGGCTCGGAGGTCTGCGGGGACGGGAAGAGGACGGGCGGGTCGCCGAGCACCACTGTGGGCGTGCCGCCGTCGCCGCCGGGCGCGCTGAACTGGGCCACCCCGGTGGTGACGACAACGGTGGCGACCCCGGCCAGGGCGAGGCCGGTGAGCGTACGCCGCCGGCCCGTGCGCCGTGCCCGGCGCAGGACCTCCCCGGCCGGGTCGGCGGGCAGCGGGCGGGACGTCTCGACGCGGCGGGACAGGGTCTCCCGCAGCGCCCGCTCCAGCTCGTCGTCGCTCACGGGGAATGGACGCTCCGGGCTGCCCGTTCGGTTGTCGCCGTGCTGCCGGGTGCCGCTCATCGGCTCTTCGCCGGGATCGGGACGGCGGGGCGGACCGGAGCCGCGGGTGGGCCCGGTCGCGGCACCCGGGCGGCGGGCTGCCGCGCCGGGGTACGGGCCGGCTCGGCGCCCCGGGCCGGCGGGACGGCCCGGCCGCCCGTGGGCGAGGCGGACGGGGCCGCCGCGGGCGCGTCGGCGGGCGCTGGCAGGCCCAGGGCCGCCTGGGAACCGAGCCGGCGGCGCAGCGTGTTGAGCGCCCGGGAGGTCTGGCTCTTGACGGTGCCCGGGGAGATCTCCAGCAGCGCGGCGGTCTGCGCCTCGGACATGTCCTCGTAGAAGCGCAGCACCAGCACCGCCCGCTGCCGGGCCGGCAGCGCCTGGAGGTGCCGCCAGAGCGCGTCCCGGTCGAGTTGCTGCTCGATCTCGTCGACACCGGCGCGCTCCGGCAGCACCTCGGTGGGACGCTCGCCGTGCCAGCGGCGCCGCCACCAGCTGGTGGACGTGTTGACCATGACCCGGCGGGCGTACGGCTCGATGGCCTCGATCCCGCCGAGCCGCTTCCAGGCCAGGTAGGTCTTCGTCAGCGCGGTCTGGAGCAGATCCTCGGCGGTGGCCCAGTCACCGGCGAGCAGGTAGGCGGTGCGCAGCAGTGCGCCGGACCGGGCCGCGACGAATTCGCGGAACTCCTCCTCCAGCGGATCTCTGCTCACCACCACACTCATCTCCCCCCGTCCTGCCTGGCAGGATGCCACGGCCGGGTCGCCCGGGTCGATGGCGGAAGGTGTGCAGTTCATCCGATGTTCGGACGAAAAGTTTCAGGCTCCGTCGTCGGCCTTGGCCTCGTCGGCCTCCTTGCCGAGCCGCGCCTCGACCGCCTGCGGCTCGTACATCTCCTCGACCACACGCAGGTAGAGCTCGTTCGGGTTGGGCAGGTTCTTGATCACCCGGAGTGCCTGTTCCTGACCGGCGGACTCCAGCACGAACGTGCCGTAGTTGAGGGCGCGGCCGGTCGGGCTCTGCTCGTACTTCATGTCGGTGACCCGGGTGAGCGGCATCATCGCGACCTGCCGGGTGATGATCCCGTTGACCACCATCACCCGCTTGTTGGTCAGGATGAACCGGTCGTACCACCAGTCGGCGACCTTCCAGGCCACCCAGCCCATGACGCCGAACCAGAGCAGCACGGCGACGGTGGTCAACGCGCCGACGTCCCGCCCGGCGAGGAAGCCGGAGAGGTAGCCGAGCACGAACGTGGCCACCACGCCGACGATGATCGGAGTGGTGAGGTGGATCCAGTGCCGCTTCCACTCGCCCCGGTAGCGCTCGGTGGGGAAGAGGTAACGCGCTACGAGCGAGCTGGGCTCGTCCTCCAGCGGCAGCACCCGGCGAGGTGCCATGCCGGTGGCGTCGGACCGCAACCCGGCCAGCTCCTCCTCGGAGATCGGCTGGTCCGGGAAGCCGTCCGGATCCCGTGCCCAGGCCCGGCCGGACCGCCCCTCGCCGGTGTAGGCGCTGCCATAGCCGGCGTCGTCCGCGTCCGCGTACGGGCCGGGGCCGTAACCGGCCGGGTCGTCCGGGTCGATCCGGGGGATCGGCTCGGTGTCGCGTTCCCGGCGTGCCCGGTCGGGGTCGTCCGGGTCGAAGGGTGGACCGGAGGGGCTTCCCATGGGTGGCTAGGCGACGAGGTTGGTGAAGAAGTCGCCGAAGCCCTGCGCGATGTCCATGATGCCGCCGCCGAGAGACTTGAAGACGTCGGCGGCGGAGTTGGGCCGGTACGCAACAAAGAAGATCAAGAATGCGATGCCGGCCCAGGTGAGGACCTTCTTGACCATAGCGGGCCATCCTCTCGCGCGGCGCCGGGTCCGTTTACCGCAGCGGCACCCAGAGTATCAGCATGGTGTCTTACCGTGAATATCTGCGTCCGCTCTCCGACTCGCCGTGGCGAGCCGGTCAGGCCCGCCCGTGCAGGTACGGAGACGGTGCGCCGTACACGAGTTCGGGCGGTGTCCACTCGGTGAGGTCGTGCAGCACGACTTCTTCCGCGAGGAGGTGACCCGCACTCGCCGGCCAGGCTATCGCATGGAGCCACATTCCCCGAGCCTCGCCGGCGTACGCGCTTCGATCCGTTTCGGAGCGGACGAGCCACAGTGGAGTCGGATGGCCGCCCACCCGGATCTTCGCGTGCGGCAGCCGCTCGGGATGACCAGGGCCGGGATCGGTGAGCGCCTCCTCCACCTGTGGGCCGGGGTCGGGTCCGGGCAGTCCCGCGAAGCGGGATCCGAGACCGACGCCGGGCTCCTCGGCGACGAAGATCAGGTCGGCCGGCCCACCGTCCAGGGGGGCCGGTCCGGCGCAGGCGACGAGCGTGGCCCGTACGCCCGCGCGGTCGTCGCCCGCCCACGCCACCCCGGTGAGCGTCCAGCCCGGCGGGAGCGGCCACGGGCACCACAGCGGCATCCGGAGCCGGCCGGTCGGGTCGGGGTCGGCGGCCATCCGCTCCACCACGCTGGCCATGATCTCGGCGCTGATGTGCTCCGGTACGTGCAGCGGCGCGACCGGGCCGCAGCGCACGCACCGGTGCTCGGCGTGCATCAGATCCGGCTCGCGCACCGGGCCCGCGCACTTCGGACAACTCACCGCGACAGTCACACCCTCACCGTCACCCCGGACCCGCGGGGCGTCAAGCGGGGCGGGCCGACGATCGTGGGATTTCCGTCCGGCGGTGGACCCACGCGCGGGTTCAGTCCGGCGGCGGCCCGGCGTACGACCGGATCCAGGCGTGCATGGCGATGCCGCTGGCCACCCCCGCGTTGATGGACCGGGTCGAGCCGTACTGGGCGATGGAGAACAGCGCGTCGCAGGCCGATCGGGCCACCGCCGACAGTCCCGGCCCCTCCTGGCCGAACAGGAGCACGCAGCGACGCGGCAGCACCGCGGTCTCCATCGGCCGGGAGCCGGGCAGGTTGTCGATCCCGACCACCGGCAACCGCTCGTCGCGCGCCCACGCGACGAACTCCTCGATCGTCGCGTGGTGCCGGACGTGCTGGTAGCGGTCGGTCACCATCGCGCCCCGCCGGTTCCACCGCCGCCGTCCGACGATGTGCACCTCGGCGGCGAGGAAGGCGTTGGCGTTGCGGACCACGGTGCCGATGTTGAAGTCGTGCTGCCAGTTCTCGATCGCCACGTGGAAGTCGTGCCGACGCCGGTCCAGGTCGGCCACCACGGCCTCGCGCCGCCAGTAGCGGTAGCGGTCCACCACGTTGCGCCGGTCCCCGGCGGTGAGCAGCTCCGGGTCGTAGCGCGGGTCGTCCGGCGGGTCACCGGGCCACGGCCCCACACCCACGTCGAGCTGGTCGTCGGTCACGGTTGCCGAGGGTACGGCCCGGCGGCGCCCCCGGTCAGCGCAGGTCGAGCGCGCCGCCCAGCCGGTCGAGGAAGCGCGTGTCGGCGGGGCTCGGCGTGGTCTGCCCGGCCCGGCACACCCGGGCGGCGACCGACTCCACCCACTGCCGGTACGCCGCCGAGTCGGCCGGATCCGCCCGGCGGCGCAGCACGCGTACCGTCGCCCGGGCGGCGGCCAGCAGGTCGACCATGTCGGTCAGGCGCTCGTCCCGCTCGGTGACGCCGTCGTGGCGGGCGTAGATGGCGGCCACCACGGCGCGGACGAGATCGCTGTCGAAGGCCCGGCCGGCGGCCACCGCGTCCAGGCCGGCCAGTCCGGCGGCGACGCCACGCGGCGGTCGGCCGGGGCCGGGTGCGGCGGCGGCGACGAGGACGCGGCCCGGCAGGTCGGTCAACAGGTCCCACTCCGCCGCGGAGTAGGCGGCAGTGGTGAGCGGTGCGGCGCGGCGACCGGCGGAAGGCGGCTCTCCGGCTACGGAGTGGCTCATGGGCACCTCCAGCCCGAGCATAAGCCCCCGGACGAGGTCCGGGCCCCGTCCCCGCCGAACGGAGAACGAGGCCCGGTGGCCGGACGGAACGCGAGGTCAGCGCGGCTCGGGGAAGCTGGGACGCTCCGGGTCGACGCCGTCCGGGACGGCGGCGGCCGCGTACTCCTTCTTGGGGACCATGACCTTGCGGCGGAACACGCAGACGAGCGTGCCGTCCTGGTTGTAGCCGCGGGTCTCGACCGCGACCACGCCGCGGTCGGGCTTCGAGGCCGACTCCCGCTTGTCCAGCACCGTCGTCTCGCCGTAGATGGTGTCGCCGTGGAACGTCGGCGCGACGTGCCGCAGCGACTCGATCTCCAGGTTGGCGATCGCCTTGCCGCTGACGTCCGGTACGGACATGCCCAGCAGCAGCGAGTAGATGTAGTTGCCGACCACCACGTTGCGCTTGAACTGCGAGGCGGACTCGGCGTAGTGCGCGTCCATGTGCAGCGGGTGGTGGTTCATGGTGAGCAGGCAGAAGAGGTGGTCGTCGTACTCGGTGACCGTCTTGCCCGGCCAGTGCCGGTAGACCGCGCCGACCTCGAACTCCTCGTAGTAGCGGCCGAACTGCATCCTTGTCCCCTTCACGGGCGGCGATGGAGTTCGGCACAGCATGCCTTATCGCTTGTTAAGGCGAGGGGCGGGGCGCTCGCCCGGCGGAAATGTCACACCGGGGGCCACCGAGGTCCGGACGCAATGAGCGGCGGGGCCCTCCCCGGCACCCGCCGCCCACGCTCTGATGCGAAGAATTCTGCCGTACGACCACCCGTCGCCGACAGAGACGGAGGTCACATTTATCTTTTCGTAACACTACTAAAAGTAACCGACGTGAGGTCGGTAAGCGATCTCCGCAGGCCGGATAGATGCTCGTCAAGCCCAAAGTTACCGATACGTAGCCGCAACTGAGCGTGATCTCCTTGGAAACGCTCCCATCACGTCCCGTCACGCAAGTGCGGCGTGCATTTGCGTTCCGCACGAACGGGGCGAACAGATGGTGTTCGATGTGCCCAGGGTCACCGTCCGGGCGCTCAGCGTTTCGTCACCCGTGCGACGGGAATTCGGACGGACTGACCCTGGTTCCACCGGACGTACGACAATCCGCGGTGATCGGAGAGAGCAAATGGCAACGGTTGAGCTGACCACGGCCAACTTTGACGAGGTGACCGGGCGCGACGGGATCGTCCTGCTCGACTTCTGGGCGGACTGGTGCGGCCCGTGCAAGCGCTTCGCCCCGGTCTACGAGCGCTCCTCGGAGAAGCACCCGGAGATCGCCTTCGGCAAGGTCGACACCGAGGCGCAGCAGGAGCTGGCGGCCAAGTTCAACATCAGCTCCATCCCGACGATCATGGCGATCCGTGACGGCGTGATCGTCTTCGCCCAGCCGGGCGCGCTGCCGGAGTCGGCGCTGGAGAACCTCATCGAGCAGGTCCAGGCGCTGGACATGGACGACGTCCGCAAGAAGCTGGCCGAGCACAACCACTGACGTTCCGCACGCCGCCGGCCGGCGCCCCCCTGGGTGCCGGCCGGCGGCGTGTCCCGTACCGGCGGGGCTCGCTTGCGCTTTGTTCGAACACGTGTTCGAATAACTCCATGCGCTGGGACAACCTCTCCGCTCCCCCGGACGAGGGGACTCCCGATCGGGCGGCGCCGGCGGCTCCACCCCTGCCGCTGGCGCTGCCCGGCGCCGTCACCCGCACCTTCGACACCCCCGACTTCGCCGGCATGACCTTCTACGAGGTCCGCGCCAAGTCGATCATCAACCGGGTGCCCGGCCAGTCACGCGTGCCGTTCGAGTGGACGATCAACCCCTACCGGGGCTGCTCGCACGCCTGCGTCTACTGCCTGGGCGGCGACACTCCGATCCTGATGGCCGACGGCCGCACCAGGGCGATCAGCGAGCTGGAGCCCGGCGATCGGATCTACGGCACCCGGCGCAGCGGCGCCTACCGCCACTACGTCGTCACCACGGTGCTCGACAAGTGGTCCACGGTGAAGCGGGCCTACCGGATCACCCTGGCCGACGGCACCACGCTCGTCGCCAGCGGCGACCACCGGTTCCTCACCGAACGCGGCTGGAAGCACGTCACCGGGACCATGCGCGGCGGCGGACGCCGTCCGCACCTGACCACCCGCAACCGCCTGCTCGGCACCGGCGGGTTCGTGGTGGCGCCGAAGCGCTCGGCCGACTACCGCCGGGGCTACCTGCACGCCCTGGTCCGCGACGACCACCCCGCCGGCCACCGGCGCGACACCCGGTTCCGGCTGGCCACCGCCGAGGCGGAGGCGCTCGACCGGGCCGAGCGCTACCTGGCCGACGCGGGCGTCACCGTCGAGCGGGCAACCACCGCCCGGGCGGGCCGCCGGGCGACGACCACAGTGGTACGCACAGCCGGCCCGGCCGACGTCGTCACCGGGCTGTTCACGCCACCCGACGAGGCGACTGACGACTGGGCGCTGGGCTACCTGGCCGGCATGTTCGACGCCGTGGGCACCTGCCACCGGGGCGTGTTCCGGATCAGCGTCGCCGACGACGAGAGCCGGGCCCGCGCAGCCGGCGCGCTGGACCGGTTCGGCTTCCGGTGGGCCCTCGACGTGCCGGACGCACCGGGTGCGGCGCGTCAGCTCCGGCTCACCGGCGGGCTGCCGGAGCGGCTGCGCTTCTTCCACCTCACCGACCCGGCCGTCACCGCCCGGCGCTCGATCGAGGGCATGGCGCTCAAGTGCGCGGCGCGGCTCCAGGTGACCGCCGTCGAAGACCTCGGCCTGGAGCTTCCGCTGTGGGACATCACCACCGGCACCGGCGACTTCATCGCCAACGGCGTGGTCAGCCACAACTGCTTCGCCCGCAACACCCACACCTACCTCGACCTGGACCCGGGCGCCGACTTCGACCGCAAGGTGATCGTCAAGGTCAACGCGGGCGAGTTGGTACGCCGCGAGCTGGCCGCCCCACGCTGGCGCGGCGCGCACGTCGCCATGGGCACCAACGTGGACTGTTACCAGCGGGCCGAGGGCCGCTACCGCCTGATGCCGCCGATCATCGAGGCGCTGCGGGACTTCGCGAACCCGTTCTCCATCCTGACCAAGGGCACGCTGCTGCTGCGCGACCTGCCCCTGCTGCGCCAGGCCGTCGAGGTGACCCGGGTCGGTGTGTCGTACTCGGTGGGGTTCGTCGACGAGGCGCTCTGGCGGGCAGCCGAGCCTGGTACGCCGAGCCCGCGCCGCCGCCTCGACGCGGTCCGCACCCTCACCGACGCCGGCTTCTCCGTCGGCGTGCTGATGGCGCCGATCCTGCCCGGCCTCAGCGACGACGAGGAGTCCATCGACGCCACGGTCGCGGCGATCGCCGCCTCCGGGGCGGCCAGCGTGACGCCGCTGCCGCTGCATCTTCGGCCCGGCGCCCGGGAGTGGTACGCCCGCTGGCTGGCCCGGGAGTTCCCCCACCTGGTGCCCCGTTATCGGCAGCTCTACCAGGCCGGCTCGTACGCGCCGCAGGCGTACCAGCGGGAGGTGACAGCGCGGGTGCGGATGGCGGCACGCCGGCACGGGCTGCACCGCGGCGAGACCGGCGACAATCGCCGGCTGCCCGAGACCCCGCCGCCCGCACCGGCCGCCGAGCAGCTCTCCCTGCTCTAGCGCCTGGGTACGCTGCCCATTCGGTTCGGCCAGCCGACCCGGGTACGGGGTGGAACGCCTTGATCGCCCTCCGGATCGGGCCCATGCCTTGCCGTCCCCCGGTGCGCGTGCGCCTCGGGGGACGGCGGGCCGGTCGACGTGCCACCGCAAGCGCGATGTGACGTCGTCGCTAGTAGATGGCCACCGGCGAGTCGGGGTAAAGCTGTGAGACCGCCTGTGTGACGCAAGTGCGAATGTCCTGGCGCCGATCTTCGCCGAGTTCGGCGTCGAGGTCCGGGATCCCCACCGCTCGATCACTGACTGCCAGGTTCTTGCTCCTGAGGCACTCCTTGACGACAAGCATGAGTTCGGGCTTCATGCGGGGAGGATTACTCTTGGCGAACTGGTCCTCAACTCGCCCGAGCCAGGCCCCATGACATTCGTCACCGATGGCCCCGACCTCTTCGTCAGACAGTTCTGGGTTCCGGTACCACATGGTCATCACTTGTTGATTCACCGGGTTCCAGCCCGTGTTGACGAGCTGCACATCATGCGCTTGAAGACATTTGCCCAAAAACTCGGTTGCTTTTTCGTAGTCCGCTCGGCTTGTCACTCCATCGCCAAGCAGAGCTTCCTGGGCAGCGGCACCGTCCGCCCGCTCCTTCTCGGTGAGGTGTTGACCGGAACTGCCGGCTGCAGTGCCTCCGCCTCGGTCAGCGGGCGGAGAAGCACTGCAGCCGAACAGCCCACCGATCAGCAACGCAGCGATTGAAACGCGCAGCTGTCCGGCATGGGACATCCGCATGAGCTAGTGGTTGATCTTCTTCGAGCCGCAGGTCTCGCAGCTCTTGTGCTCACTCCACACAATGCCGTTGTTGCCGGGAGCGTAGAACTCGACCTTGGACGCATCGTGCGACCAGCTGCTGACGTTGCCGGCCCAGTTGACACGAAGCCAGGCGTGTCCGCTGCAGCTCCCGCTACCCTTCCAGGTCTTCGCGTAGCCGTGGCTGCTCTGCCCGGCGTAGCTGCATCCCGAGCGGCTGAGGTCGACAGTGGACGTGTGCGCCTGAGCGGCCGAAGGGACCATCAGGGCACCCGCCGCCGTCGCCAGGGCGACGGCCGACAGCCCACCGAGCAGGCCGCGACGCTTACTGGTTGCGAGGTTACTACTCATCTGCACTCTCCCCGTGTTGAGAACACCTGCACAGAACCAGACAGCAATCATCGACATATCCAATGATCGAACGATTGGATATCCCGGCCAGGTGATCAATGAAAGCTGAAATCGACAATACACTAAGCGATGCCGTCTATGTGTGATCCATATCACACCAAGAGGGGCCATAGTGAATGCAGAAACCCCTTACGATGCCACTCGCAATTCTCTGGAGAAATCGTTATCGGCGCAGATCTGCGCGGCGCGGAAAAGCCCATTGTCAACCGTCCACCGGACAGAAATCCCTGCCGTCGCCGCACCGAGGGAGCTAGTGCCCCGTCATGCAGCCTTGAACGGGTAATCCGGGTGGCGGATCTTGGAGCCGGCGGCGAATGCGGATTTCGGTCTGGCGCGTTGGTTGCGCCATCGGATGTAGTCGCCGATGGCGGCGTCCTGCTCGGCGTGGCTGCGGTGGTCTGTGCCGTTGAGGGCGAAGTAGCGCACGGCGGCGAACTCGTCTTCGATCCAGTTCAGCCAGGAGGCGTAGGTCGGTAGGAATACCAGGTCGACCTGGTTGGCGGCGCACCAGGCGCGGACCTCGGGGTGCTTGTGCGGGGAGAAGTTATCGCAGATCAGATACAGCTTTTGGTCGGGCCAGCGGCGGCGCAGGGTCTTGAGGAAGCTCAGGAACTCGCGCCACCGTTTCCGGTCACGGATGCGGTAGTGCAGCCTCCCGGTGGCCAGGTCCAAGGCGGCGATCATGTGCCGCACACCCTGGTCGCGGGTGTAGGTGGCCCGCAGCCGAACGGGCTGACCCTGAGGGCGCCAGGCCCGGCCGGGACGGGGTTGCAGGCTCAGCGGCCCGAACTCGTCCACACACAACACCCGACCGTCGGCCGGTGGATGGTCGTAGAGGTCCAGGATCCGGCGCATCTTCGACGTGAAGTCGGGGTCGTTGCTGGCCTTCCACGTCTTGGTTGCCTGCCACGACACGCCACGCTCGTGCAGGATCCGCCGAATGGTCTCGGCGCTGATCGTCGCCACGTAGCCGGCGTCGATCAGGTAGTCGCGCAGCTTGGCCAGGGACCAGCACGAGAACGGTCGGCCGAGGAACCGGGGGTCGCACCGGGCGATGACGCAGATCCAGTCACGGGTCTGCTCATCGATCCGTCTCGGTGCGCCCCCGTTCCATTTTGGGTCCAGCGCGTCGAACCCCCGCTCGTTGAACGCGTGGATCACGTCCCGCACGTAGTCCTCGCTGGCTTTGAGCAGGTGGGCGATGTCCGGGGCCGGCTGGCCCTGGGCGGACATCAGCACCACGATCGCCCTACGCAGCTTCACCGGGTCCTTCGCCGTGCGGGTGATCCGCTGCAACCGTTGACCCTCGGCCATCGACACCTGCCGGACGAACACCTCCGGCCGTCTACCCACCGGCCACCACCTCCCCTGACGAGTGCTGGGAGACAGCCTGCCCGATCCGTCCTCAGAACCGATGGATTACACGATCAACGTTCAAAGACGGGGCACTAGTCTCGGGGGATGCGTTCCGCACAGCAGATCCTCGCCGACTCCGCCGTGATCGCCGTCGTGGGTGCCTCCCGTGACCCGGGCAAGGCCGCGCACCGCGTACCGCTGGAGATGCAGCGGCACGGCTGGCGGATCATCCCGGTCAACCCGACTGTGGACGAGTTGTTCGGCGAGAAGGCGTACCCGACGCTCGCCGACATCCCGCACCCGGTCGACCTGGTCGACGTGTTCCGCCCGGCCCGCGACGCGGTCGACGTGGTCCGGCAGGCGGTGGCGATCGGCGCCCCGGCGGTGTGGTTGCAGCTCGGGATCTTCTCGGACGAGGCGCGCCGGATCGCCGAGGAGGCCGGCCTCGACTACGTCGAGGACAGGTGCCTCATCGTCGAGCGGGCCGCCGCCGGGCTGACTCGTCGCGGCTGACGGCACCGGGCGGCGGTTCGGGCCCGAAGATCAGGTCGAGCTGGGCGTCGAGCGCCGCCAGCGCGGTCTCCGGGGGGTAGTGGCCGCCGAGCACGTAGATGCCGAGGCCCTCCATCACGGCGAGCAGTCCGACCGCGGCCCGTTCCGGGTCCACCCGTCCGTCCGCGACGAGCGGTGAGCCGGCGGCGATCTGCCCGGCCACGAACGCCAGCAGCGCGGCCGTCTCGTCGTGCAGGGCGGCGGCCACGGCCGGCCGGACGGCGGTGTACGCGAGGAAGGCCAGGGCCACCCGCCCGTCCGCCCGCCGGTCCTCGTCCAGCGGCAGCAGCTCGGCCAGCATGGCGCGCAGCAGCGCCCGGGGCGCCGGCGTCGCGCCGAGCGGCTCGACCGCCCTCCGGATCCGGGCCTCGTTGCGGTCGCGCACCACTGCGAGCGCGAAGACCATCATCTCGTCCCGGGTGCGGAAGTAGTGCTGCACCATCCCGGGGCTGACCTCGGCCGCCGCGGCCACGTGACGCAGGCTGACCGCCTCCAGCCCCTGCTCGGCCGCGACCCGCATCAGTGCGTCGGCGATCAGCGCGCGACGCTCCCGGTGGTCGACCCGCTTCGGCATGCCCCCATGCTTTCACAATACGACTGCATTGACTCCCCATCGGCGCGCGTTTACATTGCAGTCGTATTGAAAAAGAGGGGGTGCGGTGATGGGACGGGCGATCCGGCTGGCACGGCGTGCGGTGGCGTACGAGTGGGGCATGTGGCGCAGCCTCGCCCGGTGGATCCTGCGCCGCCCGTATCCGGTCGCCCCGGGCGCGCAGACGTACGCCTACGTCGGAGGCGTGCAGCCGATCCTGCTGGCCTTCATCGCCCTGTCCACGATCGAGATCCCGATCCTCGACGTGATCCTGCGGCACACGGTCGACCAGCCGACAGTGCGGCACGCGGCCGTCGCGCTCGGCGTCTGGGGTGTGCTGTGGATGATCGGGCTGCTGGCCGCCCTCCGGATCCATCCGCACGTCGTCGACGACGTCGGCCTGCGGGTGCGCAACGGCGTCTCGGTCGACGTCACGATCCCGTGGGACGCGGTCGCCCGGGTGGCAATCCGCCGCCGGTCGCTGCCGTCCAGCCGGGCCGTCCAGTACGACGTGGACGACCCGGCGGTGCTCAACCTCGGCATCGGCAGCCAGACGGCGGTCGACGTGGTGCTGCGCGAGCCGCTGTCGGTGCGGCTGCCGAAGGGGCCGAGCGAGCCGGTACGGGAGATCCGGCTGTACGCCGACGACCCGACGGCGCTGGTCGAGCACGCGCGGCGGTACCTGCCCACCGCCGAGCAGGCCGCGCGCCGGCCCGAGCGGTGAGCCGGGGCCCCTACTGCTTGTACTGCTTGAGCAGGCCGCGCGAGATGATCGTCTTCTGGATCTCCGAGGTGCCCTCGCCGATCAGCAGGAACGGCGCCTCGCGCATCAGGCGCTCGATCTCGTACTCCTTGGAGTAGCCGTAGCCGCCGTGGATCCGGAACGCCTCCTGGACCACCTCGGCGCAGTACTCGGACGCGAGCAGCTTCGCCATGCCCGCCTCGACGTCGTTGCGCTGGCCGGCGTCCTTGAGCCGGGCCGCGTTGACCATGAGCGCGTGCGCGGCCTCGATCTTCGTACCCATCTCGGCGAGCTTGAACGCGACGGCCTGGTGCTTGGCGAGCGGCTGGCCGAAGGTGTGGCGCTGCTGGGCGTATGCGACCGCGAGTTCGAACGCCCGGATCGAGATGCCGCAGGCGCGGGCCGCGACGTTGACCCGGCCGACCTCGATGCCGTCCATCATCTGGTAGAAGCCGCGGCCGACCTTCTCCTCGCCGCCGAGCACGGCGGAGGCGGGCACCGTGACGCCGTCGAGCACCATCTCGGTGGTCTCGACGCCCTTGTAGCCCATCTTGTCGATCTTGCCGGGGATGGTGAGGCCGGGCGCGGTCTCGCCGAAGCCGGGCTCCTTCTCCAGCAGGAAGGTGCTCATGTTGCCGTAGACCGAGTCGGCCCCGGTGTCGGTCTTGACCAGGGTGGCGACCACCGAGGAGTACGCCCCGTTGGTGAGCCACATCTTCTGGCCGTTGAGGACGTAGTCGTCGCCGTCGCGCACGGCCTTCGACTTGATCGCCGAGACGTCGGAACCGCACTCCGGCTCGGACATCGAGAACGCGCCGCGCACCTCGCCGGTGGCCATCCGGGGCAGCAGCCGGGCCTTCTGGTCGGCGGAGCCGTGCTGCGAGATCAGGTACGCCACGATGAAGTGGGTGTTGACGATGCCGGAGATCGACATCCAGCCCCGGGACAGCTCCTCGACCACGAGCGCGTAGGTCAGCAGGGACTCGCCCAGGCCGCCGTACTCCTCGTCGATGGTGAGGCCGAACAGCCCCATCTCGCGCATGCCGTCGAGGATGTCGCTCGGGTACTCGTCGGCGTGCTCCAGCCGCTGCGCGTGCGGGATGATCTCCTTGTCGGCGAACTCCCGGACGGTTTCCAGGATCGACCGCTGCACGTCGGTCAGTCCGGGTGTCTGGGCGAGTCGGGCCATCTCAGCCTCCGGGGTCGGCGCCTTACTCATGGGTAACTGAACGCTCGGTCAGTATCGGCCCCGGGACCGGCCGCGCCAAGGTGACCAGTCCACACAACCGCTGTGAAAAGGTTCACCGCTGCGGGTAGCGTCCGCAAGTAAGAGGGCCGTTGACCTGGGGGAAGGGGCGCTTGTGACAGACGAGCAGCCACCGTCGCCGTACGAGCCGCCGTCGCACGGCCAGCCGTACGGACAGCCGGAGTACGGCCAGCAGCATCCGCAGTACGGCCACCAGCCCCCGTACGCCCCGCAGCCGCCCTACGGCCAGTACGGGCCGCCCGGACAGGGGCCGGGACCCCGTGGCACGAACGTGCTCGCCATCCTGTCGCTCGTCTTCGCGTTCGTCTTCGCGCCCGCCGGCATCGTCTGCGCCCACCTGGCCAAGCGGCAGATCCGGCAGACCGGCGAGGACGGCGACCAGCTCGCCACCTGGGGCCTGGTCCTCAGCTACATCTTCACCGCGATCGGCCTGCTCGTCTGCTGCGGCTGGATCGGGCTGGCGATCTGGGCCAACTCCGACAACGGCACCTACTGACGCCTCAGCGGAACTGCGCCTCCCGGACGCTGTTGCCGCCGTCGACCACAAGCATCTGCCCGGTGATGTACGACGCGGCCGGCGAGCAGAGGAACGCGATCGCCGCAGCCACCTCGTCCGGCGTGCCGGGACGCCCGACCGGCGTACCGAGGCCCTGCTTGATCTCCGCCATCGTGGACGCCGCGGTGTGGATGATGCCCGGCGCCACCGCGTTCACGGTCACCCCGTCGGCGATCATCTCCATCGCCAGCGCCCGGGTCAGCCCGACCACGCCGGCCTTGGCCGCCGCGTAGGCCGCCTCGGTGGGCAGCGCGTTGACCGGCCCGGCGGTGGCGGCCAGGTTGACGATCCGGCCCCAGCCCCGCTCGGCCATGCCGCCGATGAACGCCCGGCTGCACAGGAACGCGGTGGTCAGGTTGCGGTCGATCTCGCCGCGCCACTCGTCGTACGTCAGCTGGGCCACCGGCCGCAGCACCTCCGGGCTGGCCCGGCTGGCCAGGCCCGCGTTGTTCACCAGCACCTCCACGTCGCCGAGCTGCTCGGCCACCGCGTCGGCGAGCGCCCCCACCTCCGACTCGTCGGTGAGGTCGGCGACGAAACCGGTGACGCCCAGCTCGCCCGCGCGTTCGTGGATGCGCCTCGTGGTGGACACGATCGCCACCCGGGCGCCCAGGTCGGACAGCCGGCGCGCGGTCGCGTACCCGATGCCGTCCGGGCTGCCCGCGCCGGTCACCAGCGCGACCCGGCCGTCCAGGCGCATGGTGGCCGGTTCCGGCAGCGGTGCCGGCCGCTCGGAGTCGGCGGCGCCGACCGGCTCGCCGCCGCGCGGGCGCCGCACCGACCCCGGCCGGCTCATGTCCCGTCGCGACCGACCTCCACGCGCGTCAAGTGCCATGCCGAGGATCCTGCCCGGTGCCGACCCCACGGGCAACGCGGTGGCCGGAAAGGGGACGTCCGTGTCGCGCACGGGGTGGCTACCCTGAGCGCGACCACGTACCTGGAGATGATCAGATGACCTATCCCCCACCGCCCGGTGGCTGGCAGGATCCCTTGGCGGCCGGGCAGCAGTCGAGCCCGCCGGGCGTGCCGAGTCAGCCGGGCCCGGCCGACCCGTACGCGCAGGCCGACCCGTACGCGCAGGCCGACCCGTACGCGCCGGTCGCGGACCCGTACGCGGGCGCGAAGTCGCCCTACGCCCCGCCCGGCGGCGAGCAGTACGCGGCGCCGATGCCCGGCTATCCGGGTGCCTATCCCCCGCCCGGCGCCTATCCCGGTTATACGATGCCGGCGTCCCGCACGAACACGCTCGCCATCGTGGCGCTGGTGCTGTCGCTCGTCGGCTTCACCTCGTGCATCACCGCGCCGATCGGCGCGATCATGGGCCACGTCGCCCGCAAGCAGATCCGGGAGACCGGTGAGCAGGGCGAGGGCATGGCGAAGGCCGCAATCATCGTCGGCTGGATCCTGACCGCCCTGCTGATCGCCTTCATCATCTTCTACATCGCGATGATCGTGATCGCGGTCGGCGCCAGCAGCACCAGCAGCTACTGACGCGATCGGGCCGCCCCCGGCAGGGAGGCGGCCCGGCGCGCGGTCAGGACGCGGGCGGCGTGAACGTGGACGTGCGAGACATGCCGGCGGCGCGGCCCTTGGCGGCGATGACGAGGGCCATCTTGCGGGACGCCTCGTCGATCATCTCGTCGCCGAGCATCACCGCGCCGAGCTTCCCGCCCGCCTCCGAGGTGTAGTAGTCGTACGCGTCGAGGATCAGCTCGGCGTGGTCGTAGTCGGCCTGCGCCGGGGAGTAGACCTCGTTCGCGGCGTCGATCTGGCCGGGGTGCAGCACCCACTTGCCGTCGAAGCCCAGCGCCGCCGAGCGCTTGGCCACCTCGCGGAACGCGTCCACGTCCCGGATCTGCAGGAACGGGCCGTCGATGGCCTGCTTGTCGTGCATCCGCGCGGCCATCAGGATGCGCATCAGGATGTAGTGGTACGGGTCGCCCGGGTAGTCCGGGATCAGCGCGCCGACCACGAGCGACTTCATGTTGATCGAGGCCATGAAGTCGGCCGGGCCGAAGATGATCGTCTCGACCCGGGGCGAGGCGCCGGCGATGGCGTCCACGTTCACCAGCCCGGCCGCGTTCTCGATCTGCGCCTCGATGCCGATCCGGCCCACTTCCAGGCCGAGCGTCTTCTCGATCTGGGTGAGCAGCAGGTCCAGCCAGTGCACCTGCTCGGCGTTCTGCACCTTCGGCAGCATGATGCAGTCCAGGTTCGCCCCGGCGCCCTCGACCACCTCGATGACGTCCCGGTAGGTCCACGGCGTGGTCAGGTCGTTCACCCGGACCACGCGGGTCTTGCCCGTCCAGTCGCCCTCGTTCAGCGCGGCCACGATGTTCTTGCGCGCGTCCGGCTTGGCGAGCGGGGCGACCGCGTCCTCCAGGTCCAGGAAGACCTGGTCGGCGGGAAGGCCCTGGGCCTTGCCGAGCATTTTGACGCTGGAGCCGGGCACCGCCAGGCAGGATCGGCGGGGACGACCGACAGCGGTCATGGATGCGCTCCTTCCAGCGTCCGGCGCGGGTGCCGGCGCAGCGGTGGATTTCGAGAACTTAACGATCCCAAAGGGCGTGGTGACGCCACGGTAACCTCGTGCCGTGACCGGGGTGAATGGACCTGTGGAAGATCTCACTGAGCGTCGGATCGTGGTGCTGACCGGGGCGAGCTCCGGCATCGGGCTGGCCGCCGCCGAGGAGCTGGCGCGCCGCGGTGACCAGGTGGTGCTGGTCGGCCGCGACCCGGCCCGGCTGCGCGCCGCGGGCGAGCGGGTCCGCGAGTGCTGCGGCGAGCAGCCGGAGCTGTTCCGCGCCGACTTCGCGGTGCTCGACGACGTGCGCGGGCTCGCCGAGCGGCTGCGCGAGCGGTACGACCGGATCGACGTGCTCGCCAACAACGCGGGCGCGATCGTGCTGGAACCGATCACCACGGTCGACGGTTTCGAGCTGAGCATGCAGGCCAACCACCTCGCCCCGTTCCTGCTCAGCAACCTGCTGCGAGACCGGATCGGGCGGATGGTGGTCACCGCCTCGGACGCCCACCGCAGCGGCGTGCTCGACCCGGACGACCTCAATTCCGCGCTGCGCTCGTACCGGCCGTTCCGCGCGTACGGCACCAGCAAGCAGGCGAACATCCTGTTCACCGCCGAGGCCGCGCGGCGCTGGCCGGAGGTGCCGGCGCACGCCTTCCATCCCGGCGTGGTGCGGACCCGCTTCGGCAACGAGAGCCGGATCGTGGCGCTCGGCATGCGGCTGCTGCCGTTCCGCAGTCCGGAGAAGGGCGCGGAGACGCTGGTGTGGCTCGCCTGCCAGGATCCGTCCCGGCTGGCCGACGGCGGCTACTACGCGGACCGCAAGCCGCACCGGCCCCGGCCCAAGGCGGCCGATCCGGCACTGGCCGCCCGGCTGTGGACGGCCAGCGCGAAGGCCGTCGGGCTCGACGCCTGACGACACCGAGGGGGACACATGGCCACGGAGCAAGAGGTCCTGCTGGTCGCGCTCGTCGACCTGAGCGCCGACGTGGACGCCGGCCGACGGTACGAGGACGCGGTGCTGGCGCTGCTCGGCCGGCACCGCGGCCGGTTGGAACGCCGGCTGCGCACCGGGGACGGAGAGACCGAGGTGCACGTCATCCGGTTCGCCGCCCGCGCCGGGCTGGACGCGTTCCTTGTCGACCCGGACCGCGTCGCGCTGCGCGCCGAACTCGGCGACGCCGCACCCGCCACCCGGGTGCTGGAGGTACGCGACGTCTGAGCTGCCCCTTCTCCCTCACTTCATCACGCGGGGACGCCGAGAACAAGACTTGATCTTGGAGCTGGTCAGGCGCAGGGTCGGGGCATGGACTTCGATCCCCTGGCCACCGCCCGCCGCGCGCTCTGGATCGGCGGCGCGCAGTGGGCCGGCAAGACGACACTCGCGGTCACGTTGGCACTGCGGTACGGGCTGACCGCGTACCTCTACGACCGCCACGACGCGCGCGGGCACGACGACCGGCGGATCGCCGACCGGATCCGACGGGGTGAGCCGCCGGACGGCCCCGGCGCGGAGGCGACCTGGGTGACGACCGACCCCGAGCGGATGGCGGCCGAGACCCTCGCCGGGTTTCCGCGCCGTTTCGAGTGGGTGCTCGACGACCTGAGCGCGCTGGTGAGCGGCCGCCGGGTGGTCGCCGAGGGCTGGGGGCTGCGGCCCGAACTGGTCGCCCCGGTCGTCGAGTCGACAGGGCAGATGGTGGTGCTGGTGCCGACGCCGGAGTTCCGCGCGTACCAGGTGGAACGGCTGCCGCGGGCGACGGCCCGGCATCCCGGTGTGAGCGACCCGGAGCGGGCGTGGCGTCACCGGATCGCGCGCGACGAGCTGGTCGCCGCCGACGCGGTCGCCGGCGCCCGTTCGCTCGGGGTCCGCGTGATCGAGGTGGACCTCGGCCGGGACGCCGAGGCGGTCGCCGCGCTGGTCGCCGACCACTTCGCCGGATACCTCTGAGCGTCACCGCGACACGTGCACCGGGACGCTCGTGACCACCACGCCGGGCAGCGCCCGCAACGCCGCCCGTAGCCGCTGCTCGGCGCGGCTGTGCAGCAGCCGGTACCGCCGCCGGCGCAGCACCACCTCCGGCACGATCACGGTGAGCGTCAGGTCCGGGCTCGCGGCGTGCAGCGCCTCCAGGTAGTGCGCCAGCGGCCCGATCACCGACCGGTACGGCGACACGATCGTCTCCAGCTTCAGGTGGTCGCCCCAGGCCCGCCACTGTTCCCGGAACCGGTCCGCCTCGGCCTCCTCGGGCGCGAGGTGCACGGCGAGCGTCGGCCGCCCGAGTGAGGTCGCGTACGCCAGCGCGCGCAGCGACGCCCGGTTCAGCCGGGCCACCGGCACGATCACCAGGTGGCGTACCTGCTGGGGCAGTTCGTCGCACTCGGCGGGCGGCGCGGACGGCGGCGGATGCAGCGCCAGCGCGCGGTGCAGCCGGTCGTAGTGCCTGTGGATCCGGCGGAACAGCAGCACCAGCAGCGGCACGGCGAGCACCACCACCCACGCGCCCTCGGTGAACTTGGCGACCGCCGCAGTCAGCAGCACCAGCCCGGACAGCGCCGCGCCGACCGCGTTGAGCGCGAGCCGGCGTCGCCATCCCGGCCCCCGGCGGCGCCGCCAGTGCACCACCATCCCGGTCTGGGACAGCGTGAACGCGAGGAACACACCCACCGCGTAGAGCGGGATCAGCCGCTCGGTGTGCCCGCCGAACGCGACGAACACCACCGCCGCGGTCAGCGCCAGCGCCACCAGCCCGTTGCTGAACGCCAGCCGGTCGCCCATGTGCAGGAACCGGCGTGGCGCGTGCCCGTCCCGGGCCATGAAGAACAACAGCCGGGGGAAGTCGTTGAACGCCGTGTTCGCGGCGAGCAGCAGGATCAGCGCGGTGGTGGCCTGGAGGATCGCGTACCAGGGTCCGCTCGGGAAGGTGACCCGGCCGAGCTGGGACAGCAGCGTCTCGTCCGCCCGGGGCACCAGTCCGTCGAGGTGGATCAGCCCGATCAGGCCCGCGAACAGCGTCACCAGCATGGCGACCATCCAGCCGAGCGTGGTGCGGGCGTTGCGCCACTCGGTCGGGCGGAACGCGGGCACCGCGTTGGAGACCGCCTCGATGCCGGTCATCGACACCGCGCCGGAGGAGAAGGCCCGCAGCACCAGCAGCAGGCCCAGGCCCTCGGCTGCGGGCACCGAGGGCGGCGACAGCGGCGCGAAACCCCGCGAGGCGGCCTTCGCGTAACCGACCGCCAGCACCGCGACAAGCACCACCACGAACGCGTACGTGGGCAGCACGAAGATGTTCCCCGCGGTGCGTACGCCGCGCAGGTTCCCGGCGAGCAGCACGACGATCACCAGCACCCCGAGCGGCACCGCCCACGGATCGAGCCCTGGTAGCGCCGAGGTGACCGCGTGCACCCCGGCCGCCACCGACACCGACACGGTCAGCACGTAGTCGAGCATCAGCCCGGCCGCGGCGGCGAGTCCCGGCGTACGCCCGAGGTTGTCCCCCGCGACGATGTACGAGCCGGCACCGTGCGGGTAGGCCGGGATGGTCTGCCGGTAGGAGAGGCCGACCGCGATCATCAGCAGCACCAGTACGGCGGCGAGCGGCAGGGCCAGTCCGAGCGCGGCGCTCCCGGCCAGCACCAGCACCGCGAGCATCGCCTCCGGCCCGTACGCCACGGAACTGAGCAGGTCCGACGAGAGCACCGGCAGCGCGACGAGTTTGCGCATCCGCTCGTACAGCACCGACGCGCTGGACAGCGGCGGCCCGAGCAGCGCCCGGCGGGCCCGGGCGGCGGCCCGGCCGGCCCGGTCGCCGGGCAGGTCCGCCGCACCGGTGGCGACCAGCTCGTCCGGCTGCGCCACGGTGAACATGTCGATCGGCGCGAGCCGCCCGAACCGGGTCGGCGCCGGGTGGTGGTCGTGCCGTCCCAGCGTCGGGTCCACCGGCAGGTCGTCGGCGCGACGCGGGCCGCGCCAGCGCTCGCCGATCCGGCCGAGCGCCGCGCGTTCCTCGTCGTCGAGCGGCGGGAACTCGGCCGAGGGCGTGACGACGGTGCCCGTCTCCGCCGCGTCGTCCCGGTCCGCTCCCACTCTGAGCACTTTCGTGCAAACCGGACGGCCCGGTGGCCGGAACGGCGCGACTTCGCCCCGACCGGCGCGGCGGCCGGCTCGCGGCCGCGAGTGCCGCGGTCGAGGCCCGTCGCTCAGTCGCCGAGCGGGGTCGGGTCGGCGGGGGCCGCGACCGGTGCGGCACGGCGACCGGCCCGCGCCCCGCCGAGCACCACCACCGCCACGCCGGCCAGCAGCAGCGCCAGGCCCGGCAGCGCCAGCGGCCGGGGCAGCTGCCCCAGCCACACCCAGCCGATCAGCGCCGCGCCGGGCGCCTCCAGCAGGATCAGCACGCTCACAGTGGTCGCCGAGACCCGGTGCAGGGCGTAGTTGAACATCGAGTGGCCGAGCAGTTGGGCGCCCGCCACCAGGCCGAGGATCGCCAGCCAGGTCGGGCCGTCGAAGCCGTGCAGGCGTACCCCGCCGACCAGGCACACCACGAGCAGGATCACCGCGCAGACGCCGTAGCAGACGGTGGTGTAGGTGGTGGTGCTGATGCTGGCCCGGGCCCGCTCGCCGAACGCGGTGTAGACGGCCGCGAACAGGCCGCCGACCACGGCGAGCAGGTCACCGGCGAACGCCCGGCCGGAGACGCCGAAATCGGCGCCGGTGGCGAGCACCGCGCCGAGCACCGCCACCCCGATGCCGGCCCACACCGCCCTCGGCAGCCGCCGCCCCTGCCCGCGGGCGATCAACCCCTGCCACACCGGCTGCGTGGCGCCGAGCGCGGTCGCGGCCGCCACCGAGGTGAGCTGCGCGCTCGGCATCCAGGTGGCGAAGTGGGCGGCAAGGGCGACCCCGGAGAGTACGCAGTAGAGCCCTTCGCGCCGGCCCGGGCCGACGGTCAGCGCGCGGAGTTCGGCGCGCCGCCGGATCAACGCGACCGGGCCGAGGACCGCCGCCGACAACGCGGTACGCCAGAACGCCACCGCCAGCGCCGACGCGGCGGCGAACGCCACGAGCGGCGCCGAGGACGAGACCGAGGCGACGGCCAGGGCGAGCGCGCCGACCGTCAGCGCGTCGAGCGGCGGGCGATGCGGAACGGTAGGCACGAACGGTAATCCTCACACGGGCACCCGACCGACACGGAACGTCAGCACTCCGTTACGATCATGCGCGTCCCGGCGATCCTCCCCCTCGACGTCCGGAGGCGTTCCCTCATGCTCCGATTCCAGGCGGTGCTGTTCGACTTCTTCGGCACCCTGACTCACGGCGTACGGCGCGGAGCCGCCCACCGCGCCACCGCCGACATGCTCGGCTGCTCCACCGAGGCCCTGGTGGAGGTGCTGGACAGCAGCTTCTACGAGCGGGCCAGCGGCTCCTTCGGGAACGCCGAGTCGACGATGCGCTGGGTGTGCGCCCGGCTCGGCGTACACCCGTCCGACGCAACCGTGCGCGCCGCCGTCGCCACCCGGCACCGGGCCGTACGCGCCGACACCCGGCTGCGTGCGGAGGCGGTGCCGGTGCTGGCCGCGTTGCGCCACCGGGGCGTCCGTACCGGGCTGGTCAGCGACTGCACGCACGAACTGCCGGCGTTCCTGCCGCAGCTCGCCGTCGCACCGCTGCTCGACGCCCAGGTCTTCTCGGTACGCCTCGGACGCTGCAAACCGGACCCGGCGCTCTACCTGGCCGCGTGTTACCGGCTCGGCCAGTCCCCGGCCGACTGCCTCTACGTCGGGGACGGCGACAGCCAGGAACTGACCGGCGCGGAACGGGCCGGGCTGAGCGCGGTTCGGCTGGCCGCGCCGGATCTCGCCGACCACGTGGTCCTCAACGCCGACCACGGCTTCGACGGGCCGTCGCTGACCTCACTGACGGACGTGCTCGACCTGCTCGACCCGGTCCCCGTCGCCTGACCCGGCTCAGCGGCCGCGACCCGCTCGCTGGACGCGGCTCGGCCCGTCGGGCGCGGCGTCAGCGGCGGCGGACGCGGTGCAGGCGGAACGGCTTGCGGACGGCCCGCACCACAGGGGCCGGTCGGGGCTGCTCACTCAGCGAGCCGTCCGGCAGGTCCGCGCCGGTCACCGCGGTGCCGGCGGGCGCGAGCCGGTTGAGCGCGCACCCCTGCGCCGCCCACCGCTCCACCAGCTCGGCGGCGGCGCCCGAGGCGTTGAGCCGCTTCGCCGCGACCAGCGGCGCGACGGTGTCCCACTCCTCGGTGCCGGGTCGCAGCCGGGTCACCCGCGCCGGCCAGGTGACGATCCGCCCGCCGTGGTCGCCGCGCAGCGTCACGTCAGCCGTGTCGCTGTCGGCGAGCCCTGGTGCGGCCTGCTCGCCGGGGCCGGTGACCACGAGCAGGGTGCCCTCCAACGGCAGGCACCACAGCGCGTAGGCCGGGCCACCGGCGGTGCTCACCCAGCAGACCGCGGCCTTCTTCACCGCCTCGTCCACAAGCGGCGGCGTCACCCGCTCGTCCACCTCGTCACTCACCCCGCCATCCTGCCCCATCCCTCGCGGGTCAGCCGATGAACGGGGGGACGGTGATCTCGCCTCGGGCCACCGGCATGACCTGGCCGGAGACGGTCGCGCCCACCGCCAGCCCGCCGGACGCGGTCACCGTGCAGGCGAGCGTCGACGGGCGGTTGATCTCGATGCCCTGCCGGACCGTGTACTCCGCGCGGCCCTCGCCGGGCAGCAGACCGCTGGCGACCAGCCACACGCCCAGTCCCAGGGCGGCCGAGCCGGTCGCCGGGTCCTCCGGTACGCCGAGCCCCGGCACGAAGACCCGGGCGTGCGCGGTTTGCGAATCGGGCTCCCAGGAGAAGAGGCTGACGTGCTCCACTCCGTACCGCTGCGCCGCCGTCGTGTTCAACCGTGCCCGGGCCACCGCGTCCGGGCGTACCGGAAGGTAGGGGAATTCGAGGCCGCACCCGGCGACCCGCGGTGGCGGGCCGACGTGGTCGGGGCCGGTGAGGCCGACCATCTCCAGCAGCGGCTCCGGGTCGAGTTCCGGGCCGAGCGTGGGCGTGCCGCCGGTGAGCGTCGCGCCGGTGGCTGTCACCTCGATCGGCAGGACGCCGGCGCCGCACTCCTGGGTGATCCGGCCGGCGCCGAAGACGCCGCGCCGGCTCGCGGTCACCGCCGCGCCGACGCTCGGGTGCCCGGCGAAGGGCAGCTCGTCGGCCGGGGTGAAGATCCGGGCCCGGTAGGTGGCGCCCACCTGCGTCGGCGGCAGCACGAAGACCGTCTCGGACAGGTTGAACTCCAGCGCGAGCGCCTGCATCTGCTCGGTGGCCAGCCCTTCCGCGCCGAACACCACGGCCAGCGGGTTGCCGGCGAACGGGCGGTCGGTGAAGACGTCCACGATCTCGTAGCCCAAGGTCGACATGTTGTTAGAGACTAGGCCCTTAGGCTGGTGGCCGTGAGCACGCCGAACCGGGTCTACCTCGCTCGACTCGCCGGAGTCGCCGTTTTCGACCCCAACGGCGACCAGGTCGGCCGCGTCCGCGACGCGGTGGCCCGGATGCGGGCGACCCAGCGACCGCCGGAGGTGGTCGGTCTGGTCGCCGAGATGCCGATGCGGCGGCGCATCTTCCTGTCCATCAACCGGATCACCTCCATCGACACGGACGCGGTGGTGCTCGGCAGCGGCACGCTCAACCTGCGCCGGTTCGAGAAGCGCCCGAACGAGCTGCTGGTGCTCCAGGAGCTCCTGGACCGCCGGGTCCAGCTCGACAGCGGGCAGGCCGGCTCGGTGGTGGACGTGGCGATGGAGTCCAGCCGCGGCGGCGAGTGGGCGCTGAGCCGCGTCGCCGTGCGCGAGCACACCGGCCGGCTCACCCGCCGCGGCCACCTCCACCAGGTCGACTGGGACCGGGTCCGCGGGCTGGGCGCGGTCGGCGACAACCGGGGTACGGCGAACCTGCTCGCCGTCCTGGAGGACATGCGCCCGGCCGACCTGGCGAACGCCCTCCAGGATCTGCCCGACGCCCGGCGCAACGAGGTGGCCGCCGCGCTCGACGACGAACGCCTCGCCGACGTGCTGAGCGAGCTGCCCGAGCGCGACCAGGTGGAGATCCTGGCCGCGCTGGACCGTCAGCGCGCCGCCGACGTGCTGGAGGAGATGGAGCCGGACGACGCGGCCGACCTGCTGAACGAGCTGCCCCCGCCGGAGCAGGACGTGCTGCTGGACCTGATGGAGCCGGACGAGGCCGACCCGGTACGCCAGTTGCTGCGCTACGCCTCCGGCACCGCCGGCAGCGTGATGACCTCGGAGCCGGTGATCCTGCCGCCGGACGCCACGGTGGCCGAGGCGCTGGCCCGGATCCGGGAGGCTCAGCTGTCCCCCGCGGTGGCGGCACAGGTCTTCGTGGCCCGTGCTCCGCTGACCACGCCGACCGGCCGCTACCTGGGTATGGTGCATTTCCAGCGGTTGCTCCGCGAACCGCCGGCCGACCTGCTCGGCGGCATCGTGGTGAACGACATCGACCCGCTGCGCACGTCGACGCCGCTGCCCGAGATCACCCGCCGGATGGCCACGTACGACATGGTCGGGATGCCGGTGGTGGACCGGAACAACCGGCTGGTCGGCGCGGTGACAGTGGACGACGTGCTGGACCACTCCCTGCCGCGCGACTGGCGGGACCGGGACGCGGCCTCCCCCTCGTCCGCCACCGACGACGGCACCCTGGACGGCGACGATGAGTGATCAGCGACGCGGCGACCGGCTCGACCAGCCGCGCGCCCCGCGGAGCCTGCACCTGCCGCGGATCGACGCGGAGACGTTCGGCCGCTGGGCCGAGGGCATCGCCCGGGGCATGGGTACGGCGAACTTCCTCGTCTACATGACGCTGATCCTGGTGGCCTGGTTCCTGTGGAACACGCTGGCGCCGGCGAATCTGCGCTTCGACCCGTACACCTTCACGTTCCTGACCTTGATCCTCTCCCTGCAGGCGTCGTACGCGGCGCCGCTGATCCTGCTCGCGCAGAACCGGCAGGCGGACCGGGACCGGATCGCGCTGGACGAGGACCGGCGGCGGGCCACGCTGCAGAAGGCCGACACGGAGTACCTGGCCCGGGAGATCGCCGCGCTGCGGATCGCGATGGGTGAGGTGGCGACGCGGGACTTCCTGCGCTCGGAGCTGACCCGGCTGGGTGAGGAGCTGGACGAGGCGGCCGAGCGGCGGCGCAAGCTGGAGCGGCGGCAGCAGGAGCGGGAGGGCCGCCGGACGGGCGGCGGCGAGCCGCTGGACGAACCCCGGGACGATCTTGACGGCGACTACGCGCGGGACGGCCGCTACGAGGGCTGACCGCGGCCATCGAATCGCTCACACCGCCCCCGCCAGCGGCGGTGGCCGATGACCCGCGACGTAGCATTGCGGGCATGTCAGCACCCGTCAGCACCGTCTCCGACGCGATCCAGGCCGCCCTGGCCACCGTCAACGACCCGGAGATCCGCCGGCCGATCACCGAACTCGGCATGGTCCAGTCCGCCGAGCGTGGCGAGGACGGCGTGGTCCGGGTGGAGCTGCTGCTCACCGTGGCCGGCTGCCCGCTGAAGGACAAGCTGCGCAGTGACATCACCGCCGCCGTGGGCGCGGTACCCGGCGTGAGCGGTGTCGAGATCATCTTCGGGGTGATGAGCCCGGAGCAGCGCCAGGAGCTCCAGTCGAAGCTGCGCGGTGGCGGCGCCA
Source organism: Micromonospora sp. WMMA1976 (assembly GCF_027497335.1). Lineage (NCBI taxonomy): Bacteria > Bacillati > Actinomycetota > Actinomycetes > Micromonosporales > Micromonosporaceae > Micromonospora > Micromonospora sp. WMMA1976. The sequence continues at coordinate 349,102 of NZ_CP114912.1, read as the reverse complement.
CCGCCGAGCCGGTGATCCCGTTCGCCCAGCCGGGCTCGCGGACCCGGGTCTACGCGGTCGCCAGCGGCAAGGGCGGTGTCGGCAAGTCCAGCGTCACCGTCAACCTGGCCGCCGCACTGGCCTCGCGCGGCCTGTCGGTGGGCGTGGTGGACGCGGACATCTACGGCCACTCGGTGCCGCGGATGCTCGGCGCCGACGGCGCGCCGACCCGCGTCGAGGACATGATCATGCCGCCGCAGTCGCACGGCGTGAAGGTCATCTCGATCGGCATGTTCACCCCCGGCAACGCCGCGGTGGTCTGGCGCGGGCCGATGCTTCACCGGGCGCTTCAGCAGTTCCTCGCCGACGTCTACTGGGGTGACCTGGACGTCCTGCTGCTCGACCTGCCGCCGGGCACCGGCGACATCGCGATCTCGGTGGCCCAGTTGCTGCCGAACGCGGAGATCCTCGTCGTCACCACGCCGCAGGCGGCCGCCGCCGAGGTGGCCGAGCGGGCCGGCGCGATCTCGCTGCAGACCCACCAGCGGGTGGTCGGCGTGATCGAGAACATGTCCTGGCTGGAGATGCCGGACGGTTCCCGGATGGAGGTCTTCGGGGCCGGTGGCGGCGCGGCGGTGGCCGAGTCGCTGACCCGCACGATCGGCGCGCAGGTGCCGGTGCTGGGGCAGATCCCGCTGGACACCCGGGTCCGCGAGGGCGGCGACGCCGGTCAGCCGATCGTGCTGGCGCAGCCGGACGCCCCGGCCGCGAAGGCCCTGTTCGAGGTCGCCGACCGCCTGGCCGTACGCCGCGAGTCGCTGCTCGGCAAGCCCCTGGGCCTCAAGCCCGCCGGCCGCTGACCCCGCCTCCGCTCCCGCCGCTCCCCGTCCCCGGGCCGGCCCGGGGACGGGGCCGGGGTCGATCATGAGGTTGACGGTCGCCGGGGCGGCGTGTCGCGCCGTCAACTTCATGATCGACGGCGCGATCGGGGGACGATCGGCGGGAGGGCGCTCGGTCAGGTGGCGTCGTCGTAGGACGGGCGGGGGGCCGGCGGCGCGGGGGTGGGGGTGCTGGTCGCCACGCTCGGGGTACGCAGGTCGGCGGCCTTGGCGACGTCCTTCAGCTCGTCGTGCACGCCTGTGACGTCCGAGCGCAGGTTGTCGTACATGCTCTGCAGCGGCTTGCGGATCGCCTGCTCGTCGTCCTCGCTGAGCAGGTGCTTGCGGATGAACGCCTTGGGGTGCAGATCCTCCAGCTGGATGTCCGTACCCAGCTCGCGGCTCAGGTCACCGGTCGCGTTGCGCGCCATGTTGCGCAGGTTGCGGACCATGCGGAGGCCGTCGCTGATCACGTTGGGCAGCCGATCGCCGAAGATCAACAGCGCCAGGAGCAGCAGGACGCCGATCTCCCACCAGTTCAGGTTCTCGAACACCGCGGCCTCCTCGTCCGTGTCAGGGCCAGACTACGCACGTCAGGTGACCATCGGGGAGGGGGTGACGGGTCCTCACTTCGCATCCGCGGCGAGCGTCACCGACGCGTTCTGCCGCGCCGACCCGCGCCGGTACTCGACTGTCACCACGGAACCGGGTGCGTACTTGCGCACCAGGGCCACCAGGTCGGTCGGATCGGTCATCGGATGGCCGTCCAGCCGGAGCACCACGTCCCCGGTACGCAGTCCGGCCGCCGCCGCCGGACCCGCCGGCTCGACCGCGTTGAGGCGTACCCCGCCGCCGGTGGCGCCGGTGCCGCCCACCTGGGCGCCGATCACCGTACGCCGGGCCTTGCCGGTGCCGATGATGTCCTCGGTGATCCGCTTCGCCTGGTTGATCGGGATGGCGAAGGCGAGGCCGATGTTGCCCGCCTCCTGCCCGTCGGCCACCAGCGACTTGATCGTGGAGTTCACGCCGACCACCCGCCCGGCGCCGTCCACCAGCGGGCCGCCCGAGTTGCCGTGGTTGACGGCGGCGTCGGTCTGGATCGCCGCGTAGTAGCGGGTCGGCCCGCCCGGCTCGCCGGCCTGCATGGTCCGGTCCAGCGCGCTCACGATGCCGGCGGTGACGGTGTTGGCGAGCGACAACGGCGACCCGATGGCGAGCACCGGGTCACCGACCGCGAGCGCGTCGGAGTCGCCGAACTGCACCGGGGTCAGCCCGCTGCGCGAGACCTTGATCACGGCGAGGTCCGACTCCGGATCCTGCCCGACCACGGTGCCGGCGGCGGTGCTGCCGTCGTTGAACACGACGGTGGCCTTGCCGGGGCCGTCGGCGACCACGTGGTCGTTGGTGACGATGTGGCCCTCGCTGGTCACCACGAAGCCGGAGCCCTCGCTGGTGCCGCCGAGGCTGACCACCCGGATGGTGACCACGCTGGGCAGGACCCGCTCGGCCACCCCGGCCAGCGACTCGGGCTTGCGCTGGGCCAACGCCGGGGCCTGGCCGGACTGCGCGCCGATCGTCGGCACGTCACCGCCGCGCAGGAACGCGTACGTCAGGGCGCTGCCCAGCGAACCGGCCAGCAGGGCCGTGACCAGGGAGATCAGCACCACCTGGCGCATCCCCGGCCGGGCCGGCAGGTCCGGGTCGGTGACCGGTTCCGGCTCCCCCGCCCCCGGTGCCGGCGCCGCCGGAACCACCACGGCGGCGGGCGCGTACGGGTCGCGCCAGGGGTCGGCCAGCGCGTCGGACCACCACGGCGACGCCGTCCGACCCGACGCGTCCTGCGGCGGTCGTCCGGACGCCGGCCCACCCGGCACCGGCGATCCGCCGGGCCGCCGCCAGTCCCAGCCGTCGGTCACGTCGGTGCCTCCCACTTCGTCCCGCTGGCCCCGCGCCGGCGGCCGGCGGAGCCGGACGACAGTGACGCGCGGGACCCATCCAGGATTACACGGATGACGCGAACGGGGTCAGGGGTTGCCCTCCGTGAGCACTCCACGGCGGACTCGCGGCTGCGCCGCTACCGGCCCGCCTCTACGCTCACAGTGCATACCGCCCCTCGCACCAGTCCGCCCCTCGGAGGTGTCCCATCGCCACGGTCGCCGGTCACGGCAGTTCGACGGCCCAGGCGCTCCACTTCGCCGAGTCTTTCGTCACCGAGGATCTCGTGCTGCGCACGGCCCGCGCCCTCGCCCACGAGGTGGGGGTGGAGGCGGTCACGCCCGGGTCGGGTGCCGCGCTGCGGCTGCTCGCCGCCGCCGGCAACGCCCGGGCGGTGGTGGAGATCGGCACCGGCACCGGGGTGAGCGGCGTGTGGCTGCTGCGCGGCATGCGCCCCGACGGTGTGCTCACCACGATCGACGTCGAGGTCGAATACCAGCGCATCGCCCGGCGGCTGTTCCAGGAGGCGGGCTTTCCGTCGGGGCGTACCCGGATCATCACCGGCCGGGCCCTCGACGTGCTGCCGCGGCTCGCGGACGGCGCCTACGACCTGGTCTTCGTGGACGCGGTAGCGACCGGCTTCGCCGCGTACGTGGACGCGGCGCTGCGGCTGCTGCGCCCCGGCGGCGTGCTCGCGCTCAACGGCGCGCTGGCGGCCGGCCGGATCGGCGACCCGGCCGCGCGGGACGCCGAGACGGTCACCGTGCGGGAGACCATCAAGGCGATCCGCGAGTCGGAGCACTGGGTGCCCGCGCTGCTGCCGGTCGGCCACGGCCTGCTCGCCGCCGTGAAGGCCTGACGAGGCCGGCTCAGCCCAGCGTGCCCTGCACGCCTGACTCAGGCCGGCGTGCCCTGCACGCCTGACTCAGCCCAGCGTCGCCAGCCAGCGCAGCAGCCCGCGCACACCCCAGCCGGTGGCGCCCTTGACCAGCTCGCCGTGCGTGTCGTCGGACCACGACGGCGCGGACATGTCCAGGTGCGCCCATCGGTCCCGCAGGTCGCCGGTGAACTCCCGCAGGAACAGCGCGGCGACCACCGAGCCGGCGCCCTGCGCCGGGGAGCTGTGCAGGTCCGCGATCTCGCTGGCCAGGTATTCCACGTAGTCGTCGGCGAGCGGCATCCGCCAGGCCCGCTCGCCGGCCGCGGTGATCGCGTCGAGCAGGCGGGTCGCGAGCGCGTCGTTCTCGCTGTAGAGCGCGGCGTGCCGCTTGCCCAGGGCCACGGCGTTCGCGCCGGTCAGCGTCGCCAGGTCGATCAGCAGGTCGGGCTTCAGCTCGTGGACCGCGTACGCCAGCGCGTCGGCGAGCACCAGCCGGCCCTCGGCGTCGGAGTTGGTGCTCTCGCTGGTCAGCCCGCCGTAGTGCCGGATCACGTCGCCGGGGCGGTACGCCGAGCCGCTGACCGAGTTCTCGGCGAGCGGGGCGAGCGTGGTGACCCGGACCGGCAGGCCCAGGTCGGCGGCGCCGAGCGTCGCGGCGATCACCGCGGCGGCGCCGGCCATGTCCTTTCGCATGAGCTTCATGGCCGGCACCGGCTTGATCGAGATGCCGCCGGTGTCGAACGTGATGCCCTTGCCGACGAGCACCACGTGGGTCCGCGCGTCATCGGGCCGCCAGTCCAGTTCCACCAGGCGCGGGCCGCTCGCGGAGCCGCCGCCGACGGCCAGCAGACCGCCGAAGCCCTCGGCCCCCAGCTCCTCCGGGCCGCGTACCCGCAGGTGCAGGCCGGGGCGCCCGGACGCGGCCTCGGTCACCTGGGCGGCGAACCACTCCGGGTTCTTGGTGGACGAGGGCATGTTCGTCAGGTCCCGGGCGAGCCGGGTCGCCTCGGCGGTGGCCCGGGCGGCGTCGAGCGTGCCGGCGAGCGCGTCCGGGTCGTCGACGAGCACCGACACCTCGGCCAGGGCGGGCCGCTTGCCGGCCTCGGTGAGGCGGAAGCGGTACGAGCCGAGCAGCAGCCCCTCGGCGAGGCCACGCAGCGCCGCCGTCGCGTCGGCGGGAAGCGCGATGGTGATCTGCGTCTCATCCTTCGCCGCGCGGGCCAGCGCCGCGCCTGCGGTACGCCAGTCACGCTCCTCGCCGTCGCCGACGCCGAGCAGCCACAGCCGCGCCGGGGAGCCACCGGGGCGCAGGTGCTCGCGTACCTCACCGGCCGCGCCGGTGAGCCGGGTGGCGGGGAGTACGGCGGCGGCCTCGGCCCGGACGTCGCCGCCGATCGGCACGGCGGTCGGGACCAGTCCGGGTTCGGGCGAGGCGGTGGAGTCCGGCGAGATCAGGGAGTCCGGGGAGTCCGACCCTCCGGGACGGACGGGCAGGACGAGAGCGTCGGGCCCCGAGGGCCCGCTCACCAGACGAATGACCAGCACGCTGGACCGTACCTCCGAAATGGGTTGAACAGGCGCATTTCGCCACGCGCCTGCCGAGGAAAGACCCTGAGCCACCGGGCACGCCGGTGGCTCAGGGTAGGACGAACCGCCCGCACGGCGGACGCCGTGCGGGACACTCCTCGAATCAGCCCGCGGCCGCCTTCAGCGCGTCACCGAGCGCGGTGGCCTCGTCGGGAGTCATCTCGACGACGAGCCGGCCACCACCCTCCAGCGGGACTCGCATGACGATGCCCCGGCCCTCCTTGGTGACTTCCAGCGGACCGTCGCCCGTCCGCGGCTTCATCGCCGCCATGTTGTCTCCCCTCAGACCTACACCAGGGTCGGTGAGTTGCCCCACAGCCACTTCGCCATCGCCATCCGCAACCATCGCGGAAGGCTCGACCAACGATTTTCCCTGATGAACACCGCCGGACCCAAACCGAAGCAGCATTGATGTAACAGCATCTAGCTTATCTTGGATAGGCCTGTCACAATGTGCGGTCATGCAGGCACGGTCGGCACTCTTCGACCTGTACGGCGACCACCTCCGGGCCCGGGGTGGCCGCGCACCGGTCGCCGCCCTGGTCAAGCTGCTCGCCCCGCTGGGGATCGCCCCACCGGCGGTACGCACCGCGGTCTCCCGGATGGTCCGCCAGGGCTGGCTGGAACCGCTCCGGCTCGCGTCCGGACCGGGATATTCGATCACCCCGAAAGCGGCTCGTCGACTCGACGAGGCGGCGTCCCGGATCTACCGGACCGGACGGCACAGCTGGGACGGGCGGTTCGATCTCCTGGTGCTCACCGCGCCCTCCTCCCGCCGGGACCGGCAGCGGCTCGCCGCGAACCTCGCCTTCCTCGGGTACGGCACGCTCGACGACTGCACCTGGGTGGCCACCCGTCCGGGTGAGGACGTCGACCTGCTGCTCGACGAGGCGGGCGTGCGCTACGAGCGGTTCACCGCCGCGCACGCGGCCGGCACACCGGGCGCGATGGGCGTGGTCCGCCGCGCGTGGGACCTGGCCGAGATCGGGCGGGCGTACGAGCGCTTCGTGGCCGAGCAGAAGCCGCTGCTCTCCGGCGTCACGGTGCGCAGCAGCGACGAGGACGCGTACGCGGCCCGGTTCCGGCTCGTGCACGCGTGGCGTACGTTCCTGTTCCGGGATCCGCAACTGCCCCCGGCACTGCTGCCCGAGCGCTGGCCGGGCACCAGCGCGGCCAGTTTCTTCGACCGGCACGCGGCCCGGCTCCGGCCGGCCGCCGACCGGTACGTCGAGCAGTGCCTCGACGCCGGCAACCGCCTCGCCCGACAGAAGGGTCGTTAGAACGTGACCGAGCCGCTGCTCGTCGACCGCACCGACGCCGTCGTCACCCTGACGCTGAACCGCCCCACGGCGATGAACTCGCTCGACGTGGCGCTCAAGGAGGCGCTCCGGGACACGCTGGCCGAGCTGGAGACCGACAGATCCTGCCGGGCGGTCGTGCTCGCCGGCGCGGGCGGCTCGTTCAGCGCCGGGCAGGACCTGCGCGAGCACGTGCGGACGCTGGAGACCTCGGACGCCGACCCGCTGGCCACGGTCCGGGCGCACTACAACCCGATCGCCGCCCGGCTGGCCAACCTGCCCAAGCCGGTCGTCGCCGCGGTACGCGGGATGGCCGCCGGGGCCGGCGCCTCGCTGGCGTTCCTGGCCGACTTCCGCATCGGCGGCCCGAAGACCCGGTTCCTGATGGCGTTCGCCGGCGTGGGCCTCGCGGCCGACACCGGCGCCTCCTGGACGCTGCCCCGGCTGGTCGGTCACGCCAAGGCCGTCGAGTTGCTGATGCTCGCCGAGCCGGTCGGCGCCGACGACGCCTGCCGGCTCGGCCTGCTGACCAGGCTGGTGGACGACGACGAGCAGGTGCTCCCGACCGCGCAGGAACTGGCCGCCCGGCTCGCCGCCGGCCCGACCGTCGCGTACGGGGCGATCAAGCGCCAGCTCTCCATCGCCGACGCGGGCACGCTCGCCGACGCGCTGGCCGCCGAGGCACAGGCGCAGGCGATCTGCGGCGCCACCGCGGACCACCGGGCCGCCACGGCAGCGTTCGTCGCCAAGCAGAAGCCGGTCTTCGAGGGGCGCTGACCGCACCGGGAACGCGTCGCGCACCCGCTCAGCGGGCCACGTAGCCGCCGTCGATCGGGATGGTGTGCCCGGTGACCCAGGCCGCGTCGTCGGAGGCGAGGAACAGGACCACGCCCGCCACGTCGTCAGCGGTGGGGATGCCGGGCTTCGGGTTGAACGACTCCATCTGCCGGCGCATCTGCTCCGGGTCCGGCGCGTTCTCGATGAAGTGCTCCACGAGCGGCGTCATCACCACGGTCGGGGCGACCGCGTTGACGCGAATCCCCCGGGCGGCGTACTCGACCGCCGCGGAACGGGTCAGCCCGACGATGCCGGCCTTGGTGAACGTGTACGGCGAGATGTTGTCCTGTGCGGTCAGCCCGGCAGTCGACGAGGTGTTGACGATCGCGCCGCCGCCGGTACGCAGCATCGCGTCGATGGCGTACCGCAACACGTAGAACACCCCGTCGCCGTTGATCCGGCGGACCTTCTCCCAGTTCGCCAGGTCCATCTCGTGCAGCGCCTGCTGCTGCCCGTCGATGCCGGCGTTGTTGAAGACGACGTCGAGCCGGCCGTACCGGCCGACCGCCTCGGCGATGCCGCGCTCGACCGAGGTGGCGTCGCCGGTGTCCACGGTCACCGCGAGCGCGTCCGGCAGGCTCGCCGCCACCCGCTCGGCGCCCTCGGTGTTGATGTCGGCGATCACCAGCTTGGCGCCCTCGGCGGCGAACCGGCGTGCCGTCGCCTCGCCCAGGCCGGACGCCCCACCGGTCACCAGCACGACCTTGTCCCGGAACCGCATGGCACCCCCTCCACCACGCCGGCCGGCGCCGGCCCCTTCCCGGACGCTACCGCCCGTGACGGGGGGTCAGTCGTCCTCTTCCGGATCCTGGTTGGCCTCGACGCCCAGCACGAACGCCTGCATGGCCAGCTCGTCGCCGTACGGCGAGACGAACGCCGGCAGCTCCCGCGGGCCCAGCTCCTGCACGTAGGACCAGAAGATCCGGACCGCCTCGGCGCGCGACGCGGCCTCGATCGGCAGGTCCAGGCTGACCAGCCAGCTGCTGCGGGCGGGCGGCGGGCCGAGCCGGTCGGCCAGCGACCGCCAGCGGGCCGGGTCGAGCGCCACGACCGGGCCGTCCGGCGCCGGGCCGTCGACCGGCACCGGCTCGTCGAGCACCCGCCGGGTGTACGTGACCACGAGCGGCCCGGCCACCGCGTCGGACTGCGGATCGTCCGGGTCCTCGGCGGTCTCGGACGACGCGGGCGCGACCCGGCCGAGCGCGACCAGCCGCAGCGGCTCATCGACCAGCACCGCCACCCGGTCGCCGGGCCGGGGGCGGGCCGCCTCGGACAGCCCGGTCAGCTCCAGCAGGTCGTGGTGCACCAGCCGCTCGGCCTCGAATCGCTCGGCGGGCAGCAGCACCGCCCAGGCGCCGGTAGTGGTCGCACCGTCTGTCGTCCCGCTCGTACGCGGCTCGGTGTCGGTCATGCCCCAATCCCATCACGCCGGAGGTGGCGCGCTCCGTCACACCCCGGCCCGGTCACCGCTCACGTGGCACTCGGCCAGGTGGTCGTCGACCATGCCGGTGGCCTGCATCAGCGCGTAGGCAGTCGTGGGGCCGACGAACCGGAAGCCCCGCTTCTTGAGCGCCTTGGCCATCGCGACGGACTCGGGGCTGGTGGCCGGCACCTCGGCGAAGGACCGGGGACGCGCGGCCCGAGGCGGGGGCGCGAACGACCAGAGCAGCGCGGACAGGCCCTCGGGCAGCTCCGACGCGGCCCGGGCGTTGGCGATCGCCGCCTCGATCTTGGCCCGGTTGCGAACGATTCCGGCGTCGGCCATCAGCCGGGTCACGTCGGTCTCGCCGTAGCGGGCCACCGAATCGATCCGGAAGCCGGCGAAGGCGTCCCGGAACGCCTGCCGTTTGCGCAGGATGGTCAGCCAGGACAGGCCGGACTGGAACGCCTCCAGCGTCAGCCGTTCGTAGAGCGCGTCGTCGCCGCGCAGCGGCCGGCCCCACTCCTCGTCGTGGTAGACGGCGTAGTCGGGGGTGCTCGCCCCCCACGCACAGCGCGGCAGCCCGTCCGCGCCGGTCACCAGGTCAGTCACGGCGTCCACGATAGGCCGGGCCACCGACAGCCCCGCCGCGCCGACCGCCGGTCAGGGCAGGCGGCCCTGCTCGACCAGCCGGGCGAACTTCTTCAGCGCCTGGGTCAGGCTGAACTTCGAGCCGGGCCAGAGCACCGGCCAGGCCACCCGGCCGGCCTTCCCGCCCGGCAGGTGGAACCACTCGTGCCAGACCACCTGCGTGCGGTCGCGGTCCATCGGGGTACAGCGCAGCACGCCGGGGCCGCGCAGCAGCTTGCCGCAGTGCACCACGCCGACCTCGTACGGCGCGTCGACCCGGACCACACGCATCTCGTCGCGGAGCACGGCCGGGCCGAGCGCGGTGACCGCCTCGACCAGGCTGCCCTCGCCACCGTCGCCCTCGACCACCCGGACCCGGGTCAGCGGGATCCAGTCCGACTGCCGCTCCCACGCGGTGAGCGCGGCGAACACCCGGTCGGCCGGCGCCTCGACGATCACCGTGGCGGTGACCTCGGCGGCACCCCGGCGGGACGCCTCGGTGAAGTCGTCGGCCGGTCTGCCGGCGCCGGTCACGCCGACTCCGAGCGGACCACCGAACCGCGCTCCCGGTCGTCGTCGGCCGGCCCGGCCGCGATCCCGTTCGCCGGGGAGACGGTGTCCTCGGTCGCCGCCGCTGCGGGGGCCTCCGCCACACCCGCCTCGGCCGGGGCGCGTCCCGGTTGCGCGTCGGCGTCGGTCCGGCCCGGCTGCCGGTCGGTGTCGGTACGGGCCGGCTGCTCCGGCGCGGACAGGTCGATCACCACCGGCTCGGGGGTGGACGGGCCGGGCGCCGGCTCGGTCTCGGGGCGGGTCGCGGCGGCCTCCTCGCGCGCCCGGCGCAGCGCGTCGGCGTCCTCGGTACGGCCGTCCCGCAAGGCCGCGTTCTCGGCCTCCAGGACGCCGATCAGCTCGGTCTTGTAGCCGATGTCGTACGCCGCCCGGCGCAGGGCCGCGTCGACCTGGCTCATCCGGTAGCCGCGCAGCGCCGTGTCGAAGCGGACGTCGGACACGTCCGACTCGTCGAGCGGACGGCTGCCGGGCAGGGGCACAGCCCGCCCGTCCGGCTCGGCCGGTGTGAGGCCCGGATCCTTGCCGGAGACCAGCACCGTCACCCCGAACACCACAGCCGCGACGGTCAGCGCGACGACCAAGAGGAGCAGAACCTCACCCATGCACAGATCGTGGCATGCGGGCCGGGATCGGGCGAGCCCTCCGGGACGTCCGGTCGGTAAATGCGTCCGGCGCACGGGACCGGCACGGGCGGCGCGGGCGGGACCGGATAGCGTCGGACCGGCCGGTGCGGTCCGGCGGCGAGGAGGCGGGCATGACCGGGGCGTTGCGGCTGGGCGGACGGACGTTCACCCCCGGTGAGCTGGTGGTGATGGCGATCGTCAACCGCACGCCGGACTCGTTCTTCGACCGGGGTGCCACCTTCGCCCAGGACAGCGCGCTGCGCGCGGTGGAACGCGCGGTGGACGAGGGCGCCGAGATCATCGACATCGGCGGGGTGAAGGCCGGGCCGGGCGACGAGGTGGACGTGGCCGAGGAGATCCGCCGGACGGTGGACACCATCGCGGCGGTCCGGTCCGCCTTCCCCGATGTGGTCATCTCCATCGACACCTGGCGTGCCGAGGTGGCCGTGGAGGCGGTAGCGGCCGGCGCGGACCTGCTCAACGACACCTGGTCGGGGGCGGACCCGGCGCTGGCCCGGGTCGCCGCGGCGACCGGCGCCGGGCTGGTCTGCTCGCACGCGGGCGGGCTCGCCCCGCGTACCCGGCCGCACCGGGCCGCCTTCGACGACGTGGTGGCCGACGTGGTCGGCACCGTCACCGGGCTGGCCGAACGCGCGGCCGGGCTGGGTGTGCGCCGGGACGGCATCCTGATCGACCCGGCGCACGACTTCGGCAAGAACACCCGGCACTCGCTGGAGATCACGCGGCGGTTGGCGGAGCTGACCGGCACCGGCTGGCCGCTTCTGGTGGCGTTGTCGAACAAGGACTTCATCGGCGAGACGCTCGACCTGCCGGTGCCCGAGCGGCTGGAGGGCACGCTCGCCGCCACGGCGGTCTCGGCCTGGCTCGGCGCCCGGGTGTTCCGCGCCCACCAGGTCCGCGAGACCCGCCGGGTGCTGGACATGGTGGCGTCGATCCGGGGCGACCGGCCGCCGGCGGCGACCCGGCGCGGGCTGGCCTGACCGGCCGGCCCGGCGCGTCAGGTCCAGCGCAGGACGCCGCGCCGCCAGGCGTAGAGGATGCCGAGCGCGACGATCGCCACGAAGACGCCCATCTCCACGACCGTGGTGGCGCCGAAGCCGGGCCGGTCGAAGACCAGCGCCCAGGGGAACAGGAACACCGCCTCGACCGCGAAGAGCACGTACAGATACGCGTAGACGTAGTAGCGGATCTGCATCTGGGCCCAGTCGCCGCCGACCGGGTCGAGACCGCACTCGTACGAGGCCCGCTTGCCCCACGGCTCGGCCGGCCGGCTCGGACGTAACACCCGGTTCGCCGAGAACGCCGTCACGAAGAAGAGCACGGCGGCGAGCAGCAGCAGACCGAGCGTGGCGTACGAGCCGAGATATCCGGTCACGACCGGAGCGTACCGGTCCCGTCCAGATGTCCCGGACACGTTACGAATTCGTTTCCTCGCAGGACTAGTGCTTGATGGCAAGTATCACCGAATAATGGGATCTCATTGATCGTCCCGGAGGACAGATGCCCCGCCCCCGCGTTGCGCCCGTTCGGCGGGTCGCGCTCCGCCGTACCCTCGCACTCCTGGCGTCAGCGCTCGTCGCGGCGCTGGTGGCGGTGGTGCCGGCCGGGGCCGTCGCTCACCCGGGACCGGCCGCCGCGCTCCGGGTGATCGAGCCCGTCGAGCCGGGCGGCGACCCCGGCGGCGAGCCGACCGAGCCCGCGCCCACCGGCGAGCCGACGGACACCGCGACGGCCCCGCCGCCCACCGAGCCACCGCCGCCTCCGACCACGCCTCCGGCGCCGGTCACCACCTCGCCGGCCCCGCCGCCGACGAGCGCTCCCGCCGAACCGGCGCCGACCACCGCCGCGCCGGCCACCACGGCACCGGCGCCCCCGCCGGTCGTGCCGCCGGTCAAGACCCCGCCGCCACCGCCGCCGCAGCCGGCCGGCGGGCCCCTGGGGGTACGCGTGACCACCGGCGACGTGGTCCTCCCGCCGGCCTACTGGAACGCCGACGCCACGGTGGCCACGCTGCTGGTGACGGTGGCCAACACGGGCGGACGGGCGGAGCGGATCAGCCTCGGCTACACGCTGCCGCCGGGGCTGACCGACGCGGGCACCCCGGGTTGCGAGCCGGCCGGCGACGGCAACCACCGCTGCGTCGGGTGGGACGCCGAGCCGGGTGCCCGGTTCAGCGCGACCATCCGGGTCCGGGTCGACGGCGACGCCTGGCGGACCATGCCGCTGGCCGGATCGATCCAGGTCACCGCCGTCGCACCCGGGGTGACCGGCGCGGCGTACGACGACGAGGGCTTCGCGGTGCTGTTCCCGCCCGGGCCGCCGGTACCCGGCATCTCGCTGCGCGCCGAGGAGGTGCTGTTCGACATCAGCGGCGCGCCCAGCACGCTCACCGTCCGGCTGGGCAACACCGGCAAGGTCGACGCCGCGGGCCGGATCGAGGTGCTCCTGCCCGAAGGGGTGACAGTGGCCGGCACCGAGAGCGGCTGCGCCCCGGTGTCGGCCGACCGGACCCGCTGCGAGCTGGGCGCACTGGCGGCCGGGCGGACCGCCACCGTACGCCTGACGTTGGCCGCCTCGGCGGAGGCGCAGCGGCGGGCGCCGCTGTCCGGCGCGGTGATCGGCCGGCTGGATCCGCGTAGCGGGCGGGACCGGCAGGTGCAGATGAGCTTCCGGATCAGCGCCGCGGCGGCGGACGCCGTCCCGCCCGGCGGGGCGCCGGCTCCGACCGGTTCGCAGGGCGTGCTCGTCGCCGCCGGCGAACGGGACCGCGACGACACCTCGGTCCGGGGGACCGCCGTCGCGCTCATCGCCGTGTCCGGTCTCCTGGTCGTGCTCGCGCTGACGCTGGCGACCCGTTCGCTGCGCCGCCGCAGCGACATCACCGTGCCGGAGCGTCCGATCACCGACCGGTGATCATGGATATGTGGTGATCTGGGTTACGGGTCCAGGTACTAAACGCTGCAAAGCAGGGCATACAGCGGCCCGATCCAGTCCCATACGTCGGACCTCGACCAAGGTGGCCCTAACGTGGCGACGTAGGCTCTGACGTGAGAATCGGAGCGGGCCGGGCCGGCGAGGGCGACGGCGCTCAGTTAAGCGAGGTGCGGGTGTGACCAAGCAGATCCGTCAGCTGGACCGGGTGGTCATCCGGTTCGCCGGTGACTCCGGCGACGGCATGCAGCTCACCGGCGACCGGTTCACCTCGGAGACGGCGCAACTGGGCAACGACATCTCCACGTTGCCCAACTTCCCCGCCGAGATCCGCGCTCCCGCCGGGACCCTGCCCGGCGTGTCGAGCTTCCAGGTGCACTTCGCCGACTACGACATCCTGACCCCGGGTGACGCGCCGAACGTCCTGGTGGCGATGAACCCGGCCGCGCTGAAGGCCAACCTGGCCGACCTGCCGCGCGGGGCGGACATCATCGTCAACACCGACGAGTTCACCCGGCGCAACCTGGCCAAGGTGGGCTACGCGGCCAGCCCGCTCGACGACGACTCGCTCGCCGGGTACGCGGTGCACCCGGTGGCGCTCACCTCGATGACGATCGGCGCGCTGGCCGAACTCGACGTGTCCAAGAAGGACGCCGAGCGGGCCAAGAACATGTTCGCGCTCGGGCTGCTGAGCTGGATGTACTCCCGCCCGTACGAGTCCACGCTGCGCTTCCTGGAGCGCAAGTTCGCGGCCCGCCCCGAGCTGGTGGCGGCGAACGTGGCTGCGTTCCGGGCCGGCTGGAACTTCGGCGAGACCACCGAGGACTTCTCCGTCCGGTACGAGGTCAAGCCGGCCAAGATGCTGCCGGGCACCTACCGGAACATCACCGGCAACGCGGCGCTGTCGCTGGGCCTGGTAGCGGCAGGCGTGCGTTCCGGGCTGCCGGTGTTCCTCGGCGCGTACCCGATCACGCCGGCCTCGGACATCCTGCACGAGCTGAGCAAGCACAAGAAGTTCGGCGTGGTCACCATGCAGGCCGAGGACGAGATCGCCGCCGTCGGTGCGGCGCTCGGCGCCTCGTACGGCGGCGCTCTCGGCATCACCACCACCAGCGGCCCGGGCGTGGCGCTCAAGAGCGAGACGATCTCCCTGGCGGTGGCGCTGGAGCTGCCGCTGGTCATCGTCGACGTGCAGCGGGCCGGTCCCTCCACCGGCATGCCCACCAAGACCGAGCAGGCCGACCTGAACATGGCCCTGTACGGCCGGCACGGCGAGGCGCCCGTCGCCGTGATCGCGCCGAAGTCGCCGTCGGACTGCTTCCACGCGGCGCTGGAGGCGGCCCGGATCGCGCTGACCTATCGCACCCCGGTGATCCTGCTGTCGGACAACTACGTCGCCAACGGCTCCGAGCCGTGGCTGCTGCCCGACGTCGAGTCGCTGCCCGACCTGCGGGTCGAGTTCGCCACCGAGCCCAACGGCGAGGACGGCACCACGTTCCTTCCTTACCTGCGGGATCCGCAGACGCTGGCCCGCCCGTGGGCGGTGCCCGGCACGGCCGGCCTGGAGCACCGGATCGGCGGTCTGGAGAAGGCCGACAAGACCGGCGACATCTCGTACGACCCGGCCAACCACGACTTCATGGTGCGGACCCGGGCGGCCCGGATCGAGACGATCCCGGTGCCGGACGTCGAGGTGGAGGATCCGGACGGCGACGCCCGCGTGCTGGTGCTGGGCTGGGGCTCGACGTACGGGCCGATCGGCGCGGCCTGCCGTGGCCTGCGTCAGCGCGGGCTCTCGGTGGCCCAGGCCCACCTGCGGCATCTGGCCCCGATGCCGGCCAACCTCGGCGAGGTGCTGAGCCGCTACGACAAGGTGGTCGTGCCGGAGATGAACCTCGGCCAGCTCGCCCACGTGATCCGGGCGAAGTACCTGGTCGACGCGATCGGCTACAACCAGGTCCGCGGCCTGCCGTTCACCGCCGCCGAGCTGGAGACGATGCTGGAAGAGGTCCTGAAGAATGTCTGAGCCCGTCGCCCTCAAGCTCACCGCCAAGGACTTCAAGTCCGACCAGGAGGTGCGCTGGTGCCCCGGTTGCGGCGACTACGCCATCCTGGCGGCCGTACAGGGCTTCATGCCGGAGCTGAACATCCCCCGGGAGAACATCGTCTTCGTCTCGGGCATCGGCTGCTCGTCGCGTTTCCCGTACTACATGAACACGTACGGCATGCACTCGATCCACGGCCGCGCCCCGGCGATCGCCACCGGCCTGTCGGTGTCCCGGCCGGACCTGTCGGTCTGGGTGGTCACCGGTGACGGCGACGCGCTCTCCATCGGCGGCAACCACCTGATCCACGCGCTGCGCCGCAACGTGAACCTCAAGATCCTGCTGTTCAACAACCGGATCTACGGGCTCACCAAGGGCCAGTACTCGCCCACGTCCGAGGTCGGCAAGATCACCAAGTCGACGCCGGTGGGCTCGGCGGACGCCCCGTTCAACCCGCTGTCGCTGGCGCTCGGCGCCGAGGCCACGTTCGTGGCCCGGACGATCGACTCGGACCGCAAGCACCTCCAGTCGGTGCTGCGGGCCGCCGCCCAGCACGAGGGTTCGGCGTTCGTGGAGATCTACCAGAACTGCAACATCTTCAACGACGGCGCGTTCGACCCGCTGAAGGAGCCGGCCACCCGGGACGACTTCCTGATCCGGCTGGAGCACGGCCAGCCGATCACGTTCGGCAAGGACGGGCAGTTCTGCGTCGTCCACCCGCCCGGTGGCTTCGGGCTGGAGGTCCGGGAGACCGCGAACACGCCTGCCGACCAGATCGTCGTGCACGACGCGGGCGTGGCCGACCCGGCGTACGCGTTCGCACTGTCCCGCCTGCCCGGCCTGGACCTGAGCAACACCCCGATCGGGGTGTTCCGGTCGGTCGGCCGCCCTTCCTACGACAGCGTGGTGCAGGAGCAGGTCGCGGCCGCCAAGGCCACCGTCGACAAGACCCCGGAGGAGCAGCTCGCCGCGTTGCTCGGCAGCGGCGACACCTGGACGATCCTCTGATCCGCCGCTGACCCGTCACACGCGAAGGGCGGGCCGTTCCCCCGCGGAACGGCCCGCCCTTCGCGTGTGTGTCGGCCCGGTCAGGCGGCCGCCGAGGCGGGCACCCACAGCTCGTCGACGGCCCGCTCGGCTGCGGCGAGGCTCTGCTCGAACAGCGGGATCAGCTCGGCCATCGCCGGGTTGACCGGGGCCAGGGTCAGCTCGGCGCAGATGAACCGCGGCTCCAGCCCGGTCAGGGAGAGGCCGTGCGGCAGCCACGGCTCGGCGTGGTCCCAGCCCTCCCGTGGGGTGCCCGGGCCGTACCCGCCACCGCGGCTGACCAGGACGACGAACTGGCGGTCGCCGAGCAGCCCGGCGTTCGTCACCGGGTCGTACGCGATGCCGGGGGCGATCAGGTGGTCGACCCAGGACTTCACGCTGCTGGGCGCGCCGTAGTTGTAGAGCGGGAGCCCGAGCAGGACGGTGTCGGCCTGCTTCACCTCGGCCACCACCTCCTCGGTCAGCCGCCAGGACGCCCGCTGCTCGGGCGTGTGCTGATCCGGCGGCACCATACGCGCGAGGCCGCTCGCCGTGTCGAGGTGCGGCAGCGGGTTTCGACCCAGGTCGCGGTAGGTGACCGTGCCGTCCGGGTGGGCGGCGCGCCACGCGGCGGCGGCGCGGGCGGTGAGCCGCCGGCTGATCGACCGCTCCCCGGTGATGCTGGAGTCGATGTGCAGTAGGTGTGCCATTGGTGATTCCTCCTCCGACGATCGTTCGTGTAGGACCAACTATTTATAGCAGGTCGATGTTCCCCGGGCCGCGTAAACTGGGTCACATGTCCGCCGCACCGGTCGAGGAGTCCGAGCGCCGCTCCGGGCCCCTGCTCGACCATCTGGCCCGGCGGATGCGGCTGCGCTCGGAGTCGGTGCTGGCCCCGCTGGGTCTGCGCCCCCGCCACCTGGTGGCGCTCACCGTGCTGCGCGACGCCGGCGGAATCAGCCAGCAGGCGCTCGCCGGCACGCTCCAGATCGACAGCACGAACGTGGTCGGGCTGCTCAACGACCTGGAGGCGGACGGCCTGGCCGAGCGCCGCCGCTCCCCGGAGGACCGTCGCCGGCACGAGGTACGCCTCACCGAGGCGGGCACGAAGCGGCTGCGCGAGGCGGAGTGCGCCCTCGCCGGGGCGGAGGAGGAGGTCCTCGGCGCGCTGGCACCGGGCGAACGGGACCTGCTCTACGACCTGCTGCGGCGGGCCACCCAGGGCCGGTCGTCGACCTGCGGTGAAGTGATCGCGGAGGGTGGCCCGGGCGCCTGCTGACCGCGGGCGCTCAGCGGGGCGAGGGTCAGATCGCGGTGGTGGCCTGCGGCCGGTCGTCCCGGACGTGGACCAGCATGTCGCCGGTCTCGATCACCGCGCCGGCGCGGTCGTTCAGCGTGACCACCTTGCCCCGGCGGACCAGCGCGATGACCAGCGACTCCAGCTCACGCGGGGAGCGGCCCACCTCGTCGCGCTCGGCCGACCGCATCGCCAGCGCCATGCCCTGACCCGGAGTGAGCAGGTCCTCCACCACGTCGATCAGGGGCGGGGCCGAGGTGGACAGGCCGAGCAGCCGCCCGGCCGTGGCCGACGAGACGATCACGTGGTGCGCGCCGCTCTGCTTGAGCAGCGGCGCGTTCTCCGCCTCCCGGACCGCCGCGATGATGCGTACCTGACCGGCGGTGAGCTGCCGGACCGTGAGCGCCACCAGCACCGACGCGTCGTCGCTGTCCGTCGCGATGATGACCGACTTCGCGGTACGCACGTGCGCCTGTTCCAGCACCGACGAGCGGGTCGCCGAACCCTCGATCGTCACCAGCCCGTTGGAGGTGGCCTGCCGCAGCGCCGGCCCGCTCCGCTCGACCACCACGATCTTGGACTTGTCCGTGCCGTTCTCCAGCAGGGCGGAGACCGCGCTTCGACCCTTGGTGCCGTAGCCGCAGATGATGACGTGGTCCTTCACGGTTCTCCTCCACCGCGACAGGCGACGGCCGGTGCGGTACTGCTCGGTCAGGACTTCCAGGGTGGTGCCGACCAGGATGATCAGGAACAGCACCCGGGCGGGGGTGATGAACAGGACGTTCGCCAGCCGCGCCGACGAACTGACCGGCGTGATGTCGCCGTACCCGGTGGTGGAGAGCGAGACCACCACGTAGTAGAAGCAGTCGAGCAGGGTCAGGCCGCTCTCGTCCACGTCGCGGTAGCCGTCGCGGTCGAGCCAGACCACCGCCACGGTGGCGAAGACCAGGCCGAGGGCGGCGAGCAGGCGCAGACTCAGCGCGCTCAGCGGCCCCCGCCGTTGCGCGGGAAAATGGATCACCGTCGGTCCTGCTCCGCCACCTGCACGCCCTCAAGATAGCGGTTACGCCGCGAGCCGGCTGGCTGGGCCGGGCGCCCGCCCTCCTGGCCACCAGCGGTAAGGATTTCGTCACATCCATCGACGCGCCTGCGGGTGAGACTGATGACTCACCGATCGTGGCGAGGGGACGTCGGGATGCGTACACGCATGGCATTGACCGCGCTTGCGGTGGCAGTCGGGATGGTGGTCGCCGGAGCGCCGCCCGCAGTGGCGGACCGGCCCGGGGACGGCCCACCCGGGACGGCCCGGCCCACCCGGCCGAAGCCCACCGTCGTCCCGTCGCCGACCTTCTCCCCACGACCCACCGCCACACCGACGCCGACCGCCACACCGAGACCGACCACCTCCCCGACGCCGACCGTCTCGCCCACCGGTACGCCGACCGCCACCACGCCGGCGCCGATGCCGACGGCGAAGCGGACCGCCGTGGTGCTGCCGTCGCTGGACGGCCGGGGCAGCATCGCGTACGACGTCGACACGGCCGGGGTGGTGGTCGGAGCGGCGGAGGTGGCCGGCGGCTACTGGCACGCGGTGCGCTGGGTGGACGGGCGGATCGAGGACCTGGGGACGCTCGGCGGGCCGAACAGCCAGGCCCAGGCGATCGACAAGCGGGGACGCATCGTCGGCACCGCCCAAGCGGCCGACGGCAGCAGCCACGCCGTGGCCTGGGTGGACGGGAAGATCCAGGATCTCGGCCTGACCGGGGGCATCTTCTCCATCGCGTACGACACCGCGGGCGACCGGGTGGTCGGCGTCTACCACGTCACCGACAGCTTCTCCGGGCGGCGGGCGTTCGTCCGGACCGGGAACACCGAGATCACCATCGACGCCCCGCCTGGTGCGAGCGCGCTCGCGGTGAACGAGGCCGGCACCGTCGCGGGCACCTACGGCTACAAGGACTGGACCGATCCACCGTTCGTCAACCAGGCATTCGTCTGGCGCGACGGCGTCCTGCGATCGCTGGGCACGCTGGGCGGGCCCACGAGCGACGCGACCGGCATCAACGACCTCGGTCAGGTGGTCGGCACGAGCTGGACCGCGGACGGCCGGTTCGCCGCCTTCTTCTGGGACGGTACGACGATGCACCGGCTGGCCACCGCTTCGGCCTCCCCGACGGCGCAGGCCGTGAACGACTCGGGTCTGGTGATCGGCACCGACGGCACCGACGGCCGCGCGATGATCTGGCCCTCACCCACCGCGGCGTCCCAGCTGCTGCCCCTGCCGGACGGGGCGGGGAGCAGCGTCGCGATCAATGTCAACGACAGCGGCCTGATCGTCGGTCACGTGTCCTTCACCTCGCCGAGCTGGCAGCTCCGAGCGGTCGTCTGGCGTTGATCCGCACCTGCCCGGTCGGTACCACGGGGCCGACCGGGCAGGTGCCAGGCGTGTGGACGGGGCATGATGGGGACGTCCGGGACGCCCGACCGCGAGGAGGCCGGCATGTCGTTGCTGCGACGGGTGATCGGCGGGGTGCTCCGGCGCATCCGCCTGCGCCAGGGCCGCACGCTGCGCGAGGTGGCCCAGGCCGCCGGCGTCTCCCTGCCCTATCTCTCCGAGGTCGAACGTGGCCGCAAGGAGGCCTCCTCCGAGGTGCTCGCCGCGATCTGCCGCGCGCTCGGCATCCACCTCGCCGACCTGCTCGAAGAGGCCCGCGACGAGCTGCGCCGGGAGCGTCCGGCCCCGGTCGGCCCCGGGATCTCGGCGGCCCGCTTCGACCGGGTGCCGACCGCCCGCACCGGGCCGCAGCTGCGGGTCGGCCCGCCCCGGCTGTCCGTCAGCCGCCGTCCGGCCGTGTCGCCCCGGCAGCACGTGACCCGGCGGCCCGCCGTCTCGCTCCGGCCGCACGTCGCCCGCCGCCCGGTCACCGCCACGCCGCTGCTGGGCGGCGCGCTGCGGCCCTTCGGCCTGGTGCCGGCGCCGCTCGGTGCACCCCTCGCCGCCGCCACGCCGATCGGGTTCGCCGGCGGCATCCGGATCTGGCCGGCTCCCTCCGCCCCGGCCGTCCGCCCCCGTCCGCGTACCTCCGTCACGCTGGCCCGGCGGCGGGCCCGCGCCGGCCGGCGGCGGCCGGTCGCTGCGTAGCTTCTGCCCAGGGCGAATCTGCCCCCGGCAGAAAGCCTGGGCCGCACGGGTGCGCCCGGCGGACGCTGGAGACCGCCGGGTTCCCGGGCGGTCCCCCGCCCACCGGCGGCACGGAGGTGGGCGGCGATGAGTGGCATCTGGATGCTCGACGAGGGGCAGCCGGCGTTCGGCGACCGGGTCTTCGAACGGCTGCTGAAGGAGCGGATCATCTTCCTCGGCACCGAGGTCACCGACGCGTCGGCCAACCAGATCTGCGCGCAGATCCTGCTCCTCGCGGCCGAGGACGCGGAGCGCGACATCTTCCTCTACATCAACTCGCCGGGCGGCTCGGTCAGCGCCGGCATGGCCGTCTACGACACCATGCGGTACGTCAAGAACGACGTGGCAACGCTGGCGCTCGGGATGGCCGGGTCGATGGGGCAGTTCCTGCTCTGCGCCGGTGCGGCGGGCAAGCGGTTCGCGCTGCCGCACTCGCGGATCATGATGCACCAGCCCTCCGGCGGGATGGGCGGCACCGCCGCGGACATCACCATCCAGGCCGAGAACATGCTGCACGTGAAGCGCACCATGCAGGAGCTGATCGCCCGGCACAGCGGGCGCACGCTGGAGGAGATCCAGCGCGACTGGGACCGCGACCGCTGGTTCACCGCCGAGCAGGCCCGCGAGTACGGCCTCGTCGACCAGGTGCTCACCCGCGTCGACCAGCTCGCGGCGTGAGCGGGCGCGGCCCGGCCGGTCCCGCACCGGCCGGGCCGCCCCTCGCCCGGTCAGGGGTAGCTGATCACCGTGCTGGTGCCGTACGAGCCGACGACCGGGGTGCCGACGTCGTTGATCGTGCGCTCGATGCCGCCGCTGCCGTCCAGGAACACGGTGATCGCGTCGTGGAACCGCACCCCGGCCCGGCGCGGCGCCTCGATCCCCCTGTCGCAGCGGATGTCCACGCCCTGGTTGAAGTACGAGTACACGCCCAGTCCCCACGCCTCGTGCGTGCGGACGTGGTCGGCCACCTTGTACGAGGCCCAGCCGTTGCCGGTCGGGCTGCGCCAGGCCGCCTGGCTCGGCGGGTCGTAGGGCAGCTCGCTCTGGTAGAACACGGTCCGGCCGCGCTCGCCGTTCCAGATCGTCTGCCAACGCTGGTAGTGCTCGACGAAGAGCCCGTACGCGGTCACGTCGTCGCCGTTGACGATCACGCCGGTGGCGGCGGTGTTGACGGTCCAGCCGATCGTGCCGGCCCGGCCGTGGTCGCCGCGCCAGGCCCAGATGTTGTCGATCAGCGTGTGCCGGCTGTGCACCACCAGGCTGGTCACCGCCCGCCCGGCGTACGGACCGCCGATGCGGAAGAAGACGTCCTGGAGCGAGATCGGGTTCGTGGCGTGCGACCGGTGGCAGTGCCGCGTACCGACCTCGACCAGCACCGGCGACTCGACCGGCCCGGCGTCCACGAGCACCCCGGCGATGCGGACCCCGTCCACGTCATCGATCCGCAGCGCCGCGTCCCCGCGGTCCGGCACCAGGCTCGGCATGCCGAGGCCGAGCACCACGGTGTCCGGGCGGCGTACCCGCAGGGCCCGATCCAGGTGGTAGACGCCGGGGGTGAGCAGCAGGTGCTTGCCTCGGGCCAGTTCGGCGTTGATGCGCTTGGCCGAGTCGGTGGGCCGGGCCAGGAAGAACGCGGACAGCGGCAGCGACGGCACCGGCGCGCCACCGGTGGCCCAGGTGGTGCCGGCGGTGTCGCGGCGCAGGCGCGGTACGGCGACCCGCCAGGCCCCACGGACGTCGACGAACAGGTACGGCTTCTCCCGGGTGACCGGGCTGGTCGGCAGCGTGGTGTACGGCGGGTCGGGGAAGCCCTGCGCGGGCGCGCCGATCACGCCGGAGAAGACCTGGTTCCACACGCCGTTCGTCCACTCGCCGCCGAGTTCGCTGTCCCGGGTGAGCCACTGCTGCTGGGAACCGTTGATGGTGATGCCGTCCACCTTGGAGTCGGCGATGTAGCCGCCGCTGGAGTAGCCGCCGTTGCCGGGCTCCAGCCACAGCACGCCCTTGACGTGCACCCGCCGCATCGGTGACGCCTGGGAGACGGCCCACTGGTTCGACCAGTCGGTCGGGGTGACAGCGAGGTTCTCCGCCGAGCGCCAGAAGTTGGTGAGCGCGGAGATGCCGGCGGGCGAGTTCGGGTCGGGCTGCCCGACCACCCGGACCGCGCCGTGGATCTCCACGTCGTCCGGGTGGGTGCCGAGACCGGCGACTGTCGTGTAGTAGCCGAGCCGGGCGTCCACCTCGTAGCGGCCGGGCATGAACAGCACGGCGTACCTGTCGAAGCCCATCTCGTTGCGTTCCTGGGCGGTGAACAGCCGGTCCAGCGTGGACTGGATCTCCTCCACCGGCGTGCTCGGGTCGCACACGAAGACGTTCGGGCCGAAGTCGGGCTCGCGGGCGGGGCGCGCGGGCGGCGACGCGGCCGGAGACGCGGCCGCTGCGCCGGCCGGGAGGCCGAGGGCGGTGAGCGAGGCCGCGGACGCGGTGAGTGTGAGGAAACGGCGGCGGGAGGGGTCGGGTGATCGCATCTGCCTGCCTGTTCGGTGATGGGACGGGAGAGCGCTCTCTCGGCTGTTCCTACCTCATCACCGTCGATACCGCCAGAGCCCGCCGGTTCCGGAACCGGCGGGCTCTGCTGCGGGCTGTGTTCAGGCGCGCTCGGCGCGCCGCTTCACCAGGTCGTCGACCAGCTTCTCGACGTAGTCGGCGGTCTCCTCCCAACGGGTGACCGCGACGCAGCGGATGCCCATCGCCTTGACCGGGTAGTCGTTGCCACCCACGTCCAGGCGGTCACCCACGAAGAGCACGTTGTCGATCTTCAGGTCCAGGTGCTCCAGCAGCTTCCGCATGCCGTACGCCTTGTCGACGCCCTTGCGGGTGACGTCGATCGACGTCGAGCCGCCGCCGCGCACCTCCAGGTCGGGCAGCTTCGCCGCGACCGCGTCCCGCAGACGCCGCTTCTTGTCGCCGTCCGGGTCCCAGCCGTACTTCTCAGCCGGCGGCGCGGACTGCCCCAGTGCGGAGAAGGTGATCTGACTGCCCCGGTCCTCGATGATGTCGCCCCAGGTCTTCGCCTCCCACAGGCCGAGCGCCTGCGCCGACTCGGTGAGCGCAGTGACCACACGGGCCTTGTCGGCCTCGGTCAGGTCCTCCGCGTAGACCTGCCGCCAGTCCCCGTCGGACCAGCGGTAGTAGCGGGTGCCGCAGGTCGGCATCAGGTGCAGCCGGTCGCGCTGCTCCTCGGTGAGGTCGAGGTGGGCGAGCACCTGCGACTGGAACTGCTCGAACCGGCCACCGGAGATGACCAGCACGTCCACCTCGGTGAGCAGGTGGCCGAGCAACTCCGCCATCCGACGATCGATCTGGGACTTGGAAATCGCCAGGGTGTCGTCGAGATCGAACGCCACCACTCGAAGATCGTTCACGAATACCTCATGTCGTCGCGGACAGGCCAGGACCTGCCAGGGTACCGACGGGTCCTGGCACCGGCCTGAGGGCCCGGCGGGTGACACGTCCCCTCGACGGAGCGTAACCCGGCGGGTCTCCGGGCGGCCCCGCTTCCCGCTCTCGGCCCACGTTGACGGGATCGTCGGCCGTCGATAGCGTTCGATGAAAATTACCATCATCGATGGGGGGCACCGGTGAGATTCCTTCGAATGCGCGGAGGGCTCGTCACCCTCGCCGCGACCGCCCTGGCAGCCACCACGGCGGCGATCGTGCCGGCCGCCGCCGCGCCCGCCGACGACATGTCCACGCTGGCGAGCTCGTCCACCTTCCCGCTGGCCGACCCGGACACCCTCCTGGCGAAGGACGGCTCGTACGTCACCTACGGCACCACGGTCGGCGCCGGGACCGGCGCGCGCTGCGGCGCGACCGGCAGGCTGTACGTACCGGTCCTCGTCCACGGCTCCGGCAACAGCGTCGGCATGGCCGACTGCGCGTCGCACGACGCCCTGCCGTCCGGCCCGGGCGCCTGGGCCGAGCCCGGCGGCGCGATCTGGGCACCGGGCGTCGCCCGCTTCGGCAGCCGGTTCTTCATGTTCTACACCGCCTCCCGCAAGGGCACGGGCCAGAAGTGCATCGGACGAGCGATCTCCGACAGCGCCCGCGGCCCGTTCCAGAACCAGGGCGAGTGGGCCTGCCCGGACGCCGGCCGGTGGGCACTCGACGCCAACCCCTTCGTGGCCGGCGGGAACCTGTACGTCACCTACCGGGACGACGCCATCGCCTCCGGAGCCGAGACCGGCATCTCCACCGTCCGCACCGACGGCGAGGGCCGCGCGATCTGGGACACCCGCCGGGACATGCTCAAGAGCACCGACATCACCTGGGACACCGCCAAGACCAGCGGCGGTACGCACGTGGTGGAGAACCCGTCGATGTGGAAGGCCGCCGACGGCGACTGGTACCTCATGTACTCGGGCAACAACTGGGACAGCGCCCGCTACGCCACGGGCATCGCCCGCTGTGGCGCCAGTCCCCTGCCCGGCTCCCGATGCACTCCCATCCGCGAAGGCGTGTCGCGGCCTTTCTTCGGCTACACCGGCAGCGCCGGACTCAACCCGATCAGCGGCCTGCCCTGCAACCACCAGGGCCCCGGCGGGATGGACGTCTTCGCCGCCGCCGACGGCAGCGAGCGCGTGGTGTGGCACTGGTGGAACGGCTCCACCCGCTTCCCGATGACCGGCGTCCTGACCCGCCCGTCGACCGGCTTCGTCGTGTCGTAGTCGGCGCGCCTGGTGACACGACTGCTCACCATGCGCTTCGACGTGGTCACGCTGGGTTGAACTGCTTCACGGAAAATTGCATTTGGCAAGAGATGGCACCGAAATTTTCTCGATGCGATGCATCTGCTTGTCAGGTACCCGACAGTGAATTGCCCACTCTTGTGCTAGCTGGCCGCCGGGAGGATGCTCGAACCGTCGAACGGCACTGCGTCGCCTCACACAGAGGGCGGCGCCCGGCTGCCACCGGACGCCGCATTCGACTCCACCGCTGCAACGGAAGGAGTCACGTTGACTGTAATCCCTCACGGGTCAGACTTCGAGACACCAGAGGACGAGGACGAAACCGTTGCCGAGCCGACCGACCGGCACCGGCTCATCCTGGCGTACATCAAGACGCTCAGTCCGATCATCGCCGCCGTCGTCGCCTGCATCGGGACACTGGTGGCAGCGCTGGTCCGCTGACCCGCCGGCCCCGCGCTCCGGCTCCGGCCGGACGCGGGGCCGTCCCGCGCTGAAAGGTCTGGCACACTGCGGCGATGCCGACGTTTGATCGACTCTTCGCCGAACATGTCGGCACCGGCCTGGCCCGCCAGATGGCGCTGGCCGACCTGCTCGGCGAGCGCGACTGGCAGCTCGACGTGCCCGACGGCGTCGCGACGTTCGGAACCGACCTGCGGTACCGCGTCCAGCTCCTCGGCACCGAGAGCCACAACGACGGCACCTGGCTGTGGGCCTGGGCCAACGAGGCCAGCAACCTCCCGCCGTCGGTACTGCATCTGGCCGGCTGGCTTCGCGAGTACGGGCACCGCCAAGGGGTCGCCGAACTCACCGAACCCACGTTCCCGCTCCAGCGCGCCGACGGACACCGCCTCGCCATGCTGGCGTCCGGCCTCACCGGCCACTGCTACTACCGCGGGCCGTACGACGGCGGCGCCGTCTTCTTCCACCTCGACGACGCGCCGCCGCAGATCACCGCGCCGGTCCGGCCGGAGCGGGTGCTGACCGTCCTGACCCAGGTCCTACAGTCCTTCCCGGTGGAGCACCGCGTCGCCGTCGAGTCGTTCCTGCACCAGCAGGGGTGGCGGCTGGATCGGGCGCCGATGTCGGTGACGGCGCAGGAGCGGGGTGGGTCGGTTCTGCGTGTCGACTTCGATGCGATGGGCCGGGTCAGCAACATGTCGGGAACGGTCAGCCCGTAGGCCAATCCGGTGCCGGGCAATGACCTCGCTTCACCTGTGCCGTCATGCGGGCTCCCAGTCCCGGCTCGGCTGTACGGACGGCCGCACTTGCCTCCCGTTGGTTTGACGCGCACAGCGCTGAGGCATTCCAATGTGCTGCCGCGCCACAGGGAAGGGAGCGGAACCCCATGCCGCGGATCATTGTTCGTCGCGCCCTGGACACCGGTGGCCTCTGCGCCGTATTGCGATCGAGATCGATGGGAAGGTAGTGGCACGCTTGAACCGTGGAGCCGTCCAGAGCGTCGACGTAACGCCAGGCCAGCACGTGGTACGGGCTCATCTGGACTGGCAGAGCAGCGCGCCGGTCGAGTTGCACCTCGCCGACACGGAGACAATCGCCCTGGAAACGGCCCTAGCCGAACGATCGATGAGGTTCACGGCGACCGTCCTACAGCCTGGGAGCGGGCTCGATCTACAGGCGGTATGACCGACGCTTTACGAGATCCCCCGAGACCCGACATCGCCGGCAGTCCGATGTGTCCCGCCACGGGAGATGCTTGACGCTCGCGTCCCACCTGATGTCCGACATGATCCTCAGGCGCTCACGGAGACCTTCACGGTGGGCGACGGAAGGGCCGCGCGGTGAGACACAATGCGCCGATGGATGATCACCAACGCTGCCGTCTCTCCGTCAGCGATGACGAGCTGGAGCTTGCCGGTCCGCCGGCTGCGCTCCGCGCCCTCAGCCGCCTGCTACGCCATCATGCTGAGCCCTTTGAGGTGGCGGTCACCGACGGGGCCGTCAGTCAAGAGGCGACCGCGGGTCCGCTGCTTGTCAGTCTGCAAGGCGGGACAACGGTGCATTTCTCCGGCGGGCGTGAGTATCTCGACATCATCTGGGACGCGCTCGATGGTGTGGCTGAGCAAGCCGAGACCGCCGATGACCGGACAGTCCACCGGCATCAGCACATCGAGTACCTTCCTGGCGACGACTTCCGGTCGCCGGACTCAGTCCCGTTGGTCATCGTGTCCGACTGGCCAGAAGCGTAGGTGCGCGACCGCGCGGTGGGCACTGACAGCAACCAGGGCAACTGAGCAACCAAGGCCGACTGTCGCGCATGTGCTGGGACGGATCCGTCAAGCATGAGGTGGGACTCGGCACACCGGCAGTCCGATGTCGGGCTCCACTTGATGCGTGACACATCGGCTCCACTCGACTACTTACAGGTTCCCGCGCGGCGGACTGCCGCTGTTACACAGAGTTACTAGTCAGCCGGTCGCTGGGCGGACTCGACGGCCCACCAGAGGCGTGCGGTCAACGGCGGTGAGGCAGACGAGGTTGGCGGCAGTATGCCGTTGAACCAAGCGAGTGCTGTCGCCGACTCATCAGATCTGGCCGTTCCGGCTCCAGATCATGACGCCGGTGGGTCGCGGTTGACGATCGGTCCATCCGTGGAACAGGCGGATTGCGAGATGGTCGGAGCACCACCATTGATCATGTGGTCCCGATGCCTCAGGGACGGGTGGCAGTGCGGCGAGGATCTCGCCAAGGTGTGCATTGGTGATGTCGTTGGGGACCCACGCCTCCAGCGAGCTGGGTGGCACAGGCTCCCAGTCGTGCAGCTCGTCCATGAGCGCGTGTCCCTCGATCAGGTGATTGATCGAGGGACAGACCTCCAGGAAGGGACCGCCCACGCTCACCCCGAATCGGCCGTCAGTGTGCGCCAGGTAGAGCACGGGTGACGACACGCGCTCGCCGTACCACGCAAATGACCACCCCATGCTCTCTGCCCGAACCATGTCGAGCAGGTCGAATTGCCAGCAGCGGAGGGTGTCGCGGCGCTCGTCGCCGATGCGGACGCTGCGGCGAACGTCGTAGCGCAACCCGCCGAAGCGGGCGGCGAAGCCTTCCCGCCTGACGGTCAACTCAAGGGGCGCCGCAATCAGCCATCCCGACCGGGCCGGCACTTGCACAAAGTCGGTCAGCAGTCGAGGCTGCTCCGGCTGCCGGGTCCCGGCACGGCACAGGAACGCCTGAGCTCTCGGTGACAGACCTTCGGGGTCGTCGAGCACGTGCACATGAACTTCCCAGCAGCCTAGTGCTCCGTTCCCGCGAGCTTAGGACACACGCGTCAACGATTGCCAGTGAGCATGGTCGCCAAGGACGGCCGGCTGTTCCAGAGCGAGCGGGGCAACGTGGTTGCGGCCTCGACGTACTCCCGCGTCTGGGTGAAGGCGCGTCGATTGGCGTTGACCCGCGTCAGGTTGACTCTCCGCTCGCTGGTCGCCCGTATGACCTGCGACACGCTGCCGTGTCGCTGTGGCTCAACGCTGGCGTGCCGGCGACCGAGGTAGCGGAGCGGGCCGGACACTCCGTTGACGTGCTGCTGAAGGTCTACGCCACGTGCATCGACGGCGCGGAGGTCACCGTCAACGACCGGATCGCTGAGGCTCTGACCGGCGTGACGTGGCCCGTATGAGCGCCGTCGTTCCGGATCTTTCCCCGATCACGTCGGCTGACCTGGGCAGATGACTTCAAGGTCATTCCGCACCTGTTCCGCGACCTACGACAAACGGCGGCTTCCGGCGACCTACGCTTGCACACCTGTTCTAATTGAACGGCGTGCGGATTGCCAGCTCAGGCGACGTTCCTGCTGCGTATCGAGGTGCCCCCGGCAGGATTCGAACCTGCGACACACGGTTTAGGAAACCGATGCTCTATCCCCTGAGCTACGAGGGCGCGAGGGACCAGTCTAGCGACCTGAGGGTTCACCTGGGGTGGCAGGGAGTGGCAGGCGTTCACCCACGTCACCCGTACCCCTGTTCGCCCAGCCCAGGAGCACACCCCGAGCGCACGGACCCGGTTTGCGACCGGCGGTCGCCCAGAGTGACCCGCGTTGGCACCGGTTCACCCGGGTTGGCATCGGCTGGAGAGCACACACCGCGCACATCATCGGCGTGGACCGGTTCTCAGAGGATGGGCTGCAGGCGGTCGTCACCAGGTACGAGGCGACGCGGGCGGCTGCGTCGACCGAGCGGGACGAGCAGTTGCGGGCGCTTCACGCGGCCGGGTGGCGGCCGGCGGATCTGCAGCGGGTCACCGGGTACAGCCGGGAGACGATCCGGCAGGCACTCCGACCGGGGGTCCGGCAGGCGGCCAACATCAGCCGGCGCAGGACATCACCCCGGCACCGCCGGCGGACTACCGGCCCTACGGGGATCGGAAGCCCTATGTGGTTGCCGAAACCCTCGCCGCGCTGCACGGCCCGACCGACGGCACGGTGACGCTCCCGCATCACCTCGACTGGTCCAGGGACCGCGCGCCTGTCCAGCATGTACAAGGTGGTCCTCACCGAAGCCAGCACGGTCGAGGACCTGAACACGTGGCTCGATGCTGACCTCCTCCGGCGACTCTGGCCCAGCCTCTGGCTGCCGCCTTAGCTCCGCCAGCGCTGGGAGGACGCCTTTCCCGAACTCGCCACGACCCGCAGCGACGCGGCGTAGCGATGGAACCCCTTCCACGAACCGGCTCGCCCGCGCGGCCGGCAGATCGAACATCAAATGACCGCGTATCGAACCCATCCCGTGCCGCAGATCGAAAGCCAAGGCCAGCGGGGACAGCGGGTCCACACCCGCCTCAAGGTGATCATCCAGCACAGGTACTCCGGCTACATCTACCGCGGCGCGGGCACAAAGTTCGCTGCGGGCACGGCGACCTGGAGGTCGCCGTGCCCGCAGGTCTGCGCGTCGTGGCAGGGATCCACCGCCTAGCCAGCCACGACGTACCAAGGAATCTGCAGACTGCGGAGGCGTTCGGCCAATCGGCGCGGATGTCAAGCCCTCATGCGTCGACATCAGGAGGGCTCACGACCACCAGCCTGAAGCGGACGAGAGATCCGGCCGGACAGGAGATTCGTCTGCTCGTCGAGGGACGGGCGGTCGTCCTCGCCCACCCGCGCCGAACCATCCGTCGGAACCTCGGGGATCGGCGTTCCCTCGCACTCCGCTCCCCGTTTCGGCAGCCTTCCGTTCAGTAGGTAGTCGTCGATGGCGGCGTCGACGCAGGCGTTGGTGCCGTGGACGACGTGGTAGCCGTCGCGCGGAACGCTGAGGAGCCGGTGCCCGAGCAGGTCCGCCATCGCCCGGCCGCCCTCGTACGGTGTTTGCGGGTCGAACTCCTCCTGCACGACCAGCCCTGTCGGGTAGCCGCTGCGGCGCAGCTTCACCAGCGGCTCGACACGCTCCACCGAGCCGAAGGTGCACTCACGCGGAGAAACCGCCGACGCACCCCAGCCGTAGGGAAAGTGCTCGGAGAAGTAGCGCATGTCCGCGTAGTACACCTCGAGGTCGGCGGGCCATTCGGCCTCACAGTTGACTGCCTCCCAGACGCCGTTGCTGGTCGGCGGCGGGTCGGCCTGGATCTCCTGCTGAAGAGCCAACGCCCGGCCCAGGTCACCCGGCACGTCCGAGGACGTCTCGACCTGCTGACGCAGCCGGCTCGCCGTCGCTGCGAAGAAGTCCCAGTACGCCACCTCGTTGGTGGCCCCGATGAGGCCGTCGAACTCGGTGCCGTCGTACACGAAATCACCCTGGTCGATCGGGTGTTGCTCCAGCTTCGCCCGGGTCCGTTCGATCGTGGTGCGCACCTGCGACCGGGTGGTGCCCAGCCCGTAGATTCCGTTGCGCTCGGCCACCCACGTCATCCAGGCGTCGGCGGTCCTGCGTTGGGCGATTGCCTGTTGCTTCCACGCCTCCCGCCATATCCATTGCGGGTGGATCGCGGAGTCCAGGACGTTGCGGTTCAGTCGCTTCGGAAAAAGCGTGCCGTAGACGGCCGTCACGTACGTGCCGTAGGACTTCCCCATCAGGTTCAGCTGACGCTCACCCAGGGCCGCGCGGACGATGTCGAGATCTCTGGCGTTGTTGGCGGTGGTGAAGTAGGGACGCCGGGCACCGTCCGCGCGTTCGCATTGCTGATCACGCCTGCGGAACTCCTCGGTGTACGCCCGCATCTGCGCGTCGGTGAAGCGAGTCCTGCCGGACAACTGCACGCTCGTGCCCTCGCACAGCAGAGGCTGCGACTGCCCGACGCCGCGCGGGTTGTAACCGATGATGTCGTATCGCGCCGACAGCGCCTCGTACGCCGGATCCTCCGACGCGTAGATTCCCTGCCCGCCCGGCCCGCCGGGGACCTCGACCAGTACGCCGAGCCGGTTCGGCTGATCGCTCGCCAGGCGCCGGGAGAGCTCGACGGTCTCCCGGGGACCGTCCGGCCGCCGGTAGTCCAACGGCACCCGCACAGTCGTGCATTCCACCACCGGGGACGCGCTCTCGGCACGGGGAAGCGCGGACGGCGAAGCAGCCGGTGACCGCCTCGGTGGCACCGGCGGACGGGGGCAGGGTCCCCACTCAGGACGCTGCCCGTAGAACTCCGCCAGTCCGACCGGCACCGCGTCGGACTTCGGCGTGGTGTTCGCCTCGGCGAGAGGCACCACCGCCACGCACAGAGCCGCTGTCGCCGTGGCAATCAGACCGGCCTTTGCTCTCCGTTTCATTCCAAGCCCTCATTCTTTGCGGCAGGAGCCGCTGAAGCGGCCCTGCCGAACAGCACCGTCGTGGTGCCGGCGCTGGCCGTCACGGCCGCAGGGCGGTCGCGGCCGGAGTCCAGGTCGACTCGTCGGTGACGTCGGCGACCGTGATTCCCTCGGCGATCTTCTCCAGTTCGACCCGCGGCGGCGTGTTACCGGCCCTATCGGGGCTGACCTCGACTACAACTGCGCCGTCGGCGCTCCGGAACTGGCACCAGATGTCGACCTGCGGGCCGTCCCACCCAGGCCGGTCGGGTACGTCGTAGCACTTGGTCTCACCGGGCTCCGGCGTCTGGTTCGCGCTGCTACTCGGGATTACGGAGATGTGGAATCCGTCTCTGAGGCCACCCTCGGTCGCCTCGTACGGTGCGGTCAGTCCAGTGGTGGGCGCGGCGGACCTGGTGTACGTCGCGCCGCCGTAGTCGCCGGCGCGGGCCGCGGCAATGCCACCGAGGCCCGCCGTGGCGTGGGTGCCGATCTGCAACGGCACGTAACCGTCCGGCAGGTAGCCCACCGTGAAGGGCAACAGGGCCGGCGTCGGCCTGCTGGGCTTCAGGCCTTCGACCAGGCCGCCCAGCTCCTCGAAGCTCGGCGTGGCCTTGTCGCCGGAGTACGACGTGACAGCAGCCCAGGCGTTGTCGGCGTACTCCCAGGCGAAGAGCTTGTTGCCGCCATCCACCGGGCGCTGCGGGTCAAGGCCGACCGGCAGCGTCGCCTGCACAGCCCTGCGACCGGCCACGGTGACGTTCGCGCCGTCCTTGATCCTGGCCGGGTCGAAGGCACCGGGCCGGTAGACGGTCAGGTAGGCCCAGAGGGACGGCTTCCCGGCGGCAGCCTTTTTCCTGTTCCGCTCGAATGCGTCGCCCTGTCCCTCCACCTCCTGGGCGGTCATGGGCTTGTCGTTCGAGGTGTGGCCGTCGGAGTAGACGGGAGCGATCTGGTACGCGGTGGACGCGACAATCGGGTCCTGCACGTGCAGCGTGCCGGCGTCGTACCCGGTGAAGGTGAAGGTGAACGACGCGGGGTCGGGCCACTCGGCCCCGGCCGGCTTGGACGCCGCCGCGCCGGCCACGAACGGCGCGGCCGGGGGGCTCTGCTGCGCACCCAGGGTCGGTACCACGAACGCACCGGCAACCACGGCCACGACGAGGCCCGCCGCGCCGGCTGACGCGAATCCGGCCCGACGGCGGCGCTGCGCCCGCCGCCCTGCCGTGATGATGTCGTCGACGGTGCGGGACATCGGCGGCTCATCGCCAGTTACCGCGTCCACGAGATCATGCAACCGCATGGGTCCACTCCTTTGTCGATGGTCTGTTGAGATTGGCGCGGTCGTCGCCGAGTGACTCGCGAAGCTTCGCCAGGCCACGGGACACCTGACTCTTGGCCGTGCCCACCGTGCAGTTCAGGACGCTGGCGGTGTCCTCGAGGCTCAGATCCAGGTAGTGCCGGAGCACGACTGCGGCTCGCTGCCGGGGTGGCACCGAGTCGAGCGCCGCCCGCAGGCGCATCCGCTCGTCGGTCGCACCGGCGGGGTCGCGCAGCGCGATGTCCGGCATGGCGTCACCGGCCGACCGCTCGCGCCGCCACGGCCGACGGGTCTCGTCGACCGCAGCCCGGTAGACCATGGTCTTGACGTAGAGATCGGGCCGGTCCAGCTTCCGCCAGCGGGGATAGAGCTTGACCAGAGCATTGGCCACGGCGTCCTCCGCCGCGTGCCAGTCACCGCAGGTCACGTACGCCAGCTTGCGCAGTGACGCCATTTCTGACGTCACGAACTCGCGGAATGCTTGCTCGTCTTCGGCTATCAAGTCCACTGCCTCCTCGTGACGGAGGTAGAACGGAACCGCCCACCCGGAAAGTTGCACCGCTCGAAGAAGCGGGCGGATCGACAGGATGATCGAGCGGGTTAGGGACAGCGCCTCGGCGTGAGGGTGGGGTTGGGATCGGTGTTGACCCGTAGCCGCACCGCAATGACCGGCCCGCGCGGGACGTGCCCCAACCGGACCGCCAGGCAGGTGACCTGCGCGGGCGCGACCACCAGGCTACGCAGGAAGCGCGCCGGGATCCGGGCCCGCGGGACCGGCTGGATCCACCTGCCGAAACGCCACCGGACGCGGCGGGTCAGCGGCGCGTTCAGGTGGCTGCTCACTGCGTACACCCGGAAACGCGGCCTCGACACGCGGGGCACGGCGCAGGAGATGTCGGCGGCGTCGGTGCTGAGGTCGAAGAGTGGCCCGGCCAGCGCCGTCAGCCCCAGGATGAGCGCCACCACGGCGCGGTGGAGCCGGCCGTCAGCCGGGCAGCGCCGCGCCGGCGGACTCGGGCCGGGAAGCCGGAAGACGGCAGCAATGCCGGCCCGGCTGACGGCGGGGCACGAAGAGATGAGTCGTCGTTGGCGTCATCGACCCCGGATCCACTGCAGTACGTCATGCGGGTGACTGCCCGGGTCCTCGATAGGGTGGAACACCTGCGCGATCCTGCCCTCCTCAACGACCAGGGTCTGCCGGCGGAGCATGGTACTTCCGGCCACGGTGAAGGTGGGTAGACGCAGGGCCCGGGTGAATTCCAGATCCTCGTCACTCACCAACGGAAACGGCAGACCAAGCCGCGCCACGGCCGCCTGCTGCTCCTCCCGGGACTGGGTCGAGACGCCGATGATCTCCGCGTCCAACGCGGCGAAGTCGCGGTCGAGGTCGCGAAATCGACAGGACTCGGCGGTGCAGCCGACGGCACCGGGGATCGTGGCCCAGGACTCGGGCATCTGGACGTCCGGCGAACTGATCCTGGGATAGCCATACAGCACGAGGTAGCGACTGCCGTTCGGCGCCCGGTCGATGGCCAGCCGGCCGCCGCTGGTTGCCCGCAAGGATAGGCCGGGTAGCACGGTACCGACCCTCGGGACGCTCTCGGTCACGTCTTCCTGCTCCAATGCTCGGCCTCCGGGCTGTCGCTACCGCTCGTCGACGCGCCGGTGCGCTTGGAGACCGCGCAGCGGCACCTTCAGGTTCGCCGTGTACACGTTCCTCATCCGCAGGCCGGACACGATGGAGGTGCGGCCGATCCTACGGAAGCGCCGACGATCGAGTCGACCGCACCGCCGCCCTTCCCAGCCTTGCCGGAACCATCGTAGTCGATATGGCGTGATTCTCACCACAGGTCGACACTTCGACCTATATTGACATCCTTTGTTCGCATCCTTACACTTCAGAGAATGCTCTCTTGATACCTGAAAAGCCCTTTTGAAGCAGTGCGATCATCGGTACGGAATAGGCGAGGAGCCTAACATGACCTGGTCGAATCTCGGATTCTTCGTGGCCGTCTGCGGCATCGACGGCAGCGGCAAGACAACTCAGGTGGGGTTCCTGGAGAGCAAGCTCGCGGAACGGGGAGAAGTCGTACGGACCCGGCAACCGACAGATCTATATCGTCAGGACCCCGTGGTGCGCACGGTCCTCGACATGGAGCAGGATGATGAGTCCGTGCTGCCCGAGATCGGCCTGCTGGCAGCCTTCGACCGCTATCGACACGTGCGCGAGGTGGTGAAGCCCGCGTTGCGCGCCGGAAAGGCGGTGGTCACGGATCGGTACGTCTACACCGGGTTCGCCTACATGATGGCTCGCGGGATGACCGTCGAATGGTTGACCACGATCTATCAATATCTTCCCGCGCCAGACCTCACCATCTTCCTCGACGTGCCCCCGGAACTGGCGATCGAGCGAATCATCATGCGCGACGGCTCTTCCAAGAAGCGGGAGGAACTCGATCTCGATCGGATGCGTGCCGTTCGCGACAACTTTCTCACTCATCCGTGGGGCGATGTCAATTATCACGTATTGGACGGTACGGCCCCACAGGAAGAGGTTCGTGCCCGAATCAATAAACTGGTCGATGCCTTCGACCCCAGATAGGAGTCGAAGGCGTCCTCATCAACTCAAGTACTCCACGACCCCCGCATGCACGAGCTCGTCGATCAGCTCGACGACATCGTCCACGATCTCCTCGGCAGGGATCTCGAAATCCGCGGCCACGAGATCACTTATTCGGTCCAGACTGCGCGATCCGTCGATGCCACGGAAAATGACCTCGGCAGTGTACGAAAGGGTCAGCGGCTCGCGGCCGTGGGCCTTCTCATGGTCCGGGCCGGCAACGATCAGCTCACCGCCGACACGGCGGAGACGCGCGTCAAGCCGCACGGAGGGAACTGCGGACGTCACGTCAACGCGGCGCGTCATTGATATTTACCTCCATGGCGATCCGCTGACACAGGCGTATCACGCTGATGATCCAGGGCTTTGGTGAACGCTCGTCGAGGTCACGCATCGTCTCGATCGCCCAGTACTCGTCGAAAGTCAGCACACTCTGGTCAGCGTTGCGAAAGCGGTTCGGACGCCACTTCGGCCTACGCCCCGGTTCGCCGTGTGCCGTCAGCAGGGCTTCGATCGACATCTCAAATGCCGTCCGCACCGCAAGAATAGCGTTGTGTACGTCATCCGCGGCCATCTGCCCCACCGCGTCCTCGATGAACGTATCCGACGTCTGCAGCGCGTGAGTGACGAGAATAGGAATCATCGCCGACTCCCGCAGTGGCTCCAAGACGTTCCGGTCGTACCACTCCTGACCGGATATGGGCAGTGCGTGCAACAGCCTTTCGATCAGGTCACGCTGCCGCATGTCCACGTTGGCGCCGCCGGTGTCCCCGGCCTCGTAACGACTCCAGGAGAACCGGTCGATGATCTGGCGGATCTGGCTCGTCCGCCAGTACTTCAAGTCCCATTGCACGCCGTCCACGACAAGGGCGTCAACCCCCATCTCGGCGACATCCAAGTCGACGGCCTCGCTACTGGCACCCAGTGCCGAGGGTTGATCGGGCATGATCACGTAAAGGTCGACGTCACTCGTGGCGTTACCCCATCCACGCGCCAAAGAGCCTG
The DNA here is from genome assembly GCF_027497335.1 of Micromonospora sp. WMMA1976. NCBI lineage: Bacteria > Bacillati > Actinomycetota > Actinomycetes > Micromonosporales > Micromonosporaceae > Micromonospora > Micromonospora sp. WMMA1976. The sequence goes on along the minus strand of NZ_CP114912.1, from coordinate 311,540 downwards.
CGGCGAAAGCGCAGAGATGCGAATCCGGCAACAATCCGCGCTCGTGCAGGACAGCAAGGCCCTTTGACAGATCCACCTGCACGGTCATCGCTCCCCAATGAATGTCTGTGGCGTCACGGCAGCATACCTGCTTCCATAAAGGACTCACGCGTCCGCTGATCGTCCAACGCACCGACCTCAGTCAGGTAGCGCACCGTCGACATGGCAGCCGCCGCGATACGCCGGTTGGTCTCTGCAGCATCATGGGTTTCCATGATCACCGTTGTCGCCTCCGCGGTCGTCAGGCCGACGCCGACCAGCATGCGCAGTCCCGCGCCGTTGTCCGGGGCCAGAAAGGTCCTGATCAGCTCTGGAAACCACGGCCCGATCAGCTGTCGGTCCCTGCGGTCCAGGGCGCCCCAGAAGTAGGTCAACAACTTCCGGAAATAGGCATGGTGCCGTCCCTCGTCGAGAGCGTGGTCCTGGACGAGATCGCGTACCGCCCTCGGCAGCCTGGTATCTCTGGGCAGGTCCGCCAGGATGGTGGAGATCAGGGTCTCACTGACGATTGAGAACGCCAGGTCGACGTATCCCGCGGCCTGCGCGCCGAGCTCGTGGCGGATTTCGTCGAGCCTGGTGACGAAATAGGGATCCGCCGGGACGATGCTGGGCAGCTCGAGCGCCCTCTCGATCTGATGTGTCAGATCGTCCGAGAACTGGGCGTGCCAGGCCTCGTCGGTGGTGATCGCGAACGCGTCGGCCTTCATGCGATCCGGCAGCACGAGGCCGCTCCGGTTGCGCGCGATCATGGAGGTCACCGGGATGACCGCGACCGACTCCAATTCGGTGGTGAAGTGCAGGTACTGATAAAGACGCTGTACGAGCAGCGCGGAGGCCACCTCCGGGCCCCGGGCGGTGACAAGAGGGTGACTCGCGCTCGGCACGAGCTCCGGCGGGAAGAACAGGGAGCCGTCGACGTCCTCGCCGAGCAGCCGGCGGGGACCGTTGCGAACGCTGGCCTTGGCATCCCAACTGTTGAACGGGCTCCGATACACCGGTTCGTCCCGCACCGCGGCCGCGATCTCGGCGATCCTCGCCTCCATGCTGGCAACCCCGCCATACGACACCGCCTCGGCCATGTCAGTGCCCACCAACCACGACGTCCTGGCCGACCTTGGTCTCCGGACGTGGGCCCAAGTCCCGTACCTGCCGAATCGCCAGGACGCCGAAGCTGGCCACGAGGATGGCCACGCCGGCGCCCAGGAGGCTCGGCCGCTCGCCGACGACCTCCGCCACCGGACCCGCCACGGCCATACCCACCGGGATGAGCGCTACCGAGACCATCCAGTCGTAGGAGAAGACACGTGAAATCTCGCTCGACGGGATGTGTTGCTGCAACGTCGTGCTCCAGATGGAACCAAGGCCCAGCACGAGCGACATGAGGCCCGCCGCCACCGCGACGACCAGCACGGGTGCGCCGACGGCGATCATGATCAGCGGTAGCGCCCCGAGCGAGTTCGCCAGATTGCTGACCACGAGCGGTCGCCGCGGTCGAATGTTCAAGCCGATGAGCGCGCCCGCCAGAGCACCGATCGCCCCGCCCTGGACGATGGTCGCCCAACCCACTTCACCGCCGTGACCGCTGATGATGACCATCGGTCCCACGACGAAGTAGAAGCATCGCATCAGGTTCCAGATGCAGTACACGATCAGGTTGGCCCACAGCCAGGTGCGGCTACTCACGGCCCGCCAGCCCTGGACCAGATCGCTGACGAACGTCGACGGTTCCCGGGGAACGTGCGGGATGCGCAGCAGCGACAGCAGGCTGAGGTTGACCGCGAACGTCAACGCGTCGAACAGGAGGGCCCATCCGGCCCCGACGGTCACGACCAGGGTCGTCCCGATGACGGGGCCCAGCATGAAGGCCGAACGTCTCGCCAGACTCGCCAGAGCGTTCGCCTGCTGCAGGTATTCGCGATCCACCGTCGCCGGCACAATGCCGCTGGCCGCAGGCAGATACACGCCCAGCGCGCCACCGGCGAGCGCCGAGGCCACCGCGATGTGCGCGATGTTCGGACGGCCGGAGAACAGCTCGACCGCCACGATCACCTGCGCCACGGCCCGCAGCGCGTCAGCCACCATCATGATCTTCTGGCGGGGCAGCCGGTCGGCCCACACGCCACCGATCAGGGTCATCGAGAGTTCGGCCAGCGCCGCGGCGCCGAGCACGATACCGAGATCGGCTGCGGAACCGGTCGCGCTGATGATCCCGAGGGTTAGAGCGATCGCGCTCACCGCATTGCCCAGCTGGGACACCGAGAGCCCGGTCCAGTAAAGCCGGAAACGCCGGTCCCGCAGGGGGGCGAACGTCCTGCGCGCCCAGCTGCTGTCCATCGTGGAATCGGTCGTCACTCAGACCACGACCTGCCGGGCGATCTGACGGCAGGTCGCCACGACCCGCCGAACCCAGATCGTGGGTTCGTCCGGCTGAAAGTCCTGCATCGTCTCGACGGCCCAGTAGTCCTCGAACGAGATGACGTCCTGTTCCACCGCGCGGAAGCGGCGAGCGCGCCATTTACCGCTCTGGCCGTACTTTCCCTCACCGGCCAGGAGCGCGTCGATGACGTATCCGAACGCCAGGCGGGCAGACAGCACGGCGCTCTCCACGTCGTCGGATTCGAGCTGGCCGATCGCGTCCTCGATGAACAGGGTGGTGTAATTCAACGCCCGGGAGACCATGAGCGACCGGATGGCCGTCGACCGGGTCTGCTCGCGCCGACGCTCCAGCCAGCTCGCGCCCGCGATCGGCACGGCGTGGTCGACCCGCTCGAGGAAGCGAAGCTCGGGCCAACTGAGTCGGTCGCCCGACACGTCGCCGGAGTAGAACTCCTTCCAGGAGACCTTGTCCAGGAGCTGATCGACCTGACCGTCCTGCCAGTATTCGATGTCCAGCTTCTGGTCGTTCGTCATGAGCCGGGACACGGCCACCGCGTCGGGCTGAAGGCCCACCCGATGGGCGGTCTCCACCCCGCTCGGCGCCTCGTCGCAGATCACATAGATGTCGATGTCGCTACCGGTGTTTCCCCAGCCCTGCACCACGGACCCGGCGACGAAGACCGCCTCGTAGCGAGACGGCAGCAGGTCATGCTCCACCAGCGCCAGGAGATGGTCGGAGTAGTCCTCAGCCATCGACGGTCGCTCCAGCTACACGCAGGATCCGGTGCTCCACGGCCTCGTAGACGAACGACTCGACATCCGTCCAGGAGCCGCCCGCGAGGTCGAGCAGGTCCTCGACCGACCGGACGCCGTCCACGCCGGCCAGGAATCGACGCCAGACAGGGCTCTCGGTGTCGATGACGTACTCGATCTCGCCGTTCAGGATGAGGAACCAGTCCTCGTCGTCCATCGAGCGCAGCAGGAGGGCCTCCGGGCCGAATTCGAGCACCGCCTTGTCGTGCACCACCGGTCGGTACCCCAAGTGCTCCGCGACGTGCCCGCTCTCCGGAGAGAGGTCGACCCCATCGATGGCGCTCAGCTTGATGTCCAGCGGACGCGTAACGATCGGCGCCGGCACCTCCGCCGCCATCGACGCGAGCAGCCCGAGGTTGATCGCCTGCAGGGCGAGCTCGACATCCTGACTCTCGGGTCGCTCCGTGATCCGATGCATGAGCTGCCGCACGCCGGCGGCGTCGAGGTGGTCGGCAGCATCGCCACCCGCGAGTGCCTCCTCGACCAGCGCGCCGCCGTCCTGCGACAACATGCGGGCCAGCATCCGGTACGTGTGCTGCTCACCGACGCCGTAATAGAACGGAACCTTCGGTCGATTTACGATCGAGGCCGGCAGCAGGTGCCGGGTGGCGTCGCGGAGGATGCGCTTGTCCCACAGTAGGCGGCTGCGCTGAGCCGCGGGAACGCCGACCACCAGCTCCACGAGGCGATGGTCGAGGAACGGGACGCGCGCCTCGATGCCGCTGCCCGCAGCGGTTCGGTCCTCGTGCCAGCAGTTGTACTGCTGGATCTTGGCGTACTCGCGTTCGAGGAATGCCTGGTAGGGATCGGGAGGGGTGGTGGCGCCAAGCCTGAAGACGACATCGTCCCGGAGGATAGGCTCCGCCAGCTGGCTCCACCAAGGGGCGAGTTCGGGCCGTTGGTAGATGGCACCGTTGCGCATCATCGTCGCCAGCGAACCCTCGAACGAGTGCCAGTCGCCCCCCAGGCCGTAGTCCACCGAGTAGCCGCCGTTGAACTCGTCCGACGCCGCGCCCAACAGCATCCCGCGCAGCTCGGGGCGTTCGGTTCTGGCATACCGGTGCAGTTCATGCTTGTAGAACTGCTCGACGCCGCAGAGCGGGGTCTCGAGCAGCCACAGAAGTCGCTTCCATTCGTCGACGGAGGGCACCCGGGCGGCGTCGAAGACCACCTGGTGGTTCGGTAGTCCCAGATGGTCGGCGACACGACGGGCGTTCGCCGCATCACCGTTGAGGTGGGTGCTGCCGCTCAGGGCGGTGAACGTGTGCAGCGAGGTGCTCCGCCCCACGGCCAGGGCCGCGACGGCGCTCGAGTCGATGCCGCCGGACAGGAACAGCCCGAGCTCGGCGTCTGCCGTTGCGCAGTCCGCCACGGACTCCGCCAACAGCGCACCGTATCGCTCGGTGAGCTCCCGGTCCGACATGCCCTCGCCCTCGCCAGCCGTGGGGAAGTCCCAGTAGCGCCGTTCCGTGGTGGCGCCCGTGCCGAGATCGATCTCCATCACGGTGGCGGCGGGTACGCTGTGGATTTCCTGGAACCAGGTGGTCTGTTCCATCGGCACCAGCACCGGGGCGGACGACATCATCGGATGGACGAGGGCTCGACCCCAGTCGACCTTCCGCGGCGTGCCTGGATCAGCGAACAAGGCTTTGATCTCGGAGGAAAAGATGATTCGCTCCGCAGTGCGGTGGTAATAGAGCGGCTTGATCCCGAAACGGTCCCGAGCCAGGATGAGCTTGTTGGCCCGCCGGTCCCACAGCACGACGGCGAACATGCCGTGCACATTTTCCAGGAACCGAATGCCATGACGGGCGTACTGACCCAGGAGGACCTCACAGTCGGACCCCGTCAGCAATTCCTGACCGGCTGCGAGCTGACGATGATTGTAGACCTCGCCGTTGGCGATCAGGACCAACGACCCGTCGGGGCTGACCAGGGGCTGTGCGCCACCCTCCGGATCGATCAGGGACAGTCTCGTGAACGCGAGGCCCACAGGGCCTTCGCGAGTGACTTCGCGGTCGTCCGGACCACGGTGCCCGATGGTGGTCGCGATTGTGCTGAGAACGGCATCCGCCGCGTCCGTCAGCGGGCACCCGTCAACACGCGCAAGCCCTCCGAGACCACACATGGTCGCACCCCTTCTTCCCGCGAATCACATCGTTCCGTGGTCTACGATGTGCCGGCGCTGCGGCTTGGTAGCCGCAGCGCCGGATACATCACTTGTTGTCGCGCAGGACGGTGCCGTAGGTCACCTTGGTGGCGGCCGGCTTCTGGTACTTCTTCATGGTATTCCTCCCTTCGATGTCTCGGGGACGACGAAACCCTAAGTCGGCCGCGCGAATCCCCACCAGCGATTCGGTCCACGCCGAACACGTCGTCCGGGTGCCGCGCGCGTCAGGGCCGGGATTAGCAGAGGTCCAGCAGGTCGAGAAGCGAGCGTCCGGCCTGGTCGAGTTCGTAGAGGACCTGCCCCCCGACCCTCCTTCGGAGCACCAGACCGCAGGCGTGCAGCGTCTTCAGGTGCTCCGAGACGGTGCTCTTCGCGAGCGCGAGCCGGCGGGACAGCACCGACGTCGTGCAGGGCACGACCACGGCACGCATGATGGAGGCTCGCCCACCGCCGATGAGCATGGTGAGAGCGTCCTCCCGCAGCCGTCGGGTCAGGTCCGGGCTGTCGCTAAGCACCGAAGCGCCCCGGGCCTGGAACGGAATCGCGATCCGGCCACGAGAATCGGTCGCCGACATCCTCAGGCCGCGAGCGAACATCATCGGCACGAGCACCGGACAGGCGTCCCGGCTCGGGACGGCGCCCAGGGTCCCGGGCACCTCCAGCAGGGGCGGGTTCCATGTGAAGATGCCGTGCAGATCAGCGAGCAGGCTGGCTCCACCCCGAGTGGCCAGCATCCGGGAACGCAGCAGCAGCTCCTCGTCGAGGACGGAGCGGATGGCTCCCCACCGCGAGGCCAGCGCGTGCTCCCAGAAGCGTGACACCTCGTCGGTGTACCACCGCAGCGATCCGTCCGGATCAGCGACGAAGCGGACCAGCGGGGCCGGGACCTCGTCGGGAAAGAGCCGGACGATCTCGGCACGTACCTCGTCCGGCGCGGTCGCCGTGGACCTGGCCAGCTCGTCGACCGGCGCGTTGGCCGATCCATCGGGAATGGGGGCGATGAAGCCGGGTAGCTGCGGCGCCGTGACGGCGTAGAGCTCAGCCAGTTCGGGTGGGAAGTGCTGCCAGGCGGCGCGTGCCCAGTCACTGAACGGCCAGCGCATGTAATGGGGGCCACGACGGAGGCTGACCAGACTCGCGGCCAGCTCCCAAAGGGGACTGAACGCGATCCGGATCCGGCCGAGCGTGGCGTCGTCCATGAGGACCTGCACCTGGCGGTCGCCCGTCGTACCCGTCCACACGTCGTACGGCAATGGTTGAGCTGCTCCCACGGACACCCCCGAAGTGTTGTCGGACTGCATCGACGGCCCTGTGCGGGCGGCGGGATCGATCACCTCGTGGTCTCCGCGCCGACTGCGTACGAGCCTAGGTTTTCGTCTCTGGTCCGGAAAGGACGCATCGATGAAGCTATGCTGCGATGACGGCCGGCCCGCTCCGGCGAGCCCGTCGCCGTCGTCCACGCCCGCAGCATCACTCACCGGCCGCGATCGAGGCCTCAGCGGAAGGATGGTCGCCGAGTGATCGAGGCGGTCGCAGGTGGTGCCCGGGTCGGTGTGCACGTTCCCCTCGCCGAGGTCGCTGGACACCTGCGTGACCAGTTCGTCGACGAGCGGGTACCGACCAGCCTCAGCGAACGGAGGCTGTCGATGTGGCCCCAGGCCGTGGCGGCCGACATCGTGCGTCGCACGACATGGCTCGACCTCGCCGCGTCCTCCGCCGACCTGGCCTCGGTCGTGCACGAGCTCGCCGCCGAACGCGCGGAGCTCGACCACGTCGTACTGCTCGGCATGGGTGGCTCGTCGCTGGCCGCGGAGGTGGTCGCCGTGGCCGCGGAGCAACCACTGCGCGTGCTGGACACCACCGATCCGCACCAGGTCCGGGCGGCGTTGGCCGAGGATCCCGCACGTCTCCTCGTGGTGCTCGCCAGCAAGAGCGGTGAGACCGTCGAGTCGGAGAGCCTCGGCCGCGTGTTCGTCGACCACCTGCACCGGCACCTGGGCAAGGCCGCGACGGCACGACACATCGTGGTGATCACCGACCCCGGATCCCGTCTGCACGCGACCGCTATGCGCGAGGGCTACGCCTGCGTGCTGAGCGATCCGATGGTGGGTGGTCGGTTCAGCGCCCTGGGACCGTTCGGCCTGGTGGCGCCCGGTCTGCTCGGCGCGGACATCGCCGCCGTCGTCCGGGCGGCCGCAGCCGTCCGGCCCTCGCTGGCGAACGACGCGGACAATCCAGGGCTGCTGCTCGGCGCGGCGCTGGCCGCGGCGGCCGAACGTGGGCGGGACAAGGTGCTCCTGTGCGCGGAGGGCGCCGCGGTACGCGCACTGCCGAACTGGATCGAGCAGCTGGTATCGGAGTCGACCGGCAAGGACGGCCGGGGCATCCTGCCGGTGATCGGCTCGGCCCGGACCGCCGCGCCCGCGGATGCCGTCCGGGTGGTCCTCGGCGTCGACCCGCGCGGCACCGCCGACATCGTCGTCGACGCCCCGCTGGGCGCGCAGTTCCTCCTCTGGGAGTACGCGACGACCGTGGCGTCGTACCGGCTCGGGGTGAATCCGTTCGATCAGCCGAACGTCGAGGAGTCCAAAGCAAACACTCAGGCGGTGCTGGCCGGCGACCATCGCGACGGCGGTGATGTTCCCCTGATCGTGACCGATGCCGTGGAGGTGCACCTCAACCCGGGCCAGGCCGCCGGCCCTGCTCTGTGTGAGCGCCTGGAAGAAGTGTTCGAGTGGCTTCTCACGATCTCGGAACCCGCCGGCTACCTGGCCGTCATGGCCTTCCTGGACCGGTCCGGCGACCAGCGCGTCGCCGAGGTGGCGCAGCGGCTGCGCGAACGCACGAGCCTGCCGGTGACCTTCGGCTGGGGCCCGCGGTTCCTGCACTCCACCGGTCAGCTCCACAAGGGCGGCCCGCCCACCGGCGCCTTTCTGCAAATCACTGCTGCGGCGCAGGACGATGTGCGGGTGCCCGGCCGACCGTTCGGACTCGCCCGACTTCAGGCCGCGCAGGCCGAGGGCGACCGACTCGCGCTCGCCCGCCGTGGCCGGCCCGTTGTCCGGATGCATCTGCGGGATCGCCGGGCCGGCCTCGACGAGCTGACCGCCGCGGCTCGCCACCTGTCGTGAGCCGGCCGTTCTACCGACGCGGTACCCGCGATCGGCCGATGCGTCGCGCCACGTTCCCATGCTCGCCCCGCGGTCAGCTCAGCGACGCCGCAACCGCCGGCGTGGCCGCGTAGGCGAGGATCGCGTCGATCGTCTCCGGAACGGTGATGGCCTCATTGTCCAGGGAGACCGCGAGGCTGAGCGCGTCGCCGTCCCGGCACGCCTGCACGGCGATGTCGTACCGGTCGCCACGGGGCATGCCGCTCCGCATCGCCCGCTCCCGGATGAGCGCGCTGTCATGCGTGCCCTCCGTCAGGAGGGTCACACCCTGGGCTGCGCCGAGCCGTGAGACCGCGGCGTCGAGTTCGCCGTCGGTCAGGTGCAGACGCAGCAGGATGACATGTCCGGACACCATCGGCACGGTCACCGCGTTGGTCGACAGCGACATCTCCGGGATGATCTCTCGCAGGTCCGTGGCGTGGTGCGAGGGGCGGGCGTCGAAGACCGCGCTGTTGGTCACGCCCTTGGCCGCCTTGTCGGTGTCCGTGCAACACCGAATGATCGTGGCGTGAGCGCGCGCGATGTGGCCGACGCCGATCGCGGCCAGCGTCCGCCCGATCGCCGTGGTGTTGCAGCTGGCCAGCCGGGCACTTCGTAATCCGAATCCGATCTCCCGGTTCAGGGCCGGGTGCAGGACCGGCCCGAGTGAGCGATCGCGCTCGCCCCCGCAGTACCGCACCGCGACCCGCGCCGCTCGATAGCTGGCCGCACGCCCGGCGCCGCTGCGGCTGGGCCCGGCGTCGACGACCAGGTCGGCCTGCGCGAGCGCGTCGTTCCACGACCCGGCGACCGTGATTCCGGTGCCCTTGAACCGCTCCGGTGTCCCGTCGTCGGTAAGGAAGTAAGGCACGTCCGGTCGGGCGAGCACCCCACCGGTGAGCCGACGGATGCCGACACCGACCAGCTCGAGATCCGGATGCTCGGTCACGGCGTCCACCAGACGCTTCCCGATGACACCCATCCCCAGTACGGCGATCCTCATGCCCGACCCACCGCCTCCGCCTTCGACAGGGCCCGGTCGAGGATCTGGGCCGCCACCAGTCCGTCGCTGCACATGGCCAGAACCGGAAGCCGACGCCCGCGGGCCCGGGGGGTGTCGAGCAGCAGGGCCTCGGGCCAGTCGGGGCCTCGACCCCGGTCGAGCTGAAACTGGCTCGCGCGGGCAGTGTCCGCACACACCATCGCAGGCAACACGGCCAGATCACCGGTGATCGCTGTCCCGTCCGGCCATCCGCCGACGAAGTCGGCCACCACCAGCCAGCACCGCGACTGCTGGACCGTGATCACGCGCGCCGACCAGGCGACCGGTCGCACGCCGACCGTGTCCCCCGACCACGAATCCCCGATCCGTACGGCGTCGACGGGTCCCGCCGTAGCGGGCCCGCACACTCCCGCTGCTGGTGCGATCACCGTGGCGGAGCCGAAGACGGGCTCGATGCCCAGGCCGTCGATCAGGGCGCCGAGGATGACCTCGATGCGCAGCCTCGCGAGATCGGCGCCGTCCGGTAGGTCGACCGGGCGCCCGCCGATCGACAGCACGCTCGCCGCACCTTCGGCCGGTGCGACGTCCCAGCCCCGTCCGTGGGCTACCGACGTCAGTGCGCGGGCCAGCGGCCAGGAGGGATCGACACGGACATGTCGCCGTTCAGCCATCCTCTGCCATCCTCTTCGTGACGGAGTCACAGACGAAGTCGGTCACCGCGTCGGTGGTCGCCAGGCCGCCGAGGTCTAGCGTGGTCGGCCCGTCCTTCTTCGCCGCGAGGATGGCCGCCGAGACCGCCTCCCCGCGGCGATCCTCGCCGAGTGCGGAGAGGAGCATGGCGACGCTCTCGAAGAAGGCGATCGGGTTCACCTGCCGACGGTTCGCGAGGTGGCCGGCGTCGCCGTGCGCCGCCTCGGCGATGTGTACCCCGGTCCCGCTGTTGAGGCTTCCGACCAGCCCCAGACTGCCGGCGACCGCCGCGCCGAGATTGCTCAGCAGGTCGCCGAAGGTGTTCGAGGTGAGGATGACGTCGAAGGCGCCGGGGTCCAGCACCAGGGTGGAGCACGCGGTGTCGGCCAGCATGTCGTCGAACGCCACCTCCGGATGGCGGCCGGACACCTCCCGGGCCACCTCGAGGAACAGCCCTTCGGTGAGCTTGAGGTTGTTGGCCTTGTGCACGAGCGTGACCTTCCGGCGGTCCTGCCGGCGGGCGAGCGCGAAGGCGGTCTCGGCAATCCGTTCGCAGCCGCGCCGAGTAGCAATCTTGACCGCCTGGGCGACGCCGGGAGCCGCCCACCACTCAATGGCCGCGTACATGTCCTCGACGTTCTCGCGCACGAGCAGGATCGGCAGCGAAGGGTCGACGGGAATGGGACGGATGCACGCGTAGAGGTCGAGTTCCCGCCGCAGATAGTGGTTGGCGCTACGCACCGAGCCGCCACTGGGTGTCGCGAAAGGCCCCTTGAGCGCCGCTCCGTGGTGTCGCACCGCCTCGATGGTCTCGGCCGGGGCAGTGGCGCCGAACTGATGGTACGCGCCCAGACCGGCCGGCATGTCGAGCCAGTGGACGGACAGCCCGGTCGCCTCGACCAGCCGGCTGCCGGCGGCGACCAGCTCGGGACCGACACCGTCACCCGCAATTCTCACGATCGTACGCACTACGGCGACCCCCGTTCCTCGTCCTTGCCATCACCCGTCCGGCACTCGCCGGGCGGACTCCCGCACCATTGGTCGATCGCCGCGGCAAGCAGCGCCACCTCGGCTTTGGCGTCGCCGACGCTGTCCGAGGTCGCCACCTGCACCGTCGGACCGAGTCGGGTGCGGATCACCTCGCGACCGGCCAGCAGGTGCGCGACGAACACGCTCATCCGAGCGCCCGCCGCGAACAGCGCGTCGCGCAGCGGGACCAAGGTGGACCCACTGGAACAGACGTCCTCCACGACAAGGCAGTGCCTCCCCCGCACCTCGTCCCCGATCCGCGCGTAGAACGTGCCCGAGGCGTCCTTGTACTTGGCGAGAACCACCACCGGGAGCCCGAGCAGCCGCGCGACCTCCGAAGCCCGCAGCGCCGCTCCCGCGTCCGGCGCGACGACCACATCGACCTCACGCACCCAGTCGGGAGGCCGGCGGGCGAACTCCTCACCTGCGGCGATGTCCCGAACGGTCAGCCCCGGCACCGCCGGCCGCGCGCTGTGCCGGTCAACCGTGATCAGCGTGGTCACGCCGGCCGCCCTGAGCAAGGCCAGCACCAGCTGGCCGCTGCGCGGCTCACCCGGGCGCATTCGCCGATCCTGCCGCTGGTACGCCAGGTACGGCACGAAGCACGTCGGCGCGGCTCCCCCGACGCCTGCCACCGCGTCGAGCAGCTGGAGCAGGCTGATCAGGCGACCGTCCTGACTGCCGGAGGTCGAGTGCACGACCATGACGTCGCGACCGGAGAGGTCCGTGCCGTCCGGGACGGACACGATCTGCTCGCCGTCGGGGAAGACGCGCCGATCGGCGAACACGGCGTCGATCCGTTCCGGCAGGTCGCGGACGCGGAAGTGGTCGTCCGGCCCGAACACGATGGCGCGGCTGGAGGATCCGCTCACGCCAAGCTCCTCGCGGCTTCCCGGATCGCCAGCGCATCGACACACGCCTCGGCCAGGTCCGGCAGGGCGGGGCCGTTCCCTCGTATCATCGCCGCCCAGGCGAGGAGCTGGCGGGCGAAGGTGGACTCCGGCCGGGTGGACCTGAACACGACGGTCTCCTCCCGTCCCGCGGCGTCCCAGTGCGTGACGGAGCATGCGCCACCGTCGTGCGCGTACGGCGACGGCATGGTCAGCTCCACCACGGCTCGGTCGGCGACGAGCTGCACGACTTCCCGGTAGCGTCCGTGTTCCGGCACCCGGGTGTGGGTCATCCGGACCATGAGGTCCGGGCGCGGACGCCAGCCGCAGGTCACCGCCGAGCCGTTCGCCCAGGAGGCCGCGTAAGCCACCCCTCCGACCAGGTCCAGGCCGGCCTTGCGCAGCAGAACATGGGCCAGGTTCACGTGATGGACCAGCGAACCACCCAACCCGTGCATCACGATCTCGGCCCGTTCGGGTCCGGCCACTCGCGCTGCGACCTCGATCGCCGAGGAGGGCGGCAGGCTCCGGCGCCGTACGATCTCGGGCACGAGGTGCTCGATCTGCGCGGGCGAGTTGGGATCGAGCACCCGTACGATCACCTCGCGGGCCTCCTCCACCAGCGGCTCCGCCTGCTGGAGGAAGCGCACGACCGCTTGCGAGTGGCGTTTCATGTAGCCGACGCCGACGGGGACGCCGGTGCGTACGCTGTGCTCGCGTAACGCCTCGACCTCGTCCGGGTCCACGCTGACCGGCTTCTCGCAGAGGACCGGTATGCCCGCGTCGAGGCATTCGCCGACCACGGCGACGTGGGTGTACCAGGGTGTCGCGCAGATCGCCGCCCGGGCGCCGGCCCGCACCGCGGCGGCGACATCCGGGTCGACCCGTACCGACGGGAACAACGCGGTGACCTCCCCCGCCCGGGCCGGATCCGGCTCGACGACCGAGACCAGCCGGAACTCGTCGGTCATCCGGACGAGCGACGGCAGGTAGGCGGCGTGGGCCACCCGCCCCGCGCCGATGAGTACAAGTGGAATGGCATTCGTCACGTTAGTCTCCATTCATGCCCGCCGATGACGTGCCGCCCTGCCTCGTGGATCTGCCGACGCCCACCTCGATCGACTGGCCGGCGCTGCTGGCCCGTCTGACCCACTGGGGAGGAATGCTGGTCGTCCGTCAGCAGATGTTCATGAGTGACGCCGCGGCGCTCGGCGCCTTCGAGTACGAGCTCGAGTGCGACCTCATCGAGCTGCTGCGGGCGCAGTTCGGTGACGTCAGCGTGCTCGCCGAGGAAACCTTCCACCGCACCGGCCGCCCGGTGGGTACGCCGGGACGGCTGCAACTGGTGCTCGATCCGGTCGACGGGTCGCGCTCGTACGCCGACGGCAGCGCCACGTACGCGATCACGCTGGCCGCGTTGCTCGACGGCCGGCCCCTCTTCGGCCTCGTGCACCACCCGGCCGAGCAGGTCACCTACGCCGCGGCTCGGGGCCTCGGCGCGTATCTCGGCTCCCGGCGGCTGGAGCCGCGTCGCACCGGGTCGCGGCGGGTGGCGATCCGGCAACGCGACCGGACGGGGCCGATGGCGCTCGCTGCCGAGAAGCTGTCCCGCCACGGCTACCTCGTCGAGGGGATGGCGTGCACCTCGCTGAAGCTCTGCTGGGTCGTCGAGGGCCGGATCGCCGGACTCGTCAAGCCGGTGACCGAACGCAACGGCATCCTGTCGACCTGGGGTCTCGCCGCCGGCCAGCTCGTCACCGAGGAGGCCGGCTACCTCGTCTCCTCGCTGGACGGCTCCCCGTGGGAGTGGGCCCCGGGTGAGATCGTCATCGGCGATGCCGGTTTCCGCTCGGCGCTCGGCTTGCATTAGCGTCTCGGTCCGACCGGCGACCGGGCGGCGTCGCGCAGCCGGTCCCTGCGCATGTCGCCCAGGCCGAGGCGTAGCGCACCGTCCGCCAGCGCCAGCGCCTCGGCGAAGGCCCTCGCCTTGGGTAGATCCGCTCGCTCGAGCGCGGTCGTCAGGTTGCGCACGAGATGGTAGATCAGGATCAGATCCACGGCGTCCGGGTCGACCCCCTGGCGTGCGCAGGCGTCGTGCGCCTGCCTGCGGCACGCGGCGAACGCGACGTCGGTGGCGGGCAGCGGCGTGGAGAAGGTGGCCAGCACCGCCTGGAGGACGTACGAGCTGTCGTGGTGGACCAGATCCAGATCCACCCCGACCGGTGCCGGCGAACCGGTCTCCCGCCAGCTGTCCACCTCGGATGCGGCGAGGACGAGGTTGGCCGGCTTCGGGTCGCAGAAGAGGACCCGCGGGCCGGGCGCGTCCTCGATGACGGCCGGAAGCCGTGCCGTCACGTCACCACCGACCAGGCTCTCCATCCGCGCCAACGCTGCGGTGTAGCGGTCCGCGACCGGGAACGGCAGGCTCGGTGCCGCGTCGTGTCGGGCCGTCGCCTCCCGTACCGCGCGTTCCACGGCGACGAACTGGTCCAGCAGGTCCAGCCCGCTGCGGCGCGCACGGCCGGCGACCTCTGGGGCGTGACCGGAGAGATCCCGCAGGTCCACCGCAGCGGGCTGCTGCAGGGTCACCAGCGCGTCGCCGGCAATCCAATGTGGAACCAGCGTGTGGAGGTCGCAGCGGCGCAGCGTCGCCAGCACGACTCGCAGTCTCTGCCGGGCCACCGGGCCGTGCCGTAGCGGTTTGACGCGGAGAGGGACGAAGCCTCGCCCGGCCCATACGGGAAGAGCCGAGGCCATGATCGCGACCCCGTCGGGCCCGGTGTCCGCCACGACCAGGTGCTCCCCCGCCGCACCGGGCGAAGGGCCGGCCGGGAGCGCCCGCCGGAGCAGTTCGACGAGGGCCTCCTCGCCGTCGTCCCGGACAAGCGCGGCCACCAGCGGGCCGAGCGCCGCCCGGACCGTACGGCTCATGGCTGCCCGCGATGGGGCGACGCGAACTCCCTCTCGTAGCGGGTCAGCCGGCGCACCTTGTGCTTCTCGACGCCGTCGACCGTGCGGGCGCTGTCCGGGTCGTCGTAGAGCGGCAGGTCGTCGGCCGGTGGCCGGATGAAGCGCTCCTGGTCATCGCCGTACGCCCGCACGATGATGCGGCGTTCCCGAGTGAGCGACGCGGCCCACCGGGGGTCGTAGAAGCGGTAGCCACTGATCCAACTCGGCGTGTACGACAGGAAGAAGTTCACCCGGGTCGACGTGCTGTTGTTCGGCTGCACACGGTGCCAGAGGCTCGCGTGGAAGACGGTGATCGAGCCTGCCCGCGGTCGCAGCACCCGCTCCCCCGGCAACGCGCCGGTCGAGGTGTGCTCGCCCTCGTATCCGGGCCGGTGGCTGCCGGGCAGGTAGACCAGATTGCCCATCTCGTCGTGCGGAACGTCGGTCAGCCAGTATCCGATGCGGAGCTTGAGCGGCAGCACCGGCGCGAATACCCGGAACGGGACGGCCCGCGGACCGTCGATGTGCCAGTGGTTGACGACGGCACCCGGCTGGCGCACGATCATGTCGTTCTGGGACAGGCGCACGCAGTCGCCGAAGATGTCATACGCGAAGCCGATGTGCCGCTCGTGGTCGATCAGCTCCTGGAGACCCTGGTGCTTCAGCACCAGATCTTCGATCTTGTTGGTGTTCTTCGAGGAGGGCACCATGCCGGCCACCAATTGCCGGCCGATGTCGAGGTAGCGCTCGATCGCCTCCGGGGTGATGCGGTCGTCCAGGTGGATGAGCCCGTTCTCCTCGAACTCCTCCCAATCGGACTTGGTGAAGCCGGACGGCGCGGGCTTCAACGAGGTCATGTCAGTCCTCCGCTTCGGTCGGGTCAGGCGTCAGTTCGCGTGCGAGAAGACTGAGGAAGCCGCCCTGCCGCACACATCGCAGTTCCGCGGCCGTATCGATCCGGACCAGCATCTGCCATCTCCGGACACCACCGTCCGGGTCGGTGGCGCTCACCGACACCGTCGACAGCGGCGCCGCAGTGCCGAGGCCGCGGATCGTGAACGACTCGGTTCCGGTGAGCCCGAGCCGGTCCGGGTCGTCTCCGTCGAGGAACTGCAGCGGCACGATGCCGACGCCGACGAGGTTGCTCCGGTGGATCCGCTCGAAGCTCGTCGCCAGCACGGCACGCACACCGAGCAGCCGAGGCCCCTTGGCTGCCCAGTCCCGGGAACTTCCCATGCCGTAGTCCCGACCGGCGAGAACGATCACCGGAACACCGGCGGCGGCGTACTCCTGCGCCGCCCGGTACACCGTCGCCGTCTCACCGGACGGCGCCAGCCGGGTCCATCCGCCCGGCCGGTCCGGGGTGAGGCGGTTGCGGAACTTCACATTCGCGAACGTGCCCCGGACCAGGGCGTGATGATTGCCCCGACGGCACCCGTACGAGTTGAATTCCGCCACCGGCACGCCCAGGTCGAGCAGGTACCGGCCGGCCTCGGAGTCAGGGGCGATCCGCCCCGCCGGTGAGATGTGATCGGTGGTGGTCGAGTCCGGGGCGAAGACCAGCACCCGGGCGTCGATGACATCGCCGTGGCCGCAGTGGCCGTCCGGGGACACCAGCGGCGACGGCATCAGGTAGGACGAGTTCGACGGCCAGTCGTAACAGGGGCCGGACGGAGCCGTGATCGCGTGCCAGCGCGCGTCCCCCCGGAAGACGTCGCGCGAATGCCCCGACAGGCGCGCCACGGCCGACGACACGGATGCCGTCAATTCCTCCTCCGGCGGCCAAAGATCGGCCAGGTAGACCGGCTCACCGGCGGGGCCGTGTCCGAGCGGATCCCGTTCGACGTCGATCAACACGGTTCCGGCCAGGGCGTACGCAACCACCATGGGCGGCGACATGAGGTAGGCGCCGCTGATCGCTGGGTGTATCCGGCCCTCGAAGTTCCGGTTGCCGGACAGGACGGCAGCCGTTCCCGCTCCGGCCGCCACCCACTTTTCGACGGTGTCGTGCAACGGGCCGGAGTTGCCGATACACGTGGTGCACCCGTAACCCACCACGTCGAAGCCCAGGCGAGCGAGCGGTTCGAGCAGGCCGGCGGCGGCCAGGTAGTCGGTGACCCGCCGCGAACCGGGTGCCAGGCTGGTCTTGACCCACTCCGGCACCGCCAGGCCGCGATGGACCGCGTTCCGGGCCACCACCCCGGCGGCGATCATGAGTCTGGGGTTCGCGGTGTTGGTGCAGCTGGTGATCGCCGCGATGGCGATCGCGCCCTCGTTCGAATGCGGACGGTCGGCTCCGACGGAACGCTCGCCACGGTCCTGGCGGGACTGCTGGAAGCTCCGGGGCACCTCGGCGAAGTACAGCCGGTCCTGGGGCCGACGCGGGCCGGCCGCGCTGCCCCGCACGGTGGCGAGGTCGAAGGACCAGACATCCGAGTAGCCGGAGAGGTCCGGCGTTGTCCCGCCGTCGTCGAACAGGCCCTGCTGGCGGGTGTAGTCGGCGACCGTGCGCACGTGCGACGCGGACCGGCCGGTCGCCGTCAGGTAGCGGAGAACGGCGTCGTCCACGGGGAAGTACGCCGCCAGGCAGCCGTACTCGGGCGCCATGTTGGCGATGGTCGAACGGTCCTCGACCGACAGTGCCCGGATGCCCGGCCCCACGAATTCGAGAATGGTGCCGACCACACCGCGCTCGCGCAGGTACTGCGCCAAGGTCAGGGCGATGTCGGTCGACATGATGCCTGGGCGCGGCGCGCCGGTGAGCCGGAGCGCGATGACCGGCTGGCTCCGGACCGACACGGGGTGACCGAACATCGCCGACGAGGCCTCCACTCCCCCGACGCCCCAGCCGAGGACGCCCAGCGCGTTGATCATCGGGGTGTGAGAGTCGGTGCCGAGGACCGTGTCCGGCGCCAGGATGCCGCTCCGGTCGCGCAGCACGACGGCGGCAAGGTGCTCCAGGTGCATCTGATGGACGATGCCGCCGCCGGGTGGCACGATCCGCAGATCCGGAACCGCACCCTCGGCCCAGCGCAGGAACCGGTACCGCTCGCCGTTGAGCGCGAACTCCCGCTCCATGTTCCGATCCAGGGCGGCGTCGTTCCCGGACAGGTGCGCCTCGATGGAATGGTCCACCACCAGATCCACCGGCAGCGCCGGCCGTACCGCCGCGGCGTCACCGCCGGCGGCGGCGACCTGGGAGCGCAGGGCGGCCAGGTCGGCGAGGACGGGGATGCCCGAATGGTCCTGCAGCACCAGGCGGGTGGGCCACAGGTCGAACTCGACCGGCTCGCCGGACGACCCCGCGGCCACCAGGGCCGCCACTGCCTCCGTCGCTTCCGCGACGGAGGACGGCCGCGACGAGCCCGGCGCACGCAGAGCCGCGCGTACGATGTTCTCGGCGAAGATCCGGGTCACCCGGGGCGCCGTGCCGAGAGCGGGTACCCGCTTCTGCAGTTCGCCGAGGTCGACGATGCGGTCGCCCGGCGAGCCGGCGAGGTGGGAGAGCATCGGCTTCGCAGGCTCAGACCGCGAGGCGACGGTAGATCTCGACCGCCTCGGCCGGGGAGACCTCACCACCGACCTCGATCGACCGGGACCGGATCTCCTCCAGGCACGGCGAGAGCAGCTCGGGGCGGGGCGTCACACCGGCCTCCTCGAGTGCCCAGGCGACGAGCGCCCGGCCCGAGTGCTTGCCCAGCACGTACCGTCGCTCGCCGCCGACCAGATCCGGCGGGAAGGGCTCGAAGCTCGACGTGTCGCGCAGCATCCCGTTGGCGTGGATGCCGGATTCGTGCGCGAACACGTTGTCACCGACCACCGGCTGCCAGGGAGGCAGTTGACGGCTGGTGGCGACGCCGACGAGCTGGCTCAGTCGGGTGAGCTTGGTGAGATCGACACCGAGTTCGACGTCGTACCGCAGTTGCAGGGTGGCCGCCGCCTGGGCGAGGTCCGTCATGCCGGCCCGCTCGCCGATGCCGTTGATGGTGACGTGGAAGTAGCGGGCGCCGGCCTGCAGCCCGGCGATGGTGTTGGCCAGCCCCAGCCCGAAGTCGTTGTGGGTGTGGCACTGCAGGTCGATGGGCGCCGCCTCCCGCACCAGGCGGACGCGCTCGCCGTACTGTTCCGGCGTCATGACGCCGATCGTGTCGGAGAGCCGCAGCCGGTCGGCGCCCGCCTCGTGCACGGCGCCCGCGTACTCCTGCAGGAAACCGCCCTCGGTACGGGCCAGGTCCTCCGCACTGACCGAGACGAACGCACCGCGGTCCTTCGCCATGCTGATGAGCGACTTCGCGGTCTCCAACAGCCAGGAGCGGTCCTTTCGGACGCTGGCCTTGAGGTGGTTGTCCGACGTCGGCAACCCGATGTGGATGGTCTTGAAGCCCATGTCGAGCGACTTCTCGACGTCCTCGCGGACACCACGGTGCCAGGCGACCAGATGGGTGTTCTCGTCCTGGCGCTCGACGGTGGACTGCACGAACTTGAGCTCCTCGCCACCCATCGCGGGAATGCCGACCTCGAGCCACCGGACACCGGCGTCCAACAGACCGTTGAGGATGTCGGTCTTGCGCTGGAACGAGAACGCGACGCCCGGCGTCTGCTCCCCGTCGCGCAGCGTGGTGTCCTCGATGATGATGTCGTTACGCATGGCGTCCCTTCCTGAGCTGTCGGTCCGTGTCGTCTGCTGCGTCACCGGCGTCATGCCCGGCTACCGGCCTTTTCGGGCAGGCCGGTCCAGGGCGAGTCGTCGAGGAGCTCGTCGGTCTTCACCAGGTCGAACAGGTCTGCCACGCTGGCGATGTCACTCTCGATCAGCCGGGTGGAGTCCTGGTGGGCGACATGGTCCAGCACAGCGGTCATCGCCTTGAGCGCCGCCCGGATGACCTGGTTGGCGTAGACGACCGCGTCCGCGCCGCAAGCGCGTAGTTGCCGGGCACTGACGCCCGGGTAGGTGGTGGGAATCATGAAGAGGGGAACGGTGATACCGGCCGCACGGACCGCCGTGGCGAACTCCGCGACCTCGTCCGCGGTCCGGGCTCGACTGTGGATGAGCAGGGCGTCGGCTCCCGCCTCGCAGTACACCTGGGCCCGCCGGATTGCGTCGTCCAGGCCGGCCGAGACGATCAGGGACTCCAGCCGCGCTATGACCATGAAGTCGTCGCCCCGCTGCGCGGTCTTCGCCACCGCGATCTTGCGCGCGAACACCCCGGCGTCCTCCAGGACGTTTCCGTCGCGGAAGCTGTTGCGTTTCGGGTACTGCTTGTCCTCGATGCAGACGGCGGCGATGCCTTCGCCCTCGTAGAGCTGCACCATCCGCCGGACCACGTTGACGTCGCCGAAGCCCGAGTCGACGTCCGCGATGATCGGGACGTCGACCCGGCGACGCATGGTGACCGCCACGTCCAACAGTTCGGTCATCGTGAGCAGGCCGGCGTCGGGCACCCCCGCCGCCGTGCAGATTCCCAGGCCACCGGCCCAGATGGCCTCGAAGCCGTAGTGCTGCGCCAGGACCGCGGTCATGCCGTCGTGAGCACCCATCACCCTGACCGGATCGGGACCACCCAGCAGTGCGCGAAGACCCTTCTTCATTGCCCCTCCTCGAAGAGGTCCCGCGCCGATGCGGGACGGGCGGAACGACCGGATGTGGGTTCGCAGCCACGGGCCGGCCGCGAATCGGCTAAATGCACCGCCGGCCGATTGCCTCCTGCGTCGGGCTCCGATGCCCGCTCCACATCACTTCTCATAGATGAAGACCGGCTTGAACTTGTAGGTCGAGATCTTCTCCCGGCCACCCAGAAACGCCTTTTCCAGGATCGAGCAAATCCCCACGACTTCACCGCCGAGGCTCTCGATCAATTGAGCCGCAGCCCTCGTGCAGTTGCCGGTCGCCACGATGTCGTCGTGCAACAGAATCTTGGCGCCCGGCGGGAAGAGGTCGGTACGCATCTCGATGTAGTCGGTCGCGTACTCGCCGGTGAACTCCCTGCCCACGGTCTTGCCAGGCAGCTTCCCCTTCTTGCGGATGGCGAGGAATCCGCAGTTCAGCCCAAGCGCCAGAGCGCCACCGAAGATGAACCCGCGAGCGTCCACCGCAGCCACGTAGTCCGGCTCCAAGGGCCGCGCCCAGTCGAGCAACTGCTGCTGCGTGAACGCCAGCGCCTCCGGATTCGCAAGCATCGGCATGATGTCGCGGAACTTGACGTTCTCCCGGAAGCCGGCGAGTGCAGGAATGGTCTGGTGAAAACGAGCGAGATCATTTTCTGGCTGCTGGCTCAGCATCTTGCCCCCGAATTCGATGTCACTGAACGGCCTTGAATGCACGCTTCGATGCGGACCCACCGGCCCGCTCGAAGCAGGGCTTCGTCTCCCCGCACGGCCCTTCTCCGAAGACGGCCTAGAGCCGGGAGAGCACCTCGGACACGACGTGTGCGGCATGCCTGGCGTCGGACTCGGACACGTCGAGATGCGTCACCATGCGGATCTCGGTGGCGCTGATCGCCGACACCCTCACCCCCGCCTCCGCACAGGCCGCCACGACCCGGTCCGGGTCGTCGACCGGCACGAGAACCATGTTGGTCTCGGGTTCCTGGACATCGATGCCGACGTCACGCAGCACGTCCGCGATGACGCGTGCGTTCTCGTGGTCCTCGGCGAGCCGATCGATGTTGTTCTCGAAGGCGTAGATCCCGGCGGCCGCGATGATGCCGGCCTGCCGCATACCACCGCCCATGCGGTGCTTCATGACCCGCGCCTCCGCGAGCCGGCTCCGGTCGAGGAGCAGGACCGAACCGACCGGCGCCCCGAGGCCCTTCGACAAGCAGACGGACAGGGTGTCGAAACACCGGCCGTATTCCGCGAGGGAGATGCCGGTCCTGACGTGCGCGTTCCAAATCCGGGCACCGTCGCAGTGCACGGCGACGCCACCCTCGTCCGCGAGTTTGCGGATCTCCTGCAGTTCGGGGAGTGGAAAGATCCGGCCGCCGGAGCGGTTGTGCGTGTTCTCCACCGCCACCGCCGCGGTGCCGATGCTGAACGGCTTCGGCCGCCTGATCATTTTTCGCAGGTCGTCCGGCCTGATCACGCCGTCGGAAGACAGCGTGCTGCGCGTCTGGATACCGGCGTGCCAGGCCAGCGCGCCGTCCTCGTAAAGCAGGAAGTGCGCGTCTGCGTCACACAACACCTCCTGCCCCGGCGCGGCGAGCAGGCGCAGAGCCAGATGGTTCGCCATCACACCGGTTGGCAGGTAGAGCGCGGCGGAGAAACCGAAGGCGTCGGCAAGCATGTCCTCGAGACGCGCCACGGTCGGATCTTCGGCGTAACAGTCGTCACCGACCTCGGCGGATGCCATCGCCCGACGCATCGCCGGCGACGGCTTCGTCACCGTCTCACTCCGTAGATCCACGAGTTCGCGTGCCATCGGTTCTCCCATGGCTAGAGGACGACAGGATGACCCCCGTGACTTCCCCTCGACTTTGACGTCAGAGACCTGCAGCCACGCAACGCATAAGTCGCCCATCGGGTCGTCATTGTCGATGGTAGATCCGTCCAAGACCGCAGCACAAGGTCGAAACATCATTACCCCTCGATGGCCCTCCGAGGCCACCGAATAACCCTCCCGCCACCTGGGAATCTTCGCCAAAAACCGCTTCGAGCCCGCGTGATTGACCGACCTTCGCTTATACGGAGCGTGTTCGCCGGCGGCGCCAACCGGGCGATCGATCGGCGCCCCCCCAGGCAACGAGCAGGCATGCTATCATCGACAACAATCCAGGTCAGATGGCTCTTGAGCTGGGAAAATGCGGTATCGACCAGCCGATCAAGAGGTCAAAAGCGGTCCACGTCTCATTGCCTTGCTAAGACCGATAAGCGTGGGTAGGGTCCAACTTGATCAGGATATCTTCCCGTCACCGGAAGCCTGGCAATCATTAAACTGCGGGGGGCAGTCGCTCGACACTTTTACTTCTTGCGGACCGGTCCAGTGAATTCCTCACAGAATTCATCGGCCGGGTTCCTGCATAACCGGCCACGCTGGCGAGCCGGTTGTCGGTCTTATTCTGCGACGCATAAGATCGGGCCGGCTGTGGACAACTGGCCACTTCCTGACGCATTCTTCGAGCCTCATGGAGTTGTGCCGTGGACCCTGCCTACAAACCATTTGAGCTTTCCTCGTCGAGCCCAGTCGAAGCGCAGCTGATCACGCTCTGGTCGAAGCTCCTCGATCTGGACGACATCGGGCACGACGACGACTTCTTCGAGCTGGGTGGCGACTCGCTGCTCGCCGCCGAGCTGCAGCTACAGGTGGACGATGCCTTCGGGGTGGAGATCCCGTCGTCCGTGCTCTATCGCCAACCGACGATATCGGCGGTGGCGGCGGCGATCGAGGAGGCGAGGAAGACACCGGCGCCTGTGGATCTGTCCGACCCGGCGCTCTACGCCGACGGCCGACAGTTTGCGGCCTGGGCCTGGTTGCGCGAGCACGATTCGGTGCGGTGGCAGCCCTTGCCGGACCGCGGCGAGGATTCCGGCTTCTGGGCCGTCACCCGGTACGCGGACGTTCAGCAGGTGATTCGCGACCACGAGTCGTTCACCTCCGAGCGCGGCACACTTGTCAACCTTCTGGGCAAGGGCGATCCCGCGGCCGGCGCCCAGCTCGCCGCTACCGATCCGCCCTTGCACGACCAGCTACGGGCGCCGCTGCAGAAGGCCCTGGGCGCACGCCCGATCGAGGCGTACGGCGACGAGATAACGGCGGGCATCAAGCGGCTGCTGGCCTCCGGCGTCGACGGCGAGCCCTTCGACCTGGCCGCGGCGACGGCGCGTCTGCCGATGGTCGCCATGACCCCGATGCTCGGGTTGCCTCCTGCCGACACCGCCGATCTGATCCGGCTGGTGTCGATGTGCAACGCGGAGGAGGATCCGGAGTACCAGATCGGCGGGACCACGGAGGCGACGCTGCGACACGGCCACCGCGAGCTGTTCGCCTATCTGACCGACCTGGTTCGCCTCCGCCGACGTCGACCCGGCGACGACCTGGTCAGCTACCTCCTCACCGCAGAGGTCAACGGTGCGGTCCCGCCGATCGGAGCGATAGTCTCCAACTGCTACAGCATGCTGCTCGGCGCCGCGGGCACGGTGCCGCACGTGCCGACAGCCGCCATCGCCGAGCTTTCGCGTACGGGCGGCTACCGCGGCTGGGCCACGCGACCCGAACTCCTCGAGAGCGGTGTGGAGGAAGCCCTGCGGTGGGCGAGCCCGGCGAGCAACTTCATGCGTTACACGCGGCGCCCCGTCACCCTCGCCGACCGCAAGCTGCCGGAGGGTGTCGCCGTCGTGGCCTACCTCGGCTCCGCCAACCGCGACCCCGAGGTCTTTCCCGATCCGGAAACGTTCGACATCAGACGACAACAGAACCGCCACCTCGCCTTCGGGGTCGGCCGTCACTACTGCGTCGGCTCGCACCTGGCGCGCTACACGCTGCGGCGCTTCTTCCGCGAGCTGTTCGTGACGTTCGAAGACCTGGCGGTGACCGGGGAGGCCGTTCGGGTGCACTCGACGTTCCTCAGCGGCTTCAAGAAACTCGTGGTGACCGGCAACCCGGCACGGCGGCGGTCGTGACAGCGGCGCCGCCGCCCGCCGGGACCGCGAGCCGCCATCAGTTGCACGGCGCCGCCCTGCACGCACCTGAGCACGTCCTCGACCTGGTGGAGCCGTACCTCGGTTCGGATGCTCCCGCCGTGACCGACCACGAGGGCGGATTCACCTATCGGGAGCTTGACGAGCGGTCGGCGACGATTGCGCGGGTTCTGCTCAAGGCCGGCGTGCAACCGGGCGACCATGTCCTCATACACGCCCGGCTCAGCCGGTGGGCGGTGGTGGCGATGCTCGGCGTGCTGCGCAGCGGCGCCGCCTACGTCCCGGTCGATGCCGCCTTCCCCGCCGGGCGTCGGCAACACATCGCCCGCGCCAGCGGTGCCCGGTACGCCGTGGTGGAGAAGGGCCTGACCGGCGTGCCCCCGACTCCCGTGATGATCCCGGCAGACGTTCGTGAGGCCGGGTCCGGCACGGTGCGAGGACCGCTCGCGTACACCTGCTACACCAGCGGATCGACCGGGACGCCCAAGGGTGTCACCATCAGCACCCGGGCCTTGGCCGCCTCGACGGCGGCCCGGCTCCAGTACTACGACGCTCCCGTCACTCGGTTCGTGCTCTGCTCCTCCATCTCGTTCGACAGTTCGGTGGCGGGCATCTACTGGACCCTGGCCTCCGGCGGGGAGCTGGTCATCCCCAGCGACCGCCAGACCGACATCCTGGCGATCGCCCGCGCCGCCGCCGGCGCCTCGCACATGCTCACGCTACCGTCGCTCTACCGGATGATGCTGCGCGGAGAGCTGTTCACGAACGCCGTCGCGCCCAGAACCGTCATAGTGGCGGGCGAGTCATGCCCGCCGGACCTGCTGCGGCAGCATTTCGCGGCGGCGCCGGACAGCGAGCTGTTCAACGAGTACGGACCGACCGAGTGCACGGTCTGGAGCACCGTGCATCGCTGCCGACAGGAGGATGCGTCCGCCGACAGCGTGCCTATCGGTCGTCCGATCCCGGGCGCGACCCTGTACGTCGAGAGCGCCGGCGATGCACCGGGAGAGCTGGTGGTCGGAGGGCCGGGTCTGGCCGAGCAGTACCGGACCGCAGGTGAGTTCCGCACCGGAGATCTGGTCTCGGTCGACACCGAGGGCCGGCTGCTCTTCCACGGCCGCGCCGACGACCAGTTGAAGCTGGGCGGCATGCGGATTGAACGCAGCGAGATAATCTCGGTGCTGACGAACTGCCCGGGTGTGGCGGAGGCCGCCGTCGGCGTGGCCGAACGCAACGGCAGGTTCGCCGTGCTGGGCGTGGTCACCGCGACGGATCCGTCGCTCACTCCGGGGACGGTGCGGGCGCACGCGCTGCGACACCTGCCCGGGGTCGCCGTGCCGGGGCGGATCGAGGTCCGCAGCCAGCTGCCGACGCTGCCCAACGGCAAGGTCGACCAGCGTGGCGTCGACCAGCTGGCCGCGCAGGCTTCCCCGCCGCGGACGAGAGGCCGCCGATGACCGCCCGTGAACCACGCTGGCTGCTGTGCCGACGTCGACGGCCGGCCGCGGCCCTCCGGCTCTACTGCTTCCCGCACAGCGGAGGGTCACCGGGCGAGTACGTTCGATGGGCCGACGCCGTCCCGGACACGATCGAGGTCTGGGCGGTCCAGCTGCCTGGGCGAGGAAGCCGGGGCGGGGAGCAGCCGATCACCGACCTGAACACCGTCGTCGAGGCGTTCGTGTCCGAGACCCGGTTGACCCCTCCGTACGCGTTCTTCGGCCACAGCCTCGGTGCCGGGATCGCCTACCACGCCGCCCGGCTCCTCCGCGACAGGTCGCTTCCGGAGCCGACGCGGTTGATCGCCTCCTCCTACGCCGCGCCGCATCTGCACCGGTCACCCATCTCTCTCGAGACAGCGAACGGCCCGGACCTCGTTGACGCCGTCACCCGCCTCTTCGGCGCGATTCCGGATGAGCTGCGCCACGATCCGCACGCCCTCGAGAGGCATCTACGTCCACTACGGGCCGACCTCACCATCGCCGCGACCCACCGCTATGTCGAGGACGCACCGCTCACCTGCCCCGTCACCGTGTGGTCTGGTCAGGACGACGGGGAAACCGAGGATCGGCTTGCGGCCTGGATCGACCACACGGTGGCAGCATGCACGTTCCGCCGGTTCCCTGGCGGGCACTTCTACTTTCGTGACCGTCTGCCGGAGTTCCTCGCCGACCTCGGTGCGACCCTGATGCGGGACCGGACGGGATGACCCCGGAGCGGATGACGACTCCACCCCGAGGTCGCCCCGTCCCCCTCAGCGTCGACGGTAATTAGGCTCGTCGGAGGTGATGACCACGTCATGCGGGTGGCTCTCTTGGAGACCGGCGCCGGTGATCCGGACGAACTGACCACGCTCTTTGAGTTCCCGCACGGTGGCGGTCCCGCAGTAGCCCATCGAGGATCGCAGGCCACCGACCAGCTGGTAGACGACGCCGGACAGCGGCCCCTTGTAGGAGACCCGGGCCTCGATGCCCTCCGGCACGAGCTTGTCCGCCTGGCTGATATCAGCCTGGAAGTAGCGGTCCTTGGAGAAGGAGCGGGCACGCATGGCCGCGAGCGAGCCCATCGCCCGGTACTGCTTGTAGCTCTCCCCCTGGTGCAGGATCAGATCGCCGGGCGCCTCGTCGACGCCAGCGAAGAGGCCGCCGATCATCACGGCGTCGGCACCGGCTGCGATGGCCTTGGGGATGTCGCCGGAGAGCTTGATGCCGCCGTCGGCGATGACTGGGATGCCATGACGAGCGGCGGCCTGCGCGCAGTCGTAGATCGCGGTGATCTGCGGCATACCCACGCCCGAGATGACTCGGGTTGTGCAGATGGACCCCGGGCCGGTGCCGACCTTCACCGCGTCGGCGCCCGCCTCCACGAGCGCGTCAACGGCGTCGCCGGTGGCGATGTTCCCGCCGATCACCTCGATGTCGAGGGAACGCTTGATCGCGGCGACCGTGTCGAGCACACCCTGCGAGTGACCGTGCGCCGTGTCGACGACCAGGGCGTCGACGCCGGCCGCGACGAGGGCCTTCGCGCGCTCGACCGAGTCGTCGCCGACCCCGACGGCGGCGATCACCCGAAGGCGACCCTCGGCGTCCTGCGTAGCCGAGGGGAAGTCCGTCTTCTTCAGAATATCCTTGATCGTGATGAGCCCGCGAAGAATCCCAGCCTCGTCCACGATGGGCAGCTTTTCGACCCGGTGTTCGCCGAGAAGCTTCTTCGCGCTTTCCAGATCGGTCCCCACCGGCGCGGTCACCAGAGGAAGGCCCCGCATCACCTCGGCGATCCGCACGTCGGTGCGCTCCACGAAACGCAGATCCCGGTTGGTCAGAATGCCGATCAGCCGGCCGCTGTCGTCCACGATCGGTACGCCCGAGACCTTGTAGTGCGCCATGATCTCGAGTGCCTCTGCGACATCGCGGTCGGCGGTGAGCGTCACCGGGTCTGTGATCATTCCGGACTGGGTCCGCTTGACCTTGTCGACCTCGGCGACCTGATCCTCGACGCTCAAGTTCCGGTGCAGCACGCCGATGCCGCCCAGCCGGGCGAGCGCGATCGCCATCCGGGCATCGGTGACGGTGTCCATTGCCGCCGATACCAGCGGAATAGCCAGCTCGATCGAGGGTGTCACGCGTGTGCGGGTGTCGGCAGACGCGGGCGTGACCCGCGAATGAGCCGGAATGAGCAACACGTCGTCGAAGGCGAGACCGGCCTTGGCCATTTTGGAGGGGAACTCGTCAGGCATGGACGGATACTACGGTACCGGGATTCGCTCATCGTGGAGCCGATGCCGATGCGACTGATCACCTCGCCATCGCACGACATCGGTCGCGCGGGGCGATCCGGAAATCGGTGATGACGGGAGAGGAAGGCTTCGACTCTCGGCGACGACGCACCGTCCTGACCACACTCTCGATCACACAGACCATCGGCTACGGCATCCTCCTCTACTCGTACGCCGTGCTGCTCGAACCAATGACCCGCGATCTGAGCAGCTCACCGGCCGTGGTGACGGGCGCCTATACCGCCAGCGTCCTCACCGGCGCGGTGGTCGCCGTACCGTTCGGGAGGTGGCTCGACCGTCATGGCGGGCGGGCCCTGATGACCACCGGTTCGGTGGGCGGCGCCCTGCTCCTGCTCGCCTGGTCCCGGGTCGAGACCGTCGCGCAGTTGTACGTCGTGCAGTGCGGGATCGGCATCGTCGGCGCCGCGACCCTCTACGACGCGGCCATCCCAGTCGTGGTGTCGTGGTATGGCACACGCACTCGGCCCCGTGCACTCCTGACCGTCACCGTGGCGGCGGGCTTCGCCAGCACAATCTTCCTGCCGCTGTCCGGCTGGCTTGTCGAACGCCACGGATGGCGTACGAGCCTGGTGGTTCTCGGCCTCCTCTATGCCAGTACCATTCCGCTGCACACCCTGGTACGCCGACCGCACCGCCGAATCGGCACCGCCGGACCGCAGGCGGCCCCTGCGCCGGGCCGGTCCGTGGCGTTACGCGACAGGGCATTCTGGCTGATCGCGGTGGGCCTCACACTAGAGACGGGCGCCGTCAACGCCTTCAATGTGCACATCGTCTCGGCGCTGGGCCAGTGGGGACACAGCCCGGCGTTCTCGGCCGGGATTGCGGGGCTGTTAGGCGTATTCTCGGTCGCTGGGCGTCTCGTGACGACCGGGCTACGACGTTGGTGCGCGACGGCCATGTTGACCGCAGCCGTGTTCTGTCTGCAGGCCTTGGCCGCGTTCTTGCTGCCCGTCATCGCCACGAGTCCGTTCGGAGCAATCGGTGCGGTGATCGGATTCGGCATCGGTGCCGGCGTCGGTACCATCGCTAAACCGATCCTCCTGTCCGAGCGCTATGGCTCGCAGGACTATGGGACTCTCGCCGGAATGGTCGCCATTCCGATGACGCTGGCGAAGGCGGGCGCCCCGCTGGCCGCGAGCTTCATCAACTCGTCAACGGGTGGCTACCAGCTCGCGCTGGTTTCGATCGGCGCTTGCTGCATGCTGGCTGCAGCGGCCCTCACCGCAACGGGAACCCCTCGTACCATTCCGGCTCTTCGAGGTTGAGAGAGGACGCGGCCGATCGTCTTGATGACGCGGTTGGTGCCGTTCGGGCAGGTCGGATGCGGCGCAGGCGGACGAAGGGGCCCTCATGCACCCGGCTTTCTGCCGAACGGCCACCAGCGCCGGCCATCGACCGTCGAAGAGATCGGCTCGTGCCCGTCGTGCCCGGGCGTGTCGTACGCCGCCGTGTGGGTGGGCATCCGCTGCGCGTACCGGTAGATGACTCCGGACTGCTCCTTGATCACTGCCAGTACGTCCTCCTTGTCGGTCAGCACATGCAGGCCGAACGGCGACGGCGGCATCGGATGCAGCGCATGACGTCCGCCAGACGGGCTGAAGTCGACCCAGGTGACTCGACCGTTCTCCAGCAGTCTGACCCAGTCGTCCTCGGTCGCCTCGTCGGCCGGAAACCTCATCGCGGCCAGGAAGACGAAGTGCTGGCTCACGACCTGCACCCCCCGGGCGTGCAGTGCACGCGAGGTCCGGCCCGCCGCGTCGAGCAGCGGCTCGACGACATCGGTCATCGAGAAGTATTCGATCTTCACCTTCGGCAGCGCGACCTCGGTGATGGTGCCCGCGACACGAAGCACGCCGTGCTTCTGCAACGGGTTGGTCGCCGAGAGAACTTCGACCGCTATGCGCACCGGCTGGCCGCTCGCCGCGTCGAACTCGACGGAATCCAACAGCTGATCGAGCTCCAGAGCAACCTCATTGCGCCGCTTCGTCACCCGCCTGGGCACGACACCGTCGTCCGGAACGAAGACGAGATGGACGAGCCCGACCGCCGTTCCGCCTCGATGCAGCTCGTCCATGCAGTCGGCATCCGTCTGCTGCCGACCGGTCAGGCGTTGGATCGGTGTGCGCTGGTCCACGGCCACGATCTCGGAGCCGTCGTACATCACCGCTTCCAGCATGGGCTTCTTCGCCGCCCCCGCATTCCGGGCGGCCGGGGTCCGCACGTCCACCGGCACCGGATCGGGAGCCGGTACGACACGCGGCCGCCGTTCGACCACGGGTGCCGACGCGGTGGCGCGCGGCGACTCGACGACCTGCCCCGGTCGCTCTCGAGTCGACGCCGGACCCGCAGCCGAGGCCGGGGACGGCTCGGGACCGAGCGCCGAAGGGCTCAGGTAACCCTCTTCGATCAGAGCGCCGACCCGATCGAGGAACGCTGACTCGCTCAGGGCGATCTGCGGCTGCTCGTCGTACATCTCGATGAGTGTGTTGACAGTGCTCGCGACTCTTCCGGCGGCGGTCGGCGAGCTGCCGTTCCGGGAGTCCCGTACGCCGGTGCCGAAGATCCGCGCCCACAGACGTCTGCTGGGTGGCAGGTCGCGCAGGCTGTCGAAGACGTTGCGGAGCTTCTCCCGGTCGTCGGACACCACCACCAACCCGATGACGCCCCGCGGCGCGAAGAAGTGGCCGGCCGGCATCGCTGCCTCGACCACAGTGCTCACGAACGCGCGGTCCCACTCCGGCGTGAGCTTGAAACGGGGAGCGAGCCGCACCGTGACCAGATCGTAGAGCACCGGGTCGGTACCGATCTGCGCCTGCACCTGCCGACACAGCTCCTCGGCAGGCAGCGGCAGCGGACCGACGGGAACGATCACCACCAGGAAACCGGCCCAGTCCTCCTCGGCGGGCCAGTACGGGTTCATGCCGACGGAGCTCATGACGGGCGCTTGGCCGACGGGGGCAGGTTCAGCGCGGCAGCGACCCTCGCTGCCGCCGAACGTCGACCCGTGACGGTGGCGCGGGCCGATGGCGCGACCGATCCGGTGGCCTTTGCAGGCTGGCCGTTGCCGGGCCAGAGGCCACTGCCCTTGCCGGTGCTCTGGGGCGGCTGGACAGCCATCTGCCTCACCTTCTGCTTCCACGCTTCGACCTGGTCAGTGGCGAGTTCGAGCATCACCGCTTCGACTTCGTCATGAACCGCCTCAGCAATCCGCTTCTTGCGCTTCTCCAGATCCTTGTCGATGTACTCCTGTCGTCCTGCTGCCTTGACGACCTCCTTGGTGTCGAGTTCGTCGATCTGGTCATAGGCACTGGGTGGACCGAGGATGGACAGCGACTTGATCGCGACAGGCAGTAGCTCGATCATGAAGAACAGTGCGGCGACCAGTAGATGAGCCAGCTTCGCCCAGCCGTTCTCATCCCCCAGGTGAGCCAACGCGACCAGGCGTGCCAGCAACCCCGTGTTGTCGGCGGCCTCCTTGTTGCTCGTGTCCAAGTCGCTCTGGATCGCCGCCTGGAGGATGTCGCGCTGCTGACGCAGGCCCGGGAGCACTCGTTTTGCCTCGTCCTGCGCCTCGGAGACCGTCCGGCCGCTGTCTCGGCGCAAGTCCGACCGGGCCTTCTCCAGGGCTGCGAGCTTCGTCTGGACGAGCTCCCGGGCCGCTGTCGCGTCCTTCTCCTTCCGGTCGTACTCCCGCCGAAGCGCCCGGGCACGCGGGCCATCGCCCCGCTTGCCGCTGCCGGCTTCGCAGAGCTCACCGTCGAGTTCGCACCGCCAGGCAGCCCACGCCTTCTCTGCGGTCGCCTGTTTTGCCTGGTAGTCGGTCGTGGCCTGCTTGTGCTCCGCCTCGGCTGCGGCCAGGACGGGTGAGCTGACCGCGACCTCGCCGGCGAGGTATCGCTCGTACTTCGTGATCTCCTCTTTGAGATCCGCCAGCTCCTTCTGCCGGTTTCCCTCGGCCAGTACGATCGACGCACCCTCCGCCTTCCTGATGTTGTCGAGCGTCATCTGCTGTTCGATCTCGTCGGCGAAGATGCGCAGCGTCAGCGGAGTCGAGATGACCAGGCCGAGCAGAGCCGCCATGAGAATCCGCGGCAGGACCATCCAGAAAAGCAACCACCTGCTGCCGGTCGGCTTCAGACTGAGGATCAGCGCACGGTCGACGACCAGGATGATCACGCCCCAGAAGATGCCGATGAGCACTGCGCCGGCCACACCGACGCGCAGCCCGTCGGTCATCGCGAAGGCCATCGACACCACAGCCAAGCCGGCAGTGGCGAGCAGCACGAGCCCCAGCGCCACGAAGCGGGCCTGGTCCTTGGCCACACCGCCTCGGCTGATCTGCTTTGCGCGCGCGAGCACACCCGGGTCGGCACCGCCGAGACGAGCCAGAAATGTGCTGGATCTCTGCATCTGCATCAGTCCTTCAAAGTCTTCACGGGGGAGGGAAACCGTTGGCGGAGGCCTTCTGCTTGGAATCCGCACGAAGCTTCTGTGCTGTACGCCGCAGCATTTCGCGGATCGCGGCGTCGACCCCGACGTCGGCGGCGCGGTAGGCGCTCCCGATCACGTCCCGTAGCTGCTTCGACGTGTGCGCCTCAGGCACTGCCGGCGCGAGGTCAACCGGCGGCACCTGCGGCCAGTGCAACGGTGGCAGCGGAACGACGTCCGCCGCGGG
Source organism: Micromonospora sp. WMMA1976 (assembly GCF_027497335.1). Classification (NCBI taxonomy): domain Bacteria; kingdom Bacillati; phylum Actinomycetota; class Actinomycetes; order Micromonosporales; family Micromonosporaceae; genus Micromonospora; species Micromonospora sp. WMMA1976. Next base: position 278,331 of record NZ_CP114912.1, on the reverse strand, counting down.
CAGTGGGTACGGCGGAAGCTCTGCGTGTGTACGAGGCAGCCGCATCACCGGCAGGTCCGGCAGCACGACCGCGGGCGGGTTGACCGAGACCTGCACCGGCGGCATCTCGTAGTAGTGCAGCCGGCCCGCCGGTCCTTCGTCCTCGCCGTGGTCGTTGACGACTGCTACCCGGATCTCGCACGCAGTGGGTGGCTTGACGGGATAGCCGTTCGGGTAGCCGTCGGGGTCGATATCCCCGACGGCGAAGTTGTTGACATCGCTGAATATGCGGACCGATCTGGCGCCCCTGTGCTGCCAGCGGACGAAGACCTCGGAGCCACGCAGCGTCACGTCGGTACTGAGTTCCGCGGACAGCAGTGTCGGTGGGTCAGCAAGATCGAGCACCCGGCCGACGAGATATTCCTTGATCTCCTGGGCGGTCGGCCGCTGGGCACGGTCGTCACTGAGCGCACGGTTGAGCAGGTCGATTCCTACCTGGTCGAGCAGGCCCGGGGGGACGAGCGGGCTGGCCGGATCGTGCAGCTGGGTGGATCCGCGGCCGGTGGCGAGGCCCCGGATCACGCACAGTGCGAGTTTGTAGACGTCGGTGAGCTGGTCCTGCAGCTTCTGCTTCTTGTGCCGCACCTCCGGCGGCACGAAGAACGGGGTGTTCGGCTGGATCCGGGTGGCGTCGGCGACATCGGCCACCCCGTCGCAGTCCATCAGCAGGATTCGTGGCGGATCGGTGGCCACGGCGGCGTTGCGCAAATTCATGTCGCCGTAGACGAGACGCCGGCCGCCTCGTGGCCGGTGGATCACTTCGATCGCGTACGCGAGGCGGGCCATCAGGGCCAGGCGGACGAGTTCCTTGTCGGCCGGTGCGCGGCTCTTGTCGAAACCGTTCTCCTTGGCCTGTTCCGAGTCGGCGCCGAGCAACTGGAACTCGAAGACCCGGCGTCCGCCATTGGCGTCGATGAAGAAGTCGTCGGGGATGCACCGCATGAGCATGCCCACGTCGGTGCCCTTCTCATGGACCATGGCCAGCGGCCACACGGTGAGGAGGTCGAGTTCGGCCTGCTCCGCCGGGCTCATCGCGTCACGCAGCGCGACAGCCTGCCGCATCGTGCTGAGCATCGGTCCACGGTTCTTCGCGTCGACGGACGGCAACAGCTCCTTGAACGCGAGCCTGCCCGGCACCTCAGGAATGTGGTCACCGACGAGATGCACCTGTGCCATCCCGCCCTGGCCGAGCGGCTTGAGTGTGCCCAGCCGGCGTCTGTCGATGCGGATCACGGCCGGCTCGCCTCGAACCAGACACCGACGACGGTGCGGTCGTCCATGTGCCCTTTCCGCGCGAAGCCGACCTGCTGAGCGAAGGTGAAGACGTCGGGGGCGGTGGCCCACCAGCCGGCGAGGGTCTCACGCACCTGCACGGAGCCCTCGAGCGGGACGCCGACGCCATCGGTCATGAGGAAGATCGGTCCGTCGCCGAGGAGGTGCTCGGCCGTCCTGAGCCGAGGATCCGCATGCGGCAGTGCCCTGACCCGGCCGGAGTGCAAGCCGTTGTCGTCGTCGTAGGCGTCCGGATCGTGCGTCAGATTCCGCCACCGGCCGTCGGCCAGTACCCAGGCCGACGAGTCGTCGGTCCAGGCGACGGAGACGTGCCGTTCGGCCGGATCGAGACATACCGCTGCGGCCACGAGGGTTGTCGCCATCCGGACGCCATCAGGGACGTGATCGAGGTGCGGACGGCTCCCGGCCGCCGCGACGAAGTCCTTGAGACGCTCGTTGACCTCGTTCACGGCGATCTGCCAGTCACCGTGACGGAGGTAGGCGCGAGGTACGTCGGCCGCCGCGAACCCGGCCGCCTCCTGCGACAGGGGGAACTGCCCGACGCCGTCGCAGACGGTGACGACAAGCGTCATCGTGGACGGGTCGAAGACCACGGAGAAGCGGTCCTGCCGCGGCTGATTGCGATAGCGATGCAGGATTCCTCGTACGCTGGCGGCACGGACCTGTGCGCCTGGCACTCGAAAGTCGCTCAGCTCATGATCGGCCGAGTCCGGGAAGCGCGTGGGCGGGCCGGGTTCCAACTGAGTGGCGGCACGGCCCGGATCGCCGATCACGTACGCACCCGCCCCGGGTGTCTCGGTGCGCCGCCACACGTCAGTCGACAAAGCTGCCCTCCAGTTCCGGCGACGCGTCGGTGGCCGGCGGGGTGTACTGGAACGTCCCGACAGTGCCGCTCAGGCTGGAGGAGAGCACCGAGGTGCCGATCATTCCGGAGATGGCCTTGAGCAGGCTCGGGACCGATGCGCCCTGCTTCGCCAGAAAGTAGCGTCCCTTCTTCTCACCGAAGTTGGGGTAGGCGAGGGCCTTCATCGACTCCTCCGTCGCACTACGGAATCCGAACGGTGTGACGTACGGGTAGCGGGGGTTCCCCTGCTTCGTGACCGGGTCGTACCCGAGCAGCTGCTGAAAGACCTGCAGGTGGTCCCTGCTCGTCGGCTCGCCGTCGGTGAGGAAGAAGATGCACGGACGGAAGACCCTCTTGCCTTCGTTCTTCAGCCGGACCCGATCGGCCTCGAAGGCCCGGTGGAACTCCTGAAAGGCAGCGGTGTAGTTGGTCAGGCCACCACAGCTCAGGGTCTGCAGTTCCATCGCGCTCGGGAAGTTGAGTGGCATCACGGTGCGAGCGGTGTCGTCGAACGCGATGACACTGAGCATCGCCAGGTCGTCGGCGACGGGGTCCTTCATGATCTCCTGGCGCAGACCGGCGACGCCTGCGTTCAGATCGGCCATGTCGCCGCACATGGATCCGGAGACGTCACAGACGATGTAGAAGGGCATGACTACCTGCCCCTCGGTGGCCCGCTCGGACATGGCTTCTCCTCCGATGGTCTTGGGGGACGGCGGAATCCCGCCTGCTCCTCCCTGACGGACAGCCCGCCCCTCAGCGGATGAGGCTGCCCTTCATGCCGCCGACGGCGTCCTTCGCGGCGGCAGGTACTGAGGCTTGCCACTGCCGGTACTCAGCGCTGAGCCGATGACCGAGGTGGCGATCGCGCTCAGGACCTCCGGGACCACGGCGCCATCCCGGGCCAGGAAGTAGCGGCCGCGCTTCTCGCCGAAGTCCGGGTACGTGAACTGCTGGGACCGGTTGTGAAAACAGGTGTAGAAGACCGTCCCGCGGCCACAGCGAACCGAAACCATGATCGGGAGATCGGCGTACTCGCCCGGGGCGGCCGACCGGATGACGGCGTGGCCCTGGCAGTGGCGCAAGACCTTCCAGCTGCCCATGTCGAACCTGATCCTGATCATGCGACCGGACATCTCACGCAGTCCCCGATCGACGACGAGGGCATCCATCTCGCCAGTCCGGCCGCCGCGTCCGTCGAAGACGAAGAGCTCCGGGAACGCGAGCGCCAACAGGTCACCGGCGAGGTCGGACACGTAGAGACAGCCGCCGGCGTCGACGAACTCGGCCAGCTTGCGGGGATCCACCACGTCGGGGTGCCGCAGTTGACGAACAAGAGTGAGCAGTCGTACGAACCCGAGAAGCTCTGGTATTCGACGCACAGCTCCAATCGAGAGCCGGCAGGCGGCGCCGGACCTGACAGGCATCGCACGGCAACTACTGACGGACGGCTGTCCGTCAGTAGTTGCCGTCGGGACAGCCGGGGTGGACGGGCTGTCGACAGCCGTCGAGGGCATGTCGCCGTCATCCGACGTCGACAAGATCATGATGGAGTGGCAGCGCATGAGGGACGCGAAGAAGTCGGTTGCCGGCACCGGCTGGCACCAACAGATCAGCACAAACGGTGGTCCCGTCTATGCCACACAGACCGGCGACGTCAACGTTCACGAGACGGCGGCTCCTGACGACCGGATCCGCGTCCTCATGCTCGCCGCCAATCCCTTGGCCACCGCGCGGCTGGCCATCGACGAGGAGGCGCGGCAGATCACGGAGCGACTACGCCTCTCCCGGGACCGGGAGGCGTTCGAACTCATCACCTGCTGGGCGGTCCGTCCGATGGATCTCCTTCAGTACCTCAACCAGCACAGCCCGCACATCGTCCACTTCAGCGGCCACGGCGATCGCACCGGGGAAATCCTGCTTTCCGCAGATGACGGCATCGCCCGATCCGTCAGTCTCGCCTCTCTCGCGGAGCTCTTCCACGCCACTGGCGACAACCTTCGGGTCGTTGTCGTCAACGCCTGCCACTCCGCCAACGCGGTGCAGGCCCTCAGTCGATACGTCGACTACGTCGTCGGCATGAACGCGGCCATCCCCGACGACGATGCCATCGCATTCGCCGCTTCCTTCTACTCCGCTCTGGGCTTCGGCCGGACCATTCCGCAGGCGTTCAAGCAGGCGGTCGCCATGCTGGGCGTGAGCGGCTCCGCCGATCCGCGTATCGCCGAACTGGTGGCACGACCGGGCGCCGCACCGGAGCTGATGGTGAAGCCGCGATGAGTTCCGGTCAGAAGGGGACCCCACCCGGGTCGGGCCAGAACATCAACACGAACTCGGGCAACGTCTACGCCACCCAGACCGGAAACATCAACATCAACAACAACCTTGCGCAGAAACGCGGACCGCACCTCGACACCAAGGCGCTCCTGGTCGTCCTGCCGGCCAACGTGATCTTTTTCTTGTACGGGATGTCGGCCTACACCGGGCGGAACACCAGCGGCGACAACTGGCGCGCGGGGATATTCCTGTTCATGCTGCTGTTCACGCTAGGAATGATCGGCAGATGGGTCCGCCGCCGCTTCTGAGTCCACCCACTACTGAGGCCGCCCTCGACTACGCGGACCCCGCCGGCGCGGGACCGGGATGGAGTGCGGCGACGGCCCGCATGGCGACGTCGACGGAGGCCTGAAGGTCCTCGCGGCTCGCGCCGGCCGCCGCGTGGACGGCGTGCCCCTCGCTGAGCGCCATCACGAAACGGGCGAGCGCCCGGCTGTCCAGGCCGTCCGGGAGGTCCCCCTCCTTCGCCGCGCGGGACAGCCGCTTTTCGAGCGCGGCCTCGGTGGCCGCCCGGCCGGCGGCGAGGATCTCGGAGATGCGGGCGTTCTCCGGGGAGCAGGCCAGGCCGCCCTGGATGGAGAGACAGCCGGCGGGGTGGCCGCCGGCGGTCAGGTTGTCGGCGCTGGCGCGCAGGAAGGCTTCGATCGCGGCGTACGCGGTCGGCTGGTCGAGGGCGGCGCGCGCGTTCGCGAGGTTGGTCTCGTGGTAGCGGTCGAAGGCCCGCCTGAACAGCTCCTCCTTGCTGCCGAACGCGGCGTAGAGGCTGGGCCGGTTGATGCCCATCGCCTTGGTGAGTGAGCTCAACGACGCACCCTCGTAGCCCTGCTGCCAGAAGACCTCGGCGGCCCGGTCGAGGACCGTCTGCTCGTCGAAGGCCCGCGGCCGTCCCGGGGTCGGAGTCTCAGTGCCCATACCTCGACTATACCGCTCGGTACAGAACGTGACCCAGCCCACGAACCGATCGGTACAGAAAGCTGTTACGGTGACCCGTGAACCGATCAGTACAAAACTGGGAACGCGAGGGAAGAGCATGACCGTCACGTTGATCACCGGCGCGAACAAGGGCATCGGTTTCGCGACCGCCAGACAGCTTCTCGACCTTGGACACGTCGTCTACATCGGAGCGCGCGACACCGGGCGGGGCGAGGAGGCCGCCTCGGCGCTGGGGGCACGGTTCGTGCCGCTCGACGTGACCGACGACGACTCGGTGACAAAGGCGCTGGCGACCATCGACGCCGACGAGGGGCGGATGGACGTCCTCGTAAACAACGCCGGCATCGCCGAGAACGGCGTCGTCGACGGCCCGACCGCCCTGCGCGTCTTCGACACCAACGTGGTGGGGATCGTCAGGGTCACCGAGGCGGCGCTGCCCCTGCTGCGCCGGTCGTCCAATCCGACAGTGGTCACGGTGTCGAGCAGCGCCGGCTCCTTCTGGGCGGTCACCAACCCCGACCGGCCGGAGTACGACCTGACGTCACCGCTCTACTCGGCGTCGAAGTCCGCCGCCACGATGATCACCCTCCAGTACGCCAAGTCCCAGCCGGGGATCAGGTTCAACGCGGTCGAGCCGGGCTACACCGCCACCGACCTGACCGCCGCGATCGGCGGCGGCAGGACCCCGGCGGAGAGCGCCAGGACCGTCGTACGCCTGGCGACGCTTCCCCCCGACGGCCCGACCGGAACCCTCCAGGACGACTCCGGGCTCCTGAGCTGGTAGCCGTCCGCCCCGACCGCGATCCGCACATCATCCGCACAGCAGAGGAAGAGTGACATGACTCAGCACGATCTCCGCGACTGGTACCTGCGCTACGTCGCCGCACTGAACGCCCACGAGTTCGACGGCATGGACGAGTTCATCAACGACACGGTGATGCTGAACGGCGAGCCGGGCACCCGGGACGACGTCATCGCGGTGCAGAAGCACGACGTGGACGCCGTTCCGGATCTCCGCTGGACGGTCGAGGAACTGCTGTTCGACCGCGACCGGATCGCCGTCCGCGCGATCAACCACGGCACACCGGTGAAGGAGTGGCTGGGCGTACCGCCCTCCGGCGCCTCGTTCGAGATCGTCGAGTACGCCATCTACAAGGTCAGCGACGGTCGGTTCGTGCAGATGACCGCTTTGCACGACTCGGCCGAGATGCTCCGGCAGCTCACCGCCGCCCGCTGAGGGACACCGACGATGACCACCATCGGCATCATCGGCGCGGGTGAGGTCGGCGGCCAGCTCGCCCGCGCGGCGGTAGCGGCCGGGTACACGGTCGTGATCGCCAACTCCCGGGGGCCGCACACGCTGACGGACCTGGTGGCCGAACTCGGGCCGTCGGCGCGGGCGGCGTACGCCGCGGAGGCGGCGGCAGCGGGCGACTTCGCGATCGTCGCCGTGCCGCTCAAGGTCGTGAACGACATGCCGGTCGAGGAGCTGGCCGGCAAGGTCGTGCTGGACACGAACAACTACATGGTCTGGCGGGACGGGAACATCCCGGTCCTCGACTCCGGCGAGAAGACGGTCCACGAGCTGCGCCAGGAACAGCTCCCCACGTCGAAGGTCGCGAAGGCGTTCACCCACATCCAGGCGCCCCGGCTGCTCACCTCGGCCCGGCCCGCCGGCGCGCCGGACCGGCTGGCGCTGTCCGTCTCCAGCGACCACCCGGAGGCGGTCGAGCTGGTGACGCGGCTCTACGACCGATTCGGCTTCGACACTGTGGACAACAGTCCGCTCAGCGAGTCCTGGCGTACCGGCCCGGGCCAGCCGGCGTGGCTCCGCCATGCGCACCAGAACCGCGAGGAGCTGGCGCTCAACCTGAGGAGGGCGCGGCGGTTCGCCGGCGCGTGACTCCGGCCGCCACCGCCCGGTGAGGTTCTCACCGGGCGGTGGCGAGGTCGACGAAGCCGTGCACGAGGGACCTGCGGTCGCGCCGCCGCCACGCCACGACGAGCGGGCTCGGCGCCACGCCGTCCACCGGGACGACGACGATGCCGGGTACGGGGGTGATGGCCAGCGGGGCCAGCCCGATCGAGTCCGACCACAGGACCGCCTGGATGCACTCGCGGACGGTCCGCACCACGGTGTCGGTGCCGTCCACGGGTTCGCGACCACCGGTCCAGTAGTCCCGCCACACGGGGTCGACGGTGTCCGGGACGCGGAACCAGCGGCGGTCCCGCAGTTCGTCGAGCCGCACCCGGTCCCGGGACGCGAGCGGGTCGGTCGTCCGCAGGACGACCCCCACCGGATCCCGGCGGAGTTCGGCGACGGCGACCGTGCCGGCGGTGAACGGCCCCCGGGTGAGCGCGACGTCGACCAGACCGCGGTCCACGCCCACAGTGGGGTCGGTGAGGTCGCCCTCGACGACGCGGATCTCGACGCCCGGGTACCGGGAGCGGAAGGCGTCGATCAGGGTGCTGCCCGCCCGGTCCACGCTGTCCGCGAGCGTCCCGATGGTGATGCTGCGCGGCTCGGCCGCCGGGGCGACGAGCGACGGCAGGGAATCCATGCGGGCGAGCAGCTCGCGCGCCTCCGGGAGCAGCACCTGACCGGCGGGCGTCAGCGTCATGCCCCGGACCGAGCGGTTGAACAACTCGACGCCGAGTTCGACCTCCAGGCGCTGGATCGCCCGGCTCAGGGGCGGCTGCGAGATGTGCAGGCGGGCCGCCGCGCGGCCCACGTTGAGCTCCTCGGCCACCGCGACGAAATAGCCCAGAGAGCGCATGTCCACCACCGGGGAACCATACCCTCAAGGTATTGCCGCCCCCGATCAGGTGTTGGACGCCGACGCGCCACCGGCTGTCGAATCGACCGGTGAGAAACGCGAAGAGGCACGACAGATGATCTACGTGTGGAGCGCCGTCGCGCTCGCCTGTGTCGCCGCCGCGCTGGTCGCCGTCCGGTCGTTCCGGCCCGCGCCCTTTCCGGCGCCGGAACCGTGGACGGGTCCGCTGCCCGACGCCGCACCGCCACCCGGGATGGCGATCTACCAGTTCCCCACCGGGACGTACGAGAATCGGGCATTCCTGGCCTACCGCGGCGGCGCGTTCGGCGACCGGCGACGGTTCGCCGCCACCGCCGTGCTCGTCCGGCACCCGCGCGGTGACCTGCTGATCGACGCCGGGTTCGGCGCGGACGTCGAGGCGCATATCGCGGCCATGCCGTCCTACCGGCGCACCCCGCACGAAGTCGGCGCGACCGTCCGGGACCAGTTGCGGGCGCGGGACTACGACATGGCACGGCTGCGGGGTGTCGTCATCACGCACGCCCACTGGGACCACGTCAGCGGCCTGGCCGACCTCGACGTGCCGATCTGGCTGAACCCCGCGGAAGGCCGGTACGTCGACCGGGCCGCCGATGCCGCCGTGTTCCGGGAGGTCGCGAGCCACCGCCGGATCCACCACTACACGTTCGACGGCCCGCCGTACCTCGGCTTCCCCGCCAGCCACGACGTCCACGGCGACGGCTCGGTGGTGATCGTGGAGGCGGGCGGCCACACGGACGGCTCGGTCGTGGTCTTCGTCAGCCTGCCCGACGGGCGCCGGTACGCCTTCATCGGCGACCTGACCTGGCAGATGGAGGGCGTGACGCTCCGGGCGGAGCGCCCGGCGCTGCTGCGGATACTCGCGGACGTGGACGCGACGCGGGTCCGGGAGGGCCTTCGGCGCATCGTCGCGCTGGCCGGCCTGATGCAGGTGGTGCCGGCCCACGACGTCCGTGCCCACGACTCGATTCCCCTGTGGATCGGCTCGGCGGACCAGGGCTGACGACGGGGGCCCGGCGCGGAGAGCGATCCTCCGCGCCGGGCCCTGGCGTCGGGTCCGGTCAGGCGGCGCAGGTGGCGGTAGCGCCCTGGCCGGTGCCGGTGCCCTGGAAACCGAAGTTGGTCGTCTGGCCGGCGCCGACCTGCCCGTTGTAGCCCACGTTCGTGAACCGGACGGTGCCGCTGGTGCCGCTGGCCTGGGCGTTCCAGGTGCCGGTGATCGCGGCGCCGCCAGGCAGCGCGACGGTCACGGTCCAGCCGTTGATGCTCGCCGAGCCGGCGGTGACGTTCACGCTCGCGGTGAAGCCGCCGTTCCACTGGTTGACAGCGACCGACGCGGAGCAGCCGTTACCGGCCGGCGGCGGCGTGGTCGGCGGCGCCGTGGTCGGCGGAGCGGTCGTCGGCGGAGCGGTGGTCGGCGGATTGGTCGTCGGCGGCGCGGTGGTGGGCGGCGGATTGGGCGCGCCGTTGGCCAGGCTGAAGGCCAGGTCCGGCTGGAACGAACCGGCCGTGTAGCGGCAGCCGTCCGCTTCGCCCGGCGGCTTCACCCATAGGTACGCGTCGATGTTGGCGTCGCCGGTGTTCGTCGTCGGGTACTGCCCGATGCGCCGGTCGGTGTTGTCGTCGGCGCACCAGTCACCGGCGGCACCGCCGTTGCGGCTGGTGTCGATGACCTGCCGCTTGCCGGAGATGCCCATGCCGTTGAGCGCGGAGATGACGGCCCGGCCGAAGTTCGCCTCGCTGGACGTGGGGTTGAAGTTCGACACGTTGGTGAAGAAGCCGTCGGCGTACTGCACGCCGGCCGCCCGCAGCCGGTTCGCAGTGTCGTTGGCGCTGTTCCAGGTCGAGTGCCCGCCGTCGAGGTAGACCTTGGCGTTGGGGTTGCCCGACTTGATGGTCTGGGTCGCCGTGGTCAGCGCCTGGTTGCGCGCGCTGAGTTCGCTGGGGCTCAGGCAGGTCTGGAGCGCGAGCGAGTCGGTCTCCAGGATGATCAGAACCGTCTGGTTGCCGAGCCCTCTGGCGAAGTTGGACACCCAGGTCTGGTACTGGTTGAGGTCCGGCGCGCCACCGGCGCTGGCCCCACCGCAGTCCCGGTTGGGGATCTCGTACACCGACAGCACGGGAATCTGCTGTGCCGCGTTGGCGGCGCCGATGAAGCTGGAGACCTCCGACTGGATGGTCGACGGGTTGAAGTTGGCGTACCAGCGCGCCTGCGGCTGACTGGCGATCTTGTCGCGGATGACGGCGGCGCGGGAGTCGCCGGGGTTTGCCGCGACCCAGCGGACCACTGCCGAGCTCGGGTCACGGTAGAGCGATCCGGACACCGTTCCGGCGGATGCGCCACCGACGGCGAAACCGACGCCGGCCGCGGCGAGGCCCGCGACGGCGGCCACGCTGATGGCCGCTGATCTGCGGCGGGACGAGAGGATAGCCACGTCGTGTTTCCTCCTGATCACATAGACGTATCTAAGTTTGTGGGAGCGTTCCCACGACGGTAACGGAGGCGAGCGTCGATGCCAAGATGTGAACGCCTGCCACTGGCCCGTAATGTGGCAGCGATCGACGAGGCAGGCGTGGGAGGAAGACCAGGCATGACGGCGCTACCGGGCCAGCAGGCGAGCTCGTCGGTCGCCGGGCAGCCCGCCGACGAGGATCTACGGGCGCTGTTCGGGCAGTCCATCGCCGTGTTCGCGGCGCTTGCCGGGCCGACGCACGTGGTGGAGGCGGCGAACCCGGCGTTCTTCGCCGCCATCGGCGAGGAACGCGCCCGTACCGGGGTCGCCCTCGCCGAGTTGATGCCGGAACTGGACGGCCAGGGCTTCATCGCCCTGCTGGACGAGGTCTACCGCACGGGCGAGTCGTACACCGGCCACGACGCCCGGATCATGCTCGGCACCGGGTCGCAGGCGCGGGAGGCGTTCTTCGACTTCACCTACGAGGCGCGCCGCGACGCCGACGGCACGGTGACCGGGATCCGCGTGATCGGGGTGGAGACCACGCAGGTCAAGCACGCGCAACGGCTGATGGCCGAGCACCGCGCGATGCTGGAGCAGATCGCCCGGCAGGCGCCGCTGGCCGAGGTGCTCGACGGGATGGCCCGCTGCATCGAGAACCTCGCGCCCCAGGAGGTGCTCGCCTCCGTCCTGCTCGCCGACGCCGACGGCCGGCACCTGCGCCACGGCGCCGCGCCCAGCCTGCCCGACTTCTACAACCAGGCCATCGACGGGATCGCCACCGGCGAAGGTGTCGGCTCGTGCGGCACCGCCGCGCATCGGCGGGAACCGGTCATCGTCACCGACATCGCCACCGACCCGTTCTGGGCCGACTTCCGCGACCTGGCCGAGCGGGCCGGGCTGGCCGCCTGCTGGTCCACGCCGATCCTCGCCCGCGATGGCAGCCTGCTCGGCACGTTCGCCATGTACCACCGCACCCCGCGTGTCCCGCGCGACGCCGACCTGGCGCTCGCCCGGGTCTTCACCGGCACCGCCGCCCTGGCCATCGAACGCCACCACATCGAACAGGCGAAGGCCGACGCGGACGCCCGCGCCCGGGCCGCCCACGACGAGCTGGCCCGGGTGGTGCGGGCGGAGCGGGAACTACGGGCCGAGGCGGAGCAGCGCGCCGCCGCGGCTGCGGAACTCACGGCCCGGCTGCGCGCCGCCGCAGCCGCGCAGGCCGCCACTCCGCGCCCCGAGCGGTGTCAGCTCGGCGGCGGCGACGGCTGCACAGCACCCGCCGAGATCAAGATCGCTGACTCGTGGGGCGACTCGGCATGGGGCTGCCCGCTCCACGTCGAGGAGGCAATCATCAACGTGCGTTCGGTCTTCATCGCCAACGAGGAACTCGGCGGCCTGGCCGCCTACGTCAATCGCTGACCACTCGACCGCGCCCGGCGGCACCCTCGGGGAGATCGGTGCGCCGCGGCCGGGGCCGTCACGCCCTGCTGACGGCCTAGCGTCCGTCGGGCGCGCCGGCCGGCTCACGAGCGGGCTGCGCCGCGGCGAACGGGCTCCGCAGACGGGTCATGGATTCGACGCTGACGTCCGCGATCGGACCGCGCTCGTCGTCTGTGGCACCGACCCCCTCCACACGGAAGGGGTTCAGGGCGAACGTGTTGTCGGGCACGAGGTGCTCCAAGGGAATCTGCACGGCAGCGCTCGACTCAGTCGTCGCGGCTGGGAAACCGTGGGAGAAGCAAGCGGTGGCGATCAGTCATCGGTACCCCGCGTCGTCAGCCTAGCGCGCATCGGCCGGACGGGCGCACCACGGCCGGAATCGGCGACGTGCTCAGAGCTGGACGACGTGGCCGACCCGGGGTGGCGTACGGCCCGCGAGGACGTCGAGCCACGCGTCCCGCAGCGCCTCCGGACCGGTGCCGACCCGCACGTCGAGCCATCCGCTCACCACCTGGGAGAACCGCTGCCAGGCGTCGGCGAACCGCTCGTCGAGGCCGTCGCGACCCCAGTCCTGGCTCCGCTTGCGGATGCGCACCGGCGCGAAGAAGACCTCCCCGGCGGCACCCGCGTTGGGTGTCTGCTGGGTGAGGCCGACGGCGATGTCCCGGACCAGCAGGCCGCCGAGGTGCGCGCGCAGGGCGGCGCGGGTAGTGGGTGAGCCGGACAGGTCGAGGTAGACGGTCGGTACGGCGTCGAGCGTGCCGATGTCGTCGTAGGAGAGGACCTCGTCGTAGCAGCCGAGCGACCTGGTGAAGGCGAGGTTGCCCCGCGAGGTGAGCCCGATCAGGCGTGGGCCGCGGCCGTGCAGTTCGAACGCTGTGGCGTACGCCGTCTTGCTCGAAGCGGACGACAGCACGAGCGACCGCGCACCGTAGGCGTTCTCGTCGATCACCTGGTCGGCGAGCATGAACGAGGTGAAGAACAGCGGCCGGAACAGGATGAGCAGGTCCTCCTGCTCCGCCCGGTACGCGGGGTCGCCGTCGGTGGACCGGTAGGCGTTGTACGGCGAGGGCAGGCCGGCCCGGTGCGTGCTGGCGTCGCGGAATCCGGACTCGTCCACCCGGTCGGGGCGTACCACCAGGTGACCGGCGGGCGGCAGGTAGCCGTAGACTCGCCGGCCCGGCTCGACTCCCGACACTGTGGATGCAACCACCTCGGCGAAGCCCCACAGCGGCGGCAGCCCCCACTGCCGGTCCAGCCCACGCGGCTCGGGCGGGAAGAACTCCCAGTAGCGCATCGCCTCGCCGAGCACCGCGTACGTCACGTTGTTGGCGGTCAGGCCGACCCGGTCCACGCGCAGCAGCGCCTCCCCGTCGGCGAGGGCGGGCACCGCGCCGTCGGCGAGCGTGGTGCGGGAGAGGTCGGCACGGGCCACAGCGAACGTCCACGAGTCAGCCATGGCCTGACGCTAGGCAGACGCGAAACTCCAGACAAGTGCACTGGGAGTGCAAAATCCCACTCGCCCCCGTCGTTGCGCACCGCCGGTTCACAGGTAACGAACACCGGTCAGCTCCGCCGCCGCAGCCCAGAGGCGCTCGCCCACGGCCGGGTCGGCGGCCTGCCGGCTGAGCCGCGCCTCGGTGACCGGACCCCAGGTCTCGAAGAACCGGGACGGACCGAAGAACTGGCCGCCGCGTACCTCCGGGTCGGTCGCGGCCCGCAACTGCGGCAGGACGCCCCGCTCGACCGGCTGGGTGGCGAGCGATCCGAGCCGCCCGATCATCCGGCCGAGCCGGCCGCGGTGTTCCCAGGCGCGCGGCGTGAGGTTGCTGCGGGTGAGACCGGGATGCGCCAGCGCGCTGACCACAGGCGACCCGGCCGCGCGCAGGCGGCGATTCAGTTCGACGCCGAAGACAGTGGTGGCGAGCTTCGATCGGCCGTACGCGGCAGAGGCCCGGTAGTCGCGCTCGGACATCAGGTCGTCGAAGTCGAGCCGTGCGTTGCGGTGGGTGAGGGAGCTGAGGCTCACCACCCGCGGCGCCCGCGCCCCGGCGAGCGCGTCCAGCAGCAGGCCGGTCAGCGCATAGGGGCCCAGCATGTTCGTGGCGAACTGCAGCTCGAAGCCGTCGGCGGAGGTGCGGCGCGGGCCGAGCAGCACCACACCGGCGTTGTTGACGAGGAGGTCGATCGTCGGGTGGTCGGCGGTCAGCTTCGCGGCGAACGCGCGTACCGATTCGAGGCGGGCCAGGTCCAGCTCGCGTACCTCGGTGTCGCCGCCCATGCGGCGGGCGGCCTCCCGGCCGGCGGCGGTGTTCCGCACGGCCAGTACGACGTGGGCGCCGCGGCGGGCCAGTTCGGTGGCGGTGACCAGGCCGAGGCCCGAGTTCGCGCCGGTCACGACGGCGACCCGGCCGCGCTGGTCGGGGATGCGGTCGGTGGTCCATCCGGTCATCTGCTACTCCTCGGGTCCGGCGGTCGCGTTCAGCGATGACGCTAGGAGCGATCCGGGCGGTCTCGGTCGTTCGCGGTTGCCTAGGTCCGCGGGACCTACCCTGGGCGGGCGGCGTCGCGGCAGACTGGCGGCATGAGCAGCAGGCATCCGTACGCACGCGAGCTGGGCGCCTTCCTCCGCGCCCGACGTGGCCGACTGCGTCCGCGCGACGTCGGCCTGGAGCCGGGCGGGCGGCGCAAGGTGACCGGCCTGCGGCGGGAGGAGCTGGCCCTGCTGGCCGGGCTGAGCACCGACTACTACCAGCGGATGGAGCAGGGCCGGGAGGTACGCCCCTCGGACGACGTCCTGGACGCGCTCGCCGGCGCCCTCGCTCTCGACGACACCGAACGCCGGCACCTGTTCACGCTGGCCCGGGCCGCCCGGCGGCCGATGCCGACCCGCGTCGACCACGGTCCGGAGCGGGTGCCGGACGGCACCCGGCGGCTGCTGCGGGTGATGGACACCCCGGCTGTCGTCCTCGGCCGGCACCTGGACCTGCTCGACTGGAACCCGATGGCGCAGGCGCTGCTCGGTGACCCGGCCGACCACCCGCCCGGCCGGCTCAACATGCTCCTGCTGCTTTTCGACGACGCGCTGACCGGGGGACGGAGCTGCCCGGACTGGGAACGGCAGGCGCTGGACTACATCGGCATGCTGCGCGCCGCCGTCGCCGACGACCCGACCCATCCCCGCGCCACCGCTATCGTCGGCGAGCTGAGCATCCGCAGCGCGGAGTTCCGGCGGCTGTGGGCGCGGCACGACGTCCGCGCCTCGGTGAGCGGTACCAAGACGTTCCGGGTGCCCGGGCTGGGGGACATCGTCCTGGACTGGGACACCTATCCGCTGCCGGGCAGTCCCGGCCCGGTCGTGCTCGTCTTCACCGCCGAGCCGGCCAGCCCGGACGCCGACCGGCTACGGCTCCTGGCGTCGTGGCGCGCGACCGGCCCGGCGTCCGCTTGATCACGCGGACGTCGGTCACCGTCCCCGGTTGAGGCCGACGATCGCGCCGTTGAGGGCGGTGGCGAAGAGGGTCCAGGCGACGTACGGGGCGAGTGCCGCCCCGGCGGGACGGTCGGTGCGCGCCGCGCGGCCCAGCAGCACGAGGTTGGACACGTTGAGCGCGGCGATCTCGGCCAGCGCGGCTCCGGGCCTGCGGGCGCCGAAGAACAGGGCGCTCCAGCCGGCGTTGAGCGCCAGGTTGAGCGCGTAGCCGCGCGCGAAGGCGGCGCGCTCGGGCCCCTCGGAGCGGTCCAGCGCGCGGGCGCCGGCCACCGCGATCAGCCCGTACAGCGGGGTCCAGACCACTGGGAACGCGGCCGACGGCGGCTGCCAGGCGGGCTTGCGCAGGCGGCGGTACCAGCGCGACGAGGTGCCGGTGGAGGTGGCGGCGGCGCCCGCGGCGGCGGTCGCGGCGACTGCTGCCGCGGTCTTGACCAGGGTCGGTACTCGCATACCGGGTCAGCTACCCGGCCAGCGGCGGATAAACCCGCACCACCGGAGGATCCACTTCCGGACACCCTCGGTGCACAGATCCTTCATCGAAGGATGCAGAACTCGTAGACAATTTTCATACCCTTCGATAGCCTCGCCATTCAGTGATGCTTGTCGATAGGAGGCTCCATGCGACGGCTCGTGCTCTCCTTCACGCTGGCGACGATCGGTGCCTGGGCCGTGGTGCCGGCACCGGCCTCGGCCGCACCCCGCCCGGCACCGGCGCCCGTCACCGACGCGGTGACCGCGAAACTCCTCGGCCAGGCCGACGCCGCGACCCGGACCGCCGGGCCGCAGCGGACCCGGGTCACCGTCACCCGGGCGAGCGGCGGATGGGCCTTCGGTACCGCGGTGCTGCTGGCGGACCGGTCCGCCGACGCGCACCCCACCGGGTCGGTCTTCCTCGCGCGGGCCGACGGCAAGGGCTGGACCGTCGCCTTCGACGGCGAGGCGTCGTTCGGTGACCTGGCCGCCGCGTCACCGCTGGTGAACAAGGACGAGAAGGCGGTGTTCACCGCGCCCGTCGCCCCCATGTACGCGGGGAGCGACTTCCGGACCGGCATGGCCCTGCCGTTCGCGGTCGGGCAGACGTGGACGCTCACCGGCGGGCCGCACGGCTGGGGCGGCGGCGCGCCGTGGAGTTCCGTCGACCTCGCCGGCGGCGACCAGGTGGTCCGAGCCGCGCGGGCCGGAACGGCGTACACGATGTGCACCGGGTGGATCCGGGTCATCCACGACCGGGGCTACTCGACCGACTACTACCACCTGTGGAGCAGCATCTCCGTAAACGGCGCCGCCGTCGGGCAGGGCGCCTACCTCGGTTACACCGGCACCGACGTCACCTGCGGCGGCTCCGCCACCGGCCGGCACGTGCACTTCGGGCTGCGGCAGAACTCGGTCTACGTCCCGATCGCCGGGCACGGCATCGGCAAGTGGGACTTCGTCAGCGGCGCCGGCGAGTACCAGGGTGGCGCCCGGCACGGATCCGCCTACGCCGGCGTGGGCGGCGCCGTCTACAACTACGGCGCGCTCGGCTTCAACCAGGGAGTCGTCGACGCCAACGGCGGCGGCACGCTGACCCGGCGCTCCGGTCCCGGAACGGGGTACGGCGTCCTCGGATCGCTCGCGGACGGCGCCACGGTCACCGTCTCCTGCTCCGCCAACGGCACCTCGCACACCGGCCGGTACGGCACCACCGCGTTGTGGGACCGGCTCAGCGACGGCAGCTGGGTGTCCGACGCCTACCTGTCCACCGGCGTCAACGGGCCGATAAACGGCTGGTGCTGACCACTCCGGGCCGCGCGCGACCGCGCGCGGCCCGACGTCGCCGGCCGTGCGTGCGGACAGCTCTGACTGCTACCTTCCGGACGCATGGACGACTCCCCTCGCTGGTACCGCCCGGCCCCCGACGTGCTGCTCACGGTCGGCAGCGCCACCGCGCTGCTCGGCTACCTGATCCCGTGGTTCCGCGCCAGCCGCCTGCACCAGTGGTCGTACTCGGGCTGGGCCTACCTGGAGACCGAGGGCGGCTGGACCTGGCTGGTCGTGGTGTCCCTGGTGATCGCCCTCCTCGCCGGCCTCTGGGCCGGGCGGAGCGTGGCGTGCGCCAAGCTCGCGGTCGGCGCGGCGGTGGCCGGGATGTTCCTCGCCAGTGCGGTGGTCGCGGTGAGCCTGGGCGCGCTGCCGGAACGCGACAGCATCAACTGGGTCGGTGAGCTGCCGTTCGAGATGGGGATGCCGCTCATGGCGACCGGATTCGGGGCCGTCGTCGCCGGGGCGCTGGGCACCGTACGCCGCCCGGTGCAGGAGTGACGCGAGGTCACGCCGCCGGCAGGTCCACCACCCGAGTGGCCCAGCGGGCCATCAGCGCCGGGTCGTGGGTGATGACCAGGACCCCGGCGCCCTGCCGGCGCTGGTAGTCGCCGACGACGGCGGCGACGTGCGCCTGGGTGGAGGCGTCGAGCATCGCGGTGGCCTCGTCGCAGAGCAGGTAGTCCGGCCGGTGGACCAGGGCGCGGGCCAGGCAGGCGCGTTGCAGTTGCCCGTCGCTCACCGCGTGCGGGCGGCGGGTCAGCAGGTCGGGCGTCAGTCCGACCAGGTCGGCCAGCTCCGCCGCGCGGGCCGCCGCCTGCTCACGCGGTGTGCCGGTGGCACGTAGCGGCTCGGCGACGATGTCGGCGAGGCTGAGCCGCGGGTCGGTGGCGGCACGCGGGCTCTGGAACAGGGTCGCGACACGGGTGCGCAGTTCCGCCGGCAGGCGGTGGCGGACGCCGCCGACCCGTTTCCCGTCGATCGTGACGTGACCGCCGTCCGGGGCGTGCAGCAGGGCGAGGACACGGGCGAGAGTGGACTTGCCGCTGCCCGAGGGGCCGCGCAGCCCGACCGTCTCGCCCGGGGCGATGTGCAGTTCGACCCGGTCGAGGACGCCCCGCCCGCCGTACGCGACGGAGACCTGGTACGCGGCGAGCCCGGCGGCCGGCGCGGCGCCCGGGGCGGCGGCATCGGTCGCGCCCGGAACCGTGAGCGTCATGCCGGTACCTCCTCGCGGCGCGGGTGGTGACAGGCGACCGAGCCCGCGCCGTCGGCGGCCAGGCGGGGCACTGTCGCGCAGGTGTCGGTGGCGCGGACGCAGCGCGGGGCGAAGGCGCAGCCGCCGGGCAGGTCGGTGAGCGCCGGCGGGTGCCCGGGCACCGGCACGAACGCGCGGTCCGGCAGCGCGTCGAGCAGCCCGGCGGTGTACGGGTGGGCCGGGTCGTCGAACAGCCCCTCGGCCGGGCGGTGCTCGACGATGCGGCTGGCGTACATCACCGCGACGGTGTCCGCGACGCGGCGCGCGGCGGCCAGGTCGTGCGTGATGAGCAGGACGGCCGCGCCGGTGTCGCAGCGGCGGCGCAGCAGGTCCAGCGTGTGGTCGACGAGCGGCCGGTCCAGGCCGGTGGTGGGTTCGTCGGCGAGCAGCACCGGCGGGTCCGGTGCGAGAGCCAGCGCGGTGGCGAGCCGCTGGGCCATGCCGCCGGACAGCTCGTGCGGGTACCGGTCCAGGTCGGCCGGGTCGAGACCGACGTCGGCGGCGATCCGGTCGGCGGCGGCCGGCGCGTCGCGGCGGGTGTGCCCGTGCGCGCGCAGCGTCTCCTCCAGCAGCTTCCGCCCGGTACGCACCGGGGTGAGCGCGGTGGCGGGGCTCTGCGGGACCAGGCCGACGCCCCGGCCGCGTACGTGCCGGGCGAGGTGCCGCTCCCCCGCGCCGATCAGGTCGACAGCCTCGCGTCCCGGCGCGTGCAGGCGGGCCTGCCCGGTGACTGCGGCGTTGCGCGGCAGCAGGCCGAGCAGGGCGTGCGCGAGGACGGACTTGCCGCACCCGGACTCGCCGACCACCGCGAGCAGCTCGCCGGGCCGCAGCGTGAGGCTCAGGTCGGTGACGGCGTGCACGAGCGCGTCGCGCAGCCGGAAGCGGACGGTCAGCCCGTCGACGGTCAGCAGCGCCGGGGCGGTCACAGCTGCAGCTCCGCCCGTACGCGCGGGTCGAGGCGGTCACGCCACCGGCCGGTGAGCACGGCGAGCGCCAGCGTGGCCGCCACGAGCAGGAGGCCGGGGACGATGCTGGCCCACCAGGCGCCGGTGAGCAGCGACCGCCGCCCGTCGTTGATCATGTTGCCGATCGAGGCGAGGTGCGGCGGCAGGCCCAGGCCGAGGAACGACAGCGCGGTCTCGTGCCAGACGGCGTGCGGCACCATGAGCGTGGTCGCCAGCGCCAGGCGCGGCAGCACGTGCGGCAGCAGGTGCCGGGTGAGCACCCGAATGCGCCCGGCACCGCCGGAGATCGCGGCGTCCACGAACGGCCGGTTGCGCAGGCTGAGCAGTTCCGACCGCACGATCCGGGCGGTGGACAGCCAGTGCGTCAGCGCGATGGATGCGATCACCGCCCCGAGGCTGGGGCGCAGCATCGCCACGATGAAGATGCCCAGCAGCAGGTGCGGCAGCGCGGCGACGGTGTCCACGACGCGCATGAGCGCCCGGTCGACCCAGCCGCCGACGCTGCCGGCGACGGCGCCGACCAGGCCGCCGATGACCGCTGCGACGAGCGCGGCGACCGCGCCGACGAGCAGCGAGACGCGCAGGCCGTAGAGGCTGCGCAACGCCACGTCGCGGCCGAGGTCGTCGGTGCCGGCCAGGTGCTCCGGCGAGGGCGCGAGGCGGGTACGGGAGAGGTCGACGGCGCTCTGGTCCAGCGGCCACAGGAGCGGGGCGAGCAGCGCGGCGGCGACCACACCGGCGAGCACGACGACGGCGGCAGTCGTGCCGATGCCGCCGGTTCGGCGCAGGCGCCGGACGCGCGCGGGAAGGGCGAGGTCAGTCATCGAGGCGTACCCGGGGGTCGGCGGCGGCGTAGGCGAGGTCGGTGAGGAGGTTCGCGGTCAGCACCACGACGGTGGTGACCAGGGTCGTGGCCGCGAGCAGTGGGAAGTCGGCGCCCAGCGCGGCCTCGACGGTGACCGCACCGAGGCCGGGCAGGGAGAACACGGTCTCCACCAGGACCGCGCCGCCGACGAGTTCGGGCAGGTGCGTGCCGACCAGGGTGAGGAACGGCAGCAACGCGGTCCGCAGCGCGTGTCCGAACAGGACGACCCGGCCCGGAAGCCCCCGGGCGCGGGCGGCCAGGACGTGGTCGTCGCGCAGACTCTCGGCGACCGCGTCGCGGACGAACAGCACGAACCACGGCGCCTGGGAGATCGCCAGCACCGTCACCGGGAGCACCAGGTGCCGGGCCACGTCGGCCGGGTCGGTACCGGTGGCGGTGATGTCGGTGAGCCCGCCGGCGGGCAGCCAGCCGAGGCTGAGCGCGAACACGGCGATCGCCGCGAGGCCGATCCAGAACACCGGCATGGACTGCACGGCGTACGCGACGGCGCGCAGCGCCCTGTCGAACCAGCCACCACGGCGGTACGCGGCGAGCGTGCCCAGCAGGACGCTCGCCACCAGCACCAGGGCGAGCGCGGTGCCGACGAGCAGCAGCGTCCAGCCGGCCCGGGCCGCCAGCACGGACGTGACCGGCTCGTGCCGGCTGGTCGACCAGCCCAGGTCGCCGCGCAGCAGGTTGCCGATCCAGCGGGCGTACTGCACCGGCAGCGGATCGTCGACACCCCAGTTGGCGCGGATCTGCGCGAGGTTCTCCTCGCTCGTGGTGAACGCCGCCGCGCCCGCGTACTGCTGGGCCGGGTCGATCGGGGAGGCGGCGCCGAGGGCGAACATGCCCATGCTGGTGGCGGCGAGCACCGGTACGGCGACCAGCAGCCGCCGGCGGATCACAGTGCCCGCCCCGGCCAGCCGTCGCCGGCCGGTCACGGCTGCCGTCACCGCTTCTTCGTCCAGGTGTGCACGTTCCACCAGATGCTGTTGGCGACGTCGTGCTCGTGCGGCTCCACCCGCGGCGTCACCCCGGTCACGGCGTCCTTCAGCACGTAGGTGTGCTGGAGGTAGGTGAGGAACACCCACGGCACGTCGGCGGCGAGCTGCTTCTGGAACGTGGCGTACGCGGCCTTGCGGACGGCCGGGTCGGCGCTGTCCCGGCCGTCCTGCAGCGCGGCGTCGGTGACAGTGGACCGGTACGAGCCGGGGTTGAAGAAGCCCTGCCCGGCGAAGGCCGAGCTGAACAGCTTGTAGGAGACGAAGTCCGGGTCGTACGGGGTGCCGTAGCCCATGATCAGGGCGTCGTTCTTCATCCGCGGGGTGATCGCGTCCCAGGTCAGCCCCTCCGGCGTGACTTTGATGCCGACCTTCTTCGCGTCGGCGGTGACGGCCAGCGCGAGTTCCTTGCGCAGGCTGTCGGTGGCCGGGTACATGAGCGCGAACGCGGCCTGCCGCCCGTCCTTGACGCGGATGCCGTCCGGGCCGGGCTTCCACCCGGCGGCGTCCAGCGCGGCGGTCGCCGCGGCGGTGTCGGCGGCGGGCCGGCCGGTGATCGACGACTCGGCGTATTCCGACGTGGGCGGCACCGGCCCGAACGCGGGCTCGCCCGCACCGCCGAGCACCCCCGTCACCATCGCCTGCCGGTCCACGGCGACGTTCAGCGCCCGCCGGATCGCGAGGTCGCCGGTGACCGGGTTGCCCATCGGCAGCATGACGCCCCGGTAGTCGGCGGTCGGCACCCGGTGCACCCGGTAGCCGTTCCGGTTCTCGAACCCGGAGGCGAGCTTCGGCGCCAGCTCCGCCGCGTCGAACTCGCCGGCGCGCATCCGCTGGGCCCGGACGTTGTCGTCGGCGACGAACGCCACCACCACGCCGGAGTTCGCCGGTTTGCCGTCCCAGTACGTCTCGTTCGCCGCGAGCAACAGCCGGTCACCAGGGGTCCAGGAGGTGAACCGGTACGGGCCGGTGCCGACCGGCTTGCGGTTGAACGCGGCCTTGTTGACGTCCTGCCCGGCGAACGCCTTCGCCGGGACGATCCCCAGCGCCAGCCGTTGCAGGAACGGCGCGTACGCGTACTTCAGGGTGAACACGACAGTCGCCGGGTCGGGCGCGGTGACGGAGGCGAGCATGTCCAGATCGGAGCGCAGCGTGGAGTCGACTCTCGGGTCGAGCACCGCCTGGTAGGTGAACACCACGTCCTGGGCGGTCAGCGGGCCGCCGTCGTGGAACAGCACGCCCTCGCGCAGCTTCGCGGTGACCGTCTTCCCGTCCGCCGAGACGGTGGGCAGCTCGCGGGCCAGGGCGGGCGCCAGTTCGTTGCGGGCGTCCCGGGCGACCAGCCCGTCGAAGATCAGCGACGCGCCGTCGACGCCGTAGTTGAGCACCGGGTTGAGCGTGTCCGGCTCGCCCGCGGTGGCGACCACCAGCGTGCCGGCGCTGCCCGTCCGTCCGGTCGAGGCCGTCGGCGACGAGCAGCCGGCAACGGCGAGCAGGGCGGCGAGTGCCGCGGCCACGCGTACGGGCTTGGGCTTGATCGCCACCGGCAACCCCTCGAACTCGTCCTAGGTAGCGGGCGGGCGCTCCGGCGAAGATCAGATCACCGGGTGCCCGAGCGCCCGCCCACTTCTGCCACTATTCGGTAGTTGCCAAGCATATGCAATAGGGAGCCATCGACGGCGGACGGCCCTCCGGGCTCGGGCGTCCGCTCGTGAGGCGGCCACCCGGCGCGCTGAATATGCTCAGAGCGTGGAGGACAGCGAGCAGGCGGTGCTGGCCGGGATGCTGCAGTCGGCCGAGGACGCCGCCCCGGTGGAGGCGGTCGAGGCCGTCACCGGCGTCATCGCCACGACGCTGAACGCGCGCGGCGTCTCGCTGCTGATCGCCGACCTCAGCGGCCGTGCGCTGGTCCGGCTGACCCACCAGCCGGCCCGTGGCGGTCCCGGCCGGCGCCACGGCGAGGAGGACGCCGAGGTCCTCCCCTTCGACGGCGGACCCTACGAACGCGCCCTCCGGCAGCAGGCCCCCGAGGTCGTCCCCGGCGACGGCACGTGGACCGTGCTGGCACCGGTCACCGACCGCGGAGAGGCGATCGGCCTGCTGGAGATCGACCTGCCCGACGAGCCGGACGACGACGTGGTGAACTGGGTAGCCCGTACCGCGCACGCGCTGGCGTTCGTGGTCATCGCCAACCGCCGGCACACCGACCTGTTCGAGTGGGGACAGCGGACCACCCCGTTCAGCCTCTCCGCCGAGATCCAGCGCCGTCTGCTGCCCGCCTCGTTCACCTGCGAGGGCGGCGCCTTCACCCTCTCCGGCTGGCTGGAACCCGCCGCCAGCGTCGGCGGGGACACCTTCGACTACAGCCTCGCGCGGAATCTGCTGCACCTCAGCGTCACCGACGCGATGGGCCACGGCGTGGCGAGCGCGCTCACCGCCACCCTCGGCGTGGGCAGCCTGCGCAACACCCGCCGGCGCGGCGGCAGCCTGATCGCCCAGGCCGAGGAGGCCAACCGGGCCGTCGCGGAGCACGCGAACGTACGCGGCGCGTACGTCACCGCCGTACTGGGCCGCATCGACCTCACCACCGGCCGCTGTGAGCTGCTGAACGCGGGACACGTCCCACCGCTGCTGGTCCGGGACGGCCAGGTTCTACCCGTGGAGTTGCCCGGCAACTTCCCGCTCGGCATGTTCCCCGGCGAGAGCTACCGCAGCGGAGAGCTGGCCCTGCTGCCCGGCGACCGGCTGGTGATGGTCACCGACGGCATGCGCGAACGCAACGCTGCCGACCTGGACCTGCCCGGGGCGCTGCTCAGCCTCACCCACCTGCATCCCCGCGAGGCGGTCCGCGCGCTGTCCGACGCGGTGCTGGCAGCCGCCGGGCCGGCGCTGACCGACGACGCCACGCTGCTCGTCGTCGACTGGTACGGCGGCCACGGGCCGCGGCGCAGCACCGCCGGCGCCGACACCACTCGCGTCAGTCCCGACGAGGAGCGCTCAGCGCACCGCCGCCGGTGAGCCGTCCTCGGCGTCCCGCACGGTGCCGAAGAGCGGGATGACACGGTCCACCGAGGTGATCGAGAAGACGTTGCGGATCGACTGGCGGACGACGGCCAGACCGAGCCAGCCGTCGCGCTCCCGCAGGTTCTTGTAGACGAGCACCAGTGCGCCCAGGCCGCTGGAATCCACGAACCCGACCTGGGTCAGGTCGACGACCACCGTCCGCGCACCGGCCTCCACCACATCGAGCAGCCGGTCACGCAGCTGAGGCGCGCTGGCCATGTCCAGATCGCCGGCGACCTCGATCACCGGGCCGACGCGCCCCTGCCTGGTCGCCACCGAGAACTCCACCACTCCCCCTCAACCGCGCCGCAGAAGGCATCTCACTTCTACCCACCGTGCCAGAAATCCGCCCTGATCGCCTCCCGTAGGTGCGCAACGGCTCAGCGGCCTCGCCGCGACGTGGTGGAGGACACCTCAGTGCCGGTCGAGCCCAGTGCCGGAGCGGGAATCCACACCTCGGTGGCGGCCCGGCGGCGCTCGGCGAGGCGTACCGCCGGACGCATGGCCAGGCCCGCGACCACGAACAGCCCGCCGAGCACCAGCCAGCCCGGCGTGCCCCAGCCGAGCAGCAGCGAGGTCAGCAGCACCGGGCCGAGCATCCGGGCCAACTGCGGCGCCATGCCGAAGAAGCCCTGGTACTGCCCCTGCCGGTCGGGGCGGGCCAGGGTGAAGCCGACCTCCCAGCCGCTGGCCGCCTGCACCATCTCGCCGAACACCTGCACCAGTGCCGCGCCCAGCAGCACCGCCGAGGCCACCCACGCGCCGCCGACCATCCCGGAGACCGCGTACGCGCCGCAGGCGACAAGCAGGACCCAACCGGCGTGCCCGCTGGCCCGCGCCGCCGTGCCGGGATCGGTCACCCGGCGGGCCACCCGGACCTGCCACAGCACCACGCACAGCATGTTCACGGTGAGCACGATCGCGCCCATCGGCGCCGGGGCGTCGGTCCGTTCCGCGATCCACAGTGGCAACGCCAGGCTGAGCAGCGGCATGTTCAGGCACATCACCGCGTTCAGCAGGGTGATCAGCGCGTACGGGCGGTCGCGCAGCACGGCCAGCCGTCCCGGCTCGGGTCCGGCCGGGACCGGCGCCGCCGCCTCGGGCAGCCGGCGCACCAGCAGGGCCGCGGCCAGGAAGCTCGCCGCGTCGAGCGCGAAGGCGGACAGATACGCCGGGCGGCTGTCTGCCCAGAGCACGAGCGCGCCCAGCCCGGCCCCGGCGGCCAGGCCGGCGTTCGAGACCGACTGCAACCGGGCCCGTACCGCGGTGCGCCGCGCGGGCTCGATCAGCCCGACCAGCAGCGCCTGCCGGCTGGCGGTGAGCCCGGCCTGGCAGGCGGCGTAGCAACAGGCGAGCAGCACGAACAGCGGGAAGGAACGGATCACGAGGAAGCCGCTGAGTGCGGCGGCGGTGGCGACGGCGAAGACGACTGTCATCCGCCGCGCGCCGTAGCGGTCTGCCAGCTGGCCGGCGGGCACCCCGGCGAGGATGCCCGTCGACCAGCCCACGGTGAGGGCGATCCCGACCTGCGCCGGGGACAACCCGACCACCCGGATGAAGAACAGCGCCGAGCAGGCGTAGAACGCGCCGTCACCCACCGAGTTCGCGAGCTGGGCCAGGGCCAGCACCCGGACCCGGCGGCCGGTGTCGACATCGGTCATTGCTCGTCCCCCGTTCGCCATGCTCCTTCCTTCATCCAAGACCTGCGGATTGGCTCGCAGAAGCGCCGATTCCAGGCGATTCGATTGGGCCAATGTAGTGTCGTCGCCGTGGACGTCCACGTCAGCCTGGCCGGTCCCGGCGACCGCGCCACCCGGATCCACAGGCAGTTGCTGGAGGCGATCCTGGACGGCCGGCTGCGGCCCGGGGAACGGCTGCCACCCACCCGCGAACTGGCCCGGCGCCTCGACGTCTCCCGCAACACGGTCGCCGTCGCCTACGAGCGGCTGACCGCCGAGGGGCTGCTCACCGCCCGGGTCGGCGCGGGGACGTTCGTCGCCGACGAGCCGGTCGCCCGCGCCCGGCCCCGTCCCGCGCCGGCCGGTGGGGTACGCCCCCGCGCGTTCTGGGCGTCCGCCGAGCCGGCGCCCACCGCCGCGCCCCGCCCGGGACACGACTTCCGGGCCGGCACCCCTGACACCGGGCTGTTCCCGCTGGCCACCTGGCGGCGGCTGGTCGCCGGGGAACTGCGTACCGCGACGATCCGGGGCGGCTACGCCGACCCGGCCGGGCACCGGGGCCTCCGTAGCGCCGTCGCCCGGTACGTAGGTCTCGCCCGCGCGGTACTCGCCGGGCCCGACGACGTCGTCGTCACCCACGGCGCGCAGCAGGCGCTGGACCTGATCGCCCGGGTGATGCTCGAGCCGGGCGACCGGGTGGCCGTCGAGGACCCCGGCTATCCCCCGGCCCGGTGGCTGTTCGCCGGCCACGGCGCGCGGGTCGTGCCGGTACCGGTCGACGACGAGGGCATCGACGTACGCGCGCTACCAGGCGACGCGCGGCTGGTCTACGTCACCCCGTCGCACCAGTTCCCGCTGGGCGTCCGGATGTCCCCGGCCCGCCGGGCGGCGCTGCTGGACTGGGCGGCGACCCGGGACGCGGTGATCGTCGAGGACGACTACGACACCGAGTTCCGCTTCTCGGCGCGCCCGCTGGACCCGCTGCAGACGCTGGACCGGGCCGGGAAGGTGGTCTACGTCGGCACGTTCTCCAAGACGCTGCTGCCCATGCTGCGCCTCGGGTTCCTGGTCGCCCCCGCCTCGCTGCGCCCGGCGCTGCTGGCCGCCCGGCAGCTCACCGACTGGCACGGCGACCACACCACGCAGGCCGCACTGGCCCGGTTCATCGGCTCCGGCGAGCTGGCCCGGCACATCCGCAAGGCGACCCGGGTGTACGCCGAGCGGCGCGACCTGATCGACGCCGCGCTGCGCTCCGACCTCGCCGGCTGGCTCGACCCGGTGCCGTCCACGGCGGGCCTGCACCTGTGCGCGCGCCTGCGCCCGGACGCCGGCGTCGACCTGCCGACTGTCGTCGCACGGGCGGCCGAGGCCGGCGTCACCGTACGCGAGATCGCCGGCTACCAGGCGGGGCCGCCCGGCCCGGCCGGTCTGGTGCTCGGCTACGGCGCCGTCGCCACCGCCGACGTACCCGGAGGGCTCCGGTTGCTCGCACGCGGTTTCCGCGGCTGACCGGCGGCGGCGCAGATTCGCCGCGTCCTCCGAGCAACCCCGGGAGCCACACATGGCGTGACTATCCCGAATTCGATCGGAGGTCCGAATGAGTGATCGCGACACGGCGTTCGCGGAGTACTTCTCGGCGAGGCACCACGCCATGCGCGCCACCGCGTATCTGCTCTGCGGCGACTGGCACCGCGCGGAGGACCTGGTCCAGACCGGGTTCACCAAGCTGTACCTGGTCTGGAACCGGATCGCCCGGCACGAGGCGCTCGACTCCTACCTGCGCCAGATCATCGTCCGGTCCTTCCTCGACGAACGGCGGCGGGGCTGGTGGCGGCGGGAACGGGTGGGCACGCCCGACGCCGATCCGCCGGTGCCGGCGAGTCCGCACGAGGACCGGCTCGTGCTGCTCCAGGCGCTCGCCGCCGTACCGCCCCGGCAGCGGGCCGTCCTGGTCCTCCGCTACTGGGAGGACCTGCCGATCGACGAGGTGGCGGCGCTGCTGAACTGCTCGCCGGGAACGGTGAAGAGCCAGTCCGCCCGCGGACTGGACACGTTGCGCGGCCTCCTGTCACCCATGCACTCATCGAGCGAGAAGGGGCAACGATGAACGGAGACCAGCTGCGCGAGGCGCTTCGCGACGAGATGCTCGGCGTCGCCGCGCCACCGCGACCGAGCACGGACGCCATGCTCCGGACCGCTCGGCGGGCGCGCAACCGGCGCCGGGCCGTCCAGGCGTGCGCCGGGTCGGCGACGGCCGTACTCGCCGTCGTGGGTGTCGTGGCCCTCGCCAGCCCGGGCGGCGGCGACCGGCGCCCGCCGGCCGCGCTGCCGCAGGCCGCCCCGCCGCCGTCGGCGGACACGAGCGCCGAGCCGATGCCGACCGGGCCCGACGGCCTGCCGCAGGAGGACCGGACCGCGCGGGCGGGCACCCGGTACGACCAGGCCGCCCTGCTGCTCGACCGGCTCGTCACAGTGGTGCCCGACGGGTACACCGCCGAGAAGACCGTCTCCACCGAGACCGGGAAGGAGACGCTGGGCACCCATCAGGCTGACTTCACCGGACGGGCAGACGGCGTCGAGCTGTGGAGCTACCTGGCCTCGGTCGACGTGGCGAAGGGGACGTGGAAGGGGCGCCTGCTCACCGAGGTGCACACCGCGGGCAACCTGCTGCCGTCCGAGCCGTGTGCCCTGGCGCGCGAGTTCTGGGGCATGGGGGGCGAGTGCCAGCCGGTGACGATCGGCGACGCGACTGTGGGCGTGGTGGTCCGGCCCGGCGCGGACGACCGGTTCGACCAGTGGGCCGCCTACCGCCACCCCGACGGCGTGGTGGTCTTCGTCGCGCAGGGCGCGTACGACAGACAGGCGCCCGCGTCACCGCTGCCGTTCACCGCACGCGACCTGGCCGCTGTCGCCGTCGACGAGCGGCTCCATCTGCGGTAGCCCTGCCGCGGGCGCGGCTGAACTACCCTCGCCGCCGTGGACACTCTGGAGATCGATGCGCCTGTCGTCGGCGTGACCGTCTACCCGGACCGCGCCCGGGTCACCCGCCGCGGCCGCGTCCGGCTGACCGCCGGCGACCACCGGGTACGCGTCGCCCCGCTCCCGCTGGGCCTGCGCCGGGACTCGATCCGGGTGGGTGGCCGGGGCGCGGTGACGGTGCTCGGGGTGGACGTGGCCGCGTGGCGGCAGGCCCGCAGCACCGACGCCCAGGTCGTCGAGCTGGAACGGCGGCGGCGCGACCTGTCCGACGAGCTGGCCGAGGTCGGTGACACCGACGCGATCGAGGACCAGCGCGGCGATTTCCTCACCCGGCTGGCCGAGCGGGCGGGTGGCACGTACGCCCGGGCGCTGGCCGCGGGCGACGCGGCCCCGGCTGACGTCGCGGCCTTCACCGACTCGGTGGCCGGTCAGCTCGCCGAGTCGCGGGCCCGGCGGCGCGGGCTGGCCCGGCGGCGCGCCGAGCTGGCGGAGGAGCTGGCCGCCGTCGACCGGGAGCTGGACGCGGCGCGCGGCAAGCGGGAGCCGGACCGGCTGGCCGCCGAGGTGTCCGTCTCGGTGGACGCCGACGAGACCGAGGTGGAGCTGGAGCTGACGTACCTGGTGGACGGCGCCCGCTGGACGCCCTCATACGACCTGCGGCTGGTCGAGGACACCATGACCGTCACCTGGTTCGGGCTGGTCAGCCAGGGCACCGGGGAGGACTGGCCGGAGTGCGAACTCCAGCTCTCCACCGCCCGCCCGGCGGCGGCGAGCGGCGTACCCGAATTGTCGCCCTGGTATCTCGACCGGTTCCGGCCGGAGCCGCCGATGGCCGTGTCGACCGCGTCGTTCGGCGGCACGGTGCCGCCCCCGGCGCCCGGCGCGGCGCCGGCGGCGGGCCGTCCCCGCGCGGCGCGGGCCGCGGCGCCGCCGGTGCGGGAGAGCGTCGCCGAGGTGGAGCAGGGCGTGACGGCGGCCACCTACCGGCCCGCGCGGCCGGTGGCGGTGCCGGCGGACGGCAGCGCGCACCGGGTGACGATCGCGGTGCTGGAGCTGCCGGCCCGGCTGGACCACGTGAGCGTGCCGGTACGCGCCGCCGAGGCGCACCTGCGGGCCACGGTCCGCAACACGTCGGACCACACGCTGCTGCCCGGCCCGGCGTCGGTCTTCCACGGTGCCGACTTCGTGGCGGCGACGCGGCTGAAGACATGGGCGCCGGGCGAGGAGACCGAGCTGGCGCTCGGGGTGGACGACCGGGTGCGGGTGGAGCGGAAGCTGTCCCGGCGCACCGAGAGCAAGGCCACGCTCGGGTCGACGCGGCGGCGGGAGGTGGAGTACCGGATCACTGTGGCGAACCACACGTCCCGCCCGGCCACTGTGGAGGTGCGGGATCAGCTGCCGGTGTCCCGGGACGAGTCGGTGGTGGTACGCGAGACGACGCTGACGCCGCCACCGGCCGAGCGTACGGAGCTGGGCGAGCTGATCTGGCGGCTGTCGCCGGCGCCGGGTGAGAGCGGCGAGATCGCCCTGGGCTTCCGGGTGGAGCTGGCGAAGGGCGTCGAGCTGACCGGCTGGCGGGAGTGACACGACGGGGCCGCTTCCGCGACGTGCGGAAGCGGCCCCGTCGGGTGCCTCAGATGCGGCGGCGGCCGTAGAGGCCGGCGAAGACGGCGACACCGATGGCGGCGAAGCCGACCTGGAGCGCCAGCTCGATCCAGTCGATGCCGGGGGTGTCGTCGACGCCGAACGCGCCGGCCACCAGCGTGCCGACGAACGCGGCGACCACACCGATGAGCAGGGTCAGCCAGATCGGGATGTTCTGCTTGCCCGGCACCACCAGGCGCCCGAGCGCACCGATGATGAGACCGATGATGAGCGCGGTGAAGAAGCCCGTGATCTCCACGAGAGGCGTCCCTTCCCTCAAATGTGTTGGCGTCAGCCTGGTTGCCCCGATCAACCAGTCGGTCAAACCCGGGAACCGCTTTCGTCACGGAACTGTCATGACCGTCTCTGATCAGTGGTCCGAGGGCTGCCGGCGGCGCGGCGCGCCGGGCGGCTCCTCCCTGTCGATGCGCAGTTCCCGCTCCAGCTCGGCGATCACCATGCGCAGGTCGTCCAGGCGCTGGCTGATCGCGATCCGGTCCACCTCGTCCGGAATCCCGTCCCCGTCGGAGTCGTAGTCGGACGCCAGCCCCTCGGTCATCTCCAGCCGGCGCGCCTCCTCCATCGAGTTGACGATGACGGCGATGAGGATGTTCAGCAGGAGGTTCACCGCGATCATCACGAAGCTGACGTAGTAGAGCAGCGTCCACGGCGACACCTCCAGACCCTGTTCCAGCAGGTCCGGCAGCGTCTCCAGGGACAGCAGCACGAACAGCGTGACGAGCGAACGGCCGATGTCGCCGTACTGCTCGGGGTAGCGGTCGCCGAAGATCAGCCAGCCGGCCATGCCGTACACGTAGAGCGTGACGGCGGCGAGCGCGAGGAAACCCGCGACACCTGGGAGGCTGCGCCACAGCGCCGCGACGATGGTCCGCAGGCCGGGTGAGAAGCGCACCAGGCGCAGTACCCGGGCGACCCGGATGAACCGCAGCACCGCCGAGTCGCCGTGCAGGCCCGGGACGAATATGGCCGCTGTCACCAGCAGGTCGAAGACGTTCCAGCCGTGCCGGAAGAAGTCCTGCGGGCGGCGGCCGTACGCGAGCACCCGGATGGTGATCTCCACGACGAAGACCGCCCGGAACATCCACTCCGTCCACCGCAGCACCGGCCCGGCCGCGCCGAGGTTCGGGTACGTCTCGATGCCCAGCACCACGCCGTTGGCCATGATGAGCACCACGATGGCCACCTCGAACGGCCGGGACGCGACGATCCGGGCACAGTGGCCGGCCAGCCCACGCTTTCCGTCACTGGTCCGTCGCCCGCCGCGCGGTGCCGGAACCGTGTCCCCGATCAGCGTTCCCCTCCGGAGGGCCGGAGCCGGACGACGCACGCACGACGGGGGGTAGCCACCCGGACACTTTAGTGGATCACCGAGGGCGGGCGGCCGGGGCCGAGACGCGCCGGGCCT
Organism: Micromonospora sp. WMMA1976; assembly: GCF_027497335.1. NCBI lineage: Bacteria > Bacillati > Actinomycetota > Actinomycetes > Micromonosporales > Micromonosporaceae > Micromonospora > Micromonospora sp. WMMA1976. The sequence goes on along the minus strand of NZ_CP114912.1, from coordinate 245,997 downwards.
GGCTCAGAGCCAGCCGCGGCGCTTGAACAGCAGGTAGAGCGCGCCGCAGACAGCAAGCATCAGGGTGACCGCGAACAGGTAGCCGTACCGCCAGTCCAGCTCCGGCATGTGGGTGAAGTTCATCCCGTAGACGGTGCCGATCAGGGTGGGCGCGAACAGGATGGCCGCCCACGCGGAGACGCGTTTGATCTCCTCGTTCTGCTCGAAGCTGGCAGCGGTCAGGCTGCGCATCTCCTCGTTCTGCGCCTGCGACACCAGCGTGGCGTTGACGGTGAGGATGTTCTGGAGCAGGTGCCGGAACCCGTCCACCCGCTCCACCACCTGGGTCAGGTGGTCGGCCACGTCGCGCAGCCGGCGGCGTAGCTCCTCGTCAGTGCCGTACCTGTCGAAGCCGTGCGTGAGCGCGTCGACCACCTTCAGCAGCGGCCGGGCGGCCCGCTGGAACTGGATCACCTCGCGGCTCAGCTCGTAGATGCGGCGGCTGGCGTTCGGGTCGCCGCCGAACACCTCGGTCTCGATCTCGTCGATGTCGTTCTCCAGCCCGGCCACCACCGGCGCGTAGCCGTCCACCACCCGGTCGAGTACGGCGTAGAGCACTGCTTCCGGGCCGAGTGCGAGCACCTCGGGTTCGGCCTCCAGCCGCCGCCGTACGCCGGCCAGGTCGGGCGTGCCGCCGTGCCGCACGGTGATCACGAAACCGGGGCCGAGGAACAGGTGCAGCTCGGCGAACTCGACCGCGTCCCGGGCGTCCAGGTAGCGGGCGGCGCGCAGCACCACGAACAGGGTGTCGCCGTAGCGTTCCAGCTTGGGACGCTGGTGGGCGTTGATCGCGTCCTCGACGGCCAGGTCGGGAAGCTGGAACTCGGCGGCGAGCGAGGCCACCTCCTCCCGGCCCGGCCGGCGCAGCCCGATCCAGGCCATCGCGTCGTCGAGCTGTTGCAGGCAGCGGAACGTGTCGGCGAGGCTCACCGGCGACGCCCGGCGTACGCCGTCGACGTAGACGCCGCTGTCGACCAGCCCGTCGGGTCGCTCCGGCTCGGCCGCGCCCGCGTCGATGGCGTGCTCGTCCAGGCGGCGGCCGAACCCCTCCGAGGACCGGTTGTCCGCCATGCCCCTCCCCCGCTGCTCGGCCGGGTCGCCGAGTCCCCCGCCCGCGCTCGCGCAAACGTCAGGGTCGGTAGCGGTAGCCCATGCCCGGTTCGGTGATCAGATGCCGGGGCCGGGCCGGGTCGTCCTCCAGCTTGCGCCGCAGCTGGGCCATGTACTGCCGCAGGTAGTTCGTCTCGTGGTGGTACTCCGGTCCCCACACGTCGTGCAGCAACTGGCGCTGGCTGACCAGCTTGCCCGGGTTGCGCAGCAGCTTCTCCAGCATGGCCCACTGGGTGGGGGTGAGCTTGACCTCGACGCCGTCGTCCCGGGTGACCGTCCGGTCGGCCAGGTCGACGGTGTTGCGGCCGATTCGCAGCGCCGGTACGGCGGGCGTGGCCGGGGCGAGCCGCCGGGTCACCGCCCGGATCCGGGCGAGCAGTTCGTCGACGCCGAACGGCTTGGTCACGTAGTCGTCGGCGCCCGCGTCGAGCGCGGACACCTTGTCCTCGCTGCCGGCCCGCCCGGACAGCACGATGATCGGCACGGCGGTCCAGCCGCGCAGGCCCCGGATGACGTCGGTGCCGTCCAGGTCGGGCAGGCCGAGGTCGAGCACCACCAGGTCCGGCGGGTGGGCGGCGGCGGCCTTGAGCGCGGTAGCGCCGCTGCCTGCGACCTCGACGTCGTAGCCCCGGGCCCGCAGGTTGATCCGCAGCGCGCGCAGGATCTGCGGCTCGTCGTCGACGACCAGGATCCGGGTCATTCCTGCGGCCCCTCCGGCTGGGTGGCGGCCGGCAGCCGCAGCACCAAGGTGAGACCGCCACCGGGCGTGGTCTCCGGGGTGATGCTGCCACCCATCGCCTCGGCGAGTCCCCGGGACAGCGCCAGCCCCAGGCCCACCCCGGTCTGGTTGTCCCGGTCGCCGAGGCGCTGGAACGGCAGGAAGACGTGCTCCCACTGGTCCTCCGGGATGCCCGGCCCGGTGTCGATCACCCGCAGCTCGACCTGTCCGGCGTGTGCGCTGCCGGTGATCGTCGGCGGCCTACCGGGCGGGCTGTGCCGCAGCGCGTTGGCCACGATGTTGACGAGCACCCGCTCCAGCAGGCCCGGGTCGGCGAGCGCCGCCGGCAGGTCGGCCGGGATGTCGGTGGTCACCTCGGCCGCCGCCGGGCCCAGTTCGTCGAGCGCCAGGGGTACGGCGTCCTCCAGCCCGATCGCGGTGGCGCTCACGCCCAGCGCGCCGGCCTGCAACCGGCTCATGTCGAGCAGGTTCGCCACCAGCCGGCTCAGCCGGTCCAGCGACTCGTCGGCGGTGGCGAGCAGTTCCTCCCGGTCGTCCGCGTCGAACTCGACGTCGTGGCTGCGCAGGCTGCTCACCGCCGCCTTCGCCGACGCCAGCGGCGTACGCAGGTCGTGGCTGACCGCCGCGAGCAGCGCGGTCCGCATCCGGTCGGCGGCGGCGAGCGGACGGGCGGTCGCGGCCTCCTCGGCCAGCCGCTCCTGGCGCAGCGCGACGGCGGCCTGCGCCGCGAACGCCTCGACCACCCGCCGGTCGGCCGCCTCCAGCCGCCGGCCGGCGAGCACCACGCTCAGCCGGTCGTCCACCGGCACCACCGTCTCGCCCGCGCCCGGGCTACCGGGCGGCCGGTCACCGACGCTCGCCACCACCCGCCAGGCGTCCGCGCCCCGGGCGCGCGCCGGGCGTCCGCCGGCCTCGTCGGTCAGCTCCAGCACGCTGACCGCGCGCAGCCCGAACGTCTCCCGCAGCCGGTCCAGCAGCGCGGGCAGCGGTCGCTCGCCGCGCAGCACGCTGCCCGCCACGGTGGCCAGGGTCTGCGCTTCGGCGGAGGCCCGGGCCGCCTCCCGGGTACGGCGAGCCGCCACGTCGACCACCCAGCTCACCGCGATGGCGACGCCGACGAACACGCCCAGGGCGAGCAGGTTGTCCGCCTCGGCGATGGTGAGCGTCCGGTACGGCGGCGTGAAGAACCAGTTGAGCAGCAGCGATCCGCCGAGCGCGGCGACCAGCGCGGGCCACAGTCCGCCGACCAGCGCCACGCCCACGACACCGGCGAGGAACAGCAGGATGTCGTTCGTCAGGGTGAGGTCGGGCAGCGTCCGCAGCACGAGCGTGAGCAGCGGCATGCCGAGCACCGCGAGCGCGTACCCGATCAGCCGCCGGCGTCGCGACAGCGCGGCGGGCACCGACGTGCCCCGGCGCCCGCGGCCCGCCTCGGGGTGGGTGACCAGGTGCACGTCGATCGGGCCGGACAGCGCGGTGGTGGTCACGCCGACGCCCCGGGCGAACACCTGCGCGAACCGGCCCCGGCGGCTCGCGCCGAGCACGAGCTGGGTGGCGTTGACGCCCCGCGCGAAGTCGAGCAGCGATGCCGGGATGTCGGTGCCGAGCACCTGGTGGTACGTGCCGCCGAGGCTCTCCACCAGCACCCGCTGCCGGGCCAGCTGGGCCGGGTCGGCGCCGGCCAGCCCGTCGCTGCGGGCCACGTGCACGGCGAGCAGGTCGGCGCCCTTGCTGCGGGCGGCGATCCGGGCGGCCCGGCGGATCAGCGTCTCGCCCTCCGGGCCGCCGGTCAGCGCGACCACCACCCGTTCCCGCGCCTCCCAGGTGTCGGAGATGCCCTGCTGGGCCCGGTACGCGTCGAGCTGCTCGTCGACCTTGTCGGCCAGCCAGAGCAGCGCCAGTTCGCGTAGCGCGGTGAGGTTGCCGACCCGGAAGTAGTTGCCGAGCGCGGCGTCGATCTTGTCGGGCCGGTAGATGTTGCCGTGCGCCATCCGGCGGCGCAGCGCCTCCGGCGTCATGTCCACCAGCTCGACCTGCTCGGCGGCCCGGACCACCTGGTCCGGGACCGTCTCCCGCTGGGTGGTGCCGGTGATCTGCGCGACCACGTCGTTCAGTGACTCCAGGTGCTGCACGTTGACCGTCGAGAGCACGCTGATCCCGGCGTCGAGCAGCTCCTGCACGTCCTGCCAGCGCTTCTCGTGACGGGAGCCGGGCACGTTCGTGTGGGCCAGCTCGTCCACCACGACCACCTCGGGCCGCCGGGCCAGCACCGCGTCCAGGTCCATCTCGGTGAACTCGACGCCCCGGTAGGTCATCGCGCGGCGGGGCACCACCTCCAGGTCACCGATCATCTCGGCGGTGTGCCGGCGGCCGTGCGTCTCGACCAGGCCGATCACCACGTCGGTGCCGCGCTCGGCCCGGCGCTGGGCCTCCTCCAGCATCGCGTACGTCTTGCCGACGCCCGGGGCGGCCCCGAGATAGATCCGCAGTTCACCCCTGCCCACAGCGTCCATCCTCCCTGACCGGCCGGGAGCGGCCCCGGGCCTTCCCCGGGGCCGCTCCGGTCGCTGTCGCGTCAGCGCGCCGGGAACGCCTCGTCCAGCGCGAGGTTGAGTTCCAGCACGTTCACCCCGGGCTCACCCATGAAGCCCAGCGCCCGGCCGGTGGTGTGCTCGGCGACCAGCCGCCGTACCGCCGCCGGGTCCGCGCCGCGCTCCCGCGCCACCCGGGCCACCTGGATCTCCGCGTACGCCGGGGAGATGTGCGGGTCGAGGCCGCTGCCACTTGCGGTGACCGCGTCGGCCGGTACGGCGGGCCGGGCCGGGGCGTCCCCGCGTACCGGGGTGACGATGCCGCCCTCCGCCACGTACTCGTGGCCGGGCTGGGCCGCCTCCACCGGTACGCCCTGCCAGGTGGTGACGAACGGCGTCGCCGGCGCGGCCTGGTTGACGCTCACCACACGGGTGATCGGGCCGGTGAGGCCGTCGGCGCGGAACACGGCGAGCACCGCGCCCACCCCGTCCGGCGTGCAGTACGGGCGCCGCCCGTCCACGCCGTCGAGGTCGCCGATCGCCTTGCTGCGCGCGCAGACCTGGGTGAGCAGGCTCGGCGTGGAGCCGGCGGGGTCGGCGGCGAGCGTGTCCACCACGCTCTCCGGGCCGAGGTTGCTCGCCGCGGTGGAGGTCGGGTCGTAGCCCTCCCCGGCGGCCGACGGGCGGGACTGGAAGTAGCGCGGGATCGGGTTGCCGTCCGCGTCGGTGAACGACTGGCCGATCAGCGAGCTGCCGACGGTCCGGCCGCCGACGGTGAGCAGTGAGCCGTCCGCCCTGCCGTCGAGGCCGGGCAACCGGCCGACGGCGACCAGGGCGAGCGGGTAGAGCAGGCCGAGCAGCACGGTGAAGACGAGCACCGCGCGCAGGGCGGCCAGGTGCTGGGAGAGCCAACTGGGAAGGCGCATCACGAGATCCCCGGGACGAACTGGACGAGCAGGTCGATGAGCTTGATGCCGACGAACGGCACCACGATGCCGCCGAGGCCGTAGAGCCACAGGTTGCGGCGCAGCAGCGTCGAGGCGCCGGCCGGGCGGTAGCGCACGCCGCGCAGGGCCAGCGGGATCAACGCCACGATGACTATCGCGTTGAAGACGACGGCGGAGAGGATCGCCGACTCGGGGCTGGCCAGGCGCATGATGTTGAGCCGGTCCAGCGACGGGTAGATGCCGGCGAACATGGCCGGGATGATCGCGAAGTACTTCGCGATGTCGTTGGCGATGCTGAACGTGGTCAGCGCACCCCGGGTGATCAGCAACTGCTTGCCGATCTCCACGATCTCGATCAGCTTGGTCGGGTCGGAGTCGAGGTCGACCATGTTGCCGGCCTCCTTGGCGGCCGACGTGCCGGTGTTCATGGCGACACCGACGTCCGCCTGGGCCAGCGCGGGCGCGTCGTTCGTGCCGTCGCCGGTCATGGCGACGAGCCGGCCGCCCTCCTGCTCCTTCTTGATCAGCGCGAGCTTGTCCTCTGGCGTGGCCTCCGCGAGGAAGTCGTCCACGCCCGCCTCATCGGCGATCGCCTTCGCGGTACGCGGGTTGTCGCCGGTGATCATCACGGTGCGGATGCCCATCCGGCGCATCTCGTCGAAGCGCTCCCGCATCCCGGCCTTCACCACGTCCTTGAGGTGGATGACGCCGAGCGCCCGGGCCGGCTCCCCGGCCACGTGCTCGGCCACCACGAGCGGCGTGCCGCCGGTGCCGCTGATCGCGTCGACCAGTTCACCGACCTGTTCGGTCGGGTGGCCGCCGTTGTCGCGTACCCACTTCATCACCGCGGCGGCGGCGCCCTTGCGGATGTGCCGGACGTCGCCGCCGGCGTCCAGGTCGACGCCGCTCATCCGGGTCTGCGCGGTGAACGGCACGAACGTGGCGTGCGGGATGAGGCCGGGCTCGCGCTCGCGCAGCCCGTACTCGTTCTTCGCGAGCACCACGACCGAGCGGCCCTCGGGGGTCTCGTCGGCCAGGCTGGACAGTTGCGCCGCGTCGGCGAGCGTGGCCGCGTCCACGCCGTCCACCGGCAGGAACTCGGCGGCCTGCCGGTTGCCGAGCGTGATCGTGCCGGTCTTGTCCAGCAGCAGCGTGTTGACGTCGCCGGCCGCCTCGACCGCCCGGCCGCTCATCGCCAGCACGTTGCGCTGCACGAGCCGGTCCATGCCGGCGATGCCGATCGCGGACAGCAGAGCCCCGATGGTGGTCGGGATGAGACAGACCAGAAGCGACACGAGGACGACGCCGGTGACGCCGGAGTCGGTGATCGCCGCGGTGTCCGGCGCGGCGGCCTGGTAACCCTTGGCGAAGATCGCCATCGGCTGGAGTGTGACGACGGCGAGCAGGAAGATGATCGTCAGCGCGGCCAGCAGGATGTTCAGTGCGATCTCGTTCGGCGTCTTCTGCCGGTTGGCGCCCTCGACCAGCGCGATCATCCGGTCGATGAAGCTCTCGCCCGGCTTCTGCGTGATCCGGACGACGATCCGGTCGGAGAGGACCCGGGTGCCGCCGGTGACCGCGCTGCGGTCGCCGCCGGACTCCCGGATCACCGGGGCGGACTCGCCGGTGATCGCCGACTCGTCGACGCTGGCGATGCCCTCGACCACGTCGCCGTCACCGGGGACGACCTGACCGGCCTCGACCAGGACGACGTCACCCTGCCGCAGCTGCGGCGCGGGCACCGCCTCGTCCCGGTACGCGTTCGCGGCGGCACCCGGCGTCCAGCCGACCAGGCGGGTGGCGACGGTGTCCTGCTTGGCCCGGCGCAGCGTGTCGGCCTGCGCCTTGCCGCGCCCCTCGGCGACCGCCTCGGCCAGGTTCGCGAAGATCACGGTGAGCCAGAGCCAGACGGTGATCGCGATCGCGAAGACGGACGGGTCGGCCACCGCGAGCACTGTGGTGAACAGCGCGCCGATCTCCACGATCAGCATCACCGGGTTGCGCCACAGGGTGCGCGGGTCGAGCTTGCGCAGCGCGTCCGGCGACGACCGGAGCAACTGGCGAGGGTCGAGCAGTCCGCCGCCGACCCGGTCGCGGCGGCCCGGCGTGCCGGGAGCCGCGGTGTCGCCGGTGACCGGCGCGTCGGCGGTCTGCACAGGTGCTGTCATGTCCTTGTCTCTCATGGTGGTCACAGCCCTTCGGCCAGCGGGCCGAGCGCGAGTGCGGGAAGGAAGGTGAGCGCGACGAGGACCACCGTGACGCCGACGACCATGCCGACGAACAACGGCCGGTGGGTCGGCAGGGTGCCCTCGGAGGCGGGTGTGGGTTGCTGGCGGGCCAGCGAGCCGGCCAGCGCGAGCACGAAGATGATCGGCAGGAACCGGCCGAGCAGCATGCAGAGCCCGAGCGCAGTGTTCCACCACTGTGTGTTCACGGTGATGCCGGCGAACGCGGAGCCGTTGTTGTTGCTGGCCGAGGTGAACGCGTAGAGCACTTCGGACAGCCCGTGCGGTCCGGCGTTCAGCGCTGTCGAGGCGTTGCCGGTGGCGAACGCGGCGGCGGTGCCGGTGAGCACCAGCGCCGGGGTGATCAGGAAGTACATCGAGGCGAACTTGATCTCGCGCGAGCCGATCTTCTTGCCCAGGTACTCCGGGGTGCGCCCGACCATCAGGCCGGCCACGAACACCGTGATCACCGCGAGGATCAGCAGCCCGTACAGGCCGGCGCCGACACCGCCGGGGGCGACCTCGCCGAGCATCATGTTGCCCAGCGTCATCATGCCGCCCAGCGCGGTGTACGAGTCGTGGAACGAGTCGACGGCGCCGGTCGAGGTGAGCGTGGTGGCCGCCGCGAACGTGGCCGAGTTCGACACGTCGAAGCGCACCTCCTTGCCCTCCAGCGCCGCGCCGACCGCCTGCGGCACCGTGCCGTCGCCGGCCAGCTCGAAGACGTTTGTGAGGGTGACACTGGCGAACGCCAGGATCGCCATCACGGCGACGATCGCGTAGCCCTGCCGCTTCTGCCCCACCATCCGGCCGAAGACCCGGGGCAGGCTGAACGGGATCACCAGGATCAGGAAGATCTCCAGCCAGTTCGTCCACGCGGTCGGGTTCTCGAACGGGTGGGCGCTGTTGGCGTTGTAGAAGCCGCCGCCGTTGGTGCCCAGCTCCTTGATGACCTCCTGGCTCGCCACCGGCCCGCCGGTGACGGTCTGGGTGCCGCCGGTCAGCGTGGTCACGTCGGTGCCGCCGGAGAGGTTCTGCACCACGCCTCCGAGCATCAACACGAGCGCGCCGAGCACCGCGATCGGCAGCAGGATCCGCAACGTGACCCGGGTCAGATCGACCCAGAAGTTGCCCAGCTCGCCGGTACGGCTGCGGGCGAAGCCCCGGACCAGCGCCACCGCCACGGCGATGCCGACGGCGGCCGAGACGAAGTTCTGCACCGCCAGGCCGGCCATCTGCACCAGGTGGCCCATCGTCGACTCACCCGAGTACCACTGCCAGTTCGTGTTGGTCACGAACGACACGGCGGTGTTCCAGGCGCCGTGCGGCACCACCGGATCGAATCCCAGCGAGAGCCACAGGTGGTTCTGCAGGCGCTGGAACGCGTACAGGAACAGCAGGGAGACGGCCGAGAAGGCCAGCACCGAGCGGGCGTAGACGCCCCAGGTCTGCTCGGCGGCCGGGTCGACCCCGACCAGGCGGTAGATCCCCCGCTCGAAGCGGGACGACCGGGTTCCCGCGACCACGCGGTGCATGTGGTCGCCGAACGGCCGGTGCACGGCGACGAGCGCCGCCACCAGCGACAGGACGAAGAGCACGCCGGCTGTCGTCATGCTCATCAGAAGCGCTCCGGGAACAGCAGGGCGACGACCAGGAACACGCCCAGGCCGATCGCCAGCACCAGGCCGACGGCGTTGACGGCGTTCACAGCTTCTCCACGCCCCTCACCACGAGGGCGAGAGCCGCGAACAGCCCCACCGTCAGCAACACGAACAGCACGTCAGACACGGCTGATCTCTCCTAGCGGAAGATGTCCTCGCGACCGCCTCCCGGCCGCGCCGGGCAATCACAGCGCCGTATCCGGCGCACGGACAGGGGTCTTGACGCGACCATCACGCGCGGCCACGGTTTCTTGACGCGCTTTTCACGCCGTCTCCGGGGCCGGTGATCCGGGTCACCGGCCGGGCCTCGGCGCCGATCGACCGGAGGTGCCGGTAGCCGGCGCCGAGCACCGCGGCGAACCCGATCGGCACGGCCCGGGACCAGGCGTCACCCGGGCCGGTCAGCTCGCCGTAGCCGTGCGCGAGGAACCCGACGAAGACCGCCGCACCCAGCGCGGTCACCGCCGCGACCGCGCGCAGATCGGCCACCACAGCGGCGTACGCCCCGACGACGCCCGCCATCGCCAGGACCCGCCCGGGCCGCTCGCCGGGTGTGAACACCCCGGCCGCCATCAGCGCCGCGCCGACCACCACTGCGGCGCCTGCGGCCACCCGGAATCCGGTGCACCCGTCCGCCCGTTCTCGTCCCATTTCCGCCTCCCGCGTCGGTACGTCCTTCGCGGGCCATACCAACCGGGCCGGGTGCGCACGGTCGACTGCTTTGACGGATCCGGTACGGGCGGGCCGGGGCTTTTCACGCCGCCTTCACGGACCGCCCGGCGCGGGGCCGTCACGAGCCGGTCCGCCGCCTACGCTGGCCCGGTGACCACCGAACTGACCCTGCTGTCGGACGTGGTCTGCCGAGGAGTGCCGGTGGGCGGCGCACGGCTGCGCGGGCTGCTGGCACTCCTGGCCGGCCGGCTCGGGTCCGGCTGCGGCACCGGCGCGCTCGTCGATGCGCTCTGGCCGGACGACCCGCCCCGGCATCCGGTCAAGGCGTTGCAGATCCTGGTCTCCCGGGCCCGCGCCGAGCTGGGCGCCGACCTGATCGTCCGGACCGCCACCGGTTACCGGCTGGCGCTCACCGACGCGCAGGTGGACGCGGCGGCAGTGCTGCGGCACGCCGCGGCGGCGGCCCGGCACGCCCGCGCGGGTGCGCACGCGGAAGCCCTCGCCGAGGCGGAGGCGGGCCTGAGGAACTGGTCCGGGCCGCCGGCCGACGACCCGGGCGAGGGCGATCCACTCACCGCGTTGCGTGCGGAGAGGGCGGCCACGCACCGGGAACTGTCCCGGGCACGGGCGCTCGCGTTGTCCCGGCTCGGACGGTCCGCGGAGGCGCTGCCCGGGCTCGCCGCGCTGGCCGCCGGGGGTCCGTACGACGAGGAACTGCTGGCCGAGCTGCTCCGCTGCGAGGCAGCGGTGACGAGCCGGTCGGCGGCGCTGAACCGGTACGAGGACTACCGCCGCTCGCTCCGCGACGAGCTGGGCGCCGAGCCGGGAGCGGCGCTGCGCGAGCTGCACCGGGAACTGCTCGACGGGGAGAGCCGGGTGGCCCGGCCCGGCATCCCGTACGAGCCGAACCCGCTGCTGGGCCGCGAGGGCGACCTGGCCTCGGTGGAGTCCCTGCTGGCCGGCTCCCGGGTGGTCTCCGTCGTCGGCCCGGGCGGGCTGGGCAAGACCCGGCTCGCGTACGCCGTGGCCCGGCGCGCACCGCAGCGCAGCGTACGTCTGGTGGCGCTCGGCGCGGTCGCCGTCGACGGCGACGTGCCGGAGGCGGTCGCCGCGGCGCTGGGGGTGGGCGAGCCGGTGGCCGGGCCGGTCGGCGCGCTGCCGGTGCCCGCCGACCCGGTCGCCGCGATCGTGGCGGCGCTCGGACCGGGGCCGGTGCTGCTGGTGCTGGACAACTGCGAGCAGGTGGTCCGGGGCGTCGCCGAGCTGGTGGCGGCGCTGCTGGCGGCGACCCGGGAGCTGCGGGTGCTGACCACCAGCCGTACCCCGCTGGGATTGACCTCGGAGGCGGTGCACGCGCTGCCCGAACTGCCGCTGGACACGGCGGTGCAGCTGTTCACGCAGCGGGCCCGCGCCGCCCGGCCGGGCGTTGTGCTGCCCGCCGACCAGGTGGCCGAGGTGTGCCGGCATCTGGACGGGATGCCGCTGGCGATCGAGCTGGCCGCAGCCCGGGTGCGGGCGATGAGCGTGCCGGAGCTGGCCCGCCGCCTCGACGACCGGTTCGGGCTGCTGCGTGGCGGCCCCCGGGACGCGCCACCACGCCACCACACGCTGCACGCGGTGGTCGACTGGAGCTGGAACCTGCTGCGGCCGGAAGGGCGGGCGGCGTTGCGGGCGCTGTCGGTGTTCCCGGACGGGTTCAGCACGGAGGCGGCGGACCGGGTGCTCGGCGAGGACGCGCTGCCGGTGCTGGAACACCTCGTCGACCAGTCACTGCTGCGGGTGGAGGAGACGCCCGACGCGATCCGGTTCCGGATGCTGGAGACGGTGCGGGAGTTCGGCGCCGCCCGCCGTGCCGAGGCCGGCGAGGACGAGCGGGTGGTGGCGGCGTTCCTCGCCTGGGCCCGCGAGTTCGGCCTCGGGCACCACGAGGCGCTGCTCGGCGCCGAGCCGTTCACCACGGTCGCGACGGTCCGCGCCGAGCAGGACAACCTGGTCGCCGCGCTGCGCCTGGCAGTGGCCCGGTCCGACGCGCCGACGGTGGCGGGTGTCGCCGCCGCGCTGGCCGCCGTGTGGACGCTGGACACCAGCTACACCCGGATGCTCGCGCTGGTCGCCGACACCGACTTCCTGCTGTCCCACTACCGTCCGGCGCCGGAGTTCGTGGCGCCGGTCCGTACCGTCGCCGTGCTCGGCGTGGCGCACAACCTGATGATCGCCGGGCGTCGCTCGACCCGCTCGCTGGTCGTGCTGCGCCGCCTGCCGCCGCCCCCGCCGGACACGGTCGCCGGTGCGATGGCGGTGGTACTGGGCGCGCTCCCCGAGATCGGCGCCGACCCGGCCGTGCTCACCGCGCTGCGCGCGCACCGCGAACCGCTTGTCGTCGCGATGGCGAACGCCCTGGCCAGCTACCTGCTGGAACAGGCCGGCCGGCCCGACGACGCGCTCGACGCGGCCCGGCGGATGCTCGACGCGGTGGCGCACCGGCCGCTGCGGTGGCTCCTGGTGCTCGCCCACTCCCGGGTCGGCGAACTCTGCATGCAGGCCGAACGCTCGGCGGAGGCCCGGGACAACCTGACCGCCGCGCTGGACCTGCTGGCCGACTCCGGCCCGTGGTGGGACCGCCTCCAGATCCGCTGGAGCCTGGTGCTGGTCAACCTGGCGCTGGGCGAGGTCGACGAGGCGGAACGCTGGCTGCGGCTGGCCACCACCGATGCCTGCGACAGTCGATACGACGCCGTGCCGGTGCCGGACGACCAGTACGGCATGCGGGCGTACGAGCGCGGCATCCGGGCCGAGTTCGCGCTGGCCCGGGGCGATGTCGAGGCCGGACTGGCCGGCTGGCGGGAGGCGCTGCACGGGTTGCGTCAACCGTCGGATCCGCTCGTCTGGTCCGGCCCGCCCGGCGACGCGCCGTGGCATCTGGAGATCCGGGCGGCTGCCCTGGCCGCGCACGCCCGGTACGGCCGGCTGGACCTGGTGCCGGGGCTCGCCGAGACGTTGCGCCGCCGGAGCGTGACCCTGCTGGCCGACCCGATCACCGACCCGCCCGGTTTTCTCGTGCAGCTGCCGCTCCACGGGTCGCTGCTGCTCGCCCTCGCCCTGGTCGAGCTGGACCGGTCGGGCGGTACCGGCGACGGTGCCGCCGGCGCCCGGCTGGTCGCGCTCGCCGAACGCTTCGGCTACCTGCGCAACTTCCAGCCCACCATGTCCTCGGCGGCGGCCCGCCGGGCGGCGCGCGACGCGGACGCGGCGGCGTACGACGCGGCCAGCGCGTCGTACGCCGCTCTCGACCACGACGAGCTGCGGCTCGCCGCCGTGGCGGAACTCAGCGGGAGGGATCCCGGTCGTACAGCCGGCGCGCCCACAGGTAACCGAGCAGGCTGATCCCGGCGCACCACGCCACCGCCACGAGCGCGTCACCGCCGTCGACCGGGCCGGCCAGGAGCAGGCCGCGCAACGTCTCCATGATCGGGGTGAACGGCTGGTGCTCGGCGAACCAGCCGAGCCACCCGGGCATCGAGCCGGTCGGCACGAACCCGCTGCCCAGGAACGGCAGCAGCAGCAACGGCATGGGCAGGTTGCTGGCGCTCTCCACGCTCTTGGACACCATGCCCAGCGCCACCGACAGCCAGGTGATCGCGAACGCGGTCAGGGTGAGCAGCCCGACGGCGGCGATCCACTGCGCCGGGGAGGCGTCCGGCCGGAATCCGACCAGCAACGCGACACCGACCACCACCGCCAGGCCGAGCAGCGTCTGCGTCACCGCGCCGACGACGTGGCCGGTGAGGACCGCCGCGCGGGCGATGGACATGGTGCGGAACCGCGCCACGATGCCCTCGGTCATGTCCATGGCCACCGCGATCGCGGTGCCCTGCGCCGCGCCGGCCATGGCGAGCAGCAGGATGCCGGGGGTCACGTAGTCGGCGTACGCGGACCGGCCCCCGGCCACGTCGCCGAGTCCGTTGCCGAGCGTGCCGCCGAAGACGTAGACGAACAACAGCAGAAAGATCACCGGCAGGGCGATCACCACGACGGTCAGCGACGGGTAGCGCACCGCGTGCTTCAGGTTGCGGCGCAGCATGGTCGCCGAGTCGCCGATGGTGTGGGCGAGCGTGCTCATGCGGTCACCTTCTCCTCGGTCGGGTGGCCGGTGAGGGCCAGGAAGACGTCGTCCAGGTCGGGGGTGTGCAGGCTCAACGAATCGACAGCGACACCGGCGGCGTCGAGCCGGTCGAGGAGCCCCCGCACCCCGCTGACGCTCCCGTCGCCCGGCACCCGCAGGGTGAGGTCGTCGTCGTGCCGGGTGGCCGCCGGGAACAGCCCGGCCGCCGCGGCCAGGTGCGCCGCGTCGGTGAAGTGCAGGCGTACGTGGCCGCCGGGCACCATCCGCTTCAGCTCGGCCGGGCTGCCCTCGGCGACCAGCCGACCGCCGTCGAGCAGCGCGACCCGATCGGCCAGATGGTCGGCCTCCTCCAGGTACTGGGTGGTGAGGAAGACGGTGGCGCCCTCGGCCACCAGCTCACGGACGATCTGCCACATGGCCCGGCGGCTGCGCGGGTCCAGGCCGGTCGTCGGCTCGTCCAGGAAGATCAGCCGGGGGCGGCCGACGAGCGTCATCGCCAGGTCCAGCCGGCGCTTCATCCCGCCCGAGTATGTCGCCACCGGCTTGCCCGCCGCCTCGGTCAGGTCGAAGCGGGCCAGCAGGTCGTCCACCACCCGCCGTCCCTCGGTCCGGCCCAGGTGCCGCAGGTCGGTCATCAGCCGCAGGTTCTCCGCGCCGGTGAGCAGCGCGTCAACGGCGGAGAACTGGCCGGTCACGCCGATCGCGGCGCGTACCCGGTCCGGTGCGGCGGTCAGGTCGTGGCCGGCGATCCGGACGGTGCCGGCGTCGGGGCGGATGAGCGTGGAGAGGATCTGCACGGTGGTGGTCTTGCCGGCGCCGTTCGGGCCGAGCAGGGCGAACACGGTGGCCTCGGGTACGCGCAGGTCGACACCGTCGAGCACCACCTGTCTCCGGTACGCCTTGCGCAGCCCGGACACCTCGACCATCGCGCCGGGAGAGTTCGTCGTCGTCATGCCCGCAACCGTGACGGCAGGCAGGATCAGCGCGGTTTCACGACGGTTTCACGCCCCGCGACGACGTGTACGGATCAGCGGGCGGCGGCGCGGGAGACGAGTGCCTCGGCCACCTCGCGCAGCTTGCGGTTGGAGTCCTGGGAGAGCTTGGCGAGCAGCGTGAACGCCTCCTCGGCCGAGCAGCGCCGCTGTCCCATGATGATCCCCTTCGCCTGCTCGATCACCGCCCGGCTGCGCATCGCCTCCTGCATCTGCCGGGCCAGCGTCGCGGTGCTCTCGTAGAGGTGCGTGTTGGCGAGCGCCACCGCCGCGTACGCGGCGAACTCCTCCGCCAGCTCGATCGACGCCTTGTCGAACGCGTCGGTGGATCTTCCGTATACGTTCAGCGCCCCGGTGACCGCCTCCTGGATCGGCAGTCCGATCGACAGCGAACTCTGCACGCCCGCCGAGCGGGCCCGCGCCGCCCAGCCGGGCCAGCGCGGCTCATCGGTCAGGTCGGGCAGGGAGATGCTCACCGCGCTGACCGAGGCGTCCAGGCAGGGCCCGTCGTCGTGCTCGTACTGCCACTCGTCCAGGCTGCGGGCCAGGTCGCTGGTGTAGGCGATGGCCCGGCTCGCGCCGGCCTGCACCAGGGAGACGGACACCTCGGCGCTGCCCGGCACCGCCCGGTTCGCCAGGTCGGCGACGCGCGCCAGCACGTCGTCGAGCGCCACCTCGTCGAGCCGGATCCGACTCAGCTCCGCGAGGGCTTCGCCGGGGTCGATGCGGGGGGCTTCCATGCTCTCGTCCTGTCCTGACGGGGATCATCGGCAGCGCTCGTTGCGATGACGGTACCCGGGACCGGCGGGTCCGAACTCGTCCCACGCTGCGATGTCCACCCCGTCGGCGTATCTTCGGATACGGGTCAAGACATGCGCCCTCCTGCTCCCGGCGAGTGCCGCCGGGAGCCTCCTCGGACGTTGAGGTGGGGGTGCCGTGTCCGACGAACAGCCGATCATGTGGCTGAGCTGCCACGCGGGCACGGACGTGACTCAGGTCTCGGTGGCCGGCGAGGTGGATCTCAGCAACGCGCATCTGCTCACCGAACTCGTGGAGACGGCCGTCGCGGCGCCCGCCCCGCTCGTGGTGATCGACCTCGCGGAGGTCAGCTTCTTCGGCGCGTACGGCACGAACGCGCTGGTGCTGGCGCATCGGATGCTCACCCGGCACGGCCGGCGGCTGATCCTGCACCGCCCCTCCCCGGTGGTCCGGCGCGTCCTCGCCGTCACCGGCACGCTCGGCGCGTTCGAGGTCGTCGATCGCCCGGCGCTACCGGCCGCCGGCCACGCGTCGGCACGTCCCGTCCTACCGACCCGTTCCGGGTCGTAGAGTTGTCCCGGTAGTCGACGTCCCGTCCGGGGCGTCACGAACGAGCGTCAAGAAGCGGCGCGGTCCCGATCTCCGTCAGGAATCGGGACGCCGGTCCGTCACCACGGGCCGATCCCCACCACCAGCCGTCGCGCCCCTCGCGGGCCGGCGGCGTCGCTTCGCACAAGGACGTCACCGCTCATGCCGCAGGACCACCCCGACCTCGCCGCTGCCTTGATCAGACTCGGTCGGATCAAGTACGACGAAGTCGACCTCGACGTGGTGTTGTCGACCATCGCCCAGGTCGCCAAGGACACCCTGCCCGGGACCGCAGAGGTCTCGGTCACCCTGGTCCAGGGCACCGAGGCGCACACCGCCGCGTACACCGGCGAACTGGCACTGACGCTCGACGAGTGGCAGTACGCGCAGGGCCGCGGCCCGTGCCTGGACGCCGCCACCACCGGCACCGCCATGCTGGTACCGGACATGGCGGCGGAGAGCCGCTGGCCGGAGTGGGCGGCCCGGGCGCACGCAGCGGGCGCGGCCAGCTCGCTGTCGATCGGCCTGCCCATTCAGGAGGCGATGGTCGGCGCGCTGAACATCTACGGCGCGTCCCCGGGCGTCCTGGACCGCCAGGTCGAGCTGGCGCAGACGCTGGCCGGGTACGCCGCCATCGCGCTGGCCAACGTCCACCTCTACGAGAGCACGGCGACGCTGGCGCAGCAGATGCAGGAGGCGATGCAGAGCCGGGCCGTGATCGAGCAGGCGAAGGGCATCATCATGGGGCAGCGGCGCTGCTCGGCCGACGAGGCGTTCGCCATCCTGGCCCGGGTGTCGCAGGACTCCAACCGCAAGCTGCGCGAGGTCGCCGAGTCACTCGTCGATCGCGCGGTGCACGGACCTCGTGACTGAGCGTGAGGTCAGCGCGGCATCGCCCGCCAGCCGGAGCCGCTCGCGCGCCACGCCCCGGCGAGGATCGTCGCTGAGCCACGACTCGGGCACTGCTGAATCTTCGACCGGCCGCTCGCTCCGCCGATCTGCGCCTGGACCTGCCACTGGCTTCCGTCGGTACGGATGTATACGTCGCGCCGTCCGCGAGGGTTGCTGACGCCGTTCCACCAGTGTTCCTCGACCACCATGCGGTGACCGTACCCCAGGAGACCCGGACGGGCCCAGACCGGAATTCCGTTGCTCCGCGTCACCGGGGGGCGGCACCCTCCACTGATGACCTCACCGGACCTGCCGCGCCAGTTCACCATCCGCGAAGGCGAACTGCGCATCCTCAACCCGATCGACGACGTCAAGCTGGCCACACTGGGCCGGGCGATCCGATTGCGCCCCGGCGACGAAGTGCTCGACCTGTGCAGCGGCAAGGGGGAACTGCTCTGCACCTGGGCCCGGGACCACGGGATCACCGGCACCGGGGTCGACCTGAGCACCGCCTTCACCGCCGCCGCCCGGGAGCGCGCCACCGAACTCGGTGTAGCCGACCGGGTACTTTTCGTGCACGGCGACGCCGCGGCGTACATCCCGGAGCGTCCGGTCGACATGGCCGCCTGCGTCGGTGCGACCTGGATCGGCGGCGGGGTGCCCGGGACGCTGGAGCTGCTCGGCCGGGCGTTGCGGCCGGGCGGCATGGCGCTCGTCGGCGAGCCCTACTGGCGGCGTGACCCGCCGGACGACGAGGCGGTCACCGGCTCGCACGCCCGGTCCCGCGACGAGTTCACCGACCTGCCCGGCCTGGTCGCGTCGTTCGGCGAGTGCGGCTGGGATCTGGTCGAGATGGTCCTCGCCGACCAGGACAGCTGGGACCGGTACGCCGCCGCGCACTGGCTGAACCTGCGCCGCTGGCTGGACGCCAACCCGGACGACGAACTGGCCCCGGAGCTGCGGCGGGAGCTGACCGAGGACCCGGTGCGGTACGTCCGCTTCCAGCGCGAGTACATGGGGTGGGGCGTCTTCGCGCTACTGCGCCGCTGAGCTGCTTAACGAGCGGCTACGCAGGGTAAAGGCAGATCATGGGACAGTTGCGCACCTCGCCGCCGCCGCCACAGGCCACCGAGCTGGAGCAGTGGGTGCTCGACAGTCCCGAGGATCTTCGTGGGCTGCGCGCCTCGCTCCGTGACGCGCTGAACCGGCACGGGCTGGTGCAGGGCGAGAATCTGGACGAGGTGCCACACCTGGTAGTGCTCGTCGCCACCGAGCTGGCGAGCAACGCGCTGCGGCACGGCCGGCCGCCCACCATCGTCACGCTGCTCACCACCGACGACCGGTTCCTGCTCGACGTGGCCGACCACGACGTCAGTTCGGTGCCGGAGCTGACCGACATCAGTCCGACGGACTCGGGCGGGCGGGGTCTGTTCCTGGCGCAGTCGGTCTCGCTCGACGTGGGCTGGTACGCCACCGAGAAGACCAAGAACATCTGGGCCTCGTTCTCCCGGTGAAGGGCCGGGGCGGCCGCCGGGCGAGGGCTCAGCGGTCCCCGGCCGGGATCGGGTCGTCGTACT
The DNA here is from genome assembly GCF_027497335.1 of Micromonospora sp. WMMA1976. Taxonomy (NCBI): domain Bacteria; kingdom Bacillati; phylum Actinomycetota; class Actinomycetes; order Micromonosporales; family Micromonosporaceae; genus Micromonospora; species Micromonospora sp. WMMA1976. The sequence goes on along the minus strand of NZ_CP114912.1, from coordinate 227,143 downwards.
GGCCGGGCGGTCCGGACAGCGGCTCGCCGCCCACGATCGGCCACGGGTTCGGTGTGCAGCCGTGCAGGCCGAGCGTCTGCTGCACCATGACCGGCGCCGGACCGCCGGCCCGGGGGCAGCGCTCGTGGCCGCGGCCCAGCCGGTGGCCGACCTCGTGGTTGAGCAGGTACTGCCGGTATCGGGAGAGATCGCTGACGTGCGGCACCCCGTACACCCAGCGGGCCACGTTGATCACCACCTGGTCGCCGTTGCGGCAGGACGTGTAGCTGTCGCTCGGGTCGCCGCACAGCCGCCCCCTGGTGACAGGCGTGGTGAGCAGCACTGTGAAGTCGGCGCGGTCGTCGCGGCCCACCCGTTGCAGCCGCCACCGGCCGTCGCCGGTCCAGCCCCGCCGGTCGGCGAGGGTGGCGGCGACGTCCCGGGCGAACCGCTCCACGTCCACGTTGCGGATGCCGTCCTCGACCGCGACCCGGTAGCGCAGCAGCTCACCGGAGCGCCCGGCGACCGCGCCGACCGTGTCGGCGGTCCGGAAGGTGCCGTCGCCCCGGGCCGGGTAGCCGATGCCGGGGGCCACCCGGCCGGCCGCCGGAACCGGTGTCGGCGCGACCGTCGGCGTGGGACGCGCGTCCGGCGCGGGCGCGCTCGGTGCCGCCGCCTGTACGGTCCGCCGCACGTCGATGCGGTCCAGCAGGTCCGGGTGCCGGGCGGCGTACCCCCCGGCTGCGAGCGCGGCACCGACCAGGACCACCGCCAGGACCCGTGGTGATCGCGGCCTCCGTCGTCGCCGGTGCAGCCCCCGGTCGTGCCCGCCCACGTGATCTCCGTCCGTCGCGCCGCCCCGCTCCGGGCAGGAGTACGGACGGCGGGCCCGGACGGTTGAACGGCGGGCCGGGTACCGTCGGTGCCGGGGTGGGCGACCTGCCGCCTGTCGGAGTCCAGGGAGAGCCACCCGTGTCACCAGCCGAGCGACTGCTCGACGCCGCCGTCGCGACCGCGCGCGGCACCGACGTACGCGCTGCCGAGCGAGCCCTCGACGGCCTCGTGGTGGCCGACGGCGCGGCGGTCGACGCGGCGCTGCTCGCCCGGCTCACGCGGGACGTGGGACGGCTCTGGCCGCGCGGCTGGCAGCCCGCCGACCTGGACCGGCTCGCCACGCGGCGGCTCACTCCCCGCGGTGCCCGGCTGCTGCGCGACGCGATGGCCGCGCAGCGGCGCACGCTGCCCGCGCCCGTCCCGGCCTGGTTCGACGAGCAGCTCACCGAGACCGGCGCCCGCTGGGACGACGACGCGGGCTGGCTGGACCGGCGGGCCTACGGCGACCGGATCACCGCGCTGCGGGACGCGGTCGACGCGGTCGTCCTGGTGGTGGGGCTGCCGCCGATCGCGGTGCTCCGGCCGCCGCCCGGCTCGGCCGGTACCGCCCTGGCCGCCACGACACCGAGCGGTTCCCGGATGCTCGACCGGGTACGCGCGCTGCTGGCGAAGGCCGAGTCGACCGGCTACCCGGCCGAGGCGGAGGCGTTCACCGCGAAGGCGCAGGAGCTGATGGCCCGGCACAGCATCGACGCGGCGCTGCTCGACGCCGGGGCCGACCGGACCGGCGGCCCGGGTGGCGTGCGGATCGGCGTCGACGCCCCGTACGCGGCCGCGAAGGCGCTGCTGATCCAGGAGGTCGCGGCGGCGAACCGGTGCGAGTCGGTCTGGTCCGACGACCTGGGCTTCGCCACGGTGCTCGGCTTCCCGGCCGATCTGGCGGCTGTCGAACTGCTACACACCTCGCTGCTCGTGCAGGCCACCGCCGCGATGCTGCGCGGCCGGGGCGAGCGCGGCAGGGCCGGCGGGCGGCGTACCAAGGGCTACGACGAGTCGTTCCTCAACGCGTTCGCGCTACGCGTCGGCGACCGGCTGCGGGAGGCGAGCGCGGCGGCAGCGGAGGAACTCGCCGACGACCGGCTGCTGCCGGTGCTCGCGGCCCGCTCCGACGCCGTCCGGGAACGCGTCGACCAGCTCTTTCCCGGTACCACCCGGCACCGCCTCCAGGTGCGCGACGAGCAGGGCTGGGTCTCCGGCACCAGCGCGGCCGACCGCGCCTCGCTCGACCCCGGCCGTCCGGCACGCCGTCCGGTTCGCGGGGGCCGCTGACCTTCCCGGGTGATGATGTCGGATCGGGCGGACCGGCTCCGACCCGTCTGCGAGGCGCCACCGCCGGTGGCCCGCACCCGAGGAGTACACCGTGAAGTACATGCTGCTGATCTGGAACCGGCCCGGCTTCGTGGAGGAGCTGTCCGAGGCGGAACGCACCGCGATCTTCGGTGAGGTCGACGAGATCATGAAGGAGCTGACCGAGTCCGGCGAACTGGTCGGCGGCGAGGCGCTGGCCCACCCCTCGCAGACCCGCACGGCCCGCCCGGCGGCCGGTGGCGGCGCCGAGGTCACCGACGGGCCGTTCATGGAGAGCAAGGAGCAGTTCGCCGGCTACCTGACCGTCGACTGCGAGACCCCGGAGCGGGCCGCCGAGATCGCCGCGCGCTGGCCGGACGTACGGCACGGTTTCGGTGTGCTGGAGGTGCGCGCGGTGATGGAGCAGGCCGGGACGGAGATGTGACATCACCTGTGGTCGAGGACCTGCTGCGTACGCTCGCGCCGCAGGTCCTCGGCGTGCTCGTCCGCCGGCACGGCCAGTTCTACGCCTGCGAGGACGCCGTCCAGGAGGCGCTGCTCGCCGCCGCCGTGCAGTGGCCGGAGCAGGGCCTGCCCGACCACCCCCGCTCCTGGCTGGTCACCGTCGCCACCCGGCGGCTCACCGACGAGTGGCGCAGCGAGCACGCCCGCCGGGAACGCGAGGTGGCTGTCGCGGTCCGGCAGCCCGCGTACGCGGCTGTCGTCCCGCCCGCCGACGAGGAGACCCCGAGCGGCGACGACACGTTGAAGCTGCTGTTCCTCTGCTGCCATCCGGCGTTGCCGGTGAGCGGGCAGGTGGCGCTCACGCTGCGCGCCGTGGGCGGGTTGAGCACGGCCGAGATCGCCCGCGCGTACCTGGTGCCGGAGGCGACGATGAGCCAGCGGATCCGCCGGGCGAAGCAGCGGATCGAGGCGTCCGGCGCGCGTTTCACGCTGCCGTCCCCGGCGGACCGGGACGAGCGGCTGGCCGCCGTGCTGCGGGTGCTCTACCTGGTCTTCAACGAGGGTTACACCGCGTCCAGCGGCGAGGCGCTGCACCGGGCCGAGCTGACCGCAGAGGCGATCCGGCTGACCCGGGAGCTGCGCCGGCTGCTCCCGGACGACGGCGAGGTGGCCGGGTTGCTGGCGCTGATGCTGCTCACCGACGCGCACCGGGCCGCCCGTACCGGGCCGGACGGCGAGCTGGTGCCGCTGGCGGAGCAGGACCGCAGCCGGTGGGACCGGGACGCCGTCGCGGAGGGGGTGGCGCTGGTGACCGAGGCGCTCACCTGGTCGGCGCCCGGGCCGTACCAGGTGCAGGCGGCGATCGCCGCTGTGCACGCGGAGGCGCCCACCGCCGAGGACACCGACTGGCGGCAGATCATCGCGCTCTACCGGGTGCTGGCGCAGGTCGCGCCGAACCCGATGGTCACGCTCAACCAGGCCGTCGCGGTGGCAATGGTGGACGGCCCGCGTGCCGGGCTGGCGCTGCTGGCCACGCTCGACGGCGACGACCGGACCGCGGGGCACCACCGGCTCGCCGCCGTCCGCGCACACCTGCTCGACCTGGCCGGTGACCGTGCGGAGGCCCGGGCCGCGTACCTGGCCGCCGCGCGGGCCACCACGAGCCTGCCGGAGCGGCGTTATCTGGAGGTACGCGCCGCGCGCCTGGCCGGTGACCGGCCGCGCTGACCCGCGCCCGGACAGCACTCCGGGCCGGCCCGTGGGCCGACCCGGTGGTGTGTGTGCGTCGCGTACTCAGCTCTTGAAGGCGTCCTTGATCTTCTCGCCGGCCTGCTTGAGCTTGGCGCCCGCCTGGTCGTTGCGGCCCTCGGCCTCGAGGCGCTCGTTGTCGGTCGCCCGGCCCACGCCCTCCTTGACCTTGCCCGCGGTGTCCTGGGAAGCGTTGTCGATCTTGTCGTCCAGACCCATGATGACCTCCACTGATGCGCTTGCCTGACGACAACTTGTTACCCCCTCGGCCGTCGGCTCAATCCCCTCACCCGATCGGGCGGAAGCTCCGCAGCCGCAGGCTGTTGCCCACCACGAACACCGACGAGAACGCCATGGCCGCCCCGGCGAGCATCGGGTTGAGCAGTCCGGCCGCCGCCAGCGGCAGCGCCGCGACGTTGTAGGCGAACGCCCAGAACAGATTGCCCTTGATGATCCCCAGCGTCCGCCGGGAGAGCCGGATGGCGTCCGGGGCGGCCATCAGGTCGCCCCGGACCAGCGTCAGGTCGGCCGCTTCGATCGCCGCATCGGTGCCGGTGCCCACGGCCAGCCCGAGGTCGGCGCGGGCCAGCGCGGCGGCGTCGTTCACCCCGTCGCCGACCATGGCGACCACGCGGCCCTCGCGTTGGAGCCGCTCGACCACGTCGACCTTGTCGGCGGGCAGCACCTCCGCGATCACCTCGTCGATGCCGACCTCGGCCGCCACCGCCTTCGCCACAGTGGTGTTGTCGCCGGTGAGCAGCACCGGCTTCAGGCCCAGCTCACGCAGCCGCGCGACGGCCGCCCGGCTGGTCGGCTTCACCGCGTCGGCCACCGCGAGCACACCCCGGGCCCGCCCGTCCCAGCCGGCCAGGATCGCCGTCCGCCCGGCGGCCTCCGCGCCGGTCGCGGCCCGCACGACCTCCTCGGGTACGTCGAGACCCCGCTCCCGCAGCAGCCGGGCCCGGCCGACCACCACGGTCCGGCCGTCGACGGTGCCGGTCACGCCCAGCCCTTCGGCGTTGGCGAACTCGCCGACCGGCGGCAGCGGTCCGGCTTCGGCCGCGGCCTCGGCGACGGCCCGCGCGATCGGGTGCTCGGAGGCGGCCTCCAGCGCGCCGGCCACCCGGAGCAGTTCGTCGGCGTCCTCGCCGCCGGCGGGCAGCACCTCGGCCAGCGCCATCCGGCCGGTGGTGACGGTGCCGGTCTTGTCCAGCACCACGGTGTCGACCCGGCGGGTGGACTCCAGCACCTCCGGCCCCTTGATCAGCACGCCGAGCTGCGCGCCACGGCCGGTGCCGACGAGCAGCGCGGTCGGGGTGGCCAGGCCGAGCGCGCACGGGCAGGCGATGATCAGGACGGCCACCGCGGCGGTGAACGCGGCGGTCGGCCCGGAGCCGGTGCCGAGCCACCAGCCGAGCGTGCCGGCGGCCAGCGCGATCACGATCGGTACGAACACGCCGGAGATCCGGTCGGCGAGCCGCTGCACCGCCGCCTTGCCGGTCTGTGCCTGCTCCACCAGCCGTGCCATCTGGGCGAGCTGGGTATCCCCGCCGACCCGGGTGGCGCGGACCACCAGGCGCCCGCCGGCGTTCACCGTGGCGCCGACCACGGCGTCGCCCTGGCCCACCTCGACCGGCACCGACTCGCCGGTGAGCATGCTGGCGTCGACCGCCGACGTACCCTCCTCGACCACACCGTCCGTGGCGACCTTCTCGCCGGGCCGGACCACGAACCGGTCCCCGACCGCGAGCCGGCCGACCGGGATCCGGGTCTCCTGCCCGTCGCGCAGCACCGCCACGTCCTTGGCGCCGAGTTCGAGCAGGGCGCGCAGCGCCGACCCGGCGGTGCGCTTGGAGCGGGCCTCGAAGTACCGCCCGGCCAGGATGAACACGGTCACCCCGGCGGCGGCCTCCAGGTAGATGTTGCCGGCGCCGTCGCCGCGGGTGATGTCGAGGCTGAACGGGTGTTTCATCCCGGGCATGCCGGCGTCGCCGAGGAACAGCGCCCACAGCGACCAGCCGAATGCGGCCAGCGTGCCGAGCGAGACGAGCGTGTCCATGGTCGCCGCACCGTGCCGCAGGTTGACCAGTGCGGCGCGGTGGAACGGCAGCCCGCCCCAGACCACCACCGGGGCGGCCAGCGTGAGCGAGGCCCACTGCCAGTAGTCGAACTGCCAGGCCGGAACCATGGCGAGCACGATCACCGGCACTGTGAGCACGGCGGAGACCCAGAGCCGGGTACGCGCGGTGCGCAGCTCGTCCACCGGCTCCCCGGCCGCTGCCGCCTCCGCCTGCTCGGGCGGCGGCGGCACCACGGCGGTGTAGCCGGTCTTCTCGACGGTGGCGATCAGGTCGGCCGGCGCGATGTCGTCGGCGTACCGGACGGTGGCCTTCTCGGTGGCGTAGTTCACCGTCGCCTCGACGCCGTCCATCCGGTTGAGCTTCTTCTCGATCCGGGCGGCGCAGGACGCGCAGGTCATCCCGCCGATCGCCAGTTCGATCAGGTTCGGCGCGGTGGGCAGCGCCTTTCCCGTGGCAGTCATCGCGGCACCTCCGGCGCTCAACTGTGCCCGTGCCCCGGAGTGCCGTGTCCGGCGTCCGGGGTCGGTGCGGTGGTGGATGCCGGCGCGGCGGGCGGCGGCGCGGTCCGGTCGCCGGCGAGGACGGTGAACTCGGCGGTGTGCACCGCGTCGCCGTGCCGGAAGTCCAGGTAGAGACGGTACGCCCCGGCCGAGGGCACCTCGGCGGCGAACGTGACCGCCGGACCGGCAGGTGTGCGCCCGTCGCCGGGCGTGCCCTCCGGGTGCACGTGCAGGTACGCCAGGTCGCCCTGCCGCAGCGCCACCAGGTGGCCGTACGCGCCGAGGTAGGGCGCAAGGTCGGTGACCGGCCGCCCGTCGCGGCTGACGGAGAGCGTGAGCCGGCTGGTGCGGCCCGGCTCCGGCGTGCCGGTCAGGGTGACCGTGTAGCCGTCGACTGTGGTGCTGGTCACCGGCGCCGGCAACGGCCGGGCGGTCAGCTCGCCGGGGACCGTGACGTCCAGGCCGAGCGTCAGCGGCTCGCCGCCTTCGGGGGTGAAGTCGGCGAACGCCCGCCAGACGCCGGGGCCGCCGAGCGGTGAGGCGACCCGCCAGGTGCCGTCGCCGGCCATCTCCGGGTGGACGTGCCGGAACCCGGACAGGTCCCGGCGGGCGACGATCAGGTGCATGCGCTTGTCGTGGGCCACCTCGAAGCGGGTGACCGGCGTACCGTCCGGGCCGGTGATCCGGAAGGCGAACTGCCCGGCCGGGGCGTCGGCGGGCTGGAACGTGTAGCCACGCTCGGAGACGAGCAGCCCGCCGGGCAGGTGCGCGGAGGCGCCGCTCTCGTCACCGTGGCCGGTGTCGCCGGCCCCGTGTTCGCTGTCGGTGTCGTCGTGTCGGGTCTCGGCGGCCGGGGCGACGGGATCGGCCAGGTTGCCGATCCCGTACGCCGCGCCGAACACCGCCACGAGGCCGAGGGCGAAGCCGCTGAGCTTCGTCGCCGTGTTCATGGTGTCTCCTCGGTTTCTACGGGTCGTCGGACCCGTCACGCACCGACGAGGTCGTAGCCGGCCTCGTCGACCGCCGCGCGGACCGCGTCCACGTCCAGCGGGTTCTGACTGGTGACGGTGACCCGGCCGCCGGCCAGGTCGACCTGGACGTCGGTGACGCCCGGAAGTGCGCTCAGCTCGGTGCTCACCGAGTTGACGCAGTGCCCGCAGGTCATGCCGCTCACCTGGTAGGTGGTCTCCATCTCGCCCTCCGATCTGATACCCCCCAGGGGTACGTTCGGAACGTTAGCATACCCCCGAGGGGTACGCTATCCTCGGTTTCATGACCGCGCCGTCCAGCCCGACCCGGGGCTACACCGCCAGCAAGGACCAACTCCTCGCCCGGCTCCGCCGGATCGAGGGCCAGGTCCGTGGCATCGAGAAGATGGTCGAGGACGACCGTTACTGCATCGACGTGCTGACCCAGATCTCGGCCATCCAGGCGGCGCTGGACAAGGTCGGCCTGGGTCTACTCGACGGCCACGCCCGGCACTGCATGCACGAGGGCGCCGCCGAGGGCCGGGCCGACGAGATGGCGACCGAGATGATGGCCGCCGTCGGCCGCCTGATGAAGCGCGGCTGAGCGGGGACCTCCGACCCTCGGACCAGGGCACATCGACCCGTGCCGGCGCACCCGGGCGGACGTACCGTCGACGTGGCGGGCAGGCCGGCCCGGCGGACCCGCGGTGACGGACGGAGGGCGGCCCGATGATGTGGCAGAGCCCGATGATGGGCTGGATGTGGATCTGGTCCCTGCTGGTGCTCGCCGTGCTGGCGGGGCTCGTCTGGGCGGCCGTGCGGTGGACCGGCCCGCAGTACCTGGGCCCGACGACGGCGCGGCGCATCCTGGACGAGCGGTACGCCCGTGGCGAGATCGACGAGGACGAGTACCGGCGACGCCGGGCCGGCCTGGCCTGACCACGCGGGGCGAGCGTCAACGGCCACGGTGTGCGGGACCGGACGGCCGGGCTGCCTACCATGTGCGGGCGACGACCCGGACGTGGTCGACACGTCCGCCCCGGCCGGGTGACCAGACCGGTCCGGCGGACCAGGCGTCGCCGCGACCGTTGGGAGAGACCTCATGGGTGCCGACCACACCCGCCCCGCACCCGCCGCGCCGCCGGGCGTACGACGGCTGCTCGTCGCCGTGGTGGTGCCGCTGTTCGCGCTCACCGTGATCGCGGCGCTGGTGCTCTGGCCCCGGCAGGACCGGGAGCCGGTCGGCGGCGCGGACGTCCCCCGCTACCACGGCACGGTGACCCGGGTGGTCACCGAGCCCTGCCCGCCGACGCCGGAGGCCCCGGAGGGCGGCGGTGGCCCGTGCGGCACGGTGACGGTCACCGCCGAGCAGGGCCCGGACGCGGGCCGGCAGGTCGAGACGCCGATCCCGGCCGGGCCGGGCGCGCCCCGGGTCGCGGTCGGCGACGAGGTCGTCCTGGTCGAACTGACCGACCCGGCCGACCCGGCGGTGAAGTCCTACAACATCGCCGAGCACCAGCGCGGTACGCCGCTGATCTGGCTGATGGTGCTGTTCGCCGCCGCGATCGTGGCGTTCGGCCGGTGGCGCGGGCTCGCCGCGCTCGGCGGCCTGGTGGCCAGCTTCGCCATCCTGCTCGGCTTCGTGCTGCCTGGTATCGGCGCCGGCCAGCCGCCGCTGCTCGTCGCGATCGTCGGCGCCGCGTTGATCATGTTCGTGGTGCTCTACCTGACCCACGGGATCACCGCACAGACGTCCGTCGCGGTGCTCGGCACGCTCGGCAGCCTGGTGGTCACCGGCGTGCTCGGCCTGCTCGCCACGTCCGCCACCCACCTGACCGGCTTCGGCAGCGAGGACGCCACCACGCTGTCCATGTTCCAGGGCGGCGTGGACCTGCACGGACTGCTTCTGGCCGGCATCATCATCGGCTCGCTGGGCGTGCTGGACGACGTCACGGTCACCCAGGCGGCCACCGTCACCGAACTGGCGCACGCCAACCCCGGACTGTCCCGGCGGCAGCTCTACCGGGCCGCGACCCGGGTCGGCCGGGCCCACATCGCGTCCACCGTCAACACCATCGTGCTGGCGTACGCGGGCGCCTCACTGCCGCTGCTGCTCCTCCTGGTCGCCGACTCCCGCCCGGTGAGCGAGATCCTCACCAGTGAGTTCCTCGCCCAGGAGATCGTCCGCAGCGCGGTGGCGACGCTCGGCCTGATCGCCGCCGTACCGCTGACGACCGGACTGGCCGCGATCGTGACCACCGCCGGGCGGCGCTCGCCCGGCGCGGAGCCGGCGCCCGCCGCGCCCCGGCCGCCGGCCGGACGGGACGACGCACTGGAGGCGCTCGGCGGCGGGAAGAGTACGGAGGCCGCATGGTGACACTCCGCAGCGTGACCATCGAATTCAAACGCGACGCTGGTCACGGTGTGCCACGGCGAAATCTCGCTATTGGTCGGCTTCCGGACGTAGATCCTCACGAGTGCTGTCAGGTAACCTCGCTGCCGGTCACCGCCGAAGGCGCGCACCGGCGCCAGCGGTGCCGCCGCCCAATCGCCCACGGGCGAACCGGGGAACCAGGTACATGGGGTGAATCCGCGACAGCGGTAGGGGCCACTTCCGTCCCGAACCCGTCAGCTAACCCGGTCGGCGGCCGACGGAAGGGAACACTGTGACGGCACCCCTGCGCCGCTGGCTGACACCCGTGGTGGCCGTGCTGGCCTCGCTAGCAGTGCTGGCCGGCCCGAACCCGGCGACCGCGGCCCCCGCCGCGGCGGCCCCCGGCACCCCCTCGGGCCACGAGGAGGACGGCGATCCGCCACTCATCACCGAGGCGATCGACTCCGCCAACCGGAACTTCCTCCAGGCCAAGGCGAAGCTCGCCAAGTCCCAGGACCGCCAGCGGCGGCTGGCGGCCGAGGTGAAGACGGCACAGGCCGAACTCGACGCGCTCAGCCCGCAGGTCAACCAGCTCGCCGCCCAGTCCTACCGGACCGGCCGGATGGGTGCGATGGCGATGCTGCTGGAGAGCAACTCCCCCGACTCGTTCGTCCGCCGGGTCAACGCCCTGGACGAGCTGAACCTCCTCAACGCGCAGCGCCTGGCCGCCATCAACGCGGTCAAGACCCGCGCCGAGCAGGCCAAGATCGCGCTCGACGCCGAGGTGCGTGAGCAGGAGAAGCAGAAGAACGCGATGGAGCGCGAGAAGGTGCAGGCCGAGCGCGCACTGAAGCTCGTCGGCGGTCTCGGCTTCACCGGCGGCCTGGTCTCCGCCACCTCACCGGTCGCCAAGATCGCTCCCGGCCGCACTTCCGACGGCGGGTGGAAGGCCGAGTCGTGCAGCGAGGACGACCCGACCACCTCGGGCTGCGTCACGCCGCGCACGCTGCACGCGTACAAGGAGGTCCGGCGCGCCGGCTTCAAGCGCTTCGTGGGCTGCTACCGGCCCGGCGGGCCGTGGGAGCACCCCAAGGGCAAGGCGTGCGACTGGTCGCTCCAGAACAGCGGCTTCGCGCCCTGGCACAACAACGACACCCGCCGGTACGGCAACGAGGTGGCCGCGTTCCTCATCCGCAACGCCGACCGGCTGGGCATCTACTACGTCATCTGGAACCGGCAGATCTGGTTCCCGGCCACCGGCTGGAGTTCGTACAGCGGGCCGTCGAACCACACCGACCACGTCCACATGTCGCTGCTCTGATCCGGGCACCACGAAAAAGGGCCGCCCGAGGGCGGCCCTTTTTCTCGTCCGTACGGGTCAGCCCGCCAGCGCCGGGTCGGCGGGCGCGGCCGGGGCGGGCAGCGGGGCCGGGGACTGCGCCACGGTCCGCACCTCGCCACCGGCGAGCCGGTACGACATGCCCACCACCGTGCAGCGCCCGGCGGCCACCCGCTCGGCCAGCACGGCGGACCGGGCCAGCAGCGTCTCCACGGTCTGCGCGATGTGGACGTCGATGATGCCGTCGAGGTCCTCGACGCCCTGGCGGGCGGCTCGCAGCAGGCTCGGCGAGACCGCGTCCACCACCGCGCCCAGGTGACCGGCCGGGGCGGCGCCGGTCCGGACCCCCTCCCGGGCGGCCTGGACCGCGCCGCACGAGTCGTGCCCGAGCACCACCACGAGCGGCGTGCCCAGCACGGTGACGGCGTACTCGACGCTGCCGAGCACCTCCGGCCCGGCGGTGTGCCCGGCGGTACGCACCACGAAGAGGTCACCGAGACCGCGGTCGAAGATGATCTCGGCGGCGAGCCGCGAGTCGGAGCAGCCGACGATCACCGCGAACGGGTGCTGGCCGTCGGCCACCGCCGCCCGATGCCCGGCGTCCTGATTCGGATGCTGCGGGACGCCGGTGACGAACCGGTGATTACCGGCACGCAGCTCGGTCAGTGCCTGTTCCGGGGTGCTCGGCGTCATGTCCCTCACCTCGTCTACCTGGGGAACCACCAGGCCGAACGGCCTCGCGACCCACGGTCACACGCCCCTCGGGGTCCGTCAAGATTCGTGATACGCATTTCATACTTTCCCCGTCGCCGGACGCACCGGCACGCGCCGATTCGGCCGGTGGCGCGGGTGGCCATAGCATGACCATCATGGCGACCACACCAGTTGAGGACGGGAGCCGCCGTAACTGGACCTTCCTCACCAACCACGGCCATGTGCTGCTGGCGATCGCACGCAACCCCACCGCCCGGCTGCGGGACGTGGCGGACGAGGTGGGCGTGACCGAGCGGGCGGCCCAGGCCATCGTGGCCGACCTGGAAGCCGGGGGTTACCTGCGGCGTACGCGGGTGGGACGGCGCAACGAGTACACGATCAACCCGAAGGGCCGCTTCCGGCACCCGGCCGAGGCCGACCAGCAGGTCGGCGCGCTACTGGCCCTGTTCGCCGCCGAGCCCGCCGGGGACGCCGCCGCCGGCCGGTGACCCGGCCGGCACCACGTGTGCCCCGCGCGGACGGGCGCGGCGGGTAATCTCACCGCGTGCGCGACAGCTTGCGGCCGGGCGCGACCACGGGACGCGTCCGGGCCGGACACCGGATCAGGTCCGTCCTTACCGGAGCGGCGGTGGCCGCCCTGCTCGGCGGCACGCTGGCGGTGCCCGCGCCCGCGCTGGCCGCCCCGAAGTGCGGCCCGGCCGGCGGCCCCGCACCCACCGAGGTGCCGTGGGCGCTGAGCCGTCTCGACCCGGCCGCCGCCTGGCGGCTCGGCAAGGGCGCCGGCATCACCGTCGCGGTGATCGACTCCGGGGTCTCACCGACCCATCCCCTGCTGCGCGGGCGGGTGCTGCCGGGTGAGGACTTCAACCAGCTCGTCCGCCTGAAGGGGCAGTGCGACCTGGTCGGCCACGGCACCCTGGTCGCGGGCATCATCGCCGGCCGGGAGGGCACCGGCACGCCGTACACCGGCATCGCGCCGGAGGCGAAGATCCTGCCGCTGCGGGTGCTGGCCGAGAACAAGGAGAACTTCGACCCGGACGTGCCGGCCGAGATCGGCAAGGCGATCCGCTGGGCTGTCGACCATGACGCCGACGTGATCAACCTGTCTCTGGTCACGCTCGACGACCCGGCGCTGAAGTCCGCCGTGCAGTACGCGCTCGGCAAGGACGTGGTGATCGTCGCGTCCGCCGGCAACCGGCAGGAGAACCGGGAGGACCGGCCCGCCTATCCGGCGGCGTACGAGGGTGTCGTCGCCGTCGCCGGGATCGACGAGCAGGGCGGGCACGTCGGCAGCTCGGTCAGCGGGGACTACGTGGACATCGCCGGCCCCGGCCTGAACATCGTCGGGCCCGCGCCGCAGGGGCCGGGCTACCGGGGCGAGCCGCAGGGCGGGACGAGCTTCGCCACCGCGTACGTCTCCGGGGTGGCCGCGCTGGTGCGGGCCGCGCACCCGGACATCAGCGCCGACGAGGTCGCCTACCGGCTGACCCGCACCGCCGACAGCCCGCCGGACGGGCACAACGCCGAGGTCGGCTACGGGATGGTCAACCCGTACCGGGCCGTCACCAGCCTGCTGGGCACCCGCAGCGACCCGCCGCTGGGCGCGATGCCGCCGCCGGCGCCGCCGGCCGACCCGCTGGCCTGGCAACGCACCGTCGCGATCTGGGTCGCCGTCGTCGGCGCGCTGCTGGCCGGCGCCCTGCTGACGCTGCGGCCCATCCTGGTACGCGGACGGCGGCGCGGGTGGCGGCCGGGCCGGCGCGACGTCCCGCAGGACGCCTGACGATGCACGACGGCTCCGCCCGGCGCGAGCCGTAGCGGAGCCGCTGTGGACCGGTCGGGGGTCAGTTGCCCCAGACCTTGGAGTTGCTCATCTCCGTGGTCATGTAGTTCTCGCGCGCGATGCCCACCGCGCCACCGATCTCGTTCAGGACCTTGTTGATGTCCCGCACGGCGGCGTCCCACTGGGCCTGGTGCTGCTGGTAGGCGGCCCGGTCCTGGCCCTCCCACTCGAGCTTGGTCAGCATCGCCCGCAGCGTGTCCAGCTTCTCGTCGATGGTCCGCGAGATGGCCTGCATCTGCTGGTTGCTGCTCTCCAGAACAGCGTAGTCAACCTTGATGCTCATCGATTCCTCCTCTGCCTGTCTTCGCGGATCACGGGTTGAGCGCAGCGTGGAACTTGTCCAGCATCTGCTGCTGCTCTTCGTCGTTGACCTGGTGCGTGGTGCCCGACTTGTCGAGCAGGTCCGCGATGTTGTCCATCGCGGTCAGCAGCTTCGTCGTGTCCTCGTTCCAGCGAGTCATCAGGCTCTGGAAGCCCGTGGACGCCTGGCCCTTCCAGGCCATCGCCAGGTCGTCGACCACGTTCCACAGCTTCTTGAGCTCGCCGTCGACGTCGCTGCGCGTGGACCGCACGTCACTCGCGGCGGTGTGCAGAGTCGCTGCACTGACCTCGAACGCCATGCTTCACACCCTTCCGTCATCTTGTGGCGGCGGTTCCGCCGCGCCCTCCCCCGCGGCAAGGCGTACACACCCCACCGACGGACACTTCATCCGAACCGTAGCGGACGACGTCCAACCCGCGCAGCCCTGCTGACCCATCGTCGTATTCCGACATGCCACTGTCGACGGTCGCGGACCGCACCCCCTCCGTACCAGGTGGACGGTCGAGGGCGAGGTCAGGACCGATCGCGTGATGATTTGACGATCGTCGACACGCCGAAGGCCAGCACCGCGACCAGCATCACCACCACGACCCACAGCACCGGCTTCTCGAACGCGCGCTGGAACGACAGCACCAGCAGCGCCGCGCAGGTGCTCAGCGCCACCATCTCGGCGGCCCGTCGCAACCGCGCCGAGCGGTTCAGCCCGGCGAACAGCATCAGGACCACGAAGACCGGGATGGTCAGCAGGACGTACAGCAGCAGCGAGAAGAGCAGGGTGTCCACGCGTCGCTCCCGTCACCCGTAGAACTTGGAGTCCCGCACCCAGTTGATCTTGATGTCCTTGATGTCCGGGTCGGAGCCGGTCGGCGCCCAGCCGGGACGGGAGTCCGCGGTGAACGTGAACCTGCTGTCGGCGTGGAAGGCGGCCATCAGCGCGTGCAGCAACGCGCTGATCTCGCCGAAGACCAGGACCAGGATGGCGGCGGTGGCGGCCAGGCCGGCGATGCCGATGGCCTGAGCCAGCGCGGTGGTCGCGGGGAAGAACTGGAGCGCGATCGAGGCGATCACCGCGACCAGGATCGGCATGAGCGCCTGGGCCAGACCGGAGACCGCGTCGTTGTACGCGTCCCGGGCGGCGGTGAGCGTGTCCCGGTTGGCGGCGAACGCCTCGGCCAGCGAGTTGATCTCCGCACCGAGCTTGCGCAGGAACAGGTCGAACGCGTCCCGGTCGTCGAAGTCCCACTCCGCCGCGTCCGGCGGGACAGCCGCCATCGCCGCGCCGAACTGGTCCGCGCCGAGCAGACGGGCCGCTTCGTCCCACTTCTTGATGGACTCGTTCACCTCCTGGTTGTCGAACGACTCCAGGTAGAGGATCGTGCCGATCAGCGCCGCCGAGGCGGCGATCCAGACCAGGTTGCCCTTGGCGATGGCCGCCGCCGAGCGGACCGGCGCCGTGGTCTGCGCGACCGACACCGAGCCGGTCACCGTCCCGGACGCATTGGCGATGAGGATCTCCGGTGGCATCAGGCGTCCTTCCCGTGGCGGACCCGGCCGATCACTTGACCACCCAGGGCTGATCCGACTTCTCCCAGTTCTTCGCGCTCTGTTCGAGCTGCGCGGCGGCCCTGCGCAGATGCTCCACGCCGGTGCGGACGTTGTCCAGGTGCCCGTCCACCGCCGCGTTGTGCCGCTCCACCGCGCCGGTGCCGAACCAGCTCAGCGCGCCACCGGGCAGCTTCACCTCGGCCAGCAACGTCTCGACGTTGCGCAGGTATTGGATCGGGCCGTCCGGGGCGTCGAGCCGCTGCCCGGCCTTCCGGATCGCGTCGACGTCGACCGTGTTCGGCATCGTCGGCTCCTCTCGCTCAGCGCCGCAGATTGCGGGTCGGGTCGGACAGGTCCACCCCGAACTGGCGGAACCAGCCCTCCGGGGTGAGCGTGCCGTCCTGCGCCCGGCGGACCATCTCGGAGTCGCCGAGCATCTCGCCCAGCATCTCCCGCTGCCGCTCCTCGAAGGCGGCGTAGGCCGCGTCGATCGCCGCCTGCATCGCCTCGGCCAGGGAGAAGCTGTCCAGCCGCATCGCCCGCGCGTTCAGCTCGACGTCGCCGACCTTCATGTCGCCGTCGACCGTCACGCGCACCAGGCCGTCCGGGCTCTCCCCGGTCACCCGCAGCTCGGCGCGCTGCCGCTGGACCTCGGCCAGCCGGCGCTGCTGCTCCTGCGCCTGCCGCAGCAGACCCTCCACGGCGGCACCGAAACCCGACGGGCTGCTCATGGACGCGCCCCTTTCCACTCGCGGCTGTCGATCGGGCCGACGCTACCGGACGGGCGGCCCGCCGTCCGTCCCGTCAGGCCGGTTCCGTCCACGCGGTCTGGATCAGCTGCTGGCCGTCGCGGCGGCGCACGAGCGTGCCCCGGCCCGGCGGCTGCGGGGTCGGCCGCAGGTTGCCGAACACCGCGCCCTCCTCCCTGCTGCCGGACATCAGCAGGCCCGGCGAGTCCAGCTCGCGCAGGCGTTGCAGCACCGGCTCGTACAGCGCCCGGGCCACACCGCCGACCCGGCGCGTGACGATCAGGTGCAGGCCGATGTCCCGCGCCTGCGGCAGCAGCTCGTGCAGCGCGCTCAGCGGGTTGCTGCCACCGGAGGCGACCAGGTCGTAGTCGTCCACCAGGATGTACAGGTCCGGGCCCTTCCACCAGCTCCGGTCACGCAGCTGCGCGGTGGTCACGTCCGGGCCGGGCAGCCGGTTCTGCAACGCGCTGCGGATCGAGCCGAGGCCCTGGCTGAACACCTGGTTCGACGGCGCGTAGTCGAGCAGGTGATCCCCCTCGACCGCGCCCAGCAGACCACGCCGGTAGTCGGCGATGACCAGCCGCGCCTGGGCCGGGGTGTAGCGCTCGGCGATCCCCCGGGCGATCAGCCGCAGCAGGTTCGTCTTGCCGCACTCGGCGTCGCCGAACACGGTCAGGTGCGGCTCGCCGGCCAGGTCCAGGTAGACCGGGGCGAGCGCCGACTCGTTGACGCCGATCGGGATGCCCGGGGCGGACCTGTCGACGACCTTCGCCAGCTCACTGACCGCCAGCTTGCGCGGCAGCAGCCGGACCTTCGGCGCCGGCTGTCCCGGCCAGTTCGCCGCGACGTGACCGGCGAGCGCCACCGACGCCTCGGTCAGGTCCTCGATGTCACGCTTGCCGTCGATCCGCGAGATCGCGGTCAGGAAGTGCAGCTTGTCCCGGGTCAGACCGCGACCCGGCGCGCCCACCGGCACATTCTGCGCGGCCCGCCTGTCGATCTCCGACTCCGACGGGTCACCGAGCCGCAGCTCCAGCTTGGTGCCGAGCAGGTCCCGCATGTTGATCCGGATCTCCGCCCAGCGCACCGCCGTGATCACCACGTGTACGCCGAAGCCGAGGCCCCGATTCGCCAGGTTGGTGATCGTCTGCTCCAGCTCCTCGTACTCCTGGCGCAGCGTGTTCCAGCCGTCCACCACGAGGAAGACGTCACCGAACGGGTCGTCGGTGAACTCACCCGCCGCCCGGCGGCGCCGGTAGCTCGCCACCGAGTCGATGCCGTGCTGGGTGAACCGGTTCTCCCGCTCGTCGATCACGGCGACCACCTCGGCCACCGTCCGCCGGACCGCCTCGACGTCGCGCCGCCCCGCCACACCCGAGGTGTGCGGCAGCCCGTCCAGGCTGCGCAGCGCGCCACCACCGAAGTCGAGGCAGAAGAACTGCACCTCGCGCGGCGTGTGGGTGAGCGCCAGCGAGGCCAGCATCGAGCGCAGCATGGTGCTCTTGCCGCTCAGCGACGCCCCGACGATCACCACGTTGCCGCCGGCCCCGGCCAGGTCCACCATCATCGGGTCGCGGCGCTGCTCGTACGGACGGTCCACGATGCCGACCGGCACCGCGAGCCGGCCGCGGCCCGGCCAGTCGGCGGTGGTAAGGCCGTACGTCGGGTGCACGCTCAGCTTCGGCAGCAGCTCGGCCAGCCCGGACGGCTCGGCCAGCGGCGGCAGCCACACCTGGTGTGCGGGCTTGCCCCGGCCCTTGAGCTGGTCGATCAGCACGTCCAGCATCGCCACGGCCTTGCCGTCGCCGCTCTGCTCCGGCTCCGGAGCGGCCTCCGCCGGGCTCGGCGCCGCCGGCACCGGCACGTAGTCGATGCCGTACGGGACGATCCGGCGCTGCACCTGCGCCCGGGTGGAGCGCTGCACCTGCCCGGGCGCCCGGTACGGGCCGGACACGTAGGCGGCGCGGAACCGCAGCATGGTCGCGGTGTCGGTCTTCAGGTAGCCGTGACCGGGCGCGCTGGGCAGCTCGTACGCATCCGGCACGCCCAGCACGATCCGGCTCTCCACCGCCGAGAACGTGCGCAGACCGATCCGGTACGACAGGTGCGTGTCCAGGCCGCGCAGCTTGCCCTCCTCCAGCCGCTGCGAGGCGAGCAGCAGGTGCACGCCGAGCGACCGGCCGAGGCGGCCGATCATCACGAACAGGTCGATGAAGTCCGGCTTGGCCGCGAGCAGCTCGGAGAACTCGTCACAGATGATCAGCAGGCTGGGCATCGGCTCCAGCTGCTCACCGGCGGCCCGCGCCTTCTCGTAGTCGTACCGGGAGACGTAGTTGCCCGCCGCCCGCAGCACCTCCTGCCGGCGGTTCATCTCACCGGCGAGCGCGTCCCGCATGCGGTCGACCAGCGGCAGCTCGTCGGACAGGTTGGTGATCACCGCGCTGGTGTGCGGCAACGCGTCCAGCGAGGCGAACGTGGCGCCGCCCTTGAAGTCGACGAGGACGAAGTTCAGCTCCTCGGACGAGTGCGTCACCGCGAGCGCCGCGACCACCGTACGCAGCAGTTCGCTCTTGCCGGAACCGGTAGCGCCGATCACCAGGCCGTGCGGGCCCATGCCCTCGTGCGCGGACTCCTTGAAGTCCAGCTCCACCACGTTGCCGTCCGGTCCCAGGCCGAGCGGGATGCGCAGCCGGTCGCGGTGGCTGCGCGGACGCCAGGTCTGCCGGGTGTCCACAGTCGCCGCGTCGCCGACGCCGAGCAGGTCGGGCAGCTCCATGCTGCGGGCAAGCGGCTCCTCGGTGCTGGCGCCCTGCTGCTGGGAGAGCCGGAACGGGGCGATCTGCCGGGCCAGCCCCTCGGCCGCGCTCAGGGAGAGCCGGTCCGGCCGGCCGAGCCGCGACGTGGCGGTGCCGCGCACCAGGTCCAGCCCGGTGCCGTCCCCGGCGTCCAGGCAGAGCAGCCAGCGGCCGGCGTCGCGCGGGACCGCGCCGGACAGGTCGAACACCGTCGTGCCGAGCAGGCCCGGCCCGGTCAGCGCGCAGGTCGCCGAGACCTCACCGCCGTCCAGCACCACCACCACGTGCGGCGCGGTGGTCAGCGGCTTCGCCTCCGGCGCGAACCGGGGCCGTCCGCCCAGGTCCTGGGCCAGCGCGGTCTCCGCCTCGTCCAGCGCGGCGAACACCATCCGGCGCGCGCCGGCCGCGTCCGTACGCCCCGGGTGCTGGGCGTGCGGCAGCCACTTCACCCAGTCCCAGGCGGCCTGCCGGTCCGGCGCCGCCACCACGACCACCAGGAGGTCCTCCGGGGCGTGGAACGTGACGAGCTGGCCCAGCGCGGCCCGGGTCAGGTCCAGCACCGGCTCCCGGTCGCCGCGCAACGCGATCCGGCTGAACGCGCGCAGCGACAGCGCGGTCGGCAGATCCGGCACGCTGGAGTGGGCCCGGACGAACCGGCGCAGCGCGATCGCGCTCATCGGCTCCAGGTCCTCCACCGGCTTGGTCTCCGGCGGCACGATCTCCACCGCCAGCCGCTGCGGGCCCAGTGCGATCCGCACCTCGCCGAAGTCGTCCTCGGTGATCCGCCGCTCCCAGAGCCGGCGCGAGGCGGCGATCGACCAGAGCGCGTCCGGCTCCGGGTGCCGCCAGGTCATCGCGGCGCGCTGCTGCTCGGCCGCCCGCCGGGTGCGCTTGCGCATCTGCGCCAGGTAACGCATGTAGTCGCGCCGCTGGGCGTTCAGCTCGGCCTTGTCCTTGCCGCCGTTGCCGAGCGTGCCGATCGCCATGCCCAACATGGACACACCGAACAGACCACCCGCGACGTACGTCATCATGCCGCCGCCCCGGCCGGCGTAGAGGAACGCCATCGCGCCCACGCCGCAGAGCATCGGCAGGATCATCAGCACCTGGCCCATGCCCTTGGCCTGCGGCTCCGGCAGTTCGGGCGGGGATTCCAGCAGCACCTCGCCGCGCGGCAGCGCGGGCCCCGGTTGACGCGGAAGTCGGCGGAACACCACCGTACTCACGGCTCTCCCCTCCCCAGAAGCGGCCCTGATCGTGGTCTGCCACCGCCGGTGAGCGTCGGGTGGGCAACCTGTGCGACCGCCATCGTAGGTAATCTCCGTCAGGCGTCGTGGACCCGTGGGGCGCGACGCCGACGGCCCAGCGGATCGTATGCGAGCACGAGGAGGCCACTGTGGCGACGAAGACGGCGACCGGCGGGCTGAGCCGGATCACCATCGTGGCGCCGCGTACCAGGATGGATCTGGCGCTGCCGTCCGACGTGCCGCTCGCCGACCTGCTCCCCACGCTGCTGCGGTACGCGGGCGAGGACCTGGCCGACGAGGGCGTACGGCACGGCGGCTGGGCCCTGTCCCGGCTCGGCGGTCAACCGCTCGACGGTGGCCGCACCGCCGCGCAGCTCGGTGTCCGCGACGGCGAGGTGCTCTACTTCAACCCGCGTGCCGCGACCGCCCCCGAGATCGTCTTCGACGACGTGGTGGATGCGGTCGCCACCTCCACCACCCAGCGGGCGGGCGCCTGGCAGGTGGGCACCACCCGGGCGTTCGCGGTCCTGCTGGCCGCCTCGGCGTTGGCCGGAGGCGCGGTGGCGACGCTGCTCACCGGCCCGCCACAGCTACCCGGCGCGGCGGCCGCGTTCGTGGTCGCGGTGGCACTGCTGGTCGGCGCCGCGGTGCTGTCCCGCGCCGCCGGCGACAGCCGCACCGGCGCGGTGCTGGCCCTGGTCGGAATCGGGTACGCGGGCGTCGGCGGCCTGCTGGTGCTCGCCGGTGAACGGACGCTCGGCGAGCTGGCCGGCCCGCACGTCCTGCTCGCCGGCACCGCGGTGGTGGTCTTCGGCGCGATCGCCGCGCTGGCGGTCGGCGACCGCCTGCCACTGTTCCTCGGCGCGGTCGGTGTGGGCGGCGCGGTCGGCCTCGGTGCGGTGCTCAGCCTGTCCTTCGACATCGGCGCGGCGGCCTCGGCGGCGGTCGTGGCGACTGTCGCCTTCGGCGCGCTGCCCGCGCTGCCGATGCTCGCCTACCGCCTGGCCCGGCTGCCGGTGCCGTCCATCCCCACCGGCCCGGACGACCTCAAGACCGACACCGAGTCGGTGGACGGGCCGTCGGTGCTGCGCAACAGCGAGCGCGCGGACGCGTTCCTCACCGGCCTGCTGTGGACCGTCTCGCTGCTGGTGCTCGGCGGCGAGGTGGTGCTGGCCGAGGACGGCCGGCTCCCGGCGGTCCTGCTCTGCCTGGTGCTGGCGCTGCTGTCGCTGCTGCGGGCCCGCCCGTTCCTCGGCCGCGCCCAGCGCACGCCGGTGCTGCTGGCCGGCACCGTCGGTCTCGGGCTGGTCGCCGCCGCCACCTTCGCCGCCGGCTCACTGGCGGTACGGCTCGGCCTGATCCTCGGCGGCCTGGCCGTGGTGGCCGTGATCAGCCTGGTCTACGGCCTGACGGTGGCCGGCAAGCGGATCTCCCCGGTCTGGGGCCGGACCCTGGACATCGTCGAGATCCTGCTGATCATCGCGCTGGTGCCGCTGGCCGTCTGGGTGTGCGGCGCGTACGGCTGGATCGTCAACCTTCGACCGTGACGGTCCCCATCGCGGTGCCGACCGGCGCGGTGGCGTAGACGCCCGGGCCGTGCTGGCCGTCCAGCGGGCGGGCCGGCACGCCGGCACGCCGGGCCATCTCCCGGACCGCCTTCACCAGCGCCTCGGCGTGCCCGTCCATGGCCGCCACCCGCAGCAGCGGCGGCACCCGCCGGCCGCCCGGGAGCACCACGGCGGCGACCGTGTGCGAGGGCGCGGAGGTGGAGGTGACCGCGTCCACCAGCGCGCCGAGCGAGCCGTTGGGGCGTACCCGCAGGGCCAGGCAGCGCTGCGTCCAGCCGCCCCCGCGCAGGCTGGTCCACGTCTCCACCGGGGACTCCGGCGCCAGGTCGAGCCCGGCGCCGGACACCACCGCCGCGTGCAGCTCGTTGCGGTCGAGCACCCGGTGACCGAGGCCGGCGGCGTTGAGCGCCTTGCCGAGCCGGCCCACCCCGGCCGCCACCGTGCGGTGCACGCCGCGCAGGCCGCCGCCCCGGCTCACCGCCTCGGCCCGCGCGTCGGACACCGACAGGCGCAGCGCCACCCACACGGTCCGGTACGCCGACGGCGGCGCGCCGGGTGCCGGGTACCAGACCAGGGTGTGCGAGACGACCTGGGTCTGGGTGACCGGGCCGGAGAAGTCGGCGAGCACCGCGAGCGCCCGGTCCACCACCGCCGCATCGATCGAGCCGGCCGGCGCCCCGGGACGGCCGGTCAGCGCCAGCGCGGCGAACCAGCCCCGGTCGTCCTGCCCGATGCCGAGCCGGGTGCCGCGCTCGGTCAGTTCCACCACCGTCAGCTCGGGGGCGAGCGCGGCGAGCCGCGGGTCACCGCCCGGCGCCGCGCCCCGGGCCCGGTCGCGGCGCCGGCGCAGCCGGCGGCGGAGCATCAGGTCCTCGTACCACCAGCGGCCGCCCCGGCGCGCGAACGCCGCGGCCACTGCCAGCAGCGCCAGGACGCCGACCGCCGCGAGCAGCCACGCCGGGCCGGCGGTGGCGAACCAGACGGCGAGCGCCGCGCACTCCACCACCACGAGCTGCCCGACCACGACCGGGCCGAGGCGTCCCCGGCGGCGCTTGTCGGCCGGGGTGACCGGCCGGTCCGGCGGCACGGCGGGAGCGGTGGCGGTACGACCGGGTGGCGCCTGGAGCTGCGTCATCGGTGTGCGTCCCTTCTGGACATCCTGGGCATCCGCCGGGCGGGTGCGGTCGTTCGGGCGGCGGACGGGGTCCGGCGCACCCCCGACGGCCCCTTATCGTAGGGAAGCCCGCGGCGCTGTTCGGACCTGTCGCCGCGGACCCACCCCCGCCGGAGGTTAGTCATGCGGACCCGCCGCGATCAGGTGCAGGCGTACCGCTTCGTCACCCGCCGCATCGTCTCGGCGCTGCTCTCCGGTGATCCGGAGACGAACGACCTGCCGATGCGCCGCCTCGGCATGGCGGTGTTCGGCAGCGTCATCGCGGCCGCCGTGGTGCTCGGCGGTGTGGGCGCGTACGGGCAGCTCACCAGCAACTCCGCGCCGCTGGAGCCGAACACGCTGGTGATCGAGCGGGAGACCGGCGCGACGTACTACTTCGGCGAGGACCAGGTGCTGCGCCCGACGCTCAACTACGCCTCGGCGCGGCTGATCGTCAACGACGCGGCGGCGCAGCCGCGCACCATGTCCCAGGCGTCGATCAAGGACCGTCCACGCGGGCGGCTGGTCGGCATCGTGGGCGCCCCGGACGACCTGCCGGACCGCAAGTCCCTGGTCGGGCTGCCGTGGTCGGTGTGCGACGTACCGGATCCGAACGACCCGCAGCGCTCCACCACACACCTGGTGATCGACCGCGCGCTGCCGGGCGGCACGGCACTGACCGACCGGGCCGTGGTGGTGCGGACCAGCGACGCCCGTTACCTGCTCACCGGCGGTTCCCGGCTGCAGGTCGCCGGCGACGAGCAGGCGCTGGTGGCGTTGAAGATGGCCGGCGCGACGAACCTGACGGTCGGGCAGCAACTGCTGAACGCGGTGCCGGTCGGCCCGGTGCTGCGCAAGCCCACGATCGCCGGGGACGGCAGCGCGAGCGGCCTCACGGTGGCCGACCGGCCGGCCCGGATCGGCCAGGTCTACCAGGCCGCCGGCCAGTACTACGTGCTCACCCGCCAGGGCCTGGCCACAGTCCGCGAGGTCACCGCGCTGCTGCTGCTCGGCAGCGGCGGCGAGGTGACGCAGATCACTCCGGACGAGGCGGGCCGGCTCCTCACCGACCAGCGGCTGGACGCGGACGGCCTGCCGGCCCGGCTGCCGACGCTGCACGAGGTCCGGCCGGGCCGCACCGTGCTGTGCGCCACCTACCGGCCCGGCCCGGCCGGTCAGCCGCCGACCACCACGCTGGAGGTCTTCGACTCCCCGCCGGCCGAGCTGACCTCGGCGACCGCGATGCCGGCCCGGCAGGGCGCCCGGGACGCGGTACGCACCGCCGAGAACGTGCTGCTACCGGGCGGCAAGGGCGTGCTGGTGCAGGCCACGGCCGGGGAGAGCGGCAAGGCGGCGGCCGGTTCGACCGTCTACCTGATCACCGCCCAGGGCATCCGCTATCCGCTCGGCACCGCCGGGGGCGACGCGAAGAGCGCGCTCGGGTACGGCGACGTGACGCCAGTGGCCGTACCGGCCTCGCTGCTGGCGCTGGTGCCGACCGGCCCGACGCTGTCCCGCGAGGACGCGATGACCTACTTCGATGTGTCGGCACCCCCGGGGGCCACCGCGACGCCCTCGGCCGGGGGCGCGGCGGCGCAGGTCCAGGGCGGTTGAACGGCCGTCGGCCGATCCGAAGTGGAGGAACCCCGTCACGGGTCGCCCGGGTTGGCTCGCTTCGACTAACCTGAGTACGGCGAACGGTTATCGACGATGACTACGGGGATGCAGCCATGACGGGGCGCACGACGGTAGACGTACTGTCCTTGGAGGACTTCCACCAGCGGCTCGAGCGGCGCCTGCACGAGGCGGAGTCGGTGTTGCGCAAGCTCAACACCCAGATGCAGTGCCGCCCGCCGGCGCTCGGCACGTTCACCGACGCGACCGACAACGCACGTCGCTACTCCGAGACGCACCAGAGCTACGTCAACCACGTCGACCGGCTGCGCCGGGCGATCCTGGCCGCCCGCGAGGCGACCCACAAGATCATGACGAACTACAAGACCGCCGAGGCCCGCAACGCCGCCGCCGCGGCCGACATCGCCGCCGCCCTCTCCGGGCTCAACGAGGCGATGAAGCAGCCGAAGGAGGACCCGCGTGTCTGAGTACACCCGGCGCTACGAGCACGTCAGCCACGAGGAGCTCTACCAGGGCGTCAACGCCGGCGACCCGAAGCAGATCGAGGCGCTCAGCGCCCAGTGGACCTCCCTGAAGGGCACGCTCGACGACCTCGGCCGCGACCTGACCGCCGACCTGGAGGCGCTGGCGAAGACCTGGACCGGCGACGCCGCGCGGGAGTTCCACCGTCGGCTGGACATGGTCGTCCGCTACTCCGGCAACCTGTCCGAGGGCATGACCGGCATCCGGCAGGGCCTGGACATGATGTCCAGCGAGCTGCGGGCCGCGCAGTCCAAGGCGGAGAGCCCGGAGAAGACCGACGACAACGACAAGCTGCTCTCCGGCGCCGGCAAGGGCTTCCTGATCGGCGGCGCCCCGGGCGCGGTGATCGGCGGGATCGTCGGCCACCAGCAGGACAAGGCCGAGCAGGAAAAGGCGCACCAGCGGATGGTGCAGGTCGTGGCGAAGCTCGCCGAGGGCTACGACTTCTCGGCGTACGGCCGCATCGTCGTGCCGGACCCGCCGGAGACCGAACTGCCCGGCCACACGAGCAACGGCGACCCGACGCTGCAGAACGGCCCGTCGGTGAAGACGCCGTCGTCCGGCCCGAGCCTGGGCAGCTTCGGCCCGGGCGCCAACGCCACCGCCACCTCGTCGGGCGTGCACCACACGGCCCCGACCGGCGGTACGCCGGGCGAGGGCACGCCCGGTGCGGGCACTCCGGGCGGCCAGCCCGGCGCCGGCGCTCCGGGTTCGGTGCCGACCAGCGGCACCGTCGACCCGGGCGGCACCTCGCTGGCCGGTGCCGCGCCGCTGACCAGCACCGTCGGTGGTCCGACGATCGGCGGCGGCCCGGGCTTCGGTCCAGGCGGTGCCGGCCCGACGACGATGAGCGCCGGCGGACCGGGTGGCGGGCTCTACGGCGCCCCCGGTGTGCTGAGCACCGGCTCGCTCGCGGGCACCGGCACCAACGCGGCGTCCTCGGCCCGCTTCGGCGGCATGTCCGGCGCGGAGAACCGCTCGGCGGCCGGCACCGGCCGGCTCACCTCCGGTCGTGGCCTCGTCGTCGACGCCGGAAGCAAGGGCGCCGAGCGCACCGGCGGCGCCACCGGGCGGCCCGCGATGGCCGGCCGCAGCGGCGTGCTGGGCGGGCGCGGCGGCCACGGCGACGACGAGTCCGACGGCCGGCTGACCTGGCTCACCGAGGACGAGATGGTCTGGAGCGACGGCGACGCCGCCCCGCCGCCGGTGCTCGGCGGCAACTGAGCCCGGCCCTCACGAGACGGCGCGGCACCCCGGAAGGGGCGCCGCGCCGTTGCGCGTCGGGCCTGCGCGGATGTCCGTCCACACCGACCCGTGGGGTGGCTCACGTAACCCGCAAGATCCTTGAGCTGCGGGATCGTCCGTCGACCGATAGGTTGAACAGGTGCTGCCCGTAGCGTTCACCCCGTCCACCTGGACGGCGACGCTGCGCCGGATCGCCCGCACGGCTGTGGCCGGCCTGGTGATCATCGTCGGCCTCCAGGGCATCGCCGCCGCACCCGCCCACACCGCTGCGGCCTCGCACGCCACAGTCGTCTCGCACGCCGTCGCGATCGAGCACGTCGCGGCGCGGCAGGCGGTCACGACCGGCGCCGCGCGTTCCGCCGGCCTCCCGGCCGCCGACGCGACGACCGCTGCCCCGCGGACCACCGGCCCCGGCACCGGCCCGGCCGTAACGGAAGCCCTCTCCACCGACTCCGCCGGGCGCGTCCCCGGCGTCGAGGTCGTCGCCGCCGCCGACCCCGGCCGGGCGGACATCGCCCGTCGCGGTCCGCCGCGCGCCTGACCGGGCGCCCCTTCCGGTACGCCCCGGCGCGGCCCCACCGGCCGCACGCCTCGCGCCCTGCCGCGCGTCCCGTCGCGTCCGAGTCACGACGCGCACCCACCCGGATGTCCGGGCCACGACCGTTTATCGTCCTTCGTTCCACCACGAGGTGCTGGTGATGCAGACCGTCTTCTCCTCCGTCCTGCCCGACATGCCCGCGGTCGCCGTGATCTGGCTGGTCCTGCTCGCCGTGGCTGCGACAGTGGTCACCGCGCTGATCGTCCGCCCGTCCCGGTTCCGCTCGGAACTGATCGACCGGATCAGCGACGCCGCCCGGCCGAGCAGCATCGATCGGGCCGAGCGTGCCCGCGTACGGGGCCAGGAGCAGATCCGCTACGCCGACGAGGTGGCGGTGGCCGCGTCCCGTGCCACGGCGACCGCCGAGCGGAGCCGATCCGAGTGGCTGACCGCCCAGGAGGAGGCCGAGGCCGCCTGGCAGGCGTACCAGGCGGCCGAGGAGGACGTCCGTCGCCTGAGTGCCGCCGCGGCGCTGCCGCTGCCCCGGACCGCCCGGACCCCGGCCGAGTACGCGGACCGGGAGCGCTGGCTGCACCGGGCCGCGATGGACGCCCAGTGGCGGAACGAGATCACGGTGCGGCAGCTCAGCGACATCCTCGGCGGCAACGGCTGGGACCCGAGCCGGCATCCGGTGGAGCAGGAGCTGCTGCTGCGCCGGCTGGTCCGGGACAACATGGCGGCCCGGCACCGGGCCGCGATGCAGCGGGAGCAGGCCGCCTGGCAGGCGGCCGAGCTGGCCGCGGCGGCGGCGCAGAGCCTGCGTGACGAGGCGTTCGCGGCCCTGCACCCGGTCGCCGAGCCGCAGACGGAACTCTCCATCGTCGGGTTCGCCGGCCCCGAGGCCACCCGGGAACTGCCGACCGCGGCGGGCGTGGAGACCACTCGCGAGCCGACACCGGTGGCCCGGGGCCGGGCGGCGGTCGTGGCCTGAGAGCACCGTGGCCCGGGCTCGCGGATGGATGACTTCCGAGCCGTTTGTCGGCGGCGGCCACAGGAAGTAGCGGACACCACCGAGAACGGGGAGGCTCGGAGCTTCGACACCGCGCGGCCCGGGCCCGGCTCGGCTAGCGTGGTGGCGTGTCCCGTGAAGCCTGGGTGCTGGTCGTCCTCGCCGCCGTCCTCGCGGCGGCCATGCTGGCCGGGGCGGTACTGCTCGCCATCCGGGTGGTCCGCACCCGCCGGATGCTCGGCGCGCTCGGCGCCGGCGGCAAGGTCGCGTTCTACGGCGCGCTGATCTACACGATCCTGCCGGTGGACCTGCTGCCCGACCCGATCTACCTGGACGACATGGGCGTGCTGGCCGGCGCGCTGTTCTACCTGGGCCGGCTGGTCGCCAAGCACCGCGCCGAGCAGCGGGCCGCCGGGGAGTCTCCGGTGGCGACGTTGCCGCCCGGCGCGGCACCCCGCCGCTGAGACGTCACCGGCACGGAACGAGGAGACGACATGGCGGCACGGCACCGGCTGGATCCGAACGACGAGCGGGTGGCCCGCTTCTTCGCGGACCGGCACCTCGCCACGCTCACCACTCCGCGTGCCGACGGCACTCCGCACGTCGTACCCGTGGGAGTGACCTTCGATCCCGCGGCCCGGCTGGCCCGGGTGATCACCTCAGCCGGGTCGGCCAAGGCCCGGCACGTCGCGGCGGCCGGGCCGGACGGCGTCCCGGTCGCGGTGTGCCAGGTCGACGGCCGCTGGTGGCTGACGGTGGAGGGCCGCGCGGTGCTGCGCCGCGACCCGGAGTCGGTGGCCGAGGCCGAGCGCCGGTACGCCGAGCGGTATCGCACGCCGCGCCCGAATCCGGAACGGGTGGTCATCGAGATCGCGGTGACCGGGCTCCTGGGAAGCCTCCCCGACTGAGGCGTCTGTCCGGTTCCGCGGTGGCACCGGTCACGGCCGGAAATGAGCCGCAGCGGCAGGGCGGTTGAACTCTCCGTACGCCGAGCGCCACTCCTGGTGCCGCGTCTCCCGCACGGAGCCGTCGACCCCCGAATGGAGCCTCGACCATGAACCCGATCATCCGTAAGTGTGTGCTGTCCGTCGCCGGTCTGGCCGCGGCCGGCGGTGCCGTGGCCGGTCCGGCCGCCGCCCACGCCGCCCCGGTCAAGGGCAAAGGCGACCGTGCCGCCGACTACGAGTACCAGGCACAGCCGAACTACTTCTACTGCGGTCCCGCCTCGACCCGGATCGCCCTGTCGGCCGAGGGCAGGGACGTCAGCCAGGACGAGCTGGCGACGAAGCTCGGCACCACCGAGAACGGCACCGACTCGGCCATCGACATCACCCGCGTGCTCAACGAGTACACGGGTGGCAAGTACAGGACCACCGAGATCCGCGACGACGTGGCCACCCGGGACCAGGTCGAACGTCTGCGCGCGGACATCCGTACCGCTGTGGACGACGACCGCCCGGTGGTGGCGAACATCCTGGGCGGCGCCCGGGACATCGACGGGGTGGAGCACAGCTACCCCGGCCACTACGTGACTGTCGTGCGGTACGAGGGCGACGGCGACCGGGTGCTGATCGCCGACCCGGCCCGGCCGGACGAGCCGACGTACTGGATGGACGTGACCGAGCTGGCCAACTGGATCGCCGGCCGCGGCTACAGCTCCTGACCCGCACGGGCCGGTCCCCTTCTGGGGGGCCGGCCCGCCGTCGAGGTACGTCAGCGGCCGGTGTCGCCGTCGCCGGTGCGCTGCTGCGCCATGTCGACGCCCTTGTCGATCTGCGCGTCGTACTTGCCGCCGCTGCGCTTGTCCGCCGCGTCACCGGCCTTCTCGATGCCCTGGTCGACCTGCTTGTCGTGCTTGTCGGCGAAGTCCTTGGCCTTGTCCATGAAGTCACTCATGCCCGATCTCCCTTCGATACGGTGAATGCCTTCCCGGAGGCCGGGGGCACAAACACCGGGTGGGCGGTTACGTCCCTGGTGTCGGATCGGCCCGCGTCGGGTACCAACGGCCCGGATCGAGGAGGGCGACGTGGACGACGACGCTGGCATAACCGGGCGGGCACCGACCGCCGGACCGCGGCAGACCTGGGCGGGACTTCCCTGGCCGGTACGGACGGCGGTCACCTGGAGCGCCTGCCTGCTGGTGGTGACCGCCGGGCTGTGGCTGCTGGGGCAGATCGCCGTACTGCTCGCGCCGCTGGCGGTGGCGCTGGCCGGCACGCTCTTCCTCGCCGCGCTGCTCGACCCGATCCTGGTACGCCTGCGCCGGCTGCGGGTGCCGGCCGGGCTCGCCGCACTGCTGAGCATCCTGCTGCTGCTCGGCATCCTGGGCGGCGCCGGCGTCCTGGTCTGGAACCTCACCGCGAGCCAGTTCAGCGAGTTGAGCCAGCAACTCGACGAGGGGTTGCAGCGCACCCGGGACTTCGTCACGTCCAGCCTGCCGGTCACCGACCAGCAGCTCGACCGGCTCGTCGAGCAGATCCGGCAGGGCCTGAGCAGCGGCGCGCCCGACCCGGTCGCCGGTGCGCGCAAGGTCGCCGAGGTGGCGGGCGCGGTGCTGCTCGCCCTGGTGCTGCTGTTCTTCCTGCTCAAGGACGGCCGCTCGATGTGGCACTGGGTGCTGCGCCGGCTCACCGGCCCGCGCCGGGAGCTGACCGCCGAGGCGGGACGGGCGGGCTGGCGGACGCTCGGCGCGTACAGCCGGGGCACGATGATCATCGCGGCCATCGACGCCATCGGCATCGGGCTGGCCCTGGTGGTGTTGCGTGTCCCGCTGGCCCTGCCGCTCGCCCTGATCACGTTCCTCGGCGGGTTCGTACCGATCATCGGCGCCACGGTGGCCGGTGCGGTGGCGGTGCTCGTCGCGCTCGCCGCGAACGGTCCCACCACCGCGCTGCTGACGCTGGCCGCCGTGATCGCCGTCCAGCAGATCGAGGGCAACCTGCTGGAACCACTGGTGATGCGGCGGCAGGTGCAGCTGCACCCGGCGGTCATCCTGGTGGTGGTCACCGCCGGCACGCTGGTGGCCGGGGTCGCCGGGGCGTTCGTGTCGGTGCCGATCGCGGCGGTGCTGTGGCGGGTGCTGGACACCGTCCAGCGGCACCGCGCCGCCGAGCGGAGCGGCTCCGACGTTCCCGCGCCGACCGCCGACCCGGGCCGCGCCGCCGAGGCGGCGGGCTGACGGCGCCGGTCAGGCGGGGTGTGGCTGGCGCAGGTGCGTGGTGAACCACGTACCTGCCTGGTCGGCCACCTGCTCCAGCGTGCCGGGCTCCTCGAACAGGTGCGTGGCGCCGGGCACGATCCGCAACTCGGCGACCTCGCCCAGCGCGTCCCGGGCCTGCTCGTTGAGCACGATCACCTGCTCGTCCAGGCCGCCGACGAGCAGCAGCGTCGGTGCGCGTACCGCGGTCAGTGAGCTGCCGGCCAGGTCGGGCCGGCCGCCCCGGGAGACCACAGCGCCCACCCGGTCCGGCCGGGCCGCGGCGGCGACCAGGGCGGCGGCGGCGCCGGTGCTGGCGCCGAACAGTCCGATCGGGAGCCGCCCCAGCTCCGGGTCGGCACCCATCCAGTCGACGATCCCGGCCAGGCGCCCGGCCAGCATGCCGATGTCGAAACGCAGTTCGGCGGTGATCTCGTCCCGGGCCTCCTCGTCGGCGGTCAGCAGGTCGACGAGCATCGTGGCGAGCCCGCGTTCGTTGAGCGCGCGCCCGACGGCCGTGTTGCGCGGGCTGTGCCGCGAGCTGCCGCTCCCGTGAGCGAACAGCACCACCCCCCGCGCCTCGGCAGGCACCACCACGTCTCCCACGAGCCCGCCGTCCACCACAGGCACCGAGACCTCACGCATCTCCTCCACCCCCCTCTCGCCCACCCCCGCTCTCCCCCACGGCATACCCCCCACCCCGACGATCATGAAGTTGGCGGCCCAGAAAGCCCCCGCCCCCTATCGGGTTGATCATGAAGTTGGCGGCAGATTCCGAGATCCACAACGCCGTCAACTTCATGATCGACGGGGACAGCAGGGGAAGACGGACGCGCGCGGGGTTGCGTTGACGTCGGCGGCAAGGTTTAGCGTCAGCCTGGCAGTGAGGGACGGGGGGCGGCGGATGCGGATCGGGGAGCTGGCGCAGCGGGCCGGTACGAGCACCCGCACCCTGCGCTACTACGAGGCCCACGGCCTGGTCCGGCCGAACCGGTCCGCCAACGGATACCGGGTCTACGACGAGGCGGAACTACGCGTCGTCCGCGAGATCCGGTCCCTGTTGGCGATCGGCTTCGGCCTGGACGACATCCGCCCGTTCGTCGCCTGCCTGCGCGCCGGGAACGACTCCGGTGACGTCTGCCCCGATTCGGTGGCGGTGCTGCGGCGCAAGCTCGCCGAGGTGGACGACTACCTCGACCGGCTGGGCGACGTCCGCCGCCGGCTGCACGACCAGCTCGCCCACGCGATCGCCCAACGGGAGGAAACATGTCTCAGGACACGGGGACCGGCCGGCTGAACCCGGTCACCGACGACACCTTCGCGGCCACCGTGCTGGCCGCCGACCGGCCGGTGGTGGTGGACTTCTGGGCCGAGTGGTGCCCGCCGTGCCGGGTGGTGTCGAAGCACCTGGCCGAGCTGGCCGAGGAGTTCGGCGACGCGCTGCGCTTCGTCACCCTCAACACCGACGAGAACCCGGCCACCGCACGCGCGCACCGGATCATGTCCGCGCCGACCATGCTGGTGTTCCGGGGCGGCGAGGTGGTCGGCTCGATCGTCGGCTCCCGCCCGAAGGACCATCTGCGGCGCAGCTTCGCCCAGCACGTGGACGGCTGAGCCCGCGCCTGGACGGTTGAGCCGCCGCCGGGCGGGAACGCGCCGGGTGACCACGGACCCCGACCGATCGCGAGGATCGTCATGGCGAAACAGGACAGGTCCCGGGACCAGGAACTCACCGACCAGGAACGCCGCAAGCAGGAGCTGAAGGACTCGCCGGACTGGGCCGACCGCGCCGCGACGGCGCGGACGTCCGACGATCCGCGGGCCACGGCGCCGCGCGACACCGGCGGGCGTCCGTCAAACGGCCGCCAGTTCTGAGGTACGTGTACCGAGCGGTCCCGCCCCTCGTGGCGGGGCCGCTCAGTCCGTGCGTTCCGGCAGGTGCATCAGCGGCGCGCGGCCCTGCGGCTGCTCCGGCTGCGGCCCGCTCGGGTGTGCCGGTGGCGGCACCGCCACGGTGACCGGCTGCGCGGAGGTGACACGCAGCGGCTCGCCGTGGTGCCGCAGCTCCACGACGGTGTCCGGGCCGCCGTTGCGCAGCGAGTACGTCGTCTGGTGCGGCCGGACGTCGACGCGCAGCCGCATCCCGTGCCACTGGAGCGAGAACTCCAGGCGGCTGAGGCGGCTGGAGAGCCGGGGCGCGAAGGAGAGCATCCCGTCGTGGTCCCGCAGCCCGCCGAACCCGGCGACGAGCGCGATCCAGGCGCCCGCCAGGGACGCCATGTGCACGCCGTCGCGGGTGTTCTCGTTGAGGTCGTGCAGGTCCATCAGCGCGGCCTCGCGCATGTAGCGGTGGGCCAGTTCGAGGTAGCCGACCTCGGCCGCCAGCACCGCCTGGGTGCAGGCGCTCAGCGACGAGTCGCGTACGGTGCGCCGCTCGTAGTAGACGAAGTTGCGCAGTTTCTCGGCGGCGCTGAACGCGTCGCCCCGCCAGTGCATGGCGAGCACCAGGTCGGCCTGCTTGACGACCTGCTTGCGGTAGAGGTCGAAGTACGGATAGTGCAGCAGCAGCGGGTACTTCTCCGGCGGCGTGTGCTCGAAGTCCCACTCCTGGAAGCGGGTGAATCCCTCCACCTGCTCGTGCACGTCGGTCTCCGCGTCGTACGGGACGTGCATGTCGTTGGCGGCGTCCCGCCATGCGGCTGCCTCCTCCTCGGTGACGCCGAGGTCGAGCGCCTGGTCCCGGTAGCGCATCGCGCAGTCCGCGGCGGTACGCAGGTTCCGCTGGGCCATCAGGTTGGTGTAGACGTTGTCGTTCTTCACCGCCGTGTACTCGTCCGGGCCGGTGACGCCGTCGATGTGGAACCGCCCGGCGCGGTCGTGGTGGCCGAGCGAACGCCACAGCCGGGCGGTCTCGACGAGCAGTTCCAGCCCGATCTCCCGTTCCAGCGCCTCGTCGCCGGTGACCAGCACGTAGCGGCGCAGCGCGTCGGCGACGTCGGCGGCGATGTGGAACGCGGCGGTGCCGGCGGGCCAGTACGCCGACGACTCCGGCCCTTCGATGGTGCGCCACGGGAAGGCGGCACCTTCGAGGTTCAGCGTGCGGGCGCGTTCCTGGGCCTGGGCCATCGTGTCGTACCGCCACTGCAACGCGTCGCGGACCGCGCTGGGCTGCGTGTAGGTGAGCACCGGCAGCACGAACATCTCGGTGTCCCAGAACGCGTGGCCGTCGTACCCCGGGCCGGTGAGGCCCTTGGCCGAGATCGGCCGCCGTTCCGCGCGGGCGCCGGCCTGGAGGACGTGGAAGAGGCCGAACCGGACGGCCTGCTGCACCTCGGGGTCGCCTTCGACGCGCACGTCGGCGGCGTCCCAGAACGCGTCCAGGTATTCGCGCTGGGCCCGGCGCAGGCCGTCCCAGCCGTCGAGCCGGGCTGCGGCGAGCGCCGCGCCGACCTGGTCGCGTAGCGCCGGCAGGGACCGGCGGCTGGACCAGCCGTACGTGAGGTACTTGACCACGCGCAGCGTCTGGCCGGGCTTGAGCACGCAGCCGATGGTGGTGCGGACCCAGTCCTCGTACCCCTCGCTCTCGATCGTGGTGCGTTCGGGCCCGTCGACGTCGTGGCCCATCGCGGCGGCGACCCGCAGACCGCTGACCTTGGTGCGGTGGATGAGCTGGCCGCCGTCGTCGGTGGTCAGCTCCTCCTCGGCCTGCAACGGCGACTCCAGGACGGCGGCGACCCGGGGGTCACGGCTCTGCGGCGGCAGCGACTCGTTGGCGACCAGCTCGGACTGGAGGATCAACCGCAGCGGCCCGTCGACCGGTTCGACCTCGTAGTGGATCGCCGCCACCGAGCGCTGGGTGAACGACACCAGGCGGGTGGTGCGGACCTTGACCTCCCGGCCGGCCGGGGAGCGCCAGTGCAGGTCCCGCTGGAGCGTGCCGGCGCGCATGTCGAGGACCCGCTCGTGGGCGAGCAGTTCGCCGTAGCGCACGTCGAGCGGCTCGTCGTCGACGAGCAGCCGGATCAGTTTGCCGTTCGTGACGTTGACGATGGTCTGCCCCGACTCGGGGAAACCGAAGCCGGCCTCGGCGTACGGCAGCGGGCGCAGTTCGTAGAACGAGTTCAGGTAGGTGCCGGGCAGTCCGTGCGGCTCGCCCTCGTCGAGGTTGCCCCGCAGCCCGATGTGGCCGTTGGACAGCGCGAACACCGACTCGGACTGGGCCAGCACGTCCATGTCGAGCTGCATCTCCCGGACGTGCCAGGGCTCGACCGGATACGCCCGTTCCCGGATCACGCGGCCGGCTCCGCGGCGAGCAGGTCGGCGAGGTCGGTGACCACCACGTCGGCGCCGTGCGCCAGCAGCTCGTCGGCCTGGTCGACCCGGTCGACGCCCACCACGTACCCGAATCCGCCGGCCCGCCCGGCGGCGACACCGGCGAGGGCGTCCTCGAAGACGGCGGCCTGCGCCGGTTCGACGCCGAGCAGCCGGGCGCCTTCCAGGAACGTGTCCGGGGCCGGTTTGCCGCGCAGCCCGTTCGCGCGGGCGACCACGCCGTCCACCCGCGCCTCCAGCCAGCGGTCCAGTCCGGCGGCGTGCACCACGGCGGCGCAGTTGGCGCTGGCCGAGACGACGGCGCGGCGCAGTCCGGCCGTGGTGGCCGCCTCCAGGTAGCGCACCGAACCCTCGTACACCTCGACGCCGTGCTGCTCGATCCGCTGGAGCAGCACGACGTTCTTACGGTTGCCGAGGCCGTTGACGGTGTCCGCCTCGGGCGGGTCGTCAGGCGATCCCTCGGGCAGCGTGATGCCGCGCGAGGCCAGGAATGTGCGCACCCCGTCGGCGCGCGGTCTGCCGTCCACGTACCGGTTGTAGTCCGGTCCGGGGTCGAACGGGTGGAACGGCTCGCCGGTTTCCGCCGACCGTCGCCGCAGGTACGCGTCGAACGTCTCCGCCCAGGCGGCGTTGTGCACCTTGGCGGTCTGCGTCAGCACACCGTCCAGATCGAAGAGACAAGCGCGCACGTGCGCGGGGAGGCCCAGCATCGCTTGAATCTATCCAGCCCTCGCACCGGGCAAACACCATTCGGCGCTCAGCGGTTCGGGCGCAGCGTCCAGATCACGGTGAGCGAGGAGGTGAGCGTGCCGTCCTCGGTGTGGACCTCCACCTCGACCGGGAACTCCGGCCGCCGTCCGGCGTCCAGCTCCGCAAGCACCTCGGCGGGTACGCCGCCGAGCCGCGCCGTCGCCAGCACCGGCCCCATCGCCACCTTGAGGTAGCGGATGGTCGCGGTCACGGCCAGGGGTACGGCCCGGTCGAGCACCTGCCCGAACGCGGCCAGCACAACAGCGCCCGAGGCGGTCTCCCCCAGCGTGAACATGGCCCCGGCGTGCGGGCCGCCCACGTGGTTGTGGTGCGCCGGGTCGTCGGGGAGCCGGACCACGGCCCGGACCCCGCCCTCGGCCTCGGGCGCCACCTCGACGAACTCGATTCCGAGCGTGCGGGCGAACGGCACGGCTTCGAGGAGACCGGCCGCCACCTGGCGAGAGTCGATACTCATGCCCGAACGCTACTCGCCAGTAACTTCCCCGGCAAGGCATCGGGTCACGATGTCCCAATGTCACTAACTAAGTGACATCCGCGTCGACAAACGCTAGGCTTGTCTCTTATTAAGAGACATTAGGACATGAGATGATCTACGCCACCCCAGAACTCAGCGATCACGACGAGACCGTGCTGGCGGAGGTGCATGACATGCGCCGCACCCTCGCCGATGTCCTGCGCACTCCTCGCCGGTGGACCGGTGGCCTCCGACGCACGATGTTGGCCCGCGCGATTCTCGGCTCCAACAGCATTGAGGGCTACGTGGTCGCCGAGGACGACGCCGCCGCCGCGCTCGACGGCGAGGAACCGCTGAGCGCCGACGACCGGACCTTCGCCGAGATCCGGGGCTATCGGCAGGCTCTGGGATACGTGCTGCAAACCGCCGGGGATTCGCACTTCCGCTTCGAGACGTCGGTGATCCGCAGCATGCACTACATGATGCTCTCGCACGATTTGGGCAAGAGCCCGGGGCAATATCGCAAGGGCTCGATCTATGTACACGATGAGCGGACCGATGAGCGGGTGTACGAGGGCGCGGACGCTGACCACGTACCTCACCTCATGGAGGAACTAGCCGAAGATCTACGGTCGGACGTGACCGCCTCCCCGCTCGTCAAAGCAGCCATGGCGCATCTGAACCTGGTGATGATCCATCCGTTCCGCGATGGCAACGGGCGGATGGCACGCGCCCTTCAGACGCTGGTGCTTTCCCGCCGCGCAATCGTTGAGCCAGCCTTCTCCAGCATCGAGGAATGGCTGGGCAGCAACACGGAGGACTACTACCGAGTGCTGGCGGTTACCGGACGGGGCCGCTGGAACCCCGAGGGTTCGGCGCACCTCTGGGTGTCGTTCAACCTGCGCGCCCATCACATGCAGGCGCAGACCGTCGCGCGCCGCTTCGGTGAGGCGTCTGGCATCTGGTCGAAGTTGGACGCGATCGTTGGCGAGAACAGGCTCCCTGAGCGGGTGACCGATCTGCTCTACGAGGCAGTCCTGGGCTATCGCATCCGCCGCTCCGGGTACGTCAAACTTGCCGATGTCGAGGATCGGACCGCATCTCGTGATCTGGCCAACCTTGTCGAGCACGGGCTACTGGAAGCACGTGGCGAACGGCGGGGAAGGCACTACGTCGCCGGTCCCACGCTGGTGATGGTGCGGGAACGGGTCCATGCTCAGCGCAAGCCGATCAGCGACCCCTATCCGGCCATGCCGGTCGTTCTCGCGACCGAGGCTGCCAATACGACCGGCTCAGGTGAGCGGTTGTAACCACGGTCCATTTCACGGCGCTGTCCGGCCCGGTGATCAGTCCAGCGGCGTTTCGGCGGCTGCCGACTCCGGGTAGCGAGTGGCCCATGAACCGCGATCTCGCGCGCGGGCTGACGGTGGCGTGGGCGCTGCCGGAGTTCCGCGACGGGCTGCGTCACCTCGTCGACCTCGACGAGGTGACGGTGCTGCTGGCCGCGCTGTCCCTTCCGGACCGCGACCGCGAGGTCGAGCGCAGCGCGCTGGGCCTGCTGCGGTCCGGGCTCGACAGCACCGAGGTCCGGGAGGCGGTGTTGCTGCTGCTGGAGCGGGACACCGTACGCCGGCCGCTCGTCGCCGCGGCGGTGGAGCCGCTCGCCGACCGGCCCGGCCTGGTCACCGCCGTCACGTCCGCGGCCGAGGATCCCCGGGTACGCCACGAGGTACGGGCGATGCTGGACAGCGCCGACGTCCGCGAGCTGATCTGGCGGGCGGTCGACGACCAGGTGAGCGACAACCGGTTCGGGCTGATCCGCCGGGCGGCGGTACTGTTCGTCAGGCACCCCAGCGCGCGACGGCTGGGGTGGGCCCTGCGCCGGCACGGCGTGCTCCGCGAACTGCGCCACAAGGCGTGATCCGGGGAGCCATCGCGGCCGTCACTCGTACCCCATCGCGGGGATGATCTCGCCCAACTCCCGCTCGACGTACGCGCGGGTGCCGGCGTCGAACTGGTCGTCGCGGTGCGCCAGCTTGTCCGCCTGGAACGTCAACGCGGTGACGGCGTCCTCGACGCCGAGCCGCTCGAACAGGGCCCGCCGCTGCCCGGGCCAGTCGGCCGCGAGGTCCTCCGCCTTCACCTCGACGTATCGCCGGCCCGTCAGGTCGGCCGCGTTCCTCCAGGCCAGCCATCGGTGGTAGACCGGCACGAGGTAGGCGAGCACCCCGTCGACAGTGGACGGCGCCCACGGTTGGGCCAGGTGGGAGGCGAGCACCGAGACCGGGTGA
Source organism: Micromonospora sp. WMMA1976 (assembly GCF_027497335.1). Lineage (NCBI taxonomy): Bacteria > Bacillati > Actinomycetota > Actinomycetes > Micromonosporales > Micromonosporaceae > Micromonospora > Micromonospora sp. WMMA1976. Next base: position 188,079 of record NZ_CP114912.1, on the reverse strand, counting down.
CGCTTGATGTGCACGATCGTCGCCTCGGGCACCAGTTCCCAGAGGAAGTCCAGGTTGAAGAGGTTGAACGGCGTCTTCTCGCACCAGGTCGGCTTGCCCGCGTCGGCCGCCGCCCCACCGAACAGGGTGTCGACCAGGCCCCGTAGGACGCCGATCAGTTCGCTCCGGTCACTGAAGTACCTCGGGACGGCCCGCCGTCGGCTGGCCGGCCCGAACGGCCCGGCGGGCCGGTCGCCGTCGCCGAAGCCCTCCGCGGGCGCGGGCTCCTCGAAGGCGTGCGCGATGAGCTGCGGCCAGAGCCGGTGTACGGCGTCCCGGTACCGACCCACGCCGACCAGCTCGGGCACGGTCTTGCCTCGGTCGTCACGCCGCCCGGGCACGCGTACGGTGAGGAAGTCGCTCAGCCGGTGCAGCGCGTCCTCGCCGACGATGGGGTCGTACCGGTCGGTGAGCGCGTCGGCCAGGTCCCGCAGGCCACCCGGTTCGACGAGGAACTTGGTCTCCATCGGGATCCGGTGGATCAGCGGATGCTGGCCGATGACGTCGGCGATCCGCGACGTGCCCGAACGACCAGTGCCCGCGACGAAGACCGGTGAGGGGGACGGCATGGACGGCAGTCAAACTCCCGGCCCGGCGCGGGGGCAATCCATTTATCCCCGCCGCGATCAGCTGATCGACCTCCTGGCCGACGCGGTCGGGTCCGTCACAGTGGCGCACCCGACGCGGGTCGCCGTCGACGGGCCGCCCGCCGCCGGCAAGACCACGCTCGCCGACGAGCTGGCCGCCGCCCTGCGGGCCCGCGGCCGGTACGTCATCCGGGCGACGGTCGACGACTTCCTCTTCCCCCGGGCACGGCGCTACCGACGCGGCGAGTTCTCGGCGCAGGGCTGCTACGTCGACACCCACGACCACGGGACGCTCAAGCGGGTGCTGCTCGATCCGCTCGGTCCGGGCGGCGAGCGGCGCTTCCGGCACACGGTCTACGACCACGCCACCGACGAGGTGCTGTCCCCGCCGCTCACCACCGCTCCCGCCGACGCCGTGCTGGTGTTCGACGGCGTCTTCCTCCTGCGCCCGGAACTGCTCGACCGGTGGGAGCTGCGCGTCTTCGTGTCCACCGCGCTCGACAAGACGGTGGATCGTGCCGTGATCCGCGAGAGCCGCGTGTCAACGAGAGCCGACGTGGAACGGCGCTGGCGGGAGCGTTACCTGCCCGCCCAGCGGCTCTACTTCGCCACGGCCCGCCCGGCCGAGCACGCCCACGTCGTCGTGCACAACGACGATCCCCGGCAGCCGATCTGGGAGACCCGGACCCACCCGGGTGGCAGGCTGGCAATCATGGACAGGAATCGGGTGGCCGCCTGGATCGCGGCGTACGAGCAGGCGTGGCGCACACCGGGAACGGCGGCGCTGGGCACGATGTTCACCTCCGACGCGACCTATCGGCAGGGGCCGTACCGGGATCCGGTCGTCGGCCTGCCCGCCATCACCCGCATGTGGGACAGCGAGCGTGACGGACCCGACGAGGTCTTCGAGATGACATCGGAGATCGTCGCGGTCGACGGCGACACCGCTGTGGCCCGGGTACAGGTGCGGTACGGCGACCCCGTGCACCAGGAGTGGCGCGACCTCTGGATCATGCGGTTCGCCGAGGACGGCCGGTGCGTGTCGTTCGAGGAGTGGCCGTTCGCGCCGGAGAAGCGGGCCGCCGCCGGCTGAGAGACCGGCCGCCTATTCGGCGAACATCTCCCCGAGGATGCGTTGCGCCTCGGCCGACTCCTCCGCGTCCTCGGGGTCGTCGAAGGTGCGGGAGTAGGTGGAAAGCGTCTTCCAGAGGGCCCAGCCACGTCCGCGCGCCCAGGTCGCGTCGTCCACCGAGAGCCGCTCGCGGAACGCCGCCCGGCCCTCGGCGGTCAGCAACGTCCAGGCGATCGCCAGGTCGCAGGCCGGGTCACCGACGCCGCATGTCCCGAAGTCGATGACGGCCGCCAGCCGGCCGTGCGCGAGCAGCAGGTTCCCCGGGGCGATGTCGCCGTGGAACCAGCGGTCCACCCCGTCCCAGCGGGCGCCGACCGCTCGCGCCCAGATCTCGCGTATCAGCGCGGCATCGACGTGGCCGTCCAGCGCCACGAGCGCATCCTCGACCTTCTTGTCGTACGTGCGCAGCGTGCCGCCCCGGAACCAGTTGTGGACGCCCGGCTGCGGACCACCGGCGGCGTCGACGTCCCGCAGGGCCGCGAGGAATCCGGCCAGGTCGAGGGCGAACCGCACCGGGTCGGCGATCCGGCCCACGGCGGCGGTCTCGCCGTCGAGCCAGCGGTAGATCGACCACGGATACGGGTAGCCCGCACCCGGTTCGCCCTTCGCCAGCGGTGCGGGGATTGGTAGCGGCAGCCGAGCGGCGAGGGCCGGGAGCCACAGGTGTTCCTTCTCGACAGCCAGGGCGTACTCGGCAGCGCTGGGCAGGCGCGCCAGCAGCTCGGGGCCGAGGTGGAAGGTCCAGTTGTCCCAGCCGCCCTTGGCGACCGGTTCGATCCGGAGCTCGGCCAGGTGCGGGAACTGGTCGGCGACCAGGCGACGCACTTGCGCCACGTCGACGGCGGTGCGCCGTGGCGGGGGACCGAGATCCGGTACGTCGGTCACGCCCGTTTGGTGTGCGCGACGAACGCCGCCCAGCTCGACGGCGTGAACGTCAGCGCCGGCCCCTGCCGGTCCTTGCTGTCCCGCACCCCCACCACACCGGGCAGGTTGTCCGCCACCTCGACGCAGTCGCCGGAGTTGCCGCTGCTGCGGGTGCTCTTGCGCCAGATCGCGCCGGTCAACTCCATCGCTTCGCCGCCTCCGAGATCGCCGCCAGAGTCGCCCCGTGCGGCATAGCTTCCGCACGCACCGACTCCCAGGTTTGCCGAAGTGATTTTACGTCCGCGTGCCGCTCCACGATTGTGCCGTGCAACTGGTTGTCCAGGTAGCCCACGTCGTCACCGTCGGCGGGGGTCGCGAGCACGAAAGCACCGTTGAGCCCCGGATAGGCACCGACCGCTTCCGGCACCAGGTGCAGGTGCACGCGAGGCCGACGACCCACCTCGACCAGATGCGCCAACTGCTCCCGCATCACCTTTGGGCCGCCGACGGCGCGAGTGAGCACCGAATTGTCGAGCACTGCCACGAACTGCGGCGGAGCCGGGCGATCCAGCACCACCTGCCGCGCCATCCGTGCGGCCACCTGCTGCTCCATAGCATCACCGACAAGTGGGCTAGCGCCCTCGTGCAGCGCACGGGCGTACTCCTCGGTCTGCAACAGGCCGGGCACCACCAGCGGTTGGAAGCTACGCAGTGAGGCAGCCTCCTGCTCGATGCTCACCCACTCGCGGAACCACGGCATCAGCGCCTCCTGCATCAGCGCGTCCCGGATCCGCACCAGCAGGCCGCCGCCGTTCAGCACCTCGTCGCAGCGCTCGGTGAACTCGGCGCGCGGCGCCCGGCGGCACTGCTCGACGGCCGCCACCAGCGACGCCGAATAGCTCACCCGCTCGCCCAGCGCCTCCTGCGTCAGCCCGGCATCGGTACGTAACCGGCGCAGCTCACCGGCGAACAGTTCCCACAACGGCACACGGATCATCTGCACACCTCTGCACACGGCTGCACACGGAAATCGGCCGGTCGGACGGCCGGGAAGGTGGGGGTGGAACGCCTTCCGACCCTAGCGGCGCGGTGACGAGACTGTCACGCAGTGGAGCCGAATTCGTCCGGTTCCCGCTACCGAGAGGAGTTGCGCCGTGCGACTGCGCTGGTTCCGCTGCCGGGGTGCGTCGGCACCGACACTGCCCCACCGGGTACGGGGCGACAACCTGCCGGAGTGGATGCGGCAGCCGACGCGTCCACTGCCGACGATGGGCCCCGGCCGGGTCGGCAACCTCACCCCGGCCCAGCAGTGGCGGGCGAACGGCGGTCGCTGGTCCGTACCGGAGCAGCGCGGAGGCGACGCCGACAACCGGCGAGACGGCCACCACGAGGAGCGCCGGTGATCAGCCACCAGCTCGGGCAGCCGCCGGACGGGCCCAGGCCCGATCGTCCCCGGCCGTATCCGTTGCACGCCACCCCGCACACGCCGCTGCGTCCGATGTGGTGTTGCCGGGCCTGCGGCCAGCCGTGGCCGTGCCCGATGGCCCGCCTGCTGCTCAAGACCGAGTACGAGGACAACCAGATCGGCCTGGCCATCTACCTGTGCGGGCTGTTCTACGAGGCCACGCGCGACCTCTACCGGCTCAACCCGGACGACGCGCCCGCCCCCGCCGACATGTTCGCCCGCTTCGTCGCCTGGGGCCCGCACCGGCGGCCGATCATCCGCGGATGAGCCGTCCGCCCGTCCGCGGATGCGACCGGCAGTTCACCGCCAGCCGACGTCGATACGGTCGCCTCGCTCGTCGAAGAAGTGCAGCGCGTCCATCCGCACCTGCACGGCGAGCGGGTGCCCGGGCGACACCTGCGGGTACGGCGCGAGCCGTACCGCCAGTTCCGCCGGACGACGGTGGTGGCGGCCCGGGTCGGGCAGCACGCTCGTCCGGTTGCCGCCGCCTCCGCCCGCCTCCGGGGCCGGGGCCGACGACTCCGTCGCGCGGCCGGTGAGCCGCTGCATCACCTGGTTGAACCGGCGCAGGCCGCGCTGGCCCGGTGCGGCCTGCTCGACCGGCGTGCCCATCTCGTCCACCACGATCGCGGTCGCGCCGATGTCGAGGAACGCGAGCGACTCGTGGCCGTGGTGCTCCAGGTAGCGGATGCGCCCGTGCAGCACGTCACCGGCGGTGTCCGGGGCGACCGGGGTGAGCGCCTCGGCGCGCATGCCGACCACGATCCGCTCACCGTGGTAGTGCGCCACCGCACGGCTGCGGATGTCGTCCCAGGGCAGGTAGAGCGACTGCTCACCGAGGTTCAGCGCGACGTACCGGTCGAGGTGGACGTAGACCGACGCCTCCAGCAGGTTCATCCGCGGGCTGCCCAGGAACGCGGCGACGTAGAGCGTGGCCGGCCGCCCGTACACCTGGGTGGGGGTGCCCACGTCCTGGAGCACGCCCTTGCGCATGATGGCGACGCGGTCGGCCATGGTCAGCGCCTCGGCCTGGTCGTGGGTCACGTAGATGGTGGTTACGCCCAGTTCGCGGGTGAGTCCGGAGATCTCCGCCCGCAGTTCGGCGCGCAGCCCGCTGTCCAGGTTGGAAAGTGGCTCGTCCATCAGGAACAGGCCGGGCCGGCGCACTATCGCCCGCCCCATCGCGACCCGCTGCCGCTGGCCGCCGGAGAGCTGGCTGGGCTTGCGCCCGAGCACGTCGCCGATGCCGAGCGCGCTCGCCACGTCCTGGATCCGCTCGCCGCGCGGGGCGGGCTCGACGCCGCTCAGGCGCAGCGGGAAGCCGATGTTGTCGCCGACCGTCATGTGCGGATAGAGCGCGAAGTCCTGGAAGACCATGGCGATCTTCCGGTCGCGCGGTGGCAGGTCGTTCGCCAGCTCACCGCCGAGCATGATGGCACCGGAGGACGGGTCCTCCAGCCCGGCCACCATGCGCAGCACTGTCGATTTGCCGCATCCCGACGGGCCGAGCAGCACCATGAACTCGCCGTCGTTGACGTCCAGATTGATGGTGTCGACCGCGACTGTTCCGTCCGGGAACACCTTGGTGACATCCTTGAGCGCGACGGTCGCCACCGTCACCTCCCCAGTTCTTCGCCCCAAACCCGGGAATGACTGTGACCAGGATCATCTGATTCGCACATCGGGTAAACGTGCCATGTTCAGCTCGTGACAGTCCTATTAAGCGGTATTCGCCGGTCTCTGTTGTTAAGTGACCTGCCGGTAACCCCTTTTACGGCGATTCGCCGAGGAACACGCGGCGCACCACGCGCTCGGCGGCGTGGCCGTCGTCGAGCGCGCAGAACCGCGACCGGAACGCCGTCCGGGCCAACTCGGCCGCCTCGTCGTCGACCGCGCCGGAACGGAACACGTCGAGCAGCCCGGGGAAGTCCCGCGCGACCGCGCCGGGCGGCTCGGCCAGCAGGTCGAAGTAGACGCCACGGGCAACCCGGTAGGCGTCCCAGTCCGGCGCGTAGACCACGATCGGCCGGTCCAGCACCGCGTAGTCGAACATCGCCGAGGAATAGTCGGTGACCAGCACGTCCGCCGCCAGGTAGAGGTCCTCCACCCGCTCGTACGCGCTCACGTCCAGCACGCCGTCCGCCGCCGGCCCCCGGGGATGCCGCTCCCGGTCGTGGAAGTAGTGGCTGCGCATCAGCAGCCGGCCCCGGGGCCCGAGCACGTCGAGCATCCGGTCCGGGTCGAACGGCGGCCGCCACCCGGGCAGGTGCTCCCGGTGCGTCGGCGCGTAGAGCACCACGTACTCGTCGGGTGCGATGCCCAGCGCCGCGCGGACCTGGCCGCGGTCCTCGGCGGTGGCCAGCGCCAGCCGGTCGTTGCGCGGGTAGCCGACCTCGAGCGTGGTGTAGTCCGCCGGGTACGCCCGCTCCCACATCTGCGTGGAGAAGCTGTTCGAGGTGATGCTGTAGTCCCAGCGGTCGACCCGGCGCAGCAGGCCGGCGAAGTTCATCCCCATCGCTCCCACCGGGTAGCGCTGCTGGTCCAGGCCCATCACCTTGACCGGCGTGCCGTGGTGGGTCTGCACGTGCACCGACCCGGGCCGCTTGCGCACGAAGTCCGGGAAGTTGACGTTGTTGACCAGCCAGCGGGCGCGGGCCAGGACGCGGTGGTACTCGCGGCTGCCGGCCACCACGTACTCGACGCCCGGCGGCAACGTGGCCACCCGGTCGCGGCGGACGACCCACACGCCGCGTACCTGCGGCGCGAGCCGGCGGGCCGCCTCGTAGATCGCCGCCGGGTTGCACGAGTAGCCCCGGTACCAGTAGGCCGCGTACACGGCGAGCGTCGGGTCGATCGGCCGGTGCAACTCGGCCCGGTAGTACTCGCCCAGCGCCAGGTCACGCGCCCGCCGGGCGGTACGCCGCACCACAGGTGTCACCCGTCGCCGGGCCCGCCGCGCGGTCCGCCGGGCCGTCTCCCCCGCCTGGTGCGCCTCGCGCAACGCGCTGAACGTCCGCCAGCGCCCGGCCGCCACCAGCCGGTGCTTGAGCCCTTCCGGGCCGGGCGGGACCGGGTAGCCCTCGGACGGCAGGAACCGCACGTAGTCGGCGTGCATCTGGGCGAAGAACGGTGCCCGCAGCTCGGGCGCGATCCGGTCGCCGTTGCCGAGCACCGTGAGGTAGTGCCAGATCATCCGCTCGAAGACGGCCGGCCGCAGTCCGGTCACCTGCCAGCGGTCCATCAGCCCGAACACCCGGTGCCACTGCGCGAAGACCTCGAAGTGCCGGTCCCCCCGGGTCTTCGTGATCGCGCCGGTGCGGCGTTGCCGGTAGTTCAGGCAGATCCGGTCGAGTACGCCGATCCGCCCGGCGGCCATCAGCGCCGGATAGCTGAACGACACGTCCTCGTACCAGCCCGGTTCGAAGCGCAGCCCGCGTTCGAGCAGGAACTCCCGGCGTACCACCCGGTTCCACGCGGTGTGCAGCAGCTTCAGCGTCTCCGGCCGGTCCCGCAGCGTGAACGTCGTCGCGCCGGGCGGGTCGGGGAACACGTCGCGCATCGCGCTGCGGGTGCCGATGTTGTTCCAGTGCGCCCGGACGTGGTCGACGATCAGCACGTCCGGCGCGGTGTCGCGGAGCCGGTCCGCGACGTGCGGCAGGCAGCCGGGCACCAGCCAGTCGTCCCCGTCGACGAACCACACGTACTCGCCGACGGCCCGGTCCAGCCCGATGTTGCGGGCCGGACCGAGCCCGACGTTCTCGGCGAGCCGCACCGGGCGGACCCGGGGGTCACGCAGCGCGTACTCGGCCAGGATCTCGCCGCTGTCGTCCGGGGAGGCGTCGTCGACACCGATCACCTCGATGTCGCCGAACGGCTGGTCGAGGATCGAGTCGAGGCATTCCCGCAGGTAGCCCTGCACCTTGAAGGCCGGCACGACGAAGCTGATCAAGGTCACCCCGGCCCGCCCTCCGTCAGCCCGGCGAGCGCACACCCCCACGGGCGCGGGCCGGCAGGACCACCCAGGCGAGGACCACGCTCGCGACAAAAACCACGAGAAGGTACGCACCGAGTGTAGCCAGAGCGATACTCGCATATCCGGCGATCAGCCCGATTACCAGCAACACCGAACGGGCCGCCCAGCCCAGCGTGGCGGCGTGCAACGGCGGCGCCGACTGCCGCTTCTCCAGCCGGGCGGTCAGGTCGTAGTGGTGCAGCGTCAGCACCAGCACGTACCCGAAGATCAGCCACGCGGGCGCCCGGCCCGCCACCCCGATCGCGATCGCGAACAGGTACTCGGCGGCTCGCAGCGCAGCAGGCACCAGCCAGTCCAGCGACCCGTCGTGCGACGCCCGCGAGCCCTGGGCCGCACCGAGCAGCAGCACCAGCGCGAGCACCGGCACCCAGATCGGCAGGTCGCCGCCGCCGTGCACCGCGAGCAGCGCCCACACCAGCGTCCCGGCCGCGCCGAGCGCGCCGAGCACCGCCAGCAGCAGCGGCCGTCGTGCGACCGGCAGCGTCCGGGCCAGCAGGCCGTCGTCGCGGTGCAGAGCCGCGTCCACAGTGGTCAGCACCGGCACCCGCATCCACCGCGCCCGCAAGGTCCGCAACCCCCCGGTGTACGCGAACGCCAGCGTCCCCCAGGCCATCACCGCGACCAGCGCCACCAGCGGCCCGAACAGCGCGGCGGCAATGGCGATGAGCGCCCACCGCTCCCCGATCGGGAACACCACTGTGCGCTTCAGCCAGTACGACACCGAGCCGGTGTCCGCCTGCACCCGGGTCGACGCGGCGTTCAGCTTCCCGCCGATGCCGCCCGCGTCGGCGCTCACCACCTTCGGCCGCCGGGCCGCCTCGTCGTGCAGCGCGCCGTACCAGGTGTCGGTCATGTGCCGCACGGTCTGCAACGTCATCGCGGCCAGCGCCAGCGCCCAGCCGTAGCGGAATCCGGCATGCGTGGCGCCGAAGCCGAGACCGGCGTAGACCACGTACTCCTTGAACCGGTCGGCCATCGTGTCCAGCCAGCCGCCCCAGGCGCTGAAGTGCCGGGTGTAGCGGGCGAGCTGCCCGTCCACGCAGTCCAGCACGAAACCCAGGTAGAGCAGGACCGCGCCGGCCACCAGCGCGGGCCGTCCACCGGTGCCGAACAGCACCGCCGCGGCCACCGCGAACGCCACCGAGACCAGGGTGACCCCGGTCGGACCGATCCCGATGCGTGCCGCCGCCTTGGTGACGTACGGGGACCAGGTGCTGACGAAGAACGTGGTGAAGAAGTCGTCCCGCTCCTTCACCGACAGCTTCAACTCGGCGCGGTCCTCGTCGACGGCGGCCACCGCCGCCTCGGCCGCCGCCCGCTGCGCCTCGTCGCCCACCCGGTGCGCCACGAGCAGACGTACCCGGTGGGCGAAGATCAGCGTGCCGCGGGCGGCGAGGCCGGCCACGAGCCGGTCCACCGCGTCCAGCGGCCCGCCCCCGGCGGTGCCGGGCGCGGCCGGGGCGGCCAGGTCGGACGGCGGCACGTCGGGGACGGTACCCGCGGCGCGGCGGGCGGCCTCGGCGAGCGCGGGCAGGTCGGCCGCGCCCACCCGCAGCGCGCCGCCGAACACGCCGCTCGGGTCGGCGGCGCCGACCTCGACCACCTGCCCGCGCTCCTCGCGCACCGTGGCCTGCCCAGGAGCGGGCGGATCGGTGAGCACCAGCGCCACCGTCGGCCCCACCGGGCTGGTCGCGAGGTGCTTGAGTACGGCGGTGTGCGCCACCAGGTCAGCGCCGCTCACCAGCACCGGCCCGGTCGCGCCGGCCACCAGGTCGGCCAGCTCGGTCAGGTCGGCGGCAATACGCACGTCGTCCGCCCCGGCCCGGCGCCACTGCGCGGCCAGCCGCTCGGTGAGTGGTTCCCCGGCAGGTCGGCCCGCTGTCGGCTCGATCGGACGGCCCGGCTCGGCCGGACGGCCCGGCGGCTCGGTGAGGTGGCCCGCCGCCGGTTCGGCGGCGAGCACGATCGCGAGCGTCACCGCTTCGCCGCGTCGGCGTAGGCCGCCAGCGCCTCGTCGATCGTCCCGTCGACGATCAGCCGTCCGGCGTCGAGGTACAGCCCCCGACGGCAGAACCGGGTGAGGTCCTTGTCGTTGTGTGACACCAGCACCAGCGTGCGCCCTTCCGCGAGAAGTCGCTCGATGGTCGCATAGCACTTCGCGCGGAACTCCGCGTCCCCGACCGCTGTCACCTCGTCCACAAGCAGCACCGGGTGCGGCAGGTGCGCGATCACCGCAAACCCGAGCCGCACCTTCATCCCCGACGAGTAGTGCCGCACCGACGTGTCGATGGCCCGTTCCACCTGCTCACCGGCGAACGAGACGATCTCGTCGAAGTGCTCCCGCAGGTACGCCGACGACAGCCCGTGCAGCCCGCCCACCAGGTAGAGGTTCTCCCGCCCGGTCAGGTCGCCGGAGAACCCGGCGGACAGTTCGAGCAGCGGCGCCACCCGGCCGTGCACCCGGATCGAGCCCTCGTCCGGGATGAGCACACCGGCGATCAGCCGCAGCAGCGTGCTCTTGCCGGTGCCGTTGCGGCCCACCACGCCCACCGTCTCGCCCGGCTCGACCCGGAACGACAGGTCACGCAGCGGCCAGAACCGGCCCGCGTCCGGGTCGCGGGCGCCCCGGTGCACGATCAGCTCCCGCAGCCGCAGCTGACGGCGCCGGTTGCGGACGAACCGGATGCCGAGCCCGTCCGCCTCGATGATCGGAGCCATTCAGAGTTCCTTCAGCACTGCCGGTTCGAGGCGGTGGAACGCCCACCAGCCCAGCGCCAGCACCAGCACGCTGCCGGACACCGTGATCGTGAGCAGCCGGGCATCGGGGAACTCGTCCGGATACCAGACCGCGTGGTGCAGCTGGAAGATCCCGACCAGCGGGTTCAGCTCGTACCCGATCTTGAGCCAGCCCGGCATGCCCGACTCCCGCACCAGGCCGAGCGGATAGATGATCGGCGTCGCGTAGAACAGCAGCCGGATGATCAACCGCATGGTGCGTTCGATGTCGCGCATCAGCACGTTGCCCGCCGACAGCAGCAACGCCAGGCCCACCAGCAGCACGAACTGCACCGACACCGCCAGCGGCAGGGCGAGCAGGCTCCAGCCGGGGCGGATCTTCCCCTGGCTCGCATAGATCGCCGCGACGGCGGCCAGGATCGGCAACCCGGCCAGGTACTCGGCGAACCGGCCGGCGACCCGCCCGATCGGGAAGATCGGCCGAGGCAGGTTCATCGTGGTGATCAGCCGGGACTGCCCGGTGAGCGCGTTCGCGGCCTCGGTCAGCGCCGAGCTCGCCCACATCCAGGCGAAGATGCCGGTGATCAGGAACAGCGGGTACGACCCGGCCGCCTCGCCCAGGTGCCGCCGGGTCGCGCCGGAGTAGAGCACGCCGAAGACGAACCAGTAGATCAGGCCCATGCCGAGCGGCTCGATCAGCGACCAGAAGTAGCCCAGCACCGACTGCTGGTACTTCACCGCGAGATCCCGGCGGACCAGGATGCGCAGCGAGGTGCGGGCGGACCAGAGCGCCGCGACGCCTGACGTCACCGCATGATGGTCGCTTTGTCAGTCGCGCTCCCGGGCCGGGTGCGGGCCGGGATCACCCCAACGAGGTCAGCACTCGATCACGTTGACGGCGAGCCCGCCGCGCGCGGTCTCCTTGTACTTGACCTTCATGTCCGCGCCGGTCTCCCGCATGGTCTTGATGACCTTGTCCAGCGACACGTGGTGCACCCCGTCGCCCCGCAACGCCAGCCGCGCCGCGGTGATCGCCTTGATGCTCGCCACCGCGTTGCGCTCGATGCACGGGATCTGCACCAGGCCGCCCACCGGATCGCAGGTCAGCCCCAGGTTGTGCTCCATGCCGATCTCGGCGGCGTTCTCCACCTGCTCCGGCGTACCGCCGAGCGCCTCGGCCAGCCCGGCCGCCGCCATCGAGCACGCCGAACCGACCTCGCCCTGACAGCCCACCTCGGCCCCGGAGATCGACGCGTTCTCCTTGAACAACACACCGATCGCGCCCGCCGCCAGCAGGAACCGGACCACGCCCTCCTCGGAGGCACCCGGTACGAACCGGGTGTAGTAGTGCAGCACGGCCGGGATGATCCCGGCAGCCCCGTTCGTCGGCGCGGTGACCACCCGCCCGCCGGCCGCGTTCTCCTCGTTGACCGCCAACGCGAACAACGTCACCCAGTCCATCGCGCGCAGCGGATCCCCGCTGCCGGTCTCCGCCTCCAGGCCGCGCCGCATCTCCGCCGCGCGCCGCCGGACCTTCAACCCACCCGGGAGTACGCCGTCGCGGGTGCAGCCGCTCTCCACGCACTCGCGCATCACCCGCCAGATCTCCAGCAGCCCCGCCCGCACGTCCGCCTCGCTGCGCCAGGACAACTCGTTGGCGAGCATCACCTCGCTGATCGACAGACCCGTCTCGGAGGTGACGGTCAGCAGTTCCGCGCCGGTGAGGAACGGATGCCGGACCCGGGTGCTGTCCGCCTTGATCCGGTCCGCCCCGGCCGCCGCCTCGTCCACCACGAACCCGCCACCGACCGAGTAGTACGTGCGCGTCCGCACCTCGTTCCCGGCCGCGTCGTACGCCGCGAACGTCATCCCGTTCGGGTGGTACGGCAACGACCGCCGGCGGTGCAGCACCAGATCGGTGTCCGGGTCGAAGTCGATCCCCTGGCTGCCGAACAGGTCGAGCCGCCGCTGCGTGCGGATCCGCTCCACCCGAGGCCCCACCGAGTCGGTGTCGACGGTCTCCGGGACCTCGCCCTCCAGCCCCAGCAGCACCGCCCGGTCACTGCCGTGCCCGTGCCCGGTCGCGCCGAGCGAACCGAACAGCTCCGCCCGTACCCGCGCCACGTCGGCGAGCTGCCCGTCGGCCTTCAGGCCCGCCACGAACGTACGGGCGGCCCGCATCGGCCCGACGGTGTGCGAGCTGGACGGCCCGATACCGACACTGAAAAGATCGAAGACACTGATCATTTGCTGTTTCCTCGCCGTCGTCCCCGTTGTGCGGATCCGAGCCGGTGCGTAGGTGCCGCGCCCGCCGGGCGGGTAGACGGCCGGCGCCCGGGGTGGGGGCGCCCGACCGGCGAGCCTACCTCGCCCCCGTGAATACCCGCCCCCACTCCGCCACATACCCGACCCGCCGCCCCCCTCCCGCCCCGCCCCGTCCCGCCCCGCCCCGCCCCGCCCCGTCGATCTTGGAGTTGTGGCACCCAGGATGCCCGATTAACGCCATTCGCGAGGTGCCACAACTCCAAGATCGACGCATCCATCCCGGCTCCCGGCGAGGCGGAACGCGCTCGACGCAGCGGTCCGGCCGAACGCCCCGCCACCCCACCAATCCCGCGATCTTGCAGTTGCGGCCCTCAGAAAGGGCGCGAATGGGGCAGAACATGGGCCGCAAGTGCAAGATCGCGGAAGCGGAGCAGGGCGGGAGGCGGGGGGCGGGGAGCGGGGCGGGGAGCGGGGGTGCGTTGGCGGGGAGGGGCCGGGGTAAGCACCTACGGGTGCCCGGGTCGCCGATCCTCCTCGGGGCTGAGGGCGCGGCGCGTACCCCTTTCTACCGTGGAATCAGCGCGGCGGATCGCCGCAGAAGTGGGAGACGACGATGAGTCGCAAACTGGTCCGGCCCCGCCAGGGGCGCATGATCGCCGGTGTCTGCGCCGGCCTGGGGCAGCGGTTCGGCATGTCGGCCGGCATGGTCCGGCTGCTGTTCCTGCTGTCGCTGCTGCTGCCCGGCACGCAGGTCATCATCTACCTGGTCCTGTGGGTCCTGATGCCGAACGAGGACCGCTACCTCGCCACCCGCTGACGCGACACGAGCCGGGACGCCGGCACACACGCGACGCGCCCGCCCCGGATCCTCGGGGCGGGCGCGCGGCGTCAGAGCAGGAAGCTCAGGGTGCCGCGTAGGTGACTGTCACCTTCTCGTATCCGAGGGAGCGCAGCAGCCCTTCGAGCATCTTGCGGGTGTTCTCCTCGGCGCGGGCGGTGAGCCCGCTGTCCCGGGCGGCGGCGGTGATCCGGTCCTCGGCGAGCTTGTAGATCTGCTGCTGCCGGTTCGGGTCGCCCGCCACCAGGTCGTTGAGCCGGTTGATCAGACCGCGCTGCTCGGCGAACACGTAGCTCTTGTCCATGTCCAGATCGGTCTCGCCGAGCTGCGGCGCGGGCAGCTTGATCTCGGCGGACTTGCCGTCCTCGGAGACCACCACGGCACCGTCGGCGATCTTCGTGAAGTCGACGTACGCCTCGACCCGGCCCGCCCCGACGAACAGCGTGCGCTCGTTGAGCAGGAAGTCGGGCACGTTGCGCCTGTCGTTCTGCACGTCCACCACGACCTGGAAGTTGCCCTCGGCGGCGACGTAGCGGCTCAGGTCACGGATCGACTTGAGCAGCGGCGGCTGGCTGCGGTCGGTCTGCTCCTTGGCGAACGGGTTGCGGAAGTCGGGCAGCAGACCGGTGGCCTGCACGCCGAGCAGCACCACCACCGCCAGCGCCGCCGCGCCGAGCACCCAGAGCAGGCCGCGCGCCGCACCGCCGCCCGAGCCCGGGGCACCGGGGGCGTACTCGCGGTCGTGGTCGGGCGTGCCCTCCGCCCGGTCGCGAAGGGACTCGCTGGTGGGGTAGTCCGGGAACTCCCGGGTGGGCTCGTTGATGTCACCGTCGCGGGCCATCGCCCTCACCGTCCTCGTCCGACACATCGACTGACAATGACGGTACGGCCACCGTGCGACAGTCGCTCGCCGAGCGACCCGATCGGGTGAAACCGCAGGTCAGGCGAACGCGGACAGGCCCGTCAGCCGCTGGCCGATGACGAGCTGGTGGATCTCGGAGGTGCCCTCGTAGGTGAGCACGCTCTCCAGGTTGTTGGCGTGCCGCATCACCGGGTACTCCCCCGAGACGCCGTTCGCGCCGAGGATCGTGCGGCACTGCCGGGCGATGGCGAGCGCCTCGCGGACGTTGTTCAGCTTGCCCACGCTCACCTGGTGGGGCCGCAGCGTGCCCGCGTCGGCGAGGCGGCCCAGGTGCAGCGCGAGCAGCATGCCCTTGTTCCACTCCACCGCCATGTCGGCGAGCTTGGCCTGGGTGAGCTGGAACCCGGCGAGCGGGCGGCCGAACTGGGTGCGGGTGGTCGCGTACTCCAGCGCCGTCTCCAGGCAGTCGCGGGCCGCGCCGAGCGCGCCCCAGACGATGCCGTGCCGGGCCTCGGTCAGGCACCCCAGCGGCGCCTTCAGCCCGATCGCCTCGGGCAGTCGCGCATCAGCCGGCAGCCGGACGTCGTCGAGCGCGATCTCACCGGTCACTGACGCGCGCAGCGACATCTTGTGCCGGATCTCGCGCGCCGTCACCCCCGGCGTGTCCATGGGTACGGCGAAGCCGCGCACCCCGTCGTCGGTACGCGCCCAGATCACGCCCACGTCGGCGATCGGCGCGTTGGTGATCCACAGTTTGCTGCCGTTGAGGATCCAGTCGTCGCCGTCCCGGCGGGCCCGGGTCGCCATCGAGGCGGGGTCGGAGCCGTGGTCGGGTTCGGTGAGCCCGAAGCAGCCGATCGCCTCGCCGGCCGCCATCGCGGGCAGCCAGCGTTGCTTCTGCTCCTCGCTGCCGTAGCGCCAGATGGCGTACATGGCCAGCGATCCCTGCACCGAGACCAGGGACCGGACGCCGGAGTCGCCGGCCTCCAGTTCCAGGCAGGCCAGCCCGTACGCGACGGCCGAGGAACCGGCGCAGCCGTACCCGGTCAGGTGCATGCCGAGCAGGCCGAGCTTGCCGAACTCGCGGGCCAGTTCGCGGGCCGGCACCTGGCCGTCCTCGTACCATCCGGCGACGTGCGGGCGTACCCGGTCGGTCACGAGCCGGCGCACGACGGCGCGGATCTGCCGCTCCTCGTCGCTGAGCGACGCATCGATGTCGAGCAGGTCGAGAGGAGTCATGGCGTCACCTTAACCAAGACTCAGGGAGGCGTCACTCGCCCTGGTCACCGAGCACGAGCACCCGCGCGTGGATCTGGTTGCGCTGCTGGAGCGCCGCGCGCAGCGCCCGGTGCAGGCCGTCCTCCAGGTAGAGGCCGCCGTTCCACTGGACCACATGCGGGAAGAGGTCGCCGTAGAAGGTGGAGTCCTCCGCGAGCAGCTTGTCCAGCGCGAGTTCGCGCTTGGTGGTGATGAGCTGGTCAAGCCGCAGCGGGCGCGGCGGAATCTCGGCCCACTGCTTCAGCGTGAGGTTGTGCTCCGGGTAGGGACGCCCGTCCCGGACCGCCCTGAAGATCACGGCGTGCTCTCCTCCCCAGGCCAGGCTGACAATGTGGATGTCAGCCTAACCGCTCAGGTCCACCGTCCCCGCCGCACCACATCCTGCACCGGACGACGCCCTCGGCGCAGCGACGGTGACCGGTGGTCGACAGCTCGGTAACCTACTGTGATCGCACCGATCGGGTGCAGTTCCGGCGGTACCCCGAACGCGTCCCGGTACGCCCCGATGCGCTGCGGCGGGATGCCGAAGAAGCAGGCGCCCAGCCCCTCGTCGACGGCGGTGAGCAGCATCAGCAACGCCGCGAAACCGGTGTCCACGTACCAGTAGGGCACCGGCCAGCGGTCCTCGGCGCGGTCCGACCAGCCCTTGTCCGCCTCGGCGTAGCGGTCCAGGTAGGCGTCGCGGTTGGCGTGCGGCACCACGATCAGCGGCGCCCGGCGCATCCCGGCCAGCCAGCGCTCCCGGCCGCCGCCACCGGGAGTGGTGGCGGCCCAGAACCGTTCCCGGTCCTCGGGTTCCTCCAGCACGAGGAAGCCCCAGCCCTGGGAGAAACCGGCCGACGGGGCCCGGACGGCGTGGTCCAGCAGCCGGTCGACCACCTCCGGCGGCACCGGCCGGGCGGGTTCGTAGTTGCGCACCATCCGGCGGCGCCGGACGACCTCGGCGAACTCCACGCTCAGACCTCCGGGCGGACGCCCCAGGCGCCCCGCCAGGTCTGCCCCGGCTCCAGCATGATCAGATCCTTGCCGGAGCGGAACGCGTCCGGCGGGCAGGTCATCGGCTCCACCGCCACCGACCGGCGGTGCCGCTCCCCGCCGAGCGTGTCGCCGGTGAACACCTGCCACCAGCCGAACTCGCGGTCCGCCCAGATCCGCAGCCCGGACGAGCCGTCCGGCGCGCTGAGCACCACCGCCGAGCCGCCGTCGGCGTCCCGCTCGACGTCACCGAACGCGGTGTCGAGCACCAGATCGCCGATCGGGCGCGGGCTGGTGAAGTCGAACTCGGAGCCGGACACCTCGGCGGCGGCGACCGGCAGCAGGCGGCTGTCCACCAGCACCCGCCGCCGGGCCGGCAGGTGCAGCCGCAGCTGGTCCACGCCGACCTTGGGCAGTTGCAGGTAGGGGTGGACGGAGAAGCCGAACGGCGCCGGCTCGTCGGCGAGGTTCGTCGCCTCGTGCTCGGCCCGCAGTCCGTCCGGGCCGACGCTCCACCGGGCCCGCAGCCGCAGCGCCCACGGGTAGCCGGGGCTCGGCGGCAGGTCGTAGCCGATGGTCACGCTGTCGGCCGACTGCTCGATCGGCTGCCACCGCACCCAGTTCACCAGGCCGTGCAGCGCGTTGTGCCGCTCCGGCTCGGTGAGGTCGAGCTGAAACGACCGCTCCCCGACCGTGTAGACGCCGTCCCGGATGCGGTTCGGCCAGGGCGCCAGCACCTGCCCGGCCGACCCGGGGCAGACCTCGTCCTCGGCGTACCCGTCGAGGTGGTCCACGCCGTCGTAGCGGTAGGCCCGCAGCCCGCCGCCCACCTCGACCACGACGGCCTCGTGGCCGTCGGCCGCGATGGTCCACTGTGTACCGGACGGTGGCTGCGCGTCGATCCCCATGTCGGCGACCCTACCGTCAGTGGCGCTCCTCGGCGGGGGTGGTCGAGCGATAGCGCAGCAGCGCCGGGAACGCCACCACCAGCAGCACCGCGAGTACGGCGGCGGCGAGACCGCCACCGACCATGGCGAAGCCGGTGCCGAAGGCGGCGGCCGTCGCACCGGCGCGCAGGTCGCCCAGGCGCGGGCCACCGGCCACCACGACCGTGTTCACGCCCTGGAGACGGCCCCGCATCCGGTCCGGGGCGTAGACCAGCAGCATCGACTGGCGCAGCGTGGCGCTGACCAGGTCGGCGGCGCCGGCGACGCCCAGCAGCACCACCGCCACCCACAACTGGCCGGCCAGCCCGGCGAGCGCGATCGCCACGCCCCAGCCGACCACCGCCACGGTGAGCGCGAGGCCCTGGCGGCGGACCCGGCCGATCCACCCGGAGGTCAGGCCGCCGAGCATCGCGCCGATGGCGATGGAGCTGTAGAGCCAGCCCACCGCCGACGCGCCGCCGAAGCGTTCCTGCGCCAGCTCCGGGAAGAGTGCCCGCGGCATGGCCAGGATCATCGCGATCAGGTCGATGGCGAAGGAGAGCAGCAGCACCCGCGTGGTCGCCAGATAGCGGAAGCCGTCGACGATGCTGGCGAGCCCGGCCTTGCGGACGCCGCCGTCCGGGTCCGGCGTGGGCGGCATCGCGGGCAGCCGCAGCGTGGCCCAGAGCGCCGCCGTGTACAGCAGCGCGTCCGCCGCGTACGCGATGGGCAGCGCCGTCTCGACCTGCCAGGCGGCGAAGATCAGGCCGGCGGCGAGCGGGCCGAAGACGGCGGCGGCGGTGAACGTGGTGAAGTTCAGCGTGGTGGCCGCCGGGACCAGCTCGGCCGGCACGAGCCGGGGCAGGATCGCGCTGCGGGCCGGCGAGGTGATCGCGAAGGCGGTCGACTGGAGGGCGACGAGCAGCAGGAGCAGCAGCGGGCTGCGCACCCCGGCCAGCGACTGCACCAGCAGCCCGAGCGTCGAGGCCCAGAGCACGCAGCCGCCGACGAGAAGCACCCGGCGGCGGTCCCGGGCGTCGGCGACCGCGCCGCCCCACAACCCGAAGAGCAGCAACGGTACGAAGCCCGCGATGCCGAGCAGACCGACCCAGAGCGAGCCGCCGGTCAGGTCGAACATTTCCACCGGCACCGCCACGGCGGTGAACTGGAAGCCGAACATGGCGATCGCGTTGCCGGTCCAGACCCGCCGGTACGCGGGCACGCGCAGCGGGCGCAGGTCGATCGCCCAGCGGCGCGGTCCCCGCCGCCGGGGCGTTGTGACGTCGGTCACGGCGCGAGCCGCTCGACGACGAAGACCCCGTCCCCGGTACGCCGGAAGCGCAGCCGGTCGTGCAGCCGACTGGCCCGGCCCTGCCAGAACTCGACGGTCTCCGGCCGGACCCGGAACCCGCCCCAGTGCGGCGGCGCGGGAATCGGGTCCACGTCGGCGAACCGCTCGGCCGCCGCCCGGTACGCCGCGTCGAGCGCGGCCCGGTCCGGCACCACCGCCGACTGGGCGCTGGCCCACGCCCCGAGCTGCGAGCCGCGCGGCCGGCCGGCGAAGTACGCCTGCGTCTCGGCCCGGTCCACCTGCTCGACCCGGCCGGTCACCGTCACCTGCCGCTGCATCGGGAACCACGGGAACACCAGGCTGGCCCACGGATTCCCGGTCACCTCGGTGCCCTTGCGCGAACCGTGGTTGGTGTAGAAGACGAAGCCCTCCGGGTCGTACCCCTTGAGCAGCACGGTGCGCCCGCTGGGCCGGCCCCGGTCGTCGGCGGTGCCGAGCACCATCGCGTTCGGCTCCGGCAGTGGATGGGCCACCGCGTCGGCGAACCAGCGGGCGAACTGGGTGTGCCAGTCCGGCGCCAGATCCGTCTCGGTCAGGCCCAGGTCGGCGGCGTACTCGTTACGCATACCGGCCGGGGCGGGTGTGTCGCCTGTCACTGTGGTAGTCCCTCTCCCGGGCGTGCCGGCGTCCCCCGACGCTGGCCAGGCCCCGGTACCCAGTCTTCTCCCTCTCTCACCGACGTCCAGCGGCGGGGATGTCGCGTGGCGCACAGTGGCTGTGGGTCGCGCAGCTTGTTACCCAGCGGGCAAGATGTTCCGAACCACATCCCTGAAGGGTCGCCTGAGCTGCGGGGCTCGATCAGCCCGCCCGGGCGCGCCGAGCCGAAGCCAGGAGACGACATGTCCGATTTCAAACCGGGCCTGGAGGGCGTCGTAGCCTTCGAGACCGAGATCGCCGAACCCGACCGCGCGGGGGGTTCACTGCGCTACCGGGGCGTGGACATCGAGGACCTGATCGGCCAGGTCTCGTTCGGCAACGTCTGGGCGCTGCTGGTGGACGGCCGGTTCGGCCCGGGCCTGCCGCCGGCCGAGCCGTTCCCGGTGCCGGTGCACTCCGGTGACATCCGCGTCGACGTGCAGTCCGCGGTCGCCATGCTCGCGCCGTACTGGGGGCTCAACCAGCTTCTCGACATCTCCGACGAGCAGGCCCGCGAGGACCTGGCCCGGGTGTCGGTCACCGCGCTGTCCTTCGTCGCCCAGTCGGCGCGCGGCCTGGGCCTGCCGGCCGTGCCGCAGAAGGAGATCGACAAGGCGGAGACCATCGTCGAGCGGTTCATGAAGCGCTGGCGGGGTGAGCCCGACCCGCGGCACGTCAAGGCCGTCGACGCGTACTTCATCTCGGCCGCCGAGCACGGCCTGAACGCCTCCACCTTCACCGCCCGGATCGTCGCCTCCACCGGCGCGGATGCCGCGGCCTGCATCTCCTCCGGCATCGGCGCGCTCTCCGGCCCGCTGCACGGCGGCGCCCCGTCCCGGGTGCTCAGCATGCTGGAGGCGGTCGAGCGCAGCGGCGACGCCGACGGGTACGTCAAGGGCGTCCTCGACCGGGGCGAGCGGCTCATGGGCTTCGGCCACCGGGTCTACCGGGCCGAGGACCCGCGCGCCCGCGTGCTGCGGCGTACCGCCAAGGAGCTGGGCGCGCCCCGCTTCGAGGTCGCCGAGGCGCTGGAGAAGGCCGCGCTGGCCGAGCTGCAGGCCCGCCGCCCGGACCGCGTCCTCGCCACGAACGTCGAGTTCTGGTCGGCGGTGGTGCTGGACTTCGCCGAGGTGCCGGCGCACATGTTCACCTCGATGTTCACCTGCGCCCGGATGGGCGGCTGGTCCGCGCACATCCTGGAGCAGAAGAAGCTCCAGCGGCTGGTCCGGCCGTCGGCCACGTACGTCGGCCACGGCCCGCGCAAGCCGCAGCAGGTCGAGGGCTGGGACGCCATCCCGCACGGCGTCTGACGTCTCGCCCGGAGCCCCGTTCCCCAGCCGGCGGAGCGGGGCTCCGGCATTTCCGGAACGGGTGCGGCCCACGTGTGGCGGACGCCTCACCGACCGGGGTGGGACAGCCCGCCGGACGTGCCCGGGCAGGTGCGAGGATGGCCGTGGCAGTGTCGCCGGAACGGGCTCGGACGCCCGCCGCCACGCGGCAGCACATCGTCCGCGCCCTGCCAGCTCACCTCTCGCCCATGCGGAAGGATCCTCAGACCGTGGCTGACGCACCGACCATCCGGATTCCCGACGAGATCAGGCCCGCCGACGGACGATTCGGCTGCGGCCCGTCCAAGGTCCGTCCGGCCGCGGTCTCCGCCCTCTCCGACGTCGCCACCAGCTACCTGGGCACGTCGCACCGGCAGAAGACGGTCCGCGACCAGGTGGCCCGGCTGCGCCGCGGCCTGGCCGAGTTCTTCTCCCTCCCCGAGGGGTACGAGGTGGTGCTCGGCAACGGCGGCACCACCGCGTTCTGGGAGGTCGCCACGTTCGGCCTGATCCGCGACCGGGCCCAGTTCGCCAGCTTCGGCGAGTTCGGCGCCAAGTTCGCCAAGTCGGTCAAGGATGCGCCGTTCCTGGGCGAGCCGACCGTCCGCAAGTCCGACGCGGGCAGCGCCCCGGCGCTCGTGGCCGAGGCCGGCGTGGACGTCTACGCCACCCCCCACAACGAGACCTCCACCGGTGTCGCGGTGCCGATCAGCCGGGTGGCGGGTGCCGACGAGGGCTCGCTGCTGCTTGTCGACGCCACCTCCGGCGCCGGCGGGCTGGACGTGGACGTCGCCCAGACCGACGTCTACTACTTCGCCCCGCAGAAGTGCTTCGGCTCCGACGGCGGGCTGTGGCTGGCCCTGATGTCGCCGGCCGCGCTGGCCCGTGCCACCGAGGTCAAGGATTCGGGCCGCTACATCCCGGCCTTCCTCGACCTGGTCACCGCGATCGACAACTCGCGGCTGGAGCAGACGTACAACACCCCGGCGCTGGCGACCATCTTCCTGGCCGCGGAGCAGACCGACTGGATGAACTCCCAGGGCGGGCTGGCCTGGGCGGCCAAGCGCACCGCCGAGAGCGCCGGCATCGTGTACGGCTGGGCCGAGCGCTCGTCGTTCGCCACGCCGTTCGTGTCGGACCCGGCCCTACGCTCCAACGTGGTCGCCACCATCGACTTCGCCGACGGGGTGGACGCCACTGCGATCGCCAAGGCGCTGCGCGCCAACGGCATCGTCGACACCGAGCCGTACCGCAAGCTGGGCCGCAACCAGCTGCGGGTGGCGCTGTTCCCGGCCGTCGAGCCGGCCGACGTCGAGGCGCTCACCGCGTCCATCGACTACGTGGTAGAGCGACTCTGATCACGTCGTCACGGTGCGTGGCCGTCGGGGCTCCGGCGGCCACCCACCGTGATCGTTACCGCAGCTCAGTCACGACATGCCGGGGTGTCGCAGTCCCCATCGGCGGGTAGATGAGCGTACGGTGGTGCGAGACGCCCGGGTGGCCGGCTCCCGTGGCGTGACGGCCAGCGAAGCGGGACGGAGGCAAGCCCATGCGCCCAGTACGCTTCGTCGCCCTCTCCGAGGACGGCCAGGCCCTGGTGCTCGCCGACGAGGTGGGGCGCCTGCTGGCGCTGCCCATCGACGAGCGGATCGCGTCGGCGCTGCACGCCGAGCCGGGCGCCCCGCCGCTCGCGGTGGTGCCGAGCGCCACCGACCCGACGCCGTCGCTGTCCCCACGGGACATTCAGGCCCGGATCCGGTCCGGCGAGTCCGCGGAGGACGTCGCCCGCATCGCCGGTGTGCCGGTCGACCGGGTGCTGCGCTACGCCGGTCCGGTGCTCCAGGAGCGGGCCATGCTCGCCCAGCACGCCCGCCGCACCCGGCTCAAGGGCGCGGAGAAGCCGACCCCGCTGGCCGAGGTCGTCAACGGCCGGCTGGCCCAGCACGGCATCGACACCGAGAAGATCTCGTGGGACGCCTACCGCCGCGACGACGGCACCTGGCGGATCATCGCGACCTGGCCGTCCGGCAAGGCCACCGCGCAGGCGGTGTGGGATCTGGACAAGACCCGGCAGAACGTCGCCCCGCACGACGACATGGCGCAATACCTGTGCGCCGAGCGGCCCACGCCGATCCTCGGCCAGGAGCCGGCGCCGGAGCGAGGCGGTCACGCGCTGCCCGGTCCGTCGCGCGGCGAGCCGAGCCGGGGTGGACACGGCCTGCCGGCCGCCTCCGAGCACGCCCGTCCGGGGCGTGACCCGATCCGCGCCGGCCGGGACGCGCTGCTCGCCTCGCTGGACCGTCCCCTCGGCGGCACGTCCGGGCGTGGTCTCGACACCCGCTCCCCGGCCGCGCTGGCCGGGCAGGAGGCGCCCCGTCAGCGGGCCGTCGCCGGTGGTGCCGCCGCGCTGCTCGGTGGTGGGCAGGGTTCGGCCTTCGACGACGACTCGGACGCGCCGAAGGAGATCCCGGCCGTACCCTCGCTTGCCGTGCTGCGGCCCCGCCGCACCGGCCCGGCGGCGGCGACCGGCGGTGCGGCCACCGAGTCCACCGACGCCGCCGGCAAGCCGCGCAAGCGGCTGCCGAGCTGGGACGACGTGCTGTTCGGCACCGGCCCGGCGGCCCGCGAATCCTCCTGATCGCAAGCTCCACCCTGGCTCGTTGAGAGGGCACTCGAAGTGCCGGCGTGCCAGGGTGGAGTCATGGAGTACACGAACCTGGGACGCACCGGTCTGTCCGTGAGCCGACTCTGCCTCGGCACGATGAACTTCGGTCCGCAGACCGACGAGCCGGACAGCTTCGCCATCATGGACCGGGCGCTCGAACACGGGATCAACTTCTTCGACACCGCGAACGTCTACGGCTGGAAGCTCGGTGAGGGCGTCACCGAGCAGATCGTCGGCCGCTGGTTCGCGCAGGGCGGCGGGCGCCGCGACAAGGTCGTCCTCGCCACCAAGGTGTACGGCAAGATGGGCGAGTGGCCCAACGAGCAGGGCCTGAGCGCCCGGCACATCATCCGGGCCTGTGAGGACTCGCTGCGCCGGCTCCAGACCGACACGATCGACCTCTACCAGATGCACCACATCTCCCGGACCACGCCGTGGGAGGAGATCTGGCAGGCGATGGAGACGCTCGTCGCGCAGGGCAAGGTGCTCTACGTCGGCTCGTCCAACTTCGCCGGCTGGCACATCGCGCAGGCGCAGGCCGCGGCCGGTAAGCGCAACTTCCTCGGCCTCGTCTCCGAGCAGTGCATCTACAACCTGCTGACCCGGTACGTCGAGCTGGAGGTCGTACCGGCCGCGCAGCACTACGGGCTGGGCATCATCCCCTGGTCGCCGCTGCACGGCGGGCTGCTCTCCGGCATCATCCGCAAGATGGCCGACGGCAGCGCGGCGCGCGGCACCACCGGCCGCTCGGCCGACGCGCTGGCCGAGCACCGGAACACCATCGAGGCGTACGAGAAGCTCTGCGCCGACCTCGGCCACGACCCGGCGGATGTGGCGCTGGCGTGGCTGCTGTCCCGGCCGGGCGTGACCGCGCCGATCGTCGGCCCGCGCACGATGGACCAGCTCGACCGCAACCTCGGCGCCCTCGACGTCCAGCTGGACGAGGCCACGCTCACGCGCCTCGACGAGCTGTTCCCGCCGGTCGGCAACGGCGGCCCCGGCCCCGAGGCCTGGGCCTGGTAGCCCCCGTCCCGCCCTCTCCCCCGTCCCTCCCCCTCACCCCGTTGATCTTGCAGTTTGTGCCCCCGATCGAGGGCGGTTCAGGGCTTTCGCCCGGGCCGAACCTGCAAGATCGCGGGAGAGGGCGGGGCGAGGGCGGAGGGCAGCGCTACAGCGGCCAGGTGGCGACTCGGGTGTGGCGGGTGGGCGGGCCTGGATTGCTGTGGACCAGGGTCAGGCGGTCGGCGGGCCACTCCGGGCCGGTGTAGTCGTCCAGGGTCGCCAGGTCGGCGCGGAGATCGGGCTCGGGCACCCGGTCGCCGGGGCGGGCGATGGTCAGATGCGCCCGGAACGGCTTGTCGTCGCAGGGCAGCCCGGCCTCGCCCAGCCCGTCGCGGATCGACAGGGCGAGCGCGTCGAGCACCTCCACCTCGCCGCGCACGTCGACCCAGAGCACTGTGGACCGGCCCGCACCGAAACTGCCGCCGCCCGCCAGACGCAGCAGTGGGGAGCGAACCGTCCGGGCAGCCGAGGCGAGCGCGTGCTTCACATCGGCCAGCCGGTCGTCCGGCACTTCGCCGAGGAAGGCGAGCGTGAGGTGCAGGTTCGCCGGGTCGGCCAGGCGGGCGTGGCGGGCGGACGCGACCCGTAGGCCCTTCATCCGGGCGGTCAGGTCGGCGACCGCCACGGCAGGTGGGTAGATCGCCGCGAAGAGACGCACCCGGTCAGCGGTGCCGCTGGTGGTGCGCGGCGCGGGCGGCCGGCAGGGTCAGCCCGGCGGCGTGCAGCAGCCCTTCGACGCGTACCCGTTCGATCTCCCGGTCGACGCCGTCCAGCTCGGCCAGGTGTTCGGCGATGCCGAGCGCGTGGCAGGCGGCGCGCAGCCGTTCGTCGTACGCCTCGATGACCGCGCCGTGCCACACCACGCTGCGGTCGGCGGCGGCGAGCCGGTGGCCGCCGAGCCGGCGCAGGTCGGTGGCGAGTTGTTCCAGCGAACGGCGGCCGTCCTTGTCGAACTCGGTGAGGTCGATGTCGCGGGTCAACGCCTCGGCCTCGATGGCGCGGTCGAGCCGCGCGATGGTACGGCGTTCCCGGCGCTGCTCCCGCCACTCGGCCCACCCGCATGCGACCCGGTCGATGATCTCGTCAGCGCAGAACAGCAGCGCGAACAGGGCGGGCAGGCAGCAGACGGCGAGGATCGCCAGCGCCAGCAGCACTCCCTGCCCCACTTCCACACATCGACGCTAAGCCCTGCCGCACCGGCCCGCCACCCGTTTGGGTAATCGGACCGGTACGACCGGCTATCGGGGCTACTTCGCCCCGGGCGACACCACGTAGAAGCGGGGCATCGGCAGCACCCGCATCCGCAGGCGGGCGCCGGAGCGGCGCAGCTGCCAGGTGAGCGCCAGCAACGCGGCGGTCAGCGAGATCAGGCCGCCGGCCCAGATGCTCGCGCCGGCGCCGTACTTCTCGGCGACCCAGCCGATCAGCGGCGCGCCGACCGGGTTGGTGCCCAGGAACACCAGCACCCACAGCGCCATCACCCGTCCCCGGAAGGACGCGTCGACACCGAGCTGTACGCGCTGGTTGGCGGCCTGGGCGAAGTAGATCATGAAAAACCCGGCGGGCAGCAGCAGCGTCACGACCAGCCAGTACGCCGGGGCGAGCCCGACGAGCGTGCCGAAGACCGCGCAGCCGATCGCGGCACCGAGCACGAGCCAGACCGAGGGCCGGCTGCGCCGTCCGGTGCCGGCCAGCGCCCCGACCAGCGCACCGACCGCGAGCGCGGTGCTGAACAGGCCGAACGAGGCGGCGCCGGTGTTGAACACGGTCTTCGCCAGCGCGGCGAGGGTGAGCTGGAAGTTGAACAGGCTCATTCCGATCACCGACATGAGGACCATCGGCAGCAGGATGTCGGGGCGGCGTGCCACGTACCGGAGGCCGTCGACCACCCGGGCCTGGTCCCGCTCACCGACCGGCGGCAGGTCCTTGCGGTGCAGCTCGTCGGTACGCATCCGGACCACGTTCACCAGCGGGGCGATCGAGCTGAGCGCGGTGACCAGGAAGACCGGGCCGACGTCGACGACGGCGATGGCCAGGCCGGCGACGGCGGGGCCGACGATCCGGGCGGAGTTGAACACTGCCGCGTTGAGCGAGAGCGCGTTCGGCAGCAGCGGCATGCCGACCAGCTCGGAGACGAACGCCTGGCGGACCGGCGTCTCGACCGCGTTGGAGACGCCGAGCAGGGCGGCGAACGTGAAGACGTGCCAGAGCTGCACCAGGCCGGTGAGGACCAGGATGCTCATGGCCAGCGCGAGGACGGTCCAGAACGCGTTGGCGACGAAGAGCAGCATCCGCTTGTCGTAGCGGTCGGCGAGCCGGCCGGACAGCAGCGTGAGCAGGAGTACGGGCGTGAACTGCAACGCGGTGACGACGCCGAGCGCGGTCGCGGAGTTGTCGCTGAGCTCGAGGACGAGCCAGTCCTGGGCGATGAACATCATCCAGACGCCGATCAGTTTGATCAGCTGTCCGGTGGCGAAGAGCCGGTAGTTACGGACTCGTAGGGACTGGAACATCGTGCTCAGCTTGGCCTGCACTCTAGGTGCGCCTCCTTGCGTCGGTACGCTTCATCCACAGCTGACGAAGCGAACCGCGGGCGGCGGTGTCAGGCGCGAGCGATGCCCTGGAGGATCTCCGCTGCACGCCGTAGCGTTTCGCGTTCGTCCTCGGTCAGCGCGGCCAGCCGGGTGGCCAGCCACTCGTTGCGGGCCCGCTCGAACTGGTCGAGTACGGCCCGTCCCCCTTCGGTCGCCGCCAGGATGACCTGCCGTCCGTCGGTCGGATGGGGGGTGCGCTGCACGAGGCCGCGCTCCTCCAACTTCGCGACGATCTTCGTCATCGTGGGCGGCTGCACCCGTTCGACATCAGCGAGTTCCCGTGGCGTGAGGGCGCCCGCCAGATTGAGGCTGGTGAGCGCCGACAGCTGGGTGACCGTGAGGTCTCCGACCGGCCGGGCTTGTCGGACCCGCCGGTTGAGCCGGGTGATCGCATCTCGCAGCTGAGGAGCCAGCTGCGCCGGTGGCACGCGTTTCGCCGTCACCGTCCGCTCCGTCACACTAGTTAGCTTAACTAATGAGCCTGGCTAACGACATGCGTTATGACCAGGCTCACCAGCGTCAGAGCAACACGGACTCGACCGGCCCGCGCAGGAAGTACACGATGAACAGCACGGCGACGCCGTACAGGAGCGGGTGGACCTCGCGGGCCTTACCCTTGGCCACCTTGAGCAGCACGAAGCTGATCACGCCGGCCCCGATGCCGTTGGAGATCGAATAGGTGAACGGCATCAGCGCGATGGTGAGGAACGCCGGGATGGCGATCTCGTAGTCGGTCCAGTCGATCGTGCGGACCGCCGTCATCATCAGGAAGCCGACCACCACCAGCGCCGTCGACGCGGCCTCGAACGGCACGATCAGCGACAGCGGCGCCAGGAACATGGCGAGCAGGAACAACGCGCCGGTGACCAGGTTGGCCACGCCGGTCCGGGCACCCTCCGCGACACCTGCGGCGCTCTCGATGTACGACGTGTTGCTGGACACCGAGGCGGCACCACCTGCGGCGGCGGCGATCGAGTCGACGAGCAGGATCTCCTTGGCCTTCGGCGGGGTGCCCGTCTCGTCGAGCATGTCCCCTTCCTGGCCGATCGCGACCATCGTGCCCATCGTGTCGAAGAAGTCCGTGATGAGCAGCGTGAAGATGAACATCAGCGGCACCAGCCAGCCGACCCGGCTCCACGAGTTCAGCACGTTGAACTGGCCCAGCAACGACAGGTCGGGCAGGTCCACGATCTGTTTGGGCAGCTCGGGCACGTTCAGCGCCCAGCCCTTCGGGTTCGGCTTGCCGTCGACGAAGGACGGGCCGACGTTGGCGATCGCCTCGACCACGATGGCCAGCACGGTGGAGGCCAGGATGCCGATCAGGATCGCGCCGCGGACCCGGCGTACCACCAGGACCAGCGTGATCAGCAGGCCGACCACGAAGACGAGCATCGGCCAGCTGACGATCTTGCCGTTGATGCCAAGCCCCACCGGCACGGTGGAGTTCGCGGCGTCCGGCACACGCCGGACGAAACCGGCGTCGACCAGGCCGATGATGGTCAGGAACAGACCGATGCCGACGCCGATCGCGGTCTTGAGCTGCGTCGGCACCGAGCGGAACACCGCGGTACGCAGGCCGGTGAGCACCAGGATGCCGATCAGCACACCCTCGATGACCACCAGGCCCATCGCGTCCGCCCAGGTCATCTGCGGCGCGATCTCGTAGGCGACGAGCGCGTTCACACCCAGGCCGGCCGCGAGCGCGATCGGGAACCGGGCCACCACGCCCATCAGGATGGTCATCAGGCCGGCGACCAGCGCGGTCGCCGCGGCGAGCGCCGGAATCGCAAGCGAACGGCCGTCGCCGTCCTTCCCGCTGCCCAGGATCAGCGGGTTCAACACCACGATGTACGCCATCGTGAAGAACGTGGCGAAGCCGCCTCGCAGCTCCCGGCTCAGCGTGGACCCGCGTGCCGAGATCAGGAAGTAGCGGTCGAAGGCGTTACGTGGATGCGCGGGATCGGGCGGCGTGCCGTGATCCGGCGGCGGGGCAATGGACATGGTTCCTCATCTGGTCATCGGCCGGGTTTTGTCGCGCGCATCGTCCCAGATCACCTGGCCGGCAGGGAAGAACGATCACGTAGGCTGGGCCGGTGTCACAGGAGCAACAGCCGCGGCCGGAGCCGCTCGACCCGCCGATGGTGCCGTTCGCCGTCGCCGGGCTGATCGCCTGGGCGGTGGCCGGCCTGGTGCTACTGATCTTCTTCCGGGACTGGCTCACCGAGTCCGGGCGTCAGAACTGGCTCTGGACCTGCCTGGCCGGTTTTCTGTGGGGCTTTCCCGGCCTGGCGGTGATGATGCGGCACGACGCCAACCGGCGTCGCCGACGCACTGCCGCCGCGCAGCGACGGCGCTGACCCGTCAGGGGTGGCCGTACGGCTCCGCCGGCTCGGCCGACTCCACCGAGCCCGGTGCCCGGCTGACGGTCATGGCCTCGACCGCGCTGTCGTCGTAGACGGTCGGCAGCTCGTCGACGGGCGACTCGGCCACCTCGACCAGGGTCTCCGAGTGCGCGCCGCACCCGTGGTCGGCACTCACCACCCGGCCGTCGTCCGGGGCGAAGAAGTTGCCGCAGGCGCCGAAGGCCAGGCGTAGCGAACCGGCGAGCGGCAGGTAGAAACCGCAGGTGCCGCAGCGGGCGGCGGCCGGCGCGGCGACCGAGATCGCGGCGTCCGGGCCGTGGTCGCCGTCGTACCAGCGCTGGGCGGCCTCGGCGCGGCCCTCCCGGGACAGCACCCGGGGCCGGCCCAGGCCCAGCTCCCAGGCGGTCTCCTCGACTGCCGGGTCGTCGGAGAGCAGGTAGCCGGGGGCGAGCCGCTCGTCGTCGGCAGGGGTGGGCAGCAGGTCGCCGGGGCCCAGGTCGCCCGGCTTGAGCCGCTCCTGCCACGGCAGCCAGCCCGGGGCGAGCAGCGCGTCCGGGCCGGGCAGCAGCACCGTCTCGCAGATGGTGACGTGCCGGCTGCGCGGCACCCGGGTCACCGTGACGGCCCAGCGCCAGCCGCGGTAGCCGGCCATCCGGCATTCGAAGTAGTGGGTGACGACCCGATCGCCCTCGGCGACCGCTTGGAGATGATCGCCGATGTCGGTGGGCTCCACCTCGGTGATCGCGTCGCGGGCCACCTCGACGGCGGCGGCGCAGACCTGGTCGAGCCGGGGAGCGCGGGCGGAGGCGGGCCTGGTCACCGGACCATTGTTCCCCATGCCCGTCCACGGGCGACAGGCACTCCCCGGAGTCTTTCTCTCCGGGTGATGCGGCGCACGTGGAAAGGATGGGCGAGGATGGGACGCATGGCGCTGTCCTCCCGCTCCGGCCGCTCCTTCCTCGGGCGGACCGTCGGCACCGGCATCCGCGCCACCCGGCTGCTGCTGCGGGGCTCGATGCACGGCGGGCGCTGGATGACCCGGCGGGCCGGGACCGCCCGGGCCCGCAGCGCCGGCAACGAGGTGGGCATGGTCCGCCTGTTCGACCTGCACGCGCTCTCCTGCGCCGGTGACACGCTCATCGCGATCGGCCTGGCCGGGACGATCTTCTTCGACGTGCCGCTGGGCGAGGCGCGCAACAAGGTGGCCCTCTACCTGCTGGTCACCATGGTTCCGTTCGCCATGCTCGCCCCGGTGGTCGGCCCGCTGCTCGACCACTTCCGCCACGGCCGGCGGTACGCGCTGGCCACCACCATGCTCGGCCGGGCGTTCCTGGCCTGGTTGATCTCCGACTACATCGGCAGCTTCGGGCTCTATCCGGCGGCGTTCGGCGTTCTCGCGCTCTCCCGGGCGTACGGCGTGGCCCGCTCGGCGGCTGTCCCCCGGCTGCTTCCGGAAGGGCTCGGGCTGTCCCAGGTCGGGGCGCGCGCGAGCGTCTACGGCACGGTGGCCGGCGCGCTCGTCGCGCCGATCGGGCTGGCCGCGTTCTGGTTCGGGCCGCAGTGGCCACTGCGGGTCGCCTCGGTGATCTTCCTGATCGGCATGGTGATCTCGCTCCGGCTGCCACCGAAGGCCGACTCCGAGCCGCCGGAGCGGATGCCGCACCCGCTGCGCGCGCTGCGCCGCCGTGACGGCGAGCGCCCGCTGGGCCGGGGTCGCCCCAGTGGCCGGCTGGTGATCGCCACGCTGATCGGCGCGGCGGCGCTACGCGGGCTCTACGGCTTCCTGCTCCTGTTCCTGGCCTTCGCGATCAAGGCCGGTGACCTGACCACCGACTTCTTCGGCCGCGACCTCGGCGCCCAGGGCGCGCTGGGCCTGGTCGGCGGCGCGCTGGCGGTCGGCACGTTCCTGGCCACCGCGCTCGGCACCCGTCTGCGCATCCACCGGCCGACAGCGCTCCAGTCCAGCGGCACGATCGTGGTGGCCGGTGTGGCGGTGCTCGCCGCGCTGAAGTTCTCGCTGCCGATGGTGGCGCTGCTCTGCCTGGTGGCCGCGATGATGAGCGGGATCGCCAAGCTGGCGGTGGACGCCTCGATCCAGGAACGCATACCGGAGCGGCTGCGCGCCAGCTCGTTCGCGCACTCGGAGACCGCGCTGATGCTCGCGTTCGTAGCAGGGGGCGGGCTCGGGCTGGTGCCGTTCACCGGCCTGATCGGGGTGACTGTCGCCGCCGCGGTGGCCGCGCTGGTGGCCGTACGCGGCGTGCTCGTCGCCGGCAAGCTGCGCGGCGAGCACCTGGCCGGCCGGCCGCTCGGCGACGAGGAACTGGCGGCGGAGCAGGCGACCCGCGACGAGAAACCGGCCACCACCTCGTTCGACGACCCGGCGCCCACGTCACCGGCGCCCCAGCGTTCCGGCCCGCCGCCGGACGACGACGGGCTGGCCCCGCCCGGCTTCCACATCTACCGGCCGTCCTCCTCGGTGGGCGGGCCGGGCGGCGTCGAGGACACCGAGCGGCGCGACCCCCGGGGGCCGGTGGCGTGACCGGTCTGCTCGTGGTCACGGCCGTGCCGGCCGAGGCCGAGGCGATCCGTGCCGGCCTCACCGCACCGGCAGCGCCGGACGTGACTGTGCTGCCGGTCGGGGTCGGCCCGGCCGTCGCCGGTGCCGCCACGGCACGGCTGCTGGCGCTGGCCGAGGCGGCCGGGCGGCCGTACCGGGCGGTGGTCAGCGCCGGCATCGCGGGAGGGTTCGTCGGCCGGGTAGCGGTGGGCGGCACGGTGCTCGCCGACCGCAGCGTCGCGGCCGACCTCGGCGCCGAATCACCCGCCGGCTTCATCCCGGTCGAGGACCTGGGCATGCCCCCCGAGTTGCTGGGCGGCGGCCGGATCGTGCCCGCCGACCCGGGCCTGCTGGCCCGCCTGCGCGCCGCGCTGCCCGGGGCCACCGTCGGCACTGTGCTCACCGTCAGCACGGTGACCGGCACCGCCGCCAGCACGGCGGAGCTGGCCGAACGGCACCCGGACGCGGTGGCCGAGGCGATGGAGGGGTACGGCGTGGCGGTCGCCGCCGCCCAGGCCGGTGTGCCCTTCGCCGAGCTGCGGACCGTCTCCAACCCGATCGGCCCGCGTGACCGGAGCGCGTGGCGGATGCGGGAGGCGTTCGCCGCGCTCACCGCCGCGGCGGCCGCCCTCCACTGATCCCGTCCACCTGTGGACAACCCTGTGGAGAAGTCGGCGGGCTGGGGACGGCGGCGTCAGATCGTGATGACGACCTTGGCGCGCGCGTGCTCGGTTTCGAGGTAGCGGACGGCCTCGGGCACCTCGCGCAGCGGATGGGTCCGGTCGACCACAGGGGTGAGCCGGCCCGCCTCGGCGTGCTCGCGCAGCACGTCGAGGTGCGCCCGGCCGGGTGAGGTGGCGAGGACGACGACGCGCTGGCTGATGACCGGCGCGAGCAGCCGTCCCCGCGCCAGCAGCCCGATCGGGCCGAGCAGGCTGCCGCCCCGGTAGACGCCGCCGCCGGAGAGCACGAGTGTCCCGTCCGGCGTGAGCGCCCGCCGCAACGCGGCCAGGGAGCGGTTGCCGACCAGGTCGAACACCACGTCGTGGCGGCGCCCGCCGCGGGTGAAGTCGTCGCGGGTGTAGTCGACCACGTGGTCGGCGCCCAGGGAGCGGACCAGGTCGACGTTGCGGGTGCGGCACACGCCGGTCACCGTCGCGCCGAGCGCCTTGGCCAACTGGACGGCGAGCGTGCCGACGCCGCCCGAGGCCCCGTTGATCAGGACGTGGTGGCCGGGCCCGACCTGCCCGGCGTCGCGCAGGCCCTGGAGCGCGGTGACGCCGGCCAGCGGCAGGGCCGCCGCCTGCGCCGGGGTCAGGTTCGTCGGGCGCGGCGCGACCAGGTGCTCGGGCACGCAGACGTACTCGGCGAATGCGCCGTCGGCCTCGCCGAGGTCGCCGAAGACGGCGTCGCCGGGGCGTACGTGCCGCACCTGGGCGCCGACGGCCTCGACCCGGCCGGCGACATCGCGGCCACGGATGCGGGCGCGGGGCCGAGTGAGGCCGAGCGCAAGCCGCGACAGCCGGGGGTCGCCGCGCATGACGTGCCAGTCGTACGCGTTCACGGCTGCCGCCTCGACCCGCACGAGGACGTCGCCGGGGCCGGGTTCGGGCGTCTCGACATCGGCCAGCGCGAGTGTCTCCGGGGGGCCGTACCGGTCCTGGACGATCGCCTTCATGTCGCACTCCTCCCAGGTGTACGGCGTACACCTTCATGAGTACAAGGCTAGGTGTACGCCGTACACCAGTCAAGGCGGTTACTGTGTCAACGGCCTTCGGGAGGACTGGGGACGACATGGCGGAGCAGACGGAGACGGCGCGAAGGGCACCCCTGACCAGGGATCGCGTCCTGCGTACCGCAGTCGTGCTCGCCGACCGGACCGGCATCGAGTCGCTGAGCATGCGCAACCTCGCGCAGGACCTCGGCGTCGTGCCGATGGCCCTCTACAAGCACGTGGCGAACAAGGACGAACTGCTCGACGGCATGATCGACATCGTCGTCGCGGAGATCGACCCGCCGGTGCCCGGCGACTGGAAGCAGGCGATCCGCCGACGCATCCTGTCGGCGCGGCAGATGCTGCTCCGCCACCCCTGGGCGTCGCTGGCGATCGAGTCCCGGACCACGCCGACCCCGGCCGTCCTGGCGTACCTCGACTCGACAGTCGGCGCGCTGCGGGCGGGCGGGTTCTCCACCGACCTGGCCCATCACGTCATGCACGCGCTGGGCAGCCGGGTGCTGGGCTTCAGCCAGGAACTGTTCGACACCTCCCGGCAGGCCGGCCGGTCCGGCGCGACGGTGCCCGAGGCGCCGGCCGATCTGCCACCGGAGGTGGCCGACCGCTTCCCCAACCTCGCGGCCATCGCCACCGCCGCGTCCCACGACGACGACTCGGTGGTCGGGCCGGGCTGCGACGACCAGTTCGAGTTCGAATTCGCGCTGGACCTGCTGCTCGACGGCATCGAGCGGCTGCACCGGACCGGCTGGACGTCACACCGGACGCCGTGACGGGCCGCCCGGCCGCCGGGGTTACGGTGGGACCGTGGCGCTCTCCCTGGCGATCTCCCCCTGCCCCAACGACACGTTCGTCTTCGACGCCCTCGTGCACGGCCGGGTGCCGGGCGCGCCGGCGGTCGAGGTGACCTACGCGGACGTCGACGTCACCAACACCGCCGCCGAGCGTGGGGCGTTCGACCTGGTGAAGGTCAGCTACGCGGCGCTGCCGTGGCTGCTCGACGACTACCACCTGCTGCCCTGCGGCGGCGCGCTGGGCCGGGGCTGCGGCCCGCTGGTGCTGACCCGTGGCGACCGGACCGACCTGTCCGGCGCGACGGTGGCGGTGCCCGGCGAGCGGACCACCGCGTACCTGCTGTTCCGCCTCTGGGCGGCCGGCCAGGCACCGGCGCGCATCGAGGTGGTGCCGTTCCACGAGATCATGCCGGGCGTGGCCGCCGGCCGGTACGACGCGGGCCTGGTCATCCACGAGGCGCGCTTCACCTACCCGCGGCACGGGCTGACCGCCCTGGTCGACCTGGGCGAGTGGTGGGAGGGCGACACCGGGCTGCCGATCCCGCTCGGCGCCATCCTGGCCCGCCGGGGCGCCGTCGACCCGGTCGAGGCCGCCACCTGGATCCGCGAGTCGGTACGCCAGGCGTGGGCCGACCCGGCTGCGAGCCGCGAGTACGTCCTCGCGCACGCGCAGGAGATGGAGCCCGACGTGGTGGACCGGCACATCGGCCTCTACGTCAACGAGTTCACCGCCGACCTGGGAGAGGCCGGCTTCGCCGCCGTGGAAGCGCTGCTGGGCCGGGCCGCCGACGCCGGGCTCGTCCCTCAGACCTCCAGCTCGCGCGCCACCGCGTGGACCAGCTGAGCGATCTTCTGGGAGGTCTTCCGATCCGGGAAGCGCCCCCGGCGCAGGTCCGGCTGGACCTTCGCCTCCAGCACCTTGATCATGTCTTCGACCAGGCCGTGGAGTTCCTCGGCCGGCCGGCGGCGCAGCTCCGCCACGGACGGCGGCGCCTCCAGCAGCTTGACCCCCATCGCCTGGGCGCCCCGCCGGCTGTCCACCACGCTGAAATCGACCCGCTGGCCACCCTTCAGGTCGGCGACACCCGCCGGTAGCGCGCCCTTCGGCAGGAACACGTCGCCACCCTCGTCACTGGTGACGAACCCGTACCCCTTGGCGGCGTCGTACCACTTCACTCGACCCGTCGGCACCTGTTGAACCCCGCTCCACTCGAACCGTCTACCCCTCCAAGGCTAGCCCGATGATCCGGTCCAGCGCCCTCGGGAATTCGACGAGATCATCAAGCACCAGGTACGCCCCGGCCTCGGTCAGTTCGTCGGCCGAGCACGGGCCGGTCGCCACTGCCACGCCCGGGATTCCCGCGGCTCGCGCGGCGGCCATGTCGGCCACGTGGTCGCCCACGTACAGCGTCGCGCCGTGCTCGCGCAACGCGACCGCCTTCTGCTCGGCGAACACGTCCCCGGCCAGCTCGTCCACCGGTAGTCCGAGGTGGTCCAGGTGCAGCTTCGCCAGCCGGCCCATCTTCGCGGTCACCACCATCGTCCGGCCGTCGCGCGCCTGCACCGCGCGCAGCGCGGCCTCCGCACCCGGCATCGGCACGGTCGGGGTGATCGCGTACGCCGGATAAAGCTCGCGGTAGAGCGTCACCGCCTCCTCGACACGCTCCGGCGGGAACCAGTGCGCCAGCTCGGTACGCAGCGGCGGGCCCAGCCGGGAGACGGCCAGATCCCCGTCCACGTGCACACCCGTGCGCGCGGTCAGCGCCCGGAACGCGGCGGCGATCCCGGGACGGGAGTCGACCAGGGTCATGTCGAGGTCGAAGCCGACCATCAGCGGAGACATGCCGAGAACCTACCCAGCGGGCTAGCGTGGTACGACGATGACCACCTCACTCGCCGACCACCTGCGGGCCCTCCCCGACGACTCCCTCGCCGCGCTGCTCCAGCTGCGGCCGGACCTCGTCGTGCCGGTGCCGGCCGACGTGTCCGCCCTCGCCCTGCGCGCCCAGTCCCGGGTCTCCGTGGCCCGGGCGCTCGACGGGCTGGACCAGTTCACCCTCCAGATCCTCGACGCCGCCCGCCTCACCCGCGGCCCCGAAGGCGCCACCTCCACCGACCAGATCCTCGCCCTGGCCACCGCCGGGCCGCACCCACCCGCGCCGACGGCGGTCCGCGCCGCCGTCGACCGGCTCCGGGCGCGGTTCCTGCTGTACGGCCCCGAACACGACCTGTGCGTGGCCGGCGGCATCGACGAGGTGTCCCCGTACCCGGCGGGGCTGGGCCGACCGGCGGCGGAGCTTGATCCGCGCGCGGCGGCGCTCTGCGCGGACCCGGCGAAGCTGCGGCGGACGCTGCTGTCCGCGCCGCCCTCGGCCCGGGCGGTCCTGGACCGGCTCGCCGCCGGGCCACCGGTCGGGACCGTGGCCCCCGGCGCGCTGGAGGCCCCCGCCACCGGCGCCGAGGACGTGCTCCCGCCCGACCTGGTGAACGGCGGCGCACCGACCGGATCCCCGATCCGCTGGCTGGTCGAGCACCGGCTGCTGGTCCGGATGTCCGGCGGCCGCAACGGCACCGTCGAGCTGCCCCGCGAGGTGGGGCTGGTGCTGCGCCGCGACGCCGGTCCGCTCGGCCCGCTGCGCACCAGCCCGCCGGTGGTGTCCGGCCCACCGCGCGAGGTCAAGTCCGTCGACTCGGCCGGGGCCGGGCAGACGATGGAGGTGGTCCGGCACACCGAGGCGATGCTGGAGGCGCTGACCGCGGAACCGGCACCGGTGCTGCGCTCCGGCGGCGTCGGCGTCCGCGACCTGCGGCGGCTCGCCCGTGGCCTCGGGCTGGACGAGCCGACCACCGCGCTGCTGTTCGAGGTGGCGTACGCGGCCGGGCTGACCGGGGAGATGGAGCTGACCGGCGCGGTCACCACCCGGTACGGCGGCGACCAGCAGATCCTGCCCACCGGCGGGTACGAGGTGTGGCGCGCGGTGTCGCTGGCCCAGCGCTGGGAACAGCTCGCCCGCGCCTGGATGTCGATGCCCCGCCAGGCCGGCCTGATCGGGCAGCGCGACGACCGGGACCGGCCCATCTCGGTGCTCTCCGCCGAGGCGGAACGAGCCGGTGCGCCGGCCGCCCGTCGTGCGGTGCTCGCCGTGCTGGCCGACCTGACACCCGGCACCGCCCCGACGCCGGAGGAGGTGCTGGAACTGCTGGACTGGCGCGCGCCCCGGCGGGCCCGGGGGCGGGAGACGGCGCACCGGGAGGTGCTCGCCGAGGCGGCCACGCTGGGCGTGACCGGGCTCGGCGCGCTCACCTCGTACGGGCGGCTGCTGCTCGCCGAGCTGACCGAGGCCGACGAGCGCGGTGACGACCCGCTCGGGTTGCGCTCCGACGCCGAGTCGGGCGACGCCTCGACGACGGTACGGGCGCTGGACGGGCTGCTGCCCGCCCCGGTCGACCACGTGCTGGTGCAGGCCGACCTGTCGGTGGTGGTGCCCGGCCCGCCCGACCCGGCGCTCGCCGCCGAGCTGGACGTGGTGGCCGAGCACGAGTCGGCGGGCGGAGCCAGCGTGCACCGGGTCACCACGGGGAGCATCAGGCGGGCGCTCGACGCCGGCTACACCGCCGACGACCTGCACACGCTGTTCCGCCGCCGCTCGCGTACCCCGGTGCCGCAGGGCCTGACCTATCTGGTCGACGACGTGGCCCGCAAGCACGGTGGCCTGCGCGTCGGGTCGGCCGGCGCGTACGTGCGCAGCGACGACGAGGCACTGCTCACCGAGGTGCAGGCGGACCGGCGGCTGGAGCCGCTGGCGTTCCGCCGGCTCGCGCCGACGGTGCTGGTCACCCCGTACCAGGTCAACCGGATGCTCACCGCGTTGCGCGACGCCGGGTACGCCCCGGTGCCAGAGGACGCCAGCGGCGCGACGGTGCTGGCGCGCCCGAAGACCCGGCGGGCGCCGGCGCGTACCGCGATCGGTCGTGCGGTCGATCCGCTCGCCACGCCGAAGCTGCCGATGCCCCGCCTGCTCGGCGTGGTCGAGCAGATCCGCCGGGGCGAGGCGGCGGCCCGGGCGGCGCGGCGGGCCCCGGCGGTGGTCCGCGGCGCCCCGGCGGCGGGCGGCCCGGCGCCCGTGTCCGGGCACGGCGACGCGCTGGCGGTGCTCCAACAGGCGGTACGGGACAAGGCGCTGGTCTGGGTGGGCTACGTCGACGCGCACGGGGCGACGGCGTCCCGGCTGGTCCGGCCGGTGTCGATCGGTGCCGGTTACCTGCGCGCCGAGGACGACCGGACGGAGATGCTGCACACGTTCGCGCTGCACCGGATCACGGCGGCAGTGCTGGAGGAGTGAGCTACTCGCCGTTGCGGCGCAGCGTGCCGATCACCGACACGGCCAGCAGCAACGCGAACGCGGTACCGGCCGCCTCACCCACCGAGTCGACGAAGCCCTGCTGCTGCACGAACAGCCCGAACAGGAACCAGCCGAACACCCCGGCGGCGGCGGCCGCGTAGGCGAGCACCACCGCCGTGGGCACCTCCTGCTGCCGCGTCCGTTCGTCCTCGGGAAGCACGTCCTGGTCAACGGTCATGGCAGTCCCTCCCCGTCCCGGCATGGACCCGGCTTCCAGGGTTACACCAACCGGATCGCGCGGACAGGGGTTAAAACCCTGATCCGGGCGGTCCGGTCACGGGTGGGGCGGGTTCCGGGCGGGCTCAGGTGCCGGGGCGGCGGCCGATCACGACCACGCGGGTGCCGACCGAACCCAGCTCCCAGAGGCGTACCGCGTCGCGGTGCAGCAGGTTCACGCAGCCGTGCGAGCCGATCGCGCCGTTGTGCAGGTAGGTGGTGGTCTCGTGGAAGCCGATCCCGCCGTTGAACTGCTGCCAGTACGGCAGCCACACCTCGTACGGGTTGGACCACTCGCGCGGGTTCTTCCGCCCCACCGAGTACGTGCCGGCCGGGGTGGCGTACCCGGACATGCCGGTGCGGGTGACCGTCGGACCCATCACCACCTTCCCGCCGCGCATCGCCCAGACCGTCTGCCGGGTCAGGTCGACGCAGAAGGTGAGCCGGGAACCGGCCCTGCACCGCGCGGTGTCGGTGGCGGCGAGCCGCTTCGCCACGTCGTACGTGGTGGGACCGGCGCGACCGGAGGACGGGCTGATCCCGTACCGGATCTGGAACTTCTTGATCGCCGCGCAGTCGGCGGCGGACTGCTCGCCGTCCACGGTCAGCGTCCCGAAGCCGCCCAGCCGCGTCAGGTACGTCTCCACCGCCCGCTGGTGCTCCCCCTGCGGGCACCCGGCGGACGCGCTCGGCTTCGGCTTGGGCTTCGTCGTCTTCGTCGCCTCCGGCGACCGGGAGGGTTTCGGCGAGGCCGTCCGGCTCGGCTGCGCCGACGGGGACGTGACCGGCTGCTCCGGCATGGGCGACGCGCTCGCCCCCGATGCTCCCTCCGTCAGCCCGACCGGGCCGGGGGTGCTGCCCCCGGCGCCTTCCGCCTGCGGATCGAGCGCGCAGGCGCCGACACCGACCAGCACGACCACCGCCAGGGCGGTGGCCCGTGCGAGAAACCGGACACGCTGCATGGGCCCTCCCTGGACAGTCGTCCCGCTTGCTAGACGTGTGGGACGAGTATGACGTTGCCTGTCCAGCGAGACTTTTTTGCGGCGCCCTCCGGCGTGCAACACTGGATGGTCGGCCTGCGGCAGGTCAGCCGGGGTGTGGACGGGATGCCGGGCGACCGGGTTCCGGGCGACGAGTTTCCGGGCAGCGGGTTCCGGGCGATGCGAGAGGACGCTGGCGTGAGCGGTGGACCACTGATCGTGCAGTCGGACAAGACGCTGCTGCTGGAGGTGGATCACCCCGACGCGCAGGCGTGCCGGATGGCGATCGCGCCCTTCGCCGAGCTGGAACGTTCCCCCGAGCACGTGCACACGTACCGGCTCACGCCGCTGGGCCTGTGGAACGCCCGAGCCGCCGGCCACGACGCCGAGGGCGTGGTGGACTCGCTGATCAAGTACTCCCGCTACCCGGTGCCGCACGCTCTGCTCGTCGACGTGGCCGAGACGATGGACCGGTACGGCCGGCTCCAGCTCGCCAACGACCCGGTGCACGGCCTGGTGCTGCGCGCCCTGGACCGAGTGGTCCTGATCGAGGTCGCCAAGAGCAAGAAGCTCGCCGGCATGCTCGGCGCCAAGATCGACGACGACACCGTCGCGGTGCACCCGTCCGAGCGGGGGCGGCTCAAGCAGGCGCTGCTCAAGCTGGGCTGGCCGGCCGAGGACCTGGCCGGGTACGTGGACGGCGAGGCGCACCCGATCGAGCTGGCCGAGTCCGGCTCCGACGGCGGCAAGCCGTGGACGCTGCGGTCGTACCAGCGGGAAGCCGTCGAGGCGTTCTGGGCCGGCGGGTCCGGCGTGGTGGTGCTGCCCTGCGGCGCCGGCAAGACGCTCGTCGGCGCGGCGGCGATGGCCGAGGCGAAGGCGACCACGCTGATCCTGGTCACCAACACGGTGGCGGGACGGCAGTGGAAGCGCGAGCTGATCGCCCGCACCTCGCTGACCGAGGAGGAGATCGGCGAGTACTCGGGCGAGCGCAAGGAGATCCGCCCGGTCACCATCGCCACGTACCAGGTGCTCACCTCGCGGCGCGGCGGCGCGTTCACCCACCTGGACCTGTTCGGCGCCCGCGACTGGGGCCTGGTCGTCTACGACGAGGTGCACCTGCTGCCCGCGCCGATCTTCCGCTTCACGGCGGACCTCCAGGCCCGCCGCCGGCTCGGCCTCACCGCGACTCTGGTACGCGAGGACGGCCGCGAGGGCGACGTGTTCAGCCTGATCGGCCCGAAGCGGTACGACGCGCCGTGGAAGGACATCGAGCAGCAGGGTTGGATCGCCCCGGCGGAGTGCACCGAGGTACGGGTGACGCTCACCGACGCCGAGCGGCTGGCGTACGCGACGGCGGAGGCGGAGGAGCGCTACCGGATGGCGGCGACCGCCCGCACGAAGCTGCCCGTGGTGCGGGCCCTGGTGGAGCGGCACCCGGACGAGCAGGTCCTCGTCATCGGTGGGTTCCTCGACCAGTTGCACCAGCTCGGCGAATACCTGGACGCGCCGATCGTGCAGGGCTCCACCACGAACAAGGAACGCGAGCGGCTGTTCGACGCGTTCCGCTCCGGCTCGTTGCGGACCCTGGTGCTCTCGAAGGTCGGCAACTTCTCCATCGACCTGCCGGAGGCGGCGGTGGCGATCCAGGTGTCCGGCACGTTCGGCTCCCGCCAGGAGGAGGCGCAACGGCTGGGCCGGGTGCTGCGCCCGAAGGCCGATGGCCGGCAGGCGCACTTCTACACGGTGGTCTCGCGGGACACCATCGACACCGAGTACGCCGCGCATCGGCAGCGGTTCCTGGCCGAGCAGGGGTACGCGTACACCATCGTGGATGCCGACGACGTGCTCGGGCCGTCGCTGCCCACAGTCGACTGAGTGACGGCGGGCCGCCCGTTCCGGGCGGCCCACCGTCACCAGCGGATCAGGAGTAGTTGACCAGGAAGTAGTAGCTCGTCGTGTCGGTCCACACGCCGTCGGCGGTCCGGCCGCGCACCCGCATGCTGTACGAGCCGGCCGAGGTCGGCGTGAAGGTGGCCGTGGCGACTCCGGCGGCGTTCGCGGCCACGGTCACCGGCTGCCCGTCCTCGACTGTGTACTCGAACTCGGTCACACCCGGGCTGCCCTGGGTGAAGGTGAACTCACCGGCCACGCCCACACCGCCGGACCACTGACCGGCCGGGTAGGTGCCAGAGCTGACGAGCGGCGCCGTGCCGACCAGGAACGGATAGTCGGTCTGCGGCGTGTAGTCGCCCGCGGCGGTACGGCCCCGTACCGAGATGAGGTTGGCGCCGTTGCGGTCCATGATCACCGTGATGTCCGTGACCAGCGCATCGGGCTTCTTCGGCACGCTCTGCCAGGCGCCGCCGTTGAGCTGGTACTCGAAGGTCGTCACCTCGCTGATCTCGGTGTAGACCCCGAACGTGCCGACCGACCCGATCCCGCCACGCGGGCTGTACTCGTCGTACGCGCTGCTCACGTTCACCCGGGAGTCGCGGACCCGGAAGTAGTACCGGCGTTCCGGGCTGACCGTGCCGTCGGCCGTCCGGCTGGTGACAGTCAGCAGCGTGTAGCCGGAGTGCGCCGGCGTGATCTCGACGGTGGCCCGGCCGTCCGCGCCGGCGGCCACCACCTGCTCCTCGCCGGTGTACTCCAGCACGTAGCGGTACTCGGTCACGCCGGAGCGGCCCGGGTTGAAGGTGAACCGGCCCGTCTGCCCGGGCTGGCCGCCCTCACCGTTCTCCGGGTAGTCCTCGGACGTCACCACCGGCGCGTCGCTGACCTCGAACGTGTACGTCCGGGTCGGGGAGAAGGAACCGTCCTGGAACCGGGTACGCACCGTCAGCGTGTTGCTGCCGGAACGGTCCGGGGTGAGCGTCACCCGCGCCCAGCTGTAGTCCGGGTCGACGACCTGCTCCGGCCCGTCGTTCAGGCGGTAGAGGTAGACGTCGACGTCGGGCATGCCGGTGTCGAAGTTGAACTCACCGGGGATGCCCACGCCACCCCATGCGCCGTTCTCGTAGTAGGTGCTGGAGGAGACGTACGGCTTGGTGTCGATGACGTTGAACTGCTGCTCCTGCGTCTCCGAGACAGTGCCGTCGGCGCTGATGCTCCGGACGTTCAGCACGTGCCAGCCACCCTCGGTGGGCGTCCAGTGCAGCACCGCCGTGCCGTCCGCGGCCGCGTCGATGCGCAGCAGATCGCCACCACCGAACGTGTACTCGTACGCCACCACACCGGTCCGGCCGGGCCGGAACGTGAAGGTGCCGGGACGGTCCACCACCCCGTCGTGCTCGGGGAAGTCGAAGTCGTCCGACTCCACGGTCGGGAGGTCGCGGACCGATACGTTCTCGGTGTACCCGCCGACGAGCTCGCTCCCGGCGTAGCTGCGGACCTCGACCTTGACGAGGCCCCCCTCGGCGAACGTCACCGGGATCTCGGTCGGGCCGTCGGGGTTCACCGGCACCCGGGTCTCAGCGCCGTCGCCGATGCGGTACCCGAACTCGGTGACCCCCTCCACGTTCGTGGAGACGGCCAGCTTGCTGGGCAGCCCGATGCCGGCCATCGTCACCTCGACCTGCGGCGCGGTCGACTTCACCCGGAACTCGTAGTGGACCGTCTCGGACGAGTTGGACGCGCTGTCCACGCTGCGCACGCTCAGCGAGTCGGAGAACGAGGTCGGGGTGTATTCGAGCGTCACGTCGGCGCCGGGCGACGGCGCAGGGATGTAGTGGTACGTGTCGCCGAAGCGGCCCCAGTAGTAGCCGACCACGTCCGGCGAGCCGTTGGCCTTGAACGTGAACGTCCCCGGCACCCCCGACCCACCGTGCGGCAGGCCGTCGTTCGGGTACTTCTCCGAGGTCACCACGGGGGCGGCGGGTCGCTGCGCGTCCACCTTGACGTAGCACGGCTTGGCCCAGGCCGAGAAGTCGTACCCGTCGTACGCCCGGACGGTCCAGGCCACCACGGTGCCGTCGGGGTACTGCGACATGTCCCAGGAGAGCTTCGACAGGGCGCCGCCGTAGCTGTACCCGAACTGCTCGGCACGCTGGTTCTCGTCACCGACCGGCCACGCGGCGAACTGCCCGTTGTAGTTGTAGTCGTAGGGGTCCGCGTCCGCGCCCTTGACCATCAGCGTGTAGGAGCGCGGCCCCACGGGCTGCGGCTTCGCCGCCGTC
Organism: Micromonospora sp. WMMA1976; assembly: GCF_027497335.1. NCBI lineage: Bacteria > Bacillati > Actinomycetota > Actinomycetes > Micromonosporales > Micromonosporaceae > Micromonospora > Micromonospora sp. WMMA1976. Next base: position 143,217 of record NZ_CP114912.1, on the reverse strand, counting down.
CCGCAGGCCCACGACGGGAACTCCAGGCCGATCTGCCCGACCGTCGGCGCGTGGTTCGACTCGCTGTGGATCACCGGGAACGGGCGGAGCTTACGACCGTGCGAGAGCTTGGACTCGAAGCCGTGCGGCAGCCGGATCTCGACGGTCAGCGTCTGCTTGCCCTGATCCGCGAGCTTCTGCAGGGCGGGCATGATGTCCCAGACCAGATAGCCGGGGCAGGCCGCCTCCCCGCCGGCCTGGACCGTGCCGAGCAGTTCGCGCCGGCGCGGCGAGGACTCCCAGCTCGTGGTCGCCGTGATCGGGTCGGTGCGCCACAGCTCGACCGGCTGGGCGGTCGAGCAGTCCGCCGCCGACCGCTCCGCGATGACCAGGTCGGCCTTGTGGATGACGGTGCCGCGGAAGCGTGCGACATCGAAGGTGAAGTAGGACCGGGACTTGTGCCGGGCGCCTGCCGCATCCGTCCACGCACCGATCGGCGCATCCCCGGACGGGTTGACGAACGACTTCTTCGGCAGGTGCGAATCCGTGTAGGCCCAACCGGACTTGCTGGTGTCGCGCTGCTCGTAGGCCTGCGCCGGGCTGGTGCCGACGCTGATCAGGCCGGCACCGAGCACTATGCCCAGTGACGCGGCGAGCATTCTTCGTGCGCGCACGACGATGCCCCTTCCCCCGTAGGACAACGGCGTGCATCGCCGTCGAGTCGCCTGAGGGTATCGAAGGGGGACGACAGAGGCGTACGCCGATTCGGGTGGCCTGAGCCGACCGGGCGGACCGCATCGGCGCGGCCCGCCCGGTCCGGCGGTCAGCCCTTGCCGCTGGCGCGGAACGCGACCCAGGCGTCGCTCATCCGGTCGGCCTGGCCCGGGGTGAACATGTTCATGCAGGAGTCCTGCGTGTAGTCCATGAAGTTGTGGATCGGGTCCAGCCCCGGCGCGGTGCAGGTGTCCGCCCCGATCGGGCAGTTGAACTGCGGCGCCGCCTCACGCGGCGTGTCGGCCACGAAGTCGCCGGACGCGGAGCAGCCGTGCGCGAACGTGTGCTCCAGCATCAGCCAGTGGCCCACCTCGTGCGTGAGCGTGTCGCCGAGCGCGTACTTGCCGGCCGTACCGCCCGGCATCGACTCGTCGAGCATCACCACGCCGTCGATGTAGTCGCGGCCGTTGTTGTAGCCCTTCGGGAAGTACGCCCAGCCGAGCAGCCCGTCACCGATGTTCGCCGCGTAGACGTTCAGCGTGCGGGAGTCACCGGTGTAGAGCGCCTTCTTCATGTCCCGCTCGTTCTTGCCCGGCACCACCGTGTACCAGGCGCTGTTCACGGTCCAGGTGGTGTCCACGAGCGAGAAGCGGAACGGCGTGTCCGACGCGTCGGCCGCGGTACGACCCGCGAACGAGTCGTTGAGCACCGTCATCTGCGCCGAGATGAGCGTGTTCCAGCGGGCCTTCTCGGCCGCGCTCAGCTCGTGGTCCGAGATCATGTGGAAGATCGTCGGTACGGTGACGCTGCCGTTCGCCAGACGTGGCGAGTCCTTGATGACGCCGTACGCCTTGGCCTCGTTCGTCGAGTAGAGCTCGGGCTCCTTGGCGGTGGCGCCCTCGCGTACCCGGGCGGCGCTGTGCGTGTCGGCGCCCGGCTCACATTCGGCGGCGGCGGGAGAGGCGGTCACGGGTGCGGCCGTGGCCGCGACGGGGGCTCCGCCGGCGGTCAGGAAGGTGGCTGCGGCAGCCACGAGCACTGCCAGGTGGATCGTCGGTTTCCTGTGCATCGTTGCACCTTTCGAGAGGCATGAAAGGAGTACCGACGCGGGGTTGTCAAAGCTGCGGATCGATGACGTCGTCGTCCCGCCATAAGACCACGTCACCGGGCATCCGCAACAGCCCCCGGCGACTCGGTCGATGGCACGGCGTCGGCGATGGCGCGCGCCACGCACTCGTAGTCGCGCACCAGCGGCCCGACCAGCTTGGGGTCCGGCTCGAACGCGGCGACCAGTCCGCGTACCAGATCTCTGAGCCGATCGTCCGGGCCGAGCCGCCCCCGGTGCCGGCGGGCGACGCTGCGCCAGCGGCGCAGACCGACGTCGGCGAGCCGTTCGTGGAGCTCGGGCGCGGGCACCGGGCAGCCGTTCGCCCACAGATCGGCGAGGGCCCGCAGAATCGCCTCCCGCGTCGGGTCAGCCATGCAGATAGCGGGCGCGGCGGCCGAAGTCGCGGAAGCCGAGCCGCCGGTACAGCCCGGCGGCCGGGTTGTCGTCGTTGACGCAGAGCCATGCGGCGTCCACGCCCGCGTCGGCGAGGCCGCGCAGGACGCGCGCCACCAGGTACGCGCCGACCCGTCGCCCGCGCCACCCGGGCACCACGCCGACCTGATCGATCCAGTTGTCCAGCACGGTGACGAAGCCGGCCGCCGCGCCGTCCGGGCCGCGTGCGAGCAGCGTCAACTCCGGCCGGAAGTCCTCGTCGTCACGCAGGTCGCCCAGCCACTCGTCGGCCTCCGGCTCCACGAATCCGGGCCGATCGGCGAACGACGCGCGGTAGGCGGTGAACAGCTCCGCTCCCAGCGTCGCCGGCTCCACAGTCACGCCGTCCGGGACGGCGACCTCGGGCAGCACGTCGAGGTCGTGCCGCAGCACCCACTCCAGGAACGTCCGCGTGTACCCGCGCGCCGCGAACAACTCCTCCGCTGCCACGTTCCACGTCTCCGTGGTGACCAGCAGGCCCGCGTCGCCGGTGTGCCTCTCGGCCCAGTCCAGCAGCGCGCCGCCGAGCCCACGGCCGCGCCACGCCGGGTGCACCAGGCCGGTGGCGGTGGCGGGCGTCCGTCCCGTGCCGACCCCGACGGCCGCGACCAGGTCGTTGCCGGACCAGGCGCCGTGGGTACGCGTCTGCAGCAGCCGCGCTCGCGCCAACGGGGTACGCCCGAACAGCGGCAACCCGCCGTCAGTGGCGAGGCACGCCTGCGCCAGGCCGGTCAAGGCGGGCAGTTCTTCCTCGCCGAACTCCCGCCACACCAGCGCATCCGTCCCGCCCACGCCCACTCCCACTCCCGCCACCCCGCCCGCCCCTCACGGTCCGGCACACCGACGCAGTAGGCCCCACCCCGTCCCCCACGGTCAACCAGTTTCCCCACCCACCCACCCACCCACCCGCCCGCCCACCGCGATCTTGGAGTTGTGGCACTCACAAAGGCCGCCAAACCGACCATCTGGGCGCCACAACTCCAAGATCGGCAGAAGCGGCCCCACCGCCCTGTCGATCATGCAGTTGCCGCCCCGACAGAAGCCGCAACCCGGGCACCAGGAGGGCCGAAACCGCAAGATCGACGGGGGCTCGGGCGGGGGCTCGGGCCAGGGCTAGGGGGTGGGGGTGGCGTGGATCAGGACTGTGGCGCCGGCGGACAACGGGGCCAGCAGCCACCTCACGGGCTGCTCGTCCTCTCTCGGGTCCACCACCAGGCGGTCGCCGGGGTGCAGGTCCATCCGGGTGGCGATCTCGGCGGCCAGGCGCCGCCACGCGCCGAAGCTGGTGCCGTCCGGCGTGGCCGGGTCGGACGGGTCGACGGCGGTGTAGTCCGGCGGGTCGGTCGGGTGTCGCAGCACCTCGGCCGACCAGTCCAGCCAGCCCGGCGGCACCTCGCCGAGCGGCTCCGGCCCGGTGCCCACCAGGTAGCGGTGCGTCCCCTCGGGTACGTCCTCCAGCCAGTCGTCGAGGCGTTCCGGCGTCACGAACACCGCGTCGTACGGCCGGTCGGCACCGGGTTCCAGCACCGGCAGCCCGGCCAGGGCACGGGGACGGAACGAGACGGTCAGCCCGATCGACCAGGCGCCGAGCAGCACCGCCGCGGTACGCCAGTGCGGCGGCAGCAGCACCGCCACCCGGTCACCGGGGCGCAGCCCACATCCGTCGCGCAGCAGCCCGGCGCTGCGGGCCGCCCACTCGCCGAGCTGCGCGGCGGTCAGGTCGGTGCGTTCGCCCGTCGCGTCGTCGTGGTAGCTGAGCAGCGGGTACCCGACCGCGTCGGGCGCGACGGCGACGGCTGCCTGGTGTGCCATGCGCGAAACTCCTGTCTGCCGGTCCGCTCACCCTAACCGTCCGAGCCGCCCGTCCGGAGCAGCCGAAGCAGCCCGGATCAGCGCACGGGCAGCTCGGGACCGCCGTCGAGCAGCGGCGCCAGCAGGTCGCCCTGCTTCTCCACCCGCTTGAGCACCTCGCCGGCGGTGTACGGCCGCGTCGACGGCCGCTTCCCCGCCGCCCCGGCCTCCACCTCGTCCCAGGTCAGCGGCGTGGACACCGAGGGCACCGGCTGGGCGCGCAGCGAGTACGGCGCCACTGTCGTCTTCGCCGCGTTGTTCTGACTCCAGTCGATGAAGACCTTGCCGGGGCGCAGGTTCTTCGCCATCTTCGACACGATCAGCTTCGGGTGTGCCTGCTCCAGCTCCTGCGCGATCCGCTTGGCGTAGTCGGAGACGAGATCGGCGTCCTGCGTGCCGGCGATCGGGCAGCAGAGCTGCATGCCCTTCTTCCCCGACGTCTTCGGGTACGCCTCGACGCCGTCGGAAGCCAGCCGGTCGCGCATCAGCAGCGCCACCTGGCAGCACTGCTTGAGCGCCGCCGGGGCGCCCGGGTCCAGGTCGACGACCATCATGTCCGGGTGCGCGCCGATCTTCCACTGCGGAGTGTGCAGCTCCAGCGCGGCCAGGTTGGCCAGCCACACGAGTGTCGGGAGTTCGTCGCAGACCACGTAGTCGATGGTCTCCCGCCCCTTCGTGGACCCGGGGGCGGGCAGGTTCTCGGTGCGTACCCAACCGGGGGTCGCGGCGGGTGCGTTCTTCTCGAAGAACGAGCCGCCGTCGACGCCGTTGGGGAACCGGATCCGGGTCAGCGCGCGATCGCTCAGGTGCGGCAGCAGCACCGGGGCGATCCGGGTGTAGTAGTCGATCACCTCTCCCTTGGTGAAGCCGGCCTTCGGGAACAGCACCTTGTCCAGGTTGGACAGCTCCAGCGAGCGCCCCTCGACCTCGACCTTGAGCCGGTCAGACGGCATCGTCGACCTCCTCGGGCGGCTTGTCCGGGCGCAGGCGCAGGATGCGCGGGAAGCGCAGCCGGCCGTCCGGCGTGCGCTGGCCGTACTTGACCTCCACCACGATCCGGGGAGTTACCCAGATCGCGCCCCGGGCATCCTCGCGCGGCACCCCGGCCGCGAACGGCGAGTCGGTGGCACGCAGCGGTTCCAGCTCGCGCAGCAGTTCCCGTTCGATGGCCGCGCCGATCCCGCCGCCCACCCGCCCCCGGTAGACGAGCCGCCCGTCCGGGCCGGGCACGCCGACGAGCAGGCCACCGACGCGCCGCGCGCCGGGCCGCCAGCCGCCGACCACGAAGTCGGCGGTGACCTCCAGCTTGACCTTCACCCAGTCCGGCGAGCGCACGCCGGGCCGGTAGAGCGAGTCGACCCGCTTGGCCATCACCCCCTCCAGCCCGTGCTCGCCGGCCGCCGCGTAGGTGGCCGGGCCGTCGCCGAAGACCGGCGGCACCGCCCACCGGGCGGCGCCGAGCCCGAGCGACTCCAGCGCCGCCCGCCGCTCCCGCCAGGGCCGGGAGGTCAGGTCGACGCCGTCGAGCCGCAACAGGTCGAAGATCATGTACGTGACGGGTACGGTCGCCGCCAGCCGCGCCGCCTTGGCCGGGTTGCGGACGTGCATCCGCTCGGCGAGCGCGGTGAACGAGGGCTGCCCGTCGGTGAAGAGGACCACCTCGCCGTCGAGCAGCGCGTCGTCCACCTGCTCGGCCAGGTTGAGCAGTTCCGGGTACGCGGTGGTGATCTCGACGCCGGAGCGGGCGTAGAAGTGCCTGTCGCCGCGGGAGATGTCGGCGAGCGCGCGTACGCCGTCCCACTTGAACTCGTACGACCAGGCGGCGCCGGCCGGGAGCTGCCCGGTCGTCGCGAGCATCGGCTTCAACGGCGCGCCGGGCACCTCCTGACTGTAGTTGCGTAGCGAAGCGCGTGCGTCGCGTTCGATCGTTTGCGATTCTGGTGGTCAACCGGGGAGAGGAGCGCGGCTATGCGGGCGATCTGGAAAGGAGCGGTGTCGTTCGGCCTGGTGTCGATCGGGGTGAAGGTCTACTCGGCCACCGAGGAGAAGGACATCCGTTTCCACCAGGTGCACCGCGAGGACGGCGGCCGGATCCGCTACAAGCGCACCTGCTCGGTCTGCGGCGAGGAGGTCACCTACGACGACATCGCCAAGGGGTACGACATCGGCGGCGGCGAGATGGTCATCCTCACCGACTCCGACTTCGCCGACCTGCCGTTGAGCACGTCGCACGCGATCGACGTGCTGGAGTTCGTACCGGCCGAGCAGGTCGATCCGATCCTCTACAACAAGGCGTACTTCCTCGAGCCGGAGGGCTCGGCGACGAAGCCGTACGTGCTGCTGCGCGACGCGCTGTCCGACTCGGAACGCGTGGCGATCGTCAAGGTGGCGCTACGCCAGCGTGAGCAGCTCGCCACGCTGCGGGTCCGCGAGGGCGTGCTGCTGCTCAACACCATGCTGTGGCCGGACGAGATCCGCCGGCCCGACTTCGGTTTCCTGGACGAGGACCTGAAGGTACGCCCGCCGGAACTGGCGATGGCCAGCTCGCTCATCGACTCGATGGCCGGGGAGTTCGAGCCGGACGCGTTCACCGACGACTACCGGGCGGCGTTGCAGGAGGTCATCGACGCGAAGGTCGAGGGCCGCGAGGTGGTGCAGCCGGAGGAGGAAGAAGCGGCGCCCGCCGCCGCGGTGGACCTGATGGCCGCGCTGAAGGCGTCGGTCGAGCGGGCCCGGGCGGCCCGGGGCGAGGCGCCGTCCGGCGGCGGGGCCGAGCCGACGCCGATCTCGTCGGCCCGCTCGGCCAAGAAGGCCGCGAAGAAGGCGCCGGCGAAGAAGGCCGAACCGGCGAAGAAGACCACTGCCAAGAAGGCGCCCGCGAAGAAAACGGCGGCGAAGAAGGCCGAACCGGCGAAGAAGACCGCCGCCAAGAAGGCGCCCGCGAAGAAGAAGACCGCCTGACGCGTACGGCGATGGCCCCGCCCCGGTGGCGGGCGGGGCTCCCGCCGTTCAGCCGCGGCCGAGCTTCTCGGTCGGGGTGACGCGCACGATGACGCGCTCCTCGCCCGGGCGGCGCCAGGGGTAGGTGTCCTGGCCGAGGTACTTCTTCGCCATCCGGTCGATGTGCTCGTCGGCGCCCTCGGTGACGAACTCGACGGTGCCCTTGACCCAGAGCGTGCGGAAGTCGTCGGCCTTGTCCGCGACCGACACCGCAACCACCGGGTTGCGGGACATGTTCAGGTACTTCTGCCGGCCCTTGGCCGTGTTGAACACGATGTGCTCGCCGTCGGTGTCGACCCAGACCGGGGTGACGTGCGGGGTGCCGTCGGCCTCGATCGTCGCCACGTGCGCGAGCTGCGGCTCGCCGAGCAGGGCAAGGTCTTCTTCGCTGAGGATCGCCATTGTCGGAACGTACCCCGTGCGGTGCCCCCGTATCGGGCATCGTGTCCGGATCGTGGCGGCCGTATGGGCACGCTGGGGGTCCGGGCGGGTACCGTGTGCGCTGGCCTCGGCGGCGGCCCGCCGGGGGCGCACCCACCCACCCTGCAGGGAGTCGACGTGAGCGAGCGTGTGGAGAACCGGTCGGCGGGCCAGGCCCCGGCCACCAAGGCACAGCGGCGGCTGGCCGCCCAGCTGGCCGAGAAGAAGGCAGCCGAGGCGCGTCGCCGCCGGCAGTCGATCCTCGGCGCGGCGGTCGGCGTGCTCGCGGTGGTGGCCCTGGTCGGTGGCCTGGTCTGGCTGAACAGCGGGGACGACGACAAGACGTCCACCGCCGGCTCGTCGGCCAGCCCCACCGCGCCGGCCGAGCCCACCGCGCCCGCCCAGGAGCTGCCCGCCGGCATCGACCCGGCGCTGAAGACCAAGCCGACAGTGCAGGCCGGCACCGGCGAGCTGAAGAAGCTCACCGTCACCACCCTGGTGAAGGGCACCGGGCCGGCGGTGAAGGCCGGTCAGAACATCACCACGAACTACGTGGGCGTGTTCTACAAGGACGGCAAGCAGTTCGACGCGTCCTGGGACAGCGGCCAGCCGGCCACCTTCCAGATCGGCGTGGGCCAGGTCATCAAGGGCTGGGACCAGGGCCTGGTCGGCGTGCCGGTGGGCAGCCGGGTCCAGCTGGACCTTCCGGCCGAGCTGGCGTACGGCAACGACGCCGCGGGCGGTCGCCCGGCCGGGCCGCTGCGCTTCGTCGTCGACGTGCTCGCTGCGCAGTAGATCACTCCGGGCTTCCGTCCGGTCACCCAGCGGCAGTAGGTTCATGGTCACCACGGGCGGCACATCCGTCCGTGGTGATCTGCCCACCGACGCGGAGGTGCACGTGGCGGCGCTGGACGAGGCCGGGGTGACCCGGCAGATGTGGACGCTCTACGAGCCGGTCCACGCGGTGACCTACTTCCACCCCCGGGCCCGGGCCGCGTTCGAGGCGGTCGGGCTGCGGGGCTACTGGCGCGGCTACTTCGCCGGCCGGGCCGCGCCGCTCGGACCGGTCGACGCCCCGGCGGTGACTGCTGCCTTCTTCAGCTTCGCGCCGGCCATGGTGGCCCGCGCACTGCCGTCGGTGTGGCGCCTGGCCACCCCGGAGGAGGCACTGCGGGCCCGGCTCACCGGTGGCGTGCAGGCGCTCGCCGAGTTCACCTACGAGCTGCCCGAATCGCACCTGGTCGAGGCCGCCGACCTGCTGGAGGAGGCGGCCGGGCGGGTGGACACGGCCGGGCGGGTGCTCGGCGCGGTGAACGCCGCCCTGCCCCGGGGCGAGTACCCGCTCGCCCGGCTCTGGCAGGCCGCCGCGACGCTGCGCGAGCACCGGGGCGACGGGCACGTGGCGGCGCTCGTGACCACGGGCCTGGAACCGGTCGAGGTGGTGGCCTGGCGGTGCCGGGTCGACCAGTCGCGCGAGTTCCACCAGCCGGCCCGGGGCTGGACCGACGAGCAGTGGACCGCCGCCGAGCAGCGCCTCGTGGACAAGGGCTGGCTGACCGACGACCTGGACCCCACGGCGTACGCCACGGAGACGTTCCGCGTGGTCGAGGAGGCCACCGACCGGGCCGCGTCGGGCCCGTGGCGGGCGCTGGGCGCGGAGCGTACCGCCCGGCTGCGGGAGCTGCTGGAACCGATCGCGACGCGCTGCCGCACGATCATCCCGGCCAAGGCCCCGATCGGCCTTCCGGCGCAGCGTTCGGCGAAGGCGGCGCAGCCGCGGTGAACCGGGCCGCCGGCTGGGGCAGGATGGCGGAATGGTGGACGCGGTGCTCTTCGACCTGGACGGCGTGATCGTGGACTCCGAGCCGGTGTGGGAGGAGGTCCGGCGGGCGTACGTGGCCGAGCACGGCGGCGTCTGGCAGCCGGACACCCAGCGTCGGCTGATGGGCATGAGCACCGCCGAGTGGGCCGGCTACCTGAGCGGGGAGCTGGGCGTCGACAGGTCGGCCGAGCAGGTCGCCACCGAGGTGGTGACCGAGATGGCCCGGCGGTACGCGCAACACGTACCGCTGATCGACGGCGCCGACGCGGTCGTGCGCCGCATCGCCGCGCGGTGGCCGCTCGGGCTGGCCAGCTCCTCACCCACCCGGCTGATCGCGGCGGCGCTCGACGCGACGGGCCTGGCCGGTTCGTTCGGCGCGACGCTGTCGACCGAGGAAACCGCCCGGGGCAAGCCCGCGCCCGACGTGTGGCTCGCGGTGGCGCAGCGGCTGGGCGTCGACCCGGCCCGGTGCGTCGCGGTGGAGGACTCGTCGAACGGGGTCCGCTCGGCGGCCGCCGCCGGGTGCCGGGTGGTGGCGGTGCCGCATGCGTCGTACCCGCTCGATCCGGACGCCGAGGCGCTCGCGGCCGTGCTGCTCCCCTCGATCGGCGCGCTCACGCCCGAGGTGGTGGCGGGGATCGACTGAACCACCCACCCGCCGCCGCCACCCGGCCTACGGTCGGTGACATGAGGGCTGTGGTGTACGAGGGGCCGCACGAGGTGGCCGTCAACGAGGTCGACGATCCGCGGATCGAGGACCCGAACGACGTGGTCGTCCAGGTGACGACGACCGCGATCTGCGGTTCCGACCTGCACATGTACGAGGGACGGACGGCCGCCGAGCCGGGCATCGTGTTCGGCCACGAGAACATGGGCGTGATCGTGGAGACCGGGCCGGGCGTGACGAGCCTGCGCGTGGGTGACCGCGTCTCGATGCCGTTCAACGTGGCGTGCGGGTTCTGCCGCAACTGCCGCGAGCAGCGCACCGGGTTCTGCCTGACGGTGAATCCGGGCTTCGCCGGCGGCGCGTACGGCTACGTGTCGATGGGGCCGTACCGGGGTGGGCAGGCGGAGTACCTGCGGGTGCCGTTCGCCGACTTCAACTGCCTGAAGCTGCCGCCGGGCACCGAACACGAGAACGACTACGCGATGCTCGCCGACATCTTCCCGACCGGCTACCACGGGGTGGCGATGACCGGGCTGCGGCCGGGCGAGAACCTGACGGTGATGGGCGGCGGGCCGGTCGGGCTGATGACCGCGTACTCGGCGGTGCTGATCGGGGCGTCCGAGGTGTTCGTGGTGGACCGGGTGCCGGACCGGCTGCGGCTGGCCGAGTCGATCGGCGCCACCCCGATCGACTTCAGCGCGGGCGACCCGGTCGAGCAGATCCGGGACCGGACCGCCGGGGTGGGGACCGATCACGGCGTGGACGCGGTGGGATACCAGGCGTCCGCACCCAGCGGCGAGGAGCAGCCGGCGCTGGTGCTGAACACGCTGGTGGAGGTGGTGCGCGCGACCGGGGCGATCGGCGTGGTCGGGCTCTACCTCTCGGCGGACCCGGGCGCCCCGGACGAGCACTCCGCCCGGGGTGAGCTGCTGTTCAAGGTGGGCAAGCTGTTCGAGAAGGGCCTGCGGATCGGCACCGGGCAGGCGAACGTGAAGACCTACAACGCGTACCTGCGGAACCTGATCACGGCGGGGCGGGCGACCCCGAGCTTCGTGGTGAGCAAGGAGTTGCCGCTGGACGCGGCGCCGGAGACGTACCAGCGCTTCGACCGCCGCGAACCGGGCTACTCGAAGGTCGTGCTCAAGCCGGCCGCCTGACGAGCCGTCGTACGGTGGCCGGGTGTGCCCGGGGCCGCATGTTCGGGCGGCTGCCGGGTAGCGCACCCGGAAGGACGGCGGAGGGACGGCGATGAAGGCGATCGTGTACGAGCGCAGCGGGGACGCCTCGGTGCTCCAGGTGGTGGAGCGGCCGGTGCCGGAACCCGGGCCGGGCGAGGTGCTGGTCCGGATGGCCGTGTCGGGCGTGAACCCGACCGACTGGAAGGCCCGCCAGGCGTGGCCGCTGCCGGCCGGCTGGCAGATCCCGCACCAGGACGGCGCCGGGGTGGTCGAGGCGGTCGGCGAGGGCGTCGACCGGACGCTGATCGGTGAGCGGGTCTGGGTGTGGGAGGCGGCGTGGCAGCGGCCGTGGGGCACCGCCGCCGAGTACACGCTGGTGCCGGTCCGGCACGCGGTGCCGCTCGGTCCGGCCTCGTTCGATTTGGGCGCGGCGCTGGGCATCCCGTTCATGACCGCGCACCGCTGCCTGACCGCCGGTGAGTTCATGCCGGACAAGCTGCACGCCGGTGCGTTGAGCGACCACGTGGTGCTGGTGCAGGGCGGTGCGGGCGCGGTGGGCAACGCGGCGATCCAGCTCGCCCGCTGGGCCGACGCGTGCGTGATCACCACGGTGAGCAGCCCGGAGAAGGCGCAGCTCGCGGCGGCGGCCGGCGCCAGCTTCGTGATCAACTATCGCGAGCAGGACGTGGTCGAGGAGGTCCGCAAGGTCGCGCCCGACGGGGTGCACACGATCGTCGAGGTGTCCGCCGCCCGCAACGCCGCCGCCGACGTCCGGATGCTGCGCACCGGCGGGGCGGTCTGCGTGTACGCCGACGACGGCGGCGACGGGGTGACGTTGCCGATCCGGCCGCTGATGGTCCCGAACGCGCGCTGGCAGTTCGTGCTGATCTACACCGCGCCGAAGGTGGCGAAGGCGCAGGCGGTCACCGACATCGCGGCGGCGGTGGCTCAGGGCGCGATCCGGGTCGGTGAGGAGGCGGGCCTGCCGCTGCACCGGTATCCGCTGGCGGAGGCCGCTGCAGCGCAGCAGGCGGTGCAGGACAGCGTGGTGGGCAAGGTGCTGGTGAGCACCGCCGACGAGTAGGCGACCGGATTTCCGCGACAGCCGGACAGAAGCGAACAAGTTTCGCAACAATGACGGTGCGGGTCACCCCGTAACGGACGGGCGGCCCCGGCGCGGTGCGAACGCCGGGGCCGCCCTCTGGGAGGAATGTCCGTTGGGAACGCGTCCTACCCGTGTAGGCGACGGTACGCCGCGAAACGTTACGACGCGGTCAGTTCCCGCACGTCGAGGCCGCCGTCGGCGTACCGCGAGCGCACCACCTTCTTGTCGAACTTGCCGACGCTGGTCTTCGGCACCGCGTCGATGAACGCCCACCGCTCCGGCAGCTGCCAGCGCGCCACCGAGCCGGCGAGGAAGTCCCGCAGCTCCTCGGCCGTCACCGAGGTGCCCTCGCGGACCACCACGGTGGCCAGCGGCCGCTCGTCCCAGCGCTCGTCCGGTACGCCCACCACGCACGCCTCCAGCACCGCCGGGTGCGCCATCAGGGCGTTCTCCAGCTCGACCGAGGAGATCCACTCCCCGCCCGACTTGATCACGTCCTTGGCGCGGTCGGTGAGCGTGATGTAGCCGTCCGGCGAGAGCGTGCCGACGTCACCGGTCCGCAGCCAGCCGTCCCGGAACTTCTCCTCGTCCGGGGCGTCGTCGCCGATGTAGCGGGCGGTCACCCACGGCCCGCGTACCTCCAGCTCCCCCACCGACGTCCCGTCGGCCGGCAGCGGCTCGCCGGCCGGGCCGACGATCCGCGCGGTCACGCCCGCCGGGACGCGGCCCTGCGTGTAGCGGTAGCGCCAGGCGTCGTCGCCGGTCGCACCGGCCGGTGCCCGGGAGACCGAGCCCAGCGGCGACATCTCGGTCATGCCCCAGGCGTGGATGACGTCGATGCCGTAGCGGTCGTGGAACGCGTGCATCAGCGCCGGCGGGCAGGCCGAACCACCGACGATGACCTCCTTGAGCGAGGAGAGGTCCACCTCGTGCGCGTCCAGGTAGGCCAGCAGGTCGGTCCAGATGGTCGGCACCGCGCCGGCGAGCGTGGGTCGCTCGGCGGCGATCATCGCGGCGATCGGCTCGGCCTGGAGGAACCGGTCCGGCATGATCAGCGACGCGCCGGAGAGGAACGCCGCGTACGGCAGGCCCCACGACATCGCGTGGAACATCGGCACGATCGCCAGCTCCCGATCGTTCGGGCCGAGCCCGAAGCCCTCCGGCATGCAGACCTGGAGCGAGTGCAGGTAGATCGAGCGGTGCGAGTAGGCGACGCCCTTGGGGTTGCCGGTGGTCCCAGAGGTGTAGCAGAGGGCGGCGGCGTCGCGCTCGTCCACCTCCGGCCAGTCGAACTGGTCCGGGCGGTCGGCCAGCAGCGCATCCCAGTGGTGCACGGCGATCCGGTCGCCGGCCGCGGCCAGCAGCGGCGCCGGGTCGCCACCGCCGACCACCACCACGTGAGCCACTGTGGTCATCTCGCCGATCACCCGGGCGAGCAGCGGGATGAGCGTGGTGTCGACGAGCACCACCCGGTCCTGCGCGTGGTTGGCGATGTAGGCGACCTGGTCGGGGAAGAGCCGGATGTTGAGCGTGTGCAGCACCGCGCCCATGCTCGGCACGGCGAAGTACGCCACCAGGTGCTCGTTGTTGTTCCACATGAACGTGCCGACCCGCTCGTCGCCGGTCACCCCGCACTCGTCACGCAACGCATGGGCCAGCCGGGCGGCGGTGCGCCCGACCTCCGCGTACGTCATCCGGCGGGGTTCGGCGCCGGTCCAGGTGACCACCTCCGCCGCGCCGTGCACGGTGGAGCCGTGTTCGAGGATCCGGGCGACCTGGAGAGGGGCATCCATCATCGTGCTACGCATGGGTAACAAGGTAGTGGCGGCGGTCACATCTGCGGAACCCCCCGGAATCGGCGAGGTGATCACGGATGGTGCGTAGATTGTCCGGGTGAGCATCTCGTGGGCCGACTCGTACGTGGGGCAGCTCCGCGCCCTGGCCGGTGACCGCACCCTGATGTTCGTCGGCGCGCGCGCCGTGGTGCGCGACAACGCCGCCCGGGTGCTGCTGATCCAGCGTTCCGACAACGGCCAGTGGGCGTTGCCGGCCGGCGCCATGGAACTCGGCGAGTCGATCGCCGACTGCGCGGTCCGGGAGGTCCGGGAGGAGACCGGGCTGCGGGCGCTGCGGGTCAGCGCGTTCGCGCTCTACACCGGCCCCGACCGCACCCACACCAACATGTACGGGCACACGTACCAGGTCTTCACCACGGCGTTCCGGGTCGACGAGTGGGACGGCGAACTCGCCCGGTTCACCGACGAGACCACCGACTCCGGTTTCTTCCACCCGGCCGACTTCCCGCACCCGCTGTCGTCGAGCGTGCACGAGACGCTCGCCGACCTCGACGTGTTCGAGCAGACCAACCGGCTGATCCTCAAGTAGCCGCAGGTCACAGCATCGTCTGCGACTTCGCCTCCATGTCGGCGGCGGCCTCGTCCTTCGACTCCTTCGTCAGCGGCTTGCCGCCGGGCGCGGGCGCCTTCCCGCCGAGCGGGTCGGCGCCACCGGTGGCGCCCTGCGGGCCGGTGCCGCGCAACTGAAGGTTCGGCATCGCCAGCGTGACCAGCACGGCGATCACGGCGATCAGCCCGGTGGTCAGGAAGACCAGGTGCAGCGACTCGACGAACGCGGCCTGCACGGCGGCGCGTACCGGGGCGGGCAGGGCGAGGATCGCCGCCGGATCGTTGATCGAGAAGTCCCCGCCGGCAGTCACCGCGGCCCGCTGCTCCGGCGGGAGCTGTGCCAGCGCACCCGGCAGCCGCGCGGACATCTCCGAGGTGAGCCGGGACGACAGCACCGCACCGAGGATGGCCACACCGAACGAGCCGCCGAGCGACCGGAAGAACGTCGCCGACGAGGTGCCCGCGCCCAGGTCGCGGACGCTCACCGCGTTCTGCACGGCCAGGATCAGCGACTGCATGCACAGGCCCAGCCCGACGCCGATCACCACCATGTAGCCGAACGCGAGCCAGAGCGAGGTGCCCACCTGGAGCTGCTGGAACAGCAGCATGCCGGCCACCAGTACGGCCGCGCCGGCCACCGGGAACCACTTGTACCTGCCGATCCGGCTCATCGCCCGGCCGGTGAGCACGGAGGTGACGATGACGCCGGCCATCATCGGCAGCATCAGCAGACCGCTGCGGGTCGGCGAGGCGCCCTTGACGATCTGGAGGTAGAGCGGGATGAAGATGATCGACCCGAACATCACCAGACCGAGCACGAAACCCGCGCCGTTGGCGAGCGCGAACGTGGCGCTGCGGAACAGCCGCAGCGGCAGGATCGGCTCCCTGGTCCGGGCCTCCTGGACGACGAACAGCACACCCAGCACCGCGCCCGCGGCGAACAGCCCGACGATCACGCCGGAGCCCCAGGCGTACTCGGCGCCGCCCCAGCTCAGCGCCAGCAGCAGGCAGCTCACGCCGGCCACGAGCAGCGCCGCGCCGATCCAGTCGACCGTGTGCTCCCGCCGCTCGAACGGCACCAGTCGCATCACGTGCCAGCAGACCACGATGGCGAGGATCGCCAGCGGCACGTTGATGTAGAAGATCCACCGCCAGTTGTTCTCCGCGAAGTAACCGCCGACGAGCGGTCCGGCCACCGACGAGACGCCGAACACCGCGCCGAACAACCCCTGGTAGCGGCCACGCTCCCGGGGCGACACCACGTCCGAGATGATGGTGAACGCCAGCGTCATCAAGCCGCCCGCGCCCAGGCCCTGCACGCCCCGCGTGACGATCAGCTGGGTCATGTCCTGCGACAGCCCGGCCAGCAGCGAGCCGAGCAGGAACATCCCGATGGAGAACAGGAAGACCGGCCGGCGCCCGTACAGGTCGGCCATCTTGCCGTACAGCGGCGTCGAGGCGGTCGAGGCCAGCAGGTACGCGGTGACCACCCAGGAGTAGTGGTTGATGCCGCCCAGTTCGCCGACGATGGTCGGCAACGCGGTACCGACGATGGTCTGGTCCAGCGCCGCCAGCAGCATGCCGGTCATCAGACCGAACATCAGCAGGCGGATCTGTCGGGCGGGCAACGCGGGAGGGGCGGCCTGGGCGGTCATCCCGCTTCCTATCCCACCGGGGGCGGATCATGCCCCCGGTGGGCGTACGAGTTTCACCGGGCGGCGTGTCGCCCCTCGGCGAACTCCTCGACGATCTTGGCGCAGAACGCCGGCAGGTCGTCCGGCTTGCGGCTGCTGACCAGCCCGTTGTCGGTGACGACCTCCTGGTCGACCCACTTCGCGCCGGCGTTTGTGAGGTCGGTGCGCAGGCTCGGCCAGGAGGTGATGGTGCGGCCCCGCACCACGTCCGCCTCGACGAGCGTCCACGGGCCGTGGCAGATCACCCCGACCGGCTTACCGGCGTCGAAGAACGCCTTGACGAACCGGACCGCCTCCGGGTCCGTCCGCAGGAAGTCGGGGTTCGCCACGCCACCGGGCAGGACCAGGGCGTCGTACGCCCCGGCGTCCGCCTCCTCGGTGGTGACGTCGACCTGGTACTGCTTGCCGTGGTCGAGGTGGTTGAAGGCCTGGATCGTGCCGGACTCGATGGAGACCAGCTCGACCTGGGCGCCGGCGTTCTCCACCGCCTCCCGGGGCTTGGTGTACTCGACCTCCTCGACGCCGTCGGCGGCCAGGAAGGCGATGCGCTTGCCCTGAAGTGTCGCTGCCATGCTGTTCTCTCCTCTCCGGGGTACGTCTGAGACGGTTCCCCGGCCCGATGCCACGAAACCGGACGCATCGGGTGGCCCGCGTCGCGTTTGGCCCGACGGCCCGGGGGGATCCGCAGGGGCATGGCAGGAGCAGCAGCGGAAGAGCGCCGGCTCGCCACAGTCGTGACGAGCTGGCAGCAGCGCCCCGTGCTGGTCGTCGGGGACGCCATGCTGGACGAGTGGCGGTTCGCCGAGTCGGAGCGGCTCTGCCGCGAGGCACCCGCGCCGGTCCTCACCCTGCGGCGGCGGATCTCCGCGGCCGGAGGCGCCGCCAACACGGCGGTGAACGTCGCGGCGCTCGGCGGCCGGGCCGCGCTGGTCGCCCCGGTCGGCGCCGACGTGGCCGGCGACGAACTGCACGACTGCCTGGACCGGGCGGCGGTCTGGGACCGTACGGTGAGCCAGCCGGGCCGGCCCACGCCGGTCAAGCGGCGGATGCTCGCCGGCAACCAGATCCTGCTCCGCGAGGACTCCGGCGGCCCGGAGGACGGGCTGGGCGCCGACGGCGTGGCCCGCCTGCTGACCGCGCTGCACTGCGCCACCGAGGAGCTGCGGGCGGTGGCCGCCGGCCAGCCGCTCACGCTCGTGGTCTGCGACTACGGCCTGGGCGCGCTGCCGTCGGCGGTGCGCGCCTGGCTGGTCGCCAACCGCGACCGGTACGGCACCGTGGCGCTCGACGCGCACGACCTGGCCGACTGGCGCGGACTGAACCCGACTGTGGTGACGCCGAGCTTCGCGGAGGCGACCCGGCTGCTGGCCCGCGCCGCCGCCGGGTTCGCGCACGCCGAGCGGGGTGCCGTCCCCAGCGGCGACGTGCACCTGGACCACCCGGCCGAGGCCGACGGCCCGTCCGAGCTGATGGTGGGCGCCGCGCCCGGCGGATCGGGTGAGCGCGTACCGGGCAGCCCGCATCCGACCTCCGGTACGCCCGCCGCCGAGGCCCCCACCGGGCCGACCGGCGAGCCGGTGCCGGGCGAGGAGCGGGTGGCGCTGACCGGCGACGGGCTGAGCGTCACCGGGACCGGCGTGACGGTGAGCGCGGCGGCCGGCGCCGGGGTGGACCGGGCTGTGCTGGCCGAGTCGCGCCTGCCCGAGCTGCGCGCGCACACCGGCGCCGACGTGGTTGCGGTGACCCTGGACACCGAGGGCGCTGTGGTCGGCGGCGCCGAGGGCGAGCCCCGGCGCAGCCACAGCACCCCGGTCCCGGCCAGCCACGCGGTGGGCGCCGGAGACGCGTACCTGGCGGCCATGACGCTGGCGCTCGCCGCCGACGCGGGCCTGCCCACCGCCGCCCAGCTCGCCCAGCTCGCCGCCACCATCACGGTGGCCGACACCGGCACCTGCGTGTGCCGGCGGCAGGACCTGCTGGCCGCGCTCGGCACCGGCCCGGACGAGGGCGGGCACCCGGCGCTGGTCGGCGCCGACGAGCTGGCCGCGCTGGTGGACGAGCACCGGCAGGCAGGCCGGTCGGTGGTGTTCACGAACGGCTGCTTCGACGTGCTGCACCCCGGGCACGTCCGCTACCTGACCCAGGCCCGCGCGCTAGGTGACCTGCTGATCGTGGCGGTCAACTCGGACGGCAGCGTCCGGCGGCTCAAGGGCCCGGACCGGCCGGTCAACCCGGTCGAGGACCGGATCGCCCTGCTGGCGGCGCTGGCCTGCGTCGACCATGTGGTGGTCTTCGAGGAGGACTCCCCGGCCCGGCTGATCGAGGCGGTCCGGCCCGACGTCTACGTCAAGGGCGGCGACTACCCGCCGGAGATGGTGCCGGAGGCGCCGCTGGTACGGCGGCTGGGCGGGCAGGTGCGCACGCTCGGGTACGTGCCGGACCGCTCCACCTCGGCGATCATCGACCGCATCCGTGCCCACCCGGTTACGGACACGGTCGGCGAGAGCAGGCCGGCGTGACCCGTCCGCTCGACCCGGGCACGCCCGGACGGTTCCGGCACCACCGGCGGCTCGACGTGCTGATCCCCACCCGCAACCGGCCCGCCGAACTGGCTGTCACGCTGTCCGGGCTGGCCGCCCAGGAGGGCGTACCCGGGTTCGGCGTGGTGGTCAGCGACCAGTCCGACGGCGAGCCCGCGTACGCGCACCCGGCCGCCGCCACGATGGTCCGGGCGCTGCGCCACCGGGGGCACCCGGTGCTGCTGACCCGGCGGCTGCCCCGCCGCGGCCTGGCCGAGCACCGGTCCTACCTGCTGGCCCAGTCGGCTGCCGACGTCGTGCTCTGCCTCGACGACGACGTGTGGCTGGAGCCGGGTGCGCTGTCCCGCCTGGTCACCGCGCTCGACGAGCTGGGTTGCGGGTTCGTCGGCAACGCGGTGCACGGCCTCTCCTACGCCGACGACGTCCGCCCGGACACGCACCGGCACTACGAGGAGTGGACCGGGCCGCCGGTGCCGGAACGGATCATGCCCGGCACGCCGGAGTGGCACCGGGCGTCCATCCACCCGGCGGCGAACCTGCTGCACATCACCGAGAAGCTGAACCTGGCGGCGGGCGAGTGGCGCGCGTACAAGGTCTCCTGGATCGGCGGGTGCGTGCTCTACGACCGCGCCAAGCTCGTCGACGCCGGCGGCTTCGACTTCTGGGAGCGGCTGCCCGAGCGGCACCAGGGCGAGGACGTCGCCGCGCAGCTCGCCGTGCTGGAGCGCCACGGCGGCGCCGGGGTGCTGCCCAGCGGGGCCTACCACCTGGAGTCGCCGACCACTGTCACCGAACGCGACGTGGAGGCGTGGGAAGTGGTGCTCAGCGAGTCGCCGGCGGAGGTGTGAGCAGTTCGCGAGCCGCCTCGACCACCTCGGCCACCGGCACGTCGGCCACGAACGAGACGCGGTGCGGGCACTCGCCGTCGCCGGGCCGGTGCGGGTAGATCCCGGGTGTGCAGTCGACGCCGCAGACCGGGCAGTGGGTGGTCCAGGCGGCGATCGGGCGGTGCCGCCCGCGCAGCGGCGACGCCCCGTTGATCAGGTTGCCGACCCAGAAGACGCCGACTGTCGGCGCGCCCACCGCGGCGGCCAGGTGCAGCGGGCCGGTGTCGTTGGAGACCACGAGCGCGCACTCCGCGTACGCGGCCGCGAGCGCGCCCAGGCTGAGCGTGCCGACCTGGGGACGCACCGGAACGCCTGCCGCCGCCACCACCGCATCGACCGTCTCCTGCTCGGCGGGGGTGCCGGTGACAAGCACCTCGTACCCGTCTCCGGTCAGCTCGCGGGCGACCTCGCCGAAGCGTTCCGGCGGCCAGCGCCGCCGCGTGTCGGTGGCGCCCGGGTGCAGCGCGACCCGCGGCCGGGTGGGTTCGCCGAGCACGGCGGCGGCCTCCGCCCGGTCGGCGGCGGTGACCTCCAGCGCCGGGGTGATCGTGGTGGCGGGCGCGCCGACCAGGGCGGCCACCTCCAGGTAGCGGATCACCTCGTGCTGGTAGTAGACGTAGCGCAGCCACCGGTCCAGCGGCGGCGCTCCCTCGGCCCGCAGCCCGGCGGTGACCCGCGCGCCGAGCCCGGCCACGAACGGGTTCGAGTTGCCGCCGCCGCCGTGCACCTGCAACGCCAGGTCGAACCGTTCGGCGCGGGCGGCGGCCAGGAACGCCGGGACGTCACCCGGCGAATCGCCGGGCCCGGGATCGCGGATGCCGGGCACCGCCGGCACCACCAGCACCCGGTCCACCGGGCCGGGCCGGTCGCGCCAGAGCGCCGCGTGCCACGGCGCGCCGAGCAGCACGATCTCCGCCGACGGGTACGCGGACCGCAGCGCGTCCAGCGCCGGCAGCACGAAGATGAAGTCGCCGAGCGCGTTGGCGCGCAGCACGGCGATCCGCTCGACGTCAGGGACGCGCTCGCCGACCGGTCCGAGCACCGACGACGGCCCCGGGTCGCGGCGCGGCGAGTCGGAGTCGCCCGACGGGCTGGTCACGCGGCCCCTACGGCCTGTCGATCTCGTCGAGCGCGGTGTCCGGGTGGTGCAGCTCCCGGTCCGCGGCCGGGTCGGCGGGCATCTGCGTACGGTCGGCACCCGGTCGCGGACCGGTCCGCCCGACGGTGATGGTGCGCGGCGCGGGCCGGGTCGCCCGGGGCAGACGCACCCGGAGCAGACCGTGGTCCATCACCGCGTCGATCCGGTCCGGGTCCACGCGGGACGGCAGGTCCACGCGGTACTCGAAGCCCCGGGTGGTGAACCCGCCCGGGATGCCGTGGTCGGCGTTCACCTCGGCCTCCGACCGGGCGCGGACGCACAGCTCGCGGTCGTCCAGCTCGACGGCGACCTCCTCCGGCGCGACGCCGGGGAGCCGGACGACCACCTCCCAGCCGTCGGCCGTCTCGGCCAGGTCCACGTCCTGGCCGCCGGAGCGTCCGCCGACCAGCCGGCTCAGTTCGGAGCGCAGCGACTGGAGCTCGCCCATCGGATCCCAGCCCTGCTGGCGGCCACGCCAGCCCCGTCCGCCGCCCTGTTCCGTCATCGCGCGTCTCCGATCCGCTGTGTCGCCGAGGGGGGTCGCAGCGAGCTGGGCGCGTTGAGATCGTGCTCCGGGTCGACGCCGACACCGAGCCGGTCCACCAGTTCGCCGCCGAGCCACGCGCTGACGCCGAGGATCGCCAGGGCGACCACCTCGATGGCGACGAGTGCGCCGCCGGCCGCCCGGGAGTCGGCGTTGAGCCGGACCGCCCAGACCGCGGCGAACAGCAGGATGACCGCCACGTTGGCGGCGGCGTGGGTGACACCGACCCGCTTGGCGCGGGTGCCGGCCGGCAGGGCGAGCAGGTCGAACGCCCCGGCCGCCGCGGCCAGCAGGCCGCCGATCAGACCGACTGTGATGTTCCAGTACGCGACCTCGGCCAGGAAGCCGGGCCCGCCCACGGTGTCCACCACGTCGAAGATCACCGCGGTCACGAAGAGCGCCACCGGGAACATCACGAGCATCGGATGCACGGGATGGCCGAGCACCTTGAGCCGGCTCTCCATCTCGGCCTCCATCCGTCACGTCCGGCCGCACGCTGCGAACCGGTCCCTACCCGCCGGCCCCGGGGGCAAACCCGGCGCTCGACGCGCTCTCCTAGGCTGACAGTGGCGGATCGCGGGGCGAAACCGCCGTCAAGGTCAACGGACGGGGGAGGAAGACGTGACGACCCGGGAGATCACCAGCGAGTCCGAACTACGTGAGCTGATCGGCACGCCGATGCCGCGCGCTGCCGCCAAGGACCGCCGTACGCTGCACGAACGCGACCGGGAGTGGCTCGCCGCCTCGCCGTTCTGCCTGATCGCCACCGCCGGAGCGGACGGCACCTGCGACGTCTCCCCGAAGGGTGACCCGCCCGGCTTCGCGCTGGTGCTCGACGACACCACGATCGCGATTCCGGAGCGGCCCGGCAACCGGCGGGCCGACGGCTACCGCAACATCCTGGCCAACCCGCACGTCGGGTTGATCTTCCTGATCCCCGGCCGCACCGACACGCTGCGGATCAACGGCCGGGCCCGGCTGATCTCCGACGCGCCGTGGTTCGCCGACATGGAGGTCAAGGGTCACCGGCCGCTGCTCGCGGTCGAGGTCGCGATCGAGCAGATCTTCTACCACTGCGCGAAGGCGTTCCTGCGCTCCGAGCTGTGGCAGCCGGAGACCTGGCAGCCGGACGTGCTGCCGACGCGGGCCCGGCTGATCAAGGAGGTGGAGGCCCCGGCGGAGAGCCTGGCCGACCTGGAGCGCCACTACGGCCCGGCGTACCTGGAGACGCTCTACCGCTGAGCGCGTCGCCGCCGAGCGGTGCGTCAGCGCCGGACGTTGCGCTTGCGTTTGCCCCGGCCGGTGTAGAGGCGGCCGTCTCCGACCGGCGCCGGCGCCACCCGGCGCAGCCGGACGGCGCGGTCTCTGCCCGGCCGGGCTGCGCGGTCGTGGCCTGGCCGGGCGGCGCGCCGGATGCGGGACAGCGTCAGCACCACACCGGCGCCCAGAGCGGCCAGCCCGACCACGCCGAGTACGCCCTGCACGCGCCCGCGATGCCCGCTGAGCTGCCCGAAGTCGGTGACGAAATCGCCCGGGTCCGCCGGGTTGACCCAGATCGGCACCTCGGCGCCGGCCGCCCGGCACACCTCGAAGCAGGGCACCTCCTGCGCGTGCGTCCGGCCCTCGACCACGTAGCTGAAGTACATGGTGCTCGACGAGGAACCCTTGTTACCGCCGCTCTCGGTCACCTGGTCGACCACCGTCGCCCGGGCGGGCGTACCCCGCTCGCGCAGCGTCACCCCCCAGTCGTCGAGCGCCGACTGGGTGTGGAACGGCAGCCAGAGCAGGGTGGCACCGGCGACCGCCAGCAGCGCGTACGCGAGGCTGAGCCAGAGCGGCCGACGCATGATCACTCCGCCATCGTGACCGGGCGCCGCAACCCGGGCGAGCTATCCGGCCGGGCTGAAGCGCGCCGGCACGCCGACGTCGGACAGGGCGCGGGCGAGGTGCGGCGCTGTCGTCTTCACGTACGCCGCGCCGATGTGCGAGCCACCCCGGTAGATGAGCACGTTGCCGAATACCACGGGGCACCTGTCGGTCGGGCAGACGGCGTCGAACAGGTCGATCATCTTGACCTTCGGCGCGCCGGACACCGCCTGCCGCTGCATCCGGTACGCCGGGTCCTGGTCGTGCCGCTCCCTGTCGAACGCGCACCGGGACAGGCGCTTGCGGTTCTTGTCGGCGCACGTCACCGCCGGGCCGGGGCCGGGGTTGTTGGCGAGCACGACGACCTGCGTGCCCACGGCGTCGAGCTTCTTCCACGCCGACCGGACCCCGGCGACCATCGCCTCGACCGTCGGCTCCTTCGCGTCGCTGTCGAAGGCGCGCGCCGCGCCCTGCGAGGTGACCAGGTAGTCGGGTCGCTCCTCGACCAGTTTGCGCATCAGCGACCGGTTCCAGTCGATGCAGTCGGTGTAGAGCTTGCTCGGGTCGTCGGCCCGGACCGCCGGCGCGCTGGTGAACGGGCACGACGCCTTCGCGGCGATCAGGATCTTCCAGTCGTTCTGCTCGGCCAGCACCTGGAACGCGGGCAGCCACTGGTCCATCTTCGAGTCGCCGACGAGCGCGACGGTGGTGGCCGCGTTCGGGTTGCCGTACGTGCAGGACAGCACCTCGGCGCCGTCGACCTGCTGGAAGCACTTGTCCCGGTTGGTGTCGGGCACGTCCATGAAGCCCTGCCGGATCTGCAGCGGATCCGGTTTGATCACGTCGAACCGCTCCGGGACCGGGCCGATCGGGGCGGTACCGGGCGCTGTCGACAGCAACGCGGCCCCCGGGGCGTACTGGCCCTTGGTGGTGGTCGCGGCGGCGGCCCATGCGCCCATCAGCACCAGGACCATGCCGGCGCAGATGCCGACGAGCGTGAAGTTGCCGCCCAGGCTCAACGCCAGACGAGGCGACGTGGAGATCTTCCGCGAGTAGCGCAGCGGGTTCTCCACCAGCCGGAACGTGATCCAGGACGGGATCACCGAGGCGAGCGCCACCAGCAGGCCCTCGGTCAGCGACAGGTCACCGAAGTGCGCGGCGGCCACCACGAGCATCGGCCAGTGCCACAGGTACAGCGAGTACGACAGGTCACCGATCCACTGGAACGGACGCGTGCCGAGCACCATCACCGGCCCCCGGGAGCCCGCTGCCGCGCCGGCCGCGATCACCGCCGCCGCGCCGAGCGTGGGCAGCGCCGCCACGTACCCCGGCCATGCGGTCTTCCCGCTGACAAGCAGCGCCGCCGCGACGATCGCGGCGAGGCCGAGCCACCCGAGAACGACCGCCACGGACCGGGGCATCCGGGCGGCGCGGACCGCCAGCAGCGCGATGGCGGCGCCGACCCCGAGTTCCCACAACCGCGTGGTGGAGACGAAGAACGCCCGCTGCGGCGAGTTCGCCGTCTCGACGATCGACCAGACGAACGACGGCACCGCCAGCACCGCGAGACCGACCCACAGGACCGGCCGTACGTTCGCCCGCCGGAGCTTGCGCGCGGCGAGGATGGCCAGCACGATCAACAGCGGCCAGAGCAGGTAGAACTGCTCCTCCACGGCGAGCGACCAGAAGTGCTGGACCGGCGACGGCGCGACGTCCTCGGCCAGGTAGTCGACCGCGCGGTCGGCGAAGCGCCAGTTCACGATGTACGTCGCCGCGGCGGCGATGTCACCGCCGACGACCTGCCACTCACCCCGGGGTACGAACAGCCGGACCGCGACGGCGGTGGCCGCCAGCACCACGGTGGCGGCGGGCAGGATGCGCTTGGCCCGGCGCGCGTAGAAGCCGATCAGCGAGACCCGGCCGCTGCGCTCGATCTCGGAGATGAGCTGCCCGGTGATGAGGAAACCGGAGATCACGAAGAAGACGTCGACGCCGACGAAACCACCGGGGATGAACGGCAGCCCGGCGTGGTAGAGCAGCACCAGCCCCACGGCGACGGCCCGGAGCCCGGCGACGTCGGCCCGGAACCGGCTCGGCGTCGCCTCCCTGCCCGGCTCGCGCGCGGTCGACGTACCGCCCGGCTCCTCGGAGGGTGAACCTTCCCGATCGGCAACCTTCGTCAACGGCGGGGAAGTCATCGCGATCCTCAAACTCTGCGGCTGGGGGCGAGGGAACGATAGCGGCTGGTCACTCGGCGGGACAATCGCGCCGCGTCGTACGCCTCACCGCCGCGTGGCCGCCGACCCCGATGCGGTTGAATCGGCTGCGTGGCGAAGACCCTGACGATCACCACCCGCAACGCGAGCTTCCAGCAGTGGCAGGCGCTGCTGACCAACCGCACCAAGCGGCAGCGGTCCGGGGAGTTCCTGGTCCAGGGGGTACGCCCGATCACCGTGGCCCTGGAGCAGGGCTGGGAGATCCGCGCGCTCCTGTACCCGGACCGGCAGCCGCTGTCCCGCTGGTGCCGTGACCTGCTCGACCGCGCCGACGCCCGGCGGGTCGCGCTCGCGCCGGAGCTGATGCGGGAACTGAGCGGCAAGGACGAGGAGTCCCCCGAGTTGCTCGCCGTGGTGGCGCAGCCCGCCGACGACCTGGCCCGCATCCCGGTCGGGCCGGCGATGCTCGTGGTGGTCTTCGACCGCCCCAAGACCCCTGGCAACATCGGCACGCTGGTCCGCTCCGCCGACGCCTTCGGCGCGTCCGGCGTGATCATCACGGGCCACGCCGCCGACCCGTACGACCCCAAGGCGGTCCGGGCCAGCACCGGCTCGCTGTTCGCCGTACCGGTGGTGCGCGTCGCCGGTCACCGCGAAGTCCTGGACTGGGTCGCCGCCGTGCGCGCGGACGGACTTCCGCAGGTCCAGATCATCGGTACGGACGAACACGGGGACGTCGACGTCGCCGAGCACGACCTGACCGGCCCCACTCTCCTGCTCATCGGCAACGAGACGCACGGACTCAGCAAGGGCTGGCAGGAGGCGAGCGACCGGATGGTGCGCATCCCGATCGTGGGGGCGGCGAGTTCGCTGAACGCGGCGGCAGCCGGGACGGTGGCGCTCTACGAGGCCGCCCGGCAACGCGCCGGGCGCCGGTAGCGGGCGCCCGGCGCTCCCCTGTCCGGCCTATCCGGACGGGCGATTCGACGCCCGGTCCGCGACGGCGTTTCGGTGGGCCGCACTGCCCTCCCGGTAGAACAGGTAGCCGCCGTGGTGCAGGACGTCGCCGTCGAAGCGGCCATCGGCGGTGAACCCGCTGTCGTCCCAGTAGTCGATGTGCTCGCCGGTCACCTCGTACCGGCCGGTGTAGGCGCTCGCCCGGTCGCCACGCGCCTCGTCGTACCGGCCGTCGGGCAGCAGCTCCTGCCGGATGTGGCCGTCGGCGGTGACCCACATCCCGACGTACGGATGGACGGTTCCGGAGGCCGGGGGCCGCGCCTGCGTCGTGGCCGGCGCGGACCGGGATGGGGGCGGCGTCTCCGTCCCGCAGGCGGTGAGCGCCGCCGTCACGAAGACGGTGGCGGCCTTGCGGTGGTTGGTGCCGGACATGTCAGCCTCGCTGCCGGGTCGGACGGATGATGATCTCGTTGACGTCCACGTCCGCCGGCTGGCCGACGGCGTACGAGATGGCTCGCGCGATCGCGTCCGGCGAGATCGCGTTCCGGCGGTACTCCCGCATCGCCTCCCGGGCCACCGGGTCGGTGATCGACTCGGCCAGCTCCGACTCGACGACGCCGGGCGTGATCGTGGTGACCCGCAGGCTCGGGTCGGCCTCCAGGCGCAGACCCTCGGTGATCGCCCACGCGGCGAACTTCGTCGCCGAGTACACCGCGGAGGTCGGCACCACCTCGTGCGCGCCGACGGAGGCGACGGTGATCAGGTGGCCGCTGCCCTGCCGCTGGAAGACCGGTAGGACGGCCGCGATGCCGTGCAGCAGACCCCGGACGTTGACGTCGATCATCCGGTCCCACTCGTCCACCAGCAGGGCGTCGAGCCGGGACAACGGCATCAGACCCGCGTTGTTGACGAGCACGTCGACCCGCCCGAACTCAGCCACTGCGCTGCCGACGAACGCCGCGACGTCCTCACGGTCGGCCACGTCGAGCCGCCGTACCCTGATGTTGTCGTGCCGTTGGGCGAGCGCGGCGAGCCGCTCGCCGCGCCGCGCGCCCGCGACCACGGCGTGCCCCTCGGCGGCCAGACGCAGCGCGGTCGCCTCACCGATCCCGCTGCTCGCGCCCGTGACCAGAACGACCTTCTGTGTGGATTCCATGACTCCACGGTGCGGAGTACGGCCTGCTGCAACCAGGGTGCGTCACACCCCGGCTGAGGCTCCTGGCGGCCGGTCGGCCGCGGTTATGTTGGGGTGGTGGACGGCAGCAATCCGCTCGGCGAGTTCCTGCGTGCCCGGCGTGAGACGACCAGTCCGGCGGAGGCCGGCATCGTCTCCTCGGGCCGGCGCCGCACGCCGGGTCTGCGGCGCGAGGAGGTCGCCCAGCTGTCCGGGGTCAGCACCGACTACTACGCGCGCCTGGAGCAGGGGCGGGAACAGCATCCGTCGGAACAGATGCTGAACGCCCTGGCCCGCACCCTCGGACTCGACGCCGAGGAGACGGCGCATCTGCACCTGCTGGCCAGAATCGGCCGCAAGCCTGTCCGCCGGGGTACGCGGGAGACCGTCCGGCCGAGCCTGCTGCGCCTGATGGACGGCTGGTTGCACACACCCGCGCTGATCATCGACCGCAGGATGGACGTGCTTGCTGCCAACCGGCTCGGACGCGCCCTGTTCGCCAAGCTGTTCGAGGCCGACGAGCCCAACCTCGTCCGGTTCGTCTTCCTCGACCCGGCGGCCCGCTCCTTCTATCCCCACTGGGACCGGGTCGCGCGGTCCAGCCTGGGCGCGCTGCGGGCCGCCGCAGCCGACATGCTCGACGACGCGCGGCTCACCGAACTGGTCGGGGAACTATCGCTGAAGAGTCCGGAGTTCCGCCGGCTGTGGGCCCGCCACGACGTACGGGGAAAGACGCACGAGGCGAAGCTGTTCCACCATCACGACGTCGGCGAGCTGACCCTCACGTACGACTCCCTCACCGTCGCGGGCGCGACCGGCCAGCAGATGGTCGTCTACCAGGCCGAGCCCGGCAGTCGTTCGGCGCAGGCCCTGGCGCTGCTGGGCACGGTCGCCGCCGAACTGCCCGCTCCGGGCAGAAGAGCACGGGCGGCCTCGTAACCGCGTCTACAGCCGAAACGCTACTGGTGATCCCGACTGTTCTCCTGATGGGATTTCCGAGCAGCGCGGGGACGATCATCCGATGCGACAGGAGCATCCGCGGCACGTACCCGATCGCACCGGCACGCCCGGTGTCGAGGCTAAGTGGGCGGTCGCCCGCTGGCGGCGCGCCCTTGCGATTCTCGCGCCGCTGGTCGCCGCGGTGCTCGGCGCCGCGATGGCCACGCAGTGGGAGGTCGGCGGCGGCCGAGCCGTCAGCTCTCTCCCCGCTCCGGCGCGATGGATGGCCGAGAACCTGCCGTTGTTCGACGGTGGGGAGCCCGCGTGGATCTGGCGTGGGCCCTTCTTCGTGTCGGTGCTGCTGGCGCTGCCGCTCGTCTGGACGGTGACCGGCCACGCCACCGCGACGCCCCGGCGCCTCACGCGTTACGGGCTCCTCGCCGCGGCCATCGCGATCGGCCTGGAATACAACAGCCCCGGGTACGGGTGGATTTTCGACCTCCTGGCCCTGCTGACGGCGCTGGTGGGCACCGTCTGGTGTGGCCTGCAAGGGCTGCGTCGCGGTGTGCTGCCACGCCGCGTCGCGTGGGCGCTCGTCGCGGCACTGCCGTTGACGCCACCGGCCGGCTTCCTCACGTTCTGGTACCTGCCGCCCGGCCTGACCATGGGCGTACTGCTGGCCTGGGCGGCTGCCGCCGGCCTGGTCGGCCGGCCGCGTTCGCGGACCGGCACCCCGTCGGCGGAGGGATGATCGGCCCTCGGAAACGGCGAAGCCCAGGCCGATGACCTGGGCTTCTGTACCGAGCCGCCTGACGGAATCGAACCGTCGACCTACGCATTACGAGTGCGTCGCTCTAGCCGACTGAGCTAAGGCGGCAACGATCGTCAAGTGTACGGCACGCCCCGCCGGAAGCCGAACCGGATCCCCCCGTCGCCGAACCCGGACACCGGGCCACATCCGCCCCGCCACGGGAGAGACTTCGCGCCCGGTCCGGACTACCCTGCGGCGGGTGACCGACGAACCGCCGCGACCACCGGCTCCCGAGGCGCATCCCGGCGAGCGGGCCACCCGCCGCCCACGCAGCATCGACCCCCGGGAGCTGGGCTTCACCCCGCGCCGGCCGGTGCCCTGGCTCGCGCCGCTGCTGCTGATCAGCACCGGCCTGCGGACGTTGCTGGCCATGTTGTTCGGGGCGTACCTGGACAAGCGCGAGTTGCAGAACGCGTTCGGCGACGGCACGTTCCGGCAGGTCGGGCCGGACGGCGGGCTCTGGCTCGATTACGTGGCCGACCTGGGTGACGGCTTCGACGCCACGTACTCGGTGGCGTACCTGCTCGCCCAACCCGAGCTGACAGTGGACGGGCATCGCCTTCCCCGCGCGCAGACGCTGGTGATGGGCGGCGACCAGGTCTACCCGGCGGCGGGCTACGAGGCGTACGAGGACCGCTGCAAGGGCCCGTACCAGTCGGCGCTGCCTGTCGCCCCGCCGGAGCAGCCGACGCTGTTCGCGGTGCCGGGTAACCACGACTGGTACGACGGGCTGACCGCGTTCCTGCGCCTGTTCGTACGTACCCGGGACCGGCACTTCGGGGGCTGGGGCACCGGCCAGTCCCGCTCGTACTTCGCTGTCGAGCTGCCGGCCGGCTGGTGGCTGCTCGGCCTCGACGACCAGTCCGGCTCGTACCTGGACGACCCGCAGCTCACCTACTTCGACGAGGTGGCCCGCAAGCTCACCCCGGAGTCCAAGGTGATCCTGGCGGTGCCGGCGCCGACGTGGGTCAAGGCCGTCGACCACCCCAACGCGTACGACTCGATCGACTACTTCATCCGTACCCTCGTCGCACCGACCGGGGCGCAGGTGCGGGTGCTGATCTCCGGCGACCTGCACCACTACGCCCGCTATGCCGGGACGGACCGGCAGCTCATCACGTGCGGCGGTGGCGGCGCCTACCTCTACCCCACGCACCGGCTGCCCGAGAAGCTTGAAGTGCCGCCGCGTGACACGCTGACCCGCCGGGCCAGCAACACCCAGGAGTACGACCTGGCCGCGCGCTACCCGGACAAGGCCCGTTCCCGCCGGTACGGCTGGGGGATCTTCGCCCGGCTGCCGTTCCGCAACCCGGGCTTCACCACGCTGCTCGGCACCCTGCACACGCTGCTGATGCTGGCGATGGCCGGGGTGGCGGTGCAGCGGGTGGGCACCACCGAGCAGCGGCTGTTCAGCGTACCGCTGGCGATCATGCTGGTGGTGGCGATGATGGGTGCGGTGTTCTTCGCCAAGCCACCGACGGCGGGCGGGAAACGGCACGCCCGGCACTGGATCCTCGGGGTGACGCACGGGCTGGCCCAGATCGCCCTCGCCGCCGGGGGCACGTGGGTCTGGTTGCAGCTGCCGTTCTACGACTGGCCGTGGCCGATGCCGGCGGTCGCCGCGGTGGTGCTCTACGGGCCGGTGAGCGGGTTGGTGGCCAGCCAGCTCGTCGCGCTCTACCTGCTGGTGGCGGGCGCGTTCGGGGTGAACCTGAACGAGTTGTTCGCGGCGCAGGGCATCGAGGACTCGAAGGCGTTCCTGCGGTTCCGGATCGACAGGGACGGCACGCTGACGATCTATCCGATCGCCGTCGACAAGGTGTCCCACGACTGGCAGCTGAACCCCGACCAGTCCCCCACCGCCTCCTGGCTGACCCCGAAGACCCCGCTGACCCCCCGCCTCGCCGAACCCCCCATCGTCATCCGCTGACCCCACCCGGCACACACCGGACCTCACTCCGTCGATCATGAAGTTGGCGGCGAAGTCGATCACCATTTCGACCGCTAACTTCATGATCGACGGAGAAAGACCGGGGCGGGAGGAGAGGCAGCGGGTCAGGGCTGGGGGTAGTGCTGGTCGTGGGCCTGCCTGGGGCCGCAGACCGACGCGCGGGAGCACATCGAGCGGGAGCCGTCCGCGTCCAGCCGGACCGTCACCGCGTCGCGCGGGACACTGTGGCCGACCACCTTGCCCTCGCCCTGCGGTGTGGACACCCGGTTGCCGACCGCCGGGGCCGACTCCTGGAATTTCTGATACAGCGGGTGTTCGTACTTGAGGCAGCACATCAGCCGCCCGCACGCCCCCGAGATGCGCAGCGGGTTGAGCGGCAGGTCCTGGTCCTTCGCCATCCGGATGGTCACCGGCTCGAAGTCGGTCAGGAACGTGGCGCAGCACAGGTCGCGCCCGCAGGAGCCGATGCCGCCCTGCACCCGGGCGGAGTCGCGGGCGGAGAGCTGCCGCAGCTCGACCCGGCAGTGCAGCGTGGCGCCCAGGTCGCGGACCAGCGAGCGGAAGTCGACGCGGTGCGGCGCGGTGAAGTAGATGGTGGTGCGGTCACTGCCGTTCTCCGGCGTGGCCAGGACGTGGTCGACGGCAACCACCTTCATCGGCAGGCCGTGTTCGCGGATCAGCCGCTTGGCGGCGACCTTCGCCTCGGCCTTGCGTCGGCGCAGCGTCTCGTCGCGGCGCAGGTCGTCGTCGCCGGCGATCCCGACCAGTTTCGGGAAGCTGTCGGTGTCCTCGCTGACCCACTGCGCGGCCCACACGCACTCGGCCACCTCGGGCCCCTCGTCGGTGGGCACCAGCACCCGGTCGCCCACCTGCGGGCGCAGCTCGCCCGGGTCGAGGTAGTAGAGGCGCCCGTACCGGTTGAAGCTGACCGCGCAGAGCATGCCCATACGCCACACCCTACGCGGATCGACGACCGCCGCACGGCGCACCTGTCGCCGCCCGGTCACCCACCGCAGCGATCATTGTCGTCGACCCGGCCGAACCGGCCCCATCGCCTCGCCCGGACGGCTGAATCTGCGTGGGGCTCCTGACAAACACCGCCCGGGCGCGTTGAGTGAAGGCATACCTGCGGGGGGTGCAGGGGAAGGCCACGGCGTCGCCGCCGTCACCCGGCCACGGCCGGATCGGCGCGCGGCGCCGTGGACCGTCAGTAGCCGATCCGGGTGGTGCCGCCGTAGCGCGGGCCGGTAATGGCGCGGTCCCGCCACTGTGTCTCGGCCAGGCTCGGCCCCCACTGGCGTAGCAGCGTCTCGGCACCGTCATAGGCCACCCCGAGCACACCCAGGATCCTCGTCGCGATCTCGGCCGCGGCGGACGCCCCGGCCCGTCCGGCCTCGGCGCCGGGCCTCGTCGCCGCGTGCACCGCGACCGCCTCGGCCGAGCCGAGCACCTCGGCCAGCGCCCGGGCCAGCGCGGCCCGGCTGCCCTCCACCCAGCCGGCCAGCGCGTCGGCGTAGCCCGCCGTCGACTCCAGCCGCCCGACCAGGCTGTCCGGGCCTTCGTCCAGGTGCCGCAGCAGGGCGGCACGTGCCTCGTCGTACGCCGACGCGGCGGCACCGGACCAGGCGACCTGGTCGGCCAGCAGGGCGCAGGTGTCGTCGTACCCCCGGACGAGCCGGCGCACGGCGTGGCCGGCGCCGGTCAGCGGCGCGGGATGCAGGTCGAGGAACTCGCGCACGGCCGCGCCGGGGAGCACCTGCATGCGGCGCAGCAGCGGCCAGAGCCGGTGCCCCTCGGGCGCGCCGGCGGCCAGCAGCGTGTCGACGCGGGCGAGCAGGTCGAGCCCCGGCTCGGCGAGGCGGTCGAGCGCGTCCATCAGGCCTCCCGGGCCAGCCGCCGGGCGACCGCGTCGTCGGCGGCGGCGTAGCGGTCGGCGGCGCTGCGCAGCGCCGCCGCGGCGGCGGCGAGCCGGACGGCGGCGGCCTGCGCCTCGCGCGCCCGGTCGGCTGTGGCAAGCGTCCACTGGCGGTGCAGTGCGCGGCCCACCTCGCCGGGGCGGCCGGTGGCGTGCGCGCCGAATGCGGGATGCGGCGGGTCGGTGGCGGGCACCGTGCGGGCGAGGGTGGCGAGGGTAGCGCCGGCCTCGTCGAGACGGGCGGCCAGGGCACGCAGCGTCTCCATGTCAGGCCCCCGCCAGCGGCCGGTAGGCCGCGAACGTCTCGTTGTGCAGCTTCTCCCGCGCCCACTGCGCCGCGTCGGCGGCGGCGGTCACCGCGGCCTGCACCGAACCGGCGACGTCGCGCGGGCTGCGGTGGTGCAGCGGGCCGAGGAAGCGCACGTCGGTGATGCGCCCGCCGGCGGTCACCACCACCTCGACGAGCCCGTCGGGTGAGCGGACGGTGACCTCGACCGTCGCGACCGCCTGGTCGAACTCGGCCTGCAGGTTCTCGATCCGGCGGTAGCGCCGCACCGCCTCCTCGATCCAGGCCTCGTCGATCTCGCCCCGCGGCATCGGCGGACTCCTCCCGGCCGGTCCGGCCTTCACTGAGCGTGCCGCCTCGGTCACCGCGGCATCACCGGACCGTACCGCACGCCAATCGCGCGTGTCGATGCCCTGTGGACAGTGCGGAAGGGGCCGGCTCAGCCGCGCCAGAGGGCCAGCATCATCGCCTCCACCGCGATCCGCGGCTTGACGTTGGCCTCGATCGCCGCGCGGCACTCCAGCACCGCCTCCAGGCGGCGCAGCGAGCCCTCGGCGTCCCACTTCTGCGCGCCCGCACCGGCGAGCGACGCGGTGTCGGTGTGCACCGGGGCGACCGGCGCCCGCAGCGCCATGACGAGCGCGTCCCGGTAGAACCCGGCCAGGTCGACAAGGGCCCGGTCGAGCGCGTCCCGCTGGGCGCGGGTGGCCCGCGACTTCTGCCGCTTCTCCAGGTCCTTGAGCTGACCGGCCGCGCCGCGCATCGCGCCGGCCGCGCCCCGGCCGGTGCCGCCCGCGCCGAGCGCGGTCTGCAACGCCGTACGCTCCGCCTCGTCGATCTCCGCGACCGAGGCGGCGGCCTCCGCCTCGGCGGCCTCGATCAGCGCCGAGGCCGCGTCGAACGCCGCGCCCACGCCGGTCAGCCGACGCGGTACGGCCAGCACCGCGTCGCGCCGCTGCCGGGCCTCCGGGTCGCGGGCCAGCCGCCGGGCCCGGCCCACGTGCCCCTGCGCCGCCGCGGCGGCCCACTCGGCCACGTCGGGCGCGATGCCGTCGCGGCGGACCAGCACCTCGGCCACCGCTGCGGGCGGCGGCTGCCGCAGCGGTACGACCCGGCAGCGCGACCGGATGGTCACGGAGATGTCGTCCGGATGGGTGGACGGGGCGCAGAGCAGGAAGACGGTACGCGGCGGCGGCTCCTCGATCGCCTTGAGCAGCGCGTTGCCGGCGGCCTCGGTGAGCCGGTCGGCGTCCTCGATGATCACGATCTGCCACCGGCCGCCGGACGGCGCGCTGGCCGCCCGCAGCACCAGCGCGCGCATCTCGTTGACGCCGATGGACAGGCCCTCGGGCACCACGAGACGGACGTCCGCGTGGGTGCCGGCGAGCGTGGTGTGGCAGCCGGGGCAGGTGCCGCAGCCGGTGCCGTGCACGCACTCCAGCGCGGCGGCGAAGGCGCGGGCGGCCACCGAGCGGCCCGATCCGGGCGGCCCGGTGAAGATCCAGGCGTGGGTCATGCCGCCGCCCGGGTCGGCCGGCGCAGCCGGGCCCGGGTCACCGTCGTGCTCCTCGGCGAGCGCGTCGAGGTCGTCGTATCCGCCCGCGGGGGACGTCACCGGCGCGCGCAGCAGGGCGGCGGCCGAGGCAGCGGCCCGCCGCAGCATGGCCACCGCCTCGTCCTGCCCGACCAGATCGCCGAAGACGTCGGTCATCGTCGGGGTTGCTCCATCGTCACCAGCTCCGCGTCGGATAACTCGGGCTGGACCGAGGTGTCCGGGCCCTGCGCCGGACGGGGGTGCACGATGCCGGCCGGATCGGCGAGCAGCTCGCCCACCCGGCGGGCGACCAGGTCGGCGGTCTCGTCGATCGGGCGGGACGCGTCGAGCACCAGGTAGCGCTTCGGGTCGCCGGCGGCGAGGTCGAGGAAGGCGTACCGGACCCGCTCGTGGAACGTCAGCGACTCGGCCTCCAGCCGGTCGGTGCCCTCGGCGCGGTCCTCGACCCGGCTCAGGCCGGTACGCGGCTCGACGTCGAGCAGCACCACCAGGTCGGGCTTGAGGCCGCCGGTGGCCCAGGACGAGAGCCAGGAGACCTCGTCCACCGGAAGCGTCCGGCCGGCGCCCTGGTAGGCGAGCGACGAGTCGACGTACCGGTCGCTGATCACCACAGCGCCACGTACGAGCGCCGGGCGGACGACGGTGGCCACGTGGTGCGCCCGGTCGGCGGCGTAGAGCAGCGCCTCGGCGCGTGGCGACGGCGCCTCGCCGGGGGCGGTGCCGAGCACCAGGGAGCGGATCCGCTCGCCGACCGGCGTGGCCCCCGGCTCCCGGGTGACCACCACGTCGCGGCCCTGCGCGCGCAGCCGGTCGGCGAGCTGAGCGAGCTGGGTGGACTTGCCGGCGCCCTCGCCGCCCTCGAAGACCACGAACAGGCCGCTGGAGACGAACGGCTCGGCCGGCATCAGCGGGCGGCCCCGGATCGAGCCCCAGAGGTCGGCGAGGACCGGTACGCCCTTCTTGTCGTCCATCTGGCCGAACGCGCTGATTCCGGCGATGATGCCGGCCGCGCCGGCGGCGAGCAGCAGCAGGCGGGTGGAGGAGATGGAGATGCCCAGGTCGGCGATGGTGAGCTGGCGGGAGCCACCGACGCCGACCAGGAGGCTGCTCAGCGCGATGGCCAGGATCAGCACCAGCCGGGTGCCGATCTGCACCACCGCGAAGACCCGGCCGCGCACCTCGTCGGCCACCTCGCCGCCGAGCAGCGTGGTGCCGGCCAGGAACGCCATGCCGGCGCCCGCACCGACCAGGATCGCGCCGAGGATGGCCATCGACAGGTGGATGGCGAACGCGAGCACCAGCACCGAGGCGCTGGCGAGCACGATGCTCATGCCGAACCAGCGGCGGCGGGACATGTCCCGCACGATCATCGGCCCGAGGCCGATGCCGAGCGCCAGGCCGACGAAGATCGCGCCGAAGAGCAGCGAGAACGCGGCGTCACCGGCGCCGAGCGAGTTGGCGAAGAACTTGGCGGTGCCGACCACGATGCCGCCGCCGGCGAACGCACCGAAGATGCCCAGCACCAGGCCGCGGACGAGCGGGGTCTTGCCGATGTACTTCCAGCCCTCGGAGAACTGCCGGAACATGCTCTGCTCGGAGCGCTCGGCCTCGCCGCGCTGGGCGTGGCTGATCTCCTTGATCCCGAACGCCACCACGAGCGCGGTGGCCAGCCGGGAGAAGGCGTTGAACCAGAGCGCGAGCTGTGCGGGTTCGGCCCAGTCGGGCAGGTCGCCGCCGACCGCGCCGCGGACGCCGCGGTCCAGCACGGCAAGGGCGATGGCCGCCGCGACCGGCGTGAGGCCGTACGTGGTGATCAGCGTGAGCTGGTTCGCCGCCTCCAGCCGGGTACGCGGGATGAGGTTGGGGACCGCCGCCTCCTTGGCCGGGATCCACATCAACGTGATCGACTCGATCAGGAAGGTGGCGATCAGCGCCCAGCCGACCACCAGCCCGCCCGCGGCGCCGGTGAGCGCGTACAGCGGGATCGAGGCGAACAGCACGAAGCGCAGCAGGTCGCAGATGACCATCGTCCACCGGCGGTCGAACCGGTCGGCGAACACACCGGCCACCGGGCCGAGCACCAGCGCCGGGAGCAGCCGGATCGCGGTCACGCCACCGAACGCGGCGCCCTGGGCGGTGCTGCCGGAGACCTGGGAGGCGGCGAACAGCGCGGTGGCGAGCAGGCCGAGCCAGTCGCCGAAGGAGGCCGCGCTGAGCACGATCCACAGCCTGCGGAACGGCCGGATGCGCAGCACCGAGCGGATCGCGGCGACGCCGGAGTGGTCGGCGGCTGTCCCGGGCGACGACACGCCGGGCGACTCGCCGTTGTTCTGGCTTTCGATGGCCGTACCTCCACGTGCCGGCCCAGGTCTGGGCATCCCCGGTGGAACACTCTAGTCGCGCAGGAAGGGTCGTCCCCCGCGACATTCACCTGCTCGCCGAGCCTAGGCCGCCGGGACCACCGCCCGCAGCCCGGACAGACGCGAGGGTATTTCGCATTGCCGTCCAGACAGTTAGCGTGCAGACGTGGCCATCGACCGTGACAAAACTCGCGATCGTCTCGACCGGGCGACCGCTCACCTCGACCCGCCGTACGCGGTGGTCGACCTCACCGCGTTCGACGCCAACGCCGAGGCGCTCGCCGGCCGGTCCGGCGGCAAGCCGCTGCGCGTGGCGAGCAAGTCGGTACGCGTCCGCGAGCTGCTGACCCGGGCGCTCAAGCGGCCCGGGTGGCACGGCGTGATGGCCTTCACGCTGCCCGAGGCGCTGTGGCTGGTCCGCTCCGGGGTCAGCGACGACGTGCTCGTGGCGTACCCGACGGCCCACCGGGGCGGCCTCACCGACCTGGCCGCCGACCCCGCGCTCGCCGACGCGGTGACGCTGATGATCGACGACACCGCACAGCTCGACCTGATCGACGCGGTGTGCCCGCCCGCGCGCCGCCCCGCGCTGCGGATCTGCCTCGACCTGGACGCCTCCTGGCGCCCACTCGGCGGCCGGGTGCACGTCGGCGTGCGCCGCTCCCCGGTGCACAGCGCCACGGCGGCCGGCGCGCTCGCCGCCGCCGTCGCCGGCCGGCCGGGCTTCCGGCTGGTCGGCCTGATGTCGTACGAGGCACAGATCGCCGGCCTCGGCGACGCACCACCCGGACAGGCGATGCTCGGCTCGGCGATCCGGGTCGCGCAGCGCGGGTCGTACCGGGAACTGCTCGCGCGCCGCTCGGCCGCGGTCGGTGCGGTACGCGAGCACGCCGACCTGGAGTTCGTCAACGGCGGCGGCACCGGCAGCGTGGCCGCCACCAGCGCGGACCCCGCGGTCACCGAGGTCACCGCGGGCTCCGGCCTGTACGGGCCGACGCTGTTCGACGCGTACCGTGCCTGGCAGCCGACCCCGGCGGCGTTCTTCGCCTGCGCGGTGGTCCGCCGCCCGGCGCCCGGGCTGGCCACGGTGCTCGGCGGCGGCTGGATCGCCTCCGGCCCGGCGGCGGACAGCCGGCTGCCGCGGCCCTGGCTGCCGGACGGGTTGAAGCTGCTCGGCGCGGAGGGCGCCGGCGAGGTGCAGACCCCGCTGGCCGGGAAGGCCGCCGACAACCTGCGCGTCGGCGACCGGGTGTGGTTCCGCCACGCCAAGGCGGGCGAGCTGTGCGAGCACGTCAACGAGGTGCACCTGATCGAGGGGGACGCGGTGGTCGCCACCGTGCCGACCTACCGGGGCGAGGGGCACGCCTTCCTCTGAGCCGCCCCGCGGCTCTGCCCCACCACGTGACGACGGCGGGCCCCGGCGCACCCGGGAACCCGCCGCTCGGCGTGCCGCTCAGCCCTGGTGGGCGGCCTCCGTGGGGGCGTTCACCTGCCGATGCAGGTACTCCCGGATGAGCGCCTTCGCCTCGACCAGCACCCGCTCGTCGCCGTCGGTGCGGCGGCGGAAGGCCAGCTTGATCAGGGCATCAGCGGCCTCCACCGCGACCTCCAGGTGGAACCGCAGGTCGGGCACCCCGGCCAGGCCGAAACGCTCGGTGAGGACGCGGGCGAGCTGCTCCGCGATGACCCCGTTGTTGTCCCGCTGGTCGTCCAGCAGGTGCAGGTCGACCACGTCGCCGAAGTGCAGGGTACGGAAGCCGGGGACGGTGCGGTGCATCGAGATGTACTCGTCGATCGCCGCGTCGACGCCGTCCCACCAGTGGGTCAGGTCGTCCGAGGAGAACCGCTCGTCGAGCCGCTGGAGGTAGGACTCCATGGTGCGCAGCGTCAGCGCCTGCACGATCGCCCGTTTGTCCGGGAAGAACTGGTAGACCGACCCGATCGCCACCTCGGCACGCTCGGCGAGCAGGGTCGTGGTCAGCCCTTCGTACCCCACCTCGTCGACGAGCTCGGCGCAGGCGTCCAGCATCCGCTGGACCCGCGCGACACTTCGACCCTGCACCGGTACCCGACGCAGCGGCCCGGTCGTGGCGGCTGGTGTGGACACTCGGCGCCACCCCCCTTCGACGGATGAACATATCTGCACGTCACGAGTCTGTGACTACCGGTACAACGAGCCGGGCTCGATTGCGGTATTTACCAGGCACAACGTTCCTGATATGAATTCAGTTCATATTCATGTCGAGGAGTGGCCGCGATGACCGGTACCACCGCCACCTGGTCCAACTGGGCCGGCAACCAGCACAGCACCGCGCTCCTCACCGTGCGCCCGCACAGCGTCTCCGACGTAGCCGAGGCGGTGCGCCAGGCCGCGGCGGCGGGCCGGACCATCCGGGCCACCGGCAGCGGCCACTCCTTCACCGCCACCGCCGTCGCCGACGGGCACCGGATCGACCTCGCCGCGCTGGAGACGGACGTCGAAGTCGATGTGGCGCGCCGCCTGGTCACCGTACCGGCCGGGATGACGTTGCACACGCTCAACGAACTGCTCGCCGGGCACGGCCTCGCCATGCCGAACCTGGGCGACATCGACGCCCAGACCATTGCCGGTGCGCTCTCCACCGGCACCCACGGCACCGGGGCGAAACTGGGCTGCCTGTCCACCTTCGTGGTCGGGCTGACGCTCGTCACCGGCACCGGCGAGGTGCTGCGCTGCTCGGCCGAGGAGAACCGTGACGTGTTCGACGCCGCCCGGGTCGGGCTCGGCGCGGTCGGCGTGCTGGTCGAGGTCACGCTGCGCTGCGTGGACGCCTTCGTGCTGCGCGCACACGAACGCCCGGCCCCGCTCGCCGAGGTGCTCGACGACCTGCCCGGCCTCTACGACGCGCACGACCACGCCGAGTTCTACTGGTTCCCGTACACCGACCGGGTGCAGGTCAAGACCAACGACCGGGTACCCGCCGACGACCAGCCACTGCCCGGCTGGCGCGGCTGGCTGGACGACGAGTTCCTCTCCAACACCGTCTTCGCCGGGGCCTGCCGCCTCGGCCGCGCCGTGCCCGCCCTCGCACCCACGATCAGCGCCGTCTCCGCACGCGCGCTCACCGAACGCACCTACACCGGCCGCTCCGACCGGGTGTTCTGCACGCCGCGCCGGGTCCGCTTCGTGGAGATGGAGTACGGCCTGCCACGCGAGGCGCTGCCCACCGCGCTGGCGGAGTTGCGCCGGATCGTGGACCGGTTGCCGTTCAAGGTGCTGTTCCCGGTCGAGGTCCGGTTCACCGCCGCCGACGACATCTGGCTGTCCCACTCGTACGGGCGGGACTCGGCGTACATCGCCGTGCACCAGTACGTGGGCATGCCGTACGAGCCGTACTTCCGCGCGTTCGAGGAGGTGGCGGCGGAGTTGGGCGGCCGGCCGCACTGGGGCAAGCTGCACTGGCGAGACGCGGAGTCGCTGGCCACCGCCTACCCGAGGTTCGCGGACTTCCAGTCCGTCCGCACCCGCCTGGACCCGTCCCGCATCTTCCAGAACCCGTACTTGTCCCAGGTCCTGGGCAGCTGAAGATCTTGGTACGAGGGCGCCCCTGGAGGGGCGTTCCCGTACCAAGATCTCGGCGGCTGTCCACAGGGGCAGCAGGGACGACGGGACAGCGGGTGAGATTCATGTGTGGAGATGCCGGGGGATGACGCGGACGAGTTGAGCTGGTTGCTGTTCCATCAGGAACGGGTGCTCGAAGCGACGCAGGCTCGACGGTTCCTGTCCGAGAAGGCGATCCGGCACCGGCTGGGCAGCGGGCGCTGGCGGCAGGCGCACCGGCGCGTCTACGTCACCCACAACGGGCCGGTGGGTCCGAAAGAGTGGCGTTGGGTGGCGGTGCTCGCGGCGGGACCGGCAGCGACGCTGGGTGGACTCACCGCGGCCCAGGCATGGGGCCTGCGGCGCTACGAGAGCCGGCTGGTGCATCTGCTGCTGCCGGCCCGGCATCAGACGCGAACCCTGCCACCGGGTGTGCGGATCCATCGCACCACCGCACTGCCGCCGGAGGACGTGCTGGACGTCGGCAAGCCCCGCCGGACCATGCCGGCCCGCTCGCTCGTCGACGCGGCACAGTGGGCGGCGACCGACGAGGAGGCACGGGCTGTCATCGCGGCAGGCTTCCAGCAACGCCTGGTCTGGGGCGACGACCTGCATCGGGTGCTGGAGCGGCTCCCTCGCGCACGTCGGCGCCGGCTGATCCTGGCGACCGCCACGGACGCGGCCGGCGGCGCTCACTCCCTCGCCGAAATCGACTTCCTCGATCTCGTCCGGCGGGCCGGGTTACCCGAACCGTCCCTCCAGGTCGTCCGGC
Organism: Micromonospora sp. WMMA1976; assembly: GCF_027497335.1. NCBI lineage: Bacteria > Bacillati > Actinomycetota > Actinomycetes > Micromonosporales > Micromonosporaceae > Micromonospora > Micromonospora sp. WMMA1976. The sequence goes on along the minus strand of NZ_CP114912.1, from coordinate 101,351 downwards.
GTGACGCCACCGGGCGGCGGCGCTACCTGGACGTCTGGTTCGAGCGGTGGCGGGTGCACGTCGAGATCGACGGTGGGCAGCACCTCGACCCGAAGACCGCCTGGGCGGACATGCAGCGGCAGAACGACGTCTGGGCCACCGGTGACCGGGTCCTGCGCTTCCCCGCGTGGGCCGTCCGCAACGACCCGACCCGCGTCGTGACCCAGTTGCGCGCCGCCCTGCGATCCTCAGGCTGGCCCGGCTGAGATCTTGGTACGGACCCGCCCTTCCAGGGGCGCCTCCGTACCAAGATCACTCGTTCGGGGTTGAGGTCGCCTTCTTGGGGGCGGCCTTCTTGGCCGTCGTCTTCTTCGCGGCCGTCGTCTTCTTGGCCGCCGTGGTCTTCTTCGCAGCCGCCGCCTTCTTCGCCGGGGCGGCCTTCTTCGCGGCCTTCTTCTTCGGCGCCGGGCCCTTCGCGCGCTTCTCGGCCAGCATCTCCGACGCCTGCTCCAGCGTCAGCTCCTCCGGCGTCTGCCCGCGCCGCAGCGACGCGTTGAACTCGCCGTCCGTGACGTACGGCCCGAAGCGCCCGTCCTTGATCACCAGCGGCTTCTCGGTGAGCGGGTCGTTGCCCATCTCCCGCAGCGGCGGCGCGGCGGCCCGGCGCTGACGCGTCTTCGGGGCGGCCAGCAACGCCAGCGCCTCGTCCAGCGTGACGGTGAACATCTTGTCTTCCGAGTCCAGCGACCGGAACTCGTCACCGCGCTTGACGTACGGGCCGTAGCGGCCGTTGTTGGCGACGACCTCGGCACCGTCCGGGGCCACGCCGATCAGCCGGGGCAGGCGCAGCAGCTGCAACGCCTGCTCCAGGGTGAGGCTGTCCGGCGTCTGCGAGCGCAGCAGCGACGACTTGCGCTCGCCGCTGGCCACGTACGGGCCGAACCGGCCGGACTTGAGCAGGATCGGCTCGCCGGTTGACGGGTCGTCGCCGAGCTTGCGCTCACCGCCGCCGCCCAGGAACAGCTCGTGCACCTTCTCCGGGGTCAGTTCGTCCGGCGCCAGGCCCTCCGGGATCGGCGCCCGGTCGCCCTGCGAGCCGCTCTCCTCGCCCTCACCCTCACCCGCGGCCGAGGCCGGGCCCGAGGCCGAGCCGGGCAGCGCCCGCTGCAGGTACGGCCCGTACCGGCCGACCCGGACGACGACCTCGCGGCCCTCGTCGTCGGTGAACAGCGGGATGGAGTTGACGCTGCGCGCGTCGATCTCGCTGAGGTTCTCGGTGACCAGCTTCTTCAGGCCACCGGCGTGCGCGATGGCCTGGTCGCCGGTGCCGTTTGTGCTGCCGAAGTAGAAGGAGGTGAGGAAGTCGACGGCGGCATGGTCACCACCGGCGATCTCGTCCAGCTCGTTCTCCATGCTGGCGGTGAAGTCGTAGTCGATCAGGCGCGGGTAGTGCCGCTCCATCAACCCGATCACCGCGAACGCCAGGAACGACGGGATCATGGCCTGACCGCGCTTCACCACGTACCCGCGGTCCTGGATCGTCTGCATGATCGACGCGTACGTGGAGGGCCGGCCGATGCCCAGCTCTTCGAGGGCCTTGACCAGCGACGCCTCGGTGTAGCGGGCGGGCGGCTGGGTGTGGTGGCCCTGCGCAGCCAGCTCGTCGGCGGTCAGCGGCTGGTCCTTGACCAGCGTGGGCAGCCGCCGCTCGGCGTCCTCGGCCTCGGCGTTCTCGTCGTCGCTGGACTCGACGTACGCACGCAGGAAGCCCGGGTCGGTGATGGTCTTGCCGGTCGCGCCGAAGTCGGCCTCCTCCTGGGCGGAGGAGACGGCGCGGATGCGCACCGACACGCTGGAGCCGACCGCGTCGGTCATCTGCGAGGCGATGGTGCGCCGCCAGATCAGCTCGTAGAGCTTGAACTCCTCGGCGGACAGCTCCTTGGCCACCTCGCCGGGGGTGCGGAAGTTGTCTCCGGCCGGGCGGATCGCCTCGTGCGCCTCCTGCGCGTTCTTCACCTTGCCGGTATAGCGGCGCGGCTCCGGCGGCACGCTGCGCTCGCCGTACAGCTCGACGATCTGCCGACGGGCGGCCGCGATGGCCGTCTCGGACAGGTTCACCGAGTCGGTACGCATGTAGGTGATGTAGCCGTTCTCGTACAGGCGCTGCGCGGTGCGCATCGTCTGCTGCGACGAGAACCGCAGCTTGCGGGCCGCCTCCTGCTGGAGCGTGGAGGTGATGAACGGCGCGTACGGGCGGCGGCGGTAGGGCTTCTCCTCGACCCGGGTGACGGTGAACGGCCGGTCGGCCAGGCGCGCGGCCAGCCCCCGGGCCCCGCCCTCGTCGAGGTGGACGACACCCGCACCGGCCCGGACACGACCCGTGGTCGGCTCGAAGTCCTTGCCGGTGGCGATCCGGTCACCGTTCAGCGCGACCAGCGTGGCGTTGAACGTGCGCGGGCCCTCGCCCGGCTTCGCCACCGCGAGCGTGGCCAGGATGTCCCAGTATTCAGCGGTGCGGAACGCCATCCGCTGGCGCTCCCGCTCGACCACGATCCGCGTCGCCACGGACTGCACCCGGCCCGCCGACAGCTTCGGCATGACCTTCTTCCACAGCACCGGCGAGACCTCGTAGCCGTAGAGGCGGTCGAGGATGCGCCGCGCCTCCTGGGCGTCGACCAGGTCGCGGTCGATCTCCCGGGGGTTCGCCACGGCGGCCTGGATGGCCGGCTTGGTGATCTCGTGGAAGACCATCCGCTTGACCGGCACCTTGGGCTTGAGCGTCTCCACCAGGTGCCAGGCGATGGCCTCGCCCTCGCGGTCCTCATCCGTCGCCAGGAAGATCTCGTCGACCTCCTTGGCCAGCTTCACCAGCTTGCTGATCTGCTGCTTACGGTCGGGCGACACCACGTAGAGGGCGTGGAAGCCGTTGTCGACGTCGACGCCGAGGCGCGCCCACGGCTCGCCCTTGTACTTCGCCGGGACGTCGGCGGCGTTGCGGGGCAGGTCCCGGACGTGGCCGAAGCTGGCCTCCACGACGTACCCCGGGCCGAGGTAGCCCGAGATCGTCTTGGCCTTCGCCGGTGACTCGACGATGACCAGACGGGTGGTTCCAGCGTTGCTCGGCACGTCTCTCCCCGACCTCACTCCTACGCCATGCCCGCTTCGGGCCGTGTTGCGCCACCCGGACCAGAGGCGGTCCGGATGTCCAACGTAACGCGCCGTCCGCGTTCCGGGTTTCGTGGGCGGCAAACGGGCCGCCCTCCCGGCGACCGCCGGCCGCACCCTGCCGGACGGCGTCACGGTACACCGTGGGTAGGGCGACAGGCGGGTCACTGTGACGATCGCGTACACCCGGCGCAGCCGTCGCCGGGTGTCCGGCTTCGGACACCCGGCGGTCAGCCGGGCGAGCCCGGCCACTCGGCCGCCGGCGCCGTGGCCGGCCGTTCCCCCACCAGTTCGGCGAGCCGTGACATGCGCCGCCCGCCGATCCGGAACGCGGGTCCGCCGTCGTCCGGCTCCACGAACGCGGCCGGCAGGCCGACCGCCGCCAGCGCGGCGCGGACCACCGGCCAGGACGGCTCGTCGGCCGGTCCGAGCCGCAGCCGGAACCCGGCCGGCTCGGCCGTGCCGGCCGCGGCCGCCCAGAGCCGCAGCCGCCGTCCGTCCAGGTGGAAGCGGGCCGGCGGCCGTTTCACACCACCGCGCAGCCAGGCCCGCGCGAGCGGCGCCAGCATGCTCGTGTACGCGGTGCGCACCCGGTGCCGCCCGTCCTCGGTCGGCTCCCAGCTCGCCGGCACGCCCCGGGCACCCAGCTCGGCCACCAGCACGTGCACCCGCCAGGCGGCGTCGACCACCACGGAGATCCGGGCCGTGCCGCCCATCCGCCCCACCTCACCCGGCCCGGCGAGCAGGCCGGCGAGATCCGCCAGGGCCGGATCGGCCGCCTCGGTGGAGAACAGTGAGGGCTGGCGGGCGGGGTTCGGGGTGGGAGGGGTCAGCGACACTCCGGGACCTCGTCGAAGGCCTCTTTCAGCTCGGTCGAGTTGAGCTTGCTGGTGTCCAGCGCACTCGCGTCGTACTCCTTGTTGAGCGTGTCCACGGCGGCGCGCACGCCGTCGTAGAACGGCCCGGCCTGGGCGGTGTCGAGCCGGTCGATGGCGCCCCGGGCCCGGCCGTACGCGTCGCGCATCTTGCTCAGCGACCCGAGGAATCCGGCGGACACCTCGGCGCCGCGTTCGACCTCTGGTACGCCCGCCTCCTCGACCTTGCGCCGGGCCGTCTCGCTGGCCTGCTCGGCGCCGGCGAAGAGCCGGACCAGGTTCTCCTTGGCCTGCGCAGGGGTGGTCTGCGCGGTCATCTGCTGCTGCGTGCTGCTGGTCAGCTTGGAGATCTCCGCGCGCCACGGGGTGAGCGCCTGGCACACCGACGCGGCCCAGACCCGAGGGCTGGGACCGCCACCGCACCCGGTGAGCACGAGGACCAGCGTGGCCAGGACCACCGTGAGCTTTCCGGCGGTTGCCGCCCGGCGCGTACGCATGCGAAGCAGCGTACGACCTCCGGGCGGAACCGCCACCGGTCAGGTTTGCCGGGTACGGGGTTCCCGGCCGGCCGTGGCCGGCCGGGAACCGTCGCGTGCGATCAGGCGTTCACCGTCTCCGGACGCTGGTCGGGCGTGCCGGCGCCGCTGTCCTCGTCGGTCATCGCCACACCCTTGCGCTTGCTGAACACCACGGCGGCCGCGATGATCAGCGCGGCCACCACGGCGATCGTGATGCGCAGCGGGTTGTTCTGGTCGTCGCCCACGCTCCAGGCCACCACGGCCGGGGCGATCAGCAGCGAGACCAGGTTCATCACCTTGATCAGCGGGTTGATCGCCGGGCCGGCGGTGTCCTTGAACGGGTCGCCGACGGTGTCGCCGATGACGGTGGCGGCGTGTGCGTCCGAGCCCTTGCCGCCGTACGCGCCGTCCTCCACCAGCTTCTTGCCGTTGTCCCAGGCTCCACCGGAGTTGGCCAGGAACACCGCCATCAGCGTGCCCGCGCCGATCGCGCCGGCCAGGTACGCGGCCAGCGCGCCCGGGCCGAGGCCGAAGCCGACAGCGATCGGGGCCAGGATGGCCAGCAGGCCGGGGGTCATCAGCTCGCGCTGCGCGTCCCGGGTGCAGATGTCCACGACCTTGCCGTACTCGGGCCGCTGAGTGCGGTCCATGATGCCGGGCAGCTCGCGGAACTGGCGGCGTACCTCCATCACCACGGCGCCGGCCGAGCGGGAGACCGCGTTGATGGCCAGGCCGGAGAAGAGGAAGACCACCGCCGCGCCGATGATCAGGCCGACCAGGTTGCGCGGGTTGGACACGTTGAGCGAGTTGAGGATCTCGGTGCCGACGTCGCCCACGCCCGCGTCCTCGTAGGCCGAGCGCAGCGTGTCGGTGTACGAGCCGAACAGCGCGGTCGCGGCCAGCACCGCGGTGGCGATCGCGATGCCCTTGGTGATCGCCTTCGTGGTGTTGCCGACGGCGTCCAGCTCGGTGAGCGTCCGCGCGCCGTGCTCGTCGATGTCGCCGGACATCTCGGCCACGCCCTGCGCGTTGTCGGAGATCGGGCCGAACGTGTCCATCGCGACGATGACGCCGACGGTGGTGAGCAGGCCGGTGCCGGCCAGCGCTACCGCGAACAGCGACAGCGTGATCGAGCTGCCGCCGAGCAGGAATGCGCCGAAGACGCCGGCGCCGATCAGCAGCGCCGAGTAGACGGCCGACTCCAGGCCGACGCTGATACCGGCGAGGATGACGGTGGCCGCGCCGGTCTGCGAGCTCTTGCCGATGTCCTGCACCGGGCGCCGGTTGGTCTCGGTGAAGTACCCGGTCAGCGCCTGGATCGCGGCGGCCAGCACGATACCGATCACGACCGCGCCGATCGCCACCAGCCGCGGGTTGCGGTCGACGTCGGTCAGCCCGCCCTCCAGCTCGGCGAACGTCGCGGGCAGGTACGCGAACGCGGCGATCGCGACGAGCACCGCGGCGATCAGCGCGGACAGGTAGAAGGCCCGGTTGATGGCGGTCAGGCCGTTGCGGTCGCTGGCACGCAGCCGGGTGATGAACACGCCGACGATCGCGACCAGTACGCCGATGGTGGAGATGATCAGCGGGAAGACCAGGCCGGTCTCGCCGAACGCGGCCCGGCCGAGGATCAGCGCCGCGACGAGCGTGACCGCGTACGACTCGAACAGGTCGGCGGCCATGCCGGCGCAGTCGCCGACGTTGTCGCCCACGTTGTCGGCGATGGTGGCGGCGTTGCGCGGGTCGTCCTCGGGGATGCCCTGCTCGACCTTGCCGACCAGGTCGGCGCCGACGTCGGCGGCCTTGGTGAAGATGCCGCCGCCGACCCGCATGAACATGGCGAGCAGCGCGGCACCGAAGCCGAAGCCCTCCAGCACGGTCGGGGCGTCACCCCGGAAGATCAGCACGACCAGCGCCGCACCGAACAGGCCGAGGCCGACGGTGAGGAAGCCGACCACGCCGCCGGTGCGGAAGGCGATCTTCATGGCGCCCTCGCGCCCGCCTTCCCGCTCCCGCGCGGCCGCCGCCACCCGCAGGTTGGCGCGGGTGGCCAGCCACATGCCGGCGCCGCCGATGAACGCGCTGAACAGCGCACCCACCACGAAGAACGCCGAGCGGCCGACCTTCACCAGCGTTTCGTTGCCGTCGGTGTCGTGCACCGGCAGCAGGAAGAGCAGCACGACGGCGATCACCACGAAGATCGCCAGTGTGCGGAACTGCCGCAGCAGGTACGCCGACGCGCCCTCCTGCACCGCGCCGGAGATCTCCTGCATGTTTGTGGTTCCCTTACCGGCCGCCAGGACCGCCCTGGTGAGGGCGGCCGCGAAGACGAGCGCCACCAGCGCGATGACCGCGGCGATGACGACGTACGTCACGTTGGCTCCGGTAAGGGACAGTGCGCCGCCGTCGGCGGCCAAGGTCCCGGACATCTATGTCCTCCTGTACCGAACAACTCGCGCCGACCTGTGGAGACGCACGGGCCGACGCCTGGATGCGGACTCGCAAGCGCGCGCCAACCCACCCCGGCGGACCAGCGATGAACTCCCGTTCCCGCTGGCTACGGGATGGGATCACTTGCTGACAACCCGCGTACTGTAGCCCTCCGGCGTGGCGGAGGTCACACCGAGGGGGCACCGTGTCTCGATGATCTTCGTAACTGTGTTATGCGAAGAAATCTGATATATGGCGCGGCCAATACGACGAGGCCGCGCCCCCCTCGCGGGGAACGCGGCCTGCGTGTGCGAATCGGTCAGGCGCGGCCGGCCGGCCAGGACATCCGTACCTCGGTGCCGACGCCGTCGTCGACCGGGCGGACCTGGAGGTCCTCCACGAAACCGGCGAGCAGCGCGAAGCCCACGCCGGTGGTGAGCGCGTCCTCGCTGAGCGACTCCTTGGCCAGCTCGTCCGGGCCGAGCGCGGCCAGGCCGAGACCCGCCTCGATCGGGGCCCGGTCCACCACCCGGACCGTGTAGCCGCCACCGTCGGACATCTCCACGTACACCGGGTCGGCCAGGCCGTACTGCCGGTGCAGCGCCACCGCCCGGGTGCACGCCTCACCGATGGCCAGGCGCACCTCGTCCAGCAGGTCCTCGCGTACGCCGGCCCGCCGGGCCACCGCGACGCCGACCAGGCGGGCGGTGCGCACGTGCACCGGGGCCGGAGAGAAGGACAGCTTGACGGTCGCCATCACGCGCCGGTGGAGTCGGCGGCGATGGCCGCGTCGACCGTCGGATGCAGCGGGAAGACCTGGTCCAGGGCGGTGATCCGGAAGATCTTGAGCAGCGGCTCCTTGTCGCAGACCAGCGCGAACGAGCCACCGGCCGAGCGCAGCCGCTTGAGCGCGCCGACGAGCACACCGAGCCCGGTCGAGTCGAGGAAGTCCACCCGGCCGAGGTCGACCACCACGTGGCGGGCCCCGCCGTCGATCAACTCCAGGAGCCGTTCCCGCAGGCGGGGGGCGGTGTAGACATCCACCTCACCACCGACCTCGAGCACCGTGTGCTCCCCCACGGCGCGGGTCGCCAGCGACAGCTCCATCGGTCCCTCCTCGGTAAACTCTCCTGGGCATCTAACCATCCCCCCGTGCGGCCCTCTCGGGTCACCGGCCACGCCCTCCCCATACCCCCACCCTGCGGTTCCCAATTCCGAACACCAGTGCGAGAGTGCAGGACGTGACCGACCACAGCCCCGGCCCGCGGCGTGCGCCGGGCGAGCTGCTGCGCCGGTTGCGGCTGCGTCACAGCACCGACCCGGTCACCCACGTCGAACGCGTCCCGGCCCGCGCCGGCGAGCCGGTCGGGTGGCCCGGCTGGGCGCCGGAGGAACTGCGGGCGGCGTTCGCGCGGCGCGGCGTCACCGCCCCGTGGCGGCACCAGGCCGAGGCCGCCGAGTTGGCGTACGCGGGCCGGCACGTGGTGGTCGCCACCGGCACGGCGTCCGGCAAGTCCCTGGCGTACCAGCTTCCCGCGCTGAGCACGCTGCTCGCCGACCCGCGCGCCACGGTCCTCTACCTGGCGCCGACCAAGGCGCTCGCCGCCGACCAGCTCCGCGCCGTCGCCGGTCTCGAACTCGACGGGGTACGCCCCGCCACCTACGACGGGGACACGCCGCGCGCCGAGCGGGAGTGGATCCGCCGGCACTCCCGGTTCGTGCTGACCAACCCGGACATGCTGCACCACGGCATCCTGCCCGGGCACGCCCACTGGTCCGGGTTCCTGCGCCGACTCGCGTACGTGGTGGTCGACGAGTGCCACACCTACCGGGGGGTCTTCGGCTCACACGTCGCGCACGTACTGCGGCGGTTGCGGCGGCAGTGCGCGCGCTTCGGGCGTACCCCCGTGTTTCTCCTGGCCTCGGCGACCTCGGGTGACCCGGCGACGGCGGCCGGGCGGCTCACCGGCCTGCCCGTCACCGCCGTCACGGAGGACACGTCGCCGCGCGGCGGGGTGACGTTCGCGCTCTGGGAGCCGCCGCTGCTGCCGCCCACCGACTCGTCAGCCGACGCCGACCTCGTCCAGGTCCGGCGCTCGGCGCTGCGGGAGACCGCCGACCTGCTCGCCGACAGCGTGGTCGAGGGGGTACGCACGCTCGCGTTCGTACGGTCCCGCCGGGGCGCCGAGGTGGTCGCCGCGAACGCCCGGCGGTCGCTCGACGAGGCGGTGCCCGGGCTGGGCGACCGGGTGGCCGCCTACCGGGCCGGCTACCTGCGCGAGGAGCGCCGCGAGCTGGAACGGGCGCTGCTGCACGGCGACCTGCTCGGGCTCGCCTCCACGAACGCGCTCGAACTCGGCGTCGACCTGGTCGGGCTGGACGCGGTGCTGATCTGCGGCTGGCCCGGCACCCGCGCGTCGCTGTGGCAGCAGGCCGGGCGGGCCGGGCGCTCCGGCGACGAGGCGCTCGCCGTGCTGGTGGCGCGGGACGACCCGCTCGACACCTACCTGGTGCACCACCCGGAGGCACTGTTCGGGCGGCCGGTCGAGGCGACGGTGCTCGACCCGGCCAACCCGTACGTGCTCGCGCCGCAACTCGCCTGCGCCGCCCACGAGTCCCCGCTCACCCCGGCCGACCTGGACCTGTTCGGTGAGGGCGCGAAGGAGGCGGTGGACTCGCTGGTCGAGGCGGGGGCGCTGCGGCAGCGGCCCACCGGCTGGTACTGGCGGCACCGGGAACGCCCCGAGGTCGACCTGCGAGGCGAGGGCGGCGCCCCGGTGTGCGTGGTGGAGGAGTCCACCGGACGGCTGCTCGGCACCGTCGACGGCGGGTCGGCGCACTTCCTGCTGCACACCGGCGCGGTCTACCTGCACCAGGGCGTCTCGTACGTGGTCGACTCGCTCGACCTGGCCGACGGGTGCGCGCTGGTGCACGCCGAGGAGCCGGACTGGTCCACCCACGCCCGCGACGTGACCTCGCTGTCCGTGGTGTCGGTCCGCTCGTACGTGGACGCCGGCCCGGTCGGCCTGTTCCTCGGCGAGGTGGACGTGACCAGCCAGGTGGTGTCGTACCAGCGGCGGCGCATCGCCACCGGCGAGGTGATCGACACGCGCCCGCTGGACCTGCCCGCCCGGGAGCTGCGCACCGTGGCGGTGTGGTTCACGCTCTCCCCCGAGTCGCTGACCGCCGCCGGTGTCGAGGCGGCGGACGTGCCGGGCGCGCTGCACGCCGCCGAGCACGCCGCCATCGGTCTGTTGCCGCTGATGGCGACGTGCGACAGGTGGGACATCGGCGGGCTGTCCACCGCGCTGCACCCGGACACCGAGGCGCCCACCGTCTTCGTCTACGACGGTCACCCCGGCGGCGCGGGTTTCGCCGAGCGGGCGTACGCCACCGCCGCCGCCTGGCTGCGCGCCACCCGGGACGCGATCGCCGAGTGCGGGTGCGAGACCGGGTGCCCGTCCTGCGTCCAGTCCCCGAAGTGCGGCAACGGCAACAACCCGCTGGCCAAGGCGGAGGCGGTGAAGGTCCTCGACGTGGTGCTGACCAACCTCGCCACGGCCGGCGGCGAGGCGGCGGTGGCCGGCCCGGAGGCGGTGGCCGGCCCGGAGGCGGTGGCCGGCCCGGAGGCGGTGGCCGGCCCGGAGGCGGTGGCCGGCCCGGAGGCGGTGGCCGGCCCGGACTCGGGCGGCCCGGAGCGCGGCGAGGTGTTGCCCCGGCAGGACGACCGGGCGGCCCGCCCAGCTCAGGCGGCCGGTGCCCCACCCGCCTGACCGCACCAGGCCGATTGGGGCTGCCCGCCGCCACTTCGGGGAGGTTGCGGTATCGACAGGTGCTGGACCCCGCCACTTCCCCGAACTGGTGTCGATCAAGCTGGGCCGTGCGGCTCCGCGGGTGCCCAGGTGTCTGGTTGGTGGGACGGGTGCATGAGGGTAGGGCCGTCGGGGCATTGATGTATGGGAGCGCTTCCATGCATCATTTCCGGTAGCGCACAGGTGACCCGAGACCCGTCCCGCCGGAGGTGCCGCCGTGGCCGACACGATCGCCGAGACCGTCGAGCTGCTCTACACCATCGACCAGGAGAACCTCACGCCCGACCAGCAGATAGCGCTGGGCACCGCGATGGCCACGCTCGCCCAGGCGGAACGGCTGGAGCAGATCAACGAGCGCCTGCGCGGCATCCACCAGGTGCTGAACAGCTGGGCGATGAAGGCCACGGTCGACGGCGGTCGTTGACCTCGCTGACCTTGCGCCTCGCCCGGTGTGCCGGCGTCGGGGTGTGTGGGTGCGATCGGGTGAGCGGTGGTCGGTCTGCTGTGCAAGACTCCGGCGACCCCTCGAAGGAGATCCCATGTCGCCCGACAACCTGCAGGCCCAGCACCGGTTCATCATCCGTCAGCGGCTCCGGATGATGGTCAACCAGTACGAGGTGCACTCGGTCGCGCCCGACGGCTCCGAGGGCGGGCTGCTCGCGTTCGCGCAGCAGAAGCGGCTCGCCTTCAAGGAGCAGGTGACCATCTACACCGATGACTCCAAGCAGTACCCCCTTCTCGGCTTCAAGGCCCGTCAGCGCCTCGACCTCGGCGCCACCTACGACGTGACCGATCACGCGGGCAACCCCATCGGGCTGTTCCGCAAGGACTTCGCCCAGTCGCTGTTGCGCTCGACGTGGCACGTCGAGCAGCCCGGCCTGCCGCCCGCCACCGGGCAGGAGCGCAGCCTGCCGGTGGCGCTGCTGCGCCGGTTCGTCGACTCGCTCTCCTGGCTGCCGTACCACTTCGACTTCATGGCCGGCGGCCAGCCGGTGTTCTCGGTCGACCGGAAGTGGGGTCTGCGGGACCGGTACTCGGTGGAGATCCAGCACCCGCAGATCGACCGTCGGCTGGTGATCGCCATGTCGGTCGGACTGGACGCCCTCCAGTCCCGCTGACCTGGCCCGACGGCTCACCCGCCGAGCCGGGCCCGGCTCGCGGCTCAGGCACGGTCTTCGCGTGTCAGGAGCGGGCCGGGCCGGCTCGGGACGTCGCGGTGGCGTCCCGGGTCAGTCCCGGCAGCGGCGCGACGCGTACCCGTGCCGTGACGATCAGGTCCAGTCCGTCGGCCCGGCATCCGGTCATCCGGCCGCCGTTGGCCGAGACCAGGTCGGCCGCGCGAGCGCAGGCGGCGTCCGCCCCGTCGAGTACCCGACCGGCACCGGCCAGCGCACCGAAGTCCGCCGCGCTGCGGGCCTGATGCCGCGCGCACCGCGCCGCCCCGACCGCGGCGCCGAACACCCCGACCAGCACGAACACCAGTCCGATCGCGAGCAGGCAGACCGTGGCCCCGCCCCGGTCGGCCGAGGGCGCCCTACCAACGGGCTCCCCGCGCTCTCCGCTCCCCACGGTCCCGTCCACCCGGGATGTGGTCGTCCCGGGCCCGCTCGTTCTGAGCCTGCTCGTTCTGAGCCTGCTCGTGTCGGCTGGCCCTTCCACGGCGAGCCGGCGGAACGAGGAGTCGGCCCCGGCACTGCTGGGACTCACGGCACCGGGCCCGGCGCGCCGGGTTCCACGGCGGCCACCGCCTCCGCCGACACGACCAGTCGGGGCAGCCGCGTGCCGAACGTCCGGACCGGTGCCCGGACCGCCGCGGTGACCCGATCACCGGCCACCGTCACTGCCACTTCGGCGCCGCCCGGGGCGTAGCGGGTTCCGGCGACCGTGCCGGACTCGCCCCGGGCCGCGGCGAGAGCCGCCTCCCGGGCCGCGTCGACGCACGCGACCCGGGTACCCACCGCGTTCACCGCGGTCAGCCCGGCGACGAGGAGCAGCATGAGCGCCGGCAGGCCGGCCGCCAACTCGGCGGTGAACGAACCCCGCTCGCACGCGATCCGCGAGCGCCACCGGCGCCACAGCGCCCCGGCCCGGCGGCCGACGGTGTCCCGGGCGGGCTCGGTCGGCACGTCGAGCGGGTGGGCCGACCGGCCACCACGGCCGGCCCGCCGGCGCCCGATCACTTCAGGGCCCGGTCGATGACGGCGGTCAGCGCGGACTGCACGTTGCCGGAGGTCAGCACCTTCAGCAGGATCCCAGCGAAGGCGACCGCCGCGAGAGTGCCCACCGCGTACTCGGCGGTGTTCATACCCGCGTCACCTCGCAGGCGGGTGAGGAGCTTGCGCATGTCGTACGTCCCTTCTCGATGGTTCACAGCACGTCGCCGAGAACGGCGACGATCACCGGCACCAGACCGGCGAGAATGAAGGCGGGCAGGAAGCACAGCCCGAGCGGCAGCACGATGAGCACACCCGCGCGACGGGCCGCCGCCTCGGCCGCGGTCGACCGTTCGGCACGCAGTTCGTCGGCCAGCCGGGTCAGCGCGCGGGCCAGGGCGGCGCCGCTGTTCGACGAGCGGACGGCCGCCGCGACCACGGGTTCGGCACCGGCGACGCCGTCCAGGTGCGCCCACGCCTCGCCGGGGCCGCCACCGAGCCGGACCGTCCGGCCCACCCGGCCGAGCCGGTCCGCGAGTGGCCCGCCGAGCGCCTCCGCGACGGCCAGCACCGAGCGGTCGACCGGCGCGCCCGCCCGCAGCGCGGCGGCCAGCAGGTCAGCGGCCAGCGGCAGGTCGGCGGTCTCCCGCAGTCGCCGTTCCCGGGCAGCGCGCGGCTCGATCCGGCGCAGCAGACGGTCGGCGACGACACCGGCCAGCAGCCCGAGGACCACGCCCGTCACCCCGCCGACGACCACGGCCACGGCTACCCCGGCCAGCGCTGCGCCGAGGCGTACCCGATCCGGCCACCACGCCGGGCGAGTCGGCGGCGGTGCCGGGGCGAGCCGGCGCAGCCGCCGTACCGGGCGGACGACCGGACCGGCGACGACCAGGAACGACGCGGCGCCGCCGAGGCAGACGGCGGCCAGCACCTGGCGCGACATCAGGCGGCCCGCCCGGGCGTGACGCCGAGCCGCTCGGCCCAGAGCAAACCGCCGACCTGCAACACGACCGCCGCCACCGCGCTACCCGCACCCACCGGCGTGTGCAGGAGCACCGCCACCGGATCCACCCCGATGCCGTAGCCGAGCCCGATCCCGCCGAGCGGCAACGCGGCGAGCAGCCAGGCGGTCGCCCGCGCCCCTGCGGCCTGGGCGGCGGCAGCGGCAAGTCCCCGGTCGGCGGCGCGGGCGTCCGCCTCGATCCGTTCCAGCAGATCGGCCAGCGGCGCGCCGGTCCGGTCAGCCAGCCTTCCGGCGGCTCGGGCCAGCCGCGCGACGCGTCCCGGGCCGTCGTCGACACTGCCGTCGGCGGGTAGCCCGGCCCGCAGGTCGGCGGCGACGGCGGCGAGCCGGTCGAGATCGCGGCGGTGCGCGAGGGCGGCCGTCCGGTGGGTACGCCGGCGCAGCACCGCCCGGGCCCCGAGCACCCCATAGGCGGCGAGCACCACGGCTGCCACCGGGCCACCGAGCAGCGCCCCGGCCACGGCGCCACACAGCGCCGCCACCGGCAGCACACGTCCGGCGGAGAGCGCCGGAGCAGGAGACGATGCCGCGGAGGGTGGCACCGGAACCGGCACGAGCTCGGTCCACCGCCGTATCTGATGCCCGGGGCGACGCCGATCCCGGCCCCGGCCGGGCGGACGGGGGAACGCCTTCGGCCCGGAGTCGAGCGGCCGACGTGGCGGGTCCGGCGGTGCTGCACGCGCGCCCTTCGCCCGCTCGGCCGGGGTGCCCGCCTCGCCCAGGACCGCCAGCCGCCGGGCGCGACCGGCCCGCACCGGCCAGGCGACAGCCACCGCCGCGGCGGCCAGGAGCAGCACCGCAAGCCAGAGGTGGCCGGTCACGACGGTTCCGCCGGGGTGGGCCACGCCGCCTGGAGCATCGGCGGCACCGGCGTTCCCCGCTCGCGCACCAGGTCGGCGAGCGCCCGCGCCGCCGGACCGAGACCTCTGCCTCGCACCCAGGCCGGCACCACTCTCACCACCCGGTCGGGCCCGTCGGGCAGCAGCAGGCCGATGGAGTCCAGGACGCGTCCCTCGCCGGTGCGGCGGAGCTGCAGAACGACCTGCAACGCGGCAGCGACCTGGGCGTGCAGCGCGAGCCGGGGCAGGCCGCCGAGCATCCCCAGCGCCTCCAGCCGGGCCGGAACGTCGGCCGGCGCGTTCGCGTGCAGCGTCCCCGCCCCGCCGTCGTGGCCGGTGTTCAACGCGGCCAGCAGGTCGACCACCTCGGCGCCCCGGCACTCGCCCACCACCAGCCGGTCCGGCCGCATCCGCAGCGCCTGCCGGACCAGGTCACCGAGCCCGACGGCACCGGCGCCCTCCACGTTCGCCGTCCGCGCCTGCAGGCCGATCACGTGCGGGTGCACCGGACGCAGCTCGGCGGCGTCCTCCACCAGCACGATCCGCTCGGTGCCGGGCACCAGCCCGAGCAGCGTGTTCAGCAGCGTCGTCTTGCCGGATCCGGTGCCGCCGCTGACCAGGTACGCGAGGCGGGCCGCCACGAGCGCGGCGAGCAGTGGCGCGACCGGCCGGGGCACCGTGCCCCGCTCGACGAGTTCGTCAAGGGTGAACGGCCGCTGCCGGAAGGTACGAAGCGACAGGTAGGGCCCGTCGGTCGCCACCGGAGGCAGCACCGCGTGCAGGCGGGTGCCGTCGGGCAGGCGCGCGTCGGCGTACGGGGAGGCGTCGTCGAGCCGCCGACCGGCCGCCGAGGTGAGGCGCTGCGCCAACCGGCGTACGTCGTCGAGCGTGCCCAACGGCACGGCGACCTGCTGAAGGCCCCGTCCCCTGTCGACCCAGACCCGCACCCCGTTCACCAGTACGTCGGTGACCTGCGGGTCGGCGAGCAGCGGTGCCAGTGGACCGGCGCCGACCAGGTCGTCGTGCACCCGGTCGGCGATCCGCAGCAGCGTGGTGTCGCCGAGCACCGCCGTCGCCGGTTCGGCGCGTACCGCGGAGACGATCGCCGCGGGCGTGACCGGGGTGGCCTCGGCGGCGAACCGGTGCCGGACCCGCGCGGCCAGTTCCCCCTGGTCGGCGAGCGCGGTCACGCCGCACCCGCTGCGGACGGCCCGACCATCTCGTCCACGAGCCGCTGGCACAGCACGGCGAGCGGCCCCTTCCCGCTCGCGCCCGGCGCCTCGCCCCGCTCCAGCCCACGGCACAGCCCGGGCTCGGGTCTCAGCGTGCCGGCGAGCGGCAGCCCCAGCGCCCGGGACACCTCGGCCGCGCGCAGCCGTCCGGGCGCTGGACCGCGCACGACGACCGACAGGTCGACGCAGTGCGGCGCGGCGACGGCGGCGACCCGGGCCGCGGCGGCTGCCGCCCGCAGCTCGGCCGGTACGACGAGCAGAGCCCGGTCGGCGGCCTGGAGCGCGATCACCGCCGCGTCGTCGAGGTGCCGGGGCAGGTCGAGCACGACCAGGTCCCGCCCCCGTCGGCCGGCGTCGACGGTGGCGGCCATCGCCTCGGCCGGCAGGTGCCGCAGGTCGCCCCGGTCCCAGGAGAGCACCACCAGGTCACCCCGGCTGGGCAGCGCACGGATCAGCGACGGCGGGTCGACCCGCCCGTCCGTGCCGGCCAGCTCGGGCCAGCGCAACCCGTCGAGCTGCTCCCAGCCGAGCACCAGGTCGAGACCACCGCCGAGCGGGTCGGCGTCGACGAGCAGCGTGCGGAGCCGGGACCGGGCCGCGCTGACGGCGAGCCCACCTGCCAGCACGCTGGCTCCGGCGCCGCCCCGGCCGCCGAGGACGGCCACCACCCGGCCCTGACCCGGGCCCGCCGGACCGGCCACGCACTCGGCGAACCGGTCGACCAGCCAGGGCTCGGCCGCCGGCAACGTCGCGACGTGCTCCGCGCCGACGAGTTCGGCCAACTCCGTACCCGGATCGAGCTCTCCGGAGCGACCGACCAGGACCGTGCGGGCGCGGCGGGGCAGGCGCGCCCGCAGGCAGGCCGCCGCCTGGTCGGCGCCGATGAGCACCAGCGGCGCCGGCGCCCAGCGGGCCCGGGCGGCGGCCGGGTCGGCCGCCAGCTCGACCTCGGTGCCGCCAGCCGCCGCGAGTCGCAACAGCTCGTCGAGAAGGTCGCCGTCGGAGGTGACGAGCAGGGGCAGGCGACGGTACGGCGGGAGCGGGGTACGGGGCGGCATGGCGGCCTCCATCAGTCGAACTCGGACGTGCCGGGGTGCAGCCTGCCCGGCCGGAGGAGGCGAGATCGGTGCCCTGTGGACAACGGAGGGCGTTGTGGACAGACCTCGGTGGACCGGTTGATCTGCTATGCGCCGGAGACGGAGACAACGAGTGGCCCGCCGGCCATTGACGACGGGGACGATCAATAACGGATAATCGGGGCCCCTCGCCGCTCGATGAACGGCACCGGCTTGCGGAGTCGAGGCCATGACCGATTCACCGCACCCCCTCACGCCCCCCTCGGTACGACCCCACTCACGGTCCGCCCCCACGGCCGGCAACGAGATCTGGCTCCGCGATCCGTCGCCGACACTGCTCACCGCCGTCGCCATCGGACTCGTGGTCGTGGTGCTGGCGAGCATCGTCAGCGTCTTCGCCACACCCCGTCGCCCCGACCTCCCGCCGCCGCTCGAAGGCCAGGCGATCCTGGCGTCCCCGACGAGGGCGGGGTCGGTGACGGAGACGCCCGCCGAGTCCTACGCGCCGCCGTCGGTGTCGTTCTCCAGCCGTGCCGTGGCGCCCAGCCGCACCGCCGCACCGACCCGCCGCCCCACCCCGGGCAGCCGGCCGACCTCGTCGAAGCCCACGCCTCCCCGGCCGAAGCCGCCGATGGTCGGGCCCGGGGAGCTGGCCCCGCTGCCGGCCTCACGCGAGTCGCGGCTGCGCTCGCACGGCGGTGGTCCGTCGACCTTCATCGACTTCGTCAACGCCCGGGAGTCGACAGTCGTGGTCCACTGGATCAACTACGACGGCCGTCGACAGCAGTACGCGGTTCTGCGCCCCGGGCAGTCCTACCGGCAGCAGACGTACGTCGGTCATCCGTGGGTCGTGACCGACGAGCGGGGCCGAGGCCTGGTGTGCTTCGAGCCGGACCGGCGGACGCTGCGCGCGGTGATCCGGTAACTCCCTTGCCGGGCCCGACCGGCGGCTGCGACGCTCCGCCGGGTGATCGACAAGCCGGACATCGACGAGCGGACGCTGGCGGCCGAGGTCGCCGCCGCCTGGCCGGTGGACGTCGTCGACCTGGTGTTCATGCCGGTCGGACTCGACGGGCAGGCGTGGGCGTACCGGGTGGAGACGTCCGACGGCGGGCGCTACTTCCTGAAGGTGCGGCGGGGTGACTTCACGCCGGCCGCCGTCCTGCTGCCCGGCTTACTCCGGGCGCAGGGCCTTCGGCAGGTGGTCGCGCCGCTGGACCGTCCCGACGATGGCGCCGGGCGCGGGTTCGGGGACTATCGGCTACTGCTCTACCCGTTCCACGACGGCGGCAGCCTGTGGGGGCGCGGCCTCACCGACCGCCAGTGGATCGAGTACGGCGAGTTCCTGGGCCGGCTGCACCGGGTCACGCCGAGCGCAGAGGTCGCCGCCGTCCTGCCGGCCGAGACGTACCGGTCGAGCGCGGCCGAGCGGTTGCGCACCCTCGGCGGGCAGGCCGCGACGAGCGAGGTTCTGGGCGCCTTCTGGGCGCGGCACGGCGCCGCGCTGCACCGGTTGGCGGAGACCGTCGACGACCTGGCGTCGCGCGTGGCGCCAGGGCAGCACGTCATCTGCCACGCGGACATCCATCCGGGCAACCTGATCGCCGACGGCGACGGGCCGCTGCACGTCGTGGACTGGGACGCGCCGATCCTCGCGCCGCGCGAGCGGGATCTGATGTTCGTCTACAGCGCCGACTTCGGCGACCACCCGATCAACGGGCGCCGGGCCGAACTCTTCCGCGAGGGCTACGGACCGCTGGAGCCGGACCCGGTCCTGCTGCGTTACTACCGCAGCGAGCGGCACCTCGACGACGTCGCGGCGTTTCTGGGCAGCATCCTCGATCCGGAGGCCAGTACGGAGTCCCGGGCCAACGATCTGCACTGGCTCACCCGCATCGCCGAGGCGGTCGCCGGCCCCGGGTACGCGCCCTGATCTCACTGCGGACGCAAAGGGACGACCCCCGTCGGGGGGAGACGGGGGTCGTCTTGTGGTTCGGCTCCGGGGGGGGTCGAGCCGAACCGACTCAGCGGTTACGGGGGGTGCAACCGCCGAGGCCCATCGACGCCGGGTATGCGAACTCCCGTCGCGAGGACAAGCATGCCGCAGTCGACCCTTATACGTCGAGTGTTGTTCACTCCACGCAAAGCTAAATTCATCGATAGCTACCTGTGACCACCGTCACTCCGCCGGGTGCTCGTCGGCTTTCGCGACCCGGGCGGACGCCTCGACGCCTCCGGTCGGGCTAGACTTTCGCGCCGTGGGCCGTAGCGCCGCTTTCTTCGATCTCGACAAGACCGTCATCGCCAAGTCGAGCGCCCTGGCGTTCGGTCGGCCGTTCTACCGGGACGGGCTGATCACTCGGCGTGACGTGGTCAAGTCGGCGTACGCGCAGTTGATGTTCCGGCTGGGCGGCACCGACGAGCAGACCATGGCCCGCACCCGGGACTACCTCGCCACGCTCTGCAAGGGCTGGCCGGTGGAACAGGTCCGCCAGATCGTCGCGGAGACACTCCACGAACTGATCAACCCCTATGTGTACGCCGAGGCGGCCGCCCTCATCGAGGAGCACCAGGCCGCCGGGCGGGACGTGGTGCTGGTCTCCGCGTCCGGCGACGAGATGGTCCGGCCGATCGGTGAGCTGCTCGGGATCACCGACGTGATCGCCACCCGGATGGGCGTGGTGGACGGCCGCTACAGCGGAGAGGTCGAGTTCTACGCCGCCGGCCCGAGCAAGGTCGAGGCGGTCAGCGAACTGGCCCTGGAGCGCGACTACGACCTGGCCGACTCGTACGCGTACTCCGACTCGTACTCCGATCGGCCTCTGCTGGAGTGCGTGGGGCATCCGACGGTGGTCAACCCGGACCGGGCGCTGCGCAAGCTGGCGCTGGAGAACGCGTGGCCGGTGCTGGAGTTCCGGCACCCGATCCCGCTGGGCCGCCGGCTGCGCGAGCGGCCGGCGGTGCCGGTCGCGGCGGCGGCACTCGGCGTGGGCGTCGGCGTGGCCATCGGCATCGCCTGGTACGGCCGGCACCGCCGCACCCGCGCCGCCGCACCCACCGCCTGACGCCTCGCGCCCGTCAGGACGCGGCGAGGATCTCGTCTCCGATCAGCGTGATCTGCTCGGCGCCGACCTCCACCGCCGTCATGTAGTGCCGCAGCCAGGAGCGCAGGCCGTCGGGTGTGCCGGTGGCGAACGCGCCGGCCGCGCCCACGTACTCCGGTTCGCGCTCGCGGTGACCGACGTCCACCGCGACCAGCCCGCGGGGGTCGAAACCGGTGGAAATCAGCACCAGCCGGGCGGCGGCGCGGGCCACCACCCCGGACGGGCCCGGGAACGGGCGCAGGTTCAGCAACTCGCCGTGTACGACGGCGGCCAGCACCAGCGGTGGCACCTTGGTGCCACCGGCCACCAGGGCGGCCAGGCCGTCGAGGCGGGCCGCGACCACCGGGTCGGCGACCGGCCGGCCCAGTTCCTCCTCGGTCACCACGTCGCGGGCGGCGAGTACGTGCAGCCGGGCCATCACCTGCCGGGGGGCCTTCGGCCAGAGGTCGCTGAGGCCGGGCAGCGCCCCGGCGACCCGCAGCGCACCCTGGAGCACCGGGTCGGTGACGGTGCCGGCGCGTACCTCCTCGCGGTCGTGGACGCGGCCCTCCAGCGCGGCGCTGGCCACGGCGGAGCGGAGGCTGACCTCGGCGGCGACCTGGCCGCCCTGGCGGCGCAGCGCGCGGTGCCGGTGGGCCAGATCGACCCGCTCGCGGGCCTGCTCGACGGCGGTGGCGACGTCGGCGAGCGCGAGCAGCGGGGCGAGCGGATCGGTGGTCACCCCGTCACGCTAGCGACCGCCCGGCTCCCCCCAGGCCCGGGGTTGTCAACAAGGGGCCCTTCCTCCACCGGAGGCGTTAATGAGGTGCCCTTCCTTACACCTCGGCGCGAGGGGAGGGCCACTGGGCGCGCGGTGAGGGGCCGGGCGGTCGCGGCCGGGGTACGCCGGGACTAACCTTCCCCGCATCAGGAGACGCAGGTCACGCGACGAAGGAGTCACCGCATGAGCGAGGCATTGGCCAACTTGCTGAACGAGACGCGCCAGTTCCCGCCGCCGGCTGAACTCGCCGCGAACGCCAACGTGACCGTCGAGGCGTACGAGGAGGCGGCCGGTGACCGGCTCGCCTTCTGGGAGCGCCAGGCCGGCCGGCTCGCCTGGGCCCAGCCGTGGGAGCAGGTGCTCGACTGGTCGAACGCCCCGTTCGCGAAGTGGTTCACCGGGGGCAGGCTCAACGTGGCGTACAACTGCCTGGACCGGCACGTCGAGGCGGGCCTCGGCGACAAGGTGGCGATCCACTGGGAGGGCGAGCCGGGCGACACCCGTACCGTCACCTACGCCGACCTGCACAAGCTCACCTGTCAGGCGGCGAACGCGCTGACCGAGCTGGGCGTGACCGCCGGTGACCGGGTGGCGATCTACCTGCCGATGATCCCGGAGGCGGCGGTGGCGATGCTCGCCTGCGCCCGGATCGGCGCCACGCACAGCGTGGTCTTCGGCGGCTTCTCCGCCGACGCGCTCACCAACCGGATCCAGGACGCCAGCGCCAAGGTGGTGATCACCGCGGACGGCGGTTTCCGCCGGGGCAAGCCGTCGGCGCTCAAGCCGACCGTGGACGAGGCGGTGGCGAACTGCCCGTCGGTGGAGCACGTGCTGGTGGTCCGGCGTACCGGTGAGGAGGTCGCCTGGTCGGCGAAGGACCACTGGTGGCACGAGACGGTGGAGACGGCGTCGCCGGAGCACGAGGCGCAGGCGTTCGACGCCGAGCACCCGCTGTTCATCCTCTACACCAGCGGCACGACCGCCCGGCCGAAGGGCATCCTGCACACCACCGGCGGCTACCTGACCCAGGCGTCGTACACCACGCACGCGGTGTTCGACCTGAAGCCGGAGACGGACGTCTACTGGTGCACCGCCGACATCGGCTGGGTGACCGGGCACTCCTACATCGTGTACGGCCCGCTCTCCAACGGCGCCACCCAGGTCATGTACGAGGGCACCCCGGACACGCCGCACAAGGGCCGGTTCTGGGAGGTCGTCGACAAGTACAAGGTGACCATCCTGTACACCGCGCCGACGCTGATCCGCACCATGATGAAGTGGGGCGAGGACATCCCGGCCGGGTACGACCTGTCGTCGCTGCGCCTGCTCGGCAGCGTCGGTGAGCCGATCAACCCGGAGGCGTGGATCTGGTACCGGCAGCACGTCGGCCGCGGCGAACTGCCGGTGGTGGACACCTGGTGGCAGACCGAGACCGGCGCCATCATGATCTCGCCGCTGCCCGGTGTGACCGAGGCGAAGCCCGGCTCGGCGATGAGCCCGCTGCCCGGCATCGTCGCCGACGTCGTCGACGACCAGGGCCAGTCGGTGCCGAACGGCGGCGGCGGATACCTGGTGCTGAAGGAGCCGTGGCCGTCGATGCTGCGGACGATCTGGGGCGACGACAACCGGTTCCTGGAGACGTACTGGTCCCGGTTCGGCGCGGGCGCGAACACCGGCGACGAGTGGGTCTACTTCGCCGGTGACGGCGCGAAGAAGGACGACGACGGGCACATCTGGCTGCTCGGCCGGGTGGACGACGTGATGCTGGTGTCGGGCCACAACATCTCCACCACGGAGGTGGAGTCGGCGCTGGTCAGCCACCCGTCGGTGGCGGAGGCGGCGGTGGTGGGCGCGACCGACCCGACCACCGGCCAGGCGATCGTCGCGTTCGCCATCCCGCGCGGCAGCGCGGAGATCTCCGGTGACGCGGGCGAGCAGCTCATCGCCGAGCTGCGTAACCACGTGGCGAAGACGCTCGGCCCGATCGCCAAGCCGCGGCAGATCATGCTGGTGCCTGAGCTGCCGAAGACCCGCTCCGGGAAGATCATGCGCCGGCTGCTGCGGGACGTGGCGGAGAACCGGTCGCTCGGCGACGTGACCACGCTCCAGGACTCCTCGGTGATGGAGTTGATCTCGTCGGGGATGAGCGGCGGGAAGTCCGACGAGGACTGACGTCGAGCGATGACGAGGGGGCGGGCCGCCGGGCGGTCCGCCCCCTCGTCGCATCCGGGATCCGCGCCGGTCGATCGGGGGAGCCGGGACTGACCTGATCGGCCAGAGGGCCTGATCAACTCTGTCGATGTCGCTCGTCGTCGGTTACGTTCAGCCAGCCGGCGGATTTCGACGAGCGTCACTGAGACGGCCGGTCCCTCACCATTCCCTACGAACGGAGTGGCATGCTCCCCATGTCGCAGCACAGGGCACGGCGACGCTTACTCGTCGCACTGCCCGCCATCGCGCTCGCGGCCACGTCGCTGACCGTGACGGGCAGCGCGGCGGCTCAGCCGGCCCGGTCCGCACCGGTCACGATCGGGGCGGACGAGCACTACATCAACTACGCCGAGCCCGAGGTCCAGCCGGACACCGGCGGCAAGGAGGTCAAGGGCCGCGACGGCATCTTCTCCTCGCCGGCGGACGAGGCCCGCGCCTACGACCGCAAGTACGCCGGGGGCAACCCGATCGCGGCGCGCGAGCTGGCCAAGCTGGAGGCCAAGTCCATCCGGACCGGCCAGAGCCCTCGCAAGATCAAGAAGGCCAAGAGTACGCAGACCGCCAAGCTGCTGACGCTGCTCGTCGAGTTCAACGACAACGCAAACGACGACTTCACGAACGTGATGGTCCCGAAGACGGTGTTCGAGGACCGCACCTGCGTTCCCGGCACCGTGCAGAACGGGCCGCGGCACAACACCATCCCGAACCCGGCCACGCTGCCGCACAAGGACAACAACTCGATGTGGGTGCCGGACTTCTCCCCGGCCCACTACGACAAGATGCTCTACAGCAAGAAGGGCATCACCGAGCGGGTCCGCAAGGACCTGAAGGGGCCGGACGGCAAGCCGGGCATCAGCCTCGCCGGGCGGACCATGCACAACATGTACCTGGAGATGTCCAAGGGCGCGTACACCGTGGACGGGCAGGCCAGCCCGTGGATCACGGTGCCGCACTCGGAGGGCTGGTACGCCGCCTCCCGCTGCTTCCAGGACGAGAACGGCAACTGGGTCGCCGGGCGTGAGCAGTCGATGAACGGCCACCCGGACAACCCGCAGGGTGCCGGCCGGCTCGCCACCGACGCGATCGACGCGCTGGCCGCGGCCGACCCGGACTTCCCCTGGGCCGACTACGACATCGAGGACCAGAGCGACCGCGACGGCGACGGCAACTACCACGAACCGGACGGCGTGATCGACCACCTCGTGCTGGTGCACGCCAACCAGGGCAAGTCCCGTGGTGGCGGCGACGTCGGCATCTACTCGGTCTGGGCGCACTCCTCGACGGTGGCCGGTGGCTACACGATCCCGGGCACCAACCTGAAGGTGTCGAACTACATCGTGCAGCCGGAGGACGCCGGCGTCGGCGTCTTCGCCCACGAGTTCGGGCACGACCTGGGTCTGCCGGACCTCTACGACACGTCCGGCAACGCCGACTCGGACGTGGACTTCTGGGACCTGATGGCGTCCGGCTCGCACTCCGGCGAGATCTTCCAGGCGCTGCCCACCCACATGGGCCTGTGGGACAAGTGGGTGCTGGGCTGGGCCGAGCCGAAGACGTTCGGACCGGGTGACCGGTCCAAGCTGGTCAACCTCGGGCAGACGTCGCGTACGCCGGTCGGCACCGAGGACGGCATCAAGATCGACCTGCCGGACAAGGTGATCTCACTGGCGACGCCGCACAGCGGCGGGAACATGTGGTACTCCGGCGCCGACCAGAACTGGGCCGACGTCAAGCTCAGCCGTACGGTGACCGTCCCGAACGCCGCCGACGCGAAGTTCTGGATGTGGAACAACTACGTCATCGAGGCGGACTGGGACTTCGGCTTCGTCGAGGTCTCCACCGACGGCGGCACCACCTGGAACGAGCAGAAGGTGTACGCCGAGGGCGGCGCGCTGGTCTCCACCAACGACGGCTACGCCGACCCGAACGGCCGCATGGTCGACTTCGGCAACAAGAAGTACGGCCTGACCGGCAGCACGGGCGGCTGGCGGCACGACTACGTCGACCTGTCGTCGTACGCCGGGCAGACCGTGCAGGTGCGGCTGCGGTACGCCACCGACGAGGCGTTCGTGGAGCGCGGCTGGTTCGCCGACGACTTCTCGGTGACCGGCGGCGGCGCCACCACCTGGAGCGACGACGTGGAGAGCGGCGCGGCGGGCTGGACCCAGACCGGCGGCACCTTCACCGACACCAGCGGCGCGGGTTGGTACATCGACTCGGGCACCCAGGTGAAGTCGCACTACTACCTGGCCGAGTGGCGTAACTTCGACGGCTTCGACAAGGGCCTGAAGTACACCTACGACACCGTCTACTCGCACGAGGCCTGGAAGGTCGACCGGATCGCGTACAACGCGCCGGGCATGCTGGTCTGGTACCGGGACACCCAGCTCGGCGACGTCAACCACGTCACCGCGCAGATGACCGCGCTGCCCAGCTACGGCGCCAAGGGCGGTCTGCTGATCGTCGACTCGCACAACGACCCGCTGCGCCGCAAGGGCGTCGCGGCCGAGAAGGACCCGTCGGTGCTGAAGAACCTGCCCAGCCGGCCGCAGTCCTCCAACGCCGCGTTCGGCCTGAAGCCGACGTACCCGTTCAAGGAGTGCCTGGAGGCGGCGGACGAGCCGTACAGCGAGTACTGCACGAAGTTCGGCCCGCAGGCTCCGGTGCGCGGCTTCACCGACGCCAAGGGCTGGTACCCGGGCATCGAGATCCGTGACGGCGCCGCGTACTCGCGGGACAACGACGCCTCGGTGGTCATCCCGTCGCGGGGCAACCAGCAGTACACGACCCGGGTGGTGAACCCGGACGGCACTCCCGCGACGGACTACTACGGTTCGACGCTGGGTGGTGGGGCGATCGTGCTCGGCACAGGCAACCCGGGTGACGCGGGCGTGCAGTACGGCGTCTCGATCATCATCAAGCGGGCCGCCAAGGACAACTCGTACGCCCAGGTGTACGTGGTCCCGCCGCGTAGCTGAACGGTACGGTCAAAGCGGAACCGGAATGACCGAAAAATGATCTGAACGGTGCCGATGAGGGAAGGGCCGGGAGCGTGAGCGCTCCCGGCCCTTCCGCGTAACCAATTGATCCATGACTGTCACTGCACTACATGATCCACGCATCACTGCTGGTCAACGCCTCGCAGACGGTGCGACGTGTGACGGTGAAAAGCATCCCCAACAAAAAGTTGCTACAAATCGACGCACACATCTTCCCACCAGTCGCAGCAGTGTCTATGTTCACCCTTGGTCCCACTAGTGGGACGTTCCACCGGCCCGTACCCCCAGTTGGGCCGGTTCCCTCACACCGGAGGTACCACGTGCGCAAAGTCGCAGTGGGTCTGCTCGGGCTTTCGCTGACCGCGACGGGGCTGGTGGCAGGCACGGCCGCCAGCGCCGCGCCGACGCCGAAGCTGCCGGCCGCCGCTCCGTCGGTGGCCGAGCCTGCGCAGGCTGAGCACGACCTGCCCAACCCGCTCGAGGAGAAGCGGCGCGCGCTGCGCCAGGAGGGCCTGAGCGAGGTCCTGTCCGGCAGGGCGAAGGCCCAGAAGATCAACGGCAGCACGGTCGTCAAGGTCGGCGAGCGCGCTGCCGAAGGCCCCTCGGCGGGCAGGTCCGCCAAGAGCACCAAGGCCGGCAAGGGTCCGACCAAGGACCAGTACGTCGAACTCTCCCGCGAACGGACCGACAAGATCTTCGTCATCCTCGCGGAGTTCGGCGACGAGCGGCACCCGAGCTACCCGGACCAGGACACCGACCCGGACACCCCGGGCCCGACCCGGTTCGACGGCCCGCTCCGCAACCAGATTCCGCAGCCCAACCGGGCGGTGGACAACTCCACGGTCTGGCAGGCCGACTACAGCGCCGACCACTACCGGCAGCTGTACTTCGGCACCAACCCGGGTGACGAGTCGCTGAAGCAGTACTACGAGGCCCAGTCCTCGGGTCGGTACAGCGTCGACGGCGAGGTCACCAACTGGGTGAAGGTGCGGTACAACGAGGCTCGCTACGGCCGTTCCGACGGCTACCCGTGCGCCTCGAACGTCTGCACCAACACCTGGGCGCTGGTCCGCGACGCCGCCAACCAGTGGGTCGCCGACCAGAAGGCGCAGGGCCGCTCCGACGCGGAGATCGCCGCGGACGTCAAGGCGATGGACGAGTGGGACCGGTACGACTTCGACGGCGACGGCAACTTCAACGAGCCGGACGGCTACATCGACCACTTCCAGATCGTCCACGCCGGCGGCGACCAGGCCGACGGTGACCCGTACCAGGGTGAGGACGCCATCTGGAGCCACCGGTGGTACGCCTTCGCCAGCGACCAGGGCAACACCGGCCCGGAGAACTTCCCGGCCGGCGGCACCCAGATCGGCAACACCGGCGTCTGGATCGGTGACTACACCATCCAGCCGGAGAACGGTGGCCGGAGCGTCTTCTACCACGAGTACGGCCACGACCTCGGTCTGCCGGACGACTACAACGTGGTCAGCGGTGGGGACAACAACAACGAGCACTGGACCCTGATGGCCCAGAGCCGGCTCGGCGCCAAGAACGACGGCGGCATCGGCGAGCGCGGTGGCGACCTCGGCGCCTGGAACAAGCTCCAGCTCGGCTGGCTCGACTACGAGGTCGTCGTGGCCGGCCAGAAGCGCACCCTGGAGCTGGGCCCGCAGGAGTACAACTCCAATAAGGCCCAGGGCGCCGTGGTGGTGCTGCCGCAGCGGGAGTACACGTTCCAGAACGGCAAGCCGTTCGAGGGTACGAAGCAGTTCTTCTCGGGCAACGACGACGACCTGAACACCACGATGACGCGCACTGTCGACCTCACCGGGAAGACCAGCGCCGCGCTGTCGATGAAGGGTCGCTACAGCATCGAGGCGGACTACGACTACCTGTTCTTCGAGGCGTCCACCGACGGTGGCCAGACCTGGACCTCGCTGCCCGGTACGGCCAACGGCACCCCGCTGAAGGAGATCTCCCCCGGGCGCTACGCCCTGGACGGCTCCAGCAACGACCAGTGGGTCGACGTCAACATCCCGATGGACGCGGTCGCCGGCAACGTCGTGCAGTTCCGGCTGCGCTACCAGACGGACGGCGGTGTCTCCGAGGGCGGCTTCTACGGTGACGCGATCACCGTGACCGCCGACGGTCAGACCCTCCTCACCGACGGCGCCGAGGCCGGTGCCAACGGCTGGACCCTCAGCGGCTTCAGCATCGTCGAGGAGACCTACACCCGTAAGTTCGACAACTACTACATCGCCGGCAACCGGTCGTACGTCTCGTACGACAAGTACCTCAAGACCGGCCCGTACTTCTTCGGCTACGCGAACACCCGCCCGGACTACGTGGACCACTACGCGTACCAGGAGGGTCTGCTGATCTCCTACTGGAACCTCCGGTTCGCGGACAACGACACGTTCGCGCACCCGGGTGAGGGTCGGAACATGATCATCGACGCGCACCCGCGGCCGATCTACAACCTGACCGGGGCGCCCTGGCGGGCCCGCGTCCAGGTCTACGACGCGCCGTTCAGCCTGAAGAAGGCCGACTCGTTCACGCTGCACCTCAACAGCCAGCCGCAGTACATCCGCGGCCAGGCGGCGCAGCCGCTGTTCGACGACACCAAGCAGTACTGGTATCCGGAGCTGCCGAACCACGGTGTCAAGCTCCCGGCCACCGGCACCAAGATCAAGGTTCTGGAGCAGAACGGCACCTCGCTGAAGGTCCGCTTCTCCTGATCCACTGATCGACGCACCACACGATGCCCGGGCGGTTCACCCGCCCGGGCATCGCCCTTTCCGGGAACCCGGCGTACCCCGCCCGCGTCCCATCCGTTCGACACCCGCACCACGCTGCCGGCCGCCCCGCGACGGGCTGATCGCCGGCGCGGCCGAGACGGAGGATCCGTGTCCGACGACCACCAGCCGGCCGCGAGCGGCCCCGCCTCGCCCGCCGATCACCCCACCCCGCTGTCCGCGACCGACCTGCCGACGCTTCGGCGGCCCACCGGGCCGCCGAAGACGCCGACCGACAACCGGCCGACGGGCGTCGTCGCCGGCTGGATCACCCGGGCCGGCTCCGGGCCGTGCTACGGCCTGATCGACGAGAACGGCACGGAGTACGCGGTGTACGGCCCGAACGCCGGTGAGCTGCGCAAGGGCGACCTGGTCACGCTGCGGCTCACCGCACGGGACCGCTCCGTCGACTGCGGACCGGGCATCCCCATGCGGATCATCGAGGAGTGACAGCCGGTGGCAGGCCGCGGACGACGCCGGGAGTCGGCCCGGGTGCGCGGTTCCAGGTGACCGCCCGGAGAAATCCCTGATCCTCGTCACCTGCGGGTCCGGTGGGTGACCGGCGGCCCTAGGCTGTGCCCCATGACCGACCAGCGCGGCGGACCCGTCGACGACTCCTGCGTCCTGCCCGAAGGGCCGTGGACGCACCGGTTCGTCGGCGCCAACGGCAGCCGGTTCCACGTCGTCGAGGCGGGCACCGGTCCGATGGTGCTCTTCCTGCACGGCTTCCCCGAATACTGGTACGCCTGGCACGAGATGCTGCCGGCGGTCGCCGACGCGGGCTTCCGGGCGGTCGCGGTCGACCTGCGCGGTTACGGCGCGAGCGACAAACCACCCAGGGGGTACGACGGCTACACGCTCGCCGCCGACGTCGCCGGCCTGATCCGGGCGCTCGGTGAGCGGTCGGCGACCGTTGTCGGCACCGGCGCGGGCGGGCTGATCGGCTGGACCGCCGCCTCCTTCCACCCGACCCTGGTCCGGCGGCTCGTGGTGCTCGGCGCGCCGCACCCGCTGCGGCTGCGGGCGGCCATCTTCGCCGACCCGCGCGGCCAGTTCACCGCGGCCACCGCGACGCTGAAGTTCCAGCTCCCCCGCTACGAGCACGTGCTGACCCGCGACGACGCCGCCGAGGTGGAGGAGATCCTGCGCCGGTGGGGCGGGCCGCGCTGGGTGTCCGGCCCCGACTTCGCCGACTACGCGCACTGCTGCCGGGTGGCGATGCAGATACCGCAGGCCGCGTTCTGCGCGATGGAGGGCTACCGCTGGGCATTCCGCTCGGTGCTGCGGCTGCACGGCTACCGCTTCGTGAAGCTGATGCAGAAGCCGCTGGTCACGCCGACCCTGCAACTGCACGGCGCCCTCGACCGGGCCTCACTTCCCCGTACCGCCCAGGGCTCCGGCCGCTACGTCACCGCACCGTACGAGTGGCGGCTGCTCGACGACGTGGGCCACTTCCCGCACGTGGAGGCGCGCGACCTGGTGCTCGGCGAGATTCTGCGCTGGGCGAAGTCCTGACTCAGACCCGCTGCTCGCCCAGGTCGGCCACCTCGGCCGCCGGCGCCCAGCCCTGGTAGACGCCGAAGTCGAACGCCTCCAGCCCCATCGCCTCGGCCACCGGCCAGCGCCCACCGGTGTACTCGACCCGCAGCCAGCCCTCGTGCTCGGCCAGCACGATGAACGGCTGCCCCTGCCAGGTGCAGGTGGTCCGCACGTACGCCAGATCGTCGACCTCGGCGGCCGGCACCACCCGGACGTACCGGCCGGGGCGTACCTCGGTGAATCCCTCGTCCGGGCCGGGCTGGTAGAGGCGGATGTCGTCGCCGTCGGGGCTGGCCTGGTACTCCCGGCCCCGCCAGCGGGCCACGTAGCCGTCGCGGCTCACGCCTCGCCCGCCTTCCGCCACAGCAGCTCGTCGGTGTCAAGGACCGCGGCCAGCCTGCTGTCGCCGTCGGCGCCGACCCGCCACAGCTCGGCGCCGTGCGGGAGCCGGGCGCTGTCCACCTTGAACTCGGCGATCACGTCGCTGCTCTCCCCCGGCGCGAAGCCGTTGCCGCGGAACGGGGGCCGCTCGATCACCCAGCCCTCCATCGCCCGCATCGCCGCCTCGTTCGGGCCGCCGTACGGGATCCGGTAGAGGCTCGGCCGGTAGGCGGGCCAGCGCAGCAGGTAGATCTCCTCGTCGTCGGGGGAGAACGGCGAGCCCGGGTGGCCGAGCCCGAGCGCGCCGTACAGCTCCGCCGGGGTACGCAGATGCGCCAGCTCCCCGGCCCGGTGCACGAATCCGGAGACCCGGTCGTAGCCACGCTCCAGGTAGTACGCGAGCTGGCTCGCCGCGATCGCCTTCTGCATGGTCACCGGCCGGTTCGCGGCGATGGTGGGCGCCTCCGGGCGCTGTCGTTCCGCCGGCTGCGGCGCGGCGGCCGGCTCCGGGTCGTCGCCGAGACCCACCTCGGCCGCCCAGTTGGCGAGCGCCAGAACCTGCTCCCCCGGGTACGTCGCGCCGACCGGGCTGCCCGGGTTCACCCGGAACGACCAGGCCGCGTCCGGCCACCTGCGGATGAGCTGCACGAACTTGACCCGTACCGTCTCGATCTGGCCCTCGGTGTGCTCGGCCAGGCGTTCCGGCGAGGTGTAGACCGAGACGCACCGCTCGCCGTCGACGTGGTCGGCATGCCAGACGAAGCCGGCGTCGCCCGGCCGGCTGCCGGTGGCCGAGTCGGGCGCGACCGGCAGCAGCACCCGGGCCAGCAGCAGGGTGGTGAGGAAACCGTCGGTGCTGCCGCTGCCCGCGGCGGCCAGCAGGTCCTCCTCGACGTCGTTCGCCGGTACGAACTCGGCGGCCGGCGGATCGTCTGGCGTGGCGGGTGCCGCGGGCTCCGCCGTCGGCGGGGACAGCGCGACGGTGGCGTCGCTGGACGCGAACAGCGACGTGGTGACAGGTTCGTCGTCGCTGGCCGCCGGCTCGAAGAGGGAGACGGTCGGCTGCTCCGCCGGAGCGGGATCGGACAGCGGCGTGGTCGGTGCGGGGTCGAACAGCGAGACCGTCGGCTCAGCCGGCGATGACGCGAACAGCGACGTCGTGGCCTCGTCTGCCGAGGACGACGCCTCGAACAGCGACGTGGTCGGCTCGGGCGCCGACGTGAGCGACACCGTCGGCTCAGCCTCAGCCGGCGACGTGGACAGCGGCGCAGTCGGCTCGCCCTCAGCCGGACCGGTCAGCGGCGCGGTCGGCTCGGCGGGCGCCGGGTCGAACAGCGAGACGGTCGGCTCGGCCGATGACGACGTGAACAGCGGCGCCGTGACCTCGCCGGCCGAGGACGACGGCTCGAACAGCGACGTGGTGGGCTCGGACGCGGACGCGAGCGACACCGTCGACTCGTCGGGCTCCGAACTCCGGTCCGGTCCACCGAGGTGGGTCGGCGCCGGCTCGGCGAGGTTCACCGTGTCGTCGGCGACCGGACGGTCCACGGAGAGCGGCATCGTCGGGTCGGCGGTGCCGGCCCAGGGCCCGCCCTCGGCCGGTTCCGCACGCATCGGGCCGGTCGGCTGCGCGGACCGGACCGGCTCCGGCTCGGTCAGGTCGCGGGCCTCGATGACGGTGCCCTCGATGACGATGGGGGTGAAATCGCGGCGCGACACGGGCGGCGCGGACACCGGTTCGGCGATCGACGGCGGCAGTTCCTCCATCGGCTCGTCGAGCGTCTCCCACCGCGCGGTGTCACCATCCGTGCTGCCCGGCGCGGCCCCCCACCCGTCGGCAGTGGCCGGTCCGACGTGCGCGGCGGTAGCCGGTCCGGCCTGCGCCGCAGTGGCCGGGGCGGTCCGCGCGGCCGGGGCCGGGCCGGCGTGCCGCCGGGGCAGCGCCTCGGTCGCGTCCTCGGACGGGCGGGTCGGCCGGAACGCCTGGGTGGCCTCCTCCGATCGGGGCACGGTCGACGGCTCGTCCGTCCGTGTCGGGAAGGCCTCGGTCGGGCCCTCGCGTACCGGCTCGTTCAGCGGCCGCCGGCGCGGAAACGGCTGTCCGCCGGCGAACCGGGTCGGCGGGGCGGCACGCTCACCGGCCCGGCGCGACGGATCCAGCGGTGACGGGCGACGGGCCGAACGGCCACCGGACGAGGGCTCGAAGAAGGAGCGGGCCGGCGGCGGAGCGGCGGCGGCCGTCGGCGGCGGCTCGTCGGCGGCTGCCTCCGGGGCGGCGGCGAACGGGTCCGGCTCGTCCGGGCGGCGGCGCAGGTCGGTGAGCCAGCCGTCGAGGGCGTCCGTGTCCGGCTCGGCACCGGGAGCGGTCCGGCTCGGGACGTCGCCGTCCGGCCCTCGGCGGCGGGGCGGCACCGTGGGCAGCCGTCGCCCCAGGACCGAGGCGGCCCGCATCGGTACCGTGGGCGGCTCACCGGCCTCCATCAGCCGCTCGTCCCGGCCGGGCGCACCGGCGACCGGCGGCACGGCCGGGGGCGGCATCGCGGGTGGCGGCACGGCCGGGGGCGGCATCGCGGGTGGCGGCACGGCCGGGGGCGGCATCGCGGGTGGCGGCACGGCCGGTGGCGGAACAGCGGCCGGCGGGACGGCGGCATGGGGCACGGTCGCGGGCGTGACGGCGGCCGGGGGGACGGGAACGGCAGGCGGCCGGGGCGCGGCCTCGGGCACCGTGTTCCGGGCCCCCCGGGTGGCGTTCTCCACCCGTTCCAGCCGGGCGCGGGCGCCCATGGTGCGGCCGGGGAGGCGGACGTCGCCCCGGGAGAGCTGAGCCACGTACCAGGCGGGCAGGTAGCCCTCGATCGGCAGGCCGGGATTGACCGCCAGCCACCATTCGGGGTTGGGCCAGCCGGCCGCCAGATCCGGGTAGGGGACGCGGCGGGTGGCACCCGCGTTCTCCCCCAGGCTCGCGCGCAGCGCGGCGACGGAGGTGAAGGCCAGGACGTGGGTGCGACCCCCGGCGGTCCAGGTGCCCCACCCGGCGGACGGCCCGCTCGCGATCGGAAGCAGGAGATCGACACGGGTCAGCACGCGGAAGTACTGCTGCTGGTCCTGCGCGCGCAGCGCATCCCGCATCGCCACCTCGGCCTCGGTGGCCGGCTCCCATCCGGTCACGGCCACCTCTCCTTCCGCGAACAGGCCACAGGCATCGCATACAACCTACAAGGTGGCGGCAAGATCAGGACTTCTGCCCATCGACGGGCGGCCCCGGAGTGAGAGAGGCGCTAACATCCCGTTCCGGAGCCGACACGCTACGGAGGTCGTCGATGTCTCGGCCAGTCGCGTACCCCGTCGTGGCCGCCCTGGCGACGCTCCTCGTCACCGGAGTTCCGGCCACCGCGTCGGCGGCTCGCGCGCCGGCCGGCTGCGCCTCGCCGCCCGCGCCGGCCCGCCCGGTCGCGGACCAGCCGTGGCCGCAGCAGCGGTACGCCCCGGACCGGCTCACCCCGCTCGCGACGGGCGCCGGAGTCGTCGTCGCGGTCGTCGACTCGGGTGTGGACCGGTCCCATCCGCAGCTCGCCGGTCGCGTACTCGACGGCGCCGACTTCCTCGACGGCGGCGGGGACGGCACCCGGGACTGCGCCGGGCACGGTACCGGGGTGGCAAGCATCATCGCCGCCGCCCCGCAGCCCGGCGTCGCGTTCCGCGGCCTCGCGCCGGACGCGCGCATCCTGCCGGTACGGGTCAGCGAGCAGCAGGTGGTCGAGGGACGGGAGTCGGGGCGTACTGTCGACGCGGCCGGGTTCGCCCGCGCCATCCGCTGGGCCGTGGACCACGACGCCGACGTGCTGAACCTCTCGGTCGTCCTGTACGCGGACGACCCGGCGGTACGCGCCGCCGTCGCCTACGCGGTGCGGCGGGACGTGGTGGTGGTGGCCGCCGCCGGGAACCTGCACGACAACGGTGATCCCCGGCCCTATCCGGCGGCGTACGACGGGGTGCTCGGCGTCGGCTCGATCGGGCGGGACGGGACACGTTCCGCGTTCTCCCAGACCGGCTCGTACGTGGACGTGGTCGCCCCGGGTAGCGAGGTGCTGATGGCGGCGCCCCGGTCGGGGCATCAACGGGCGGAGGGGACCAGCTACGCCACCCCGTTCGTGGCGGGTACGGCGGCGTTGCTGCGCCAGTACCGGCCACGGCTGAGCGCGGACGAGGTGGCCGGGCGGATCGTGGCCGCCGCCGACCCCGCGCCGGGGCGGGACGCGGGCTACGGCGCGGGGGTGCTGAACCCGTACCGGGCGGTGACCGAGTCGGCCGGCGCGACGGATTCCCGCACCCGGCCGGGTGCCACGCTTCCCGAGGACCGCCCGGATCCGGCCGCGCTGGCCCGTCAGTCCCGCCGGGACTCGGCCCGGGACCGGGCGCTGCTGGCCGCCGCCGTGGCGGGCGGGGCGGTGGTGCTCGTGGCGGCGCTCACTCTGGTGCTGCCGCGCGGCGCGCGGCGACGCTGGCGGGCCGCCGACCCGGCCGGCACTGTCACGCCGAGATGACAACAGGTCACGTGTGAAGCCGCGCGGCCCGGGTCACCTGCCCGGGCCGCGCGGCGTCGGTTCACTGGAACAGGTTGGCGTTGCGCTTCTCGGTGTCGAGGTAGTCGGCCGCGGAGTCCTCCACGGCGAGCTTGATGTCACGCAGCATCGCCTGGAGGTCCTGCGAGGCGGCCCGCCACCGGGACTGCCGCACCTCGTACGCCTCGCGGGCCTCGCCGTTCCAGCTCGCCACCAGCGGGGCGGCGTCGCGTTCGAGCTGACCGAGCTGGCTCTCCAGGGTGGACAGGGCCCGTTGGATGTCGGCGCCGGCCTGTTGCAGGGCGGCGAAGTTGACGACCAGCACACCGTGCTCCATGAATTCGATCCTTCCGGTTGTCAGAGAGGCAGCTGGATGCCGCGGTTGGTGCCCGCCACCCGGCCGGCGGCCTCGGTGTCGGAGACGTCGTAGTGGCGGCCGGCGCTGCGGATCGCGGTGGCGGTCTCGCGCAGCGCCCGCTGAAGGGCGGCCTGATCCTGCGCCCACTGCTGCTTGACCTGCGCGAACGAGCGCCCACCGGCGCCCCGCCAGGCCTGCTGCAGCACCTCCAGCTCGGCCATCAGGCCGCTGAGCATGGTCTGGAGCGACTGGTCGACCTGCTCGAACTTCGCGGCGGTCTGCTGCATCACCGCGGCTTCTGCCTGGGTCTGGGACATCCCGGACGTCACCTCGTCTCCTCGGTCGTGGCTGGCCACCGTGTGACCACCGTGGACTCGTCGGCGGGGCCCGGGGCCGGTGGAGGGGGAAGCCCGGCGGCGGCGGACACGCAACTCGACGATTTCGTCGCTGACGGTAGCCGTCCGACTTCGGTTCTGCTACCCCTTCGGGCTCCCCTGTGGACAACTCGGCCACTACGATGAGCCACGGCAACGTCACGCGGAGGCCCGGCGAGGAGGTGCGGTGACCGTCAGTGCGCCGGAGCGGCCCGCGTCCGTCCCGGTTCGGACACCACAATGGACGAGCCGCCCGGCAGCGCGACTGCGCGCCGGTCAGATCGTGGCGACCCAGGTCGCGGTGGCGGTGCTGGTAGCGGCCGCCGGTCGAGGTGTCGTGCCGACGGCCGTCTCGCTGCTGGTCGCGGCCCTGCTGCTGCCGGGCGCCTGGGTGCGGGTGCGTGGCCGCTGGCTGCACGAGTGGCTCGTCACCGCCGCCGCGTACCTGACCCGGCGCCGCGCCCTGCCGGCGGCGGCCGGGCCGGCGGCGCTGCTGGAGTTGCTCCGGCCGGGCGCGGTGGTCGGCGCGACGGAGGCGCCCGGCGGCGCGGCAGTGGTGCACGACGCCGCCGGCCTGACCGCGCTGCTGGAGCTGGGCGACCCGGACGACCTGCTCGGCGACCACGCGCCCGAGCTGCCCACGCCGTTCGACCTGCTTCCCCCGGCCGGCCCGGACGCCCCCGCGATCCGGTTGCAGCTGGTGTTCTCGGCGTCGCCCGCACCCGCGCCCGCCGTCGCGGGGGGCCCGGCGGGTACGTCGTACCGTCAGCTCACCGACGGCCGGGTGGCTGGGCGGACCCGGGTGGTGCTGGCCGTCCAGGTGCTGCGCGCCGATGGCTGGCCGGACAAGGATCTGCTGCGGGCGCTGTCCGGCACCCTGCGGCGGCTCGTCCGCCGGCTGGGCCCGCTCACCGCACGGCCGCTCGGCGGCGACGCGGCGCTGCGGGTGATCGCCGAACTGGCCCACCACGAGCCCGGCGCCCCGGTGCGGGAGACCTGGCCGCTGCTCGCCGTCGGTGGCTTGGCGCAGGCCACCTGGCGTCTGCGCCGGTGGCCGGATCCGCGCGGCGAGGCGGCCCGCGGGCTGGTGGGACGGCTGCTCGCGCTACCCGCCACCGCCACCACAGTCGCGCTCACGGCCGGTCCGCGCGTCGGCGCGACGCCGGTCCCGGCCGAGCTGGCGGTACGGGTGGCGGCCGGCAGCGCGGCCGAGCTGTCGACCGCGGAGCGCACGCTGCGCCGGGTCGCCGGTGACGTCGGCGGCGAGCTGCGCCGGCTCGACGGTGAGCACCTGGCCGGGCTGGCGGCTACGTTGCCGCTGGCGGTGACCGGCGGGGCCGCGCCTCCGGCCGGTTCGCCTCCGCCCGCGCTGGACCTGCCGCCTGCCACCGCCGGCCTGATGGTGGGCGCGAACCGGCACGGTGCCGCGCTCACCGTCCGCCTGTTCCGTCCGGCCACGACCCGGGTGCTGCTCGTCGGCGGCGTCGCAGCGGCGCAACTGCTCGTGCTGCGGGCACTGGCGCTCGGCGCGCGCGTGGTGGTGCAGACCGGCCGTCCCCGGTTCTGGGAGCCGTTCGTACGGGGTGTCGGGACGCTCGGTGGCGGCGTACCGCTGCTTCCGCCGGGTCGTCCGGTCGGCGGCGCGCCCGGTTCGCCGCTGCACCCGCTGCTGGTGGTGGTGGACGCCGGCCCGGTGCCGCCGGCGGCCGGCCCGGCCGCCGCCTGGCAGTCGGTCCTGCTGGTCCGCGACGAGCTGACCCCGGCCGACACGCAGGCGCTGGCCCGCGCGGACCTGGCGATCCTCCAGCCGCTCGACCCGGACGAAGCCGCGCTGGCGGGCGCGGCGCTGGGCCTGGGCGGCTCCGCGGAGTGGCTGACCCGGATCCGGGACGACATGGTGGCGGTGGTCAACCGGCGGGCCCTGCGCTGGGCGCTGCTCTCGCCCACGCCCGTCGAGTCGCAACTGGTCGGTCGCCCGGCCCGGCACTGACGAGCCGCGCCGCCGCGTACCAGGTCGAGCCTTCCCCTGGTGGTACGGCCGTGGCACGATCCCGGCCATGGATTTCCTGAAGGGTCTTCTGATTCGCGTGGGTTCGACGGCGGTGGCGTTCTGGCTCGCCACCCTGCTCATCCCGGGCATCTCGCTCGACTCCGACTCGGCCACCGAGACGGTGATCACGCTGGTGCTCGTCGCGGTCATCTTCGGCGTGGTGAACGCGGTGCTCCAGCCGATCATCAAGACCGTGGGGTGCGGCTTCTACCTGCTGACCCTCGGCCTGATCGCGCTCGTGGTGAACGGCCTGCTCTTCCTGCTCACCAGCTGGATCGCCGGTGAGGCCGGGCTGCCCTTCCACGTGGACGGGTTCTGGCCGGAGGCGGTGCTGGGCGCGCTGTTCGTCGGCATCGTCACCTGGATCCTCGGCGCCGTCCTCGACCGCGACTGACGCCGGGCCCCGGCCGGTCGCCCCGGCGGCCGGCCGGGCTCACCAGGCCAGCAGGAGGGAATTGGCTGGCGAGAGGGCGGGGCGGCGGTACTAGCCTCGGCCGCGTGTTCACAGTGACCCGCGCGGACGGCTACGAGATCAGCACCGACCCGGCCCGGATCGACCTGGACCGGGTGCACGTCTGGCTCTCCACCGACGCGTACTGGGCACTGGGGCGCGAGCGGGAGACTGTCGCGCGCGCGTTCGCCGGCTCGATCGCCTTCGGCGTCTACCGGCCGGGTGACGGCCGGCAGGTCGCCGTCGCCCGGGTGGTCACCGACGGGGCCACGTTCGCCTGGCTCTGCGACGTGTACGTGGACCCGGCCGAGCGGGGTGGCGGGCTGGGCACCTGGCTGGCCGGGGCGGTTCGCGACCACCTGCACGAGCTGGGCGTACGCCGGATCCTGCTCGCCACGCTCGACGCGCACGGGGTCTACGCGAAGATCGGCTTCCGGCCGGTCGCGGCGGATCGGTGGATGGAGCTGGATCAGCGGGTGACGCCGGTCACCGATAAGGACCAAGACAAGGATCCACCACTTACGGTGGAGCGGTGAACCAGCTCCGGCTCGGCTACCTGTACGGCGTCGGCGCGTACCTGATCTGGGGTTTCTTCCCGATCTACCTGAAGCTGCTGCGCCCGGCCGGGCCGGTGGAGATCCTCGCGCACCGGATCCTCTGGTCGGTGGCGTTCGTGGCGTTGCTGCTGGCCGCCACGCGGCACGCCGGCTTCCTGCGCAAGCTGGCCCGGCGGCCGCGGGCGCTCGCCGGCATCGGGCTCGCCGCCGCGCTCATCGCCGTCAACTGGGGTACGTACATCTACGGCGTCAACTCCGACCGGGTGGTGGAGACGGCGCTCGGCTACTTCATCAACCCGCTGGTGTCCGTGCTGTTCGGCGTACTGGTGCTCCGGGAACGGCTGCGCCGGGCGCAGTGGGCGGCACTGGGCGTGGGCGCGCTCGCGGTGGCGGTGCTCACCGTCGACTACGGCCGCCTGCCCTGGCTGGCGCTCACCCTGGCGTTCAGCTTCGCCGGGTACGGGCTGGTCAAGAAGCGGCTCGCGCTGCCCGCCACGGAAGGGCTGTTCGTCGAGTCGGCGGTGCTGGCACTGCCCGCGCTGGCGTACCTGGGGTGGCTGTCGGCGCGCGGCGACTCGACGTTCGGGCACGTGTCGGCCGGGCACACCGCGCTGCTGGTGCTGGCGGGGGCCGCCACCGCGATCCCGCTGCTGCTGTTCGCCGGGGCGGCGAACCGGCTGCCGCTGTCCACTGTCGGCATGCTG
Source organism: Micromonospora sp. WMMA1976 (assembly GCF_027497335.1). Classification (NCBI taxonomy): domain Bacteria; kingdom Bacillati; phylum Actinomycetota; class Actinomycetes; order Micromonosporales; family Micromonosporaceae; genus Micromonospora; species Micromonospora sp. WMMA1976. Next base: position 61,403 of record NZ_CP114912.1, on the reverse strand, counting down.
CAGTACCTCGCGCCGATCCTCCAGCTCGGCTGCGGCGTGCTGATCTTCCACGAGCCGATGCCGCCGGCCCGGCTGGCCGGTTTCGCCCTGGTCTGGCTCGCCCTGGTCGTCTTCACCGCCGACGCCCTGCGCCACTCCCACCGCACCCGCCGGGCCACCCGCACCCCAGCCGTCCCCACCCCCACCCCGTCTCGCTGATCTTGCACTTTCCGCCCCGGCGAAAGGGGCGAACCGCCCGGAACGAGGGCCACAAGTGCAAGATCAACGGGAAGGGAAAGGGTCAGCGGAGGTCGTAGGCCAGGACGGGGGAGTTCGTTCCTCGGAGCAGCTCCAGGCGGACCAGCTCGCCCTTGGTGAAGCGGGTGACGCCGGAGAAGCGCAGGTCGTCACCGGGGGCGGCGAGCCACGAGCCGATCTGCTCCGTCGCGCCGTCCGGGCCGTGCGCCACCAGCCGGAACGTGTACGCCTCCCGGTGCCCGGCCCGCCTGTCGTAACCGCAGTGCATGGTGACCTCGGTGCCCCACGGTGTCTCGGTCAGCCCCACCTCGGCGTGCACCGGCACCGTCCCGGCCACCGGCCGCATCGAGGCCAGCGCCACCGGCGGCTTGGACGGTTCGGCCGGCGACTGCACGAGCCCCACGCCGATGCCCGCCAGCACCGCGAGCGCGGCGGCGGCGAGCGCCGTCAGCGCGTACCGTCGGCGGGAGCGGGACCGCTCGCGGCGCTTGCGCTCGCGCGCGGCGTCGAGCAGCGCCGGCACCCGCGACGTCTCCGGCCCGACCTCCAGGAACTGCTCCAGCCCGGCCGGGTCGAGCCGGCCCAGCAGGCCGGGCAGCACGGCGATCTCGGCCACCGCCTCCCGGCACTGCGCGCACCCGGCCAGGTGCCGCTCGTAGGCGACCCGGTCCGCCGGGGCGAGGGCGCCGAGCACGTACGCCCCGTCGTCGTGCGCGAACTCGCAGCCTGTCACCCGGTCACCCCCATCTCGGCCAGCGCCAACCGTAGTGAGCGCAGCGCGTAGTGGGTACGCGACTTCACCGTCCCCGGTGGTACGCCCAGCCGCGCCGCCGCCTCCGCCACCGAACGCCCCTGGTAGAAGCACTCGACAAGCACTTCCCGGTGGGTCGGGCTGAGCCGGTTGAGCGCCTCGGCGACGGTCCACGCCTCCACCGCACGCTCCGTCTCGTCGACCGTCTCCGCGGTCTCGGGCAGCTCGTCCGTGTACACCTCACCGACCCGGGCCGAGCGCCGCCGCCAGGCGTCGATCGCCAGGTTCCGCGCGGTGGTGAACAGCCAGGCGCGTACCGAGCCGCGCCGCGGGTCCAGCGACTCGGGGTGCCGCCAGGCGCGCAGAAGCGTCTCCTGCACCAGGTCCTCGGCCCGGGGCCGATCGCCGTTGACGAGCCGCAGGGCGTGCGCGTACAGCGCGTCGGCATGCTCGTCGTGCAGCGCGCGCAGCAGTTGGGCGTCGTGGTCGCTGATGGCGGTACCTCGCTTCCGGCGGCGGGGAAACCGGCGATGCGTTCGCCCTTCCATACGTGCCGTGACGCCGAACGGTTCATCCGCAGGTCAACGCGGAGCTGTTCACGTCCGGTTCAGGTCCGGGCCGATCCCCGCTCACCGCGCCCTGGCAGCGTCCGGCGGGTGAGCGCGCGAGCCGATCACCCGCGCGCCTTCCGACGTTGAGATCAGGAGGCTCCACCTCATGAGCGACCGGCCTCGCCTGCTTCCGCTGCTGGGCGGCACCCGCCACGGCAGCCGCGACGCGATGACCTGTCTGTACCGGTGCGGCAACGCGTGCGACCACCCGGTGCCGAACCCGACCGACAACCCGTACTTCGGGGATGTGGTCGGCACCGAGATCTCCCGGCGCGGCGTGGTCCGGGCCGGCGCGGTCGGCGCGCTGGTGCTCGGCTTCGGCGGCGCCGCCGCGGGCGCACTCGCCGGCGCGGCACCGGCCGCCGCGGCACCCGCCGCCCCGCCGGTTCCCGGCGGCGGCGAGGTGCCGCCCGCCGGCGCGGGCCGCCCTGGCAGCGGCGCGCTGACCTTCAAGCCGATTCCCCCGAACAAGCTCGACACCCTGGTGGTCCCGAACGGGTACGACCACTCCGTGGTGATCCGCTGGGGCGACGAGGTCGTGCCCGGTGCGCCCGCCTTCAGCCTGGATCGGCAGACCGCCGCCGCCCAGTCCAAGCAGTTCGGCTACAACAACGACTTCGTCGGGGTACTGCCGATCGACCGTCGGCGCGCGCTGCTCGTGGTGAACCACGAGTACACGAACGAGGATCTGATGTTCCCCGGCTTCACCAGCCAGGACGCGCTCACGGTGGAGCAGGTACGGGTGGCGATGGCCGCGCACGGCATGTCCGTGGTCGAGCTGGAGCGGGTGGAGAACACCGGGCAGTGGCGGCCGGTACGGCGCGGCCGGCGCGAGTACAACCGCCGGGTCACCGCGCTCGCCACCAAGTTCGAGCTGACCGGTCCGGCGGCCGGCTCGGCGTGGCTGCGTACCGCCGCCGACCCGAAGGGCCGGACCGTGATCGGCACGCTCAACAACTGCGCCGGTGGCGTCACCCCGTGGGGCACCGTGCTCTCCGGCGAGGAGAACTTCAACCAGTACTTCGTCGGCGGCGACGGCGTGCCGGACGAGCAGAAGCCGAAGCTGGCCCGGTACGGCATCCCGACCGACGTGCGTTACCCGAGCGGCAGCCGCAAGTGGGAGCGGGCGGACGAGCGCTTCGACCTGGCCGATCACCCCAACGAGGCGAACCGGTTCGGCTGGGTCGTCGAGATCGACCCGTTCGACCCGCAGGCCAAGCCGCGCAAGCACACCGCGCTGGGCCGGTTCAAGCACGAGGGCGCGAACGTCATCGTGGCGCGCAACGGCCGGGTGGTCGCGTACATGGGCGACGACGAGCGTTTCGACTACCTCTACAAGTTCGTCTCGGACAAGAAGTTCATGCCGGGGAAGTCCTCGGTGGCCCGGCGGCACAACCTGACGCTGCTGGAGTCGGGCACGCTCTACGTGGCGAAGATCGAGGGCGACAGCCCGGCCGCCGAGATCGACGGTTCCGGCAAGCTCCCGGCCGACGGCGGGTTCGGCGGCCGGGGCCGCTGGATCAAGCTGGTCAGCGGCAACCGCTCGTACGTCGACGGCATGACCGCCGCGGACGTGCTCACCTTCACCCGGCTGGCCGGGGACAAGGTCGGCGCCACCAAGATGGACCGCCCCGAGGACGTCGAGCCGAGCCTGCTCACCGGCAAGGTCTACGTGGCGCTGACGAACAACAGCGACCGGGGCAAGGCCGGCAAGGCGCCCGCCGACGAGGCGAACCCGCGCAACAGCAACCGGCACGGGCAGATCCTGGAGCTGGTCGAGGACCGCGGCGACAACACCGCGGAGACCTTCGCCTGGTCCCTGCCGATCGTCTGCGGCGACCCGGCCGACGCCTCCACCTACTTCGCCGGGTACGACAAGACCAAGGTCTCGCCGATCTCCTGCCCGGACAACGTCGCCTTCGACGCCACCGGCAACCTGTGGATCTCGACCGACGGCAACGCGTTGGGCAGCAACGACGGCCTGTTCGCCACCGCCGTCGAGGGCCCGGAGCGGGGCCACCTGAAGCAGTTCCTCACCGTGCCGCTCGGCGCGGAGACCTGCGGCCCGTTCATCACCGGCGACAACCGTTCGGTGTTCGTGGCGGTGCAGCACCCGGGCGAGGTCACCGGCGCGTCGGTGGAGAACCCCGCCTCCACCTGGCCGGACGGCGACTTCGCCAAGCCCGGCGTAGTGGTCACCTGGCGCCTCGACGGCGGCCCGGTCGGTAGCTGACCCACCCCGGGGGCGGTCCGGCGCTGGACCGCCTCGCGAGGGGCCGCCGACCCACCAGGTCGGCGGCCCCTCGTCAGTGCTCTGAGGCGATCCGCAGGCGATCGGCCCGCGCGGCGGGTCAGTTCTCGGTGGCGATGCCGTCGGCGATGGCGCGCGCGGCGGTGAGCAGCTTGGCGCGGACCACCCGGGCCGAGGTCATCATCTCGCCCGCGGGCAGCGCGCACGCCAGCACCACCCGGCGCTCGATGTCCTTGTCCGGGTTGACGAGCACCGCGGCGCACGCCACGCCCTGCCGGAACTGCCCCAGCTCCAGCTGCATGCCGCGCCGGTCACCGGCGGCCAGGTCCGCCTCGAACGCCTCGACCGTGGTGAGGGTGGCCGTGGTGAACGGGCGCATGCCGTACTCGCGCAGGTAGCGGAAGCGCTGTTCGGTGGTGAGCGTGGCGAGCAGGCTCTTGCCCAGCGCGGTGGCGTGCGCGCCCTCGTCGAAGCCCGGCACCAGGTCTTCCATGTAGGGCGAGCGCGGCCCCTCGGCGGACGCGGTCACCGCCACCTGCCCGCCGACGAAACGGCCGAGGTAGTGGCTCCAGCCGGTGTCCGACGCCGCGCGGCGCAGCGCCTCACCGACCGCCGGCGGCCCCCGGAACGCGGTGACCAGCTCGCGGTAGCGGTCGGCCACCTCCAACCCCACGACGTACGTCCCGTCCTCGCGCCGGATCACGTAGCCCTCGTACGCAAGCGTGCGCACCAGGTGGTACGTGGTGGCGACGGTCAGCTCGCAGCGCCGGGCGATCTGCTTCACGGTGAGCCCTCTCGGCGCACGGCCGACCGACTCGAGCACTCGAAGCGCGCGGGACACGCTGCGGATCAGGTCCGAAGGTTCCGCCAAGGGGTCGCGCACAACCACCTCCGCCGCCGGGGACTTACACCATATGAAAAACCGGCCGAGTGCGAAATGCCTGTTCGGATGGAGGATGCCAGAAGACCGGACACAGACAGTGTGTCGACGGACACGATGAGCAGCCAAAACGTCCGGGCGTAAGGTGTGCTCGCGATGACTGAAACAGTTTCGCGAGCCGCCCCTCCGGCGTCCCGGCACGCCGTCACGGTCGGCGCCGGCGCCACCCTCACCACGATCGTGTGCGTCCTGCCCGTCTTCCTGGTCGGTGGTCTCGCCGTCCAGCTCGCTGACGAACTCCGCTTCAGCCCGGCCGGGCTGGGCCTGGCCGTCTCGATCTACTTCGGGGTGAGCGCGCTCGCCTCGGTGCCCTCCGGCGCCCTGGTCGAGCGCTTCGGTTCGGCTCCGGTCGCCCGGGCCGCCATCCTGCTCTCCGCCGCCTCACTGCTGGCGGTGGCGGGGCTGGCCCGGTCGTACCCGGTCCTGGTGGCCCTGCTGGCCCTCAGCGCCGCCGCAAACGCCCTCGGGCAGCTCGCCAGCAACGCCGCGCTGGCCGAGCACGTACCCGCCCACCGGCAGGGCCTGTCGTTCGGCGTGAAGCAGGCCGCCGTACCGGCCGCCACGCTGCTGGCCGGTCTGGCGGTGCCCACTGTCGCGCTCACCGCCGGCTGGCGCTGGGCCTTCGTGGCCGCCGCGGTGGCCGCGCTCGCCGTGCTGCCGGCCGTACCCCGCGCCGGAGGGGATCGGCGGGCCCGCACCGCCTCCGGTCGCCGTCCGGGCGGCACCGGCCCGCTCGTGGTGATCGGGCTGGCCGCGACGCTGGCGGCCGCCGCGGCGAACGCCCTCGGCACGTTCCTGGTCGACTCGGCGGCGGCGCGGGGCCTCTCCCCCGGCCTGGCCGGCCTGACACTGACGCTGGGCAGCGTGGTGTGCGTGCTCGCCCGGGTCGGCGTCGGCTGGCTGGCCGACCGGCGAACCAGCGGGCACGTCGGGCTGATCGCCGGGATGCTGCTGACCGGCTCGGTCGGCCTGATCCTGCTCGCGGTGGCCGGCTCGGCGCCGCTGGTAGCGGGCGTGGTGCTCGGCTTCGGTCTCGGCTGGGCCTGGCCGGGGCTGATGAACTTCGCCGTGGTCCGGCTCCACCCGCAGGCCCCGGCCGCCGCCACCTCGATCACCCAGACCGGGGTGTACGCGGGCGGCTGCCTCGGTCCGCTCGGCCTGGGCGCGCTCGCCGGAGCGGCGGGCTACCCGGCGATGTGGCTGACTGCCGCCACGGCGATGCTCCTGGCCGCCGTCCTGATGCTGCTCGGCGCCCGCCTCCTGCGCCCCACCCCCACTCCCGCCTGACCCCCACCCCGCCCGGCCCGGCCCGGCCCAGTCGCGTCGATCATGAAGTTGGCGGCGCGACACGCCGCGTCCCCGAGCCCGTCAACTTCATGATCCACGGAGCGCACGGAGCGCGACGGAGCGCACGGGGCGCGACGGAGCGCACGGGGCGCGACGGAGCGCACGGGGCGCGACGGGGCGGTGGGCGGGTGCGGGGAGGGGTGGATCGGTCAGCTGGTGCGGTCGGCGATGTAGTCGCAGAGGGACTCCAGCGCGCGACGCGCCGGACCCTCGGGCAGCGGAGCCAGCCGGGCGCGTGCGTCCTCGGCGTAGCTGCGCACCGTCTCCCGGGCACGCTTGAGCGCCGGCGACTCCCGCAGCAGGCCCAGCGCCTCGGCGTGCAGTGCGTCGTCCACCAGCGGGCCGGTGGCCAGGATCTCGCGCAGCCGTACGCTCGCCGCGTCCGCGTCGTCGGAGGCCATCGCGTAGAGCACCGGCAGGGTGGGTACGCCCTCGCGCAGGTCGGTGCCGGGCGTCTTGCCGGACTGGACCGACTCGCTGGCGATGTCCAGCAGGTCGTCGGAGAGCTGGAACGCGACGCCGATGATCTCGCCGTACGCGGCCAGGGCCTCGACGTGCGCGGGCGCCGCGCCGCCGAACATGCCGCCGAAGCGCGCCGAGGTGGCGATCAGCGAGCCGGTCTTCTCGGCGATCACGTGCAGGTAGTGCGCGACCGGGTCGGTGTCGCGCGGGCCGACCGTCTCGGCGATCTGGCCGTGCACCAGCCGGGCGAACGTGCGCGCCTGCAGGCGTACCGCCTCGGGGCCCAGGTCGGCGGCGATGTCCGCGGCCCGGGCGAAGAGGTAGTCGCCGACCAGGATGGCGACCGAGTTGGTCCAGCGGGAGTTGGCGCTCGGGGCGCCACGCCGAACGGCGGCCTCGTCCATCACGTCGTCGTGGTAGAGCGTCGCCAGGTGGGTGAGCTCCATCACCACGGCGGCGGGGACGACCTGGTCGGCCTCCGGGGCGCCGAACTGCGCACCAAGCGCCACCAGCAGCGGACGGAACCGCTTGCCGCCGGCCTCGACCAGGTGCCGGGACGCCTCGGTCACCAGCGGATCGGCGCTCGCCACGCTCGCCCGCAGGCTCGTCTCGACCCGGTCGAGCACACCCAGCACGGAGGCTTCGACGCGCGGGTCGGCGAGGTGCAGGCCGAGCGCGCCGAACTGACCTGAACGCTCGCCAGCCGGGTTCGCCACGTCCTCAACCATGCCACACCCGTTCGACCTGCTCGTCGACGGGGATACGGGCCGGGGGCCGGTACGCCACGGCGTACCGGCCCCCGGTGGGAACACCTCTGTCATCTGACGAATTCGGCGGCGCCGGTGGTCAGGTCGAGCAGCGGACCGGGCACCACGCCGAGGACCAGCGTGGCGAGCACGCCGATGACCAGCGCGGCCGAGGTGAGCGCCCCCGGCACGGTCACCGTCGGGGTGGACTCGCCCGGCTCGGAGAGCCACATCATCACCACGACCCGCAGGTACGGGAAGGCCAGCACCATGCTGGTCAGCACGCCCGCGATCACCAGCCACGCCTGGTTCGCCTCCAGGGCCGGGCCGAAGACCGCGAACTTGCTGGTGAAGCCGCTGGTCAGCGGGATACCGGCGAAGGCCAGCAGGATGAACGTGAAGATCGCCGCGAAGAACGGCGAGCGGCGGCCCAGCCCGGCCCAGCGGGACAGGTGGGTGGCCTCCCCGTCGGCGTCGCGCACCAGCGTCACCACGGCGAACGCGGCGAGCACCGAGAAGCCGTACGCGGCCAGGTAGAACATGGTGCCGGAGAGCCCTTCACGGCTCGGTGCCAGCACACCGACGAGCAGGTAACCGGCGTTCGCGATCGACGAGTACGCCAGCAGGCGCTTGATGTCGGTCTGGGTGACCGCCAGTACCGCGCCGACCAGCATGGTCAGCACCGCGATCGCGCCGAGCACCGGGGTGAAGTCCCAGGAGGCCCCGGCGAACGCCACGTGGAAGACGCGCAGCAGCGCACCGAACGCGGCGACCTTGGTGCAGGCCGCCATGAAGCCGGTGATCGGGGTCGGCGCGCCCTGGTAGACATCCGGCGTCCAGACGTGGAACGGCGCGGCGGCGGCCTTGAACAGCAGGCCGATGGCGAGCAGCGCCATGCCGGCGAACAACAGCACCGGGCTGGACGGGGAGTCGGTGACCGCGGCGTGCACGGTGGCGAAGTCGACGCCGGCCGCGCGGCCCGGGATCCCGGAGGTGAAGCCGTAGATCAGGGCGACACCGAACAGGAAGAACGCCGAGGCGTACGCGCCGAGCATGAAGTACTTCAGCGCCGCCTCCTGGCTCAGCAGACGCCGGCGGCGGGCCAGCGCGCAGAGCAGGTAGAGCGGCAGCGAGAAGACCTCCAGCGCGACGAACATGGTCAGCAGGTCGTTCGCCGCCACGAAGATCAGCATGCCGCCGATCGCGAACGACATCAGCGGGTAGACCTCGGTGGCACCGCCGACGCCCTCGGCCTGTCGCCGGTCCTCGGCCGACTCGGCGGTGACTGCGGCGTGCGCCACGAACGCGCCGCCCCGCTCCACCGTGCGCTCGCCGACGAGCAGCAGCGCCATCACCGCGAGCACCAGGATGGCGCCCTGCAGGAACAGCGTCGGGCCGTCGATCGCGATGGCGCCGCCGATGGTGATCAGCCGGTCGTCGGCGTTCAGGATCACCATGACGATCGCGGCGAGCATCGCCACCAGGGCGAGCCCGAGTTGCACCGCGTTACGCAGGCGGCGCGGCACGAACGCCTCGACCAGGACCCCGAGCAGCGCCGCGCCCAGCATGATCAGGATCGGAGCGAGCGCCGCGTAGTCGATCGACGGCAGCTTGAGCTCGGTCATTTTGCGGCCTCCTGGACGCTGCCGACCTCAGGGGCGGGGTCGGACTTGCCGACGTCCTGCATGGTCGCCTGGACGGCGGGGTTGATGACGTCGGTGACCGGCTTCGGATAGAAGCCGAGCAGCACGATCAGCGCGATCAGCGGCGCGACGACCACCTTCTCGCGCAGGGTGAGGTCACGGCGCATGCCCTCGACCTCGGTCAGCGCCGGGTTCAGCGTGCCCTGCGTGGTGCGCTGCACCATCCACAGCACGTACGCCGCCGCCAGGATGATGCCGAGCGTGGCGATCACCGCGACCGGCTTGTTGACGGTGAACGTGCCGATCAGCACCAGGAACTCGGAGACGAACGGCGCGGTACCGGGTAGCGCCAGCGAGGCCAGACCGGCGAAGAAGAGCACACCGGCGAGTACCGGCACCAGCTTGCCCGCGCCGCCGAAGTCGCTGATCAGCGCCGAGCCGCGCCGGGCGATCAGCATGCCGACCACGAGGAACAGCAGGCCGGTGGCCAGGCCGTGGTTGAGCATGTAGAGCACCGCACCGGTGCCGGCCTGGGTGGTGAACGCGAAGATGCCGACGCCGATGAACCCGAAGTGCGCGATCGAGGTGTACGACACCAGCCGCTTCAGGTCGTTCTGGCCGACCGCCAGCAGCGCGGCGTAGATGATGCCGATGACGCCGAGCGCCAGCGCCCACGGCGCGAACCAGCGCGACGCCTCCGGGAACAGCGGAAGGCAGTAGCGGAGGATGCCGAACGTGCCGACCTTGTCCAGCACGCCGACGAGCAGCGCGGCGGCGCCGGCCGGGGCCGCGCCACCGGCGTCCGGCAGCCAGGTGTGGAACGGGAAGAACGGCGCCTTGATCGCGAAGGCCACGAAGAAGCCGAGGAACAGCCAGCGGGCCGTGTCGGTGGCGAACTCGGCCTGGCTCAGCGCCTGCCAGTCGAAGGTCTTCCCGCCGACCACCCAGAGGCCGATCACCGCGGCCAGCATGAACAGACCGCCGACCAGCGAGTAGAGGAAGAACTTCACCGCCGCGTACTGCCGCTGGTGGCCGCCGTAGCTGCCGATCAGGAAGTACATCGGCACCAGCATGACCTCGAAGAACACGTAGAACAGGAAGACGTCGGCGGCGGCGAAGACGCCGATCATCGTGCACTCGAGGACGAGGAGCAGCGCGAAGTACGCGGGCACCGAGCGCTTGGACGCCTCGGCGTCGTGCCAGGACGCCAGGATCACCAGCGGCACCAGGATCGCGATCAGCATCAGCATGACCAGCGCGATGCCGTCCACCTCGAAGGTGAAGTTCACGCCCCAGTTCGGGATCCACGGGTACGACTCGCGGAACTGGAACCGGTCACCACCGGCGGAGAAGGCGAACCACATCACCACCGACAGCACCAGCACCAGCAGCGACCAGCCGAACGCGACCAGCTTGGCCAGGTCCGGGCGGCTGCGGGGCAGCAGTGCCACCACCAGGGCGCCGACCAGCGGCGCCACGGTCAGCACCGAGAGGAACGGGAAGTTGGACATTATTCGGCCTTACCTCCGTCGTGACTGCGTGGCCCGCCGGCGGGGGCGGCCGCGTTGAGGTCGATCACGCCAGCCACCCCGCCTGCACCGCCAGGAACGCCGCGACCACGAGCAGCGCGCCGGTCAGGATCGAGGTCGCGTACGACCGCACGAAGCCGGTCTGGAGCCGCCGGAGCCGGCCCGAGCCCCCGCCCACGGCGGCGGCCAGGCCGTTGACCAGCCCGTCCACGCCCCGGTTGTCGAGGAACACCAGCGCCCGGGTGAGGAAGATGCCCGGCTTCTCGAAGACCGCCTCGTTGAAGGCGTCCGTGTAGAGGTTCCGGCGGGCGGCGGTGACCACCACGCCGGCCGGCTGCGGCTCGGTGGCCGTACCGGAGCGGAACAGGAACCAGGCCAGCCCGGCGCCCAGCACGGTGAGCAGCAGCGACAGCGCGGTGAGCAGCCAGTGCGCCAGCACCGGCGCGTGCTCCCCGCTCTCGGCGGCGAGCCCGTTTGTGGCGGTGAGCCAGTCCGGCACGGAGGTGGCGAGCAGGAAGCCCGCGCCGACCGAGCCGACCGCCAGCAGGATCAGCGGGATGGTCATCAGCTTCGGCGACTCGTGCGGGTGCTCGATGTCCTCGGTCCAGCGCTTCGGGCCGTGGAACGTCAGCACGAACAGCCGCGTCATGTAGAACGCGGTGAGCCCGGCGCCGAGCAGCGCGGCCATGCCGAACAGCCAGGCCGTCCAGCCCTCCCGCTCGAACGCGGCCACGATGATCGGCTCCTTGGAGAAGTAGCCGGAGAACGGGAACATGCCGATGATGGCGAGCCAGCCCATCATGAACGTCAGCCAGGTGACCTTCATGTACTTGGACAGCCCGCCGAAGCGGCGGATGTCCACCTGGTCGTTCATGCCGTGCATGACCGAGCCGGCGCCGAGGAACATGTTGGCCTTGAAGAAGCCGTGTGCCAGCAGGTGCACGATGGCCAGCGCGTACGCGCCGCCGCCGAGACCGACGCCGAGGAACATGTAGCCGATCTGGCTCACCGTCGACCAGGCCAGCACGCGCTTGATGTCGTCCTTGGCCGCGCCGATGATGCAGCCCATCAGCAGTGTGAGCGCGCCGACGCTGACCACCACGAGCTGGAGCGTCTCGTTGGCCGAGAAGATCGCGTTGGAGCGGGCGATCAGGTAGACGCCTGCGGTGACCATGGTGGCCGCGTGGATGAGCGCGGACACCGGGGTCGGGCCCTCCATCGCGTCCGGCAACCACGCCTGGAGCGGGAACTGACCGGACTTGCCGGCCGCGCCGAGCAGGAGCAGCAGGCCGAGCACCAGCACGGTGGTCGAGGTCATCGAGCCGACCCCGTTGAACACCTCGTCGTACTGGGTGGTGCCGAGCACGGCGAACATGATGAAGATGCCGATGGCCAGTCCGGCGTCGCCGACCCGGTTCATCAGGAACGCCTTCTTGCCGGCGGTGGCCGCGCTGGGCCGGCCGTACCAGAAGGAGATCAGCAGGTACGACGCCAGACCGACGCCCTCCCAGCCGAAGTAGAGCATCACGTAGTTGTTGCCGAGCACCAGCAGGAGCATGGCGGCGACGAACAGGTTGAAGTACGCGAAGAACAGCCGCCGGCCCGCGTCGTGCGCCATGTACTCCACGGCGTAGAGGTGGATCAGGAAGCCCACCCCGGTGATCAGCAGGACGAAGACCGCGGCCAGCGGGTCGAAGAGCAGACCGAAGTCCACCTTCAGGTTGCCGACCGCCATGAAGTCCCAGAGGCTCAGCTCGACCTGCTTGTTCTCCAGACCGCGAAGCTGGAGGAAGTAGGTGAGCCCGAGCACGAACGCGGCGCCGATGGCGCCCACGCCCAGCCAGTGGCCCCAGCGGTCGGCCCGCTTGCCGAGCAGCAGCAGGATCGCCGCGCTGACCAGCGGGATCGCCACCAGCAGCCAGACACTGCCCAGCATCCCGTCCGCCGTGGCGAAGGTGACGGCTTCGGCTGGCTCAGACTGGGCGATCGTCAGAATCTGTTCCACCACGAGCCCCTCAGTACTTCAGCAGGTTGGCGTCGTCGACGCTGGCCGAGCGCCGGGTCCGGAAGATCGCCATGATGATCGCGAGCCCGACCACGACCTCGGCCGCCGCGACCACCATCACGAAGAACGCCATGATCTGGCCGTTCAGGTCGCCGTTGATCCGGCTGAACGTGACCAGGGTCAGGTTGGCCGCGTTGAGCATCAGCTCGATGCACATGAACAGCACGATCGCGTTGCGCCGGACCAGCACGCCCACGGCGCCGATGGTGAACAGCACCGCCGCGAGGATGAGGTAGTAGTCCGGGGTCACCGTGCCAGCCTTTCGTTCGCGACTGCGGGGCTCCGCTTCGCTGCACTCCTCGCGCTCACCGATCAGTCCCCTTCGGTGCGGTCTCCTCGGCCGTCAGCTCACGCACCGGCATGATCTCCGGGATGCTGCGGTCGGTCAGCCGGCCGTCGGGCAGACGGGCCGGGGTGGCCACCGAGGAGGACGTGGCGTAGACACCCGGGCCGGGCTTCGGTCCGGGGTAGTTGCCGGGGCGGAACCGCGCCTTCATGGTGGCGATCTGGTCCATCCGGTCCGCCTTGCGCCGCTCCACGTGTGCCAGCACCATCGCGCCGACGGCGGCGGTGATCAGCAGCGCCGAGGTCAGCTCGAAGGCGAAGACGTACTTGGTGAACAGCAGCCGGGCGATGCCCTGCACGTTGCCCTCACCGTTGGCCTCGTCGAGCCCGACCGCCTGGACTCCGTCGAGCGCCCGGTAGAGGCCGGTGCCCACCAGACCGGCGAAGCCGAGCCCGAGGACCACGGCGGCGACCCGCTGGCCGCGCAGCGTCTCGATGAGCGAGTCGGACGCGTCCCGGCCGACGAGCATCAGCACGAACAGGAACAGCATCATGATCGCGCCGGTGTAGACGATGATCTGCACCATGCCGATGAACGGCCCGGCCTGGAGCACGTAGAACACGCCCAGGCAGAGCATGGTCAGCACCAGCCAGAGCGCGGAGTGGACCGCGTTGCGGGCCCACACCATGCCGACCGCGCCGAGCAGGGCCAGCGGGGCGAGGATCCAGAAGGTGACCTCCTCACCCCCGGACACCTGGCCGGCTGCGGCGAGCACCGTTGCCGAGGTCATGCCTTGCCTCCCTTGCCCGCCGCGGCGGCGGACCGCTGCTCCGCCTGCTCGGCGCCGGGGAAGGTCACGCCCGGGTGCTCCTCCACCTGGTACCGGCCGGGGCCCATCGGCGAGCGCTCGGCGCCGGCCGAGGTGCCCGGGTTGGTGAGCGCGCCGACGTAGTAGTCCTTCTCGCTGTCGCCCAGCCGCATCGGGTGCGGCGGCTGCTCCATGCCTTCGAGCAGCGGCGCGAGCAGCTGCTCCTTGGTGAAGATCAGGTCCTGCCGGTTGTCCCGGGCCAGCTCGTACTCGTTGCTCATGGTGAGCGAACGGGTCGGGCAGGCCTCGATGCAGAGCCCGCAGAAGATGCACCGGGCGTAGTTGATCTGGTAGGTGCTGGCGTACCGCTCACCCGGGGAGAAGCGCTGCTCCTCGGTGTTGTCGCCGCCCTCCACGTAGATCGCGTCGGCCGGGCAGGCCCAGGCGCACAGCTCGCAGCCGATGCACTTCTCCAGCCCGTCCGGGTGCCGGTTGAGGATGTGCCGCCCGTGGTAGCGCGGCGCCGAGACCGGCGGCTTGAACGGGTAGTCGGTGGTGACGACCTTCTTGAACATGTGCGAGAAGGTGACACCGAAGCCCTTGAACGTTCCGGTGATCGCGCCCACGTCACACCTCCCTGGAGTCCGGGCCGGCGACCACGTTGGCCGGCTCCCGCTCGGCGAGCACGCGCTTGGTACGCGGGCTCGGCGGAACCTGAAGATCCATCGGCGGCAGCGGGAAGCTGCCGTACGGCCGGGTGTCCGCCTGCTCCTGCAGCGACGGCTTCGGCTCCTTCTTCCGCGACGGCCAGAAGAGCGTGGCCAGCAGCAGCACGCCCGCGCCGACGGCGGTGACGAGCAGCCGGTCCCGGGTCTGCCAGTCCTCGATCGAGCGCAGCCCGGCGAGCACCATGATCCAGACCAGGTTCAGCGGCAGCAGCACCTTCCAGCCGAACCGCATGAACTGGTCGTACCGGAGCCGGGGCAGCGTGCCGCGGAGCCAGACGAAGACGAACACCAGCAGGATGACCTTGCCGAAGAACCACAGCATCGGCCACCAGCCGTCGTTGGCGCCCGACCAGATGGTGATCGGCCACGGGGCGTGCCAGCCGCCGAGGAACAGCGTCACGGTGAACGCCGACATGGTCACCATCGCGACGTACTCGCTGAGCATGAACAGCGCGAACTTCAGCGAGCTGTACTCGGTCTGGAAGCCGGCCACCAGCTCCGACTCCGCCTCGGGCAGGTCGAACGGTGCCCGGTTCGTCTCACCGACGATGGCGATGAAGAACATGATGAAGCTGGGCAGCAGCAGGATCGCGTACCAGCCGGGCGCGGCGAGGTCGAAGCCGCCGATGCTCAGCCGGGTGCCGTCGCCCTGCGCGGCGACGATCCCGCTCGTCGACATGGTGCCCGCGGTCATGAACACCGCGACCACGCTCAGGCCCATGGTGACCTCGTACGAGACCAGCTGGGCCGCCGAGCGCAGACCGCCGAGCAGCGGGTAGGTGGAGCCGCTGGCCCAGCCGCCGAGCACGATGCCGTACACGGCGAGCGAGGAGAAGGCCAGCACCACCAGCACCGCCACCGACACGTCGGTGACCTGCAGCGGCGTCCGGTGCCCGAAGATGCTCACCATCGGCCCGAACGGGATCACCGACAGCGCGGTGACCGCGCAGACCACGGAGATCACCGGGGCGAAGAAGTAGACGACCTTGTCGGCCTTGCGCGGGAGGATGTCCTCCTTGAAGGCCAGCTTCACGCCGTCGGCGAGCGTCTGGAGCAGACCGAACGGGCCGGCCTGGTTGGGGCCGGGCCGCACCGCCATGCGGCCGACGACCCGGCGCTCGAACCAGACGCCGAGCAGCGTGGCCGCCACGGCGACGACGAACGCGAACAGGATCTTGCCGAGGACCAGCCACCACGGGTCCTTGCCGAAGTCGGCAAGCGTCGGGTCCTGCGCCGCGAGGATGACGGGGTTCACTGCACCCACCTTTCGTTCCCGACTGCGGAGACGCTCACCACGTCGCCGGACGTCGCGCCGAGGCCGCGCCGCACGGTGGAGCCGGGTGAGTTGGTCGGCAGCCAGACGACGCCGTCGGGCATCTCGGTGATCGCCGCCGGCAGCGTGATCGCGCCGCGGTCGGTGCCCACCGTGACCGGGTCACCGTCGGCGACACCCAGCGCCTCGGCGGTGCCCTTGCCGAGCCGGACCACCGGCGGGCGGGCGGTGCCGGCGAGGTGCTCGTCGCCGTCGGTGAGGCTGCCCAGGTCGATCAGCTGGTGCCAGGTGGCGAGCACCGCCTCGCCCGGTCCGGGCTGCCGAACGGCGGCCGGCTCGACCGAGGGCGCCGACGGACGCTCGACCCGGGTGCGCGGCAGCGCGCCCAGCTCGCGCCGGATGCTCGGCACGTCACCCGTGCCCAGCCGCACGTCGAGCTGCGCGGCGAGCGCGTCGAGGATGCGGGCGTCGGTCATCGCGCCGGTGTCCAGCACCTTCTCGAACGTGCGCAGCCGGCCCTCCCAGTCCAGGAAGCTGCCGGCCTTCTCGACCACCGGCGCGACCGGCAGGACCACGTCGGCGCGGCGGGACACCGCGCTCATCCGCAGTTCCAGGCTGACCAGGAACGGCACCGCGTCCAGTGCGGACTCGGCCAGGCGCGGGTCGGCCAGGTCGGCCGGGTCGACGCCGGCCACCACCAGGGCGCCGATCTGGCCGTTCGCCGCGGCGGTGAGGATGCCGTCGGTGTCGCGGCCGGCCTGGCTGGGGATCACCCCGGCCGGGATGTCCCACGCCTCGCCGAGCTCCGCGCGCGCGGCCGGCTCGGTGACGACCCGGCCGCCGGGGAGCAGGTTGGGCAGGCAGCCCGCGTCGACAGCGCCGCGGTCACCCGCGCGCCGCGGCACCCAGACCAGCCGGGCACCGGTACGCCGGGCGACGTCCGCCGCCGCCGACAGGCCGCCCGGCACCTCGGCCAGGCGCTCGCCGACGATCAGGATCGCGCCGGGCTGACCCAGCGCCTCGGCCACCGTGGCGTGCTCGGCCAGCACGCCGGCCTCCTCGCCGGGCACCACCCGAGCCAGCTTGGCCCCGAGCTTCTCCAGGCCGCGCGTGGCGAACGGCGCGAGCGCGTACACAGTGAGCTTCTTCTTCAGGTACGCCTTACGCAGCCGCAGGAAGAGGATCGGGCACTCCTCCTCCGGCTCCAGGCCGACGAGCACCACGGCGGGCGCGTTCTCCACGTCCGTGTAGGTCACGTCGGTGACCCCGGCGACGCTGCTGGCCAGGAAGTCGGCCTCCTCGCGGGAGACCGGGCGGGCCCGGAAGTCGATGTCGTTCGTGTGCAGCGCGATGCGGGCGAACTTCGCGTACGCGTAGGCGTCCTCGACTGTCAGCCGGCCGCCGGTCAGCACCGCCGTGCCGGTCGCGCCGTCGCGGGCCGCGCGCAGCCCCTCGGCGGCCCGGGTGAGCGCCTCGCTCCAGGACGCCTCGCGCAGCTCACCGGTCTTCTCGTCGCGCACCATCGGGGTGCTGATCCGGTCGAACGCGCGGGTGTACTGGAAGCCCCAGCGGCCCTTGTCGCAGTTCCACTCCTCGTTCACCGCCGGGTCGTCGCCGGCCAGCCGGCGCAGTACCTTGCCGCGCCGCCAGTCGGTGCGCTGGGCGCAGCCGGCCGAGCAGTGCTCGCAGACGCTGGGCGTGGAGACCAGGTCGAACGGGCGGGCCCGGAACCGGTACTGGGTTCCGGTCAGCGCGCCCACCGGGCAGATCTGCACGGTGTTGCCGGAGAAGTACGAGTTGAACGGGACGTCCCCCTCGTCGCCCTCCTCGCCGTACGCGTCGTCCCGGTAGATGTTGATCTCCTCGTGCGAGGAGCGTCCCATCAGGTCGATGAACTTGTCCCCGGCGATCTCCTCGGAGAACCGGGTGCACCGCTGGCAGAGCACGCAGCGCTCACGGTCGAGCAGCACCTGGGTGCTGATCGGCAGCGGCTTCGGGTACTCCCGCTTGTGCTCGTGGAACCGCGAGTCCGTCCGGCCGGTGGACATCGCCTGGTTCTGCAGCGGGCACTCGCCGCCCTTGTCGCACATCGGGCAGTCCAGCGGGTGGTTGAGGAGCAGCAGCTCCATCACCCCCTCCTGGGCCTTCTTGGCGACCGGGGAGGTGAGCTGCGTCCGCACCACCATGCCGTCGGCGACGGTCTGTGTGCAGGAGGCGACCGGCTTGCGCTGGCCCTCCACCTCCACCAGGCACTGCCGGCAGGCACCGGCCGGGGCCAGCAGCGGGTGGTCGCAGAAGCGCGGGATCTCGGTGCCGAGCTGCTCGGCGACGCGGATCAGCAGCGCGCCCTTGGGCGCGGTGACCTCGACGCCGTCGATGGTCAGCGTGACGGTCTCGGTCTGCTTGGCTACGTCGGTCATCAGTGCGCCCCTACCAGGGTCTTCTCCGACAGCTTCGGAGCGGTACGTCCCTCGATGTAGTCGAGGTAGTCCTGCTTGAAGTACTTCAGCGACGAGGTCACCGAGCTGGTCGCGCCGTCACCCAGACCGCAGAACGAACGGCCGAGGATGTTGTCACAGGTGTCGAGCAGGGTGTCCAGGTCCTCGTGGGTGCCCTGGCCGGACAGGATGCGCCGGTAGACCCGGACCATCCAGTAGTTGCCCTCCCGGCAGGGGGTGCACTTGCCGCACGACTCGTGGTGGTAGAACTCCAGCCACCGGTAGGTCGCGTACACCGGGCAGTCCTGGTCGGAGAAGATCTGCGTGGCGGTGGTGCCCAGGATCGAGCCGGCCCCCGCCACCCCCTCGAAGTCCAGCGGCACGTCCAGGTGCTCGGCGGTCAGCAGCGGCGTCGACGAGCCACCCGGGGTCCAGAACTTCAGGTTGTGCCCGGGCTTCATGCCGCCGGCCAGCTCGATCAGCTCGCGCAGCGTGATCCCCATCGAGCACTCGTACTGGCCCGGTTCGGCGATCCGGCCGGACAGCGAGTAGATCATCGGGCCGGACGACTTCTCCGTGCCCATCGTCTTCCACCAGTCCGCGCCACCGAGCACGATGTACGGCACGCTGGCGATGGTGCCGACGTTGTTGACGACGGTCGGGCTGGCGTACAGGCCGTGGGTCGCCGGGAACGGCGGGCGCAGCCGGGGCTGGCCGCGGAAGCCCTCCAGCGAGTCCAGCAGCGCGGTCTCCTCACCGCAGATGTACGCACCGGCGCCGGAGTGCACCACCAGGTCCAGGTCGAAGCCCGACCCGAGGATGTTGCGGCCGAGGTAACCCTTGGCGTACGCCTCGTCGACGGCGCTGCGCAGCCGCCGGGCGGCGTGCACCGCCTCACCGCGGATGTAGATGTACGCCCGGTTGGCCCGGATCGCGTACGAGGCGATGATGACGCCCTCGACCAGCGAGTGCGGGTCGTGGGTCATCAGCGGCAGGTCCTTGCAGGTGCCCGGCTCGCCCTCGTCGGCGTTCACCACCAGGTAGTGCGGCTTGCCGTCGCCCTGCGGGATGAACCCCCACTTGAGACCGGTCGGGAAGCCCGCGCCGCCCCGGCCGCGCAGTCCGGAGTCCTTGACCAGCTGGATCAGGTCGTCCGGGTGCGCCTTGAGCGCCTTGCGCAGGGCGGCGTAGCCGTCCAGCTTCTCGTAGGTGCCGAGCCGCCACGCGTCCGGCGAGAGCCAGCGCTTGGTGAGCACCGGCGTGAGCTTGGCCAGCGTCTCCGGCCGAGGAGTGGTCACTTGCGGACCCCCGATCCGTTCGCGTCCGCCGGGTCGGCGCCGTCCGCGCCCGTACCGGACTCCGCTTCCTTGAGGTTGCGCTCCTGCGCGCCGGCCGCGTCGCCGGCGGGCTTGCCGTCACCGGCCGGCGGGTTCGCCGCCACGCCGGCCGCCTCCGCCGCCCGCGCGTCGCGCGGCGCCGGTGCCGGTCCGTCCACCGGGACCTTGGTGCCGGGGGCGTCCGGCACCGGAGTGCTCGCGTCCGGCTGCCGGGTCTCGGCGGTACGCACCTGCGGCGACTTGGCGTCCGGTGCCTTCACGTCCGGCGCGGTGCTGCCGGAGGCCGTCTTCGGCTCGGCCGGCTCGGGCGCGGGGGCCGGCTTGGCGGCCTCGGCCTTCGCCTTCGCCTCGGCGGCGGCCCGGTCGGCCTCGGCCTTGCTGCGGATCGGGGTCTTCGGGTCGAAGCCCGGTACCGAGACGCCGTGCTGCTCGGCCAGGCGCAGACCGCGCAGGCTCGGCTCGCCCGGCCCGCCGTCGGCCACCGCGCCGTCGCGCTCGTCGGCGAAACCGGCGAGCTGGACCGCCATCTCCTTGAGCGTGCACAGCCGCGCCCCACGGGTCGGCATCGGCCGGCCACCGGCGCGCAGCTCCTCGACCACGTCGACCGCGCCCTGCGGCTCCACGTTGTCGAAGAAGTCGTAGTTGACTGTCATCACCGGGCCGTAGTCGCACGCCGCCAGGCACTCGGCGTGCTCCAGAGTGATCTTCCCGTCGGCGGTGGTCTCCTCGTGCCCGACGCCGAGGTGCTCGGCCAGGGTGTCGTAGACCTTCTGCCCGCCGAGCACGTCGCACATGGTGTTTGTGCAGACGCTGACCAAGTAGTCACCGGTGGGCTTGCGCTTGTACATGGTGTAGAAGGTGGCGACGGCGCCGACCTGGGCCTTGTTGAGCCCGAGCACCTCGGCGCAGAACTCGACACCGGCCGGGGAGACGTAGCCCTCCTCGGACTGGACCAGGTGCAGCAGCGGCAGCAGCGCCGAGCGGGACCGGTCCGCCGGGTACCGGGCGATGATCTCCCGGGCCCGGGCGCGAGTCGTTTCGGTAAAGCTCATCGGTCACAACCACCCATCACGGGGTCCAGCGAGGCGCCGCCGGCGATCACGTCGGCGATCAGGCCGCCCTCGGCCATCGCCGGCAGGGCCTGGAGGTTGACGAAGCTCGGCTCCCGGTAGTGCACCCGGTAGGGCCGGGTGCCGCCGTCGGACACCGCGTGCACGCCCAGCTCGCCGCGGGGCGACTCGATGCCGACGTACACCTGGCCCGGCGGAACCCGGAAGCCCTCGGTGACGAGCTTGAAGTGGTGGATCAGCGACTCCATCGACTGACCCATGATCTTGGCGACGTGCTCCAGCGAGTTGCCCATGCCGTCCACGCCGATGGCCAGCTGCGCCGGCCAGGCGATCTTCTTGTCGGACACCATCACCGGGCCGGGCTTCAGGCGGTCCAGTGCCTGCTCGATCAGCTTCAGCGACTCGCGGATCTCCGCCACCCGCACCAGGTAGCGGCCCCACACGTCACCGTCGGTGTGCGTCGGCACGTCGAACTCGTACGTCTCGTACCCGCAGTACGGCATCGTCTTGCGCAGGTCCCAGGCGAGACCCGCGGACCGCAGCACCGGGCCGGTGACGCCGAGCGCCATGCAGGCGGTCACGTCGAGCACCGCGACGTGTTGCGTACGCTCCAGCCAGATCGGCTGGCCGGAGAGCAGGTTCTCGTACTCCTTGAGCCGCTTCGGCATGAGCTGGAGGAAGTCGCGGATCTTGCGGATCGCGTCGTCCGGCACGTCCTGCGCCACACCGCCCGGCCGCACGTACGCGTGGTTCATCCGCAGGCCGGTGATGGTCTCGAAGATGTCGAGGACGTACTCCCGCTCGCGGAAGCCGTACAGCATCATGTTGATCGCGCCCAGCTCCATGGCGGTGGTCGCCAGCCAGACCAGGTGCGACGAGACGCGGTTGAGCTCCATCATCAGCACGCGGATGGTGGTGGCCCGCTCGGTGATGTCGTCGGTGATGCCGAGCAGCTTCTCCACCGCGAGCGCGTACGCCGTCTCGTTGAACAGCGGCGAGAGGTAGTCCATCCGGGTCACGAACGTCGAACCCTGGACCCAGTTGCGGTACTCCAGGTTCTTCTCGATGCCGGTGTGCAGGTAGCCGATGACCGAGCGGGCCTCGCGGACCGTCTCGCCCTCCAGCTCCAGGACCAGCCGGAGCACGCCGTGGGTGGACGGGTGCTGCGGACCCATGTTGACGACGATCCGCTCGTCGTTGATCGGGTCCGTGCCGGAGACGACCTCGTCCCAGTCCCCGCCGGTGACGGTGAAGACCTTGCCCTCGGTCGTCTCGCGCTCGGTCGCGTAGTTCGACGTGGTCATTGGTACGACCTCCTACGGTCCGGCGGCGGGATCTCCGCACCCTTGTACTCGACGGGGACGCCGCCCAGCGGGTAGTCCTTGCGCTGCGGGTGCCCCTCCCAGTCGTCCGGCATGAGGATCCGGGTCAGGGCGGGGTGGCCGTCGAAGACGACGCCGAACATGTCGTACGTCTCCCGCTCCTGCCAGTCGGCGGTCGGGTAGACGGCGGTGACGCTCGGGACGTGCGGCTCCTCGACGGAGACCGCCACCTCCAGCCGGACGCTGCGGCGGTAGGTCATCGAGGTCAGCTGGTAGACCACGTGCAGGCGGCGCTCCTGCGCGCCCAGGTAGTCCACACCGGACACCGACGAGAGCAGCTCGAAGCGCAGCGCGAGGTCGTCGCGCATCACCTGGCAGACCTCGGCGATCCGCTCCGGGCGGACGTGCAGGGTCAGCTCGCCTCGGTCGACCACGACCTTCTCGATCGCGTCGCCGAAGTCCGGATACGCCTCCTCCAGCGCGTCCCGCACCTCGTCGAAGTAGCTCCCGTACGGCCGGGCCGCCTCCTCGATGGGCTTACGCGGGCGGACCAGGCCGCCGTAACCGGAGACGTCACCGGTGCCCTGATTGCCGAACATGCCCCGGCCGGCCGGGCTGGCCGGCGGGTACTCCGCCGGGGCGGTGGAGCTGGCACCGACCGGGGTGGTGGGTACCGGCACCCCGCCGTCGTTGTTCTTGTCGTCACTCATTTCGGGCCCCTATGCGACGCCTGAAGGTGGTTCTGCGCCTTCATCCAGTTCTCGATCCGCAGCTGCTCCTCACGCCCCTCGCGGACCGCCTTCGTCCACTCGGCACGGCGAGCCTTGTCGCTGCGGTACGACGAGGGCATCGAGCCGTACGGCACCACCGGCACGTCGCCGCGCGCCTGGCGGGCCTCCAGCATCTTGCGGCCGTTCGGGCCCAGCGGCTCGTGCATGATCTTCTCGCGCAGCTTGAGCACCGCGTCGATGAGCATCTCCGGCCGGGGCGGGCAGCCGGGGAGGTACATGTCGACCGGGACGACGTGGTCGACGCCCTGCACGATGGCGTAGTTGTTGAACATGCCACCGCTGCTGGCGCAGACGCCCATCGAGATGACCCAGCGGGGCTCGGCCATCTGGTCGTAGATCTGGCGCAGGACCGGTGCCATCTTCTGGCTCACCCGGCCGGCCACGATCATCAGGTCCGCCTGGCGGGGCGAGGCGCGGAAGACCTCCATGCCCCAGCGGCCCATGTCGTAGTGCGGGCCGCCCGCCGCCATCATCTCGATGGCGCAGCAGGCCAGACCGAACGTGGCGCCCCAGACCGAGGTCTTCCGCGTCCAGTTGACCAGCTTCTCGACGCTGGTGAGCAGGACGCCGGAGGGGAGCTTCTCCTCGATGCCCATCTGCTACCTCCTCAGTCCCAGTCCAGGCCGCCGCGACGCCACACATAGGCGTACGCGACGAAGACCGCGACGATGAACAGGACCATCTCCACGAAGCCGAAGATCGGCAGGGCGTCGAAGGAGACCGCCCAGGGGTAGAGGAAGATGATCTCGATGTCGAAGACGATGAAGAGCATCGCCGTCAGGTAGAACTTGATCGGGAACCGGCCGCCGCCGACCGGCTGCGGGCTCGGCTCGATGCCACACTCGTACGCCTCGAGCTTGGCCTTGTTCAGACGCCGCGGGCCGGCGAGTCGGGCAGCGGCCACGGAGAACAGCGCGAACGCCGCAGCGAGGGCGAACAGCCCGATGATGGGTGCGTAAGGAGAGAGCGTCATCGTTGTCCCCTGCTCGTCCTTCCCTGACCTCGGTGGTTGGCCAAAATCACACTATTCACGTCCCTCACGACCTCGGTCGGCGGGGTCGATCTCTGTCCGGCCCGTGGGCGTTCCGCCCCGGGCCGGTCGTCTTCTACACGGCCGGAGCCACCTTCGTCATCGCGTTGATGACCCGGTCCATCGCGTCCCCGCCGCGCGGGTCGGTCAGGTTGGCCAGCAGCTTGAGCACGAAGCGCATGAGCATCGGGTGCGGCATGCCGTGCTTGGTCGCCATCCGCATGATCTCGGGGCGGCCGATGAGCTTCACGAAGACGCCGCCGAGCCGGTAGTAGCCGCCGAAGCGGGCCTTCAGCTCCTGCGGGTACGCCATCAGCGCCCGCTCCCGCTCCGCGCCGGCCGGGCGGGCCAGCGCCTGCACGACGACCTCTGCGGCCATCTCGCCCGACTCCATCGCGTACGCGATGCCCTCGCCGTTGAACGGGTTGACCATGCCGCCGGAGTCACCGACGAGCAGCACGCCGCGGGTGTAGTGCGGGACGCGGTTGAAGCCCATCGGCAGCGCGGCGCCGAGGATCGGACCCTCCGCGTTGGACTCGTCGGTCATCCCCCAGTCCTCGGGGGTGTTCGCGAGCCAGTCGGTGAGCAGCTTGCGGTAGTTCGTCTTGCCGAACGCCGAGGAGGAGTTCAGCACGCCCAGGCCGACGTTCACCCGGCCGTCGCCGAGGCCGAAGATCCAGCCGTAGCCGGGCAGCAGCGCGTCGCTGCCCTTGGCCCGCAGTTCCAGCCAGGACTCCAGGTAGTCGTCGTCGTGCTTCGCGGGCGAGCGGTAGTAGCGGCGGACGGCCACGCCGATCGGGCGGTCCTCCCGCTTGGCGAGCCCGAGGGCGAGCGGGAAGCGGCCGGAGACGCCGTCGGCGGCGACCACGAGCGGCGCGTGGAACGTGGCGGGTTCCTTGTCCGGGCCGACCTCGGCCTGCACGCCGATCACCCGGTCGTCTGCGCCGAGCACCGGCCCGAGGACGTTGACGCTGGTCTGCAGCTTCGCCCCGGCGGCGACCGCACGCTGGGCGAGCAGGTCGTCGAAGTCGAGCCGGGTGCGCACCAGGCCGTAGTTGGGGAAGCTGGCCAGGTCGGGCCAGTCCAGTTCCAGGCGTATGCCGCCGCCGATCACCCGGAGGCCCTTGTTGTGCAGCCAGCCCGCCTCGGGCGAGGTGTCCACGCCCATCCGGATCAGCTGCCGCACGGCGCGGGGCGTGAGCCCGTCGCCGCAGACCTTCTCCCGGGGAAACTCCGTCTTCTCCAGCAGCAGCACGCGTACGCCGTGCCGCGCCAGGTGGTACGCCGTGGCCGATCCTCCGGGACCGGCGCCCACGACGATGACGTCGGCGTCGTTCTCCACCGCGGTCATCCGCGCCTCCTCCCGCATGCTCGTGAAATGCTTCACAAGCCGATCCGGTTGGAGTCTATGACCGGCGTTACACCAGTACGCGCTGAGGGGGGCCTAACTTCGCGGAAACGCGCCGGTAAGAGCGTCGAGACCGGTCAGGGGCGCGCCTGCGCGGCCGGTCCGAGCCCGGCGTCGAGGCGGATCGCCTCGGGCAGATGGTCGCGCAACGCCCCACCGGCGGCCCGGTCCAGCGCGGCCAGCACCTCGGCGACGACCTGCCGGACATCGGCGGGATCCGCGCCGGCCAGCTCGCGGAGCTGCGCGATCAGCTCGGCGGCGTCGTCGTCGGTGGCGGCCTGGTCTGGTCCCGTCATGGGGGCGAGCCTACGGAACAAAGTAGACCAAAACCGGATATTCACGAAATGACCAGCGTCAGCTGGTCGGACGGTCAGTTTCGGACGGCCCGGTGCAGCGCCACGACGCCGCCGGTCAGGTTGCGCCACGCCACCCGGCCCCAGCCGGCCGCGCCGATCCGCGCGGCCAGCGCCGCCTGGTCCGGCCAGGCCCGGATCGACTCCGCCAGGTAGACGTAGGCGTCCGGATTGCTCGACACCGCGCGGGCCACCGCCGGCAACGACCGCATCAGGTACGACAGGTAGACAGTGCGGAACGCCGGGTTCACCGGAGTGCTGAACTCGCACACCACCAGCCGCCCGCCCGGCCGGGTCACCCGGGCCAGTTCGGTCAGCGCCGCGTCGGTGTCGTTGACGTTGCGCAGCGCGAAGGAGATGGTCACCGCGTCGAAGCTGGCGTCGGCGAACGGCAACCGCAGCGCGTCCCCGGCCAGCAGCGGAACGGCCGGTCGGGTGCGCTTGCCCGCGTACAGCATGCCCAGCGACAGGTCCGCGCCGACCGCGTACGCCCCGGAGTGGGCCAGTTCCTCGGTCGACACACCGGTGCCGGCGCCCACGTCCAGCACCCGCTCGCCCGGCCGCAACCCGAGCGCCGCCCGGGTGGCCCGCCGCCACGACCGGTCCTGCCCGAACGACAGGACGGTGTTCGTCAGGTCGTAGCGGGCCGCGACACCGTCGAACATCGCGGCGACCTCGTGCGGCTGCTTGTCCAGGCTGGCGCGCTGGCCCTGCGGGGTACGGCTCACCCCTCCACTCTGCCAGCCGCGCCGCCCCCGGCTCCCCCCGGGTACGCGACAGGGCGGGATGGTCACCCACCCCGCCCTGGTCGCGTATCGGTCCCCGGTCAGTCGCCGGTGCGCTCCTCGCCCGGAGCGACGAGGACCACCTTGCGGCGGCGGGACAGCATCATCAGCACCGCGCCGGCGGCGAGCACCGCCGCGCCGATGCCGCCGATCAGGCCGACCTGCATGCCGGTCACCGGCAGGCCACCGTCGCCGGTGCCGCCACCCGTGCCACCACCGGCGGTCGGGGTCGGCACCGCCGTAGCGCCACCGGTCGGCGTCGGCTGGGCGGTCGGCGACGAGGTCGGGCCGGCGGTCGGCGTCGGACTCGGGGTCGACTGCGGGCTCTGGTCGACGAAGACGTCGAACTGGGCGGTGTTGTCACCGTCGTCGGCCTCGGAGAACGCGCGGCGCTGCGCCGATGTGGCGACCTTCGGCTTCTCCTCCGGCGTGCCGGCGGCCGAGTCCAGCCCGGCGGCCCAGACGAAGCCCGGGCGGAGCAGCTTCTCGGTCACGTCCGCGCCGACAGTCACCCGGACGTCGGCGGTGTAGTACTGGCCGGGCTTGAGCACCGCGCCCAGGTCCTCGCAGTACGCGTTGGCGAAGCCGCCCAGGTTCTGCTCGACGCAGCCGTCGGGCAGCTTCGCGAAGGTGACACCGGCCGGCAGCGCGATGCCGTACTTGATGCCGGTGGCGCGCTCGCTGCCGTCGTTGAACACGGCCCAGTCCAGCGGCGCGGTCTCGCCCGGCCGGACCGGGCGCAGGCCCGCCTCGTCGGCGTCGTCGCCGTCGACGGCCACGCCGGCGTACACGTCCTGGACCCAGGTCGTGAGGTCGTAGCCGGGGTCGGTGACGGTGATGTCGTGGTCGACCGAGTCGAGCACGCCGGTGCCGTTCGCCGCGCTGATCGAGACCGTGAGCGTGCCGGCCGCGCCCTTGCCGCCGGTGGAGAACAGCGGGAGGCCGAAGTCCTCAGTGGTGCCGGCGGGCAGGTCGCCGAGCAGGCAGGAGAAGGTGGTGCCACGGATGTCGCAGCCGGCCGGGACCAGCACGCCGACCTTGGCGGTCTTGAGGCCCTTCGTCTCGACGGTGACCCGGACGTCCTTCGCGTCGACGGTTCCCAGGGTGTTGTTCACCTGGAACTTGAACGGCTTGGCCTTCGCCTCGGTGACGCCCTTGGCGAGCTGGTAGCTGAGCGGGATGAGCTGGAGGTCGGCCTTGCCGGCAGCCTGTGCCGGGCCGGCGGCGGCGCCGAGACCGGCGGTGGAGAGCAGGGCCACGACGCCGGCGCGGGCCAGCGTGGACCGGTAGCGGAAGGTCATTGTTCCCCCGGGGGTAGGGACTCGTGATCACGTGCCGAACGAACGGACGGTACCGGAGCGACGCATCGTCACACCACCGTCCTGCGGTGGGAATTCCATCGATCCCGGCAGACGGCAGGGGCGGGATGGATGACCCATCCCGCCCCTGCCGCGGTGCGTTATGTGAACGGCCCTCATGGGCCGATGGAGGACGACGGTCCGACGGACGCCGCAAGCGTAATGGCGTCGTCGGCTCACCGGGCCGTGCTCGACCGGGTCGCCGCCGACCTGTTACCTGCCTGCTCGCGGCCCGGATCGGTGGTGTCGCGCGGGCAGGCTAGCCGTCGGTGATCACGCAGGTGAAGACCCCTGGCCGAAGCTTCACCGGAAACGGGCGGAGCTCCGGCCGCACGACGGAGGCCGACCGGCCGAACGGCGGAACCGGGTCAGTTGACCTCGACCAGCGGCAGCGACCTCCCGGCGCCGCCGCCCGGCAGGGCGATCGACGAGAAGTGCGAGACGACGCGGTCGTCGCTCGGGTCGTCCGCGGGCGTGTGGTGCACCGCGAGCCGGTTGTAGAGCGTGTCCCGCTGGGCCGGGATCCGGTCGGCCGACCGGATCATGCCGATCAGCTCGTGCAGGTTCGACCGGTGCCGGGCACCGGCCGAGGAGATGACGTTCTCCTCCAGCATGATCGAGCCGAGGTCGTCCACGCCCATGTGCAACGCGAGCTGCCCGACGTCCTTGCCGGTGGTCAGCCAGGACGCCTGCAGGTGCGGGACCGTCTCGAAGAACAGGCGGGCCACCGCGACCAGGCGCAGGTATTCCAGCGTGGTCGCCTGGGTGCGGCCCTTCAGGTGGTTGTTCTCCGGCTGGTACGTCCACGGGATGAAGGCCCGGAAACCGCCGGTGCGGTCCTGCACGTCGCGAATCATCCGCAGGTGCTCGATGCGCTCGGCGTTGGTCTCGCCGGTGCCCATCATCATGGTGGCCGTCGACTCCAGGCCCTGCCGGTGCGCCAGCTCCATGACCTCCAGCCAGCGCGCGCCGGACTCCTTCAGCGGCGCGATCGCCTTACGCGGCCGGTCCGGCAGCATCTCGGCGCCGGCGCCGGCGATCGAGTCCAGGCCGGCGGCCTTGATCCGGGCGATGGCCTCGTCCAGGCTCACGCCGGAGACCTTCGCCATGTGCAGGATCTCGCTCGGGCCGATCGAGTGGATGGCGAGCTGCGGGTACGCCTTCTTGACCGAGGAGAACAGCTCCTCGTAGTACTCGACGCCGTAGTCCGGGTGGTGCCCGCCCTGGAGCATGACCTGGGTGGCACCCAGCTCGACCGCCTCGCCGCAACGGCGCAGGATCTCCTCGGTCGGGTGGGTCCAGCCCTCCTTGTGCTTGGGGGCCCGGTAGAACGCGCAGAACTTGCACGCCGTCACGCAGACGTTCGTGTAGTTGATGTTGCGGTCGATGAGGTACGTGACGATGTTGTCCGGGTAGCGGCGTCGCCGTACCGCGTCGGCCGCCTCGCCCAGCGCGTGGAAGGGCGCGTCGGTGTAGAGCAGCAGCGCCTCCTCGGGCGTGATCCGCCCGCCGTCCGCGCCGCGTTGCAGGATGTCGTCGATCTCCCGGTTCGCCGTCACATCCCCGAGCGTACGTCGCGGGCCCGACGGCGGGAAACGCCACTCCTCACCCGGTGACGAGAGACCCACCCGGTCAAGGCATGCCCGGACTGGCCACTGGCAGCCCGATCGCCTTGGCCGCCTCCAGCAGCCGCTTGTCGTACGTGACGAATGCGACGAACTCGGCCGCCGCCTGCCGGGCCAGGATCTCGGCGGTGGCGAGGTGAACGGCGTCCAGGCTGCGCAGCATCGGCTCCGGATACGCGCCCGCCGTCGCCCGGACCGTGGCATCGATCTCGACCCGGTAGAGACGTCCCAGCAGCGAGGGGACACCCACCAGCGCCTGTGGAGCGGCTCGACGCAACGCCCGTGGCACCTCCACCTCGACGAGGGCTGACGACACCAAGGCGGTGCCGGCGCGCTCGTTCAGCCAGCCGAGCAGATCCGCCGTCTCCGCCTCCCGCCGCAGCATCTTGATGACCGCCGCCGAGTCGAGGTAGATCACCAGCGCTCCTCGTCGCGCGCCTCGACCAGCGCGGCCGCCGCGTCCACCGCGGGATCCCCGAGCACCGGCGGCATCGGGACCGGGCCGGTCGTGGTCGGGGCCATGGCCCGGCCCTCGGCCACCAACCGGCCGAGAAGCGCGTCACCGGCCAGCACCGGCACGAGGCGGGCGATCGGCTCACCCCGATCGGTCACCTCGACCGTCTCACCGGCGCGCACCCGCGCCAGCACCCGGCTGGTGTGCTGATTCAACTCCCGGACGGCGATCTGCTCCATGAGGCAAGTGTAGGACGTAACGTTCTACGCGTCACGGATGGCGGTCGACCCGAAACGCCACTGCGGGAAGCGGAGCGCTGGCGCCGCCCGCCTACGCTCCTGGCGTGTCAGTCGTATCGCCCCCGCCCACCCCCGTACACGTGGCCGGCGCCCGCTCCGCCCTCTGGTCCCTCACCATGACCGCCGTGCTCGTCGGCTTCGGCCTCGCCGTGATCGCGGTCAGCGCGGTGGTCGGCCACCTCACCGTGGGACTGCCGATCGCGGTGCCGATCTCCGTCGGCCTGGTCGGCTGCCTCGCCTTCGCGGTCGGCCTGCGCCTGCTGCACCGGGGCTGGTGGCTGACCCTCCTGTCGGTGCTGCCGGCCCTGTTCGTGCTGGTGGGCACCGTGCAGCTCGCGCCGGAGTCGGTCCTTCGGGAACGCGGCGTCGCCCAGCAGGTGACCATCACCGACGTGGAGACCGTCGGCAAGCGGCACGAGTTCGTCCTCCAGGGCGACTCCGGCCGGCTCGACGAGCCGCTGGTCTACCGGGGCAGCTCCCCCGGCTACCGGGTCGGCCAGCGGCTGACGGTGCTCGTCGACCCGCTGGGCGAGGTGGAACTGGCCGACGCGCGGGACGTGGACCCGGACGGGAAGCGGGGCATGCTCGTGCTCGGCGCGGCGGGATGGACCCTGTTCGCGCTGGTCGGCGGATGGCGCGGCCATGTCAGCCGGGCCCGTGGCCGCGCCGCCACGGCACCGCCCGTGATGCTCTGACCCGGCGACGCCCCTACGCGTCGTAGTCGACTGTGAGCTCGTCGGTGACCGGGCTGGACTGGCAGGTCAGCACGTAACCGGCGGCGACCTCGTCAGGCTCCAGCGCGTAGTTGCGCGCCATCGTCACCTCACCGGACGTCACCTTGGCCCGGCAGGTCGAGCACACCCCGCCCTTGCAGGCGTACGGCAACTCGCCACGCACCCGCAGCGCCGCGTCGAGCACCCGCTCGTCCCGGCCCATCGTGAAACTGGACGAGCGCCCGTCCAGCAGGATCGTCACCTCGGTGCCGGTCCCGGGCCGGTCGGTCTCCCGCCGCACCGGCTCCGGCGGGGCGTCGACGTGGAACAGCTCGGTGTGCACCGCCGCGTCCGGCACGCCGCGACCCGCCAGCACCGCCTTGGCGTCCACCACCATGCCGTACGGGCCGCAGAGGAACCACTCCTCGATCTCGTCACCGGGTACGACGGTGTCGAGCAGCCGGGTCAGCCGGTCGGCGTCGATCCGCCCGGACAGCAGCGCCGACTCGCCCATCTCGCGGGACAGCACGTGCACCAGGTGCAGCCGGGTCGGATAGCGGTCCTTCAGGTCGGCCAGCTCCTCGGCGAACATCACCGAGTTCGCCGTGCGGTTGCCGTACACGAGCGTGAACGTGCTGCGCGGCTCGGTGGCCAGCGCGGTCGCGGCCAGCCCGAGGACCGGGGTGATGCCGGAACCGGCGACCACCGCGCCGTACCGGCGGGCCCGGTCCGGGGTGAACGCGGAGGTGAAGTGGCCCAGCGGCGGCAGCACCTCGACGGTGTCGCCGCCGCGCAGCGCGCCGCAGGCGTACGCGGAGAACGCCCCACCCGGGACCTCACGCACCCCGACCCGCAACCGGCCGTGCCGGGCCAGCTCGTCGGGGGTGGAGCAGATCGAGTACGACCGCCGCACCTCCTCGCCGTCGGAGCCTGCCGGACGGCGGACGGTGAGGTGCTGCCCGGCGGAGAACGCGAACGTCTCGCGCAGCTCCTCCGGCACCGCGAACGTGATCGACACCGAGTCGTCGGTGAGCCGGTCCACGGCGGCGACGGGCAGCGGGTGGAAGACCGGCCGGCGGCGCACCGGCCGGGTGATGGTGACAGTCACAGCGCCTTCAGGTGGTCGAAGGGTTCGGAACAGGACCGGCAGCGCCACAGCGCCTTGCACGCGGTGGAGCCGAAGCGGCTGATCTGGGTGGTCTCCGGCGACCCGCAGCGCGGACAGCGTACGGCGAGGGTCAGCGGCACCACCGTGTCGTCGCCGCGCGGCGCGGGCGGGGCGATGCCGGCGGCGGCGAGCTTGGCCCGGCCGGTGTCGGAGATCCAGTCGGTGCTCCACGCCGGGTGGTAGACGGTGCGGACCTCGGCGTCCGGATGCCCGGCGGCGGCCAGCGCCCGGCGGATGTCCTCCCGGATCACGTCCATCGCGGGGCAGCCGGTGTAGGTGGGGGTGATGGTGACGACGACCCGGCCGGTGCCGGGCTCCTCGTCGACAGCGCGCAGGATGCCCAGCTCGTCGATGGTGATGACCCGGATCTCCGGGTCCACCACCGCCGCCGCGGCCGCCCTCGCGCTGCTCACCAGCGGGCTCCGGGGTGGGCGCGGTGCAGCACCTGCATCTCGGCGAGCAGGTAGGACAGGTGCTCGGTGTGCAGGCCGTCCCGACCGCCACCGGGTGCCCAGCCGGTCTCCGGCCGGGTCAGCGTGGCCTCGTCCAGCACCGCGGACACGGTGGCGTCGAAGTCGGCCCGAAGGGTGGACGGGTCGACCGGCGCCGCCGGGTCCGGGGCGAACAGCTCGTGGACGTACGGCCACACCTGGTCGACCGCGTCCTGCATCCGCCGGTGCGACTCCTCGGTGCCGTCGCCGAGCCGCTTCACCCACAGCGCGGCGTGGTCCAGGTGGTACGCCGACTCCTTGCGCGCCTTCGCCCCGACCGCCGCGAGCCGTTCGTCGGCACAGCCGGCCAGCGCCGTGTAGAGCGGCGACTGGTACGCGGCCAGGAAGAACAGCTTCGTCATGGTCACGCCGAAGTCGCCGTTGGGCAGCTCGACCAGCAGGCAGTTGCGGAACTCGCGGTCGTCGCGCAGGTAGGCCAGGTCGTCCTCGTCGCGGCCCGCGCCCTCCAGCTCGCCCGCGTACGTGAGCAGCAGCCGCGCCGCGCCGAGCTGGTCCAGGGCGATGTTGGCGAGCGCGATGTCCTCCTCCATCTCGGGCGCGCGGGAGGTCCACTCACCGAGGCGCTGCGCGGCGATCAGCGCGTCGTCGCCGACGGCGAGCGTGAAGTCGAACAACGGCACAGAGCCACCTTCCGTTCGCGACTGCGGGGCTCGCAAAATCGGCTCACTCCTCGCGCTCATAGGTGCGCAGCCCCTTCGGGGACCTCGTAGAAGGTGGGGTGCCGGTAGACCTTGTCGGCGGCCGGGTCGAAGAACGCGTCCTTCTCGTCCGGGCTGGACGCGGTGATCGCGCTCGCCGGCACCACCCAGATGGAGACGCCCTCCTGGCGGCGGGTGTAGAGGTCCCGGGCGTTGCGCAGGGCCATCTCGGCGTCGGGCGCGTGCAGGCTGCCGACGTGGGTGTGCGACAGGCCACGACGGGCCCGCACGAAGACCTCCCATAGGGGAGAGGATGGGCCGCTCATGCCGCTACTGCCTTTCGCTCCGCCCGCTTCGCGGCGTACGCCGCGGCGGCCTCCCGTACCCACGCGCCGTCGGCGTGCGCCTTGCGCCGGTGCGCCATGCGCTCCCTGTTGCACGGGCCGTCGCCCTTGATCACCCGCATCAGCTCGTCGTAGTCGGGCTGGGTGTAGTCGTACGCCTGCCGCTCGTCGTTCCAGCGCAGGTCCGGGTCGGGGAGGGTGAGGCCGAGCACCTCGGCCTGGCCGACGCACATGTCGACGAAGCGCTGGCGCAGCTCGTCGTTGGAGAAGCGCTTGATCTTCCAGGCCATGGACTGGGCGCTGTGCGTCGAGTCGCCGTCCGGCGGGCCGAACATGGCAAGTGACGGGTACCACCAGCGGTCCACCGCGTCCTGCGCCATCGCCTTCTGCGCCGGGGTGCCGTGCGCCAGCGTGTGCAGGATCTCGTAGCCCTGCCGCTGGTGGAACGACTCCTCCTTGCAGACCCGGATCATCGCCCGGGCGTACGGGCCGTAGGAGCAGCGGCACAGGGGCACCTGGTTGACGATCGCCGCGCCGTCCACGAGCCAGCCGATCGCGCCCACGTCGGCCCAGGTCAGCGTCGGGTAGTTGAAGATCGAGCTGTACTTCTGCCGCCCCTCGAGCAGCAGCTCCACCAGCTCGTCGCGGCTGATGCCGAGCGTCTCGGCGGCCGCGTAGAGGTAGAGGCCGTGACCGGCCTCGTCCTGCACCTTCGCGAGCAGGATCGCCTTGCGCTTGAGCGACGGCGCCCGGCTGATCCAGTTGCCCTCCGGCTGCATGCCGATGATCTCGGAGTGCGCGTGCTGGGCGATCTGCCGGATCAGCGTCCGGCGGTACGCCTCGGGCATCCAGTCGCGGGGCTCGATCTTCTGGTCGGCGCCGATGACGTCGGCGAAGTACGCCTCGACGTCCTCGTCCGGGGCCGCGCCACCGCGCCGGGCGCGTGCCGCCGCCTCGCGCAGCGCCGCCTCCGCCGCCTCCACCTCGCCGAGCAGGCCGCCGCCCGGAGCGTCCTCCGGCGGGGCGAAGTCATTGCCATACATGCAGCCAGTGTTACAGCTCGGCACGAATGACACCAGAGGGTGTAACAGGTTTCCGGACCACCTGGCGTCACCGGCCGTGCGCGCGCCGCCATCGGCGCTGGTAGCTGTGATGTCGATCACTCTGAATGGAAGAAATCCCCCAAGGACGGCAAAGTGCCTCAATATCCCGCCCACCCGGCAAAGTCACGGGTGTCGAGACCTGGCATCAGGGCTGTCCGGAAGTAGACTTCCCCCCGGCAAACCGTTCGGCTTCATGATCGTCACCGTTCAGGCCATCGTCCCCCGGCCTGCCGGCGACCGGGCCGGACCCATGCGGAAGTGCCGGTCCCCCCGGCCAGACATCTGGAGCTCACCACTCATGCGACCTCGCGTGACCATGGCGGTCGCCATCGTGGCGATCATCATCGGTGGCGTCATGCTGGTGCCGGCCGCGTACGCGAAGCTCGCCGGCGGCGACGACGCGGGCGGCCTCGGCGGCGGTGCGCAGGTCCCGGCGCCGACGCCGACCGCGCCCGCGCCCCCGACGCTCGCCGACGCCCCGGTGTCGGTGAACTTCAAGGGCGAGTTCTTCTCCTGGGCCCTGATGGACCGCGAGACCGGCACCGTCACCGGCGCGAAGAACATGAACCAGACCAGCTCCACCGAGTCGATGCTCAAGGCCTGGATCGTCGCGGACTACCTTCGTCAGCTCGGCGACAAGAAGCCGGCCGCCGACCTCGAGAAGGCGGCGATCCTGGCGATCCGGAACAGCGACGACGACGGCGCCAACCGGGTCTACCGGGCGGCCGGCGGCTCCTACAAGCCCCAGCCGGGCGGCAAACCGGACCCGGTCATCGCGCGCGCGATCCGGATCTGCGGTCTGACCGACACCAAGCCCGGCGACGTACCCCAGTACAAGGGCTGGTGGAGCTTCACCGAGATGTCCCCGCGTGACGCGGTCCGCCTCGGCGACTGCATCGCCGACGGCCGCGCCGCCGGGCCCAAGTGGACCAAGTGGCTGCTCACCGAGATGACCAAGGTGGCCGGCAGCGTCAACAAGCAGGGGGAACGCTCCGGCGGCGGCCGGTGGGGCATCATCGACGGCCTGCCCGCGACGATCAAGGCGCAGGGCCCGGTGCACATGAAGAACGGCTGGACCCAGCTCGCCTACGACGGCAACTGGCACGTCAGCTGCCTGGCGTTCACCGACAAGTGGAGTCTCTCCGTGATGATGCGGTACCCGGGCCGCGCCGGCCTGCCGTACGGTGCGAAGATGTGCGCCGCCGTCGCCACCCAGCTCGTGACGCCGCAGCCCGGCGCCGCACTCAAGGTGCCGCAGCAGCCGGTCGGGAAGCTCTGATGGCCGGTGCCCGGCGTCGGCCCGGCAGCTATCGGCGTCCACTCGCCTTCAGCGCCCTGGCTGCGGTCCTCGTCGGCCTGCTCGGCCTCTCCCTGCGCGTGATCCCCGGCTCGCCGCTGGAGGCGACCGCGAACTCACGTCCCGAACCGACGAACGAGCGGTCCACTCAGCAGTCCGTCGACCGCAACGCGCCACGCGTCGCCCCCTCACCGTCGATCGCCCCGCTGCCGTTCCAGGCGAAGAACCTGGACAGCCTCAAGATCAAGGGCTGGTACGCCTGGTCCGTGCTGGACAAGCGCACCGGGAAGATCATCGGCTCGGCGAACATGGGCGAGACCAGCACGACCGCGTCGCTGATCAAGTCCTGGGTGGTGGCCGACTACCTGCGCCTGAGCGCCGAGGACGGCAAGACGCCGAGCGATGCAAAGCTCGCCGATGCCACGAAGATCATCCGGGACAGCGACAACACCCGCGCCCAGGAGTTCTACGAGAACGTCGGCGGCTCGGACTCGATCGAGCGGCTGATCTCGATCTGCAAGCTGACCGACAGCGAGGTCGCCTCCGACGGCGGCTGGAGCCGCACCGAACTGTCCCCTCGGGACACCGCCCGGCTCGGTCTCTGCATCGACGACGGCCGCGCGGCCGGGCCGAAGTGGACCAAGTGGCTGCTCAACGAGATGCGCCAGGTCCGCGCTCCCGGCGACTTCGGCATCCGCAAGGCGTTCCCGGCGGCCCAGCAGAAGAAGATCGCCATCAAGAACGGGTGGATCGACCGGGACAAGGAAGAGGAGTACCACGTCAACTGCCTGGCCATCGGCGACACCTGGACGATGGGCGTGATGCTGCGCACCCCGTTCGGCGTCGAGGGCGGCTGGGAGTACGGCATGGACGCCTGCGAACGGATCACCAAGGCGCTGCTGCGCCCCGCGACCTGAGCCCCGGGCGGCGGCGCGGTCAGCCCTGAAAGAACTCCGGGCCGCCGGCCGGCAGCGCCGGCACCTCCCCGTACGCGGCCGCCCGGCGGGCGAACTCACGCAGCCCGGCCACCTGCCGCTCACCGAGCGAGAAGTCGAGCGCCCGGAAGTACGTGGCGAGCGTCGCCGCGTCGAACGTCTCCCAGCGGGCCGCCGCCTCCGCTACCTGGTCCAGCTCGGCCAGGCACAGGTCACGCGAGCGCAGGAACGCCTCGTGCACCTCCTTGACCAGGCCCGGGTGGGCTGCGGCGAACTCGCGGCGTACCGCCCAGACGGCGAACACCATCGGCAGGCCGGTCCAGTCGTGCCACGCCTGTCCCAGGTCGGTCACCTCGAGGCCCTTGGCCGGCGCCTCGTAGAGGGCGCGCAGCGCCACGTCACCGATCAGCACCCCGGCGTCGGCCTCCAGCAGCATCTGGGTCAGGTCCGGCGGGCAGCGGAAGTACTCCGGGCGCACCCCGTGCCGCTCGGCGAGCAGCAGCTGGGCCAGCAGCACCCCGGTACGCGACGTGGAGCCGAGCGCCACCCGGGCGCCGTCCAGCTCGCCCAGCGGGCGGGTGGACACCACGTTCACCGAGAGCACCGGCCCGTCGCTGCCGACCGCCAGGTCCGGCAGGAGCAGCAGGTCGTCGGCGTGCTTGAGGAACTCAACCAGCGTGATCGGGCCGATGTCCAGGTCACCGGCGACCAGGTCGGCGCTCAACCGATCCGGCGAGTCCTTGTGCAGGTCGACGTCGATCAGCGCGCCGGACCGCATCAGCCCCCAGTAGATCGGCAGGCAGTTGAGGAACTGGATGTGCCCCACGCGGGGGCGGGCGATGCGGTCGGCCATGACCCGACCGTATCGCCGTGGCTCCGACCTCGCCGCCGGGGGATCCGATCGAGTGGTGAACTCCGCACCTCCGCGCCTAACCGCCTGCCACGGCGGCGGCAGGCGTGGCCGCGCGGGCGACGCCGGCTCGCTCGGCGCGTGCCGCGCGTCGGACCGGCCCGAGCAGCGCCACCACGACCAGCAGGCCGGCCGCGCCGCAGCCGGCGATCAGGACGCGCGGGCCGGCCACCTCCAGCAGCAGGCCGCCGACCAGGTAGCCGCCCATCGCCGCGCCCTGCGCGGCCGCTCCGAAGACGGCGAACGCCCGGCCCCGGGAGGCCTCGGGCACCCGCCGGGCCAGCAGCAACTGGTCGAAGACGTTGTTGCCGCCGTTTGCCACGCCGCCGGCCAGCCAGATGGGCACGAGCAGCCAGGCCGAGGGCACCGCGGCCGAGACGAGCACCGCCAGGCAGCAGCCGCCGAGCAGCACCAGCCCGGCGCCGAGCAGCGCGCCGTCGTCGGCGAGCCGGCGGGCGACCCGGGCGAACAGCCACGCGCCGAGCACGATGCCGAGCGTCCAGGAGCCGGTGACCAGGCCGTACACGGTGGTGCTGCTGCCGAGCGTCTCCCGGATGAAGAAGACCTCGATCACGTTCACCGCGCCGACCGCGCCGATCACCGCGGCCACGCTGCCGACCATCACCGTCAGCAGCGGGTCACGGCGCAGCCGCCAGGCGGGCGCGACCGCCGCGGCGACTGCGGCCGGCGTCCGGCGCCCTCCCCGGCGGGTACGGATGAGCAGCCCGGCCGCCACCAGCGCGAGGTAGCTGAACGCGTCGACGAGCAGCGGCACCCGGGTGCCGAACTGCCCGACGAGCAGCCCGGCCAGCGCCGGACCGGCGAGCGCGCCGAGCGTCCCGGCGGTCTGGTTGAGCGCGCCCGCCCGGGGCAGGTCCTCGGGCCGCACCATCACCGGAACCAGCGCGGCGATCGCCGGCT
The DNA here is from genome assembly GCF_027497335.1 of Micromonospora sp. WMMA1976. Classification (NCBI taxonomy): domain Bacteria; kingdom Bacillati; phylum Actinomycetota; class Actinomycetes; order Micromonosporales; family Micromonosporaceae; genus Micromonospora; species Micromonospora sp. WMMA1976. Next base: position 22,915 of record NZ_CP114912.1, on the reverse strand, counting down.
GGGTGACCGCGAGCCCGGTCGCCAGCAGCGCCACCAGCGCGATCACCAGCACCGGATCCCGCGCGTACGCGAGGGCCAGGCAGACCGCGGCCTGCGCGAGACCGGCGGCGACGAGCAGCACCCGGCTGTCCACGCGGTCGGCGAGCCGGCCGGTCAGCGGCGCGAGCACCACGAGCGGCAGCGTCGCGGCGAGCAGCAGCCCGGAGACGGCGAGTCCGCCGGCACCGGCGGACTGGAGGGCGAGCGTGAGCGTGGCGGCGGCGAGGAAGTCCCCGCAACTGGAGATGCCGCGCGCGGTGGCCGCGAGCCAGACGTCCGGCCAGCGCGACTCGTCAGTTGTGAAGGACATACTTCGAAAGTAATCCTTCACAACTGACGCGCGCAACCCCTCAGTCGACGGGCATCGCCCGGTACTGCGTCGCCACCGGCCGAGCGCCTGCCGGCGGATCGGTCCGGGTCCGCCGCCGGTACGGCTCCATCAGCGCCTGGACCGCCTGGTTCAGCTCGGTCAGCTCCTCGGCGGTCATGAGCAGCATGCTGTCGCTGAACCAGGTGGCCGCGTACCACTCCGGCGACTCGTCCGGCGCGCGGCGCAACCAGTCCCGGACCCGCTGGGCGTCACGGACCATGTGCGCCTCGACCAGGGCCGCCTCGGCGGCACGCGCCTCCGGGTCGGCGTCCGGCCCCACCTCGACATGGAACGACGGATTCACCGCCTGCCAGACCCGCTCCCGGGCGTCACCCCGGCCCGGCGCCTGCCGGACCAGCCCGAACTTCGCCAGCTCGCGCAGGTGGTAGCTGGTGGCGCTCGGCGACAGGCCGGCGATCTCGGCGCACTCGGTGGCCGTCGCACCGCCCTCCAGCGTGCCGAGATGTTCCATGATCGCCATGCGGGCCGGGTGAGCGAGCGCCCGCATCACCTGCGGATCACTGATCGTCACCCGGCTCCGGCCGGGAAGCGCCTCGGTCATGCCTCAATGATTGCCGCCAGGCCGGACCGGCCGACACACACCCCGCGGCCGACACCCGAAAATCGTTGGCGCGACCTGCCGGTGCTCCCGTAAAGTCGATGGCCGCCCGACGGCCGCGGTGAGCATGCACCGCAGCGGACGTCCCCGCGCCGGGAGCAGGCCAACCGCCCCGGACACGCGAGCGAGCCTCAGTTGAGCCATCGGAGTTCACAGTGCCCGCAACCGATCTTGACGCCACACCCGGTCTCGACGCCGAACTGACCGCCGAACGTGCCCACCTCGGCGCCTCCCGCGCCGCGCTTAAACGGATGCGGGAACGCGCCGAGGCGCTCTTCGCCACCGGTGACAAGGTGGCCGGTGACTCGTACACCGCCGAGCAGCTCGGCCGGCACATGGCCCGGCGGGTCAAGGAACTGGCCGACGACCCGACCACCCCGCTGTTCTTCGGCCGCCTGGACTTCGGCGGCGACGACCCGGACCACGCCGGACGGGAGTACCACGTCGGGCGCCGGCACGTCACCGACGAGCTGGGCGAGCCGCTGGTGCTGGACTGGCGTGCCCCGGTCTCCCGGTCGTTCTACCGGGCCAGCGCACGTGACCCGCAGGGTGTCGCCGTACGCCGCCGGTTCGGGTTCAGCGCCGGGACGCTGACCAGTTTCGAGGACGAGCACCTGGACCGGGGCGAGGAACTCGGCACCGCCAGCCGCATCCTCACCGCCGAGATCGAGCGTCCCCGCGTCGGCCCGATGCGCGACATCGTCGCCACCATCCAGCCGGAGCAGGACGAGCTGGTCCGGGCCGACCTGGCCGACTCGATCTGCGTCCAGGGCGCGCCCGGCACCGGGAAGACGGCGGTCGGGCTGCACCGCGCCGCGTACCTGCTCTACCTGCACCGGGAACGGCTGCGCCGCTCGGGCGTGCTGATCGTCGGGCCGAACCGGGCGTTCCTGTCGTACATCGCGGCGGTGCTGCCGGCGCTCGGTGAGGTCGAGGTCGAGCAGGCCACAGTGGAGGACCTGGTCGCGCGGGTGCCGGTCCGCGCGGTCGACGACCCGGCCGCCGCCGCGCTCAAGCACGACGTCCGGATGGCCGAGGTGCTGCGCCGGGCCGTCGACGCCCACATCGGTACGCCGACCGAGCCGATCATGGTGTCGGACGGCTCGTACCGGTGGCGGATCGGGCTGGACCCGCTGCACCGGCTGGTCACCGAGACGCGGCAGGAGGGTCTGCCCTACGCCACCGGCCGGGAGCGGGTCCGGGCCCGGGTGGTGGGGCTGCTGCAACGCCAGGCCGAGGCGCGCCGGGCGGAGTCACCGAACGACGCCTGGCTACGCCGGATGAGCCGGATCAAGCCGGTCACCGACCTGCTCGACACGGTCTGGCCGGCACTCACGCCGGACGGACTGCTGCACCGGCTGCGTACCGACGCGGACGCGCTGGCCGCCGCCGCGGACGGCCTGCTCACGCCCGAGGAGCAGGAGCTGTTCCGGTCCGGCAAGGTCGCACGCACCGCGAAGGCGACCCGGTGGACCGCCGCCGACGCGGTACTCATCGACGAGGTGGCCGGGCTGCTGGAACGGCCCGCCGGCTTCGGGCACGTGGTGGTCGACGAGGCGCAGGACCTCTCCCCGATGCAGTGCCGCGCCATCGCCCGGCGCAGCGAGCACGGCTCGATCACGCTGCTCGGCGACCTGGCCCAGGGCACCGCGCCCTGGGCGGCGACCGACTGGCGCGAGTCCCTGGCCCACCTGGGCAAGCCGGACGCCGCTGTGGTGCCGCTGAGCGTAGGCTTCCGGGTGCCCGCCGCGGTGGTGGCGTTCGCGAACCGGCTGCTGCCGGCGCTCGCCGTCGACGTACCCCCGGCCCGGTCGCTCCGCAACGACGGCGCGCTCGATGTGCGTACCGCCGAGGACCTGACGGCCGCGACGGTGGCCGAGGTGCGGGCGGCGCTCGCGCACGACGGCTCGGTCGGTGTGATCGCCGCCGACGACGCGGTGGACCGGCTCCGCGCGGCGCTCGCCGACGCGGGCGTCGAGACCGCTACGGCCGACGACGTCGAGGCCGCGACGCGGGTCACGGTGGTCCCGGCGACGCTGGTCAAGGGCCTGGAGTACGACCACGTGGTGGTCGTCGAGCCGGCCGCGATCGTGGCCGCCGAGCCGCGCGGGCTGCACCGCCTCTACGTGGTGCTGACCCGGGCGGTCTCCCGCCTGGCCGTGCTGCACCGCGAGCCGCTGCCCGGGCCGCTGACCGCCTGACGCGGGGCCCGGCCGCGCTGACGTGGCCGGCCGACAGCGGTCCCGGACGGCCCGTCGCGGGCCCGGCAGGGCGGTCCGGTCAGGCGGACAGTGCGGCGGCGACCTCGCGCAGCGGGCGGCCGGACTCGGCGATCGGCACGGTGAACGACAGCCAGGAGCCGTCGGTGAAGTCGATCCGCAGCCGCTTCGGGTTGAGCCGGTGCCAGCCCACCCGCGCGGAGGCGACCTCGCCGCGCGCGGCCGACCAGGCCACGGCGGTCTCGGCCAGCGCGCGTTCCTCGGCCTCGCGCCCGGCCAGCAGCTTGACCCCGCCGGTACGGCAGACCACCAGCCGCCGGTCGGTGACTGCGAGCAGCGTCTCCCGGACCTGGAGGTCGGGCCGGGGCGGGCGGAGCGCGCGGTGCAGCCGGGAGGCGGCCGAACCGGGGGCGCCGCGTCCGGCGATCCCCCAACCGATCGCGTCGACCAGGCGGTCGCCGCGGTCCCAGGTGGCCAGGGGCAGCAGGATGTTGAGCAGCACCGAGCCGACAGTCCGCCGGCTCGGCTCGGCGGTGGACTCCGGCTCGGGCGGCGGTGCCGGAGCGAGCCCCTGGCCGACGTCGGCCTTGGCGTGGGCCAGGACGCGCTCGCCCGGCTCGACGAGCAGGCCGATCCGGTCGCGGTATCTGGTCTCGTCCATCGAATCAGTATCGGTCGTGGCCGTGGCCGTAGCCGTCGTCGGCGGGGCGCTCCCCGCCCGGCGCGTTGCCCATCACCTCGCCGACGATCTCGCGTACCCGGGCGGCGGCGGCCTCCTGCGCCCGGTTCGCCGCCGAGGTGATCTCCTCGGCGAGCGTGTAGGAGTCGAAGCGCATGGCCCGCGCGTTGATGTCGGTGGAGAGGATCTTGCCGTCGGCGGCGGCCACGACGGTGACCAGACCGGAGTCGCTGACCCCCTCGGCGCTGCTCTGCTCCAGCTCGGCCATCCGCGCGCCGAGTTCGCGCTGCCACCCGTCCAGGTTGCGGGCCAGCGCCTCGATCCGGTCCAGGGCCGGGAACGTCATTGCTGCCTCTCAGTTCACGATCGAGTCGAACACGTTCTGCACGCCCTTTGTGTACGGGCCGAGGTCGTCGCGGTACGTGCCGTCCACCAGGTAGTTGCGGTCCTTGCGCCCGTCGGAGACGTCGTGCAGGCCCATCCCGGTGTCGAGCAGGGCGCCGCCGATGCCGGGGATGTTCACCGGGGACGCCTGGTTGATGGCGAACTTGCCCGGGAAGAGCACGGCGGCGCGTTCGACCTTGAAGGCGAGCGCCGCCTTCGTGTAGCCGGACTTGTTGAACGCGCTGTACGCCTTCTTGGCCCGGCGCAGCTCCATCACCACCTTGGCGTAGTGGTCGAGCAGGTTGGCGACCTTCTGGAGCTTGGTGGCGAGCTTCGTGAGGATCTCCGCGAACCGCGCCACGATCTTGACCATACGGCCGACGGTGGTGGCGAGCCGGGCCAGCACCCGCACCACAGTGGCGGCCAGGCTCACGCCGGCGCTCAGCGCCGCCGCCACCGCGGCGATGATGATCTCGGTCAGGAACCAGAGCAGGAACTCCAGGATCAGCTCGACCAGCAGGTTGAACGCGTCCACCGACGCGTTCGCGGAGTCGACGAGCACCTCCTTGGTGCCGTCCAGCCCCTTTGCCAGATCGTCCATCGCCTCCTCGATGGACTGCATCGAGGCGTGGAACTTCTCCGCCGCGTCGCCGTCCCAGGCGCCGCGCAGCCGCGCCCGGTCGGCGATCTGGTCACCGGCGATCTGCCGGACCGCCTCCCCGGTGGTCATCGCGAGCTGGGCCGCCCGCATCAGGTCGTCCGGCTCACCGGCGACCAGTTCCAGGAGCTGCTCGAACGGCCACAGCACCGCGTTCGACAGCGGCTTGAACGGGTCGGGCGTGCCCGACACGATCTGCTCGAAGTAGGTCTTGTTGCGCTGGAGCGCCTCGGTGCTCATGCCGTTCCCCCTCAGCCGCCGGCGGTGAACATCGTGTCGTTCGCCGAGTCCGTGTCGTCGTAGGCGGCGGCGGTCTCGGCGAGCCCCGTGGCGACGGTCAGCATGGTCTCGGCACCGTCCGCCAGCCCCTGCAGGCACGCCTCGAACTGCTGCTCGTACGCGGCGGCGAGGCTGAACGACGCGGGCATCACACCGAAGGAGTGCCGGGCCACGTGGCCGTCGCGGAACACCCGTTCCAGCTCGCGGAACCGGCCGGCCCGGTCCCGGGAGGCGGCGGCGAACGCCCTCAGCGCCTCCGGCTGGACGTCGAGATTCCTGCTCGGACTGGTCACGGACCCTCCCCAGTGTCCGGTCGGAACTTCCACCGTCGTCGACGGCGCCACCAGACTAGGGGATGTGAGCACCCGGTCAGGGGACAGCGGGGCTGGCGCACGCACGGTAGACAGGGGAGGCACAGCACTTACCTGCGAGGAGATCGCCGATGATCCTGGCCCGCGCCGAACAGGTCAGCCGCCGCTACGGCGACGTGCTGGCGCTGGACCGGGTCGACCTGACCGTCCGGTCCGGGGAGCTGGTCGGCCTGCTCGGCCCGAACGGCGCCGGCAAGAGCACGCTGATCAACCTGCTGGTCGGGCTGCGCCGCCCGACCACCGGCCGGGTCGAGCTGTGCGGCGGCGACCCGCGCGACCCGGCGAGCCGGCGGCAACTCGGTGTCACCCCGCAGGAGACCGGCCTGCCCGGCACGCTGCGGGTCGGCGAGGTGGTCGACTTCGTCTCCGCGCACTTCCCCGACCCGGTGCCGCGGGGCGAACTGCTCGACCGGTTCGGCCTCGCCGACCAGGTACGCCGGCAGACCGGCGGCCTCTCCGGCGGCCAGCGTCGCCGGCTCGCCGTGGCTCTGGCGTTCGTCGGCCGTCCCCGGCTGGTGGTGCTCGACGAGCCGACCACCGGCCTCGACGTGGAGGCGCGGCACGCGCTCTGGGACGCGATCCGCGGCTTCCACGCCGGCGGCGGCACCGTGCTGCTGAGCAGCCACTACCTGGAGGAGGTGGAGGCGCTCGCGCAGCGGGTGGTGGTGATCGGCCACGGGCGGGTGCTGGCCGACGACTCGGTGGCCGCGATCCGCGGCATCGTCGGCGTACGCCGGGTCAGCCTGGTCGCCGACGACCTGCCGGCGCTGCCGGGCGTGGTCACCACCGAACGCGCCGACGGGCGGGTGCACCTGCTCACCACCGACGCCGACCAGCTCGTCCGCGACCTGGTCACCTCCGGGGTGCCGTTCCACGATCTGGAGGTCCGGCCCACCTCGCTGGAGGAGGCGTTCCTCGCCATCACGGCCGACGACCGGCCCGCGCCCACCCCCGCCTAGGAGACCGCCGTGCCGCTCGCCCTGGTCCACGCCCGCTACCACCTGTTGGAGATCGTCCGGGTGCCGGTGGCGGTGGTGGGCAGCGCGTTCTTCCCCGCCGCCTCGATGCTCTTCTTCGTGGTGCCGTTCGCCGGCGACGATCCGGTCGGCGCCACCTACGCCACCGCCGCCATGGTGACCTTCGCGGTGATGACCGCCAACATCTTCCAGTACGGAGTGGGCGTCTCCGAGGACCGCGACCAGCCCTGGAACCCGTACACCCGGACCCTGCCGACCGGGCCGGCGCCGCGGCTGGCCGGGCGGATCCTGGCCGGGGTGGTCCTGACCTACGTCTCGATGATTCCGGTGGTGGTGATCGCGGCGGTCGCCACGGACGCCCGGGTCAGCGCGGTGCAGTTCCTGCTCGGCCTGGGCGCGGTGGCCGTGGTCTCGGTTCCGTTCACGCTGCTCGGCCTGGCGATCGGCTACTCGCTGCCGAGCAAGGCCGCGATCGTGGTGGCGCAGGTGATCTTCTTCCCGCTCGCGTTCGGCGGTGGCCTGCTCTCCGGGCCGGACGACGCGCCCGGCTTCATCAAGGCGATCGCGCCCTACCTCCCGACCCGGGGCGCCGTGGAACTGATCTGGGCGGCGGTCACCGACTTCCGGCCGGACACCCGGGCGCTGGTGATGCTCGTGGTCTGGGTGCTGGTGCTCGCCGCGCTCGCCGGCTGGGCGTACCGGCGGGACGAGGGACGCCGCTTCAGCTGACCTTTTGTCCGGTTCCGGCCCGGTGGCCGACCCGGCGGTGCCACGATGCCGACAGGGCGGGCGAGCGGAGCCGCCCCCGGCGAGAGGGGTCACCGTGAACGGCGTCGAGCCCGGCACGCCCTGCTGGACCGACCTGGCCACGCCCGGTCTGGACGACGCACGACGGTTCTACCCCGAGCTGTTCGGCTGGACCGGAGAGATCTCCCCCGAACCGGAAGCCGGCGGCTACACCGTCTTCCGCAGGGACGGCAAGGCGGTCGCCGGGGCCGGCCCACCCGGTACGCCGGACCAGGTGCCGGTCTGGTCCACGTACGTGGCGACCGACGACGCCGACCTGGTCGCCACAAGGGCCGAGGCGGCCGGCGGGCAGGTCGTCGTCTCCCCGTTCGACGTCGCCCAGCAGGGCCGGATGGCGGTCCTCGCCGACCCGGCCGGCGCGGTGTTCAGCGTGTGGCAGCCGATGGCGATGCGCGGGGCCGAGCTGTACAACGCGCCCGGCGCGATGTGCTGGAACGAGCTGGTCACCCCCGACCCGGAGGGCGCGAAGGAGTTCTACGCGCTTGTCTTCGGCTGGCATCCGGAGGAACGCCCGGCCGGGCCGGTCGCGTACACCGGGTGGCGCTGCGGCGCCCGGATCGTCGCCGGCATGCTCCCGCGGGCCGAGCCGATGCCGGGGGACCTGCCCGCGTACTGGGCGGTGTACTTCGCGGTGGAGGACGCCGACGCGACCGCTGCCCGGGCCGCCGAGCTGGGCGGCACGATCCTGGTCCCGCCGCGCGACAACCCGGCCGGCCGCAGCGCCGCCCTACGAGACCCGGCCGGCGCCCTCTTCTCCATCTCCACCCTCCGCTGACCCCCTCCGCGCCCGCACCGCCCCTGCCCCGCCCGGTTCCTCCGTCGACGCTTCTATAGGTGGGCCGGTTCCGGGAGGTTGGTATCGGTAGGGTTCGACGTTGGTGATCTATGGGTGACTCATGCAAGATCTGGCCGCTGTCAGTTGGTGTGCCGTGGCGTCGACTTGTCCTCGTGGGTTGCCGGCGTCGGCCCGGCCCACCTTGTTGGCCTGATCAGAAGCCTGTCCGCGAAGGGGTGTGCAGCCCGTGTCGCGTGACTCATCACAGATGTGCCGCTGGGTGATCGCTCCCGGGCCGACGCCGTCCGAACGTCGTCCCGTGCAAGGGAGAACCGTCCGTGTTTCCCATCCTGGCAGAACGTCTGGCCGAGCGTGTCGACGCGGTCGTCGGTGTGGACACCCATACCGATACGCACACCGCCGCGGTGCTCACCGCGGTCGGCACCGTGCTGGCGGAGATCACCGTGCCGGCCACCGACGACGGCGCCGCTGTCCTGCTGGCCTGGGCCGGCCGGCAGACGGCCGTGCTGGGAACGGGCCGGCGGGCCTGGGCCCTGGACGGCGCTCGTTGTCACGGTGTCGGTCTGCTGCGCGTCCTGCGCGCCGCGGGTGAGTACGTCCTGGAAGCACCCAAACCCGCTGCCGGGCGCTGCCGTCGAGGCGGCAAGTCCGACGCGCTGGACGCCGCGCACGCCGCTCGTGGCGTCCTGGCCGCCGACCACGTCGCCTCACCCCGCACCGACGGCGACCGGGAAGCCCTGCGCCTGCTGCACGTCTGCCGCCGCCACTACAGCGACACCCGCACCGCCACCATCAACCTGTTCAAATCGGTGATCCTCACCGCCGACGACGACCTCCGCACACAGATGCGAGGACTGAGCACCCTGCGACAGGTCCAGCACGCCACCACCCTCACCACCACCAGCGGCAGCGGTCTCGACCGGCTGCGCCGCACTCACCTGGCAACCCTCGCCGAGCAGATCCAGACCCTCGACCGGCTCCTGAAAGCCAACCTCACCGAAATCCGCACCCTGGTCGACAAACTCTGCCCCACCCTGCTCGACCAACCCGGCATCGGCCCCGTCACCGCCGCGATCGCGCTGACCGCCTGGTCACACCCCGGCCGGTTCCGCAACGAAGCCGCCTTCGCCTCACTCGCCGGCGTCAGCCCCGTCCCCGCCAGCTCAGGGCGCATCACCCGCCACCGCCTCAACCGAGGCGGCGACCGCACCTGAGCCACCCCCGCTTTCATGGAGCTTCTTGATCATGGTCTTATGGCCGTGGGGAGGAAGTCGTCCGTGGCAGCACCGAAGAAGTACCCCGACGAGCTACGTCAGCGCGCCGTGCGCCTGTATCGCGAGTCGGACCCGAAGCCGGTGATCCGGCGCCTGGCCGAGCAACTCGGCGTGCATCACGAGGCGTTGCGGAACTGGATCCGCCAGGCCGAGGCCGACACGGGTGAGCGTCACGACCGGCCGACCAGCGAGATGGCGGACGAGAACCGGCGGCTGCGCAAGGAAGTTGCCGAGTTGCGGCGGGCGAACGAGATTCTGAAGGCCGCGAGTGCGTATTTCGCGGCGGAGCTCGACCCGACCCGGCGACGGTCATGAGGTTCATTCACGAACACCGTGACCAGTTCGCGGTCGCGCTCCTGCTACGGGTCCTCAACATCGGCGCTTCAACCTACTACGCGTGGGTCAAGCAGGCCGAGCAGCCCTGCGACCGGGACGTCGTCGACCTGGGGCTGATCTCCAACATCCACGAGATCTGGGAGACCTCCGGGCGCACCTACGGCGCTGACCGGGTCCACCGGCAGCTGCGCCGTGACGGCATCCGCGTGGGCCGCAAGCGCGTCGAGCGGCTGATGGCCGAGCAGGGCTGGCAGGGGGCGTTCCTGCGTCGAGGCTGGCGTGGTGGCTCCACGAAGCAGGATCCCCGGCACACGCCGGCGCCGGATCTGGTCAATCGGCAGTTCACCGCCGACGGGCCGAACCGGCTCTGGGTTGCCGACGCCACCCGCATCCCGTGCGGTGAGGGTGTGTTCTGTTGGCTGCGGTCCGCGACGCGTTTTCCCGCCGGATCGTCGGGTGGAAGACGTCTGACCGCTGCGACACCGACCTGATCCTCGCCGCCCTCGAATACGGCATCTGGTCGCGCGACGTCCGCGACGGCCAGTTGATCCACCACAGCGACCGCGGGTCGAACTACACGTCGTTCCGCTTCGCGGAACGCTTGCAGGACAACGGGATCCTGCCGTCGATGGGCTCCGTCGGCGACTCGTACGACAACGCCCTGATGGAGAACTTCTGGTCCACGCTGAAGATCGAACTCGTCTACCGCACGTCCTGGCGGACCCGCGACGAGGCCGAGAACGCGATCTTCGCCTACATCGACGGCTGGTACAACACCCGCCGCATACAGAAGGAACTGGGCTACCTCAGCCCGAACGAGTACGAGACCGCCTGGCACACCCGCCAGCCGCAACCAGCCGAGCCACCTATCGCCACCCCTGCGCCAGCCGGCAGCAGGTAACCACCGCTCCATCAAAGCGGGGGGAACTCAACCCTCAACGCCGCCCTGCACACCATCGCCAAAACCCGCCAACGATGCCACCAGCCCACCAAGGACTACATCAACCGCCGCACCACCGAAGGCCGCACCCCAGCCGAGATCACCCGCAGCCTCAAACGCTACATAGCCCGCCAAATCTGGCGCACCCTCGAAGCCACCACTTGACAGCAACCTTCACAGATCTTGCAGTTGCGGCCCTCCCCTTGCGATATATGCACCTTTCGCCGGGGCGGAAAGTGCAAGACGCTTCTATGTGTGTGGTGATCGGTTCGGCTGGTTGCCGTTAGGGTTCGGCGTTGGTGATCACTCGGGTGACTCTCCGTTGATCCGGCTGCCCGTGGTGTGGGTGTGCCTTGTGCAAGACCTGTCCCCGGGTGATCGTCGGCGCCGGCCCGGCCCACCCTGCTGGCCTGATCAGAAGCCTGCCCGTGCGAGCACACGTGGCCCATCACAGATCTGCCGCCGAGGTGACTGCTTCCCGAGCCGACGCCGACTGTCCCGGTCGTCGCTGGCAAAGGAGCAACAATCCGAGATGACAAGGATCGTAGAGCGAGTCGCGGATCGCTACGACGTGGTGGTAGGGGTCGACACCCACACCGACACGCACACCGCCGCCGTGGTCGACCGTCTCGGCGCCGTGTTGGCGCAGGTCACCGTGCCCACCGACCCGGACGGGTTGGCCCGGTTGCTGACCTTCGCCGTCGCGCACACCCCACCGCAGGGGCGCCGGTTGTGGGCGGTGGAAGGCACCCGATCGCACGGGCAAGGGCTGTGCCGGGTGCTGGACGCTGCCGGTGAAGCGGTCTGCGAGGCACCCAAACCCCCCGCCGCGTCCCGTCGTCGGGGCGGCAAGTCCGACCACCTGGATGCGGTCGCCGCCGCCCATACGGTGCTTGCCCTGCCCGCTGAGCGCATCGCCGTGCCCCGAAGCGACGGACCACGCGAGGCACTGCGTCTGCTGCTGATCTGCCGCCGACACCACACCGATGCCCGCACCGCAGCAGTCAACCTGGTCAAAGCGTTGATCCTGACCGCCGACGACACCCTGCGCGAGGCGCTACGCGGACTATCCACCACCACCCAGATCGCCCGCCTGGCCGCCCTCGACCTACCCGAGCACACCGACCTGCCCTGCGAGGAACACACCCGCCGCCGCGAACTGACCACCCTCGCCCGGCACATCCAGACCCTCGACGCCACCCTCGCCGACAACCACCAACGCCTACGCACCCTCGTCACCGAACTGTGCCCACCCCTGCTCGACCAACCCGGCATCGGACCCGTCACCGCCGCGATCGCCCTCACCGCCTGGTCCCACCCCGGCCGCGTCCGATCAGAAGCCGCCTACGCCACCCTCGCCGGCACCGCCCCCATCCCCGTGGCCAGCGGCCGCACCAACCGACACCGCCTCAACCGCGGCGGCGACAGAACCCTCAACAGCGCCCTACACACCATCGCCCTCACCCGCCGCCGCATCCACCCCGAAACCCGCGACTACATCACCCGCCGCCGCACCGAAGGCCGCACCACCAAAGAAATCACCCGCTGCCTCAAGCGCTACATCGCCCGACAGATCTACCGCACCATCACCAACCACCACCGCACCACTTGACAACCCCACTCACAGATCAACGGCGTGGGAAGGGCAGCAGGGGGTCAGGTGGGGCGGACGGGGACCACCAAGGGGCCGTGGTCGCCGGGGATCACCCGAATGTGGGCTCGGTAGTGGCGGGCCAACAGGTCCTCGGTGAGCACCTCCTCCGGCGGGCCGGCGGCTGCCACCCGGCCGTCGGCGAGCAGGACCAGGCGGTCGGCGTACTCGCCGGCGATGGAGAGGTCGTGCATGGTGGCGAGCACGGTCAGGCCGTGCTCGCGGCGGAGCTGGTCGACCAGTTCCAGCACCTCCTGCTGGTGCCCGATGTCCAGCGCGCTGGTCGGCTCGTCGAGCAGCAGCAGGGTGGCGCCCTGGGCCAGCGCCCGGGCCAGGAAGACGCGCTGCCGCTCGCCGCCGGAGAGCGTGGCCAGCTCGCGGTGGGCGAACGGGCCCAGGTCGAGCCGGTCCAGCACCTCGTGCACGGCGGCCAGGTCGGCGGCCGACTCGCGGCCCAGCGCCGGGATGTACGGGGTGCGCCCGAGCAGCGCGTAGTCGAAGACCGACATGCCGGCCGGCACCACCGGGGACTGGGCCACGGTGGCCACCACCCGGGCTCGTTCGCGGCGCCGGAGCGCGCCGATCGGCGTACCGAAGAGTGCGACCTCGCCCGGGCCGGTCAGCAGGCCGCCGACGGCGCGCAACAGGGTCGACTTGCCGGCGCCGTTGGGGCCGATCACGGTGACCCACTCGCCCGCGGCGACGGTCAGGTCGACGCCGGTCAGGATCGGGTTGCCGCCGAGGTCGACCCGCAGGTCGTGGACGCGCACGGCGGGGGCGTTCACATCGCCACCCGGCGGGCGGTACGCAGGACGAGGACGAAGAACGGGCCGCCGAGCAGCGCGGTGACCACGCCGATCGGGATCTCGGCGGGTGCGGCGGCGGTACGGGCGACCACGTCGGTGAGCGCGAGGAACGCGCCGCCGAACAGCATCGACAGCGGCAGGATCACCCGGTGGCTGGAACCGGCGAGCAGCCGCATGGTGTGCGGCACGATGATGCCGACGAAGCCGATCAGCCCGGACGCGGAGACGGCGGCGGCGGTGCCGAGCGACGCGGCGGCGATCAGCAGGTAGCGGGAGCGCTGCGGGTGCAGGCCGAGACCGGCGGCCTCGTCGTCGCCGACGGAGAGCACGTCCAGCTCACGCCGGTGCAGCAGCACCACCACGGAGGTGAGCACGAAGTACGGCAGGACCAGCCACACGTCGTGCCAGCCGGCGGTGGCGAGCCGCCCGAGCAGCCAGGAGTAGACCTGCTGGATGTTGTCGGAGTGCTGTTGCAGCAGGTACGTCTGCCCGGCGGCGAAGAACGCGGACACCGCCACGCCGGCCAGGATCAGCGTGGCCGGGGACCGGTCCCGGCCGCCGGCCGCGCCGAGGAGGTACGTCAGCACGACCGCGCCGAGCGATCCGACGAACGCGGCGAGCGGAATGGTGATCGGCAGCCCGGTCAGCGCGCCGCCCGCACCGGCGCCGAGCACGATCGCCGCGGTGACCGCGAATCCGGCGCCGGCCGCCACGCCGAGCAGGTACGGGTCGGCCAGCGGGTTACGGAAGACGCCCTGGTAGCAGCCGCCGGCCAGGGCGAGGAGCGCGCCGACGAGCAGGCCGAGCACGACCCGGGGCAGCCGCAGCTCGGTGATGATCGCGACTTCCCGCTCGGTGAGCCCGCTGTCCAGGTGCACGCCGGGCAGCAGGTTGAGCAGTTCGGCCGCGACGCTGCCGGGCGGCAGGCTGACCGGGCCGAGGGAGACGCCCGCCACCAGCGCGACGAGCACCGCCACGACTCCGGCGAACAGCCAGCGCTTACGCAGCCCGGCCGGGCGGATCGGGGTGCCGGCCGCGCCGCGCCGCAGGGGCCGGGGTAGCCGGTCACCCGGCCGGGGCGCCCGAGGCGTCCCGGCCGGGTTCGGGGCGGAGTCCGCCTGTCGAAGGGCCACGGTCAGGCCGGGACCTTGGCGGTGGCGTCGACGATCACCCTGAGCAGGTCGACCACGCGCGGGCCCCAGCGCGAGGCGATGTCGTCGTCCAGCTCCACGATCTGGTTGTTCTTCACGGCGGTGATGCCGGACCAGCCGCTGCGCGCCTTCACCGTGTCGGCGTTCTGCTTGCAGCACTTGGTGTCGGAGAGGAAGACGAAGTCGGGGTTCGCCTTGACGATGACCTCCTGGGAGAGCTGCGGGTAGCCGCCGTTCTTCCCGTCGGCGTCGGACGCGTCGGCGATGTTCTCCAGGCCGGCGAGCGCGTAGATGGTGCCGATGAAGGTCTTGCTGGTCGCGCTGTACAGCTCCGGGCCCAGCTCGTGGAAGTAGGTCGGCTTCTCCGTACGCTTCGGCAGGTCCTTGGTCAGCGCGGTGATGTCGTCCTTCATCTTCTGCACCACGGCGTCCGCCTCGGCCCGGTGGCCGGTGAGCGTGCCCAGGTCGGTGAGCTGCCGGTACGTGTCGTCGAGCGTGGCCGCGGCGGGGATCTGCAGGACCGGGATCTTCAGAGCGACGAGCTGGTCGGCGATCTTGTTGAGGTTGTCCGAGATCACCACGAGGTCGGGGTTGCGGGAGGCGACCGCCTCGGCGTTCGGCTGGTAGCCGGACAGGTCGGTGCGGGGCGCCTCGGCCGGGTAGTTCGACTGGTCGTCGACGGCGGTGACCTGCTTCCCGGCGCCGATGGCGAAGAGCATCTCGGTGGAGGTCGGCGAGAGCGAGACGATCTTCTCGGGCCGCTTCTCCAGCGTCAGCTTGCCGACGGTGGCCGGGAACGCGCCGCCGGAGCCGCCGGCGGCGGGGGTGTCGGTCGAGGTCTTCTCGGCGCAGCCGCCGAGGAGCAGCACGCCGGCCGCGAGCGCGGTGGCGAAGAGCCGGGGGGTACGTCTGGACATGGAACCTCCTGTCGGTCGAGGAGTGTGGTGCTTCGCCGACAGGAAGAAAGGCCCGTCCGCGAGGCGCCCTTCCTCGAGAGCGCGTGTCGCGACCGGGCCGCAGGCGACCTGGCTCGTCCCACGTCCGTCGGCGCCGGCGGAAGGCCGGCGCCGCGCGTACGGGGCATCACAGTTGCGGGACAGCGCCGGTTTCGCACCGGCTTCGCTGTGGCACGGTCGGTGCCACGGTAGCGCACGACCAGCGGAGATCGTCCGGACGGGCGGGGTGGGCGGGAACCCCGGCGGGGGTGGAACCGGGGTTCCCGCCCGGTGGTGAGGTCAGCAGTACTGGCTCTGCTTGCCGATCGCCCGGTACGGGCAGTCGGCGTACTCGGACAGGATCAGCACGGCCTCCCGGTTGCGTGAGGTCTGCGCCGGGATCACCTCGTCCGGCGGGTAGAAGCCGCCGCCGGAGGCCGAGCCGGGGTACATCTCGAAGGTGTACGCCCAGATCTTGTGAGCGCCCCACATCCAGTCGATGCTGGTGCCGTCGGCGATGTAGAGGTCACTCGACTGTTCCGGGGTGTAGTTGTTCGTCGCCGCCATCTGCCGTCCGATGGTGGCGAAGGTGTTGTACTGGTCGGTGTTCATCCCGGTGGCGGTGTTGTTGTACGTGTATCCGTACGGCCAGAGCACCAGCTGCGAATAGGTGTGGAAGTCGATGTTCGCCTTGATCTGCTGCACGCCGCCGACGACCCGGCTGTTGACGAAGTTGCGCAGCGCCGCGGTCTCCGGGGCGGAGAAGGCGGACGGGCCCCGGTAGGTGTCCGACGACTTGGTGCCGGACGAGCCGCCGCAGCAGCCCCACTGGTAGGCCCAGTTGCGGTTCAGGTCGGTGCCGATGGCTGTGGAACCGCTGTTGGGCTGCCGGTTCTTGCGCCAGGAGCGGTACGAGCCGGTGGCGATGTCGTACTCGCTGCCGTCCGGGTTGACGGTGGGGACGATCCAGATCTCCCGGGAGTTGACGATGCTTGTGATCCGGGAGTCGCTGCCGTAGTTGTCGGTGAAGAGGTTGAGCAGGTAGATCGCCATCTCGACGGTCAGGTGCTCCCGGGCGTGCTGCTGGGCGTTGAACAGGATCTCCGGCTCGGCCTCGTCGGTGGCGACGTTGTCGGAGATCTTCACCGCCATCAGGTCCCGGCCCTGGTACGACGTGCCGATGCTCAGCTTGCGGGCGATGGTCGGGTGGTCGGCGACCACCTTGTTCACCACCGCTGTCAACTCGGCGTAGTCGTGGTAGTTCGAGTCGGCGGGCGGGAACGCGTTGGCGGTCATGCCCCCGTCGGCGTGGTCGTGCTCCGGCACGGCGTCCTTCTCGAGCCGGAATCCGAGCCGGGTGATCGCGTTGGCCTCGGCCTTGGTCGCCGTGACGTGCAGCACGCCGTGCTCGGAGTAGTCGATCGCGGCACCGGTGGAGGCGACCGCGGTGCGGTCGGCCGCCGTACGCGGGCCGAGGACCCGGTAGGCGACTGTGGTCGGCTCGCCGGAGCCTTCCGGTGCGGGTCGGGCGACGGCGGGGGCTGCGGCCGCGGCGACGATGGTGAGGCCGACGGCGGCGGCGAGCGCCAGCCGGCGGCGGAGCGGAGAGGCGCGGAAGGCCATGGACAACCTCCTGGGGGTACGGGAGATCCCGTTGTCCGCACACTCCACCAGGAGACACATGGTCATATCAATATCTGTCTTTGCCTTCGGCCATCCCGACCTGATCGTCACTTCGGCAATGATTTTCTATGCCTGAACATCTGGCGAAACTTCCCGCCAAGCGCGACAGTGAACGGCAACGATGCCGTCTCCCTGTGGAGCTGCCATGTTCGGACGACCCATGCGCGCGGCCGCCCTCGCCGGCCTCACCGCGCTCACCCTCCTCGGCACCAGCACTCCGGTCCAGGCACAAGCGCCGCGACCGGGCGTCACGCACGACGAACAGATCACCTTCCAGGAGTTCTCCCGCTTCCCCGACTGGCGTACCGGCACCCACCAGGGCACCCGCGCCGTACCGGGGCGCCACCCGGCGCTGACCATCGACCGCCCGGCGGGCACCACCGAGTTCACCGACGAGCACACCGGCACGACACGCACCTGGGAGTACGCCACCTGGACCTCGCCGGAGCGGCGGATCGGCTTCGACGCCACCGAGATGGTCGCGTCGTGGAACGCCGCCACCCCGGCCGGCACCTGGATCCAGGTCGAACTGCACGGCACGTACAACACCGGGGCACAGACCCCCTGGTACGTCATGGGCCGCTGGGCCTCCGGCGACCAGGACATCAAGCGCTCCACGCTGGACGGCCAGGGCGACCCGTGGTCGAGCATCTGGACCGACACGTTCTCGGTCGACGACGCCGACGCCGGGGTGCTGCTGCGCTCGTACCAGTTGCGGCTGACGCTCTACCGCGCGCCCGGCCAGGCAGCCGCGCCGCAGGTCCGGATGCTCGGCGCGATGGCGTCGAACGTGCCGGACCGGTTCACCGTCACGCCGAGCCGGGGCGGTATCGCCTGGGGCACCGAACTGGCCGTGCCGCGCTACTCGCAGAACATCCACATCGGCGAGTACCCCGAGTACGACGGCGGCGGTGAGGCGTGGTGCTCACCCACCTCGACGGAGATGGTGGTCGAGTACTGGGGTCGCAAGCCCTCGGCCGAGGACACCTCCTGGGTCGACCCCTCCTACCCCGACCCGACCGTCGACCACGCCGCCCGGATGACCTACGACTACGAATACGAGGGCGCCGGCAACTGGCCGTTCAACACCGCGTACGCGGCGAGCTTCCCCGGCCTGGAGGCGCGGGTCACCCGGCTGCACTCGCTGGACGAGGCGGAACGGTTCATCAAGGCGGGCATCCCGGTGGTCACCTCGCAGTCGTTCCTCGCCAGCGAACTGGACGGGGCCAACTACGGCACCTCCGGGCACCTGTTCGTGATCGTCGGCTTCACCGCCGACGGCGACGTGATCGTCAACGACCCGGCGTCCTCGTCCAACGACGCGGTCCGCAACGTCTACAAGCGGGAGCAGTTCGAGCAGATCTGGCTGCGCACCAAGCGCTACCGGGCCAACGGCACCGTGGCCTCCGGCTCCGGCGGCATCGCGTACCTGATCAAGCCGGCCGACCGGCCGTGGCCGGTCGTCCCGGGCTCGACCAACTGGTGAATCGCCCGGCCGGCCGGTGAACGGTTCGGCCGGCCGATGACGACGAGGGGCCCGGTGCCGTGTCCGGCGCCGGGCCCCTCGTTCGTCCGCTCAGCCGTCGCGGCGTTCGGCGTCCGGCTCGGTGGCCGGCGCGGTGCCCGGCTCGTCGTCACCGGCGAGCGCCGAGCGCAGCCGGTCCTTCTCCGCGCGACGCCGCTCCGACGCCTCCGCCATCTCGCCGGCCATCTCGTCCCGCCAGTTGCGCAGCAGGAAGAACGACAGCGCGGCGGAGGAGATCAGCGCCACCATCAGCCGCAGGAACATGTTCATCTCGACGAACCAGAGGGCTGCCAGCACGGCGACGAACAGCCCGACCCGGCCCAGCGTGTACTTGACCGCCGCGCTCATTCCCGCATTCCCACTCTCTCCGTGCCTCAGCCCGTACGCCGGGCCAGCCAGTGCACGCCATGAAACCAGATGACGGCGTAGACCACGGTGAACACCGCCGCGGCCAGCGCGCCGGTGAACAGCGCGGGCAGCCCGGAGGCCAGGCCCGCGGCCAGCAGACCGGCGACGATGCCGAGCCCGAGACCGGCCAGCGCGGCCACCACCCGGGCGGCGCCGAACTCCCAGGCCCGGAACTCGTCCCAGAACAACCAGAGCGGCAGGATCACCGCGAGCCAGCCGTTCGTACCCCCGAAGCCGCTGTCGCCCACTGTGGCGAACGCCCACTCGAAGACCAGCAGCGCCAGCACCCCGATGACCAGGCCGGCCAGGCTCACCCCGAGCAGGTCACCGAGGGTGAGGATGCGGCCCTCGGCGTCGCGCCGGGGGAAGCCGCGCTGCTGTTCCTCGTCGCTCATCGCCAGGTCAGGCCCAGACCTGCTGCGGCTCGGACCGGCGCTCCGCCAGCGACGGCGGCCCGTCGTACTCGCGGACGATCTCGTAGCGGGTGTTCCGCTCGACGGGACGGAAGCCCGCGTCCCAGATCATGTGCAGCAGGTCGTCGCGGTGCATGGTGTTCGGCGTGCCGTACGAGTCGGCGTCGTGGGTGATCTTGTATTCCACGACCGAGCCGTCCAGGTCGTCGACGCCGAAGTTCAGCGAGAGCTGCGCGACAGACAGCCCGTGCATGACCCAGAAGCACTTCACGTGCGGCACGTTGTCGAACAGCAGCCGGGAGACCGCGAACGTCTTGAGCGACTCGGCCGGCGAGGCCATCGTGGTCCGGGCCTGGATCCGGTTACGGATCTTGCCGTCCGCCGAGTCGACGAAGTCGTGCTGGTAGCGCAGCGGGATGAAGACCTGGAAACCGCCGGTCTCGTCCTGCAGCTCACGCAGCCGCAGCACGTGGTCGACCCGGTGCCGGGGCTCCTCGATGTGGCCGTAGAGCATCGTCGACGGCGTCTTCATGCCCTTCGAGTGGGCCAGCCGGTGGATGCGCGACCAGTCCTCCCAGTGGCAGTTGTGGTCGACGATGTGCTGCCGGACCTCCCAGTCGAAGATCTCCGCGCCACCGCCGGTGAGCGACTCCAGGCCGGCGTCCATCAGCTCGTCGAGGATCGCGTCGGCGGTGAGCCCGCTGATCTTCTCGAACCACTGCACCTCGGTCGCGGTGAACGCCTTGAGGTTGACCTTCGGCAGCGCGGCCTTCAGCTCGCGCAGCACCTTCGGGTAGTAGCGCCAGGGCAGCGTCGGGTGCAGGCCGTTGACGATGTGCAGCTCGGTGAGCTGCTCGTCCTCCATCTCCTTGGCCTTGCGGACCGCCTCGTCGATGCGCATCGTGTAGGCGTCCTTCTCGCCCGGCTTGCGCTGGAACGAGCAGTACGCGCACGACGCGGAGCAGACGTTCGTCAGGTTCAGGTGCCGGTTGACGTTGAACATCACCCGGTCGCCGTTGAGCTCGGTACGCCTGTGGTGAGCCAGCCGGCCCAGCCAGGTCAGGTCGTCGCTGTCGTAGAGGGCGATGCCGTCCTCGCGGGTCAGCCGCTCCCCCGCGTACACCTTCGCCTCGAGTTCGCGCTTGAGTCCGGCGTCCATCCGAAAGCCACGTCCTTCCACCTGGGTTCCCGATCGAGCGTACGTCGCGGGTCCGACCGGCCGCCGACCTGGGCGTGCCGGTTCACCCGTGGTCACGCTCCGCACATCGACATCGTCGCAACCGTGAGGTAAGACAGGGTGGGGCGGAACACACACCAGGGCCGTCCTGTCCCGACACGCCCCAACCACGCGTGACGGACCCCAGACCGGACGGGGAGCGGTATGGCTCACAGCACCAAGGCCCGACGGCGACGAGGACGGCAGCCGGTGATCTCACCGATCCTGCGCCCGGCGCTCTGGTCCGCCCTCCTGGGGGCGGTCGCGGCCGCGGCGCTCGCCACACCCGCCTGGGCCGACCCGCTGCCCGACGTCGTGCCCGACACCGGTTCCCGGCCCCAGGTCACCGGCCCGCTGCAGCTGCCCGGCGCGTCCGGCACCGTCCGCGGCGTACCCGGCACCGTTCCCGGCGTGCCGGGCACCGTTCCCGGCCTCCCCGGCACCGTCCCGGGTCTGCCCGGCGTCACCAACCCGGCCGACGGCCCGCTGATCGCGCAGATCAACCAGCT
The DNA here is from genome assembly GCF_027497335.1 of Micromonospora sp. WMMA1976. NCBI lineage: Bacteria > Bacillati > Actinomycetota > Actinomycetes > Micromonosporales > Micromonosporaceae > Micromonospora > Micromonospora sp. WMMA1976. The sequence goes on along the minus strand of NZ_CP114912.1, from coordinate 1,870 downwards.
CGACGCCCGGGTGACCCAGCTCGGCGAGGCGCTGCTCGGGATCAAGACCGAGCGGGACGCCGCGCAGACCGAGCTGGCCCAGTCCGCCACCCGGCTCAAGGAGGCCCAGGAAGCGCTCCGCCGCGCCCAGGACAACGCCAAGAGCGCCGCCGCCGACGCCGTGAAGGCCGACGCGGCGCTGCCGCCCGGCGAGTTCGGCGCCAGCCTGCGCGACTTCGCCAACCTCCAGCGCATCACCCGCGGCGACAAGGCCGAGGGCGCCACCACGTCGGTGACCGGCGAACTCCTGCGTGCCACAAGCGCCGAGGAGGCCGCCCGAAAGGCACACGAGTCGGCCCAGCGCCGGGCCGGCGAGAAGGCCGCCGAGTTCACCCGCGCCGAGACCGACCTGCGCAAGCAGGAGACCGCGCTCGTCGCGTTGCGCAAGGAGAACGCGGCCAAGCTGCTGGAGATCGAGCGCCTTGCGGACGCCGCCGAGCAACGGCTCGGCACCTCGTACGTGGTCGACCAGAGCATCGACGGCCTGGTGGCGGACCCGAAGGCGCTCGCCGCCGTGCGCTACGCCCTCGCCCAGCTCGGCGACCCCTACCTGTGGGCTGCGGAGGGCCCGGACCGGTTCGACTGTTCCGGCCTGATGCTCGCCTCCTACCAGGCGGCCGGCTACCGGGGCCTGCCCCGCGTCGCCAAGGACCAGTACTTCGCCACCCGGTCCCGCACCGTCTCGCCGACCGCCCTGCTCCCCGGTGACCTGCTGTTCTTCGCCTCCAGCAGCAGCTGGACCAGCGTCCACCACGTCGCCATGTACATCGGCAACGGCAAGATGGTGGAGGCGCCGCGGACCGGCGACGTCGTCAAGATCTCGGTGGTCCGCTGGTCCCGCCTCTACGCCGCCACCCGGGTGATCGGAGCGGTTCCCGCCCCGGCCACGCCCGTCCCGCCGCCCACCGTGCCGGCCACGCCGAAGCCGTCGACCACGCCCAAGCCGACGCCCACCACCCCGAAGCCGTCGACCACACCCAAGCCGACGCCGACCACGCCGAAGCCCACCACGCCGACGCCGAAGCCGACGACGTCCAGCCCGGCGCCGACCACGCCGCCGCCGAGCCCGACCGACTCGCCCGACCCGACGCCGAGCCAGAGCGAGAGCGCGGAGCCGGACACCACCAGCGCCGCGCCGAGCAGCAGCAGTGTCGCCCCGTCGAGAAGCAGCGTCGCCCCGTCGAGCAGCACGTCCGGCAGCGGCTCCGCCAGCCCCAGCAGCAGCGCCGACTGACCCAACCGCCACTCCGGCTGTGCTCCCGGGCCGGAATGTGGCACGGTGAGATCCAGGCACTTCCGGTCGGCGCCACGGCCGGAGGCGAGCGTGGGTGCGGAGGGGCGAGATGGGCGAGCAGGACGTTCCGGCGGAGAAGGTCCACCCGGGACCGACGCCCGGCCCCGCCGACCCGGCCGGCGACGACGACAGCGGTTCGGGTCCACCGGTGGCCGTCGCGCGGGCGCGGGTGTCCGTCGCCGGCGCGGCCGTACCGCCGCCCGCCGGTGACGCGCAGCCGATTCCGCAGGCCGGCCCGACGACGTACCGGGCAGGCACCCAGGCGGAGACCCCACCACCGCTGGACCGGCGTCTGCCCGGCGCCACCGTGCCGCCGTCCAGTTGGTCCGCCTTCGCCGTGGGCGAACGCCAGGCGACACCCCAGCCCGCCGCCGGCACGGCGCCCACGCCCGCCGCCGCGGAGGCCGACGGCGACGCCTCCCCGGGTACGCCCGGCAGTGCTCCGGCCGCCATCCCGGCACCCCGCGTCTCCGGGTCTGCACGCGTGCCCGCTCCGGCCGCCGCAACCGCGGACGCGGCAGCGCCGGCCGACGCCGC